>JAUIET010000018.1 GCA_030429735.1 Gammaproteobacteria bacterium
CTACCGCTGTACCGCCCCAGACTTCCGCACATACGCGCGTCAAGGCCGCCGTCAGCGTCGTCTTACCATGGTCTACGTGACCGATCGTGCCCACGTTAACGTGTGGCTTGGTGCGTTCAAATTTTTCTTTAGACATGGCGTGTTACCCTCCGGTTAGCCTCTACTTTTGGCGATAATTTCTTCTGACACATTGCTTGGCGCCTCTGAGTATTTCAGAAACTCCATGGAATAAGTTGCTCTGCCTTGCGTAGCCGAGCGTAAATCGGTGGCATAGCCAAACATTTCGGCCAGCGGTACTTCTGCGCTAACCGCTTTACCCGATGGCGTGTCGTCCATGCCCTGAATCAAGCCGCGGCGACGATTCAGGTCACCAACAACATCACCCATGTTTTCTTCTGGCGTGACCACCTCAACCTTCATCATCGGCTCAAGCAATACCGCACCACCCTTGGACGACAAATCTTTGGTGGCCATGGAGCCGGCAATTTTAAAGGCCATTTCGTTGGAGTCTACGTCGTGGTAGGAACCATCATACAAAGTGGCTTTCAGGCCGAGCAGCGGATAGCCGGCAAGCACACCGTTCTGCATTTGCTCCTCAATACCCTTTGACACAGCTGGAATGTACTCTTTTGGGACGACTCCACCAACAATTTCGTTAACGAATTCCAGGCCTTCCGCTGACTCATCCTCACCTGGCTCAAATCGAATCCAGACATGACCGTATTGACCACGCCCGCCGGACTGACGAACAAACTTGCCTTCAATCTCGCAGGTATTGCGAATAGCCTCCCGGTAAGCCACTTGCGGCTTGCCAATATTGGCCTCAACACCAAACTCGCGACGCATGCGGTCAACCAGCACATCCAAATGCAGCTCACCCATACCGGAAATAATGGTCTGACCGGTTTCTTCGTCGGTGTGCACGCGAAATGACGGATCTTCCTGCGCCAGCTTGCTGAGCGCAATGCCCATTTTTTCCTGGTCGGCTTGCGTTCTTGGCTCAACGGCTACTGAAATAACCGGTTCCGGGAATTCCATTCGCTCCAGTGTAATGGGCTTCTCAATTGCACATAAGGTGTCACCCGTGGTCACATCCTTCAAACCGACAGCGGCTGCGATATCGCCTGCCAATACTTCTTTAATCTCTTCGCGGTTGTTCGAGTGCATTTGCACCATTCGACCCACCCGCTCCTTCTTACCCTTTACTGGGTTATAAACCGTGTCGCCGCCTTTCAACATCCCCGAGTAAACGCGGAAGAATGTGAGGGTGCCAACAAACGGGTCCGTCGCAATCTTGAACGCCAACGCAGAAAACGGTGCATTGTCGTCGGCCGGGCGCTCTTCAACGGAGTCATCTTCCATCAAGCCTTCAATGGCTTTCACGTCGGTTGGCGCAGGCATCAGCTCTATCACTTTATCCAACACGGCCTGAACACCCTTGTTCTTAAATGCCGAACCGCCCAACACAGGCACAATCTCAGAAGCCAGGGTACGAGAACGAATGCCAGCCAGAATCTCTTCTTCACTCAGCTCTTCGCCTTCCAGATATTTTTCCATGAACTCATCATTGGCTTCCGCCGCCGATTCAATCATGTACTCGCGCATCTCCTGGCACTGCTCCAGCATGTCAGCAGGTACGTCTTCGTACTCGAAGGTCATGCCCTGATCATCTTCATTCCAGATGATCGCTTTCATCTTGATCAAATCTACAACGCCACGAAACTTCTCTTCCGCCCCGATGGTCATTTGTAGCGGTACAGGATTCGCGCCCAATCGCTCTTTGAGCTGACCGACCACCATATGAAAGTCGGCACCCGCGCGGTCCATCTTATTTACAAACACCATACGCGGCACTTCGTAACGATTAGCCTGACGCCAAACAGTCTCTGTTTGAGGTTGCACGCCCGACGAACCACACAGCACCACAACCGCACCATCAAGAACACGCAGCGAGCGCTCTACCTCAATGGTAAAGTCAACGTGCCCGGGCGTATCAATGATATTTATGCGATGCTGGTCAAACTGCGCCTGCATACCAGACCAAAAACAAGTGGTAGCCGCCGACGTAATGGTAATACCGCGCTCCTGCTCTTGCTCCATCCAGTCCATGGTCGCAGCGCCATCATGCACTTCACCAATTTTGTGTGATAAACCGGTGTAGTACAGAATGCGTTCCGTCGTGGTGGTTTTCCCAGCATCAACGTGCGCAACAATTCCGATGTTTCGATACCGAGAAATCGGGGTTTTACGAGCCACGGCTGATGCCCCTCACAGTAACCATGCCTGCAGTGCGTAGACGAGTGCGGTGCAAGGCATTTTTAGGTGGGCAGGCACAGTTTATATGAGAATAAATGAGCATTGTGAACCTAAAAATAACGAAGCAAAGAGCCGTCAAATCCCGCGTCAATGCGCTTTTAAAAGCGATAGTGCGAGAATGCTCTGTTGGCTTCAGCCATACGGTGCACATCTTCACGCTTCTTGACCGCGCTGCCGCGACCTTGCGATGCATCGATAATTTCACCAGCCAAACGCTGAGCCATGGATTTTTCACCGCGATTACGCGCGTACTCCACCAACCAGCGCATGGCCAGCGCCAAGCGACGCGACGGGCGCACTTCAACGGGTACCTGATAGGTCGCACCACCTACGCGACGGGCTTTCACCTCGACAGCTGGTGAAATATTCTCCAACGCTTCTTTGAACGCATCCAGTGGATCACTGCTGAGCTTTTCCCTAACGATATCCAAAGCGCCATACACAATGCGCTCAGCGACGGATTTCTTCCCGCTGATCATCAGGTGATTCATGAATTTTGCGAGGGTGACATCACCGAACTTGGGATCTGGCAATATCTCGCGCTTGGCGACTACGCGTCTTCTAGGCATATCTCTTCTCTCTATTCAGGTGTATCCGGGATTAGCACTATTGCAACCCGGCCTTACTCTTTTAGATTCTTAAACAGCCGTCCTGGCTATTTAAAAACACGCAAAGGACAAAAAGTGGCTTTACCTTTGCTACCAAAATCAGCGATCTGGCGGTCAATGATTTTGCCGGTCCATCCATAGACCGGTTCAGGGATAGTTAGGGTCTTAACCCTTAGGTCGCTTGGTACCGTATTTCGAGCGGCCTTGCTTACGATCTGCAACACCGGATGTATCCAGGCTGCCGCGAACAGTGTGGTATCGAACACCTGGCAAATCCTTTACACGACCACCGCGAATCAAAACAACGCTGTGCTCCTGCAGGTTGTGGCCCTCACCACCAATGTACGAGCTCACCTCAAAACCATTAGTCAAACGTACACGACACACCTTACGAAGCGCTGAGTTCGGCTTCTTTGGTGTGGTAGTGTAAACGCGCGTACACACTCCACGACGCTGTGGGCAGGCTTGCAAGGCAGGCACGCCGCTTTTTGCGATCTTGCGCTTACGGGGCTTGCGGACTAATTGGTTAATTGTTGCCATGTGTGTTCTGTCGTAAAAGGCCAAAATTTTGGGAGGGCGAATTGTAAGGAGTTCGACCCTAGGCGTCAAGCATGAGTTATAGCGTCAACTCTGCCATAGTTGTCAGCAATTCAGCATCGCCATGAACTAGTAACGAAGTAACAGGCGATTTTTCCCAATCCTGTAGCTTCTCTTTTATCCGCTCTTTTGGCCCAACCAATGAAATCTCGTCAGCCAACTGATCTGGTACTACAGCAACAGCTTCATCACGCCGGCCGGCCATAAACAATTCCTGGATTCGATTGGCTTCTTCCTCAAAGCCCATTCTGCCCATCAACTCTTTATGGAAATTGCGCTTTTTGGAGCCCATGCCTCCTATATAGAAGCCGAGCATCGCTTTTACAGGGTACAGCGCTTCTTCCATGTTCTCATTAACACTCACTGTGACCGTTGCCGGAATCTCGAAACCGGGTTTGGCTGCTTTCAACTGGTCTGCATACACTTCCTGGCGATAGGGTGAGTAATACAAGGGCAGCCAACCATCTGCAATTTCTGCGGTTTGGGTGACGTTCTTCGGACCTTCTGCTCCGAGGAAAATAGGCAGGTCTTTTCGTCGCGGATGCGTTATTGACTTAAGCGGCTTCCCCATGCCCCAGGCACCTGGTCCGTTATAGGGCAAAGGATAATGTGGGCCGTCATTGGTGACAGGAGCTTCTCTGGCCAACACCTGGCGAATAATGCTGACATATTCCCGTGTTCTTGCCAGAGGTTTGCTGAAAGGCTGGCCATACCAACCCTCAACCACCTGCGGGCCAGAAACGCCAAGACCAAGAATCATTCGCCCACCCGACATGTGATCGAGCGCCAGCGCGGCCATCGCACATGATGTTGGTGTGCGCGCGGAGAGCTGTGCGACCGAGGTGCCAAGACGAATAGTGCTGGTATGGGCGCCTATCCAGGCCAGTGGGGTAAACACATCGTTGCCCCATGACTCGGCCGTCCAGACCGAGTCATAACCCAGAGATTCTGCCGTCTTCGCCAGCTCAACATGGATCTCAGGGTACAGTGGCCCCCAATAACCCAGTTGCAAGCCTAGCGATAAACCGCTCATTACCTAATGAAATGCAGGCAACAGTGCGCTCGCACTCTACAGCTGGTCGCCCAGTTGCTCGCTGGCATCCGTATCCGATTCAGCCGAATCAGTATTCAATGCCTCGGTTAGAGCCGCTTCTACTTCGCTGGCGCTGACGGTTTCCATGTCATCCATAGAACGCTTTCGCTTACGCTCCTGGTGATAGGTCAAACCGGTACCTGC
Organism: Gammaproteobacteria bacterium; assembly: GCA_030429735.1. Lineage (GTDB taxonomy): Bacteria > Pseudomonadota > Gammaproteobacteria > Pseudomonadales > JAUIET01 > JAUIET01. The sequence goes on from JAUIET010000018.1 coordinate 4,759, forward strand.
TGGTATCAGTCGACCAACCACTACGTTCTCTTTCAGACCGCGCAGATTATCTACCTTGCCGGTAACAGCGGCTTCGGTCAGTACGCGCGTGGTTTCCTGGAACGACGCAGCTGAAATAAAGCTCTCGGTGGCCAATGACGCTTTGGTGATACCCAGTAACTGACGCTGGTAGCGCGCGGGTATTTTACCGGTGGCTTCCAGTTGTTCGTTTTCTTCCAGCACACGGGTGTACTCAATTTGCTCACCCTTGATAAAGGAAGAATCACCAACCGACTGAATTTCAACTTTGCGCAACATTTGGCGAACAATCACTTCAACGTGCTTGTCGTTGATCTTCACACCTTGCAGGCGGTATACATCCTGAATCTCATTGCTGATGTATCTCGCGAGCTCTTCAACACCCTTCAGACGCAGAATATCGTGAGGCGCCGGTGGCCCTTCAGACACAACTTCACCTTTGTCAACGTGCTCACCTTCGAATACAGTCAGCGTGCGCCATTTCGGAATCAATACTTCATAGTGATCGCTGCCGTCGATTGGATTTACACCATCGGCTGGCGTGATGACCAGTCGCCGTTTGCCTTTTGTTTCTTTACCAAAGCTAACCGTGCCGGAAATTTCGGCAAGAATCGCGGGCTCTTTCGGCTTACGCGCTTCAAACAAGTCAGCAACACGTGGCAGACCACCGGTGATATCACGTGTTTTTGACCCTTCCTGCGGGATTCTGGCAATAACATCACCAGCCACCACGGTGGCACCGTCAGTCAAACTGAGTATCGCATTTGCCGGTAAGAAGTAATGCGCAGGTACATTAGTGCCTGCAAGGTTCAGCAGATCACCCGCGTCGTCGACCAGGGCCACTGCCGGGCGGATATCTTTGCCTGCCGCAGGGCGCTCTGAGGGATCAATCACAGAAATACTGCTCAGGCCTGTCAGTTCATCCGTTTGCCGGCGAATCGTGATGCCTTCTTCCATACCTTCGAAGCGCACCTTACCTGCGACTTCAGTAACGATAGGATGCGTATGCGGGTCCCAGCTTGCAACCGTCTGGCCACCCGTTACCGGCGCGTCTTCACCAACCTGAATAACGGCACCATATGGAAGCTTATAGCGCTCGCGTTCACGACCGGCTGGGTCAACAATTGCCAGCTCACCTGAACGGGATACTGCAACCAGCTTGCCGTCTGGCTTCTCAACGGTTTTAACATTGTGCAAGCGCACTGAACCGTCTTGCTTAACCTGAACACTGTCTACCGCAGTAGATCGTGACGCCGCACCACCAATGTGGAAGGTACGCATGGTAAGCTGTGTGCCCGGCTCACCAATCGACTGAGCAGCAACAACACCGACCGCTTCACCGATGTTCGCAATGTGACCACGAGCCAGGTCGCGACCGTAACAACTGCTACAAATACCGTAACGGGTTTCGCAGGTAATCGCAGAACGGACGATAATTTCGTCTACCGCCATGTTGTCCAATCGAGCTACCCATTCTTCGTCCAGCATCGTGCCGGCAGGGATCAGTACCTCGTTGTCAGCATCCAACACATCTCGAGCCACTGTTCGACCCAAGACACGCTCGCCAAGCCCTTCAATGATGTCACCGCCTTCAATAACAGGGGTCATCACCAGGCCTTCTTCCGTACCGCAGTCGGTCTCGGTAATCACAAGATCCTGGGCAACGTCCACAAGCCGTCGGGTCAAGTAACCTGAGTTTGCTGTTTTCAAGGCTGTATCGGCCAGACCTTTACGAGCACCGTGGGTTGAAATAAAGTACTGAAGTACCGACAAACCTTCGCGGAAATTCGCAGTGATAGGCGTTTCAATAATCGAGCCATCTGGCTTGGCCATCAAGCCTCGCATACCGGCGAGCTGACGAATCTGCGCCGGGGAGCCACGAGCACCAGAGTCGGCATACATAAAGACAGAATTGAACGAATCTTGCTTCTCGTCTTCCCCGTCTTTGTTCTTAACAGTCTCGCTGGCAATTCCTTCCATCATTGCCTTGGCAACCTGGTCGTTTGCACGTGACCAGATGTCAATGACCTTGTTGTACTTTTCGCCCTGCGTTACCAGGCCTGATGCGTACTGGGTTTCAATCTCCTTAACCTCACCTTCGGCCTTGGAAATGATGTCCACCTTGCTGTCGGGGATAACGAAATCGTTAACACCGATCGATGCACCTGAACGGGTCGAGTAGTCATAACCCGTGTACATGAGCTTATCGGCAAATATAACTGTGGCTTTCAAACCAACTTGTCGATAGCACTGGTTGATCAGGTTGGATATGGCCTTCTTCGACATCGCTTTGTTAACCAGCTCAAACGGCAGTTCGTCTGGAACAATACGCCATAGCAAGGCGCGGCCAACTGTGGTGTCTTCCAGGCGTCGGCCGCCTGCTGCGTCTTCAATTCTGACTTTCACTCGCGCATGCAAATGAACATGACCAGCCGCATAAGCACGATCAACTTCTTCAATATCGGCGAAACTCATTCCCTCGCCTTTTGCATTGATGCGATCGCGAGTCATGTAATACAAACCCAACACCACGTCTTGCGACGGCACGATGATCGGCTCGCCGTTTGCAGGCGACAGAATATTGTTAGTTGACATCATCAACGCACGCGCTTCCAGTTGCGCTTCAATGGTCAGAGGTACGTGTACCGCCATTTGGTCGCCATCGAAGTCAGCGTTGTACGCGGCACAGACCAATGGGTGCAGCTGAATCGCTTTACCTTCAATCAGCACAGGCTCGAATGCCTGGATGCCCAAACGGTGCAAAGTGGGTGCGCGGTTCAGCAATACAGGGTGTTCGCGAATAACCTCGGCCAACACGTCCCACACTTCCGGCGGCTCGCGCTCAACCATCTTCTTGGCGGCCTTAATCGTGGTCGCCCACCCTTTTGCTTCGAGCTTACCAAATACAAATGGCTTGAACAGTTCCAAGGCCATTTTCTTGGGCAAGCCGCACTGATGCAGCTTCAAGGTCGGCCCTACCACGATAACGGAACGACCGGAGTAATCGACACGCTTACCAAGTAAGTTTTGGCGGAAACGGCCCTGCTTGCCCTTGATCATGTCGGCAAGCGACTTTAACGGACGTTTGTTTGAACCGGTAATCGCTCGACCACGACGCCCATTGTCAAGCAATGCATCTACTGCTTCCTGCAGCATACGCTTTTCGTTGCGAACAATAATGTCAGGCGCACTGAGCTCCAACAGTCGCTTCAGTCGATTGTTTCTGTTAATAACGCGACGGTATAAATCGTTCAGATCTGACGTGGCGAATCGGCCACCGTCGAGTGGCACCAGCGGTCGCAGATCAGGCGGCAACACAGGCAAAGCTGTCATTACCATCCATTCCGGGCGGTTGCCAGAATCACGGAATGCTTCAAGCAACTTCAGACGCTTGGACAATTTCTTGATTTTGGTTTCGCTGTTAGTCTCAGGGATTTCCTCACGGAGACGCTGCACTTCTTTCTCAAGGTCAATGTCTTCCATCAGGTCCTGAATGGCTTCGGCACCCATTTTTGCCGTGAAATCATCGCCAAATTCTTCCATTGAATCGAAGAATTGCTCATCGTTGAGAAGTTGGCCACGCTCCAATGACGTCAAGCCCGGGTCAATTACCACGTAAGACTCGAAATACAGAATGCGCTCGATATCGCGCAGCGTCATGTCCAGCAACAGGCCAATACGAGACGGCAATGACTTCAGGAACCAAATGTGCGCAACCGGGCTGGCCAGCTCGATGTGCCCCATGCGTTCACGACGCACTTTGGTCAGCGCAACTTCAACGCCACACTTCTCGCAAATAACACCGCGATGCTTGAGACGCTTGTACTTACCGCACAAACATTCATAGTCCTTTACAGGGCCAAAAATTTTCGCACAGAACAAACCATCACGCTCTGGCTTGAACGTTCGATAGTTAATAGTTTCCGGCTTCTTAACCTCTCCATAAGACCATGATCGAATGGTTTCCGGAGAGGCCAACCCGATGCGAATCAGGTCAAACTCTTCTTCCTGCCCTTGAGACTTCAATATGTTGAGTAAGTCTTTCAAGTTCTTTCTCCTGCGTATACGCGTTTGCGTTGTAGCTTGTGACGTTGGTTACCGAGGTCAGGTGGGGTAGTGGGGTCAGGTCGGGCATTGCGCATCGTAATGCCCGACCTGACCCCACTAACCCACTTGCCCCATATTCCGCCTTAGTCTGTATCCAGCTCCATATCGATGCCGAGCGATCGTATCTCTTTGACAAGCACGTTGAAGGATTCCGGCATTCCAGCTTCCATCTTGTGATCGCCATCAACGATATTCTTGTACATCTTGGTTCGACCATTTACGTCATCCGACTTGACCGTCAGCATTTCCTGCAAGGTGTAAGCGGCACCGTAGGCTTCCAGCGCCCACACCTCCATCTCACCAAATCGCTGCCCACCGAACTGCGCCTTCCCACCCAGCGGCTGCTGAGTAACCAGGCTGTAAGAACCGGTTGAACGTGCATGCATCTTGTCGTCAACCAGGTGGTTGAGTTTCAACATATACATGTAACCTACGGTTACCGGACGATCAAACTGGTCACCTGTACGGCCATCGTACAACTGCATCTGGCCACTCTCAGGCTTGCCTGCAAGCGTCAACAGTTTCTTGATCTCAGTTTCGGCCGCGCCATCAAACACGGCCGTTGCCATTGGCACACCACCGCGCAAGTTGTCGGTCAACTCATCAAATTCTTCATCACTGAACGATTTGATGTCTTCGAGCCGACCAGCACCATCGTTGTAAACTTCCTCAAGGAACTTCTGCACTTCAGCTTTCTTGCGTTCACTGCGAACCATTTCATTGATTTTCTCGCCCAGGCCTTTTGCTGCAAGACCAAGATGGGTTTCCAGAATTTGACCAACGTTCATCCGCGACGGTACACCGAGCGGGTTTAGAACGATATCGACAGGTTCACCGTTTTCATCATAGGGCATGTCTTCAATGGGCATGATCGCCGAGATAACACCTTTGTTACCATGGCGGCCAGCCATCTTGTCGCCCGGCTGAATGCGACGCTTGATCGCAAGGTAGACCTTAACCACCTTGAGCACACCGGGTGCAAGATCATCACCGCTTTGCAGCTTGCGCTTCTTGTCTTCAAAACGATCATTCTGTGACTCTTTGAGTTCACTGAGCTGACGCTCAACGTCTTCGAGTTGCTTGTTGATGCCATCGTCTGACATGCGCAAACGGAACCACTGATCTTTATCCAGCGCATTCAGATCATCATCGCTGAGATCTGAGCCCTTCTTGATATCACCCGTACCGGAAGCCACTTTATTGCCAACCATCAGGCTGCGCAATCGCGCATAAGAGGCTTCTTCAACAATGCGATACTCGTCGTTCAAGTCCTTACGAAAATCGTCAAGTTGCTGCTCTTCAATTTCCAGGGCGCGCTGATCTTTTTGCAGACCATCGCGGGTAAATACCTGAACATCGATGACTGTGCCTTTGGTGCTGCTGGGCACACGGAGAGACGTATCCTTAACGTCAGAGGCTTTCTCACCAAAAATTGCACGCAGCAGTTTTTCTTCCGGCGTAAGCTGTGTCTCACCTTTAGGGGTCACCTTACCCACCAGAATGTCGCCGGCATTGACCTCAGCGCCTATGTACACAATACCGGACTCGTCCAGCTTGCTTAGAGCGCCTTCGCTGACGTTAGGAATATCTGCTGAAATTTCTTCCGGCCCTAACTTGGTGTCACGTGCTATGCAGGTCAATTCCTGGATGTGAATGGTGGTAAAGCGGTCTTCTTTAACCACTTTCTCAGACACCAGAATCGAGTCTTCGAAGTTGAAGCCATTCCAGGGCATAAACGCTATGCGCATGTTCTGCCCGAGCGCGAGCTCGCCTTTATCGATAGACGGACCATCCGCCAGGATGTCACCGCGACTGATAGTGTTGCCAATGCTGACAACAGGTCGCTGGTTTATACAGGTGTTCTGATTGGAACGCGTGTACTTGATCAGGTTGTAGATATCTACACCAGGATCGCCCGCTTCGATTTCATCCTCATTAACGCGAACCACGATGCGGCTTGCGTCAACGCTTTCGATCTTGCCGCCGCGCTTTGCAACCACACAAACGCCTGAATCACGGGCGACTATGCGCTCCATGCCAGTACCCACCAGAGGCTTCTCGGTTCGTAGTGTCGGCACCGCTTGGCGCTGCATGTTCGAACCCATCAATGCGCGGTTGGCGTCATCGTGCTCCAGAAATGGAATCAGCGACGCAGCAACAGACACAACCTGTTTGGGCGATACGTCCATATAGGAAATGCGCTCGGGCGACATCACGGTAAATTCGTTCTGGTGACGCACTGCAACCAGATCTTCAGTGAACTTGCCGTTCTTATCTACTGACGCAGAGGCCTGTGCAATCACGTACTCCGCTTCGTTAATGGCCGATAGGTATTCGATCTCGTCAGTTACCTTGCCATTCACTACTTTACGGTATGGGCTTTCCAGAAAGCCGTATTCGTTGGTGCGGGCGTAAGATGCCAGCGAGTTGATCAAACCAATGTTTGGACCTTCCGGCGTTTCAATCGGACAAACCCGGCCGTAGTGAGTCGGGTGTACGTCACGGACTTCGAAACCTGCACGCTCGCGGGTCAGACCACCCGGCCCAAGCGCCGATACGCGACGCTTGTGGGTCACTTCCGACAGCGGATTGTTCTGGTCCATAAACTGTGAAAGCTGGCTGGACCCGAAAAACTCCTTAACCGCCGCAGCAACCGGTTTGGCATTGATCAAATCTTGTGGCATCAAGCCTTCAGACTCAGCAACGCTCAATCGTTCTTTAACCGCACGTTCGACGCGAACCAGACCTACGCGGAACTGATTTTCAGCCATCTCACCCACTGAACGAACACGACGGTTACCCAAATGATCAATATCGTCAACCACGCCCTTGCCGTTGCGAATCGAAATCAGGGTACGCATCACATCTACGATGTCTTCTTTGCTGAGTGTTCCTTCGCCCAACACTTCTTCACGACCGAGACGTCGATTAAACTTCATCCGACCTACTTCAGAGAGGTCGTAGCGCTCCGGCACGAAAAACAGGTTATTAAACAGGTTTTCAGCAGCGTCTTTGGTTGGTGGCTCGCCGGGGCGCATCATTCGGTAGATTTCCACCAGCGCTTCCAACTTATTAGTGGTTGGGTCGCTGCGGAGTGTGTCAGAAACAAATGAACCACAGTCAAGATCATTGGTGTACAAGGTCACCAGTTCTTTGACATCGTGTTCAGCCAAAATCTCTAGAATTTCTGGCGTAATCTCGGCGTTACACTCAACCAGAACTTCCCCGGTTTCTTCATTGACGATATCTTTTGCTACTGCACGCCCGAGCACGTACTCAATTGGCACATCAAGCTTCTTAATCTTAGCTTCTTCCATCTTCTGGATGTGACGCGCCGTGATACGACGGCCTTGCTCCACCAAAAGATTTCCGCTCTTATCAAGAATATCGAAAGCAGCTGCTTCACCACGCAAACGTTGCGCAACCAGCTCAAGAGAATAATTGCCCTCTTTGTCGCGGAAGAAAGTATTCGTTTCAAAGAACAAATCCAGAATTTCTTCCGTGGTGTACTCGAGAGCACGCAGCAAAACAGTAGCCGGCAACTTACGGCGGCGGTCTATGCGCACAAACACCAGGTCTTTGGGATCGAATTCGAAGTCCAACCATGAACCACGGTAAGGAATAACTCGAGCGGAATACAGCAATTTACCCGAAGAGTGGGTCTTGCCTTTGTCGTGATCAAAAAACACACCTGGCGAACGGTGCAGCTGCGACACAATAACGCGCTCAGTACCGTTAATAACAAAGGTACCGTTGTCTGTCATGAGCGGTATCTCGCCCATGTAGACTTCTTGTTCTTTAATGTCTTTGATGGCCTTGTTGCCCGATTCCTTATCGTAAATTATCAGGCGAACTTTAACGCGCAATGGCACAGCAAACGTAACACCACGCAATTGGCATTCTTTTACGTCAAACGCGGGTTCACCGAGTTTGTAATCTACGTATTCGAGTGCCGCGCTACCGGAGTAGCTGACAATTGGAAAGACCGACTTAAACGCGCCATGCAAGCCAAAGTCGCGCTTATCTTCTACCGGCACACCTGCCTGGGTAAATCGCCGATACGAATCCAGTTGTATAGCCAGCAAGAATGGCAGATCCATTGCTTGCGGTAACTTACTGAAATCTTTTCGGATGCGTTTCTTCTCAGTGTATGAGTAGATCATTAGCATTCCTCACTAGTAGAGTGTAATCCAGCTGACCGAGCCAGCAAAAGAAGGCCGTCGACTTCCGCCGCCAGCCTTCTGTATTGAGTGAGTCGCACGACGGCCAGGCCGCGAACGGCCCGACCCCAGCGTAACTCATCAAGCTTACTTGAGTTCAACCGTAGCGCCGGCTTCTTCAAGTGCTTTCTTGGCTTCTTCTGCTTCTGCTTTCGGAGCCGCTTCTTTGATAGTGCTAGGAGCGCCATCAACCATTTCCTTCGCTTCTTTCAGGCCAAGACCTGTAATTCCACGCACAGCTTTAATGACGTTCACTTTCTTTTCGCCAATGGCGGTAAGAACAATATCGAACTCGTCTTTCTCTTCAGCTGCCTCACCGCCGCCATCGCCGCCACCCGCAGGTGCAGCAACCGCAACTGCAGCCGCTGCAGATACGCCAAACTTCTCTTCCATTGCTTCGATGAGCTCAACAACTTCCATCACACTCATTTCAGCAATTGCATTTAATACGTCGTCTTTTGATAGAGCCATGACTCTAATCTCCTATAAAAATAGATTTAACTGATTGATCCAGGGATGTTGACCGCTTCATTTACGCGGCCTCCTGCTTTTGATCACGTATCGCAGCCACCGTACGTACCAACTTGCCGGGCACTTCATTAACAGTGCGCACAAGTTTGGTAATCGGTGCTTGCATAACGCTCATCAACATAGCAAGCGCCTCGTCGCGCGTTGGCAATGTCGCCAAACGATCGAGTTGGCTGGCATCCAGTAATTCACCACCTACAGCCAGAGCTTTGACTTCAAATTTGTCATTTGCTTTGGCAAAGTCTTTGAATATTCGTGCCGCCGCTCCTGGATCTTCCATTGAAAATCCAAAAATGGTCGGGCCGACCAGCGCTTCCTGAACACACTCAAATTCAGTGCCTTCGACAGCACGCTTAGCCAAAGTGTTGCGAATAACGCGTAAATACACCTGGTTCTCACGAGCTGTTTTGCGAAGGCTTGTCATCGCCCCCACATCAACGCCTCTTGCATCGGCTAACACGGCAGACAAAGCACCGGCGGCGACTTCATTGACTTCGGCAACAATTGCCTTTTTGTCTTCAAGTCTTAGAGCCACTGATTTACTCCTTGATTACCGTCAAAGCCAATCGGATCGGCTCTTCAGGTACTCTTACCGTTTATATTTGCCTGAAAAGCCAACAAAGCTGACTATTCAAACCCCCACGGGGAACAAATCCAACTGGATCGGGTTCCACCATCTGCGCGGGTAGATCGGCTTACGCCGGGTCACATTAAGCTCGGAGCCAGTGGCTCGTTTGCACCTGCGGTCTTTGACAGCCACGGCTTAAACTGCAAGCCAGGACCCCAAAGTATCTGCATCATTGAGTTGTTATTAGTAACTCAGTGATGACGTATCTATTTGCAAACCAGGCCCCATGGTTGTGGACAAGGTAATGCGCTTTAAGTAAACACCTTTCGCCGACGCTGGCTTGGCTTTTTGCAAGTCCACCAACAAGGCTTCCAGATTTTCTTTCACTGCGGTGCTGTCAAAACCCACTTGGCCTATTGCGCCGTGAATGATTCCGTTTTTGTCGGTACGGTAGCGAACCTGTCCTGCTTTCGCATTCTTAACTGCGGTAGCAACATCTGGCGTTACGGTTCCTGTCTTGGGGTTGGGCATTAATCCTCTTGGGCCCAGTATCTGCCCCAAGGTACCCACCACACGCATCGCATCCGGCGATGCAATCACCACATCAAAATCCATCTTGCCAGCTTTGACATCTTCCGCAAGATCATCCATTCCTACCAGATCAGCGCCAGCTTCCTTCGCAGCATCTGCGTTTTCACCTTGTGCAAATACGGCAACACGCACATCCTTACCGGCACCGTGCGGCAAAACAGTCGCGCCACGCACAGCCTGATCTGATTTACGCGCATCAACACCCAGGTTGACACTCACATCAAATGACTCTTTGAATTTTACCGAAGAGATCTCATTGAGCAGAGACACGGCTTCTTCAACCGGGTACAGCTTACCTTCTTCAACTTTCTCTCGAATCGCTTTGATTCGCTTTGTTAATCTGGCCATTAGATCACTCCCTCCACATCAATGCCGGCGCTCCGAGCACTACCAGCGATGGTGCGCACAGCGGCATCCATATCAGCTGCGGTGAGGTCAGGCATCTTGGTGGTGGCAATCTCTTCCAATTGCGCACGCGTTACCTTGCCTACTTTCTTGGTATTCGGTGTGCCACTGCCACTTTGAATACCAGCGGCTTTACGAAGCAAAACCGACGCTGGCGGGGTTTTCTGAATAAAGCTAAAGCTTCTGTCAGCATACACAGTAATAACAACTGGAATAGGCAATCCAGGTTCCATGCCCTGGGTCTGGGCATTAAACGCCTTGCAAAATTCCATGATATTGACACCGTGCTGACCCAAAGCTGGACCGACAGGCGGGCTGGGGTTTGCCTGTCCAGCTGGCACTTGCAGCTTTATATAGGCTTCAATCTTCTTTGCCATAATGGCATCTCCTGTGTGGGTGGTAACGCCCCGCTCCACCGACTAAGCGGTATTCGGTAGCTCCCCTGTTTTAACGGGAAGCAGACTTGTGTCTGCTTCTATTTCAGATCAGGCTTTTTCGACCTGACCAAATTCGAGCTCTACAGGAGTGGAGCGACCAAAAATCAGCACGGCCACTTGCACTCTGCTCTTCTCGTAATTTACTTCTTCAACAACACCGTTGAAATCATTAAACGGCCCATCAATAACACGCACCATTTCGCCAGGCTCGAACAAGGTTTTCGGCCTGGGCTGCTCAACACCGTCTTCTACACGCTGCATAATTGCATTCGCTTCAGCTTCGGTGATCGGTGCCGGCTTATCAGCCTTGCCGCCAATAAACCCCATAACCCGTGGGGTTTCTTTCACCAAATGCCAGGACTCGTCATTAAGCTCCATTTCCACCAGGACATAGCCCGGAAAAAACTTACGCTCGCTTTTTCGCTTCTGGCCACCGCGCATTTCCACCACTTCTTCGGTCGGCACCATAATGTCACCGAACATTTCCTGAAGACCAGAAAGCTCGATTCTCTCCTGCAAAGAAGCTTTTACTTTCTTCTCGAAGCCAGAAAATGCGTGAACTACGTACCAACGCTTTGCCATTCCAATTCCTTACAGGCCGGTTAGCCGATTATCTGTGCAACCAAGTAACTCAGCAGGGAATCAAGACCCCACAGAATGAGCGCCATTAACACTACCAATACCAATACGATGGCAGTTGTCTGTAACGTTTCCTGATGCGAGGGCCACACCACTTTGCGAATCTCGTTTCGCGACCCTTGCATAAGCGTCCAGAGCGCCGCCCCTTTTTCGGTTTGCATAGCAACCGCAATTGCTACTATCGCCAACACCAGTAGCGCAATTACCCGGTACAGCAAGGACTGGTCGCCAAACACCACGTTGCCAGCCACTCCGGCAGCCACAAGCAAGGCAACGATCAGCCACTTAAGACCGTCGAAACGAAATTCCTGCTCTGCTTTAGTACTCATGCCTTGCCTTGCGCACAAATGACGCGTTTTCGAATGACCTTATCGCTGCGCTGCCACCCCCTGTTTTGGAAGTGGCAGGCCAGGAGGGAATCGAACCCCCAACCTACGGTTTTGGAGACCGTCGCTCTGCCAATTGAGCTACTGGCCTATTACCCAAACGACTATCACTCAATAATCTTGGCCACAACCCCGGCACCCACTGTACGACCGCCTTCACGAATCGCAAAGCGAAGACCTTCATCCATCGCAATCGGCGCTATCAGCGTCACTGTCATCTGAATGTTGTCACCCGGCATCACCATCTCAACACCATCCGGCAATTCACACGCGCCCGTCACATCCGTCGTACGGAAGTAAAACTGCGGACGATAACCCTTGAAGAACGGCGTATGACGACCACCTTCGTCTTTGCTCAACACGTACACTTCCGCCTCAAACTTGGTGTGCGGATTGATCGTGCCCGGCTTCGCCAGAACCTGACCTCGCTGCACTTCTTCACGCTTGGTACCGCGCAGCAATACACCGCAGTTCTCGCCCGCACGACCTTCGTCCAGCAGCTTGCGGAACATCTCAACACCAGTACAGGTGGTCTTGGAGGTGTCGGTAATTCCAACAATCTCGATCTCTTCGCCCACTTTAACAATACCGCGCTCAATTCGACCGGTCACTACCGTGCCGCGACCCGAAATTGAGAACACGTCTTCAATCGGCATCAGGAACGGCTGGTCTACCGCTCGCTCTGGCTCCGGAATGTACTCGTCCAGGGTTTCCACCAGCTTCTGCACAGACGGCATGCCAATGTCTGACGTATCCCCTTCCAGTGCTTTCAGCGCCGAACCAACAATGATCGGCGTGTCATCACCCGGAAATTCGTACTGGTCTAGAAGCTCACGCACTTCCATTTCAACCAATTCCAGCAATTCTTCGTCATCCACCATGTCCGCTTTGTTCAGGTACACAACAATGTACGGCACGCCAACCTGGCGGCTCAGCAGAATGTGCTCTCGGGTTTGTGGCATCGGGCCATCAGCGGCTGAGCAGACCAGAATCGCGCCGTCCATTTGCGCCGCACCCGTGATCATGTTTTTCACATAATCCGCGTGACCCGGGCAATCCACGTGCGCGTAATGACGCGTCGGTGAATCATATTCAACGTGCGAGGTGGCAATCGTGATACCACGCTCACGCTCTTCAGGGGCATTATCAATACCGTCGAAGGCTACCGCTGTACCGCCCCAGACTTCCGCACATACGCGCGTCAAGGCCGCCGTCAGCGTCGTCTTACCATGGTCTACGTGACCGATCGTGCCCACGTTAACGTGTGGCTTGGTGCGTTCAAATTTTTCCTTGGACATTGATAGTCTCCCGGCATCACTGTGTTAAAAATATAAACTGGCTTACGACCAGCCTCTTCATTCAATTGGAGCTCATAACCGGATTTGAACCGGTGACCTCTTCCTTACCAAGGAAGTGCTCTACCGACTGAGCTATATGAGCTAAACACTTCGTTCTTGGTACTTCTATAGTCTTACTTCTAAGTCTTTTACTCTTCCCAGTTTCCGGCCAACTCTCTGACCTTCTCGCAGTTAGCGCTTTCTTGGAGCGGGTAGCGGGAATCGAACCCGCGTCATCAGCTTGGAAGGCTGAGGTTCTACCATTAAACAATACCCGCCTGCATTCCAATCGAAAGCCCGATTCAGCTGCTCTACACTGCCCGAATCCACCGCAATGCTGAGTAGTGGTGGAGGGGGGTGGATTCGAACCACCGAAGCTTTCGCGTCAGATTTACAGTCTGATCCCTTTGGCCACTCGGGAACCCCTCCCAAAAAAGAGGGCGACATTCTCCTTATCGGCTTGTACGTTGTCAACAATTAGTTTTGGAAAATAGGCACTTAGGCACGATTTATGCGTATCGGGCCCGATGCATGAATTTGGAGCTGGCGAGAGGAGTCGAACCCCCGACCGGCTGATTACAAATCAGCTGCTCTACCAACTGAGCTACGCCAGCAAAAGCGATTGTGGCCAGCAAACGCCTGACCACGAAACGGCGGGCATTCTATTCCAAGTTACCCGCGGTAGCAACGATGTCGCAGTATTTTTGCTCTAAAGCCAGATCTCCGTTGTCTTCGCGAAAACGCTCCCAGGCCTCTTTGCTGAGTTTATCGAATTCCCGGGTTCTCACTACCCCCCAATATTCCTCTATATTTCGAGGTACTACCTGCATCGCAACCCGGTAATCTTGGCCCAAATGCGCCTCAACCGCCTCTCTGGCGGTCTTCTCATTGGAATAAAAGCCCAGGGAGATACCGTTTTCAAGTTCACCTTCAGCGATGATGAAGCTGTCAACGTTGCGTTGCTGCAAATTGCGCAGCAATTCTACTGCAGCTTGCCGCGTTTCCATGGGCACCGCATAAACCCAATAATCAGGCGCGACCGGCGTGGCGATTTTTTGCACTGACAAATTGACCCCAGTGGCTCTGAGCCGCGTTTGGATATTGCTGGCCAGCTCACGCTCCTCGAACGGGCCCAGCTTCCAGCACATTTCGTTGGCCGCATAACTTTCTGCTGCTTGCTGTGCACGCGCACTGTCGGCTTCCCGGGTATCCACTACCAACTGCAGCTCCGGTGCGTCTACGTGGCTTAGCGCAATCTGCTGCTCAATAGATTCCGTTCTACTGCCTGATTTTTCGCCAAAGGCAAGATGCCAGATCCCGAAAACGACATTCAGAACAAGCAGGAAAAAGAAAATGGAACGCATGGCTTACGACCGGCTGGGTACTCAATAATCATGGCAACGAGAGCCGCAAGCCGTCAAGTACTAGATCCGGCACAAGTAGGGCTTTCACTCGCAGTGCGGGCTGCAGCCACTGTGCATCACCGCCGCACAGATAAAACTGACAATCCAGGTGCTGCGGTTCAACCCCAAACGATTCGTGTATCGCCCCAACCAGCATATGAACCGCCCCATTTAGAACAGCATCTTCCGTACTTTGACCGAGGCTAAGTTGGCCGCCGTTCGAACTTGGATCAAACAGCACTTTTTCGGTTCTGCGCTGCAGAGAATCCAGCAACAGCTGACGGCCTGGCAGAATCAACCCGCCTTCATGCCGGCCACTCGGCGCCAGATAATCAATAGTGAGCGATGTGCCGCAGTCGATCACACAAACCCGGCTCGGAGGCGACGTGCTTCTGCTGTGCGCAAACGCCGCCAACATCGCCAGCCACCGGTCTACCCCCATGGCCCTAGGGTTTGCGTAGCTGTTGCTAACCCCGGCACACTCCGCCGCGGTTACAGCGTATTCCGCGCGCACCGATAGCTGCTCTGCCAATTCGTCAACCGCGGGCTTCAGCGAATCAGCGACGCTGGCGACACGCAAGCGCGTAATTGCTTGCATTGTACTAAGGGTTGTTATTCCCTCATCGAGAAACGCATCATGTGAGTAACGCCCAGTGCTGATTACCTGGCTACCGTCCGTAACACGCCATTTAACCCGGCTATTACCAATATCTAGCTCCAGAATCATTCGCTTCTCCGGGCGCGTACAGACACCTCACCCCCATAGATGGATTGTATTTGCTCATCAACAGAAACCAGTAACGCGCCGTCATCAGCAACACCCAGCGCCAGACCTGCACGCGCGCTGCCAGCAGCGAGAATATCAACATGCTGGCCACTCAAATAGTCAAAGTGATCCCAGCGCTCCTTGAAAGCAGCAAATCCACCACCCTCGAATTCAGGCAGCATCTCACACAGAGCGTAGGCCAAATCAGCCACAATCTGATTTCGTGACGGGCAGGCGTCAACGTGCGAGCTAACGTCCGTCCAGGGCTGATCGATCTGCTTGGCTTCTGCTTCAGGTAAGGCAATATTCAAACCGATCCCCATCACCACACTCGGCCGGCCGTCGTTGCGCATTTGCATTTCAAGCAGTATGCCGCCGAGCTTGCGATGCTCGCATAGCACGTCGTTTGGCCACTTCAATGCCACTGACGACACTCCCATGCGCTCAAGCAACTCCGCGGCCACCACGCCCACGGCGAGACTGAGCCCGTCCAGACCGCTTACTTCATCGAAGTGCCATAGCATCGAAAAATAAATGCTGGCTGACTCCGGGCTATGCCAGTACTTGCCGCGCCGCCCGCGGCCTGCGGATTGCTGCTCGGCAAGCCACACGGTGCCAGCGGCGCTGGCACCTGCCGCACGCAATGCCGCCGCATTGGTTGAATCGATGGATTTAGATAATAAGAATGTGGGAGCAGTGTGTAACTCAGATTGACCAAACTCCTCCAGCCGGGCGTTGATGTCAGCGATATCAAGAGCCGCCATCGCATCAGGCGTACCAGGTTCAGGCATTGCGAATGCTCAAACCGCCATCCACCAACAATGTGGCGCCGGTAATAAAGGATGCGGCCGGCAGCACCAGGCTCAACGTAGCATGGGCTACTTCTTCAGGCTCGGCATAACGTCGCAACGCGGTGCGCCGATTGGCAAAGGTCTGCTTGTCCTGCTCGGGAATATCGGCTGTAATTTGTGTTCTGATCGGGCCTGGGCACACGCAGTTAACCGTAATTCCCTCCTTACCCAGATCTACGGCCATCGCCCGCGTCAAGCCCATTGACGCGTGCTTGGCAACAACATACGCACTGCCATACCGCGTTGCACCATGCGCCTCGGTTGAGGCCACATTGATAATGCGCGGGTGCTGGGAAGCGCGTAACGCGGGTAACGCGGCGCGAATTGCCCATGCTTGAGCGCTGGCCATCACCGCCAGAGAGGTATCCCAAGCCTCAGCAAAATTCTCTCCATCAACGGTAGTCGGCAAAGTCAGGCCCGCATTGTTGATGAGTATGTCCAGGGCCGAAAAGTGCGCTATACCTGCCGCTACTATTCGCTCAACATCATCACGAACCGAGAGATCTACCGCAGCAGAAAACACCTCGGTACCCACTTGCTCAACGTCCGATACCACGTCGGCGAGCCCTGATTCGTTGATATCAAGCAGAATCAGCTTGGCACCCTCATCTGCAAACAAGTGCGCAGTGGCCCTGCCCATTCCACTGGCGGCACCGGTGATCAGCGCCACACTACCGGCTATTGACCGGCTAAGCGCGGTCAGGCGCGGCTTTTTTTTATTCGGCATTCAAGGTTCACCCACGATGTAACGTAACGCGCATTGTACCGTAGCGGCAATGGCTGGGCACTCTACTACTGTTCGTTCGCTAGCAACTCGCAGGGTTACAACAACGCATCTGTTGCTGCACGCGCGCTGCTTACTTGTGTTTGTAAGCAAAGGATCCCCGATCAATGCCGGACTATACCTGCGCGGCTGATACAATACGGCATGACTGATAATCGTCGCCATTTACCCTCTGTTGACCAGATACTGCAACATTGCAGCGAATTACAGGCCACCTGGGGTCACCCCCGGGTCAGTCGCCTTGTGCGAGAGGAGCTCGCGCAGTACAGAGCCAATATGCAACAGGGAGCCGTTGCCAACCTCTCTCGGCAAGCGACGATTGATCTCATTGTGCATGCAGTACGCAAAACATTGCTAAGGCAAGATCAACCTTCGCTGGTGCCGGTGTTTAACTTGTCCGGAACTGTTCTGCATACCAATCTTGGTAGAGCGATACTACCCGAAGCGGCCATTGACGCCATTAATACGGTAGCAAGTGCGGCCAGCAATCTCGAATTTGATCTTTGCAGTGGCAAACGCGGTGACCGAAACACGCATATTGAGTCGTTGCTTTGCGAATTAAGCGGTGCTGAGGCTGTCACCGTGGTGAACAATAACGCCGCCGCCGTACTATTGGTTCTGAATACGCTGGCAAACAACGGCGAAGTTCCTGTGTCTCGTGGAGAGCTGGTAGAAATTGGTGGGGCTTTTCGAATACCGGATGTGATGGCCAGGGCCCCCTGCCAACTGGTGGAGGTAGGTGCGACCAATCGAACGCATTTGAAAGACTACGAGACAGCAATTAACGAACGAACTGCACTGCTAATGAAAGTGCACACCAGCAACTTCTACATTCAAGGTTTCACCAAATCCGTATCTGAATCCGACCTGGCCGCACTCGCAGAAAAGCATTCAATACCATTTGTTATTGATCTTGGCAGTGGCAACCTGGTTGACATGACACAGTTTGGGCTAGCATCAGAGCCGACGGTGAAACAGGCCCTGGAGCATGGTGCGGATCTGGTCACTTTCAGCGGTGACAAACTGTTAGGCGGCCCGCAGTGTGGTGTTGTCGCAGGCCGCAAAGAACTCATCGACCAGATAAAAGCCAACCCTCTAAAACGCGCCCTGAGAGTAGATAAGCTCACCATTGCCGCATTAACTGAGGTACTGAAGCTCTACCGAAACCCGGACAGGCTAATTGCAGAATTACCCACACTAAACTATCTGAACAGACGCGCAGAGGACATTGAATCGCAAGCGCATCGATTGTTAGAATCCTGGCAGGCAGCCTTAACCAGTACGTTCACATGCTCTATTGAACAATGTGAAAGCCAGGTTGGCAGCGGCGCATTGCCAAGCAGCACCTTGCCAAGCTTTGCGCTGTGCACGCGCGCATCCAGCGACAACGACATAAACAGATTGGTCACGGCCGCTCGAAATTTAGCAAAACCCGTGATCGGCAGACTGAACGACGGCTGCTTCAGCCTGGACCTGCGCTGCCTGGACGATGAAGCCACTTTTCGCGCCCAGCTGCCACAGCTTGCTCTGGCCTTGCAGCAACAAAAACTAACCCATGGCAATCCCTGAACAATTCGATACCATAGGTTCTACCGACAACCGTGCACATCAGGGGTGTGGCTTCAGTTACAAAGGCACGCACTAAACGGTTTTCATAGCAAAACGGAAGAGCGATGCCCCTGGTGGGGCACCTGGTCTTCAAAACCAGTGAGGCGTTTAATAAACGCCTGGTGGGTTCGACTCCTACCTCTTCCGCCAACAATGTTGCAAAAACAACTACATGTTAAGGGACACTAGCCTGTCAAAAAATCTATTAAGCAATCATTCAGTTTGCCTTCCTATTATTGTTCCCGTAAAACAATGAGAAGAAAACGATGCTCGCTAAACTCGCTTTTGCCAGGATATTGCTGCGCTCGATGCAGAGCATAAGCATTCTGTTGTTTATCGCGGTTTCTTCCCCAGCCAGTTCGTACCCGTACAATGTGGGCCTGAAAGATGTGCCAGGCAGAGAAATCGCAATTGGTGGGGCTTTGTTTGCGTCGGGTGCGAATGGCATTCCGCACGAATTGCGCACGCTTGCAGAACGCGAGTTCAATGCGATTACAGGCGGGGTATACATGGCCTATGGCGCCTATCCCAATCGTTCTGAACCACCGGTGCTGGATGGATTTGACGCGCTGGTGGATTGGGCAACACATCAGCGTATGCGGGTTCATGGGCATTCTTTGCTTTATCCAGCCGCAAACGAAGACCTGCAGTGGTGGCGCGAGTTACCGGACCACCAGGCGAAACCGGTGCTTCGTCACTACATCCAGAACCTGGCGAGCCGCCAGGCGGGCAAAGTGTGGGTATGGGATGTTGTTAATGAAGCGCTCGCTGATGATGGCGAAGTGATGGATTCAGATGGGCTGCGAACACGTTACAAAGAATATCAGGCTATTGGCAAGGACTATGTTGAACAAGCTTTTTACTGGGCTAAAATCAGTGACCCACAGGCCTTGCTCATTATCAACGAATATGGCGCCGAGGCGCAGACTGCCAAAGCCGACAGGCTGCTCAACTACGTGGTTAAACTGCGGAAACGTGGCGTGCCCATTGACGGTGTTGGCTTTCAGATGCACCAATTGAACGTTGGGGCAGAACCGGAATACCGCAGTATAGAAAATAATCTGCAACGCTTTGCGGATCATGGGTTTCGTATTTTCATCACCGAATTGGACGTCAGCAGCACAATCAGCAGAAATCCGAGGAAGGAACGGCCCAATCACCAGGAGCTGATGCTGCAAAAGCGCATCTATAAGAACATCACAGACATTGCCATTCGCCAGCCTGCCTGCGACGCATTATTTCTGTGGGAATTCACCGATAACTATTCCTGGTTGCACCCGGCTAGCCGCGACCTTGGTGGAGTAAACACCGGGGAGTTCTCGTTCCCCACACCGTTCTTTGGGGGTAAAACCGGCGAGGCAATCATTGCAAAACCCGCCTATGATGGAATCCGAGAAGCGCTGAGCAGTTCGCAATAAGCCTCTGAACAAACCGCCATGCCCATGCGGTGATGGTTGCCAACGGTTTCGTGTGATAATAAACATAGAACCAAGCTACGAGAGCCTATGATGAGTATGTGTTACAGAGCGCGCTATTTCATTATTACCCTGCTGTGCAGTTGCTCACTTTTGGCCGCTATTAACGCCAGCAGCGCTGATCAGGCGAAAGGCACCGTGCTGATAACCGGCGCCAATCGCGGCATTGGGCTGGCGTTGGCTGAACAGTTCGCTGAGCGTGGTTATCGAGTGATTGGAACGGCTCGCAACACTGACAAGGCGGAAGATCTGCGAGCCTTGGGGGCAAGTGTCGAACAGCTTGATGTTACTGATCAAGACAGCGTGAATCAGCTGGCGCAACGTTTGAAAGGGCAAACCATTGATATTCTTGTAAACAACGCCGGTATCGTTGGTCATACCAGCAAGAAACTGTCTGATCTAGACGTAAACGCGCTTGCACACGTTTACGATGTGAATGCTCTGGGACCGCTGCGAGTGATACAGGCATTGCTTGCCAATGTTGCAGAGAGTGAACAAAAACTGGTGATCAATATCAGCAGCACTATGGGCAGTATTGAGCGCAACACCTGGGGCACCACAATTGGCTACCGCGCGAGTAAGGCCGCATTGAACATGATCAATAAAACAATGGCGGTTGATTTCGCCAAGCAAGGTTTGACCTTTGTGGTTTTACATCCGGGGTACGTCAAAACAGACATGAATGCCGGCGAAGGCCAGTATACAGCGGAGCAAAGCGCGGCTGGGCTGACAAAAGTCATTACCGGCTTATCGCACGAAAACAATGGCATGTTCTTCGACCATCTCGGTATGCAACTGCCCTGGTAGCCAATTTCTCTTTAATTCCCAAATGGCAAGTCGTGTAAGACCGCAAGTGCATATTGAGCACTCGTCGCTACAGCCTATTTAGAACGGGTTTGTTACTCACGTCACACATGAAGTTGGCAATAGCTCACTGACTAGCGATTGCCTTCGGATACAACACTCCATTGCGATTTATACTTTTCACTCACCGACTCAGGTGAACGCAGGCTTCGCGCAATGGATTGTAAACATGACTGAGTTTTGGAAAAAAGCTAATGGCTGAGCTGGCAACTGCCCATCCCCCTCAAGAACCGGATCAGTCTGACGAGCTGAAGCGATTTCTCTATGTTGTTTCCCATGACCTCGCGGCGCCCGCACGTCAGGTTAAGGCCTTTTTGGGCATGCTTGAGGAAGGTTACAGCGAACAATTAGATGACGATGCCAGAGAGTTAATTCACTTTGCCTTGGGTGGCGCAGAGTGCATGCAACGCCTGCTGGCCGACTTGTTGCAGTATTCCAGGCTTGAAACCGAATCGCCAAGCTACCAGCGAGTTGAGCTGACCGACATCGTCAATGGCATCAAAGCCACTGTAGAACCACTAGCGAAATCCAGACATGCAAGCATCGAGTGTGTAGACCTTCCTGCGGTGATGGGCGACCAAAGTCAGCTTACCCACGTATTAGAGCAAGCCATAAGCAATGCCATTCTGCATAACCAGAATGATCACCCTGAAGTATTCGTTTCAGCCGGTTTTGACCGTGGCATGCACGTGATTAGTGTACTGGACAACGGCTGTGCTATCGAAGAACGTCACCGGGAATCAGTGTTTGAATTATTTCACAGACTGGACGGCGCAAGCCAACAGCAAACCGGTGCCGGGCTGGCAATTGCACGACGAATAGCCCGCAAACACGGTGGTGATCTCTACTGGGATTCCAGCCAACTGAGCGGCAATCGCCTCAGCCTTTTACTTCCCCAGTATTAACCGGGCAGCACTGCTGGCAGCCACATCCCTCGATGCAAATTCGCTTGCTCGTGCCATTTTTCTGTGCCACTCTCGGTGCCGGTGCAGCCGCATAACAACAAGAAAACGAGTCTTCTACAAGCCTGAGCACACCCATGAGCAGTCACCACAAAGCCAACAATATCTTGATTGTGATGGCCGACCAACTAACAGCTCTTGCCCTTGGTTGCTACGGCAATACTGAGGTAGTCAGCCCGCATATTGATAACCTGGCGCAGCAAGGCGTCGTGTTTGACGCGTCCTATAGCAGCAGCCCGCTGTGCACTCCCGCGCGGTATGCGTTTATGACCGGGCAGAATATTTCACAGTGCAAAGGTTACGATAATGCGGCCTACATGCCGGCCACAATGCCCACCTTCGCGCACTATCTCAGACTCATGGGTTTCAAAACCTGTCTGTCTGGGAAAATGCACTTCGTTGGTCCGGATCAGCTGCACGGCTTCGAAGAGCGCGTTACTACCGATATTTACCCCGCAGATTTCGGTTGGGTACCGGATTGGAACAATCCAAACGATCGCATCGATCTTTGGTATCACAATATGTCCAGCGTGAAGCAGGCAGGGGTGGCCAGTATCACCAATCAACTGGCGTTCGATGACGAAGTGGGCAGCCAGGCAATGCGCGTGATTTTCGACCACGCACGCAGTGAAGACCAACGACCACTATGCCTTGTTGCCAGCTTTATGCACCCTCACGATCCCTACGCCACCCGGCAAAAATACTGGGACTTGTATGAAGGCACCGAACTTTCACTGCCGTCGGTCAGCAGACCCGCCGAACAGGACGCGCACAATAAGCGCCTGGAAAGCGTCATTGCACTTGACGCGGTACCAGTAAGCGATAAGGAAATCATCGCTGCTCGCCGTGCCTACTATGGCAATGTAAGCTATGTGGATGAGTGGCTGGGGCGTTTGCGGGCAACGCTTGAAGAATGCGGTATTGCGAACAACACGGCCATCGTATTTACCTCTGATCATGGCGATATGCTCGGCGAATTCGGTTTGTGGTACAAAATGAGCTTTCGCGAGTGGGCCTGTCGCATTCCATTGATTGTGCATCAACCGTCTCGCTACCAGGCACGCCGGGTATCACAACCGGTTGCTCAGGTAGATGTATTACCTACCTTGCTTGATATCGCACATGAATCCACAGGTTCGGAAAAGCCGGCAATCATTGACCCCTTGTCGGGGCGGTCCTTGCAGGCTTTGTGTGAGGGAAACAGCGCCGGGGACTTGAATCGCACCGTGAGCGAATATTGTGCCGAAGGGGCCGTCGCCCCCATGCTGATGATCCGCGAAGGCCATTTCAAATACATCTGTTGTGAAAGCGACCAGGATCAACTTTTTGACCTCAGCGCAGACCCGAACGAACAAACAAACCTGGCCACTGATGCCAACCACGCTGATCGATTGCATACCTTTCAACAGCAGGCCAGGCAGCATTGGGACGCGCGCGAAGTGAAAGCAGCCGTGATCGCCGACCAGCAAAGGCGCCGCGCAGTGCACGCGGCACTCAGAGTAGGCCGATATCAGAGCTGGGATTTCAATCCACCACGTGACGCATCCATGGAATACAGCCGCAGCCACCTGGACTTGACCAAGTTCGACATTGTCTCCCGACACCCCCGACCAAAGCCTTTTGAGCCAGAATTCACGTAATCTGTCAGAAAACGCCCCTAAACGCTGAAAAAAAACCCGTTTTTCTCAAAATAGCAGACTTATCTCTGCCCATTCTGCTGTAAACTACCGCGCCAAATTTTTACCCAGATATCAACTATTTATCACATTCAGCGAGTGGAGCAATGACAGACTTATCCTTATACAGAAACATCGGCATTTTCGCGCACGTAGACGCGGGAAAGACCACCACCACTGAGCGTATTCTCAAACTGACTGGAAAAATCCATAAAACCGGCGAGGTGCATGACGGTGCAGCCACCACAGACTTCATGGAACAAGAGCAAGAACGCGGCATTACTATTCAGTCTGCGGCAACCACCTGCTTTTGGAAAGATCACCGCCTTAACATCATCGATACCCCTGGGCACGTTGATTTCACGGTTGAAGTGTACCGCTCGCTGAAAGTACTTGACGGTGGCGTGGGCGTGTTTTGTGGTTCGGGTGGAGTTGAACCGCAATCCGAAACCAACTGGCGCTATGCGAATGAATCCGAAGTGGCCCGGATTATCTTCGTAAACAAGTTGGACCGAATTGGTGCCGATTTCCTGCGCGTGGTCGACCAGGTGAAAAAGGTGCTGGGCGCAAACCCACTGATCATGACCTTACCCATTGGCCGCGAAGATGGCTTCGTGGGCGTGGTTGATGTGCTGACCAAAAAAGCCTACGTATGGGACGACACTGGCTTGCCAGAGAACTTCGAAGTGGTTGATGTGCCGGCCGACATGGTTGACGACGTTGAAAAGTATCACGAGCTGTTGATTGAAACTGCCGTTGAACAAGACGATGACGTAATGGAAGCCTATCTGGAAGGTGAGACACCTTCTGTGGAAGACATCAAACGCTGTATTCGAAATGGCACGCGCACCATGGACTTTTTCCCAACCTATTGCGGCTCAGCGTTTAAAAACAAGGGCGTTCAGCTGGTTCTGGATGCGGTTGTTGACTACCTGCCCAGCCCGACTGAGGTTGATCCTCAGCCGCTAACCGACGAAGCCGGCGAGCCGACGGGTGAAGTAGCTACAGTTTCTACTGAGGAACCACTGCGCGCACTGGCATTCAAAATCATGGATGACCGATTCGGTGCATTGACCTTCGTACGTATTTATTCTGGCGTGCTCGAAAAAGGCATGACCATCCTCAATTCATTCACTGGTAAAACTGAGCGTATCGGCCGTATGGTAGAGATGCACGCAGACGATCGAAACGAAATTGACCGCGCACAAGCCGGCGATATTATTGCGTGCGTTGGTATGAAGAACGTTCAAACAGGCCACACCTTATGTGACCCTAACCACCCCTGCACGCTGGAAGCGATGGTATTCCCCGAGCCGGTGATCTCTATCGCCGTTGCACCCAAGGACAAAGGCGGCTCTGAAAAAATGGGTATTGCAATCGGCAAGATGGTTGCAGAAGACCCTTCTTTCCGCGTTGCTACAGACGAAGATTCAGGCGAAACCATTTTGATGGGCATGGGCGAACTGCACCTGGACATCAAGGTGGATATTCTGAACCGAACCTACGGTGTTGAGCTGGAAGTGGGTAAACCGCAAGTGGCCTACCGCGAAACCATCACGATGGCTGTGGAAGACTCCTACACGCATAAGAAGCAATCAGGTGGTTCCGGACAGTTTGGTAAGATTGATTACCGAATCAAGCCTGGCGAGCCCGGCTCCGGGTTCAAGTTTGAGTCAACGGTTGTTGGCGGCAACGTACCCAAGGAATTCTTCCCGGCGATTGAGAAGGGCTTTAACCTGATGATGGAAGAAGGCCCGCTGGCCGGCTTCCCTGTACTGGATGTAGAAATTGAATTGTACGATGGTAGCTACCACGCAGTTGACTCGTCAGCGGTTGCATTTGAGTTGGCCGCGCGTGGCGCGTTTCGCCAGTCCATGCCAAAAGCAGGGCCGCAGATCATTGAACCTATCATGAAGGTGGATGTATTCACACCGGAAGATCACGTAGGCGATGTGATTGGCGATCTGAACCGTCGCCGCGGCATGATCAAGGACCAGGAACCTGGCACCACCGGCGTGCGCATTAAGGCTGACGTCCCCTTGGCAGAGATGTTTGGTTACATCGGTACGCTGCGCACAATGACATCAGGGCGCGGCCAGTTCTCTATGGAATTCGCGCATTACCTGCCATGCCCTAACTCGGTTGCCGAAAAGGTGATCGAAGAGGAAAAAGCACGTCAGGAGGCGAAAAAGAAGTAAGCGCTTTTTCAAGTAAGCAGTTATCAAGAGGCCCCGATTGTATCGGGGCTTTTTTTTGTTGCAGACAGGCAGCTCTTATTTTCCGCTCACTATTTGCACAGCCGCCAAGGATACCCGCTCAAAAAGTTGTTTCAAAAACCATCAAAAATACACATTCATAGTGTGAGTGCCAGAAGTGCGATATGGCGGTTCTAAGCTACAATGAAAGTGTTGATCAACTCAAATGCCTGACCTCAATCAGTCTGGAAGCCAGTTTTGCGAATATTGTTTTGCGATTACGAATACCCACCCCTGGGTG
This sequence comes from Gammaproteobacteria bacterium, assembly GCA_030429735.1. Classification (GTDB taxonomy): domain Bacteria; phylum Pseudomonadota; class Gammaproteobacteria; order Pseudomonadales; family JAUIET01; genus JAUIET01. The sequence goes on from JAUIET010000018.1 coordinate 30,880, forward strand.
GCGGCGGCGGTGCGCTAAACGCATGGCTTGCTGAAGAACTTGCTAAAAAGCACAGTGTTACCGTGCTCACCTCTGGTGCCGACGAGTTAGCCACTGACGAGACCATCAATGGTGTTCGCGTTATCCGTGTTCCTGTTTACTTTCGCTCACGTCTGCAAACCGCAAACTTCCCTTCAATGGTTGTGTATCTGCTGAATGGTTGGCGTATTGGCAGGAAACTGCTTCGCGAAGAAAAATTCGATATTATCAACACCTTCTTTGTTGTGCCCACAGGTCCGGTTGGCCATGCATTGGCCCGATTCGCCAAGATTCCCAACATATTATCAGTACTCGGTGGCGACATATACGACCCAAGTAAGCGCTCATCACCGCACAGGCATGCGCCATTACGTACCGCAGTTCGTTACTTGTTAAAAAAATCCGAACGCGTGGTTGGCGAGTCGCATGATGTACTGGAAAACGTTCGTAAGTACTATCTGAAAGATCTTGAAACTGACTTGATTCCTCTTGGAATACCAAGGCCGCCTTCGGTGCAAATGGACAGGGAACAATTGGGGCTAAGCCCTGATGATTTTGTACTGATTACCGTCGGGCGACTGGTACCCCGAAAAGCGGTAGACCAGTTGCTCGAGGTGGTTTCGAATATAAAGCAGCGGAAACCAAAGCTCATCATCATTGGTGGCGGGCCCGAAGAGGAAGGCCTGCAGAAACAAGCCAAAGAACTGCAACTGGAAGACCAGATTATTTTCGCGGGCCACGTAAGTGACTCCGAAAAAATTGGCATGCTACAGCTGTCTGATGCCTACGTTTCAACCAGTCAGCACGAAGGTTTTGGCCTTGTATTTCTTGAAGGTATGGCGGCAGGTTTGCCGGTGGTCTGCTATGACCATGGCGGCCAAACCGATTTCGTGCACGATGGCGAAAACGGATTCCTGGTTACGCTAAACGACAAGGAAAAATTTCAAAGCCGTATTGAACAACTGTGCGTTGACCGAGAACTTCATGACACTATGTCAGCCAATAACCTGGCCGCCATAGAAAACTACTACATCGATAAGTGTGCCGCCGACTACGAACAGTTATTTGAACAGCACATTGAGCTACACGCTGCTGCTGGTAAATAGTTGCAGTACCTATTCTCCGCTGTACATCCATTCGAGCGTATCGCTAAACGGGTTTCGCTCTATCTCTCCAATCAGCGAAAACAACTTCTCGTTTGAGCCAACCAGTTTCAAAACATCATTTGTCCGAACGAAGTCAGGATTAACGTTTACTTCAATGTCGTAGCCGGCAATTGAGTTCATGGCAGCGATGATCTCACGCAGCGACAGCGCTTCACCCGAGCAGATATTGATGATTTCACCGGTTGATGCAGATTGAGCGAGCCTAAGGTAGGCTTCTGCTACAAACCTGACATCAGAAAAATCACGGCTTATGTTCAGATTACCAAGTTCGATTTGCTGCGCTTTCTTCCTGTAATGAGCGACTATTTTCGCAACCAGGAATTTCTCGGACTGACCAACGCCTGTGTAATTAAAAGGCCTTACAATTGAAATAGGCAGGCGATCAAACCACAGGCTTGCCATGTACTCCATGGATAGCTTGCTGACGGCGTAGTCATTCGCAGGCGCAAGCGGCAGGTTTTCATGCAGTGGAGATTCCAGGGAATTGCCATACACATTGGCACTACTGGCCAATACTATTGATTGCGGTTCAACAGACCCGCTAGCCAGCGCGGATAATAGGTTATATGTACCAACAACGTTCGATTGGTAAATCTGCCCTACGTTGCCGTGCGCAACAAAAGAGATCGCCGCAAGATGAATCACGACGCTCGGCTTAACGGTCTCTACCACCTTCTGCAGTGCGTCTCTGTCCGCAAGATCCGCACTGAAGTTTGTTGGGGTCGAGTCAGCGCTGTTGCTCAGACCATAGACGTCAAAGCCGGCATCTCGAAATTTACCTGCTACGTAAGGACCGGTAAAGCCTTCAATCCCGGTGATAAGTACCGTTGGATTAGAAGCTGAATCCACGCTCATTTCTTTCAATATCGGCGCGTATCATCATGCTGCACAAGTCTTCAAGGCTGGTTGTTGGGGTCCAACCCAGATCTTTCTCTGCTTTTGCCGGATTCCCAATCAGTTGATCCACTTCGGCGGGCCGGAAAAATTCAGGATTAACTGAGACCAGTACCCTCTGCGTTTCCGCACAGACACCTTGTTCCGCTTCGTCGCTGCCAGTCCATTCAATGTCTACATCAATAGCTTTGAAAGAAAGTTCAACGAAATGCCGTATGGACTCGGTTCTATTTGTTGCGAGTACATAGGTATCAGGCTTGTCCGCCTGCAGCATTCGCCACATCCCTTCAACGTAATCTTCCGCGTAACCCCAGTCTCGTTCAGCACTCAAATTACCTAGCTCGATCTTATCCAGCTTTCCCAAGTGAATTTTTGCGACGGAGTCGGTAATCTTGCGTGTCACGAATTCCCGACCACGTAATGGCGATTCATGATTAAAAAGAATTCCGCTGGAACCGAAGATATCAAATGATTCGCGGTAGTTTACCGTCATCCAGTGTGCATACAATTTTGCAACGCCGTATGGGCTGCGTGGATAGAAAGGGGTGCCCTCTGTTTGTGGTATTTCCTGAACCAAACCAAACATTTCAGACGTCGACGCTTGGTAGAACCGAATTTTCGGATTCACGATTCTGATCGCTTCGAGCAAATTCACAGCGCCCAAGCCGGTAATTTTTGCGGTAGTGGAAGGCTGCTCAAATGAAACCCCTACGAAACTCTGGGCAGCCAAATTGTAGACTTCATCCGGCTCACATTGCTCCATAAGCCGCGTTGCAGAGCCTTGGTCGGTAAGATCAAAGTCCACGAGCTTCAAATTTGGGTGGTCCAGAATGCCTAACTCTTCAATTCGCCAGTAGTTGTTGGAACTGGTTCGCCGGCAGGCACCCCAGACTTCATAGTTTTTGTTGAGCAATATTCGAGCTAGATAAGCTCCATCTTGACCGGTTATTCCGGTTATTAGCGCAGTTTTCATTCGTTCTTTACCGGCCACCTGGGGTTATTTGCAGAGTTACTACTACCATCCATGAATCATGCAATGCATTGGTTTCCTTGAAGAAACGTTCACACGACTCGTTGCCAAAGTGTAGACAATAATTCGCCCCATCGCGCCGCGAGCGGTGGTAATTTGTACCAAATCGTGGGTCGATAAATGCAAAGTGTAGAGGTTTAATCGGGCGCCAATAGCTCTGGTGCCAAGCATGGATTATTTTGTAGCCAACGGAGTGTATGCGCACCACCGCAGCGAAACCACGTCGTGGCAAAAAGAAGAAATTGCTACTTTGTGGATTTACAATCATATTTTGCTCGCTATACTGGCCGCCGCCTCACAGAGGTAGTTGAAATTTCTCACTGCAATTCGGCGGTGGTCATTCACCGTGTCTTCGCTAGTCTAAATACTATGCGGTTCTAAGGCGGCACAGCCGCTCCCACTCCACGCGCTACTTCGCGATTTCGGTTGGGTTTTCTGAACTTTACCTATTACTTCCTGAACAAGGGATTGTTTATGCTTCTATCTTCTACTCGTCGCGATTGGACCGGCAATATTCGCGGCGATGTTCTTGCAGGCATTGTAGTTGCGCTTGCCTTGATTCCAGAAGCAATCGCTTTTTCAATCATTGCCGGCGTTGACCCCAAAGTTGGCCTCTACGCTTCATTTTGCATTGCAGTGTTAACAGCATTTCTCGGTGGCCGGCCTGGAATGATCTCTGCAGCAACCGGCGCCATGGCTTTACTAATGGTGACCCTGGTAAAGGATCATGGACTGCAGTACCTGCTTGCCGCAAGTATATTGACAGGCGTATTTCAAACCATAGCCGGCTACCTAAAACTTGGCGAACTGATGCGCTTTGTATCAAGATCGGTGGTCACTGGCTTTGTTAACGCGCTTGCGATTCTGATTTTTCTCGCACAAATTCCCGAGCTTACCAATGTAAGCTGGCACGTATATGCTGTAACCGCTGCGGGGCTGGCCATTATTTACCTGTTCCCCCTGGTCAATAAAACCATACCTTCTCCGTTAGTGGCAATAGTGTTTCTTACTGGCCTCACTGTGTATCTTGGCCTGGATATTCGTACTGTGGGCGACCTTGGCGATTTACCCGACACTCTACCGGTATTCCTGTGGCCAGATGTTCCACTAACGCTTGAAACACTGCAGATAATTCTGCCTTACTCAGCAGGGTTGGCAGTGGTTGGCTTGTTGGAGTCGCTCATGACAGCAACGATAGTGGATGATTTAACTGATACAACAAGTGATAAGAGCCGAGAGTGCAAGGCACAAGGTATCGCGAATATTGGCTCGGGCCTGCTGGGGGGTATGGCGGGTTGCGCGATGATTGGTCAGTCGGTTATCAACGTAAAATCCGGTGGCCGAGGCAGGCTGTCCACGCTGGTTGCAGGAACAGTTCTGTTATTGATGGTGGTGTTTTTTGAACCCCAGGTATCAATGATACCCATGGCGGTACTGGTGTCGGTGATGATCATGGTGTCGATTGGTACATTCAATTGGAAATCATTCAGCGATCTAAAAGAACTGCCAAGGTCCAGTAATACAGTGATGATTACGACTGTTATTGTTGTAGTCTGGACACATAATCTGGCGTACGGGGTATTCGCCGGCGTATTGCTGGCCGGCTTATTCTTTGCGAACAAAGTTGGGCACATAATGTATGTAGCGGGTGAATACGATGATGACTCGGATACCAGAACCTATAAAGTAGTTGGCCAGGTGTTTTTTGCGTCAGCAGAAAAGATGTTGGATTCGCTGGATTTCAAAGAGGCGATTGGGAAAGTGGTGATCGATTTGAAACGAGCACACTTCTGGGATATCACGGCTGTCGGTGCTTTGGATAAGGCAGTAATCAAGTTTCGCCGTGAGGGTGCGATCGTTGAGGTGAGAGGTTTGAATAAAGCCAGTGAAACGATCGTCGACCGCTTTGGTGTACATGATAAGCCGGAAGAAATTGACCGTATATTGGGAGGTCACTAATGAACAGCTATCCTGGCGAAGTACTCGCGTGCATTGATGGTTCACGGTTCAGTGCAGCCGTGTGTGACTATGCGTCCTGGGTGAGCTTGAAAACCGGCGCACCTTTGACGTTGCTGCACAACATTGAACACTCCTCAAATGCAGCCTTAGTCGACTTATCGGGAGCGATTGGCTTAAACAGTCGCGAAACACTGTTGCAAGAATTGACCGACGTTGAGGCACAACGCGCCCGCCTTATGCTTGAACAAGGCAAAGTAATGTTGGATGCGGCGAGCACAAGGGTTTTGGCAAACGGAGCCAATGAGCCCAACCTGAAGCAACGTCATGATGGCTTGACCGAATCACTGATTGCGATGGAAGACAACATTCGTATATTGGTATTGGGTGTGCGAGGTGAAGAACATGAGCAGGACAACGATCATCTGGGCGCTCACCTGGAAGCCAGCATTCGTGCACTTCACCGGCCAATATTAGTTGTCAACAGCGACTTCAGAACGCCCGAGCGAATCATGCTGGCGTATGATGGTAGCGAAGCCTCTGATAAAGCACTCACTCTTTCAGTGAACAGCACACTGCTTAAGGACTTGCCCATTCATTTGGTAACAGTGGGCGAGTCGGCATCCAGGGCCTCGGAGTTACAGGCCAGTGCCACAGACAAGCTGAATGCCGCAGGTCATGAAGTGATAGCCGTTTCTCTAGACGGTAAAGCCAGCGACGCCTTACCGGCGTATCAGGCAGAGCACGATATTCATTTAACGCTTATGGGCGCTTTCAGTCATACCCGAATACGGGATCTGGTTTTGGGCAGCTTAACGGCTAAGATGCTGCTGAAAGCTAAGCGGCCTTTACTGCTACTGCGCTGACAATAAGTTTGATTCAGACACAATCCGAATAGGTATAGAATGGTGTAACGCGGCTGGAGGTCGTGGCTAAGGCGTTCGCTTATGGAGGTACCATGTCCATTCTGAGGAGAAACCACAGCATTCCAAGGTTCGGTCTTATTCTCGGGCTGATGATTTTCTCGGCCTGCAGTAGAACACCTCTCGAACAGTTAAGCGAAGTAGATTGGTTGCTCCACAATGGCGCGATTTACACCGCAGATGCGAAACAGCTCTGGGCAGGTTCTGTCGCAATAAAAGATGGCAAATTCGTGTATGTTGGCGCAGAGCAAGACATACCCGCAACATACTTTAATGCAACAAAGATTACTGATCTGGATGGTCGAATGGTTATTCCCGGTTTGGTCGATTCACATACCCACCCGGGCCAAATTAACCTCGTACAATTCAATGCAAGGTTTGACGCTATCGATCGCGATTTGTTCATCGCGCAACTTGAATCATACGCCAAAGAACACCCTGGCGAAGATTGGCTACTGGGCTGCTGCTGGCCGGTGATAGGGTTTGTCAGTGGCATCCAGGGGCCGGATCGTAAAGAACTCGATCGTATTTTTCCTGATCGCCCTGTTTGGCTGAACAGCAATGCCGGGCACAGCTTCTGGTTAAATTCCATAGCCCTTGAAAAACTGGGGCTGAACAAAGACTCCAAAGACCCTCGCTTTCCCGTTGCCATGTATCAGCGAGATGTCGATGGTCGTCTCACGGGCTGGATCAAAGAGGGCGCAGGCTGGCAGCTGATGGATGAGGTATTCCCCGTAGACCAGCAATTGCATGAAGACAGCGTTCGCGACATGTTGCGCGTACTCAGCGAACATGGCGTGACAACGGTGTTTGACGCAGGTAACAAAGACTTCAGTGATCGCGTGTACAGTTTTCTGCACGCGCTTGATGAAGCCGGTGAGTTACCGTTACGCTACGAAGGAACGTATCGAATCTCTACACCGGATAGACTGCAGATGGGCATTTCTGAAATGAAGCGTTTCCGGACAATGTACGCCGGCAATCGATTGCGCTTCAACACCATCAAACTGTTTATGGATGGCGTACATGAAAACCGTTCTGGCGCACAGCTTCAGCCCTACGCAGATAACCCAAACCATGTTAGTGATACTACAGTCAGCGTCGAGCAACTGCGTGACTATCTCATTCAACTTCACGAGGAACAATTTGATTTACACGTTCACGTGATAGGCGATATGGCTAGCCGACGAGTGCTGGACGCCGTGCAACAAGCCCAAGCCGTTGTGGGAAAGAGCTTCTACCCTCGTGTATCTGTTGCACACGTACAAAACGTGGATGCAACAGACTGGCCGCGTTTTGCCGAACTTGATGTGAGCGCTAACTTTACCCCATGGTGGATGGGGTTGGACGTACCCGATCCCGTGGCTGGCGCGCTGGGACCCAAGCTTGCCAATGATACCTATCGCGCAAAAGCAATTGCAGATGCCGGGGGTAATGTCACGTTCTCCAGCGATGACTGGACGTTAGACGTACTCTCACCTTTTCTTGGCATGCAAGTTGGGCACACTCGGCAGTATCCACGTGAGTGGCTGGAGAGCCAGAAAAATCCGCACGGAGTGCGGCTTCCTTTGTCAGAGCGCTTGCCCCTGGAACTTCTATTGCAAGGCTATACGATTAATGGGGCTTACCAATTGCGTATGGAAGACGAGATTGGCACCATAGAAACGGGCAAAGCAGCGGATCTGGTGGTGTTAAAGGACCACCTTTTTAAAGTTGATCCTTATGAACTCCATAAAACCAAGCCAGTTGCCGTCATTATGGAAGGCAGTTTGATTCGGGGGTCTTTGCCGCAATAAGCCAGCTGGCTGACTGTTAGAGCATTTCCTCAGCCAGCAACTCCAAGGCAGCAGGGTCTCCACTACCAATGAGCATGCTGCCGACTTCGCCGCGTCTGCCAGCTTCTTTCCACCGGTGCAAGCGTTCGCGAATTCGATCGCGCGGGCCAACAAGCGACACTTCATCCACCAATCCATTAGGCACAAGCGCTTCCGCCTCATCTTTACGACCCGCAAGATAAAGATCTTGAATACGTTCCGCTACATCGCCATAACCCATTCGATGGGCGTAATCGTTGTAAAAGTTTTTACCTTTTGCGCCCATGCCGCCAATATACAGAGCAAGCATTGGTTTACCCGCCGCATATGCCGCATCAAGATCATCCATCATGATGCAGCTTACAAATGGCGCAACATCAAAATCGCTGAGACTTTTGCCGCCACCGGCTTTGGCAAAACCTGCCGCCAGATCTTCAGCGAAAATCTCGTACTTATCCGGATCCATCCAAACCGGAAAAACACCGTCTGCCATTTCGCCTGCGCAACGTAAGCCGGCCGGTGTAATCGAAGCGGTATAGATAGGGATATCCGGATTGCCGGCAAGAATAGACTTCAATGGCTTGCCGAGCCCGGTTGTACCTTCCCCGGTATTTGGCATTTGATACACTTTGCCGTCAAACGACACTTTCTCATCTCGTGCCATGATGGCCCGCATAATTTGTATGTATTCACGTGTTCGGGTAATCGGCTTGCCGTAAGGCACACCATGCCAGCCTTCCACAACCTGCGGCCCAGAAGCGCCAAGCCCGACAATAAAACGGTCGCCTGACATCTGTGCCAAAGACATTGCAGTCATCGCTGCCATTGCAGGTGTGCGGGCGGGCATCTGCATAATAGCGGTGCCGACACGGATCTTCTCAGTTTGTGCCAATACCCAGGTGGCCGTAGTTACAGCGTCGCTGCCGTAGGCTTCCGCTGTCCATACTGAGTCAAAACCCAAATTTTCAGCATGTTTGATCAAATCCATATTGATATTTATGTGTTTGCCAGAGTAGCCCAGCAGAAAGCCTAATTTCATGTGTGTTTCCTATGCAGTGAGAGCTTTGGTCACCGGAGCGTAGTCGTGCTGGCGTAGCCAAAGTAAAAATCGCCTTGATTCAATGGTAGAGTAGATACCACCGGATTCTGGAAAGTATACAACACACTTAGGTCACCCGCATGAAGCGGAGATTCCATCGCTAAGGGACCACAATGAAACTTGGTTTAGGACTCATTCAAACAGCTTTCAGTGCACAACCACGTCTGGATTTGGAAGCTGTTGCATTGGCCGAAAGATTGGGCTTCCACTCTGTATGGTCCGCGGAAGCCTACGGCAGCGACGCTGTAACCATGGCCACCTGGCTCGCTGCGCATACATCAACCATCAAAGTGGGAACCGCCATTATGCAGATGCCTGCGCGCAGCCCGGCGTCCGCAGCGATGACAGCGATTGGTCTGGATGCGCTTTCCAACGGCCGCTTTATTCTTGGCCTTGGAAGCTCAGGCCCACAGGTCGCAGAGGGATGGCATGGCGTAGCCTATGATCGCCCATTGCTCCGAAGTCGCGAGTACGTTTCTATTGTGCGAAAAATTCTCGCTCGTGAAGAACCACTAACCCATGACGGCTACCACTATCAATTACCAATGACCGGCGCTAACACTACTGGCATGGGAAAACCACTGAAGAGCGTGGCACATCCTAATTCTGATCAAGCCATCTATCTGGCCTCGATTAGCCCAGGTGGTCTGCGCCTCGCGGCCGAGATTGCAGATGGAGTGTTATTGTCTTTTGTCGATCCTGACAACACCTATCAGTTTGTTGATCGTCATCTTGAGGAAGGTTTTGCAAAAGAAAGTGCCAGATGCGTACGGGAAGACTTTACCGTGAGTACTTTTCTAAGCGTGAACGTTAATGACGACACTGACGCTGTAATTAATATGATGAAGGCTCAGCTAGCGCGTCAGTTTGGCGGCATGGGTTCCAGGGGCAAGAACTTTTACGCTGAGTTTGCGAGGCGTATGGGTTATGACGATGAAATAGAACAAATACAGACTCTCTATCTGGCGGGACACAAAGACAAAGCTGCGCAAATAGTGCCTGCAGAACTAATAGATCGTACTAACTTGATTGGTCCCGCTGATCAGATACGCAAGCGGCTGGTTGATTGGAAGGCGGCCGAACAACGTGGCTCTCTGGATATGATGCTGGTCACTACGCCGCAAGCCGAAGGGCTGAAATTGTTAGCGGAGGAGTTGCTTTGACGAGCCCCACCTAACTATTGGTCTAGGGTTTTTGGGGTTCAGTTGGCAAGTATGTATTGTGCGAGTAAGTACCAGGCGAATCCTGGGCCCTGACGATGGAAGGCCACGCAGCACAGCTGCGCGGCGCTCATCCCTCTCGGAGCAGTGCTCCGAGTTGCCTACAGCAACCGGTCTTCGCCCTACTCTCACCCGTAGATAATCACCAAGCTCTTAAACCTAAAAACCCCCAACAGTTTCCTGTTGGGGGTTTTTAGGTTTAAAAGCCTGACGATGACCTACTCTCACATGGGGAAACCCCACACTACCATCGGCGAAGAATCGTTTCACTACTGAGTT
>JAUIET010000002.1 GCA_030429735.1 Gammaproteobacteria bacterium
ATTCACATCTATTCATGCTGGGAGGAGAGAGCTATCGATTGAAGCAGAAATTAACCCAATAGCCCCATGACGGGGTGGGTCAATTTTATTGGCCGAAACTGGGTCAAAATTGTTGGCCATTGACATGCTAGAATATTAGAGCTATTCTGATTGCACGCTATATTAGGAACCAGGTGAGATTCTATCTCGTTAAGCACGTAAACAGTTGTTCATCACCTCAACGAATAGATTTTTCCTAGCGCTATGTTCAATAGCCTAAAACCTATTTGTGGCTGTAAAGTAGCTCGTGTACAGGTGCGAGGTCAAGCCGCACGTCTGATTTAACAATATCCTTTTGAAAGTGCAGATCAGGCATGACAGTCTGCAATTTTTATCTATATTCATTTAATTATTGATCTGCGCGCCTTGCATTTGCTTGGTATAGATAAAACTCGACATATACGTATCGCTTAATGGATTTGCAGCGAAAGAAGCCGATATTATTCAGCAATTGGTTGATCACCGGCATTGTGAAAGAATTACAATCCAAAGAAAAAGTTCTGATTGATACGCGAGGTGTATTGGGAAAGCTAAATTGCTATTGGATGTATCGCTTTCTTAGGAATGTCCGGGTAAAGGCGGTATATAAGGCCGCTCCCTGGGAAAGCAACAACCCATAACGTACAAACTATCAGAACGAAATCAAGAAATATTGAGTGCCTACTTTGGTACCATTTCTCCAACTCTCCTTTATAGGGATAAATTTCGTTGGAATACACTGCCAACGGATCTTTGCCATCTTCTAAGGCCTGGTGAATTAACTCCTCTTCATCTCGAAACACTATCGAACCTATGCCTGTAACGCCGGGTGGCACATTAAATATAACGTCTTGAACGTGCTTTGGGTATTTCTCAAAGCTTTGTCGCATAACAGGCCGTGGCCCCACAAAACTCATGTCACCCTTCAGAATATTGAGCAACTGAGGCAGCTCATTGATTTTCGTTTTTCTTAAAAAACCGCCCATGGGTGTAATTCGTGGGTCATTCTTGGTTGTTAAGAAGCCGCCATCCATCTTAGGACTATCAAGCAGCATGGTGGCAAACTTCAAAATATTGAAGGGCTTGTTCTTATAGCCCACTCGTTCCTGCAGGTAAAAAATATAACCTTCCCCAGTGAGTTTGAGGCCAATCATTATGGGGATCATCAATGGAGCGATGAGACTCAATATGATAAGCGCTAGTACTACATCAAAACTGCGCTTAAGAAATTTATACATAAAATGAGGTCCGCGGTAGCTGCTGGATACAGGCTACATCTTTTGATCCAGGCTTTTACCTGTTTCAATATGCTCGAAACCGGGAATTATTGACTGCAACTGGGCCACTATATCGGCCTTATTGTACTCCTCTCGCTGCATTAATTCTGCCAATCCATCCAAAACCTGATTAACGGTGTTGAGGCTGGGTTTCTTCGCGTTGGCAACAATCCCCAAACCGCTAAAGCGTGAAAAGTCTACCTGGTCATCTTCGGTATAAAATTCTTCAAATTGTTTCTCGCCAGATGTGTCGCTCTCGAAGAAGTAAACAGGGTATTTTTCTAGTTCATCTTTTGAGTTGCTGAGTGCGCGTGCTTCACCTTCGCTCGCACAGAGGTGTATGGGTTTGCCCAAAGACTCAAAAAGGGCTTCAGTAATTGATTTGAAAGAAGTGAGCTCACTGTCTTCAAGCCTGGGAAAGAAAATGTCGCCGCTATTGCCTAGCATACAGGCCAGCATGCAAATCTGCCCACTTTCCTCCGGAGACACAAAAAACCGACGAACGTCGGCTGGGCAGCTCAACGCCTGGTGTTTCATCATACGTTGAATATAGCCGTCCAATAAACTGCCGTTGGAAAATGCCACGTTCGCGAAACGAGCAGTAGTAATAGGCATGCTGGCGCTGTATGCCATTATTACTTCTTCCATCAGCTTCTTGCTGGCACCCATCACGTTAACAGGGTTTGCTGCTTTATCGGTAGATACGCAGAAGAAGTGAGACGGAGGGTTTTGTGCCAGCAGGTCGAGCAGGCGTTTTGCTTTGAAAACGTTGTTGTCGATCATTGCCTCTATGGAGTATTTGTCTTTTTCGCTGCGCACGTGTTTGTGGGCCGCGAAGTTGGCAACTATATCGAAAGGCCCTTCTTGCCTGAGCATTTTTTCAAACGCAGAGTCGGCAAAATTCATCGGGTAGCTTTTGTACTCTTCCGGCACAAACTGGTTTTCAGTGCTGCGCAGGTCTCTTGTTAGTTCCGTTAAACCATTCTCATTGGTATCAACCACATATAGGCTGCCTGGTTTAAATGCCAGCACCGCTTTAATGTAGGAACTGCCAATTGTTCCCGCACCGCCAATAACCAATACAGATTTGTCTTCAATGCGTTCGCGCAACAGCTCGCGGTTTTGTTCAATGTCTTGCTCAAACATACTGCGTTCACGCTTGGTAATGTGTTCGCGTATGAATTGATTAACGTCTATGAAATGCATGTTGCGCCGAAGTAGCTTATTGAGGGTGCAATTTGTTTGGTTAAAAAGTCTGCAATTTAATTTGCAGATTTGTTGCGCGCAAAAAATTAGCGGCCACTTAATTACAGTGTAGCTGCTGCCCATTGCTTAAGTAACATTTTTTGACCGGCTTTGTTCACGAGTTGCTCGCGTGAAAAACAATCATTCTGAGTAATAAAAATACAAAAATACTGTCTATCTCTAAGGAATCGAATTATTGATAGCGGCAGAAATTTTGTGTTGGTACACTTCTGCGAAATGTAAATAATACACACAATAGCTGATTGGAATTTCACGCAGTGAGCGAAGTTGAAAGCAATATTGCTAAAGAAGCCAGCGATTATTTCGGTGGCGCGGGCCGTGCAGAATTATTGAAGTGCGCTATTCAGTTTGCGGTGTCGCCCAAGCAGTCTGCAATGGTTTTTTACGGACCGGGTGGCATAGGCAAGTCCTTACTTCTGAACCGAATGCAGCGCCATCTTTCCGCGTACAGATACGTCACAGTATTGGATTGTTTTTTTCAATCACCTAGTGATTTTTTTCGCCAACTTTGCGCTGCGGTTGGCGTTGAGGTTCATTGGAATCAATCAGAACTGGATTTGCGGGCGGCACTGCGGTCACACTTTTCCAGGCGCGAGCGCCCAACGCTGCTTTTGATAGATAACGCACACGAAGCAAGTGCTAACACGCTGTCGGCCATAATTGATTTTGTGTCGGGGTTTGAACAAGTGAAGGCCGTGCTAGCTGTTGATACTTTTGGTTCTGAAACCTTGAGCGAAGACATTCGTCAGTTCGGCGTTCCGGCCATCGCTATTCGGCCAATCGCCCGGCCAGCGATAAAAAGCTATTTGAAGTTTGAAATGCCAGACGTGTACTTTTCTCCAGATCAAGTGGCAGAAATTTATCGTTTGAGTGAAGGCGTCCCTGAGCGTATCAATGCCGCAGCGCGCTATACGGCCGCGGGCTTAACACCTAAAAACTTCGACCCGCAGGCAGAGCTTGAGAACATTGGCCTGTGGCGCCGTCTGTTACCCGCGCCTGTTTACGCACGGTTCGCGCGGCAATGGTCACCTGGCATAACGGCCGGCATTGGTGCGGCTGCCATTGGTGTTGCAGCGTCTGTAGCTGTTGCCAACTCTGTGCTTTTGATGCCGAGAGACGATGCGCGTAGGGCTGTAAGCCACGAAAGTGTTTTGGCCGTTTCAAAAGCCCCAGAGACCACTTTAACCACGCATGCAGATCTGCTGACTGGCGAATCAGCCGCTCAGTTGCAGGCACTGCGTCCCATACACAAAACGGCTGCCAAGCCCGTGGTATGGGAAGACTTCAGCGCGCAAATTCCAGAGAAGCTAGTGCCTGTTTCTGCTGTTGCCAACCCGATTGTTAAAGAAGCACAAGCGAGCGCCGTGCTGCATTTAACGGGCGGCATTTATGACGGCCTGAGCGAGCAAGAAATGGCTTTGCTTGAGGAAGACAGTTCAAGCTTTGTGTTGCAGTTTATGGCGGGCGACTCGGAAAAAGACATGCAGCGGTTTATTCGTCGCTACGAACAATTGCAGATGCGCGTATACCGCACTGTTGCGCAGGGTAGAATTATTTTCAAAGCCATATCGCAATCGTATGCACAGCGAGATGAGGCTATTCGCCAGATAAATGCATTACCCGTGCAACTTCGCAAAAACCCGCCCTGGATTCGCGGACTTGCCGGTGTTCAAAGAGAATTGCTTAAGGTGGCAAACGCTGGTGATGCGCTGCAATTGAGTTCTGTGAGAACCCAGACTACAGGGCTTGGTGTGTACTGACTAAATGCGGTCAGAACTACTCGTTGGAGCCACGTTCCTTAGAGAGAGTGACCATACTTAGCACTAACGCACCAAGAATATATATCAGCATCACAGGAATGCCGCGGTCACTTTGGCTCAGAGTTGGCTGCGCGGCAACTTCATTCGCGTGAGCCGTAGAAAACAGCTTCGGCCGGTTGCTATTAGTTCTGGATTCGTTGTTGTGAGCATCAGGAGATACATGTTCAGCAGTCAGGGCGGAAGGCATCGTTTCAGCCTGCTTGGCCGTCACTGACTTAACGCTCCCTTGGTTAGCCAGTGAGACGCTAGCTAATAGCGTGGCCCCAGACCCAACCAACAGTGCTACAACTGCACGTTTTATTCTCATTTGCTCTACCCGATGTTTCCCTGAGCGGATGATTCGCCTTTTGATTACTTATAAAAATTACTTATATGTGCAAATCTTGCGCAATATTACCATAATGATCGACCAAAAAAAGCCCAAATTGGTCGTAATAGTTACAGCGTTTACAATTCATGCCCGTCTTGCGCGTATCCATACCAACCCTGGCTTGCACCGGCTGTCGCCTGTTGGCCGCTAATGCATTAATAAATAAGATTTTTTACCTTTTTCTCGGTTTACCCGGTAACCATTCGCAGGCTTCACTGGCCTGTGTCTCAATTTCGTAATTACGGCGTTCAATCGACACACGGTAGTAATTGTGAGGTCTATAGTTAGTGGATTACAGGCCTCTTACCCCACGGAATGAATGTGCGAATGCTACGTTACCCTTTAGCCCGCGCCAAGTCGCTATTGGTGGTTTTTGCATTTTCTTTTGCATTTGTAGCCAGTATCTCGGCCCAGGCATCACCGCGCCTTAATTTCACTGATCTTGCCAATGGGCCCGATGTTGGCCTGGGCGACGGCAAAGGGTCTGGTGTAATTGTTACCCTCTGGGGCCAAAACTTGGGCGGCTCTCAGGGAAGCAGCAAAGCCTACTTTACAGACTCGCAGGGTGTGCGCAGAGAAGTGGCGCATTACTACTACTGGAAAAATGCTGACGGCCAGGCGCCCGGTGGGCCGGCGAATCTGTACGAATCTCATCTTATGCAAGAAGTAGCCGTGTCTATTCCTGATTCGGCGGCGGGCAATGGTTCGCTTACTTTGGTAGTAAATGGAGAGGAATCGAATGCGCTGCCGTTTCTGGTACGCAGCGGCTCTATTTACCATGTGTCGCCAGGGGGTTCCAATAGCAACCCGGGCACATACGCGCAGCCCTGGCGTTCGGTCAGTCAAAACTCAGGAGGCGCGCTGGCAAAGAATTTAGCGGGTGATGTCATCTATTCACACGGCGTGGTAGACGCTGAAACCACGCAAACTACGCAGTATTACGGTGTGGGCATGTATTCGAACCGGGCGCCGGGCACGCTATTTAACCAAACCGCTATTGCGTCTTACCCTGGCTACCAGTCACGCATTGAGGGTTACCATTTCGGCTTTGATGTGGATAACACCAAGGCGTTTGTGCTGTCGAAATACAAAGTGCTTACCGGCAACCACGTTGAGCCTGCGCAGTCATCCAACACGCCATTGTCGATTACGGCTACCGTGTCGGCGGGCATTCAGGGCACTGCTCATGGCCGCGTGGTTGGCAACTATGTGGGCGACCTGGTGGGGCGCTGTGTATCCAGCATGAGCGGTGGAATTGTGGCCAACCATAATGGTGGCTATGACTATGTGAGCGAATTGAAAGTGTACGGCAACCATATTGACTCTTACGGTTGCAAACAAACCAGTCGCTACCAGCACACTACCTATTTTTCCAACCGTTGGGCGGCCACGCTTGAGCCCTTTGAGCTAGGTTGGAACTATTTGAACAATAATATGGCCGATGGCGGTTTATATATCTACGACGAACGCGGTAATGGCCAGCCACGCTGTGGAGATTGGACAGCGGCTATTCGCATTCACAATAACGTAGTGGCAAATCAGCGCGGCGCGGCGGTTGTGATAGGCACTAATGGCGGCGCACCTTGCTGGACGAACGATATATTGGTGTATAACAATTTGTTTAAAAACACGGGTGCTGGCCCAAACCTGCTGGAAACCAACGTCAACATTGGTGCCAGCGCATTCTGGTTTTGGGGGGGCAGTTACACGGGTACTGCACGCATATACAACAACACGCTGGTAGGGTTTAGCGACCCTTCCTTCTCCCACGGCCCCCGTGCAGCAATTGGTTTGTCTGGTTGGGGCGACGGCAATAAAATAAGTTTTGAAAACAATGTGGTGGTAAAAACCGCTGCCAATTCCAAATGGGTGGATGTAACCAGCAGTAACTATGGCCCCGCATTGTTAGACGATATCAGCGGTTCGCATAACCTCTTTTATGAGCAAACGGGCAGCTCTGCCGAGGCGTTGCCCGGCTGGTCTGCCAACTCGCTGGCCAGCAACCCTGGCTTGCAGCAAGATGGCGTACAGCGTTATCAGGTACTCTCACATTCTGCGATTGTAAATTCCGGCTTACTGAATGACCTTACGCACGACTTATACGGCAACAGGCGCATAGCAAAAACAATGGGCGCTATTGTTCCAACACCCGCCCAGCTGAGCTTGCCGGTGGCACCAAGATTAAGTGTGGAATGACGGCATAACGGCCTCTAACTTGTTCTATACTCAGGGTTAAGATCAGTAACAGTACACTAAGCAATTGCAAAAAGGCGCTGCTCAATTGATAATCAGCGGCCACACGGTGTGTATCTACCTGATCAAAGACAACCCCAAGCACCGGCTCACCGCGGTAACCCACGCTCAATGAAAATTCTTGTCATTAACTATGAATTCCCGCCGCTGGGCGGCGGGGCAGGGCGTGGAACCTATAATTTGGCCCGCGAGCTGGCCGCCAAGGGCCATCAGGTAGACGTATTAACCTCACGTGCGGCGGGTTACCAGAAAACCGAACTGGTTGAAGGTTTCCACGTGCACAGGGTGAAGAGCTTTCGAAAAGGCATTCACGATTGTGGTTTTCGGGGTGCGTTTTCATTTTTGTTGTTCGCTATTCCTGTATTTCTGCGTTTAAACAAACATAACGATTACGATTTACTGCATTACTTCTTTAGTTTACCTACTGGATTGCTTCAATATTTGCCAGGTCAGCATCGAAAAGTGCCATATGTTATTTCGCTGCGTGGTTCCGACGTACCCAATTACGACACCTATAACACCAGCCTGCAATTGGCCCACAAGTTGTTAATGCCTTTGACCAAAAATTTGTGGCGCAATGCGGCACGGGTTGTGGCATTAAGCAGCGACCTGGCTAAAAGTGCGCAGCGCTCAGACCCGAGTGTAACCATTGATATTGTACCCAATGGCATTGAATCCGAGATGTTTGTTCATGACCCATCCTTGAAGGAAGATCAAACGGACGAGCGTGTGCAGTTGATATGCGTGGCGCGTCTTATTGAGCGCAAAGGTGTGCAACATCTGCTGCAGGCCATGAAGCAGCTGGACGACTCGGTGTTCCTGACCATTGTTGGTGAAGGTAACTACATGGAAGATTTGCAGACGCTGTCGGCAAAGCTTGAGCTGCAATCCAAAGTACGTTTTTACGGGTATTGTCCGCGCGAGAAACTGGTACGCCTGTATAACCGCAGCGACATCTTTGTATTGCCCTCAATGGCTGAATCGTTTGGTATGGTGTTTGTTGAGGCCATGTCGTGCGGTTTGCCTGTGATTGGGGCGCGCGTGGGTGGCGTACCAGACATTATCAAAGCAGACAATGGAATGTTGGTGGAACCAGATTCAGTGAGCGATGTTGTGAACGCCATCAGCTCGTTGGCCAGCAAACCTGATGTGCGAACACAAATGGGGCTGGCCAATCGCGAGAAAGCAGTAGCGGAATACGCGTGGAGCAGCGTTGCTGACGGCTACGAAGCCATTTATTCTGAATGCACTGGCATCACGGAGCAGCCGGTTTCCCCTCACCCTCTATAGCCCGGATATAGCCCGGATATAGCCCGGACGCATCCGCACTAGGACTTCACGTTGTGGCAATAGCCTCTCGAGCCAAAATTCAAGAAACTCAATTCGAACGGCTACGTCAGCAGCTGCTGTATTGTGAGAAGAACGTTCCGTATTACAAAGCTTTGTTCAAAGACATAGGCATTGAGCCGGCTGCGCTGCGTGATCTGCATCAATTGGAACGTTTACCCTATCTGACTAAAGCAATCGCACGCGAGCACCACTCGGCTTTGCGCGGCCAGGCTTATCTGGGCAAAGATGTGCAGAAAAGCTTTTCAAGCGGTTCTACTGGCGAACCCTTTGCCACCTTTTTTGACACGCTTTCCTGGTACCGTAAAAAATACCTGGTCAAGCTTCGTGCACGCTTCGCCTGTGGCATGGCGCTGCGCGAACGGGTTGCGATCTTGGAGTGCGACGAAGCAGACAGCATCGCGCGGCGTAATTCAAATACCTGGCTGCAAGACCAGCTACTAAAAGTACGGGTATTTTCGCTGTATGAAGAACCTGCAATATTGTTAGATCAACTGCGCGAGTTTGCGCCGCAGAATATTTACGCCTATCCAAGTCATTTGCTCGAGCTTGCCCAGGCAGATTTGACTGCAGAGCCTCTGATTGCCGGTGTGAAGCGCCTGTTTACCAGTTCAGAGTTTCTCAGCCAGGGGTTAAAAACCAGACTTGAAGCCCGTTACCAGGCTGAGATTTATGACCACTATGGTTCAACAGAATTTAAAGAAATAGCCTGGCAATGCCCAGAGCAGGGCTGGTACCACATTAATCACGAAGACGTGATCTGTGAGGTGGTTAATGAGCACGGACCTGTACTCAATGAGCCAGGTGAAGTGGTGGTCACAGATTTAAGAAACAAAGCCATGCCGCTGCTTCGCTTCAAACTCGGCGACTTGGCCGTGAAAAGCAATACGCCGTGTGGTTGCGGCTACAGCGGCGACAGCATTAAACCTCTCGGTGGCCGAAGTTCCGATTACTTCGTGTTTGAAGGCGGCCAGGAAATTTCCCCCTACCGGTTTACAATGGCCATTGAAGCTGTTCAAGGCATGCTGCAGTATCAGTTAGTGCAGCTCGGCGTAAACTCAATACAAGTGAATATTGTGTGGCGCAACGACGAGCTGGCCGCCCAGGCTGATGATGTGCGCGAACACATTCTGCACGTGTTGAATGAGGCGGGTGTTCAAAGCAACGTGAGTATTGACGTGCGCCGCTGTCAGAGCATTAACAATGAAGAAAACGGAAAATTTAAAGTGGTGAAGCGAGCTTTCGAACAATGAGCCAAACACGCACACAGTTAGTATTGGTTGGTGCCGGTGGTTTTTTTCTGGAGGTATATGATTATTTGCGCTCAGGCCTGTGCCATGATGCACAGCCGGTAGAAATTAAAGGCTTTCTAGACAAACAAGCCATTGATAGCAATCGCGGTGTTGAGTACTTGGGGGCGGTTACTGATTATGCGGTGCAGCCTGATGACAGGTTTCTAATCTGTATTGGCAATCCCTTTACTCGCGAGCGCTTATACGAAGATTTGAAATCCAGAGGGGCGCAGTTCTACACGCTTATCCATAAAACGGCTTTAATCTCGCCCTCTGCACAGTTGGCTGAGGGCGTGATTGTTTGCCCATTTTCGATAGTAAACGCTGAGGCCCGGGTAGCTGCAAACGTGTGCTTGAACGTAAACACAAGTGTTGGGCACGAAGCTTCCATTGGGCAAAGTTGCTCACTTTCACCCTATGCAGCGGTTAATGGAAATGCGCGTTTGGGTAAGCTGTGTTTTATGGGTACTCGGGCAACGGTATTTCCTGGCATCAGTGTGGGTGATAAAACAACAATAGATTCTCATTCTTACGTAAAGCAAAACACGGGTGAGGCAAAAATAGTCTCTAACGTTGGGCCGCTGACAAGCGTTGATAATCGGTTTATAAGGTAGGTATGTCTGCAATTACTTCAAATGCGCTTGCTGGCAAAGTGGCGCTAGTCACTGGCGCCGGGCGCGGAATAGGTTTGGCTACGGCACAAAAACTGTGTGCCGAAGGTGCCGAGGTATACGTAAATGGCCGCAATGAGGAAAGCATTGAGCGGGTGGTTGCCGAGCTAGTGTCTGCTGGCGGCAATGCCATGCCATTGGTGTTTGATGTGACTGACCCCAAAGCCGTGCAGAGTGCGTTTAAAGTCATTCACAAAACATCCAGGCGCCTGGATGTTTTGGTGAATAACGCAGGCGTACTGCAAGACTCTCTGATTGGCATGACATCACAGCAACAAATTGATGAAACGTTCGCAACTAACAGCTTCGCTGTTATTTACACGAGTCAATATGCGTCCAGGCTGATGGCTCGGAATCAAGCCGGAAGCATTATCAACATCACCTCTATCATAGGGTCTACAGGCAACCGCGGCCAAACCGTGTATGCGGGCTCGAAAGCTGCGGTGATAGGCATGACCAAATCATTGTCAAAAGAGCTGGCCGCCTCTGGTATACGTGTAAACGCGATAGCGCCCGGTTTTATCGACACCGATATGGCGCGCTCTTTGCCTGCCCCTATTTTTGAAGAGCGAGTTGCATCGGTAGCCATGGGGCGCATAGGTGCGGCCAGTGAAGTGGCGAGTGCGGTCTTTTTCCTGGCCAGTGATTTGTCGTCGTACGTTACAGGTCAGGTTCTGGGCGTAGATGGCGGTATGCTTATCTAACACGATTGACTCCGGTTATTATTTGTGCAGAATGGCTATTAGTTGGTCAATTCGAGCCAGCTTTTAGATAATAGCTACATGGAGTAATAGCATGATTAGAACCAAAAAGGCTGTATTTACAGCTACTTCGCTTCTCGCCGTAACTGCAGCGAATGTCGCTGCGGCTGGTGGAGCCGGCGGAATGATGGGTGTTCCAGCCCCTCTGGCTGGCGCATTCGGCCCTGTTGGCATTGGTGTTGCAGTGTGCGCTTATGGCGGGTACCGCGTAATAAAACACTATCGCAACCGCTAAGTGACGTGGGGTGCCCGTTGATAGGGTGGCCCCGCTTTTTGCAAACTGCCAAATATTTGCTAATACAGATCGCTGCAAGGATGAGTGGTGATAATTAGTTTCGTAAGAGAATATTACTTCTACACGGTAGTGCTTTCGATAGCGCTGTTTTTCGTGCTTGAGCATATTATTTGTGGGCGCCTGCTGGATTCGCCGCGTAAAAATCGTTGGCCGCACAATATTGGTTTGTGGCTGCTAAACAGCGTGTTGGCTGCCATGTTGCCCATCAGCGCCTTTGCAGCGGCTTATTTGGCTTATCAGTCTGGCGTTGGTGTGCTCAACAATGTGTCGCTACCGTTCTTTGCCGTTGTGATAATCAGCGTGTTGGTAAGAAGCTTCGCTCAATACTGCTTCCATCGCTTAATGCACGGCGTGCCCGCTTTCTGGGCGATACATCAGGTGCACCACAGTGATAATACCCTGGACAGCTCAACCAGTTTGCGGTTTCACCCCTTTGAGCTGGCGCTGAACATTGGCTTCCTGATTCCCTTCGTGGTTGCGTTCGGCTTAAACGCAAGTGTGCTGTTGGTTTTTGAGCTGTTGCTTAATTTGTACGGAATGCTTGGCCACAGTCGCTTGCCCTTGCCCGTCAGGTTTTCGAAAATGATGCGATATGTGCTGATCACGCCAGCACTTCACCGGTTGCATCATTCTGAATATATGCCTGAAACTAACTCAAATTTCAGCGCAGACTTTAGCTGTTGGGACAGGTTGTTTGGCACGTATCTTGATCAAAGTGTCCGTGCACCGGGGGCGTTCAAAGTTGGTCTGTCTGAAATTGATGAGAGGTTGGCGAATAATTTTGATGGCATTGTGTGTTCGCCATTCAATTACTGGGCTGAACAAGTGAGTGCGCGAAGAGTTCGTGGCATTGACAGATCTCACGCGAGGTCGCAAACATGAGTTTCAGTAGAAATACGGTAATTCAGGATTTCAGCGCGGGTTCAACCGGGCCGATGTCCAGGCGCGAGGCTCTACTTGGTGTAGTGGTTTGTCTTATTGCCAATCACGCCTTGCAGATTGTTGATGCCTCATCATTGTTAAGTATAGTTTCGGGCCTGGCCTCGCAAAACCTGATCTATTGGTTCGCCTGCTACGTGTGTGTATCCCGCTTGCTGGCAAGTTCGCCGGAACCGCGGCTAGGGCGGAAAGATACACTATTTATTGTTGGGCTTTGCCTGCTGATTTTACTGGTTAGCTTTATTGCCTACCGCTTTACTATTGGTTTTCTCACCACCATGCTTGCCGTTTGGATGATCCGAACATTTCGAGACGACTTGGAGGTGAAAGCAGCTGGTATCGTGCTGTTGGCAATGGCCGTTCACTTGGTGTGGGCACCGCTACTGTTCAGACTGTTCATGGAAGAGTTTTTGTTACTTGATGCCGCCGCGATTAGCACAGTACTGTCTAATCTAAGGCCAGACATTGTTCAGTCTGGTACTACGTTTACCACTGAGGAGCATGCGATTACGCTGGTAGGCGCTTGCTCTTCCTTTCACAACGTCTCGTTGGCTATGCTGGCGGTGGTGTCTGCCATCATGTGCTATCGCACGCAGTTGCTGCGTAGCGACGCGGTTTGGCTTCTGGTCACATGTGCAGCAATGATAGCAATCAATGTTGTGAGAATAGCCCTGGTTGCCTGGAGTGCTGACATGTATGCCTACTGGCATGATGGCACGGGTGTGAAAGTTCTCAGCGTGACTCAAACCGTGACGATCATTGCATTGGCGGCCTATGGTGCCTGGCGTGGCAGCAGGGCTGCAACATGAGTGCTGTTAGTGTGCGCCTTGTATTGCTTGTGACGCTAGTTGTTTCACTGACAATTCGGCATCAGGCGATCAGTGCTTCGGCTGAGCCTTCCCTGGATTCAACATTTCAGTCAGTTGTGCAGAAATTTGTGCGCGCCAATCAACTTACAATGGTACGCAACCCGTATAAACCTGACTCCTTGCTGGCCTCGCTCACGTATTTTCAACGCAAAGAATGTGACCAGCCTTCAATCGCTATGCCATTTCGTTGGAACCTGGAGCCAATGGCCATACTTCGTGAACTTAAAAAGACTGGAGACACCCACGAATTCTGGTATTTTGATCAACACTGGCAGCAGGAGCGTTTGCCCAGATCAGCCGCTTTTGTATGGTGGTTGTGGTATAGCGCGGCCGACGCACTAGGTCAGTCGGATTTCTACCCATCGAACTATGTGTTAGCGATTGTAAACCCGAAAGGCTGCCTGGTCAGCGCTGAGCCAGACTGGAAACAGCTTTGGCGTAAGTAGGGGGTAAGCGCCTTGAATTGTTAGCCACGCAACAACATCTTCTGAAAAATAAGCTTCATATCAAATATATTCGGTGGCACGCACTTCTTGCAAATCGGATTGCGCCGAATATTCTCTTTGAATTCACCACGCAGTTGCTTGTAAGTCTCCCCATTCCAAATTTCTTCAAACGGAACTTCCAGCGCATTACCCAAAGACTCGGATTGTTTTTCCCAAACAAACACCGGGCAGGGCAGTACATTGCCGTGTACGTCAATAAAGCAGCTTACCCAGGGAAACGTGCACTTGGTGTGATTCTCAACATACTCTTCGGTGGGTAGTGTTTTGTTGTAAAACGCGTCCATATTGCGGCGCCAATTGCCTATGTTGGTGTCAATGCCGTATTCGCGCGCTTTCGCGTCGGCCTCATCCAATACCCTGATCAGGTGCTCTTTGCTAAAACCGCAAAGCCTGTCTTTCTCATCTTCAACGCTGAAGTAGTTAAGGTCTTGCACGTAGATGGTGCCTACCTTGTGCTCCCGCGCGAAGTCCATTAAGCCAACCAGGTCATCCATGTTGGCTTTCTGAAACGAGTAGTTCAGCCTGATCTCGGGGTAGTCAATACCGCGTTCTTCTTTAATGCGATTTATCGTGCGTATGTTTCTAGTGACAATATCGAACCAATCGGATTGGCGCACAATGATGTAGGTGTCTTTGTCGATCGCATCAATAGACACTTTGATCTGGTCAATCTGGCTGTCGATCAGTTGCGTAATCACGCGCTCGTTCAGCGTCAGGTTTGTTGGAAAATTGACGATCGAGCCGTGTTCCCGGCTGTATTTGATCATGTCAAACACTTCAGGGTTGGTCAGAGGTTCGCCCAATCCGCTCAGGTTAATGTTCTCGGGCTGAATCTGGTCGTAGATGTGTTTGAACTGCTCAAAGCTCATGTGCTTCGGGTCGTGAATGATGTCGCGGCGGCCGCAACTCAGGCAGTCCTGGTTGCAATACGTAGTGATTTCAATCTGAATATGCGCCGGCAGCTGTTTGACCGTAAGCGGCTTCAAAATAGCGTTTTTGGCTAAGTGACCGTAATGATTGAACTTTTTTACAGTTCCAAGAGCTTTTTGAGCCGAACCCATTTGTGCTTCCCAGCAGCGCCGGTGAGTGGAATTAAGCGCTGAACATCTGGCTTAGTATAGCAGCTTGCCCTGAATTACCTGGCCAACTCAGAGCTTTTTGAAGCGCAGTGTGCCGATTATTTGGCTTTGGAAAGGTCGCTTTTTTTAGCCTACAGCCTATGCGGTTTTCGATGTTTGGCCGCTTTGGTGCCATACAGGGCGATAGACGGCACCTGTTTGAGCTGCTCATACATTGTACAAGCCACGGCATGTTGATACAGTCTGTGGGAAGTTTGCACCATCAGTAGATTTGGACATGATCAGAAAAGTAATGGTACTCGCAACATTGTTGGCGCTTGCAGCGTGTGAAACGCTTTATGAAGAAGGCGGAGATTGGGAGTGCAAGTACGGCTCGAGAAAAAATGAGAACAACGTTTGTGCGCCTATAAAAGTACCCGACAACGCGTGGATTGATGGCCGGGATTGGGCGTGCAATGACGGCTATAAGAAAGAGGGCGATCAGTGCGTAGAGCTAGAGATGATGGAAAACGCCTGGTTCGACGGCGCTGACTGGCACTGTAACGACGGCTACATAATGGAAGGCGAGCAGTGCGAGGTGTTTGTCTACCCGGAAAATGCCACCCTTGAGCATGATTACACGTGGACATGCAATGAAGGCTATGTTGAAAAAGATGACGATTGTGTGCCAGCAACAGACTGATTGAAGTCATTCTCGGCCGCAGTCATTATTAGGCCGTTTTATATGTCCAGCGGGCTTTCGGCCAAAGTCTAACACCGTGTGCTTGTCGCCGCTAAAGCCAGCCCACGAAAGCGCTTGCCACCCACCGCGCCGCGCGCCAACCATGGCACCCTGACCCCCGCCGTTTAAATTGCCAACTTCCTCTGCTACGGTCGCGAGGTATTCGCTCCTTATTCTTCGCAAAGAAAGTCGGCAATCCAAACGGCTTGCATCGAGCGGAATTTGAGTTTCTTCACTGGGAAACACGAGGCTGGGAAACACGAGCGGTTTCAGTCCATCAGCCTGTAGCGATAAAAAAGCAATAAATTAATGGCTAGAAAGTGATCAACGTGATATCGTGTTGATACGTTAGATGCGACATAGTCATACAGTTAATAAATAACATGCGCACTTATTCTCGCACACAAGGCGGTGCTGCGATCGCTGAGCTGGTGGTGGTTCTGCCAGCCTTGCTGATGCTGGGTCTCGGTGTACTGCAAAGTGCGCTGTTTTACCAGGCGAAAACCACCGTTACCTACGCTACGTTCGAAGCGGCACGCAAGGGCGCGGTCACGCACGCACAGCGCGCACCCATGCTGGATGAGTTTGGGCTACGTTTGGCTCCCGTGTTTGGCGGTGACGGCAGCGCGGAGAAAGCACAACGTGCCATCAATGAAGGCAGAAAGGAAGCGCTGAATCCCACGCTTACCCGCATTGCTGTATTGAACCCCACCCGCCAGGCCTTTGCCGACTTCGGGGTGCGCAACAGCAAGAACGGCAAACTAGAGATCCCCAATACGCACCTGCGGTATCGCGACTCCGAGGCGATTGGGGCTGACAGCCGCGTAAACGTGCAAGACGCCAACCTTCTGAAAATCAAAACCACCTATGGCTTTGAACTGAAAGTGCCGCTAATAAATGGTGCAATCACCACGCTGCTGTCGCAATTCGATGCCGGTAACGCGCATTACTACGCGCAGGGCCGCATCCCCATCACCGCCGTAGCCACCGTCAGAATGCAAAGCGAGGCCTGGGAAGACGGCAACTGGAACGCCGACGGCACAGACCCCGGTAACGGCAACATCCCCAATGGCGACCTGGCAGACCACACGCCAACAGCGGGTGATACCGATGGCGACGGCATCCCCGACAGCGAAGACGGCGACATTGACGGCGACGGCATTGCCAATGAGTTTGATGCGGATGCGAATGGCAATGGACAGCCGGATATTGAGGAGAACGACGACGGCGAAGTAGAAGAAATCGAGTGTGAAACCGCCACGGTTGACGAAGATACACAAGGTGCCAGCGGCAATGACGACGCCGGTTTTTGGGGCGAACTCTGGACCGGCGTCAAGGACGGTCTGAAGGAGGGCTATGAGTTCATCAAAGGCTTCTGGGCCGGGATGCGTGAGCAGATTGGCGATCTGATTGATGCCATAACATCGCCGGTGGAGACCGTAAAGGGCTTGATCGCGCTGGGCCAGGCGCTGATCGACGATTTTGAAGGCACTGTTCGACAAATTGGCGAAGTGCTTGGCAAGGATTTCACCAACCTCACGCAGTGCGGGTCGTACGATCGCGGTCGCGTGATCGGCGAGTACGCAAGCCCCGCCTTCGTGCTGAAGCTGGCCACCAAGCTCAGCAAGTTTGGTGACCTTGCCACGGCCATTCGCAAGACCAAGGACGATTTCGGCTGCGCAAGCTTTGTCAGGAATACCAGGGTGGCCACTGTGGGCGGGCTGCTGGCGATCAACAGCCTGATGATTGGTGACTCGGTTCTGACGCGTGACGAAAGCACTTACCAGAATACCGAGCAGCAGGTGGTCGATACCGTCGCCCGGGATGCGGATCGCTTCTATGAGCTGCGCACCGAGTACGAAACACTTCAGGTAACTGGCGAGCACCCGATATGGGTTCAGGGCAAAGGCTGGACACCCGCCAGTGATATTGAAGCAAGCAACGTGCTGGCGGCGCAGCGCGGCGATGTGCTGGTGCTCAGCAATACGCTGGTTGAGCAAGACATTGAAGTATTTAACTTCACAGTTGCCAACACGCAAAGCTATTTCGTTGGCGAACGTCTCATCTGGGTACACAATGCCCCCAGCTGCGAGCTGCCGGACGACTTCTTTGACCGGCCGCTCACGGAAAGAACCCTGGCCAAATCGAATGGTACGCACAGAAACGGCTTAATCGGTGAAGGTAAGGCCAATCAGCTATTGGAAGAGCGTGGCTTCATTGCCCTGGGCGATACTAATGTTGACCCGAAAAAGCTCAATGACAAAGACAGCTTCGAACAAACACTTCTGGGTTACCGCGGAGTGCAGGGCATAGATTCAATCTTCCGCGACCCGGAAAGTGGCACGATTTATATTGTAGAATCCAAGGCAAGTGGTGTGTCTGAGGGATGCCCGTCGAACAGATTGTGCAAGCTTGCTGGTGGTGAGCGGCAGATGAGTCGGGAGTGGTTGAATAGAGAGAGGCTCGAGGATGCTGGCTTAAGCGAAGATGAAATTAGAGAAACGCTTTCCGGACTAAGGACAGGAGATACTGTGCGTCTATACGCGGGAACCAGTAAAGTTGGCGTAACTGAGTTTTATGAAATTCGTGATGCAACTAGTCCTGATGGAAGAATTGACAGAAAAAACGTGATTGTAGATTTTGGCAACAGTGTTTTTAAGAGTGGGGGTAGAGCTCAGTGAGGGATTCGTATCGAGATGGGGCCTACTACAATGATCTCGTTGAAGTGCGGCAAGAATTGGCTGAGAAAGATCTCGATCCAAAACATATTGAATATATGTCGGGATTCGAAGAAATATGTAAGTGCGTATTGCCAAGTAATTCGGCACAAATGCTGTTGGGAGCAGTCTTAGCTTCGTATTCGCGAGGAGATTCACGAGTAAAGATCCGCGAGAAATTCGCGGCCTACTGTAAAGTGCTCCTAATGTCAGAGGCTTGCTTTGTTGATTTTGGTGAAAGAGACTCCGCTAACGATATAAATCTTATCGACGCCTCCGTGGCCTTCCCGACGATAGCATTCGCCAGCGCTTTCCTCGATTCCAAAGAGCAGATAGGCAAACTCGCCCAATGCATCCCCCCAGGCTACGACACCCTGGTTGACCGGGTAATGGCGCAATACCAGCCGGGCCGCCCCGTGCACGACAAACTCCGTAAGAAATCAGTGCACGGCCCACTGTTAAAATTGTTGGATGCACCACCTGACAAGCAGCCGGCATTGATTCACAAATACCTCGACAACTGGGAAACCTATCTGCAGCGCGACAACCGTTGGCCGTCACACCATCGTCCCACCTTTGACGGGTACTGGTGTTATGAAGCAGCGGCGATCGTCTGCGCATTTGATATTGATGACAGCGAGTTTATCGATCACCAGTATTACCCTACAGATTTGATGAACTGGAGAAACGCGTAATGGGCTACGACCCGTATTACGGTGCGGTGCTGTGCGATGAGGTAACGTACAAGGCAATCGAAGCCTCGCTTGCTGCGCAGAAAGACATTCACATGCTCGATCATGGTTATCTGCACGGCAACTGGTGTTTTTTTCAACCCTTCGACGCCTGGCTATCACTGCCGGAAACCCGGCAATTCGTGGGCCAGCTAAGCCGCGAGCATGCCGCTGCCTTTCTCCACTACTGGATCTCTGAGGAAGACATAGGCTACTGCCTGGATGAGGAGCTCGAAACACTTTATCGCTCACCCGGTGACTGCTGGGGTTACCGCATATTTATCGGTGGCGAGGAAGTGGCCTCGGTCATGTTGCCGCTGGATATCGAACCCTGGGAAGACACCTTTGATGCGGCCGTTAAAGCCGGCATTGAAAACGCGCACCCTGAGCATTTTGCCTGTTTTGATTTAGGGCAAGACGTGCAACAGTCCATACAGCAGATGTTGTCAGCAGATTCAATTTCGCGCCGTGCAAACGACGTTGATATGTTGGCGGTGGCGGTTGATATGCAGAAATATCTTGGTATCGCACCGGTATTTTACGCAGGGTAATGATGGTCACTGAGGCATGGTATAGGATGCAACAACAACAGCGTAAGAAATTACTGACTGTGCGCCAAAGCACAACCGTCATAGCATTAGTAGCGCTGTTGATGAGTGTGACGCAGAGCCCTGCAACGGTTGCCGCCGACCCGGCGCTGCGCCCCATGCGCATTCACCAGTTGCCCGGCCTGGGCCTGGAAATCTGGACAGAACTGGAACCACTGTGGATCAGTGAAGTGGTGCGTTATCGCAGTCGGGAAGTGTTTACGGTACAAACACCGCCGCTAAGCTACCCACCTGCTGCGATGACCTATACGGGTTTCCCCACGATGCAGGTAAAGCGCCACGCCTTACCCGCGCTGGCAACTCAGGTGCTGGTGCAGGGCGCGGTAAATTACGCGGTTCCAGACAAGGTGGCCAAACACCTGCCAATAAACCCGGCAAGCTATGGGCCGCTGCAGGGCTTTGAAATGCGGTTTCAAGGCATTGCCGACGGTCAGGCCGTGGATGTAAGGTTGTTTCTCGGCAACGCCGAGCATCACCCACCGGTCTTGTTGCAAGCCTACACCCTGGCAGGGCATGGCGAATCCATCAATGAACACATTCGGCGCAGCTGGAACAACGTCAGCTATTTGCCGACAGATGCACCCGAGCAACACCCTGATCAGGAGGTAATACAGTGAGCGCTTATCTCATCGGCAACCTGTTAGGCCGCCTGGTCGTCAGCCTGATCCTGGTCTGGCTAGGCCTGTGGATCTGGCACGGCTTCAAGGCCAGCAAAGCAAACCAGCGACTCTTCAAACCGGTACCATTGATCATTGCATTGCTGCTGTTTGCCGCCGGAGTGGCCAACCAGCTGTCTGCAAGCTGAGCCACTGAAGCACAGCGTTCGGCGGATCAAGCTGATTTTGCGCACAGACATACGGGCAAATACCCCCAGTTCAGCCAATGAACTGGTCCGAATCAATAAATAGTTGTACAAGAACGTGACAATAGGAGCGAAGTGAGCTTGCTGGTGGTGAGCGGCAGATGAGTCGGGAGTGGTTGAATGAGCAGCGTCTACGTGGCGCAGGATTGAGTAAGGAGACTACAGACCAAGTGCTTGATGGTCTGGATAGTGGTGAAGTAGTACGTTTGTATGCGGGGACAGATAAGAATGGGCAGACCGAGTTTTACGAGATTAGAGACGTTCTCTCAGATACAGGGGAACTGGATGAGAAGAATGTGACAGTTGACTACAACAATAGTTATTTTGATAGTAGGAGGTGAAGTTAGTGAGGGATTCGTATTGCGATGATGAGTATTACGCCAATCTAATTTCTGAGTTGCGGAGTTCATCAGAGAAGAACCTAAATCCTTCTCAAATAGAAAGAATGTCGAGTCTGCGAAAAATAAACGTGTGTGTATTGCCTAGCCGATCTGCACGTACTCTTTTGAGCATAGTTTTGGCTGCATATTCAAAAGGTGAAACACGATTACAACTTCAGCAGCAATTCGATACTTATTGTAAGGTGCTTCTAGAGTCAGAAGCCTGCTTTCAGGATTTTGGCAGCAGAAGTTCAGCTAACGACGTCAACTTGGTAGCTGATTCTGTTAGCTTTCCCACCATAGCATTCGCCAGCGCTTTCCTCGATTCCAAAGAGCAGATAGGCAAGCTCGCCCAATGCATCCCCCCAGGCTACGACACCCTGGTTGACCGGGTGATGGCGCAATACCAGCCGGGCCGCCCCGTACATGACAAACTCCGCAAGAAATCAGTGCACGGCCCACTGTTGAAACTATTGGATGCACCACCTGGCAAGCAGCAGGCATTGATTCACAAATACCTCGACAACTGGGAAACCTATCTGGAGCGTGACAACCGTTGGCCCTCACACCATCGTCCCACCTTTGACGGGTACTGGTGCTATGAAGCAGCGGCGATAGTGTGCGCATTTGATATTGATGACAGCGAGTTTATCGACCACCGGTATTACCCGACGGATTTGATGAACTGGAGAAAAGCGCAGTAAAAAACGATTCGGTCACCGGCGCAAGAAGTTGCTATCGGCAGTGCAAGCGTGCAAGCAGTTCATGTGTGGGAACATTGACGATGAAGGTGGCAAGTAATCATCAACGAAGCACAAATGAAATGAAAGTTGATCAGAATACACTAAAAGAAATAGCGTCACTTGCCATGAGCTTCCAAAGAGATTTTGAAGTATTTGAGTTAGATTGCTATTACAACGATGATCATATCGTCGGCCCTAACAGTCGTTGGCTTGATGTAAGTGGATCTAAGGTGGGTTGGGATAATCAGATAATTCGTGCTGTGGGCAAAGTCTACTTTAGAAAAATAGACCCGCTCATGCGAAGTGAATGGAAAAGAAATGAGGCCAACTATTTCGTTTTGCGTGTGTGGAGTGCCGACAATATTAAATACGATATTGGCTTTGATGAAGGCCAAGAATTACGCCGTCATCGGGAATTGCTTGATGAGTTGGGACACGACCAATATGAGGAGCTTTATGGGAGAAGTGCCGAAAAGAACTGTGAGACGTACGAGAAAAATGAAAATCAAAACATTGAAAACTCCACCACAACAATGACCGAAGAATACTCCGCTCAAGACCTATACAGCCATCTCTACCACACCGTCACCGCCGATCTCCCGGCGAACTGGAAATCAGTCAGCATCAGCTTCTCTGTTAGTTTTGACGGCGAGTATAAGCAAATGGCTGCCGATTACCTGTTTGAGGACAAAAACGGCAAGTCACATATCTTTGAACCGGCAGAGACCTATGGGCCGCTGAATGCTATGGACAAATTGCGTGAGCTCAGCGAAGAAGAGCCGTGGCAAAACGCCACATTCTATCTGTATCCCGACGGCCAGATTGGCTTTAAGGCAGGGTCTGATGCGTAGTCTGGCCACGCCATTTGTGTTTTTGTTTGGCCTGTTGCTTGCCTTACCGTTGCCAGCCAGTGACCGACACCCGCGACCGATGTTAATCCACACGCTGCCGGAATTGGGTTTGCAGGTCTGGACCGAAATGACCCCGCAGTGACTGGTTGAGACAACCCATTTCAAAAATCGCACTGTATTTACAGCGCAAACCCCGGCCGCGAGCTATCCTCCCGCAGCGTTCATATTCACCAGCTTTGAAGAAATGCGCATTGATGATGAGTCTCTTGGCGATGTGGCCGTAGATGTTGTCAGCGCCGCGTTAAGGAACTACCACTCCGATCAATTGATCAAACTTGTTGAAGCGCTTGTTTATGCATCTTATGGGGTTCTTCAGGGTTATGAGCTGAGGTTCAGCGGTATAGCCGATGGTGAACGGGTGGACGTTGTCGTGTTTTTAGGCCAAGGCCCGGAGAGATTCCCAGTTTTGCTGCAAGCGTATACCTTGGCAGGCAAGCTGGATGCCCTCGCAGATCATATCCGCCGCTCCTGGACCAGTGTGAGGTACTTGAAATGAGCGCCTATCTGATTGGTAATCTGCTGGGCAGGTTGGTGATGAGCCTTATTTTGGTCTGGCTGGGCCTGTGGATCTGGCACGGCTTCAAGGCCGGCAAGGCAAACCAGCGACTCTTCAAGCCCGTGCCGCTGATCATCGCATTGCTGCTGTTTGCCGCCGGAGTGGCCAACCAACTCCAATCGGTGTGATACTCAGGCAGGCGCATCAGACATTACTATGCTCGCGAGGTATTCACACTCCGTTCCTCGAACAGTAAGCAGGTAATCCCCACAACCCAATTCAACCAAAATTCAAGTACGCGCATTCGAAAGCAAGCGTCGTTTCGGTCTATTGCCTCCAAATACTCTTTGCGACACCATCCGCAGCGATACGGACGCGCAATGCTCGGAGACCTACATGGCCCCAATAATAACCCCCACCCGCCGAACCCGACGCACGCATTTCACTCGCCGGGTAGAGGCGGCCGGTGTAAAAGGGTTCACCGTATACAACCATATGTTGTTGCCCTCAGTGTTTGAATCCCCCGAAGCTGACTATTGGCACCTGTGCGAGCATGTGCAGGTATGGGATGTGGCCGCTGAGCGCCAGGTGGAGCTGAAGGGTCCAGACGCGGCAAAACTGGCGCAACTTATGACACCGCGCGACCTTAGCAACGCCCAGCCTCTGCAGGGCAAATACGCGCCCATCTGCGACGCGCGGGGTCGAATTCTGAATGACCCGGTGGTGATCAAACTCAGTGATGAACGATGGTGGATGTCGCTGGCCGACAGCGACATCAAATTGTGGGCTGATGGCCTCGCTCAGGGGTATGGGTTGGACGTAGAGGTGTTTGAGCCAGATGTGTCGCCGCTGGGCGTGCAAGGTCCAAAATCCACTGAGCTAATGGCCAGGGTTTTTGGTGCTGAGGTTCGAGACATACGGTTCTTCTGGGGCAAGATGCTCAGCTTTGAAGGCCAAGAGATGTACGTGGCGCGGTCCGGTTGGAGTAAGCAGGGTGGTTTCGAAATCTATGTGAACAACGGCGAGCTTGCCGAGCCGCTGTGGGATGCCTTGTTTACCGCGGGTGAAGACCTGAACGTAAGAGCAGGCTGCCCGAACGGAATAGAGCGAATGGAAGCGGGCCTGCTGAGTTATGGCAGCGACATGGATGAGACCAACAACGTGTTCGAATGCGGCCTGGACAGCTACCTGAACCTGGACGCACCCATAGAAAGCCTGAGCCTGCCCGCATTGAAAGCGATGGCAAATACTCAGACGCACAAGTTGCGCGGTCTGTTGTTCCCGGAAGCGTTTGATGTGCCAGCACCGTACTACCTGATGGATGATGATCAGCGCACCGAAGTTCGTTCGTCCTGTTGGTCGCCGCGGTATAAGAAATTTATGCTGTATGCAATGCTGCCGCTCAGCTACACCGCGGCGAATGAAACGTTGACAGTGCAGGGTGTGACCGGAACAATTACCGACATTCCCTTTCCCAAAGAAAAGCTTCTGGAACCCTAATGGCCAAATCTTCGTTTTTCCAGCCCGACACGATCGCGCTGCACGCGGGCTACGTGCCCGAGAGTGATCATGGCGCGCGCGCGGTGCCCATTTACCAGACCACGTCGTACGTGTTCGACAGTGTCAGCGACGGTGCCGCATTATTTAACGTGGAACAGGGCGGCCATATTTACAGCCGTATCTCCAACCCAACAGTGGCCGTGTTGGAACAGCGTATTGCGGCACTGGAAGGCGGCAGTGGCGCCATCTGTACCGCGTCGGGTATGAGTGCCTTGTTTACTACCTTTATCACATTGTGCTCAGCTGGCGATCATATCGTGTCGGCTGCACAAATTTATGGCTCAACAGCAACCTTGCTACGGCACACCTTGAAGCGCCTTGGCATAGAAACCAGCTTCGTCAGTATCAATGACGCGGATGCACTGGCAGCCGCTATTCAGCCGAATACAAAAATGGTGTTCTGTGAATCGATTGGTAACCCCGGGCTGGAAGTGTCGAATTTGCCGGCCATAGGTCGCATCGCAAACAGCGCCGGAATTCCATTGGTAGTGGATGCCACGTTTGCAACACCGGCCTTGCACCGCCCGCTTGAGCACGGTGCCAACGTAGTGGTTCATTCCATGACCAAGTGGATGGGTGGCCACGGGGCCGCGATCGGTGGCGTGATCGTAGATGGCGGAAATTTCGATTGGAGTGTGAGCGGGCGCTTTCCGGAGCTTACCGAGCCCTACGAGCCGTTTCACGGTATTCGCTTTTGGGAAGAGTTCGGCCCGAATGCCCTGGCCTCAAAAATACGTGCAGAATCCATGCGCGATTTAGGCGCGTGCCTCGCACCCAACAATGCGTTTCTGATTTTGCAAGGCATAGAAACCCTGCAACTTAGAATGCAGCAGCACGTTAGCAATACGCGCGCGTTGCTAACATGGCTGCAAGCACAAGACGATGTGATCTGGGTCAATCACCCGGAGCTGGACTCCAACCCCACTCACACGATAGCCGCGGAACTGTTTCCACAAGGCGCGGGGTCTATGTTGTGCTTTGGCGTTACCGGTGGTCGCGCTGGCGGTGCGGCGTTTATCGACGCCCTGCAGTTGGCGTCCAACCTGGCCAATGTGGGTGACTCACGCACCCTGGTCTTGCACCCTGGTAGCACTACACACTCAAGGCTAAGCCCGGAAGCCATGCTGGCCGCGGGTATAAGTGAAGATATGGTGCGGGTGTCGGTGGGTCTCGAGCACATTAAAGATATTCAGTCTGATTTCAGCAAAGGCCTGAAAGCGGCAAGCAAAGTGGCCGCAGCACAGGAGAGCAGCTGATGAAAGTATCCGTACACGGCGTTAATACCCACGTTGCCACCGGCGGCAAAGAGTTTGACGCCAGCCTGCCCACCGTGATGTTTCTGCACGGCAGCGGTTTGGATCACCGTAGCTGGGCACTGCAAACGCGTTGGTTCGCGTTTCATGGTTTTTCGGTGCTGGCCCCGGCGTTCCCTGGCCACAGTTTGTCAGAGGGTGAGCCGTTCGCACGCATTGAAGACAGCGCGCCCTGGCTTGATGAGTTGCTCACAAGCTGTGGTGTGGACGCGGCGCATATTGTCGGTCATTCGCAGGGTTTTCTCAGTGCTCTGGAACTGGCAAAGCAAACCCCGTCTCGCGCATTGTCACTCACCGGCATCGGCACAGCGGGCGCCATTCCCGTTAATGCAACCCTGCTGGAAACCGCTGAGAAGTCGGCCGCCAAAGCCGCGGAGTTTATGCTGCAATGGGGGTTTGGCTCGAACATGCATCGAGGCGTGTCGCCCACACCCGGCATGCAGCCGATAGCCATTGGTCACCAGATTATGTCAGCCAATCCACTCGCTACAGACTTGAATGCCTGCGCCAATTACCAGGGCGGCAATGAAGCGGCAGAAATCATCGCCAGGGCGAATAAAATACCGTGCAAACTGATTCTTGCCGGGCAAGACAAAATGACACCCTTAAACGCCGGTCAGGCGTTAGCGGCAGTGTTGGGCGCTGAGGTGAGCGTACTTGGCGAGTACGGGCATATGTTGCCTATAGAAGCGCCCAGGCAGGTGCTCACTGAGTTGCGTGATTTTATCCTTAGCGTAGAAAAAGGACAGTAGAGCATGGCGTTTAACAAAGTAGCGGTGATTGGCGCTGGCACCATGGGTTCCGGTATTGCCGGCCAGGTAGCCAATGCAGGCATTGATGTGTGGCTGCTTGATTTACCCAGTGACGGTTCGGCGGTGAACGCGCTTGCCGAGCGTGGCCTGCAACGCATCAAAGACCCGGCCTCGCCAGGCCTGATGAGTAACGAGGCAGAGCGCTTTGTGCATGTGGGTAACACGCGCGATGACTTTGATCAGCTTGCCGATTGTGATTGGATAGTAGAAGCCGTTGTTGAACGCCTGGACATTAAGAAAACGCTGTACAAACATCTTGATGAAGTGTGCCGCGATGACGCGATTGTTTCGTCTAACACGTCCACTATACCTATTCGCTTGTTGATCGAAGACATGCCAACCTCTTTTCAGCAGCGCTTCGCCATCACCCACTTTTTCAACCCCGTGCGCCAAATGCCATTGCTTGAATTGGTGCGCGGAGAGCACAGCTCGGCCGAGGTTATGCACACACTTGCCGATTTTTGTGACCAGCAACTCGGCAAGGGCGTTATCCCTTGTGTCGATACCCCGGGGTTTCTGGGTAACCGCGTGGGTTGCTACGCCATACAGTGTGCATTGCAGGCCGCACTGGAGCTAGGCCTTAGCGCGCAAGAAGCCGACGCTATTTTTGGCCGTCCTATGGGCATTCCAAAAACCGGGGTATTTGGTTTATACGACTTGATTGGCATCGACCTAATGTCAGACGTGGCCAAAAGTCTGGTGGCCACACTGCCGCCAGATGACGCATTTCACAATGAAGCCACGCCCGTGCCGCTGATGGTCGATATGATCAGCAAAGGGCACACCGGTATCAAGCAAGGCCAGGGCTTTTATCGCCGTGGCGAGCACGGCACCGAGGCTGTGAACCTGAACACGGGTGCCTATGAACCGGTTCCGCACAGAATCACTCTGCCACTGGCCGACCAAGCCGAGCAGCAAGGTATTCATGTGCTGCTGGAAGACGAAGGCAAGTACGGGCAGTTCGCGTGGCGGGTGTTATCGCGGGTGTTGTCGTACGCCGCCTCGTTGATCCCGGAAGTAGGCGACACCCCGCAAGGCGTGGATGATGCCATGAAGCTGGGTTACAACTGGATACGTGGCCCGTTCGAATTGATTGACGACATCGGGGTTGATACCTTCATTGCCAGGCTTGAAACCGAAAATATCAGCGTGCCGGCATTTCTGCGCTCGGCGGCAGGTTCCAGTTTCTACCGGGTAGCAGCAAACGAGCTGCAGCAGCGCTGTGTTGACGGCTCCTGGCAGGCGTTGAATCGCCCAACAGGCGTGCTTCGTTTTAACGAAAAACGGCAAACCATGACACCGGTAAATACCTGTGCTGTGGCCAGCTGGTTTGATCTGGACGGCATTGCGCTGGTGGAGTTTCACAGTAAGGCCAATGCCCTGGACGGTGATTCCATGGCAATTCTTGCCGACGCGATTGAAACCGTTGCCAGCAAGTCGATGCGCGGCTTGATTGTGCACAACGACGCCCAACACTTTTCCTGTGGTGTAAATCTTGCCGCCGTGCGCGCATTTTTTGAAGCCGACGACATGGATGGTCTGGACGCCTTTCTGCATCACTTCCAGCAAACCGTACTGAACATGGCAAAAGCCCCGTTTCCAGTCGTTGCCGCCCCGGTTGGTATGTCATTGGGCGGTGGCTTCGAGGTAGTGCTGCAGGCCAAGCAGGTTATCTGCCATGCCAACTCGACTATGGGCTTGGTGGAATCAGGCGTTGGCCTGGTGCCAGGCGGCGGTGGCTGTAAGGAAACGCTGTACCGTTGGATAGAGCAGCTCGGTGGCAATGATCACATAGCGGACGCCTCCTGGAAGGCATTCATGAATCTGGGCTACGGCCGCACCTGCTCATCGCCCATTCTTGCGCGCGAACAAGCGATGCTCAGGCCAAATGACAGCTTTCTCAACAACCGCGATCGACTTTTGCCAGCGGCGATGGACGCGATTGCAAGTCGTACCGGCCAGGTAGAGTTCGTGCGGAATCCTTTGCCCATGCCGGGCCAACCGATGTTCGAAAAAATGTGTGCCTGGCTGGAAGAGGCGCACGCCGCTGGCAAACTGACGCCGCACAATGTGGTCACGGCAACGGAGTTGGCTCGCATTGTCAGTGGTGGGGATGTTGAGCCAGGTACGAAGATGTCTGAGCAGGATGTTCTGGATGCTGAGCGATCCAGCTTTTTACGGTTGGTGTCTACGGATGCGACCCGGGAGCGGATTCGGACAATGTTGGATGTCGGGAAGGCGGTTCAGAATTGACGGTGTCTGGGAAAAGGCATCGGACGCTTGCGCCGCTCTCCCTGGTCGAAAATACCCCACAAATTTACCAAAATTCACGTCGTCCACGAGTACTCAAATGTCGTTCAATTACATGCGCCAGAGTCCATACTCAATGAGACTGCGAGGGTTAATTAGACCTATAACAGAAGGCGGAAATGAGCGAACGTGGGGGGCGACGAAAGGCGGGTGGTCGAGGTGCAAAGCGCGCCGCGCGGCAGCATTCGCAAGCGGACCTCACGGCGTTTATTGAGCGTAACATCCCGTACTTTGAATACCTGAATGACGAAAGCCTGGAGATCATTGAGCACAACGCCGACACGGTACTCGAAGAAATAGGCATTGAGTTCAGGGGCGACGCCGAAGCCCTGCAGATTTTGAAAGACGCCGGGGCTGACGTGTCAGGCGAACTGGTTCGCTTTCCGCGCGGAATGTGCCGCTCAATTATTCAGGCCTCGGCGCCACAAGAGTTCACCCAGTACGCACGTAACCCGGCTCGCAATGTCATCATCGGGGGTAAACGAACCGTTATGGTGCCCGCATACGGCTCACCGTTTGTGCGTGACCTGGACAATGGGCGACGCTACGCGACGATCGAGGATTTTCGGAACTTTGTAAAACTTGCGTACACAGCGCCGGGCATTCATCACTCTGGCGGTACCGTGTGTGAACCGGTTGATCTGCCGGTGAACAAGCGCCACTTTGACATGGTGTACAGCCACATCAAATACAGTGACAAGCCATTCATGGGCTCGGTCACCGCACCTGAGCGCGCCGAAGACACGGTCAATATGGCCAAGCTTGTGTTTGGTGATGAGTTTGTTGAAAACAACACGGTGTGCATCAGCCTGATTAACGCCAACTCGCCAATGACCTTTGACGACACCATGCTCGGCGCGGCCAAAGTGTATGCGCGGCATAACCAGGCAACGGTAGTGTCACCTTTTATTCTGGCCGGCGCGATGTCGCCGGTTACCACTGCAGGCACGGTCACACAGATTTTGGCGGAAGCGCTGGCGGGCATGGCGTTTGTGCAATTGGTTAAGCCGGGCGCACCGGTGGTGTTTGGCACGTTTGCGAGTGCGGTGTCTATGCAGAACGGTGCGCCTACATTTGGCACGGCAGAGCCTACCATGGTGTTGTATGCGGCGGCGCAATTGGCGCGCAGGCTGGGCGTGCCGTTCAGAAGCGGCGGCGGATTGTGTGGCTCGAAAATTCCGGATGCGCAAGCCGCGTATGAGGCGGCCAATACCATGCAAAACGCGGCACTGGCTGGCGTTAACTTTATGTTGCATACCGCGGGTTGGCTGGAAGGTGGCCTGGCGATGGGCTACGAGAAATTTGTAATGGACGCCGACCAGGCCAATATGATTCGTGTATTGCTCAGCGGCATGGACATGAGCGAAAACGGCCAAGCCATGAGTTCACTGCGCGAGACCGGGCCCGGCAAGCATTTTCTTGGCGCAGCGCATACGCAGGCCAATTTCGAAACCGCATTTGTCACCTCGCCGCTTGCGGACAATAACAGTTTCGAGCAGTGGGAAGCAGACGGCAGCCTGGATTGTGCCCAGCGAGCCAACGCGGCCTGGAAAAAAATGTTGAATGACTACCAGGCACCAGAACTGGACCCAGCGATTGACGACGCACTGATTGACTACATGACTCGGCGTAAGGCTGAGTTTGCAGACAAAGACTACTAATTAACTACATTTGAAGTAACGCCCGGAGAATACTCGATGAATGATGATGCGAATGATCACGGTGATGAAGAAGACATCATATTGTCGGAGCTGTCAGACGAAGAATTAGTCGAGCAAATGCACGACGATCTCTACGACGGGCTAAAGGAAGAAATTGAAGAAGGCACTAATATATTGCTGGAACGCGGCTGGAGCGCTGACAAAGTGCTGTCAGACGCCTTGGTTGCTGGCATGACCATCGTCGGCATTGATTTCCGAGACGGCATTCTGTTTGTGCCCGAAGTGTTGCTTGCCGCCAATGCCATGAAAGGCGGCATGGCCATTATCCGCCCCTTGCTCGCCGAAACCGGGGCCAAACCCGTGGGTACCATGGTGATTGGCACAGTCAAAGGCGACATTCATGACATTGGCAAGAACCTGGTTGGCATGATGATGGAAGGTGCCGGCTTTGAGGTGACCGATATTGGTATTAATAACTCGGTTGAAGAGTACATGGCGGCCCTGGAAGAGAACAAGCCAGATGTGTTAGGCATGTCTGCATTGCTGACAACCACCATGCCCTACATGAAAGTTGTCATAGACGCGTTGAAAGAACAAGGCATGCGGGATGACTACATTGTGATGGTTGGGGGTGCGCCTCTGAACGAAGAGTTTGGTGAAGCGGTTGGTGCGGATGCCTATTGTCGCGACGCGGCCGAAGCGGCATCAACCGGTGTTCGCCTGGTTGCGGAGCGGCGAGCCGCGGCCGGCTGATGAAACCCGCTTGAACAGTGCCCGTGCAATGCCCGATCACATGGCGAATTCACATCTTGCGCAGGTACTCGTCATTGCATGCGGTGCACTGGCGCACGAAATTCAGCAGATCAAAAAACTCAACCACTGGAATCACATCGAGTTAAGTTGCTTACCAGCTGAACTGCATAATACCCCTGATTTGATTGTTGGCAGGTTGCGGGAAAAAATCGACAAGGCGCGCGCTCATTATCATCAGATTTACATCGGCTACGGTGATTGCGGTACCGGCGGGCATATCGATCGCCTCTGTGAAGAAGAGGGCATAGCCAGACTGCCGGGGGCGCACTGTTACTCCTTTTTTGCCGGTGAAGCGCGCTTTAATGCCATCGCTGAGCAAGAGCTGGGCACTTTATACCTGACTGACTACCTGGCGCAAAATTTCGAGCGGCTTATTGTCAGCGGGCTTAAACTGGACAAGCATCCGGAGCTGCGCGATATGATGTTTGGTAATTACCGCCGCGTTGTCTATCTGTCGCAGCAAGAGACACCGGAATTGTTTGACAAGGCGCGCCAGGCGGCCACGTACCTGGAACTGCAGTTCGAGCACATTCATACGGGTTACGGTGATTTGGAAACATCGCTGGC
This sequence comes from Gammaproteobacteria bacterium, assembly GCA_030429735.1. GTDB lineage: Bacteria > Pseudomonadota > Gammaproteobacteria > Pseudomonadales > JAUIET01 > JAUIET01. The sequence continues at coordinate 31,969 of JAUIET010000002.1, forward strand.
GCCTGCGCTTATTGCCAGAACGCGCTAGCAAAGCGAATGGGAAAGCAAAGCGAATGGGAAAGCACAGCGAATGGGAAAGCAAAGCGAATGGGAAAGCAAAGAGAATGGGATAGCAAAGCGAATAGGCTAGCAAAGCGAACGGGCTAGCGGAGCGAGACAGCAGCATGCAAAAAATTCGGATTTATTGGCGCGACATACCCTCACAGGTACTGGTTAAACAAGGTCGTAAACGCGGCAAGGTCATGCTCAGCGAGCGCTTTCAGGCGGCTATTGACCGTGCAGCCATGCGCGCCGGTCGTGGTAGCAGCGATGCCTATATGGCGGACTGGCGAAGAGAGTACACTGGCGCAGAAGCCGGCGCTGATATGCAATCACTGGCTGACCAGGACGCCGCTTTGCTGGAACAGGAATACAGCGATGAGCGACTGACTCAACTGATTCGAAACAAGGGTTTTGAAAGCGCTGAAGACAGCTGATACACACGCTTGGCTTACAGTCATCGCACCAGCGCAACACGCAACATGCAACACAAGCAGTCACACATCTTTAACCCTCAGGAAGTCGCATCATGACCACAACCATAGTTAGCTCGGCCACGAAAGAAGTGCGCATTGGATTTGACGAACGTTTTGTTATTATCGGTGAGCGCATCAATCCTACCGGTCGAAAAATCCTGGCCGAGGAAATGAAAAACGGTGACTTCAGTCGGGTAGAGGCCGATGCCATTGCCCAGGTTGAAGCAGGTGCGCAAATGCTGGATGTCAACGCAGGCATTCCATTGGCCGATGAGCCTGCCATTCTGGCCAAGGCGATTCAGCTGGTGCAGTCGATCACCGACGTGCCCATCTCGATAGACTCTTCAATTATTGAAGCACTGGAAGCCGGTTTGGCAGTGTATCAGGGCAAGGCCCTGGTCAACTCGGTAACGGGTGAAGACGAAGTGCTGGAGCGAGTGTTGCCGTTGGTGGCCAAATACGGTGCCGCGGTAGTGGCTATTTCCAACGACGAAACCGGTATTTCCGAAGATCCGAATGAACGCTTTAAAGTCGCTAAGAAGATTGTTGAACGGGCGGCGGATTATGGCATCTCGCATGAAGACGTAGTAGTTGATCCGCTGGTGATGCCAATAGGGGCAATTAATACCGCAGGCCTTCAGGTGATGGATATTGTTAAGCGTCTGCGTTCAGAGCTTAAGGTGAATACAACGTGTGGTGCATCAAACGTAAGCTTTGGTCTGCCGAATCGCAATGGCATTAACAGTGCGTTTCTAACCATGGCGATTGGTTCTGGTATGACATCGGCAATTACCAGCCCCTTGCACCCGGAAGTGATGCAGGCTGTGCGCGGTGCAGATGTGATGATGGGTCATGACCCGGATTGTGCAAACTGGATCAAGGCGTATCGTGAGCCGGCGGCTGAGGGAACGGAAGGGGCTCGTGGCGGGCGCAGCGGACGTCGGCGGCGGCGAGCTTAGCGAACTGGTCGCGAGCTACATCGCAGATTTTATAAAGCGGGCGAGCAGTTGTGAGCATCGAAGAATTCAAAGTTGTTTTTACCCCTTCCGGTAGACGTGGAACGTTTCCCAGTGGAACACCAATTCTGGAAGCTGCCCAGTCTTTAGGGGTGGACATAGATTCTGTCTGCGGCGGGCGTGGTTTGTGCGGGCGTTGCCAGATATTGTGCGCTGAAGGTTCTTTCACAAAGCACAATATCGAATCCAGAGTTGAGAATTTGTCGCCGTTTTCAGATACGGAACGCAACTACAGCACCCGCCGGAAAGAACTGAAACCGGGTCGCAGGCTCGGTTGCCATGCTTTGCTGCGCGGCGATGTGGTGATTGACGTACCCGCGGAAAGTCAGGTTCATCGGCAGCTGGTGCGTAAGGACGCCGAGGCCCGCGCCATAACCATGGACGCCAGCGTGCAACTGTACTCTGTGCAGGTGGCCGAAGCGGATATGCATCATCCGAGTGGCGATCTGCAACGCCTTAAAGAGGCTCTGGAAGTTGAGTGGGATTTACAGAACCTGCATTGTGACGCCATGTTGCTGTCCAGCCTGCAAAGCACACTGCGCGATGGAAACTGGTTTGTCACAGTGGCGGTGTTCAGCCAGGCACAGCAACCCAGCAGAATTATTGCCGTTTGGCCCGGTTTGCATGAAGTAGCCTATGGCGTGGCAATCGACGTGGGTTCAACCACGGTTGCCGCGCATTTGTGCAGTTTGCGAACAGGCGATGTTCTGGCCAGCAGCAGTTTGATGAATCCGCAGATTCGGTTTGGCGAAGACCTGATGAGTCGGGTTTCCTACATCATGATGCACCCGGAAGGTGCGGTTGAAATGACCCACGCTATTCGCACCGCCTTGAACGAATTACTGGTTGATGTGTGCAGCAAGGCCAGTGTCACCATTGAGGACGTGCTGGAAGTGTGTCTGGTTGCTAACCCGGTAATGCACCATATCCTGTTAGGTATCAACCCCATTGAGTTGGGCGGTGCGCCGTTTGCGCTGGCCACCGATGATGCGGTCAGTGCCTGGGCGTCGGAGCTGGATTTGTCGATCAATCCGGGCGGGCGCGTGTATGTGCTGCCGTGTATTGCCGGGCACGTGGGTGCTGATACTGCCGGCGTTATACTGGCAGAGGCACCGCAAAACCTGGCCGAGACAAGCCTGGTGGTTGACGTGGGCACTAACGCGGAAATTGTGTTGGGCAATAATACGCGCATGCTGGCGTGTTCCAGCCCAACCGGCCCTGCGTTCGAGGGCGCGCAGATCAGTTGTGGGCAACGCGCGGCAATGGGTGCGATCGAGCGCGTGCGGATAGACCCTGACACCAAAGAGCCTCGTTTCAAAGTGATCGGCTGCGATTTGTGGTCCAACGACCCGGATTTTCCCGAGCAATCCAAAGCCGTGGGTGTGACCGGCATATGTGGCTCGGGCATTGTTGAGGTGGTGGCAGAGATGTATCTTGCTGGTATTATCACAGAAGATGGCGTTATTGATGGCAGTCTTGCTGAGCACAGTGAGCGTGTCATTGCCCACGACCGAACCTTTGCGTATGTTTTGCATGACGGCCAGTCGCTGATCAGCATTACGCAAAACGACGTGCGTCAAATACAATTGGCCAAAGCCGCTTTGTACGCGGGCGTTAAGTTATTAATGGATAAGATGGGCACCAAAACGGTTGACCGAATTCGTCTTGCCGGCGCCTTTGGCAGCCATATCGATGTAAAACATGCGATGGTGCTCGGGCTTATTCCGGATTGCGCACTGGAAAACGTATCTTCCGCGGGCAATGCCGCCGGCACGGGTGCACGCATTGCATTGTTGAATGCCGCGTCGCGTGAAATCATTGAGCAGGAAGTTCGCCGTATCGAAAAAATAGAAACAGCCATTGAGCCCAAGTTTCAGGAGTACTTTGTTGACGCCATGGCGTTCCCGAATAAAACGGATGAGTTTCCGAATCTGTTTTTTGTTGTACCTAAGCCGAAGCCCAAAGAAAATGCACCGGCGAGCACTGATGCAGGGCGCAAGCGTCGGCGGCGTAGACGCTAACCCGGGTTGACAATGATCTATCAAAGCCGCGTCACAGACCAGGTAGCCTGGCAAGTGTCCGGAGGGGAACGGTATTGTGGATATCAGCGCGTTTGACCTGTTCAAGATTGGCGTAGGACCGTCCAGTTCTCACACCATGGGGCCGATGAAGGCTGCCGCCATGTTTGCCTGCGAATTACGGCAAAAAAACCTGCTCGAGACGGTCAGCAGAGTGCAGGTGACTTTGTTTGGCTCGCTGAGTGCGACCGGGCGAGGTCACGGAACGGATCGCGCCTGTCTGGCGGGCTTGATGGGCTGTGAACCACACGACGTAGATCCGGATGTACTCAGTGAGGTATTGGGAACTGTTGCCGCCGATGGCAAACTACATCTGGCTGGGCAGCGCTGGCTGGCGTTCGATCTGCAGCGTGACATGCTGTTCAGCGAGGAGTCCTTGCCGTTTCACCCAAATGGCATGACCTTGGTGGCGTTCCGCGGTGCCAATGGTGCCGAACAGGCGTACGAGAATACCTATTACTCGGTGGGTGGTGGGTTTGTGATCGAAGAAGCAGACAAAGACCGTGCGCTGGACACCCAGCGTGCGCATCCGCCTCATCCTTTCGAAAGCGCTGCGGAAATGCTTACTCACTGTAAGCAGAAAAACCTGTCGATCAGCCAGCTTGTGCTGGAGAATGAGATGACCTGGCGTAGTGAGGCTGAAGTGAAAGACGGACTTGCACATATATGGCAGGCCATGGACGCGTGTATTGAGCGCGGCTTGGGTCAGAAAGGGCATTTACCAGGTGGTCTGAACGTGCCACGACGTGCGCATGGCCTCTATCACTCATTGGAAACCACCACAGACAACCTGATCAGTTCCACCTTTAATGCCTTGGACTGGGTGAATCTGTATGCATTGGCCGTTAATGAAGAAAATGCAGCAGGCGGGCGCGTGGTGACCGCACCCACCAATGGGGCGGCCGGAATCGTACCGGCGGTATTGCGGTTCTATATGCGTTTTAGCGAGAACCCGCAGCCAGAGGATGTGCGCGCTTATCTGTTGGCGGCGGCTGCCATCGGCATGCTGTGCAAGAAAAACGCCTCCATTTCTGGCGCCGAAGTGGGTTGTCAGGGAGAAGTGGGCAGTGCCTGTGCCATGGCCGCGGCTGGTCTGGCCGAGGTGCTGGGCGGCACACCCGCACAGGTGGAAAATGCCGCAGAGATTGGCCTTGAGCACAACCTTGGGTTGACCTGCGACCCGATCGGTGGCCTGGTTCAGATACCGTGTATTGAGCGCAACGCGATTGCCGCGGCCAAAGCGATCAATGCCGCACAGATGGCCTTGCGTGGCGACGGCAGCCATTACGTGTCTCTCGATGACGTTATAAAAACCATGCGCGAGACCGGCGCTGATATGATGGAAAAGTATAAGGAAACCTCGCGCGGTGGTCTGGCTGTAAACGTGATTGAGTGCTAAAGCACCTTAAAATCGGCAGCATTACAAATCTGCCTGCTTTGCCGGTAAAACCCTTGACAGCAAGTGCCGTCGCCTGAAAACTTCGGATATAATCCGGCGTCGCAGCATACCCGTAACAACAAGCAGCTGCACTTTCATAGGAGAATCACGTGCCATCATCGGTCACGTCAGATTCCACCCCGCAGCCAATGCACATTGGCTTTCTGCTGGTGGCGGAATACACCCTGGTTACCTTGGCCAATGCGATAGCCGTGTTGCGTGCAGCAAACCGTGAAAGTGGCCAGAGCTTGTTCCGGTGGTCGCTGCTGACGTTGGACGGTAACGCCGTGTTGTCCAGTGACGCCCTTGAGCTGACACCCGACGGGGGGCTGGAATTGGCGGCTGATCTGGATTGCTTGATGGTCTGCGGTGGTGAGCGCATAGAGCATCATTGTGAAGACTCCCTGCTTGATGCGCTACGCGCAGTGGCCAAGCGGCAAATACCGCTTGGGGGTATGTGCACTGGTTCGTTTGTGCTGGCGGCTGCGGGCTTGCTCGAAGGCTACCGCTGCACTGTGCATTGGGAGAATATGGTTGGCATGGTGGAGAAGTTTCCGGACTTGCAGGTTACGTCCAGATTGTTTGTGATTGATCGCGACCGTTACAGCTGTTCAGGTGGCGTCAGCTCCATGGACCTGATGCTGAATATTCTCGCTGCCAAGCATGGCAAGAAACTGGTGCAAAAAGTCAGCGAATTATTAATGTACGAGCGAGTACGAACGGAGCGCGACGCGCAGAGGGTGCCTTTGCAGCACCTGATTGGTGCAAGCCAACCGAAGTTGATTGACGCCGTCTCCTTAATGGAGGCCAATATCGAGGAGCCGCTCAGCCTGGACGAGGTGGCCGATTACGTGAGCATCTCGCGTCGCCAACTTGAGCGTTTGTTTCACAAGTACCTGCATTGCGCGCCGTCGCGCTACTACCTGGAGTTGCGCCTTCATCGGGCCAGGTTGCTGCTGTTGCAAACGGGCATGCCAGTGATTGATGTGGCCATCAGCTGCGGCTTCTCCACGGCACCACACTTCAGCAAATGTTACAGCGAGTTGTACGGTAAACCGCCCAGAGATGAGCGCAGAGTAGCATCGTGAGGCGCGCCGCCGTTTCTTTGTAAAGTGGTTGCATGTTTGCATAGCTGCCGCGTGTTTGCATAGCAGGCGTGTGTTTGCACAGCAGCTGCGTGGCGCTGTACCATAAGCTAGCGTCGTGTGGGCGAGATGGAAGCGGGATGTAGTCCAGTACAATTGCGCGCTTGCCGCTACGCATCAGCCGATACTCTCTATGGATAAATACTCTGCCTTCGGATTGGCCAAGCATGCCGCTGGATACCATGAGAATTGGCAGCAAGCCTGGCGTTCGCCCAACCCAAAGCAACACTACGATGTGCTTGTCATTGGCGGTGGCGGGCACGGTTTGGCCACCGCGTACTACCTTGCCAGGAACCACGGTATTCGCAATGTGGCGGTGTTGGAGAAAGGCTATCTCGGCGGTGGCAACACCGGTCGAAACACCACTATCATTCGCTCAAATTACCTCTGGGACGAAGCCGCTCATCTGTACAACCTGGCGCTGAACCTGTGGGAAGGCCTCAGTCAGGAGCTGAACTTCAACGTAATGTTCAGCCAGCGCGGAGTGCTGAACCTGGGCCATAGTTTGCAGGATATGCGTGATATTCAACGACGGGTAAATGCCAATCGGCTCAACGGCATAGATGGCGTGGTACTCAACACCGACGAAGTGAACGCTAAAGTGCCGTTGCTCGATTGCTCGACCAATGCACGTTATCCAATTCTTGGCGCGTCATGGCAACCGCGTGGCGGCACAGCGCGTCACGATGCGGTTGCCTGGGGTTATGCCCGTGCAGCCGATGCTCTGGGGGTTGACCTGATTCAGCAAACCGAGGTGACCGGTATTCGAAAATCATCCGGTAAAGTGCTGGGCGTTGAAACTGCTGAAGGGTTTATTGCTGCCGATAAAGTGGCCTGCGTAGTGGCAGGACATTCCAGCGTGCTGGCGGCGATGGCGGGGCTTCGCTTGCCGTTAGAGTCTCACCCGCTTCAGGCTCTGGTCTCAGAGCCATTAAAACCCTGCCTGGATACGGTAGTCATGTCGAACGCCGTGCATGGCTATATCAGTCAGTCAGACAAGGGCGACCTGGTGATTGGCGCCGGCATCGACCGCTATAACGGTTACGGTCAGCGTGGCTCATTCAATGTGATCGAACATACCCTGCAGGCTATTTGTGAATTGTTTCCATCCTTTAGCCGGGTGCGTATGAATCGGCAATGGGCCGGTATTGTCGATACCTGCCCGGATGCCTGCCCGATCATCAGCAAGACCGACATTGAGGGCTTGTACTTCAACTGTGGCTGGGGAACCGGCGGTTTCAAAGCTACACCGGGGTCTGGTTTTGTATTCGCCGACACGGTGGCCAATGACGCACCGCATCCACTGGCAGCACCGTTTACTATCGATCGCTTCTACAGTGGGGCACTGATCGATGAACACGGCGCTGCCGGTGTTGCTCACTAAAGGCGTGCCTGGAGAGAGCTGAGATGTTATTGATTTATTGCCCTTATTGCGAAGAAACCCGCGACGAAGACGAGTTCAGTTATCAAGGCGAGGCGCATATCACACGGCCACTTGAGCCGGAGAACTTGAGTGATACCGAGTGGGGCGATTATCTGTTCTTTCGCACGAACCCGCGAGGCCTGCATCACGAGATGTGGCAGCATACTGTTGGCTGCCGCAAGTACTTTAATATGACCCGGCATACGGTGAGTTACGAAATTCTGGAGACTTATCGGATCGGTGAGCAAGCCACTGTGGCACCTGCGTCTGCTGACAGCGCGACCGCCGAGGGAGCGTGCTAATGCAGATCAACCGCTTGCCAGTTGGTGGTCGTATTGAACGCGATAAACCCGTGTACTTCAGTTTTGACGGTCGCACGATGCTGGGGTATCAGGGTGACACACTGGCGTCTGCCTTACTCGCCAATGGGGTCAGAATTGTTGGTCGCAGTTTTAAATACGGGCGGCCACGCGGTATTGTTGCCGCCGGTGCCGAGGAACCCAATGCCATTGTGCAGCTTGGACAGGGTGCCAGTTCTGTTCCTAACCTGAGAGCCACCCAGGTTGAAATTTACAGTGGGCTGCAAGCCTACAGCGTGAGTGGCTGGCCGAGCGTGAATGTTGACCTGATGGCTGTCACGGATTGGTTCGCGCGGTTTATGCCGCCTGGTTTTTACTACAAGACCTTTATGTGGCCGAAGCGGTTCTGGATGAGCTACGAGCATCTTATTCGCAAGGCGGCGGGTTTGGGCTGGGCGCCGGATGGCAAGGACCCCGACGTCTATGACAAGATGAACCAGCACTGCGATGTGCTGGTGGTCGGTGCAGGGCCCGCCGGAATACAAGCAGCGCGGTCAGCGTCCAGAGCGGGTGCGCGCGTTATTCTGGCCGATGAACAGGCTGAAATGGGCGGCAGTTTGTTGGCTACAACGACTGAGTTAAACGGTGCCCCTGCTTACCAATGGCTTGAGCACGCGTTAGCGGAATTAAGATCAAACGAGCGGGTAACCTTGTTACCACGCAGCACAGTGTTCGGTTACTACGATCACAATTTTCTCGGTATTATCGAACGACGCTCCGACCATTTAGGCTTGACCAATGCCACAGGTGCCCGGCAACGCCTGCATCGGGTAAGGGCCAAACAAGTGGTGTTGGCAAGCGGTGCTATAGAGCGGCCAATTGTGTTTGCCAACAATGACGTGCCAGGCGTTATGCTTGCTTCCGCGCTGGGTACCTATTTGAACCGTTATGGGGTGGTGCCTGGCAAACGGCTGGTGCTGTTTACCTGCAATGATGGTGCGTATCAAACTGCGGTTGATTGGCATAAAGCGGGGCAGCAAGTGGTCTGCATTGTCGACAGTCGCAAAGATGCGTCGGGTGATGCGGTGGCGGCGGCTACGTCGCTGGGAATAGATGTCATCAAAGGTCATGCGCTTATTGAGGCTGTGGGCAGAGCGCGCGTGAAGGCCGTAAAAATAGCACCGATCAATGCCGATGCCACGGCAGTAATCGGAGGCCTTAGAAACATTCCTTGTGATGTTGTTGCCAGCTCTGGTGGCTGGAGCCCGGTTGTTCACTTAAGCTCGCACAGCGGAGCAAAACCGGTGTGGAGTGAGCAAGTGCTGGGCTTTGTGCCTGGTGCGTCTGCTGCTGTTTTATCGACAGGTTCCAGCAAGGGTGTGTTTGATCTGCGTGCCTGTTTGCAAGATGGCGTTCAGATAGGGCTGGAAGCGGTGCAAGCGGCTGGAATAGCGGTTGATGGTATTGACCTGCCGGCATGCCCTGATCTTGTTGAGCCGGTCGCGCAAGTCCAACAGGCGCTGTTTTTAGCGCCGCATAAAAAACCGACCAGCCGTGCGCCCAAGCAGTTTGTTGACTATCAATTGGACGTAACGGCAGCATCAATAGAGCTGGCCGCGCGGGAAGGTTATCGTTCTGTGGAACATACCAAGCGCTATACGGCGATGGGCTTCGGTACCGATCAGGGCAAACTTGGCAATATTAATGGCCTGGCAATTTTAGCCAATGCCCTTGGCCAAAGCATTGCGGAGACGGGCACAACCGTGTTCAGACCGTCGTATACGCCAAGCACGTACGGCGCTATTGCGGGCAGAGATGTGGGCGAATTGCTAGACCCGGTACGCTGCACTGCGGTGCATCGCTGGCATGAAGAGCACGGCGCAGAATGGGAAAACGTAGGGCAGTGGAAGCGCCCGTGGTATTTCCCGCAGCCTGGTGAGGCAATGCAGGACGCTGTCAATCGCGAGTGTTTGGCGGTTCGTAACAGTGTGGGTATCCTGGACGCGTCAACTTTAGGCAAGATCGATATACAAGGCCCTGACGCGGCTGAATTTATCACCCGAGTGTACACCAACTCCTATTTAAAACTGCCGCCCGGAAAGTGCCGCTACGGTGTTATGTTGCATGAAGATGGCATGATTTTCGACGACGGTGTTACCGCTTGCCTTGGTGAGAACCATTACCTGATGTTTACCACTACTGGCGGTGCGGCCGGTGTGTTGTCGTGGCTGGAGTTGTGGCAGCAAACAGAATGGCCGGAACTGCAGGTGTATTTCACGTCAGTGACCGATCACTGGTCTACGGCGACCGTGACTGGGCCAAACGCGCGACGCGTTTTGGAAAAGCTGTGCACGGATATCGATTTCTCCAGACAGGCTTTCGAATTTATGGATTGGCGTGAGGGCACGGTGGCTGGCCTTAAAGCGCGCGTGTTCAGAATCAGTTTCACCGGCGAGCTGTCGTATGAGGTCAATGTGCCGGCGCACTATGGACGCTACATGTGGGAGCAATTGATCGCCGCTGGCGAAGAATTTGGGATCACACCGTATGGTACCGAAGCAATGCATGTGCTGCGCGCTGAAAAAGGCTTCATCATTGTGGGGCAGGACACCGACGGTTCCATGACACCACAAGACATGAACATGGACTGGGTTGTTGGCAAGAACAAAGCCTTCAGTTTTCTGGGCAAGCGTTCACTGGCCAGAAGCGATACGGCGCGCGCAAATCGCAAACAGCTGGTGGGCTTGAAAACCCATTACCCGAACACTGTTATTCCAGAAGGCTCACAAATTGTGAACAACCCGAATGAGCCAATTCCAATGTTGATGCAAGGGCATGTGACCTCAAGCTACTTCAGCGCCGCACTTGGCCATTCCATCGCACTGGCGGTCGTTAAGGGTGGTTTGCAGCGACTGGGTGAGACTGTGTACTGCCCACAGGCCGATGGCGAGATGATCAAGGCCGATATTGTCAGCTCGGTGTTTTACGATCCCGAGGGAGACCGGCACAATGTATGAACCACGCAGTGAACTGCCTTTGCACCATTATCTGGCCGGTAGAACGGATGCAGCGAGTAGGAACGCGGGGATTGCCCTGGTCGAGAATGCGAGGAAAGGTCACCTGGTACTGCGCGGCGATCGTAACGCGCCTGCGTTTGCAGCCGCTTGTGAGTCCGTACTTGGCTTTGCTCTGCCGGCCAGGGTAAAAGCGTCAGCGCGCTCAGCGACCGCAGCCTGTTATTGTCTTGGCCCTGACGAATGGCTGCTACTGCTTGAGGCCGGTGCTGAATGGGGAACCGAATTGCGAATTCGCGATGCATTTGACGGCCACTGCTCGCTAGTGGATGTCAGCGGTGGTCAGACGGTGCTGAGTCTTTCCGGTGAGCGACTGCCTGATCTGCTGAAAAAAAGCTGTAGCTACGATTTCTCGCCTGATCACTTTCTGGCAGGACAATGCGTTCAGACAAACTTTGCCAAAGCCACAGCACTTGTTATAAAACAATCTGACACTCACTTTGATCTGGTGGTCAGGCGCAGCTTTTCGGATTATATGTTTGCCTGGATTGCCGACGCGTCTGCAGAGTACGGCTTTCACGCCAGCGCGGACCGTTAAATTGCGCAAACACGCCGTTTCTGCGGTCGCTGATAGAACAATTGCTGCCGCTCCTGACACCCTGAATCAGACGGTACTCCCGTACTCTAGCCAGGACTATGGCGCTGTGTTTACACGTTGTGCGCCTTGAATCAGGAGCATAGGAATGACCAATAAAGTACCAAGTGACATTGAGATTGCACAAGCCGCTGACGCTCTTCCGATAGGCGAAATAGCGGCCAGGCTGAACATACCCGATGATGCTCTTAGCCCTTACGGTCGAACCAAAGCAAAGATTGATTTGCATCATGTCAACAGCTTGCAAGACAAGCCTGATGGCAAGTTGATTCTGGTGACAGCAATTACACCAACACCTGCTGGTGAAGGAAAAACCACAACCTCTGTTGGACTGACCGATGGTCTTAACAGAATTGGCAAGAATGCGCTGGTCTGCCTGCGCGAGCCTAGCCTTGGCCCCTGTTTTGGCATGAAAGGCGGCGCTGCCGGGGGTGGCTATGCGCAGGTCATTCCGATGGAAGATATTAACCTGCATTTCACCGGCGACTTCCACGCCATTGGTGCAGCCCACAACTTACTGTCTGCGCTGCTGGATAACCACATTCATTGGGGCAACAAAAACGAACTTGATGCACGCCGAATTACCTGGAAGCGCGTTGTTGATATGAATGATCGTGCGTTGCGTCAAATCACCTGTTCTTTGGGTGGGCCCGGCAACGGCTTTCCGCGTGAAGATGGTTTTGATATCACTGTGGCCTCGGAGATCATGGCCATTTTCTGTCTGTCCAAGGACCTGGACGATCTTCAGGATCGCCTGAGTAAAATAGTGGTTGGTTACACACGCGACCGCAAGCCTGTTCACGCTTCCGATATACATGGCACTGGTGCCATGGCAGTATTGTTGAAAGACGCGCTGGCACCCAACCTGGTACAAACACTGGAGCACAACCCGGCCATTATTCACGGTGGCCCGTTTGCAAACATTGCGCACGGTTGTAACTCGGTAATTGCGACTCGCACGTCTTTAAAGCTGGCAGACTATGTGGTCACAGAAGCGGGCTTTGGTGCTGACCTGGGTGCCGAGAAGTTCTTCAACATCAAATGTCGCAGCGCTGGCCTAAGCCCTGATGCCGCCGTAATTGTTGCCACAGTGCGGGCACTGAAAATGCACGGTGGCGTGGATGCCAAAGAACTGGCGAGTGAAAACATTCAGGCACTGACCGATGGTTGTGACAACCTGGTTCGTCATATTGAAAACGTGAAATCATTTGGTGTGCCAGTGGTGGTGGGCATCAACCGCTTTATCACGGATACCGACGCTGAAATTAGCGCGCTCAAGGAAGTGTGTGCAGCGAATGGCGTCACCGCTGTTGAAAGCACCCATTGGGAAAATGGCGGAGCGGGTGCAGAAGCGCTGGCCAGAGAAGTTGTAGAGATGGTAGACAACGGTCACGCAAACTTCGCGCCGCTATACCCGGACAACATGCCAATCTGGCAAAAAATAAAAACCATTGCCACGCGCCTGTACCGTGCTGATGACATTATCGCCGATCAAAAAGTGCGTGACGAAATCCAACGCCTGCAAGACATAGGTTACCGGAACTTTCCGGTGTGTATCGCAAAAACCCAATACAGCTTCACGACAGATCCGCTCAGAAAAGGCGCGCCAATCAATCATGTGCTGCCGATCCGCGAGGTGCGTTTGTCAGCAGGTGCAGGATTTATCGTGGTTGTATGCGGCGACATTATGACCATGCCAGGTCTGCCGCGCGAACCCGCGGCCAACCGTATTAACATCAATGCTGACGGTGAAGTCGCAGGTTTGTTCTAGATGTCTGCCAGCCCTGGCATACGCACTGCTATTCGTAGCAATGCTCAGGCGCCGGGAACGAACCGTCTTTGACGGCGGTGACGTAATCTCGAACAGCGCCTTCTATGCCGTTCGGGTTGCCTTCCAGAAAGTTCTTCACAAACTTGGCCGGCTTGCCCGGGTACAACCCCAGCAGGTCATGCCAGACCAGCACCTGTGCATCAGTGTGGGGGCCCGCGCCAATACCAATCACCGGTATTTCCAGCGCCTCGCTTACCGCTTTGCCTAGCGAAGTGGGAACACATTCCAGCAAAATGACACTGGCGCCAGCAGTTTCCAGCTGCTTTGCTTCCGCAATAATTTTCTCTGCCTGGCCGGGGTCACGCCCCTGCACCCGGTACCCGCCAAGGTGGTTAACCGATTGTGGCGTCAGCCCCATGTGGGCGCACACTGGAATGCCATGGCGCGCAAGCAATTGCGTGCTCTTACCCAGCCAGCCTGCCCCTTCCAGCTTCACCATGTGTGCACCGTCGCGCATCAGCGAGGCGGCGTTCTCAAGCGTGGTAACTTCGTTAAAATAACTCATGAACGGCATGTCAGCCATAATCATGGCGTGCGTGTTGCCGCGCCGTACACAGCGCACGTGGTAGGCAATGTCTTCAACGGTTACGGGCAAACTGGAGTCATGCCCTTGAATGACCATTCCCAGCGAATCTCCGACTAACATCACATCAACACCGGCTTTATTGGCGGTCACAGACTGACAATAATCGTACGCTGTCATCATCGCGAAACGCTCGCCGTCGCGCTTCATTTGTTGCAGCGTGGTGACGGTTACTTTCTTTTTTTGGGATTGTGTGGACATTTGAGGTACCTTTGTGTGTTTTTCGCTGGGACTTAGGTGCTTCGATCCGTGTTGGGGCCATATATTGCGCTAGAGACACGCCGTAAACCCAGTCGCTCACGGCATCCTGCCTTCCGCGACACTTGCACATCCATGTGCATCGTCCATGGGGGCTCGTTGAAAAGGTCCCTCTTTTCAACGGTATCTGGTGTGGACTGTGGCCAGAGCACTCCTATACTGCGGTGCATTTGCTTGCGTGCCTAATAGCAATCAAGTTAGGGCGTTGCACGATGTTAGGGCTGGTAGCCGCTTAGTCTTTCGCTAGACCTTCAAAAAGAGGGACCTTTTTGAAGAGCCCCCATGGATGGGTTCACGGCGTGTCTAGCGAAAGACTAAGCGGCTACCAACCCGGCTTAAATGATCCAAACTTTCAGCTACGAATGATCGAACGTTGTGAAAGTAGCCGGCTGGATTAAAAACTCTTACCTTAACGTTTAACAATCACCGAAGACCCATGCCCAAACAAACCCTGGTTAGCCGTAATCCCAACCTTGGCCCCTTCAACCTGTCGCTCACCCGCCGTACCCCTAAGCTGCCAGGTTAGCTCACACACCTGTGCAATCGCCTGCGCCGGCACTGCCTCACCAAAACAGGATAGGCCGCCAGACGCATTGACCGGTAATCGCCCGCCAACTTTAGTGTCGCCCGCGCGAACCAAATGCGCAGCCTCACCCTCTTCACATAAGCGTAAATCTTCCATCCAATCCATTTCAAGTGCACAGGATAAATCGTACACCTCGGCCAGGCTCACGTCTTTCGGAGAAATGCCCGCTTCTTCATAGGCTTTTAACGCAATGGTGGATCGGTAGCTTATTGGGCTTACCCCGGCCGCGGCTGCGGAATCGGTTGCGATGTCTGGCATTTCAACGTTACCGCTCGCGAAGGTTGGCGTTGACGTTGAAATAGCGGCCACTTTAACCGCGTCTGCTTTGCCTATTCTCTTCGCATAATCCATGCTGCTGACGATCAGCGCCGCGCCACCGTCGGATGTGGCTGTAATGTGCAGCAAGCGTAATGGGTCAGCGACCATGGGGGACTTTGCGATGTCTTCTTCGGTAAATATTTTCTTGTAACGTGCGTTCGGATTAGTAAACCCGTGTTTCGAGTTTTTGATCTTGATGATATTGAAATCGTCTTCCGTGTCGCCATAGAGATCCATACGCCGGCGCGCGTACAAACCGAAGTAGGTGGGGTTTGTTATACCAACCAAAAAACGAACCCAATCCGGGTCGTCAGGGCGGTAGCCCTTGGCCGGGGCCAGAAATCCTTTGGGCGTGGTGTCGGCGCCAACCACTAATGCGACTTCGCAGGCGCCTGATAGAATTTTGTGCCGCGCCGCGGCGAGCGCTTGCGAGCCTGATGCGCAGGCTGCGTAAGAGGTATTGACTTCGGCGCCATTCCAGCCGAGGGCTTGCGCAAACGTCGCGCCGGCTACGTAGCCAGGGTAGCCACAGCGGACTGTGCCACCGCCCGACACAAACTGTATGTCTTTCCAGTCCACGCCAGAATCTGCAAGCGCATCGCGTGCAGCTTTTACTCCGTACTCAACAAAATTTTTGCCCCATTTGCCCCAGGGGTGCATACCTACGCCAAGAATGGCTATGTCATCACTCATTCACTGTCTCTCTGTTCAACGCTTAAGAACCTGCTCTTAAGGGACACTAGGTTCTATTGTTTGGGCTGCCATCGCCAAACGAGTTTGTCGCCATCGTCGTCGGTGTACAAGGTCTCGAGCACCAGCTCTACATCCATGCCCACCCGAAGGTCAGACACGGTGATGCCGCGCGCGGCTTGTCCCAGCACGATCATTTGTTCTTTCTCTAACTGCACACCGATAATCGCGAAGGGCTCAAAAGGTTCAGGCGATACGTAAGGCTCAGGCGGTTGATAGTTGGCGTCGGTGTAGGACCAAACTGTGCCTTCGCGGCTCAACTCTATCTCTTCGAATTCCTCACTGTCGCAGTCCGGGTTGCGGCAAAAACGCGACATCTTTGGAAAGTAGTACGTGCTGCAGCGGGTACAACGGGTGCCGATCAGCGCCGGGCTGTCGTCATCCAGGGTGTACCAGCCTTCCAATGCAGCGCTTTGGCCAGCCGCATTTGTCAGTCTGGTGTCTTCGCTCATAACAATCCTTAGTGGCCACAAGCACTCGGGCTTGGACAGGGTTTAAACGCGCTAGAGTATACCACGCCAATAATATTTTCCATTCGTGTTGGGCGTGTTCTCCTTATTCTAAGTGATTGAAAAATAAGAATTAATGCAATTTAATCGGATTTAAGGCGTGGCTTGGGCGTTGACTGCCGGTTTTGCCAAGCAGTTCACAGTCTAATTTCAGCTTTGTTGGGTGTGTCTCAGGCAGCTTCCCGCAAGTTGCTTATACTTTGATCAATCCCTGCGGTCAGGGGCTCGCTGTATGCGCGACAACAGGCTGTCAACCCAATGGCGCAACGCGTGTTAAACAGTGAGAAGTAACAGCCACCTGCCAGTGCGGGGTCTTGAGGATACGTCATGCAAGCAGAACACACCGACGTGGTGTTGTTTTTTGAAGACCACGAAATCAGCAAAGAGATGCTGATGGCGGAGTTTGAAGCGGTGCTTGATCACGTGGTGTCGGTACCTGAATTTGCCGATCAATCGGTTGAAGCGGCATTTGTTCGCGTCAACGAAAACTTGCAGCCTATCGCCATCGTATTCTTTAAAATTGATTTTGGGCGTGAGGGCGCGGCTGACCCCAAGTGGAATGTGCCCTTAGAGCACATGGCCAGCAATTCAGGTGCGGGCCCAGATCTTGGCGCCGGCCGAATCCGCCTGGCGTGTTACAGCCAGTGCCCGGTAGCCTGGCACCAAAAACAATTGTGGGACCCTGCGATGTCGCCGGGTCACAACACGTTTATGCAAGTGCGCCTTGCCTTGCAGAAGAACCGACTGGGCTTAAAGTATGTGCCCGTACCTCTGGCCCCGGAGGGCACCAGTGCGAATCCGCAGGCATTGCCATCACTGGGTATGGATCAAGCGGTATCCGTGCCGCAGGGGATTGGTGCAAACTCGGCGACGCCAGCCAATGAGTTGGCGGCCGAACGACAGCGCATTGCCGAGCATATTAAAAGCCAACGCCTGCACATTGCCACGTTGAAGAACAAGCGCAATGAGGATATTGCCAAGCTTAAATCCGAATTTCAGAAACAGCTTCGCCACCACCAGCAAACCGCGCAACAGCTGGAGCGGCAGTGTCAGGAGCAGACCGAACGGGCTGATCGTTTTAAAGCGTTGTTGCAGGAACAAGTACGCAACATCAAACAAGAACGCGAACGTGCTGCGGCACAGCTCAGTGAGGTCAGTGCGGCGCGCACGCATGATGTGAGTGAGCAATTCACCATATTGCAGCAGAAATTTGATCTGGAGTTACAGGCCAAAGTGGATGCGGAAACCGCCGAGCTAAAAGAAATGCTGGAAATGCGCAACGTAGAGTTGTTCTATCGTGAAGAACAAATGACTGCGCTGCGTGACGAGATTGCCAATCTCCGGCAGGAAAAAGTACGGCTACTGAATCAAGGGGCGAACAGCTACCTCGAGCAACTCAGCGATGCCGGTGTTGACTTTGTGGCGCATCATCCTGGTGCTGGGCACTTGTCGATAGCCGCAGCAGACGTGGGTGAATACCTTGACTCGCCGCAACGCTTTGCCGCCAAAAAATGCTATGTGGATGCTGAGTTGTATGCCGTGTGGCTGGAACACTACAATGACCCGGTGTGCCAGGCCTCTGTTGATGTGTCTGGCGATGGCGATAGTTTTCCGTGCGGACGCTCACTGGAACGAGTAGAGATACCTAACCAATACGTGGCAAACTTCAGCAACCGCTGCCCGGAGCATCAAAACCAGGCGGCGTTTGTTGATGCCCAGGCCAGTAATGACGACCAGCAATCCCAGCTTTCCCAACAGCAAGCCATCCCAATGCAGCGCGGCGCTTGAGCCGCGCCTACCGGAACCTCAGCGGCTTGATCTGGCAAAGTTCGCGCCAGACATCAACACACAGCTGGACCTGCTTCGACTGGATTCTATTGATTCGCTGCTGGGCGGCAATAAATGGTTCAAGTTAATGCCATGGCTTGAACAGGCACAGCAGGAAAACACCGACTGCTTGCTCAGCTTTGGGGGGCCTCATTCGAACCATATACACGCACTTGCGGCTGCGGGAGCACGGTATTCCTTTCGCACGATTGGCTATGTTCGCGGCGGACCGTGGCTTGAACAAAGACTGAGCCCCACCTTACAAGACGCGCGCACTATGGGCATGCAGCTGGTGTTCGTTGACAAGATTGAGTACGCCAGGCGCATTGAACCGCAATGGCGAGAGCAACTCGCCAAGGAGTACGCGGCGCTGGTGATACCCGAAGGCGGGTATTCTCAATTGGTGTTACCTGCATTAGCACGCCTGGGCGAACATATTTCAGCGTTTGACTATGATTGGGTAAGCCTTGCCTGTGGCACTGGTACGACTCTGGCAGGTATTGCGTGCGGCCTGCAGGGTGATGCGCGCTTGCACGGGTTTTCTGTATTAAAAGACAACGGCAGTGTGTCGAGCGCGGTGAAAGCGCTTCTGCAAGATAAAATCCATCATCCGCATTGGCAGGTGAATGAAACCGCCCATTTTGGTGGCTACGCGCGTATCAACAAGAATCTGGTCGATTTTATGGACCGTTTTGAAGGCTGCACTGGCGTTGCGCTGGACCCGGTGTATACGGCGAAAATGATGTCAGGATTGTTCACCCAATTGCGCCGTACCGCCAACGCTGAACCTTTGAATACCCCCAAAAAGATCCTTGCTATTCACACCGGTGGTCTGCAGGGGCGCCGGGCCATGGAGGCAAAAATGGCCAAACTGCGCGCTACTGCACAGTAAACGGTGCTGATCAGGCGACAGCGAACAAATCTTGAGCTAGTCTGAAACTGTTCGATAGCCTGTTTTTTGACCAGCAATATGTCCAATCCCGCCCGGCACGCCGCGCATTCACGAGTACTCGACCCAAGCTCCTCGCAACAGACGGCGGCCCGGAGTATTAACGGTGTTGAACTGGAATTGCTGCAATCCTTCGTTCCGCTCAACAAGCTCAGTGACGACCATCTTGATAGCCTGTTACGCGACATAGAAGTGGAGTACCTGTGCGCTGGGCAGACACTGTTTGAGGCGGGCGAAAGCGACAACAAGCATATTTATTTGCTGCACGGCGAGCTGCAGATGTCGGGTGCGGATGGCCGCACGGAACTGCTGTCTGCGGAAAGTATGATGTGTACTTATCCGGTGGCTCATTCACAACCCAGATCCTGTGGTGCAGTGGCCGTCAGCGATTGCAGCTTGCTGCGTTTTGACTCTGATCAATTGGATGGCATCGTCGCCTGGGAACAAATTGTTAGCTACATTCTGCTGGATATTTCTTCACGCCGCGAGTTGGACTCTGACGCACTGTGGATGACCACCTTGTTGCGCTCAAACCTGTTTTACAAAGTGCCACCGATCAATATTGCCCAGATTCTGGATCGCTTCAATGAACTAGAAGTGAAGGCCGGTGACGTCATTTTGCGCCAGGGTGAAATTGGTGATTGCTGCTACGTGATAAAAAGTGGTGAAGCGGACGTGTACAGAGCCAAGGATGAGCGCTCCAAGCAAGACTGTGTTGCGCGCCTGGGGCCTGGCCGCTGCTTTGGTGAAGACGCGCTGATCAACAACGCACTGCGCAATGCCACGATTCGAATGAACACCGACGGGCGTTTGATGCGGCTTGGCAAACAGGACTTCTATTTGCTATTGCGCGAGCCCAAAGTGGTGAACATGAATCTCTCTGCCGCCAGTGACGCCTTACACAATGGCGCACAGTGGATTGATGTGCGCAGCCAGGAAGAATTCGAGGCTGGTCATTGCGCCAGCGCATTGCATATGCCGCTGGAGATCTTGCAGCTTAAAACCCGGATGCTGGACAAAAGCAAACAATACGTGACCTATTGCAACTCCGGTCGTCGAAGCCAGGCCGCAGCCTATTTTCTGCAGAGTCTGGGCTTTGACGTATGTGCCCTATCAGGGGGGTTTAAGCGGTATTCAGCCGATGCCAGGGAAAAGCACCTGCGCTTGTGTTTTTAGGCTACTTGGGCCGTATGTTGGTTGAAGCTGATAATGATTGCTTACCGCGCTGAGTTGCCAGGCCAACTCGGCGGTACAACAAATGTGCGCGGCAAGGGTTTACCAAGCTCATCAATTCCTTCAATCATCACCGGAAACTGGCTTTGCTTAAAGTGCTCGGCAATGTGTTGCTGCAGGGTTTGTTTGCTGGTGCCGTGTTTGCTCAAAAAGCCATCAGCTAAAGGCGCTAACCAGTCTGACTTGCTCAGCAATGTCGTTTTCTGCCAGTCTCTGATGTGATCAGGCAATACGGCCAGCCGAATCCAGTCACCGCGATGATGCCTGGGTAGGCATTGTGTTGGCGGACTGACCGTTTCGCTCGGAACAAACAATTCACCGGCAATCACCACGCGCTGCACCTGCGGCAAAGGCGTGCCATTGTTCTGCAGTGCTTTGTGCCCATAGGGCGAGCTGGCCAGCTTGCTTTGCTGTGTGAGCATTTTGTCGATCTTGTCTTCCAGTGCATCCTGCGAGCCTGGGCCAAGCCAGCGGCGATCTGGCTGCGGCTGCATGGAATCTGCCAGACCCATGTAGAACTTCAATGCTATTTCCAGGTGTATGACCTGGCCCCCACTGGAGTGATCACGGTAGATAAAATCGAATTCACCCAAGGTTCGGTTCTCATCACGCACGGGCAGGTTACGTACCAGTAAATCCATACCTGGGTCATTCGATAAAAAGAACTCAATCAGGTGTTCGAAATAGATACCCAGGCGTCTGCGGCCGGTTTTGGCCGTCAGGAAATCATGCAATTCACGCGGAGTTTGATCCAGCGATTGCAGGGCTTGCAGGCGTTGCGGGGTTAACAGGAACAGCGATTCAAGGTCGCTGCCAAGCAGCCCAGAATCGTCCGATTCTGCGCTGACCAGCATCGCCTGGCTGAAGCAGGCCCAGCCTAAATCCCTGACCAGTGGATCAGTGAGTTGTTGAAGAGCGGCTTCGTCTGTCGTAAGTACCTGCATGCGTCTATAATACTGCCTTTGTTGATTGAGGTAGCGGGATGGAGACTTTTCGCCATATTGGCATTCTCGGCCGCGTAAGCGAAGAACGGGTGCGCGATACCATCGTGCAGCTGGAGCGCTACCTGATTGGCGCGGGGGTGCACGTTCAGCTGGAGGAGCGGGTAGCAGAAGCCCTGCCAGGTTCCCAATCCCGTGCAGCCACTATCGGCATGATTGGCGAAAGCTGCGATCTGGCTATTATCGTTGGTGGCGACGGCAGTTTACTGGGTGCGGCGCGCAAACTGGCGCAATACGATATTCCATTGCTCGGCGTTAACCGCGGCAAGCTTGGCTTTCTGACGGATATTTTGCCTGACCAGGTGGAAGAGCAGGTGGGGGCGATTCTGCGCGGCGAATACCAGATGGAGAAGCGGTTCCTGCTTGAAGCCGTGCTGAGTCGCGACGGCCAGCCCGTTGGTAAATCAGAAGCGGTCAATGACGTCGTGCTGGATTCTGGTAAATCTGCGCGGATGATTGAGTACGAGCTGTTCGTTGACGACGAATTTGTTTTCTCACAGCACGCTGATGGCCTGATTGTGTCCAGTCCAACGGGGTCCACGGCCTACGCCTTGTCGGGCGGTGGGCCGATTATGCACCCCAGGTTGGATGCTTTGGTGCTGGTGCCGATGTTTCCGCACACGCTCAGTACTCGCCCTATCGTGGTTGACGGTAACAGCGAGATTAAAGTGGTTATTGGGCGAAACAACCCAACCAACCCGCAATTGAATTGCGATGGCCAGGTCAATTTCTCGGCTGCACCCGGCGACGTTCTATACGTTCACAAGCGCCGGCACGGGTTTAAGCTGGTTCATCCTTTAGATCACAGTTATTACGCAGCATGCCGCGACAAATTGCGTTGGGGTAACCGCCTTGACCAGGCGCGAGATACGTGAGGAATTGATGACGGTTACGCTTGACGACATGCTGCAGACCTTAACCGCCGAAGGGGTTGAGAATTTGCGGGTTGCCGTTGAATTGGGTAAGTGGCCAGACGGTCGCCAACTTGATCCAGAGCAAAAGGCCTTATGCATGCAAGCCCTGATTGCCTGGGAGCAAAAATACCTGCCCGCCTCGCAGCGCAGCGGTTTTCTGCCTGGTAATGAGTGTGCGGGTAAAGACGCTCAAGATAACACAACTAACGACGACATTCAGGTGATTCGGGAGCCTTTCAATTCATGAGTGATGGTGAACTGCTGGCAGGTACGCTACAAAAAATGCAAGTGCGGCTGGCGCAACCTGTGGAGTACCAGCTGCCTTTGGGCGAGGCCTTGTTGCCCTTGAATCAGTATCTGGGCAGTCATCTGACGCTGGTGTTCAGCGGCAATATATTTTGTACTCACTGTGGCCGAAAAACCAAAAAGAGTTTCAATCAAGGCTACTGTTTTCCCTGTATGAAACGACTTGCCCAGTGCGACTCGTGCATCATCAGCCCCGAAAAATGCCATTACCATGCCGGCACCTGCCGCGAACCGGAGTGGGGTGAGCAGCACTGCATGATCGAACACATTGTGTATCTTGCCAATGCATCGGCGCCAAAAGTAGGTATTACCCGAGGTTCGCAAGTACCCACACGCTGGATCGACCAGGGAGCCAGTCAGGCTTTACCTGTGTTGGCGGTGCAGACACGCCAGCAATCTGGTTTGGTGGAAGTGTTGTTCAAAAACCACATTGCTGATAAAACCAATTGGCGAACTATGTTGAAGGGCGCACCCGACCCGGTTGATTTGCAGCAGCTTGCCAATGACTTGCTCGAACGAATTCAACCCGAGCTCAATGAGTTGCAGAATACGCATGGCATACAGGCCATACAGATTCTTGATGAGCAGGACAGCGTAGATATTGAGTACCCTGTTCAGCAATACCCGGAAAAAATTGTCTCGCTTAACGCTGAGAAAACCCCTGAGCTTGGCGGGCAATTGCTGGGCATGAAAGGGCAGTATCTGATCTTCGATACCGGTGTGATCAACATGCGTAAATACACTGGTTACGAAGTGTCCGTTCGAACAGCATCCTAAGGATTGAAATGAAGGAAGGCCAACCCCGCACTATTTATCTTAACGATTACGAACCACCCGCGTTTTTGATCGATGAAACCAGGCTGCGGTTCGAACTGTGGGACACGCACACCATCGTGCGCAGCACTCTTAGGCTGACACGAAATCAGCATGAATCAATGCGTGACAATGCGTCGTTGCAGCTCGATGGCGTTGATCTGGAACTGCTGTCATTGGGTATTGATGGCAAAGCCCTGAAGACCACAGAGTACTTGTTGTCGCCAGAAAAACTGACCATTCCCAATGTGCCAGATAGCTTCGAGCTGGAGTGCATAACGCGAATACGCCCGCAGGAAAACACGTCGCTTGAAGGCTTGTATCGCTCGCGTGGCATGTTTTGCACGCAGTGCGAGGCCCAGGGCTTTCGCAAGATTACCTATTACCTCGACCGCCCGGATGTAATGTCTCTGTTTCGAACGGAGATAGAAGCCGACAGCTCGCACTACCCTATTTTGCTGTCAAACGGTAATGCAGTAGAACAACGTACGCTGAGTTCCGGCCGGCACCTGGCGGTGTGGGAAGACCCATTTCGAAAACCTGCGTATCTGTTTGCTCTTGTGGCGGGGTCTTTGTCTTGCATCCAGGATGAATTCATCTCTCGTTCAGGGCGTCGTGTTGAATTGAGGATGTATGTTGAAGAAAAAGACCTTGATAAGTGCGAGCACGCATTAACCTCGCTGAAGAAATCCATGCGCTGGGATGAGGATGTGTTTGGTCGTGAGTACGATCTGGACATCTTTATGATTGTCGCGGTGGATGATTTCAATATGGGCGCAATGGAAAACAAGGGCCTGAACATATTCAATACGTCCTGCGTGTTGGCCAATCCGGAAACAACGACCGATCTGGGCTTTCAGCGTGTCGAGGCGATTGTCGCGCATGAGTATTTTCATAACTGGTCAGGCAACCGGGTAACCTGCAGAGACTGGTTTCAGCTCAGCTTGAAAGAAGGGTTTACTGTTTTCAGGGACGCTGAATTCTCATCAGACATGGGCTCCAGAACCGTGAAACGGGTTGAGGACGTTGCCCTGTTACGTACCGCGCAGTTTGCCGAAGACGCAGGTCCCATGGCGCACCCCGTTCGACCCGACAGTTACATGGAGATTTCCAATTTTTACACCGTGACTGTGTATGAAAAAGGCGCCGAGGTAGTGCGCATGCTGCACACCTTGTTGGGCGCAGAGCTTTTTCGCCAGGGCAGTGACTTGTACTTTGAGCGCCATGATGGTCAGGCGGTAACAACAGACGATTTTGTGCGCGCAATGGAAGCGGTTAGTGGGCTGGACCTGAATCAATTCAGACGTTGGTATTCACAAGCCGGCACGCCTGAGTTGGCCGTCGCCGGTGAATGGAAAGATGAAGACAACAGTTATCATCTGACCATTGAACAAAGTTGCCCACCAACTCCAGGGCAAACTGAAAAGCAAGCGTTTCATATACCGTTTGCGATGGCCTTGCTTGGCGAGGCGGGTAAGCTGCGCTTACAGCTTAGGGGTGAAGACCCGGCCGCGGCGGCTGAGCTTGCTGACAACACCGAGCGCGTATTGCATGTGACTGAGCCTAGACAAACCTTTGTGTTCGAACACCTGCCCGAGCAGCCTGTACCCTCTTTATTGCGCGGCTTTTCAGCGCCAGTGAAATTGAGCTTTGACTTCAGCGACGCTGACTTACTGTTTCTGATGAGCCATGACGACGATGGCTTTTCGCGCTGGGATGCCAGTCAGAATCTGGCGCTGCGTGAATTGCGACGATTGGTGTTGGCGTACCAAAACGGTGATGCTCTGCAAATGGACAGTAAGCTGGTGGATGCTTACCGAGTATTGCTGGCTGATGATACGCTGGACAAGTCTATGGTGGCGATGATGCTCAGCCTGCCCAGCGAGGCGTATATCGGCGAGGTGATTCAGCCGGTGGATGTGCTGGCTATTCATCGTTGCCGTGAGTACGCAAGATCGGAAATAGCACGCAGTCTGGAAGGCGAGTTGACGCGCGTGTATGAAGCCAATGACGTTAACGAGCCCTATCAGGCGAACGCAGAGCAGATCGCCAGCAGGGCGCTCAGAAATACTTGCCTCGCTTATTTGATGCAACTGGGCAACGAGGAGCAGGTGGCCCGTTGTGAGCTGCAGTTTGCGAATGCTAACAATATGACCGACACCTATGCGGCCTTGCGGGAGTTGGTGAATTGCGAAGCCGAACCTGCGCAGCAGGCCAGGCAGCGGGCGCTGGCGAATTTTTACCAGCGCTGGCAGCATGAAGGTCTTGTTGTTAACCAATGGCTCCAGGTTCAAGCCAGTGCACAATTACCTGGTGGCCTGAGCACGGTTAAGAGTCTGCTGAACCATGACGCGTATGACGCGAGCAATCCGAACAAAGTACGTGCAGTAGTAGGCGCTTTCTGTGGGCAGAACCTGATTAACTTCCATAATCCGGACGGTTCGGGGTATCAGTTTCTGGCCGATCAAGTAATTGAGCTGAACACAAAAAACCCGCAAATAGCTTCTCGTTTGCTGGGGCCGCTATCCAAATGGCGGAAATATACTTTGCCGTTGCAGGAACAGATGCTGGCTGCCTTGCGAAAAATCGAGAGTTGTGAGCACTTATCGAAAGACGTCTATGAGGTGGTCAGCAAATCGCTCAAAGATGCGTGAAATTGTCTGTGCCACAGAAGCGTCGTACATTCGCTCCATCCTTGCGAGACCTCACACTTTATATAAAGGCTGCAGCTCAGGGCCGCTGAACGAGCGCCGTGATTTGCGGGCACGGGTGATCTCGGAAGCGGCTTTATCGATCGCGCTGGCATCAAATGAAGCAGAGCCTGATTGATACAACGCCGAATCAAGCGCCTTGATTTCTTTTCGCAATTCATCGTTTGCTAGTGCGGCGCTCACGGCAGACAGCGAGCCCAGATGTTGCTTGCCAGTCACTGCTCTGGCCCACTGGATCAGTGCCTGTTTAATCCTCACCGGGTTGTTTTCCTTGCAAGCCTCACTCAATGCAGCGCGGGTTTCTTTGACAGAGGGTGCTTCGGCCACTTCGGCTGCCGCGGCGTGCGGGTGTTTGCGAAAAAACAGAAAATAGAGAACGGTTGCCACCCACAATAAAAATGTGACCAGGGTTGCGTATTGCCAGAAAGTATTGCCACCACCGACGTGTTCGGCAAGCGTGATGTCGTTTGCGGTACTGTCGGCATTCGCTTGTGGGTTTACAGGCGTACTTGCAGCATCAGGTATCTGTGCTGATTGAGCGGGATCACTTGCTTGTGCCGGAGGGCCATCCACGTGCAATACCTGTTCTGGAATAATCGCCACTTCCTGCCGGTTGGTGCGCGTATTCCACCAGGGCAGGCGTACTTCGGGCAGGCGCAGTTGGCCACCATTGCCCGGAATAATCGCCTGGCTCTCGATGCGTGTGCCAACAACGCCTAATGCACTCAACTCATCGGCTGTTTCCGGTTGATCAGGGTACTGCTGAGCGCCTTGAAGTTCTGCGATATCCAGTGGTGGCAGCTGACTGCCCTGCAGCCCTTTGGACTCGACAATCAGCGAGCGGGTAATCGGTTCGCCGGCCTTGAGTTCGGTCAGTTCTTTGCTCCAGGTTTCCAGTATCTGAACGTTTTCTGCAGGTAACCAATCGTTCCCGGTAAATTCAGGTGCCTGTGGTTTTACATCAATTGTGTGGGTCTCGGACGAAGCGCGTATAGGTCGGCCGCGCGAGGGCGCGCCAAAATTATCGAACAGTGAGCCGCTGCGTCGACCGCTGGCCATCAGGGCGCTGAAGGTTTGTGAAGGTATTTCCAGCTGGCCGCTGCGTTGCGGGAATATTGCGTACTTCACTTCATGCACGTTGTAGTTCATGTTCCGCACACGCGTTTCGTAAGACGCTTCGTTGATTTGTTTCACTACCGCGTTTGGAATCTCAAGGTCGCTGAGCTGCGCTCCTCTGGACAAAGCGACTCCATAATAGATTCTAACCGTCAGTAACAACTGGCCCTGAACGTAAACCTCGCTGCTGTCCACTTCTGATTGGATAAATACCGGCTCAAAGCCGCCACTCTTTTCAGCAAAACTGCTCTTGCTCACTTCAATCACGATGGCATCGGTTTTGTCTCCATCAACCTCTATAGGCGGAATAACCAGCGCGCCTTCACGTTTTGCGGCCAGACTTATATGCCATTCCAGTGATGATTCGGTTTTACCATTAACAATACTGTGTTGGCTGTTCCGACTGGTGCCCAGCACTTCGAAGTCCTGCTCAAGCGGTGACAAGTCCGGACTGTCAAAAATCGACAATGACGTGCTTTTGATGATCAACGTAAATGTTTCGTCCAATCCAATCTTGCTACGGTCTACGCGTGCCGTCAGTTCTGCAGCTGATAATTGCTGACTGCTTAGCAAAAATGCGATGAACAACCCGGCACTCCACTGCCTGCCGGAGCCGTGCGAGCCGCGTTCAGGTATGCGGGCGTAGTTTGGGAACGAATAAGTGGTGCGCGTCAGCCCGCAAGCAGCGAAGCAATATGCCGACAATATTGCTTTCACACCGTGTTCAATATAACTGGCCATCTTTGTCATAGTGCTCTCGTCTGCGACGATTCTGTTCGTATTGGTATCTGAATTTGTTGCGCAACAAGCCGCCGGGGTCGTCCGGAACCTTACGCAGCCATTGCTGCAGTTCCTGCTCTCGCTCCGCATCGGACTTGCTTTGCTCGGCTTCTGCCATCTGCGCGTCAGACTGTTGCTCCTGATTCTGATCGTGTTCCGCTTGCTGTGACTCAGGCGATTGCTCTTGTTCGGATTCCTGGTCGCTTGGTGACTGTTGATCTTGCGAATCCTGCTGCTGTGATTCGTTCTCAGCTTGCTGCTGATCCTGCTGCTGTGGATCTTGCTGATCGGAATTCTGCGACTGCTGATCCTGGCTGTCATTTTGACTCTGATTTTGCGGGTCCTGATTTTGCTGTTGGTCCTGCTGGTTTTGTTCTGATTGATCGGAGTTTTGTTGTTGATTCTGCTCTTGTTGCTGCTGTTGTTTTTTAAGTTGCTCGACAAGCTGCTTGTTAAAAGCCGCGTCCTCGTTATCTGGATTTTCCTGCAGTGCCCGATCAAAAGCGGCAATCGCTTCATCCAGCTTTCCGGCATGGGCCAGGGCGTTACCCTGGTTATACGCGTTTTGTTCACCAAATAACTCAGCAGCTTGCTGATAGTCGCCAGCGCGATAGGCAGCACTGGCTTGCCAGTCCGGGTTTTCAAACAGTTGTTGGGCGGTTTCTGCATCTCCCTCTTTTAATGCCTCACTAGCCTGCTGGTCTGGCGTTTTCCACAGGTTTCGCCAAATCTGTGCAGGCTCAGCGGCGTCCGCCGTTGATGGCAATACCGCTACCAGTACCAGGGGTAAAATCAGACCTCGTCGAAACGCAATCAAGGCCAGCGGCAACAATAACAACAGCAGACTAGCGCCCTCATCCTGCCATACATCAAATTCTCTTTCGGTTTCCTTGAGATCTTCAATCGCAGTACGACGTTCGGGCAGCAAGTAGCGAATATCACTGCTGTCACTCTTCAGCTCGGAATATCTGGCGCCAAGTTCGGAAGCTGCGCTGCGAATCTTGCCGAGGTCTACTTTGGCAACGATGATCTCGCCACTGTTGTCTTTCAGGAACCCACCTTGTGGTAATGGAATAGGGCTGCCGTCTGCGCTGCCCACTGACATTACGGCCAATTCAAGCGTTGAACCCAAGGCGGATTGCAGGGCATCAATTTGCCCGGCGCGAATATCATCAGTGATCAGCAGCACTCGCGCCTTATTCAGGGCCGAATCAAGCAATAATTGTTGGCCAAGTGACATCGCCAGGTCCGGTCGACTGCCTAGCTTGGGCATGATTTCGGGTTTCAAAGCGGGCAGCATGGATTCTATGGTTTTGGCGTCGTCGGTAAATGGTGCGACGGTGTGAGCATCACCTGCGTAAGCGATCAGTGCGGTCAGGCCCTCGTTACGCTCGCGCAAAACATCCCGAATTTTTAAATGCGCGCGCTCGATGCGGCTTGGCGCCACGTCAGTAGCGCGCATTGATAAAGACAGATCTAACAATATCAGTAATGCGTCCTGAGTTTGGCTCACAGGTTGTGGCAAACGTTTCCAGGCTGGGCCTGCAAGCGCAATTACGGTAATGAGAGCGACAATACCGGCCAGCATAACCGGCCAGCGATCTGCCGGCTTTTGCTCGCCTTCAAGCAGGTGTGGCAACAGCTCAGCATCAATCACGCTGAACCAGGTCGACCCGCTGAGCTTTCGCTGCCAGATCAGGTAAAGCGCCAGCGCTGCAGGCAGTAGTAACAGCAGCAGTTGCGGGCGAAGAAAGTGAAACTCGTCAAGACCCATACGCTACCTTGGCTCGTTTAAACAACAACCACACAAACAGCAAGGCGGCCGCCAAACCCAGGGGGTAGTGAAACAGTGACTTGCGCGGTCGGTAGGTCACACTTTCCTGCTCTATGGCTTCCAGGCGGTCCAGTTCGGTATAGATCTGTTGCAACTCATTGGCGTCTTTGGCTCGATAGTAGCGACCACCCGTCTGATCGGCAATCAAGCGCAGAGTGTCTTCGTCCAGATCCGCCGACGGGTTCTGCCGGCGTGCCCCGAAGGTGGTGCCAAACAAACCACCTGTGACCATTTCATCGGCACCCATGCCAATGGTGTAGATTTTTACACCGGCTTCTGCTGCCAGCTCGGCGGCCTGGCGTGGGGGTACGGCGCCGGCAGTGTTTGCGCCATCGGTTAGCAGAATCAAAACGCGGCTGCTCTCTTCATTGCCTTGCAGACGCTTGATGGCCAAACCGATGGCATCACCGATGGCCGTCTTTTCGCCGGCGAAGCCAATTTGGGCTTCCAGTAGCAGTTGGTGCAAGGTATTGCGATCAAACGTCAGCGGTGTTTGCAGATACGCCTGGCTGCCAAACAGAATCAGGCCTAATCGGTCACCGGCGCGCTGTTGCACGAAATCACCCACCACTTCTTTGACCACCTGCAAACGATTCACGCGTTGATCATTCAATACCATGTCTTCGACCTGCATACTGCCGGAAATATCCACGGCCAGCATCAGATTGCGCCCTGTTGCCGGCAGGTGTACTTGTTCGCCCAACCAGCTTGGTTTTGCTGCCGCCGATACAAGCAGCAACCAGCACAATGCCAACAGTATCACGGCAAACAGCGAGCGCTTGCCCGTACTGCTGGATTCAGCTAATGGCAGGCGTTGATAGAAAGGGGTATAGAGTGCAGCATTCTGCTGTAACGCAGGCGGCACAAAGCGGTATACCAGCCACGGCAGCGGGAGTAACAGGAACAATAAAGGAAGTTCAAAGCTAAGCATTCGTTCCGTTAGGGGTGGACCTTCACCCATTTAAGGGCAGCGCGGTGCAGTGCACGGGTGTGTTGTTCAGCCTGCTCATTATCAAGCGGCCGATAATGAGCATCTGCCATATCCGGGTCGACCTGTCCTGCGAATATTGGCGTGCTGCAACAGGAATCCAGATAATCAAACCATTCTTGTCCGGCCAGCGGGGCAATGGATCGTCGATTGACAGAATCGCGGTGCAAGGCAGCTCTGCGCAACACGATATTGCAAAGCTTTAAGTAGGCTTGTGCGTCGTGGTTTTTCTTAAACTGCTTCCAGCCACTCTCCAGTTCGCTTTGCGCCTGGCGGCGATAGTTGTTATCGCGCCAGTTTTTCAGCCACTTGCCGAATACAAACACGATCAGCGCCAGTACCAGGGCTGCCAGCAGCCACCAGCCGGGTGCCGGTGGCCACCAGCTAACCGCTTCCGGTAGATGGATGTCGCGCAATTGGGCAAGAGGATCGTCAGGCATTGGTTCACTCATTTTTATTTGAATCCGCGCTGTAAAGTGTAGTACTTCCTCAGCTCGGCCAATGCATCACAGCCGGTCTCCAATGCCACGAGCGGCACACCACTTTTGGCCAGGTTGTTTTGTAAATCGTTCTGCCAGCGCGTAAAAAACTGTTGGTATTTTGTGCGTGTTTGCTCGCTCTGCGTGTTGAGCAGTCCTTTACTTGTACCGTCGGTGACCTCATAGCTGCCAGCAGGTGGCAGTTGCCGCTCCATTTGATCAAATACCATAAACGCGGTTACTTCATTGTGTTGCGCCAAATGAAACAGTTGCTTGCTGCTTTTTTCATCAAAGTCGTGAAAATCACTGATGATAAAAATGGCACTGCCTGGCTTATTCAGGCGTCTGCTGTCTTCCAGCGCGCTACTAAGACGGGTTTTGTGCTCATTACTAATTGCTCGTTGAGCCGACAGTGCGTGGTTCTGTTCGTGAACCGAGTGCAGGAACCGCAGCACACTGGACTTGCTGCGCTTGGGTTTCACTTCGTACACATCGTCGCTGCCCATTACCAGGCCACCCACACGATCGTTTTGTTTTAATGCAGACCAAGCCAGCAAGCCGGCCACTTCGGCGGCCAGCACGGATTTAAAACAACGCTGGCTGCCGAAGTACATTGGCTGCCGTTGATCGGCCAGAATAAATACCGGGCGCTCGCGCTCTTCGCGAAACACTTTTGTGTGTGCGTCGCCGGTGCGCGCGGTTACCCGCCAATCGATGGATCGAACATCATCACCGGGCTGGTAATTCCGTACCTCTTCAAAATCCATACCGCGCCCGCGGAAGCTGGCACGATAGGGACCTGCCAGGGCGCTAAGGCTGCGTTTGTGTGAACTGAGTTTCAGCCGAGCCTGGAACCGCAAACCGATCAGTGCGGATTGTTCGGTATTGGCGCCGCGCGGCCCTTTATCAGACACAACTGAGCTCATAGCAGCTGTCAGGCCACCGGCACTTGCGCAAGCAGTTCCGCAATCGCTGTATCAGCGTCGATGCCGTTGGCTTCTGCTTCATAGCTGAGTATCAGCCGGTGACGGAACACATCGTGAATAACCGCTTGTACATCATCTGGGCTGACATAGTCTTTGCCATTTAGCCAGGCCAGTGCACGCGCGCAACGGTCAAGCGCAATCGTTCCACGCGGGCTAGCGCCGTAGTCGATCCAGCTGGCAAGATTGGCGCTGTAAGCCCCAGGTTGCCTGGTCGCCATGGTAAGCGCCACTATATAGTCTTCCACCGCGTCGCTCATATGCAGTTCCAGCGCTGCTTGCCGTGCAGAGAACAGGTCTTGTTGGGTGAGTGCTGAGATGGGTGTGGCCGGCACTTGGCGCTGCTCATCACGCACCAGTTTTAAAATACTCAGCTCGGCTTCGCTGTCCGGGTAATCCACAGTGACGTGCATCAAGAAACGATCCAGTTGCGCCTCTGGCAGTGGATAGGTGCCTTCCTGTTCGATGGGATTCTGAGTGGCCATCACCAGAAACAGAGGCGGCAGTTCGTAACTGGTGCCGCCCACACTAATCTGCCGTTCAGCCATTGCTTCCAGCAGTGCCGATTGTACTTTCGCCGGCGCCCGGTTGATTTCGTCGGCCAAAATCAGGTTATGAAATAGGGGCCCCTTCTGGAATTCGAAACTGCCGTCTTGCGGGCGAAATATCTCGGTACCGGTAATGTCGCCCGGTAACAGGTCTGGTGTGAACTGCACTCGCTGGAAATCGGCTTCCAAACCATCAGACAAAATTTTGATTGCCTTGGTTTTGGCGAGCCCGGGCGCGCCTTCCACCAGCAGGTGACCATCCGCGAGTAATGCGATCAATAAACGGTCGATTAGTTCGGCCTGACCAATGATCTGGCTGCTTAGCCAGGCTCTTAACTGCTCGATATTGCTGTGGATTTGTGTCATATGCTCTGTGTCTGTGAACCAGGTCAAAAATTATTCAATTGATTGTTACTGTGTGACGCACTTTTACTCGAAATGCCTACTATTTAAACAAGGAAAAGCAACATTTCAACGGATCGATTATGGCAACCATGAATACACCACGCAACGCAGAACTGGTCGAACAAATACTGTTACAAGTCGACCGAAGGGTAGAGGGGGCAGAACGGCAGCAACTGGTGCCGTTTGTACAGGCCTTCTACAGTGCGTGTGCCACTGATGAGTTGCAGCACCGTGATCCGCAAGACGTGTACGCCACCACCTATGCATTGTGGCGTTTCGTTCAGCGTGTGGACGCAAATTCACCAAAAATTTCACTGTTTAACCCCGATTTCGAGCAACATGGCTGGCAGTCGCAGCGAACCGTACTGGCCGCGCTGGTGGAAAATTCGCCATTTATCGTAGACTCTATCCGTATCGAGCTGAACCGGCGCGGAATCGCAATTCACAATATTCACAGCGCCACCTTGACGGTTGCCCGATCCGAGGATGGTACCTTGCAGGGCGTGCAAACGCCGAACGCACGATTACAGCGTCGTGATGACAGTCTGGTGCGCCAGGAAGCGCTGGTGTTTATGGAGGTTACTCGCCAGAGCGATTCCGCCACCTTTGCTGAGCTGAATGAGTCACTGCACAACATACTGGTTGATGTAAGGGCGGTCGTTGCAGATTTCAAGCCTATGCGCGCGCAAGCGACGGAGTTGGCAGAGGCACTGAAACGCGATTTAAAGCAACGCATCGACAGCACATCGCGGTATGACAAAAATCAGATTAAGGAAGTAGCTGCATTTCTTGGATGGTTGGCCGATGACCACTTTACGTTCCTGGGTTACCAGTCCTACGCCATCACTGACAGTGGGCAGCAAAAAACCTCCGAGGAACATTTCAAACTGGGGTTGTTCAACACCGATTGCGACAATTACACGGCTGATGTGCAGCTGGAATTGAGCAAGCGTGCGCAAAATCCCGCCCTGGATGGCGGCCTGATCGCATTTTCGAAGTCAGCGATTCGGTCCAGCGTGCATCGGCATGCCTACGCAGACTACATATGCGTGCAAATGCCTGATGCCACAGGCAAGGGTATAACCGAACACCGCTTTCTGGGCTTGTACACCTCAAAGGCGTACAGCGTAATTCCGTGTTCGGTTCCCCTGTGGCGCCAAAAGGTCGCGGCTGTCGAACAGGCCAGTGGTCTGAACATGTGCAGCCATGATGGCAAAGAACTTCGGCAGATTATCAATACCTTCCCTCGCGATGAGATTGTGCACAGCAGCACCGGTGAGCTGTTAGAAACCATTATGGGTGTTTGGAAAATCCAGGAGCGTCGTAAAGTACGAATGTTTCTGCGCCCGGACCGTTTTGGCAAATTCATCAGCGCTATGGTGTACACACCACGCGACATGTACAAAACCGAAGTAAGAACCCGTATTGAGGATATTCTATGGAAATCCTTCGGTGCCAACGACGTGGATTTCACCACGTATTTCTCCGAGAGCATTCTCACCCGCACGCATTTTGAATTCAGGGTTGATCCTGAGCAAGCGGTTCAGTTTGATGGTAAAGAGCTGCGCCAGAAAATCACGCAGGCCGCGCAACAGTGGTCTGACCGGCTTGACGTTGCACTGACCGATGATCTTGGTGAAGAACAGGGCACCAAACTTGCCCGTCGCTACGACAATGCCTTTCCGGCCGGCTATCAAGACGACTACGACCCACGCTCTGCGATTGGCGACATCAAGAAAATAGAGTGCCTGAGTGATGACAATACCCTGGAAATGAAAGTGTACCGGGTACCGGAAGAACCGGATCATATGCTGCATTTCAGGCTCTATCATATGGATAAGCCGTTGGCATTGTCCGATTTGCTGCCGCCGCTGGAGAACATGGGTGTGCGCGTAGTGGGTGATCGCTCGTATCAGATCCAGCACCTGGATGGCAAAAGCGTCTGGATGCACGACTTCAGCCTGAGCTATGGCCTGGCATCCGAGATTAAACTTGAGGACGTTCGTGACAAGTTCCAACAGGCGTTTCGGCGCGTGTGGGAAGGGGATGCGGAAAGCGATGCGTTTAACAAGCTGCTGTTGGGCACTCAGCTGGATTGGCGTGAGTGCGCCCTGTTAAGAGCCTACGCGCGTTATATGCGCCAGATCGGGTTTAATTTCCGGGACGAATACATTGCCGAGACTCTGGGCAAGTATCTCAGTCTGACCAATAAGATTGTGTCATTGTTCAAGCACCGATTCGACCCGCAACAGGCAGCGCAGCCGGGCACCGGTGAACAAGCCGTGATGGCTGATATAACAGCGGCGATAGATGATGTTGAAAATCTAAACGAAGACAGTATTTTCCGCCAGTATCTTGCGCTCATACAGGCCACACTTAGAACCAATTATTTTCAGTGCGATAACAACGGTGAGTTGAAGGGCTACTTTAGCTTTAAGCTGCAGCCCGCCTTGATTCCAGACGTACCGGCGCCGGTACCCATGTTTGAGATCTTTGTGTATTCGCCACATGTTGAAGGCGTGCATCTGCGAGGCGGCAAAGTTGCCCGGGGTGGCTTGCGCTGGTCGGATCGCCGTGAAGATTTTCGCACCGAGGTGCTGGGCCTGGTCAAGGCACAGCAGGTGAAGAACTCCGTGATCGTACCGGTGGGGGCGAAGGGTGGCTTTGTTGCGAAATCAATTGCGCCGGATGCGAGCCGGCAGGAATTTCAGGAAGGTGGCATAACCGCGTATAAAACGTTTATCTCGGGCTTGTTGGATGTCACCGACAATATTGTCGATGGCAAAGTACAGCCCCCCGAGAATGTGATTCGCCATGATGAAGATGACCCCTATCTGGTGGTTGCTGCCGACAAAGGCACGGCAACGTTTTCCGACATAGCCAACGGTCTGTCAGCGCAATACAACTTCTGGCTTGGCGATGCGTTTGCCTCAGGTGGCAGCATTGGTTATGACCACAAGGGAATGGGGATTACCGCCAAGGGTGCATGGGTGTCGGTACAAAGGCATTTTCGTGAGCGCGGTATTGATGTTCAGAAAAACGATTTCAGTGTGGTTGGCATCGGCGACATGATGGGCGATGTGTTTGGCAATGGCATGCTGCTCTCTGAGCACACCTGTCTGAAAGCAGCATTTAACCACATGCACATATTCATCGACCCCAACCCGGATGCGGCAAGCAGCTTTGCAGAGCGTCAGCGCTTGTTCCAGTTGGAAAGATCAAGTTGGGATGACTACACGCGTGAACTGATCTCGGCCGGTGGCGGAGTATTTCTGCGCAGTGCCAAGTCGATTCCAATCAGCGCGGAGATGAAACAGGCTTTCGATCTGACCGAAGACAGCATGGCACCAAACGCATTGATTAAAGCGCTATTGAAGGCCCCGGTAGACCTGTTATGGAACGGCGGAATCGGTACATACATCAAAGCGCGCTCAGAGTCGCATGCCGATGTGGGCGACAAGGCCAACGACGTGCTGCGTGTTGATGGCGCTGAGCTGCGCTGCAAAGTGATAGGCGAGGGCGGCAACCTTGGGGTTACCCAGTTGGGTCGAATCGAGTTTGCCCTGAATGGCGGTGCTGTCAATACGGACTTTATTGACAATGCAGCCGGTGTTGATTGTTCAGACCACGAAGTGAACATCAAAATATTGCTCAACGACGTTATCGTTGCTGGCGATATGACCGAGAAGCAGCGTCGTAGCCTGCTCGAAGAAATGACTGACGAAGTGGGTGAACTTGTACTGCGCAACAACTACATGCAGGTGCAAGCCATCAGTATTGCCGAAAGCGAGGCGAAAATGCGCTTTGCAGAATATCGCCG
Organism: Gammaproteobacteria bacterium; assembly: GCA_030429735.1. GTDB lineage: Bacteria > Pseudomonadota > Gammaproteobacteria > Pseudomonadales > JAUIET01 > JAUIET01. Next base: position 69,094 of record JAUIET010000002.1, read on the forward strand.
GCTAATGAACCATATGGCGGAGGCAGGTAAGCTCGATCGAGAGTTAGAGTTCTTGCCCAGTGAAGAACAATTGCTGGAACGCGATGCACAAGGCAAACAGCTAAGCCGGCCGGAGCTTTCGGTATTGATTTCCTATATAAAGTCGCAGCTAAAAGAAGATCTGTGTTGTAGCGATATCTGTGAAAACGAATACGTTGCCAAAATTGTACAAACGGCGTTTCCGGGAAGGTTGTCGCTTGAGTTCCCTGAGCGCATCAGCTCGCACAAACTGCGGTGCGAAATCATAGCGACGCAATTGGCCAATGACATGGTCAATCATATGGGTATTACCTTTGTTGATCGAATGCGTCAGGCGCCTGGTATCAGCTGCAGCGATGTTGCACTGGCTTATGTGTGCGCGCGCGACGTGTTCTCGGTGCCGAAGTACTGGCGCATGATCGAAGAGCTCGATCATCAGGTAGACGCACGGTTGCAGATGCGACTGATGTCAGACTTGATGCGCCTGATGCGACGGGCCAGCCACTGGTTCCTGCGTAATCGCCGGGCTGGTCTGGATCCTGAGCAGGAAGTGTTGCGATTCAAACCAAGCGTGAACACCATCAGTGAAAACCTGGGTAATTTCCTGAAAGGTCATATGCGCGATTCCTGGCAGAAGCGCCAGGAAACATTGGCGGAGCAGAACATTCCACCACAGCTGGCGCATTTTATTGCCGCGGCACCCAGCCTGTATTCATCATTGAGCATTGCGGAGGCAGCGAAAGACACCGACATGCACGCCGCGCTGGTGGCTGATACTTTCTTCAGCCTGGGCGACAAGCTGGATTTGCACTGGTTTCACAAGCAGATTTCCGATCTGGGCGTGAAGTCGCAATGGCAAGCGCTGGCCCGAGAAGCCTATCGCGATGATCTGGAAGCGCAACAAGGTTCGATCACCACCAGCGTATTGATGAGTATGGATGATCAGCTGCAGGACAATGTTGAAACCAGCATTGAAACCTGGTTGCAACAATCGTCCGACGCAATCGGGCGCTGGCAACACCTGGTGGGCGAGATACGCGCGGCCAATGTGGGTGACTTCTCGGTGTATACAGTAGCTAACAGAGCGCTCACTGATCTTGCCGAACATTGCCAGCACAATAAAGCGGCCTAATGCGCACAGTGCCGGGTAGCTTGCCCGGCGCTGACGTTTGCATCGGCACTTCGGTGCATCAGTGCATCGGAGCATCGGCGCATGGGCCGAGACTACCGATTGGTCATTCTTGCGCGCCGCTTAATCCGGTAACATTCTGCCTTAATCGAACGCTTGTGATTTGCAGCGAGCAGTGTTCGATTGCAACAATCAGCCCGCATTGTCGAGCAAGCGCAGGAATAGCCCATGATTACCAGTTTTGACGATTTTTGTATTCATCAAACCGCCTTACCAATAGCCGAGCCTTCACAGAGTGATCGCAATTTTTACGACCGTTACTGGTTCAATGGTATCGAGCCGGAATCGGGTGAATGGCTGTTCGAAATTGGTTTTGGTGTGTATCCCAACCGACGGGTGATGGATGGCCACTTTGGTGTGTCTGTCGGCAACAAGCAGATCGCTTTTCATGCGTCTCGGCGCGCGCCGAAAGACCGGAAAGAGACCGAGATCGGACCGCTTGCGGTGGTTGTCGAAGAGCCTTTGCGCACGGTGCGCGTCACGCTGTCTGCCAACGAACATTCGATTGAGTGCGATTTGTTGTTCACAGCCAGCAGTGTGCCACACCAGGAACCGGCCAACGTCATGCACGATGACGGCCATCTGATTATGCACAATTCGCGCTTCACGCAAATGGGCTTGTGGCAGGGGTGGTTTAGTATTGATGGCCAACGCTATGAGGTGAACCAGGCCATTGGCACGCGCGACAAGTCATGGGGCGTTCGGCCCGTCGGTGAACCCGCTGGCGGCGCGCCGGGCCTGATGAACAACGAGCCGGGTGTGTACTGGCTTTGGAACCCGATCAACTTCGGCGAGTTTTGCACACAATTGGGCACTTTCGAAGACCGCGATGGCCGACCAACCCAATTGAGTGCGGACCGAGTGCCGTTGTATCGCAACATAGACGATATCCCTGTAGGCGAAGATCCCGGCATTGTTGGCATGCGTAACATCGAGCACACCGTGAACTGGCGAACAGGCACACGCAGAGCCGCCTCGGCTGACATGCGTTTTGAAGACGCTAACGGTCGTAAATATCACTACTCAGTTGAAGCGGGGCAAATTTTTTACATGCTCGGGATTGGTTACGGGCACGCGGAATGGGGGCATGCATTCTGGAAAGGCGAATGTGAAACTGCGCGCGAAGAATGGAATCTTGATGAGATCAACCCGCTTGATATGCAGTTCATTCACAACCATCAGGTTGTCAAAGCGCAGCTGGATATAGACGGTGACAAGCACCACGGCGTTGGCACACTGGAGACCATAGTGATTGGCCGACATGCCCGTTCCGGGTTTGAAGATTTCTTCGATGGGGCGAAATAGGGTGTGTGCAGGAAGGCGCTAAACAGCGTTTCTGGCAATATCTTGTATGCGAGCCACCATTGCCTGCAAGCCGTTGCCGCGCGTTGGCGACAGATGCTGCATTAAATCAAGTTGCTGAAAATACTCGTCGATGTTGAAATCCAGAATGTCCTTGGCTGAAGCATTGTTGTAAGCAGCCAATACCACGGCAATCAAACCTTTGACAATAAACGCGTCACTGTCCATCGTGAATTGCAAACGCTCATTCTCTACGCTTGAGTCAATCCACACTTTGCTCTGGCAACCGCGAATCAAACGCTCTTGCGTGTGCAGATCTTCGGGCATGGCCGGCAGCTCTTTGCCCAGATCAATAATGTACTTGTAGCGGTCTTCCCAATCATCAAAGAAGCCAAGGGTTTCAATAACGTCTTCGGCCTTTATCGTGTACCCAAACGGGTTAGTGCTGTTACTCATGATATCGGGTCGCTTAAAAGAACAGGCCGGTTTCCAGTTGCGCTTCTTCGCTCATCATGTCACGGTTCCAGGGTGGATCGAATACCAGCTCTACGCGCACCTCACGCACATGGGGTACTTGTTTTACGCGGTATTTGACATCGCCAACCAATACCGGGCCCATGCCACAGCCAGGCGCGGTCAGTGTCATGTCAATCGTCACGGCGCCCGCCTCCTGATCAATGTCTAATTGATAAATTAAACCCAGGTTGACCAGATCCACAGGAATTTCAGGGTCGTACACTGTGTGCAAGGCTTCCCATACCTGTGCTTCAGAAATCTTGCCATCGGCAGGGGTATCAAATTTGAGTTTAGTTGGTTCAAAACCAAGCGCGTCCGCATCGGTGCCATCAACCCGCACCATATTGCCGTTATAAACCACCGTGTAATTGCCACCCAACGATTGCGTTAACGTGACAAACGTGTGGGCCGGAATGGTCAGCGGATCACCTACTGGAACCAGACGGCCAGGGCAGTCTCGCGTTGTGGTGAGCAGTGTGCGTTCTTGGGCGCTCACTATTACCCTACGCTGAAACTTTCGCCACAGCCACATTCGGCCGTCACGTTCGGGTTTTTAAACGTCAGCGTTTGATTGATGCCCTCGCGAGCGTAATCAATTTCAGTACCTTGTAAAACGCTGACCGCTTCTTTGCTGAGATGCAACGTAAGTTCGTTATCGAGGTCCAGTGTTATGTCGTCGACCTCGGCCTGCTGCACTTCCTCAACCACGTACTTGAAACCGGTGCAGCCGCTTTCCTGCACGCTGATTCGCACGGCATTGGCATCCGAGCCATTCAGACTGTTCAGAAAGTGCTTTTGTGCCGCTGGTGTCACGGTCAGCAACTGCTGGTTAAAATCAAATGTTTCGACGCTCATTACTCTCTCCTGAAGCCTTACGACAGCAGTCGCAGTGCTTTCTCCAGACCCGCGAACAGCCGGTCCACGTCATCTACCGTATTATAGATTGAATACGAGGCTCGAACTGTGCCAGGTAACTCAAAATGTTCCATTAAAGGTTGTGCGCAGTGATGGCCGGTTCGTACCGCGATGCCCTGCTGATCAAGCAGCATACCCACGTCTGACGGGTGAGTGCCGTCAATCAGAAAGCTGAAAATGCCCGCCGCATGGCGAGGCGCACCCACTCTGCGCAAGGCCGGCATATCGGCGCCTCGCTGCACGGAAAGATTCAACAAGTGTTCCTCATGCAGGGCGGCACCTTCGCGATCGATTGACTGAACATAGTTGATGGCCGCAGCAAATCCCACCGCTCCAGCAATATTGGGGGTGCCGGCTTCAAATTTAAAGGGCAGCGTATTGAAAGTGGTGCCCGAAAAGCTGACTTGATCGATCATCTCCCCACCACCCAGAAACGGTGGCATGCTCTCCAATAATTCTTCGCGGCCCCACAATGCGCCCATGCCCGTTGGCCCAAACAACTTGTGCGCCGAGAATGCATAAAAGTCGCAACCAAGCGCCTGCACATCTACTGGCCAATGGGCCACAGCCTGTGCGCCATCAATCAGTACTTTGGCACCCGCTTTTTTTGCCATAGTGCATATCTGGGACACCGGGTTAACTGTGCCCAGCGCATTCGACACATGGCCGACGGCAACTAACTTGACCCGTTCATCCAGTAAACCTGCCAATGCGTCAAGGTCAATATCGCCACTGGTCTCTACCGGTATCGGAATCACTTCAGCGCCACACTGCGCGCTGATCATCTGCCAGGGCACAATGTCAGCGTGGTGCTCCAGCCACGAGACCAGAATGCGGTCGCCTTTACCCAGAGTGTTTCGCGCCCAGCTGTAGGCCACCAAATTGATGGACGCTGTAGTGCCACTGGTCCAGATCAGCTGCCGCGAACTTGGACTGTTAATAAACTGCGACACAGTTTCTCGAGCCTGCTCAAACGCCTGTGTGGCCCGGTCGCTCAGTGCATGCACGCCGCGGTGTACATTGGCGTTGTCACGCCGGTAATAGCTGGCAATCGCATCAATAACGGCATTGGGTTTTTGCGTGCTTGCCGCATTGTCCAAATACACCAGGGGATGGCCGTTAACTTCCTGGTCAAGAATCGGGAAATCCTGGCGTATCCGATTAACATCAAATACCGGTGCGGACGATTGCTGTTGCGCGTTCATATCAGGTGCCTGGCCAGTTGTGCATCACCGGCGAAACGGCGAGCGAGAAACGGGCGCAGATACTCGCGCAAAGCCTCTAGGCGGATACCGTCAACCAATTCATTGATAAAGCCAAAGCTCAGCATCACTTCCGCCTCCGCCCGCGAGATACCGCGTGAACGCAAGTAGTGCAGGCTGGTCTCATCAAGCTGTGCAACCGTCGCCCCGTGAGCGCATTGCACGTCGTCTGCATAAATCTCCAGCTCGGGTTTGGTATTGATCTCTGCCTGGTCACTGGTCAGCAAATTTCGGTTGCTGAGCTCTGCGCGGGTTTGCTGCGCGTCGGGATGAATATGAATTCGACCGTTAAACACAGCGCTTGCCTGATCAGCGACAATGCCGCGGAAGTTCTCATCCGTGGTGCAGTGCGGTACTGCATGTTCAATACAGGTATGCACATCAATATGCTCGCTGCCTTGCGGAAGATAAATGCCATTCATCTCGCAGTGCGCGCCGGAGCCTGCATGGTGTGTCACCACATCCAGACGCTTTAGTTTGCTGCCGGTAGTGACGAAGAAACTGCGAAGGCAGGCGTTGTCTGCCAGTTGACTATGGATGCCCGCTACATGCAATGCGGCGGCTCGTTCCAGATTCAGTCTGTAATATTCAAGCACTGCACCGTGTTCCAGAACCAACTCGGAAATCCCATTGGTAAACACTGTGCTTGTTTCATTCCTATTTACGAAATGCTCGATAAGTGTTGCTTTGCTGTTGGTCCCGGCCACCACTAACAGACGCTGATTAACCGTGTAGGCAGGCTTCTGTCCACTGCTGATCCACACCAGGTGAATAGGCTTGTCAACGACTGCGTTGGCAGAAATATCAATAAACAGACCGTCGTTCAAGGCCGCATCGTTTAAGCTGGCAAACACATGGTTGCTGGCGTCAACTGATTTTCCCAGCTGTGACTTGATACGTTCAGCATCAACCTCATTCGCGTCTGTGAAACGCACAACACGAACACCGACCTGGGCAAATTCTGAAGACAGCTGTGCTTGATACTGACCATCCAGAAACACCAGACGATGCTCTGATAGTTCGGGCAGGTCGCTAACATCTGCGACGCCAGGGTCTTGCGGGGCTGCGTCAAACGGTTGTTCAAGCGGGTGCAGTGATGTGTACTTCCATGCTTCGGTTTTACGGCTTGGCCAGCGTTCACTTTGCCATTGCGTTCTGCCCGTATTCAGCACGTCGCCAAGCCAGGCGGGTGCGCTGCTTGCCGCTGAATCAAGCACTGCTTGCATATGTTCGCTCATCAGGCGACCTCGTCTTCAATCCAGGCGTAGCCACGTTCCTCAAGCTCCAGTGCCAATGACTTGTCGCCAGAACGCACGATACGGCCGCCAGACAGCACGTGCACGAAATCGGGCTCTATAAAATTAAGCAGTCGTTGATAGTGGGTTACCAGAACAAAAGAACGATTCTCGCTGCGCATTGAATTCACACCGGCAGCAACTACCTGTAACGCGTCGATGTCCAGACCGCTGTCGGTTTCATCCATAATGGCCAGGCTGGGCTCCAGCAGCAGCATTTGCATCAGCTCATTGCGTTTTTTCTCACCGCCCGAGAACCCTTCGTTGACACCGCGCTTTAAAAACGCGGGGTCCAGGTCAACGGTTTTGCTCGCTTCACGGGCCATTTTCATAAATGTCACAGCATCCAGCGCCTCCTCGCCACGGTGCTCGCGGGCGGCGTCTACTGAGGCTTTTAGAAACTCCATATTGCTAACACCCGGAATTTCAACAGGGTACTGAAATGCCAGAAACAAGCCATTTCGGGCACGTTCCTCGGTATCTTGCTCGAACAGGTCCCTGCCCATGTAGCTGACCGTACCAGCCGTCGCTTCATAACCGGGGCGACCAGCCAGAACGTGACCCAGGGTGCTCTTACCAGAACCGTTAGGGCCCATGATGGCGTGTACTTCGCCAGGGTTTACCGTTAAGCTCAAGCCGTTCAAAATGGTTTTTCCATCAACGGTTGCGTGCAGATCGTTAACAACTAACATACGTGATATTCCACAATTGAATTAAACGTGATGGGTTTAACCCACCGAGCCTTCCAGGCTGACTTCCAATAATTTTCCAGCTTCTACCGCAAATTCCATCGGCAGTTCTTTAAACACTTCCTTGCAAAACCCATTCACTATCATCGACACCGCTTTTTCAGGGTCCAGCCCGCGCTGCTGGCATAGATACATCTGGTCATCGCTGACTTTGGAGGTGGTTGCCTCATGCTCAATCACCGCCGATGGATTTTTTGTTTCAATATATGGGAAGGTGTGTGCTGCACATTTGTCACCTAACAATAGCGAGTCGCATTGTGTGTAGTTTCGCGCGCCACTCGCGCGCGGGCTCATTCGAACCAGGCCGCGGTACGCGTTGGAGCTTCTGCCGGCGGATATGCCTTTTGAGATAATCGTAGAGCGAGTGTTTTTACCAAGATGAATCATTTTGGTGCCGGTGTCGGCTTGCTGCAGATTATTGGTCAGGGCAACAGAATAAAATTCACCAATACTGTTATCTCCTCTCAGCACGCAGCTCGGATACTTCCATGTGATGGCAGATCCGGTTTCCACCTGTGTCCAGCTGATTTTCGCATCGTTATGCGCAACTCCGCGTTTGGTCACAAAGTTATAGATTCCGCCTTTGCCTTCGGCATCACCGGGGTACCAGTTTTGCACGGTAGAGTATTTGATTTCGGCGCGATCGAGGCAGACCAACTCTACTACAGCGGCATGCACCTGGTTATCATCGCGCATTGGGGCAGTACAGCCCTCCAGATAGCTGACGTGGCTGTCTTCGTCGGCAATGATCAAGGTGCGTTCAAACTGACCCGTGTTTGCCTCGTTGATACGAAAATAAGTAGACAATTCCATTGGGCAACGCACACCCTTTGGAATGTATACGAACGAGCCGTCACTGAAGACAGCACTGTTTAACGCGGCGTAGAAGTTATCTTTGCGCGGCACCACGCTACCCAGATACTTCTTAACAAGCTCCGGGTGCTCGTGAACCGCTTCTGAAATAGGGCAGAATATTACGCCGGCTTCGGCCAGTTTGCTGCGAAACGTGGTCGCGACTGACACAGAGTCAAATACTGCATCCACTGCAACGCCGGCCAGCATTTCCTGCTCATGCAGTGGAATGCCTAATTTTTCGTAGATTCTAAGCAGCTCCGGGTCTACTTCATCCAGACTCTGCGGGCCATCTTCCATGCTCTTTGGCGAGGAAAAATAAGAGATGGCGTCAAAATCTATTTTTGGGTAATGAACATGGGCCCATTCGGGTTCCGCCATTTCCAACCAACCACGGTAAGCTTCCAGGCGCCATTCCAGCAACCACTCCGGTTCGTTTTTCTTGGCCGAAATAAAACGAATAACCTCTTCGTCCAAACCCGGCGGCAAGGTATCGGATTCGATCGCCGACACAAATCCGGCGGCGTATTCCTTATCGATGGCCTGGTTAATCTGTTCTTGAGACATACTGTGATCTTCAATCGCCTGAGTTAAAAGTCTGCACGGCCTAGCGGCTGGCTGCTATTCGGTTGGTGTCATCTGTTACGCTATCCACCGCTGCGAGTTGGCGCCGAGCCACGGCCTGTACCTCATTTCTGGAAACCAGGTCGGCGAGGCTGATATCGCCTAAAAAATTGCGTATCTGGTCACTTAAGTCCATCCACAGATGGTGGGTTAAGCAGGTGCCGCCATGCTGACAGTTGCCGCTGCCGCCGCAACGGGTAACGTCTGTATCTTCATTCACGGCCGCAATCACCTCCGCAACACTGATATCCTCAGCATTTTTGGCTAAATGATAACCACCACCTGGACCGCGCTGGCTTTGAACCAGGCCACGGCGACGAAGCAGGGAAAACAGCTGCTCGAGGTACGACAGCGAAATATCCTGGCGCGTCGAAATCATGGCCAGATTAGCCGGCCCGGACTGACTGTTAACCGCAAGGTCGAGCATGGCTGTCACGGCGTAGCGGCCGCGAGTGGTTAGTTTCATTGGGTCACACAGAAGTTACGAGTATTCCAGTGCTAAGGTTCACATAACCTAGTAAATTAGTCAAGTTTTATGGCCTGGATAGTCTCGGCCAAAAGCATGAATTAGATTGGCCAGTTTAGCCAGGCTGGAGTGTCCATTGCGCGCCATTCATCCACGCCCATTCGCAGGCGATCAGACAGCACATAATGCACTCTGGGATTGAATGCCATACCCAGATGTGTACTGTTTACTCGAATGTTCTGCCGCTGCGGGCCGCTGGATATTGCCGCAATGCTCGGGTCTACAATGCCGTCGCTGTCGCTATATACACAAGTAAATGGAACGTCTTTTAGCGGCTTGTCCAGGCCACGAAGCCATTGTGCAACGTCAGCGTCACTGCTGGTTCGAGTGCCACTGGCATTCATCAGTGCATAAATAGCAGTGGCACGAGGGTCGCCAAGCGGGCTACCCATCGTAATAATCTGGCGGACACTGTCTGGTATGGCGTGTGCAACTTCAAGCGCGTGAATACCGCCCAGGCTCCAGCCTATCAAACTGACAGCTTGCCCTACGTCATTTGCCAGCTTTTCGACCTGTTCGGTCAGGCGTGCTGACACTAATTGCCGTTGCTGCAAGGCCTCATTCATTGAATCTGAGTGACGGGTCTGCTCGTTAATGCCCAGATCCCAGCCATGAACATCATAACCCCAGCGTTCAATTTGCTTACGCAAACGGCTGGTGATCTGGTCGCTGGCCATAAACGGCGGCAGCACCATGACCGGGTGCCCATCGCCAGAGGGAAGCTGATTAAGCAGCGTAGCAGACCACTGGCTGGTCATTAATTCGAGCGGAAAGCGCACTGGCTCTAGCGCGGTAAACAGCAATCTCGAGCGGGGATATTCTGGAGAATCGATGGCCTGATTCGGACTTGCGTTTACAATCATGGTTTTCTCCAGCGTTAAGCTCCACTATAGTGGCTGAAAATAGACTAAGCACTCTAATTACGGGCGCTGGTTTGTAATAGGGATGAATAATAAGTAATCTCGAAAAAGATAAAAATTATGAGGTGAATACAATGCGAGTTTTTGTTACCGGCGGCACCGGTTTTATCGGTTCACATACTTGCAATGCACTGCTGAAAGCAGGTCACTCGGTGAAGCTGTTTGTGCGGAACAAGAAAAAGGCAAAAGACCTGTTTGGCAGCAAGGTGCGCTCGATTGCTGTGGGTGATATCGCCAGTGCGAGTGATGTGCGCAAGGCAATGCGTGGCTGTGATGCGGTAATTCATATGGCGGCGATGGTGTCTACCAGCAAAGACGACGCTGAGCTTGTTTATGAAACGAATCTTTCGGCAGCAGAAAATGTATTAGGGCAGGCGGTGGATTTGGGCTGCAAGAAAATAATCCATGTTTCCAGCGTAACAGCCCTGTATGACCCAAAAGCGAAAGTACTGAATCATAAATCTCCGCCAGGATCTGCGCAAAACGCTTACGGCCGCTCGAAAGTAGATTGCGAAAAATACGCACGCCGCTTACAAGAAGAAGGCGCGCCACTGCATATTACCTATCCTGCAAGTGTGATTGGTCCGGATGATCCGGGTTTAACTGAGCCGCACGCCGGTTTGATTGCAAATCTGTTTGGTCTGGGACTGGATATGCCCAGTGGCAATCAGTACGTGGATGTGCGCGATGTCGCGCGTGCCCATACGGCATTGCTTACCAAGCGACTGAAGCCCGGCCGCTATATGTTGGGGGGGCACTATGTAAGTTGGAAAGACTTGTACGCCACACTTGAGCGACTCACCGGCCGCGATCTGCTGATGTTGCCCATACCGGGTGCGGCTATGCGTATGCTGGGTCGAACACTGGATGCCCTGAAACCGCTGGTTGACAGCAAAACACCGATTACCTACGAAGCGATGGTGTATGCAACTAAATGGATAAAGATGGATAACAAACAAACAGAGAAAGACCTGAAGCTTCGATTCAGACCGTTCGAGGAATCTCTGGTGGAGTCGATACGCTGGCTGGAACGCGAGAACTACATTACCAGAGACCATGCCGGCAACTTATCGCGGCATTGCATCTGATAAAAGCCACTCGGACATTGCTCAAGGTTTGCGTTAATCGCCCAGGCTAAACTCTACGTCTTTAGCGCGAAGCACACCCTTGCATTCGCTGCAGGTAGCCTGGCCACGCAGCGTCAAGCCACACGGTTTGTGAACCAAGCGCATGGGCTTGCCTTTCTCAGGCGTGTCACACCACTTGTCGCCCCATTGCAAAATGCTGACAAACCACGGGTACAAAGCGTCGCCTTTCTCCGTGAGTCTGTACTCGTAACGTTTTGGCCGCTCTAGATAGAGCACTTTCTCAAAAATGCCTTCTTCGACCAAAAACTTAAGCCTATCTGTTAGAATGTTGGTTGCAATTGGCAATTCGCTGTGGAACTGGTCAAAGCGGCGCAAGCCATGAAACGACAGGGCAATCACATTGGCTGTCCAGCGGTCGCCAACAATATTAATCAGATTACGATACACACTGCGCTTGCTGGGGACATTTTCCACGGATATTGACGAGCGGCGGCGTACTTTCTTATCGCGGTTATCGCGCGCCGCACCTGGCCCTGGTTTGTATTCAATGTCTTTTGCCTGAACTTCCCAGTTGCAGCCTCGACAGCGCATCTGTGGACTAAACACCTTGCCGCAGCTTTTGTGCGTTAGTTCCACAGCGTCCAATTCCGGGTTGCTGAAAAAACGCCGCTCCCACGCCAGTGCCATCAATGCGCTGTCGTAGATTTCGATGGATTTTGGGGTGAGGTGGTAAACAAGTCGTTTACCGCCTTTGCGGTCCGGTGCTTTTTTCAGGCAGCCTACCGACTCCAGCCATTGCAAACGGTCAGAGAGCACGCCACGAGAGACGCCCATGGTTTCTTTCATTTCATTGAAAGAATTGATGCCCCAAAAAACCTCCTGAAAAATGAGCAGGCACCACTTGTCGCCTATTTGATCCATTGCCCGGTTAAACGAGCTTGCTCGAGTATTTAGCTTTTCCACGCTTATTCTCTGATGCCGCACGCCGCCACGGGCGTGCCTTCAAGAATCATAGTGACGGCCTCGCGAGCCGATGCCGCCGCACTTTCGGTGCCGATAGTGCCAGGTGGCGCGGCGCAATAGCCCTGAAAGAGATTTTTTACTTCCGCACAATCAGTGTACTGATCGAACCATTGGCGGGTGTTGATGCTGTCGAGCGGAGTCCATTGAAACAGCGCATTTTGAATCTGCTTGAACAGAGCTTTTGCCTTGGCTTCATCGCGCATAGCAAACTCAATCATGCCATAAAGCCCGCCGCCGCCCGGTGGCAAGTCGTAATCACCGTGTGCCAGTCGATAGCGCATGCGTCCAGTCAGATCCACCATGCCCATCTCCGCTCCCACCGCGTCGAAGGCCTGGCGTATAGCGCTGTTCGGCCCCATTGGAATCATCAACGCGCCAGTAGTTACCAGGCAGTCCTGGCGCTCACGGTGCCCGCAGCGTCCACCCAGATGGGGTGATTTTTCCAGCAGCAGCACTTTCATGCCCGCTCCGCTCAGACGCGCTGCTGCGCAAATACCACCTACACCCGAACCGATAACTACTGCATCATAGTTTTTGCTGGTCATTGTTTGATTTCTCACGGTGGATCAGCGCCGGTTGCAACACTTGATTATATGCTCGAGGTCTGGTTATACAAGTTTAAGCGCTGCCGTTATGCGGTGCGCTGACTCAGCTATTCGCCTTATTGCTGGGGAAATATCGTTCGTTTATACTCGAAGTCTTTTTATAAAAGTTGTATAAGTGAGAAGCAAAAAAGGCCATAAGGAAGACGCGCAATGATCACCTCTCCGCAAGATCGCATAGCAGCATTGACTTCCACCGGCAGCTGGGGAAATGACACCTTGCATGGGCTGCTGGCAAAACACGCCGAGCAGCATCCCGAACGACTGGCAGTCAAAGACCAACCCAATCGTGAGCAATTGACTGGTGACCAACCGCGCAGTCTCAGCTGGGGGGAACTGAAAAACGCCAGTGACAACCTGGCACGCCAGTTACACGAACTTGGTGTGAGTGAGGATGATCGCGTGATCATTCAACTGCCCAATATTTCTGAGTTGTTAGTTAGCTACTACGCCATCAGTTCTCTGGGTGCAATCGCTTCTCCGGTTCCCGTTCAATACGGTCGACATGAAATTCAGCACATGGCCGCTGAGCTTGATGCCGGCGCAATGATCACCATCGAACGATTTCGGGATGATCAATTGGAGGATGATGCGCGCACGTCTTTACCCGATGGCAAGGTGTTGGTGTTTGATAAGGAGTTGCAGCTCAATACCGCTGCGGGCGAGCCTTTTTCCAGTGGCGTTGAGGATGACGCCAATAAAATACTGACAATTTGCTGGACGTCAGGCACTACCGGCACTCCGAAGGGTGTTCCGCGCTCGCACAATATGTGGCTGGCATCCGGGCGCTGCACAGTCAGTGCCGGAGACTATCGAGCGGATGACCGGCTGCTCTGTCCCTTTCCTATGGTGAATATGTCAGCGCTGGGTGGCTTTGTGTTCCCATCAGCCAACATAGGGTGTTCGTTAGTTCTGCATCATCCGTTAGACCCACCGCTGTTTTTGCAGCAGACTCAAGACGAGCGAATCAACTTTACCATCACCCCACCGGCATTATTGAACCAGCTGGCCAAAGCGCCTGATATGTGGAATCAATATGATTTCACTTCGCTGCGACGAATTGGTTCCGGTTCTGCGCCATTATCACCTGCAATGATCGACACATTCGCAAGCCAATACGGTATCGAGATCGTCAATATTTTTGGTTCCAATGAAGGCATTGCATTGTACTCCGCACCTGAAGAGGCCCCGGACCCGGAAGTGAGGGCCACCATGTTTGCCCGCCCTCACTCTGATATTCTGGCGATTAAAGTTGCCGATCCGGAAACCGGCGAGGAGCGGACCAGTGTCGGTGAGAGTGGCGAGCTGCTGGTCAGCGGTCCAACCGTGATTGATGGCTACTTTAATCACGATAACATCGATGTGTTTACTGTTGACGGGTACTTTCGTACCGGCGACATGGTCGAAATATGCGGTGAGAATGCCAATTTCTATAAGATAATCGGGCGATGCAAAGACATCATCAACCGGGGAGGCATGAAGATTTCGCCCGTGGAGTTGGATATAGCCTTGGAAGCGCATCCCGACATAATGGAAGCGGCAGTTTGTGCCTACCCTGATGAACGCCTGGGTGAAAAAATCTGCGCGTGCCTGGTGATGAAGCCAGATGCGGAATTGCTCAGCATGGCTTCGCTGCAGCAGTATTTGTTAGGGATGGGTTTGGCGAAGTTCAAATTGCCTGAACGTATCGAGGCGTTGGATGCTTTACCGCGGAACCCTCTTGGTAAAGTACAACGCTTTCTTTTGCAGGAGCGTTTCAGTGTTTAGACGCTGAACTTGCGCATTCTGATTGAACGCTTTTCATGTTTTGTCCGCAAAAATCAGGTGCCTGCAAGAGTTCATGAACAAGTAACGTTCTTACTGTTGTGATTATTAGCCAGTGGAATAGAGTTTTCTTGATTCCGGCGATAGTTGAAGCCTACACTTGGGTAGCGACGCGTAGGTTGGCGATCGGGTAAAGTAGAGACACACCCACATTGTTAGTAGATGTCTTCGCCGCGCGCCCAACTGGCGTGGAAGCCGGCGGGTACCCGATGCGGTAGCTGTACTCTGGCGATGGGGCCTTGCGCAATATCTTTAGCGTCGAACACCAGAGATTCGGACTTCCAGGTATTGCTGTCAGTGACTATTGTAATCACATAGCCATCATCTTCGTCGTTGTCGCGTGTTGCGCCTTTAACCGGGGCAAAGCCGGCCTCACTGCCAAAAACGCCTTCCCCATAATCCCATTTCTCATACTGGCCGGTATCATTGTTGTATTTGACCAGTGCGTTGAAACGCAGCGTTGCGCCATTTTCATGCAACAGTGGAATGTGTTGGTGATAGGCGTACTTGCTTTTCACACCATGAAACAGCTGATTGGTCTTGTTAAACTCAGTGTTTAAATCGTCAATATCACCTTCGCGCACTTCTCCGGTTTTGCGGTTAAAACGCCAGCGATAATTGTTCGTTTCGTTGCGCATATACACCAGCATGTGCGCCAACTCGCCGCCGCCTTGCGGTGCACGGAGAGGATCTTTTGCACGTGAGCCATCCATCACCACCCAGTCTCCATCGTCCCAGCAGTTGGAGACATGCAAGATAAAACAGGGCTCGCATTCAAACCAGCGTATGTCAGCGGAATCGCCGTAGCGCGGGATAATGCCAAAGCGGGCTGGTATGTCCCTGTGAAAATCCAGCACCATCTTTCCGTGTCTACGCAGCAAGTTTATGTCGTGGAATAGCGGAAGATCATGCAGAATTGTGTAATTGGCGGTGAACCCCAAATCATGAGGTCTGCGCGGCCCTGGCAAGTCGATCGGTATTTCCATGCGCAGCGACCCGTCTGGGTTGCCTACACCGTAAGTCATGTACGGGGCGTCGTCGAAGTAATCCATGAACAGCATTTCGCCGGTATTCCAGTCCACATGGTTGTGCGCTGACATATTGCGGCGTGTGCGGCCCGGCAGAGTGTACTCGCCCTCGTTCTTAAGGGTTAGCGGGTCCATCTTGTATGGCCTGCCTGAGTGATACCAGGTGGGCATTAACTTGCCGGCCCAAACAGTAACATCTGTGTTGCAGGTGTCTCTGATCGGAAAGTCGGGCATGGAAAAATCGAAAGTTCCCATGACACCAGGCCACAGCGATCGGCCTTCCTGCTGTTCCATCAGAAAACCCTTGGTATGCACGTAACTGTTTCGGTAAGCGGCCTGGCCATCACGAAAATGCACCGCGTGAATCATGCCATCGCCGTCGAATGGGTGAAACAAACCCTCAGGCTTGTGCACGGTATTGGGACCATTACGGAAGTACGCGCCCTCCAGGTCGTCGGGTAACTCACCAATGACCTCAAGCTTGTCTGCGGCTATCTCTTCGGTGGTAGGGGCATAAACACCGTGCAGATAGGGGTTGTCTACCTCGTAAATCCACGAAGGCGCATCGTTGAATTGAGTGACGTCACCGATGCATTCTTCGGTGATTGGATAGGCTGTTGCGCTCATAATCTTAGTCCTGTCTTGGAGGCGGGTGGAGTGATTCCTGATCAACTGTTGTCCGGCCGAAGGCTGCGCTCTCCATGAATTATAGGGATATTAACTGTAACTTGTATAAATAGACTAGCATCAATGAGCGCGGTATACTAGTGCTCTTCATATTACGTTGGTCGCTAGCAGACTGTGAACCCAATAGCGACGCCTGCCCGCCGTTGCCAGGTAACAGGAACATGCACTGGCAGCCATTCAAGCACATAGACGGAGTATTGCATGACGATCAGTGTTGTCACACCTCTTTGGCAAGATCAACCAGCCGGCGACAATGTAGACATTGCGTTAAATGCTGAACGACACGGTTTTTCCGATCTGTGGATTGGCGAAATGGCCACATATGATGCGTTCGCTTTTGCGACAGCCGTCGGTGTCAAACCAGGCAATATGGCGCTGAATATAGGCCCACTCGCGGTTGATGTGCGTACACCAATGACGATGGCTATGGGGGTTGCGTCTGTCGCTGAACTAACCGGTCGCACTACACGCCTCGCCATCGGCAGCTCCAGTAAAGTGGTGGTGGAAGAGTGGCATGGTAGGCCACGTCTTCGTACTGCGAAACACCTGAGCGAATCAGCAAGCATTCTGAGAGGCTTGCTGGACGGCGAGAAAGTGAAATTCCAGGGCGAGCTGGCCACCTGCAATGGATATCACTTGCGAACTGACGCGCCAGGCGCGCATATCACCGTTGCCGCATTCGGCTCGCTGGCAATCAAAGCAGCGGCGCTGCACGCCGACCGCATGCTGCTCAATATTGTATCCGCGCAATCGGCGGCCAGGCTGAAACAGCAACTTGAAGATGCGGCAAAGAAAGCCGGGAAAAACGTACCGACAGTGGCGGCCTGGGTGGCCTGCGCGGTTGACCCCAGCCCTGAAGCAATCAATCAAATGCTCCGCTCCAAGGTGGCGTATCTGGCAGCTCCGGGTTACAGCGATATGTTCGTAGAAGCAGGCTTTGGCGATATGGTTGAATTTGCCAAAACGCGGCCACACCCCAAGGAAATTCTGGCAAGAATGCCTCCTGAAATGGCGGGTGTGGTCGGCATGGCGGGTGATGCGAATACGATTCGCAGACGAATGGCCGAGTATCGTGCCGCCGGTGTCGATGAGATATGCATAGTGCCCACCACTGCAGATGATCCAGCCGCCGAGCGAACGTTCAGTGCAGTAAAAGCGATACAGGACCAGGGCTAGTTTCTGCGACAGTTGCTGCTAAAACCGAAAAGCGCTGCGCGCACTTATCTCAACACACCGTAACGCAGCGCGATGAGTGCACTGCTTCGAAACCCTATGGGTAAAATGCTGCGTTGTGAGTTAAGCAACGATTTCGCCTGATCGCACTCAGGTAACTCGCTCAATCATCAATGCGCTGCCGGCACCGGCGGCACCGGCCGCCGCAACAATACCTGTTTTCAGATCGCGACGTTCCAGTTCATCGAGCAAGGTGCTTGTCATGATTGCGCCGGTAGCCCCTAGAGGATGGCCCAGGGCAATGCAACCGCCGTTGACGTTCAGCTTATTCTCATTGATCCCCAGCGCTTGCTGGCAATACACCATTGTGGCGGCAAATGCTTCGTGAATCTCGAAAAGATCCACGTCGCTCGATTTCAGATTCTCCCTGCGCATCAGTTCTTTAGTAGCGGCTACGCAGCCAGCGATAACAGTATGGATATTATCGTTGACAGTGACCATGGCGCGAATACGGGCTCGTGGTTTTATCGATAATTGTTCGCCTGCATCGCGCGATGCGATCAGAACAGCTGCGGCACCATCAGCCATTGCCGGCGAGTTGGCCGCCGTATGAATATGCGTGATTGCGTCAAGCTCGGGATAGTGACGCAGGTAATCGGCATCTATACCGCGTTCTCCCAATTCGGCAAACGAGGGCTCCATGCTGGCCAATGTTTCTGAACTTGTTTTCGGTCTGATTAATTCATCGTGTTCAACATATATGTTTTTGACCGGGTTCTGAACTGGAATGATCGACGTGTAGTAGCCGTTTGCACGCGCATGCATGGCACGCTGGTGACTTTGCAGTGCCACGTGATCGGCTTGCTCGCGACTGACGTTATGCAATGAGGCCACCAGGTCAGCACCACAGCCCATCATGTACATTCCCATTTTTTCGGCAAGTACAGGGTCGAGAAAGGGGGCTGGTTTATCCGAAAACATGGCAATTCGAGACAGCATTTCAACGCCACCAGCAACAACCATATCGTCAACCGAGGTCATTACTTTCATTGCGGCAAGATTGATGGCATCAACCCCGGAAGAGCAATACCTGTTAACTGTGATCCCGGGTATGTTGGTTGGCCAGCCGTGATGTAGGGTTGATGTTTTTGCAATATTGCCTGCTAATTCGCCGTGTTGGGTGGCACAACCGAGTACGACGTCGCCAATTTTGGCGGGGTTCAGACCAGTGCGCTGCTCCAGCGCAGCGTACAGCGGGCTTAACAGTTCATACGGGTTTAAATCATGCAAGCCGCCATCGGCGCGTGCTTTACCGCGGGGGGTGCGCACGGCATCAAAGATATAGGCGTCTTTCACAGTGTATTCTCATTGCTCGCAAGCCTGATATTGTAGCAGCGACTCGGTTCTATCAGTAGCTTTCGTTAAAAGACTATAAAAGTTACACTGGCGATCTGCGTTAGAGTGATATGCGATTTGCTCGAGCATCAAATTTGCGTGTGCACTGAGTGTAAAGATCATGGTAAAAACGTTACGTTTGCGGGGGCAGAATTGAATGCAACACTTTTTCGAAAAGCACGAAGCGACATTGAACAAGGCCATTGACGCCTGTAAGAAACGTTATGCATGGACCGCCTATGTTGAGAGCCCCAGCAGCAAAATTCATGGCAAGGACATTCCTGCCGCCGGAAAACACACGTTTGAACAGCTGTTGGGTAAGGATTACGACCTGCAGCAACCCGGAGAAATTGGCCGTGTTGGCGAGGAGATCTCGCCCTACACCCGCCAACCATTAGGCGTTAGCTACCCAAAGGTTGATGTTGAACAATTGTATTCCGCCATTGGCGTCGCAATGCCTTCCTGGCGCGACGCCAGTGTGGAAACACGCACCGGAGTCTGTCTGGAAATACTCGACCGTTGCAGTCAGCAGTTGTTCGAAAATGCTCACGCTACCATGCACACTGCCGGACAAAGCTACATTATGGCGTTTGCCGGCAGTGGCGCAAATGCATTGGACCGTGGCTTGGAAGCTCTGGCGTATGCGTACCAGGCGATGAAAGATGTGCCGCAAAGCGCTGAATGGGAACGCGCGTTCGGGGGGGATGGAAATGCCAAACTGACAAAGCACTACAAGTTGATGCCCAGGGGGGTAAGCGTGGCAATATGTTGTGCCACCTTTCCATTGTGGAATGGCTACCCGGCCTTGATCGCCAGCCTGGCAACAGGTAACCCAGTGGTATTCAAGCCGCACCCCAATACGGTGTTACCTGTTGCATTGGCGGTAAGTATTTGCAGAGAGGTATTGAGTGAGGCGGGCTTTGATCCAAACCTGGTCACTATGGTGGCCGATACGCGTGACGAGCCGGCAACAATGGCATTGCTGGAGCATCCCTCAACGGCGATTATCGACTTCACTGGCAGCCCTCGCTTTGGTCAGTGGATAGAAAGCCATTGCCGCAAGGCACAGGTGTATACCGAGACGGCAGGCTGCAATTCTGTGGTGATTGAGTCAACGGATAATTTACCGGCAATGTGCAAGGCTATTGCGCATTCGCTGTGTCAGGCGTCTGCACAGATGTGTACAAGCGTGCAGAATATTCATATTCCAGCGAACGGAATTGTGGCCGCCGGTGAACAGGTCAGCTTTGATCAGCTAGCGGATGCCTTAGTGCATGCGGTAGATCAGCATCTGGCTGACCCTAAAATGGCAACGTTTTTGTGTGGTACGCTAGTCAGCGATGATATTTATCAGAATATTGATCGTGCGCGCGAAGCTGGCAAAGTGCGTGGAAAAATACTGCGCGACTCGGCGCCTTATAACGCCGAAGATTATCCGGATGCGCGCACTGCTACGCCGTTAATGCTGGAAGTAACTCAAGCTGAGAGTGATTTGTATCGTGCGGAACATTTTGGCCCCATCTCTTTTTTGATTAAAGGTGATAGCGCTGAACACTGTCTGCACGCAGCGACGACCGATGCACGTGAATGCGGCGCAATTACATCGCATGTGTATTCCGTGAATGAGCAGTTTCTTGACGCAGCACAAGATGCCTACAACCTGGCGGGCGCATCCGTCGCGTGCAACTTGATGGGCATGCCCATTAATTTCGCAGCCGCCTACAGCGACTATCACGTGACAGGATTAAATCCGGCAGGCAACGCCTGTTTAGCGGATCTTGCATTCGTGGCCAATCGCTTTCGCATAGTGCAACGTAAAGTGATGTGCTCGTGATTGCGGCAGGCTGCAGCACCAACCACAAGGAAATACCATGATCGATGTATTGGGCAGCTGGGCGCTGGTGTCTTGCACAAGTTATAAAAATGGCAACGGCACCCCGAGTTTCGGTAACCCTCCGATCGGGCAGATTCAATACACAGCGGATGGCAGAATGTCAGCGTTTCTAATGGATCCCGCCTGGATGGAAAAAGGGGACCCAAAAGCCGATGGGCTGAGCGATTTTTTTTCTTACGCAGGTCGTTGGACTTTGAATGGTGACCAGGTGCGCCATGAAATAGAAATTTGCTCGATTCCTAAAAAGGTAGGCACTGCATTTGTACGTACGGTTACGCCAACCGACGCTGACCATATGGAACTATCGACCGCTCCGGAAACATCGAAGTCTGGAGCCGTGTATGTGACAGTGCTTCGTTGGAAGCGCGTGGGTTCTTGAACAATGCGGGCTCGCTTCTGTATCGCGTTCGGCTTCAATATGAGTGCAAACCGTGAGCGATGACGCAAGGACGGAATGACGGGGGACTTTAGCGGGCGTGATGGAATCAAACACCTTTGGACTGGAGCAACTTGCGCAGACGGCGCTTGACGATGCATTCGCAGCAGATTGCGTCTTGTCGTATCAAAGTGCCAGCAAGGAATTCGAGCATTTCATGCAATCGCTGGCATGATTTCTTGGTAAGGAATTTGATCTGGCTCAAGGCCTCTCGCCGGTGTAGCCTCTACACTATTTGGCCAGTGTACAAACACTGTCGATGAATAATAAATGAGGGTATCCAATGTCTATCAACAGCATACTTGTTGCTATTGACCCAACACGTTCGGCTGACTGCTTGTTGATGCGCGCGGGTGAAACCGCGCATGCAACCAATTCATCACTGTTGCTTTATCTGTGCCTGAGCAAAGAGTTGCTATCCGGTTCGGAGCCGAACCAGCGAGAGGATCTGGAAGCCGATTTTAACAAGCGTTTACAGGAGTATGCCGAGCGGCTCAAAGAAACCGGAGTTCGCGAAGTGCAGACTCTGCTCGAGTGGAGCGATGACTGGCCGATGGCTATTGTTGCTGCGGCCCATAAAACGCAGAGCGATATGTTGCTCAAGATTTCCTTCAATCACAGTCAGCGAGACAGAGGCATGAGGGAAACATCTGATTGGAAGATTTTGCGTTCTTCGAGTTGCCCGGTTTTACTCATCAAGGAGCAGCGCGACTGGAGTGGCCAGCGTATTATTGCGGCGGTGGCACCCTCGGGTGATGACTCGGCGCACCGCACACTCAATAGCAATATCATTAGAATTGCGGCGGAATTTTCGCAAGCCTACGGTGCCACTACCCACTATGTATCGGCGTATCAACATAAGTACAAGCGACCGGAACTTGAAGAAATGACCCAGCTGTTCAACGCCGAGCCACACAGAATACATATTGAAGAAGGTTGGGCCGACGAAGTCATCGTAAAGAAAGCGGCCGAATTAAGTGCAAACTTGATCCTGATTGGTACGGTTGGGCGCAGCGGTGTGAAGGCATCGGTGATTGGCAATACCGCTGAAAAGGTGTTGGATAAAATAGAATGCGATGTGCTAGTGCTGCCCGCAAATACAAAGCCCGGAGGGTTGTGATCCACTCGTTTGCGAAAATTACACCACGGGCGTTTCTACAGAAAATGCTTTAATCGGGAACGTCTGACGGACTTGCTATGACTACAAATACCTCACCTTTCGACCCCATTCAGATTGGTGCGCTGTCATTGCGCAACCGGTTTATCAAGTCGGGCGCAAACGAAGCAATGTGTAAAGAGGGCAGGCCGACACACGCGCTTGTAAAACACCATCGAGATCTGGCAGCTGGTGGCGTTGCGATGACTACAGTGGCTTACATGGCGGTGTCTAAGGTGGGAAGAACCTTGCCCAACCAGATCTGGATGCGCCCGGATATTGTTGAAGATCTCAAGATTCTTACAGACGCCGTGCATGCCGAAGGTGGCGCGATCTCTGCCCAGATCACCCATGGTGGCTCATTCGTAACAGGAATACATGTTAATCAGCGACTGATGAGTACATCGTCAGGGTTTAACCCCGCTGGCATAATGAAGGGTAACTTTTTTACCCGTGGAATGAATCAGGAAGATATGCGCACCGTGATCGCGCAGTTTGTTGCCGCAGCCGAGCTGGCTAGAGATGCAGGCTTCGATGCGGTTGAGCTTCACATGGGTCACGGTTACCTGCTGAACCAGTTCATATCACCTTTGAATAATCGCCGTAAGGATGACTACGGCGGCCCTGCCGAAAACCGTGTGCGTTTCCCCGCCCAGGTGTTAAAAGCGGTGAAAGACGCTGTTGGCAACGAGGTGGCTGTGCTGGCTAAGATCAATGTGTCAGATGGCGTGAGGCGGGGTGCCGATCATAACGATGCTATTGTCACGGCGAAAGCACTGGAGCAAGCCGGTGCGGATATGCTGGTGTTGTCTGGTGGTCGCAATGTGGAATCCACCTGGTTTATGTTTGGCAGCAATATGAATCGCAAAGTGATCAGCGATATGCTGCGTTCTCAGCGGGAATGGCTTGCTGCGTTTATGATGAACGCGGCGGCCCAATCAGAACCGAAAATATCGTTTAAGGAAATGTACTTTCTTGAGTACTCGCGCGCCATTCGAAAAGCTGTGCGAATACCGCTGGCGTATTTGGGTGGTGTGAAGTCTTTGGCAAATGCGCAACAGGCCATGGATGAAGGCTTTGAGTGCGTTGTATTGGCGCGGGCTTTGCTTCATGAACCGGCACTGGTGAACAAGTTCAAGTCCGGAGAACTCAGCGCTTCAGGCTGCGATAACTGCAATGCCTGCGTGGCGTATATCTACCATCCTGATGGCACGCGCTGTGTTTATCGGCCAGCGAATGATCCGGCGTTGTCTGTGTTGGCAACGACATCGCTCTAGCTCGTATTTTTCAGAGCTTTCCTAGTGTCCCTTAACATAAGTTCGTACCATTTAGCCCGTCATTCGAGGCCTCCAGCGAGGCGAACTCTGCAGTGAATACCCAAAACACTCGCGTCGCTCGCGGGGCAGGCTCTAGCGGGCTCTATTCGCAAAGAGTCCAACGAAGCTGGAGGCCTCGAACGGCGGGCCCTCCGGGAGCCAGCACAATGGCGTTCTTCGTTGTTGTGTCCCTTGCTAATATAGTCGATATTCCCTGCGGAACACGCCTAGAAGAACGCCATTGTGCTGGCTCTAAATGGTACGAACTTATGTTAAGGGACACTAGTGTATTTATTGCGCCTTAGTTCAATTGAATAGTCACAGTATCCAAAATCCCGCCGTTGAAAGGGTAACCCAACGGCGTGTCAGGCGGATAGGTGCCGGCAGGCGAACCGGTGTCAAGACCTACATCAAAAGTTTCGTCTATCGAAAAGTATGAAGGCGGGGTGACCCCAATGCGCCCGCTATCAACCGGTTTGCCATTGACGCGCAATGTAAACACTCCGCCTCGAGCGTAGCCTCCACCGTCGTAGTCAAAAACAAGCGATAGATGCTGCTCGCCGTGCAAACTACGTTTGCCCTGCAGGGTAATCTGATCACGTTCGAATGTCTTGTAATGAAAGACCGGTCTTGATTTGCCGTCCAGATATAACGACCAACCGCCAACTGTACCCCCCATTGTGGCCAATACACCGCGTGGCGCATCGCCTGTCCAGCGCGCGTGCAGCGACCATGAGCGGTTTTTTATAGGTGGTGCGTTGTTTTCAGGAATGCCCACCGCACCGGCGCGATAGGTAAACTCCTTACGCCCGGCAGCGAGATTGGGTGGCGGGTACTGGTGCATTGCATCCATAGCGCTGCGCAGGGGCAGGATACCAAGCCGTGCGGCATCTTCTCGAAACATGGCCTGCAATTCCGCCAGTTTTTGCGGATGTGTCTCTGCCAGGTCCTTGGATTGACTGTAATCGGTGTCAAGGTGATACAGTTCCCAACGGTCATCTTCCATGGGGGTGGGCGGCACCGCAACGCCCACACTCCATGGCAGGCGTTGATGAAATGCCGAGGCCATCCAGCCCCGGTGATACATGGCTCGGTGACCGTACACTTCGAACAACTGCTTTGGGTGGTGCTCGGCTGCATTGGCTTCGCTCAGGCTGGCCAGCAAACTACTGCCGTCCATGGGCAGTTGCGCAACGCCATTGACAGTTTCGGGTGCTTCAAGACCAATGGCATCGAGAATAGTCGGAACAATATCGTTGACGTGTGCAAACTGGCTGCGCAGCCCACCAGCCTGCTTGCTGATCTTGCGCGGCCAGCTGATCACGGTACCTACTCTTGTTCCGCCAAGATGCGAGGCCACTTGCTTAACCCACTGGAACGGCGAGGTCAGCGCCCAGCCCCAGCCCACCGGGTACTGGGGAAAACTCTGTTTATCACCCAGTGTGTCTATTGCGGCAAGCTGTTGTTGCAGCGTTTCAGGCAACCCCTGTAGAGCGCCAGCGTAGTTGATACTGCCCATGGGACCACCGGCAGACCCGCTGCCATTGTCACCGGCGATGTAAACAAACAAAGTGTTGTCAAACTGGCTGCGTTGTTTGAGAGACTGAATTAAACGGCCAATCTGCACATCAGTGTGCTCGAGAAAACCCGCATAGGTTTGCATAAACCGTGCAGACACGCGCTGCTGGTCCTCGCTCAAGCTGTCCCAGGCCGGCATTTGTGCCGGTCGAGGTGTGAGTACGGTATCGGCGGGCACAATACCCAGTGCTTTTTGACGTGCGAGATTTGCTTCGCGGAGTACGTCCCAGCCTCCGTCAAATGCACCGTTGTATTTGTCAATCCAGGGTTTGGCAACTTGCAGTGGCGCGTGCGTGGCGCCAGGCGCCAGATACAGAAAAAAGGGTTTATCGGGTCTTGCACCTTGCGTTGCATCCACCCAGCGAACGGCTTGCTCGACAATGTCTTCGCTAAGATGGTAGTTATCACCCGGTGGCCGATGTATCGGCCTGGTGCCGTCATACAATGTGGGTTCGTATTGGTCTGTTTCACCGCCCAGAAAGCCGTAAAACTTGTCGAAACCAACGCCCGTAGGCCAACGATCAAAGGGGCCGGCCTGGGAAGTTTCCCAAGTGGGTGCCAGATGCCACTTGCCAAACGCAGCCGTGGCGTAACCATTCTGCCTTAACACCTCCGCGATGGTTGCTGTTTCCGCCCGCAGCATGCCCTGGTAACCCGGCAGAGCGTTGGCCGTGTTAAGCACGGTGCCCACATTGGTTGCGTGTGAATCTCGCCCGGTTAGCAGGGAGGCCCGGGTAGGCGAGCAGATTGCCGTGGTGTGGAATCGGTTGTAGCGCAGACCTTCTTTGGCCAGGGCGTCGAGAGCGGGTGTTTTTACCGGGCCACCGAATGTTGATGTGGCACTAAAACCCACGTCATCGAGCAACACAATCACCACATTGGGTGCGCCTGCCGGCACCTTGCTTAATGACATCGATTCACTGTCGGCAACGCTGCTGCCGGAAGCGAGAAATGCAAACCCTTGCAAGAATAAGATGACAGCGCTTCGCCATCCTCGCGCGGAAATTTGACGCATATTATTGTTCTCCTAGCGGGTTCGCCGCGCGGACTTAACTGTTTGCACCGTCTCGCAAAAACGTCGCCAGTGCGCTCGTATTGTATACATAAACTCACTATCAAAGGTATTTCATAGGAAATACAATGGCAGTCAGATTCAAGGAGTGGCTATGCACGACACAGTAATAACAATTAGCGCTGAACAAGCCCAATATGATTCTGGACTTGCCAGCTGGCGGTAATCGTTTAATGCCGCGTGCCATGGTTACACGCATGTGTTTGTCGTTGGCGAGTAGGTCATGCGAAATGGCTATCCGCCAGGTGCATAACCCGGGCGACCTATTCATGGTGCGCAAAAGGGAGTTCGCTGAGAAATTTCTTCAAAACGGGCAAGTGTGACTCACAAACGTTGACTAAATTTATGCTGTAAATTCGGTTTAGACGTACTAATGTGCTTGGAGCGGACTAATCTTGCCGGTGGGCACTTGGAGGAGGGCAATGAATAAATACGACGGTTTGAACAAGGCAATGGTGGAGCAGTATGCACCTCGGCCAGGGCGGCGACCTCTGCTCCCGGAAATGAGCAGTAAAGCGCAAGTGGCACTAATGTGCCGCATGTTGTTCAAGGAAGGCTGGAACGAACACATTGCGGGCCATATTACGGTACGCCAGTCCGATGGAATGATCTTGACCAATCCCTGGGAGCTGGCCTGGGATGAGTTAACCGCCAGCGACATCATGACGCTTGACGAGGAAGGTAAAATAATAGATGGCGAGTGGAATATCACGCCAGCGATCGGCTTGCACATTCAGTTGCATGCTTTGCGGCCCGAGATAAACGTGGTGATTCATAACCATGCGCACTGGAGCGGAATCTGGG
Source organism: Gammaproteobacteria bacterium (assembly GCA_030429735.1). Taxonomy (GTDB): domain Bacteria; phylum Pseudomonadota; class Gammaproteobacteria; order Pseudomonadales; family JAUIET01; genus JAUIET01. The sequence goes on from JAUIET010000002.1 coordinate 96,338, forward strand.
CGAATCTGCAACGCGTACCCCCTGTGTATGATCAAACCGGTGCACATTGTGGTGCGGCTTTGCCTTTATACAACGAATACACCGGTACTTTTGAAAATGAAGTAAGCAGTTTATCCGCCGCGGAAGCTCTGGGTGAACATAAGTGGGCGCTGTTGGCTAATCATGGTTCATTGGTCGTTGGCAAAGACCTTCGCCAAGCCCATCTGCGAGCCATTACACTGGAGTGGCGATGCAAACGTGCCTATGAAGTAGAACTGGCGGGGGGAGGTGTGCCGCTGTCCGATGAAGAAATTGAAAAAGTCAGTATTACCGATGCTAATGGTTTTCCGTTCTGTTGGGAGGCGATGGCCCGCAGGGAGCTGCGCCTGGACCCAGGGATACTTGAGTGAGCAGGGTAAATACACAGCAGGTGGACTGCGCTAACTATGCACCACTGAACGAGCACCGACCAAGGAACCAAAAATGACTTTCACTGTAACTCCACTGGAAAATGTTGGCGTTGAAGTCTCCGGTTTTGACATCAACGAACCGATGACCGACGAGAGCAAAACCGAGCTAAAGGCGCTTTGGTACGAGCATGCGATCCTGTTGTTTCGCAACCAGGATATTACGCCTGAAAAGCAAATTGAGTTCAGCCGCATTTTCGGTCCATTGGAATTGCACCCGTTGAAGGCCACTACCAGGGATGAGTACCCGGAGTTATTCGTTCTGGAAAATGGCAGCGAAAATGACAAATTTCACACGGCCTACTATGAGGGCAAGGAAGTGGTGGGGCGCCTGGACTGGCACATGGATTTGCATTACACAGCGCGCCCCAATCATGGCGCATTGCTGCGGGCCCTCGTGGTTGCCGAAGAAGACGGACTGACCGGATTTGGTGATCTGGCAAAAGCCTATGATGCCCTGGACGACGAAACCAAAACATTGCTCGAAAAACTGGAAGTAGCTTATACCTTCAGTATGCAGCGTCGCCACATGCGTTATGTAAACCTGGAAGGGTATGAGCCGGGCCCTTATAGCCCAAAAAAGCCATCGGACGTTAATTTCCCTGATTTTCCAGATGCCGTCTACCCGGCGGTTGTCACCCACCCCGTCAGCGGTCGTAAAGTTCTGGAGATTGTAGAGCAGTTTCTCGATCGAGTGATCACCCCTCAACAGTTTGGTTTGTGCAACGACGAGTCAATCGAACTGCTGGAGCGCTTAGTAGCACACGGTCAAAAACCGGAATTCACTTATTTCCACAAATGGCGAGAGGGAGACATGGTGCTATGGGACAATTGGCGAGCAATGCACTGCACCACGGGCACCAAGCCGGGAGTGAAGCGAGTTATCAATCGCACAACTATTCAAGGTGACATAACGCTCGGACGTGTTCTGAGTTCATGAATATGAGGTTTTTTAGAGAGGCTGTCTCGTGTGGTTTGCCTCCTCGGCAGCATCAATGATTGAGCCGGGAGGCAAAGCCAAGACCTTACTCTTGATGCGACTATGTCACTAAAACTGAAATTCACTTTCGTACTGTTTGCTCTGTCCATACTCCTGATCGTTTGGTTAGGCATCAGGGTTTTTGAGGAACTGAGTAAAAGTGCGAGCGAAGATCCCACGGTCTGGGAAAACGATATCGTGGCATTCGAAACCGCGGCTCAGGTGTCACCGCCCCCTGAAAATGCCGTGGTGTTTGTGGGCAGCTCCAGCATTCGTTTATGGGACACTCTGGCGAGCGATATGGCGCCGATACCCGTGATTCAGCGTGGTTTTGGCGGCGCCAAACTCAACGACCTTGTGCATTATGCTGACCGGCTGGTAACGGCCTATCGTCCCTCCGCGGTTGTTGTATTCGCCGGCTCGAACGACATCACTCCGGATGATGTGAAAAGCCCGGAACAACTACTGAATAGCTATCAGCAATTCGTCGCAAGGGTTCGGGCAGATAATCCGGAATTGCCAATTTACTACATCGCCATCACTCCTTCGCCTATGCGCTGGGAGGTGTGGCCGAGCGTACAGGCAGCCAATGCAGCGATCAAAGACTACAGTGAAAGTAGTTCAGGGTTGTTCTATATTGATACCGGACCGGCGTTGTTGAATGCCAATGGAGAACCCGAAACGGATAACTACGCATTCGATACCTTACATCTCAGTGACAAAGGTTACCGCGTGTGGACATCCATCATTCGCCCTGTTTTACTCAGAGATTTTCCGCACGCTTAATCGCCGCTTTTTTCCAGTAAAGCGGCAGCTTCATTGCAAATCACCCGCGCATTGCCTTTTCGTTGCGTGAAGCCAATTTGATCGAAGAACTCGAGTATTTCAATAGTCAGGTTTCTGCCTAAGCCGAATACCTGCTTTGCTTCAACTACGCTTATCTCGCCCGATGCGCCAGCGAATTCTCGTACTAGCGCCGCCAGTTCCTGCAGAGTGACAGGCAATGCAAGTCGCTTCTCGCCAACCTCGAAAAGATCACCGGACTTGATGGCGGGGCGAGTAAGTCTATCCAATTGCTGTGCGCTAAAACCGGTCTCTTTCTGAAGCTCGGAGCGCAGCGGAATGTGAAGAGCACTTGCCAGCAGGCAAGATTCAAGTTGCTGCCACTCCTTTTGCACCTGGGGAGACAGCGTGGGTTTGTGTCCAAGCACCTGCACCAGTTGGTCTTTAAAAGTGGCGTGGTTGGTACGAACACGATCATTCAGTACAGGCCGAAACATCACAGCGGGAATTTCTGCGTTCAGTTGGGTCTGCAGCAACTCGGGATGTATACCTGGCTCCATCGGGCGGGTGCGATGCCACTCGGCCAACCGATGATCAAAACACTGCAGAAACCTATTCCATTCCTGCTTCGACACTATCAGCTCGTCGATCTCGGTACGAATTCTGATAGAACTGCCTTGCCGAAAGGGCGGCATACCCAGGATTTCATCCAATTCATGCTGCGACAGATTCCATACCCGTTTACACCACTGCAGACTAACGATATCACTTTGTTGGAAAAAAAGTTGTTCAAGTACCAAAGGCGGTGAAGCAGCTTCCATTGTCTCCAGCAGAGTGAGGCGCTGCTGGCGCGAGGTTCCTGACTTCCTGGCTTTCGGTGCAGCGGGGTCAATAACTATCCCACCGCCAAGAGTTTTGCTTTCACTGTCATCGCGCAATACAAAACGATCACCAGCGAACGCGAGAACTTCGTTGTCGAGGATAAGCTGGATGAGTCGGGAGGAAGGGTCACTTGCATCAGAGTCGAGGAAATACGTTCGAGCGGCGATGCGTCGCGTACCAATATAAAGCTTTACTCGGCCAAGATGTTTGAGCAGATGCTGTGACTCTTCCGCCGCCCAGCAGCGCGTGTCGAGGCGCTGGGCAGGCTCTGCAGTAGGATGAGCACACAGGAAATCGCCTCTGTGTACCCTCTCCAGCGAGATTTTCCCGGCCAGATTCAGCGCGCATCGCTGGCCGGCGTACCCCACTTCAGCAGCTGCGCCCTGGGCGTGAATTTCGCGGACTCGAGTCGTGTATTTCTGACGGGTGTGCTCGCCAGCGGTGTGCAGTGTCAGTTCCTCCCCGGTACTGGCCGACCCGGAAAGACACGTACCGGTAACGACTACGCCAGCGCCTTTTTTTACAAATACCCGGTCTATATACATGCGAAACTGGGTTTCAGAATGCCGCTTGGGCAGGTTCTGCAATCGATCTTGTAATACAGTCTGCAGCCGTGTTACGCCATCACCTGTCAGGTTGGAAATCGGGCATACGCTTGCGCCTGGAATCAACGCCGAGGTTTGTTCGATAACCTGCTGCAATCGAGAGTTTGATACCAGGTCGCTTTTGCTGACCACGCCGATAAAGCGCTTTACACCCAGCAAATGCAACAGTTGCAGATGCTCCAGCGTTTGCGGCATCACTCCGTCGTCTGCGGCAACGACCAGCATGCCGAGATCGATGCCGGTGATGCCCGAGATCATGGTGTTGATGAAACGATGATGGCCGGGTACGTCGATAAAGCCAATGGCCTGATTCGCATCGTGCTCGACAAATGCGTAACCCAGCTCAATAGTGAGGCCGCGTTTTTTTTCCTCGGCCAACCGGTCGGTATCTGTGCCTGTCAGGCGTTTCACCAAACTGGTTTTTCCGTGGTCTACATGTCCGGCGGTTGCAACAAGCATTATGGATTATTTTTACGAATTCACTGGGTCAGCAATTCCGGGTAGCCACGCAAGGTAGTATTGATGGCTATTCCTGGTTCAATCGTAACGGTACCAGGATAATGGCCGCCACAACTAACACGGCGCTAAACACGTTAAGTAACATCACGTAGTTACCGGTCATGTCCACCAGCTTACCAGACACAACAAAGCCTGGCATAACGATCAGACTGATCAATGGCGACATCAAACCCATTGCCCGACCATAACTCACCAGCCCAAAGGCTTTAGCCATCATTGCCCCCCAGACCGGTAACTGGCCGCCGGCAGCAAGGCCAAGCAACGCAGACGCCAGTATCATCATTAAAAAACCTGGTTCAGTTGCGAGAATCAAGAAACCACCAGCCACCAATGCCATCGCCAGCCAAAGCCCCACTTTCAGGTTCATTTTGTCTGCGGCAAAACCGAACGCGACCTTACCCACTATGCCACCAATAGCAATTACAGTGATCAGCTGCCCGGCTTGTTCAGTGCTTGTGCCGAGTGCGGTTGCGTAGGGCGTTATGTTCGACAGTATCGCGGTGTACACACAAAACAGTAAGCTTAGCGGAATGCCAATCAGCCAATAAGAGGGATTCGTCAGGATATCTTTCGTGGTTAACGCGCCAATCGCAGTGGTTCCACCGGTTTGAAGGTCAGCGTCCTCAATCTCGCTTCCTGCCTCAGCAGGTGTACCGCGAATTGTCAGAACGATAATCGGCAGCGCGATCAGCGCAACGCCGTAGGAGAAATACGCCAGTGCAGTGCGCCAGCCATAGTGTTCTATCCAGTAAGCCAACAGTAAAGGTACAACGATGCCGCCCACCGAAGTACCCAGTGCGGAAATACCCAGTGCTCTGCCACGACTGGTGGTAAACCAGCGCGAAATCGTTGTGGCTGAGGACTGTGAGCCCGCCAGTGCGTTACCCAGGGCCATGGTGAGCCCAAACAACAGCACATATTGTGTGATTGAAGTGGACGCCGACAGCAGGTAAAGGCCGAGTGATACAAGCGCAGCGCCCGCTGCCATTACCCAGCGGGTTGAATAGCGATCAATCAGAATGCCCCCCACCGGCATCGCGATCAGCGCAAACAAAGTACCCAGGCTCAGGCTGTACATCACTTCTTCGAGACCCACACCGAATTCGGTTTGGACAGGAGCTACGAGCAGGCTGACTGCGTAGGTGAAGAAACCAATAAGAAACAACTGCGCAATGAACGTGCCGCCAACAACATACCAGCCAAAGAACATAATCAGACTCCGAAATCTGTTCTAGGCATTTCTACTGGTGTTCGAGCTACGCCACCATTAACGCCATAGATTTCGCCGGTCACATAGTCTGCGGCGGGCGAGGCGAGAAACAGCACGCAAGCGGCCACGTCCTCGGGTTGGCCAAGTCGAGCCAAAGGCGTATGTTTCAGCATGGCAGCTTCCATGTCCTCGTTCATAAACCCTTCCAGGGCGGAGGTGAGCGTGGTCCCCACAGCGATGGCATTGACGCGCACAGTCGGCGCAAAATCCTGCGCCAGATTACGAGTCAGCATATCCATGGCGGCTTTTCCTACTCCGTATGCCGCGAAACCTGGTTGCGCGAAACGGGCGGCCACCGAAGAGATGTTAACGATTGACCCTTTGCCGGTTTTGGCCATGTGCGGGGCGGCTAGTCTGGACATTGCGAAAGCAGACGTGCAATTAAAATGCAATACCGCGTCGAATTCCTCAGGTGTGGTGTCGAGCGCCGGTTTGGGGCCGGCACCTCCGGCGTTGTTGACCAGAATGTCAAGGCGGCCAAATTCCGCCAGCGCCTGCTCAACCACTGATTGACGTTGCGCTTCGTTGGTTGCGTCGCATTGCACCACCAGCGCTTTGCGACCACGCTGACGAATTTGCTCAGCAGTGTGTTCCAGTTGGCTTACTGTGCGCGCAGATACCACGACATCGGCACCGGCATCGGCCAGTGCGATCGCACTGGCCTGGCCAATGCCTCGGCCAGCACCGGTAACGATAGCCACCTGTCCGTCCAGGCGAAATTTGTCCAGAATACTGTTCATGATATTTCCTCTGTTGGCTGTCGATTTACAGCGCGACAGCAAGCTCAGCCGCCGACTCGATGGCGCCTTCGATGTAACTCACACCGGTGCAATCGCCAATTGCGTGCGTGGTAAAACCGGCCGCGCGAAAGCGATCAGCAAGTCGCTCATCACCGGTGGCTCCTTTGGCAACAATCACGTGGTCAGCAGCAATACGGCGCGCCTGGCCGCGATAATTGGAATAGCTGACCAGGTTTTTGCCAATACTGATGTCACTGGCCCCATTGAGCACACGTACACCAAGATGCTCCAACTCTTCCAGCAAACGCATGCGCCGTACCAGGTACAAGCCTTTACCCGCACGTTTTGCTTCATCAATAACGGTCACCTGTCGGCCGCGCTCTGCCAAAAACTCGGCCAGCTCAAGGCCCACCAGCTCGGCACCGATAATTGTGATGCGACCGCCAAGCGGTAGCCAGGCTTTAGTGATTTGGCGCACCACGGGCCCGAGCTGCGATAAGCGCGTTAATGAACCCATGGTGGCCATAAAGCGGGTAAATGACGAGGTCTTGCGGTTCAGTTCGGGGTGGTCATCTGACATGACCATGGCGCGCATTTCATCACCGCTGAAGACAAAGTCCTGATCATTACCGGGAATGTCTGGCATATCGCGTTTTGCGCCGGTGGCCACAACCACTTCGTCGGCACCCAGTCGCTTGACCTGTTCCGGCGTGGCTTCGCAATTCAGATGCACTTTCACACCGGATTGCTTTATCTGGCGGCGCAACCAGTGCAGTAACTTCTCGTTTGCAGGGTAGGCAATGCCTGCAAATTGCAGGGTGCCGCCCAGCCTGTTGCTTTTCTCAAGCAAGCTGACCTGGAAGCCGCGTTTGTCGAGTCGGATCGCCGCTTCCATACCACCCGGGCCACCACCAATCACTGCAATGTGCTTTGCCGTATCTGTCGCAATCAAAGCCCGTTCTTTTTCTTTTCCGGTTTCAGGATTTACCGCACATTTAATCGGGCGGCGTATGTAAATCTGACTGACGCAGCAGTAGCAGTACACGCAGGGGCGGATTTGTTCAGGTGTTCCGGCGGTCACTTTGGCGGGCAAATCCGGGTCGGCCAGCATTTTTCGACCCATTGCTAAAAAATCGAAATTGCCCTGTTGTATGTGGCGATTTGCGGATTCCGGCTCGACACGACCTGAGGCAATCACCGGTACGCCAACCGCCTGCTTTATGGCGGTCGCGTTGGCGATCATGCGTTCAGGAACGTGCGGAATATTCGATTCGGAATGCAGTGATCCTTTGCCAGTGTCGTGGTACGCACTGACTGTAATCGCATCCACGCCGGCGTTCTCGGCCATGCGCGCAGTGGCTTTGGCGTCTTCCAGGCAAATACCCTCTGCCAATCCGAACTCTTCCGAATCCAGTTTGCACCATAAGGCCAGCTTATTGCCTACCGCTTCTCGTATGCCGCGAATAATTCGTATCAACAGGCGCGCGCGATTTTCCAGGCTACCGCCATAGTCATCATCGCGATTATTGGTTCGCGGTGACAAAAATTCAGAGATGATGTAACCGTGGCCACCGTGTATTTCAATCGCATCAAAGCCAGCCGCTAACGCTCGTACCGCAGCTTGTGAAAAGAGCGCCACCAACTGGTCTATATCCTGCTCGGTCATCACGTGCAACTTCGGTGCCGGTGCGTTTGGGTCGAACATCGCCGCAAGTTCACTGCCGAGAAAGGCATTTGCAAAGCTGCCTGTTGGTGGTTCCGGGTAGGAAGGTACCCACTGGGGGCGGCCTTCGCGGCTGTCTTCGGTTGCCACCATACCGGCGTGATGTAACTGCGCGGCAATTTTTGCGCCATGCTGATGCACGGCATCCGTCATTTTGCGCAGCCCTGGAATAAAACGGTCATCTGAGATGGCCACTTGATGTGGCATGTTTCCGCCATGTGGCCAGCCTACGCCGGTCACACCCAGCACAATTAAACCCGCACCGCCTTTGGCCTGGCGTTCGTGAAAGTCTATGATGCGCTGCCCGACATAGCCTTCTGGCTCGGCCAGGTTGATGCCCATGGCGCTGACCACCATGCGATTCTTGATCGAAACATTGCCTATCTGACCTGCCTGAGTCAGGGCCGAAAAGGAAGTTGACATGCCGCCCTCGTTTTTCTGATCTATTGTGACGCTGGCACTACTATGCCGCACTCATCCGGCTTTCGCCATAGCGAAAGGCGTCGCGTGCATATACATCTGGGTTCAGAAACAATGTAGGTTAGTGCAAGCCCGGGTGTTGTTCAGAATGCATGTGGTTTTCGCGATAGGCGCTTGGTGTCATGCCAACCCAGCTTCTAAAAGAACGCACGAATGAACTTGGTTCCGCAAATCCCAGCAGTTCTGCCAATTCGTTAATGCGGGTATTGCGGTTGCGAAGATGCTCGATCGCGAACTCGCAGCGCAGTTGATCTTTTATCTCCTGATAGCTGGTGTCTTCCTGCTGCAGCCGGCGTCGCAAGCTTGATTCAGAGCAGTGCAGGTAATCGGCTATTTCCCTGAAGGAGGGCATTCCCTGGGTGAAATCGCGAGTGATGAGCGAGCGAATAGCGGCCGTTGTACTGCGTTGTTGATCGCCGGCGGCAATCAGCTCGTACACACTATTTTCCAAAAAGCGCTCAAGTGATTCCGGGCCGTGTACCAAACGCCGCGCCAACACGTCGGCCGAGCCGCGCAAACAGGATGTGTCAGAATCGAATTGAATCGGGCATTGAAACACGCGTTGTGCGCCTTGATCATAGGCTTGCGATACTGATGAAGCAGCTACATGAACAACATTGAGCTCAATGGAATGACCTACCAGCCAGGACGCAAACTTGAACCACACCATCAAGCCAGACACATGAGATACCGCGTCGAAATGCTCTGCCCAATCCCAGCGCTCGGGCACAAACGCTTGCTCAGAGGATTGCGTGCGCACGTGATAATGCAGCTCGAATTCAGTGGCGCTGGTCTTAAGGCTCATTTTGTAGCCAAGTAAGGGGTACAGCAAATGGTCAAAACGTGCCGCACGCTGCAGCGCGTCGCCCAGGGTTTTGCAGCTGATCAGGCTAAAGCACATCAGCTCAAACGCATCGCTGCCAATGCCTGCTGCCCAGGGTATGGGCCGGCGCAGTGACTGCATTTGCTTTACGGCGGCTGCGTACAGGCGCGAAAAATCAGCCACCGGCAGCAGCTCATCATCGTTCAATTCGGCCAGCGTTGCCCCGTTCAGGCCAGCAGCGGCCAGGGCGTCATCCGGCTGCAAGCCAATCGCACTCATGTAATTGATTACACGGCGAAATTTTTTAACGGGTACCTGGCGGTTAATCTGGCGCGCACGCTTGCTCATGCGGCCCAGTTTCTCAAACCGAACCGGCAGTAACAAGCGGCGATAGTGTGCGCTTGAAAGGGTTAATTTTTGTTTAGATTGGCTCTCCCGCGTGCGGCGCTAGCCGCGGATAACCGATTCGGCGTAGGTATTCACGGTGTCTATTTTCTGCTGCAGCGTTCGCGTATCTTTTTTTCCGGAATAGATGTTGTGAAATCCAACGAATACCAGGTCTACACCGGCCTCGCTCAGCTTTTGGATGCCTTCTTTTGAGTAGGCCTCAAGGCCTGTGGCATGCACCTCAAACGCTTGATCTTCCCGTCCATATTCCCGGCGCAGGTCATGAAGTGTTGCGATCATGTCTTTGAGTTCAGTGAGCTCGCCACCAGCCGCTACCCAGCCATCGCCCAGTCGCGCGGCGCGTTTCAGAGCGGCAGGTGAGTGCCCGCCCAGTAGAAGCGGCACCCGTTGATCTGGCACCGGACACAGTTTGATTTCCGGTATGGATAATAATTCGCCTTCGAAGCTGAAATACTCGCCACTCATCAAACCGTTAATGATTTCAATCTGCTCATCCATGCGCTTGCCGCGTTTTGCCCAGGGAATCTGGGTGGCTTGAAAATCTTCCTCCCAGGGGCTTAAGCCAACGCCGATCGACAAACGATTATTGCTCATGACTGCCAGGGTACTGAGCATTTTGGCGACCACTACCGGTTGGCGCACGGCCAGTTTGATCACCGCGGTAGTGAAATGTATGCGCTCGGTGACAGCCGCAAGGCGAGCGATCTGCAGGAACGGGTCCATAAACGGAATGCCGTCCAGAAAATCATTACTGCCGTCAGCGTTGTAAGGGTATTTGCTGATCGTTTCTTTGGGAAAGCAAATGCTGTCTGGAATCGTGATGGCATCAAAACCAGCCGCTTCGGCTGCCTGGGCCAGAGGCACATAATGATCATTCGGCTCTGACGACAAATTCATGGAAAATCGCATGGCTCTTTCCTTTTTTACTGGGCGTTGGTGGCGCGCTACTAAAACTGATCCGGGCGCAACATCGCATCATGCCCGCCATCAACAAAGATAACGCTGCCACAAATAAAACTGGCTGCATTGCTGAGCAGAAAAGACGCGGCGTTGGCCATGTCCTCAGGTTGCCCGGGTCGTCCGACCGGAATACTTGCCATAAAATCGCGGATGGCCTGGCCATATTCTTCGCTCTCTTCCACTGCCTGAGTCATTGGTGTTTGCGTGTAACCTGGTGCAATGGCATTGATTCGCACACCTTGTTGCGCAAAGCGATTCACATTGCGTCGCATCCAGCGGGCCACCGCCTGCTTGCTGCCGCTGTACGCAGCTTGCCCATCAATGCCCTCCACGTGCGCAAGTGCTGCGTTTTCATCCGCGTCGAGCAACAGCTCAACAAACGCACTATCAGTTGACATTGGGGCTGAATTCGATGAAATCAGCAGCACAGAGCCCTTGCTGCTGGCCAGTAATTCGGCAAGTCCATCCACCAGTTCTGTGGTACCAAAGTAGTTTACGGCCGGTATCAATTGTTTGTTCGGTACATGAGTTGCCACGCCGGCACAGGCAATAAACCCATCCAGTTTGCCAGCACAGGCCGTGCTGATGCCGTCAATCGCCGCCTGTCGGCCTTCTTCGTTGGACAGGTCAGCAATAATATCGGCATCTTTGATGTCGGCCACAATTACCGTGTGCCCGTCTTTTCTTAAAGTTTCCTTAATCGCCGCGCCTATACCGGTAGCGCCGCCTGTCATCGCGTAGGTAGCCATCGTTACACCCTCGTATCCAGTTCTGAATCAACATTCTACTTCCTGTTCGTGATGCGATCACAGCACACAAGCCGCCAGAAAATAGGCCGCAGGCGTCAGTTGTTGCTTCACTTGGAAAAATCTACAGAAAGTTTGAACCCTAATATCAATTTTATGGTGTTTTGCGTTCTTATGCTGCGCCAGCGTGTTGGCCACAATACGTACCAAGTGTACAAGCCGTCTCACCGATGGTGGTCAATTTCAGAAGCTTATAACGAGGACAATGAACATGAGAGCACACCGACTAAGTGCATTGGCAATTGCCATTGCTGCCAGCCACGCGTCAGTAACGGCAGTGGCACAGGAACCCAGCCTTGTTTTAGAGGAGATAGTGGTTACGGCTCAAAGACGTGAAGAGTCGCTCACTCAGGCGCCCCTCACCGTTAATCTTCTCAGCGAAGATGCCATGCGCAGTGCTGCAATATTGCAGGGTGATGAGCTGGGTAAGCTGACCGCCGGTGTTGAAATTCGCTACGAAGGCGACAGCAACGTGGGAGTGGGTATCCGCGGTATTGGTACCTTCGCGCAACAATCAGCGCCACCTCGTGTATCCACATACCTGGATAACTACTTCGTGGCCGGCTCGCAAACCGATTTCGCGTTTGCCGCGTTGTTTGATATGAAGCAGGTTCAAATTCTGCGCGGCCCACAGGGTACGCTTTACGGCCAGCCTTCACCAACCGGTGCGGTTATTCTGGAAACAGCTGATCCAAACCTGGAAGAAATCGAAGGTAACATTCGTGCCTCCTATATTGCCGACCCGGACGGTTACAATATTCAGGGCGCAATCTCGGTACCAATTATCGAAGGTTCACTGGCTGCACGGGTGGCCGTACTGTCGGATGACAGAGATACCGGTACTGAGAATATTTTCCGTGGCTACGATGAAGCGCGTAATCGTGAAGGTGTACGTGCAAAACTGCTGTGGGAACCTACCGACAATTTTTCGGCGAAGCTGGGTTATACCTGGATGCGTTCTGAAAACTCCGACACCTTGCGGATAATGGAATCAACCGATCCTGCCAGTGATTTTCAATTGACGGCATCTGATCGTGCTTCCATCGCAGGTTCGCCAGACGAAATTCTCTACAAGAAAGACTGGCTGGCCACGCTGCAGTTGAACTATGAGGCCGATTGGGGCAGCGTCAGCTGGTTCAGTGGCGACTTCGGTAGCGACAACACACGCGATGATGACCTGGACAATACTCAGTACCCGGCCCTGACACTTGACAACACTTACACCAAGTTCAAGAAAAATGTTCAGCACGAGTTGCGCATTAGCATGTCACCTACCGATTGGTGGGATGTGCAGTTTGGCGGTTACTATGCAGATTCAGAAGCAGCAACAGACGTGGTGAACTACGCAGATGTGCCATTTGCAGGTACGTTTGAGATACTGTTGGAAATTCCCACGCTGAGTGAAACCACTGCGTTCTTCGCGCACAACGATTTTCACATCAGTGATGAAACCAGTGTTACTGTTGGCGTTCGATACAATATATTCGACCAGAACAATATCAACGGACTGAACAACAACTTCCTGTTCGGTGGCTTTCTGGACAATGACAACAATTTGTCTGACCCAGCCTTTGTTATCCCTAATGCATTGCCTTGTGTTATTGATCAAACAGCCATACCGCAAAGTGTGATCGACACTTTCCCAGCGGGTACTTGCGTCAATCGTCGGGCAACAGAGTCTAAGGAATGGACTGGTACCATCAAGCTGTCGCACAGTTTCAGCGATGCGGCGAACATGTATGTGACGCTAGACCATGGCTTTCGACCAGGTGCACCAAACTTTGACACCAATGGCTCCTTCCAGCCAACGCCGGAAGACCCAACATCAGGTCTGAATTTCTACGGCGGTGAAACCGTAAACAGCATTGAAGTGGGTCTGAAAGGGTCGATCTGGGACGGTCGCGGCCAGTACACCAGCGCGGTGTTCTACAGCATCTATGACGACTATCAGATTCGGCCTACGTTCGCCGCGTTCAATGGCGCTGGTGGTTCTGTTGCAACGATCTCCAATGCTGAGGTGAATGTTGAAGAAGCCACGCAAACGGGGTTCGAAGGTGAATTGCGTTACCTGGCAACGGAAAACCTGGAGCTGTTTGGTTCGTTCACCTACTCAAAGGTTGAATTCTCCAGCGGTACCATTCCTTGCACCGATGCAACGCAGCCAGCTCTTGACGCCACCAATCGTTTTAACGTGTGTGATGCAGACGGTACGGCAGCAAGCCCGCAGCCGGAGCTGTTCCTTACGTTAAAAGCGGATTACAGCCTGCCAGTCGCCTTCGGTGAGTGGTATCTGAGTGGTTTGTTTAATCATCGTGGTGATATCGAAGCGCCTGGTGATATCGCTGGCCGTTTCTCGTCTGACAGCTACAATACGCTGGACTTGTTTACCGGATTGCGCGGTGAAAGTTGGGATGCGCAATTGTTTGTCAAGAACGCCACCGATGAAGAAGGCATTCTGGCTCGTCGACCATCTGATGGTGCAAATGGCACAGCAGGCGTTGCCGGTGGAACGGCGTTGTACAACAACCTGACGGTTACTGCGCCACGAACTGTTGGTGTTACCGCAAGCTACTATTTCTAGCAGCTATTTCCCGGACAGGACACTAAACAACACCCAACAAAAGGGGTACTGCTATCTGGCCTGCCTCTCGTTAAAAGCAAAACCTCGTTGCCCGAACTGCTAACGCAGCTCGGGCATTTTTTTGTTCTATATGGCGAAGTTGTTGCATTCATAGCCCGCGGCCATGTGGTAAAACGCCAGCGAGCCTCTGAACAAGTATACTATCCAAAAGTAGGGAGCGAGGTGCGCGCGCAGTGCAACAATTATCCGGGCTTGATGCTGCATTCATCCATCAGGAAAGTTCAGTAGCGCCTATGCATGTAAGCGCGGTGCTGATTTATGGCCCGGGCACTGCCAAAGGCAAACGCAAGCGCAAAAGCCTGGATAAAAAAATGCTGGCCCGGGTATTGCTGGGAGCGTGCGAGCATATCCCTTTTCTGACCCAGAAACTAAAGACGCTGCCAATGGATATGGATGAACCCTATTGGATCAGAGATACTAACTTTGACCTTAGCAGCCACCTAGCACAACATTCGTTGCCCTCTCCAGGCAATTGGCAGCAACTCACACAACGGCTTGCCGACATACATGCCAGGCGGCTTGATAGATCCAAACCATTATGGCGTGCCGAACTGATTACTGGTTTGGATGATTGTTCTGATTTCCCTGCAGGCAGTGTCGCCGTGATGCTGAAAGTACATCATGCGTGTATTGATGGTGTTTCACTGGCGGCAATGGTGTCGACAATGCACAGCAATGACCTTGGCGGCAGCGATAACCGTCCTGCCAAGGCGCAAATCAGTGATTATGAGTTGTGGAATAGAGCAAGCATCAAAACCTGGACCAGGCCCTTAAAGTTTGCCAGTACCTTATCGAGTTTGCTGCCGAAAGTGTTGCAGAGACCTGACGACGAGGCGGTGTATGAGGGAAGCGACACCAGCCACAGACAAACCATTCTCAATGCGCGAGTAACACGTACCCGCACCCTGGGGTCTGTGTTACTACCGCTGCCTGAGCTTGAAGACATAAAGCGACGAGTACGGCGGGTAACGTACAACGACATCGCCTTGGCGATTGTCAGCGGTGCGCTTCGGTCTTACTTGCTGAACCGCGGCGAGCTGCCGAACAAATCTCTGATTGCCGGCGCACCGATGAGCCTCAGGAAGCGCCAGGACACCAGCCACGGCAACAAGCTGGCAACGCTGCAGGTTGGTCTTGCCACTGATATTCATGACCCTGTGGAACGTTTGAGAGCGATACACCAGTACGCAGTGCACGCCAAGAAGAAACTGAACACGATGGGCAGCGGCACCATCATGGATATCAGCGACAGTGTTGCTCCAGGTGCGCTGGCAGAGGGTTTACGTGCTCTTAGTTTTGCCTCCACGGCATTGACCGATATACCGGTACCGTTCCATGTGATGGTATCGAACGTTCCAGGTCCACGGCAGGCAATGGATCTTGCCAGTTGCCCTTTACACTCGCTGCTGGGTTTTGGGCCGATACGCCATACGATGGGTTTGTTCCATATTGTGACCCAGGCGGAGCAAAGACAAAGCATCAGCTTTGTCAGTTGCAACACGATTATTCCAGATCCTGAGCACTATGAGGAATGCTTGCAAAACAGCTTTCTCGAGCTGTATCGCGCCAGTGAGTCTTGCTGAGCATTCACTGGCCTAATCGCACACCTCTCAACCCTGACAGTTTTGGTCATCCAAGACTGCCAGTTACGGCACTACTGAAATAGTCACCATTCGCTAGAATTTGGGTGTCTATTCAGTAACTCCTTTTAGGGCCGATCGAAAGGTACATCTTATGAAACCAGTTGCGAATAATAATTCTGGCAATGCGAATGTGTGCTTCTCCCTGGGGGCCGCCGTTGTTGAGGACGATATTGGAGGTACGTCTGGGCAGAGCAAATCGGTTGATCAGGATTATTGGGGCAGTAGCATGAGTTTGCATGCGGTACAGGAAGGCCGCATATTTGGTGTGTTTGGTGTTGCCCGTAACCCTTCGCTTAACAATAATCGCCTGGCTGGAGCGGTAGTATGAAGCAGTTGGGTGTATTGGATAGTGCTTTTATCAATCTGGAGAGCCCTAATACGCCCCAGCATGTTGGTGGTCTGGGTATCTACGACCCATCCACAGCTCCCGGCGGAACAGTTCGCTTCAAGGAAGTGATTACAAATTTTGAGCAGCGTTTGAATACGATGCCTTTGTTTAGAACGCGCGTTGTGGATGTGCCGGGTAAAATCGACCGCCCGTACTGGGTGCAGGACACAAACTTCGATGTCGAGTTTCACTTACGCCATGTGGCGCTGCCGGCCCCCGGTGATTGGCGCCAGCTGTGGATCCAGGCGGCGCGTTTGCACGCCAGGCAATTGGATATGTCACGGCCGTTGTGGGAAGCCTACATCATCGAAGGGCTGGACAATATTCCGGATGTACCCACAGGTGCTTTCGCAATCTACACCAAAATGCACCATAGCCTGGTTGATGGGGCAGGCGGTGACGCATTTATGATGGCTCTGCACGACACGATGGCGGTGCCCGCCGGCAAACCGGCAGAGCCCGACGTTGTGTTTGCAGATCGCCAACCCTCGGGAACAGAGTTACTTGCCCGTTCCGTTGTTAACCGTGGTCGCAACAGCGTCAACCTGGTGCGCGGTGCCGCCAGTACTTTAGTAAAAACCGTTAAACACCAAGCCGCGATAGCGCGTGACGAAATCCCTCCGTCTGACCTGAATGCGCCAAAAACCCGGTTTAATAACCCGGTTGGTCCGCACCGTGTGGTCGATGCTGCAGTGTTTGACCTGAACGACTTCAAAATCATCAAAAACGCATTTGACGCCACCATTAACGACGTGGCATTGGCCGTTGTTGGCGGTGCCATGCGTCATTACCTGCTGGCGCATGATGAGCTGCCTGACGCCTCACTTGCGGCAGGAATTCCGATGAACATGCGCACACGGCGCGATATGACGGACGACAACAATCAGGTTGGTTCAATGTTCTGTGAGATTCACACTAACATTGCCGATCCCGTTGAGCGGCTGCGCGCGGTGCATCAGAGCGCAATCGATGCCAAAGCGAGCAATGAAGATAACCCGATGGTTGAAATACTTCGGCTGGCCGGTGTGCTGTCGCCGGCAATTTCGCAGCGCGCCGCGCAGCTCTGGTCAAAACACCAACTGAGTAAATACGTTCCGGCGAATATCAGCACGGTCATTTCCAACGTGCCTGGCCCGACAATACCGCTGTACAGCGCCGGTGCGCAAATGGTGCGTTATCACTCGCTGGGCTTGCTGACCCCCGGTTGCGGTTCGTTTCACCTGGTGTTCAGTTGTCAGGGGCGCATCACGGTCACGTTTTTAGCAGATCGTGACATTGTTCCCGACCCAGAGTTTTACCGGGAATGCCTTGAGCGCTCATTTCAGGAATTGCTCAGTGCTGCATCCAGTTCAGCACCACGGCCTGGCAGGACGGCGAAAAAGGGATTGACCAAGGGTAAAAAGCAAGCTGGTGTGAGGAAAAAAGCACCGCGAAAAGCGACAGCAGGGACTCAAAAGAAGACAAAAAAAGCGACCACACCACGTAACGCTCAATCGAAAGGATAAGCAAGTGACCACACTGAAAGTTAACGCCGACAGGATCAGCCACGCTGTTTGTTGCGAACCCGGCGGGCCAAGTGTTTCGTCCAGTCAGTACCATCTGCTGAGCTACCCAAATAATTCTGCCGAGCCTGAGACGCTTCCCAACTTATTGTTCACCTGCGACACGGAACAGGACTTACCCTATGTGACCGCGTTCTGTGAGCTGTATGCTCAGCATTTTCATTGTACCCTCGTTGAGCCGTTTTGTAGCCAGGACGCTGATCGCAAAGACTATGTACGGTGGCTAAGCGCTGGGCAAATACAGCCTAACAATACGGTTGTTGTGGCCTTGGTGGGCCCCACTACCTCCACGTGTGCGAATGTTGACTGGGATATTGCTACGGCCTTGACAGATGTTGGGCATGGCACTGCCGGGCTGGTGGGTATCATGCTTCCTCACTATTTCGATATGGCCACTGAAGTGCGCAATTTGCGTATCATTCCTCACAGGCTTTCTGCCAACGCGGCCAGCGGCTACGCCACGCTTTACACCTGGCAGCACGTGATGCGCAGCTTGTTCAATGCGCAAGTGATGGTGCAAAACGCACTGGAAACCAGCCGCTTGTCGTTCGTTGAACCAGTCAACAGCTTGCCACTAAAGAAATCCTGATTCGCCGATTGAGTCGCGTTATGTTCGATCGTTGGCAGTCGCGCTCCCTCACTCCTGGGTGACTGCCTCACGCAGTTGGTTCTTTAACACTTTGCCAGCTGCATTGCGCGGTAGCGGTTCTTGTCGAATAGACACGATAGCGGGTACTTTAAATGCGGCGAGCTGCTGTTTCGCGAGCGTTCTAACATCGTCTTCACTGAGACGGTGGTCAGCTTTCGGCACAATTGAAACCGCTACCACTTCGCCAAGCTTATCATCCGCTACGCCATAGGCCGCCACTTCCTGCACTGCCGGGTGCTCGGCCAGAGCGGCCTCAATTTCAGCGGGGTAAATATTCTCACCACCACGAATAATCATGTCCTTAGCCCGGTCCGACAAGTACAAATAGCCGTTTTCATCGAAGTAGCCGATGTCTTCGGTGTCGAACCATCCGTTTCGAAAGCTCTCGGCATTCGCATCCGGCCGGTTCCAGTACTCGCTCACCAACGTGGGAGTTTTAATCCATAAGCGGCCAGCAACGCCCGGTGCCAGTTCCTCACCTTGGTCGTCGTATACTTTGACTTCCACCGTGGCATGACAAAAGCCGGCACTGCCTGGGTTGTCGATAAACGCTTGGCCGGTAAAGGCAGTACCTATCGAGTTGGTTTCGGTCATGCCCCAGCCGGTACCGGGGTATAGCCCATCGATTTTTTCGTTCATTAAACCGGCCACGCGCGTCGGTGTGGCTGAGCCGCCGCCACCAAGACTGCACAGGCTGCTGGTGTCGTAATTATCAAACTCGGGAAATTCCAGAAGTTGCAACAGCATGGACGGGGCAGCGCTAAGCACGGTCACCCGTTCGCGCTCAATCGTTTGCAGAGCCTGCTCGGCATCCCATTTGTACAACATCACGATCTTACGGCCGGCACGCAATGCGGTGAGAAATATCGCGTGCAGTCCACTCACGTGAAACAAGGGTACAGCCAGCATCTGCACGGGCTCAAAGCCTTTGTTGAGCATTTTGCCGATCAACTCCGGGTTGGCCATGGCCGATGCGGCTGCCGTGCAGTCGAAGTTCATGATTGCCTGGCAAATTGCACGATGTGTGGATACGGCACCTTTTGGTGTGCCGGTGGTTCCTGATGTGTACATAATCATTGCCTTATCGGCATCACTGATGTCCGTCTCTGGCCGTTTGGCGCTGCCTGCGCTGTCGGTTTTGGCAATAAACTCTTCCAAAGTCAGTCCGCACGAGGGGTTGGGGCGCTGTTCGGCACGGGCAATAATGGCCTGTATACCCGACTCGGACAGGCCATCGGCCATCGCGTCGTAACGCTGCTGGTCACAAAACACGGATTTGCAGCCGCTGTCGCGCACGGCGAACAATAACTCACGCGCTTTGCCCCAACTGTTGACCGGTACGGCAACCGCACCAATTGATGTGATAGCGATAAACGTGCTCAACCATTCCGGGTAATTTCGCATCGCAATGCCAACACGGTCACCCTTGACAATCTTGTGCTGCTCGCCGAGTGCGGCGGCGAGTGACCATGCCTGCTGCAACAACTGCCTAAAACTCCAGCGTTCATTCTGGTAAACCAGGCATTCCCGGTCGCCGTATTGCTCCGCCTCGTGAAACACTGCGAGTAAACTGGTGGGGGTTTGCGCGTACATCGTGTAGTCAACATCGTCGATTGTGCGGCGAACCACCTCGAAAGCCTGGCCTTTTTGGGTCAGCGAGGCCAGTGCCTGATCGAACGCCTGTTTATTCTTGTCCATGATGCTCTCCTGAGGGCTGAATTTGTGAACGGGTATGCGTATTATGGGCTCACAGTAAGCGGAGTTCCGATTGGGAACCAGTGCCTAAAACTGCAGAATTGGTTGACCGATTCTTGCGCGGCAGATCGCAATAAAATAACGATATCGTGGCGTGCTATGCCCAGATTTATGTCATTCCAGCAACTGCGCAGCAGCCTCGACCTGTTTGGCCTGCCGGAGAGTGTTCTGCGTGATGAAGCCGTTGAGCAAGGCATTGATCTGGAATCATTAAGTGCCAACCCACAAGCCTGTATCAGTGCGCAGGACTTCGGCCGCTTGTTTATTGCCGCTGTGCGGCGATCGCAGCGAGAGATCAGCGCCAATGATGCCGAACTGGATTCTGTGTTGCACCTCAGTGCCTATCGCGTGCTGTTCGTTTACATCATTCACGCAGCCACGTTAAAAGAATGCCTGCAAAGGGCCGCAACTTACTTTACCCGTTTTGAGTCAGAGCGTCGAAGTTTCAGTATCACCACCGAAGGCGATACTGTGCGTTGGCGCTTCGATCTCGGCGAGATTGATTCGCAAGCGGTGCCCGCGTCGGCCGACTTCACGATGGATGAGTTGCGTTGGTTGCCAGGCTTGCCCGGGCGCATGTTGGCGATGTACTTGTGGCACAGGCAAGCCAGTTGGTTAACGGGCAACTTTATTGACCTGATCGGTGTACATTTCGATTGCGCGCCGTATGGGTCCGCCAATGCCTATACCGCGTCGTTTGGCGCGCCAGTGTACTTCAATGCGGATTGGTGCGGCCTGGAATTCCACGCACGCTATCTGGATGCACCACTGGTGCAAAATGAAAATGGCCTGGACCGCATGCTGGCCACGTTTCCCGCCGAGTTGATAGAGGTTGATGAGCTTGCCAGCAGCGTCTCAGCGCGTGTTCGAGGCTTGATAGGCACCGATTTCTCAACACCCATCCCCAGCCTTGAAGAAGTTGCTGAGCGCTTGTTCACGACACCGCCGACGTTACATAGACGCTTGCGCGATGAGGGCACGTCATTTCAAAAGCTCAAAGATTCCTGCCGTCGTGACGCGGCGATAGAATTGCTGCGCGACAACTCGCACACAGGAACATCAGTCGCGGAGATACTGGGTTTCTCGGACCCAAGCACGTTTTATAGAGCGTTCAAAAAATGGACCGGTCTAACGCCGCAGCAATTCAAAGCCCGCAAGGCCTGACAAAACAGGCCAGTGCATTCTGCGGATTGCCGCAATTGGCCTTCTGGCTGGTTCGAATACACTGTTTGCAGTTGATGGATGGCGTAGTACCAATCCTTACACGATAAAAACTCGATAATTATTTGGAGAAGACTATGAAATATTTCGTAACAGGTGGCACCGGTTTTATTGGCAAATACCTTGTTGAACGGCTGCTCGAACGCGGCGGTACCGTGTATTGCCTGGTCCGAAAAGAATCCAAGCACAAATTTAAAGAGTTGAAAGCCTCATTGGCAGCCAGTGACAAAAAGCTTATCCCTGTGACGGGTGACCTGGCAAAGAAGAACATGGGTTTGCGCAAAGCCGATCTTGAGATGCTGACCGGCAAGGTGGCACATTTTTATCACCTGGCTGCAATTTACGACCTGCGCGCGTCAGCAGAAAGTCAAATGATTGCCAATGTGGAGGGAACGCGCAACGCGGTTCATGCGGCAATTGCAATGAAGGCCAAGTGTTTCCAGCATTGCAGCTCGATTGCAGCCGCTGGCAAGTTTGTCGGCACGTTCCGTGAGGACATGTTTGAAGAGGCCGGTGACCTGGAACATCCATACTTCCTGACCAAGCATCAGTCCGAGGCGATTGTGCGCAAGGAATGCACCATACCCTGGCGAGTGTATCGTCCGGCGTCGGTGGTGGGCCACTCAGAAACGGGTGAAATCGATAAGGTAGACGGGCCCTACTACAGTTTTAAAGTCTTGCAGAAAATGCGCAATATGCTGCCGCCATGGTTTCCGTTGGTTGGCGTCGATTCTGGCAGTTTTAACGTAGTGCCGGTCGACTACGTGGTCAATGCAATGGATCATATTGCGCATAAAAAGGGCTATGACGGCAAATGCTTTCATCTGACCAACCCGGACCACTACTCCTCGGGTGAATTGCTTAACATCATAGCCGACGCGGCACATGCTCCGCGCTTTGCGATCAGACTGGATACAAAAATATTCTCGTTTGTTCCCAATAGCCTGGTGTCGATGCTGACCAAGGTACCGGCGGTTCGCAAGCTTATCGATTCCACGCTGGAAGGTTTTGGTATGCCATCGGATGCAACCATGTTCTTCAGCTGGAACACGCGATACGACAATCGGGATACCGAAGATGCGCTGCGTGGCAGCGGTATTGAGGTACCTAAGTTACACAGTTATGCCGCAAAGCTTTGGGACTATTGGGAGCGCAATCTGGATTCTGATTTGTTCATCGACAAAACGCTGAAAGGTAACGTGGCTGATAAAGTCATTGTCATTACCGGGGCGGGCAGTGGTATTGGCCTATCCAGTGCCATGCGACTGGGTGAGGCGGGCGCAAAATTGATTATCTGTGGTCGCACCGTTGAGAAGCTGGAAGACGCCAGGAAAGACATTGAAGCCGTAGGCGGTGAAGTGCACACCTATGCCTGTGATTTGTCGGATATGAAGTCCTGCGACGAGTTCATGAGCAAGGTACTTAAAGAGCATGGTCGCGTGGACATTCTGGTGAATAATGCAGGCCGCTCTATTCGTCGTGCAGTGGAAGATTCCTACGACCGCTTCCATGATTTCGAGCGTACTATGCAGATCAATTATTTCGGCGCATTGCGCTGCAGTCTTGCCGTGTTGCCAGGTATGAACGAGCGTAAATCAGGCCACATCATCAATATTTCGTCGATGGGCGTTGTTGGGCCACCCGCGAGATTTTCAGCGTACATCGCGTCAAAGTCCGCGTTGGAAGGCTGGACACGGTGTGCCGAAGCCGAGTTTTGCGACCGCGATATCAGCTTTACCAACATCAACATGCCGCTTGTGAAAACGCCGATGATAGGTCCTACCAAGGCGTATGAGTACGCGCCCACGCTGACGCCGGAAGAGGCGGCGGATATGGTGGTAGATGCGATTATCAATAAGCCCAGCCGCATCACCACTGGCATGGGGCGTGCTTTCCAGGTGCTGAATCTGGTGGCGCCGAAACTGGCGGCAACCACAATGAATATGCCGTTCAGAATGTTTGACGAGAAGAAAGCGTTAGAAGCGCTGGATACCAGCAAGCCGGTCGCAGAACCGTCTGCGGAGCAGGTAGCGGTCGCAGCGCTGATGAAGGGTGTGCATTACTAGGTGGCCTGGCGCGGTCTGGCCACATCAACCTGGTAGTTCACAGCCACCATCCAATCCTGGAATTTGGGAACATGCTGCTTGAGAGATTCGCACAGCATGTTCTTGAAGCTTGTCTCCAGTGGTTGGCCCCGGCCAGGCCAGATTCGAAACTTGACGCGATAGTAGTGATTACCCATTGATGTTTCGGTCCAGCCCTCCAGTTCCACCGGGCCGCGCAGAATAGCCGGGAATTGCTCCTCAATGGCTGTGGTCATATTTGTTATCGTTTGTCCGATGAGAGTGCGCTCGCTACCGCTGCACGAGTCAGGTACCGAGACATCCACCAGGCAGCGTACATAACCATATGGGTAATTGATCACATTGGTAAGGGCACGATTTGGAATAAAAACCTCAGCCCCCATAGGGTTTTTTAACAGCGTAAATCGAATGCCAACCCGTTTGACGATACCGGTCTGGCCACCGATCTCTACCATATCACCAACATCAAACAGGTCAGTGAAGACGACGGTCAGCCCAGTGATCACGTCTTGCACCAGATTTTGCGAGCCGAACCCAACCGCAAGCCCAATGATGGACGCACTGGCCAGGTACGCTTTCAGCGATACGCCAAATTCAGACAGAATAAAACCGAACACCAGAAAGTAGATGGTGAAAATAAACATGCTGGTCAGCAGACTGACAACGGTGCGAAGCTTGGAGTATTTGCGCTCGCTTAGCTGGCGTTCATTGAGCTGGATACTGTAGCGACTGACCCATCGGGCCAGAATGTGCCCGGCAACCGCAATCAGTAGCAGGGCGATTATTTTCTGCCCGATGGGGAGTTCGTTGAACAATTGAAGCAGTTGCATAAACCAGACATGGAGTGTGATTGAATCATCTGCGAGTGTGCGCAAAGTTTTTTGTTCGGTCAATAAAATAGCTACAGCGACGCCAGGGTTAATTGAACGAAATCGTCACCCGAAATGACCTCTGTTGTGCTGCGGTGATGGTATCTACTGGAGTACACTGGGGCTCACAGAATATGTCCATAGTGATTACTGCGGGAGCGCAATAAAATGAAAAGCCTGGAAGACAAAATTGTATTAGTAACCGGTGGCGGCAGTGGTATTGGCCGGGCAATCTGTGAAGTAATGGCTCGCGAAGGTGCCTCGGTGGTGGTTGCCGACTTTAATGCAGAGGTGGGTGAGCAGACCGCGGCCGATCTGAAAGCAGGCGGCACGAACGCGCTGTTTGTGCAAGCTGACCTAACAAAAGAAGATCAGGTGGAAGCCATGGTCAAAGCAGCAGTAGACCACTTCGGGCGGCTGGATTGCGCCTGCAATAACGCGGCCTTGAGCAGAGGTCGCGGTGCAATAGAGGAGTTTTCCCGGGAAGATTTCGAATTTGCTCTCGAGTACTCGCTGACCAATACCTGGTTGTCTATGAAATACGAGATTGCCGCTCTTCGCGCAAACGGTGGTGGCGCCATAGTCAATATTTCGTCGAATGCGTCTTTGCGGGGTGACGCATTTAATACGCCCTATGCCACCGCTAAAGGCGGCGTTAACACGCTGACCAAAAGCAGCGCGGCAGAACTGGCGAGGGCGGGTATTCGAATTAACGCCGTGTCTCCCGGCGTAATTAGAACGCCGGGTGTGCAAAAATACATAGATGAAAACCCGGACGTGGAGAAACAACTCAATAAAGCATCAGCGGTGGGTCGAATGGGTGAGCCGAGTGAAATTGCCGAGGCCGTCGCCTTTTTCTGTTCTGACCGCGCGTCATTCATCACCGGCCAGCTGCTTTCCGTGGACGGCGGCGCCACCGTCAAGTAAAAAGGCGCCACCGTAAAATAAGAAGACGCCACGGTAAACCTAGCTGGCGCCACAGCCAAGAGCGAGCAATACAATGCAACTACGATTTTTATTGGCAAGTGCGTGCTTGCCTCTCTGTCTGGTACTGGCATCCTGCAATGTTGTCAGTTCTGCTGAGGGGAATGAACATGCTGCGTCGCCGTGGGGGCAAGCCCTGACAGGCGCGGAAATACGCCAGGCATTTCACAATGTGCGCGACGATGCCGACATTCAGGATGAGGCGCGCACTACTGCGGTCAACCATTGGTATGCGGACGGACGCTTCATCAATCAATGGCAAAATGCAACGAGCAGCGGCAAGGTGACCGGCAGTTGGCGAGTGCTTGGCAACAAGCGTTGTGTGTTGATCCGTTCAGGGTTGGAGGGCTCGATTGGCAAAGAAAAGTGCAGCCCCCTGTACAAGTCAGGAGAGCGCTACGTATCAGTGAATGCAGATGGTAGCGTGCACGCCTTCCATAAGCTAACGCCATTAACGAGCGCGCAATAATACTTAAAACAGAAACTATTGGTTTTGCTGCAGAGAGATTAACGACAATACTTGGCTGCGGTTAGACCGCTGGTCGTGACGGACGGCCGTTTAGGCCGCTATTGACTGTGTTTTTAGCTCGCAAATTGTTGAATTTAATCAATTATTTACAGATTGACGGCAAGCCTTGACGGCGCATTGCGTTGCGCCCAAAATGCAGGCTTGTTTAAAATATGATCATCTACATCGAATTTCTATGAATGTGCCAACAATAAGCAATGCGCTGTCGAGCCGATTACGTCGAGTTTTCTCAGTAACCGCAGTCAGTGTGTTACTGATTGCCTGTGGTGGCGGTGGTGGAGGCTCACAAGCAGGAGCTACACCCAATGTGCCGGCTTCTCCCGCGAACCCGACAACACCCACGACGCCGACAACACCCACGACGCCAACAACACCACCGTCGCAACCAGGCAACACGCCAATGGCGCCGAACATTGTGGAAGACCAGGGCTCTGTATTTGCAGTTCAAAGCGGTAATGTAGAGTTTGTGGTCGACAAACAATCGTTCGACATGCGGGCAACGCGCAGCGGCGCCGCATTGATCAATTCCATAGGCGCAAGTGTTGGCTTCAATGGTCAGACGCTGAGTATTGGTAATCCGCAGTTCAATGCCTCTGGCCCCGACTGGATTCAACAACAAGGCTGGTTCGGCCAGGCAAGCAACCTCTGGTACGTAGCGCGGTTCCGATTCTGGCAAGACCAACCGTTTGTACACTTGGCCTTTTCAGTCACTGATCGTCATGAAGACAATGTGACCGAGGCGCATTGGGACAACCGCTGGCAGCAACGTGAAATCAGAGATTTGCAGCTGTCGGTAGAAAGCACAGCGGTGGTGCCAAATCGCTCGCTCACCCAGGAAAACGCATTCTCTGGCGGGAATCTGACGACAGACCCGCGTATTCAGGAAGTTGCGGCCAACGAACAGGTTCATTGGCGACAAACCCAGGTTGATGATGATTCTGTGCAGCTTCAGCATGACCGCGACAACTCGCGACAAACCTACCTGACAATTCACCCGCGTCAAACAGGCACCTTTAGCCTGAGCTTGCATCAGCAACCCCTGTTTAACCCCTATCCGGCTGCAAATGCTGTGGACGTTGAAGTTCACCACGCCAATGGTATGACGGTTCAAACAATCGACCAGGCAAGTACCAGCAATTCGCTGGGTAGCTTTACTCTGAACCAGCAATCTTTCGTCAAAATTGTGGCGACAGGCGAGTCTGGCGACATAGTTGTGTTCGGTCGTCTGGAGCTTACAGATGGCGCCGGAAATACGCAGGTAGTGCAAGCCAGGCGCTTGCAAGACAACTTGATCGATGACGCACCAATCGGTTTGGTCGTGAAGGATTTTTGGCAAAAGTTTCCAATTAACGTGACGACTGGCGGCAATACCCTGGCCCTGAACGCAATTCAGGACCCGGTGAGGTTGGTTGGGGGTGTGGGCTTCACGTTCGATATTGGTATTAACGCAGACACGACGGCTGCACAAAACTCGGAGTTAGCGTCCAGATTGCGGGCCACACCCGCTGTGTCATACCCGCAGTGGTGGCCGGATCTTGACGGTCGTGTGGTGGATAACGCGGCTTATCGTGCTTTGCAGGCGATGACCACGCAGGTCATCCAGCGAAACGATGAGATTAATGGCAACTACGGTCTGATGAACTGGGGTGACTATCAGATAGGGCGCTCTTATTTCCTGAACGGCGACGCCTATCAGAACTGGGGGTCGCTGCAGTATGACCTTGGCATGGGTCTGCTGAACGCCTGGGCTCAGACAGGTGATGAGTACCTGTTTAATCGCGCGCAGGCTGCTGTTCGAAACAGCATGGACATTCAGATTGCCAAGTTTGAACCGTACGCGCAAAAGCGCTCAGGGGCCGGTGTTCGCAAAGGCGAATGCGCGGGTACCCACTGGTGTCAGGAAAACATTCCGGAGTACAACTATCACAGCCGCTCACTGCTGTTGTACAGCCATTTAACCGGTGAACAATGGCCTAGAGAGATTGCGCAGATGGTGATTGATAATTCCGCGTACTTCTCCTTAACGCGTCGCCCGTGGACTCTCGACCATTCACGCATTCTTGGCTGGGCACTGCGCAATTTGTATTACGGCGCGGAAGAGTTTCCCGAGGGAACACGGTACAACGACCGGCTGGAAGCGGGTGGCTACCCGCATATGGCGAGCGGTACCTCCTACGTTGAATTGCTCAATAGCCTTGTGTCCGACACGGTGGCCAGAATTGAACAAACCGGTCAGCTTCCCGGTGATCAACCTGTATGGGGCGGCCAGACCATAGAGGGCTTGATTATCGCCTATGAAAGCGGCCATCTCAGCGCGGCTTTGGCGAACAGGACCCGCAGCGCGATTGATACTGCGCTTCGATTTTTTCAGGCAAACCATATGCGTGGTGACAGTACCAGTGGCTATGAGATTGCCTACGCATTGGATAATTCATGGCGCGATGCCGAGGCATACGGCTGGTTCTGGGTGAATAATTTTGCCTGGGCGAGTGCGAATCTGGACAGCTCTTACCGGTCAAGCTTTGAAGAATTTTACGATTGGCTTGATTCGCGGTTTCGCTCGGACAGCAGTTTGCAGAGTATTCGCCAGTGGACCGGCGTGATCGGTTTCTCAGCCTATGCCGCGGAGCAGCGCAACCAGTAATGGATTTAATGGCGCTGCTGCCCGCCAAGTATGCGTCAGCGCACAGATAAATTATTCAGCACTTTGGCAACGCCGGCAACGCCCGTGGCCACTTTTTCGGCTGAGCTGCGCTCATGGTCCGAGTCAACAAAGCCACTTAAGCTGACCACACCACGGTTAACCTCTACATTGATCTCAAACGCGCTGGTATCAGCGTTCTTGGTGAGCGCCGCTTTTACCCTGGCCAGCAGTAGTTTGTCATCCACGTAGCGACCGGCACTTCGTTTGCCCTCCGCCAGACTCAGGCGATTATCAACCGAGCGTACACCACTGATGCTTCTGGCAATTTTGCCAGCTTGATGAATCTCTTGCTCGGAATCGGCGAAACCGCTTAGCCGCACTGAACCTCGGTCAACGTCTACATCAATGTCCAGTCCATCGGTTACCCCGTCGGCAAGCAACGAGGCTTTTACCTTGGTAGCAATCGCCGTATCATCCAGTACTTCGCCCGCCGAGCGTTTGTTTGGTGAGCCGGCACACGCGGTCAGAACAGTGGTCAACAAGGCCACTAACACCATTTTGCCGACTGGAACGCGCGCGTTGTTGACTAAAAAACCCTTGCTCATAATAGTTCACCGTTGAATACTGAAATAGCGAATGTAGATACTAGCAAAGCAACTGCGTTTTAAACACTTGAATCGGAGCTCAACACAACAGTTTACAGATGAATGTCTATCACACTGAAATACCATCACAGTATTCGCAAGGCGGCCGTCTGCTCATTTTTAGGTGCGGAATTGTCAGCGGGTTTAACGGAGGTGTCGCATAGCCAGGTATTGCAGTGAGTGCGGTGAGCCAATGGAAAACCGCATACCGAAGGGTGATAACCGCGAACGCCAGGTATGTTCTAATTGTGGGCATATTGACTATATCAACCCCACCGTGATCGTTTCATGCCTTGCGTACTTTGAGCAGAAACTGGTTTGGGTGAAGAGAGCTGAGGAGCCGCAGCGAGGTTTCTGGGTTATTCCCGCCGGGTTTCTGGAATGCGATGAATCGCTGGAGCAGGGCGCCTTGCGGGAATTGTACGAGGAAACTCAGCTCACCGCGCGCGCCGACAGCGTTGAGCTGTACACCATGGGAACGCTGCGGTATACCAACGAAGTGTATATCGTTTTTCGTGCCGAGCTTGAACACATGGATTTCCGGCTCAATCATGAAGTGCTGGAGGTCGGCTTGTTCGAACAGCACAACGCTCCCTGGAATGAATTGGCCTATCCGGTTATGGAGAGTTACATTCGCCGGTTTTATGTCGAGTTACAAAGCGGGCAGTTCAAACCTTACATGGGCGATTTTTCGACGGCGGGCAACGTCACGCGTGATTTGCGCAATGACTGATGTTCACCGCAGCATCAACACGACACGCTCTGCGCTTGGTGAAACGCTGAGGGACGGTTGCTCGCTTACAGTACTTACTGGTGCGGGTATATCCACTGACTCTGGCATACCAGCCTATCGGGACGATAGCGGCCACTGGCTGGCCAGTCAGCCAATACAGCACGGGGAGTTTGTTAGAGAAGCGGCGGCAAGGCAGCGCTACTGGGCAAGAAGCATTCTGGGCTGGCCCGCGGTAGCTGCCGCACAGCCCAATTCAGCGCATCATGCACTGGCATCGTTGGAAAAACGCGGCCTGATCGATTGCCTGGCCACGCAAAACGTGGATCGCCTGCACCAGCGTGCCGGGCAGCAACAGGTGGTTGATTTGCACGGTCGGCTGGACCAGGTGGTTTGCCTGGATTGTGACCGTCGATCTCCGCGTGCCGATGTACAGCGTGTTCTCGAACAACATAATCCCGGATTTGGGCAACAGTACGCTGAATTAAAGCCGGATGGCGACAGCGACGTAAGCGATGTGTTAGTTTCAGGCTTCCAGGTACCTAACTGTCAATATTGTGGGGGCGTGCTCAAACCCGACGTCGTGTTTTTCGGCGGCAGCGTATGCCGTGATCGCATCGCAAGAATCAAGCAATCGATTGATGCCAGCGCCGGATTGCTGGTGGTTGGCAGCTCGCTGCAGGTGTTTTCAGGGTTTCGGTTTTGCAAGTATGTGGTAGATGCAAAGAAGCCTTTATACATTATCAACCGTGGTGACACCCGGGCTGATTATCTGGCCACTGAAAAATATACGATGGGAGTGGCCGAGTGTCTGACTCAATTGCTTTGATGGCATTCTTTGCGACGTGTCCGCGGTATTTGGAAGAGTTGTTGGCCGATGAGATTCGTGACTGCGGCGCCCAGGATGTCCGTCTGGGTATTGGTGGTGTCAGTTTCTCCGCAACGATCTCGCAGGCCTACCGACTGTGTTTGTGGACACGATTGGGCAATCGGGTATTGCTTGAGTTAACGCAGGGCACGATCGATAGCCGGGATGAGCTTTATGCATTGGCCGCCAGTATTGATTGGACCTCTCATATCAATGCCGGTGGTTCGATGGTGGTAGACTTTACCGGTACCTCGCACGCTATTCGCAATACTCAGTTTGGCGCTCAGGTGGTAAAAGACGCGGTTGTTGATCAATTTCCGGCGAATGTGCGGCCAAGTATCGACAAACATAGGCCGGATCTCAGAGTTAATGCGCATTTGGCAAAGGGCCAACTCACTCTATCGATTGACCTTAGTGGTGAGAGCCTGCACCGCCGCCACTACCGGGAAAGCGCCGGCAAGGCACCGCTGAAAGAAAATCTGGCGGCTGCGATTGTGATGCGATCGGCCTGGAAAAATTTGTGCAGTTCGGATTGTGAAACCGCGGTCCTGGTGGACCCGATGTGTGGATCCGGTACTTTGCTCATTGAAGCAGCGTTAATGACGTACGACATTGCTCCGGGATTACGGCGCACAGATTGGGGTTTTAGTCGCTGGAAACAACATCAGGCAAGCACGTGGCAGGCTTTGCTGAAAGATGCTGAACAACGTCGTTCCAATGCATCGGAAAAACGCCGCGCTCACTTTTACGGCTTCGATCATGACCAAACTGTGCTTGAGATGGCGCGCCGCAGCATTAGCGAATTGGGTCTGGACAACGTCATTTCCTTGCAACAACAACGCGTGAAGGATCTTACGGTTGTTCGTGCCGAACCTGGCTGCGGGTTGCTGCTGTGTAACCCGCCTTATGGTGAACGTTTAGGCGAGTTAAGAGAGCTGGAAAACCTGTACGCTACCCTGGGTGGTCATCTGAAACAGTACTTTGGCGGCTGGCGCGCGGCCGTGTTCAGTAGCAATATTGATTTGCTCGATGAATTGCGTCTGCGTTCTGACAAAAAATATCGATTCCGAAACGGCCCGCTGGACGCACAATTGCGACTCTTCGACATCGCGCACCGCAAAGAAACTGCCGGTGAAACGCAAGCGGCGGTAAACACACCCGAACCGCTGCGCCTTGCACGGGCAAAGTCAGCCCCCGAGTTGATCAACAGGTTGACGAAAAACCGGCAGCGACTGCAAAAGGCACTCAGGCAGCGCGATACTGATTGTTATCGCTTGTATGACGCCGATATTCCCGAATACGCTTCGGCCATCGATGTGTACGCTGAGCATGCGGTTGTTAGCGAGTACGCGGCACCTGATTCCGTGCCCGAGCGCCTCGCCAAACAGCGCTTCGATTCAACTATGGCCAGCGTTGCTGAGGTGCTGGGCGTGCCCAGTGAGCACATAATTGCGAAACGTAAAGTGCGGCAGAAAGGGAACACGCAGTACCAGCGCAGCGGTCGCGGCAGCGAGCTACTTGAGGTTCGTGAAGGCAGCGCTCGCCTACTGGTGAATCTGCACGATTATCACGACACGGGATTGTTCCTGGACCATAGGCCAGTGCGCACTTTGTTGGCCCAGCGTGCCCGGGGCAAACGCTTCCTGAATTTATTTTGCTATACCGCGGCTGCCACAGTACACGCGGCCCTGGGCGGCGCGGCGGCCAGCATCAGCGTGGATATGTCGGCGCCCTACATTGCCTGGGCACGCAAAAACCTGCTGTTAAACAACCTAAACGTTTACGACCATACTTTGGTTCAGGCCGATTGCCTGGCATGGCTTGCCGAATGCACAGACAATTTTGACCTGATTCTTTTAGATCCCCCATCGTTTTCAAATTCCAAACGGATGGACAGTGTGCTGGATATTCAGCGCGATCACGTCCGATTGATTGAGCAGTGCGCCCGCCTGCTAAACCCCGGTGGCGAGCTGGTGTTCTCCACCAATAAGCGCAAGTTCCGATTGCACAACGAGGCATTGTCCGAACTACGGGTCCAGGACATTACCCGACAAACACTGGACCCCGATTTTCGACGTGCAACACCGGCGCATAAGTGCTGGATCATACGTGCTGACTGAATTATTTGCCTGTATGCGATCAATTGTCATCTTAATGTAACATTTGGCGGCCAAACTGCCAGCGTCACACAACTGACATCGAATTGTCTTTAAAACAACACAGAGGAACTTCATGATGCAACGAGTACTTGCGGCCATGGCTGGTGGCTTTATGGGTCTAATGATAAGCGGACCCGCGTTGGCCGGCACGGTGACTTCGGACGGCGCCGATCTGATATTGAAAACAAAAGGCGGCTTTGAGGTAACAACAGCTGATGGCGACTACAGCTTCAAGGTGGGTGGCCGACTGATGCTCGACTACAACGCTTATGATGGCGTAATCAATACAGTTGAAGGTCAGACTGGCAGCGATATCTGGTTCCGTCGAGCGCGTCTTGAAATCAAAGGTAAAGCCAAAGACTGGTCTTATCTCATGTCGTACAACCTGACCGGGAGCGGTTCTATTGACCAATTGCATGCCAGCTACAATGGTTTTGGCAAAATGACTGTCTTGACCATGGGTCAGCAAAAAGAAGGGTTTGGGCTGGACGATACCGGCAGCTCAAAATGGATCACAGGCATAGAACGGGCATTGGCGTCCGATGCGTTCGATACCGGCAACAACGTAGGTCTTAAACTGCATGGTGGCAACGACGCGATCAGCTATTCGCTGGGTGTCTACAAAGAGTCCATTGACGCGGACGACAACGCATTGGATACCGGCGTCACGGGCCGTATAGTCTATCGACCCATTATCGATGACGACTTATTAGTTCATTTGGGTGCAGGCTTCACGGCGCGCGATGGAGAATTCGATTCCCTGGGCGCACGGCTGGGCGTGCGCGGCGGTGAAGACAGAACCGCAAACCGAAGTCGTGTTCGCTATGCTGGAGGCCTGTCTGGCGATGAGCAGCAAAGCTATAACCTGGAGGCAGCCGCCACGTTCGGCCAAGCTCATATTCAGGCAGAGTACTTCAGCTCTGAAGTCAGTGGGGCGACAGCGCCCGACCTGGAAGCGGATGGCTACTATCTGCAGCTGGGCTGGGTATTAACCGGTGAAAATCGCGGCTACAAGAACGGCGCCGGCGTTTTTGACAAGATCAAGCCATCTGGCCCCGGTGGTGCCTGGGAAGTCTTTGCGCGGTATGATGCGTTTAATGTGGATGGTGCCGAAGCAGATCCTGCCATAACGGTTGAAGGCGGTGACGCAACCGTGATCACGCTGGGCGCCAACTGGTATATCAACAGCAATGCCAAGCTGTCGCTCAATTACGTATCATCTGAGACCGATCAGCTGATTAACGGTGAAGACGACGGAGATGCGATTGTGGCGCGCCTGCAATTCGCGTTCTGAGGCAATCTTGATGAGAGTAGATGAGCACCCAGACAATACTCATCGTTGAGGATGAAATGGCCATCCGCGATATGCTGCGGATGGCGCTGACGAACGCCGACTACCACTGCCTGGAAGCCGCTGATGTGCACAGTGCTCATGTGCAGGTGGTCGATCACCAGCCCGACTTGATACTGCTTGACTGGATGCTGCCTGGTGCCAGTGGTCTGGAGCTGATACGTCGATTGAAAAGAGACGCAACCACGCGCAGTATTCCGGTGATTATGCTGACTGCTCGTACCGAGGAAGACAACAAGATTGCCGGGCTGGAGGCGGGCGCAGACGATTACGTTACCAAGCCGTTCTCGCCGCGTGAATTGCTGGCCAGGATTAAGGCCTTGCTGCGCCGCGCAGCGCCGGAAGCTGATTCAAGCCGATTGCAATGTGGGCAACTCTCTCTTGATCCGGAAAGCCACATGGTCACCATTGATGGCAACCGCATTGAGATCGGACCAACCGAGTTTCGCTTGTTGCAGTTCTTTATGTCGCACCGTGACAAGGTATTCAGCCGGTCGCAGATTTTGGATCATGTCTGGGGCAATACCGCTTACCTGGAAGAGCGTACTGTTGACGTGCACATTCGTCGCTTGAGAAAAGCGCTGCATACCAGCGACTTGACTGATGTGAGTCACTACCTGCAGACGGTTCGCGGTGCCGGCTACCGATTGTCAGTGCCCTGACCTTGAGAAAATCCGAACTTGCTTTATTGATTACGTGTGTGCTGCTGTGTACGGCGCTTGCCTGGCTGCTGTTCGGCGTGTCATGGCAAACTACCTTTGCCGGAACGTCGATTGGCGCGCTCGCATACAGCATCAGCTGCATCGTACGTTTGCGACGCGTATACCAGTGGTTAAAGCACGACACTGACGCTGAGCCACCGAGCAGTGTGGGTGAGTATGGTGACGTGTTGGATGAGCTTCATCGCATGCGCAGCATTTCTATTCGTCAGGCCGAGCAGGCCGAGCTGCGTATCATGCATTTGCAAAACTCTTTTGCATCGCTTGAAGAAGCCGTGATTCTACTGAACAGCGCGGGGGAAATAGACTGGTCCAATAAGGCCGCTGAGCGTTTGTTTGGCTTGCGTTTTCCCGACGATCAGAGCCGTGCACTGGCGACGCTCATTCGCGCACCGGAGTTTTTGCAGTACTTTGACGAGGGTGATTATGAACGCCCCCTGTCGATTGCCGCGCCCATGTCAGAAATCGGTCAGCTTGAAGTCAGCATTACCTGGTTTGGTGCTAATAACCGAATGGTGTTTGCGCGTGATGTTACCGAGGTCAGGCGCCTCGAGCAGGTACGAACAGACTTTATTGCCAACGTGTCCCATGAGTTACGCACACCGCTTACGGTGATCAGTGGTTATCTTGAGACCATGCAAGACAGCGACTCAGAATGGCAGGCGGCATTGCAGCAAATGAGCAGCCAGGCCGATCGCATGGAGTCACTACTGACAGACCTTACACAGCTCAATAAGCTTGAATCGCATATTGAACGGTCGCAGCACGATGTGATCGATGTGAAAGCGATGATAGTGACGCTGTTTGATGGCGTCAGTGTTCAAAAACCGGAACAAAAACTGGAAATAAAGGCAAAAACGAATGCGCAATTGCTCGGTAATCATGAGGAGCTGTACAGTGCGTTTTCGAATCTTATCAATAATGCCAGCAAATACACGGCTGATAATGGCAAGCTCAGGGTGACCTGGAAGCTGGATGCGACGGGCGCCAGCCTTGCCGTGAGTGATAGCGGAGTAGGCATTGAGGCCCAGCACATACCCAGGCTGACCGAGCGTTTTTACCGTGCCGATCCTGGCCGGCATCGCTCTACTGGAGGTACTGGCTTAGGTCTTGCGATTGTGAAACATGTACTGCTGCGCCATCAGGCCGCGCTAAAAATTGAGAGTACACCCGGTCAGGGCAGTACCTTCACCTGTTTATTTCCTGAAGAGCGAATTATTCGTCCGCCCTCTGACAACTGATTGTAAGAAACCGCCTGTTTTTCGTTAACTGTCATATTAGTGTCATTTTTCCTTGGTACCTTGCACGCATCGTGAATGATGAGGACTAAGGAATGATTAAGCGATTGATGACAACTGCCAGCACCCTGCTATTGTTGGGTGGCGCCGTTGCCCATGCCGACGGCCTGGATGAAAACCTTCGTGATTATCAAAAAGTAAGTGGCATAGCCGGAAATTTGTCCAGTGTAGGCTCTGACACGCTCGCCAATCTGATGACCCTGTGGGCTGAAGAGTTTAAACGCGAATACCCCAGCGTGAATATACAGATTCAGGCGGCAGGTTCGTCAACTGCGCCACCGGCGCTGACAGAAGGCACTTCAAATCTCGGTCCTATGAGCCGAAAAATGAAGGACAACGAGCTGGAAGCGTTCGAAAACAAGCACGGATACAAGCCTACAGCTGTGCCGGTTGCCATTGATGCGCTGGCGGTGTACGTGCACAAAGATAACCCTCTGAAAGGCTTGTCTTTGCCGCAGGTAGACGCAATTTTCTCCTCCAATAGAACCTGCGGTGGCAGCGCGGATATCCCGAAATGGGGTGGCACCGGTTTGACAGGCGCGTGGCAGGAGCGTGACATTCAGCTGTTTGGCCGAAATTCAGTATCCGGCACCTACGGGTACTTCAAGAAAGTTGCATTGTGCAAGGGCGATTTCAAAGACACGGTGAATGAACAACCGGGTTCAGCCTCAGTGGTGCAATCAGTATCAACCTCCATCAATGGCATAGGCTACTCCGGTATCGGTTATCGAACCTCTAGCGTGCGCGCACTGCCGATCGCCAAGCGAGACGGTGGCGATTTTGTTGAGGCTTCACCGGCGATGGCTGTTGCGGGCAAATACCCCTTGTCCCGCTTTTTGTACACCTACGTCAACAAGCACCCAAGCAGAGATTTGACTCCACTGGAGGGGGAATTTATCAAGCTGGTGCTGTCCAAAGCTGGCCAGGAAGTGGTATTGAAAGACGGCTACATTCCTTTACCAGCCGCGGTAGCGGAACGAACCCTGGAAAAGCTGGGTCTTAAATGACGCAGTCCAGTGAATCTCTGCTGCTGGAAAAAGACAGCTTTTTCCAGCGCAAGCGCCGTTTCAAAGACCGCTTTGCCCGCCATGCAATCGCAGGCGGTGGGCTGGCGGTTATCGGTGCCATTCTGCTTATCTTTTTATACCTTCTGTATGAGATAGCACCGCTGTTTCAGTCGGCGTCTATAGAAAAGACAGACAGTTACCCGATTGTCGGTGATGGGCAGTCCTTGCACATTGCGGTAGAGGAACAAGGCGAGTTGTTTCTGCGCGTGAACGACGCAGGACTTGCCGAGTTTCGGCGTGTTGAGTCGGGCCAGTTGAGCAAAACGATACCGTTGCTGGACTCTTCTGAAACTATCAGCAGCTTTGCGTCCGCCAGCAATGAAAGCCGTGTATTTGCGCTGGGGCTTTCTAATGGCACGGTGAAAGTGCTGAAGCACGACTATCGCTCCGTGTACCGCGGCGACGATAGGGAAATCGTTCCCGAGATCAAATTTCCATTAGGCGACAGCGCTCGTGTGCTGACCGACTCTGCCAATCCGATTCAGGCACTGGCGGTAAGAGACGGCGACGCACAAGCCACCATTGCAGGGATGGACAGCAACGATACCTTGCACTTGATGGTTATCGAAAAAGAGCAGAACTTTCTCAGTGAAGAATGGGAGTTTAACGAACAGTTATTCACTCTGGCAGACGTGGGCAGTGCAGTGCGAAAGCTCATCGTGTCGGAAGATCAGCGCTATCTGTTCGTGCTTAGCCACGCCGATGACTTAAAAGTGTATGACATCAGCAAAGTGCGTCAGGGCGGAATCGATTCCCTGGCGGGCCAGTACAGCTTGAGCCCCGGCCATACCGTCAATGATATTCGTTTCTTGCTAGGCGGTATTTCCTTGCTGGTTCATGACAGCAGCGGAGTGTTAACGCAGTGGTTCTGGCAATCATTCGACGGTCAGCGCCGGCTTGAAAAGGTACGCACTTTCGCTGGTGAGCAAGGCAATGCGACGATTCTGACCGAACAACGGCGCAAGGGAATAGCGATCATAAACCACAGTGGTCTGTTGCAGTTAGCGTATACCACGTCATCACGAGTAGCGTTTGAAGATACCATTGACTTCGCAGGTGCGGTCCGTCAAGCAGCGATATCACCGCGTGCAAACCTGCTGCTGATAGAAGATGGTCAGCAAACAATTCACCTGTGGGCGGTTGACAATGAACATCCGGAAACCTCATTCGGTGCTTTATGGGATGAGGTCTGGTACGAAAGTTACCCCGAACCGGAGTACGTATGGCAGTCGTCCGCGTCCAACAACGATTTTGAACCAAAATACAGCTTCTCGCCGTTGGCATTTGGTACTCTGAAAGCCGCATTTTATTCGATGATGCTGGCCGCACCGTTGGCTATTTGTGGCGCCATCTACACTGCATTCTTTATGGCACCGGCGCTGCGACGGAAGATTAAGCCGCTGGTTGAATTAATGGAGGCGCTGCCAACGGTGATTCTCGGCTTTCTGGCCGGCTTGTGGCTGGCGCCATTTGTTGAAAAACACCTGCCGGCTATATTCGCGATGCTGGTTTTTCTGCCACCGGCTATTGTGCTGGTTGCCTTCGGGTGGAGCAAGCTACCCATTCGAATTCGCGAATCAATGCCGGACGGGTTTCATGCGGCGGTGCTGATCCCTGTGGTGCTGGTGCTGTCCTACCTGTGTATTGCCGCAAGCCAGCCCATGGAGTTATTGTTCTTCGATGGCGATGCGCGGGCCTGGCTAACCAATGATCTTGGTGTGTCGTTTGATCAGCGTAATGCACTGGTAGTTGGTGTGGCAATGGGCTTCGCGGTTATTCCAACAATCTTCAGCATTGCCGAAGACGCCATTTTTTCAGTTCCCAAGCATTTGTCTAATGGCTCTTTGGCATTGGGTGCAACACCCTGGCAGACCTTGCTACGGGTGATAATGCCTACTGCCAGCCCCGGTATTTTTTCGGCAATGATGATCGGTTTGGGGCGAGCGGTTGGCGAAACAATGATTGTACTCATGGCGACCGGAAACACACCGATCATGGACGCCAACATATTCGAAGGTATGCGCACACTGGCTGCCAATATCGCCGTGGAAGTTCCAGAAGCGGAAGTTGACAGTACGCATTACCGCGTACTCTTTTTGGCGGCGTTTGTGTTGTTTATGTTTACCTTTATCGTTAATACCATCGCTGAACTGGTTCGACAGCGACTGAGGGAGCGTTATGGATCACTCTGAAACGCAAGACACATCCTTGTACCGCTCTCAAGACCAAACCGTTGCGACCTGGTTCAGAAGCGGCGAACCATGGATTTGGGTAACCGGTGCGGCG
This sequence comes from Gammaproteobacteria bacterium, assembly GCA_030429735.1. Classification (GTDB taxonomy): domain Bacteria; phylum Pseudomonadota; class Gammaproteobacteria; order Pseudomonadales; family JAUIET01; genus JAUIET01. The sequence goes on from JAUIET010000002.1 coordinate 135,853, forward strand.
GTTGCTGTGAGTGTGATCGCGGTGGTCGGTTTGTTGCTGATTTTGGCAGTACGCGGTCTGGGTCACTTCTGGCCGTCAGACATTGTTCAGTTTGACTACGTCGACGCGCGCAGTGGTACGCAGACGGTGGTTGCCGGGCAACTGGCTGATAGTGAGCAAGTGAGTCTTGAGCAATTGAGTTCGTCGGGTTTGGCGCTCGACCCCAGTCTGGGTGACATACGTAGACGTGATCTGATTAAAACAGGTAACCGCGACTTGACAGGCGCGGACTTTCGTTGGTTTTTGTACGAGCGTATGAGCACTATTGAAAAGCCCGAAGGGTTAATGGTGCTTGAGCGCAGGGAGTGGGGAAATTTCTACGGCTATTTACTGGCTGTTAAGGAAGCCGGCGTAACGGTGACGGAACAACCGCCGATGGTTTTTTCCGAGCCTGTGTGGGAAGAGTTTCGGTCGCGTTTGCAACGCGCGCTTGACTTGAATGAGACCATTCAAGACATTGAGAAAAATGATACGCGGGCGCTGAACTATCGACTTGAACAATTGCGTCTGGACGAGCGCGCTCTTGAACTGAATGAAAACCTCGACAGTCAGCTCCGGCAACGTGAGTCAGCACGCATTGCTGAAGCACGCGCGGAAATTGCTGTGAAGTACGATGTGCTTCAGGAAACCTTAAACGACCTGCATACGCAAATTGGGCGTGATTCATTTACCGCCATTACAGTAACCGGTCAGGAAGTGGAATTGACGTTTGCTAAAGTTGTTCACGCGCTGCTGCCGAATCAAATGTCGGTGCTTGAAAAAGTGTTGGCGTGGTTCGCGAAGCTCGCCGAATTTCTTTCCGAAGAACCCCGGGAAGCGAATACCGAAGGCGGTGTATACCCCGCGATATTTGGTACTGTACTGATGGTGCTGTTGATGTCGATCATGGTTACGCCATTCGGGGTGGTGGCAGCTGTGTATTTGCGTGAGTACGCCAAACAGGGTGTTGTGACAAGAACCATCCGCATCGCGGTCAATAACCTGGCAGGCGTGCCCTCCATCGTTTACGGGGTTTTTGGGTTGGGTTTTTTCGTTTATGGCGTCGGCGAACAAGTCGACCATTTGTTTTTCGAAGCAGCGCTACCCGCACCAACGTTTGGTACACCCGGTTTATTGTGGGCGTCGTTAACCTTGGCTATTCTGACCGTACCAGTGGTTATTGTCGCCACCGAAGAAGGTCTGGCACGCATACCCCGCTCGGTTCGAGAAGGCAGCCTGGCATTGGGCGCAACGAAAGCCGAAACCCTGTGGCGGGTTGTTTTACCAATGGCCAGCCCGGCAATGATGACCGGTGTGATTCTGGCGGTGGCACGTGCTGCCGGTGAGGTGGCGCCACTGATGTTGGTTGGTGTTGTTAAGCTGGCACCTGCGTTACCCTTGGACGGTAACTTTCCGTTTTTGCATCTTGATCAGAAATTCATGCATCTTGGGTTTCACATCTATGATGTTGGCTTTCAGAGCCCGAATGTAGAAGCCGCGCGACCACTGGTATATGCCACAGCACTGCTGTTGGTAGTGGTGATTGCGGTTCTCAATTTTTCCGCTGTCAATATTCGCAATCACTTGCGAGAGAAATACAAAGCCCTGGAGCATTGAAACAAAGTGACTGATACGAAAGAAAATGTCTGTCTGGAGGTGAAAGGTTTGCAGTTGTACTATGACAACGACAAGCAAGCCCTTAAAGACATTGATATGTACATCATGCAGCAACGCGTGACTGCTTTTATTGGTCCGAGTGGCTGCGGAAAATCCAGCCTGCTGCGCTGCTTTAATCGCATGAATGATCTGGTGGACGGTTGCCGTGTTGAAGGCCAGATTCTACTGGATGGGACCGACATATACGACAGTAAAGTGGATGCATCACGCTTGCGTAGACGCATTGGCATGGTATTTCAGAAACCCAACCCGTTTCCGAAATCGATTTACGAAAATGTTGCGTATGGTTTGCGTATTCAGGGTGTGAACAAGAAACGGGTGCTGGACGAAGTGGTTGAGAAGTCCCTGCGCGATGCGGCGCTATGGGATGAAGTCAAAGATCGCTTGCATGATTCAGCGCTGGGCTTGTCTGGCGGTCAGCAACAGCGGCTGGTTATTGCACGAACCATCGCCATAGAGCCCGAAGTATTGTTGCTGGACGAACCGGCTTCAGCGTTGGACCCTATATCGACCTTGAAAATTGAGGAATTGATCAACGATTTAAAGTCGAAATACACCATCATCATAGTGACGCACAATATGCAGCAGGCGGCGCGGGTGTCCGAGTTTACCGCGTTTATGTACCTTGGCGAGTTAATCGAATTTGGCAACACCGACCGTATATTTACCAACCCTAACGAGAAGCAAACCGAAGACTATATAACTGGTCGGTACGGTTAAGCGGAGCGAACCCATGGACAAGAGTGGACATTCACAACACATTTCTCAGCAATACAACGCAGAGCTGGAAGACGTGAAAAAGAGCATGCTGGAGATGGGCGGCCAGGTAGAGAAACTGGTTGCTGATGCCATCACCAGTATCATCGATGGCGACAGTGGTATTGCAGAACAGGTACGTGAAAATGACAAGCCGGTCAATCGGATGGAGTCTGATATCGACGAAGAGTGCGCCCGAATACTGGCGCGGCGGCAGCCAGCGGCAAGCGACTTACGGCTGGTGCTGGCGATAACACGGGCGTCTACTGACCTTGAGCGTATCGGCGATGAGGCAGGGAAAATCGCCACGCAAACTATTGACCTTGCTGAAGCGGGCCGCTCCCCAGGCGGGTATACCGAAATTCAGCACATGGGTACCAGTGTCAGGGGTATGTTGCATGATGCGCTGGACGCGTTTGCGCGTATGGACGAAAAGCTTGCGCTCAAAGTGGCTGAACAGGATAAGGAAGTGGACCGTTACTACGGTTCTGCGATGCGTGTTGTACTAACCTTGATGATGGAAGACCCGCGCAGTATTTCGCGGGTTTTGAATATCATGTGGGCGCTTCGTTCATTGGAACGCGTAGGCGATCATGCGCGAAACATTGCAGAGCATGTTATCTACCTGGTCAAGGGTAAAGACGTACGCCATGTTGGTCTTAAGGAAATGGCCAAGCAGGTTAAGAAGTAGAGTACTCTTCGTATATTGGACGCTTCTTACTTGGCGTGCAACACCACCGGCAGGTCGGTAATACCGCGAACAAAGTTAGATTTCAGGCGGGTAGGCTTGCCTACCACGTCAACTCTGTCGAAGCGCTTGAGTATCTCTTCCCAAACCAGTCTGAGCTGCATCTCGGCTAAACGATTGCCCATGCAACGGTGAACGCCGAATCCAAAGGAAATGTGTTGACGGGCCCGGTTACGGTCAATCAGAAATTCATCCGGACGTTCAATTTTTGTTTCGTCCCGGTTCCCGGACACATACCACAGTGCCACTTTGTCACCCTGTTTGATGTGTTTACCACGAAACTCAACGTCTCGAGTTGCGGTTCGGCGCATATGCATTAACGGCGTTTGGAAGCGGATGATCTCAGAGACCATGTTCGGTATCAGCCCAGGGTCAGCCTTTAGTTTTTCGTATTCAGCGGGGTTCTCGTTCAGCATCAACACGCCACCGGAAATGGAATTGCGAGTAGTGTCGTTGCCACCCACAATCAGCAAGATCAAATTACCAAGGAATTCCATCTGGTCCATCTCTTTAAAGATGTCTGAATGCGCCATCAATGTAATGAAGTCGTATTTTCCTTCGGGTGATTGCTGTGCGCGCTCATTCCAAATCTCTGTGAACACGGTAAGACACTCAATCAACGCTTCTTCACGCTGTTCTTTGGTCACGCTGTCGTCACCAGCAATTTCTGGCGACGCCGTTGCCATGTCGGACCAGAACGTAAGCTTGCGCCGCTCTTCAAATGGAAAATCGAACAGCGTGGCCAGCATCTGTGTGGTGAGCTCCACCGAGACGCGATCAACCCAGTTAAACGTTTCACCAATCGGCAATTCATCCATAATGTTGCCGATCCGTTCGCGAATCAACGGTTCCATCATCGCAAGGCTTTGAGGTGACACGGACGGTGTGACTACTTTGCGTTGACTGTCGTGTTTAGCGCCGTCCATCGCAATGAATTGAGCCACCGTGAAATCCGGGTCCTGATCACCAAGAACAATGGCAGGAAACGATGAGAACACATCGGTGTTTTTCTCAACTTCCATGATGTCGTCAAATCGCGTGATCGACCAGAAGGGTCCAAAGTCGCTGTCTGCGCAGTAGTGCACGGGGTCTTCATCACGTAAGCGCTTGAACATAGGCCACTGCGCATCGTGCTCGTAAAGGCTTGGGTTAGAGGGGTTGATCTGGTCTAACGGTGTGTCGTTCGAATAGATACTTGCAGTCGCCACGGTGCGCTCCTGTTATGATGTTATGTTTTTTCCATCATAATGCGAATCGCCATTAGTTGCTACTTCCGCGGGTTTGCACGTGGCTTGCGTGATGCGGCAGGCCCGTAGTCGGCTTACAAACCTACGTTGTTCTTGTTGAGAACCTGTTCCGCGCGATAGCTGGAGCGCACAAACACGCCTGACACAACCTCAAGAAAGCCTTTCTCAAGACCCCACAGGCGATACTGCTCAAATTGCTCAGGCGTGACATAACGGTCTATCGGGTGGTGGTTCAGAGTAGGTTGCAGGTATTGGCCAAACGTCACAATATCGACATTGGCTGCGCGCAAATCATCCATGCACTCCAAAATTTCCTGATCGGTTTCGCCAAGCCCTAACATCAAACTGGTCTTCGTTAACACCTCTGGCCGGTGCGCCTTGGCATGCGCCAGTACATCCAGCGTTTGCTGGTAAGTGGCGCGCGGGTCTCTGACAGGGTGGGTCAGGCGACGCACAGTTTCCACGTTTTGCGCAAACACGACGATACCTGAGTCAACCACCGTTTCTACATCGCTCAGCACCCCAAGAAAATCCGGTGTCAAGGCCTCCACGGCTGTGTCCGGATTACGCTCTATTATGCGACGCACGCACGCCGCGTAATGCCCAGCGCCACCATCAGACAGGTCATCGCGATTGACCGAGGTTAATACCACGTACTTAAGGTTCATCAGTTGCACAGAGTGTGCTGCATTGTCTGGCTCTTCCGGGTCAAGCCAGCCCTTTGGGTTGCCCGTGTTGACCGAACAAAAACGGCAAGCTCTGGTGCAGGTATCACCCATTAGCATTATTGTTGCTGTGCCAGCGCTCCAGCATTCGCTCATATTGGGGCATTTGGCTTCTTCGCACACGGTGGCCAGGCGATGTTCTTTGACGATGCTGCGTACATTCTCGAATGCGCTGCCGCCTTTGATGCGCATGCGCAGCCAATCCGGTTTCTTCAGGCGTTGCTGTGCTGAAGAACTGGCCTTTACGCCGTCTTTTATTGCGGTAATGCCGAGTTCATTGGTGAACTTCGCACCGCTGTGAATCTGTACGACGGGTATACGGGTATCTTTAGGCATGTAGTGGCTTTAAACGCTGGGGTATTCTTAGTATACGAAGAACGCGGCTAAATGCATCAGGCAATCAACAAATAATGTGGTTCCCTGGGTGCAAAACTGAGCTCATATTCTGGATTGAGACAAGGCAACCGTCGCATTTTTCCACGCTGCTTCGAACTCTTTTCGCACAGCACTGGCCTGGTCGTGCCTGCCTTGTTGGTCCAGGCTTTGCATTAGTCCGAACAGAGACCATCCATTATTCTGGTTCCAGCGTAGATCGCGCCGATACACGGCCTCGGCGTCTTTCGCTCTGCCGGCCTCGAGCAGTGCCGCGCCCAGGTAGTGGCGCATTGGCTGGCCCCAATCGGGCGGTTCGGTGTAATTGTTTTCATCCTCAACCCACTCGCCAAATATCTCGTTCACCAGCCAGGGCGCGGCAATACGCTTCTGGCCGCCCCGCAGGTCCAGGTTTTGCTCGTTGATGAACGCTGCGGATTTCTCTGCGGCATCAATAGCGACTTCGTAGTTGCCCTGCACAGTGGCTGCGTAGCGAATAAAATCGATCGCGTGTGGCGCGTGCATTTTGTGGGAAAGAGGGTAGGTACCCAGATTAGGCAAGGGCATATCGCCCCATATTTCGGCCAATTGCTGATCCACGCGCTGCGAGCGGCGGTTATTCTCAATCGCTTTACTGTACTGCCCTACGCGTACGTAAATATGTGCGGGCATGTGCACCACATGACCCGCTATAGGCATGGTGGCCTCCAACCGGTCGGCGGCAGCTAATGCACGTTCAGGCTCAAGCGAGGCTTCCAGCAAATGAATGTAGAGATGGTTTGCACCGGGGTGGCCAGGCTCTGCGTGCAGAACCTGTTCCAATGCCTTCGCTACGTCAGCGGTTTCGGATTTCGGCTTACCGTTGGCATCCCAGTAGTCCCATCGTCCAATTGACATGTAGGCGGCCGCGTAAAGTGCACCTACATCGGCATCTTCAGGGTATTTTACGTGCAAGTCTCTGGCCGCTTTTAAGTACGCTTGATCTCGCGCGTTGTTATCCGGAATCGCACTTTTATCATAGAGAATGGCCATGGCATTGATAAGGTCTCGTTCATAGTCGTTGGCGTGCCCAAATTGCCCGGGTAGCGTGCCAGCAGAGCCTGCGTGCATTTCATATTGCGCGCCTAATACGGCATTCCATTCCGGGGTGTCTGCAGCGTTCGGTCGCTCGCGTGTTGGTGCAACTAACACCAAAAGGCTCAAGTTCGTACTCGCCGTGTGTTACGTTACTCTGGTCGATATCATGTACGATGCAAGCTACAGGAGGCTAATTAAGAAAGGAGTAAGCGATGACATCAGAGTCTGGTGTGAACAATAAAGTAGCAGTCATCACTGGCGGTGCCTCGGGAATGGGCCGTGCAGCCGCGCTGCGGCTGGCTGCTGAGAATTTCAGGCTATGCATAGCTGATCTTGATCTGGACGCCGCCAGCGTATTTGCCTCTGAGCTTCGGGAAAACGGTGTTGAGGCGATAGCGCTGGAAGTTGATGTCAGCGATGAACTGGCCAACAGACGTTTGTGTGAGCAAACGCTCGCCGAATACGGTCAAATAGATTGCGCGTTTCTGAACGCCGGTATTCTTAATGTACCTGCATCCATCATGGACACGACAGCAGCGGATTGGGACCGCATCATCGCGGTTAACTTGCGCTCAATGTTTCTCGGCATTCAATCGCTTGCTGCGCCCATGATCGAAAGCTCCCGGGGCGCTATTGTCATGACTGCGTCACTTGCAGGACTTAGGGGTGATCTGAATATGGCCGGTTACGTGGCGGCCAAGCATGGCGTTATTGGTCTGATGAAGGCGGCCGCCGCTGAGCTGGCTGAACATCAAATTCGGGTGAATGCGATTTGTCCAGGAGCGATCGATACCCCCATGATTCTCGATAGTTATCGTGCCAGCGATGAGGCTTGGCGCGCCTTGGGTAAGCTGCAGCCCCTGGGGCGCATTGGCAAGCCCGAGGAGGTCGCGGAGCTGGTGTACTTTCTACTAAGTGATCAAGCCAGTTTTATTACCGGCGGAGCATTCCCCGTCGATGGGGGCGCATCCGCCGTTAATGGCCCCCTGAGACGCCGCTGACTCGTCGATCATTGCTCAAAGGCTTTCTCCAGCCAACGTATCGCGCTACTATGCGTGCCAATGAGTTCCGGAATATCCTGATGGCCGATGCAATGATGGCTTACCCGCATCTTCGACACCCGTTCGAAGAACGGCCTATTCACGCGCAAGGCAGCGTCACAGTGTTGTGCGCGGGGCGCCAGGTCACACTCAGTGACACCGGAACAGGAGACGGTCTGTTAATCAATCCAGATGATCTTTCATCAATCAATGGCTTCACACTCAAGCCACAGGGAGCGTGTTTTGAAGACCTGTGCGTGCCAGTTACGGAGTCTCTTTTTGTAGAACAAGGCGAAAGGCGTTGGTTTGACCTTACCGCATTTGCTGATTTGATTGGCCAACCCTGTGTCGCAGACACAAGCGCCAGGGTGTGGAGTTTTGCTGAAGTGCCATCGCGCCGTGACAGCATGATGAACAATGCGATGGCGCCGGCGTTTAAAGTGACTGATCGTCAGGGGCAGGTGATTGAATTAGCTGACCTGAAGGGCAAGAAAGCGCTGATCGTTACCTGGTCATCGTGGTGAGGCTGCTTTCTTGACGTGTCCGTGTGGCAACGTATTTATGAAGAAATTAACGATCCAGATTTTGTCATCCTGAGTGCAGCCCAGGACACCGGAGGTGAGGCGGTTGCGGGGCCGATTTTTGATGCGGCGAACGCCACGTATATACAAGTGGTAGACACCGATCACGTCATTAGCAGCGCGTTTAATTTTATTAACGTGCCGTCGGCTGCGTGGATAGACGAGGAGGGTCGAATCGTTCGCATTGATGAAGGTACTTATGCGCAACTTCATGAAATTGGCAATGATGAGCAATCGATTACCTTCGGTACCGATGTGTATTCACCCGCTTTAAAAGACTGGGTCGCCAATGGCGCAGACAGTGTGCATGTGCAGTCTGCAGAAACAGTGAGCAGTAATATTCGTCAATTCACCCGCGAACACTTGCAGGCCAATGCCGCATTTAGGCTGGCTAACCTGTTTCGCTCGCATGGCCATAGTGAAAAGGCGGAGCGCTATTGGGAAATGGCGCGTGAGCTGCACCCGGAAAGCATAAACTATTTTCGGCAGAACCTGACTCTGTCAGAGGAAGGGTCGGCGGGCGAGAGTTTTATGAAACTGCGGGGTGAGTACATCAGCCAGGGCAAAGACTACTACCGGCCGCTGGATATTGACTTGTAATGGCAGGCTCATTCCTTGCTTGCTGCACTTAATTGCTGATAGTTATCTAATATGACCGCATTTTCCACGCTGGGCCTAAAGCCTGAGCTACTGGCTACGCTGGAATCTTTGTCGTACACCACGATGACACCGATCCAAAAACAAAGTCTGCCGGTCATACTGGAAGGCAAGGACCTGATCGGCCAGGGCAAAACGGGTTCCGGGAAGACCGCCGCCTTTGCGTTGGGCGTGTTGCAAAAGCTGGATGTCAAACAGTTCAGGGTTCAGTCCCTGGTGCTGTGCCCCACGCGTGAGCTTGCTGATCAGGTGGCCAGAGAAATCCGGCGTCTTGCCAGAGGTATTCACAACATCAAAGTGTTGACGCTTTGCGGAGGCATGCCGTTCGGGCCACAGATTGGCTCGCTGGAGCATGGTGCACATATTGTTGTGGGTACTCCCGGCCGGATTGATGAGCATTTGCGTAAAACGTATTTGAATCTGGAGAACGTCAGCACTCTGGTGTTAGATGAGGCCGATCGAATGCTGGAGATGGGCTTTCAGGACGTGTTAAACGCAATTATCGATCGAACCCCGGCTCCGCGCCAGACTCTTCTGTTCAGTGCCACCTATCCGGACAATATTCAGCAAATTGCCAGGCGTGTTATGCACAGTCCGCTGACCGTAAAAGTGGAATCAGTGCATGAGCAGAGCGTTATTGAGCAGCGTTTTTATGAAATAGAGGAAGGTACAGAGCCGCGTTTGCTGGCAACACAATTGCTGCTGCACGACTTAAACCCGCGAGCGGCAGTGATCTTCTGCAATACAAAACGCGAGGTCCAGCAACTTGCCGGCGATCTGGACAAGGCCGGTTTTTCAGTGCTGGCCCTGCATGGCGATCTTGAACAACGTGAGCGCGACAGCGCACTGCTACGCTTCGCAAATGAAAGTGCAACGGTTCTTGTCGCAACCGATGTGGCGGCGCGTGGCCTTGATATTGATGCAATTGATATTGTTATAAATTATCAGCTTTCACGCGACAATGAGGTTCATACGCACCGCATTGGGCGCACCGGTCGTGCCGGCAATACAGGCCTGGCGTGTTCGCTGTACAGTCGCAAAGAGCGATATAAGCTGGATTTGCTTGAAGAGTACCTGCAAACGGCTTTGAAGCCTTCTATGTTGCCTGATCACGCCGTGCTTGATCGCTCAATTCGCCCAGCAAAGATGATGACTCTGCAAATTGATGGTGGCAAAAAACAAAAACTCAGACCTGGTGATATTTTAGGCGCGCTTACGAGTAAGGATAACAACAAACAGGAACAGAACGCGCCTGCTATCACCGGTAAGGATGTTGGCAAGATTAACGTATTTGATCAGTGGTCGTACGTGGCGGTGGATCGTTCGCTTGGCAAGCACGCCATCAAAAAACTGACGCATGGCAAGATGAAAGGGCGCTCTTTTCGCATTCGCCAGATTCCATACTGAGGCAGGGTAGCTCAGATAATGAAAATTCCCAAGAGACTTCAACCCTTGGTAGATGACGGTCTTATCGATGAAGTCCTTAGTCGGCTGATGAGTGGTAAAGAAGCCGACGTCTATGTGGTTCGCTCCGGCTCTGCGATACGTTGTGCGAAAGTGTATAAAGAATCGATGAAACGCAGTTTTAAACAAGCTGTGCATTATCAGGAAGGCCGTAAAGTGCGTAACAGCCGTCGTGCTCGTGCCATGGAGAAAGGCTCAAAGTTCGGTCGCAAACAGCAGGAAGAAACCTGGCAAAATGCTGAAGTGGATGCACTCAGACGCCTGGCCCGTGCTGGTGTGCGGGTGCCAGACACTTTTGGCTGCCTGGATGGCGTGTTGTTAATGGAGTTGGTCACCGATGAGCATGGAGATGTCGCACCTCGTCTTGCTGATGTTGCCATGTCGGCTGAACAAGCCGAGGAAGACCATGCGGTTGTTATCGAGTACGTAAAAAGAATGCTGTGTGCCGGTGTGGTTCACGGCGACCTTTCCGAATTCAATATCCTTGTTGACGAATACGGCCCGGTGATTATTGATCTTCCCCAGGCCGTGGACGCTGCGGCAAACAACCACGCCGAAGCGATGCTTAGCAGAGACGTTGAGAACATAGCCGCCTACTATGGCCAATTCTCACCGGGTTTGTTGACTACCCGTTATGCTCAGGAAATGTGGGCGCTTTACCAGGATGGCAAGCTGAGTGAACACTCCGTATTAAGCGGCCATGCGGAGGAAGATACGCATGATGCCGATGTTGATTCTGTGATGGCAGAAATTAAGGCCGTAATGGCAGAAGAGCAAGCCCGCCAGGCGCGCCTCAAAGAAGCGGAAGAAGGTGATCAGGATTGATCCACGCTGTTTGAGCCTGGCCGCATATCGAGGCGGGAACGCTTAGGGCCAGGCGCATGACCTAAACCCGGTTCGGTCATGCCAGCTCAATCCAGGGCTGCCAGGGCAACCCTGAACAGGTTCTAAACAATCAGCTGTCTTTTGACTTAAACGCGGTCATGGACTCTTTCCATTCAGCGGCAACGGTTGTCATTTCATCAACCACTTCATTGTGAGTCTTGATGCGTTCTGCATTAGCGGCCTCAGCCTCGGCCACGGCATTTTCATCATTTGAGTCGATACCAGACATGGCGGATTTTTCTTCGGCTTCAAGGCATTTTATGTACGCGTCGCCGTTGGCTACATAGGCTTTAACCGCGGTCTGGCCGGCAACCATCTCATCCATGGTGGCTTCGCTGCCATTCGGCACATTGGGCCGTTCGGGGCGTTCACATTCGGCCCAGCTGAACGACGCTGCTGAACTCAACAATAGGGCTACAAGGGTGGTTTCAAGTGTTCGCATGAAATCTCTCCATATTCAGGTAAGGCTAAGCATACTGTGCATGTCTTGATCTGAAAAGCCTTCTGCTGCAAACCATCGTAAATTTAAGCCTCCGTTCAGGTTCAGAAACCGCGCCGAAGTTCAGCCACGATTCAGTCTACCAAGCCTAATCTGATGATGCTCTTGAAAAAGCGGTATCGCCGCATAGGAGGTAGTATGAGCATCAAACCACTAGTACTTGGCTTATCGCTGACAGTGTCTGGATTGGGATTGTTTGCCAGCCCGGCACAGGCTCACCCAAATGGTCACCAGGGAGGTGCTGTTTTTAGCCTGAACCTGCACAGCGGCTATCCTTATCATGATGCCAGGCAGCGGTATTATCGGGCAAAACACTATGCCCATGGGCACCGCTTGCATCGGCACAGTAATCAGTGCCACGGCTATGAGCGGCCGCGCAGGCACCGCAGTTACTGGTCTGTTGAGTACCAATATCACAAGCCGTACAAGTACCGCAGGAGTCACGATCGGCACCATCACTAGGCGCCTTAACCAAGCCGCCCTCAGGGTGTAGGTGAACGCACAAGGAAGTGCTTTTGTATATTGGCAGCCGGTGGTCAAAATCCCAATTCCACGCTTGAATTCCGTTCGCGCTTATGTACAATACCGCCTTCGTTTTTGGCGCTCTTTGACGCTGCACAGTGTCCCCTTCGTCTAGTGGCCTAGGACACCGCCCTTTCACGGCGGTAACAGGGGTTCGAACCCCCTAGGGGACGCCATTTTCTTCAGTGCGCAGCGTGGTTCGTCAGTTGCTGCCGGCTCGTCGCTGGATTCCGCGCGAATCCTGTCTCAAAGCACAGAGTCGCGATACTCCGCAGGACTCTGCCTGTACCATCGATGAAACGCCTTGCGAAAAGCGGCGCTGTCGTAGTAACCCAATAAAGTTGCAACCGCTTCAACGGTCATGCTGCTGTCGCGCAGGTGGCTGGCGGCTAATTCCGTGCTTCGCCTCGCATTCGGCATATCCTCAAGCAGTCTCATACACAGTGCTTGCGCAGAAGCGCAGGAATCTGCGTGTCCGGATGTAGTCGCGACATGAGCTAACTTCGCAGGGATTTAAAGCATTGAGATAAAAACCTCTGGGGCAGCGATCGCGCACCTGTTGAAAGCGCAAATCGTTTCGTTTCTGGTTCTAAATCGGTCGGTATCCAATTTTTTCGGATATTGAGGCTGCAAAAAAAGAAAGTTAAAAATAAATGCATCTAATTGTTCAGTCCGGGCGTACCGCTATTAAGAGACCAGTACACCACCCAGGAGTGAATAATGAGAATGAGCAAATTTATCGCGGCAACCGCGGTTCTTCTTTCCGTTGGCGTCTACGCATCCAGTCACCGCGAAGCGCCTTATATTACGAAAAACCCCCAGGTAGACGGCACTGACTTTTACATGTTCATGAGTTACGAACCCGGTCGAGAGAATTACGTAACGATGATCGCCAACTACATCCCGCTGCAAGCTCCATACGGTGGGCCCAACTACTTCCCGCTTGACCCAAATGCCCTGTACGAAATTCATATCGACAATGACGGTGACGTCAACGAAGACCTGACTTTCCAGTTTCGTTTCAGCAACAACCTGCCAGCGGGCGGTGTTATCCCCCTGGATATCAATGGTACTTCGGTGACCACAGTACTAAGAAATATTGGTGGGATCATGCCGGGAAGTGAAACAGGTCTTAACCATTCACAAAGCTATACGGTGAACCTGGTCACAGGCGATCGACGCTCAGGTACTGTTCAAGCCGTCACCGCCGCCAGCGATGGTGCTAGCACATTCCGAAAGCCATTCGATTACTCCGGTCAAAAAACGTTCAATGGACCCGGTAACTATGAGACCTATGCTCGCAGTTTCATTTCTGAAGTGAGTGTACCTGGCTGCGAACAGACTGGCAGGGTGTTTGTTGGTCAACGCCACGAAGCGTTCAAACTGGCCTTGGGCGAAGTTTTCGACCTGGTCAATTTTGTGCCGGTTGATGGTGACAGCGCACCGGGTGCAGGCGATGGTGGCGGCTTCCCTGGCGGAGTCACCCAGGATCCGGCCAGGAACGAGCTGGCTAAAAACAACGTAACCTCAATCGCATTGGAGGTTCATCGAGACTGTCTATCAGGTGATGCAAACGTTGTGGGAGCCTGGAGTACTGCCAGTCTCAGACAGGCAACAATATTGAACCCAGACCCGAGCTTTGATCGTCCTGAAGTAGTTGGTGGAGCCTGGACGCAGGTATCGCGCCTTGGGTCGCCGTTGGTTAATGAACTGGTGATCGGCTACGACCAGAAAAACCGATTTAACAGCAGTGAACCCAATAGTGACGGGCAGTTTCTAAACTTTGTTACTAACCCTGTGCTCCCAGCCATAATCGATTTATTGTTCAGAGATGCGGTCAATTCCACATTAGGTGCAATGATTGAGAATCTTGCACCAAGCAACTTTCCGAGGAATGATCTGGTGGCCGCCTTTCTAACCGGTTTCGAAGGTGTGAATCAATTTCCATCTGCAACACCAGGTGAAATGCTGCGACTGAACACATCGATAGCCGCAACGCCCAGAGCAATGCAACAGGCTCTTGGCGTAGCAGCGGGGGACCTTGCAGGCTTCCCGAATGGCCGCCGGCCGGGTGACGATACGGTTGATATTGCTCTTCGGGTGGTCATGGGCGCACTGTGCCACGATGTGCCCCTTGGGGAGATGGGCGCCGGAGTAAACCTCGGCTTCTGCGTGCCAGAGGATGCGCCAATCGGTAACACCGCGTTGACTGATGGTGCTCCTTTGGACGCAACTGAACTTAACCAGTCATTCCCGTATTTGTTAACACCGTATCCCGGTTCACCGTCAGGTGCGCCGCTTCCAACGCCAATCGACTAGAGGAGTATACAGAGAATGTTTATTCGAATAATTGCACTGTTGCTTATGGCGCTGCTCGTTGGTTGCTTTGATAGCGATGACGATACACCTTTGTTCATGCCTGCGCCGCTGCCGAATCAGGCTCCACAAATCTCCGAACTAGAGGACCAGATTATAGACTCAGGTACCAGTAGCGATGCGCTGGCCATCACCATTAGCGATGACACGACAGCTGCTGATAATCTGATGCTGACGGCGTCTGGTGACAACCCCGATCTACTGAACGAAAGCTCGTTCAGCTTCGGGGGCAGTGGCGAAAATCGTACATTAACTGTTACTCCAATTGAGGATATCACGGGCATGGCAACCATAACTTTGATGTTAGACGATACGGATGGCGGCAGCAGTGAAACAAGCTTCTTGCTCACAGTAGAGCAAGCCACAGTTTCCCTCAGTGGTTTTGTCAGAGATCTTTTTGCCTCTGACTTAAATGCGGAACCAATACCCGTCGATGGATTAGTGTTTGAACAGGATGCAGGAAACGATGATTTCGCCGACCTGCTGCAGTAAAGCGCTTGTAGTTGCGCTTTGTTTGCTGGCCAACATAGCGACGGCTCACTCCGTACACGGAGGGCGGAACCATGAGCTGTTGGATAGCAATTCAGAGGGCACGCAAGATTCTGTAGACAATCTGATTCAGCGTTATTCGCTGACCGGCAATGATGAGCTGCTGGAGAGGGGATGGGCATTGATAGACGCTGAACTTAAATCGGCGCAGCCGCGCTCTCGCACACTACTGTCGGCCGCATGGTTGGCACAAGCGAGTCACCAGTTTCCACTGGCTCAAGAGTTCCTTGGTTCAATACTACAGGTAGAACCCACCAATGGGCAGGCATGGATGCTGATGGCTAGCACAGCAATGGCGCAAGGAGATAGTCGCTCGGCGCGAGCTGCTTGCCGGCAGCTGGTTCTGACCGTATCACCTATTGTTGCGCTCGCCTGCTCCGCACGACTACTTACTGTAACGGCCGAACAACAGCTAGCCTATGAGAAGCTCAGTCGGATACCTGTTCATTCTTTGGAAACCAGCCTCCAATCCTGGGTGTATTCAATACTCGGTGACTTAGCTGCAAGCCTGAAGAACTGGCCGGCGTCAGTAGAATGGTACGAACTGTCAATAGCTCGCTATCCAGCTGTTCAAACCCGTGCGGCATTGCTGGACAGCCTGCTAGCGCAGAACCACCACAAAGAAGTACTTACTGCCGTTGACGCGTCCAATCCAGTGCCGGCACTCGCGGTTCGTAGATTGCTTGCCGAAAAATCGCTTGGTGTAGATGTTGCTGCTACTAAGCAGCTATTAGATGAACGTTTTTCGCAGTGGATCGAAGCTGGAGACTATCGCCACGCGAGAGAAATGGCGCTGTTTTATCTGGAAATTGCCGAACAACCAAAAATCGCCTATCAACTTGCGAGCAAAAATGCGACTCTACAAAAAGAGAAAGAGGACTGGACCTTACTTGCGCGCACAGAGCTGGCGCTGGCTAAGCAAAAACATGAGTGATCGAACTTGAACGAAAATGAACTGCAGACATTAGTCGCACGTACAGTACACGGCGATCGAGTTGCCTTTCAAGCGCTCTATGAATCAACGTCTCCGACTGTTTTCGGTGTTTTGCAGCGCATGCTGTCAGACCGCGCTCAGGCCGAAGATGTATTGCAGGATACCTACGTGAAAGTTTGGTCTCGCGCAGGGGAATATCACTACGAGCGGGGCAGGGTAATCGGGTGGGTCATCGGAATTGCCCGCAATCGCGCTTTGGATATTCTGCGTGCTAAAAAACGCCGTGGCGAGGTGCAGTCTGCGGACTCATGGCCGCCCGAAACGATTGCCGGCAATAGCGGAGAGCTGGAGCAAAACACGGTATTGCAGCAGTGTATGGAACGGCTTGCCGCTATACAGCAACAGAGCATTATTGGTGCATTTGTGCACGGCTGGACGCACGAGGAGTTGGCCAAGCTACTGTCTTTGCCGGTTGGTACAGTGAAAAGCCGAATTCGAAGAGGACTGGCATTACTTAAGGATTGCCTGGAAAGATGAATATCCGCGATCCCGAGCTTGTTGATCGATTGGCGAGCGAGTACGTGCTCGGCACCCTGCACGGTAAGGCCAGGCAACGCCTGGAAACTTTGCTCATAGACCGCGACGATATACGAAGAGCGGTCTGGCGCTGGGAAAATCGGCTCGCTGATCTTTCCTCGACAACACCCCTGTTGGAACCTTCGAAGAGGGTGTGGACCCGCATCGGTGATCGACTGGGATTTAATGATAAAAAGCAATCATCTGGTTCCACTTTCTGGCATTTATGGAGTGCAGCGGCCAGTCTCGCGGCTGTAGTGATGGCCGTGTTGCTGATTACATCTACCGATTCTGGTCTCAGTCCAATACCAACAACTGACAATGCCGATCATATAGCCGTAGTGGGTGAGGGAAATGATCCGCTCTGGTTAATCAGCGCCAATTTAACGTCAGGAGCGCTAACAGCGCGAGCCATTAATGCGCAAGCAGCCGAAGTGGATAAAGTGTTTGAGCTGTGGATGCTGCCAACCTCCGGTGATCCGCGTTCGATCGGCATACTGCCTGTGTCAGGCAATACCGTTAGTCATCAGATACCACCTGGGTTGTTGGCCTTATTGAAAGAAAGCAAAGGTTTGGCAATCAGTATCGAACCGATTGGTGGGTCACCCACTGGACTACCAACAGGTCCGGTCGTTCACACTGCCACTGTAGTGGGTCTATGATTGTCGAGAACAGAAGGTGCTAAAACGAATACTGCAAAGTGTTTCGCTAACAGTAGTGTGAATACGCGAATGACAAATAAAGATTCGAATAGCCGCATTGTCTGCAACAGTTGTTTGTAGGCAAATGACACGCACATTGCCCGCTTAATCATAGATTCAGAACGCGTCGACATTAACTGCAAGCTTGAATGGATACACGCACGAATTGATCAGATAAGGGACACTAGGTTTTCCATGCTCAATCAGTACTTCTCAGGCTGAACCGAATTGGCGATCAGCGTACTTGGTATCTTACTCAGCGGGAGACTGTCCTATGAGGTCCGCTTGCCCGTGCAAGTGGCGCAACGCGGCCAATGAGCGCGCTCCTTGACCCGCTGCTGATCGTCGCCGGCTTTTTGTGCCTGATGCTTGGCGGAAACTATCTGGTACTGGGTGCGGTATCGATTGCCACGCATCTAAGAGTGTCGCCGATGATTATCGGGCTGACCCTGGTGGGTTTTGGAACGTCGCTGCCAGAGCTGTTCACCAGCGTGCAGGCCGCATTCTACGGTTCGCCAGGCATTGCGATGGGCAACGTGGTTGGCAGCAACATCGCTAATATATTGCTTATTCTGGGTGCGTCGGCTTTTCTAACCCCGATTGTCATCAACCCGGAGGCTCTCAAGCGTGATGGCGCGGTACTGCTACTCGCTACCGGCTTATGTCTTGCTGTCGTACTGCTTGGCACGGTTACTGCTCTCGCTGGCGCCGCTTTGTTGCTCGTGTTATTCATTTATCTGTTGGTGACAATCGCTATCGAGCGTAAGGCGCAAACATCAGCGGCAGAGTTGTATAGCGCGGAAGCTGCTTTGCTGCCCGTGAAAGAGGAAGATGCGCTCTGGTTGTCGGCAATAAAGTTTCTGATGGGTCTGGGTGTGACGATATTGGGTGCACGGCTCCTGGTGCAGGGCGCGAGTTCGTTTGCCACGCAGCTTGGCGTCTCCGATGTCGTCATCGGTCTCACTGTGGTCGCAATTGGCACCTCTTTACCCGAACTGGTCACATCTGTGATCGCCGCACGCAGAGGGCAAAGCGACGTTGCTTTTGGCAACATTGTGGGCAGCAATATCTTCAATATTCTGGGTATTCTGGGCACGACCGCGCTATTGCATCCCTTGGAGGTTGCAGATTCGATTGTCCGCTTCGATATCTGGATTATGGTTATTGCTGCGGCACTGCTGATCGTGTTTTCCTGGACCGGATGGCGAATTGATCGTCGTGAGGGCGCGATATTATGCGGCGGCTACGTGCTTTACCTGCTTTGGACGGTGGCCAATGCGTAGCGCCCTAATTGCCCTAAACTAATGACACGTGAGAACAGCCTGAATTTCCTCAAAAAGCCGCTCAACGTGTCCGACGAGCCCGCTTGGTGCTTGTGGAGTGAGGCGTAAATCCATATAGTTCCCTGTAGCAAGCACTGGTTTGCACTAATTTATACTCACGGTAGACAGCTTGAGCGAAATGCATGTAAAAAGAGTGTACGAACAGCTTTGCCGCGTCGCGTTGCTGGGTGTGCTGCTGGCTGGCTGTACCACAACCAGGCAAGAGCAGCAGAGAACTGCTCTGCAAGCCGAAATTCAAGCCAGGGAATTGGCCGTGGAAGAGCAGCAAGGAGAGCTGGCCCGGCGCAGCGAGGAACTCGAGACTCTCGCTGCCACGCTGACCGCGCAACAAGAAGACATTGCGCGGGAAGCAGAGCGACTAAAAAGTGCGGAAGAAGAGTTAAAGTCCAGGCAAAAGGCAGTCAGGAAAGTCGTTCCCCAAGGGTTGCCGCCACCCGTTCCTTCGAAGTTTCTGCTGGTGGGTGCGCGCGAACAATTAACGCTGGATCCTCCTGAGATCCAACTCCTTGCGTCCATGGATACCGGATCAAGGCGCTGCACCCTGGGCGTGTATCAATTGACAGAGTTTGAGCGCGATGGTGAGCCGCATGTGCGGTTTTCCATTGTGCCCGCTGCGGGTCGTGACAGAGTCGAGATCACCAGACCACTGAAAAAGCGCCTTAGAGCATCATCACTCAATAGCTCAGCAAAGAAGCGCCCGGTGGTGGAAATGCGCGTGCGTTTGGGCAGCATAAACGAAACCACCGAGTTTCTCCTGGTTGAGGACAATGACGCGGAGTTCAGTGAAGTCAGCATAGGTCGTGATTTGCTGCGGGACCTGGCGATTGTTGACGTTAGCAAGCAAAAGCTGGTTAAAGCGAACACCGGAAACCAGGGACGTTCCAAGTAGGGTCAAGGTGCTACTGGCTCTCAGACCTTGCATTATCGAGACACCAAGTTAATGGCACATAATCAATGAGCGCTAGAGTCAAGGTTTATATCACGGCCGCGGTTCTGGTTCTGATCGGACTGGGAATGGCGCTGTACAAAAACCTGGTGCTGGGCTTCCCCATGTTTCCGGGCAATCAGCAGGCGGTATGGACCATTGAAGCCGAAGTCAATTTCCTGGCCAGCAACGAATCTGTGGTCGCATCGCTTGCGCTGCCGTCGCGGTCACCCAAAATCAGCATTCTGCAGGAGGACTCGGCGTCCTCCGGCTACGGGTTCATTGAGGAAACCAGCGGCTCCATGCGTCGGGGTGTCTGGAGCAAACGTAATGCCCGCGGGCAGCAGGCCCTCTACTACCGGATTCAAGTGTACGAGAATCGGTCAATCATCGATGTTGACTCTGCCAATGTGCCGGTGATTGAGTACCCCGGCTTTGACGAGCCGTTGGAAACAGCCGCGATATCCTTACTGGATCAGATACGGGAAATTTCCGCCAATAACAGGACTTTCACGTCACAGCTGTTGTTGGCACTCAATGCGGAAGCGCCCGGCCAGAATGTCATCATGCTGCGTCGCCAGACAAAATCGGATGAGGATTTGGCGGTGCTTGTCGCACAGTTGCTGGCGATGGAAGGCATCGCGGCACGTGTTATCAGCGGCCTTCGACTGGAAGATGGACGGCGCCGGCAGCAACTGAGTTACGGAGTTGAGGTTCTCGACGGAGACGACTGGGAATACTTTAATCTGGAAACCGGAATCACGGGCTTTCCTGATCGCTTCCTGTTGTGGCAGCGCGGCGGGCAGGCTCTGCTTGAGGTGGTTGGCGGCAGAAATTCGTCGGTTCAGTTTTCCATCGTTGAGAATTACCGCGGTACCAGGGAGCTGCCGCTGAATGCCAATAAAAACGAAGGCGCTGCGCTGATTGATTTTTCGATCTACAGTTTGCCGCTCGCCGAGCAGAATGCGTTCAAGTCGATTCTGCTGGTGCCGATTGGCGCGCTGGTCGTGGTCATCATGCGCTTGCTGATTGGTGTCAAGACATCCGGCACCTTCATGCCGATTCTGATTGCGCTGGCTTTTATTCAAACCACGCTGGTGGCCGGTGTGCTGATATTCCTGACCGTTGTTGGCGCCGGCTTGGTCATTCGATCGTTTTTGTCGAGGCTCAACCTGCTGTTGGTTGCCCGCATATCGGCCGTAATAATCGTGGTGATATTGATCATGGCAATCTTCAGTATTATCAGCAGCAAGCTGGGCATTGAGCGCGCTCTAACGGTGACCTTCTTCCCTATGATCATCCTCGCATGGACTATAGAGCGAATGTCTGTTCTGTGGGAAGAAGATGGCCCCAGGGAGGTATTCAAGCAGGGCGCGGGCAGTTTGCTGGTTGCTGTCATCGCCTATCTTTGCATGACCAATTCGATCATCGAACACCTCACGTTCAATTTTCCCGAGTTACTGCTGGCCCTGTTGGGCCTGATTTTAGTGCTGGGCCAATACACCGGGTACCGATTAAGCGAACTGCGACGCTTTGAACCCATGATCGAGCACTTCGAGGCGACAGAGAAAGCCGATGCTGGCGACACCAAAACAACTTCGTGAACTAGGCATCCTCGGGATGAACCGGCGCAATGTCAGTATGATTGCCGCCAAGAATCCCCGCCACCTGTACCCGCTGGTCGACGATAAGCTAAAAACCAAAAAAATTGCTGAAGCGGCGGGCATTGCCGTACCCAGGTTGCTCGCTGTGGTCAGCCAGGAACGCTCGGTCAAGGACCTGCCGCGCATTCTGGAGAAGTATCGTCAATTCGTTGTTAAACCCTCCAATGGCAGTGGCGGCAAAGGCATTCTTGTTGTAACGCATCATGATGGAGACAACTACGTAAAATCCAGTGGCGACCAGATAAGCATGGAGTCGATTCAGCGTCACGTGTCTAACACCCTGAGTGGGCTGTACAGTCTTGGGGGTCGCCCGGATGTTGCGATGATTGAAGCACTGGTGCAGTTTGATCCGATTTTCGCCGAATACAGCTACGAAGGTGTTCCGGATATTCGGGTGGTTGTGTACATGGGGTTTCCGGTGATGGCCATGGTGCGCTTGGCAACCCATGAATCAGATGGGAAGGCGAACTTGCATCAGGGCGCGGTGGGTGTCGGCATCGATATTGCGACCGGGCAACCCCTTCGAGCCGTGCAACATGGACGACCCGTGACTCATCATCCGGACACCAGGCACAAACTGTCAGATGTAAAAATACCGCATTGGGACAGGATGCTCAAGCTGGCAGCTGCGTGTTATGACGTAACCGGTATGGGTTATTTGGGCGTGGATATTGTTCTCGACCAAAATCTCGGCCCGTTGATTATCGAGCTGAATGCACGGCCTGGCTTGGCCATTCAAGTGGCTAACGGTATTGGCTTGTTGCCCCGAATCAAACGTGTCGATGGATTGACTGATGTGCTGAAAAAGCCGGATGACCGGGCCGAATGGAGTATGCGAGAATTTGGCATGCTTTAATTCTACTTATGCGTTAAGTCTATTCATGCTTTAAGTCTATTCATGCTTTAAGTCTGCTATTGTTCAACGGCAAACCGGGCAGGCTAGCGGGGGTATTGAAAGCGCGTGTGTTACCGCCGACTCGCTCAACCAAATCCTGTGTTTGCCTTGTTACCTTGTGCGCCAAGAAAGAGCTCTGCCGGTCGCCCCTGACCAAAGCCCTGTCCGTAGTCCGCACCTGATGCGGTCACTATGTCGCGAATTTCCTCATTCTCCACAAATTCTGCAACGGTTTTTGTTTCCATTACCTGCGCAATATCAATGATTGACTAAACGAATATGCGGCTAACGTTGTCATTTATGATGTCGCGAACGAACATACCGTCAATCTTGATGGAATCAACCGGCAGGCTTTTCAGATAGCCAAATGATGAAAGCCCGGTGCCAAGATCATCCAGCGCTTGCTGTAGGTACCTTGTAGCCGTTGGCCAATAGCCTAGCCAACAAGCCGTCTTCATGTATAACCTCCCGGATCGGCAGAATTGTGATTGAAGTGCGGTATTCGCGCAGCGCCTGTTCTGCGCTATTCAACCAACGACTTTCGGATTGCTGAATCGCTTCCTGCAGGCCGGGCGCGAGGCGGAATGGGTCGGCACAGGAGTGTTCAGTATTGGGGTAATCAAACTGCTGTAACAACCCAGCGTCCCCGGAAATCCAAGCATATGCGCGCTGCAATGCGGCCGTGGTGTCATCGCGCAATGCGGCAACCGTGGTGGCAAGACAGTCGATTTGCTCGGTGACGGGCAATTTTTCCAGCGCCATGAGTGCGGTGTCGATTTCGATTTCAACTACGCTGTCAATAGTCGGCACTTTGTTGCGCCGGACGAGCTTGCGAATATGCTTGCTTATCCGATCACTCTTGGCAAAACCAGCCGCCTTGGCCACTCGTTCTTGCAGCTCTTCGGCGGCGAACAAAGGCTTTAGTCTCGAGACCTTGCGATAGGCGATAGAGTACTGGTCGAGTAACTCAGCGAGAGATGTCTGCAGCGGTGGCGGCAGCAGGTTATTGAGTTCCTGCTGGCCATCTATTTTTTTCAGCTTGCGAAACCTGCGCATCACTCGTATCAGTGTAATCGGGTTCGACGCACTCGCCGAAACACCAGGTGCCCACAGAAACAGCTCCGCTTTCGTGAGAACATGTTCAATCGCGGTAGGATCCCAATCAAACCGTGCCGGTAGTGGGTGCAGACTGCCAAATATATACAAGGTGTTTTGTCCGTTCTGTACACGCCATAGCGGTGGCCCCGGCCGCCGACCAACCACAACGACCTCGTCGAGTTGCATGGTCGCCTCCGCAGCTGGAGGCGACGGAGAAGAAGGAACGTTACCCGGGCCTGCAAGCGCACACATCGAAAAGCAGGCGAACGTCAATCTCAAAACAGATAGCTTGAAAAAGTCCATATTGCCCAGTCTGTTAACTATTCCAGCAACGAATGTTGGCTCAAAACTCGTCGATAATGTTGTCACTTTCCATCACCAATTGTTTGGGGAATGCCTGGTTCTCAAGCTCCAGCACGCAGCTGCGATCTAAGATGGTCTCGGGGTCTGACAGAAACTGACTGACCAGAGCGCGGGCGCAGCCGCTGCTGCCCACGGTGATATGCCCGCTCAATGGGATAACAATATGTGTAGAACGAGATAAGCCCGCGCCAACCAAATCTCCCCACTCCGTTGCTGTGCTGGTGTCACCGCCACCGGAGAGAAGTAAGGTGGGGATGCTGGACGTGATGGGCTCAAGCTCGGCGGCGTCTGCTCTCGGCTCGAAAGCCTGGCAGGCGAACTGAAACCCGTCGCTCATGGCAGGATCGAACAGTTGCGACACGACTTGCGCGCTGAATCCATAGGCATCGGCATCGAAGCTCTGCTCCTCAATGAACAAGCCTTCCTCTGCGCAATTGATAGCGAGGTTGAGAGCGACTGACTCGGCCAAATGTGCAATGTCTTCCGGAATCAGTGGATCAGCAGCGGGTTCAGCAGCTGGATCACCGTCGGCAAAACCGGGGCCATCCAGTCGTTGGGTAATCGCCGCAACAATCGTTCGAATATCATTGTCGCCTAAATGACTTAGTTCGTAACTAAGTAGTGGCGCAGCGGGGTGTCGGTTCAGCTGGGCGAGTAAGCTCAAGGTGTCGCCGGCCAGGTTAGGCTCGCTAATCGCGGCGGCGAGCTGCTCTAAGATTAAACGCAGGTCTCCAAAGCGGGCTCGGCACGGTGCGTTCCCTTCGCACTGTTCAATGGTGTAATTCAAGTTGGCCAGAGCGGCCTGCGCGCTTTGAGTGATTCCGTTCACCTCCGGGGGGAACACGCCATCGAGCACCATGCCGACGATCCGCTGTGGGCGATCGCGAGCCATCGTCAATGCCACCTTTGTCCCATAGGAAAAACCCACCAGAAAAGCGCGCTCATGGTTGAGTGCCTCGAGCAGTAAGTCGACATCGCGCGCAAAAACCGCTGTGCGTATCTCTTCGAGAGACACGCCTTCCGACCTGATCGCATCCGCGCATAATTGGACTGACGCGAGGTCTGTGGGCGGCTCGCATTGCAGCGCAGGCGTGGACCAGCCAACGCCGCGATAATCGATCAAAATTACCGCCCTCTGTTCACGAAGGAACGCGGCGGGATTGCCTGGCAGAAAATCAGCAGCGCGCAGCGTCGCCGAAGGGCCCGGGCCGCCTTGCAAGTACACAAGGGGTAAGGCGGCGTTATCAGGCTTGGCGGCGGGAATCACAGCATAGCCCACCCGACGCTCTACTGTATTTGGGTCTTCGTTTGCATCGTAAAGCGCCGGTACGCGCAGCCGGCCACATGCCGCGCCCAGCGTATCCAGTGCGTCAAGCCAGCACGCCGACGCTTCCAATCGGTGGTTATTCGAATCCATTACAGCACTTTCATTGCCGCCACTTGAACAAGACATCAAAAATAGTAGGGCAAAAAAAAGAACAATAGGCTTCTCCGATATAAGTCTTGGTACTAATAGGGAATTGAGCGCGATTGATGCCATGGTTTACTCCTCTAATTCGCGGTATTCAAGAATATCGCCCGGTTGACACTCCAGATAGGCACAGATTTTTTCGAGTGTTGAAAATCGCACACCTTTGACTTTGCCCGATTTCAACAGCGAGAGATTTTGTTCCGTGATGCCGACGAACTCAGCGAGCTCTTTCGATTTAACCTTGCGCTGTGCCAGCACGACATCGAGCTTCACGACGATAGCCATAATGATCAAATAATCCCTGCGTTGTCTTCTTGAAGTTCGCAGGCTTCGCCCATGACCCAGGCGATGACTAGGAAAACCAACCCTAACACCAAGGCTGTGAGTTCGAGTTCCGCCAGACTGACCGCGATCAATCGCTGATTCTCTGGGTTTCCGGACGTCAAAACCAAGCTGATAAGCGCGTCGAACAACATGCGTGCTGGCACCCAGGCCAGCAGCGCGACACTCAGCTTCTTGAGGCAATCGCAGTTAGCGGTTGTGAAAATTCGGCCTTCGGTATACAGGCGCGACAGCCTTCGTAGCTGCGTCAGGCCATACATCATCACCGCACACGGCAGCATCGTCACAAGAAATCCAAGCGCAAGGCGGCCGGTTGGAATCGGTGTTGAATTTTGCAAATCGACACCTTCCAACACGCGCGGTAAGAGCGATTCAGAGCCGTCGAAAGTTGCCCAATAGTAAGCGACGGCAAACGGAGCGATCAGAAGGGATGCTGTATAGAACACATACAGAAAGCGGCTCGTCGATTGGATTCGATGTATGTTTGCCATGGGGGTTCTCCAAACTGGAAGAGCCAAAGCATACAGAAAAATTATCGTAATACAATAATAATTTGCTATATAATGATAATTATTAAGTGGGTCCTACACCCGGCAGTACTCTTTTTTGGATTTGGGCAGCAATTTCGGCGCGCTATTTCGGTGGCTCTAAATGGTACGAACTTATGGTAAGGGACACTAGCCGTGCTCCAGCGCTTGCAATAAGTACATTGCAACCAGCTCTGGTGCCCGCATCGGAATAAAATGATCAAGCTCGGGCAGGTAAACATCAACGGCATTGGGTAAGGCGTTCGCCAGTTCTGGCCAGGTGGGCGAGGCGCTAAAATCTATCGTAGGCGAGTTGGTGGGCGGGGCACGTAACACCGTGACTGGCATCACCATAAGAAAGACCGAGTCACTCCGCTTTGAGCATTCAAGGGTATTCTCGCAGTATATGAACGTAAACCCCCAGCCTATTCTTATCGCCCATAGTTCGCCGGCATAAGAAACTCAAATGGGGATGCCTCGCTGCCGCGTTCGCAGGGAACTTCAATAAGCACCGGGCCGTGCTCGCTGTCGATCAAGGCTTTTTCCAGACAGGTTTTTAGCGCTTCTGCACCGTCAGCGCGATAGCCTTTTGCACCGAAACTTATCGCCAGTGCCACGAAGTCAGGGTTCTGTAATTCGGAGCCGTGAATGTGACCATCATAAAAATTCTGTTGGTCGCGGCGCACATTGCCGTAGGCATTGTTGTTGAAAATGATGGTGATCAGGCCGATGTTGTATTGCACCGCAGTGGCAAGCTCTTGCACGCCAAACATAAACCCGCCGTCCCCTGCGATGGAAACCACTGGTGTATCGGGGTTGGCAATCTTCACGCCAATTGCAGTCTGAAAGCCGTGGCCCAGATTGCCCTGGTATCCGCAGGTAACGAGTTTTCGCGGCTCGTATACAGGAAAGCCATAGTACGAGGCAAAGCCTACCTGGGAAATCTCTTCCACCACAAAGCTCTCGCGGGGTAGCACCTCTCGCATCACACCTAAAAACGTCATCTGTGGTTGTATCTTTTGAATTTCTTTTTGGCTTTCGGCTTTTACCCGCAAAAACTGTTGTTCGCGCGAGGGCGCGACTGGATAGTTGGATTCCAGCGAATCTAAAATCGCCTTAGCGGCGAGTTGGGAATCTGCAACGATACCTACATCGCCGCGAAGCCTAACGAGCTGAGTAGGGTCTATATCGATTCGGATCATTTTGTGATTGGCAATGCCGTCTTGCCATCGGAAGGCTGGCAGTTCCAGGCGGGTACCAATGCCAATCATCAGATCTATTTCAGGGTAATACTTGTAACCCTCTGCGCAATTAAAGCCATAAGGCGTGTCGTCGCCAACAATTCCTCGCCCGCCCCGGAAGGCAACGACCGGTGCCTGAATAAGCCTGGCGAGCTTCGCTATTTCTTCGCTTGCGTGCACCGCACCACTGCCAACATAAATCATTGGTGCTTTTGCTGTTCGAATCATATCGACCGCGCGTTGAATTTTCTCCTGGTCAGGGGTAAATACAGGCGGCGGAATGTCCGGCACAACTAAATCTTCATCCACCGGGTGGCCCAGCACGTCCATTGGTACTTCAAGTGCGGTTGGCTGGATTCGCCCACTGGTCATATTACGGAATGCATCAGCCAGCAATGCTTGTGCCTGGGCGGCGTGGTCTACGCGGGCAGCCCATTTGGTTAAGCTGCGTAATGTTGCGAGCTGATCAGGCAGTTCATGCAACATGCCATGACCCACGCCCAGAAATTCGCTCGGGACCTGTCCAGTAATGCACAACACCGGTGCATTGTGTGCCGTGCACAGCGCCGCGGTGGTATTGAGTACACCAGGTCCTGGCACCACACAATATGCAGCTGGTTTGCCAGTGGACTTGGCATAGCCGTAAGCCATGTACGCAGCGCCTTGCTCGTGGCGGCTAACGTACAACTTGATCTGGTCGCGATAAACATACAAGGCGTCAAAAAACGCGTAGGTTTGTGCGCCCGGTATACCAAAGATGGCGTCTATCCCGCGGTCGATAAGTGATTTCACCATTGCTTTAGAGCAGCTGATTTGTGCCATGGATGTACCTCGTCAGATCAAGAAAAAGAAGCGCAATAAAATGCCGTAAAGGCTAAGTATATGGCGAATCTGTTGTCGCTATTCAGGACTGTTCAGTAACTGTCGTACTGATTGCCCTGTGAATCTTCAGTCTCATCATTTGGGATGATTACGCCAATCCTGTTGTCGTATTTCCAGCCCAGCCCTGGGCCATCAGCCACTATCGTGTAGCTGGCGCCACTGATCACTTCCACGCGGTTCGAACCTGTCACTGGGTTTTTCAACGCGTCGGAGCTTTGCAAATACGGCCCGAACGGGAATGCCCCTTCATCCTGCCGGCTGCACACCTGGCCTTCTACGTTGGAGTACATTTGCAATTGCAGCCAAAACCCCTGTTCCGTTGTGGTGGCTTGAACGCTACTACCGGTGCATGTTGCGGACAACGTTGCGTTCACCCCTGGGTATTCGCCGTGCTCTGCTTCGTATTGGTAAATGGCCTGGCGAAGTGCATTCAGGCGAGCGCGCAGTGCGGCTTCCTTGTCTTTCAAACCGTCGTTCGCGAATTGCGGTACAATAATCGCGGTTAGCACACCGATGATCAACACCACAACGATTAACTCAACAAAGGTGAAGCCAACCGCGCGTTTCATCAAATCGGGGCTCCGGCCACTGCCGAAATCAGCTCAGTATCCGTGCTTCGAACGGCCAGAAAATTAGGGCCCGATTTGAAGTTGTTGAGTGGATAGCTCCAAGCTTGAAACTGCACACCCTGGCGGTGGATTTTTCCCACCTGGTAACCATGGCTCTCAAACAACTGATAAAAATCCCGCATTAAAAAATGCGCGTCACCGTTGGTATAGCCGTATTCAAATTGCACTGCCCGAATCGCCTGATTGTTTAACAACTCGGAAAAGCCACTTAGCACCATGTGCTCGGCACCCTCTACATCAACCTTGAGAAAATCGATTTGGTCGATTCCATGCTCCTGGCAGTAGGCGTTTCCCGTTCGCACCAGGCCTTCACGTTCGGTGACGGCTATTTGGTCGTCGTGATAGGTCGCATTGCCCAGCAAAGTGTTGAACTTTGATTCAGGGCCGTAATCCTTATAGCGGATGCTGCCTTCCGCGTCTGACAATCCGCAGTTGTTGTTGACAAAACGCGCGTCGCTGAGCGTTTTGGCCAGCACCTCGAACGTAAGGTTTGAGAGTTCGAATGTGTGAATAGTGGCGTTTGGAAAATGCTCCGCGGCCATCAGAGACCAATCGCCCACGTTGCAACCCACATCGAACAAGGTATTGAATTCAAAGCGCCTCAGGTCTTCGAACAGCTTTTTCTCGCCGCCCTTAACAAAGTCGTAGGAGAAACCGTTGTATCGATCAACGTATTTGCCACACTGGCGAGCCAGTTCTTTGCGAAATTGAGATAGGATAATGATTTCCTCGTATGCGGATCAGAGGCCTATAATACGCATCCGTTGCCTGAACAGACAAGCGCATGAATTCCCCTGGAATCGTCTCCATCATTGTGAGCACGTACAACTCGCCGCGCTACCTCGCGAAAGCCTTGCGATCTTTGCAGCAGCAGAGTGACACGGCCTACGAGGTGGTAGTGGCCGATGACGGATCCGGACAAGAAACCGCGGAGCTGGTGCGTGTTTGCGCCGAAGAGGGCCCGGCTCGCATTGTGCACGCCTGGCATGAAGATAATGGGTTTCGCGCAGCGGCGGCGCGTAACAATGCTGTGCGCCAGGCACAAGGCGACTACCTGGTGTTTCTCGATGGCGACTGTATTGCGCGCCCGGATTTTGTGGATGCGCACCGCCGATTCGCCGAAAGTGGTTATTTTGTGCGCGGCAGCCGTATCATGCTGCGGGAAGCCTTCACTAAAAAAGTATTCAAGGGCCAGCCTTTGCCAGGGCATTTTCCAAGCTGGCTTATGCGCCGTTTGAAGGGGGATGTTAAGCGGGTTGGGTCGCTGTTGCCATTGCCGTTCACCGCTTACCGCAAATCCCGGGATTGGGACGGTGTGAAAACCTGCAATCTGGGAGTGTGGCGTGCTGATTTCGAGGCGGTGAATGGTTTTGACGAGCGTTACGTGGGCTGGGGGCATGAAGATGCTGATTTGGCCGTGCGTTTACTGCGCTTCGGGGTTCGTCGCAAAGAAGGGCGCGCGTCTATTCCGGTTATCCATCTGTGGCATGAGGAAAATGATCGCGGCCAGCTTTCGGCCAATACCGACCGTTTGCAGTCTGTGATCACCGCCAGTCACTATGTGGCGAACCCCGGTCTGCGGGCGCTCTCTGAGTGAAAATAGTTCAGCTGTTTGACGGCCGTGTACCACCTTCGGGCTATGGCGGTATCGAGCGCATGGTGTTCTGGCTGGCACGCGCACTGGTGCAGTTAGGGCATGAAGTGACCGTAGTTGCCCGCCAAGGGGGGGATGCACTCGGCGCGGCTGGTATTCACTTTGTACCGTGGCCAAACAGCCTGGATGATCTGCGCTCGCTGCTACCCGATGCCGAAGTGCTGCACTTTCACCAGCCGTTCCCGGCCTCATTTACACCGCACTGCCCCTACCTGATCACCGAGCACGGTAACCATCGCGCCAGCCAGCCAATTTTGCCAAACACTGTTTTCCTGAGTAAGTCGCATGCAAACAATCACGGCGCCGAGCTGTACGTGCACAATGGTTTACCGTTGGAGGAATACCCGCCCGCTACTGACAAGGAACGCAGTATGCTGTTTATGGCCAAGCTTGGCTGGCGCAAGAAAAATGCTATCACGGCGATTAATCTGGCACTGGATACAAACCTGACAATCAATGTGTGCGGTGGTGACGTATGGCAGGAAAAAAAGCTGCGTGGTTTATGGCGCTGGCGAGCACAGCGCGATGATAATAAGCAGCTCATTAAAAATTGCGGCAATGTGGATGGCACGGAAAAACTGCGCCTGTTGCAGAGTAGCGGCTTATTGTTTTACGCGGTCAACTGGCAAGAGCCCTTTGCATTGGCACCGCATGAGGCCATGGCCTGCGGAACGCCGGTGTTAGCTACCCCGAATGGGGCGCTGGGTGAGTACCTTGTTGATCGTGAAAATGGCTACCTGGTGACGTCGTATCGGCAGGCTGTAGCGGCGATTACATGGCACCTCAATCGCAGTGATCAAGAACAGCGCGACATGCAGCAACGCTGTGTGGACACCGCGTTCTCTATTCAAAACAGTGCTTGCGAATACCTCGCTTTGTATGAGCAGCTGCAGCGCAGCGATTACTTATACGCGCCCACCGCCGCAGCGCGGTTCAAGTATCAACCTGCAAAAACCGTTAAGGTCAGGCGGTGGCTGGCGTGAAACTGATGCTGGTCACTACTGATATTGACCATATCGAGCCCTATCAATATGTCGGCGCCAAACAGAAGGGGGCGGATGTAATGGTATTGTGTGCTGACAATTGCATCAACCTTGAGTTGTTTTCAGAACACGACATACCGGTTCAGAAAATTGCTTTTAAAGGTAAACGTAACAAACGCAATATTGAAACCATTCGGCAGGCAATCGAAATCTTCAAGCCTGATATCGTGCAGGTGCTTCGCAAGCAGGCGTTGTTATGCACCATACCGGCAATGAGCAATAGCCACGCTAAGCTTATTGCTTACCGCGGTATTGTCGGTAATCTGAGCTTTTTTGACCCTTTTTCCCTACTGAGTTTTCTGCACCCGCGCATTGATCGAATTGTGTGTGTTGCCGAGGCTATTCGTGCCCATTTTCTGACCATGGGCTTTGGCCCGGTACGTCTCGATCCGCACAGGCTGGTCACAATTCACAAAGGGCACGTGACTGACAAATACAGGCACGTTGCAGACATTGATCTGCAGCAATACGGTGTTCCCAAGGGGTACCAGGTTGTTGGTTTCTGTGGTGCCATGCGGCCCAGAAAAGGCATTGATGTGCTTGTTAAGGCCTTTGGTGCGATGCAGCGTGAAAACGTAGCCTTGCTGTTGGTAGGTGAGCTTAGGGACGAGAAAGCCAAACAGGCTATTGCGACCAGCAATAAGAAGGAGCTGATTTTCACAACCGGAAAAGTACCGCAACAGGCTGCCTTGTCTATCAATGGCGCGATTGATGTGGCGACCATGCCGTCGATAAAGCGCGAAGGATTACCGAGGGCATTAATCGAGGCAATGGGTCAGGGCACACCCGCAGTGGTAACCCGCGTAGGTGGTAGTCCGGAGCTGGTTGAACATCAGCGCAGCGGCATGGTGGTCGAGCCTGGTGATGTTGCCGCATTCGCCGCAGCGTTGGACACGGTGTTGGAAGAACAAACTTGCCGGCAAATGGGTCAGAGTGCACAGCAGCGAATTCAAAACCATTTTGATGTTAGAGAAACCATTGAGCAAAATTGGGTCCTGTACAAGGAGTTGCTTGATCAATAGCGAGCGCAAATGGCACTACCGCGGAGCAGAGGGGAGAAGTATGCCGCCCATGCATCAATGGGTGCTGCTGGCATTGCTTTGCGTGTGTGTTCAGTCCTGCGGTGTTGGTGGGTATCATGTTAGCGATGTCGCCAAAACCGATACCTCTCTGGTGATCGAGACGCATTATCAGCAAACTCGTGAATTACTGCGCCAATTAACTCGCAAGCTTTATAAACGAAACCCGTCGCAGTTGCCTGCAAACGCAACGGTCAAGGAGCGTCTTGGGCAATTGTTTGGCGTGCAAGACGGGCTAGGATTTAAAGAGTGCGGACCCGGCGTTGAAATCGAACTCATGGAGGCTGCTCTGAATGAGTCCTTTCAAGGCGACCGGGTTTTCTGTTTGATGGCAGGCGTGGTGGGTATGATCAATCACAGCTTTGCGTACAAAAGCGATTTTTATGTCACCGACACCCTGGACCAACAGAAGCTTTATAATAGCGCCCGAAACCTTGAACGCCTGGCGTGGCGACTTCGACAACCCGTCGGAGAGTTACACAAGCCACTCCTGCTCAGCAATAGCGTACAGGCCGGTCACATCAACTTGAGCTTTGAGCGGCTGTTCGGAAAAATGATTGCACTTCAGGATATACTGGCACTGATTGTGGCAGATCAAAACAAGCGCGCCATCAATTACGTGGTGCGACGAATAAGCTCGTTTTTCTTTTTGCCATTGTAATTCCCACCAAGGGCATGTGCTGGCTATGAAAGTATTACTGCAAGATTATGTCAATGAGACGTCTGAGCATTGCGGCAGTGGTTCGATGCGCGACCTCATCCGGCATTACTGCGGTTTGGATCTACCGGAACACGTTGTGTTTGGCTTGGGCGCCGGCCTGGATGCCTTGTATTTCCCCGCCCCTGTAAACAATCCGCCGTTTATGTTCTTTGGGCGCGGCGTCAGCATGGAGCAAGATCTCGCCTACACTCTCGGTCTGGACTATCAGGAAGTCACGCAAACCAATGACGATAAAGCCTGGCAGGACGTTCGCCAGCAGATCATTGACGGCCAGCCTACTATGCTTGCCGGAGACATTTATTATCTCGACTACCGAAAGTTCAAAGTGCATTTTCCAGGTCATCGCTTTGTGTTGGTTGGTTTTGATGATGAACAGCAGCACGTTTACATAGCGGACCGCACCGAGTGTGCGCCACAGATATGCTCACTGCAAGGAGTGCGGCACAGCAGAAATTCACCGGTGGGTATTTCGTCCTACAACCTATGGGGTAAATTCCATTCAGGTGACGTGCGCCATAGTCTGGGTGACGCTTGTGAACACGCACTGCGTATTACCGCGGCGCGAATGCTTGGCGACGACAAGTCACAAATCGAGTTGTTGAGCGCACAAGCTGGCAATACCGATTTTGTGGCCGGTGGTTTGGCGGCAATCGTCTTGTTTCGTGCTCAGCTCAGTGCAATGCCTGAGCGCAACACTGATACGCAGCTAGCGAAGTACTTGCTCGATTGCATCGCCAATTTTGGTACTGGCGGCGGGTTTTTCAGAGTCATGTTTGCCGAGTTCATGCAATGGTCAAATGCTCAACGCCCCGACATAGTCAACACTGATTTGGCTCAGCGCGCGCATGCGGCGGCTGCGCATTGGTCTGATATAGCCGGTATCGCTGCGAGCATCACCAACGGCGCAGATGCGGGAGAGGCCTGGCGCAATATCGATTCCTTACTGGCCCAGGTGGAGAGCACAGAACGACGAATGTTCGAGACGCTTGCCGAACAACTCCAAGGCTGACTTATCGTGCCAGAGAAATATTCAGGTTTACGAACCGTGCAGGCCGAGCATATTGACGGCTTGGGCCACGTTAATAATATTCGCTACATAAGCTGGTGCGAAGAACTTGCCTGGCAGCATTCCGAAGCTCTGGGTTTGTCAGTCAGTGATTACCAACAGCTGGACCGCGCGATGGCGGTGTATCACGCCGAGTTTGATTATCTGGCGCCTGCGTTTGAAGGCCAGCTCTTGTGTGTTAACACCTGGTTGAGCTTTGCAAAAGGCACGCGTATGACTCGTCGTTTTGAAATTGCGCGGCATGATACAGGTGATGCCTTGATGACTGGCTTGTGGCAACTAAGTTGCATTGAGCTAAGCAGCGGAAAACCAAAGCGCTTCCCGGCCGAGTTCGTTGAGGTGTATCTCCCTGAAGTGATCGCAGAGGTGACGGCCGGTGGATGATACACTGCGCACTATGAGCACCGAATCCAATATTCAGCTGGAGCCAGGGTGGTTGCAGCAACTCAAAGGCGAATTCGAAAAAGACTACATGCGCAGGCTGCGTGCTTTTTTGCGTGCAGAGAAGGACAAGCAACGCATCATATACCCCAAAGGCAGCGAGTTCTTCAATGCGTTTAACTCCACGCCATTCGACAAGGTAAAAGTCGTGATTCTGGGGCAAGACCCCTATCATGGTCCCGGGCAGGCACACGGTTTATGCTTTTCAGTACAGCCCGGAGTCAGGCCACCGCCGTCTTTGCTGAATATTTATAAAGAGTTACACGATGACCTGGGTTTGGAGATACCAGATCATGGCTACCTGCAATCCTGGGCGGCCCAAGGTGTTCTGCTGCTCAACAGCGTACTCAGCGTTCAGCATGCACAAGCCGCTTCTCATCAGGGCAAAGGGTGGGAGGAATTTACCGACCGGGCAATTGCCTGTCTTGACGAACACCGCGACCATTTGGTGTTTTTGTTGTGGGGCAGTTATGCCCAACGAAAAGGGCAGTTTATTGATCAACAAAAACATCTGGTGTTGAAAGCGCCACACCCATCCCCACTGGCAGCGCACCGTGGCTTTTTTGGCTGTAAACACTTTTCCAAAGCTAACGCCTATCTGGAGAGTTGCGGTTTACAACCCATAGACTGGACACCAGGCACATGATGATTGAATTAAGTGCTGACCTGTATCTGCAACACGTCAGCGAAAAAACACAGCGCTTTCAGGCATTCTGCAATGAGCTCAACCTGAGTGGCATTTTGATCAGTTCGGGCCAGCAGCAAATCCAGTTTATGGATGATATGGCCTATCCATTCCGAGCCAATGTCTATTTCAAGGAATGGTTGCCTTTGGTCAAGCGTTACAACAGCTTTTTGTTTATTCCAGCGACCGGTAAACCGCATTTGTATCTGGATGTTAGCGAAGACATCTGGCATACCGAGAGACAGAAATTACCCGTTAATTGGCAGTCGGCGTTCACTGTTTCCGAGTTTGAAGGGCTGCCAGACATTAAAGATGTGCTCAAGCAAGCGGCCTATCTGGGCGAACACAATGAATTTGAGCTGACCAAAGAGCAGTGCAATCCATTGTCGTTGCGTCACAAAATCGATTACCAGCGTCGATTTAAAACCGCCTATGAGCATGAGTGTATACGGCATGCAAATCACGCGGCCGCTGCGGCACATCTAGCCGCAAAAGATGCGTTTTACGAAAAAGCCAGCGAGTTGGAAATAAAGCTCGCTTACCTGGCTGCCAGTGGGCAATCTGATGACGACATGCCCTACAGCATAATCGCCGGTTTGA
The DNA here is from genome assembly GCA_030429735.1 of Gammaproteobacteria bacterium. Lineage (GTDB taxonomy): Bacteria > Pseudomonadota > Gammaproteobacteria > Pseudomonadales > JAUIET01 > JAUIET01. The sequence continues at coordinate 171,926 of JAUIET010000002.1, forward strand.
ATGAACACGCGGCCATTCTGCATCACTTCATTTTGGACAGCAGCCCGCCAGATGAACACCGAAGCTTCCTGATCGACGCTGGCGTTGAGGTGAACGGTTACGCATCAGATATCACTCGTAGTTGGGCCTTTGATGGCTCGTCGGAGTATGCCGAGTTGATTGATTGCCTTGATGCCAGGCAGCAGGAGTTGGTTGCGAGTATTCGCGCTGGCGGCTCGGCAATTGAATTGCATGAGTTGTCTCACCTCAAGATGGCCGAGGTACTGGAACAGTTTTCAATCATTAATTGTTCTGCCGAGAGCTGCGTGGTCAGCGGCATGAGCGCTACTTTCTACCCACACGGAATAGGCCATGGTCTGGGCGTAAACGTTCATGAACTTGGCGGCTATTTAGGCAACCCGGATGGCGCAGAAATTCCGCCGCCTGCGGCCTATCCTCGGCTTCGCAATACCTCTCAATTCGCTGCTGGTGCCGTGCACACTGTCGAACCAGGCGTTTATTTTATTCCCTCTTTGTTAGCCAGACTGAAAAGTTCCGATCTGGCAAACAGCGTAAACTGGCCGCGGGTCGAGACTTTTCTGCCATTTGGCGGTGTGCGTATCGAAGACAACGTGCTGATTGGCGAAGATGGCCTTGAAAATATAACCCGGGCCGCGTTTCAAAAATACGCGCTTTGACGCTCTTATCGACTATTTATTGAACGATCAGCGACAGTGAGATTGCTACGACCTCGTGCTGTTTCCCCGTTCGTCTGTCGAGTGGACAAGTACCTGACGTAACTCGTTAAGTGCCAGTGAGCGCAGCCGATAGCTCTAGTGACGGCCGCTTCCCGATAACAACCTTATATGACGATCAAACGTCAGATTACGCTCGTATTATGCTTGCTGATGCTGGTCACAGCAGGGGTGAGCTATCGTTTGATGACCGATGCGATCTTGCCAACCTTTCAGCGGCTCGAAAACAATGCCGCAGCCGCAAACGTTGCTCGCGTTGAGAAAGCCATCACCCATGTGTACCACAACCTCGCCAAACAGGCTGGTGACTACGCAATCTGGGATGAGACCTACGAATTCATTCAAGGGCGACACTCTAATTATGCCGCGTCGAACCTCACGCTTACCGGGTTCGTAAACTTTGAGACCAGTATCGCGTTGTTTTATGACCAGAATCAACGTTTGTTGTGGGGTATGTTGATCGATCTTGAGCAGCAGATTGAACTGCCAGTGTCAGATCTCGGAATCAGTGTAAGTGAACTGTCTCCTTTTCTTGAGCATACCCGCGTTCACTCCACGATAAGCGGTGCATTGAACAGTTCGCTGGGTGTTGTGCTACTGGCCTCAAGGCCGATCGTTAAAACCAACATGGATGGGCCGATAAAAGGCACATTGATATTTGGTAAATTCCTGGACAAGGGATTGATCGACAGGCTGCGATCCAGAACAGAAGTGGATCTGGCGTTTACTGAGCTTGCCCCGCAGGAAAATAATGATCGGCATGAATCTGATAGCGTGCCAGGTTCGGACATAACGACAACTCAACTGGATGAGTTTGCTCGAATTGATCGACGAGTACTTAAGGATATTCATGGAGAACCGATTCTTGTTCTGGAAGTGCGTACGCCCAAAGACATCACTAAACTTGGCCAACAGGCACTTGGTAATATGTTCGCCTCACTGGCGATGCTGGGCTTCGTTATAGCGATCGCTATCTGGCTTCTGCTTCATTTTTTGGTCGTCAACCCATTGCATGTAATTGGTCAGCGTATCACTCAAATCAAACACGCCGACGACATCAATCAACGTCTTGACGTCACTGGGCGCAACGAGGTCTCTCTGCTAGCGTCAACCTTTAACGAGCTATTGGATAAGCTGCAGTCCACCCGGCGTGAGCTGCAGACTCAATCGTATAAAGCGGGGCGGGCCGAGACCGCCTCAACCGTACTGCATAATATCCGCAACGCTCTAACGCCCTTAATAAATCGGGCAGCAAGCGCGAGTTTGGCGGTGCGCGCGATTATCGGTGGCAATATGCTCAGGGCTGCCGAAGAACTGGCAGGCAATGAGCTTGACCCGGCCAGACGCGAGAAGCTGGCAGAATATCTTACCGTTGCGTTGAACGAACAGCGTTCCAAAACCGATACGGCGCTTGCTGATCTGGATGTGGTTTCTGCCCAGGTGAAGCAAGTAGAACAGATTCTAAAAGACCAGGAAAATGTCAGCCGGGTTGAGACGGTTATGGAAACCATATCGCTTGAAAGTGTGGTGCTGGAAGCGGCTTCTGTATTGCCAAACGATGCCGAGCATTCAATACGTATAGAACTCGCGCCCGAGCTCGGCAAGCATAAGATTCGAGGTAACCACATCAGTCTGATGCAGGTATTGCACAACATCATAATCAATGCGTATGAATCCATTCTGCGCTCTGATGCGCGGCGCGGTGTGATCAGCGTGTCAGCGCGCGTGGATGATTCCCTGGTGTGCTTGTCGATAGCCGATGACGGTGCCGGTATTGAGCCGGCGATGAAGCAACGAATATTTGCCCGAGGCGTCTCGTCGAAAAAGGACGGCCGCGGTGGTTTGGGTCTGCATTGGTGTGCGAATACTCTTGCCAGTATGGGCGGAAAAATTAAGGCAGAAAGCAGTGGCGCAGGTGAAGGCGCCGTATTTCATTTGTACTTCCCGGCAGCTTAATTATGATCAGCAATAAACAACAAACGAAACGAATTCTGGTGGTTGACGACGAACCGGCAATTCTGGAGGAGTATCAGCGAGCGTTTGCCAATGATTCAGGCGGTGATAATACGGTGTTGTTAAATGCCCTGGATCACGAGCTATTTGGAACTCAGGCCGAGAAGTCATCAAACGTAGAGTTTGCAGTAAGTAGCGCCAGCCAGGGCGAGCAGGCGGTGTTTAAAGTAAGGAATGCAACAAAAACCAACGAACCTTATCAAATAATTTTTCTGGATGTTGATATGCCGCCTGGTATGAATGGTATCGATACCGCCAGACAAATTCGCAGCGTGGATCAAGACGTCAATATTGTAATTGTTAGCGGAGCCACTGGCCTGGAGCCGGGCGCCCTTGCTGAGCAGATTCCACCCGTTGATAAATTGTTCTTCTTCCGCAAACCTTTTCACACCGTGGAATGTCGACAGTTGGCGATTGCCTTGTGTGGGAAATGGTTTTCGGACAAGGCACTGCAGCGAGCAAACATTGAGCTTGAGGGGCAAATACAGCAGCGCACGGCTCAGTTGCACGAGCTTGCCTACTTCGATGCAACCACTGGCTTACCCAACAGAATCAAGTTACTTGACCGGCTGGAGAGTGTTCTTGCCGCTGAAGAAGACGTGCCGAAGCTGGCGGACGAAACGATTCTATTTGTTGTGCTGGACATTGAACGATTCAGCTTCATCAACGAGACCATGGGTTATCAATTGGGCACTGAGTTGCTGCAAGAGATTGGCCACAGGTTGCAAGGACTGGTTAGGGAGCACGATATCGTTGGCCGCTTTGGTTCAGACGAGTTCGCCGTGGTTCTCAGAAACTTCAGCTCGGCCAGAGAGCCTCGCCTGAGCGTGCTGCGTATCGAAGAACTTTTTCAGCATGCCATCGAAGTATCAGGCAGAAAAATATTTCTCGATTGCGCCATAGGTATTGCCAAATACCCGGAACATGGCGATACGCCCGAAGAAGTGTTTCGCTGCGCTGAAGCCGCATTAAACCGCTCGAAGCGACATATGCTGCGTCAAACGGTTTACTACGACAGAACCATGGGCGATATTGCCCGCAAGAAATACACTCTGGAGCAAGAGCTTAGAGTGGCAATCGAGTCGCGTGAAATACAGCCCTTTTTTCAACCGCAGTGCGCATTGGCAACAGGTCATTGGAGCGGTGCCGAAGCCTTGGCGCGCTGGATCAAACCGAATGGCAAGGTGGTATCACCGGCTGATTTCGTGCCCTTGGCTGAAGAAACCGGATTGTCCGACGCCCTGTTTCAGTCAATGTTTGATCAGGTATCCGAATGTGTTGCGGATTGGCAAGGTGAATCCTGGGCGGTACCGATCAGTATCAATATGTCACCGCAGCAACTTCGCAACCCCGAGTTGCAGCGCTCTATTAACTCGGTGCTGGCGATAACCGGCGCTGCCCCTGGTATGCTGAAGTTTGAACTGACGGAATCGTCGTTGATGGAGAACCTGGACCTGGGTGTTCAGGTACTGTCCTCGTTTCGCGACCTGGGAATTGGTATTCAGCTGGATGATTTTGGCACCGGATATTCGTCGCTGCAGTATCTTGCTGATTTGCCGGTGCAGGCACTAAAAATAGACTGCTCCTTTGTATGGCGTATGTCGGAAGGTGAAAACTACGCCCGGGTGATCGCCGCCATCGTGGCGCTGGGCCACGCTCTGAAGCTCACCGTTGTTGCGGAAGGCGTGGAGACGGTGCAGCAACTGGAGAAACTGCGCAACTACCAGTGCGATATTGTGCAGGGCTATCTGCTGGCAAAGCCGCTCCCGGTTGATGCGTTCGTAGACGCTCTGAAGGCACCTATTCCGCTGCGTGACGCCGTTTAGTCAAGGGTAAGTCCGCGTACCCGATGTGCGCCCAACTACTCGCTCTCATACGCCCGGTATCTGCACAAGCAAAATTACTTACTCGAGCACTAAGTTTGCGAAACCACCTGTGGTAGTCTGCTGGCACCGCATTTAAATAAGAAGCAGGTTTCGGGAAAAGTGATTAAAACGCTTAAGAAAGGTGTGAGTAGCGACCAAACTGCCAGCGATGACGCTGAGGTTCGAGGTATTGTTGAAGCCATCATAGTCGATATCGAACGTCGAGGAGATGACGCCGTCAAGGAGTATGCTACGAGGTTTGATGGCTGGAGCGGTGAACCGTTTCGCTTGTCACGCAGTCAAATTGATAAGTGTTATGAACGCCTGGATGAACAAATTATCCAGGACATACGGTATGCGCAAGAACAAGTTCGCAACTTCGCTCTGATACAGAAAGATGCTCTACGCGATGTTGAAGTAGAAACGCTGCCCGGCGTTATCTTGGGACATAAAAATATTCCAGTGAGCAGCGTTTGTTGTTATGTGCCGGGTGGGAAATACCCACTTGTTGCCAGTGCCCATATGAGTGTAGTGACCGCAAAAGTTGCTGGGGTAAAACGGGTGGTAGCGTGCGCTCCGCCCTTTCGAGGTGAAATCAACCCTGCCACAGTGGTTGCCATGGATCTCGCGGGCGCGGATGAGATTTATAAGCTAGGCGGTGTTCAGGCTATTACTGCGCTGGCACTTGGTACAGAAACGATTGCAAAAGTGGATATGGTGGTTGGGCCTGGCAGTGCTTATGTTGCGGAAGCAAAACGCCAATTGTTTGGCCGTGTGGGTATTGATCTGTTTGCAGGGCCCACTGAGACTTTAGTTATTGCCGACGATACGGTAGACGGTGAACTGTGCGCCACTGATTTACTTGGTCAAGCTGAGCATGGACCTGACTCTCCCGCGATACTGCTGACTAATTCTGAAGCTTTGGCACGATCGACCATGCATGAGATAGAAGTGAAACTCAAAAGTTTGGCTACTGCAGAAATTGCCGGCCAGGCGTGGCGTGATTATGGGCAGGTTATTGTTTGTGATTCAGAAGAAGAAATGCTCGCGGTTGCCGATGATATTGCCTGTGAGCACGTGCAGGTGATGACCAGGAATCCAGACTATTTTCTACAGAACATGACTAATTACGGTGCTTTGTTCCTAGGTCCGGAAACAAACGTATCATATGGAGATAAAGTGGCAGGCACTAACCACACATTGCCAACAAAAAAAGCAGCACGATATACGGGCGGCTTGTGGGTTGGAAAATTCATTAAAACCTGCACCTATCAACGCTTGACTGAGGAAGCATCGCATCATCTCGGACAATATTGTTCACGACTTTGTGAAATAGAAGGTTTCGCCGGGCACCAGGCACAAGCGGATATTCGCGTGAGCAGGTACGGAAAAACGGCGGAAAAACGCTGATGTTGATGGTGAGGCGCTAACTTTTCGCGTTCGACCGGGCTCGCTTGCACGTGGAATTAGTCCTTTTCTTGTTTCGCGCTTTGTGTACGGTACTTCTCAAACCAGGCAAGGATATTGTCTACCTTGGCAATCAAGTTTGAAGGTCGCGCTGCAATGCTGTGTGAGGCCTCAGGCACTCGCAACAACGCGCTGTCGACTTTTCGCAACTTGAGGGCAATGTAAAACTGTTCAGATTCCGAAATCGGTGTTCGATAATCGGCTTCGCCTGTTAGCAACATGGTTGGTGTTTTGACATTGCCCACTAAAGACAAAGGAGAGCGACGCCAGTACTCCTCTTGCGCTTCCCACGGGTAGCCCTTGAACCAATAGCGCGAAAAGTAATTAACGGCGTCCGCAGTTAGCACAAAACTGGTCATGTTAATCACCGGCTTGGCAACAACAGCCGCTGCAAATCGATCTGTTTTGCCGATAATCCAGGCGGACAATACACCACCGCCGGATCCCCCTGTGACGAACAATTGTTTGGCATCTACATACCCTTTGCCGAGAACCGCGTCGACACCTGACATCAAGTCATCGTAGTCATTGCCCGGGTACGCGTAGTTGATCAAACTCGCAAATTTACCACCATAGCTGGTACTTCCGCGTGGGTTTGCGTAAAGCACAACATAGCCTTCCGCCGCAAAACGCTGTACTTCGGCACTGAAGTTTGGACCATAGGCTGCGTAGGGGCCGCCGTGAATTTCAAGAATAAACGGGTACTTTTTTGTCGGATCAAAATTGGGTGGGGTGGCTAACCAGCCTTGTATATCGCGCTGGTCAAACGACGATTTCCACCAAATTGACTCTACGTTTGCCAGTCTCTTATGCGAAAACAAGTCATCGTTCAAATGGGTAAGCCGTTTTACTGAGCTGCGTTTACCGCTGGCAATATCTGCGGGGTGTGAAGGCGAGTTGAGCGTGAAGGCAAACTGGCCATTGCGTGCAACGCTGTAGCTGCCGCTCGTGTACGGTCTGCCCAGTGTTGTGCCACCCAGTTGCACCGCGTGTTCAGTAATCACACCGTTGAGATTGGTGGAGGCGAGTTTGCCAATACCCTGGTCTTCATACTGAAAGAAAATTCGCTTGTTGCCAGACCATCGAGGAGACATCACAGAACGATCCAGTGACTTACTCAGTGTTTTGGTGCCGCTGCCATCAATATTCATCACATAAAGTTGTGAAATCTGATGGCCAAGGTTTTTGTCATCAAACCCCACAAAAGCAATGCGTTTGCCATCTGGTGATACTTGCGCGTCAACGTCGGGGCCATCTCTGTCGGTTAACTGCGTTAGTGTGCCGCTGGCAATATCAACAATGAACAGATTCTCGTCCCTGGGGTGATACTCCCAGTCAGTACGACGATTTGCCGAGAACAGAACCCGCTGGCTGTCCGGTGTCCACGACAGAGGCCCGTTGTGATTGAAATTGCCATTGCTTATTTGCCTTGGTGTGCCACCATCAGCCGGCATGAAGAACACATGCTCATAACCAGCTTCCAGAAAGCCTGCGCCGTCGGCGCGATACACCAGTGAATCAATCAGCGTTACCGGTGGCGCCCATTTCGCTCCTTTCGGTTTTGCTGGTGCATCGGCTAACGCCTCACTAGTGGCAGGTACGCGCATTGTAAACGCCAACCATTGACCGTCTGGTGACCAGCTGATATTGGAAGGTGATTCACTCACATTGGTAAGCAGTGCGGTTTGCCCGCTGTCCATCCAGCGCAAATATATTTGACTGCTGCCTTCTTGGGAGGATACATACGCCAATCGATCTGCACTTGGGGACCACCGTGGCGAAGAATAACTGTTGCGCCCCGAGTTCAGAGGCCTGTGGCGTTGACCATCCGCTTCAATCGTCCATAAGTTTCCACGTGCCTTGTCTGTCATTATGTCCATGCTGGTGCGCACATACACAATGTCTCGGCCATTGGGCGATATTTGAGGGTCGCGAGCGTATTCGAGATTGAAAACATCTTGCGCTGCAAAATGGTTTGAAGGAGTGGCTGATTTTTCTTCGGCCTGAACTGATGCCAGGCTCAACGTGGCAACAGTCAACAAACAAAACGACGCAAACAGTTTCATGGTGAATTCCTTACGAGATCCGGCATTGTATGCAAAGTCAGGCAGGTTCGTCACCTGTTAGAATATGGAGATGAAGTCTTGTAATTACGTGCGCTACACATTCATGCCGTGTATTGTTCTGTTCGGAGCGTTCATTGCTGCGGCGCAGTCTTTTGCCGAGGCACCAGTGGCTATCGCGCATGAATTGGAAATCATTCCAACAATTGATGGTGTGGTCAGTGAAGACAGCGCCTGGCATGGGGTAACTGCAGCAACTGGTTTTTGGCAATCACGTCCGTACGAAGGCCAGCCCGCCTCACAAAAGACAGATGTGTTTATCGGCTTCACAGAGGACTCGCTTTATATCGCCGCCATTTTGCATGACGATGATCCGGCAAGCATTATTGTGTCTGACAGCCGCCGTGATGCAGACCTGGATGAAACCGACAGTTTTCAGGTCATATTGGATGGCTTTAAGGACGGTCAAAATGGCTTTGTCTTTGGTACCAATCCCGCCGGCATTCAGTATGACGGCCAGGTAAACAACGAAGGGAGCGGTGACTCGTTACTGGGTGCAGCCGGATTCAATCTGGATTGGAATACCAGCTGGGAGGTGGCAACACGTACGGACGAGAATGGCTGGAGCCTGGAGATGGCCATTCCCTTTAAATCCCTGCGCTACGCCAGCGGCGAATCGACAGTGTGGGGGATTAATTTTCAGCGCAATATTCGTCGCAACAAAGAGGAGGCGTTCTGGTCGGCGCTGGATCGCCAGCACAGTATTTTTCGCGTCTCCGATGCGGGCACTTTGCGGGGAATCAAAGCCCCGGCGCAGAGAAACTTGAAGTTCACACCGTATGTGCTTGGCAGGGGCCGTGAGGGTTCCGACATTGAGGGTTCAGATGTCGATGGCGAAGTGGGCTTCGATCTCAAGTACTCAATAACACCCAGCCTCACACTGGATGCGACATACAATACCGATTTCGCCCAGGTTGAAGTAGACGACGTGGTTGTAAACCTGGACCGCTTCAGTGTGTTCATTCCTGAAAAGCGCCCCTTCTTTCTTGAAAATGCCGGTTTGTTTGCGGTGGGCAGCCCGCAAAGCGTTGAATTATTTTTCAGCCGTCGTATCGGTATCAGTAACAACGGACAAGCAACCCCCATTGAGGGCGGTCTGCGACTCTCTGGCAAGGTGGGCGACAGCACCAATATTGGCTTGCTGCATATGCGCAGCGAAGCAGTTGATGGTATTGCACCTCAAAACGACTATTCTGTGGCGCGGATTAATCAAGAGTTGCCCAGCCGTTCTTCCATTGGTGCAATTGTTGTTCAGCGCGAAGGCGAGGGCAGTGACGATGTAAACCGCACATTTGGCGTGGATGGCCGCTGGGGTATTGGTGACAAGCTGCTGCTCTCCAGTTACGTCGCCCAAACAGAGACCAATGGTCTGGATGGCAAGGATCATGCGCTTCAGGTGAGAGCAGATTACAGCTCTGAGCACTGGCGAAACATAATAACTTACTCTGAGGTGGGCGAAGACTTTAACCCAGAGGTCGGCTTTGTATCGCGCCGCAATTATCGTCGCTGGGACGGTTTGGTGTTTCGCTACTATCGACCCGGCAACCTGTGGGGCCTACAGGAACTGCGGCCACATGTTTCCTATCGTGGCTTCTGGGGTTTCGATGGCGAAAAACAATCCAGCCGCTGGCACGTAGATAACCACTGGGAGTTCAGAACCGGGTTAGAGGTGCATACCGGTGTTAACTTTACGCATGAAACAGTACGAAACGCATTCGATATTGTGCCTGGCTTTACGGTTCCTGTGGGCGAATATGATAATGAGGAGCTGCAGTTTGTATTTTTTACCAATCAGGGTGCACCGCTGAGTTTTGAAATAGAAGCGATTGCCGGTGGCTTTTTCAGTGGTGATCGAGTGACCTTGCAACCTGAATTGAATTATCGTATTGGCGATAATTTTAATGCCGAGCTCGAATGGAATTACAATCGCATTGATTTGGGCGGCCCGGAAGGCGAAGTTGAGATAAATGTGGGCAGTCTTAGGTTGGCGTATTCGTTCACGCCAAAAATGTCGCTGGAGGGTTTGTTCCAATACGATGACCGTAACGACTCTACGGCGGTAAATCTGCGCTTCGCGTGGTTGCAATCCGCCAATGCCGGCTTGTATGTCGTTTACAACGAATTGAAGCAGGATTTATTTGGTGTTGACCGCGACCAACGCGAGTTGATACTGAAGTTCAGCTATATTGTTGACGTACTGTAATCAGGCTAATTTCTGAGCGTTTGTCGAATGCCAATTGTCGTTCTACACACCGTAGGTTTGCTCCAAATACTCAATAATCTCGGCTGACTCAAACAATTCGGTGCCGGTATTTGGGTCAATCAGGTATGGAATCGCAATTTTCCCGGCGCGCTCTTGCAGCGCTTGCCGGTTAGCAAGTTCGGGTTCGGAGTCTATGTCCAAAGAAGCTCTCACGCCCGGTGGCACCCAATCGCGCCAGCTTGTGCGCCCCGCGTTTCGCAGGATATAGGGGATTTCCAGTTCGGTCAGTTTCTCGCGCACCAGCCTCGCAAATGGGCTGCTCTCGAAGCTGTACAGTTCCAGCAGCTTGTCTGGCAATGTGGACTCAGCCAGGCGTAAACCCTGACCAGGCCGTAACGCCGATGCTAAAGACGAGCCAATTTTTTGCAATGCTTCCGCGCGCCATTTGAATGGGACCGGGCGCTCGCCATAGGTTTCATACAGATAGGCCACTGTATCGACTGATTCGTACATCTGCTTGCCGGTATTGGGGTCAACCAGGTAAGGAAACTGTGCTTTGCCTCCCATTTCAATAACCTTGGGTCGAAACCGCTTGCCGTTTTTCGGGCAAGGGTAGATCACCGCATCAAGATCCAGTTCGGTCAGCGCCTCGCGGGTAATACGGCAGAAAGGACAGCCCTCCATGTCGTATAACTCAAGCATTTTTTCCGGTTTCCTGGTGGCCGGTTCGACGCTGATGCCTGTTCCAGGGCGAACAAATGTTGCCAGTGCCGATGAAAGTACGTTAAGCATGGTGCATCCTCTAAGGGTTCTTGATCAGTGTTGGTGTCCACCGACACCGTGGGCGTGGCCATGGGCGAGTTCTTCGCTACTGGCCGCTCGCACATCAATGATTTCAATATCAAAACTCAAATCCATACCCGCCAGCGGGTGATTGGCGTCCACGTCGACATTGAACTTGCCTACCTTTACAACCGTGACATCTCGCGGACCATTGTCGGTATTGATCTTCACGGTCATGCCGGGTTTCAGTCGGCCTTTGGTCAGCAGGTGTTTGATGGGCACACGCTGGATGGAGCCTTCTTTTCGGGCGCCGTAGGCTTTAGCGGCGGGCACATCTGCGGTGAAAATGTCTCCCTGGCTTTTGCCGGTCATGGCCTCTTCAAGCCCTCGGATAACGCCACGGCGACCGTGCAGATAAGCCACCGGGTCGCCGTTTCTGGATGTCTCCAGTTCAGTGCCTTCGCTGTTTGACAGCCGGTAGTGGAAGCTGACCACGCAGTCTTTCTGAATGTCCAATAGGGTTCCTTATAAGAGCATTACCAAGTAGCAGGGTAGTGTCCGGCATTTAGTCCGTGCTTGTAAACTCTTGCTGAGCTTTTACGGGCGAGTTTCTTGTTTAGATCAATGGTTTGGACATTGTTGATCGATTGCTTGGCAGGCTATATGAGCTTCCAGAGATCGACCCGCCGTTGTTATTAACATTCGAGCCGGTCCAGTTTGGCGCTCGCGGTTTCATCCGTTAGCTGTTACCTTAAGTGTTGTTTGAAATACCCTCGCACTTGGAACGCCCATGGAACAAAAAAACGTTGACGTTATCGTGTACGGAGCCACCAGCTTCGTAGGGCAAATTGTAGCGCGCTATATGATCGAGCAGTTTGCAGACAATTCCTTAAGCTGGGCGATTGCGGGTCGTTCACAGAAAAAACTGGACCAACTCAAAGCCGACCTCAATGCGCCACAGTTGGAAACCATTGTTGCAGACGCGGCAGATGAAAACGCATTAGAGATAATGTGTGCTCGCGCGCGAGTGATCATGTCCACCGTTGGCCCTTACGCCTTGTACGGCGAACCCCTGGTCAAAGTGTGCGTTGAATCAGGCACCCATTATTGTGACCTGACCGGAGAAACCCAGTGGATTACCCGCATGCAGAACAAGTATGAGCAGCAAGCCAAAGATAGTGGCGCATGGATTGTGCATTGCTGCGGCTTTGATTCCATACCTTCAGATCTGGGCGTGCATTTTCTGCAAACCCAAGCTCAGCAACAGTTTGGCAAAACCTGCCACAGCGTAAAAATGGGCGTGGCAAAAATGAAAGGTGGCGCATCAGGCGGCACTATCGCCAGTATGATTAATCTGACCAAGGAAGCCTCAAAAGACCCGACCTTGCGCAAAGAGCTGGCAAATCCTTACGCAACCTGCCCACCCGATCACGGCTTCACGACCAGGCAGCACACGGTGAAAGTAGAGTACGACGACGACTTTGAGAGCTGGATGGCCCCGTTTGTCATGGCTGCCATTAATGCGCGCGTTGTCCATCGCAGCAATGCATTGAAAAACAAGGCTTACGGCGAACACTTCAAATACCAGGAAGCCATGATGACGGGCAAAGGCAGCAAGGGAAAAAATGCCGCCCGTATGATGATGTGGGGTCTTGGCGGCTTTATGCTGGGTGCCGCTGTCGCGCCAATTCGGTGGACGCTGGAGCGCTTCGTATTACCAAAGCCTGGTGAAGGTCCGTCGGAAGAAGAACAGCTAAACGGTGGTTTTCGTCTGATTCTTCTGGGCGAGACAGACTCCGGAGAGCACATTCGCTGCGAGGTGACCGGTGACAGGGATCCTGGCTATGGATCTACCGCGAAAATGCTTGCGCAGGCCGCGGCCTGTTTGGCGCAGGATATTGATGACGCCATCCCAGGTGGCTTCTGGACACCAGCCACCTTGCTTGGCAACCGCTTGATTGAGCGACTGGAGGCTCACTCCGGTTTAGAGTTCTTATTGGTCGAATAATCACTGTTGGAATTCAGCTGGCGAATCTCCGCCTTTAGCGCCTGGATTTCATCTCGCAGCTTGTCCAGGGTGCACGGTTCGTGGCCCAGCTCTTCGGCTTTCATGCGTTCATTTTCTTCATCAAGTACCCGCACCACAATGCCAATAACCATGTTTAAAAAGGCGAACGCTGTGAAAAAAATGAACGTAAGGTAGAAAGTCCAGCTGAGCGGGTAAACCACCATGGTTTCGTACATCACATCCGTCCAGTCTTCAAAGGTCATGATTCTGAACAAAGTGAGCATGGCAATGGATATATCGCCCCACAGCGTTTCATTTATCTGCGCGAAGAACATGCTGCCGATGGCTGCGTAGATATAAAAAATGATAAACATCAATGCGACCACATAACCCAGTTGTGGCAGTGCTTTGAGCAAAGAGTCGAGCAGCATGCGCAGCTCGGGAATAATCGAGACCATGCGCAACACGCGAAACACCCTGACCAGGCGCCCGAGTAAGGCCATCTCGCTGTTATCGATTGGGATAACACTGACCAGCACAATGATCGTGTCAAAAACGTTCCAGCCATTTAGAAAAAAGCGCCGCTTGTTTTCTTCACCGATAAATCGAATGCTTAACTCAACGATAAAAAATGCCGTGATAAACCAGTCCAGCCATAATATGACTGACATCAGCGCGTCAGAGATCTTGTAGGTTTTAGCGCCGATCAGAAGTGCCGATGTGATGATGATAAAAATCACGAACGCTTCGAAGGCTTTATTGCTGCGTATTCGGTTGAATTGATATTGCAGAGAGTCAGAGTTCATAAAGCGAATGTACAGTTAAATATCAGTGTTAAGCAGAGTTCTGTGCCGCTCGCGGCGCGGAATTATACAAGACCCACCGCAAAGAGTGCGCTGCGTCACATTTGAAACCGGCACTGTTCAGTAATTCCGTTCATTCGCCATTTTAACTACTCGTTATTTCCGAACCGATGGACCAATTATCCAGATTTTTATTTAGGCTGGGATCACCTACAGTTAGGCCAATGAATCGCCAACCCTCCCCGAAGGAGAGTAAAGTATGAGTACTAATATCGACAAAAATGAAGCAGGCACAGACAAGGTCAGCGCCTGGCTCAATGACCCTATGGGTTCCGTGGTTGCAGCCACTGCCTCTGTGTTCGCCAGCTTTGCTGTGGTACTGACAGGTATTGGCATGATCAGTATGGCCGTGTAACTTCCTTTTACTGAGGGGCGCAAAAAACGCAGAGTCACTGCCGGGTTGCATAAACCCTTGCGCCTTTCCCACCACCGAAAAATTCTGACCAACCTGGTCGTGCTTTATTCGTACTACGTAGCGGGAACTGGAATAGTCAGTGTTTCCTTCACTGCTTCCATTACCGCAATACTGGTTGAGTCTTGAACCCCGGGAACGCTCAGCAGCGTGTCCTCCAAAAAGTCTCGGTATGCTTTCATGTCCTTGACTCTGGCCTTAATCAGATAATCAAAACTACCGGTTACCAGATAACATTCCTGTACCTGTTCCAACTTCGCCACCGCGCGCTTAAACCGCTCAAAATTCTGCTTGCTTGAACGGTCAAGACTGATTTGAACGAACACGATCAGGCCGGCTTCGAGTTGCTCGGGGTTGAGCATGCCTGAGTAGCCGCTGATAAACCCCTCGCGCTCGAGTTTTCGAACCCGTTCAATACAGGGCGTGGTGGTTAACCCTACTTGTTTGCCCAGCTCAGTGAAGGAGATGCGACCGTTTGACTGCAGGGTACGGAGAATTTTGCGGTCTATGGCTGTTAGCACGTTGAATTACGGATAAATGATTAGTTTGCGAGATAATATACTGTAAAAACTAATAATAATAATAAAAAGTGTCGTTAAAATAGAAAATTCCACACGTTTAGTGTGTCCGATTTCTGTTCTGTTCACTACACTTCGCGAAAATACAGGGGAGAAACCGGCCATGAAAATTGGTGTACCAAAGGAAATCAAGAATCACGAGTATCGGGTAGGGTTAACGCCTGCCAGCGTTAAAGAGCTGCGTCTTTACGGCCATGAAATTACCGTTCAACGGGGTGCGGCCGCCGGGATCGGGGTGGATGACCGCGAGTATGAGCTGGTGGGTGCCAGACTGGTTGATACGGCAGAAGAGATCTACGCCGACAATGAATTGATCATCAAGGTCAAGGAACCACAACCGGAGGAATGTCGCCAACTTCGCGAAGGCCAAACGCTGTTCACGTACCTGCACCTTGCGCCAGACCCGGAACAAACCCGCCTGCTGCTGGAGTCTGGTGTTACTGCGATCGCCTATGAAACAGTGACCAGCCCGAATGGCACTTTGCCGTTGTTGGCACCCATGAGTGAGGTTGCCGGGCGGCTGGCCGCGCAGGCCGGTGCGCATTGCCTGGAGCGCGCGCAAGGCGGATCCGGAGTTCTGTTGGGTGGGGTGCCCGGTACGCCGCCTGCCAAAGTGCTGGTGATTGGTGGCGGTGTGGTGGGCGACAATGCCGCTTACATTGCCCGCGGTATGGGGGCGAATGTCACCCTGCTGGATCGTTCCCTGGCGCGCCTGCGCGAACTGGAATCAGAATACGCAGGCAAAGTGAACTGCATTTACAGCACTCAGGAAGCCATTGAGAAGTACGCGCTTGAAGCCGACCTGGTGATTGGCGCGGTTCTGTTGCCCGGCGCCTCGGCACCGAAGCTGCTGACTGCTGATATTGTGTCGCGAATGAAGCCTGGCTCGGTTGTGGTGGATGTTGCTATCGATCAGGGCGGTTGCTTTGAAACCTCGCACCCAACAACCCACCAGAACCCAACCTATGTGGTGGATGGCGTAGTGCATTATTGCGTGGCAAATATGCCAGGCGCGGTGCCGGTAACCTCAACCAACGCATTGAATAACGCCACGCTGCCATTTGCCTTGAACCTGGCCAATAACGGCTTTCGAAAAGCAATGCAGATTGATCCGCACCTGATGAACGGGCTGAACGTGCACGCCGGGCAATTGACGTATCAGGCGGTGGCCGAGGCACAGGGCCTGACCTATGTACCGGCGAAAGACATTATTGCTTAGCTCAGCGCTATTTGATGGCCAGCCGCTTTAGTGTGTCGTAGTACGGTCGGGCCTCGGCAGCAAGACGCCGTTGCGCGTCGTTCAGCGAGGGGGTTTTAGGCGTATAGGGCGCAAAACCGCTAGAGGCGTTTACAGAATCATACCAGTACGGCGCCCAAACCCCGTCGCTGACGCGCGGCCCCGCCGGCCAGTGCAGCATGTTGTCGTCGAACGCCACATCCAGCGCACTGCACAGGGCCTGCAGTTGCTGCCGGGGGTGTTTCAGGAACAGCTCGGTATCGATGATGACAGGTGCTCGCTCGGCGCTGTCGCAAAAGGCGTCAAACAGCTCGGTTGCCTGTCGAAAGCCGAGATCGTCGAGCGTTACCTGATCGCGCACGGCGGAATAGGACGCGACCACCAGGGCCGGGTCTCTGATCAGAAAATAATGCCGATATCCGGTCAGCCAATCACGACCCACCTCGGGCAACATATGCATGACCATGTGCTTTTGAAAACAGATCGTCTCACCATTGTCGGTTGCCGCATTACAGCGCTTGACTGCGCTCTGCCAGTCGGTACCCTGTGCCTGCATAACGTCTTCGGCACCCGGGTGATCAAGACCGGTTTGGTGAAGGTAATAGCCGTACAGCGGTTCATCCAGCACCTGGCAATCGGTACGATGTTCCCAGGCTCGCATCATGGCCGTTGAAATATTTCGTGGTCCGGACCACATGGCAATTCGAACCGTCATAACACCTCAGTAATCAACACACTTAACAGGAAACGTAACCGTGGCTACCAGCACGCACGACGCGAACATAGACGAACGCAACCAGGCAATCAAGATTTATTTGAACGGCAATATAGTGCCCAGAGCGGAAGCAACGGTGTCGGTGTATGACAGCGGATTTATGCTCGGCGACGGCGTTTGGGAAGGTTTGCGTTTGCACGACGGAGTAGTGTGTTTTCTGGAGGAGCATCTTGAACGATTGTACGCAGGTGCGCTGATGTTGAAGCTTGATATCGGTATGCCTGCAGAGGCCCTTGCTCAAGAGGTATACCGCACCGTTGAGGCCAATAACATGCACGACGATGTTCATCTTCGGCTAATGGTCACGAGGGGGCTGAAACGCCGCCCTTTTCAGCACCCGGGTCTGAGCGACAGTGGGCCAACGATTGTAATCATTGCCGAGCACAGTCGCGTGGACGAGGCGATCTACCAACAGGGCATCCGGCTGGCCACGGTGCCAAATCATCGCGGTACGCCACTGACACAAGACCCCAAGCTGAATTCGCACAGTAAACTGAATTGTATTCTGGCTTTGAATCAGGCAATTGAGGCGGGCGCGGATGAAGCGCTGATGTTGGACCCGCACGGTTTTGTGAACACCACCAACTCCACTAATTTCTTCATTGTGCGCAAGGGTGAACTGTGGACGTCTACCGGCGACTATTGCATGAACGGCGTGACCCGGCAGAAAGTCATTGATCTTTGCCGGTCAAATGGTATTCCGGTTTATGAGCGAAACTACTCACTGGTGGATGCCTACAGTGCTGACGAGGCCTTCGTAACCGGAACCTTCGGTGCACAAACGCCGGTATCGGAAATAGACGGCCGCGTGCTCAAGCATGTGGGCGGACCGCTGTTTGGAAAAATCCGGGAGCTGTATTCCGATCTGATCAAACAGCACTGCAGCGATGTAATAGCGGCACGTTAGTGGCATTTATCCAGCAAGGGTGCGATCAACGCTGACGCGTGATTGGGAAAATCGGCGAAGTTGGCATCGGTTTTCATCATCGCCATCATTTTCTTTTCCATAATGACGGCGAAACGCCACATCACAAACAACTCGTACCAGGCAATATCATCGATCGGCAGGTCGGTAAGCTCGCTCCAGCGCTGGTAGGCTTGATTGTAATCGGGAATGCCGGTCATTTTCTCGGCACCCAGGCCCACCGAATTGGCGTGGTCTATCCAGAAATACCAGGCTATATCTGACAGCGGGTCACCGACGCTGGCCAGTTCCCAATCCAGTACAGCGACCGGGTGCAGGTCTTGATAAATGATATTGCCGGGGCGTGAGTCGCCCCAGCACAGGCGGCGAGCGCCATTCGCGGGCGCACTGTTCCTTATGTAATCCCAGGCTTTGAAGATCATCGGGTCGGCCGAATCACGCACGCCAAGCTGCAAAAGCCGTTCGTATTTGACCAATTCGTGCGCCGCAGCCGGTTCGTCGGTCGCTGACTCGGGCATGCCAGGCAAGCGAAAGTCGTCAACCGGCAATCGATGAATACTGGCCAGAACCTCCAGCCCGTTGTTCCACATGGTGGCCCGCTCATCTGCGCTCAGTTCACTCACCCAGCTGCCAAACGCCATTGGCGGGTTGTCCGGTGGTATCAGGCCCGCGGTGAAATTCATCACATAGAAGTCACTGCCGAGCAGGCCGGCATCGGCTTCGTAGGCCACCAGCCCCGGCACGGGTATGCCGTGTTGCCCGGCGATGCGCATCACGTCGTATTGCAACTTCAGGTTGTGACTTTCGAATACCTCGCTTTCTTTCGGGACCATGCGCAGTACAAACCGCTGTGTGCCGCCAGACCAATTGGCGTCGAACAACAGGGTTACGCTGCTCTCACCACTCGCTTCCGGAAAGTTAAGTTCACCAAGCCGAAAATCGCTGCCTTTATCAAGCCTTACCGCGAGCCAGCTTTCCAGGTTTTGCCGAATGTGTTCAAGGTCTCCAACGTTCTGCTTGGCCATATTGCGGTCTCATCAACTCAAGGTACACTTGCAGTCCTTATTATACGGCACGCCCGGATCAGCAATGTCTAAACAATATGTAGAGTCAGAAGAGCGCGCGCTGGCAGATCGTCTTGTGAACTACTCAGATGCCATCGTGGCCTTGTGTTTTATCAGCAGTTCGGGGTTTGGCCTGGCAGTGGCAGACCCCGATATACGCGAAACGCTTGTTGAGGCCGCATGGCAGCTACTGTGCGCAAACGTAGTGCTGGGTGTCGTGTTTTCAATATTGCTTATTGTGCTCAGGCGCTGGGAGCAAAATTTGCGCAGTGAGTCGCAGTTGTCCGCGCTGGGTGTGCGCTACTCACGCAATTTGTACATTGCGCGTCATGTCGTTATCTGGGTCGCGGTTGGGCAAACCGTTGCCATGGTCACCGCATTGATTGGTTGAAGCGTTCTTTGGCCAATGTCATCATGTGCATTGCACAAGGAATTTACTATGCTTTCAAACGATAGAACCAGCTCGCTTATTCTGGGCCTGTGCCTGCTCGCGGGTCTGACCCTGCTCGGCATCTTGCTTGGAAACGCGGCCCTGGACTTTAAACAGCTGGACCGCAGTGTCACTGTGAAAGGCCTGGCCGAGCGTGAGCTGAATGCCAATATTGTCATCTGGCCGATTCAATTCACCCTGGCAGACAATGACCTGCAGCAGCTCTATGAATCCATCGAACGTGACAGCAAAAAAATTCGTACCTTTCTGGCCGCCAATGGCGTGAACCTGGATGAAATCAGTCAGGCGGCACCCGCCATTACCGATAAATCGGCCAATATGTACGGCGGCGATTCCGGCGCCCCGTTTCGCTACACGGCCCAGCAAACCGTCACTGTGTATTCCGAGAATATCGCAGCGGTGCGTACAACAATGAGTCTGATGCCAGAGCTTGGCAAGCAAGGGATTGTGTTAACCGGTGGCTATGAATCGCAACCTGAGTATTTGTTTACCCGTCTGAACGAGGTCAAACCGGAAATGATCGAAGAAGCCACCCGCAAAGCGCGTGAAGTGGCCGAAAAATTTGCCGCAGACTCTGCCAGTACCCTGGGCAAAATAAAGCAGGCGCGCCAGGGTCAGTTCAGCATCAGCCCACGCGACCAGAACAATCCGCACATTAAGAAAGTGAGGGTAGTGTCGACCGTTGAGTATTATTTGTCTGATTGATCCAGGCAAACGAGCCCTTGCTCAGTTAACGCGCTGAAACACCGTGGTACGACCAAACATCGGCGAGCCTATGTAACCTCTAACGTTCAAGGTCGATGTGTCCTTACCATCAAACCACAAACGGCTTTTGTAACGCTTGCCCTCCGACGCGTCATACACGGTGCCGCCTTCCCATCGGTCTTTCTTTTCGTTGTAGTGGAAATCCTGAAGCATCACTGAGCCGAGGAACAGCTGGCCTTTTAGTGCGGGGTCAGGGTTTAGCTCGTCCTTCTGCTCAGGAATATCATAGGCCGATACCTTGCCGTGAAACTTGGTGCCGGATTCGAAGATCTTCACTTGACCATCTTTGTCAGGAAACCAGTAGGTGCCTATAAGGCGACTTGAGTCAGCGAGCACCTGATTAGATAACGCTAGGGAAGCTCTGAAAAATACCCGATGCCTCTGGCTTACAGGCGAATCCAGAGTTGAGGCGCGAGTTCGCAGGCTTACTGGTGGTAAGTCAAGAACTTGCAACGACAAGGCTGGGTTCGCCTGTAAGCCCCGCAGGGCGCGACCTGTAGCGCACCGTGGCTTCGTTGCGCCGCTCGCCAAGGACACCCAGCCTTGGCCTTCTCGACGCGCCTCACCACGGCACGCTACAGGTCACGCAGAGGCATTGGGTATTTTTCAGAGCTTCCCTAGCACTAATGCAAGAGTCAATGACAAGCTGATTGAGTGTGTTAGTGGTTTCATTTGCTGAATATTATGTTGCCTGTGTTTCTTCTTAAAGCAGCTGAGAGCTATTGCAGCCTGCTATCAGCTTACCAAGTAATCTGACTCGTCCAGAGCCCGGGTCCATTGCCAATAGTCTACGGCGTCCCACGGCATGTTGACAACAACTCGTCCGGTAGAGCCCAATCGGTAGAAGCCCTGCACCGCCGGATGTGACCATACCTTGGTGCTCAGACAATCAGTCAATCGTTGCTCATAGTCGTTCGCAACGTCTTCCTTGCACTCTATAGACCTTAAGCCTTTTTCGCACATTGTTTTCAATGCGCTCATCACGTAACGGGTCTGGCACTCAGCGATGAGAATCACATTCCCCGTATGCGCAACATTGGTGTTTGGGCCATACAGGCAGTAGAAGTTTGGAAAAGACGGCACTGTCATACCCAGATAGGCCTTGGGTGCCTTAGACCACAGCTCGTCAAGCTGCGCGCCTTCGCGCCCGGTGACTTGCATAGGCCACACGAAGCGGTCGGTTTGAAAGCCAGTTGCCCACACTATTACATCGGCATCAACTTCTGTGCCATCCGCACCGCGCGCACCTGTGGCGGTGACTTCGCTGACGGCCTCGCTGATCAGATTAACATTCGGTTGCTGCAGTGCGCGTAACCAACTGCCATTATCCTGGAGTACGCGTGTACCCATTGGTGGGTACTTTGGAATCACTTTTTTGAGTAACTCTGCGTCGTCCACTTGCGAGGAAATATAGCTCACCAGGTTCTCTCGCATGCGGCAGTTCCACTCGCCACATGACAGGCCGCCGTCGTTCCAGCCTGGTTCAATTTCTGCGATTAATTTGGATTTATCCAACATGGGCCATAGGGTCAGTATTCGATACCAGCGTGCGTAGCCGGGCAAGTGATTGAAACACCACATATGCTCTTCGCTGACGGCGTCATGATAGTCCGGGTTCGAAATCATCCATTGCGGCGTGCGCTGGAAAACGCTTAGCTCTTCGGCAACTTTCGCCAGTTCCGGTACCATTTGAAATGCGGTTGCCCCAGAACCAACCACCACCACGCGTTTACCCTTCAGCTTAACTGAGTGGTCCCATTGAGCCGAATGCATGTGAGTGCCACGAAATTCGTTAATCCCTGGCAAATCCGGTAACTTGGGCCGGTTTAACTGGCCCACCGCACTGATCACAACGTTGGCCTGAATCACTTGCTGGCCACCGTCGTGCTGGCAGTTCAGTAGCCATTGCTGGTCTTGCTGTTGGTACTGCAGCGAGGTGACTTCAGTGTTGAATTGGATGTGTTCGCGTAAATTATGTTCAGTGGCGAAGTTTGCGAAATAGGCTCTAAGTTCTTCGTGCTGACCAAAAAAGTGCCGCCAGCGATAGTTGTGGTCAAACGAAAATGAATACGAATGGCTGGCAATATCAACCCGGCAACCCGGGTAGCTGTTTTCATACCAGGTGCCGCCTACTTCAGCATTCTTCTCAAGAATCACATACTCAATGCCGGCCTGCTGTAAGCGCAACGCCAGCAACAATCCCGACATGCCAGCGCCGACGATGGCTACCTTCAGGCCAGCGTTTGCAAGCGCTGTTGGGTTAATGCCCACTTGCCGGCTGTCCTGGCGATCAATAGCCAGTTCCTCCAGCATCATGCCCTTGTATCGAGAGTCCATCTGCGTCTCACCCAGCGCAAACGCAAGCATTTTGTCGAGTGTGTCCGGGCTAAAATCGAACGTTGGCTTAAGCCCGGATTGCTTACTGCTTCTCAGCGCTTGTTTTAAGTGCTCATGAACCTCGGCCTGCTGCTCTGTGTCCAGGCCACCATCCATCTTTTGCAGCATCTCCAGGGGGGCCGGTCGAAGCTTGCCATCAAGCAGGCTGGTGTCGCCGCTCAGATGGATGATCGACATCATCAGTGCCGGGACGCTGGCCTCGGCAAAGGCTTTATCAAGAAATGCGTCGTTTGGCAGCTTACTCATCTTGAACTCCGAAGCGCGATTTACTTGCGCCAAGCAAGGATAACCCGAACCGCAGACATCAGGCTTACATTTTGAACAGATCAGCGATTGATGTGGCGCCATCAAGCACTTAGGGCATCGAGCGTCAAGAAAATGCAAAATACGGTTTCATCAGCTTGCATGCGCCCTCGGCTAGAGGCAAGCTGGTATCATGAATATTCCAGTAGCAACCGCGCTGCTCGCGTGGGCCCGAAAACTGCGTTTCCGACAGCTGTTCTGGTTGACTGGTGCGCTGTTTGTTGCCGATCTTTTTATACCCGATTTTGTCCCTTTTGCGGATGAAGTATTGTTGGGCCTGCTCACTTTGTTATTCGCCAGCTGGAAAGACAAGCGTTACTCGAACGAGACCGCTGAAGAAGCCTCGATTGCGCACAATAAAGACACATAGCACAGCGCTTGCTTACAAACAATTTGCGGTAACATACTCAATTTCAGCGGGTAAATTAACCACCCGCTGAACCAGCATCGTCTGCTAAACTCGCGGTCGCTTGATCCATATCAAAATGGCTCAAGGTACTAGCTGCTACGCTTCTTCTCTGAACATAACATGGCGATTGGAAAATGCTTGTTGCGAACCCGCTTGGCTATCTATTCACACCACTAAAACAATGGGATGAGTTGGCGAAAAAGCCACTCTCCAGTTTCCCGGCGTACCTTATTTACCCGGCCATTATGGCTGTGATTCCCGCTGTTGCGTGGTATCACGGTGTAACCGAAGTTGGCTGGCGAGTGGGCAGCGGCGAGCTTGTGCGGCTAACGCGCGACAGCGCCTTGCCAATTATCGCGCTGTTTTACCTCGCCATGCTGTCGGCTGTATTCGTTATTGGCTACATGACCCATTGGATGTCAAAAACCTATGGCGCCGAGACCAGTCTTGCCAAAGGTGTTGCGGTGATCGGATTTGTCAGTACGCCACTGTTTCTTGCCGGTGCCGTAGGTTGGTATCCCATTTTATGGTTAGACATGTTGGTAGGTATCGGTGCGGTCAGCTGGGCGCTGTACTTACTTTACGTGGGTATTCCGGTGGTTATGCGCCAACCCAAGGAACAAGGCTTTCTGTACGCCAGCGCAATTGTTGCTATTGCTCTGGTGATGCTGATTTGCATCATGGTCGGCAGTGTCATTCTCTGGGATTTCGGGGCATCACCGGTATTTACCGATTAAAGCCGTTCACAAGACACCTGTCGACACATTAACGCGCAGCACTATTTAAGACTTAAGGGGACAACATGTCAGAAGCACTTTCGCATGAGCACGCAGGGAGTAACGTCACTGCCGTTGTAGATGACGGTTACAACTATAAGGTTGTGCGCCAGTTTACAGTGATGACCGTGGTCTGGGGCATCGTTGGAATGGGGGTGGGCGTTTACATCGCCGCGCTGATGATCTGGCCGCAGCTCAGCCTGGATCTACCCTGGCTGAGTTTTGGTCGCTTACGACCGTTGCATACCAATGCGGTTATTTTTGCCTTTGGTGGATCGGCACTGTTTGCCTCGTCTTTGTTTGTCGTACAGCGAACCTGCCAGGCCAGGTTGATTTCCGATGGCTTGGCATCAACAGTGTTTTGGGGCTGGATGCTGGTCATTGTTGCAGCGGCGGTCAGCCTGCCACTGGGTATTAACTCCAGCAAGGAATACGCAGAGCTGGAATGGCCAATCGATATTCTGATTACGATTGTGTGGGTATTGTACGCTATTTTGTACTTCGGCACGATCATGAAGCGCAAGGTAGAGCATATATATGTTGCGAACTGGTTCTTTGGTGCCTTTATCGTCACCGTGGCTGTGTTGCATATCGTCAACAGCCTGGCCATCCCTGTGTCCATGGGCAAGTCGTATTCCATCTACTCGGGGGCCGTGGATGCCATGGTGCAATGGTGGTACGGTCACAATGCTGTGGGATTCTTTTTAACCGCAGGCTTCCTCGGCATGATGTACTATTTTGTGCCCAAGCAGGCCGAACGACCCGTGTATTCCTATCGTTTGTCCATCGTGCATTTCTGGGCATTGGTTGCGGTGTACATCTGGGCTGGCCCGCATCATCTGCATTACACCGCGCTGCCTGATTGGGCCCAGAGCCTGGGTATGGTGATGTCGCTGATTCTGCTGGCACCCAGCTGGGGCGGCATGATCAACGGCATGATGACGCTGAGTGGTGCGTGGTATAAATTGCGCACAGACCCGATACTTCGCTTCCTGATTGTCTCCTTGTCTTTTTACGGGATGTCGACCTTTGAAGGACCGATGATGTCGATCAAAACTGTAAATGCGCTGTCTCACTACACTGACTGGACCATCGGTCACGTGCATTCCGGTGCGCTTGGCTGGGTCGCCATGATTTCAATCGGCACCATGTACTACCTGGTACCCGTGTTGTTTGGTCGCAAGCAAATGTACAGCATCGCGTGGATTAACTGGCACTTCTGGATGTCGACCATAGGCACAGTGTTATACATAGCGTCCATGTGGGTGAATGGCATAGTGCAAGGTCTGATGTGGCGTGCTTACAACGCGGACGGAACGCTGACTTACAGCTTTGTTGAGAGTGTGCAAGCCAGTTACCCTGGCTACCTTGTACGACTGATTGGCGGCGGTATCTTCTTCTCCGGCATGCTACTGATGGCGTGGAATATGTACAAAACCATCCGCACAGAGCAAGTGCGCGATGTTATGAAAGTTGAACCAATGAATTCATCAGACCAGGCTCAGATGCAAGGAGCTACCGCATGAAACACGAGATTCTCGAAAAGAATATTGGCTGGATGATCGCGTTCATGCTGATTGCAATCTCCTTTGGAACGCTGGTGGAATTGGTGCCGCTGATGCTGCAACGTCAAAGCAGTGAGCCCGCTGAGGGGCTGGAACCGCTGGCCGCGTTGCCGCTTGAAGGCCGCGACATATACATTCGCGAAGGGTGCAATAATTGCCATTCGCAGATGATCCGTACGCTGCGTTCGGAAACCGAACGCTACGGTCAATACAGCATGGCCAATGAGCTGGTGTATAACCATCCGCACTTGTGGGGCAGTAAACGCACCGGACCTGATCTGGCGCGCGTTGGTGGGCGTTACAGTGACGACTGGCACAGGCTGCATTTTTACAACCCCCGCGATGTAGTGCCGGAATCCAATATGCCCTCGTATCCCTGGTTGTTCGAAAACACTCTGGACGGCCAGTATACGGCCAAAAAGATGCAGGCACTGCGTGCGGTTGGTGTGCCCTACAGTGATGAGCAGATTGCGACAGCCAGCGACGAGGTAAAAGGCAAGTACGAGATTGACGCCCTGATTGCCTATATTCAGCAGCTTGGCCTGCTCTTTCCCCGAAGCTGATTAGAGAGGATTGCAAGCCATGGATATTAATCTGCTTAGAGCCATCGCAACACTGCTGCTGTTTATAGCGTTTGTTGCTATCTGCGTTACGGTGTTTAGTCGCAAGCGCAAAGACTATTACGAAGACGCGTCAAAAATTCCGCTGCGTGAGAAACCAATCGAACCGATAGACAAGGCGCACAAAAAACTGGAGGCAGGACAATGACTGGATTTTGGAGTGCCTGGGTTATCGGGCTTACGATAATTACGCTGATATTGCTGGTTTGGTTGCTGTTTGCAACGCGCAAGATCAAAGTAGAGCGTGACGATAACACTACGGGCCATGTGTACGATGGCATCGTTGAAGAGGACAATCCGCTGCCAGCCTGGTGGTTTAATATGTTTGTGCTCACGATGATATTTGGTGTGGGTTACCTGATTGCGTACCCGGGAATGGGTTCATTTCAGGGAATGCTCGGCTGGAGCTCGGCAAATGAACACGATCGTCGTGCCCAAGAATTGGAAGAGTCATTTGCAAGTTCTATTTCGGAGTTTCATGGGCTTGGTGTAGAACAGCTGGCGGCCAATGATCGCGCAGTTAATATGGGCCGACGCTTGTTTTCAACCAATTGTTCGGTGTGTCACGGCAGTGCTGGACAGGGTGGTTTCGGTTTTCCAAAACTGGATGACAATGATTGGCAATGGGGCGGATCACCCGACCAAATCGTGCATTCTATTGCAAAAGGACGGCAAGCCATGATGATTGCCTGGAAAGATATTCTGGGGCCGCAGAATCTGCCACTGGTTGCCAGTTACGTCGCCAGCTTGTCTGAAGGGGCCGCCGCCAGAAATAATATATCCAGCGTAGCGCCGGCGGATCTTGCAAAAGGAAAAGACCTGTATATGAAAAACTGCGTGGCATGTCACGGCGCAGATGGTAGCGGCAATCAGTTACTGGGCGCACCGGCCTTGAATGATGACATTTGGCTGTACGGTGGTTCCTTGTCCGAGATACAGGTGTCATTCAGTGCTGGTCGTAATGGCCAAATGCCGGCGCATCAGGGTCTGCTAAGCGATGACAAGATCAATCTGATAGCCGCTTATGTACTGAGCCTGTCTGCTGACCAGTGATTCTGTATGAATGACAAGATTCCCTTGCAGGAATGGGCGCCTGCTGAAGTAGAGGAACTTGATCTCTATGAAAAACGCGAGAAGATCTACACGCGTAAAATAGAGGGCTTTTTTCAGAAAATACGGCAATACAGTGGCTGGCCATTACTGCTAGGCTACTTTGTCTTACCCTGGCTGCAGTGGGATGACCGCCAAGCGGTATTGTTCGACCTTCCGGCGCGCAAGTTCTATATCTTCGGCCTGACCATCTGGCCACAAGACTTATCCATTCTGGCTCTGCTGTTGATCATAGCGGCGTTTGGCCTATTTCTGGTAACCACCGTGGCCGGGCGTGTCTGGTGTGGCTACACCTGCCCGCAAACCGTATGGACAGCAATCTTTATGTGGATTGAGCAGAAAGTGGAGGGAACGCGCAACCAACGAATCAAGCTTGATAAACAAGAGTGGTCTTTGCAGAAGCTGGCAAAGAAGTCTGCGAAGCATGGTATGTGGCTTTGGGTGGCGTTCTCTACGGGCTTCACATTTGTTGGCTATTTTACGCCAGTTTACGAGCTTGGCTGGCAGGTCTATTCATTCAGCATGCCGCTCACACCGCTCAGCTGGGTGGTGTTTTTTACGCTGGCAACCTACATCAATGCGGGCTGGATGCGCGAGCAGGTATGCAGGCATATGTGTCCGTATGCGCGTTTTCAATCGGTGATGTTCGACCCGGAAACATTGATTGTCTCTTACAACCCGAATCGCGGTGAACCACGCGGTTCGCGAAAAAAAGGCACGCAACCTTCCGACCTGGGTGCGTGCGTAGATTGCCAGCTGTGTGTACAGGTTTGCCCCACTGGTATCGACATTCGTGATGGGCTGCAGTACGAATGCATAGCGTGCGCATTGTGCATTGACGCCTGCGATTCCATAATGGAAAAAATGAATTACCCCAAGGGTTTAATCAGTTACACAACTGAAAACGCGATCAAAACGAACACGGTTGAACATGGCGTGAAATTATTGCGCCCCAAGGTGCTGGTGTACTCAACAGTGCTTTGTGTAATGGCCTCGGTATTCGCGTGGCGAGTTTTCTCGATAGAAAGCCTGGAGCTGAATGTGCTGCGCGACCGGCAAGCGGTAAACGCGGCAGTCGCACCCGGCATGGTGGAGAATCGCTACACACTGAAGATTGTGAACAAGAACGATGAATCGAAACTGATTTCCCTGAGCCTCGATGCGCCTGAGGCTCTGCAATTGGTGGGCGCGAAGCAGATTGAGCTGCAGCCAGCAGAAGTGGTCAGTTTTCCGGTCCGCGTACAGGCGCCGATAGAACAAGTGACTGGCCTGGTACTACCCATTGTATTTGTCATTAGCGATGGCAATCGGCAATACACTCATGAGAGCCGTTTTATCAGGAGCGAGCGATGACATCGCAGACGCCCTGGTATAAAGAGTTCTGGCCGTGGTTCATTGTAGCATTAACAGTGGCTGTGGTTATTGCCTGTATTGTGACGATACGCCTGGCCCTAAAGTACGATGATGCACCTGCGGAGGGCAGCTATCAAAAGCAAGGTTTGGGCATAGTTGCGACGCTTGAAACCGATGAGAAGGTTGCGAGAGATTCAGTGGCTTCCCCGGCGACTGAGGAAACTGGTAAAGGGTTTAAGGCTGAGTTGTAATGAACGCCTGCTTTCACTGTGCGCAAGCATTGCCGAGCAAATCCAATTGGCGCATTGAAGAAAGCGATGGCTCAAAATCTTTTTGCTGCCCCGCATGTATGGCTGTTTACCAGTGCATCCATGCCGGTGGTTTCGACCAGTACTATGCCAGGCGCAGTGAACCCGCAGCAACACCGGTTGAAGCCCTAAGTACAAAGAATTATCGGGACTATGATGGCCTGCTGGACTCATTTGACTTCGTAAAATACAAAGAGAGTCGATACACGGCGGATTTGCTGGTCACTGATTTGCGTTGCAGTGCCTGTGCCTGGTTGCTCGAATCAGTACTGGGCCGTTTACCAGGCGTTCAGTCGGTATCGGTCAGTCTTTACCAAAAGAAGCTAAGCATCAGTTGGGAAGAGGGCAGACTTGCGTTATCGGACATCATGCAATGCGCTGACGATTACGGCTACCCGGTTGAACCCTGGACAGAGTTCGCACGAAATCGCGCCCAGGCGGAAACCAGGGAACAGTTGCAGCGGCGCCTTGGGGTTGCCGGCCTGCTGATGATGCAGGTAGGTATGATGTCTATCGGCCTGTACGCCGGTGACTGGCAAGGTATGGACAGCGCTACCCAGACCCTGATGCGGGTGGCCAGTTTGTTGCTCTCTGCCATTGCATTGTGTTATTGCGCCGTGCCGTTTCTCAAAGGGGCTTTTAGCGCCGTGCGTCATTTTCACCTAACGATGGATGTGCCGATCAGCATCGCGCTGCTAACTGCGTTTGGCTACAGTGTCTATGCAACGGTATTTGATCTTGACCACGTGTACTTTGACACAGTGTGCATGTTTGTTTTCTTCCTGTTATTAAGCCGATTCGTGGAGGCGAGATCACGCGACGTGCTGCACTCGGGTGGCGGCAGTTTATTGCCGGCTGTCGCTCAACGCCGTTCGCGAGATGCCGGTGCAGGTGCGCCTGCTAGCGAATACGTCTTGGTGGGTGAGTTGCGCGTTGGTGACCAGGTGTTGTGCAAACCGGGCGAAGTGGCGGCCAGCGACGGCTGCTTGCTTGAGGGCGAGTCGGCGTTCGATGAGTCGGCGTTCAGTGGTGAAAGCGTGCCGGTCAGAAAAACAGCGGGCGACAGAATTCTCGCGGGTGCATGCAATCTGGATAACGCGGTCTGGTATGAAGTTACTTGCCCTTCCAATGCCAGCAGCATCACTCGCATCGATGAACTGGCGGAATCCGTGCGCGGTGCCAAGCCGGACTATGCGCAACTTATAGACCGTGTTAGCCCGTGGTTTACACTGGTAGTGCTGTGTCTGGCCAGTATCACCTTGCTGGCGTGGTGGTCTGAAGGTCTGCAGCCAGCGCTGCTGGCGAGTTTGGCTGTGCTGATCATCAGCTGCCCCTGCGCATTGGCGCTGGCCACACCGGTTGCCTTGACCGCAGCGCAAGTACGCGCGCGAGAGGCGGGTGTCATACCAATGAGCCCTCGATTTCTGCATACCTTACCCAAGGTCACAGATATTGTATTTGACAAAACGGGTACGCTTAGTGAAACCCGCTTGACGGTCTCTGCAATTTGCACAAAAGGCTTAAGCAAGGAGCGTGCGCTGCAAGTAGCGGCCAGCCTGCAACAAGTGGCCAGTCACCCTTTAGCGCTGTCGTTTGTACAGGCCAATACAGCGGCGTTGCTGACGATCGGCGAGCCCTGCCAGCACCCGGGTGACGGGGTATCAGGTGAACTGGACGGCGAATCGTTTCGTTTGGGCAGACCGGACTGGGCGAGCCAGGTTTTACCAAGCGCTGAGTTAGAGATGCCGCAGCGTAGTCATAGTGTTTTATGTTCCAGTTCAGGCGTGTACGCGTGCTTTTCAGTCAATGAGAGGCTCAGAGCGGATGCGGAGCAAACTTGCGAAGTTCTGCGCGCAAACGGCTATCGTGTGCATTTGCTCAGCGGCGACAATGAAGACAAGGTCACTGCAGCGGCGCAACGACTGAGTATTGATGATGCTCATTTCGCCATGCGACCGGAAGATAAGGTAGACGCTATTGTAAACATACGAGAAGCGGGCGGTACGACGCTGATGATTGGGGACGGCGTCAATGATGCGCCGGTACTGTCAGCTGCTGATGTGTCTGTTGCAATGTTGCACGCGGCTGATATCAGCAAGTCCAATGCAGATGCCGTGTTGCTGAGCGAACGATTAATGGCCTTGCCCGAGATGTTGCGTCTCGGTGGCGAGACAAAACGCATTGTCCGGCAAAACATTGGCTGGGCGGTGTCTTACAATAGCCTCAGCATTCCTTTTGCTATGTTCGGTCTGGTGCCGCCCTGGGCCGCGGCCATTGGTATGTCGCTCAGCTCGCTGATTGTGATAGCAAACGCACTCAGGCTCAAGCGAACACCGATACTTGCGCGTCCGTTGGTCTCTAGCAACTCCCACGCTGCGGCCGGATTCCCTGCGTTGAAACGGGTTGCTGAGCATGCCTAGCCTTTATTTGCTGATTCCCATCGCCTTGTTGTTCGTTGGTCTTGCGGCAGTATTGTACTGGTGGGCTGTGCGCAGCGGCCAATACCGTGATCTTGATCGTGAGGCAGATCGCATTCTGTATCACGAACCTGACCCGTCAAAGCGCCAAGCAAACGACATCTCGTCGACTGAGGAAGGCAATGATAAGCCCTGACTTGCTTGCCGCATTCATGCTGGGTCTTGCCGGCAGCACCCATTGCCTGACAATGTGCGGCGGTGTTCACAGTGTACTGGCGCTTAATAAGCAAGATAAGCCTGATCAGGCCCTGGATAATGCTTCCAGTACGGTCATAGTCTCAAGCACACACGGCATGATGGCAGCCGGTGAATCCTTCAATAAAGTGGCACTGTTTAGCCTTGGCCGCGTTTTATCGTATGGCCTGGCAGGTTTGACATTGGGCAGCGTAAGTCATGTGCTGCAGCTGTCAGCTCCGGCCGTGGTTCCTTGGGCTCGCCTGATGTCCGGCCTGTTGTTGTTGGCGCTGGCCTGCTACACCGGCCGATGGTGGATGGGGCTTGCCAGGGTAGAAAAACTGGCGGCTTTTTTCTGGAAGGCGATACAACCGGCAACTGCCGCACTGTTCCCGCCGCGCTCCGCTGCTGCGGCCTTTGGCCTGGGTGCTCTTTGGGGTTGGATTCCCTGTGGCATGGTATACAGCGCACTGGCCTGGGCAGTATTGGCCGGGCCTCCTGTTCACGCATTTGCATTGATGCTGTTTTTTGGCTTTGGCACATTACCCGCGATGTTATCCGCAGGCTTGATGTCGCGCGGTTTGGCGGAAGTGTTGGAGAAGTCTACGGTGCGAAATGCGGGTGCAATATTGCTGTTATGTTTCGCAGTCTGGACGATCGCTGATTCCGCAATGGCCATTAAGGCGGCCACTGTTTCGGATGCCGGTTCGATGCAACACCATCATCACAACCATTAGGAGACAATAATGGCTGCTACATCAAAAAAGAAGCAAGACGCCAACCGGACAAAAGTAATGCGCCGCTTGCATGATGAACACACGTACATCGGTAAGCTGCGACAATCGATGGCTGACGAAGTGAACAAGCTGAAAGGCAAAGGCGCTGTGGATCTGGTTGTTTTACGAGATATGATGCGTTACTTGATGGAATATCCTGATGTCCACCATCATCCGCTTGAAGACATGGTGTTTGAAAAACTGATTGCGTACGACGGCGCCGTGCGGTCGGATGTACTGGAGTTATTGGCCGAGCACAAGGATCTCGCCCGTGAAAGCCAGTATCTGTACCATAAGCTTGATGCCATAGTGCATGGCAAAGAAAAGGTTAAAAAGAGCCTGCTGCGCGCCAGCCTGGTTGACTTTCTAGACCTTTATGGCGAACACGTAAGGCGAGAAGAAACCATAGTATTTCCGGCAGCTGAAGCAAAGCTCAGCGCGGCTGAATGGCGAGATGTGGCCAAACACCTGCCCGACGTAGACGATCCGGTGTTTGGCGAAGGCAATCTGGAGAAATTTGCCAGACTGCGGCGCAAGGTAGCGGAGGGTGCCGATATTGCGACGGCTGGTGTCGCCATGTCCGAAATGGTGGGTGTGTATGCGATTATTGGCGCCGCTGGTGCACTGTCTGAGGGTGCTTCCGAGTTAATGGCATTCAATCGCCAGCAACTTCGAGATTTCAGGGATCAGAATGTGGCGGCATTTACAGAATCCGCTTCAGCCTCAGAGGCCCTGACGGAAGCGGCCAGGGTTACTACTCGGCTTGTCAGTCGGGGCGTTTCACAGCGCCTCAATATTGCAGGTAAAACCTTGCGGGCGGCTTATTTGCCGATATCAGAAGGCCTGCAGGTAGTGGCATCACTCGGAAAGTAGGGTGCGTCTGCGAAGGATGATTGTTCGGTTTAATCGAGGTCAAGTAGAACATAACTCGACTTTATAGAGCTGTCTCCGGCGCTATACTCTGTTGTGAACACGGCAGAGGATGAACTCACATGCGTCACCTGAACTACAATCATCTACAATATTTCTGGACGGTTGTGCGAAAAGGCAGTATCGCAAAAGCGTCAGAAACCCTCCATCTCACACCACAAACCATCAGCGGCCAGCTGAAGCTGCTGGAAGACTCAGTGGGGCATGCCTTGTTTCATCGGGTTGGGCGAGGCCTGGTTCCCAGCGAAATGGGCCAGGTGGTTTATCAATACGCCGATGAAATATTCTCACTAGGCGCGGAACTTGCGCAAAGAGTCAAAAGTGGCGACGAAGGGGTTCCGCTAACGCTAAATGTTGGTTTGGTGAACTCCATAGCAAAGCTCATATCCTACCGAATTGTGCAGCCGGCGCTGGAATTGGAAGCTGGTCTCAAGGTGGTGTGCAACGAAGGGCGCCTGGAAACGCTACTGGCTGATCTTGCCATCCACAAATTGGATATTGTGATATCCGACCGGCCGATACCCACTGGTTTGAACGTACGCGCTTTTAATCATGCATTGGGTGAGAGCCCTATCGCGTTTTTTGCACAACCCCGAACCGCGATTCATGCGGCAAAGAAATTTCCGCGCTCCTTGCACCAGGCACCGATGTTAATGCCTGTTGAGGCCAATGCGCTGCGCCAGGGACTGGATGATTGGTTTGATCAAATTGATGTGTCGCCAAAAATTGTGGCCGAATTTGATGACAGCGCGTTATTGAAAGCGTTTGGTGAGGCCGGAACCGGCATTTTCCCGGCCCCTGCGGCGATCACAGAAGAAGTTGAGCGAATGTACCATGTTCGTTGTATAGGCATTGCAGACGGCGTGACTGAGTCCTATTACGCAATTTCGCCGGAACGTAAAATCAAGCATCCGGCGGTGGCCAGTATTACTGAGATCGCCCGCAGCAAATTGTTCAGCGCCTAGCCCGCATTATTCATGCCCGTATTATTCATGAATGCGGGCTCTCTTCCAGCTAGGCGAAGGTCCATTCGCGGTTGGAGGGTTTGCTGATTCGTGATCGGTCACCGCTGAACATAGTCCGTCTTCGCAAATCACGCTTGGCCCGTTGCAAACACTGTCTGACAGCGAATACGCCGTCCCTGGCGCTAACCTTGACCTGCGCCACATCTCGATTGTGTTCTGCAATGGTTACTTCACAGCGGTACGCCCTGGATGCATCGGAATGCGAACCTGTTTCAACAAAACGCAGCTTATAATCACGATGGTTTTCCACCGGGGGAAGGTTCAGTGTTACTTCACTCTCAATCAATTCACGCCATAGCCCATCGAGGTGCTTATCTACTTCAATATTCAGCATGTTGTTCTCCGTAAAGTCTCTACCTATCTAATACTAGCGACTGCTGTCAAAACAAATAGCAAGTTCTTCATCGATTAGTGTTCGAATTTCTCGACCAATTAACTGCGACCGGCACTGCGTTCAGTTCGGTTTGAACGATGTTTCCCTGCGAAATAAACGGTTTTCGCAAATACAGATCTGTGTCCATAGTTTATCGTGAGGCAACCAATGAGACGCTGAGGAAGACCAATGAGAACACTGAAAATAGATTTAGACACAGCTAGTTCATGCGTTGATTCAGCTGGCAGGCGTGCAATTGTGCGAGCGATGGTGTCAGCGGTGAATGCCGACGGTCATATGGACACCACTGAGAGTCAAAGCTTGTTCGCCGAAGCGGATCGTCTG
The DNA here is from genome assembly GCA_030429735.1 of Gammaproteobacteria bacterium. Taxonomy (GTDB): domain Bacteria; phylum Pseudomonadota; class Gammaproteobacteria; order Pseudomonadales; family JAUIET01; genus JAUIET01. Next base: position 207,133 of record JAUIET010000002.1, read on the forward strand.
CAGCTTTCAGTCGATGATCGCCTGTTCATGCTGGATGAGATTCGTGCCCCAAAAAGCATTGAAGCCATTGCCGCAGAGGTTGATAGCGCCGCACTGGCGAGGCGTGTGTACAAATCAGTACTCGCCGTTGTGGATGAATGCAGGCCGGAATCCAGCCGCTATTTGAAGCGGCTCGCTGTATTGCTTGGTCTGTCTGACGCTGAAACAAGCGCGATACGCGAGTTGAGTGACAGCTCGGTGTTTCGCGCAGCGTAAGCCCGGAGCGGTGTAAGTTTCGGTGACGAACCAATCTGATTTTGTGGGCGGTATGATCAGTAGTACACTCAAGGTCTCGAGACATTTTGCAGACCTGTGAGGGCGCATTGCAAAACCGCATTAGAAAGACTTGGCCACTGTGGGATATACCCACTCGTTTGACCCATGGCTTACTGATAGCAGCGCTGATACTGGCCTGGTGGAGCGCCGAGACTCAGCGACCTGACCTTCATCAATGGGCTGGCTACAGCATTCTGGTATTGGTGCTGGCCCGTATTGTGTGGGGGTTTATTGGCAGCACGCCATCCCTGTTTTCTACGTTTCTGAAAAGCCCCCAAAACGTTTGGCGTTACCTGTTTGATAGAACGCAGAACAAGCCCTCCATTGAGCACGCTAGAGTGACCGGGCACAACCCGGCCGGCGGCTGGTCGGTGCTGGTGCTGCTGGTTTTACTCTTTGTTCAGTCTGTTACCGGCCTGTTTAACAGCGACGATATCTTGTTCAATGGTCCTTTTTACCATTTGCTGGAATCAGACTGGCAAGACCGTGCAGGTGTCATTCACGATTACGCCTTCGACGTATTGATCGCATTTATTGCGCTGCATATTGTGGCCGTTTTCTTCCACTACTGGCGAGGCAGAAACCTGCTGTTACCTATGCTGCGTGGCAAGACGCAAGACTGTTACTCCGATCAGCCGCCCAAAGCAAGCTGGCGCTGGCTACTTGTGTTACTGATTTTTGCGGCGGCCCTGTGGGCCGCGGTGCAGTCAGCGCCGCAACCCACTACCCAGTGGTTTTAGCTACCTGTCGATTTTTCGACAGGCTGCTCGTTGCGTAGATTGGGAGTGGGCTGGCGCTTAAAACGGGCGGCTAGTACAGATAGTCTTTAGACTTGTAGTCATCGTGGCAGGCCTTGCAGGCTTTGCCGGTTGCGCCGAAGGCGGGTGCAATTTCGTTCTTGTCACCTGTTTGTGCAGCGGCGTCCAGCGCAGCAACGGCCTCAATCAGATCGTCCATCTTGGCTGTGAAGTCGGCCTTGTTGTCCCATATACCTGGCTTGGCGCGTGTAGTGCCTTTGTCAGTGCCGTCAGCAAAGCCGCGCATAATATCCATCGACATTAACGCCGACAGGTCATTGGCGTGTTCCTTCATGCGCGACTCGTCGTATGGCATATCGCCTTTCATCATGGCTGCCATCGGGCCGAAATTCGAGGCCACCAAGGCAAACCAGGACTGGCGATACGATTGCGCCATCTCCTTGTCGTCGAAATGTGAAATTGCGACCGGCGTTAGCAGCAGAGCTGCTACCGACACACCACAGATACAGGCATTCCTTATTTTTTTCACCACGATAAACCCCTAGGTTTGATTATTGAGAGCAGGGGTAATGTTTCCTCAAGGTTGCAAACACCACTTCCCGTGCGCTTTCATCCTGCCACTGTCCTGCTGTAAGCGTCAAGTCGCCCGTTATCTTGCCAACCACCTCCAGCAGGGGAACCGGCTCGCCAAGGCAGATGTCTGCGTAGCTGCTGGCGCCAAAGCGTTCCAACAGACGATCCCTTCCAGGAGAGCGCGTGCGCATGGCGCGCTCTGCAAAAGTCTCTTCGGAAGCTTCATATTCAGCACGCACATTTTGCAGCACACGCTCATCGGTGGTGATCGCGCCGTCAATAAACCCCTGGATATATCGAACACAAAATATCGCATCTTTCCCGTCAGGGTCTTCTTCATAGAGCGCGCAATGCTCTTGCAACTCGCTCGCCGGCAGCCGTTCTATTGCGTTGGCCGCACCGGTCACAAACAGTACGGGGAGGGCAAGTAAACCCAGTAGTGACGCTCTCATGATGACAGTGCTCCTTACTCTATTTCTGACAACAACGCCGGGTCTGTTACCAATTCACGTACGCCGTGCGCATGGTCTTCGTCAAACACATTGCTTTCACACCACTTGGCAAGGCTTTGAATGCTGACCTTGGCGCAATGTGGCCGCACGCTCCAGGAAACCTGAAGAGGCGAGCACTGCTGGGCATCGAAGGAAGGCCCGGTAGTTGACCCTGCAAACTCGACCGGTAGACCAGTGCCTGTGGGCAGTGCCTTTACTTGATGGAGGCTGCCTTGCTTGGCACCTGCGTAGCGGAAGTCTTCAAAATCCATGGCATTTTCGTCATTGACCACGGTGAATACCTGGGTTTCCACTCGAAGATCGGGATTTGCACAGCTGTCAGACAGGCAGGCACCCAACGTGGGTCCTGGTGACACATCGCATGATGAATGCACCCAGTGAAACTCTACGGTGTCACCCGGCTCAATTCCGCCGCACACAGATTTCGAAACGGGCTTTAGCTCGGCTTTGCTCAGCGACTGGCTGATGGCGCACTGGTAGCCGCCACCCACGCCTTTGTCATCGCCCTTGCCTGCATAGATCGCAAAGTCCTTCGCTTTGTGTTCCGCGTTGGCGTGAAAATGGATGTTGCACAGGTTCATCTCCGTATAATCTGGTGCCAGCGAAAACGACCGCTTGTTGGTGCCAGCCAGCTGATCTATGTCTCGCGGTGTCTGCGGACCGAAGCCCTGGCAGCTTTGCTCGCCCTTGGCGTGCCCGTCTGCCATGCTTGTGGCCGCAAACAGCAAGGTAAGCGCAAAGGCAGCCAGTATGAACCCAAATTTAAATTTGCGCGTATTTTCGCAATCCGCCGGTGCGGCCAATGCAACGGCGTTCGGTTGTTTTTGCACGGTACGGTTTCGATGTGCTGTGCCCATGGTTATCCTCCAAAAAAGTTTGCAATATAATGCTGCCAGGCAGTGCTGGTCACTCACTCCATTACGGCCAGTCTAGGCGATTGGTTCGTAGGGTATTAGTCGCTCTAATCTGATGATTAACTCGTAAACCACGAATTGTTCGCACCGTAAGCGCTACTAGCAGGCGCTACTAAATTTTGCTTGCGCGTTTTTTACGCGGCCCTAATTTGTGCGACAATACGCGGTCTGAAAGAAATCAACCGTTCTCATAGGGATTGTCAATGAAAGCGATGACCGTTGGTGTTATTGGTGCGGGCCAGCTGGGTGCGTTTTTATGTGAAGCCGCTCGAAATTTGGGCCTCAAGACCATTGTGTTGGCGCAAAAGCCGAAAGATCCGGCAGTGGCGTTGGCCGACGAGCATATTATTGGTGATCTCTCCGACGCCAGCGCTATCAAGTCTTTGCGCGAGCGTGCCGACGTGGTGACCTTTGAGCGTGAGGACATTGGCTCAGACGTGTTGCAAGAACTTGATAATGCGGCTGAGTCGGATGCCTACACGGTAGCGCCGCGCCCTGACATACTCAGGCTGCTGCAGGACAAAGCTACGCAAAAACAATGGTTGGTAACAAATGGCTTTCCCACGGCCGCTTTTGTTGATGGAGATGTGTGCACCAGAGAGCAGGCGGTGCAACAATTTGGGCTGCCAATGGTGCAGAAGGCAAAACGCGGCGGATTTGACGGTCGTGGTGTTCAAATTCTGGACGAAGACAGTATTGATGAGTATTGGACCAGTGGAGCGCTAGTGGAGGAATGTGTGTCATACACCAAGGAGCTATCTGCGCTGGTTGCCCGTGATGCGTCTGGCAATATCGCTTTGTACCCGATGATAGAAGCGATTGCAAAACCCGGTGAGCAGGTGCTTGATTGTGCATTGATGCCCGCCCGAATATCTGAAAGCCACAGCAAACAGGCATTGCAAATGGCGGCAGACATTGTCACCAAGCTTGAAGGCGTTGGTTTATTTGCGATTGAAATGTTTATTACTGCCGACGGAACATTGTTGGTGAATGAGATATCGCCGCGTGTCCACAATACCGGGCACTTGACCTTGCAAGCATCCGAAACGTCACAGTTTACGCAGCATTTGCGGGCTGTCTGTGGATTGGGTCTGGGACCAAGCGAGCAGTCTGTGGCGGCATTGTGCAAGAATGTGCTGCACGAAGACGATGGAAAATACTACGAAGACGGTCCGTTTGCGCGGCGCGAGGTCGAGCCCGGTGTCTGGTTTCATTGGTATGGCAAGGAGCAGCTTGGCAAAGGCCGTAAGCTAGGGCATATTAGCTGTACAGCTGATTCGGTGGAGAAAGCCATTAATTTACTGGAAACATTTCAGGCCCCCGCTCGTCATTACGACGAAATTCGTCACAACAAGAGCCGTTCTGGCAAGGTGCGGGCTGCATGACAGGCGTGGCTCGAGTTGGCATAGTGATGGGCAGCGATTCAGACTTGCCCATCATGCAGGCGGCGGCGGACGTACTCGACGAGCTGAAGGTGAGCCGGACAATCGACATCGTTAGTGCGCATCGAACGCCAGAGCTGCTGTATGACTACGCCAGCCGGGCAGAAGAAAGAGGCTATCAAGTGATCATCGCTGGCGCCGGCGGCGCGGCCCATTTGCCTGGCATGCTGGCTTCGATCAGCTGTTTGCCGGTGATTGGCGTACCCGTCAGCGCCACCAAGCTGGAGGGCCACGACGCCTTGCTGTCTATTGTGCAAATGCCCGCTGGTGTGCCGGTTGCTTGCGTAGCGATTGATAACGCTAAAAATGCCGGTATTTTGGCTGCTCAGATGGTGAGCATCGCAGATCCGGAGGTGCGCGAGACCATCCGGGCGTACAAACGCAACCTGGCGGACAGTGTGATGCAGAAAGCGGCAAGATTGAATAGCAGCGGCAACTAGTGTCCTGTCCCGGAAATAACTTTCTCAATTCGCGGGTGTTTTTCGTCCCTGGCTTTGTTGGTCGTCCTTGTGTAGAGCCCGCTACACGGCGTCCTCCCGCCGCGCCAGAAACAAAAAACCCCTCGCGCTTTAAGCAAGTTATTTCCGGGACAGGACACTAGCGCCGCATGGAATCGCTGTTTTTCAGTAACCTCACGTCACCACCACTGCTGTTTTTTCTACTGGGCGTATTCGCTGTCGTCATCCGTTCTGATCTGGATGTGCCTGACCAGGTTGCCAAGTTCCTGTCCCTGTATTTGTTGTTTGCCATCGGCTTTAAAGGTGGTGTAGCCATTGCTGAAAGTGAGCTCAGCATGGTGGTTGGGCGCGATTTGTTAATGGCAACAGCGTTGTCGGCGATCATACCGTTTTATGTGTTTTTCCTTGTCAAACGGCAATTTGGTGCGGCCAATGCCGCCGCAACCGCGGCCACCTACGGTTCCATCAGTGCAGTCACATTTGTCACCGCGATCAGCTATCTCGATGCGGGAAAAATCGAATGGAGCGGTTACATGGTCGCGGCGATGGCGCTGATGGAATCGCCCGCCATTATTGTTGGCTTGCTGCTGTATTATCGCAGTCAAAGCGGCCCTGCCGAATCCAGTGGCGCTACGATGGGTGAAATGATTCATGAGTCACTGAGCAATGGGTCGGTGTTGCTCATCGTTGGCAGTTTGGTCATAGGCTGGATCTCTGGCCCGGCCGGATTAGCCCAAGTAGATCTTCTTGTTAAAGACCTGTTTATCGGAGTGCTTTGCCTGTTTTTGCTTGATATGGGCATTGTAGCCGCACGACGTCTGCGGGATCTGGGTACCGCTGAGGTGAAAGTCTCCATGCTATTGTTCTGGGGGCTGATTTTGCCACTCATTAATGCGATTGTTGCGCTTGCGCTGGTATTTGCCTTTGACGTGCCCGAGGGCAATGCACTGTTGCTGGTGGTGCTGGCGGCTAGCGGGTCGTATATCGCTGTACCTGCGGCAATGCGACTGGCCTTGCCGCAGGCCAACCCGAGTGTGTACCTGCCAATGTCATTGGCTATCAGTTTCCCGTTCAATCTGGTTATCGGAATACCGCTGTATCATCAGCTTATCAATTGGCTCGTGTAGGGGGGGGGCACAATGAAACCGTGCAAGCGTATTGAGATCGTTATAGAACACCCACTGGCACCAAGAATTGCCAAGTTATTGGTAAAACTGGGCGCGCCAGGGTATACCATGATTGATGGGGCCAGCGGCCGAGGTGACCGTGGAACACGCCATGCCGACGAGATTACCGGCATATCGAGTAACAGTGTGTTCATTATTGCCTGCGACGATGCTGAGCTGATCGAAGCGATCATTGAAGGTATCCGACCCATACTGTCAATGTCGGGAGGGATATGCCTGGTCTCTGACGCGCAATGGCTCAGGCATTAACACAGACGCCGCATTACAGGGCGCCGTTGCTCCAAGTCCCGTTCTCCTGAACCTGGCCGTGCGCTTACAGATCCGTACGACACATGTCGGCCATTGGCAGTAACGCGTCCATCAGTGCCTTGCGCCACTTTGTGTCCAGCTCGCTCTCGTCCAGGGCCAATCGCATGCATAGCAGCCACTGGTCTCGTTCTGCTTCACCGATGGCAAACGCTTTGTGGGCAGCGGGTATGACCACCGAACCGAACTTTTCCTGGTAGCGACGAGGTCCGCCCATCCAACCCACCAGAAACGTGGCGAGCTTGTCAATCATAGGCTCCAGGTCGCCTTTGTGCATATCGCGGATGCGTTTGCATTCAGGTAATGTATTCATTTTCTGGTAAAACACACGCACTAACTGATGCACAGCCGCCTCGCTGCCGAAGGCGTCAAAAGGCGTTTTTGCGTCAGTCATACGTGCAGCTTGCAGCTGGTGTGCGGTGAATTTTCGCTAAGCATCACAGAAATGTGTCTTCGTTATCCAAGCCCATCATGGTGCCGCCCAGGTTGCGACCTATCTTTCCGATATTGTTTGCGACGTGGTTACGTCCAGCATTAATGTCCAGCCAGGCTCGGTTGATGGGGTGGTCACGGTAAATACCCTGTGCGCCAGAGAATACGTAAAGATCGTTTACCGCCTCAGCACAGCGCGGTGCTACCTGAGCGGCGTCAAAACGCATCTTCAGGCGTTCATCAAGATCAAGTTGTTCGCCCGAGGCAGCGTGCTCCAGCATGATGTTGAAGTTCCTGTACATAATGGTCTTACATTCGTCGATGGTAGCGCGAGCGCGAGCCACCGATAATTGCGCGCCTGGGTCCAGAGAGACTTTCTTACCGTCGTTCAGGCCAACTCGGTCACGATTAATTTTTACGAAGGCGTCCAGCGCGCATTGCAATGCGCCAATCGATGACGAACACACGGCACGCACGAAGATCTGGCCAAACGGTATGTGGTATAGCGGCGCAGAATTCAGGGCATTACCCGGACTCTGGCACGCGAAGCCGTCCAGTGCCCGATGGGTGCGATGCTCTGGCACAAACTTATCTTCAACCACAATATCATTGCTGCCGGTGCCTTCCAGGCCGCTCACGTCCCAGTTGTCAACAATCGTATAATCGCTGCGTGGCACCAGAAACGTGCGATAGTCGGGAGCTTCGCCAGGCGCGCTGGGTGGCACCATGCCACCGAGAAAAACCCAGTCGCAGTGCTTCGAGCCGCTTGAAAAACTCCAATGACCTGACAATTGGTAACCGCCATCCACCGGCGTTACTTTTCCAACCGGCATGTAAGATGAAGATATCAGGGTGCTGCTGTCACTGCCCCAAACGTCTTGCTGTGCCTGCTCCGGATATAAGGCCAATTGCCAGTTGTGAATGGCCACTACGCCCAGCACCCAGGCCGTTGACATGCAGCCTTCGGCCAGCTTGATTTGCACGTCAAAAAAATCCTTGGGCGTGAGTTCAAGACCGCCATGTCGTTGCGGTTGCAGAATTTTGAAAAAACCGGCGGTCTGCATCTCGTCGATGGTTTGCTGCGGCAACTTGCCCAGTCGCGCTGTTTCCTGCGCGCGCGCTTGCAGTGTTGGAACCATTTCCTCGGCGCTGGCCAGCAGCTTCTCGCGCATCAGGTCTCGACTGTATGTGGTATCGGTAAAATGTAGTGCTTGGGCCATGGTCGGCGCTCCTTATATTCGGTGGTCTGTGAATTCAGTACCTTGCTCAGGTGTCCCAAAAGTGCCCCCATACGCTGGGCTTGGCACTGCGCGTGGGCGTGAAGCGGGTCCAGTCGCACTGCAGTCCGCCAAAGCCTATTTCAATGGCAAACCCGGACGGTGACTCCACATAGGTGGACACCATTTGGTCATTTGTGTGACGCCCAAGCGGTGTAACTACGTTGATTTCATGTTGTCTGACGCGGTCCATCATCAAGCCAAGTTCGTCCATATCAGCCACCTCAACCATCAGGTGCACCAGATTGCCGTCAGCTGGCTGGTCACTCTCAAATAAGGCAATGCTGTGATGGCGTGGGTTGTTGCAGTGCAAGAAGCGCAACCCCTGACCCGGGTGCTCGGGGTCTTCCTGGTTGAAGTAAAAATGCATGTAGTCAGTGAGCTCGAAACCGAGCACGGATACAAAAAAATCATAGCTCGCAGGCAAGTCCGGCGTTGCTACCGCAATATGGCCCAGACCCATGTCGCCAAATTGGCCGGTGATAAATTCCTTCACACCCGCCGGGGACTGCAGGGGCTGATAGTCCAGCATGGGGGTGTGACACAGTTCGAGTTCTATTCCGCCGGGCGCTTGCACGGTCACAAAGTCATCAACCTGGCGCAGATTCGCCTCACGAGCGCAACCCGGTGCAAACTCAACGCCTTGGTGAGTCAATTCCAGCAAGGCCTGCCGGTATTCCTGTTCGTCGCGCAACTGCCAGCCAGCGAGTTTAAATCGATTCTCGCTACTTTTGGAAATTATAAAGCGGCAGGCAAAGTCGTCCATACGAATGAATTTGTGATCCGGGTACTCGGGTCGCTCGAATACCACCATACCCAATACGTCAGCAGCGAACCGATGCCAACGTTCCAGGTCGGTGGTTTCAACAACAACATAAGCGAGTGATCGTATATCCACGGAAAACTAACCCAGGGTCACGTGCTCTTTGCGTGCCTGCAGTCTTGCCGGAACGTCGGCTGCGTCCATATAAAACTGGCTATACCATTTTCGTACCATATTGATCGGGCCGTCACCGTCACACAGAACCGGGTTATCGACGCGGACTTTATTGTTCCAAATCTCAACATCCTGAATGAATGATTCAATATTCAGCCTGGTGTTTTCTTCCACTCGCTGCTGATTTTCCTGTTCGGACAACGACGGGTCTTTGCGCATCATTACGCCGAAGCGAATGTCAAACGCGTTCAATGTGACGGGCGTGTGGCTGACCAGTAGATGTACTTTTGTCTCTTCACCATTCATACTGCCGGTCATGGTGGTCGTCATGTAGGCGGGGCCTTCGTACACCGCAACACTGGTCATTGGTGTATCACCCTCAGTGAGGATTTCATGGCCGCCTTCCATAAACTGGGTGAAGGTATGGCCGTCTTGAAGATTGCTGAACTTGGCCACCTTGGAGTAATGCACAGGGCCAAAGTGCCCCATATCGGCCATGTTATCCACCAGTTCCCGGCAATTACTGTCGATGCGAATAGTGGTCATGGTCCAATCCGTCCACTCCTCGGAATACCAGTCCTCATTGCGACGTGGCTCCTGTTCAGCAATCGACGGGTTTCGTTCATGATCGTGCCATAGAAACACCAGCCCATTTTTTTCAAGCACTTCCCAGCCGCGAATTTTTGCTTTGTCTGGAATCTTGCTGGCATAAGGGATATCAGTGCATTCGCCGTCACCGTTCCATGACCAGGCGTGAAACGGGCACACAATATCGTTTCCACTCACACAGCCCTTACTCAAGTCAGCACCCATGTGCGGACAATACGCATTAATTGCATGCACAGCCTTATCTTCAGCGCCGCGCCAAACGGCAATTCGGGTGCCAAAACATTCGATCATTTTGGGTTCCGTGCTGAAGTCACGGTGCGAACCGATGACATGCCAGCCGCGCGCGTATCTGTCTTCAACGGTAGACGCGATAATAATGTGTTCATTGCTCAGGTTTTTGAGTTTTTGCTCCGCAGTCATGGCGTGCCCCTGTCATTGAAAGTACCCAGCTAGCTTAGTCAGCACAAGGCTGTTTGAAATTGATCTGGATCAATCGGGTTAATATGTGAACTTTCATACATCCAAAAGCTCACTTGCAGACAGTCACAAGCCCCGCGTAGCCGCTCGGTTGATCCATATCAATGTCGAATACCGAATCAGTGCCTAATCTTGCACACTAATAAAACCGCTGGTCTCCATAATATGCGCTCATCCATTGCTCTTAAATCGATGCCTGCCAAGCAGCACTCCATACAGCAGGCGTTTCAGCAGCCATTAACAGCACCAAGCTGGAATGCAGACACACTGAGCCGCTATAACCTGCGCGGCCCGCGGTACACCTCCTACCCAAGTGCCAATGAATTCAGAGACGCGTACAGCCCGGAACTGTACACTCAGGCATTGACGCAGGCGCGGCACAGTGAAGACGCGCTGTCGCTGTACGTTCACATCCCGTTTTGTGAGAACATTTGTTATTACTGCGCCTGCAATAAAATAGTGACGCGGGACCGCAGCAAAGCCGACATCTACCTGGATTACCTGTACAAAGAAATTGACATGATCGCTCAATTGCTGGGTACAGATCGCGAGGTGAAATCACTGCATTTTGGCGGTGGAACACCTACTTTTCTTGATCATGCACAACTTACCGAGCTTGTTTATCAGCTGGCCGCCAAATTTACTTTGAGCAATTCAGATGAGCGCGAATTCAGTATCGAAATTGATCCAAGAACAGTACACAACGATACGCTGAATCTGCTCAGAGGCCTTGGTTTTAATCGTTTGAGTCTGGGCGTGCAGGACTTTGATCACAAAGTGCAGAAAGCGGTCAATCGAATACAATCGTTTGAGCATGTCAGCAATTTATATTCGCAGGCGCGTGTGACCGGTTTTGAGTCAATCAGTTTTGATCTGATTTATGGCTTGCCGCTGCAAAGCAGCGCCTCGTTCGAGAGAACAATCGACCGGGTGTTGGACTTGATGCCTGATCGGATATCCTTGTACAACTACGCGCACTTACCCCAAAAAGTGCCTTCACAGCGCTCTATAGACCGTATGCAATTGCCCAGCGCGGACGAAAAGCTGGCGATGTTGTGTATAGCGGCGGAAAAGCTGCAGGCCAACAGCTATTGCTATATTGGCATGGACCATTTTGCGCTGGCGAGTGATGAAATGTCGATAGCGGCGTCCACAGGCAGGTTGCAGCGCAGTTTTCAAGGCTACTCTGTGGTACACGCACCGGAAACCATTGGGCTGGGTGTATCTGCCATCAGTTCGTTGGCGGATATGTATGTACAAAATCACAAAGTGCTGGATGAGTACTATACGGCAATTGATAAGGCGATGTTACCGGTTGCGCGCGGTCTGAGCCTGACCAGCAATGACAAAATACGGCGTGATGTGATCAACCAGCTGATCAGCACGCTGTCATTGGATAAGAATGCGTTTCAACAGCGTATTGGTCAAAATTTTGATGAATATTTCCAGACGGCCCAACAGGGCTTGCGCCAGGCGGAGCAGGATGGCCTGGTGAAACTAAGCGCCGATGCGATTGTCATTACTGAAACAGGCCGCTTACTGTTGCGTAATATATGCATGCTGTTTGACGATTATCTGCCCGCGTCTACCGCCCAGTTTTCCCAGACCATCTAGGATTCCGCGCTGTGGAAAATAGTCCTGCAGCGATGGCAAGCGCAATCAATAATGATATTATTCCGCTCCTGAGGATTTAGGGCAGCTCTGAAAAATACCCGATGCCTCTGGCTCACAGGCGACTCCAGCATTGAGGCGCGAGTTTGCAGGCATACTGGCCGTACGTCAAAAACTCGCAACGAAAAGGCTGGAGTCGCCTGTAAGCCCCGGAGGGCGCGGCCTGTAGCGCACCGTGACTTTGTTGCGCTCCTCGCCAGGGACAACCAGCACTGGCCTTCGGAACGCGCCTCATCACGGCACGCTACAGGCCGCGCAGAGTCATTGGGTATTTTTCAGAGCTGCCCTAGGTAAGTAAGCCTGTTCTAGGGAATCTGAACAATGTCAAAGAGCACTGCAGCACAATCATGCCCACACAACGCCAATATCAGTTGTGGTGATTGCCGTCTTTCCAGCATTTGCCTGCCGTTGTCACTGGATACAGAGGACATTGGCAAGCTGGACGAGATTGTCAAGAAAGGTACCCAGCTGCAACGTGGCGACACCTTGTACAAACAAAATGGAGAGTTTTGTTCCGTGTACGCGGTGCGTGCTGGTGCCATAAAAGCTTACCACATAGACAGCGGCGGTCAGGAGCAGGTGGTGGGCTTTTATCTGCCGGGCGAAATTCTGGGTACTGATGGAATTGCGGGGCATCGCTACAACAACACGGCTGTGGCTCTGGATACAACGGCCGTCTGTGAAATACCGTTTTCCCAACTGGAACAGTTAAGTTCCGAATTGCCTTTCCTGCAGCGTCATTTTTTCAGAATAATGAGCCGCGAGATTACCGACGACCAGAAAATGCTGACCTTGATCAGCAAAAACACGGCCGATGAGCGTTTGGCCTCATTCCTGATCAGCTTGTCTGCGCGCCATGCCCAGCGGCAGCTCTCTGGTAGTCAGTTCCTGTTGCCCATGTCTCGACAGGATATAGGCAATTTTCTCGGTCTAACCATTGAAACAGTCAGTCGCGTATTCACGCGTTTTCGCAAAAATCTATTGATAGACGTAGATGGAAAAAGCGTTCAAATACTCAATATGGACGGACTGAAAGACGTAGCCCGAATCGCCCGCTAGACAATCGCTAGCGGGGTAGCGAACAGAACCAAGCGTTCGTTATACCGCGATCGATATCGAAACGATTAAAATCGCAGTCACACCAACCATTGCAAGAACGCATTTGCCGAGTCGTTGTAAGGCAGTGGTGTCATCAATCATAGAATGGTGCATACGTTTTTCCTCTATTTAATCACTTTTTACCAGGCATGCCAGCCAAGTGATAATAGCTTGGGCCAGATCGAATGAATTTCCCTTGATCTGCGTCAATCGTTCGTCTTTATTCTTCACCATTCGTCTGCAGAAGGTGTTGAGATCCCTCAGCGATCGTCGAGCGCCAAGCTAAAAGATCGCTTGTTTAGCCACGCAGCTTGATCCAAATCAAAGGCGAGCGGCTTGTTCAAGCCCATAGTAGCCTCAATAACAGAGAATAAAGAGGTGTCTCATGCGAAGCTACCAGCTGACGTTCGCACGCGGAGCTGTGGCAAACATGAAACGCCTACACCCACGGCTATTGGTGCTCGCTCTGCTAGCGATGTCTGCTGAGGTTTACAGCGAAATCGAAAGCGATGAAGCAGGCCTACTTGAGCATGTGGTCGTTGTTGCTACCAAAAATGAGCGAAGAATAAGAGATATTGCGGCCGAGGTGAGTGTCTTGACTCAAAAAGACATTAACGCGGTTATCAGTAATAACATGAACGCTTTATTTCGATATCTTCCGGGCGTAGATTCTGGTGGAGGTGGTTCGCGTTTTAATAATGACGGTGTCAGCATCCGCGGCATAGGTGGTAATCGGGTTGTGCTCGAGCTTGACGGCGCACCATTGTCAGAGCACTTCAGCGTTGGGAACTTTGCCAGCAGCGGGCGCGATTTTATTGATACCGGCTTGCTTCAGCAAGTTGAGGTGTTGCGTGGTCCCGCGTCTATTATGTACGGCAGCAAGGCGCTTGGTGGAGTCGTTGCGATGCATACTCTGGATCCAAGGCAAGTATTGGATGGCCAACAACTGGGGGCGCAACTGGGTAGCAGTTATCAGAGTTTTGATAGAAGCAAACACGCCAACTCGGCCCTGGCATGGGGTGGTCAGAAGTTGTCTATCCTGCTGGCCGGTAGTCGCCGGCAAGGCGAACATGCACAGCCCAATGTGTCCGGTATCGGTTCTGAAGCGCTTGATTCTGCCAAGTATGAGCGCAACAACGGCCTGGTCAAAGTTATCTCATCCGATCAGTACGACAACGAATGGTCTCTCTCCGCCATGCAGCAATATTCTGCTAAGCAATCGGATCTGCGAACCCAATTGGGTACCGGGCGATTTCGCTCTACCACTGAGCTTAAGGGTGATGATCGATACAAAATGACTCGTGTTGTGGTTGGGCTGATTCGACCCATGGATACGTTTGGCGTCGACGAATTACACTTGACTGCCTTTCACACTAACTCAACGATACACCAGTCTACGCGAGACCTGCGTGCTCTGGCCAGGCAACCCGTAGAGATCTTAAGGCAATTCGAATATGAGCAAACAGGCAGCGGCGCTGAGCTAAATCTGCATGCATCATTCAGTACCGGTGCTTGGGATCATCGTTGGTCATTCGGACTTGAATTTAACCAACAAGAAGTTGCCGAGCTGCGCAACGCCAAGGAAAGCAATTTGATCGATGGTTCAGTGAGCTCCACGGTACTGGGCGAGACCTTTCCGCTACGAGACTTTCCGCTATCCGCAACTACCGAGCGAGGTGTCTACCTGGCTCACGAAGCGGAGTATGGCCCATTGGTCTTGCTCGGTGGCATACGTTATGACTCAACAGAGCTGGATGTGAGTGCCGATCAGATTTACCTCGAAGACAATCCGGCCACAGCGCCTGTGGACGTTTCAGAAGCCGATCTATCACCTAGACTGGGTATTATCTGGCGGCTCGATGAGAACAAGGACGCTTATTTTCAGTATACGCATGGGTTTCGTGCACCGCCCTTTGCAGACGCAAACATTGGCCTTGATATTCCTCTGTTCAATGTGCGTGCTATTCCTAATGCAGATCTGAAGTCTGAACAATCGCGATCACTGGAACTTGGCTTCCGCTGGCAAAGCACCAACGGTAGTGCGCAAATGGGTCTATTCAGCTCGCGATACAGAGATTTCATTGAATCCAAGTCGCGATTGGGTATTGATCCGATCAGTGGAAGATTGCTGTTTCAATCGATAAATATCGATAAGGCCAGAATTCATGGGTTTGAAGCGCGCTGGAACCAACGTTTGTGGGGGCCGCTGCAGAGATTCGAAGTTCATGCCTCAGCGTACTGGGCGCATGGGCGTAATCAATCCAGCAATCAGGCACTCAATTCAGTCGGTCCCGCACAAGCAGTTATTGGTCTGAGATGGCGTAGCGCCGGCGACAAGTGGCGTGCTCAACTTCTGAACACACTCAGTCAATCCTGGCGCAAGCGAGACGAATCGCGTGGCGAGTTATTCAAGCCAGCCGGTTATGGAGTTCTTGACCTGTTTGTCGCACGTCAAATCGGCTCCGCATTGAGCGTACAAATGGGTGTTCAAAATGTAACTGATAAGACCTACTGGCAGTGGCAGGCAGTCAGCGGCTTGGCGGCTAATGATCCCCTGGTTGCCCAGCTCAGTTCACCTGGCAGGAATATTTCGTTCAGTATCAATTGGTCACTGTAAACATCAAAACCTCAGGAGAGACAGTATGTTAATCGCGGTAACACATTCAGAAAATCATCTCGGCCGGCGTGTGGTGGTTGTTCTATTGATCATGTTTGGTTTGGGTCTGATAACAGGCACCGTCGGTGCAGTCGACCGGAGTGGCGAGCCGTTAGTTCACAAAGCAGAAGTTGCTGCGGCGAGCAATGCTGTGGGCAAAGCGCTCTACACTCAGCATTGTGCGGCATGCCACCAGGCGTCGGGGGAAGGAATGAAAGGCGCTTTTCCGCCTTTGGCGGGCTCTGACTATTTGCTTGACAATAGAAGTCTCGGCCTGGAAGCCGCTGTTCATGGATTGTCTGGCGAAATTGAAGTCAATGGTCAAAAATACAATGGTGTGATGCCGAGTATGGCGTACCTGAAAGATCAGGAGTTAGTCGACATACTTAATTACGTGCTCAATGCGTGGGGAAATTCTGGCGGCAAGGTGTCGGTCGGCGATGTGGCCACGATACGGGCCAAGTCGGGAACCACAGATCGAACGGTAGGCCAACGGCATACCGGCGCCAGTGAAGGCGAGCTTCGCTATCAGGGCGCGCCCTCCGCGATAGACGCCGAGCAGACTAAATTGATCATGAGTAAATCTGGAGTGGAACTTACGGAGCAGGAGTACCTGGCGTCAACGAAACTGTATTTTGAGCGCTGCGCGGGCTGTCATGGGGTTCTTCGCAAGGGTGCCACGGGCAAGGCCTTGACGCCCGATATAACCAAGGAAAAGGGCACTGATTACCTGAAGGCATTGATCACCTACGGTTCTCCCGCGGGAATGCCTAACTGGGGTAGCTCGGGGGATATGAGTGCAGCAGAAATTGATGCAATGGCGCGTTTTCTGCAACAAGAGCCACCAGCACCGCCCGAGTTTGGTATGGCCGATATGCGCGATACATGGAAGTTGTTAGTGAAACCTGAAGATCGGCCGAAAAAACCCCAGCATGATCGCAACATCGAGAACTTCTTTTCGATCACTCTGCGTGACAGCGGTCAAGTGGCCATTGTTGACGGTGACGAAAAAGAGATTGTCGCTATTTTACCTACCGGTTACGCGGTGCATATATCAAGACCTTCCGCGTCGGGGCGGTATATGTTCACCATTGGTCGCGACGCCAAGGTGGACATGATTGACCTGTACATGAGCCCACCAAAAATAGTGGCTGAAATCAAAGTCGGGCTGGAAGCACGTTCTGTCGAAACCTCTAAGTACAAAGGCTACGAAGATAAGTACGCAATTGCTGGTGCGTATTGGCCGCCGCAATACGTTCTAATGGATGGCAACACACTTGAACCGCTAAAGATAGTGTCCACGCGGGGTATGACCGTTGATACTCAGGAATACCACCCTGAACCTCGGGTTGCCGCTATTGTCGCTTCGCATCAACACCCTGAGTTCATCGTAAACATAAAGGAAACGGGGCACATATTGTTGGTAAACTACGCTGACATCGACAACCTGACAGTAACCGATATCGAGGCTGCACGCTTTCTTCACGACGGCGGATGGGACCGTAGCAAGCGCTACTTCCTGACCGCGGCCAACCAGTCAAATAAAATTGCCGTGATTGATTCGAAAGACAGGGAGTTGGAGGCACTTATCGATGCAGACAAGATTCCACACCCTGGTCGCGGGGCTAATATTATTGACCCCGAGTTCGGTCCGGTCTGGATCACCAGCGCACTAGGCAATGACAAAATAACGTTTATCGGGACGGACCCAAAGAAACACAAGAAGCATGCGTGGAAGGTTGTGCGAGTTTTGAAAGGTCAAGGAGGAGGGTCGTTGTTCGTGAAATCTCATCCAAAATCCAGCAATCTATGGGTGGATTCACCGCTAAATCCCGATGAGAAAATCAGCCAGAGCGTGGCGGTGTTTGACATCGATGATCTTGATGCTGGCTATGAAGTACTGCCCATTGCCGAATGGGCTGAATTGAGTGAGGGCACAAAGCGTGTTGTGCAGCCTGAGTTTAACTCGAGAGGTGATGAGGTATGGTTCTCTGTTTGGAGTGGTCAGGATCAGGAATCAGCCATAGTTATCGTGGATGATAAAACGCGGCAATTAAAGAAAGTCATCAAGGGACCTGAAGTGATCACGCCAACGGGTAAATTCAATGTGTTCAATACCGTTGAAGATGTATATTAAGCTACTGAGTGTTGCGCTGATGCTTACCGCGCCCGGCTTGCTGGGCCAGGAAGTTGCAGCGCACAAGACCGGGTTTATAGGCAACGTATAATGGTAAGCGGCCGCTTAAAGCTGACGTGGGTAAGCTATGGGTTGTGCTCAGTGCAAAGTTCTAAGCCATTGCGTTCCTTGTATTTAGGTGACAACTAAGGCGTGCGTAGACTTCCTTTATTCTCAATTGGGTTTCGCCCGTTTTTCTTGCTGGCGATCGCGTGCGCCATAAGCTCTGTAAGCAGTTGGCTGGTTTTTTATTGCTATTCCGTCGATGTTACACATCCAGATGTATCGCCAATGGATTGGCACGCCCATGAGATGTTGTTTGGGTACGCAGGCGCGGTTATTGCCGGTTTCCTGTTAACGGCCGTACGCAACTGGACAGCGCGGGAAACGCTACAAGGCGCTGCTTTGGCCGCACTCGCCTGTGTCTGGCTGCTGCCGCGCATATTGTTGTCGGTTTCATGGGCCACCCCGCTGTGGATTATTGCGGGATTGGATCTGTGCTTTATGGTTATGCTGCTGGTGGCGATCGCCAGACCAATTGTCGCGGTCAGGCAGTGGAAACAAATGGGTGTTCTCTCCAAAGTCGCGTTTTTACTGGTAAGCAACGCCCTGTTCTATGCAGGTGTGCTGCGTTCTGATCCTGGCCTGATCGATATTGGCTTGTACTCGGCTTTGTATATGATTATCGCCTTGATATTGGTGATGGCGCGCAGGCTGATTCCATTCTTTGTCAAAAGCGCGTTGGGTATCGATGTCAACAACAGGCAGTGGTTGGACCGCAGCAGTCTCGTGCTGTTTTTGTTGTTCTGGATAGCAATCGTTTTCTTTCCGAATAACGATGTCGCGTCACTGCTTGCCGGGCTGTTGGCTGTCTTGCATGGCCTGCGGCTTTGGGATTGGTCGGCAGCGGTGATATGGCGTCGACCGCTATTGGCAGTACTGTATCTCGCCTATGCCACTATTGTACTGGGTTTCGTTATGAGTGCTCTGCAACCTGTATTCCTTTTTTCGCCATTTCTTGCAACCCATGCGTTTGCCTTCGGTGGAATCGGTATTATGACGATTGGCATGATGGCCAGAGTGGCGTGGGGCCATACTGGTAGAAACTTACAGCAAATGCCTGGCATTTTATTACCTTGCTTTGGCCTTATGCTTGCTGGTGGGCTGGTTAGAGTAGTGCTGCCAGCCATTTGGCCGGCATATACTTTTCATTGGGTTGTTGCATCTGGCCTGGCATGGATTGTTGCTTTTTTGATATTCGCCTGGATCTACGTTCCTGTTCTGCTGGGGCCACGCGCGGACGCCACTCCGGTTACCAGCCAGAGCTAGCTGGCCAGAATTTCGCTGCCATCGCCACTGACCGCGTACAGCAGGCAATCCGAGAGCGCGATGTCTGCGTTCTGGGTAATCATAAAAAAACGCAAGGCGCGGCGAGTGCGAAGTTCCTGGCCGCTAAAATAGACAAGCTCCGACGCAGCGCACCGCCCCTCGGCGTCAATTGCCTTGAATGCGATTGTTGACTCGGTGTTGCGCCACCCGAGTAAGGTGTTGGCCGGGGTTACGCCGTCATTGAATTGTTCGATATCATCACGCAAGGTCAAGTCGGCCTGGCTGACGGGTGTATTGCCATATACCAGTTTGGTGTCGGCAGGCAGCTCCAGCCGTACTGGGCTTGTGTAGATGTCGAGCGGCTTATGCTCTGGATGGGCGCTGCTGCCTAGCACGTCATTCTGAGTAAAGTACCGCTGCAGCCCTTGGTAGGCGATCTGATGTGCTTTTTGATCCGCACGCCCGCCTACTTCTACCGTGACGGTGGGAATAACATGGTCGCTGATCTCCATTAGCGCGCCAAGACTGATATGCGTTAACACCAGGCGATCAGCAAACAAACTCACCAACGCTTCGTGGTACCTGTCCATAAAGCTCGCTACGCCAAACGCAGGGCCGGCCCCCGATGTATTGTGTACATCGACTACGCATTCCGGCCGGTGCAGTCTGAGAATCTCCAGTATTTCCTCGGCCAGACGGCCTTGTTCATCAGCAAAAGGCGGTCGAAAACAACGGTTCAGATCGCGTTGCTGCGGCGGGTGGCGATGCGTGAAGACCGGCGACAGCAACGCCGAATGCACCGACGCCACAACACACACAATATTGACCGCGGCTTGTTGTCCTGATCTCAGCCAGCGATGTAAAGCGGTGATGCCGGAAGGCTCGTTGCCGTGCAATAAGGTAACGAAACCGCGGCAGCGACTGGTGTCCTGGCCTTCCAGAAGCAGGCAGCTCGGGCCGCCCAGCGCCCGCAAGAACTGCTCCACGCTATCGCCTATGTTTTCCGCAGTTGGATTTCGAATAAATTGAATTCTTTGCATAACTACGCGGGCATAGCCCAATCAGCAACCGGGTAGTTACTGGCGCTTAGCGCCATATAGCGCTCCAGCATTTCGTGCAACGCTTGGTCGCGATTGCTGCGCTGTTCAAAGGCCTGCAAGCAATTCAGTTGCCATTGAGCGCCGTTCATTTTTCTGGCAATGCGTTGCTCAATGATCGACAGATAATAATTGGCCTCGCGTTGTTCAACACCAATTCGTGCAAGACCTTCCGAGGCCATTGGCAGCACATCCCTGAGCACGTCAATCAGCCGGGACTTTTGCTGTGTGTTCTGATTCTGATGTGGCCAAATTATGTTGGCGTCCAAGCCAAACTGGGCCGCCCGATAGAAATTGTACTCGGCGGTTGCAAAAGGAAGCGCGGGCAACAGTTCCTTGATATGCGGTCGAATCCCTTCCGCGAGTCCGATGTACAGAGCGGCATTGGCCATCATGTCTACCGCAGTAGGTCCAGCGGGCAGGGCTCTCATTTCGATGCGCAAATGACCGCCGTCAACGTCATCGTAAACAGCCCGGTTCCAAGACCAGATTGTGCTTTGATGTAAGCGCAACTCGCTCAATGCAGGCGCGGCATTGGTGGTTTGTGCTTGGTGTTCGCTAGAGCACACCGGCAACAGGGGCGGGTACAGCCTGACCGCTTCCTGAAACAGTTCGAAAGCGCCTTCACGCACCCAGCCATGACCAAAATTAACGCGGGCGGGCTGGTTCCAATCGTAACGATCAGCCTGGCGTGTATCGATGGATTGCTTGAATAAGGGCACACGTGTTTCGGCCCACAATTTGTGTCCGAACAATGTTGGAGAATTTGCTGCAGCGCCCAGCACCAAAGGAGTGACTAGCTGGATTGCATTATACGTATCCGCATAGTGTTCAGCTTGTACGCGATAGTGAAGCTGGAACGATGTATTGGCGCCTTCCAGCGTGATATTGTCCATTTCAAGTTGCAACGGGTTTAATCCGTTAATATCAATCTTGAATTCACTGCCGCGTCGCTCAATCAGTGTTTTCACCAACGCATGAAATCGAATGCGATCGGTTACGCAATGTGAGCCAAAGTCTGTTGAGGACAGTGTAGGAAGTATGCCAATGAATGCTACGCGCGCATCAAACTCCGAAAGCGTATTGTCCAAGTTCTGCACTTTCTCGAGTATTTCCTGCTCGGTTGCGGAAAATGCGTTAGAGTTCAGCGAATACGGCGATAAATTGTATTCCAGGTTGTAGCGGTTAAGCTCGAGTGTCAGCGCGCTATCGGCTGCCGCACTGACCACTTGCTGGTTGATTGGCAGCGGTTTCCCAGCGTGATCAACAATGTACATTTCCAGTTCGGAACCAATTGAAGCAGCGGCCGCGTCAAAGCCTGCATCGCGCGGTGGCTGCTCGAATAACTGGTGCAATTGTTTAAGGTTGATTTCGAGTTGCTGGCGAAACGCTAAGCTGTCCCCAGAACTGAAATCCATTGTGTGTATGTCTGTTCCCACGCAGATGTTCCCGCCTGATTTCGGTTTCCGGCTAGGGCTCGTAATGAGCCGATTGCCAACCGTTGTCACGCAGTTCAAATGCAACTCGGTCTTTGATAGAGCGCCAGCCAGCACGCCAGAACTCGATGCGCGTTGGGGACACCCTGTACGCCGCCCAGTTTTCGGGCAAGGGCACCTGATCATAACCAAAAGACTGCCTGGTTTTGGTTAATCGTTCCTGGTGTGAGTGTTTGCCGCGTGTGTTTTCTGACTGATTGCTGGCCCACGCAGCTATCTGCTTATCTCGATCACGTTTGAGCCATATGCTTTCAGTTTCGCTGTCTGACGCGGCAACTGCGTGTCCTTCCATGACCATTTGGTGGCCTATTGATTGCCAGTAAAAGCTAAGTCCTATGCGCGGGTTGGCGGCAATCTGCTGACCTTTGCCAGAGGTTTTGTTGGTAAAGAACAATACACCATATTGATTTATATCGGCCGCCAACATGTGCCTGACCGACGGACTTGCATCCAAACCGCAGGTCGCCAGGGACATCAGCATAATGTCTTTTTCACCTGCACTTTTTGCATCTGCCAGACAATCTTGCAATATGGAATAGGCCTCATCGGGCATGCGGGGGTCTTCTGAATAGGGTTTTACCATTGTGGTCTACAGTCGATTAGCCATTGGTTTCATAAGTTAAGCAAAGCAGCGTCGGTGCGGTGTTGACCCAGGTCAACTGTCAACACATTGGCTGATAGCCAAATTGTAAGCGAGCTGCTTCTGTTACACTAGCAAGCATATGAATCAGCGTTATAAAGCACTTAAAAAAGTCACAATTGTAGGCTCAATTGCCGATTTTGGGCTCGGTCTTGCCAAAGTGACCGTGGGTTTGTGGTCGAATTCCCAGGCCTTGGTTGCCGATGGTGTGCATTCCTTTTCTGATCTGGCCACCGACTTTTTCGTACTCTATGCCACCAAGCATTCCAACAAGGAAGCAGACGCAGGCCACCCCTATGGTCATGGGCGGATCGAAACCCTGGCAACTGTGGTACTGGGTGCCACGCTGATACTGGTGGCGCTTGGTATCGCGATCGATTCCGTGCAACGAATGATCAGTACTGAGCAGCTTGCCGCACCTGGCGCGCTTGCCTTGCTGGTAGCAGCTGTTTCCATAGCCAGTAAAGAATGGATTTATCACTACACCATGCGCGCGGCAAGGAAGTACAAGTCGGATTTACTCCGCGCCAACGCCTGGCACAGCCGTTCAGACGCAGTATCGTCTATTGTCGTATTGTTGGGTATTGCGGGTGCTATGCTGGGTTATGCGGTACTGGACGCTGTTGCTGCCGTGGTTGTGGCAGTAATGATTGCCAAGATAGGCTTTGATCTTGCGCGTTCCAGTAGTGAAGAGCTGATTGATTCCGCGCTGGATGAAAAAGAAACTGAGAAGCTAACGCAGCTTATGTTGACGGTGGCTGGCGTGCGTGCGGTGCACGAATTGCGAACACGCACCAGTGCGGGTGACGCGTTTGTTGATGTGCATATTCAGGTAGACCCAAAACTCAGCGTATCCGAGGGGCATCAGATTGGCGACTCCGTGCGCACCGCCTTGCTGCAGGGCAACGAATCGGTCAAAGACGTGACTGTGCATATTGATCCGGAAAATGATGAAAACGAACACCTGAATGCCGCACTACCCAGTCGTCAGAAGATCATAGAGGCACTCGCTGGTTGCTGGCCGGACGTACCTGAAAAGGATCTTGACAACGTACGTCTGCATTTTCTGTCTGGCTATGTGCACGCTGAGCTGATACTGCCGATGAGTGTCCTCGACAGGTATGAAGATGCCGGCAATTACGTCGCGCGGCTTCGCGAAGCAGTCGCTCCATTGCCGTATGTTTCTGAACTAAGGGTATTGTTCAAGACGCAATGAATTGACGCAGATCAAGGGTTTTACCTGCAGAACCTTTACACTGGATCTGTGGAAAATCAACGGGTACTGACCTATGAGCACTTACCAGAAAGTTCTGATTGCCATTGACACTTATGGCGAATATGAAACGGTTATACAACGCGCGCGCGAGGTGACTGGAGCAGATTCAGAGTTAAGCCTGATATACGTGCATGAGCCTTTTTACTATGGTGATATGCTGTACGCAGGCAGTGTTGAAATAGAGCAGCAAACGAATGCCAGGGCGAAAACGGTTCTTGCCGAAATAGCGCAGCCTTTGGGTATTCCGGAAGATCGCCAGTACATTGAAACAGGCCGACCGGCCAGTGAAATACACGCCAAGGCGGAAGCAATCAGCGCAGATCTGATTGTAATGGGGACCCATGGCCGACATGGCTTGCAGCTTATGTTGGGTTCCACGGCTAACGCGGTGCTGCATGGCGTTAAGTGCGATGTACTTGCGGTACGTGTACCGGCGGGCAAATAGCGTTTACTTCATTTCACGGAATAAGCCGAGCGCCATGCGCGCCGTAAAAACTGTGGCTATCGCAAGCAGCAGCCAAAGCGCCCATGTCAGCCAGGGTATCGCGCTTGGTGCGAATTGCCTGTGTGCCCCCGCTGCGGTATGCGTTTGGCCAAGCTGGGCCGCGAATGCGGCATCAATCTCTGTATGGTTCTCCAGCACGTCGCGCAGTAATTGCGCTGGCGGCGACGCTTCATAGTTCCCCCAGTACAGGGAATAGGGCGCTGTGCCGTTGGCCAGGAATATCAACTCATGGCGTGTATAACCCAGTTCAAGCGTTGGTGCGTGTGCTAAGACAGTTGTGGACTCAAACCACCAGTTGTCATAGCGCTGTCGTGGCACAGCGAAAGAGGGGCTGGCAATAATGCCAGGCGCGGGCGTGAGACTGTGTTGCTGAATATCGGTGAACAGCGCGCGCTTGTTTCGGTACACGTCATTTCCAGCGTATATTGACCCTTTGATAATCTGCTTTTGTTGCGCTGGCTTCAAGCGCAGCCGAGTTGGTGGCACGCCGGCTGGCAGCTCGAAACGATACGCTCTGTCGCTTTCAGGTTCGGGCGCCAGCGGCGCATGAACCTTCCATTCAATGGTTTGCAGTGTAGGTTCTGCATAGAATCCACTGACGCTGTCAATTTTCATTGGCAGATCCGGATTTGCGCTGCTGAGTCTTATGTAGCGCTTTGCGGTGGGTATGTTATTGACGCGCTGCCAATCCCGGCCTTTGTCAGTGGCTTCATTTTCTTTTGCCAGTGTTACCTGATCATGAACCGCTTGCCAGTTGTTCAGGCTGTTGCTGACGTCGACACGCAGCTTTAGCAGTTCTGTATCGTTGGTGGTGGTCCAGTTAACAAGCAAGCTATTGATGCCAAGCCCCAATTGATAATCGCTGAGTTCGACGACAAACGCATTACTGGGTTTGGCAACGCGCACTGTTTCTGTGGTTTTTATTGAGGAACGCGATGCCTGTGACTGACTTTCTTCTGTGGCCGTAACAGTTTTCGAATGCGCAACACCGTAGTCGCTAAAGGTGTGAAAGCTGAGCGGCACTTCAATTTCTTCAGAGACTTGCTGCATTGGTCGTACCCAGCTTGGCATCCGACTGCCATTTGCGTCCAGAACCACCAGGTCGCCAAAATCATCTCTGCCAAGACCTTTGATTACTGCCGCGCCGATGCTTACTTTGTTTAACTCACCCTCTTTGCTGTCAAGTCCGGCTTTCCAGGCGTAATCCATGGGGTTGGCATACAGCCCCGCGCTATGGCTGAAAACCGCCAGGGCCAATAAGTAGAGTCTGACGTTCATGCAGGTGCCTCCTCGGGTTTGGCTTCATCGCTGCGATCAGGTATGGGTGAAAAATACCCCAGGGCGACCAACATGCCCCCAACAACCATGAATGAGATAATTCGCTCTATGGTGCCTGCAGCATCGAGGTCAATGAAGAACATTTTCACTAAAACAATGCCAATCAATGCCGCCGCTGCTATCCATAGCGGTCGAAGTGCCCGCTTCGACGCGAGTAACATGCCAGCCATTCCAATTGCGGTCCATAGAATAGATAAGGCAGTCTGCACTTTCGCGCTGTCGATTAACGTGGCCAGTTGATAGGGCACATCCAGGTAATGGTGTATAGAGCGCAACAAGACAGCACTTAACCAAACGAAACCGAGGGCACCAATGCAAATCATAGCTGCGTTAGCCGAGCCCGACCATTGTCGCTCGACCATGGGCAGAGTTTTGATCAACAGGATCAGCGTGGCGGCACAGGCCAGATCAATAGGGTTAAGCAATGGCAGATAAGGTAAGGGGCCGGCGGCGGCGGAATTGCCGGTGGCAACCACCAGCGACCAGACAGCCAATAAAAGGCCTGCTGCCAGCAGCATACACAGCTGTAGATGATCCCCCAGGCGTTGAATGGCAGGTAGTTTGCGTTGCAACGAAAGGGCTGCCATCGCAATAAGTGGTAACACAATAAGCGCTGCATAAGCCGACCCGGCACTGGGCAGCGCATACCGTAGACCGTAGTAAAGATCCGCGCCTGCGATCAACGCGATGAGTAACGCAAAACCGGTGTGAAGCGCGTACTTGAACGCCTGTTTCCAATGCGACAATTCTATGCGCACCACAATCCAGTAGTTAATACCAAGTGCAACAGACCAGAATAACGGCGCTGGCCAGGACAGAAGGGCCTGATCGCGATCAATTGCGTCAAGCGCTATCGCGTACAGCGCTGGAAGTAAAGCGGCGCCAAGCAGCAGACAGGAATTCCACTGCCATTCAAATCGCTCATTGGCATACACCAAACCACCCGCAGTCAGCGCTAACAGCAGCAGCCAGGCATTGTGCGACCCTTGCATGTAGTGCTCTATTTGCGAACCGAAACCGAACAGCCACCAGGCTATTGCCCATACAAAGAACACGCTGTGCAATAGGCGGCTGCGGTCATTGCGGGGTAATTCGTAGAGAATTTTTGAGGTAACAGCGGCACCGATGGCGATGAATACCGCGCCCATAAACGCCGGGTTAATCCAGGCGCTACCGCCAAGATTGTTGGCGCTGGTCATCGCGAACAGTACGCCAGCGCCAAACTGAACCACAATTGCAAACCACTTTGCATACCTGCGTTGCTGGCGAACGGAAACCCATAGTATGCCTGCCGCTTCCAATGCCCAGGTTGCACTGGTCCAATGACCATCCAGCGCGTAAGGAATGGCCAGCGTTGCAAACACCACACCGATTGCCAGCAACGCTTCGGCCAGCAGTCGTAAGTCTTGACCAGAGTGACGCCACAGGAAGCGACTGATTCCCACGTAATAAATACCCAGCGCGGCCGCTGTTAATGCAATGCCGTACTCATAGTGTCTGAACATCGCCATCATCAGACTGGACGCAATAACCGGGGTGCCAAATACCAGGGTGCCGTCAATAAGCCCGCGCAATGTGTGATCCTGCTTCAGCGCGTAGAACACACCAATCAGGCTGTACATGAGAAAAAACAGCAGTACAAAGCCAACCGTTGGGAGCAGCATGTCTTGCTGATACTCAAACATAAACCAGGTTGTAACGGTTAGCCAGGTAAACGCAAAGCCGATCACGTTGAGCAAACGCCAGGATTTCTGCCAGGCGATAACGAAAATACTGGCGTTCAACAAGGCGAAGTAGGAGAACAGGCCTATGAAATTACCACTGCCTGAAGACGCCAGAAAAGGGGCAAGGAATCCACCAATGCTTGCGAAAATGGCCAGCCCGCGAGCATTTTGCAATACCGCCAATGCCGCCGTTAACAAAGCGAATATAACTAAGAGTGTAAACGTTAGAGCAGGTGGCAACAGGCTGGAAATCTGAAACGCGGCAAATATAGTGATATAAACAATCCCTATTCCACCGCCCTGCAACAGCAAGGCATACACACGATTATTCGGACGAAGCCGCCAACCAGTACCAAGCAGGGCCAGGCCAACCAGAGCCGCGCCTATAAATCTCAATTCAACAGGCACCAGCGAGTGCTCTGCGGCGTAACGAAGTAAAAAAGCAACGCCAAAAAACAGAACAAGTAAGCCGATGCGAACGAAGATGTTGCCGTCGGTAAAATACGACCAGACCACTGCTTTAGCCCGAGAGATGAAATGATCAAGCGGGCCGGGTTGTGCAGGAGGCAGTTGTACTCGACCGGAACCAGGTGCCGCGCGGCTGACATTGCTACCTGCCGTGCTAGCTGTGCTGGTGTTTGTCCAGTCTGATTGGGAATCAGGCGTCGTATCGGTAACCGAAGACTGTGCGGAGGAAGGCTGACCGGGCTGCTCGCGCATGCGCGTCAACTCACGCTCTAGTTCGCTGATCTTGTTGTCTGAATGGCGCTGCAGTGCAAACAATCCGGCAAGCAGACCACACAATAGGCCGATTTCCAGGCTGCCCAGCGAGGCACCCAGCGCAGTTGCCACTATCGCGATTAGAATTGGCATGATCGCTCTCTTGTTAAACCCAACGTTGAGTATGGATCTGAAGCGGCAAGGGATCTATTTGATATTACCAAGTAGCGCTTGTGGGCACGAAAGGTATCACATATTGATACCTTCCGTGCCCCAGATTAGGTATCTTGCTTGGTGATGAGCTTGTAACCAACACCTCGGATGTTTGTCAGCAAATCAGCGCTGGTGTGCGCACTGAGTTTGCGACGGATGTTGCTAACGTGCATGTCCAGACTGCGGTCGTAAGCGGTGATCGTTCGACCCAGAGCTTGTTCGTAGAGAAGCTCCTTTTCAACCACTTCATTTGCGCGCTGCATCAGCAACAGCAAAATATTATATTCGGCCTTGGTAAGCCCAAGATCCTGACCCGCAAAATGTATTTGGTATTGCAACCTGAGTGCTGTCAGCTGACCGGCCTCAACGTCCTGCTCGGCAGCGGGTTCCTGCTGGGAGTGGGTGCGTCGCAACACCGCCTTTAAGCGGGCAAGCAACTCGCGCGGGTTACAGGGTTTTGGCAGATAATCATCAGCACCCAATTCAAGGCCAATGATTCGGTCCAGATCGTCGCCTTTTGCCGTTAACATGATCACCGGTGTGTCGGATTGTTGCCGCAAATTTTTGAGCACATCAATGCCGTTCATGCCGGGCAGCATGATATCCAGCACAATAGCGGCATAATCGCCGGCAAGCGCTTGTCTCAGCCCTTGCTCGCCATTGTGAGCTTGCTCAACAGTGAAACCCTCGTTGCTCAAATAGGTATTGAGCAGCGCTGTAAGTTCCGGGTCATCATCGATCAGTAGCACGGTTTCCATTGCGCAATTATACGACGATTGTAGCCAGGGCGTTTGGAGGGCCGATGGTTTACGTAAACTTTACGGTGCCTAGACAGACATTTACACGGCGCTCGCCTAGGATTCACGCTGTACACAACGCAATAGGGAATTAACCATGAACAACCAAACAGCAAAGCGATTATATCTCTACTTGATGGCAGGCTTTATGTCAGTGTTTGCCTTCATCGGGGTTACTCACGCACAAGGAGGAATGCACCACGAGGCCGACAAGCATAGCCGTATGTTCGAACGCATGGCTCAGCGCCTGGACCTGACCGACGAGCAGCAAACAGCCGTAGAGCAACTGCGTGAACAGTTTCATGCTCAGCATGCGCCTTTAAAAGAGCGACTGCATGCCACCCGTAAGGAGCTAAACGGACTGTCTACTGTGGACAAATACGATGAAGACGCAGTTGCAGATCTTGCCGATCAGTTGGGTGAGCTAAGCAAAGAACTGGCGGTGGCACACCTGAGTTTCAGAAACCAGTTACAGCTTCTTCTCACAGAAGAACAGCGTGCAAAAATGGCGACGTATCATGAAAAGATGGCGAATAAAATGGAGCGAAAGACGCGGCATTTGGAAAAACGTAAGGAACGCATTGAGCGTCGCCAGGCCAGGCATGAAGCGCATGCCGAATAAGGAGTTACCGTAACAGCGGCTACATGCTGGTATAAGCGAGCGATCGCGCGTTAGTGCGATTCGCTCGATTGTAGAGGTCCAAGGTTGCCGCATCGGTATCTTGTTCAGGCACCCGTATCCTGAAAGCCCCGTTTCTTTTGTTATACCAGAACGGAAAGCTTGCCGTCGTCTTGTTGTTCGGGTGCCATTTAGACGCTCTGTTCTCCCCGTCAACGTCGGCTTGAATCGTTCTCGGATGGTTTGGAACAAATGGATTCTTGGGCAGAACACCGCCCACAAACCATTCGCGCTGAATATTATCCGGCCAGCGTCCAAGCTTTCCATGCTCGAGATCCAGCTGCTGACGCACAACCCTGACAACCTGTTGCGCGACTGCGACCTCGGCATCTTCATCTGAGGACAGAATGCCGGGCAACACAATCGCAGCAAGTATGGCTAATATAATAACGACCAATAGCAGCTCTAACAGTGAAAATCCTGTTTGCCTGTTCCTGCGCCAGCAATTGTGTTGACAGCGTGAACCCGAAACTTTCTTGGCCATCATAGAACAAAAAATTCGATAGAACAGAGTAGCAGCGAGCGCATGATGTGTGGTCGACAAACCATTATTCTTTTCTATACGCCGGCTACTGTAAAGTGACATTTGGCAACACCAGCAGTTATAACAATCGTGTTGAGGTCAATGCCGCATTCAGTGTGTTTCTGCGTTAGAATCCCCCGCAGTCCACAACATCCATCTTCTATTCGACATTAGACAGGGAAATCGACCATGAATCGAACAATAGTACTTATCGCGGCGCTCCTTCTTGGTGCGTGCCAAACAGCGAGTACTGTTTCTGAGCAAGCAAGCCGCAACGCGGCGGCAAACGCCGCTCTGATGTCGGCACTGGACGCCCAAGCCGACGAGGTTCGTGCGCGCTACACTCAGCGTCACCCGAAAGAAACCTTGCAGTTTTTTGGTATTCAACCAGGAATGACAGTTGCCGAAGTGTTGCCGGGGGGTGGCTGGTACTCCAAAATATTGCTGCAATACCTTGGTGCTGGTGGCACGTTGTTGGGCGCAGATTATCCAATCAGTTTGTATTCAAACTTTGGTTTTATGACACCGGAACGACTGAAGGCAAAAGAAACCTGGATTGCAGACTGGTCTCAGGGCGCCAGAGAGTGGGGTGTTGAGAACAGTGCGGCTGTCGGCGCCTTTGTGTTGGGGGACTTGCCTGAGAGCATGCACGGCAGTGCAGATGCGGTGTTGTTCGTTCGCGCGCTGCATAATCTGGCACGATTTTCTGTCAATGTGGACTATCTTGGCCAGGCCATTGCCGACGCTCATGCATTACTGAAACCTGGCGGCATAGTGGGTGTGGTCCAGCACCATGGCGCAGAGGATATGCCTGATGAGTGGGCCTCCGGCAAGAACGGGTACCTCAAAAAATCGTTTGTTGTCGCGCAATTCCAGTCCAATGGTTTTGAACTGGTGGGCGACAGTGATATCAATGCCAATCCAAAAGATCAGCCGACAAGCAGTGATTTCGTATGGCGCTTGCCGCCGAGTTTAAACACCAGTGGTGATAACCCCGAATTAAAAGAACAGTTAACGGCGATTGGCGAATCCAATAGAATGACGCTCAAATTCAGGAAATTGTAAGCCGGTAATACCGTCTGTCTGCCGCTGTTGTTCGCCGGCCTGCCAACTATTCATACCGCAGTGATCGAATTGGCGGCGAGCTGGCCACTTTGAATGCATGCAGACTGACAATCAGCCAGCCGGTTGCAATACCGACCACGCCGGCAAATATCAATACCGGGAATAGATAACGGCCCAGGAATACCGGCCAACATCGCTGGTAATGTGTTCGTTCCGTTCTTTACCACCAAGCGAAATGGATCCGGCGTTGGGCTTGCGCTAACACGCTGATTGTTACTTACTGAGATGTGCTGCGGCCTGCAGCAGATCACCAATATCGGAATTGTCTGTCAACATCTGCTCAAAAATCTGTTCAACTTCGCTGATCGTTGCGGAAAGCTCAACTGCATGAGTGGCATGCCAGCTCTCGTCAATTCCCCAATGTTTCAGTAGCCCGGTATTTATATTCGTCAAGGAACGCTCACGATTCGCTGGCAACAATAAATCCGCAAACTCGTTAGCGACAGAAAGAGTGGGGCCATACTCAAGCGAGATATACTCGCTGTCACGTACTGTCTGGTTGCTGTGCCGAACGGCCA
This sequence comes from Gammaproteobacteria bacterium, assembly GCA_030429735.1. GTDB lineage: Bacteria > Pseudomonadota > Gammaproteobacteria > Pseudomonadales > JAUIET01 > JAUIET01. The sequence continues at coordinate 238,911 of JAUIET010000002.1, forward strand.
GCACTATATCCTGGGGCAAGCTCCAATGATCAAGCAACCAGGCACCCACCTCGCAATGGTCTGCGTCCAGTTGAGTGAATTCGTAGTTCGTTAGTTCTGCATGATCACGTTGCATGTCTGGCTGCAGCAAGTCGTAAAATTCCACATCGACTTTGTCAATCGCGATAATGCCAATGTCTTGCAGCAAGCCGACCAGGAATGCTCGCTCAGGGTTGATTTTGCTGGCCGTCGATGCAATAAATTTGGCTGCAGTACCCACAAGCAGTGAGCGTCGCCAAAACAATTCATAATCAAGACCACTGCGCTTGTCGGCCTGAATGGAGCTACGCAATGAAAACCCAAGCGCCACTGCGATGCTGCGGTCCATACCCAGTGTCATCACGGCTTGCTGCACTGTCTGGCTTTGCGAGGCTCGGTGAAAAAGCGGCGAGTTCGCAATGCCTACGATTTTGGCGGACAGTGCCACATCCAGAGCCAGCACGTCGGCCAATTCCTCAGGCGAGGCGTCGCTGTCATCCAGCAGATTGATGAGCTTTACGGCAACCAGCGGCATGCTTGGCAAGGAGCGTGCCGTCTGCAGCTTTTTTAACAGATTATCGTCCAACTGCCATCCCTGAGTACGAGCATCAACCTTGCATACTAGGTCATGAATGGAGCTTCTCCAAGTGACATATTCCACCCTTGAGGTCTATTGGCATCTAATCCAGCCGGGTGCCCAGCGTGTGATGCCGCTGCTCTATGGTGGACAATGCCAGCAGCATTGCTAGTCGCACCGTGTGACTGGGGGGGGTGAACTTGCTCAAGTACGGCATGCGCTTAACGCTCGACACCAATGCGTATTTCACCGCCCGACACGAAATACTGCGGAATATAGATATCGGCCAGCTCGGTGCTTCTGCTTTTGCCGTTCAAGTCATACACAAGATTACTGGCCCACCAGTCGCTGAGAGAGCCGCCGCAACGAATTCCACCGGGAACACGCTCATATTGATGCACAAAGTCCTGCTGGGTGAACTGAATATTCAGACACGGCACGCTATGGTCCCACCACTGGAAGGCCGGCAACAGTAAATACCCATAGCGTACTTCCACGGCGAGCACACCAAACTCACCTTGCTGTGTGCGGTTAAACGGCGGATCTACCACGTGTTTTTCTTTTACACGCTCTACCAGGTAAGCGTCATCACTTGCCGGCAAGTAGGGCCGATTTCTGAACACGAGATAGGCCTGGTCTTCATCTTGATAGAGAAAATAGCCATGTGCTGGCACGTCATTTGTATGGACCACAACATACCCTTTGCCTGAAGAGTTGCCGCTTATCCAAACAACGGTTACTGCGGCCAGCGCCAGCAAGCCATAGTAGGTATGCTTTGTATGCAAAAAATCAGTTTTCAACGCCCAATGCTTGTCTATCTGTTCTGTTACACTTTAACTGCTGGACTCGCCAGAAAAAAGCAGCCATTCAACAGGTAGACACGTAAGTCAGCAATTATGTTTCAGTTTTTACACCCGCAAAAGCCCTGGTTTTGGATCTTTTTTATCGTGGCGTCCTTTGCAATGGTCGGTGGTGCATTATTTTTTCAGTATTATCTTGACGACCTGCCGTGTGAGCTGTGCGTGTACGTGCGAGCGTGGTTGATGGGTATCGGATTACTTGCTGTACTAGGTGTGCTTATTCGGCAATGGCGTTGGCCCACACTGCTGATGATTGCCCTGATGTTATGGCTGACATGGGGCCTGGCGGAAGATACCTGGGTATTACTGTCTATAGATCAGGGCTGGCCAACCAGCGGCGCTTGTTCTTTTGTGGCTTACTTTCCGCAATGGCTGCCATTGGATAAATGGTGGCCGCAAATGTTTGAAGTGCAGAACCTGTGTCAGCCAACGCCTGTTGTGTTGTTCGGCGTGTCAATGGCGCATGCTTTGGCTGCAGCAAGTGTCGCGTATGCGGCGCTGCTGCTTGTTGGCGCTTTACAACTGATCATGCCAGAATTGTTCACATCGGCTTAATAACCAGCGCGCTGATCAATAGAGTCAGCTGATCCGATGTATTGATTTGCGAGTTGTCTTACCGATGCAGCGAGTAAGGAGATATCAACCCCGACACCCACAAAGTTTGCACCCAGGCCAACGTAATGGGCTGCCAGCGTTTGATCAACCGCCAGTACACCGGCGGCCTTACCGGCCGCTTTTATGGTTTTAAAGCCCTGTTCGATTGCTGCAACAACATCCGGATGACCCGGATTGCCAATATGGCCCATAGAGGCTGACAAATCGGACGGGCCTATAAACACCGCATCCACTCCATCAACGGCCACAATGTCGTGCAGGTTCTCCATGGCACGCGCCGACTCGGCTTGCACGATCAGACAGATTTCGTTGTTGGCTTCATGCAAATAAGCCGGAATCCCATTCCAGAGAGCCGCTCTTGCCATGGAGGTGCCAAGACCTCGTTGGCCGGCCGGCGGATACAGTACATCACACACCAGCTGTTTGGCTTGCTCGGCGGTATCCACCATGGGTACCAGAAAGGTTTGTGCGCCAACATCCAGCAATTGTTTCAGAATTGCGGTGCGCCCTTCTACAGGACGCACGATTGCAGGCACCCTATAAGGCGCGATGGCTTGCAGGTGGTGCTGTACATCCATAAGGCTGTACGGGGCATGCTCGCAATCAATCAGTAACCAGTCGAAACCGGCGGCGGCTGCGATTTCAGCGCAGCTGCTGTGCGGTAAGCCCAGCCACAATCCATACAGCGGTTTGTCGTCTTTTAGCGCGTGTTTGAATATATTCTTGTTGCCGTCCATGAGAATGTTTACACAAAGTTGCAGCGAATTTCGCCAAGTGGGCCGTAGTCGGCGCGAATCTGATCGCCTGCTTGTACCTTGAGCGGGCGGGTAAACGAACCTGCCAACAGAATTTGGCCAGGTAACAATGCGATGCCATGTGGCGCAAAGCGCTTGGCAATCCAGCGAATGCCGTTGGCCGGGTGATCAAGCACGCCGGCGGCCAGCCCGGTTTCTTCCAGCACCTCATTCAGGTAGCAAAGTGCGCCGCACCAGCGTAAGTCACGCTCGCGTGGCCCAAATTTTGTGTCGCCTGTGATGATGCCGGCATTTGCCGCATTGTCTGAGATGGTATCAAACACCGTGCGCGTGTAGCCCGTATCTGGATGAACGCGGTGGCTGCGAGCGGCTATGAGCTCCAGCGCGGGCACCACGTAATCGGTTGCATCCAATACGTCGTCAATACTGATGTCCTCACCAAACAGGGTATCTTTCAGTACGAATGCCAGCTCAACCTCAATACGTGGGTCAATAAAATCGGCCGCACAGATGCTGGCGCCGTTCTCAAACTGCATGTCGTCAAGAAGTACACCGTAGTCCGGTGTGTCGATTTTCATCGCATCTTGCATAGCTCTGGAGGTTAGACCAATTTTATAGCCAATAACTTCTCTGCCATCAGCTACTTTTTTATCAACCCAGGATTTCTGAATGGCGTAGGCGTCGTTCATATCCATGTCTGGGTGCGCCATGGTAACCGGGTCTATCGCCTGCCGGTTTTTCTCCGCGGTATACAGATCGTCGGCTGCTTTAATGATTTGTTCCTTGCTCAACATTAGTTGATGTACTCTCTGACATTGTTTGCGTTATGCCTGAGTGTCTCGGGCAATTCATTCATTTCAACCGAAATAGCCAACGCACGCGACTGATAAATAGCGTCTAAATGTTCCAGCAATACCGCTTTGATCTGCTCAAAGGCGTCGGCTTGCTCCTGCTCGCTGCGCCCGGTACCAATCTTGACGTTAAGGTGTACAAACGCGTGATTGGTATCACCATTGGCAACGTAATACTCATCTGCGCGATACGCCCTGCTGCGCATACCAGCCATTGGAAAGATACCGCTGGCTGCCACCGTTTCATGCAAGGTTGAAAACAGTTTTCTGATACCCAGTGTTTCGCTATCGAGATTGCCTGAATACTCCAAAATAAAATGCGCCATTACACTTCTCCCAGATCAACAACACCAATTGTGCAGCCAACCGCAAAAATGGGAATAGGGCGATAGTATCTGACTATGCCTTTGGCGCCCTCGGTTGCGCCGGAAACAGCAATAAAGTTTCGTATCTCGAAACCACCCTGGCCAGCATCCAGATAGGTTTGCTCATCGGTGTAGCTCAACATCGCCTGTTTATCGTTGTCACTCCATTTCTGCAGAAAATCCTTATCCCACTGTGCGTCTATTTTGCCGGAGTCGGGTGTTGCAGGCCAATGCGAAATACCGCCTGTTCCCACGATAGCAATTCGTTCAGGAACGCTGTCGCAGGCCTTTCTCAGGGCCTGACCAAACGCCCAGGAGCGATGCAGCGGAGTGAGCGGTGGACCCTGACAATTAATATTTACTGGAATAACCGGTAGATCATAGCGTGGCGTTAAGAAATGCAGAGGAACACTGATACCATGGTCGAACTTCCATTCCTCGGCGTAGGCCAGATCAATGTCATTCATAACGTATTCAATCAGCCGGCGCGACAGCTCGGCGTTGCCGGGTATTGTGGTTCGCTGAATGCCCAGCCAATCAGGGTCTTCTATCGGGCCGTAGTATTCTTCAGCCATCCCCATGCAGTAGGAAGGCATATTATTCATAAAGAAATTGGCGAAATGTTCTGCGGCAATAACAATAAGCGCATCAGGCTTGCTGGCTTCCAACTCAACACGCATTTGATCAAACGCGGCGTAAAACGTGTTTGCATCATCGGGGTCGGCCATGTGCTTACGCCCGGTAATACCCGGTGCGTGTGAGCAAATTCCTGCAAATACCAGACTCATATTGCCCCCTTTCCGTCAGTGGTGGCGTACAGTCCCGCGCGCACCTGCCCATGCTCTTCCAGCCCGTCACGCATTGCCTGAATGTACTCCGGCCAGGCGTAACCACACATAGCGGCGTAATGCATGAGAATCTGCCCATTGACCCCTAATACGTAGAGTAAGCCAATATCGGGTGTTTTCAGTGCAGTTTTTTCTTCATCCGTCAGTTTGAAGTCTTTCAGTACCGAATCTTTGTCGTCAAAAAACTGCGTTTGCAATTCTTCGCTTCGATTTAACTCGTATAAAAGTTTCTGAACGTAATATAGGCTCATGGTTAGCGTCCTAGTACGGGAACGTTATGCGTGCCATGCGCAATGCAGACGTTTTTGGTTTCCATGTAAAAATCGAAACTGTAATCGCCGCCATCCCGACCAATGCCAGACATCTTTACACCGCCGAATGGTGAGGGCAGGTTGCGATTGTTTTCCGAATTCACCCACAACATGCCCGCTTCTACGTGACGCGCCATTCTCATCGCGCGGCCGGTGTTTTCGGTCCAGATATAGCCGGCTAAACCAAACTCGGAGTCATTAGCCAGTTCGATTGCCTGTTGCTCTGAGTCGAAACTGATGCTGGTCAGCACTGGGCCAAAAATCTCTTCTCTGGCAATACGCATTGAATTGTCTGCATTGGTAAACAGGGTAGGTGCAACATAGTTGCCGTCGCCGAGGTCGTTGCGCCGCTCGCCACCAACCGCCACGGTAGCACCATCTTCTCGTGCAATGTCCATATAGCTCATCACCTTGTTGAAGTGACCAGTATGCACAAGAGGGCCTACCTCTGTTTGTGGGTCCAATGGATGGCCAACCCGCAAGTTCCTGACCCGCTGCTCAAGGGCTGCAATAAATTCGTCGCGAATGCCCGATTGAATCAGCAGGCGGCTTGATGACGTGCAGCGCTGGCCATTCAGGCTGTAAATCATAAACACCACCGCGTCCAGAGCACGTTCGAAGTCGGCGTCATCGAACACAATAACCGGGTTTTTCCCGCCCAGTTCGAAGTGAACGCGCTTTAGGGTATCTGCACCCTGGCGCATGATATGGCTGCCTGTCTTGCTTTCTCCAACCAATGCAACTGCTTTGATGGCCGGATGTTCGGTAACACGCTTGCCAACCACCTCACCGAAGCCGTTCACTGTGTTCCAAACGCCATCCGGAAGGCCGGCGTCTTTGGCAATCTCGGCAAGCAGCATGGCAGAAAGCGGGGTTAATTCAGCGGGCTTGTGGACAACAGTACAGCCTGCCGCCAAAGCTGGTGCAATTTTCCAGGTAGACAACATGAAAGGCGTGTTCCATGGCGTAATGATGCCAACCGGACCAATCGGGTAGCGCATGGTGTAGTTGGTGTGGTCGTCCTGGTACAGTGCCATGCCGTTCGCCGCTTCCGGTGCTTTGTCGGCAAAGAAACGGAAGTTGGCCGCACCCCGTATGGCGGCGGCTTTCATAAAGCGAATCGCCTGGCCGCAATCCATGGACTCAACCAGCGCAATTTCTTCTGCGCGCTCCACCACTTTATCTGCAAAATGGTGGAGTATTTTTTTCCGTTCAGCGCCACTCACATCACGCCAGTCTGCGAAGGCACGCTCAGCCGCCTCGCACGCGCGGTCAACGTCGGCCGCGGTACCTTCAACCACCTGACCAAGCTCGCTTTGATCAACCGGTGTTGTATTGGTGTAGGTTTTGGCGTTTTCAGGTACTTCAAACTGACCGCCAATGAAGTGACCGGTGGTGGAGGTTTGGAAAGGGGTTAAATATTGCGCCGCCTTGGCGGTATTTCGTTCGAAATTTGACATAGCGTAATCCTTTGGGTGCTTCGCACGTACCTTCGCGCAAGTGTATAACGTGTTAATTTATATTGAGAGTCGCTGGCCGTCTATATTGCTTTTTAATCGAATATTAAAGCCAAATTCTCGTTTGTCTCTTGCATTAAAGGTTAACATGTTAAATACTTGCATGCAATTGTCAAATACTTGAATGCAGGAGAATGATCAATGCGATTGGTGAGTTATGAGCATAAAGGCAGCGCATCCTGGGGTGCCATCGTTGATCAAGGCGTTGTGGATCTTGGCGCGCGAATGAATATGGATCTTCAGGCCGCCATAGAAAACAATCAGTTGGAACAGGCAAAGCAGCTGGCCGGTTCACAGCCCGTTGGCCTGGGTCTGGATGATATTAAGTACCTGCCACCTATTGCGCGCCCTGAAAAAATTGCCTGCATAGGTGTCAATTACGCCAATCGCAACGCAGAATACAAAGACGGCTCTGAAGCGCCCAAATTCCCAAGTGTTTTTATGCGTACACCGGATTCTCTGACAGCCCATGAGCAGCCGCTTTGGCGCCCACCAGAGTCTGACAAGCTCGATTACGAAGGTGAAATTGTTGTTGTGATTGGTAAAGGCGGGCGACGCATTGCGCAAGAGAACGCCTACGAGCATATTGCCGGACTTACGATTATGAACGAGGGCACATTGCGCGATTGGGTCAGGCATGCCAAGTTCAATGTTACCCAGGGTAAGAACTTTGTTCATTCCGGTTCTATTGGTCCGTGGCTGGTCACCGCCGATGAATTCGATGCCGCCAGCTACGAAGACATGCGTGTTCGTACAACCGTGAATGGCGAAGAACGGCAAAACGATACGACGGCGAGCATGATGTTCCCGATCAAGTACATCATCAGCTACCTGTCGCAGTTCTATTTGCTCAAGCCCGGAGATGTGATTGCCACTGGCACGCCAAATGGTGCCGGTGCGCGTTTTGACCCGCCCAGATATCTGGCGCCGGGTGACATTGTTGAAGTCAGCGTTCAGGGCATAGGCACGCTTTCCAACGGTATTATTGATGAACCATTGGATTAGTGTGGCGGGCAGCGTGAGTTTTCGATGAAGTCTGCATCCGTTAAGCAGTTGCCGAAAAACGAACGCCAAGCCAGGCTTCGAGGTTTCGATCGCTCTTTGCCAATGTCGCTGTTGCGGGCACGTGAAGCGGTGATGAAGGAGTTTATCCCTTCGCTAAAGGAGTTCGATCTGACACCCCAGCAATGGCGTGTGATTCGCTCGCTGGAGCAACACGGTGAGCAACAATTAAGCACGCTTGCAGACACCTGTTTTCTGTTGATGCCGAGTCTGTCCCGCATTGTGCAAAATCTTGAAGCACGCAAATTCGTGGTGCGAAAGGCCGTTGCCGGTGACCAGCGCGGGTCCATCATCGTGTTAAGTGAAACGGGTAAAAACCTGTTTCAACAAATTGCCCCGCGCTCGGCAGAGCGTTACGACCGTATTACTGAGCGCTTCGGTTACGGTAAACTCGAGTTGTTGTATGAGCTGCTCGAAGAGCTGGTCGAACGGCTTGATGATGAGCCAGACGTGCTTGAATCCAGAAGCACCTGAGACAGCCAGCTTTTGCTCGCTATTCTTGCCAGAATAGGTCTACACTAATTTGCACAACCACTGTCAAATGGAGCTTGACGGGCGGCCTTGCGGGCACTAATTTGCGCGCCCGCCGTCAACAATGACGGCTTATCCTACCCCAGCTTCGGGATTTCTCATGATAGGTACTCTCGCCTCTCTATTCTCACCACTGTTCAGTGGTTTCCTGCTGATGATTGCTTATGGTCTGATCGGCATTCTGTTGCCCGTGCGCATGGGTATTGAACAAATGAGCACAGACACGATTGGTCTGGTGCTGTCCATGTACGCCGTGGGTATGTTGTTTGGTGGCTTATACAGCAAAAGCCTGATCAACCGCGCTGGTCATATTCGCGTGTTTGCGGCCAGCGCGGCATTGGCTGCCATCAGTATTCTGGCCTGCAGCCTGGATACCGACCCGATTCTTTGGGGGCTTATGCGCATGCTCATGGGCTTCTGCAATGCCTGCGTGTTTACCGCCATTGATAGCTGGCTGAGTGGGCAGGCCACGCAGGAAACCCGCGGCCGTATTTTGGCAAGCAACCAGATATCAATTATGACGGCTCTGTTCATTGGCCAGTTTGGTTTGAACATTGCTGACCCCAGGAGCAGTACCTTATTCGTGCTGGCTGGCATGATGTTGTCACTATCAGTTATACCGATGGTCATGAGTCGCTCGGCCGGGCCGGCGATTGACGACGGTGGGACCATGCCGTTTAAGAAACTATTCCTGAGCTCCCCGCTTGGCGTTATCACATGTATCTTCGGCGGCCTGCTCTATACTGGCGCGTTTAATATGTTGCCGCTGTTTGCTGCACATTATGGTATTGAAGGTTTGCGCTTATCGCAGTTTATGGGTGCGGCCGTATTTGGCGCGCTGGCCTTGCAATTTCCAGTCGGGATGTTGTCTGATCGAATGGACAGGCGCACCTTAATGCTTGGCATGTTATTGCTTTGTATAGCGGGCGGCCTAAGCGTACCGTTTGCAGCGCAAGCAGGCAGCTTGACTCTGATGATGCTGGGTGTGGCGTTGATGATTGGTATTTCAGCCTGTCTGTACCCTATGGCGATTTCTGAAACCTTCGACAAAATTCAGCAAAAAGACATGGTCAGTGCCATGGGTGGTTTGATCACTGTGTACGCGCTGGGTAGCATCATAGGCCCGTATTCAGCATCTCTGGTCATGAAAACATTTGGCGCCGATAGCCTGTTTACTTTTTTGGCAACCGCACAACTGCTGCTGATACTACTGGTGGCGTATCGCATGTTTGTGCGTGAAGCCTTACCCGTTGAAGATCAGGAAAGCTACGTGCCTCTGGTCTATGAAACGGGTAACGCGATCGAGCTTGACCCTCGCTCTGAATACCACGAACCTGACGAGAGCTTCGGCGTAGAGGCGCGCTACGCTTTATCCATTGCGAAAGAGCATCCGGGAATGGCGATCAATATCGCGAAAACCCTGGCTGAGATGTCACCCAGCCAGGCGGCCAGACTGGCCGGTTCCATTGCGCAGGTTGATGGCGTTAACGCAGTTCGACTGTTCAATACCATGAGTGCTGCGTTGCCTGCATCCAACATGGCGCTTGCCGAAGCTGTTGCTGCCGGTTCTCCTGCACACGCGGCTGAGATTATTCGTGAAGTGAGCCAGCGTTACCCGAAACATCTGAATGATTTTGTCACCGCCGTGACACACGTTGCACCGGAAGTGGGTGTAGACGTTGTCGCGGCAGCGGCCGAGTCAGTAGTCGACGATTCGCCGGATGAGGTAATGGATATAGCGCACGCCTATGCTCACTCATTGTCGGAAGGCCGTGAAGACCTGAGACCGATTGATCGTGACGCGGAACAGTCTGAAGAGTGGGCCGGTGAGGCAGTGGCTCAACTCAGCGAACTTCTGCCAGAGCAATCCGTTGAAATTGCCTCCGCCTTTGCCGAAGCGATTCCGGAAGCCGTTCCACATATTGCCGCAGCCTACGCTGAATACCTTGTGCACGCGCACAATGATGACAATGAAAACGCCCTTCAGGCGGATGCAGCCAGTGAGTTTGTAAGCCGGATAAGTGAAGTTGCACCAGAGCAAGCGGTTGACGCAGCAGCCACTTTGGTTGACGCAATGCCTGAAGTAGCCTCGGAGGTGATCGACAGCCTGCACGGAGCGGACCAGGAATTTCAGCGGCTTTCCTCGAATATTAATGAAAGGCCGCAAGATTGGCCTTCTGATTGAGTCCGGACCTGTAAACGGCGTATCATTGCTGGCAAATCAACCGGTGGTGACAAACATGCAGCGTGTTCTGAGTGCAGTTCTTTTGAGTTTGTTGGTCGCTTGTAGCTCAAGCTCCAGCCAGCAGCAAGCTGAATATGCCGAGCCGAATGGCAAATCCATTGCCGTGTTTGGCGCCAGCGGGAAAATTGGCGGCCTCATTGTGGACGAAGCTCTACAGCGCGGTTACCAGGTGTTGGGAGTATCGAGAAATCCACTGGCGCTGACGGTGCAGGCACCCGGTTTTCTCGCGGTGGGTGGCGATTTAACCGACCGCGACTCTTTGGTGACCCTGGCGAAAACAGTCGACGCAATTATTATTTCGGTGTCGGGTACCGGTGAGGGCAACTTGCCTGAAACAACGGTGCATGCTGTTGGTGCAATGCATATGGTGAGCATATTGTCCGACATGGAGGATGCACCTCGTGTGATTCAGATTGGCGGTGCAACCACAATGTTTGGCGACGCTGATGCCATGCTGGAGAACATGCCTTTTCGTGCGAAGCCGGGCTCGCCAATGCATGCCATGCTATTTGGCCACAGAGTAGCGCTGGACACTTATCTGGCCAGTGACATTGACTGGACAGTAATTACTCCGCCAGTGAAAATTCTGGGTTGGACACCCAGCGAAATCAAAGACCCTGATACCAGCATGGGAGCATATCGCACCTCTACTGAAGAGTTAGTTGTTGACGAAAATGGCGAGAACTCAATCTATGTGCGCGATCTTGCGATCGCAACGGTTGACGAACTTGACCAGGCTAACTTTCTTCGACAGCGCTTTACGGTCGGCTATTGAAACAGTTTCTGCAAATCATCCAGTATTTTCAGCGACTCATCTGCATTCACCGAGGGCAGGCCAAATACCAAACGATCTACTCCCATATCGATCAGGGAACTGATCACCTCTGCATCACCCGGCGCGTAATACACTGACACTTCTATCTCAGAGCGATCACGACCAGCGTCTTTACAGGCGTGCTCCAGTGCGGACAGCTGGTCGCTAAACCCTTCGGTAGCTCTTCCCCAAATGGGCATCCAGCCATTTCCATAGCTGACGGCACGGCGCACCGCGCCGGGAAACGAACCACCAACGTGAATTGGTGGATACGGCTTTTGAACGGGCTTTGGGTTCTGGTAAGTAGGGTCAAAATCAATCAGCTGACCGTGGTATTCGGCAATGTCGTTGGTCCACAGTGCCTGCATAGCCGCGATGCTTTCACGCATTCGTCGAAAACGCGTGTCGGGGTTCGTGCCATGGTCGCTCATCTCCTCGAGGTTCCAGCCTCCGCCAATGCCCAGCATAAATCGCCCATTGGAAATGACGTCCAGGCTGGCCACCTCCTTGGCCAGATGAATCGGGTCGCGCTGGACGACCAGTGCAATGCCTGTGGCCAGTTTCAACGTAGAGGTGGTTACCGCGGCTGCACTGAGCGCAACAAACGGGTCCAGTGTGTCGTAATACATTTGCGGCAATTCAGGTCCACCCGGCCAGGGCGATTGTCGGCTTGCAGGAATATGCGAATGTTCGGCCAGCCACAGCGATTCAAATCCACGCTGCTCCATGGCGGGCCCCAGCTCCGCAGTAGGCATGGAATAATCGGTTGGGAAGGTGCAAATGCCGTATTTCATTGTATTTTCCTAATAATAGGTGCCAGTCTGGAATGGTAAGGTACAACGGTAACGCAAAGGAAGACAACAATGAAATACTGGCTGATTGTGCCGTGGACACCGGTTGAAGAAATGATCGAAATTGCGCGGCACGCCGACGATCTTGGATTTTTCGGGTTGATGGGCGCAGACCACGGTTTCGTTCCAAAATCCATGGTGTCTGAGTACCCATACACAAAAGACGGGACACCACCGATCGATGGCAGCATGCCTTACCCGGAAGTGTGGACCTCGATCGCGGCGATGAGTGCGGTTACAACAAGGCTGAAGTTTTCCACGGCCGTGTATGTGCTGCCCCTGCGTAACCCCATAGAAGTGGCCAAAGCCACTGGCACAATTGCCAACCTTAGCAACAATCGATTAGTGCTTGGCGCCGGCGTTGGCTGGATGCCAGAAGAGTTCGCTACCTATGGCGTAGATTTCAAAACACGAGGCAAACGCATGAACGAGTGTATTGAAGTGTTGCAGCTGATTTGGGAAGGTGGCTATGTGGAATATCACGGCGAGTTTTTTGATTTTGAGCCACTGCAAATTGCACCTGCTCCCTCTGAACGAATTCCAATCTTCATCGGTGGTGCCAGCAAACCGGCCTTATGGCGCGCTGGCAAATACGCACAAGGTTGGATGGGCAATGGCAATGCCCCGGAAGAGATGCCAAACATTTTCAAACACCTCAAGGAATCGCGTGAAGCATTTGTTCGCAGCGATGAAGACTTTGAGATTATTTTGGCGATGAATGAATTTCCTTCCGCCGAACAAATGACGGAGTATGTAGAGCAGGGCGCCACGGGCACTTTTTTGGGTTTTCCCGATCACACGATGTCGGTGGCTCAAAAACTCAAAATGCTAGACGGTATGGCCAAGAGTTTTCTATAGGCCATAAGCACACTGCTACAAAATACGGGTGTTTCGCGTTAGGCTAGGGTTTGTTGTTCAGATTGAAACGCGGACATGCCACCGTTTTGAAAAAATTCAAGTAACAATGGGTCCTCTTCTCGCTCTAAGTACGCCACCGCCAGATCAGGCCCGAAATCGGCGCTCCAGATCGCCTGGTAACCAAAAGGCTTAGCTTCTTCAATTTTGGTTTGCAAATCATCAACAATAAAACGCATGTGATGCATACCTTCACGCCCGGCATCCAAAAATTCCTTATGCGGTGTGCCGCCAGAAATCCATTCGATAAGCTCAATTTCAATGTCGCCACTCTGCCCAAACGCCAGTTTGAGTTCGGCTGGTTCATACTGGCCGCGATACAAATAATCAAACGGACCAGGATCCATACGCTTGAAGGGGCCAAACAATGGCTCGTAGATGGTTACGGCTGCATCAATGTCTTTGACCACAAAACCAACCTGGTCAAGCGGGGGCAGATTCAGCGCTTCTTGAAATGTAGAGTTCATCGTCTGGTTTCCGGCAGTGAAGCCCGGAGTTTACCACCTAGAATGCACCCGCGGTATTCAGCAATGCTCTGTAGCGATTGATTGTTTGGGGTTATACTGCGGGTTTTATGTAACAGAGAACAATAATGAACAAGACCAGCAAGATTCAAATCATCGCCATCGTTGTTGCTGTTGTTGCAATGCTAGGCCTAAAACTCGGCGTATTGCCATTCAGCCTTGCCTTTCCGGGTTTTGCTTTGGCATTGCTGATTGTCGTGGCTCTGGGTTTGTTCGGCCTGTTAGCCTTGCTATGGGGCTTGATCAAGAGTAATGCCAGCTCACGTGGAACAGCAACCAAAATGATGATTATTGGCTTGCTGCCACTCGCCGTTATCGCGGTAATGGTTGGCCCCGGTCTGTCCGCACCCCCTATCCATGACATCACAACTGATATAAACGACCCACCCGAATTTGTTGCTGCCACAGCCGCGCGCGCAGAAGGTGAAAACAGCACAGCCTACGAAGGTGAAACCATTGCAGCACAACAACGCGCTGCCTTTCCTGAACTTAAATCCATACAAACGTCTTTAGGCCAGCAAGCCGCGTTCGATCGCAGCCTGGAAGTAGTGAATGACCTGGGCTGGACTCTGCTTGAGAAAGACCTGGTTGATGGCCGCATAGAAGCCTATGAAGAAACCGCGATGTTCGGTTTTATCGATGACGTAGTCATACGTGTGCGCGGTAGCGAGAATGGCAGCGTTGTGGACTTGCGTTCCAATTCCCGAGTAGGCCAGGGCGACCTTGGCGCGAACGCTGCTCGAATACAGCGCTTTATTGATGCGTTTTAGGTGTATGCTGGCCCCGTCGAAGAGAGCCTTGTACGCCAATACGTCAGGGTAATATCCAAAAGCGCCGGGATTTAGAAAACGAAAAGACTACTCAGGTGGACCCGTGCGCATCAGTGCTCTACGCTGCGAATTGTGCAATCGGACATTTATCAGCTTGAAAGATTTCTCTGATCAGGAAGATCACTAAGGTATTCTACAAACTCCACCTCGAAACCCGCTGGATCAACAAAATAGATGTTCTTTCGGTATGGCTCATCGGCGCCATCTTTTGCAGGATCAAACCCCGCTGATTTCAGTCTGGCGATCATCGCGTCAAGATTGTTCGTAACAAACGCAAAATGTGCCAGTCCAATCTGGTGCCCGGCGAGCTCGCGATTGCTATCGATGCCGTTGTCATTGAATGTTAGAAACTGATAATCATCACCGAAGTGCAGCCACTTGCGCTCTTTTCCGCTCCATTCACTGTGGCCTTCGTCACGTATTCGCCAATGCGGAAATGCCGCACTGTAAAATGCGAGCTCCGCGTTTATGTCACTAACAACCAGATTTAAGTGTTCTATTTGAAGCATTGATATTCTCCGTCGAATCAATAGCTTCGCTATCTTAGTACCTCAACCTAACTTGAGGTCAACAGTAAATTCGATTACCTTACAGTTCATAGGTTCTCGGGAGACTTGAATGTCTGATGACAAATGGTCAGTGGGCCAGGTGGCTCGTCGATGTGGTGTGGCAGTGAGTACGCTGCATTTTTATGAGCAAAAAGGCCTGATACGAAGCTCGCGGAACAATGGCAATCAACGGCGTTATAAGCCAGATGTATTGCGTCGTGTTTCGGTGATAAAAGCAGCGCAGAAGATGGGAATAAGTCTCGCATCCATTAAAGCGGCATTCGCGTCGTTGCCGGAAGAACGCACGCCAACCATGGCCGACTGGCGTAAATTGTCTGCGCAATGGCAGAGTGAGTTGAATGAACGCATAGGCTATCTTGAACGTCTGCGCGATAGTCTGACGGGTTGCATTGGATGTGGTTGTTTATCAATGAAAAATTGCCCGATATATAATGCCGACGATCGAATGGCTGCAAAAGGCAGTGGTCCAGTTCTATTGGATCAAGGTTGAGACACTTGGCCTAAAGAGGGTTTACACAGCAGCGACGGGCCAGACGCTCAGTGCTAACAAGCTGGTTCTTTATTGATCAGGATTCGGGTATTTGCAACTGCATCCACAGTGTCTACGCTTCAAGTAGAGCCCGCAATACCTGGCAGGGTTCAAACTCATGGATGGATTCATGATTGCAGCACCCGAAACGGACAATGAAGAAGAGCGTTTAGCGAAACTGCTTAGCTACCATATATTGGACACAATCCCTGAGCAGCAGTTTGACGATATTGCCGAACTGGCAGCGCATATATGCGGGTCAAAGATTTCGTTGATTTCTTTGGTGGACAAGCACAGGCAGTGGTTCAAGGCTAAAGTCGGCCTTGACGCTGAGCAAACCCCCCGGGATGTTGCATTCTGCGCTCATGCGATACATGAACCCGAGCTGTTCTACATTCCTGATGCCACCAAAGACCAGCGCTTCTTTGACAATCCACTGGTGACTGGCCAGCCAAACGTGCTTTTTTATGCAGGAGCTCCACTTTGCACGCCCGATGGCTATCGCGTAGGCACATTGTGCGTGATAGACGATCACCCCAGGGAACTGTCGAGCGAGCAAAAAGAGTCGCTGATGCGCTTGTCGAGACAAGTGTCGAATAACCTTGAACTCAGGCTTCACATACGCGAGATCGAGGAGAGCGGTCTGCTTCTTGAAGCGAAAAATGAAGAGCTGCAACAATTTGCGTACCGTACATCGCATGATCTGAGATCACCTATAACCTCATCCAAACGGCTTGCAGATTATCTTATAGAAGATCTCGAGGCATCCAACTATGGCGAGGCATTGCGCGGTGCCCAAAAAGTGAAAGGATTGATGGCTAACCTGGAAGAGCTGGTTGGTGACATCGTGTCCCTTGTACAGGCTGATGTATCTATGAATGATGTAGAGCCAATAGACCTAACAGAGTTGCTAAACGATGCTCGGCAGCGCCTTGAATTTCTGGCGGTCGAGAGTGAATGTGAAATTCGAGTAGAAAACGCCTGTTTATCTAACGTACCGATAGAGAGGGGTAGAATTTCTCAAATTGTAGACAATTTAATATCCAATGGCATTAAGTATAGAGACGTAAACAAAGCTGATAGCTACGTGGATGTTAAGGTATCTAATTCGGCATCGACACTAAAAATTGCCGTAGAAGACAACGGTATCGGTATCCGTAGTGAGTTTCTTGAGGACATGTTCAAGATGTTTAAGCGTGATAATTCTGAAGTGAGTGGCAGCGGGCTAGGGCTGGCGATAGTTAAAAAACACGTTGAGCACATGCAAGGCTCAATAGAATACTCCAGCTCAAAACAGGGTACCAGGTTTAATATCTCGTTGCCGACTGATCGCATGGGAGATCCGGTATGACCGCCCTTTCTGTACTGATTGTTGATGACAATGAAGTGGATAGAGAGTTGCTGAGACGCGATCTTAAAAAAACCGAACTTGACGCAATGATTTTCGAAGTGTCCGACGGCGAACAGGCACTGAAATTTTTCGAGGATTGCAACGCGTGTGACGATGGATATCAGGAAGGCGACCATCCCATTTTATTATTTCTGGATATCAATATGCCTGTTTTGGATGGCTTCGGTTTTCTGGAAAAATTCACTGAACTGCGTACGCAATATCCGATCGACACTTGTGTTGTAATCATGTTTACCTCATCGGAGGCCGAAGCCGATCGGGAAAGGGCGCTTAGCCATGAATTTGTTGCGGACTATCTGGTCAAGGGCGAATTCGCGGTATCAGAATTGCGAGAAAAAGTTCTGTCCTTGGTGTAGGCCAGTAATCAGATCAAGCAAACAAGGTCTTCACATCGGCCTTGGTAATCTTACCCATCGCATTGCGCGGCAGTGACTCAACAATATGCAGGCGGCGCGGAATTTTATAATTCGACATTTGCTCGCCCGCCCACTGCTTTAGCTCATCCAAATCCAGTGAGTGACCGCTTTCCAATGCTACGGCCACGGCAACCACTTCGCCCCATGTGTCATCATCCACGCCGACCACGGCGCATTCGTTAATCGCCGGGTGTGCAAGCAGAGTGTTTTCGATTTCAAGCGCTGACAATTTGTAGGCGCCAGATTTAATAATGTCGACCGACAAGCGCCCCATGATACGGTAATAGCCGTTTTCCAGCACCGCCATGTCACCGGTTCGAAACCAGCCATCTACAAAACTTTCAGCTGTGGCGTCGGGCTTGTTCCAATACTCCAGAAAGACGGTGTCGCTTTTAACCTGTATTTCTCCGGGCGTGTCTTCAAGATCCGCCGCAAGAACGTTGCCATTTTCTTCAGCCAGCCGGATGTCAACGCCAGGAAGCGGTATGCCAACCGAACCGGGTCTGCGTTCACCATGCATAGGGTTTGACAAGGCCATGCCAATTTCGGTCATGCCATAACGTTCCAACAGTACTTGCTGGGTAAGTGCCCGCCATTGGTCGTGTATGCGTGCGGGTAACGCGGCTGAACCTGAAATCATCAAGCGCATGGCGGAAAAGCCCTGGCAAACGCGCGCGCGTTGCTGTTCATCCAGTTCAGTGAGTGCGGCAATGAGTTTTACGTATATGGTAGGTACCGCCATAAACACGGAGTAACGGTGTTGCGCCACCGCATCCATAACACGTGGCAACTTGAAGCCCTCAGCATAGGTTTCAATTTTTGCCCCGGCCCATAAGCCGCAGGTGAGTACGTTGATAATGCCATGCACGTGATGCAAGGGCAGAAACAACGGAATGCTGTCGTCAGATTGCCATTCCCATGCGTTCAACAACGTTTCGACCTGTGCCGTTATGTTGCCGTGTGTGGTAACAACACCTTTGGGCTTATTGGTGGTGCCACTGGTAAATATCATCATGGCTCTGCGCGATGCTTGCAGCTCTGGAAAGTGGTCTGCAGAGGCAGCGGGTACACTTCCCGCAAGCGTCATTTCTACCTTGTGTTGCGCGCACAGAGCTTGCAACTTTTCGGCGCAGGATTCATGCGCAAACAAGCGTTGCACACCGCCAGTTTCAATACAGTGCTCAATTTCGGGAATAGTCGCATGCACATTGAGAGGCATTGCAATGCCGCCCGCGCGCCAAATACCCCACTGAAAGGCCACATAGTCGATACCTGCCGGTGCGGCGAACGCGACAATTTCCTCTTTCAGGTCTTTGTCACCTTGCAGAAGGTAAGCGGCCACACGCTCAGACGCCTCCAACAGATCGGCGTAGCTGATCTCCTGTTCGTCATCAAACAGTGCAACGCGGTTGTTATAGTGGTGCGCGAGTTCAAATAGTTTCACTGTGTTCCCCAAACGGCCAGGTATCCTGCCTATACGGTTTGCCAGATGACGCCTTTGTTTTCGTCGCCCAAATAGTCCGCATAATGGGCTTCAATAACGTCACGTTTTAGCTTCAGTGTAGGGGTGAGCATGCCGTTCTCGATCGACATCGGCTCTGCACTTAGAATGATGCAATTTAGCTTGCAATGTGGCTCCAGGTTGTCGTTGGCTGCATTCATATCGGCTTCCATACGTTCAGCCAGTTGCTCTTTGCTCAGGCCTTCCTGCTCTATGGGCACCACAATAGCCATGGGCTGTGCTCGTCCAATACCCAGTACACATACTTGCTCTACGTAGGGCAGCGCGCCGAGTACACTTTCAATCGGAACGGGTGCCACGTACTTACCTTTGGCGGTTTTAAACTGCTCCTTAACGCGGCCAATAATTCGGTAAGCGCCATCGGGGCGCAATTCGGCCTTGTCGCCGGTTCGAAACCAGCCATCCACAAATGCGTCTGCAGTGGCTTCGGGGTTATTGAAATACTCTTTGAATATGGCAGGTCCGCGAATCAAAATTTCGTCTTCCTCTGACAGGCGCATTTCAACACAGCTTAAGGGCTTGCCCAAGGTGCCCAGATGGTCGGGGTTGTATGGCATATTTGTGCATGCGGCGCCAGCCGTTTCGGTCATGCCCCACCCTTCGGAAATTGGCATGCCAATCCCTTCGAACCATTTGAGTAGCCCAGGAGGAATAGGAGCTGATCCGCTTGCGTATTGCTCGGCGTGCTGCAAGCCCAGTTTTTCGCGAATGCCCGCAGCTATGGCTTCTCCCTGGTCAGAAGCCAGCAGGGCTTGTAAGTCGTCATCTGGAATTACCGCAAGCACCTGCGCTTGAAATTTAGCCCATAAGCGCGGCACAGACACGAAGTTGGTTGGTTTAGCGTGTTTCAGATCGTCGATAAATGTGTCTAACCCACCAGAGAAATAAATATCAACCAGTTCGTACAGTGAGACCATGCTAACCAGTGAGCGCTCAGTGATGTGCGCCATCGGCAAATAGGAAAGCACTCGCTGCTTTTCCCGTGCGGGCTGTGCTTCAATAACCCCTTGCGCAGCGGCGGCCAGATTCTCGAAACTCAACACCACACCTTTCGGGTTACCCGTGCTGCCAGACGTGTACACCAGCGTGGCCATATCGGTAATAGCCGGCGAAGCCATCTCATCAAGAGGTCTGGCTTGCAGCAGATCATTCCATTGATGGTCAATGATGCCAGCGGGGGCGTTGGTTTCCGGATACGCAATTACCTTGATGTCCGACAAGGTTGCTTCTGCGGCGGCTGTAGTCTCCAGCTTGCCAAGAAACACCGCTTTCGCGCCGCTGTGTTCCAGCACATAGGAAATGGTTTTTTCGCCGGCCGTGGTGTAAATGGGTACACTGATCATACCCGCCATCATCAGCGCGAAGTCACTGATCATCCACTGTGGGCTGTTCTTGGCCAGAATAGCCACCCGGTCACCCGGTTCAAGCCCCAGCTCGCGCAAGGCATTGCCGATGCTTAGCGCCCGGTCAATGGCTTGCTTGCAGCTTAATGTTACCCACTCACCGTCTATTTGTTCATGTAGCCAGCTCTCGTCAGCCTTATTAGCGTACAGCCATTGCAAACGGTCAATAGGGTGATCATAACGCGACGCGGTGTTGTTCATTGCTTATCTCTATCTCTCTTGAACTCTATTGCTTGTGATTGCTTGTGCCTGTTTGGCACCCAGTTTACTGAATTCAACGATTGAATTTTATACTATCTGCAAGCCCTTGGCACCGGTCTGGCATAATAGGCGCTGGGTAAACCCATAAAGGACAGGCTATGAGACAATCGGCATTCAAATCACTGCTAATGCTTGGTGTCACAACACTGCTGCTGAGCGGCTGCGGCATCAATAATATCCCAACTTACGATGAGGCGGTGGACGCTGCCTGGAGCCAGGTGCAAAATCAGTACCAGCGTCGCGCTGAACTGATTCCCAATCTGGTGAAGACGGTGAAAGGCTTTGCAGAGCAGGAAAAAGACGTGTTAACCAGCGTGGTCGAAGCACGCGCCAAGGCAACCAGCGTGCAGTTGCCGAACGACATGCTCAGTAACCCAGAGGCATTCCAGCAGTTTCAGGCCGCGCAGGACCAATTGAGTAGTGCGTTGTCGAAGCTCATGGTGGTCGTTGAGCGCTACCCCGAGTTGAAGTCGAACGAGAACTTCCTGGCACTGCAAAATCAATTGGAAGGCACTGAAAACCGCATATCGGTGGCTCGCAGGGACTATATTGAAGCGGTGAAGATGTATAACACCGAGCTGCGAACCTTCCCAGGGCGAATTTGGCACACCGTGTTGTATTCCGATCAGGAGCCAAGAGAAACCTTTTCGGTAGCCAAGGAGTTGGAGCAAGTCCCCTCGGTTGAGTTTTAGGCTCGATTTCACAGCGTTATGCGGTTTCCTAGCATAGGAACGTTTAGGCCAGCACTGATCATAGTTCTCAGCATGCTTGCGTACCTGCTTTCAAGCAGCGCGCATGCGGCACCGGATTTTCCGGTTCTGAGCGGTCGGGTGGTTGATCAGGCCGCGATTTTGTCGGAACCCGTTCGTGTACAACTGCAGGGCATGCTCAGCGCGCATGAAGCCGAGACCAGCAATCAGGTGGTTGTGGTCACGCTTACCGACCTGCAGGGTTACGATATAGCTGACTATGGCTATCAGCTGGGCCGGCACTGGGGTATTGGCACCGCTGAGCATAATAACGGGGTGCTGCTGATTATCGCGCCTTCCGAGCGCAAGGTGCGTATCGAAGTGGGCTACGGCCTGGAAGGCGCACTAACCGATGGCTTGAGTCGAACAATCATTCGGCGCGAAATTACACCAGCGTTCCGAGCCGGCAACATGGATGACGGTGTGCTGTTGGGCACCAGCGCTATTATTCGGGCCATTAAAGGTGAGTACGCGGCCCCGGAAGATACGCCGGGTAAAGTGACTGGTGCTGGCGAAATGGTACCGATTGTGTTCTTCGCGTTTATGTTTGGCAGCGCATTCCTGGGGCGAATGAAGCGCAAGGGGCTGGCCAGCGGTATCGTTGGCGTGGGCGCGGGATCGGTCGCATTACTCATCACCAAGGTACTACTCACTGGTGCGGTGGTTGGTGTTATCGCGGCGTTGTTATTCCTGTTATTCGGTGGTGGCGGTGGCGGTCGAAGTGGTCGCAGCGGTGGCTATTACCCGGGTGGCTTTGGCGGAAGTGGCGGTTTTGGCGGTGGGGGCGGATTCGGTGGTGGCGGCGGTGGCTTTGGCGGCGGCGGCGCGTCTGGAGGGTGGTGATGCAGCATCTTACCGAACAAAACAAGCGTAAGCTTTGCCAGCAGATTCGCGATATTGAATCGCACTGCGATGCAGAGCTTGTGACCGTAATCACGAGGCAAAGTGACGAATACCATTACATACCGGTACTGTGGGCCGCATTAATCGCGTTATTGTTGCCAGGCTTGATATCGCTGCTGGATTTACCTCTGAATGTGGGTGATGCCTATCTGGTGCAGGTTGCGGTGTTTGCAGTGGCTGCGGTATTGCTAAGCTGGCCACCGATCAAATTTCGGGTGGTGCCTAAAAGCGTTCAATACCGACGCGCCAGTTTGCACGCTCACGAATTGTTTTTTATTGAGGGCTTGCATATCACCGAGAATCGCTCCGGCGTCATGATTTTCGTTTCTCTGGCAGAGCGGTACGTAGAAATCATCGCCGACCATGGTATAGCCGAGAAAATTGATCAGAGCGTTTGGCAGGATATTGTTGACGAGTTTATTGCCGATGTCAGCCGTGGCAATACAGCTGAGGGTTACACGCGAGCGGTGGAGCGCTGTGGTGCTTTGCTGCAAACGCACTTTCCCGGTGGACCTGGTGGGGCCAACGAGTTACCGGATCATTTGATTGAGTTATAAAGCACACACAACTTGGGCAGCGTCATGAATTCCCTGGACTCTTCAACTCAACTGTACGAAGGCACCCGGTTTGACTCTCTGAATTGCGAAGGCGAGGAGCTTTCAGGCGTTGAATTCGAGTTTTGTGTTTTCAAGAACTGTAACTTCCGGGAGGCATTCTTTAACCGTTGCACGTTTCTGGATTGCCGGTTCGTGAATAGCGATCTTAGCCTTGCATTGCTTGGCTACAGCCGCTTTTCGGAAATCAGCTTTGAAGACTGCAAGTTGCTGGCCTTGAATTGGTCCCAGGTTTCCTGGCCTTCTTTCGTGCCGCGTGCGGTTCTGAGCTTTCACCGTTGCCAACTCAGCAACTCTACGTTTTACGGGTTATCGCTGAGTGAACTCGAAATAGTGGAATGCCGCGCGCACGATGTTGATTTTCGTGAAGCCGATTTAAATGGAACTAACTTCGCGGAAAGTGATTTGGCCAGCAGTGCGTTCAGCAACACAAATCTGGCAATGGCAAACTTTGCCGGTGCTTGCAACTACACCATTGACATTCAGAATAACAATGTGAAGGGCGCGACCTTCTCGCGCTTGGAAGCAACATCTCTGCTTGAAAGCCTGGGCGTTACTCTGGTTGATTAAAAGGTTCTCAGGGCCCAGGCCTGTCGGCCAAAAAGTAATGCCCAGGACCTTCGTAAACATGCGATTGCACGAATGGGGTGATTACCCCATATCCCCTTTGCTGGTCATTCCCTAGGATTGAAGTCAATCAGTTATTGACCTCAACGCTTGCACAGGGAGATCCAGCCATGCGCCCATACATTCTATTACTTACACTCGCGTTTCTTGGCGCGTGCTCGCATCCATTGGAAATAGTGGGTGAGGGTGATATTTTATCGGCCAGCGGAGAGCGGGATTGCCTTCTCGAGGAGTATCAAGCCGGGGCTGACAACTGCAAGAAAAATTATGTGTCTGAACAATATCAAGAAACCTACTATGCGCAGCCGCGCCCGGGTTGGCGGTTTGATCACTGGAAAAACTATTGCAAAAACTCAGACGTCAATGAGTGCAGCTTTAAGACTCCAGCTGACATTGTGGCGGAGCATCACGGTAAAACAATGGCACCTCTGCGTGCCGTGTTTGTTGAAGAAGAAGCACCGGTGGCAAATTGCGATCGTTCTTTTACGAAAGACGACGTATACATCATCGATTTGAGCCCCGACTCGGAAACACGAGGTGCCTGCGGTACTCTCAGTGGCAGCGAGAACATTGCGCGTTGTGTGGAAAACAAAATAAGAACGCAGTTTTCAGACAGCCAGGCATGTTTGAACGCCTTTGAGGTTTTTGTTCCCGGCACCAATCAGGAGCATGGTGACTATAAGCAGTTCACGCAGATTGTTTCCGCAACCCCGGGCAAAACCTATTTGTCTTTGCATTATGCCTATGAATCGACAGCACTTGATGATGCCCTGGAATACGATAAAGGAGTGGAAGATGCCGCTCGCGCGCTTGATCATTTACTGGATGCGCTGAGAGTCAAATTCAATGCGCCAGCCGTCAGAGTGTATGGCCACAGTAAAGGCTCGCATGCTGTCGCACAGCTGGCGCAACGTTCGGTTCATGGTGACGTACAGTTCTATGCATTCGCACAACCAGGTCGTACACCGTCCTCTTACCGCGGCAGGCCTGGTTACATAGAGAAACTGGCCGACAATTTAGTGGTACTTACCTGGCAGAACGACGAGGTTAAGTACTACACCGGTGGCGACGACGGAAAGCGGTTCCCGGAAATCTGGGGCTTCCCGGGCTATGTTAACGAAGAGGGCGGTGGCCGCACCGTCTTGCCGATGCGCTTAGATCACCACAATAACTACGGTGGAAACTATGAAAAGAGAGACTTTCCCTATTGCGCGACGGGCAACAAAGTCGCCATGGGGTCAACCTCGGAATGTCGCCTGCAAGATGGCGTGCGCTACGTACCCTATTTTTGGGGTGACGCCGAGTGTGCGTCTACTGCCTACACGATGATGGAAGACGGCCGCCCTGGCGACAGACATTACATTGGCAACTCGGGACCCAGGGCTGCGAATTGTAAAGATACTGTGAGTACAGTAAGTGCAAGCTATACCTTGAAGTACAGCATCAACATCGCCGACCAGGACGATTGCAAATACCATATGAAGCTCTCGTTTCTGGGTAACGACATTGGTACTAACCGGTCGGATGGTGGCAGTATTTCCCTGTCCAGTACTCGTGATACCTACAACCGGACAAAAACCGGCACGGTAAGGGTACCGTATCACATGGTATTGAACTGGAAGGCCAGCATGGAAGATGTGTCCGGGCGCTTTTCAAAGTGTGTGAACCATCTGGGCGCAAAAAGTGAAGGTTACATACACGATCTGGAGGTACGGTTCAGACACCCTGAAACCGGCCGCTCGGTCAAACGAACACTGATTGGCAACAGCGAAGGTATTGAATACCTGTGGCCTTTAAAGCTGGCTGGGAAAAACAACGTAGCCTGGCGTAAAAGGGGAGGCTCATGGGATCTGCACTTTGGTATACCGCCGTCCTATCCCGCCGATGCACTGATGATTAAGGGGGATACCAAAGGTGGTATTAGCGGGGAATTCTATAAATGGGTTCACCTGGTAGATTGAATGCTGGGAAAGAACGCCCGCTGCTGGCAGTGGGCGTTCCCTGGTCTTCAACATGTTTGAGATGAGATGCATCGGTGCTGCGTTGAGTGACATTGCGGCTAACTTCTCTCACAAGGTAGTGTGTAATCTCACACAGGATGCACACAACAATGATTTCATTTCGATTAAACAAGGTGTCTGTAGCGTTTGAGGCAGAGCCTGGCACGCCACTGTTATGGGTATTAAGAGAACACTTTGACCTTAAAGGAACCAAGTTTGGTTGTGGTATAGGTCAATGTGGTGCCTGCACTGTGCATGTGAATGGTGGAGCCCAGCGCAGTTGCGTTACTCAAGTTGCGGCAGTTGAGGGGCAAAATGTAACGACTATTGAAGGCTTAGCGCCGGCAGACGATTCATTGCACCCCGTTCAGCAAGCCTGGTTGTCGCATGACGTTCCGCAATGCGGTTACTGTCAGGCGGGTCAAATAATGGCTGCAGCGGATTTTCTAAAACGCTTTCCTCGTCCAAGCGATCAGGATATTGATCAGCACATTAGTAATGTATGCCGCTGCGGTACCTATGTTCGCATTCGAAAAGCGATTCATCATGCCGCCCAATTGATTGCCAGCGAGTCATGAGCATGTCTCGAGCTTCGAACACGCAGATTGGCCGCCGGCAATTTCTTGTGGCAGGGGCAGGGGTTTCAGGCTCTTTGGTTCTAGGCCTGCCGTTTGCTGTAAGTCTTGCGGCTGAACCGAGCGCGGCTCAAACCTCCCAGCAACGAACCCTGGGATTCTTTATTGAAATAGATCGTACTGGCCTTGTCACGATAGGCAGCAATCAGCCGGAAATTGGTCAAGGGGTGCGAACCGCATTGCCAATGCTGGTTGCAGAGGAGCTGGATATTGAATGGCAGAACGTGCGTGTTACTCAAATGCCGCTGGGAATCGTCAAAACGGCCGATGGATTTACCTGGAAATATGGTGGCCAGGGTGTGGGCGGAAGCACAGGCCTGACCAGCAATTGGGAATTTATGCGCCAGGTCGGCGCGCAGGCCCGTGCACAGCTAATGCTGGCAGCTGCACAGCGCTGGAATGTACCCGTTGCGCAATGCGGAACTCGCCCAGGCTATGTGGTACACCAGGGTGGGCAACGAGAGCTGAGTTATGCAGAGCTGGTCGGTAGTGCTGCACTTTTGCAATTGCCCGAGCAGTCAGCGCCACTAAAAGCGGCTACGGATTATCGGATTATTGGTAAACCCCGGCACAGTATCGATAACAGAGATGTTGTAACCGGCAAGGCGGTCTATGGCATCGATAGTACGATACCGGGAGTGCATTACGCCGCGATCGCTCGATCACCCATCTTGAATGGTCGAGTGAAATCGTTTGACGACAAACAGGTATTGAAAATGCCAGGTGTAGTGCAGGTCTTACGCATAGAAGGCCCAAAACCGGGTGAGTGGTATCGTATTCTGGCCGACGGTGTGGCGGTGGTGGCAAACTCTACATGGGCAGCATTACAAGCACGCGATGCCTTGCGCATTGAATGGTCCGAAAGTCCAAATGCGTCTGATAGCAGCGAGGCATTCTGGCAGGAAAACCGGCGAATGCTGAAAGGCAAAGGGCAAGTGGTGCTCGATGACGGTGATGTTGATGCTGCGTTATCCAACGCGGAGACGCATGTGGTTCATCAGTACCAAGTGCCGTTTGTGTCTCACGCGCCACTGGAACCGCAAAACTGCATTGTTCATGTTAAAGAAAACTCAGCCCATGTCATAGCGCCAACCCAAATGCCCAGTGGCGCATCGCGCGCAGTGGCCGCCGTTACCGGAATTGCGCGTGAGAACATTTTCGTCGAGATGACCAAAGTTGGGGGCGGTTTTGGCCGCCGCCTGAGCAATGACTACGTTGCCGAAGCGGCCATGATTTCAAAGCAAAGCGGCCTGCCGATTAAACTGCAATGGAGCCGCGAAGACGATATCAGGAACGATTTCTATAGACCGGCGGGTTTACATGAAATGCGCGCCGGGCTTGATGCACAGGGTCGTGTTGTGGCCTGGTCACAACGCCTTGCCAGCGCCAGCAAGTACTTTCGTCGCCCCAATATGCCGGATGAAGATCTTTGGAAAGCTGAACTCTATATAGATGATTTCCCGCGCAGGCGAATTGAGAATGTTCGAATGGAATACTTCCATAACCGCATTGGGTTGCCACGCGGTTCATGGCGGGCACCCGCACACACAGCTAATGCGTTTGTGGTGCAGAGCTTTATAGATGAAATAGCGCACGACACTGGCCAGGACCCACTTCAGCTGCGCTTGGAGCTGTTAGGCAAGGCAGAGCCGCTGGAATATTCGAATCATGGCGGCCCGACCTTTAACCCTGGCCGACTATCGAAACTTCTGACATTTGTTGCCGAAAAAATTGACTATGGGCGCGCTCGAAAAAAGGGCAGCGGAGTAGGACTGGCTGCTCACTTTACCTTCGGTGGGTACGCCGCCCATGCCATTGAAGTCAGCGTAAGCCAATCTGGTGAACTGCAAATAGAACGAATTGTAGCTGCAATTGATTGCGGTCTTGCGGTAAATCCACAATCGGTGAAAGCACAGCTTGAAGGCGGTACCATCGACGGCATTAGCACGGCACTGGGCCTGGAAATTACCGTGAAAGATGGCCAGGTGCAACAAAGCAACTTTCACGATTACCCACTAATGCGTATTGAGCAAGTGCCAGCGCGTTTTGAAGCGCATATACTTCCGTACGATGACATGCCGACTGGGGTGGGAGAGATGGGTATACCGTCTGCAGCACCCGCGTTAACGAATGCCATATTTGCAGCGAGCGGACAACGAATACGAACGCTACCAATCAAAGACCAGCTGAAGAAAGCACGTAGAGCTTAGTGGCCAGTATCCTGCAAAATACCTTCGCCTTTTACAAACCAGGACACACCAAACGCCACAATGGCTAAGGATTCAAGCCAAAAGACGTAATGAAGCTCTGTCAACATGCCCAGATGCAAAAAAAGGTACTGAATGCCAATCAAAACAACGCAGATAAGAATGGCATAGCCACACGCACTGTACACTTTATTACGCTGCATCTTTTCAGCTGTGGGTGGTTGATCCGGACTGAACTTCCTAAATAACACCAGGCAAAAGTAGGCCAATGCGAAAAAGAAAAGCCCGGCAAACAATGCGTGCAGCAAATCACAGATGAGCTGGGTGCGAGTCAAAGTCTCCAGCTCAGGCGCCACAGGAAACAGCGCAACGCCAATAGCACTGATTCCAGCCACATCCCCCGCCAGATTGTCGCGCCAGTCCCAACCCTGATACGTCATCAGAAAAACGGCGATGGCAAACAGGCTACCCACAAATACGTCGCCCATTTTGGTGTAGTAATAGGCGCTCATGGTTTTCTCTATGCCGTCAGAGCCTAGGAGTAGATTGCCGATAGCGAGCACGAACGGCAGTGAAATACCGATGATGCCGACTATTCGTCGAAGTGACAGGTAGGAAATGACGAGGGCGGTGTTTGGCACGGAGTTTATTGCTCTGACTTGCCACTTGAGTATATCAATTGTGCCCTCTACGCAGCGATGCTTTGCGCAAAATCTTCTGATTGGTGTTACTGCTTGGATTGTAGCGATCTCGGATAACCTTCATAACCATCAGCGCCAGCGGAACGTGCAACATAAAGAAGGTCAGGGTGATCAGTGCTTCACCTGTGCTCCAGTTAATCGAGCCGTCTGCAAGCAATTCGCCGGTCGACAACTGATACGGCTTTACGTAGTACGTCAGCATCACCCAGGGCATCACACAGCCATACGCAATCAAACCCATTGGAGCGAGTAAGGTTTTCCTGATTTCGCGGGCATCAAGATCAATGGCTGGTGGTTGATGTAGCCGCAGGCGATAGACTTTTTCATCGCGGGTAACGGTGGTTCGGGCAGAAATGACAAAAATGACAAGCAGGCTAACCACGGTGCCGATCACAGGGGGGTAGTATTCCGGCATGGTGTATATGCCGAGGTAGTCTATCGTTGCCGGTATTACGTTCATAAAGAAACCGGACGCCATGCCCCACAAGGCAGCGTCTTTGGTAATGCCTGCACTCCAGATACTCATCAAGCCCACTGGTCCCCAGCTGGAGGCAAAGACGGTGCCAATAAACAACATAAACCAAAAAATATTGGGCGGAAAGAAATAGCAACACACCAGTACGATCACGCTGGTGACCAGCATTATCTTGCGGGTTGTACCGAGCGTTAACGAGAGTGGCTTGCTGCCCATATCGTTGCTAATGCTAAAGCCAACGAGGGAAAGAAACGTTGAAGCTGAGGACAGCGCGGCCGCTATGATCCCGGCAATCAGCAACGCACCCAGAAATTCAGGCACCAGCGATTGGGCGGCCCATATCAATACTGTTTCAGGCGGGCTGATATCAACCTTCGCAAGGTTCATCAAACCACCCATGCCATACACCAGCATCTGCAGCAAAATCACACAGAAACAAGCGAGAATGGCTGCTCTCAACACAACGTGCTCGTTACGGGCCATCAAATGTCGGCTGGCTTGCCAGGGGCCAACGGCGTAAACCAGTGCCCATGCTATATCAATTACTACCGCCCATATCACATAGTCTATCGCTGTTGGCCAACCGGTTCCCGGGCCAATGATGCCGGTCCAGGATGCAATGCCTGCTTTCTCCTCGATGAGGGTAAGGTCAGCAACAGATGCCTTCAGGCCGCCAAAGCCATCAACCACGAAGGCAACGAACACCAATGTGGCGCTCATAAACAATAAAAACATCAGCGTGTCAGTAACGATCACCCCTTTGGATCCGGA
Organism: Gammaproteobacteria bacterium; assembly: GCA_030429735.1. Classification (GTDB taxonomy): domain Bacteria; phylum Pseudomonadota; class Gammaproteobacteria; order Pseudomonadales; family JAUIET01; genus JAUIET01. The sequence goes on from JAUIET010000002.1 coordinate 269,193, forward strand.
ATACAGGGTAAACAATGTATAGCTTAACCACGCAATAATCAGACTGCTGGCAAACGGTAGTCCGGTAATGTCAGACAGCAGTAAAGACGCGCCTTGCGTAACGATCAGCAGATAGCCACCGAGGCCGAGGATGATAGTGAAACCGGCAAACTGTTGCAGGCGTCGGCTTTGAAAGCGCTGGCCAAAATAATCGGCCACGGTCGGCGCGCGGCTGCGGCGCAAGTACACGCCAAAAAACACGGCGCCCAGCATATAGCCAGTGACAGCGATACCAGGGAACAGCATGTAGGCACCAAACTGGCCCTCGTAGGTAAACGCGGCTTCACCCATAAAGATTGACGTACTCATCACGCTCGCAACCAGCGTGCCGAGTATCAGTATTGTGGGTGCTTTTCGTCCGGCAACAAAATAGTCATCCAGGCGTTTCACGCTGCGACCACTGTAACCGCCGATAACAACAAATATGACGATGCTGATGCCGATGGTTAACGAAAATACGTCCATAGCTGTGCTGACACATAACCTGTTCAGTGCACTATAGCCGGCCCAGTCAGGATGTAAAAAGGGTTTCTCAATTGCGTTCAGCCATTGGCGGCACTTGCTGATGCGGTCTGTGCAGCCCACGCGACATCGGAGGTGAAAACCAGTAGACTTCCCTGAAAAACACGAACAATAACAATGCTTGACACCCTTAATACCCTGTTTCTGACGTTGTCCAATTTCGTCTGGTCTTACCTGATTTTGGGATTGTGCGTTGGGGTGGGGCTGTTTTTTACCGTTCGATTTGGATTTATCCAGTTTCGCAGTTTTCCCCATGCAATCGCGCTATTGCGTGGCACGTATGACGATGGTGACGGCAAGGATGGTATTACCACGTTTCAAGCGCTGGCCACGGCTTTGTCATCAACCACTGGCATTGGCAATATCGCCGGTGTAGCAGTGGCAATTAACCTGGGCGGGCCCGGCGCCATTTTCTGGATGTGGATAATGGCTTTGCTTGGCATGGCGCTTAAATATGCAGAAGGCATACTGGGCAGCTTGTACCGCGAACCACTTGGCCCAAAACTGGGTATTGGTGGCGGTCCAATGGCTTATATAACGCGCGGTCTTGGTGAGAAATGGCGCCCTGTTGCGCTGTTTTATGCCGGCTGTACGGCAGTGGCTATTTTTGGTGCCTGGAATATGTTCCAGTCAAATCAAGCGGCCGCCACTCTGCAGGATCAGCTTAATGTACCCACCTGGGTAACCGGTATTGTGCTGTGTGTATTTGTGGCACTGGTATTGGTTGGCGGCATCAAACGGATTGGCGCTGTGGCCGCGCGACTTGTTCCTACAATGTGTTTGATTTACGTTGGCACGGTACTGCTTATCTGTGCAATGCACGCCAGTTTACTGCCCGATGTAATGGCACTTATTGTTACCGATGCGTTCAATTTTGAATCGGCCGGGGGCGGGGCCATTGGTACGGCTATTCTGGTTGGCATACGCAGAGCCGTGTTTTCAAACGAAGCGGGAACTGGCACAGCCGGCATTGCGCACGCGGCTGCGTCTACGCAACACCCGGTGCGCCAAGGTATCGTTGCCAGCCTGGGCCCTTTTATTGACACCATAGTGGTGTGCGCAGCAACCGCTTTCGTTATCTTGCTCAGTGGCTATTACGGCACGGAATCGTATCAGAACAGCTCTGGCAAAGTGATTAGCTTTGAGAGCGGCGACCGGTGGCCACACTCTTCAGCGTGGTGGGTAAGCGATGCCGGAATCAGGCTGGATAACGGCCGATTGCAGCAATTCACTGAGGGCCAGCAAGCGCTGCAGTTCCAATCTTCGGTCGCAGCCAGCGAACGCAAATCAGCTGTTATTGCCCTGCAGGTGCTGGCGTCCGAAGACACCCCAACCGCGTTGCGAATGTCGATGCTGGGCGACACCCGCAGTGTCAGCGTACGTTTATTCAATACTGAGGCCGCTGTAGACGTCAGTGTCAGCCTTGAGGGCAGCTCGGCCTGGCCGGTTCAGGGGCGGCATAGAGATGGACACTGGAGTTCATGGGTGCTTACGCCACCCGATCCGGTGATGCAGCAGCTTGACGGGGTGGGGGGCTTAAGTGCGCTCAGTCTTCAGATAGACCCTGGTAGTTCAACTGAATTGTCAGTTGATCGAATTGAACTGGTGACTGCGGCGAACGGCATTGTGTTGTCGTCCGCCGCATTCGCCAAATTTTTCGGTTTTTTTGGTACGCTGTTCATCCCCATTGCGGCGCTGTTTTTTGCCTATTCGACTATTCTGGCCGGGAACTACTACGGTGAAGTGGCCTGTCATTATCTCAGCGACAAATTAATTACTCCGTATCTGTGGCTCTATATAGCCGCAACGTTTGTGGGCTGCGTTGTTAACCTGGATGTGGTTATTAACTTTTCAGATTTAACCCTGGGAATCATGGTTATTCCAAACCTGATTGCCTGCGTGTTGTTAAGTCCGGTCGTCGTACGTGAAACCAGAACCTATTTTGCCGCTTTAAAAAACGGTGAGTTCAAGCGGGCTGATTGAGAGCGGTAATAAAGCGCACGCCAGACAACGCCAGCGCGTCAAGATTGTAGCCACCTTCCAGAATAGCCATCACGCGTTGTTCAGAATACTGCGCAGCCCAGTCCACAATCTGCTCGCCCACCCATTGATAATCTTGTTCATGAAGATTCAAACCCGCCAGTGGGTCTGCTGCATGGGCGTCGAACCCGGCGGAGACAAAAATCATTTCAGGTTGATGGTTCTTTATTGCAGCAGTCCAATCCCGCTCAATCGCCGCACGAAATTCACCTGAACCGTCGCCTTCTTTTAAAGGTGACAATACTATATTTGGTTTATCAACCTGGTCAAAGCGGCCGGGGTAAAATGGCCACTGAAACGAAGAGCACACTAACACCTCTGGTCGTTCCTGAAAAATCTCCACTGTGCCATTACCGTGATGCACATCAAAATCGAGGATGGCAACACGCTGCAGGCCGCTGGCCAGGGCCGCTTCGGCGGCAAGGGCGACCGAATTGAAAATACAAAAGCCCATCGCTATCGAAGACTCGGCGTGATGGCCTGGAGGGCGCACTGCACAAAAAGCGTTTCGCACATCCCCTTTAATAATTCGTTGAGTGGCATTGACACCAGCGCCGGCAGCCAGCAATGCGGCATTCAGACTGTGCGGGTTCATTATGGTATCTGCATCCAGCGCCACGGTGCCTTCATCGGGCGATTGTTCAACAATGGCGTCAATATAGTGTTTGGGATGCGTGCTGGTCAGGTGGGCCACATTGAGCAATGGCGCTTGTTCCATCTTCAGCGGCCTAGCCCACGATGCGGCATTAACCGCGGCATTAAGTGATTGCAGGCGCTGCGGGCTTTCCGGGTGACGTGCGCCCATGCTGTGGAGTTCGCAGTTCGGGTGGCTTAAATAGAGAGTGTGCATGGTCTTATCCTTCGAACGCGTCAGTACCCGCTGCTCAATGTCAGAGCAAATTTGAGCAGCCGTTCATTGGTGTCTTCGGCAATAAAATCTGAATCATACGTAAAACCAAGGCGTTGCAACAGGCGAATGGATGCTTTGTTGTCGGGTAAGGTGATCGCCAATAGAGAACCATACGGTGTATTGTCTTTCGCATACTGAATTGCTGCTTGACTGGCCTCAAACGCATATCCCTGGCCGCTGTATTGCGCAAGCAGGGCGAAACCCAGATCGGGCGCCGGCAAGGACTCGCGCCTGACCAGCCCGCACATGCCAAGCATTGCATTGTCCGATACGCGCTCGATCAGCCATAAGCCATAGCCGTGTTCCGCATAGGCGGCCAGCAGTCGTTCGCAAATATAATCCCGGGCTTTGTCCAGTGTATTGATCGAATGCTGCGAAATATAGGTGAGCCAGCCCGGATCATTCACCAGCTCCAGAATAAAACCGGCGTCATCCAGCGACGCTTCGCGCAGACACAGTCGTTTGCTGATTGCAATCTTGTCTGTTGTCTTATTCATTGGTCCAGCAACATTGGCACTAAGCGGTTTGTACGATCTTCGGTTTCGTACCGCCATCCGACAGGGCCGCAACAATTGAACCAACCACCACCAACATACCGCCCAACCAATTCAGCGCATCCATTGGTTCTATGTGAACGCTGCCTGGCCAGATGGCATCCATCAGCCAGCCGAAGCCCAGGGTGATCAAAGGTGCAATTGTTATCACGGCACTGACCCGTGACGCGTCCCAGTTTGACATGGCAATGCCGAAACTGCCGTAGGCAATAATGGTATTCAATGAAGCGAACAACAAAATCGCCCACAGCAAACCATCAAATTCAATAATACCCAGCGGCGCGGCGAATGGGAGATACACAAGACTGCCGGCAATGTAGATCAACAGCAGCAGGTCGTTGGCTTTTTCTTTGCGCAAGATCAGCTTTTGACCCAAACCGTAACAGGCCCACAGAACGCCACCGAGGAAGACAATGCCCAAACCGAACAGATAGTCAGGGTCGGTGCTGACCAAATCTCGCAGTCGATGATGAAAAAAAAGCAGCATGCCTATTGAGAAAAGCACAACGCCGAACCACTGCCGTGCAGAAAACGCTTCTTTAAAAAACAGAATGCTGCCTAACAGCAGCAACAGAGGGGAAGTATTAATGATTATCTCGGCGGCTGCCGGTGTGACAAAACTCAGGCCATACACAAATAATACATAGTTCACCAGCAAGGCTGCTACCGTGAGCAATGTGAGGGGTAAGCTGGCGGGCGAGAGCAAGCGCTTTATACCGCCAACGCTGCGCCGGCCGTACCAGAACACGGCGATCAGCGCCGCCGCGCTGAACCGAAACCAGGTGATGGTGATGGCGTCAAGGTGAGCCAGCAATTCCTTCAGCGCAAACGGTAGTAGCCCCCAAAAAACCGCTGTGATTAAGGCAAACCCAAGCCCCAGGCGCCAGTTCTGAGTCAAAAGTGGAACTTACTTTCCACGCCAAACACCTGGTCGTTTCTCAATAAACGCGGCCATGCCTTCTTTCTGGTCTTCGGTGCCAAACAAACCGTGGAACAGACGGCGTTCAAATAACACACCCTGCTTTAGCGTGGTTTCATACGCCTCGTTCACCATCTCTTTGGTTGCCTTCGCGGCAAGCGGAGCCATGCTGGCAATTTCTTGTGCGGTTTTCAGGGTTTCTTCCATCAAGTCATCAGCCGCTACCACGCGCGCGACCAGGCCAGAGCGTTCTGCTTCTTCTGCGTCCATCATTCGGCCGGTCAGGCACATTTCCATGGATTTGGCTTTGCCAACAGCGCGGGTCATGCGCTGTGAACCACCCATGCCTGGTGTAACGGCCAGCTTGATTTCAGGTTGGCCAAACTTGGCTGAATCACTGGCAATTATAAAGTCGGCCATCATGGCCAATTCGCAACCGCCACCGAGTGCATAGCCTGATACCGCCGCAATCCACGGTTTTCGTGTGGCCGTGACATGGTCGTAGCCCGCAAAGTAGTTGTCGCCATACATATCCGCAAAACTCTGCTCCGACATTTCCTTGATGTCCGCGCCTGCGGCAAAGGCTTTTTCATTGCCGGTCAGAATGGCGCAACGCTGTGTGTCATCGGCATCATAGGCCGCAAAGGCAGCAATCAAATCCTGCAACACCTGATTGTTCAGAGCATTGAGGGCTTTGGGCCGGTTAAGGCGAATAATCGTTACAGCGCCTTGTTGCTCAACCAGCAAAGTTTCATAGTCAGACATGTTATCGGCTCCTTAAATGCGGAACCGGATGTTATCACAATCGCGCGCTGTGATAGAGCCTGCTCATGGTAACCCGCTGCCTGCAGCAGTGCGGTATCATGATGGCAGATGTCGACCGTCACTGAAAAAAACAACGAGAGCATGCTGAAGCAATGGTCTACCGCACTGGCCGCTCTTGTTTTCCAGGCACTCGGCATGGGCCTGATTGGCGTATACGGTTTTTACGTAACACCTGTGGCTGAGCAGTTCGATGTGAGCATTGCTGCAATGAATTCCGGCCTGGCCTTGCTGTTGTTGCTGAGCGGCGTGATGTCGCCATTGCTTGGGCGATTTATTGACGGTTCAGAATTAAAGCCGGTTATTTTAAGCGGTGCGTTGATCGCAGCGCTCGGCCTGGTAATGGCAGCGTGGGTAAACAGCTTCTCACTCCTGATAGTGGCATTTCTATTGTTTTCTATGGGGGTGATTTTGTATGGCCCGGTCGTGTGTAACCTGCTGTTGGTTCGTGGTTATCAAACGAACCGAGCCAGAGCACTTGCGATTGCGGCGATTGGCGTAAGTTTCGCTTCTATTCTACTGCCTGTTCTTGTTGCGGCATTGCTGAATGGAATGCATTGGCAGACGAGCCTGCTGGTGCTGGCGGGTCTTGTCGTGATCGGTGTGGGTGGCGGGGCATTGTTTCTGGTTCGCGAGCCGAGCAGAATCGAACTGCAGGAAACGAACACCACTGATTCTCAAGAGGTGAACGTGTCCGGCTTTTTTGGTGACGTTAATTTTTGGATGATGGGTATTGTCACGGCTGTGCTGATGTCGATCATGTCTTTGTTCGCGCTGATCCTGGTGCCCCATTTCTTAAGTGTTGGTCTGGACAATTCACAGGCGGCGTTGCTGATGGCCTCCAGCGGTTTGACCGGTCTGTGTGGTAAAACCTGTCTTGCGTACTTGTCAGATCGAATCCGGCCTTACTTGAAAGGGTTTGCGTTGTTTGTGTGCGCTGAGCTTCTATTGGGCTGGATTGTGCTGCTGAACTTCGACTCAATGCCAATGATGACCCTTGCTACCGTGATGTTGGGTTTTGGGCATGGTGCGTTTATTCCCTTGCTTCCTTATATGAACAGCGTGCTCTTCGAAGAGCAAACGCTCGGCCGTATCAGTGGCTTGCACATGGCGATGATGATGCCGCCGGCGTTAATCGGCCCATGGCTGGCTGGCCGGCACTTTGATGAAGTGGGCAGTTATTACGGCGTATTTCTTGCCCTGAGTATTGCGATGTTGCTAGCGGTGGTCAGTGTGTTTTTGCTGAAAACCAGGGCATCGCAGCCGATTTTGACATGACAGGCGTAATCCTGCTTGCCGCACAAATATTTTAAGCTTAAAATAAATAGTCCTGGAGTCTGGCAGAGACTTAATCTGTATGGAGGGTGATCTATGTGGAAACCGGCGGAACGCATAAAATACACGGCGCTGGATGACCCCTGGCCAGGCGCTGAGGAAGCGGCCAGCAGCACGTTGTTTGCCCCGCTCACTGTGGGACCAATGCAGCTTCAGCAGCGAACCTGGGTGCCTGCCATGGTGCCGTGGCGTTCAAACGAAGAAGGTGAAGTCACCGAAGACGTGCTGCAATGGTATGAGCGTTTCGCGAAGGGCAAGCCCGGTGTTCTGGTGGTCGAGGCCACTGGCATTCGCGACATCCCCAGTGGTCCATTGCTGCGCATCGGAGACGACCGCTATATTCCGGGCTTGCGCAAACTGGCGGATACTGTGCGTGAGGCCAGCGAAGGCCAAACGCGATTGCTTATCCAGATCATCGATTTCCTCAGTATTCGGCGACGGCCCGACCCACAGAAATTCCTGCAGCGATTTTTGCGCATCACCGATGCGCATCGTGCCGCGCTTGGATTGCCAAATTCGGCAGATGAGGAAGAGGTTCGCAGCGCATTACTGGGCCTGGAGGCAGACCAGCTATCGTCAGTACTAAACGCCAAGGAAATGGAAGACTATTCGCACGGTTACCGCGAACGTGTAACAGATATGGACATCGACGAGATTGCCAACTTGCCGAACACCTTACCCAATCTGTTTGCGAACGCATCACGCCGTGCCGAAGAAGCCGGCTTTGACGGTGTGGAGTTGCACTACGCACACGCGTATACAATGGCGTCTTTTTTGTCTGCAACCAATACCCGGTCTGATGGGTATGGCGGTGCGAAGGAAAATCGTGTTCGTTTGCCATTGGAGGTATACCAGGCGTGCAGAGAACTGACATCTGATAACTTTGCGGTGGGTTGCCGATTCCTGGCCGATGAAATTATCGAACAAGGTAATGATGTCAGCACGGCGAGTTACTTCGCCGAGCAGTTTGCCCGTGCAGGCATGGATTTCCTGTCGCTATCTCGTGGCGGAAAGTTTGACGATGCCAAGCAACCGAAAGTCGGTTGGGCCGCTTACCCCTACACCGGTAAGAGCGGGTACGAATGCATGCCCGGATACATCTCGGACGAGCAAGGCCCGTTCGGCCGCAATGTAGAGCCGGTCGCGTCTATTCGACAACACGTAAGAGACTGCGGCTTTAACACACCAATGGTGGTTGCTGGCGGCATCCACACGTTTCGCCAGGCTGAGCAACTTCTGCAAGACGACAAAGCTGACATTGTCGGTTTTGCCCGCCAAGCGCTGGCTGACCCGGACTGGTTTGAAAAAGTACGCACTGGGAGAGGCAAGGAAATCATGCTGTGCCGCTACAGCAATTATTGCGAAGGACTTGATCAAAAACACAAGCAAGTCACCTGTGAATTGTGGGACCGTGAGCAACTGGACGAACCGGGTGTTGCCAAGACACACGACGGCAAGCGCCGCATGGTGGCGCCAGCCTGGTCTTGATTATTGCGTTTAGCAGGCATTTCTCGGTGGTGAGCAAGGTGCCCTGGCTATTGCATTGAAGCGCTCCCATTTCGATGTGGCGCGGCAGTGTCTATTGGAAACCTAGTTACCGATCAAGGAAACAGGTTATGCGTTGCGCTATACCGAAGTAGCCACTTTTCAGAGTGCGCTTAGTGGTTGCTACGACGTGACGCCTGTCAGATGCGAAATCATGGGTGATAACTATTGTGGCAGGCTAAATTTAATTTTGATGGCCTCGAAAAGATTGTTCTCTATCAGCGCCGTGGGATACAACTCACGCATATGACTGAACGCCCAGCGATTGTTGGGGCCAAACTGGGCGTTGGTTTTATCAATGCCCACCGGTCGTGCGCCAATACGCCCTTGGTCAGCGGCAGAGCTTGGGAAACTAAGGCATAGGGTCGTTGCGGCCGCTAGTACTATGTTCAAGAGTCGCTTCATGATGATTCCTATGTTCACGTGACCAATCGTGCCGCGAAATCATGGGCCGCTGAGTTGAGTGATTGATCAGCAGATATCATATCTGACTCAACGTTTTGTTTGTTAACCATTCGCCGAACGATCTTCAGGGCGATAGACCGCGCTCCAGTAATTGGCACAAGTTGTCCAGCATACGATCGCGTTCTGATTTTGAAACGCCATAAAGCGCCTCACCACGCGCAAGCAAGCTATACGCCAATGACTGTGTACTATAGCAAACGGTCTGGGTTAGCTCTCTGGTTGATATATCACATCGTATCGAGCCTTCTTTGACACCTCGTTGAATAAACTCGTGCAAGGTCGCGAATAGTCGGTGGGCATCGGGCTCCGGAAGATTTTCTAAAAAATCTGAAGGCAATCTCGAACCGCTATTAAACCCGTCAAATTCCGCCAGGAATCGGAAATCCATTTGCCGATGTGGAAGTTTGTAAAAAGCCAAAATGCCGCCTATTAAAGATTGTCGGGCATTCATGGCGGTGTTGCCAGATTGCGCCTCCAAGATCGCTGTAATTTCGGATTCGAAGCCGCTGAAAATCCGCGTATACACCGCAAAGCCAAGATCAGTTTTATTGCGGTAATAGCGGTACAAGCTGTGGCGGCTAATGCCCACCGCTGTTGCAATGTCCTTCATCTGTGTGGCTTCAAAGCCGTTTTCTACAAAAATCTGCTGAGCACCAGCGAGTATCTTCTCCCGAGTTTCCTCAGTCTGATAGATCATTCGATTTGCAGCAGTATTCATAACGTTGTTCTAATAAAGAGATCAAAAATAGATCGTATGTAGCACTACCATCAGCATACCATGATCGGCACAATGATACGTTCCGCCGCGTGCCGTTAGATGCTTGTTACAAGCTAATGATCGCGGATGTTCCAGGCTCCAATGTCGCGTGATCGTGAGCGACGTCGCCAAAGAACCACTATACCGACAAGCAACAGCATTATTGGTATCAACGCGTACAGCGCACGTATGGGCTCAGCAGCAACCGCCAGAATCATTGGCGCGAACTGGGAGTTGGCAAACTTCATACGGTTCACTAATGTGACCAATTCAGGAGACCATTTATTATTTGTCTGTCGCTTTGCCAGCTCGTCGCGTAGCTTCGCCACCAGGGGATCTGCAATCGGTAAATCCACAATGTTGTGAGTCTCCAGTGGGTCGTTCACGAGATCGAACATCATCTGATTCAGCAGATTCCCGCTCTCGTCATACCATGCTGTATACCGATACTGTGCATCGCGTACAGACTCGCCATTAAGCCACCTTGACACGCTGACAGGCTTGTCGGGATGAGTTGATAAGGTTGGTGCATCAAGCAATGTTGTTAGTGATCGACCATCCAGATGCGGAGGCACTGGCAGGTTCGCAAGCTCGGCCAGCGTTGGGAAAATGTCGAGCAGGTCAACGACGGCGTTCACCGCATGACCGCCTTCGCGTCTGGGATCGACAATGATCAATGGCGTGCGCAAGGCCGTCTCGAAAAGAGCGTGCTTTGTCCACATGTGCTGCTCGCCGAGAAAGAAGCCATGATCGCCCGCAACCACAATAATTGTTTGATCAGCCACGCCCGACTCATTCAGCGCGGCCGTCAATTGTCCGATTTGCGCGTCAATGTAGCGCGCCGCAGCATAGTAGGCCCGGACCAGCTCCTTGGCAGTGGCATCGGATTCCTCACCTAGCAAGGGAAGCGCATTGTATTGCATGCGCAATTCCAGAGAACGATGCGTCGCGTAGGAAGGTAGATGTTCGCTCACCTGACGCCAGGTTTCCGGTAGCAGTTCTGAATCGGCCACCTCGTCGGACCAATACTTTGCTGGCGCATTGAATGGCAGATGCGGTTTTCTAAATCCCACGGCCAGAAAAAAGGCTTGGTCTTCGCGGGCTAGCCGTTGAATGTCCTTGATCGAACGCGCGGTGATCTCACCATCCGGGTAGGCCATATCATCAACGTCCAATCGCTCCCAGGTTGGCGGTCGCCCGCCGGGCAGACTGTTGATGTAACTTTTCTGAAGATGTTCACCGCGCTCGTCCTCGGGCGTTGAGCTGTGCCAACGCATGCCCGGATTCCATACCGGTTCCGACCAACTGTCGGCCGAGTCATCGATGACGTCAAAGATCTTTCCGTTGCCAAGCACGGTCCAGCCGTGGCGCTTGAAATACCCTGGTAGCGATTCTGCGCCGGGCACGTCAGCATCAAGGCGGGAGTTATAGGAAATGAAGCGACTGGGGGAGGGCGCCAAACCGCCGAGCATGGATGCCCGAGATGCACCGCATACGGGTACATTGGCGTAGTTCTTCGTAAAGCGAAAGCCTTGCTTAGCAAGCGCTTCCAGATTCGGTGTGGAGACTGGCCCCCCAAACTCTGTACCGATCGGACGTAGGTCATCGACAAGTATAAACAGTACATTGGGTCCTTTTGGCACTGCAGGCGAAGCAAGCGCCACTGCGGGCGAAGAGACCAGGGTTGCTATACAGAGAGCTAACGCGACCTTGCCTGCGCTACTGAATAGCCTAAGTGTTGTATTCATCACCTTGTCCCTTTCCTCTGTGTATTTCTCACAAGCTAAAGCAAGCGGGCCATGCCTCAATCATACTACGGGATCTGGAATAGAATATAATACACGTGTAATATTCAATAATAAGCATCATTCACGAAGCGCAGCAAACTCGACAATGACAGAAGCAAACGACACGCTTTTCAGTAAGCTTACAATCGATGAAAAAGCCGAGCTTTGCGGTGGCAAAGATTTCTGGCATCTGCACGGCGTGGAGAGGCTTGATTTGCCCTCGATCATGGTCACCGACGGTCCCCATGGCTTGCGCAAGCAGCCTAGCGGTGCCGATCATGTAGGCGTTCTTGAGAGTGTACCGGCAACCTGTTTCCCTACGGCCTCCGGACTGGCTGCTACATGGAATGTGAAACTTATCGAACAGGTGGGCGCAGCACTCGCTCGTGAATGCCTGGCCGAACAGGTGAGTGTACTGCTAGGGCCAGGCGCGAACATTAAGCGTCACCCGCTTGGCGGCAGAAACTTTGAATACTTTTCGGAAGATCCGTATTTGACCGGTGCAATGGCCAGCGCGTGGATAAAGGGTTTGCAGAGTAATAATGTTGGCGCAAGCCTGAAACATTATGCGCTCAACAACCACGAGCGAGGACGGATGGTGTGCGACGTGGTCGTCGACGAACGCGCCTTGCGTGAAATCTACCTGCCCGGTTGGGAAATGCCTGTTAAGGAAACACAGCCATGGACCATCATGTGCGCGTACAACAAGTTTCGCGGCACATACCTTTCTGAACATGAGTACCTGTTGAAAACGGTGCTCAGGGACGAATTTGGATTTAACGGTGTTGTAGTGACCGATTGGGGTGCCAATCATAAGCGCGTTGACGGCATAAAGCATGGCCAGTCCCTGGAGATGCCCAGTTCCGGCACTCTTAACAAAGATAAAATAATGTCAGCCATCGCCGACGGTACGCTCACCGAAGATGAATTGGACGAATCGGTTCGACCCGTCGTTGAGCTGATCCTTAAGGCGGCTGACGCACTAGATGAAAAGGCTCAGGTTAACTTCGACAATCACCATGCGTTGGCAAGAATGGTTGCGGAGGAGGCCAGTGTACTGTTGAAAAACGATGGCGTGTTGCCGCTATCAAGCACTAGCAAGGTGCTGCTGGTTGGCGCTTTGGCGCAGAATACGCGCTATCAAGGCAGTGGCAGCTCACAAATCGTTCCCACTAGACTGGAACAACCGCTTGAGGAGATACGTGCGGTTGCCGAAGAGCCGATCGCATTTGCGCCTGGTTACCTGCTGTCTGGAGAGCAAGATGCCCAGCTGATTGAAGCAGCACTGAGCATGGCCGCTGATGCAGAGCACATCATTGTGATGGTTGGACTTACGCCGGAGTACGAATCAGAAGGCTTTGATCGCGACCACATGCAGCTGCCCGCAAACCAGCTGGCGCTTCTGGACGCACTTGAGCCCTACCATGACCGTTTAGTGGTGGTTCTGCAAAATGGCGCGCCTGTTGAGCTGCCATTCAGGCACTCGGTGGCGGCCATTCTGGAAGCCTATCTTGGTGGACAGGCAGGCGCCTCGGCGTTGGCGCGCCTACTGTTCGGTTTGGCAAACCCCAGCGGCAAGCTGGCCGAAACAATGCCGATCACCTGCGCAGATGTGCCTAGTGATCCATGGTTCAATCAGAACCCGCGACAATCCCAATACCGCGAGAGCGTCTTGGTGGGTTACCGTTACTTCGAAACGACTAACACGGCCACCGCGTATCCTTTCGGGCATGGTCTTTCCTACACTGAATTTGAGCTATCAGACTTACGGCTTAGTTCCCGATGGCAGCCAGGCACTATGGAAGGCCATTTCGAGCTCACGTTCACTGTGCGGAATATTGGTCAGCGTGCAGGCGCCGAGGCCGTTCAGGTCTACGTTGGGCAGCAGAACCCATCCGTACCAAGACCGACTCGCGAACTGAAAGCTTTCCAAAAGGTTCATCTCGAACCCAACGCATCGCAAGAAGTGACCTTTGTACTTAATCCACGGTCGTTTGCGTTTTGGTGTACTCATGAGCAATCCTGGGTGGTGGAAAGCGATCTATTTGAGATCAGTGTTGGTACATCCGTTGCTGACATTCGCCTGCAAGAAACTATTGAATTAGATACCGGGCGCGCAATCGGCAAGAGAGACGCCGCCGTGTTCGCTTATTTCGAACCAGAGACACGATTTGCTGATCAGGCTGTCTTCGAACAACTATTAGGCCATCCCGTTCCCACTTCGTTGGCTGTGCGCCCGTTCCAGATGAACTCTACGCTCCTGGAAATTGGCGCTACCCGGATTGGACGATTTATTCATAAGGTGATTGCGCAGCAGATAGGCAAGATGACGGGTGGAGATGACCTGGATGAGCACAGCCGGGCGATGATCCAGGCAATTGTAAACGAGATGCCGATTCGTTCGGTTGTTTCAATGAGTGAAGGCAAGGTCAGTGAGAGCGTGGTTCGACGTTTGATTCATGCGATGAACGGTAGCTGGATGAAAGCGTTGCGTGGAGCGCCGGTGCGCTGCGAATAGTTGCAGATCGCTACGCGCAAGCAGGCTGAAAGCTATTATCTGAAAGCTATTACCAGCGGTCTGAATCTGCTATGAGGCATTCAGACTTCAAATGACATCACGCGAATCGCGCCGAGCCTGACGCTGCCGGTCAGTAACAACAAAACCAATAGTGCCTTCAGTATTCGCGGTATCGGTACTAACGTGTTTGGAATTGGTGTTGAGCAAGCGGTGTCGATGATCGTTGACGACGTTGCGTTTATTCAACAGGGCCAGAGCATCACAAATCTTGCAGATATAGAGCGAATTGAAGTATTGCGCGGTCCGCAGAGTACTCTGTTTGGTAAGGCCGCCTCCGCGGGTGTTATTAACGTAACAACCAAGGCGCCATCAGAAGAGCTGGAAAGGACTGTGGAAATGTCGGTTACCGATGAGAGCGAGCAGCGCGTGCTGGCGTCGATGTCGGGGCCTATTGGTGATGCACTTGGATACAGAATATCGGGCTATTAGATGCTTGTCTTGTTCAGCGCACATGTCAACATATAGACGACGCTTGATTTAAATCAAAATGTATCTGACGCGTGCGTTTACGGTATGCATGCACTTGGCTTTTCAGATTAGTGTGATTACCACTAGCGGCATGTTTAGTCTCATAAGCGGAAAAAGACTGACACAGAGGCCAAGCTGGTAAAGTGGCGAACAATCTCTTTGATCAATTGACACTATATGGCATGGCTACTGACAAAGATGCTTTTTCTGTAACCGGTGTGACCAAAGTGTACGGTGAAGGTCCAGGCGCAGTACATGCATTGCGCGGCGTTGACCTCGCGCTGCCAAGCGGTGAAATGGTAGTGCTGCTCGGCGCGTCTGGGTCAGGCAAATCGACACTTCTCAACATACTCGGTGGGCTAGACAGTGTTAGTGCTGGTGTTGTGTATTTCTTTGGTAAGGAACTCACAGCCATGAGCCCGGCTGAACTTACTCTGTATCGGCGTCACCACGTTGGTTTTGTTTTCCAATTCTATAACCTGATGCCCAGCCTCACCGCCAGTGAAAATGTGGAACTGGTGACGGAAGTTTCTGACCAGGCACTGGATGCTGAGGAGGCGCTGGAGCTGGTAGGCCTGGCTGACCGTAAGAACCATTTTCCCTCTGAGTTGTCTGGCGGTGAGCAGCAACGCGTGGCGATTGCGCGGGCTGTCGCAAAACGTCCAACTGTGTTGTTTTGTGACGAGCCCACAGGTGCGCTGGATTCGGCGACAGGACGTCAGGTATTGCGTGTTCTGCAAGACATAAATGAACACTTCGGAACCACGGTGATGTTGATTACTCATGCGGCTGCAACGGCCGACATGGCCCACAGAGTGATCGAGATGGCTGATGGCGCAGTACGGGCAGTACGTATCAATGAACACCGTTTAGACGCGGAAAACATCGAATGGTGAGCCCTCTTGACAGAAAACTGGCTCGTGATCTGCGACGTATGAAAACCCAGGTCTCGGCAATTGCACTCGTCATTGCTGTTGGCGTATTACTGCTTGTCATGATGGGCGGTCTGCTCAATTCACTGGAGCAAACCCGCCTGAGTTACTACCAGCAATACCGCCTTGCTGATATTTTCGCGCCGGTTAAGCGGGCCCCGCAGTCGCTGCTTTCACGGATCGGTACTATCCCTGGTGTAGGCTCGGTCAGCGGTCGCGTGGTGGGCAATGCACTGATCAATCTGCCAAACCAAGCGGCACCCGTTCAAGCCCGGGCGGTATCGTTACCCGACTTTACCGAACCGCTGCTAAACAACGTGTATCTGGCCCAAGGTCGCAAATTAAATCCGCGCCATAGAGATGAAGTCTCATTGCTCGAGGGCTTTGCCAAGGCACACGATTTGGGTCCTGGATCATCGATCACAGCAACAATGTATGGGGCCAGACGGGAATTCAATATTGTTGGGCTGGCTCAGTCGCCTGAATTCTTGTTGTCGACCGCGCCAGGAGAGTTTGTGCCAGATGACGCTCGGTTCGCAGTGATTTGGATGAGCGAGGCGTCACTTGCAGCGGCTTTTGATATGGAAGGGGCTTTTAACGAATTTCTGGTATCACTGCAGCATGGCGCTAATGAGCGTGCTGTTATTGACGCGATAGATCGCATTCTGGAGCCTTATGGAGGAGTAGGTGCATACGGACTGGATGATCAGTATTCCAATATCTTTATTACTGAAGACATATCACAACTTGCGGTCAGTTCGGCCACTGTACCTCCGATATTCCTGGCAGTTGCTGCCTTTCTGCTCTACATAGTTGTTTCCAGACTTATTGATGCAGACCGAATCCAGATAGGGCTTTTAAAAGCGTTTGGATACAGTACTTTGAAAATCTGCGCCCATTATTTCAAGCTGATCTTGCTGATTGCGATTGGGGGTGCCTTATTGGGCTGTGCGCTTGGTGTGTGGGCAGGACAGTTGATGGCGGCTTACTATCAAATCTACTATAAGTTTCCTTATCTACTCTTTCATATTGACCTCGCTGCCATTTTGATAGCTGTCATGGTAAGCGTAGCGTCTGCGTCGGCGGGTGGATTACTGGTGCTGCGCAAAGTGTTTGAGCTAACTCCGGCAGTTGCTATGCGCCCGCCAGCACCGGCCGACTATTCGCGGTCCACTCCGCTTTCTGCTTCTCTAATACGACGTTTAGATCAGCCAACCCGTATGGTGCTGCGGCGCTTGATGCGTCGACCAGGTCGATCAGTTGCCGCGATACTGGGTATTGCCGTTGGAATGGGCTTATCAGTGGCTATGCTGGGAGTGATGGATGGTTTTAACCGAATGGTAGATCTTAATTTCAGCGTAGTAGACAGAAGCAATGCAAATGTTAGTTTGATCGAACCCATGGCTGACAAAGTAATTTATGAACTCGCACGCATGCATGGCGTGCTTGAAGTAGAACCATTTCGAGAAGTCAGCGTCATGTTCAGAAATGGCACCCTTAGTCATCGTGGCAGCTTGAGCGGCCTGATCAGCGAGCCACAACTCAGGCGCGCCATGAGCGATGCTGGCGACACGATCTACATTCGCAAGGACGGAGTTGTGCTGGCCGAGGTGCTGGCGAATAAACTGAAGGTGGGGCCAGGCGACACCTTAACGATAGACGTTAAGGAAGGTCGCCAACCAACGCTGCGTGTGCCTATTGCCAGTATCGCTCACCCCTTGTTAGGCGCCCCGGCTTATATGGAGCTGGGTGCGATCAACAGACTGTTGAAAGAGCCTGGTCGTGTAAATGGTGCGTATTTGCGAATAGATGAACAACACGGTGACTCCTTATACAAACAGATCAAGAATATGCCATCGGTCGCTGGCGTAAGTTTGAAGCACGAGGTACGACGTGCATTCCGCGAGTTGATGGATAGTGGTGCAGGTGCAACTCGCTATGTCATGGCGGCAATTGCGGCAGTTATTACCTTTGGGATAGTCTACAACTCCGCACGCATTGCGTTTACTGAAAGTTCCCATGATCTTGCCAGTTTGCGAGTTATGGGTTTTAGTAACGGGGAAACTTCATTTGTGCTGTTGGGGGAACTTGGAATCATCATTTTTCTGGCTCTGCCCCTGGGTAGCTTGATTGGTTTGATGATGGTGGACGCGATCGCGCAAGGATTCAGTACAGAACTGTATTCCATCCCCTCAACACTGGACGGTCGAAGCGTTGGGTATGCAGTCGTCTCAGTTAGCCTGGCTGCGTTGCTCTCAGGCTACTTGGTCAAGCGCGACATAGACCGTCTGGAACTGGTATCAGCACTTAAATCAAGAGAATAAGACAGTGAAGCATGCAGCTAGAAATACATCGCGTCGTTGGCTTGTAGTCAGTTCTATTTTTCTGCTGCTTGCGATCCTTGTGTACGCATTCATCCCTAAACCGGTGAAAGTTGATGTTGGAGAGGTGCAGCGTACCGCAATGCAGGTGACCATCGATGAAGAAGGCAGAACCAGGGTACGTGATGCTTATCTGGTGTCTGCTCCGATCGCTGGAAGGCTATTGCGTGTGGAAGTAGAGCCTGGTGATGCGGTGTCCAGTGGCGAAACGATCATTGCCAGAATGCTGGCAAATCCGCCATCGGCGATCGATGTGCGTACACGTGAGCAGGCCAGAGCCGGCGTTGATGCGGCGCAAGCAGCATTACGCTTGGCGCGAGCTGAACTGAACAGGTCAATGGCGGATGAAGATTTCGCGAACGCCGAAGTTACACGGATTCGTGCTCTGCGGGCAGCGGGTACCGTGTCTGAGACAACATTTGATCAGGCGGTGAGAAGCAAACGAACCGCCGATGCCGCGGTAGATACTGCCAAGGCCGCCATATCCATGCGTGAGGCAGAATTGGCGAATGCGCGTGCCAGATTGATAGGTTTCGAGCAAGCGCTTAACGCAAACAATGATCGTGAACTGATCAACCCGACAATACCGCTGCGAGCTCCTATTTCTGGTCAGATTCTGCGGGTCCTGCATAAGAGTGAAACCACCTTGGCCGCCGGCGAGCCAATTCTGGAAATCGGAGATGTTTCTAATGACCTGGAAATTGTTGCCGAATTATTATCGACAGACGCGGTACAAATAAAGCCAGGTAATAAGGTGATTGTAGATAACTGGGGTGGAACGCACTTGCTGCATGGCTTGATTGAACGAGTCGAACCCTGGGGTTTCACCAAGTTCTCTGCCCTGGGCGTTGAGGAGCAACGCGTCAATACAATTATTCGCTTCGATGATCCAATTGAATCGCGCGCATCCCTGGGGCATGGTTATCGTGTGGAGGTACGAATCGTGATTTGGGAACGTGATTCAATTCTGACGGTTCCTTCAAGTGCGCTATTCAGATACCGCGATTCCTGGTCTGTATTCAGAATTGTGGATGGCCGGGCAAGAATCAAAGACGTTGAAATAGGGCACAATAACGGCCATGTTGCAGAACTAGAGGCCGGCCTAGAAGAAGGGGAAAAAATCGTATTATATCCCGGCCCTGATTTGCTGGATGGCATACGCGTGCACGTTCCCTAGTTTGAAGCCAAACTGATCCACGTTAAGGTGATGCCATTTACGGTTAAAGCGGCGTGTTATGCGCAGTTGGCACACAGATCGGTGTATGGGATGAGCTTCAGACGTTCAATCGCTATTGTATCGCCACAATCACGACACAGGCCATATTGTTCCTGCTCTATGCGCACAAGTGCCGCCTGAATCTGCTGGAGTTCAATTTTGGCATTGCTATCGAGTGCCTCAACAACCTGATTATTCTCGACTTCGACTACTTGTTCTGCGAAGTCTGCGTTGTAAGGTTCCTCACGCCGGTACAGATGTTTTGCTGTGCGGCCCAGCAATTCTTCCAGCCGTACCTTTTCGGTCTCGAGCAAGGATTTTAATTCACGCAGCTCTGCGTTTTGCATGGCGTTTTGCATGGCAGTTTTCCCTTACAACATTATAAGAAGTGATTCTCGCAGTCTAGGCTGAACACTCTTCATTGACCTTGACCAAGATCAAATACATCGTCCGGTAATTGACAGTTCGTATTCTTGATTCATATCAACAGAGTGCCAACAAATCGGGCATATTCTTTACGGCATTCCAAGACCAGCATGACAGGCATAGACAAGGCGGGTTACCACAATGAACGTTTCCTCTCAATACTCCGTTGTTTTGGTTGCCGTAGATCTATCGACGAGCACAGACTACGTCATTCAACGGGCGCTAGAGCTTGCAGAGGCTGAAAGCCTTCACTTGGTCTATGTCATGGATGTAGCCCATTACGCGAACGCATTCGTCACTGTGCCAATCGCTGATGTAGAAACACAAATTCGAGAACACGTGAAAGCAGAATTGCACTCTTTGATTGCAAAGTACTCTTTAAAAAATGACGCGGCTTATGTGGTCACTGGGCATCCAGCCAGTCAGATCCATGCACTGGCCGACAAAATTGGCGCTGACCTTATTGTGGTCGGTAGTCATGGCCGGCATGGGATTCAGTTGTTGCTTGGTTCAACCGCCAATGGTGTCCTGCATGGCGCAAAATGCGATGTGTTGGCCGTGAGAGTCGATAAATAAACCACAGCTCAAAGGCCCGGCAAACGAACTACGTAGTTTCCACAATACCGCTAGTCATATCCTCACATAGCGCGGTGCATAGCCGCGCCATACACTGCTCAACGCGCATTGGCATACAGCAATGCCCAGGCACCCGGCAGCAATGTGAGGCATGACATGGAAAACATCGTTCAATTAGCAAAAAATACATCGGATGCAAGCACCATGACAGGCGGGCAGTCAGCTCGTAAGGTGTCATGCACCAGTTGCTGTATGCGCAATCTATGCATTGCTGCGGGTACAGAGGACTCGTTCCTGCCAGAGATCGACAAGTTGGTTGTTCATTGGCATCCGATGGCGCGTGGCAGACACATTTTCAGAGAGGGCGATGAATTCAAACAGCCTTTTGTGGTGAGATCTGGTGCTGTCAAAACGTACCAGACGCTTGAAAATGGCGAAGAACAAATCACCGGTTTCATGTTGCCTGGTGACGTTTTTGGCCTGGAGGGACTGGCCGCTCTACAGCACGCGAATGGAGCAATTGCGCTGGAAACCTCGTCAGTGTGTGCGATTCCATTGCAGAACCTGTTTAAAATCAATGTGGAAGCAAGGGTTGCCGAACGGCAAGTACTGATGTTGTTAAGCGAATCAATGCTGCGCAAAGATAGCCATGCCATGATGTTGGCCATGAACAAAGCGCACGAACGTATTTCCGCATTCTTGCTGGACATATCCGACCGGCTGCATCGTAGGGGATTGGCAGCGCATGATTTCAGCCTGCCAATGAGTCGCAGCGATATTGGTCGTTTCCTGGGTATGTCCCAGGAAACTGTCAGCCGTGCGTTCGCAAAGCTGATTCGGGATAAATTGATTGAAAGCAACGGTCGCAACATCAAGCTGGTCAACCCGGGCACACTTGGGAAGCTTTCCGGTTATAAGTTGGATTCCAGTTTTTTGAAGTCCGCTTAACGTCGCAGCTGGTCGGTATTCAGCGCATCGCCTCATTCACTGTTCTGCATTGATTTACCGGGAAGGGGCACCTTAAGCGTGCTACCTGACGCGGTCAGTAATAGATAGAAAGATGTGAGATTCGCCGCTATCATGCCTTGCTTGGAGGAAAAGCAGAGGCCGTAGTGACGGACAAAAAACCAGTCGTTTTCATTGTTGATGACGAAGAAGCCATTAGAGATTCGCTAGGTATGCTGCTGGAGTCTGTTGGTATTGACCACATGAGCTTCGAATCCGGACACGCTTTTCTTGATCATATTTCAGACGATATTTCAGGGTGTGTAGTGTCTGATATTCGTATGCCCGGTATCAGTGGCCTTGAGTTGCAGCAGGCGTTGATGGATCGACGGATTAACTTGCCTATGATTTTCATAACGGGTCATGGCGACGTACCAATGGCGGTTGATGCGATGCGCCAAGGCGCGCTCGACTTCCTAAGCAAACCGTTTCGCGAGCAAGAATTGCTCGATCGCATTAATGAAGCCTTCAGTGTCGAATACCAGCGGCGAGAATCTCTGGCAGAAGTGGAGGACATATTACAAAAAATAAAAGCGCTGAGCGCTCGCGAGAGAGAAGTTTTCGAACGTATCAGTAATGGTCAGGCAAACAAAGTTGTTGCCATCGAGCTGGGCATCAGTGAGCGAACGGTTGAAGTACACCGTTCCAGCATTATGCGAAAAATGAAGGCGAACACCCTGGCGCATCTTGTGCGAATGAAACTGTTGGCTGATCAGACTGCCTGATCCACACAGTTGCTTCCTGATTTGATTGAAGTCACAGCATCAGGCAGGCCTGACTCCACTCCGTTTATGTCGAACGCAGTGCTCTGAAACTAAAGCAATGACTCCTTGACCCTGATCAATTCACGCTGAGTAATGCTCACTAGAATAATGACGATCGTTCAGGTGAGTGCGTTAGAACATTGTGACTGAGTGTAGAAAGTGGAATGTTGAGCATCTACAGACCCTGCTAGACGTTTTAAATGCTCAGGGCTATTGCATTTATGGGCCGCAGTTACGCTCGGATGCGGTGGTTTACGGTGAAATTGATGCTATCGAGCAATTGCCCGCTGGCTGGCACGATCAACAGTCAGCGGGCAGCTACCGAATGGATAGCGATGGTGACCCGCAGCTGTTTGGCTACGCGCTTGGTCCACAGTCGTGGAGAAAATACCTACAGCCGCCGCGCGAGCGATTGTGGTCAGCGAAAACCAACACAGATACCCAGGCAATCACCGTCAGTGAGTCAAAGCCCGCTGGCAAAAAAATGGCGTTCCTGGGGATCCGGGCCTGCGAGGTCCACGCCATCGACATTCAGGATGATGTATTTCTCAATGGAACCATTCAGGACAACCGCTACGCGGCCAGACGAGAAAATCTGTTTCTCGTGGCGGTAAATTGCGGGCACGTAGTATCTACGTGTTTCTGCACGTCAATGGGTGAGGGCCCCAAGGTGGATGCAGGCTTCGACCTTTGCTTAACGGAAGTATACAAAAACGGTGAGCATTTCTTTGCGGTTGCTGCAGCCAGCGATTGTGGGCGTTCGGTGTTGCAGGTATGTGGGTCGGCGAAATTGTCAGAGAGTGACAAGAGGCTGGTCACCAAGGTAGAGAGGGACGCGCGGTTGGCAGTCGAGCAGAATGTACAGTTAAATACGGAGGGCATCGAACAGCTATTCTATAACGCAAGTGATAGCGAATACTGGCAGGAGCTTGCCGACCGCTGTCTATCCTGTGCCAACTGTACCATGGTGTGCCCCAGCTGTTTTTGCTCCAACACAACGGACAGCGGCGATGTGAGCGGCCGGAAATTTGAGCGTTGGCAACAATGGGATTCCTGTTTTAGCGCCGATTTTTCCTATCTTCACGGCGGCAGTGTACGCGCGTCTACCGCGTCCAGATATCGGCAATGGTTAAGCCATAAGCTGGCGAGTTGGCAGCAGCAGTTCGGTCGATCCGGCTGTGTAGGCTGCGGTCGATGTGTGAGCTGGTGCCCGGTTGGAATCGATCTGCGAGCGGAAGTCCAGGCCTTACGCCTAAGGAGCCATAATGCAGACGATTGAACAGCTGCTGGCAGCACATCCGTTTTATTTGGATATGAAGCCTGAATATCTTGCCGAACTGGCCGCTTGCGCACAATTAAAAGTTTTCAAGGCGAATCAAAAACTGGCGACGGTTGACCAAAGCGCGGATGCATTCTATGTCATTCGTTCTGGTCGTGTAGCGATAGAGCTTGAGACCCCACCGCGAGGTAGAATCACACTGCAAACTCTGTCAACAGGGGAGGTTATTGGCTGGTCGTGGCTGTTTCCTCCCTATCGTTGGGAGTTTGATGTTCGCGCTATTGATACCGTGCATACGGTCGCGCTGGATGGCAAGTGTTTGCGTGGCAAATGCAATCAGAATCTGGAGATGGGCTGGGATCTGATGCAGCGCTTCTCCCGAATAATGGCCGCGCGCATAAAAGCCACTCGCTTGCAAATACTGGATGTGTACCGTGCAGGCGCATAGTCATTCACTAGTGCCTACACCGACACCCATACTGCGGCGGGTTCGGGAAACGGAAGACGTTTTCAGTGTGTCGATCAATGTCGGAGAAACATCTGCCGAACCTGGTCAGTTCAATATGCTGACAGTGTTTGGTGCGGGAGAAATACCTATCTCGATCAGTGCCATTTGTAAGGCGAGTGGAGAAACCGTCCATACGGTTCGCAATGTTGGCGGTGTGAGTCAGGTAATGGCACAACTACGCGCTGGCGACGAGATCGGTGTGAGAGGTCCGTTTGGTCGCGGCTGGCCGATTGACGCTGCCATAGATAAAAACGTGTTAATCGTTGCAGGCGGTATAGGCCTGGTGCCATTGCGTCCCGTCCTGCAGCACTGCCTGAGTCATGCCGGGCACTTTAGAGACATCGTGTTGCTTTACGGTGCTCGCACTCCAGAGGACGTTCTTTTTAGGGATGAATTGGCGGTATGGGAACAGCAAGGTCGATTGAAAGTCGAGCTTTCTGTGGACCAATGTGACCCCACATGGCAAGGCAATGTGGGTGTCATAACGCCCTTCATCGCTCGTCAGCAAATCGATTTTGACAATACCGTCGCCATGGTCTGTGGGCCAGAGATCATGATGCGTTTTGCCTGCGATGAGCTTCGCCGGCAAGGCCTTGCCGAAGCTTCTCTGTATCTGTCAATGGAACGGAACATGAAGTGTGGCGTCGGATTTTGCGGGCATTGTCAGCTGGGACCACACTTTGTCTGCAAGGGTGGCCCTGTCTTCTCACTGGCGGAGCTGAGCCCGTGGATTGGCAGAGCCGAATTGTGACCGCGATACCCACTGCAATGGACACAAAGCCCAAACTAGCCGTTTGGAAATTCGCCTCGTGCGATGGTTGCCAACTAAGCCTGCTTGACTGCGAGGACGAGCTACTGGCGGTTGCGCAGCAACTTGACATCGCACACTTCAGTGAGGCGAGCAGCCAGGTGAGTGAAGGCCCTTTCGATCTGTCTTTGGTCGAGGGCTCGGTGTCTACTCCGGACGACCTTGAACGTATTCAGAAGGTGCGACAGCAATCGCGTTTTCTGGTTAGCATTGGGGCCTGTGCCTCGGCAGGTGGAATTCAGGCATTACGCAACTATGCAGATATTTCCGACTATATCAGCGTAGTGTACGCGTCACCCAGTTACATCAGCACCCTCAAAACGTCCACACCAATCTCTCAGCATGTAAAGGTAGATTTTGAGCTACGCGGTTGTCCGATTGATAAGCACCAACTGCTTCACGTCATTCAAACCTACCTTCAGGGTCGTAGGCCACAAATCAGCAGCGACAGTGTGTGTGTTGATTGCAAGCGAAATCAGATACCGTGTTTGATGGTCAGCCAGCAGCAAGCGTGTCTTGGGCCGATAACACATGCGGGGTGTGACGCCTTGTGCCCACGCTTCAACCGGGCCTGCTTCGGTTGCTTCGGACCGAAAAACAATTGCAACACCAGGTCATTAACTGCCTGGCTACAATCAGAGCAGGCGCTCAGTAAGCCGGAACTTACACGCCTGCTGCATACGTTCAATTCAGATTCATTTGTCGAGCCTGAGTATGCCGAAGAATAATTCGAAGCGCACGCGCACCATAAAAGTAGACTACCTTGCCCGTGTTGAGGGTGAAGGTGCGCTGTACCTGCACTACGACGGTGAGAAGGTCAGCAACGTTCAATTAAAAATTTTCGAGCCGCCGCGGTTTTTCGAAGCCTTGCTCCGTGGCCGGCACTGTAGTGAGGCGGCAGATATTACGGCACGCATTTGCGGAATTTGCCCCGTAGCGTATCAGATGAGCGCGGTGCATGCGGTGGAAGCGGCACTTGCAATCGACATAGATCCGACTGTTAGGACGCTTAGAAGAGTTTTGTACTGTGGCGAGTGGATTGAAAGTCATTTGCTTCATATCTACATGCTGCACGCGCCCGATTTTCTCGGCTTCCATGATGTGGTTGCAATGGCAAAGCAATTTCCAGACATTGTTGCCCGCGGGCTCAGGCTAAAAAAAATTGGCAATGACATCGTAAACACAATTGGGGGCAGGGAAATACACCCGATCAATGTGCGCGTTGGTGGTTTTTACAAGATTCCGGACAAGATTAAATTGAAGGCCCTGCTGGAGACTTTAAGTGCGGCACTTGATGCTGCAATAGAGAGCGTGTGTTGGTCGGCGACCCTGGAATTTCCTGATTACGAGCGACCGTATGAAATGCTTGCGCTTGGTCACGGTGATGAATACGCGATGAACGAAGGGCGGCTGAGGTCAAACTTCGGCCTGGATATCGCTGCTGATCAGTTTGAAGACACAATTGAGGAGGAGCACATCGAATACTCATCGGCGCTGCATGCGCGGATAAAAGGTCGTGGGGCGTATATTGTCGGGCCGATTGCGCGATTCAACATGAATTACACAATGCTGCCAAAAAGTGTCCAGATGTTGGCTGAGAACCTTGGTATGCAGCCCACAGAAAGTAACCCGTTTAAAAGTATTATTATCCGCGGACTTGAAGTTGTGTTCGCTTTTGAAGAAGCCATTCGCCTATTGAAACAGGTTTTAGCGAGCGATCAGTTGCCGAGAATGCCTAACCTTGATGATTTTCTACCATCTACACCAGTGCTTGGCTGCGCGATGACGGAGGCACCCAGAGGAACACTGTACCACCGTTATGAGATAGATACCCAAGGGCTGATTACTTCGGCCAACATCGTTCCACCGACGGCGCAGAATCAAAAGTCAATTGAACAGGATCTGGCCGATCTGGTGCCGCAACTGGATCAGGCTGATGATCAGCTACTGCAGCACCGTTGTGAGCAGGCGATCAGGAACTACGACCCTTGTATTTCGTGCTCGGCGCACTTCTTGAAAATTCATAAACGATCGCTATGAGTACTGCGTCGCGCCCATTGATCATTGGCATTGGCAATCAATTTCGCAGTGACGACGCGGTTGGTGTTGTTATCGCTGAAGGTATTGCCGAGCGCCTGCGAGAACAAGTGGAGCTATTGATCCACAAAGGTGACCCGGCGTACCTGCTGGATGCATGGCAGCAAAGAGATTTGGTTGTTGTCGCAGATGCCGTGAATGAAGACGGGCAGGCGGAAGGCAAGATCTATTTTTGGGACGCCCTCAACGGCAAAATTCCAGCAAGTGAAATACAGGTTTCAACGCACAGTATTGGTGTTGCATCAGCAATTGAATTGGGCAAGTGCCTTGCACAGCTACCTGATAATTTA
This sequence comes from Gammaproteobacteria bacterium, assembly GCA_030429735.1. Taxonomy (GTDB): domain Bacteria; phylum Pseudomonadota; class Gammaproteobacteria; order Pseudomonadales; family JAUIET01; genus JAUIET01. Next base: position 296,216 of record JAUIET010000002.1, read on the forward strand.
TGGGTTTGCGGTATCAATAGCCACCAATTTCATATGGGAGAGCAACTATCTGTGGAAGTAACCGAAAGTGCTAATGTACTCATAGATGCGCTAAGTAAACGCTTGCAAGTGTACCTCTCAGACAAGCGCACGGAGGAAAAGTCAAATGCATGAACTGTCACTGTTGAACAATTTGATGCTCAAGATAGAGGCATTGGCTCGTGAACATGGATGCAGTGAGATCAGTGAAGTCAAGGTCTGGATTGGTGCACTGGCGCATATATCTGCTGAGCACTTCCGTGAGCACTTTGAGCAGGCGGCGAAAGGATCCGTTGCTGAATCCGCACGCCTTTGCGTTGAGGTATCGGACGATCAACAAAACGAACACGCAGCAGATATCTTGTTGCTCAGTGTTGACATTGTGGATCAGGACTGACCGTTCATGAACGGTGCGATACGCAAGCACATCACTGTTGCCGGAACTGTTCAGGGGGTAGGCTTTCGCCCTTTTGTGTACCGCTTGGCCCAGGAATTTGGCCTTGATGGTTGGGTTAAAAATACTGCCGACGACGTCACCATAGAAGTGCAGGGCTTGCCGGTGCACGTTGAGCAATTTTTGTCGAAACTGCAGGCGCACCCACCGAACAACGCTAGTGTCAGTACCATGCGGACGAGTAAAATCGAACCGCGGGCAGAACAGGGTTTTGCCATAGTGGCCAGTGGGAGTACCGGCAATGGATCGACAGCATTGGTTCCAGATCTTGCAATTTGTGACCAGTGCATTGCCGACGTATATTCACCATCCTCTCGGTATTATCAGTACGCATTTACCAGTTGCACCGACTGTGGGCCCCGTTACTCAATCAGTCTGGCCTCACCCTTTGACCGCAAACACAGCGCAATGAGCGAATTTGAGCTATGTGTTGACTGCGCAATTGCCTATGAAAACCCGCATGATCGCAGGTTTCACGCTCAATTAATGTGCTGCAGTAGCTGTGGTCCCGAGTTGCAATTGTGCGATTCAGACGGTGCAGAGCTGACGCGTGGGAAGTCGATAGTAAAAAAAGCGGCGAACCTACTGCGCGATGGTGGGCTGCTCGCGCTCAAGGGTTTGGGTGGTTTTCAACTTATCTGCGACGCCACGAATTCCAAGGCCGTTGCGCGGTTGCGCGCACTAAAACAACGGCCGGCAAAACCTATGGCGGTTATGCTGGCCGGTGAGAAAGAGTTGTCAGACCTCTGCCCCACAAGTGCAGTGCAACGTGCTCTGTTTTTATCACCTCAAGCCCCCATTGTTGTGATAGATCAGTCGATTCTCTCCCTGGCCAGGGAAGTAGCACCCGGTCTGCGTAGCGTGGGAATAATGCGTGCAACAACAGCGCTGCATCATTTGTTGCTCAAGGCTTTTAACGGGCCTGTGGTCGTTACCAGTGCAAATCGCAGCGGCGAGCCGATTATCACAGATGACGAGCTGGCGTTTTCTACGCTGGCGGGTAACGTTGATTGTTTCCTCACCCACAACAGACACATACACCACGCCCTGGATGATTCAGTCTCACGTATTGCCCTGGGGCGCCCCTTACTATTGCGCCGTGCCAGAGGGTATGCCCCTAAGGCCATTTCGATTAATCACAGCGCTTCAATAGCCCTGGGTGTTGGTGGCCATCACAAGAACACGGTTGCGTTAGCGAATCAGGGTTTGATTGAGCTCAGTGCCTATCTCGGAGACCTTGACAGTCTGGAAAGTGTGAGGAGGTTTCGTGCAAACGTCGATGAGCTTCTGGATGATGGAGCCGACAGTCGCTGGGCTGAGTTAGCTGTTGTGCACGACTGGCACCCGGACTACGAATCCACTGAAGTAGCGATTTCGGCATTAGCGAAAGACGGTACGGCATTGCCCTTGCAGCATCATATTGCGCATATCTGTGCGGTAATGGCCGATAACAGAATCGAACCGCCTTGCTTCGGCGTTGCATGGGATGGTAACGGCTATGGAGCGGCATTTCCGGGAGACCCTGCTCTGTGGGGCGGGGAAATGTTCTCGTTGGCGGAGCCAGGTGGTTGCCAGCGCAGAGTGAGCCTGTTGGGATTTCCGCTTGCAGGTGGCGCACAGGCGATCCGAGAGCCCAGGCGAGTCGCACTGGGTCTTCTGACAGTCGGGGGAGAGGAATTGCGACATCATCACTCGGCAGCGCTCTATTGTCAGCGCTCGTTCAGCAATGAAGAATTACTCCTTATACAAACCATGCTGAACAACAAGTTCAATAGCCCAATGAGCTGTTCGATTGGTCGTTTATTTGATGGTATTGCCTCGTTGATAGGTCTGTGCAATAAACAGGAGTTTGAAGCGCAAGCGGCGAGCGACCTTGAGCGACAGGCTCTGGACTACCTCGAGGCAAAAAACTCTGAGACGCCTGACTCTGAGCAGGCAGCGTATGCACTGGTATTCCGGCGCTGTGAACGTCTGGAGATTGAGAACACCGAGCACCCTCTGTTTCGCCCTGCATGGCTGCTTGATTGGAGACCGCTTTTGAAAGGCGTGCTTGACGATTTGAGCGCTGGCAAAGAGCGCGCCTATATCGCCTATCACTTTCATTATGCGCTGGCGAGAAGCATCGTTGATGCGGCAAAAATGACTCAGCACACGCGTGTTGTGCTCAGTGGTGGTTGTTTTCAGAATGTTTGTTTGCTGGAGCTTTGTGTAAGCTTGCTGGAACAGCAGGGTTTTGATGTATTCTGGCCCCGGCAATTGCCCGCCAACGACGGTGCACTGTCTGTGGGTCAGGCCTATGCGGCACAATTTGAAGGCCTCTGTGGCGGGCCCTACTATTCCAGATCGGAGCTTGGCCTGAAATGTGTTTAGGGATACCAGGTCAGATTGTCAAAATGGTGAACGACGATCCACTCACGCGCAGTGCCATAGTTAGCTTTGCAGGCGCACACAAGGAGATCAATCTTGCTTGCGTGCCGGAAGCCGGCGTCGGTGACTTTGTTATCGTTCATGTCGGAATTGCGATAAACCGTATCGACGAAGAGCAGGCAACTGCAGTATTTGATTTACTCCAACAAATTGATTCGAAGGTGCTATAGAGTCACTGGAGACACGAAATCATCCGGCTTTACTATCAATACATCGCAGTTAACTTTATCGAGCAATCGTTCCGCCGTGCTGCCAATGATAAAGCGATCGATAAAGTTGCGCGTCAAAGCACCCATGATAAGTAGCTGGCAATCCAGATCAGCTAACAATACTGGCAGATCCGTATCACTTTTACCAATCAGCATGTGAACATTCGATTTCTCGACGGCGTAATCGCCGACAAGATCCATCACTCTCACTTCATGCTGCATCTTCTGATCTTCCACCGTAGGCGAACTAACAGTGCTTAGTTTGTACAGTTGAAACCAATGCACAGCATGCAGAACACCGCTTAGCCCGTTCGCTAACCGTTGTCCCCATTCAAGGATTCTGTCGTCAAGTAAGATAGGTTTCTCGTGAGTGTACATAGGGTCGACTGCCGCAAGCAACACTGGCTTGGCGTCAAATCGTTCTAGCTTGCAAAGATAAAGCGGAGCGGGGCATTCGCGAATTAGTTGCCAATCAGTGTTGGAAAAGAAAGTGCGGCGGATTTGGCTGTGATGTTCTGCGGATTTAAACACCATATCGGCTTTTGTCCGCAATACCTTCCGAATAATCTCCGCATGCAAATGTTTTCCCCAAACGACATCACAGTGCACGTCAACACGTTGATCTCGGATCGGCTGCGCGAGTGTTTCAAGCCATTCCAACTGCTGGGCACCGTGCGCACGTCGCTTGTCGTCAAGACTGACAGAGCCAGGCAGAGGTGAGTCAAGCAGGGCTGGAACATAGTCGCACAAAAACAGATGCAGTTGCGCTTTTAATCCCTTGGCAACCGTACTCGCCTGTAGCAATGCTCTTTGGTGTTCAACCCTCGGGTCGATAACTGCGATTATGCTCGGTGTATGGCTCATTTCTGTTGCTCCAGCCTATTTTTGGTTGCCTGCAAATGTTAGCGCGTTAATCAGGCGTGATATTGATCTTGGTCAATGTTGCCGTGGCCACTGTGCATATTCTTATACCCAGAGGCCGTGCTGGGAGAGTTGGAAGGCACTATGGAATTTAAGCAAATAAGCGATATTCTGGATTGGTCGCAAGCTATCCATGCCGAATTGGCGGAACGTTACCAATCACTTGCTGGTGAGCTTACCCAGCAGCGCGCGGTGTTGCTGTTGGACTATTTGGCAGATCATCAAAAGCAATTGGAGACGTCAGTTGAGTTGTTGAAAGAGGACATTAGCCCTGGATTGTTGAATACCTGGACAAGAACGGAGCTTGCGGATGCTTTTCCCAGCAGTTTGATGGAACTGCGTAATCAACTCACTACCTTGTCAACGGAAGACATTCTGACGCTTTGTATCGACTATCACGATCGGCTGATAAAACTTTACAATGAGCTAAGTCAAACCGCAGACCTGGATTCCAGTCGCGAATTGTTCGAGAATCTTGCCGATTTAGAGCATCATGAAAAGCTTATTACAGTTCGGGATGCACAGTGGTTGGAAGACTATTGATGCGACAGGAATCAATGTTTATGCTTTGCGTGCCACAGCTCGCGTAAAGCGTCTTCCCCTAATGGTTCGGGGCGCTTGATGCGCAGGCTTTCTGACCATTCGCGCGCAAAGTCTCTTTGCAGGTAGCTGTTCAGTACGATTATGGTGGTCATTGCAATCAAGGCGCCGAGACTTGCCAATGCCATGTCTTTGTGGGCGTCCCATACGTCACCCTGCGTGCCCAAGTATGCCATGCCCAGCTCACCGCCAAAAGTTTCAGCGGCCAGCCACTCTATAAGTTCGTAAAACATTGATGTCGACATGGTTAAATCAAGAGGAAGAAAATAGCTCCAAAAACCGTGCACATCTGCGACTCGTAAAAACATCTCGCGAATGGGATACGCCAGTAATAGACCGTACAGAAAATGCACGGCGCGATCAAAGTGATTGCGATCCCACTCTAAAAGTTCATGCAGGCTACGGCCAGTGAGCTCGATAAACCATTGATTGTAAGGAACTTCGGAGTAGGTGTAGTGCGAACCCACACTGTGAAGACACATGAAAATAAATATCATTGTGTAAGAAATTCGTGACAGAGGCATCCATTTGTAGGTCGCCCATAAAACAAACACCGCAATAACAACGATTACATTTTCCAAAATCCAGTCGTTTCGATCAACGGGCTCAATCGCGAGTGCAAGCCATACGATGCCATACAATGCGGCCAGGATACGAAAGTAACGGCGATGGGCAGTCGTCATACGTCTCCAGTTGCTTCTTTGCGCTTTGATTACTATCAAGTTTATCACCTGACATCATTCTATTCTAAGCCGAAACATATAAAGTGGTGAGCAGAAAATGATTGATACCAACATCACACGACTGGTTCTGGATGTTTTGAAACCGCGTCAACCAGGCATACTCGAATTTGCGGAAACGATTGCCAGCCTGCTAGCAGATACGTCTGTTGAAGTTGCGGTACTGGAAATAGATGAACAGACTGAAACGGTGGCTGTGAAAGTCAGAGGCAATGCCCTCGATTATCACTGTTTGGAAAAAGGAATTACTGATATGGGCGCTTCGGTACACAGTATCGATGAGGTAGATGTTTGCAGCACCTCGGAAAAAGACTGACACCATGGCCGTGAGAAAAGATGTTGCTTTTGTCCACGATGTAATTCGTTCAGAAGGAATTGCCCGGCGTTATATGATAGTCAACGGCTTTGACGGTGCGCTGACAGTACTGGCCTTATGCGTAGGATTCTTGATCAACCGGCAAACTGATCTTGACCTGGTTTTATCAGCGGGAATAAGCGCTTCGGTTGCACTGGCTGTGAGCGGTGTCAACAGTGCCTGGTTGAGCGAGTCTGCAGAGCGAAAACGACAGTTAATGGAACTTGAAAGCGCTATGCTCCGTGACCTCAAGGGTTCGCGGCATGAAAGAATCCGGGTATGGCTTGTTTTAAGTATTGCGCTGAGCAATGGAATCACACCGTTATTACTTGGTCTGTTGATATTGATGCCAATTGGACTGCAGCGCTGGGGGCTCATCCATTTTGACGAGCCAATGCGAGCGTCCGTATTAATCGGCTTGAGTCTGCTCTTTTTTCTAGGCGCGCTGACCGGAAGAATAAGCGGGGAGCAGTGGCTGCTGTCGGGTCTCCGCGCTCTGCTTGTTGCCGGCATCACCGCTATTTTGATATTCGCACTGACGTTTTAGTGGAGATGTAAACCGCCGAATGTATCGGTTTTCTAAAGCAGCTGGCGAACAGCTTCATTCATTGGACTGCAGTGTCTTTAAGTACGCAACGATTGAGTCAATTTGCTCACTGACTTCAGCGAATGGGTCTATGTCTGACTCAAAACTGCGCCACTCTCTAACCAGGTCCAGGTAAGACCGGGCAAAATTCGGCATTTCGAAAAGCACGTGGTTTGGCGTAGCCTGGGAACCAAATAACACCGCACGTACTCTGGCTTCAGGAAACGCCCCATCATTATTGACCGTGAGCTTGGATAAATCAGGTGGATGACGGCCGCTGTAATACGCAATATTGTAAATGCCGCTGCCATCGTAGTGATGACAATTTACACATTGGTCCAGATAAATCGCTTTGCCATCACTTTCCTGAGTCTGAGCAAGCGCTTGCGGGCGAACAAACAACATGCAGAAGACTAATAGTATTCTGAAGACCATAGTAAATGGCTCTAAAAGGTCACAGCATCACTTATACAGGGCACAATTTCCGCTACTTTGATTCTAATCAACTAGGAATTACTTAGTCTCCTTAAACTGTTGCCAGGTAACAATGGGAATGCAGGCATACCAGCGGTGTGGCAACGCTTCGCTGATGCATGCGAATTAGCTATGCGTTATGCAACTGAATACCGCGATGCAGCAAGCGTGAATTCATTTGTTGAGGCCATCGATAAGATATGTACTCAGCATTGGGTTTTGATGGAAGTGTGTGGTGGTCAGACTAACGCTATAATAAAGTATGGCCTGGATGAGTTGTTGCCTGAGAAAATTGAGCTGATCCACGGTCCCGGCTGCCCGGTATGTGTGACGCCTGTAAAGATCATTGATTATGCCATTGCTCTTGCCCAACAGCCGCACAGTATTCTATGCACCTACGCTGACATGCTGCAGGTACCGGGAACCAACAGTAGCCTGGCCGAAGCGCGTAGCGAAGGCGCGCAATTGCACGTCATGTATTCGCCGCTGGATGCTATCGCAGTAGCGCAGCAAAATCCCGATTCGCATATTGTCGTATTGGCCGTTGGCTTTGAGTCTACAGCCCCGGCGCATGCTCTTTTTTTGCAGCAGGCTCGGCAACGCAAGCTGAAAAACCTGTCAGTGTTACTGTCTCATTTCAGGGTGCCGCCAGCGCTCAGAGAAATTCTCGCCAATCCGGAGAACAGAGTGCAGGCTTTCCTCGCGGCTGGGCATGTATGCTCAGTGATGGGTTACCGGGAGTACGAGCCAATTGCACAACAATACCAAGTGCCGATTGTGGTGACTGGTTTCGAGCCGATCGATATCCTGCAGGGGATCTATCACTGCGTTAAGCAGCTGGAAGGTGGCCAAGCAAAAGTTGAAAATCAATATGCGCGCGCAGTGACGCGTAAGGGCAACTCGACCGCGCAAGCGGCTATTGCCGACGTTTTCGAATACAGTGACCGGCAATGGCGAGGTATTGGAGGTATCGCCGACAGCGGATTCAAGCTGAGAAATGGCTATAAGATGTTCGAACCGGAATTTCATTTCCCAGGGCTGTTGGCCGCCAGTCAGGAAACGCATGGCGGATCTTTGCTATGTACAAGTACGTCCTGCTTGAGTGGCGAAATAATGACAGGATTGAAGAAGCCCCCTGAATGCACCAATTTCGGTGAGGCGTGTACTCCAGAGAAGCCGTTGGGCGCTCCAATGGTTACTTCAGAAGGTGCTTGCCATACGTACTTTCGCTACCGACAAACAGAGAGCAATGCATGAATTTGGGTCAGTATACTGGGCCGCTGTGTCCATTACCCGCAGATCACGCAACGGATGATCAGGCAAGAGTGCAACTTGCACACGGTTCTGGTGGACAGCTAAGTACCGTATTGCTGGATAAAATCATCCGCCCAGCGTTTGATAATCCGGTATTGGCCGAACAGCAAGATGGAGCACTTCTGAATGCGGTAAACTCACCGCTGGCATTTACAACAGACAGTTTCGTGGTTTCACCATTGTTTTTCCCGGGCGGGGATATCGGTAAGCTGGCAGTCATCGGAACTGTGAATGACCTCGCCATGTGCGCAGCTGAACCCTGGGTGTTGAGCTGCAGCTTGATCATAGAAGAAGGTTTGCCAATACCGCAGTTGCAGAAGATTGTCCAATCCATGGCAGTTGCTGCCCGACAACTTGGTGTCACTATCGTCACCGGTGATACCAAAGTGGTCGAAAAGGGCAGTGGTGATGGTTTGTTTATCAATACAAGTGGTATTGGAAAACTAACGCACGGCACGCATTGCAAGCCATCACACATTGGTAAAAACGACGTGCTTATTGTCAATGGTGATATCGGTCGTCACGGTGTGGCGGTGTTGTCGCAACGCCAGGGCCTTGAGTTTGAGAAACCAATTTGCAGCGATTGTCAGGGTCTGGCCGACATTGTTCAGAGTTTGCTAGCCAATGACATAAGGCCGAACTGTATGAGAGACCTCACACGAGGGGGATTGGCGGGTAATTTATACGAACTTAGTCTCGCCAGCGGCTGGGCAATGGAGGTAGATGAGGCGCTGATTCCGGTCGCAGACGACGTTGCCGGCGCGTGTGAGCTGTTTGGAATAGATCCTATCCATGTTGCTTGCGAGGGCCGGTTTGTAGTGATTGTTGATGCCAGACAAGCGGATGAAACCTTGCGTATCATGAGTGAGCACCCCAGTTGCCCTATGCCCCAGCAGATTGGCCATGTTAGCGAGCCACTTGGCAACAGAGATGACACAGTTCCATTGGTTCTTCGCAGCAAGATTGGAACCAGGCGTCGTCTGGATCCAATACGGGGGGAGCCGTTACCTAGAATATGCTAATGTTTGCCAGCCAGTAGTGTGTGTTCACGAGCATCGTAGTCTTCAAGAATATCGTCCAGAACGCCACTGATTCGCGTGCAATTCTCTATCATTGGAATCTTTGGCCAGGTAGCCCTTTCGCCCGCCAGTACCAGTGTATTTGCTTCGTCTTGTGAAAGCTCAGACAGAAACTTCAATGGTTGAACGTGCCATAGATCGAGCACAATATTGATGTCACCTAGATACTTTTGATCAATCAGGCTGTGTAAGGTGTTCAAGCCTAAATTCGTTCTCTTCCAATTGGGAATGTAGCGGCGCGAGAAACCACGATACGCGTGTAGAGATTCCTTCACCGCATAGTGGCCAATCTGACCCGCAAGCGTGAGCAGGTTCTTTTCCTCATCCTTTTCGCGTTTTGCAAAAGGTAAGGCCAGAGGGTTGACCATGCTGACAATGAAGTGATTAACACCATACATTCGCGACAGGCGCTTAGCGGGTAGATCGTCACTCATTGACCCATCCACCCAGCGTCGATTAGACAGATAAGGTTTGGTCCGCCCGTCTTCATCCTTTGCTCTTAGCGCAACGGAAGGGAAAACACCTGGAATTGCTGTCGATGCCATGACTGCTGAGCGGATACATACGTTAGGGGAAGCGACCGCGTTTAGTAGTCGTGATGTCTGATGAACGTCGGCCGGTGCGACGGAAATATTGATTTTTCGACCAGTCAGCTCGAAAGCCTGCTGAAAAGTGAGATCCGGTACCAGACGTGCTATGTTTTTCTTTAAATCAGCTGTACTTATTTTTGACTGAGGTTGCATCAGCAACCGCTCCAGTAAGTTGGCTTCACGGCTGGCCTGAACAATGAGCTCGGACGATTGAAACAGCTCGGCCAATTCCTGGTCGGAATGTGTTCCGGCGACGGCGGCCACCAGTGCACCTGCGCTTGAACCAGAAATCACGGCAGGGATTAGATTGTGTTCCAGTAATACTTTTAGAACACCCACATGAAAGGTTGCCAGGGTTGCACCACCGCTCAGCATCAAAGCGGAACGCCCAAAGCAGTGGCTGGCGCGACGAAAGAAATCCAGTTTATCCGAAAAACTGATGTCCGTATCGTTGACGTTCGCCAGGTGCACTAGAGCATCGCTGACTTCTTCTACATAATCCGTAATCAGTATTTTAGTACCAGTGTAAGCGCGCATGTACAGGGCAGGCCGGCCAATACCGCCCATATTGCCATGTATGCCTTCGTTTAAAGCAAACAGCAAGCCTCGATTGTCTTTTTTCTTGCGTAGACGTCTCAGCCGCTCAAGTCTACGTCGGATGGACCGGTAATCGTAGAACCGCGACTCTTCTTTTTGCCGCCAGGCCTTTGCCTTGCTTGGCTCGTCCAGAGTGTCGGCTATTTCATACCACTCAGCATAACTTTCCGCATCTGCCAGCTGCTTTTCCAATTCACGTCTGGAAAGATAATTCTTCATTGATTATGCCCTTGTATATTCGACGACTGGGCAGGGAAAACGGTGCGCGAAGCCTGTACTCTCTTACCTGCAGAAGGCATCCAACTGAGTAAGCAGGTCTCCGGCAGCCAACCTGGATGGAACGCGCATGACGATCTTATGGCAGCAAGACCGCTGCATGAGCGACTGTAACTAACCGGCATCAGCGGTTATTGATTGCAATCAAGAGTCACTTATCTAGCTGATGTTTGCGGGAACGAACTCTACGATAGCGTCGTATTTCCACGTGAGCATGCATGAACTGTACTTTCCGCGAAGCTCTCAATGATCTCCAACTCCGCCTTGATAAGACTGAGCAAGTGTTCCCATGCTTTCAATTTCTGATCGCAATGCATGGCTTGGCGCTTGATGAGCTTCTGGTAGTGGCCAAGCGCCAAGCCGGCACAGCGTTGCACGGAGAGCGCCTTGGCCGTGGTCACGGATGCGTCTGAGATACCGGTGTATTGCTGGGGGTTTTGCTGGCTTACCCAGCGCAGTGCATTAGCAAATGCCTGTGAATCTTCGCGACTAAGCAAGCGACCGTTGCGCTGGTCGACGACCACTTCTCGAACCCCCGGACCATCCAGTGCGACAACAGGTAAACCCGCCGCCATTGCTTCGGTTAGCACCAAACCCTGAGTTTCGCTGGTGGATGCAAAGGCAAACACATTCATCGCGCAATAAGCATCGGCTAATGCCGAATGGGGTAGCGCGCCTGGAGTAATCAGTCGATCGTCCAAACCTACTTCAGAAAACACTCTCCGTATTGTTTTTTCCTCAGGGCCTGTTCCAACTACCAGAAATCCTGCCTTAAGAGATTCTGGACTACGAGCGATAAACTCAGCTACCGATCCTGCCAGAAAGTGCAGGTTTTTTTCAGGTGCGAGTCGACCAACGTGACCAACCAGAAATACGTCTTCGGAAATACCATACCGTTCCCTAAAGCCAAGGCCATTCCCTTGCTGGAACTGCTCAACGTCCACACCGGTGGGTACTACATGAATAGTGCTCTGGACGCCCCGTTCTTTCATAAGCTGACGTATGCTGTTACTCGGTGCGAATACCGCGCTCGCCATATTTGCATATTGCGTGGCTAACTCGATGACAAAACGTTGCAGTAAGCGTGAATCTCCAGGCAGATAATGTGTGTATTTCTCGTATAGGGTGTGATGAGTGAATACCAAAGGAAGATTGCGATAGCGCGCAACCCGCAAAGCCGTCATGCCAAGCAAGTAGGGGTGGTGGGCATGGACAATGTCTGGTTTGAATTCATTGAGTGCATGGCTAAGCAAGCCAGACACTGGCAGCACAACCGAAAAATCGCTGTGGTTAAATCGTTGTATTGCGGGTATACGAATCACTCCCTTTTCACGTTGCGGTCCATCGTCAAACTCTGGTACGACAATCAGTACTTGGTGACCTTGCGTTTGATACTGTCTGGCAAATGCCTGCACTGAATGCGAAACACCACCAACATGAGGTATGTAGGTATTGGAGAACATGACTATGTTCATCGATGCAATCCTTTATTCATGTCGCCTGCAACGATCGCGATAATGGTGAGTAAATATTGTTAAAAACTGTCTATCGCCACTCATTAACTGTTGCAGCCAGTCTATGCAGGCCTCAGTAGAACGAGTTGATCTTAATCAAATGCACCTATGTTTGATAACCATCAAACTAGCTACTGATGAGGTGCTTCACACTTGTTCAAGGTTTTTGTAGTAGGAAGATACATCGTGCCTCGATCAGACTCATCAATCCACGACTGGCATCGATTACCGAGAAAAGACGTTCTCGCGAAACTGCAGGTTAATCAGCGCAGTGGACTTAGTAATTCTGAGATCGCCAAGCGTAGCCAGCAGTTTGGGGAAAATAGCTTGCCGATCAAAGAGGACAGCCATGTACTGTTTTTTTTCCTGCGGCAGTTCCAGGATTTTATGATTGTGGTTTTGTTGCTTGCCGCGTTGGTTGCGGGTCTGGTGGGTGATCCTCAAGACGCGATCGTTATTCTGGTGATCGTATTGATAAATGCCGTGATCGGTACAGTCCAGCAATATCGCGCTGAAAAGGCGTTAGCGGCGCTTCGCAAAATTTCGGCACCGGAGGCTATGGTACTGCGTTGCGGACAAAACCGGCGGATACCGGCAAGCGACCTGCTGCCCGGTGATATTGTGCAGCTTGATGACGGCTCTACTGTAGCTGCTGATATTCGTTTATTGGAGCTAAGTCAACTGCAGATCGACGAATCCAGTCTGACCGGCGAATCAGTACCTGTTGAAAAACAGGTGAGCGCATTGCATGAAGCTGATTTATCCCTGGGTGATCGCAGTAATATGGCCTACAAAGGCACTATTGTTAACCGTGGTCATGGCTTGGGTGTCGTGGTAGCCACTGGCTCTGATACCGAACTGGGTAAGATAGCCGGCATGTTGGTGCAGAGTGAGCGTGTAAAAACACCTTTGCAGCGGCGCCTCAGCGAGTTCAGTCGACGTTTGGCGCTCGCTATAATTGTTATATGTGCAGTGATATTCCTTTTCGGATTTCTGCGGGGTGAGCCGGCATTGTTAATGCTGCTAACTGCTGTCAGCCTGGCCGTTGCAGGTATTCCAGAGGCGATGCCTGCTGTTGTCAGCGTTGCACTCGCACTCGGTGCACGCAAGCTAAGCGGCCTGCGCGCGTTGATGCGTAATTTACCGGCAGTGGAAACTCTGGGTTCTATTGACACCATTTGCACAGATAAAACCGGCACGCTCACGCAAAACCATATGCACCTCGCGCGTTGGCTTTCGGCAACGAATACCAGTGCGATCAGCTGTGAGCAATTGGCGGACTTGTCGGACGGTCAATATCGAGATCTAAGTGTGCAATGCCTTGCCCTTAGTAATGAAGTCCTGGAAGCAGATGACGGTAGTCTGCTGGGTGATCCAACTGAAGTAGCTCTGGTGGAAGCGGCCTTGAAAATGGGGGCGAACACGCTATCCCTGCAGAAACAAATACCGCGTATAGCTGACCTGCCGTTTACTTCTGAGCGAGGTCGTATGAGTACGCTACATAAAGACCAGTCAGGCGTTCTCCTGTTCTGCAAAGGTGCGCCAGAAGAATTGCTGGACAGGTGCAGCACATCACTGAATAGCGAAGGCAGACAAGCGATCGATCAGCAGGAATGGTTGGCGCAGGCAGAGAAGCTGGCAAGCGAGGGATTCAGGGTGCTGGCGCTGGCGTACCGCAGGCTTGGTCAGGTTCCGCCAGGCATGATCGCAGAAGACCTTGAAACTGATCTTGAATTACTTGCGCTTGTTGGGTTGATTGACCCGCCACGCGATGAGGCTAAAGCCGCGGTGTCAGCATGTCGCCGCGCAGGCATTCGCCCGATTATGATCACCGGTGATCATCCTGCAACAGCGCAGACAATCGCTTGTGAACTTGGGATTGCTGATGATGACGATCAGGTGCTGAGCGGATCGCAACTGGCTGACTACTCAGATAGTAAGTTGGCAGATTGTGTTTTGAACACCACTGTTTACGCGAGAGTGAGCGCAGCGCAGAAATATCGTATTGTTGAGGCGTTGCAGGCGCATGGCAAGGTGGTCGCTATGACGGGTGACGGTGTTAATGATGCCCCTGCTCTACGGCGCGCGGATATAGGCATCGCCATGGGCATACAGGGAACAGATGTATCTCGCGAAGCTGCGGACATGGTGCTGTTGGATGACAATTTCGCGACCATTGTCGCCGCCGTATCAGAGGGTCGTCGGATTTTCGATAATATCCGTAAATTTGTGAAATACACAATGACCTCAAACGCAGGAGAAATATGGACTCTTTTTCTGGCGCCTTTTCTCGGCCTGCCCTTGCCGCTCTTACCCATTCATATTTTGTGGATTAATCTGGTAACCGATGGCCTGCCGGGACTTAGTCTGACAGTGCAGGCTGCCGAGCCCGGGCTTGATAGCAGACCACCGCGACCTATGAGTGAGTCGATGTTTGCCAATGCGATGTGGCAGCATATTTTGTTCATGGGTTTATTCATTGCCGCACTTGCTTTATTTACCCAATGGCTTGCAATCGGGCAGTCATGGCATTGGCAGACCATGGTGTTCAGCGTACTGACTTTCTCTCAGCTAGCGCACGTATTGGTAATACAGCATGATCGTGTATCGCTCTTCAATGCTCAGGCACGCGCTAACCAGCAGTTGTTTTTGGTAGTATTGGTAACGATTGCTTTGCAGCTGATCATTATATATTTGCCCTTATGCAACGTATGGTTTCACACTCAGCCATTGAGTGCAGTTGAACTGAGCTACTGTCTGCTGCTTCCCGCCTTAGTGGTATTGGCGGTAGAATTGGAGAAGTACTTGTTACGCACACTGTCACGATCACCATCAGTGGCTGAACAAACGGCGTAATTCTGACGACATGTGAGATTATGTCACCGATGATAAAAAACACTCTCTGCTTTCAAACCAGAGTAGAGTATCAGCCGACGCGGTTGCTCGCGGTTATTTTTCCAATCGAGGTGCTTTGTCTGTTATGAAAATTAATGCTCCGCCTGATAGCGAGGCCGCAAGGCTGCGGCGCTTGCGAGAATTGGGATTGCACGATACTCAGGATGACGCCATTCTGGATGTGTTTGTTGATGCGATTGCAGAATACTGTCAGGCACCCATCGCTTTTGTAAGTGTTCTGGCGTCCGACAGGCAACTGATCAGGTCAAGCATTGGTCTGCAGGTAGAAGATGTCTCACGTGAGCAGAGCTTTTGCAATCGCTTGCTGGCGCACGACAATGCATTGCTCGAAATCTCCGATTTTGGCGAAGTAGAGCAAGGACTGGGCGACTTGTTCGGCCATGCCGATCACCCGGTGCATTTCTATGCTGGGCACACCTTGAGTACCTCGGATGGCCATGTGGTGGGCAGTCTGGTGGTGATGGATACCCGTGCACGACAGCTGAGCACAATTGAACGCGAAGCAATGCAGCGGATTGCCAAAGCCTTATCATCTATTATCGATAAGCAGCACCTGTCCACATATGCCCGGCTGGACAATGTCGTACTGCGCAATATCAATCAGGGTATTTTGTTGACTGATACTGAGGCTCCCGATTGTGTGATCACCTATTGTAATGATGCGATTGTACGAATGACGGGTTTTGCTCGAGCCGAGCTACTTGGCCGCAACAACCAGTTTTTGTTGGGGAGCGATCCTGCACCTGAAGTTGTCGAGCGGTTTCGACATGGTATGCAGGCGCAAATAGAGTTTACGCTACGAGTGCGTCAACCGTGCAAAGATGGCCATTTGCTGTGGGTAGAGTACAACACCAAACCAATATTTGATGAAGACAATGAGTTATGTCATTACCTTAGTATCATTACTGACGTTACGATGCAGCATGCTCATGCTGTCGCTCTTGAATCGGCTAAATTAGCCACGGAACAACGCGTTGTTGAACGAACCGCTGAATTGCAATCCAGCAACGAATCACTGCGCGAATCGCAAAATGCTCTTGAGCAACTGCTTGATCAAGCGCCCGACGCTACACTGGTAGTAAATACCAATGGTCGGATAAGCCGCGCAAATGCCAGGGCACTTGACATGTTCGCCGGCTCGGACCGGGTGTTAGTGGGTAAACTGCTTGAGGAACTGTTGCCCTCAGATCTTCGTCGCCTGCACCGTGAGCATCGCACCAATTTCAATTCCGCGCCAAGCGCTCGATCAATGGGCAGCGGACTGAATTTGTATGCACTTTCCGCCTCAGGTAAACGCATACCGGTTGACGTGAACCTGAGTCCGATCGAAATTTCAGGTGAACCATTCGTTGTTGCAGCGGTACGCGACGTCAGCGATCGGGTACAGCGCGAAGAAGCGGTTGAACAAGCGCGCCAGGAGGCCGAAGATGCAAATACCTCCAAGTCACGATTCCTTGCCACTGCCAGTCACGATCTGCGCCAACCCTTGCAATCGCTGGGCATTTATTTGTCGGTATTGCAGCGGATGTTGAGTTCCCCGGAGGCGATTGAAGTCTGCGGGAAAATGCGCAATTCCCTGGACGCTATGGCGGATCTGCTCAATTTACTGTTGGATGTCTCCCGGTTCGAGAGTGGGTCGGTTGAGCCACAGCTTGCCGACTTTGAATTGCAAACGGTATTCGATAGTGTGCGAGCTGAGTTCGAGCCCGCAGCCGCCGAAAAGAACCTGTCTTTGGCGGTCCAACATACCGATCTCAAGGTCAACTCAGACCGAGCTCTATTGCAGCGCGTGATAGACAACCTGGTATCCAATGCAATCAAGTACACTAAAGCGGGTTCTGTTATCGTTCAGGCGCGAGTTGTGAGGGATGCGGTCATTCTCGAAGTATCGGATACGGGAATTGGCATTGCTGACCAGGATCAGCATCGAATTTTTGGCGAATACGTGCAGTTGGACAATCCGCAGCGTGATCGCCGGCAGGGTTTGGGTCTGGGACTGGCCATTGTCAGTCGAATTTGTCGCTTGCTGGGCATCCCTTTACGCGTGCAATCAGAGCCAGATAAAGGTTCTTGCTTTAGGCTGGAAATACCGCCAGCAAAGGATTCTGTCCGCGAGCTGGAAGATGTGTCGAATAATGAAGCTCTTCTGCCACTCAAGCATAAGAGTGTGCTACTGGTTGACGACGATGAAGCGATAGTTGACTCTTTAAGCATTCATTTGAGTGCCCTGGGCATCAATGTCACCACCGCCTTTTCTTTTGCGGAGGCAATTGGGTATCTAGACGGAGGTTATCTTCCAGATCTTATTGTTAGTGACTATAGGTTGCCAGATAACAACGGAATTGAACTTATCGCAAAAGCCAGAGAGGCGAACAACAAGCCCCTGGCTGCCGTGCTGATGACTGGCGATACCTCGCTGGACTTAAACATACCAGAAAAATTATTGGATATTGAAGTGTTGTACAAACCGGTTAAAGAGGAACAACTGATCTCCACCCTGTGCGCTTTACTTTAGCGATCTGGTGTATTTACTAGGGCAGCGCAACGACAGGTTGTTGACGAGCAGTGCAGATGTGGGTGTTGACTAAATGCCAGCAGCGAATAAAGCCTCTTTAAGGCGTTCAGAGGCAATCTGATACGCTGCGTTTCGAAATACCACTTTTTTCTCATCTGCCACCGAAAACACCTGCTCGCATGCTTGATCAAGTTTTTCACGCAAGCCATCGCGCACCTGCTGTAAGGGCCAATTGACGAATTGCAAATTTTGAACCCATTCGAAATAGCTGACCGTGACACCGCCAGCACTGGCGAGGATATCGGGAATAATCTGCACGCCGCGTTGAGTCAAGATGTCGTTTGCCGTCCAGCTAACGGGTGAGTTGGCGCCTTCAACCACGCATTTTGCACTTATCGCATTCACATTGTTGGCAGTGATGGCGTTCCCGAGTGCCGCCGGAATCAGAAAGTCGCAGGTTAATGCCAGTACGCTGGCATTGTCAGTTATGTCTGCATTGTCTACACCAACCACTGTGCCTACCTTGTCCTTGTGGTGAATGACGGATTTAATATCAAGACCATCGTGATTGATAATACCTCCCTGACTGTCGCTGACCGCGATAATCTTGGCACCGGCCGCATCGAGATAAAACGCGGCATAGCGGCCAACATTGCCGAACCCCTGGATAGCAACAGTGCAGTTTCGCAAGTCAATACTATATCGTTTGGCGTAGGCTTGAATAACCATACTCACTCCCAGCCCGGTGGCTTCCCTACGTCCTCTGGAACCACCCGTAACCAGCGGTTTTCCTGTAACTACGGCCGGGTTATAGCCATAGATTTTTGTGTATTGGTCCTGGATCCAGGCCATTATCTGCTCATTGGTGCCAACGTCCGGGGCAGGTATGTCCTGGGTTGGACCAATATTGCGGTGAATTTTTTCTACAAAGCGGCGGGTTAAGCGTTCGAGCTCAGACGCGCTCAGTGAATCCACATTGCAGTTTATACCTCCCTTTGCGCCTCCGAGTGGCAATTCCAGAAGCGCCGTTTTTAGAGACATCAAACAAGCCAATGTTCTGACATCCTCAATATCTACGGTGGCATGATAGCGCAGCCCACCCTTGTAGGGCCCCCGAGCATTGTGGTGCTGCACTCGATAAGCATTGAAGATCACAATACTGCCGTCATCCTTGGTAAGCGGAATCTGCAGTCGGATCTCGCGACTTGGCGTTAGCAGTAGTTCATAGACTGCGGTGTTGTAACCCAGTTGATCGCAGGCAAGCTGCAAAAAACGTTCGTGAGTGGCTTCGTTAATTAGTGTTGTGTTGTCCATATTAGTTGCCTGCTGTGAAGTAAAGCGCTGTGCGAACTTTGTCGGTACTCTTCGCAATAGCGTCGGATTGCTCAGTATTGATCGTAATAGTGTCAGCTCGTTCGGCATCATCCGGAAGTTCAGCGCTGTTGGTCTGGAAACACAGGATGTCTACATCGGCGTCTGATGGATCCTCGTTCGATTTGCAGCGTGCTACTATGCGACGCTCAAGTTCCTCGAAACTTGCTGTGCAATAAACGAAAAGAAGCGGTTTTCCGATAGACCGAGCCAGTCGCCGGAAACGATCGCGCTGTGATCGGCGTAAACAGGCGGCATCAACCACCGTCGTATAGCCTTCCTGGCAAATCAGTTTTGTCAGATAGTGCAAGCGACTGTATACCTCTTCGCTTGAGCTGGAGGAATAAATTCCACCCATGATGTTTGCAGAGCAATTTTCATCAGGCAGATAAAAATGCAAGCGCTTGCGTTCGACGTCGGAGCGAATTCGAATACCGGGTAGTTGTTGCATCAGCTGCCCGGCAACCGTTGATTTGCCTGACGCTGACAAACCACACATAACAAGTAACGCTCCATCTGACGGTTCGCAAAAGCCATTGGCCAAGTGTATAAAGTGTCTATACTGCTCGATTAATCCGCGCCGTTCACTGCCGTCAGGTAGTTGCTGCAAGCGAAATGCAATTACTTTTGCGCGAACCATCGCACGATATACGCTGTAAAATCGCAGTAGTCGAACTCCATCGTAGTGGCCAGTGTACTCAAGGTAGGAATTGATGAACCGATAGGCGAATTCGTGGTGGTTTCTGCTTAGCAGGTCAACGAATAGAAATGCTACCTCACTGATCACATCAATGTGCCGCCAATCAGTATTGAATTCGATGCAATCAAAGGCATCAATCTGATCGCCGTTCAAGTAGAGATTTTCTAGATGCAAATCGCCATGACAATCTCTAACTTGGCCGTCGGCCTTGCGCTGTAACATGGTTTTTCGCAATCGCCGGCTTTGCTGTGCTGTCCATGATTCGATGCGATGCTCTAGCTTCAAAGTGTCAGCATGGACTGGATTAGTTGCGATTTCCTTGAAATTATCCATCGCAGGCACGATCACATGGTCCGGCTCGCCGCTGTGTTCGTCTGCTTGGCCGCCATGTTTAACGTCCGGGAAGGCCTTCGCCTGCATATGATAACGGGCAATACGGACACCGAGTTGATCGATATCTCTCGCGCTTAACAAGCCGTTATCAAGCAGTTTATCGAGTCGGTGTTCGGGTGAAAACTGGCGCATTTTTACCGCGTAGTCCAGCAATGTATCATTGCTGTTACGCCTGTCGCCTACATAAAGTTGTGCGCCCGAGTCATACATGCCTACCACTGCGAGATACAAGCCCGGTGAATAGCGTTGGTTTAGCTTTAGTTCCTGGTCGCAGTAGTACTGACGATTTTCCAAAGTCGAAAAATCCAGGAAGGGAAGGTGTACAGCTTTTTTTATTTTATACGCAAATTCGCCGGTCAGGATGACCCAGGATACATGGGTTTCACATAGCCGAATGTCACTAGCCGGGTGCGAATAACTGTCTGCTGTGAGTAAATCATGAATGTTTAATGGCATATCATTGTTCTCCATGTTTTTGAA
Organism: Gammaproteobacteria bacterium; assembly: GCA_030429735.1. Lineage (GTDB taxonomy): Bacteria > Pseudomonadota > Gammaproteobacteria > Pseudomonadales > JAUIET01 > JAUIET01. Next base: position 316,745 of record JAUIET010000002.1, read on the forward strand.
TTATCCACGATCGTTGGCGAAAGCAATTGATACCGGTCAAATACTGATACATTGATAGAGGTTTGATAGAAATCATACGAATCCATGACAGCCGGCGTAAGCTTTGGTTTAGCACGAATAGGGGGGAGTGTATGAGTCAATTATCTAAATGCATGGTAGCTTTAAGTCCTGAAGTGGACGGGCAAAAAGCTCTGGATTCAGCGCTGCATTGGTTAGGTGACCGTGAAGGTGAAATAGACTTGGTATGCGTGGATCATTCGCCACCAATTACGCCAGGGTATTATTTTCACGACTATTATCGATTGGCACCGATGAAGAGAGCTCGCATAGCCCGTTACACAAAATGGATTGAGGCAATCGCTGACTCTGTGCAAACTGATCAGCGAAAAGTAACTGCGAAGGTTCTCGAAGGCTTCACCGAATATGAAACTCTGGCTGAGTACGTGGTTAATACTCAGCCAGAAATCGTTTTCTATGGAGTGGGCTACCATACTCATCTTGAGCGAGCTTTTATGTCCCACCCGGATTGGCAGATGCTGAAAGCCTGCCCGGTACCTTTAATGTTGGTCAAACACCGGCAATGGGCTGAAAACCCAAAGATAGTCGCTGCAATTGACCCACTGCATACCAACGATGAAGAGTCACTGCTTGACCGCGCAATTCTTTCTATTGCGCTGGAAATTGAAGCACTTAAAAGCGGTGATCTGTCTGTATTTCATTCCACACATCAATCATTGTTGAGTGGTAATGAGGAAGTGAAAACCCAGATGGGCGAGTTTCAGCGCGAACGCTGTGAGGAATTGCTGGATTCTATGTCGATCAGCACCGATAAATTACAGTTTTCGGAACAGTCGGTAGTGACTGCGCTCAGCGAATACTGCAACGACCAGAGGGTAGATCTCTTGATCATGGGCGCCGTGTCAAGAAGTCGCTTGGCTGAGGTATTCGTTGGTCGTGTTGCAGAGCGTTTGATTGATACTATTAACTGCGATGTGCTGATCATTAAGCCTCCTGGTTTGGTGCGTTCACTGATATCGCAGGCATCCGAGGGTAGCAAATAATTGATTGGCTGGAAGTGCATTTTCTGCAAAGGTAAGGCCACCATTATTTGATTACGATCAATATGTTTTGCTCACTGCGAACTACGCTAGTGTCCCTTACCATAAGTCACAATCCGGTATTAACTCTTCGGGAGAAATCTATGAACAATGAAGTGAAAGAAATGGGTAATGACGCTGTCGAGCGAATCAAGAAAGAATATCGTGACAGCGTTGATTTTCTTCGCCGTGAACGCGACGAAATCAAGCTTAAAATCCATCTTGGAAATGCCGAAATCCGTGATCAATGGGATGAAGTCGAAAAGAAATGGGAACACTTTCAAGCACGTGCAGAGATTGTAGGGAGAATTACAAAAGATTCAGCCAAAGAAGTAGGGGAGGCGAGCAAGATAGTTGGTGAGGAGCTAAAAAACTCCTATCGACGAATTCGCGACAGCCTTGGTACCAATCGTTGAGCGAGAATGTTGGCTGGCAACAGTGCCAGGCAAGCAATTACTCTTTGCTCCAATGTTCGATGAGAGACGCGATATCCCTGTTGTATTGCCGGTAGAGTCGATCAAATTTGCGCTTATATTCTTTGCCGATATTAACGCCTTGAATATTGAAGTTGTGAACTTTCCAAACGCCGCTCTCATTGCGATGTAAGTTGTAAATAATGATATTTGGCTCGCTCGGTCCGCCAAAAACGTACTGAGTTACATTTATTTCTTTTGCACCTTGCTTTGCGTATTTTGGGTAGCGCACTTCCGTTCGTTTACAGCAAAAGAAGAACAGAGCATTTCCGTAGGCTTTAGCAATTGCTTCATGGATCAGGGTGGTGAATTGTTCGATCTGACTGGCAGATGCATACATGTCGTCGTTTCTGCTTTTCTGGAGCGCTGAGTTCATTATACCCAGGCTCAATGCCTCAAAATTAGTCACTTCGCCTAGTGCGCTTCCAATCTGCTGGTAGTATCTTTCCGGTTCGTTTTCATAGTAGTGTTTTGCGCCCAATGCCAGCTGTATCGTGCGCTCTGCGGTGCGCTCAACAAGGTTGAATGCTTCAGCAATGGTCTGTTGTTCAGGGTCGGTTGTGGCGGCTAACGTGTGGAAAGTGATTGACAACAGCGTACAGAAGACCCCGAGTATTGCGGCTATGCGATGAATTACACTGGGTTTTAATGTTGTGGTCACTATGCGCCCTCCGTACAAGCAGTTGACTCGTGCTTGTTATCCGCTGTTGATAATATGGTTTGAAGGCCGCTGACCGTGATCATGCCACTAAGACATCTTGGAACATTTATATACCGTACTGGTTTACCTAAGGCGGCAGCGGTACGTTGCCACGAAAGCAAAAGCGCAATGCCTGCGCTGCTTGCATAACTGACTTCAGACAGATCAATAACAATACTGCCTGCAAATGAGTCCAATAATCTCTCACCTTTGTCTTTCAATTCTATCACCGAATCAGCGGTGAGCTTGCCGGTTAGCAATGCAATGCGATCTTCACCGCAGGTAATATCGGCCATCAGGTTTCCCCGTCAGATGATGCGCCATCGATTCGGGATTGCGCGCTTGAGACCGCCCAGTTATCGATCACAGCGTCTATGTCGCCATTGAAACGCTTGTATTCGCTGGCAAATTGCTCGCGAAATATTTTGCCAAGATTGATGTTCTCGATGGTTAGATTGCGGAGCTTCCACTCGCCCAGCCTGTTTTTTCGAAACTTGTATTGCACGCGGTAGGGCTCTGCGCGATCTCCAAATATGTATTGGGTAATTATGTTACTTGGCCTCTGTAAAGTTTCCCGCGGCTTGTTGACCTCAATCTTTTCACCGCTGAATTTCATTAAACCTTTTGCATAGGTCTCGATCAGTCCCTGCTTGAAACGTTGACTGAAACGCTGTACTTGCGAATTCAGCCTGGCTTGTTGTTCTGGGTTGAGTCCAGCCATAGCTGACTTGCTTGCATACACTCCCATTACGCTGCGCGAGAACGAATAGAAGTCAGTAATGCCGCTGAGAATCAGGTCAATTTGCTGGTGAAATTCGTCAGGGTATTGTTCGTAGCGTGGTCGCGCCCGTTCAATTTGCTTGATTATCTGGTCCGTAGTTTCAAGGACAATTGTGTATGGGCTTTGCGCGGTCTGCGCTGACGTGACAGTAATCCAGCTGAAAGTCACTATCAGTAGTACAATCTGCACAGCATTACTTTGCGTTGGGTTGAATTGCACGGTGCCTACTCCTTTTCAGACAGGCTCGAGAACGCCCGACTGATCATGTCTTCCAGAATATGCGCTGACTGAGTGTCTTCAATGTGACCGCCGTCATTCAGTTCATCCATGCTGCCGCCCAGGCTGATGCTGATAAACTTGTCCCCCAGCAGACCGCTTGTTTGTATTGACGCGATGCTGTCATCAGGCAATTTACCCACGTCCTCAAAAATTTTCATTGTGACCAGCGCTCTATAGCTGAGGGTATCGAGCTCAATATCAGACACCCTGCCAACGACTACGCCGGAGATGGATACTTTGGCTCGCTCGTGCAGATCAGAGACATTATCGAAGCTGGCGGTTAGTTGATAGGTTGGTCTGGAATTGCTCATAGTGATACCACTCACTTTAAAAGCCATTAGGGTAAGTGCAACTGCACCACCAACAATGAACAATCCGACCGAAATTTCAGTCATTCGATTCAAGGGCATCAGAATTCTCCAAACATCATGGCAGTCAATATCAAATCAAATCCAAGTATGGCCAGGGATGAAAACACGACCGTTCGCGTAGTAGACGACGCAATACCCTCAGAATTTGGCCGGGTGACAAAACCCTGATACACAGCAATCCAGGATACCAGTACCCCGAACACGACGGACTTAATGATGCCATTGATAACATCTTCACCAAAATCAACTGCCTCTCTTGTGTTAGACCAATAGGCACCAGGATCCACACCAAGCAAATCAATACTCACCCATGCACCACCGAAAATAGCAAAGACGTTAAACAACAGCGCCAGAACAGGCATACTGTAAATTCCGGCCCACAGGCGAGGGCTAACAACGCGTCGCAGTGGGTCAACACCAATCATTTCCAGCGACGATAGTTGCTCGGTTGCTTTCATCAGTCCAATTTCAGATGTAATTGCTGAGCCGGCACGACCGGCAAACAATAGTGCGGTGACCACTGGCCCCAGTTCTCTTAGCATCGACAGCGCGATAAGCTGGCCGAGTGCGTCTGTTGTTCCGAACTTTGAGAGTATTGTATAACCCTGCAACGCCAGTACCATGCCAATGAACAACCCCGAAACAACAATAATAACGACAGATCGAATGCCAAGCTGACTGATTTGCTTGATCAGTAAAGGAAACGTTGCTATGAACTGCGGTTTGGCTACGATCGTGCGAAATAGAAAAATGCCCGACCTACCCAGTGAGGCGCATGCGTCAATTCCCGTTTTACCCAGCGATTGAAGGTAATTTGTCATATGCCTAATTAGCCAATAACCGTAAGTCCTGTGCATAGCTGACCGCAGGATAATGAAAAGGCACTGGGCCATCCGCAAGTCCTTGAATAAACTGTTGAACCTGCTGGGAATCGTTACGTTTTAGGTCAGCTGGGCTACCGTGTGCGATAACGTGGGTATCAGAAACAATGTACATATAGTCAGCGATAGCTGCGGTCATGTCGATATCATGTGAGACGATAATGCTGGTCAAGCCAAGTGCGTCGTTCAGTAAACTGATTAAACGTACGATCACGCCTTTGGAGATTGGATCTTGTCCGGCGAACGGCTCATCGTACATGATGATATCCGGATCAAGAGCGATTGCCCGCGCCAGTGCAACTCTACGCTGCATGCCTCCAGACAACTCAAATGGCATCATGTTTTTGGCTCCTCTTAGGCCAACTGCTTCAAGTTTCATTAACACGATGTCGTTTAACATGTCTTCGGGAAGGGATGTGTGCACACGTAATGGAAAGGCGATGTTTTCGAAAACATTAAGGTCGGTAAACAGTGCACCACTTTGAAACAACATACCCATCCGGGCCCTGAGGGTCAGCAAGTCTCTGCGCTTTAGCGTCGCAAGGTTATGTCCGTCAACGATTACCTGACCACCATTGTCAGCCAGAAGTTGGCCGCCTATCAGTTTCAGTAACGTTGTTTTGCCCGAACCGCTTGGCCCAAATATGGCAGTGATCTTCCCTCGCTCAATATTCAAACTTACGCTGTCGTAGATTTGGCGAGCGCCAAAACTGAAGCTCACATCGTGAAACTGAATAAGCGGTTGTTCATTCATCACTAAGCTGGCTATTCTAGTTCTGAGCCTGAGATAGTTGCCCTAGACGCTATTTTTTTAAAAGATTTCTGCAAGTAAGCAGCGAGCAGATCAACATCGGGAACGATGTCTCGGTCGGCTTGTATTGCCCAGCATAGCTTGCCATCATAGCTAAGAACACCGATACACATGCCAACTTCGCCAATCAGAGGTGCAAGCGGGTAGCAGCTCAGCATCCTGGCACCACAGATGTACATAGCTTGTTGAGGCCCGGGTACGTTCGTTACGTAACTGTTGATAGGACCGGCAGCGGATTCCATTGTGCTGGATAACATTCCTGGCATAAACTGGATCAGGGATGATAAGAGCTTTATCCCGGAAGATTGTGCTTTTTTGTTCAGATGTCGTGTTTGTTTTGAGATGCTTTCAAGCTGTTTTGTCAGGCGCGATTCTGATACAGGTAGCTCGAGCATTACGATAGATATTTCGTTGTGTGGTTGCGGCTTATCATCAGCGTGCTCGGCTCGTAGATTCACCGGCATGCCGATTCGAAACGATCCGGAGCGCAGATCGAATTTCTTGTGCTGCAGAAAGCGTCGTATTGCTTGTGTTGCAACCAGTAAAACTACGTTATTGATCGTTGTATTATGGTGACACTTGATCCGCTTAACGTCCTCTAGCGAAACTTCAAGACACGCTACTCGTCGATGTGAGCCAACCTTGCCGTTAAGTGGAGTATCGGAACGCTGATGCTTCATTTTGTCGGCAAACAATTCCGCCATAGACGTGGTCGACGTTTTGAGTTCATTCAGTGCATGTAATGGGTTCAGGAACAAACGTACGCTTTCTTTAGCAGCATCGATAGACCAATCCAGCTTTTGCTGGCGAATAGCACGACGCAAATCGTTCGGCCTCGGCGCGGCACGTGGATGATAGATCGGTGGGCGCTTGGGCTGACTCTGCTGGTCAAATGACAACAGGTGCTGAGCAAGCTCAACACTGGCAATACCATCTGCCATGCAGTGATGAATTTTGAACAGAATTGCAAAGCGGTTTTCCGAGAGCCCTTCAATAACCCAGGTTTCCCACAGCGGCCGGTCACGGTCCAGTGTATGAGACATGATTTCAGCTACGAGTGTATGCAGTTGATGCTCAAGCCCTGGTCTTGGCACGCTGGCATGGCGGAGATGGTAATCCAGCTCAAAATCCGGGTCGTCAACCCACACCGGTGGTTCGGTCTGGAATCGCTCTAACCAGGTTTCCAAATGCACTGAGTGATCAGTGCCCACTGGCCACAGTAGTTTTTGGCGATAGCGCGGCACATGATGCATAACGCTCGCGAAGCATTTTCTTAAGGTCCCGAAATCTATGCCGCCTTTATGTGTGCGCAGCTTACCACTTCTAAAAATAGCAAGCCCCGCAACATGCATGGGCAAATTCGCGCGCTCAATGGCCAGAAATCCATAGTCAGTAAGGCTTAATGGTTCAAAGTGAAATTGCCGCATTGTTACTGTGCGTGAAGCTCTAGTGGGTGGAATACAGCTCTTATTTCTTGCTTGGAAACTCAACCAAAATTGACCGAACAATATCCTCTACCGCCTCGCGAGAGTCGCGCCGATCATCCAGTCTCAGAGGGCGTTGAGCCCAACCACGCCAACGGGGTTCGCCAGTTTCTCCATCGAACACATCAACAGCGACAAATCCGGTGGTATGAACACGCTCCCGTTTCTCCACAACAGTGTCATTGGTGTGATAACGGCCTGGAAAGTATATGGTCTCATCAACAACTTGCTGAGTACTGACGACGATGCTGATGTAAAAATCAATGTATTCCCCGGTCTCAAAATATTCGTAGCCCGCTCGCTCAAACCCGGCCCGAACCTGCGCTTGCAGCTCTGCTGTCATTAGCGGGCTTATGGTTTGACTGTCGTCATACACCAGAACTGGAGAAGAATGTAACCAGCTGAACGAGGAATACTGTGACAGGGTGCTTTCCTCGATATAACACTCCGAGCCGGATTGCATGCCTGCACAGGCGCAAACGAACAGCACGCACATCAATCCCAATACCCGCTTGCAGTGTTTACGCATAACTCACTTCCTCCATGCAGTTCTTCGTTTAATAGTATTAACCCGCTCGGTGAGTTTCGCATTGATAGCGATCAAGACTGGAGGCGTAAGACTCAATGCTCAAGATACCAGAACAATGGTACATGGCATGCTGTTTAGCAGATCTTTATAGTGTTGCTCGGCCAGAATTGAACTGTCGCGGGAAACAATCAATAAATCGTCAGGTGATAGTCGCTCAGAAGACAATGTTTCGTTTCCGGCAAGACTATAACCATTTTTTAGCTGATGCTCGTCTTTGCCTTCTTCCAGAAGTTTATCGACCTGCTGCTGCAGTTTATCGCGGGCGGCCTGTTCAACCTCAGGTAATACGAGAGTCATTCTGATGTTCTGAGCCTGCGCCAGTCTTCGAGCAAACACCAGCGCCCTGCTGGCGCCTGGGGAGCCGTCATAGAAGAGTTGTACCGATCCGATGTTGGACTTGGGATACAAGCCAAGAGCTCTGTTGTAGCTTCTTTGTTTAAGCCTGCAGAGAAAGGCGATATCAGCGTGCAGGGACGCGTCGAGTGCTTCAAATAGATAATTCCCGCGAACTGTTCTGGCAACAACTTCAATTTGGTGTTGCTGGGCGAGCTGCTCCAACATTTGGCGGGATCGCATTGAACGCAGTTTCAGCGCACGATCAACATGGGCTTTATCCAGTGGGCGAACCTGTCCGGATATTCGATCGATTTCAATCGAGAACGGCAAATCTGCCATTCGCACAAGATCAAGATCTTCCACCAGCAATGCATGCAGTTGAGAATTAAATCGTCTGGCCATCAAAATAGCGTTTTCAATCACGGCCTGATACGGTGCTGTGGTGTCAACAACCAGTAGTACGCTGTTCTTTTCCGTATCATTGTTACCGATGTTCATTTGACTCTCTTTTAGACGCAAAAGTGGCCCGAGCCAGCGCGAATCGATTGATGCTCTCCTGTACCAATGCGTTGACACTGTTTACCGTAAACTGCTCACCAATCAGTTCACCTGCTTCCACGCCGGTGAGCAGTTCTATTGCCTGGTCAACTGTTTCAACGGCATACACTTTGAATTCACCTCGATCTACTGCCTCAACCACGTCATTGCGAAGCATTAGATGCCGCACATTTGATGCGGGAATCACCACTCCCTGGCCGTCAACCAGCCCTCGTAACTTGCACACATCGTAAAAACCTTCGATCTTCTCGTTAACGCCACCAATTGCCTGCACTTTGCCGTGTTGGTTTACCGAGCCGGTCATCGCAAAGCATTGCTTGATGGGTAGCTTTGACAATGCTGAGAGCAGGGCACACAGCTCGGCAAGAGAAGCGCTGTCTCCATCAACGCCACCGTAGCTCTGCTCAAACACCAGACTGGCTGCAAGTGACAATGGAACCTCTTGGGCGTAGCGCGAACCAAGAAACCCCGAGAGAATCAGTACGCCTTTGGAATGTAACGCGCCACCCAGTTCCGTTTCGCGTTCAATATCTACAATATTGCCAGTGCCCAGGCGAACCGTGGCCGTTATTCGCGAGGGTTGACCGAATGTGAAAGTACCCAGTTGCAGTACTGACAGCGCGTTCACCTGGCCAATCTGAGCTCCATCAGTATCAATTAGCACCGTTCCCTGGTGTATGTTTTCGTATAGGCGTGCTCGAATACGATCGGCTCTGTATATTCGCTGGTCAATCGATTTCTGTACATCTGCACGTCCGATGGTGTCGCGGCCGGCCTGGCGCGCCCAATAATTCGATTCGCGGACCAATTCGTCGATACTGCGCATATGGGTTGTCAGCTTCTCTCCGTCCCCAGCCATTCGCGCCGATTGATCAACAATTCTTGATAGGCCGGAACCGTCAATGGATAGCAGCTGCTCCTCATTTGCCAACCGGGTTACCATATTCGCCAACAAAGTGGCGTTCTCGGGATTTCGATCAATACGATCATCAAAATCTGCGGACACTTTAAACAGATCCGGAAACTCCGGGTCGTAAGCGTTTAACAGGTAGTAGAGGTGGCGCTCGCCGACAAGGACAACCTTGAGCGCAAGAGGGATGGGCTCTGGCTCGAGACTCACGGTACTCACAAAACCGTATCGATTTTCCAATGATTCGATTCTAATTTCGTTTGACTTTAGCGCTCTTTTCAAACTGTCGTAAGCAAGTGGCTGCATAAGCAGCTGCCTGGCATCCAGCACCAGATAGCCACCGTTCGCGTGATGCAGGGCGCCTGGCTTCACCAGGGTAAAGTCTGTATGCAGCGTGCCCATATGGGCAACATGTTCGGCCCTTCCCATCAGATTGGCGTGCGTGGGCAAGTTTTCCTCTACGACTTGTGCGCACTGATTACTTGACTGATCAACCAGAGTATTGACCTCATAGCGACGCAACACACTTTGCTCACTTTCACCAAAAGCGAACGTCATTTCCTGTGGTGAACGTGGTCTAAAGTCCGCAAAGTTTGCAATCACGTCTGTCTCAACGTCGCTCAGGTATTGCTGTAAGCAATCAAGCCCGTGAAAATCTTGTTTGAGCGCGGAAATAGAATGATGGATTGCCAGCTGTGCGGTTTGCTCATTCAGCGCTCTGATTTTCTGGCCAAGTTCTTTCTTCCATAAGGGGAACTTGCGCACCAGTTTCTGTAACTTGGGCTGCAGTTCCTCAATTGCAGCCTGAATTTCTTGCTGCTCGTGCTCCTGCAACTGTTCGTACTGTTCTGGCGAAATCACCTCAGAATTTTTATTCAGTGGCGCAAACCCGTAGCCCGCGGGCGTTTGAATCATGCCAATTTTTTTCTCGCGTGCTTCTTTTGCTATCTTTTCCAGTTCACGCGCTTGGCGCGCCTCCACTTCCTCACCCAATTCAGTTACTTTTGCCTGATGTTCCTCCGAATCAAACGCAGCCACTATCGCGATCTTCAGCTCCTCCATCAACTGAGACATCGCCGACTTCAGCGCCATGCCTTGACCAGTCGGCAATTGCAATAGAGTAGGCTTGCTGGGGTTCTGGAAGTTATTGACGTAGCAACAATCCATGGCCGGCGGCTTTCCCGCTACATCGTTTGCCAGCATCTGCTTGACGGCCTGCAGCATGCCGCTGCCGGATTGTCCAAGTACGAAAATGTTATAGCCATCGCCACTCATGCCCATGCCAAAGCGCAAGGAATCTTCTGCGCGCTGATGACCCAGGAGCAGGTTCGAATTGGCTGTTGATTCAACAACCGTGTTGAATTCGTCCTCAGTGGTACGTCTGCAGAGCGCTTCAGCGGGTAGTGGATGCAATGTGTTCATGGTGCATGAGTGTTGCAGATCAATAAGTTCTGGAATTGATTGTTGTCAAGTCCAATGGTGCTTTCCCTTGACCAGCGCTATACATGAATTGTTAAACGCTTTGCTGGCCATTACTCATGAGCTATTGGTTTGTCAGTGAATACATAATCTCTGAGCTCTTTTTCGAAAGAGAGATCTTTGCGGCGAATCCACTCAATAACCATTGCCGCGTGTTCTTTTTCCTCATCGCGATTGTGGGCCAGGATAGCTTTAAGCTCCGGGTCCTTGCACGCGTCCACCCGCTGGTTATACCAGTCCACAGCCTCTAGTTCTTCCATCAAAGAAGTAATCGCTCTGTGCATATCTCGGGTTTCATTGCTTAGTTCTGAAATCGGCTCGTGGTACCCTTCATTGGCCATAATTATTCCTCTGTTTACCTATAGATATTTCGATCGCTCAATTACCAGCATGCGGGCTTAATCTAAACGAGTGTAGGTACGATGTGCTGCTTTCGAGTGCACGTATTTATATACTTTGATTCGTCGTGTGGTGTTGATCGTTATCAATACTTAACTCTAAATTGATCGCATAATCTGCCTGTTTCGCAACATGAGAGCATATATCGTGCGATTGGTGATAGATGTTGAAAAGTGCGTTACAGACGTTCTGACACGTTTACTTCGTTACCACATGAGATAAACCAATGACCAGTGTCATCCATATCGTGTGCCCAAATTGCTGGTGTACTAACAGAGTGCCGGCCGAACGAATTGAAAACAGGCCCAAATGTGGTGAGTGCAAGCAGGCGATTTTTAGTGCTTACCCTGTCGACCTTTCGGAAGCAAACTTCGACCGCTTTTTCTATCGAAGTGATATTCCCATAATTGTCGATTTTTGGGCCCCATGGTGTGCACCATGCCTTTCGATGGCTACGGCCTATCAGAAAGCAGCGCTTGCATTGGAGCCGCATTTTCAACTTGCGAAAATAAACATAGACAGTGAACCTGCCATAGCTACTCGCTTTGGGATTCAGAGTGTTCCAACGCTTTGCATTTTTCGCAAAGGCAGGGAGCTTTCCAGAATGCATGGCGCTGTAGGGTCAGATTCGATCGTTGAATGGGCATCAGCGTTTAGCCAGATCGAACCTGCGAACTTATGTTAAGGGACACTAGATGCTGGCGCTGAATGCTTGGCAACAATGATCGATTCCAATGACAATTAGAAACCTGGATGCTGCGTTCAAACCCTCGTCGGTTGCACTTATAGGGGCAAGCGAGAAACTCGGCTCTGTAGGACGCGCGCTGGCCGAAAACCTGATAAAGGATTTCGAAGGGCCGGTTTATCTGCTTAACCCTGAGTATGGGCAACTGTTTGGGCTTGATGGTTACCCGGAGCCAGGCGCTTTGCCGGAGGTGCCAGATTTAGCGATCATTGCCACACCACCCCAATCGGTACCCGAGCTAATTGCCAAGCTCGCTAAAGTTGGTACCCGGGCTGCGTGTGTGATAACAGCGGGTATTGACGAAGGCAATGGGCTGCGGCAAGCAATGCTGGAAGCTGCACGACCGCAGCTAATGCGTATCATTGGACCGAACTGCCTGGGCCTGCAAGTGCCCGGTCGAGGCCTCAATGCCAGCTTTGCGCCGTTCATGCCGAAAAATGGCTCACTCGCATTTATTGCCCAATCGGGGGCAATGATTACTGCGGTGTTGGATTGGGCTCAACCGAGGAACATTGGTTTTTCGTGCACTGTATCAATGGGCGATATGACTGACGTTGATTTCGGCGATATGCTCGATTATCTCGCCAATGATCGAGACACCAGCGCGATACTTCTGTACATGGAACACATAACACATGCGCGCAAATTTATGTCAGCAGCTAGAGCAGCCAGTCGCAGCAAACCGGTGATTGTTGTGAAGGTTGGGCGCTTCGAGGCGGGAGCGCGTGCTGCTGCTTCTCATACCGGTGCACTGGCCGGCATTGATGGCGTCTACGACGCCGCTTTTCGTCGTGCAGGCATGCTTCGAGTGTTAACCTTGGAAGAGTTATTTGATGCTGTAGAGACGTTGGCATCGGCCCGATACCCCTCGGGAGAAAAACTCGCCATACTCACCAATGGTGGGGGTATTGGCGTAATGGCAATAGACGCGCTGGTCGCCGACGGCGGTCAGGCGGTAGCGCTTTCACAACAATCTATTGATTCGCTGGACAAAGTCTTGCCATCGATCTGGTCCAGAGCCAACCCCGTTGACATATTAGGTGATGCTACAGCTGATCGGTACCGTAGTGCGCTGAATGTTCTGCTGGATGATGATGATTTTGATGGCGTACTGGTCATGAATTGCCCAACCGCACTTGCCGGTTCAGAAGACGCAGCCAATGTCGTGATCGAGCAGGCACACCAGCAAGTTAAAAAGACACTTTTGACGTGCTGGGTTGGCGAGCAGTCAGCACAGTGTTCCAGGAGTAAGTTCCGAGAGCATCGCATACCTACCTATGATTCACCTGAAGATGCCGTGCACGCGTTTACTCAAATGGTCGACTATAGGCGCAATCAACAAAGCTTGCGCGAAACACCCCCCTCAATGCCGGAATTATTCCTGCCTGACACCGCAAGCGCAGCAGTCCAGATCGACAATGCATTGGATCGGGAGCGCGAATGGTTGACCGAATTTGAGTCGAAGTGTGTGCTGCAAGCATATGGTATTCCAACGGTGACGACACATATTGCAACAACGCCGCAAGCAGTTGCTGATATTGCGAGGGGCTATGACAGTTTACTTGTGATCAAAATTGTCTCGGCGCAGATACCGCATAAGTCTGATGTTGGTGGTGTGTGTCTTGATGTCGACCCTCGTTTCGCTGGTGAAGTGGCAAAGGCCATGCTACAACGTCTGCGCACATCTCGACCCGATGCCATATTGGAAGGTTTCAGCGTGCAGGCAATGGTTCGCAAGCCTTTCGGTAGAGAGTTGCTGGTTGGCATGGTTAATGATCGGCAATTCGGGCCAGTTATATTGTTTGGTCAGGGAGGCACGGCAGCCGAACTCGTCAACGATAAATCACTGGCCCTGCCACCACTCAACCTGAAACTGGCCAGAGAACTCATTTCTCGTACTCAAGTCAGTAAATTGTTGCGCGGCTATCGAAACATGCCTGCCGCGAATATGCATGAGCTGGAAATGGTTCTTGTACGTTTGTCTCAGCTGGTCATTGATTTGCCAGCCATTGAGGAACTGGATATTAATCCTTTACTGGTCGACGACTCGGGCGTTGTCGCATTGGATGCGCGCATAAAAGTCCTGGAAACCGAATTAACTGGAGCTGATCGGCTTTGCATTCGACCGTACCCAAAACAGCTTGAAGAGAGCGTCCGGCTGAATGACGGAAGCGAGCTGATGCTGCGGCCAATTGTGCCTGAGGACGAAACAGAGTTAAGGGAAGCGTTCGGTAGACTGACAGAGGAAGAAGTGCGGTTTAGATTTTTTACCCCCATGAAATTTCTGAACCATATTAATGCTGCTAGATTTACCCAGATTGACTACGATCGACAGATGGCGTTGGTACTAACAGAGCATGGGGTCAGAGGTAAAACAAAGATCTTTGCTGTGGTGCGGCTTGTCGAGGACCCTGACAGAGCACGTGCGGAGTTCGCGATTGTAGTCGACCATACTCTGGCGGGCCAGGGTCTCGGGACGCACCTTATGAAGCGTATTCTAACGTACGGGCGTGAGCGTGGCATCGGTGAAGTTTTCGGTGACGTACTTTGGGATAACCAGCGAATGCTAGCGTTGTGTAAAGAACTTGGATTTGTCAGCGTCAGGTCATCGGAATCGCCGGGTGTGGTTCGTGTCAGTAAGAAATTGATTCTATAGTGTTCAGAGTAACGGTCTGCTCGGTAGTAAAATGCTCTAATCTAAAACATGTTAGAGCGATTATTTCTCAATCTTTTCCGGTCATCGGAAAGCGGATATCGATGACATGAGCTTTGAAAAAAGGAAAATACTCGTCTGTATCAAAAAAATTCCCTGCCTCTATGATGGTTGGCAGGCGAAACCCGGCAAACGTTTGGTACTCAGAAAGGTATCCGCCAAACGCTTGGAGCTGGAACTGCTTTTTCGAGTTGGCATCAGTCCAGCGCTGAAAAACAACCTTGCTCAGCTTGCCCTCTGCATCCACTGTGAGGTCGACACTTTGCTCTAAACTGCCGCTAACCAGGCTTACGCGTGCCGTCGATTCGTCAACACTGGACCATCGAACATTGTCAGCGGGCAATAGTGCTGCCGGCGTCCAGAACACGGCTTCTGCAATACAACGGCCGAACGCAGATCGGAGGTGGTCCGGATTCATCCCCGCGCGCGCAACCGGTGCAACACCCAACAGCCAGAATCGGCTCCAGCTACTATTGCCCTCAGCGCCGTCGGAGCCGGAAAGCCGTTTTGGCCCTCGGCCGGCTTTTAGTTTCCAAACGAAGCCGAAAGGTGGTGCGAGAATTTGTTCAGCCAGCATTGGCATGTAGTCTGGATTTTCTCGTGTCCCAAGACTGAATTCACCTCTCATCGAGATTTCTGTAACTCTGTAGAGAGGTGCGCCGGGCTTGATCGCGAAAAGAAAAAAGCGCCGTGCCGCAGCAGGCAAATCCTGAACCATCGAAGGGTCGAAATGCTCTGGAGTACCGGGTTGCCGGGAAGACAGGCGGGTCCATACACCGGTATCAAATCGATGGTCCCGCCATCTCCAGATTGCGAGAACAGCTAAAACAGCAAATACGGATACAACGATGAACATGGACCGTTCGCTCCTGGAGTTTTACCTGAAGTTTGTCAACTCGGCGGATACGTTCGATTCGCGATGTGCACAAGCTTAACCAAGCCGAAGCAGAATGAGCACAACCAGAGTGCAGAGCATCAAGAGCCAGGCACAGGCGACTATCAGCGTTGCCCGCCGGGCTTTCTGTTGCTCCCTCCAGGTGCGGGGATTGATGCCTTTTAGAAAAAACACTATGTTGCTTGCCAGGTTGATGCTGACCACGTTAACGCCCAGCAACAGGAACGCACCGGTCGCCAGATCGAAATTTCCCGATCCGAGCATTAGCCCCAGAACAGCGGAGGGCGGCAGTAGCGCCACCGCAACCATCACGCCAACCAAAACACTGGACAGCCCGGTGGTCAGTGACAAGGCGGCAGCAGCACCGGATGCCAGGGCCAATGCAATGGACTCAAGACCGACTTCCGTTCGGGACAGTATTTCCTTGCTGAGTAATTCGTGAGGCCATAGCCAGCCAAGCAGAATCGATAATAATATGATAATCGATATGCCAATTAACAGTGTTAGGGCTGAGCTGCGCAACAGGGGGGCGTCGCCTAGTGCTGTTGCAAAACTCAGCGCAAGGCTTGGGCCGAGCAGAGGCGCTATAACCATCGATCCAATGACTACTGCGACATTATTCGCTATCAATCCAATCGCAACCACTACGGTAGAAAGCACGGCTAAAACCACGTAGTTTGAGTCCAGGCGAGAGTTGCGTTCCACGTTTTGGTACAAGGCTTCCCGGCTGGCAATGGTTTTGGCTTTTTCCTCGCTGGCGCTGGATTCATGACGTGGCAGTGCAGCTTCAACAGCCAGCACTAAAATGCGAGCGTCGGTCTGTGCGCCCAGGCTATTTTGCAGGGTATCAAGTACCCACTGAAGCTTCTCCTCTACAATCAGAAGACGCAGTTGCTGCTTACCTTCCTGGTCGACCAGACCCAGTCGACAATCCAGCGCGTCAGCCTGTTCGGCAATGGCTTGCACCGTCGCTGCGCTGCCTTCATCAGCGACTACTTCAACATACTTAATACCCATACTATTGGTATGATATTGGTTTATCTCGCGGCCTCGTTGATTACAATCAACAATGTATAAGATGCAGTAGCCGCACGGGCACTAGTGTCCCTTAACATAAGTTCGTACCATTTAGCCCGTCATTCGAGGCCTCCAGCGAGGCGAACTCTGCAGTGAATAGCGGGCTCTATTCGCAAAGAGTCCAACGAAGCTGGAGGCCTCGAATGGCGGGCCCTCCGGGAGCCAGCACAATGGCGTTCTTCGTTGTTGTGTCCCTTGCCAATATAGTCGATATTCCCTGCGGAACACGCCTAGAAGAACGCCATTGTGCTGGTTCTAAATGGTACGAACTTATGTTAAGGGACACTAGAGCCTGTTCTCAATTACAAGCAGAATCTAATTCGTCTCACTAATCGAATTTTAATCGTAGGGGAATCGTGGGTTGCCTTCGTAATAATTCAGGCGCAAAGCGAATTTTTGTCGTTTTCCGATGTAGATGACGACGCCATGCCGGCCTTTTTCAATATCCTTGATATACTCGAATTCTCTGTGTTGGTCGATTGGAAAGACAATATCGGGGCGTTTGCCGATAACTATCACTTCTTCTAGAACCAATTGATTATCAGGAATTGATATTTCAATGCGTTGTATACCATCCTGGTCAGCGTCCGTCACGGAGTCTACCCTGGCCCCCAGAACGTGCTCCGTAGCACCTGCTTCGGGCAGTAACCAGCTCGTTTCGAGTTGAGTAGAAGTTTCTTCTGCAAAGCTCCATCCGTGCAGTGTCATCAGCAAGCATACGAATAAACATTTTTTTAGTGTCATGGTTGCTCCAAGTGCGAATTGCGCTGGATAAGTGGAATATGAGCTGGCATGATGTGAGAGCTTCTAATCGCCCTCGGCCTCTTCTGCTCGAAACTGTCGAAGCGCCTTTATTGCTTCGCAGGCATATATAGACGCTGGGCCTCCGCCCATCAATACTGCCACACCGATTGCCTCAGTTATTTCCTCGTCGCTGGCGCCTTCACTTACTGCACCGCCGACATGGTATGCGATGCAGCCGTCACATTGTTTCCCCACGCCAATCGCAACCGCTATCAGCTCTTTTGATTTCTTGCTTAGCGCACCGTCTTTTAACGAGGCGCCACTGAGCGACGAAAACCCTTTCATGACATCGGGTATTTTGTGTCCGAGCTCTCGATACAAGTCATTCAGTTCGTTTCGATATTGAGGATAGTTTGCTGATGACATGAGAATCTCCGTAGATAAGTGGCCAGCCTATAATGAGTTATTCTGCTGTCAACATGTTTGATTAAAATCAACTTGCGCCAACAAATCAGCCATCTCTTAACCCTTTCGCTTCGCGCGTTTACGAATAATGCGGGCGAATAACTTCTGGATAGCTTGGAATGAGAAACAGTCTTGATTCAAATCAACAGACATTTTTTGAAATTTGCTAGGTTTCAGTATTCCCACATTAACGGCGGCTAAGAATGATGACACCATACAAGAAAGTACTGGTAGCTATTGATGTGTTTACCGAATACAAGCCCGTGTTGTTACGCGCATTGCAGGTGACCGACAAAGACAGCGAGATCTATCTGATTTACGTGAGCGAACCATTCTACTTTGGCGAGACATTGGCTCTTGGCAGCGAGCCAATCGAATTGACTGGTTCAAAGGAAGCGCGCAAAGTATTGATTGAGATTGCCGAGCCACTTGATATACCGGAAAACCAGGTGTTTGTTGAGATTGGCCGGCCTGCGACAGAAATTCACTCAAAAGCGAACGAAATCGAGGCCGATCTGATTGTGATGGGAACACACGGCCGGCATGGTGTGCAATTAATGCTCGGCTCTACAGCCAACGCCGTATTGCACGGAGTTAGTTGTGACGTGCTGGCGGTACGGGTTGGCGGCGAAACGATTGATGGCTCCCTAACTACTCAATCGACCGATGGTTGAATCTGGCACCGGTAGTTTGTTTTTGTACAGAAAGTTCGGATTAAACAGTTTACTCTTGTAGCGTTCACCACCATCGCAGAGTACGGTAACGATGGTATGGCCTGGTCCCATCTCCTTAGCCATTTCAACAGCTCCGGCAATATTGATGCCGGCGGAGCCGCCGAGTAACAGCCCTTCATTCAGTAACAAATCGAACAGTATCGGCAGCGCAACTTCGTCTTCAATGCGGTAGGCCATATCCAGTGTTGTGTCGTGGATATTGCCTGGTAGAAAACTCACGCCAATACCTTCAGTAATCGAGCGCCCTGGGCTTTTTTCCAAGGTATTGTTTTTGAAGTAGTTGTACAACGCGGAACCTGCAGGGTCGGCAATCGCTATTTTAACGTCGGGATTGCGTTCCCTTAGTGCGTCCGCAACTCCGGCCAGTGTGCCACCGGTTCCCACGGCGCAGACGAATCCGTCTACCGTGCCGTCGGTTTGTTCCCAGATTTCAGGGCCGGTGGTAGTGCGGTGAATAGCTCTGTTGGCCGGGTTGTCGAACTGCCTGGCCCAAATGGCACCGTGCGGCTCGCTTTTCTTCCGCCCGTTCGCAATTTGCTCTGCCATATGAATGTAATGGTTAGGGCTGCTGTATTCATGGTCTGCCACCAAAATCAGCTCAGCACCCAGAATATCCAGCCGCTCAATTTTTTCTTCGCTTTGCGATTGTGGCATCACTACCACACTCTGATACCCCATGGCGTTGGCTAATATGGTCAGGCCAATGCCAGTGTTGCCCGCAGTACCTTCTACAATCACACCACCAGGCTGCAATTCGCCATTGGCTTCTGCCGCCTGGATAATGCCAAGCGCCGTTCGATCTTTCACGGAGCCGCCCGGGTTCATAAACTCGGCTTTGCCATAAATAGAGCAGCCTGTTTGTTCAGACACCTGACGTAAATACACCAGTGGCGTGTTGCCAATCAGGTGGGTCATCGTGTGTTTTTCTGGCATATTTGTTCTCCTTGCACTCTTAGTATACGGAAGCCTTAACGGATCTGCATCACTGGCCGTTCGCCCACCAGCTGCTGGATCGTGTGCGCTCACGAATGCTTAAGTGGTCGTCCAACCAGGGCTTCCAGTGTTTACTGCGTGGGCTTGTCAAAATACGCTCGAGTGCTATCGTTCTTGCGGTAGTATATCCGCAAACTCCGTTAACACATGCTTTTTGGTATCACCCACCTAGCCCGCATTTTGGCAACCCATAATTCAAAGTATGGGGTGGTAATGGCCTGTTGCAGTTTGTGGTAGCCTACAGTGTTTTGATCGCAGCTTGTCATATTCCTGGCATGCTCGGCAACTTGCCTGTGTTGCGCTAGCAGCATCTAATTGATAGTGAGATAGAAGGAGTCAACCATGCAAAACAACGAGGAACAAATTGAATTCTGGAATGGAGAAGCGGGCCAAAAGTGGGTAGTTCAGCAGCAAATCATGGACGCTACACTGAAGCCTGTCAGTGACGCCTTGCTGGCCCACGCAAACGCAAAACCTGATGAGATTGCGCTGGATGTGGGTTGTGGTTGTGGTGATACCACGCTTGCCTTGGCTCGCTCCGGTGTGTCTGTGATTGGTGTTGATATTTCCGAACCTATGCTGAGGCACGCGCGAACTCGTGTGGCAGAGAATCAACAGGCGCAATTTGTTCTGGCAGATGCATCGACCGAAGCGTTTCCAAAGTCATTTGATTTGATATTGTCACGTTTTGGTGTGATGTTCTTTGATGACCCTACGGCGGCATTTGCCAATCTAAAGAGACACGCGAGTGCTGGTGGTCGCTTATGCTTTGTATGCTGGCAACCCCCAAAACTAAATGCCTGGGTATCGGTGCCAATGATGGCAGCAAAAGAGTTGCTACCCGAATCAGCCCCATTGGACCCGCACGCACCCGGCCCATTCGCATTGGCAGATGCGCAAAGAACTCAGCGACTGCTGGAAGACGCGGGTTGGTGCGATGTTCAGGTTGAGGACCTTCGCTGGTCTATGAAAATGGGCGATGACGCGGAAGACGCCATGCGCTTTGCAACACAAATAGGGCCATTGGCTGGTGCCTTACGCGAACTGCCCGCGAGCGAACACGGCGCCATTCTTGAGCGAGTGCTGGCGGCCGTAAAGCCTCATGAGACAACGGATGGCGTATTGATGGACGCTGCTTCCTGGGTGGTCACAGCGAACGCCTAGTAACAGTGCGACTTGTCAGGAAAACGAAGCGCCACACATCGCCAGAGTTTTTGCAACGGATTCTCTTTTTTCCAGAGCCTGTATGTAGCGCAGCACATTTGGATACACAGACGGGTCTACGCTTTCATTTGCCATGTACAGGTTGGCAAAGGGGCACATAATCGAAATGTCGGCAATACTGTAGTTATCACCCACCAGAAACTCACGGCCCTGAAGGCGATCTTCCAGCAGCTCAAGCACCGCCGGGAGCATGGCCAGCCCTTCTGCAACGGCGCTCTCATCACACTCACCGCCCATCATGGGCGCGGCGACCCGATTGAAGAAAATCTTGCCGATAGCGGCAATCATTTCCTCTTCCATATATTTTTCATACCACAATGCCATGCCGTAGTCGGCAGGTTTTTCGGGGTACAAGCCAGTTGGGCCGTGCTTTTTCTCAAGGTAAGCACAGATAACGCTACTCTCGCCCAGCTTGATCTCATCATCGCTGTAGGCCGGGATCTTCCCTCTGGGGTTGATTGACAGCAATAGATCAGTTTTAGGCATAGGCAGCACCGAGTCATCGTGCTCGAGCTCAATACCTGCTTCATTAACATAGAGCAGAACTTTGCGTACGAACGGTGAAAGATTGATGCCTAGTAATTGTGCCATTGCGTGCTCACTCCTGAAATCCAGGCACGTATCGTATCACGTTCCTAGTTTCTCAGTTAAACCAGGACCTCGACCCGGTGTGCTCCATGGGCATACTTCGATACAAACACCGAACGGTAATGTGCAAGCCCTGATTCTTCATTGGATTTGATTCAAGTCAAGAGAAAGCCAGTCGGAGAGCCGGGTAAGTCAGCATTTGACCTGTATCAAATGCCTTTCCGCATCAGTTTGCGATACTCAGCTTTGTGGTCGCCACTTACGGTTGGTCGCAGTTCGAATCACCAAGGAGATTGAGATGAAAACGAAGTTAATGGTCTGCGTATTGGCCATGTTGTGGACGGCAAGTGCCGCTGCCTATGAAACGGGCGACATTTTTGTGCGGGTTGGCGCGGTAGGCGTTGTGCCCAATGAAAGTAGTGACGGCATTGCCGTGCCGGCCTTGTCTATTGCGCCCATAGCGGGCACTGAAGTAGAGATAGGGAATGAGACCCAGCTTGGCTTGACCATCAACTACATGTTCTCGCCCACCTTGGGACTTGACCTGTTGGCAGCTACCCCGTTCAAGCACAGCTTAACGGCAAATCTGGATGGTTTTCAGGCAGGGTTAAGTGTCCCTGCAGGCGAAACTCACCATCTTCCACCAACTTTGTCAGTGGTGTACTACCCGATGGGTAATTCTTCCTCTGCCTTCCAGCCCTATATCGGTGCGGGGTTGAACTATACGATCATGTTTGACACTAAAGTCTCCGGTGAGCTTGAAGCCTTAACCGGTACCCTGGCTGGTGCCGCCGGGCCTGTCCCGCTTGAGCTTGACCTGGACAACTCCGTAGGTCTTGGCCTGCTGCTGGGCGCTGATTTCGCGTTGGATGACAAATGGCATATCAACGCGTCTGTTCGATGGATTGACATCAACACCGACGCCACGTTCACCTCAGCGCTTGGTGATACTATTACGGTTGGCAACGTGGAGATTGACCCGCTGGTATGGCAACTCAATGTAGGCTACACATTCTAGCAAATCATAGAATTTATTAATGTCAGGTATTTATGCCTCTTGCTCGCGCTCAGTAATATTGTTAGAATCAGTTGTTAGGTTGTTATTGGGCGTGAGTGTTCTCGTCGCGTAGATTGGTGGCAAATAACATGTGGTTCCAGGCCTTGCGAACCATGCCGAAAGTGAACACCGAGCAATGGCTGGGACTGAACATTGTCAGTCGCTGGTTAATTGCCAGCCGAGCGTCGGTGTTACTGATGACGTTTACGTCTGCAGCAATTGGCGGCCTGCTGGCCTGGCGCGAGGACTCCTTTCAAGTTCATTACTTCCTGCTGGCTGTATTTGGCTTGTTGTTTGCGCACGCATGCAACAATCAGATCAACGATCTTACCGACTCGGTTCGGGGCGTTGATAAAGATAACTATCATCGAACACGCTATGGTACTCACGTGCTCGAAGACGGCCTGCTCACGCGACAGTCACTGCTCGCATACATCGTCTGTACAGGCTTTCTGGCGGTGCTGTGCGGTGTGTTATTGGTCGTTCAGATTGGTGGTGCCACTGGCTACCTGATGGCCGCCGGTGCACTGTTTGTTCTGTTTTATACCTACCCTCTCAAGTACATAGGTCTTGGTGAAATCGCGGTGTTAGTGTGTTGGGGGCCTCTGATGATTGGTGGCACCTTTTATGTGTGCTCCGGATACTGGAGTTGGTCCGCTGCCTGGTTTGGATTGCTCTACGGGCTAGGCCCGACTGCGGTGTTGTTTGGCAAGCACACTGATAAAATCGACGCCGACAGACAAAAAGGCATACGCTCCTTGCCAGTCATCATCGGCGAATACTGGTCCAGGCGGTGTGTACTGTATATGGTGTATGCACAGTATGCGGGGGTTGTGCTGTTCGTCGCCTGTTTTGGTTTTGGCTGGCCAATCCTGCTGGTGCTACTGAGTATTCATGCATTGCCGGCGTTGCAGCAGGCATTTACTCATGTACCGCCGCTGGAAAAACCCAGTGATTTCCCGGCTGAAATTTGGCCCCTGTGGTACACAGCCTATGCGTTTGACCACACCAGGAATTTCAGCGCATTGCTACTCACAGGTCTGTTGATTGACATTGCTATCAGTGCCTAGCTTTTGCCTGCTTATCCACTAACACGGTTTCAGTGGTAAGCTAGCGGCTGCCCGTTCATGGTACACCGGGCTCTTCAGCGTCAATGAGGAACGTATGATTATTAGTAATATAGAAGTTATTCCAGGTCGCCAGGTTGCAACGCATCTTGGCATGGTGCAGGGGAATACGGTACGTGCGAAGCACGCGGGCAAAGATATTATGGCCGGCTTCAAGAACATATTTGGTGGTGAGCTGAAAAGTTACACCGAGCTGCTTACGGAAGCGCGTGAAGAGGCGGTGGCGCGCATGATCAGACAGGCGGAATCAATAGGCGCGAATGCAGTACTCAATGTGCGCTTCTCCACATCCTCCATCAGTGCTGGTGCAGCCGAGTTGTTCGCTTATGGCACGGCTGTGGTGCTTGAAGAATAATGCTGTTAAATCTCACAATATTTCTATGCCTGGTATTTTTAGGCTACGTGTTTGGTCGTCATGCTGAGAAAAAACATTTCGAATCGATTCTTGAGCGCGAGAATCAGTACAAAGCACTACTCGCATTCAGTGCACGTTTTCCACCGGCGGATATGGCCATTTCGGAATCGAAACTGGTGGGCGGAACGGTGGTCATATCAATTGACTATTTCAAGCGACTTGCGGCGGGCCTGCGAAATATTTTTGGCGGGCCGGTCACATCCTATGAGTCCTTGATTGAGCGTGCACGTCGCGAAGCAATCTTGCGCATGAAAGAAGAAGCAATCGCGATGGGCGCGGAAATGATCATCAATGTAAAACTGGAAACCTCGTCCATTACCAAGGGCGCTGGTGATCAGGTGGGCGCGGTAGAGGTCTACGCATACGGTACGGCGCTAAAGCACTGATGCGCTATGAAAACCGCCAGATACCCGAGGGTATCAATGTAAGCACCGAGCATCCGCTGAAGGAGTTTAGTGCATTATTGCTCAGCCTGGTGGTGTTGGTAGGCGCGGTCGTCGTCGGACTATCAGTGCTGGCGGCCTATGCTGCGCCGCTTGTGCCGTTTCATGTTGAACAAAAAATTGTAGAGCAGACCGGCTCGGACTGGCTGCAGGCAGACCCTTTAAGCGTCGAACAGCAAGCCGTAAAGCAGTACCTGAAAACGTTGGGCAGCGCGCTCGAGGCGAATATGGAACTGCCCGAAGCAATGACACTGACAGTGCACTATAGCGACAGCGAACTTGTCAATGCGTTCGCAACCCTGGGTGGTCATATCGTCATTCATCGGGGATTGCTTCGGGAAATGCCGCATGAAAACGCGCTGGCGATGGTGATGGCCCATGAAATTGCACACATCAAGTATCGCCACCCCATTGTTGCCAGTGGAAGAGGTCTTACGGTAGGGCTGGCCCTAGCTGCTGTGGGTGGTTTTACCGACTCATCGGCCACCGGCTTGCTGATTAATATTCTGGGCAGTGGCTCGATGTCCAGCTTCAGCCGCGGCCAGGAATCTGAAGCAGACGCTGAAGCGCTGAAGGCACTGCTTGCGCACTATGGCCATGTGAATGGTGCTGCCGATTTATTCAAAGCCCTGCATGATCGAACGGAACCGTCAAAGTTACTCGAGTTTTTTGGTACGCATCCCGCTGACCGGAAACGGATTGCGGCAATAGAACAATTTTCATTGAACATTTCACAAGGCAGTACGCAGCCTTTTCCGGAGAGCGTATTAAAAGCGGTCCATTAACTGCGTTTTCCGATACGCAACTTTTAGACTATAGGGATAGTTTTATGAAACCTGCAGACATAAAAGAGCCAATAAGCTTTGACGACATTGCAAAGTTGGATATACGAGTTGGTACGATAGACTCGGTCACTGAGGTGGCCAGGTCTGATAAGTTAATGAAACTTACCGTTGATTTTGGCGATCACAGCCGCTCGATTCTGGCCGGTATTAAACAAGAACGGGAAAACCCTAAAGAAATTGAAGGTAAGCAGGCTTTATTCGTGGTCAACATACCGGAACGGAAAATGGCCGGCGAATTGTCACAAGGTATGCTGTTTGATATTGGTTACGAAGACAAGTTAACACCATGTCTTGCTATGCCGGAAGTCGCAATGCCTAATGGCAGCCGCGCTGGTTAAACGTCCCTGGCATCCAGTAAGCGTATAGCCAATACATCGTGGCAATGCCAGGAATGCGCGCCATCACCAGACCACCCAATGCGGTGAGTGCCAGCGAAAGCACCAGCAGTGTTCGCGGCGAGTACTTATCGGCGATGGGGCCGCTCAGGGCATGGCTGTTGGAACCTGGGTGATTGCCTTTGCGATTATCTTGCGGGGCCATCTTTAAGAAGCCAGTATTTCCGGCAGCGTTTCCAGACACGCAAGGTACGCTGAGGCGCCCAGACCGACGACTACAGCATCAACCGCCTTGGACACATAGGACACATGTCTGAACGATTCTCGCAGGTGTGGGTTAGATATGTGCAGTTCAATTTTATAGCCGGAGAAAATTTTCAATGCATCATGAATAGCAATTGACGTATGCGTATACGCACCTGCATTGATAATCAGCGCGTCGGTATTTGAGATCGCCTGTTGAATCCACTCAATCAACTGGCCTTCATGGTTGGACTGTTTACAGTCCACCGTCAGACCCAGAGTTGCGCCCTTGGCAGTGCAGCGCTGTTCTATATCATGCAGTGTTTCATAACCATAGATTTCCGGTTCCCGAGTTCCGAGCATGTTCAGGTTTGGGCCATTGAGTATCAACACGTTCATGCGGCGTTACCCTTAAGCTTGCGTGCCAAGGCGCGAATAGCGGCAGAATAACCGGCTGGTCCCATCCCAGATACCAGGCCTGCGCCTATTTCAGGTGAATCAAGGTAGGGTCGGCTGTTTACCTCGCTTAAAATATTTCGCTCGTGTACCTCAATAATTGGTATTCCGGTTTGTGCAATGGCTTCAAATATTCCGAGCTCAACGGCAGCGCCTTTATTTGAGTTTTTGGCGTAATCCTCGTTGCTTACGATCAGTGCGTCGGTATCGTCCACAAGATGCGGGATTTTCTCAAGCGATTCCAACGTCGACACTACATGAATATCAAGGCCAATATTCAGCTGATCGGTCAGGCGCGCACATTGTTGTTCGATAGTTTCCATAGCGGTCAGGGGTGTGCCAGTCTCACTTCGAAAAATCAGTAACAGTATTTTCTTGCTGTTCATGGTTTTAAATCAGTCACTCCCTTTCAATACGCGAAAAACCGGCCTTGCAGACTGTTTAATCGCAACACTGCGCGATTACCTCGGCTCTGCAATAAACACTGGAATTTTTCGGGTGGTTTTGGCCTGATAATCATCGTAGGGAGGGTAGGCGGAGGCAGCCGCTTGCCAAAGCATGCTGCGCTCCTGCTCGTTGCTTACCTCTCGAACACGCATCTCAAACAATTCGGTTTTATCGCGTATCTGCACGTCGGGATTTGCACGCAGGTTGTACACCCAGGTAGGGTTCTTTGGTTGACCACCCATCGAGCCTATCAATACGTAGCTGCCATCGACTTCCACCCGCATCAGTGGAATTTTCCGAATAGCGCCGGTTTTGTTACCGGTATGGATGACCAGAATACATGGCATACCGGTGTCGAGCAGCGTGGTTCCCTCGGTACCGCCGCTGCTTTCGTAGAGTTCAACTTGCTCGCGTACCCAGTCCAGTGCGGGGGGAATATAGTCTGTCATTTTTTGTGCTCTTTTTTACTACGTTAAATTTGGAAGCCTAACACGAAACCGTTTCAATCGCTTAGCCTGGCACCTCCCGCGTGCCTGCCATTTTCTGCGGCACCACGTCTGGTTGCGGTGCGTGTTTCAAGAGAGTAATGCGTACTGCTCAGAGGGCAAACACGATGACTGATCTCAATGGCTGCGCCGAACCTTCAGAAATAACGACGGCCATTGCCTTTCCTGCCTCGGAAGAATGCACCTTTATAACCGGCGCGAAAATGACGGTAGATGGTGCTGCGTCAGCGATACATAAGGGGTTTAGATTTACACCGTCGGTTCTGCGCTTCCCTGGCAAGCATCCAGAGCGTCGGCCATGCCACGCAGCGTTGCCGCGAGTGCAGTGGCTTCCAGCCGATACCTGACATGGCGACCATCGCGCTCGGCCGCCAATATGCCGGCTTCTTTGAGCATTTTCAGATGCCGCGAAACCCCGGAAAAATCGATGCCACAACACTCAACGATATCGCTGACCGTCGCTGCACTGCCATCTGCAGCAAGCGTGGCCACGATGGATATCCGCGTTGGGTCACACAAAGCCTTGAAAAACTCGGGTTGCAAGGCGTCGGACAAAGCCACCTTACAGCAGCTGGGAAGCGTATTATCTGCGGTCATGTTTTGAGGCTACATTATTTGCATAGAAATGCAAGTAATAGCCGGCATCGCGCAACTGCAATGTGTGTTTTCTATTGGCAGTAATTGTGCCATTATAAGTGGCCACGCAAAAATCGATGTGGTTTTGGCGATTTCTTACCCACTTATAAAGGCTGATCATCATGCTGACGGAACTTTTCTCTCTGCAGGGCAAAACCTGTGTTGTGACCGGTGGTTCACGTGGGCTTGGCTTTTTCATGGCCAAAGCGTTTTTAGGCGCGGGCGCAAAGCGCGTTTACATAACCGCGCGTAAAGCAGACGCCTGCACTGCGGCCGCGCAGGAGCTGTCCGAACTCGGCGAGTGTATCGCTTTACCTGGCGACATCAGTAGTATGGACGAAGTAATGGCGCTGGCAGGCACTTTGAAAGAGCGTGAAGAAAGTATCGATGTGCTGGTAAATAATGCCGGGCGTGGTTGGCTGGAGAGCTTTGAAAATTTTCCGGAGATGGGTTGGGACAAAGTCATGGATCTCAACGTTAAAGCGCCATTCTTTCTAACCCGTGAGTTAACACCCTTGCTGGCAAATGGAGCCAGTGCCGATAACACCGCGTGTGTAATTAACATAGGTTCGGTTGCGGGTATTTGCGGCGAGACTGACACATTCAGCTATGCGCCAAGTAAATCCGCTATTCACCAGGTCACTCGCAACCTTTCCGCGGTTCTTGCCAAACATCATATTCGGGTAAATGCGATTGCACCTGGGCGCTTTTTTACGGCCATGACAGAATACGTTGGCAAGGAGCAGTACGAGATGGAATGTGCCTCTATTCCGTTACGACGCTGGGGCGAAGAAAAAGACATTGCCGGCCTGGCCATTATGTTGGCCAGTACGGCGGGTGGCTTTATTACCGGGCAGATTATTCCGGTGGATGGCGGCCTGACAGTGGTCCGTTAATCACGTTGGCGTTGCATTACCTGGCAGGTTCAGAGTGCGCCCATTGATCTGAATCAATGGGCACTGAAGCCTCACCACGCGCTGATAGGATAATGCACCAGCAGCACCTATACTTTATTGATGGATGTATGAAAAAAATTAGGAATCGTTTTGGGTAAAGAACAGCAATTAGAGCGCGCGCTAAAAAACGCAAGCAGTTACCAGGAGTGGCGCGCAGCGGCACAAGCGCATGACAAGCATAAGGGGCTTGACCGATGGCGTAAGCAAGAGCAATGCCAGCAATACGATTACGTCTCTATACGTGAGCGCCTTGACCGGCTGCGTAGCCTAAAGGCCCGGCATAATAATCGTGGTCTACTGTATACACTCAACGAAGGCATACATGGCAACATGGGTGGCATGGGGCGAGCCGGATTATACGGACATGCACTGTCGGGCACCAAGCACCTGATTGAGCAGTACATCGAAGAAATTGTTCATACGCTGGAACTCATTGCAGATGATGACAGTGGTGATATCAGTGAAGAGGAAAAACTCGATTTCTTCCGCCGCGCAAGTCATTGTTTTGGTCATTCGGCCTTTATGATGAGTGGCTCGGGGTCGTTGTTGTACTTCCATGTGGGCGTTGCGCGTGCGCTGTTGGAGGAGGACCTGTTACCCTCGGTGATGTCGGGTTCCAGCGGTGGTTCGATCATTGGCAGTATCGTGTGCAGTCACACGGATGATGAATTGCGCGATTTATTGAACGCCGATACCTTTTTACAGCAGGCACCTGAGGCATCCAAGAAGGCAGGTATTATGGACCCGGTGGATTTGGAAGAGGTGCTTAGCCAATACCTGCCGGATGATCTGACGTTTCAAAAATCGTTTGAAAAAACGGGCCGCGCGATGAATGTATCGATAGCACCTGCAGAAACACACCAAAATTCGCGGTTACTCAATGCAACAACCTCGCCCAGTGTGTTGATGCGTAGTGCAGTTATGGCCTCTGCAGCCGTGCCCGGTATTTTTCCGCCAGTGACTTTGCAGGCGCTGGATGATGATGGCCAGCGCATGAGTTATTTGCCGTCGCGTCGTTGGGTGGATGGATCGGTAAGTGACGACATGCCGGCCAAGCGACTGGCGCGTTTGTACGGTGTGAATCACTACATTGTCAGCCAGACCAATCCTCACGTACTGCCGTTTGTTACCGACGGTCACCGCAAGCAAACCGCGCTGGGATTGTTGCAAACCGCGGGCCGCCGTGCCACCCGCGAATGGATTAATGCAGTCACTATGATTATTGATAAAGCCGACAAACGTAATGGGCCGGTCACCCAGGTGACCAGCCTTATGCGCTCCATAATCAACCAGGACTATGTGGGCGACATCAATATTCTGCCGGATTACCGGCTGATCAACCCAACGAATTTGCTGGGCTTTCCCGGTGAGAAGCAAATACGCAAGCTGGTTGCGTCGGGCGAGCGGTGTGCGTGGCCAAAACTGGAGATGATTCGCCAGCAAACCAGGATCAGTCGCACGTTGCGCAAGATACTGCAGCGCTACGAAACAAGTGTTGTTGTATAAGCAGCTAAGATAGAACGCCCCTGGTAGCTCGGCGGCCAGTGTTTTGCCATCGTATGCTGATTGGTACACAATGCGCTTTGTATTGAAGCACACGCTGGAGCCAAGCTAATGCAGTCTGAAACCATGCCTTACCAGAAAAAGTTTGCCAACGTACATGGCAAGCAAATCGCCTATGTGGAAGAGGGCAGCGGTGATCCCATTGTGTTGCTACACGGCAACCCCACGTCATCCTTCCTGTGGCGTAACGTTGTGCCAGAACTGGTGCATTCCGGCCGCGTGATTGTTCCCGATTTAATTGGCCAGGGCGATTCTGAAAAGTTGCCTGCCAGCGACGGCCCAGAGCGGTACTCGTTAGAGGTGGCTTACGACTACGTCAGCGGACTGCTCGACGCTATAGATGCCAATAAAAAAGTGACGCTTGTCATTCATGATTGGGGCAGTGCCATCGGCTTTATGTGGGCTATGCGACATTCAGAAAGTGTTAGAGGTGTGGCTTACATGGAAGGCATTGTTCAGCCGGTTAACTGGGCAGACTGGCCGGAGAGCGCTGTGGGAATTTTTAAAGGGTTTCGCTCGGAAAAAGGCGAAGACCTGATTCTAAACCGCAATATGTTCATTGAAGGTGTGTTACCGAGCTCAATAATTCGTACCTTAAGTGAGACCGAAATGGATGCTTACCGCGCTCCTCACACCACCCCGGACGACCGCCAACCGCTGCTAAACTGGCCACGTCAAATTCCTATCGATGGTGAGCCTGAAGAGATCGCGGCCCTGGTGAGCGAATATGGCGCCTTTATGGCAGGCAGCCAAATACCCAAATTGTTCATCAACGCAGATCCGGGTTCTATTTTGGTCGGCCCACAACGCGAGTTTTGTCGCAGTTGGCCAAACCAGCAAGAGGTGACCGTAAAAGGCCTGCATTTCATTCAGGAAGATTCGCCGCGTGAGATTGGGCAGGCTGTTGCTAAATGGCTCCATATCATTTGATTAATGATAACGCGGCGAAAACGATCCTGGTTCTGAGCGCATCACTTTAGTACTAGCGCATTACCTACATTGATACCCATAGCCTAGACATACACCCGGCCCCAAGCGTGGCTGCGAACATCTGGACACCAGGCCACGTTTGTCGGTTATCTAAGAATCAATGCAATAAAAACTTGCAAATATGCGCAAATATGCAATTATAGCTTCTCATTCAGGAGGCCGTTATGAAACGCATGCATGTCCATATCAATACCACACAAGAAAGCTTTGCGCAGGCCGCGCAGTTTTACTCCACCTTGTTTGACGCAGCGCCTACCAAAACACGCGAAAACTACGCTAAGTGGATGCTTGACGACCCGCGTGTGAATTTCGTGATTGAGGTCATCGAGATAGAAGGCGACGTGCCAGGCATTCACCATGTAGGAATACAGGTGGATGAAAGCGAGGAACTAGCCGAGATTCAGTCAGCGCTCAGAGAGGCTGATGTGCCGCTGCTTGAAGTTGGTGAGACCGTTTGCTGTTTTTCGAAGTCTGAAAAGAACTGGACCATGGACCCATCTGGTGTTCGTTGGGAAACATTTCGCACCATGGGTGATGTTGACGAATACGGCGAAAAGACCCTGGAAGAACTGACCAACTATAACCGTCAGAGTGCTTCAGATGTCACGTTTTAAAGCCTGGCTCAGTGCCTGGATCGGGCTTGCCATGCTGGCAGGCATCGGTCTGGGCCTGCTGATACCGGAATCCTTCCGGTACCTTGGCAGTCTTACCGTTGCCAGTGTTAACCCGGTAACGGCTGTGCTGGTATGGCTATTGATTTTCCCCACTATGGTGCAAATCGACTATTCACGCCTGTCGGAGGTGTGGCGTTCACGCCACTGGCGCGCAGGATCGGCGCTCACAACGATCGTGAATTGGCTGATAAAGCCGTTCACCATGGCTTTGCTCGCTATTGTATTTCTCAAATACGTGTTTTCACCTTGGTTTGATTCAGACCCCAGCGGTTATATCGCAGGCTTGATTCTTCTGGGCGTAGCACCGTGCACAGGTATGGTGTTTGTTTGGTCACGTATGACGAAAGGCGACGCCATTTTCACTCTGAGTCAGGTATCACTCAATGATGTGATTTTGCTGTTTGCCTTCGCACCCATTGCCGGCGTATTGCTGGGCATTGCGGGTATTGAAATACCCTGGCGTACGTTGGGATTATCCACCTTAGTCTATGTCGTGGTACCTTTGGCGACCGGTTTTTTATTTCAGATACATTTGAAAGCGCGGGGTAATGCGGCCGTTGAACAGTTCGACCGCACCAGTGGCAAACTCACCAATGCCGGTTTATTGCTGCTTGTAGTTCTACTATTTGGTTTTCAGTCGCTGACCATTGTCGAGCAGCCATTAATTATTGCGCTGATTTCAGTGCCGGTCATTGTTCAAGCATTGCTCGTCTTTGTAGTAACTTACGGCGCGGCTTATGTGTTGAGGCTGCCGGCAACGGTTGCAGGGCCTGCGGCACTGATAGGCACGAGTAATTTTTTCGAGCTTGCTGTAGCCATCGCGGTTGCCGTGTTTGGCATCCACTCAGACGCGGCGATTGCCACTGTGGTGGGAGTGCTGGTGGAAGTGCCAGTGATGTTGATGCTGGTTGCGTTTATCAATCATACCAGCAGCAAGGTAGATCAACACGCGTTGGCACTTTCATCATGACACCATTGGCCAGCGCTAAAACTCTGTTTGGCGTGACGGTTTATCGTTGGGTACTACTTGGCGCACTGATGGTCTTGCTGCTTGTACTTTCGATAGTCATACGTGGGCAACTCGATATTGAATGGAGTATGGATTCATTGCGACTGTTTGTTCAGTCGCTGGGTGTGTGGGGCCCAATGTCTTACATCTGCATTCTGGTTTTTCGGTTTCTGTTTCTGATTCCAAGCAGCCTTTTGTTGCTGGCGGCCGGAATTTTGTTTGGCCCATTGTATGGCGCGCTTTATGCGGGACTTGGTTTGTTTGGTTCCGCGCTATGGAAGTACGCAATGGTATGTATTGTTGGTCAGAATATTTTACTGCGCCAGCTTCCCGAATCGTTGCAACCCCGGCTAGCCACCACAGTAAAGCGTAAATCAAGTGTGTGGGCGCTTGCTGGAATAAGTGCCTACCCGTTCATACCGAAACACATGTTTCAGTTTGCGGCTATTCTGTCTGGAATGGCGCTACCTGCCTACGCAAGCGCGGTATTTACAGGCAGTTTCATTCGCGCTGGCCTTTTCGCTTCTGCCGGCGAGGCGCTGTATTCCGGAATGGGTCTTGTCGCCGTGACCGCTGCGTTAGTTATTCTGCTCGGGGCGCCACTGTGCATAGCGCCTTGGCGACGATGGATACTCGCTCCCTTGCATGCATCGTTCACTCATAAGTTCCAGGAGTAAATCATGATCACCCTCTATGGAGGACCAACTACCAATGTGCGCAAAGTGACGATAGCGCTGGAAGAGTTGAACATTCCGTATTATCCGAATCATATTCTGCTGCATATGGGTCACCAGCGTGAAGAATGGTTTCTAGCCATGGCACCAAATAATAAGATTCCATTAATAGACGATGGCGAGTCGGGCATTAAGGTATGGGAATCCGGCGCCATACTCACTTATCTTGCCGACCAATATGACCCAGGGGGTGAGATTCTGGCCAAGTCAGGGCAGGCCCGTTACGCAGCTTTGCAAGGCGCTTTCTTTCAAGCGGCCCACATTGGACCAAACCTTGGCCGATTGAACGATCAGTTAACGGCGGCGGATGAGGACAAAATTCCGGCAATGATGGAGCTGTTTTACACCGAAGCTGTGCGTTTGAGTGGCGTATTGCAACGCATGCTGGACGACGAGCGGCCCTATTTGGCAGGAAACTACTCAATAGCTGACATCATGCACTACCCATGGATGAAAGCCGCACTTGATCTGCAATTCCCTGCCTTGATTGAAAAACCGTTACTAGTAGCCTGGATCGAACGAATAGGGGAGAGACCTGCAGTGCAAAGAGGTATGCTTGCATTTGGATAGCTGTCTGAGGGCATATCATGAAAATAGGCATGACACTCCCGGTAACGGAACCTGGCTGGACCAGGCTCAGCCTCAAGACCTGGTGCGAGAACATTGAGCAAGGCCCGTTTGACAGCTTGGCGCTGGGCGAGCGGCTCTGCTTCCCAAGCCCGGAAGTGATTGCCACGCTGTCGGCCGCGGCCGTGTTAACCGAGCGCGTGCGGTTGCACACTACGGTGTTGATCGCACCCATTCACGACCCGGTGGTTCTCGCCAAACAACTCGCCACAATAGATGTGTTCAGCGAAGGGCGGCTAACCGTCGGCGTAGGCACTGGAGGGCGTGACGAAGACTATATTGCCAGTGGCACTGATCTGCAGCGCAAACGCATTGCCGAAATGGAACGGACTGTAGCCTGCATGCGCGACGTATGGGCCGGCGACATCGTGCGCGAAGGTTTGCTGCGCCCTGTAGAACCCTTTCCGATTCAAGAAGGTGGCCCACCGATTCTGGCGGGCGTATTCGGACCGAAAGGTGTAGCCAGTGCTGCGGGTTTTGCGTCGGGTATTGCGGGTATGAGCATGAGTGCCCGCGCTGAAGAAGCAGCCGCTGCTATTGAACTAGCGCGAAGCAGCTGGCAATCGGCCGGCCGAACAAACAAACCCTATGCAACAAGCTCATTCTGGTTTGCGCTGGGTGACTCCGCCGATGAGCAAATTCGTGTTCATTTGAATCGTTACTTTAATTGGCTGGATGCCGACTCACGTAACGCGATGAGTGAACACTGTGGATTTCGTGGCAGCGCATCCGATTTAGCGCAGCGCATACGTGAATTTGAGGCAGCAGGCTGTGACGAGTTGCAGTTAATACCGACGAGTATTGATCCGGATGAAGTATTGCGGGCTGCTGAGGCGGTGACAAACCGCTAAGAGCGGTTGTCAAGGCGTTTTACGTGAACGCTGAAGGCGAGGAACACAACATTTTGTTAAAAGCAATGCGGTTATTGGCTCATACGCTGCTCTTAAAAGCAAAAAAATCCCTAGCAAGCCCTGGCAGACCGCACGATCTGGAGAATGAATTTTGGGCTGATTGAACAGCTTTCCGAAAACGATAGCGAGATCATTTCCAAAGGTGGTTATAATCGCATGAACATTTTTAGCCAATAATAATATTTTGTGATTTAACATTGTTGAAGAATACCTTTCTGCTCATTTCTGTACTGCTTTTTGCGGTAGCGAGCCTATTTGTGATCGGCTTTAGGGATAACCCGGCAAGACCTGCGCTTGGCGCAGCAGCTGTGGTTCAATCAGACTGCGCTGAAATTCAATACTACCTTAGCGGCCCCACTGAAGGGGAATCAGTGGTGCTTCTTCCCGGCTGGGCTCGTTCTGTGTCTGATTTCAATGAGCTGGTTACTGAGCTGAATACCGCCGGTTACCGAACGCTGGCAATCAATGCCCAGGGTATAGAGGGTTCAACCCTAGCCGATAGCGATATGACGCTACACGATTATGCGGCTGATGTTAAAGCGGTACTGGATGCCGAGCAGTATGGATCGGTTGTTATCGTCGCTCATGCCTACGGTAACCGTATTGCACGCACTTTTGCGCATGACTACCCGAACCGCAGTCATGGTCTTGTATTGCTGGCCGCTGGTGGGGAAAAGCCAACTCCCACGGTGGTGAGTCAGGCCATAATGAAAACGCAGTTTTCATTGCTTCCCTATGCTACTCGTGAAAAGGCTGTGGATTTCGCTTTTTTCGCTGAGGGGAATACAGTACCCGATTACTGGGTCTCAGGTTGGTATCCCAGAGCAGGGCTAGCTCAAGCCAATGCTACTCGCGCGATTTCAACTGATCGTACTGATCCTGCATGGGTGGCGGGCGGCGATGACCCGATGGTGATTCTGGAGCCCGCTGAAGATGCCGCTGCTGCTGGCGCGGGGGACGTGTTAAAGCGGCGGCACCCAGAGCGAGTGACTTTGCGGTTTGTAAAAAATGCAGGGCATGCGCTTTTGCCTGAGCAGCCAGAGGAAACGGCGCGCTTGGTTCTGCAGGCCTTGGCTCGCTTCAAACTACCGCAACCAGGATGATCACGGCAGTAAGCAATCCCATATTGCCATTAATCGCAAAGTCGGATTGTGCAAGGCACATGAAGCCAACAAACAGCACCAACGTGGTTACCCACAGTGCCCACAAGCCAAAGCCAATGGCGGCAGGCGCCAGGTTGGGAAGCAAGCTTAACAAGCCATACCGTATAGAGCGTAGGGCAAGCGCCATCAGAAACGAGATAAGCAGTAAGGCTATTGTGGTGCCCAGCAACATACCAATAATATTGCGGTGCGCCAAATGCGCAAACATAAGCAACGTGCTGCTAAGGTTCACATCATATTGCGGAGCATTGTCTGCTAAGGCCAATGATTACCAGTGACATAGCAGGCAACAATATACGGCGTTTTTCAATAACAAAATTGGCCAGAGTTCGCATGGGGTCTTTTGTTTTGTGCTGTTGCTGGGCAACTCGAAGCGGAAGCAGGGATATCAAGGCTGGAAACAGCGTAATGGAAAAGGCAAATGCCAGTAACATTCCCGTTGCCACCATATTGCCCAAATCTTGAAACGGAGGGGAATCTGAAAAATTCATGCTCAGAAAGCCAACCGCCGTTGTAACACTGGTGAGCATTATAGGCTTGAAGTTGAGTTGTAGGCTGTCCAGCAGCGCACCCTTTTTATTCGCGCCTTCGCGCATATTGAATGCGAGCGTTGTTAAAATATGTACGCAATCTGCCACTACCAGCGTTAAGATCATGATGGGCGCAGAGGAAGATGCGCCTGTTAGAAAGAAACCGGCCCAACCCGCCAACCCCATCGTGGTCGCAATGCTGGCGATCGCGATGATCAGTATGGATAAGGTGCCGCTGACGGTTCGAAAGATGGCCGCGATAATCAGCATTACCAGCACAAACATCTGCGGTACCAAACTAACATTGTCATTGATAGCCGCTTCAAGGAACGCCGTATTCAACATGGTAATGCCAGACAGATGAACCTTAACCCCTGGGTTGTTTGCCTCAAACTCCGCGGCTAGCTGTCGAACTGCCGCGGCCACCTCTGGCTCCTCGCTTAGCGCATCTTCCCCGGGTAGGTCGATGGTTACGTTTACAACGGTGGCCTGACCGTCCTTTGCGACAAGCTTGTTGATCAGCAGCGGTTCATTGGCAGCAATCTGTTCTATTCGGCGCAGCTCTTCTTTGCCAAAAGAGGGTGCATTGGAGACCAGGTCTTCAACAATAAGATCATCTTCTTCTGCGTGGGTGTGTTGATAGTTAATGATGGAATCAACGCGCGTGGAGTAGGGTATGTTCCAGGCATTTGCGGTGAGATCGCGAATAGCAATAATTACGTTGGAAGTAAAAATACTCCCTTCATCCGGAACAACCAGCATGGCTATGTTGTCATTGGCGCCATACACCTCTTCCATAAGCTCGTAGGCGGAGAGCTGCGGGTTTTCGGGGCTGAAGTAGACTTCGTAGTCGCCAATGTAGCGTAATTTGGAAGCGCCAAGTGAGGCTGCAAGTACTACGCACAGCGACAGAACAATAACAATTGCTGGATGATTAATAATCCAGGAGAAAAAACGCTTTTGCATACTTTATTGGAGACTGCCTGAGTTGACAAAAACAGGCAGTTTACCTCGATATTTGCAGAGAAGCGGCAGCGTAGCCAAAACTGGCTGCGATATGAGGATTGTCATGCGCCCAGACTTCGCGGTACTCTCAGCGTGGCGTTACCTCAGCTACTTGTTACTCAAACGTTAACGGTGCCAAAAGCCATGTGCTCCAAGTTACTTCCAGCAACTCTGCTCGCCTTTATATGGTCTGTTCTTTGGCTACACAGCAACGCTTCACTTGCAGACGGAGCAGCAGGTTCACTGATACCAGCGCAGCAAGTTCACGGCAGCCAACGCATGGTATTCCCGAATGTACCTGGTTATCTCACGCTCAGTGCTGATTTGCACACCCACAGTGTGTTTTCAGACGGCCATGTTTGGCCAAATATTCGCGTGGAGGAAGCCAGCAGGGAAGGCCTGGACGTGCTGGCCATTACTGAGCATCTGGAATGGCAGCCACACAGTATGGATTTGCCCCACAAGGATAGAAACCGGGCTTTTGAGATTGCGGCTAAGGCAGCAACGGGCGGCCCTGTTGTGATTTTGCCAGGGGCAGAGATCACGCGCGAGGCGCCGGTGGGTCATCTCAATGCCGTATTTATTACAGATGCCAATGCGCTGCACGCACCAGCCGATTATTCACCTGATCAAACCGATGTTGAGAAGATAGTGGCGCAACTGCCGGATTGGGGTGCTGAGGCCGAGGTAAACCGGCAGTATGTGCTGGCCGGGCTGTGGCCTGTTGAACAGGCGCTTCAGGAAGTACGAAAGCAGCAGGGTTTTGCGTTTTGGAATCATCCATCCTGGGCTGAGCAAGCACCAGACGGTTTGCCACCGGTGAGTAATGATCACAGGCGTTGGTTTAAAGAAGGTCTTGTTCAGGGCATTGAAATAGCGAACAGTAACCTTTATTCGCCAGAGTCATTTCAATTGGCGCTGGACTATAAACTTACACTTATTGGCACCTCAGACGTGCACGACCTGATTGACTGGGACTTTCCGCCTTCGCTTGACCAGCATCGGCCAGTAACGCTGATTTTTTCCAAAACCCGCGCAGCCGATTCCATACGAGACGCACTGGTCAACCTTAGAACCGTTGTGTGGTTTAGAGATACTTTACTCGGTCGAGAGCAACATTTGCTGCCTTTGGTAAATGAAGGCCTGAGCATTTCGAAAGCCAACTTTGATCATGAAGGCAGTGTACTCAGCGTGCAACTGAAAAACACCACTAGTGTGCCATTTCGTATTGAGAACATATCCAACTACACGGATCAAACCCACACAGGTGTTATGACCGTACCTGCATTGGGCGAACTGGATTTAAAACTGGGTATGCTCGAGCGCAAATCGCAGATCGAATTTTCGGTGAGGGTACACAATGCGTTGGTGGCGCCGAACAAAGCATTGGAGCTTACATTGAGCGCTGATATTGAGGGCTTTTAACCAGGCAGCGTGGCAAACGCTTCGCTGAACTATTCCATGCGCGATTTGTTGTTGTGCTCAAGCCAGCGTTCTTCAGTGCTTCGCGATCTTGACGAAAAATTCTACGTGTCATCAGCAAATTGTTGACTCGCACAAATTCACTTACGCATGCGTCTACGCCAAATACCGCTGTAACGTGTTCTGAGGTGATGCTTACGCCTTCCATTGGCGCCAGAAGAAGGCTTAAGTATGCCACGTTTGCGTTGCGAGGCTGCTGTCAGATATCGCTTACATCAAATTAATCTGAAAGCCTTTTGTGTTCCCTTCGCACATCGGGCACTATGATGTCGAGCACCAGCAATCGCCAGATGGCTACTGTGCAAACCAGTGGTTCGCTGAAGAGTGTTGATAATACAAAAATAATTCGTACGGAGTACCGCGAGCCATGGATGTCCCTTCAGAAGGACAGGCACCATTCAATCGTTTATCACCAGGCCAGGCGCCCTCTGATAAAGTGGGGAGGCACAATTCAGCAAGCGGCGAGCAAAGCGGCAGCGCGATAGCACCCCAGTCTGCCATGCAACTGCCGGTTGGTGGCGGCGCTATTCGGGGTATCACCGAGAAGTTCCAGGCCAACCCAGTTACGGGCACAGCCTCGCTTGGCATTCCATTGCCAGTATCCCCGGCCAGAGGTTTTGAACCCGATCTCAATCTAAGCTACGACTCCGGTGCCGGCAATTCAGCGTTTGGCTTAGGCTGGAACGTAGCCATCCCATCCATTGGTCGCAACACCGAAAAAGGCTTACCCCACTACCAGGACCAGCAGGATTCTGATACTTACACGCTCGGTGGCGCTGAAGATTTAGTGCCCTGGCTGGATGAAGCGAATGGGCAATGGCGTCAGCGCCAGCTTGATGACATTGAGCTGGCTGGAACTACCTGGGAACGAAAACTCTACCGGCCGCGCATTGAAGGCAGTTATGCGCGGATCGAGCGTTTCCGGGAGGCAGAGACGAATATTATCTGGTGGCGTGTTACCTCCGGCGCCAATGTCAGCACAGTGTATGGCTTCAACGACAACACCTACCTGTGCGAGCCGGGCAATCGCGGAAAAACCTTTCGTTGGCTTGCCGATTTCAGCTACGACGACAAAGGCCATGTAAGTTGTTACCGCTACAAGAGAGAGGATTCTGCTGGTGTTGATTACAATGCGCCGCATGAACAGCATCGTATCGGCAGGGAGCATGCGCAGCTTTACCTGAAAAAAGTGGTTTACGGCATTAAAGAGTCTCGAATCAAAGCGGGGCTCAATGAAGTCGATTTGTTCGGCCATAGCTTTGATGATCGTGATTTTCATTTTCAGACGCTGTTCGATTATGGCGATCATGCGGGAACAGACTACATCCCGGCAACGGGTGCAGAACCCTGGCCGGCCAGAGCTGATGCATTTTCAAACTACCGCGCGACGTTTGAAGTTCGAACCTATCGCCGTTGTGAGCGCGTTTTATTGTTTCACGATTTTCCCGGCAAGTTGTCAAATGAACCTGAGCTGATTCGTGCATTGGAGTTGAATTATGACCTGGGCACCGAAAGCTTCAGTTTTCTGACATCGATCATCAGTACCGGCTATAAACGTAATGCACAAGGCGAGCTGGAAGCCAAACGCTTTCCCGCTGTTCAATACGAATATCAGGCCCATCAATGGAGCAATCAGCAACACAGCATTGACGCCGAAAGCCTTGCTCAGGCACCACAGGGCGTTGATGGCGATCAATACCAGTGGGCCGACTTATACGGCGAGGGCCTGAGCGGTATTCTCACAGAGCAGGCTGGCCAGCTTTTCTACAAGCATAATGAAGGTGCAGGACAATTCAGCAGAGCGACAGCGATAGCACCAGCGCCTTCATTGAAGGGCCTGGGTAGCGGGCTGCAGCTGCAGGATCTCGAGAGCAATGGCATAAAGGCCCTGGTGGCCAGCAATGGCGTGGCCCGCGGATACTACACCTTATGCCCCAATAGGGAATGTCATCCAGCGCATTGGCAGAATTTCGTGGCCTTCGACACCCTGCCTAACATCAGCTGGGACGACCCAAACCTTCGTATAATTGATCTCAATGGCAATGGTAAAGCCGATATCCTGATCAGCGAAGAGCGTGTGATGCGCTGGTACCCGTCGAAAGGTACTCAGGGCTATGGTGCTGCAGAAATTGCGCAACAACCGGATGAGCAAGAATCACCAGGTATTATTTTTTCCAACCAGTCCGAATCGATTTTTACTGCGGATATGAGCGGTGACGGCCTGACGGATATTGTGCGAGTTCGCAATGGCTCCGTGGTGTATTGGCCAAATCTTGGCTTCGGTCGATTCGGGCCGCGAGTCGTAATGTCGAATGCGCCCTGGTTCAATCACCCTGAGCAGTTCACACCTGCGCACATCCGGCTGGTTGATCTGGATGGCTCCGGTACTGCAGATATAGTTTACCTCGGTAAGAATGAATTCCGATACTGGCTAAATAACAGCGGTAACAGCTGGAGCGGCACGCACAGCACGATCAATCCATTTCCGAATATCGACATCCTGAGCTCTGTCTCGGTGGTTGATCTGTTGGGAACGGGAACGGCCTGTGTGGTGTGGTCGTCACCCGCGCCTGGGAATCAACAGCAGCCAATGCGATACATCGACCTTATGGATGGCAAAAAGCCGCATCTGATGACATCGTATAAGAACGGTTTTGGCAAAACCGTGAAATTTGAGTACACCGCGTCTACGCAATTCTATCTGGAAGATAAAGCGAACGGCGAGCCATGGGTTACGCGCCTGCATTTTCCGGTGCACTGTTTGAGCAAAGTCGAAACCATTGATCATGTTAGCGGTGCACGGTTCGTCAGCGACTACAGCTATCACCATGGCTACTACGATCATGCCGAGCGGGAGTTTCGAGGGTTTGGCCGGGTTGATCAGCGCAACACTGAAGATTACGAACACTTTGTCAAAGGCGAAAGCAGCAACGTACAGGAACGTGTACTGCATCAAACACCGGTGCTGGTCAAAACCTGGTATCACAACGGCGCGTATCTTGACCAGGAACGCATACTTGAGCGCTATGAACAGGAGTATTACACACCACAAGACGCCACGGCCAGCAACGCCCTCAGCAAGTTCACCCTGGCGCAGCCGGCACTGCCCGAGACGCTGTCTGCAGCCGAATG
The DNA here is from genome assembly GCA_030429735.1 of Gammaproteobacteria bacterium. GTDB lineage: Bacteria > Pseudomonadota > Gammaproteobacteria > Pseudomonadales > JAUIET01 > JAUIET01. The sequence goes on from JAUIET010000002.1 coordinate 359,357, forward strand.
GCGAGAGGCCTTGCGGGCCTGCAAAGGCCTGGCCATACGTACTGAGACTTATGGTCTGGACGGCAGTCACAAACAAAACATCCCGTTCAGCATCGCGCTAAAAACGGTGCAGATCAAATCAATACAGCCCAGGTCTGCTGCACCCTATGCCGTGTTTGAGTTATTGGCTTCGGAAAGCGTCGGGCTCAGCCTGGACCGAAACCCCGCAGACCCACGAGTCAGTCACAGTCTGATACTTGAATCGGATGTGTACGGCAGACCCATCAAATCCGCCACCCTGAATTACGGCCGCAAACTAACCGGGCCGGAAGAGATTTTGCTGGAGCAACAGAAAACGCATTGTGTCATCAGTGAGGTGACCTACACAGATGATGAATTTGGACTGTTACGCAATACAGCAGAGACCAACAGATTTAACTCGACCCACAGGTTGCCCGTGACGTGGAAAACCACGGGCTACGAACTGGGCCTTGACTGGTCCTGGAGCGAGCAAATACTCAATGTGCAGCAAATTGTGACGGCAATGCAGCAGGCTGACCTGGTTGAATATCTTCGAAAAGACGGCGACGATAATGATCTGGCAGTCGCAGGCCCTGGTGAGCTGCGCCGCCTTGCGTGCAGCGAAACACGTTTTGCAAATGATGATCTGACGGGTGAACTGCCCGCTGGCAAACAAAATGCACTCGGTATTTCCTGGCGCAGTTTTCAGCTGGCTTTCACACCTGACTTGATCGAGCAAATCTATGAAGGTCGCGTGGACCCAGCGTCAATGGAAGGCGGATACATTGATTTGCATGGCAACGGTGACTGGTGGGTGCCATCCGGGCACTCGATTTACGCGCCTGGAATCGATGAGGAAATCAGTAGCCATCGCTTTTACTTACCGATTGGCAGCGTTGACGCATTGGGTGCCTGCGCATGGACAGGTATGGACGAGTTTCTACTCCTGCCTGTCTCAAGCTCGGTCAGCAGAGCACCGGCCACGCCAGCGAATAACTACTCAAGCCTGCCTAGAATCAATGAATCAATCGCCGTGAATGACTATCGCACTCTGAGTGCGAAGTATCTCCGTGACGTAAATCACAACTGGTCTGCAGTTGACGTGGATGCATTGGGTCTTGTAACCCGAACGGCGGTGATGGGCAAAGCAGAAGGGGCGAGCAGACACAATCCGCCAGCCAATGATGCAGTTACCGAAGGCGATAATCTCGACAATCCCAGTACGATGCTGGCGTACGGTTTTTATGAAGAAGCAAGCAATAGTCCCGCGTATGTGCGCACCATCAGTTGGACTGAGCATTACTCGGTAACGAACGAGCCGAGAGATAATTATCTCGAGCCGGGCATTGAAGCGCCCGAGCAGCAGGAGGACTTTCTGCTTCCGATTGAAGAGTATTTAAAAACTCTGAATCAATTTGAGTATCTGGATGGTTCCGGCAGTGTGTTTGTGACTAAGGTTCAAAGTACGCCCGGTATAGCGATGAAAGTTGCTAGCGATGGCGCACTGGAAGAAGTCAACACATCGAACTTTTCATTACCTCAGGTACGATGGATCAGCAGCGGGCGAGCGATAATCAATAATGCGGGCAATGTCGTAAAACAATTCGAGCCTTTCTTTAGCGCAACGCATGCATTTGAAGATGCTGAAGCGGCCGCGAGAATCGGTATTTCTTCCACCCTTTTTTATGATGCGGCCAGCCGAAACATCGCGAAGCTGAACCCCAATACAAGCTATGAGAAGGTGGTTTTCGACGCTTGGCAACAACAAAGCTGGGATGCGAATGACACACTCTACCTTGTTCAACCTGATGGCAGTGCTTTGACCGACATAACGGCTGATCCGGAGGTCGGTCACTTATTGGGGGCGCTGGCCGTTGAGGAAGTCAGCCCCAGTTGGTATCAGGCCCGTGTGGACGGACACTACGGCTCAACGCTATACGAACAACAGCAAAATCATCGTGCGTCTGCGATTACCGAAATGCATGTGGCGACGCCAACCACAGCACATTCCGACGCGCTGGGCAGAACGGTTTTAACGATTGCTCATAATCGTAAATTGCCGGCGGACGGCTCTAGTGCACCAGTGGATGAGTACTACATCACCAAGACGTGTCTCGATATTGAAAGCAATATGAGCTGTGCTGTTGACGCGCGCAAGAATACGGTTATGAGTTACCGCTACAACATGTTACCTCCTCCTGATGAAGACAACCCCAAACCTGCCTTGTATCAGCACAGTATGGACGGCGGAGAAATGTGGACGCTACCGGACATTCTAGGGAAAGTGGTGCGCAGTTGGGATAGCCGCGATCATGAGTTTGAAAACACTTACGATAAGCTCAATCGCCCTCTGGCCAATCTGGTAAAAGAAGGTGCTTCGTGGAAGACGATCGGTCTGCAAATCTACGTCGATGACGATGTCAGCGATGCCGACGATCTCAGGGAGTTGAATCTTCTGCACACCGCAATTGAGGCGTTTGATCAGGCCGGGCACTCGCAGATCCATGAGGTCGATTTCAAAGGCAATGTTCTGTCTTCTTCGAGTGCGCTGGCCAGAGAATACAAAACCAGCGTTGATTGGAGCGCCGGGCGAGAGAGTCAACTTGAGGATGAGCGTTTTACCACTACCGCTGTTTACGATGCGCTAGGCCGGGTGACACAGGCGACGTCACCACACAATCAGAATATTGCGGCAAGCACAACCCGCTATGCCTATAACGAAGCAGGTGCTTTGAACAACGTGTTTGCGGCCGTGCATGGTGGCTCAGAAGCTGAATACGTTGCCAACATTGAATATAACGCCAAAGGCCAGCGCACTTCTATTCGCTACGGTAATGGTGTGCTCAGTAACTATGAATATGAGAATGATACTCATAGACTGAAACGCGTACTCAGCAAAGAAGGTAACAAGGTCTGGCAAGACCTGAACTATACCTATGACCCGGTAGGAAATATCACGGCGATCAGTGATCTGGCTCAGACCAGCGTGATTCACGGTGGCGAACAAACCGATGGCCATAGACGCTACGTGTATGATCCACTTTATCGTCTGGTTCAGGCAACAGGCAGAGAGCATGTGGTGCAGGCCCAAACTGATCGTCACGCCGGCTGGCAGCGGCTGCAGACGCCGCTGGACCCGAATGTTCTCACAAATTATACCCAATCATTCCGCTATGACGAAGTTGGTAACATTCAAGAAATGAGTCACCAGCGTTCAGGCAGCTCGAATGGCTGGCGGCGCCTGTACCATTACGCTGCAGAAAACAATCGGCTGGAAGCAACCACGCTTGGTGCAGATACGCAGCCTATGGATGAGACCTATTCATACAATGCGCACGGCAGCATGACCTCGATGAATCATCTTCCGCAAATGGACTGGGACTTTGCGGAACAGCTTCGCCACGTTGATCTGCTAGGTGGCGGCGATGCCTATTACGTCTATGGCGCTGGTGGTGAGCGGGTACGAAAAGTCGTTGAAACCATCGGCACGACAGTGAAGGAACGGATTTATCTGGCCGGCTGGGAAATCTATCGCGAACGAAATTCATCAGGTGTTGTATTGGCGCGTGAAACACTGCACATAATGGATGACCAGCAACGGATTGCCTTACTCGAAACCAAAACCTTAGATCAGGCCAGTAGCAGTGGCTTTTCAACAGTTGTGCGCTACCAGCTGTCTAACCATCTGGGCTCTGCAACCCTCGAACTTGGCGAGCAGGGAGCCAATGGCGGTACTGTACGCCTGATTAGTTATGAAGAGTTTCACCCGTACGGTACTACGGCTTATCATTTTGGCGTAGAGCTAACCGAAGCAAGCGCTAAACGATATCGGTATACAGGGAAAGAGAGAGACGAGGAAACCGGGTTTTCTTATCATGGGGCGAGGTATCTGTGCAATGTTCTAACTCGGTGGATAAGTTGCGATCCAATTGGTATCGGTGATGGTCTAAACGTATTTAGATATGTTAGAAATAACCCTGTAGTCAAAAGCGACCCATCCGGGTGTCATGAAAAAGATGATGTAACTGCGAAACTTATCAGTCATCCACCTGCTGGAACGAAAGCATTGACCGAAGTTCGCGCCTACTCAATAGACCCTAAAACCCAGGAAGCGGTGGCAGTCTATTTGGATGTTGTCTACGTGAATAAAGATACCGGGCAGTTTCACTCCGCTATTGAGGCTAAGGATGTTCCCAGTTCAGCGTTTAGACCCAATCAAGGAGTGGCCTACCCAGGGCTTTTGGACCAAAAAAGACCACTTATTTTAGACCCGGCGCACACCCCGAGCTTGTCAGGCGTGGCTGTTGAACCCGACCTCTTTCATGTGGTTGATCAAAGTAATGTTGACGACTTTGTGGCCGGCAAATCTATAAAGCCGCCAAGCTCCAATGATATTGTTTCCCGAACGGAACCTGGCAAACCAAATGTTCGAGCCAAAGGCACGTTGAAATCAAGCTTATACGATTCTGCTGACAACTGGGCCAAAGGCGTGACGGCTGAGACCAGGACAACAGTTCGACGACGTGACGGCATCTCAACTAGATTAGACCAGCCATTAGATGCTGCTGGGCGGCCAAAGGGACCTGTAAGGGAATCGTTAATGAAGACTCCTGCCAGATGGCTAAAAAATGTCGCTAATTCCATGCCTAGCGGAAGAGCTATTGCCACGACCATAGGTGCAGGAGCTGCTGCATTAACTCCAATTGCTGCTAAGGCGGGACCAATTGGTGATGTCGTAGAAGGTGTGGGGGCCGTGTATGAAGTCTCGCAGGCGCCAGAGGGAAGCAAGGGTAGAGAGGTTGCAAAACAAGTTGGAAAGATTGGTGGCGGCATTGTAACTGGAATAGCAACCGGAGCAGTGAGTGGCGGGGGGCTCGCACTCGTTGGTGGGCAAGCTGGTCCGCAGGCGGCGGCACCTGAGGAGCTAGTCACAGTTCCTCTTGCGGCTACAGCGGGCGGTTTTGTGTTGGGTGCTGTTGGTGGTTACTACGGCAGCGAGTATGGCGGAGAAATAGCTGTCCAGGGATATGACTATGTGAGCGAGAAATTGTCAAATGCGACAAATTGGTTTTGGTAACCAGCAACCGGTTTAGTGTCGCTCGAATTTTATTGGCTGTGTAGAAAGACGAGGGGTAAAGCAGGTGTCACCATTTTTCATTGGCATTGGGAGTTGGAATGATTGGCAGGGGGTGGGTGTTGTGAGTGGAGGCGGAGAAGGTGATGATTTAATTAGATCTATCATGAATCTGATAGAAACGTCCAATGGCATGGAAGGCTTTCTGAAGCATGTACTAGGGGAAAAATCGGGTTGGCGAAATGTATTCACAAATACGCCACTTGAGAGTTCCAGTGGCGTATACCCTTTTAGATTAAACCAAGATCAATTCCAACTGGATTTCCTGGGTAATGAAAAAGGAGTTTTTCTGGCTGGAAACAATAGTGCCGATGTAATTGAAGTGTGGATGCAATCGGAGCTGGTTGGAGAAATTGTAGAGGCCGACACGCTGGAGTACCGTTCCATCCCGGGGTGAATTTTGACTTGTCAGAGTGGTTTTTCTTCAACTGAGTTGAGTACCGAAACATTGTGCTGCTTTGTGATGGTAAATAAACAGAGAACCTATAAACACTTGAAAAAGTCGCTGAGATTAGATAAAGGAATAAGCAGGCATTAGCATGGCAAAAATACAATTTCGAATACGCGATAACAATAAGCGTGCGATTGCACGCGCAACATTGAAGATGTCGTGCAGACTTAAGAGCCAGGAAACGTGGCAAAGCGAGCTATTACAGGCCACGAATGCGGGTGTTATCTGGCTGGAGATTCCGGATAGTATTTTTAAGAACATTGTTCGTCGGTCGGTGCGGTTTCAGGTCAGTCAAGACGGAGAAGAACTATCACATACCGCCTCGACATTTCAGCAAAAACACACCACAACCTATCAGGTGCTGATAACCACCGGCGGTGTTGCGCCCGACATCGACCCCAGTGGTTCTGACACTACCGATGATTCCGATAATCCGGGTGGCGGCATGGATGGTTCGCTTGACTCGGATGATGTTTCGGGCGGGCAACAACCGAATGGTCCCGCAGATAACGCGGATGATCCATCGACCGATTTAGACGGAGGCAATAAACCGCAATACTGCGTGCATGGCAAAGTGCTGCAAGCAAACGGCCAGCCTGTTCCTGGTGTTTATGTCGTGGCTTATGACCGCGGTATCTGTGAAGAGAATGTTCTCAAGCGAATACAAACCAATGACGCCGGGCAGTATCGAATTGACTACACACAGGAACAACTGACGGATTCTGCGAAAACGTCTGCAGACCTGATTGTGCGGGTGTTTGAAACCGCCAGGGATAAAACCCCGCTGGTCAGTTCGCCATTGTTTGTAGAGGCTGCGCATGAGCTTAACGTTGACTTATCGGTTAGCAGCGATCGTTATCGCGGTCAGTCGCAGTTTGAGCACGTGGCGGCCAAGTTGGCACCCTTTATGGAAGGCAAAGGCTGGGACTGCCTTGATGCGCAGGATCTCGCGCTGCTGTCTAATCGTTCCGGTCTTGAGTTTGTCTCAATTGCTCAGTTTGTTGCCGCGCAACTGGCAAGGCAGGATGTCATTAAAAGCGGCATTAAAAGCAAAGCCGATTACAGCGCCTTCTTTTTTGCCCTGATCTGCTCGGGGCACATCGCCAATACTCAAGCCCTGCTGGCCAAGCCTGAAGCGATGGTGCGAGATGTAATGGAACAGGCGATCACTGCCAACCTGATTCCATCGTTCGATGTTGAACGTTTTCTGGCGTTGACCCGGTCGGAACGCGCAAGCTATGTGGCCGATGATGCGCGGGTCGAGCACTCTTTTTACAAGCTTGCCGGGCTTTCTAAAGCCCAGAAATCGGCGGTGGCAGCGCACTTTCTGACACTGGGAAATACGGCAGAAGCCTGGCGCCGGCTGGATCAGGCTGACGGAGTGACCAGCGTCGTAGCAGACAAGCTACGTCACATTCAGCGTGCAAGCCGGCTTGTAGGTGGTCAGATGAAGCTATTGGCTACCGCACAAACCTTCCTGAAAACCCATCGCGTGGAAGCCTACGCGACGCTGAGCAGAGAAGACTGGCAGCAGATTATTCGCCAATCGAAAATACAGTTACCCGCTACCCTCGCAGGTGATACTCAAGCAGCCAGAATGCAAACACTTGCTAACGCAATGCTGCAAAACGTGGAGGCCACTCTCCCTGACCAGGTGTTTGCTCAGAAATGGCTAAGCAAGCGCGCGTCTGCCAAAAGCCCCATTAAAACCATGCTGAGCAAACACCCTGACTTTGTGTTGGGCCGAGACTCGATAAGAGACTATGCCCGGCAGAACCTTAAGGTGTCTGACAATCAGCTCCTGGAGATGCAGAGGCTCGAGAACCTGTATCGCGTGGCGCCGGGGACAGGCAGATTCGAAGTGGTTGACGCGTTATGGGATGCGGGTATTCAGCACCCGGCGCAGATTGTCAGGCTGGGCCGGTCCGCTTTCCGCCAGGCGTATACACCTCTGCTGGGCGATACGCGCACGGTAGACGCCGTGTTTGCATCCGCACAGGGTCAGATGGCCGGCCAAATTGCGGATATCGCACAGAATCACGCGCAACTGAATGGCCAGAACCTTGCCGTGTTGCCATCAGTGATGTCGCGGCTGAATACTCATCAACCGCTGCGATCCGCTTACGAGGAACTGTACGGACCGTATTCCCTTCAGTATTGCGTTCACTGCCAATCGGCGCTGAGCCCCGCGGCCTACTTGGTGGATCTGCTGGCGTTTCTTGAACGGGCGTCGAACAGTGCGGGATTGAACGGTCGAGAGTTGTTGGCGCAACGCCGCCCGGAGATAGAGCGGATCGAGGTGTCGTGTGCGAACAGCGATACAGTGATGCCCTATATCGATCTTGTGCTGGAAGTGCTTGAAAACGCGGTTAAGCCCCAGCCCGGTTTTGCGCCCCAAACTTTGGGCAGTGCGGAGCAGATAGCCGCTGAACCCGAAAACACGGATGTTTCAGCGTATGCCAAGCTGCAAAACAAGGTGTACCCGTGGGCACTGCCTTTTGACTATGAACTGGAGCACAGTCGCGCGTACCTCCTGCAGTCCGGCGTTTCTCGCTATCAACTGCTGCGCCAACTCAGGCATTACAACAACGACGTACAACTTGATGCCGCCGCGGAGTATCTCAAGCTGTCAGCAAAGCAGGCGACACTGGTTGCCGTGCCCATGCATGATACCGCCGCCAAGCGACTGCTACTGGCCAGCTATTGGGGCTTCAATGATTTGGCGGAGTTCATAGGCGCAGACCGCATCGACAGCGTCATGACGCGCACCGATTTGAGTTTTAATGAACTGCAGGAACTGTTTGCGTCCCGTTTTGTAAACCCCGCCGGTACCAATCATTTTGGCGAAGACGGCCGCATGATCAATCTTAGCGCCGAAGTGCTTGATCGCGCACATCGTCTTGGTCGATTGCGACAGTACACGGGTTTCTCGATCTCCGAGTTGGACGGCTTACTTGCTCTGGTAAACGACACCCCGGTAACGCTGGTGGCTGAGCTGGCTGCAGCTGCTTTGCTTTACCAGAAATCGGCTATCAGTTTAGCGGCTATGGAAGCAGCATGGGCGCTGCCGGAAGAGGAGCGTAGCGCAGAGTTCGCTCGATTGTTTGGAATTGCCGACGCAGACGCCGGGAAACTGGCTGAAGTCACCAATCTGCCCTGGAGTACGCCGATTACGCCCATGGTGATTTGGGAATATCTGCAGCAACTGGCGCACTTTAACATTGACCTGGTTGATGCCTATCACTGGCTCACTGAACCGGAGCCCGGTTCGCCGTTTGATCGGGGCGTGCTGGAACCGCTATGCACTCAGCTGGTGAATGAGGTTGCACTTATTCGTGAGGAAGAGGAATTACGTTTACATGATGCGAGCAGTCTTGAAACCTCTACTGTCACTCTCGACTTTCCGAGTGGATTCCATACCGAGGCCAGTGAAACCAGAGCCAGGCAAATACAGGTGCTGGTGGACAAGCTCACACAGAGTTTCGCCATCGATGCCGACCTGGCGCTAGAGTTGATTCACAGGCGACCACAGTCTCTGGCGCTGAACATAGACGTAGTGATCTCAAGCACTGCTGCTGATCTGCTGGATCGTTTCACATTGCTGGCCAAGCAGTTAACCCTGTCTACGGCACTTGGTGTGCCCGCAGCCAGGTTCGACAAACTCGCACAACTCGCTGACAGCAGCTCCCGATTGCTGTTTGCTGCCTTGCCAACCGCTGGCCAGGCGAAAAAATACATGTCCGGCCTCAGTAATCTGGCGGCCTTAATGCAAATCAGCTTTGAATGCTGTGACGATACCCAACTGCCGGACCTGCTGGGTGATTGGGTGGACGATTTACCGGCTTATTCCGATGTGCCGGCGCTTGTGGCCAATGCAACGGACTGGTTGGAATCCGATGTTGAGCATCTGCTGAGTAAGGGGTGTTTCGCCTGGGAAAGTACTGAGGTATTCATGGAGCAGAGCGGCTACCTGGACCTGGGCCAGGCCATGCGCATGGCGAATACACTTAATGTTGACGCGCCGACACTGTGGTCGCTCAAGGATAAGGAACAGTTCGAGACTGCAAAAGAAGCGTTGGCTGCGTTGTACTCCGATGAATCCTGGTTGTCGGTGTCTGCGCAACTGCACGATGGTTTGCGCGAAAAACAACGCGATGCCTTACTCACATGGCTGATGGATCACGGCACAGGTGCACTCAAGGGTCTAAGCGACGAGTTGGCTATCTATAACCATTTTCTGATCGACCCGGAAATGAGTGCTTGTTTTGATACCTCACGAATTGTACAGGCCAGCGCTGCCGCTCAGCAGTTAGTACAGCGTATTCTCCTGTCGATGGAGCCTGGCTTTAGCTTTGCAGAGCTGGATCAGCAGGGTTGGGAGTGGCGAAAAAACTATCGAGTTTGGGAAGCGAACCGAAAAGTATTTCTCTACCCCGAAAACTGGATAGAGCCGGAACTCAGACACAATAAAACCGAGCTGTTCACAGCGTTTGAGTCGCAGTTAATGCAGTCGGAGTTAACGGCAGACAATGTGGAACGAGCGGTGTTGGATTACGCCCGTCAATTGCACCGAATGTCTAACCTTGAATTCTGTGCCTTCTGTGAAGGGGAACAGAACGGCAGCTACCATTTTTTTGCGCGCACCCGCGGCGAGCCAAGAAAACTCTATCACACCAAGTTTTCTCAGCAGTCATGGTCCGGTTGGGCAGAAGTCAATATTGACGCTAATGCAGACCATTTGCTGCCGGTATTCCACAACGGGCGACTGTACCTGTACTGGCTGATCCTTGAAGAATTTCGTGATGAAGAAAAATACGAGGCTGAAGAAAGTCTGGCCAAGCAATATATTGCAGCCCTTGAAGATACCCTGGAGTATTGGGAAGATACACGGCTTCGGGTTGCCTACATTGAGCTTGAGGAGGCCAATTCTCTTCCTCTGAACGATTCCGACCGGGACAGGCAAATCGCCAATGCCGAGCGAGAATTGCGTATATCGAAAGCGGCTGTTGACGCGCGGCGCTATCATCTTGCGCTGAATCGGAAATTCGCTGAGTATTTTCAAATTCAATTGGCCTGGTCGGTATTGGAAAACGCGTCCTGGAGCCCGGTCAAATCCTCTGAGTTTAGAATCAACAGCCAGTCGTCCTATGTGTACGGTGTCAATCCCGCAGACATCGTGTGTGAATCTGTGTTCAAACGTGACGAGCTGGTGGTCAGCGTCAGCTACAAGCACCGCTATGTGAACCTGATCATTCATGATAATGATCCGGTGGATGAAACCGAAGAACTGGAGTTTATTGGCGAGTTCTATATTGGTGAATGCGGTGACAATTGTTCGCCCGAGAGCAGTCGAACTGTGAGTGATGCCAATCATCTGGTTCTGTTAAGCGCGGGGCCAACCGAGGTGGTCAACGCGGTATCAGACTACAACAGCTGGAAGATTAAAGAGCCTGGCCTGGCGCTTACCGAAAAATCCTTTGCCTGGTTGGGTACAACTGTAACGACCGATATTTCCTTACTTGATAGTTCGCAAAGCGATACGGGCCGCGTGGTGTTTTCCAGTCACGGAAACGGTCGCCGTTCCGGTAAACCTTTCGTTTACAGCGATTCGAAAACCAGTTATCTGGTCGAAAAACAGAGTGCGACGCCAGTTGTCTCCAGACAAGTGATCTCACGTTCTTCCGACACGCGCTCCAGCCGCCTGGTACAGGCCACATCTGCCAGATATCGACCATTGCGTTCGGCAAGTCGCAATTTGCGTGTCAGCCACCGCGTGCCAAGTGTGTATTCGCCGGCGCAGGGAGCCCTGTCTGTGGTGGAAGATCAGGTGATGTATCAGCCGGCTCAGCAGGTGTTGCAGCCCGGCGGGTTTCATATCAGATGGCCGGCGGCCGATTCTTTACTTGATCTGATCCAGGCTGATGATGACGATCGTGGCTACGAGTTCACACAGGCCGAACCCGGCAGATGGACTTTGCCCGATATCTTGCATTTACCAGATCTGAACAACTCAGGGTCCGATAGCGAGTTTCAGTTTTCGCCCCTGTATCATGCGTACAGCTGCCTCTATACGCGACAGTTATTGCGAAAAGGCACCAGCCGCTTTTATCAGCCCGATGCGGCGTCCGGGCTTGATGACGACGAGGACCTGAAGCAGCAGCGAACGCCTAATTCGAGCTATGATTTCGACAGTCTTTACCAGCCGACGGATTCTGTTGCGCTTGAATACCCCATAGAACGGATTGATTTTAATCTTAGCCATCCGTATGGCATGTACAACAACGAAATGTTTTTTTACATACCGATGCTGGTTGCCACACGGTTTATGCAGGATCAGCAGTTTGAGCGGGCCAGGGACTGGTTTCATTACATATTTGATCCAACCTGTACTCAGGGAACTGGCGGCTCGCGAGTCTGGCGCTATCGAACCTTTGCCAATACTCATGATCAGATCTTATCGGGCAATGCAGAGCAATTCTTCGGCAGCCCCGAAAAGTTTGCTGCGCAGTACCAGCAATGGCTGGAACATCCGTTTAATCCCCATGCAATTGCACAAACCAGAGTTGTTGCCTACATGCGCTATGTGATTATGCGCTACCTTGACAACCTGCTGGCGTGGGGTGACTCGCTTTTCCGCCAGGACACGCGGGAGAGTATTAACGAGGCCATGCAGCTGTACGTACTGGCTGCGCAAATGCTTGGCAACAAGCCGCTTGTTCCCGAGCACGTCGAAATTGAAGAACGAAAGACCGTTGCCGAAATACTGGATCAGCCGGCTATCAGCAGCAACCCGAGCCCTGCATTCGACAGCATACTGGAACTGATTGGAGATGATGAGGCGATAGGCTTTCTCGGCGAGATTCTGACTTTTTGCATTCCGCAAAATGATCGCATGTTGTCGTACTGGGACACTGTCGCCGATCGCTTATTCAAAATACGACATTGCATGAACATTGATGGACTTGTACGCGAGCTGGCCCTGTTCCAACCTCCGATCGACCCGGCATTGCTTGTGCGGGCAACAGCCGCAGGCGTCAGCATTGGTGACGTGCTGGCCGGACTCAGCGCCAACGGGCGGCCACTGTACCGCTTCAATTACATGTTGGCCCGGTCCAATGACTTTTTGGCCGATGTACGCCAACTAGGCGCACAGCTGTTGTCTGCGATCGAGAAAAACGAGGCTGAACAGCTGGCTGCCATTCGATCAAACAGCGAGGTTATTATTTCCGACCTGGTAGAAGAACAGAAAAACATTGCCCTGGATGAGGCGCGGCAAGTGTTATCGGCCACCAAAAAGTCGATGGACAAACTGTTGGTCACTCGAAATCATTATCAGGTACTGCTGGGCAATGGTCTTATCGAAGAAGAGCAGGAACAACTGGCTCAGGACTACCGTGCGCAGGAGTTTTCGCTGTCGGCGAATGCCTATCAGGTGATGAGTTCAATCGTCGCTTCGATACCCGATACAACGGTAGGTACCCTGTCAGGCGCGACGTTTGGTGGCTCGCATATGAGCAACGTGTATGCAGGGTTGGCGGGTGCTTTTAATGCAGCCGCTTCCCAGCATAGCTTCAATGCCAGACTGGCAGGTACCAATGCATCCTGGAAGCGTCGCGAAATGGAATGGGAACTTCAACTTGAAACGGTTGAAAAAGACATCACACAGCTGGAGCAGCAAATTGTTGCCGCGGAAGTTCGGGTTGCATTTGCCGAGAAAGACCTGGAAACAAGTAAAACTCAGCTTGAGCATTCTCGGCAGGCTGATAACTTCCTGCGCTCGAAATTTTCCAATAGCGAGCTGTATTACTGGCTTCAACAGCAGTTGTCTACCTTGTATTTTCAGGCCTATCAGATTGCCTATGACATGGCACGAAAAGCCGAGCTCTCCTACCGGCATGAATTAGCCGAGCCAGCCGCGAGCTTTATCAACTACGGCTATTGGGACGGCCTGCACAAAGGTCTGAGCGCCGGTGAGCAATTGGCACTTGACCTGCGCCGTATGGAAGAAAGCTATATCAATCACAATTCACGCGATCTCGAGCTTAGAAAATCTGTTTCCGTCTTGCTGCTAAACCCGACCGCGCTGCTGTCGTTAAAAAACATGGGGTTTTGTGAGCTGGATATTCCAGAGTATGTCTTTGACTTCGATTATCCGGGGCATTATTGCCGCCGAATAAAGAGTGTGAGTATCAGCATTCCGGCCATCGTTGGGCCATACACCTCGGTAAACTGTACTCTTACGCTTATTAACAGCCGCTTGCGACGTCAGATCGGCGATGAAGATCTGGAGCAACTGCCGACGGTTGCCGGGCAACGCATTGCCACCAGTAGCGCGCAAAATGACACCGGTACTTTCCAGTTCGATTTTCGCGACGAGCGTTATTTGCCGTTTGAAGGTGAGGGAGCCATCAGTAGCTGGAAGCTCCAGCTTGCACCCCCCGAAATCGCGCAATTCGATTATGGATCGATTTCAGACGTGATTCTGCACCTCAACTACACGGCGAAGTCCGCCGAAGATATGGTCAATCCTGATGGTGAGGCGGGTGAGACCTGGCGTGACACAGTGACCCACAAACTGACCGAATCATCCGATCAGTTTATCCAGTCGATCGGTGAATTGCCGGTTCTCCTCGACCCGGAACAGGTATGGCCCGGCGAATGGCTGGCCTTCAAGGCGAACGCAGCGTCAAGCAGTGACTTGCGTTCACTGAGCCTGCCAATGAGCGATCAGTACCTGCCATTTGCAACACGAAGGCGGCTGTCGCATTTCTCCAGGGTGGAAGTGTATGCGCTTGGCGGCAGTGCGCTCGAAAACACTGTACTGGAGCTGGAATCGCCGGGCTTGACCGATGACAAACAACCGGACGTGGCTGAAGCGGACAACCGGTTCACACAAGACGCGGAAACCGGATTGTGGAAGGCCAGCTTCAGCGGGATGGAATTTGGCTTTGAAACATGGTCGTTGCGCCTGCCCGCGAATTCGATCGCAGCGATTGAAAAGATGGTTGTGGTCGCGCACTATGTGATTAATGACGCATAGTGTATTTAGATGGGCAGCCGCGTTGTGATGTATGGGTGGAATGCATACGGATGTAATCGAAAGAGTTCTCTCAATAACAGGCGCACAAGCGCTTGGTCGCACCACCGTGCTTCAATCGCTATGGAGTGGCTACGGCGAGATTGTTCGCCTTGAATTGAAAGATGGTGCGCATAAGTCTGTTGTTCTCAAGCACATCAAACTGCCAGAAACGGCTACGCACCCGCGTGGCTGGAACACCGGGCTTTCGCATCAGCGGAAAATACGCTCTTACCAGGTGGAGGCTTGTTGGTATAAGGAGTACGCTGATCAGTGCGATAGTGACTGTACGGTCGCGGATTGTCTGGCTGTGGATGTATTGAATAACGAAACCGTGTTGGTGCTAACAGATCTGGACGCAGTCGGCTTTCCGCGTCGAAAGGAGCGTGTTGGCATGGACGACATACGGGCCTGCCTGAGCTGGTTGGCAAGCTTTCATGCCACATTTCTGGGAAGTTCCTGTGAGGGGCTGTGGGAATGCGGTACCTATTGGCATTTGGATACCCGTCCGGATGAATTGGCGGCCCTGGACGACACGGCGCTGCAACAAGCGGCACCGCTGATCGACCAAACATTGAGACAATGCCGCTACCAAACCTTGGTGCACGGTGATGCCAAGCTGGCTAATTTCTGTTTTAGCGCGGACAGCTCGGCTGTCAAAGTAGCCGCTGTGGATTTTCAGTACGTTGGCAAAGGCTGCGGTATGAAAGACGTGGCTTATTTTATTGGTAGCTGTCTTGGCGAGGATGACTGTGAGGCGCTGGAGAGCACATTACTGGATTGGTATTTTGAAGCGCTTATGCAGTGTGTAATCGATAAGCACGCCAGTGTTGATTCGAGTGAACTGGAAGCAGAATGGCGCGAGCTGTACGCGGTGGCCTGGGCAGACTTCCATCGTTTTCTGAAAGGTTGGAGTCCCGGGCATTGGAAAATTAACAGCTATAGCGAAAAGCTCACTTGGCGTGTTATCGACAGTCTGCCGACATGAGCCAGAATTTGCTGCCGCTGCAGAGATTATGCGATGGGGCAATGCAGGCGGCACAGGACGCAGGCGAGTTCATTCGACGCAGTACGCACTGCACGATCAATGCCGGCTTCAAAGAGTCAGGCAGTAGTGATGCGTCGCAGATTGTTACCGAGGTGGATATTCGAAGTGAAGCCATCATTCGCCAGCACCTGCAGTCGATGTCGCGCCAGTGGGATATTGCATTTGTGGGCGAAGAGACTACGCATGCCAGTTCCGGTATCGCAGGGGAAGGTGTTACTCCAGAGCGCTTAATCAAGCCGTATTTCTGGTGTGTGGATCCGCTGGACGGAACCCTGGCGTTTGTTGAGGGTAGGGCGGGCTATGCTGTTTCAATCGCATTGGTGGAACAATCCGGCCACCCTTTGATAGGTGTTGTCTATGACCCCGTAGAATCAACCATGATGCATGCTGTCAGCGGGAAGGGGGCCTATCGCAACAGGGTTGAATTCAACGCGAATCACTTGGCACTCAACTCTGGCGAGCCGCTGATGGTTTTCGCAGACTCAAGCTTCGCTGAACATGAGCAATACGATGACGCAATCAGTGCACTTGAAGCATGCGCACAGAGATTGGGTCTGGATGGTTGTAGATTGGTGAATGGAAATGGCGCCGTGAAAAACGCCTGCCACGTGTTGGGCTCCAAGGCAGCTTGCTACCTTAAGCTCCCAAAAACGCAAGCAGGAGGCGGCAGTATCTGGGATTACTCAGCCACTGCGTGTATCGCCAGTGAGGCAGGGGCTTGGGTGAGCAATATTCACGGCCAGGCTCTTGAGCTTAATCGCCGGGCGTCAACCTTTATGAATCACCAGGGTGTTATTTATGCGTCAAATCAGCTGATAGGCCGCACCCTGGTGGATGCGCTGTAAGCTTAAGCGGCTGAATCAATCAGCATCTCGGCCAATTTTGCGCGCTGGTATTTGCCGTCACCGTACAGAATATGGTTGTGCATCTGTCGCTTGAAAAACAGATGAACAAAGCACTCCCAGGTATAGCCGATGCCACCATGGAATTGCACTGCGTGGCTTGAAGAGAAAACGGCCATATCACTGGCCGCAGATTTTGCAGTATCTGCCATGTGAGGTTTCTCCGGCGTAATCGAGGGTGTATTCTACGCCAAGCATAAAAAATACCCAATCAGGCTGATAGATCAATGACCAACACGCGTGCACCGGTATGGGATACAGAAGACGACGTTGATGTACCCGGGTTTCGCCTGCCCGGTCAGCGACACCTGCTTGCGATAGGTATTGATGCCTATCAAGATTGCACGCCATTGCACAATGCAGTGAAGGATGCCTCTGACATAAGCGAAGTGCTGCAGTCTCATTATGGCTTCGCCGCTGAGAACGTGTGTTTGATCACAGATGCTGAAGCCACTGAAGAGCGAATATTTGCAGAATTTCGCCGCTTGGTAAAGCGTGTGAAGCCCGAGGATAGCGTGCTGATTTTTTTTAGTGGGCACGGGCATTTCGATGACGACTTCAAACAGGGGTATTGGATTCCGGTTGATGCAAAGGAAGGTAATATAGGTGACTATATTCCAAACTCCGAGATATCCAACACCATTCGAGCGATTCCCTCGCTGCACACATTTATGATTGCCGACGCGTGTTTCTCAGGCAGCCTGTTTGGGCAGTCGCGATCCATTGGGTCGCCCGGGAGCGGCAGTAGCTACCATCAGCGTGTCAGTCAGATTCCGTCGCGTTGGGGCCTGGCATCGGGTCGCAACGAAGTGGTTGCCGATGGCGAGCCCGGTAAGAACAGCCCGTTCAGCGAAAGTTTGATCTATTACCTGCGCAGTCAAACCGACAACTCCTTTTGTGTGTCTGAATTGGTTCAGTACGTGAAAACTGTCACCGCGAATAACGCGGACCAGACCCCGCAGGGTTCGCCACTGCGACACGTGGGAGACAAAGGTGGCGAATTCGTTTTCATGCCGCTTGGCGCGAAAGAGCAGCAAGCAGACGGAGAGTCGCGCGAGCAGTCATTGTTCAAACAATCAAGCGCTGGCTCATACAGTAAGCCGTCGTCTCTTTACGCTGCGCCGATGGATGCTGCATCTGCGCCGGCATTTGCTCTGCACAGCTGGGCCAGGACCAATGCACAAGCGCTGAGCCTTGTTGCATGGAGTACGCTGTTTTTCGGTCTGTGGGGGCCGCTTATGTTTCTGTACGTGCCATTGGCTTTGTTCGGAATAATGGCTGTCTGTGAGTTGTATCGCTTATCCGGCAAGGTAAAAACCTGGTTTACCTTCGCGGCGTTGCTGGTCGCGATCCTGGGTTTCACCACGTTCTATTGGGAGCCGCTGGCCGCCAGTGCTGCAAACGCCGACAACTGGTTTAACAATCATAAAGTGCTGGTGTTTTCGCTGGGTTTGATGTGCCTGGGTGGTTTCCTGTACTTTTTTCTGAGTGATAACGACTAGTCCCTAAGCGCGTTGGGGCGCTCTAAGCCTCCTACGCTCTAAGCCTCCTAAATGTAGAGCCATACCACGCCCTGTTTTGCCGGCTAGCCTGTTATTCGAACACCATCTATTGCTTGTTGACTTGAATAATGTTTAAGATACACTTGCTGGACGCAAACAAGAAACATAAGCATAGCTGTAACCCGCTTTACTCTTGAACCTGCTACATGTGGCGGTGCATTGCACCGTTGAGGGTGATATGACTGTAAACAGCGACACAATAGCGGAACTTGTCGGACGAATTACCGAACTGGAAGCGCGCTCGGCTATTCGGGATTTAGCATCTGATTATTGTCATGGCTTCGACAAGCGCGATTTCGATCGCTTCCTAAGCATATGGTCCGAAAACTGTGTTTGGGACATTGGCCCGCCCTTTGGCCGTTTTGAGGGCCACCAAGGGATTCGCGAGGCGATTTACGACGTTCTATGGCCGGCCTGGGGCGAGTCGCATCATCTGACTACTAACCTGCGCATCGACTTTCAAAGCAATGTTTTGGCCACATCAGTGTGTGACGTGGATTGTATGGGGCTGCTCGCAGGTGAAACGGTGTGCACTATTGTTGGCGCAACCTATTCCGACACTCTCACTTGCGAAGACAGTGGCTGGAAGATTCTGGAACGTAAGGTCAAGATTCACTACTTTAATCCTATTCCTGGCGCCGTGTTGTCGGCACCCGATGCAGACGTGAATGAAGCGCCTGCTGAATTAGTAACAAACTAAATACGATTTAATCCGGAGAACAAGCATGAAAAAGACAATGATCAGCACCGCGCTCGCCATCGCAGCCGCGGGCGTCGGCACCGTGATACCGCAGCTCAGCGTCGCCGCTGAAGGGGCTCTTGAGGAAATTGTGGTCACGGCCCGCAAACGTCAGGAAAACCTGCAGGATGTTGGTTTGTCTGTCAGCGCGTTGAGCCAAACTGAAATAGAACGCAGCTTTGCCAGAGACATCAAGGATCTGGCGTTCATGTCGCCCAACCTGATCATCGATGATACCTCGCAAGGCCCGGGTGGTAACGCCGCTATGTACATCCGTGGTATTGGCGTGGCCGATGTCGAGAAGAACTTCGAGCCGGCGGTTGGTGTGACGATTGACGGTCTGTTTATCGGTGCCAACAGCGGCGCAATTTTACGAAGTATTGATTTAGCCTCGGTCGAGGTACTGCGCGGTCCTCAGGGAACCTTGTTTGGTCGTAATACAATTGGAGGAACCATCAACGTAAACCGTACACGACCAACCGGCGAACTTGGCGGAAAGTTTCGTGCGGGTTTTGGTGATTACGATACCTACTATCTGGACGGCGTGGTTAATTTTGGTGTCACCGACAACCTGGCTGTGAAGTTGAGTGCGGCCAAGAATGAGCAGCAGGAAGGCTACTTTACCGAAACGGCAACCGGCAGGGATAGGGGTCGGGTGGACTATCAGTCATTGGGCGTTAATTTTCTGTTCAATGCCACCGAAGACCTAGAGTTCGAATACACGTATCAAAATGAGCAAACGGATCAGGACACACCGCCGCTGCTTAACGTAGCGCAACCGGATACCTTGTTCTGCGGTGCGTTTGGTTTGTGCGCGCAGTCTGTGACCACACCCAGCTCTGGCGATAGATTTGCCGTTAATACACAGTTCTTTCTGCCCACTACGGCAAGCATGAGCCCTACCGGTATTGTGACGTCGCCAATCGCAGACCTGATTCCCACAGAACCTGATGCGACGTTCGACGCCGAAACGCACATCCTGGAAGCCCGATGGGACATCTCTGAAAGCCTGCGCATGAACTACATTTTCGGCAGTTACGAAACCGAAGAAACTATTGTGTCTAACTGGGCCGCTGAGCCGCTTATGTTGTTTGGCACAGACCGCCCGGCTGAGTACGAGCAACAGAGTCATGAGTTGCGCTTTACGTATGATGCCGGTGGGCCTTTAAAATTCGTAGTGGGTGGCTACATATGGGAGTCGCAATACGATATCCGACTGCGTAGCTGGATCACGTTCTCAGTGCCGGATACTGTGGTTGATATTCCGCAAAACACGCATCAGGAAACAGATTCTCTGGCATTATTCTTTGAGGGCGATTACGCGCTTAATGATCGCTGGAGTTTGACTCTGGGTGGCCGTTACACCGAAGACGAGAAGTTGTCAGAGCAGACCGGTAACTTGTCCACTGCACCAGACCACCCGAGTGCCGAGTGGGAAGAGTTTACGCCTAAAGTCGGTGTGCGCTACCAGGCCACCGATGATGCGATGGTTTATGCAACCTGGTCTAAAGGGTATCGCAGCGGCGGTTTCAATGGTCGTGTTGATACCCAGGAATCTGCCAGAATTCCTTACGATCCCGAAACTGTAGACAATTATGAGCTGGGTTTTAAATCCGAATGGTCAGAAGGCTCATTGCGACTGAACGGCGCCATATTCTATATGGACTATCAGGACAAGCAGGAGGAAATCGGGTTGCCATCTGAAGGAGCTACCGGGCAAAGAATTTCTGTATTCAATGCCGCGACCGCCACCATGCAAGGGATAGAGCTTGAACTGCAAGCCATCGTGACCGAAGGCTTGAGTGTGCGTGCCAACCTTGGCTATCTTGACTCTGAATACGATGAGTTCACCTTCAACGACGGTTTCGGTATTGTTGATAACAGCGGTCTTGAATTCCGCCGGGCGCCCGAATTCACTGGGTCGGTAGACGCGACTTATGAGTGGGACGTGGCCGGTGGCCAGGCCTGGGTGCGTGGTGCGTATCGCTTGTTGGGAAGCCACTTCGTTGAGCAGACCAACCGGGCGGAGCTGGAAAATGATGACCAGCACCTGATAGATATGTCGATCAATTACGCGATCAACAATATGCAATTTAGTCTGTACGGTCGTAACCTGACCGATGAAGACGCGTACGCGCACGGCCTGAATGTGTCCGGTCTTTGGGCGTATGCATCGCCGCGCGCACCGCGCACCTGGGGTTTGGAGTTTACCTACAACTTCGACAACTAGAGGCGTCTGCGTCTGACTGAGTAGCTATGCATCGGTGCACGCTCTACGTACCATAGGGTGTGCGCCAACCACGTGCGAGGATGACCATGAGCGAGCAACAACTCACTGAGGTGCTGGATAAACAGGCTATTTCTGACGTTATCATGACCTACGCCAGAGCGATCGACCGCCTGGACGAGGCTATGCTGCGCTCGGTGTTTCACCTTGATTCTCAGCATGCTCACGGGTTTGTTGGGCCGTCATCGGACCCGTCGTTGCCCTCCAGGCCAGGAGCGCCACAAGACTTTGTAGCTTACGCGTTCGATGTGCTTAACACCCACACGCGAACACATCACCAGTTGGGCAATATATTTATAGAAATTGAAGGTGACAATGCTTACGCGGAAACCTATTTTACGGCGTATCATCGCATGCGTGCGTTGGGCGACCCAATGGCCGCCGACAATGCCTACGACACAGAGATGGACTTTCTGGTGGGTGGTCGCTATCTCGATCGTTTTCAAAAACGGCAAGGTACCTGGAAGATTAGCCACCGCACTGGCTTAACAGACTGGATGCGAACAGAGTCACCGTCTACCCAGGGGTTTGCAGATATTCCGGCTGAACTCGCCGGGCACCGTGGAGACCAGGATCTGGTGTATCGTCGTCGCGACGTTTTTAAGTAGATTGCAACGCAATAACCCTCTCTGAGGCATCAGTTATTCATGGCCATCAATCGGAATCGAAAATAACACTGACACAGTTGGGAGAAAAAAATGGGCGATCGTCTGGAAGGAAAAGTAGCGGTAATTACAGGAGCTGCCAGCGGCATTGGCGAGGCCAGTGCACGCCGCTTTGCTGAAGAAGGCTGCAAGGTTGTGCTTGGGGATATTCAAGTCGAAGCGGGTCAGGCGCTGGCCAAAGAGCTTGGTGCCGGCGCAGTGTTCGCGGAATGCAACGTGGCCGTGGAAGATGATGTGGCAAACCTCGTGGATCTGGCTGTAAAAGAATTTGGGCGCCTTGATGTGATGTTTAATAACGCCGGCATTGTGGGTGCGATAGGGCCGATAGACACCACCTTGGAGCCCGAATGGTCCGCCACACTCGCGATTTTGCTTAATGGCGTGTTTTTTGGCATGAAGCACGCGGCCCGTGTGATGAAGCCACAGAATTCAGGTTCAATTATCAGTATGTCCAGCGTCGCAGGTGTTACTGGCGGCTTGGGTCCGCACGCCTACGCGGCGGCAAAGCACGCCGTGGTTGGCCTGACCAAGAACGTGGGTGCTGAACTGTGCGGCAACGGTATTCGTGTGAATGCCATCGCACCTTACAGCATGGCGACCTCCATGGTGGCTGACGCCTATCTAAAAGATCACACCGCCATCGATGAGGCAACTCAGATGTTGAAGGATGAATCCCCTCTGGTTGGCCGCCCAGGGCTTGCAATTGATGTGGCCAATGCAGCGTTGTGGCTTGCCAGTGATGAGTCTGGTTACACCAATGGTCATACACTGACGACCGATGCCGGCATTACGTCGGGTGCTATGCCAGGTGGGCCACGCTTTAACGAGTATGCGCCCATGCAACGTGAGGCTGGCAAGTCAGGCTTGTAGCCAGTCCGGTCGCAGGAGTCCAGCCATGAACAGCGCTCAGGAATGCATTCTCACTTTAATGAACGAATATTGTTATCGCATTGATGCCGGCGATTTACAGGGGTTTGCGGAATTGTTTCGCCAGGGCACATGGCTGGTTCGTGGAGATCCGTCGGGTGGTGATACCGGTGTTGATGAAGTGATGAGTACCTTACGCAACATCATTCTCTACGACGGTAAGCCGAATACCAAACATGTGATGAGCAATGTGCAGATTGAGGTAAGTGCTGATGGCAACAGTGCAACAGCCCAGTCTTACATCACTGTGAATCAAGCAGTACCCCCAGACTTTCCGCTGCAGCCGATTTTTATCGGACATTACTACGACAGCTTCGAATGCATCGACGGCCAATGGTGTTTTCGCCTGCGCGATATCAGCCCGGACCTCGCCGGTGACTTGAGTCGTCATAGAGCGGATTTCTAAACTACGAAAGTTCGTCCTTCTGGCTGCAGCCATGTTGCTTTTGCTGCCCGTTTGGTCGTCAGTTTTCTTCTAAAAAAATCGATTTGAAAGCTGTGCCCTGCGGGCATATCATGCCTGCTCAGTGTGCTTCGCTACTCATTCGCCGGGTTTAAAAAATGTATAAAGAATTAAGAGAAACTGTTGAGGAACTGACGGCCGAGGGGCAGTTCTTTGCGCTGACCACGGTAGAAGTAAACGGCCAAAGCCTGCGTGCCTGGGCGATAGCGCCACCAACTCTGAGAGACCTGTGGCTGGCTGCTGCAGGCTATGGGGATGCTGACTACCTGGTGTATCAGGAGGAGCGCTGGACGTACGCGCAAGCCCATGAACAAGTAGCGAGTATTGCGAATTATCTGCAGGCAAATGGCGTTGGCAAAGACGACAAAGTGGCGATTGCGATGCGCAACTACCCTGAATGGATGCTGTCATTCTGGGCCATCGTGTGTATTGGCGCCGTACCTGTTGGCGTTAATGCCTGGTGGGTGGCGGAGGAGCTGGAATACGGGCTCAAAGACAGTGGCGCAAAGCTGTTGATCTGTGACGGTGAACGACTGCAACGTTTCGGCAGCGTTAGAAGCTCGTTCCCTGAGTTAGCCGTTGTTGCGGTCAGGGTGGATGACGTGCCGGCCTGGGCAACGCCATGGTCGGTGGCGCTCGCGGCCGAGTCAGTTCTGCCAGAGGCCAGCATAGAGCCGGATGACGATGCCTGTATTTTTTATACCTCCGGTACTACTGGCCATCCGAAAGGGGCGCGCTTAACGCACCGTGGCTGTGCAAACAATGTTGTTACGCAAACCTTTGCGTCATTTGCATTGAAAACCGCGCAGGCCAAGGTCCAACACACGGAGTTGCCAACGATGTCCAGAGAGGGACTGCCGCAAACTTCAACGATTGCAGTTACCCCTTTGTTTCATGTTACCGCCAATGGCATGGCGCTCACGCTGACCGCTGGTGGCGGCAAAATAGTTCACACTTACAAGTGGGATGCTGGCGAAGCACTGCGACTGATAGAAAAAGAGCGGATCACCAATTTCTCAGGTGTGCCGATCATGACGCGAGAGATATTTGATCATCCCGATTTCGCCACAACCGATACGTCTTCCGTTGATTCCTTCGGTGGTGGTGGCGCACCTGTGCAGGCCGACCTTATAGAGAAAGTGAGCGCTTCAGGTCGAAGCGCCATGATGGCACAGGGCTATGGAATGACAGAAACCTCTACGATGGCCAGCGCCGCCTATGGTATTTACCAGCTCGATAAACCGACCAGCGCCGGCATGGTAATGCCCGTGTTTGATGTGAAGTGCGTAGATGAGCAAGGCAATGATTTACCTGCCGGAGAGACGGGTGAATTGTGTTTGCGAGGTGTTCAAATATTCAAAGGCTACCTGAATCGTCCGGATGCAACGGCCGATGCCATAGTCGATGGATGGCTACACACCGGAGATATCGGCTATGTGGATCAGGACAATTTCATTCACCTTGTCGACCGTGCTAAAGACATGGTGTTGCGTGGTGGTGAAAATGTGTATAGCTCGGAAGTTGAGATGGTGATCTACCGATATGACGATGTAGCGGAGTGTGCTGTGTTTGCCGTGCCCGATGATCGACTGGGTGAAGAGGTGGGTGTTGCTATTTACGCTCCGAAAAATCCGTCATTCGATGCAAACGCGTTAAGAACTTTTTGCAAAGCGCATTTGGCGGCATTTAAAGTACCGCGCTATATCTGGGTTTTGGACGCGCCCTTGCCACGAAATGCCAGTGGCAAGTTCGTTAAAAAAGAATTGCAGAAAACTCTGGATGTAGGGACCGCGTGTTAAACCGTGTTTGCTAGTAGGCGCTATAGGCGGGATCGTGCGCGCTCATGATATCCATTGCCATCGTATTCAGGTCGGCCTGATAATTCTCACCATCGTCAAAATTGCTCAGATCATGATTGTAGATGGCATTCAGCCAAACCAGACCGCCGGCGGTTTCCAGAATATTGCCAGGGTGACCTAAATTGTCTGTATACAGCGACGTGGGTTTAGGGCCGCTCAGTGCAGTTATGTCAGTCAGATTGCCAGAATCCCAAAGCTTTTGCAGCTCATGGGCTGTAGCACCGTAAGGTACGCAGTAGAATTTGGTGTCTGGAAATTCTGTTCGCAGTTGATCGATCAGCGCATGAAACTGTGTAGTGTGGAAATCTTCCCAGGCGGATTCGTGTTGAGCGCCGCTAATACTTGCTGGCTGTGTCATCCAGGGTAGAGCAAGAAATATCTCTACATCCGGATTGTTGCGCAAGGCGTATTCTGTCCAAAGCACATAGCCGTCTACGTCAGGTTCGTCGCCGTGGTAAGTCATGCCAAAGGTTTCCACATCACCTTCATCCAGCAAGGCTTGAATGTCTGCGCGTTTACTGGTGTTAGCCCACAGTTGTGCCGGTGTTCCACTGGCACCACCAGAAAAGTAGACGTTCTGGGCGTGCTCGCTTAATCCTGCGGTGGCAGCAAACTGAGCCAATTTGGCGGCAGCCGGCCTGAAGAAACTGTGTCCAATAAACAGGCTGTTTTTGCCGGTGACTGGCTCTGGCTCTGGCTCTGGCTCTGGCTCTGGCTCTGGTTCCGGTTCTGGTTCCGGCTCCGGCTCTGGCTCTGGCTCTGGCTGAACAGGAGGGTTGCTATTGTTAATGCTATTGGGGGTAAGCTGAGTAGTGGGCGACCCATCGTCGCCGTTGTTGCACGCGAGCAATAAGCTGCAGGACAGTAGCGCGAGGGCATATTTGGCGACTTTGAGCATTATGCAATTCTATGGGGAAATAGCCATAGATCAAATAATAGTCAAAATATGGGCTCCGGTTCGCCCGTTGGTCCGAGCAGGTTTGAAGCTGCGCGACAGAATACGGTGGTATAAATAGTGCAGCCAGCACTCCGGTTATTCTCAAGTCTCTGAGCAAAGGTGGCACCAGGGCCGCTCATCCTGCGTTCAGAATAAGATCGGCCGCTTTCTCCGCGATCATAATTGTTGGCGCGTTGGTGTTCCCAGAGCACATACCTGGCATTACCGAGGCATCGGCCACGAACAAACTTTTGAGTCCTCGAACACTGAGATCAGGGTTGACCACCGCATCGTTATCAACTCCCATACGGCAGGTGCCACAACCTTGGTACATGGTTGCGCCGGTCTGCTGTGCGTACGCCAGTAATTGCTCATCGGATTGAACGTGTGGGCCGGGCGCAAGTTCCACTTCAATATACTGGTTGATGGAGTGTTGCTGCAAAATCTCACGTGCAAATTTCAGGCTGTCGACGGTGACTCGCCTGTCTTCGTCGTCAGCCAGAAAATTGGGTTGGATCAATGGCATCACATCGGCGTTTGGGCTCTGTATATGAACACTTCCCTGACTTTCCGGTCGCATTTGCGTCAGAGTGAACATGAACCCGGGCTCGGATTCCATTGTGCTCTGAACCGTTTTTTCAGGGTCTACCGCTGGGCTGAACGGGAAAAAATGGATTTGGGTGTCTGGCCTTTCTACACTCGGGCGTGACTTGAAGTAGGCTTGAATATGCGCGCCGCTGTTGCTGAAATTTCCCTGGCGGCGGGTGACGTATCTGAACAGTTCTCTCAATAGCGGCAGGCCGGATTGCTGGTCATTCATTGTGACAGGTTGATTCACCCGGCAGATGAACGATGTCATATAGTGTTCGCGGAAGTTTTCGCCAACACCTGGCAAAGCGTGCTCAAGATTCAGACCCTGCGCTGCAATAACGTCTGCCTGGCCAATACCTGACAATTCAAGCAGCTGCGCACTGTTCAAAGCACCTGCGCATAGGATGACCCCTTTTTTGGCGCTGACACTCTGAGATTGTCCGGAGCGGACAAAGTGAACGGCCCTGGCACGACCGCTCTGCAATTCAATTCGCTCAACCGTAGAGCAGGTGTTAAGGCTTAGATTGTTACGCGCAAGCACCGGTTTCAGAAATGCTCGCGCCGTATTGCTGCGTACACCGCGTCGGGTATTGATCTGGAAATAGGAGATACCCTCTTGTACGCCACTGTTCACATCGTCATTAAAGGGCAGACCAACTGCTTGTCCCGCCTGAAGAAAAGCTTCGCTCACCGGGTTTTTTCTGGGCATGTCCTGAAGTTGCTGTACATGCAGGGGGCCGCCTTCGCCGTGCCATTGATTGGCGCCGCGCGCATGATGCTCGGATTTCTTAAAGTAGGGCAAAACGGAATTCCAGTCCCATCCTGTGTTACCGTCAGCCGCCCAGCCATCGTAGTCTTCTACCTGGCCACGCACATACAGCATGCCGTTCAGAGCCCCGCTACCGCCCACCAGTTTTCCACGTGGATAAAAGAAGCGCCTGTTGGCAGCGCCAGGTACTGCCGCCGTTTGGTAGTTCCAAAGAATGTCTGTGTTGCTCAGTGATGCGGAATGGGCCAGCGGAATAGCCGTTGACCAATTGCGGTCATGGTCGCCCGCTTCCAGTAACAGCACCGTATTGCGTTCATCTTCAGACAAACGATTGGCTAGAACACAGCCCGCCGAACCAGCGCCGACAATTATGTAATCGTAGTCTTCACTCACCATGTTCTCCGTTCAAGAGACTGGGCCATTGATATCTTCAGGGTAAGGCAGCACACCTTCGGCGTGGAAAGCCCCGCGCCCCTGATAGAGCGCATCGAACCGCCGGTGCTGATACAGCCGGCGGTCACCAACGCGTGAACATACGTCATTGTATACTCTCCAGTACGTTCCGCGTATCAAAATGCGCCGTCGAGACTGAGTGACGAGCAGGAAATCAAGGTGGTGTTGGCGAGCTTTTTGCCCATATCAACGAGTGTCTTGTTATTTGATCCAACGTGATCGCGCTTGATCCGTGGCTGTTTGGGCAATTGCTCATAGCATACTAAAAAAGCAGTCTGTTCGGTTTTTTTATGTTGCTGTTTGGCGCAGGCACATCATGACAGTCAACAAAAAGGTGGGCGAATCGCAACTTATTGCGCGCTGGCGCGGCGAATCTTGCCAGCAAATTGCTTTTTCAACAGGCTGTTAGGTCGTGTTTTTAGTCAGGACTTTACCAATCATGAAGCTGTACAGCGTGGCTTGAAAAATCTAGAATCCAGGCAGGTAGAATTGGCCAATTATCAGGAGGTGCGTATCCGCCATTTTCATCAAACACTCGACAAGTACCTGTTTGACTGATGCCAAGTACTCAGCCAATGGATATTCTCGCGCCGTTTCTGTTAAGTGACAAAGTGGCATTGATTACAGGTGCTTCAAGTGGGTTTGGGCTCCACTTTGCATCTGTGTTAGCCAGTGCTGGCGCCAAAGTGGTTTTGACGGCGCGACGCAGCCAGTTGATTGAGCAGGCGTGCGCGAAGCTCAAGGCACAAGGTGCTGAGGCCATCGCAGTGACCATGGATGTTACCGATACCGAGAGCGTCAGGGCGGCGTTTGATGCTGCTGAAGATGCGCTCGGTGTCGTCAATATACTGGTAAACAACGCGGGAATTTCCGCGCCAAGCCCTTTGTTGGAAATGAGTGATAACGATTGGCACTCTGTAATAGACACTAACTTGAATGGCGTGATGTACGCTACGCGCGAAGCAGGGCAACGACTGGTTGCTCAGGGCGAGCCCGGAAGCATTGTTAATGTTGCGTCCATTCTGGGTGAGAGGGTACAGCAGGCAGTCAGCAACTACGCAGCGGCGAAAGCTGCCGTAAAGCATTTTACGAAAGCCACTGCCCTGGAATTCGCACGATATAATATTAGAGTGAACGCGTTGTGCCCCGGTTATGTCACTACCGACCTCAATAGTGACTGGTTTAAAACCGATCCGGGCCAGGACATGATACGCCGCATTCCGCAAAGACGCACCGGAGAGCTCCATGAGCTTAACGGGCCGTTGTTGTTATTAGCGTCTGATGCAGGCTCGCTAATGACGGGGTCAATGCTGACCGTTGATGGTGGGCATGTGTTATCGACGCTATAGATGCAAAGCGAAGCAAAGCAAAGCAAATAAGCACCTACCCACCCATCCTCCCAACTAAAAGTATTTTGTCGCCGGTCTTGAGGCTTGTATTGATTCGTGTAAGGCTGCGCATTTATAACAAGGCATCGGGTATTTTTCAGAGCTGCCCTAGAAAAAAATATCAGGAGAGATCAATGTGGTATGCGATTATCAGTGAAGATGAAGACAATAGCTTGCCTGGTCGCAAGGCGAACAGAGAGGCGCACCTTGCGCGCTTGCGTGAGATGAATGAGGCCGGCCGTCTGCTGCTGGCGGGGCCGCACCCTAGTATAGACGCCGACGATCCGGGTGAAGCCGGTTTTTCAGGCAGTTTGCTGGTGCTTGATTTCAACTCATTGGAAGAAGCGAAATCCTGGGCTGATGCCGACCCCTACGTTCTCAATGGTATTCACAAAAGTGTTACGGTCAAACCATTCAAGAAAGTACTGCCGTAACATGCAATCGTTGATACCTTTGATGCGATCGATAAGCGGTGCCGTTGTGCTGGTGCTTGCGCTTTCGGGCAATAGCGTGGCTGAGGCGCCACTGGGTCTTGGTCGTGCAGTGGAACAAACGGAAATTGATGCTTGGGATATTGATGTGCGACCCGACGGTAAGGGCTTGCCGGCCGGTCAGGGTACTGTTGCCCACGGTGAGCAGGTGTATGCACAATATTGTCTGAGTTGCCACGGTGAGGCGGGCAAGGGTGGCATAAACGATCAGTTGGTGGGGCGCATTCCTTTCGATGCGTTTCCATTTGGTAGCGATCCAGGTAAAACGAAAACGGTAGGTAATTACTGGCCCTATGCCACAACACTGTTTGACTACATTCGCCGGGCAATGCCTTACAGTTCACCTGGTGTGTTAAGCAATGAAGAGGTTTACAGCGTCACAGCCTATTTGTTGTATCTCAACAGGATTGTGTCGCAAGACACGATTATTGATGCAGACACCTTGCCAACCGTGCGCATGCCGGCACGCGACCGCTTTGTAATTGATGATCGAACAAGAACCGAATCGTTTTTACGCCAGTAGATAAGACGCCGCCATGAAGAATTCTGTATCACGTCGAATCGTTGTTCAACGCCTGGTGGGGCTTGGTGGGGCAGCTGCTGCTGTTCCATTGATTGGTGCAGAAACCAAGCAAAGCAGTGCAGCTGATCACAGTATGCCAGAAGCGACGGCTCGCTATCTTGGCAGCTATCCCTCTGAGCTGGGTGGCCGGTCACCGCATGTGGAATTGAAACGAAGACCGCTGGCTGACTACGCCTCGGTAACGCCTTTGCAGGACTTATCGGGAACCATTACACCATCCGACCTGCATTTTGAGCGACACCATGCTCGTATTCCTGACATTGATGATTCGCAACACGAGTTACTGATTCATGGAATGGTAGAACGCCCGTTGAAATTCAGCGTAGCGGATTTAAAACGCTTTCCCTCGGTTACCCGAATCTGTTTTATCGAGTGCTCAGGTAATTTGTTTACCAGCGCGACCGAGCACACTACACCGCAAATGCTGTGCGGCTTAACCAGCCAAAGCGAGTGGACTGGCGTGCCATTGCGTACGCTGTTTACTGAAGCGGGCGTAAAACCAAAGGCGTCCTGGTTTCTTGCCGAGGGGGGTGATGCGGCGTTGATGACCCGCAGCATACCGTTAGAAAAAGCGATGGATGACGCGTTCGTTGCCTATGCGCAAAATGGCGAGCCGGTTCGTCCCGAACAGGGTTTCCCATGTCGCTTGCTGCTGCCAGGTTGGGAAGGCAATACCAACATAAAATGGTTAAGGCGCCTGGAGTTGTCCGACCAGCCATTTATGACGCGCGAAGAAACGTCCAAATACACTGATCCTTTAAAAAATGGCACCGCACGCCAGTTTAGTGTGGTCATGGATGCGCGATCAGTAATTACTGCGCCCACTTATCCTGCCAGGCTGGAACGTGGCTGGCATGAGATTCAAGGCTTGGCTTGGAGCGGTCGCGGTCGCATAGTACGGGTTGATGTAAGCACCAACGGCGGCCGTCGCTGGCACGAAGCGACATTGCAAGGCCCTGTGCTGCCCAAGGCGCATACGCGGTTTACTTTTCCCTGGAAGTGGGATGGCCGTGGCGCTGAGTTGATGAGCCGAGCGGTAGACGAAACGGGTTATAGGCAACCCACTCGAAAACAACTGATCAAAGCGCGTGGCCATGGCTCGGTTCCGTATCACTTGAACCCAATACTTGCCTGGATTGTGCAACGCGATGGTCAGGTACTTTACAGGGCGGAACAGTGGCTGTGAGTGCTGAGCTGTCACTGTTGCGCCAATCGCTGGCGGACGAATTCTGCCAGTTTATCAATCCGGCGTTTGTAATCGCTGATGCGGAAACGCAAAGGCCCTATGAATGCGATGGCCTGGCGATCTACACGGCCATGCCTTTATTGGTGGTGTTGCCGGAAACGGTTGAGCAGGTTCAGCGTGTAATGCGCATCTGCCATCGACGTAATGTGCCGGTTATTGCTCGGGGTGCTGGCACTGGGCTTAGTGCAGGTGCCATGCCACGTGAAGACGCGGTTGTTCTGTCATTGGCCAGGTTTCAAAGCATCCTGGGCATTGACCCAGTGGCCCGATCTGCCCGCCTGCAACCTGGCGTTCGTAATCTGGCGATCAGTGAAGCCGCTGCAGAGTACGGTTTGTACTACGCGCCGGACCCCTCGTCACAGATAGCATGCACTATCGGCGGCAATGTTGCTGAGAATTCGGGTGGAGTGCATTGTCTGAAATACGGCTTGACCGTTCACAACCTGTTACGCGTGGAGTTGGTAACGGTAGAGGGCGAACTGCTTAGCTTAGGCTCTGAGGGCTTGGATACCGCGGGCATTGATTTAATGGCGCTGGTCACTGGCTCAGAGGGTTTGTTGGGAATAGTGACGGAGGTCACCGTAAAACTGTTACCGCTTCCCATTGCCGCACGGCTGATAATGGCGGCATTCGACGATGTGAAAACAGCAGGTGATGCGGTAGGCGCTGTGATTTCTGAAGGCATTATTCCGGCCGGGCTGGAAATGATGGACAGTCACGCCATTGTCGCCGCAGAAGCGTTCGTGAATGCGGGTTACCCAATTGATGCGCAGGCCTTATTGCTCTGCGAAGTGGATGGTAGCGCTGAGGAAGTCACCGAGCAAAGTGCTCGAGTAGAGCGCTTGTTTAATGCGCTCGGTGCCAGTGTTGTAAGAGTGTCGCAGAGTGAGGATGAGCGTGCGCTGCTGTGGAAAGGACGCAAGTCAGCATTTCCAGCAGTTGGGCGGTTGTCACCAGATTACTATTGCATGGACGGAACCATACCGCGCGGTCAGCTTTCTTACGTGCTGACTGAAATGGAGCGCATGTCGGATGAATACGGCTTACGGGTTGCCAATGTATTTCACGCTGGCGATGGCAATCTGCACCCCTTGATTTTGTTTGACGCCAGCATTCCGGGTGAGATTGACAAAACAGAAGAGTTTGGCGGGCGTATTCTGGAGCTGTGTGTGGAAGTGGGGGGCTGTATCACCGGTGAGCATGGCGTGGGCGTGGAAAAGTTGCGCCAAATGAATGTTCAATTTACAGCTGAGGAAATCGAGCAATTTCATCGCGTTAAGGCCGCGTTCGATCCGCCTGGGACTCTGAATCCCGGAAAAGGAGTGCCTGTGCTGAAGAACTGCCAGGAGTACCGAGCCATTGATGCGGCTGCGTTGGCAACATGAGTGATCAATCGCAATACTTGCTTGAGCAAGTACATGACGCTCGCTCATCTGGCAATACGCTAAACATTGTAGGTGGCGGCAGCAAACGGTTTTTAGGTCGTGAACAATCCGCTGATGCGACTGTTGAATTAGCAGACCATGCCGGAATAGTAAGCTATGAACCGGTTGAGTTGGTGCTTACGGCGCGATCCGGTACGCGATTGCGAGACATTGAGAGCACGCTGGCAGCGCACGGCCAGGCCTTGGCATTCGAGCCACCACACTTTTCCGAACACGCGACACTGGGTGGAACTCTGTCATGCAACCAGTCCGGACCAGCGAGACCCTGGAATGGCTCGGTACGAGATGCCGTACTGGGCATTCGTCTTATCAATGGCTTTGGTGAACACCTGCGCTTTGGCGGCCAGGTCATGAAAAATGTCGCGGGCTACGATCTGTCCCGAGCTCAGGCTGGTGCTTTTGGCACCCTGGGCGTCATCACCGAGATAAGCTTGAAAGTCTTGCCCAGGCCGGAAGCTTCGTTGACACTGGCGCAAGAGCAGGATGCAACAGGTGCGATACAGGCAATGAATGAATATGCCAGATGTTCGCAGGCCTTGACCGGCGCCTGCTGGGTTGGCGGGTTTCTTTATCTCAGGTTGGCGGGTGCGAATTCAGCCGTTACCGCGGCCGCGAGAGCGTGCGGTGGCGACGTGCTTGATGATGAATCGTTTTGGTATTCGATCAAAGAGCAACAACATCCTTTTTTTGCAGGTGAGCAAAATGTATGGCGTTTCTCCATCAAGCCTGATGCCCAGCATTGGCGCGAAGATGGTGAGTGGTTGATAGACTGGGGTGGTGCACAACGTTGGCTGCGAGGCGAATACAATTTTGCCACCTTGGAGTCGGAAGCAATGGTTGCACAAGGGCAGGTTGGATTGTTTCGTGGCAAGCAGCGAAAAGGCGAGACGTTTGCCACGCCTTCGCCAGGCGTAAAATTGTTGCATCAACGTTTAAAGAAGGCGTTTGACCCGCAGGGTGTATTTAACCCGGGCCGACTCTACAGCTGGATGTAGCGACACAATGCAGACCAGGCTCCATCCGAAGTTTCAGAATAAACCCGATATTAAACAGGCGGAAGACATTTTGCGCGCCTGTGTGCATTGCGGTTTTTGCACAGCAACGTGCCCAACGTATCTGGAGCTTGGCGATGAGCGCGATGGCCCGCGTGGCCGCATTCATTTGATCAAACAGTTTCTGGAGGAAGGCAGCGCAACATCAAGCACAGTTCGTCATCTGGACCGCTGTCTCACCTGCCGCGCCTGTGAAACCACCTGCCCGTCGGGTGTGGAGTACGGCAAGCTCGCTGACATTGGTCGGCATGCGTTGGAACAAGAGGTAAAGCGGCCACTGCTAGAGCGCACCATGCGTTGGGGGTTGCTGCGTGTATTACCGTATCCGCGGCGTTTCGGTTTACTGTTGCGCCTTGGTCAATTCTTCAAACCCGCGTTGCCGCGCGTGCTGGCGAAGGAGATACCTGACAAGCAAAATACATTGTCTCGTCCTGTTCGGGAACATGCGCGTAAGATGCTTATGTTAACTGGCTGCGCGCAAGCTTCGGCAACGCCGAATACGAATGTTGCGGCGGCACGTGTTTTAGACCGCCTGGGTATTACGGTCATAGAACCCGTCAGCAGTGGTTGCTGTGGAGCCGCCAGCTACCATCTGTCGGTGCATGATGAAGCTCGCAACTTTGCCAGAAACAACATCGATGCCTGGTGGCCGAGCATAGAGCAGGGTGCCGAACGGATCATTATATCGGCATCGGGTTGTGGCAGCATTGTCAAAGAATATGGCGAGTTGCTAGGAGGCGATGCCCTGTACGCTGAAAAAGCCAGGCGCGTCAGCAGCATGGCGCTCGATTTAAGCGAGGTGTTATTGAGTGAAAATCTGGACCACTTACAGCTGGCAGAGTCCGATAAAAAAGCTGCAGTTCATTGTCCATGTTCTTTACAGCACGGGCAAAAACTACCTGGACAGATTGATAGTATTTTCTCACGGCTTGGCATCCCAACTGCAAATTCCCGTGGCAAGCATTTGTGTTGTGGGTCTGCCGGAACCTATTCAATTCTTCAATCGCAGATGAGCCGTACTCTACTCAGAAAAAAGATACGCGCATTGATGATAGAGAACCCAGATGAAATTGTGACCGCGAACGTTGGCTGTCAGATGCATCTTGCCTCAGAATCCGTGGTTCCAGTCAGGCACTGGATTGAGCTGGTAGATGAATTGTCCGACCCTGCTTAAAACGTCTGCGTTGGCAGGTGCAGGGTGGTTGCAAGGTTGGCATGTTGCAAGCCAGCCGGTTACAATCGGAGGATACTTTCCAGCACGCTTTCAAGGGCCCCCACGATGTCTGATATTCCTGCCCACGTAAATGGCCTGCCTCCACGGTAGGCAAGCGCCTTGAACAGTACAAAAATGTAAGTGAACTAGCCAACTAATCAGTAGAAAAAGGAGTGATTTTGGTGACTATAAGAAACGTTGTCTCAATAGCAGCTTGTATGAGTGTATTGGCTGCATGTACAAGTAACACGATCACCACACCCGACCAACAAGCCACAGTGTTTGTGAATGCGACAGTGATTACCGTAGACAACGACACACCATCAGCGGAGGCACTTGCGATTCGCGATGGCAAGATATTGGCGGTGGGTTCGCGCGCAGAAGTCCAAGCCATTGCCGGTCGCAATAGTAAGGTACGCGACATGAAGGGCAAAACGATGCTGCCCGGGTTTATTGATGCGCACGGGCACATAACGTATACCAACCGCCTACAATTGTCAGCAAACCTTGCACCACCACCAGTCGGTCCAGTATCCAGCATTGCCGAACTGATCGAAACGATGAAGTCGCATCATAAAGAGTATCCGGACGCACAATGGATAGTTGGTTTTGGTTACGATGACTCGCTGATGACAGAGCGTCGTCACCCAACCAAGCAAGAGCTTGACCAGGTGTCAACCGAGCTTCCTGTCGCGGTAACTCATGTGTCTGGGCATCTGATGAGCTGTAATTCAAAATGCCTTGAATTGGCCGGCGTAACGGCAGAAACGCAGGACCCTGACGGCGGATTATTTAGACGCTTGCCTGGTGGAGAGCCTAACGGCGTTGCTGAAGAAACGGCCATGCGGCTATTTAACGATGTGATACCGTCTCCTGATCTAGCGCAACAAAAGGCCTTACTTGAAAAGACTCAGGCAGAGTACGCGGGTTACGGAGTTACCACAGTTCAAGATGGCGCATCCTACGGCGAAACTCTGGAAGTTTTGGAGCAGGCGGCCGCGGAAGATTTGCTCTATCTTGATGTCGTGTCCTTTCCGTATATGGTGTACGGCGTAGCCGGTTTAAAGCAACACCCGCCGTCAGCGGAGTACTCCAACCATTACCGCGTGGGTGGTATCAAGCTGACCCTGGATGGTTCACCGCAGGGTAAGACTGCATGGCTGAGCAAACCCTATTTTCATCCACCACACGGGCAGGGCAAGGACTACGCCGGATACGCCACGTTGCAGGAAGAGCAGGTGCAGGCGCTAGTGGATTATGCGTTTTCAAACAATGTGCCCATGCTGGCGCATGCTAACGGTGACGCCGCCGCCGACCAAATGATTCGAACGGTGCGGGCTGCCAATCAGCGGTTTGGCAAAGCAGACCGCAGACCTGTAATGATTCATGCACAGACAGTGCGTGAAGATCAGATTGACGCCATGGTGGCGGAAGGTATTGTTCCCTCGTACTTTGTGGCGCACACCTTCTTCTGGGGCGATTGGCACCGTGATTCCGTGTTAGGCGAACAGCGCGCGTCCCGAATAAGCCCGCTGCGTTCCAGCACAGACAAGGGCCTGACTTATACGATTCATAACGATACACCGGTTGTGCCTGCTGACATGATGCGTTTACTGTGGACCGCGGCAAACCGCGTTACCCGAACGGGTAAGGTGCTTGGCGCTGAACAGAGAGCCACCGTGATGGAAGGCATCAGAGCGATGACGCTGGACGCGGCGTATCAGTTTTTCGAAGAAAACAGCAAAGGCAGTCTCACTGTGGGCAAACGCGCTGACATTGTGGTGTTAGAAGAAAACCCCCTTGAAGTGCCTTCCATGGCGATCAAGGATATTAAAGTGTTGGAAACCATTAAAGACGGGAAAACGGTGTTTCGCCGCAAGCTGTAACACAGGTTCTACCAACTGTTGAAATGCATCACTGACTCAATGTCGGGCCGGTACGCCGGTTTAAAGTTGGTACCTTTCGTATAAGCAATCGGAATCATCGCGACTTGCATATATTGTTCATGGATGATTCCTTCTAGGTGATGGTTTACTGGCTGGCTTGCCATTCTACGTCAGGTGCAGATGATTCGAATGCGGGCCTCTGTTTTAAACGATGCGTAATAGTCAACCAGATGTGGGTAATCATCAAGTTACTGGGAGCAATTGCGCGTGACCCTCGTTTTGCGGTGGTGAATACCAGCACTGGAACACCCCGCTCAGTTCGCGGCCGATGAGGTGGCTAAGGACTAAGGGCTAAGCAGTAAGCGCCGCCATCTTCTCAGCAAATTCGGTCACGTACCGATAATCGGCTTTGCCATTGTCAGCGCGTTTCATAGCGTCAATCGCATAAATACGTCGCGGTATTTTGTAATCGGCCAGCTGCCCGCCAACGAACTTTTGAATGTCTGCCTCATCAAGCGTGTCCTGGTTAAGACCTGGGCCTTCAACAACGGCAACAACCATTTTGCCAAATCGAGGGTGAGGCAAGCCAACCACCAGCGCATCACTGATACTGGGGTGGGTTAACAAGGTGCGTTCTACTTCAACCGTATAGACTTTCTCGCCACCGCTGTTAATCACATTGCTGTCTCTTCCCAGCAGAACCAGCATACCGTCTTCGCGCACGGTACACCGATCGCCGGTCATCACATAGCGATTGCCGCCGTGCTCGACGAAGGTTTCGGCCGATTTCTCTGGCTGATTGTAATAGCCCATTGGAATATAACCGCCGGAATAGGCAATACCAATAGTGTTACTGCCTGGTATGACTTCCCGCATTTCGTCGTCTAACACACAGGTAGTGGGAAGCGGGCGAAACACCCCAGGTTCACGAGTGGATACGGCGAAACCTGACGCTTCCGAAGAGCCCAGGGTATCCATTAGAAGCATGTTCGGCGCATGCTTGCGCAGGCTGGCCACTGAGTCTTCGCTGAGCGAGGCGCCGGTTGACACCAGCATGACCACGCCGCTCATCAGTAAATCGTTGGGGCGTCGGTTCATGCACTCGATCAGGGGCATCGCGAAGGCGTCACCAACCAGCGAAATCGCAGCCACTTCATACCGTTTAATCATGTCCAGCGTAAGATCAGGTTCTAGCTTTCGGCCGGGAACCGTAATCACCGGAATGCCTTGGGCAATCATCAATATAGACATCAACATACCTGCGCCGTGCATCAACGGGCTGAGAGGCATGAAAGGCTTTGCCGCTGGCAGGCGTAGCACGTTCGCAACGTGCTCCTCCATAGTGGCTGGATGTTCCTTGAGGTCCAAAGCCTGCATTGCATTGGCCGTAGACAGGTTTTGTTTGCGCCAAATATCTTCTTGGCGCCACATAACGCCTTTCGGAAGGCCTGTTGTGCCTCCTGTCGCAATGATGATGATGTCGTCGCTTGAACAGCTAGGTTCCAGTTGACTGGCGTCATGCGAATAGAGCTGGGTCAGACTGTGTGCGAACGAATTGGCTGGGGCGTTGGTACCAGCTTCGAGAAATACACAGGTTTTCGTTAAGCGGTCTTTTATGTTGGCAACCCGCTGTGCGAACTCGGTATCGTACACCAGGACTTGAATGTCCAGGGAGTCGCACAAGTCGATAAGCTCTTGCTCGACATAGCGGTAGTTGACATTCACATGAGTCATGCCAATCAGGCCTGCGCCGATCATGGTCTCCATATACGCGTTAGAGTTACGCATATAGTGGCCTACGTGCGCACCTTTGGACAGTTCCCGAGAATGAAGCCAGCTGGCTATGCCGCTGGCGCGCTTGCACAGCGATTGGAAGCTAATGGTCTCATCGCCATGAATCAGGGCAGGTCGCTCGCCGATGTCGCTGTGCGCCAGTTGGTAGACAGCTTCACTAATATTCCACGCCATACTATTACCTTTCTAATTTAAAATGCAGAGTTTCGCCTTCTGCCGCAGTAACCGCTACCACACCGTTTTCGTTGCCGGATTCTAACAATTGATTTGCAGTTTGTTGGTCGTCGGGTGCGGTGCATGCTACGAAACGTTCTCTGTTATCGGTTTCGGCAAGAATGATCGCCTGTGGGTGATTGCTACCATTAAAGTTGACTGAATAGGTGACAATCCGACCCGCGAATTGCGCGGAACCAATCAGTACTGGGGTATTGTCCGGAATGGAAGAATATTCCGGCGTCACAGCACCAGTTCCGCGACTTGTCGCAAGTGGTCCTTGTCAGTAGTGGCAACCAGCAAGGTTGTAACGCGTGAGTCACGCCAGGCGTGGAGGCGCTCTTTGATACGTTCTTTGGGGCCAACCAGGGCTAGTGAATCGGCCAGCTCATCGGGGATAACGTGCGCGGCTTCTTCGCGCTTGCCTTCGAAAAACAAGCGCTGGATTTGGTCTGCTTCTTTTTCGTAACCCATGCGTTCAAACAGGTTTTTGTGGAAGTTTGAATCTTTTGCGCCCATACCACCGACATAAAAGCTCAGGAAAGTCTTCACTTTGAACAAACCGGCTTCAATGTCGTCGGTCACATCAATCGAACACATTTGCGCGATCTGAAAATCCGGTTTGGCATTCTTTAGCGATTCCAGATAGACACTTTCATCGTATGGATTGTAAAACAGTGGCAGCCAACCATCTGCGATTTCGGTACTCAGAGCAATGTTCTTTGGACCTTCAGCGCCCATAAAAATTGGAATGTGATCGCGAACGGGATGAACCATTGGCTTCAGTGGTTTGCCCAATCCCGTACCGTCTTCGCCGGGATACGGCAGCGGGTAGTGTGGTCCTGGAGCGGTAATTTTTTCTTCGCGTGCGAATGCCTTGCGCAGAATGCTGATGTACTCTCTGGTACGCGCGAGTGGCTTGGGAAACGGTTGGCCATACCAGCCTTCCACAACTTGCGGTCCAGACACACCCAGTCCGAGAATCAGGCGACCATTGGACAGAATATCCAGAGACAGTGCGTGCATGGCGCAGGCCGTTGGTGGTCTTGCTGATAGCTGAGCCACTGCGGTACCCAGCTTGATGTTTTTTGTTTGCGCGCCAATCCAGGCCAGTGGTGTGAAGGCATCGTTGCCCCAGGATTCCGCAGACCACACCGAATCAAACCCCAGTTTTTCGGCTTCTTGTGCCATCTCAACAAAGTTCGGACTAGGTGCTGCACCCCAATATCCTTGGGCCAATCCTAGCTTTAAATCTGCCATAAAAATCCTACTGCTAAGTGCTGAATATGATGGACAACAGTGTACCCCGATGATTTAGGTAAGAACAGTATCAACAGTTTTTATTGAGCTGTGTTCGGTTCATCTGGCAGTTATAATTGCGGCGGACGCTACCATCGCGCTCTTCTTTCGTATTCTTACTCAGGGAACTTATATGACGACGGCTTCGCAACAGGAACTGGATGACTTTCGCGCCCAGGTTTCTGCCTGGATGAAAGATAATAAACCGGCCGACCCCGGTTTTCTATTGCCACAAACCTTTATGGAAGTGGGCAGTGAGCGTGTGCTGGAATTTTTGCGAGAGTGGCAACACAAGATCTGGAGCGCAGGATACCTCGGCATGGCATGGCCCAAGGAGTATGGCGGCGGGGGGATGGAGCCCATATTTCAAAACATAGTCGACAAGGAAATGAAACGCCACGCCGTACCCATCTGTTTCAATGTCATTGGCTTGAGTTGGACCGGCCCATTGATCAATGATATTGGAACGGAAGAGGCCAAGAAAAAATACCTTAAAGGCATACTGAGTGCTGAAGACGTGTGGTGTCAGGGTTTCTCTGAGCCAGACCACGGTTCAGACTTGGGCAGCGTGCAATGCCGGGCAGAGCGCGATGGCGATGATTACGTGATCAATGGCACCAAAATTTGGACAACCATGGGTAACTACGCCAAATACATGATACTGCTGGCCCGAACCGGTCCTGCCGAGCCGCGCAAGTACGATGGCCTGTCGTTTTTTCTGGCACCGATGCATATTGATGGTGTTGACCCCAGACCCATCCAGAAAATGACAGGCGAATATGGCTTCTGCGAAACCTTCTTTACTGATGCGCGCATCCCCGCGTCAACCCTAATGGGCAAAGAAGGCAATGGCTGGAAGGTTGCCATGCAAACGCTGCAATACGAACGTGGTGCAGAAGCAGGCGCGGCAGGCGGCTTAATGGCGGTGCGGACGGTTGTGAGTGATCTGATTGAAGAGTTACGCCATGTTAAACGAGATGGTGAACCGGTATTACATGATCCGGTGGTGCGTGACCGACTTGTGCAGTTCTTAATGGAAGAAAAGTCTCTCTCCTTAGGCGAGCGCCGCCAGGCCCATGCCGCGCTCAATTCCGACTACCCGTGGTCGCTTGCATTGTCCGGCAAACTGCGTGCTTCCGAGTTCGCGCGTGAGATGCGCAAGTTTGCTGTTAGTGTGCAAGGTGCGCACGGCAGTTTGTACGTAGGCGACGAGGACGCGCTTGCCGGTGGTTTTTGGCAGCGTGCCTACTTCAATAATTTTTCAACAACCATTGGTGGTGGCACCAGTCAGGTGCAAGCCAATATCGTTGGTGAGCGCGTGCTCGGCCTACCTAAGGACTAGCAATGATCAACCGAAATAACAGCATTCGTTTCACTGACGAACAAGCCATGATTCTTGAAAGTGCACGCGAATTCTGCCGCGATAAATCGCCGGTGCCGGTTGTTCGAGCTTTACTCAAAACCGAAACAGCTTACTCAGAAGAAGTCTGGCAGCAGATGGTTGACCTTGGCTGGTCAGGCATTACAGTGCCAGAAAAGTTTGGTGGATCTGCCATGGGCTTTGGGTCCATTGTACCTTTGGCGGAGAGCATGGGTCGCGCGCTGCTGGTTACGCCGTTCTTTTCGACGACACTGGCGGCGCAAGCCATTCTGCGGGCGGGTAGTGCGCAGCAACAGGAAGCCTGGTTACCAAAATTGGTGAGCGGTACTGTGGCCACATTGGCCTGGTTGGATGGTGAAGACTGGGGCGCGGATAATCTCGAATGCAAAGTGACTACTGACGGTGATCAGTATCGTTTAGACGGCGTAAAATGGCATGTGGCTGACGCTGGTGTTGCATCGCTGTTTGTCGTAATAACAGAAGCGGATGGTGCCCCCGCGCTTGCGTTGGTTACGCGCGATTCATTGGCGGAATCCGCGATAACCCCGCACACGCTCATTGACGAAACCCGGCGTGCCGCAAAAGTGGACTTCACTGGTGTGACCATAGAGGCCAGTGATCTGATTCGTGGCGAGCAAGTAGATTCTGCACTTCACGAAATACGTTTGTTGGGGGCGTTGCTGGTTGCCGCGGAAGCAACGGGCAGCGCGGCGGCTTGCCTGGACATTACCGTAGAGTATTTAAAAACACGTAAGCAATTTGGAAAGCTGATAGGTTCTTATCAGGGCTTGAAGCATCCTACCGTGGATATTCTCATTGCGATGGATTCAGCGCGTTCGCACATTTATCACGCCGCGAGTGTGGTGGATGATGGCCCTATGTCAAATGATGCGGAAATAGCATGCAGAATGGCAAAAGCGTTAGCAACCGATGCGTTAACCTATGCAGGTGATCGTGCGATACAGTTTCACGGTGGGCTGGGGTTTACCTACGAATGCGATGCACAGCTGTATATGCGTCGTGCGCAATGGGCTCAGCAGCAGTTTGGGGATTCGTATCATCATCGTAAGCGCCTGGCATCGCTGCTACTGGATTGAGCTCCTTGGAGGCTTGGCATGTTCTGAGAGACGCGCTGGGGGTCAGTAGTACCTTCCAAAAGTTTCTCCCAGGCAACAATCATTTCGAGTTCTGACAAATGCTGGCCGATGCATACATGGGAGCCGAATCCAAAAGCGAGCCTGGCGAATTATCAGAAACTGGCAGTAAGGCATTTTCATCAGGTATTGGATAAGTACTTGAACAGTTGAGAATGGCCTTGGCGTACGCTGTTTTACTTGGAGTCCAGTAAAAATTGAGCAACGGCTTTACCGTGATTACCCGACTGCGCTGCCTCGAAGATATCGCGCACCCGCGATTTGATGTACTTAACCAGTAGCTTTTGTCTGGCCTGGGCATCATGAGCTAACTTATTCAGCGCCATGCCTTCAAAGGAGTACTGACAGACATCCATCGCTAGCTGAATCAGAGGCCCGGCGTCTTTCCATTCCGGGAACACTTCCAGAATAGTGGCTTGCCAGCGGTCTTCAAATTTTCTGGCGGCCTGCTTCATTACCGGTTGCAATTCTTTGTCCGTTCTCGCCGCAACAGAGAGTTCGTGGTATGCAACGAAGTAGCGCGAATATCGTGTATTTTTCAGAGCTTCCCTAGTTCAGGAAATGACCGTACTTCGCCATCGCCGCCGCGCGTTTAGTCGGCGTGTGATACGTGGGGAACAAATCCGGAGACGGTTCATAGTCGCGCAGTACGGTTCTGGCAACAGTCACTTTATGAACTTCGGAAGGACCATCAACCACACCAAGCTCCGGTATGTTTGCCCACATGTTCATCAGAGGCACTTCGTCTGACATGCCCAGACTGCCATGCAGGTGCATGGCACGATAGATGACTTCCTGCAGAATTTTCGGTGTTGCTGCCTTGATTGCCGCGATTTCCTTGCGCACCTCGCGGTTGTACTCCTTGTGCTTGTCAATAAGCCAGGCGGTGTACAACACGTGCAGGCGGTATTGCAAAATTTGCGTATAAGTGTCCGCGATTTTTTCCTGGGTCAGTTGCTTGTTTGCCAGCAGTTCGCCTTTTGTCGTTCGGCTAAGCACGCGTTCGCACATCATATCCATCGCTTTCTTAAGCACTGCCACACTGCGCATGGCGTGGTGCACCCGGCCTCCGCCCAAGCGAGTTTGCGCGACCAGAAAGCCCTTGCCTTCTTCCCCTAGTAAGTTTTCAGCGGGAATTCGGCAATCTGTGAAACGAATATAGGCGTGGACACCGTCGCCTTGTTCAACGTAAGGCCCAACCGCGGAATTACGCAAAATTTCCATTCCCGGCGTACCCTTTTCGACCAGCATGATGGACGCGCCCTGATGAATCGGTACATCGGTATTGGTCACCACCATCACCAGCAAAAATTCGGAAAAGCGAGCGTGCGAGGCGAACCACTTCTCGCCATTGATCACCCAGTCGTCGCCGTCTCGGGTAGCTACACAGGAAAATTCAGCCGGGTCGGCGCCGGCTTGAGGCTCGGTCATGGAATAGCAGGAGGCGATTTCACCATCAAGCAGGGGGCGAAGAAACTTCTCTTTTTGCTCAGGCGTACCAAAGTGGGCGAGAATCTCAGCGTTGCCTGAATCGGGCGCCTGGCAGCCAAACACAGTGGGTCCGAAACGACTGCGGCCAAGAATTTCGTTCATCAGCCCGAGCTTCACCTGACCGTAACCACCGCCACCTAATTCCGGGCCAATATGACAGGCCCACAGGTTTCTGGATTTTACTTCTTCTTTCAGCGGCGCCATTGCTCTGGCGGCTGCGGAATCCGGGTCGAACGGGTCACCGGGGCCACGGAATACCAGGTCGAGCGGCTCAATTTCATCCCGGGTGAATACTTCAATCCAGTTCAGTTGTTCCTGGAAATCACTGTCGGTTTCAAAGTTCCAGCTCACGTCGTTGCCCTCTGGGAGTCATTACAGTGTCGATTCTCCCGTCGCTTAGCGGCCTTTCCTG
Organism: Gammaproteobacteria bacterium; assembly: GCA_030429735.1. GTDB lineage: Bacteria > Pseudomonadota > Gammaproteobacteria > Pseudomonadales > JAUIET01 > JAUIET01. The sequence goes on from JAUIET010000002.1 coordinate 404,268, forward strand.
CAGGTGAGCGCCACGCATCCGGGTTGACTTGAATTAGCTCTAGTATAAACTTGCTGGACGCGAACAAGCAATGTTGTGACCACACGACAGTCGCTTTGCGCATTTACGCTAGCAGCCCACGTCGCTAACAATAATGGGAAACGTATGACCAATTCCAGAGTGTGGTTGATAACCGGAGCCTCCAGAGGTATTGGCCGCGCTGTTGCCGAGCGTGCCCTGAGTCATGGCGACCGAGTGCTGATCATAGCACGCGGTGACGCTGTGCATGATTTGGCCAGCTCCCTGGGCGACAATTGCCTAGCGGCGCAAGCCGATGTCAGCGACGCGAACGCAATGCGCGCTGTTGCTGAGAAAGCGCTCAGCAAATGGGGCCAGATTGATGTGTTGGTGAATAACGCAGGCCTACATCGTGGCGGCCGGGTCGGTAAGCTGAAGGAGGAAAACTGGCAAGCGGTACTGGACACCAATCTGACCGGGGCTCTGAATGGCATTCGCGCCGTTGAGCCGCACATGAATGAAGGTGCCTCAATCATTAATATTGGTGCCGTGGTCGGTTTTCGCGGTTTCGCCGGAGACGCGGCGTATGCGGCGTCCAAGGCGGGCTTGTCCGGCTTAACCCGAGCACTGGCCATTGAGTTTGCGCCCAGAGGCATTTGCGTGAACCTGGTGATTCCCGGTTTGGTGCTGACGGAAATGACGGAAGCGTTATCCGACACTGCGCTTGAGTCGATGCGCAAGATTATTCCACTGGGCCGGTACGGCGGTGCCGACGAAATAGCACAGATAATACATTCAGTCAGTGAGTCTCGCTATATGACAGGCGCGTTTATTCCTGTCGACGGTGGCTTGATGAGCAGCTTTGGCGTTCCGGTTTAACGGGTGTATTGATCATGGCCCAAGCGAACACAGAATTGTTACCGGAACAGGCCTTAGGCGACTGGTTGGCGGCTGAGTGCGGTATCCAGAAAGTCAGCATTGATACCGTGCTGCCTGGCGGCAATTCGAACCTGACCTTGCGGCTGCACAGCGACCGCGGGCCGATTGTATTGCGCACACCGCCGGCAGATACCATTTCCCCCAAAGCACATCGCGGAATTGAGCGTGAGGCGATTGTGATGGCCGCTTTGCAGGGCCATGTTCAGGTTCCGGAAGTTATTCGCTGGTGCGATGATGCAAGCGTCATTGGCCGACCATTTCTGTTGGTTTCCATGATCGACGGCGTATCGATCACCGAGACGTTGCCGGTAGCCTACCCGCAAGATGCGGCTTCGGTGAATACGCTGGGCGAGCAGTTGGTTGATGAACTTGCCAAGCTGCATTGTGTGCCCTGGCAAGCTGTGGGCTTGGCGTCTTTTGGAAACCCGGCCAATTTTTTGCAGCGCCAGATCGAGCGTTGGCTCAAGATTCGTGCAAACGGCGGTGTGCGTGAGCTGCCCGAAATAGACCGCCTTGGCCGCTGGTTGCTGGCTAACGTTCCAGGTAAGTGTGAGAGTCGAATCGTTCATGGTGACTATCATCTGGATAACACCTTGTGCCGAACCGACACGCCACAGTTAGCCGCAGTGATCGACTGGGAGTTATCCACCATAGGCGATCCGGTCACTGATTTAGCGTTATTGTTGATGTTTTGGGGGCAACGAAGAGTTGAGCCGGCTGGCTTTGCGCATGTTCAGGCTGTCAGCAGGCGCGCGGGTATTCTGGGCCGTCGCGAATTGGCCGCGCGCTGGGCGAAGGAAACCGGTATATCGCTGGAACATCTTGATTTTTACATGTGTTTTGCCTTCTGGCGTCTGGCTGCCATCGTTGAAGGCGCGTATGAACTGTACTGCGAGGGTAAGGTGGATACTGAGTATGCCAAGGGCCTGAAGCACGATGTACCGGCTTTGTTACAGGAGGCCGCGATGGCGGCAAACGGCGAATGGTAGTCACAATTATCATGTCGCACTGTATAATTGCCAGTCCGCAATGATGTTTCTTTTCGATGACTAAACCCGTGTCCAAAAAAGCTCGCCTTACGCAGGCCGAACGAACCGCCTTGTCTGATCAGCGCATGTTTGCTGCGGCGATCAGTCTGATCAACGAGCGTGGCACCCAAAAAACAACGTTAAAAGATATTGGTGAACTGGCCGGCTATAGCCGTGGGCTGGCGAATTATCGCTTTGGCTCAAAAGACGGCTTACTGGCCGAGCTGTTTATTTATTTTGACGGTTTGTGGAAGGCTCACCTTGAAGACTATATTGGTGATCTGGAGGGCTTGGCCGCGTTGCAAGCCGCTGCCGATGCCCTGCGAGATTTTCTGAGTCGGGAGGCCGACTACATGCGCGCCATGTATTTATTGTGGTACGAATCTTTGGGCCACGAGTCTGAAACACGCAGTCGCTTGAGTGATCATCACCGCGTGTATCGTAAAGATGTAAAGCGCTGGATTACCGAAGGCATCAAAAAAGGTGAGATACGCGACAGCGTGAATGCGGAGCAATTCGCGATTCAATATTGTGCGTTTGTTTTTGGGCTTGTTTACCAATGGCTTGTCAGTCCGGAAGTTTTGGACCTGAACGCGGTATTTGCTGATTATCAAGCAAATCAGGCACGTATTCTGTCTGCCTAGTTTCTACCATCTTTTAGTCAAACATAACGGAGAACATTATGGCTTATCTAATTCGAGAACAGGGTCAAAAGGTTTATTACGAAGACTATGGCAGTGGTGACAAAGCGGTTGTTCTGATTCACGGCTGGGGTATGGGGGTCAGAACCTGGGACTACACGCTTCCGGCTTTGGCTGCGGCTGGGCATCGTGTTGTATTGATCGATCATCGTGGTTGCGGGCGATCGGACAAAGATTTCAATGACATGAGTATCAGCTCGATCGCGGGTGATGTCTGTGCCCTGGTTGATGAATTGCAGTTGACGGGGGTTGTTCTGAATGGTTGGTCACTGGGTGGTGCGGTAGCGGTGGCTGCGGCGGATTCTCTGGGTGAGCGCTGCATGGGCGTTGCGCTCACCTGTGCGGCCACACCGGTCTATTTGCAGAAAGATGATTTTCCGCACGGTGGCACCGAAGAAGCCATGGCGCAGACGGTTGCTGGATTGAATGCAGATCGGGTTAATTTTCTAATGGGCCTTTCGCAGGGCGTATGTGCCACTGAGGTTGGTGCAACTGTAGAACAATGGATGTGGGAAATTTTCATGGAAGCTTCCCCGTTGGCTGTCGCGACAATTGCTGAACTCGGACCACTCGATCAACGCGAAATGCTTGCAGGTCTGACGGTGCCGATCGTGTCATTTGTGGGGGCAAAGGATGGAGTTGTTGACCCGGAAATTTGCCGATCGGTCAGTACGTTTAATTCGAGCGCAACCGTGGTTGAGTTTGAAAGCTCAGGCCATGCCCCATTTATTGATGAAGCTGCGCGCTACAATAGTGAGCTTCTAGAGTTCCTCAGCAACTGCGGATAACAATAGCCGCTTGGTCGCCGACATAAAACTGATCAGATAACCAGTACGCTCCGGAGAAAATGATGACGGTCAATTTTGGAACCTGGTACGATTTTCGCAACCCTGAGCCCTGGCGCCAGAGTTTTGAAGATCTCTATGCCAATAACATTGCACAAATCGCGCATTCGGAAAGTTTGGGCTTTAACTCTGTGTGGCTCACCGAACATCACTTTTGCGATGACGGTTACACCCCTTCACCGATGGTGATCGCTTCGGCAATAGGTCACGCGACTCAGCACATGCGGGTGGGCACTAACTTGATGCTGTTACCCATCCATGACCCGGTGCGAATGGCAGAAGATGCTGCCACCCTGTCCTTGTTAACTCGTGGGCGTTTTGACCTTGGCGTTGGCATTGGCTACCGGCAACTGGAGTTTGATCAGTTCAATCGTAAGCTGAGCCATCGACCCAGTTTGGTGGAAGAGGGTATAGACATCATTCGGCAGGCCTGGGCAGGCGACAAGGTTGATTTTTCAGGTAAACGTTTTACCGTGAACAATCTGGCCATCACTCCGGCCCCCGTTACCAAACCTGCTTTGTTACTCGGCGGCATGGCGCCGCCGGCAATCGACAGGGCCGCCCGAATTGCTGATGGATTCCTGTCAACCGGAGGTATTGGTCTGGATGATTATTGCGAAGCGCTGGAGCGCAATGGCAAATCAGCCGCCGATGGCAACATTGTGCTGGGTTGCTGGGCAATCATTGCTGAAGACCCGGAAAAAGAAGCGGCCAAACTGGGTGATCACATTCTGTATCAGGCAAACGAATATATTAAGTGGGGAGCGTTTGGCCCACCTGATCAAACGCCATTGTTTCCGGATGCGAACGCAGCCATTAGCAACGGTTTGTATGAGTTATGGGACGCCAATCAGGCAATTGCCGAGCTCAAGAAGTTAATGAGCAGCTATCCGCAAATCAGTGATATTCATTTCTGGGCGCAATTCCCTGGCGAGTCTACCGAATCCGGTACTGCCAGACTTGAGTACATCGCCAAGAACGTTCTGCCGCATTTAAAGTGAGATAACATGGGCCCTTTAGCAGGTACTAAAGTACTGGAAATAGCGGGTATTGGTCCCGCACCATGTGCAGGCATGATGCTGGCGGATATGGGCGCTGACGTGATTCTTGTTGAGCGCAAAATCCCCAATCCGAATGCGGCCAAGACAGGCTCGGCGGCTGCGGCGGACAATGGCGTTAAGCATGCATTCTTCAATCGCGGCAAAAAATCAATTGCCCTGAACCTGAAAGAACCCGAGTCGATCGATGTGCTTCTAAAACTGGTGGCAGACGTTGATATCTTTCTGGAAGGGTTTCGTCCTGGCGTGATGGAACGGTTAGGGCTTGGACCGGATGTGTGTCTTGCAGCAAACCCGGCCCTTGTTTACGGGCGCATGACAGGCTGGGGTCAAACCGGTCCGTTGGCGCATGCGGCAGGTCACGACCCTAACTATATCGGGCTGTCTGGTGCGCTCTGGTACGGCGGGGGTGTAGATAACCCGCCCAGGGCACCGTTGACGGTTGTGGGCGATCTTGGTGGTGGCACAATGATGCTGTTGTTCGGAGTGCAAAGTGCTTTGATTCATGCTCAACGAACCGGTCAGGGTCAAGTAGTTGATTCGGCAATTACCGATGGCTCTGCGTACATATCATCGCTGCTTAAGATGATGCATAACACGGGCGAGATAAAAGATCAGCTTGGTCAGGGTTGGGCAGATTTTGGTTCGCCCTGGCATGACACCTATACCTGTGCTGACGGCGGTTTCGTGACAGTGTGTGCGCTCGAGCCGCAGTTTTACCGCGAATTAATCGAGCGCCTCGAATTGCAAGACAATCCGGTGTTTGCCAAGCAATGGGATAAAAGCCAGTGGCCTGAAGGTAAAGCGCAATTACAGGCCTTGTTCAAAACCAAAACCAGAGAGCAATGGTGTGATCTGTTAGAGGGTACCGATGCGTGTTTTGCGCCTGTTCTGAATATGACCGAAGCGGCGCAACATCCGCACAATGTCGCGCGTGGAACCTACCTCGACATAGACGGCATTGTGCAGCCGGCACCGGCACCCAAATTTAGCGTAAGCGAACCTCAAGCTGGCGTGCCTCCTTCGCCTGGCGCGCATGGCAAAGAGATTCTTCAGAGTCTCGGGCTTTCTGGCTCGGAAATAGATCAACTTCTGAACTAAACCGCTCCGAAATTCGCATTGCCGATTGGAATTAAGCGCTTAGGCTTCGAAGCATATGTCGGTTAGCGGGACCGTGTGAGAGAGGGACATCGAACACGAGCCCCCATGGACGGGTTTACGGCGTGTCCCGCTAACCGACATATGCTTCAAAGCCGGTCCCGCTCTTAGCGCACGTTATCTGTTACGCAGTTTAGCAATTTGCAGCTAACTTGAATAATATTCAAAAAATCGTATAATTCGCCAAGAATAATAGTAAGGGGCGATTCATGAGCGTTAACGGGCTACGTTTTGTGATTACCGGGGCCAGTGCTGGCATCGGTGCAGGAACAGCGAAGTTGGCAGCCAGCAATGGCGCCAAAGTCGTTATTTCAGACCTAAATGATGAGTTAGGCGAAGCGCTGGCCGCGGAAATTCGTGATGCGGGCGGTGAAGCAATCTATCAACATTGCGATGTCACTGACGAAGAACAGGTGCAAACCCTGATGTCAGTTGCTGCCGACGCGTATGGCGGCATCGATATTCTGCACAACAATGCCGGCATTCACGAAAGTATGATCAGCCAGGAGCTGTCGCTGGAAACCATGACTCGCGAAACATTTGAAAAAGTGGTTTCAGTGAACCTGGTTGGTGTATTCCTTTGCTCCAAGTATGCCTTACCTTACCTGAAAGAAAGCGATCAAGCGTCAATCATCAACGCAGGTTCCACCAGCTCGATCGCAGGCTACCCTAATTGCATGGCTTATGGCTCAACCAAAGGTGCGGTGATGCAACTAACCAAGAACCTGGCTGTGGATTTGGCACCACACAGTATTCGTGTGAATTGTTATTGCCCGGGTTCAATTCATACACAAATGGTTGACAAGTTTCTGGAAGCCGCGGCCGACCCGCAGGCCATGTTAAACACCATGACAATGACCCATCTTATTCCTCGCATGGGTGCGCCGAAAGACGTTGCCGAGCTGGTGTGCTTTTTGGCCAGCGAGCAATCGCAGTTTATCAATGGCGTGGTGTGGCTAATCGATGGTGGCTCGCTGGCGTGGCGGGGCACTCTGGATATTCTCGGTATGGGAGCAGCACAATGAGTGTCAGTACAGACGACAAACAAGCAATCACTGAGTTATTAAATCGATCCGCGTATGCGCTGGACATGCGGGTAGAAGACATGTTGGCCGAGTGTTTTGCCGAAGATGCGCAATTTACACTGAAGATTGCCGACGCAGACCCGGTGGGTCCGTTTGTTAACCGCGATGGAATTATGCAGTTGATGACCGGCTCATTTGAGGAGCAAACCGATCAGCGTCGGCATGTGGTTTCCAATGTGTTTTTCGAAACGGGTGATGAGTCATCGGCAACCGTCATCAGTAACCTTACCTTATTCGGAACCGAGGCAGGCAGCATCAATTTGATTTCCGCTGGTGTTTATCGAGATGAAGTGGTTAAGCGTGACGGCGTGTGGCTGTTGCACAGGCGTCACCTGGATCTGGATTTGCCCTACTAAATCATCCAGAGCTCAGCTGCCTCGTGAATATTGGAAATATACCGGCCAAAATCGCCCGCCTTAGTCCGGCGCGAGAAGCGATTATTGATGTTGATAGCGAACGCCGTATCAGTTACGGCGAACTGGATGCGCGTGTACGCCGTTTAACAAACGCACTAACAGATACGCTTGGCTTAAAGAAGGGTGAGCGTGTTGCAGTTCTGTCCAAGAACAGTATTGAGTACATGGAAGTGTACTACGCCTGCGCGCGCGGTGGTTTTATTGTGCAGCCGTTAAACTGGCGTTTGGGCACACCTGAATTGCAACGAATAATCGAAGATGGTGAACCGAGCGCGGTGGTCATGCACAGTGAGTACAGCGAAATACGCGCACAGTTGCAAGAACTGGTGCAGGTTGCCCACTGGATGGAGTTTGGCGACAACAGTGACGGTTCCTATGAAGCCCTGATCAGTGAAACGGCGGACCATGAACCCGTACAATCGGCGCATGTTGGTGATGACGACCCGGTCCTGATTCTGTATACCGGTGGTACTACGGGCGAATCCAAGGGTGCGTTGCATACGCATAAATCGTTGTACATGGGCATGCTGAATCAAACCGTCGCGGAACGCATTGTACCGAGTGACGTGTATATGCTGACTGGCCAGATGTTTCACATACCGGTTGCCCTTGCAATGAATTACATGGCACATGGCTGTCCGCTGGTGCTCATCAATTTTGATGCCAGGTTAGCCCTTGAGGTAATTGAGCGAGAGCGTGTGTCTGCGTTTCTTGGTATAACAACAATGCTTAACTGGATGATGGCTGTTGAAAATTTTGAGCAGTACGATTTAAGCAGTTTGCGCAATATTCAATACGGTGGCGGGCCTATGCCACGCAGCGTGGTGCAAGCCGCACTGGACGCATTTCCTTGCACCATTATCCAGGGCTATGGTCAAACTGAGGGTATGACCATGAGCTTCTTGTCGCAGGAAGACCATATTGATGCGGTGAACGGCATACACAGTGAGCGCCTGGCGTCTTGCGGGCGCGAAGGCCATGTCACCAGTATCAAGGTGGTGGATCCGCAGGGTGAGGAAGTGCCAAAAGATGGCGCCAGCCCGGGCGAAATCATTGTTCAATCCGATGCGAATATGGTCGGTTACTGGCGTCGACCTGATCTCACTGAAGCCACTATTCGCGACGGCTGGATGTGGACAGGTGATATCGCACATTGGGATGAAGACGGTTATCTTTTTATTGTGGATCGCGCCAAGGACATGATTATTTCCGGTGGTGAGAATATCTACAGTACCCAGGTGGAAGCGGCCATACACCAACACCCGGCGGTGTTGGAGTCTGCTGTGTTTGGTGTGCCAGATGAACAATGGGGTGAGTCGGTCAAGGCGGTTGTGGTGCTTAAACCCGGGCAAACAGCCAGTGCGGACGAGATTATCGCTGTGGCCAGTGAACACCTGGCGTCTTATCAAAAACCACGCTCTGTGGATTTTGTGGAAAGCCTTCCCAAGGCACCGACAGGAAAAATTCTGAAGCGTGAATTGCGTGATCCGTATTGGGCAGACGAGGGAACGTCTTTGTGAGCGGCGAACCAAAACAGCAGCAAATCCAGGAATTAAGCCAGGATGTATTGTCTGCGATAGGGCGGCAGAGCGAGCCGCGCACAGAAATTGTCACCCGGCGTGATATTCGAAAGTACGCGATCGCGACTGGGCAAACCGAACGTAAGTATCTGGACGGTGATGTAGCACCCTCTATGTTTCACCTTGCGTTGTTTTGGGACATTGTTGAACTCACGGACCTGATGCCAGATGGTGTATCCGTTGATACCTTGTTACCTAAATTTCCGCTGGAAAAAGCAATGGCTGGTGGCCTGGAGCTAAAGTACTTGAAGCCAATTCACCCGGGAGACGAGCTAACCGCAACGCGAAGTTTGATCGATATATACCTCAAGCAGGGTTCCAAGGGTCCGATCATTTTTTATGAGGTCATCATGGAAGTAAAAGACAGTTTTGGCAACGACGTGGTTTGGGAAAAAACCACGCGTTTGTTACGGTGATTGGCCGTGAATATCAGTGATATTAAGAAAGGCCTGGCGTTGCCAGTCAGAGAGTTCAGCTGCGACAATCGACAGCTGTTTCTGTATAACGCTGTTTTATTCAATGCGCATCGAATTCATTACGACTACCCATACGCAACGAAAGTAGAAGGCTACGCCGATCTGGTGTTGGCAGGGCCACTGATCGGTGACTGGCTGCATCAGTGTGTTGACGCGTGGGTGGGTGAGAGCGGTGAGCTGTTGTCCATGGAATACTCCAACCGCCACGCTGCGTACGTTGATGAAGTGCTGACAGGTATCGGCTCGGTCGTTTCTGTTGATACTGAGCAGCAAACAGTTGAAGTTGATCTGCGTATTGAGAATGCCAATGGTGATGTGATTGCGCCAGGTAAAGCTGTAGTGCGTTTGTGTGACCACGGTTAAACCCGCATGACGGCGAATCTACGCGGTGCAACCGCATTCATAGGCGCTGCGGATACCACAGTTGGTGTGGTTCCCGATTTGAATGCTACCGAGTTATGTGTGCAGGCAGCTTTGGCCGCAATTAAAGACGCTGGCCTGGAAAAAGGCGATATTGATGGCTTGATCACCTGCAATTCAATGGCGCAGCCTATCATGTACCACGCGGAAGCGATTGCGGAGTACATGCAGATATTTCCGCGTTACTGTAGCAGTGTGAATACCGGCGGTGGTACAACATTTTCGGCTGTTCATCATGCGGCGTCAGCCATTGCGACTGGCATGGCGGATACGATAGTGATCAGCATGGGTGACAGTCTGCGTTCCGGAATGACGCGTGAGCAGGCTGCGAAAACGCAATCGTCCACAGGTCATCCTTTGTACGAACAAGTCTACGGGCAGACCGTACCGTCGTATTATGCACTGATCGCACAAGCGCATATGGCTGAATACGGTACCACACAAGCGCAGTACGCAGAGATCGCGGTAGCAGCCAGAGCACACGCGGCGGGCAATCCAACCGCACAAAAACGAGAGCCGATCAGTGTTGATGATGTGCTCGCTTCCCGCATGATTGCCGACCCATTGCACTTATTGGATTGCTCGCTGATGTCAGATGGCGGTTCTGCCGTTGTGATGACATCGGCGGAGCGCGCGCAGGACAGGCCGCACGCACCAGTTTATTTGTTAGGTGTCGGGGAGGGTCACAGTCATGAACATATCATGGCGGCAAGAAGCCTGACTACATCAGCAGCCGTTGAAGCGGGCCAGCGCGCGTACGCGATGGCGGGCGCCAATGTCGCAGACATCGATTTTGCACAACTGTATGATTGCTTCACGCCAACCGTATTGATTGAGTTGGAAGATCTTGGGTTTTGCGCGAAAGGTGAGGGTGGCGATTTTTCAGCCAGCGGTGCGCTGAAACCCGGTGGCAGCCTGCCGGTGAACACGCACGGTGGTTTGCTGTCGCATTGCCACCCGGGCAACCCCGGCTCGATGTTTGCGCTCACTGAAACTATTCAACAGCTACGTCACAATTGCGGGGACCGTCAGCTTGCCAAAGCAGAGACTGCATTGGTGCATGCGCAGGGTGGCATCATGTCCAGCCACGCCGCAGTGATACTGGCCAGAGATGTCCAGTGAGTAACAGCGCGCTTGATAAGGAATTTCAGGCCGGCTGTGCCAGGGGTGAGCTGCGTCTGCAACACTGTTCAGCGTGCGGCCACACGCAGTTTTATCCCCGCATAATCTGCGCCGCTTGCGGGAACGATGCCTTGAGCTGGGTGGCAGCGAATGGCCCAGGTACCGTAGCGAGTTTTACCAAAGTGCGGCAAGCCATTGACCCAAAATTCAAAGACCTGCTTCCGTACGTGGTGGCTCTGATCGATTTGCAGGAAGGCCCGAGAATGATGAGCGTCATTATTGATGCCGATGTCGACACCTTGCAGATCGGTGACTCGGTGACTCTGGACTTTATGCCCTGGGGTGACGACGCACTGCGGCCTGTTTTCAAAGTAGCTGAATGAACTGACTCTTTTAGAGTGCTCATTCACTAAAACTTCGCAGAGCTTTGGTGTCTCTCCGGGCTTTCAATCAATACACCCACACCCAAGCGGCAGTGCGTAATATGCTTGTGTACCATTAGCTTGCCTTGAATTCCAACGCCCGACCAAAGATAGGACTATTCGAACTCCGATTATTGTCTACTGTGTGTCGTGAGTCCGCCGAATCTTCTGCATGGGTGAGCGCTTCAGTGCGGATTTCCACCGTCCGACTTATCGTCTCAAGTCGCTTCGCGACGGTTGCATGAAGCGCTGCTGGAAAACAGGAAGGATTGAACAATGCGAGGTAAAATTAAAGCGGCCATCATAGGCCCGGGCAATATTGGTACCGACTTATTATTGAAGGCCGCACGTAGTGAGTGGATAGAACCGGTCTGGATGGTGGGTGTTGTCGCCGATTCTCCGGGGCTGGCAAGAGCACAGGAGATGGGTCTTAAGACCACCGCCGATGGTGTAGACGGCATGCTGCCGACGCTAAAGGAAGACGGCGTGCAGATTTGTTTTGACGCCACATCAGCGTACGTGCATGCCGAAAACAGCCGCAAAGTGACTGAACAGGGTGCGGTGATGATAGATCTGACACCGGCTGCGATTGGTCCGTTTTGCGTACCGCCCGTGAATCTTGCGGAATCGGTGGCTGCCAAATCAATGAATGTGAATATGGTGACCTGCGGTGGTCAGGCCACGATTCCGATGGTGGCTGCGGTCAGTCGGGTACAAGCCGTGAATTACGCTGAAATTGTGGCAACCGTCAGCAGCAAGTCGGCAGGACCGGGTACTCGCAAAAACATTGACGAATTTACCCGAACAACGGCCAGCGGTATCGAACAGGTGGGCAACGCTGCGCAGGGTAAGGCAATCATTATCATTAACCCGGCCGAGCCGCCGTTAATGATGCGCGATACCATTCACTGCCTGACCGAAGACCCGCCGGATGAAGCGGCCATACGTGAGTCGGTACAGCGGATGATTGCCGACGTGCAACAGTACGTTCCCGGCTACACCCTGAAAAACGGGCCGGTGTTTGAAGACCGGCGAGTATCCATCTACATGGAGGTTGAAGGTCTTGGCGACTTTCTGCCGAAGTACGCCGGCAATCTGGACATCATGACGGCCGCCGCATTGCGCACGGCAGAGATGTATGCCGAGCAAATACTCAGCGGCAAATTTATTCCATCCGCAGCCTAGACAAGAGAGGATCACACTATGGACATCAGTGGCAGGAAAATCACCTTACACGACATGTGCCTGCGCGATGGCATGCACGCGAAACGCCACCAGATAAGCGTGGATGAAATGCTGACAGTGGCCCGGGCAATGGATGACGCCGGCATGCCGATGATTGAAGTGACCCACGGCGACGGCCTGGGCGGTGCGTCTGTGAACTACGGATTTCCGGCGAACTCGGACGAGGAGTATCTCAGCGCTGTCTGCAAAGCGATGAAAAACACCAGGGTATCAGCGTTGCTGCTGCCAGGCATTGGCACTGTTGATCACCTGAAAATGGCCGTTGATTGCGGCATAGCATCGATAAGAGTGGCAACGCACTGCACGGAAGCCGATGTCTCGGAACAGCACATTACGATGGCATCGCGCATCACGGGGCTTGATACTGTAGGCTTTCTGATGATGGCGCACATGATCAGTGGAGAGGAATTGCTTGAGCAACTGAAGTTGATGGAAGCCTATGGCGCCAACTGTGTGTACATCACTGATTCCGCCGGCTACATGCTGCCCGATGATGTTACCGAGCGAGTGGCGCTGGCCAGAGCAGAATTGCACCCGGAGACCGAACTGGGCTTTCACGGGCACCATAACATGGCGATGGGTATTGCCAACTCCCTGGCGGCTGTTGAAGCAGGCGCCAATCGCATTGACGGCTCGCTGGCAGGGCTGGGCGCGGGCGCCGGAAACACACCGCTGGAAGTTTTTATTGCGGTGTGCGAGCGTATGGGTGTTGAGACCGGTGTTGATCTGTTCAAGGCGATGGATATTGCCGAAGACCTGGTGGTACCCATGATGGATCATCTGGTTCGAATAGATCGCGACGCACTGACACTTGGTTTTGCCGGCGTCTACTCGTCTTTTCTATTGTTCGCCAAACGCAGTGCCGAGAAATACAATCTGTCCAGCCGCGATATTCTGGTGGAACTGGGTAGGCGCAGAACAGTGGGTGGTCAGGAAGATATGATCGAGGATCTGGCGCTGGATATGGCCAGGGCGCGCGGTACTGCGTAGCAGCCTGTTGACACCGCTGAGCTGTCACACCACACCCGAAGCGTTCTACTTACCAGCCGCCTTTCGTGTTGCCCAGATCGTGGACGCGATAATCAGCCCGCCGCCCAGCAGGGTATGAAGCCCGGCCACATTGCCAAACAGCAGGTAGCCATAGGCGATGGCGATGAGCAGGCGCAGATAATCAAAAGGTGCAACCACGCTGGCCTCGCCGTGATACATCGCTCGTACCAGGCATACCTGAGCCGCCGTGCCAATAGCGGCGATGGCGGCGAATTGAGCAAGCGCCACCAGGTCAGGGGTTTGCCACACTGTGATGGCAGGTATAAAGGTGGTCACAGTCATGATCAGACTGGCGTAGAAGGTGATGGACGCGGTGGTGTTATTCGCAGCCAACTTCTTCAGCAGCACACTGATTGCCGCTACCAGCAATGCACCCAGCAAGGCAACCACCGTTGCCCATTCGATTCCGTCACCGGGCCTTGATACGACCAGTACGCCAATAAAGCCGATCGTGGTGGCCAGCCACTGGCGCACACCAACCCGCTCCTGCAACAACAGCACGCCCAGCAAGGTCAGAAACAAGGAGCGGGTGAAAGACAGGGCGGTTGCGTCAGCCAGACTCAGATGCGCTATCGCATAGTAAGCGCACCACATTGCGGCGGTACCAATCACACCACGCAACACATGCAAGCCAGGCGATCGCGGCACCAGTGCGGCACGACCATTGCGCACCACAAAAGGCAGTATCCACAGCAAGCCGAAAAATGCGCGAAAAAACGCGATCTCAAAAAAATGAAACGACAGGCTCAGCTGCTTGACCAGCGCTTCCATTGAGCTGAACAATACAGCCGCCAGCAGCATCCACAGAGCACCGCGCACATTCGGCGGCAAATCATCCGGAAGGAATGGCGCGCGTGGCACTACCAGGCGGTGGTGCCACCGTCGATGGCAAAGTTGGCGCCAGTCACCCAGCGGGATTCATCCGACGCCAGGTAAACGGCAGCCGGCACCACGTCTTCCGGCTTACCCACGCGACCCAACATCAACTTGGATTTCATCGGGCCCCACCAGTCCGGGTTCTGCATAAACTCCGCTGTCTGATTGGTTTCCACCAGACCCGGTGATATTGAGTTGGCGCGGATGTTGTGCGGGCCGCCCTCCATGGCCAGATGGCGGGTCATCGCGATGACGCCCGCTTTGGCGGTGGAATGGGCCAGGCCCGGCAACACTGCGTAACAGATTGAGCCAGACACGGAACCCACGTTGATGATGGAACCAGACTGCTGCCTGAGCATGTGCGGCCATACCTGTTGGGTAAGATGAAACACAATATCCACCTCATCGCGCATTGTGTCACGAAAGGTTTCATAACTCATGTCTTCGAACCAGTCGAAGTACGCCATGGCCGCATTGTTATACAGCACGTCAATACGCCCGTAGGTGTCCATTGCGAGGTCGACCAGTTGCTGCGCCACAGCCGGGTCGCTGAGATTGACGCCGTGCAAAGCCACAATCTTGCCGCCACTGGCCGTCACTTCCTCGGTGGTGGCGATTGATTCTTCAGCGTTCAGGTCACAGCTTACCAGCAAGGCACCCTCGGCACTGAACATGCGCGCCGCCACCCGGCCCATGCTGCCGCCGGTGCCGGTGATGATGGCCACTTTATCCTGCAGTCTTCCCGCCATTGCTTTCGCTCCCGCCGTGTCAGTGTCGTCTGCCAAGCCCCTGTGAGCCTGGAAGACACTATTCAACGCGAAGTCAGGCTGGAGACCTCCTATCTTTGGGCAGGCGGTGTTAGCATCCGTGGCACACGTCGGTCGGTGGGCAGTTTACCGGCCAAAAGTAAGGTAATGCCGGGTGATCAAGTGGTTAGAGTGCAAAGCACACCAGCCGGGTGCCTCCCGGCCTGGTGACCTACAATCAATACCCAGCACACTGTGGATGTGACAATGAACCGTGCCGAAACGATTACTCATAAGCGATACACATCATCGTGAGCGGACGCTGGCTGTAGCAATCGATGGACACGCTTGATACCGTTGTGATTGGTGCCGGGGTCGTCGGCCTTGCGGTTGCACGCGCGCTGGCGCAGGCCGGACGCGAGGTGATTGTGCTGGAAGCCGAAAGTGAATTTGGTGCCCACGCCAGCAGCCGCAATTCCGAAGTAATCCACGCCGGCATCTACTACACGCCGGGCAGTCGAAAGGCATCAGCGTGTGTAGCAGGCAAAGAGCAGCTGTACCGATACTGTGAAGAGCGCCATATTGACCATCAGCGCGTCGGCAAGCTGCTGGTCGCTGCGCGTGCCGAGGAACAGCCACGCCTGCAACAGCTGATCGATCAGGCGGTCGCCTGCGGCGTCACCGATTTGCGCTGGCTTGATGCGGCAGAGCTCGCCGAACGCGAGCCGGAACTGGCCGTTCACGCCGCGGTTCTGTCGCCGTCTACCGGCATTGTTGACAGCCACCAGTTGATGCTGAGCCTGCTCGGCGATTTGGAGCACGCCGGCGGATTTCTGGTTCTGGACAGCCCGGTACTCAGTGGTTCAATCACCCCGGACGGAGTGGAACTGCAGATCGGTGGCATTTCGGATTCGCGCGCGTTGTGCAACACCGTTGTGAACTGCAGTGGACTGTGGGCACCCGACATGGCTCATTCACTGGGTTTACCCAGCGAACAACTGCCCACGGCGTACTACGCCCGCGGCCACTACTATGCGCTGGCCGGTCGCTCGCCGTTTCGACACCTTGTGTACCCGATGCCATCCAGCGCGGGACTGGGCGTGCACGTTACGCTGGACCTGGCCGGACAGGCGCGTTTCGGGCCGGACGTGGAATGGATTGACCGGGTCGATTACACCTTCAATGAAACCAGCGAAGCACGGTTTCGCAGTGCCATCGCCGAATACTATCCGGGCATCAGCGCGCGCGATATTCACCCAGGCTATACCGGCATACGTGCCAAAATCGTACCCGCAAACCAACCCGCCGCCGACTTCTCAGTCGACAACACCGCATTCCACAATGGCAAAGGACTGATCAATCTGTTCGGTATTGAATCGCCCGGGCTGACAGCGTCTATGGCAATTGCCGATGAAGTTGCTGCCATGCTGGAACCGTAACCCGCGCGGCACTCTTTCTGTGCAGCCGTGTACCCATACCGCCGGAAGAGTGCGCTGTGCGAGTGCAAAGCATACACCTACGTTCGTATACTATGTTGGTTGCAAGGCCTGACCCCGGGGACTTTTTAGCCGCCATGGGCAAATAGGCGACATGCGTACGATAATAAGAGAAGCGGTTCGCCAAAGCGCTTCTTGGAGGAGATGTTACATTGGGTAGGATTCTAACATCCAAATTAAGTGGCGAGGAATCAATAGCCGATACTGCGGCATGCGGCACTTGTATTCCACAATGTCCAGACAATCGCTCTGACCCTTGGAGCGCCTAAAAATCAACGTCGATGTTTAACAGCCTTTGTACATTAAGGGTGATAAATACGCCCAGAGCCAGTGCACTTGTTACGCCCCAGAAGAGCTCTACCGCCAGGGAGGGAAAAGTCACCAAGGTGGTTATAGCCAGCGGTATAGCGGCTGCCAGCAGGCTCGCGATCAAAAAATTCAGTTTGCAGGTTGCGCGCTTTTGCAGAGGTGACAAATCAACAAACAGGCAGATGTGCGCCGTCAGAAACAGATAAAAAAGAAAATGGCTGCCAATAGCGGCGTGACTGTTGGGATAGACTGCTTCGATCATCTTACTACCAATCCACTATCAATAAGACCGCTTGGGGCTATTTCCGCCTGAATCAGTCCTTATTGGGAATATCAAACACTTCTTCACGCCAATCGGGACCCATTCGCTGCTCAATATATTCGCGAATGAACTGTCTGATCTGCTGCGAGGGTGTGACATCCTCCACATTGCAGAGTTTCTCAAACACTGCCTTTTTTTTGGGGTCAACCAGAACAGTCAAGCGTGCAGTTCTCTTTTCCATAGGGGTCATCCTACTAAACTGTGGTCCTCCCATACTACCATAATATTAACATCAAATTATCATGCTCAGAATGCCCCATCCCTCCCTGGCTGTTTCAGTTCTGAGGCGCATCGCTACCCTTTTCCAGCGAACAGGCCCGTTCCTGATGCAATTCAAGCAATTAGTATGTGAATTAAAAACTAATTTGATTTTAATCATATTACCGCACATGCGGGCCTTTGTCCATGCGTTTCAGGGCTTGGCGACGCCAGTTAATGATATGTGATTGATTCTGCTCAAATAAAATATAATACATTTATAAGTAACATACTATTATAATGTGATTGCAACTGCAAAATGCGTCCGGCTGCGCGTGAGCCCCGGTGATTGATGCTTACCGTTTGGACAAGCTGAGTATGAATATTCTTTTTTGCAATTATGAATACCCGCCTCTCGGCGGCGGAGGTGGCGTTGTGAACGCCTGGTTGGCGGAGGCGCTTGCCGAGGCCCATGAGGTAACCGTTCTGACCTCTTCGGCGTATGGCCTCAGTGAAGACGAAATCGTCAATGGCGTGCGTGTACTGCGTGTGCCGGTGTATTTTCGCAATAAACTGCAAGCGGCAAATATGGCATCGCTGGCAGCCTATGTGGTGAACGGGATACGCCGCGGGAGAACACTGCTTCGCGAACAACGCTTCGATGTGATCAATACCCATTTCGTGATTCCGACCGGTCCGGTGGGTTGGTACCTCGCTCGTTTGGCTGGCATTCCAAACGTATTGTCGGTGCACGGTGGTGACTTGTATGACCCGAGCAAGTTTATGTCGCCGCACAGGCATTTTTTTCTTCGAGAGCCTGCCAAACGCCTGTTGCGGGCTGCGAGCATGGTTGTGGGGCAATCGACAAATACCATTGAGAATGTACGGCAATACTATGACGACTCAGTACCATGCGAGCTTGTGCCGCTGGGTATTCCAAGGCTCAGTGTTAAAGCCCAGGATCGAAGCGCCTTTGGCCTCAGCGAGGACGATTTCGTCCTGATCACCATTGGTCGTCTGGTAAGCCGCAAGGGTATCGACCAGTTAGTAGACGTCATCGGCGCGATGCACAATAGCGCGGTGAAGCTGCTGGTCATTGGCGGTGGGCCGAAGCAGGAAGAATGGGAAGCCCTGGTGCATCACAGAAGGCTCGGCAGCAGGATTCGTTTTCTGGGGCAGGTCAGCGACGAGCAAAAGTATGCGATGCTGGCCTGTGCTGATCTGTATGTGTCAACCAGCCAACACGAAGGATTTGGACTGGTGTTTCTGGAGGGAATGGCCGCTGGATTGCCTGTGGTGTGTTACAACCATGGCGGGCAAACCGACTTCATCAGGAACGGAGAAAATGGCTATCTGGTCGAGTTGGGAGACAAGCAGACGTTTCAGCTACGACTTAACGCGCTGGAAAATGATCGGGCCTTGCTGGCCAAACTGTCAGCCGCGAGCCGAGAAACTGTTGAGCAGTATTTTATCGATCGCTGTGCACAGCGCTATCAAGCACTGTTCCAGGCAGCTATAGAGACCCATTCGCGTACTGCCCATTTGTCCGGGACAGGTTGAGCCCATGGCCAATCTACCCGTGGCAACGCCCACAGGAAACACATTGCAAGCGAATTTGCTCCCTAGCAGCCGGGCGTGCGACTGCAGGAGCGCGGTTCGCTCACGAGACTACCCAATTCGATGAACATTCTGCTGGTTAACTATGAGTTTCCGCCCCTCGGAGGTGGCGCGGGCCGTGGAACGTATAATCTTGCCCGCGAGCTGGCAACCGCCGGGCATTCGGTTGACGTACTAACTTCTCGTGCGAACGGGTTGCTGGAACTGGACACGGTCGACGGCTTCTGCATTCATCGGGTAAACAGTTTTCGCAAAGGCATTCATGATTCCGGTTTCCGCGGGGCATTTACGTTCCTGCTGTTTGCAGTTCCGGTGTTCCTCCGGCTCGGCAGGAGCAGGAACTACGACATCATTCACTACTTCTTCAGTCTGCCAACCGGCTTGTTGCATTTTCTGCCCGGTAAACATCGCGAAGTGCCCTATATTGTGTCTCTGCGCGGTTCGGATGTGCCGAACTATGACGCATTTAACGAGAGCCTGCAGTTTGTGCACAAGATAATGCTGCCTGTCACCCGTTCAATCTGGCGGCAGTCAGCACAGGTTGTGGCCTTGAGTAACGCGCTGGCGACGACGGCGGCTGAGGTTGATAGCGGGGTGGACATCAAGGTAGTTCCAAATGGTATTGAGTCAGACCTGTTTGTGCGCAACCCGCACCTGAAAACGGAGCACCGTAAGAGTCAACCCACTGATCGTGTGCAGCTAATTTGCGTAACACGACTGATTGAACGCAAAGGGGTACAGGTATTGCTGCATGCCATGCAGGAGCTGGATGACTCTGTTTTCCTGACGATTGTTGGTGAAGGCAACTATAAGGTTGAATTGCAGCTGCTCGCCGGTCGCCTCAAGGTAGACTCCAAAGTACGTTTTCACGGCTACTGCCCCCGTGAAGATCTTGTCCAGCTGTATAATATCAGTGATATTTTTGTACTCCCCTCTATGGCGGAATCGTTTGGGATGGTATTTGTAGAGGCCATGTCCTGCGGGCTTCCGGTGGTAGGTGCACGTGTTGGTGGTGTGCCCGATATTATTAAAGCGGAGAATGGAATTCTAGTTAAACCGGATTCGGTCGCTGAGCTGGCAGCGGCGATAAGCACTCTGGTAAAGGAACCCGAGCTGCGCGAACAACTTGGCCTGGCAAATCGGGAGAGGGCTGTGCAGCACTATTCCTGGCGTGGTGTTTGCGAACGTTACGAGGCGATTTACCAGAACGCTATCGAATAGACCGTCTTGTGGCTGTCGCGAAGTTTGGATTGTAATACCGCTTCTCTTCGCGGCAGTTTTCGCTACAGTGCGTGTGGCTAAGCGTATCGGTGCCAAACCTATGTTCGCCAACCGGCCGCCGACTTCTCAGTCGACAGCAGCGCATTCCACAATGGCAAAGGCCTGATCATTCTGTTCGGTATTGAATCGCCCGGGCTGACGGCGTGCATGGCAATTGCCGATGAAGTTGCTGCTATGCTGGAACCATAACCCGCGCGGCACTCTGTTTGTGCAGCCATTTGATAGTACCTTCGAATCTACCTAGCGAAAGGCAGGGTTTGCGCGCCAGCTTGTGCAGTACTCTGGGTGCACGAGAAGACCTTAATGAGGAGTGTCCGGTGCCTATTCAAGTAATCTGCAGCAGCCATGCCCACCTCACAGACTATGAGGAACTGGCGGTGGCCGACGAGATCCGTCGCGAGGTGGATGCCAATGTGGAGAAACACCGTCAGCTGATTGCCGACTTCAACCCGGATCTGGTGATCAAAATTGGCGATGACCACGCCAGTGGTTTCGGCCTGAGCCTGATGCCGCCATTTACGGTGGGGGTACGCGCCCACGCCATCGGTGATTTCAAATGCTCCAAAGGCCCCTTGAGCACGGATGAGCCACGCGCCAGAGCCTTGATTGCAGCGCTGCACAATCAGGGAATAGACGTTTCGTATTCCTACAACATGGCGGTGGATCATGGCGTAGTGCAGTTATTGGACCACTACTTTGGCGGCGTCGACCAGATTCCATGCATTCCCATCGTAATCAACTGTGGCGGCGATATTCGCCCGCCTTTGCACCGTACACGTGCGCTGGGCGAAGGCATCGGCCGCTTTGTGAAAGAGCAACTGGACGACCTGAACGTGACGATTATAGGCTCTGGCGGTCTGTCTCATGACCCACCGCTGCCGGTATTTCTTGAATCTCCCCCCGAGGTGCAACAGCGCATGATTGACGGCCCGCCGGAGTGGACCGATGAGGTTATGGCCGAGCGCGTGGAACGCGTGGTTCGCTTTGCCCGCGAGCACGCCGAAGGCAGCGATGAACTGCTGCCGCTGAACCGCGAGTGGGATGAACACGTTCTGACCCTGATGGTGAACCGCGATCTGGACACTTTGTGTGCCATGGACGAGCAGGAAATGATTGCTGTGGCCGGCCGCGGTGCCGCCGAGATTCGCAACTGGATTGCCCCACTCGCAGCCATCGACGCCTACACCGGTGGGCACTATGAAGCGGTGAAGGACTACTACTGCGACATACCTGCGTGGATCGTGGGTATGGGCCAGCTGCACGCGCACCCTGTTTAACCAAGCTATTGCTAACCATTAAAGAGGATACCAACCATGGCTGAAGAATCCATGCAGGACATCATGAACCGTTTCGTTGCCGAGCACATTGAGCTGTATCTGACCGATCCGGAGGCAGCACACATTTACGACTTCAGCCCGCTGGGCAACCCGCACAGCTTCCCCACGCTGCTGCTGTCGACCACCGGTCGGCGCAGTGGCGAACAACGCCTCGTGCCCCTGGTGTACAAAAAAATAGGCGACGAATACGTTGTGGTTGCATCGAAAGCCGGCGCGCCTACCAACCCCGCCTGGTTTCTGAATCTGGAAAGCCAGCCACAATGCCACTTGCGCGTTGGCAAGCAGCAGTTCGACGCCACCGCGCGCGTTGCCAGCGACAGCGAATACCAGGCCCTCTGGGATGCAATGGTGGAGCTGTTCCCGGGCTATAGCCAATACGCCGAGACCACTCAGGGACGGAAAATACCGATTGTGTTGTGTAAGCCTGACTAAGAAGCTGGTAGTCAGCCATCATTAGCCCGTCGCTTGAATCAATACTGCCACCACCAAAGCCAACCCGGAAATGTAAGTACCAAGCGCACCAACAAATCGAATCGGATTGGTCTCAGCCATGGTGGGTGGCAGCAGTATGCCCGCCACGAATACATAGCGAAACACAGTGACCAGAACCACGCACCAGAGTACCCAGACGGGTTGCGGTGACTGACTCAGCGCGTAAATCAGCACAGCGAGTATTGGCGCGTACTCGGTGGTGTTGCCGTGTGCGCGCTGTGCCTTGTACAACTTGCTGTCTGGCTGAGGGTCGGCGCCGTAAAATACGCCGCTGCTGCCGCGCAACATAGACACATTGAAGCCGGACAACAGGCATAACAGGGCCAATAGTGCAATGCACACTAGATAAATTGACATATTGTTTTCTCCTTTTTACACCGTCTGCTGCTGCTTGCCATTAAGCAGTGCAGGTCATCATCAATACTATCGGGTTAACCGAATACATTCTTTAACGCGTGCTGCGCGGCGTCGCTGTTCATGTCAATCAGATCATGCACGCCGGCGAGCCACTGGAAGTCGTGCTTTAGCACACTTATTTTCCAGCCATAATCACCATCGGCTCGAACAAATTCATTCTCGTACCAACCGTACTGCGTGTTCCACTGCCCGGTGTCGGTATTCAGGTGGCGGGCTACCATGTAGATTTTCCCGGTCGCATTGTCGCCGTTCACCTTGATGTTCGCGTTTGAATACTGATGGTGTACTGTCAATGGGCTCAGTACTGCGTCGGCAAATCCAGCGAAGTCGGCGGCGGTGGTTTGCACCGGCGGGTTGCCGGTAAGGCGACTGAAATCAACCGTTAGTTCATCACACAGGGTACTCTGATACAGAGCCCAGTCATGCAGATCAAGACCGCGCCCGAACGCATGCATCAGATCGGTAATGGCCAGCTTGTCCCACAACAGCTCAACTTTTTTCTCCAGTGTCAGTGGCATGTTGTTCCCCTCGTGTCAGTGCCTGGTGTTTGTGCTTGTCTTTAATTGACCGTTAGATAAAAAAGGCGGGGCACTGGCAACAGTACTCCGCCTTCTTAAAGACCTTTGGTGGTCAGTCGCCTGGTTTAGTCCATGCGGTACTGCAAGGTGAGGTACCAGGTCGCGCCATCAGCATAGTGCCTGGAAGATACTTCGGGGATAGAACCGAAGAAGCCAGACACCCAATACTCTTCATCAAAGATATTGGCGCCGCCCAGTGTCGCACTCCAGCGCTCATCACCTGAGGTATAGCGAATGTGCGCGTTGGTGGTTTCATAGCCTTCAACAATCTCGCTGTCCCAGTTGGACACGCCCAGTCCGTTGTAGTGATCGTCTACGCCGGTGATCGAGATACCGAAGTCAAGCGTGCCACGGTCGCCCATTTCGTGATGGTAGTCTGCGCCAATGCTATAGCTGTACTCCGGTGTGACGTGCACTTCCGCGTCCAGGCCCGGGGCAAAGCCGGTAGGGTCGGGCGCAAAAATCGGGTGGTCGGCATCTGCACCGGTGTATTCAGCATCCATCAGGCCGATAGTGGCCCACAGGGTGAGGCCCTCGGTAGCTGCCCAGTTTAACTCAGCTTCCAGACCATCGATCTCAACATCGGCCACCGCCGCTTCCTGTGGGGAAATCAGGTCGCCCTTGTCGTTGTAGTCGCTGAAGAACGCGGTGATGTTGGTGCGAAGCCGGCTGTCAAACCAGTCAGCCTTTATGCCAATCTCGGAGGTTTCCACAATCTCCGGGTCCAGCCAGCTGGAGGCCAATACTGCATCCGTTGCGCGTGCGCCTTCCAAGACGCCGGAGCGGAAGCCTTCAGAGTAGCTGGCGTACACCATGACGTCGTCATTGATCTGCCATTCCACACCGATTCTCGGTGTAAACTCGGTCCATTTCTGATTGGCTGTTACCGGGAATCCAGGGAACAGAAACACGTTGTTTTCCAGTCGGGTTTCATAGTCAACGGTTTTTTCGTCTTCCAGGTAGCGGCCACCAAAGAATATCGCCACAGCGTCCGTCAGCTGCCAGGTTGCGTCGGCGTAGATTGCCCAGCTCTCGGAGTCCTGGAAGGTATCCAGCCAGCCACCACCGAAGGTTTCCGTGGCACCCGGCTTACCGCCTGGCGAAAACTCGACAGGTAACAACACGCCGTTGTACTGCAATTGCTCCCAGTCGTTCTGGAAGTAGTACAGGCCGGCGGTCATGTCGAAGTTATCACCAAAACTGGTGGTGAACTGGAACTCCTGGGTAAATTGCTTGAAATCGTTGTAACTTTCGACCACCGAGCCAATCGTGACACCGAAGGCAGTGGACGGCACCCCGCGGCCCCCTAGTTGGCCGGAGTAGTCTTCGTCATACGATCGGTACCCGGTAATGGACTTGAAGGTACCCACATCAGTGTCCCACTTCACCTTGAATGCGGCGTTCCAGGAGGTAAAGTCGAAGCCATCATCGACGCCGTCTCTCAGCAACGGTTGCGCCGCAACCCGGTTCGGCCCGAACACCGGGTTGTACCCCACAGTACCGCGCTTGGACAGTAGCTGAGTGAAGTCAGTTGGGTCATTAGGGAGAATGGGCGTCAGCAGGGTAACCCCATTGTCTTCCACCCGACCGTCGACATTAAATTCAACTTCCAGACTGTCGCTTGCAGCCCACAGCAAACCAATTCGCCCGCCAATGCGCTCCTTGTGACCGAACTCGTCGTCGAGTTCGTTGTTGGCTTCGTCCACCAGAGTCAGATAACCATCGTCTGCAACGCGGAAGATGTCCACCTGTACGCCGAGCGTGTTTTCAACCAGCGCGGTGCTGCCCGACAGCTTGATGTCCTGACGGTTGTTGCTGCCCACGGTCACCGTTGCTTTGAAACGCGCATCATCGCGGTTAAGCTCGGGACGGCGCGGGGTAAACTTGATCGCACCGGTTGTGGCGTTTCGCCCGTACAGCGTGCCCTGTGGACCGCGCAACACTTCGACCGACTCCCAATCGATCATGTCTATCGTCGACGCCGCCGTGGACTGCATGTACACATCATCAATAAAGATCGCAACCGCGTTCTCGGCATTCCAGTTTACTTCCGAACGACCTGCACCTCGCATGTACGGTGCCGGTGCACTGAAAATCACGGTATTGTTCGGAATATGCAGGTTCGGCACCCGGTTGCTCAGGTTCAGCATATTCTGGGTATCAGTCAGCTCCAGCTGCTCGCCGGACAGCGCGCTGACCGCCACCGGTACCTCCTGGAGACTCTCCTCTACTTTTCGAGCCGTTACAATCACCTCTTCTAGCTGCGCATACACGCCGGAAGAGACCAATACACCTGCTGAGGCGGAAAACACCAGTGCGGGTAATAGTCTTGGGGTACTTGGGGTTCCACGGGACATTGAACGTCTCCTTATGACTGAGATTTATTAGATGGTTATGGTATTCAGGCCAAAGCAGTACTTACCCTACCTTTAGGCAGGCAAGTTCTGTTTTTGTTGTGCCAGCCAATCACGCCCAAGATAAGCGGCTGCAATACTTCGTGCCTCGGTGAAGTCGTCACCCGTCGCCAGGCGCAGCAGATCCTGCATGGAATACGAATGACTGACAATCGGTTCAAACTCATCACCCTCGCCACTGGAAGGTTCCAGCCCTTGTGCAATACACACATCAATGGTCTGCTGCAGGTGGCTGGGCACCAGCGACAGGGTTTGCAAAAACGTGATAGTTTTAGCCCGGTAGCCTATCTCTTCCTGCAACTCCCGATTGGCCGCCTGCTCGGCGCTCTCGCCCTTGTCAATCCCGCCCATAGGCAGGTTAAGCACGAAGCTGTGCACGCCGGCGGCGTATTCACGAATCATGATGAAGCGGTCATCATCAAGCATCGGGACGACCAGTACCGACCGGTGGCCGCCGTCCAGCAGCCGTTCTATGGTCAGCTCTTCGCCGCTGCGAAAGCGCAGCAGGCGTTCCTGCACATAAAAGAAGCGGCTGTTGGTAACCAGCTGCTCGCTGACGACTATCGGTTTCTGGCGCACGACG
Organism: Gammaproteobacteria bacterium; assembly: GCA_030429735.1. Lineage (GTDB taxonomy): Bacteria > Pseudomonadota > Gammaproteobacteria > Pseudomonadales > JAUIET01 > JAUIET01. The sequence continues at coordinate 430,476 of JAUIET010000002.1, forward strand.
TAGACCCTGGCAGCAACTTATTTGATCAGATAACCACCGTCCACCACCATATTGGAGCCGGTGGCGTAACTGGATCGATCGGAGCACAACCACAGGGCTGCCTCGGCAATTTCTTCCGGTTCGCCCATGCGCCCAACCGGCTCAAGGCCGATAAACATGTCGCGCATACCGTCGTTGGCATCGAACTGTTGCTTCATCATATCGGTTTCTACCAAACCCGGTGACAGGGCATTAACCCGGATATTGTGCGGTGCGTAATCCAGCGCCGCCGATTTGCTCAACCCGTTCACGGCAAATTTGGACGCCACATACGCGGGCATATTGTATTGCGCGACCTCACTCAGCGCCGATGACATGTTAACAATGGAGCCACCCCCGGATTCAAGCATGGCCTTGATCTGGTGCCGGGTGCAAAACCACACGCCTTTCAGGTTAATGTCAATCACGCGTTCAAATTCGGCGTCGTCATAATCACCGATAGGGGCCAGTGCGCCGTCCACTCCGGCGTTGTTGACTGCACAATCCAGGCGACCAAAACGCTGCACGGTGCGAGCCACCAGGTGTTCAGCCTGGTCAGATTTCGATACATCGGTAACGCAGATGTCCGCTACACCTCCAGCCTCCTGAATGGCACTGGCAACGGCTTCAAGTGAGGCACTGTTACGCCCGGCCAGCATCACGCTGGCGCCTTCGCGCGCCAGTGTTTGCGCAACCGCTTTGCCGATACCTGCGCCGGCGCCGGTTACGATTGCTATTTTATTGTCTACGAGTTTGGTCATTACATTCTCCCGATTTTTAGGCACTGTGCCGCGCTGCAATCCACCCTGCACCTATCTTAGGTAAGGTGGTCGGCAGGGCATGCAGGGTTACACTGTCACAAATCGTCCAGGAGCGCAGCACTATGAAAGTCATTACCGATCAACTCCGTTTCCCAGAAGGCCCGATCGCCCTGGAGGACGGCACCGTGATAGTCGTTGAGATTGAACGCGGCACCCTGACGCGGGTACACCCCGATGGCGAATTGAGTATTATCGCGGAACTGGGCGGCGGCCCGAATGGCGCTGCGATCGGCCCGGACGGTCGTTGCTATGTGTGCAATAACGGTGGTTTTGGCTGGGTGGAAGACGGCGGCATTCTGGCACCGGATGATACGCCGAGCGACTATTCCGGTGGCCGCATTGAGGCTGTAGACCTGGCCACCGGGGACGTTGAGGTGTTGTATACGCAGTGCAATGGCAATCCGCTGATGGGCCCAAATGATCTGGTGTTTGACGGTGCCGGTGGTTTCTGGTTTACAGACAATGGCAAACGCTATGCGCGCACCATGGACAGAGGCGGAATTTTCTACGCCAAAGCCGACGGCAGTTTTATCAAAGAAGTATTCTTTCCGTATGAACACCCGAACGGCGTTGGCTTGTCACCTGATGACAGTACTCTGTACTTTACTGAGACGGTCACCGGCCGGGTGTTTCAGTCGCACTTAAGCGCGCCGGGCGAGCCGGAACGGATTTTTGGCAGTTTTGATGCTGACGCACTGCTCTACGGTGCACCGGGAATGCAGTTGTTTGATTCTCTGGCGGTCGACAGTGACGGCAACGTCTGTGTGGGCACCATCATCAATGGCGGTATCAGTGTTATAACCCCGGCGGGCGACTTGCTGAACCATGTGCCATTGCCTGACCCCTTTGTCACAAACATATGCTTCGGTGGCCCAGACCTGCAAACCGCGTATGCAACCTTGTCGGGTACCGGCCAGCTGGTCAGCTTTGACTGGCCGCGCCCGGGCTTGCCGCTACACCATCAGCACCGGTAGTGTCCTGTCGGGGTGTCATTGAAGAATAGCGAGCCATAGAATCCGCTTGGCGCGGCGCGGTTCGCTGGTCTCTATGCAGCTAACTATGCGGCTAACTATGCGGCTAACAGACGCTCAAGCTCCGGCACCGATTGTCCACCCAGGTCGGCAAATCGCTTTACGCGCTCTGCCGGGAGCTGCTCTGTGATATGAACTCGATACGAATCGCGTTGCTGAATGCGTTCAAACCAGTCCTGCACTCGCTCAAGCCCCGCGAACATTGGCCCGGTAAACTGTAGCTGTTTCATCGACTGTGCGTATGGCGCCAGTGCCAGGTCCGCCAGGCTCAAACCATCGTCAACCAGCCATTGCTGGTCATCTAAGGCCTCATTCATGTCTTCGAAAGTGTCGCGAAACGTGCTGGCTGCGGCAATAACATCCGGAGCCTGCCAGGCATGGTGCAAAATGCTCAGTTGCCGCTCTCGGCGGGTGCGGTCTGGAACCGCGCGAATCAAACGCTCGGCCTCGGCCAGGCCTTTGTCGAGAAACTGATTGCGCAATACCGCAGCCCATACCAGCGCACCTGTTGCCGGATGTAATTGCTCATCAACACGCCTGGTCCACAAGCGCATTTGCTGGCAGAGCAATGGTTGCTGCGGACGCAGTGAGGGTTGCGGAAATGCGTCCTCTAGATACTCGCAAATCAGTGCTGACTCTATCAGCGCGTTACCATTATGCACCAGGGTTGGAACCACGCCTTTCGGATTCAGGGCGAGGTACTCCGGGCGCAGGTTTTCCTTGGCAATAATGTCTACCCAGCGAGAGGTATACGGCAAGCCTTTCTCTGCCAGCGACAGACGCACTTTCTGTGCGCAGGGCGACATCGTCGACTGGTAAAGCTCGAGTGCTGGCATGTGATTACGACAGCAAATACTCGATATGCAATTTGTTGAACGTAGCCGGGTCTTCAAACTGAGGCCAGTGGCCGCAGTCATTCATCAGCACATACTGCCCGTTGGGAATCGCATTGGCAATTCGTTCGCCAACCTCGGGTTTGGCGGTCGGGTCCTTGGTGGTCCACAGAACCAGAGCCGGGGCCTGTATTTTGGCGCAGGTCTCATCGTCCATCAGTCGTTTGCGGCGCGTCTCTTCTTCGTACAGAATCGTGCCATTCTTGACGGCACGCAAGGTGTCCTCGCGCTCGTAAATAGCCAGGCGCGACGCCACCAGATCATCATGCACCCGAGAAGGATCGGCCATCAGCCATTCCAGACGGGGTCGCATCGACTCCTTCGGTGTTTCAGCCGCGGCAACGGTTGACTCGCGCACCGTCTTAAGAACCGCCAGGTCCATGGTGGCACCCCCCATGGTGTTCAGCACCAGCTTCCTGACTTTTTCCGGGTAGGCAATAGCGAACTGACCAGCCACCCAGCCGCCCAGTGATTCCCCGGAGATAAACGCAGACTCAACACCGATGGCATCCAAAAAGTCTGACAGATGCTGGGTGTAAACAGGGATATCGTATTTCACATCGGGTTTGGACGAATAGCCGTGGCCCACCATGTCGATGCTGTAGGTACGAAAATGCTGACCGTGCGCTTCCAGGTTACGCACATACGCTTCCGCATGACCACCAAAACCGTGCAGGAAGATCAGTACGTCATCGTGTTCCGCGCCCGTCATCAGATAACGGGTGCGGATACCACCGGCGTCTACGTAACCCTGCTCAAAGGCGACTCCCTGAAGGTCGCACCAGATACTCTCAAAGCTCATATCAATTCCCGTCCAGTTCAGTGATCAGGCCGCCGCCAGATTGGAAGGCTTGATGGTGTTGGTGAAATGCGGCAATACTTTTTCGGTCATCAGCTCCATTGATCGCATCAGGTATTTTTGAGGCAGCAATTCATTGCCATTAAACAACCACAAATGCTCGCAGGGCATGTAGTCCATAACGCTTTCAATCTGCCGACACACCTGATCAGGCGTTCCGCAGAACAGGATTTCCCGCTCAATCATCGCGTCGATACTCAAGTCCAGATCGTCCATGGTTTCACCAGGGCGCAGCAGCACCGCGCTGAAGCCAAACTGATGGAAGAAGTAGGTCCACTCGAACGTTGCCAGTTCGGCCCATTCCTTGGCTTCTTCCTCGGTGTCAGCCACTATGCAGTAGCGGGCACTGCCAAAACCTTCACCCAGCTTTCGCTTAATGCCAAACTCTTCCCAGCCGCGCTGGGTTTCATCGAGTTGTTCAAGTATGGTTTCCTTGTGCGTTTGAATCGCCACAGGAATCAGGCCTTTGCTGGCCGCGGTGTACATATTCTTTTTGTGTGCGGCAAACGGTTCAAACAAGGTGGGAATTCGACGGTTGTAGCACGCCGGTGTCACACCCACTTCGGTGAGCCGACCGTTTTCGTCGATGCCTGCACCCATTTCCTGGGTGGATTGTGCGCCCAGCCAATTGATGTTTTTTGGCGGAATTTCCCAATGCTTGCCCTTGTGACTGAAGGTGTCGTTCTTCCAGGCTTTCAGAATGATTTCCAGATTCTCGTCAAACCACTCACGTTTGGTTTGCGTGTACGCGTCCGGATCAGTGATGTTATCGGCCAAACCACGATGCTGCCCCATGGTGTTTACCCAGCGGGTTTGAACGCCCCTGGCAAAACCGGCAATCGCACGCCCCTGGGTCATCTGATCCAGCGTGGCTACTTCAGCCGCAACCCGGAACGGGTCATGCACTGGCAATACATACCCCAGCGCACCGAAATGGACGTTTTTGGTTTGCATGCCGAAGTACAAATCCAGCATACCGGGGCAGTTTGAGCAGGTCATGCCTTCGACAGACATATGATGCTCGGTAAAGCCCACGCCGTAGTAACCGAATTGGTCGATGTACTGACAAAACTCGGTAAGGTTGCCCAGCATATTCTGATACAGATCGGTTCGCCGGCCGGCCATGCCCTTATACAGCTCTTCTTTGGGACCGGTAGTCGGTGGCACAAAAAACGATACTTTCATATCCATGGCAATCTCCTCAGTGGTAGCCAGTTATCATGACTCTCATTTAAGAAGAATTTGGGCGGCTGAACCCCTTTCAAAAGGTAGGTAAGATGGGAAAAGGCCAACAATTGTCTGCGAAAAGCGGGAGCGCGGCCGCATTTTCTGCAGCGTTAAGGCTCGCTAGCTTAATAAACCCAGGTGTTTGGCCTTGTGAATTGCCTGTGCACGCCGGCGAACAGACAGCTTGTCAAATATCTGCTGCATATACCATTTGACCGTGCCGGTGGTCAGGCCCAGTTCATGGGCGATTTGCTTATTCATTAGACCCTGCTCGGCAAGCCGCAGGATCTGTGTTTCACGCGCATTGAGCGCTTCCACAGGGGTATCATCACTGCTTACGGTGGCACTGCGGCTTGATCGCATACCAATACTGTCCAGTAATGACTGACGTGCCTCTTCAAGCGGTTTGTCACTCAGCTCGGTCTGCTTTAGCAGGTCAATAACAGGGGCACCACCATCGGTTATTGAGCTGCGAAAGCCGTATTCTGCCGCCCAACGAAGAACGTCCTGCAGCAGACGCGATGCTTTCGGCTTGTCGCCGCGTAATACGGCGTTGCGGATTCCCAGCACAGTGAACCGCACGGCTGTTCGGTACGCCTCTCTAGACTCCGCCATTTTCCGCCACTTGTTGATTACTTCCTCAGCGTCACCGAGGTTGTTTCTGGCAATGGCAATGTGTACCCAGGCCAGCACACGAGGTTCACTGGTGCTGTTGTACTGACTTATCTCAGGCAGGCGCTCGCGGGCTACCAGTAAGCCGTCGGCACGTGCAATGCGCAGGCACTGGTCCACCTGACCGGTGTCAAGCAAACGTTTGTACCGTTCGAGTAACAATATCCGATGCAAACGTTCAAAACCGCGGCGCTTGGCCACCCGCTCACCCATCTCGAAGATGTTGTTGAACTCGGCTTCGTGATCTTCCTGTTCCCGCAACAATCGCAGCCGGGTACTGAACCCGGCGACCAGTTGCCCAAGCATGCCCATCTCAATGGACTCATCGAGATAGTCATTAAGCAGGTCATTGGCTTCATCGCGCTGGCCGCGTTCAAACGCCAGCTCTGCCAGAAACAAGCCAGGCATGGACGGGGTGGCTGTCAGTCGCGCACTCAGGTCGTTGGCCGCATCCAGCGCGGTTCTGTATCGCGCTTCTGCCTGATCCAGGCGACCATGGCTGAAATGGCAGGAGCCAATGATGCAATCATGCCACACAGTTGCCCACAGCAAATCATCGTTTTCAAACGCGTGTCGGATATCGTCGGCCTGTTGCAGCCGACTGTATTCAAAGCGCGCAGCCTGCGTACTGATCAAGGTGGTCAGCACCACCGCGCGATCAAATGCGGAACTGTTCTGTTCGAGTTCAAGCCACTCAAGGCACAATCGCTCAGACAGGGCATTGTCGTCTTTAAGCAATGCCAGCTGACCTTCGCGGTGTATTAATTCGGCATACAGTTCTTCATCAACGCCGTCGCCCCGGGTCAGGCTGGCACGCACGTCATTGACCACTCGGGTTGCTTCATCGAAGCGCCAGACCAGAGTCAGTGCATACACATTATCCAACTGTAGCCGCGGATTCTTTTCCAGTACATCGGCCGGAAGGCGCGCACAATAGCGCGACAGGGTGTCCTGATAGCCAAGCGCGCGCAGAGACGGTGCCAGCTTGCCCAAGATATCCGACAAAAACTGTTTGTCATTCACCATGTCTGCGTGCAGGCAGGCCCGTAAAGGCAGATCATGGCGGTAGAACCAATCTGCAGCCTGGCGGTGAATGTCTGTATCACGTCCTGGTTGTGTCTGCTTCAGACGGTTTTGCAGCGAATCGGCAAACAAACGGTGGTAGCGATAAAAATCGCGTTGCTCATCCATTGGAAACAGGAAAAAATTTCTGGTTTCCAATTGCTTGATGACATCAGCTGAATCAGTACGGTTCAGCAGTTCATCGCATAAAGCCGCATTAAACGATGACAACACAGAGGTTTGGGTCAGAAACTCAACCAGCTCGGTTGACAGCGACGACAGCACCTCTTCGCGAATCAAATCATCTACGTCCCGATGCTGCCCGGAAAACGACTGAATCAGCTCGTCAGGATTGTCACGACCGCGCAGCGATAACAAGGCAAGTTGTAAGCCAGCCACCCAGCCATCCGTTCGTTCACACAGCGAATTGATCTGTGCCTGAGTAAGCGAAATATCCGCTTCCTGTCCAAAATAGCCTCGTGCTTCTTCTTGAGTGAATTGCAAATCGCGCGGTCCTAATTCCAGCAATGTTCGCTGCATACGATGTCTTGCAAGCGGCAGATCCAGGTTTTCACGATACGCGAGCACAAGATGCAGATTGCTGAGTGAGTGGCCAACCAGCAGGCGAAACAGCTCCAGAGATTCCTGTTCAAGCTGGGCATGCACATCATCAACAATCAGTACAATTTCCTGCTCAAAGGCTTCGATGGCAGACAATATGGAGCGCAACAGATTACTGTTGGGCGCATTGAAATCGGATGCAAACAAACCTTCCAGAGCGCGTTCAAAAAATGCATCAACCCGTGACAGACTGGCCGCCAGATACATGAGTATGCGCTTGGCCTCACTGTCCATTTCGTCAAGGCTAACCCACGCAACCAGCTCACCGCGATTACGCAGATCGGTATACCACTGCGACACAATTGTGGTTTTGCCATACCCGGCTGGTGCGTTGACCAGCGTGACTTCATAGTCTGAGGATTGATTCAATAACTGGATTAGGCGCGGGCGCTTGATACTGACACTTCTGCTAACGGGTGGGCTAAGTCTGCCATGCAACAGAGGCCATCCAGCGTGCGCTGGCCGTTCATCATTCGGTGTCGTGGATGCGGGCATTTGTCTTGTTATTCTAGTGATCGAACATTCGATTCACAGAAATGGTAACTGTCTTTTTTGCGCTGTCAATGAGCAAATGGTCATTCATACCCCGAGCGATTGATTGCCTTGCTGATAGTGGCCGCCAACAAACAACAAGGGGTAGCCCATCGCAGTTTCAAACTGTCGGACCCGACCGATAATGATCTGATGGTCACCACCCGGATACACTGTCTCTGCATCACACTCGTAGCGCGCCAGGCAGTCGGGTAAGCAGGGGTTTCCCGAATCATCCCATGTCCAGTCAACGTGCGAAAACTGCTTGTCACCGGGCCGGGCGAACTGTTCACACAGTGCTTGCTGTGTGGTGGACAGAATATGCACTGCAAACGAGTCACAATGCTGAAATACATCAAAGTAACTTGCCCGCTCACTGATGCTCCACAGTATCAGAGGTGGCTCCAGCGACACCGAGGAAAAGCTGTTGATGGTCATACCGCAGGGCTCGCCTTCATGGCTTGTCGTGACAATAGCCACGCCAGTGCCAAAGGTTCCAAGTGCGTTGCGATAGAGTCTCAAATCAGACTCCGGACTTCTGTTGTTCATGCTTACCCCCGGTCTGCTCGCTGCCATGCGGCTCTGAGTATGCCAGCCACGTGTTGAACCGCATCCAGCCCTTCATCAAAGATTCCACCGAAAGAGAAAAAGCCATGTATCAGACCCTCGTACACAAACCACGAGGCCTCGACACCGGCGTCGCGTAACCGCAATACGTAGGCTCTCGCTTCATCTTCCAGAGGATCAAGGTCGGAGCAGATAACCACGGCTCGGGCCAGCTCAGATACATCGTCAGAGCGCAGTGGTGAAACGCGTGGGTTCAACAAATCATCACCCGCATGCATCGCGATCACGCCAGATAAGCCCTGATCATTCAGAAAATAGTCGCGGTGCACACGACTGGGTGATTTACTGGCCATATCCAGCATCGGATAAATCAGCAGTTGCAGCACCGGCTGCTCCACCCCGTTTGCTTTGGCGTCCTGGCAAACCGCAGCGGCGAGATAACCACCGCCACTGTCACCGACCACAGCTATTCGATCGGCCCGCCCGCCGTAGTCGGCTGCGTGCTCGCGCACATGCCGATAAACCGCGAAGCTGTCATCCAGTGGTGCGGGAAACGGGTTTTCAGGGGCCTGGCGAAACGCCGGCACCACGACAATACAGCGCCCGTCAGCCGCCAGACAGCGGCTGGTTGCATCAAAATCCACGGGGCGAAGCGTGCAACACCCGCCACCGTGATAAAAAATGCTGATTGGTGCAGTATCACCAATACCATCGGGTGTGTACAACAAAGCAGGTGTATCGCCGGCCGGCCCCGGAATGGTGATTTCCTGGCGCTGCACGCCATCAGGTGCTGGTTGTGCCAATGCCTGCCAGAGTTCGCTGAACGCTGCCCGCTGTTCTTCGATTGGTGGCGCAGAATCTGCGTCTGGCATGTCGTCAAGAAACTGTTGAACCTGCGGGTGGATGTACATAAGCAAGCCCTCTATTGTTGCGTCTACTTATGGTATCTGGAGGACAGGCCATACAACCCTACCTTAGGACAGGTAGCCTTTGAGTCAGCAATCATGCGTTTAGAAGAGCTAACTATCTACTGTTTGAAACACCCGCTGCAGATGCGCCGTCGGCAGTGGCTTCGTCAGCTTTGATACGGAAAATGTCATCAGCACCGACATGATTTCTCCAATAGCCGCGCTTGAATAAGGATTGGGGCCTTCCTGATGCAACCATTGTGCGGCGCTGTGCAGTGGTCCTGGTGAGAACCATTGGGGGTTGATTAGTTGCAGATACAGTATCGCAAAGGTGCCAAAACCCGCGAGCAGGCCGGCGTACGCGCCATGGCGGGTAACACCACTCCACAGCGCGCCCAGCACCAGTGGTCCGGCAAATGCGGCCATCATGCCGCCGTTACCTATCCAAATGATAATCGCAATGTTGATGTCCAGCATTGCCCATGCCATCAGCATGCACAACACCAGCACTGCGGCTGTGGAAACGCGGCTGATGCGCAGTACTCTCTGATCAAGCACGTCTTCATCAATCTTGGCGGCGCCACGCCGTTGCTGATACGGCACCCAGGTGCGCCGATACAAATCATTGGCAACGATTTGCGATGACGATACAACCAGTCCGTCCGCGGTGCTCATGATCGCCGACAGAACAGCAACGCAGATCAATGCGGCAACCCAGGTGGGAAACACTTCTATCAACAATACCGGCAATGCTGCGTTTGGTGTTGCGCCGTCGGCAAACAGGGCATCCCCGACAAGGGCCCGAGTTATTAAGCCGGCGAAGCCCATCATGCCCATGGCCAGCCCGAACAGAAAGGCAAGGCGCACAAACGTCATTTGATTTTCACTGGTTTTCAAGGCCCATAATTTATTGCCCAGATGTGGCAGCAAACCAAGTGGTATGTGGGCAAGCACGATCGCCACCATTGACCACCAGGAGTGGTACAGCGGTGTGTTTGGATTCAGCGGGCTGACCAGGGCTGTATCTTGGGTGCGCAGATTATCCACCATTGCCGGGAAACCACCCTCAATACCGGTTCCCAATACAAACATAACAATGATCAGCACAGCCAGTGCCAGCATCATCATGCCTTGAATACCGTCCGTTAAAATATCGGCGTGCGCGCCACCAAGTACAACATACAGCAGCAGTACGGCACCAGTGATAATCAACGCCCAATGCGCTGGCAGGCCAAGCAGGATTTCAAACATAACCAGGCCGCTGACCAGTTGACCGGCCAGATAGAAAAACAGCACAAGAGACAGCAGGGACACCAGTACCCGAATGCCATCGGACTGGTAGCGGTCACCCAGGTATTCGGGAATGGAGCGATTGCCAAACTCGTGTCCGGCGCGTGCTACCAGTCGCATACAAATCAATACGCCAAAGTATAAACCCAGGGGGTACAGGAAATTGCCCCAGTTGGCTGCGAACCCCCATTGGTAGGAAAGGGCAGGGGTGCCGAGGAACGTAGCGCCACTTGCGGTTGAGGCGGCAAATGCGAATGCCAGGAAACCGGGTCCGTAAGAGCCGCGCGCAGTAGCAAAATCGTCTGCGTGTTTGATACGCCGTTGGGCATAAAACCCGATACCAACCATCGCCGCGATATAGCCAATCAGAAAAATCCATGACCAGGTAAAAAGCGACATGGCGGCTAGGCGATTCCCGCCATATTACGCAAGCTTGTTCGAAACAAACGGTGCGCGTCTGGAAGGTCAATATCATCATCAAAGTAGACTGCGCTGCGCAGTCCCATCATCAGCGAGTGCGCAATTTCGCCCGCGTCTTTGGGGCTACCCATAAACACCGTGGGCGCGTCGTTAAACAGGTCGGTCAGAAATTGCTTGCAGTGGGCGTCAAAGCCCGCCTTTGTGATTCGCAATGCGTCATCATTCACGGCAGCGCCAAAACATTCAAACATAAAGCCAATTTCTGACATGGTGCTGTCTTCACCGCGGAACCAGAAGTCTGCAAGAAGGTCTATTCGCCTCTCAAATGTCTCTGTTCGGAAACTGTCCAATTCAGCGGCGAACTGTATCGCGATATTGTCGAAGTACTGTTCCAGTATCGCTTCCTTTCCTTTGAAGTAATACAGTAAGTGGCTGGCAGACATGTCGGCGCCTTTGGCAATGTCTGCCAGCGTTGTCTTGACATAGCCTTTCTGAATAATGCAATCGTGCAGCGAGCGAAATATCTTGCGCCGGCGTTTGTCGCCACGCGAATCCGGCCGGCGAGCGGCTTTGTTATTCTGTTTTACTGCGGTCGCTTTAGCCATGTTTGATGGTCACTGATTTCGAGTGCGGAGGGATTTTTTCGGGCGTCTGGTTTCAGCTGTGAGTTGGCCCTGTTCACAGTTGTCTCTGTCGAGATTCTTGAATAATATTCAAATTTTCGTATAATCGCAAAAAAATAATGGTGTAGCGTATGAATTCCAAACTCATCAAACATGCTGTCATCAATCCGGATGCGCCGCCAGAGTCTCTGGAAGCAAAGCAGCCCCCGGTAGACAATGGTACCGAGCGCTATGATACAGCGCCGTACTTCAGTGCGGAACACATGCGGGCTGAATGGAGCAAGCTTTGGACGCAAAGTTGGCTGATCGCAGGGGCTCGCTCAGATCTCAAAAAGCAGGGTGATTACTTTGTGTTTGATATTGGTGACGAGTCGATACTGGTCACTCATACCGCTGAAGGGATTCGGGCTTTTTACAACGTGTGCAGTCACCGCGGCTGTCGTCTGGTGCACGATGAACGCGGCAATAGAAATGTGTTTGTTTGTCCGTTTCATAGCTGGAGTTTTGAAAACACCGGAAAGCTACGGCGCGTTTTTGATGAAGACACGTTCCGCCCGGACGTTATTGCCCATAGGCCCGGCCTGACTGAGGTGGCCTGTGAGGAGCACGCGGGGCTGCTGTTTATCAACATGGCTGACTCACCCGAACCGCTGGCAGACGCCATAGGTCTTCCTGAGGGCTATTTGGAAGCCTATAACATCGACAAGATGCGTGTTGTTCGGCATGTACGTTCGGAATGGGGTTCGAACTGGAAGGTGGGCGTAGAAGCGTTTTATGAAAGCTATCACTTGCATACAGTACACCCCGAAACCAATGGTGTGATGGGCGATCTAAACGTGCAGTACGATCTGTACCCACGTGGAGCCAGCCGAATGATTGTGCCGCTTGGCCAACCCAGCCCCCGAATGAAAGACCAGGAAACGGTCAATGAAGGCCTGCAAATGATGCTGCAGGATGCGGGTATTGACCCGGCAAGCTACACAGGCTCCGCGGCCGATGTGCGCCGCGATATTCAGATTGCCAAGCGCGAACGTGCGAAGAGGCTTGGTCTCGATTATTCCAGGCTGGTTGATGGACAGCTGTCGGATAGCTGGGCGACTGGTATCTTCCCGAATGTTCAAATAGGTTGTCACCCTGAGGCCGCCTTTGTGATGCGGTTCCTGCCGCATGAAACAGATCCTGAGCGTTTTTACTACGACACAATGACACTGATTGTGCCAGCCGATGATCCTAACTACACACCGCCAGCCTGGATGGGTTTACCTGAGGGAACAGACTACAGCGGTGCGCACCGGCCGGACTGCGAACATTACGGAATAGATGAAGACGCAAACCTGGGCCTCGTGCTTGGGCAGGATGCGGCGCTGTTGCCTGTAGTGCAAAAAGGCATGCGTTCCAGGGGCTTCAAGGGCCAGTTATGGGGTGAGCAGGAGCAAAGGCTGCGCCACTTTCACGTCGAATTGCAGCGCTGGATGAACAAAGAATAGGCAGTAAAACCGCTGCTTCGTCACGTATTTTTTGTTGCTTGACCTCAACAAGTATGTGTTACACTAAGGCCATTCTTGAATAAGATTCAAAAAAACATTGCAAGAACATTATCCAAGGCCAAATCGATAACCCTCTAATAGTCAAACGCCATGAGCGGAGGAAAGCCCATGAAAATAGCTGAGCGTAGCGCGCAGTTCACTCCTAAAACCCTGAAGCGAGCATTGTTGCTTGCTACTTTGCCAGCACTTGCCCATTCACCGGCATTTGCACAGCAAGGCCAGGGCGCAGTGCTGGAGGAGGTGCTGGTAACGGCCACTCGGCGCGGCGACACGGACATCCTGACCACGCCGGTAGCGGTCACTGCGATTACCGGCTCGGACATCGAGCGTTTCTCGCCACGAGACCTGAACGACATAGCCATTCTGGCACCAAGCTTGTCTGCCGGCTCGGTTGCTGCGTTTAACTCCGCTTCTTTTGCCATGCGTGGCGTGGCAGAAACAACCATTATCGTTTACAAGGAATCTCCGGTTGGCGTGACGATTGACGACTTTGTTGTTAACCACGTTCAAACCCAAAACCTTGAAATGTTCGACATAGAACAAATTGAAGTATTGCGCGGCCCACAAGGTACGCTGTTTGGGAAAAACACCACCGGTGGTGCGATTAACGTGAAAACCAAGCGGCCAAAGCTTGATGGCGGCGAGATCGATTTACGCGTAGAGCTGGGTGACTTTGGAACGCAGAAACTGACTACGGCGATCAGCGTCCCCTTGATTGACGACGTATTGGCATTCCGTTTCGCTGGCGTGCATTTGCAGTCGGATGGTTATTACAAGAACGGCGCACAATACGGCCCACTAACGGTTGCTCCAGGTTTGGCAGGTCCGGGCGGAAGCATTGATGGTTTATCGGGTGGTGGCAACGGCGAAGACATAGGTGGAGACGATGTGTTGTCTTTCCGTGCCAAGTTGCTATGGCAACCCAGTGACAGCTTCAATGCCATGCTGCAGTTTGAGCACATTCGTGATGACGGTGATACACCGCCTATTGTGAACGAATCAACCGCCGGCTATTTCTTTAACTCCTGGGGCTTCACGGCCGATCAGGGCGACCCGTTAGACGTGGCCGCTGTCACCAACGACGACCGCTTTTTGTTCAATATGTCCGACGGCCACCAGGTAGATATCGATGGTATTTACCTGAATATGGAGCTGGATTTGACGGGCCCGTTTACGCTGCACTCAGTGACAGGTTTCCGTGACCAGGAATCGCATTTGCCAAACACCTACACGGGTGAAACGTTCCGTACCCTGTTTGATGCGACGCGAGACGACACGCGCGAAACCTTCCAACAGGAATTGCGCCTGGTGTCTAACCTGGATGGCCCGTTCAATTTTGTCGGTGGGCTGTACTATCAGGAAGAGGACGTTGACTTTTGCGTGGTGCAGGTAGTTGGTTTTGTTGATTTACTGGTTGATGGTGAACCTACGTTCTTGTCGAACAACCCGCTTATCCTGTGCAACACGCAAGAGGCAACTGCACTGGCAGGCTTTGTTGACGGAACTTTTGATGTGACCGATCGTTTCAGTATCACGGCTGGGTTTCGTTACACCAACGAGAAGAAAAAATGGGCCGGCCGTTCGCGTGTGCCGATCCAGGCCTTGCCCGATGGTGGCTTCGATCCCACCTTTACATGGGAGCAACTTGGCGATCCGTTAGCAGGTGCCGACTTTGAGCGATTCCCCGCCGGCGTGGTCCGTGATGAAGAAAGCTGGAGTGAGCCAACCTATCGGCTGGTCTTTGGCTACGACATCACCGATGACATGTTTGGCTACGTCAGCTATTCACGCGGTTTCAAGAGTGGTGGCTATAACGACCAGGTCGGTACGGTACTGAACCCAATTCCTGCCGCAGCTGCCAGACCAACCGATCCGGAGATTGCTGACTCAATAGAATTGGGCTTCAAGGCGTCGTTGTTAGGCGGTGGCGCGAATTTTAGCGCAACCGCGTTCGGTGTTCGATACACCGATGCACAGCGCACCTTCAACGCAAGCTTCCCAACGGGACAGGAAACACTGTTTTTCAATGCGGCCGAATTGGAAGTGATAGGGCTTGAACTTGAAGGCATGTGGGCGGTTACTGATTCCTTCATTGTTCGTGCTAACGCAATGATTCAGGATGCCGAATTCAATGAGTTCACAGCTGATACAGATTTCGACGGCGTTAATGACATAGACCTGAGTGGCGCGGCGCCAACCCGTGCTCCTGAAACCATGGCAACAATCGACGGTGTGTACACCATCGACCTGGGTGAAGCGGGTTCGCTGGACATTAACGGTCGTGTCGCATACGAGGATGATTCAGTCGCCAGTTACTCAGACGTTGATCCAGCGTTCGATACCACTTTGAACTCGCGAACCACAGTTGATGCAGGTATCACCTGGAATTCAGCGGATGAGAACTTCTGGGTACGTGTGATTGGCCGTAACCTGACCGATGAGCGCTATCGAACAGGTTCGCTGTCTGTAGCAAACTTCTGGATCATGTCGTCTTATGCAGAACCGCGCTACTATGGTTTAGAAGTGGGTACTAATTTCGATTTTTAGTTCACGTAAGTTCCTCGACTTATTGAACAGGCCGGCTTAACCGCCGGCCTCTTTTTTATGACTCAAATTATTCTGCACCATTTTGATATCTCGCCATTTGCCGAAAAAGTGCGTTTGGCTTTTGGTATAAAAAACCTCAGCTGGCAGTCAGTACAGATTCCGCTGATCATGCCCAAACCCGATCTCACAGCGCTAACAGGCGGTTACCGTAAAACACCGGTCATGCAGATTGGGGCTGACATCTACTGCGACACACAGCGTATTGCGCTCGAACTCGAAAGGCGCTTTCCTGACAACACCTTGTTTCCGGCGGGCAGTAAGGCCTTGTCGAGCGCATTCAGTAGCTGGAGTGACGTCGCTTTTTTTCAACCGGGCGCTGGCCTGTCGATGGGTACCAACGAAGGGCTGCCAGAAGATTTATTAAACGACAGAATGCAGTTTTTCGAGTTCATGGACTTTGACGAGCTGCCAAACCAACTGACGCATTTGTATTCGCAGTTTGATGCACATCTTCACCTGCTTGAGCAAATGCTGGCAGAAAGAGGCCAGTTTTTGTCGGGTAGTGATGCTGGATGGCTGGATATTCTGGCGTATTTCCCGGTGTGGATGAGCCAGTCCAATATTGCTGATTCTGCAGAGCTGTTGCAGCCTTACCCCTTATTGCAGGCCTGGCAGCAACGCATGGTGGCCATTGGTCACGGCACCCGTTCGGAGCTTAGCGCTGCCGAGGCTCTTAATATTGCCCGTGAAACCAAGCCCTCTGTCGACCTGCGGGTGCGCGCAACAGCTTTCCCGAAACTTCGTTATGGCCAGACAGTGACTGTGTGCGCAGCAGATTACGGTCGCGACCCGGTTCATGGCGAATTGATTGGTTTGGATCAGGAATCGATTTCGGTTCGAAGAAATACAGAACAGTTAGGCGATCTGGTCGTCCATTTCCCAAGAATAGGGTACACAGTTAATAGCGCGGAGTGAATCATGCTGAATTACGCAAAGTTGATTAGAGGCTTGTTTATTGGTGCAGTGGCCAGCTTTGTTATCGGCTGTAATTCAATTGAGCAAGCCGGCTCTGTGGAATCGATGGCTGCCGCTGACGCCGCTAAAGCGGCCGATAAAGCGAATGGCGAAACCCTGTTTGCCAAAAACTGCAGCAGCTGTCATAACGGCAGAGTGTCCAAGGCGCCGCCAATTACCTTGCTGCAAATCATGTCGTCTGCTTCTATTCTGAATTCGCTTGAGCATGGCGTAATGGAAGCCCAGTCTGCACACCTGAGTCGCGACCAGAAAAAGGCAATTGTCAGTTACCTGACTGGTGATGCTGGCGACAGGCAGCATCCGCCAGCGAAACAATGTGAAGGTTCAGCGCTTGCATTCGATCACTCGGCTCAGCCTGATGCTCAGACCTGGGGTGTTGATCTTGGTAATAGCCGTTATTACGATGACTCAATTACCGACATAAACGCAGGCAATATAACGCAGCTGGAATTGAAATGGGCGTTTGTGTTTCCGGATGCTATACGCGCCCGATCACAGCCCAGCACAGCGGCGGGCGCGGTGTTTGTCGGCAGTCAGGACGGCACTGTGTACTCACTGGATCAAAAAACCGGTTGTGTACGCTGGGCATTCAAAACCATTGCCGAGGTGCGCACCGGGATTATCGTGGCCCCCTGGGGTGAGGACAATGCCAGTCTCACTTACTTTGGTGACCTGATAGGGAATGTGTACGCGGTGAATACGTTTACCGGGCAATTGGTGTGGCGCGATCGCCCCGATGACCACCCAAGCCTAACGCTGACGGCCACACCTGTGTTACACAACAATCGCCTGATTGTCCCGTTATCTGCGCTGGAAGTCACTGAAGCGGCCGACCCGACTTATGCGTGCTGCACATTTCGTGGTGGGGTTGCTGTCTATGATGCGCAACAAGGTGAGAAGCTCTGGACCGGCTACACGATTGAGGAAACTCCTGCCGAAGTCAGTAAGAATGCTGTGGGTACACCCATCATAGCGCCCTCGGGCGCGCCAGTATGGGGCGCGCCGAGCATCGATGTGGACAGAGGTCTGATTTACGTGGGCACAGGTGAGAATTACTCCTCGCCAGCCGGCGCTACAAGTGACGCGATTATTGCACTGAACATCAATGATGGCCGTATTGCCTGGGTGCAACAGATGACTGAGGGCGATGCCTGGAATATGGGCTGCGAAGCGGAGGACAAAAGCAATTGCCCGCCGGAAAATGGTCCTGATTATGACTTCGGCGCGGCGACTATTCTTGCGCGGCATTCGAACGGAAAACAGTACTTGTTAGCCGGGCAAAAATCCGGCGACGTGTTCGCACTGGACCCGGATGATATGGGCAGGATTGTCTGGCAGAAGAAACTGGGGCGTGGCGGTATTCAAGGGGGTGTTCACTTTGGTATGACCGTGGCTGGCGACACTTTGTATGTACCCATGTCAGACTTCGACGGTGGACCACGTTGGCCCGGCGTTGCCAAGCCGGGTATGTACGGACTGGATTTTGCCAGCGGGGATGTGCACTGGTTTACCCCGGCTGAGGACGTGTGCGATGGACGCGAGTTTTGTCAGCCTGGTTTATCGGCAGCGGCCAGCGCAATTCCCGGCGCTGTTGTTGGTGGCGCAATGGATGGCCATCTGCGCGCGTACGAGCAAAATACAGGCGAGATTATTTGGGATTTTGACTCTGTGAAAGAATACAGCAGCTTGTCGGGTGCGAAAGCCCGGGGCGGATCGTTTGGCGGCGCAAGCGGGCCAGTGTTCAAAGGGAGTATGATGTACGTTAATTCGGGGTATGGAATTTACTTCCATATGCCCGGTAACGTATTGCTGGCGTTTGGATTAGCGGCTGAGGCACCTTGATCGCCAATTCACCTGCAGCTCCTGAGGAAGTGTAATGGCAGAGCAACTGGCAGGCAGCGGCCGATTGGCTGGCAAAATAGCGGTGGTAACCGGTGCCGCATCTAATCCAGGAATAGGGCGCAGTATCGCCCATCGGTTTGCCGCCGAGGGTGCGAAGTTGATTGTCAGCGACATCGACCTGCCCGGTGTTGAGAGGTGTGCCCAGGAAATTCTTGACGCCGGTGGTGAAGCCATTCCTCTGCGTCAGGATGTGACCCAGGAGCAAGCCTGGATTGATGTGATGGCGAAAACCATAGAAGCTTACGGTCGCCTGGACGTGATGGTGAACAACGCCGGCATTGCCGAGCTAAAAAAGATGGTGGATATTGATCTGCAAAACTGGAACCGTCACATTGAGATTAATCTGACCAGCGTTTTTTTGGGCAGTAAATACGCGGCTCTTGAGATGCGAAAGTGTGGTGGTGGCAGCATTATCAATATGTCGTCAGTGGCCGGGATCATTGGCACTCCCGCGTGCGTGGCCTACGGCGCCACCAAAGGCGGCGTGCGAACCATGTCAAAATCCATTGCAGTGGAGGAATGTGAGCACGATATTCGCTGCAATACCATTCATCCCGGCTTTATCTGGACCAATATGCAGGCGCGAGACAGCGGCAAAAGCGACCCGTCGGAGTTGGTGCTGCCGCGTATGCACGTGCCCCTGGGGCGCCCTGGTATGCCTGAGGATGTCGCCAATGTTGCATTGTTTCTGGCATCGGATGAGGCCAATTACGTGACCGGCGCGGAGTATGTGGTTGATGCGGGATTAACCTGCAAGTAGCGCCAATCAAATACAGTCCAGTCGTGGGTCGTTTGGGTAAATCCACTTGCTGCGAATCACCTGTTCAACGCGCAGGAGCAGTTGGCCTGGAAAAACGAATTCATCAGCGACCAACAGCTGTGGCAGCCGCCCATGCCGACGAACTCGGTTAGCGCCGGGGAGTAAAAAAACTGTTCAGGCGGCTGCTTTTTTACGCGGCTGCTTTCGCATCGCTGGCGCAGTCCGCCCAATGCATGGCCTGCACGGCCATTGAGCCAACGTTTTCTATTGGGGCCGCGACTGAAATATCCGGTTCGGTATTTTCAAGACCATTTATCGCCAGCGTCAATATCTCTCCTAACGGACCCGTACGGTTGGCCAGGGCAAGCTGTACTGTGTCGACGAATGGCAGTGAGGACACCACTTCTTCCATCGGACGATCCAGCATCGTATCGAGCAATGAGAACAGGCCCACTGTGAAAGCTGCCTGAGGGTCTGTACCCGGTATGTGCTCTGCAAGCAATTGGCAAAGCCTTGCTCTGCTCAATGCCAGGTTGAGTAGAGCTTCCGGTTTGTCGTCCAATTCACTCATGGCCATTATTGTGATCCAGCTCTTGAGAGTATCCATGCCAAGGTAGACAACGGCCTGGTGAATATTCTCAACACGGCGGGGCAAACCGGTGATGGGGGAGTTGATGAATTTCAGTACTTTCATGCTCAGCGCCACATCAGCACCGACCATGTCCGACAAGGAGCTGATGGTCGTGCCGGGCTCGTTTATTCGTGCCAGTAATTCCACCAGCCCGAGCTTATTAACGGGCACACGCTTACCGCTGATGATGCGCGGCTTGGCAAAAAAGTAGCCTTGATAGTAGTCGAAGTTCAGTGCCAGTAATTCATCGAATTCTTCCTGGGTTTCGATGCGTTCTGCCAGGGTCCGCTTACCAAGGCTTTGCATCATCGCCACCTGTTCCTGCAAGGCGCTGCGATCTAGCTGGGTGATATCAAACTTAATGATATCGGCTTGTTCTATAAGTGGTTGCCACTGTTCATCGAAAATGAAATCGTCAAGGGCGAGGGTGTAACCGGCAGAATTCAGTTCGCGAACGCGGTCAATAAGTGCCTGATCAACTTGTACGTCTTCAAGAATTTCCAATACTACTTGTTTGGGTGGAAAGCTGATCATCTCGGGGTTGACCAGAAAGTCGTAGGGCATATTAATGAATGCAGGTCGCCTGCCGACCAGCTTTTCGATGCCAATCTCGGTGAAGGTATTGATAATAACCGTGGAAGTGGCTTTTGCGCCGTCTATAAAACTGGCAGAGTTCTGTTCGCCTGATCGGAACAACAATTCGTAGGCGAATACATCCATATTGCGGTCAAATATTGGCTGGCGACCAATATAGTAGTCAGACATGCACAATCCCTTGCAAATAACTATGGCGAGTATTTCAGTATAGTGCCTTTGACCAAGTTGCCTGGTAAATTTTTAAATACACCTTCAGCAACTCAGCGCAGCGGTGGAACAAGGTGGTATCCGAGCACGAAGATGCACCGTTTGTCGATTACTCGCTACGGCGTATACCAGATAGGCGATGTATAAGCCCTTTGTTGTATCTCCGCAGGCACATCATCAGGCAGTTCTTTTTTGTAGCGCACCGCATCAAAGGTTGTCCAGCGCGGCGTGGGTATTTCGATCACTCTGGCGTAATAAAAGGCTCTTCGTGACGGGTCAAATTCAGGGTCGGTCCACCGTGTGCTGAGTTGTTTTGCGCCGATAGTGTTAGTGTAGCTAGCGGCTTCGGTGTTGACCGTTGAGTCGAGCACGGGAATTACACCATCGGCGTCAGGCGCGCGGTCGTCAGAGACTGCGACATCGTATATTTTTTCAAACGTCTTGCCTTGTTCTGCCCAACCTTTAATGATCTGAATGCGATCAAGGTTTCCGCCTTCTGGATCTTTCAGTGCGCTGACCAGGAAGGTGGGAGCGGTGTCACCATTGGATGATAGCTCGCCACCCATGGGCACGCCATTCCTGTAACCCTCGGCCACCACTAGATCAGCCGTCGCCGCATTCTCATCAAAGTTCCAGCCACCAAAAAAACGCACGGTAATGCGTGGCCCGGTCGTGGCGTAAACTTCGCGCCGCTCAAGGCTGTCGAACAATGATCCGCGGGTGTTTTGTTCAGCCCATACGGCAACATAACCGGATGAAGTAAGCAGGCGATTTTCCCAAAGCGAGCCACCCATTTTATTGGTCAGGCGCTCTGGCGAGGGCTCTGAATCCGGGAATTTACCAAAGTAATTGTTGTCATCGGCGGTGGCGAAGGTAGTGTGTGAATCGGTACTGCCAATCATGCCGAATTGATAGGGGTTGGTGCCCAACTCATCAGCCAGTTTTAAGCCTACTTTCAGCGCAGGCCTGGCATAGGAGTGCGTGAAGGCGTCGATCTTCTCGTCGTCTTTCAGTACATTCATGCCGATATCGGTTTTATCCCAGTTTTCAAAGTCTGCAAATGCATCATCGGGTGACACCATAGGATGGGTTTCTGAGTCGCCTTTAACCTGGGTCATTTCGATAATCGGTTCCCAGCGTAGTCGGCGCTGGGCATAGTCCTGGTCTATTGGATTTCCCGCCAGGTCAACGTCGTCAAACATCATACCTGCGGACAGGTTGCCATTGTGAGGAATCGCCAGCACCGAACCTTTTGTCTGGCGTTCATAGTCGTCCAGAAACGCCCAGAGCTGTTCAGGGTCTGTGCTGTTCAGCGCTGAAAAGGGTTTTATCTGGCTGGTTTTGTCGGCGCCATCACGAAATAGAATGTTTCTGTGTAAGTTTCGGCCATTGATCATTGATGTCCACTCATAGCCTATGAATGCTGTGAACTCACCGGGCTTGTTATAACGGTCTGCGGCCGCATTTGCGCTGGCCCAGACATCGCTGGCGAAGGAGTCTGGCACGTAACCGGCGTCCAGTGCATCGCGCCCATTGATATACGAAGTGAATTCATTGATTACGCCGCGTATGTCACCTTCGGCAATCAGATCATTCCAACGCTTGCCCAGCGAGCTTCCCAGTAGCTCCGGTTTTTTCAGTTTGATGCCTTCGAGAATGCCCATAAATTCCGCATGGTCAGACACTAACAGGAAGTCCAGAGGGCGGGTGAGTTTGGCTTCTACACCGGTACGGCCCTGAATGGCTTCGCCGCTGGCGAATCGAAACGCATCGTCGGCGGTCAGGTTGTCATTGCCAAACGCGAAGGAGTCAAATGAGGTACGCGAGTGTACATGCAAATCACCCCAATACACCTGCTTATCAGTATTGCTGTTTACAACAGCTTGGTCAGCCACCGGTTCAGTCAGCGGCTCGGGTATTGCTGGCTCGGCTTGTTTGTCGCCACAAGCACCCAGGACAAGTGCGCTACTCAACAGCAGTGCGTGTGTTTTGACTGGAATCGTTTTGTTTCTCATGGTCTTGTTGCGCGATTTCGTTTCGTTTTTCAAAGACTTTTTATAGTAATACTTGTTTGCAGCAAGTATGCCGCATGCGGCTGTTATTGTCATGCTGGCCAGGCTGCCAATGCCACCAATGCCACCAATGCCACCAATGCCAGCAATTCAGGTATCTGTGTTTGCGTTTTTAGACCAATACGGGTGATTGGTGTGTATTTGCCCAACGGTGTTAAAATGCCGGCCAATAACGAGCGCCTCAGAAACCACTGGCGCCGTCTGCGATCCATCTGTTCACGGAAAACCCGCCCAATGACAATTACGCAAAAGTACGCCTTGATTGCTCCCGTTGTTGCACTGTTCATCCACACCAACGACGTGGTTGCGCAAACGTCTGGAGGCGGGTACAACCTGTTGCTTGAGGAGGTGATTGTTACGGCCCAGCGTAGAGAAGAGTCATCTATGCGAACGCCAGTAACAGTCAACGCATTCTCCGCCGACGACATCGTCAATGTCGGCGCGCTGGACATTCAAGACATGGATGATTTCATGCCAGGCGTTGAAATTGGTGACGGCAATACAACCCAAACCAGCATCACTATTCGTGGCGTGTCCAGTCCAAACATCAGCAGTGGCGGTGACCCGTCAACGGCCACATTTTACGATGGCGCCTACATTCCTCGTGCGGCAACCACAATGCCGTTCTTTGATATCGAACGCATTGAAGTATTAAAAGGCCCGCAAGGCACCTTATTCGGTCGTAATGCCACCGCGGGCGTGATCAATATTATTCCGAATAAACCGCGGGAAGAGTTTGAAGGGCATCTAAAAGTCAGAGCGGGCAACTATGATTTGCAACGCTTTGAGGGCGTTGTGAATGCGCCGTTGACGGATACCATTGCGGTTCGGCTTGGACTTCTTAGCTCTACCAGAGATGGAATTGTCGACAATATTGGTGTGGGTCCTGACCCGGGTGATGAAGATGTTAAGGCGATGCGTTTGTCAGCGCTGTGGAGTGTGAACGACCGTACCGAGTTTCAATTCAGCTTCGATATGGAGGATCGTGACGAGGCACCGCGCATCGCCATCGGTGTTGGTGAATACGCATTCATGCAAAGTGAAGATCCGTTTCTTGGTACCACAGCGCATGATGTTGTGGGTGCTGAAGAAACCAGAGAACTCCAGGGTTATTCGATAAAGCTAGACCACGAGTTCAGTGATTCCTGGTCGGTGTTTGCAATCTCCAGTTATCGCGAATGGGAAACAACCAATCTCGAAGAAGAAGACGGTACGGCCGATCCGCGCCGATATTTTGATACCAATAATATTGAAGATTCCAACATCTTTTATAACGAAGTTCGGTTCAATTTTGTCAATGACGACCTCAATGTGATTTTAGGTGCAAATTACAGTGAAGAAGAACTGTTCCAGCGCACCGACATCCATCTGTCAGCCGATTCGTGGATGCAGTTTGTATCGGTACAGGCCGGTTTCGACAGAAACACGCATCTCTGGGATTTATTGGGTGAAGACGAAGGTATATATAGAATCTTGTCTGACGCGAATGGGGTTGCTGTGCTGCCGCCATCTTTTGCCGGTACGTTCTTAACCGAAACCATGGATAACACTGGTGATTTCACCAACTGGGGCGTATTCGCGGATGCGACGTATCAGCTTACGGAAACGATTCGATTAGCAGCGGGCTTGCGCTATAGCAAGGACTCCAAGGATTACACCTGGCAGACCTATCCAACCGATCTGGACTGGCCGGTGCCGCCGCAAATTCTTGCTTACGATCCAGGGGTTGTTGACGATGATCCGGCAAACGACTTTGATCAGTTTGGTGCGTCAAGATCGTGGAGTAAAGTAACGGGGCGGCTTGTCGCAGACTGGCAGTTCCAGGAAAAAGCAATGACCTATATTTCTGTCGCCACTGGCTACAAGTCAGGTGGTTTCGATGGTCAGGTGTTCACGCCTCTTATATCCGGCCCATTTGCGCCAGAAGAAATGCTGAGCATAGAGTGGGGTTTGAAAGGTGATTTTTTCGCGGATCGGCTTCGCGTTGAAGCTGCACTGTTTCGGCAGGAACTGGATAATCGACAGCGCTCGACAGATACCAAAGAAAGCCCGGATGATCCAACCGCGCAGCCCACAGTGATCAACGGCGACGAGGAAACGGAGGGCATCGAGCTGATCACGACGTGGAGCGTTACCGATAACATTCGACTGACGGCGATGGGTACCTATAGAGAAACCGATTCGGTGTTTGAGCGGTATTTTGATGCGGCGGGAGAACCGGCTGGCGGTGTGGTAGAGTCCACCCGGTCAGATGCAGATTACACCCTGCGATTAGATTGGACGCCAGCTATCCCTGTAGGGGCGCTATTGGTTCATATTGACTATATAGTTGATGAGAACGAACAATCACCTACTGATACCATTTTCCTGACTGGTCCATGGTATTTTCAAACCGAAAAATGGCTGAATGCGCGCTTAGCCTAGAAAAACGACGACGATACGATTGAAGTCGCGTTATGGGGAGCGAACCTGCTGGACAATGAATATGGCGATAATCCTGGTGGCTTTGTCGCTGATACCCTGGGTGCAGCCCATACTCGAATCGATGACCCGTTAACCTGGGGCATGGATTTCCGCTTCGCCTTTTAGCTTACAGTTCCGAACGTATGCGAAAAACGAAAATCATCTGTACCATTGGCCCGGCGACTGAGTCGTTTAATCAGCTTGAACAACTGGCCAAAGCCGGTATGAACGTAGCACGATTGAACATGTCTCACGGAGACCATGATTCGCATGCCCGCGTGATCAAAGCGATTCGAACTCTTAATCGAAAAGTCCATCACCCCATTGCCATACTGGTAGATACGCAAGGGCCTGAGATTCGCACGGGATCGGTCAGCGACGAATTGAATCTGACCAAGGGCGATGTGATCAGCGTGTCGGTTCGCGGTGAAGAAGACGTGGAAGCAAGTTCTATTCACATTAACTACGCCGACCTGATCCAGGATGTTGCCATTGGTGACCGCATTACCGTGGATAACGGCTTGATAAACCTTGAAGTGCTGAGTAAGGAAGATTTGCAAATGCAATGCCGCGTGCTGGACGGCGGTATGTTGGGCAGTAAACGCCATGTGAATTTACCCGGAGTGAAAGTCAACCTGCCGGGAATTACAGAGAAGGATAAACGCGATATTCTCTTCGCAGTCGAGCAGGAAATAGACTTCATTGCGTTGTCATTCGTGCGCGACAGCAAAGACATAGATGAGCTGCGCGAGCTGCTGGGCAGCAAAGCCGAGAAAATAAAAGTCATTGCCAAGATTGAAGATCAGGAAGGTGTGAATAATCTGGAATCCATAGTTGATAGCGCCGATGGTGTGATGGTTGCCCGTGGCGATTTAGGTGTGGAGATTCCAATCGAGAAATTACCTCGTGTTCAGCGCCGTATTATTCGTAGCTGCGCACAGCGTGGTAAACGTGTCATCGTTGCAACCCATATGTTGGAATCAATGATAGAGAACCCGATACCGACGCGTGCAGAAGTTACAGATGTTGCCAACGCCGTGTATGAGGAATCAGATGCCATAATGCTGTCGGGTGAAACAACGATTGGCAAGCACCCGGTTAAATGCGTGGAAATACTTGATCGAATCGCGCGTTCGATTGAAAACAGCCGTGGGCTTCGCTTCACGGATGATCTCGCCCTGGATAATGATAAGCAGGAGATTGCCTCAGCGGCAGTGCGACTCGCTGAATCGATTCAGGCAAAAGCGATCATTGTGCCAACCCGACGTGGCCGAATGGCCAACTACGTGACTAATTGCCACCCGCAAACGCCCATCATTTGTGCGTTCACCAACGACAGCAGAACCAGGCGTCAGTTGGTGCTGAATCGAAATCTATTGAGTTACCGCATCCAATTCAGCTCCGACCCTGAGAAAACTCTGAGTACAGCCGCGGCAATTTTGGTTGAACGGGAAGAGTTCGCACCTGATGATCGCGCGGTAATCATTTCTGATGCCCTGGCAGGCAGTGGTATCGATGCTATTCAGATCAGAAGACTCGGTGACTTGCTGCCCGGTTGACAGTGTCCGCCGCGTTCGCAATAAGGTTAACGGCAGGTGTTGGCTCACTGCCTCCGGTAAAATCCAATACCCTCAAAATAGGGTGCACAGAGAGTCGCAGGGCTAAAACGCAGCAAGCCCGGTGATAGCCCGCCCCAGTATCAAGGCATGAATATCATGCGTACCCTCATAGGTATTCACGGTTTCCAGGTTCAACATATGCCGCATCACAGGGTATTCATCTGAAATGCCATTGCCGCCCAGCATGTCTCTGGCAATGCGCGCGATATCCAGGGCCTTGCCGCAGGAATTGCGTTTAATCATTGATATAGTCTCTGGCGCTAGTTGATTGTTGTCGCGCAAGCGCCCGGCCTGCAAGCAGGCTTGCAAGCCTATAAAAATTTCAGTTTGCATGTCGGCCAATTTTTTTTGCACCAGTTGATTTGCTGCAATGGGTTTGCCGAACTGGGTGCGTTCAATAGTGTAGTCACGTGCTGTTCGCCAGCATGACTCCGCCGCACCGAGTGCACCCCAGGCAATGCCGTAACGGGCATTGCTCAGGCAGCCCATTGGTCCCTTCAAACCTGATACATTGGGAAGCAGGTTTTCTTCGGGTACTTCCACGTCTTCCATGACAATTTGCCCGGTGGTGGAGGCACGCAGGCTCAGCTTGCCTTCAATCTTGGGTGCAGAAAGACCTTTCATGCCTTTTTCCAGAATGAAACCACGGATATTG
The DNA here is from genome assembly GCA_030429735.1 of Gammaproteobacteria bacterium. GTDB lineage: Bacteria > Pseudomonadota > Gammaproteobacteria > Pseudomonadales > JAUIET01 > JAUIET01. Next base: position 458,054 of record JAUIET010000002.1, read on the forward strand.
TCATCGTCGTCACGCAGTTTCGCCCACACGACAAACACATCCGCAAAAGGTGAATTTGAGATCCACATTTTGGCGCCGTTTAACAGAAAACCGGACTCTGTCTTTTTGGCGTTAGTGATCATACTACCAGGGTCAGAACCGTGGTCGGGTTCGGTCAGGCCGAAACAACCAATCCACTCACCTGTGGCGAGCTTGGGCAGATATTTCTCACGTTGTGCTTCCGAGCCATAGGCATGGATCGGGTACATCACCAGGCTGGACTGAACAGACATCATTGACCGATAGCCCGAGTCCACCATTTCTACAGCGCGCGCGGCCAACCCATAACTGACATAGCCAACCCCGGCGCAGCCATAGCCGTCTATGGTCGGGCCAAGCAAGCCGAGTTCACCCATCTCTCGGAAAATGCTCACGTCAGTGCTTTCATCGCGAAACGCTTCGCGAACCCTGGGTGCCAGTTTGGATTGCGCGTATTGCACGGCCGTGTCTCTGACCAGGCGTTCTTCTTCGCTAAGTTGCTGTTCGAGTTGAAAAGGGTCTTCCCAATTGATTTTGGGCCATGACGGTGAGCTCATATTAGTTCCTTGATGTTTGTCTATCAGTAGTCTTTCGATGGTTGTTCGTCGTTTAAGCCAGCGACGTCATGGCTTTGCTAAAGGCCGTATTGCTGTCGTCGGCGAGTGCGGCGGCTAACAACGTTGAGATGTCGCCCGGGTTGCCGGTTTGTGTGCGGTTTGCGTGGTCGATTATCTGCTGCGTTTGCTCGCTGGTGCGGTGGCGGGTAGCACCATAGCCTTTTACCAACCGGCCACACTTTGCAATTTCAATGGCCACGTTAACATCGCGCTTTGCCGCCGATTTAATCGCATCAAGCCAGCTGTTGATCATCGCACGCTCATGCTGGTAGCCGAGGCTGCCACGGCGAAATCTTCGCAGTGCCGACAACAGCTTAAGTGCAAGGTGTATGCTGATTGTATTGGTGCGCAGTTTTTTGCCCCCGGAAAATGCGCTCAACAGTTTATAACCCGCTTTGCTGGCAAGCACTTTTGCGCCAATACGCGCGGGCATGATGGCGCACATTTCTTCAGGGCGAGGTTTAAAGTACTCGGTGACATACATAATATTCGCCGGATCCGCACCGACTTCTTCACGAATGTCGTCCATTCGTGATTCGCGCAGTTTTAACTGTGCAACGCGCGGAACGTCTTCAAAACTCATCCATAAGGCCAGGTAGCGCGCTGTGAGTTCCGTGAGTTCATGGTCGTTAGTGCCATCATCGAGTTCGCAAATGCTCTGCAATTGATCAATATAGTCTTTGGCATACTCAGCGTCCTGATAGTCACAGAGTTTATTGACACCGTGCACGGCTATATCTCTCACACTGGCGGGCAAACGAGCAATAGGGTCTGCGAAGCGATTGTCATCGAGTGCCGCCAGCGGTACAGATGAGCCCGTTTGGGGTTCAAATATCTGCACATCCCCTGCCTGGGCGTTTTCGAAACCGGCATTGAACGCGGCCAGACTGGCGTCAACGCCTTTGCCTGATGCAGTAATTGCGTCTACAAAACTCTGCTTGGAAAACGGCAGGCTCGCAGAACCGGCCAGTGCCCCCAACATTACTGAACTGATGACCGATTTATGTTCATCGGCAACAGATTGCATGTCGAAAGCGACCAGATCTTTGGCGTAGGCTTTGCAAAGATCGAGTAGAACTGCAGGTTCAATAGTGCCGTCGGCTAGATCGATTTTTTCTGTAATGCTGTAAACGCGATTGCTTGACGTAATCAACGCAGTTTTGTCGCGTGAGATAAAACCGCGTTGCAGCATGCGGCCTGCCTCCGCAATCTCCGAACAAATCGCTATATCGATATCACCAGGCGATGGAAACAATGATAGAACCGGGTCGGCCGACGGTGCGTCAACGCGAGGTATCAGCTCTATATAATAGATTGTGGCGCCCGTGCGCTGCGCTACGCCAGCAAGTGAGGTTGTCTGAGCGCGCCAGCCATTGGCTTCAGCGACATCAATCAACCAATTGGTGAACACTGCACCACCCTGACCACCGAGTGCGGCGGCAACAATATTGATTGACTTGAGCGGCGAAGACATCAACTGAGCCAGCCAATCACAGTTTGTCGTACGTTCCACATCAGCTTGTCAAATGCTGACGGGTTGTGGATAACGTCAACTCGCGAAAACGAAGGGCACAACACCGCTGCGTGTGCATTGCTGCCACAGACCCCGCAACCGACGCAACTGTTGTCAACGTAAGATACCGGGTCTTCGCGTAACGGATCCGGGTTGTCCTTTATGGTCAGTGATGGGCAACCGGAAATCCGAATACAGGCATGATCCCCGGTGCATGTTTGGCTGTCGACGTAAAAGCGCGCTTTCACTGTGCGCTGCCCGTCATTGATGGCCTTTTTCATCAATGGCTTAACACGGCGTTGCTTGTTGAGCATGCATTCGCCTTCGGCAATAATCACCTTTAAGCCACTGTCTTTAGTGGTTAATGCATCGCGAAGCGTTTGCTTCATGCTCTCGATGTCATAGGTGCTGATGGTGCGCAACCATTCAACGCCTGTGCCACGGCAGGCATTCTCTATTGACTGAGATTGCTCGCGTTCCAGCTTATCCACGTCCATTGTGGTTGCAATCAGATTGGCGTTCATCATCGATGGAATATCCTGGCCGCCTGTAGCTGCCGAATACCCGTTATTGATAATAATCAGTACGCCGTCGTGCTTGTTAAACACGGCGCTGGCCACACCAGTTGCAAGGCCGTTATGCCAGAAACCACCATCCCCCATTATGCTGATGGATTTATGCGGCAAGGCACTGCGCACGCCTGAAGAGCTTGCCAGTGATAATCCGTAGCCCATGATGGTGTTGCCGAGATTAAACGGCGCCAGCGTGGCGAAAGAATGGCAGCCAATGTCCGAACTGATATGAAACGGGCCAAGCTCATCCTGCACTTGTTTAAGTGCACTGAACAAGGGGCGTTCAGGGCAGCCTGTGCACAATCCTGAAGGTCGAGGCGGCACGTTTTTCAGCAGCAATTCGAACTCATCATCCTTCAGGGGTGCGCCCAAAGCGTCGATCGCTTCCAGCGACATTGGCAAGTCCAGAGAATGATCTGCCGCGGACAAAAATTGTGTCAGCCCCTGGAGAATTACGTGCCCGGTGTATTCCCCGGCACGTGGCAGCAGATTCTTGCCGTAAATTTTGGTCTGAATATCACGCTGTCTGAGCAGGGTATTAATTTCCGGTTCGATATACGCGGGCTGACCTTCCTCCAGCAGCAATACATGTTGCTTGCTCTTGCAAAAGTCAATCACCTCATCGGGAACCAGTGGATAGGCGACATTTAAAACATAAATTGGTACGTCGGTATTGCCATAGCAGTCGGCCAGCCCTTGTCTTTCCAGAGCGCGTATTACCGTATTGTACGTACCGCCGCAGGTGATGATGCCCAGGTTTTTGTATTTGCCATCAAACCATTCATTGAGTTTGTTGTTTTTGATGAATTCGATTGCAGCCGGCCAGCGATCAGCAATTTTTTCTTGTTCCTGACGGTATACATTAGGCGGAAGAATGATCTTTTCCGGCTCGCGCTGCGGGCTTACCGGGTTCAAGGCACTGAATTCAGGGGCCACATTGTCTTTCGCCACAAACTCACCGGTTACGTGACAACCGCGAATGCGCATCATGTAAAATACCGGCGTATTGCTTGCCTCAGAAAGCTGGAAGCTTTTATCTATCATGTCGACAATGCTGGGCAGATTAGGGCGGGGGTCTACCAGCCACATCTGTGCTTTCATGGCGAACGCGTACGTGCGTTCCTGCATGATGCTCGAGCCCTCGCCGTAATCTTCGCCAACAATCACCAGTGAGCCCCCGGTAACACCAGAGGACGCCAGATTTGACAAGGCATCAGAGGCAACGTTGGTGCCAACGGTAGACTTCCAGGTGACTGCACCACGCAATGGGTAATTCACCGAAGCACTGAGCATGGCCGCCGCCGTTGCTTCGCTGCCATTGGCTTCAAAGTGAACGCCGAGTTCCCCCAGAATATCCTGAGCGTCATTCAATACGTCCATCAAATGTGAAATTGGCGAGCCCTGGTAGCCACCCACGTAAGCCACGCCCGACTGCAACAAGCCTTTGGTAATGGCTAGAATACCCTCACCGGTGAATACCTCGCCGTCGCCAGCGCGTAATTTCTGAACTTCTTGTTTGAACGAGCGTTCGGCCACGGTTGCGCTACCCCGCTACCAGTGCCAGCACGCGCGCTGGGCTGCCGGAACCTTCTTTGATTTTTAAGGGTGGTGCAATGACTACCGCACCTTTGGGGGGCAACTGGTCGAGGTTTTGTAACCCGGCCAGGCCGCATTTATTCGCACCGTGCATCAGGTTGTGGCAAGGAAACATCGGTTCCTGGCCAGATGCCTGGCCCGCATCTGTACCAACAGTTTCCACACCCACGCCCAGCACCTGTCGCTGTTCAGCCAGAAAAACCACGGTTTCAGGTTCCCAGCCTGGTGTATGGCCGCCATCTTCGTGCATGTTCAAGTATTCTTCGTTACTGGTTTTTTTCGACCAGTCACTGCGGTAGAGCACCCAGGAACCAGGTTCAATTTCACCGTGTTGCGCTTCCCAGGCCTTCACAAAATCAACTGTCATCAAAAAATCGGGGTCCGCTGCTGATTCGGCCGAGGCATCAATTACGCAGGCAGGTCCTATAAAGTTCTCAACGGGTAAGGTATCCGTCGCGTGATTTTCGTGGTCTTTACCAGTTACCCAGTGAATAGGCGCGTCGAAATGCGTGCCAGTGTGTTCCCCGCATTTGAAGTTGTTCCAGTACCAGGCGGGTCCTTTTTCGTTATAGCGGGAGATTTCTTCTATGTGAAACGGCCATGAAACCCCCCAACCAAATTCGGTGGGCAGTTGCAGCGTGGGTGTGCTGGGCTCCAGCGTTGCAGTTAGATCTATCACCTTGATACCGCCGTTGGCGATACCCTTTACCAGGTCAAGCAGTGCCGTGTTGCTCATAGTAGCCTCCAATTTTATGGGTCTTAGCAAATGTTGCCGATGTGGCTTCTGCTGGATTATATTTTAAACTTAAAATATAATCTATAGCATCGCTTAACACGCAGCAAAGGATAAATGATGCACACATCGATATTGCCTGAGGGATGGGTGCAGCCCAAAGGGTATGCAAACGGTGTATTGGCCGAACCTGGTCGCACTTTATACATTGGTGGGCAAATTGGCTGGAATGAGCAGACGCAATTTGAAACAGACGACTTTGTTGGCCAGGTACGCCAGGCGTTGCTGAACATACGTGCGGTACTGGAGGCTGCGGGCGCCGGGCCAGAGCACATGGTTCGAATGACCTGGTACATCACCAGTAAAACTGATTACACCAGTAACTTGAAAGGCGTTGGTCAAGCCTATCGTGAAGTGATGGGCAAGAACTTTCCGGCAATGAGTGTGGTTCAAGTGGTCGCGCTGGTGGAAGATCGGGCAAAAGTTGAAATTGAAGTGACGGCAGTACTGTAGCTCCGCCAGCATCGGGCCTGGTACGGATAAAGCTTGCGCAATGGTCAGCAAGCCCGTTATTCGCACATGTTAATGTAGCGTCGCTCATTCGCTCAGGATGGGCCGACGTGCAATAACAAGAGGTGCAATCAATGACAACTCAAACAGCACACAGCAAGCCTTCTCCGTCACTGTCTGATTGGAGCCCCTCAGACTATGATGGCTTTAACATTCGGCGCAGTGCCTATATTTGCTCAGGCATCATGGTACCTGGCGCTTTCGCGGTAGCGTGGGCATTGATTCTCACCGGTATCATCGCGCCATCACCAGCCGACAAGTACGTTTCAATCAGCCTGTTTATCGGTTATTGGGCCTCACTGTTCGCCTTTATTGATAATAAGGGTGAGCGGCGTAGCTGAGCCGAGAAATGGCACGAGTTTCTGATTGTCTGGCTGATTACCAGTGGGTGTGCTCAGTTGCTCTGGGAGTTACCGGCGGTTTACAATAAGCGAAAAAAGGCGATCGTCGTGACTGGCTCGGTCAATAAACTCTTATTGCAAATGCCGAGGTTTCTCACGCGCCATCGCTTAATTAAAGTACTGTCCGTTATCGGCGATCCTGACAGAGCGCTGTGAGCGCCGGTTTACTTCTTTACTGTCATCATAAGAAAGCCGGTAAACGCTGCGTTGCTAGGTGACAGGTTTTTATCCAGGTTTTTCTTTGCTTTGTTGATCATGCTTCGATACCCGCGATAAAACTCCCAGGTGGGCGCGGGTTTGTATACCAGGTCTTCAATAGCAAAGTGGCGGATGATGTCTTTTGCTGTAGTCGGTTTTACAAATACTTCCTTGGTGGGTTTGTAGTACGCAGGAATAATCGTGATCAAACTCCATTTTGCGAGCTTCTGGGTTTTTAGAAGGTCGACCATTGCTTCAAACCCGAGTTGTTGCTTGCCATGCAGCATTTGAATCAAGGCTTCAACCATAAACGCCTTGTCGTTCTCATTCAGACTTTTTACAAAATCTCTGAACTTGGGTTTTTCGAACATTGACACCATCGATGAACGGGAAACAACTTTCACCATGTTGTCGGCGGTTACATGAATGTTTGAACACGCTTGTTCGCTAAAGCTCTCATGCACAAGCTCTACCATTTTGTCCATGCGGTGTCGCTTTGCAACCTTTTCCATCTCGGGGTCGGCAAAGCCTTTGGGGTATTGCATCAGAAATTCGTGTTGTAACTCTTTGAGTTGTTTAATATTCAATTCGGCCATGCTTAACTCCCCTTCCGAGATGACAATATTCTGTTTTGCCAGGATTGATTACCTTATTTGACTGACAGCGAATACGCCAGAATACCGCCTACAATCAATGGAATACCAAACGCGATAAAGCTGAATTCCATGGACGTGCCTCCGGCAATCATCACGCCACCCGCGTAGGGTCCAACCACGGCCCCGAAGCGCCCCAGGCCAATAGCCCAGCCAATGCCAGTTGCGCGTAATTCGGTTGGGTAGATCTTCGCGGCTACCGCATACAAACCGGTAAAACCAGCCGATATAAAGAAACCAATAAACGCCAGATACAGCATCAGCTGCGACATGCCATCAGCCAGCGCAAACGCCAGCATGCCAGACGCTGCCAGCATTAAAAAGCTACCGATGATTGCAGACAGTGAATAGCGTGCTGCAAGCAGGCCTAGAATCATAATGCCAATCACGCCGCCGCCATTGAACGCCACGGATGCGTAAACCCCGGTGGACTCTGATAAACCGGAATTAACCACCAGTTTCGGAATCCAGCTCAGCATAAAATACAGGCTGATCAGGCAAAAAAACGAGGCAATCCATAAACGAATGGTTTTGCTGCTGCGTCCTTCCTTGAGCAGGCTAAGTACATTGGCACCCTCAATCTCGTGCTCAGGTTTCTTTACAGGCAACTCGCTCAGGGCCGGCTTGCCCAGCTTGTGCAGAATGGCATTAACTCTGTGCAGCGCATTGCCTGGCTGGCGGTGGAGTAAAAACTGCAAGGAATCCGGAACAAAAAAGAATGCAGCAATCAGCATCAGTAAGGTGGCTGCTCCACCCGCAATGAACACGCTTTGCCAGCCATACACAGGAATCAGCGGTGCGACCAGAAAACCACCCAGGGTAGCGCCCAGCGGATAGCCCGCGGTAATAAATACCACGGAAAAGCTTCTCAAGCGGCTGGGCGAATATTCGGAGGCAATAGCCGCCAGGCTTGCCAGCATACTGCCCACGCCCAAACCAGTAATGGCTCTCAGAATAACCAGTTGCGATAAATTGCTTGCAAACGCTGTTAATGCCATGCTTGTGCCGATGAATGCCGTGCAGGTTAATATCATCGTGCGGCGGCCAACAAGATCGGACAATGGCGCGATGAACATCGCGCCCATCATCATGCCTGCGGTGGCAACACTAAACACAAGGCCTAGACGCTCCGGTGACAAGCTCAGGTCTTCGCCAATACTGTGCGCGGCAAATGCCATGGCAGTAACATCGAAGCCGTCAAGCATGTTCAATGTCAATGCAATCAGAATAATCAGTACCTGGGCCGGGGCGATTTGACCGTCGTCTATAACGTCGGTCACCAAAGAATCACTCTCCGCGATTGGAGCGCTCATCGACTGGTACCGTTGAACGAAACTGAACTTACCGGTCGTATCATGATGGGTTTCCAGAGTGCTGCGATTGTAGCTTGAGGATCTATACGTCTCTATGCGTGGCCGCAACGCAGGCAGCCTGGTCATAGATCCCTGACAGTAAGCTGAGAACATTGGCTACTTGATCCATTCGTTCATCACTGTTGGCAATGGCCTGAGTCAATGGAATCAACAGTTCCTTACGGTATTTCGCGTAGGCATCGGTTGTTGTGTTGCCCATCTCAGTGGTTGTGTACGTGGCGCCTTTCTTGTTGCCAACAGAACCTACCTTGTTGATAAAACCGCTTTTGGTTAATTTTCTGATGCTGTATTGCAAATTCGAAATATCGTCTCTGTTCAATAGCCTGCCAATTTCCGAAATGCTTTTGGGTCGGTCGTGCATTCTTATAACGTTCAAAACCGCAAAGTCCATGCCGCTGCAAGACTGCTCGCCGCTGTTCTGACAGCAGGCGGCCAAATCGTCCATCCAGCGACTGAATGCGGCAAAAATTCGGAATATGGAAAATTCAATTTCGGTCAAGGCGATTTCATGATCACTGGTTGACAGATGCCAGTGCTTGTCCAGCCCCGAGGCGGGCGTATCCGTCCTGTTTCTATGTTTTTTGGGTTGCATATTGATTCGGCCTTGACTTAAGATGTAATTTTAAGCTTAAAATAATATTTAAATCGAGCGATAAATCAGCAATGCCGCTCACAAGGTGGTTTCGATAACGCACATGTTACTGCATTAGGGAGTGAAGCGAATGCCCGGTACAAATCCTATGTTCAACAACAATACCCTGAAGCTGGGCATTTTTTCGGCCAATTGCTCAAGCGGTATGGCGGTCACCAAAGTTGAAGAGCGCTGGCGTAACAGCTGGGAAAACAATATCGACCTGGTGCAGCAGTGTGATGAAGCCGGCATTGAGTTCATGTTACCGATTGCGCGGTGGATCGGGTACGGTGGTGATACCGATTTTCACGGCGGAGTACTGGAAACGGTCACCTGGGCCGCCGGCCTTCTGGCACACAGCAAGAATATACAGGTATTTGCTACCGTTCACACCGCGTTCAACCATCCGATTGTGACGGCCAAGCAACTGGCGACCATTGACCATCTGGGTGGCGGTCGAGTGGGGCTTAATGTTGTGGCCGGCTGGAACAAACCTGAGTACGACGCCTTCGGGGTGGATTTGCCCGCCGAACATGCCGCCCGGTATGAGTACGCCCAGGAATGGTTTGATTACGTACAAAAGCTCTGGACGGAAGACCACGCGTTTGATTGGAATGGCAAGTATTTTCAAGGCACCGGCGTTTATAGCAATCCGCATCCGGTACAGAAACACGTGCCTATCCTGAATGCTGCGGCGTCAGCAGAGGGTAGGCAATTTGCAATGCGCAACGCGGATTTTCTGTTTACGCCTGTGTTTGATTATGAGCAGGGTGCTGAAACCGTAAAGGAAATTAAGCAAAATTCAGCGGCTGCGGGAAGAGAAGTGGGGGTGTTCACTTTTTGTACCGTAGTTTGCCGCCCAACGCAGAAAGAAGCGGACGACTATCTTGATTACTACGCAAACCAGCACGCTGATTGGGAAGCCGTCGACTATTTGATGAAACTGCAAGGCATGCATGCGCAATCGTTTACGCCAGAAGCACTGGCGGGTTTTCGCGATCGATTTGCAGCGGGGCATGGCGGTTTTCCAATTGTAGGTACACCTGATAAAGTGGCAGACGAGCTGGAGAAACTCAGTGCCACCGGCATTTCCGGTACTACGATGGCGTTTGTTGATTACGCCAAAGAGTTTCCTTACTTCCGGCAGGAAGTATTGCCCAGGCTTGAAGCAAAAGGATTGCGCCAGCCTGTTTAAAAACAAAATTCAATAACGAGGATTAAGTGATGAAGAGTAAGATTGCGATAGCACTATTCGCGGCTGGTTTCTTAAGTAACAGCGCGGCACAAAGCGTGTTAGAAGAGGTAATGGTTACTGCCCAGAAACGCGAGCAGAATTTGCAGGATGTGCCGATCGCGATCACAGCGTTTACCGGGGCTCAGATGAGCGCGCTTGGCGTGAAACAGAGCATCGACATTGCCGCGTTTAGCCCTGGTGTCCATATCAGCGGTAACCTGGCGGGTCAAAACACCCAGTTCTCTATTCGCGGTGTGACGCAAAATGATTTCAACGATGTGATCGAAGCGCCTAACGCGGTTTATCTCGATGAAGGCTATCTGGCCATTGCGCAAGCGCAAACCTTTGCGGTGTTCGATATTGACCGGGTTGAAATTCTAAAAGGCCCGCAAGGTACACTGTTTGGCCGCAACGCCACTGGCGGTTTGGTGCACTACATTTCCAACAAGCCCAGCTTCGAAGAAACCAGCGGTTACATTGACCTTGGAATTGGTCGGTTTGACACCGACGCGGACGCCAACCGCTTCACCGTTGAAGGCGCAATTGGTGGGCCACTCAGCGATACTGTGGCCGGGCGACTGGCCTTGCGTTACAGCAAGCAGGATGGCTACTTGAAAAACCTGTACCCGGAGTCTGCGTTTTTAGGTTCGCCCGGTGAAGGTGCGGGTGCGGATCTTGGTGACGATGACACTAAAGCCATTCGCGGAAGCTTGGCTTTCCGGCCGAATGATCGTCTGCAGATTGATGTATCGGTAAACTACGCGAAGTCGGACGTAGCAACCGGACCTTACCAGTCGAAATCAACGATTGGCATTGTTGAGAACGGCGAATTGATCAATGTGATCGACACACCACCCGGTGAAACGCGTTTGTCGATAGATACCGCTGGCGGTGACGGTGGTGGAGACGCAATTGACGGTGATGGGCTGCTACCGGGCGGTGGAATCGGTTTGCCAGGGCGTCTGGCACCCGGTGGTGATTTCTTTGGTTACATTGATGCCGATGGTGACGACTTCACGTTCTCCAGTGATTTCGCCTTTGAAGATCAGGGCTTCACTGAAACCAGCGGTATTAACCTGCGGGTTGAATACGAGCTTGCGGGTGGTGCAACCTTTACATCGGTTACTGACGTCAAAGACTACGAGAAACTGCTGTTTATCGATGTTGATTCGGCGCCAGCCAATCAACTGGCAAACTACGCTGGTGTTGATGCGACGAGCTTTACCCAGGAGTTTCGCTTAAACGGTGAAACGGACAATTCGCGCTGGGTGGCCGGATTCTTTTATCTGAATATCGATAATGAGTCAGACAATGGGCTCAAAGCACCCGCCAATAGCATCGCTGGAAGCCCGCCTTTTGCACCGGTTGATATCGGCGTGGTTGCCGAACTGCAAACCGATTCCTACAGTCTTTTCGGCCAGATTGATTATGATCTGTCAGACACCTTATCGGCCACAGTTGGCGTGCGGGTTATCAGGGAGGAGAAAGAATTCGACATGGGCATAGGCATATTCCCATCGTTTGATAACTTCAGTGTCAATCAGGGGAATTTTATTCCCAATGCCTTCGGAGCGGGCTCACCCTACTTTTTCACTACCGATACCTCCGACACCTTGTGGGCAGGGAAAATTCAGCTTGACTGGCGCCCCAATGATGACTTGCTGCTTTACGCTGGAATTAACCGCGGTGTAAAAGCAGGTAGCTTTAATGCCCCTTTGCTTGGTGCATTTCTCGGCGCAGGGGGTGACCCATCAATACCCTATGACGAGGAAATTCTGACGGCGTTCGAAGGTGGATTCAAAGCGTCCTTGGGGGATACAACGCGACTGAATGGTTCCTTGTTCTATTATGACTATTCGGACTACCAGGCCTTCCTGTTTGTTGGTGTGGGTGGTGTGGTGATAAACGCTGATGCGACAAATGTAGGAATGGAGCTTGAACTGCAAACGTCACCCATGGACGGGCTGGATTTGCTGTTAAGCATGTCGTACTTTGATGCCGAAGTAGAAGACATCCTGCTGCGCAATGGCTCTCCTTTGCCAGCGCGAGACGTAGACCCGACGTACGCACCCGAATTACAGATAACAGGGTTAGCAAGATACGCTTGGCAGGGCGCTGGTGGTACGTTTGCGATTCAGGGCGATGTCAGTTACTCCGATGAGTATTTTTACAACCTGCGCAATTTCGATGCCGATAAATTCGACAGCTACGTAATGCTGAACACACAGTTCAGTTGGCAGAACGCCAGTGAACGTCTTACCGCAAGCTTGTCGATACGAAACCTCAGTGATGAACGTGCCGGCATACAGGGCTTTGACCTGGCAACCTTGTGCGGCTGTAATGAAGTGTCTTACCGTGCACCAAGATCGTACAACCTGGGTCTGCGATTTGACTTCTAATCAAATGGAAAAGGCAGTTTCCAGCCGGCGCGCGTTTCTGCAGGCATCCAGTGTTGGCTTGGCCTGCGCGGTTGCTGCACCAACCGCATGGCTGTCTCCGGCGCAGGCCTACGCAAAGCGTTTGCCGTACACGCAGTTGACCGATACCGAAGTTGAAACTCTCGAGCAACTGGCTGACGCCATTGTACCTGGCGCGCGCAAGGCAGGAATTGCCCACTACATTGATTCGCAGCTCGCCGCGCCATTAGATGACTGCTTGCTGATGATCAAGTACCTCGGTGTTCCGGCGCCATACAAAGAGTTTTACCAAGCCGCGTTGCAGTCGGCGCATCAGTTGCCACTCTCGGAGTATCAAAAGCCATGGCATGAATTGTCTGACTCCCAGCTTGACACGCTGACTGCTCAACTTGCATCTGGCGCAATTGACGGCTGGCAAGGGCCGCCACCCGGGTTCTTTTTCTTTGTGCTGCGTGCTGACGCCAGCGATGTTGTTTATGGTACGCAAAATGGTCATGAAACCATTGGGTTTCCGCATATGGCTCATATCAAACCAGTGCAGGAATGGTAGGTGAGTATGCTTAGGTCAGCCAGGAAAGTGGATGTAGTGGTTGTTGGCTCGGGTGCGGCAGGTAGTGTGGTCGCGGCCATCAATGCGGAGGCGGGAAGAGAGGTTCTGATATTAGAAGCCGGGCCAAAGCGAACACTTACTGACCTTGTTAGTTCTCAGATTCATGCCCGGAAGCTCAAGTGGAGTGGTGCATTTGTTGAAGAGCAGGGCGACTTGAAGATTGGACATAACTTCAACAGTGGTTATGGAACCGGTGGCAGTGCCTTACATCATTTTGCTGTTTGGCCACGTCTGCACGAGAATGATTTCACTGTTCACTCGGAATATGGCAAGGGTTTGGACTGGCCAATCAGCTATCAGACGCTTCGACCTTATTACGATCGAATACAGGATGATGTGGGTGTCAGTGGCGACGCGTTAGCTGAAAAATGGCGGCCTCAAGGTAAAGCCTACCCGCTGCCGCCACTGCCGGTGTTTGCGCAAGGGAAGGTAATTGCAAAAGGCTTTGAGCGTTTGGGCATGCACACGGCACCTATTCCGATGGGCATTAAAAGCCAGGCTTACAAAGGGCGTAGCGCCTGTCTGTATGACGGCTGGTGTGACGCTGGCTGTCCGATTGGCGCGTTAGCTAACCCGCTGGTCACCTATCTGCCAAGGGCGATGAAAGCCGGTGCCTACATCCAGCACAACGCTACGGTTGCAAGCGTACTGCATAACTCGAAAGGCGATAAGGCGATTGGTGTTGCGTACCATGACGCGAATGGGGATTTACAAACGGTGTACGCCAAACACGTTGTGCTGTCTGCTTTCGCAGTACAGAATGCAAGAATTTTGTTGAACTCCGCCAGTGACAAGCACCCTGCGGGTTTGGCAAATCATAACGATATGCTGGGTCGCTACTTGATGACGCACCCGGCGCAAACTGTATTTGGTTTGATGGAGCAGGAAACGCAGCCACATCTTGGCCCGACAGGTGGGCAGCTGATTTGCCACGACTATTACCAGAACAAACAACAGGCCGATGATGCATTCGGGTCTTATCAGTGGTTGATTGCCAGTGCGGCCAAGCCAAATGATCTGCTGGGCATTGTCAATTCCAGGCCAGACATCTACGGCAAAGCCCTGGACCCATTTATGCGCAAGGCGGCGAAGCATTTTGCGTTGATGAATCTGGTGGGGGAAGATGTCGCCCGTGCGGACAATCGAGTGTCACTGAGCGCTCAAAAGGATTCACACGGTTTGCCATTGGCGGCAACGACTCACAATCTGTTACCAGAAACCTGGTCTATGTTGAAACGCGGTGTTGAGCAAGGTAAGGCGGTTTTCAAGGCCGCAGGCGCTGAGGAAATCTGGGCTGGCAACCCGTTTGGGATGCATATAATGGGTGGCACCGTGATGGGGGCTGATTCGAAACAATCGGTGACCGACGAATTTGGACGAACCCACTCGCTTGAGAATCTGTATGTGGCAGGCCCCGGTGTTTTCCCCAGCAGTGGTGCAGTGAATCCAACCTTTACCATACACGCACTGGCGCTAAGGACCGCAGAACAAATGCTGCGCGATGGCTAAGAAGCACGACTACACGCCAAACCCGGAGATAATTGCGCGTTTCCCTTCCATTTCCGGCAATACCGTAAATCGCTTGAATGACGCGCGCAAGAGTCAGCCCTCGCCCTTTTTTTGGCATCCGCCTGAACGTCAAACACACGGTGCTCTGCAGCAATTCATCGTTGCCAATTTTCGACCGGAAGGTTCTGAAGATCGCTCGTTTCGAAATCCCAGGGTGGATCGTGGGCCGCAGCCCTCAGCGGTTGCAAAACAACAAAGCAAAAGATCCGCCGAAGACTGGACGATCGAAGTGCGACGTTTTTGCGCTGAACACGAAGCTGATCAGGTTGGGTTTACACCGCTGTTGCCTGAGTATGTGTATGAGGGGTATTCAGTACCCTTGCCAAATCTGGTGATTATTGGCGTAGGGCACGACTACGAGAAGTTGTCACAAGCGCCGGCAAGCGCTGAGCAGCAAGCCCCATTCCATGATCTGCATGACCAGTACAATCGCGCCGCGCGCAGCGCCAATCACCTGGTGAATTATATTCACGCCCAGGGTTACCATGCCAAAGCCTATCCGGGACCGATGGCGGATGCGCTGAATATGGTTCCGGCTGCGATCCAGGCCGGGTTCGGCGAATTGGGCAAACACGGCTCACTGATCAATCGACGTTTCGGTTCCGGGTTTCGATTGTCAGCTGTTGCCACTGATATGCCCTTAGTATTTGATCAGCCCGACGTGTTCGGCGCCGACGAGTTTTGTACGAATTGCCAGGTATGCCGTAATGAATGCCCACCGGATGCCATCTACAACGAAAAGAAAATGGTTCGTGGCACTGAAAAGTGGTACGTCGATTTCGACAAGTGCATCCCATACTTTGGGGAAAACTATGCCTGTGGTATTTGCATTGCCGTGTGTCCATGGACCCGGCCTGGCATTGCCGACAATTTATTATTCAAAATGGCCCGTCGCAAAGCGCGCCTGAACTCGGGAACGGAAGCTGACGCCGACGCTGACTAGCTCATCTGGGCAAGCGCCTGGCGGGCAGTATTTTCTGATTCGCGTCAGAATTGTCTTAAGACAGTATCATAATATCGTAAGCGCAAGCCCAAACCCAAACCCAAACCCAAACCCAAACCCAAACCCAAACCCAAACCCAAACCCAAACCCAAACCCAAACCCAAACCCAAACCCAAACCCAAACCCAAACCCATCTACTAATTAGCCAGAGGCCCATTCACCGTCGGCGTTTTCATTCTGGAGAATGCAATGAATAGATCTCTCACAGCAAAGCACTACTGGGGTCAACGTGTTGAGCAGGCTAATCACGCTGAGGCGTCTTCACCGAAGTCTCGGAGCTTGTGTCTGACCGATCCAGCTTAGCGTTGATACTTATCGCTCTAAGGCTGAACGTTGCTACTCTTTGGCTGGCCCTAGAAACTTTCGTTGCATTGAAATAGCATGTTTTCGAGCAACTAAATTATCTAGGTTCCACGATTATTTGTTCAGGCAGAAAGCGCACGAAACCGGGGATAGGGGTGAAAGTTTCGGCGAACATGTATGTGACTGCTGTCCATCCACATTTCTACTACCAACACGATAAATATCGACAACTATAGCAACACTTCTTCAAAACAAGGCAAACTATGGCCATTAATGACCTTTTCTGTTGATCAACATCCGATCTTGCAAAGGTTATACTCTCTTGGTTGAAGGCCGTCGCAAACAATTCCTCGAGTAACCTCATTGGACAATCATTGTGAAAACCCCAAATGTCGAGAGCCGAAACCCCCGTATGGAATCGTATGTCCAATATGCAATTCTCATATTGGATTTCCGAATGTTCGGCGAGCTCAAGGGGAAAGAGATGACCTTCTTAAACGCTATAGCTCTGCGCGTGCTTCCATCACGCGAAGAAATATCGAGGATGTTGCAGATAGTTTTGAACACGCTGTTGGCAAATCCAGTGCGATCATGTCAAGGAATGTCAATGATCTATTTTTGTTGTTTAATAGCGAAGATCGAATGATTAATACCTACTATCAACAGGTTGCCTCAAACGCCAGAAACGCCACAGATAATTCATATGACAAGACTCGAGAAGCATTTGATTCCAGAGTAAATCCATACGATTTCAAGGATATACATTGCGCGACACTATCTCTTAGCGGTACTGGGTTGCTCTACTATGGCAAATGCCACATCAAGTTCAAAGAGCAGCTAATTGACGAACGAGCCTCTGTCTTCGAGGAAAATCCTTGTCGATTTGAAGTCAAGCATAATATAACCGGCAACAGTTCGTACCCTCTTGGGCATAGGGCAACTTGGGAAGATCGTTCTATATTGGCGACGACTAAACTACACTCAAAATTGATCGTTAATATGCCAGAGCAAGAATTTGAGCGCATGTTAATCCAGGGTGATGGCAGTGACGCAGATTACATCGAGGTTCATATCTATGGAAAATTACACCCCAAGACTTTCGAAAGTATCAAGGTAGATGCAGACCTTGATACGACCGAAGAAGTTCTGTTAAATGCGTTGGAGTCGAAGTGCAGAGCTACCGGCGTACAGCTCCTAAGAGAGTGACTTAGAATGCGAGTACTCATATCTGGCGCGGGAAGGATAGCGGCGGTTGATCGTGGAAGCACTGTCGATTTGCTTCGCGTGGGGCATGAAACTCCAATTGAAATTGTTAAGTATGAGGCTGAGCGTCTGTTCAGCACCTTAAATGATACTGTAGAAAAAAGCTGCAACAACCTCAAAGAAGCATGGCGCCTTTTTAAGACAGAAACAAGTAGAAACGATTCGTTAATTCTATTTCTTGGCATTCTAAACGAAGAGGTAACGGTAGAGAGTAAAATTGATCTATCGAGAAGATTAGACGTTTTACTTGAGCATGAAGATACGAAGTCATATTTAGGCGGCGTAATGTATGCTAGACCGTTGCCTGACGACCAAGAATTGCGGTCGGATTTTTCTGCGCTCAGCGAAAGCGCAATCACATTTGATTTCATCGATAGGCTAGTCAAAAACCAGAATAAGATTGCTGATTATTACAAACATTTCGAGACTATCGCGCGAGATTGTGGATTGGATCGTGAAGATGCTGGCCACGTCGAAGGCATTCTTGTAAATGCGGAGGTTCCTTATAAATATATTCAAGGTAAGGCGGTTCCCAGTGATCTTGCACAACTTAAATTCAAGCTGATTGAAAGCCTAAAGGAACTTTCTTTTAGTAATCATGTTGAATTTTCTCGAAGGTTAACGGAATATATTAGTCAGTATGTAGTGGGGGGTGTTCCGAATGCCACCCAATTAGTTTTGAAAGAAAGTTCGGGTGCTCTTGGTCGGCCAAAAATAGACGCCAGAATTAGAGCTTCCGGAAAGCTTGCTTTTGATCAAGCTAGTGCGCAAATCAAGCGTATTGAAAAGGCATTGAGAACCTCGCATTTAGATCAAGCACAAAGATTTGCCGAACAGTTGGTCAATGATCAAGTTGATAAAGGTGATTCGCTGTTTGCCGCTCAATCCCTATGCCAGATATCGGAAGTTGCCAAGAAGCTAGAACTTTACGATTTGCAATTAGCCTGGGCTAAACAAGCGATCGATTTGAATACATCCGATGGACGCTGCTTTGGCCACGCTGCAGACGCCCACCTCAATTTAGGAGAAATAGAAAAGGCCAAAGTGTACTTCGAGAAGAGTATCGAGGCGGGTTCAAGTTTCAAAGCTTATGGTCTTACGGGCTTAGCTCGAATTGAGCGTTCTTTATTTAACTACGACTTAGCTCTTGACTATTTGGATCAAGCTAGGGAGTACTACCCCAATGATGAAGTGATAGCCAATTTTCGTGCTGACTTGTTGAGGGACCTACGCAGATTTGAAGAATCGAAGGAAGAATATAAAAAATCTCAGATTGCTTATCCTGCTTCCTCCATACCTTGGTGCGGTCTAGCCTCCGTGTACGTAGACAATAGAGAATTCAAATTAGCGGAGGAGACTTATACGCGCACGCTGGAGCTATTTTTAAATCCTGAAGATCGCGTGGTCGCGCTGAATGGACTCGCTGGGCTATATAGCCGTCTAGCCAGATTTGAGGAAGCCCATAAATTACTAGATGAGAGTATTTCTTATAAGCTGAGAGATGACAATGTATCTGTCCTTTCAAAAGCTAGAGTTTTTACGCAGCAAGGAAAGTTGGATAATGCGGAGAAGCTTCTAAGATCAAGAATCCTAGATAAGCCTTCCATTCCAGCGCTTCGAATAAGACTAATACAAGTGTATGTCTACGGTATGCGTCTAGACCTAGCAGAAAAGGAGATCAAGGACCTTGAGAAGCAGTTTAAGGCATCTGCAGATATCTGTCTAACAAAGGCGATGTTTTATCGAGCTAGAGCAAACTATAGCGAGGCTCTGAGGATGGTTGATCGAGCCATTGAGCTTAACCCTCTGAACATTAGGGCCTTTGTGGAAAGGGCAAATATATTCAAGTTTGCAGGTGATCTTTCCGAAGCAAAAAGTAATTTCTCGAAAGCACTACAGCTAAACAAATATTGCTATGAGGCTCTGTCGGGCTTTCGAATCGTCGAGCAACTCGAGGGGGGAGAGTCAAGTTTGCCGGTGGTGGGTGAATTGAATCGAGAACACGATCCTGTGACGTTCGAAGATTATCATCAAATTGGTCTACAGGGCTTAATGGAACTTCATCGAGGAAATACAAAGCAAGCCAAGAAACTCATTCTCGTCTCTTACAATGCTGGTTTCGCTGAGCTAAGAACAGAGTTTGCCGCTGGGTTGTCTATGACTAGATTGCTATCTAAACAATTTGGCTCAGCAGTAAAGTCGGTTAATGAACCATTGAAACTGGTAGACCACCTTCAAAAAGCTCTTGTTTTTGGTGAGCAAGCAAAAATCCCAAATCTTAAGCAGTGCCTAAGTCGTATTGGGGAACTAAATTTAGACCCCAAATCCGAAAAAATTAGGGATTTGATAGTTAGGCGTTATGATAGTTATTCTGAGCAAGCAAACCTTCCAAGCGCTGAAACAATAATCACACAGCAAGTCGAGAATATCCTTCTGGCAGCTTAGTGCTTCCATGAAATAGCTATTCACATTACGGTGTAGGTACAGTCCTTAGCGTAACGAGATAAGTGCGGTAGATCTGCCCAACACCGGCTTTTCCAGTGAGCGAGGATTGATTGCTCGATCATAGATAGCACCAATTTGTTTAAATATCAGGCATTAGCTCATCTGGGCAAGCGCCTGGCGGGCAATAATGGTTTGCTGCACTTCAGACGCACCTTCGTAGATTCGTAAGGCGCGAATATCTCGGTAAAGCGATTCCACGATGTGTCCCTTGCTTACCCCTTTGCCACCATGCAGCTGAACAGCGGCGTCAATCACTTGCTGTGCCGATTCCGTAGCGTGCAACTTAGCCATGGCGGCTTCGCGCGTTACCCGTTCAGCGACACAATCTTTGGTCCAGGCTGAGCGATACACGAGTAAAGCGCTGCTGTCGATGGCCACTGCCATATCAGACAGCTTGCCCTGCACCAGTTGCAGATCAGACAACACACCGCCAAACAGCTTGCGCTCTGACACGTGCTCCAGCGTTTCCTGCATGGCACGGCGTGCCATGCCCAATGCCGCTGCGGCAACCGTTGAACGGAAGACATCGAGTGTTGCCATTGCGATACCAAACCCCCGGCCACGCTCGCCCACCAGGTTTTCTTTGGGAACCCGGCAGTTGGTAAAGCTCAAGGTGCCCAGCGGGTGTGGAGCGACCAGGTCTATGCGCTCGGTAACGTCAAAGCCTTCCGAATCGGCATCCACAATAAAACAGCTTATGCCTTTCGCTCCGGCTGCCTCGCCGGTTCGCGCGAAAACGGTGTAGAAATTGGCGATACCTGCATTGGATATCCAGGTTTTACAGCCATTCAACAGATAATGGTCATCGGCTTCTTCGGCCGTGGTCGTCATGGCGGCCACGTCGCTGCCGGCTTCGGGCTCTGACAAGGCAAATGCAGAAAGATACTCACCGGCTGCAACTTTTTGCAAGTACTGGTTTTGTTGCGACTCGTTGCCAAACAAGGAGACAGGGCCGCTGCCCAGGCCTTGCATCGCAAATGCAAAATCAGCCAGCGCATGGTGTTTAGCCAGGGTTTCGCGAATCAAGCACAGGCTGCGAACATCGAGCTTGTCCAATTCACCGCCACCGCTGGCAGGTACTGCGTACCTGGTGAACCCTGCGTCCGCCAAGCCATGCACCAGGTCTACGCAAGTTTGATCCAGGGCGTTGTGCTCGTTGGCCACTAGTCGGGGAATATTGTCATGCGCCCATTGGTCAACCGTTAGTACCAGTTCACGGTGATGTTCTTCAAAGAACGGCCAGTGATGATAAGACGTATCGGTCATTGAACTTCCTTCGCTGTTTAATCGCCTTCAAATACAGGGCTTTGTTTATTCACGAACGCTTCATACGCGCGCACGAAATCTTCAGTCTGCATGCAAATGGCCTGTGCCTGTGCCTCGGCCTCAATGGCTTGATCAACCGACATATTCCATTCGTGTTGTAGCTGAGTCTTGGTAATGCCATTGGCGAAGGTTGGGCCTTTTGCAATACGTTCCGCCATTTGCAGGGCATCCGCGTAGGGGGCATCACTGATGCGATTAAAAAAGCCCCAGCGCTCGCCTTCGTCCGCTTTAAGTGACCTGCCGGTATACAGTAAATCACTGGCACGGCCTTGCCCGATAATTCGCGGTAGAATCGCGCAAGCACCCATATCACATCCCGCCAGACCAACGCGGTTAAACAGAAAGGCCACTTTTGCGTCTGGACCTGCATAGCGAAGGTCACTGCTCATCGCAATGATTGCACCAGCACCGGCGCACACGCCCTCTATGGCACTGACGATTGGCTGTCGACAAGCGCGCATCGCTTTCACCAGGTCGCCGGTCATGCGAGTGAACGCCATCAGTTCTTTCATCGACATTTTGGTCAACGGTCCGATAATTTCATGTACATCACCGCCGGAGCAAAAGTTACCGCCAGCGCCACGAATAACCACTGCATCTATGTCGTCGGCATAGACCAATGCTCGAAACAGGTCACGTAGCTCTGCGTATGAGTCGAAGGTGAGAGGGTTTTTTCGTTCCGGCCGGTTCAGTGTGACCGTGGCAACCGAGCCGCTCACTTCCCAAAGAAAGTGCTCAGCCTGGTAGTCTGCTAATTGTGTTGTGTTCATCGTTTACTCTTCGTTTACCCGGTACTGTTGTTGCTGTTTCTACATCACTTCGCCGCCACTCACTGAGATCGCCTGGCCAGTGATTGAGCGGCTTGAGTTACTGCAGAGCCAAAGTACTGTGTCGGCGATTTCCTGAGGGTCTATCAGCCTCTTTTGCGGGTTGCTACTGGTAAATGTTTCCAGTGCTTGCGCTTCCGATCGGCCGGTTTTATCGACAATGTTTTTGACACTGTCGCGAATAATATCCGTATCAGTATAACCCGGGCAGATGGCGTTCACTGTAATGCCATGTGTGGCTGTTTCCAGTGCAAGAGCACGCGTTAGCCCCAACACGCCATGCTTGGCCGCGCAGTAGGCGCTGACATAGGCGTAGCCCTTCAATGCGGATGTGCTGGCGATATTGATGATACGCCCCGCTTTTTTCTCACGCATCTCATTGATCACTTCCGAAGTACAGTGAAACACCCCATTCAGGTTCACAGCCAGTACATTATTCCAATCCGCGGTTGTCAGTTTGTGAAAGGGCATCGTGGGCGCGGCACCGGCGCAGTTGATCAGAATATCGATTGCGCCGAACGTGCGCCGTGCGTTTGAAAATGCCTGCCGAACAGCATCGGGATCGCTGACATCGCAGACCAGCCCCTGGGCATTACCTGAGTTGGGAAACCGTGCGATCGCATCGGTCAGTACAGATTTGCGACGGCCCATAATGCTGAGCTTCACACCTTGCGCCAGTAGGGCTGCGCTAATTGCGGCACCGATTCCGGTTGCGCCACCGGTAATCACGGCATGTGAGTCAGTGAAGGTCATGGTCATTGTTGATCTGTCCAGATGCTGCTGTCCCGCTGCTATTTAATCGCTCGAAGTTCAGCTGCCATCATTTCAGCAGCGCGTTGCAGATTCGTATGCAACTGACGGTAGCCCATAAAATACTGCTTTTGCTCATGCACGCCAATGCCCGTATGCCCGGATTCTGCGGCTGCGCGCATTGTCCAGTTCGGATCTGCCAGGTGGGGGCGGGCCAGACATACCAGGTCGGCACGGCCTGCGGCAACAATGCTATTGACGTGATCAACTTCGTAAATGTTGCCGACGGCCATAGTTGCCAGGCCCGCTTCGTTTCGAATGCGATCAGACAGTGGTGTCTGGAACATTCTGCCGGGTCTGGGCTTGGCTTCATGCGAGGTCTGTCCGCTGGATACATCTATAATATCGGCGCCGGCGGCGGCAAATGCGCGGGCGATTGTAACGCTGTCTTGCTCGGTAATGCCTTCGTCGCCCACCCAATCGTGTGCTGAAATTCGTACCGACATCGGTCGCTCGCTCGGCCAGGCCTCGCGCATTGCGCTAAACACCTCCAGTGGGTAGCGCAAGCGATTGTCCATACTGCCGCCGTACTCATCCGTGCGCTTGTTCAATACTGGAGTGATAAACGCACTCAGCAAATAGCCGTGGGCGGCGTGCAATTCAAGCAGATCAAAGCCGGCTCGCGCCGCGCGCCGTGTGCTGTCAACGAACTGCTGCTTCACGAGGTCCATGGTGCGCCGATCAATTTCGGCAGGCGTTTGGCTGTAGCTGTCATAAGGAATAGGGCTGGCAGATACGATCGGCCATGCATCTTCTGGATCCAGGGGATCATCCAGGCGGTCCGGATGCCATGCCCAGGGCTCTTTGGTGGCACCTTTTGGTCCAGCGTGACCCAGCTGAATCGCAAACTTGGCCGCGGTGTGTTCGTGAACAAAATTCACAATACGTGTCCAACTGGCTTCCTGCTCGTCATTCCAGATTCCGGCACACCCGGGAGTGATTCTGGACTCTGGGCTGATATCGGTCATTTCCGTGAATACAAGACCCGCGCCACCTTTGGCCAATGCGCCATAATGCACCAGGTGCCAATCGTCGGGCAGGCCATCTTTCGCGCTGTACATGGACATGGGCGATACCACCACACGATTTGATAGCTCAAGTCCAGCAAGGTTATACGGCAAAAACATCGGAGGCACAGCTTCATCAAATGACTCGCCCAGTGCGCGCTTCGCCAGGTGTCGCTCCATGCTTTCCAGCCATTGTTCATCGCGTAGGCGCAGGTTTTCATGACTCACGCGTTGACTGCGGGTCAGCAGCGAATAATTGAATTGCTTGAGGTCGAATGCCTCGGCGTAGCGGGGTACATCCTCAAACCAGATCATCGCATTCAAGGCGGCATTTTGCAGTCGCAAGGCCTCCAATTCCCGTTCGTCCTGATACGCGCGCAGCGCGTCGGCCACGCTTAAATCGCTGCTCAGGTGTTTTGCAAGTGAAATGGCGTCTTCCAGTCCAAGCTTGGTGCCTGAGCCGATCGAAAAGTGGGCCGTGTGCGCAGCATCACCGATTAATACCACCCGATCATTCATCACCCAATTGCGGCATAGCACCTGCGGGAACTTAATCCATGCCGAGCCGCGAATGTGAGCGGAATTGGTCAGCAGCTCATGACCGCCCAGGTACTTTTCAAAGATTTTGCGGCAGGTTTCCGCGCTCTCTTCATGTGACATTGAGTCGAAGCCAAATGCATCATACACATCGGGATTGCACTCAACGATGAAGGTTGATGTTTCCTCATCGAATTGATAGGCGTGCGCCCAGATCCAACCATGTTCGGTTTTTTCGAACGCGAAGGTAAATGCGTCTCGAAATTTTTGTTTTGTGCCCAACCAAACAAAGTGATTTTTGCGAATGTCCACCTTGCAATCGAAGGCATCAAGATTGTTGTTCCTGATCTTGGAGTTCAGGCCATCGGCGGCCACTACGATGTCGGCATCTGCAAATCGTGTGTCGATGTCTTCTGCTTCAAATTCCGTTTCGAAATGGAGCGGAATATCAAGTTCTCTCGCACGATCGTGCAGCAGTTGCAGCATTCGCTTGCGGCCAAGGCCTATAAAGCCGTGACCATCGGAACGTTCAACGACGCCATTAACGAAGCAGTCGATCATGTCCCAATGTATAAACTCATCACGGATGGCGTCAGCGCTGACGGGATCGTTTGCGTGCAGGTTCTCAACGGTTTGGTCGGAGAATACTACCCCCCAACCGAAGGTGTCCCCCGGTTTATTGCGCTCATACACTTGCACGTCGTGCGACGGGTCGCGTAGTTTCATTGAAATTGCCAAATATAGGCCGGCGGGCCCGCCGCCGAGACATACAATCTTCATCATTCGCTCCGCTTATTCATTGTCTACTAAGGTCTGCAAGCCAGTGTTTTCTTTTTGGCGAACAGCTTGGCTCTTATATCTGTCGCCAAAATAGTTTAAGCTTAAAACAACTGTTGTCAGTATACCCCAAATTATTTTATATTTAAAATAATTGTTTCGAGGCCTAGCCATGAACAAACCTCAATCATTGACCAAGCCACCCACTCCCGACCTGGAAACGCGGCTGGTGGAAGAGGATCATCATTCGATCAAGTTGTGGTTGCGCCTGCTGACGTGTTCAAGCCTTATTGAGGCTGAGTTACGCAGCCGGCTGAGAGAGGAGTTTGATACAACATTACCGCGTTTTGACTTTCTCTCGCAATTGCAACGTACGCCGCAAGGATTGACCATGGGCGAACTATCTCGCCGTATGATGGTTTCCGGTGGCAATGTGTCCGGGCTGTCCACGCAACTGGTTAAAGAGGGGCTTGTTAGCCGCAGCACGCTGCCAGAAGATCGCAGAACCTACATAGTCAAACTGACACCCAATGGCAAAAAGTTCTTTACCAATATCGCAAAACGCCATGAAGAGTGGGTGATCGAATTGCTTGGCGACCTTGATCACGACGATGCCGATCAGCTGGCAGCATTACTTGCGAAGGTCAAAACAACAGCAAGCAAGCACAGCACGCCAACTGGGGGCCGCCAGTGACGCAGAACCCGCCTGCTCGGAGCACACCCGCCTCTTATCGGGGCGTGGCCCTATGTGCCCCGGTAAGTTTGGGCTACGCCAAACAAAGCCCGCGTGGTGCGGCATGGTTTGTTGGCTCTGCGCTGCGAGCTATGTTGCTCAGTACCGGGCTTGAAAAATCCGAAATTGACGGCTTTTCGGTCAGCAGCTTTTCGCTGGGTGCAGATTCCACCATTGCATTAACCCAGCATTTTGGTTTGTCGCCCCGCTGGCTTGAGGAAGCCCCGTTCGGTGGGGCGTCAGGTGTCATTGCACTGCGCAAGGCAGCGCGTGCGGTACAGATGGGCGATGCTGATATTGTGGCCTGTATTGGTGGCGATGCAGCCGCGCATCGGTCGTTTGAATCCAGTGCTGCTGAATTCAGTAATTTCACGATTGACGCGTCGTTTCCTTATGGTGCTGGTGGCCCGAACGCGGCCTTTTCAATCATCACGCAGGACTACATGCAGCGCTATGGTGTGACGCGTGAAGACTTGGGCCGGCTGTCAGTGGCGCAGCGTTATAATGCCAATCATTTCCCACTGGCCTTGCTCGGACATAAGACGCTGTCGATGCAACAGTATTTAAATGCCCGGCCGATTGCAGGACCACTGCACCTGTTTGATTGTGTGATGCCGTGTGCGGGGGCGGAAGCGTTTCTGGTGATGAGTGAAGAACGCGCTCGTTATTTGAAGATACCTTATTGTCTGATTTTGGCAGCGGATGAATTGCATAATTCGCACCGCGAAGACGATGTTCAATATCGGGGCGGCTGGACAGAATTCGTTCCGGGGATGTATGAGCAGGCAGGCCTTGGTCCAGAGGATATTGATATTGTCCAGACCTACGATGACTACCCCGCGATAAGTCTGCTACAGATCGAAGATATGGGGTTTTGTGCCAAGGGCGAGGGCGCAACCTTTGTACGCAACACAGACCTCACGTTTAATGGCAGTGGTGATCAAGCAAATAAACTACCGCACAACACATCTGGCGGCCAGCTGTCCGTGGGGCAGGCCGGCGCCGCGGCCGGGTTGCTTGGGATTGTTGAGTCAATTCGTCAATTGACCGATGCGGCTCTTGGCCAACAGGTACCGAATGCACGGACCGCCATGGCCAGCGGCTTTGGGATGATCAATTATGATCGCGGCCTGTGCAGCGCCGCTGTATTGCTGGGGCGCGCACAATGACCACTCGATATTCCATGCAACGCAGGTTGCGCATGAACCGGCCGTCATTGCGGCTTAGATCCAAACCGCCGAAAGCGCGCACACCGCGCGGCGAAGATTTCACAACAGCGAATCTTGCTGGTGCCTTGTCTATGCAGCAATGCGCTGCGTGTGAACGGTACAACTACCCGCCACGCGAAGTGTGCGAGAGTTGTTTGAATGACGTGTTGATATGGAGGCCGGCCGATAGCCGCGGGAGATTGCTGCAAGCTGTTGACCTGCACCACAGTTTGTGGGAATTTTTCAAGCGCCGGTTGAAGCACAAACCCTGGTCCATCGCCAGTGTACGGCTTGACGCCGGCCCAATAGTATTTGCTCACCTGGCATTGGAATTGTTTGATTTGGCGGGTGCAAGCGATATTCCATCCGGCCGTACCGTCGCCGTTTTCAGCCACAGTGATTGTGGTAATCAATCTGTGCTGATCGCGGTACCCGATTCAATAGACGTTGCAGACCCCAAGATCAGGTTGCAGATCGCAAATAGTTTGGGAATAACCAGCGCCGCGCAAAGAGAGGCAACAATATGAGTGAGAATATCCAAACAGTCGTTGTCACGGGGGGAAGCACCGGTATCGGCAAGGCCATTTGCGAGCATTTACTCGCCGATGGTTACCGTGTACTGAACATCGCGCGGCGTAATTTGGAACTGGACAATGAGCACTTGCTTAACTTTCAGTGCGATTTGAGTGATGCGGCTGCCACAGCCGACATCGCGAAAATAATAGCCGGGCAATTTGATGTCTGTGGATTTGTTCATAACGCCGGTTTGATACGTGCCGCTTTGCTCGAAGAGGTTGAGCTCGAAGATTTGAATTACCTGACCCAAGTGCACGTGGGTGCTGCAATTACCTTAACGCAGGCGTTTTTGCCTGCCATGAAAACGGCTGGCTTTGGCCGTGTCGTTTTAATTACTTCCCGAGCGGCGTTGGGCTTGCAAACAAGAACATCCTATTCCGCCACCAAGTCAGGAATGATGGGTATGGCACGTACCTGGGCGCTGGAACTTGGCGAGTACGGTATTACTGTAAATACAGTAGCACCAGGACCTATTGAGGCCACTGAAATGTTCCACGCGGTTATTCCGGAGAACGACCCGAAGCTGCAAGCGATGGCGGCGGGCATACCGGTTAGACGCTTGGGTTTGCCAGAAGACGTGGCCAGAGCGGTTGATTTTTTTATACACGCGGACAATGGATTTGTTACAGGTCAAACCTTAATGGTCTGTGGCGGTGCCAGTTTAGGTTCACTGTCACTATGATTGGAAACTATGGCTGCATGCCTGAATCGGGAGCGAACAATGCCACTGTCTAATGCTGAAATTGCGCGTCTTGTCGAAGACAGGCGCGTACACAAACGCGTCTATATTGACCCGGAAGTCTTTGAACTGGAAATGGAGCGTATCTGGGGCCAGGCGTGGATATACATTGGTCATGAATCACAGGTGCCGAAAGCCGGCGATTACTTCACGACCAACATAAATCATAAAGTCCCGGTGGTGATGGTCAGGGACAAACACGGTGCGGTTCATGTGCTGCATAATCGCTGTGGGCACAAAGGCGCCAAACTGGTCGAGCAACGCAGTGGTAATGCGCGCGGTGCGTTTCGTTGCGCTTATCATGGCTGGACGTTTCAACATGATGGACAGGTGCTGAAAATACCCAACGAAACCGGATACGACAACACAGGTTTCGATCTGAAAGACAGTTGCAATAACATGCAAAAGGTGGCGCAGAGTGCGAGTTATCGCGGTTTTGTGTTTGCCACCTTATCGAGTGATGCACCAGATCTGGAAACCTGGATGGGTGGTGCGAAGGATTGCTTTGATAACTTATGTGATCGGTCACCAGAAGGCGAAGTGGAAGTGGCCGGCGGCGTTTTGCGCTACGAGCATGACTGCAACTGGAAGTACATTATCGAAAACCTGAATGACACGATGCATCCCATGGTTGTACATCAGTCCGTGGTACAAGCCGCGCAGGACTATATTGATACGCTGCCAGAAGAAGCCGTGAAGCAGCGCTCTGAAGCAGAGATTATCCTGCCATTTGGCGGCTCATACGAAAACATGGAACACATGGGCATCACCGGGTTCAAGTACGGTCATCATTACGACGGTGGCAAAACCAGTATTCACGCAGACTATTCGGTAGACCCTGAGTACCATAAGCGCATGGTCGCGGCGTACGGGGAAGAGCGTACTAAGGAGATTTACTCGTTCAACACGCATAACACCTTGTACTATCCGTCGTTAACAATCAAAACTGCAGTACAAAACATACGCGTGGTGCGACCGGTTGCAGTAGACAAATTTGTTGTGGAAACCTGGTCGTTTCGGCTGAAAGGTGCACCCGATACCATGTTGCAACGCACCTTGTTGTATTCGCGCCTGATCAATTCTGTTGGGTCCATGGTTGGCCCTGATGATCTGGAATGTTACAGACGCGTACAGGATGGTTTGCACTCGGATGCGTCGGAGTGGGTGGAAATGTATCGTCAATTTGGTCGAGATGAAGACCTGGGTGATCGTGTTCGAGGTGGCGGTACCAGTGATCTTGATATGCGCACCGAGTATGCGGCGTGGCGTGACTATATGTTGCAGGAGGCTTTTTCATGAGCGCAGATATCGATCTAATCGCTGTTGAGGACTTTCTCTATCAGGAAGCGTCCTATCTTGATAATCCTGATCTCGAAAAGTGGCTGGCCCTATACAGCCCCGATGGCACTTACTGGATGCCAGCCAGTGAAAACCAGCATGACCCGGTAAATGAGATTTCGCATTTCTACGACGACCGGGTCATGATGGAAATTCGAAAACGCAACTTCGTCCATCCCAGAGCATCGTCCAAGGATTCCGCAGTACGCTGTTCTCACTTGATAGGGAATATTCGCCACGCGGGTCGAAGCGACAACGGCGACTTGATCATTACGTCAAACTTTCAGGTGGTCATGTTTTACCGAGAGGAACAACGAGTATTCGCCGGAACCTACCAGCACCATCTGATTGAACGCAACAATTCATTCCTGATTCGCTCAAAACGGGTCAATCTTATCAACCCCGAGGCGGCCCATAAGTCGATAATTATTTATCTGTAAGCGCCGCCAGCAGAACCCTGCTTACTCTTCCCCGTATTCTGATCGAATAAGCAGGCTGTGATAGTTGGCTCGATCGATGCCCGCGCGCTCGGATCGATCGCTAATTGAGAAAAACCAGGCTACAGCGAAAGCCAGCGGCATGGTGAACAAGGCCGGATAGTTATACGGGAACAGTGGTTCTTCGAAACCCAGTACAGACACCCATACCTGTGGCCCAATTATGATCAGCGCAACCGAGGAAATCAGGCCCAAGGTTGCCCCGTAAATTGCGCCGCGGGTTGTCAGACCGGCCCAGAACAGGGAGAGAAACAGAATTGGGAAATTGACTGAGGCGGCAACCACCATCGGCATGGTGGCAATAAATGCCACGTTTTCGTTTTGAAACAGAATGCCCAGGCCGACGGCAATCACGCCAATAAGCAATGTGGTTATGCGAGTCAGCTGCATTTCCTTTTTCGGGTCCGGCTTGCCTTTGCACAGCACTTCTGCGTACAGATCATGCGAAATTGCGGCCGCGCCAGAAACGGTTAAGCCCGCGACAACAGCGAGTATTGTCGCGAACGAAACAGCCGACATAAATCCGGTAAGCAAACTCCCGCCCACCGCATTGGAAAGATGTATTGCCGCCATATTGCCACCGCCCAGCAATTGGCCGTTGTCGTCAAAAAACTGCGGGTTGTTGTACAGCAGGAACGCCGTACCAAAACCAACAATGATCAGCAGCAGGTAAAAGTAACCCATAAACAAGCTTGCGTAGAAAGCAGATTTTTTCGCCTCGTGTGCATTGGGTACTGTGAACAGTCGCATCAAGATATGCGGTAAGCCCAACACGCCAAACAGCATTGAGGTCAAGATAGTGGCTACTTGAATGGGATCTTTGAATGCGACACCGGGCGACAGCATACGCTCACCTAACGGGTGATTGTCGGCGGCGCCACGCAGCAATTCTGAAAAGCTGAAATTGGCCTCTTTCATGACCAGAAACGCCAGTACGGTCACGCCGGTCATTAGCAGGATCGCCTTGATAATCTGTACCCAGGTAGTGGCGAGCATTCCGCCAAACGTTACGTAGGCAAGTACGAGTACCGCAACGGTAACCACTGCTATTTCATACGGAAGCCCGAACAATAATTCAATCAGCTTTCCTGCGCCAACCATCTGTGCAATCAGATACAGTACGACGACGACAATCGTTCCGACAATGGCCACATACCGAATTCTGCTTTTCTCGAGCCGCATTGAGACAACGTCAACAAACGTGAAGTTACCCAGGTTGCGAACTCTTCTGGCCAATAGAAACAACATGATTGGCCACGCAGAAAACGCACCCAGCGAGAGCACAAGGCCATCAAAACCGGCACCGAACATTAAGGCCGTAATACCAAGGAAAGAGGCGGCAGACATAAAGTCTCCGGCAATCGCGGTGCCGTTCTTCAGGCCCGATATATTGCCGCCCGCGTTGTAGAACTCGCTACTGCTTCGGGTATTGCGCGCTGCCCAATAGCTGATGCCCAACGTTGCTGCGACAAAGCCCAGAAAAATAACAATCGCCGATACGTTCAATGGTTGGCGTTGCACTTCACCTTCAATAGCGCCCGCTGCAAACACTGTAAGGCTGGAGCAACTCAGCGCTATTGCCAGTAGTGTCGTGAGAAGCTTCATCGTACCTGCTCCTCACTCTGAGCAGCTTCTTTACGCAACTCACGCTTGGCAATAGTCAAGAAAAGAAACTCAAGCGCAATGAACAAGACGATTAACAAAATGAACATCAGCAATGCGCCATTTAGCAGCCCGTCGCCCAGAGGTAAAGACAAAAATGCGCCTGGCTCAGTCCAGGCAAGGGAAAAGGAAAAATAAAATGCCAGAGCAATGATTGAAAACAGGAAGCGGCGTCGAGTGCGAACCGCGATCGCTTTGAGTTTTTGGTCGTGAGTCATTATGTGCCTGTTATTGTGCTTGTCAGGGGAAACAGCAGTGATTAGCGTCGGTCGATCACTCGCTTGGCCTTGCCTTCTGATCTTGGAATACTGCCTGCTGCTTGCAGTTTAATATGTGCTGATACGCCGATCAGACCTTTTATTTTTTGCTGCAACTCCTTGCAGCGTGCGTCGTTTTCTTGCGAATCGTCAGTGGCTTCTACCTGCACGCTTAGCTGGTCTAGATTGCCTTGCCGTTCCACCTCAATTAAATAATGCGGGGCGAAACCACCGACGTTAAGAATTTGCTCTTCGATTTGGGTTGGGAACACGTTAACGCCGCGAATGATCAACATATCGTCACTGCGGCCAGTAATCTTATCCATTCTGCGCATCGTGCGCGATGTGCCTGGCAGCAAGCGCGTTAAGTCACGTGTGCGGTAGCGAATCATTGGCATGCCTTGCTTCTGCAAATTAGTAAACACCAGCTCGCCTTCTTCCCCGTCGGCTAATACGTCGCCGCTTTCCGGGTTTATGATCTCGGGGTAGAAATGATCTTCCCAAATTGTCGGGCCGTCTTTGCTTTCAACACATTCCTGCGCCACGCCAGGCCCCATCACCTCCGACAGACCGTAAATATCAACAGCGTCGATGGCCAGGCGTTTTTCCAGTTCTTCGCGCATCGACCCTGTCCAGGGTTCCGCGCCGAAAATACCCACGCGCAACTTCAAGGCTTTAGGATCGATGCCCTGACGGTCAATTTCATCCGCAATATTCAGCATGTAGCTGGGGGTCACCATAATGATGTCGGGGTTAAAGTCATGGATTAATTGGACTTGTTTCTCGGTTTGTCCGCCTGACATTGGAATAACAGCACAGCCCAAACGTTCAGCGCCGTAGTGTGCGCCCAGCCCGCCAGTAAATAACCCATAGCCATACGACACATGCACTTTGTCGTTACGGCGTCCACCGGCTGCATAAATTGAGCGCGCTACCACCTGTGCCCAGGCATCAATGTCCTGTTGGGTGTAGCCAACCACGGTTGGCTTGCCAGTGGTGCCGCTGGACGCGTGAACTCTGACAATGTCGTCCATCGGCACGCAAAACATGCCAAACGGGTAGTTGTCGCGAAGGTCCGCCTTGGTTGTGAAAGGGAACTTGGCCAGGTCTTCAAGCTGTGTAAAGTCGTCGGGGTGCACGCCGTGTTGATCAAATTTCTGCCGGTACACAGACGAGTGTTGATACACGCGCTGCAAAGTATCGCGCATGTGTTCGGTTTGCTGACTGCGGAGTTCATCCACGCTGGCGTTTTCGATGGCGTCGAGGCCTGCAGTAGTGTCCGACATGGTTCCTCCGTATTATTGTTTAAGGTTCGCCTGTAATCCGCCGGTTTCCACGTGGCCTGGTACCCACATGAAAAGCGGCGCGATAGAGCCACTGACGGCGTATCATGGCACGCACACGCCATCGCGATGATACACTAAGCCAATGTATAATATAATACAATAATTTGAC
Organism: Gammaproteobacteria bacterium; assembly: GCA_030429735.1. Taxonomy (GTDB): domain Bacteria; phylum Pseudomonadota; class Gammaproteobacteria; order Pseudomonadales; family JAUIET01; genus JAUIET01. The sequence continues at coordinate 491,582 of JAUIET010000002.1, forward strand.
CGCAATCCCGAAAAGTGTATCATGTTTGCGCTATGCAAAGGTCACTACACGACCGAAACACACCAGCAAACGGAGTCTAACAATGAAAACAAAGAGCTATGTGCACGGTGAATGGGTTGCCGGGCAAAGCGATGGTAAGGCTGTGTTTGATGCCATAACCGGTGAGCAGATTTGCCAAGTCAGCAGTGATGGCATCGATTTCCAGAAGGTTCTTGATTACGGTCGCAGTAAAGGGGGGCCTGCTTTGAGAGCAATGACCACCCACGAACGCGGAGCGATGCTGAAAGAGCTGGGCAAATACCTGATGGCGAAGAAAGAGACATTCTATGCCTTATCTGCGCGCACCGGCGCCACCAAAGCGGATGGCGGTGTGGATATCGAAGGGGGTATTGGCACTTTGTTTGCGTACGCGGGTGTCTCCAAGCGCGAGTTTGCAAACGAAACCTTTATAGTGGAAGGAGCACCGGAAGCACTTTCCAAAAATGGCACCTTTGCTGCGCGGCACATACTGGTGCCGAAACGAGGCGTCTCAGTGCATATCAATGCATTCAACTTCCCATGCTGGGGCATGTTGGAAAAGATCGCCCCGAGTCTGGTTGCCGGCGTTCCCGTGATCGTCAAGCCTGCCACTGACTCAGCCTATCTCACAGAGGCCATGGTCAAGGAAATAGTCGCGTCTCAGTTACTGCCTGAGGGAGCGATTCAGCTAATTTGCGGGCGCACAGGTGATTTACTCGATCGTCTGACTGAACAAGATACCGTGACATTCACAGGCTCCGCGGCAACCGGACAAACCTTGCGCGCACACCCCAATATCGTTGCCCGAAGCATTCCGTTTACCATGGAAGCGGATTCGCTAAACTGCAGTATTCTCGGCCAATCAGTTCAAGCGGATGATCCTGAGTTCGATTTGTTCATCAAAGAAGTTACCCGCGAGATGACCGTGAAAGCGGGGCAAAAGTGCACCGCTATCCGCCGGGTGATAGTACCTGCTGCGCGCGTTGACGAGGTACAGAAAGCGCTGGTCGAGCGCTTGAGTAACGTTGTCATTGGCGATCCGTCAGAAGAAGGGGTTCGAATGGGGCCATTGCTGGGGGCGGCTCAGAAAGCGGATGTACAGGCCAATGTGGATGCGCTGGCACAAGAGTGCGAACTTGTTCTCGGTGGCAATGAGGAGTTTGAAATACTGGGCGATCGTGCCAAGCGCGATGCGTTTTATCCCCCCACCTTGTTGTATTGCGCGAACCCTGTTGAGGCGTCTGCACCGCACAGCATTGAGGCGTTTGGGCCGGTGAGCACGATCATGCCTTATCAAACCGTGGACGAAGCAGTGCACATCGCCGGCCTTGGTAGAGGTAGCCTGGTGGGGTCTGTCTTTACACACGATGATCAGGAAGCGGCTGAGCTCATTCTGGGCGCTGCGGCTTTTCACGGTCGCGTGCTGGTGATCGACCGTGATTGTGCAAAAGAGTCCACCGGTCATGGTTCGCCTTTACCGTCCCTGGTACATGGTGGGCCAGGTCGAGCGGGTGGTGGCGAGGAATTGGGTGGTGCGCGCGCGGTGAAGCACTATATGCAGCGCACATCAGTGCAGGGCTCGCCAAGCATGCTGACCGCGATTACCCAGGAATATATGACCGGCGCAAATACGGTCAGTGATGGCGTGCACCCGTTCAAGAAGTATTTTGAAGAGCTGCGAATTGGTGAGCGATTGACTACGCACCGACGAACTGTGACAGAAGCGGATATCGTTAATTTTGGTTGCTTAAGCGGCGACCACTTTTACGCGCACTTTGATGAGTTGGCCGCGAAAGATTCATTGTTCGGCAAACGCGTCGCGCACGGATACTTCGTGATCTCTGCGGCGGCGGGTATGTTTGTTGAGCCATCACCCGGTCCGGTGTTGGCAAACTATGGCCTCGAGTCTTTGCGCTTCATTGAGCCGGTGGGAATCGGTGACACGATTCAGGTACATATCACAGCGAAGCAGAAGATACTCAAAGAAAAACGACCGGATGAAGAGCGCGCGACAGGTGTGGTTGTGTGGGATGTGGAGGTACGCAATCAGAATGATGAGATGGTTGCCTTGTACGACATACTGACATTGGTAGAGCGAAAAGACGGATAACAATAGGAGAACGCATGAGTTTCGAGAATATCGAGTTTGGAATAGACGCAGGTGTTGCCAAACTGGTCCTGAATCGGCCGGATACCCTGAACAGCTTCACAGTCGCTATGCATGAAGAAGTGCAGGCGGCAATGAAAACGGTGCGAAGCGATCCGCAGGTTCGCTGCCTGTTAATCACAGGCGCGGGTCGTGGGTTTTGCGCGGGCCAGGATTTAAATGATCGCGCGGTAAAGGTGACCGATGAACGGCCAGACCTCGGGGAATCCGTTGAAAAGTATTACAACCCCCTGATTCGGGGAATCATGGGCTTGGACAAGCCGGTTGTATGCGCAGTCAATGGCATCGCCGCGGGAGCCGGCGCCAGTATTGCACTAGCCTGCGACATTGTATTGGCAGCGCGCTCGGCAGCCTTTGCGCAGGTATTTTGCAAAATTGGTCTCATTCCGGATTCTGGTGGAACATTCAATCTGCCACGTGCTATCGGTTTACCAAGAGCAAAAGGGCTTGCGCTATTGGGAGAAAAAATCAGCGCGGAAAAAGCCGAAGCCTGGGGCATGATTTGGCAAGTAGTGGATGATGATGATCTGATGAATGAAGCCATGCAACTGGCAAGCCATCTGGCGACACAGCCTACTCGTGGTCTTGCCACGGCCAAGAGTCTTCTTAATCAATCGTTTTCCACGGCGATGAACGAACAAGTCGAATGTGAGAAACAGGCGATGCGCACACTTGGGCAATCGGACGATTATCAAGAGGGTGTTGCCGCGTTTATGGAAAAGCGCAAGCCAAGCTTTACTGGCTCATGACTGCCGACGAACTGGCCGCACAATGTGCTGAGGTGATGTGGTCAACTGATCGAGCCTCGCAGGAATTGGGCATGGACATTCAATCCATGGGCGAAGGTCGGTCACAGATCACAATGACGGTGCGTGACTCTATGGTCAATGGCCATGATATTTGTCATGGCGGCTTCATATTCACGCTTGCTGATTCCGCATTTGCGTTCGCCTGTAATTCGCAAAATCAGATCGCGGTTGCGGCTGGCTGTACGATTGATTTCATCCGCCCGGCGTCATTGGGGGACGTATTAACGGCGAGCGCACAGGCCGTACATCAAGGCAAGCGCAGCGGAATTTACGACATACGTGTCACCAACCAGCAGGGCAAGCTGATGGCGACCATGCGTGGGCGTTCGGCGCGCACTCAGGGGCAGTTGGTGGATGGCGCGGAAACCGATTAATGGCCAGAGACTACAAGGACATGCCAATATGAACGAAGCCTTTATCTGCGATGCTATTCGCACCCCTATCGGTCGCTATGGTGGCGCGTTGTCAACGGTGAGAACAGATGACCTGGGTGCCATACCCATGGCGGAGTTACTGGCTAGAAACCCGGGGCTGGATAGCGAGACGATCGACGATGTGTACTACGGCTGCGCCAACCAGGCTGGGGAAGATAACCGAAACGTTGCTCGCATGAGTGCTTTGCTGTCTGGTTTGCCTGCCACTGTACCTGGGGTGACGCTAAACCGTTTGTGCGGTTCGGGCCTGGACGCTGTTGGCACGGCCAGCCGTGCGCTGAAAAGTGGTGAGCAACAGTGCGTGATAGCCGGTGGTGTTGAGTCCATGTCCAGAGCACCGTTTGTAATGCCAAAGCAGGAAGCCGCGTTTGGACGCACAGCTGACATTTTTGACACCACGATCGGCTGGCGCTTTATTAATCGGTTGATGCATGAGCAATATGGCACAGACTCAATGCCCGAGACCGCGGAAAATGTAGCGGCTGAATTTGCAATTGAACGCGAAGCGCAAGACGCTTTCGCGTATCGAAGTCAGCAAAAGGCTGCGTATGCGCGTGATCAGGGCTGGTTCGCGGATGAAATAATCAATGTCATAGTGCCGCAACGCAAGAAAGAGGACGTGGTTGTTTCTACCGACGAACATATTCGCGGAGACACGACAATTGAGGCGCTGGCTGGGCTTCGGCCAGCATTCCGCAAAGATGGTACGGTGACAGCTGGCAATGCGTCTGGCGTAAACGATGGGGCCTGTGCACTGTTGTTGGCCACAGAGCAGGGCGCAAAGGTCAATAAGCTGGAACCCAAAGCGCGTGTTGTAGCCATGGCAACCGCTGGCCTTGCACCAAGAATCATGGGCTTTGGACCGGCACCGGCAAGCCGCAAAGTGTTGCAGCTGGCTGGCTTGTCATTAGATCAAATGGATGTAATCGAACTCAATGAAGCGTTCGCGGCGCAGGGCTTGGCGGTGACTCGAGATCTTGGCCTTGCGGATGACGATGAACGAGTAAACCCCTATGGTGGCGCGATAGCATTAGGTCATCCGCTGGGCATGAGCGGTGCGAGGTTGGCGTGCACCGCTACGCATCAGTTGCATAGAAACGGGGGGCGTTATGCCCTGTGTACGATGTGCATTGGGGTGGGGCAGGGCATTGCCTTGATCATAGAAAAGGTTTAAATGCAGCAAGGTCTGCAAAATATGATACTAAATATTGATATAAAGCGATATTTATGTATCATTTAAATACGTCGAAACGTTAATGGACCCAGCATGACACATTTTGAGCTTAGCGATGCCGAACTGGAACAGCGTTTCCAGCAGCGGATAGATGATGAACAGAAAATCGAGCCCAAGGACTGGATGCCAGCTGCTTATCGAAAGAACCTGATACGGCAAATTTCGCAGCATGCGCATTCTGAAGTGATCGGTATGCAACCCGAAGGAAACTGGTTATCCAGAGCGCCTACATTGCAGCGAAAAATGATTTTGCTGGCCAAGGTTCAGGATGAAGGTGGGCACGGACTGTATTTGTACAGTGCAGCGGAAACACTCGGTGCCAGTCGCGAAGAAATGGTCGATGCATTGCATGAAGGGCGCGCTAAATACGCATCAATCTTCAATTACCCCACTCTAACATGGGCCGATATTGGAACCATTGGCTGGTTGGTTGACGGTGCAGCGATTGTTAATCAGATCAGTCTTCAACGTACATCCTATGGACCATATGCGCGTGCGATGGTACGCATTTGCAAAGAAGAAAGTTTTCATCAACGACAGGGCTATGAATCACTTATTGCACTGGTAAATGGCAGCGACGAGCAGAAAGCGATGGCGCAAGATGCTCTTAATCGCTGGTGGTGGCCGTCGTTAATGATGTTTGGTCCGCACGATGCCGATTCGGCGCACAGTGGCCAATCTATGAAATGGAAGATCAAACGCAAGAGCAATGACAGCTTGCGTCAGGATTTTGTTGATCAAACGGTGCCGCAAGCAGACTTTCTCGGCTTACACATTCCGGATGAGGAACTTAAATGGAATGAAGAGCGAGGTCATTACGATTTCGGCGAGATCGACTGGGAAGAATTTGCACGCGTTGTGAATGGCGACGGCATGTGCAATCGCGACCGCGTGCGTCACCATAAAAAAGCGCAGGATGACGGGGCGTGGGTACGCGACGCGTTGCGCGCCTATGAACAGAAGAAGCGAGCGAATGCGGAAAAAGCGGCCTGAGCCAGCGAGGGAAGAGCAATGAACCAGAAAAACATCCTGCCACTCTATGAAATTTTTATTCGCTCAAAGCGAGGCCTGGATCACAAGCATGTTGGCAGCTTGCATGCGGAGAACTCTGAGCAAGCGCTGGAATACGCCCGTGATGTGTATACACGGCGCAGCGAAGGTGTCAGCATCTGGGTTGTGCTGGCCAGCGATATTACCGCCTCGCAGGAAGAAGACGCCAGTAGCTTTTATGACCCGTCAGACGACAAGCCTTATCGGCACGCGATGCACTATGTGTTGCCTGAACCCATCAATAACATGTAGGCGCAAGCAATGAACGAGGCTATAAAGACAGAACAATCTGCGTTGCTGAACTTTGTGTTGGCTGAGGCGGATGATGCACTGATTTTAGGCCAGCGCCTGATTGAATGGTGTTACAGCGCACCGTATCTTGAGGAAGACCTGGCTATTTCCAATGTATGTCTGGACTATCTGGGGCGCGCCAACAACTTCTACGAATACGCCAGCGAACTCGATACCCGCAAGCGAAGCGCCGATCAATTGGCGATGTTGCGTGACAGCAGAGAGTTCAGCAATCTGCTGATACACGAATTACCGATAGGCGATTTCGCGTTTACCATGGCCAGGCAGTTTGTGTTGGATGTGTTTTATGTAGAGTATCTGGCGGTCTTGATGGACAGTACGGACGATCGGATTGCAGGTATTGCGGCGAAATCGGCAAAAGAATGTGATTACCATCTACGTCGCAGTCGAGAATGGATTTTACGTTTGGGTGACGGTACGGAAGAAAGCCACACCCGTCTTCAAAACGGTTTGAATGAGCTGTGGGGTTATATCCCGGAATTATTCATGCAATCCGAGGCGGAAAAGCAATTGATGGCCCAGGGTGTGTGCGCTGATCGCGCCGCGCTGCAGCCGGCCTGGGATGCATGCGTCAATGAAGTGCTGGAACAGGCGACGTTAACCAGACCGGATGTGAGCTGGAAAGTCTCGGGTGGTCGAGAAGGTATACACACGGAAACCCACGGTTATTTGTTGGCCGATATGCAGTTTTTGCAACGCGCATATCCTGGCCAGCAGTGGTAGTGTTGTACACCTGTGACTGTCATTGCTGCCATCCATCCTGAGCAGCTGCAACGTGAGCAACGTCGCCAACGGTCTTCCTGCCCTGAAATATGGGCGCTGCTCGATCAGGTAAAAGACCCGGAGATACCCGTGCTCTCGATTTGGGACCTGGGCGTCTTACAGGATGTTGTCGTTGATGACGCGGGGCAGATTACGGTCATTATCACGCCAACCTATTCAGGCTGCCCAGCCATGAAACAAATAGCTCAAGACGTTGAGAATGCCCTATTGGAAGCAGGCCATGAACGCGTCACCGTGCAGTCTCAGTTGTCACCCGCCTGGACGACTGACTGGATGACAGAAGAAGGGCGCGAACAGTTGCGCCAGTATGGCATAGCGCCGCCTGGTGTCAGGCGCGGAGATAAAAAGATCCAATGCCCACAATGTAAGTCAGACAAGGTAAGGCTTGTTAGTGAGTTCGGCTCAACGGCGTGCAAGGCATTGTATCAATGCACTGATTGCGCGGAACCTTTCGACTATTTCAAATGCATTTAAACAGTGATCAGCTATGAGTAATACAGAGTTCTACCCCCTTACCGTTACCGACGTCCGCCCCGAGACTGATAGCGCAGTGTGTGTAAGCTTTGCCGTGCCGGATAATTTACGAGGCACTTTCGAGTTTGTCCAGGGACAATACCTCACACTTCGTGCAACGCTAAACGGAGAAGAAGTGCGACGCTCGTATTCGATATGCTCAGGTGTTGATGACGACGCTCTTAGAGTAGGTATAAAACACATTGAAGATGGTTTGTTCTCAAGCTTTGCCAACGGTGTGTTGAAAGCCGGCGACGTCGTGGATGTGATGCCTCCTCAGGGTGAGTTTTACACGCCACTCCACCCGGATAATGCCAAGCGTTATATGTTTATCTGCGCGGGAAGCGGCATAACGCCCACACTGTCTATCGTGAAGACAGTGCTGGCACAGGAGCCGCTCAGTGATGTGACCTTGCTGTACGGCAACAAAACCTCTGCGACCGTGATGTTCAAGGAAGAGCTGGGCTTTCTGAAGAACCGCTACATGACTCGGTTTAACTGGCTGAACATCCTTAGTCGCGAAGAGCAGGACGCAGAAGCGCTGTATGGCCGGCTGGACAACAAAAAAGGCGGTGAGCTGCACGCCAAAGGTTTGATCGATATTACAGCCACCGATGAATTTTTCCTATGTGGTCCGGAGTCAATGATCTCCGAGGTGTCACGTGGTTTACGAGCCAGTGGGGTCAGTGAAGAGAATATTCACTACGAACTGTTTTTTGCATCCGCTGAGGACGCCAAAGCGGTGGTTGAGAAACACCATGCCCGCGCCGAGAAGTACGCGGGGCAGGTGAGTGAAGTGAGTGTCACCGTCGGCGGCCGTTCCATCAATTTTGAATTGACCGCCGATGGTGAGAACATTCTAGACGGTGCCATGCGTAATGGCGCAGACTTACCGTTTTCATGCAAGGGTGGTGTGTGTGCAACCTGTAAGGCTAAAGTTCTGGAAGGAAAAGTGGACATGGATTTGAATCACGCCTTAAGCGATACTGAAGTCGAAGCAGGCATGGTGCTTACCTGTCAGGCGCACCCAATCTCCGAGCGGGTTGTGGTCGATTTTGACGCAATATGAGCTTGGCTCTCCACCGACCAGCTTAACCTGCATTGCTCATGAATAGTGTGGGCCAAGGCTATGAGTAAACTGAATGCTGATCTGGTTGCAGCGAGAGCAATTGATCGCAATATAAGCTGCACGTCTATGGTCGTGACCTTGTTTGGTGACGTTGTCTCCCAACACGGTGGCTGGATCTGGATGGGCAGCCTAATCGATGCGCTGTCTTTATTCGGCTTTAATGAGCGTCTGGTGCGAACAGCGGTTTTTCGGGTAGTACAACAAGACTGGCTGCAGGCGAATAAAGTGGGACGGCGCAGTTACTACTGCTTTACCGACACTGCCAAGGGCCATTATGAGAAAGCCGCCCGGCGAATCTACGCACCGGGTGTGCCGGATTGGGATGGTACCTGGACGTTTGTCGCACCGGTATTCGTGCCCGATGAGCAACGCGAGGAATTTCGAAAAAGCCTTGGCTGGCAAGGGTATAACTCTCTGGTCAATGGTCTGATGGCCCATCCTTCCGCGGAGCGAACATCACTTGATGAAACCCTGGAAGAACTCGATTTGGTGGGTAAAGCGATTGTGTTTTCGGCCCGCAATGATGATGTTCACTCAAAAAAAGCGTTGCGCAACCTGGTGCTGGATAAGTGGAATCTTAATGATCTTGCCCTGGATTACTCGGAATTGCTCGATTTCTATCGGCCTGTGCATAAAGGCGTGAAACCGGGAGAATTGTCACCGGAAATGGCGTTTCAGTTAAGAGTGATGCTTATCCACGACTACCGGCGCATTTTACTGCGGGACCCGGACTTCCCCGATGAGTTGCTGCCAACCGGATGGGTTGGCTTTGAAGTGTACGAATTGGTTAAGCGGCTGTACCGGCAATTAGCTGCCGGGTCTATGGAGTACATTGAAACACAATTGATCAATGCACAGGGCCCGCTCACACAGGCCTCGGCTAAATTCTACAAACGATTTGATGGTTTGGAGCGCGTTAAATGAATTCAGTAGTCACTGTGAATATGGAAAATTCTGTTGCAGTAATCACTATCGATAATCCACCGGTTAACGCTTTGTCTCAGCCTGTACGGGAAGGTTTACGACAGGCGATCAGCAGTGCCGCTGACGACAAGGACATTAGCGCCATTGTATTGCGGTGCGCAGGACGCACTTTTGTTGCGGGTGCTGATATCAAGGAGTTTGGTAAACCCCCGATGCAGCCCCATCTACCAGCCGTTCTGAATGCCGTGGAAGCATCGGACAAGCCGGTGATTGTCGCCTTGCATGGGAATGCGTTGGGCGGAGGCCTTGAGCTGGCCATGGCCGGGCACTATCGCGTGGCGAGTGCGCGCTGTAAGCTGGGTTTGCCGGAAACGAATCTGGGGTTGATTCCAGGCGCTGGCGGTACACAACGCTTACCGCGCTTGACGGGTGTTGAATTGGCACTGGATATGATTACGTCAGCACGGCCGATCAGCGCAACGAAAGCACTGGAGCATGGCTTGGTCGATGAGGTGGTTGATAGTGACGATGCCGACGAGGTGTTGCAGGCCGCACTCGCTTTCGCCAGTGGCGCTGCTTGGAATGATGGGCCGCGTCGCACCAGAGACATTGTGGTTGCAAGTCCCGAGGATTACCAGAAAATATTCGAATTTTGGCGCACCACTACGGAAAAAAAAGCACGCGGTCAGCATGCACCACAATTTGCAATTGACGCCATAGAACATTCTTTGAACCTGCCATTCGATGAGGCAATAGCCAAAGAGCGGGAGTACTTTCTGGAATGCAAAGCGTCGCCGCAATCGCGTGCTATGCGTCATGCTTTTTTTGCTGAACGAAGCTGTAGCAAAGTGCCGGGTCTGGATGCAAGCATAAGCCCACAATCGGTGCAGCACGTCGGTGTGATTGGTGCAGGTACCATGGGAACAGGAATCGCGATGTGCTTTGCATCTGCGGGCCTGCAAGTGACCTTGCTTGAACTCTCGGAAGATAATTTGCAGCGCGGCCTGGGCCTGATTCGCGAGCGTTATGAGCAATCCCGACAACGTGGAAGAATTTCTGAAAGTCAAATGCATGCCAATATTGCATTGATCAATGGCACGCAAAGTTACACAGACTTCGCCGATGTCGACCTGGTTGTGGAAGCGGCTTTCGAGAGCATGCAGGTTAAGCGCGAGATATTTGCGCAACTGGATTCAACCTGTAGGCCAGACACACTATTGGCCACTAATACGTCGTATTTGAATATCAATACCATCGCCGAGGCCACGGCGCACCCGGAACGCGTGTTGGGAATGCACTTCTTCAGCCCGGCACATGTGATGAAACTGCTGGAGGTTGTCAACGGGGAGCAAACCAGTAGCCGCAGTCTTGTCACGGCACTGAATGTTGCCAAACGAATAGGCAAGATAGCCTGCGCTGTGGGTGTCTGTTACGGTTTTGTTGGTAATCGAATGTACAGTTGTTATGGACGCGAGGCGAACGCCCTGCTGCTGGAAGGGGCCACACCCTCAGACATTGACCAGGCCATGCAGCAATGGGGCATGGCGATGGGGCCACTGGCGGTTACTGATATGTCGGGCATTGATATTGGATACAAGGCTCGAAGAGAGCGCGAAGATCCACCCGCTGACCCTTTGTTTTTTCGCGCCGCCGACTTGATGGTCGAAAACGAGCGGCTAGGGCAAAAAACCTCGGCAGGTTTTTACGACTATGATTCTGGAAAAAAACTGGACGACAAAACAGCAGTGCAGTTGCTGAAACGCGAGGCAGGTAAGCTGGGAATCGAGGCCAGAGATATCAGCGTTGAAGAAATCCAGCAGCGATTAATACTTGCCTTGATCAATGAAGGTGCGCGCATACTGGAAGAGGGCATTGCTGCGCGCGCTTCGGATATCGATGTGATTTGGCTGAATGGTTATGGATTTCCGCGCTGGCGTGGCGGGCCAATGTGCTATGCCGATGAGCTGGGATTGGATCAGGTGGTCAGGCAGATTGATGCCATACATGCGAAAGCCGATGGCGCCGCGAAAAGCTATTGGCGAGCAGCCGACTTACTCCGTGACTTGGCCGTGTCCGGCGACAAGCTAAGCGAACAGTAAGCTGGCTACTAAATCCGCCCAATGTCGCCATCTGCAATTGCGTTCGCATCGTTAACTATTCAGCGCGCTTAACGAACTTCAGCAAGAAGCGATCGGATTCACCAATTGCCAGGTACTGATCTTTGTTTTTGTCACCCAGAGCCAAGCTTGGTGGTAATGTCCATACACCTTCCGGGTAGTCCCGAGTGTCCTTTGTATTGGCCAGCAGGTCAGACTGGGCAAGCAGTGTAAAGCCCGCCGCTTCGGCGTGTTTAAGTGTACGTTCCACAGAAAGATAGCCATTGGCGGCTTTGCGGTCTTCGGTTGCCGGGTCTGGCCAGCGATGGTCAACAATTCCCAGAATACCACCCGGCTTAAGCGTGTCGTACATCACTTGAAATACCAGATCGACATATTTGCCATCGCCGTAACCGTCTGCAAACAAGTTGTGCACGTTGCGAAATGTCAGGATCATATCGGCGCTGCCTTTGGGCGCAATATTGAGCGAGTAGGGCTCCAGAAACTCGGTGATAACAGCGTCGCGGAACAGGTCCGGTGTTTGGCCAAAAGTGCCTAACAGTGCTGCAAGCCCGCGGCGCTGGTATCCATACGGAGGGTTCATTCCTGTGCTAGCGGCGTAGTACTTACCCTCTTTTTGCAGCGCAGGTGCCAGTATCTTGCTGTACCAACCACTGCCCGGCCAAATTTCGACAACGGTCATATCACTTCTAAAGCCAAGAAATTCAAGCACTTGTTTTGGCTTTCGATACTGGTCTCTGGCTTTGTCCTCGTCGCTTCTATGCTCGCCTTTGAGGCTGTTTGTCAGCGCCGCGTCGGTGGCCTTATCCAATGCGGCGTTGGTGCTTGTGCTGTACAAGGCCAAGGACGCCAGGACGCCACATATTCCCGCTAGTAATGCTCTGTTCATAAGGTAATCTCTCTGGTCTTGAAAAAACGCTCGAAATGATCGGCCAATACAGCATTGGCGTTGTCGCCCGCCAGGTTTTCCTGGGCTTGTTGAATGACATCAGCCGGCAACATATCGCCGCGTGCCAGCAGCAGGTCCGCCATAAATTCCGCCGTGAACTCCGGGTGCGGTTGCACAGTCAATGCTTTGTTGCCATAGGCTAGCATGGCAAACTGGCAAAAATCAGTACTGCCAATCACTTCAGCATCATCCGGTGGGGTGACGACCTGGTCCTGGTGGAATGCCATCAGCTCAGTTGGCATCTTGTTTTTGGTAGTCTGGTAGGCCACTTTGCCAACTGACCAACCACCTGCAAATTTCTCTACCTTGCCGCCCAAGGCCTGGGCCAGTATCTGATGTCCAAAGCAGACACCAATGATGGGGATATCTGCGGCATATGCATCTCGTAAAAAAGACTCAAGTGGTGCGATCCAGGGGTGATCTTCATAAACGCCGTACTTGGAACCAGTGATCAGCCAGCCATCCGCAGCGGAAACTGATTCTGGCAGTACATTGTCCAGCACGGCGTAGGTGTCAAACTCGAACCCACGATCGGCCAGTAGCTTTCGAAACAAGGTGTCGTACTGGCCATATTTCCCCGCGATTTCATCGGGCGATCGGCCAGTTTGCAAGATGCCAATCTTCATATCAGCAAGTGTTCCCTACGGGCAAAGTCCAGGGTTTCGTCTAATGCGATAGCAAGCTTATTGATTGCTTCGTCAATCTGTGCATGGTTAATAATCAGCGGAGGGCACAGCGCGATCGATGAGCCGGCGACGCATCTAACAATCAAGCCGTGGTCCTGGCAGCGTTGGGCCGCGTAATTGCCGACCACGCCACTGCCAAACGCCGCACCGCTGTCTTTGTTTGCAACCAACTCAGCGGCCACGATCAGGCCTTTGCCCCGCACCTCACCCACCAAAGGATGATCGTCGAATTCGTGCATTCTGCGCTGTAGATAGTCGCCAGCATCGGCTGCGGCAACAAACAAATTCTCACGCTTATAAATTTCCAATACTTTTGAGGCAACGGCACAACCGACGGGGTGCCCGCTGTACGTGTAGCCATGACCGAACACGCCGACGTCCTTGCTGAGTTCTGCAATTGCATCATACATATTGCCAGTGATCACACTGGCGCTGATAGGGAAGTAGGCCGATGACAATTGTTTGGCCAGAGTCATCATGTCGGGCTGGCGAATGTTCATGGTGGTGCAACCAAAATCGGAGCCTGTACGCCCGAACCCGGTAATAACCTCATCGGCAATAAACAGAATATTGTTGCGTTTGAGAACAGCTTGAACTTTCTCGTAATAGCCGGGCGGCGGCACAATGACACCGCTGGCGCCAGTGATGGGCTCTGCAATAAAAGCGGCTATGGTGTCAGCGCCTTCCTCATCAATCAGCCGTTCGAGATTTGCCACAATACGGTCGACAAATTCTGCCTCTGTTTCATCGCCTTGTTTCCCGCGATAGTAATGCGGGTGATCAGTCTGCAAAATACCCAGTGCGTCCAGTGGTGCGTCAAAGTGGGCTCGCGTTGCGGGCAGGCTGGTCAGCGAGCCGGCGGCCACGGTTACACCGTGATACGCTCTGTCGCGCGTTATGATCTTGCGCTTGTCGGGTTTGCCTATGGCTTTGTAGTAATAGCGCAGTAATTTTACGTGTGTATCGTTGGCATCTGAACCCGAGTTACCAAAAAACACCTTGGCATTGGCAACCGGCACCATGTCTGCCAGCGTGGCCGCCAATGCTCGACCCGGTTCATGACTTTTGCCACCAAACATATGACCAAAGCTGAGCTTTTGCATTTGATCAGTGGCTGCTGCGATCACCTCTTGGTTACCATAGCCGAGTGCGGTGCACCACAAACCTGCCAGGCCTTCGAGATAGCGGTTGCCCTGGTCGTCGTATATGTAAACGCCTTCCGCCCGGTCAACTATCAGTTGCTCGGTGGCCTGCAGGTTAGTTGTGGGGTAAAGAATGTTGTTCATTACCGCAACATACTGCAGTTCGTGTATTTTTTCTAGCGCGTAAGCAGTTTTTCTGAGCTGACTGAATTGGCTTCAACGTCAGTGCGGTAAAACCACAGGCGCTTGCGTTCAAACGCATTGTACATTTCAAATTGATTGCTATAGTTCGCGTTTTTATTGCCTTGCGGGTCGATAAATCCGCTGTTTCCTGGCGGCACCACCTCATACGCAACAATTTTATCCTCGTGCAGCACCGTCATATTGTTTTCGGTACCGCGGTTCTGTTCTATTGGCGCCAACATTGCTGCGCGTTCAACAGTCTGCGGAATGCCCAGAAAATTCTTGTGGCTGAATGGGCGTGGTGCATTGGCCATTCGCCAAGCTGATGCATTTTTACCTTGCCTTGCGGTAAGCGCGTCGTACACCGTCGTCAGTGACTCTGCAACTACCTGTTCAGCTGTTTTGCCATTCAGGAAGTCAAAACGACTGTTGCCCTGCAGTGCTTCCACCAGCGTTTTCAAGCCGGTTGAGATATTCACACCGGAGCCTGTTGGTTTCCCCTCAACTGGGTATCCAGTGGTGTTGAACCAGTCGAACGCGTCACCAAGGTCATCGGCAAGTACGTCTTCCAGCAATTGTTGCAGAAAGCTCTGAAACAACAGCGTTCCCGGGCCGTCGTAATAACCATCGCCGTCCGCGTCGCGTGAGTGACGATCCCACTTGGACAATAGTTGCTGAGCTTGTTTTACGGAGGGGGTGGGGTACTGTTTTGCCGCTGCCTCAATGATTGGCAGAAAATAGCGTGCGTTAATGTCGCCGTAGGAGCTTTGCTCAATAAGGTCCCAGGCTTGCTCAGTGGTCAGGCGTTCTGTCGCATCAATAGCGCTGTGCAAATAGTCGACACGGTCGGCATTTGACCATGAATACCAGAACACATCAGGGTTCAATACACCGTGCGCCGGCTTATTGTTCCAATTGGCGACGTAACCACTTTCCGGATTCACTTTGTGTGGATTGTTTGCGAAACTTTGTGTCCCCAACCAATTGTTGCCGCCGTCGCCTATACTCGGCAAGCGGTTGTCAGCCCCCTGGCTGCGCTGCGGGTAATGACCCACAAACGCGTACGCGATATTGCCTTTGCGGTCGGCGTAGTACCAGTTGATGTTCAGCGCTGCATCATCAGCGTATTCAAGCCATTCCTGCGGATTGCTGGCGCGTCCAGAGTGCATCCAGGCCAGCATGGATTGCAGCTCCTTGCCATCCCACGCCCGCCGTTTCGCGTAGGCCACGCCTGCTTGCGCATCGAAGTGTGTCACCTGGCCATGCACACTTCGGCGCACTGTGAGCTCTCTGTCCTTACCGTTGCGGACAGTGACTGTTTCGCTGCGCACTTCGAAATCAGTGTATGCACCTTCATACCAATACTGGTTGAGGTCTTCCGGGTTCAGCCTTAGCTCGAAGAGGTCGACTATGTCACCTGCGCCCCAGGTGCTGCCCCAGGCGATGTCTGCATTATGCCCGAATAGAATCACAGGGTAGGCAAACGGCGTATTGCCGACAATATCAAAACCAGCGCCATGTAACCCTATGGAGTACACGTAGGCTGGCACATACCACCCAAACTGCGGGCCATTAACCAGAATGGCGTTTGCGCCACTGGCCTTGCTCGGTCCCAGTACAAAACAGTTGCTGAAGCCAGTGGCTATTTCGGACGGCGCCATAGCAACAGCGCCGGCGTGTTTTCCGACGGATTGCAGCGCACCGGGTTTTTCTGGGTGATCGGGCAATTGCCAATCGTTGACGCTGATCGATGTAGGCGTACCGTCGGTATACCTTGGATTAAGGTCATCAAATATCTTTTGTGCGGTATCGGGACCGTGTATCTTTACAAGAATGCTAAGAATTCGGGCGTTATCCAACTCGGTGTTGTAGTCGCCAAAGCGATTTACCATGGTGCCCACGAACACCATGGCAACATCAAACGCTGACCATTGCTGAGGCTTAAAATCATACTTGGTAAATTCCAGTGGTAGTAAGCGCTCGGGCTCCATGTTCACCTTGGCCAACCAGGCATTCATCCCGGCTGCATACCCCTGAAAAACGGCAAGGTCATCCTTGCTCAGCGAACGCAGTTGATCACGAATAGAGGCGGGTGAGAACAGGTGCCGGGTTTGCTCGTCAAAATCCGCATAGTTGGCCCCGAGTACTTCCGCGACTGTGCCCACCGCACTGCGCCGCGCCATTTCCATTTGAAACAAACGGTCTTGTGCCACGGCGTAGCCGTACCCGAAAAAAACATCGTACACGGTGTTGGCGTAAACATGCGCCGTGCCGTATTCATCACGAAGTATTTCTACGCTGCCGCCAGTGACGGAGTTCGAATAGGGCTGCTGAGCGCAAGCTGCAATAAAGATCAGTACGACAATGCTGGAAATCGTTTCCTTCATAATAAAAAAAAGGCGCGTTATTGGCGCGCCTTTGATCCAGGTTCATTATAAGCAGTGTGTCTACATACTCCAGGTGGCCGTGACGCCATAGGTTCGAGGCGCGCCCCAAACACCGATAACCCCTGGCCCGATCACATAGCTGTGCGATATGTAGTCTTCTTCCGCGAGGTTTTTGCCCCATAGAGAAACTTCCAGGTTCTCATTCTCAGATGTCCAGGCAAAGCGTGCATCAATAAGGTCGTGCTCGTCAATGCGGGTACGCTGGTCGAGGTAATCCGTAATCTGTCGGTCCATATGGCTTAGCTCAATGCGAAAGTCGTAGGTGCCGTGGTTGGTTGGCATCATGAATTTGGCGGCTATGTTGTAGGAGTTTTCGGGTGCCTGGCGAAGATCGCTGCCTGATGCGTCAATCGCGCCATTGGCGGTTTCAATCACCAGGTCGTTCACTTCCGTTTCCAGGTACGCATAGTTACCGCTAAGCTGAACATGCTCGCCAATATTCCAGACGAAATCCATTTCGATGCCCTGAATATCAGCAGTGCCGATGTTAGCAGTGACGAAGGTACCAAATGCAGAACCAGCAACCGGTCCAAAGCGCACAATCTGCAGGTCTTCGTAATCGGTCATAAAGGCCGTGGCGTTCAACCGAAGTGTGTTATCCAGTAAATCGCCTTTGAAGCCAAGCTCATAGTTCAAAGCAGTTTCCGGTTCAACAGGGTCGCCCGCTACTGACTCAATACCTTGTGAGCCCGCGAAGCCACCACTCTTGAAGCCCTTGGATGCTGTTGCGAACAACATGATTCCATCAGTCGGTCGATACTGCAAAGACACCATGGGTGAGAAATCATCCCAATCGTCGTTCGGTGTGACCGTGAATGATTCAGCAACAATATTCAGGCTGCCGCCCACGCCCTGGCACTCAGCAAAGTTTTCAAACGGAGTGCCTGTGCGATCTCCACCACAATCAACCGACGTCGCCAGATAGTCTTTTTCATCAAGTGTGTATCGGGCGCCGAATGTCAACGCAAGCACGTCATTAATGTCCCAGGTACCCTGGCCGTAAATGGCATAACTGTTGGTTTCATTGACGGTACGTGTGTATTCATTACCGATCACATTCTGCGTGCCTACATCCTGCACAACAAAACCGTTATAAGTGCCAGCGGCAGTGATCTTGAACTGTTCCGTTCGGTCGGTTTCTTCACGAAAGTAAAACAATCCTGCCGTGTAGTTAAAGTTGCCGTCCAAATTGGATGTCCAGCGCAGCTCCTGGGAGAACGTGTCAATGTCTTCAATAATGTCATCGATCACTTCGTCGAACGGTAATCCGATCGCACCCAGACCTGCACCCACCGATTGCATTTCCCAGTCGGCTTCGGCATGACGGAATGCGGTGATTGTGGTGAGCGTGCCGCTGTCGAATTCGATATCGCCTTGCAGGCTGATGCCACTGGCTTCACGCTTGGAAAAGCCATCAAAGGGCGAGGCTTGCTGTCTGGGGCCAGTCACGCCATTAGCCGCCGCAATCTCTACCACAGGCGCGTTGCTCTCGATCGCTGTGCGACCCATGTCAGCGCGATCGTCTTCCATCCAGTCAGCTGACAATAACCAGTCGCTGGACTCTGTGGAAAAGCGCAACTGGCCACGAAGCGAGGTTTGATCTTCATCTTGCAACTCGGTACCCAATACCAGGTTGTCGACGTAACCATCATGCTCGCGGTGGCTCATGGTCAGTTTGCCGGCCACGGAGTCGGACAGTGGGCCGCTGATATAGCCCTGATAGCGCAAAATTCCTTCGTTGCCTACGGTCAGACCAATTTTGCCAGTCAGCTCATCGGAAGGCTTTTGCGACACAACACTGATCGCGCCGCCAATGGAGTTACGACCGAACAGGGTGCCTTGTGGTCCCTTCAGAACTTCGATGCGCTCCAGGTCGAACATGTCGAAGTTGATCGACGCCAGGCGGCCAATATAGACACCATCCAGAAAAAGGCCGACCGAGTTATCCAGTCCTGCGCCGTCATCCACGGAGCTTATGCCGCGCATGGAGATCAACGCCTGTCCAGCTGAAAACTCGCCGTATGACATGCCGGGCACGTGCAGAGCGATGCTGGCTGCGTCAAAGATGTCCGCTTCCTTCAGTTCATTGGCACCAATCGCCGTTACTGTAATAGGCACGTCTTGAATGTTCTGTTCGCGATGTTGTGCCGTGACAATGAGCTCCTCCAGTTCACCGGCCGTGGCCAGACTGGAACAAAGAACGGGCGCTGTGAGTAAGGCAGCGTACTTTCGGGTGGTTAAAGCCATGCAAATGTCCTCGATTGGGCGTTAAAGTGATACAGTTAATATTATTTTATGTCTAAAACAGTGTCATTTGATGTTAAAACGTTTTAACTGTCAATAGGTCTGGCTGAGAAAGTTACGTATGTGTCGCAATTACGCTTGTAATCATTCAGCCGCCTCAGCGGAAGTGGTCAAAAGTTCCTCAATAGCCAGCGCAATGCCGAGTACCTGGCGGTCTTTCCCGGCAGGCCCGTCAATTTCAAGACCCACTGGCAGACCCTCGCAATCCGTGCTGATTGGCAAACTGACCGCCGGAATGCCAGCGATGCTCGCCGGATCGGTATTGTGAATATAAGAAGGAAATGTAGGTGCTTTCGCACCGTTCAGTTGCACAGTGTCTGTCGAGCCTTTGATGGGGCGTGCGGGCAATTTAGTGGTTGGAAAAACCATGCCAGATAACTGGTTCTGCTCAAAGTAAACAGCATAAAGCTGCTGTAATCGGGTCAGCGCCAACAATGCCTGTTCATAGGTTTGCACAGGTATTGCGGTTTCTGGCGTGGTTGCACCGGCAAACACCGTTTGTACATCGGGACTGGCGATTTCCGCAACGAGGTCGGCCAGACTCAGCCCGGTCTCGTATTCGCTCAGATACGTGCTTAAATCCCTAACGGCTTCAAACAGTGCGATGGGGAAGCCACTGCGCGCCAGCAAATCTGCAAGCTCAGGCACTTCGGCATCAACCAGCACCACGCCTGCATCTTGCAAACGGTGCAAGGCTATATTCACGCATTGCTCTACGTGTGCATCCAAACCTGAATAGAAGTAGCCCCGGTCGAGGCCTAATCGCAAACCGGCGAGCTTGATCGCTGGCAAGTCGAAGTTATCACCCGCAATCACCGCGTCCAGTGTCGCCAGCAAGCTGATGTTGCCAGCTATCGGCCCAATGGTGTCTCGCGTGTTGGATACCGGCGTGACAGCGCCGGTCGGGTAACGGCCAATGCTTGGTCTGAAACCGGCCACGCCGGTGAGTGCGGGAGGAATGCGCACTGAACCTCCTGTATCGGTACCCAGGCCCGCATCAACGATACCCGCAGCTACCGCAGCAGCAGTACCACCGCTGCTTCCTCCTGCAAATGTCATGGGGTCGGCGGGGTTACGAACCGGCCCAAACGCTGTGTTGTTGCTGGTTATACCGAAGGCCAGCTCATGCATGTTTGCTTTGCCCAGCACAATCGCGCCGGCGCTCCTGAGCCGTGCAATTACGGGGTTGTCTTCACTGGGCACAAAGGTCTTCAGTGCCGGCGTGCCAGCAGTGTTTGGCAAGCCCGCGACGTGAATATTGTCTTTTATCGCTAGCATAACACCCGCAAGCGGCCCGGCGTCAGCATTGCCCGCGTCAAGCGTGCGTGCGGCGCGTAAAGCGCCTTCACCATCAAGCGTGATGAATGCGTTCAAATTTGACAACAGCTCAGCACGCTGTAAAGCACCCTGAACCTTTCGCTCTATCGAGCCAGAGTTAGAACCAACTGGCGCCGATGCCTGTTCTTCAGTCATCGCCTGCTTGTTGCAAGCCACTACGCTGGTAACCAGCAGTGCAAGAGTACATAGTCGAAGCACATTTCTCTCCTAATTCAATGTAAACAGCCTACGATACCTGTTTTTCTGCGGGTATCATCAATTTTGCTGATTTACCTGGCTGAAACATGCGCAGATAGTGACTCACACCATGAATCTAGAACAGAAAGAATGGCGCCAGCTTTTAGCCATTATCGAGCATCTGAACAACAGCCTTGATGACCGGGAGATTCGAGCGAACACGGGTAAGGAGCTGCTCGACCTGCTGCATGCCGATCATTTTGCCTCCTATGTGTGGAATAGCGATGCCCAGGCGTTCGGTAACCCGGTGTTTCTTAATATGTCGGCGGATAATCTGAATCTGTACGAACAGTACTACCAATTTCATGACCCGATAACGCACAAACTACAGCGCCATAAAAGTGCGGTATCGGTTAACCAGGTCATCGCACAGGAAGAACTGTTAAAAACAGAGTTTTTTAATGATTTTCTGCATAAAGACGGATTGTTCTACGGAATCAATATTTATGTATTCGATAATGCCGACCAGAATATCGGTGATTTTAGAGTATGGCGATCCAAGGGCCGGGAGAACTTCGGTCAGCGGGAGCTCGAGATACTGAATATGATTGCACCGCATTTCAGAAATGCGATGCGTAATATTTCGTTTGCGAAACACGCACCGCCAGAACGGGACCTGGCTGCAACACGCCGCTATCTGTCCGACCAATTGCTGCTGACCAAGCGCGAGCAAGACGTTGCCGTGCTGTTGCTGGAAGGAAAACCGGATAAAATTCTATGCGATGAATTGCACGTATCAATGGCAACACTGCGCACGCATATTCAGCATATTTTTCACAAAGCGCAGGTCAAAAGCCGCTGCGAATTCTCTAGCAACGTGTTTTTAAAATCGGAAGTAAGCGATTGAAGCCTATCGAGTACGCTTAACCGAGAAGTCAGCGCTGAGCGCGGCATGGCCAGAATCTTGAGCCAAACCTTTTACTGATCTAATTCGCGTATAATACGAAACAAGATAGTTACAACTCGATGGAAACAGTTATGTCTGACTCGTCAAGCTACACCCCGCCCAAGGTCTGGACCTGGGACGCTGAAAGCGGTGGTCGATTCGCAAACATCAATCGACCGGTTGCTGGTGCGACCCACGACAAGCAACTGCCAGTGGGGGAGCATGACCTGCAGCTGTATTCTTTGGCTACACCCAATGGTGTGAAAGTCACCGTGCTGCTGGAAGAACTGCTGGCTCTTGGTAAAAGCGAAGCGGAATACGACGCCTATCTCATTAATATTGGCGAAGGTGAACAGTTTGGAAGTGGCTTTGTCGATATTAACCCCAATTCTAAAATCCCGGCCTTGCTGGATCGCAGTACTGACCCGGGTACCCGCGTGTTTGAATCGGGCGCCATCATGATTTACCTTGCCGAAAAGTTCGGCGCGTTCTACCCGGACGACCCATCTGCGCGGGCTGAATGCCTGTCCTGGCTGATGTGGCAGATGGGCAGTGCTCCGTTTCTTGGTGGTGGCTTTGGACACTTCTACGCGTATGCGCCAGAGAAGTATGAATACCCAATCAATCGCTATGCAATGGAAGTCAAACGCCAGCTGGACGTTTTGGACCGGAACCTGGCAAACCGCGAATTCATGTGTGGCGACGACTACAATATCTCAGACATGGCCATTTATTCCTGGTATGGAGCGCTGGTGCTAAAAAATATTTATGAGGCGTCGGAATTTCTTGATGTTGCGTCGTATACACATGTGATTCGGTGGGCTACTGCCATTGACCAACGGCCTGCTGTACAGCGTGGGCAGCGGGTAAACCGAGCCTGGGGTGATGAAGACACGCGCGTGGTAGAACGCCACAGCGCAGCAGATTTCAAGTAGGCGCCATTAGTGCGCCAACTCCGGCAGCTCGGTATCGAACTGCCTGGCCAGCTGCCTGAGATGATGCATTTTTTCTGCCAGCTGTGGCCAAAAGGCCGCGCTGTATTTGGCTAAATGCCACAACATGTCGCCCCATAGCAGAGCAGTTTGTGCGGAGAAAAAAACAGCGTCGCTGGTTTTCTGTTGCCAACCCGGTTGATAGGCGTTGAGAAACAGCTCAGTTTGCGTTTGATCCAACTTTAAGTAATAGACAATTGCAGCAAGGTCAAACCAGGGGTTATGCCACTGCGCAAACTCCCAGTCTATAAATGCTGCCTGCCCGGCCTCCACAAAACAGTTTTCTGCAACCAGGTCGTTGTGACAAAAACAGTATTCCGTGTCGTCTGCCAGGTAAGCCTGCAGTATTTCTTGCAGTGCCCGGTGAACCTGATTCGCCTGCCGCCCGGCTGCCGGCAAATACTGTTGGCACCAATAAAGTATGTCAAACTCGCCCGTTTTGTCTGCCAGCGCTCGGGCCGGCGTGGTATGTATTGAGCGCAGCGCTGACGCCAGTGCCTGCACATCACTGGCACTGACGGGCCGGTCAGCAAGGCAGGTGTCGCCGATGTAGTCCATCAAGCAATAGTCAATGCGATCAGATTCGAACACAATGGCTGGAGAGCAGCCAATCTTTGCCGCCCAGTGTTGCGCAGCCACTGCGGCACTGGCATCCGAACAGAAAGCCTTCAACACCATTAGTCGCTCTCCAACTCGCAACAACGCTGTTTGGTGATTCAATCCAGTATCGAATTGCTTAAGTACTTCAGGCTTGGCGGCAAACGGCCATTGGCGCCATTCACTCAGCGCCGCCTGGAGTTGCGGCTCAATGGATTGGCTCATGCACTACCTTGCGATGGTTTGATCGCCATTGCATGTATCCGTAGACAGCCACCACGGTAAACAGGGCAAACAGCAATGCGTACAAATACAGTCCTCTATCGAGATACAAATAAATCGAGGCGGCATCGATAACTATCCAGTACAACCAATTCTCTAGAATCTTCTGGGTAACCATCCATGTGCCAATAACAGCAGACCAGGTAGTAAAGGAATCCAGATAGGGCAGGGCGGCACTGCTACTGCTGTTAAGAGCGTAGCCGCTGCTTAGAGTGAGCAACAAGATTACCGCCATGGCACTCGCATGGTATCGAAGCGGCCAGGTGCTGATTGCCAACTCGCTTTTCCCGCTGCCACCATGCAGCCATTGCCACCAGCCGTATACTGCGATCACCAGGTAAAATACGTTCAGACCAGACTCCATTAACAGACTGGCATCCCAAAAAAGTATGATTGCGGTAGCTGTGTTGACCAGAGCTGCGGGCCAACACCAAACGTTTTCTCTTGCAGCCAGAACCACATAGGCCAGCCCAAAAACAACAGAGACCAGTTCGAGTGCGCTAGTCGCCTGCCAGGCGCTGTTCAATGCCTCATTCATACCCACTCAATTCGCGGGCATCACCTTGCAGATACTTACACACAAACACTATCTTTCCGTATTGCTGCATCGAGTGAAGCATCGCCGCATTAAGGCATTCGGTAACCTCGGAAAATTCTCCAAAAATACGCGTGCTCATGTTTGACGTTCGAATCTCAAGGCCGTTAGCTGAGCTATCAAGCTCGGCCAGAAACGCCTTGATCTTATCTTTGTAGCCGTCCTGCAATGGATACATGCTGAGTTCAACGGAAAGGTTCATGCTGTATTACCTCACTTAAAATAAAGGCTTGCCTTGATTCCCAGCACTCTGGGGGCAGCAAACTGATTGTACGGTTCCACTTCATAGAATTTACGCGGATCATTACCAAATGCTCCGAAGCCACGCGTTTTGACTAATTCATCACTCAAGTTCTTGCCAAAGACTGCCACTGACCAGGTATCCATGCGAAAGCCCACTTCTGCATTAAACACCTGATAGCTGTCGGATCTAGCATCATGTCGGTCGGAAAAGTAAAAACTGTCTTTCGCGTCAACGGAGCCGACTATATACCAATGGTTAGTGAAGCGGTATTCAACGCTTGCGGTTGACTGGAATTCCGGTGCATGGGCCTGTGCCCGACCTTTCAAATTGTAGGTCACACCATTTTCACAATCAGCCAACACATGAGCACAGGTTTCGAAGTCGCCGAATTCGGCATCCAGCAGGCCAAAGCCCAGGTGGAACTGTAACTGGTCTGTGGCTTGCCAGCTTAACTCCAGCTCGAGGCCAATGTTTCGGCCGCTGGCCGCATTGCCCGTATAGTCAGTAAAGTCGCAAGGACACAGATCATCAATAATTCCTGTTGCCAGGGATCTGACAATCGATTGCTTGCTCTGAATGGCATCACGATCCTGATAAAACACAGCGAGCTGAGCGCTGAGCTGCCCTTCAAAAAAACGCTGCTTTACACCAAGCTCATAGTTGAGCATGGTCTCTGTATCAAATTCACGCTGATCTTCAGGCACGGACTGGTCGAGGTTGAAGCCGCCTGCCTTATAACCGCGTGAAACCAGCGCGTAATAAAAAGCGCCTGAATCGGCCGTGTATTCAAGGGCTATCTTACCGCCCCACAAAAATTCATCGGGTGATTCTGCAACACCTGCGTTGTCGGCATAGTCTACCGATCGCTGTTCCAGTCGCCCGCCAAGTGTCAATGCCACGTGCTCTGTCAAGGCGATGTTTGTTTGCGCATAGGCCGCCGTATTCCTGGTGTCCAGAACGCTGCTGAACGGACCGGCGTTAAAGGTGTAAAGCCTCAGCAGGTCAATTGACTGATCGCGATGGTAAATACCCGCTACCCACTCGTCGCCCAGCAGGCGAAGGTCCAGGCTGATGTTGTCATTGTCGCGCTGATAGTCATCCACCGAGCTGTAAAACCAGTCGAAACCAGCAAGCGCACTATCACATGCTGTGTTATCGCAAATACCAGGATGGCTCCAATCTTCATCATAGCGATATCTTAATTCGGATGACGCCACACTGAGCAAGGCTTCCAGACTGAGATTGTCTTGCAGCTGATAATCCAGTTTGAGTGCGCTTGCCAGCGTTTCCTGCTCATCAACACCCGGCTCATCGGAGTAGGTTACCCGGGTGTTGTCCAGGCTGAACGCGTCGTAACCATTTTGCACATCCGCATAAAACAGAGTCCAGTCAACGAATAGGCGATCACTGACCTCGGAAGACAAGCGTAGCCTGGCACTGGTCTCGTCAATATTGTTGGTATCGTCCCGGCCTAAAAACACGTTTTCGCCAAACCCGTCCGATCTAACGTGCTGTACAGCAAGGCGATAAGCGGCGCTGTTCGAGACTGGTCCGCTGATGACGCCAGATGCGCTGATTCCGCCGTACTCTTCTGCTGATCCAGCCAGCTTTGCGGAGAATTCATCGTCAGGTTGATTCGACACGATATTGATCAGGCCCGCCAGCGCATTGGCGCCGTACAGCGTACCTTGTGGGCCTCGCAATATTTCAAGCTGGGCAATATCCAGTGTGCTGGCAACGGTCGAGATGCCTGTGATATCAATGCCATCGAGCAGAATGCCTACCGAGCTGTTCACAGGTTCCTGAAACTCACTGCGCTCGCCAATTCCGCGAATCTGCAGGAATCGCCCGCGCGAAGCACCGCTGGCAAAGTTGACGTTGGGTGCCAGGTGCAACAGCTCCTCGAGATGACGTGCGGTGCGCCGTTGAATATCTGAGTCGTCGATGATTGTCACGCTGAGAGGCAAGGCTAATGGGCTTTGGCCTCGGAATTCTGCGCTGACGATTACCTCGTCAAGGGTGTCGTCAGCCAAAGAAGGCTGGTGCAATAGAAAGCCACCACCGAACAGGGAGGCAATTATCAAGTGTTTATACGATGTCATGTTGGTCTCTTTGAATTCTGCAAAAAGACCCGGAAAACGAGGTAGGAAGGCGAATGAGATATGCGGCCCATCCCTACGCCGGTATTAACCGGATCAGGTTCATGGGGTTTATGCATTACGCAAATCTCAGGCGAACTGTCGCCACCCCCTGGGTGCTCTGCACGAGCGCAGAACATGCTACCACAAAACACGAGCACAGGTTGAAAGCGGGCCAATTGGCGACATCCGGCTTGCTGCGCGGTGGTGCAATGTGATAGTTTGCACGCTGAGTAAATATTGCTCACACGAGCCATCGAGCCACCTATGCACCGCGATCCCCAGAGTCGCCTGCGAAACAACAAAATCAAGGTTCAGTGGCGCTCTTCCTTTTTATTTACGAACCAAAAAATGACTATGAACGGTATCAAGATCGCTTTTATTAGCGCGGTTGGCCTGTGGCATACAGGTTTGGCTGCGCACAGCACAGTCTCTGAGCTTGCCGAGCTGTCTCTGCAGGAGCTTCTGGAAATTCGTGTTGACTCCATATCAACGGATCAGGCCTCCGAGGATATTGCGGCACGCTGGAACATTAGTGTGGGCTGGTATTCGCAAAAGCTCGATGGTTATCGTCGTGGGACCACTGATTTTAGTATTGACGAGGTGTTATTCGAACCAGGTGAGGAGCGGGTTTATCATAATTTTCCGGTGGTACCAACCGTTATCGAACAAGACGTTTTCACCGCCAGCTTGAGCTATCGACATTCCGAACACAGTACGTTGTCGCTGACAGTGCCATTCGTGAGGCAGGCAACAGACCATGTTTCCAGTGTTGCTGCTTACGAGCAATTCATGATTAAAACTGACGGTATTGGGGATATCGGCCTGAGTTGGCGCAACAATTTTTATAAAGACGAAGTTTGTCAGTTTTCCATTGGGCTGGGCATTAGCCTGCCAACCGGTTCCATTGGTGAGCGAGGCGATACGCCAAGAGAAGCAGGCGATCAGCAATTGCCGTACACCATGCAACTCGGCTCGGGAACCTACGACTTGAAGTTGGGCCTGGGCATGAGCTGGTATTTCGATAAATGGACCTGGGTGAATGATTTCGGCTATGTGCAGCGCATGAACCGAAACGATCGCGACTACCGCTTGGGTAACCGCTTGCTGCTCAGTACGGAAGTGAGGCGAGTAATTAACCGCTATTTGACCGCCGGTATAGGTATTGAGTACCAAAATTCAGCTGACATTAATGGGCGCGACACCGAGATTATTGTGCCCGGTCCGTTTCCTTACCCTGCGTCCATAACCGATCCGGGTAATTTCGGCGGTGAATTGATACGTGCAAGCGGTTCGCTAACACTGCGACTGGCCGAGAGGCAAAGTGCATTAATCACCTATGGTCGACCGGTCTACCAAGACCTCAACGGCATACAGCCGAAATCGAAAGGACGTATCAGCGTGTCATGGACGCTTGGCTTTTGAGCGGGTTATGACGAATCTTTAGCAATGATCACTAAGCCGCTTTTTCCCAATGCAAGCCATGGAGCCCGCACTCCAGGGGCCGGCGCGCGTGGTATAAAGCGATGCACTTGCTGGCTGATGGTTTGTCTCCTGACATGGTTGGCGGTGTCTGTGCAGGCTCAGGATCGAGCCAAGATTCGACAGCAGGAGCGTGATGTTAAAGCAGCGATTGTGTTTAAGTTGTTACGCTTTGTGGAATGGCCGGAGACCAGCGTGCTACAGGACGAACCGTTGACTTTATGTGTTTGGCCGAACGAACCGTACTTGGAAACATTCAGAGAAATTCAAGGGTCTAAAGTGGGCAGCCATTCACTGGAGGTCGCGCTGGTAAACCCGCAAAATTCAGAATTTTGCCATGTGCTGTTCGGCTCTCGGGAAATGGCCGCCAGCACCGAGCAGTGGCGCTCCGTAAGTGATGGAAAATCGATACTAACAATCAGTGACAGCAATGATTTCGCTGGCAAAAGCGGCATGATTCATCTGATGATGCGAGATCAACGGGTATCGTTCGCTGTGAACATTTCCGCATTGGAAAACGCCGGACTGCGAATGAGCGCGCTGGTGCTCAACCTCGCGGAAATTCAATCGGCAAATACGTCATTGCCGCAGATCCAGACGCCCGTGGAGAGGACCAATGAACACCCTTAAGCGGTACTCGATTGTATCCAAGCTGCGGCGCACGATCATCGTAACCTCTGGTGTATTGTTATTAGCGATCGTGGTGACGAACCTGATTGAAGACATAGCACGTGAACAGTCAGCCGTACAGAAACGCCTAACGTCGGCTGCCGAATTGATTGCAGACAATGCTGCGGTTGCAGTTTACTTCGACGACAAAAGTGCAGCAAGCTTAGCGGTTGCCGGTTTGGGGACAGTGGGTGATATTCATCGTGGCGTACTTTACGACCTGGAAGGAAACGAAGTTGCTTCGTACGAGTCCGGTGAACAGGTAGCCAGTGGTTTCAGCAATTTAAGTTGGGAAACCCCGGCCGCGCCGTTTGCGCCGTACATCGATCGCAGTGCCACGTTGGCACTGCATTTCAAAGATGAACCGCTGGGTACTTTGTATGTTGAATCGAACATTAACGGCTTTCACGAGGTATTGCGCTGGAACATCTGGCTGGTCAGCGCCACATTTTTCATTGTTTTAACGCTTGCCTGGATACTCGCGAGTCGATTAAACCGCAGCATCACCCAGCCAGTTACGCAGTTGTCGCAAGACATGGCAGAAGTGAAGAACAGCAAGAATTTCTCGCTCAGAGCCAACAAAACCAGCAATGATGAAACAGGCGACCTGGTTGAGGGGTTTAATCAGCTGCTTGCACAAATAGAACATGATGGACGGGCACTGGAGGATTACCAGCGTACACTGGAAGCCAAAGTAGAATCTCGCACTCGACAATTGAATGAAAACATCAAAGAGCTAAGTGCAGCCAAGGAAGATGCGGAAACAGCCAACAAAGCTAAAAGCGAATTTTTGGCCAATATGAGCCATGAAATACGCACCCCAATTAACGGTGTACTTGGTATGGCCGAATTATTGCGGCGTACCCCACTGAACGACAAACAGCATCATTTTGCGTCAACCATTCTCGCCTCCGCAAAATCCTTGTTGAACATCATTAATGATATTCTCGATTTTTCGAAAATTGAGGCGGGCTCGCTAAACCTTGAATCAATACCGTTTGACCTGGCCGATTTGATAGAGAACAGCGCGGCTTTGCAGGCCAGCCAGGCCCACGCGAAAGATATTGAGCTGACCACCAGCATTGCCATGGACAAGAACTATGCACTGCTCGGTGACCCGCATAGATTCACTCAAATTCTCAACAATCTGATCAGCAACGCCATTAAATTTACCAGCAATGGCGAAGTTGTTGTGTCGTTGAATGCAGGCCATAGTTTCAACGGCCGGCAGGATATTATTTGCAGTGTAGAAGATTCTGGCGTGGGAATAAAACAGGAAGAACTGTCCCGAATTTTCGACAGCTTTGAACAGGCCGATGGATCGACTACCCGCTTGTTTGGTGGTAGCGGTTTAGGGCTGAGCATTACCAAGCACCTTGTCGAGTTGATGGGCGGTGAAATTTCGGTACACAGCGAAGTCGGCAAAGGCTCGAAGTTCACTGTACACCTCAGTCTCCCCGTTAATAACGATATTCCGGTCAAATTTAGAGACACCTCGGCCCTGCTGGGAACGATTGTGTTGATTGCATCCGATACGCTGTCGACACGTCGTGCACTAGCGTATATGGCCAACGAATGGCGAATGATACCGGTTGAAGCGGGCAGTGCAGATGAAGTTAAGAAATTGCTTGCTAGCAGGGGTAAGGACGTTGCTCTGGTATTGCTGGACCAGAATCTGGAACAGGCGGCAGAACCAAGACTGGATAGCTGGATTGATGCCAACGTTAGCAACTTACCAGTCGTCATGCTGACGCGTGTTGCTGGCAACAGACGGCTCAGTATTCAAGCAGACTGCGTACGTGCCAGTGTGATGAAACCAGTGCAGCGCACGGAGTTATTCCGCGCCATTCACCACTGCTTGATCAGCGACAATGATGTTGCTGACAACAGTGAGGCATCCAGCGTACAAAGCGCGACAAGCGGCGCTAACGCAAGGGTATTGGTCGTTGAGGACAATTACATAAACCAGGAAGTTGCACTGGGCATGTTGGAGCTTTTCACCACGAGTGTTGACCTGGTAGACAATGGCGCCAAAGCGGTCTTCAAGCGCTTTGAAAACGAATACGACTTGATCCTGATGGATTGCCAGATGCCGGTGATGGATGGCTATGAGGCGACGGCTGAAATTCGCCGCCAGGAGCGCGCGCTGGGTCTTTCGGAGGTTCCCATAGTGGCCCTGACGGCGCATGCGTTCAAGGGCGAGAGGGAAAAATGCCTCGACTGTGGTATGAATGACTTCCTAAGCAAACCTTTCGAGGAAGAAGACTTCTTCCGCATGGTGCAGTATTGGACAGAGCAGTCGAAGATCGGGAAAGATTTTGGCTTGCAAAGTGTGCCAGTCCAGCCGCACCTTTTACAGCACAATAACGAACCAGGCGTAGATCTGGACGCAATCGAAAAACTCCGCGGCTTATCGGGGAGTCGCCGGCCGGGTCTTGATGTTCGATTAATTGAGCACTTTGTACGCTCGGCACCGGAATCCATCTCGGCATGCAAACGGGCCTGCGCGGAGAATGACATATCGAGAATGATTGCGAATACGCATCCCATGAAGTCGAACGCCGCATCTCTGGGCGCGTATCGCTTGGCGGAACTGTTCGCCGATATGGATGAATTAGCACGCGCATCTCGCCTGTCTGAATGCACGCCACTACTAACGTTGGCAGAACTTGAGTTGCAACTGGTGATTTCTGAATTGCGAGTGATTGTGACAAACGCAAGTTCGAAAAAAGAACCAGCGACTAGTACGAGCGCCGAACTCGCCTAATTTGGCCTGGCTACTATGCCGGACCATTCTGCGTTGCTATTATTGCTGGCGCACATCACTGAGAGGCTCGCTCATGAAATTCAACAATGTTCTTGAAACGATCGGAAATACGCCCTGTATACGCATCAATAAACTGTTCAGGCCTGATATTGAAGTATGGATGAAAGCTGAGCGATTTAATCCTGGTGCAAGCATAAAGGATCGAATCGGTCTGGCAATGATTGAAGAGGCCGAGAGCAAAGGCGATATAGGCAGCGGAACAGTCATTGTCGAGCCGACATCCGGTAATACCGGCATTGGTTTGGCACTGGCGTGTGCGGTCAAGGGTTACCGGCTTATTTTGACCATGCCGGAATCAATGTCAATTGAGCGCCGCAAGTATATGAAAGCGCTGGGTGCAGAATTGGAGCTAACACCAAAAGAGCTTGGCATGGGTGGCTGCATAGAAAAGGCGCGGCAGCTGCTCACGGAAATTCCGAACAGCTGGATGCCCATGCAATTCGAGAATGAGGCCAACGTAAAGGTGCACCGCGACACAACCGGTCAGGAAATTCTGGCTGACTTTCCCGATGGTCTTGACTATATGATTACCGGAGTGGGAACTGGCGGCCACATAACCGGTTGCGCTGAGGTACTGAAGGGTGCGTACTCCTCAATTCAGGTGTTGGCGGTTGAACCGGAGAAATCACCGGTGATCAGCGGTGGTGAGAAAGGCCTGCACCGCTTGCAAGGTATTGGCGCCGGCTTCGTTCCTAAAATACTGAATACCGACCTACTGGACGGAACTGTGTTGGTTAGTGAAGAAGACAGCTTTGACATGGCGCGTCGCTGCGCCAGCGAGGAAGGTATTTTTATTGGCATATCGTCTGGCGCAAGTCTTGCCGCCGTGGCCAAGCAGCAGGCCGGTATGCCAGCCGGTAGTAAAGTACTGGTATTTTGCTACGACACCGGCGAGCGTTATTTATCGATAGACGATTTATTCAGCGGCTAAGCTGGCACACGCCTAACACCTATTCGCTCAAGTGCTCGCGCGCAATTGACGCGTGTGGGCATGCTATAGTGCTCGTCTTGCGTTCTTGATTAGGAAAACTTGTGCAACAGAATAAAAACACAGCAAACACCACTGGCGGATGGTATGCCCATTATGTACTGGTGGTGCTTGTCATTGTCTATGTATTTAATTTTATTGACCGCAACATACTATCAATACTGTCTCAGGAAATTCAGGCGGATCTTGGTGTGTCCGACTCGCAAATGGGCTTTCTGTATGGCACCGTGTTTGCCGTTTTCTACGCGGTGTTCGGCATACCACTGGCACGATTTGCCGATGTCTGGGTGCGCCGCAGTTTAATTTCCGTTGGCTTGTTGTTTTGGAGTGCGATGACCGCATTGTCCGGACTGGCACGCTCTTTTCCAATGTTGGCGCTGTTTCGTATTGGGGTGGGCATCGGCGAAGCCAGTGCGTCACCGGCTGCGTATTCAATGCTGTCAGACTACTACGCCCCCAAGGTGCGCGCGACGGTACTCGCTATTTATTCCTCGGGCTTGTACATCGGTGGCGGCATCGGCTTGTTTCTTGGCGGGTATATTCTTGACTCCTGGCAAGCAGCCTATCCGGATACGAGCATGGCACCGTTTGGGTTAAAAGGGTGGCAGGCGGCATTCATGGCAGTGGGTATACCGGGCATATTCATGGCCATTTGGGTAAGAACTCTTCGAGAACCGCAGCGCGGGGCCAGCGAAGGTCTGAGCAGCAAAGCTCACCCCGCACCGTTTTCTTTACTTAAAACAGAATTGTTGGCCATGCTGCCGCTGTTCAATCTCTGGCAGCTAAAGAAACAGGGCGCGTCGTTGAAAGCAAATGCAATTGCGACTGTTTGTATTGTTGCGGCAGCGGCAGCGCTGATTTCGCTGACTGGCAGTGTCGCCCAATGGATAACGCTTGGAATTGGCGTGTATGTGTGCTTTACCTGGGCCCAATCGCTGGGAGTTCGTGACCCGGCAACGTACGCCATGATCTTTAAATCGAAAGGCATGATATACACCTTGTTGGCTTTTCCTACTATTGCTTTTGTTACCTATGGTGTGAGTTTTTGGACTGCGCCACTGCTGCTTCGCTTGCACGATACAACGGCTGCCGAGGTGGGCTTATATATTGGTCTGGGTGGCGCCATTGGTGGTTTTCTCGGAATCACTCTGGGTGGGGTGCTCGGTGACTGGTTCAAGCAACGCCATCCTGCCGGACGCCTGTTGGTGGGTTACTGGGCGGTATTCGGAACGGCACCTCTGGTGTTATGGATGATCTATACGGACGACCTGGAGCTTGCGTTTTTTCTGAGCTTCTTGCATCACTTGTTCAGCGCATCCTGGCCAGGAATTCCACCCTCTACCGCGGCAGATCTTGTACTTCCACGCATGCGAGCCGTTGCTGGCGCGTTTTATATTCTGCTCGCCACCTTTATCGGTTTGGCGCTTGGCCCTTACATGATGGGGCGGTTGTCGGATGCATTTATTTCCGGTGGGCTTGAGGGGGCGGCCGCGCTGCAGTCAGCGATGGCATGGTCGATGTTGATATTCATACCGACCCTGATTTTGCTAACCCTGGCCTGGCGCTACCTGCCCGAAGATGAGGCTGACCGCGTTGAGCGCGCTGAGGCCCTGGGTGAATCTGTCGAAGTCGCGCCGCAAGCCACTGCTTAAAGCAGTGCGCTTCATACGGCGTGTTCCAGTTTCTCTTCTTGCCACTGGGCGACGTTGTTTTCGATAAAGAAGAACGCAACGATCCAAACGAACGCGTCCCAAAAATCGATGAACTCACCGTAAAAACCCCAAAAAGCGGCGATAGCAATCAACGTACCGTATAACGCGAGCTTGATAAATTTGATCGAGCGAAACGCCGAGGTGCTCAAGGGGCCTCTGGCAAGCAACCAAACCTCGACTTCCAGAATGCACACCACCAAGATCCAGGCCGCGGAATTAAGCACATCGGCAATCGCCAGCGTTTGAGCCAGGTTGTAATGGCTGGCATCAGTAAGCAATTCATTGCCGAGCGCCAGCAGCGAACCGGTATCGCCAAGGGTCCGGCAATTCGTCGCAGAGATAAGCTCGAAACGTTCCAGGCTGTACATGAACGAGTTACCAATGTAGTTGCACAACTGCGATACATCGGTTGCCAATGATTGCCACTGGCTCAGTTCCTGCCAGCTTTGCAGGTAGCCATAAAATGCGTACACAATACTGGAATAGCATAGTGCGCGTAAGCCTTTGAATACCAACTGTATGGTCGGCGTCAGCTTGGCATCAGGTATGGTCCAGGTTTCCAATTCGAACAGCAAGAGCAATACCACCCAGGCGGCCGTATCAATTGTTGCTGCGTAGGCATTGATGATGCCGCCCCAGTCGACACCCTCAGGGTGCATCAGCGCAGCGGCGGCGGATTCTTCGCGATAAAACGCAATGGTGTTGATCACCAGCAACAAGTACACCGCGTACTTGAACCACTGAAAAGGGCTGATAAGAGAGTCTTTATGTTGGTCGTTTGTGGTGTGCAAAATAAAACCCTGCCGAAAGCTCTGCCTATGAAGGTGTTCGCGCTGCTTTATTCATTGTCTGTTTATAGCGTCGCATCTTTCCAAGGAACCGCCAAATACTGCTGATATGCCAGCGCAGATGAGTGAAGTTTCGCCGGCTTTGCCATTGCCCCTGATGAATTATCTGACTTTGGTCGGTGATGGCATTGTAAAACCCTGCTTGGCACAGGCGTAAACACAGGTCTACGTCTTCATAATACAATCGGTAGTGTTCATCGAAACCGCCAATGGCTTGAAAGTGGTCGCGGTTAATCAACATGCACATGCCAGCAACCCAGTCGACGTGGGCCAGCCCATTGCGCATATCAATTGGGTTTTCGGGTTCGCTCCCCAGCAGCTTTTTTAGCAGATAGCGAAGGTTTGGGAAAATACGCCCGGTGGACTGTTGTACGCCATGTTCGTCGAATACTGTTGGGCCCAGCACGGCTAGTTGCTGATCAGCAGCATCGGTCATTGCTTGTAACAAATCCTGCAGCGCTGAGCGATTAAGCCGCACGTCGGGGTTAAGAACCAGGAAGTATCGCGCGCTGTCTGG
Organism: Gammaproteobacteria bacterium; assembly: GCA_030429735.1. Lineage (GTDB taxonomy): Bacteria > Pseudomonadota > Gammaproteobacteria > Pseudomonadales > JAUIET01 > JAUIET01. The sequence goes on from JAUIET010000002.1 coordinate 527,135, forward strand.
CTCGGGTGGCTGGTGAAAAGCCAGGTTGTGATTGGCAGCAAAGCCCTTTGGTGTCTTATTTTCAATAACAGAATAGGGGAAATCGAGTGAATCAAGTGCCTTTGGGGTTTGCTCGGCAATATTGTGCACCAGGCTTAGTTGTAAGTTCTGTGCGATATTCTGTTGAGCCAAATCATTTAACAGCAGCTCTAAATGCTCACCGTGGCCATGACTGACAATGGATACATGAATCTCCTGAGACAAAGCACACCCTGAATCTAAAAGAGGACGCGAGTAATCGCTTAAACGCGGGTATATTAGACCATTTATGCAGGCAGCACTGACAGCTATTGCTAACAGTAATTAGACGCGAAATAATACGGCGGCCAGGGTCTTTGAAAGCCTGCTGAGCGCAAAGTCCCGAAACGTCACTACCATATTGCTGTAAGACCCCATCAAAATGACCGCGAACACCAATACGAACACCGCAAGCCAGCGTCTGGAGTACCTGGCGGCCATGGGTATTGATTGTTGGCAGCCCCGTGTTCAGTTGCCCGGTGCGCTGCAGGCGCGAGTTTACGCGCGAGCGATTACCAGGGAAAAACCGGCACAAGAACCCAACAGATCGACCAGCCAGCCAACTGAGACGCAAAAACCCGCTCCGGGGCCAAGGCGAACGGCAGCCGACATTCTCTCCAAGGCGGCCATCAGCACAGCGTCCGCAGCAGAACAAGTGCGCAGCGCGCCCCCACGGGAGGCTGCCACACCCAAAACATCGATGGCACTGAATGAAGCTCAGCTGAGCTTGCAGTTGCTTGAATGTCGTGGCCACTGCTTGATCATTGATGATGCGCACAACAGCCGCGAGCAGCAGGCGCTGCTGCAAAACCTTATGTTTGCGTTGAGCGGCGAACCTCCTGGCAGCTATCGAGCGACGCCATTTGACTGGGCCAGTATTCCGCCACAAGGCGGAGATGCAGTGGATGTATTGCGCGGTATTGTGGATCGTGCTGTTAGCCAACATTCAATACGCGCCATCATTCTGATGGGGGAGGCCGCAAAAATTCTTTTTGAATGTGATGCAAGCGCAACCGGCCCGGTGTTGGCCCCTGCTTGGTTAAGTAAGGGTGCACAGCTGGTTGCCACGCACAGTTCTGCGGACCTTCTTCTTGAACCCGGCAGGAAAGCCGACACCTGGCTGCATACGCAAGCTGCTGTCGGCCAAGCTGCGCATTGAAATCGGCGGTCAGTTTTGACGACTTTGGGCTTCAGGATTTGGAGGCGGTTTACGATCTTGAATGTTCGCTCAATGCCTACCCGTGGTCCAAGCAATCATTCGTAGACAGTATTGAGTCTGGGCACGGATGTTACTGTTTGCGCAAGGATGGTGAGCTGCTTGCTTTCGCTGTGATAAGTTTGGTTCTGGATGAAGCCAGTTTGCTCAATTTAGGGGTAGCAAAAGCACATCAGCGCAAAGGGTACGCTAAACAGCTGCTGGACGCTGCACTGCAGCAAAGCGTGCTGGCTGGCGCGAGTATGTGTATTCTTGAAGTCAGGGCGAGTAACCGTTCTGCGATTGACTTGTATTATGACATTGGCTTTTATGAAATAGGTCAACGACCAGGCTACTACCCTGCAGCGCATGGAAGAGAAGACGCGCTTCAGTTGTGTATGCCATTGCCTTAACAGGAGAAACAAGGTGCTGAAAAAAATTATTCTTGGTTTGCTGACCTTTGCTCTGATATTGATTCTGCTCGCTCTGGGTTTTCTATACTTCAGTGGAGCGTGGAGTGCGTTTTTCCCCAGCAACGAACACGACACGACACCGCCTGACATTAGCGATACCCTTCAGCGACCAGCCGTCTTGTTGTTTACCAAAACCAATGGCTTTCGGCATGTTGATGGTATTGAGGCCGGTAGCAAATTATTCAAGAAAATCGCAGAGTCTCGTGATTGGGGTCTGTACCACACCGAGAATGGGGCGGTCTTCAATACTACTCAACTGCAGAGCTTTGATGCTGTTGTGTTCCACAATGCGACGGGCGACATGTTAAGCGATGATCAAGAACTGGCATTTCAGCAATGGCTGGAAGCCGGTGGTGGCTGGCTGGGAGTACACGCGGCCGGCGACGGCTCCCATCAAACCTGGGATTGGTACATGGATAATCTGCTCGGTGCCAAATTTACCGCGCACATCATGGGGCCACAGTTTCAGGTAGCGAAGGTTATGATCGAAGACAAGGACCACCCTGCAGTACACGCGCTACCAGTTGAGTTTGAGCACTCTGAAGAATGGTATTCATGGGAGGAAAGCCCGCGTAAGAAAGGGTTTAGGGTTCTGGCGACAATAGACGAGAACTCTTACACCCCGGTGCAGAAAATTTTTGGTCAGAAAAACGACCTGCGCATGGGCGATCATCCGGTTGTCTGGACCAACTGCGTAGGCCAGGGCAGAACTATCTATTCAACCATGGGTCATGCAACAGAAGCGTACGACGCGCCTGAGCATAAGCGTTTGCTTGAAGATGCCCTGGCCTGGGCTTTGGGTGAGATGGGTGGGTGCGAATAATTCAGCTCACAATTAAATTTTTTAGATAGTTGCATGGAGTCATCATGAATGAAGAACTGGAATTTTTCCGCGATAACGTCAGGCGCTTTATTCAGGAAGCGATAGCTCCTGACTATGAGCAATGGGAAAAGGCTGAGATTTTTCCGCGACAGCTTTGGAACCTGTTGGGTGAGCATGGTTTGCTGGCAGTCGATTTGCCGGAGGAGTATGGTGGTGCAGGCGCTGATTTTAATTTCTCCATGCTTATTCAGGAAGAATTTGCGCGAGCGAATTTCGCGGCCATTGGTGGGCCAATGGCGGTGCATTCCGATATTGTTGCTCATTATCTATTGAACATCGGGACCGAAGAGCAAAAGCAACGGTACCTGCCTAAAATGGTCAGTGGCGAATGCGTTGGCGCTGTTGCCATGACAGAACCCGGAACCGGTAGCGATTTACAGAGCGTGAGCACCAAAGCCGTAGCGGACGGTGACGATTTCATTATCAATGGTTCCAAAACATTTATCACGAACGGACAGCACAGTGATCTGATCATTGTTGTGGCGCGCACGAATCAGGATGTGCCTGGTTCCAAAGGAATCACTTTGTTTTTGGTGGACGCAGACACGCCGGGGTTTTCACGCGGCCGAAACCTGGAAAAAATAGGTTTGCATGCAGCGGATACGTCCGAATTGTTCTTTGAAGATGTAAGAGTGCCGGCCAGTAGTATTCTTGGCACCCTGGATGGCGGCTTCGCGCTGTTAATGGGCGAGCTTGTGCGTGAACGGCTGGCGCTGGCGGTTAGCGCGGTGGGCGCCGCCGAAGGTGTGCTGGCCGACACGATTGAATACGTCAAACAACGCAAGGCCTTTGGTTCGGCCGTTGCCGAGTTTCAAAACACGCGCTTCAAATTGGCGGAACTGGCGACTGATGTGCGCATTCACCGCTCGTTTATTGATGAGTGCAAGCAGTTGTTTGTCGACGGCAAGTTGGACCCAGCGACAGTCAGCATGTCCAAGGTTGCCGCCACAGAGATGCAGGGCAGGGTAGTAGATGGTTGCCTGCAATTACACGGCGGTTACGGTTACATGCGCGAATACGGCGTATCTCGTGCCTATGTTGATGCGCGGGTGCAGCGTATTTACGGTGGCACCAGCGAAATTATGAAGGAGCTGATTAGCCGCAGCGTGCTGGCTTAGTGTACTCGTTCTTGTTCGCAACGAGGCGAGTTACGGCAACACTCTTATATTTCGAAACCATACTTTGTCGAAATGATCCTGCAGACCAATGTGGCCTTTGCTCAATGTTCCATACTTTGGTCTGGAGGTGAACTTGCTGTTGTTGTACAAGGCCTGAAATTCCGGGCTACCCTGTTGAAATTTTGCGGTCAGTTTTTCGTTCAACCAAAACTCCACATCAGGTCCATTCGCTTTGATGTGTACCCGGTTCCAATAACCGACGGGTTTGCTGGTGTCGTGGTCTGGCGCAATCATGTCATACAACGCCCCTGCGCGATGCGACGGGTCCTTCGCGTCGTAATGACCGGCATTGTCCAGAATCTGCATTTCGTAACCGGTGTGATGAATGCTGTCGCCGCTCTCATCGCCGCGAATGAAAATGCCACTGTTGCCGGAATCACTGATCCGCCATTCCAGCTTTAGCTCGAAATTGTCAAACTGTTCGCGTGTAATCAAATCGCCTGCCCAGCTTACTCTGGCAAGGCAGCCATTCTCTATGGCCCATCCGGAATCAACGGCGTCCTTCTGATAGCTACGCCATTGATCCAGACTCTTGCCGTCGAACAACAAACGCCATCCTGCCTCGGATTCTTCGGTGCTCAGTTCATTGTGACATTCAGATGCATCAATGACAGGGTCTGACCCGCAGCCGGTTAGCAGTGTCGCAAGCAGTAGATAGCGTGTGCGTCGGTAATTGAACATGGTCGGATCCCTAGTCAGAGGTCTTCTTGTTAAACTCGCAAAGGTCTTCTATCACGCAAGCACCACATCGGGGCTTACGAGCCACACATACGTATCGGCCGTGCAGAATCAGCCAGTGATGGGCATCTTGCTTGAAATCATCGTGAACAAACTTCAATAGCCTTTTTTCCACCTCATCCACATTTTTACCGGGCGCTAGACCGGTACGGTTTGATACCCGGAATATGTGCGTGTCCACGGCTATTGTTGGTTCGCCAAATGCCGTGTTTAGAATAACATTTGCGGTCTTGCGACCAACGCCAGGCAGTGCTTCCAGTGCTTCGCGCTCGCGCGGCACTTCGCCGTTGTGTTTCTCCAGTAGAATGTCGCACATGGCGACCAGGTTTTTGGCCTTGTTATTGTATAAACCAATGGTCTTGATGTATTCCTTCACACCATCAACTCCCAGCTTTAGAATGGCCGCCGGCGAATTGGCCTTTTTAAACAGCTTTGCGGTGGCTTTGTTGACGCTGACATCGGTGGCTTGTGCCGATAATGCGACTGCAACCAATAGCTCGAACGGATTCTCGAAATTTAATTCAGTTGTCGGGTTGGGGTTTTCAGCCCGCAATCGTTCAAAGATTTCGCGCCGTTTCTGCGGGTTCATAGATCGCGACCCAAACTATTTGATAGTGCCGGTTACCCGCACGCGTTTGCTGCCTGCCACGGGTTTCTCCTTGCGTGCTTCCTCTCGTTCTTTCAACCTGGCGTCGATGATGTTCTTCATTGCAATCAGTAGGCCGGTGAACAAGAAAGCGCCAGGTGGAACAATCGCGACAATGAATCCAGGGTAATCACTGAATACTTCAATCTTCCATTGCGCAGCGGCTGCGCCAAACAGCAGGTTCATATCGCCAAACAGCGCACCAGTGCCTACCAGTTCTCGCATTGCACCCAGCAGCACCAGAACCAGTGCAAAGCCCAGGCCCATAATAAAGCCGTCGTACATTGATGGTAATACGGGGTTTTTAGCCGCGAAGGCATCAGCGCGCCCAAGAATGGCGCAGTTGGTTACGATCAGCGGAATGAAGATGCCGAGTATTTCGTACAGCTCATACGCGTAGGCCTGCATCAGAAGTTTGATACAGGTTGTGAATGATGCAATGATCATCACGAAGGCGGGCAAGCGCACCGCATCCGATACAACGTTTCGAATCATCGACACCGCGGTATTTGAGCACACCAACACAAAGATGGTGGCAAGCCCCAGGCCTAAAGCATTTACCACAGTACCGCTTACTGCCAGTAATGGGCACAATCCTAATAACTGCACCAATGCGGCGTTGTTTTTCCACAGACCATTGCTGGTTAGGTCTGCATAGCTGGCGCTACTCGCCATTGTCGTCGCTCCCGTTGGTTTGCCCAACAACAGACAGCTGCTCTATTTTTTGCCTGTTCTTCTGGAAATACAGTAAGGCATTGTAAACCGCTTTTGTAACCGCACGCGGTGTGATGGTCGCACCTGTGAACTGATCAAATTCACCCTTGTCTTTTTTGACTGTCCAGCGTTCTGGCAAAGGGTTATTCAGGGAGCGTCCATTAAAGCTGAGTATCCAATCTGATTTCTTAAGCTCTATCTTGTCGCCCAGTCCGGGTGTTTCTGCGTGTTGCACTACACGCACGCCGGCCAGGCTGCCATCCACGTTGATGCCGACCAGAAGTTCGATCTTGCCACTGTAGCCATCGGGTGCGATCACAGGGAGAATAACGGCTTGCATATTGCCACCATCGCTTGCGATAAACCCCGAACGGTCGTCAGTGACATGAAGCAATTCCTGATCATTCACAGCAAATTGTGCATCCAGCATTTGGTTGTCATGCCGGTCTCTGGGTACAATTTCCAGCAGTGCTTTTTCACGCGCCTGGCGAATTTGCTCGGCAATTCTGTCTTTTGTGCCAAGTTGGGTGGCGGCAATAATCGCTGTGGTCAGCATTGCAAACGCGCCAAGCAATACACCATTACGGGTAACAGCGGACCCTATCATTTCGGCCCCCGGTCTTCGTTGTGACTCTTGTGGTCTTTGTGACCATAGGTGCGCGGCTGCGTGTAATGATCAATCAGTGGTGCCGCAAAATTCATTAGCAGCACGGCGAAGGCAACCGCGTCCGGGTAATTGCCGAAGCTTCGTATCAGATAAATAAGCACGCCAATGCCGGCACCATAGTACAGACGACCGATATTGCTGACCGCGGAACTGACCGGGTCGGTTACGATAAAAAAGGCACCGAGCATGGTGGCGCCGGTAAACAGATGGAAGGCGGGTGAGCCACCGCTGGCAGAGCTGCCGCTGTCGTTGAATATGAGCGCCATCAGTGCCAGTGCAGCCAGCATACTAATGGGTGCGTGCCAGGTAAAAATCCGTTTGTACAACAGGTAGGCGCCGCCCAGTAAAAAAGCGATGTTCACCCATTCCCAGCCGTAGCCTCCAAAACGACCGAATTGTGGTGAGCTGGCAAACAGCTCATCCACCATAAGGCTGTCGTTCTGCTTGAACACATCCAATGGAGTGGCCATGGTAAAGGCGTCTACCGGTGTGCTGCTCAAGAATGGAAAGCTCGCAGCCAGGGCGCTGAGTGGGCCCAGCGTTGGTGCCTGGTCCGGAATACTGCCGGCGGGTGCGGCCCACTGGGTCATTTCAACAGGAAATGAAATCAGCAGAACAACATAGCCAACCATCGCGGGGTTAAACGGGTTATACCCCATGCCGCCGTACAAATGTTTGGCAACCAGAATTGAAAAGCCGATGCCAACCACTACCAGCCACCAGGGCGCGTAGGGTGGCAAGGCAACCGCCAGCAACACTGCGGTCACCAGGGCACTGCAGTCACGCAGGTAAAACATGGGGGGACGTTTGCGCAAACGCATCACCATCGCCTCCATGCCCAAGGCGAGCAAGCAAGCCCAAATGATGTTCACGATGGTGCCCCAGCCAAACAGCGCAGTCATCACAACGATGCCGGGAATCAGCGCCAGCAACACGTGGCGCATAACGCTGCCGGTGTCACCTGCGCGGCTCATGTGCGGTGACGTAACGTGCAGCAACGCCATTAGTTACCCACCTCGTTGTCGTCTGAATGCGCGGGCTGGCCGATGCCCACTTTCTTGGCTTTGGCGCGCGCTACCGCCGCTTCAATTTCGGCCTGCTTTGCTGTTGCAGCACTGTTATCGCCGTCCGGTGTGCTTGCTTCTTTCTGCGCTGCGCGCTTTGCGGCAGCGGCCTTGCGTGCAGCCTTCTTCGCTTCTTTTTCGCGCTCGGCGGCTTCCAATCGCTCCTGGCGGAATTCGAATCGCTGGCGAGAGTGCTCAGCCTTGATGTGCTCTTCGGCGCGTTCGCGAAGCTCGGCTTTTGAGGCGCGGTAGTACTGGACCAGCGGAATATTACTCGGGCACACGTAAGAGCATGCTCCGCACTCTATGCAGTCGGCTATATTATGCGCTTCCAATTGCTCGTATTCCCTGGCACGCGAATACCAATACAATTGCTGGGGCAATAGTGAGGCAGGGCAGGCTTCTGCGCACATGCCGCAGCGAATACAAGCTTGCGCCAAATGGGGTGGCGGCAGTTCTTCTGCGGTGGGTGCCAACAAGCAGTTGGTTGTTTTAACAATCGGTACGTTTGCCGAGTGCACCGTGAAGCCCATCATCGGGCCGCCCATAATCAATCGCGACTGAGGGGTGGGCTGCCAGCCATGTGCTTCCAATAAGGTTTGCATGGTAGTGCCAAGCAGTACTTCCGTATTCCCCAGGGTTTTGAGCGCGTTGCCTGTCAGTGTGGTAATTCGCGAAATCAGAGGTTCACCGTCGACCACGGCGCGTTTGATCGCATAGCAGGTGCCGATGTTCTGGCAAACAATTCCGAGATCTGCCGGCAAACCGCCGCTGGGTACTTGTTTACCGGTAAGAATTTCAATCAACTGTTTTTCGCCGCCTGACGGGTACTTGGTTGGAAATTCGATAACCTGGTACGGTCGGTCGCGCAAGGAATCACGGAGTGCCGCTGCAGCGTCCGGTTTATTATCTTCCAGGCCAATCAATATACGTGCTGGCTGAAGCAGATGCGTGAGCACATCCACACCTTGCAGAATGTCGCCGGCGCGTTCAAGAATCAGTGCGTGATCTGCTGTGATGTAAGGCTCGCATTCAGTGGCATTGATGATCAGCGTGGTGATGGGTTTGTCAGCAGGCGGGTTCAACTTAACCGCGGTCGGGAAACCTGCACCACCCATGCCGGCAATGCCTGCATTACGAATGTGATTAATCAGCTCCGTGCGTTCAACGGCTGTGTAATCGGCGATCGGCGTTCGCTCACCCCAACGGTCTTCGCCATCAGTATCAATCACAATGCAGGGCGCGCTCATACCTGATGAGTGGGCAATCGGTCTGTCTTCAATGGCGGTCACTCGACCGGAACTGGGCGCGTGCAGTGGCACGCTGACAAAGCCAGCCGCTTGCGCAATCAGCTGACCTTTCAGTACGTGCTCACCAGGCTCGACACAAGGCTCTGCGGGCGCACCTATGGATTGCGACAAAGGCAAGATCAATTGCGCAGGAACCGCAGCCTGCATTATTGGCTTGCCGAGGCTTTGGGTTTTGTTTTCAGGTGGATGAATACCACCGTGAATATCCCAGGTTTGCCCCTTTTTATGTGGTGCGTTCATGCAGCTTCACCACTAACTCGGGGATTGCGATCGGTCACAATCAAGTTGGCCTCCGCACTAGGGGGCAACTCCCAAGCCCAATGTTGGAGATCCACTTCGATCGGCAGCATATCAATGCAATCAACAGGGCAGGGTTCAACACACAAATCGCAGCCAGTGCATTCATCGGCAATCACCGTGTGCATCAATTTTGCCGCGCCTAAAATAGCATCTACCGGGCAGGCCTGAATGCATTTGGTGCACCCTATGCATTCATCTTCGCGAATATAGGCCACCGTGCGCACCGCTTCAGCACCGTGTTCGGCGTCCAGCGGTATGGGTTCCATGTCCAGCAGGTCAGCCAGTGCCTGAATACCGGCTTCACCGCCTGGCGGGCATTTATTAATAGCTTCACCGTTGGCAATGGCTTCGGCATAGGGTTTGCATCCGGGGTAGCTGCATTGCCCGCATTGAGTTTGCGGAAGTATGTCGTTGATCTGATCAACAATCGGATTACCTTCAACTTTGAATTTAATAGAGGCAAATCCGAGTAAGCCGCCGAATATCGCGCACATGCTGAGCAGCACAATCACGGCAACCCAAAACGGGTATTCGGTGGCAAACTCCATCATTTAAACGAGTCCTGCAAAGCCCATAAACGCGAGACTCATCAAGCCAGCGGTGATCATGCCGATAGACGCCCCTTGAAAAGGTTGCGGTACATCGGCTACGTTCAGGCGCTCGCGCATGGCGGCAAACAGAATAAGCACCAGCGAGAAACCAACCGCCGCGCCAAATCCGAACAGCAGCGACTCAATAAAATTATGCTGTTTGTTGATGTTCAGCAGGGCGACTCCGAGTACGGCACAGTTGGTTGTGATGAGGGGCAGGAACACCCCTAGTACGCGATGCAGCAACGGGCTGGATTTCCTGACGACCATTTCGGTGAACTGCACGACAACAGCGATTACAACAATGAAGGCAATAATGTCGAGATACTCCAGACCAAGCGGGCTGAGCAAGTAGGCGAACGTGAGGTAGCTGACAACGGAAGACAGTGTCAGCACAAAAATGGTGGCGGCCGCCATACCAATGGCGGTCTCAAGTTTGTTCGACACACCCATGAACGGGCACAAGCCAAGGAACTGCACCAGTACGAAGTTATTGACCAGTATGGCACCGATCAGCAAACTAAAGTATTCCATGAGACTTTGCAGGTAATTAGATAAAATTCAATTGCTTACAGGGTGATCTTAATGTGTAAGATGCTGCTGAAGGCGCGGCTATTGTAACACAGCGGTAGCCAAGGTCAGTGGTTGATTGGTGCCGGCATAGGGAGTATTAGCGGCTCTGGTTCAGTGCTAATGCCCCGGTCTTGACTATTGCAACCGCATCCGGACTTCAAATAAACCCATGGGCTGCTATGTCACTTTCATCCCAGGAACCGCTCCGGGTGTTTGAACAATCCAAACCTCATCGCCACCGTCATCACCAGCCGCCGCCAGCACCATGCCTTCAGACGTTCCAAACCGCATCTTACGTGGCTTCAGGTTTGCCACCACGACCACCAGCTTATCGACCAAATCTTCTGGCGCGTATGCACTTTTGATTCCGGAAAATACGGTTCGGGTATGGTCGCCAACATCCAGCTTCAACTGCAGTAGTTTGTCCGCGCCCTCCACATGGTCGGCTTCAATGACGCGCGCCACTCTTAGGTCTACCTTGAAGAAATCATCGATCGTAATTTCATTGCTTTCGCTCACGTCTTCGTTCTCCAGCCTGGCGGTTGCCGATGTTGCGGGGGCAGTCGGCTGTTCATTGTTTTCTTTTGATGCGTCCACCATTTTGTCAATCTGGGCTTGTTCAATTCGCGTTATCAGCGGCTTGAATTTATTGATTTTGTGCCCGGTCAGTTCGCAGCCTGCGCGGGGCCAAGCCAGTTCCAGGTTCAGAAACGCTTCCGCTTTCGCAGCTGTTTCTGGAATAACAGGTTTCAGGTAGGCGATCAGTAAGCGGAACAGGTTGATACCGGTTGAGCAGACATCGTGCACCTGTTGCGCGTTGGCCGGGTCTTTGGCAAGTTCCCAGGGCTTGTGGCTGTCTATGTATTGATTGGCGCGATCGGCCAGGGACATGATGGCGCGAATGGCTTTGCTGTACTCGCGGGCTTCAAACAACGCGGCGATGTCGTCGCTTGCGGCAATGAATTCGCCAAGTAATGCCGGCTCGCTGCACTGCTCAGACAAGGTGCCGTCAAAGCGCTTGCTGATAAAGCCTGCGCAACGGCTGGCTATATTGACCACTTTACCGACCAGGTCGGAATTCACGCGCTGGAGGAAGTCTTCCAGGTTGAGATCTATGTCGTCAACACCTGAGCCCAGTTTGGCGGCAAAGTAGTAGCGCAGATAATCGGCCTGCAGACATTCGAGATACGTTGCGGCTTTGATAAACGTGCCGCGTGATTTCGACATTTTGGTGCCATTCACGGTTAGAAAGCCATGCACGAACACGCCGCTGGGCAGGCGGTAGCCGGCGCTGTGTAAAACGGCGGGCCAGAACAGGCAATGGAAGTTGATAATGTCTTTGCCAATAAAATGGTAGAGCTCTGCGTTTGACTCCTTGCCCCAGTACTCGTTGAAGTCTCCGCCAGTGCGGCTCAGCAAATTGGCGTGACTGCCCATGTAACCAATCGGTGCATCCAGCCAGACATAGAAGTATTTGCCCGGTGCGTCGGGGATCTCGAAGCCGAAGTAGGGGGCGTCTCTGGAAATGTCCCACTCCTGCAAACCGCTGTCCAGCCACTCGCTGAGTTTATTGGCAATCTGGTCTTGCAGCCGACCGCTGCGGGTCCAGTCTTTTAACAGCTCGGTAAATTCAGGCAGTTTAAAGAAGTAGTGCTCTGATTCTTTCTCAATCGGAGTTGCACCAGACAAAACCGAGATGGGGTCAATTAAGTCAGTGGGCGCGTAGGTGTGGCCGCAGGCCTCGCAATTATCACCGTATTGGTCAGCGGTTTTGCATTTTGGGCACGTTCCTTTGATGTAGCGGTCTGACAGAAACAACTGCTTTTCCGGGTCGAAGGCCTGTACGATCGAGCGAACGGCTATGTGGTTGTTTGCCTTGAGCCGCTGGTAAATGCTTTGCGCCAGTTCGCGGGTTTCATCCGAATGCGTGGTGTAGTAGTTGTCGTGCGCGATATGAAACGCTTTCAGGTCTCGCTGATGGTCGGCTTGAATATCAGCGATCAGCTGTTCAGGGGTGATGCCCATTTGTTCGGCGCGCAGCATAATCGGCGTACCATGGGCGTCATCGGCGCAGACGTATACACAGTTGTGGCCACGCTGCTGTTGGAACCTGACCCAAATATCGGTTTGAATCGCTTCCAGCAAATGGCCAAGATGCAGTGGTCCATTGGCGTACGGCAGTGCACTGGTCACCAGAATTTGACGGGGGCTGGACAAAGATTCAGAAGCCATGTGGATGCAATCAGGTACAATGCTGGTTGGGAAAACAGCCGGTCACTATAGCTGGTTTGCCCTTTTATTGCGATAGAGTCGGATGGTGAGAATTACGTGAGTGGAATAGAATCGGTCAAGCATATTGTTGCGGTTGCTTCAGGGAAAGGCGGGGTTGGTAAATCGACTACCTCGGTTAACCTTGCCGCTGCACTGGCGCAGCGTGGTGTTAAAACAGGCTTGCTGGATGCGGATATCTACGGGCCCAGTCAGCAGTTGATGCTGGGTCTGCCGGAGGGCACCCGCCCTGAGGTTCGCATGGTAAATGAGCAGCAGTGGTTTGTGCCGGTAGAGGCGCTTGGCCTGGCGGCAATGTCTATGGCGTTTTTGGTGACGGAATCCACGCCAATGGTCTGGCGAGGGCCTATGGCCAGTGGTGCTTTGCAGCAAATGCTATTGCAAACTGATTGGGGTGACCTGGATGTGCTGATTATTGATATGCCGCCGGGTACGGGTGACATCCAACTGACACTGTCGCAGAAGGTGCCGGTTGCCGGTGCGATTATTGTGACTACGCCTCAGGACATTGCCTTACTGGATGCAGTGAAGGGGATAGAGATGTTCACGAAGGTAAATATACCGGTGCTGGGCATTGTGGAAAACATGGCCGTGCATATCTGTAGCGAGTGCGGGCATACGGACCATCTGTTTGGGTCCGGTGGTGGCGAGAAAATCGCTGCGCGTTACGACACTCGCTTGCTCGGGTCATTGCCGCTTAATCGAAGCATTCGGGAAAACACAGATGCTGGTCGGCCCGCTGTGACGGTTGATCCGGACAGTGCGGTGGCCGCAACCTATCTTAAACTTGCCGATGGACTTATGCAGGTGCTCGGCGAGCGTGAGTCACCTGTTAAGCAGTTCCCGGATATCAAAGTAACAAACGACTGACCACCCGGAGCAAGCAGTATGGATTCAACCGATAATAGTGATGGTCCGCTGGATTTTGAGGCAGCCGCCAAAGATATAGACCCGCAGCTGCAGGCGGCGTTAACGCAGGGGCGCTGGCATGGGCTGGGGCTGTTGGGGGTGATCATTCTGTTTGCCGCGGCCGACAGTTGGGCAACGCTGACCGACCTGGGCGTGGCAAGAGGCTTTGCGGTGCTGGCTGCGGTGCTGGCGGGTATTGGCTTCGCGCATTTAATGCATGAATGGGGGCATTTTCTCGGCGCCCGCTGGTCTGGCGCCAAAGCCCCATTGAAGGCAGAGCCCACGTTGTTGGCGTACGACTTCGATTTTAAGAGCAATACCAATGAGCATTTTCTGGCGATGAGCTATGGGGGAACGCTGGGGAACTTCCTGGCGATAACCTTGATCGCGCTGGCGATTCCAATGGATGAACCGCATAGAGTTGCTCTTCTCTCAAGTGCGATTGCAGCCGCTGGATTCGTCGCGAAGCTGGAGTGGCCCGTGATTCTGCATGCGCGCGAGAACAAAGACCCCATGGCAGCACTGATGCACGGCTTTGGCGGTGGTTTCCCTGTGTTTCGTGATGCGATGCTGGTGGGTGGCGCAGCGGGTTTGATCGCTTACTGGTTATTGTAAGTTTCTGTCCGTGCTGAGATTGCTTTGGTAAAGCAAATGCCACAGCGGTTTGCGGTAACTTGCTATTACGGCAAAGACCTCGATATCAGCTGAAGTGTGACATTATATTCCATTAATTATCAACGGTTTGCGTTGTATATCAAAAGTAGTTTTTATCCGTTTCGCTCGCATGATGTTTGAAGAATAAGTCGCGGCTCAGCGATGTTCAATAAGGCGCCGAGCCGCCATCAACGCAGAATAATTGACCTGTGATCCACTCTGACTCTTTGGCGGCGAGGAAGCCCACCATGTTACCGGCGTCTTCGGGCGTACCCAGCCGACCGCATGGAATGCTCTTGATAACAGGCGCTGCGAACTCCTCGGGAACGGTGTTCATCAAGCCGAGTGCAATGGCATTACAGGTCACACCATGCGCGGCCACTTCCTGTGAGATGTGCCGCATCAGGTTGATCGACCCCGCTTTTGCCGCACCGTAAATTGATACACCTATGTTCAAACCTGTGCGCCCAGCACCGGATGAGATACTGATGACTCTGCCCCAGCCGCGCTCACACATGCCCGGCAGTACTGCGTGAGTGCAATGCATCACACCGTATAAATTTACATCAATAAACTTGGTCCAGTTTTCGGGTAAGGAGTCTTTGAAGTGGGCTTGCTCCATGTGCTCAGCCCCGGCGTTACCGACATTGCACACCATAATATCAATGCCATCGAATTCGGCTTCGGCTTCTGCAATGCTGGCGCGAACCGCTGCAGGATCGGTGACATCAAAAACACGGGTGCTTGCGCTCAGGCCTTGCGCGCGAAGCCCTTGCGCAGAATGTTCGGCTTTGTCGACAAACAGGTCATTGACGATAACATGCGCACCTTGCAAGGCCAGTTGTTTCGCCATGCCTTGCCCCATGCCACTGCCTGAACCAGTCACCAGTGCCGTTTTTCCCGTCAGGTCCCACATGATCAGCTCTCGTTAATTCGCGAGCTAATATTGTAGACTCCGCCAGGGAGCGGGGGCATTACACTCTTTCTATAATCGCTGCGATTCCCTGACCACCGCCAATGCACAATGTGATCAGTGCATAGCGGCCGCCGATACGGTGCAGTTCATACAGTGCTTTCGTAAATATCACCGCGCCACTGGCGCCAATCGGGTGACCAAGCGCTATAGCGCCTCCGTTCGGGTTGGTTTTATCATCAGGAAACCCAAGCTCTTGAGACACCGACAACGCCTGCGCAGCAAATGCCTCATTGGACTCGATCACGTCGAGCTGATTGATGCTCAAGCCCGCACGTTCCAATGCTGTTTTGGACGCGCCAACCGGACCAATGCCCATAATGTCTGGCGATACGCCAGCACGTCCATACGAAATGATCTTGGCCATTGGCTTGCCGCCAAATGAATAGGCTTTCTCAGCACTGGCCAGTACTACCATGGCAGCCCCATCATTGATGCCGGAAGCGTTGCCGGCGGTCACTGTGCCAGCCTCTTTCTTGAACGCGGGTCTTAGTTTGCCAAGGCCTTCCAGCGTGGTATCCCCGCGAACAAATTCATCGGTATCAAACACCACGCTACCTTTGCGGGTTTTGATCTCATAGGGCGCGATCTGCTCCTTAAAATAGCCTTGTTCAATCGCATTTGCGGCGCGTTGCTGGCTTTGCAAGGCGAAGTCATCTTGTTGTTCACGACTGATGCTGTATTTCTCGGCGAGGTTTTCGGCGGTTATGCCCATATGGCTGCCGCTGAATGGGTCGCTGAGCACGCCGGTTAACTCGTCCAGCATGGTCACATCACCCATGCGTTGACCCCAACGGTTGGTGGTTAACAGGTGTCCCGATTGGCTCATGGATTCCGCACCACCCGCAACGGCGACATCAACTTCGCCAAGCTGCAGTTGCTGGGTTGCAAACACAATGGCTTCGAGCCCGCTGCCGCACAATCGGTTCAAGGTCAGCGACTGGGTTGATACAGGAAGTCCGGCTTGCAGTGCAATTCGCCGCGCTATATACGCGTCTCGCGTGACTGTTCGAATCACGTGGCCGACGACATTGGATTGCACATCGTCAGCGGGAACGCCGGCGCGCTCAAGCGCTGCACGGGTGACGTGTTCGCCAAGGTCCGCCGGTGATTGATCCTTCAACTGACCACCAAAGCTGCCAATGGCGGTGCGCGCTGCGGCCAATACATAAACGTCGTTTTTCGATTCAATCATGATACTCAAGCTCTTCCTGTTAATGTCTAAAGCGATTTTCTGTCGGTTACTGCGCTCGTTGGTGGCTATCCATGGCCTGGTAAACGATGGCGCCAATAATCAGTGCACCACCAGCAAGCGTATACGTGGCTGGCACTTCACCAACGCCGAGCCAAACCCAAATCGGATTCAATACAACCTCAAGCATAGCCAGCAATGTGATTTGTGCTGCCGGGACGGTTTGCGCCGCAAAGGTCAACAACAAGCTGCCGAGACCCAATTGGAAGGCTCCCATCGCCAAGCATAGAATTATATCCTGTGTTGGCAGGTGTAACGAATCTGCATAACACCAGCCAATAACCCCCAGCGTTGCCGCGGAAAGGCAAACTGGAGGCAACATGTCTATATCCCTGCCGGCTCTGAGGCATACAGAAAAGGTCCCATAGCAAATAGCCATGCCCAGCGCGAAGCCAATTCCAATCAAACCTTGGGTGCTGAGACCACCATTGATCATGATCAATACACCGGTAAGCGCCAGGCTCAGTGCCACCCAGGTTCTGAATGGCACACTCTCGCGCAAAAACAGCCAGCCCGCCAGGGCGGCAAACAGCGGTGCCAGTGATACCACAAACATGGTGTTGGCCACGGTTGTGTTCAGTAACGCAAAGATGATCGCGATTGAAGCGCCCGTATAGGCCAGCGCAGCGCCAATGCCCAGCCAACCACTGTCCAACAGTGTTCGGCGTGATTTTCCGCGATGTCGAATGATGACAACGGAGCCCATGAACAGCAGCAAGCCAATCGCACGGTAGAAAATGATTTGCATGCCGCTGGCCTGTTCGAGCAAGCGCACGCCTATACCCAGCGTAGACAGTATTATCCCTGCAATAACGGCCAGAGCGACGCCGCGGTGGTAACTACTGGCAGGCATGGGTGGGGACATCGGGAAACGTCAGCATCAACAGACGCGGCACTATAATGCAGAGCGTGCGTATTGAATAGCGCCAGCTACGGGATCATTAACGGGGTGCTGCGCCCGGATGTCAGATCAATGGCGAAAATATTGCTTGGCGCGCTTACCAGCAGACGGTTGTTGGGTTTGTCGATTCGACTGCTGCGTGGCGATTCGATGTTGGCACCGCTGAGCGGTATGGCGTCGCGATCGCCGTTGACCAGGTTGATCGATAGCAGCTCGGTGTCGCTGAGTGCGTAAATCTGCGGCAGCGCCGGGTCCAGTGAAAACATGCTAGCGCCTGCCAACGATGGCCCGGACCCAACGGAGTCAGAAGACAGCACATATCGATCGCCATTGGCCAGATTAACCGCCAACAAAGCATTTAAGCCGCTATCAAACACCAGTGCACGATCGCGTTCGTCATCAAGCAACAGCTCCAGCGGCATGCTCCATTGGGGGCCTGAACCGGCACCAGGGCCAGAAAACTCAGACCGCATTCTGGTTTCCGCATCAATTTTCATTAGGACTCTGTTGCTCTCGTCGACGAGAATGGCGTTGCGTCGTTCCGGGTCAAGCACAATGTTCTCTGCTTTGTCGAACAAAAAACCGCGCTCAATGCTTACTTGCGCGGCGGCATCATTGCGGTTGCCCAGGGTGTCTGTGGTAGCCACAGTAATTGAATTCATGCCCTCCAGCAGTGGCACCTCCGCGCGCCATTGCGCAAATTCGTTGTCGCTGGATGCCGCGACGCCGTTCACGGTGACGGAAGAAACACCATCGTCGTCGCTGGCGGTTCCCAGTACGTCGAGCGTGGCCGTGCTGGCCATCATGCCATTGCCTGGTGTGGTGATTGTCGCATCAGGTCCGCGATTTACCGCAGGCGTGGGTGGGTTGCCAGAGCTATTCGCTCCAGTGCTTTGACCGTCGCCTCCGCCGCCACTGCAGCTGGCCATCAGAAAGAGCGCGCTTAGCGCGTGAATATACGGTTTCAACGGCGAGTCCCTTTGCGTTGCAACATGTATTAACGGTAGCACATGGCGCCACCCGTTGACCGGGTGTCTGGAACCAACGGGCCGTTCAGGTTTCTGCCAGATAAATGCTGGCTAGTTTTTGTGCAAATTCGCCGTAAACATCGCCAAATGCAGTTCCCTCGCGCCAGGCAATACCAATACCGCGGCGACTTGAGGAAGGCATCGGTCTAGTGGCAATGTGCAGGCTGTCCAGTAGGGGGCTACCCAAAGCCATTTCGGGAATGTAAGTCATGCCCAGGTCTTGTGCCACCATGTGCAACAGCGTGGTGATGCTTGTTGATGAAAAGCGGCTGAGCTGGGATTGTTGTCTTGGCCCTTGCAAACGGCATTGACTGAGAGCATGGTCACGCAAACAATGGCCATCCTCCAGCAGAATAATTGCTTCATCGGGTAGTTTGCCCGACACAGCTTGCTGTTTGCCACCAGGATCAGGCATCCAGCGACTGCCTTGCCGAAAGGCGAGGTGGAAGGGGTCGTCAAACAACTTGGCGGTGCGAGTGCCCGGCAGCTCGTACGGAAGCGCGACCAGAATCATGTCGAGCTTGCCCGACATAAGAGATGCGTAGACCGCTGCGGTTTGTTCTTCCCTGAGGATCAGTTCCAGATCAGGGAAGGCTTTTTGCAGAGGGGTTAGCACTCTGGGCAGGAAAAAGGGGGCGATGGTTGGAATAACGCCCAAGCGTATTGAGCCCTGCAGCGGGTTCGTTTGCCGACGTGCGGCGTCGCTGAGGTCCTCCAGTCGGCTGAGTACATCCCGCGCTCTGGCTACAATGTCTTTGCCGACTTCAGTGACCTTGACGCTGCGGTTGGTACGTTCAAACAATTGACAGTCCAGCACGGATTCCAATTCCCGGATTGCAATGCTGAACGCGGATTGAGAGATAAAACACTGTTCAGCAGCGCGACCGAAGTGTTGGTGTTCATCAAGGGCCAGCAGATACTGGAGCTGGCGCGTGGTGGGCATGTTTTTCATTGGTCACCCTCCGGTGCGGGCAGTCTGCTGAGACATAAGCCTGGCAATAAAACCGGGCCGGGCTCTTCACAGTGCAGTATAACCTTATTGATATATAAAATATATCAATATTATTTAAATATAATATTTTATTTATATTAAGGCTGCCCTTAGACTGGTGTTGTTGCTTACATTTAAGGAGTGAAACAATGACAACACATACACTGGTAAACAAAGAAGGCCAGCGTGCGCCCGAGCTAACATTACGGTGCAGAGCCGGGGGCGAATGGCAGGAGTGCCATACACGTGAATTGTTCGCGGGACGTAACGTAATTGTTTTTTCCCTGCCGGGTGCATTTACGCCCACCTGCTCGTCAACGCATGTGCCACGTTACAATGAACTAGCATCCACGTTCAAGGCCAACGGTGTTGATGAAATAATCTGTGTATCGGTTAATGATCCGTTTGTGATGGACAGCTGGCAGCGCGAACAGCAAGCGCATAACATCACCTTTCTGCCAGACGGGAATGGGGCATTTACTGACGCAATGGGTATGCTGGTTGACAAAGACGATCTTAACTTTGGCAAGCGATCCTGGCGTTATTCGATGTTGGTCAAGGACGGTGTGATCGATAAAATGTTCATCGAGCCGGACGTTCCAGGGGATCCATTTGAGGTCTCTGATGCCGACACTATGCTGCATTATATCAACGCCAATGCTGAACCACCGGCCAAAGTGACACTGTTTAGCAAGCCAGGGTGCGGGCACTGCGAGCGTGCAAAAAAGGCGTTGCACGATGCCGGGCTTAATTTCGAAGAGATCAAACTGGGCACTGGTGGCTTGAGTCTGAGTACACTGGGCGCGGTAACCGGTCAGGAAACCACACCCCAGGTGTATGTTAATGGCGAGCGTATTGGAACAGCCGATGACTTGGAGCAGTGGCTGGCGGCCCGCTAGCTGAGCCTGCGTTAATAGCCGGCGTCTACATCAACTGGCGCCAGAAGGGGTTCCCCGGCGAGATAACGCCGGGTGTTCTCCCTGACATGGTCGCTTAGCAGGCGTATGCCCACTTCAGGCGTGTTTCCAACGTGCGGAGTGATCAGGCAGTTGTCACAAGTCCATAGTGGATGGTTGTCGGGCAAAGGCTCCGGGTCGGTAACATCCAGAGCCGCGCCGCCAATGTTTCCTTGCTGCAAGGCCTGCACCAGGGCATCGGTGTCAATGTGCGCACCGCGCGCCACGTTGATTAGCCATGCGTCAGGCTTCATTAGAGCCAATTCCTGCTCGCCAATCATTCCGCGCGTGCTTTCGGTGAGGGCAAGCGCCAGCACCACAATGTCAGCCTCCGCGAGTTCCTCGTGTAGAGCAGACGGTTGCACACACCGCACGCCGTTCAAGGGCTTGCTGCTGCGCCGCAGTACCACGCTTTCACAACCCATGGTTGCCAGCATGGGCAGCAATTCTTCGGTTATTCCCCCGCCGCCGAGGATAAGTACGCGTTTGCCATACAAGTTCTGCCCGGCGGGTTTTGCCCAGCTGCGCTCTTGGGCATAGGCGTGTAAATGATGCAGGCCGGCAAGCATCAACGCCAGTACGTGTTCAGCGACGGGTCTGGCATACACCCCTTTGCCACAGGTCCATTGGCGCTTGTGGTCCAGAACCTCAATAAAGGGTTCGATTCCGGCCCAGGGTAGCTGCACCCATTCCAAACCATCGTGCAACAAAGAGGTGAGTTCAGACAGGTTTTCATCACCCCAGATTAACGCGCTGGCATCTGCAACCGGTACCGGCTCACCACCGCCTTCACGTACCGCTTGCATCAAATCAACCTGGCGGGCGTTGGCGGGCTCAACCGCTATCTTTTTAGTGGCGTTTTTTTGCAATTTTCGTCCTATTACGTATGCACATTACTGATGCTTACTTATGATAAGCGGGCCTGCCTGATACAATAGCATGGTATCAAAATACAGAGCAGCCAGCGCTGCTCACGAGCGAGTAGCGTATGAGTATCAAGTCAGACCGATGGATTCGCGATAAAGCGGCAGCAGGCATGATCGAGCCGTTTGAGGCAGGGCAGGTTCGCGAGTCCGACGCCGGACGGGTCATTTCCTATGGCACGTCCAGTTATGGTTACGACGTGCGTTGTGCCCGTGAATTTAAGGTGTTCACCAATATTAACTCGGCGATTGTAGATCCTAAACACTTTGACGAGCGAAGTTTTGTCGATGTGGTTGATGATGTGTGCACTATCCCGCCAAACTCATTCGCTCTTGCCAGCACTGTTGAGTATTTCCGCATCCCCAGCAATGTGTTGACTATCTGCCTGGGTAAATCAACCTATGCGCGGTGCGGCATAATTGTCAATGTGACGCCGCTGGAGCCCGAATGGGAAGGGCACGTCACGCTGGAGTTTTCTAACACGACCAGCTTGCCGGCCAGAATCTATGCCAATGAGGGCGTTGCTCAAATGCTGTTTTTCGAAAGTGATGAGCAGTGCGATGTCACCTACAAGGACAGGGGCGGGAAGTATCAAGGGCAAACCGGTGTAACGCTACCCAAAGCCTGAGTCGATGACATATACCCGCGGACAACCGCGCCCGGGCACGATGATTATTCATGAGCTATTGCAACATTGAGCAGGGTATTTGATATGACAAGGTTAACAACCCCAGCGTTGAGCAGAGTGCTTGGCAGTTTTATGCTCGCACTTTCGTTAGTGACGGTTAGCGCAGTGGCAAGCTCTGACAAGTGGGCCCATGTGCCCAGCATAGAAGAGGCAACAACAGCTGAAGAAAAAGGTCTGGCGATTGCGGTTGCCATGGACCGCAAAGACACAGGCTGGGGTGATTCCGAGGCGGAAATGGAAATGATTTTACGCCGCGCAAATGGCCAGGAAACGGTTCGCCGGCTCAGATTTAAATTGCTGGAGGTGCTGGATGACGGCGACAAGGGGTTGACAATATTCGACCAGCCCCGGGATGTGCAAGGCGTTACTTTTTTGAATCACTCGCATGCCTTGGAGCCTGATGACCAGTGGATTTATCTACCGGCGCTGAGACGGGTTAAACGGATCTCCTCAAAGAACAAAACCGGGCGATTCATGGGCAGTGAATTCACCTACGAAGACATGTCATCATCGCAAGTTGAGAAGTATGACTATAAATACCTGCGAGACGAAACACTCAATGATCTGGACATGTATGTTGTCGAGGCGTACCCAAAAGACGAATTTTCCGGTTACAAACGGCAAATTTTATGGGTAGACAAAGTGGAACTTCGCAACCATAAGATCGAGTTTTACGACCGCCGTGACGGCTTGCTAAAAGTAATGGAGTCACAGGATTATCGGCAATACAAAGACAGGTTCTGGCGTGCCCATAAACTGGTGATGACCAATCAGCAAACCGGCAAAAGCACCGATTTGATATGGAAAGATTATAAATTTTCTGTGGGCTTAAGCGACGCAGATTTCCATCGCTCGGTATTGGAACGGGCGCGTTAGCGCCCGCTGACTTTCTTGCCATTGATGCTGGCATTTCGCAGCACCAGTCGTTCGAGTTTTCCGTCTTTTATCTGGTCCAGTTGCGCCAGCAAATAGCCCAGATCTTTGGCAAACCAGATGTAAGTTTCGCGGCTGCTGTTCGGGCCCCTGTCGCGCTTGAATTTCACAGTAGACAATTCGCCAAGCGGGGTGTTTATTATCTCTTCAGCAACTTTGTCAAACGCATAAAGCTTGGTGGTTTCGCCATCCGTGGTGTAATACTCAAAGCGCGTCTGGGAAGGGTTTGCCATCAGGTCCAGGCGAAATTGCTCTTGGTAACTGACTTTATCAAAGACCGGAAACTGCAAGGCAAGCGCGTCCTGGTCCGGTCGCAATGTGTCACTGACCGTGTTGGTGCGCCAATCGAAAACCAGGTCTCTATTGTGCCGCTCACCAAGATTGCGGCGGTTGTGTGTGTAGGTTTGTACTCTAAGTACGCCATCTTGCTGAATCTCTAACTCGCTGGACTCGCTTATCTTGAATATAAGCTTCTGCGCGTTCATTTCAATTTTTGCGTGATTGCCAGCTACAGTGAAGCTCCTGTGCATGCGCACATTCAGGCCCTTGATCTCGGCCTGGTACTCAGCGGTGTAACTGTCAGTAACTGGATTGCCCTGAGCGAACATCGGCAAGCTTGTCACGGCAAGCAGCAAAGCAGCGCCGTGTAGTAATGCGTGACTAAATACTGGCATGGTTTAATGTTCTCGCTCGTCATTAAAGCGAACACCCCCGGATGGTAACAGCTCACCATCCAACTCGGCACCGCGATTGGTCAATACCAATCGATCGCTTACGAACCATTGCGCGGCCAGCGGGAAAATCAGGTGCTCTTTTTCAAGAACTCGCTGCGCCAATGTTTCTGCACTGTCGTTCTTCAGAACGGGCACGGCAGCATGCACAACGGCGGGCCCACCATCGAGCTCTTCGGTCACGAAATGGACCGTGGCGCCGTGCTCCACATCACCCGCGTCAATGGCTCTTTGGTGCGTGTGCAAGCCCGCGTATTTTGGCAGTAATGATGGGTGAATATTGAGCATTTTACCTCGCAGCGGCGTAAGAAAAACCGGTGTCAGAATTCTCATGAACCCTGCAAGTATAACCAGGTCAGCTGAATATTCGCTGACTTGCCTGATCAGCGCTGCATCGAAACTGTGCCGGTCGTCGAATTGTGTATGGTCCAGGCTGATCGCTTCAACACCGGCATTGCGGGCACGTTCCAGGCCATAGGCGTTTGGCCGGTTACTGATTACAGCGGCAATATCGGCGTCCAGTGGCAAGCCGGCTGCATGTTTGCCCGCGCTGGCGTCAAGCAAGGCTTGCAGGTTGCTGCCGCTACCCGAAATAAGTACGACTATTCGTTGGCGCGACATGCTCAGTCTCGGTCAGAGGCTATGACTGAAACTCAATAGCAGCAGCACCTGGCGCACGATTCACAAGCTCGCCAATCTGCCAGGCATGCAAATTACTTTGTTGCAGATTCACTATGCTTTGCTCAGTGTGTTCCGCGGGAACGCACAGCACCATGCCAACGCCGCAATTGAAGGTACGCAGCATTTCCCGCTGGCTGATAGAGCCTTCGTTTTGCAGCCATTCAAAAATTGGCGGTAGTGACCAACTGCCGAGATCGATGCGGGCGGATACGTGTTCGGGTAGAACGCGAGGTATATTTTCGCTGAGACCACCACCAGTGATGTGGCTCATCGCATTGATGCGAACTAATTGCAGCAGGTCCAGCACTGGCTTGACGTAAATGGTGGTGGGTGCCAACAAAGCCTCTCCCAGTGTTGTGCCTTCAAATTCAGAATCAAGTGCGGCATTTGAACGTTTCAGCAGGGCACGAATCAGCGAGTACCCGTTCGAGTGTGGGCCGCTTGAGGCTATGCCAATCAGTGCATCGCCGGCCTGTACCTTACTGCCGTCGATCAATTGTTCTTTTTCAACCACGCCAACACAAAAACCAGCCAGATCATAATCGCCTTTCGCATACATGCCGGGCATCTCTGCGGTTTCACCGCCCACCAGTGCACAGCCAGACAGTTCACAGCCGCGCCCTATGCCATAAACCACGTCGGCTGCGGTATCTACATCAAGCTCTCCACTGGCGTAATAATCCAGGAAAAATAAGGGTTCTGCCCCGGTCACCAGCAGATCGTTGACGCACATTGCGACCAGATCGATGCCGATGCTGTCGTGTTTTCCCATTGCCATAGCCAGTTTTAGCTTGGTGCCCACACCGTCTGTACCAGACACCAGTACCGGCTGTTTGTAATCGTTCTTTAACTCGAATAAAGCGCCAAACCCGCCCAGGCCTGTCATCACCTCCGGGCGCATAGTGCGTTTGGCGATCGGCTTGATGCGCTCTACGAGCGCATTGCCTGCATCGATGTCAACGCCCGCGTCTTTGTAGCTAAGAGGGGTTGGTTCGGTCATGCTGATATCCGGGGGTAAAATGCGCGGGCGCAGAAGGTTGGTTCGTTATTTTACCGCAGCTATGCCGTGTGTGCACCAACACTCAACTGATACAATGCGCCAAGTAGCGAAGAATAGGTGAATAGGGTGCCCAGTCAAATTGTTCAAAACACAGCGATGGTCCTTGGTATTGCATTGTGCATGATCAGCCCATTGGGATTTTCGGCAGTGGGTGCCGATATGTACCAAGCGAATGTGGCGGTCGAATCACAATCCATGGAAGACCGTGAAGATGGCATCAAGCTTGGTTTGGGCACGGTTATTGTCCGACTGTCTGGCCAGAGGTCAGCTGTTTCCGAGCCCGAGATCCAACGAGCGCTGAAGGCAGCTGACCGCTATCTGCGCAGTTTCAGTTATGAGCGCCAAAGTGAAGACAAATTGGCTTTACAGTTGCAATTTGATCCGGAGTTGGTGCAAGGCTTGCTTCGCAGAGCAGAGCTGCCAATGTGGGTGTCAGGTAGGCCCACGGTGTTATTGTGGGTCGCCGTGCATCAGGGTCGCGACAAGTTCATCTTGCGACCGGATACGCAACCAACAATAAGCCAGTTGGTAGAAGAGCAAATGGCCAGGCGCGGCGTGCCAGTTCGCTGGCCTGATCAACGCGCAGACCTTTCCGTGGAAGCGCTTAGGCTGCTGGAGGTGGATGCAATTCGTGAAGCGACGGCCCGCTACAGCGAACCCGCCGTGTTTGCCAGCAGTATCTACATTCGGGAAAATGTGGAAGACGGGGAGACTGTCGAGCAGTGGGCCGGTCGATGTCTGTACTTAAGTCAAACCGATGCGCAGCGATTGAACTGTCAGCGAGGCGATTCAGAAACCTATGTCGCCAGTGCTGTCGATTCTCTGGCCGATGTGTTATCAGACCGTTACTCAGTGCAAATCCAGGGTGGTGAGGCCACGCAGCTACGCATTCAGGTGGCCGACATCGATGATTTCGACAGTTATGGCCGTACCTTGAAGCACTTGCAGAGTAATGCACTGGTTCGGGCTGCGAATGTGATCGAAGTGGCACCAGGTCGAGCTGTGTTTGAGCTTGAGCTGCAAGGAACAGAGCAGCAGTTTATCGAGTCTCTGGCGCAACAACAGGTATTACAACCTGCTCCGGTTGATGATGCGTACGGATTATTGCAATACGTGTTTAACACGCGCGGCGGTTAACATCGAGAATTCGTCTGATGAATGAACAGGTGATCAGTACCTCGCAACGCTGGATGGTGGCAGCCTTCATAGGCGGCTTTTTATTGTTCGTCTATCTGTTAAAACCCATACTGGCGCCGTTTCTTGTCGGGGTCTTGTGCGCGTATCTTGGCGACCCATTAGCCGACAGGCTCGAAGCAATGGGGCTGGGGCGAACATCAGCGGTCAGTGTTGTATTCGTGGTTATGACCTCTCTACTGATCCTGGTCATTATATTACTGGTCCCCTTGCTGGGACGTCAGCTTGACTCTCTGATTGGCCGATTACCACAAACCATGGAGTGGTTCCAAACCGTGGCACTGCCGTGGCTGGGCAATACGTTCAATATTCCGCAGTACGAGTTGCCGCTCGATGAGGCAAAAAACATCATTGCAAATCACTGGCAAAAAGCCGGCAATGTGGCAAAAATTGTTATGAAGTCGGTCACCTCGTCCAGCCTTGCCTTTCTTGGTTGGTTTGCCAACCTGATACTGATTCCGGTGGTTGCGTTCTACTTGCTGCGAGACTGGGACATTATGATGGCCCGCATACGGGACGCGTTACCGCGCCGCATTGAACCCACGGTTGTTCATCTCGCCGGTGAGTGTGACGACGTACTTAGCGCTTTTTTACGTGGCCAACTGCTGATTATGTTTTTACTTGGTGTGATCTATACAGTGGGTTTGCTTTTTGTCGGTATTGATCTTGCGCTGTTGCTGGGCATGCTGGCCGGGCTTGCGTCGGTGGTGCCCTACATGGGGTTCATTATTGGTATTACGGCGGCAAGTATTGCTGCCATGGTTCAGTTTGGCGACTGGGTTCATTTACTCGGGGTGGTGGCCGTATTCGGTGTTGGGCAGGCGCTTGAGGGTATGATTCTTACGCCGCTGCTGGTCGGTGATCGAATCGGTTTGCACCCGGTTGCGGTGATATTTGCGATACTGGCCGGTGGTCAGCTCGCCGGCTTTGTGGGTGTTTTGCTCGCGCTTCCCGTGGCAGCGGTTATTATGGTGCTATTGCGGCATATGCACATGCAGTACAAGAGCAGTGCTATTTATGGGCATGAAGGCAATACGCCGGCATCAAACCATTCGAATACAAGTTGAAACAGCTCGTACTCGGCCTTTCACTGCGTGAACACTCCGATTTCGCCAATTTCCATGTTGGTGAGAAAAATCAGGAGTTGATCTCCGCGCTCAAGGATTTTTGTTCCGTACCAGCCGCAGCAGTGTTTTGGCTGCACGGTGAGACACAGACCGGTCGAAGCCATCTGCTGGAGGCAAGTTGTACCGCAGTCAATGAGTCTGGCACCAGCGCGGCTTATTTGCCCATGACAGAGTTGCAGAACAATAATCCCGATGCATTGCTAGAAGGTCTTGAATCAGTCAACTTGTTAGCCATTGATGACGCGGAAATCGTACTGCAAGATGCTCATTGGGCTAAGGCCTTGTTTCATTTATACAATCGTGGACAGCCGCTCGGGCAACGTTTACTCATCAGTGCAAAGCGACCACCAGCGCAGCTCGCAGTGGCATTACCCGATTTAAAATCACGTTTAAACGCCGCGCTTGTCTATCAGTTGTCAGGGCTTAACGACGATGAACGCAAGCATTGCCTTATGGATCGAGCCCGCCTGCTTGGCTTTTTGATGAGCGATGATGTGGCGAGCTATGTATTAACCCGCGCCGACCGGGGCATGAATAATTTAATGAGCATACTGCATACGCTTGATCGGGAAACCCTGGTGCATCAGCGCAAGCTCACCGTGCCCTTTGTCAAAAGCGTGATGGACTGGTAGCGCCGTGTCGGAAAGGAGTGCGCTGCAAAAAGAAAGCTACCCAAGCCGGCTGACCGCGAACTACGCGCTGGCAGTATTATTGCTGGCGTATATCTTTTCGTTCATTGATCGCCAGGTTCTCAGCTTGTTGGTCGAACCGATGAAGGCGGATCTCGGAATAACGGATTTTGAAGTCAGCTTACTGCAAGGGATGGCTTTTGCGCTGTTCTATACCTTGATGGGTATACCTATCGCCAGGCTGGCGGACACGCGGCGGCGTACCGTAATCATCAGCATTGGCATTGCGCTTTGGAGCGCGATGACCTGCTTGTGTGGCCTGGCAAAAAACTACGCGTCCCTGTTTATGGCGCGAGTTGGAGTAGGCGTGGGCGAAGCGGCGCTGTCGCCAGCCGCTTACTCCATGCTGGCGGATCTGTTTCCTCCGTCCCGGCTACCGCAGGCCATGGCCATATTTTCGACAGGCATCACCCTGGGAGGCGGGCTTGCCTACCTTATTGGCGGAACGGTACTGGACACTATTGGCAATAGCTGGGTAGCGTCAATTCCGGTTTTTAAGAATCTTGAAGCATGGCAGCTGACGTTTATCGTGGTGGGTTTGCCAGGATTGCTTATCGCTATATTGACACTGACCATTCCTGAACCGGCGCGAAGGCAGGCGACCAACGGTGCGACCAGCGACACCAGCTTTCGTGCCACGCTTGCCTATCTTTGGCTACACCGGCGCGCCTATGCGGCATTGTTTGGGGGTGTGTCCTTGTTATCGGTATTCGGCTATGGCTTGATGTCATGGTACCCGAGCATGTTCATTCGTATTCACGACGTGAGTGCGAGCGAAGTCGGTCTGAAGTTTGGAGCGACCTATCTGGTGTTTGGCAGTCTTGGCGCTCTGGCGGGTGCCTGGTTTGCGCAAGGACTTGCACGCCGTGGCTACAACGATGCCAATCTTCGCTGGCCGGCGATCGCTTCGCTATTAATGCTGGTTCCAGGTGTGATCACGCCCTTGGCTGGTTCGGCGGTTGCCGTATTCGCTATCTGCGTACCACTGATCTTCATACAAAACAGCTATTTCGGTGTGTCGCTCGCGGCTATTCAGCTGATCACTCCGAATCACATGCGAGCGCAGGCCGGCGCAGTATTACTATTTTTAACCAATCTAATCGGCCTGGGTTTGGGGCCAAGTGTTGTTGCAGCGTTAACCGACTTCGTATTTGCTGACCCGGCCAGTCTGCCGTACTCACTGGCAGTGGTTGCAGCCGTATTTTGTCCGCTGGCGGCCATGGTTTTTTACAGTGGGCTTAGCAGTTACAGGCAATTACTCGCTGTCAACACTCAATCCCATTAGCGCCTCTAGCGCTTCGAAGGTTTGCGGCCCTTTCAATTCGGCGTGCAGTTCGCCGTTTTTGAGTACAAAGGTTGTCGGCAATATCGCGGGTTTTTGTAAGCCATAGGCGCTTGCGGCGTTGGTGCTGATGGTATCAAATTCGATACCCATGCTGCTCGCTTGCCCGGTGCCCGTCTGATCATCAGGTGCGTCAAAGTCCACACCCTGTACCAGCACCTGCCCATGGTACTGCTTGGCCAGCTGATTGAGTTCTGGTATTTCATCTCGACACGGCGCACACCAAACAGCCCAAAAATTAATGAGCTTCCAGCCTGGCTCCGATTGCTTATCTGTCTCGCATCCGGTGATAAAAACAGCAAGTACTAGCAGGCCAGCGCGGGTTAAATGGTTCATCGTAGTTGGCTAAGCCTGGATTCATTCTGTTGGGTAGTAAGATCTGAGTGAGTGGCAAAAAGGTCGGCCAGCGTCAGATCAAAATGCTGGGTATGGGATTGCTGTTGATCACGCAATATGGTCATTAATTGCTGATGCCAGAGCAGACTGTTTTCCTGACGGGCGCTGCTGGTATGCGCCAATTTGTTGCTGTTATACAAAGCGCTGAGTTTTGCATTCAGCATCAATTGCAAGTCCCATAGAGTCAACCGGTGCAAATCTCGAGTCAAAACAAAATCGCCTTTCTCAGTGACGGTAAGCACTCTGTGCTTGAGCAGCAGGTTTCGAATGCGTTCCCATTGCTCGCGATTTACAGAACGATCAAACAGCCATTTTTCATTCAGGAAATACTCTTCGTCTACGGCCTTGCCCTTGTCTTGCTGCCGCCAAAAATAATGCAATATGTGGGTGCTGACCACCAGATCAGGGAACTGCTGCGCGTAGCGGCTGTGGTAACTTGACAGTGCACGGACAATCTCCGCGCCGCTGAGTACCAGCAACCAACTGAACTGAAGCCAAATGAAAAACAATGGGATGGTTACGAATGTGCCATAAATTTGTTGATAGCTTGAATTGGAGACAAAGGCTGCAAACAGGTTCTTGGCGATTTCAAAACAGGCACCGCTGACGAAGCCGCCAATCGCGGCATGCTTTAATGGCACTTTGCAATTGGGAACCGCAAAAAAGAGCAGGGTAAATGTCAGCGAGGTTAATAACCATGGCAGAAACCTCAATGTATAGGGCAACACACCCAATACGTCGTAATCTGTGACAAACACCTTCAGGTAGGTGGTCATGACCAGGCCCGCACCCAGCAGTATTGGCCCCAAGCTTAAAATCGCCCAGTATAGAAGAAATGTGCTCAGCCCTTTGCGATGTTCTCTGGTGCGCCAGATCTTATTAAAGGATTTTTCTATATTACGCAGCGTGCTGTAGGCCACGATGCCCAGAATGGCGATCCCGAGCACGGTTAAATTGCGCGCACTTTGAGAAAAGTCATTCAAATAGTTTTGAATTTCGGAACCAGAGCTGGGTACAAAATGCTTGAATACAAAAGATTGCACCACCTCGCCGAAATTTTCGAACGCCGGTACCGCTGAGAACATGGCGAACCCAACAGTCATCAGCGGCACGAGGGCGATCAGGGTTTTTAAGGTAAGCGCTGACGCATTTTGCGAGCAATCATCGTCGAGAAAACGCCGTACCACATACTGGCAGAAGCTGACGAATTCCAGTCCCTTGAGTAACCAGGGGTGTTGCTCTTTAGTGACCGAATTGCTGTCCATTGGATTCTGTGCGAGTGAGGTATACTGCTGTTTTCAGTATATCAGCTGGCGACGAGAGAGGTGCTTTATCAGCAATTACACCATTTTTCATAATCCGCGTTGTTCAAAATCACGTCAAACCCTGGCGCTGCTGCAGGAACAAGGAATTGAACCCACTATTCGCTTGTATCTGGAAGACCCACCGACCACGGCTGAGTTGACATCATTATTGTCTCAACTGGGCCTGGAGGCGCGAGCACTGTTGCGTAAAGGTGAAGATGACTACAAGGCTCTGCAGCTGAGCGACAATAATCTGAGTGAGTCCGACCTTATTGAGGCGATGACAAATCACCCGAAACTGATAGAACGCCCGATTGTTACGCGACGAGTAGGCAATGATGTCTGCGCGGTACTGGGCCGACCTCCGGAAAACGTATTGGAACTCGTCTAGTGTACGTGCTTGTACTTTACTATTCGCGCTACGGCGCCACAAAGGCATTGGCTGAGCAGATAGCGAGAGGAATCGATCTGGTGCCAGGTGTAGAATCGCGTTTACGTACTGTGCCAGCTGTGTCAGCGGTGTGCGAAGCAACCGAAGAGGATATTCCGGACGCCGGACCCGTGTATTGTACTGAGGACGATTTGCGCGGCTGCAGCGGACTCGCGTTGGGAAGCCCGACACGATTTGGCAACATGGCAGCCCCACTTAAGTACTTCATCGACAATACCAGCGCGCTGTGGTTGTCTGCCGCTCTGGTCGACAAGCCAGCCGCGGTGTTCACGTCAAGCACAAGCATGCATGGTGGCCAGGAAACTACTCTGCTGAGCATGTACCTGCCTTTGCTCCATCACGGGATGAACATACTTGGTGTACCGTACAGCGAGCCTGCGCTGCACACTACGCAGCGTGGTGGCACTCCTTACGGCGCATCGCAGATATCCGGTCACGAGCAAGGTGCGGCGTTGAGTGATGATGAAAGGACCATTGCGAAAGCGTATGGTCGTAGGCTTGCCAGAACGGCTGTGGCAATGAGCACAATGCGGATCGAGAATGAAAGCTGAACTGTTAAGCCGGGCCGCTCAAGCCCACAAAATCTGTCTATTGGCCTTGCTGACATTACTGATTATCTTCCTGTGGCAGGCGTTTCTGGAGGCAGATCAGCCTATCGGTGTGGTAACGGTCATCCTGTCAGCACAGATTTTGCCTTTTTTGCTGGTTCTGCCAGGCGTGCTGAAAGAACGCTGGCGTTCCTATGCCTGGATGCTGCTGTTTTTGAATTTGTACTTTGTGGTGGTGACGCTGAGACTGTTTCAAAACCCGGACCAGATTTCTGACTGGCTGCAATTGCTGGTGTTGTCGGTTATCTTTACTGCGGCCTTGCTGTTTGTTCGATGGAAGCGAATCGCCGAGACTTTTTAGCCAAGGTACTGGCTCCACAGCGCAACGAAGGGCCGCTATTTTGCCTGTAGCCAAAACCGCAAAGCTATTGATTTTGGCGTGCACCTTGTCGATCTCTGCTTGTCAGACGGTGAACTGGTACGGGCAAGCGGTAAGCGGGCAGCTATCCTTGTTGGTGAAACGGCAGAATATTGATCAATTGCTGCAGAAAAACGCGCTGGACAGCGAGCTGCGCGTGCAACTTCGAGTTGTGAAAAGTGTCCGTCAGTTTGCAGAACATGAGCTTAAGCTGCCGGTAGGTAAGACGTTTACAAGTTACGTCGATTTACAACGAGAGCCAGGTAAAAACTACGTAGTTTGGAACGTCTTTGCCGCCCCTGAATTTTCGCTGGATCCACATCAGTGGTGTTACCCAATTGCCGGATGCGCGCAATACCGTGGCTACTTCAGCGAAGCAGCAGCGCAACGTTTTGCGCACAGGCTGAAACAGAAAACCTTTGACGCGGCGGTTGCTGGTGTGGCCGCGTACTCCACATTGGGCTGGTTTGCAGATCCGGTACTCAGCACTTTTATTCATTATCCAGAGCAACGCTTGGCTAGCCTGTTATTTCATGAACTAGCGCACAAGGTGCTCTATATTGCAGACGATACCGAATTCAATGAGAGTTTTGCCAGCAGTGTCGAGGCTTGGGGTTTGCAGAGTTGGTTGCGTTCGCAAGGGCGTGAACATGAGCTGCAGCGGTTTGATGATCGCCAACATGACAGGGCAAAGTTTCTTGAGATTGTCGATCAACTCAGAGCTGAGCTGGCCGTACTGTACGAGGACACAGCAATGACCGATGATCAGAAACGAGCGCGAAAGGAGCGGCTGTTCAGTCGCTACAGAGCCAAGTCAGGTCAACTGATGGATCCATATTTCCAGCGCTGGTTGGCGTCGATTGATAGCAACGCCAGTCTGGTACCGATACAAAGCTATGCACGCTGGACTGGCGCATTTACTGAGCTTATTGAGCGGCATAATGGCGATATGGCCGCGTTTTATGCGGCGGTAACCGCACTTGGTGAATTGCCTGCCGAGCAAAGAGTGATCGAGCTGCAATACCTCACAGAAAACGCTATTGATGCCGTGCCAGAATAAGCCCATGCAAGACTCTCAACCATTTTCATTGTCCGGGCGCATTCGAAGCTTTGCGTATGCGATCAATGGTCTGATAAAACTGGTGTCTACTGAGCATAATGCCTGGGTTCACGCGGTGGCCACTGTTTCGGTCGTCGGATTGGCCTGGCAATGCGATATCTCACGGTCTGATTGGATGATTTTGCTGCTGGCCATTGCGATGGTGTGGGTTGCCGAGGCTTTGAACACGGCGGTCGAGTATCTCGCTAATGCCGTTTCCGTGGAGTTTAATCCTCACATCAAACATGCCAAAGATATAGCCGCAGGTGCCGTATTGCTCGCGGCACTGTTTGCGGCCCTTTTGGGCGCACTGATCTTTTACCCCTACCTGGTTGGCTAAAATTAAGCCAGTTTGGGCCGGTCTAATTGGCTAATACACAGCCAGGTAAGGTGTGCCAGCCTTCCGTCGATTAGCTCACAAATACACCAGTTTTAGTTACGCGGCTGCCTATACTTTAAGGAGAAATGGAACTTCCCGACGTTTGGCCGAGGCGGCTGAGCGCAGGGCACAGGAGATAAGCCTTTGTCAGGCCGCTTCGTCAGCATTCCCGCCAGGGACCTGCAATTTGGCATGTTTGTCGCCGAACTGGATCGGCCGTGGCTGGAAACTCCGTTCCTGGTGCAAGGCTTTGTTGTCAGTGAGCCAGAACAGCGTAAGCTCTTAATGGAGCTTTGCAACAAAGTCACCATCGATACCGGTAAAAGCCAGCAAGGCAGTGCGGCAAGAAAAGGCCGCAAAATCAGCGGCCGCGAAGCAATACTCAGAGAAACCCCGGGTAAGCGCCTGGACATCTACAAAGACACCCGGTCTTTTGATCAGGAAATAGTGTCTGCGACCGAAATGTATGAAAGCTATGAAGCCACGGTGAAAAGCTTTTACGAAGATTTTCGGCGCAACAAAGCGATTAATATCAAAGACGTTAATGAAACGGTCAATAATCTGGTTGACAGCATTGTACGAAACCCGGATGCCTGCATGTTGCTCCGACAAATGCGTCGTAAGAGCGACTATTTGCATGACCATGCCATGGGTATGTCAATCTGGTCGGCCGCACTCGGCCGTCAACTGGGATTGCCACCCGAAGACATCAAGCAGATTGCGTTTGGTGCACTGGTTGCAGACGCGGGTACTGTGCACATCTCAAATGATCTACTCAACAAGCCAGCAAAACTGACCGAATCGGAGTTTAAATACGTTCAGCGCCACGTTGACAAGAGTCTTGAAATTCTGCATCAGACCAATGGCATTGATAAGCAAATTCTGGAGATTGTGCAATGCCATCACGAGCGCTTTGACGGTTCTGGTTACCCGCAGGGTTTGGTTGGTAGTCAGATTCCGATTTTTGCGCGCATTGTATCGATCGCCGACTGCTACGACGCGGTGACCACCAAGCGACCCTATGCACCCCCACTGACACCCTCTGAGGGGGTTACATTATTGTATGATCTTCGAGATAAGGATTTTCAGAGCGAACTGGTTGAAGAGTTTATCCAGGCCATAGGCATTTATCCGGTTGGCACCATGGTGGAGCTAAGCTCAGGTGAGGTGGGTACAGTCATTGCCGAATACCGTCGCCGCCGGCTGAGACCCAAAATACTGTTACTGTTAGACTCGGAAAAGCGACCCATCAAATCCAGGCAGTATGTCAACCTGTTAAAAACCACACACGACAGTGAGGGCAAACCACTGGACATTGTTAGAGCACTGGAACCCGGTGCCTACGGCTTGGCTGACGATGACATCTTTGCGTGACAGTGGCGAAGATCTAGTACCCCGCAAGCCACCGGACATAGACAGAGCACGCTTCCTGACCGGGTTGTCAGCCGACCTGGATATCGGGCAACGTGAAGACAGTCTGACGGCTCTGTTGCTGGTTGATATAAAGAACTTTCGTCATCTTAATCGTCGCTTTGGTTACCGGGTTGGTGACAGCATTCTTGCCCATGTACACAGCTGCCTTAAAGAGAACATCAAGAAAGCAAGTATTGTCAGTCGATTGGGTGACGATTTATTTGCGGTTGTGGTCCCCGACATGCAATCGCTCAGGTTGCTACCAGTTGCGGCGAGCAAAGTGCAGCAGATACTTGCTCAACCGCTGCGTTGTCAGGGTCAAGAGATCCGTCTTGAGTGCTACGTAGGCGTTTCAGTGGCTCCGCTGCATGCTAATGCGGGCGAAGCAATGCTGATACACGCAGAGCGAAGTCTCGAAAAAGCCCGTCAGGAGCCCGATGGCCGTTTCGTGGCAGAGGGTACGGGAGACAAGGAATCGCTTAATGAATGGAAACTGCGCGATGAGTTAAATCGAGCGATAGGCGCGGGAGAGCTGGTATTGTACTATCAGCCCAAGGTTAGCTTGCAGAACTTCAAACCGGTTGCCTGTGAAGCGTTGATGCGTTGGAACTCAGCCAAGTTGGGCAATGTTCGTCCGGATATCTTTATCCCGATTGCTGAAACCAGCGGCTTGATCACGGACCTTACGGAGTGGGCGATATTAACCTTACCGAGGGAAGCGGCGCATATTCAATACAATAATACCTTGCTCAATGTATCACTGAACCTGTCACCCAAAGACCTTGTGTCAGGGAATTTGCAGGCGACCCTGGAGTCGGCGCTCAACATCTGGGAGATGCCCAGCGAAAACATTACGCTTGAGATCACGGAAAGCAGCCTGATGGATAATCCTGAGCTCTGCTTTGAGATGATGGAAGAACTGAAATCGTTCGGTTTCAAAATTTCTATTGACGACTTCGGTACCGGTTACTCATCAATGTCTTATTTCAAAATGGTCCCGGCCAATGAGATAAAGATCGATAAGTGCTTTGTCAGCAACCTGGTGAATGATCGAGACGACCAGATTATCGTGCGCGCTATTATTGCGATTGCTCACCATTTTGGTATGAGCGTGGTTGCGGAAGGTGTTGAAGACATGGAAACGTTAGAAGTTCTGATGAAGATGAAATGCGACTATGCGCAGGGTTATCATTTCAGCAAACCGCTGCCGGGTGCAGAGTTTCGACAGTGGTTGGATACCTACAATATGATTAAATACTTCAGCCCACCCAAGCGGCCTAAGCGAGCTGCAAACTCTTAGCCCACCTGGCGCAATTATACGCCGGCCTGCAGTTCG
Organism: Gammaproteobacteria bacterium; assembly: GCA_030429735.1. Taxonomy (GTDB): domain Bacteria; phylum Pseudomonadota; class Gammaproteobacteria; order Pseudomonadales; family JAUIET01; genus JAUIET01. The sequence continues at coordinate 564,189 of JAUIET010000002.1, forward strand.
ACCGTGTTAGGCATCCAATAGGTATTTAGATCTTCCAGCACAAGGTAGAGACAGGGAATCAGGACTAGTGTTACTACTGTAGAAAACACGATACCGAATGCCAGGGACACCGCCATGGGAATAATAAATTGTGCCTGGGCACCTTGTTCGAGCACAATGGGTATTAAGCCAAAAAAAGTCGTTAGTGAAGTCAGCATGATAGCCCGGTAACGCGAAGTACCGGCCTGAATAACCGAGGTAATGGTATCAATGCCACGCGCGCGCGCCTGATTGATAAAATCGACCAGGATGATGCTGTCGTTGACAACCACTCCAGCAAGCGCAAGTATGCCAAACAAGGAAAAATTACTGATCGTCAACCCAAGTAACATGTGACCAAAAACTGCTCCAATAAAACCGAACGGAATAACGCCCATGATAATGATGGGTTGTAAATAGGACTTGAGTGGTATTGCCAGCAGGGCATAGATTGCAAACAGCGAAAAACCCAGGCCAATCAGAAGATTGAGCAACATCGTTTTTTCCTCCTCCGAACCTCCATCAAGTTCTACAGTAAGGCTCGGATAACGCTCAATCAGTTGTGGTATGAAATGGGCTTGAATGTCTTGAACGATTTTGGCCGGTTCAACGGTGCTCAAATCGGCATTGGCGCTGACCGTAACGGCGCGCGAACCGTCAACCCTTCGGATGGTTGTATAACCGGGTTGAATGGTAGCATTGGCAACGGATGAAAAAGGGACTTCATCGCCCTGGGGCGTTTTGACAAACATGTTCTCCAGCGTGGTTATGGATTGACGTTCCTCCTCTGGATAACGCACCATAACTTTGACTTCGTGTCGGCCGCGCTGGATTCGCTGCGCCTCCTCCCCATAAAATGCGGCTCTGACCTGACTGCCAATGTCCATTAAGGACAGGCCCAGTGATTCGCCTTCCGGCTTCATCGTGATATTAAGTTCATCAGAGTATTCAGCGGCGTTATTGTCAATGTCAAACACGCCGGTGAACGTCTGTAAATGTTGGGCGAGTTCGTCCGCTGCCCGGCCGAGTTCGATGATGTCGGTTGATATCAATAAAAAGGCGATCGGTGCGCCGCCCATCGGGTCCGCATCCAGTACGCGAAGCGACTTTACGCCAGGAATTTCACCAATGTGCCGCCGCCAGGTTTCAGATACCTGAGACGGCCCTACCGGGATGTCTTTGTTCTTGGTCATTTCCAGCATGAATGACGCGCTGCTGCTGTCCTCCCCATAGCCAAACAGGTTTTCGATAAAGTCCTCTTGCATCCCGGTTTGCGACTTTAAATCTTCCTGCATGGACTCTGCAGCTGCAATGATACGATCGATCGCACCGTACAGCTCGCGCTTGGGTACACCCTCACTCATTTCCATGTTGATTTCGATGAATTCGCCGGGTACCTCCGGGAACATGACGTATCTTGCGACACCGCCAAACACCAGGCCTAGCGTAACAATGAATAGCGACACAAAAATTGCGAAGGTAACGTAGCGAAACTCCAGACACCAGCGAAGCAGGGGCTGGTAGTGTTCAGTGATTACGGTATGCAGAAGACTATTGCATTTCGCTTGCAATCGTCCAAGCAGGCTGGTTTCTTTCGCGGGTGATTTAATATGCGTTAGATGAGCGGGCAGTATCAGTTTGGACTCGATCAAGGAAAAACTCAGGCTCAGGATAACAACCCAACCGATTGCCGCCGGGAACGCTGCTACATCTCCCTCGAGGGACACCATAGGCACAAATGCCGCAATGGTAGTTAAGACGCCAAATGTTGCCGGTGTGGCGACTCGGCGCGCCCCGCTGATTACGGAGTCCACGGAGTAGCCATTGCGCGACATACTGGCGTGCGCACTTTCGCCAATTACAATGGCGTCGTCCACCACGATACCTAACACAACTATAAAACCGAGCACGCTAAACATATTCAGAGTGACGTCTATCGGTCCGAGCGGTAAAGTGGCGAATACACCAAGAAAGGTTACAATCAGGCCGATCACAACCCACATCGCCACCTTGAAATCCATAAACAGCAACAGGATGATGAATACCAGAACCGCCCCCAGTAACATGTTTTCGAACATCAGGCCCAGCCGATCTTTGAGGTAATACGTGAAATCCGCCCAGTACTGAATGCTGACTCCTTCCGGCAGTGTTAGTTGCCTTTCTGCCAAGAACGCTTTGGTCGCATCGGTTACCTCAAGAATGTCCTGATCGCCAACCGCCATCACTACAACGCCAATACTTGGGCCACCATTGAAATACGAAAATCCATCCAGCTCTTCAAATCCATCGTTTACGGTGGCAACGTCGCCAATAGTCACCCGCGTACCATCTTCATTGGTAATGAGCACAATGTCTTCAAACTGATACTGGCGGTAGGCTTTGTCTTTGGTGCGCAACACTACATCACCATTGACGGTGCGGATCTTTCCTCCCGGCAAATCGACGGATGCTCGGCGAATGGCCTCACTGACATCGCGCAGCGTTAAACCGTACTTTCGCAAGGTCAGCTCAGAGACCTCAACGGTGATTTCATAGGGCCGATCGCCAAACAGTTCGACCTGGATAACTTCAGGCAGCTGCAATAGCTCCAGACGTAACTCTTCGGCTACTTCTCGTCTACCTAGCTCATCCATTGAACCGCCGACCTGGATCTGCAAGGCCAACTTTGCAAAGTCCAGCTCCATGCGCGCCACGTTAGGACTTTCTGCCTGATCAGGAAACGTGGTAATACCATCGACCGCCACTTTGACTTCGTCCATCACTACGTAGACGTCATGAGCGGTATCAACTTCGAGATTTACCGTGCCCATGCCACTGTTGGCTGTAGACGTTATTTCGGTAATACCTTCTATATCTTCAACTGCTTGCTCAATTTTCAGAACAATGCCTTCCTCAACATCTTCTGGTGTTGAGCCTGGGAAGGGCACGCTAACCACAATGCTCTGGATATTAATCTCGGGCATCATCGTCGAGCGTAAGGAATTGCTGATCGAGTATAAGCCGGACACGATGATGATCAGCATCAACAGATTGGCAGCGACACTGTTTCGCGCGAACCAGGCGATAATTCCCTTATGGGTGTCTATGTCGCCCAACGATGCACTGTCAAGTTCCTTCATTACAATTGCGCGTCGCTAGCGGCCGGACTCAGTGTCAAATTGTGCTCTGGTGCTTCGCCATTGATGCTTGCAATGCGTACCTCGGCGCCTGTCACAAAGCTGCTGAGCGACGTGGTGCTAACCTTGTCGCCGTGCTCCAGACCACCTGATACATAGGCGGTTTCCTCTGTGCGCGTGAGAATGTCGACGGTCCTTTGTTCCAGCCTACCACGCTCATTGACCAGCCACACTTTATTGCCCGGATTAATAGCGGCCTGAGAAATTTCGATCAGATCAGCAATAGGCTTGCCGTCGATTGACGCGTTGACGTAGGTGCCCAAGCGAAGCGGCTGAGCACGGTGACTGGCATTGCCCAGCAAGCCATAGGGATCTTTGACTTCCACAACAGCTGTCATTGAGCGAGTTTTTTCGTCCAGTATTCCTTCCGTTCTTACCAGGCGGCCCTCCCATTGCAAGCTGCTTTGGCTTCCGGTGCCACGCAAAACTACTCTTGGGTAAACCGCTTCGGTTTGGTCAAATGCATCAGGAATTCTGACGAACTGCAGTTCTTTTTCGGGCAAGGGTATATTGACTTCGGCCGTGTCAACGGCGAAAACACTGCCAATCATTGTGCCCTGATTCAAGTATTGGCCCAGATCTATCGACTGGGTTCTAACCATAGCGTTGTAGGGCGCCCGGATCACCGTATGTTCCAGGTCGGCTTGCGCCTGGCGGAGATCAGCCTTGGCTGATGCCAATTTGGCCTCCGCCTCTTCCAACTGGGGTTTGCGTAAATACAGCGCCAATGCCGCCTCACTGCGCTTAGTATTCTGGCCGCGCTGCTGCCATTCCTTGAGCGCTACTTCACTGCGTCCTTTTTCTGTTGCCAGTGCGCTTTGTGCACTGGCAACCGCTGCTTCTGCCCGTTTGACCGCTGCGACGTACATGCGGTTATCAATTCTCGCCATTTCTTCGCCGCGCTTAAAGTAACCACCGGCCCGAAACCGATCTGACAGGGATTGCACACGACCCGCGACGTCGGCAATTAATTGTGTTTCCGTGCGTGCGCGAACTGTCCCTTGTGCTGACACTGGAATTGCAACCGTGCGTTTTTCAGCCACTACAATATCAACCAGCGGCTGCACCGGGGTACTGTGCTTCTGCTCAGCGGCTGGCTTGGACAATACCAGCAGGACAGCGATCAGCGTAGCGCCCAGCAGAATAGCGATTGGCGCTAGAATTTTAAAGTGCTCAGTTTTCAACGTCTTTCCGTACAATAATGGGCCGGCGCCGGCCATCCCTTCAGCTTAGCATTTGCTTCAAGCTGTTGCGTTACAACCATGTACTCTGCGATGCGGGAACGGCTGATACTGTCTGTGTACCAGCAGGCCGTATTCCATCATCGGGGGCTTATTGTTAGAAGTGAGAGCGCCGGCATTATACCACTTCAAACCGTTCAGATCTTATATCTGCAAAACGGTTCGCACGCCTTTCGCTGCTTTCATGTCATCCATGGCCTGGTTGATTTCCTCAAGCGGTCGAACATCGCTGATCATGCTGGCCAGATCGAGTACACCGGCTTGATAAAGGCGAATGAGACGGGGAATTTCGTACAATGAGTTGCAGCTGCCTAAAAAACAACCGCAAAGTTTTTTCTCGGTTGATGCAAAAATGACCGCCGGATCAATCACCAGCTTTGCTTCCAGGCCTGGGGCACCCACGCAGACCGTGGTACCGCCTGAGCGGGTTGCGTTTACACCATCGCTGATCAATGCGGCAACGCCCGCTGTTTCAAACGCATAATCTACGCCGACCTCGGTGAGCAACATACACTGTTCAACCAGGTTTTCACTGTGCGGGTCCACACAGTGGGTAGCACCCAGGCGCATTGCCAACTCGCGCCGTGAGGCAACCGGGTCCGACACAATAATCGTGGTTGCGCCACTGATTCGGGCACCTTGCACGGCGGCCATACCCACGCCGCCGAGTCCCATAATCAGCACGCTGGCTCCTTTTTCGACCTTGGCCGTATTAAACACAGCACCAACCCCTGTTTGCATGGCGCAACCGATAACGCAAGCATGTTCCAGTGGCACGTCGGCGGGGATTTTCACGGCACCGCTGGCCTGGGTAACCACGTATTCAGCGAAGCCAGCCATGCCCAGGCCACGCAGAATGGACTTGCCACCGCGAGAAAGCCCGGTTTGCCCGTCTGCAAATGTATTGGTAAACACCGCGTGTGTATTGAGGCAAAGCTGTGGTTCATTGCGCACACAGTAATAACAAAGGCCACAGGGTGGCGCGGGTGTGAGCACCACGTGGTCGCCAGCCTCGAGGTGGTTAACCCCAGGGCCTGTGCTTTCGACGATACCGGCCGCTTCATGGCCCAGAATGATCGGTTCCGTAGGAATGAAGGTACCGTCGACCTGGCTCAGATCCGAGTGGCAGATCCCGCAGTACTTCACTGCGACCCGCACCTCACCCGCGCGCGGCTCGATGATATCGACGTCGTCGTGAATTACGATGGGTTGACCTGCCTGCTCCAGAATTGCTGCTCTCATGACTGCCTCATTGCCTCAAATACGTCGACACGCGTGGTTGACCGCTGCGTTCGAGCATACCTTATCGGATGGACGGTAGCTGGCGGCTTAAAATTAGTCCATTTAGTGTCAACCTTTTTCGAGAAAGAGGGTTAGTAAGAGTGAGGCAAGCAGCAATGCATAGCAGTGCAGCTGATTACACATCACACATTAATTGGCTTTTGACAGGAGAAGTAACATGAGAAAATTAGCAATTATTTTGGGCGTATTCATTAGTGCATCCAGCTGGACTGGACTGAGCATGGCAGTCGCCAGCGATGCCGCCGATCGGCTGGGAGATCGGCTGGATCATCGGCTTGACCGGAAAGGAGACCGCGTTGACCAACGTCTCGACCGAAAAGGCGATGTCGCGGAACGTCGGTTTGACAGACGCGCCGATGTAGCCCGCAACAATGGGCGCGACGGTCTGGCTAATCGCCTGGAGCGACGCGGTAACCAGGTTGATAATCGATTGGATCGCAAAGGCGATCGTGTTGACCGGCGTCTCGATCGCAAGGGGAATAGGATTGACCGCCGCCTGGACCAGCGATAGATTGAGCAATCGTGCACACAGTGGGGGCTTTGGTCGCCCCCTCATCTGCGCTAGTCTGCCAATGCATCAGTTCTTTTTGCAAGCGGGGCGTTGTCGGCAAACTATGCGAAATGTACAAGCTCAAGTGACGCTCGCGGGTTCCATGGATGAATTTCTCGCGTCGCAAGAACGCAGAGCCTTTAACATGGCATTGATGGCGACAGGCAATCGGGACGATGCTCTGGAGATTGTTCAGGATGCAATGTTCAAACTGGTGCAGAAGTACTCGAACAAAGAGCCAGCCAGTTGGGGTCCACTGTTTACGCGAATATTGCAAAACAGAATTAAGAACTGGTACCGTCGGCAATCGTTGACAAGACGCTGGTTCGGTCGCGGTGCAACAGAGAATGTGGAACAGAATGAGCGCGATGCCGCAGCCGAGACCTCGGTGGAACTGCCGGACGCGTTTGCGCACAGCACGCCCGCCACGGAGGCTCAGCAACAGCGGTTTATGAATGCGCTGGAGGCTGCGCTGCGAGATTTGCCGCTACGACAACAGCAGGTGTTCTTGCTAAGAGCCGTGCAGGGTCTGGATGTGGGTGAGACGGCCGCAGCCATGAGCTGTTCTGCGGGCAGCGTGAAAACACATTACTCAAGAGCATTGCAAAAATTGAAGCTACAACTTGCGGAGTATTCCTAATGTCAGTTGATAGAACCCCCGACGCGCCTGATAGGCTGGAAGAGGGAAGTATCGAGCAACGGCTTGTTCGCGATACTGCCGCGTTGATTCAGAGCAAAGACGATGCTCTGGACGGCGCAACACTCAGTCGCCTGCATCAGGCACGATCCGCTGCAATTGAGAACAAGCGGGCAATTGACTGGCACTGGAAGCCCCTGACGGGCGCTGTCGCTGCGGCGGCGCTGGTGACACTTGTTTTACAAACCAACCTGGATCTGGACGAGCAGAGCGATCAGGAAATTCTGCCAAATTTGGTTGATGCGGGGACGCAAGATACTGATGATCTGGAATTGCTAACGTCTGCGATTGATTTGGAGTTGCTGGAGGACCTCGATTTCTATCTGTGGCTGGAGAGTAGTGACGAGGTTGAAGCGTGATGTACAGCGTACTGCGTATTACCTGTGTTTCAGTTTTAGGCGGAACCCTGGTCATTGGTTTGGCATGGGCGCAGGAGTCACTTGCCGATATAGAATTTCTGGAATTTCTAGGTAACTGGTCCCAGGAAGAGCAGCAATGGCTTGATGCCGAGATGGACGCCATAGTGGCCATCAACTGTGAGGGAACTGGTGCAGATGGTACTGGTGCAGATGATAAGACGGCTGGCACAACAGCCGATTGTTCAGACCCCAACCATGAACAGAAAGGTGCGCAATGACTACAAGCCGTTTACCGGAAAGCCTCTCTTTTTGTTTTTGCATCGTGCTTGCGTTGCTAAGTCTGGACCTGTCTGCACAGCAGTCGTGGTCAGATTTGAACGAAGGGCAGCAGCAGGCACTTAAATCTTTCGAATCGCAGTGGGATACGTTTCCTGTGCAGCGTCAGCAAAAATTACTCAGTGGCCTACAGCGCTGGCAATCAATGACCCCCACACAACGTGAGCAAGCAAGAAGTCGTTACCAGCGCTGGCAGAGTATTGATCCGGACCGAAAGCAATTAATCAGAGAGCGCTACAGGAAATTCCGGGAGTTGTCGCCGCCACAGCGTAAACGTTTGCTTGAGCAACGCCAGCGATACAAGGCTTTATCCAAGGAGCGGCGCCAGGAACTTCGTAAACGATTCCGTGACTTAAGCCCTGCGCAAAAAGCAAAGATACGAAACGCCTTGCGAGATCGACCGTAACCACCACCTTCACCGATGGTACAATGGCGCTATCACAACTATTGAGGACATTAAGAAGATGGGTACACAGTTCGATTCACCCGCAGATCTACTGGCCGCAGAACCTGGTCTGGCACTGGGCAGCAGCGATTGGTTACTGTTAGACCAGGAACGTATCAATCTTTTCGCAGACGCTACTGGCGATCATCAATGGATTCACGTTGATCCTGACAAAGCAAAAGACGGGCCATTCGGCGCGTGTATTGCGCATGGCTATCTCACCTTGTCATTGGTCAATTTATTTTTACCTGATATCTTTAAAGTCAATAACATCTCAATGGGGATAAACTACGGCGTAGAAAAAGTGCGTTTCCCGGCGGTTGTTCCCGCGGGAACTAACATTCGTGGTAGTGGTGAGTTAGTGCGTGTTGAGGAGGTTAAAGGTGGCGCTGTGCAAGCTGTAGTACGAGTCACGGTTGAAATAGAAAACAGCGATCGACCGGCGTGCGTGGTCGATACCATTAACCGTTTTGTTCCGGCTGACAGCTGAAAGACTCAGAATACCAGTTGGAATCGCAAAGAGATTGCGTCGCCAGTCGTTTGACTATGGACGGTATCACCGGCGATTTCGGGCATCAGATAGTTGATGCCCATGCGCACATGTTTGCCAACATAAATGTTCGCACCCACCGTCATAACGCTCGCTTCGGCGCCGATCGAATCATCTCCAATGCTGTCCCTTAAATCTATTTCGCTGTACCGGGCGAACAGCTCCACAGCGCCTCGGTCTGAGTCCGGCTTTAGGCGCGCAAACTCACCATCGTCGTATCGCCTGCTTTCGCCGCTCAGTGTGTAGCTTGCCTGCAGATAATATCCGTCGTAAGTAAACGATTGATTGATGTCACTGGCATCCACTTCAGTCAACATGTACTCAGCTTGCAGTCTCATCGGCCCCTGTTGCCAAGCGCCTTCCAGGCCAACCTGCCATTGTTGATCTGCGTTGAATCGCGCACTTCGCACAATATTGTCAGCCGAACCAACCTCGGCTGAGTCGCGCAGTCGAAACGGGTTGTTGTTCCAGTCGGTGTAAGATCCCGCGATACCCATGTGCAACACACTGTTTTTATTGCGAATGGGCGCCAATGAATAGCGCCCGGTTAGAGACTGCGGGGCGGTATTGGGGAAACGGTGGTCATCATCATGAACCTGAAACACGCCCACCGCCCAGGTTTGGCGCTTTTGAAATTTGTGCAGCTGGATCCCAAATGCTCGATCGGGTGTCAGCGCATTGGTCGTCATTGCGCGTTCCAATGCTGTTATCGAGCGCACGCTGTCCAGTCGCTCCAGCCCGAACGGTTGCTTGAACTTTCCAATTGTAATTTTGACTGCGTCAAAGCCACGATATCGCAACCAGGCGTTATTGATATTGAGTGAATCGCCGCTTTCTGAGTATTGCGCGGTGAACTTAGCTCGCCAGTCTTTCTTGAAGCGATAGTTCAGGTTCAGCCGTGCGCGGCGAAGGTCAAACTCGCTTTGGCTCTGCGCATCGCGGTGATAAAACTTGCCGCTAAAGTCCGCGTCAAGTTGCAGCAAGCCACCTATTTCAAATTTGTGTGACTGGTCGGCCGATGCATTTGCAGCTAGAAGGGTGATAATCAGCGCCGTACAGGGTGGCAGCCAACAAACGCCCTTACTCATGATTGTTCTTCGGTGCAAAGTGAATTTTCAAACGCGCCGTATCGCGAAGATAATCCACCGACAAAGTTTCAACAAATTGAATATCCAAGCCGGTTTTCTCGCGTAAATCTGCAATCAGCTCGGGCTTGTTATCCGGTGCAATATTGGCCACGTTTTCGTAGAGTATTTCCCGGTCATGTAAAATTGGCAATATGGCGCTGGTTTCTGAAAAATACGCCATCAGGCAGATCAAGCCATTCAACAAACACAGCTCCCACCATGTCATCTGGCCTACGCCGGACAGCAGAGCAATGGAAATCACCAGAAACAGGTAGGTCATTTCCTTAATGGTGATCGATTCGGTGCGGTATCTGAGCATTGAGAAAACCGCGAATAAGCCAAATGCAAACCCCATCGATATATCGGCGCCGTGCAGGAGCGCGGTTACGATAAATACGCCAGTACCAAACAGCACAAACGGCATGGCATGGGCGCGATGTCGGGAATAGGGGTAGTAACAAAACCTGACCAGCACGACAACCGATATTGTATTAATCAACAACCTGACGATAAAGAAGGTACCCAGGGTGGACGTCATATCAAGTTTCCAGTGTGGTGTTAGTCGTTGTGTAAGTATCTAAGCGACGCAATAATGTTCGAAACCGGTTCATCTTTAGCGGTTCTTCTGCTGTCAGGCAGCAGCCGATACAGTACTTGCTGAAGCTGCTGCTGCGCAGAGAGTGACGCTTGAGCTGAGATTGAAAAGCCGTTGCCTGGTGCTTTCCGTAGCGCTTGTTCTCAGCGATCGCCAAATCGGGCAGAGACAGCTGTACGGAGCTGCCGACGCGGCTGAACCGAAGATCAAAATCGAGAGTAATTCGTTCTGGAAACTGTTTATGTTGCAGAGTAATGCGGCGGTAATTCACGTGCAGTACTGGCGCCAATTGCTGCACTTCAGAGCTGGGCAGTAGACCCAGCACAAAATGTCGACCCACTGATTCAGCGTCACAACCCGTGGGTAAGGATTCGCGCATTTTTATCGTGCGCCGTTTGTTCGTCTTGAACTTGATTTCAATAAACTCGGAACTGGTCTCTTTGTAACGCCGGTAGCGCACTTTGTGGCGATTGAGTTTACCGTTGTGGTGTTGCAGATAATAATTCAGCCTCTGCGAGTCGAAATAGGTGTTCTGGTAGGTGAAAATGCGATGCCCATCGATCTGGAGCGCTGTGTATTCCTGGTCGAGCGCGCTGATGGTATTGCGCAGATCCTTCACAGATAATAAGTATTTTGAGTCCACCCGGTCCATCAAACTGGTCTCAATGACAGCGTTCAGCGAATGCTTGTCGAATCTGGCCACTGCACAGCGAATATCGGCGCGATCGGTAACGTTGGGTTTTCGAAGGCGTTCATGGCTGGATTGAAGGTCTTTGATCGAGAACGCATTCATTGGCCTGGTCCGTCGAAGAAACCGTTATTGAACCCCAGCGTTGCTTCAAAACTTCCGCTAAACGGTTCGCCTGGGGCGCCAGCCTGATCAAGCGTTAATCGGCCTCCGGCTGCAATGCCGAAGTCACCATCGGGTCCTGAATCGAATATAAACAGCGTGGTGGCAAATCCATGAAACTGTGTTTCACCCTCTCGAAACTCGGGTTCTTCCACCGAGAACAGCGCAATCACAGCAGGGCCATTATCTACCCCGATTAGTGCAAACGGCACGGTAAGAGGGTTTGTCAAGCTGCTGAGTGCGCCATCAGTAAGGTCATCCCTGCTGACAAATCCGTTGTACGTTCTGGCGATTCCGCTGGCATCTGTGTAAGTGAACGAGCCCACATTTCCTTCCCACTGGCCACTGACCTGGCCGCGGACAGTGCTGCAGCTGGTTTCCATATCCTCAAGTGGCTCGGTGTCGTCCTCGATGTCGCCATTGAGCGCGCTGAGCAGGCGCTCGCGTTGATTCTCAGCAAACTCCTTCACCTCATCAATTGCATCGGGGTGGCTATTGGTAAGAGTGGAAATTCGGTCCATCTCGGCAACAATGTCATCCTCGTTGAACACGCTCTGCAACAGCCGTTCAATATTCTCGAACAGCCTGGACCGTATTTGCGGATTGGCGTAGAGACGATTGGCTAAAAAGCCAACATGCCAAATAGGGAAGTTGCCACCGTTCAATCCTGCTCTGGGGCTGAGTGCGCCGTCCGTTCCCCAAGGAATGTAACTGAACGTATGAGTTGCCGGATTGTTGTAGATAAAGTAATTGTTGTTAGTGTTTCCGGTTGCTCCATCCCAGTGACCGGTGATGATCTCCATCGCCCAGAAATCCATAAACTGGTCTACATCCAGTACCTGTTCCAACAATGGCAGTAGATTGTCATCATCTGCCGCGAGCGCATTAACCACCGCGTTTAAATCACTGCGATCGTTGACACGCTGATTGGTTTTCAACTGAAACGCATGCTGACGAATAGGTGCAAAGCCCGCTAGTTGGGCTTCGTATAGGTTACCCCCGGCATCGTCGAAATTTCGTCTGAGAAAGGGCTCATTAATGCCTTCAACATTGGAATAGTAACCAAGGTCCTGACCATTAACACTGACCTTTGCAAAATTGCAGCGTGGTGCGATCAATCCTGCATCTCTGAACAGCTGGTAGGTAACGCACTGGCGAGTAGCGCTTGCATCCTGACGGTTGTTGTTCAGTGTCATGCGTCGCATGCTTTGGTAGTTTGCGCTGGCGTCATCCACCGCAAAATCAAGCTTCATCGATGGTCGGCTCGGACTCAGGGAACCTAGAAACCCTTTTTTTCGTATACCCACATTTTGAATGGTCTCGCCATCAATGCTGACATCCGCACGGAAGTTGGAGTACTCGAAATCGCGAAAGCACCCGGATAACAAGTCGCCCATTGTTCGACCTTCAAATCGCAAGGTTTGATAATCCGTTTCATCCATCCGGATATTCACTTGCAGTACTCGCTCCGCAGCAAAAAATTCCCCGGACAGGTCCGGTTGCAGTGGAAAAAGTTCGCTGTTTGAAACCGTTTCGATATCGCCACCGGCGCCGCAGGCGGTTAGCGTGAGCAGCGCAAGGCAGAAGAATGCGGCACGGATATGATGGAGACTTCTCAAAAATCATTTCTTATGCAGTATTTATGGCACATAGTCACATGGCGGGTATGCATAGGTCAATTTACCATCCGTTTACCTGATACCATAGTCGCAGCGGCGGCTCGCGAGCTTGGTCTTGGCCGGCTCCATACACTGTGAGGCTCAACTAAATGGCTGATAAGCCGGATTATTCCAACGTACCCATACACCCGGCAGCAACGGTTATCCTGTTGCGTGACCACGATGACGGTTTGCAGACATTGCTGCTAAGGCGAAATTCACAACTCACGTTTGCTGGAGGTAGCTGGGTATTTCCGGGCGGGCGTTTCGAATCGTCTGATTTTGATCAGGCCGGGAGTCAGGATGAAACTGCGGCGGCACCGTACGCTGCCGCGCGTGAAACGCTGGAAGAAACCGGCTTGAAGGTTCAAGCTGATGAGTTTGTTTATTTCTCTCACTGGACAACACCGCCTGTTATGCCCAAGCGCTTTTCAACCTGGTTTTTCCTGACCCATACACATGACCGTGACGAAGTGATGGTGGATGGGTCAGAGATTGAGGATCACGTATGGGTAACTGCTGCTAACGCACTCGCCTTGCATGCCAAGCAGGAAATCGAGCTGTTGCCGCCAACGTTCGTCTCTTTGACGGAATTACTGGCATTCGAGACTGCTGGGCAAGCCTTGCAGGAAATTGCCAATCGCCCGGCATTTGTATTTGAGCCAAAATTCGGGAAGCAGGGCGATGATGTTGTTGCTTTGTACGCTGACGATGCTGGCTATGAGAGTGGCGACGCATGCGCGCCGGGTAGCCGCCACCGTTGTGTGATGCGACCCGGTGAATGGCGTTACGAACGAAGTTACTAGTGTCCCTTAACATAAGTTCGTACCATTTAGCCCGTCATTCGAGGCCTCCAGCGAGGCGAACTCTGCAGTGAATACCCAAAACACTCGCGTCGCTCGCGGGGCAGGCTCTAGTGGGCTCTATTCGCAAAGAGTCCAACGAAGCTGGAGGCCTCGAATGGCGGGCCCTCCGGGAGCCAGCACAATGGCGTTCTTCGTCGTTGTGTCCCTTGCCAATATAGTCGATATTCCCTGCGGAACACGCCTAGAAGAACGCCATTGTGCTGGCTCTAAATGGTACGAACTTATGTTAAGGGACACTAGTTCCCACGCCCTGCAAGGTGCGGGTGACGCCTAGGCCGGTTCGCTGACCTTTTTGGGGCTTGCTTTTTTGCTGCTTGTGGTTCGCTTTGCGGACTCAGGTATCCTGATGTTCCGCAATGATCGCGAACCGGTTTTGGCCTTGGTTGGCGACTTTGGTCTGGCATTTACGGCGGGTCGTTTCTTGGCCGATGCCTTTTTACTCGCTGCAGATTTTTTCTTCGCCGAAGCCTTCTTCCTTGTTGAAGGCTTTTTACGGGCTGAAGTCTTTTTAGCAGCTGAAGGCTCTTTATTTGCTGAAGGCTCTGCCTCAACCTTAGCCTGGGTCTTCACCGTTGTTTTTGCTGCTTCGGTCTTCTTTGCTGCTTTAGCCGTCGACTTGTCCGATTGAGCTGTTTGTTTCCTTGCCCGCTTCGATCCCTTGGCGTTACTTTCCTGTTTCGCTTTTGCCGGTGTTTTTACCGGCGCTTGTGCAGAGCTTGGTCGCGCTGCGGTACCGGTGGCAGCAAGATACATTTCTTCAAACGAATGTTGGAGGCATTGTGCGTAATATTCGGGGTCGGGCATCGCGCCTCGGTCGCCAAGAATTGTAATGGTGACTTTGCCATTGCTGCTGAAAATCGTATGGAACAGACCGCATCCAGGTGTTAGCAAACCCAGTCCGTGGTAGCGCACCATTTCGGCGCCCGCGCAGTACAACGGAAAATTAGGTCCGGGTACATTGGTGACCACGGTGCTGATGTTCATGGGTATAAAACGGCTCAACTGGTTCTTGGCCCAAAAGCTGGCGATCGATTTGGAGAACGCCGGGGAGAAAAAGCCTGCTACGCGCATGGCCTCTACCAGAGGGCTGGATTCGCTGGCTTCCTTGGCTAATTGGGCGCTTTCTCTAACAGCTTTTACACGTTCCAGCGGGTCTGCAATATTGGTGTGCAGTTCGGTGAACATTGACCCTACCTGGTTATTCTCGTCGTTCTGCTCGCGACGTGTGCGCATATTCATCGGGATGGACGCAGCCAGCGACTCATCGGGCAGCTCGCCATGCCTGTCCAGATAGCGGCGCAAGGCGCCACCGACAATGGCCAGCGCCACGTCATTGATTGTAGCGCCACACGCATTTTTGATCTCTTTGAAGTGCGCTAATTCAAATACTGCTGCTTCAGCCACGCGATGTGGGCCAACTTTGCGGTTAAAACGGGTTTTTGGCGCGGCAATGTCGGGTGAAGGTACGTCTTCTTTTGCGACGGCCAGACCGTACTTGGCAAGCTCGACGGCCGTACTGCCGATACTCCGTAGCATGCCAACAGAATTCGTCGTACGATTGAGCAGGGCTCTGGCCAACAACTCCCCATCAGAAGGTTGTCGGTCAACGATGATGGTCTGCTGCGACTCGTTGTTGTCATAGCTTGGGTTGGGTTCCAAGTCGTGCAGCGCAGACATAAATGATGCTCCGCCGGCACCATCCACCAGCGAGTGATGCATTTTGGTGTACATCGCAAATGCGCCTTCCGGAAGCCCGTCAATATTATCGAGACCTTCGATAATATAGGCCTCCCATAAAGGACGCGACATATCCAGGGAACGGGCATGCAATCGTGCCGCTTGTATCCATAGCTGGCGCCAGTCACCCGGCTTGGGCAGTGAGATGTGACGAATGTGGAATTCAACGTCGAAGTTCTTGTCTTCAACCCAGTAAGGCCGGTCGATGTCGCCAGGTACTTGTACCAGGCGGGTGCGAAACAGCGGTAATTTATTCAGCCTTTGCTCGAAGCTGGTTAACACTTCTTTGAACCGCACAAATCCGCCCGGGGCCGTAGATGGGTCATAGATTCCCAAACCACCTACGTGTTGCGGTGTTGCGCTGTTTTCAAGGTTGATGAACGCTGAATCCAGCGTACCAAGTTGCTTCATGCCGACTACCAATGTTTAGCTGAACTAACGGCCTGTAATAATAACACACGCAAAAAAAAGCCCTGCCGAAGCAGGGCAAGAACCAACTGGTATAGACATCGCTCGGCGCGAGGTCCAAAAATGGCTAACTCAATCGCGCACCTTGCGCCGCACCAGGCCTAGTGCAATCAACCCCAGTGCCAGCAATGCAAGAGTGCTGGGTTCCAGATCATCTCTACTCGGGGTGGGTGAGGGTGTTGTGTTCGGAGCTTCCTGTTTCGTGCTCAAATGCTTTTCGCCGGTCGAAGGTGTAACACTCGCGGCATTGTCAGCAGCCAGTGCTGCAGGCGTTGCCAAGGCGATGCCAAGCACAAGCAGAAGTGCGGTGCGCTTCATAAAGGCCCCGCGTCTGGCTGGATGTTGATGATTCCGTTGCTTGCTCATTGTCCTGCACTACTGCTTGCGACCGTTCACCGGGGATTGGTGTATTGATCATTTATTAAACAGTTTGCAGGTGTCGTGCCAGGTTTTGTAAGTGGTTGATCTTTAAAAGTAAAAGGTGGTTAATTAATGAGCGGTGAGGCCTTGGTGTTAACTATTTCGACACAATTTGTGGCCGGAGGCTACCGTTTGTCGCGGGTATGATTGTCGAGCCTTACGCTTTCACCAGCGAGTCAATCCACTGTTGAAACTGTGTTCTGGCTTGCGCTTTGCGCGTTGGTATGTGCTCCGTTGGATGGCCTTCCACGGCTGCGACATCCTCCAGTAGCAGGCGGGCCACAGATTGCTTATGCACTTCATCCGCGCCATCGGCAATTCGCAAGGCTCTGGCGCTTCTGTACATTGCTTCAAGCGGCATGTCCGTTGAATAGCCCAAGGCTCCGTGCAATTGGATGGCGCGGTCAATGACGTTCAACAATATGTTGGGTACTGAAAACTTGGCTGCGGCGATCTCGAGGCGCGCCGCTTTGCTGAATGGGCCCTGGGTATCCATGGTCCAGGCCGATTTCATTACCAGTAACCTTGCCATGGATATCTGAGCATAGCTTTCCGCGACCGAGGCTTGCACCATTTGCTGTTTGGCCAGTGGTCTGCCGCGGGTATGGCGTGAGGCGGCTCGCTCCAGCAACATTTCAAACGCGCGGTTGCATTGGCCAATCATTCGCATTGAATGGTGGATGCGGCCACCACCAAGGCGTTTTTGCGCCAATACAAAGCCGTCACCGGGTTCACCAATCATATGATCAAGCGGCACCCTGCAATTCTCAAACAGCACTTCGGAGTGGCCGCCAATTCTGTCCATCAGCAAGCCTTGGTCAGCATGATATGGGTGGTGCATGGTGCCAACGTCACGCACAACACGCATCCCCGGCGTATCCTTGGGCACAACAATCATGGATGCGCGTTTGTGCGGTGGCGCATCGGCATCAGTTACTGCCATTAACAGCGTAAAGTCGGAGACACTGGCGTTGGACGAAAACCATTTATGGCCGTTGATACACCAGTGATCGCCATCGCGCTCACAGCGCGTGCGAATACCGGTCGGGTCAGAACCGGAGGTATCGGGTTCGGTTAACGCAAACGTACTGCGTACTTTGCCAGCCATCAAAGGATAGAGCCAACGTTCTCTTTGTGCTTCCGTGGCGCCCACCGCGAGCAATTCCGCGTTGCCTGAATCGGGGCCCTGACATCCGAATATTTCGGGTGCCAGTTCAGTTCGGCCCAGTATTTCATGCATCAGCGCCAGTCGCACCTGACCAAAGCCTTGCCCTCCGTGTTCCGGTTCCAGATGCGCGGCCCACAAGCCCCTGTCTTTCACCTGCTGTTTTAACGGTGCCCATAGCGTATCAAGCTGGGCCTGGTTCAATCCTTCATAGAGCAGCTCGAGAGGAATCAAGGTGTCGTTGACAAACTCAAGCATCCAGTCGAGCTGATGTTGAAAATCGGCAGGTGTAGAAAAATCCCAACTCATGTTTATAGACTCTCGGTAAGCCGGCAGGGTGACTTCGCGATCGGCGTTGATGTGCCGTTGATGTGCCACGCTGTGCTAGTCTATTAGCAACACTTGGAAACAACATTACTTTATGGTTACGCGTTCAATCACGCTGCATCTTCAAACACCTGCGTTATCAACTGCGCTAAAACTACTCTTCGTGCTGCTGCTCGCCTTCGAGATTTACGCGAGCCTGGCGCCAATAGACGATTCAGGCGTTGATCTGCCACATATCGACAAACTTGCCCATTTTTTTATGCATTGGGTGAACGTCTGTTTCGCAGCAGTTGCCTTTATCAAACAGCGAAGCTTTATGATTGCGGCGATAGTGCTGTTTTTCCTGGGCCCGGCCATCGAGTTAATGCAGGGTACATTGCCGCATCGTGACGCGTCGCTGGCCGATCAGCTGGCAAATACTCTGGGTTTTCTGGCAGGTTGGCTGACAGCCAGGTATTTCCTGCGCAGTTAAATGCACAGATGCAGCCATACCATGATTACCGGCTTTGGTTCAGGTCTATTGCGCGAGCGATTCGCCAACCAATAACTTGCTTACTTCAACTTCAAGCTCTTCCAACGGGTTTAGTTTATTAACACGCTCGCTAAGAAAACGATTAACCCTGGCCAGTATCGGTTGCTGGTCACCCACACAGCGAACAACAAATTCATGCCAGTCATCGGGCTGGTTTAGCATATCCAGACCGGCGTACATATCCAGCGATCCAAGTGAATGCGCGACGACAGCAACCGGCACACTGGCGATGGCCGCGTCGATGGCAATGGTTGAAGGCGTTGTGATTACTGCGTCAACGAAGCGAACCAACTGAGTTCCAGATAGTTGCCGCCAGTCCTGGTCAGTGTTGTCTATGACAAAAATGTTGTCAGGCAAGTTGTAGGGTACGCTGTCGGATAAAGCGAACCATTGTCCCGCGGGGTGCGGTTTTACCAGGAAACCGCAATCGCTGTTGCGCTGAGCGGTGCTGATCAGGTTCTGCAAAAACTGGCTGCGGTAGTAGTCGCTGTAGCGTTCCCAATGCAGGTTCTCAAACACGCCGACAATACGGTTGTAAGGTATCTTCCTGCGCATGAAAGAAGGCAGCGTCTGCGGTTCTGTACTTCGAAATATTCCGATTGGAAGGCACTTTTCGCGCGTGTCATGACTGACGTTTGCCATTGTATTGGGTAGCTCATTCCAAATGACGATTTTCTTTGATGCGAATTTAACCGCTTTGTTTTCACCAAAGTACGTCAGGCCTTCGTTTTCAAGGCCGTGCTGAAATGTCACCGCTGGAATACCCATTTTTGCCGCTTCCGTGGCCAGGTGGTGAGCAACTCTGTGGGGACCAAGATTTGTTTCGGATGCCAGAAACACAAGATCTGCGCCGTCGATAGACGAAGCCTTATCAGACAGCAGATCTTCCCGTTCTCTGATAATGGGCATAATTCCGCATTTATTGAAATAGGTTTCGGGCGACTCCGGTTGAGACATCAACCAGTTGGATGCAATTACTCGCACTCGCCAATCTTCCCTCCTAACAAAGTGATCGAGTACGGGCTTGAGTACTTCAACGTCCTGCAAAAGGTCGAACAGGAACAGCAAGCAAGGTTTACTGCGGAGGTCATTGGCTTCAAGATCTTCGATGATTGTTGACAACTGTGCGCCAATACGTCGCATGGAAAATTCACTCTCCAGCACTTTTTCTGCCTGCGCCAGGTCTGTCTGCGTTTTGTTCTCCAATAGATAGCGCTTAAGGCCTTGGTAGACATCATCGCAGGCAACACAATCACGCAGCAGTTCCAGTCCTGCGAAGTCTTCTGCTACTACGGGTACACCCTGAGAAAGTGCCAGTATCACGCGGTTCGCTGATTTGGTGCGTGAGAAGCTGTCGTTGGAGTTCGGCAGTATCACCAGGTCTGCGGATCTGAGATGGTCAAATATACCCACCGGGTCCCACTCTGCGTACCGGCTGGGTATAGGTAACCTTCGAATATACTCAACAAACTTTGGTTGATTGTTGCTGACGATCAACAACTCAATAGGCTGCTGCTCATTGATTCGCAGCAGCTCGTTGGCAAAGCGAAGCACCGTTGGAATACCGTAATTGCCGTGGGCTTGCCCAGCGTTGCCAAACCAGAGTACAGTTTTTCGCTGTGAGTCAGACCTACTGGCCACGCACTTTCTATCCAGTCTGGGCCAGCTCGGTCTGCGCCAGTACAAACTGCCGGGCAAGGAACGAAAGCAACGCGCAAAGCGCGCTCGTATGGCGGCTCTATTCGAATTGAACTCATTGGAAATTGCGGTTTTCAGTAAACGCATGACGCGCTCGCAATGCGCGTTCAGCGGTTTTGGTAAGCAATCGCTGAGCTTACGGCCGCTGATATTGAGACGCATATGTCGAGGACGCTGGGCGATCGTGCAGTTGGGTGTGAGCTGCACACGACCACCATTGCTTCCCAGTGTTTTGAGAAGCGATCGAACATCCTGCTCGCGTTCCACGCAATCAGGTACCACGTGGATGCGTAGCTCAGTATCAGCAAGCTGTTGGCGAACAACTTCGCCGAGTGCGTGCGTGGGCACCAGTATGCAGTTTGCGATTTGCGCCATGGCCCGGAAGCAGGCGACTGTCAGCAGGCCGTTGGTTCCACCAAGGTAATTCGGAACGAAGATGTTATCGCAAACGTCAAGAACAACAGGTATGTCGTTATTGTGCGCACGCCATGCCAAATCAAGCGATTTCTGATTGAATGATTTGGAAAAAACCAGGCCGTGAGTGGAACGATCAAGCGGTACCTGGTCAGGATCATCAGTGATTAAGCAATTGTGACCCAGTGCCGACAGCGCCATTGATGGCCAGATGCTTCGATAGCGAAAACTGGCCGTGCGCGGTTCTACCACGTTTACAAAATTAACCCACATTCTTAAGCAGCTTCCATGTGCTTTAGTTGCCCGGAGGCACGCGTATCCTTACTTCCTAATGGTAGCTGCTTTTCCAGCCATTCCAAGATAAACGGTAGCGATTTCTGGAAATTGACGCTGCCGGTAGACGACGCCGTGGAAATCGCACGCCCTTCCGTCCGAATAGTCCGCTAAATACGTCACACGTCGGTTAACAAATAGACAGTATTCTGCCGCTTTGGTACCTTGGGGCTCTGCTAGTTCGACACATTCTAGCCGGATCAAAATCCCATTTTAGCCATAGATGAGGCGGCCCCTGATATTGCCGCGTGGTAGACTATATGTTGAAAACTAACGATATAAATAAGCTGCGAGATTGTCAGCATCACTGGATAGTGATGTCTTACATGGCCTGTTTGCTGTTCGCTCTACTGCTGTTTTCTGGTCAAGCGATGTCGATGACGCCCGAATTGTACGGTGCCGTTGCGGATGACGGCATAGACGACACTGCCGCGCTACAGGCAGCGATAGATAATCACGATGATGTTTTTCTAAGTGGTAGCTATCAGATTTCCAGTAAGATCAGGCTGCGTTCAAACCTGCATCTTTATTCCAATGGGGTGGGAGGCTTGCACCTCACGTCAAGCGGTGGCTTCGATAACCGTTCGTCCGACATAGAATTCGCAGATAACGCAATTGCACTGTCTGGCGAAAATATCGAAAACGTAAGGCTGCGAAATTTTGTGGTTACCAAAGATTTCCTGGACGGCTCAAACGTCAGCGCCGTTCGAATTAGGGGTGGTCAGAACATAGTCATCAACGGTTTGGATATTTCAGGCTTCTCAAATGGTCTGGTAATTGCCATCGATTCCGTCCAATGGGCTTCGATAGAATCAAACTGGGTGCACGGCAGTTTTACCAGCAGCGAAATTCAGCATACGGCCATTGCTATTGATTCTTCCCGTCTGATACGCAACGGTGAGATCATCAATTCAAGTGCGGTCATGGTGCAAAACAATTTTGTATTTGGTTTGCAGGTCTCGCAAACTCTACGCAACAGGCATCGTGTTGAAACCGATGGGATTAACATCGCGGGGCCTGAAGCCCACGACATCTGGTTAGTGAACAATGCGATTGCTCGAGTCGGTGAGGGAATAGACAGCTTCGGACAGCGCGTATCCGTGCGGCGCAATGTGTTGTTTGATAATTATATCTTTGGAATCAAGCTGGTTCATGGCGCTTCACATAACGTGGTCAAAGACAACGATGTTGTGCGTGCCGCCAAGGCTGGTATCGTGCTCGCCGGTTCCACCTCGGTTGATCGTGATACTGCCTCTAATGCAGTGACGCAAAACAGCATCCGAGCGGTGGGCCAAAACTCAGAAATCAATTGGCGACCGCAAGTCACGGCCGGAATATCATTGGAATCAAACGGTGGAACGAGAGGCAACGTTGTGGGTAATCTGATCAGCGAAAACCTGATTGCCAACAACGCACAGACCGATTTTGGCGTGCATTGTGACGTACCTTACTCCAATCAAATCAGCAATATCGATATTCAAGACCAACCGATCCGGGAAGGGGTGCTCAGCTGCCCCTAGTGTCCCTTAACATAAGTTCGCACCATTCTGTTAACATCACTGCATGGCTGATGGTCGCTTATTAGGCGGCGTGGTTCCAACCACAGTGAATAGAGACGCAGATGCACGGCAGGGTTATCCGAATTGGTGGGGCAAGTGGGTATTGGGGCGATTCGGCTCGTGCTACACCACAATTGCTGGCTGATGGCAACCTGGATTATATCGTTTACGACTACCTTGCTGAAATCACCATGTCAATTCTGGCGCGCGCACGAGCCAAGAATGATCAACTGGGCTATGCAACCGATTTTCTGAGCCAGGCGCTGAAACCAAACATTCACGAAATCGCGCGTCAAGGCGTGAAAATTATTGCCAATGCAGGTGGCGTTAACCCGCAGGCCTGTGCACAAGCGGTTCGTGATTTGCTGGCCGAAGAAAACATAACCTTGAAAGTGGCATGCGTATTTGGTGATGACCTTCTCGACGACGCGCCAGTGCTTGCCGACGAAGGGGTTACCGAGATGTTTTCCGGTGCCGCCTTTCCTGACACAAGCAAGTTGCAAAGTATCAACGCGTATTTAGGTGCTTTCCCGATAGCGCAGGCGCTGGGTATGGGGGCGGATATTGTGATCACCGGCCGCTCAGTTGACAGTGCCGTCACATTGGCCGCTTGCATACATGAATTTAATTGGGGGCGCGACGATGTTGATCTGCTGGCGGCGGGATCCTTGTGTGGGCACATATTGGAATGCGGTACGCAGGCTACCGGTGGAAATTTTACCGACTGGCATTTACTGGAAGGCCAGTTTGAGACTACGGGTTACCCTATTGCCGAAGTAGAGGCCAATGGTGAGTTCGTGTGCACCAAACCCGAGTCTACATCCGGCCTGGTGAGCGTAGGCACGGTAAGTGAACAGATGCTGTACGAGATTGGTGATCCACAGGCGTATGTATTGCCCGATGTTGTCTGTGATTTCTCGAACGTCCGGCTAAAACAGCTTGGTGATAACAGGGTGGGAGTAACCGGAGCCAAAGGGTATTGCGCACCTGATACCTACAAAGTGAGCGCTACCTATGCCGACCAGTACCGCGGCGGCACTTTCCTGACATTTTATGGTGCCGAAGCGGATAACAAAGCACAAGCCTTTGGTGAGGCATGTTTTCGCGCATCGCAAAACGTATTCAGTGCGTTGGGGCTGGCCGATTTCTCAGAAACCAGTATTGAATTAATCGGTGCCGAAAGCCAGTTTGGTCAGTTCAAAGGCATAGATGGTTCTCGCGAAGTGGCGATGAAAATCGCGGTTAAACATGACAACCCAATGGGTGTGGCTGTATTCCTCAAGGAGCTGGCAGGCCTGGGCCTGGCTGGACCACCAGGCCTGTCAGGGTTTGCAGGCGCTCGTGCGAAGCCTTCGCCGGTTGTGCGCTTGTTTTCCTTTCTGCGCGACAAAGCCGCCGTGCAAATTTCAGTGGATTGTGACGGCGATGTGGTCAATTGCATCGACACAAGCGGCCAGGTCTTTAACAGTTCGGCGTTGAGTCGGCCGCAGTGGCCGGAGGCATGTGATGACGCCGTTGTGTCGGTGCCATTGTCCAGTCTGGCGTGGGGACGCAGTGGCGATAAAGGCGATAAGGCCAACATTGGAATTATTGCCCGCGACCCCGAATACCTACCTTATATTTGTGCTGCGCTCAGCGACCAATGCGTCAGAGAGCGCTTCGCTCATTTTTTGGCAGAGCCCGCCGCAAATGACAGTGTTGATCGATACCTCATGCCGGGCAGCAACGCGATTAATATACTGCTGCACAATGTGCTTGGTGGCGGTGGAGTGGCCAGTATTCGAAATGATGCTCAAGGCAAGGGCTATGCACAAATATTACTGGCACTGCCTGTTGCGGTGCCCGAGCATATCGCCAACAGATTATAAGGTTTAGAATTGGATAATTATTCATGCCAGTTTTTCAATCGAAATTAGTTCCCGGCTCCGAAACGTTTTTACGCAATCGCGAGGAAATGCTAGAACTCATTTCCAGGCTGGAGCAGTTAAACGCGCGAGCGCCGGCGAAATCTGAACAGCGCAAGCCCCGCTTTGACTCGCGTGGGCAGCTGACGCCACGCGAGCGATTAGCGCGACTGTTAGACCCTGGTATGCCGTTTCTCACTATTGCAAATCTGGCCGGATACCTGCTTGATACCGATGACGAGGCGAAATCCATACCGGGTTCAACCGTAATAACCGGCATTGGTTTCGTCAACGGCACGCGCTGTGTGATCGTGGTGGATGACAGTGGCATACAGGCGGGCACCCTGACCACGGCCTGTGCCTACCGTATCGGCCGCGCTGAAGAAATTGCCTTGCAGCAAAAGCTACCTTTTATTCATTTGGTTGAAAGTGCCGGCGGTGACTTGATCAAGTATACGGTTGAGGGTTTCAGCGGGGGAGGGGCATTGTTTGGCAGACTGGCTCAGCTCAGCAAAGCCGGAATTCCGGTGATCTCGATTCTGCACGGGTCATCAACGGCGGGTGGTGCTTACATGCCTGGCCTTAGTGATTACGTTATTGGCGTGAAAACCAACGGCCGCGCGTATCTTGCAGGTCCGCCGCTACTCAAGGCCGCAACTGGTGAGGTGGCGACCGAAGAAGAATTAGGCGGCGCCGAAATGCACGCGAGTATGTCAGGGCTTGTAGAGTATCTGGCGGAAGACGACGGGCATGGGGTCCAGCTTGCCAGGGAAGTGGTGTATCGACTGCAATGGAATGCCGCGTGTAACACTGCGCCTACACGTTGTTTTTCCGAACCAATATATGACCCGGATGAAATCGCTGGGTTGATTCCTTGCGACTATCGAACACCCTACGATATGCGGGAACTGGTTGCGCGCATCGTTGACGGTTCGGACATACTCGATTTCAAGCCGGGCTTTGGCTCGGCGACCGTCTGTATGCAGGCTGAGATATTCGGTATGAGTTGTGGGATTTTGGGCAACAACGGTCCGATTGATCCAAACGGCGCAAATAAGGCGACTCAGTTTTTACAGTTATGCGATCAAAGCGACATTCCTGTGATATTCATGCAAAATACGACTGGGTATATCGTGGGAACCAAGTCCGAGCAGGCCGGCATGATCAAGCACGGCTCGAAAATGATCCAGGCGGTTCGCAATATAGAGGTACCCAGAATAACCTTGATGACTGGCGCCAGCTTTGGTGCGGGCAACTACGGCATGTGTGGGCGCCACTACGAGCCTGATTTTTTGTTCACCTACCCGAACGCGAAAATGGGTGTTATGGGTGGAGAACAAGCCGGTAAAACAATGGGCATGGTTGCGCGCGGTCAGGCCAGGGCAGCCGGACGCGAACCCGACGAAGAAGCAATTGCGAAACAAGAGCGCTACCTGGCGCAGCATTTCGACAGCCAGTCCAGTGCCTTCTACACGTCAGGTCACTGTCTGGATGATGGAATGATTGACCCCAGGCAGTCCCGCCAGACCTTGGGTTTTCTGCTTGAGACTGTCTGGGAATCGCGCAACCGAACGGTTCGTTCGAACAGTTTCGGTATAGCGCGCTTATAATAGGGTACCAGTATGAATCGATTTACCAGTATCCTTATAGCCAACCGTGGTGAAATTGCCTGCCGTATTATTCGTACTGCCAAGTCGCAAGGCTACTCTACGGTTGCCGTTTATTCCCAGGCAGACGTGGGTGCACCGCATGTGCAATTGGCTGATCAGGCTGTTTTGATCGGTCCGGGCCCGGTCGCGGAATCGTATTTATGCGCCGACAAGATTCTGGAGGCTGCACGCAGCAGCGGCGCTCAGGCAGTCCACCCGGGGTACGGGTTTCTGAGTGAAAACGCTGAATTTGCAAAAGCTTGTGAAGCAGCCGGTCTGGTATTTATCGGCCCCTCTGCACATGCCATCACTGCGATGGGCAATAAAGCGGAAGCCAAGCGTTTAATGAGTGCAGCGGGTGTTCCCTGCGTACCCGGCTACGAGGGAGAAGACCAGACCGTACAGACCCTGGTCAATGAGGCCCAGAAAATAGGTTGCCCCCTGATGGTCAAAGCGGCCGCCGGTGGCGGTGGCCGTGGTATGCGGCTGGTAGATGACTTATCGCAACTGGAAAACGCGATTTCCCTTGCGCGTAACGAAGCAGAAGGCGCTTTTGGTTCTGGTGAACTTATTCTTGAGCGGGCGATCATCACGCCTCGTCACGTGGAAGTACAAGTCTTTGCTGATAGGCACGGAAACACCGTGCACCTTGGAGAACGTGATTGTTCGATTCAGCGCCGGCACCAGAAAGTGGTTGAAGAAGCACCTTGCCCAGTAATGACACCTGAATTGCGAGCAAACATGGGGCAGGCAGCCGTGGATGCGGCGAAGAGCATAGACTATCAAGGCGCCGGCACCGTAGAGTTTTTGCTTGACCAACGTGGCGAGTTTTACTTTCTGGAAATGAATACGCGGTTGCAGGTCGAGCATCCGGTAACTGAATTAATAACCGGGCTCGATCTTGTGGCCTTGCAGCTATCAGTCGCTCAAGGCGACGAATTGGGTTTTACGCAAGATCAGGTTCGTTTGACGGGTCATGCGATAGAAGTAAGACTGTATACAGAAGATCCGGTACAGGATTTTCTGCCGACCAGTGGTCCCGTCGCCCTGTGGAAACCTGCAGAAGGGCAGGGTATTCGTATTGACAGTGGTATCTGCAGTGGCCAGGATATTTCACCCTTTTACGACCCGATGATTGCGAAGGTGATTGCCTGCGGTGATGATAGAGAAACGGCGCGCCTGCGGTTGATCGATGCTCTCAAGCGCAGTTGTTTGTTTGGCACCACAACAAACAAGCGCTTCTTGATTGAGTGCCTGCAGCGACCGGCGTTTGCCGCTGGTGGGGCAACAACCGCGTTTATAGAAGAGCAGTTCGGCCATGCACCCTTTGTTGAGCCGGCGCCATCCTTGCAGGAAGCGGCGGTTGCAGCGGTGTTGGCGTTGCAGTATGACTACCAGAGAGCGCAAGCCGCTGCGGTATTTGTGGCTCCGGGCTTGAAAAACTGGCGCAATGCGGAACGCCCGGCGGTTCGAAAACATTATGTATTTGAAGACTGTGCGCACGACTTGTTTATCCACTCGTTGGGTGCGGAAAGCTACCGTGTTGTGGGTGGGGCGCAGCAAGCACAAAGTTGTGATGTTCAATTGCTCGATTACGATGCGCACTCTGCCTTACTGCAGGTTGACGGTGTACGTTATCAGGTGGATTTTTTGGCGGTATCGGAAGCAGAGCATTTCCTCTCCATGGATGGCCGCACACTGCATTTTAGAGACCAGATACGCCTGACTGGCGCGAAGTACGGAAACAGCGGTTGTGGCAGTGTGATGGCCCCCATGCATGGCATGTTGCTGGACATTCGGGTTTCAGAGGGTGACGCTGTGCAAAAGGGACAAACTCTGGCGGTTCTTGAAGCCATGAAGATGCACTATGAAATACAAGCTGAGGCAGATGGCGTAGTGCGTGAGATTTTAAGCAGCGCAGGCACGCAGGTAGCAGCCGATACGGTTCTGATCGAAATCGATTTATTAGAAGAAACTGCCTGATCGGGATCACACTGACGTATCGTCACTGAGTAATGTAATGGCACAATAGCGCCGCATTTGACGGCCGATAGGTAAGCGTATGAGCGATCATTTTGAACAAGGTATGCAGGCACAATGGATGCCGTTCACCGCCAACAGAGATTTCAAACAATCCCCCAGAGTGTTGGTAGGAGCGCAAGGACACTACTATCAAACACGTGACGGTGGGCAGGTCTACGATGCATTTTCCGGGCTTTGGACCAGCGGCATCGGACATTGTCACCCCAAAATTGTTGAGGCCGTTCAGCAGCAGGTTGCCAAGCTTGATTACGCCATGTCTTTTCAAATTGCGAACGACCAGGCGATAGAATTGGCAGCCAAATTGACCGACTTTGCGCCGATTGGTTTTAACAAGTGCTTCTTCACAAACTCAGGGTCTGAATCGGCGGATACCGCACTGAAGATGGTGTTGGCCTATCATCAGCTTAAGGGTGACAAAAACCGCGTGCATTTAGTTGGGCGCCAGCGCGGTTACCATGGGGTAAATTTTGGTGGTATATCGGTTGGCGGAATACCTGCAAACCGTGACCTGTATTCCGCAAACCTGTTGCCCAACGTTCACCATTTACCGCACCATCATGACCTTGAGCATAATGCATTTAGCAAGGGCGCACCGGTGTGGGGCGCGCATCTTGCGGATGCTTTGTTGGATATAATTGCCGAGCATGGCAAGCAAGCAATTGCCGCAGTGATGGTTGAACCTGTTCCGGGGTCTACTGGAATACTGCCTCCACCTGTTGGGTACCTGGAAAGACTGCGCGAGATCTGCACGCAGCATGGCATATTGCTAATCTTCGACGAAGTGATCAATGCATTCGGCCGAGTGGGTGACAATTTCGGTGCATCTCGCCTTGGTGTAATGCCTGACATAATTACCACCGCGAAAGGTCTGACCAATGGGGTGATTCCTATGGGTGCAGTTTTGGTTACTGACGAAATTTACAACACTTTTATGCAGGGCCCGGGGCACATGGTCGAATTTTTTCACGGCTACACCTACTCCGGGCATCCGGTTGCGGCCGCCGCAGGGCTTGCGTCACTGGAGGCGTACGCTGAGGAAGGCAGTATCGAACAGGCGCGTGCACTGGAGCCGGTGTTTGAGGAAGCAATTCATACACTTGACGATCATCCCTTGGTGATTGACGTTCGAAATTTTGGCCTAATGGGAGCGGTTGAACTTGCGCCACGTGAGGGTGAGGCGGGTGGCCGAGGGCTGGAGGCGCACAAGAAGTGCTTCTGGGATGAGCGACTGGTGATTCGCAATGGTATGGACATACTGCAATTTGCGCCATTTTTAAATTCCAGGCCTGATGATATTCATCGGACCTTTGAATCATTGCGCAAAGTGCTTGATAGCATTGCGTGATCTTTCGTTATGGTCATGATGTATTGTTGGTTGGTGGGGTAGTCTGCTCTGCTTAGAGCGAGTTCTAATGAGAGACCGGCATTGGAGCGAAGGGTGGCTATCGAGACGCGCCGTGAACCCATCCATGGGGGCTCGTTGAAAAGGTCCCTCTTTTCAACGGTCCCGATAGCCACCCTTCGCTCCAACGCCTACGTGTCGGGCCGATCTCGAATCGAGCTTCCAGCCATCGTCATTCATAGAGGAAACAGAACGAAATGAGTCTAGAATTACTAACAGGAAAATCCGTTTTGGTTACTGGCGGTGGTACGGGCATTGGTAAGGCCTGCGCGAAGCAGCTCGCTGCTGACGGGGCTGCCGTCACAATCACCGGGCGTACTGAAGCGAGCCTTCAGGCGGCGTGTGAGGAAATCAATGCGACCGTGGATCATGGCGGTAGCATCCAGTATGTCTGCGGTGACGTCACCAACGAAGACGACGTGCAGAGAATGATTGCTAAAGCGTGTGAGCCCACCGGTGGTCTGAGCGCCTGTGTTGCCAACGCAGGTGGGGGTGGAATGCCAATGGCCTATGGCGATGTTGATACCGAAGAGTTCAAACGTGTGCTTGATCTCAATGTTATAGGCACGATGTTGTGCATGAAACACAGCATCAGGAAAATGTTGGAAGCTGGCGGTGGTTCTTTTGTGGGTATGTCGTCACTGGCGGGGCATGTTACTCACCCTTATTTCCATGCTTATACTGCGGGCAAAGCCGGTATCGAAGCCATGGTTAAGAACGCAGCCGATGAGTACGGTGCGAAGAACATTCGGTTTAATGCGATTCGCCCCGGATTTATTGCCACTGAAATTATGAGCCATATCCCGCGTGACAGTGATGTGTACAAAAGCTACATCGACAATACGCCGATGAATGATGTGGGTTATCCGGAAGACATTGCGCATTTGGCGCGTTTTCTTATCGGTAGCGAGGCACGCTGGATTACTGGCCAGGTTATTAATGTCGATGGCGGCCATTGCCTTCGTCGTGGTCCTGATTTCAGTTCATTTGTAGGTTAGACGCAGTAATGAGCAAAGTACTTATTACCGGGTCTACAGGCTTTATAGGCAATCATGTTACTCGTTTAGCGCTGGAAAAAGGCGACGATATTCGCTGTATGGTAATGCCTGGCGAAGATCGCTCACCTCTGGATGGCATGGACGTGGAGTGTGTGGAAGGGAATCTGCTGGACGCAGATTCACTGAAGCGGGTTGTTAAAGGCGTCGACAAAATATATCACCTGGCGGCGTTGTTTGCCGTCTGGACCAAAGACCCGGACCTGCATTTCAAAATCAACGTGGATGGCACAAGGTCACTGATGAAAGCCGCCCTGTCTGAAGGTGTTGAAAAAGTCGTGTATACCAGCAGCATTGCCGCGCTTGGCTGCCCGGGAAATGGCGATTACTCCACCGAGGAAACGGAATTTAATGCCTGGCCCTGGGCAAGCGAATACATATTGTCAAAATACATCAGCCATGAAATGGTCAAAGGTCTGGTGGCGGAAGGTTTGCCCGCAACTATGGTGATGCCAGGATTGCCGTTCGGGCCGGGTGATCGTGCCCCCACACCTACCGGAACCATGATCTTGCGCACGCTCACTGGTGATATGAAGAACTTCTGGGAAGGAGGTGCCTGTCCGGTCGATGTTCGCGACGTTGCAGCCGGCCATGTGTTAGCGATGGAGAAGGGTCGGGTAGGGCAGAGCTATATTCTGGGCAATAAGGCAGCCAACATGCCTACTCGTGATTTGATTCGAATGATTGGCCGAATTGCTGGTGTGGAAGGTGCTGGCACGAAAGAAGTGTCAGCAATAACCATGCTGCGTGTGGCAAGAGCAATGGAGTTGTGGTCGAAAATAAGTGGCAAAGCTCCGGCAACAACGGTGAAGAATACCACGTATACTTTGCAGCCATTCTACGTCGATCCCAGCAAAGCGATTGAGGAGCTAGGCCTGCCACAAACGCCAATTGAAACAGCTATTGCGGATTCAATCAGCTGGTTCAGGGAAAACGGTTACGCTTGAGGCGGCCGAAACACACTTATTATTGGGGAATTTAAAGTCATGAACGCCATACACGTACACAATCCCGGCGGACTCGATAACTTGAAACAAGGCAACACGGAGCCTGGCGAGCCAGGTCCGGGTGAAATTCAGGTCAGGGTTCACGCGTCATCACTGAATTTTCACGATTATGCTGTCGCTATCGGTCTTTTGCCGGTTGATAACCTGCGCATACCCATGTCGGATGGTGCGGGTGTTGTGCAAGCGGTAGGAGAAGGTGTGACCAGGTTTGCACCTGGTGATCACGTAATGAGTACTTTTTTCCCAGACTGGGCAGATGGACGTGCGGACGACCAGGTGAAATTAACAGCCGTGCCTGGCGACACGATTGATGGGTTCGCTGCCGAGTACGTCACCATGCCAGCGCGCGCGTTTACCCGTGTTCCGAAAGGCTACACTCATGAGCAAGCGGCTACGTTGCCTTGCGCTGCTTTGACCGCATGGCGAGCGCTGGCCGTTGAAGCGAAGGTCAAGGCGGGTGATACAGTATTGGTTCAGGGCTCAGGCGGTGTCTCGGTGTTTGCGCTGCAATTTGCCAAGGCACATGGTTGTCGTGTCATTGCCACATCGTCATCGGATGAAAAGCTCGAAAAATTACGTGCATTGGGCGCGGACGACACCATCAACTACAAGGAAACACCAGAGTGGGGTGCACGAACTCGCGAACTCACCGATGGTCGTGGCGTAGATTTAATCGTTGAAGTTGGCGGCTCTGGTACCCTGCCGCAGTCTATCGACGCCATTGCGATGGCTGGGCATATCTCGCTGATCGGCGTTCTCACCGGTTTTAGTGGTGATGTGCCAACTGCAGCGTTGTTTCAAAAGAATGCGGTTATTCATGGCATCACCGTTGGCTCGCATGCGCATCAGAACGATATGATCAATGCCATAGAGGCCAACGGCATCGTACCGCTTATTGACACTTCCTTCCCCCTCGATGGCATTGCGGACGCATTTCGATATCAGGAATCGCAGAGGCACTTTGGAAAAATCTGCTTATCGTATTGAAACGCTTAGTGCGTTAGCCCCAGCGATCGTGTAACAAAGAAGTCAAAAACGGCCACAAGTAAGCTTGCACATTGCCGGCTGCGGGCGTTTAATTGTAACGACGAATCTGGAGGGCCGTAATATGCGTGTAATACGTCATTACTTCATTAGCCGTGATTTGGATGAATTGGAACAAATAGAAGAGCAGCTTGAACAACGCGGAATTGATAAACCGCAAATACATGTGCTCAGTCTCGATGACACTGCCGTTGAGAACCATCACAAACTGCATGATGTCACCTCTTTTATGAAAACCGATGTGCTGCGCTCCGGTGAGATTGGCTTGGCTGTTGGCGTGGCGATTGCTGCCGCCGTCATGCTGGTTGCTTACCTGGCCGGCTGGACGGACCCACCCATAGGATGGTTACCGTTTGCGCTGCTTGCGCTGATCATCCTGGGATTTGCAACCTGGGAAGGCGGCTTCATCGGCATTCAGCGTCGCAATACGCACTTCACGCGCTTTGAGAAAGCACTTGCCGACGGCAATCATGTGTTCTTTGTGGATGTTAAACCTGGCCAGGAAGATGTATTGGATTCGGTCATCTCACAGCACCAGAATATAGCGATGGCTGGCACAGAAAAAGGCACGCCGCACTGGGTTCTAGAGGGACAAAAGCGTATTCCTAGAATGCTGCATCGTATATGAGGGGTGATGCAGGGATGCACCAGCGTTCACTGAAACGAAGTGTTTAGCAGAACATGTCTTGCAGCGGTGCGCCAAACATTACAGCACCCAGGTTGATTGCTGGGGCGTAAGTCTGGTTGGCAGCGTGCTGTCGGAATGCCAGCATGTCTTGATAATACTCATTGACCTGATTGCCATTATAAATTGCGCTGCCGCCGGAATTGGCCAGCAATTCCTGCACGACAGACACCAGTGATTCAACTGAGTGGCAGCTGTCATAGCGGAATTCAACTCTGTCACGATCTGCAAACGCGTCACCGGCCGCAATGTTTCCCAACAGCGTATCGTAGGCATGATGAATCTTCAGTCTTGCCGTGCGAATTTCGGATTGTGCTCTGGCCGCTGCGAGTTGGCCTGCCGGGCTGTCCACAACCTGCTGACCAACGCTGTTTAGCCGTTTGGCATTGTACTCACAGTACGCATCGAGCGCGCCTTGAGCGGCGCCAATACTGGGTGTGGATACGGCGCGAATGAATACCTGGCCAAACGGCAGTTTATAGATTGGTGCAGTATTAACCGTGGCACCTGGGTTGTCACCAGTGAACCCCTGCATAAAGGTATGTACCCTGTAATTTGGCACAAATACATCGCTCACTTTAATCGACTTACTGCCCGAACCTTGTAAACCGGTGGTGTGCCAATCGTCGATAACTTCGTAATCACAGCGGGGTATAAGAAATGAGCCGATTTGTGGTGTTCCCGGAAAGCGATCATCTTCCGGCATCAAGCCGCCGACAAATACCCATTCCGCGTGGTCTGATCCACTGGAAAATTGCCATTGGCCGCTGAAATTGAACCCCCCATCGACAGCTGTAGCAACGCCCTTGGGAGCGTAGCTTGATGAAATCAACACATCGTTGTCATCTCCCCACACATCGCGTTGCGCTTGTTCGTCCAGCAATCCGAGCTGCCAATTGTGTACCCCCACAACGCTCAATACCCAGCCAGTTGAAGGGCAGGCACGTGCAATCTCAACTACGGCGTCGTAGAAATACTTGGGGTTCATTTGGTAACCGCCAAATCGCGCAGGTTGCATAGTTTTGAATAAGCCCGCTTGCTTAAGCTCTGCGATACTCTCGTTCGGCACACGTCTAAGTTCACGTGTCTCAGCCCGCCGTTTACGAAAAAGTGGCTGCAATTCAATGGCATTTCGCAGCAATTGGGCCGGGCTAATCTGTGTTTTGTCTGGCATCGGTCATACCCTTTTAGGGTGGAGGGTGAACTACAGTAAATGGCACAGCGAAGCTTGGTCAATGATACCTGAGCTAATGGTAATTGAGCGGCGTTGACAGGCACTGCCTGGTGCTGACACCCTATGCGATTGCAAGGAGTTTTATTATGAACCAATGTCCTCATTTTAATGTGCTGGATCTGGATGCCTATGTAGACGGCATGCCCTATCAAAAGCTCGCCGAGCTAAGATCACAAGGCTCAATGGTCAAAATTGATGACCCTCTGAACGGTGTGCCCTATTGGGCCGTGGTGAAGCGTGATGCACTGGATTACGTGTCCCAACATCCCGAGCTGTTTTCCTCGCAAATTGAAGGCCCCTTCCCCATGGAAATGGAGCCTGGTCAGGAACTGCAGCAGGAAATGATGAAAGAAAACTTCATCATCAGTATGGACCCGCCGCGGCATATGAAGTACAGAAAAGTGGTCCGTGACGCATTTACTCCCAGAGCGGTTAAAGCGATGGAGCCATGGCTTCGTGAAAAATCCAAAGAAATAATTGACCGCGTTGCGAGCAAAGGGCACTGTGAATTCATCGAAGACGTAGCCGCCGAACTGCCGCTGATGGCGATTTTGGAAATACTCGGCGTGCCGCTGGAAGACCGTAAGAAGTTTTTTGACTGGACTAATATCATGGCCTTTGCGGATGACCCCGATGTACCGGGTGGCATGGCAGAAGCTGAACAGGCGAATTTTGAGCTGCTGATCTACGCAGCCGAGCTAGCACAGAAGCAGCGCGAAAACCCCACCAGTATGGTGGTGCAAGCCATGCTGGAAGGTGAAGTGGACGGCGTACCACTGACGGAAGAAATGTTTGCCTGGATGTTTATCCTGATTATGGTGGGTGGTAACGAAAGCACCCGGACTGTGACCGCGCATGGTATGCGCCTGCTAATGGAGCACCCGGATCAACTGGAACACCTTGTCGCACACCCGGAGGATATCCCGCACGCAGTTGAAGAAATTCTGCGCTATAACACCGCATTCATTGCGATGCGCCGAACGGCCACTCAGGATATCGAAGCATTTGGTCAGCACATTAAGAAAGGCGACAAAGTGGTGCTGCACTACCATGCAGTGAATCACGATGAAGACGCTTACGGTGAAGACGCAATGCAGTTTGATATTCATCGTCATCAACGGATGCCAAAATTACGGCAGGAACTTAGAAGCTTCGGCATTGGGGAGCACTTTTGTCTGGGGATGAATCTGGCCCGACTGGAATTGAATATTATTTTTGAGGAGTTGATTCCGAGGTTGCGCAATCCTAAATTTGCCGGGGATGTTACATATATGCGTTCGTTTTTTATCAATACGATCAAGGCGATGCCGATTACCTTCGACCCGGAAGTTTAATTATCTAAATCGTGAGTGAAGCAGCTACTGATCTCCGGCATACTGCAGGGTAGCGGGCAGCCATTGCTGCAAATATGCCGGGATTTAACGCCAAAACGGCTAATTGCGCAGAGGCTCCCTAAACGTTGGAAAACTTGATTTTCGGCTTAACCGGCTCAGTTTCAACAAACCGCATACCATCAACATAGAACTGCCGAACCCATTTTCGAAACTGCACCAGAGTAGTGTCGGCTTTGCAAAACAGTGGCTTCTCGCGGTAGATTTTGTGCTCCCAAATGTGCATGTCATCGAAGATGCCGTCCTTGATACCACGCATCACGTCGTCACCTGCAAAATCAACAATTTCATTTCGCACCGTCAATGTCCAGCGCATGTGTGTTTCGTGCAGGCTGACTGGTTGCGCGGTTGAATACAGCATCATCGCTGCATCGGGCGCGTAGGTTGTGCGCACAGTGGCAAGACCAGGGTTATACACTGTCGCGTGCAGTTGATTGGGGTGAGCCGCGTCTTTTGCGTCTGTGTGAAGATGCAGTATTCGTCCGTCTTCTTCTATAGTCACTTCGCTGGGTGGTGTATCCGGCATTCGGTGAACGTATTGGAAATGTTCCGGGTCGCAGACGTTTTCAGCGATATTCTGCACGTGATTGGGAACGGTAAACTCCCAGAATTGCGGCTGGCTCCACTCGTCACTGTTAAATTCCTCGACCACGGGCATATCAAAGGTAGGCGGTAAATCTTGTGGGTGGAACCAGACCATTATGTCGCCATTTGTCTCGTTTACGTGCCAGATTCGTATCTTCGCTCGTTCAGGAATTTCGTCACAGTAAGGGATCTCATTGCAGTTGCCGTCTGGGCCGAACTTCCAGCCGTGAAACGGGCAGCGCAGATCTTCACCAACGACCCGGCCCTGAACACCAAGATGAGCGCCTAAATGCGGACAAAATGCGTCTGTGACAACGGCTTTACCGCTGCGCGAACGATACAGCGCTAATTCGCGGTCAAACACCGTCACCGCTTGTACTTCACCGTTTCGCAGCTCATGACCACGACCGATGGAATACCAGCCTATCGGAAAGTAGGGCGTAAGTTGGGTGCGTGATTCGCAGGCAGACAATGTCATAGAGGTCTCTGTTTCATTCTAAAAATGGCAAGCATGTTAATTGTAATAGCGTAGTGTGCAAGGTGTTACTTAACAACATTGCCGGGTCTTCATGTAGGTATTTACGTAAGGCCCATCAATTCAACAATGCCGTGACTGGGACCGCAGGTATAGCCGCCATCGCCGGCAATAGCCTGGCCCGTAACAAAGGAGGCGTCGTCAGATGCCAGGAAGTAAACGATACCTGCCATCTCTTCGGGCTTTCCAAATCGCCCAAGTTTATGTTCTTTTCTAACACTTTCTTTCATGTCGGGCATATGGTCCATAACCGAGTGGAACATCGGTGTTTCGATGAAACCCGGGCACAGTGCATTGGCACGAATGCCCATTTGTCCGTAATCCATCGCCACGTTTTTGGTCAGATTAATAACCGCTGCTTTGGACGCGTTATAGGAACTACCACCTTCTGAGGCAATCTGGCCTTCTACACTGGCCACCGTGATGATACTGCCGCTGCGCTGCGCCATCATTTGCGGCAGCGCCGCTTTAATGCTGAGAAAAGTGCCTGTCAGATTGATATCGATCACGCGTTGCCAGGCATCAGGTTCAACCATATGCACTGGTCCGGCGTCACCGATACCTGCGGAGGTCACCAGGATATCCAGCGTTCCAAACTGGGCAACTGCCGCTTCAATAGCAGCTTGCTGCCCGGCCAGATCCATTACATCGCCTTCAACAAACGTACATTTTTTCGTAAGCTGCTCCACGCCGGACCAATTATCTGAGGGTTGTAAGTCAAAGCCGACCACGGCTGCGCCTTCTCTTGCAAATCGTTGAGCGCAGGCCAGCCCTATGCCCGATGCGGCGCCGCTTATAAAAGCGACTTTTGAGTTGAGATGTTGTGGCACGCTATTGCTCCTGAAGGTAAGAATTTACCGGGCAAGGTTAGCAGAACGCCGAAATAAAAAAAGCCGCGATTCCGTAAGGAAGCGCGGCCATGATATGCCTTCGGTGGCTATATCAAGTAATTAACCTGGTTGAGAGGTGCCGTCATCTTGTGGCTGAGTGGTACCGTCGGCTGAGCTATCATCAGCTTCTTCCCCGGTTTCCTCCTCACCGGTTCGCTCTAAAGCCGGTGGAGTAAAGTTGTCCAGCATGTCCTGCATGGCAATATCGTTGAAGTTCCACTCATCCTCTGTATCAATACTTCCTTCAGCTATGTAGGTACCATTGCGCACAAAACCCTCGTGCACAGCGTAGATCCGTTTTGATGCTTGATTGTCGCGCAGACTGCCCCGCAGGTTTTTCGGCAGAGGCAGTTCGATCATGGTTACACCATTCACAGTGACTCGCTGCCACTCTCCTACGGACTCAACTTCATTGTTTGCGTTGAGAAATTGTGCGATACCGCTATCTTCTTCCGGATTGGCGATCAACCTCACCCCGACCAGATCGTCCAGCCAGAGGCGACCTTGAAACCCTTCTGCATCAATACCTACAAACAATTCTTCGAGCGTTTGTGCGGGTGCGTTACTGGTGGAGCTCCATACAGTATTGCAGTTACCACCGAACTGTTCGGCGGTGACCAGGCTGCCATCCGCTGCGTTCTGGAAGCAAATGCCGTCAATCCCTGACCAAAAATCCAAAGCATATATTTCGGTTAGCTGGGTAAAGGTCCATCGGTAGGCACGGGAGTCTTCTGAAAACTCCAGATCTTCGGGCATTGCCGTAGCCCATACATTACGTTCGCCAAGCAGGAAGCTGCGCACATTGCGCCCACTAATGTCGACGCTTGAACCGAACACTCGAAACCTGCCTTCCAGCGGGCTTTCGACAATTGCGCTGCCGTCCTCGCCCAGTTCAAAGGTATAGCCCGCCTGCGCATCCATCATCCAGCCGTTCTCGCCAAGTGCGATGCGTATGTGGTCGAAGAAGCCATTGAGAACAAAGTCACCTTCAAATGGGTTGTAGATATAGTCAAGTTGCTGCAACGCAGTGTTGTTTTCGTTCAATCCAATTCTGCCGTACGAGTACGCGACAGTGCCATCGTCAAGGCCCAGAAAATCGTCAACGTAGTTGACGCCGCCTTGCAGAATGGTAGCCATTGTTTCGACGTTAGACGCTGACAGGGCTTCCTCATTGGCCACATCGTCTTCCAGATTGCTGGTATCCACAGCAACATCTACATCTTCACTAACTTCGTCTGGGTCAAACGTCTCTCCAGACCGGTCAACTGCACTTTGAATATCGTCGAGTTGTGCGATGACTTCCTTTACGACAATTCGAATCAACTCGTCTTTAACTTCTTCTATATCAAGCTCCGAGCTTTCCGCTGCTGTTTCCACCGCATCAAGGTTTCGCTCTAGGGCTCTGGCAGTTACTTGTGCGATTTTGTGAATGCGGTCGTATTCTTCGGCATTTTCTTCTTCGTCATCGTTTTTCGCTTCAACATAATCTTGAAACAGATCAACGCCATCGTCGGTGTCGTAGCCTAAATCACTTTTCACCGAGGCTTCTGCTTCATCAGCAGACATGCCTGGATTGGATTCGATTTGAGTCTGGATGATAGTCGTAATAGGGCTAACGAATTCCGGCTTGCCTGCTGGTGCTGTTAATACGTATTCACCGCCTACTGCTTCGTTAGTGTCTTCATCAATTGCTTCGGGTGGTACGATGACAACGACAGAGTACAGGTTGGCGTCCATGTCGTCAGGCAGATCGAGTTCGTATTCGCCTCCGGCGGTGCTTGTGGCTTGTGGCTCGTCCTCATCGCAATTCTTGTTGCTATTCAGGTCCATACAGACGAGTGCGCCGACAAGGTAGCCATCGGCTACTTTACCACTGACCACATTAACGGGGGGATCTTCCACTTCCGGTGTGACAGGAGGTGCTCCTGCGCTTGGGGCTTGCGACGTTGGAGTGGACGACCCGCCGCTACAGGCTGCCAGCCCAACACTCATTGTGATCGCCATGCACTGGCGCAGTAGTATTTTGAATTCCATATCGATTCCTTTTAACTTCCTTGTTCGGGGCGTTACCAAGCGCGCCCCATACAATAGTTATAGGTGGATTCTGGACATCAAAATGAGATGGCTTTCACATTGCTTACCGCAAACGTTAAAGTTTTCTCGTGAATGGGAGCTGGGTCAAATTTTACAGTTGGTCCGCGCGGATCCAACGGCGCCGGAAGTTTGTGTTAAGCTCCTGCTGATAAAAATGTTGAAAGAGTGTGTATGCGTTCCCCCGCCGATGAAGAATTGTCTGTCCCAGAAGTAGATTGGTCTGTTTTTACGCCAGCGTTGATTGTTGTTCTGTTGTTTGCAATACCTTTAATAGTGTTTCCCCAGGCCGCTGCCGACAGCGTTACGGCCTTACGTGACATGATTATGAATAATTTTCTTTGGCTGTATCTGTTGCTTGGTATGGGTGCTTTGCTGTTCTGTGGCTGGTTGGCTTTTGGGCGGTTCGCTCATGTGAAATTGGGCGCTCCCGGAGAAAAACCGGAGTATTCAGATGGCCACTGGGTGGCGATGATGTTTACTGCGGCGATTGGTGCCAGCATCATTGCCTGGGGCTTTGCCGAACCCATTTTCTACTTGCAAACTCCGCCACTGGGCATTGAGGTAGGTTCCAGTAAGTCGTTTGAATGGGCGCATATGTACCCAATGCTGCATTGGGGCTTGGTGCCATGGGCTTTTTATACGGTACCGGCTATTCCAATTGCTTACATGCTGTATGTAAAAAAGAGTCCAACGCTGCGAATAAGCAGTGCTTGCGATGGTGCCTTACCAATGCGCGGCAGGGAAGGAATTAAAACGGCGATTGATATTTTCATTGTGCTCGGTATTGTCAGCGGGGTTGCTACTACGCTGGGCCTCGGCGTGCCTTTATTGTCCGCGATGATCAGCACCCTGTTTGATGCGCAAGATACCGTAGCTATAAAGCTTGGTGTTTTATTTCTTTGGACGGCTTTGTTCGGCGCAAGCGTTTTCCGCGGGCTTAAGAAAGGCATCAAACTGCTTGCCGATATCAACATAGTGCTGGGCGGTGCGGCTTTGTTGTTTGTACTCTTTGTTGGTCCAACGTTGTTCATTCTGGACTTAACGGTTAACAGTATTGGCCTCATGTTCAATAATTTCCTGGCTACCGCGACCTGGACTGATCCCATCGACAAAAGCAGTTTTCCAAAAGACTGGACCGGCTTTTACTGGGCCTGGTGGATAGCTTATACAGGCATGGTAGGGTTGTTCTTTGGGCGTATATCCAGAGGCAGAACCATTCGTCAGGTTGTATTCGGGATTATTGGCTGGGGGTGTCTGGGTACTTGGTTGTTTTTGGCAATAATGGGCGGTTATTCACTGTATCTGGAAGCCAATGGCCATATGTCGGTGACTGACATTCTGAACAATCAGGGAATGTCGTTTGTGAACGCGTTGGTTATCAACAATCTGCCTTATGGAAAGTTAACGTTGTTTGTATTCTGCATCCTTATACTGGTGTTTGGTGCGACGACAATCGACTCGTCCGCTTATGTGTTAGCCAGTGTGTGTGCAAAAAATATGCGTAACGATCAGGAACCACAGCGCTGGACACGTATGACCTGGGCGGTTCTGCTGGCACTGGTTACGGCTGGCATTATCCAGTCCGGTGCGCTTGATGTCGTTACCTCGATTACGGTAGTTGGCTCGCTGCCACTGGTACCCATCGTCATCTTATTGTGCTGGTCATTGGTTCGCTGGCTCAACCAGGATTTCGGGCCACTGGTAAACCCTAAAGAGCTGTCGCTACACAGCGAGCAGCTTAAGTCTAATTCTTAACGCAGCCTAGGCAAGCACACTGGCACGTTGACGATGCTGCCACTGCGAATCCATGATAATCGGTACGTCAAGCGGGGGTTGCACAATGCCCTTGATCAGGTCAGCAGCACGCTCGGCCAACATCATGGTTGGTGCATTCAGATTACCATTTGGGATACTTGGGAAAACTGAGGAATCAACCACTCTGAGCCCGTCAACGCCATGCACGCATGTTTCGGGGTCCACCACCGACATGTCATCAATGCCCATTTTACAGCTGCACGAGGGATGGTAGGCGCTTTCAACGGCTTGACGCACGAACGCATCAATCTCGGCATCGCTCTGCACATGCTCTCCGGGCTGTATTTCATTACCTCTAAAATCATCAAACGCAGCTTGCTTGATGATTTCACGAGTCAGGCGAACACAGGCCCGGAAGCCTTCTCGGTCTTCCTTAGTTTGCAGATAATTAAACACAATCTCCGGTTTGTCTCGAACGTCGGCTGATCGGGCGTGCAACCAACCGCGGCTACTGGCTTTGTTATGTCCGACATGAACCTGAAAGCCATGCCCATCGAAAGCAAGCTGACCGTCGTAACGCATGGCGGCTGGCAGGAAATGGTACTGGATATCCGGCCATTCAACGCCTTCGCGCGAGCGTATAAACGCACAGGACTCGAAGTGGTTGGTTGCACCAAGCCCGGAGCGGGCCATTAACCAACGCGCGCCAATCATTCCTTTGCTGATAAGGCCCAGTTGACTGTTCAAGGTGATGGCTTGCTTACACCGGTATTGAAAATAAAATTCGAGATGGTCTTGCAAGTTGGCGCCCACGCCTGGCAAGTGCTGCTGCACGGGAATACCGGCTTTTTCAAGAACGTCGGCGGGACCTACACCAGAAACCTGCAATAGATGGGGTGAGCCAATTGAACCAGCGCTCAGAATAACCTCGCGTTGCGCACGCACCTGGACAGAGCGGCCGGAATGTTTGTAACTGACCCCAACCGCGCGTCCATTTTCCATATCTATGCGTTCCACAAGCACCCCGGACCGGACCGTCAGATTGCTGCGTTTCATGGCGGGTCTTAAGTAGGCATTTGCTGTGGACCATCGCCGCCCTCGGT
This sequence comes from Gammaproteobacteria bacterium, assembly GCA_030429735.1. Classification (GTDB taxonomy): domain Bacteria; phylum Pseudomonadota; class Gammaproteobacteria; order Pseudomonadales; family JAUIET01; genus JAUIET01. The sequence goes on from JAUIET010000002.1 coordinate 606,988, forward strand.
GTACATTCATTTGCATGGCACCAAAGCCTTCTTGCTGAGCGCCGTTATAGTCCTTGGTCAGGGCGTAGCCCGCTTGCCCGCCTGCCTCGATAAATGCATTATAGAGCGGGTTTTGTCGATTATTGCCATTGTTTACTGCCACCGGCCCGCTGCCTCCGCGATACTCGTCGTCGCCATGCATCCAGCTTTCGAGTTTGCGAAAGTAGGGCAGGCAATAACGGTAACCCCAGTTGCTGGCGCCAAGAGTTTCCCAGTGGTCGAAATCTTTGGCATGACCGCGCACAAAAACCATACCATTAATAGACGACGACCCACCTAACACCTTTCCACGCGGGCAGTGCAGTCGACGCTTGTCGAGGAAAGGCTCTGGTTCCGATTCAAAATGCCAATTGTATTTTTGGGTGTTCATAGGGATGGACAATGCGCTCGGCATCTGTATAAACACACTACGGTCACTGCCGCCAGCTTCCAGCAGCAGCACCGAACAATCACTTTGCTCGCTCAGGCGGTTGGCGAGTATGCAGCCGGCGGATCCGGCACCGACAATGATGTAGTCGAATGGCTTGTTGCTCATGGTGCAATTTGAACCGATGGTTAAAGCGTCCGCATTCTAACTCAAGCAGACTGCCGGCAAACAGGAGAACGAATAAATGATTGAGTCAGGGTTGAAAATCGGATTTATCGGTTTGGGAAATGTCGGCGGCAAGTTGGCCGGCACACTGCTGCGAAACGGCGCCGATCTGTATGTGCGTGATCTAAACCCGGATAGTGTCGCTGATTTTGTGACACGTGGTGCACAGGCCAGTGCTAGCCCAAAAGCCATGGCAGAGACTGTTGACGTAGTGGTTACCTGTTTACCGTCCCCCGCAGCGTGTTCGGCGGTTATGGAAGCGGATGACGGTGTCATTGCTGGCCTGTCAGAAGGCAAGGTGTGGCTGGAAATGAGTACGACCGATTCGGGGGAAGTGGCGCGCATAGGAAAACGCGTCACTGACGCGGGCGCCATGCCTGTTGACTGTCCGGTATCTGGTGGTTGCCATCGCGCTGCCACTGGCAATATATCCATCTTCGCAGGGTGTAGTCGAGCCGCGTTTGAACGCGTTCTACCAGTGCTCACAACAATGGGCAGACGAGTGATACACACTGGCGAGCTTGGCAGTGCATCGGTTCTGAAAGTGCTGACAAACTACCTGTGTACCATGCATCTGGCAGCACTGGCAGAAGCGCTTACCGTGGCTAAAAAAGTGGGCCTGGATATGAATGTAGCCTATGAAGCCATTAAAGCGTCTTCTGGCAATTCCTTTGTTCATGAAACAGAATCGCAAGTCATTCTTAACGGCAGTCGGGATATAAACTTCACTATGGATCTGGTCGTCAAAGACATAGGTTTGTTCGACCAGCTTGCCAAAGACAACAATGTTACCCTCGATTTTTCGCCGCTGCTGGTCAGCGTGTTTGAGCAGGCCATGCAGGAGTACGGGCCGAGAGAATTCTCACCCAATATCATTCGCCGGTATGAAGAACCGTGTGGAATCAAGGTGCTGGGTCATCAGTTTCCCGATGAAATGGTGGATGATGAACCTGAAGAGCAGGGGGCGGAAGTGGTTGTTGCCGGGCGGCAAGATTACTGATTCAGACCCACAAAACTGCGCGATTGTGCAATAAGTTACTCACTGTGTACCATAGGTAGCACATTTATACCGGCGGAGAGACGCTCGTGAAAACGGATTCCAAGAGCACACCAGGCAGTCGCGAATGGCAACTACGCGTTGACTTGGCTGCCGCTTTTCGACTGGCTGTGGAGTTTGATTGGCACGAATCCGTCGGTAATCATTTCAGTGCAGCGGTCAATGACGACGGCAGCCAGTTTCTGATCAATCCCAAGTGGCTGCATTTCTCGCGAATACGAGCCAGTGATTTGCAATTGCTCGACAGCAATGACTGTTCCGTGCTTGATCGCCCCGACGCGCCCGATACTACCGCCTGGTTTATTCATTCACATCTGCACCGGAGTGTGCCGGAGGCCAAGGTGCTGCTGCACTGCCATCCGCCATACGCAACTGCCTTGGCGACACTAAAGGATCCGAGCATTAAACCCATAGATCAGAACACCGCACGATTTTTTAACCGGGTAATCATTGACTCGCAGTTTGATGGTATGGGAGACAATGAGAGTGAAGGCGCTCGCTTGGCCAATCTGTTTGGGCGGTGTAAGGCACTGATCATGGGCAACCACGGCGTGACAACCTGCGGCGAAAGTGTGGCACATGCATTTGAAGAGCTTTATTTTTTGGAGCGCGCTTGCAAAACGCTGGTGCTGGCGTACTCCACGGGTCAGCCCCTGTCCATGTTGAGCGACGAGCTTGCCGAGAAAACGGCCAGATCATGGGACGAATTCGAAGGCAGCGAAGCAAGGCATTTTGAGCAACTCAAGCTCATGCTGGACGATCGTGGTTCAAACTACGCCAGCTGACTACAACGCGCCTTTCTCAATTTGTCTTTTTAACCAACGGCTGGAATGCCCACCGGCAGGGCTGCCAGTCATTTCACCGGCCAGGTCTGCGGCAGCGACCAGTTTTTTAAGATCAATCCCTGTTTCGTAACCGGCTTGCGACAGCATCAGTGCAAGGTCTTCTGTGGCTACGTTGCCAGTGGCGCCAGGCGCAAACGGGCAGCCGCCCAGTCCGCCCACTGACGCATCGAAGTGCCGTATACCAGCGCTGACTGCAGCATAGGTATTCGCTACACCCATGCCGCGGGTATCATGGAAATGGCAGGCCAGGTGCTCAGCTCCAAAACGTTGCACCAGTGAGTTCATCAATTCGTGAACAGCATCAGGCCCGGCTGCGCCGATGGTGTCGGCAATAACGACTCGTGTGGCTCCCCAGTTGAGCATTTGATCGCTCATTTTGATCACAATGTCGGCATCAACCAGACCTTCAAACGGGCATTCCCAGGCAGTGGATATGCAGGCCAGCGAATCAATGCCGCCCTCTTTGGAAAGTCCGATCATTTGTTCGCAGCCCGCCATCGCCTGCTCGGTGGTGCGCCGGATGTTCTCGGTGTTCATGGTTTCGGTACTTGCAACCACCATTTCAACGCAGCGCACCCCAGCCGACTGAGCGAGCTGAAAGCCTTTCTGGTTTGGCACCAATACCGAGTAATACACCTGGCTGGAGGCAATGCCTCCGGGTAATGCCTCAATCACTTTATCGGTTCCTGCCATGGCCGGAACTGCGCTGGGCAGCACAAAGCTACCCACCTCAATCGCCGTCAAACCGGCATCGACAAGCGCAGAAATCAACTGCACACGCTGCTCTGGCGTCAGTACTTTTGCCTGATTTTGCAGACCGTCGCGCGGGCCTACATCATTGATAAATACACGCTCACCCATTGAGTGCTGTCTCCTGACTGCTGCTGGCAGGCTATCATAGCAGTCAGCTGCATTGGAAGGCACTCAATCCTTTTCGAGTGGATTCCTTCTTGATACTTCGCTGGGCAGCACCGCATTGGCATGCCCAGGGACCTTAATGTTGCTGCCCAGCGAAAGCCTATTATCTTTCCGATTGACAGCGAAGCGTGTCAAGAGTACATTGCGCGCCAGATCTGAGGTGAACCCGCCATATGGCCGGGTGAATGGGAAGACCGGTGCAAAACCGGCGCTGCCCCCGCAACGGTAAGCAAAACACGTTTTTTGTCAGCCCGAGACCAGCCTTGAATCGTTCGAACGATGGAGCGGAGGGCTACCATCCAAGGCTGCTGCAACACGGTGTTGCCATCCCTGTCCCCTCCCTTGATCGGCTGTTTTTGCTTAGCCATTGAGGTCCTAACATGAAAAACCTACGATTTGCAGCACTTGGTCTGCTGCTTGCGCCTGCCATTGCTCACACCAGTGAACCTGAGCTTGAGACCACCATCATTACCGCCACGCGCACTCCAATGTTATTGTCAGAGGCGTTCGAGTCGATCAGTGTTTTCACGCGGCGTGATATTGAAAAACTGCAAGCGATCGATATTTTTGATTTGCTGGGGCGTGCCCCTGGCGTGTCCTTTGTGCGAAACGGTGGCCGAGGTGGTGCTACCGGGCTGGCGATACGTGGCAACCAGACTGATCATTCCCTGTTTCTGGTTGATGGTGTTCGAATTGGCAGCGCAACCTTGGGCAGCGCGACCTTGTCGGCGATCAATCTGAGAACGGTTGAGCGGGTAGAGATTATTCGTGGGCCAAAATCAGCGCTGTACGGTGCGGACGCAATCGGTGGTGTGGTCAATATAGTTACCCGAACGATGGATCGCGACCGACCTATTGCAATCGAAGCGAGCGTAGGCTCTAACGAAACCAGTGAAGTGACGGCGCTGGCGGGATACTCGTCTGACACCATGTCAGTCAATGTTGTAGCGAATTTCTTTGATACACAAGGCATCGATCATACCGAAGCAACCAACGGTCTGCACGGCGATGAGGATGCTTACCGAAACAATTCCCTGGCGTTGAATTACCGGCAGCGGCTTAATGAAGTAGTCTCAGTTAAAGTAAGCTATAACCGCAATGAAGGCGAAAACGAATACGATTCGGATTGCCTTGATATGGGTTTTAACTCAGTTGCTTGTCAGATATATTCGGAAACGCAAGTTGACTCACTGTCTGCCTTGCTGGCGTTTGACCTCAGCGATATCTATTCCACACGCATACAGATTGGCAGAACCACTGATGAGTCGATTAATCTGGCCGACAATATTGATTTGGCGGCTACCATCAATGGCGGTGAGTTTAATACCACCAAGTCGGAACTCACCTGGGTAAACACGTTCACGCTGCCGGCCAACAATGTTGTTACTGCCGGAGTTGACTATCAACTCGATGAGGTGGATGGAACTACGGCCTACAGCGAGGATTCACGCGATAACCTGGCATTTTTCGGGCAGCTGCAATCTGAATTCAATATGCTCAATAGCATTGTTGGTGTGCGCTATGATGACAATGAGCAGTTCGGCGATGAGCTAACGCTGTCAGCGCTGCTGGGTTGGAACATCAATGATACGTATCGTGCCTATGTCTCCTACGGTGAAGGATTTAAACCGCCAACGTTCAATGATTTGTATTTCCCGAATTTCGGTGACCCAACGTTTCAGCCGGAGGAGTCGCGGAATATTGAACTTGGCCTCAAGGCAGATTTCGATACTGTTCAGCTATCCGTTGCGGCGTATCAAAATGAGATTGAAAATCTGATTCAGTTTAACAACACCACTTTCCAGACTGACCAGACCGCAGAGGCGGAGATTTCAGGCCTGGAGTTCAGTGTCAATGTGGCCGTACTTGGCATTGAGTGGGCGTTGAACGGCAGTCTTATTGACCCAGAAAATAAAGTAAATGGTCAAAACCTGCGCCGCCGCGCTGAACGCACAGTGTCTCTGGACATTGATAAACGTTGGGACCGCTTTGGGCTGGGTGTTAGCGTCAGGGCCGAAAGCGAACGGTTTGACGACCCTGCAAACACACGTAAATTGGCTGGTTATTCCACCACTGCTGTGCGTGCCAGCTACCAGGTGTCTTCTGCACTGTCTGTTGAAGCAAGGGTCGACAACGCATTCGATCGTGAATATTCGAGTGCGGTGGATTTCTCGCTGGGGCGTTATCAGGCGATTGGCCGCGAAGTCTTTCTGACCCTTCGTTATACTCCCAGGTTCTAATGATGAGAGTCTCTCAAGACGTCAGGTACATCTTATGAGTGAAGACAAGAAGAATCGCAAACACAAAGCATCCATGCAAAAGCAGAAGGAGAAGGTGGATGCCCGAATTGAAGAAGCATCCGAGCAGCGCGGCGTTGCGGTGCTTCTGACCGGCGATGGCAAAGGCAAATCAAGTTCGGCGTTTGGTATGGTGTTACGTGCCCTCGGTTACGGGCAGAAGGTGGGTGTTGTGCAATTTATCAAAGGTGTGCAACTGTCTGGTGAAGAAATATATCTCAAAGAAAAATGCCCAGAGGTGGATTTTTATCAAATGGGCACGGGCTTCACCTGGAACACTCAGGACCGATCGTCAGATATTGAGGCAGCGGAGCGAACATGGAAAGAAGCATCACGAATGTTGCGAGATGCAACACTGGATCTTGTCGTGCTTGATGAGCTGACCTACATGCTTGCCTATAAGTATCTTGACGAGGCCATGGTGATTGACGCGATCCGAGCGCGCCCGATTGAACAGAGTGTGGTGGTTACCGGGCGTGGTGGTGGCTCGGCCTTGCGTGACGTGGTTGATACAGTCTCCGAAGTGAAAGACGTTAAACACGCGTTCAAAGCGGGTGTGATGGCACGTAAGGGTGTCGACTACTAACTGGCTGTGTTAAAAGCCAGCTGACGCCAAGCACATATTATGCTGACCAATATGCTGATGGTGCAGGGCACCACTTCCGATGCCGGTAAATCAATTCTGGTCGCAGGTTTAGGGCGAGTGCTTCAACGCCGAGGTGTTCATGTGGCGCCATTCAAGCCACAAAACATGGCCTTAAACAGCGCGGTTACCCGCGGTGGCGGCGAGATTGGCCGGGCTCAAGCCTTACAAGCGCAGGCATGTAAAGTAGAGCCAAGTACTGATATGAACCCCGTATTGATCAAGCCAAGCAGTGATACTGGCGCTCAGATCATCGTTGAAGGTAAAGCCTTGTCATCGATGCAGGCTGCTGAGTTCCACGATTTCAAAACCAGGTTGTTACCTGTTGTAGTGCGTTGCGCGCAGCGCTTGCTGGCAGATTACGATTGTGTCGTGGTAGAGGGTGCGGGAAGCCCAGCTGAAATCAATTTGCGCGACAAAGATATTGCCAACATGGGGTTTGCTGAAGCGATTGACTGCCCCGTGATCATTGTTACCGATATTGACAAAGGTGGTGTGTTTGCGCACCTCGTAGGCACCTTGCAGTTGTTGTCCGAGTCGGAACAAAGAAGAGTGTTAGGGTTTGTTATTAATAAGTTCCGGGGCGATATTGAGCTACTGTTACCGGGAATTGACTGGCTTGAAAGGTACACTAAAAAACCAGTCTTTGGTGTGCTGCCCTTTCTGCAAGGCTTCTACCTGGACGCCGAAGACGCCATCGATGCTCAGCAGGAATCTTGTGCGGACGGTAATGCGCTGCGGGTGATCGTGCCAGTGTTGCCGAGAATCAGTAACCACACCGATTTTGACCCCTTGCGTTTACACCCCGGTGTCAATTTGGAATTTATCGGGCCGGACAGGAGTATACCAGCCGCTGATTTGATCATTTTACCGGGCAGTAAAAGTGTGCGGCAGGATCGCGCGTGGCTACGCGAGCAAGGGTGGGACAAAGCAATATCCAAGCATCTTCGCTACGGTGGCAAATTGCTTGGAATCTGCGGTGGTTATCAAATGTTGGGTATGCGCATTGATGACCCCTTGGGTATTGAGGGAAGTGCCGGCCAGGAAAACGGTTTAGGGCTTTTTGCGATGCATACCGAGCTTAGGGAGCACAAACAACTGCGCTGTGTACAGGGACAAATCACAGGGCTGGATGGTGCTCGCTTCTCAGCGTATGAGATACATTGTGGCGAAACGCAATTTGACGAAAGTGTGCGTCCGCTGGTGGAGGTTGATGGCGGTATCGGCGGTGTTGATGGTGCCGTTTCAGACGACGGGCAAGTGATCGGTACCTATTTACACGGCCTGTTCGACGAGCCAACTGCTTGCAATGCGTTATTAGCGTGGGCGGGGGTGGACAGTATGGAGTCACCTGACGTGAATGCGCTCCGAGAGCAACAGATAAATCGTTTGGCCGACGCTCTCGAACAGCACTTGCGCATTGATGAATTACTATCGCGAGTGGGAATACAGTGACTACTGGCGTTCCTTTATCGCCTGGCGGAAAAAACTATGCGCCTGTGCGCCCCACGTTTTTTGTTCTAGCACTTCTTATCCCCGTCGTATTGTTACTGGCGATCGCGATTGGTGCAGTGTCGCTGCCAGTCAAGGATACCCTGTTGGCGTTGTTTGGCGCATCGAGCGACGCTCAGACCCAGGCTATCGTCACAAGAATACGTGTACCGCGCGCTTTGCTGGCAGCACTGGTTGGAGCGCTGCTGGGCATCAGTGGAGCCGCAACGCAAGGACTGTTCAGGAATCCACTGGCTGATCCCTCACTGATTGGCGTGACGGGCGGCGCAGTGTTTGGTGCCAGCCTCGCTATTGTTATTGGCGGATCGGCTATGGCTGGCATGGTCAGCTTTGCTGGCTTGTCCGTGGTCGCTTTTGGCGCGTTTCTGGGAGGTGGGCTGGCCGTGATTCTGGTTTATCGGCTGGCAACTACGGTTCATGGTACATCCGTAACAACCATGCTGTTGGCAGGTATTGCTATCACCGCATTGGCTGGCAGCTTTTCCAATTTCCTGGAGTTTATTGCCAGCAATGACATGCTGCGTCGCATCAGTTTGTGGAAAATGGGTGGCCTGGACGGAGCGACAGCGGCGCGGGTATGGATAGCCGTTGTGGCGTGCATGTTTACGCTGGGATTATTGCCACGCTTCGCTCAAGCATTAAATGCCCTGTTGCTGGGCGAGTCTGAGGCCAGACATCTGGGCATTGATGTGGCGAGGGTAAAGCGCGGTTTAATTCTGTTGGTTGCGGTGGCCGTCGGTACCAGCGTTGCGCTGGCGGGTACAATCGCTTTCGTAGGGCTGATTGTGCCGCATATTATGCGTTTGATCATTGGGCCGGATCACCGCCGGCTACTGTGGGCGTCTGCACTGGCCGGGGCTATTCTTCTACCACTGGCTGATACCTTTGCTCGAGTGGTATTGGCACCAACGGAATTACCGGTCGGTATGATTACGGCTGCAATCGGCGCGCCGTTCTTCATCATTTTGCTTCGAAACAGACCTGATCATGGGCGTTGAGATCACACCGATACTTCGCTTGGAAAATCTGAGCGCGCAGGTGCAAAGCACTGAATTGATTCGAAACGTCAATCTGGATATTTCTGCCGGCGAGATTGTTGCTCTGATTGGGCCCAACGGCGCCGGTAAGAGCAGCCTGTTGCGTGCGGCGGTCGGTGATCTCGACAGCTTCGAAGGTCGGGTACTGTTCGCCGATCGCGACCGCACTTTATATAAACCACGGGAGCTGGCACGACACCTGGCCTACTTGCCGCAGAACAGCGAGTTAAGCTTTGCGTTCGAAAGCCGCGAGGTGGTGTTGATGGGGCGAATTCCGCATTCTTGCGGTGCGCGCAAGGATCTGCAGATAGCTGACGAAGCGCTGGCCATGGTAGATATGAGCCATCATGCACACAGGCTGTACACTCATCTTTCCGGAGGCGAACGACAACGTGTGCAATTGGCCCGAGTGTTGGCGCAAGTCTGGCGTGGGCAGGATGCAACTCCTCGTTTACTTCTTCTCGATGAACCTTGCGCGTCGCTTGATGTTGCGCATACCCAGGCATTAATGGATGGCTTGCGGTCGCTGGTTTCCGAAGGGCTCGCGGTAGTGATGGTGCTGCACGACTTCACGCTTGCCGCGCGTCACGCCACACGAGTTGCGGCCATCCATAACGGTGAAATAGCTGCTATCGGTACGGCCGAGCAAGTGATCACGCCACGAACTATTAAAACCCTGTTTGGTGTGGACGCAAGTATTGTTGCGCACCCGAAGAGTGGCAAGACGGTGGTGTTGGTGGATGACTAGTTCACTGCATGATCTAAGTGCATTGCACACTGTGGGGATGTTACTTGTCATCCTATGCTTGAGCAATATCGCGCGGGCAGAGCCCATTGAAGTTGTTGATTTTCTGGGCCGGGAAGTAATTCTGCAATCACCTGCCAAGCGCGTGATTGCCCTGGCGCCGCATATTGTTGAAAACGTGTATAGCGCAGGGGCGGGTGATAAGTTGGTCGGGGTAGTGAGCTACAGTAACTTCCCCGTCGAGGCGAAAGCCATTCCAGTTGTCGGCGGCTACAAATCCTATAGTGTGGAAACCATCATCGCGTTGCAGCCGGATCTGATTCTGATGTGGGCATCGGGGAATGGCGACAAGGCTTTACAGCACTTAACGGCGCTGGGGTTTACGGTCTACGTTGATGAACTGTCCAGCCTGGAGGACATTGCTCATTTTGTTCACGACATTGGTCTAATGACCGGCGCAGAAACTGTGGCAAACGCTCGCGTTGATGAGTATCTGCATACGCTCTCGGCATTGCGCTCGAAATACAGTCACCGTGAACCGGTAAGCGTGTTTTATCAAGTGTGGAACGAGCCCTTGCAAACCATTAACGGAGAGCATGTTATCAACGACGTGATCAATTTATGTGGTGGTAAAAACATCTTTGCAGACGCAGCGGTACTGGCGCCCAAAATAAATCTGGAGTCGGTTATTGTAGCGAACCCACGAGCCATTGTTGCCAGTGGTATGGACGAAGCTCGCCCGGAATGGTTGGATGATTGGCGACAATGGCCACAATTGCAGGCCGTGCAACGGGGACATGTGTATTTTATTCCACCCGACGTTTTGCAACGTCATTCCTTCCGTTTGCTAGAAGGTGCGCAGCAGATGTGTCAGCAATTCGCTAACATTCGGCGCCAGGCGGAATAATGAATTCTTCACAACGTTCAGGCTTCCCGATAGTTTTGCGCGTCCCAGAACTCACGCAGCCATCGCACAATAATGCCCAGTCCCATAATCAACGCGATCAAGCGCACCGCTGATCCCACAAACGGAATACTGGCCAATACGAACAGAATCAGCAGACCGAGCAACAGGGCCAGCACAGGCTTGTGGTGTTCATTATTGCCGAGTATCGCATCGCCCAGGTAAGCACCCGCCACAACAGGCGCCGCATATAAGGCGATGATCCACAATAACAGCGCCGCAATGCCAATCGGTAAGCCGATTAGCGTGAACATCACCAGTACGGCAAGCAGTGGCGTGGTTATCAAAGCGATAGCGCCCAGCGCACTGGCGCCCAGTAAGTCTCTGCCATCAAGTGCCGACATGAATCGCAATGAAGGGAGCAACCAGTACAGCAACAGACCAAACAGAAAAGCGGCCAGCAGTTTCATCAGTCGTTCAAAGTAATAGTCAAACGTGGAGTGTTTACTGGTTTCTTCCGGAACAAGTTCAACCGTGCGTTCGCCCAATATCTGCGCAGTGTCATGCACCTTGACCGAGGCCTCATCAGCAACCATTGCTCGCAGATGACCACCTATCTTTGCCTGGCCTGATAACTCCAATTCGCCACCGTAATAGCGCAAGTCTTTTGCGATAGTGCCTGAGAAAACAAGACTGGATGTCGCAGCCCAAAGTTCGCGACCTATGTCCGCACCCAACTCCGCATCTTTAGCAGCCAGCAGAACATTTCCGCTGATGATAACTGGCGAGTCGTTGCGAAACTTTTCGCCGGCAAGGAATAAATTGCCGCTTATGCTGGTGTCGTTAATCTCTACACTTTCGCCGAGTGCAAAGACGGTTCCATTGATGGCCGATTCTATTTCCAGCTCTTCGGCAAAGGCAAATACGTTGCCGCCAATCTTGGAGCGAATCGTCACTTTCTCACCTACCGCGATTAGATCACCACTTACGTCACCTTCAACCACTACCTCGTTGGCGGCGACAATCAATGTGTCATCGATCACTTCGTTGGCCGAGACAGTGATTCGATCATCATCATGTCTAATGTCCAACGCAGAGCTTTCAGGCGCATAAGCGACCGACACCACAATGCACAACAGCAGGGCTGGCATAGACGCGTTGTGCCGGGCATGGCGGTGTACGAATGCAAACAACAATATCACTGGTGTTAGCCATAACAGCGTTGTTTGCAGCGAGCGCCCGCCATTGCCCAACGCGGCCTGCAGCAAACCGGCAAAGAAATCCAGAGCATTAAATGCGGTATCAACAACGCCGGGGACAAGCCAATTCAACCAGCCAGGAAAGCTAAGCGCGACACCCAGCTTCTGCCAGGCGATGTCGATCAGGACTGCGCCTGTAATCACAAGCGCAATAGTGAGAAAAGCGTACCGGGCTGATGGCGCGGTATGCAACTGAGGCACAGTAAGCACCTCGACATCAGTGCGCAGTGCCGTTTTAAGGGCTTCGGTTTCCATCATAAAATGGTGTTGCCGTGTTTTGCACGCATCGCAATGTGACCTATGCGCTTCAAATACCAGCGCTTGTTTGCTGTCGAGTTCGCCATCGGCGTAATGTGATTGAACCAGTAGGGTAGGGCAGTTCATTTTAGATCTCCGCAATGGTACTGTTTAAAACGTGGCGTAACTGTTGTCGCGCACGCAGCAATAAAACACCAACATGGTTTTTCTTTATGCCTAGTTTGTTCGCTATGTCTTCGTAGCTGGCGTCTGAGTAATAGGCCATCACAATCGGCAAGCGGTACTTTTCCGGGAGCGCGATCACGGCTTCGTTGATTGAATGAGCGTCATGCTCGTTGATCAGCGCGTCTTCAGTCGCTAGTGCTGTGTCAATTGGTTCGGCCTGCGAGCCGTCAATGTCTGAAAACACCGCCGCCAGGCGTTTGCGGCGACGCAACAAGTCGATGCAGTAGTTGCTTGCAATACTTTTGATCCATGGACCAAAAGGTCGATGCTGCCGGTAGTGCGCGTAGGATCGATAGCCCTTCATAAAAACCTCCTGTGTGGCGTCCTCGGCGTCTTGTGTGCTACCCAGCATGCGTCTGCACAAGCCAAACACTTGGTGATAATGCGCGCGATACTGGGCTTTGAATGCCGCCTTGTTCATTAAGGAGCCTTAACTTCCAGTGATGGAGTTACCGTCTTGCTAAGTAATACGAAACGGCCAGAGGTTTATTACAAAAGATTTTACAGTGCGCCAAATTGCTCAAAAAATGCTCTATTTTCAATCACTTACAGTCGATACTCTTTACAACTGCGGCTGATTAAAAAGCAATCAATGACTGCAAGGTCTTGTAATTCAGTGCTTTTTTAGTAATGGCACAGTTGATGCATTCTGTCTCTGCAGAACAACACGCGTTTACTGGCAGCAAGTACTATGAAAACTATAATCTGGATGACTCTCTTTATCAGCGGCGGAATCGTGTTTGCGGATGTATCGCTGCGCTCGCTTAATTCCGCGGCATTTAGCGCCACGCCGGATCACGCGCTTGAGCTTGATCAGGCAGAGGTGACCGCACGTGGCGGCCACAACTACTATTCTGGATTCTCCAGCTTGTCTTCGCTGAGCAGCGCTGATTAATGTCGCCAATGGTGCTTGTGTGCTTTTCTTTGTTGAGCTGCTTGCCGGGCTGGAGGCAAGAACGCCGCGTTGTTTTGCTCAAAGAAGAAACGCTGCCTTGGCCGTTTGCCGCTCACTTCGTTCATGCTGCTTGCTTCATACACGCGCCCGTTAATGATTGTGTGACTGACGTATTCGCTTAAGCGTAGGTCTGACAGCACATCACCATCAATTAGCACCAGGTCAGCCAGTTTTCCGACTTCAATACTGCCTATGTGCTGATCCATACCCAGGTGCCTGGCGCCGTCGATGGTACCCGCACGCAGTGCTTCCCATGCACTGAAGCCACCTTGTTGCATGATCCACATTTCCCAGTGCGCACCCAATCCCTCACGCTGACCATGGGCACCAATATGCACGCTTACGCCATTGTCTCTTAGCCGCTTGGCGTATCTAGCCACGCTAAAGTGATTGTATTGCTCATCGGGGGCTTTCTGGCGCCGTATCGCGCGGCCATCTAACAAATAATGCGGGGTGTAGCGCAATAAGCGTGGGTTTTCCCACACCTTATCCCGATCGTACCAGTACTCTTCCCCCATCAGACCGCCATAAGAGACAACAAACGTCGGTGTATAACCAAACTCGGTTGCAGACCACAGGGAGGTAAGGTCGTGGTAACCGGTTGGAATTGGCAGGGAGTGTTCCAGCCCCGTGTGCCCGTCTATCAGCATGCTGATGTTCTGATGCAACTTACCACCGCCTTCCGGAACAACCATCATATTCAGTTCACGGGCAGCAGCCAGAATCTGCTGGCGTTGATCACGGCGCGGCTGGTTGTAGCTCTTGACTGAGATTGCGCCCACGTCTTTCATTCTTTGCATGTGAAACAGCGCGTCTTCGTAGTTATCGACTATGGCTTTCACGCCCAGAGATTCGGCACCATAAAGAATCGAGCCGGTGGAAAATAGTCGTGGTGCAACCAGCAAACCCGCTTTTTGCAATTCGGCCGCTGCAAAAATCTCTGAGGTATCGTTCGACGGATCATGCAGTGTGGTTACTCCAAAGGCCAAATTGGAATACTGCATCCAGTTTTGTTGCGGAATAATCTCTTCACTGCCCATCGATCCGTGAGCATGGGTGTCAACCAATCCAGGAATAATCGTTTTACCTTCGGCGTTGATTACCAGTGCTTTGTCAGGTATTTCCAGCTCAGACATGGGCCCGACATAGCGTATGCGGTTTTCGTGGATTAAAACGCCTGCGTTGTAAAGCACTTCCCGCTGGGCGTTGGCGTCACGCATGGTGACAACGGTTGCATTGACAAGGGCGACGGTTTGCGCGGGAGAATCACTGTCAACCTTGAATGAGAGTGACCGCGCAAGCAATGGCGGGGGCTCCTCAAGGTAGGCATCGGTAACAGTACGTTGGTAATAATTGGGCCCATACGACCAGCCAACACGAGTACTGTTTTTATCCCAATGCAAAAATTCCCCGGCGTGATCAGACAATTGCTTGACCTGTACTGATTTACTCTCCGGCCCAATATCACGGCGTTTGCCATCGGGCTTGAATGGCGCCAGGTAGGCTTTGAACTGGTAGGCAAATGCGACCCATTTGCCGTCGGGTGACAAACGATACTCACTGACTTTGTCTGCACCGTACAGATGCTCGCGGCGATCATTGCCTTGAGCGTTTACGCTGACAAGCTGTGTTTCGGGGTAGGCTGCATCGACAAGGTATTCGGTAAAGAACACGCGGTCGCTGCCTAGCACAAACTGTGGGGCATAACCTGCCAAGGACACTCTGGTGTGATTCTCACCATTAGTCGAAGCCACGTATATGCCAGGGTCCAGCGACCACTCCGGGCTCAGTAGATAGCCGCCTGAAAACTTCCGGTACGCAAAGCGTTTACCATCGGGTGCAAAGCTGGGCTCAGCATAGTGCCCAGGTTGTTTACTGACAGTCTTCCCTTTGCCGCCACTGGAGGACACGATTTTTATACTGCCCAGCGCCTGGTCACTCCATGTGGTGTATATAATGCGTCGGCCATCGGCGGAGTAGCGCGGATAAAACTCATCATGATCATTCTGTTGAGTCAAACGTTTCGATTGACCACTCTTTACGTCGTGCACATACAATTTGCCCAGCGCCTGGAATAGAATACTTCTTCCATTGGGCGACTTTTGCGCCCAGCGCGTCATCTTTAGGTCAAACTGATCCGGGGCAACATCAACCGCGACACGTTGCGCATCGGCAAAACGCAGCGTTGACTTGACCCGAACCGGAATGCCCTGCACCGTTCCATCGGTGACATTGATTTTATGAAAGCCGCCCGCGGACCAGAACACTATATGGCGGGCATCCGGGGTCCAGTCGAAGTAGGCAAAGTAACCCTCGCTGCCAAACCCTTCCTGCATATCGCGCTCAAGCTCGGTGTAAATAGCGCGTTCGGCCCCGCTATCCAGTTCTTTTATGAACAGCGCGGTTTTGTCGCGAATGCGACGAATAAATGCCAGCTTTTTGCCATCCGGTGACGGGGTGGGAACGATTGCACCGCCCATACCGCCTGCAATAGCCGTTTCCTCAGCGTCGCTCATGTCATAGCGCTGGATTCCAAACACGGCTTTTAACGGGTCACGGTTGTAACTGAAGGTGCTGCCCGGGGTCAGATCTTGTGTGTAGTACACATAGCGGCCGTCGTGAGAAAACGCCGGGTCGGCGATGTTTTTTTGTTCCTTCTTACCACCGTTGCGCTCTTTTAAGGGCACACCAGCGCCACCATTCTTGTGATACAACCAGATTTCTCCGGCTGGAATGCTGCGGCTGGACATAATGCCTTTATTGGCAACCAGATAGTCGCCATCCGGACTCCATTTTGGCGAATGAATCAGATGTTTGGTTTCTTCGCTGACCGCACGTATATTGTCTCCATTCAGGTCCATTACCCAAATATTGGAGAGCCCGCCACGGTCTGATATGAAGGCTATCGATTGGCCGTCTGGACTGACGCTGGGTTGAATATTCCAGGCCAAGTCCTGAGTCAGTGCCTTTGCATCACCACCTGCTATTCCAACGACAAAAATATCGCCCAGCATATCGAACACAATCTGCTTGCCGTCCGGTGTTACATCCAGGCTGGACCAGGTTGTGCTTTGTGTATCAATTGCTACCTCGTTTAACTGAAACGGCGGATTTAGAACGTCCCACTTGGGTTCTTCCTGGTCGGTCTCATCGGCAATAGAACCGGCAGATAAAAAGGCACTCAGTACCAGTACAGTGATTGCTGGAAAAAACGCTGGCATGTGGACTCCAAAGCTCAAACTTGTGATTGGCGCGGTGGCTGTATATGCTGCGCCAGCTAATGAAGCAGAGTTTACTTGAGAATGGAGTGAGAGTGCAGACCAAACCCGCTGGAAAACAGTTATCGCGTATTGGCCTGTTCGGCGCTTCTTGCTGAGCGCTTCGTACAGTCATGACCTGGACGACACTCGCATTGCTGGCAATGGTCTTTGGGCTGGGTGTACTTAGCACGCACTCCAGTATGCGCCTGCTTGCCCGCCGATTATTTTCTGGCAGAGAAGTGGGCGCCAGCGTTACACCATCCGTAACAGGCGAAAACAGCGTAGAACGTTTTTGTGGCCTACACGAGTCGGCCAGTGGTGTACCCATTAGCTATGGAAACTCCGTCGAGCTCTTGCTGGATGGGCCAGGCACCTACAGGGAAATGTTGAGTGCGATTCGAACAGCGCGTGATCATGTGCATCTTCAATCGTATACGTTTATTGATGGCGAGGCGGCACAGCAGTTCGTTGAATTGCTCATTGAAAAAGCGAGTAACGGCGTCACCGTTAAAATTATTTTTGATGCACTGGGTTCTTTCGAGATAAGCCGGGAGTTAATCCAGCAACTGCGAGGGGCAGGTGTGCAGGTGCGTTCGTTTCAACGTTCCCTGGACCTGCGCTTTTGGCGAATGCATCAGCGTGATCATCGAAAAATGTTAGTGGTTGACGGTCGAATCGGGTTTGTTGGCGGAATTAACATCACCGATGAATATCTGAGTGAGAACAGTGCATTTGATCGCAGTCATCAGGCACGGGAACAACGTGGTTGGCACGATATTCATGCGCTCACCCGTGGCCCGATCGTCGCTGAACTGCAGCGACTGTTTTTGGCAGTTTGGATGAATATGGGCCGTGACCCAGCCCTTGATAACTGCTTGTTTCCAAAACCGGAGTCGGCGGGTAGCTGTTTGGCATCGATTGTCGCCAGTGATCGTCTGGATTCTGAATCGCGCATTGTTGACGGTCAAATTGCGGCCATACAGGCGGCAACTCAAACAGTATTTATTACGCACGCTTATTTTGTGCCACCAAGAGAGTTTGTTGATGCGCTCACGGCAGCAGCAGGGCGAGGTGTTGATGTGCAGCTGATATTGCCGAGCTTTAGTGATAACCCGCCAGCACTCTATGCGTCCAGAGCACATTTTACGGAGCTACTCAACGCCGGTATTCGCTTGTTTCAGTTCATGCCTGCGATGTTGCACAGTAAAACGATGGTGATTGATACTCTATGGTCGACCTTAGGGTCGAGTAACCTGGACATACGCAGCCTTGAGCATAACAACGAGGCTAACCTGGTTGTAATTGACGCGGATCTTGCTCAGAAAATGACGCAGCGTTTCAAGGACGATTTGGAACACAGCGAAGAAATACTTCTGGACAACTGGATGAATCGCTCAGTTGTCCAGCGCATCAAAGAACGACTGGCACTGGTATTGAAATACTGGCTTTAACGTGCAGGTTCCGGGTTTTCATCACGCAGCAAATACTGCTCAAACCAGGCCAGATTTCGCCGCATTCGATCTTCCAGGTAGCTGGGAATATCCAATCCGTGGTACTGGTTCGGGTAGATCACCAGTCGTGTTGGAATATTCAGAATTTTCAAAGACTGATACATCTGCTCTGCACCAATGCACGGCACGTTGAAGTCGAGCTGCGTGCATTGAAACAGGGTGGGTGTTTTTATTTTGTTTGCCTGTAAAAACGGCTGACTGACTCGTTGATAAGCCGCCATGTTCTCCCAGGGCGTCCCAAGCTCGTACAGGTATTCGCGAATATACATATCATGGCCGAAAGTTGCGAACACGTTGGTCGCACCCGCACCGCTGATTGCCGCCTTGAAGCGAGTATCCCTGGCGATAAGGTAGTGGGTTAGCATGCCGCCGTAGCTCCATCCCTCCACGCCAATGCTCTGGGGATCTACCAGCCCTTTTCTTTGTAGCTCGTTCAGTCCGGCAAGAACATCACTGCTGTCTTTATTGCCCCAGTCTGCATAAATTGCTCGTGCAAAATCAAATCCCTTGCCTGAAGAGCCTCGTGGATTGATTGAGACCACCAGGTAGCCGTTGTTTGCGTAGAGCTGTCTATCCACGCTGAACTCGCGCGAATACTGATACACGGGCCCACCATGCAGCTCAACAATTGTTGGGTAACCGCTTGTTGGCTTCTCCCCCGGAGGTTTGGTGATGAACCCGTGTATATTGACGCCGTCATTGTCAAACGCGATGTTCTCCGCCGGTAGCAGATTTTTATCCGCCAGCCACTTATTGTGATTGCTCAGCTGGCGTTGTTTAGCACCCTCCAAAGCAAACAGCTCTGCTGGTTGCCGGTCGCTGGACGAAAGAGCAACCAGTCGATCTTGCTTGCCCAGGGCGATGGCGCTGATAAACTGTGGTCCAGCAGACAGATACGAAATACTGCCATTGGCTACGTTGATTTGCTGCACGTGTGCTTCGCGGTTTTCTTCAACTATGGCAAAGATCGACTTGCCGTCTTCTGACCACAAAGGGTGGTTCATCCAGCGATCTTGCCAGGCAAGCTTGCGCACCAGTCCAGTGTCCAGGTTTGCCACGGCCAGTTGCAGTGGCGCGTAATAAATCCATTTCGACTCGTCTCCCTGAAGCCAGACCAGTTGGCGGCCATTCGGAGACCATTGCGGTCTGAGCATCCAGTAGGGGTCTGCATCAACGCCGCTGAACTGACTGATCTGCCGAGGTGCGGGCAGAGTGGGGCGAGCACCGTCTGTATTTTCTGTCTGCTCGATCGTTTGCACAAAAACGTCGTAGTTGAAATGCCTGTCCGGTCGCTCACCGGTTTTTTCAACAAATGCCAGTTGCGAGCTGTCTGGCGACCAGCTGGGAAGCCAGGAGTTTCGGTCTTTGCGACCTATCGGCACCGTGCGACCGTCATTTAGGGAGCGAAGGAAGATCAGGCTACGGCGTGAATCCAGATAGCCGCTGTAATCCTCTTTGAAATAAAAGCGCTCGGTTACTATCGGCGCTGGCGTTGCGTCTTCGTCGCGCTGCGCTGTTTCGTTTTCAGCCTCCACGCTGACAAAGGCCAGGTATTTTCCATCCGGAGACAGGCTGTAATCCTCAACGCTTTCCGGCCATTCAGAAATGTTTGTTGCTGCGCCACCGGTAACGGGCATCATCCATACCTGAGTGCTTTCCTGTTCGCCTCTGTCTGAAAGGAAAACAATATGGCGGCCATCAGCTGTGTATTGCGCGGCCCATTCGCTGGCCTCAGGAGTATTGGTAAGAGCTGATTGATTTGGTCTGGCAAAATTGAGAGTAAACAGGTCGCGGCTTATGGAGTCGTCATCGGTATTATGGGTTTCAACGGTATACACAAGTGATCGCCCGTCAGGTGAAAATGCGGGCTCGCTAACGCTCGCCAGCTTGTGCATATCGTGCAAGAGCAGGGGGCTTTGGGCTGAGGCGTTGAGCGCGGCAAAAAAAGAGAGTGTCTGAACGAAAACTGCGCACACCATGTGCGGGACAAAAAGACGTTTCACTATTGAGGCTTTCCTTATTGAAGGTCGGCAATATACACTGAAGCTCGCTGATGGGTAAGCGTTGCGGTGATAAGTTGTACGGCTTTTCTGAATCGGCGCACATATCGCGGTCAGTGGTGAGGAGAGCGATGTCCAGTAAAGTAGTTGGTGTTATCGGTGGCATGGGGCCGGATGCAACACTTGCATTCATGCAACGAGTGATCGAGTTAACACCTGCGCAAGACGACTGCGATCACATCCATATGTTGGTCGACAACAACCCAAAAGTGCCTTCGCGGTTAAAAGCCTTGCTCGGCGAAAGCTGCAATGAGGCCGAAAATCCGGGCCCTGTGATTGCAGAAATGGCAGCACGCCTTGAAATTGCGGGTGCGGATTTTCTGGTTATGCCCTGTAACACCGCACACCATTACCACCACTACGCTCAAAAAGCAGTCCGGATACCGGTATGGCACTTGATTGAATTATGCGCCGAGGTAATCAGGCGTGACCATCCTGCTTATGCGAAGATCGGGGTGCTTGCCTCAAGTGCTACCCACGACATCCATTTGTTTGAACCCCACTTTGCGAAACACGGTTTGATACCGGTGTACCCGAGTCGCCAGGTGCAAACCATCGTCATGCAGCTTATCGTTGCGGTCAAGGCAGGCAAGACTGACGAGCAGCTATTGAACTCATACAATGCGGCTGTCGGAGGTTTTGTGGAGCAGGGGGTCGATTGTCTTTTTCTCGGCTGCTCGGAATTATCCACCGTTTGGTCTCGGCACACTCAGGTGTTGCCTGTTGTCGATTCGCTGCAGATTCTTGCCGAAGCGGTGGTCGCAGCGGCTGCTTAAACGGCTGGCAAAAACGCGCACTGACACCTAGCGCGGATTATCCATGAGCTCGCGCTTGCAAGCGGCATCCGGGTTAGGGTTGCGCTCCGCAAGAATGTCTATTTCGAAGCTAAATACACGCTCGTTGTACTGATTGAAAGCTTCATTCCGGCTGCGAATGATGCCCCATTTATCGCGAATGATTTTTTCAGGCTTGGCGATAATCTCATACGTGTACGTCAAGGTATGCCCGGGGCGCACCGGATGAAACCACACCATATCTTCTACGCCTATGCCTGCACCATTGCGGCGGCCGTCTTGTACGCCATCGGCGAAGCGCTCCATATACGACACCATCAGTTTCATCCAGATGGCTGCCACATGGAAGCCCGACGCGACTATTCCGCGGTGCGGTGTATCGAACGCCGCTTGCGGGTCGGTATGGTAGGCCTCGGGGGCGTATTTCGTGCCAAATTCAATAATCTCTTTTTCGCTGAACGTGTGCGAGCCGAATACGTGAAACTCTCCCACCGGAATGTCTTCAAACCAGCGGCTGCGAATATAACGTTTTTGTTCCAGATTTTGTGTGTCTTTTTTATTCACAGTGATGCCTGCGCGCTGTGTGCCACATACAGACTTGCTTGCAGAGCAATCACGTATTCGTTTTTCTGGTTTTTTACCTTCACGTCACAGATCATCAGGCCGCTGTCATCCCGATCCGAGGAGTGCTGCAAAGACGCTACCTCAATATCACCTGACAAGCTGTCGCCCGCGAAAACCGGGATTTTCCAGCGCATTGAAGGGACGCCTTGCACACCAATAAGCACGATATCGTTATTTTTGAACGTGTCGGTGAGCAGTCGCATCATCAGAGCACAGACCTGCCAGCCACTGGCACATAAGCCACCAAAGATTGAATTGTCGCCTGCCTCTCGGTCCAGATGATAGGGTTGTGGATCGAACTCAGCGGCAAACTCAAAAATATCGCGTTCGCTCAGAGTTATCTGATCGGTGTGATAGGTTTCGCCTTCCTTGCAATGGTGCCAATAACGCATAGGTGTTCACTGCTGCCGCGAGTGTGGTTGAACAAAACCGTATTCTACCGAAAATAAGCGCTGTTCGGCGATTATTCATGGGCAAGCATTCCTGTATCATTCCACGCGTGTTGAGTGGGCTGTTGAATTGGCCTGTTATCAGTGTTTTACCCCGAGATTAGCTTTATGCCGCCAGGGCCGCATCCGCCGCTGCAATTCATATTGGACGATACAAACTGGCTTAGTTATCCGCAACTGCAGCAGTCCGCGGAATATCAGCAGCATTGTGAGTCTTTGTCGTGGAAAGGTCTGTTTACCGAACAGTTAGCAGCTCTTGCCAGCGGCGCGATCAGGGTTGATCTGGTGCGACAAGGTACTATCCTTGACATGCCCGACATGAACCGAAGAGATGTGCGAATACATGTTGGCGATTCATTGGCTGCGATTGCGTCAACCTTGATTTCCGAGCAGGTACTGCAAAGTGAATTCTGGTTGAATACCTTGGGCAATCAGCCAATAGGGGAAATGTTGGAGAAGAAGCTCGGTGCACGGCGTACCAATATTCGTTATGCAGTATTGCCCAGCCATTCTGAGCTGTTTGCGAACTTCCCGGGTGAATCAGCGCTGTGGGCGCGTCGCTATCGTTATCAATTTGATAGCGGTGATCTGAGTATAACGGAGATTATTCCGGACAGTATTGTACAGCGTTTGTTTAACGGTGCCGGGGGATAAATGCTTTTTTTGACCTGCACAGTAAGGCGGTTGCCGCAAGTTTCGAGTCAGAGACGATCCTCATTCTTTTCGTTCATAGGCCCTACCTAACATCACACCCACCAATGCCCACAGCGCAGCGATACCGGCGCCCACTGCGGCAACGGCCGCCAAGCCCAGGCCAAGACCCTGGGTTAAACCGGTGAACAACCAGCCCATCATTACATCGCCGCCACGATAAGCCACGATATCAATAACCGGTTTCGTTTTGAACCGGCTTGCATGGTCTACCTGCGTGAACAGCATCTCGCGGGCTGGCCGAGTTAACCCATAGTTGCCCGCCCGCGAGACCACATGCAGACCCACCGCTATGATCAAAACCGGTGAGAACGCCAGTACCAACATACCGAATATGATAATGACGGGTACCAGTGGCAGTGTTTTCGGCATGCCCAGCTTGCTCACCATGCGACCGGTGACAAAAAAGGCCAACACAAAGGTGAGGGTATTAACCGCAAGGTCTCGCCAACCGTAAATCGTGGTGCGTGCAGCGCGGTCATAATCAACCAGCAGATTCTTCTGTTCAAAATAGATAAACGAACCGATGCCCGTGTACAAAATAATGAACAGGCCAATACCCAGCAGATACGGATTGGTAAAAAACTCCACGAAACCATTGAGCGGATTACCACCTATTCGTTTGGTACTGTCATCCAGGTTGAGTGCCTGGTTACCCAGTTCGGTGGTTTTCAGGCGCTGCAGAATCATGATTAATGGAATTGGCAACAACAGCATGCTTGCCGCAATCAGCATCAGCGACTGTATGCCCAGGTTGTTCGCAAACAATGCGGTAAACGCGGGCCCGGCAATTGCACCCAGGCTGGCGCCTGCTCCAATGCTGCCAAACAAGCGGCCAGCCTGGTTTTTGTTGAAGGTATCGGCCATAAAACTCCAGAATACCGACGCATGAAACAGTGCAAACACGCTGACCCACACATAAAAACTCTTGTCGACAAGCTCGCCAGCGGCAGAGCTGACTAATAAATAGAAGACGACAAAACTAGCGGCAAAGCACAGATATACCGTTGGCACCAGGCGCGAAAAGCGGACGTGGGACACCAGCACACCATAAAGGGCAACGATGGCAGTGCTGATAAAAAAGTTGATTGTCCACAGCCAGCTGACCTCAGCGTCCGTCCAGTCGCTTGCCATGGCATCACGTACTGGTCTAAGCACGTAGTAGGCAGCCATCAGTACAAACACGAATAAAAATGAGCAAACGGTTGCCTTGAGTTCATTTTCACGCACATCAATGCTGCGTTGCAGAGCGCCGAGTACTGCGTTTTTACCTGCGGCCATTGCGTTTGTCTCCTGACACGGTTTTAGGCACATTGAGTCGTTGCGCAAATGCGTGCTGGATTTGCGATGAAGCAGGCTACTCTATGGCCCCATCAGTTGTGAGTAAAGGCCGATCGCAAGCGCCGGGGGGTGTAATTGGCCGCCGATCCTGCTAGTAACAATGGCGCGGCTCGGATAGCGCGGCTTAGACGGTCTGCTATAAAGGTTAACGTTGACGTTAACGTAAACTATAGCTATAGTCTGCTCTGAAACGGAACCCACACATGACTGAGCCTACGCATTTCACCATTTCTGAACTCGCCAAAGAATTCGAAGTGACCAGCCGAACTATTCGCTTCTACGAAGAGAAGGGCTTGCTGAGTCCCACACGCAATGGTCAGCACCGTATCTACGACAAAGCCGACAGAGTACGTTTGGAGCTGATTCTTCGTGGCAAGCGAGCGGGGCTGTCACTGGATGAGAGTCGCGAGATAATTGATATGTACGCGCCGGGCAGCAGCAATGAACGGCAGTATCGATTTTTACTCGACAAGGTGAACAACAAGCAGGCGCAACTGGAGCGGCAGATAGAAGATATACAGCAGCTCATTGTAGGCTTAGAGGAAGTGCGCGACCGCTGTGAAACAGCGCTCAAATCGAACAAGGGCAGCTCTGAAAAATACCCGATGCCTCTGGCATACAGGCGAATCCAGCATTGAGGCGCGAGTTTGCAGGCATACTGGCCGTACGCCAAAAACTCGCAACGAAAAGGCTGGATTCGCCTGTAAGCCCCGGAGGGCGCGGCCTGTAGCGCAGAGGCATTGGGTATTTTTCAGAGCTGCCCAAGCATTGAGGACGATATGGCAATCACATACCCCACATTAAATTTTGATCTCGGCGAAGAGATCGACATGTTGCGCGACAGTGTTCGTGCGTTTTGCGACGCCGAGCTGGCACCGCGCGCTGCTGAGATTGACCACAGCAATAGCTTTCCCATGGATATGTGGCGCAAGTTTGGTGATATGGGCTTGCTAGGCATTACCGTGAGCGAACAATACGGTGGTTCGGATATGGGATATCTGGCCCATGTGGTCGCCATGGAAGAGATTTCCCGTGCGTCAGCGTCAGTTGGTCTTTCTTATGGCGCACACTCGAATTTGTGCGTAAACCAGATTTTTCGCAATGGCAATGACGTGCAGAAAGAGAAGTACCTGCCAGGGCTTTGCTCTGGCGAACAGATTGGTGCCTTGGCCATGTCTGAACCCGGTGCCGGCTCAGACGTGGTCAGTATGAAACTGAAAGCGGTCAGGCAGGGTGACAAGTACATTCTAAACGGCAATAAAATGTGGATTACCAATGGGCCGGATGCACATACTTATGTGATCTATGCGAAGACCGATCCGGAAGGTGGTTCCAGAGGCATCACCGCCTTCATTGTCGAGCACGATTTTCCGGGTTTCTCCAGGGCGCAAAAGCTGGATAAACTGGGAATGCGTGGCTCTAACACCTGTGAGCTGGTGTTCGAAGACTGTGAAGTGCCTGCGGAGAACGTACTTGGCAGTGAAGGCCAGGGCGTCGGAATTTTGATGAGCGGACTGGATTTTGAACGCACCGTCCTGTCCGGCGGGCCAACTGGCATCATGTTGGCCTGTGTGGATGCAGTACTGCCTTATATTCATGACCGCAAGCAATTCGGTCAGGCGATTGGTGAGTTTCAGCTTATCCAGGGCAAGGTAGCTGATATGTACACCGTAATGAATGCATCGCGAGCCTTTTTGTATACCGTTGCCAAAGCCTGCGATCGAGGCGAAAGCAGTCGTAAAGATGCTGCTGCTGTCATTCTGTACACGGCAGAGCAGGCCACTAAAATGGCGCTTGATGCGATTCAGTTGCTGGGTGGTAACGGCTACATCAACGAGTTTCCAACTGGGCGCTTGTTGCGTGATGCAAAACTGTACGAGATTGGTGCAGGTACGTCAGAGATTCGACGTATGCTGATCGGTCGCGAATTGTTTAACGATACACAATAGAGGCGCCTGCCATGCCGGTAATACAAACCAAACTTAACACCAGAGCGGCTGATTTTGCCGACAATACAGCGCATATGCAGGCGCAAGTGGATGACCTTGGGGAAAAGCTGGCCGAGATCAGTTTGGGTGGCAATGAAAAATCGCGTGAGCGTCATGTGAGTCGCGGAAAACTGCTGCCCAGAGACCGGGTTGCTGGCTTGTTGGACCCAGGTTCACCATTCCTGGAATTCTCTCAGCTTGCGGGTTACAAGTTGTACGGCAAAGATCAGGTAAACGCCGGAGGTGTTATCACCGGGATCGGCAGAGTCAGCGGGCAGGAGTGCTTGATTGTCGCAAATGATGCAACCATCAAAGGCGGCAGTTATTACCCGATCACAGTCAAAAAGCATTTGCGTGCACAGACTATTGCTGCGGAAAATCACCTGCCGTGTATTTATCTGGTGGATTCGGGCGGGGCGAACCTGCCATTGCAGGATGATATTTTTCCGGACCGGGATCACTTTGGTCATATCTTTTTCAATCAGGCCAATATGTCGGCTAACGGTATTCCGCAAATTGCAGCTGTTATGGGCTCATGTACAGCAGGCGGTGCCTATGTACCGGCTATGGCAGATGAATCCATTATTGTGAAGGAGCAGGGTACGATATTTCTAGGCGGGCCACCGTTGGTCAAGGCTGCCACGGGTGAAGAAGTGACGGCCGAAGAATTGGGCGGCGGCGACGTGCACACCCGCATCTCGGGCGTGGCGGATCACCTGGCACAAAATGATCACCACGCCCTGCAGTTAGTGCGTGATGCGGTCGCCAGACTGAATCGAAAGAAAACCGTGTCTCTGGATGTCACTGACGCTGAGGAACCACTGTATGACGCAACAGAGCTTTATGGCGTTATACCGAAGGACAAACGCCAACCCTATGATGTTCGCGAAGTAATTGCGCGCATAGTAGACGGGTCAGAGTTTGACGAATTCAAGGCCCGCTTTGGTACAACGCTGGTGTGCGGTTTTGCCCGCATCTTTGGATACCCGGTTGGTATTGTGGCGAACAATGGCATTTTATTCAGCGACTCAGCACAAAAAGGCGCTCATTTTGTTGAACTCTGCGGCCAGCGAAAAATACCATTGGTGTTTCTGCAGAACATCACCGGTTTTATGGTGGGTAAGCAGTACGAACATGAAGGCATCGCCAAGCATGGTGCGAAGATGGTCACCGCAGTATCAACGGTTGCCGTTCCAAAATTTACGGTACTCATTGGTGGCTCGTTTGGCGCAGGCAACTACGGTATGTGCGGGCGAGCCTATGATCCCAGATTTTTATTTATGTGGCCGAACGCCCGTATTTCAGTTATGGGTGGCGAACAAGCTGCCGGCGTGCTCGCCCAAATCAAGCGCGAACAGATTTCCGCAGCGGGCGGGTCTTGGTCGGACGCAGAAGAGGCAGAGTTCAAGCAACCAATTATTGATAACTACGAGCACCAGGGGCACCCGTATTATGCGTCCGCACGATTGTGGGATGACGGCGTTATTGACCCGGCAGATACTCGTATGGTGCTGGGGTTATCCATTTCTGCCAGTCTAAACCGTCCGATCGGCGAAAGCCGTTTTGGCGTGTTCCGAATGTAGGGGGGCATCATGAAAACGAAGCAGTTTGATAAAATCCTGATTGCCAACCGCGGTGAAATTGCCTGTAGGGTAATTCGCACTGCCGCGAAGCGGGGCATCTCTACAGTCGCGGTTTACAGTGACGCCGATCGTGACGCCTTGCATGTACGCATGGCCGATGAGGCTATCTACATAGGCGGTTCACCCTCGCGCGAATCGTATTTACAGTTTGAGCGTGTGCTGCATGCAGCTCACAGCACCGGTGCTCAAGCTATTCATCCCGGCTACGGTTTCCTGTCGGAAAATGCGGCATTTTGCCGCGCCTGTGAACAAGCGGGCATCGTGTTTATCGGTCCACCGATAGCTGCTATCGAGGCCATGGGTTCGAAATCGGCCGCCAAGCAAATCATGGAAAAAGCCGGTGTGCCGCTGGTGCCCGGCTATCATGGCGATGATCAAGATGATGCGGTTCTAAAGCAATCGGCTGATGACATGGGCTATCCCGTATTGCTAAAAGCGGTTGCTGGTGGCGGTGGTAAAGGCATGCGTCAGGTCTGGTCATCTGACGAATTTGATGAGGCATTGGCGGCAGCAAGACGAGAAGCCAAAAGCAGTTTCGACGATGATGATATGTTGGTTGAGAAGTATCTCACGCAGCCGCGCCACGTTGAGATTCAGGTGTTCTGCGACTCACATGGCAATGCTGTTTATCTATTTGAACGCGATTGCTCAGTGCAGCGTCGACACCAAAAGGTCATTGAGGAAGCACCTGCGCCGGGCATGAGCGCGCAGTTGCGCCAGAAAATGGGTGAAGCGGCCATTCGTGCAGCGCAGGCCATTCAATACGAAGGCGCTGGAACCGTTGAGTTTCTGCTGGACAGCGACGGCTCCTTTTACTTTATGGAAATGAACACGCGCCTGCAGGTAGAGCACCCGGTGACTGAAATGATCACCGGCGAAGACCTGGTGGATTGGCAGTTGCGTGTTGCGGCCGGTGAAACGCTCCCTAAAACACAAGATGAACTGAGCATGTCGGGTCATGCATTCGAGGCGCGTATCTATGCTGAAGACCCCGATAATGATTTTTTACCGGTAACCGGTCGGTTGGCCTTCTTAAGCGTACCTCCGCAATCGAAATACGTTCGTGTAGATACCGGGGTTGTACAAGGCGATGATGTCAGTGTGTACTACGACCCGATGATTGCGAAACTTGTTTGCTGGGATGAAAGCCGGGATAAAGCGTTGCAACGTTTGATAGCGGCGCTTAAGCAGTACCGCATAGCTGGCATGAAGACCAACGTGGCGTTTTTGACGAATTTAGCGAGCAGTGAACCGTTTCGGGAAGCCGAGCTGGATACCGGATTTATCGAAAAACATCACCAGCTTATATTTAGACAACAGCAAATCAATGCCTGCAAGGTGCTGTCACTCGCGGCTTTGTTCCTCAGTCTCAGTGCGCAACAACAGATGGAATTATCGCGCCGAAAATCGACTGATGCGAACTCTCCCTGGTTTAACAGCCAGCGCTGGCGGCACCTGGGTGCTGCCAAATTGGCCCATCAGATCTCTTTTAATGGAGTTGAATACGGCGTCGACATAGCTAATCAGGGAAATGGTTGTTTTGCTATTGGCGTACTCGATGCCGTGGTGAAAGCAACTGGCTGGCTTGAGGAGGATTGTTTGCACGCCTGCCTGGATGGCCATGTCTTCGACGTGGCCGTTGCGCAATACAACGGTGAAGTCACGCTGTTTCTTGAAGAAGGTGAAGCTAGGTTTCAGCGCGTTTTCGCAGACCTGGGTAATAATAACGAATCAGCTCGTGGCAATGGCTTGCGTGCACCGATGAATGGCACCATGGTCAGCCTGCTGGTTGACGAGGGGGCTCGCGTGAATGCGGGTGATTCATTGCTGGTAATGGAGGCCATGAAAATGGAGCACACCATTCGCGCACCCAGTGATGGTACAGTGAAGCAGTTTTACTTCAAAGCTGGCGAGTTGGTAGATGGCGGTGCAGAACTACTGGACTTTGAACCTGGCGGTTAAGTTCCGGATTTCGGCGACACAGATGCGGCGTTACCAGATTGTGTTGTGCCTGCGTATTCAAGCCAAAGGCCTTTGGCGATGCTGAAACACATGACAACCATGATTGCGCAGAAGGGCAATCCGGTGGTTAATGCAAGCGCTTGTAGCGAGGCCAACCCGCCGCCGAGCAGAAGCGCCGCTCCAAGCAAGCCCAAAAAGATACACCAGAACAGTCGTTGCGGTGTGGCTGTCTCGATTTTGCCACCCGCGGTCAGGGTGTCCATAACCAGCGAGCCTGAATCCATCGACGTTATAAAGAATACTAACACCAACAATATGCCAACGACAGAGCTCATATTGCTGAATGGCAGCTCTTGCAGGAACGCGAACAGCGATAATTCCGGTTGCCAATTATTAACAGTGTCGACAACACCGGTATATCTATCAATTAAATACTGGTCCATCGCAAAGTTGCCAAACACTGTCATCCAAACCACAAAAATAGCAGAGGGCGCCAGCAGTGTGCCAAACACAAATTGGCGAACAGTGCGGCCGATAGAAATACGGGCGATAAACATCCCCACAAAAGGGGAAAATGCAATCCACCATGACCAGTAGAACGTGGTCCAGTCATGCATGAAATATCCGTCATCACGTCCTGCCCAACTACTTAACTTGGGCAGTTCTGTCACGTAAGCGATACTGGAATGGAACACACCTTTCAAGGTGTCAATTGTTGGCCCTACTGCCAGCACAAACAGGCAAAGTAACAGAGCGAGTAGCATATTTAACTCGCTAAGCCGTTTAATGCCGCCATCCAGGCCGCGCAACACCGAGATCGATGCGGCGCAAGTTATTAAAGCCACGATGGTCACCTTGAGCGCTGAGCCTCCGGGAATGCCAAACAAATAGTACAACCCACCCGCTGATTGCTCGGCTCCATAACCCAGTGATGTGGCCAGTCCAAACATTGTTGCGAAAACTGCGAGAATATCAATGATGTGACCGGGCCAGCCCCATATGCGCTCGCCAAGCAATGGATAAAAGGCTGAGCGGATCAGTAGAGGCAAGCCTTTGTTGTAACAAAAAAAAGCAAGCGCCAGGCCAACAACCGCATACACAGCCCAGGGATGAAATGCCCAGTGGTACAAAGTGGCTGCCATCGCAAGCTTGCGTGCGGCTTGGTCGGATTGGTATTCCAGGCCAAATGGTGGTTTAAGAAAGTGATTCATGGGTTCCAGCACCGCATAGAACATGATGCCAATACCTATACCCGCAGCAAACAACATCGCAACCCAGCTGAGATTGGAATATTGTGGGCGCGCGTCAGCACCACCTAGCCGAATAGAGCCCATAGGTGATAACGCCACGGCGACTACGAAGATCAGAAAAAAGTTTGCTGAATAGATGAAAAACCAATCCAGGTTTTCCGTTACCCAGGGACGCATTGTGCCGAATTGCTCTGCGGCTTGTTGTGGGAATGTCAGCGTGTAAAGTACGAAAACAACGATGGAGGAAGCCGAAATAGCGAATACCGGGTTATGTACGTCGAGCCCAAACAACTGAACGTTATGTTCACCCATGCGGTGATCGGTCTGATAGTTCTCGTCGTCAGTGGAGATCTGTTCGGTCACGGAGCTCTCGGTTTGCGTTGCGCGGGTGAATCGGAGACCGTATCATAATCAGAGCAACCAGAGTATGACTGAGCGGTTTATTCGATCGGTAAGCGGTCGCACGAGGTGCGTTAACTGTCATCGCGATATACCTAATTGATCTGTAGACTGTGTGGGTTAATCACGCGCTAAATGTTGGCGCGGCAGCGATAAAGGCGTTACAGGTGAGAGCAAACCAATGAACTCGATTACTTCCAGTACCTGCGTGCTGGCGGATTTACTGCCGCTAGCCGGTGCAAGAGTGCTGGATATCGGCTCCGGTGACGGAAACATGGTTCGTTTTATGACGGAGTCTGGCGCCCGCGTCGTCGGTCTGGAATGCGGGCTGGAGCAACTTGATGAAGCTCAGTCACACCCGGCGGTGGGCGATGAAAAGTATATGCAAGGAGTTGCGCAGGCACTGCCCTTTGGTAACGGTTCGTTTGATGCAACCACGTTCTTTATGTCACTGCACCATGTTCCGGAAGTCTATATGCACAGCGCATTGCAAGAAGCGGCCAGGGTATTGAAACCCCATGGCATTGTGTATATTGCTGAACCGCTGGCACAGGGCAGCGGGTATGAGGTTCATGCGCCAATTGATGATGAGACCCTTGTGCGACAGCAAGCGCTGGAGGCGATGCAGCATGCGAGTGAATTCGGCTTGCAGCAAATACAGGAATTGTATTACGACACGTGTTACTACTACGCGGATTTTTCTGAATATAAGAATCAGCTTATTCGAATTGAACCCGCCCGTGCGGAGCCTTTCCAGCGCCTGGAAAGTGAACTCAGAGAGCTGTTTGAACGCTTGGGCAGGGTAACCGATCAAGGCGTAGAGTTCGATCAACCCATGCGGGTAAATATGTTTCGGAAAGTATCTGGTTGATCCGTATTTGCAGTCGCATTTCAACGCAATCAAGCAACTGATTTCATGACAAACTCTCATTCCGACTATTCGCCAGCCTATAGAAGCTATGTGCTGTTCGTTCTTTGGCTGACTTACATACTGAATTTCGTCGACCGTCAGTTAATCAATATTCTGTTGGAGCCGATAAAAACGGAGTTTGGCGCAAGTGATACGGCCATGGGCTTTTTAACCGGGTTTGCCTTTGCCCTGTTCTACGCAAGTTTGGGGGTGCCTATCGCGCGCTTAGCCGATCGATGGTCGCGCCGTAATGTAATCGCAATTTCGGTAGGTATCTGGAGCGCAATGACCGCTATCAGTGGCTTGGCCAACAGCTTTACCCAACTGGCGTTGGCGCGAATTGGTGTGGGTGTGGGAGAAGCAGGGGGAACGCCCCCCTCACACAGTTTGATCGCTGACTATTTTCCACGCGAAAAACGCACAACTGCACTGAGTATTCACAGTACCGGCACGCACTTCGGCATACTCATTGGCATGGTTGTCGGCGCTTATATCGCGTCGCAGTATGGTTGGCGTATGGCTTTTTTGCTGTTTGGGATACCTGGTGTACTGGTCAGTCTGCTGGTGGCATTGACGATTAAAGAGCCACCTCGGCAGCACCCACTGCCTGACAGTAATATGCTGGCCGATATACGCCACGTTTGGCATCTCCCTGGTTTTGCGTTGATTGCTGTAGCCGGTTCGGTCACTGCCATTGCGACCTATGGCTTGGGAAATTGGACACCCAGCTTTTTAATGCGAACGCACGGTCTAAGCCTGGTTCACACCGGTTTGCTGATGGGGGTTACCGGTGCGCTTAGCGGCATTATCGGGGCGGTACTCAGTGGCATGCTCTGCGATCGGCTTTCGCAAAGAGACAAGCGCTGGCAATGTTGGCTACCTGCGATCGGAGCGCTTGCCACCGCACCTTTAATGCTGGCCTTCCTGCTATGGCCTGAGTCGCAGCGGTTCTCATTGGGTGAACTGTCGATACCTGTTGCCATGCTGTTTACATTTGTTGGCGGAATTGTTGCCAGTTTCTGGATTGGCCCGACTTATGCTGCTATTCAGACATTGGCCCCACCTTTGATGCGCACCCAGGCGTCCGCCGTTTTTCTGTTTATGTTCAATTTGCTCGGTTTGGGACTTGGTCCGTTGCTGGTTGGCATGCTCAGCGATGCGTTGCTGCCGATGTATGGCGCCAATAGCTTGCGCTATGCCTTATCGCTGTCGATGGGCCTGGTGTTGCTGGGCGGCTATTTTTTCTGGCGCGCGGCTCCAGGCTATGCCAGCGCAAAGCATCAATAATCAATTTAATTGACTGTTAGAATCAAATCTAACGATGGTGCATTCTCCAGGTATCCGGCTTATACGCCTGCATCAACGCTGATTTCATCTACCTAACAATGTAGATCAGGTATTTTTAATTATCCATGCCTGTACGGAAAGCATAAACCTATATTAGGCATATCGCTATGTAGAAAGAGAGTGTTGTGAAAATTCTCTTTGGCAGAAATTTCTGCAGGGATTATTAGCTTTCTATTGTTCTAACGAATATTTAATTGATCGTTCCATACAGAAATGTTAGGTAATAAACACATATTTGAATCGTTATTAATTTCCGTTGTCTACCCTTATGTAGCTTCGTTGTCAGCCAGATTTTCCGGTTGCGGCTATGCATTTCAATTGTTCGTTATAAGAGGGAGAGACAATGGATCAGCTTGCAGTATCAAAAATCGCGGGAGTCGGGCATTTTGTTCCGGACAATATTGTATTATCGTCAGATCTTATGGAAGCGTTTGACAGTGAGCATCGTTTTGGTCTGCCAGCGCGATATTTGGCAACCCTGGTAGGTGTTCAGGAACGCCGGTGGGCAGATCATGGCAGCATGCCATCGTCATTAGCTATTCGTGCCAGCGAACGCGCCATTTGCAACGCCGGTATTTCCGCGAATGAGATCGACTTCGTACTGTACTGTGGTATTGAACGTGACTGGCAGGAACCTGCGACCTCGCATCGCATTCAGCACGAGATTGGTGCTGTAAACGCTACCTGTCTGGATCTTACCAACGCGTGTCATGGCTTTATGAACGGGCTCAGTTTTGCAGATGCGTATATCGCGTCAGGCAATGCGCAGACTTTCTTGGTGTGTACGGCTGAAATTGGCTCACGATTGTCCAGGGCGGCGCTGGCACGATTGCAGAGCCCTGACACTACTAAAGACCAACTCAGACGGCTGCTTGGGGCGCTGACGATAGGTGATGCGGGCGCTGCCATGGTAATACAGCGGTCGTCAAACGATTCCGGGTTCAAGAAATTCAAGTTTGAGAGTGCCGGTCAGCATACCGAGCTTTGTCACTATACGTCAGCGGCGAACGACGAATTTCATGGCCAGATGTTAATGGAGGCTATCTGCAAGGAGACCCTGTCATTCCATACGAACGTGATGGCAAGTACCTATCAGTCATTACAATGGCACGCATCAGACGTAGATAGGCTGTACGCCCACCAGGTGGGCACCCGTGTGCATCGTAGCGTTTGCCAGCTAACTGGGGTTTCACCTGACAGGGCTCCGTCTATTGTCGAACGGTTTGGTAATATCGCGAGCGCCACCATACCGGTTTTATTCAGTTTGTATCCTCCGGCAAAAGGCGATAAAGTGCTCATTATAAGCTCAGGCAGTGGGATGACCATAGGGCAGTCCGCACTGGTGGCATAAAACAACTCTCCTAGGGGGCGGTAGGCAGCACGTGACCTTGTATATCATTCCATCGTTGATTGCGATAATCGCTAAGCTTTTTTTGCTGTGGATTGCACGGCGTAATTTCGCTGAGAACCTGGTGTTTACCGCTCTGTTGGGCGCTCTGTTAGTAATGAATGCGGTGGAGTTTTCGTCCTACTTCATCACAAATGACATGCTTAACGATTATGTGTGGCTGATGCAGTTGTATTTTTTGTCTGCACTCGTCGCCACTGCAACCATTACTGACTTGTGCCTGGTGATAACTGGCCTGGCGCAACCACTGTGGCGCCAAATCAACGCACTCCTCACGGTCACCGTTGCACTGCTGACCATAGTGCCAGGCACGGTAATTGCTGGCGTGGAGCCCATGGGTGAGTTCGTACGACGAATTCCGGGCCCAGCGCTTCCGGTCTGGACCACTTATGTGGTGCTTGCTATTGCTGCGAGCGTTGGCTTGTTGCTTCGCGGCGTGCGGCGGGCTCCTAGCCGACACCAGCAAAGGCAAAGCTGCGCGTTGGCGCTTGCGTTCCTTCCTGGCTTGTTAAGTGCTGGCTTGATTGTGGTTCTAATGAGTTTTGGGTACCGGGTTAACGGCGCGGTGACCATGTCGATTATGTCGACTCTGCTGGCCGTCGTGTTTTTTCTATCCGAGTCGCGTTACCATTTATTTCGACTGCTGAGTGCGATTCCTTCAACAGTGGAATACCAAACTAACCGTCGCGTGCAGACGCTGGTTAACAAGCTTAAATACATTGCTTCAATGCCAGACCGACAATCTGAGCTGAAAGCCATTCTTGCCGAACTTGAACAGGCCAGTATCGCGATGGCCATTGATGCGAACGATGGAAATGTCTCTAAAACGGCACGCGCGATGAAGGTAAGTCGAAATACCATCCTTAGAAAACGTCAGTCAACAGCCAGCCCAACGAATAAATAGCTTTTTCTCCGTGAATTAGGCAGCTTGGCCAGAGGGCGACCAGGCTGCACTTGAACGGAGTTAGTGCCTAACGGCGCACCGGTTTTCCGGGCAGCACATCAGTATTCAGTTCACCGTGTTCAATCAATGGCACGCCATTAACAATAACGTAATGCATGCCCAGACTGTGTGGCAGCGGGTTTTTCAGGTCAGCGCGCACCTTTATGTCATCCAGTTTGAACATGATTAAATCCGCATCGGCACCTGGTTTGATTCGTCCTTTATTGGCAAGTGCCGGCACCTGGTCTTGCAATGACGTAGCAGCATTGAATGAACCCATGCGAAACGCATCCATTAGGTCAAATTCCTGCCATTCTCGGACCCAAAGCTGAAGAAAACGAGTGAATGTGGCCTGCGAACGCGGGTGTGCCCATGCATCTTCCGGTAATGGCCAGGCAGCTCCTGGAATGTATTTGCCCTTTCGATCTTGCCATGGCATGCCATCTGAGCCGAGTATGGTACCCGGCAAGCTGAAGGACTGGCGCTGTGTGGCGCGATGCGCCAGGTTGTTTTCCGAATCGCGATGAAGCAGAAAGATCAGTGCGGCGGGGTCTTTTTGCCTAAGACGTTTTAGCTCCTCGTTATCTTTGATCGGTTTACCGTAGTAAAGGATGTCATGTGGTTTAAAGCCGCGACTGAAATAAGGCAATACTTCGGGTGCAAGAAATTCTGCGCCCAAAAATGTAGAGCCGGTCTCTGATACCAGTGCCTCTACGCTAATTCGCGCACCCTTGTTGCGCGCCGCATGAATCATTGGCTGCGTAACATCAACCGTTGCCAGCGACAGGTGGCAGATGTACCAATGAGCGCCTGTTGTAATTGCGTTGGAGATGATTTCCTGGGTTGCTGCTATGTCCCCGCCCGGGTCCGAGTCACCCCAAAAACGTTGATGCGTCATTATTGGCACGTTGTGTCTGGCCGCCAGTGCAGACAGCTTCAGTATTTCGCGATGACTGACGGTAGGTGCGTAACCATTCACCAGACCGATGCCTAAGGCGCCTTGCTTAATGCTCTGTTCTACCAATTCCAGAATCTGCTGTTCCTGTTCAGGGTTGGCTTTTTTAGTCCAACGGTTGTCGTGAAGTGCGCTGGTAAACCGTCCCATAGTACCGTCGGCAATCACACCGCTCATTACCTGCATTCGAGCTGGTCCCCAACCGGCAGTCCAGCCATAATGGGTTGCACGGCCTTCCCGGGCTGCTGTTTCATAGGCTTTAGCTACCGGCAGCTGGCCGACTTCGGCTTCGATAGCGGTTGTTACACCATCGAACGCTTGCAGGCGACCGCTGAGCAAGGTGCCGCCATGGGCGTGTAAATCGATAAATCCTGGCCCAACAACGTAGCCACTTCCGTCGATCGTTTTTCTGGAAGATAAGGGTTCGGACGACAAGGCGGCAATCTTGCCATCATGAATACCTATGCTGCGTACCGCGTCCAACCCGGATTCGGGGTCGAGCACCCGCGCGCCTTCGATTACCAAATCATAGGTCGTATCGGTGTCCGCGTTGCCGATCAGCGCGAACAGAAGCAAGGTTAAAGTAGCTGCTGACAGTGTCTTTTTCATAGTTTTGCACTCCATTTATGTGCTTAATCGCGCAATCGCAGCAATGCACTCCACGGCAGAATAAGATGGTATTTGCTGCTTGTTGTGGTGTAGCCAAGGTTGAACAGTGATTGTTGTATCCCAGGTCCGTGCATAGCACCCCAGGGAATAACAACGCTATCGTAATATTTGCCGGCTTCCAAAAAAGAATCCACAAGATGGTCGTTACGCGTGTCGATTATATCGTCCCACACTTGCCTGGGTATCGCGTTCGATAATTGCTCAATCAACAAACGCCAGTTGAGACTGTCGAAGTCACCCTTGGTGATTTGCTCGAGCAACTCAAGGTTTTGTTTTATCCACGTTTGTGTTTCTGGCGACAGTTCGTGCAGGTAGACATCGGCATTAACAATATCAATGCCGGAGCTGCCTCGTGCTTGAGAGACATCTGCGACCCGGTGTGCGCCCTGAACAATGCACAGGCTCGGTTGTTCTATTACGCTACGCGCCAAGTTCAGCCTTGTTTCAGAGGCGCATTTGTAATTGGTTCGGGCGGGTCTTCGCGTATCGCTGATACCTTCTTCAAGAATCAGGGAAGAGGGCGTTGCGAATGAACGGTACAGAGCGTCGTAACTCCTTGCCGCACCGAAATGCATCATGCCAACCAAGCGCACGTTGGCGTGACCGTCTCGTTGCAGCTGAGTCTCCAGAGTGTGTACGCCACTCGCACTGAACTTTATGTAAGAGCCGCTTAGCTCCACAACCATGGACAGTGCTGCGTAGGCCAGATACGCCAGCAGCACACACAAAGCGGTAGCTACCAGACTGAAACCCAGCAGCACCTTCTTCAGCATAAAGAGATCAGGGCGTTATCAGTCGTCGATACCACCCATGCAGATGTACTTCATTTCAAGATAATCGTCGATGCCGTATTTACTGCCCTCACGGCCGCTCCCTGATTCCTTAACACCGCCAAATGGTGCAACTTCGGTTGAAATAATCCCTTCGTTGACGCCAACAATACCGTATTCAATACCTTCGCTGACCCGCCAGATACGGCCAATATCGCGCGCGTAAAAGTACGCGGCCAGACCAAACTCAGTATCATTGGCCATGGCGATTGCTTCCTCTTCAGTTGTAAAGCGAAACAATGGCGCGACCGGGCCGAATATTTCCTCGCGGAAAACACGCATGTCATCGCTGACATTACTGAGTATGGTGGGTTGTACGTAACCCGGCCCTAACTCCGAGCGCTGTCCGCCAATAACAACCTTGGCGCCTTTCGCTACCGCGTCGTCTATAAATGCGTAGATGTCATTGGCGGCTTTCTCATCGATCACAGGACCAATGTTGACGCCTTCGCTCGTGCCATCACCCATTTGGAATTTTGCCACGGCGGCTTCAAGCTTTGCGGCGAACTCATCGTATACAGCGTCTTGAACCATCAGCCGGTTCGCGCATACGCAGGTCTGTCCGGCGTTACGATACTTGGACGCAATCGCACCTTGCACCGCGGCGTCCAGGTCAGCGTCGTCAAATACTATAAACGGTGCGTTACCCCCCAATTCCATCGACGTGCGTTTCACAGTTGCAGCGCACTCCGCCATCAACTGCTTGCCTACCGGTGTTGAGCCGGTAAACGTGACTTTGCGAATAATCGGGTTGCCAGTCAACTCTGCGCCAATCTCGCTGGTGCGACCTGTGACAATGTTCAGTACGCCCGGCGGAAAGCCGGCGCGTTCAGCCAGCACACCAATCGCATAGGCTGATAATGGAGTCGCATTGGCTGGTTTACACACCACGGTACATCCGCTGGCAAGTGCCGGGCCTATTTTTCGCCCCAGCATGGCACTGGGGAAATTCCATGGCGTGATTGAGGCAACCACGCCAATGGCTTGCTTGATCACGACAATCCGTTTGTCGCTGCCGTGAGCAGGAATGGTGTCACCATAAACCCGCTTGGCTTCCTCACCAAACCATTCCAGAAAACTGGCGCTATAGGCAATTTCACCTCTGGCCTCCGCCAAGGGCTTGCCTTGCTCAGCGGTCAGGATTTGCGCCAGGTCTTCCTGGTTTTCCATCATCAGATCAAACAGCTTGCGCAACAGGCCCGCGCGATGTTTCGCCGTTGTTGCTCGCCATTCGACCATGGCGGCTTCGGCGAACTCGATCGCGCGGCGGGTTTCATTGGTTCCGCATTTAGCCACGTCAGCCACTACGTCACCGGTTGCCGGGTTGTGCACGGCGAGTGTTTCACCACTATCCGAGTTAACCCATTCACCGTTGATTAATGCCTGACCACGAAGCAGCGACGGGTCATTAAGTTGCAGAGCCATACAACCGATCTCCAGAAGATGTTATTAATCTGGGCGCAGTATACCTCAACGGTGCAGGTGCCTGAGTGAATCGAGAGTGTGTTTACCCGGTCGGGAAACTCTTTCCCCGTCGCGATAATCCAGAAAATCCAGATTGACGTCTTCGTCAGCGATAGTGCCTTTTTGCACCAGATCCGTGGCGCGCACAACAACCCCTTTACCAAAGCGGTCCGCAAGCTGATCTACAATGGTTTCCAATTTTCGAGAGCTCTGATTTTCGAATAAATCAGGCTGGCTGGATTCCGCACGCCAATCCAGGTCATACACTGTCATGCCCACCAGGCGGAATGGGCCCGGATGCTCAAATTCCTGCAGCAATTGGCACGCGGCGGCCAGGAAGCACTCGGCGGTGTCACTGGCGTGGGGCAGACGGCTTTGCCGTGTGATCATCTCGAAGCGATTGGTTTTAAGCCGCACACGCACGCCCCTGGCAACATACTGTTTAGCTCGTACACGGCGCGCAATGCGCTCTGCTGCGCGCCGCAAATGCATTTGTATATCGGCCATATCACTGACGTCTGCACGCAAGGTTCGGTCTGAACCAATGCTTTTCGCCGCACGGCCACGACTGACCGGTCGATCGTCAATGCCATTTGCGAGTTTGTGAAAATGCATGCCGGACGTGCCCAGGCGCCGGCGTAACTCGTTTTGTTCCATTCTGGCAATGTCGCCAATCGTTCGCAGTCCAAGCGCATGCAATCTTGCAGTGGTTACTTTGCCCACGCCCCACAGCCGGTTAACGGGTAAAGGCGCTAACCATTTCACAGCATCCTCTGGCGGAATCACTGTCAGTCCGTTAGGTTTTTCATGAGCGCTGGCGACTTTCGCCACGTATTTCGTCGCCGACACACCAACCGATATATGCAAACCGGTGGCATCAAATACGGCTTGCTTTATCTTCTGACCCATAGCCTTCGGGGAGCCGAAGATATGCTCTGAGCCGGACATATCTAAGAACGCTTCATCCAGGGAGATGGGCTCAATCGCCGCGGCGAAATCACCGAACGCGTCCATCACCCGTTCAGACACTTCTTTATAGCGCTCAAACCGCGGTGGCACCATAATCGCCTGGGGGCAACGCCGTCTGGCTTCAACGACGGGCATGGCGCTGCCGACCCCAAAGGGCCTGGCTTCATAACTGGCAGTCAGCACCACGCCTCGCTGGCTGTTCGGACCAACGAGAATGGCCCTGCCACGCAGACTCGGATCATCCAGCTGTTCAACGGCCGCATAAAATGCATCCATATCAGCGTGTACGATGATTCTTGGCCAACTTTTCATGTGCCCAATGTAGCATTGGTCTGTATATAAATACAGGTGTCGTAAGCAATTCGCTCGAACAGCGACGTAGCTATCTAAACGGCGGGAATATAGCGCTGATCCAGTCCCAGATACGCAGGCCCAAATGCCTTTAGCCCGGCGGGGGTTGTGAAGTGAGCGGGGGCGGGCAGTACCAGCACGGCGACCTTCATCCCAAGTTCGGCATTCGGGTTGGTCAGGGCCTGATTGGACTCTGTGTTCAACACGCAGATGAGATCCGGGATGCTCACTTGCAGCACGCCGTTGATCGTTGCCAGCATGTTCTCGTTCTTGAATTCGATTCTTGCGGTCTTGCCAAGGCAGGATTCAATGCCAGCTGCCTCAATGTATCCCAGGGTAAACCCTGACTCTATGCGCGAGTCGCAAGCCGTGATGACCCCTTTAAACAAAAGCTTGCCTTTGGCAGCCTCGGCAAGTGCTGTAAGATCTTGCGTATTGTTTGGGCGCATTGTTCTCATCAACGAACCCAATTGCGCCGCTAGCGACAGGCTGCCGTGATACAGCGCGTGTTCCAATGCAGAGAGTGTGGCGGCGTGGTCAACGGCCACAATGTCGTTGCGGCTGACCATTGCGAACGAACGGGCAATGTCTTCCGCGCGCAGATCATCAAAGATATGCTCGCACAGAAGCGTTTCTCCGAATTCGTTCGACAGCACTAGAGGCGCGGCGGGCAGGCCGGCAAGATAGTAAGTGGAATGACTGATTTCTGGAACCGCACGACCTGCAGCATCGGCGTCAAGCAAAACGCCATCAATCATGGCGGCAGCGTAGGCGGCAACTGCGGTATTCTCACCGCCGAGTTCGCAGGCAATGGTGGCACTAA
Organism: Gammaproteobacteria bacterium; assembly: GCA_030429735.1. Taxonomy (GTDB): domain Bacteria; phylum Pseudomonadota; class Gammaproteobacteria; order Pseudomonadales; family JAUIET01; genus JAUIET01. Next base: position 648,935 of record JAUIET010000002.1, read on the forward strand.
ACTCCGAACCTACATGTTGTTGCAGACGTTTGATTGCGGTGACTATAGGTGCCTGGGTGGCGGTGGGCAGGCGTCTGTGTTCTTCGCCAGCAGCACTCGCTTGAGTTGCGCCCAGTGCATAGGGTGTGCACAACATTGTCTCCGGCGCCAACTCCCGGGCTGAAGCGATGCGAAACTGCTTGCCGGCTGCCAGGGCCTCATCAATATAACGCATGCCCGCGCTGACCTCTCCACCACCACCGGTGCCCATCAATGCGCAACCGTGCAACAGGTCTTGCAAACATTCACGATCCAGCAATTTCGTTACACCTGGCAACAGCTTGGCCTAAGGCATTCGTATTTTAATTACTTTGCGTGCAGCTTTACGGGCAAATGGGTATAGCCCATCACAAAGTTTGATCTAACCCGCTGTGGTTCAGCTGTTACCTCAATACGGCTGAAGCGCGGCAGCAGCTCTTCCCACAATATGCGCAGTTGCATTTCGGCCAGGCGGTTACCCATGCAGCGATGCACGCCAAAGCCAAAAGACACGTGGTGCCTGGCTCGCTTTCGGTCGATCAGAAAGTCATCCGGGTTCTCGATCACGTCCTGGTCCCGGTTGCCGGAAATGTACCACATGATGACTTTATCGCCTTTGCGAATTGTCTTGCCGCCAATCTCGTAGTCTTCTTTCGCGATCCTGCGCATGTGGGCAAGCGGCGTTTGCCAGCGAATTATTTCCGACACCATGTTCGGTATCAGCTTGGGGTTTTCTTGTAGTTTTTTAAATTCAGCGGGAAATTTATTCATTGCGTACACACCGCCAGACATTGAGCTGCGCGTTGTGTCATTGCCGCCAACAATCAGCAGCATCAGATTTCCCAGGTATTCCAGGGGGTCCATTTCAGCGGTTGCTGAACTGTGAGCAAGCAATGAAATAAAGTCATTCTTCTTAGGCCGCTTGATGCGTTCGTTCCAAAGCCCCGTAAAATACTCAAGGCATTCAAGCATCACATCGCGGCGTTTTTCTTCACTCACCCCATATTCCTCAACATTGGGGCTGGTGACCGCAATATCCGACCAATAGGTCAGTTTTCTGCGCTCTTCGAATGGAAAATCAAACAAGGTAGCCAGCATTTGCGTGGTTAGCTCGATAGACACTGCGTCGACCCAATTGAAGGTCTCTCCAACAGGCAAGTTATCCAGCACTGTTGCCACACGACCCCGAATCAGGCTCTCCAGCTCGGCGAGTTGCATCGGGGCCACGGCTGGTGACACAACCTTTCGCTGTGCGTCGTGTTTGGGGTTGTCCATCGCAATGAACATGGGGGGTGAGAAGTCGATTTTGCTTTCACCAATAGTGATGTTGGGTTCCGATGAAAAGACCTCGTTGTTGCTGTCGACTTCAACAATGTCATTAAACTTGGTGATATTCCAGAACCCGCCGAACGCCTCATTCTCACAATAATGCACGGGCGCTTCATTGCGCAGGCGTTCAAAATACGCCCAATGCTGGCCGCTGTCGTACAGGGCTTCCGGGCTTGGGTCCAGTTCTTGCAGCGGCACATCATAGGGGTTCGGAAATGCCACTGGCTTCATCAAATCATTGACTGCGTTCATGGTCTGCTCCTAAAACTGTGATTCTGGCATTCGCACTTTAATGCCATCAAGCGCATCAGTTACCTCAATTTGGCAAGCTAATCGGCTGGTATCAGTAACCTCAGCGGCCAGAGCTAACATGCTTTCTTCGGTCGCCTCACGATCCCCCAATGCTTCAAACCAATCCTTATCGAGCATGACATGACAGGTCGCACATGCGCAGGCACCGCCGCAATCGGCATCAATACCGGGCACGTCGTTGTCGACCGCTGCCTCCATCAGACTGATTCCGCTATTGACTGTAACGCTGTGTTCGGTTCCGTCGTGTTCAACAAAGCAAATTGTCGGCATAAAGGTGTCCTGTTCGTTGTTTGCCATAGTGTACCTTAGCTCCGGCTATGCCCAAAGCGTAGAAATAAACGTTGAGTTGCCGTCGACACCATCAAGTGTTGGGCATCCGCTCGATCGCAAATGGGCAGGCAGTTGTTCGTCCTGGCAACTGCCGGTGTCGTTTTCAAGAATGGCTTTTTACAGTGGCTGTCGATATGGTTCGTCAATGAGAACCTTGCAAGAAAAAACCGCCGCGGGTGACTTCGTCATAACCGCGGAAATAGTGCCGGCGGCAGCCGGCGGAACACGCAAACTGCTGCAGTCGGCTGAGCCGCTTCGTGGCCTGGTTGATGCTATTAATGTGACCGATGGCGCCGCTGCCAGCACGGCAATGAGCAGTGCAGCCGCCTCGGCCATTCTTGCCGCGCATGGCTTCGAGTCGGTAGTGCAACTAACCTGCCGAGACAGAAACAGACTGGCCTTATGCGCTGATATGTTAGGTGCTGCCGCTCAGGGCGTGCGGAATATGTTGGTACTTACCGGTGATGATCCGGCCAAAGGTGATCAGCCGGAAGCAAAACCGGTGTTCGACCTTAACTCAGGTGAGGTCATGCAAATCGCTCGTGCAATGCGTGATGACGCGTCCTTGCCCAACGGAAAAGCCGTTGACGAGCCGCCGGCATTTTTTATCGGTTGTGCCGACGTGCCGATTGACCCGCCGGCTGATTGGGAACCAGACGGCCTGCGTGCAAAGATCAGCAACGGCGCCCAATTTGCACAAACCCAGTTCTGCTTTGACCCGGCGATGGCTGTCAAATACCTTGCCGCACTGCAAAACTCAGGAATTACCGATCAACTCAGCATTATTCTTGGAATTGGTCCAATCGCGTCTGCCAAGTCTGCTCGGTGGATGGATCAAAACCTGTTTGGCGTTTCCGTACCCGAAGCGATAATTGATCGCATTGAATCTGCTGGCGACGCCGCGGCCCAAAAACGGGAAGGCATCAAAATCTGTCGGGAACTTCTTGAAGAATATCGCGCACTCGACGGGGTAGCGGGTGTGCACATTATGGCACCGGCTGCGAGCACTAAAGCGATTGCCGACGTATTGGCTTGACCGGCCAATTGCCATCAAAACCAGCGCTTCACTCCTGAGTAATTTATTGGCATAATGCCTGCCAATAGTTTGTCGAGCTGTTTGTTGCACAGCTCATCATCACACCAGCCGGAGAGCTTCGCATGGCCATTCACAATCGTGTTACCAGCATTCTTGGTACGCAGTACCCAATTATTCAGGCGCCCATGGGTTGGATAGCACGCGCGCAGCTGGCATCTGCGGTCAGTAACGCCGGTGGTATGGGAATCATTGAAACCTCGTCCGGCGAGTTGGACAATATCAAGAATGAAGTGGCTAAAATGCGCGAGTTAACCGACAAGCCGTTCGGCATGAATGTCGCTCTATCGTACGTTAAAGGCACAAATATAGTCGACTTTGTGATTGAGCAAGGTATTAAGTTTGTCACCACATCATCGGGCAGCCCCAAGGTGTGTACCGAGGCATTTCAACAGGCGGGTATCAAGGTGTTTCACGTAGTGCCAACGCTGGAGATGGCCATGAAAGCTCTGGACGCTGGTGTTGATGGGCTGGTTGTTGAAGGCGGAGAGGGCGGTGGTTTTAAGAACCCCAGCCCGGTATCGACTATGGTGTTGCTGCCGCTGATTCGATCGCGCACTGACGTTCCTATTATTGCGGCCGGCGGTATTTCTGACGGGCTGTCTATGGCAGGGGTGTTTGCGATGGGTGCTGAAGGGGTGCAAATGGGCACTCGAATGTTATCCAGCTCTGATTCCCCGGTGCATGATAACTGGAAGCAGGCTGTGGTTGACGCCAAGGAAACCGATACAGTGTTTTTGAACCAGCAATCCAGACCAGCCTTGCGAGCGTTGCGCACTGAGCGCACGGCCGAGCTCGCGAAAGTAGGCAGTTTTCCAATGGCCGAGCATATGGCCAACCTTCAGGAGCTGTACTTTGGCGGCAACATGGAGGCCGCTATCCCCTTGTCGGGGCAGGTCGCAGGACGAATTGATGAGATCAAATCTGCGCAGCAGATTATTGCTGAAATGGTCGCAGAATTTGAAGCGATTATGTCGTCTTTGTCGGAACAATATTGCTAACTCCGCCACAAGCCATCATCGTGTCTAATTCAGGTAAGAGCGGATAGTTGACTTGCCGAGACGAGACATGTGAACTTCATCGGGGCCATCAGCAATACGGCAAAAACGACTGCTCGCAAAAATTTGCGCAACCGGTGTGTCTGACGATACTCCCATGCCACCTAGAATTTGCATCGCTCGACTGGCAACGGTTTCGCACATTTGCGGCGCTACGATTTTCAGCATGGTGACATCATCTACTATGGCATCGATGCCGTATTTATCCATTTTCTCCGCCGCTGACAGGACCAGCAAGCGGCACTGTTCGATATCGCAACGGCTGCGCGCGATTTCGTGCTGAATGCTGGTTTTTTTGCTGAGCTTCTCGCCAAATGCCACCCGCTCGTCAGCGCGTTTGCACATAATTTCAAGACACCGCTCCGCCATGCCCACAAACATCATTGCGTATTGGAAACGGCCCGGTCCCAAACGACCCTGGGCAATTTCGAAACCCCTACCTTCGCCAAGAATCAGGTTGTCAACGGGCACACGCACGTTGTTGAACACCATATCGCCTTCGCCCTTGGGTGAATGCAGACTGCCAAACACGTGCAGTGCTCGCTTGATGGTGACGCCAGGCGTGTCTTTGGGCACCAGAATCGTGGAGTGCTGATTATGCCTGCCGGCATCAGGGTTGGATTTGCCCATCACCAGCAGCAGTTTGCACTTGGGGTTCAGCGCGCCAGTAGTCCACCATTTTTTACCGTTGAGCACGTACTCGTCACCGTCGCGCTCAATCTTCAGTTCCATGTTGGTTGCGTCACTTGAGGCAACCTGCGGCTCGGTCATTGCATAGGCAGAACGAATTTCACCGGCAAGCAAAGGCTCCAGCCACTGTTTTTGTTGTGCCTCGGTGCCGTACTTTGCCAGTACTTCCATGTTGCCACGGTCAGGCGCATTACAATTGAACACTTCTTGAGACCAGGCGGAACGACACATCGTTTCAAACAAGGGGGCAATTTCTGCGTTGCTGAGGCCGGGACTCCAGGGTGCATATTCCTCAGGAAGGAACAGGTTCCACAGGCCTTGTTCTCTTGCCTTTGCTTTTAGATCTTCGTACCAAGGCGGGTATTGCCACAAATTATTCTGGTCAGACGTGAACAGCTCGAATTCGTGTTCACGCGGATAAATGTGTTCTTCCATAAACGCCCGCAGGCGCATTTGTAAGTCGCTTGCGCGCTCACTCAGTTCAAAGCCCATCTCTTGTTTACTCAACCCCTCTGATGCGTTTCATAAGTCTGTTCATACCACCAATCCAGCGATCATAGTCGGCGGTTTTACGCTGCATGTATTGCAGAACCTCGGCGTGTGGCAGAATCAGAAATGACTCTTCGTGCAGCTTCGCAACCACGATGTCAGCGAGTTGTTCCGGTTCCATCATGCCATCGTTTGCAGCCGCTCTGGTGGATGGCTCGTCGTTGTCGGTCATCGCCGTTCTGACGGCTTGCGGACACAACATGGACACTTTTATACCTTGGTGTGCGTGATGTATCGCCAACCATTCGCCGAATCCAACCGCCGCGTGCTTGGTTACACCGTAGGCGGCACCGTCAATCTGGTTAAGGAGGCCTGCTGCAGATGCGGTATTCAGGAAATAGCCTCCCCCGCGTGCAATCATTCTCGGTAATAGATGGCGTGCGGCGTAAACATGTGACATGACATTGATGTCCCAACTGGCTTGCCATTGTTCGTTGGGAGAGTCTATTGCCGGGGCCAGGCCGACACCCGCATTCGAGCAGAACAGGTCGATTGGTCCTATGCCATCTTCAACGCGTTCAATCAAGGTGGCGATATGCTGTTCCTTGCTCACATCGGCGGTCATTGCCGTGCATTTAAGCTCATCTGCCACGGCCTGCACCGGGGCGGCGTTGATATCCACTGCAACAATGTGTTTCGGCTTCTCCGCTGAGAAGCGATGCGCCAGTGCGCGGCCGATACCGCTGCCGGCACCGGTGATCACGATTATTTTATCGTTGAGTTCCATAGGGGCCTCTTTTCCTGAGCACGCGCGGCAAGCTTATTAATTTGTTGCTAGGGTGGCTTGCCGACAGCCTCGTACGTTTTGTTCGCTAAGCCAGTAATTCAGCTATGCGTTCTTTGTGCGCCGCCAGCGCCGGATGTTGCTCCGGGTCCAGTTTCTGTTTGATGATGGCGGCAAAGTTACAAACAATATAGCAATCCACATCAGCCTGAGTGACTGAATCGCCAACCAAAAACTCTTTGCCTTGCAGTTCGCTGTTCACTGAATCGAAAAAGAACGCGAGTTTGGTGCGCCCGCGATCGATCAACTCGGGTATCTGCGCAATGTTCAGGGGGCCGGGCAGTGCTCTGTCTTCAAAGCCAGGCGCGTAGCCGTTGCGCAGCACTTCGGCAATACTCATCAGGCCAGCCGTGAAAATGCGGTGCAGCCAGCCCAACACCAGCGCCTGCTCGACGGTATCCCGCCCCATCAACGGTGGTTCCGGATATTCAGCTTCCACGTAGTAAAGCATGCTGATCACCTGGTTCAGTACCGTTCCATCGTCCAGCAGCATGGCCGGAATGGTTTGCTCGGGGTTAATCGCTTTATAGTCCTCAGAAAACTGCTCGCCCTTCATCATATTGATGTCGACATAGTCCAGGTCTACGCCTTTCAGTTTAAGCATATGATTCACGCGCAACGCATTGGGCGGAAAGTCGCTGGAGTAGAACGTTTTAATGGACATGTTGCAAGAGCTCCTGGTGTATGGATGTGACGCAAAGTGTAACTGAATACAGGAACGACTGGCGCACTGAATTGATTTATGCGGATCATTATGGCAGACTTTATGCCAATATATTACCGGCCTTTACTTTTTCGGCTAAAAGCCCGACAGACTGTTATCCATCCAATCCAGAGCAGAACGAGGAATCACCATGATCGACGCAGTGATCGTATCAACCGCCCGTACACCAATTGGTAAAGCTTATCGTGGCAGTTTCAATAATTTGGGAGGTGCCACGCTCGGTGCTGCATCGGTGGCAGAGGCGGTTCGACGCGCCGGTATCGATCCTGGGGAAGTGGAAGATGTGATTATGGGTTCCGCGTTGCAGCAGGGTGCAACAGGGTCAAATGTGGCGCGCCAGATTGCGCTGCGGGCAGGTTTACCCACAACGGTTGCTGGTATGACAATTGACCGCCAGTGTTCATCAGGGCTGATGGCAGTGGCTACAGCCGCGAAGCAGATTACCCAAGATGGTATGAGCTGCGTTGTTGGGGGCGGTCTGGAGTCAATCTCTCTGGTTCAGAATGAACATATGAATGTTCACCGAATGGTGGATGAAGAACTGATGGCAATGCACCCGAACATCCACATGCCAATGCTGCAAACCGCCGAGGTTGTCGCTGAACGGTACAAGGTGTCGCGCGAAGCGATGGATGAATATGGCTTGCAGTCACAGCAGCGCACGGCGGCTGCTTATGAAGAAGGCCGCTATGCTGACGAATTGGTGGACGTGACATGTACCCGCACAGTATGGGACAAGGAAACGGGCGAAGCCTCTGAGGCAGAAGTGACCGTATCGGCCGACGAGGGCTTGCGGGCAACCACTGCTGAGGGACTGGCGGGCCTGAAAACTGTGATTGAAGGCGGCACGATTACCGCAGGCAACGCCTCACAGCTGTCAGACGGATCATCGGCTCAAGTGGTCATGAGCTCAAAGCTCGCGGAACAAAAGGGCTTGCAGCCTCTGGGTATTTACCGTGGCATGGCCGTGGCTGGGTGCGAGCCCGATGAAATGGGCATAGGCCCTGTATTTGCCGTACCCAAGTTGCTCAAACAAACCGGGCTCAGTATGGATGATATCGGCTTGTGGGAATTGAATGAGGCTTTTGCCGTTCAGGTCATTTACTGCCGTGATCAGTTGGGTATAGACAATGACAAACTCAATGTCAGTGGTGGTGCAATATCCGTTGGCCACCCTTATGGTATGAGTGGCTCGCGGATGATTGGTCATGCTCTTATCGAAGGTAAACGGCGTGGCGTGAAGTACGTTGTTGTCACTATGTGCGTGGGCGGTGGTATGGGAGCGGCCGGGCTGTTTGAGGTCGCGTAGCGAAGCGATTGGTATTGTTGAACAGCCAGGAACCAGTGGTCCGATGACACACAAAACACTGCAAGCCAATGGCATTGAGTTGGCCTACGATGAATTTGGGGAAGTTGGTCAGCCCGCTGTGCTGCTGATTATGGGCCTGGGTACGCAAATGATCGCCTGGCCCGAGCCGTTTTGCCAGGCGCTTGCCCAACACGGTCTGCGAGTTATTCGCTTCGATAACCGTGATGTAGGCCTGTCCAGCAAGATGGATACGCACCCTGTACCCAATATCGCCAAACTCGCTGTGTTGTCGCGCCTGAATCGAAAGATTCAGGTGCCCTACACCTTGCACACCATGGCCGAAGACGCAACGGCGCTGATGGATGCGTTGGATATCGATGCGGCGCACATTGTGGGCGCATCAATGGGAGGTATGATCGCACAACTGCTGGCTGCCCATTCACCTTATCGCGTGCGTTCGCTCACGTCGATCATGTCGACCACGGGGCGCCGTTCCTTACCCCAGGCACAATCGAAAGTGTTCCTGCATATGGCTCGCCGGCCGCGTAATGCCAGCCCCGAGGCGCTGATGCGTTATTCCATGCGGACCTGGCGTTTGATCGGCAGCCCGGCCTATCAGCCCACTGATGACGAGTTGCGCGAAAAAATACTGGCCGGCTATGAGCGCTGTTATTATCCCGACGGCTATACCCGCCACATGGCGGCGATTATGGCGGGAGGAGACCGCGTGTCAGATCTGGCCAAGGTGATGGCACCGACGCTGGTGATACACGGTAAACAAGACCCTCTGGTCCCTGTGGAGGGCGGCATCGATACCGCGAATCTGATCAGCGGTGCGAAACTTGAAATAATTGACGGCATGGGGCATGACCTGCCGAAGCAACTGTTGCCCAGGTTTGTAGATTTGATCTCAAGTCACATTAAAAAAACTATTTAAATCAATTACATAGCTACCGAACCAAATGTGGCTTCTGGTTTTGGTTGGCCATGTTCAAAGTAAATTGCAGTGACTGCAAAACGGCTGGTGCACGCGCAGTGTAGCGCGAACCAGAGGTAAAAATACGCGGGTTCGAACAGGTAATGTGCCATGTTACTGATGGGGTGATCCAGCAGGATGTACGCGCTAAAACACACGCCAATCAGCACAAATAGGGTCAGCAATTCTGAAACGCTGGCATGAGAACCAATGCTTGTTCGCGAACAGCGCAGCTGTCGCAGGACGCAGTGGTAAGCACAGTAGCAAAGAAACACTACAGCCATTATCTCGTGTGGCACCCTGGCGTCCAGCCAATGCGCCCAGCCGATAATAACGTTAGAGCCAACAACCGCGCCACACAGTGCCAGCGTGCGAAGATAAAACGAAGTGTCGATAACTGTCGTGCGTAATGTATCGCCCAGCGCTGAGAGGAAATAGGCGTGCCCAAACACCACCATCAATGCCAGCGCCAGCGGGGTGGGTGCGATGCCACAAATGAGCAGCACCAGGCCAAGCGCTGTGCACTGAATTAAAAGATACTTGCTGTCTACAAACACGCGAGAATATCGTTGGTTAATGATTGAGCAATAATAATAGCGTGCTGGTCAATAAATAACCGCACCTGGGGTCGCGTTTATCTGATAAGTTTGGTGCCGTTGGTCGTGTTCCGCCCCACAGGGCGCGCAGTGAGGCGAATAACACCAAATCTTAATTCGCCAAACTTTGACGGAACATGGCCGGCTTCTTACACTCGCTGCGCCGCTTATCTGTGCCCGTTCTCCACTAAGGAACAAAGAATATGAACAACGCCTGCCATCCTGAATTGAGTTGTTATCTGCTGCCGGGTCATACCAGCAGCCCGGCGGATGCGATAAATGAAGCGCGCGCCGCGGAAGCCATGGGCCTGGGCAAGGTCTGGCTGTCTGAGCGATTCGACGTTAAAGATGCCGGTGTGATTTGTGCTGCAGCGCTGTCAGTGACCGAACGAATCCAGGTGGCGACTGCGGCGACCAATATCCACACCCGTCACCCCTTGGTGTTAGCGAGTATGTGCGCTTCGCTGCACTATCTGTCTGGCGGGCGATTTGAGCTGGGGCTCGCGCGGGGTGTGGCTATTCGTAATCAGCTGATGGGCCTGGAAAGTGTCAGCAATGGCAAAATTGTTGAGGCACTGGAGGTTCTCCGCACCCTGTGGAAGGGCGGTAAAGTCATGGGTCACAAAGGCGAGCTGGGCGAATTGCCTTACTTGAGCATGGGCGACTGGATGAATGCGGATATTCCACTGCATTTTGTTGGCTTTGGCCCGGCAAGCCTGCGTTTTGCCGGTGCTCATTTTGATGGGGTACATTTGCATACGTTCATCAGTGATGCGGGCTTACGCAAAGCTCGAGCTCTTATTCAGGAGGGCGCCGAGCGCGCTGGTCGAAACCCTGACAATATTCAAGTGTATTCCGTGTTTGCGACGGCCCTGGAGCCAAACCGAGAGGACTATCTGCGCAAGTTGGTGGCGCGCATGGCGACATACATGCAAGCCCCTGGTTACGCGGAACTGCTGATAGAATTGAATGGCTGGGACCCCGAAGTGCTCACCGCGTTTCGCGCCAACGACACCGTAGCCGGCATGCTGGGCGGCATCGACAGTGTCGCAACGCTTGAACAGCTGGAAGAGATGAGCGAGCTGATCCCGAAAGAATGGCTGCCTGCTGCAGTTGGCACTGCTTCTGAGTGTGCCAGCGCCTGGCAACAACAACTTGCATTGGGCGCCACGGGTCTTGTTATTCACGGTTCAACCCCTGCTGAGTTCGCGCCGATTGTCGAGGCTTATGGTCAACTGAAGCGCGCCCAAACTGAGGGATCGAACTGATTACCGGGTCTTGGTGCAGTGTACTGGTGCTTTTCCGTTGCCGGGCAGGTCCGCCTTATCCGGGCTGGCGGCATTCGCCCCATACAGATGGCCGCCTGCTAGGGTGCACGGCCAGTGGGGATGTTCATGAACGAAAAATTCCCAGCCCTGTTGCCGCCCTTGTAGCAGGGGTACCATGTAAAGAAGCCCCATCGATTCAATATGGCGGGCATTTCTAAGTGGTCCTGCGTCCAGCGGCGTCAGGCCTATCGCATCGATCAGTTTGGCCACACGCTCCTTTGATGTTCTGTGATCACCGGCGATCAAGGCTGAGGGTGTGGCGCCCATTAACTGTGGATTATCAATAAGAAACGAGCCTGGAAAGCCAACTTTGATCACGTGGGAGTCGTTGTTCCAGGCCTGAATCAGTTCGGAGCTTGAGCTGCTAACACTGCTTTCCAGGTAGCCATCTTTGGCCATCTTGTAGGGGATAGAAGCATCAATGAGAATTTTGCCTTGTAGCTGACCAAGGCTTTGCGCCACTGTCTCCATTGCCGGCCACGGCACTGCCAATAGCACGATGTCACCTTGTTGGGCGGCCCGTCTCTGCGATGTTGCCGTCGCACCGGGTGTGGCTGCAAGCAGCTGCTTGATGCTTTCGCGTCCTGGGTCTCGGCTTCCGTAGATTACCTGATAGCCATTACGCGCCAGTTGCGGTCCAAGCGAATCGCCCATATCACCAGTGCCTATTACGGCAACTATCGTGGTTGTTTGCGCTACGGCATTCAGACTGCCGTTCAGACAAAGTAGCGCAATGACTAGCAATCGAAATACGCGCATGTGAGCGAAACCCTGATCATGTAGGTACGTCATGATAAACACTTTTCTGTATATTAGCCTTTCGCCCGTTTACTTTTGACAAGCATGAAGGAAGCAACTCGTCGCACATGCACCGGGTGCAGTCGGTCTGGATAAGGGTATACTTCAATGCGTACTGCAGAAATGGCATAATCCCTGCCACATTTCTGCTCTTCATCTGAGCTTCGAGGGAATTAATATGCAACAGTTAACTGGAATGGACGCATCTTTCCTGTACCTGGAAACCCCCAATGCGCCTATGCATATTTCCGGGCTCGCCATTTACGATCAATCAACCGCGCCAGGTGGAAAAGTACGATTCAAAGATATTATTGAGAATTATCAGCATCGTGTTCGCGGCCTCGAGCCGATGACGCGACGTCTGATGGAAGTACCCTTCCAACTCGACCACCCCTATTGGGTGTCTGATGGTAATTTCGACGCCGAGTTTCATATTCGTCATATTGCATTGCCAAAACCCGGCGACTGGCGGCAGTTATGTATTTTGATCTCCAGGCTGCACGCCAGGCCGCTTGATCGAAGCCGGCCATTGTGGGAGGCCTACGTTATTGAAGGTCTTGATAATGTGGAAGGCGTGCCCGCTGGGAGCTTTGCGGTGTTTTCCAAAACGCACCATGCTGCCATCGATGGCACATCAGGAATGGAGATGACCGCGGCTATTCACGATTTGTCGCCAGACTACAAATCGGAGCGTAAAGCCACCGTGGTCGAAGTGGACGCAGAACCCAGCAAAGTTGAACTGATGCTGCGCGCGCAATTCAATAATGTTCGCAAACCGTTTCACTTCCTGAGTGTTGCTCGCAATACCATTCCGGGGTTTGCCAAAGCCTACAACGCCACCCGTAAAGGTGAGCTTAAGACTGTTGACGATCTGCCGCGCACTCGCTTCAGTGGCGATGTTGGCCCACACCGAGTATTTCAGGCCATCACCGTTGAGCTTGATGACGTAAAAGCAATTAAGAATTCAATTCCGGGCACTACTGTGAACGATGTTGCACTGGCCATCGTCGGTGGCGGCTTGCGCAAGTATCTTGAACATCATGGGGAGTTGCCGAACAACTCGCTGGCAGCGATGGCACCCGTAAACGTGCGTTCGGATAAAGATACCACGGGCGGCAATGTAGTCTCGTCGATGACGGTGGCCTTGAGAACCGACGTAGCGGACCCGCTTGAGCGACTCAAGGCAGTGCATGAAGGCACGCGTGATGCGAAAGAACTTGCCAATGCTATTGGTGCCAAATCGATGACGGATTATTCGCAGTTCATACCGTCAGTGCTCACTGCGCAAGCGGCAAAATTGGCGAGTCGCTGGGGGCTTATCAGCCGCATGAAACCCACGTTTAACTGCGTGGTAACTAACGTGCCTGGCCCGCCAGTGCCACTGTACAGTACGGGGGCAAAGATGGTGGCCAACTATGGTACCGGGCCGGTATTGGATGGCTTGGGTTTGTTTCATGTGATCAGCAGTTACTGCGGGCAATTTGTTGTGTCAGCAACGTCCTGCAGGGACATGATGCCTGATCCGGATTTTTATCGTGATTGTTTGCAGGCGAGTTTTGATGAGCTGCATCAGGCGGTAAGTAAAGCTCAGAAGAAAACGCGTGGGAAGCCCGCTGTCCGTAAAACCAGTAGCAAGAAAAAAGCTGGCAAGACTGGCAAGAAAGCGAGAGCGATATGAGGGGGCTGCTTTCTATTCCTGTGGTGGCTGCCACGGCGTGGCTTCTGGCTTCCTGCGGTGCGGAAAATTTGTCTGAGCAGGTTAACGATTTCGCAGGTCGTTCTGACGCGAACACACCAAATACCCAAATTGAAGTTAATCATGACATCGTTGAACGGTCGCGACCAGACGCAAACCCTTTACGGAATGCTTATTATGGCGACTTGCACGTGCATACGGAGTATTCGTTTGATGCGTATTCGTTTGGTACAACAGCAACACCTTATGACGCCTACCGCTACGCAAAAGGGGCTGCGTTAACTCATCCGCGCGGCTATAAGATTCAGTTGAAGCAGCCGCTGGATTTTTACGCGGTGACCGATCACGCCATGTTTTTGGGCGTCGTCAAGGAGGCTGCCGACACCAGTACTGAGTTCTCAAAATACCCGGTGTCAGAGCTGGTGCACAATATCAATGCGCCCGATAACCTGGGCGATTCCAGCATGACCCAGCGGCTTGGCAATTTCGCCCAGTTTATTCCAGGCGCACTGGCTGGCTTGCAAGACGGCATTATCGACCCTGAGCTGACACTGAACATCAGCAAGCGCGCGTGGCTGGACACGATTAATGCAGCCGATCAGTTTAATGACCCTGGACGTTTCACAACGTTTGCGGCGTACGAGTACACCACGTCTACCAATGACAGGGGCAATTTGCATCGCAACGTCATTTTCAAGGGCACGGACAAACTACCCGCTGTGCCGTTTTCGCGTTTCAACTCGCAAAACCCTGAGGGGCTGTGGGACTGGATGGACAACTTGCGAGAGCAGGGCATTGAAAGTTTGGCCATACCGCACAACTCCAATGGTTCAAATGGCCAGATGTTCAAACTTGAAGATTGGGCTGGCAATCCGCTGACCGATGACTACGCGAGGCAACGCTTGCGAAATGAACCACTGGTAGAGATCACGCAGATAAAAGGGACGTCAGATACCCACCCACAGTTGTCGCCCGCCGATGAATGGGCGGATTTTGAAATTTATCCGTATCGCGTTGGCACAACCCTGCCCAGTGATCCCAAAGGCGGCTATGTGCGTGAGGCATTATTAAATGGCTTGGCAATAGAAGAGCAGGGTGGTGTAAACCCGTTTCACTTTGGTTTGGTGGCAGCCAGTGACACCCATGTTGCGGCAACCACGGATGATGAAGAAACTTTCTTTAGCAAAGCCGGTATATTAGATGGTACGGCGCAAGGTCGCGGTTCTGTACCTGCGTCGTTTCTGCAATCGCTGGCGGCCAAAGTCACGGCTCCTGATTTTCTGCAAACCGTCGATGGCAACAGTTACTTTGGTGGTGGTGGGTTTGAAAGTTGGAGCGCAGCGGGTATTGCCGCCGTGTGGGCAGAGGAAAACACCCGCGATGCCATTTATGCGGCATTTCGCCGCAAGGAGACTTTTGCTACAACCGGCCCGCGAATCAAGCTGCGTTTCTTTGCCGGTGACTATCCGGCCGGGCTGTTAGAGGACAAACAACTGCTGTCGCTCGCGTATGCCAATGGTGTGCCGATGGGGGGTGATCTGGATGTGGCTGCTGATGCCGGGCCAAGTTTTCTGGTGTGGGCAACGGCGGCACCCGACGGCGCATTGTTGCAACGCGCGCAAATCATTAAAGGTTTTGTAAAAGATGGTGAGCCACAGGAAATTGTTTATGACGTTGCCTGTTCCGACGGCTTGCAGGTGGACCCGATAAGCGGGCGGTGCCCCGACAATGGCGCGAGTGTGAACCTCAGCGACTGTTCGATCAGCAAAGGCCAGGGCGCCGGAGAGCTGCGCACGCTCTGGCAGGACCCAGACTTTGATGCGAGGCAGACAGCGTTCTACTACCTTCGCGTACTTGAAAATCCAACCTGTCGCTGGTCAACCTGGGATGCTTTGCGTGCTGGTGTGGAACCAAGGTCGGACCTTGCCAAAACCTTGCAGGAACGTGCCTGGTCATCACCTATCTGGTACAGGAATAAAGCGCGCGATGAGCGGCCCTGAACAGGGCCGGGCGCGTGGTCAGTTGTATTCTTTAGCGAATCTGGCTTCCAGCTCAGGCATCAGTCGAACCGCCTGGCCCTGGCCTTTCTCTGCAGCGCGACCTACCCAGTAGTACGCCATCATAAAGTCAACGTCTACGCCTATGCCTTGCTGGTAGCATACGCCAGCATTGTATTGACCGTTAGGGTTACCCAATTGCGCCGAGGCGAGATAATGCTCGAAGGCTTTTTTCTCATCTTTGGGCACCTGCACGCCTTTCCGATATTTGTTGCCCAGTAAGTACTCGTAACCGCCATTCAGGAAGCGGTCATCTTCCGCACGCTGCTCTGACACTGATTTGGGTTCGGGCGTGACAACAGTTTTGGTGAAACACTTTGCGCACTGAAATCTGGCTTGGCGTCGCAAAAGCTTGTCAACCGCCGACAATTCCTGTTGGTCAAAACGCTGGCAATTACAATGTGGGCACTCATTTGGAACAAAGTGAACCGTGAGCGTTGAGGGTGATCTGTTGTGTTTGGCCAGATACTGCATCGGCATTTTTTCGTTTGAAGTCCATCTCGGCAAGCGATGATGCTTGAGCTTGCCCTGTGTGAGAAGTATCGCACAGGCGCCAAAAAAACGTCAGCACGGGTCTGTGGCAATAGCTCACAAAAAAATGCTTTGCTAAATGTTATCGCGGCGATCCATCAGCTGCCTTAGGCGTTTTTCAATAGAGTATTGATCCAGCGTCGCGACTCCACAGGATCGATCACGGCATCAATTTCGACAGTGGATGCACCATTGATAGCGCGAGTATGCTCCCATGCCTGGTCAACCATTGTCTTGAATTGTTTTTCACGCGCTTGCGGATCGGCAATAGCCTCTAACTCCTTGCGATAGCCAAGGCGGATAGAGCCTTCAATACCCATCGGTCCGGCCTCGCCTGTTGGCCAGGAAATACAGAATGATGAGGCGCGAGAATGCCCGCCCATTGCTGCCATTGCGCCCAAACCGTACGCCTTTCGAATAATGATTGCGCCGGTTGGAACGCGAAGACTGGCCGAGGTAATGTAAAAGTCACCGGCCGCTCGCGCGGTTCCCTGTGCGTCAAACTCCGGGCCCACCATCAGGCCAGGGCAATCAACCAGATACAACACACGAATTCCGAAACGTTCGCAGAGCTTTAAGAACCGATCCGCTTTACGAGCGCAATCCGCGTCGATCGCACCCGAAAGAAATTGATTGTTGTTGGCCAGAATTCCAATGGTCTCCCCTTCTATGCGGGCCAGGGCGGTGATGTAGCCGGGCGCAAAATCAGGCCGCAGCTCTAACACAGACCCACTGTCGCACAGAGTATCGATAATAGTACGCATGTTAAACGCGCGATTTCGATTTTCAGGTACTACGTGGCGCAACAGGCGTTGATCGTCGGTTTTCCATTCCTTGAGTGTGCCCTGGAAATACGATAAATACTGGCGTGCTTTTTCAACGGCATCGCGCTCATCGTTCGCCAGAATATCAATCGTTCCATTGGCAACGTGCACCTGGCTAGGGCCTATGTCGTTTTTATCAACAATGCCCAGCCCACCGCCTTCAATCATTGCAGGCCCGCCCATACCCAGGCGTGATTCCGGCGTAGCAATAATGACATCGTGCAGGCCAAGAAAAGCCGCATTGCCGGCGAAGCAGTAACCGGCATTGATGCCGACCATTGGCACTTTGCCACTCAGTGACGCCAGGTTGCCAAAAGACGTGCAGCTGAGTCCGGTGCTATTCAGCGGTGCAGCGTCTACGTCACCAGGTCTGCCGCCGCCGCCTTCTGCAAAAAACACCAATGGCATAGGGGTTTGCTCAATGACTTCTATCATTCGGTCGGTCTTTTCGTGATTGAAAACCCCTTGAGTTCCGGCGAGCACTGAATAGTCATACGCCAGTATGGCTGTGCGCGACTCACGCGCGTTGAATAAACTGCGGTTGACTTCACCAACGCCAGTGACCAGCCCGTCGGCGGGCGTATTCTTCCGCAAATCTTCCAGATCTCTGCGACCCCGTTGCGCCGCCAGTGCCAGCGCGCCGTATTCGATAAAGTTACCACCTTCGGTCAGTTGGGCGATGTTTTCTCGTGCGCTCTGTTTGCCTCGTGCGTGCAATCCATCGATTTTCTCAGGGCGGTTTTCATCCAGGGTGTACGCGTGCAAGTCACGCACGGTCTGTAGATCAGAGCGAATGGCATCAAGATCGAGCGGTTGCGCTGTTTGCTCTTCAAGCGTGTCCCCGTGCCTGGCGAAATAGTGCAGCAAGGGATGGTCGCCGTACACGGTATCGCCGACAGCGACAGCAAGTGCGGCTACTTCTCCATTGCACGGTGCATGTATCAGATGCTCCAGTTTCATGGAGTCAATCACCATTAACTCCTGACCTGAACGCATGGTGTCGCCTGTGCTTACATTGATTGCAATCACAGTTCCCTGCATTGGGGAGCGCAGGCAAGTGCTGCCATCTGGAGCTTTATCATCCCTGTACTTTCTTGACTTGGCTTCCAGGCTGCTTTCATGGCTGGATCGTACAGACTGTCGGGGCGTTTGAAGCGCATCTAATAGATCGTAAACATTCCGTTCAATAAAGCCGGTATCCATGTTTTTCGCAGCAACCGCCGGGTGTTGAATGACGCTTTTGAGGAAATCCAGATTGCTTTCAACCCCACCGAGTGTGCTAGCACACAATGCACGGTAGTGCGCTTTTAGAGCGCTAGGGAAATCACCCTGGCGGGAGTGGCTGACCAATTTTGCCAGCAAGGGGTCGAACCGTGGATTAGTGGTGTATCCGGCATACACACAGTGATCAACCCTGATACCAGGACCCGAGGCGGGTTCGAAGCGTGTAATCGTTCCGCCCTGACTGGTTGCAGTTCCATCGGGTTGCATTGTTTCGGCGCAAATCCGGCTTTGCAGGGCAAAGCCGTGTTGCAAGGGCGGTGTGCCCAAACCTAAAGCCTCCAGTGTCATTTGCTGACTGAGTGAAAACTGCAGGCCGACAAGGTCCAGACCTGTCACTTCTTCGGTGACAGTATGCTCAACTTGCAGACGCGGATTGAGTTCAATAAATGCGATATCGCTAAAATGGTTCCAGACTAAAAACTCAACCGTACCGATACCTCGGTACCTAACGGCATCCGCCAGGGCGATTGCGTAGTCGTACAGAGTGTCTCTACAGGCAGTTGGCAAGCCCGGCGCCGGCGCTATCTCAATGATTTTTTGGTGCCTGCGCTGCAGAGAGCAATCGCGATCGCCCAATACGATCGCGTGCTCACCATCCCCTGCAATCTGGATTTCAATGTGCCTGGCGTTTGGCAGCAGACGTTCCACGTACAGTTCATCTCGGCCAAATGCAGACATCGCTTCTGATTGACAACGTTGCCAATCACGCTCTAGTTGCTCACTATTGTGCACTTCGCGCATGCCTCTACCGCCACCGCCAGCAACGGCTTTCAGCATAATGCCGCCGTCGAACTCGGCCAGGTAATCGCGCGCCTGGGCGAGCGATGTGTGTTCGAAACTGCCCGCTGCCACTGGAATGTTCAGATCATGAGCCAATCGTCTTGCCGCTAACTTATCGCCAAACTTGTCAAGGGTGTCCGCGTTCGGGCCGATAAAGACAAGCCCTTGTTTTGAGCAGGCGCGCGCAAACTCGGCACTTTCGCTAAGGAATCCGTAGCCCGGGTGAACCGCATCGGCACCACTTTGCTGAGCAATGCCAAGCACTTCGCCTTGATCCAGGTAGGCGGCTGCACCTTGCCCAGGCAACAGGCAGGCATGGTCTGCGTGCTCAATATGCAGCGAATTCGAGTCGTCGCTTGAATAGAGTGCCACTGTCTCCAACCCGTAATCTGCAGCCGCGTGCGCGATTCTGATGGCGATCTCACCGCGATTAGCTATTAGTATTTTCTTCATTGAGAGTCCGCGTCTTTCGTTTGACAGCATCAAGGTGGATCATTATAGTCGAAGCGCTATGCAAACCACGCGTCACATTGCCAGTATCAGGGCATTCCGAAAACTCCGCTCCGGCGGCCTGATGCTTGCGTTCGCACTGCTGTTTGCTGCAACCCAGTTCAGCAACCTTGACCACAATCATTCCGGTGATGTTCTTGAGGCGTCTTGCTCGGTTTGTTTATTGGCAGGTGACTCACCCGTTACGGTTGCCGACACTTCTCCCACCCTTAGTGCGCAAATTCTCTCTCCCGCGCGCGGACATTCAAGTGTTAGTGCGCCGCAGCAGCAAGCGTTTGCGTATTACTCGACGAGGGCACCCCCGGTTTCATAAGGCACTCCAGAAAGTATTCGCTTATTTGCGAATGATGTTTAATATGCTTCGAGTATCTTATGAAAATTTTACGTTCAGTTGCGCTGTTCAGCTTTGCTGCAGCGGGTAGCAGTTATAGTTTCGCCGATGATGTGCTTGAAGAGGTAGTGGTGCACAGCCACCCTCTGTCCGGCGAAGGTTTGTCCCAGGCCACCGAGACCTTGCAGGGCGCTGAGTTACAACGCCGCGTGAGCACCAGTATAGGAGACACCTTGTCTGCCTTGCCGGGAGTGCATTCTTCTACGTTCGGGAAGGCAGTGAGTCGACCGGTTATTCATGGCCTGGGTGGGCCACGGATAAAGGTGATGGAAGATCGAATAGATACGCTGGATGTCTCGGTGACCAGTGCTGACCATGCAGTGGGTATAGACCCATTTATTGCGGAGAGTGTGGAGGTGCTGAAAGGCGCGAGCACTTTGTTGTATGGCTCCGGGGCGATTGGCGGTGTTGTTGATGTACATTCCGGTCGCATTCCACACAACGTGCCAGAGCAAGCGATCAGCGGCGGCTTGCAATCGCGATTCGATGCCAATAATAACGGCGTGTCATCAGCGCTGAAGCTTAATGGCGCAGCGGGCTCGTTTGCCTGGCATGCGGATCTCAGCATCAAGGACGGTGACGAGTACGAGATTCCGGGTTTTGCGGAGTCTGCTCGGTTGCACGCCACGGAAACGGATGAGCCGCAAGACCCGGCTGAGCAAGAGGGCCGTTTGCCAGGCAGCCAATTTGAAAAAGATGCCTATGCAATTGGTGTGTCCAGGATTGCCGATTGGGGCTTTGTTGGCCTGGCCGTGAGCAAGCTGGAAGCGCAATACGGTTTGCCGGGCGGACACGGTCATGACGAGGAGCATGGCGAGGAAGAGCATGAAGGAGAAGAGCACGAAGGCGAAGAGCATGATGCAGAGGGCGTTGCGCTTGGTGAGACACCGATTCTCGATATGGAACAGCAGCGTATTGATTTTGAAATGGGCATTGAAAACCCGTTTTCGGGTATAAAAAGCCTCAACCTCCGGGCTGCTTATAATGACTACGAACATCAGGAGATAGAGCCTGATGGCGAAGTGGCAACCAACTTCGGCAATCAGGCCTGGGAGGCCAGGCTGGAGCTCATGTTTGAAAACGAAAACTGGCACGGTGCGGTTGGAACCCAGTTTTCTGATCGTTCGTTTTCAGCCATTGGCGAAGAAGCGTTTATTCCACCAGTGGACAGTAGCGAGCAGGCAGTGTTTGCTCTGGCAGAGCGCAATTTTGAGACTTACGATCTGGAGATAGGTGCCAGGCTTGGGCGAGTGAAGCATGATTCGGCAACAGGGCAGTCCCGGGATTTTACCAACAGCGCTTTGTCGGCGGGGCTGGTCAGGCACGCAGGTGAACACTGGACATTAGGTTTGCTGGCTGACTTTTCATCCCGCGCACCCGTCGGGGAGGAGCTGTTTTCCAATGGTCCGCATCTGGCAACCAGAACATTCGAGGTCGGAAATGCCGACCTTGATACTGAAAAAGCGATGAACGCCGCCGCTACGATCAATTTCGATTCCGAACTTGTCGAAGCACGAGCCACCGCTTACTACACGCAATTCAATGATTATATTTATCAACAGTTCTCGGGCGCTGAAGAAGACGAACTGCCAGTCGCGCAATACCAACAAAGTGATGCGCGTTTTTATGGTATTGATTCCTTTGTTCGCGCACGCGTGATGCGTTTTGACGATGGCGAACTTTCTGTCAGTGGCCGCTTCGACTGGGTAGATGCAAAGCTTGATGCGCCAGGGCAGTCAAACTTGCCGCGAATACCACCGGCCAGGTTTGCGCTTGGTATTCATGGCGAATGGGGCCGAGTGTCAGCGGATCTGGAGTGGACCCGCGCACTGGCGCAAAATGACGCAGGCGCAAATGAGCTGGCGACGGATGCGTACAATGAGCTAACTGCCTTTGTCGCCTATACAGTGGACTTAATGGCCAACAGCAGCCTGCAATTGTTCGTGCAGGGGAAAAACCTGACCGACGATGAGCAACGCTTGCACACATCGTTTATCAAAGACCTCGCTCCCGCACCCGGTCGAACGATAGAGGCAGGCATTAGTGTGACGTTTTAACTTTGGGGTTTGGCGGGCAAATCGGAGTAAACTGTGGGCTGATACCTTTGGCCCCATATGATGTCCGCCCGTCCCAGCATTTGGCAGCTCGCCTTCCCTTCCATTTTAGGGAATTTGTCGTACTCACTCGTGGGTATGGCACAAACCAAATTCATTTCTGAATTAGGTGCTGAAGGTCTTGCTGCTGCTGGTGCCGGCCAGCGTATGTTCTTCGCCATGGGCGCCATACTGATGGCGGTAAGTGTGGGTACTACCGCGCTAGTGGCCAGAGCATGGGGGGCTGAGGACTATCGGGAAGCCAGCCGGGTAACCATGGCGTCTCTGGTGCTTGGGTCGGCCATCGCGCTCGTGGTCGGTATTCTTGGCGTGATATTTTCAACACCTATCGCCAGTTTGTTTGGTCTCAATTCTGTGGCCCTGGAAATGGCGAGTGACAACATTCGCTGGCTGGCAGTTTTCAATGTCGCCTTCGCCTGCAATTTTATTTTAAGCGCGGCATTGAGAGCCTCCGGTGATGCCTGGACCCCGCTTTGGATAAGCATCGCCGTCAATATTATCAATTTGCCCTTGATGTACATGTTTATTTTTGGCCATTACGGTGCGCCAGCCATGGGGGTAGCGGGTACTGCGGTGGCAGCAGGTCTGGCGTTCAGTGTCGGCGGCGGCATCATGCTGGTCATGTGGCTGAAGCAAAAATTTCGAGTCAAACATGTATCCGGAGGCTGGTGGCGGCGCGAGCGGCTGCGCCAGCTGGTTCATATTGGCTACCCGACCGTACTCGAGCAAGCCGTAATTCAATGCGGCTTTCTGGTGTTTCTGATGATTATTGGCAATTACTACGGTACGGAAGCATTTGCGGCCTACAGCATTGGCGTCAATATATTAGCCATTTGTATGACCGTGGGTTTTGGCTTTTCGATCGCTGGATCGACACTGGTGGGACAAAATCTCGGCGCGAACGATCCGGATGCCGCTATGCGCAGCGGCTGGCGCGCGGTCAGCTATGCCATCTTGAGCATGGGCGGTTTGTCGGCGCTGATATTAATGTTCGCGCAGGAAATTGCCTTGTTCTTTATAGGCGATGAGCCGGAAACCGTACGGCTTACCGTGCAGTTCATGTATATTCTTGGCGCAATGCTGCCATTGCTGGCGGTGGATTTCACGATTGGTGGTGCCTTGCGCGGGGCCGGAGATACGCGTTTTCCACTGGTTGCGACCATTCTCGGTTTGTTGCTGATGCGTTGCGGTTTGGCAGCGCTGGCCACGTCTATGGGATTGCCGGTTGTGTATGTATACGCGGCAATTATCGGTGACTACGTGCTCAAAGGTGGTTTACTGTTATGGCGTTTTCATTCCGGTCGCTGGAAAAAGGCCGTCACCATCACACCAGTCAGCACATAGCGCGGAGGGTGTCGCAATGGCTCCTGAGTGTCGTTATTGCCAATGAATATACGTCTTGACGCAAAGAAGGTTTATTGGCCGCTCAAGACAGCGTTTGTGACCTCGCAGGATAATGTGTCGGGTATCGATTCCGTCCGTGTACAGCTGACCCACGATGGTGCGGTTGGCCATGCGGAATCACTGGGTGTTGATTATCACGGTGAAACCGCGGACAGTATTCTGGCTGATATTGAGTCCGTGAGGCATCTGGTAGAGAGCAGCAAAAACCTTTGCTCTGTTCGCGAACGCCTGCTGCAGGTTCTGCCTGCGGGTGGTGCCCGTAATGCGCTCGATTGCGCGGCATGGGACCTGGAAGCCAAACTTCAAGGCCAACGGGTGTGGGCACTGCTGGGCATGCCAGTGCAGCCAGTCGAAACGATGATCACGCTCACTCTGGATACACCCGCGGCGATGGCGACGCAAGCGCTGGCGGCGGCGGATTTTTCGGTGCTGAAACTCAAAGTTGATGCAATCGAGCCGATTGCTTGCATTGAAGCAGTACGCGAGGCACGAGCCGATTGTCAGATAGTGATTGATGCCAACAGCGACTGGCGTCTTGAGCAGCTACAAGAGTGGGCGCCGCTGTGCAAGTCATTAGGTGTTGCGCTCATTGAACAGCCGCTGGCGGTAGGGGAAGATGAGGGGTTGGCTCAATTGTCGCTTGATGTTCCCTTGTGCGCTGATGAATCGATTCAGGACACAGCACAGTTCGATTATGTGGCGGCCAGGTATCAGGCGGTAAACATCAAACTCGACAAAACCGGCGGCCTTACAGAGGCGTTGCAGTTATTGGGCCGGGCCAGGCGGGGTAACATTCAGGTC
The DNA here is from genome assembly GCA_030429735.1 of Gammaproteobacteria bacterium. GTDB lineage: Bacteria > Pseudomonadota > Gammaproteobacteria > Pseudomonadales > JAUIET01 > JAUIET01. Next base: position 673,221 of record JAUIET010000002.1, read on the forward strand.
TTTGTCGGGAACATGCTGGGTTCGTCGCTGGCCATGGCGCCCGCCTTTGTGATTGCACAGCAAAGTCAGTGGGTTGACCTTGATGGGCCATTGTTACAGGTCGACGATGTGCAGCCAGCCATTCGATACCAGGGGTCCCGCATGTACGCACCGGATCGAGAGCTTTGGGGGTGACCGCTGTTTAGTCGGGTAATTGATCGAGCAAGAACCGCTTTACATTGCCACCCATCACCGCTCGGATTTCCTTCTCGGAAAAACCCTCATTGAGCATGGTTTCGGTAAGCAGAGCCAGCTGCGATGTATCGAAACGGGTCGTTACTGTGCCATCGAAATCCGACCCCAGTGCAATGTGCTCGAGCCCCAGCAAATCGATCCCGTGACGAATGGAGCGGACTATGCCCAGTGGTGAATAGTCACAGACAGCTGAAGACCAATAGCCAATGCCAATAATACCGCCGCTGGCCGCGACTTCTTTCATCAAAGAGTCATCAAGGTTTCGCGGAGAGTCACACGCACCTTTGAAACCGCCATGTGACAGAACCACCGGGCGCTCTGCGAGCGCTAACACATCACGTACTACCTTTGGTGACGCATGCGCAATATCGATATTCACCCCCAGCTCATTGGCTCGCCTGACCACTTGCTTTCCGAACTCACTGAGTCCAGCCTTACTGGTGCCGTGCAGGGAACCCCCTAATCTGTTATCGAAAAAATGAGTGATGCCAAGGAACTGCAAACCGTCTCGGTGCAGAAAGTCCAGATTCTTCAGGTCGCCATCCAATGCATGTGCGCCTTCAATCAAAAACTGAGCGCCGACAATATCACGTCCTGCCGCCCGCGCCGCAAGCAAATTCCTGAGGTCTGATTTGGAGCGTACCCACATCAGTTGTTGCGGATTGTCTGCGATCAGTCGATTCAACCGTGCCAGCTGCATCGCGGCTCTGGCATAGAGCGAATTCCATGTCGCGACAGGCCAGGCCTGAACTACTGCCAGCAGCGTAATGTTGTCGGATGTGGATTCATTACGCACGTCGTTCAAACCCCTGGGTGATTTGGTTACGGCCGAAAACACCTGCAAGCCAACGTTGCCTTCGCGCAGGCGTGGCAAGTCGACGTGGCCGCGCGTCGCGTGCCGGGTTAAATCTCTGTTCCATAGCAATGAATCGGCGTGCAGATCCGCTATGAACAAATCACTGTGGAGAGCCTGCGCCGCTGCGGAGACTTGTGAGTCATCGTGCCCGTCAACGCGATTCAAGCTTCGCTCAACAAGTGCGGGCGCAATCAGATGGATCAGAAAGGCCAGGGTGAGCAGAGTAAGGAGTAGAACAGCGAGTTTTTTCATATCATGATTGGTCTGGTTAAGCGTTACCGGGTCGCGGGTTCAATTGAGTTTCTCTGGGTTCCTGCTCTCGCCTTGTATCGCGCAAGGCCAAATCAAGTTCAGTGATCAGAAATTTGAATTCTGCATTCGTTACTGGCGTCGCTCCATTGTGGAAAGCGTGTTGCATCAGCGTGTTAAACAGTGTCAACACGTCCGGGTTTGCTTGTTCGGTGATAAACAATCTCACCGATTGCTCAGACTTCAGACCTTTAGAGCCGAGCCAGTCCAGCACTTTAAAGCTATGAGCAGCGGCATCTTCGCTGCGATAGTCGCGAATCAACCTGCGTTTTAACTGCTCATCCGGTGGATAGGCGATAGCAAGCAGTCGGCTGAGCAAGCCTCCGGTTTTTAGCTTCTTAACTGCAACCGCAAGCACCAGGGTGGTCATCCCAATCGCGGCAAGCCAAAGCAGCATGTGACTCGACCAAAAACTCTGCCGTGATGAATCGTTAGGTGAGCCCGCCATACCGACAAGCAGCGGTTGCGCGGGAAGATGGATTTGCTCGAAGTCGGAGGTGCGTGTGTTCCACCAATGAAACGCGATGGCGGGTAATGTATACGAGCCGGCCTCCTCGGCAACATAGCTGACAACTTCCCGTCGCAACGCGATATAGGTGCCACGATTTACCCTGTCTTCCAGACGCGCCGGCCTCATGTACGCGGCCAGGCCTGGTGTTGAGCTGATATTGATGGCAGGCAGCATCATGGCTGCGACGTTTTCTGCGCGTAGCGTTATCGTTCGCCTGATGGCGTCGCCAACCCTAAGTACTGGCGTGTCGGCGTCGCTGTTCAGTGGTTTGTCGAATTCATCGCTTACGCTGAAATAAGTAGAGGCTATCCATTGCGTCACAGAGCTTGTTCGGATCTCGTCCGGTAACAATGATAAAAATTCCATTTGCTTCGTTTGCAGAACGCCGCTGATCGCCGACGTTGGCGCATCGGGATTGGCGATCGATACGCTTAGCTCGATTGGCGGCAGAGAGAATCGACCAGCTCTCTGTGGGTAAATCGTGATAGTCCAGAGTTGCACGGACCACGTGGTACCAGATTCCCGGCGAGACGAGTTAACAGCAAATTTGTTGCGCCTTAGAACAATAGCATCGTCTAATTCGAAGCGCCCAACGTGCGAGCCACCACTGAACCAGCTATCCGTCGCCACCTCTATGTTCAGTTCAAGTTGCTGACCAATCACCCCGCCTGATGCCGGCTGTATCCAGCTTTTGAGTCGTACGCGATCTTCTTTAACCATTTGTTCCAGGCTTGGTGAGCTTGCATCACCTGCTAACATGTCGGTACTTGCTGCCTGCGCGCTGTTTGCATACGCCGTTGTTGCCTGACTGATACCGACAATGCTTGCCAGTATCACGCAAAGTAGCCTGCGACTAGCGCTCATCGCGGCCCTCCGCTGCACTCGAATTCGATTGCAGTTGCATTTGAAACTTTACCGCGAGAAATCGTGCCGGATTTTGCTGAACCTGTTTCATCCATTGTTGTTGAATGCGTTCATCTGACAAAATCTGATCTGCGTTAAACTGCGCCTGTGTTCGTTGTTCCATGCTCTGTTGATCTGCCCCATCGGCGCGTTGTGGCGCGTTACCGAGCTCACGGCTTAGCTCTCCAGGCTCCGCCTGCTGGCTTTCACTCATCCGATTGATGTCGTCGATCAGGGTTTGGATGATACGGCGGTTTTTAGCCGCGGCGGTATGGTCCGGTGCACGATTCAGTAATTCTGTGTAAAGTTCTACCGCTTTAACATAGTGCTGAGCATGTGCCAACGCATTTGCCTGATTGAATAAGCCATTGTCGGAGTTGACACTTGCGAACACCTCAGCGGCTTCAATGAACTGCTCATTCATGTACAAAGCAACCCCGCGTGACATCGCACTCCCATAGAGCCCGGCGGCGCGTTGATACTCGCCTCGCTCGAAGAAATAGCGTGCCTGTTGATCTTTGCTAACCCACAGATCAATAAAGCGCTGCATAAGCGTGTTATCGTGCTGCGTTTCATCGGCAGGCGGTGTCTGGGCGTATGCGACCTTGCTATCCGTCAGTCCCAGGCCGAGTACTAAACCCAGTGCCCAACAATATTGGATAGTCCAACCTCGTCTGAAGGTCAGTAAGCATAGCACTACGATCGGAAACAGCAGATAGTATCCGGCATCAATCCAGGGTCGCTGTTCATCGTCTACAAAAAGGTAATGATTCTTTATCCGCCAGTTGATTTGCCGCATGTCCTGTTGGTCAGCGCTCAGTGACTGATAATGTGCATTGGTTTGATCCGCGAGTTCTCGCAATGAATCTTCATCCAGCGGTGTATAGTCCAGGCCGTAGGCAGAGCCTGATGCGTCACCCCTCTGATTTTTCCCCACCCCCAGTATCAGCAGTTGATGAGGTAGCCTGGCAAAATAGTCTGCCAGCAACTGTTCTGAATCCGGTTCAACCGAGTCGGTTATCAACAGCACGCTGGCGGGCACACCGCTGGCAATATACTCTGACTGACTCAGAATTTTGTCCAGAACCGGAATGACACTGGCAGCCGATTTACCCTGCCGTGGCATCATCTCATTGTCGATAGCATCAAGAAAGTGCCACACAATATCCAGATCATTGGTTAAAGGGATGACAGTGTGGGCACTGCCTGAATAAACAATCAGGCCGCTGCGCGCGCCAGCGCGCATCGCCAACAGGTCATTTATTTTCTGTTTGCTGCGTTCCAGGCGGCTGGGCTGCACATCGGTCTGCAGCATGGAACGAGACGCATCCAGTACGACCAGTAGCATGGCTTCGTCTTCGCTCAACGGCGATGATTGGCGCTGCCAGGTAGGCCCAGCCAATGCCAGAATGCAGCAAAACGTGAGCAAAAGCAGGGTGTTCAATGGTGTAACAATCTTGCGTCGTTCGGCGCGGTTGCTGAGTAAGCGCTCAATATGTGGTGCTAAAAGGCGGCTGCCGCCGTCATGCTGTCTGCCGGCGCGAGACAGTACTGCCCAGCCCAGTACCAGCATCGGGATTGCTAACAGCCAAACGGGTCGCAACCAATGAAAATTCTGTGCGATCAGTTCGAGGCTCATGCGATTTCCACGGTCTCTGCACTGCGCTGTTTGACGCGTATTGACGCAAACAGAATAAAGCCAATGTAGCCCAGACAAACCAGGGTTAAAGGCCAGTGAAACAGACTCTGTCTTGGGCGGAAGCTCAGTGTTTCGAATAGCTCGGGTTCCAGATCGGTAATCGCCTGATAGGCTGCCAGCAACTGTTGCCGGTCCAGCGCCTGGTAGTACTGGCCAGCAGTTAATTCAGCAACGCGCTCAAGCACGGCCTCATCCATGGCTTCTTCGCCAATTGTCGCTGGGTCGCCAATCGCTATCGTGTAGATGGTTAAACCCTTTTGCCGGGCAACCTTGGCGGCTTCGATTGGTGGTACCTTGCTGCCAGTGTCATTGCCATCGGTTAATACGATCAGCACACGACTTTCGCTTTCGCTGCGTTCAAACAGTTTGATTGCCAGCCCGATAGCGTCGCCAAACACGGTACTCTGTCCCGCCATGCCTATGGCGGTTTCATCCAGTAAGGTCTGCCACGCGATATGGTCTTCGGTAAAAGGTGTTTGCAGGAAAGCCGCATCGCCGAACACAATCAAGCCAAGCCGATCATGTTTCCGCCGTGCTGCGAATTCGCGGAGCACGGATTTGACAGCAGTGAGTCGATCCACCTTCTTGTCGGCTTCGGTCGGTAAAGAAAAATCTCTGGTCTGCATGGACGCGGACAAATCCACTGCAACCATCAGATCCCGAGCCGATTTACTTCGCTCGATGGGTTCGCCTACTTTCTCAGGTGCGCTTAGTGCGATGATCAGCAAGCACCAGGCGATCAAGTGCCAACCTGCCAGCCACCAGGATTGTGATGGAATGTCAGCCCCCGAACCTGGTGGCGTGTCAGAAAACCTCGCCAGTACATCAAAGAATGGCAGCTGCAATGACGTGCGTGCTTCGCGGTGTGGGCTAACAAGCCAGACCACCAGGGCTGGCAGGGGCAGCAAAGCCGCTGCCCACGGCGCAGTAAATTCAATCACTGCCGCGCGGTTCCTGAGCTGCCTGGTGCGTGCGAACCCACATCTCACACCTGTCCAGCAGTTCGTCCGCTTCTGCGGGGGCCACTGCATGCTCTATTCGCCCTTGATAGGCCAATGCGTGCAAGACGGTCAGGTTGCTGTCATCGAATACTTGTCTTTTGACATTGCTATTCAGGAATTCCAACCAGGCCTGACCGCTGAGCGAGGCAACGTCGGTGCGCGGGTAGGCCTTGAGTGCCGTTGATTTTAAAACACTTGGTAACGCACTCAGGGTGCGCACCAGCTCAGTGCCTGATGCGTGTTGCGCGTTGCGTAACTCGGTGATTGTCTTCAGCGCATCGCGCCGATACTGATTGCTGCGCCACTTACCGAACGCCTGATATGTTGCCATTACGAGCAGGGCTAACAGAATCAGGCCTGCCACTTTCCAGGCCGGTGTTACAGGCATCCAGGAGACCGCAGGTGGTATAACGATTTCCTCGATACCCCGTATCGTGTAGTTACCAAAATCAGGATTTGATATCGCAGTGTCAGGCATTCTTGGCTTGGTACTTTTGGCGAATGTTCCCGTTTGGGGTGGTGTTATCACTAATACAGCGGCGTAATTGCCGGTAGCTTTCATCAATGGTGTTGAGCTCAATATGCACAACTCCCGCTGATTGCAGCGTGCGTCGAAGTTGCTCCACCCGCTGCTGTTGATGCGTATTGAAACTCCCAGTAAGCAATTTATCGTTGGTATTAACGGCAAGCTGCATCGCGCCATTACTGGCGATAAACTGCTTACCGCTTGGCAGCGCCAGCTCAATCGGGTCAGTGATCTGAGCAACAAACACATCGTTGTACAAGGCCAGGCTTTTGATCTGTTGAGCCGCGTTCTTGTCCAGGTCATGCATGTCGCTGATTAATACGATAAGGTAGTCTCTGGCGCACAAACGACTGAGTCGGCTGAGTACAGTGGATAGCTGAGTAGTCGGCAATGCGCCAGTATTTATCTGCCTGTGGCTGATCAGAGCCTGGTTGATGGTGGCCAGCGTTTTAAAGTCTCGTAACAGCATGTGCTGGCTTCTATGTGGTCTGGCTTCAACCACATCCTGATCACCAAAAATCAGGCTGGCAACCGCATCGCCCAGTTTTAGCTGACGCCAGGCGAGCAGGGCAAACACTTCACCTGCCACAACCGATTTGAGTTTCTGGTGGCTACCAAACATCATTCCTTGACGTTGATCGCAGGCGAGCATAACAGGGCGTTCGCGCTCCTCAGTAAACACTCGTACGTGTGGTTTTCTGGTTCGGTGGGTAACCTTCCAATCCATTGTGCGAATGTCATCCCCTTGCCGGTAATGCGCTAACTCTTCAAAGTTCAAACCGCGACCGCGATGACGGGAACTGTGCCGCCCGATGAATTGATTCTTGATGGCCATTGCCGGATTAAGCACAAAGCCGTTGGCCTGGTTGCGCAATGCCACCAGATCTTTCACGCTAAGCTGCAGTCGAGGGTCTGAACTCTGCAGGGTGTGCCTGTCGTTTTCCTGGGCGGAGTATGAATGCTCCTCAGGCGTTTGCGACTTGACGAAGAATTTCATCAACAATGTCATCCTGAGAGATGCCGTCAGCCACGGCTTCATAGCTGACCGTTAAACGGTGCCTTAATACGGCATGAGCAATGCTACGCACGTCATCAGGGTCAACGAAATCTTTCCCTTGCAGCCACGCGACGGCCCTGCTGGCGCGATCAAGGGCTATGCTGGCTCGTGGGCTTGCGCCCGCGATCAACCAGTGGCGCAAGTCGCTGTTGGCGTAGCGATCGGGGTGACGGCTGGCCATAACAATATCAACGATATAACGTTCCAGCGATTCAGACACATGAACAGCTTTGATTTGCGCTCGCGCCGCAAAAATATCATCGGCTGACACACTGGCTGACTCAAGATTGACGTGTGTCCCTTCTTCACTGCGAACCAGGCGGATCACGTCTAACTCGGCATCATCGTCCGGGTAGTCGATGAGAATTTTTAGCAAAAACCTGTCGGTTTGCGCCTCCGGAAGCGGGTAGGTGCCTTCCTGGTCAATGGGATTTTGCGTGGCCAGCACCATGAACAAGTCTGGCATAGGGTAGCTTTTGCCGGCAACCGTCACTTGTCGCTCTTCCATCGCTTCCAATAAAGCGGACTGTACTTTTGCCGGTGCGCGGTTAATTTCATCAGCCAATACAAGGTTAGCAAACAAGGGGCCAGGTTCGAATACCAGCTGCTGTTGCCCGCCTTCGCTATGGAATGCCTCGGTACCAGTGACATCCGATGGCAGAAGATCGGGTGTGAATTGAATGCGATTCAGACTGATATCAAGTACCTGTGCCAGCGCTTTCACCGAGCGCGTTTTCGCCGTACCCGGCAGGCCTTCAAGCAATAGGTTGCCATTGCACAATAAGCCGATCAGTAACTGTCGGGCAACCCTGGGTTGGCCAACAACCACGTCGCTGATTGCCTGTTCAACGGCCAGAAGCCTAGCGGGTGTAGTCATTCAATGATATCGGCACAATTTAGTGTATTTGGATTGGGAAACGGACACACAGTTTAATGGAATCAGGCGTTAAGGTCCAAGACAAGCCAGCTGCATTCTGTAGTATGATGTGAACTGGCGTCCTAATAACTTCATGCGCTCAATACCTGTGGATCTGGTGGACTTTACAATGAAAATTTTACCTCGCATTTGCTTTTTACTGCTTGCTAATGTCGCCCTGTCGGGCGCGGCGTTTGCCGCGGATAAGCCCAATATTCTGGTGATCATGGGTGACGATATTGGCTTCTGGAATTTAAGCACTAACAATATGGGTATGATGGGTTATCAAACGCCGAACATTGATCGTATCGCCAGAGAGGGGCTGAAATTCACCGATTACTATGGCGAGCAAAGCTGTACTGCCGGGCGCTCCGCGTTCATCACCGGGCAGCACCCCATTCGCACTGGTCTGACCAAGGTTGGCGCACCAGGTGCTGACACAGGCATCAGTCCCAAAGATCCCACCCTGGCAGAGCTGCTTAAGCCCCTCGGGTATACCTCGGGTCAGTTCGGCAAAAACCACCTGGGTGATCGCGATGAGTTTTTGCCAACCAATCATGGTTTCGATGAGTTTTTCGGCAACCTGTATCACCTGAACGCCGAAGAAGCCCCCGAAGACCCTGACTACCCGAAAGATCCTGCATTCAATAAAGCGTTTGGGCCAAGAGGTGTGATCCACAGTTACGCGGATGGGCGAATCGAAGACAGTGGTCCGTTGACTCAAAAGCGAATGGAAACGGTGGACGAGGAGTTTCTGGGTTCAGCGCTCAAATTTATAGACAGCGCTCACAGCAAGAACAAGCCGTTTTTTGTCTGGTTTAACTCCACACGTATGCACTACCACACCTACGTTAAGGACGAGAATCTGGGTAAATCCGGTCAGGGTTTTTATAACGATGGCATGCTGGAACATGACGACCACGTAGGCACTTTACTGGCCAAGCTTGATCAATTGGGCATCGACAACAATACGATTGTTATATACACGACCGACAATGGCCCACATTACAACATGTGGCCAGATGGCGCGATTACACCTTTTCGTGGCGAGAAAAACACCAACTGGGAAGGCGGCTTCAGGGTGCCTGCGATGGTGCGTTGGCCCGCAAAGATTGAGGCTGGCCGAATCAGCAATGACATAATGTCGCATCAGGACTGGGTGCCTACCTTAATGTCGGCGGCCGGTGCGCCTGGCATCAAACAGAAGTTGCTGGCCGGCCATGCTGTTGGCGGTAAAAACTTCAAAGTGCACTTGGACGGCTACGACTTTATTCCGCACTTGGTCGAGAAAAAGAAAGGTCCCAGGGAGGTCTTCCATTACTTTAGTGATGATGGAAAGCTGATCTCAACGCGCGTGGGTGATTGGAAAATTGTGTTTGCTGAGCAGCGATCCAAGCGTTTTGATGTATGGCGAGATCCTTTTGTAACCTTGCGAATTCCTAAAATGTTCCACCTGCGGCGTGACCCGTTCGAGCGTGCTGACACTGATTCAAACGCTTACAATGAGTGGTGGACGCGAAAAATACCGATTGCCATGGGCCTGGGTCTCAGGGAAGTGGGTGCGTTTATCAAAACGCTTCATGCGTTTCCTCCGAGACAGCGCCCGGCAACCTTTACCATTGATCAAATCATGGAAACCGTACCCAAGCCACAGGGTTGATGCAATCGCTGAGTCCATTTCAGGGTAAAACAACAGAGGTGCCCGGGTCGCTAAACGCTGCGATCAAAGTCGCATTACTGTTGTTTGCTCTAACGGCCTGCAATCAGGGAACGGATTCGGATTCACCGCACGGCAACCGGCTAACTGAAAGCAAGCCACTCAGTGGGCCAGTCGAGCCCAGGCCCGCGCAAACACAGTACGTGGGTTCCGCAGAATGTTCGGGCTGTCACCAACAGGCCGTTGAACAGTGGCAGTCTTCGCACCATGCATTGGCCATGCAAAAAGCAAGCGCTGAAACAGTGCTGGGTGATTTTGATGATCGCAGGGTAAGTCACCATGGGCAGAAATTTAGCTTCTTTCGCGATCAGCAGCGCTTTTACGTGCGCACCAACAATAAAGAGGGAGAATTGCAAACGTTTGAAATCGAGTACGCGTTTGGCGTAGAGCCACTGCAGCAGTATCTGATAGATGTAGGCAATGGCGCCTATCAGGCGCTCAGCATGGCCTGGGATTCTCGACCGGCGGAGCAGGGCGGGCAGCGCTGGTATCACTTATACCCCGATGAAGCCATGCCGCCGTCTGACCCGTTGCACTGGACTCGTTTGCACCAGAACTGGAATTTTCAGTGTGCCGACTGTCATTCAACAAATGTACAAAAGCGCTATGACGCCAGCTCGCGCAGCTATGACACCCGTTACAGCGAAATTAATGTAGGCTGCGAATCCTGTCACGGCCCGGCATCAGAACATCTAGCCTGGGCACGAGCCGCTAACCCCGCCACCCCCACAGTGGGCAGCGCCTTTTCTGAGAATCTGGGTTTTGCGGTAAAACTTGATTCCACTGCGGTGCAGATTGACAGTTGTGCGCGATGTCATTCGCGACGCAGAGTGATCGCTGAAGAATTTGCGCCGGGTAAAGAACTGTATGACCACTATGTGCCCGCGTTACTGGAGCCAGGCCTTTACCATGCTGATGGCCAGATTCTCGAAGAAGTGTACGTATATGGCTCGTTCGTGCAAAGCAAAATGTATCAAGCAGGAGTTACCTGCAGTAATTGTCACCAGCCGCACAGTGTTGAGCTTCGCCTCGACGGGAATGCAGTGTGTACACAGTGTCATCAAAGCACGCCGCCGGATGATTTTGCCGGCCTAACAGCGAAGCTCTATGATTCCCCCGAACATCATTTTCATCCCATGGAGAGCGAGGGCGCCCAGTGCAGACAATGCCACATGCCCGCGAAAGTCTATATGGGTGTTGACGAGCGTTACGATCATAGCTTTCGAATTCCGCAGCCCGCACACAACGCCAGTATAGACGCCCCGGATGTGTGTACAGATTGCCACGATGAAAAATCTCGACGCTGGGCACAATCTGTGATTGACGAACACTTCCCGTCGCGCAGTGATAAACACAACTTCGGCCAGATTTTTCATACCGCACGGCAAGGGCAGCCCGACAATAGTGCACTGAGCGGTATTGTGAATACGCCTACGTTACCCAGTATTGTGCGTGCCTCAGCTATTACTCACATGAGCCAGCCTCAGGACGCTGGGTCGTTTGCCGTGGTACGGGCCTCTTTATCATCGGAACATGCCTCCATACGCCTGGCGGCACTTAGTCATTTTGAGGCTTTACCCGTTTCTCAACGCTGGCAGTTTGTTTCCCCTTTGTTAGCAGATACAGTGCTGGCCGTGCGTATTGAAGCAGCAAGAATTCTGGCTGATGCACCGTCGCAGTTTTTGCAGGCGGCAGATCTGCAGCGGCTGGAGAGCGCGCTGAGCGAATTTGTTGCATCACAGACCCTGAATGCTGACCGCCCGGATGCGCTAAGTAATCTGGCGTCTGTTGCAGCGCGCCGCGGTGAGACCACCCGGGCCGAAGCCTATTACAGAGAGGCCATAGTGATTGATCCAAGCTGGGTGCCGGCTTATTTGAATTTGGCCGATCTTTATCGTGGCAGTGGCAGAGACAACGAGGCCGAGCCATTGTTCAAACGCGCTTTGCAACAGCAACAAGGTGTTGCAGAAACACATCACGCGTATGGCTTGTGGTTGTCTCGTCAAGGACGAAACGACGAGTCTTTGCAACAATTGAGCAAGGCTGCTGCTCTTGGCAGTTCGTGGCGCTATGCCTACGTGTACGCTATTGGTTTGAACTCTGCAGGAAATTCGGCAAAAGCGGTGGCTGAGCTTGAAAAGCTACTCAGCACGTCGCAGGTAAATGCCGAAGTCTTATTTGCACTGGCAACAATACTCAGGGATCAGGGCGATCGAGAGCGGGCGCTGAGTTTTGCATTGATTCTGGCCGAGCGATATCCCACTGATCAAAGAGCGCCGGGGCTGATTCAGCAATTGCGATAAATCGCTACATGCGTTGAGCGGTTAAGACCCGGTTGGAACCTCTGAAAAGGGTATGCCTTTGTCCATGCGAGGTTCCTGCGGTAATTCTAGAACGCGCTCAGCGATAATGTTTGCCATGATTTCATCCGTTCCGCCAGCAATGCGTAAACCGGGTATTCCCATGTAGCTTAACTGAAACAGGCCGTTGTACTCGGCGTCCAGTTCAGCATCCCATTGCACACCTTGCTGCTCCAGCAAGTCGATCGCAAACGATGACATATCTTGCGTTTTTCGCGCACCAACCAGCTTTCCAATCGAGTTTTCCGGTCCCGGCAATTCGCCCTTGGACAATGCTGACAAGGTTCGATACGACGTGTATTTCAACCCGGCTTCCTCTACGTACCAGCTGGCCAGCTTCGCGCGTACTGCAGAATCTTCTATTGCCGGTTTACCGTCAATATTGACCTGTTGAGCCAGTCTTTTAAGCGACTTGAAATCTGCTCCGCCACTGCCCGCGCCAATACTTGCACGCTCATTCATTAGCGTTGTCAGTGCAACATGCCAGCCTTGACCAACATCCCCAAGGCGTTGGCTGTCAGGAATTCGCACATTGGTGAAATAGACTTCGTTGAAGTCAGACGCGCCTGAAATTTGCTTGATCGGTTTTATGTCGATGCCTTCACTTTTCATATCGACATAGAAGTAGGTCAGGCCTTTGTGTTTGGCGACAGTTGGGTCAGTGCGCAATACCAAAATCCCCCAGTCGGAATAGTGCGCGCCCGAGGTCCATATTTTTTGACCATTAACAATCCAGTCATCACCGTCTTTTACTGCTTTGGTGCGTAGTGCTGCCAGGTCAGAGCCACCAGCCGGTTCGCTAAACAACTGGCACCAGACTGTCTCGCCACTGGCGAGATCCGGCAAAAAACGCGCTTTGTCCTCTTCGTTTGCCCATGCCATAAGGGTTGGGCCTGCCATGCCCTGGCCAATGCCAAAGAAACTGCTGGTGTTGGGAAGATCTAGCTTAGCTTCTTCCTGTTGCCATATAACGTGTTCGATAGCAGTGGCATCGCGGCCACCATACGCCTCGGGCCAGCGAATGCATGCCCAACGCGCAGCTGCTTTTTTAGCCTGCCAAAACTTGGCACGTTGCAGATTGCTAAGTCCGCTTAGGTCATTGTCATCGGGTATGTTGTTTTCCAGCCAGGTTCTCGCTTCTAAACGAAACGCTGCTTCGGCTTTGCTGTCTTCGAAATCCATAATATTCTCCTTACACCGCTACCGGGTCTGATGCGCTGATCAATTTTTCCTGCCACTGTCGTTCGCTACCGATCAGCACTGCCAAGGCCTTGGATCTTCGGTAGAAGAACTGGCAATCAAACTCCCAGGTATACCCCATGCCTCCGTGAGTTTGAATGTTTTCTTTAGACGCATAGTAGTAAGCCTGACAACTACCCACGCGCGCAGTAGCAGCGGCCAACGGCAATTCTTCAGCATCTGAATTTAACGCCCATGCGCCAAAATAGGCGTTTGAGCGCGCCAGCGTATTCTTGACGTACATCTCGGCTAATTTGTGTTTTATCGCCTGAAATGAGCCAATCGGACGACCAAACGCATAGCGCTGCACGGCGTAGTTTTTCGCCATTTCCAAACAGGTTTCCGCGCCACCCAGCTGTTCCCAGGCGTACAACACGGCCGCTCGATCTAACAGCGCGTTCAAAAGATCCCGACCTTGCCCGATTTCCCCAAGCAGTTCACAGCTGGCATCTGCAAAGTGGACGTCTGCGTAATTCAGGCTCGGGTCAAGAGTGCGAATTGTCTCGGCAGTGACCCCTGAATCGCTTGTATCAACAAGATACAGGCTGGCGCCTTCGCCACTGTCGCTTGCCGCCAGTACGCAGATAAGAGATGCGATATTGCCATTTGCTACTGCGCATTTTTTGCCAGTGAGGGTGTCTTTGCTGACGGTCGTGGAGAGTGAGGCGGCATCAGTTTCTCCAGGGCCTTCAGCGTAGGCCAGGGTACCAATGGCTTTACCTTCTGCCAGCAGCGGTAACCATTTCTTTTTCTGAGACTCAGAGCCAGCCGCCATAATTGCTTCAGTGGCCAGATACACGGAAGACCCAAACGGTAGAGGCGCGCAGGCTCGCCCCATTTCTTCAGCAATAACAACCAATTCCAAATAGGAAAGGCCAAGGCCGCCATACTCTTCCGGAATGACGGTAGCTGTCCAGCCCATCTCGCAGACTTTATTCCAGAGTTGCTCCGCGTACAGCGCGTCTCCCTCCAGCACCTCTCGTACGACCGAGCTGGAGCAGTGTTCACCCAAAAAACTCCTGGCCTGGTCCCGAATGAGATGCTGATCGTCGTCAAATTCAAAGTTCATAGCTATGTGATGCCTCAGTCAATCGCGCTGTAGTAAATAACGTTTTTCCATATTGTGCAAGGTGCTAGCCATGGCTTGCACAGATTGGTGTGCGGACGGCACTCCAAACATATTCTGTTCGAGTTGTCAGATGAACAAGCGTCAATGGCAAAGCGGTAGTTCGCAAGCAAACTCTGGGAGATAATGGCGGCAGACCGACCTCTCTGAGTGAGATAGAACCCTGGCAAGCTCGACGGATAACACTATGCAATACCCTGTACGCTGGAACACGTTGTTTGGATTAGCGCTCTCAATCCTGTTTCTGGGCAGCGCAGGTATTGCGATGGCCGCGGATAAGCCAAATATTCTGGTTATTTGGGGTGATGATATAGGCTGGTCCAACCTCAGTGCTTATCACCGCGGGATGCTGGGCGGTGAAACACCGAACATCGATCGGATTGCCAATGAAGGTGCCCTGTTCACAGATTACTACGGCGAGCAAAGCTGTACTGCTGGACGAAGTGCGTTCATCACTGGTCAACACCCGCTGCGCACCGGTTTATTGAAAGTTGGATTGCCCGGTGCTGATATTGGTTTGCGGGCCGAAGATCCGACGATTGCCGAATTGTTAAAACCACACGGCTATGCGACTGGCCAGTTTGGCAAAAATCATCTGGGCGACAAAGACGAATTTCTGCCAAGCAATCATGGTTTTGATGAGTTTCTGGGTAATCTTTATCACCTCAATGCCGAAGAAGAACCGGAAACCTATTTCTATCCAAAAGACCCCGAATTCCATAAACGCTTTGCGCCCAGAGGTGTGATTCATTCCTACGCCGACGGGCGAATCGAAGATACCGGCCCACTGACGCGCAAGCGCATGGAAACCGTCGATCAGGAGTTCACCAACGCTGCACTCAAATTTATGGACAAATCGGCCGGTGAGGGCAAGCCGTTTTTTGTTTGGTTTAACGCAACCCGCATGCACGTTTGGACACGTCTTGCGCCAAAATGGCAAGGCAGTAGCGGCCATGGTTTGTACGCAGATGGCCTAAAGGAGCATGATTTCCATGTGGGCCAGTTACTCGACAAGCTCGACGAACTGGGCATTGCAGACAATACAATTGTGGTGTACTCCACTGACAATGGCTCTCAAACCGGTACCTATCCAGACGGCGGGGCAGAGCCATTTCGAGGGGAGAAAGGGTCAACCTGGGAAGGTGGATTTAGAGTACCTGCCTTGATTCGCTGGCCGGGTGTGGTTGAAAAGAAACGCGTAATAAACGACATTTTCTCGCATCAAGACTGGTTACCCACTTTTTTGGCGGCCGCGGGCGAGCCGGGCATTGTCCAGAAATTGAAGCAAGGTCATCAAGCAGGTGGGCGAACTTATAAAGTGCATTTGGATGGCTTCGACCAAACTGCATTGTTATCGGCTAAAGGGAAAGGAAAAAGAGAAAATATATTCTACTTCGATGATAACGCCCAGCTAAACGCCATGCGCTGGAACGATTGGAAGATACATTTTGCGTTTCAGATGGACGGCTGGAGTGGCCCCAGGGAGGCGCTTAATTTCCCGCGGGTGATCAATCTTCGCAGCGACCCCTACGAAACGTCAATTGACTCGGGGCTGTATGCTCGGTTCTTCGGTGATAATTTGTGGCTGTTCGTTCCTACCCAACAAGAAGTTGGCAAGTGGCTGGCGACATTTCGCCAGTTTCCACCCCGTCAAGCCACGGCGAGTTTCTCTATTGATCGATTGATGACGCAAATGCAGCAGTCTCTTGCCAGGGGTAGAGGGGCCGTTCGTCGCTGAAGTTGTCTGTTTTTTGCTCATGTGCGGCCGGTCACACCAAGGTGTCAAAATATTGACTGTAATTTGTACAGCAATAACGAGCACGCCAGCAGGCGGCCAACATAAGAGCGACTATCATGCAAGACATCTGCGTTTCCGAGTTAATGACACACGGCGTCATCCACGTCGATAAGCAGGCCACGCTGCGCGATGTGGTATCGATCATGGCTGAGCACACAATATCGTGTCAGATGATCCTGGAAGATGGGCGACCGCTTGGCATCATCACCGAGCGCGATATGGCAGGCTTACTGCTCGAGATTGCAAACCATCGAGCATCACTGGATTGCAAAGCGAGCCAGTTTATGTCGACGCCGGTGGTCACGGTTAATGAGCGGGACAGTTTGTACGATGCCATTTTACTGTCTAACACCCACAATATTCGTCACCTGCCTGTGGTCGATGAACTGGGGCGTGCCAAGGGTGTGATCACACAGTCTGATATTGCCGAGGCGCATTTTCAAGTTGCTGCCCTGCAAGCGGAACTGATAGAGCAATGCGTGCTGGAACAAACCAGTGATCTTGAGGAACAAAATGCAGAGCTGCGGGCACTTTCTTTTGAAGATGCGCTAATGGAAATTGGCAATCGAGCGGCGATGGAGGCGGATCTTGCACGAACTCATGCGCAGGCCCTGCGTTATGGGCGTCAATATTGTACGGCCTTGCTCGATATAGATTTCTTCAAAAAATACAATGACCACTATGGACACAGCGCGGGTGACGAGGTGCTTCGTACCATCGCGCGTATATTGCGCAACTGCATGCGCTCCACGGACCGTATATACCGCTACGGTGGTGAGGAAATACTGGTCATACTCGCCGATTCGGACGTACAAGGGGCGTATAAATTTATGCACAGAGCGATAAAATCGGTCGCGGAATTTGGGATTCCGCATTGTGCAAGTCCTTACGGTGTTTTGACGGGCAGTGCCGGTGTTGCGTCGGCGATTGAGCGTGGCCAATGCCGGCCAAAGTGGCAAGACGTGGTAATTGCTGCCGACCAGGCTATGTACGAGTCAAAAAACATCAGCCGTAATACCGTATCCATCGCCGCTTGACAGTAATGAGCAGTGATGACGAATCAATTATTGTGAATCAATGATGGTGCTGGAAGCGTCGGATGCCAAATGTATCATGGGAGATTCCAGAAACCCGAATCGTGGGTTTTTCGGGTTTCTGGTGGATCAGTTGCCGGTGCATGCCACGCGCTTTGCTGACCAGGCGCAGCAGAGTGATGTTACCTGAACGCGCTGATGATGGTTTGAATTTCTTCATCGTTGTCGACAATCAGATCTAACCAATTCGGCTTGCTGCAACTGTGCAGATCTTCCGGAATTTTCGAAAACGCAGCCAGCGACTCCAGTTCTGGAAGAAGCGGCTCTTCACTGGTTAATTGAACAGTAGAGTACAGTGCAAGGTTTGCGATATCGAGCAGATTAAGCTCTTCGTTCCAGCTCAGGTCCCATTGGCCGCAATCGTTAACCAGGTCGACAATCGTGCTGTCGATGCCCCATTTCGTTAATGCGGCTGAACCAAGGCGCTTGCTGTATTGACGGCACATTTGAAAGTACACCTGAGTATCCGGTGTTTCTGATGCTTCCATCATTGCGGACAGAACTGACAGAGAGCCCACTTCACTGAGTAGCATCGCCATTTGCACCTGTTCCACGGGCCGGTACTTCAGTTTCTGAGCAAGAAAACTGGCCACACTGGTCTTAACGATCAAGCGCTCCCATGTGTGCTCGAACAACTCTTTCGCGATGGGGCTGTTTAGCTCGACCATATTACGTGTACTGTGAATCATCACCAGGCTGCTGGTAGCCGAAAACCCAAGCAGACCAACTACGTCGGCCAGCGTTTTAGGTGGTACCGGTCGCCGATAGATCGGGCTGGACGCCGCCTTAACGAGGTAGGCAGTGAGCGCGGGGTCTTTGGCAATGATAGCGGTTAGCGATTCACAAGTAGTGTTCTCTTCCGAAATGGCCACTCGTACATCAATGGCGATGTCTGGCATGCTGGGCAGACGAAGATCGTCATTCAGCACGCGGTCCAGCACTTCTTGAAACAGGACTTGCAGGTTGGCTTCGGGCGGCAATGCGGCAGTCATTTGTAATTCCTTTTTGATGGGTGTGTTATCCGTTACAACACAGCATGGCGCTGGTTAATATATAGCCTAGGTGGGCATGGCCAGCTTGCAAAGCTGACGCGCTGAATATGCGCTTGCAAACTCAAAAAACGAGCACTGCGTCGCTAAACGAGCGTCGCATAACGCTATTCAATGCGCTGCCGTGTAAGCATAAGAGCGGTTTCTGTGCGCTAAATCACAGAACAGTATGGCCGCTATAGGTCGAATAACTGCACTGCCGATGGCTTAGCACTGGCGCAATGCGCTACTCGCCACGAAAAACAGGCGATCGTCTTTCTAAAAACGCCGCCACTCCTTCCTTGCAGTCTGCAGTTTCGTGCATTCGCCGTTGCTGCCTGGCTTCGGCAATTACTGTATCGCCATAGCTTGAGTCAAACACGCCATTCAACAACTGTTTGGTTGCGGCCGCGGCCAGCGGCGCTTTGCCTGCAATTGTCGCGGCGAGTTGCCGGGTATGATCATCGAGCTTGTCGGCTGCTACGACATCAGATGCCAGGCCCCAGTCCAGGCATTGTTCTGCACCAAGTTTGGTACCCTCTATGATCATCTTGAACGCGCGTTTGTAGCCAAGATGCCTCCCCAACAGCCAGGTCGCACCGCCATCGGGAACCATGCCAATAGGTAGAAATGCCTGATAGATGTATGCGTTATCGGCCATGATTGTCATGTCGCACACCAGCGCATAGGCACTGCCGATACCAGCGGCTGCACCCTGCATGGCGCAGATATACACTTTTTTTGAATTGCGGATGCAGTGCAGATTCGGTGCATGGTCTTCCAGAATGTGCTCATCGGTTGGCTTTTCTGCTGCCTGGACGTCAGTCAAATCGGCACCAACGCAAAAATTCTTACCGTTACCTTTTAACACCACGACACGAATGGAATCGTCTGACTCGCACTGTGTCAAAGCCGAGTTAAACTCCTTCAATAACGCGAGGCTCAGACCGTTACCCTTAAGCGGCCTATTGAATGTGATGCTTGCTACGTGGTCTGCCGCGGCAAATTCGATAAACTGATATTCCGACATGTTTCAACTCCCTAGCGTGGTTGCATTCGTATTACGGCGTCAGTGCGAATACACGCGCCATCAGCGCAATCGTTTTAGACAAACTCTTGCGCCAGATGAGAAATTGTGCGGCTGTATTCGCAGACTCCATAATTGACGCACGAGATAAGATTAACTTCACACGAACAACCGTGTTCACCTCAGCCGGCATTCTAAACCATCATCTTAGCGTATCGTAGGGCAAAAATACGGTTGCACTAGCGTTGCTATTCTCCGGGTGGATAGACTCGGCCTATTGCGTACAAGTAGGCGGTGTGATTCCAGGCGCAGTGCCTGAGTAACAGTGTGCTCAGTTTCACGAACCGGCATCTTGTATCGGCAATCAGCTTGTAAGGATTGAAGCCGGCACTATTGTGCTAGGTTGGCATGCTGAGTTCCGCACCTATGTGCTCACTGAGATGGTTAGTGTCATTGAATCGCCGTAAGCTAATACGATCATTGTGCGCCACGATATGACTTATCGAGGCGTTGTCAGCGCCTAAAAACGCAAATGGTTCAGAGCCTGTTGCTGTTGCCAGGATATTGCCTATCACGCCACCGTGAACAACCAGCATTACCAGCTGATCGGCATGAGCCGCGGTTATCTCCGCCAGGCCTCGTTTTACGCGTTCTGTCAGCTGTGAGTTGGATTCCGCTCCGGGGATCTCAGCCCATTCCTGTTTTTCCTGCATGGCAAGAAATTGTGGGTGTTGCTGATGCGCTTTCGCACGAAACAAGCCACCTTCCCACTCGCCCAGATGCACCTCTCTTAAGTCTGCAATTACTTTGGGCTGCAAGTTTTTCACTGCGCACAATGGTGCAGCAGTTTCAAAAGTTCGTCGCAACGTTGTGACATAGACTGCATCAATAGGCTGATGTTGAAGTCGCTGCGCCAGCTTCTCGGCTTGCTCGCGGCCCTCAGCCGACAACTCAGGATCACCCTGGCCATCGACCAAAGGAAAAGGCTGTTCCACGCTGGCCGCTCTGGATTCACCATGCCGAACCAGTATGATTTCCGTTGCCCCGGCTGGTCTTACAAAGCGAGCCTGGCGGTAGGTTTTTGGTTCACTCATCAGCGGCGAATCTTCGCGGTGGATGTTGCTGTCGCGGTAAGTACTCCATCGGTGTTAAAAAGTTCTGCAGTCAAAAAAGCGATACTGCCACCTAACTTCTGTACTTTACCCACGGCTAGCATTTTCCCTGCGCGAGTAGCCTCCAGAAAGGTGACCTTGATTTCCAGTGAAGACAATGCCGATACTGCGGGGTCAGTCGCAACAACGGCATGCGTGCAGACGGCATCAAGCATCACTGTTACGAAACCCCCTTGCACTATATCAATGGAGTGGCAGTAGTCTGTCGACACATTAAAACTCATAGTGCATGTTTGCTCATTCGCATCAAACGAGTCGATATGGCCATTGAGCATTTTCAGAAAAGAATATTGAATCGGCCCGGTTGCTATGGGCGGGAATCTATCAGTCAAAATATAGGTAGCCTTGTAGTGGATAGCGTGCATAGCCCAAGAGTTTGGGCAGCAGCCTCATTTTAACCTTTGTACAAAAAAATGTCAGCGGCAACAGCCGCTGCGCTGCCAGTTCTGCCCTAGAGAATGTATCCGTTGTTCCGGGCTGCCCTAGTCCTAAACTATTGGCAGAACAGAACGTGTTTGGCTTTGCTACAATGCAGCGCACATTACGGAGGGTTGACCCATGAACATACAGCGAAAACTCAGTCTGCTTACGCTATTTGCGCTACTCACCTTGTCTGCCTGTACAGAAGAAGCCCGCAATCAAATTAGCCGAACCACCGATAATTTTCTTGGCGAAGACCTTCGAGTATCCTACATAGATGGGGGTGCCGTAGTGAAAACCTGGACAGTGAAAGACGGCAAGATCACCAGCGGCAAAGACGGTTCGGGCAATGCAACCGGTTACTATTACTTTTGGACAGTAGAAACCGGGTATGTGCAGGTACCCATCGAGCGAACAGTTATCGAGGAAATAAAATCAAAACGATAAGGTAGAGAAAAAAATCGATTCATTGCAGCTGTTTTCTAAGCGTTAACGGTGAATACCCGTATTCTTTGCTAAAGCTTCTGGAAAATGTGGACTGACTGTTAAATCCACAACGGATACCAATGTCCTGAATAGAAAGGCGCGTATCAATCACCAGCTT
Source organism: Gammaproteobacteria bacterium (assembly GCA_030429735.1). GTDB lineage: Bacteria > Pseudomonadota > Gammaproteobacteria > Pseudomonadales > JAUIET01 > JAUIET01. The sequence goes on from JAUIET010000002.1 coordinate 694,818, forward strand.
GCGCGCCGCCTGTAAACGTAAGCGCCGATAGTAGCTACCCGGTGTTTCGCCCAGATGTTCGCGGCACAATTTTTCCAGAGTTTTACTCGATACATTCGATGCCGCCGCAATAGCTGCTGTCGACAAAGGCTCCTCAACCGCACTTTCCATCAATCGAACCGCCACCGCCAACCGCGGCTCGAAACGCTCCAATCTTCCCATAGAGATTCGCGGCTGCGCATCTGTTGCGGAGTGCGCCTCGTCATAGATAAATACGCTTGCCACATCCAGGGCCAGTGAGGCTCGCTTGTAGGTACGTATATAGTGCAACATCATATCCAGCGTTGGAGACGCACCACCTGCTGTCCAGATCTTGCGATCAATCACATAACGATCCTTGCGCACATCCAACGCCGGAAACGCTGCCTGCAGATCTTCATTGTCTTCCCAGTGCGTAGTAATCGCATGATTGCTCGCAATCTTTGCGCGCGCCAGCAACCAGCTTCCTGCCTCCACACCAAACACTGTCTTGAACCCAGCCGCCGCATTTCGCAAGCGCCTGATGGTACTGCGATCAGCATGATCATCAGAATGAAACGCCGCAATCACTATCAAAAGATCGCCTTGCTCAGATCCCGTCAACGCACCGCTGACCTGAACATCAATACCACTCGTAAGCGCCACCGGCTTACCATCAGGCGACACAATCTTCCACTCAAACTCCGACTCCACGCCCAAGCGATTAGCTGCCCGCAGAGGGTCCAGCGCCGATGCAAACGTCATCATCGATGATTCCGGCAACAGCAAAAGAGTGACCTTGCTCAACATTGTGACAGCTACGAAAAACGACAAATATAATTCGAAAAAAGACAACACACACTACCACGGAATGGCACACTTTCTCCAATAGAATTCATCATTGGAAGCCTACCGAACGAGCGTGGCGAGCGATGCATGGGTGTTCTGGAGCAAAGACCCAAAACGTGCACTGCGTTTACGGGGCCAGCTTTAGCGCCAAGGACGATGCACAGGGATGTGCAAGTGTCGCGAGAGGCAGGAAACCGATAGCGACCGGACGCGGGACCAGGCCAAGGATGGCCCATCTGAGCGGAAGAACACCCATGCATCGATCGTCTCGCGGCGCTACGAAGGCACAGCCGCGGAGAACACCATGCCACTAGAAATGAACCAAAACGTATTCATCACCTGCGCCGTCACCGGCTCCGGCGGCACCCAGGACCGAAGCCCCCACGTCCCACGTTCCCCAGAGCAAATCGCCAACAGCGCCATCGCTGCCGCAAAAGCCGGCGCCGCCGTGGTCCATTGCCACGTGCGCGACCCCGACACCGGTGTACCTTCCAGAAGCCCAAAACTGTACCGCGAAGTCACAGACCGCATCCGCGACGCTGATGTTGATGTAGTGCTGAATCTCACTGCCGGAATGGGCGGCGATCTAACCTTTGGTCCCCCCGATCAGCCGCTGCCATTTCGGGAAGGCACAGACATGGCCAGCGCCGAAGACCGAATGGAGCATGTTGCTGACTGTTTGCCTGAGATATGTACTCTCGATTGCGGCACCATGAACTTTGCCGAAGCTGACTATGTGATGACTAACACACCCGGAATGCTGGAGGCCATGGGCGCCATGATGACCGAGCTGGATGTTCAGCCGGAGATTGAAGCTTTTGACACAGGCCATCTCTGGTATGCCAAAAAGCTGGTTGAAGACGGCATACTGAAAAGCCCGGCACTTGTACAGCTGTGCATGGGGGTTCCCTGGGGGGCGCCGGATGATTTGAACACGTTTATGGCCATGGTCAACAACGTGCCTTCTGATTGGACCTGGTCTGCGTTCGCATTGGGTCGCAACGAAATGCCGTATGTTGCTGCGGCGATACTGGCAGGCGGCAATGTGCGCGTCGGTTTGGAAGACAACCTGTGGCTGGACAAAGGAGTGCTGGCTAAAAATGAAGATCTGGTAGCGCGAGCCGTGACCATTATTGAAAATATGGGTGCCAATGTGATGGGTCCACAGGATGTACGTGACAAACTCGGTCTGACCAAGCGCGCACCCCGATGAGTCAGCCAGAAGCGCAAACCGCTGCCATATTGGGTGGCGGTGTTATCGGTGGAGGCTGGGCAGCCCGTTTCTTGCTGTCCGGTTGGAACGTCAATGTGTTCGACCCTGACCCGGAGGCGGAGCGAAAACTCAGCGAGGTTTTGGCGAATGCTCGACGGTCGTTACCCGGTTTATACGAAAATGATCTTCCTGAGGAGGGCAGGCTTGTTTTTTGTAGCACGCTGGAAGAAGCGGTGTGTGACGCGCGGTGGATACAGGAAAGTGTTCCCGAGCGGCTGGAACTTAAACAAGCTGTTTTAGCGGATGTTCAGAAGTACTGCGCCACCGATGCCATCATGGCTTCATCAACGTCGGGTTTCAAACCATCCCAGCTGCAAGAAGGTCTGAACAAGCCAGAGCAACTTATCGTTGCACACCCGTTTAACCCGGTGTATCTACTGCCACTGATTGAATTGGTTGGCGATTCGGAAACGTCGAAAACAGCGGCCGAACTATTGCGCAGTATTGGTATGTTTCCGCTGTTGGTTCGCAAGGAAATTGACGCGCATATTGCGGATCGTTTTCTGGAAGCGGTTTGGCGCGAAGGGCTTTGGTTGATCAAGGACGGTATTGCCACCACTCAGGAAATCGACGACGCGATTCGCTATGGCTTTGGTTTACGCTGGGCTCAAATGGGCTTGTTTGAGACCTACAGAGTGGCAGGTGGCGAAGCTGGAATGGCACATTTTATCGCACAATTTGGCCCTGCTCTTGAATGGCCCTGGACCAAACTCATGGACGTGCCCGAGCTCACCGATGAGTTAGTAGCGGATATTGCTGCGCAATCGGATGAGCAATCAGGTCAGTACTCTATCCGACAACTTGAACGCATTCGCGATGATAATCTGGTCGGTATTATGCGCGCGCTCAAACAACGTAATTGGGGTGCAGGCGAGGTACTTAATCATCAGGATGCCCGACTAAAGCGTCGGCTTGCCAAGGTTGCAGGTGGGATCGAAGACGAGGTGAAAGCCGAGCCTGTTGTAACGATAGAGCGCGCGATTCCGGTTGACTGGACGGACTACAACGGTCATATGAACGAAAGCCGCTACGGGCAAGTATTTTCTGACGCGGCAGACGCAATTATGGAGCTCATCGGTGCGGATCAGGGCTACATTGCCGGTGGTTTGAGTTACTTTACCGTTGAAAACCGAATTCGCTATATAGACGAAGCCGTGGCAGGTGACCGGATTTACGTGAAGTCACAGGTCTTAATGGGCGAAGGCAAGAAGCTAAAAGTATTGCACGAGATGTACCACAGAGACGGTCGTTTGCTGGCAACCGACGAACAAATGATGTTGCACGTTAGCCTGGAAACGCGAAAATCCTGCCCGCCTGACGGAATTGTGTTGGAAAATACTGAAAAGCTGGCCAAGGCGCACAGTGGCTTAGCTGTACCCGATTATGTGTTGAGTTAAGGCCTTACAAGAGAGAAGCAATGAATTTCGAATTGAGCGAAGAGCAGCAAATGATCGTTGACACAACGAGGAAATTTGTTGAACAGGAATTGTATCCGCACGAGGCAGAGGTTGAGCGTACTGGGGTGCTGCGACCAGAGTTGATGAAAGAGTTGCAGGCTAAAGCAATTGAGGCGGGTCTGTACGCAGCGAACATTCCTGAGGAGTTCGGCGGGGCAGGTTTGGATACGCCTACCTGGTTATTGTACGAACGTGAGCTTGGTAAAGCTAACTACGCATTACATTGGACCTGTGTTGCACGCCCCTCTAATATCCTGTGCGCAGGTACAGCCGCGCAAAAAGAGAAATACCTGGACCGCTGCGTACGCGGCGAAACCTGGGATTGCCTTGCGATGACCGAACCCGGTGCCGGTTCAGATTTGCGAGGTATGATCGCAACCGCCAAACCTGATGGTGATGATTGGATTCTAAACGGAACCAAACACTTCATTTCTCACGCTGACATTGCGGATTTCACAATTGCTTTTATGGCAACGGGGGAAGAAGATACCCCGCGTGGCAGAAAGAAATTGATCAGCGCTTTCTTTGTGGATAAAGGCACGCCCGGATTTACCGTGCGAGACGGTTACAACAACGTCTCGCACCGCGGTTACACAAACGCGATTCTGGAGTTTGATAACTGCCGAATCCCCGGTGAAAACATGCTGGGTGAGTTGCACAAGGGGTTTGATGTTGCCAATGATTGGTTGGGTGCCACGCGACTTCAAGTTGCAGCAACCTGTTTGGGCCGTGCTGAACGTGCCATGCAGCATGCAGTGGAGTGGTCGGCAGAGCGTGAGCAATTCGGTCAGAAAATCGGTAAGTTTCAAGGTGTCAGTTTCAAACTGGCCGACATGGCTACAGAGCTGAAAGCCGCTGAGCTGCTGACTATGGAGGCAGGCTGGAAGTTTGATCAGGGCACGTGTACAGATTCTGATATGGCCATGGCGAAACTGAAAGCAACAGAGATGCTCGCGTTTGTGGCCGACGAAGCCATACAGATACACGGTGGTATGGGTGTTATGGATGAATTGCCACTGGAACGAATTTGGCGAGACGCCCGCATTGAGCGAATTTGGGAAGGCACGTCTGAAATTCAGCGGCATATCATTTCCCGCGCTTTGCTCAGACCATTTGGCGCCTAAGCCCAGGCTGTTTCGCTGTGAATAATCGAGATCTGTCCAGATTTATTCGGCCACAGAGCATTACCGTTATTGGTGGTGCGTGGGCCCGCAATGTGGTGAAGCAGTTACAGAAGGCCGATTATCAGGGTGAATTATGGCCCGTACATCCCGCCCATGAGACTGTGTTGGGGGTACCCTGCTACGCGTCGATCAATGAGCTGCCGGGTGTTCCTGATGCAGCGTTTGTTGGTGTTAACCGGGAATTGACCATTGAAACAGTAGCGCAGCTCGCCGCGGTGAAATGCGGAGGTGCGGTTTGTTTCGCGTCTGGCTTTCTCGAAAGTGAAGCTGATCTGGCCGGCGGTGCACAATTGCAACAGCAACTTCTGGAAGCTGCCCAGGACATGCCGGTCTTCGGGCCGAACTGTTATGGCTTTGTGAACTATCTGGATAATGTACCACTGTGGCCGGATGAGCACGGTGGCGTACGTGTCGACAGCGGCGTAGCTATTGTAGCGCAATCTTCCAATATAACGATTAGTCTTAGTATGCAGCGGCGCGGCTTACCGATCGCTTACTTGATGACGGCCGGTAACCAGGCGCAAACAGACGCTGCAAGTATCGCTCAACACCTGTTGCTTGATGAGCGTGTGAGTGCAGTCGGGTTTTACCTGGAGGGCTTCGGTGACATTGCTGCTTTTGAGAAAATGGCCGAGTTCGCCCATTCCATTGGTAAACCTCTGATTGCGCTTAAGTCCGGCAGATCTGCAGCCTCCCGGCATGCGGCTTTCAGCCATACCGCATCCCTTGCCGGTAGTAATGCAGCCAGCACAGCACTGCTGAAGCGCTTAGGCATAGTGGAGGTCCACAGTCTGGATGTCTTTCTGGAGACGCTAAAATTCCTGCACTTCGCTGGCCCGCTCAGCAGCAACAAAATTACGTCGGTCAGTTGTTCTGGAGGTGAAGCGGGCTTGATGGCGGACGCCTGTGTCGACTTGAATCTGGAATTCGCTGATCTTTCTGATGCCCAGCGAAAGCGCCTGTTTGATTGCCTGGGGCCGAAAGTGAACCTTGCCAACCCACTTGATTACCACACCTATATCTGGGGCGATGTACCGACAATGGCCGAGTGCTTTAAGGCAGCCTGCAGCAGTGATGCTGCGGCCAACCTGTTTGTGCTCGATATCCCAAGAGATGATCGTTGCGATATCACGGCCTGGGATTGCGCGGTGGACGCTCTTGCTGAAGCGAAGCGCGACTGCAGCGCACCTATTGCCGTCCTATCCAGTATCACTGATACCATGACTGAGAGTACCGCGGCCCGCTTCTTGGGTATCGGTTGTATACCATTGAGTGGAATGCACACCGGACTGGCAGCGGTGGATGCCGCCGCTAGAGTAGGTGAGCTACTGTGTCGACCTGTGTTTCCCGAACCAACATGCCGCACTGCGCAAACATTAAATACAACAGATGATTCAGAGCTGCTTGATGAGTCTTCAGCGAAATTAGAGCTGGCACGGTTTGGCGTAGCCGTTCCCGTGCAAACCTGGGTTAACGCTAAGGCCGACTTATCCGCAGAGTCGATAAACTTCCCTTGTGTGCTAAAAGCACAAGGCCTGGCACACAAAACTGAACACCAGGCAGTTGTCCTGAATATCGCGTCACCCAAACAACTGGTGGACGAGTTCAATGCGATGAATGCCAGACTCGTCGCTGCCGGGTATTCGCAGCATAGCGGCTTTGCTGTCGAAAGCATGATAAACAATGTGATTGCAGAGTTGTTGGTAGGAGTGCGGCGAGATACAACCGGACTGCTGATGCTCACCATCGGTGTAGGTGGCACGCTTACCGAATTGATCAAGGACTCAGTCTCTTTGCTTTTACCTTGTTCTGATGAAGATATAGAGCAAGCATTGCGAGGGCTGAAACTGTACCCTGTTCTACAAGGCTACCGTGGTAAACCTGCGATCGATCTGGCCGCGGCCTTACATCAGATTCAGTGTGTGTGCGACTATGCAGTCGCACACAAAGACTCGATGCTGGAGCTTGAAATAAACCCACTCATTTTAAGGCAACACGACGCAATAGCGGCTGACGCGTTGCTTCGAATCAGCAAACACAAACAGTGAGAGAAAACATGTCTGAACAACCGGTAAAAACGCGAATAGACGGTCATATTCTTGAAGTGACACTTGATAGACCGAAAGCGAATGCAGTTGATTTGCACACAAGTCGCAAGATGGGTGAGGTGTTCAAGGAGTTTCGTGACAACCCTGATCTGAGGGTTGCAATTCTTACTGCTGCCGGTGAAAAGTTTTTTTGCCCTGGTTGGGATTTGAAAGCCGCGGCCGATGGTGACGAAGTAGACGGTGACTATGGCGTTGGCGGTTTCGGTGGCATGCAGGAGTTGCCGCGTTTAAACAAACCGATTATTTGCGCGGTTAACGGTATTTGTTGTGGTGGCGGCCTGGAGATTGCATTGTCTACGGATATTATCCTGGCGGCGGAACACGCCACGTTTGCATTGCCTGAAATTCGCTCGGGCACTGTTGCCGATGCAGCCTCGATCAAACTGCCAAAACGAATTCCGTACCACATCGCGATGGAAATGCTGCTCACCGGGCGCTGGCTGGACGCTGAGGAAGCACACCGGTGGGGCTTTGTGAATGAAATACTTCCGGCAGACAAGCTGATGGAACGTGCCTGGCAACAAGCTGAGCTGCTGGCCTCTGGCCCGCCCCTGGTGATGGCCGCGATAAAGGAAGTAGTGCGCGATGCCGAAGATTCGAAATTTCAGGACGCGCTGAACAGAATTACTACCCGCCAGCTCGAAACAGTCGATACCTTATATGGCAGCGAAGACATGATGGAAGGCTTTACGGCATTTGCCGAGAAGCGCGATCCGGAATGGAAGGGGCGCTAATCAAGCACCCTTAAGCGCGGGTGCTCATACCCGTACAGGCGCGTGCTACTGAATCACTTGCTGCTGTGGTTTTTGAGCAGTAGCTGTCACAAAATATTCACAAATTAGAAAACCGGCTGTAACACAATCTACCTAGAGTAACTGCATGAAATGTTTGATTGCAGATAAAACTCGATGAAAGTGGTTGTTACGCGTTTTTCCTTTGCATGCCTTGCAATACTTTCCACTTTTTACTCCGCTGTGGTGCACACAGCCGATGTCTACGTGCACGTGTTTTTTCAGGAAACTGCTGTACAGCGCGTAGAAATCACCCTGGACGAGGAATATGTCGGAGAAACTGACAAGCGTGGCAGCTACGAATTCTATGTGGGTGACGGCGATCATACCTTAGGGCTTAGCCACAACGGAATTCTCATTCGTGAAATCGAATTCAGCGCCGATGACGGCGACGAAATTGAGATTAAGGTGAGTTTTGACCGCAACAGCGGTAACACCGATGTGGATGTACAGAGCTTCCCTCGTGGCGCGAAGTCTAACGCAACAGGTTTTTTGACTGGCATCGTGCGAAGCAGTGATGGTGACGTACTGCAGGGAGCGGTGTTGAATGTACCTGGTGCGGACCTCTCAACGGTGAGCGACGCGCAGGGCGCGTATGTGCTGGAGCTGCGCAGAGGCGCCTACCGAATCGAAGTTACGCACCCCGACTACCAACCCAGCGAACTGCAATCCATGCGCGTGTTTGCGGGCATTGGTGTACAGGCCATGATCACTTTGTACAGAGATGAGCTTGGCATCAGTAGACCAGATATTGGCTTGCCGGATCTTGAAGAGGTGGTGATTCTTGGCACGTTTAATCCAAATCAGAGTGCCGTCGATTTGGAGCGTTTTGCCACAACGGTCACTGATGCCTTGGATATCACGCAGCTGGAACGCTTCGGAGACAGTGACGTCGCTGCTGCGCTAGGCCGCATAGTTGGAGTGAGTGTCGCTGATGACAAATACGCCAACGTACGCGGCCTGGACGGCAGGTACATTTCCAGTAGCCTGAATGGCTTGTTGATGCCCAGCACCGACCCGCTTCGCAGAGATGTACAGCTTGATTTGTTTCCATCCAACATACTGGGCGGAATCGAGATTCAGAAAACATACACAGCTGACCAACTCGGATCTACGACTGGCGGAAGCGTCAAAATGACAACCCGCGGTTTGCCAGATGAGCGGGTATTCAAGTTGTCAGCAAGCAGCTCGTATCGACAGAACGTAACCGGTGATCGAGTGGCGAGTTACCGAAGCAGCCGAACCGATGGTCTCGGATTTGACAGCGATTTGCGCGCTTTGTCGCAAGATGTGCTTACAGCAACCAATGGTGGTCGTGATCTGACAATTTGCGACCCAGAACTGGACCCGCGATGCACCTCCCCAATTCAGGCGGCGGCTCTGGCGCTCACGTTTGAAGACGATTATAACGTGTCGCGTAAGCGAGCAAATCCTGATGTCAGCGCCTCGGTATCTTACGGCGACAGAATCGAACTTGAGTCCATGGATTTTGCCTACTACGCTGCAGCCAGCTACTCGCATTCAACAGGTGATCGCGGTATCGCGGTACTCGATGACCCGCTGGACGAAGTAGGCACGTATGTTCGCGCCAAAGAGAATACCGGCGTAAATGCCTATCTGGTGACCGGGTTTGAGTTTCGTGAGGCGGACGAAATTCTCAGCAAAACCATGCTGCTGCGAAACACTGACGATGTGACTCGCCAAGACGATGTTATTGATCTTGAAGACGTTGCGATTCAATCAGTGATTCTCGAATTTGTTGAGCGGCAATTTTTCTCTCAACAGCTAAGTGGCAAGCACGATATTGTGTTGCTCGATGATGTGTCCAAGCTGGAATGGCGTCTGGGATATTCGCAATCACGCAGGGACGAACCCGACCGTCGACAATATCAGTATCGAAGCAGTACGTTTTCGCCTTCCGGCCTGGAGCGCCGCTGGTCTGAGCTTGAAGAAGAAAGCATCGATATTGGGTTTGACTATCGCTTGCCGCTCACGGTATCCGAGCAAGTGTCGCTGGATCTAAAATTGGGAGGTTTGTGGTCGGAACGCACACGCGATGTGTCATTGTATCGCTTCGGGGTGCGCCCGGGGTCAACCAACAGTGCAATCGATACGGGTATTGATCAGAACCTCGAAGACGTTCTGTCTTATGTGAACTTTGTGCGCGATCGGTGGCGCCTGAACACACTGACTACCGACACAGACTCGTACACCTCTGACGAGGAACTGCAGGCATTATACGTTGCCGGTACTTTTGAACTTGGCAGTCAGTGGACCTTAGATGCTGGCATTCGCTGGGAGGATTTTTCCCAGGAACTGCGCTATCCCAATGAGCCAGTCTCGTCAAACAGCCTGCAATCCGACGAATTACTTCCCGCTTTGAATGCAACGTTTCGCATCAATGATCGGTGGCAGCTGCGTGCCGGATTCAGTCAAACAGTAAGCTATCCAGGTTTGATTGAGCGTGCTCAATCGTTGGTCTTTGACCCGGCCACTGATGACCCCATTTTTGGTAACCCGGAACTTCGAGTATCAAACATAGACAATTTTGATTTACGCGGGGAGTACTACTTTTCCGATGAAGAGAGCATTTCCCTGGCTGTGTTTTTCAAAGATATATCCGACCCGGTGGAGCGACAGGTACCTGATGCATCTGGTTCCGCCGCAGCAGGCATCACGTTTCGCAATGCACAAAAAGCTGAGTTGTTAGGTGTCGAGATTGACGCTTACAAAAACGTGCTTGATATGGAAAGCTCATTACTGTTCGTGGCAGGGAACCTATCCTGGATTGATTCAAAAGTCAGCTTGGACGATGACTCGCTGCGACTTGAAGGCGCAGCAGCACAAGGCAGGGAGTTGCAAGGCCAATCGCCCTGGTTGGCCAATTTACAGGTTGGCTACGACCACTTCGAGACGGCGCAAAAAGTAACGCTGTTGGTGAACTATTTTGACGATCGCATCTTTCGAATTGCCAGAGGCGCCAATCGCCAACCCGAAATCGAGAAGGGTCGTGTATTGGTAGATTTTAGCTATGAAAAACTGATTGGTGAATCATTGAGTATTCGCGCTCAGGTAAAAAATCTGTTCAACGAAAAAGTCGAGTTTGAACAAAACAATCGAATCATCGAGAGCTATGACGAAGGTACGTCACTTTCACTAAAAATTGAATACGAATTTCTCTAGGAGTAAACACCATGAAAAGTAGCAAATCGCTAGTCTCGCTATTGCTCGTTAGTCTTGCACTTACCGGTTGCAGTGGCGGGGATGATGGAGACAATGTATCGATCACTATCAATGAGAATGTTGGTGCCAGTGATCCCGATCCAACACCCACGCCGGACCCAACACCTTCCGATCCGAATTGTGACGCTGTGACAGCGGCCAGCTTTGTATCGTGCGATAGCAATACAGGCAATGTAACGTTGTCGGGAACGATTGATACTGATTATACATTAAGCGCCGACAGAGAGTGGCGACTGCAAGGCGTGGTCACTGTTGGTAACGGCAATCAAATGGTGTCTACTGCGGCGGACGTGCAGGCAATCAGAGATGCGGGTGTCACGCTCACCATTGAGGCCGGCACCAATATTCGCTCGTTCGACGACGGCAGTTTGTTGGTTACTCGTGGTTCAATGTTGATCGCAGACGGCACCGCGGCATCCCCCATTACTTTCAGCAGCGTTGCAGATGCCGATTTTGACGGCCTCGGTGAATGGGGTGGAGTAATAATCCAGGGCTTCGCGCCACAATACGGCGCCGGCGGAACAGGCGCCTGTTTCGGAGTTGGCGAAGTATGCAATGTTGAGGGCGAAGGTGGCACAGCCGTGGCCGTCTATGGTGGCAATGATGAGGCCGACAATAGCGGCATTATTCGATACGTTCGGATTGCGGAAGGCGGTTTGGTGGCGGGGCCAAACAACGAGATCAACGGCCTTACCCTGCAGGGCGTTGGCCACGGTACAGTGGTTGAATACGTGCAGGTTCACAACAATCTGGACGATGGTGTTGAGTGGTTTGGCGGCACGGTAAATGCTCGTTATTTGGTGCTGACGGGCAACGACGATGACGACATAGACTTTGATGAAGGCTATCAGGGGAACATTCAATACGCGATTATTCAGAAGGATCCGAACAAGGAAGACCCCACGGGGAGTAATGACCCGCGCGGTATTGAAGCCAACTCAAGTGATGACGAGTATGTGCCCGAAACCAATGCCGTCATCGCTAATGTGACGATATTGGGTAGTACAGTGAATAATGATCCTGGCGGCAGTCAGCCAGGCATGCGCTTGCGCGGTGCGTTGACCACGTCAATCTACAACTCAGGTGTACAGAACTTCGATACCGGTTGTATTCGTATTGATGACGCAGATACCAATGGAGATGGTTCCAATGACCAGTTTTCTACAGTAACGCTGGTCAATATTTTGGGTGATTGTCGCGACGGCTTTTATGATCGTCGCGCGGCCGATACGGAAGCTGGGGTAGGCATTGGCACGGACACTACCTTTACGTTGAGCAGTTCGTATGCAATTAATGAAGCCGAGGCGGTATTGGCAAGTGCGCCAGTGATTAATGCAGTTAACAATGGCTCTGGGTTTGTTTTCGATCAAACTGCATTTATTGGCGCGGTAGATCCATCGGAAGCCACGGGCTGGTGGGAGGGCTGGATCATACCAGGTTCTCTCGCGTCAGCTGTACCTGATTCCTCGCCTGCATTTGTAAGTTGTGATGCGGACAACACGGTTTGTACTCTAAGTGGGCGCATTGATGAGGACTACACGATGGTTCGAGGCGTAGAGTGGCGCTTGTCTGGTGAGGTGATTGTTGGCAGTGGTAATGTTACGGTGGCCAATGACACAGATGTGCAGGCTATTCGAGACAATGGCGTCACACTAACAATAGAACCGGGTGTCGATGTTCGAGCGTTTGAAGACGGTTCCTTACTAGTAACGCGCGGCTCAATGCTGGACGCCGTTGGCTCGGCGGCAAGTCCTATCACGTTCAGTAGTGTCATGGATGATAACTTCGATGGAGAGGGTGAATGGGGTGGCGTAATCATCCAGGGCTTCGCACCGCAGTACGGCGCGGGTGGCACTGGCGCTTGCTTCGGCGCAGGCACCGTCTGCAATGTCGAGGGTGAAGGCGGGACTGTGATCGGCAATTATGGCGGCAACGACCCGGCAGACAACAGCGGAAGGATTCGCTACGTGCGAATTGCCGAGGGCGGTCTTGTCGCGGGACCCAACAATGAGATCAATGGCTTAACCCTACAGGGCGTAGGCTACGGAACATTGCTGGAGTATGTGCAAGTACACAATAACCTTGATGACGGCGTAGAGTGGTTCGGTGGAACGGTGAACGCACGCTACCTTGTGTTAACCAACAATGACGACGATGACATTGATTACGATGAGGGATATCAAGGGAACATCCAGTACGCGATCATTCGAAAAAATCCAAACAAAGCGGACCCTACAGGTAGTAACGACCCGCGAGGCATCGAGGCTAACTCCAGTGATGATCAGTTTGTTCCTGAGACCAGTGCGACACTGGCCAATATCCTGGTGGTGGGCAGTGATGTCAACAATGATCCAGGTGGCAGCCAACCGGGCATGCGCTTGCGTGGGGCATTGACCACCGCAATTTACAATACGGCAGTTGCTCGATTTGATACGTTTGGTTGCATACGAATAGATGATGCTGACACAGATGGCAATGGCAGTGACGATGCATTCTCAAACGTCACACTGGTGAACGTAACGGGTGATTGCACCGCAGGCTTTTACAGCCACAGAACGGCCGACGTAGAAATCGACTCCGGTGCGCTTTCGCCTACAATGATCAATGCGGCTTGGGGACTGGACAATGCCGAGGCGATTGTGGCGCCACCAGGTATTCCAGCAACGATCAATGGTTCGGGCTTCGTTTTCGATGACACCGGTTATATTGGTGCGGTAGAACCTGGCGTGTCAGTCAATGATGCCTGGTGGGCAGGTTGGACGATACCCGGTTCGCTGGACTGATAACTGCTTATCCTGAACCGAAAAGGCCTTCAATATTGAAGGCCTTTTTTCTACCCGGGAATTAAGAAACTTTAGATCGAGAGCTGAATGAGTTGCCACTTCGGTGCTGTACCAGGCTCAATTGTGTAACGATACTTAACTGTTGCGCCAGGGCTGACCGTGGCGATCTGCGAACCAACCAGGCCGTTGAACTGAATACTGTCCTGGTTAAACCGGCAGCGACTGTCCTTGCTGAACTGTTTGGCGGAATGAAAATCTATATAGATTGCTTTGGTGCCATTACTGGTGTTGGCTTGTTTAACTTTGCCCTCCAGTAAACAGTCCTGCCCAGCAAACGCAGCAGCGGAAGCCAGACTTAGCATAGCCGTTGCCACCATAATATGAATTCGTCTGTTCATCATATTCTCCTTCTGTGTTCTACTGGCGAGCCTTATCAATTGTTATGGCTCACTCGATGTGTCATGTAATTGCCATGTACTTATGGTAGGCGCTGTCATTGCGACAAGTTTTACAGTTTTATGACAGGCTTATATTTTTTAGTTATAAGGCAAAAGTAACGGTCATTTGCCTGTCATTAAAATGCCACAGTAGGGCGCTAATATTGAAGTGTATGGAACAAACTTCATAGCGTTAATGACTGCCAAAAAAATTCTTATCGTCGAAGATGAAATTGCGATACGAGAAATGATTAGGGTCTCGCTGGAGATGGCGGGGTTTGCTTGCCTTGAGGCGGGTGATACGCAAGACGCGCACGTTCAGATTGTTGATAAACGACCCGATTTAATACTCCTTGATTGGATGCTACCAGGCAACAGCGGACTGGAGCTGATTCGCAGACTGAAACGCGAAACTAGCTCTGAGAATATTCCAATCATCATGCTGACCGCTCGCATTGAGGAAGACAACAAGATCCAGGGTTTGAACAGTGGCGCTGACGACTACGTTACAAAACCTTTCTCCCCGCGAGAACTGATTGCACGAATCAATGCGTTGCTGCGGCGGAGTGCGACATCCAAAGACGGCGGGCGCTTGCAAACACGAGCGTTGGTTCTGGACGATCAAAGTCACCGTGTATTCATTGACGGAAAAGCAATAGAGATCGGTCCGACTGAATTTAAACTTCTGCGTTTTTTTATGAGCTACAAGGATAGAGCTTTCAGCCGAAGTCAAATCCTGGACAATGTATGGGGCGGTAACGTTTACATTGAAGAACGAACTGTGGATGTTCATATTCGTCGCTTGAGAAATGCTCTGCGACAGAATGGCGTGGAGCCCATCGACTATGGCCGGTTTATTCAAACGGTAAGAGGAACCGGTTATCGATTCTCAGATATCGGCGTGGTTGAATAATGCGTGAGTGCGCCCAGTTGATCAATGAAGTGGCTCGCGAGTGCCGCGCGCCTCTCACCGTTCTGTCTGGCTATCTGGAAACAATGCTTGGTCAGGATTCGGAGTGGGCATCGGCGTTGCGCACGATGCAATTGCAGTCCCAACGCATAGAACGGGTACTGGATGACTTGGCCTACCTGCTTGCGCTTGAAACAACGGCGAACCCCGAGGGTAAAACGGTCAATGTGGCCGCTATCATTCATGCATTGTATGACGAGCTAAGAGTGTACTATCCGAACAAACGGTATGAATTCTATTGCGATTGTGCGTGTGACATTTTGGGCAGTGCTGATGAGCTTTACATTGCATTCAGCAATCTACTGAACAATGCAAGCGAGTTTTCTCCTGCTGATGCGACGGTTCGGACAGCATGTTTGTCAGAAAACGGCCGATTGCAAATGGACATTGTGAACAGCGATGCATTCGTGGCAGAAGACCATCTGGCAAAACTTATGCAGCGGTTTTATCGTGTTGACCCCAATTCAGAAGGTTCTGGCCTGGGTTTGCCGATAGCTCATCAGGTAATAATTCGGCACCATGGCACACTCTCTCTAAAAAATGCTAAGGATGGTTGTTTTACAGCGCGTTGCGAATTCAATCTGGCATCACAGTTATAGCTTGGTTACCCCCCTTGAATACGCGGCAAAAGCACCACTTCCGCATTTTCCGGAATAGCGGTGCTCCAGTCATCCCGGTACACATTACCGTTGATCGCCACTGCAACGCCATTGGCAATTGACACTGTAAACTCCGGGTAGCGTTCGCTCAGCGTGCGAAACAATTCACGAATGCTGCGCGCTTCAACACTGACCACGCTCTGGTTGCCAACTGCAGCTCTAAGCGGGCCGCTAAGCTGAACCTCCACTCTGTACCCTCAGCTAAGCCTCAGCTTCCAATGCGGCTAATATTCGAGGTGGTGACATCGGTACGTGCGTCATGCGCACCCCGACTGCATTTGAAACCGCATTACCAACCGCAGCCAGTGGCGGCACAATTGAGGTCTCGCCCACGCCGCGCACCCCGTAAGGGTGGTTCGGGTTGGGTATCTCCAGAATTTGCGTGTCGATAAAGGGCAAATCAGAACACACCGGAATTCGGTAATCCAGAAAACCAGGGTTTTGCAAACGGCCATCTTCGCCGTAAATGTATTCTTCATTCAGTGCCCAGCCAATGCCTTGTGCGGCACCGCCCTGGAACTGACCTTCCACGTAATCCGGGTGGATGGCCTTGCCGGCATCTTGAATCACAGTGTAACGAATAACACGTGTCGATCCGGTTTCCGGGTCTACTTCAACATCACAGATGTGACTTGCGAAGGAAACACCGGCGCCGTCCGCAACAAATTCGTTGTGGCCTGCTACTGGACCACCTGTGTTCTCTGTATTGGCCGCAATGTCGGCCAAAGACAAGGGCTCGAGATTGCTGTGTTTGTCGCCCAGAGCAACCGCATAGCCAGCTTGCCAATCCACATCTTCCACGGGAATTTCCCAGGCCGTCGCTGCGCGTAGCTTCAATACCTCTTTAGTACGCCGTGCTGCGATAATGGCAGCCATGCCCGAAGCGAAAGTGCCCCGACTACCATCGGTCATATCATTGTGAGCCAGTGCAGCCGTATCACCAATATGGGTTCGTACCTGCTCATAACTTATGCCCAACTCTTCGGCACAAATCATCGACAATGAAGAACGAGAGCCGCCAACATCAATTGTACCGACACTCAGGTTAACTGTGCCATCGGCTGCTACGTTGATAGTGCAACTGGTTTGACCGCCAAAGTTGAACCAAAAGCCACAGGCCATACCGCGGCCCTGATTTTTTTTCAGCTTGGCGCGCATGTGTGGGTGTTTCTTGACAGCTTCAAGCGTAGGCCCTATGCCAATTGGTCCGTAAGTAGGTCCGTAAGAAGCGCGCGTGCCTTCTTTTGCCGCGTTTAGAATTCGGAAGTCTACCGGGTCCATGCCCAGTGCTTCAGCGACCAGGTCAACGGTGCTTTCTGTCGCAAACGAAGCCATGGGCGCTGAAGGTGCACGGTATGCCGCTACTTTAGGCCGGTTACACACCACTTCATAGCCAACGGTTTTGACATTTTCCAGGTCGTAGCAGGCAAATGATGTCATCGCACCGATCACTGCCCAGGCACCCGGGAACGCACCACCCTGATAGCGGCATTCAGAAGTCGCAGCCACAATGCGGCCATCTTTTGTAGCTCCAATTTTTACATCAATAGACGTGGAAGAGGTTGGACCGCTGGCGCGAAACACTTCTTCCCGGCTCATCACTAGCTTTACTGGGCGGTTTGCCTTTCTGGACAATGCTAATGCAATGGGCTCCATCCAAATATGGGTTTTGCCGCCAAAGCCGCCGCCAATCTCCGAAGAGGTGACTTTCAGTTTGGACATGTCCAAACCAAGCAGTTGCGCGCACCAGTTCCGATACGCGAAATGACCTTGAGTAGTGACCCATAATTCACCAGACCCGTCGGGACTCATGCTTGCCAGGCAGGCATGTGGTTCTATATAACCCTGGTGGGTCTGCTCGGTTTTATAGCTTTTTTCAATAATTACATCGGCTTTCGCAAAACCGGCGTCTACATCGCCGTGGCCAAATTCACTGCGCATTGACACGTTAGAGGCTTTGCTCGGCGCAGGTTCAACACCAATAGTGCGTACCCAATCGTGAATTACCGGTGCGTCTTCCTGCATCGCCGCATCAACGTCCGTGACGTGAGGAAGAATCTTGTAATCAACCTTGATCAGTTTCAAGGCTTTTCTGGCGGTGCTGGCGTCAACTGCAGCAATAGCGGCCACCGCATGACCGTCATACAGGGCGCGCCCGCGAGCCATGCAATTTTCCAGCATGCTCAGCAAGTCACGGTTACCGTTGGTGTAATCGGGTAGATCCTTGCTGGTGATTACTGCCTTCACGCCTTTCAGTTTTTCTGCTCTGGACGTGTCAATCTTTTTGATCTTGGCATGCGCATGCGGAGAGCGCAGAATGACGCCCACCAATTGTCCTGGCGCAACTGCGTCGGCACCATATTTAGCGCGCCCGGTGACTTTGTCCATGCCGTCCTGGCGACGAACGCGTTGGCCGATAACTTTGAATTTCTGATTAGTGAAACTGGTAGAATCTGTCATTGTCTCATCCGTTTAGTAAACCTTAGTGCTGCGCTGCTTTTGTTGGCGCTATCTGCTTTTTTTCTTGCTCTTTTTTCTAAGGTCTTTTGCTGTTGCCTGTACGGCGCGTACAATTTTGTCGTAACCTGTGCAGCGACACAGATTGCCTGCCAATGCGTAGCGAATCTCTTGTTCAGTTGGATCCGGATTGCGCTCCAGTAATACTTTGGCCGCAACCAGAAAACCTGGGGTACAGATACCGCATTGCAAGGCGGCATGCTTAATAAAATTCTCCTGCAAGGGGTGTAACTTATCACCATCGGCAAGGCCTTCAACCGTTCCGATTTCCTTGCCGTCGGCTTCCACGCCTAATACCAGGCAAGAGCACACCAGTCGACCGTCCAGTGTTATGCTGCACGCGCCGCAGTCGCCAGTACCGCAGCCTTCTTTTACACCGGTCAGGCCTACTCTGTTGCGAAGCGCATCAAGCAGTGACTCGTCATTGGGGCAGGCGAACTGAACCGCGTCGCCATTAATTGTGGTTGATACATGGGCACCGCTCATCGTTTACCTCCAGCGCGCTCGTAAGCAATCGTCGCTGCGCGACGACCTAACACACCTGCTACTTTGGTTCGGTAATGTATGGTGCCGCGCTTGTCATCAATGGGGTTGCAGGCGGCCGAACACGCTGCGGCGAGCCGCTCCAGAGACGCATCATCCAGTTTGCTTCCGATGATCGCGTCTGCCGCTTCCTTGACCAGCAACGCGGTTGGCGCAACAGCGCCAAGCGCAACACGCGCGGATTTAATCACTCCTCTCGATACTGTCAGGTTCACGGCAGCACCGACTACAGCAATGTCCATCTCTGTACGAGGAATAAATCGTAAGTAGGCGTCACCGGAATTGCGATCACGCTTTGGAAGTTTAATAGATTCAATGATTTCTGACTTGGTCAGCGACGTGCTGCCGGGTCCAGTGACAATCTTCTCAACTGCCATAGTGCGGCGTTTGTCTTTACCGACGACAACCGCCTTGGCGCCTGCAGCGATGAGGGCCGGCACGGTATCGGCTGCTGGCGAGGCATTGCATAAATTCCCGACGATTGTACAGCGCCCCTGAACCTGGTCACTGCCAATAAGTTGCGCGGCTTCAACCACGCCTGGCCACAGTTTACCCAGCGTCTTGTGCTCACCAATTTCCACGCCAGGTACAGCCGCACCAATCGTAAAGCCGGTGCTGTTACCAGCGATTGTGCGCATCTTATCAATCTGCTTGATATCAACCAGTAAATCAGGCTCTAGCATGCCAGCCTTCATTCGGACCAGCAGGTCCGTACCGCCAGCCAGCACAAAGGCCTTGCCTTTTTCAGCAGCTAATAATGTTGCTGCGGCCTTGGTAGTATTGGGTGCCTCGTATCTCATCGCAGTGAATGCTCTCCTGTGTGATTAGAGCCCAAGCTTATCTGGCATCTGTGCCGCTGAAAAGCGTTATTTTACCTGCGAAGAGACACTTGGTTCCAAGGCTCTTTTATGGCAGTCTATATGCCATAACATTGCGTTGAAGAGGCCATACCCATGTCGAGTTCAGTGAAATACGAGCTGCAAGAGGCGGTTGGCATAATTCGAATTGACGATGGCAAGGCGAATGCCTTGTCGCCATTGCTGATCGATGCAATTAACGCCGCCATTGACCAGGCAGAAGCCGACGATGTGGGTGCAATTGCACTGATTGGCAGGGAAGGGAAGTTTTGCGCCGGTTTCGATCTGTCGGTGATGGCCGCCGGGCGTGATCAGGCCCTGGCCTTGTTGAATGCTGGCGGTCTGCTTGCCTTACGCTTGTTCGAAATGCCACGCTCTGTGGTGATTGGCGCAACTGGCCATGCGATGGCCATGGGCGCACTTCTATTGTTGGCAGCCGATGAAAGAATTGGCGCTGATGGTCCCTACAAAATTGGCTTGAATGAGGTACAAATTGGCATGGCAATGCCAGCAATGGGCGTGCAGCTGGCCAAGGAACGCCTGCAAGCCAGGTTCTTAACGCGCGCAGTGATCAACGCAGAACTATTTACGCCGCAGGAGGCTACCGAGGTTGGTTTTCTTGATCGCGTTGTGGAGCCAGAGAACGTCGCAACCGTGGCCATATCAATGGCAAGCCACCTGGCCGATAACCTGGATGCTGTTTCTAGAGCGGAGACCAAACTTCGAATGCGAGCTGACCGGTCCGCTGCGATTCGAAGGGTATTGAGTGAGGGGAAGGGGCTCTAGCGACGTCCAGCAACTTCTGTACCCGCTTCTATTTCCGGGCATGACGTTGGTGACATCGATCACGCGGCAGGGTTCAAGGCAGAGTAGAAGGGCTGGTCTATCGCCAACTGGCCGGCCACCGTCTCTCTCAGGTGTTCGTCGAGTCCGAGTGTGTCCAGGGGGAAGTCAGTGCGTAACGCGTGCACCAGTTGCCAGCGCAGTTGTTCCAGGTCGCCTTCGCCCAGCAGTTTCTGCAAACGCTCTTCCTCACGCCGCGCCAGTTCCTGACCATGGAGAAATTCACGCTGGGCGATACCCAGGGAGTTAGCGGCAACCTTTGCCAGAAAAGCCGAGCGTCCATGTTGATTCGCGGCGACGTCCTCGTTGAGAAACTTGCGCACACCCTCCAGCAGTTCAGCGGGCATGGGTAACTGTTGCCCCTGGCCCAGGGGCCTGTCTGCTAGGCGCTGGAACTTCCCTGGTATCAGCAGGTTCACACAGTCCATCTGTCCCTCTGAAGAGCGTCTGCCAATGACTGGGCGCTCCAGACTCGGTGTCTCACCTGAGCGCCAGCTCAACGCCATGCGCAAGGTGGTGATAGACCACCAGAAAGAGCCAAAGACCAACCAGAAAGTCAGGTCCGCCAGGTTGATATCGATGCCCGATACAGAGCGGTAGCCTTCGAGCATATCTTCGATAACGCCGAATCCACCCACTGGTAGCTCCGCCTTGCCGAAACGCCAGGAATTGACGCACAGGTAGCCGAGGTCGCGCACCGGGTCGCCTATTTGCGCCAGTTCCCAGTCCAGCACCGCGCGGATACCGGTTTCATCGATCATCAGGTTGCCGTTGCGGAAGTCACCGTGTACCAGAGTCTGCCGGGCGCCCGAGGGCAGGTTTTGTAGCAGCCAGCGCGCCGTGAAATCGATCATGGGTTCGGGAAGGTTCAGGGCCTTGTACGAATCCCAGGTCTCATGAACCAGGGCCTCCGGAGTGACGGTAGGCAGCATCTGTCTTAGCGTCTCGTCCACTTTAATGGCGTGGATGCGTGCGAGTGCCTCGCCGCACTGGCGGGCGAGGAGGGGGCGTACTTCTGCCAGTGCTTCGGAGCGTACTATGCGCTGGCCGAGGGTTTCGCCTTCCAGCCATTCCATCAGATAACCCTGGCCGAGTTCATCGGCGGGTGTGAGAACGCAGACCAACTCAGGGACAGGGATGCCGGCCTCATCGGCCAATTGCAATAGAAGCGCCTCGGTATCCAGGGATATCTGACCAGGAATGAGTTCGTTAGAAGCGTTGGGCGGACAGCGACGCAGGGCGAATTGTTGCTTCCCCTGCCGGGTGTCGATCAGGACGCGGAAAGTTTCCTGGCTGGCGCCGGCGGTGAGTTGGTCGCATGTGAGTAAGGACTTGAAGCCAGTGAGCTCTCTTGCGAGGACAGTCTCCAGTTGATTTTTCATGGTTTCACTCTAGCCTGCATTTCTCATACCCCTTGCCGCAAGGCCGTCAGTCCAGCCATGACGCGGCGTGCAGCCTCCGGCCTTCTCAACAGGGTGTAAGCCATGCCTTCCTCGGCCCCAGTCCGCGCCACCACTGAACTGACAAGGTTTCGCCACGGCCGAGTTTGAAAAATACACGTGCGCCATCAACCTACCCCCTTGGGTTTTTGCTGGCTCATAAAACCAAACAGGTAGCCAGCCACCCGGCGCATCTGGATCTCATCCGCCCCCTCAGTAATACGGTAGCGGCGGTGGTGACGGTAAATATGCTCGAACGGCCTGTAGCGGGAGTAGCCCATGCCGCCGTGTACCTGCATGGCAAAGTCCGCCGCTTCGCAGCACAGGCGGTTGGCCTGGTAATTACACATCGACACTTTATCGGATACGGTGAATGCCCCGTTCTTGTCCATCAGCCAGGCAGTCTTATGAATCAGGGCTCGAAGCATTTCACAGCGGGCCTGCAGGTCTACCAGTGGAAACTGAATTCCCTGGTTAGTAGCAAGAGCCTTGCCGAAGGGTTTCCTCTCCCGGGCGTAGGCAACAGCTTCGTTGACGCAGTACTGTGCCGCACCCAGGCTGGAAGCCGCCTGGCGGATGCGGTTTTCATTGAAAAAGTGTTGCACAATTTGCAACCCTCGGCCCTCGCCACCGAATATAGCAGTCTCTGGGACCCGTACGTCGGTAAAGCTGACGTGGGCGTGGTCTGACGGCATATTAAAGGTCCACAGGTATTCCTCTACTTTAACGCCGGGTGCATCCATGGGAACCATGAAAGCGGTAATGCCTTTTCCATCTCCGGGTTTGCCCGCGGTGCGGGCCATCACCATGTCACATTGGGCAATATGCACGCCAGTGTTCCAGGTTTTCTCGCCGTTGATAATCCAGTGATCACCGTCTTTCACTGCACCGGTTTCCATCCACGTCGCGTCGGAGCCATGGTCGGGTTCGGTAATGCCAAAGGCGAATGCGGCCGTGGCGTTTTTCAGTCCGTCTACCCACTGGGCTTTCTGCTCTTCGGTGCCGTACTCTAGCATTAGCAACAGGCCGATATTGTTGCCGACAACAGAGTGCTCGTTTTGCAAGTCGTTGTGCAGCCCTAGCCCCTTGGCCGCCAGGTGCTCACGGATAATTGCCATGCCCAGGTTGCTGCCGTTACGCCCGCCGTGCTCCTCGGGGAAGGGGTAGCTGAAAATGCCAGCTTCAATGGCCAGTTGCTTGGCTTTTGCCAGCAATGCTTCCCAGTCTTGATTGGGCAAACCCTGGTTATCCCAGTCGGTGCGTGCATCCTCGCGGCGGTGATCGAAAAAGCGGATGTTGTCATCCACTTGCTCAAGCGGCTTGATCTTGTCTTCGATGAAATTGTCGACTTCCTTGAGAAAATTACTGATGTCCTGCGGTATATCGAAATTCATTGTCGCGTGCCTCATCGATCCAGATTGCGGTTCCAACTTCATAGGATTTCAGTATATCGCGCAATTTTCGGCTGAATAGGGTTGTTAGTTTATGGTCGACAACCCATGAAGTCCGCTAGCTGAAAAGCGAGGTCTATGCACCTCCGTATAGTTCACACAATTGAACGCATACGGATGGGCACTAATTAGGCGCCTGGCTAAAGTCCTCTTTCATTGGCCCTATGCGTTCCGCGATCGGTACTAGAGCCTCCCGATCAAGGTCATAAAAATTCACGGCGTTCTCGCCCAGCATCATACCCACTTCATCCAGCGGGAACCCGCCAAATGCGCTGGTCATTTGATTGTAGGTGTGCGGCCACGAACCTTCCGGGTGCGGGAAGTCGCTGCCCCACATGATTTGTTCCAGGCCAAGTTCGTGGCGAATTTCGGCGTCCGCGCGGGCGGTGCAACTCGCGCCGATTGCAATATTCCTGCGGAAGTATTCTGACGGTGACATTGACAAATGGGCGGTGAAGTCACCCATTTTTGCGGAGAACTGTTTGTCATGATAATGGTGATCCATCAGACGCATCCACGGCGGAATCATCCAGGCTGTGCCGGCTTCGGTCAGTGCTACGCGTAACCCGGGGAATTTTTCGAACACACCGCCCCATATCAGGAAAGTGGCAGGTCTAAACGTCCACCAGGACACTTCCGACACGTACGCGCCGATCGCACCAGGGTTGTCGATATCCGCGGGTGTGTTCGGCCAGTCATTGCCAAAATATTGT
The DNA here is from genome assembly GCA_030429735.1 of Gammaproteobacteria bacterium. Classification (GTDB taxonomy): domain Bacteria; phylum Pseudomonadota; class Gammaproteobacteria; order Pseudomonadales; family JAUIET01; genus JAUIET01. The sequence goes on from JAUIET010000002.1 coordinate 718,932, forward strand.
TCCATTGGGGCGGCGCCGGAATGGAAATGCACAACAAGGCCCAGGCTTTCGCAAGCCTCCCAGAAAGGGTGGTACCGCGTATGGTTGTAGCCTGCGTGGTGACGGGTTAAGTTGGGTAATACCACGCCTTTAAGGCCATTTTCCGCGGCCCATTTTGCTTCCTGAACGGCCTGATCAATGTCCCATACCAGTGGCACGATTGCCACGCCTATATGACGTTCGGGTGACTGGCTGACCAGTTCTGCCAGCCAGCGGTTATGAGCGCGCGCACCCGCCCATTGCAGGTCGGGAACAATTTCTTCGCCAACGCCCAGGCTGATGCCCGCGCCAAATGGCGGCATATTTACTTCAGTGATGCCGTCCGGAAAAATAACTTCAACCGCGATACCATCTTTGTCGAGCATTTTTAGGCGTTGGTCATGGTCCCAGGCACCGGTAAGCACGTCTTCGTTGCCTTTACGCCATTCTTCGTTGATTTCTTTGATCAAGAAGCTCTCTGAGGCTTTGCCGGCCATTTCGATTTCAATGGGCGCGGCCTGGTCAAGTATTTCGCGAAACTGTGGGTCCAGATACTCACGGTATTCCCTGATTGGAAGCCCGGCGTGGCAGTCTGAGGAGACAACGATGAATCGATCCATGGAAGTGTTCCCGGTAGTTGTGTCTGATGTCGCAAAGTATAGAGCCAGAAGCAGGTTCGGGGATTACAGCTCAGTCAGTTAGTAGAGATCTAGCGAGTAGCCGCTGCTTCCGGAGAAGCGGGGGCCTTGCCAGGCGCCGGCTTGAGTCAGCATACTCCCCATCCAGGACAGAGCGTAAATACCTCCCTGTAACTTCGTCAAAAAGGTCCCTCTTTTTGACGGTCCTGAATGGGGAGTATGCTGACTCAAGCCTACCAACGGTAAAATAAAGAGCTCGATTAATGTTTCAAACAATGAAAGTTAACAGCCCGCGTTTTGTGCTGGGCATTTTGTTTTTCGTTGCTCTTTTTAACTATCTGGATCGCATGATTCTCGCGATCTTGCTGGAGCCAATTAAAGCCGAGTTTTCACTGAGCGACACCCAGTTGGGTCTGTTGACTGGTCTTGCGTTTGCAATGTTTTACGCAAGCTTCGGTATTCCGCTGGCGCGTATGGCTGACACAGGAAACCGTCGCACAATTATTGCCTGGTCAGTGGCGGCCTGGAGTGCGCTCACCATGGCTTGTGGCATGGCGCAGAGTTTTATTCAGCTGTTGGTGGCGCGGATTGGCGTTGCCATTGGCGAAGCTGGGGCAGTGCCGCCTTCGCATTCATTAATTGCTGATTATTATCCACCCGAGAGGCGCGCGGGTGCGCTGGCGGTGTTTTCATTGGGTAGCACTGCGGGCTATTTGATCGGTTTTGCCTTGGGTGGATTTGTAGCAGAGCATTACGGTTGGAGGATGGCGTTTTTGCTGGTTGGGTTTCCGGGCTTGTTGTTCGCATGGGTGGTGCGCTTTAGCCTTGCTGAGCCGCGTACAAACGCCCCGCACAGCATCCAACCGGCCGACGACACTGTTTGGACAGCGGCGCGGATATTGCTGACCAAGCCGAGCTACCGAATGATTCTGGCCGGCTTTTCGTTTTATGCGATCTTGTCTTACGGTGCGACGCAATGGGTGGCGTCTTTTCTGATTCGCACTCATGACATGGGGCTTGCCGAGGTTGGTTTTCAATACGGCATGGTGGTGTCGTTGTCGACGGCTGCAGGCGTTATGTTTGGGGGGTGGCTGAGCAATCGCCTGTACGTGAGCGATGCGCGGTGGGCTGTGCGAATTCCGGCAATCGCGTGCCTGCTTGGGTTTCCGGTGTCGATCGCAGTGTTCAGTCTATCAAATACCGTTATTGTCATTGCGCTGATGGGCATATTGGGTTTTAGCTTTGGAGTAACCACGCCGCCGGCAATGGCGGCGGTGCATGTGATTGCAGGTGAACGGCGCCGGGCTTTGGCGATTGCGTTTGTATTCCTGATGACGAATTTGGTGGGACTTGGAGTTGGGCCGGTTATTATAGGCGCCGCCAGCGATGGCCTTTCGCAGAGCTATGGCAATACGTCGCTCGGCATTGCGATTCTTTTCTGCCATGCCTTGTTGCTCGTTGCGGCTGCCTGTTTTTATGGGGCGGGGCGTACACTGCACGCAGACGCTGAGCCGTGAGTCCAATGATTAAACAAAACATCACTTGCGCAATAGCGAGCAATACCTTGCAATTCAGCTGTGCAAAGGAGCCGCTATGTATAAATTCATTGCCCTGATACCCAGGCGAGACGATGTTAGTCGGGAGTTCTTTCAAAACTACTATGAGACGCAGCATGCGCCATTGGCGCTGAATTATTTCCGCGGCTTCAGGAAATATCTGCGCAATCACATTGTTGAGGAATTGGAAGGAATGGCGCCAGACTTTGACGTGTTCTCGGAATTCTGGTACGAATCACTTGAAGAATTAGCTAAAAGTGGTGCGTTTTTGGAGTCCGAATTGGCGCCGATCATTCGCGAGGACGAGCGTCAGTTTATGAATCAATCCCGCATTCGCGCGCTCAGCACACAGGAGCATTTACTGTTTGGAGAAGAGCGTGTTTTCGAAGCGGAAGTGACTAAGATTGCGTTGGCGCTAAAGCTCAATTCTGTGAGCGAGGCTGAGTCCTTTTTGCTTGCGTTAAAAGCGCGCGGGCCGGAACTGGCGGCGCAGTGGCATGCGTCGCGCATCAGCTGTTTTATGGTGCAGCCCGGGGCACAAGAAAATGATTGGGATGCGATTATCTTTGCCTGGCTTGATTCAGCTCAGTCGCACAGGTATGCGGTGCCGGAGTATTTGTTGGTGTACAGCCAGGACTATATGTTGGTGAAAACTCGGGCACTGGAAACAGATCTTGACAGCGTGTATCGCCAGGTTTCAGCAAAGAAGGGGGCCACCAGTGAACTCAGCATTCAGTCATAATCCAATCGATACGCCAAGCCAGCGGGAATTCGAGTTAAGAGCCCTGGAAGTGTTTAACCACCCAGAGTTTCAACAAGCCAAGTCTGACGTGGCGCGGTTCTGGCTTGATGAGGTAAAACCTTCGGCCGACGCCCGTCGTTGCTTCGACGCTGCGTTTGAGGAGGTGTGCTTTGGTGCGACAATCTGGTCACTTAATCAAGACCCGATGCATCCCGCTGTTGTCACCATTTCGCGTGTGGAACATTCCTTAGCAGGTATTCGTATACCCGGCTCCAGATGGGGTATTGATAACCCGGACTCGGTGTACCGCGTGATCCCAATCAGTGGTGCGCATCGTTACCGTATTTCGGGCCGCGTGGCACCACATCGCTTAACCGAAAATTACTTTACTCTGTGGGATGAGCACATGGCTACGGTCGACGTGCTATCGGGAAAAGACCTTCAGTTAGATGAACAGGGTCGGTTTGAGATTTCGGTTGATGCTGAGCCTGCGAACGGCAGAGTGAACCACATTCAGTCTTCTCCTGAAGCGCATCAGTTCTATATTCGTGACGTGTTGCAGAATTGGGCGGAAGAACGCGTGAATGAGTTATCAATAGAGCTGCTGGACGGAGATGGCAGCGCTCAGACGCGGGATTTTGAGCAGGATCTGCAGCGTGCCATCAAATACATGTGGGATTACGCACGTAACACCACGCGCTGGAATCGACAAGCGACGGATAAGCCAGTCAACGCCTTTGATTTCAAGATTGATCGTGATGTAGACGGCGCGCTACGCAACCAGATTTACATTATGGGGCAATTTAAATTAAACGCCGGGCAGGCGATGCTGATCAATGTGGACCTGGGCGGTGCTGACTACTTTATTGCACCAATCACTAATCTCTGGGGAACCAGCAATGAGATTGTTGCCCAAAATGGCAGTCTTAATTTGCATCAATCCATTACCAATGCAGACGGTACCATCACGTTTGTAGTCTCCGTAGAGGACCCGGGCGTTCACAACTGGCTGGATCCGGACGGCATGCATGAGGGCATTCTGACGTTGCGTTGGGCCGAGTTTCGACATGGCAGGCCGGAAGATACTCTGCAAGCATCGGCTCAGATTGTTGAGCTGGACAAGCTTGATGTGTATTTGCCCGCGTCAGTACCCCGTGTGACTGACGCTGAACGCCGACAGCAACTTATTGATCGGGCGGCCAGTTACGCCTGGCGAACAGCGGAGAATAGTTGATATGAATGCGCAAAAGGATGTCTGGTTAATCACCGGCTGCTCCAGCGGCATAGGTCGACAATTGGCTCTGGAAGTACTGGGTAGAGGCGGCAATGTGGTGGTTACAGCCCGAAAAGTTGACTCGGTGGCCGATGTTGTTGATCGTTTTCCCGATACCGCGATGGCAGTTGCACTGGATGTTTGCAAACCGTCTGATATCGACGCCGCGTACACTGCGACATTCGACCGTTTTGGCCGCATAGATGTTTTGGTTAACAATGCAGGCTACGGCTATTTGTCTGCCATTGAGGAGGGCGACAACGACCAAATACGCCGTATGTTTGAGACTAATTTCTTTGGCTTGCTGGCTATGACCCAAAAAGTCATCCCCTTTATGCGCGAGCGCCGCTGCGGATGTATTTTGAATGTTTCTTCCCAGGCCGGGTTGATGGGCAACCCGGGTACCGGTTTCTATAGCAGCAGTAAATACGCGGTAGAAGGGTTGACTGAGGCACTCAGCAAAGAGCTGGCCCCATTTGATATCCGCGTGTGCGCCGTGCAGCCAGGGCCGTTTCGCACGGATTGGGCCGGGCGCTCAATGCAGGTGAACGCGTCAGCACTGACGGATTACGACGAGCACGTTGGCAGCCGGATAAACATGATTGGTAAGATTGATGGTCAACAACCAGGCGACCCGGTGCGAGCAGCGTCGCTGATTGCAGACCTTGCGGAAATGGAGAATCCACCAGCGCAATTGCTGTTGGGCAGTGTCGTGCTGGATACCTACCGGCAGAAACTAGCAGCGCTTGGCGAACAAATTGACCGTTTTGAGGTGCTTACGCGCTCTGCAGATTACCCGCCCGAAGAATGCTAACTGCGGCGTGACCAAAGCACTGCCTATAGTCGTTGGGTGTTAAACCTACCTGTCGTACAAACAGTCGGCGGAATGCACTTTCGTCGCTGTAGCCAACGCGAACGACAATGTCATGCAGGGACAAATCGCTGGTTTCCAGTAAAATTTTGCTCTTTTCTATGCGCATGTTCTGGGTTAATGCTTGCGGGCTGAGGCCAATGTCATTTTGGAAGCGACGGATCAGTGTTCGGTTACTTACACCAACATGGTCTGCAATATCCTGAATGCAGAAGTCACTGGCCAGGTGTCTGTGTATCCAGCGCTCCGCACGCGCTACCAGCTGGTCGTTAATCTGCTGCCTGGTTAACACCGCATATGGTAATTGTGAGCCGCGCGCACTGTTCAACAAAAAATACTTGGCTAACAGCCGCGCGTAATGGCGCCCGGCAATATGCGCCACTATGTGAAGGCAAAGATCCTGGTTGGCACTGCCTGCACCTGCGGTTAACACCTTGCCGCTGTGTTGCAGTATTTCGGATTCGTTGACCTGAATACCAGGGTATCGGCGACGACATTCGTCGGCAAGATACCAGGCGGTTGTACAGCGTTTGTTATTCAGCAAGCCAGCCTCAGCCAGTGCAAAAACGCCCGCGCAATGACTGGTCACCTGCTTCACAGCCGCACCGTGTGTGCGTAGCCAGTCGATCGCAGCGCGGTTGCGCTTTAAAAACCGGTCGATGTCTTGTGCAGAGGAAAGCAGCGGGGCAGCCACGATCACAATGCAGTCTTCATCAACGCGACCCAATGGCCGATCAGCCCTGATTTCTGCGCCCGAATTACTCTGCACGTTGGCATCCGCTGCCATCGTTTGTACGGTAAATCGTGGTGCCGATGCACTGGCAACACTGCGCGCAATGCGGTTGCAGACAAACAGCATATCCAGCGGCGTTGCCACAGAGGAATTTGCGCTGCCATGCATGGCAAGAACAACGATTGACTGGCTCATTTGGCCATAATCGCACTCGGCGGGGTGGTTTCGCCAATGGTCAGATGATGAAATAATTACTTTGCAGGGCAATGCCAGTATTGACTGGATTTGGCGAAATCTGCATGTAGAAGTTGATGTGCGCCATCAAGTAAACAATTGCAGAAGCCGATCGTCTATCCAGCTGTGCAGGCGGTAGTTTTTCAAAAATCCACAGTGGCCGCCATGCTCGGTGATCTCAACACTCAAACGGCCGTCCCGGGATGCCTGCTGAAGGTCAGCGGCGCTGACCACCGGGTCGTCGGCGGCGTGAATGATGTGTGTCGGCACGCGGATGCCGGAAAGGCGCTCACCGGCCACTGAGTAGGCCTTGAAGTAGTCGCACAACTCGAGGTAAGGCGTATGCTGCGGCACAAAAAAACGGTTCATGTCATCGAGATTTCTGGCGCTCTGCAAGGCTTCGCCAAACCCAAGTTCCGGAAAATGGGCCAGTTTCTTGCGCAAGGAGCGTTTCCACTTCTGAACGAAATACCACGGGTAAACCCACATTGCGGTTGAAATTGTCGCCATTGCGCATTCGGGGTTGATGACAGGGCACACGGCAACTACGGAATCAAACCGGGTGTTGTCCTGGTTGTGTTCCGCTGAAACTCGAAGCGCAAAGTTACCGCCCAGTGAAAACCCGCACAGGTAATACGTGTCATGTGGGTACAGGCGTTGTATTTCAGCCATGGCGTTAATCACTTCTTGCAGGCGTGCCGAGTGAAACAACTCCGAGTTAAGGTGGTGGGTGTCGCCGTGATCCCTCAGATTCAATCTGAACACGTCGAACCCATTGTCGTAGAGTTTGGCCGCCGCTGACAGCAAATAGGATGAACTTTCACTGCCCAGCCATCCGTGCAGAAAAATAACCAGTTTTTTGCCGGGCTGAGCACTATGGGCGGAGTAGAAGCCTTGCAGGCGAACCTGGTCGCCGCAATCGAGAATAACTTCTTCAGCAGCGGCTGTAAGGGTTTTCGCGCGGCGCAAAGACAAGTACTTTCTGGGCCCAGCGCTGGCCAACAGCGATTGGGTGTGGGTATTGCGCAATAGGCGCGGTGGTACAAAGCGTGAGGTCAAAGGCTTAAAACAACGGTCGTAAAAGTGAGCAGAAGGTGTTGATTGTATCCAATAGTGTAAGGCAATCCAGCTTTGCGAATGAAGAGCTTTTGGTGCGCGCCAGCGTATCCGCTCCGTGCGGGGGACTACAAAACTCAGTGGTTTACAAACAAGCGCTCATATTCGATTTTTGTACACCGGTCTGCAATAACATCCATGCCGGCGGTCTCGGCAATTCGCTGTGCTTCTTCGCTGACAATACCCAACTGCATCCACAGGCATTTTGCACCAATAGCAACTGCAGAACGTGCGATAGCAGGCATATATTCCGAACGACGAAAGCAATCGACCATATCGATTTGCATCGGTAATTCGTCCAGTGAACCGTAGCACTTCTCCCCCAGAATTTCGTCGCAACCGGGGTTTACCGGAACGATGCTGAAGCCTTGCTGCTGCAGATAGTCCGCCACTCTATAGCTGTCGCGGTGTGGTTTGTTAGACAAACCAACAATCGCAATCACGTGGCTTTCACTAAGGACTTTCTGCAGTAACTCAGTATCAGCTGTCATATGAGTCAAACAGAGTAAACCAGACGCTCAAATCGCGTTTCCGGCTCGAAGGCCCGCCAGGCGCTGACCGGAGTTTGCAGTCGGTTGAGTATAACTTGCACTACCAACGGGCTGAACGCCATGCCAATATGGCTTGCTGGTACCTGGATGTTCTGCTGATGGCGGCCGCTGGCAGCACAGGATAACTGCCACGCAACAATGCTGTCGGACTTGCTGTAGATAGATGTAGAAGGCACAGGCAGTGGTTTTGCAATCAAGGCCAGCTTTTGTTCATTGTCGCTGGCGTCGATGTCCATATCAGAGACGAGTTCGTACAGGCGCCAGGCGTTGGTAAACTGGGGACTGCCATTCACCGGACTTCCCAGAGTGATCACCTGATTGACCTTGTCTGGCATCATGTGCGCGGCCAGCCGTGCGTACAACCCGCCAAGACTCCAGCCAACCAAGCTGATCGGGCGGTTTTCGTTGGCGGAGTAGACCGAGTCAACCAGCGCGGCAATCTCTCCTTCAAGGTCTTCCGCGCGGTTGGGGCCCAGGTTGGTGCCATGGCCCCAGCCATAGCTGCGATAGCCGGCATCGTTCAGTAGTTTGCGCAAGGGCCAGGTAGATCGGTCAGACGCGAACAAGCCCGGGAATACCAGCACGGGGTGGCCGTCTCCCTGCGCGCCGTCAAGAAGTCTGGTGCGATACAAGCTCAAAGACAGCGCCTCAGTGGCACAGCGACCAAGCTCCAGGCTGGTTAACCACAGCGGCGGCGGTCTGGTCGGTTCGGGGTTTCTAAAGTAGTTGATTGACTTAACCATGTCGGCAGCATAGGTCTTTAGCGGTAGTCGAAACAGGTGATTAGCGGACATGTTAACCCATGTTACAAGTTATCCGCCAGACGGTAGTGCTGTGCTATCATCGCTTTGGTTTGCCATGATCATTATTCATAAAGAGGACAAAAAACATGGGCTTATTTGATTTTGTTAAAGAAGCAGGTGAGAAATTTTTCGGCGATGATGAGCCAGAAGCCGCAGCAACTGGCAAGGTGGAAGTATCGCAAGAGCGAATAGACGCACGTCGTGCGCAGAGTATTGAGAAAAAAATTGCCGAAGCGGGCATAGAGGTTGAAGGTCTTGAAGTAGCTGTTACCAATGAGACGGCCGTTTTGCGGGGTACGGTTGCGTCTCAGGAAGCCAGTGAGAAAGCCACCTTGTGTGCTGGCAACCAATTCGGGGTATCGTCGGTTGACTGCCAGCTTGAAGTACAAAACCCTGAGCCGGAAGCAACGTTTTATACTGTGCAGTCGGGCGATTCTCTGTCCAAGATTGCCAAGGCTCAGTATGGTGACCCGATGAAGTACACAGCCATCTTTGAAGCCAATCAGCCCATGCTGACCGACCCCGATAAAATCTACCCGGGCCAGGTGCTGCGAATACCCGCGCTTAGCGCCTGAGGTTTGTGAGTCCCTGAGATTCGTGAGCCCCTGAGATTCGTGAACCAAAGTGCCTGCGCTGAGCTGAGTTCAGTGCGGGCGCTTAGCCGCCCGCCAGTTTTACTTTGAATCCGCGCTTTTCGAGCTCTGCTCTGACGATGGGCCGCTGATCGCCTTGAATTTCTATAATCGCGTTCTTGACAGAACCGCCAACACCGCATTTCTTCTTTAACGCCTTCGCAAGCTCCTTTAGTTCTTTTTCTGCCAGACCGAGACCGTCGATTAGCGTCACGCCGGCGCCTTTTCTGCCTTTTGTTTCACGGCGAATATAGACGAAGTCAGATGTTTTGCCACCGCCGATGGCTGCGTTTTTCCTAGAGCGACCGCAGTTGCAGTCGGCAACCGAGCGCAGGCATTCCGGGCAAATTCTGCCGTGTTCGCTAGAGTACACAAGACGTTTCTTTTCGCGCATAAGTTAGTACGGACTAAAAATGAGGTGGGCGCTCCTGATCGACGCTGTCGTCGCCTGGCTGCTGCCCCAGTAAGTCGCGTACATGATCGATGAGCTCCTTGTGCTGCCTTTCCAGTCTGGTCAGACGTTGTTCCTGCTGGTAGCAAAGTGCATTTAATGCGTTCAGCGTATCTTCCTGGAAACTGATGCGAGTCTCCAGGTCAATGAGTTTTGTATCGCTGCTCATAGTCTGTGGGGGCGGGTCCTGGTTAAAAGTGCGCCAAGCCAAGCCCAAAAGCGCAATAGTGCCAGAATGTGTGCTCGGCCGGAGGTTTCTATGCTCATAGAATACCATCAAGCGGTGGGAGTTAGCGGTCTCATCCAGGTTAATCTTTTAGGAACTCGCTTGGGGCTTGCGCCGAACGGTTTGCTGAGAAATCAGCGTTCGCTGCAAGCCTTTTTTATTGCTCGCTATTCTTCAATGACACACCCTGCAGGACACTAGGCGATGGATGAAAAGCAACAACAGGAAATAGAAGCGTTGGTCTTTCGTCGTTTGCTAAAGCATCTGGACGAACGAACAGACGTGCAAAACATCGATATTATGAATCTCGCCGGCTTTTGCCGAAATTGCCTGGCAAAATGGTATATGGACGCGGCTGAGGAAACTGCACAACACGTCGATTATGAGCAGGCCAGAGAGATAGTGTATGGGATGCCGTACAGCGAGTGGAAAAAGCAGTATCAAACGCCACTGTAATCGAGAGGGGCACAACCCACGCCTAATTGAGTTCAGTTCAGTCCCCGTCAGCCAAAAATTGATATGCCCTACAACACCGCGCCATTTGGCAGGTATCTGTTTCTCGTATTGGACTTAATCCACAACACCTGATCTTTTTGTAGCGGCTCGCCGCGACGTTTCAATAGTTTGTTGAGCCAGATTACTGGCGACTGAGCGCCCACTTCCCATTCGCTGAAGGTCATTTCCGCAACCGTTAAAAAGCGCATCACGTGATAGATAGTCGCGCAGTCCAATGTGTCTACCGCGCTTGTCCATTGCTGCTGTGAGTGGCGCATCACCGCTGAATAGCTGGCTTGCTCGGTGGCGTCAAACAGTTGCTCCAGTTGCTCAAGCTGGTTTTGCTGGCTTATTTTCGCAGCTCGCTCAAGAAACTCCGCACTCAATAGACTGTTGTCTTGCGGTGGTTGTTGATTCGGTTCCCAGGTGCTGATCGCCATTGTATTTGTAAGGTGATGTTCAGAAGGGCGCCAGTGTATACGCAATGTTGGCTGTCGGCACAGCGGCATTTTTACGCTTAACAATGTTTCGAATTGTAAACCGCATTGATTCGGTTCATTGATTGGCATAGTCTTGCGCTTTGAGCACTTTGCCAACAGCCAGTGTCTCTGCATGGCTGATGCTGTGCCTTGAACACTGTGGGGCGGGCGAGGTAAAAGCGATAACGATGGAGTCTTGTATGATTAACGAACAAAAACGCCATGGCATGAGTGCGGCTGCGGTCTTTCTCTCTGCCATGTTTATCAGCGTGGCCGGCTGGGCCGCAGACGCTGCAATACAGTCTACGTTATTGGACCCGGTACTCAAGCGCTTGAACGCGGCGGCAACCGCGCGCATGAATGTGATGGTGCCCGACAGCTACGACCGTGCAGAAAAGTACTATCAGCGTGCCAAGGAAAAGCTGGAAAAGGGCAAAACACTCAAATCAGTTGAAGACGACCTGGCCGAAGCAACAGAAGCTCTGGCCTCGCTGGAAAGCAAAGCGGCGCAAGCTGAATTAACACTCAAAAAAGGCATGGTCGCACGCGATGATGCCCTGGCTGTGAAAGGCAACGAAATTAACCCCAAGGCATGGAATAAGGCGGAATCACAGTTCCGCAGAGCGGCCTCTGTTCTCGAACGGGGCAATATCAAGTCTGCCGAATCGCGCCTGGGTGAAGCGATTGAGTTGTATCGCGCGATCGAACTGGCGGCGATTAAAACCAACTATCTTGCCGATACGGCCCGACTGATCGAATCAGCTAAAGACGATCGCGTTGATCGCTATGCGCCAAAAACAGTCTCTAAAGCAGAGCAATTGCTGGCAGAGGCCTCATCATCATTGAGCACTGATCGCTATGACAGTGACCGCCCACGAAGTCTGGCCAGAGACGCTGACTATGAAGCCCGCCATGCACGCTACATAGCCCAACAGGCGGAGGCCATTGACGATGACGACAAGACGGTCGAGGATCTTTTGCTGGAGTGGGAGCAACCGTTTCGGAGAATGGCGGGTGAACTCGATATTGTTATTGATCAATCCAACGGCTATGCCAAGCCTACCGAAGATATTCTGACCGCAATTCAGTACCTGAAAGATGAAATCAGAGACCTTGGTCTGCAGCTAAGCGACAAAGACCAGCAAATTGTATTGTTGCAGGGCAAAGCCGCAGAAGGCGCGGATCTTGCTGAACAAATCAAGCGTCAGGATGAGCGCCGCGCCCGGTTTGCCAATATTGAGCAGATGTTTGCTCCCGGAGAAGCGCGTGTTTCCCGTCAGGGCGACAATATAACGCTCAGGTTGATCGGCCTGTCGTTCGATAGCGGTAAAGCTGTGATTAACTCGGATGCCTTCCCGCTGCTGAGTAAAGTGCAGCAGGCCATAGCTATTTTCCCGCAGAGCGCAATTGATATTGAAGGCCATACAGACTCGTTTGGCGGCGACGACGCCAACCTGGTGTTGTCTCAAGAGCGCGCCGAGTCAGTAAGAGCGTATTTGCTGGCGAACATGCGTGAACTGAACCCGGCCAGCGTGAATGCGTATGGCTACGGTGAAGGTAAGCCGATTGCGAACAATGAATCGCAAGAAGGGCGAGCACGTAATCGTCGAATTGATCTGGTGATCAAGCCGAACTAGTCGCCATAGTGAATGGCGAGCACACAGTAATAATGGGTGTGCTCGCCAACCTGCACTGACACCTCATCATCTATGCGTTTTCCGATCAGGGCTTTTGCCAACGGAGAATCCATGCTGAGCAAGCCCTGACTGAGGTCAAACTCATCCGGGCCAACGATGCGCAGTTTCTTTTCTTCACCCGTGTCGTCTTCCAGTGTTACCCAGGCGCCAAAGAACACTCTGCTCTGGTCGTCGGGCACACGGTCGACAACCTGTACCTCATCAAGGCGTTTGCCAAGAAAGCGAACCCGCCGATCAATTTCGGCAAGGCGACGTTTACCGTAAATGTAGTCGCCATTTTCTGAACGATCACCCTGTTTGGCGGCCTCAGATACGGCGGCGGTGACCACCGGGCGTTCCACTTTCCACAGCTGATGAAGCTCGGCGCGCAGTGCTTTTTCCCCCGCCGCCGTAATATACGCCGAGCCTCGTGGCATCGGTTTCCGGTATCGTCCCATGTGAATATTATAGCTAGCTGGTACGCGCCAGAGAGGGCGGCATGAGCGGTAAAATAGCCGTTTTCAACGCAGGAGGGTGCGCGTGCGCGAGAACATCGGATTGAGAGTTGCACTGCTTGTCTCCACGCTGCAGCTGTGGTGTGTGTCGGCAATTGCGCTGGAGCTGAATACACCAGTGCAGCAAGGGGCGGTACTGATTGGACAGCTGGGCGAGGATGAACAAGCGGTGTACCTGGGCGAGCAGCACCTGCCGTTGAGTTCAGACCGGCGCTTTATCATTGGCCTGGACAGGGATCATGGAGATGACCTGGTGTTAACGGTGCTCAAACGTGACGGGCAGCGCGATAATCATCGTTATGAGGTCAAGGCCCGCGAGTACCGAATACAGCGCGTTGAGGGTATTTCGCGCAAGATCATGAACCCAAATCAGAACGACTTGAGCCGAATTCGGCAAGAGAGCGCAATGGTGCGCGAGGCGCGGGCGCTGAGATCAACGCAAGAGAACTTCTTACAGCCATTCGTATGGCCAATAAAGGGGCCAATCACTGGTGTATATGGCAGCCAGCGCGTCTATAATGGCGTGCCGGGCCGGCCGCACTATGGCGTGGATGTTGCCGCGCCTGTTGGTGCGAAAGTGCGTGCGCCAGCGGCAGGAACTGTCAGCATGGTGCATGAGAACATGTTTTACTCGGGCGGTACTTTGATCATCGATCATGGCCACGGACTGAGTTCATCCTTCTTGCATTTGAGCAAAATTTTGGTGGAACCCGGGCAAACTGTGCAGGGCGGCGACCTGATTGCTGAAGTGGGTGCTACTGGCCGAGCGACAGGGCCGCACCTTGATTGGCGGATGAACTGGCGCGACGCTCGTGTTGATCCGGAATTGTTGGTGCCGCCCATGCTGCCGTCACAATCTGGCTCGGAATAGGGCGGCTTAAGCCGAGTAGAGTGCCAATTTAAAATTGCATGTAATTGTCGAGAGGACGTTATGCTGGACAAAAAGCTGTTGAGTATTTTGGTGTGCCCGGTCAGCAAGGCGCCGCTGAGCTATGATCGAGAAAAACAGGAACTGGTGTGTAAGGCCAGTGGTCTGGCTTATCCCATACGCGATGGCATACCGGTGATGTTGGAAGATCAGGCGCGTGTGCTGACCACGGATGAGAAGCTGGCGAAGTAATGTTGTCACTGGAACAGATATGAACAGCGCAGAAATTCGCGAGGCTTTTCTAAGCTACTTTGAGCAACATGGTCATGAGCGGGTCAGTAGCAGCTCATTGGTGCCTGGCAATGATCCGAGCCTGTTATTCACCAATGCAGGCATGGTGCAATTTAAAGATGTGTTTTTGGGAACCGATCCACGTCCTTACAGCAGAGCGACTACGTCACAGCGCTGTGTGCGGGCCGGTGGCAAGCACAACGATCTTGAGAACGTCGGCTATACCGCACGTCACCATACATTTTTTGAAATGCTCGGCAATTTCAGCTTCGGTGACTATTTTAAGCGCGAAGCCATTCAGTATGCGTGGCAGTTTCTGACCGGCACCCTGGGCTTGCCCGAAGAAAAACTGTGGGTAACGGTTTATAAAGAGGATCAGGAAGCCGAAGATATCTGGCTAAATGAAATAGGGGTAAACCCCGAGCGCTTTTCGCGTTTGGGTGAAAAAGATAACTTTTGGTCTATGGGCGATACGGGCCCATGCGGGCCTTGCAGCGAGTTGTTTTACGACCACGGTCCTGACGTACCCGGTGGGCCGCCTGGCAGCCCGGATGAAGATGGCGACCGTTACATTGAAATCTGGAACCTGGTGTTTATGCAGTTTAACCGAGCGGCAGATGGCAGCATGACTGCGTTGCCAAAACCCTCGGTGGATACCGGCATGGGCCTGGAGCGAATTGCTGCGGTTATGCAAAACGTGCACAGCAATTACGATATTGATCTGTTCCAGGCGTTGTTACATGCCGTGGCCGATGTGTGTGATGTCAAGGACATGTCGAGCAATTCGCTGAAAGTGATTGCAGACCATATTCGTTCCTGTGCGTTTATGGTGGTTGATGGAGTGGTGCCCAGTAACGAAGGCCGCGGCTATGTACTGCGGCGCATTCTCCGCCGCGCAATCAGGCATGGTAATAAGCTGGGTGCCAGAGGCGCGTTTTTCCACAAATTAGTGCCAGCGCTGGTTGAACAAATGGGTGCGGCGTACCCCGAGCTTGCTGAGCAGCAGGCGCATATCAGCTCGGTATTAAGAGCGGAGGAAGCGCAGTTTGCAAAAACGCTGGACCAGGGAATGCGAATTCTTGAACAGGATCTTGAGACCTTGGCTGGCAAGGTAATCAGTGGCGAAATTGCGTTTCGTCTGTATGACACCTTTGGTTTTCCAGTAGACCTGACGGCCGATATTGCCCGCGAACGTAATCTGAGCGTAGACATGGCGGGGTTCGAAGCCTGCATGGAAAAACAGCGTTCCATGGCCAAGGCCGCCGGCCAGTTTAACGTTGACTATGCAGCCGGGCTGCAATTGGCTGGTGAAACCGAATTTACTGGCTACCAGCGACTTGACCAAATCGTTAGAATTACTGCCATTGTTGTCGATGGCGAAAAAGTGGACCAGATGAGCGAAGCAGGGCAGGCGATACTCATTTTAGACGCTACTCCGTTTTACGCAGAAAGCGGTGGGCAGGTTGGTGACACTGGCATGCTGGAAGCCGATGGCCTCAGGTTTCGTGTAAGTGATACCAGTAAGCTTGGCGCTCACCATGCCCATCATGGTGAACTGATCGAAGGTACGGTAACGGTGGGTCAACAGCTCACGGCAGTGGTTGACCGGCACAAACGGGACTCTACTGCGCGTAATCACTCGGCAACTCATCTATTGCATGCAGCGCTGCGCAACGCGCTGGGTGACCATGTAACCCAGAAAGGATCGCTGGTTGATGCCGATCGCCTTCGCTTTGACTTCGCAAATAACACCGCAGTGAGTGCCGAAGTGCTGCAGCGCATTGAAGATGAAGTAAACCGGGAGATACGCAACAATTCCGAGGTTGAAACCGAGCTAATGCCGATTGATCAGGCCATGGAAAAAGGAGCGATGGCTTTGTTCGGCGAAAAATATGGCGAGCAGGTCAGGGTGCTGACGATGGGTGGCGACTACTCCGTTGAGCTGTGTGGTGGTACACACGTCAAGCGCACAGGTGATATAGGGCTGCTGCGGATTACGTCTGAATCTGGAATTTCTGCCGGTGTGCGACGTATTGAGGCGGTGACCGGTGAGCGGGCTTTCAATCAAATGCGGGCGGCGGAGCAGCGGGTGGCCGCATTGGCGAGTGTATTGAAGACCGATGCCGAGAGTCTGGAGGAAAAGGCCAGACAGCTACTCTCGGAGCAGAAGCAATTGCACAAGCAGCTTGACCAGTTGAAGCTGAAGGTGGCGAACTCGGCTGGGTCGGATTTGAGTCAGCAGGTGGAAACCATCGCCGAGGTACCCGTTCTGGCCGCGTCGGTCCCTTCGGTAGACGCAAAAGCGCTGCGCGGAACGCTTGATCAGTTGAAAGACAAATTGGGCAGTGCGGTGATTTTCCTGGCCAGTGAACAAAACGGCAGGTTGTCGCTGATCAGTGGTGTGACCAAGGATTTGTCGGCCAGATACCCAGCCGGTGCGATCATGCGCGATATCGCGCCATTGGTGGGCGGCAAAGGCGGCGGCCGCGACGATATGGCGCAGGGTGCAGGTAGTGATCCAAGCGCGGTTTCAACCGCCTTGCAAGCGGTGAAAGACTGGGTTGCCGCGCGTACCTAAATTGTAACGCTTTAATTTGTATCCAAATTGGTGTTTAATTGCCGACCTTTTTTCGCGGCTCGTTGTTGTTGACGCCTGCGCGATATAGTGTGAATAAACAGTGCCTTTAATCGTCCAAAAATACGGTGGAACATCAGTCGGTTCGGTAGAGCGAATCCAGGCCGTGGCCGATCGTGTCGCGCGTTGGCGAGCCGAAGGCAATGACGTAGTGGTGGTGGTTTCAGCAATGAGCGGCGAAACCAACAGGCTTATCGCGCTGGCCGAGCAATGTCAGGCACAGCCAACCGGGAGAGAGCTGGACGTATTGCTGTCCACCGGAGAGCAGGTCACGACGGCCTTGCTTAGCATGGCATTGCACAGCCGAGACTGCCCGGCCGTATCGTATACCGGTGGGCAAGTGCGCGTTCTGACCGACAGCGCACACACCAAAGCACGTATTAAGAACATCGACCATGAGCGCATACAGACCGACCTGGGCCGTGGCAATGTTGTGGTGGTTGCCGGTTTCCAAGGCGTTGACGAGCACAACAACATCACCACCTTGGGCCGTGGAGGGTCGGACACCACGGCGGTTGCGCTGGCCGCCGCATTGAAAGCACAAGAGTGTCAGATCTACACCGACGTGGATGGCGTGTACACTACCGACCCGCGGGTGGTGAAAGGTGCCCGTCGATTGACCAAAATTACGTTTGAAGAAATGCTCGAAATGGCCAGCCTGGGCTCCAAGGTGCTGCAGATTCGGGCAGTTGAGTTTGCCGGAAAGTACTCGGTTCCGCTGCGTGTTCTGTCCAGCTTCGATGAGGGTCCGGGCACATTAATTACACTGGAGGATCAAAGCGACGTGGAAGCACCTGTTATATCCGGTATCGCCTTTACCCGGGATGAAGCCAAGCTGACGGTGGCAGGCATTCCTGACACGCCCGGCGTTGCCTATCGCATTTTGGGCCCTATCAGTGAAGCCAATATAGAAGTTGATGTGATTGTGCAGAATGTGGCGGAAGACAATTCAACCGACCTGACATTCACAGTTCATAGAAACGACATGGCACGTGCTGCCGAGATATTGCAAAATACAGCGGAAAGTCTGGGGGCCACTGAGGTGCGTTCAGACGATAAAATTGCCAAGTTATCCATTGTCGGTGTGGGTATGAGATCCCACGCCGGTGTGGCCAGCAAAATGTTCAGCGCCTTAGCCCAACATAATGTGAACATTCAGCTGATTACAACGTCTGAGATAAAAATCTCAGTGGTGATTGATGAAAAATTTCTGGAACTTGCCGTTCGTGCCTTGCACGATGCGTTTGAGTTAGAGCAGGGCTGAAGTGTGGCACTATTTAACCTCACTTTTTGTCTAAATTGTGTCCATGGCTGGCGCACTAATCGTAAAATTATGCGAAA
Source organism: Gammaproteobacteria bacterium (assembly GCA_030429735.1). Taxonomy (GTDB): domain Bacteria; phylum Pseudomonadota; class Gammaproteobacteria; order Pseudomonadales; family JAUIET01; genus JAUIET01. The sequence goes on from JAUIET010000002.1 coordinate 737,076, forward strand.
ATAAGAACTTAGGTCTGGAGAACATATATGCTGATTCTTACTCGGCGAATTGGTGAAACACTGATGGTTGGCGATGACGTCACAGTAACCGTGCTGGGCGTTAAGGGTAACCAGGTGCGCCTGGGGGTCAACGCACCAAAAGAAGTGGCCGTGCATCGCGAAGAAATCTACCAGCGAATTCAGAAGGAAAAACGCGACACGCCCAGTTCCTGAACCTCTGTTTGCGCGGCTAGCACTTTAATACCTTTGTGGTATCATGCCGCCCGATTTTGGAGAGGTGGCCGAGTGGTCGAAGGCGCTCCCCTGCTAAGGGAGTATGGGCTTTAACTCCCATCGAGGGTTCGAATCCCTCCCTCTCCGCCAGATGAAAACAAAAAAGGGACCAGAGCAGGCTCTACCCCATTAACGGGGGATGGGCACTCATTAAACCCGATTGATCATACCATCCCACCCACAGTGGGCCAGTACTCTCATTCGATAGTTTTCAAAGTTTCTGAAGCCATAGGCTCGCCTGGAC
>JAUIET010000008.1 GCA_030429735.1 Gammaproteobacteria bacterium
GCCTGCCCCGCGAGCGACGCGAGTGTTTTGGGTATTCACTGCAGAGTTCGCCTCGCTGGAGGCCTCGAATGACGGGCTAAATGGTACGAACTTATGTTAAGGGACACTAGTATGGCAACGCAGGTTTTGTTTGTTTGTATGGGTAACATATGTCGGTCGCCAACTGCGCATGGCGTATTTGCGCACATGGTCCGCGAGCTGGGTGAGTCAGAACGCATTGTTGTTGATTCCGCAGGTACCGGTGCCTGGCACGTCGGAGCCGCCCCGGACAAGCGTGCCATGCAGGCGGCAGCGGCTCGTGGCTACAATTTGAAGCAATTACGTGCGCGGCAGTTGACAGAACAGGATTTCGAACGTTTTGACTATATTCTGGGTATGGATCAGGATAACCTGGACGTGATTGAATCCTTAAAACCAAGCCATTATCAAGGGCGCACCGGATTATTGCTGGAGTTCGCAAACGACGTCAATTATGTTGAAGTACCCGACCCATATTACGGAGGCGAAAAGGGGTTTGAACTGGTTCTTGATTTGGTAGAAACGGCCTGCAACGATTTACTGACCCATATTCGTTCTGGTGAAAACGCTGCAAACTGAATACGACCAACCACTCGCCAGTTTCAATACCCTGGCATTGCCTGCTGTTGCAAAACTGTTTTTTGATACGAGCAATGAAGACCAGCTGGTTGCCGCTCTTGAGCATTGCTCGAATATTGGCGAGATACCGCTGATTCTGGGTGGCGGCAGTAATATTGTTCTTTCAGGCAAACCCATACCGGTGTGTGTGCGAATTGCGTCGCGAGGTATTCGTGTGTTGTCGAAGAGTGCAGATCGAGTCATCGTTAGGGTATCGGCGGGCGTGAATTGGAACGACCTTGTTGAGCATTGCCTGGCGGCCGGTTATTACGGTCTGGAGAATCTGGCGTTAATTCCAGGCAGTGTGGGTGCTGCGCCAGTGCAGAATATCGGCGCCTATGGAGTGGAGCTGAATCAATTCGTTGAGCGTGTCCATTTTCGCTGGATCGAGAGCGGCAAAGCGCAGAACTACAGCGCGGCACAATGCGAGTTTGGCTATAGAGACAGTGTTTTCAAACGCCAATTGAACGATAAGGTAGTGATCACGGCAGTTGATTTCAGTTTGCGATTGCACAGTGAGGTGAATATTGAGTACGCTGCATTGCGACAGGAGCTGGGCGACTTGTTAACGCCGTCGCCGGCTCAGGTGAGAGATGCCGTGGTAGCTATCCGGCGCCGAAAGTTGCCAGACCCAGACAGTTTGCCCAATGCCGGAAGCTTCTTTAAGAACCCCGTGGTATCAAAAAAAACGATGCAACGCTTGTGCGAACACTATTCTAATGTGGTGTACTACCCCACCAGTAGCAGTGATGAGTTCAAGGTTGCGGCGGGCTGGCTGCTTGATCAAGCCGGGTGGCGCGGCGTGCAGGAGGACCGTGTAGGGGTGCATCGAGAACAGGCGTTGGTGTTAGTAAATCACAATAACGCCCAAGGAGCCGAATTGCTGGATCTTGCAGCACGCATTCAGAGCAGTATCCTGGCACTTTTCGGCATCGATCTCGAGATTGAACCCAGAATATACTAGCGCGAGGTGCGCACGCAGTGGTAACCTAGACCGGAGCGTCTGGTGCGTAGTGTTGCACGCTTGGGGTGGTGCGTAGCCAACGGCAAGAATTGGTGCGCAATAAAAAAGAAAATAGCACATGGATGGCTAAGCAAAAATAGTGGCGGATAAAGCCACGCTGCAGTTGGAACCGTGTTGTGAGAGGTGAACAATGATCACCGTAGTTGTGGCTGATGATCATGATCTTGTGCGTATGGGTATTGTGCGTATGCTATCTGACGCGCCAAATGTTGAAGTACTTGCGCAGGCAGCCACTGGCGAAGAAGCGGTTAAGTTGTGTCGGCAACTGCAACCCGATATTGTTCTGATGGACGTCCGCATGCCGGGCATTGGCGGCCTGGCGGCGACACGAAAGATTGCGGCATTCGACCCGAACATCAAGGTTATCGCATTGTCGGCGTATCCGAATGACCCGTTCCCAACCAAAGTGATACAGGCCGGTGCAAAGGGTTTTATCACCAAAGCGGCCACACCTGATCAAATGTTGGATGCACTGCGAAAAGTCAACAGTGGGCAACGTTATATCAGCCCGGAAGTTGCGCAGGACATGGCGTTGAAGCCGTTTAGCCAAAGTCCGGATGAGTCGCCTTTCGCGCAGTTGTCCGAGCGAGAGCTGCAAATTGCCATGATGATTATTGCCTGCGATAAAGTGCCAGACATTGCTGAAAAACTCAGTATCTCGACCAAAACAGTGAACAGTTATCGTTATCGTCTGTTTGAAAAGCTGGAAATCAAAGGCGATGTTGAACTGGCATTACTTGCCGTACGCTACGGATTGATTGAAGACGGGTTAGAATAGACAACCATAGTAGCCCGGAGTGCCCGCTCTGTGACCGCAGCGCAGCCTTTTGATTCTGCAACATTCCTCAAATCTTTGACGCGCCGACCTGGCGTCTATCAGATGTTGGACGCTGACTCGAACGTGCTTTACATAGGTAAGGCAAAGAATCTTAAGAACCGAGTCTCCAGCTATTTCAGAAATCGCGGTTTAAACAGCAAAACAGTCGCGCTGGTCAGCAAAATAGACAGTATCCAGGTAACGGTTACCAACAGTGAAGCGGAAGCACTGATTCTCGAGCAGAACCTGATTAAAACGCACCGGCCGCAATACAATATATTGCTGCGCGATGACAAGTCTTACCCGTATATATATCTTAGCGACCACGAATTTCCAAGGCTGGGTTTTCACAGAGGTATTAAACGCGCCAAGGGTGAGTATTTCGGCCCGTACCCGAGTGCGGGCTCCGTGCGCGAGAGCCTGCATCACTTGCAAAAGGTATTCAGGGTGCGTCAGTGCGATGACAGCTACTATCGAAATCGATCCCGCCCATGCTTGCAGCATCAAATTGATCGCTGCACAGCCCCCTGTGTTGCAAAAGTCAGCGCAGAAGAATATGCCGATGATGTCCGGTTTACGCGCATGTTCTTGAATGGCCAGGACCAGCAGCTATTGAAGGAACTGGCCGAGCGAATGGAGACTGCTTCAGCGAATCTGGAGTTTGAGCGTGCCGCGCTGATTCGCGATCAGCTGACCGATCTTCGTCGAATGCAGGACGAGCAGTATATTGAAGGCAAACGCGGGGATGTTGATGTATTAGCCGCAAGCCAGGCCTCGGGTATCGCTTGTGTGCATGTTCTGTTCGTGCGTGCCGGGCGTGTGCTGGGCAGCCGCAGTTACTATCCCGCGCCCAAGCTGGAAGAGGGCAGTGCGGAGTTGTTGTTTTCCTTCATCAGTCAATACTATCTCGGTGGTATGGCCAGGGAAGTACCGCGCGACATCGTGATCGATCAGGACATTCCCGACCACGATGTGCTGGTTTCAGCGCTCAGCGAATACTCTGGCCGCAAGGTATCCGTCAGTCACAAAGTGCGCTCAAATCGGGCTGAATGGGTCAAGCTGGCGAGCACCGCAGCACAACAAAATCTGGAAGCGAGACTGGCCAACCGGCAAAGCATTGCTACCCGGTTTGAGGCCTTGCAAGAAGCTTTGCAGTTAAGTGAACTTCCGCAACGAATCGAATGTTTCGATATTAGCCATAGCTCGGGTGAAGCCACCGTGGCGTCTTGCGTTGTGTTTGATCTTTCTGGGGCGCGAAAAACTGACTATCGCCGGTTTAACATTGAAGGAGTGCAGGCAGGAGATGATTACGCGGCGATGGCGCAGGCTCTGCGCCGACGCTTCGCACGCCTGCAGAAAGGCGAGGGACGAAAGCCGGATATTGTTCTGATAGATGGTGGCAAGGGTCAATTAAGTGAAGCCGAAGCTGTGTTGCGCGAGTTAGAGCTTACCGACCTCTGTGTGCTTGCAGTGGCCAAAGGGCCAACCCGCAAGGCCGGTATGGAGCACATTATTAAAGCGGGCAGTCGAGATGAGCTGGTACTGGCCGCTGATTCGTCTGCTCTGCATTTGATTCAACAGGTACGCGATGAATCTCACCGATTTGCAATTACAGGTCATCGCGCACGACGCGCGAAAAAGCGCAATACTTCGGAACTGGAGTCGATTCAAGGAGTTGGCAGCAAGCGCCGTCATGCTCTGTTACGGTATTTCGGAGGCTTGCAGGAAATTCAGCGCGCGAGTGTTCAAGACCTGAGCAAAGTGCCAGGAATCAGCGAAAAAACTGCAAGTGATATTTATAACAGTTTACACAGCGATTAGTCCTCTCCTAGACTGAGAGCGGTACACTGACGTTTTCCAATTAGGCCAGTAATGAATATTCCAAATGCCCTGACCTTGCTCAGAGTGCTGCTTATACCCGCTTTGGTGTTGGTGTTCTACTGGCCATTCAAGTGGCATTTTTTGGTCGCAACGCTGATCTTTATTCTGGCCGCCATTACCGATTGGTTGGATGGCTATCTGGCGCGTAAGTGGGACCAAAGTACACCATTCGGCGCGTTTCTGGATCCTGTGGCGGATAAGCTGATGGTTGCCGTTGCGCTGGTACTGTTGGTGGAATTGCACGCCAGCCCATGGTTTGCAGTGCCAGCGTGCATCATTATCAGCCGCGAAATACTGGTGTCTGCCTTGCGCGAATGGATGGCTGATTTGGGCAAGCGTACCAGCGTGGCGGTTTCCTATGTGGGTAAGGTGAAAACAGGCTTCCAAATGACCGCCATTGGCGTGTTTCTGGCAGCCGGGGAAAACCTGGTGCCTGAGCTGGTCTACATAGGGTATGTGCTGCTTTATGCCGCGGCGATTCTCACGATTTGGTCGATGTTCGTATATCTGCGCGCGGCTGCTCCTGAATTAAGACTTGAGAAGTGATACAACAACTCGCTTTAAGCCGTTATTTGTACATAACAACCAGGTAGCCACGAAGCTCACTGTCGCCTGTGTTGACGATCGAGTGCTCGCTATCAGCGCGGTAATGCGCGGAATCGCCGCTGTTCAGATTGCTATCCGTACCGCCGCTGATAATGCGCGCGGAGCCTTGAGCCACAGTAAACAGCTCCCGCGTTCCATCAAAGTGTGCGGCACTCGCCAGTTCTGCACCTGCCTGCAGCAATAATTCGTAGAATTCAACGCTTTTTTCCATGTGCAACGGTGACAAGGTGCGTATCTGGCATTCCTTGTCGGCGCGAAACAGGCTGGCTGCGTCGTCGCCTCGGACGATGTCAATTGGCGATGAAGCACCGGGATCGTCAACCAGTTCGCCGATACTCAGGCCAAATGCTTGCGCAATTCGCCGCGTTACCGCCAGCGTTGGGTTAGCGTTGCCCCGTTCAATCTGGCTGAGCATCGACCGGCTTACACCCGACGCGGTTGCCAATTGATCCAGGGTGTAATTGTGGTGTTGCCGGAGTGCCAGCACTCTCTCACATAAAAGTTGGCAGGAAGGGTCGTTACGGCTCATTAAATTCCTGTATGCTGGATTAATATCTTTTTTAGTGGATTGTTATCGTTTATTATACTGGAAAGTTTCTTGTATATCGAAAATCATGAAAGCGCTCGTAAAGAAGGAAGCCAGCAAAGGGCTATGGCTCGACGATGTTCCGGAACCCGAACCCGGCATAAATGATGTACTGATTCGCGTTCTGCGAACCGCGATATGCGGCACGGATATGCACATTTACAACTGGGACAGCTGGGCCCGCAAAACCATTCCGGTGCCGATGGTAGTCGGGCATGAGTTTGTTGGTGAAATTGTCGAGGTTGGCTCAAATGTCGTTGATTTTTATCCGGGCCAAATCGTGTCCGGAGAGGGACACGTTGTCTGTGGTCGCTGTCGTAACTGTATGGCCGGCCGGCGGCACCTCTGTGCATTTACCAGCGGCATTGGTGTTGATCGACCGGGCGCTTTTGCCGAATACATGAGCTTGCCAATGTCTAATGTGTGGGAGCACAGCTCTGGTATTGATCTGGACGTTGCGGCACTGTTTGACCCGTTTGGCAACGCGGTGCATACCGCGCTGCAATACGACTTGCTCGGTGAGGATGTGCTGATTACTGGCGCCGGCCCCATTGGCGCAATGGCGGCTGCTGTGTGCAAGCACGCGGGTGCACGACATGTGGTGATTTCTGATTTGAATGACGCGCGCCTGGCATTGGCCCAACGGATGGGTGCAGATGTAACAGTGAATGTACAGAATGCATCCGTGCGCGATGTGCAACAACAACTGGGTATGTCGGAGGGCTTTGACGTGGGGCTGGAGATGTCCGGCAGTCCGGCCGCTTTCAATGAGCTGTTGGACAACATGTGCCATGGAGGCAAGGTGGCCATTCTGGGAATACCCTCAGAAAACACTGCGATAGACTGGAATACTGTGATTTTCAATATGCTGACCTTGAAAGGGATTTACGGTCGCGAGATGTATGAAACCTGGTACAAAATGTCAGTCATGATTGAATCGGGTCTGGATATTTCTCCGGTGATCACCCATCGTCTGGCGTATAGCGACTTTCAGCAAGGATTCGATGCGATGAATTCAGGTGAAGCCAGCAAGGTCATTCTTAACTGGGATGCTTAACCGCCGTGACCGACCCCTTATTGCGTAAAAGAGGATTCCATGACTGATGCCTATCTTGAGCACATCCACCGCGAGTTGGATGGCATAAAAGCAAGCGGCTTGTATAAAAACGAACGTACTATTGCCGGCCCTCAGGGCGCGCACGTTGATGTGCTCGACCAGCAACAATCACGACAAGTGCTGAATTTGTGCGCTAACAATTACCTTGGTTTGGCGCAACATCCTGACGTCAATGCCGCGGCACTCAAAGGGCTGGCGGATTGGGGGTACGGCATGGCCTCGGTGCGCTTCATTTGCGGCACGCAAACCTTGCACAAGCAGCTGGAGCGTCGCATCAGCGACTATGTGTGCACGGAAGATACTATTTTGTACCCTTCCTGTTTTGACGCCAATGGCGGTTTGTTTGAGACCTTGCTTGGACCTGAAGATGCGGTTATATCGGATGCTTTGAATCATGCCAGTATAATTGATGGCGTGCGATTGAGTCGTGCACAACGCTTTCGCTATCGAAACAACGACATGCTTGATCTCGAGCAGCAGCTCAAAGACGCGGATCAGCGAGGCGCGCGTTTCAAGGTGATCACAACTGACGGTGTGTTTTCCATGGACGGTACTTTTGCCAACTTAGCCACTATTTGCGCATTGGCGGAACAATACAATGCGATGGTACATGTTGATGATTGCCATGCCACCGGGTTTGTGGGGGAGCAGGGCCGCGGCAGCCACGAGCGCAGCGCGTGCCTTGGTAAGGTGGATATTATTACAGGTACGCTGGGTAAGGCTCTGGGTGGGGCCAGTGGTGGCTTTACCAGTGCGAAAGCACCGATTGTTGAATTATTGAGGCAGCGTTCCCGACCGTATCTGTTTTCGAATACGGTAGCACCACCGGTTGTTGCCGGCGCACTGGCCGCGCTTGAAATTGCCAGCCGTGGCGCTGAGTTACGCGCGCGTTTGCAGCGCAATACTCAGCGTTTTCGCGACGGGTTGGTGTCATTGGGCTTTGAGTTGTTGCCCGGGGAACACCCAATTGTGCCCATTATGCTGCACGATGCTGAGTATGCTGCGCGGTTTGCGAATGCTGTGGTGGACAATGGTGTGTACGTAGCTGCCTTTTCCTATCCGGTGGTGCCTAAGGGGTTGGCTCGAATTCGCACCCAGATGTCGGCGGCCCTGAGCGATGCCGATGTGGACTTTGCGCTGGAAGCTTTCGCTCGAGCCCGCAACGCGGTTCCGCAAATCTGAAATCTGCACAATACCCGCGGTGTACAGTTGACCGGCTGCAGGTCGCTGGATACAATGCGCCCCGCTTTGAAGACATCGTTTTCATGCGGGAATAGCTCAGTTGGTAGAGCGCAACCTTGCCAAGGTTGAGGTCGCCGGTTCGAACCCGGTTTCCCGCTCCAGGTCTTTCAGCGCGGCAGGCACGCAGCTTGTATCAGAAGATTGCATGCAGTGGGGTCAGGTCTCACATTTCACATGGTTCCATTTAGCAGTGAGCCTCGCTAGTTCGAATGGCTATGTGAAATGTGAGGCCTGACCCCACTGCGTTTACGTTCCTCGAGAACGTTGTTTAAGGCGCGGTGGCAGAGTGGTTATGCAGCGGACTGCAACTCCGTATACGCCGGTTCGATTCCGACCCGCGCCTCCACTAATAGCCCGGATGGCGAAATTGGTAGACGCAAGGGACTTAAAATCCCTCGGTGGCAACACCGTCCCGGTTCAAGTCCGGGTCCGGGCACCAGATTCACGGTGTGCACATTATCAATGTGGCGTTACTAGTGTCCCTTAACATAAGTTCGTACCATTTAGCCGGTCATTCGAGGCCTCCAGCGAGGCGAACTCTGCAGTGAATACCCAAAACACTCGCGTCGCTCGCGGGGCAGGCTCTAGCGGGCTCTATTCGCAAAGAGTCCAACGAAGCTGGAGGCCTCGAATGGCGGGCCCTCCGGGAGCCAGCACAATGGCGTTCTTCGTCGTTGTGTCCCTTGCCAATATAGTCGATATTCCCTGCGGAACACGCCTAGAAGAACGCCATTGTGCTGGCTCTAAATGGTACGAACTTATGTTAAGGGACACTAGAGTAGCGTTGTGGTAGATACAAGAGGCTTGCAATCACTCGGTAGACACTCCGCCCGGTTCACATCCGGCCTCTCCAGCAGACCCCGTTCTTTTCCACTCATGGCAGTGTTGGTGAGAGACCATTTTTTCATTGCGTGCTCTGTGCGTCTGCTGTTGCTTACCGGCTTGCTGGTGCTGCGCGCGACCGCAATTGCGGACACTCTACCGGCTGATTCTGCGCCCTCGACATTGGGCCAGGTCTACCCGGCCAGTTACTTCGATCGATTTGCACCGCGCACTGCGCGCGATATGCTCAATCAGGTACCCGGTTTTTTGCCGCGAGAGATTGAAGACTCGCGTGGGTTGGGGCAAGCCTCCAGTAATGTTCTGATTAATGGTGCGCGTTCTTCGGGTAAACAAGACAGCGCGTTGGCCGAACTCTCCCGCCTGCCAGCCAGTGCAGTGACTCAAATAATCATCCGTGATGGTGCAAGCCTGGGCATACCTGGGCTCAGTGGTGATGTGGCTGATGTGCAGGTGAGTGAAACAGTAGCCAGTGGTACATGGCTATGGCGCACCCATCATCGGGACCGCATTGACTCTGTTTGGCCACGGTTTGAGGCATCGATGACCGGGTCTGTTAGAGATTGGACCTGGCGAGTAAATGCTCAGAACAAACAGGACAGGCTGGGTCATTGGGGGGATGAGAACGTGTACGGCCCTGATGATGAGCTACTGGAAACGCGCGATGAGTTTGTTACCTACAATACGGACCGACCCGCTGGCGCGTTGGCATTGTCTTGGGCACCAGATTCTGGCGACATCGCGAATATCTCACTGTCATACCGGCAGACGCGGACTGATAACGATGAAAGCTCTTACAGACTGCCGGAAGATGGGCGCACACCCAGCCTGCGCTATTTTGATTTTGTTGACAACAAGTGGGTAGCCGAGCTTAGCGGGGATTACCTGTTTGCGCTGGATGATGCGACTGTAAAGCTGATCGCCTATCAGCGGTTCGAGCGCGCGCCGAGAACTGCCACCACCACGGTATTTGATGTCGACCAAACAGAGCGCAGCCGGCAGGTGTTTAAACGGAGGTCGAACGCCGGCGAGAGTATCTTGCGTGGTGAATACGCCTGGGGGGTTGAGCGTGCTCAGACCTGGCAGCTGGCTGCCGAGGGTGTATTCAATTTTATCGATGCGAATTCGACAGTGTTATCGAGTCAGAATGGTGACCCGTTGATCAGCAACGAGATTGCCAATGGCAGCTCACGCGTGGAAGAGAGGCGTTATCAAGCCAGTATAAGCCACGGCAGGGCGCTTGGCCCGCGCAGCAGAGTCCAGCTTACCATGGGCATGGAACGATCGAGTCTGCAACAATCCGGCAACTCAGGATTGCAGCGTGAATTCACACGCCCCAAGGGGCAGCTTAGCCTCAGTCATCAGCTGCACCCCGCTACCTTGCTGAGTGCCCGACTCGCCAGAGAGGTTGGACAGCTGAATTTCTTCGATTTTATTTCGTCTGTTGACCTGGACACTAATAATGCAGCCGCTGGAAACCCGCAACTTGTGCCGCCGCAAACATGGCTGCTGGAACTTCAGTTGGAGCAACAACTGGGGGTTAACGGCAATCTGTCGCTGCGCCTGAAGTATGAGGACATAGAGGATATCGTAGATCAGATACCCATCGGTAACAGTGAAGCGGCGGGCAATCTTGATTCCGCGAAACGCTATGGAATGCAATGGGTATCGACTTTTTATCTGGATGCAGCCGGCTTGCCGGGTGCGCAGCTGCGGCTGGATTATTTGCTCCAGCGAAGTGAACTTAGCGATCCTCTAACGGGTGAAAAACGGCGCATAAATGAGGATGTGATCAGTAATCTCTTTGCCGAATTACGCCACGATATTCCGGGCAGCGACTGGGCCTGGGGTGTTAATTACTCGCGGTTCAGGGAAGCTGATGTGTTACGTCTGGATGAACGCAGTCATTCAGCCAGTGATATGGGCGAAGCCAAAATATTTGCAGAGCACAAGAACGTGTATGGCATGAAACTGAATCTGACGATTCGCAACATTTTCGATACTTACGATCAGTTTGAACGTTCCGTGTTTGTTGAGCGCAGGGATGGTCCTCTGGACTTTCGTGAAAACCGCCACAGAAAATTTGGCCCGGTGTATGAAATTCAGTTGGAAGGCAGCTTCTAATGGCGCCTGCAGACACCAGGGCGACGCTGTGTGCACTGCTTCTTGTGTGCGTGATGCTGCTTGCGGCGTTGTATAAACATGGGTATCCGCAGGGCTCGATTACCCATTGCACGACGTTTTCAGAGCAGCTGCTGATATGTCCCGCGAGTGATATGTTAAGACTGCGAGATCGACAGACACCGGTCTATGAGCACGAAAATTACGATTTTTCAGTGGGTGGCGTGGTTCTGCACGCCGCGCGTAACGAGGTTGTGGCTTTTCAGCTGATCGCGCACCGGCTGTTGGCAGGTGCAGCCGAGCAGCTGTCGGTGACGCTCAGTCCATTGCAGGCAGCTGCAGGAACCTTTGATAGCAGCGCGAATACTGATTTGTTCCAGGCCTGGTACCATCCGGTTAAAGATGGCGCGTACAGCTGGGGGCCCAAGAGTGCGGTTTTGCCTTGGCCGGGCAATTACCCGGACGCGTTGGTACCGCAAACGAGCGGCTGCAAACAACCTCAAACGCTGTTTGAGACTGTTCGAGTAAGGCAAGAGGTTGGCTCAAACACCGCAATCTGGTTAGATCTCTATGTGCCGGCAAACCAGCCACCCGGCAACTATACGGGCTACCTGATCGTCACGTCGGCGTCCGGTACAAGCACCCGCTTGCCTGTGAGCTTGCACGTGCATGAAGCGACGCTGCCTGACCAGCCCAGCATTGATGCAGTCGGTGAGGTGTATGTCGCTTATGCCCAGGAAGGCGTGGGTCAACTGAAAGCCAGTCAACCGTGGATAGACATGGCGCACTGCTATCAGCGCATGGCCCACCAACATCGCATGGTATTTATCGAGCGCTGGAATCACCCGACAGTTGACGATTGGGATGCCTACAGACAATACGCGGGACCGATGCTGGATGGCAGCCTTTTTTCGCCAGCCAAGGGGTATACAGGGCCGGGTCAAAACACGCCATTATCGGTGTGGCGAACGCCATGGCCGCAGGTGTTTAATGGCCGCGTGACCGAACTACCAAGTGACACAGAGTTGCGGCACTTCGAACGTAACTCCGCGCGCTGGCAGAAAGAGGTATTGACAAATAACTGGCTGTCGACGCGTTACTTTGCCTACGTATTCGACGAAGTGGACGGCCCGGTTGATAATTCAGGGGCCGACGTCAAGCTATCAAGGACGCTGATAGAGAACGCGCACAGGGCAATGCAGGACGTCCAGCAGGCCATCGACCGTGGTGCAGATGAAGTACCGATCGACCTGATGTGGACCAGTCACTCAGACCCGCGTCAGTGGTTGGGCGACGAGGAGGTCGATCTGGTAGGCATCACCCGGCTGTGGGTGCCAAATGCCAGCGCAGCGCCCAGTGAGTTTTTGCAGCAACGAATGCAGGCGGGCGAGCGCGCCTGGTTTTACCACAGTGGCCATCCCTCGGTTGGTGTGCACGCCATAAATGCCAGCGGCATAGACATGAGAAGCTGGGGCGTCATTACAGCGCGCTATCAGCTGGATGGCAACCTGATGTGGGCGGTTAACCTGGGTGATATTGAATTTCCCTACCGATTACCCGTCTATAAACGGGGCGATGATCGCTTTGGCAATGGAGTGCTTGTTTACCCCGGCAATCTGCTGCCTGAAGTGGGGTTTGCGGCCATACCGGGTCCGGTTCCGTCCATGCGCCTCAAAGCCTGGCGCAGAGGCTTGCAAGACGCCGAACTCGCCGAGCTGGCCAGAGCAAATGGGCACGACGTGAAAGTGCAGCATTTACTCCGCAAACTGGTCCCGGTAGCGCTGGCTGACGCTCACGATCGTGGTGTCAGGGAGGCGCAGTGGTCGCAAAACCCGGCGGACTGGGTCGATCTGAAGATTAATTTATTGCAACTGGCCAGCCAGCGCAGCCGTTAACGCCTTGGAATGCCGGCGGCACGGCGGTATCCTTTGCGCCCGAATTGATCATCACTGACTGCAGTGATGAGTTTTGCAACCGACTCTCGGAATTCCATTAATGACTCCTGAAGAACGACAAGCGTTTGAAGAGGAGCTGTACACCTTTGTAGGTCGTCCGCTCCACCCGGAACCCAAGCGTTCCTATGACGCAGTAAATGAAGCCATGATTCGCCATTGGGCCGAAGTCATGGGCGACAAGAACCCCGCCTATACCAATGCCGAGTGGGCAGCCAGCAGTCGACGTGGCGAGCTGATAGCACCTCCCGCGATGATGTACGCCTGGAATCAGGAAGGTTATGCGGTGGCAGCGGAAGGTCGCCCGAGTGATGGTCTTTCTGATCTGGTTGCGTACTTTGACCAACACGGCTTCACCGGTTCACTGGGCACGAACGTTGACCAGGAATTCTTTGCCGAGGCCAAGATAGGTGACGCTCTGTTTGAAGACGCGATCATAGAAGAGATCAGCGAACAAAAGGTGACGGCGCGTGGCCGGGGTTATTTTTTACAGACGCTGGCCAAATTCACCAACCAGTCCGGTGAGCTGATAGGCACACAACGTTTTCGTGTGTTCAAGTTTATACCACCGGAAGCACCACCTAAGGCCGCTGCCAGCGGAGCAAGCGAGGAACTTGAAGTCCCTACCCGAATTCATGCGCCACGAGGGCAGGATAACGGTTGGTGGTGGGATGCTTGCGATGAAGGCAAGGTATTGATTCAACGCTGTAAGAATTGCCAGACCTTGCGCCACCCGCCGCGGCCAATGTGTGGTGAGTGCCAATCGACGGATTGGGATTCAGTGCAGTCAACCCTCGATGGCGAGATATTCAGTTTTGTCGAAATGCACTACCCCAAATTTCCCGGCTACAAGTACCCGCTAATTGTTGCGGTAATCAGTCTGGCTGAAGGCACACGAATTATTTCGAATGTGGTGGGTATTGATTCGCAAGATGTGAAAATCGGCATGAAAGTGAAAGGCAAAGTAGAGCAAGTGGACGAAAAAACCATGTTGCCGCAATTTTATCCGGTGGAGGCGTAGCAATGGATTATCAAACATTGAAGTATGCCGACGTTTCTGTGGGCGACAAGTTAGCGGCCCTGGACATCGATATTAGCAGTTCCCTGATCAGCTGTGGTGCCCTGGCCACACGCGATTTTGAACCTTGTCACCACGTACCAAAGGTTGCACAGGACATGGGCTTACCCGATGTGTTTATGAATATCCTGACCAGTCAGGCGTTAATGGCCCGGTTTGTAACCGACTGGTCTGGGCCTGAAGCGGTCATGAAAGCACTGAAAGTGAAACTGGGTGCACCGAATGTTCCGGGCATGGTAATGACAGTGACCGGTGAAGTTTCTGAAAAAGACGACGACAACAGGGTTGTGACTGTGAACGTCACTGGCGAAAACAATATTTGGGGCATGCACATGGAAGGTAGCGTGAGCGTTCAGTTGCTCTGAGGTCTGTTCATAGCGCAGCAAATACAAGCCACCTTTCCAAACTGGAGTTTATGAATGTCAATTTGCGATAAAACGGCGATTGTTGGAATTGCCAATACCGAATTTTCAAAGAATTCGGGTCGTTCCGAGCTGCAGCTGGCCGCGGAAGCCACCCGTGACGCGCTGGCAGATGCCGGTCTGAAGCCAAGCGACGTTGACGGAATGACCACCTTTACCATGGATAACACGGACGAAATCGAACTTGCCCGCGCCGTCGGTATTGGCGATCTGCGCTTTTACTCGCGTGTACCTCACGGAGGTGGTGCAGCGACCGGGCTGATTCATCAGGCGGTCATGGCGGTGGCCAGTGGCATGGCCGAATGCATTGTGTGCTATCGGTCCTTGAATGGGCGTTCGGGTCACCGCTACAGTTCAGGAGTGTCTGGCCCGTTGCTTACGGCTGATGCGATTCACTGGGGCTGGTATACCCCTTACGGCTTAATGACACCGGCCAGCTGGGTTGCCATGTACTCGCAGCGCTATATGCATCTGACCGAGCAATGTCAGGAGGCGATGTTTGAGATTGCGCACGTACAACGCGAATACGCGGCGAAGAACCCGGCGGCCCTGTTCTATGAACAGCCGTTTACGCTGGACGATTACGAGAACGCCAAGCGGATTGTGTCGCCACTGAAATTACTCGATTGCTGCCTGGAGAGCGACGGCGGCAGTGCGGTGATTATCACCACGGCAGAGCGTGCCAAAGACCTCAAGCACAAGCCGGTTGCGATTAAAGGCGTGGGTCAGGCGGCTGCAGCCAATATGGAGTCAATGACCAGTTTTTATCGCCCCGAGATAGCCGCTATTCCATCCATGGACATCGCGGCCAGAGAAGCCTATCAACAGAGCGGGCTGACACCGGATGATATTGATGCAGCGGTGATCTATGACGCCTTCACACCTATTGTGTTGTGGCAGCTGGAGAGCTGGGGCTTTTGCGAGTCGTATAAGGCACCACAGTTTGTACTGGACGGGGCATTGAGAAGTGATGGGCGTCTGCCGACCAATACCCACGGCGGGCAGCTCAGTGAAGCGTACATACACGGAGTGAATGGCATTGTTGAGGCGGCCAAACTGGTGCGCGGCAGCTCGGTAAATCAGCCCGCCAAGCACATCGAAAACGTGCTGGTAACCTCCGGAGTTGGTGTGCCAACCGGTGGCGCATTGCTTGGTAGTTTGTAAGAGAAAATCTAGAAAAGTCTTTTAACCTATTGATATTTAAGAATATGACAAATCGTTTTGAAGGGCAGGTGGCCATTGTTACTGGTGGCAGTCTGGGTATTGGCCGAGCCATAGTACGGCAATTGGTCCGTGAGGGTGCTCACGTGGTGGCGTGTGCACGGCGCAAGCCAAAGCTGGAAGAGTTGGCCGCGGAGCTTGCTGACGAAACAGGCAGCGTGACGGCCGCGGCACTGGACGTGAATGACCTGGACGGCTTTGCGGATTTGATTCAACAAACCCATGCCGAGCATGGCCGGCTGGACGTGCTGGTTAATAATGCCCCGTCTGTGATCGGCGGAATGGTCCTGGATCAATCCATTGATGACTTCCGGGCGAATTTTACGGCGTCGGTGGACAGTGTGTTCATAGGTTGCAAGGAGGCCATGAAGTTAATGATGGCCGCCCGATCCGGGTCCATTATCAACATCAGCTCGGTGAGCAGCCTCAGGGCCGGCATGGCGGCTGGTGCGTATTCGGGCTCAAAAGCCGCTGTTAATCAGTTTACCTGTTGTGCGGCGATGGAAGCAGCGCCATTCAACGTGCGTCTCAATGTTGTTGCGCCCGGATCGGTTGTCACTCCGGGGCAGCAGGCGGCGTTTCGCAAGAACGAAAAAGTCAGTGACCTGGTTGCAGGGTCTATTCCGATGCAACGCCACGCCGAACCGGAAGAGGTATCGGAAGCGGTTTGTTTTCTGGCCTCGTCGCAAGCGTCGTTCATTACCGGAGTGGTGTTACCTGTTGACGGTGGTAAAACACCGCAAATGTACATCCCGTCTTTCGATATCACGGCACTGCACAACGTAGACGCGGACAAAACCTAGCGATGGCGACGATCTATGTGGTCCGTCATGGCCAGGCATCGTTTGGCGCGGCAAACTACGACCAGCTCTCTGCACTGGGTTGCCGCCAGGCAGAAGTGCTGGGTCATTACTTCCGCGATTGCGATATTCAATTTGATGCGGTCTACAGTGGCGATTTACAACGCCAGCAAAAAACGGCGCAGCTGGCAATCAGCGCCCAGCCTGACTTGCCTGATCACCACATTGACCCGCGTTTTAACGAGATTCAGAACGATGAACAGATCAAGTATCTGTTACCAGAGCTCATCAAACATCAGCCGGCCCTGAAGCAGATCGTTGACTCTGGCGCCACCGACAGCAAGAGCTTCCAGAAAATAGTGGAAGCGTCGTTTAACTTTTGGGTCTCAGAGCAATGTCAGGATGAACGGATCCAGAGTTGGGCGAGTTACTCACGCGGTGTACGTGACGCTATGTCCGACGTAATGAGTGCCCACGGTTCGGGCAAAACGATTGGAATTTTCGCATCCGGTGGCACAATAGCGACCATTGTTGCGCAGGTTTTGGGGCTCAGTGGTGAGCACACTTACCGCTTCTACGAGCCCGTGATTAATTGCTCTGTTACTCAACTTTTCTACAGTCAGGGCGGTGCGAAGGTGTCACTGTCTTACTTCAATGATCATTCTTTTCTTGATGTGCTGGGTAGGCAGCTTGGCGAGTCTCTGGTTACCTATCGCTGACTGAGCCTGCTAGCTCAATCCGGGCATATTGCTCGACACTTGGTCAAATAATAGCCGCTAGTTGATAAACGGCGTTGTTTTCAGTACTTTAGGGTGATTACTATAAGCAAATCACGCGGCAAGACGCCGTTTTCAGAGCTTCAGGGAATAAGCAGCGGAACTGGTTCACAAAGAACTGTTCCACCAACTAAATGCTGAATACTGATGATGTCAAACCAAGAACAAGCGATTTCAGAAACCAGTGGCATCCGTGCCGAACGCGGTGAAGCCCTGCTCGATCATACGCAACGCCAACGCCGCTCATCCACTCCACAATTTATCGCCGCCATGATTGTTTTGCTGCTTGCCTGCGGACTGGCCTTCGGTGCGAGCGCAATGGGCGCGTTTGCTGCAACACCTGACGCCGAAACACATGGCCAAGCCGAGCTGGAGGCACAAGGTGCTGTACAAGATAAAGAGCAGCATGACCGGCAAGCAAAGCGCAGTTCTGCATTTTGTATATTTGGTATTGATGACATCAAATTGCGTCCGTCAGCAGGCCGCATGAAAGGTGAGGAGCGAAAACCATTACATAATGAAAATGGGGATTGCTGGATGGATAAGCCCGGGCAGATGGCCTGAGTAAGCAAGCATGCTAGCATTCGACTTTTCCATCAGGAGGTCGATATGTCTGGCGACAAAACAGCGTTTATCAGTGGTGCCAGCCGAGGAATAGGTGCAGAATCTGCTGTTGCCCTGGCCAAAGCAGGCTACAACGTCGCTATCACTGCACGCACCATGAGTGAAGGCGAGAGCCAGGACTACGTGGCCGGTCATATGCCCCTGCCGGGCAGCCTGGAAGCCACGGCCTCGGCGGTCCGGGCATACGGCAAGGAAGCCCTTTGTTTGCAGGCCGATGTTCTGCAGCCAGATACGATACAGGCAGCGGCTGAACGCGCGCTGCAGCACTTCGGCCATATCGATTTCTTATTTAACAATGCGATTTATCAGGGTGAGGGGAACCTCACCCGAACCCTGGATCTTGAACGCAAACACCTCGACGCGATGTACCAGGGTAATGTCTATACACCGCTGGCCCTGGTCCAGGCGTTCTTGCCCGGTATGCTTGAACGAGGGCAGGGCACTATTCTGAACATGCTGTCGCACACGGCATTTCATAATCCACCAGCAGCCGCGGACAAAGGCGGGTGGAACTTTGTTTACCCATCGTCAAAAGCAGCGTTGGGGCGCATGGCCGGCGCGCTGCGGGTTGAACACCCGGACTCCGGCCTGCGTGTGTTCAATATTGAGCCGGGTACAGTCATCACTGAAGTTATGCGCAGCGCTGGCATAGATGAAGCCACTCTGTCGCAGTTTAAAACCTGCACACCACAGAGTATTGCGGCTGTCGTTGCCTGGCTGGCAGCTAATGAGCCGCTGGCTGAATGGCAGCCTGATCAGTTGCTCAGAGCGCCATCCATTGCCAAGCAACTCGGTTTGCTCGGAACGGACTCCTTACTAACGCGCTGATTCAGGCATCACCGCTTACACGTATTGCACCGCGCCGCCATCGATTCGGATGTTTTGTCCGTTGATAAAATCCGCTCGCGGGCTGCACAGGAAGGTGACCAGGTCGGCCACTTCTTCACGCTCGGCAATGCGGCCACAAGGGTTTGGATAATCTGTCTCAACGACCTTGGCAACGATATCTTCCCAAGCATCCCCCCAGCCATTTTTACTGGCCCGCTTTCTAAACATGGCTTCGACTTGTTCTGTGCGAATCAGCCCGGGAGCCACCGTGTTGACGGTAACGCCGCTGCCACTGAGTTCCTTGGCCAGGCTCACGCCCAGTGTTGCCAGAGCGCCTTTGGCCGCGTAGTAGGCGGGCATAATATTGTTCGGTTGGTGTGACCCAATCGTACCCAGGTTGATGATCCGGCCCCAACCAGCGTTTTTCATCGCCGGCATAAACGCCTTTGCCAACCGTGCCGCTGACAACACATTGATTTGGTACATTTCAAGCCATTTGTCAGTATTCGCTGTGCTCCAGCGATGCATATCTGCAGACCCATAATTATTCACCAGAATATCGATACCATGACCGAGTTCGGCAACTGCTCTGACTACGGCTTCGCACCCTTCATCGCTGGCGATATGGCCGCAAACCGATAGCGGCTTATCGGGCGCCAAATCGTTCCCGTGATAGATAACCGTGGCTCCCTCGGCGCTCAGCGTGTCGGCAATAATCTCTCCGGTGCGGCGATCACTGCCGGTAACCAGAGCGGTTTTGTTCTCAAGATGTAACTGCATAAGGCCTCAAAACATGTTCATTTGTGCACTGGTGAGCTCGCTGAAACTGTCTCCCAGAAAATGCAGAATACCATCGGCTGCGGGTGCGAGCTGGCGGTCCAGATAGTGTTGATAGTCTATTGCCGAGCTGAGCCGCTCTATTGGCTCAGGCCCGTTTAAAGTAATCAGATACTCAATGTACCGACCAGGATTGTCGAGCTTTCTTGCGGCCTGAACGTGAGGTGGAACATTCTTTACATAATCGTCAACATTGCGTCTTAGTCGCTTTCTGTACACCAGCTTGTCGTCCAGTTCCCCCGCTAACAAATGCTGGGCGGTTTTTTCTACCAGCGCAGTGTATTCCTTGTCATTAAATACAAGCCAATACAATTCGCGCTGAAATTCGCGGGCCAGTGGTGTCCAGTCGGTGCGTGCCGCTTCCAAACCTTTAAACTGCAGCTCGAGGGTACCCTGGCGATTGCGCAGCATGCCTGCATAGCGCTTCTTACTGCCTTTGCTGTCACCGCGGATGGTCGGCATGAGAAAGCGAAGGTAATGCGTTTCGAATTCAATTTCCAAGTGGCTTTTCAGTTGCATTTCGTGCTGCAAAAATTGTCGCCAATGTGAATTGAGAGACCGCGCCAGCTGTTCACCTGCGTGTTGTGCCATTGTTTCAGTGTGGCTTTCTGGCAGCAGTACAAACAGCGAATCAGTATCTCCATAGATCACCCGAAAACCTTGTTGCTCAATCAGTCGCAAGCTGTCGGTAATAATCTGATGGCCGCGCAAGGTGATGCTGGATGCCAGTTTGGGATCATAGAACCGGCAGGCCGGTGTTCCGAGAACGCCATAAAACGAATTCATTATGATCTTGATTGCCTGGGACAACGCGGTGTCATTGACCTGCTTGGCCGAATCCCGGCGTTGCCAAAGCTCGCTGACCAGGTCCGGTAATATGGCGTGCTGGCGCGAAAATCGGGCATCAAGATAACCCTCTACGCTTGTTGAGTCTGCTTCCAGCTCAGCAAGGTGCATACCCAGCGGATCAATCAGAAATGTTCGGATGATGCTTGGGTACAGCGACTTGAAATCCAGCACAAGTACATTGCTGTACAAGCCGGGTTCGGAATCCAGAACGTAGCCACCCGGACTGCCCAGCCCGGTGCCGCGGTTACTATCAACGTTTGGCGCCACAAACCCTTTGCGATGCAGCCTGGGTAGATAGACATTATCAAACGTGGCGACAGAGCCGCCCATTCTGTCGATATCCAGCCCGGTCATTTCAGCGCGCTGAATCGCAAAATTAAGCAGATCGGCGTGCTCAAAAATATCCTGTACCAGGAAGCAGTCCTGAATGTTGTACTCGGCCAGCTGTTCTTTGTTTTCTCTGAAGCGGCGATTTATCTCCCTCACTTTTTCAGGACCACTTTGTTTGATTATCTTTCCGACGCCGAGCATTTCTCTGGCAACGTTATCCAGCGCAAAGCTCTCGAAGCTCCAAAAGCCCGCCCGCAGAAGTTCCACCCCATCCAATACAGCGCGCCCGGGTAAGCGCGCTCTTGATGGGGCTTGTATGCCGCGCTGGCTTGTGTCTCGTGGCATCACAAATCCATGCTCATCTGCACGCCCCAATTTGAATGGTATATTCAGCTGCCTGCATTTCTTCTGCAGAAAATACAGATCGAAGCCAATTACATTCCAGCCAATGATCAGATCAGGATCCAGATCTCGAAACCAGGAGAAAAATGCATTCAGTAGCAGTGTCTCAGTGTCAAAGTAACGAACCGAGTACCGCGTATGAGTAGAATCTTTGCCACTTCCCAGCATAAACACCAACGATGCGGATTCATGAGCCACACCAATGGAATAGAGTGTGTCGCCGAAACCGTCGGTCTCTATGTCCAGGGACGCGGCTTTCAATACTGGCTGATAGCTGCTTGGCGCGATTTTTGGGTTGTGGGCAAGCCAATGGCGACCCTGTTGGACAAGCTCACCCTGCACGCGGAAAGACGCCATGATGAAGCGTTCCATAAGATACCGATCGACCAGTTTTATGTCAGATTCGAACAGATTGTGATGGGCCTGCGCAAAGTCTTTGTATTGTTGATGCGAACGAAAATACAAACCGTCCATGGGTTCGCCAGCCAGGCTTCTCAGTGACAGCGCGTCGCGCCGCAGGCCTTGTTCCTCAGGCAGCACATGGTCACGCCGGCAAAAACAAACAGCCTGCTGTCCGGTCAGACGGACAAGCAATGGGCCGCGGTCGGTGCTCGCCCAGTAGTTCAGTTCGATGCCCTGACTGGTGTCGCGCCAATGGCGGCTCAGCAGGAAGCCTGATACGATCGCACTTTGTTCACCACGTGTCATAGGGATTCAGAATATCATGGCTGCATCGGATTCAGAGCAAATACGGCAAACCCTGATTCGTTATGCGCGAGCCTGTGATCGGCGCGACGCGAGTTTGCTTGCGAGTTGCTTGCACAGCGACATTGAAATAGTGTTGCCTGGTTTGCCGGCAATGAGTGGACCAACCCTGGCTGAGAACACAGTGACGATGCTGGGTGATATGTTTGAAGCGACTCAACACCGAATTTTCCAGCACGATGCCACTATTGATGGCAACCAGGCGCGTTGTGAAACCTATTGCACCGCGACGCATTTGTTCAAAGAACGACGCGATGGCAAAGGCGTGATTGATGAGTGGGCTATTCGCTACCAGGACCAACTGGTTCGCGAGGCACACGGTTGGGTATTCTCCCGCCGGGAGCTGATTATTGACTGGAAAGAGGAGCGTCTGGTCAATGTTGGTTAGCGAGAGGTCAGCATATCCTCACTGTCACTGAAAATCAGTGTATCGCCCAATTGCGCTACTTTGCCCAAGGCAACACTGGCACTCAACAGGTGTGCGCTGAATAATTTCGCCAAATTGATTCGGCTGTTGAGATAGCTTGTGTCGACGTCAGAATTGCGTTCAGAAAGCTGTTTCTGAGCACTTTGAGCTCCGCGTGCCAATAGCCAGGCGCCCACTGTCTCAGACAGCAAACGCTGGTAGGGCACGCTGCCAGCGGCGACGGCTCGAGGCTCATTTTGACTGTGTTTGTGCAGGAAGTGTTCGGCCGTTTCACGGCAGGCGCCAACCGCAGCCAGCAAGTTCGATTGCACGTCGAGCAAATCCTCAGTCAGCGTGTTGGCGAATTGCTCGATGTCATTGAGCAATGTTTGCCAATGCTTACCACCATCCATTTTTAGCTTTCGGTTGGCCAAATCCCAGGCCTGAATGCCATTGGTACCTTCATAAATCGGGGTGATACGCACATCTCGGTATAGCTGTGCGACACCCGTTTCTTCGATGAATCCCATGCCGCCAAATACTTGAATTGCTTCAGAACAACATTCAACGCCAATGTCCGAAGAGTAGGCTTTCGACAACGGGGTCAGTAACTCGCTTAAGCCGGCCCAATAGCGAGCTTGAGCGTCGTCCTTGCACAGATTTTTCATGTCCATTGCTTTCGCGTTCAGGTAACAAATGGCGCGCGATGCTGCAATTTTCGCACGCATGGTCAGTAACATTCTGCGCACGTCCGCATGGTCAATAATGGTGCTGTTGTCGCCCGGACTGCATCCCACCGGTATGCCCTGAACGCGCTCCTTCGCGTACGCAAGCGCCATCTGATAGGCGCGCTCTGCAGCACCCGTACCGTGTAAACCGACATGCAGCCGTGCGTAGTTCATCATCGTGAACATGCACGCAAGCCCCTTGTTCTCCTCGCCGATTAACCAGCCAACGGCGCCACCATTGTCTCCGTAGCTCATCATGCACGCTGGTGAGCCGCGAAGCCCCAGCTTATGCTCAATACCAGTGCATGTGACATCATTTTTTTCGCCGAGGCTGCCATCCTCATTGGGGATGAATTTAGGTACCAGGAAGAGGGAAATGCCACGTGAACCCGCAGGTGCGCCATCAAGTCTTGCTAACACCAGATGAACGATGTTGTCGGCGAAGTCCAGTTCGCCACAAGTGATGAAAATCTTGTTACCGGTTATTCGATAAGTACCGTCACCTGCGTCAGTTGCTTTGGTTTTCAACGCACCGACATCAGAGCCAGCATGAGGTTCGGTTAAATTCATTGTGCCTGTCCACGCGCCACTGGCCATGTTCGGAATGTACAGACGTTTCATGGCGTCAGTACCGTGTGCATGAATTGCCTCAACAGCGCCAATGGTCAGGCCTGGCGCCTGAATGAAAGACAAGCCGCCAGCACTCATCATTTCATGAAACGGACAGTAGCCCAGTTGTCCCAGGCCCTGGCCGCCGTATTCTGTCGGCATGGCCAGCCCAGCCCAGCCGCCGGCCGCGTAAGGTGCCCAGGCCGCTCGCAGCGCCGTTGGGTAGATCACCTCACCATCAACAAACTGCGCGCCTTCCTGGTCTGCGCTGTGGTTAGCCGGTGCCACGACGTTAGCGATGAGTTTGCCGCCTTCTTCATAGATGCTTTCCAGCATTTCAGGGGACAATTCCTCACGCCCGCTGAGTTCACCCAGGTCGCTGATGCCTATGCAGTCGGTCAGGGTAAACAGCATGTCTTTCACAGGTGCGGTGTAGTCAGTCATTGGTTTTCTCAAGCATGAAAAACCGGCAAGGTTAGCACAGCGAACTGGCCGCCGTAAGATACACTGGTCGCTGGATTAACATGTGGAATGCTGCAGATGGCTGGAAGATTACTAGACAAGGTTGCTCTGATTACTGGCGGTGGCACGGGTATTGGCGCGGCAAGTGCCATTAGATTTGCGCAAGAAGGCGCGCACAGTGTGATTTGTGGGCGCCGCGAACAACCACTGCAAAAAGTGTGTTCGCAGATAGAATCAGAAGGAGGAAAGGCCAGTTATTACGTGGCCGACGCCGGTGATGAAAAAGCCTTTGCAACGCTGATTGATACGGTGCTCGCCGACTGCGGTGGTTTTGACATACTCGTCAACAACTCTGCATCCATTGCCGGAGGAAGTCTTGTGCCCGACACGCCGACCGAAGAATGGCGAGGTACATTCAGGGTGAGTCTGGACGCTGTGTTTTTTGGCACACGCAGCGCTATGGCAGTAATGCAGACTCGAGGCGGCGGAGCAATTGTTAATTTATCATCGGTGTGCGGCATTCTCGGTACCCCGTACACGGCCGCATACGCAGCCGCGAAGTCCGGCGTGATCGGTTTTTCGCGAGCAGCGGCGATTGAAGGCGCCGCGCACAATATTCGGGTCAATGTTGTTGTGCCCGGCGTTGTTTTAACACCCGCTACACAAGCGGCCATACCGGACGAAGCGGGTCTGACATTTACTGCCTCAACAGTACCGCTCAAGCGCATTGCCGACCCGGTAGAGGTAGCGAACGCCATCTTGTTTCTTGCGTCGGAAGAGGCCTCGTACATCACCGGAACCGAGCTGGTTGTTGACGGTGGCAAAAGCGCCGAATTAAATACCGGTGCGGCCACCATGGAAGGCGCGGATATGCAGTAAGCTAGAAACTCAGCCAGAACCCGGCGCGTGGTTCTGAATGATGTATATCAAACACCTGCAGATACGTGCCGTCAGCAGTTACATTGAGTTCGATAAACCCTTCCTGCGACAGAGCGAAGCGAGTATTGTCTGTGTGCCATACACCGCTGAGTTTGCTGGTGTTGGCTGCCCCGCTAACGATTGTGTACTCAGGGGCATGCCCGTGTGGTCGTCTGAAAACCTGCAGGCTGTGGTCATGACCACCGGCGTGAATGATGTTCTCATACGGTTTCATGGCCGCGTCCAGTGCATTGATAATGCGAACATAGTTAGGGTGGTAGGTGTCTTCGGCGGAGACATCCGTAAAAAGATCCAATGCTCGAATAAAAAACCAGTAGGCGAAATGCGTCATGTACCCGGCGTGTTGACCCATGGTTTCCAGGGGGTGGTGCTGATTCACCACGATTAAATTGTCGGGGTAGGTCTCACGAATACTGTCGAAGGCATTTGTCAGGCTTAGCATGGCAGCCGCGAGTTGATCTTCGTTGGTGGTGAGCAGCGCTGATGAATCAACAAACACCAGACTTACGCCCGGCAGGTTTATCGCGTCGGCCGCAGCCAGTGTATCGGACGCCAAGGGTCGGAATTCTGCCGATACATCGTGCTCATTGGCGTACTCGGTAATGTGCGTACGCATACCCTCAAGCTCTCCGGCATACCAGTCGTGATTGCCTGGTACAAAGTAAAACCGCGCGCCACTGACTTTGGCCATCTGAAGTTGCGCATCCAGATGCTCAATGCTCTCCAGCTGATCCTCGTTCCATTCTGTCTGGCTGCCTTCCATGTTCGGAAAGCCCATATAATAAATGTTGTCGCCAAGGGCCACAGCAGCCGTTTTGCGCGGCGAAATCAACGCACGCGTGCTCATCTTTTCCAGACTGGCTTGCCAGGGTTCCATGCTTGAGGCACCGGCATCACCAAACAGCAATACGCGTTGCAAGATCTCGTCTTCGGCCGGCGGTGGTGATTGCCACTCAGACACAAGGTTCAGGTACGGTGTGTCATGGTTATTGGCGAACTGAGGATTAATCACGACCAGAATGACGATCAGTGCGATGATCAACAACAACCCTAATAGAACGTATTTTAAAGCTTTGCGCATTGTATTTCTCGTATGTTGTCGCGCCATTCTAAGGCAGTAGCACGATAATTGAAGCTTCTGTTTATGAGCGATGCGTAAATATCCGCTAGACGCGCAGTGACTCCGGTACACTACGCATCTTTAACAGCTGACTGGATTTGGAACTATGAGTAGACTCGCCGGGAAAACAGCCATTGTCACAGGCGGATCGCGGGGTATGGGTGCAGCAACCGTGCGCGCTTTTGTAAACAACGGCGCGAAAGTAGTTATCGCCGATATTCTGGAGTCGGAAGGGCAGGCCCTTGCTGATGAGCTAGGTGATGTGGCAGTGTTCGAACGCCTTGACGTGCGTGACGCGGACAACTGGAAAACGGTCGTGGATACGGCCAATAAGCTGGGAAAATTGCAAGTGCTGGTGAACAACGCGGCGATAATGGAAGCGGACAATATTATGGACATGAGCGAAGAAAAGTTCATGCGTATTGTCAGTATTAATCAACTGGGCCCATTTCTTGGCATGCAGGCGGTGTTCCCAAGTTTGAAAGCCAATGGCGGTGGTTCCATTATCAATGTGTCTTCGATTGACGGCTTGCAGGCAAAGAATGGATTGATTGCCTATGCGGGCAGTAAGTGGGCCGTACGCGGCATGACAAAGGTAGCCGCCATTGAAATGGGCAAGTACAACATTCGAGTTAATTCTGTCCACCCTGGCGGTATCTATACCGACATGCATGGCAAGGATTTCATGACCGTGGAGCAGGCCAATGAGTCATATAAAGATATGCCATTGCCCAGAGTTGGTATGCCTGAAGAGGTGGCCAATGTGACCTTGTTTCTTGCTACCGACGAAGCAAGTTTCAGTACCGGCTCCGAGTTTAAGGCTGAGGGTGGCTGGAGTGCTGGTTTGCGCCAGGCTGGCCTGCCAGAGTTATAAGGCTACACTGTGGCTACGGAAAAACTCACCGCCCAGCAGTTGCAGATTGAGCTGCAGCAATTGAATAGCCAGGCGCAGCAACCCTGGACTGTTAACGCTGCGGGTAAACTCAGCAAGTCACTCAAGTTTCCTGATTTCATTCACGCCTGGGGCTTTATGAATACGGTGGCGCTCTATGCCGAAAAAAAGAACCACCATCCTGAATGGTTTAACGTTTACAACCGCGTTGACATCGAGCTGACGACTCATGATGCAGGTGGCCTGTCTGCCAAAGATATTGAGCTGGCCAGTTTCATCGACACGCTTCAACATGCCTGAAGACAGGTTGCAGTCTCAAGCGAAGCAGTGCGGGCTTAATTGAGTTTCATCACGCGCTACTTAAAGGAATTAATGATCGCCTGAATTTCCTCATCATTGTCGGCAATGACATCCAAACGATTTGGTTCAGAGCAGGTGCGCAAATTCTCTGGAATCTTCTGCATTGCGGCCAGCGATTCGATGTCGGGAAGCGTTGGATTCGTCGTAGTCATCAGTACCGTGTGATACAGCGCCAGATTGGCGATGTCCAGCAGATCGAGTTCGTCACTCCAGCTGGCATCCCACTGCCCACAATCGAACACCAGGTCAGTGATGGTTTTATCGATACCCCACTTCATCAGGGCGGCCACTCCAACGCGTTTGCTGTATTTGCGGCACATTTGGAAATAGATATTGCTGTCTGGCTGATCAGAGGCCTCAAGCATGGTTGACAGAACTGACAGGGAGCCAACCTCAGTAAGCAACATGGCCAGTTGAACTTGATCAACGGGTCGAAACTTCAGTTGTTGTGCCAGAAAGCTGGCGATGGATGTTTTGACGACCAGTCGTTCCCACGTGTGATTAAACAGTGATCTTGATACGGCGCTGTTCAATTCCACCATATTGCGGGTGCTGTGCAGCATGACCAGACTGCTGGTGGCCTCGAAGCCTAGCAGACCAACGACTTCAGCCAAAGTTTTCGGTGGAACTGCGCGTCGGTAGACTGGGCTGGAAGCGGCCTGAACAAGATATGTTGTAAGACCGGGGTCTTTGGCGATGATCTCGGTTAGTGATTCGCAGGTGGTGTTGTCATCAGACACTGCGGAACGCACTTTTAAGGCCACGTCGGGCAAGCTCGGCAAGCGCAACTCGTCACTGAGCACGCGCTCTATCACTTCTTCGAATAAAGCCTGCAAGCTAGATTCGGGCAATGGGGCAGTCATAATTAATCCTTTATTGACTTGATTTTCATCCGTGGAAGACCTTGGGGTCTATAGTCAGTCTAGTTCATGTCGGCACGGCTTCCACCATCTCAGCCACCGTTTAGCGGTTGGAAGAGGGGTAAAGAAGAGGGCTAAAGTGGGGTAAAGCCCATAGGAGTCTGGCTGGTGTTTGATAAACGTACTACTGCTCAAAGAACGGGCTCTGGTGTCCCTTACCATAAGTTCGTACTATTCAGAGCCAGCACAATGGCGTTCTTCCAGGCGTATTCCGCAGGGAATATCGACTCTATTGGCAAGGGACACTAGCAGCGTGTTAACTCGCTGCAGCGTGTTTCCCAGCCAGATAGCCGAATACCATGGCCGGCCCCAAGGTTGATCCTGGGCCGGGGTATGCTGGCAAAAGTGCTGTCGTGGTATTGCCGCAGGCGTACAGGCCTGGTATGACGCTGCCATCTTCACGCTCAACCTGGCCATCAGTATTAATCACCACGCCACCCGCTGTACCCATTTCACCGGTATATAAACTCACGCAGTAAAAGGGCGGTTTGCTAATAGGTCCGAGACAGGGGTTGGGTTTGCATTCCGGGTCGGCGTAGTAGCGGTCATAGTTTGAATCGCCACGCTGAAAATCCAGGTCTTTACCTGTTTTGGCGTACTCATTGAATTTTCGCTGCGTGTCCAGCAAGCCTTGCTTATCTATGCCTACTTTGTCGGCCAATTCCTCAAGGCTGTCCGCTTTACTTAAAAAACTGGGTGTCCACCAGGCTTTCGGTACGGCCCAGTCGGGCATCATGCTGGATTGTAACAGCGCGGAAGCAACCGGACGCTTCGCCCGAAAGTCTGCGTCGAATATCATATACGCCGGTACGCATGGGTTTCCATTCTCTGTTTCGCGCAGCATGTCGTCAACAAACGTTACGTAATTCTGCGACTCGTTGCTGAACCTCTGCCCTTTGGCATTCACTGTCATGCACCCAGGCAAGCCTTTCTCAACCTGACTCATATGAGCTTTGGTTTTACCTGGTATGACCGCGGTCGTGAACCACCATGCCCAGTCCATCTGATGCGTGGCTGCCCCTTTGTCGATAGCGGCGCGAATTGCATCACCTGTGTTGTAGATGTTGGCGGCACTCCACTCAGTACGGGTGGGGTTGGGCAGATACTGTTCGCGCATTTGTTGATTGCGCTCAAAGCCACCAGCGGCGAGGATAACGCCCTTATTTGCTTTCACTCTGAGCACCTTGCCATCGCGCTTCACCGTGCAGCCGATGATTCGGCCTCGGTCGTCAATCAGCTCTTGCATGGGCGATTCAAGCCACAAGGGGATGTTTCGATCTTTGCAGGCCAGGAACAAGCGCGCCACGCCGGCAGGCCCCATTGTCAAGCGACCATCTCTGCGTGTTTTAAGACGCAGTGGAAAATCAAACAGGTATTTGAGCACCAGGGTGGCGCTCATTTTCAGCCAGCCCGGCAAAGCTGCCAGCACAATTTGCCCTTCAACCTGAGTGAAACTAATGCCGCCTGGCATTTGTGTTTGCGGGTGTGCATTGCCGAGATATTGAAAATCATCGCCCAATTCTTCAGCTCTTAAAATTTCCGGTTCCATGGACCGGTGTCCGGTCTTGCCACCAGGTGCTTCCGGGAAGTAATCGGGGTAATGCTCCAAGCTAACGTAGCGAACCCAGTTGGTGTTTTCGTGTAGATAGTCGATGACCTCCGGGCCTTGCTCAACATACGTATCGAGCAACTCGGGACGTATTTTCCCTTCCGGACTGACGTGCTCAAGATACGCCCTGGCGTCTTCCAGTGAGTCGTCTGCGCCCACGGCTTTTGCGTACCGATTGCCGGGAATCCATACTCCACCACCGGAGCTTGCACTGGTGCCGCCAAACACTGGGGCCTTTTCCACAATCAATACTTTGGCACCACCATCGTGGGCGGCTATGGCCGAGGTCAGCGCGCCGTTGCCACTGCCAACAACAACTACGTCGACTTCATGGTCCCATTGGGTGTGCTCTGTCATTGAAATCCTGTGCAAATGATTGTGGGAGCGCATACGTTACTGTAGGGTTAGCGCCTGCGCAACTGTTGCTGTCTATGGCCTTAGTCGCGCTAATTTTTTGTAATGTCTTTGGCCGCTCACTCTGTCGGATGATGAGCGGATCGATTAGTGAAGTAGAGGATTTAGATGAATACCTTGATGTCGAAGTGGTCCTGCGGGGCCTTTCTCGCTTGCCTTGTTGTGGGCTTGTCTGCCTGCGGTGGGGAGCCTGGTCAAGCGCCTGCGGCTGAAACTAACGCGGAGACTGCGATTGCAGCGGCCGCTGAAGAAGCGGAATCAGTCGCCTCCACTGAAACGACCAGCGTGCCATCCGACGCCGCCGCCGTGGACCAGGAAATAGTGAGTATTTATCAAAGAAGTTGCATTTCCTGTCACTTAAGCGGTGCAGCTGGTGCGCCAAAATCCCATGATGCTGCGGCCTGGGCGCCAAAACTGGCCAAAGGCATGGATGCTCTGGTGGCCAGTATTAACAATGGTCTGAACGCCATGCCGCCAAAAGGCATGTGTTTTGATTGCACCGATGAGCAGTATGCGGCGTTGATCGACTATATGGCCGGACCCAAGCCGGATTGACCTTGGCTGCGCCGGACCGAGTAAACAAATGACTGAATCTTTGGAAGCCCGTATCGACCGTCTGGAGTCGATTGATGAAATTCGCCAGCTGGTGTCAAAGTATGCATTGTCACTGGACATGCGCGATCTCGATGCACATGTAAATTTATTCGCGCAGGACATTCGCGTAAGCCGCGAATTGACGGGGCGCGCGCACCTGAAGCGCTGGCTGGATGATACCCTGCGCTTGCAGTTCACTGGCACGTCGCACCATGTTGGCAATCACGTGATCGAATTTACTGACCCGGATAATGCGATTGGTGTTTTGTACTCCAAGAACGAGCATGAAACGCCTACCGAGAGCGGTGGTGCGGAGTGGGTGATTATGCAAATGCTGTATTGGGACAACTATCAGCGGATTGATGGCCGCTGGTATTTCAGACGCCGTTTACCTTGTTATTGGTACGCGACCGATCTGAACAAGCCGCCAACCGGCGAGCAAAAAATGCGCTGGCCCGATCGCGATCACTATGAAGGTGCTTACCATGAACTGTTTCCGTCGTGGAAAGAGTTCTGGGCCAATACACCAGTGGATGACGAACCAGAAGTCGCTGCACCCGCGCCGTTGAACGAGTTTTTGAACGGCATGAGGCGGGGCGCACCAGACCCACGGATAAAGGTTCGCTAGTATTCGTATTGCAGTGGGACTCGTCCAGGCATTCTGGTCAGTAGCTCATAAGCGATGGTGCCAGCGTGCTCGGCGACTGTGCTAACAGGCAGGTGGTTTCCCCAGAGTTCCACAGGGGATCCGATGCGGACATCCGGGCAATCGCTAACATCGACAGTGATCATGTCCATGGAGACGCGACCGCACAGTGGCGCAGTCCGACCATTCACCAGCACCGGCGTGCCTGATACGGCAGCACGGGGATAGCCGTCACCATAGCCGGCAGCAATAGTAGCAATTCGGCTGGGCCGGTCTGCGCGCCAGCTTGCGCCATAGCCAACACTTTCACCCTTTGCGATGTCTCGGATTGCGATCACTGCGGAGCGGAACGACATAACGGCGCGCAGTTCGTTGGCATAGGGATGCGAGTATTCCAGCGGTGAGCTGCCATACAGCATGATGCCCGGTCGTACCCAATCGCCATGGGCAGCCGTATGCGCCAATATGGCGGCCGAGTTTGACAGGCTTACAGGAGCCTGTTTGCCGGCATTGAATGCGCTCAATTGCGTAATCTGTCGGGCAGTGGGCTCGGTGTTCCTATGGTCGGCAGAAGCAAAGTGCGTTGCAATCACAATCGGTTGGTTCACATGCTTGCAGTGACCGAGTTGCTGATAGGCCGCGTTTGCGGCCGCAGGCGCCAGGCCCAGTCGGTGCATTCCGGTATCCACCTTCAGCCAGACTGTCAGGGTTTGCTGTGCACGGAAATTCAGTAGCTGCTGAATTTGCTGCTCAGAGTGCAACATCAGCCAGAAATCATGTGCCTCGCTGAGCGCAAGTTCCTGCGGACTGAAATGTCCCTCAAGCAGCAATACGGGCTCAGTTACACCAGCCTCTCTAAGCTCGAGCGCTTCGTCAATACAGGCCACCGCAAAAATATCAGCCACGTCTGACAATGCCCTGGCGCAGCGCGCAGCGCCATGTCCGTATGCATTCGCCTTAACAACGGCTGCCATTTTGCTGTTAGCAGCCAGGCGCCGGGCAAGCAAGGCGTTTGCACGCAATGCTGATAAGGAAACAGTAGCGTTGGTAGGGCGCATGGGCAGTAATTAGTAGTCGTATTTGTGTTGGCTGAACAGGGTTTGGGCTTGCAGCCATACCGGCCCAGGCCGTCCGTCGCCAACGGTAACTCCGTCCAGTTCAACCACTGGTATGACTTCCTTGGTTGAACTGCTGAACCAGATTTCGTCAGCTATTTTGGCTTCCTCCAGCGTCACAATTCGTTCCTCGACCGGAATGTCGCCGTATTTCCCGAGAATATCGAGCAACATGTAACGGGTAATGCCTGGGAGTTTTTGGTAATCCAGCGAGGGCGTAAACACAGTGCCATTTTTTACTATATACACATTGCACGCAGCACCTTCGGTAACTTCTCCGGCGGAGTTGTACAATAACACTTCATCTTTGCCGCTTGCATTGCCCTGCTGGTAATGCATGACGTTGCCCAACAGGGCCACTGATTTGATGTTACAGCGTTGCCAACGTTTGTCTTCGCCACTAACCACTTTTAGTGTTCTTGCAGTTTCAATATTCGCCTCTGGTTCAGCTGGAATGTCAAATGTAAAGCCGAACACCGTTGGCGTTATGCCAATCGGATAGGCGTGGTTGCGCTTGTTGTCTGCACCTCGACTGACCTGTAGATAAATGCCCAGGTTGGCGTTGCCGTTTTCTTGTGTCAGCCGCTCACAGATGGCGCGCCATTCCTGCTCGCTGATGGGCAACTCTATTTCGATGGCACTTAAACCGTTTTGCATACGTTGAATATGCGGCCTGAAACCAACCAGTTTGCCGTGGTAACTGGGTATCACTTCATAGATACCATCGCCAAACAGAAAACCGCGGTCCATGGGCGATATGCGCGCCTGACTCAAAGGCAGGAATTCTCCGTTAAGGTACGCAATCGAATCGTTTGTGTCAGTCATGCACATAACCTTTTAAGTTCTTCAATCAGCTTTAGTCCTTCGCTGGCAGGTAAGCCGTCTTCGGATAAAGTTGCTTCTCGGGTAACGCCATCAACGCCGCCATGGCCGGACAGGAATTCCAGCGATTTAACAGGGTCTACTTTGGCAAGCAAATCTCTTCCCGACCAGCGGCCCAGAAACGCAATTATGCCGTACGCGCCCCAATTCGACACATCGGCCACCAGCAGTTCGTCGCAATGGGTGGTAGACGCTTCGATGTCGAGTCTTGCTATGGTTTCGCGCACATTACCCATGCCAATTTCATTACCACCATCACCGATTGCCACACTGGGACAATCGGCTCTTTGTACGCATTCGTCAAAGCAGGCACAGCTGGCGCTGATATCCTCGCGGCGCATGTTGTAATATTTGCCACTGGCAGAAAGGCCAGGTCGTTCAATGGCAATAATGACCGTCGGCTTCATGGTATCAAGGATGCGCTGCGCCTCAGCTGTCCGGTGCTCCGGAGGGTCACCGGGAGATGGTAAGGACAGTGCCTGAGTGCGATACCTTGATGAAAGTGCATTGAGTAGCGGTGGCGCGCAGGCCAACGCAGGCTCGCCTCCCAAAGTTTCCAATGCCTCGTATAGCGCAATAGCCCCCACCGGGCCATCCGTTTCAAAACTGCCAGCTACTGGAAAGCCGGTGCCAATCAGCGCGCGCTGGTAATTCTGATAAATCAGTGAGGCACCCCGCAGATAGTAACCCGCCGCCAAAGCCATCTGTACTGACTGCATGCCGCGAAGATTGCGTGCAACCAGAAGGTCTTCAATCTTTTCGCTGAGTTGTAGATCGTCTTGCTGAATCATTGTGCGCTATCAATCAAGCTGCGAATGGCCCGTACAGCATTTAATGCGGAGGGGTTGTCGCCGTGAACGCACAGGCTGTCCACCTGCAGTGCCAGCTCCTGACCGTCACTGGCGAGCACAGTGCCACGCTCGAACAATTGGCGAACCTGGGCCATGCTGTCGGCTTCGCTTAAAACGGCACCTTCTTCCGTTCTACTCAGCAGTTGCCCTTGCGGGGTATAGCGCCGATCAGCGAAGCCTTCCAGCATTAGCTCCAGGCCCAGTGCTGAGGCTTCCTGTTGATGCGTCGCCAGGTCGCCAGTTGACAGTATCATCAGTTTGAGTGGGCGTGCATAGCTGCTGACGGCTTGCATTACGGAGGCGCGAACCTTGATGTCGCGCATCATATCGTTGTAGAGCGCGCCATGCGGTTTCACATAGCTTAGCTCAGCACCGTATGTTGCACAGATGCCATCGAGAGCCGCTATTTGATAGTGCAATAAAGCAACAATTTCTTCATGGCTGCAGCTCATTGAGCGTCGACCAAATCCAACCAGGTCAGGGTAGGCAGGGTGTGCGCCAATCTCGACCTGATGCTCAACTGCGCACTGTACAGTGCGCACCATAATCATTGGGTCGCCTGCGTGATACCCACAGGCAATATTGGCTTGATCAATACTGGGCATGATGTCTCTATCAAGGCCCATCGACCAACTGCCATAGCTTTCGCCGAGGTCGCAATTCAGTGTCAGCATATTCCAGGTCATCGTTAAATTCTCGGTAGCTCATTGTTCTTGTTCGGCGCGTTTTTGTCCAGATGTATAAATCATGATCATTCTTGCGGGATACCGGCATGCTATGCTTTAGAGCGTACAGGAGGCGAATGCCACAGGGTCTGGTGGTCTGGGTGAAAAGGTGTGATTAGAGCGGAGAGACAGCTTATTGCCTGCCATGATTGTGGGCATGTCTATCAAA
Source organism: Gammaproteobacteria bacterium (assembly GCA_030429735.1). Lineage (GTDB taxonomy): Bacteria > Pseudomonadota > Gammaproteobacteria > Pseudomonadales > JAUIET01 > JAUIET01. The sequence continues at coordinate 35,196 of JAUIET010000008.1, forward strand.
TGCCGGAGTGCCCAGAAGGTTCGCAGATGGAATGCGTGCACTGTGGCCACCTGATGCTTAGTCGTCACTCGCACTGGGAAGCAAAAGTTGCGGCATTAACTGTGACGGGCATTGTTTTGTTTGTGCTTGCCAACACGTTCCCGTTTTTGGGTTTGGAGCAGGCCGGGCTGATACAACAAAGCAATCTGATCAGCGGTGTGTTCGCATTGCTTGAGCGTCAGCAGTTTATTCTGGCTGCGCTTGTCTTCGTAACTATTTTTTTATTCCCATTACTGGAGCTGTTAGGGTTGGCGTACATACTTGTGTTCAGAATGGTGGATATACGCGCACCATTCATGGGGCAGGTATTGCACCTGCTGCACCTGTCGCGGCCTTGGAGCATGTTGGAGATTTTTTTACTTGGCGTGCTTGTCTCTAGCATTAAGTTGGCAGGTATGGCGCAGATATTACCCGGTGTCGGCTTGTATGCGTTTCTGGCCCTGGTCCTGGTGTTAATCGCCTGCCATCTGTATCTCGACAGAGAGACAATCTGGAACTGGCTGGATTCTCACAACTATTACGCGACCGTTGACTACGCGGCCGACGCGGCTGATCCGAATAACCAATTGCACCAGCGACTTTTCGCGTGCCACTGTTGTGAAGCACTGATAGATGATGAAGTACTGGCAAGCCATAACGAATGCCCGCGTTGTGATAACCCGGTCTATCCGCGTTGGCCAAGAAGCGTACAAAAAACAGCGGCGTTGCTGGTTGCAGCCACGGTGTTGTACATACCCTCAAATACCTTGCCGATTATGCGCACGACCAATCTGGGCAGCACAGTCTCAGACACCATTTTTTCAGGTGTGGTGCATCTTGCTGAAGCAGGGGACTTACCGATTGCTTTGCTTGTGTTTGTTGCCAGCATTGTTATTCCGATTGCCAAGCTATTGATCATGGCGTACCTGTTGTGGAACGTATCGATTCGCACCAGCGCTGACCCGAGACAAATGACGCGTTTGTTCAAAATCACCGAGTTTGTCGGTCGTTGGTCTATGATTGATGTGTTTGTGGTGACAATATTAGTTGCACTTGTCCAATTTGGGTTACTCGCCAATGTTGAACCTGGTGCTGCATTGCTGTCATTTGCCGGCGTGGTTGTGCTGACCATGTTGGCTGCTGAAACGTTTGATTCTCGCTTAATCTGGGACGCTTACCATTCAAATAAAAACACCGGGGAATACCACCCACCCACCGTGGTTGCTGCAAACCTATGAACGATAACCACCCTCATTTGACGCGAGTCAGCAACGTATCACCGATATGGATAGTGCCTGTGCTGGCGTTGCTGATCGCCGGATGGTTGGCACTGCGCGCGTGGCAAGAGCGTGGCCCGGAAATTCAGATTATTTTTGATGATGCAGCCGGAATTACGGTGGGGAAAACCCAGGTAAAGTTTCGTGACGTGACGGTTGGAGAAGTGATCGATACTCGGCTTAGCTCCAACTTCCAGAAGGTGTCTGTGTTTGTGGAAATGGACCCCCAGGTGACACCGCTGTTGTCTGAGAACACCCGCTTTTGGGTGGTTGCTCCGCGAATTAGTCTGGGAGGCGTCAGTGGCCTGGATACACTACTTTCCGGTGTCTATATCGAAATGGATCCTGGTGAACCCGGCGCGCGCGAGCGCAGGTTCGAAGGCCTCACTGAACCGCCTTCGCTGCGCTCTTATCAGCAAGGCACTCAGTACACCTTACTCTCCGAGCAACTGGGTTCGCTGGACATTGGATCGCCGGTTTACCATCGCCAGGTGCCGGTTGGGGAAGTTACCCGGTATCGCCTGCTGCCCGACGCGGGCCGGGTAGAAATTCGAATATTCATTGAGTCCCCGTATGATCAATTGATAAAAACCAATACCAATTTCTGGAACGTCAGTGGCTTTGGTGTGGAGCTGGGGGCCGATGGCATTGTCGCTAATGTTGAGTCATTCGCGTCGCTGTTGTCCGGTGGTCTTGCGTTTAGCACACCGCTTGATATTGATGGTGATCATGCGCTGGCTGAGGCGGGCTCACAGTTTCATCTGTTTGATGATCGCGAAGCTGTCGTAGAAGGTGCGCTGACATACTCTTATCCCTACCTGATGCGTTTTAGTTCATCTGTTAGAGGTTTAGCATTAGGAGCGCCCGTGGAATTCCGAGGTATTCAGGTCGGCAAGGTTGAGCACGTTGGTCTGGATGCCGGAATTTCCAGCGACCGCGAAATTGACGTAGTGATTTCAATTCAGCCGGAGCGAATCAATCCAGATGAGGCACCCACGCTTGCCGAGCTTAACGAGCTGTTCGCAACATTGGTTTCTGAAGGTATGCGGGCGCAGTTGAAAACCCGAAGTTACCTTACTGGGGCCTTATATGTAGACCTGGTGCCGAAGCAGGCGAGGGCAAACGCTGAGAAATTGCAAAGCCTGGCTCAACATGGCGATTATCTGGTGTTGCCAACGGCGGACAGCGAGTATTCCAGGATTGCCAGGCGATTGGGCGACATAGCACAAAACATTGCTGAGTTACCGTTTGATACCATAGGAAAAAACCTGGACAACAGTTTACGCGGCGTGGCAACTCTGATGCGCGACCTTAACAAAGCGAAAGTGGTTGATGACATAGACCAGTTGTTGTCTGGCTTGAACGGTTCTGCTGAATCACTGGAACTCGCCATAGACGGAATGCGCGGCACAATCCAATCGATTGACAGCGCGGTTGCACCGGATTCCGCATTGCAGCATCGGTTGACCGAGATGCTTGAAGACGTGAGTGACGCGGCCAAGTCGCTGGAAACGCTCACCGATGAATTAGCCCGCTACCCGGACGCGCTATTGCGTGGCAAATCGGCTAGCCAAGAGAACCGGGAAAAATAGAATGGACACAAAGAGGGCACACCAATGAGGTCTTATGTTCGCTCTGGATTTTCGCTGCTGTGTTGTTCCTTACTTTTACTCGCGTGTGCGTCGCAGTCACCGACCAATTACTACAGCCTGCAGGTTGTCAGCGACCCATCTATTGAAATCGCGCTGGCGCAATCAGTTACTTTGGGTGTTGGACCGGTGAGTTTGCCGTCAGAGCTCGACAGACCAGGATTGGTCACAGAGCTGGGTGGCAGCGGAATCAGCATTGCACCATATCATATTTGGGCTGGCGATCTGGACGAGAACTTCAGTCGTGTATTGGCTGGACTTATGGCCGATCATCTTGGCATTGATCAGGTGTATGCCGCACCCTGGGACACGCGATTTCGACCGGAATACCAATTGCGCGTAGACGTGCAGCGTTTTAGCGGTACCCTGGGCGGTGACGTACACATGGACGTGTTGTGGACGTTAACGTCCAAGCAAGGGCGGCATAAACTGCATGGCGAGCGCAGTCGTCTGCACGTCAGCACCAACGGCACCTCATACCTGGCTTATGTTGATGCTTTAAACCGTGTGATGAGCGACTTCTCAGCAACTGTCGCGGTACGTATTGACGAGCTGCTCAGGGTAGCGCGCCATGCTGAGCCCGTTATCGAATAAGCCCTTGCGCGTATTGATTCAGCATCTCTATCTTTTCGTCGAGAGATCGGTCGGGTTCCTGGGCGTATAAATCCCTGAACCCAACAACCAGATCGGTGACGCCAATCGCTTCCAGGCCTTGTATGCCTTCCGGGCTGAAACCATCGGCGCTGCCTGTGTAAATTCTAAATGCTTTGTCGGCGGTTCCGTACTCAGCACGCAGGGCATTGATCTGTTCGATGTACTCCGCAAGCTGCGGTGTGGTCGTGCCTGCGCACATCCAGCCGTCGCCTTTAACAGCCGCTCGTTTAAGCGCCGGCTTGGTGTGACCACCGATCAGTAAGGTTGTTGGTTCACTGGGAACCGGACGCATGCGGTTGGCAGGCATGTCATGCACCTCGCCTTGGTAGCCAAAGTATTCACCGGTTTCCAGGCCGCGCAATATATCGATTTGCTCATCAAGCCGCTTGCCGCGGCGTTCCCAGGGTGTTTGCATTACTGCAAAATCTTCCTCCCATGGGCTGATGCCTATACCAAAATCAAAGCGGTTACCCGACAATGCCTGAATACTCTGCACTTGCTTGGCAACGCCAGCTACCTGACGAACCGCGAGCTTGTAAACGAACGTAGAGAAACGAACGCGCTCAGTTACCGCCGCCATGGCCGATACCGCGATCAAGGACTCAAGAAAGGGCACAGTCTCGAGAAATTCTCGGCTGCCATCGGCGTTGTAAGGATATTTCGAGCTTGCTTCCTGCGGGTAGCAGATGCTGTCAGGAATCGTAATGCCGTGATAGCCGGCCGCTTCTACCGCCCGTGCCAGTGGCAGATAATGGCTGGCATCGCACATGCCCACCTGATAGTGAAATCGCATTATTATGCTCCGTTTGAGTGAGGTGAGCTGGCTATTGTGTCAGGAACGCAGAGACCACGGCGTTAAATTCCGTGCGTCTTTCGATCATCGCCCAATGCCCGCAATTCGGGAAAACATGCAACTCGCAATTCGGGATCAGCTTCATTGGCAAGAGCGCCATATCCACTGGCGTCACGCGGTCGTCTCTTCCCCAGGTAAGTAAGGTGGGCGCAGTGATCGACGATAAATGGGCGATGCGCTGAGTTGCATTGGGGCCGGCAAACATCTGTGCCATACCATCCAGCGCCGCCCGCGAATACAGCTGCCGGGTCGTGGCCAGTGTTTTTGGCTCCAAGGCATGTTGCATTCGTTGCTCAACCAGTTCATCGGTGATCAATGCTCGATCGAACACCATTGAGCTTAGCCAGGCGACAATCTTGTCTCTGCTCGGGTCTTCTGCAAACTCGCTGAGGCGAACAATACCTTCCGGTGGGAAGGAAGAAAATAGATTCATGCCCAGCCCGCCAATGGAGACGAATCGGTCAACACGCGGTGCCTGGTGCGCGGCGAGAAGCGCGCCAACCATGCCGCCCAGGGAATTGCCGATAATATGCGCCTTATCGATCTTGAGCTCGTCCATCAAGGTGATGACGGCGGCCACGCAAACTTCGATCGGGTTGCCCTCAACCGCATCGCTGCCACCGTAGCCCGGGAAATCAGGTACGATGCATCGGAACCGATCTGCGAAACTGGCCAGAGTGTCGGCGAAATTGGCCCATCCGCTAACGCCGGGCCCCGAACCATGCAGCAGTATCAGCGCGGGCCCTTCACCGGCTTCGTGATAGTGCAGCGAGCCAGCGGTGCTGGATAGGCTGCGCGAGGTGCTTTCAAAACTGTAGTTACTCATATTGCTCATCCTGTGCACCCACAGGCGCTGCGGGAGCTGTATCAGGGAGATGTCCGGGTGATGGCCGCAATCTCCTCGCTTGTGAAACCTGCTTCGGCAAGCACGTCTACCGTGTGTTGGCCAACGCCTGGCGCAGGCTGGGGAGCTCGCTTGGACACCCCTTCAACTTGTAGTGGGCTGTTCACTGTGCGCTGTGCCTTGAATTGATCGCTTTGCAGTTCAAGCAGCATATTGTTGGCCTGCAACTGCGGATCGTCCAGTACTTGCTCGGGTGACGCCACCGGCATGTATTGTATGTCATATGTGTCGAAGATCTGCTGCCATTGTGACCACGGTTTGCTTGCAAAAATGTCATCAAGGCGTTGGATTGTTTCACTGGCATGCTCGTGGCAGGCAGTTGCATTGGCAAACCTGGGGTCATCCAACATATCCGATTGGCCAATCGCGGTCAGAAAATAAACCCATTGGCCATGCACGTCAAAAATCCATGGGTAAAACCACAAGCCATCACTGCACTGATAAGGCACACCGAGTGGCTGGGGGTGCTCGCTGCGTTTTGGTTCGTATTGTGTTTTGCCACCGCACAATATGGCTTGCAGCATCATTGAATTTGCCCATACGCCATTGGCGAGTAGCGACGTTGATACGCGGCTGCCACGGCCGGTACGTTCGCGACGATACATGGCCAGCATAATGCCTGCAAACACCGCGGTAGAGCTGGAGTAATCGCCCCAGGCTGGTGCCCCCGCGGAGGGCGGAGCACCGCCTGATCGGACAATATCCATCATTCCGGATCTGGCCCACCATGCGCTACGATCAAAGGCCGGCACATTGGCCTCGTCGCCAAGTTCACCGTAGCCACTCAACTGCGCGTAGATCAATTGATCATTCATTGGCAAAAGGTCGGCGTAACGCATCTTGAGTTTGGTCAGCACGGTAGGCGGGTAATTGGTGACCAGCACATCGGCGGTTTCCACCAGGCGACACAGCGCTTCGTAGCCCTCGTCGCTTTTGAGATCCAGCACAACACTGCGTTTGTTGCGCGATACCAGCAGCCAGGGGTAGTTGTCTTCCGTCTGAGGGAAGCCAGGCATGCCCATAAACCCGCGGAATGGGTCGCCTTCGGGAGGTTCAATCTTAATAACGTCGGCGCCAAAGTCGGCCATGGCTGTTGCGGCAGCGGGAGCCGCGACCCAGCTACCCACGTCGAGTACGCGAACGCCGTCCAAAATACTGTCAATCGTCATCGTGTTTTCTTATTAGTGTGAATGCACTCAGTATAGCGTCAGAATCAGGCTTGGCACTCGGACTAGTCAGCGTCAGTGCCAGTAAGCTGGGCCTCCAGTGCGCGCTCACTGTCGCTGTGATCGATATCGTCCCTGGCAACTGCAGTATCTATTCGACCATCCAGATAGTCAACTTTCAACCACCACTGATCGCTGTAGGTGTTGCGGTAGCTGGTGTCACGGCGATCGAGGTTTTTACGGCGGCTGGGTGTACCGCTGGCTAAAGACTGCCTGCGTCTACGGTCAACCACGCGACGTCTATCAGCAAACATCACATCATCGGTTTCTGTCGCTAAAAATGCTGTCCCAGGCGCTACGCTGTTTGTGTTCAGTGCCTCGGAATCGAGCTCTGCGCTATTGGCAGCCGTTGTATCAACTTTGGTTCTGCGCAACAAACCGCGTTTTTTTCTGTTCACATTTTGAGCGTAATCAATTAACTCGGACGACAAGTCTGCGTCTACAAAACGGTAAAGCTCGCTGGGTTCGATATCCAGGGCCTTTGCAACATTCGCGACTCTTGCCTGCGGAATACCGTGTTTCAGCCAGCGATGGACAGCCTGGTTGGATACGCCCACCCGACGAGCGAGATCCTCTGCTTGCATTTCGCGAATATCCAGCCACACCTGGAAGCGAAGTCTAGCCATTATTAAAGCCTCTAAGTACTAGAGCCGCGTCAAAAACCCGGCACCATGGCTGAAAATAATTCCATATTTAACAGTAACTAACAAGCGCTACTTGATAATTATTCTAGAAGTGATCAAGAATTGGCAAAAAAGACTATTTGTTGCTCTGTTGAGCAGAAAGCGGTTGGCCGACTTCAGGGCACCTGCTGCCAACTCTGACCTGGCCGCACATACTGACCGCTTGGGGTTTTTTCAATTGCTTTTTTTCCGGCAAGCGATTGCACCACGCCCAGATCTGTCCCGTTTTTTTGGGCAATTTTTTGGTATGCCACGACACGTCGTGCATTGATGAGCTCGACCAGTTCTCGAACATCAGCGCGCTGCGTGTTTACTGCACCGAGCAAACCATCCCGCTGCTCACCAACCAAGCCCTGTTGCTTGGCCTCGTTTAACTCAAGCGCGCTCGCGAGCGGCGTGAACAGCAATCCTATTAATACACCAATTAATGCTAGCGTCTTCATCGCTGGCCTCCTCTAGAACAAGCCGCTGTCGTCAGACAGCAAATCATCGAGATCGTCTTCCACCTTAACCCTGACTTCGTGCTGGATATTCACGTTCAGGTTAATAGTAATCGGTTCATCGGCCGCTACCTTGACGGTGGGGGTACAGGCGACCGCAGCCAGCTGCAGTATCAGAAGTCCACACAGCAGGACTGATCGGTCGGCAAATGAATGCACAGTGTGTTGCATGACGGGGTCTCCGGTGGTCCTAACGCTGAGCCTGCTCGATTCGTTGCTGTAAACCATCACTAATGTCTCGAGTGAGCATCAAGCTCTTGATCAGGGAAGGCACGTCTTCTGTCACGTTCAGGTTGAAATTAACCGGCCTGCCGTTTCTCAGGTCCGGATTCCGGCCTTCCAATCTAACCCGCAAGCTCATCTTGCCATTCTCTGCATAGCTTACGTTGATGTCGAGCACTTTGTAATGGAAATTTTTTAGCGCATCGACTGCGAACTGAAGCTGTGGCGAGGAGTCAATAGCAGCCGCTGGTACGGTGCCCGTGTAACGTATCACTCCACCTGGCGGTCTGGCAGTCAGTACGCCATCGCTTATTGTAACAACGCGACCGCCGAATTCGATGGGTAGCTGGCCGTTAATGATTCCCGTTCCCTCTACGCCTTGTTCAATGGTCAGGAGTCTGCTGAGATCGATATTTTCCAGGGTCACAATGCTCGAGAAAGCGGGATTTTGCGGATCGAAGTTTACATTGGAAGTGCTGAACACGCCTTTGAACAGCGACGCGCTTGCGGAGACAATCGATACACGATCTTTGGACAATTCTGCGGCAAGCCGCACATCTGTTGCTGCCATGCCTGCTTCAAGTTCTGTGGCTGTGATATCGATCACACCGCTGGCAGCGGCTTGTTCAGGCATATCCAATGACAGTGTTCCGTTAATACCACGCAGCAGCACCTGGCCATAAAAGGCGTCTAAATCCACCAGGCTTGCGGTAAGCTGCGCTGTTGCATCCGACATATCCCATTTGAGCTTGCCTGACAGCGTTAGCTCGCCACCAACAAGGTCTGCAGGCCAGCTCCAGTTCGGAATCAGGCTGGGCAGAAAACGTTGCTGTTCACTAAATACGACGGGGCGTGAGTGCACAGTTGCGCGTCCAAGGCCGGACTTGAGGCTGTAAGAGAAGGGGAACGATACGGTAATCTGCTCAGACAGCTCGGCAACCCGGCTGGCTATATGCACGCTGCCGCTGGCAATACTGTTGTGCAAACTGATATCCCCAGTGACTCGAAAGCGGGGTAGCCTGATGTTTTGATGCGACAAGGTGAGGTTATTACTCGTGAACCGTAGTGGGGCAAGCAGCAACTCGTCATCCTTCGCTGTGAGGTTGGCTGGCGCTCTCAGGCCTGCACGAACGCGCGGCACTCTCACGGTTTTCACGCGAAGATTCTGTATAAGAGCGTGGCTTTGCTGGTCCAGCGTCAGGGCGAACATCTGGTCTTTGTAATCCAGAGCGCCTGAAAGATGAACTTCGGCGGACGTCGCTGTTGCCAAGACCTTGTCTGTATCAGCCATGGCAGGCACGCCGAACCGCATGGCCTCGCCGGATCGCATCAACACGTCCGTGACGGCTGCACTGAGTGAAAACTCCAGTCTTGACTCAGTGTTGTTCAGTGTGGATTCGGAAGGCCGAACACTGGCGACGAATTCGACCTGGTCGCCAATACTGATTTCGCTACTCATGGCACGTTGCCGCAAATCAATCTCGGTTCTGATTAGCGCAGCGTGGGAGTCCAATTGCCCCGCCAGGTTTAGCGACAATTGCCCTTGGCCGAGCTGGGACGAGCCTTGCCAGTGCGAGCGGCCATGCTCGACAACCAGGTTTTCAATGGTGATTTTGTAATTGGCCAACAAACTGTTGACGTCGTCAATCGGACCCCGACGCAGCGCGGCATACAGCTGTGATGGCTGCGTGGCTGCCGCCGGTTGTGGTTCGGAATCTGCATACACCAGATGAAGTGAGCGTATGGTCCAGGCATTGCGGCCTGGGGTATCGGCTTCAATTGACCTCAGTTGGACAGTGTCTGGTAGCAGCGCAGCGACAATCGGCGGTAGCCATTTTGGCATGAAAAACCAAAGTGCTGCCAGGAGTAGCAGTAACAAGCCAGTGAAAAAAATCAGTCGTCTCATCGACCACAGTATAAGTGTGGCTAACGTGGGTGAGTAGCGCTGGCTTAAGGTCTAATTAAACCCCACTTGTCGAATGTCGGCGGCAAGACGATCGATGACTCTGGTTTTCAGCGCTATTTCTTGCTGAAGGCCCGCACTGGCTCGGCGCAGCGCGTCAAGTTCTCGCAGCAATTGCAGATTGTGCGCTTCATAGCCGGTGGTTACAGCCACATGCGCATTGAGTTGTTTTGCGAATGAGTACATTAATACAAACCAGCTGGTTGCGATCGCTGTCAGCACCAGCTTGTCGGCGTAGCCGAACAGGGCCATATAAATGAACGCGGGCAACAGTGCGGGTAAAACGAACCTCAGATAGGTGCCCAATGAGCTGTTGTAGGCCACGTTGGAGCACGCTACCAAAGCCCCAAGAATAGCAATAAAGCCGGTCAATGACTGGGTGCTAAGCGTAGCGCTGGTGTACAGAAACATGGCTCCCCAGGTCGCACCATTGGCAAACGAGCTTTTATCGTACGCTTTCTGCCAGTTGGTTGAGAGCGAATAACGGTTACGCCGGGCGAAGCGGTTGGCTAATTGCCATCGCCGTAGCAGGATAATGGCTACCGACGATAACCACAGCAACAGTAGCTCATGGTTTACCTGCTGCCAATAAATTGCAGCGAACAGGCCAGACATAAATGCATTGCCGAAACAGGTGGCTTTGGCTTGTGAAAACAGAAATTCGGTTTTTCGAGCTTGCATTTGCTCGATCAAGCCATCTTCTTTTAGTTCCATAATACGAGCATTGCAGGGCAGACAACGCTCAATGTACTTCATTCGCGTGAAACTAACATTTAATATTGCTGGTAAATATTGCCGGATATTATGCGTGAGCGGTAGAACAGACCGTTCAGTTCAGTTGTGGTATTCGAGGTAGAGACAGCATGCGCAGCTGCAAGAATCAGCGATTACCGGAGCAGATGAGAATCCAGTACTGTTGATTTTTGACCCAGTAACTCTTCTACAATGCGTTTAAAAGACTTGTTGGTCACCTTTCGTTTTTTCATCAGATCGCGGGTCACGTTATCAATACTGAACTGGCCCTTGCTGATGCGCCTGAGCTCTTTGTCCAACTCATGAAGCAAAATGACGGCTCGTGCGGTTGTGGCACCTGACGACGACTTTTTACGCAATGTGGTGACATTTGCGCCCCATCTTGACAGTGAGCGCAATACTCGGTCGTAGCGTGCCTGGTTCATAGCGCCTGCTCGGCGCATTAGTTCAATAGAGTAGAATTCGGCCAGGCCTTCCGCTATCCAATCCGATTGCGAACCGCCCTGGATACGTGTGATCACGTGCGTGAGTTCATGCAGCAGTGTGCTGGTTCCATTTTCGCTGATTAATGGGCGGTCAGCGTGTACATAGAATGAGTTGGGAGACGACAGCCCGCCGCGCCACATCGGGTCGCCGGCTCCGACCACCAACACTTTGGGCGGTAAAGACTGGAATGCGCGCTCAACTTCCGGCCATACCAGATTAATCAGGGCCAGTGCATTCATGCGCTGCATGTCACCGCCTTGCGGTGCGGCAATTGCGATTTCGGTGCCCTGTAAAAAGTCGCGCCGAGTTCCTAACTTGCCGGCAATCATCCACCCGGTGGGTCGGTCAAAACGCCGCTCCGGGTTATCTATACGGAATGCGTAATCTTTAATTTTTCGCCAGCCTGTATCAGCACTGCTCCAATCGTGTGGCAGCTTGATTTCCAGTGTTGCATAGGATTCGCTGCCCTTTACACTGCGTACACGCGCGGTGGGCACGATATTATCGCCGCGGAATATCGTCCAGTCATTCGTCATGTACGCGTCAAAGCCACCGTCGTTGCGTTGTCTGTCAACCACAGATTTAAAGCTGATAGTTGCCACGGGGCTATCCGGTTCCCAGCGCACTGAGCTTTTGTAGTGTTTCAGCTCACCGTCTGCCACAAAGTCCAGATGGCGCTGCTTGTCGTGGCGAAACGATATCGACTTGATCAGTTTGGCATTTCTAAGCTCTATGCTGACCCTGATCATGCCCTCAGCTATCAGAGGCTCAAACACATAATGAACGCCATATTGCCGGTCATCGAGTCTGTCATTGGTAAGCGCCGCGCGAACAGCATTACTCGTGTCTGCGGCGGTTGCGCACGCTGATAAAGACAGCAGCGATAGCAGTGCCGGTAAAGCAGTAAGCAGGCGCACGATGTATGCGCAGGTGAAATTGGATTGACTCATAAATTTGTCTGACTGTCGTGCGGCTCCTGATAGGCGTGGGCCGGAATCGGGTCTATGCCAGCAGCCTTGCTGCCGGCTTCGGCGAGAATCATATACAGGCAAGGCACCAGAAACAATGTAATCACTGTGGCAAAAACAACGCCAAATGACAAGGAGATGGCCATCGGTATAAAGATATACGTGGTGGGGTTCTGATCGAGAATTAATGGCACCAAACCAACAAAGGTAGTGATAGAGGTTAGTACTATGGGTCGAAATCTCTCTACAGCGGCGTCCGCGATTGCAACCGTCGTTTCCGTACCCTCACGGCGTAAGCGATTGATGTTGTCAACCAGTACCAGACTGCCGTTGATCACGACTCCCGACAAAGCCACGATCCCCAGCAATGAAAAAAACACCAGTGGCTTGCCCATGATGAAGTGCCCAAGAATGGCGCCCACTGCGCCAAACGGGATAACACTCATGATGATCAGCGGCTGACTATAGGACTGCAGAGGAATGGCCAATAACGCATAGATTAACAGCAAGGCCAGCGCCGTGTAGTAGCCAAGGTCATTAAATGAAGCTGCGCTTTCTTCCGCTTCCCCGCCCAGCGAGTACTCTATGCCTGGGTAACGCTCATAGATCTTTGGTTTGATTTCAAGGTCCAGAAAATTGAGCACTCGTTCCGGTTCAATCATTGCTCGGTCAACATCGGCGGTGACCGAGATAACACGTTGTCTATCCAGGCGTCGAATGGATGAAAAACCGCGCCCGAGCTCCAGCTTGGCCACGTTACCCAGTGCAACTTCATCGCCCTGAGGCGTGCGAATGCGCATGTTTTGTACGTCATTCATCGAGTGTCTTTCTGATTCGGGGTAGCGCACCATAATACGAATATCTTCACGACCGCGTTGAACACGTTGAACTTCCTCGCCGTAGAAGGCGTTTCTGATCTGCCGGCCCAACTGTCCAGAATGTATGCCCAGGTGCTGGGCCTGATCTTTCAGTGTGAATTTGATTTCCTGCTTACCGGCCCGGAAGCTATCGGTGATATCACTGACTCCATCAAACCGCTGCAACGCGAGTTTTATGTCGTTCGCGGCAGCCCGCAGGTGCTCGGTGTCTGGCCCCCTAAGTCGAATATCTATGGCGTCACCGATGGAAAAGAAGTTCGCTGTGTAATTCAGTGCGACGGCATCGGCGATCGGAGGGGTCAGTTCCCGCCAGCGGTGCGCAATGTATCCGGGAGAGAGGGCGCCGCGCTCATTGTACGGGATAAGCTCCAACACGAGCTCAACGTAGTTTGAATTGGTTGGGCCTCCTTCAAAATCGATCGAACCGCGCGCTATTTTCCCGCCAATGGCCTTCAACACACGTCGTATGTTGGAAGGCTGGTCTTCAGCGTGTCCGTTATCCAGCTCGTCGCGTAATTGCAGAGCCGCAACTTTTAATTTCTCAGCTTCACGCTGCAATACAGCGGTAGATGTTCCCGGCGGCATGACCAGGGTTGCATAGACGCGATCAGCTTCCACTGAAGGAAAAAACTGAAACACAGCCCGCCCGCTGGCGAATAAGGTCATCACCAGTATCACCAACGACACCGCAAAGGCCAGGGTCAGATAGCGCCACTCCATGGATCGCTTTAACATCGGTTGATAGCGTTGGCGGGCAATCAGCCTCAGGCCGTGCTCCATGCGTTGTTGGAACGTTTCCCAGCGTCCTTTTTTAGGTGCCGTGGTTCCTAATGTGCTGTTCGCTTGACGACGATGCGCAAGATGCGCCGGCAGAATCATTTGCGACTCAACAATGCTGAGCAGCAAGGCCACGATTGCGGTAATGCCAACCGCTTGCAGAAACGAGCTTAATCCGCTGCCACTCACGGCCAGCGGCATAAATGCAGCCATTGTTGTAAGAACGCCAAAGATCACCGGAATAGAGACCTGTTGCGTGCCCAGAATGGCCGCATCACGCAAGGAGTAGCCGCGTTCCTCAAAGGCGTGCACACGCTCACCAACCACAATCGCATCATCGACCAGAATCCCGAGTACCAGAATAAAGCCCATAATCGACACGGTACTGATCGACACATTAAACACGGGAAACAGTAACAAAGTGCCCACCATGGCGATTGGCAGACCGACCGCCACCCAGAAAGCGAGCCGGGGTTGCAGAAACAGAGTCAGTATCAGCAACACCAGCAGCAAGCCACCACCGGCATTTCGGCCCAGCACCCGAAGTCTGTCAACGAGGTCCTGGGATTCATCTTTCCATATCGCCAACTCAACACCATTGGGTAAGCTGGTTTGTTTGGCAGCAATGTATTCCTTGACGTGCCGCGCGATGCGCAACAGATTGCCGTTACCCGTGCGAGAGACTGTCAGCATCACAGCAGGTACGCCATCAACCTGAAACAATACGTCGCGGTCTACGAAGCCGTCTCTGATTTCCGCGATATCGTTCAGCTTTACGACGCTGCCATCATCCAGCTGCTTGACGACAACCTGTTCGAGGTCAGATGCACTGTAGGCCTGGCCCAAAGTGCGCAGCAGAATTTCCCCGCCATCGGTTTTCAGTGTCCCGCCAGGGACATCCTGAGAACTTTGCCGAATAGAGTCTGCAATGGCGCTGAGCGTCAGGCCGTATTGACGCAGTGTGTGTTCCGAGACTTCAACAGAAATCTCATAATCTTTGGTAAAAGACAATTCAACCTTGGAGACCTCCGGTAAATCGGACAGCTCGTCACGAATATTCTCGCCAATTTCTTTGAGTGAGCGCGGGGAGACATTGCCGGTCAGCGCCATATTGAGCACGGTGGCTGTGATCGTCAGTTCCGATACGATCGGTCGTTCCGCATCCAGCGGTAATGTGGTGATGGCATTGACCCGCGCTTCAACATCGCGACTGACTTTTGCAACCGTGGCTTCCTGTTTGAGTTCAGCAATCAGCAGGCAAAGGCCTTCGTATGCCGTACTGTCCAGCTTGTCTATTCCCTCTACGCCGTCAATTGCTTCTTCAAGCCGTTTGCACACGCCGCTTTCAACTTCCTCCGGTGCGGCACCAGGGTAGGGCACCTGAACCTGCACTATTCTCGGGTCAACCGTTGGGAATTCCTCGATCAGAATAGATGGTATCGTAACTAAACCACCGAAAATCAGTATCCACATCAGCAGATTGGCCGCTACCTGGTTGTCAACAAACCACCTAATGATGCTCTTCATAGGCTGGCGTTACTTGCGGCCTGCGACGGTGTGTCGAGAATGAGCGCTGGCGCGCTGTTGCTGAGCACAGGCGTCACGGTGCTGCCCGCAGCAATGGTTGGGCTCAATGAGGTTGACACAAGATCGCCATTATCCAAACCTGACTCAATGATGAGTTCGTCACCTGTGATACGCAGCACCTGGACGGCGCGCTTTACGAGAACATTATCGTTATTGACGACCAGAACCGTGTTGTTGTCGCGCAGCGCAACACGTGGGATCAGCAATGCGTTATCAAGCTTGCGGCCTGAGATAGAGGCCTTCACAAAAAGTCCAACGGGCGGTGCCTGCTCAGTACCACCCGGAATACGAGCGACTGCAAACACCATACGGCTGCGTGTATCGATACTGGCTTCAAGGCGATCGATCACTCCGCGCCAGTGTTTTTCCCTGCCAGCATACACCGCGCTGAGCAATACAGGCGGCTTGTAACCATCTGTGCCACCGATGTTTGCCTGTTCCAGATACTCCAGTTCTGAATCTGCCAAGGGCAGTCGCACCTCCAGAAAATCATTCGCATACACGCTGCCCAGCGCGGTACCTCGGCTGACATATTGCCCCTGATCTATAAGTTTTTGGCTGACCAGTCCATCGTAGGGCGCCCTGATTGTCGTGCGTTGTACATCCCGCTGTGCCTGACTGAGCGCAGCTTTGGCGTCGGCGGCGTTAGCAACCGCGACCTGATATTCGCTGTCCACGTTATCCAGCTGTGACTGAGATGCCAGTTGTCGCTCATGAAGACTGCGTACTCTCTCCAGCTCGTTTGTTGCCCTGCTTAGCTGCGCAGTCGTTTTGGTCACATTTGCCTGTGCACGCTGTAAGGCGTTGCGGTAGTCAGAGGCATCTATACGCAGCAACTCCTCGCCTGCGCTAAAGCGGCCACCCGCAACCCATTGGGGAGATAGCCAGATCACCACACCATTTACTTCGGCCACCAGCTCGGTTTGCGTTCTTGGTGCCACCGTACCTTGCGAATGAACGGCCAATTCAATGACTTGTTTTTGCGCGCGCCAGACGTCGATTGGTACTGCAATTTTCTCGCTGGCTTTAGGTTCGACCTGTGTGCTGGTGGACATCATTAGCCAAACGATCAGGCCCACCACCACCAGAAGCATGGCCGCTGAGCCAAGTTTTGGGTCTATGCCAAGTTGTTGGAGCTTACGGATAATTAAGGTCATTCAGATCGCGACTGCTGTGGTTTCTTGGGTGCTCGCTTTGGGTAATGACTTTGTAAGCACAAAGCGAATACCGTATTCTACTACAATCGGTGGGCACGCCCTTGTTGTATTACCCTGGCGCTTATTCAATACAGCGCCAGCTTGACATTACACCTGCTCTAATGGCAGTGGCTGCCGGCGACGCCCGGTGCGATTGCCAGCAGGGCGTCGATACAGTAGGTGTGTTAGTCTTGCGGTATCCTTACTGGCCGCAGTTGCCGTGCATTCAGGAGTTAGAGGTTGATTGCCAAAACGTTACAGTATTTTATTGCGGTGTGTGTGCTGAGTGCTTTGTTTGCCTGTAGCTCGGGTGGATCCGACAACAATGCGACCGGCCAACCACCAGTCGCGCAGCAACCCCCTGATCCTGCGCCCAATCCCAATCCGAATCCGGACCCCGAACCGGTACCTGATCCGGGCCAACAAGTGCCCCCGCCGGATGATCCGCAAGTGGCTGTGGAGGATTTTGATTTTCCGGTTTTTGAATCTGGCCAGGTCAGGCCGTTGGCCCTATCAAACAATGGTACGCAGCTCTATGCAGTGAATACACCAGACAATCGCCTGGAGATATTCTCTGTTGATGAAAATGGCGTAAGTCATGTTGATTCGGTGCCAGTGGGCATGGAGCCTGTCGCGGTGGCGGTGCATAGCAGCGGCGACGTTTGGGTTGTGAATCATTTGTCGGATAGTGTCAGCATTGTGGACGTCAGTGGCGCACAAGCTGTTGTGCGGCGAACCCTGCTGGTTGGTGACGAGCCAAGAGATATTGTGTTTGCCGGTACTGACTTTGATCGTGCATTTGTGACTGCCGCCCACAGAGGGCAAAACGCGCCGTTTGATCCACGCTTGAAAACACCGGGAATCGGTCGGGCTGATGTCTGGGTGTTTGATACGAACAGCCTGGGTGCTGCGCTGGGTGGCACGCCATTGACTATTGTCAACTTGTTCGGAGATACAACGCGCGGGTTGGCCGTTAGTCCCGACGGTAGTCGGGTATACACGGCGGTGATGAATTCAGGCAATCGGACAACTACCGTTTTCGCCGCGGTTCGAAACGGCGGTCTGGATAAGCCACCACCGCTTGCAAACGACGCCGGCATAGAGGCACCCGCAACTGGCCTTATCGTGCAGTTTGATGGTGAAGAATGGCGTGACAGCGGCGATCAGCGGAGCAACACAGCGCCTTCTGCGTGGAGCGATCGAGTGAAGTTCAGCCTGCCAGACACGGATGTATTCGAAATAGACGCTATCGCCGATACGCCGGTTGAGCGTCGCGCATGGAGTGGTGTAGGAACCACGCTGTTCAATATTGCCGTGCATCCAGTCAATAACACGGTGTATGTCAGCAATACCGAGGCTAGAAACGCGGTTCGCTTCGAAGGTGAGGGTACACGTAGCAGCACTGTGAAAGGTAATTTCGCGCAGACCCGAATTAGCTTGTTAGACGATAGCGGCGTACGAATACGGCACCTGAATAAACACATCGCCAGTTATGATCAAGATCTGGGTACGACGGTGGAGAACCAGTTAAGCATTGCTCAGGTGTTGCAGATGCAAGCTGATGCAGACGGCAGCAACCTGTTTGCAGTTGCCTTTGGATCGGCAAAGCTTATCCGCCTCAATAGCGAGCAACTGAGTAACGATAGCTTTCAACCCGATCTGGCCACTCAGGTACGTCTGAGTGGCGGCGGCCCGACGGGCTTGGTACTGGACAATGGCCGCAACAGGGCTTATGTACTGACACGCTTTGATAACGGTATTTCGGTGGTTGATACACAACAAATGACAGAGTTAAGCCACATTGCTATGCACAACCCGGAACCCGAGCTGGTGGTGCAGGGGCGGCCTTTCCTTTACGACGCAACATTCAGTTCAAGCCGCGGTGATTCCTCCTGTGCCGGCTGTCACATATTTGCCGATATGGATCACCTGGCCTGGGATCTGGGTGAGCCGGAAGGCGAGGTGGCAAATAATCCACGCGAGTACGAAATTGATAATGGCAACTCGATCCGCTCGTTCCACCCGATGAAAGGACCGATGACCACCCAGTCTTTGCGGGGTATGCGCGGCAATGGTCCGATGCATTGGCGTGGTGACCGAACCGGTGTCAATCGAACCGAGCAGGAGTCACTGGAAGAGCAGGCGTTTGAAGAATTTAACTCTGCATTTGTCGGTTTGTTGGGACGTGAGATGCCCCTGACGGACCAGCAGATGGATTTGTTCGCACGGTTTGCGCTGAAAATTATCTATCCACCTAACCCTATTCGCAATCTGGACAACTCCCTGACTGCCAGTCAGGCCGACGGCGAAAATACGTTTTTTAACGTGGGCAGCACCGGTGGGGGGGTATTGCGTTGCAATCGCTGCCATGCGCTTGATGTGACCCGGAATCGATTTGGTACCTCAGGATTAATGAGCGTGGAAGGCAGCAACGTAGCCGAGGATTTCAAGATTCCGCATTTACGCAATGCCTACCAGAAAGTGGGTATGTTTGGCAGCACTAACCACCCGTCGGTGGACAGGCCATTCACTGGTCCGCAGATTCGCGGATTCGGATTTTTGCATGATGGCTCAATCGATACCTTGACCACATTCTTTGCTGGCGGTGGAGAAGATGTTGGAATCAACGGCGCCGGCTTCGTGTTCGACAGTGATCAAGCGCGCGAGAACGTGATCGACTTTGTGTTTGCAATGGATTCCGATCTGGCACCAGTGGTTGGCCAACAAGTGAGCGTACATGCGGCAAATTCGAACTCTGCCGCGGTGTCGGCCCGTCTGGATTTACTGGTTGATCGTGCCCTGGTCACCGCGCCGCGTGCCGAGTGCGATCTTATTGCAAAGGGGCTGATAGGCGGCGAACAACGTGGTGCCTTGCTGGATGCCAGCGGCCAGTTTGTCACTGATCGTGCTGCTGAGCAGGCGCGCAGCGTAGACCAGTTACTTACGGCTGCAAGACAGGCAGGCAACAGTCTGACGTTTACGTGCGTACCACCCGGTCAGGGTCAGCGAATGGCTTTGGATCGTGACAGCGATGGGGTGTTTGACAGCGATGAGCGCGACGCTGGAACCAACCCTGCTGACCGGGACAACGTTTCTGGCTGAAGCCTTGAGCGTCAGTCATTGTGCCATATTGAGCGATTGCCAATCACCGCGCAGCGGTTATTATTGGCGCAGCTTTTTTGGACAATATCCGACATTGAACGCGCTTTTTTGCCTTGTTTGCTTGACTGTGGTGCTGCTCGCAAGCCAGCCTGCCGTGGCGCTGACCTTTGATCTTCCCCCTGAAGGGGAGCACATTATCGGTGAAATGCGTCAGGTAATCGCCAGTCATGAAGATACCCTGCCGGCAATAGCGATGGAACACGGCATTGGTTACCGCGAAATTGTGGCTGCAAATCCCGATTTGAATCCGTGGTTGCCAGGCGAAGGCACAGTTGTGCACGTGCCAACTCGATTTATTCTGCCGCCGGGCGAGCGCAAAGGTATGATTTTAAATTTGCCCGAATTGCGCTTGTACTACTACCCGCCAGGCGGCAAGAAGGTCATTACCTATGCGATCGGCATAGGGCGTGAGGGGTGGAATACCCCGGAGGGCGCTATGAAAATTGTGGCAGCCATCAAAAATCCTACCTGGATACCGCCGCAATCGATTATCGATGAGTACGCGGAAGAAGGGGTCAAGCTGGAGCGGGTGGTGCCACCTGGCCCGGACAATCCGCTGGGGGACTATAAGCTACCCTTGTCATTGCCGGGTTACCTGCTGCACGGCACGAACAAACCACTGGGTGTGGGCATGCGAGTCAGTCACGGCTGTATACGCCTGTATCCCGATGATATAAAAGAGCTTTATGAGATGGGGCCGGTTGGTATTCAAGTGAAGATCATCAAGCTGCCTTACAAGGCCGGGTGGTCTGGTGGGCGCCTGTTTCTGGAGGCGCATAAACCACTGAGCGAAGAGTTCAGTAAAAATGGCCTGGATCTTACTGCCATGGTGGCCGCTGTCATTCGTGCGCATGAAGGCTATGATGCGGCAATCAACTGGGATCTGGCGGAAACCAGTGCTCGCCGCCATCACGGTTTGCCAGTCGCTATCACCGCGCCGGTCGAATCAACCAATCCGCCGCCACCGTCAATACCGGAAACAGCCAGCGCCAATTAATAGGCTAACGACCTGTTTGAACTTTTTAGCGCAACTGCCAGGCAAAAAAAACCCGCCAACATGAAATGCAGCGGGATTTTCCGTTGACTTGGGCCGTGCTTGCGCACGAATCCCTTCGTCTGTTACTTGCGGCAGCAGCTTTCAGTCAAGCGCTGTGCAGTAGTTACTGCATTGTTTGCAGCATCTTGCGCAGCATTTGCAGCACTCTGTGCAGCAGACGCATCTGATTGCGCAGAACGCGCAGCAGACATTGCGGAATCAGCAGCAGACTGTGCACGACTGACAGACGCTTCAATAGCGTCAAGCCGTTCAGTGTCTTGAGTCGCGCAGCCACCAAGTATCATCAGGCTAAGGCCAGCAGCAGCTAACCCCAGTTTTGAAGAACCAATTTTAATCATCAGGAAACTCCCAGGTCTTTGTATTAAGCTTGGCCCAGCGACCATGTCATTGAGCTGGCGGTATTATGCATTGATGGTCAGTGCTTTTAAATACTTAGCGATGTGTAATTATTGAATAAATTGTGCAGTCTCTATACTGCAGCCGTACTTTTCACGAATAAAGTGGTGATTTTAGCCGCCACTCTCATCTTTAACGTCATAGGAACCTTGTGTGCAAATAGAATTCTCTGCGGAGCAGAAAGCCCTGCAACAAGAAATCAAACGCTATCTTCAGCAGCTTTTTACGCCAGAGCTGACCGCCGAGTTGGCGGCGGCTGGTGCAGAGGAGGGCGGTGGTCCTGAGTTTCGCAAGGCGCTGCGCCAATTGGGTGCAGACGGCTATATTTCCATGAGCTGGCCGAAAGAGCTTGGCGGCAAAGAAGCCTCCGCGATCGATCAATATATATTCACTGAAGAGATTATTCGCACCGGCTTTCCTTATCCATTTCTCACCACCGAAGCCTGTGGGCCGGTGATGGCTGAGCACGCTTCCGAAGAGGTCAGGGAAACCGTGGTGAAAGGTATTCTTCGCGGTGAAGTTGTTGTAGCCATCGGTTACTCAGAGCCTGGAGCGGGCACGGATCTGGCCGCCTTGACAACAAGGGCGGAAAAAGAAGGCGATGACTGGGTGATTAATGGTCAGAAAATCTGGACCAGTCTCGCTGAGTATTCGGACTATGTATGGTTGGCAGCAAGAACAGATCCTAATGCCCCGAAGCACAAAGGCATCACGATGTTTGTTGTGCCAACCAATGCCGAAGGGTTTTCCATGTCTCCCATATGGACGCTGGGTAGTGTGCGCACGAACGCAACGTTCTACGAAAACATTCGCCTCAAAGACGAGTGGCGGGTCGGCGAGGTAAACCAGGGGTGGAAGCTCATTACCGGGCAGCTCAACAGAGAACGCCTGTCATTGGTCACTCACGGTCAGGCGGAAGAGCTGTATTTGCGAGTGGCGCGTTGGGCCGCCAACACTGAATCCGCCAATGGCAAAAAAATCATCGACCGTGGCTGGGTTAAATACAATCTTGCAAAAGTGCGGACTGGTCTGGAGGCCTTAAAGCTTGTGTGTTGGAAGCAAGCCTGGGCGATGGACAAAGGAACCTTGCAAATGGCCGATGCCTCGGTGGCCAAAGTGTATGGCACGGAGTTCTTCCTGGAGAACTACCGTATGTTGATGGAAATTGTTGGCCAGGCCTCAACCTTGCGCAGAGATGAGCACACCGACGCGTTGATGGGGGCATTGGAGCACCGCTACCGAACAGGTTCCATACTGACCTTTGGCGGTGGCACCAATGAAGTACAGCGAGAGATCATCGCCGGTGCAGGTCTGTGGATGCCGCGTGGCCGACTTTGAGCAACGATGTAGTGATCGCAACAGACAATGATTCGAACAGAGAGCAGCAATGAATTTTGAGTTAACAGATGATCAGCGAGACGTGCAGGTTTTGTCTCGAAAAATATTGGAAGACTATTGCACGAATGAGCAATTGCGCAGATTTGATCAGGGCGAGCGATTTGACCCGATACTTTGGCAGGAACTGGCAACGGCCGGCCTGCTGGGTATTTCGATTGACGAGCAATTCGGCGGTATGGGTTTCGATTTTGAGACCTTGTGCCTGTTGGTCGAAGAAGTGGGTCGTTGTGTTGCGCCTGTTCCGGTAATTTCCAGCCTGGTGCTCGGGGCGGTCGCGCTGCAGCGCTTTGGCAACGACGATGTTAAGCGGAGCGTGTTACCGGACGTCGCGTCAGGAAAGAGTTTACTCATTGCGGCCTTCAGCGAAGCCGACCATGCCGGTGCAGTACCCACGACATTGAAGGCGACCAGATCAGGTCAGCGTTGGCAACTTCAGGGCGAAAAACACTTTGTGCCTTTTGCCAAGTTGGCCCAGCACTTGTTGATCAGCGCGCAAGCGGATGATGGTGCTGCCCTGTTCATGCTGCCTTCGGATACAGAGGGTCTACGCATGCAGCAGCACACCAGCACAGCGGGTGAACATCAATATGCACTCTCATTCAACAATGTAGAACTGGACGACAATCAATGCGTTCTCGCTGGTGATAAAGCAGCTGCCGCCTTAACAGAGATCAACAACCTGGGTGTAGCCGCTACCTGCGCACAAATGCTGGGCATTTGTGAGGTGATGCTGCGAACCACAGCGTCCTACACATCCGAGCGCGAGCAATTTGGTGTCAAGGTTGCAACATTTCAGGCCGTAGGCCAACGAGCTGCAGACAGTTACATTGACGTAGAATGCTTTCGGCTGGTTACCCAGAAGGCGATCTATGCCGTTGAGCATGAGTCGCCTCGGGATGCCCTGGCAGCCTGCCTCATCGCAAAAATCTGGGCGGGTGACGCAGGGCATCGCGTCAGTCATGCCGCGCAACACCTGCACGGTGGCATGGGAGTTGATAGAGACTACCCGTTGTGGCGCTATTGCCTTTGGGCCAAACAGCTGGAACTTACCCTCGGTAACAGTGCAGAGCTTACCGAACAATTAGGTGAGGAAACTGCGGCTGAATTTAAACAGGCTTTGCATAATTAATAGCAGGCCGCGCCGGTCCGCTGATTATGCGCGCAAAATCTTCATCGAATCTGTACCGCCTAACGCACCGGTAATGCTGCCTTTGGTCAGGATTACGCAGTCGCCTTCATTGATAAGGCCGCGTTTCTTCAGCTCATTCATAGCTTCATCATTGACCGAATCGACGGGGAAGGCAGCCGCGTCAAATGGAATCGAATACACACCTCTGTACAGTGCAACGCGTCGCCGGGTCGCGGTCTGCTTGCTGAAGGCAAAGATAGGCAGACCAGTGCTCAGCCGTGACATCCACAGCGGTGTTGAGCCAGATTCGGTGAGGCATATCACCGCAGCAACACCTTCGAGATGGTTGGCTGCGTAAATCGTTGACATGGCGATTGCCTCGTCGATGCGCTGAAAATTACGCTCAAGCCGGTAACTGGAGCGGCGAGTTGAGGGCTCTTTTTCAGCGCCGATACACGTCTCGCTCATCGCCCTGACAGCTTCTAATGGATATTGCCCGGCCGCTGTTTCAGCCGATAACATCACAGCATCGGTGCCGTCCAATACGGCATTGGCCACATCAAACACTTCTGCCCGCGTTGGCATCGGATTATTGATCATGGTTTCCATCATCTGGGTCGCGGTAATAACGCATCTATTCAACTGCCTGGCCCGCTTGATCAGGTACTTCTGCACACCAATAAGCTGGGGGTCGCCAATTTCAACACCTAGATCACCGCGGGCCACCATTACTGCATCGGAGGCAAGAATAATTTCGTCAAGCAACGCTTTATCGGAGACCGCTTCAGCACGTTCAATCTTGGCAACGATGCGCGCTTGACTGTGCTCTGCAACCATGGCATTTCGCGCCTGATTGATATCGTCTGCTGTTGATGGGAAAGAAACCGCAACGTAGTCTGCACCGAGTTTAGCCGCGGTGCGCATGTCTTTGTAATCCTTATCAGTAAGCGCCGGGGCGGATAAACCGCCGCCCAGTTTATTGATTCCCTTTTTATTCGACAGGGTGCCACCAAACAGCACTTTACAGTGCACTCGCGTTTCTTCGATGCTGACAACCTGCAATCGAATGCGGCCGTCGTCGAGCAGTAGTGTGTCGCCAGCGCTGCATTGTTCGACCAGTTCTTTGTAATCAACGCCTACACCGGTCTGGTCGCCGCTTTGCTCACCCAGCGCGGTATCCAGGCAAAATAAATCACCGGCTTTTAAAACGATAGAATTGTTCTTGAAACCCTGAATTCGTATCTTGGGCCCTTGCAGATCGGCGAGAATAGCGACACTGGTATTGCTGGCGTCGCTTAACTCGCGTATCTGGCGAGCTCGGAGCAGATGATCCTGGCTGCGGCCATGCGAGAAATTCAGGCGAAATACGTTGACGCCTGATTCAATCAAGCCTTGCAGTACACCTGGCCGGTCGGTGGCCGGTCCAAGTGTGGCAACAATTTTGGTTCTACGACTCAAACGAACTCCGTTGCAATCAGATAGGCCTGAAAGACCTTAAACCATGTGCTCGGTCAGATAAAGCTGGCATCTGCGTAATTTATGCCCAAAAGGGTCAGGCGACAATACGCTAAGACAATGTTCCGTTGACTTGCACTTGGACAAAATGTTGACTTTACTTAAGTCACTTAAGCTAATAAGAGCGCTTACTAAATGGACCTTAGTATAGCCGATGTTGAACGATCGATTCTGGAAGCCATCAGAGCGGATGCGCTGACTTTACCGACCCTCCCGGAGGTTGCTCTACGGGTCAAAGAAGTAGCTTCCAAACCTGATACTGATATCAACACCCTGTATCGAGTGATTAGCACTGATGCGTCCGTTTCAGCGCGTATTTTGAAGGTGGCCAACAGCCCATTGATGCGGCGCGGCGACAACGAAGTCACTGACCTGAAAGTTGCGTTGACAACCATGGGCACCAAATACGCCAGCAATCTTGCGCTGGGGGTGGCTATGGCGCAGATGTTTCAATCCAAAAATGATGTAATAGACAAGCAGCTGAAAGCAACCTGGACACTCAGTTCCGAGGTGGCCGGCCTGGCTCAAGCCTTTTGTCAGTTTGCAGATGGTCTTGAGCCATCGGTCGGCATGCTGGCGGGTCTTGTCCACAGAATTGGTGCCTTGCCAGTACTGACGTTTGCTGAACAGAACGAAAAGTTATCAAAAAACGAAGACTTTCTGTTAGAGGTTATTGAAACTCTGCACCCCTATTTGGGCAGCCAGATTCTTCGCAACTGGGGGTTTAGTGATTCCATCGTTGATGTGTGCCAGCATTATCTGGATTTCGAACGCGAGGTGGAAGCCGCCGACTATGTGGATGTTGTGACTGTCGCTGTTCTGGAAAACCCCGGGGTAAGCGACCAGGCATTGGCCAATGTCGATCATTCCAAAGTGGGCGCTTACGCGCGTCTTAATGTGAACCCCAATGGTGGGGGTGTTGGTACAGTGGAGATTTCTGGCACAGCATCGGATGCGGCCTGGGCGATGGGCTAACCCCAGGCAAACGCGGCGTCGCAGCCTCAGTGTCGCGTGTTAAAACCATTCTTGTACAAATCAACGAACGCACGACCAATCACGTCGATCACCTCTTGTACTGAACGGGTGTTTTTCAAATCTCCAATCCGGTATTCCACGTCGCCATCGCTGATTGGCTGCACACTGATGATGGCAAGCTGTTGGTCGCCCACAATGTTCGAATAACGAAAACGAATACTGCGCGCTTCATTGTCGATCACAATGAATTCCTGAATGGCTTGTTTTGCAACCGCGTAATCGGCGCTTGTCTGCGACTTATCTTTGACAATTTCGCTTATTCGCCGCACGAATGCGTCCACAGCATTGGCAAGTTGATGCCAATGTCGACTGCCGGCTACGGCGTTTTGAGTATGCCCCAGCTCGCTCGCTGCCATTTCCGCGGTTCTCTCGGCATGCAGGTTGATTTCCAGGTTGGCAAATACAGCGGGGTCGACCAGGTGGGTGATGTCTTCTGTGGTATTGATAAACATCAATCCGAAGCGGGGCCCATGGTCAGTGGCTTCTTTATGGCACACCAACGCAGTTCCACTCACGGAGCGTCCTGCCAGTGACAGCACGAAATCCAGTTTGTCTAGTAACTCACTGTCGAGCGTGCGACATATAAAACTCAGGCCGTTTTCACTGAAGTCGAGGGCAATGCAGGATTCGAATCGGCCCAAACCGCTAAAATGATGCTTGCGAACTTTGATTTCTGTGCCGGGTATGCTGTGACGAGCGTCGCGACGCCGGTCATCGACCTCATTGTTGTCGGCGAGTGGCTTTTTTTTCATGGCTCTTCCTTGGCGCGTATCGCTCAGCGCACAGAAAATCGCACTGCTTATATTGGTTTAGCCCAACAACTGCGCGATTTCCAGTGCTTACCAGTAACGGACGCGCCCAAGGTCGACATGAATAAAGTCGTTTTCCTGGTACAAACCCACGCCGCCAAGCTTTAGCGCCACAGCCGCTTTGTGCAATGTTTCAAGCGATGTTCCGGGCAGCCTTATATCAATTGCCCTACCCAGTATGTGCTGGCTCTTGCTCGCCACCTGACGCCCGGCTGCGGCCAGGTTTTGATTGGTTTGAGGCGAACGATAGCCTGAAATAACTTCGAAATCTGCCGAGTTGCCGACCGACTCTCGCAGCGCATACAGCAATTCAAACAAACGCGGGTCGATCCTTGCGACTTCATCGCGCCGGTGGTCGCGCAACACGCTGTTCAACTGCGTTAGTCCATTGGACAGGAATTGACCATCTTGCCAGTAAGTGACACGCAATCGCTCGCCTGTATGTAGATTGTGCAGGCCTATCGTTTTGCTTGCTGGCAAGGTGTCGTTGGCAATGCTCAGGGAACTGACAAGCAGGGCAATGCTGGCGACCACACCCATGCGGAAACCGCGGAGGTTAAGAACTTTTTGTGACCGTAGGGTGTCGCGGTTGCACAGTTTCGAATGCCAATGTGGAACGCGGCGTAAGCGGGCGCGAATCATGCGATTGTGAATCAAGGCCATAAATATCCTGTCGATGCTGCAAGATGCCATCATTGTCCACCCAGCTGGTCCAGTAAACATAATGTACTGGTAAAGTTTCGCGTACCTTGACTGTGCGGGTGATGTTTGAATTGAGCAGTTCATCAATTTCTGCGTCGGTGTATTGTGACGCGAGCACATAGCGTGCAAGGCGCTCGGGCTGCTGCAATCTCACGCAACCTGAACTGAGTGCGCGATTTGACCGATCAAACAAGTTTCTGGCATTGGTGTCGTGCAAGTAAATGGCGCGGTTATTGGGTGTGACAAATTTCACTTTCCCGAGCGCGTTACTCGGCCCTGGCGCCTGCTTCATCCGGTACGGAAAATTACCTCGTAGAGCCAGCCAATCGATACTGGCGGGATCGATCCTGTTCTGACTGCTCCAGTCTGCGTAGACAGCAATATTACGCGCGCTCAAGTAGTCTGATTGTTTGATTTGCTTTGGTATTAAATCCCGATAGACAATTTTCGGGGGTATATTCCAGCCTGGATTGAGTACCAGACTGCTAAGTTCAGAGCTGAATTGCGGGGTTTGACGGCTGCTCTTGCCAACAATCGCTTTCAGGCGCAGCACTTCTTCATACCGTTCATACACGCTTACCTCGAAGGCCGGAATATTGGCTATCAGATACCGCTGACCCAGCGCTGCATCCAGTTCAGCCATGCGCAACAGGTTGATGCGCAGGCGCTGTGCTGCCCAGGCGGCACCCTGGCGGAGTGCGGCGACGCTGGCTTGATCAAGCGTGCCGTTGACGTCCAGGCCAAACCGTTGCTGGAAACGTCGCAAAGCCGGCTCAAGTGCCGTCAACAGCTTTGCTGAATTGACACTCGACGTCGGCAATGCCGCCACTGCGACAGGTCGTGCTGCACACACCTCCGTAGCCATGCCGCCAAGCGTGACTTCGGTGTTGATTAGATCCCCTTGAAGCCAGAGTAAATAGGCAGCCAGTTCCGGATACACATCGCTGTGCGCATTCGCGCACCAATAGCCAGAATCTGCCAGCAGACGGTACTGAATGTACTGGCTAAACATCGCGCTGTATTGCGGCCAGGGGTTATCCAGAAGCAGGTCTCCGATCGATTCAGCGTGTTGTGGCTGTTGTTGATAGCGAGCGACAATCAGTTTCGCGTAACTGCGTGTATCCGGGCTGCCCAGCCAATGCGGTGTCAGTGCACTTAAGTTTTTGCGAACGCGCTCTTGCAGGCTGGCCTCGGCAAAACTGGCCTGGCTGCCCAGCGCCAGAGTCAGCGCCATGATCAATGAGGCACAAAACTGGCACGCTGTCAGCAACCGTTGCCGGATTGCCCGGCACATTGAATTGCGCTGAACGGCGATACTTTTTTTCATACAACCCCTATTGATTCGCAGGCGATTCACAGGCCTTGTGTGATGGCGTTCACACACAAACTGTATATTGTTCAAAAAGTGTACTGCAGCAAGTCACATTTCGCCGGTTTTTGGCGATGAACGGATATCGAATGAAGGCGAGCGCCCGTTTGTCGATCTCGGCGATGCACGCTATAGTTAAGCCGTTGTCTCGGGTTTTCGTGACCAATGATCGGTTCGAAAGAGGCAGTGGCAGTTAAGGTATTTGAATAAAAATGGATGTTTTTTCGTACGACGTATTATGACTCTGCCTTTTTATAATTTTCTCATCCGGCTGCTCACGCCATTCATTCTGTTGCGACAACTCTTCAAGAGCATCAAAGAGCCCGCTTACCGTCAGCGTTTACCGGAACGACTGGGCTATTGCCCCAAACACCTTCCCAAGCAGGCGATCTGGATACATGCTGTGTCGGTTGGCGAAACGGTTGCCTGTGTGCCCCTGGTTGCTGGCTTGAAGAAACGTTATCCGCAGCATCGCATACTGATCACCACAATGACACCCAGCGGCAGTGAGCAAGTGAAGCGGAGCTTTGGCGATAGCGTTGAACACGCGTATTTGCCCTATGATCTGCCGGGTGCCATGCGCCGTTTTATCTCTCGTTTACAACCGCATATGTGCGTCATTATCGAAACAGAACTGTGGCCTAATATGATTCGTGAATGCGCCAGAAACAATGTGCCCACCGCGTTAGTCAATGCGCGGATGTCCGAGAAGTCAGTGCGCGGATACGCGCGTTTCCCCCGCATTGTTGATGAAATGTTTGCAGGGCTCACTGTGGTTGCCGCGCAAAGCGAAGCAGCGGGCAATCGTTTTCTGGCATTGGGTCTTGATCCCGACAAGCTGCATATCGGTGGAAGTATAAAATTCGACTGCATACTTGATGATGTCACCAAAAAGCGCGCCGTGAAACTGCGCAACTCCTGGGACCCGAACCGCAGCAGACCAATATGGATAGCCGCCAGCACCCACAAGGGGGAGGAAGCGATCATCCTTGATGTGCACAAAAAATTAATGCATAGCCACCCCGATGCCTTGTTAGTGTTGGTACCCCGACACAGGCATCGGATGGAGTCCGTGTACAAGTTGTGCCAGCGGAAGGGCTTAACCGTGATTCGTCGGTCTTCCTCGCAGGCTCCGAATAATACGTCGCATGTCATCCTCGGTGACACCATCGGTGAACTCAGTTTGTTGTATGGTGCCTGTGACCTTGCCTTCGTTGGCGGCAGTCTGGTGCCACGTGGTGGCCACAACATGATTGAGCCCGCGGCATGGGGTTTGCCCATAGTCTGCGGCACCAATACATTCAATTTTCCTGAGGTTGCCGCCGCCCTGAGTCGTTCAGGCGGCCAACAATGTGTGCACAATGCCGAACAGTTGCTGGCCCAGCTGGAGACGCTGTTGCCCGACGTGAGTGGTCGACGCACGGTGGGAGAGGCTAATCGCGCGCTGGTCGCCAGTCATCGTGGCGCGGTCGAGAAACAGTTGTCCATTCTGGATTGCCTGGTGTCTGATGCCGCCTGACCGCTGATTGCAGCCTTTAACAAAATCGCAACTCTGTAACAGCCCGATGTGGGGTAATCTGCTGAATTGCCAAGCTAACGGCGAACAGTGAGAAACTGGAGGCAGTATGTACGACCTAATCATTCGAAATGGACTCGTGGTTGATGGCACCGGCGGTCCAGCAAAAAACGCGGACATTGCGGTAAAAAATGGCTTGATAGCCGCCGTAGGGACGATTTCAAAAGACCAGGGTGCAAAACGTGAAATCGATGCAGACGGGCTTCTGGTGACACCGGGTTGGGTTGATACCCATTCCCACATGGACGGCCAGGCCAGCTGGGACGCGTATTGCAGCCCAGCAAACCACCACGGTATTACAACGCTGGTGATGGGTAATTGCGGCGTGGGGTTTGCACCGTGCAAACCAGATGACCGGTCGCATCAGGAATTGATCGAAGTTATGGAGGATGTTGAAGATATCCCCGGCGCTGCGCTGGATGAGGGCATTAGCTGGGAGTGGGAGAGTTTCCCTGAGTATCTTGACGCGCTGGATAAGTTTCCACGGGCTATTGATATTGCCGCCCAGGTGCCACATTGCGCTGTTCGCACCTATGTCATGGGACAACGAGGGATCGATAATGAAGACGCAACCGCCGAAGACGTTGCCAAAATGGCTGCTCTGGTTAAAGAGGGCATAGAAGCGGGTGCAGTAGGGTTTACTACCTCCAGAACCGAGTTGCACATGACCCGTCATGGTGAAGTGATGCCGGGTACATTTTCTACCGAAGAAGAGCTGCTTGGTATCGGCCGCGTGCTGGGTGAGTTGGGCACCGGTATTTATGGCATGAATTCAGACTGGTATAACTGGGAAGAAGAACTCGATTGGATGAAACGCCTGTCGATAGAAAATCAATGTACCCTGAATTTTGTGTTGTTTTATCAAAACGAAGAAGCTTGGCAGCGCGTGCAAGAAATTTTCAAATACGTTGAAAAAGCCAACGCAGAGGGCGCCAGACTGGTTGCTCACGTGGGCGTACGCCCGGTCAATGTGCTGATGAATTTTAACGGCACCGTGCATCCGTTTTTTCTTCATCAAAACTTCGGGCCACTGATGGCGCTGAGTCCGGAGGAGCGCATTGAAAAGCTGCGTGATCCTGACCTTAAAGCCAAAATTCTGGCCGAGCCAATACCCTCAATGGGCAATGAAGTGGCCGACCGGATGGTGACGGATTTTGACACTATGTTCGAATTGGGCGAAGATCCCAACTACGAACCCGACCCTTCCGAAAGTATTGCAAACAAAGCAAAACTGGCGGGAGTCAGCCCCCAGGAATACGCCTATGACGCTTTGCTAAAGAGAGACGGCAAGGCCATGTTGTATTTTCCGTTTATGGGCTATGGAAATGGGGACCTCAGTCGTCAACTGAGCATGATTCGACACAAAGACGCGGTGTTAAGCCTGGCCGATACAGGTGCGCATTGCGGCGTGTTGAGCGACGTGTCGATACCCACCTACTGGTTGTCTTATTTCACCCGCGATCGCGAACGCGGCGAGCGGGTGCCAGTTGAAGAAGCCGTTAAGCTGCACACACACGATACCGCTCGTTGCGTGGGCTTGGAAGATCGAGGCACGCTGGAACCCGGCATGAAAGCGGACATAAACGTTATTGATTATGAGAATTTACGAATGCTGGCACCTGAAGTGCGCTACGACTTACCCGCCGGCGGACGGAGGATATTCCAGGGCGCGGAGGGCTACAAATACACGATTGTCAGTGGCGAAGTCATTATGGAAGATGGCGTTGAAACCAATGCAATGCCCGGCAAGTTGATTCGTGGCATGCAAAAACCCGCGCAGCTTGCCGCCGCAAATTAAGCGGCTCCTGCAGTGGCAGTTCTATTGATCTGCCAGACTGAACGCCAGGTATTCGTCACCCGCTTTCGTGCCAAGCTTGCCGCCGCTGGCGGCAATAACAATGTACTGTTTGCCATCTACCGCGTACACGCTGGGTGTCGCGTAGCCGGCTGCAGGTAGTTTGTATTCCCAGAGCAGGCGACCATCGGCCTGGTCGAACACCCTCAGCATTTCATCCATGGTCGCAGCAATGATCAGCAGACCGCTTTCGGTAACCACCGGCCCACCATAGTTACGCGTGCCTGTTTTCGGCACGCCTTGCGCAGTAAGCTCTTTATGCTCACCCAACACTTGCTGCCACAGACGTTTTCCCGTACTCATATCGAACGCGGTGAGCGTACCCCAGGGTGGCTTGATAGCCGGGTAGTAGTGCTGGTCGAGAAAATCATTGTAGCCAGCAAACGCGTAAGCAATTGAGCCTTGCTTGGCGGACTGCGTTAATGTGGCCTCGGGGTTTTCCAGTTTGCGGTCCAGCTCGAACAAATAGTCGGTGACCGTTTCGATCTCATGCTGCGGTAAATGCGCAAACGACATCATCCGCCCTTTGCCGCGTTGCACGGTTGCAATGGCTTCATTCTTTAAAAGGCGTTTCGAAATGCCGCGAAGATTTGGAGCGTATGGATAGAAGCCTTCAAGTTGTTGACCGTGACAACCAGAGCAGTAGTTTTTAAAGGCAAGCTTGCCTTGAGCGTTCGATTCTTCCGGGCTCATTACAATTTCTTCGTAGTGAACAAGAGCCGGCGCTTCAGTTGCATTGATAAAATACCTGTTACTTTTCGGGTTAAATGCGCCACCGCCCCAATTGGCACCGCCATAAAAGCCGGGGTTCAGAATGGTTTTCTCAGTGGTTACCGGTGCAAAATAAGAAAATGGCTTAGCGTCAGCGTACAGTGCGCGAACGTAGTCATAGGTTTCTTCATTGATGTCGCTCAAATCGCTCTCATCAAAGGTTTGGCGTGTGAACGGCTCAGGCAAGGTGACCCTGGGCTGGCTGGGCCAATGATGCTGGCCCGGTAATCCGGCAGTTGAGACTGCTTCTTCTGCAATAGGGAAAATCGGCTCGCCAGTATCACGATCGAGCACGTACAGTACGCCTTGTTTTGAGGCCTGTATAACCACATCTTTCGATTCGTCATTGTGTTGAATCGTTGCAAGCGTTGGCGCAGAGCTCAAATCCCTGTCCCACAGGTCGTGATGCACGGTTTGATAATGCCAGCGCCGTTGCCCGGTTTTTGCGTCCAATGCAATCACTGAGTTGCCGAACAGGTTTTTGCCCTTACGCTTACTGCCATCAAAGTCCGGCGTGGGTGAACCTGTTGGAACGAAAACCAGCCCGCGTTCAACATCAACACTCAGTCCGGCCCATGCGTTCGCGCCACCGGCCGTGGATAAATACTCGCTGGGCCAGGTGTCACTGCCATAATCGCCGGGCTTTGGAATTGTATGGAATGTCCAAACGATCTCGCCACTTCGTACGTCATAGGCACGAATATGACCTGGCGCCGCACCATCGGTTTCCAGCACGGCGCTGCCCATGATTAACAGGTTCTCAAACACCACACCGGGTGAGGGAGCGTTGATGCTAACCCGGGTGTAGTCTTTGCCTAACCCCTTTCGCATGTCGACCACACCATTGTTGCCAAACTCGCGCTGCAGCGACGCTGTTTCTGCGTTCAGGGCAAACAACCAGTGCCCGTTAGAGAAGAACAGGCGTCGCTGCTTGCCATCACTCCAGCTGGCCAGACCGCGCATATACGAGGTGCCAGCATAGTCTGCTTGCGGTTGATAGGTCCACAATTCTTCACCTGTGGCGGCATTCAGCGCAAACACGTTGTAGTTCGGGTTTCGACCGTACAACACCCCATCAATAATAAGTGGGTTCATTTGCAGTTCGGACGCCGGTGGTATCTGCGCACCCTTGGCACTTGCATAGCGCCAGCTCAGTGTCAGCCGATCCACATTGCTGGCGTTGATTTGACTCAGTGCAGAATACTGCCGCGCCTTGCTGTCGCCACTGAATACAGGCCAGTCCTGACCAGTACGCCGATCATTATCTGGAATGCCGCGCTCAGCTGGCGTCAGGCAGCCTGCCAGGCCGGCGGCCAATGCACCAACAAGCAGTATTTGTCGATAGGCTGTAAACATCGTAGACTCGCCTGCGGTGGTGGCCGGAGTTGTTCGGAGCAACAGTATGCCAACCTGCGTGACTAAATTCACTTACGAAATATAGAGACCGTTTATGAAATTTATTCGCAGATTGCTGCTTGCCCTGTTTATTGTGCTGCTGATGCTGGCCGCTGTATTTCATGAGCGCGTTGCGGACCTTTACGCGCAGGCCACACCTATCGATTACCAGTTGGGTGTTACTGACGTACCCTTGCCATCCAGTCAGCAAGCGGCGGGCGCTGAATGGAAAAGCCTGTTCGATGGCGCTACTCTTGATGGCTGGCTGGTGAAGTTTTCAGGTTCACCGCTAGGTGAGAACATAAACGATACGTTTCGCGTCCAAGACGGTGTGCTCCGTGTTGATTATTCGGATTGGGAATCATTTGCTGGCCGGTTTGGGCACATCTTTACCGAGCAGGCCTATTCGCATTACCTGCTGCAGTTTGAGTATCGATTCGTTGGTGAACAAGTTGCGAATGCCGGGTCTGGTATGGCCTGGGCAAATCGCAACAACGGCGCTATGTTGCATTCTCAACATCCCGCCAGTATGCGTCTTGAGCAAGACTTTCCTGTGTCTATTGAGGCGCAATTACTGGGCGGTCTGGGAGACGGCGAGCGACCCACTGCAAACTTGTGTACGCCGGCAACCAATGTTGTGCTGCAGGATAAATTGTACCGCGCGCACTGCACAGAATCAGTGTCGAAAACTTATCACGGAGACCAATGGGTAAGAGCAGAATTCGAAGTGCTGGGCAATGAGCGCATTCGGCATTTTATCAATGGCGAATTAGTGTTCGAGTACGAGCAACCGCAATACGATCCGTTCAGCAAAGACAGCGCGCACTTAGGCAAGTCTGCTGAGCTGATCGACAGAGGGCATATCGCGTTTCAAGCGGAAAGCCATCCCACCGAATTTAGACACATTCGGATTCTGGAACTGCCAGCCTCTTGAGTGCGTTTGAGCTGGGCCTGTCGGTATTTGCGTTTTTCACGTCGCTGCTGACCGCGATAACCGGAGTTGGTGGTGGCATGATTCTGATCGCTGCCATGGCCGGTGCTGTGCCTGCGGCAGCGCTGGTGCCAGTGCATGCCGTGATCCAACTGGCCAGCAATGTGAGTAGAGCAGGTTTTGGCTGGCGGCATATCCGTTGGGAATACATGGCTGCATTTGTGGCGGGCTCCGTTATTGCCGGCACGGTGGGCGCGCAATTTATGCGGCTGATAAACCTGGATTACATTACCCTGTTTGTAGCAGTATTTATCCTGCTCAGTGTCTGGCTGCCAAACTGGATTAACGCATTGCTGAGCGAGCGCAGTGAAATGTTCAGCATTGGTGCGGTGCAAACAGGTCTGGGCACGCTGGGCGGAATCACCGGCCCCTTGGCGAACGCCAGTTTGATGAGGCTGGGTTGCCAGCGCGATGAAGTGGTCACTACCGTAGCCGCACAGATGAGTGTTACCCATTTAATCAAGATCGCAGCGTTTGCCCTGCTTGGGGTCAATGTACTGGCTTGGTGGCCACTGATGACAGGCATGACCGTGGGCGTTATCCTGGGTTCCTGGGTGGGAACGCGAAGCAGGGCCACTCTCGATGAGCAAATGTTCAAGCGAATAGTGAACGTACTGCTCACCATTCTTGCACTGCGGATGATTTACATGACTTTCAATTGATGCCACCTAATTGCCAATATCCAATAAAATATCCAATAAAAAGAGACACAGTATGAATTCAGAAAAGAACGCTGACATGGGCTTGTTTTGGGGTTGCTGGATTGCCCTCATTGCGACCTCATTTGGATTCGTAATCCGCGGATTGACAGCCGGCGAGTGGGGCGCAGAATTTGGCCTGACGGATACCCAAATCGGTGAAATTCTGGGGGCTGGCCTGTGGCCGTTTGCCATATCAATCATATTGTTCAGTCTTATTATTGATCGAATCGGCTATAAAATCGCGATGTTATTCGGCTTGGCCTGCCACGTTATTGCAACTCTGCTGATACTGAATGCGAGCAACTATGGCCAAATGTACCTTGGCACGTTTATTTTCGCATTGGGTTGTGGAACGGTAGAGGCCTACATTAACCCGGTTGTTGCAACAATGTTCAGTGATCAAAAGGTCAAAAAGCTAAATGTTTTGCATGCCGGCTGGCCCGCGGGTCTTGTATTGGGCGGACTGATTGCCATTGGTCTGGGCGATGTGCACTGGAAAACCAAGGTGGCTTTGATATTTTTGCCCACGCTTATTTACGCAGTAATGCTCATCAATAAACAATTCCCAGTCAACGAGCGTGTGGCTGCAGGTGTTTCGTACCGGGACATGCTCAGCGAAATGGGAGCGGTGGGCGCCCTGATTGCGCTAAGTTTGATTGTTATGGAAGTCGGGCGTTTGTTCGATTGGACAGTACCTTTAATGATTGGCTTGATTGCCTTGGGCACGCTGGCATACGCCGCTTACAGCCGGTCCATAGGTCAGCCACTGTTTATCCTGATGCTGCTTATCATGATGCCGCTGGCCACTACCGAATTGGGTGTGGATGGCTGGATAACATCTTTAATGAGCGCGAGCATGGAAGAAATTGGTGTGGCGGCTGGTTGGGTGCTGGTCTATACCTCCGCGATTATGGCGCTATTGCGTTTCTACTTCGCCGGAAAATTGATTGACCTGCTCAGCCCATTTGGCTTGTTGGCCGTGAGCTCAATCATCGCAGCCGCAGGCTTGTTTATTCTGGCAGGTGCCGAGGGCGCGATGATGATACTGTTGGCAGCTACGGTATACGGTGTGGGCAAATCCTTTTTCTGGCCAACGACTTTGGGCATTGTTGCGGAGCAGTTTCCGCGCGGCGGTGCATTAACACTGAACTCCGTGGCTGGCGTTGGTATGTTGGCGGTTGGTATTGTCGGTTCTGCGTTTTTGGGCAATATTCAGGACAGAGCCGTGTCTGACCAGCTGGAAGAAGCGCATCCAGAAATCTATGAAAGCTATGTGACACGAGAAGAACGCAGTGTGTTTGGTTCGTATCGCGCCCTGGATAGTGAGGCGGCGAGCGCTGCCAACCAAGAGCAACAGGACCTTATTGCCACCGCGCAGAAAGAGGCGCCTAAGAGCGCGCTTACTACGGCTGCCTGGTTGCCGGTGGGTATGCTTGTTTGTTACTTGTTGTTGATTGCGTACTTTAAAGCCCGGGGAGGGTATAAGCCTCAGGAGCTATAGCGGCTTCTGCCCACGAAAGTGATGCGGACAGTGTTCGCCGGTCTTCAGCACCTCTACCATGGCAGCCCAGGTTCGGATTTGCCTGTCGATGTCTTCCGGTCCGGTTGTGGCGTCGAAAGCGGCGCGTTCAGGCCCGCGCAATCGTTCAAGCTCTTTTTCCGCAACTGGAGTGTACCAGGCGTTGCGGTTGCGCAGCTCTATATAAGCGAACCCGGCTTGCTCTAACGCTTTTTGGTAGCGTTTCGGAGAAGCCATACCAAAACCGAGATCCTCAGACTTTATGTACGCGGCCATCTCTGGTGACGGCTCGTCGTCGTGACTTATCAGCCAGTCCGAGGCGACAAACCAGCCACCGGGCTTGAGTATGCGATACACGTCTTTTGCCAGCGCTTCCTTGTCTTCTATGTGCACAATGGAATCTTTGCTGAATACTATGTCCATGCTGGCCGAATCAACGGGTATTGGAAAACCAGGCTCGATTTGGCGTATGTCCAGTTGTTTGGTAACGCCTGCATCCTCTGCGGCTCGCCGAGCAAATCGACATACCGGTTCCTCAACATCCAAGCCAATCACCTGATTAGCGCCGAAATCGCGAATCAAGCCAATGCTGATGCCACCTGAGCCGCAACCAATGTCGAGAACTGTTTTTCCGCTTAGATCGATACCTTCCAATAATCGAGCAACTTCTTCGGCACCACCAGGTGATAGATAGCCCTTACCCCACATTAGTTCCAGGAATTGGATAACACCGTCGTCATAATGAAGTTCGTCAGAATTGCTCATTGGCCGTTAAATCCCGCTTGTTCAATCGTCAAAGGTATTGTGTCGACGTCAGTTGGGCTAAACAGGCGTGCGCCGGAAACACCCGGTATTTTCTTCACCTGCTGCAGGAACTCGGCGCAAATAGTGATGCCTTCTGCGCGTTGGTCGGTAGCGTGTTTGAGTCGGTGCAACACGGTATCAGGAATTCTCAAATGGTTTTGATTTTCCTTCAGTTCGCAGGCTAAATCGTAGGACGGAATAGGGGAGGTCCCAACAATAATATACGCGCTGCGATTGATTCGGTTTTGCCGAAGATGGCGCATATATCGAGTAAACAACTCAATATTCAGGCAAAGCTGGGTCTGGAAGAGCTGCGCGCCTGCACTGATTTTGCCATTCAATGTTTCGGTATTCTGCTCGGGTTGTGGCTCGTGAATATTGGCCATGGTGCCGAGTATAAAATCATCCGCGGTGTTTCGAAATTCGTCTCGGTAGACTTTTTGAGCGACACCTAACAGTTCTACAACATCGGTATCCACGATAAACTGCTGCTCGGCTTTGAGTTCTTCTGGCGTGCTTTTACCTCGTACCAGACTAAGGCTGGACACGCCCAGTGCACGTGCGCCTAACAAATCACTTAGCAAGGCGCCACGGCTTCTATGCCTGCAGCTCAGTTCCATAATGACATCGATAGAGTGTTGCTTGAGTATGGCTGCGGCCGCGAGCGAGGACATGTGCACCCGGCCAAAGCGGTTGTCGGGGACGTAGACGGCATCAACGCACTTGCCAAGAGTGGTTGCCTGACCGACCAATTGCTCGCGGTGACTGTCGGGTGTCAGCGGAAGCTCTGCGCACAAGGCAAAGTCTTTGTCTCGAATAGCATCGACAAACGCAGTCACGAACTATTACTCATGCAGGACAGTGGCGTATAGATCACGTAGTCACCCCGCTGACGTTACGAGAAAAACCTTCTTCAACATACACATATTTGCCCGTACCGTAGCCGTTGAATACGGTCGCCGTCGAAGAGCCATAACCACCCATTTCACCAAACTCTATCCAGTCGCCTTCGTTAGTGCTTTCAGGTAAAGGAACGTCATAACTGAACACATCCAGCGAGTCGCAGGTTGGCCCAAACACTTTGAAGGGCACTTGATTCCCAGTCAGTAACTGATTGCCGCGAAACACCCGGGTAGGTAATTCCACGCGTGAAAGCAGCTGTTCCATAAAGCCGCCGTAAATACCGTCGTTAAGAAACAGGACCGGCTCGCTGCGGCGATGTTTGACCCGCGTCAGTATCGAGACAGCCGGGTCGACTAAGGCACGACCGGGCTCACACACCAGTTCTACATCCCGCTTGGAAAAACTGTTGCTGAATTGCTGCTCTATTTCATCAAAAAAAGACTGCAGCCCTGGTGCGCCACTATTCGGGTATACGGTAGGAAAGCCTCCACCGATGTTCAGCATCTCAATGTTCACAGAAGACGCTTTCTCGATACTGGCCGCTCGCCGTATGTACTCGTTGTACGCCTGTGCGCTGGTGCATTGAGAGCCCGGGTGGAAGGTGAGTGCAGTTCGATAACCGTAGCCTTTTGCCATTGACAGTAATTCGCTAGCGCCGGCATCGTTAGTGCCGAATTTTTTTCCGAGATCGTATACGGCTGTAGACGCGCCGATGTTGAAGCGAATGGAGACTTCCAGGTCCGAATCGCTACCAATAACACTGTGAATTTTTTTGAGCTCTATAGGGTCATCAATCGCGAAGCTTCGCACCGCGAATTCTGTGTAAGCCTGCTCAATTTCCATGCGAGACTTGATCGGGTTATCGTACAGCAGTGTTGCACCTTCCTGGATGCTTCTAAGCAGCGCTATCTCGGTCACGGATGCAACGTCGAAGTGACTGATCCCAAGATCACTCAGACCTTGCAACAGTGGGACAGCCGGGTTGGCTTTTACCGCATAGGCGACAGTTCCCGGAAACCCCTGCACAAACCTTGTCACATGATCTTCGAGCACGCCCAGGCTTAAGCAATTGACGGGCAGTTCCGGTTGTTGCTTTTCAATCAGTTCTACGGTACTTCGATAGGTTTCAAGCATTGCTTAGCAGGTAGTGAGAAAAACAGCGATGTGACGCCGACTGTCGTCTAATCGAAAGTTGACTGGAAACAGTAGTTTAGCGCTCAGGGTCCGACAAAAGCTATAGAATTTAGCTACTTTGTTCAATATCATGACTGCCCCTGTACCGCCTGGAGTCAGCATTGAGCCGGCCAGACAATTCGCGCAATTTATTCAACAAGGCGTTGGACTTACTCAAGGAAAACGCGCACGAGGAAGCGGAAAGCCTTTGCCGGGATGCAATCTTACGTGAGCCGGGCGACGTTAACTTTATCGCGCTGCTGGGAACCATTCTAATGCGCACCGGTAAGCTCGAAGAGGCTGAAACCTGTTTACGCAGGGCAGTCAGCATAGCGCCCGGATTCCCCAGAGCTCAGGAAGATCTGGGCACCGTCTTATTGAACCTTAAGCGGGCCGATGAGGCATTGCCGTATTTGCAGAAGTCGGTTGAACTGAACGACCAGAATGCTGAAGCGTTTTTCAAGCTGGGTGGCGCCTTAAAAGCGCTCGGCAGGCTGGATGACGCTGAGAAGGCATTTAACAGGTCGACCGAATTATCGCCGCAAAAAGGCCAGTTTGCCCAGGCCGCTGAGTTGTTTCTGCAGGGTCGCTATCGTGAAGCCGAGAAAATTGCACAAGAGTTGATTCGTGCAAACCCCAGAGATGTGAATGCTGCGTCATTGCTGGCACGTGTTGCTATTCAGGCCAATTGTTTCAGCGATGCAGAGCCCTTGCTCAGAAAAATTGTGCAGCTCGCGCCTCGTTATGTTGAAGCCTGGCACGACCTCAGTACCGCGCTGAAGGAGCAGAGCCGATATGCTGAGGCGGTTGAGGCATTGGAGACTGCGATCGATATTGACCCGGATAATGCGGTGTCGCATTATTTTCACGCGGCTGCGCTAGCGATGGACGCCAAGCCGGAACTTGCGGAGCAATCATACCGTCGGGCAATAGGCTTGAACCCCACGTTGTCAGGTGCCCATTTAGGGTTAGGGCATGTATTGAAAACCATTGGCCGGCAAGACGAAGGTATTGCTGCCTACCGGCGTGCCAAAGAGCTGCGCCCGAACTTCGGTGAAATTCATTACAGTCTTTCTAATCTGAAAACGTTTCGATTTGATGCGGATGAGATTGAAGACATGGCCCGGCGCCTTGAAAACGAGTCGCTAAGTAAGGAGTCCATTGTTCATTTCGCGTTTAGTCTGGGCAAAGCCTACGAGGACCTGGGCGACTATGACCGGGCATTTCCTTATTACGAGCTGGCAAATCGTACTCACAGGGAAAGTGTTGCTTATGACCCGGTGCAAACGGAAATTG
Source organism: Gammaproteobacteria bacterium (assembly GCA_030429735.1). GTDB lineage: Bacteria > Pseudomonadota > Gammaproteobacteria > Pseudomonadales > JAUIET01 > JAUIET01. The sequence goes on from JAUIET010000008.1 coordinate 77,346, forward strand.
TGCATGGCCGAATAAGAGAGTTGTTTTCACCCGAGTTGTTTGAGAAAGCGCGCAACGACAATGCCGGGTGCAAAGATGCGGCTCCAATTTTTATTCTGGGGCTACCCAGATCGGGTTCTACGCTGCTTGAGCAGATTCTGGCGAGCCACAGCCAGGTTGATGGTACCAGCGAATTGCCGGATCTTAGTCTGGTCTCGCAATCGTTGACCAATCCAAAACGAGGCTTGAGCTATCCCGGCGCTATTGAAACACTGAGTGCTGAGCAGTTGACGGCCTTGGGTGAAAAATACATCGAGCAGACTATGCGGCATCGTTCCGGTGCGCCATTTTTTACGGATAAAATGCCGAACAACTTCCCGCACATTGGGCTGATACAATTGATATTGCCCAATGCAAAAATTATCGATGCGCGACGCCACCCTCTGGACAGTTGTCTTGGCTGTTTCAAACAGCATTTTGCCAAGGGACAAACCTTTACGTACGACCTGTTTGAGTTAGGCGAGTTCTACCTCGAGTATGACAAGATGATGAAGCATTGGGACGCGGTATTGCCTAACCGCGTACTTCATGTGCAGTATGAAGATGTTGTTAACGACCTTGAAGGACAGGTGGCTCGATTGCTGGCGTATTGTGAATTACCCTTTGAGGATGCGTGCTTGAATTTTCATGAGACGGACAGGGCAGTTCGTACGGCAAGCTCGGAACAGGTTCGCCAGCCAATTTACTCTGGTTCAGTTAATAGTTGGCAACGTTTTGAAAAGCAATTGCAACCATTGATCGACATACTCGAACCTGTGCTTCCTGCTGGAACAATCTAAACCATGGCAGCGAATAAAATACCCAGGTTAATTGCCACTTCGGTGGTTCGCGGAAGCGAAAAAGGCCAGAGCCATGGCGGTGTATACACAATTGATTTTTCAATTCCGCAGGTAACCCAGCACATCGACTGGAACACCAGCAATATAGATTTTACTGGCCGTGGTTGGGACAGAGGTTTACGTGGTATTGCGTACAATCAAGAGGACGTCTTTATTGCTGCGAGCGATGAATTGTTTTGTTACAACCCCGATTTTGAGGTGCGGGCCTCTTACACCAATAGATACCTCAAACACTGCCATGAGATTTGTAAGAAGGATAATTACCTGTTTTTGACATCAACAGGTTACGACAGCCTGCTGGTGTTTGATCTGGTGGCACGGCAGTTCACCTGGGGCTTGTACATTTCCAGGGACGGTCAGAAATGGCTTGGACAAAAGTTCGACCCGGAAAGCACCGCAGGACCACCACCGTCGAATAACTACCATATCAATATGGTTCATGTTAACCAGCACGGCATCTACTTCTCTGGGCTCAACACGAGGGCCGTGTTAAAGGTGGACGGGCAAATGAACATATCGGAAGTGTCCAATCTGCCGGCCGGTGCCCACAATGCCCGTCCATTCAGAAATGGATTGCTGTTTAATGATACACAAAGTGATGCGGTGCGTTATGTGGCCCGAGATGGTGCGGAATGTGCGTTTGGTGTGCCGCGCTACAAAGACAGCGAGCTGGATTTTATGGGTGTTGACGACTCGCGTGTCGCCCGGCAGGCATTTGGAAGGGGCTTGTGCGTGATCAGTGAATCACTGGTTGCAGCCGGTTCTTCTCCATCGACTGTTAGTATTTATGATTTAAATAGTAGGGAGCGAATCGCAGCGGTGAATATCAGCATGGATGTTCGCAATGCGATCCATGGCCTCGAAGTCTGGCCGTTTTGATGCAGCGTTAAACCACTGCAATCGCTCCTATCGCAGCCGGCCTGATTGGCGCAAGCGATGCCTCGCTTGCGCCGTCGTTCAACCTTGAACCCTAATCAGAAATTGAAACGGAGTTTGGCACCCACTGATCGAGGTTTGATAATGTTCTGACTGCTCCGCCCGAAGAAGGTATCGAAGTCCGATGCATCGTTGAAGGTCACACCACGTTCATCGCTAACGTTGTTAACGTACAACTGAGCGGTCCAGGCATCAGTTTTAAATCCGATCTTAACGTCGGTTACAGAGTAGTCTCCTTGAAACAATCGGGGTGCGTTGGCCGAATCACTAAGCTGATTCAGTGACGCGTCTTCTGAGCTGTGCTGTAAGCGGAAGTAGTACTCGCCGCCGCCAAACCAGTCAATCTCATCGGTGTATTCGACCGAGGCAGACCAGTTTCGGTCGGAAAACAAGGGCAAGCGAGCCACGGCTTCCAGTCCTAATGTCGCTACACCACCGTCAAAACGATCGTCAGGGAAACTTTCAGGTGCAATTACATCAGCGTTGAAAATCTCGGTGATGTTGAAGCTGAACAAAACGTTTTCGGTGACGGCGAAGTTCATATCGAAATCAATACCCTTGACTTCGGCATTACCAAGGTTGGCCACAACCACCTGGAAGGGCTCACCAATTTCGAAGCTGGGGTCGGTGGCTTCCAATTGCACATCTTCCCAGTCCATCTGGTAGTAGGTGGCATTCATCTGCAGTCTGCCATCCAGCCATGTGGACTTTATGCCTATCTCTTTGTTTTCCAGAATATCGGATTCATACTCCACCGGCAGCGTAGGCTCGCCACGGCCCCGATTGATGCCACCAACGCGATAGCCTTCTGAGTACAACGCATAGATCATCACGTCGTCGTTGATGTTGTATTGCAGGCCTACCTTGGGCACAAAGCCATCATCGGTACCACCTGCAGTCAGGTCCTGCTCAAGACGGGTAGTGGGTCGGGAGACAAAGTAGTCTCGATCCACTTCAACGTCGTACCAGCGACCGCCCAGAATCAAGTCGATTTTGTCGGTTAGCGACCAGTCGATCTCACCAAACACCGCCATATCGGTACGAGTGGAAATTTGCGTTGATAGCCACCAGCCGTCAGTGGGTGCTATGCCGGGGTAGTAATACGACCAGGCAGCAAAGGCCGGTGAATCGCGGTAGCCGTCGAGGAAGGAGATAAAGTCCCAGCGCTCATCGGTTTCCTGGTAAAACAGACCCGCTGTCCATTGCAGTCGGTCGGACGACGAACTCAGACGGATTTCTTGCGTGAACGCATCGTTTTGCTGATCATTGGTTTGCCCGCCAATCGGGTCCAGGCCGAAGTTATAGGTTGCATAGCCAGCGTAAATGCCAAAGCTGTAGTGAAAGTAGGCGGCGTATGCCTGGGTATCCGTCTGGTAAAAAATCTCGCGATCATAGTAGGACGACGCAGACACCAGCTGGGCAAAGCCAAGATCGGCTTCCAGCACCAGACTGATTTGCGTCCACTCATCATCCCGGGTTTCTTCAATAAACTTTATGACCTGCAGATCACCTACGGTCGGGTCATGATCGTTCCACCCGTCCGCTTCAATTTTCTGGTAATTAGCGCTTAATGTTGCGGTCCAGTTGTCGTTAATGTCCCACTTGACCGCAGCGCGCGCACCCAGCCAGTCAACACTGTTGAAGTTGTCTTCCACTTGGCTGGCGTTGGTTAACTGGCCACCCAGTCCCGATCCCAATGGGTCGACCACTGTGGTGCCCAGTACGTTATCGATGAAGCCACCGTCTGTTGCACTGAAGCCCGTCAAGCGAACCGCCAGCTTGTCTTCAATAATCGGGATATTGACTGTGCCGTCAAGGTCGTAGCCCACGTCGCCAGACCTGATCTGGTCAATGCCCACGCCGATCGTGCCGGTAAACTCAGACGTATCAGGCTTGTTGGTGATGATGCGAATAGTACCCGACTGCGAGCTTGCGCCGTACAGTGTAGATTGCGGCCCCGCCAGCGCTTCAACGCGGGCAATATCTGCAGGGTACACATCCGGTGCCTGGGAGGTCAGAGTCAGTGGTTGTTCGTCAAGATAAATGGCAGCTGTTGGGTCAACCAGAAAACCGCCACCGTCACTGATACCGCGAAAAGTGATGGTATTCTGGCCAGGTGTTGTGCTGGCAATACTCACACTGGGCACAAAGCGGCTAAAATCTTCCAGCGTGACAAGCCCTTGTTTCTCCATCTGATCGCCAGACAGAGCTTGTATGTGCATGGGAACGTCTTGCGAACTTTCGGAGCGCTGACGAGCGGTAACTATCACCTCCTCAAGCGCAAATTTCTTTTCCTGGGCGATCGCACCCGCTGTACCGCCGGTAAGCGCCACGCCAGAGGCTACTGACCCCGCGAGCACTTTCTTACCCAATGTTGCATTCGTTACGTTCTTGTTATCAGCGTCTGTCATCGGTAAAAACCTCTTTATTTAATGCTGAGTGGGGCCGCATAGAGCCCTTTGGATTGGCTCAAGCTCGCTCGTAAAAAGTCGCATCCATACGCACACATTCCCGCGGGCTATGATATAGCCTTGCTGGAGTGTCTGCCAAGGTTAATTTCTTGCATTTAAGTCATTGAAAATCCGAACAATTCGCGTGCCAGGATTGCGGTCATATGTGGAAATCGAGCCCTTTTATCGGGCAATATGGTCCGGTGGCACGTAATCGAAGATAAAGGTGATTCGGTCTTCATCACCTTTGTTGGTCACGCTGTGCTTGTGCTGGTTATTCACTTCGTAGATTTTGCCGACTTCCAGTGCGTGAGGTCGACCGTCAATCATGAAACGCACACGAGGGTTAGTGCTGATCGGTATGTGTATTCGGTGGCCATGGTGAAATGACGGGTGTTTATCGGTATGCGGTTTGATCATGCCGCCAGCCAGGAGCTTGGCGGCCATTGCGCGAATGATTGTTCCGCCGGGTGGATAATGCCGCCTGATGATTTCGTGCATCACTGGAACGGCCTGATTTGCCAGCAGGTCCCAGCCTGATTCCTTGCGCACTTCGATATTAGGCCAGCCTTCGCCGTCGGTGAAAATCAACACCACAGATTCGGTATAGCGGTGCACATCGTACGCCTGTTGTCGATACTGCTGGTCCAACCAGGTTTCCGGTTTTAGCGCTAGAACGGTCTCACGCAATTCCGACGTATCAATGGGCTGCAGTTCTCTGAGTGAAACGCCTATATCCATCCGGTGTGTTCCATTATTGGTCTGCTCGCAGCGATGGGCATGCATGCCTCAATGAACAAGGTAAGATCGGGCATCGCAGCGGTCTCTTGGCGAGCTTATCGAGCACCCGGAATTCTATCCCGAACGGCCTGATGAAAAAACGCCACGGCACTCTCGTGCAATGACAGCGGTCCGGGTGAATAATTGCTCTGCTGCAAACCTTTCTGCACGCGTTCGCATAAGGTCTTGTCCTCGTCATTAACCTGGGTGTTGATCTCTATATTCACTTTTCTCAGTTCCAGTTCTGCTGCGCTACACTCTTTCGGTCCATAGAACGATGCGCGTACCAGTGTTTTATCAACAGTCAGTGGAATCAGTTGGAACAAATCCAGCATCTCGGGGTAGAAGTCCATGCCCAGATTATGCGGGAAACCCACCTGAAACCATTGGCCCCGGAATTTCTCAGGTACCCGATGCTCTGCCACGTGTGCAAGCTCCTGATAGCGCGCCTCCAATGGCACTGAAGAGCGCTGCTTGCTCAGCGGAAATACGCTATAACTGACACCGCTGCTATAGGTTTGCTCATCTTCAGGTACATCCAGTAATCGATTCAAACCCGGGTGGCCAATTGGTATGTGATAGTTCTCCTGATAATTATCCCAGGCGACTTTCCAGTTCACGTTCCATATTTCGTCGACGGGGTCGCCAATCTGATGGTAGTTTTCCAGGTCATAGGCACGCACATAGTTGATGCAGTCACCGAATGATTCCGCCACACCCAACCTGGGGCTATTGATTATTTTAACGAACAACAAGCCATGCATGTTTTCAAGGCCAACTTCGCGCAAGCCCATGCTGGCTTTGTCTAATGGCGGGAAGCTGTCCATTGACGGCACGCCGCGCAGGCCGCCATCCAGGTTATAGGCCCAACCGTGATAAGGGCATTGAATCACTTTACTGCAATGCCCCGATTCACCTTCCAGCAGGCGCGATGCACGATGCCTGCAGACATTTTGAAACGCACGAATCTGCTGGTCTTCACCACGGATAAGAATAACGCTGTTGTTTGCCATCTCGAAGTTGAGATAGTCGCCCACATTTGGAATGTCGTTCGCGTGGCCGGCAAATTGCCAGTTTTTTAAGAAAAATACGTCCAGCTCCTGCTCCAACAGGGCGGGATCATTATATGCGTGCGGTTGCAGTGGCTTGCCGTGCGTGGTGCAGTCGGCGAGCGGGATAACCTTGTGATTAGCTGTGTTCATGTGGCGCTCCTCGCTGGTAGTTTCGTTTATTTGGGCTTCCAAAGTCCCTCAGCGATAATGTCTTCCTGCGCCCGTTCAATGCCTTGCCTCAGGATGCTGATCATATCGTCGATTTGTTCGCGCTCTATCGTCAGTGGCGGTGACATAACGCACATGGAAATCAGCGGTCTGACAATCAGCCCAAGAGCCTGGCAATGGGCATCAATGCGCGCCCCGATCTCATAGGCGATTTCTCGGCCGGCTGCATCCTGGCCTTCCGCATTAATGCAGTCCACCGCGCCCATTAACCCGCGGCCACGTACTTCGGTGACCATTGCGATATCTTCCAATTCGCGCAGGCGTTGCTGGAAATACGGCCCAGTGTCATTGCGCACCTTGTCCAGCAATCCCTCACGCTCAATAATCTCTATGTTTTTCAGTGCGGCAGCCGCGGCCACAGGGTGACCTGAATACGTAAAGCCATTGGCAAAGTACGCACCAGTTGATTCGCCTTCCGTGAATTCGCGAATCAACCGGTCAGAAATCAGTAGAGCTCCCATGGGGATGTATGCGCTGGTCAAACCTTTGGCCGTAGTAATCAAATCGGGCACAAAGCCAAATTCGTCTTCACTGGCAAACCAGTGGCCAAGTCGGCCAAACGCGGTGACCACTTCGTCGGCAATGAACAGAATGTCATTCGCAGCGCAAATGGCCTTGCAGCGTGGGTAGTAACCGTCGGGTGGCACTATCACACCGCCGGAAGCCAGTACCGGTTCTGCAATCATTACCGCAATATTCTCGGGACCCAGTGACGCTATAGTGCGTTCCAGATGGGCAATTTTCTCCTCCAGAAAGTCGTCTACAGTCTGTCCGGGTTTGCGAAAATAGGGGTGCGGGCAGGGCAGGTGATGCACCAACTCCGATGCGAAATCAAGGAAGTTCTTGTCTTTCGGTTTTCCGGATACAGAGCCGCCGAGGAAGGTAGAACCGTGATACCCCATTTCCTGGGCAAGAATAATCTTCTTGTCGGGTTTGCCGCGATAGTTGTTGTAATACTGCACGAAGCGCAGGGCAGAATCGACAGCGGTTGAGCCGCCCGTTGTGAAAAACACATGGTTGAGGTCGCCGGGAGCGCGCTTGGCCAGCTCCTTCGCCAGTTGTGGTGCAACCCCGTTGGTCATGTCCCAGGGGCTCGCATAGCCTAGTTTCATGATCTGATCAGACACCGTATCGGCCATTTCTTTGCGCCGGTGACCGATATTCACGCACCACATACCGGCTGGCCCATCAATCAGTTTGTTGCCGTCCGAATCATATACGTAGATGCCGTCACTGCGCTCCAGCACTGTGCGCTCCGCGTCACCCACCGACTCCATGGATTCCCACGGGTGAATGAACTTGTTGTCCAGCGCCTGCAATTCTTCAGTTGATAAATCGTGTTTGGCCATGATGTGCTCCTATTGGCTTGCTTCAGTCATGCGCGCCAGATACCACTGAACAAAGTCCAGGCAGGCGTATTCGTATTCAGTGTGATAAGGGCCGGGTTGGTAGAACCGCGAGTTAACGCCCTCGGCATTACGGCGGATAATGTATTCATCTTCCAGAGTGGTTCGATGCCATAGCCAGGTGAGCTTTTCCTTGTCATAGTCCCGGCCCTGTTCTGCATCCTCCCGTACAAACCAGGTGATGTGCATATCTGTGTTCAGCTGATCTCTGGGGACGAACCGGTACATCACCCCATGGTCTGGATACACGATCAAAAAGGTCAGAGGGCCGAATTGGAAGTCGGCAAGCCCACCGTCGTAACCCTGCAATTTGCCCAATAAGGGGGCCACTGCCTGACCGTCTTCGCTGCCACTCACGTGACCTGGATACAATGCATAGCGGCTGCATTCAACGCCGCCACCGGGAGAATCAGCATGTTGATAAACCTTATACACGAGGTCGCCAATTCCAGGAACGCCCGTCTGCTGCTCACAACGCGCCAGCATCTCTTCAGTTTCCTGTTTAATATTATCTTCTAAATCACTGATTGTATGAAGTTTTGCATAAGCTCTGTGAGCCGTGGCGCAGTGGTAACATTCCAGGTAGTTTTCCAGTGCGAGCTTCCAATTCGCCGCCACGGGGTAGGTCTGCTGGTGCGCGATTTTCCAGTTCTCAGGCTCGTGGGCGCTCAGAGGGCCGGCGATGCTTTCTACTTCCTTCGCGATAGGTGATGCATCGGGGTCACAGTTGATCAGAATAAAACCGTGACAAACATTAACCTGGGCTTTGCCAAGCGAGTGATCTCCGTGCGCGAAACCTGCCACAACATCCATTTGTCGCGCCGATTTAAGTGCGCCATTCAATTCATACACCCAGCCGTGATAGGGGCAGACAAAGGTTTTTCTGTTCCCCGGCGTTTGTTCGCAAACGCGTGAACCACGGTGCCTGCAGTTGTTGAACAAGGCCTGCACTTGCCCGCGTTCATCTCTGCAGACGATGATGGATTCTTTGGCCACATCAAACAGAAAGTAGTCGCCGGTTTCTGGAATCTGGCTGATGTGGCCGGCACATAACCAGCTTTTGAACAGGATGCCGTCCAGTTCGGTCTGATAAACAAGCGGCGACTGATAGAACCACGAATCCATTGCCTGGCCCGGCCTGGCCTTTTGTGCCTCCAGCATACCGGTTAGCCGGGTGCGGCTTGCCAGATCAGTGTCTATGAGTTGCATGCTTGTGAACTATCAGGCAGGCGTTTAGGCGTCGGGCGCCGGTGTTTGCAAACGTCGCGCCGGCTCCCACACGGGTTTGGTAATGATCGTGCACTTCGCCATCAACCGGGTCCAGTGCAATTCGCGCATGTAATATATCTCCGCTTCCAGTTCATCACCTGGTCGACCGTAAGGCATCTCCAGCGATGCCAGCGCAACATTGGTTTTTGCAGTTGGGCACCAGCCTGCCGAAGTGACGGTGCCTACTGCCTTGCCGCGACAATAAATAAACGAATGTTCAGCGGGTTTGTTACCTTCCACACTGAGCTTTACAAAGCGGTAGCGCGGGCCGTATTCCTTTTGCTTGAGCAAGGCCTTGCGGCCTGAAAACACAGGCTTGTTGAAATCCACCAACCAGCCCAGGCCAAGTTCCAATGGCGAACGACCACGACCATTGCGAACGATTTGTTCGGCGGGCACAAAATCGACACCGGCGGCCAGATAACCCGCTTCAATCCTGGCTATATCCAGTGCTTCAGAGCCAAACGCGCGAATGCCGCGAAGTTTACCGGCTTCGAACAAGGCGTCCCAAAAACTCTCAGCCTGCTCGGGTGCCATCCAGGCTTCATAGCCGAGGTCACCGGTGTAGCCGGTTCTCGATATCATGATGCGTGCGCCATTAAACTCGAAGGTCTGCATGCCAAATGGCTTGAGATTCTCCATTCCGGCAAACCCCATATTGCGAAGTACCCTGCAGGATGTGGGGCCTTGTATGGCCAGTGCGGCTACGTCCGCGGTTTCATCTATCACCTCAACATCAAAGCCGGCGGCGGACCACATCATCCAGTCCAATACGCGTTCTTGTGTGCACAAGCGGAATTCATTGTCTGCCAGTCGAAACACGGTGCCATCATCAATTACGTCGCCAGCGTCGTTGCACATCACAATATAGGCGACGCGGTTAACTGCCAGTTTGGCGATGTTTCGTGTCAGTAGGCGGTCAAGGTAGGCTTCTGCATCAGCGCCTGTTATCCGATACTTGGTCATGGGTGTTAAATCGAACACACCTGTGTTGCTACGAATGGCGAAATACTCAAATTCCACATTGGTATAGCTGCTGGGTGTTGTATAACCTTGCCATGCCGACCATTCATTGATTTCACACGCCTCAACGACACGGCTGTGAAACGGTGTATGCAGCATCATTTGGGTAGTATGCTGCGGTAGGGCGCTCAGTTCATTCATGATGTTCTCTTAACTCCTGCGCTGAGGGCTGTCAGCCCCGCAATATCTCTTCGGCTGCATTCTTACCTGCCAGCCCCATAAGCCCACCGCCTGGGTGCGCACCGGCGCCGCACAGATACAAGTTGTCTACCGGGGTTCGGTATTGTGTACAACCCGGCGTTGGCCGCATCATCAACACCTGATCAAGGCTGATTTCACCGTGGTGCCAATGCCCTCCATGGGTGTTGAACTGCTGCTCGAGGTCTGCCGGGCTCAGGTACTCTGCGGCGCGTATCTGCTCTTTGATGCGTGGGGCGTATTGCGCGATGGTGTCAATCGCCACTTTCTGCGCCAGTTGCTTTTGTGCCTCTGTCCAGCCGTCCTTCAGCGCATAGGGTGCGTACTGGACGGTCGCTGACAGTACGTGTTTACCGGCCGGCGCAAGACTGCCGTCGTGCACAGTGGGAATGGAAATATCCATTGCCGGAGCAGGTGATAACTCTCCGTATTTCGCGTGATTGAATGCCCGCTCCACGTACTTCATATCGGGTGCTATCAACAGGCGTGCCCCAGTCTGCTGTGCGTTCAAGCCGGTAAAATCGGGTAGGCCTTCCAGGGCGAGATGCAGCTTGGCGGCGTTGCCATTCATACGTATCACTTGCACGCGCCGGGAAAACCCCGCTTCGATGTTTCTGAGACCAACCAGTTTGGTGAACGTCGTTTTCGGGTCAGCGTTCGATACAATGCTGTTCGCAACGATAGTGTCGCCATTGCCCAGCGTCACGCTTTTTGCAGAATCCGCGTTCAGATTAATCGTTATTACAGCACTGTTAGTGCGTACTTCAACACCTTGATGCTGCGCAGAATGCAACAGCACATCAGCCAATTGGCCCATGCCGCCTTTCAGCAGTGCCGGGCCGTTAAAGCGGTAGTGCTGGCCGAGTAAACGATACAGATACGTAAATACTGTGTTGGGCGACCTTGGGCCCATGTGCGAGCCCAATACGGCGTCCAGGCTCAGAGCACCCTTGAGCAACGGGTTATCCAAATGTTCGTTCAGTAGGTCATAAATATTGATCAGTCCGACTCTGAGCATTTCGCTCATGTCTTCTTTGCCCAGCATTTTCATATCAATGCCAAGGCGAGCCAGGGTTAACTTGTCGTGCCAATCGCTCTCAATCAACTTTGGCGGACGACGGTTAAACACTCTATCCAGCACTCTTACAAAACGCAGCAGCTGGCCCTGAAGAGCCGCAAACTGATGAGCGTCTTGTTCGCTTAGATCTCCGCCGCTGGCATGACTGCCATGAATACTGATGTGTTGTTGGCCGTTCGGGTTTAATGCAATGCTGTCGAGATCTTGAGCCGCATATACCAGACCGTGCGCAATCAGTTTCAGGTCGCTGACAATAGTGGGGTTCAATTGATACAGCCACTGCGCGCCTGCCGAAACCTTGAAGCCAGGTGCAAATTCACGTGTACACGCTGCTCCGCCAACGGTCGCGTTAGCTTCCAATACAAGAACACTCTTGCCGCTCTTGGCGAGATAGTTGGCACAGATTAAGCCATTATGCCCAGCACCGATAATGATGGCGTCGTATTTCTTGTCAGTCATCAGCGTATGCTCCCGGCACTATGTTGGGCCTGCGCAAATCCTGCAGAATTTCCCTGGCGGCATTCGCACCAGGTGCCGCCATCACTCCGCCGCCAGGGTGAGTGCCTGAACTGCACATATACATGCCTTTTACCGGGCCGCGGTACTGGGCGTAGCCTGGAAAAGGGCGGTTAAAGAGCAGTTGGTCAAAGGTAAGTTCGCCCATGAATATATTGCCTTCAGTGAGGCCAACTTCATTTTCCAGCTCGCGCGGTGTGCGCACCTCACAGTGCAATATGAGGTCTCTGAAATCCGGGCTGTGGTTGGCAATTTGCTGAATGACCGATTCGCCGAACTGATCACGTTCCTCATCCGTCCATTCCCGCCCGTCAATATAGGGTGGGGCGTACTGAACGAACACGGTCATCATGTGTTTGCCGGGTGGTGCCATGGTCGGGTCTATCTGACTGGGTATGAGCATGTCTAGATAGGGATCTTTTGACCAGGTCTCGTCTTTCCAGTCGTCGTAGGCACGTTCCATGCGTTCCAGCGAGTCGCTGAAATGCATGTCGCCTTTCAATAAAATGCTGCCATTTTCTATGCCTTCAAACGTTGGCATACCGTCCAGTGCAATATTGAGCTTGCCCGATGAACCACGAATCTTGAAGTTCCTGGCTTTTTTGACCACATCAGCGGGCAAATCACTCTCAGCCATAATGTTCAGGAAAGTGCGTTTTGGATCCAGGTTCGATACCACAATATCGGCGTGATACTCGTCACCATTGGACAGCGCAACACCAGTGGTTTTGCCATTCTTAACCATGATCTGGCCCACTTCAGCGTCGCACTTTATGTCGCCGCCAAACGACTGGAACGATGAGGCGAGGGCAGCGGATACGGCACCCATGCCACCGCGCGCAAAGCCCCAGGCGCCAACGGTGCCATCTACGTCGCCCATGTAGTGATGCAGCAATACATAAGCACTGCCAGGTGAATACACGCCCAGCGCGGTGCCGATAATGCCGCTGCCCGCCAGGTGCGCTTTTAATACATCGGTCTCAAAGTACTCATCGAGAAAATCTCCGATGCTCATGGTCCAAAAACGCAAGGTATCCGCCAGACCTTCTTCTCCCATTTCGCCGAAGGCTTTGGCAAGATGCATTAGTTCCTTAAGATCTCGTGGCTTGAGCGATGTGGGGTCTGGTGGTGTACGCATCAAAAAAGGGCGAATCAAGCGTGTTTGCTTCATTACGTCTGCCGCGTAGCGATCATAAGCGTTGGCGTCGCGCTTTGAATGCCGTGCTATCTCGCGTTGCTGGCGTTCGTGGTCGTCGTAGTTGCCAAAGTAGTCGCCATTTTTGCAGAACGTTACGCCGCCGCCGTACGGTTGTACTTGCAGGCCGTGGCGGGGAAGCTCAAGATCGCGGGTTATTTCGGGGCGAAGCAGGCTGCATACATAAGAACAGTTGGAGTAGGTCCAGTCTTTGTGCAATTCGCGGCTAACGGTCGCACCGCCTATGTATGAGTTTTTCTCCAGAACGAGCACGTCCAGTCCGGATTTTGCCAGATACGCCGCATTGCATAAGCCATTGTGGCCAGCGCCTATGACTATGGCATCGTATTTTTTCAACGTTGGTTCTCCGGGTTTTGCATGTGGTTTTTGCCGGTAATTTGGACCAGTGAGTTCAAGAACGCCCTAGTACCAGACACGCCATGTCCAGAGCGCTCGCTCTCGGTTTCCTGCCTTCAGTCTGATCTTCGCGGCAGAATGCCACGATTAAAGAAGAATGTCCAATGAATGAGTATTCATTCATAACTGGATTATTGGCTGGATATTGGGTAATCTTGTTGACAAACATCAGGCTACATTACGGAGGCAGTAGGTGATGTAGCACAGAGGCTTTTCGGTGAGTGAGACCTATGCGTGACTGTTTGAGACAAGGAGGTCGAAAACACCAATAGCAGGCCCTTAAGGGGCGCCCTCAGCAAAGGGTTCACGGCGTATCGCGCAAATATCTCACTCAGCGAAAAGTCGGTCAATTCAGATATGCCCAAAACCGCAGTGCGAAGGCTTCCCGATGGATCACCACTTAAAACCGGTTAAAACGGCTCCGGTAACGCCAAAAACAAAAAGACGTGCCATGCCCGCTGAAGATCGGCGTGAACAGTTGATTCAGGCCACAATAAAATGCATTGCCACCCAGGGTCTATCGTCCACAACCATGGCTCACATAACCAAGGAAGCAGGACTTTCAATGGGCATTGTGAATCTGCATTTTGAAAGCAAGGAAAAGCTTCTGATTGAAACGCTTCGTCACGTCACCGAGGAGTATCTCCGTGGTTGGAACGACATAATCAGCGCAGACACAGATGACGCCGCAGCTACGATTAAGACTTTGCTGGAGTTCGAGTTCAGCGCCAGTATTGTGTGTAAAGAAAAGCTTGCCGTTTGGTTTGCCTTTTGGGGCGAGGCAAAATCTCGACCCATCTATCAGAAGATTTGCGCCAAAAATGATAAGCGCACGGAAGACTCGCTGGTGCAGCTGTTTCAGCATTTTATCGATAGCGGCGGTTCCTCCTGGCAGCACCTTGATGCTGAACTGCTGGTAAGCACTCTTACAGCGCTGGTTGATGGTTTGTGGTTGGATCTGTTGCTGACACCCAGGCAGATGACCCGTGCCAAGGCCCGCGAAATCTGTTTGAATTACCTGACAAGCGTTTTTGGCAATCAATTCCAATAAAGGGTCGACATTAATGAAATTTCTAATTGCTGTTTGTATCGTTACGGGCCTGGCGGCAGGCATCACAGCCTGTGCGAATCAGTCTACATTGCAACAAGCAGACACCGTTTTTCGCAGTGGCGCGGTGTACACCATGGTTGAATCGCAACCCTGGGCCGAGGCGGTTGCCATTCGCGGTACCGATATCATTGCAGTAGGCAGCAACAAAGATGTGGACGCCCTGACTGGTGCTGAGACCAAGGTCATCGATCTGCAGGGTAAAATGTTGCTGCCCGGGTTTCATGACGCGCATATTCACTCGATGATGGGTGGCCAGATGCTTACCGGCTGTTCGGTAGCAGACGCCAGCACCGTGCAACAGACGCTGGATATTATTCGCACTTGTGCCCAACAATCAGAGCAAGAGTGGCTGATCGTCGAAAATTTTGATTTGTCTCTTTTTGGCGAGGATGGTCCGTCGCGTAAGTTGCTGGATGCTATTGATTCTGGACGGCCAATTGTGGTGAGTGGCGCGGATGGCCACACCAAGTGGCTCAACTCAGCCGCATTGGCAGCGGCTGGTATTACCGCAGACACTAAAACGCCACTCAATGGAGTGATAGAGCGCGAGGCCGATTATTCTCCGAGTGGAACGTTGAGAGAGGCAGCACTCTCGCTGGTGAGCAAAGTGCAGCCGGTACCCAGCGATGAACAGTTTCGAACGATGTTACTCACCGCTGCCAGGGCGATGAACTCGGTTGGTATCACCTCGGTATTGGACGCCTGGGTTGCGCGTTCCAAAGAGGGTTGGAGTGGGGCTACTCACATTGCCACAGTCAAGCAGCTTGCCGATGAAGGCTTGTTAACGATTCGACTAAACGGCGCCATGGCGTATGGCTACGGTGATATGTTTATTGCAGATGAGGGCAAAGTCTACGAGGAAACACTGGCACGACGTGCTGAATTTGAATCCGAACGGTTTCGTCTTCGCACGGTGAAATTGTTTGCAGACGGCGTATTGGAAGGAGAGACAGCGGCCCTGGTTGACCCCTACGTTGGTAAGAATGGATCAACCGGCAATCTTACGTTTTCTGCGCAAGAGCTTAAGAAAATCGTTACCGAGCTGGATGCGCAAGGTATCCAGGTATTCACCCATGCGATTGGTGATGGTGCGGTGCGCGCCACCCTGGATGCAATTGAAGCGGCCAGAGAGGTAAACGGCGCCGCTGATCGTCGTCATCATATCTCGCACCTCCAGCTTATTCACCCGGATGATATTCCGCGCTTTGCGGAACTGGGTGCTGTGGCAAATTTCCAGGCCTTGTGGGCCTATCCCGATGACTACATTATGGAGTTGAATTTGCCGGTACTTGGTCAGGCCCGTGTTAACCGCATGTATCCGATTGCCAGTGTGGCGAAAACCGGTGCGGTGGTTGTCGGCGGCAGTGACTGGAATGTGTCATCCATGAATCCGCTGGAGGCGATAGAAACGGCCCTGTTGCGCAGTGATGTGCTCAACAATGGCAGTAACGCAAGCAACAACGCAAAGCACGCACAAGTGTTGAACGAGAATGAGCGTGTTGATCTGGACACGATGTTGCGCGCCTATACCTCAGCCGCGGCGTGGTCAATGCATCAGGAAGCTATCAGTGGTCGGGTTGAAGCCGGCAAGCGCGCGGACATTATTGTATTGGATCGCAATTTGTTTCAGATTAAACCGGAATTCATCAGCGAGACCCAGGTGTTGATGACATTGATTGATGGGCAAGTTGTTTTTGAGCAGACGCGCAACTAAGCACCTGGTGCGCGCGTTGTGCACTACCTCAGAACGCCGGAGAGCAAAGTCGAGATTCCGGGAACGGTTTTAGAAGATGGACGAATTACGCAATAAATTACAGCGATTTGCCGCCCAGTCGTTTCCATCTGCGGTAACGGCACCGCCCGAAATGTACAGTTCGGGCGAGTTACACGCGCTTGAACGCCAACGTATTTTTGCCAGGGAATGGGTATGTGTGGGGCGAACCCGGGAAATACCCGAGGTCGGTGATTACCTGACAAGCCGTCTTGAGGACCACTCGATTATCGTTGTCAGGCAAGCAAATAGCAGTGTGAAAGCTTTGTCGAATGTGTGCTTGCATCGCTGCGCGCAACTTTTGCATGGCAGTGGCAATGTAAAATCCATTGTGTGTCCTTACCACGCCTGGGTTTATCAACTGGATGGCCGGTTAAGCAACACCATTCATATGGCGCAAACACCAGGGTTCGATGCCTCGACACATCAATTACCTGAAGTGCGCAGCGAGATATGGCATGGTTTTATTTACATCACTTTGAATGCGAGCGCGACACCGATACGTGATTTGTTGTCCGACTTCGAAGACGTCGTACGGGGCTATAAGCTTGAGCAGTATGTGCACGCATTCAGCTATGAGGAATCCTGGCCCGCCAACTGGAAGTGCTTTGTTGAAAATTACCTGGACGCGTACCATATCTTCAAAGTTCATAAGAAAACCTTCGGAGCGTATGGTCATTTTGAGAACCAGACCGAATTGTTTGATGGCGGCGATCAATACACGTACCACCTGATTGTTGGCGATGAAACGGCGGCTTACCGCGCCGACCCGGCTGACTCGCTTGCGCATCCAAACAATGCATCGCTTGATGGAAAGTGGCGGGCAACCACGGTGCTCGCGGCGGTATTCCCCAGCCATACAATGCAAATTCAGCCCGACTTACTGTGGTATGTAACGGTTCTTCCAGATGGTGTGGACCGCTTTCGTATGCGCTGGTCTGTGTCGATTCCACCGGAAATAATGAAAGACAATGATTCTGCAGCCTATGTTGAGACCGCACGCACTTTGCTGTGCGCCGTCAATGCCGAGGATGAAGCGATAATTGAGCGCGTCTATCGAGGGTCTCAAGACCCGCTGGCAGTATCGGGTCCGTATTCCTGGCTGGAACGAAACGTTTTTCAGTTTGGTCGCTATCTCGCTCGAATGGTAAGCTAACGTTTTTTTCGGACATTAGCGTTAATAAGGCGAATTATGGGCACATCGGTTGTACGATTTACCACCAGTGAGAGTGATGAGTTGCACTGGGGGGTGTATAAGGAAGGTAACGTGTACCCGTTGGCGCTCGCGGCAAACCATCACCGTGACGTTATGCAGATGTACTTTGATCGACGAGCCGCGTTTGACGCCGCCGTCAGTCGCATCGCCATCGCCGAGCACGACCTTGTGTACCAGGCGCCGCTATCGACCGATATTCAGTTAATTTGTCAAGGCTTGAATTACGCCGAACACCGCGTTGAAGGTGGCTACAAGGGGCAGGATCCTGACGCACAAAACCTTATTTTTCAAAAAGGCAGCTCGTCGATCTGCCGACCCAATTCTGCAATCATTCGTCCGGCCGGCTGCCAGCTGCTGGACTATGAAATTGAGCTCGGCTTTGTCAGCAAGCGCGATATCGCCATTGGCAGCGAGGTCGACGAACACAATTTGCCGGACTATATTGGCGGACTGGTATTGGCCAATGATGTGTCTGCACGTGATGAACAGTTTGGCGTGCCGGCCATGCAGTGGTTTCGTGGCAAAAGTTTCCCTACGTTTTGCCCGATGGGGCCGGTGCTGTATTTACTCGATGCTGCGGACTATGCGAGCTTGAACGATCTTGAGCTGAATTTGCTGGTCAACGGCGAAGTGCGCCAAAGTGCCAGTACAGCGCAGCTTATTCACAAGCCCGCGCAAACTCTCACAGAGCTCGCCACTTTTATGCAACTGCGCGCTGGCGACTGTCTGCTCAGTGGCACGCCGGGCGGCGTTGCGCTTGAGATCAACACCAAAACAGGCCTGGCATTAATGCTGAACATGCGCAACGACAAAAAACGCCGCAAGAAGTTTACCGCAGCGCAGTTGAGTAATACGGATTTTTTGCAGGTCGGGGATGAGCTGGAGTTAAGTATTCGCTCCACTGATGGCTCTATCAATCTGGGTAAGCAGAAAAACACCGTAGTTCAGGCGTGAAAATGCCGAGACGTGGGGTGTAGTGCCAAACAGCCTGGGCAGAAGTTTTAAGCGCTCAATGCAGTGCGCAGCGCTTGAACCTCATCATTTGCGGCTTCAACAAATTCAGCGACTGTTTCTGTCTCAAGCCCCAGGCGCTGATACTCCGGGAAATCGGCGATGCTTTCCAGGCTATCAGGGTCGTCGTTGGCAGCGGCAATCATTTCAGCAACTGACAAGGTGGCAACCATTCGCGAGTGTTCAGATTGTGCGGCATCTTCGTAATGCATGTAATGTTCTACAGCGGTGACCATGTCTTCGGGTAAGCACCAGCTCTCCAGAATAGATTTGCCTACCGGGCAATGCCAGGCCGACAGAACCTCATTCATACTGGCTTCGTCGGCAAACAGGCTCTCGTCCTTGCTGGCTCTGGACCAGATATAGACTTTACCAATGCCATGCATCATGCCGGCGAGAAGCGCTGTGTCTGCGTTCACGCCGCGCTGTCGCCTGGCCAGGGTGTGTGCGTAGGCCGCCACTGTAACGCTGTGTTCCAGCAGGGGTTGTAGGTGCTCAGATATGGCCTGGTAATCTTTTTCCAGTTCCAGCTGTCGCATGGCGACTGTCATAGCTGTATTCTGCACAACATTCAGGCCGAGCCTGTTGATAGCAGACGGTACGTCGACAGTCTTGTTGCCACGCGAGTATTGCGCCGAATTGGCCAGTTTAAGTAAACACGCGGTCAGTTTGGGTTCGCGTGACACAATAATGGCGAGTTTGTCGACGGTGCAATTGTCATCATTCAGCGCGCTTCGTATTTGCGCTGCAACATTGGGAAACGACGGCAAGGTCAGCTTGCGTGAGTTAACATCATCGGCAAGTGCCTGAATAAACTGAAATGCCAGTTGGGTGCTCATCTCTCATCCTTGAAAGTTACCAGCCACAAACGTGGGATTGGGCCCGCGGCAACACACCGCGTTCCTAAATTTTAGCCCAATATTTCACCTTTGCAGGCTGCTTTAGTGCAGCCTGTCGGCTGGATCAGATATGCGTTGCCAGGCCACCATCTACTTCAATTGCGGCGCCGTTTACATAACTGGCTGCCTCAGAAGCAAGAAAGGTCACCATAGCGGCAATTTCCTCGGGTTTGCCGTAGCGACCCTGGGGTACACCGCGAGAATTACCTGCAAAAACGTCTTCCTTATCGCGCTCGGTGGCGTCTGCCACTTCCTGAGCGGCTCGCTCCCACATGTCTGTGCGAATCAGGCCTGGCAGTACGGAATTAAACAACACATTATCGGCGGCGTATTTTTTCGACAAGGCCTTGGCTGTTGCGATCATAGCGGCTTTTGTGGCGCCATAGTCGATCAATGCCGCGTTCGGGTATTTGCCTGCACCACTGGCGATCATGATCACTCGCCCCCATTTCTGCTTGCGCATAGCCGGCAGACAGTGGCGGGTGCAGCGCACAGCAGACATCAGGTTCAGCTCGAATAAATGCTGCCAGTCGTCATCTGTCATGTACAGGAAGTTACGCGACGGGCCAATGCCAACATTGTTGACCAGTATGTCCACTGTGCCAAGTTCGTCTACTTTAGACAGCAAGTCTAACACGGCATCGGCGTTGCCCATATCAGCGACCAGGCCATGCACGGAACCGTTATCCGAATCAGGTGTATAAGCGGCAAGCTCTGCCACGCCGTCTTCGCCGCGTGCGCAAAAAACAACGTTCGCCCCCTGATCGGCCAACATTTTAACAACAGCATTACCGATACCAAGACTGGCTCCGGTTACCAGGGCGCGTCGGCCACTTAAATCAAGATTCAACATGCAATATCGCACTCCATTCGTAACAACAGACGCTACGATAGCAAAATGCAGCGCGCCTCGCATGCAAAGCGGAACGCGTGACGTGTGTTACCTCGCTCCTGTCTCGTATTTAGCCGGGCTCCCAACCAGGCAGCATACCAGCCCGCATGTGATTGGTTGGATTACGACTCCGCTGAGACCTTCTTATAGGTCAGGCCTGCCAACGCGGCGCCCACAATCGGTGCAATCCAGAACAACCAAAGCTGCGACAATGCCCAGCCGCCCACAAATAAGGCAGGGCCAGTGCTTCTGGCCGGGTTCACTGAGGTGTTGGTCACTGGAATGCTGATTAAATGGATCAGAGTTAAACCCAGGCCAATCGCTAACGGCGCAAATCCGGCGGGTGCGCGGCCATCAGTGGCACCAAGAATGATCATCAGGAACATGAAGGTCATCACAAGCTCAATGACCAGCGCGGCCGTCAAGCTGTAGCCCCCTGGAGAATGCTCACCGTAGCCATTTGACGCAAATCCGGCAGCCACATCAAACGCGGGGGTTCCGCTTGCAATAATGTAGAGAATGCCCGCACCTGCAATCGCACCGGCCACCTGCGCGGCGATGTATGGACCAAGTTCAGAGGCCGGGAAACGACCGCCAAGCATCAGGCCCACAGACACTGCTGGATTCAAATGACACCCTGATATATGACCTATCGCGTAGGCCATTGTCAGCACGGTGAGTCCAAAGGCCAGTGAAACACCGAGGAGGCCAATGCCTACATCCGGAAATGCCGCGGCGAGTACGGCGCTACCACAACCGCCCAGTACCAACCAGAATGTGCCGATAAATTCGGCTGCTAATTTATTCGAAAGTTTCATTTTCTGTGCTCCGAGGGTCAACCAGATTCACATGCTTGCAACAAGTGGTCGATACCACAATCAAAAGCGTTTCGGTTTTTACATTGTTTACATTGCAGGTCGGCTATTGCGCACTGTTAAAATGCGGCGCAAAGCAGCCCTGGGGTTATTGAATGCAATTTGTACAGGAGTGTCGGCACCTTACAGCGGTGCTCACGTTATTGCCTTTTTTAATGTTATCGCCATCCGTCAATAGCGAGATGGAGACAGACACTGTAGCTGACGCGGATAGCGTCGCGAACGAAACGACATCAGCGGTAAATCCCACTTTGCAGACATTCTCCAGCATGCTGAAGGCCAGAGGAGACAAGAGAGCCGAGCTTGCAACCGTAATAACAGCCTTATCTGGCGCAACCGACGAAGTCGAACAGAAAACCCGGCGCGAAGAAGCCGAGCAACTACAGACTGAACTTGGCGAACTGGAAGAACAGATTGGCATTCTGGCGACTGGCGTTTCTGCCGCTGAGTTCGATTTGGCCGGTGGCCAGGCAATTGATTTGCAAGGTGAACTTGAGCAGCTCATTCAACCCTTTGTGATTATGCTGAAGTCTGCGACCGAAGAAGCGCGTCAAATCGAATATTTGAAACACAAGAAACTGACCGCCAAAGCGCATATCGGGATCGCCGAAAAGGCGCTGCAGGGCTTGGAAGTCCTTGACTCGGCCGACCTGGACGAGGAAATTGCGGTGGAAGTGGCATCCATCAAGGCGAACTGGCAGGAAAAGTTAGCGGACGCCACGGACCTCGAAGCCACTATCGAACACCAATTGACAGCAAGGCTGGAGGCGCAGCAGAGAGAGTCGGAAGAGGGAGGGTCGACATTTGGCGACTTTTTTAAAGATCGTGGTTTAAGTTTGCTGATGGGTATTGGCGCGGCGGTTTTGGTGTTCACATTGTTGAAGCTGTTAGGTTCCGTGTTCAGTTATGCGCGCACCAGAGGTGGGGTGCAACGAAGCTTTAAAGTGCGGCTCAGCGCCTTACTGTTCAATGTGTTTAGCGTTGTGGCGGCTATCGCTGTCATGCTGTACATCTTCAACATGCGAAATGACTGGTTGCTGTTGGGTCTGGTCGTGTTGTTGTCAATCGCCATTCTCTGGATGGGCTTGAAAATGCTGCCAGACATGCTCGAGCAGATTACCCTATTGTTGAACCTCGGAGCGGTTCAGGAAGGCGAGCGGGTAATGTTTGAAGGCGTGCCCTGGTTGGTCAAAAAGCTCGACTTCTATACCGACTTTGAAAACCCGGAATTGACCGGCGGTACCTTCACGGTACCTGTTCGAGAATTGCTGGGTTTGCACTCCCGGCCTGCCGCACCGGATGAAGCATGGTTTCCAAGTCGTACCGGCGACTGGGTGAAAACCGAAGATGGCACTATCGGCAAGATCGTATTTCAAAGTCCTGAGATGGTGCAGATGGTTGAGTTAGGTGGTGCGCGACACACGTTTTCTGCCCCGGCGTTCTTTGAATCAGCGCCGACCAACCTGTCGTCGAATGCAAGAGTGGAAGTGGAATTTGGTGTGTCTTACAAGCATCAGGCAATTGGTGGCACAGAACTGCCGGAAAAGCTGGCCGCGTTTGTCGAACAGGGCTTGCTGAAGATGCTCGACCGCGATGCGCTGCTGGACGTTAATGTGGAGTTGCTGGCGTGCAACTCATCGTCGCTTGACTATGAGGTGGAGGCGGATCTGCATGGCAGCGCCGCTCACCGCTATGAAGATGTAGAACGAGCGCTTACGCGATTGTGCCTGGAAGCGTGTAACGAATACGGTTGGGAAATTCCGTTCCCGCAACTGGTAGTGCACAAAGGCGAGTAGCCCGGTTAAACTGGTGCTTTTTAGAGGGGCAGATTATGGCCGACAAACGTAACGAACTCACGCCGGAAGAGCAGCATATCATTCTGCACAAAGGTACAGAACGTCCTTTCACAGGTAAGTACGATGACTTTTTTGCAGAAGGTCTTTATCTGTGTAAGCAGTGCGATGCGCCGTTGTATCGTTCGGACGACAAGTTCCCCTCGCATTGCGGGTGGCCCAGTTTCGACGATGAAATTGAAGGCGCTATTAAGCGTGAAACAGACGCCGACGGGCGCCGGGTGGAAATACTGTGCGCGTCCTGCGATGGTCATTTGGGCCATGTATTTGAGGGTGAACGTTTAACAGAAAAAAACGTGCGGCATTGCGTTAATTCGGTGTCAATGAAGTTTGTTGCTGCAACGGAAGAATAATGCGGATCAGTCGCCCTAGCGCTGACGCCACGCGTTTGCCGCCAGAGTCAGTGCTTGCACAACGTCTGTTTGTTCCTGCTGATCGGCAAATTCCCTGTACAGGGTGCAGACGTTAATACCTATCCGTTCCGGGTCCAACCAATCGCGGAATTCAGCAAGCGGTATGTCGAGCACTGCCTGATCCAATGGCATGCCGGAATCAAATCGCTGCCGGGCTTCCCGTTCTATGTGTCTGAGATAAGCCTGAACATTTCTCACACCGTTGACATCGGTCAAGGGCCCATGCCCCGGCACGATGTGTTCTGGCTCAAGTTCAATGATGAGGTCGCAGGCGGCAAGCCAGTTACTCACCGGGCCGGCCCAGATAATTGGGGTGCCATCGATGAAGAGAATATCTCCGGTAAATACCGTTTTGTCGTCGGGCACCCAGGCTAATACGTCGCCACCTGTATGGGCTGGGCCAACTTCAATAAGTTCTACTTTTTTATCGCCCACTCTTCGCTCAGTGCGTCCGGAAAATGTGGTCGTAGGTGGTGTATGGATAATGTCTTCAAAATTGAAGGCACCAAAACAGTGAATCAGATACTCACCCAACTCGCCCAATTCGGGTGCGGCACGCATCATTTCTGCCATCATCTCGGGCGTCATCTCGTCCATCTCGGCGGCGGCTGTTGCCGAGGCAATAATCTCTGCCTTCGTTAACAAGTGGTTGCCGTGACAGTGGTCACCATTGGCATGCGTATTGACCAGAAAATCGATCGTGTCAGCCCGCACTTGGCCGGCATCCGCCATGCACTGCAACATATCCAGTGTGAGTTTCTCGTCGAATAAAGTATCGACCAGTAGCGATTGGTCGCCATCTACCACAAGACCAGCATTGCTCCAGCCCCAGGAACCGTCTGGCTGCAGATAGGCGAAAATTCCATTACCGAGATCCTGCAGGCCTTTTTTATACATCGTGGTTGCATTTTGCTTCGCTTGCGAAGCCTCGATCATAGATAATTGCTGGCAACACAACAAGCTACCCTAGTGTCCCTTAACATAAGTTCGTACCATTTAGAACCAGCACAATGGCGTTCTTCTAGGCGTGTTCTGCAGGGAATATCGACTATATTGGCAAGGGACACAACAACGAAGAACGCCATTGTGCTGGCTCCCGGAGGGCCCGCCATTCGAGGCCTCCAGCTTCGTTGGACTCTTTGCGAATAGAGCCCGCTATTCACTGCAGAGTTCGCCTCGCTGGAGGCCTCGAATGACGGGCTAAATGGTACGAACTTATGTTAAGGGACACTGGGCGTGTGATTATGGTCTGAGTCTTCGCAGCATACGCTGAATTGTCAGTGCTTATCTATGTGTTGAATCGTGGTTAGCTGAAAACACGTCAGCATCGATTGCAAACTCACTCTTGTGCGCTGGCCATGGCAGACTGAACCATTGCCTTGATTTCTGCGCCTACCTGATGTCTGCTGTAGGACAGAAGCCGCGTTTCCCTGGCGTCGGGCTCATAACTCACCAGCGCACCCGGTCCGGCGAACATGATTGCGTTGGGCAATATAGGGTGATCATCCGAGCGCACCTCGAGATCTACAGGGGCACCGGCAGCAGATGCCCAGGCTTCCAGATACTCCTTCCAGGTATAGTTTTCGTCACCAATCAAATAGGCTTTGCCGCTTTCGCCACGCTGTAATGCACCGGCAATCGATTCGGCGACTGATCTGGCGGTGATATGGTTAGTGCCACCTTCCGGTGCGAACAAGGGCAGGTCCGGTAACTGACCACTAGCGTATGCAATCAGGCCGAGTATGTGTGGAATATCCAGGCCGGGTAATTCGCCAAGAATGAACGGCGCGTTAAGACTGCATACGTTGAAACGTTCATCGCTTAGTGCACGAACGGCTTCATCAGTAACATGGCGCGAGTGTACATAGGGGTCTGTGTTGATGCGCTCGGGAGCAATCTGTGGATAAAAACTGCCCACGTATGCAGCGCGGGTGATACCAGCGGCTTTGGCGGCTTCGAAGAATCGAGGCACGGCTTCGTCATTCGCCTTTTTGTAAAATGAATCCGGGCTTATTGAGCCGTCCATGGGCAGCTGGCGAATATCTTGAGCGGCTGCAAACACTAAGGCATCGAACCCTTCCAGGCGTCCGTCAGTGACGTCATCCTCTATGTAGTTGCAACGGATAAACTCTGTGTCCTTCAATGCATGCGCAGCAGGTTTGTTGCGCGACATAATCGTTACATCGTAACCTTGCTCGCTTAAATGGATGGCCGCGTGCCCGCCAACCAGGCCGGTTCCGCCAACAATCAGAGTTTTCATGTGAGTATCCATCTAGTGTCCCTTACCATAAGTTCGTACGATTTAGCCCGTCATTCGAGGCCTCCAGCAAGGCGAACTCTGCAGTGAATACCCAAAACACTCGCGTCGCTCGCGGGGCAGGCTCTAGCGGGCTCTCAATGGTACGAACTTATGGTAAGGGACACTAGATCTGTGGTGATTTTACTTGTTTGTGGTCTGCCTTCTGTCTGATTAATAAAAAGTAACGCCGGGAAGATTTTGCCTCTAAATCCGGCAGAGTACGTCTGGGGCTGCGGCGGACACGCCGTGAACCCATCCATGGGGGCTTGTTGAAAAGGTCCCTCTTTTCAACAGTCCGCCACAGCCCCAGACGCACTCTGCCTCACTTTTGTGCCAAGAAAATAGGTGTTTTCGGAATTGGCAGGGGCTGAGGTCGAGTTCTGGTTGCCATTTTCCGGACCTTCAAAAAGAGGGACCTTTTTGAAGAGCCCCCATGGATGGGTTCACGGCGTGTCCGGAAAATGGCAACCAGAACTTGGCCGGCATACTGGCACATTCTGCTCACGGCCGTTGTAAAGGCGACTTGATCAGGCAGCTGAAAGGTATAATGGAGAGTTACAGCAACATACAAGGAATCTTGGGAATGCCACTTGTTCTTAACGAAGAACAGAGAATGTTACGCGACAGCGTACGGGATTTTGTTAAAGACAATGCCAATGTCGACCACTTTCGGAAACTGCGTGACCAGGGTAATGGTCAGCCCTACGACGCAGATACCTGGGCCAGCCTTGTTGAACTGGGTATTAGCGGGATTTGTATTCCCGAGGCTCATGGCGGGCTTGAATTTGGATACCTGGCCATGGGTGCAGTGTTCGAAGAATTCGGCAAGCAGCTGACGGCGTCTCCGCTGTTGAGCAGTGCCGTGTTTGGCGCTTCGCTGATTGAATTGGCGGGTACTGATACGCAAAAATCAAAGTACCTTCCGGCAATCGCCAGTGGCGAACTGACCGTTGCTGTTGGTATAGAAGAGGGCAGTCATCATGCGCCCCTGTACACCATGTTACCTCTAGTCGAGTCAGACGCTGGTTTTATTCTGAGTGGCCGCAAAGCTTTCGTAATGGACGGTCAATCGGCCGACATACTGATTGTCCTGGCCAGAAGTTCAGGTGGTCTTGGCGATACCGAGGGGTTAACACTGCTGTTGCTTGAAAAAGACCCTGCCGGCTTACAGCGCGACAATGTGCGCATGGTTGACAGTCGCGATTACGCTGACCTTGTGTTTATCGATGCCGAGGTCAGCGCAGACAGCGTGCTGGGGGATGTCGGAGAGGCTTTTGACCCGCTGGTATTGTCCCTGGACCGCGCTCGCGCGTGTCTGGCGGCGGAAATGCTGGGTGGCGCGCAGGAAATGTTTGACCGGACCATTGCTTACTTGCAGGAACGCGATCAGTTTGGCCAAAAGATCGGTTCGTTCCAGGCGCTGCAACATCGCGCCGCGGATATGTACACCGAGCTGGAACTGACACGCAGTACAGTAATGGATGCCTTGTCGGCACTGGATGAACAGCGCGATGATATTAGCCAGGCAGTGAGTACGGCCAAATGTCGTATTAACGACACCAGCTTGCACATCGCCAACGAAGCGATACAAATGCACGGCGGCATTGGCGTTACCGATGAGTTGGATATTGGTTTGTTCTTTAAGCGGTGCCATGTGTGTGTCAATTTGTTGGGCAACAGCGGTTATCACTCTGAACGTTTTGCAGGATTGAATGGGTTTTAACGATGACTGAGATTGATTACGACGCGTTTCGAGCAGAAACCCGAACTTGGTTGGAAGACAACTGCCCTGCGTCAATGCGCACGCCACCAGCAACAGATCGCAGTGACAATGTGATGGGTGGCAGCAAGTTTGACTTTAAATCTGAAGACCAGCGCGTATGGCTTGAGCGCATGGCTGAACGGGGCTGGACAGCGCCGGAATGGCCTGAACAATACGGTGGTGGTGGGCTGGATCCCAAGCAAGCGAAGATCCTGCGCAAGGAAATGGCCAGGCTGAATTGCCGGGCACCGTTGATAGGTCACGGTCTATGGATGTTGGGCCCCGCCTTGTTGGAATACGGCAGTGAAGAGCAAAAGCTTCAGCACTTGCCCAGTATCATCAATGGTTCAGTGCGCTGGTGCCAGGGTTACAGTGAGCCAGGCGCGGGTTCGGACCTGGCCAGCCTGCGTTGTAAGGCGGAAGACAAGGGTGATCACTATTTGGTGAATGGTCAAAAGTGTTGGACCAGTGACGGTGATAAGGCGGACTGGATGTTCTGCCTGGTGCGAACCGACGACAGTGGCCCCAAACAACAAGGCATCAGTTTTGTGCTATTCCCAATGGACACACCCGGCGTAGCAGTCCGCCCAGTACCGCTGTTAACCGGCGAATCTCATTTCTGCGACACCTTTCTGGAAAACGTTGTGGTGCCCAAGGAAAACCTGGTGGGTAAGGAAGGTGAGGGCTGGACCATTGCCAAAGCCTTGTTAGTGCATGAGCGAAACATGATGAGTTCCATGGACGATACAATGCCTGCGCCGCCCAAATCACTGGTGGAATATGCAATCGAATACGTTGGCCTGAATGAGAATGGTCGCCTGCGCGATCAGCGATTGCGAGCGCGTATGGTCTCGCAGATGATGAACAAACGCGCACTCGACCTGACCCAGTCGCGTGCTTTTGAAGAAGGTATGGCCGGTGTTCTGGATATGCGCATGACCTCAATTTTCAAATACGCGGGCACAGAGAATATCAAGGACAATACCGCGCTTCTGGTAGACGTTTTGGGCCATTCAGGCTTTCGCTGGGACGCTGAAGAGCACTACGAAGAAACCCAACGAACGGCGGCGTGGATGAATGCATTATCGTTCACAATTGCTGGCGGCAGTTCAGAGGTACAATTGAATGTGATCGCAAAGCGGTCTCTGGAATTACCACAACAATAAGCGGGAAGCACAATGCTAGATACCTTGATCAAGAACTGCCAGCTCGTTGATGGCACGGGTGCAGCCCCCAGGTCTGCGGCAATTGGCATAAAAAACGGCCTGATCAAGGAAATTTACGAACAGCCGGCGCCCGAGGTACCGACTGCTGCGCAGGTGGATGCAAATGGTCAGCTGACTACCCCCGGCTTTGTTGATGTTCACACGCATTATGATGGCCAGGCCACCTGGGATGATCTGTTAGCGCCATCTGCTTATCACGGCGTAACCACTGCAATTATGGGCAATTGCGGTGTGGGTTTTGCACCGGTTCGGCCAGATGCCCATCAATTTCTTGTCGAGCTGATGGAAGGTGTAGAAGACATACCAGGCTCTGCGCTTGCTGATGGCATTAAATGGTCCTGGGAGAGTTTTCCCGAGTATCTGGACGCACTGGATTCGAACAAGCGAGCGATCAACATAGCCGCGCAAATGCCCCACGGTGCTTTGCGGGCATATGTGTTTGGCGACGATGCCAATGTCAATGCGCCAGCTACAGCTGCGCAAATTGCGGATATGGCCGCATTGGCGGGCGAGGCGGTGCAAGCCGGCGCTCTCTCATTCTCCAGCAATCGTATTCCAATGCACACCTCAGTGACCGGTGAGCCAGTGCCTGGTACCTTCGCTGAAGCAGGCGAATTAGTCGCAATTTTAAATGCAGTGAAAGCGGCAGGCAGCGGCCTGGTCCAGGTGGTTCCGGCTGGACTGATGGGCGAAGATCCGGATGCACCTTTGCGAGAGCTGGAACTGTACCGGCAATTGAGTCTGGAAACCGGCTGTACCATCGCGTTCTTGACCGGACAGAACCATGTTAATCCTGAGATGTACCATGTCATCATGGAACAGACTGCCAAGGCCAATGCAGAAGGTGCAAGCTTGTGCCCATCCATTTCGCCCGGTGGTGGTGGTTTGTTAATGAGCTGGGATACGTTTAATCCATTTGCCGATCGGCCATCGTACGTCGAAATCGCGGAGTTGCCATTGCAGCAGCGTATTGAGTTGCTTTGCGATCCAAAGCGGCGAGCGCAAATATTATCTGAGCCTACCACTGCACCTATGCTGCAACACGCCCGAATGATATTAATGTCCAGCCTGGATTGCACGTTTGCCTGGGGCCATGTGCCGGTCTTCGAGCCAGAGCCGGAAGCGTCACTGGCGTACCGTATGGAGCACAACAAGCAAGATGCCGATAGCGCTATTTACGATTCCTTGTGCGAAGCAACCCGAGATGCGGACCCGGCAAACGGCCAGCCCGGCTTTCTTAAAGTGTTTATGTCAGGGTACAAGGGTGGTGATTTTCGCGCGACGGAGGAATTGCTGAAAGCAGACAGCACTGTGATCGGCTCATCCGATGGCGGCGCGCATGTCAATGTAATCTGTGATGCAAGTTACCCGAGTTTTATGTTGCAACACTGGGTTCGCGACCGTGATCGCGGCGCAAAATTATCTGTGGAGCATGTGGTAAAAATGATGACCCAGGACCCGGCAAGGCTGTATGGCCTGCACGATCGAGGCACTCTGCAGGCGGGTAAGCGGGCAGACCTCAACATCATTGATCTGCCCGCCTTGAGCATGAAAGCGCCAAAAGTGGTTAATGATCTTCCCTCAGGTGCACCGCGTCTTATGCAGCGTGCCAGCGGTTACAGCATGACAATGGTAGCCGGCCAGCCAACGTTCATTGATGATCAGGAAACTGGGAATCGACCTGGAACCTTGTTTAGATTAAACCAATGAAACATGGTATTTGTAGTAGCCTGATTCATGCCACCTGGGCTTCCAAGTCGGTCCCAGATGCTGGCAAAAATGCGATTTAATAATGTCAGAAGCTTATTGCAACGCCAGGTCTACGCGCGGTAAATTTCATCAGACACCCACATCACGGATCGCCGGCGGTCCACAAACAGATCTTCATCCTCACCAGGATTGCCGGCGTCAATACCTTTTGCCATGCCGGAAAAGAACGTTTCCATATCCGCAATATGCAATTCAGACACGCTGTCGATAGCGTGAATGCCAAAGCCGTGTTTCTCAGCCAGTGATCGCCCGGAGTCGAGGTCGGCGTGGAATTGCACGTAGCCCTCAATACCATGCAAGCCGATACCAAACTTGGCGTGCTCATGTTCATAGTGCTTTAGATAGTCTAAGTGGCTAAGGTCAGCGCGCCTGCGCATGCAGTATTGAAAACGGATCGGTGTTGCTGCTGATTCGACAAACACCTTATTGTCGCCAATCATTGCTGCGCTCAAGTCCAGATGAGCGTGCGCGCTCAGGCTTTCAGCGTTTTCTTTTAATGCTGCAAGCACAAGGTCTGAATCGATGTTGCTCTTTGTGAGCAATTCCAGGGATACATCAAAAGCAAGTGGAAGCGCTTGCATATCACCCGTACCGCGCATCGAGTCTTCCGAATGAGCTGGCATTACCGTGGCGGAATGATCCGATTTGCTGGCAACGTTATCGGCCAGCGAGCACAGTGCGTCACACAATGCGCTTTTGCGTGATGTGCGCGCAACAAAATGCAACAGCACTTTGTTCATTAGTCCAGCGTACCGAACATCCAGTCATACAAGGGTGTTATGGAGCCGTAATTGCCGTGGTGCATGTCAATGTGGTGTATATGGTGCTTGGTGGTCAGGTAATCAATCGTTTTGAACGGAAAGAAGTCCAGATTAAATTTGGTGTGGTTGATGGTATTCAATTGAGTCCAAATGACATAAGCCAATGCGGCAACGAGCGCGTGAATGTCACCCATAATTGCTTGCGATGCAAACAGCGCAATCATAAATATTGAAAGACCAATAAACGTTTCAGCGGGATGCACATAATGCGCATCCGACCAGGAAGGGCTGCGGGCCTGGTGATGTAGCGCATGTGCTTTACGCATAGGCATCCAGTTACCATGAAACCAGAATCGGTGAGAAAGGTAGTAGATAAAGTCGTAGACAAGCAGCAGCACTACTATGTCAACCAGGTAGCGCCACCAGGGCATCGCCGACAAGGTTAACGTGAGCGGTGCCGCGACCAGTATCAGAAACAGATGGGCTGCACCACCAATCCGCATATTGGCTTTGGCGATCGGGCGCCATTTGGGGTTGGCCATTTTCGGTTTATCTTCTTCGCGGTTCCACTCCCGCATTCGCTGTACATCCGCGTTTCTAAACACCAGCCAACGGCCCGCTTTGGTCAGGGCAATGGTGGCTACCAACCACACAAGAGACGCGGCCCAATGGTAGTTTTCTGCAAACCAGCTGCTTATTGTGTCGATACTCATAGTGTCAGTCCGCTACGCCCACAGTTCCTTGTGCAAGTTTATCATTCCAGAGTCGGTACCAGTAAGTGATCAATGGCTCGTTTCGCCCGGAAACAACACCGTCGGGTAATCCGCCAGCTGCTATGCCTCGCTGGCATTGTTCTGCAGCATGAAGGTCTTCGTCTACGAATATTCGTTCGCCAAAATCAAACGATTCGGTGGCCGCTTTGCAAAGCTGCTGGTTGCTGGCCGGATCATCACTGCCCGTGAATACACCCGAGTAATACACGGTACTGGCGCCCGCGACTGGGCCTGGTTCTGCTCGGATCATCTGTGCCGCGCCCGGAACGGCGACAATGACTGTGCCAGGGAACACCGTGTGGTTGATAGCGCCCGGAAACTCTGAAGGCCAATCAGTTTCCGGGGTGTGCGCCAGATCCAGAATAGTTTTCAAAGAGAATGCCCAGCGCGTGTGTTGGCCATAGCAATCAACCACGCCATGACTGCTCATGATTGGCGCCAGGCTGTCACGATGCAGGTTTTCAAAATGGTAACCTTCATTGCTTAAGCCGACGATTATTTTCCAATTGGCATTCACCTCGAAACGGCGGGTATCTATGCTGTTCATCGAGGCGAAATCGAAGTTCTCCAACGCTGCTTCAATGTCGCCCAGGAAGTCATTCACGGTATGTTGAGACATTGCCGGTGTCAGTCCGACGGTGAGTAGTCCGCCGCGATCAGAAACGGGCAGTGGGGTTAAACTCGTATCTTCCTGCTCTGGATTGGCCGTTGAAAAAGCGGCATCTCTGCGCCGCCCCTTGAGTTTGCCGTCCAGATCGTAGGTCCAGCCATGAAAAGGGCAGCTTAGTGATTTAGCACAACCGTTACCGTCAGCCACTTGCGCGCCACGGTGACGACAGGCATTGATAAATGCGCGCAATTCGCCGTCAGCATTGCGACAGATCAGCAGCGGCCTGTCCAACACCGTGACGGCCTTATAAGAGTTAGGCTGTGAGACTTCGCCGGCGAAGCCAACCACCTGCGGGGTATTGGCAAAGAACAGTTCTTTTTCGGCCTGATGACGCTCAGTATCCGTAAAACTGAGCGAGGGCTCGATATAGGGCGCATCGCTTTGATCCGTGGTATCGCTTTGCACCCGGTGCAGCAAGCGCCGGCAGAGCTCTGTCAGGTCAGCATTCATAGCGACATTCTAGGGAATTTAGCGCATGTTTGGGCGGCACATAAACCAATAGCAACGTAAGCCCCGTGGACAGCGGCAAACTCCAAACGTAGTCTATTGATTTGCTAATTAACACTCATCTGTTCAATGCCCAAAAAATCAAGCTCAGATCAGCCCAGAGCACTTGCAGACATAAACGAGTGGTACGCACAATGTGATGTGCTGATTCTTGGTGGAGGTGGTGCTGGCATGTGCGCGGCCATTGAGGCCGCTGATGCTGGTGCGAGCGTGATCGTGCTGGAAGCGGCCAGCGATGCGGGCGGCTCCACAGCAATGGCCGGTGGTTTGATATACATGGGTGGCGGAACGCCAACACAGCAAGCGTGTGGCTTTGATGACGACATAGAAGAAATGTACAAGTACCTTCTGATGGCATCGGGCCCCAACGCCGATGAGTCTAAAGTGCGCTTGTATTGTGACAGTACGCTTGAGCATTACACGTGGCTTACCGAGCAAGGTGTAACGTTCAAACCGGAATACTATGCCGGTAAGCACACCAATACGCCGAATTGTGCGGGTTTGATGATTACCGGGAATGAAGAGGCCTGGCCTTACAATCAGCATTCTGTGGCCGCGCCACGAGGTCACAAACCGCTGATAAAAGGCGATCACGGTGGCATTCCCTTGATGGAGAATTTGATTCGTCGGGCCACAGAAAAAGGCGTGTCGATACGCTGCGATGCCAGAGCGCTGACCAGTATTATGGATGGTCGCAGAGTATGCGGTCTTATAGCGCGCATTGATGGTCACGAATGCGCGTTTCTGGCACGGCGTGGCGTAGTGCTGTGCGGTGGCGGTTTCATTATGAATGACGACATGGTTGCTCGATACGCGCCGCGTCTTGTCCGAGGGAACTACCCCAATGGCAATCCTAATGATACAGGTGCAGGAATCCGCATTGGCCTGGGCGCTGGCGGTGCTGCGATCAATATGCATGAGGGCTTTATCTGCACGCCGTTTTACCCGCCTGGAGAGTTTCTGGAGGCTATGATTGTGGACGGTAATGGTCAGCGATTTATCAACGAAGATGTGTACCACGGGCGCATGGGCAGCGCGATTCTTGACCGACCTGATCAACGCTATTACCTGATCATCGACAGCCGTCATTTTGACGTTCTTAATCGACCACCCAATGGCGGTTACCCGGTAGCGGGCACCGGTGACACAATAGAAGAGCTGGAAACCGAATTGAAAATACCTGCTGGCGGCCTATGCAATACACTTCAGCAGTACAACCGGTTTGCTGCCGAAGGGAAAGATCCGTTGTTTCATAAGGCGGAGAAATACCTGACGCCATTAGATCAACCACCTTACGCTGCGTATGACCTGAGCATTGATGCGGGAGGCTACTTTGCGGTGATGACCTTTGGCGGGCTGGATACCCTGACTACCGGTGAAGTACTGACCATTGAACGAAACACTGTTCCCGGCTTGTACGCTGCCGGTCGAAACTCGGCGGGTTTACCGCGTTGCGCAGAGGGTTACGCCAGTGGCATGAGCATTGGCGACGCTACCTTTTTTGGCCGCTTGGCTGGCCGCTCCGCAGCGGCCAACACGCAAGGATTGACATGAAGATAACGAAATTGGGCGGCCTGCTGGGTGCGCGAATAGAGGGTATCGACTTTAGCCAGAGCTTGAGCGACACACTGATTGAACAGATTGCGAACACCTTGTTTGAGCATCAGGTGGTGTGCATTGCCGCAGAACATATGAGCACTGAGCAACACGCGCGCATTGCCAGGCGGTTTGGTGAGCTTGAACACAATGCAACCGATCAATTTGGCGTTGACGAGAACGTACCGTATTTAACCGTGATCGATTCAGAGAAAGGTGACCGCGCTGATTCATGGCACTGCGACGAGACATTTCTCGAGCACCCGCCATTAGTCAATTTGCTGCACTGCAAACTACTGCCCGACGCCGGTGGTGACACTGCATTTATGAGCGCGGCTGCCGCGTACGATGCCCTGTCAGACAAGATGAAAACGCTGCTGGAGGGCTTAACAGCGGTTCACGATTACGGTCACTTGTATGAACTTGGCTGGCGCTCCGGCATCCCGTTGGCGGAAATGATGGGAGACGTACTGGTAAAAGGGCTATTGCATTCGCACCCGGTTGTCAGGGAGCACCGGGAAACCGGTCGTAAGTGGCTAAGCGTTAACGCCACCTACACCCGCCACATCGAGGGTCTGACCCCGATTGAAGCCGATGCGATCTTGCGCCTGTTGTTGGCCCACATGCAGAAACCGGAATTCTGCTACCGACATGCCTGGCAGCCAGGTGAGCTGCTGATTTGGGATCAGCAGGCTGTGCAACACTATGCGGTGCAGGATTTCACAAGCCGTCGGGTGATGCATCGTATTTCCGCGCTGGCAACGACGGAAACCTATAAAGGCGTAAAGCTGGCCTAAACGTGTCGGTGGGCACGGTGGGCTACATGCCGACCGTATAGCCGCCGTCTACAGGCAAGGTTTGACCGGTAATCCAACTGGCGCCCGGAGAGGTGAGAAACAATACGGCTGCTGCAACATCCGCCGGGTAACCTTCGCGTTTAATGCTCTGGCGTTTTAGCGTATCGGCGACCATATCAGGCATGTGCTCGAAGCTCAGCGAGGTCAAATTGCTGCGCACCAAACCGGCAGCCACGGCATTGGCGCGTATGCCCAGCTCTCCCCATCCTACGGAAAAGGTTTTCATTAACTGCACAATTCCGGCTTTCGCCGGCCCGTAAGCGGGCGTGAACACATTACCAAAATAAGACGTCATCGACGCAATGCCTATGATGCTTGCACCACCGTCAAAATCACTGGCGGCCAGCAAATCCTTACACGCTGAGCTCAGGTGAAACACGCTGTTCAAGTGAATATCTATGGACTGATCGAAGCCATCGGTTTCCCATTCATTCATCAATGTTCCGCCGGCGTTGGCAACCAGTATATCCAGACTGTCTAAGCTGGCTGAGAGTGCACTGATAGCGTCTCGGTCGCTAACGTCAAGCATACTGTAGCGACAGCCAGCCAATGCCTCTGCACTCTCGTAATCATCCAGTGAGGGTTTTCGGCCAGTCACATGCACGGTGGCTCCTGCTTCAAGGTAAGCCTGCGCACAGGCCTGCCCAATACCGCTGGTAGCGCCGGTGATAAGCACGGAACAACCTGAATAATCGAACGTAACTCTTTGAAACATAATGCTAATCCATTTTTAGCGGTACCTTGCTGCCAGGAGGGATTTTACCCTCAACAGGCGTGCGCCTTAATCAGCGTTTTTGATTCGCCGGCGCTTAATCCGCTGCCTATAATCAGAGCCACTGTGCCATAGCGTCGTGGGACGTTTTCTGGCAAGGTAGCGGCGGTGTCATGGTTTATTCCGGCAGAGTAACATCGCCTCTTGGAGCTCGCATTAACAAAGTAGTAATCAGCAGGCCGCCCGTGAACACATGGTTTTGTCGCGTATTCATCGTTTTACCAGCCGTGCTCGCATCTGTTATCGCGAGTGCCGAGGAGAAGTTACCCCTGTGGGAACTCGGTGTGGGAGTGGCCGCACTGTCGCAGCCTCATTATTTTGCGGCCGCCGACAGTAGGGCTTACGTGCTCCCCATACCGTACTTCAAATATCGTGGTGACGTCTTTCGGGCTGACCGCGGTGGTATTAGAGCGCGCCTTTTTAAATCTGAACGAGTGACTCTGGGAATCAGCGGCGGAGGGTCGTTCCCGGTTGATTCCGAGGATGATGATGCGCGGCGGGGAATGCCCGATCTGGACGTGCTGGCCGAAATTGGTCCTAATCTCCGCGTCGACCTGGTGGACAGCGACGCGCTGCAATTGCAATTTCAGTTACCGGTCAGGGCTACTTTTTCCTTCGGTGACGATGCGGGCGACTACCAGGGATGGACCAGTAACCCAAGATTAGTTGCGAAAATGAGTTCAGGCGAGTGGGATTTGTTCAGCAGCTTCGGCCCGGTACTATCAGATCAAAAGTACCACGCCTATATCTACGATGTGGCGCCGGAATTCGTCACGCCCGAACGCAGCGCCTACACGGCGTCTTCGGGCTATACGGCACTGCGTTTCGGTTTGAACATTAATCGCTATTACCGAAATATGTTCATCAATGGCTTCGTCCGATACTTCAATATGCAGGGCGCTGAAAACGACGACAGCCCGCTGTTTCGCCGTGAGCACAACTTTTCAGCGGGTATTACAGTCTCATGGGTACTGAAACAGTCCAAACGCACCGTCAGGGCAAGTGACGAAGACCTGGACTGAGCTTGCAGCGTGTTTGATGACGTGATCGTTAAGTTCACCGCGGCCGAGCGCGAAATACGGATAATAGCGCATCCCCAATTACCGGATTGACTCATGCCCCTTAGCCCCCTGGACGATTTGCTTGCTCATCAAACCCCCGACACGTTTGATCATGTGTATACAGGTGATCGGAATTTCTATGACCGTTACTACTTTAATGTGCACGGCTGCAGCGACGAACTGTTTATGGTCACAGGCATGGGCCAATACCCGAATCTTGGCGTTATCGATGCGTTCGCGTGCATATCCTTCGGTGATACACATTACTCGGTGCGAGCATCCCGCGAGCTTGGCAATAACCGGCTCGACACCAGCGTTGGTCCATTTACGGTAGAGGTGCTGGAAGGCTTGCAGAAACTTCGCCTGAGTTGTGGCCCAAATGAGCACGGTATAGAGTTTGACCTTGTGTTCGATGGCTTTGTGCCGGCACTTGAAGAACCTGTTACCTATCGCAGAACAGGCAACAGGCTAACAGAGCATACTCAGCGTTTTGCACAGGTGGGTAATTACACGGGCTTTATCAGTATTGACGGTGAGCGTATTGAAGTTACCCCTGACCGCTGGATGGGCG
This sequence comes from Gammaproteobacteria bacterium, assembly GCA_030429735.1. Lineage (GTDB taxonomy): Bacteria > Pseudomonadota > Gammaproteobacteria > Pseudomonadales > JAUIET01 > JAUIET01. Next base: position 115,438 of record JAUIET010000008.1, read on the forward strand.
CGCGCGACCATTCCTGGGGTATTCGACCCAATGTGGGCGAGATGGAGCCGGAAGGTATTAAGTCAAAGTATCGGAACCTGGAGACTTTTGGTCATTTTCATAACTGGATTCCAGCGCAGTTTCCTGACTATATGATCAAGATCTATTTTGATGAAGACGGTCAGGGCAATCGCATGCAGGAAGAGGCGGTTAAAGTACCCCGAATTGGAATTGATGAACCGGTTATTCATCTTGGCAGCCCGATTCCGGAATTCACGTACAAATCCGGCACCCGAGAAATAGCGAAAACGGTGATTCGTTTCGCGCATTCTGATCTGGTGTTAACCGGTACACCGCTGCGTACCAATTACCTGCTGGGTGGATCCGGCTACAACCCGGGTCAGCCATACTCTCTTGGCGTGTATCAGGGGCCGCTGACGGTTGATGGCCAGCGCTGGGATATGACGGATCCCGCCCAATTTGCCGAGATACAAGGCTTAAACGAAATGCTTTGCCGTTGGGAGTTGTCTAACGGAGATATTGGGTATGGCATGCACGAAAACTGCGTGTTCGGTATATACACACCATTCGGGTTTGACAGCTGGGAAGCCGTTGCGCCGTGATACGCCGACGTCTCAAAAAATCGGCCGGAGGAAAGTTGCGTGGGTCTTAAGAACGACAGAGTGGTTGTGGTTACCGGTGCCAGCCGTGGCGTAGGTAAGGGGGTTGCGCTGGCTTTGGGTCAGCCAGGTACAACAGTTTATATCAGTGGCAGATCGCGCACTGAGGGCCAAACATCTGCCTTGCCCGGTACCATCGATGCGACAGCGGATGAAATTCGAGCACGTGGTGGTGAGGCCAAAGTGGTTGTCTGCGACCACAGTGATGATGCGCAAATTGAAGCCTTGTTTGCGCGTGTCAACGCGGAGCAGGGCAGGCTGGATATACTGGTGAATAATGTGTTCCAAGTTCCGGACGATCTGCAGGAGTGGCGGCCGTTCTGGCAGCGTCCTGTTAATGATCACTGGCAAAAAATGATTGATCTGGGTTTGCGTGCGCACTACGTGGCCAGCGTTTTTGCCGCACCGAAGATGGTGGAGCAGGGCGCGGGTTTAATTGTTAACATCTCTTCGCCGGGCGCGATCGCGTATTTGCATTCTGTGATTTACGGAATTGGCAAGGCCGGTACCGACAAGATGATGCATGACATGGCCAAAGAGTTACGTGAGCACAATGTGGCGGCATTGGCTTTGTGGCCGGGTGTGGTGAAGACAGAGCGAATCGCTCCGGCACTGGAAGCCAATGCCTTGCCAGACGATTACCAGCCGTTGATTCCGGGTATGGAGTCAGCGGAATTCCCTGGACTGATCATTGATGCGATTGCTGCGCACGACGACTACATGCGCTTCAGTGGCCGTTCGTGGTGGAATTCAGAGCTGGCGTTGGAGTTAGGCATAAAAGACATCGATGGCGCGCAGCCAGAATCTTACGCGCCATTTATGGGCTCGCCCTGGATTCCATCAGAGGCGATGATTAAGTAGTTCGTTTCCATTACTTGAACCAGGGAATGCGATGATGAATATCGATTTGTCAGGAAAAGTAGCACTTGTAACCGGTGGGAGTCGAGGCTTGGGTAAGGCCATATCGCTGGGCTTAGCTGATGCCGGAGCTGACATTATTATTGCCAGTCGCAAGATTGAGAATTGTCAGAAAGTGGCGGCTGAGGTTGAGGCCAAAGGGCGTCAGGCACTGCCAGTTGCGGCACACACAGCCGATATGAACAGTCTGGATGCGTTGATTGAGGCGTCCTATCAGCGCTTCGGCAAGATCGATTTGCTGATTAACAATGCGGGCACTAATCCGGCGATGGGCACTCTGAGCGACTTGAGCCCGGAGTTGTTCGACAAAATGATGGGTATCAATGTTAAAGGCCCCTGGTATTTGGCGTCACGCATTGCGCCGAAGATGGGCGCGGCGGGTGGCGGTTCCATCATCAATATGATTTCAGTGTCAGGCATACGGCCCGCTGCGTATCAGGGGTTTTATTCATGCAACAAAGCGGCGCTGGACGCGCTGACGAAAGTGATGGCCGCTGAATGGGCGGACATGAACATACGTGTTAATGCGATCGCACCCGGTAGTTATCATTCCGATTTGTTTGACGTCAGCGCGGCGGCCATGCCGGGTTTTGAAGAAGGTGCCAAGCAGGCGAGCATGATGAAACGGATTGCTGCGACTGAAGAAATTTTGGGGCCGGTGCTTTATCTGGCCAGTGATTTGGGAAGTTATACGACTGGGTCAACAGTCGTCGCCGATGGCGGTTATCTAGCGAAGTAATTCATCACTTAACGATATACACCGCTTTTCAATTAGAAAGCGGTATTACAACGGACCTTGTTGATCCATTACCCAACTGCCTGGGTTTGGCCGAGGTACGATCTGTTCAGTTAGTCCTTGTAGACTCGCGCAAACAGGGCCTTAAGGTAATCCGTTTCCGGAATCGCTGGATGCACCGGGTGATCAGGCCCCTGGCTACCACGATAAATAAGTTGCACCTGCCGGTCGATTTTCCGCCCGGCACCGCGCACCTGATCCAGCAGTCGTTCTTGGCTCAGATGCATAGAGCAGGAACCCGACACCAGCAATCCATCACGCGCCAACAAGCGCATGCCCAACTCGTTAATGTGATAGTAAGCTGCCTCGCCTGATTTCTGATCTTTACGACGTTTAATAAACGCAGGCGGATCAAGTACAACAATGTCAAAGCGCGTTTTTTCGGCTTGCAGCGTTTTCATCACGTCTATCGCTTTGCCCTTTAATGTTGTTACGCGCTCACTTACACCATTCAATGCTGCATTTTCTGTCGCCCATTCCAGCGCTTGCGCTGAGGCGTCAACACACACTACTTGCGCTGCGCCGGCTACGGCAGCCTGCACGCCCCAGCCGCCTGAGTAACTGAATACATCCAGTACTCGCTTGTCTTTGCACAAAGTCTGCAGCATGGCGCGGTTTAATCGATGGTCGTAGAACCAGCCGGTTTTTTGCCCCGTTTTGAGCGGCGCCATAAAACGTGTCTCGTTTTCAATAAGCTCTGCACATTCTGGAACCGGGCCGTAATCGGTTTGATACAGCGGCAGGCCTTCCAATTCTCTGGCGGAGTGATCATTTCGAAAAAGAATACTTGCGGGGTGCAGGCACTGGTCCAGTGCATCGAGAATGTCCTGGCTGACGCTTTCCATGCCCGCCGTTGAGATTTGCACAACCAAATGATCACCAAAACGATCGACCACCAGACCAGGCAATAAGTCAGAGTCACCATAAACAAGTCGGTAGTAGGGCTGGCTGAAAAAGCGTTCTCGTAACGACAATGCCTGATTGAGCCTATGGACCAATAGTGATTTATCCAGTCCTTGCTTGTAGTCCCGGCTCACTATTCGGGCACAGATCAAACCGTTGGGATTGACCGTAGCCACTCCAAGGCTTTTTTGCTTGTCACCAAGCAATCGCACCTGTTGGCCGGCGTGAAGCGCCTTAAGAGGTGTTGCCTTAATGTCTATTTCGTTCGAAAAGACCCACAAGTGACCCTTGCGCAGGCGCTTGTCAGCTCCGCGGTTAAGTTGCAACGGTGCTAGTTCAGAAGTGTCCAATAATTTTATCCGGCGCTTAGGGCGTAATAGTGTGTGATGGTGATGATTTGCGTGCGTATTTTTGCAGCGCGGTGTTCGTACGTTAATCGGGTTAACACAATGGGAGGCGATTCTACCTTCTGGAGTGATGAGAACCAATCACTATCGTTGTTCGCAACAACGTGTTGACACGCCTGGCCTTTCACGCAATGGGCAAGCAGGTATCAAATTTCAACTCACGCAGTGCTATATGGGATTTGACCTGTGCAATCTGTGGGATCGCAAACATGAAATCCTCCAGAAAGCGGTCAAAACTTTCGATGCTCTCAGTGACCACGCGAAGAATAAAGTCGGCGTCACCGGTGGTGGCAAAACACTCGAGAAATTCCGGGCGCTCGGCAACCGAGCGTTCGAATTCGGTACTCGTTGCTCGGATTGGTTGCGTACTATTTGATCAGATATCAGCCGATCCGCGATCGGTGTGTCTTATATGCTGGCCTGATCGGACATATCAAAAAAGTGTGCGATCTTCTAACTTCGGCGGAGGTGGTTTAGACGAGCAAACTCCAAAAGCGCATACACCTAATTCAGCGAATGGTTACAGTTTAATCGTTGACGCTGGCTCGGTCGCGCTTTTCTCAAACCTGCCGATCATGCCAGACGCTGGCAAATGGAGGCGTTCCTATCATCTTTTTTCCTTTCTCGAGCATTCTTGCAAATATAAAAGTTGCATTTCGAATTTATAAAGACTAAATTCGTTTTAACGAGCGGGTTAATTCGAAAAACGCAAGATGATTGAGCGAAAACTGGCAACAAGCATACTGGATGCGCTACAAGCATTTCCGGTTGTATACGTAAATGGGCCCCGCCAAGCTGGTAAAAGTACGCTGGTACAGAGCTTGGCACAAAATGATTGGCCCGCCGAATACGTGACATTCGACGAAGCGACTATGATGGGTGCAGCAGAGGCTAATCCAGAGAGCTTTCTACGCGCCTATCAAGATCGCCTCATTCTTGATGAGGTGCAGATGGCGCCTGCTCTCTTCCGTGCATTGAAGCTTCTTGCCGATGAAGCAAGACGTGCAGATAAAGCCAGGGCAAATGGACGCTACCTTTTAACCGGGTCGGCCAATATCATGGCTCTGCCCAAGCTCTCGGATGCGCTGGTCGGCAGAATGAGTGTTCTTACGCTCCTGCCGCTATCGGCTCTGGAAATAGCAAAGGGCGCAGGCGGCTTTCTTCCAAGCCTGATGAGTAACAGTTTTAAACCCGCCACGGTGCGTAGGAAGCACGCTTTGGTTGACGTCATCAGGCGAGCAACTTTTCCTGAAATAACAAATGATGACGACGATCGCGGTCGATGGTTTGAAAGTTATATCACCACGATCTTACAGAGAGACGTCAGGCAGATTGCGGATATTGCTAAATTGGGAGTTCTGCCGAACCTGCTTAAAGTGCTGGCTGGCAGGGCGGGAGGACTTATTAATGACGCCGATATTTCCCGCGCCATCGGACAAAATTCCGTGACAGCTAAAAACTATCGTATCTTGCTGCAAATGATGTTTCTGACATTTGACGTTAAACCGTGGTATCGAAGTACGGGCAAGCGACTGGTGAAATCTCCGAAAGGATATCTCATGGACACCGCTCTTCTTTGCCATTTAGAGCAAATTGATTTGGCAAAGTCGGAACGTCAAGATCCTCACATTTTTGGGCATGTCTTTGAAAATTTTGTTGCCACTGAACTATTGAAACAACTCACTTCAAGCGAAGAAAAAGCAGAACTCTATCATTTCAGAACCAGCGATGGGAAAGAAGTAGACTTTGTTCTGGAGCGCCGCGATGGGCGGCTTGCAGCGATTGAGGTAAAAGGACGTGACGCTGTGAGTGTTGCAGATTTCAAAGGATTGAAAGAGTTGTCCAGTTTGATAGGAGACGACTTCATTTGCGGTATCGTTCTATACCGTGGGAATAAAATCGTACCTTTTGAGGAGAATATGTGGGCGGTGCCCGTCGACGCAATGTGGTCTTAGTTTAAGCAGTCCCTATCAGTGTCGAAGCTGAAGTGCCAGGCGGATGAGTTTCGCATTGTAACTATCCAGTTCATAAGAGGCACTGGTAAGTGGAAACCGTCAGTAGATATTGAACCATCCTGTGAGTCGGCGCCATGTGTGTCCTATCAGCTGGCCAAATAGGGCATATCAAGGTCAGCAACCAGAGTTATCGTGTTATTTCCGTTTGCGCCTATCAGGCCAACAACATTGTCGAATACAAGTATCCTGCGCGTAAAACGCTCAGTACCCTTTGTGATCGTCGAACTGTGTATTTGTGAAATTTTTCTTTCTGGTCTAATGGTCCAAATTGACGTTTATACATATTATATGTATAATGTGTAATGTATGCTATCCTGCCGCAAAGCTAGAGCGGTGTTGGGCTAATTGAATGAGGTGAGAACGATGAGTGTTGATTTGCATGAGACTGTCTCGGCAACAGAATTAGTCCGCAACCTGTCAGTATTGATTGATAAAGTGCGAATATCCAATCGGAGCCTGTATATCACGAAGGGTAGCCAGACGGTGGCAGAATTGAGTCCGCCACCGAAGTCTGGTCTGCCAATAAGCGAATTGGGACGACTATTGGAATCTCTACCCAGACTGGACGACGATGCTGAAGCACTGTTAACAGACATGGATGCCATTAGAACCCAAGGCGAATTGCCGGAGAACCCATGGGATTAGTGATTGACACTAACGTATTCATCAATGCCGAAAATGGGCGCATTGAATTGAAGAATTTGGTGCGGTATGCCAATTATGGCGACGCTTTTATTGCGGCAGTAACGGTCTCCGAACTGCTGACGGGTGTACACATGGCCAAAACAACCGCGATCCGTGTGCGACGCTCCGCATTTGTGGAGGGGGTACTGAGCGGTGTGCCGACTTTGGATTTCACAGAGGAGGTCGCCCGAACTTATGCGGAACTGTATGCGCATTTTTTAAGAAAACGAACAAAGCCCAGTAGCACTGTGCATGATCTTCAAATAGCGGCGACGGCCATTACGTATGGCTATGCGGTGCTGACCAGTAATATCGATGACTTTAAGAAAATACCTGGCTTGACAGTCGAATGCCTGTAATAGGTCCTGCCCCAACGAAGCGGTTCTATCGTGCGTGGCAGTAGCCCCCGATCTTGGCCGAGGCTTCAATACCCGAATATCCCGATACCCATCGACCTCCAACAAATGCTTGTCACCAGACACAATAAATTCAGTTTGGCTAGCCACTGCAATCGAATATGCTTCAAGTGGACGGAACGTGGTCCCGACGAAGTTGAAGTCACTGATTACTAGAGAATATTAGGCACGTATACCGACACATAGAGTACCGACTCATCCTGGCGAAATGCTGGTGGAGGAGTTTTTGAACCCAATGGAAATAACGCAAAGGGAGTTGGCGTCAGCTATTCGTGTTCCTTGAATTTATAGATCAATCTTCCTAACTGCTGCCAGGTTCAGCAAATTAATTACTGCTCCGCATACCAGTTTAACGATCCAATATTGCTGATCCTATCGGCAACGACGTGTCAAACTTCAACTCGCGTAGCGCAATATGAGATTTGACCTGTGCAATCTGTGGGATCGCAAACATGAAATCCTCCAGAAAGCGGTCAAAACTTTCGATGCTCTCAGTGACCACGCGAAGAATAAAGTCGGCGTCACCGGTGGTGGCAAAACACTCGAGAATTTCCGGGCGTTCGGCAACCGAACGCTCGAATGAGGTGGTGTTCTCGAGAATGTGCCTCGCAAGTGTCACGTGTACAAAGGCGCATAAGCCGAACCCTGACTTCGAGCGATTTAACAGTGCGCGGTAGCCTTCAATAACGCCCGCCTGTTCCAGCGCGCGAACGCGTCGCCAGCAGCCTGCGGTGGAGATGCCTACCCGTTCTGCCAATGCCTGATTGCTGAGCCTGCCATCCCCCTGAAGTATGGCCATGATTTTTCGGTCGGTATCGTCCATTGGGCGCAATCTCTAGATACGAAATATAATTACATATATCTATTAGAATTGAAATAATAATACGAAAACGCCTGATATGCGACACAAAGTGTAAGCACCTTTCAGCCAAACTGGGCTAATGTCAGCGTATAAGGTTTCTCTACAAGTGTCTGCTTATGAACAGTGCGCTCCCTCCAGATCTGGACAGCTATGAACTCAAAGACCGCTTTGCCAGAGCGCAGGGGCGGGTGTTTCTCACCGGCACTCAGGCACTGGTGCGCCTGCCTTTGATCCAGCGCCAGATTGACCAGGCCAATGGGCTGAATACGGCCGGCTTTATATCGGGCTACCGTGGCTCACCACTGGGCGGCTACGACATGGAACTGTGGCGTGCCAAACAGGAACTGGCAGACAATGCCATTGAGTTTCTGCCCGCGGTAAACGAAGACCTGGCGGCCACAGCGGTTCTGGGCAGCCAGCAGGTGGAAAGCGACCCGGATCGCCAGGTAGATGGTGTGTTTGGTATCTGGTACGGCAAAGGCCCGGGTGTTGATCGTGCCGGCGACGCCTTGAAACATGGCAATGCCTATGGCAGTTCACCACACGGTGGTGCGTTGATTATCGCGGGTGATGATCACGGCTGTGTGTCGTCCAGCATGTCGCATCAGTCGGATGTGGCGTTTATGGCGTTTTTTATGCCCACGCTGAACCCTGCCTCTGTTGCCGAATACATCGAATACGGCTTGTACGGCTTTGCAATGTCCAGATACTCGGGTTGTTGGGTGGGCTTCAAAGCCATTTCGGAAACCGTTGAAAGCGCCGCCTCGGTCAACGTGGGTGTAACCCCCACGTTTCATGTGCCCAAGGATTATCAGGCGCCGGAGTATGGCTTGCACTACCGTTGGCCAGACCTGCCTGGTCCCCAGGTTGAGGCTCGCATGGTGGCCAAGCTGGATGCGGTGCGCGCGTTTGCCAAGCGTAACCCGATTGACAAACGTATCTACGGCATACCAGACGCGCGGTTTGGCATCATCACCACTGGCAAGGGCCATCTGGACTTGATGGAGGCGCTTAAACTGCTGGGCATAGACGAGAACCGTGCACGAGAGATAGGCATAGACATCTATAAAGTCGGCATGGTCTGGCCACTGGAAACGGAAGGTGCCAGGGCCTTTCTGCGCAATAAAAAAGAAGTACTGGTGGTGGAGGAAAAACGCGGCATCATCGAAAGTGAGTTGAAAGAATTTCTGTATGACTATCAAAGCGACAAGCCCAATCGCATGGTGGGTAAGTACGATGAAGCGGGTAATCCGCTGGTTCCGTGGACCGGAGAGCTTAGCCCGACCTTGCTCGCGCCGATTGTCGCATCGCGAATCACGCATGAATTCCCGGAGCTGAATTTTGATGAGCAACTGGAAGCGCTGGCCGCCAGGCGGGTGTCGTTTGAAGCGCCGTCGGATGTAAAGCGTACGCCGTACTTTTGCCCGGGCTGCCCACATAACACCTCTACCAAGGTGCCGGAAGGCAGCAAGGCACTGGCCGGTATTGGCTGCCACTTTATGGCGTCATGGATGAACCGCAACACCGAGTCCCTGATTCAGATGGGCGGTGAAGGTGTGAACTGGGTGAGCAAGTCAAAATTCAATGGCGGCAAGCACATCTTTCAAAACCTGGGTGAGGGCACTTACTTCCACTCCGGGTATATGGCTATCCGTCAGGCGGTTGCGGCAAATACCAACATCACCTATAAAATTTTGTTCAACGACGCAGTCGCCATGACCGGCGGCCAGCCGGTGGACGGCACCATTACTGTGCCCGCCATCGCAAACCAGGTTCGATCAGAAGGCGTGCAGCGCATCGCAGTCGTCAGTGACGACCCGGCGAAGTACACCAACAAAGCCCAGTTCCCACCGGCCACCAGTTTTCACGATCGATCGGAAATGGACGAGCTGCAGCGGGAACTGCGCAACATACAGGGAGTGTCTGTGCTGATTTACGATCAGGGCTGCGCGGCTGAAAAGCGCCGCATGCGAAAGCGCGGAACCTACCCCGACCCGGCAAAACGGATATTTATCAATGACGCGGTCTGTGAAGGCTGCGGTGATTGTGGTGAGCAATCCAATTGCCTGGCGATTTTTCCGCTGGATACTGAACTGGGTCGTAAACGCAAGATCGATCAGTCGTCCTGCAACAAGGACTATTCCTGCGTGAAAGGCTTTTGCCCCAGTTTTGTGACGGTGGAAGGCGGAGAATTACGGCAAACCAGGGCATTGGATACCGACGACGAATTGAACAGCAAGGTATCGCGGCTGCCGATGCCACAGTATTCAGCGCTGGACGACAACTACAACATGCTGGTAGCCGGTATCGGTGGTACCGGTGTCGTGACCGTCGGTGCCTTGATCACCATGGCAGCGCACCTGGAGGGCAAAGGGGCCACGGTGCTGGACTTTACCGGCTTTGCGCAAAAAGGCGGCACGGTAATCAGTCATATTCGTATAGGTGCCACGCCTGAGGCGCTCACGCAAGTGAGGATTGCCGATGGCGCCGCCGATGCCGTGGTGGCCTGCGATATTGTGGCGGGTACCGATCCACGCTCCAGCAGAGTACTGTCGGCTGGCAGAACCCGGGTGCTGGTTAACAACACCGAAGTACCGAGCGGGCAGTTCGTCCAGGACAGAAACGCCAATATGCGCATGCAGGATCGGCTGCAACTGATTCGAGGTGCGGTCGGCAAGGAGCGGGTTGAACTGGTTGAAGCCAATCTGGCCATGGAACGACTGCTGGGCAACACCGTGTATTCCAATGTATTTCTGCTCGGCCTTGCCTGGCAACGCGGCCTGGTGCCGGTATCACACCAGGCCCTGCTGCGCGCGATCGAGTTAAACGGGGTGAATATCGCGTTGAACCAACAGGCGTTTAACTGGGGTCGTTTGGCAGCTGAGCACCCGGAGTACCTTGACCAAGCGGCTGCACTGAACACGGCACGACCCACACCCCACACCCTGGAAGACATTATTGAGCATCGCGCCGCGCTGCTGACAGACTACCAGAACGCAGAGTACAGCGAGCGCTATCGGTCACTGGTCATGAGGGTGCACCACGCCGAAGCAGGTTTGGGCACGGGTTCAATGCCGCTCACCGAAGCCGTGGCCAGATACCTGTACAAAGTGATGGCCTATAAGGATGAGTACGAAGTTGCCCGACTGTACACCAACGGTGAGTTTGCCAAAAAGCTGGGTGATACGTTTGAAGGCCCTTATCACCTTACATTTCATATGGCCCCGCCCATATTCAATGCCGGCACCGACGAGCTGGGGCGCCCCGGAAAACGTCAGTTTGGCCCATGGATGCTCAGCGCACTGAAGCTGCTGGCACGCTTGAAGGGCTTGCGTGGCACGGCCTTTGATCTGTTCGCCTGGTCACACGATCGGCGCAAGGAGCGGAAACTGATGGATGATTACATTGCCCTGCTGGATTCATTGGCACAGGGCCTGAATGAGCACAACCACTCAGTAGCGGTTAGCTGCGCCAGCCTGCCCGACAAAGTGCGGGGCTTTGGTCCGGTGAAGTCAGAAGCTATTGCAAGGTATTACGAAGAAAAAGTACTGCTGTTGGATCAGTTTCACGGTGAGGACAAAGTGGTTGTGGTGTTTGAGGTAAGCAACTGAGGGCTTACTGTGCGGGTATTTGAAGATACAATGGTGTCTCGAGGCGGTCATTTGGCGAACAACCAGTAATGTGCCAGTGAGAACACCCTCGGGCGTCGCTTTACCAGGGCTTGAAACTAATAATAATGGTTCGTTCACTTCTCGTTCTTATCTCGCTGGTGCTTGCCAGCATTGCTCAGGCCGAGCCACGCGCTGCATTAGAGGAGGTAATAGTCAGCGCCACCAAGCGCAGTGAAAGCCTGCAGGATGTGTCGATCTCTGTGGCCGTGCTCAGCGGCGATGAGCTCAGCCGGCGCAATAAAACCCAGATTGAGGAACTGTCTCGCCTGGTGGCCGGTTTTACGTTTTCACCAGGTACCTCCGACGCTGCGCGCAATATCATCGTGCGTGGCGTGGGCACGCAGAGCTTAAGTCGCTCTGTGGAGCAATCGGTGGGTACGGTGGTGGACAATGTCGCCTCCGGCAGCCTGTCGGGATCCTTGCTTGACTACAGCGACGTAGAACGCATTGAAGTGCTGCGCGGACCACAGGGTATGCTGTTTGGCAAGAACGCCAGTGCAGGCCTTTTGAGCATTACCACGCGTGCACCCAGCGACGTGCTGAGCGGTGGCATAGGACTGCGCTATGGCAGTGAGAACTTGCTCAACCTGTCTGCTTATGCGTCCGGACCATTGTTAGATGAGCGCCTGCTGGGTCGTTTGTCTGTATTTCAAAACAGCCGCGATGCGATCTTGAAGAATCAATTTCCCGGCGGCGACGACCTGAATAATCGTAACGATTGGGGCGCCCGGCTAAAATTACAGTGGCTGGCCACAGACCGGCTGGATATGCTGTTCAGTGTGGTGCGCAATGAACGAGACCATAAGTGCTGCCAGGGCGCCTTGCGCCTGGTGGAGCCGGGTAGTGTCGCCGATCGGGAAGGCGGCCCGGTTGGTGAGCGGGTGGATACGATTATTGATAACGATACGGCTGAGGGAACAACCGAGCACACATCAGCTAGCATCGAAGTAAACTATCAGTTCAACGACTATACACTGACGTCTGTTTCCGCCTGGCTGGAAGACGATGTGTTTGGTGCCTTTCGCTCAGATCTGTACACGCGCACCGCACTGGTGCGCAACGACAGCCTGGCCAATTACCAGCAGGTAACCCAGGAGCTGCGCTTGAGCTCGCCTGTCGGCGGCGTATTCGATTACGTTGCCGGCTTGTATTGCTATCGTCAGGAAATTGATCGCCGCTTCGACCGCCTGATCGATTTGTACGGAATCGATCTGGTGGCTGTTGCGAACACACTGGCGGTGTCTGTGCTGAACACCCATCAAAACACCAGTGAGAGCCTGGCAGCATTCGGTCAATTGAATTGGCATTTGAGCGAACGACTGCGGCTGTCACTGGGTCTGCGGTATAACAATGACGAGTTGAGTATTGATCAAACCGTGGCGGCCATGCCCGGCACGCTGCCCGAAGCACCGCCAGGGTCAATCTCTGCGTCCACCAGCGAGACAGCCTGGTCATGGCGAGCAATCGCTGAAGTTGATGTTGCAGACGATGCCATGATGTACCTGAGCATTGCCAGGGGATACAAAGGGCCGGGCGCTAATTCCCTGCCTTCCGGACCCAGCAGCGGCAATGTGTTTGTGGCCCCGGAAATTCCAAGCAATTATGAGCTGGGCCTGAAATCGCAATGGCTGGGTGGCAGGCTGCGTGCCAATGTGGCGGTGTACTTCACGCGCTTTGAAGACTTTCAGGCCTCTGCGCAGGTGCCCGATGCGTTTCCGCCCATCTTTTTTCTGGCCAACGCCGGCGAACTGGAAACGCGTGGCGCGGAGCTGGAGCTTACCACCAGGCTGAGTGATCGCCTGATGTTGTCTACGTCACTGGCGTACACCGACGCTGTTTTTTCCGAATGGCCAGACGGGCCATGCTACAGCGGTCAAACCGCAGCAGACGGATGCATTGACGGGTCTCAGAGTTTAAGTGGCGCGGACATGCCCAATTCCCCCGACTGGGCGATCAACCTGACGGCAGACTACCGCATACCGCTTGCCTCCATGCCATTCGATGCCTTTATCAGTACCAGCGCCTACTGGCGTGACGAGACACTGTACTCAACAGCGAATGACCCTGTGTTAGTGGGCGAATCCTACGCGGTGTTTGACGTCGCACTGGGCATCGAAGCACCGGATCAGCGTTACAGTGCGCAACTGTTTGTGCAGAATCTGTTTGATGAGTTTTATATATCGAGCATTGAAGAGCAATCGGTGGTGGGTATCCGGGCAGCGCATGGACTGCCGTACGACTACACACGGCGATTTGGCGTTTCTATTCAGATGAACTTTTAAACGAGTTGCGAACCCACAGTGTAGGCAACCGACAATATCGAAGTCAGGCATATCATGATCCGGCCCACCGGATAATGGCCCAGCATCACGCGGGTTAGTGGTTTACTATGACAGCTGTGATTATGCCTGCACTAAGTTTGTACATAATTTTCTTCAAACCCGTGTCAAATTCGAATTTAATACAGTCGTTCACACTTTGTGGTGAGGCTGGCATGCTGCCGGCCAGAAGAATTGCCGCATTTTCCAAAAACTGCCGATGAGATCATTGAGTCATAATGCCTAAAAAGAAGTACCCGAAATTCGCAGACAGAGTCTTGGAACTCACGAAAAATGATGCCCAATTACAGCAACATATGCCACGAGCAGACCTGTGGGAAGGGCTGGCTGACGATAGCGTGCCTCTGGCAAGCAATATTGATCGCTTACTAGCAGGCTACGGCGACCGCCCCGCGCTGGGTGAGAGAGAGTACACTCTGGAGGATACCAACGGTAGCGGTCGGCTTACTCGGCGTTACGGCCCGGGGTTCAAGACGATCTCCTATGTCGAGTTTCGTCACCGCGTTCGTTCAATTGCCTCAGCCTGGCGAGCAGACGGTCGCTTTCATGTCCGCCCGGACGAGTTCGTTTGCATGATGGGCTTTGCCGGCGTGGATTACAGCGCGCTGGACGTCGCGTGTCTGTACACGCAAACTGTGAGCGTTCCCGTTCAGGCCAATTATGGCTTTGACATGCTGCGTGGCATGTTAGCGCTGATTGAGCCGACCGTTATTGCCACGGCCGCGCCCGACCTGGAAATGGCAGTTCGGCTTGCCGAAGCAATACCCAGCATCAAGAGCTTTATCGTGTTTGATTACGATGTTGGAGACAGCAGCAATCTTGCCGCATGGGAGGCTTCCAAAAACGCACTCGCCGAAAAATGCCCGAACATTGCCGTGATATCGCTTGATGAGCTTGCGGAATTGGGGGATGCAGATGCCTGGGAAATGATGCCCCCGCACAGAGAGGGCGCTGAGCGCCTAACATCAATCATTCATTCCTCTGGCAGTACTGGTACACCGAAGGGCGCAATGTTACCGGAGCGCTCCGTGGTGGCTTCATGGAACGGTGTGTCGCCGGATGCGCCCGCTATTGGTATTGGCTTAGCGCCTTTGAACCATTTGATGGGTCGCTTGGTGACGCAGGGAACCATGGGCGTTGGCGGCTTGGTTAATTTTACGCTGGCAGACGACATGTCTACGCTGATCGAAGACATTCGCGCCACCAGGCCAATTAATATTGCGTTCGTGCCGCGTATTATAGATATGATTTATCAAGACTACCTCAATCAGGTATCGCGCCGGGCAAATGACAGCGGCATATCGGAAAATCAAGCGCGCGAAGAAATTATAATCGAGTTTCGTGGCAGCTATCTTGGCGACCGATTACTGGGCGGCAGTGTTGGCAGTGCACCGACCACCAAAGAAATGCGTGACTTCATGATGGCTTGCTTCAATATACCATTGGTTGATGGTTACGGAAGTACGGAATCTGGTACTGGCAGAGTAACGTTCAATAATCGTGTGCTCAGACCAGGCGTTATCGACTATAAACTTCGCGATATGCCGGAGCTTGGCTACCTGACCAGCGATAAGCCTTACCCCCGCGGTGAGTTTTGCATTAAAACCAGAACACAGATTCTTGGTTACTATAAGAACCCGGAAGCATCAGCGAAACTTTTAGATGATGAAGGGTATTATCTAAGTGGCGACATAGTCGAAGAGCGCGGACCTGATCATGTGGTGGTTATTGACCGCTGTAACGATGTACTCAAACTGTCACAAGGTGAATATGTTGCTGTAGGGCGTCTCGGAACCATTTTCGAATCTGAAAGCGATCTTATCCAGCAAATTTATGTCTACGGCAACTCACTACGGTCTTATCTTGTGGCAACCGTAGTGCCCGATATGCAAGCCCTAACGTCAATTCTGGGTGACACGCCTGAACCTAAAGCCATCATTGCTTTGATCCGTGAAGATTTCCAAAGAATCGCACACAGGGTTGATTTGAAGTCATTTGAAGTACCGCGCGAATTTATTCTGGAGCAAGAACCCTTTTCCGCCGAAAACGGGCTGCTAACCAGCGTCTTAAAGAAAAAGCGCCCCGCACTTAGAGAAAAATACGGCGAGCAACTGGAAGCCTTGTATGAGCAAGGCGAACAACTGCAGTCGGAGCAACTCAGTAGGCTGAAAGACCCGGACTCAACGCTCACCACAGTTGAAAAATTACGCATACTGTTAGCGAGTAATCTGGGAATCCAAGAGGAGGATGTTGACGACGACAAAACCTATCATGAACATGGTGGCGATTCTCTGGGGTCTGTCACGTTCGCAATGGCCATTGCAAATGTGTTCGGAACCGAGATTGCATCCAATGATATTCTCAGCCCGGCTGGTGGAATCAATAGTTGGGTAAAAACGCTAAGCAGTGGCTCTGATAAAAAGCTTTCGAACTTCACAGACGTTCATGGCCAACGCACGGATGAGATTTTCGCCGCTGATTTAAGGCTGGAAAAATTTTTGCCGTCAGATGTTCTGGCAAGTGCATCCTCTTTGCCTGCCGCTGCATCCGGCGAGCCACGTACTGTTTTCCTGACTGGCGCCAATGGATTTCTTGGTCGTGTCGTGTGTCTGGAATGGTTGAAGCAACTGTCAACGCACGGAGGCAGGCTGATTTGTTTGATCAGGGCAAGCGACGATCTGGCCGCACTTTCGCGATTAAGCGATGCGTTTGATAGCGCTGGTGAGGAAATGTCATCAGCATTCAATAGTTTTAAGGGTTACCTTGAAGTAGTAGCCGGCGACTTTGGGCAACCGTATTTAGGCTTAACACAGGAGCGGTTCGAGTCCCTGGCCAATGAAGTTGATGTGGTCAGTCACGGTGGTGCGCTGGTCAATCACGTGCTGGACTACCAGTCTTTGTTTGTGCCGAATGTGGGTGGCGTGGCCGAGATTATCCGCTTAGCGCTTACGGGGAAAAAGAAACCGATTGATTTCGTGTCGAGTGTGGCCGCTTCTTCACATTTGCAATTTAACACCGGTGGCACCGAAACCGCCGAGCTGGCTGATTCGGCAAAGCTGAACGACCGCTATGCAAACGGTTATGGCGCCAGCAAGTGGGCGGGTGAGGTGTTACTGCGTGAAGCACACCAGGGTTTCGGCTTGCCCATCCGAATTTTTCGTGGTGACATGATGCTGGCGCACCGTGAGATAGCGGGTGTGATCAACAGCGACGATATGTTTACCCGCCTGCTGTACAGTGTGATTAAAACCGGTGTGGCGCCGAAGTCGTTTTATGAACCCAACCCTGACGGAAGCCGTGCACTGGTGCCTTATGACGGGCTGCCGGTAAACGCAGTTGCCGCGTCTGTAGTTAATGGCGGGCGGTTTTTTAGTGAGGGTAAAACGGTATTCTGCATCGACAACGCTTTCACTGATTTAAGCAATTCGCTTGACGCGTTTGTGGATTGGATCATTGATGCGGGCTATGACATCCAGCGCCTCGAAGCATATGAAGATTGGTTTTCGCGTTTCAAACGCCGAATGACGGCATTACCTGAAGAGGAAAAGAAACAAAGCGCTCTTGCCTTGCTGAAGGCGTTTGAGCGACCTAACTCGTTCGTGCCGTTCAGAGGTGAATCCAGCAATTTCCAGCTGCTTGTTTCAAAAATGGGTATTGATGCTTCTGAGCTACAGTTGGATGCAGGGTTCATTGTTAAGTGCTTGAATGATATGGCTCTGCACGGCTTGATTGAAAAGCCGGGTAAACTGCCTGTTCCTAAAGCGCTAAATAAACCCGAAACATCGGTAACCCAGGCTTATGGGGTTACTTCGAGATCGTCTGATGTTACTGCGATGAACATAGAGCGTCGCTTGCCTGGTGCCAAAGACGTTGCGATTGATATCGAGTACTGTGGTGTGTGCCATTCAGATATTCACTTTGCGCACAATGATTGGGGAGCTACCCAATATCCGCTTGTTCCTGGCCATGAAATTATTGGTCGTGTGGTTGCTGTTGGCAAAGAAGTTGCTGAATTCAGTGTTGGCGAGCGGGTAGCAGTCGGTTGCATGGTTGATTCCTGCAGAAGCTGTGCAAGTTGCGAAGACGGTCTTGAGCAATATTGTGATGGCGGACTGGTGATGACGTACAACAGCTATGATCACCGACATCAGAATGCGCTTACCTTTGGCGGTTACTCCAATGACATTGTTGTCGATAAAGACTTTGTGATGTCTGTGCCCGAAAACCTTGACCCTGCAGGTGCCGCACCACTTTTATGTGCAGGTATCACCACCTGGTCGCCCTTGCGCGAATGGGGTGTGAAAGAAGGCATGCGGGTGGGTGTGGTAGGGCTTGGTGGTCTTGGCCACATGGCCGTCAAATTTTCTGCAGCCCTCGGCGCGCACACGGTTTTGATTTCAACGTCGCGCGAGAAAGCGGATGATGCCCGAAGATTGGGCGCCGCCGATGTGTTGATTTCCAAAGATCTGGACGCCATGCGCGATGCGAAAGAGAGCTTCGATTTCATACTGGACACAGTGCCAGTGCATCATGATGTTGATGACTACCTTCGACTGTTGAAGCGCGATGCGACGCTTTGCCTGGTGGGCGCTTTAGAACCACTGGAGTTTCACTCAGGACGCGTAGCGATGCGGCGAAAGAAAATCAGCGGCTCATCCATTGGCTCAATCAAAGAAACCAGAGATATGTTAGCGTTCTGTGGTGAAAACAACCTCACGGCCGATATTGAATTGATCAAACCCGATGATATTCAACATGCATGGAATAGGGTGCAACGCAGTGACGTCAAATATCGGTTTGTGATTGATATGCAAGGGGCTAAGCAATAACCGAAGTCTGTCGCAGAGCCTCGCGTTGTATCTCGTCAATACCAAGAGACTCCAAAACCACATCAGTATGCTGCCCATTATGGAACGCATTTACGGAACAAGAGTGACCGGAACTAACTCCACAGGACAAACCTAGCCTCAAAACTTTGCCGTTTTGCACAGCTTGGTGGGCACTGGGTCTTGTACTATATCTCATCAGGCTGCGTGCAGCTAAGCGATTCAGCGTAGACTCTGCGCGGTCGGGCTACATCGAGGAATAAACGTAGTCATAGAACTGCGACAATGCTCGTGAGCCGTAAGGCAATTAGGGGAAAACATTCACCGAAACGGGTGGGTTTGGAAGTGAAGTAAACGTGCTGGTCACTATTCTACTCCTTGGCTATTTTATTTTTGAAACAATACTTCGGGGCTGCCGTACTCGTAATAGCCTAAGGGCCCGGCCATCATTCCATCATCGTAGTGAGAATACAGGTCATAACCCAATAACTGACGAGCGCGCTCCGGCCACTGCCTTGCCTGCTCTACTGTGGTGTGAAGGAAATGATTCTCCTGGGTGCGCAGCCAGCCAAGCACATACGAGGCAACAATCGCCCGCCGCCGCTCGCCGCTGGTATTTGCACCGCCGCCATGTAGGGTTTTGCCACCCACAAACACAATGCTCCCAGCACGCATAACCGCTTGGGCAATTTCATCAGGCTTGGCTGTGCGTTCCGGGTCGTCCCAGAGATGACTGCCTGGTACAACCTGGGTTGCGCCGTTTTCCACAGTGAAGTCTGTGCCTGCCACCATAGTGTTGAATTGCAACATTCGCCCCGGCATCCAGAAATGCCCAGGCCAGATCATGTCATCTGTATGGAGTTCCTGAGCCGTTTCGCCACCATGGATCTCTATGATCTCGCTGGAGTTCAACAAGTACTGCCCACAGCTTGGCGCCAAAAAATGATCCATCACGCCCAGAATACGTTCATCGATCATGTGTTCGACGTAATTGCTTGCCTTGCTAACGATACCATTCAACCTCACCGTGTGGTGGCCAAGAAATTCCTTGGCCTCTGGTTCACCATAATCATAAGGGGTATAGGAGTCGATAGATGTTTGCACAGAAGCGTTGAATTCAGACAACCATTCCTGCGTTACAAAGTCGTCAACGATGACAGCTCCGTGTTCTTCTACTTCCGCCACAATATCGGCATCAGAGCAATCCGAGGGTTGGTGTGTAATGGCGGCCATAAGCTTAACTCCTGTAGATGTTCTTCCAGATTATCTGACAGTTGACAGATAAATGCAAACCCATGAGAATACTGCCTGGTGATACAATTAACAGACTATGACTCAAGCAACGAAACGGGGTGCCCCTCATAAGGCGGTAAAGCGCTTGGAGGTAAAAAGTGCGGATCCCAAGCGCAGAGCAACCAAGCGACTAAAAGCCAGTGAGCGCCGCGCCTTAATCATAGAAGCTGCCCAGGCAATTTTGCTGGCAGAAGGCTTGTCTGCGCTTACCTTAAGAAACGTAGCCGAAGCCGCTGGCATACGCATGGCTACTCTTCAGTATTACTTTCCAAGTCGTGAGCAGCTCTTTCAGCACGCGTTTCAGGAAACAGTGGATGCGGTTTGGACTCAGGCCATCAATCAACTTGATTCAACTCCTGCATCCAACACTGAAGAACGGCTGATCGGCTTTCTTCGATCAATGTGTGAAACAAGCCGTAATGAGCCGATGATCGGCTGTTTCATTGAACTATGGGCGGCAGCGCGAGTGCATGATTACGCAGCCGACATAATGCGAACCTACTACGACGATGCGGTTGCTCTATTGGCACAATTGATTCAAGAGGCTCGGCCGGTACATGGTGCAAAGCAAAGCCATCAGCTGGCGGTGCTGATTATGTCTATGATCGAAGGCCTATCACTGTTTAATCAGATTGATTCACAGTCGAATCGCAGGCCGCGTATTGCTCCTGTTAAGATGCAGGAATCGATAATGGTTTTGCTTAATGCGGGTCGAGGCTAAGCTGGTGGGGGCAGATTAGTCATGCCCCACTTTCGCTCAGAGCCGAGTTCTTAGGGACTAGTGAGTATTAAACTGGCTGGTCTTGCGGTGGAACGGGTGTGCGTCAATCAAATGCAGTAGAATCGACGTCATACATCGTACTTTGCACGCTTGATTCCGGGAAAGACTGCAATGCTTGAGCCAAGAAACAATCCCAACCCATCGTATATTGTTGACCCACCGAGACTCCTGCGCTTTTTGATGGCAAGGGCGCTGGGGCGTGTGGCCAATACCCGGCAGATTGCCAAAAAACGGGCGGCGGCCGAAAAGAAGCGCAGGTCTGAGGGGCGCGCTCACCGTGTGGAATATTTTCATCAGGTGGACGACCCTTATTCGCACTTGATGGCGCAAGTGATCGCGCAGTTTGCCCAGTGTTACGAGATTGAGTTTGTGCCGCATGTTATCCGTGCAAGTGGCGGTCGTAATCAGCCGGAACAGGAAAAACTGGCGGTTTGGGCACGGCGTGACTGTGGCTTGATTGCACCTCAATATGGTTTGAGTTTTCCTGACGACGCGGGGATAGTACCGCAAGCATCGCAACAGGAGGCTGCGAACCGCGCACTGGCCAAGCTCGGCGCCGATGAGTTTCTTGCCCGGATTGAATCTATCAGCACCGCACTGTGGTCTGGTATTTCGATCGAGTCTGATCGGACGGCAGCGACTGCAGCAGAAGCGCACTCCGCACTTGATGAAGGGTCAGCACGACTGGCTGAATTGCGCCATTATTCAGGTGCCATGCTCTATTACGAGGGTGAATGGTACTGGGGCGTTGACCGACTGTTCCACCTGGAGCAACGTCTGCGCGACCTTGGGGCCTGTAAGCAGCCTGAGCAGCCCTATGTCGTGCCACGGCCAGACACAGATGTTAGCGGCGTGGACGCCAGTGATCTGGACTTGCACTTTTTCCCGTCGTTGAACAGCCCTTATACCTCGATCATTTTTGACAAAACCATTGAACTCAGCAAGACCTGCAACATCAACTTTCACCACAAACCTGTGTTACCGATGATCATGCGTGGCGTGGCCGCCACCCCAACCAAGGGTACTTATATTTTCTTTGACACAAAGCGTGAGGCTGACTTTTTTGGGGTGCCGTTCGGCAAGCACGTAACACCGATTGGTGAGCCAACCAGGCAGGCATATTCCTTACTGCCGTGGGCCAAGTCACTTGGTAAAGACATTGAACTGCTCAGCACCTTATTGCGTTATGCCTGGTCCGAAGGTAAGGCATTGCACAAACAGAAGAACCTGACGCAGGCGGTGGAAGAGGTGGGTCTTGTTTGGTCTGAGGCGCTAAAGCACCTTGGCAGCGACGACTGGAAACCCTTCATAGAACAACACCAGGATGAAATGGTAGAAGGCATGGGCCTTTGGGGTGTGCCTTCCTACCGGCTTTGTGGCCCTGAGGGCGAGCATGATCTGGAGGTATGGGGGCAGGATAGACTATGGTTGGTGGCGGCGGAGATTCGAAGAAGGGCTGGCTTGTGCAGCAGCGACCTTCAACAAGGCACGGCCCGCGAGCGCGATGATCGCCAGCACAGGCAGTAAGACACGCGCTTTTCTCACGCTGTGTGTCTCACAACTCATGCCACCCAATTGCTTTTAGATACTGCCCGCGAACGACTGAGCGTTAAGTAGATAGTCGTCCACACGTTTGGCCACCATGTCAGGTGTCGCCACCTTCATCCCGCCCGCCGCGCCTTTAAGCAAACGGGCGTACACACCCTCTACGATACACGCCTGTTTCCACCAGGAGAACGATTGATACCATGCCATATTCTTTCGAACATTGTTGCCGGATAAGGTTTCGTATCGATCAATGACGAATTCTCGGGTAGGAAACGTCGCCTGCGCTGTGGGCGGGTCTTGCAGCCATGTCAGGCTTTCGCCCGGTTCTGCCCAGTAATTCAGCGACCAGATAAAATCAGCTACCGGGTCGCCTATAGTGCAAAGCTCCCAGTCAAGTACTGCCGCCATACTGAGGTCTGAATTGAGCACAGTATTGTCAAAACGATAGTCTCCATGCGCCAAACCCGGCTGGCTTGTGCTGTCTGGTATGCTGCGTTCTAAAACACCGTGCAACTCCGCAAATGCAGTCACATCTCGGGCTGCGGCTGCGTTTACCTGCGTCAGCCAACGCTTGAGTTGCCGCTCCAGATACGCGTCATGGCGCGCCAGATCCGAAAGACCAACGGCCTCAAGATCAACCGTATGAAACGCCACTTGCGCGCTTATTAATGCCTCAGTTGCCGCAAGGCATTGATCTTTGCTCAAATCACTGGATGACTGACTGTCGCGGATAACGCGGCCCTCAATCATCTCCATGCAATAAAAGTCGGCGTCGCACACGTTTCTGTCATCGCAGTAAGCAAGCATTCGCGGTACAGGCACAGGGGAAGCTTGCAGCGCAGCCATAATCCGGTATTCCCTGTGCATGTCATGCGCGGTGGCCAATCGAGCCCGCAATGGCGGGCGTCGTACAACAAAGCGTTGCTGCCGCGCGTCGCTGGCAATGTACGTAAGATTGGATCCACCAGCTGGTACCAGGCTGAACTTAAAAGGCGGTACAAAACCTTCAAGCGTGTCTGCCAACCAGGTGGCTATGGTGTCTGGCCAGTCTTCCTTGTTGATGTGTTGAGTGCTCAAAACCGGCCTCAGGAAACCACAGACCCAGGGTAGCGTCGCTCCAATACCGAGCGAATACCGTCCCGCCAACTAATATTGCATGGGCCCGCCAGTTGCTTGCGCTTGGTCGGGTCGACCACTTTCATACCCCATGTGGCCATATCCGCTGTCTCCATTTTCATCGTCATGCCGGTCAAGCCTTCAATAAAAGTGATCATCTCTTCAACCGTGACAACTTCATCGCCGCCCAGATTTACCGTAACAGCCGGTACACCGGCGTTCATAATCAGACTTTGTACCTGCTCGGCAATATCATCCTCATGAATAGGGCAGCAGTAGCTGTCGCCGTCGCGGCGGCGGGTGTAGGCCATGCCGTGTTTCATCATTTCGTACAAGGCCATAGGTGCGCCGCCGTGGCCATGAATACCGTACGCCACGTCGAGTCGGGCGATGATGGTTGGCAGATTCAGCTCGCGCGCGAGATAGCGAACAACGCCTTCCGCGGCAAGCTTACTCATTGCGTAATGCGGTGCATACACTGAAAAGCCGCCTAATACGGCATCTTCTGAGATCAATTCAGCCGGGTCTTTGGTTTCCCGATACACAGAATCCGATGACATATGAAAGAATGCTTTGGCATCTTTATATCGGCGCATCAGAAAACCGGTGCCTTCGGCATTTTGCCGAATGGCTTCGTCCTGGGATTTCGGAAACGTATTGCAGCCGCAATGAAACACATAATCCACATCGGGCAGCGCGCTCATATCGGCATCATCCATGTTCAGATACACCGTTTCCACACCTTGATCTTGCAGCGCTTGTTTGGCCGCAGTGTCACTGAAACGAGCCGCCGCCCAGACCTGATTGTTCTTATTCAGTTGCTCGGTTAATGTACGTGCGACCTGGCCCGTGGCACCAGTGACCAGAATGTTTTGACTACTCAGCATGTGTTGTAACTCTTGGTGCAGTACGAAAGTCGCCAGTGTAGCAGCTGCCAATAGCGCCTGTGCGCACAGCAACGGCGTGCTGCATTAGGCAAATGTAATCTTACGATCTGCAAGCATGATAGCGGGCTAATTCAAGTACTATTAGCCCATGTATTTTGACTTCGACTATTACTTTATCGTACTACGCTACGTGTGGCGGCTGAAAGGTCACCCCAAGCGAAATAAACTACTGCTGCGGCTGTTAGTCCAGGTGCCGTTGGAGAGTCTGTTTCATTCGGTGTTTCTACTGCTTGACTACGTGGTCTTTCCGAGGCTGTGGAAGCAAGAGATCAAAGACCCAGTGTTTATCGTGGGTCACCAACGCAGCGGCACCACGCTAATGCACCGCTTGATGAGCAGCGATGGCGACCGCTTCAGCTATTTCCTGTACTGGGAAATGTTCTTTCCATCGCTGCTGCAGAAAAAAATAATTCGTGGCCTTGGTTGGCTGGATCAGAAACTGCTTGGTGAATGGATTAAAAAGAAGCTGGTGGCCTGGGACGACAAAACCTTCGGCCCCTACCGACACATGCACTACATGAGCCTGTGGGCTGCAGAAGAAGACGCTTTTTCGCTAAAGCCGGCCTTCGTAAGCCAACAATGGGCACTGGACTTACCGATTATGCATGTACTGGATCAGTTTCATCTTGATCAAATGCCAAAAAAACAGGCCGGGTGGATGCGCTTTTATCGGGGTGTAATCAAGCGTCAATTGTTGTTGAACGGCGGTAACAAAATACACCTGGCCAAAAATCCGGTGATGTGTGGCTGGGTGGAAACATTGATCAAGTTTTTTCCGGGTGCGCGCATAGTGGTGATGATGCGTGACCCCGCACAGTGCATTCCAAGCGGCATGCGGCTGGTGGAGTCCACGTGGCAGGGCAATGGCTGGAGTCAATCAGATTATGCGGAATCCCAGGTCATGCTGTTGCAAACCTGTTTTGAGAGTTTCAAGAATCCACAAGACGTGTTGGCCAGATACCCTGATACACCGCAGATCGTTGTGGATTACAGGCAATTAACCAGCAAACCGCGGGAAACAACTCATAAAGTGTATGAAGCACTGGGCATTGAGCTAAGTGATGAATTTGACCAAATGCTGCAGCAAAAAGGCGAGCGCGAGAAACAACATAAATCAACCTTTAAATACAGCATCGACGATTTTGATGTGACGTTTGAGCAAATTGAAACGGAACTGGCTGAGTTTTACGAAGAATATGATTGGCCTCGGCATAGTAGGGAATTAGCAGAATAAATTACGCGGAGCCAATTCTAATTTTTGGTGTGAGGCTTTGGGACGAGATATAGCCATTCAACTTGCGAATCAATCAGTTTAGAGGAGAATGCAATGGGCGTTTTGGAAGGCAAAACAGCATTTATAACCGGTTCAAGCCGCGGTATAGGTAAAGCGATAGCGCAACGCTTTGCCGCCGAAGGCGCAAACGTAATACTCAGCGCCTCGCGAATGGGCGAGCATGGCTCCTTACCGGGTACTCTGCAAGGCGCTGTAGAGGAAATCAAAGACAGTGGCGGCAACGCCGCGGCCGTAGTCTGTGATTTGCTCGATGTGGATGCCCGCGCCACCTTAATCGCCCAGGCCAGCGAACCCTTCGGCCCAATCGATATACTGGTGAATAACGCAGCCGCCGGTGTGATGAATTTACCCAGCCAAATTACCACGACTGAACGCAACCGAATGTTCGACCTGAACGTCAACGTGCCCGTGGAGTTAACCCAACAGGCTATTCCTGCCATGAAAGAAAAAGGGCTGGGGTGGGTATTGAATATCAGCAGTCGTACCTCTGAGTTGATTGAATTACCGTATCCAGACATGCCTATTGCCGCCTGGGTAGTTGGCGCCTACGGTGCCACTAAAGCTGCGCTGAATCGTTATTCCGAAATTTTAGCCCATGAGCTGGTTGAGCAGGGAATCTATGTAAATGCCCTGTCACCGTCCTATATTTGCTTAACCAATGTTGGGCCGGAAGTAGAGGCGATCGCCGAAAGGCGGCCTGACATGGTAGAACCGGTGGAGATGATGGCAGAAGCCGCGCTGACCCTGTGCAGTGGCCAGCATGTGGCGCAGTTTTGCTACAGCCGGGATATTGTCTTTACTACCGGCAATAAGGTAATGAGTCTGGATGGGAAAACACTGCTTGGCGACGCTAGAATGCCAGGTGTTAGCTAGGGAAGCTCTGAAAAATACCCAATGCCTCTGCGTGACCTGTAGCGTGCCGTGGTGAGGCGCGTCGAGAAGGCCAAGGCTGGTTGTCCTTGGCGAGCGGCGCAACGAAGCCACGGTGCGCTACAGGCCGCGCCCTGCGGGGCTTACAGGCGAATCCAGCCTTGTCGTTGCAAGTTCTTGACTTACCACCAGTAAGCCTGCGAACTCGCGCCTCAACTCTGGATTCGCCTGTAAGCCAGAGGCATCGGGTATTTTTCAGAGCTTCCCTAGGGAAGGCTGCTGGGTTCTTTAACACCGCGTGCTCATTCTATGTCGGTGGCGATGGCGTGCAAGCCCCCTAACTCAACCGCTTCTAACAAACCCGCACTGTCTTTTTTCATCATCAGGTTTGTTGAAATGGTGTACACCGACTCCAGTATTTTCCATTCACCGTTTTCTTTGCGGTATTTATCTTCGTAGTAACCGCCCATAAACTGGGCAACACCTTTCTCCGAATCAAACAGCTGGAAATGAATGCGCCAGCGTCCACGTGCATGAGTTTCATCAGTGATCGATATTTCAGGCCCAATACCATAGTGCTGGTCAAGATGGCTGGGGCTTTGCGTCATGGACTCGAAAACTGCAACAAAGTCTTTTGCTTGTTCGAAGCGACCTATAAATCCCGCATCGATCAGACAGTCCGTTTTGGTAAAACACTCCAATACACCCGCTGAGTCGCGCATATCGCAGGCATATAAATAGCGAAGCTTCAGCTGTTTGATCGCTTCAATATCTTCCAGTATCGCAATTCTGCGTTCCAGACTATCGCTCATATCTATTGACCATAATCATTGCTAAACACAATGCCTCACAAATTGAGTTTAAGAAGATCTACACCGGTGCCACTGTCGACAGCGATGCATTGACCGTTGATAAACACCGCGTCATCGCTAACAAGAAACTCAACCGCTTTGGCAATGTCTGTGGGAGTGCAGGGCGCTACGTCAGCCAGTGTTGAGCCAGTAAGTGGTGCGGCTAGCCGATCAACGCCTGCGGTATTGTCCACAGCACCGGGTTCAATCGCATTGACTCGAATACCCTGTTTGCGCCACTCAACTGCGCAGGTTCGGGTTAGCGAATTAACGCCGGCTTTGGCGGCTGCTGCGTGGGCCTGATAGGGAATACCCGCGCCTTCAAAGGGTGCTGAAATATTGACTATGTTGCCACCGTGGTTTTTGAACCAGGCCTCGTAACAGGCCTTGCTCATGTTAAACGTGCCGTTAAGGTCAATATCCACAACGGTTTTGAAGCCGTTGTATGACAGGTCAGCGATCAATGCCGGGAAATTGCCCGCTGCATTATTGACCAGCACATCCAGACGGCCATATTGCTCAAGTACCCAGGCGGCTGTCGCCTCAACAGCCGCTGGATCCCGAATATCACATTCCTGCGCAATAGCCTGAATGCCAGCGCCTTGTAACTCTGCAACAGTCGCTTGCAGAATCTCATTCTTTCGACTGCAAATGGCCACCTTAGCGCCCAGCGCGCCCAAGTGCTTTGCTATGCCTTTGCCTACGCCGGTGCCACCTCCGGTAATCAGCACTGCTTTACCGCGCAAGCTCATTTTTCCTTACGGCCGTGTTCCAGCACTTTTTTGCGGCGCTGTTCGATCATGTGTGCGGCCGCGTGTTTCGCTGACTCTATCGCGGTTTTTTCTTCGTATTCCATGGCTTCGTTAAAATGCATACTAAAACCGTCGTCTATCAATGCCTTGTATTCTTGCAGCACGTTTGGCACACAGGCACACATTGCTTGAGCCATCTCCATTGCCGAATCAAGCAGCTGGTCAGCGGGATACACGTGGTTTACCAAACCCCACTCGTAGGCCTGGTTGGCAAACAAAGGTCGGCCGGTGAACGATAACTCCTTGGCTCTGGACAGACCTATCAGCCTGGGTAGCCGCTGGCTTAAGCCCCAGCCAGCCAATATACCAACCAGCGCATGGGTGTCGGCAAATCGTGCGTTTTCCGAGGCAAGCAATACGTCACAGGCCAGTGCAAGTTCAAACCCGCCGGTCACCGCGTGGCCGTTTATTGCGCCAATAATGGGTCCTTTAAAGCGCTCCATCACGCGGGCCATATCATTAGTGACTTCGTCTGCAGCCGTATCAGAATTGCCCGAGCCGAGTTCCTTGAGATCGAATCCGGCGCAAAAGGCTTTGCCATTGCCTGTGATGACCATTACCCGAATGTTGGGATCATCAATACAGCTCTCAAATGCCGCGATAAAATCCTTACGCAATTGGCGCGATATCGCGTTCATGGATTCGGGACGATTTAATCGCAGCAGGGCGACTGTGTCGTGTTTTTCCAGTAAGACTGTGCTCATAATGGGTTCCGCATCGTGATGAGCGCCAGTGTACCGCGAGCGCGACAGACATTGCAGCGCCTAAAGTTTCCGTAAGTGAGCTGGACGAACGCACGAGCGCGCTATAATTGCTGGCTGCCCAACAGAGAGTCAGCGCAATGTTCGAGGTTTACGCCGCAACGCCCGAAGACATGGGTCCAGGAGACATAGGCAAGCACGCCGCACGTGCGCAAGCTATGGGGTTTGATGGTTTGCAGGTACCCGACGCGGTGCATGATGGCTTATTGCTTGCAGCAATGGCGCTGTCTGCCACGCAGACATTACGTGTCTGCACGGGTGTTTTGCTCGCGTTTCCGCGCAGCCCGATGACCACCGCAATCG
Source organism: Gammaproteobacteria bacterium (assembly GCA_030429735.1). Taxonomy (GTDB): domain Bacteria; phylum Pseudomonadota; class Gammaproteobacteria; order Pseudomonadales; family JAUIET01; genus JAUIET01. The sequence goes on from JAUIET010000008.1 coordinate 144,510, forward strand.
CCGCTTGGGACTTGCAGAAAATGTCTGGTGGGCGTTTTGAGCTGGGCCTGGGCACACAGGTCAAGGCCAATATCATCAAGCGATACAGCGCTCGATGGGACTCACCAGTACCCCAGCTTAGAGAGTACATGCAGGCACTTCGCGCAATCTTCCATAGTTTTCAAACGGGAGACCCACTGAATTTTGTGGGCGAGCATTATCAGCTGACCAAACTGCAGCCGTTTTTTAACCCTGGACCAATTGACCACCCGGATATCCCCCTTATTGCCGGCGCTGTCGGGCCTGCGATGACACGAATGGTCGGGCGTATTGCCGACGGGATGGTGACTCATCCAACCAATACACCGCCGCGTTATATACGGGAAGTGTGCCTGCCTCGCTTGCAGGCTGGGTTTAATAGGGCGGCCGAAGAGGGCGATGCCGAGCGAGCAAGGCGTTTCAAGCTGATCCTTGCACCATTAAATGCTACCGGTAAAAACGACAAAATCGTCGCGGCCGAGTGGGAGAAGCTCAGACAAATGTTGGGCTTCCTGTACTCAACGCCGGCCTACTGGCCCAGCCTTGAGCTGTTTGGCTGGCAGGAAAAAGGTGAGCAGTTGCTGGACATGACCCGCAAGGGTGAGTGGCAACGAATGCCTGAAATCGTCACAGATGACATGCTGGCGGAATTCGTGCCGCGAGGCACCTACGACACAATTGCCGGGGAACTGAAAAGGCGCTACGGCGAGCTGAGCGGTCGCATAACCTTCCCGATGCCGGATGACCCGCAAGACGATGTTCTGGCAGCAGCGGCTATCGCCGAATTGCAGGCCGGTTAATAACGCCTGATCTAACAAGTGCTCTGTGCCTATTCACATCAGGCGATTTTCAAGCCATGCCGGCTTCGGCGTTTTCACGTTCATGGGCCCTGTCAAAGTGCCGCTTGCGCGTTGCGGCGATGAACCATCGCTGACTACGCTGGTTGTGGGGCACGAGCCGCTGCTGCGATATTCCAGCGCTGCGGCCAGCCGGGCTTCAGTAATATCGCCGAGAGCAGAATTAAAGTCGTCGCCTACGGCACACCCCGGCAGGCTGACGCTGCCAGCCTGCGTGGCATTTTGAGGGGAGAAACCGTCCGGGTAGTCGCCAAAGCCCGCGTTGTTTTCGCCGCGAAACTGAATGCTGAAGTACGTAGTAGCGCAATTATCGGTTGGGTAAAAGCCGTAAGGTTTACCACAGGTGGTGCCACCAATCTGAATGACCTGCACTCCCACACCTTCGAGGCCATTGATGATTGACTCACTCGCTGAGCACGTTGAGCTGCCCGTCAACACAAACACTCTAGGTAAATTAAGGCTGGGCAACGGCGCGTTATCCGTCGAGGTATTGTAAAAAGGAATGGGTTCAAGCACGTCACCGGTTACCGGGTCGGTGTCGGGGTGTTTGTCGTTAAACGTCAGGCTTTCAAAAGCACGGCCATTTGTCGAGGCATTTCCAGCAATCATGTAGGCGAGTTGACTAGCTATGTACAAAAAGCCACCGCCGTTATACCGCACATCAATAATCAGATCAGTCACGTTCGCAGTCGCCAACTGATCGATAGCTGCAATCAGCTGATTTTCCGCCGGCCGAATGTGGTCGTTAAAGGTGAGATAGCCGACCGGGCCTGTGCCGGTAGTGATGACCGATACATTTTGCACTGGCGTGGTGGTGATTTCGGCTGAGGTCAACATGACTGAGCGTGTTGTGCTTGTGCCGAGGTCACGCACTTCAAAGGTATGTGTTTCACCACCTGCTGTGGGGAAAAGGCCGCCATTGAGTGTGTCGGTGTCGTTACTGTTCACCAGATCAACGCCATCTACGCTAATGATTCTCGCGCCTCGGGCAAGACCTGCAGCGGCGGCTGGTGTGCCGGGTTCAACATACGCAATGGCGGCTTCTCTGGGTGGTGTGGTCGACAGCAATGCGAACTGGGCCCCGTAGCCAGCAACCACGCCTGATTGTGACGAGTCCAGCCACTCTGGCGTGGGAATTGAAAAGTGAAATTGATCGCGGGGGTTGCCACTCGCTGTCAGCGCCTCGGTTTTCATCAACTCGAAGTACTCCTCGGTGCTGAAATTGGCAGGGTTCTGATCCTGAATTTCGTCATACCAAAGGTATAACTCATTGCTCCAGGATCTCAGCCAATTGTTCTCTGTGGTTGTGCTGCCGCTACCGTAGGCCACACCCGTCTCGGTATTGGTACCGTCTGGTACCGGGCTGGCACATTGATTAAAAAAGGCCGACGACGCTTCGAACACGCCTGGTTGAAACTGATCGCCCGTCACCGGGGTTTGGCTTGAACCGCCACCGCCACAGGCCGCCAGGCATGCACAGAAGCTGAATGGAATTAGGCGCTTGCTTACTGTAGGTAAAGTCACTGCATATATCTCAAAGAGTTAACAACTCATGGCGAATAGCGGGCAAGTGTGATTCGCCAGACCCTAATGATTACATTGTAGCCAGCAATATGGAAGACGTTAGCCAGCGGGTAGGTATCGTTTGCGGTTGTCAACTGGATCACATTTTCTGACCCACATTTGGCTAAGCCGCATTCTGGTATCGGTACAGTGAATAGTCGCTGAACAATTCGTTTTCAGCAGGTATAATCGCGCATTTACTGAACGGGTCGTATTTGATGAGCGGTACTGCAGAGCATTCCATACCCAACAAGAACTTCATGACCATGGGCGCGAATTTGCTTGCTAAAGCGTTTTTCGAAGCCAATCGTACCGATGCGAAGCGCTGCTTTCGTGAGTTGTGTGACGGCAAGCGTATTGGTCTGTCTCGTGTGGTGATGGACGACAAATCAACCATTGACGTGCTTTTGGCAATGAACTGCGATGAGTACTGCGGCAAAATCAGCTTCTCGCATTTTCGCGAGCAACTGCGCCTGTTGCTCAAGCGCTTTGCGGCAGCGCTGGAAAAAGATGAACCGCTGGAAGTATTGACCGAACAAGGCGGCGCATCATCAGTATTCAAAATGCCAATCCTGCATTCGGCGGAAGAGCAGGTCAACGCGCTGATATTGGGCTGGGCTGCAACTGCACCAGGGCAACTGGAGTTTCGTTTGTTGTATCTGGACCCGGAACAGTTTCGGGTTGATCCACCTGAAGCTGACTCGTAAACATGAATGCACTAATAATGACTGGGAGAACACCATGAGAACCAAAGCGGCTGTTGCATTTGAAGCAGGTAAACCATTAGAGATCGTTGATGCAGAACTGGACGGTCCGAAGGCCGGTGAGGTGCTGGTGGAAATCAAGGCCACAGGTGTTTGTCATACTGATGCCTTCACGTTGTCGGGTGATGACCCGGAAGGGATTTTCCCGGCAATTCTTGGTCACGAAGGCGCCGGAATTGTTCAGGAAGTAGGCGCGGGTGTCACGTCTCTGAAACCGGGTGACCATGTTATTCCACTGTACACCCCGGAGTGTCGCGAGTGTGATTTCTGTCTGCATCCAAAAACCAACCTGTGTCAGGCCATTCGCAGTACTCAGGGTGAAGGGGTGATGCCGGATGGCTCCAGCCGTTTCAGCGTGGACGGTAAACCGGTGTTCCATTACATGGGGTGCTCTACGTTTTCAAACTTTACCGTTATGCCGGAAATTGCCTTGGCAAAAGTCCGTAGTGACGCGCCATTCGACAAAATCTGTTACATCGGCTGTGGGGTCACCACTGGTATTGGTGCCGTTGCGTTTACTATGAAAGTAGAACCGGGTAGTACGGTTGCGGTATTCGGTTTGGGCGGCATTGGTTTAAATGTGATTCAAGGAGCCCAGATGGTGGGGGCACGCCGCATCATAGGGGTTGATATTAACCCATCCAAAGTTGAACTGGCCAGGCAGTTTGGTATGACCGATTTCGTAAATGCCAAAGATCACGACGACGTTGTTGCCGAGCTGGTAGACATGACCGATGGTGGCGTTGACTACAGCTTTGAGTGCATAGGGAACGTGAATACCATGCGCCAGGCCCTGGAATGCTGCCACAAAGGCTGGGGTGAAAGCTGCATCATCGGTGTAGCGGGCGCGGGTCAGGAAATTTCAACCCGGCCATTTCAGTTGGTCACCGGCAGATCCTGGCGTGGCACGGCATTTGGCGGTGCGCGGGGTCGAACAGACGTGCCAAAGATCGTTGACTGGTATATGGAAGGAAAGATCAATATTGATGATCTGATCACACACACTATGCCGCTGAATGAAATTAATTCGGCGTTTGATTTGATGCACGCCGGTGAGAGCATTCGATCAGTGGTGATGTACGACTGATGGAACAGATTGCCAGCAACAAGATGTTCGATGGCGAACAGCGCAGATATCAACATCGATCAGAGACTTTGAATTGTGATATGCAATTCGCCCTGTATCTGCCACCGCAAATCAGAGAAGGTACGGTACCAGTGCTGTATTGGCTGTCGGGTTTGACCTGCACCGATGAGAACTTCGTGCAGAAGGCGGGCGCGCAGCAATTTGCCGCGCGCTATGGTATTGCGATTGTGTGCCCGGATACCAGTCCGCGAGGCGAGGGCGTGGCAGACGACGCTGATGGGGCCTATGACTTTGGTCTGGGCGCCGGGTTTTATGTGAATGCCACCGAAGCGCCTTGGAATCAACATTACCGTATGTACGACTATGTTCGGGAGGAATTACCTTCTCTACTGGCGCACGATCTCGGTCTGGACCACGGTCGCTGTGCGATTTCTGGTCATTCCATGGGAGGCCACGGTGCGCTCACCATTGCACTGAAAAACCCGGGTCAGTTTCAATCTGTGTCAGCATTTTCACCGATATGTTCGCCAATCAATTGCCCATGGGGCACAAAAGCACTTGGTCATTACCTGGGCCACGATCGCGAACACTGGAAAGAATATGATGCGGTGGAATTGGTCAGCCAAGCCTCGGAAGAAAATCGCCTGCCGATACTGGTTGATCAGGGTGACGCGGATAATTTCCTTGAAGAGCAATTGAATACTCCCATGCTGATCGCCGCGTCACAGCAATGTGACTACCCGATGCGTATCAGAATGCAACCGGGCTACGATCACAGCTACTTTTTCATTGCTACGTTTATCGAGCAACACATGCAGTTTCACGCGCAACACCTGGGGGTTGCGAATGTGGAGCTGTGACGGGTAGCCTGGTAACGGGCGCAGCGCTTAAATTGCTGCGCGAAGTACCATAAACCAGAGCGCTATGGCTGAAATAGAATACACGCTGAAGCGAACCATTACTTTATTAAACGTGCATTGCACGATGCTGTGAATGGCCCGGAACACAAAAAACACGTATGCGGCGTACAGATACCCCGTATCAACCTGCTGAGTGACATAGAGATACAGACAGATTGCGTAGAACAACACAGGCAGTTCAAACAGGTTTTTAAGGTTGTTGGCAGGGTTGTTAATATGCTCAGGAATGATTTTGACGAGCTTGTCTGGTGTGCTTAAATCTTGTGCGTCTATGTTTTCGCTGGTCAGGTAGCTAAGGCGTTTAACATACATGTATACCCAAACCAAAAACGTTAGTAATAACATGCCGAGAAACGGTGTAAATATGGCTGTTTGTTGCACGGTATTGGTGACTCCTCAGCTTGTTATTTGTTGTGCATATTACCATTCATGATACATTCTGTGAATCAAAAGACCTGCAACCGCGTGTATTGCACAGCCATTGGTCTGTTTTTGTGCACCTCGGTGATGGCCGGCGAGTGGACCGGTGAGGCGGGTATGGAAGCACGCTATTTTCTGCAAACTCCTCAGTTTCCCGAGCAATTTGATGGTTTTAGTGCGTCTGGCTATCTATTGCCCGAGTTCTATACAGATTGGAACGAGCGCCGCGATTCTCTGGTTTTTGAGCCATTTGTTCGCGTTGACCAGCACGACCCTGAGCGTAATCACGCCGACGTGCGCGAGCTTGCCTGGCGCAGAGCCGCGGATGATTGGGAATTAAAACTGGGCGTTAGCACAGTATTCTGGGGCGTCACAGAATCACAACATCTGGTGGATGTGATTAATCAAACTGACGCGGTTGAAAACCTGGACGGGGAGGACAAGCTCGGTCAGCCCATGGCCATGCTGCGCTTGATTCGCGATTGGGGAACCGTGGATGCCTATGTGCTTCCGGGTTTTAGAGAGCGAACATTTCCAGGCCCCAAAGGCCGATTTTCCGGTTTTCCCATATCTGCGAATGACGCAGTGTACGAATCATCTGCCAAACAGCTGCACACTGATTTTGCGGTGCGCTGGTCCCAGGTGGTTGGTGACTGGGATATCGGCCTGTCATACTTCAAAGGTACCAGCCGCGAACCACGCCTGCTGGTGTGGCCGGGTGTGCTGGACCAAAACCAGCCTGTCGACGCGGCGGTCCGCTTCCGCCCATTGTATGAGCAGATTGATCAGCTAGGGCTTGATGTTCAGGCAACCCTGGGAGCCTGGCTCTGGAAATTCGAAGGCATTCATCGATCGGGCCAGGGCAGTGATTTTTTTGCCGGCACGTTTGGTGTCGAATACTCTTTCTATTCAGTATTCGGTGGCAACGCTGACATCGGCGTGCTGGTTGAATACCTGTACGACGACCGCGACTTTGACCCGTTCAACGCACTAACACAGGCAATCAGTATTGTTGGTCCAGACAACGATGTGTTCCTGGCTGGACGATTTGCTTTTAACGATATTCAGAGTTCCGAATTGCTCGCAGGCTGCTCTTTGGACATGGACAGCTCGGCGAGTTTCTGCATTGTGGAAGGCAGTCGTCGTTTGAGTGACAACTGGGTGCTCAGCGTTGAGGCCAGAGTATTTTCTGCAATCGATGACAGGCACCCGTTTGCAAGTGTTCGCGATGATGATGTGCTGCAAGTGGATTTAACCTACCACTTTTGAATGCAAAGGGGCTTGTTGTTACTAAGCGCCATCAAACCAGTCTTTAAACCCCAGTGTTGCATGTGGCCCGATGTGCATTTGTTCAAGCACACCGCAACCGACTTTGTCACCGCAGCGTGCTCTCACCACTTGTTGAATATGAATGTTCTCCAGTGCCAGTGGGTCAACGTCGTCAATGTTCCAGCTTTCTCCGCCAATGGCAAGCTCTCCTTTGTACTTGCCATGGCCCCATTCAGGGTGCTGGTAACCAATGCCTTTCATGCGATAGAGCAACAGTGGTTCGAGCGTGATTTCCATGCTCTCACCCGAGCGATCCTGCATGATCAGGGAGGCACTTTTGGCTTGACGCGTGCCGGGGTGATTGGTGATGTTGTAATTTACAATGCCTTGCCATACTTTGCCGTTGGGGTCGATTACGCCGGGCACATCGGCAGAGTTGGAGTACGCTGGTAAGATCGCCTGATCGGTGTGCCACTGATAGCCGTTACCGTCTTCAAACCAACCGGCCAGCGTGCATTGATCTTCCCAGTGCAAAGGTGCCCACATAAAGTGGACAGCCTGATACTCATCAAGGGGTGCGCCACCGGTGTAGGCATCACCCACGGGGCGAATTCCCCAGGAGCGATCTTTTAATCCATACGTGTTGCGCTGGTCCACAATCAGCTCTTTTCCGTCGTACTTTATGGTACCGTGCCAGTAGCCAAACTGATCCAGACGGGTGGCCTGCATAACCACATGTCTGGCATTGCGTAAATTCTGATGGCCCTCCTCAATACATGAGGTGCGCGGTGTGAACCTCAGATCGCATTCAATGCCTGTTTCATTCGGCCCAATGATCAGGTGGTGCTGACCCATGGGTTCAACAATCTGCATATCAAACGGTCCAATCTGCAGGCAACTGGGTTCATCTGGCGCTCGTCTGGAGCCATGAAAGGCGTACTGCTTGCCGTCGATGACCAGACTGAACCCGCAGTCCAGAATGCCAAGATTCGCGTAGCGACACAAACCTACGCCAAAATAATACTCGCCATCTTTTGCATGACCGTTATACCAGTAGCGGTCATACACGAATCGATCGCTGGATGCGGTCTGGGCAATCGGTTCCGACGTTTGATGAATAGGGTAGTCATCCAGTTTCGATAGCATGGTTTTACTCCTCCAACTCTGTAGTACTGATCAGTTGGGCGTCTATAGCGTCTGTGCAGAATGGAAAGGCAATCCACTGCTTGTCGCTGTACAGCTGTGTTTGATCGCTGAAATGATCTGACGCCGGATCGTTTGATTGCGAAGGTACGAGTACGCCTTCTGCTAACGGACAGTCAGTGTCGTCCCACGTCACAGCCTGAATATACGAATTGCCACCATTGATACTCTGATAACCTCCGTCGCTTAAGCCGCCTTTGATCACGCCGAATACGCCCATATCATCGAGCCCGCCATGGATGGGTATTCGGTCGTTATTGCGTTGTGCAAACTGGGTGTCACCAAACGGGGCCGTTGGGTCAACATTGGCCTGCTCCAGATTGAGTATCCCGGTACTTAGTGCAGTGGCTATTCGTTGGTAATTGTCACTCTCGGCCAGGTCAAAACCAGATGGAGTATTGATCGGGTTGTTGGCGTCAAAATCTACCGTCCAAAGCTGCTGGTTCTCTATTTCCAGATTACCGGCTGGATCAAAATCGCGCTTCAATTCGCGCCAGAATTCAGTGAACACCTGAGCGCCGGCGCTATCAAGGTCAACCCGGCGATTCCAACTGGACAGGATTGAACAGGCCTGATTCGCCCTGAGCAGCACATCGGTACTCAGCCCGGCACCGGTGAAAGGGCAGGCGGCCAGCACATCATCCAATGCAATCTCGGCCCCTAAAACACGATTTGAATACATCAGGGTTTTCAAATTATCCAGATCGAACCCGGGAGTCGTGCTGATACCATCCGTGCCGGCCATGCGCTCAGCCACCATTTGATGGGTGATGCGAGTCCGCAGGAACTGTTGTTCATTTTCACCGCCCAGCGCGCCCATAATGATCGGTAAGCCAGTGATTGGTTCATCGGCCTTGCTTAACCAATAGCTGTTGTTGCTGTTGGCTACGTATTCAGTGGTCGTGATTTTAGGCAGCGAGCTGTAACCGAATACGTTGCGACCTTCAGGTGTGTCGCCGTCAGCTCCCCACTCGCAGGCACTGCGCGTACCATCAAGCGCAATAATCAAGCTGTTAGTAACAGCGGTGACGACAGGTGCCAACGGCCCGCTTACACAATCATCCAGCTTGGCCTGATCGACGTGAGGAATGCTGGATATATCACCGTAAAAGGCATTGCCATTTCGGTCTGCTGCCAGAGTGTGCACCCAGGGGAACGCAATGTCTTGCAGCGCTGTTTGAAATTCTGCCATTGAGCTGGCCTGGCCCGCCCGAATCCATTGTGACAAGCCCATATTGTTGTCCAGGTTGGCATCTCTGACGGTAAACACGGTGCCTGACAAAGCGATTGGCCAGCCACCGATCAGCGGGCTCTGACTGCTTAAATCAACCAACAGGCCAAAATGAGAGCTGTAAAACGTTTGGCTGACCGTACTGATACTGCCATCAGGGTTCAAGCGTTCAATGCTGACTGTCTCCGCGCCAATATCGCGCATTTCGCCATCGTATTCGTATTGCATGGGGTTATCAGGGTTGAGTTGCAACTCATACAAGGTGAGGCGATTGGCAAAGCTGACGGTATGCGTCCAGGCAATGTCTTTGTTGAAGCCAATGGCAACAACCGGAATGCCATGCAGTGAAGCGCCCATGGCATCGTACTCGCCAGGAATGGTCAGGTGCATTAGATAAAACTGGCCGGTGCCTTGCCAGGGTTGGTGAGGGTTGCCGAGCAGCAAACCCGAGCCGGTTTGACTGTAATCTCTACCCACGGCGATGGCATTGCTGCCACTCGCAGACGGGTCGTGCATATTGGTGAACATGGGTGCCAACTGTGGAGGCGATTGGCGGCTTTGTGCGCTGGCAGTGGTGGTGGGCGCTTGTACGTCGGTGATGATGCGTCGAATAGTGCCGTTGTCGCTACTGCCCTGCAACGACACTTTTTTCAGAAACTTCATCAAATCGGTGACCGTGATTTCCCGGACCCAATCCGCGTTCCGGCAGCCTTCGTCGCCTTCACTGAGGTTTTCAGCACCAGTGTCTCGAAAATAGCGGTTATAGCCAGCCACATAACCATTCACCAACTCTTTAACGCGGTCTGGCTGTGGTTCATACCACTCGGCGGTTAGCGCGTCTTCATCACCGTTCAGCAGGGTGTAGAGCAGGTCAGATTGCTCATTGCCAGCGTCACCCAGATAGCGGCTGGACTGACCGCTGGCGAACAGAATCTCGCGCATCAACAGGCAATAGTTGTCTTCCGCATAGGCGAATCCAAGTCCATAACCCAAACCGGCCCAGTCTTCTGCTGTAACGTGTGGGATGCCGAATTCAGTGCGCTGAACCAGCGCCTGGAAGCGGCTTTCGGCTGCGGGTGGCGGTACGGTTGGCGGAATTTCAGCGAACGCGCCCCGGCTGCGATCCCCGCTGTTGCAGGCAACCACAAGCAATGCAGTACAAACTACCAGTAGACGTCGAAACGCGTGAATCACAGCACCATCCAAAATTTGTTTTTCCTCATGGTAACACTATTGTTCGTGCGATCTGGATGCGCAGCTGCGAAAATAGCGTAGCTAATCAGTTGGTAATCCGGGGGCAGGTTTGAGACCAAATCACAGCGTATACAGCGCGTGGCTCAGCATTTTATTGCTTGGCTGCGTTGTTGTCGTTCAGGCCGAAAACTCCGCGCAGGAATCACAACACAGACCCTTTGAGCAAACGGAACGACGCGAGCACTGCGACGAGTATACGCCGCTGAAGCGACCTTATTTCGGAGATACGCATGTGCATACCGCCCTGTCTCAAGATGCCAGCACCCAGGGCACGCGGATTCGTCCCGACGGCGCGTACCGCTTTGCCAAAGGTGAGCGGGTGGCTATCCAGCCGTTTGATGAGCAGGGCAATGCACAGCGCAGCCAGCAAATTTCCCGGCCACTGGATTTTGCAGCCATTACGGATCATGCAGAGTTGTATGGTGAAGTGCGCATTTGCAATACCCCCGAGCTCGAAGGCTATAACAACTGGGTGTGCAAGATTTACCGCCATTTTCCGCGGGTAGCGTTTTATATGATGAATGCGCGGGCCGGCTTTATCGACAGCCGTTGGGGCTATTGTGGGGAAGAGGGCGTGCATTGCGAAGAACAGGCCGCGGTTGTCTGGCAAGAGTTACAAAATGCAGCTGAGCACGCTTATGACCGCAGCTCTGCGTGCAGCTTCACCAGTTTCAATGCCTATGAATGGACCGGTCTGCACGGCCCCACCGGCAAGGGCAATATGCATCGCAATGTGATTTTTAGAAACGACATCGTACCCGACTCACCGATCAGCGCCCTGGACGGCCGCCGCCCCGACCAGTTATGGAGTGCACTTGAACAGCAGTGCCTGGACAATGGTTCAGGTTGTGATGCGCTGGTTATCCCGCACAATTCCAATCTCAGTGGTGGCCAAATGTTGCGCACCCGAGACTTCAACGGTGAACCTATTGATGTGGTTCAGGCCAAGCAACGCGCACGGCTGGAACCGCTCATTGAGCTAATGCAGCACAAGGGCAGTTCAGAATGTTTTTCCGGCGCATATGGCGCGATTGAAGAAGACGAACTGTGCGCATTTGAGTTTCTGCAGCAAGCGAATATGGGCAACCCAACCGAAGGCGCGCCTGGCCCGGATAACGGCTATCTTAGGGAAGGGCTACGTGATGGTCTGCGGGTGCAGGAACGTTTAGGCGTTAACCCGTTTAAGTTTGGCTTTATTGCGAGTACTGATACCCATCTGGGTCTGCCGGGCGCTGTGGAGGAAGATCGTTTTCAGGGTGGCGGCGGCAATGGCAAAAGTGCACGCTTTGAGATTCCTCCCGGGTTACCCGATCGACCTGAATACAACCCGGGCGGACTGGCGGTGGTCTGGGCAGAAGAAAACTCTCGTGACGCCCTGTTCGCAGGAATGCGCAAGAAAGAAACCTACGGCACCAGCGGCCCAAGAATTGAATTGCGCTTTTTCGGCGGCTGGGGCTTCGAATCGGGCATATGCGAAACAAGCGATCTGGTGTCAATGGGCTATCAAAACGGTGTGCCGATGGGCGGTGATTTACCTGGCACCGCTGACCTGCAGAATCATTCGCATGCGCCTAGTTTTGTGGTGTCGGCCTTGCGCGATGCCAATGGCGGCGAACCCTTGCAACGCGTTCAGATCATTAAGGGCTGGGTGGACGCCAACGGCGAATCCAGAGAATCCGTGTTCGATGTGGCAACCATTGCCGGGCATGATGTTGCAGTTGATCCGAGCAACTGCGAGACCACAGGCATTGGCCCCGGCAGCATCTGCACAATATGGAAGGATCCTGATTTTGACCCACAACAGAACAGCTATTACTACACGCGCGTGCTGCAGAACCCAAGCTGCCGCTGGAGCCAACGGCAATGCCTGGCGAATGGCGTTGACTGCAGCAAGCCAGACACGATAGGCGAGGGCCTGGAAGCTTGTTGTGCGGCTGATCACCGACCAGTGATTCAAGAACGTGCCTGGTCCAGCCCAATCTGGTATCGTGCGCGTCGCTAAATAAGGTGTTTACTCGTTTGTCTCGCTTTTTTCGAAAACCGTCTGTTCACTTCTGGCTATTGGGCTGCCTGCTGTTTGCGTTTGATCGCTGGTATAACGTACCGGAAGATATTCGGGTGATTCAATACCCTGATGACGCTCAAATCAGTGAATTACGCCAGCAGTGGATGATGACAACGGGCAGGGCTCCAACCCCCGCAGACACCGAGCAGATGGTTCAATACGAGCTTGATCAGCGTATTTTGCTCAATGAGGCCTTGCGTTTTAATCTTCATTATTACGACACCGTGGTACAGCAACGTTTGCTGCGTGATATGCGATTTATGGGTGATACCGAGGGCCAAACCGATGCGCAGCTGTTGGAGCAGGCCTATGCGATGGAGCTGCATGTCAACGACACGGTCGCTAAACGCCGTTTGATGCAGGCGATGGAGTCGATATACCGGGCACCGGGTGAAAATCAGGTGCCCACGGAAACCGAACTCAAAGCCGTGTATGACGAGCGCATTAATGAGTTCACGCTGCCGGAAACCCGAAAAATCAGTCACGTGTTTGTGAGCCGGGATCGGCACAAAGAAAAGACAGAGCAACGGGCGCGCGAACTCTATGCGGGCTTTTCGCGTGATGAAGTTGATTTGGCTCAAGCGCGTCTATCGACCGACCCGTTTTTGTCCGGCCTGGATTTTTCGCACTTGTCGGTTCGGCAATTGTCTCGCCATTTCGGCGACACCTTCTCCAGACAGGTATTTGAATGCACGGGTTTGGCCTGGTGTGGCCCTATCGAATCACCGTACGGCTGGCATTTGGTCTGGGTACACGAGCAAAAGCCGGCCAAACCTCAACCCTTTGAAGCGGTAGAGCAAAAGCTGGCGTACTACGTGAAAAGAGAAAAAGGCGATAAAGCGCTGGATGCCAGAATGAGCGAGCTAAGAGGCCTGTATCAGGTCAGCGGTGGCCCGGAGACAGGGAGTGCAGAACAATGACTACCTTGCCTAAGCTCGTTGTGGCCGTGCTGATGTGCCTGTTCAGCGTGGTCGCCAGCGCGCACAAAATGGCGCCGTCTCTGTTAGTGCTCGATGAGATTCTGCCTGGTGAATTCAGCGTGCACTGGAAAACGCCGCTGGTGCAATCGTCGCCGGTTCGCATAGACATGACTTTGCCGGCGCATTGTCAACCCAGCAGCGACCGTATGCCAAAACCTGATCCGGTTGGAGCCGTATTCGAATGGACAGTGAATTGCGGCTCGCAGGGGATGGTTGGCTACGACATCAGCATGACAGGGCTGCGTGAGAACCAGAGTGCTGCTGTGCTGAAGCTGAATCTGCAAGATGGTCGGCAGTATCAGCACGTGATCAATGCCAGCAACCCCAGCTATACCGTGCCCGAACGAGTAAAACGCAGCGATGTTTTTTGGGAGTATCTTACGCTGGGCGTTGAGCACATTCTTGCCGGTGTAGACCACTTGTTCTTTGTTTGGGCGCTCATTCTGCTGCTTGCGAGGCGCAAATTACTGATCGCCATCACAGCCTTCACCTTGGGCCACAGTATCACTCTGGCATTGGCGGCCCTGGACGTGATCACCGTTCCGCAGACACTGACCGAATTGTTTATCGCGTTTTCAATTTTTGTGCTGGCGGTAGAAATAGCCGCGGATAAAGGCGATCAAAGTCTGGTGCGCAGGCATGCCTTCTGGGTATGCGTGGCATTTGGGCTGCTGCATGGACTGGGCTTTGCCGGCGCGCTGAAGGAAATTGGCTTGCCGCAGGAAGAAGTGGTGGTGGCGTTGCTGACTTTCAATATTGGTGTTGAAGTTGGCCAGATTCTGTTTGTGCTGGTTGTACTCGCCATTGCCTGGGTGTTGCGGCGCGTGGCGAGTAGCACCTTACCAGCCTCACTGCAGCCGCAGCGTCTGCAATGGATTCCGGTCTATATCATCGGCAGTGGTGCCGCGTTCTGGTGTGTGGAACGTAGCCTTGGTTTACTGATTTAGATTGGCTTTCTTAGATTGGCTTTGCCCGCAGTATCGCTACTGTATGGCTGCACCTGTTGGCTCGCGCGCGACACCGGGATAGCCTTTCATTTCGATCATTGGATGAAACGCCAGCGACACGCCTTCTTCAATATGCCGGCGGTTGCCCAGTAGATTGCGCCTGCGCACGAACTTTGGTGTTGATTTGAGGCTTAAAGCCTGAGTTACTTCAATTCCGCCGGCACTCTGGAAAACCGCTTGCAGGTTCATATCAAACACGTTCAACCACAGACTGACCGCTTCGGCTGATTGTGCCCAGTTGAAATCGCTGGGTACGCCACTGCCCGGGCCCTGCGTGCTCACTTTGCGCGACACGCCATCCCAGCGCGCCACACGATTAACACTGCTGCCATAGCTGATTTCCCGCTCAATCAGGTCGGTAAATACCACCGCATCAACGATGCCGCGTGACCGAAGCTGCTCAAACACATAATTCATCGTTTTGCCGAATGATGACTGATTGATTTTGCCGGTGGTGGGGTTGAACGGATTGCCATAACGTCGCACGGCATTGCTCCACTCATCTTCAAACACGGCACTTGAAACCAACTTAAAGCCAGCCTCTTTCAGGTGTTGTCGAACAAACTCATCGACCCTGGATTCATAGGGACGAAGATACTTGCGTGATGGCTTCCCAAAATTGACATGAGCGATCAGCACCCGTGGGTATTTTTCCTGGCCTACGTCGGCAGACAGTATCGAGTAGGGGAAAGCGGTATTAGCCACATTTTTGCTGACGCTGCCAGCGCATGCGCTGAGCGCGACAATGGCAAACATCGTAATAACTCGGGCATAACGTGACTGCATAGCTAACATCCTGGGGCCTGACGGGTTTGTGTGGCACAATTCTACCGCAGCGCAGAGCTACTGAGAAATAGATCATCAGCGAACCCGAATTGACAGTTAAACGCCGTGGCGAAGGACGGCCGGTCGTGCTATTGCATGGCTTATTTGGGAACGGCGATAACCTGGGCATGATTGCCAGGGGACTGCAGCCGACCTACCTGGTTTACTCCATGGATTTGCCCGGTCATGGTCGCTCACCCGTGCTGAGGAATATGGACCTGCCGTCTATGGCCAACAGTGTTGTTCGCACAATGGATGCCCTGCAGATTGCAAAGCCAATTGTGGTTGGCCACTCCTTGGGCGCAAAGGTGGCCATGCAGCTGGCCGCTCTGCAACCGGAAAGAATCGCTGCATTGGCCGTACTGGACATAGCACCGGTAGACTACGCGCATGGCCATGATGACGTTTTTGCAGCGGTTGCCGCTCTTGATCTTAGCCTGGTCCGCTCGAGAGCAGACGCGGATCGGGGGCTGGCCAGGTACATACACGACCGTGATGTTCGTCAATTCATCCTGACCAATTTAGGCAAGACAGCAGCGGCGGGCTATGCCTGGAAGATCGACTTCTCTGCCCTGCGGCGAAGCTACCATCACTTCGCCTCAGCCCCGCACGCGGGGTCAGTTTTCGATCGACCGGTGCTGGTAGTCAAGGGCGGGGAGTCCAATTACATACAGGCCAGGCATGAACCCGCGTTTAGAGAACGCTTCAGCCGGTTGAGCTTCAAGGTGATTCCAGGTGCGGGGCATTGGCTGCACGCACAAAAAACCGATTTGCTGTTGGCAATGCTGCGGCGTTTTATCGACGCAGTGCCTGATGAGGTAGAATGACAGATTGTTATCCAGAGTTACACCGATGAAACTTTTTTGCCCGGACAGCGAGTTTCGCGCCGCAGCCAATGGTGCTTTTTCGCTGAAAGACGCACAGCAGGCTGAAAACATTCCCGACCGCAAAGTGTGCAGAAAACTGCTGAAGCAACAAGCTCAATTGTGCGATGACTTACAGCGCCGCTTGTACGCAAATGACACGCATTCCATACTCTGCGTGTTTCAGGCCATTGATGCGGCGGGCAAGGACTCCACGATTCGGGCCGTATTCGGGCGACTGAACCCCGCGGGTTGTCAGGTGTACTCGTTTAAGCAACCCTCTAAAGAAGAACTGGATCACGACTTTTTGTGGCGTACCAGCTGCAGGCTGCCTGAGCGTGGTCGAATAGGCGTATTTAATCGAAGTTATTACGAAGAGGTATTGGTTGTTAAAGTGCATCCGCAGTACCTGATGGCGCAACGGCTCGATGACAGTGCGAGCGAGAAATTCTGGCAGGCTCGCTATGAATCCATTCGCGAACATGAAAAACACTTGGCCAGGAATGGCACGGTGGTGCTTAAATTCTGGTTAAACGTGTCCAAGGAGGAGCAACGCCAGCGTTTTCTATCGCGCTTGAACGAGCAGCAGAAGCACTGGAAGTTTTCCGCCAGTGACCTCAAGGAACGTCAGTATTGGGATGACTACATGCTGGCGTATGAGCAATGTATACAAAACACATCGACTGAATTCGCTCCGTGGTATGTCATTCCGGCGGACGACAAGCCGTACATGCGCTATCGAGTGGCTGACATTTTGCGCCAGACACTGGAAAATATTAATCCCCAATACCCGCAGCTGAGCGATGAAGCTCGAGCTGAGCTCGACCAGTATGCCGAGCAACTCAACGCTGAGGAAGACTCTGGAGCAAGCCACGAATACCGAGAGACAAACTGAATGATTACAGCCAGGCGCCTCAGTGCGATGTTCCAGGTTTATCTCAGGTCTGGCAGTTTGTAATTTTGCTCTTCCAATCCAGCCCGAATCGTTTTCTTATCGATTTTGCCGGTTGATGTTAGTGGAATGTCATCCACCGCGATTACATCATCCGGCAACTGCCACTTCGCGAAGTTTGTCGAGCAGTGCGCCAGTATTGCGTCCACATCCAGCGTCGCGCCTTCGGCGAGTATTACTATTGCAACGGGACGTTCGTCCCACTTGGGGTGGGGTTGGGCTACTACAGCGGCCTGTGCTATGTCGGGCAGGGCAACTATATGGTTTTCCAGGTCTACCGAAGAAATCCACTCACCGCCGGTCTTGATCAGATCTTTCGACCGATCGGAGATGATCAAGTACTCTTCAGCGTCGATTTTCGCAACATCGCCGGTAATTAGCCAGTCGCCGTGAAATTTATCGGGCTGTGGGTCGTTGTAGTATTCCGAAACGATCCAGGGGCCGCGAATCAGCAACTCGCCAACGGATTCGCCGTCGTGGGGCACGGGGTTCCATTCATCATCGAAGATTTCAAGTTCCAGGCCGGGCATCAGCAGGCCGGCTTTGGCAACGTTTTCGAATTGCTCGTCTTCACTCAAGTTCAGGTGAGATCGTTTGGCCACTTTCTTCGACAGGGTTGCAAGTGGGTTGGTTTCAGTCATGCCCCAACCCTGGACCATTTCGATGTTGTGATTTTCCCAGAACCAGCGCATCAGTGACACAGGTGGCGCTGAGCCGCCACAGGTGAGACGTGTTAGTTTGCTGAGGTCGAATTCATCGGGTGATTTCTCAAGAATGGCTTTTACACCCTGCCATATTGTGGGTACACCGGCGGATATGGTGACTTCTTCGTCGCTGAGCGCACCAAGCAGCGCATCCGGGGTCATGAAGCGGTGTGGCATGATTTGTTTGCAGCCAAGCATGGAGGCAGCAAACGGCAAGCCCCAGCCCATAGCGTGGAACATGGGTACTATGCCTAACACCGAATCCAGCGCACTGAGGCCAATCGCATCGGTCATGCATTCGGTGATGGTGTGTAAATAAGTGGAACGATTGGTGTACATCGCGCCTTTGGGCTTGCCGGTAGTGCCACTGGTGTAGCACAGGCCCATTGGCGAATTTTCATCAATAACCGGCCACTCGTAACGGGTGGGGTGGCCGTCGATCAGCTCTTCATAGTCAATGCTGTTGGCAAACGAAGTTTCGCCACCGTCGCCATTACGACAAATCACCAGCAATTCCAGGCAGGGCAGTTTGTCCAGCACCGGTTCTAACAGTGGCAGCAGGTCTTCGTCGGCGAAAATCACACGGTCGTGAGCATGATTGATGATGTACTCGAGATCCGCTGGCCCCAGGCGGATGTTCAGCGTATGCAACACAGCGCCCATGCTGGGCACGGCCTGGTACAGTTCCAGATGCCGGTAGTTGTTCCACATGAAGCTGCCAATGCGATCACCGACCTCAATACCGTGCGCATGCAGGCCATGCGCCAGCTGATTGGCGCGTTCCCAGGTCTTGCCAAGGGTGGTGCGGTGTTTTCCATCGGCTTGCAGGGTAACAACCTCTATGCCCGGGTCGAGTTTGGCTCCACGACCGAGTAGCCGAGACATCAGAAGAGGGGTTTGTTGCATCGTCATTTGGGAATCTCTGTGCGTATTGTTTGAGTGAGACTGAACGAACGGTAATGGTAGCGCGAGGGCTGAGTAACCCGGCCCTCGCACCGATGCTTGCGCAGGACTTACTTGGGTTGCATCCTGATGCCGCCGTCCATGCGAATACATTCACCATTGATGTAATCATTTTCAATGATTGAGCCCGCCAGATGCGCGATTTCGTCGGAGCGCCCCAGTCGCTTGGGAAACAGAACCTGGGAAGAGAGTGGCTTCAGGAACTCTGCGATTTCCGGGGTCATTTCCTCGAAGCCTCCCATCATTAGTGGCGTAGCGATCAGGCCAGGTACGATGGTGTTGCAGCGAATGCCCAGCACGGCAAGATCACGGGCTATTGGTAAGGTCATGCCGACCACACCGCCTTTGGAGGCACTGTAAGCGGCCTGACCAATCTGACCTTCATAAGCAGCCACCGAGGCTGTATTGATGATTACGCCGCGCGCTCCGTCTTCATTGTACGGTTCGGTTTTGGCAATCTGTTCCGCAGCCAGGCGGGTCACGTTAAACGTACCGACCAGATTTACCTGCAGTACTTTATTGAATTCATCCAGCGGGAACGGACCTTTTTTGCCATAAGTTCGCGCGGCATTTCCAATACCCGCAAAGTTACAGCAGATATGCAGTTCCCCGAAGGCTTCAATCACGTCATTGATTGCAGACTGCACGGACTCTTCGCTACTAACGTTGACATTGTAAAAGCGCACGTTGTCGCCCAGTTCCGCTGCCAGCGCGTTGCCTTTCTCGTCATTCATGTCAAAGATGGCAACCTTGGCGCCTTTACCCGCCAGTAACATAACGGTTGCTCGGCCAAGTCCTGATGCGCCGCCGGTAACGATTGCTGATTTTCCTGAAATATCCATAGTGTTTCCTAAAACCCTGTCTGATTAATGTGGTGTGAGAATAAAGTGCTTATTTACCTTTCCAGTTCGGCGCACGTTTTTCAGCAAAAGCGGCAGCGCCTTCTATAGCGTCCTCACTGCTGAATACGGGCATCGCAATGTCGTTCTGTTTGCTGAACATGTCGCTGGTTGACCAATCTGCTGATTGCAGAACAATCTGCTTGCTGACGGCTACCGCCAATGGGCCATTAGCATTGATGGCTGCGGCCAGCTCCTTGGCTGACTCCAGGGCGTTGCCCTCAGCAACCACGCGGTTTACCAGGCCCAAATCAGCGGCGCGTTGCGCAGACATGAAATCACCAGTCAGTGCGAGCTCCATGGCGATTTTTTGTGGTATTTGCCGTGGCAGGCGGATAAGACCACCGGCAGCCGCGACCAAACCACGTTTTGCTTCCGGGATACCAAATTTTGACGTTTCCGACGCCACCAGCATATCGCAGCTCAAGGCCATTTCGCAGCCGCCGGCAAGCGCATAGCCTTCAATGGCGCCGATCAAGGGCTTTCTGGGTAGCGCTTCGGTGAGACCGCCGAAACCGCGGCCTTCTACCGATGGCAAATCGCCTGTCAGGAAGCCTTTCAGGTCCATGCCGGAGCAAAAGGTACCGCCTGCGCCGGTGAGAATGCCCACGCGTACGCTGTCGTCCTGGTCCAATTGGTCCAGTGCAGCGGCAATGCCTCGCGCGGTGTCGCCATTGATGGCGTTTCTAGCCTCTGGACGGTTCATAGTGATGGTCATAATGCCGTTGGTGATATCAACCAGTACGGAGTCGCTCATGGGTGTGTGCCTTGTGTGATTAATGAGAAAAGAACTTTTGCGGGCGCGAATTCTACTAAATTACCGCAAAGAAGCATAACGGTTCAGGTTACACTTTCATTCAAAGAAAGCAGGGCACCGTTTTGGTTTCTAGATTGTTTCTCGATATCTTCTGTAAGTTGTTGAAAGTTATATAGTATGAGTCTCGAAAAATCTCGTTATTGCAGTTTGCAAAGCCCCGACTTGCCGATGGCTGGCACGTCCGATCATGTAGACCTGTGGCTGATGTTGGAGTACGTGCCAAGTTGGTCAGCGAAAGTATTGGAAGATAACGCGCTGTCGCCTGCGACAAGGTATTGGCTTGACCAGCAGATTGAGGCCTTGTCGGCGGGCGGCCTGCGCGTGAGACCACAGTTCATCCGTCAGCCGGAATACGACAGAGCCAGCACAAAGTGCTTTATAGCAAGCCAAACTGCCACCTGGCAATTGGAAGGGCAAGGCTATGAGTTTTTGCAAGCATTGGATTTACGGGCCGTTTTGTCCGCGCCTGAACAACACGCCACAGCCGTTGTTCAGCCGCAGTATTTTGTCTGCATGAATGGTCAGAGAGATGTGTGTTGTGCCCGTTTTGGGCGGCCCCTGTACAGCGCTTTGCGAGAACGTCTCGGTGAGCGCGTGTGGCAGGTGAGTCACCTGGGTGGGCATCGATTTGCACCGAATGTGCTCTGTTTGCCGCAGGGCGCGATGTATGGGCGTGTATCACCCGACGCCGTCGACAGTTTTCTTGCAAAGACGGAAGCAAAGACACTGGATTTCCAGTATCTGCGGGGCACATCCTGGTACCCGAAAGCGGCGCAGGCGGCCGAGATATTTGCTGAGAAGCAAGCGCTTCGCCTGCATACGGTGAGTGAACAGGGCCGTCAAACCATGGTGGGTTTTGAGACGGCGACGGCTGGCGAAATACTGAAGGTGACGGTAGAGCAAGCCGACCAGGCCGTGATGGCACTGGCCAGCTGCAAAGACAGTGAGGCTAAGCCGGTTTATCCGTTCAGCCAGGTTCTGTGAGGTGAACGCGCACTCCGATTGAAGCGCGCGCCCGGCTTCAGACTCTCTCTATGATAATGGCCGGTGCCATGCCGCCCGCAGCGCACATAGTGACCAGGCCACGCCGCAGGTCACGCCGTTCCAATTCGTCCAGCAGCGTGCCAATGAGTACCGAGCCGGTTGCGCCAATCGGGTGCCCCAGCGCCATTGCGCCACCGTTCACGTTTACCTTGTCGCGGTCCAGATTGAGGTCGCGTATGAATTTCTCGGCCACCACTGAAAAAGCTTCGTTGATCTCAAAAAGATCGATGTCATCTATGCTCAGACCCGCTTTCGCTAATACTTTTTTAGCCGCTGGTACAGGGGCATTAAGCATCAATGTCGGGCAATCACCTATGTTGGCGGTTGCAACAATTCGTGCTCTTGGCTTCATACCGTGCGCTTCTGCGTACTTGGGTGAAGCCAGCAACAGGGCAGCGGCGCCATCTACAACGCCTGACGAATTTCCGGCGTGGTGCATGAACTGAATGTCTACATCGGGGTATTTCTGCAGTATCAAGCCGCGATAGGTCGTGCCTTTGTCATCAAGAGGGTAGTCGGCCATTGCTTCGAAGGACGCCTTTAGTTGCGACAGGCCTTCCATTGTGGTGCCTGGTCTCGGGAATTCTTCCTTGTCCAGCGCGAGACTGCCGTCTTCGTGATAAACCGGTACCAGGCTTTTATCAAAATAGCCGTTTTCAATGGCGTGCGCAGCACGTTGTTGGCTAACCAGGGCGAGGGCGTCTACATCCTCGCGCGTGATGCCTTCCATGGTTGCAATCGTATCTGCGCAAACGCCCTGATTGGACTGCGGGTGTTTAGCTCGCAAGCGTTCATTGCCATTATCCATGAACGGCGACTGCGACTCGGCCATTTTGCCGTACATAGACATCATTTCAGTACCACCGGCCACTACCAGATCTTCCATGCCAGACATAATGGATGCAGCTGCCAGATTAACGGATGTGATGCCTGAACCACAGAATCGGTCCAGTGTTACCGCACTGGAGCGAATGTCATAGCCTGCGTCCAGGGCTGCCATGCGGCCAAGGTCGCCGCCTTGCTGGCCGCGTTGCGTGCTGGTACCCCAGATTATGTCTTCAACATCGGCCGTGTTCAGATCGTTTCGTTCGGCAATTGCCTTGAGCACAGTGGCACCGAGCTGTTGCGGATGTATGTCGGCTAGAGCGCCCTTGCCAATTTTGCCAATGCCTCTCGGTGTACGACAGGCATCAATAATCCATGCTTCACTCATAGGGTTCTCCAGTTTGACAGTGATTGCGTGTGAAAATTCAGGCGGTGATTCTACCGGAGTTAAGGCGCCACTTACAGTACAGCCGACAAACGCAGGCAAGCCCGCACTATTGACGCTTTCGCTTTGCGCGTTCATGCATAATGCGGGCTAGTGTCCCTTACCATAAGTTCGTACCATTTAGCCCGTCATTCGAGGCCTCCAGCGAGGCGAACTCTGCAGTGAATACCCAAAACACTCGCGTCGCTCGCGGGGCAGGCTCTAGCGGGCTCTATTCGCAAAGAGTCCAACGAAGCTGGAGGCCTCGAATGGCGGGCCCTCCGGGAGCCAGCACAATGGCGTTCTTCGTTGTTGTGTCCCTTGCCAATAGAGTCGATATTCCCTGCGGAACACGCCTAGAAGAACGCCATTGTGCTGGCTCTAAATGGTACGAACTTATGGTAAGGGACACTAGGCACTTGTGCACTCAGTTCTTAACAGCTCAGCAGCAGATCTGTAGAATGCGCCGCATGATAAATCATGCCCCCACTGTTATTTTCGAAAGCTCAGGTTCTGTTGCGCGGGTTACTCTGAACGTGCCGCAGCGTCACAACTCCCTCGGCGCGACCGAAATTGAGCTTCTCGAAGATAGTTTTAGGCAGATTGAAGCTGATTCGGATCTGCGAGTACTGTTGCTTACCGGGGCCGGCGAGCGCACCTTTTGTGCCGGTGCTGCATTGGATCAGTTGTCGTCCGGTGAGATAAGCCCTGACGCATTTGCACATATGACCAAGCAGCTGAGAACCCTGAGTGTACCGACCGTGTGTGCGCTCAACGGTAGCGTGTACGGCGGCGGTTGTGAGGTTGTGTTGAGTTGTGATTTTCGGTTTGGTGGAGATGGATTGCGGGCCTTTATTCCCGCCGCCAAATTCGGCCTGTGTTACCCACCCAGTGGTATCGAGCGTCTGGTAACCACACTGGGTCTTGGCAATGCGCAGAAATTTCTGTTGGCCGCTGAAGAGTTCAACACCGGGCAGCTGCTGCAGATGGGGTTTCTGACCCATGCGAGCAATGGGCAGTCGGCACTTGCAGACGCCGAACACTACGCACAGCGTCTTTCCGGTTTGGCACCACTGGCGTTGCGCGCTATGAAAGAAATCAGCGCTCAGGCCGCCAGAGGAGGCGTTGCTGACGAACATGCTGAAGCGCTGGCGGCATTGTGCAGCGATTCAAATGATTTACAGGAAGGCTTGTTAGCTGCCAAGCAAAAACGGGCACCTGTGTTCAGTGGTAAATGAGTGGTTGATAGAAGAATCTTATGACTGATGTATCAGAAGTGATTGAAGTGCTGCCGGTGGCGGATTTTGAAGCTGACAATACCTGTGGGCAATGCAGCAAGTCTCTATGTTGCCGGTATATTACCGTACCGGTTGATACGCCTCGAAGCATGCGCGAATACGATGACCTGTTGTGGATGGTCAGTCATCGCGGAGTCAGAGTGTACCGTGATGTGGATGGCTGGGGTGTGCAGACCATGAACAGCTGCGAGCATCTGCTGCCGGGCGGTGGCTGCGGTATTTACGAGACACGGCCAATAGTCTGCCGCGAGCATTCCAACGAGGATTGCGAATTTGTACGCGAAGAAGACGACTCTGTGCTGGAGTTTAACAATTACGCAAGTCTGGATGAGTATTGCCGCAAGAAATTCAAAAGCTGGGATAAACGCTTCAAGCTGGAAGGGGTGTAGCCAGTTATCAACTTTCTTCCAGGGCCATGGTCGACGGCTTATTGGTCGCGACGGTGGGATCTGTTGTTTGTTCAGCGCTTGGTTCAGAATGGGGCTTGCTGATGCGCGAGATGTTTTTAACAGCCAGGCCAACACCGTTCAACATCGGTGCTGGTTTATTCGCACGCTGCTTCGCCTGTTGTCGAATCTTTTCCAGTATTTTCCGGTAAGCTGGTGCGTCCACCTGCATGGTGTGGCGCGATGAGTCAAGGTAACGTGTATGCATTGCCACCCGTTCCTGTTCCATCTCGTCCAGCATTTCCTCCAGTGGCGGCAATTTTAAGTCGCCGCGTATGACATCGGCCGCGAGTTTGGCTTGTTGCTCCGCCAATGGCATCACCGCGCCCAGAGGCTGCATCAAACCAATAAAAAACAAATTATCTATACCGGGCTTTACAAGCCGCTGCCACAGCGGCAGATCATTGCCTGGCGCGGCAATAAAGTCAGGGTCAAAAAACGGGAAGGTGACTTTATAGCCCGTTGCGTAGATGACGACGTCAGCGTCAACTTCGCTGCCGTCACTGAATCGAACGCGGTTGCCTTTTAACTCGCTGATCGCAGGTTTGGCAATCACGTCGCCATTGTCAATTTTGTCGTAGATGTATTGGCTGATAGTCGGGTGAGTTTGCAGGGCACGGTGTTTTGGTTTCGCCAATCCATGTGATTGCGGGCTTCCGTGCGTGAGCCGCATTAAAAACTCGGTGATTCTGGTCATCAGGCGCCACGGTACGTCCCACTGAGCCTGCTGATCAAGAGGCTTGCCAAACAGGTAACGCGGCAGTACCCATGCTGTTGTTCTGATGCCCATGTACACAGTATTGTCCAAACTCGGCTGGCTAAGTTCGCAGGCTAAATCCATGGCTGAATTGCCCATACCCAGAATAACGATGTTCTTCCCAGTCAGGTCAATCGGGTCGTAAGGGCTGATGTAAGAATGCGAGTGCATAACCAGGCCGTTAAAGTCGCCTGGTAAAGGTGGTTGTGGCCACTGGGGGTCCCAGTGGTGGCCATTGGCAACTACCAGGTGCTCATAGTGGCGCGTGTCACCATTGCTTAATGTGACCGACCACAGGCCGGTCGCTGAACGTTCACAATGCTCCACCGCTGTGTTGAATTGGACGTGTTCGCGCAAGTTAAACGCGTCCATGTAGTCGTTGAAATAGCGGGCGATTAAACGGTGGTCGGGGTAGTCCGGATAATCTTCCGGCATTGGGTAGTCTGCGTATTCCATCATTTGTCTGGAGGTGTTGATACGCAGTGATTCGTAGGCGGCTGATACACCATTACTGTTATTGATGGTCCAGTTTCCGCCAATGTCTCCACCCGCTTCAAAGCAATCGAAACTGATTTTGCGGTCAGCCATGGCTTTAACGGCCGGCATTCCTGAGGAGCCACAGCCAATAATGCAGACTTGTTTAACTGTTGCCTGATTTACCGTATTTGTCATCCAGTGCCCTGCTGCTGATCCCTTGTTCGAGGCTTGCCGCGACTGAATCCCGAGCGCCATACAAGCTAATAGTGTGACACAGCTAACGCTGTTTACCAATGCTGAGTGGCTGACCGAAGGCAGGTAATTGTGCAGCGGTTATGTGTGGCACGTGATTCGCTGCACAAACTCGTAAAAGCACGCTGGATAAGCCCGTAGCGGCGTGTATATTAAGGCTGCACTCCTGAGTATCGGCTTGGGCAGGTGCGTGTTAAATCGAGGCGTAGTCTATGGGTAGTGGTCATGAAATCCCGGCAAACTTGTTGCGAAGTTGTTTGCTTGCCGAGGTTCCAGCCAGTACTTTTCATTCTGATACCCCGCGTCAGGCACCGTGGTTTTCCGAATACAATGTGGCGGCCTGGCTGGGCTTCAGGTATCCGATCACAGGTGCTGTTGGCATACTTTTGGAATACACTGACCAGCAGGGCGAGCACAGCCTGGTAGTGGATGAGTGCAGCGCGGCGGATGGACTTCAGTTGATGTTAAGCGGTCGCGTGCAAGTGCATGCCAGCGGGCGAATCAAGCGTATGTCAGTACGCTGTTGTGGTATCGATAATACCGCCTCAGTGAGGGTTGACGAGCTGTTTGTTCAGCGTGTGGAAGAAAGCGCGGCCTTGCTAAGAAGGGCCAAATTTGCATCAAATTTCTAGTGTAGCTCTGAAAAATACCCAATGCCTCTGCAGCGCCTTAGTGAGCGCTGGTTCTCTGCAGCGATTTGCCGCATACAGTATCGGGTAAGCGAGACAGTACATTGTCCAGGATAAGCGGCTGTGCCTCCAGGTTCGGGTGAATGCCGTCAGCCTGCATAAGGTCTGAGTCGCGGCCTATTCCTTCCAGCAAAAATGGCAGCAGCTCAAGCCCATATTGCTCGGCCAACTCAGCGTAGGTCTGATGGAACAATTGGCCATACCTCGGCCCGTAATTCGGCGGAATGTGCATACCCAGTAAATAGACCTGGCTGCCACTGTCCAGTGCCTGTTTGGTAATACTTTCCAGGTTTTGCTTCATTCGAGCAATCGGGTAGCCGCGAAGCCCATCGTTTCCACCTAACTCAACAATCAGCAGACGGGGTTTATGTCGCTTCAGCAGATCAGCAATTCTCCGCACACCGCCTGCGGTGGTCTCGCCACTGATGCTCGCGTTAACAAATGTCAGCCCCTTGTCCGCCAGGTGCTGACCCAGGCCGGCGGCCCAGCTTTTGTCTTCGGCAACGCCATAACCGGCGCCGATACTATCACCCAGTAATAGTACCGTGCCCTCACACGTGGCCGCCTCGCTATAATGCGCAACCAGCAGTAAAGGCAAAGTGATCGCGAACAGGATTGCCGCCGTAACAGAAACTGAACCGCGTTGGCGTAGCGCTGACGGTCGGGTCTGCATCGAAACTCCGAGCTTATATGATTTCATCTCATCATCTTACAAAATCCGTGCCTAGCCATGAAGGCGTTTTACATATTTTACGGGATGTCAGTTTTTCGATAGACAAGGGCGAATCTGTGGCGATCGTGGGTGCTTCTGGTTCGGGCAAGACCACCTTGCTTAGTTTGCTGGCCGGCCTGGACACGCCAAGCTCAGGTACGGTGCATCTCAATGGTACAGAAATCACGGCACTTGATGAGGACCAGCGTGCGGCCGTGAGGGCCGACAATGTGGGTTTTGTGTTTCAGTCGTTCCAGTTGCTGCCCAGTTTGACGGCACTTGAGAACGTCATGTTGCCTGCCGAACTCAAACGCCTGGAAAATCCCACTGAATTGGCACAGCACTACCTTCAGCGCGTGGGTCTTGCCGATCGCGTGACTCATTATCCGAGACAATTGTCCGGCGGTGAGCAGCAGCGAGTAGCAATTGCGCGTGCGTTTGCATCTCATGCCCCGATTTTATTTGCAGATGAACCGACCGGTAATCTGGATGCTCGAACCGGAGCGAAAGTGATCGATTTACTGTTTGAGTTGAATCAAGAGCAAGATAGAACGCTGGTTCTGGTGACCCACGAGCAGCGACTGGCTGACCGATGTGGCAGGGTGATCGAGCTTAGTGCCGGTGCCGTGGTAGCAGACCAGAGCCAAATCGTATGAGCCGGTTCATGTTGGGCTTGCGGTTGTTGGCGCGCGATTGGCGCGGCGGCGAGCTTGGTCTGTTGTTGGCGGCATTGACTGTAGCGGTCACCATCGTTGTGTCTATTGCTTTATTTGTGGATCGCATTCAGGGCGCCATTCTGGCTGAAAGCAGTCAGTTTCTTGCCGCCGACCGTTTGCTTCGCAGCAATACGCCCATTCCGGCTGAATGGTTCGCGCTTGCTGAAGAGGAGGGCCTGGAGCACGCTCATGTAATGCATTTCCCAACCATGGCATTTGCTGGCGACGAACTGCAATTGGTTGCCGTCAAAGCGGCGGATTCGGCTTACCCGTTGCTGGGTGAATTGGAGATCAGGTCTAGCGGCTCCAATGGCGTTACTCAAAAAGTGAAAACGGGGCCGCCAGCGGGAGAGGTATGGGTTGCGCCGCGCTTACTGCCACTGTTGCAGCTGTCAGTGGGCGACAACTTGTCCATTGGTGAAGCAGAACTGCGTATTTCAGGCCTGGTTTTGCGTGAACCGGATGCGGGCTTTAGCGTGTTTTCGTACGG
This sequence comes from Gammaproteobacteria bacterium, assembly GCA_030429735.1. Classification (GTDB taxonomy): domain Bacteria; phylum Pseudomonadota; class Gammaproteobacteria; order Pseudomonadales; family JAUIET01; genus JAUIET01. The sequence goes on from JAUIET010000008.1 coordinate 173,301, forward strand.
TCCGCGGGTGTTGATGAATGTTGCCGATATTCCCGGTTCTGCGATTATTCAACCCGGCAGTCGGGTGCAGCACAATTTGTTGGTAACCGGCGACACGTCCGATCTTGAACGTTGGGCGCAGCGCATGAAAGACAAACTGCAGGCCGAGCAGAGTATTCTTGGCGTCAGGGAAAGCCAACCCAGGCTGGCGAGGTCAATCAATCGCGCTGAGCGTTTTTTGCTGCTGGCCGGCAGTATGGGGGTGGTGCTGGCCGGTGTTGCTATCGCAATTGCCAGCCGACGCTACACGGAACGCCACTATGACTATGTGGGCATTCTGAAAAGCCTGGGTGCCAGCTCACAAACGGTTCTAACAATGTATCTCAGTCACTTGCTGCTGCTCTGCCTGTGTGGCGTGGTGCTGGGCAGTGCGCTGGGATGGGTGTTGCATGGTGTGGCTATTAACAGCATCCGCAGTCTGTTACTTGTTGAACTGCCGCCGGCAGACATTGCCGCGGTCTGGTTAGGTGCAGTGACAGCATTCATCAGCTTTTTCGCATTTGCGTGCCCGGCTTTGCTTCATTTGCAGAAAGTAGCGCCAATGCGCGTATTGCGCCGCGATCTGGGTACGCCTGATTTTAACAGTCGGCTGGTGCTTTATCTCGGGATTGCAGGCTTGCTGCTGCTGATATACGTGTATTCCGGCAGTGTTCAAATTACCTTGTTTCTGACACTGGGAGTAGGGGCTATTGCGGCTCTGGTATTGCTGATGACCTGGCTGCTGTTGCGTTCAGCCCCCAAGCCAGGCAGTCGAGCCGCCGAGCCAATGCGCCTGGCGATAGCCGGCATTCGGCGCAGGGCAAAACACAGCGCTCTTCAGGTGTTTGTTTTTACTGTAGTGCTGTTGTTGGTTCTAACGTTATTGTTGGCACGCAATTCGCTATTGCAGGAATGGCGTATGCAAATACCCGAGAATACGCCAAACCATTTTGTGTTGAACATTGCGCCAACAGATGTCCAGCCGCTCACTGAACTGCTCGATAGTGCCGGCTACGAACATGCCGGCATTTACCCGATGGTCAGGGCGAGCTTGACTGCGCATAACGGCAGCGTGCCTGTCAGACGCCGCACTGAAGGTGAACAGAATAGCTCGCCCGAGCAAGCGGAAGATTCGCAGCGCAATAGAACGCGTCAGGTGCAGCTCACATGGGCGGCCGATTTGCCTGCAGACAATGAACTGGTGGAAGGCGAGTGGTGGACTGCCGACCAGCCAGGTTTGCTGTCACTGGAGCAGGAATTTGCCGAGCGATACAACATCCGCCTGGGCGACACCATCACCTTCACAATGATCGATGCCAGCGTCGACCTCAAGGTCAGTAGTATCCGGCAACTGGATTGGGAGCGCATGCGGCCCAATTTTTTTGCGATCGCTTCGCCAGGCTCACTGCAGGATTTCGATGCGATTTACATGACCAGTTTCCATTTGCCAGACGGTGACAAGGCTTTCCTTAATTCGCTAATACGAACCGTCCCAACAGTCAGCATTATTGAGATGGATCGAATGATCGAGCAGGTGACTCGAATTATTGACCAGGTGAGCTCTGCGGTTGAGTTAGTGTTGGGCTTGATTCTGTTGGCGGCGGCTATAGTACTGTTCGCCAGTATTCAAACCAGTATGGACGAGCGCATGCGTGAGAGTGCGATTTTAAAAACACTGGGCGCTCGCTTGAGCTTGTTGCGCAAAACCTTATTCTATGAATTCTTCATTCTGGGTTTACTGGCGGGCAGCCTGGCAGCGGTTGGCGCAGAGTTGATTATCGGCCTGATACAAACGCGTCTACTGGAGTTAAGTTATGAGCCACACTGGTGGGTGTTTGTTCTCGGGCCTGTGTTGGGCGCAGTGAGTGTGGTTTTGCTGGGGTTGCTGATCAGCGCAGGCAGTTTAAAAACACCACCGGCGCAAGTGTTGAGGGAGTTATCGGCCTAGCACGAACTCGCTGCTGCTGGGCATCTCGAAGTGCACCGATGTGTAGGCGATGTCATAGACGCCAATGGCCAATCCAGCGATAGCGCAGCTTGCCAGGCAAATAATGGTGAGCAGCGGCAAAGCGCGCGCAAGCTGTTGATGAGGCCGTTTATCTGAGTGCATTGTTTTTCTCGTTTTAGATATATTGGCTGATAGCCGATGATAGAGAAGATGCAGGATACGTGCCAGCGGCAGTCTTTTTTGCTTTAAGTTATTAAAAACAAGGGCTTAGGGGAGTTTTTGCGAATTGTTCGCATGTGGTGCTGTTACTCTAATTCGCAAGCACGAAGTCACCGTTACTGCTGGTGACACCCTGATGTGTATTGGCCATAGATGTAATTCGCGTACAGCATCACCGCACGCATGGCCCAATCGGCACGCGGTGTGGCAAACAGGTCGAATGCGTGCTGAGCGCCAGGCAGTTCCAGGAAGGCCACATGCTGCTGGCTTTGACGGCGCAGCTCTTCAACAAACTTTCTTGCTTCCTGCAGGGAGGTTAAGGAATCCAGAGAGCCATGGATCACGAAAAACGGCGGTGCGTCGGCGTTTATCCGATGCAGTGGTGACGCCTGCTGGTACACGTCTTCATTGCCTTTCAGGGGCTTTTTGATCACGGTCTTTTCCAGCCCTTGCATCAGGCCATCATTAATATGCAGTTTGTGCGCGTCACTAAAGTCGTAGACACCGTAAAATGGTATGCAGGCTCGAACACTGGTATCTGCGCTCTCAAAGCCGGGTTGAAAATCGGGTTGATTAGCGGTTAGTGCAAGCAAGGAGCACAAATGACCACCTGCTGACCCACCAGTGGTGACGATAAAGTTCGGGTCGCCACCGTACTCGGCAATGTTGTTCTTGATCCATACCAGGCCGCGTTTGCAATCCACGATATGTGCAGGCCACACGTGCGTCGGGCTAAGGCGATAGTCGATTGACACGCATACCCACCCCTGTGAGGCAAGATGATTCATCAGCGGCAGGGCCTGGGTCGACTTATCGCCAAAGTTCTCCATCCAGCCGCCGCCGTGTATCTGATACAGCACCGGTGCGTTGCTTGGCACCTCTTTGGGCCGATAGATGTCGACGTTGACATTCCAGCCGTCCTCCTGCGCGATGGTGATGTCACGGATGCGCTCGACATTGGGCAGGTGTGGCCTGAACGGGCGCAGGTAGCGCTGCAAAGAGAAGTGTTCCGGAATGTTCAGGCGAAACTGATCGGGGATCTGCGTTATGTAGTCTGGGCCCAGTGTTTCAGCCAGTGATGCTTCACAGTGATGTCGGAACTCCAGCGCGCGCCCGTAACGCAGTGCTAATGCCAACCAACTGCCCACTGCCAACAGCAAGCCCACGCTGCCTTGTATACCGGTGATTGCACCGTTCGCGGCAAAGACCGCTGTGCCAGCGAGTTGAATGATAATAATCCAGGGCGCAAGGTCTCCGTACCACCAGCCGCTGATAAAGCTGGCGGCAGCTGGCCCGATCGAGCCAAAGCTGGGCCGGTAGACGTTCCAGGTCAGCAGGCAGGCAACAATGGCAAACAGCAGGAACAGCGCAGTTGCAGACACAATCAGAAACGCTTGCGAGCTGTTTTCGGTTTACGGCAGCAGGTGCTGAACGGCGTCGCGCTCTTCGGTCAGTTCTTGCTGGGTAGCGTCCATACGGGCTTGGCTGAACTCGTTGATGTCCAGGCCTTGAACAATGCTCCAGTCGCCGTTTTTACAGGTGACCGGGAATGAATAAATCAACCCTTCCGTTACGCCGTAACTGCCGTCACTGAAGACGCCCATGCTGACCCAGTCTTTGTCAGCGGAACCTTGCGCCCAATCTCTGACATGGCAGATTGCCGCATTGGCTGCCGACGCGGCACTGGACGCACCGCGTGCATCAATGATGGCTGCGCCACGTTTCTGAACGGTTGGAATAAAATCGTTCTCGTACCAGGCCTGATCGACCAGGTCCATCGCGTTTTTGCCATTGACCGTCGTGTGGTGTAGGTCCGGATACTGTGTGGACGAATGGTTGCCCCATATCGTCATTTGCTGAACGTCGCGGATTGTCGTACCGGTTTTTTGCGCTAACTGGGTAAGCGCGCGGTTGTGATCGAGCCGGGTCATTGCCGTGAATTGCCGGGGGTTAATATCCGGCGCGTTACGCTGAGCAATCAAGGCATTGGTATTGGCCGGATTACCCACCACCAGCACTTTGATATCGCGGCTGGCGACCGTATTGATGGCCTTACCCTGCACCGAGAAAATAGCGGCATTGGCCTCCAGCAAATCCTTGCGCTCCATGCCAGGGCCTCTGGGACGTGCACCGACCAATAGTGCGTAATCGGAATCTTTAAAGGCTTCCTCAGCATTGTCTGTTCCAATCATGCCGTGCAGCAAGGGGAATGCGCAATCATCAAGTTCCATCATCACGCCTTTCAGGGCGTCCAGCGCCGGGGTAATTTCCAGCAGTTGAAGAATGACCGGCTGGTCTTTGCCCAGCATGTCACCGGCTGCAATTCGGAACAGTAAACCGTAACTGATTTGACCGGCGGCTCCGGTAACGGTAACTCGTACTGGGGTTTTCATAGACTGTTCCTTGCGTTCATTGTGTATCAGGTCATGCAGCGGTATCTGCAGCGCCGCAAATTTTATGCGCAGCGCTCAGGAAAAGCCAGCCTATGGCCGCTAAATCCTATAGAATCGCGGCCTGGTAACGTAGTAACCCGTAAGAGCTGGCCGTGGCCGACGAACAAGACCGAAAATCCCGAACAGAATTTAACAAGTTGCAGAAGCGATTGCGGCGCCAGGTTGGTCAGGCAATTGCCCAATACAACATGATCGAAGACGGCGACCGAATCATGGTCTGCCTGTCTGGCGGCAAAGATTCGTACTCAATGCTGCAAATTTTGCAGAGCCTGCAGATCAGTGCGCCAGTGTCGTTCGAGCTGGTTGCGGTGAATATGGATCAGAAGCAACCAGGCTTTCCGGAACACGTCTTGCCCGAATACCTGGACAAGAAAAACATTGAATATCATATACTTGAAAAGGATACTTACAGCATCGTCAAGTCTGTCGTTCCGGCGGGTAAAACAACTTGCGGGTTGTGCTCCCGATTGCGACGAGGCAGTCTTTATGGCTTTGCGGAGCAGATTGGGGCCAACAAGCTTGCGCTAGGGCACCATCGCGATGACATCATTGAAACGCTGTTTCTGAACATGTTTTACGGCGGCAAACTGAAAGCGATGCCGCCAAAGCTGTTAAGTGATGACCGACGCAATGTCGTGATTCGCCCCTTGTCCTTCTGTAAGGAAAAGGACTTGCAGGCATTTTCTGACCATCTAAAGTTCCCAATCATTCCGTGCAATCTGTGTGGTTCGCAGGAGAACTTGCAGCGGCAGGTGATCAAGGAAATGTTGCAGGGCTGGGAGCGCGAGCACCCCGGGCGATTGGAGACGATTTTCTCAAGCATCAAGAATGTGGCGTTGTCGCAGCTTGGCGACAGTGAGGCGTTTGATTTTGAGTCGCTTCGGGTGGATAGAAGTGAGGTTGGCGAACTGATTCGGGCAGTTTCGCTCAGCTAGGTTTTTGCATCAGTTCCGATTTAAGCGAATGTTTCCAGCGTCTCAATAAACGCCATTGCGGCATTGGAAAGGTGCCGATTCTTATGGTGGATATAACCAAGATCCCGGTGCAGCGTGGCGTCGCGTAGCGGCAGTTTGATTAGCTCATCGTCCAGCATGGACTCGGGAATGATTGTCCAGCCCAGGCCGATTCCCGCCATGCTTTTGATGGTCTCCATGTAGTTGGTCGCCATGCCGATACTGAGCTTTAGCTGACGCTGCGCGAACAGGCTTTCGATGATCATGCCGGTGTAGGTGCTGCGGTTGGGCAGAATGGCGGCGTGCTCGCTTAAGGTTGCCAGGTCCACACTTTCGCGGTCGGCCAAGGTGTGGGTTAGGGATACGGCAACACATAAAGGGTCGGGCCAGATCAGGCCAGTGTGTATTTGAGGGTCTTGTTGTGGGGCCAGTGTGATTACCGCCAGTTCTATTTCACCGCGGTGTACTGCATCGTAGGCTAGTTCAGAGTCGGTAAATTCGATATCGAGACTGACGTCCGGATGCGACAGAGTGAATACCTTCAATACAGGCGGTAATCGGTGCAAGCCAATGTGGTGACTGATCGAAAGAGATAAGCGACCGAGAACACGGGTACTGGTTTGTTGCAGTTCATCACGGGTGGCTTCAATGCGTTGCAGAATGTCTTTCGCCAAAGGAATCAGGCGCTCGCCGTGTTCGGTAAGAGATACCCGCCGCCCAATGCGATCGAACAGCGCTAAACCCAGGTCTTGTTCGATCAGGGATATGCGCTTGCTGATCGCGGGTTGAGTCAGATGAAGTTCTTCCGCAGCCTGTGAAAAGGATAGGTGTCTCGCGACACTGATAAATGCTTTAAGGTTCTGAGTGTCCATGTTGTTGACTACGCGGTCGTGCCCATATATATAAAAAATAGTAATTCAATTAATAAAATATATGAATTTGTTTTATTAATCAATGCGCAGTAGACTGATCACAGTTAATGACAGCAGGTGGGTGACATGGCCAAAACCTTATACGATAAATTGTGGGATTCACACGTGGTGGAGCAGCGTGAGGATGGTACGGCGCTGATCTACATAGATCGGCATCTGATTCACGAAGTCACTTCACCACAGGCGTTTGAAGGCTTGCGTCTTGCAGGGCGCAAGCCCTGGCGGCTGGATGCCAACCTGTCGATGCCGGACCATAATGTCTCAACCGACACGGCAGAGCGGGCGCAAGGCATGGATGGCATCGTTGACCCTACGTCGCGTTTGCAAGTCAAGACTCTGGACGACAATGTGCGTGCCTTCAATATTCCAGGGTATGCCATGGACGACCCGCGACAGGGAATTGTGCATGTTGTTGGGCCGGAGCAGGGGGCTACATTGCCTGGCATGACCGTGGTGTGCGGGGACTCCCACACGTCTACTCACGGTGCATTCGCCGCACTGGCTCATGGTATCGGCACGTCTGAGGTAGAGCATGCCTTGGCCACGCAATGTCTGGTTCAGAAGAAAATGAAGAACATGTTGGTTCGGGTTGAAGGTGAGCTTGGACCTGGCGTGACAGCCAAAGACCTGGTGCTTGCCGTGATTGGCGAAATTGGTACAGCCGGCGGTACAGGGTGCGCGATCGAATTCGCCGGTTCCAGCATCACCAGCCTGTCGATGGAAGGACGCATGACCGTTTGCAATATGGCGATTGAAGCGGGTGCGCGATCCGGCTTGATCGCAGTGGATGAGAAGACCATAGAGTATTTTAAAGGCAGGCCAATGGCACCCGGTGAAGAGCACTGGCAACAAGCCGTCACGGCCTGGCGTGAATTGGTCAGTGACGACGGTGCGCACTTTGACCGGGTTGTTGAAATAGATGGCAGTGCCATCAAGCCGCAAGTCAGCTGGGGCAACTCGCCAGAGATGGTGCTGCCGGTTGATGCCTTGGTACCCGATCCGGCGTTGGAGCAGGATGAAACACGCCGTGAAGCCATTGAGCGAGCGTTGGAATACATGGGACTGACAGCCGGTCAGGCGATTACCGATATTCAGCTTGATCGCGTCTTTATTGGCTCGTGTACCAACTCGCGGATTGAAGACATTCGAGCAGCGGCTAATGTAGTTCGTGGTAACAAGGTCGCACCGACTGTCAAGCAAGCCATGGTGGTAGCGGGGTCCGGGCTGGTAAAAGCGCAAGCGGAACAGGAAGGCCTGGATCAGGTTTTCACTGCCGCTGGTTTCGAGTGGCGCGAACCAGGTTGCTCAATGTGTTTGGCGATGAATGCCGACAAGTTGGGCGAAGGCGAACACTGCGCATCCACCTCGAACCGGAATTTTGAGGGCCGCCAGGGGTTCGGTGGACGCACGCATTTAGTCAGTCCGGAAATGGCTGCGGCGGCAGCGATTCATGGGCATTTTGTCAATGTGCAAGACGTGATACAGGAGCGCTGAGCAATGCAAAAATTCATTCAACATACTGGTATTGCCGTACCACTGGATCGCGCAAACGTGGATACCGACTTGATCATCCCCAAGCAGTTTCTAAAGTCGATTAAGAGAAGCGGCTTTGGTGTTAACCTGTTTGATTCACTGCGCTATCTGGACGAGGGGTATATTGGTCAGGATTGCAGCAAGCGCAAACTGAATACAGAGTTTGTCCTGAATCAGCCGCGTTATCAGGGCGCAAGTATTTTGTTGGCCAGGCAGAATTTTGGTTGTGGTTCCAGTCGTGAACACGCGCCGTGGGCCTTGCTTGATTATGGCTTTCGTGCGGTTATCGCGCCCAGCTTCGCGGACATTTTTTACAACAACAGTTTTAAAAACGGGTTTTTACCTATTGTTCTGGATTCCGCAGAAGTTGATGCCTTGTTTGAGTTTGTGCACAACAATGAAGGCGCTCAATTGAATATTGATTTGCAAGAGCAAACCGTGGCCGCTGAGCGCGCCGGCCTTAGCTATCGATTCGATATTGATGACTTTCGCAAAAGCTGTTTACTGAATGGTCTGGATGAAATCGGCCTCAGCCTTCAGAGTGCCGACGCCATTCGCCGCTTTGAAGAAAAACAGCGCGCTGCCTCCCCCTGGTTGTATCGGTAAGAACGATGAGCAAAAATCTATTAGTGTTGCCCGGTGACTATGCCGGCAAGGAAACCATGGCGGCGACGTTACGCGTTTTGGATGCTGTAATTGCTCGCTTTTCACTGGATGTATCGATTGAACAGGGTTTGTTGGGTGGTGCGGCAATTGATGAATTCGGTCATCCGTATCCTGAGCAAACAGCTCAATTGGCGCGTGCGGCAGATGCAATCTTGCTCAGTGCAGTGGGCGGCCCCAAGTGGGATGCGGTTGAGCCCGCGGTTCGGCCCGAGCGTGGCCTGCTGGCCATCCGATCTGATCTGGATTTGTTTGGCAATTTGCGACCGGCAATACTGTCTCCTCAATTGGCTGCTGCCTCGTCATTAAAACCTGAACTGGTGGCCGGGCTGGATCTGTTGATCGTTCGCGAATTGACCGGTGGTATTTACTTCGGTGAGCCTCGCGGCATTCATACCAACGAAAAAGGCCAACGCGAAGGTTTTAATACCTATCGGTACACTGATTTCGAGATAGAACGAATTGGTCGTGTTGCGTTCGAAGCGGCACGAAAACGCCAGGGGCGCTTGTGCTCGGTTGATAAATCGAATGTGCTTGAAGTCACGGTGTTATGGCGCGATGTGATGAACGAGCTACACCAGGAATACGCTGATGTTGAACTAAGTCACATGTACGTTGATAACGCCGCAATGCAGCTGATTCGCGAGCCTAAGCAATTTGATGTGATGGTAACCGGCAATATGTTTGGTGATATTTTGTCTGATGCCGCTGCCATGTTGACGGGTTCCATCGGAATGCTGCCCTCAGCATCACTGGATGTGAATAACAAGGGCTTATACGAGCCTGTGCACGGAAGCGCCCCCGATATTGCCGGCCAGGACAAGGTAAATCCCCTGGCCACTATTTTGTCGTTGGCGATGTTGCTGCGCTATTCATTCGCAGAGTCGCAGGCTGCCGACGCCGTTGAAGCGGCGGTCAGCACTGTGCTGGACCAGGGCTTTCGCACCGGCGACATCGCTGTGGCTGGCGAAGACGTCATTGGCACCGTGGCGATGACTGATGCCGTCATAAATGCACTGGAAAGTTAACTAAGGTACGCAAAATGTCAAACCCTGAAAAAACCGCAAACGTAGCAATAGTTGGCGCCACAGGCGCTGTGGGTGAAGCCATGCTGGAGATTCTCGAACAGCGAGAGTTTCCGGTTGAAAACCTATACCTGCTGGCAAGTGAGCGTTCCGCCGGTAAAAAACTGATGTTTAAGGGCAAGTCGCACACAGTCCACAATCTCGCAGACTTTGATTTCTCACAGGTTCAAATCGGCTTGTTTTCTGCAGGCGGCAGCTTGTCCGCCGAATATGCGCCGAAAGCGGCGGCTGCAGGCTGTGTGGTGATCGATAACACCTCCCATTTTCGAAATGATGACGACATTCCTCTGGTCGTGCCGGAAGTGAACCCGGACGCCATTGCGGGCTACACCCAACGAGGCATTATTGCCAATCCGAATTGCTCAACGATTCAAATGCTGGTTGCGCTGAAGCCAATCAAGGATGCGGTCGGTATTCGTCGCATCAATGTGGCGACCTATCAGGCGGTCAGTGGTACGGGCAAAGAAGCCATTGAAGAGCTGGCCTCCCAGACGGTTGAGCTACTGAATGGCAGAGACGCTAAACATTCGGTCTATACAAAACAAATCGCGTTTAACGCCATACCGCATATTGATGAGTTTCTGGACAATGGTTACACCCGCGAAGAAATGAAAATGGTGTGGGAAACGAAAAAGATCTTTGCCGACGACAGCGTGCAGGTAAACCCGAGCTGCGTTCGTATTCCGGTCTTTTTTGGTCATTCAGAGGCTGTGCATGTTGAAACAGTTGACAAGATTAGCGCCGAACAGGTCAGAAAGCTGCTTAAAAAAGCACCGGGCGTGAAGCTTGTTGATGGACAAAAAGACGGCGCTTACCCAACCGCGGTAAGCGATGCTGCTGGCACTGATCCGGTGTTTGTAGGCAGGATCAGGGAAGATATTTCCTGCAGCAACGGAATAAACATGTGGGTTGTCTCTGATAACGTCCGAAAAGGTGCAGCACTTAACAGCATTCAGATAGCTGAAATCTTGCTAAAACGTTTTTTGTAATCAATACTTGAAACGATGTCGTTTCTAAGTACTGTAAGAAGAAAAAGCGTTTAAAAGCGCACAAAAAACAAGCACTTCCGAGTAATTGCTCGCTGATTAATCAGGGTGCAAGCAATCTGTCGATGTAAGTTGGAAACGGCACTTGCCTAACATATTGACTACAGTATGTTAGGCGTGCATTAGAACACAAAGCCGTAAGGCCAACGAAAGGACAGACGCATGTTACGTTCTGCCGTCCGTACAATCGGACTGACTGGGGCACTGTTTAGCAGTGGTGTATTCGCTCTTGGTTTGGGCGATATGAAACTTTTCTCCGCGGTGAACGAGCCGCTACGGGCAGAAATAAAATTGCTCAAAGTAGGAGATCTGAACACTACGCAGGTGCTTGTCAAACTGGCATCGATGCAGGACTTTGAACGAGCCAACGTTGACCGAGAGTTCTTTTTGACCGGCATGCGCTACGAAGTTGTGCTGGATGGTCGCGGTGGTGGTGTCGTCAAGGTCACCACTGAGGACCCGGTGCGTGAACCGTATCTGAACTTTTTGCTTGAAGCCAAATGGCCTAGCGGGCGCTTGATCCGGGAATACACCTTGCTGCTTGATTTACCAGCATTTACCTCAACCAGCAGTGCCGGCTCCTCGGCCTTGCAAGCGCCGCAGGCTGCGCCATCAGCGGCCAGCGATTCATATGCGGTTGACGAATCCGAGACTGATTCACAGCCACCATCGGAACCAGTGCAAACACGGTCTGCTCCGGCAGTTACCCAGGCGCCAGCGAGACCGGCCGTCCAACGACAGCCGGAATCTGATGTTCAGCGGCAGCGGACAGGCAATGATAGCTACACGACTGAACGTTCTGACACGCTCTGGCAAATTGCCCAAAAAGTGCGCCCATCGGAACGCGTCACTGTTAACCAGACAATGATTGCCTTGCAGGAAGAAAATCCTCAAGCGTTTATCAACGGCAATATTAATCGTCTCAAAGTGGGTCAGGTGCTGCGCATTCCAGATGAGCAGCGTGTGCGTGATATAGCCAATGCGCAGGCGAGATTGGAAGTGGCCCGGCAAATGCAGGAATGGCGGTCAGGCGATGATGATCTACGCCAACTGGACGCACGCGCCAGCGCTGGCCAACCGGCCCCTGCGCCAAGTGGTGAAAGTCGCGGTACATTGACCCTGAGCACCGCAGGTGGTGCTGGGGTGAATGGCGACCCAGATGGAAGTGCCGACTCGCAGGTCAATGCGCTAAACGCGCGCCTGACCGACGTAATGGCGGAACTCAGCAGTGCTACGGCCGAAAACGATGAATTGAGTGCGAAAGTCCAGAACTTGCTCGCCGAGATGGAAGATCTCAAGAACAAGCTGGAATTACGTAATTCGCAGCTTGCCCAGCTACAAGCACAGGGCGCTACTGATCTGCTTGATCAGGAATTTGATGCGACTCCCGATGCGGCGGTCACCCCTGAAGACACCCAGGCAGATAATGCTGATGCAACTGCATTGGCTGCCAACGACGATTTTGCCAGTGAAGATTCCTCGGTTAATGAAGCGCTTGATGCCCAGGCAGAACCTGAAGCAAAAGCGCCTGCAGCAGCGCCTGTCAAGCAGCCGGGCTTACTGGACAAGCTTCTCAGCCCGCTTTGGGGCGGATTACTTGCTGGCTTACTGGCGCTCGCCGGCTTGTTTTTCTGGTGGCGAAAACGAAAAAATGACGAAGAGTTTGAGTTTGAACCGCATGAAGCGGCGCCAAGTGTTGCGCCGGCAACAGAGTTTGCTCAAACAACCACGGAACCTGCCGCACCTGTGGTCAGCGAGGATTCTTTTTCGGCGGTAGAAGAAGATACCATGCAAGACAGCGCAGGTATCGAAGCAGAGATGGGCGACCCGATTGCGGAAGCCGACATATACGTGGCGTATGGTCGCTACCCGCAAGCGGTTGATCTGCTAAACAGAGCCATTGAGCAGGAACCGGAACGCACCGATCTGGTCGCAAAACTGGTTGAAGTTCACTCAGCCTCGGGTGACCGTGAAGCCGCCGCAGAGCAACTGGCAAAGCTGGAGTTAATGGGCACCGGTGGTATGGACGACCTTGTTGAAGATGCAAGCTCAGTGTATTCGTCAGCGCCCGCCGTGGACGACGAGCCGGCACCAGATGTAATGGAAGAATTCAGACAAACACTGCCAGACGAATCTTCCATGGATTTCAGTGAAGAATTTGCAGATGAGCAAGCGCCGATTGACGAGGCGCTTATTCATTCGATTCTCGGTGAAGAAGACGATGCACCCGGTGACGACACGAGCGGTGTTGCCGGTACAGCTGCAGCCGCTGGCGCCGCCGCGCTTGCCTCAGGATCGGCTATGCTATCCGAGACAGCAGAAGACGCGTCTGATGATGATGGATTGACTTTCGACAGTGATTTCGACCTTGAGTTGGAACTCGATGATGAGCCTGACGAGGACATCTTGGATGATCTGGATGCGAGTGATGTTCGCGATGCATTTGCGTCTGGCAATGAGTTGCAGGATGTTAACTTCGCGAGCAGCGACGAGATAGAAAGCCAGACTATCAGCCCGGAACAAGAATTGCTTGCCGACTTTGCGGAACTGGAAGACCAGCCTGTCACTGGAATTGAAGCAGGACTGGCAGACATTGATGACAGTATGGCCGACGCGGCGGTCATCAACGAACTTGATGCGCTTGACGATATTCAGCTTGATCTGGACTCCGACAATGACATTGATATAGAGTCGGAACTTAGTAGTTTCGACGTATCAATAGGTGATGAGCTCGACAGTGATATTGAAAACACTGACTTGTCTGCTTTGGAGCGTGAGCTGGAACAAAGCGCTTTGGAGAGCGACGATGAGGCGCAGCGCGCTGCCGATATCGCGATGCTGGAATCGGATGAAACCGCAACCAAGCTTGATCTTGCGCGAGCCTATATAGACATGGGAGATAACGAAGGAGCCCGTGATATACTCGGCGAAGTGTTGGACGAGGGCACGGCGCTGGATAAGCAGCAAGCCAAAGAACTGATTGACCGAATCGCCTGATAAGCAAACGCAGACTGCGGGTGGTGCTGCCGCTCGCACCGCGTATGTGGTCGACCAGCCTACCGATGGCGCGACACGAATCGCGGCAGTTGTTGAATATAACGGCGCAGCGTTCTTTGGTTGGCAGCGCCAGATTGACCCGCACACTCCCGGCGTGCAAAACGCTGTAGAGCAAGCAATTTCTCGTGTTGCGAATCACGGTGTCGGCGTAATCTGCGCAGGGCGCACCGACACGGGTGTGCACGCCACGCACCAGGTAATCCATTTCGACAGCGCAGCCCAGCGCGAACCCAGGCAGTGGCTGCTTGGTGTGAACGCCAACTTGCCAGCGCATGTCAGGCTGCGCACGGTAACGCCGATGACCAGCGATTTTCATGCTCGATTCAGTGCACAGTCCCGGCGTTACTCGTATTGCATTGATAACCGACCCGTAAAGCCAGGCATTTTTAGCGGCCTGCACAGTTGGTGCCGCCTACCGCTGGATCATGAGCTAATGCATCACGAAGCGCAGGTTTTATTGGGTGAGCACGATTTCAGCGCTTATCGAGCAGCCGGCTGTCAGGCCAAAACCCCTAATAGGCGAGTTCTTTCGGTGAGTGTTCGTCGGCAGGCGCATTTGGTTATGATAGAAATCTGTGCGAATGCGTTTTTGCAACACATGGTGCGCAATATAGCGGGCGTGTTGATGGCAGTGGGCTGCGGAGAACGGCCGGCTGGTTGGGCGCGTGCCGTGCTGGAGGCAGCCGATCGTACACAGGGTGGGGTGACGGCCACCCCGGATGGATTGTACCTAGTAGGCGTTGATTACCCCGACCGCTTCAAACTGCCCAGCAGTTACCTGCCTCCGACATTCTAATTTCGCGAGACATCATGCACTGCTAAGCGGCGAGTAGCGACGATCGTCTGGTATACTGCCGGTCGGCCCGGATTAATTTCAAATCGAAGCGTGAACCGTCTGTTCATGACGACCATGCGCAAAACCTGATGCATCAACGTACCCGTATAAAAGTCTGTGGAATCACAGATTGCGAAACAGCTTTAGCGGCGGCTGACGCGGGTGTGGATGCCATTGGCCTCGTCTTTTACCCGAAAAGCGTCCGTTACGTTGATCTGCAAATGGCGGCTGACATCACGGCAGTGCTGCCTCCCTTTGTCACCGTGGTCGCCTTGTTTGTTGATCCTGATGAATCAGCAGTCAGACAGGTTATAAACTCGGTGGGTATTACCTGCCTGCAGTTTCACGGTGACGAACCGGCGGAATTTGCCGAGCAATTTGGCTTGCCGTATCTCGCAGCTGTTCGCGCGGGTCAATTGGATCCGAAACAGCGTGCGCGCCGTATCAGTAAGCATGGCCGTGCCGCCGGTTTTCTGTATGACAGTTTTGACCCTGTGACTGTGGGCGGTACCGGACACGTGTTCGATTGGTCGCAGTTTGATCGTCAGGTTAAGGGCGCAATTCTGGCCGGTGGGCTGACTGTCAATAACGTCGCCGATGCCATCCGGCTGCTCAGGCCCTGGGCCGTGGATGTCAGTAGTGGCGTTGAATCGGCACCCGGTAAAAAGTGCCCACAATTGATACAGCGCTTTATTGAAGAATGCAGAACTGCAGATGACTGCGTTCGGTCCTCCGCAGCTAATACACTCAAGTAGCAAAGAGTACACATATGACAAATTTCAGCTCAGTCCCGGACAATAAGGGGCATTTCGGTGTCTATGGTGGGCGCTTTGTGTCGGAAACCCTGATTCATGCGCTCGATGAACTCAGCAGCAGCTATCAGCGGCTGAAAGATGACGCTGAATTTCAACGCGAATTCGACGCAGACCTGGCTCATTACGTGGGCAGACCATCACCGCTGTACTTTGCCAAAAGGTGGAGCCGCGAACTGGGTGGTGCACGAATATTTCTGAAGCGTGAGGACTTGAATCACACCGGCGCGCACAAAGTTAACAACACGATTGGCCAGGCATTATTGGCCAAGTACAGCGGTAAGAGCAGGATCATTGCAGAAACCGGCGCCGGTCAGCATGGTGTTGCCAGTGCCACGGTCGCAGCTCGCATGGGGCTTGAATGCGTTGTTTACATGGGCGCACAAGACGTGCAGCGCCAGGCGTTGAATGTCTATCGGATGAAGCTACTCGGGGCTGAAGTGGTGCCAGTGACGTCCGGGTCGCAGACGTTAAAGGATTCAATGAACGAGGCAATGCGTGACTGGGTGACCAACGTTGATGATACTTTCTACATTATAGGTACTGTCGCTGGTCCGCATCCGTATCCGACTCTGGTGCGCGATTTTCAGTGCGTAATTGGTCGGGAAGCGCGTCAGCAATGCCTGGCGCAAACCGGCCGATTACCCGATACGCTGGTGGCGTGCGTTGGCGGTGGCTCAAATGCGATTGGCTTGTTCCACCCGTTTCTCGACGACAATGATGTTGCGATGGTAGGTGTGGAGGCTGGTGGCGATGGGCTGGAAACCGGACGCCACGCGGCACCATTAAGTTGCGGACGCCCTGGCGTATTGCATGGCAACCGAACCTACTTGATGGAAGATGAAAACGGGCAAATCATCGAAACGCACTCAGTATCTGCTGGCCTGGACTATCCGGGTGTTGGTCCTGAGCACGCTTGGCTAAAAGATACCGGGCGCGTTGAATACACGGCAGTTAATGACGATGAGGCATTGCAAGCTTTCCGAGAACTGACGCTGGTAGAGGGTATAATGCCGGCACTTGAATCCAGTCACGCATTGGCACAGGTAAAGAAAATGGCGCCAGCCATGAAGCCTGAGCAAATAATTATCGTCAATTTATCCGGGCGTGGTGACAAAGATATTTTGACCGTTGCGGAAATTGACGGCATTACCGTTTAGAGGAGGCATACTTGAGTAGAATTGCGCAACGGCTTAATGAGCTGGCTTCTGAAAACCGAAAAGCGCTGGTTGCCTATGTCGTGGCCGGAGACCCGGCAAAGAGTGTGACTGTGCCGTTTATGCACTCATTGGCTGAGCGCGGCACCGATATCATCGAGTTGGGCGTGCCGTTTTCCGATCCAATGGCAGAAGGCCCCACCATACAGAGGGCTCACGAAAGAGCGCTCGAAAACAACACCAGCCTGCGTGATGCTTTGGACATGGTTGCCGAGTTTCGGTCGGATAATCAGCACACCGCTGTGATTCTGATGGGTTATGCCAATCCGGTGGAAGCCATGGGCTATCAGGATTTTTGTGCGCGGGCGGTAGAAGTGGGTTTGGACGGCGTGTTAACTGTTGATTTGCCACCCGAAGAAGCGGCTGATTTCAATGCCATGTTGGCTGATCATGGCCTTGATACCATCTACCTGGTATCACCTACTACGGACAGTGATCGAGCGAAGACGATTGCGAATATAGCAACTGGTTTTCTTTACTACGTGTCATTAAAAGGCGTGACCGGCGCTGGCAGCCTTGATTTGGAGGATGTGCGTAAAAATATCGCCAAACTTAAAGCTTTCACGACAGTGCCAGTCTGTGTAGGATTTGGAATTAAAGACGCTGATTCGGCTCGCTCCCTGGCGAGTATCGCGGATGGTGTAGTGGTCGGCAGTGCCATCGTTGAGTTGTTAGCGCAAGGCGATACCGGCTTAATGAAGGCCGAGAGTCTGGTGTCTGAGCTAAGGTTGGCGATTGACGAAGTTGAATAGCACCTGCCAAGGTGGTTTTGCCAATAATTAATTGATAGGGTACAACAATGAGCTGGATGGAAAAGATTCTGCCGACCGGAGTGCGCAAAGGCGCATCACGGCGCCGAGCAAATGTACCCGAAGGCGTTTGGCGCAAATGTGTCAAATGCGAAGCGATGTTGTACGGGCCAGAGCTGGACAAGAATCTGGATGTTTGCCCGAAATGTGATCACCATATGCGAATCGGTGCGCGACGACGCATCGACATATTTCTCGATGACGAGCCGCGAGAGGAGTTGGCCGTCGATGTAGAGCCCGTCGATCGACTTAAGTTTAAAGACCTTAAGCGCTACAAGGACAGATTGTCGGCCGCGCAAAAGACCACCGGCGAAAAGGATGCGCTTGTCGTGATGAAAGGCGGCTTGAAAGGCATGCCGGTGGTTGTTGCTGTATTCGAATTCGGATTTCATGGTGGCTCGATGGGCTATGCGGTAGGCGAGAAGTTCACTCGTGCTGCGAACAAAGCGCTCGAGCTTCAGATTCCACTCGTGTGTTTTTCAGCGACAGGTGGCGCCAGGATGCAGGAGGCACTGATTTCCTTGATGCAAATGGCCAAGGTTAGTGCTGTGCTGGAACGAATGGCGAGGCAAGGCGTACCCTATGTGTCCGTTATGACTGACCCGGTGTACGGCGGTGTATCAGCCAGCCTGGCGATGTTGGGTGATATAAATATTGCCGAACCTAATGCCCGGGCCGGTTTTGCAGGTCCCAACATCATCGAACAAACCATCCGGCAAAAACT
Source organism: Gammaproteobacteria bacterium (assembly GCA_030429735.1). Lineage (GTDB taxonomy): Bacteria > Pseudomonadota > Gammaproteobacteria > Pseudomonadales > JAUIET01 > JAUIET01. The sequence continues at coordinate 191,605 of JAUIET010000008.1, forward strand.
GCCAGAGGGTTTTCAGCGCAGTGAATTTCTGTTGGAAAAAGGTGCTATCGATATGATTGTGCCGCGCAGCGAAATGCGCAACACAATATCACGCCTGCTTGCCAACCTGTCTGGCCTGGAGGCCTTGCCTGCCGAACAATCATCGCATTTTCCTGAAGAAGTTACTGAGACTGTGGTCGATGCTAGCGCAGAAGGGGGGCAACAGACTGAGGTGCTGGAGGGTGAAGTACACGAACAGCAACATGATTCTGCTTCAATCGATGAGAACCGGCACTGAGCAATAGTCCTACTTCCAGTTTTTCGCTTTCAGACTGGCAAGTCTGGCTGGAACAAACGCACCCCAAGAATATTGAGCTTGGCCTGGATCGCGTAGCTGCGGTAGCAACGCGACTGCGACTAAGCCCTATAGACTTCGCCGATAATACCAATGCCGGACTGCCCGACGATTGCCCCGCAGACAAGCGGATTGCAGATGCAATAGTGGTCGTTGCAGGCACCAATGGCAAGGGTTCCAGTGTTGCCGCCTTAGAGCAGTTGCTAACTGATGCAGGCCAGCGTGTAGGCGTCTATACCTCACCGCATTTTCAACACTATAACGAGCGATTTCGGATCAATTGCGTTGAAGTTAACGATGGTGATATTTGTACGGCCCTGCACACGATTGAACGCGCCAGAGGCGACGTTAAACTGACCTATTTCGAGTTTTCCACTCTTGTCGCGCTGCAATTGTTTGCCAACGCCGAGCTCGACGTTGCGATTTTGGAAGTAGGGCTGGGCGGTCGACTTGATGCGGTCAACATGGTTCGCGCAGATATTGCGCTAATAACCCGCATTGATTTAGATCACCAGGATTGGCTTGGCGACACTCGCGAACAGATCGGCGCAGAAAAAGCGGGCATTCTGCGCGACGGTATTGCGTTTGTCTGTGCCGATATTGATCCTCCAAAAACGGTTGTGAAGGCTGCTGCACTCAAACAGACTCGGCGATGTTTTATTGGCAACGAATTTGTTGTTTCACCTTTCGCTGATGGGAACGGATATTCTCTGCGCACACAGGCAGGTGTTGACCATCGCCTGCCAGCTATCGGTTTGCACCCGGCCAGCCTGGCCGCCGCGGTGCAAAGCGTCGAACTTCTTGGGCTTGATATGAGTCCAGACTGTGTTGCTGCCAGCCTCGCCAAGGTGTCATTGCCTGGCCGGCAGCAGCAGTTGCGCCTTGGCGATGGTTTAGTGTTTCTTGACGTCGCGCATAACCCGTCGGCCGTTAGCTATCTGAAAGAAAGCATTGCAGCCGCTGACCGCTCTCACCAGGCATCAGCCACGATTGCCGTGTTTGCGGTGATGGCTGACAAGGATTGGCCTGAGATGGTCGATATTATTCACGATACTATTGATCATTGGTTTCTGGCAGAATTGCCGGGCAACGAGCGCGCCGAGGCCCCGCACAATATAGCAGCCTACCTGCGCGAACGTGGCTATGGTGGCTCGACCTGCACTGATGACGTGGGCACGGCACTGGATCTGGCACGTGCCACGGCTCAACAATCAAGCGCGGACACGCCGGCTCAAATTCTTGTATTTGGCTCTTTTTACACGGTGGCAGCTGCCATGCACTACATAGCAGACCGACAGAATGGATGAAGCTCTCAAAATACGCCTGGTCGGAGCGCTGGTGCTTGTGGCTTTGTTAGCGTTGGCCTGGCCTTTTCTGTTCGATGATGCTGAAGACATTCGTTTGAGCAAAGAGTCGCAGATACCATCGCCACCTGTGGTGCAGGAATGGCAACCGGCGGAACACCAGCGACCAGCGGAAGACCAGATCGGCTGGCCGAAAGCAGTGTCAGAAAAGGGTTCAGATACAGTGCCACCCACGGCGGAAACTCCCCTTTCCAGCGAAGATCAAGCAGCCAGCGAACAGCCAACCGTGAGTAAGTCAACGCCGACACTTCGTGCTGCGTGGGTTGTTCGGGTTGCCTCACTGAGCGACAGTAGCAATGCGGAAAAGCTGGTCGCGAAACTGATCGATGATGGCTACCGCGCGTTCAGCCGAACCAGCAGCGCTGAAGGCGGCGACATGACCCGCGTTTACGTAGGGCCGAAGTTTGATAAGCGCAGAGCCGACAGCATCAAACTGAAAATAGACAAACTGTACTCTGTAGAGTCCATGGTGGTGCCCTACAATCCAGGCAAGCCATGAATTGGGCGGACTGGTCAATCGTCGGAGTTGTATGCCTTTCGTGTGTGCTGGGTGCAAGCCGGGGTTTTATTCGTGAAGCAATGTCGTTGGCGGTTTGGTTTCTAGCGCTGTTCGTCGCATTCTTTTTCAGCGATGCGGTTGCGGCGCGCATGGTCGATACAGTGGCAACGCCGTCACTTCGGTATATGCTTGCATTCGGTGGCCTGTTCCTGCTGACCATGGTGCTCGGTTCCATGGTGTCACGCCTTTTGGGGCAATTGGTGTCTGCAGTCGGATTAAAAGGCTTCGATAGAGTACTTGGTGCGAGCTTTGGCTTTGCCCGTGGTGTTATCATAGTGCTGGTGATTCTGGTGTTTGTACCCTCAATGATTCCGGTGCAGGAAGATGAGTGGTGGCAGAATTCGATTTTTATACCTCCGGTACTTGAGCTCGAAGAGCTGGGTAGAGAAATGGCAAGCTATGTGATCGGCTTGGTCAGCGGGAAGTAATCGTAGCGTCATGATGGCGCTTGACAAAGCTAGTGGTTTTATATGTGTGGAATAGTGGGGCTCGTTGGCACCGAAGAAGTCAATCAAGCGCTGTATGACGCGCTGACCATTTTGCAGCACAGAGGCCAGGATGCTGCCGGCATCGTGACCTGTGAAGATGGTCGCTTGCACCAACGCAAGGCCAATGGTCTGGTCCGCGACGTGTTTCGCACCAGGCACATGCAAAATCTGCGTGGCCGTATGGGTATTGGTCATTGTCGCTATCCTACGGCAGGCAGTTCCAGCTCTGAACTGGCCCAGCCTTTTTATGTGAACTCGCCATATGGCATCAGCCTGGCGCATAACGGCAACCTGACCAATGCAGGGGCTCTACGCGAGCGCCTGGTCAATGAAGACTTACGCCATCTGAATACTGACTCCGACTCGGAAGTCTTGCTCAATGTGTTTGCCAAAGAACTGCAAGCGGAGTACAGGGTGCAGCCGACGCCAGATGATGTATTCCGTGCTGTACATGGGGTGCATGAGCTGTGTCGCGGTGCCTACGCAGTGGTGGCCATGATTGCTCACCACGGGATAGTGGGTTTTCGCGACCCTAACGGTATTCGGCCACTGGTGTACGGTAAGAGAGAAGGGAAGAATGGCACGGAATATCTGTTTGCGTCGGAAAGTGTTGCGCTGAATGTGTTGGGTTTTGAACTCATTGATGATGTCGCACCCGGAGAAGCGGTTTTTATCAGCGCTGATGGCAAGCTGTATCAGCAGCAATGCGCCGATAGAACGACGCTAACACCGTGTATTTTTGAGCACGTTTATCTGGCAAGACCGGATTCAATTATTGATGGAATTTCCGTGTACAAGGCACGCCTTCGACAAGGTGAAAAACTGGCGGCTAAAATTCTGGCGCTGCGGCCAGATCACGATATTGACGTGGTTATCCCCATCCCGGACACCAGCCGGGTAGCCGCCCAGGTACTTGCCTATGACCTAGGGGTTAAGTTTCGCGAAGGGCTGATGAAAAACCGCTATATCGGTCGCACGTTTATTATGCCCGGTCAGCAGGAGCGACGGAAATCCGTACGGCAAAAACTGAACACGATTGAGCTTGAGTTTCGTGGCAAGAATGTACTGCTTGTGGACGACTCGATAGTGCGCGGCACAACCTGTAAACAAATTATTCAAATGGCTCGCGACGCGGGTGCCAACAAGGTCTACTTCGCGTCAGCAGCGCCGGCCGTGGTGCACCCTAATGTATACGGTATCGATATGCCCTCCGTGCATGAGCTGATTGCTTACGATCGCACAGAGGAAGAAATCTGCGAGCTGATCGGTGCTGACTGGCTGGTGTACCAGGATCTGGAAGATTTGGTTGAATGCTCCAAAGAAGGTAACCCTGAGATTACGCAATTTGATTGTTCCGTGTTTACGGGTGAGTACCTGACGGGTGACGTAGACGATGTCTATTTGCAAAGACTCGAATCTGAGCGCGCCGATGCAGTGAAGGAAAAGAAACGCGAGCAATTAGATGGCGATGATGACCATGTCATTGGTCTGCACAATGAGGTGTCCTAGTGACCGATGAAGCCGATTGGTCAACGACAGGACCGGGCCTGGAAACTCTGGCCATTCGATCGGGGCACCACCGCACTCCGGAAGGTGAGCACTGCGAGCCACTGTTTAACACGTCGAGCTATGTGTTTTCTTCAGCTGCGGAGGCTGCGGCGCGGTTCAGCGGCGAGATTGAAGGTAATGTGTACTCACGTTATACCAATCCCACGGTAAGAACATTTGAGCAACGCATAGCGGCGATGGAAGGTGCAGAGTCCGCAGTGGCAACCTCGTCCGGTATGGCTGCGATACTGGCTACCTGCATGGCCTTGCTGAACACCGGTGATCATGTGCTGTGTTCCAATGCTGTTTTTGGTTCAACCATCGTGATGTTAAATAAGTACTTTGTGAAACTTGGCGTGGAAGTGAGCTATGTGCCGCTGACCGATAATGCAAAATGGCAATCGGAACTGCGTGCAAATACCCGTATGCTGTTATTGGAAACGCCCTCAAACCCACTGAATGAGATAGGCGACCTGGCATTTTTGTCAGAGCTGGCAGATCGGCAGGGTGCGAAGCTGGTAGTGGATAACAGTTTCTGTACCCCGGTATTGCAAAGACCGATCGAACTGGGCGCCGATATTGTTACCTACGCAGCGACCAAGTATCTGGACGGTCAAGGACGTTGTCTGGGCGGCGTTGTGTTGGGTAATAAGGCTGACATGGACGAGGTGCTTGGTTTTGTGCGAGCGGCTGGTCCTACCATGGCACCGTTTAACGCCTGGGTATTTTCGAAAGGTCTGGAAACCTTGCCATTGCGGATGAACGCTCATTGCCTGGCCAGTCAGCAACTCGCAGAATGGCTTAATCAGCACAGTGCCGTGGCAAAAGTGTACTACTCGGGTTTACCGCAACACCCAGGCCATGCCTTGGCTAAGAGTCAGCAGTCCGGTTTTGGCGGAGTAGTGTCCTTCGATCTGGATGTTCCGGCGCAGCAGGCACGGCAGGCAGCCTGGCGCTTTATCGACCAATTGCAATTGCTGTCCCATACAGCCAACCTTGGTGATGTAAAAACAACGGTCGTACATCCTGCATCCACCACCCACGGCAGGCTCAGTGTCGCTGAAAAAGCAGCCGCGGGAATTGGCGAGGGGCTGGTGCGCATTTCTGTTGGTCTGGAAACCTTGGCGGACATCAAGGCCGACCTGGAAGGTGCATTCAACGCATTTCTGTAAGCTGAAGCTTGTTTGCCAGCTGCTACACTGTAGTGAATCACAAGGCGAGAGTGGACTGGCTACTGAATGAGCACCGAATCGGATATAAACCTGGTTGTTGAAGAGATTGGCAAGGTTCTGCTGGGTAAAGAGCGCCAGATCCGACTGGCGCTTTGCTGCCTGTTTTGCAAAGGTCATTTATTGATAGAAGATTTGCCGGGCATGGGTAAAACCACGCTGTCACACGCTTTGGCACAGGTACTTCGGCTTTCTCATAAACGTGTGCAGTTCACCAGTGACTTGTTGCCCGCCGACATACTGGGTTACTCAATCTACGACAAAAACACCGCTCAATTTCAGTTTCACCCCGGACCGGTGTTTACTGAAGTCTTGCTCGCTGACGAGATCAACCGCACCACCCCAAAAACTCAGAGTGCGTTGCTGGAAGCAATGGCTGAAGGCCAAGTGACGGTGGAAGGGGAAACCCGTGTTCTAAAACCGCCGTTCTTTGTCATCGCCACACAAAATCCAGTAACCCAGTCCGGTACTTATCCATTGCCGGAATCGCAACTCGATCGATTTTTGATGCGCATTGAGCTGGGTTACCCGGACCCAAGTGCGGAGCGAAAGCTTTACCTGGGTGTAGATAGCAAGGCGCAACTCGCAGCTCTTGAGCAACGTCTTAACGCGGCTGATCTTGAACGAATTTCTGATGCGGCTGCGAAAATAAAAACGTCCGACGCGCTGCTGGATTACCTGCAAAGACTGGTTGAGTACTCGCGCAGTGCGGAAGAATTTGCCTACGGTTTGTCGCCGCGCGGTGCACTGGCCTTACTGCGAGCGGCACGCACCTGGGCATTGATGGAAGGTCGAAGTCACGTTGTCCCCGAGGATGTGCAGGCTGTTCTGCCGGCAGTCTGCGGGCACCGCTTCAGGGCAGCAGCCCATTTCCAGGGTGACAGCGCAGCACTTGTTCACCAACTATTGAATCAAGTGGCGGTTATTGCGTGAGCTGATGGTGCTGCAAAACGCCATCCAAAGACGTTTCTCCGCCTGGCTGGACCGCCGTATTCCGCGATCCGGCGAGATTACGCTAAACCAGCGCCGCATCTTTATTTTCCCGTCGAGAGCCGGTGTGGTTTTTCTGTTACTGGTGCTTGGTCTGTTACTGGGCGGAATCAATTACGAAAATAACATGCTGTTCAGTTTTGCCTTTCTACTGCTTGGCGTGTTCTTGGTTACGATTCTGCACACCTACAGCAACCTGTCAGGCTTGACGATTCGCAGCACCGCCGCCAGGCCAACATTTGCCGGCGATTTTGCTGATTTCGAATTGGTATTGTCACGCAGCGGGCAAAGGCGTTACGAAGGTATCCGCTTTGCCTGGGCTGATGCCGACCCGGTAACGGCTGATGTGGTAAAAGGCACGCAGAAACGAATTTCAATATTTGTGCCCGCGCCCGCGCGCGGTGTACTGAAATTGGGGCGTTTGTTGGTAGAGACCTATTACCCATTAGGCTTGATTCGTGCCTGGACCTGGCTGGACTTTGATGCAAAATGCCTGGTCTACCCGAAACCGGAGGCCAGTCGAGCCGAGCTGCAGTCGATTTCCGAAGCAACGGAGGAGGGCAGCTATATTCAGCAACATGGCAGCGACGATTTTGCGGGATTCAAGGATTACATACCCGGCGATTCGCTAAAACAGGTTGCCTGGCGTAACGTGGCCAAAGGGCTGCCATTAATGACCAAGCATTATCAATCTCAGGCCGATCACCAGATATGGATTGACTGGGATCAATTCGAAGGGGAAGACGAAGAAACCCGATTGTCCCGCATGTGCTATTTGATTCTGTTCGCCGAACAACAGGCGATTGAGTACGGACTGCGCATGCCGGGCTTGTCGTTTTCTCCCGCTATGGGCACATTGCATAAATTACAAACTCTGCAAGCGCTCGCGCTATACGGGCAACAACGCTAATGGCTGTTGTGTTTCAAATACCACGAAACTGCCTGGCGGCATTGCTGGTCGCGCAGCTCGCGGTGCTTGCACCACACCTTTTTCGTTTGCCTCTATGGGTATCTGCTGTCGCGATTGTATGCGCGTTGTGGCGTTTACTGCTGTATATGGGAAGAGGTTTTTATCCCAGTGGTGTATTAAAGACACTGCTGGTGATAATCAGCATAGTGGCCATTCTCAGTGAGTACGGAAACTTGTTTTCTCTGGAGCCTATTATAGCGCTGCTAATCACCACTTTTGCGCTCAAGCTAATTGAAATGAAGTCGCGGCGCGATGTGCTGGTCGTTATCTACCTGGCGTATTTCGTTGCCGCTACCCACTTCCTGTTTGAGCAGGGTATTATCGATGCCTTGTACATTTTGCTCACTGCTGCCTTGGTGACGGGTGCCCTGGTTGCCCTTCACGAAACTGAAGAACGGCCGGCACTTAGCCATGCGTTCGGTGCATCGACCAAGCTCATTGCGCAAGCGATTCCGCTGACTGTTATTATGTTCATCGTGTTCCCGCGTATCGACCCATTGTGGTCGGTACCGGGTGCCGAGAGTCGAGCTAAAACAGGCCCGTCCGATAGCATGTCTCCTGGGGATATTTCCAATCTGGCAGGCTCTTCTGACCTGGCCTTCAGAGTCAGCTTTGATGGCAGCATCCCGCCAGCTGATCAGCTCTATTGGCGTGGGTTGGTGTTCTCCCATTTTGATGGGCGCCGCTGGTCAGCCGGATCAAACAAATCGGCTGAAATGAGCTGGACGCAATACGTGCGCTCGGTGTCCATGGACACGAGCAAGCTCAGTGATGCAAGCAGTTACACGGTCACTATGGAAGCGAGCAGACAGCCCTGGCTGTATGCGATGCCCTTGGCTAGATCGGATACCAAGTCGGTACTGCAGGCTGGCAATGCCACGCTACGAACTATTTACCCCCTGGACCAGCGTTTTCAGTACAGGGTCAACAGTTGGCAGAATTACGTGCTCGAACCAGAGCTCGACGGTTACCGTCGCGGCATTGAGTTGCAATTGCCGGACGGATTTAATCCGGACACACTGGATTTTGCTCGTCAGAAGCGGCGCGAAGCTGGTTCAGCAGCGGCCTATGTGCAATCGATACTGCGCATGTTTAACCGGGAACAGTTCGCCTATACCATCCGGCCGCCAAAGCTGGGCAGGCACTCAGTGGATGAATTCCTGTTTTCAACCCGCAGTGGCTTTTGTGAACACTATGCGTCCAGTTTTGTGGTGTTAATGCGTGCGGCCGGTATTCCCGCCAGAGTGGTAGTCGGGTATCAGGGAGGCGAATTGAATCCGTTCGAAAACTACCTTCTTGTGCATGAATTTGATGCCCACGCCTGGGCTGAAGTGTGGTTCCAGGGGCGTGGTTGGCAACGCGTAGACCCTACCGCTGCCGTGGCTCCAGAGCGGGTTGAGTCGAGTATCAATGAGCTGCTGGCGGAGGAAATTGGTGAGAACTCGGCCCTACCGTTCTTCAATTTCCGCGAACTTCCAATGCTGCGCTGGGCCAGACTGCGCTGGGACAGTGTTAATTATTCGTGGACCAAATGGGTGCTCAATTACGACACCGAGTTGCAAATGCAAGTATTGGAAGAGTGGCTTGGGCAGGTCAATGGCTGGCGAATCGCATTGTTTGTGCTACTGAGCGGTGGCGCTGTAATGTTGCTGGTTGCTCTCAGTTTGTTGCGTCAGAAGGTGAAGCACAAGCTGCATGTCATTGATAAGTGCTACCTCAAGCACGTGCGGGCAGCAGGCCGGCTGGGCTTGAAGCGAAGTGACGGTGAAGGTGCCGATACATTTGCCACTCGTGTGGCTGCAGAGTACCCGGAGCTGGCCGATTCGGCGAAACGCATTGCTCATCTGTACAACTCGATCCGATACAACACACATTCCGGACAGCAAGCACCCACAGACCTGCAACGCAAATTGAGAAACGAGGTGCGCCAGTTCGTCCGAGCCGCTGGCATGCAAACTCGCAAAGCAACCGTCAATGAGGCAGATCACTTTGCAGCGCCTGCCAGTTAGCGCATAATTGCTGGATGAGTGCAGCAATTCCATTATCCCCTTTCGACAAAATTCCAACGCCTTGCATAGGAGTATGCTCCACCGCATTGGGTGACAGTGTCTGTCGTGGTTGCAAACGGTTCAACCATGAAGTCATTCACTGGAATTCATTCAACGAAGAGCAAAAACGGCTTATCGATGCGCGTCTGCAGGATTTTCTGCAGCGTGTTAGCAGGGAGTATTTAATTGTCAGTGATGAAAAAAAGCTGGCTGCGAAAATTGAGGCACTAAAAATACGTGTTGCCAAACATCGTGGGCCCTACACCCAGGCTTTCGAATTGCTGAGGGCGGGTGGTGAGCAGGTACAACCCTTTTCGGACTATGGTTTGCACGTGCAGACAGCGTATTCGAATTGGACGGTTGCTCAATTGCGCGAATCGATAGATCGGGATTTCTGGCAATTATCCAGCGCGCATTTTGAGCGCTATTTTCCATGAGCCTTCCCGATAATGCGGAGCAATTGCTATTGGTAGCAAGCCCTGAAGCCTGGCTTGATGCCGCTCTTCAAGACCTGCCCACGCTGTTAATCGACCATGCTAATTGTGAAAAGAAAGCAGCATCAACTGCATTGAGCATGATGTATCGTTATGTCGAGCACCCCGAGTTGCTGCACAAAATGTCGCGCCTGGCCAGGGAAGAGCTGCGCCATTTCGAGCAAGTGTTGGCGATCATGCAGTCTCGCAATGTTCAGTACTTGCAGATCAGTTCTGCCCGATACGCTGGCGAGTTGCATAAATTGGTTAGCCGACAAGAACCTTACAGACTTGTTGATTCATTATTGGTGGGCGCACTTATTGAGGCAAGATCGTACGAGCGCTTCGGGTTGTTGGCGCCCAGGCTTGATGAGGAGTTGGCGAAGTTTTACCGCTCCTTGCTGGCCTCTGAGAAACGCCATTTTCAAGATTACTTGCAACTGGCTCAGGCGCTGCAAGGTGGGCGGCTAGATGCTTCCTATTGTGGCAATAAGTTGCGAGAACTGACTGAGAAAGAAGCTGAGTTGATCAGCAGTACCGATGACGATTTTCGATTTCACAGTGGTGTGCCAGCACACAGCCAGCGTTAACGTTAAATAGGCCGTGAAATGAGTTCAGTGGACGCCGGGGTGGCTTCCAGATACCACAAACTATCATCCCAATCACCGAGTACAAACCGTTGTCTGGACTGTCCGTTGACTAAATGCGTATGCACGTCCGGTCGATGAGTATGGCCATGGAATAGCACATCCGCGTTGTGCAAAGCAATTTGCTTTTCTACTTCACTGTCAGTGACATCCATAATGTCCTCGGCTTTGTTACTCATGGCTTCCTTGCTGTCTGCGCGCAATTGAGCCGCAATCTGCCGGCGCTGTTCCAGCGATTTTGATAATAAGTGTTGCTGTGCAGCGGGTTGCCTGATTTGTGCACGAAACACTAAATAGTCTGTATCCTCAGTGCACAGCGTATCGCCGTGCATAAGTAGAACCCGCTTTCCATAGAGGTCAATCACGCTAGGGTCAGGGATCAGCCGGGCGCTGCAATGTCCGCTGAATTCTTCACCCAGCAGAAAGTCTCGATTGCCATGCATTATTGCTATTTTGCAGCCGCCTGCTGCCAGTTTGCTAAGCGCATCAGCCACACGCTGACTCAGCTCGGATACATCGTCATCACCCAGCCAGGCTTCGAACAAATCACCGAGTACGTACAAGTATTCGCAACTACCCTGTTGCTCTGCAATGAAGGACTCAAATGCAGCGAGTACATCGGGTCTGCTTGAATGCAGGTGTAAATCAGAGATTAACAGCGTGCGTTGAACAGTCACTGCCACAATCCTCTGACAATCAGACGCTGAGGCGCTTCGCTGATTGCCGCCAGGCTATTCTGCGGCAACAACCGCTTCGATAACGACTGTATCAATAGGCACGTCCTGATGGCCGCTGCTGCTAGCTGTTTTAACTGTCTTGATTTTATTTACTACGTCCATGCCATTGGTCACCCGGCCAAACACCGCGTAGCCCCAACCCTGAGCGGTTTCCGCTGTGTGGTTTAGAAAGCCGTTGTCGGCCACATTGATGAAAAACTGTGAAGACGCGGAATGCGGGTCCATCGTTCTGGCCATGGCCAGTGTGCCGGTTTCGTTTTTCAGGCCATTGTTGGCTTCATTCTCGATCGGTGCATTGCCACTTTTCTGCTGCATGTTTTCATCAAAGCCGCCGCCCTGAACCATAAACCCGTCGATAACACGATGAAAAATCGTGCCGTCATAGAAGCCATCATTCGCGTAGTCAGCGAAGTTCTTAGCGCTTATTGGTGCGTTCTCGTGATCGAGTTCAATTTCAATGTCGCCGTAATTGGTTTTTAGTATAAACATGCAGAAACAATAGCCTTACGTGGAGGTGTGAAGCCGGTATAATACGTGGTTTGCCTTTTTGAAACCAGCCGCCTGTCACGCAATATCGCGTTTCATGCCGCGTGAATAACGTCTATGGAAACTCCCAAAAGCCACTTTATCAAAACCATCATTGATGAAGACCTAGCATCAGGCAAAGTCAGTAAAGTGTTGACCCGGTTTCCGCCGGAACCGAATGGCTTTTTGCACATCGGTCACGCCAAATCGATCTGCCTCAATTTCGGGCTCGCCGAAGAGTATGGAGAACGTGTTTCAGCGCACTGTAACTTGCGCTTCGATGATACCAATCCGGAGAAGGAAGACGCAGATTATGTCGCGTCCATTAAAGAAGACATTCGCTGGCTGGGCTTTGAATGGTCGGGCAAAGAGCGCTATGCGTCCGATTATTTTGAACAGTTGTTTGATTATGCAGTAGACCTGATCAAAAACGACCGCGCCTACGTGTGCAGCCTGACAGCTGAGCAGTCACGTGAATATCGCGGGACGCTGACCGAGCCAGGTAGAAACAGCCCGTACCGTGAGCGCAGTGTGGGTGAAAACCTCGAATTGTTTACCCGTATGCGTGCCGGCGAATTCGCAGAAGGTGAGCATGTGCTGCGGGCGAAAATTGATATGGCGTCACCCAATATCAACATGCGTGACCCTATTATTTACCGCATCCGCTATGCCCACCATCATCAGACCGGTGACGCCTGGTGCATTTACCCGATGTACGACTTCACGCACTGTTTATCAGATGCGATTGAGGGGGTTACGCACTCGCTTTGCACGCTTGAGTTCGAAGATCATCGCCCTTTGTATGATTGGTTTGTCGAGCAGGTCGAAACGCCGGCGCGACCCAGGCAATACGAGTTTGCGCGTCTTAATTTAAACTTCACGGTAACCAGCAAACGTAAGCTCAAGCGGCTGGTCGATGAAAAACTGGTTGACGGCTGGGATGACCCCAGAATGCCAACCCTGGCAGCTATGCGGCGCAGAGGCTATACCCCAGAATCCATACGTCGATTTTGCGATGCGGTGGGCATTGCGCGTGCCAATTCAACGGTAGATGTTGGAATGCTTGAGTATGAGATCAGGGATGATCTGGACAAGCACGCGCCAAGAGCAATGTGTGTGATCAACCCGGTAAAACTGGTGTTGAGCAATTACCCGGAAGGGCAGCAGGAAACCCTCAGTTTGGCCAATCACCCTAAAGATGAAACCCTTGGCCGACGGGACGTGCCTTTTACGCGAGAGCTTTATATTGACAGGGCAGACTACGCCGAGCAGGCACCGCCCAAGTGGAAACGGCTGGCGCCGGACGCGGCGGTGCGATTGCGCGGAGCCTACGTCATCCGTTTCGAGCGCGCTGTGTATGATGCACACGGTGAGCTTGCTGAACTGCACTGCAGCTGCGATATGGACACGTTGGGGAAAAATCCGGAAGGTTACAAAGCCAAAGGGGTGATTCATTGGGTGTCTGCGCAGCACAGCAACCCCGCGGAGGTGCGTTTGTACGACCGCTTGTTCACGGCTGAAAACCCGGAGGGAGATTCTGACAAAGACTATACTGATTGGATCAATCCAGACAGTTTGAACGTGCGTGAGCAGGCAAGAGCGGAGTCAAGCCTGCGCACGGCCAGCGCAGAGCAGCGTTTTCAGTTTGAGCGGGAGGGCTATTTTTGCGTGGACCGGTATGATTCCACTCCCGAGAAATTAGTGTTCAACCGGGTCGTCAGCTTGCGCGATAGCTGGTCGCAGGGAAAGAAATGAAAGTATTCAATACGCTAAGCCGCAAGAAAGAGGAGTTCGTGCCACTGGACGGCAATCGCGTGCGCATGTACGTGTGCGGTATAACCGTGTACGACTATTGCCACCTTGGTCACGCCCGTATGCTTGTGGCATTTGATGTGATTGCGAGCTGGATACGCCATCTTGGTTACGACCTTACTTACGTTAAAAACATCACGGACATTGATGACAAGATTCTGAAACGGGCGGTTGAACTCAATGAGCCGTTCCGGCAGCTCACCGAACGCTTCATTGCGCATATGCATGAAGACGAGCAAGCCCTGGGTATTGCCCCACCGGACATCGAGCCACGTGCAACCGAATACATTGAGTCCATGAAGTCAATGATTGCCAGCCTTATCGAGAACGGTAGTGCCTATGCGGTAGACAACGGCGATGTGTACTTTTCGGTGTCCAGTTTTTCCGGGTATGGAAAGCTTTCTGGCAAAAAGCCGGATGAGTTGTTGGACGGGGCACGCATCGAGGTTGGCGAGTTAAAAAGAGACCCACGTGATTTCGCTCTGTGGAAAGGTGCAAACCCGAGCGAACCAAGTGATGCGCATTTCGATGCGCCCTGGGGCAGGGGACGACCGGGCTGGCATATTGAGTGTTCAGTCATGTCGACTGATAACCTGGGTGCCAGTTTCGACATCCACGGTGGTGGTCAGGATCTGGTGTTTCCGCATCATGAAAATGAAATTGCACAATCGGAGGCGGCCAGCCATCAGCACTACGCAAAGTACTGGCTGCACAATAACGCGGTTCGCGTTGACCATGTGAAAATGTCCAAGTCGCTGGACAATTTTTTTACCATCCGCGACATACTAAAAAAATACGACGGCGAGACAGTCCGCTATTTTCTGATGGCCACTCAATATCGAACGCCGATAAATTACTCAGAAGATAATTTAAAAAATGCCGGTGCGGCGCTACGGCGTATTTATCTGTCTCTGCTGGATGTGAACTGGCAAGACGGAAACCCCGCAAGTGAGGTGGGTGAAAATGCCCGCACACGCTTTGCTGACGCCATGAATGACGACTTCAATACGCCAGAGGCCATGGCGGCCTTGTTTGATCTGGTCAAGCAGTTGAACATTGCCAAAACAGCAGGCCAGGATGCTGTCGCAGCGGATTTAGCGGCCAGTATTCGAGCCTTGGGTAAACTCCTGGGTATCGCGCAGAGAGACCCGATAGAAGCGTTACGGGCGGGCGAGCAAGCGCCCAGTGATGTCGGCTTGTCTGACGAGCAGGTGGATGACCTGGTTGCCGAGCGGGATGCAGCTAAACTGGCCAAAGACTACGCGCGGGCTGACCAAATACGCGCTGAATTGTCCGAGCAGGGCGTTGTTCTGGAGGACGGCAGAGAGGGCACTCGCTGGCGTCGTAAATAATGCGTGGTATTCAGCTGATCAAGCACCATTGACGAGGCTGGGTCGCATGAGTATGATGCCGTCCTCTCGTCTGAGAGTGCTTGGAAGGGATTACGGGGTATAGCGCAGTCTGGTAGCGCGCCTGCTTTGGGAGCAGGATGTCGGGAGTTCGAATCTCTCTACCCCGACCATTTTCGGTCCGCGACGGAAGCCACGCGCCCGTAGCTCAACTGGATAGAGCATCGGCCTTCTAAGCCGAGGGTTGCAGGTTCGAGTCCTGCCGGGCGCGCCATGTCGGCGGGTTCCAGCCTGAAGGTGGATGGCGAGCATCAAATCGGGGGTCTCCCTGATAGGTCGACGGTGGCGTTAGCTCAGTTGGTAGAGCTCCGGATTGTGATTCCGGCGGTCGTGGGTTCGAGCCCCATACGCCACCCCATTATTCTTTTGTTACTTGATTCTTTTGTTACTTACTTGTTTCTCCGCATGAACGCGCGCAGTCTAAGATATACCGTGCCAATACACATTAGAAAAACAGATTGATCACGTAGGTGATCAGCGCCAACAGAGCCGGGAACACAACGAGAATCAATAACCACGACTTAGCATCCATTTACAGCTCCTTTTATCCTTGCCAAGTGGCGCTAGTATTCCCTAAGTATAACAGTTAGCCAGGTTTGTGGGGCTTCAGATCAGCCTGAGCTATTGTCAGAAATATCGCACATTACCGGGTTGGCACTGAACCTGGATATCACAATACACTCGAGCGTGTGGAACAATGAAATACTTGATTGTGCTCAGTTTTGCCGCTATCTTGCCTGCGCAAATAGTACTCGGAGACCGCCATGAGCTCGCGGCAGCAGCAGTTTGAAGCCATGTTGGCGCTTCAGCATCGTATGAATTCAAAAGTACATCCAGAGTGGTTTAAGCAGGGGTTTGCCTACTATCGCGCGTTATGGATCGAATGCGCCGAGTTAATGGAGCACCACGGCTATAAGTGGTGGAAAAAGCAATCGCCTGACTTGGAACAGGTGCATCTGGAAATCGTTGATATCTGGCATTTTGGATTGAGTATGCTGATCGATGGCAGGAGCTTCCCATTGATTGCCAATGAGATGGAGCAAAGCCTGAATAGCTATGAACATCCGGGGGATACCATTCTTGTTGCTACCGAGGCACTGGCGCAGTCAACATTGAGCAGCCGACAATTTTCAGTACCCCATTTTTGGGCCTTGTTGGAGGCCGCTGATATGAATTCTGATGATCTTTATCGCATGTACGTTGGCAAAAACGTATTGAATTTTTTCCGCCAGGACAATGGCTATAAGGAAGGCAGTTATCTCAAGTTGTGGTCGGGCCGTGAAGACAACGAGCATCTGGTCGAGCTGAGTAATTCCCTTGATAGCGTGAGTGCGGACTTTGAACGTGATTTGTATGCGGCATTGAAGAGTAGATACCAGCAAGAGTTGGAAGGAGTTAGGTCATGATCCAGTCAACAAGTCAGCAGGGGTCAAGCATGTTTATGGATACTTTTGCTGTTGGACCGTTGCAGTGTAACTGCGCGATTATTGGCGACACGGTCTCCAAGCGTGCGCTGGTGATAGACCCAGGCGGCGATGCTGATCGAATTCTAAAGGTACTGAATGACAATGGCCTGCGTCTGGTGAGCATTATTCATACCCACGCCCACCTCGACCACATACTTGCATCTGGCGCCCTGAAAGAAGCTACTGGTGCGGGCATTTATCTGCACAAGGGGGATAAAATGTGGTGGGACATGGCTGAAGAGCAATGCAAAATGTTCAACGTGCCGTATGAGCCGCTGCCTGACCCCGATTTCTGGCTCGAAGATGACGAAGCTCTATGTTGTTGTGACGGAGTAGCCTTGCACACACCTGGCCATACCGAAGGCTCCATGAGCTTTTGGTTTCAAGACGATAAACTGCTGGTCGCCGGCGACACATTGTTCAAGAGTTCAATAGGCCGAACAGACCTGCCAGGTGGAGACTTCAAACAGATCGAAAAATCCATCAAGGAGCGACTCTATTCGCTTGATGACGAGGCCATGGTGATCACGGGGCATGGGCCAGCCACACGAATTGGCGCTGAAAAGAACAGCAACCCTTTCGTGCAGGCGTAGTTTGGTGCCCCTTACCATAGGTTCGTACCATTTAGAGCCAGCACAATGGTAGGAACCTAGGGACACTAGATATGCACAAGCAGACATAATTGGAATATTATGAAAGGTTTAGCGTGTATAAGTTTGAATAATTCGAATTTATTTCTTTAAATACCTGATAAATAAGGGTTAATTTCTTCTGTGGGAGTATTTGGACTGCAATTGTTCGAAGCAATGGGCTCCGGATAGTTGTCCAGTTGGAGAGTTATACCCAGATTTATGCACAGAACCTGTGGAAAACGCGGTTCGCTAGTGCGTCACATTCACCGTCTGTGGCTCTGATTAGGGTACCATAGCGCCCAGAATTGGAGCCGCTGATGGAACAACGTTCAGTCTCAACATCCGCCCTGGCCAAAGCGCTGCAGATGTCATCGCGCCGACTGTTTACACTGTTGAAGGACTACGAGTGGATTCGTCGCGTCGATACCAGTTGGGAGTTGCTTGCTAAAGGCGTTGAGCAGGGCGGCGAGTACAGAGATTCCGAGTCGTTCGGTCGCTACATTGTCTGGCCTGAAAAATTGCTTGAGCACCCTCTGCTGCTGGCAGCTGCCGATGCAACCCAGATCACTGCCAGTGGCATTGGCGAACATTTCGGTCGATCAGCACGATTAAGCAATCGAGTATTACGCGAACTCGGTTGGATACGGCACACATCTACCGGTTGGCTTCTCACTGACGCTGGCGCGGCTCTTGGCGCAACCCAGCTGCAGACAGCGGAAGGCAAATTCTATGCAAGTTGGCCACGTTCATTACTCAGTGAACCGGAGTTGGTCGCGCACTTTAACGCGATCAATGTTCTTCAGCACTCTCAGCAAGACCACGAGCCTGATTTGTTTGAGGCTGGAAACACCACCGAGCTATCGGGTTCAGTGTGCTTTAAATCCCTTGATGGCCACATTTTAGCAACAACGGCCGAGGCTGAACTGTGCCAATGGCTGTATCTACTGGACCTAACTCACGCCTACCAGCGCGACCTGGCAGGGCACGAGGCTTACAAATGCGATTTTTATTTGCCTAAGTACGGTTTGTACATTGATATTTGGTATGCGTCTGATCCGCCTGCGGTGTTGTCCGAGCGGCTTGCGAAACAGCAATGGTGCAACGAACATCAGCTCACCCTGCTGGAACTGGACGAACAAGACATTGCGCAGCTGGATTCAGTGCTGCCACAGCGTTTGGCGGAGCTCGGCATTCAGGTTTACTGAGCGCGCAAAATGACTGCGGATTCGATGTGCTCCGTAAACGGGAATTGATCAAAAACAGCGACATCAAGCACGTGGTGGGTACGACTCAACTGCTGCAGGTTATTCGCCAGCGAATCAGGATTGCAGGAAACGTATACGATATTTGGAAACTGCTGAATAAAGCTGAGTGTTTCCGGGTCAAGGCCGCTTCGTGGTGGGTCGACCAACACCGTACTGAAGTTATATTGCTCTAGCGGCACGTGGGCCAGGCGGCGAAAATGTCGGGCACCAGACAATGCCTGAGCTACTTCTGCTGCGGACAAGCGCCCAAGTTCGATATTGCTTACGCGATTTTTTTCCACATTGTGCTTTGCTGCACGCAAGCCGGTTTTGTCCAGCTCGGTGGCCAGTACCTTGTCGAAGGCGCCAGCTAATGCGATGCTAAAGTTGCCATTCCCGCAGTACAGCTCCAATAAATCGCCTGACTGATTGCGCAAACGGTCGTGTGTCCAGTTAAGCATAGACTGATTGATCTGGGCATTGGGCTGGGTAAAGCTGTTTTCAAACTGGCGGTATTCAAGAATCTGGCCGTCAACCTCGAATACTTCGTCCACGTAGTCAGCCGTCAGTACAATCTTCTGTTTGCGGCTGCGACCGATCAGCCGAACGCGCAACGCTTGCTGCAGTTCATTAGCGGCTGCGGCCCATTGATCATCCAATGGGCGGTGGTAAAGTAGCGACACGACGCAATCACCTTGTGTTGAACTCAGGAAATCAACCTGAAACAGCCGATCACGTATGAAAGGCGTCGTTCTTATCACAGTCATCAGCGCTGGCATCAGCCGCTGGATGGTGATTGAGCCTGCCGGAAACGACTCTATAACATAGGGTTCTTTGGGTTTTCCTTTGGGAAACATGACATAGTCACTTTGATCACCTTCGTGCCAAACCCGAAACTCAGCACGCATTCTATAGCCGCTGGACGGTGACTCAAACACCGCTGGGGCAAGAGATGTGAATGGGGCCAGCGTGTCGTGCACGCGCTTGAGTTTTCGCGCCAGTTGCTGTTGATATTGCTGCACGGTTGGAGGCGTGTTTGTGCTGTTGGTTTCACTCATGAATAGCGATTTGTTCCAAAAATAAAGTTGTACGTCAGATCATCGAGTGATGGCGACTGCCAGACGCGGCGTGGATGCACCATTGGTCAGTGGAGCAAGGATCTGCTTGCGGTAATTTGTAGTCCGGAATCAGCGATCCACTGCTATTGGACTATTATAAGAGGGTTGCGAGGAGAATCGAAAATGAAAGTACTGGTTACTGGTGGTGCGGGCTACATAGGTAGTCATACGTGTGTGCAATTACTGGACGCGGGGCATCAGGCTGTTGTGGTGGATAATCTCTGCAATAGCAGCGAGGAAGCGGTGCGAAGGGTAGAGTCTATTGCCTCAGCAAGCCTGCCATTTCACAAAGTGGACATTCGTGATAACGACGGTTTGGCAAAGGTATTCGATCAATACGATTTTGATTCCGTTATTCATTTTGCTGGTCTTAAAGCAGTCGGGGAGTCCGTCGCAAAATCACTCATGTATTATCAAAATAATATCCAGGGCACCTTAACCCTGTGCGATGTAATGGCTGCGAACAATGTTCACAACCTGGTGTTCAGCTCGTCCGCTACAGTTTACGGCGACCCCGCAACAGTACCTATTAAAGAAGACTTTCCTCTCTCCGCCACAAACCCTTATGGGCGATCCAAATTGATGGTTGAGGAAATTTTGCGTGACCTGCACGTATCCGAACCCGCATGGAATATTGCGCTATTGCGTTACTTTAATCCGGTGGGTGCTCATGCCAGCGGCACGATCGGTGAAGACCCGTCGGACATACCCAATAACTTGATGCCATTTATCAGCCAGGTGGCGGTTGGCAAGCTGGAAAAACTGTCGGTATTTGGCAACGATTACCCAACGCCGGATGGCACCGGTGTGCGGGATTACATACACGTAGATGATTTGGCCAATGGGCACCTGAAAGCGCTGGAGCGCCTACAGGCGCAACCTGGCGTGGTTACCTATAACCTGGGTACCGGCAATGGCTATTCGGTGTTGGATATGCTGAAAGCGTTTGAGCAAGAGACCGGTAAGTCAGTGGCTTATGAGATTGTTGCGCGTCGGCCGGGTGACATTGCTACCTGTTACGCGGATGCCAGCCTTGCAAAAAAAGAGCTGGGCTGGCAAGCGACGCGCAATGTCGAAGATATGGTGAGAGACGCCTGGAAATGGCAAAGCCAAAACC
This sequence comes from Gammaproteobacteria bacterium, assembly GCA_030429735.1. Lineage (GTDB taxonomy): Bacteria > Pseudomonadota > Gammaproteobacteria > Pseudomonadales > JAUIET01 > JAUIET01. Next base: position 212,315 of record JAUIET010000008.1, read on the forward strand.
CCAATGGTTACCGGTAAATAACAACTCCTTATCTGAAAGAACATTGTTGGCGGATGTGCTTGGCTAGCGCCCAGTAGGCGTGCTGTTTATCGATAAACGGTCCTTTCGGCGCACCTTCGCGGGTTTTAAAAAACCAGTGAGAGTTCTGCTTAAACACGCGCTCCTTGTCCGGTCTGGTGGGTCGGATAGCGGGGCGGTCTACTGTATTGGCCTGAGTCATATCTGTTCCTGTGTGTATACGCCGGCATTCATTGCCGGGCGTGGCGGAACGCGTCCATGTACCGCAAAAATCCGGGTTCTTTCGTGAACCACTTTACGTTCGTCCTTGTAATCAGTATAGATTTCGATCGGTTAAATAGTGTACAAATGGATAATAATTAGACAGTGTTCACGAAAATAGACCTAAACGATTTATGAATGCGGCCGGTTACCATGTGCGGCTGTGTGTACAAGCCGCTAAAAGCGCCACGAAATCAGCGTAGCTCAAATGCCTGGTGCGATCATTGTGCGGCGCTAGGTCTGATTCACTCGCAGACAAGATATAGACAGGGTTTGTGTCATTCGACCGCAAGGCATCCAGAGTACGCGTATGCACTGTCGAAACAACGATCACGTCAGTCGCCGATAAGGCCTGCAGCAACTGCTCAGCCCTGTCCTGACAAAGTTGTGTTTGAATAATGTGTACGCAGGTCGACATTATCAAGCGCCCTAAAATGCATAGATGGCATGAGCTTGTGACTGCAATGCTCGGAGTGTTTGTCCGTTCGCTGCTTTTACGCCTAACAGCGGGCAGTGTTGAGTTAAAAAGTACTCTGTGCGTTCATCAGCGAAGATCTCTTCAACACCAAATTCGCTGAGCTGTTGCAATTGATCCAGTTGCGTCGGTACGACCGATGTTGTACTGAGTTTGCTGATCTCACAGTAGACCGAAGGCGGGCAGCCGACTGAGGCAAAGCTCAGAATTAATGGAACGGCCTGGCTCAGTGCGGAGTCATTATCTACGCACACGGTCACCAAAGTACTGGCCTTGTTTTTGGTTTCAGCCATTGCTTGTCAACGCAAGCTGACAACACGGTCAGAGTTCATTTGTGCATCCAGCAGTTGCACCAGCCCTCCCAGGCTGACATTGGTATGCTTGGCAAGCGACACATTGTGATTTTTGACAGACGCGGAGCAGAAGCACAGGTCTGTTGAAGTTGCTGCTGCAAGACGCTGCCAGGGCCAATCGCAGAGATCTGAATCGCTTTTATAGTGGCACACGCCGTCGGCATAGAAGAAAACGCGATATAACTCATGTTGTCCGGCTAGAATTGCTTTGGCTGTCAATAAGGCTGGGCTCTGATCAATACCTGTCATTGGGGCATGGTTAATGAACAGCGAAAAAACCATTCGGTATCAGACCATATTCATAAGTAGCATTACAAACAACACGACGCCAACAATAGGTAGGGCAACCGCCGTCCAGTCTCCTTCTCTGGGCTCTGGACTGTTGCTCAACCAATGCCTGGCGTTTGGCCACAGCAATATGATGAATGTCAGCAATAGCAAAGCCTGTCCAATTTGCATTCCAGTCATGGTATTTGTGCTCCTGTGTCATTCACAAGCTGCTCTGAACTAAAAACGGCGCCCTAAGGCGCCGTTGGTTCTCAACCGTGTGTTGATCGCTCAGAAAAGCGTTCAATCATCGCTGGCGAACCCAAGCAAGTTCAGAAGGCTGATGAAGATATTAAATATCGTCATGTATAAGCCAATGGTCGCAAGAACGTAGTTGCGCTCACCGCCGTTAACAATGCGGCTGGTGTCAAACAGTATGAACCCTGACATCAGCAGAATAACAACCGCAGATATCATCAGGCTCATCGCGGGTATTTGCAGAAATACGTTCACTAACGCAAACCCCAGTACGACGAGAAAGCCAACCATCAACATGCCGCCGAGGAAGCTAAAGTCGCGTTTACTTGTCAGCGCATACGCAGACAATGCAAGGAAGATAACTCCCGTGCCACCCAGCGCTGTTGCAACAACCTGACCACCACTTTGCAGTGCCAGGTACTGGTTGAGGATCGGGCCAATGCCAAAACCAAGCAGGCCTGTTATCGCGAACACCACGCCAATACCACTGGCGGAATTAGCGACTTTGGGCATGACAAACCACATTAATAGCATGGCAACACCAATACTGATCAAATAGGTCATCGGTGGCATATTCAATGCCATAGACAGCATGGCTGTAAGGCCTGAAAACACCAGAGTCATGGCCAGCAATGCGTAGGTGTTGCGTAGCACCTTATTGACTTCAGCGCTGGCTGCTACTTCGTAACCGCTGGTGCTCAGAACGTCATTTTCTCTACTCATAGGTGATTCTCCTTTAAGGAATCCTGTCTAACTACACTAATAATAATGATGGTACGCCCAATTTCAATGCTTTCCATCTCAAAAAACGGTGTTTATACATCGAACTTTTCGAGTGTCCGTTGGTCTGCTACGACCATTCTGACACAGACCGACGCTGAAGATGCTGGATTGCCAGAAAATAGTGCCGGAAACAGCGCCTGAAAACGGCTCTTCATCATTAACGGGGGACACCGGCATTCATTAAACTGATTTTGCGACGATCAATTTAATGGAGAACACCGATGTCCCACACAGGTAATATCATAGGCATTTCTGACCTCGAGGTCGAACG
>JAUIET010000009.1 GCA_030429735.1 Gammaproteobacteria bacterium
AGGCAAGTGCGGCGACGACGACAAAGGCGACGGTGAAGGCAAGTGCGGTGAAGGCAAATGCGGCGGCGACGACAAAGGCGACGGTGAAGGCAAATGCGGTGAAGGCAAATGCGGTGGCGATGACAAGGGCGACGGCGAAGGCAAATGCGGTGAAGGCAAGTGCGGCGGCTAAACATCGCCAGCGCTTGAACGCAGAACCGCCGGCTTGCCGGCGGTTTCTGCATCTGCGAGTACACGAATGACAAACGCAATCAAGGGTGCAGGCCTGGGCTTGAGAAGAGACTTCTCTGCGCGCCTGTCAGATATTGCCTCGGAAGACGTTGATTTTTTTGAAGTAGCGCCAGAGAACTGGATTGGTATAGGCGGCCGCTTCAAAAAGCAATTGCATAGCTGCACGGAACGGTTTCCGCTGACCTTGCACGGCCTGTCACTGGACATCGGTGGCGTGGCACCGCTGAATGTGTCTTTGCTTAACGATATTAAGCACTTTATGGCGGAGTACAACTGCAGTTTGTATTCTGAGCACCTAACCTATTGCAGTGATCACGGTCAGCTCTATGACCTGATGCCAATACCGTTCACCGCGGAAGCAGTTCATTACGTGGCTGCACGCGTTCGCCAGGCACAGGATATACTCGAGCGTCGTATTGCCCTGGAGAACGCCTCTTATTACGCTGCACCCGGCCAGGAAATGACTGAGCTTGAGTTTATAAATGCGGTGATTGCCGAAGCAGATTGTGACTTGCTGTTGGATGTGAACAACATTTACGTCAACAGCATCAACCATAACTACGATGCTGAGACCTTTCTGTACGGTTTACCTGTTGATCGAGCTCATTACATTCATATTGCAGGGCATTACGTTGAAGCCGAGGATCTACGCGTGGATACGCACGGAGCGGACGTTATTCACCCGGTGTGGGAGTTGCTCCGCCTGGCCTACCAGCGGTTTGGTGTGTTGCCCACGTTGCTGGAACGAGACTTTAACATTCCACCAATCCCGCAACTGTTGAGCGAGGTGCAAAGTATTCGTGCAATGCAAGAAGCAATGAGCGCTGATTCTACCCAAACTGCAGGGCGAGGCTGATGCGGCTTTGTATAGGGAGGAAAGTCCATTGAGCCTGTCATTGGCGCAAACCCACGACTTGCAAACCCAGCTTACTGACCATATCCGTGATCCTGAGGTGAATCCGCCGCCGGCAGGCATTGAAGAGCGCCGCCTTAAAATCTACCGAGACCTTTTTTACAATAATATTGAGGGGTTTGTGCGCCGTGGCTTCCCGATTACACGTAAGCTTTTCGCAGATGAACACTGGCACGCCCTGATTCGCGATTTTATGCGAGGCCATGCGTGCTCCACTCCGTACTTTACTGAAATCACGCAAGAGTTTGTTCACTACCTGCAATCTGACAGGGCAGTGCATGCCGAAGAGCCTGCTTTTCTGGCGGAACTTGCGCACTACGAGTGGGTTGAAATTGCCCTGGATCTTGCCGATATAGACTTGAGCTCAATCCCACATCAGCGTGATGGGGATCTGTTAGCCGGGCGGCCGCTGGTGTCGCCTCTGGCCATGTGCCTGGCCTATCAATTCCCGGTGCATGAAATAGGGCCGGGTTTTGAACCCGCTGAGGCGCCTGAGCAGCCGACGTTTCTGATTGTGTACCGCAATCGTGATGATCAAGTAAAGTTTATGCACAGCAACCAGGTGACGCTTCGGATGCTGGGCTTGCTGGCCGAAAATAGCTGCGCGAGCGGGCGAGATGCGCTATTGGCATTGGCCACTGAAATGCAGCATTCTGACCCTGAGCAGCTGGTCGCCAGTGGCCAGATTACGCTGGATAAATTACGGCGGCTTGATATTATCTTAGGTACACACTGAAAAAGTGGTCTTATAAGGACATGAGTATGCGTACGCCATTTCTCCTTCTCGTACTGGTCATGGCTTGGGCTCAGCCCCTGAGCGCCAGTGAGTCTGATCCGTGGGAAGGGTGGAACAGGAAAGTTGATGCGTTCAATCAATTCGGGGATCGCTGGGTAGTCAAGCCGGTTGCAACCGCGTATGAGTTTATTACGCCGCAGATCGTGGATGATGGGGTCACTAATATGTACCGCAATATTCGTGAACCGATCACGATTATCAACGATCTGCTGCAGCTCAAGATAAAGAAAGCCGGTGTGGATACCGGCCGGCTTTTATTGAATTCTACGGTAGGATTGCTCGGCTTTTTTGATGTAGCATCCAAGGCCGGTTTGCAGCGCCAACCAGAAGATTTCGGTCAAACCCTCGGTACATGGGGGGTTCCTCCAGGGCCTTATGTGGTGCTGCCATTGATCGGCCCCAGCAATGTTCGTGATGCCTTCAGCCTGGTGCCAGACTCGTTTAGTAACCCGATCGCCTACATCGACCAGGAATGGGTCCGCTATTCAACGGTGGCAGGTTATTACCTGGATTTGCGCGCCAATGCACTGGATGTTGAAGAGCTGGTTACCGGCGATGAGTATGTCTTTGTGCGCGATGCGTATCTGCAAGATCGCGAATATCAGGTCAAAGACGGTGCTGTTGAGGACGATTTTGGCGATGAAGACTTCTAAGCAGCTAGCGAATAGCGTAAACGTGGCTGGTAGAGCAGGTAGAATGTGGTGGAGTAGCTAGCGCCGCCCCGGGTTGTTGCCAACCCCGGGCAGCAAGTGCGTTCGTTCAGTCGAGAATATTGTCAATCGAGAGTGCCAGCTTGCGTTTGCCATCTGCGTCAACGATTCGCTTGACCGTGGTGTGATAGACAATGACTGAACCTTTCGACTCAATGCGAGCGACCAATTCATCACCCACAGCCACCGCCGCGTCGCTGGCGACCATTAGTCCGGCGCCACTCATGTCTTCGCAGCGACCTTCAAATTGTTCGCCATTGCTGGCCTCGAGAGTGACTTTGCTATTCAGTTTCAAGCGAATAAACGCGCGCTTGTTTTCACTGCTGTCAGTATTGTCGGATTGAGCAGGCGTGGAACTCATGAAGGCCTCGTGGTCTAAACAGGTGTGGAAGGAGGAAACTACAGTGTGGTTAGTCTAGGCGTTTTTGTTCTACAGTCAATTGAGTGTGAAAACTTGCATCTTGCGGAGTAAACAAGTACCGTGCGCAACTTCGAGTTTACTGACACTATCGCCAATCCCGTAGTCTCATATCGCCGCCCAATCACACCCAATTAAATGAGCACTGCCAAACGTATTTTGGTCATCGACGATGATCGTGTAATCCGGCAAAGCATCGCTGCTTATCTGCAAGATAGCGGCTTCGATGTCATGTTGGCGGATGATGGGCTGACTGGCCTGGAGATTTTCCGTAAACAGCAACCGGATCTGGTGGTGTGCGACCTGCGCATGCCCGGTCTTGACGGAATCAGTGTGCTTCACCAGATATCCAGCGAAGACCACGACACACCGATAGTCGTTATTTCCGGTGCCGGTGTAATGGCCGATGTGGTTGAGGCATTGCGAATAGGCGCGACTGATTACCTGATCAAACCCATTCTCGATCTTGAGGTGCTTGAGCATTCGATTCACCGCAGCCTGGAGCGCGCCAAATTGCGCCGCGAGAATGCCGGTTACCGCCGTGAGCTGGAACGCACTAATCGTGAGCTGAAAACACACGTTGCTGCCCTGGAGAAAGACCAGCAGGCAGGGCGGCATGTTCAAATGAAGATGCTGCCGTCAGCACCCAAAGAGTTGCTGGGCTATCATTTCGACCATAAGATCATCCCTTCCTTGTATCTGAGCGGCGATTTCGTCGAGTATGTAACGGTCGGTGACCACCATATCGTGTTTATGATTGCCGATGTATCTGGCCACGGCGCGTCGTCTGCGTTTGTTACCGTGCTGTTGAAAAACCTGACGGCCAGGATGCGCAGTAATTATGGTCGTGAAAATGACGAGTCGATACTGTCGCCCGCCAAGTTGCTGAAAAAAACCAATGAAGAACTGCTGGAAACGGATCTAGGCAAGCACATTACGATGTTTGTCGCCTGCCTGGACACGCAAACCAACCACATGGTGTACAGCAATGCTGGGCATTTGCCGTGCCCGGTGCTGGTGACAAGCGGTGGGAAGGCTGTCTATATTGCCGGCGAAGGTATGCCAGTCGGAATTGCGCCAGATTCGGAATACGAGGAGCGCGGCATTGATCTGCCGGAGCAGTTTACGCTGGCCCTGTTTACCGACGGTATACTGGAAATGTTGCCCCAGAAAGACCTGGTGGACAAAGAAGCAGAGCTGTTACAACGCTGTTCAAAGCAAGCGCTGTCGCTTGATGGCTTGATTGGTTCGCTGGATCTCAACAAAATGAAAGCGGCACCCGATGATATTGCCGTTTTCATGGTGTCCAAACCAGCACCGTAGCCTGGGTCAAGCATGCAAGCCGGAAAGATTCTTCAAGCGAGCAACAATGGAGTTTACGTGCTGCGCTTGTTGGGGGATGTCAGGCTTACTTTGTCGACAGCGTTCGATGAATTCATTGAGCAAATGCTCGCGGCGGATGATTTTACAAGCGTTGCGATTGACTTGAGCGACGTGGACGGGCTGGACAGTACCACACTGGGTTTGCTCGCAAAAATAGCAATCCAGACCAAGCAAAAGTTCAATTTCAAACCGATTCTCGTCTCTACTGATAGCAGCATCACCCGCTTGCTGACCAGTATGTGTTTTGAACGTATATTTGATATTCGAGATCATGGCATTGAGACAATAGATGACTTTGGTGAATTGGCCATTGCGGTATCGTCTGAATACGAAGTGAAAGCGAAGGTATTGGAAGCGCATCGTACCCTGATGGGACTTAGCGAAGAAAACGCGGCGTGTTTTAAGGATTTAGTGAACGCTTTGGAACAGGATCCCGCAGCAAACGACGCATGCCGACTGAATCGCTGAACGTAAACTCCCGCCACACGCCTCGACGAGCAATTCGCGTCGCTGTACTCCTGGGCTGCATCAGCGTGGGATTACTCGCATGCATGACCAAACCCCAGCTGGCACCCCCGAACGTCGTATTTATTCTGACTGATGACCAGCGCTCCGATGCGGTTGGTTATCATGCCGCGCCGCTGTTAGGCATCAATACTCCTCACATCGATCGATTGGCTGCTGAAGGTGTGCGGTTTGACAATATGTTTGTTACCACCTCATTGTGCTCGCCGAGTCGGGCTTCCTACTTGTCCGGCACGTATGCTCACACGCATGGTGTAGCCAATAACTTCACCGATTATCCGCTAAGCCTGCAGAGTTTTCCGCGCAGCTTGCAGCAATCCGGATTTGAAACGGCCTATATCGGCAAGTGGCACATGGGTGAGCAAGACGACAGTAAGCGCCCGGGCTTTGACTACTGGATAACCCACAAAGGGCAAGGCAAGTATTACGACACACAATTCAATGTGAATGGTGAACGTCGCCAGGTGGACGGCTACTACACGGAAACGGTAACCGACATGGCGCTGGACTGGTTGCAGAACAAACGTACTCCGGGCAAACCATTTGCGTTATTGATTGGTCACAAAGCACCGCATGGGCCGTTTATTCCGGAACAAAAGTACCAGCGTACGTATGATCATGTGTCAGTGCCTTACCCTGACAGCAGGCACCAGCTTGCTAACAAGCCGAGCTGGATGACCGAGCGCCTGAATACCTGGCACGGAATATACGGGCCTTTGTACGGTTTTCGTGAACACTATCCGGATTCATCGGCCAGTGCTGTGACTGACTTCGAACGCTTTGTTCGCTCGTACACTGCCACGATCAACTCAGTGGACGACAGCGTTGGGCGAGTCTATGCCGCTTTGCAGGCGCAAGGGATACTCGATAATACGATCATCGTTTTTGCCAGCGACAATGGCTTCCTGCTGGGTGAGCACGGCATGATTGACAAGCGAACGGCCCATGAAGCAAGTACCCGTGTGCCATTGGTCGTTCGTTACCCGCCAAGATTTGCCGCGGGAACCGTCGTCAAACAGCAGGTGTTGAATATTGATCTTGCCCCGAGTCTTGTAGAACTGGCCGGCGCACCAGTGCTGCCGGACGCACAAGGCATGTCCTGGGTTGCTCTTGCTGAAGGGCGAGCAAGCAAGTGGCGTGATTTCTGGTTATACGAATACAATTACGAGCAGCAGTTTCCTTACACGCCAAATGTTCGTTCAGTGCGAACGGATGATTGGAAATACACTCGTCATCCACACGGAGATGGCGGCCCGCTTCGACATCTTGAACAACTGTACCATTTGGCTGTTGACCCAATGGAGCTTAACAACCTGGCGCAACAACGAAACTACCAGGCAAAATTAGCAGAAATGCGCGAGCTGTTGATTCTGGCCTTACAGCAATCCGGTGTCAGTCGTGACCAGATGCCGATAGACGAAGGCATAAAAAGCGCTCTTCCAGAAGAGTCAATCCGTTAGATTGCCGATTGCGGCAACTGTGATTCGCCGTGTGCCTGAGTTCCGTTAACCTGGCCCCAAGTTTGCAGTATATATCTCGAAGCGATTAGCAGCCTGTCTGCTTAGTACAAACGATTCGAAGACAAAATTCTGTGGGGATGTATACTTGATAATACTGGTCGAGAAGACCATACCACTGTCCATGTAGACAGCGAGGCGCTCGGAGAATTCCCTCCTGAGCGCCTTATCTCGTGTGTTTTTTTTGTTCTCTTATGTTTCGCCGGATTCCATGTCGTCGAACACTTGCAGTTTGGCGCGAATAAATTCCGTATGTGGTACGTACAACAATTCTGCAATTTTTCGAATATAGTGTTGCTCGAATTTGTCCAGCTCACCATCTGCCATTGCAACTCGCCAAAGATTGACAATCAGCTGATACTTTGACGCCTCATCAAACTCGTCATTGATGGCCTCAATAAACGGGTGGATAGAGACTGAGCCGGCGTGCAGTTCCTCTGCTTTGTTTAATACAGCCTCCAGTTCATGCTCCGGCAAAGAGAAGGACGCCCTCAGCGCTTTTTTGGCGGTATCGATTTCTTCGCTGTCGCGGTTGTAATCGGCATACACAATTTCCATTAGCAATGCTGCCGAGGCGAGTTCAACGCCCACCCCGGGGTTCTCCGGTTCGGGCAAATCGATTAACTTAAAGAGTCGGGTAAACATATCAGCTGCCTGTAATCAGCGCTTCCAGCTTTACCTGATCCGCTGCGAAGTTACGAATACCCTCAGCCAGCTTCTCGGTTGCCATAGCGTCTTCATTGAGTTGCCAGCGAAACATTGCTTCATCACAGGACAAACGCTGCTGGTCTTCGTCATTGGTGGTGTCTGGGTCAAGTTGTCTGCTCAACTGCCCAGTGTCTGCAGCGAGCTCATCCATCAGTTGAGGACTGATGGTCAGCCTGTCGCACCCTGCCAGCGCTTCAATCTCGCCGGTGTTGCGAAAGCTCGCGCCCATCACCACTGTTGTGTAATCGTGCTTCTTGTAATAATTGTAGATTCGTTTGACTGACAACACCCCGGGGTCTGTCTCCGCGGTGTACGTTTCGCCGGTGTTTTGTTTGTACCAGTCCAGAATTCGCCCCACAAACGGCGAAATGAGAAACACGCCGGCCTCGGCGCAGGCTGCCGCCTGGGCAAAGCCGAACAATAGGGTCAGGTTACAGTTAATGCCTTGCGCTTCCAGGGTTTCCGCGGCGCGAATACCTTCCCATGTAGAGGCCAACTTGATCAGAATACGCTCTGAACCAACGCCCTGGTCAGCATAAAGACGGGTGATACGTTGTGCGCGCTCAATCATGGCTGCCTCGTTGAACGACAGTCGGGCATCAACCTCGGTAGAGACACGACCGGGTACGATGCCCAGAATTTCATTGCCAACCAATACACCAAACTGATCCACGCAAAACGCCAGCTGCTCAGCCGAGCTGCCCTGAAAGTCTTTAGCAGCCCGCGTGGCTTGCTCTAGCAGCGCCTGATAATGGGGTAGCTGGGCTGCCTTGAGCAACAATGAAGGGTTGGTGGTGGCGTCCAATGGCGTGAATTTGGCGATTGCTTCCACATCACCCGTGTCGGCAACCACATCGGTCATTTGTTTGAGTTGTTCCAGTTTGTTCATAAGATCCTGGTAGGTGGTTTTTTGTTGGCATTGTATAGTGCGACGCGCCCTGGGGTAACCCCGGTGTTTGCGCCGACAAAGGCGATTTAGCTGACCAGTTTACTGGCCGCTTCCCTCAGCACGTTTATGCCCGCACCTGCCCGGTAGGCGTTTTCGCTGATGTGTCTGCGAAATGCTCGTGCACCTTGTACACCATGGAACAAGCCGAGTATATGTTTGCTCATATGTTTTAGAGCAACACCTTCTGCGAGTTGTTGCTCAACGTAATGCAGGTAGTCTGCAAATATTTGCTCTCGCGTCGGCCCGCATGTCCGCTCTTCGAAAACAGCCTGATCTATGTGTTGCAGAGTGTAGGGTTCGTAATACGCTTTGCGCCCCATCATTACGCCATCAACCTGCCTCAGATGCTCACGCGCCGCGGCTACAGAATCCACGCCGCCGTTAATGATGATTCGGATGCCTGGGAACTGGCGTTTAATGTCATACACAAGGCCATAGTCCAATGGCGGCACGTCACGATTTTGCTTGGGACTTAAGCCTTTGAGCCAGGCTTTACGGGCATGAATAGTGAACGAGTGGCAACCGGCCTCATGTACTTTAGTGACGAATAGCGGCAGTGTGTCATACGGGTCTTGTTCATCAACGCCCAGCCGGCATTTCACGGTGACCGGTATAGAACACGCTTCTTGCATCGCGTTGAAACAGCGTGCGACCGTATCGGGCACCAGCATCAAACAAGCGCCAATTTGTCCAGACTGTACCCTGTCACTAGGGCAGCCAACGTTCAGATTGACCTCATCAAAGCCCGCTTGCTCGGCTATTTTGCAACATTCAGCCAGCTTTTCAGGGTCACTGCCGCCAAGCTGCAAGGCCAGAGGGTGCTCGGCAGGGTGGTAGGCCAATAACCTGTTTCGATCTCCATGCAGCAACGCATCAACAGTGATCATTTCGGTGTACAGCAACGCTCTCTTGCTGATCAGGCGCAGTAGATAACGCGCATGGCGATCCGTCAGATCCATCATGGGAGCGACCGAAAAACGGCTGGCGTGGTACATCAGGGGCTAAACGCGGCGTACTAAGTTAAAAAGGACCGCTAGAATACCGCAAAAGCCGGGCGGCGCGCGCGACGTAGAAAACCACTATAATCCGCTTTTTCCCAACTGCAGTTCCGCACTTATGCCCGTTAGAACCCGAATAGCGCCTTCTCCCACTGGCGACCCGCACGTAGGCACTGCCTATATCGCGCTGTTTAACCTGTGCTTCGCCAGGCAGCACGGTGGTCAATTTATTCTTCGTATTGAAGATACGGATGCCGCGCGCAGCACGGCTTCATCCGAGCAAGCCATTTTCGATTCCCTGCGCTGGTTAGGGCTGGATTGGGATGAAGGCCCGGATGTGGGTGGTGACTTCGGCCCTTATCGGCAAAGCGAGCGGTCCGAGATCTATGCAGAGTACGCAAGACAGCTGGTTGAGCAGGGCAATGCGTTTTATTGCTTTGCTACCGCTGACGAGCTTGATGAGATGCGGCGCGAGCAAATGGCCGCCGGGTTGCCAGTCAAATATGACGGGCGGGGTTTGGCGCTGAGTGAGCAGGAAGTTCAGCGCCGCCTGGCCGCTGGTGATGAACATGTTATCCGAATGAAAATACCGGAGCAGGGCAGCTGCCGGGTACAAGACATGCTAAGGGGAGAAATTGAGATTGAGTGGCAGCAAGTGGATATGCAGGTGCTGCTCAAGGCTGATGGTTTACCAACCTACCATCTGGCCAATGTGGTCGATGACCATCTGATGGAAATCACGCATGTGATTCGTGGTGAAGAATGGATTAATTCTGCACCCAAGCACCAGTTGCTGTACGACTATTTTGGCTGGACTATGCCACAGCTTTGTCACCTGCCGTTGTTGCGCAACCCGGACAAAAGCAAGCTGAGCAAACGCAAGAACCCAACCAGTATTCAATACTATGAGCGCATGGGGTATTTGCCGGAGGCCTTAACCAACTATCTGGGCCGCATGGGTTGGTCTATGCCTGATGAGCGCGAGAAGTTCAGCCTGGAAGAAATGCAGGCGGAGTTTGATCTCAGCCGGGTTTCATTGGGCGGGCCAATTTTTGACGTAGAAAAGCTCGATTGGCTGAACGGGCAATGGATACGCGACGATTTGAGTGAGGACGATTTACTGCAGCGTTTGAAAGACTGGGCATTCAACGAAGCCCGTTTGAAATCTGCCTTGCCACTGATTCAGCCACGAATTGAGAAGCTATCGGATGTAGCACCGGCTATTGGCCATTTGTACTCAGGCCTGCTGGACTTGAGCGAGCACGACTTCGATTCACTCAAGTTAGAGCGTGCAGATCAGGTCAAAGTGCTGCAGTTTGTGCTGTGGTCATTAGAACGGCAAAGCGACTGGAGTCGCGATGCGTTGTTTGACACCTTGAAGTCGCTCGCGACGTTAATGGACATAAAGCTGCAACTTTTTCTGGCGCCATTGTTCGTTGCAATATCAGGGTCAACAGCGACATTTTCCGTGATGGATGCAATGGCATTATTGGGTCCTGACATCAGCAGGGCACGCACTCGCCATGCTATTAATGTGCTGGGCGGTGTATCAAAAAAACAAAACAAGAAGTACGAAAAGGAATTCGCCAGCCTGATCAACTAGAGAGCGCCCTATGCTAGATAAGCTGCATATAATCACCACCGGTGGCACGATAGATAAAATCTACTTTGACGCGCTCAGTGATTACAAGATTGGCGACCCGGTGATCGACGACTTGCTGCGCGTAATGAACGTCGGTTTTGTCTACGATGTGGTGCCCCTCATGCGCAAAGACAGTCTGGAAATTACCGATAAAGATCGCGATGATATTTTTGCTGCCGTTACAGCATCCGACAGCGCGCACATACTGATAACGCACGGCACAGACACCATGGTGCACACTGCGCAACGTTTACAGGAAATCTCAAATAAGTGCATTGTGTTGACCGGGGCATTGCAACCGGCTGCTTTCAAGAGTACGGACGCCATCTTTAACATCGGCTGTGCCATTGGCGCATTACAGGTGGCTGGCGATGGCGTATGGATCGCTATGAATGGCCAGGTGTTCAATTCTGCGCATGTGCGTAAAAATCGCGCGAAGAATCGATTTGAGGCACTTTAGTTCGCTGGCGACGTTAGGAACCTGCGAGTGCTGATGGCCGTTGTGGCCTTTCCCTTTCAAATGTGTTGATCCTGTCATCAAACTTGCATTCGCGCAGCAGCTGGCGCACCATTTCCGGGTTATTCTAATCAGAAAAATGGAACACATTGTGAAATCTAAAGTAATACTGCCTTCCATGCTGGCCTTTGCATTGTTGCCCGGCGCAAACCCCACAGTAGCGCAACAGGGGTATTTGGAGGAGGTGATCGTAACGGCCACCAAACGCGAAGAAAGCCTGCAGGATGTCTCTATTGCCGTAACTGCGTTGACAGCGGCTGACTTACTGTCAAATCAAATTCACAGTTCTGAAGATCTTGCCACACTGGTGCCCTCATTGAACGTGCAGAAGGGCAGTAACAACCGGCAAACCTCGTTCAATATTCGCGGCATTGGCACGCAGAGTTTTAGTACGGCGGCTGAACCCAGCGTGTCAACCATGGTGGACGGTGTGGTGATGGGGCGATCCTTAGGTGCTTTTATGCAATTGCTGGACCTGGAACGGGTAGAGGTGTTGCGTGGTCCTCAGGGTACTCTGTTTGGCAAGAACTCTACGGCCGGCGTGGTGCATTTGATCACGCAAAACCCTTCGGATGAATTTTCGGTAGACACCTTGCTCGGTGTGGAACAAGGGCAGGCCTATCGGGCGGGCTTCAACGTATCAGGTCCAATCAACGATACGTTTGGCTACCGTGTATCGGGATTTGGTAGCACAACGGAAGGCTGGATAGACAATGTGGCGGGCGGCGAAGACCTGAACAATCGTGACGAGTGGAGCGGGCGCGCCAAGTTTCGCTGGAATGCGAGTGATGATTTGGAATTACTTTGGAGCAGCGACTACGCGCGCATGGATTGCAATTGCACGGTGAACACCCTGCGCAGCGCAAACCCAGACCCGGGAATCAATATCGGTGCTCTGCAAGCGGCGTTGGATGAGATTGCGCCTGTAATGCCCGGGCCGGAAAACACCAGCGTCAACCTGAATGGTCTTAACGCCAGTGATCAGGAGCTCTGGGGGCATTCGCTGACGGCGAACTGGTCAGTCGGTGACTTCCTGGTGACATCCATCACAGCCTATCGCGAAGCATCTATAGCAGCACTTACTGACAATGACAGTCGACCAACTTCTCCACTGGGCTTCTTTCAAACGGGCGCGACGGATCAGGAACAGTTTACCCAGGAGCTGCGTTTAGCATCACCTGCGGATGGACGCCTGAACTATATTTTGGGTCTGTTTTATTTTGATCAAACAGTGGCACGTCAGTTCACACGCCAATTCCAATTTCCTGGCCAGCAGCCCGGCACAGGCATCAGCACGTTTTCAGTCGACACGACCAACTGGGCTGCGTTCGGTCAGGCTACCTACAATTTTACGGATAGCTGGCGCTTAACCGCAGGATTGCGGTTTACCGATGATCAATTGGATTTCATTTTCGCGCGTACCCGCGAAGGTTTTCCGGTGGGTGTGCCTGCGCCGATCGGCGCCACACCAGGTGGCACCGATGAAGACGATTTGTCTGGCAAGTTGTCACTTGAATGGACACCGTTTGACGACGGTTTGGCGTATCTAAATTTCACTCAGGGCTATAAAGGGCCAGCCTATGATGTGACCTTCGGGACTGATCCAACCACGTTGATGCCTGTCAATCCTGAAACGTCGGACTCGTGGGAGCTGGGCTTCAAATCAGTATTGTTTGACCGTCGCTTACGCCTGAATGTGGCACTGTTTCATTCGACGTATGAAGACTTCCAGGGGCAGGCGTTCTTTGATCCGGACGGCGACCCGAACTGCCCGGCCGATAACCCCGGCTGTGATCCAGAAGATGAACCCGGCAGTTTCGCCCTGGTAAATGCAGGTGAAGTGCAAACGGAAGGTATTGAAATAGACTTTGTTGCTATGCCAACCCCAAATTTAAGGATTTCCGGCGGACTTGCGGTGATTGATGCTGAGATTGTCAGTTATCCCGGCGGTAACTGCAGCTTCGGACAGACCGGGCGCGGCGAGTGCCCGAATGGTGATCAGGACCTCTCGGGCGGAGAAATGCCATTTTCGCCCGATTGGAAAGCAAGCGTTAGCGCACAGTACACAATTGAAACTGACAGTTTGTTTGATGTAGTGCTGCAGACCACGGTGCGTGCACAAGACGATGTGTTATTTGATCTCGCGCAAGACGTTAACAGCCGCATCGACGGATATGAAATTGTTGATGTTGCTGTAAAGCTGGTATCCCAGGATGAACAATGGAGCGCAAATCTGTACGTTAAGAACGTGTTTGATGAGTTCTATGTAACTGCGATTGGTTCCTTACCCAGCTTCTTTTTTCAAAACGCGTATGTGCAATCCGTGCCGAAACACGCAGAGCGCACAGTTGGCGTTGATTTTCGGTTTCGCTTCTAGCGCCTGAAATCCACGCCACTTTGCGCTGCAAACCACGCAAACACGGTGTATACCGCCGTATTTTGCTTGAGGTCGTCCGGGTCAATCTTGTCCAGGGTGTCGTTCTCGGTATGGTGGTAGTCGAAGTAGCGGCTGCCATCGGGCATAAAATTAACCGCAGGCATGCCTGCTTTGCTGAGCAGGCTCATGTCTGATTGTGCCTGGGCGTCGTTGCCTTTGCCCATCAGCACGCCCAGATCCAGAAGGTGTCTGCCTAAAACCTGAATTGCGGCCAGCGATTGTTCGCCGACACCCGGGCGCAATTCAAAAATGCGGCCCAGGCCGAAATCCCACTCCGCACCAATCATGTGCTGATCAACGCTGTTTGCATGGTCAATCATGTATTGTTTGGTTCCATAAAAGCCGATTTCTTCCGCACCGTACAAGATAACGCGAATGGTGCGTTTGGGCGCAATCTCCGATTGGCCAATCATGGCGGCGGCCGCCATGGTGATTGCCACGCCAAGGCCATCATCCATCGCGCCCGTACCAACGTCCCAGCTGTCCAGATGAGCGCCAATGGCCACGATTTCATCGGGTGCTTGGCTACCTGTTATTTCTCCTATCACATTGGCCGTGGTGCGTACCTTGTCGTCATGTCGTTTGGCGGTTGAGCTGAGTGTGACACTGGTCTTGCCCCGCGTCAGAACTCTGCTAAGTAAATCGGCATCCGGGTTACTGATTGCAATGGCCGGAATTCGTGCTACCTCATCGGCGTACTTTATGCCGCCCGTGTGGGCGAAGCGGTGGTCACCGGTGCCAATCGATCGAATGATCAAGGCTTTGGCGCCTTTGCTTGCTGCAATACTGGCACCAGCGCCTCTAGCGGGCACAGCCACACCGTAGCCGCGGCCTTCGATATGTCGAACCATACGGTTGGAAATGTAGGCAATTTTGCCATCAATACTGCCTGGCTCGGCCGCCTGCAATGCCGTTAGATCGACAAATTCCACCACTTCAGCGTTCAGCGCCCGTCCCTTGGTGCCTACGCTGCCGCCCAGCGTCAAGCCGGTTAACGTATGCTGATACGGATCGCTGATTTTTACATCCAGTGTGCCCCTGTCCCAGGCCGGAATCTCAACGTCTTCAGTCCATACCTTGTTAAAGCCAAGATCCTTCATTTTTTGCACAGCCCATTGAATCGCTTTCTGATCCGCGGGCGTGCCTGCCAGGCGTGCACCTACTTCAGTGGTTAAGGATTCCAGGATTTCGTAAGACAGGTCAGAGTTCAGAGCCTGGGCCTTCAGGCTGTGCAAAGCCTGGGTATCGCCTGAATTGAGAACGGACTCATCCGCCGACACGTGCTGCGAGGCTAGGAACAAAGAAATCAGGGCTGCAGCGCCCAGCGACAGCAGTGAGTGAGCAATGAAACGCACGTCGAACTCCAGAGCGAGGATTAAAACCTGCATTGTGCCGCCATAGACCGATTTATGCCAGTTGTGGTATGAACAATGAAATAGCCAATAAACCGGGCCCACAACGTTTACGTATTCTTAACTGGTAAGCCGCCACAGAGCTTGCACACTAGCGTACGTGATTTGCAGAGAGAGTAATGCATTGGACCAGAAGGAATTCGAACAGCAGTTGCAAGACAGCGTGGGCGTGGAGCGCGGACCCTACCTCGGGTGGGATACCTGCAACAAGGCCATGATCCGGCATTGGTGCGACGCCATGGGCGACACCAATTCAGTCTATTCCGACCCTGCTGTTGCTGCAACTATTGGCGGTGATGGCAGCGGTGTACTGGCACCACCCACCATGTTGCAAGCGTGGACAATGGTGGGCTTCGGGGGTACTCACCCGCAGGGTTCCGATGAACGCCACCCGGTGCCGGCATTGGATGTGCTGGACGCAGCAGGTTACCAGGCGGTTGTGGCTACCAATTGCGAGCAGGAGTACTTTCAGCCAATCGCCGAAGGCGATGACATTAAAAGTTACTCGAGCATTGAGGCCATTTCAGAGCAAAAAACCACCGCGCTTGGCGTGGGTTACTTTGTGACGCAGTTAATGGAGTATCGCAATCAGCGCGATGAGAAAGTAGGCGAAATGCGGTTTCGTATTCTGAAATACAAACCGCATGATCGTACCGAATCGGAGGCTGGATAATGGACTTCTCAAAATCAGAAGAACACAGCGCAGTGGAAGCCTTGGCTCAGCAAGTGCTGCAAGGGCAAGTGGATGACGACTATCTAAAGAGCTGGCCAGATGACCAGCCTGAATTTGATGCGGCCTTGTGGAAAACGCTGGGAGAGGCGGGCTTGATTGGTGTTATTGGTGCAGAGCAATTCGGCGGTGTTGGTTTTGGCTTTGTGGAATTGTGTTCTGTGCTGGAAGCGCAAGGCAGCGTTCTGGCCGGTGTGCCGCTGTGGCAAAGTGCGGTGGTGGCGCACGCGATGGAACGGTTTGCAGATGCGGATTTAAACAAGGCCTTGCTACCCGCGGTGTATGAGGGCAACGCGCACCTGACACTGGGCTTTGGTGATCTGGGTCGCGAGCGAATGGGTTCGGTACTGCGCAGTGACGGAAAAACGCTGAACGGAACCATTGAAGATGTTGCCTGGGCACAACATGCATCAGCGATCTTGATTGGTCTTCACATCAACAAAGAGCCGGCGCTGTATGTGCTGCGGCCAGAATTAGACGCCATACAGTGTGAGCAACAACAAACAAGCTACAGGCATGCCCATTTTCGGATCACATTTGAGCAACTGCAGATAGACCCTGAACGAATACTTTGCACAGGCAAGCAAGTTGATACGGTGTTGCAAGCATCCTGCACCGCACTGGCTGCGCTGCAGTTGGGCGTTGTGGAACAGGTACTGAAAAGAACCGCCGAGTACACCATTGAACGACAGCAGTTCGGTAAACCCATTGCCAGCTTTCAGGCGGTTAGCCACAGGGCGGCGGACGGCTACGTTGACTGCGCGGCATTGCGAGCGAGTGTGATGCTTGCCGCGTGGAAATTGTCGGTTGGCGAAGACGCCCGAACCGAAGCACGTACCGCGAAGTGGTGGGCCTGTGAAGCAGGGCACCGAATAGGCCATACGGCCCAGCATTTGCACGGCGGAATTGGCTCAGACATTGACTACCCCATTCACCGATTCTTTCGCTGGACCAAACAGCTGGAATACAGTTTGGGTGGCGCTCAGGAGCACTTGGCCAGTGTGGGCCGGCTGTTGGCGGAAAACGATGAATTGGGGATTGTCGTATGAGTTTGAAGTTTTCGCAGGTCAATGTTGGCGATGAACTGCCACCACTGAATATTGATATCACGACCAAGCTTATTACCGGTGCCGCAATAGCCACCCGTGATTATCAGGATGTTCACCGCGATCAAGACGCTGCAAGGGCCCTGGGTTCACCGGATATTTTCATGAATATACTGACAACAAATGGTTTGGTAGGTCGCTACGTCACAGACTGGACTGGCTCAGCGGGTGTATTGAAGAAAGTTGGCATCAAGCTTGGGGCGCCCAACTACCCCGGTGACAGCATGGTGTTTTCCGGCGAGGTAATGGCAACAGATAGGTCTCAGCAATTGGTGGAGCTAAAAATTGTGGGCGCCAACTCACTGGGTCATCACGTGACAGCGAACGTAACCGTGCAATTGCCTGGCAAGGGATAAGCAGGAGTCTCTTATGGAAATCCAATACACCAAACAACAACTCGCACTGCGCAAAGAAATTCGCGATTACTTCACGGAACTGATGACGCCTGAGCGCAAAGAAGCGGTGTACCACCGAGAATCCGGTGATGCATACAAAGATATTATCCGCCAGATTGGCAGTGATGGTTGGCTTACTGTGGGTTGGCCTAAAGAATATGGCGGCAAAGGCTTTGGCGCCTTGGAGCAACTTATCTTCTTTGAAGAAACTCGCGTATCGGGAGCGCCGTTTCCTTTCGTGACCGTCAATACCGTAGGGCCGGCGTTGATTGCGCATGGCTCGCAAGAGCACAAGAATTTCTTTCTGCCAAAGATTGCGGCTGGCGAGCTTCACTTCGCCATTGGCTATACCGAACCCAACTCGGGTACTGATCTGGCGTCATTGCGTACTTCGGCGGTAAAGCAGGGCGATGAGTATGTCATTAACGGCAACAAAGTGTTTACCTCCGGTGCAGAAGCAGCCGATTATATCTGGCTGGCTGCGCGCACTGACCCCGATGCGTCAAGACCGCACAACGGCATCACGATTTTTATGGTTAACACCGACCAGCCAGGCTTTAGCTATTCACCCATCATTACAGGTGGTGGGGTGCGCACCAATGCTAGCTATTACGATGACGTTCGTTGCCCTGAGACTATGATTGCCGGGGAATTGAATGGCGGCTGGAAGTTGATAACGTCGCAGCTAAACCACGAACGTATTGGTTTGGCCGCCGCAGGAATAAATGCGCTGATGCTGTACCGTGATGTGCTGGATTGGTCGCGTGAAGCAAACGGTGATGCCGGTCGGCCGATCGACACGCCATGGGTGCAAATGACGCTGGCCCGCGTTCATAACCAACTGGAAGCCATGCGGATTTTAAACGCACAAGCCGCCTGGCAAACGGATAGAGACGAACCAGACCCCGCATTTGCATCTGCGATGAAGGTATACAGTACAGAAGTAGTGATCGACGCTGTGCGTCAACTCAGCGATATAATGGGGTCGCAAGGCATGCTCAGACGCGGTAGCCCCGGTGCTTTGTTGCAGGGCGCGCTGGAAGGGGAATACCAGCGCTGCCAGATCAATACCTTTGGTGGGGGTGTGGCGGAAGTTATGCGAGATTTGATTGCGTCATTTGGGTTGGGTATGAAGGCGTATCGGCGGAGTTAGTGCCATTAACCACTTTGTATGGATCATCGTTGCCTCTTTCCCATGAGCTGAGCCAATATAACAAAGCGAATCGATGATTCCATTACCAGCGATTTGCCAGCCTTCAGCACCGAGCTGCCTGTCAGCGAACTTCGACAAGTCACCTGATTACCCGGGGTTCAAGGTCCCGCTTATTGCTCTTGCGCAACTACGATATCGTCTGTCAGAACTTGTATGCCCAATACAGCAGTGTGCTGGTCTATGCACACGCCACAGTCCGCTTTAGTAGTTAAACTACAAGATTTTTGGGCTTGCTGTTAGCGAAATACCCAATATCATGCGTTTTAAGAAGTTATACTACGCGATCAGATGACTCACTATGTACTGAATTTCAAATGCTGCCAGCTGCGCGAATTAGTGGCTGTGCGTTCGTGTGCACGTGGTTTATGTGGCTTCGAGTTGGACGCTGCAGTCAATGAGTGATATTGAAAAGCTACTCTATTTGCAAGGTGTAGCCGCCGAGTACCACGACTATCATGGCCAGCGCAGAGAAGTACCCTGGGAAGACAGACTCAAAGTGCTGGAAGCGCTGGCGTATGACCCTGGCAATGAGCGCCAGATCCAACAAGCAGTGTACGCCCTGGATGCCCAGCCATGGCTTCGCTGGTTACAGCCGATGCACATCGCGTCTATTGGCACGGCTGAACACATTGATATCAGGCTGTCAGCGGCTGACGTCGAGCAGGAGTTTGAATACTGTATAAGCTCAGCCGGTGAAGACATTGCTCGCGGTGTTTTTTTTCCTGACCAGCTTACCGAAGTGGGCGAGTATTACATCGGTACGACGAAATACTGTGCTCAGCGTTTGCCTCTTACCTCATTGCAACCCGGGTATTACCAGTTTGAGCTTGGCTCTGGTGAACCGCGGAGGCACGAACGCACCACATTGGCAGTTTCACCCGCGCGTTGCTTTGACGGTAACTGGCAGAACGAACACAGTGCGCCGCGGAAACGGTGGGGCATCAGTTGCCAGCTCTATACGCTGCGTTCTGAACGCAATTGGGGCATCGGTGATTTTAGTGACTTGCGCGAACTGATTGAATTAAGCAGCGCCTTTGGCGCAGATATAATCGGCTTGAACCCACTGCATGCACCTGATTTGCACGGCGAGGACTATTCCAGCCCTTACAGTCCTTCGCACAGAGGTTTTTTGAATCCGCTGTACATCGATCTGGAGCAGGTACCTGATTTTGCGGAGAGTGCTGCAATCCAATCTCTCGCAGCCAGCCGTACATTCCAGCATTCCCTGAGGCGCCTTCGAGCTGCCGAACTGGTGGACTATCCGGCTGTTGTGCGTATCAAGTTTGCCATGTTTGATTCCCTGTTTCAGCATTTCCTGGATCAGCATATTGAACGCAATAGTCAACGTGCTATCGAATTTTCAGAGTTTGTGGCCAAGCAGGGCATAGCGCTGGAACACTATGCCGCATTTGAATCATCGAGAGCGATGTCGATCAGCGCTAAAGGCGATCAGCCCCGGTTTCACTGTTATTTGCAATGGCTGGCCGCCGAGCAGCTGGCCGAATGCCAGAAACTGGCCGTGGATTCAGGCATGTCGATAGGCTTAATGGGTGATCTTGCGGTTGGTGCAGTGAAAGAAGGTGCTGAAGTTGCTGCGAATAGTGAGATCTACTGCACGGCCGCGGAGATTGGCGCTCCACCGGACCCATTCGCGGCGAAAGGTCAAAATTGGAATATGCCCGTTACCAACCCGGTTGCAATGCGGGCAAATGCCTACGCCCATTTTATTGAGTTGCTGCGCTCGAATATGAGCCACTACGGAGCGCTTAGAATTGATCATATCCTGGGTTTAATGCGTCTGTGGTGGTGTTTGCCGGGCACTCG
Source organism: Gammaproteobacteria bacterium (assembly GCA_030429735.1). GTDB lineage: Bacteria > Pseudomonadota > Gammaproteobacteria > Pseudomonadales > JAUIET01 > JAUIET01. Next base: position 20,425 of record JAUIET010000009.1, read on the forward strand.
AGATGGTGGTACCTATGTGTATTATCCGATTGATGATCTGATGGCCATTGTTCGATTGGAAAGCAGATTACAGCAGTGCGTTGTTATCGGCGAAGATCTTGGTGTTGTGCCGGACGATCTGCGCGCGCACATGGCGGTGAGCGGTGTGTATGCGAATAAAGTTCTGTACTTCGAAACAAATCATGAGCAGCGCTTCCGACCACCAGCGGAGCATCAGGCAGATGCCTTGTTGATGGTGACAAACCACGATGTCGCAACGCTTGCGGGCTGGTGGAATCAAGCGGATCTTCATGTGCAAGCAAAAATTGGATGCTTTGCCAACGATCAGGAACAATCGAATGCTGACGCTGTGCGTCAGCACGCCAAGGCGCAGCTGTTGAACTGGCTGGCGGAATGCGACCAGCTGCCTGACAGTTGGCGCGTCGAAAGCACCAATCAGCGTTTGAATAAGCCGTTTGATCTGTCGCTTTGCGAGGGCATTTTATGTGCTTGCGCCAGCGGCCGAGCAGAGCTGCTATTGCTGCAACTGGACGATTTGCAGTTGATGGAAAGTGCGGTGAACATACCCGGTACGTTCCGGGAATACCCGAATTGGCGGCGCAAGCAAGCTATGACTACAGCCGAGTTGTTCGCAAAACCGGAAATCCCGGAAATATTGCGCAGCGTCAACAATGCACGTTCACAGTGAAAAATGGGTTGATTGAAGAAATGATGCTCGAGGAAGGCGATGTTAACGCTTTGTTGAACGCTACACACAGTGACGTGTTTTCAGTTCTGGGTATGCACAAATCGAGATCAGACAATCAGTTGATAGTCAGGTCGTTGATTCCCGGTGCCAAGGCAATAGATGTTATCGCGACGAAAGGGATGCGCCGCGTTGCGTCTCTGAAATGTATTGACCAAGCAGGCTTATTCGAAGGCACGATGGGGCGCCGTCGCAATCCGTTCGAATATCGGTTACGAGTGACATTTGAGGAACACGTGCTCGAATGTGATGATCCCTACCGTTTCGGCTCTTTGTTACATGAGAATGATCTGTATTTGTTCTGTGAAGGAACCCATGAGCGCCTGTATCAATGGATGGGCGCGCACCCTAAAGAAGTGGGCGGAGTCAGTGGCGTTCTGTACACTGTATGGGCACCTGCAGCGGCCAGAGTATCAGTCGTTGGCGACTTTAATCACTGGGATGGTCGCAGGCACGTTATGCGTTGCCACCCGGGTGCCGGTGTGTGGGAAATTTTTATTCCAGGTGTTAGTGACGGTGATTTGTATAAATACGAAATTCTGGACGCCAACGGTAAATTGCTGCCGCGAAAAGCTGACCCCTACGCGTTCGCCATGCAGCACCCACCGGAGACTGCGTCAGTAACGTGTGGCAATTCAGAGTATTTGTGGCAGGATCAACATTGGCTTGCCAGGCGCGATGCACAAGTAAATCCGACGACAAAGCCCATCAGTATCTACGAAGTTCACCTTGGCTCCTGGCGGCGCAATACTGAGAACAATGGCCGCTATCTCAGTTACACAGAACTGGCCGAGCAGCTGGTTTCATATGTTGCTGAAATGGGTTTTACTCATGTACAACTCATGCCGGTCACCGAATATCCATTTGATGGCTCTTGGGGTTACCAGCCGATCGGCATGTATGCACCCACCAGCCGCTTCGGCTCGCCAGAGGAGTTCAAATATTTTATAGACCGCTGTCATGCCAGAGATATCGGCGTGTTACTGGATTGGGTGCCGGCTCATTTTCCGACCGATGAGCATGGCCTGGGTCGATTTGACGGCAGCTGTCTGTATGAACACGAAGACGTGCGTAAAGGTTTTCACCCGGATTGGAATACGCTGATTTACAACTATTCTCGCCGTGAAGTCGTGAGTTATTTACTTAGCAACGCGATGTATTGGATAAGTGAATACCACGTGGATGGATTGCGAGTCGACGCTGTCGCATCCATGCTGTATCTGGATTACAGCCGAGAAGATGGTGAATGGGTGCCAAATGAAAAAGGCGGTCGGGAAAACCTGGAAGCGATCAGCTTACTGCAGGAAATCAATAAGCGAGTGTACTTCAATTTTCCAGGTGTAATGATGGTTGCCGAGGAGTCCACCGCCTGGCCGGGAGTGTCAAAACCGGTTGATAATGGCGGGCTTGGCTTTGGCTTTAAATGGAACATGGGCTGGATGAATGACAGCTTGCGTTACATGCAGCGTGACCCTATTCATCGTCAATACCATCACAATGAGCTGACCTTCGGACTGATTTACGCCTTCAGTGAGAATTTTATCCTGCCACTGAGCCATGACGAGGTGGTGCATGGCAAGGGGTCTTTGATCGCCAAGATGCCCGGCGATGAGTGGCAACAGTTTGCCAATTTGCGTGCCTATCTCGGCTTTATGTGGGCGCACCCTGGAAAGCAATTATTGTTTATGGGCGGCGAGTTCGCGCAGCGCACCGAATGGAATCATGATACCAGTCTGGATTGGCACTTGCTCGAGCAACCGGCGCACGCCAGTATTCAAAATCTGGTCAAAGATTTGAATCACCTCTACACTGGTTTGCCGGCCTTGTACGAATTGGACAGTGACGGCAATGGATTTCAATGGCTGGAGGCTGAAGACAGTCAACGATCAGTGCTGGTTTTCTTGCGTAGAGCTGAGAACAACAGTTCAATGGCCCTGGTGGTTGTGAACATGACACCAGCCGCGCATCACAACTATCGGGTAGGGCTGCCCGACGAAGGTCATTTTATTGAGCGCTTCAACAGTGATAGTGCCGCCTATGGTGGCAGTAACATGGGCAACTTGGGCGGTGTTAACAGCGAAGCGATTCACTGGAATGGTTACGACGCCAGCGTGTCTTTAACGATACCGCCGTTGTCTACAATGATTTTCGAGCGCCAGCAATGAATATGGCACAACAAACCATGCAAGCCGGCGATCATCATTTATTAGGAGCGCATTGCGACGGCAAGGGCGTCAACTTTGCGCTGTTTTCTGCACATGCAGAGCGAGTTGAATTGTGTTTATTCGACAGCACCGGCCATAAAGAAGTTGGCCGCTACGACCTGCCGTCGCGAACTCATGATGTTTGGCATGGGTACTTTCCAAAACTGTCTGCCGGCACTGTTTATGGCTATCGTGTGCACGGACCATTTGAGCCGCACGCCGGACACCGTTTTAACCCTAATAAACTATTACTTGATCCCTATGCGCGCAAGTTGTGCGGTGCATTCGTCTGGCATGATGCGCATTTTGCGTATTGCTATGGAAGTGACGAAGAAGATTTGTCCTTCGACTCGCGTGATAACTCTGCGTATATGACGAAAGGCGTTGTTCTAGCTGACAATCCACCTGAAAAGACAAGTAAACCGAATATTCCCTGGCATAAAACGAGTATCTACGAAGCCCACACCAAAGGCTTGACGATTTGTCATCCGAATATTCCTGCTGAGTTTAAAGGGCGGTTTTCAGGTCTTGCCGATCGGCACATCATTTCTCATTTGAAAGTCCTTGGCGTCAATACGGTAGAACTGTTGCCCGTGCAGGCTTTTATTGATGAGCATTTTTTGGCACGCAAAGGTCTTAGTAATTATTGGGGTTACAACACACTCAGCTACTTCGCACCACATCCGGGTTATTTAAGCGGGAATGATCCGGCCGAGTTCAGGCACACAGTAAATGCCCTGCATGACGCAGGAATCGAAGTCATTCTCGATGTGGTGTACAACCATACCTGCGAGAGTAACAGACTGGGGCCCACGCTTAGCTTTCGTGGGATAGACAATGCATCGTACTATCGTTTGCAGGCTGATCAGGCGAGGTACTACGTCAACGACACCGGCTGCGGCAATACTCTGGACGTAAGCCAGCCCCGCGTACTGCAACTGATCATGGACAGCCTGCGATACTGGGCAGTCACCATGGACGTTGACGGGTTTCGCTTTGACCTCGCGCCGATACTGGGTAGAAACTCACAGGGTTTCAGTGCGCAGGCGGCTTTTTTCCAAAGCGTTGCGCAAGACCCGATATTGTCGCGCCTGAAGTTGATTGCCGAGCCCTGGGATATTGGGCCGGGTGGCTACCAGCTGGGTCAGTTTCCACCAGGCTGGAGCGAGTGGAATGATGACTATCGTGATTCAGTCAGGCGTTTCTGGCGTCAAGAACCGGATCAGCTACCGGTATTTGCCCGGCGGCTGCATGGTTCAAGTGATCGTTTTGAAGCCAATGGCCGAAAGCCCAGTGCCAGCATAAACTATATTTCCAGCCACGATGGTTTTAGCCTAACAGACCTTGTCAGTTACAAACACCGGCATAACCTGGCCAATGGTGAGCAGAACAGGGATGACCACCGAGAAAACCTGAGCAATAATTTTGGCGTGGAAGGGCCGTCGCCAGACCCCGCAATTAACGAGGCAAGACGGCGACAGCGCCGCAATTTATTGGCTACTCTGTATGTCTCTCAAGGGGTGCCCATGCTTCAAGCGGGCGATGAACTAGGGCGCACACAACGCGGAAACAATAATGCCTACTGCCAGGACAATGAGCTGAGCTGGATAGACTGGTCAACGCTGGGCGAGGAAGCTGGTCATTTGATCGAGTTCATTAGCCGGCTGCAAAAGATTCGCAACGATTATCCCGTGTTGGGTCACCCGGAGTACATCCATTCGCCGGATAGGAATACAGGTGTTCAGATTGATTGGCTGCATCCAAGTGGCGAGAGCATGAGTGATGCACAATGGCATCAACCGGACCAATTCAGTTTTGGCTACCTGCTGTGTTCCACAAGTACAATAAGTGCAAGCTACAGTATTCTTGTTCTATTTAATGGTGGCGCACAGCCAGAGGAGTTTAGCTTGCCAAACAGCACCCCTGCGCTGACATGGAATTTACTACTTGATACCACACGTGAGAATGGCGATCCTGAGCGGGTCTCTATTGATCATAGTGAACGGGTTTTTTTGAAGGAAAGATCCGTCATAATTTTAGCAACACAGCGTGGCAGCCTGCCACATAGGGAGACACAATTTTGACAAAGGCCTCTAAGCCAACAGCCTCTAAGCCAACAGCCATTGAGCCATTGGGCATGGACAAAAACGCCTTGTCTCACGATCTGGCGCGTCACTTCAGTCTGACATTAGGCAGGGATGAACTGACGGAGTCGCGCAGGTATCTTTTCAATGCTCTGGCACTTACTGTGCGTGAGCGGCTGGTCGAACGATGGCGGGCAACTCGAGAACGTTATCGCGATGAACAGCCCAAGCGGGTCAACTATATATCTCTGGAATTCTTGATGGGACGCACCTTGACGAATGCGGTTCTCAATCTTGATTTGGAATCACCGGTGCGAGAGGCGTTGAAAAACTATGCCTGCACTCTTGAGGAGGTTGCTGAAGCAGAGCGGGACGCGGGCCTTGGGAATGGCGGGCTTGGCCGTTTGGCCGCCTGTTTCCTAGACAGTTGTGCCAGCTTGCAATTACCCGTGACCGGCTACGGTATTCGCTATGAGTACGGCATGTTTCATCAGAAGATTGAGAACGGTTATCAGCGTGAAAATCCTGACCACTGGCTTCGTGACGGCAACCCCTGGGAGATCGAAAGCCCGGAGAACACCTGCAGAGTCCACTATTTTGGTCATACAGAATTCTACACCGACCAGGATGGCGCACACCGTGCTCGCTGGGCCAATAGCCATGATGTTCTTGCTGTTCCCTACGACGTGCCGATTCCGGGTTACCGGAACAACACGGTTAACACATTAAGGCTGTGGAAATCGGCAGCCACAGACGAATTTGATCTCGATGAATTCAATTCGGGAAGCTACACAGAAGCCGTTGCTGCCAAGAACCTGGCAGAGCAGATTACCATGGTGCTTTACCCAAATGACGACAGCGAGAATGGCAAGGAGTTGCGGCTCAGGCAGCAGTACTTTCTTGCATCGGCCAGCCTACAGGATGTTCTCAAACGCTGGGTTGAGCAGCACGGTACCGATTTTACCGGGTTTTCCGACAAATCTGTATTTCAGTTAAATGACACGCACCCGTCGGTAGCCGTTGCCGAACTTATGCGACTGCTGCTGGACGAGTACCATCTGGCCTGGTCAGACGCGTGGTCAATAACGACCGCTACCATGGCGTATACCAATCATACCTTGCTGCCTGAGGCATTGGAGAAGTGGTCATTGAGTTTATTCGCTGAACTGCTGCCCAGAATTTTAGATATTATTTATGAGATCAATGCGAACTTTCTTGCGGAGGTAGCCGCGCATTGGCCGGGTGATGTCAGCTTGCAGCAAAGGCTATCAATAATAGAAGAGGGCGATCACCCGCAGGTTCGCATGGCGCATTTGGCGATTGTGGGAAGCTTCTCCGTGAACGGCGTTGCCGCATTGCATACCGATCTATTGCGGCAGGGTTTGTTCGCAGATTTCTACAAGTTGTGGCCGCACAAATTCAACAACAAAACGAACGGTGTCACCCCCCGACGCTGGCTTGCACATAGTAATCCGGAGCTCGCGGGTCTTATTACTGGCGCGATTGGGGATGGCTGGGTACGCGATTTGAGCGAGATTGCGCGCCTGCAATCGTTTGCGGGCGACCCTGAGTTCCGCGCTCAGTGGCGCGCGGTCAAGCATGCCAACAAAGTTAAACTAACAACCCTGGTAAAGCGCCTTAGTGGTGTTCAGTTTGACCCGGAAATGCTGTTTGATGTGCAGGTAAAGCGTATCCATGAATACAAACGCCAGCTGCTAAATGTGCTTCATGTGATTCATCTTTACGACCGAGTGATACGTGGTGACGTTGCGGGCCTGCAGCCGCGCTGTGTGCTGATAGGTGGAAAGGCAGCACCTGGCTATGCGATGGCCAAAACCGTGATCAAGTTGATCAATAACGTGGCCGAGGTGATCAATAAGGACCAGCAGGTGGAAGCCTGGTTGCGGCTTGCATTTGTACCCAACTATCGTGTTACTACTATGGAAGTTATTTGCCCTGGTACTGACCTTTCAGAGCAAATTTCGACAGCCGGAAAAGAAGCGTCAGGCACGGGCAATATGAAGTTCATGATGAATGGAGCTATTACCGTGGGCACCCTGGATGGTGCCAATATAGAAATTCGGGAAGCTGTTGGCGAAGATAAGTTCTTTTTGTTTGGTCTTCACGCAGACCAGATTGACAACGCTCGAAATGGCTATAACCCCGACGACATAATTGCCAATGACGAAGACTTTAGCCGTGTTATGAAGCTATTGGAGAGTGGCCATTTTAATTTGTTTGAACCCGGCATCTTTGACCCGGTAATCGCTTCCATCCGTAGTCGAGATGATGCCTGGCTTACCGCTGCTGATTTTCGAAGTTATGTAGACGCCCAACAGGCTGTGTCAGAGGCGTATCAGGATGCTGACTACTGGACCGGACTAAGTATTCATAATACCGCTGCCAGTGGCGCATTTTCGAGTGATCGAACTATTCAGCAATACAGCGATGATATTTGGCGGTTGTAAACCCTTGAACTAGCGAACACGGCCCACGGAGGCAATAATGAATTCGGAAAGTACTACACATGTGGCAGAGCCGATAGAAGAATACAACCCGAGGTATATCAGCAGGCTCACCAAGGATACCTTTGCGCTGATACTGGCCGGGGGGCGAGGTTCACGGCTGTATGAGCTTACTGAATGGCGAGCGAAACCAGCGCTGTATTTTGGTGGTAAATTCCGACTCATCGATTTTCCTTTGTCGAATTGCATTAACTCAGGGATTCGCCGCGTGGGCGTGCTGACGCAATACAAATCCCACTCACTGGTCCGTCATCTGGTGCGTGGCTGGAGTCATTTCAAGAAAGAGTTAGGCGAGTTTATTGAAATTTTGCCTGCCTCGCAGCGTCATTCTGAGGCCTGGTATCAAGGCACGGCTGATGCGATCTATCAGAATCTGGATATTTTGCATACTGAACGGCCGAAATACGTATTAGTACTGTCAGGCGACCACATATATCGTATGGACTACGGATCCATGCTGGCCGAGCATTATGAGCATGATGCGGACATGACAGTGTCTTGTCTGGAAGTTCCGATTGAGGAAGCTGCAGGGGCATTTGGTGTACTGGTTGTTGATGAAGATAATCGCGTGATCGGTTTTGAAGAGAAACCAGCCAATCCAACGCCCATCCCAGGTCAACCACACCTTGCCCTGGCATCGATGGGCAATTATCTGTTCAATAATGATTTTCTGTTTGAGCAGCTAATGGAAGATGCCGCAAATCCTGATTCCTCTCACGATTTTGGCAACGATATCATTCCAACGATCATCAAAGACTACAAAATCTATGCGTCTCCCTTTCGCGAGCCGGAAACCAATGAGCGTGCTTATTGGCGCGATGTGGGTACGCTGGACTCTTTTTGGCAGGCGAATATGGAATTAGTGACACCCGAGCCACCATTAAATTTGTACGACGCTGATTGGCCAATCTGGACCTATCAGGCGCAGCTACCGCCCGCGAAATTTGTATTTGACGACGATGATTGCCGTGGCAGCGCGGCGGACTCTACGGTATCGGGTGGTTGCATTGTGTCCGGTGCAACAGTGCGAAAATCACTTCTGTTCTCAAATGTTCGAGTAGAAAAATACTCCACAATCGAAGAGTCGGTGGTGTTGCCAAATGTCAGTATCGGTCCGCACTGTAAAATCCGTAAAACCATAATCGATAGAGGTTGTACCATCGAAGAAGGCTCCGTCATTGGTTTTGATGCACAGCAAGACAAAGCGAATGGTTTTCGCGTTACGGATGCGGGTGTCACCCTGGTGACGCCAACGATGTTAGGGCAGCGCAGAGATCTGGCATGAGTGCTTGTTGCCTCACCATCTTCTTGTTCTTGTTTGCTCCAGAGGAAATCTTATGAATCCAACGTCAATTGCGACGCAACCGATCGAAGGGCAAAAACCGGGTACGTCTGGTTTGCGCAAGAAGGTTGTTGAGTTTCAACAGACCAATTACCTCGAGAACTTTGTTCAAGCTATTTTCAACACTATAGAACCTTGTGCTGGCAAAACTCTGCTTGTGGGAGGTGATGGGCGTTTCTATAACCGGGAAGCGATTCAAATAATTATCCGCATGGCTGCGGCGAATGGATTCGCGCGTTTGTTGGTTGGCCAGAGCGGCATTTTTTCAACGCCTGCGGCTTCCTGCGTAATAAGAAAAAACCAGGCCTGTGGTGGAATTATTTTGTCGGCAAGCCATAACCCCGGCGGACCTGATGCCGACTTTGGTATCAAGTTTAACAGTGCCAATGGCGCGCCGGCAGCCGAGGAATTAACCGAGAAGATATATCAGAATACGCTGACGCTGCAGGAATACAAAAGTGTCGAGTGTGATGATATTGACCTTGATGTGATCGGCACTCACAGATTACTGGACACCGTAGTTGATGTTATTGATCCGGTAGTTGACTACGCCGATCTTATGCAAACGTTGTTTGATTTCAAGGCCATGGCAAAGCTTGTTGCCGGCGCAGATTTTCGCCTGTGTTTTGACGCGATGCATGCAGTGACAGGCCCCTACGCAATAGAAATTTTGCAAGATCGACTTGGTGCTGCGGCGGGGTCCGTCGTAAATGCCACTCCCCTGACGGATTTCGGCGGTGGTCACCCTGATCCTAATCTGGTGCACGCGCATGAATTGGTCGAGCGCATGTTCGGTGACAATCCACCCGACATTGGTGCGGCATCAGATGGCGACGGTGATCGTAATATGGTGCTTGGTTCCAATTTCTATATTAACCCTTGCGATAGCCTGGCCGTCCTGGCAGCGAACGCGAATCTGATTCCCGCTTACGCAGGAAAAATGACTGGTGTGGCGAGATCCATGCCAACCAGCCATGCGGTTGACCGCGTCGCGGATAGGCTGGGAATGGATTGCTATGAGACACCGACTGGCTGGAAGTTTTTCGCCAATCTACTCGACTCTGGCAAAGTTGTGCTCTGTGGGGAAGAGAGCTTTGGCACCAGCTCTAATCATGTGCGCGAAAAAGATGGCCTGTGGGCCGTATTGTTCTGGCTAAATGTGATGGCTGTGAAGCAGCAATCTGCCGCAGAAATAATGCAAGATCATTGGCGAGAATTTGGTCGCGATTATTTTACTCGACACGATTATGAGGGAGTAGACAGTGAGTCGGCCAACACGCTTTACCATGACCTTAAAAATAAGCTGACGTCGATCGTTGGTCAGAACGTTGCCGGGCTGACGGTTACTGCTGCTGACGATTTCGAATACGCAGACCCCATTGACCACAGCATTAGCAAGGCGCAAGGAATGCGCATCCGGTTTCAACACGGTGGACGTATCGTTTTTCGTTTATCTGGTACGGGAACTCAAGGCGCGACTTTGCGCGTTTATCTTGAGTGCTATTGCACAGAGCCTGGAAGCTTTAATCAGGATCCGCAGCAAGTATTGGCGCCACTGATTGAGGCCGCGGACGAGATAGCTGGCATTCAGCATCATACCGGTAGGCTACGGCCGGACGTTATTACCTGAGTTGCGAGGCAAATTCTGCGTGAGTAATTTTGATCACCACAGTTCAGGACGCTGCGCAAGCAATTGTAATTCAGGGCGAAAAGAGAAGGTACCGATGAATGCCTAATGCAGGAAAAGCAAGTACAGCTGGAAAACAAAGGCCAAGTAGTTTGACGGCCCTGGAAAAGCCTGTTGAAAATATCCTAATGGTCAGTGCTGAAAATGGCGCGCTTCCGGGTGGCAAGGTTGGCGGCATAGGTGACGTAGTGCGCGACATTCCGCCAGCACTGGCTGCGCAGGGTTACCAAGTGCATGTGGTCACACCCGGGTATCAGTCATTTACCAGACTGCCAGGCGCGGAGCATAGTGATGACTTCACCGTTCAGTTCGCTGGGGATGAACACGCTGTTGCTCTATATCGCGTACCGGCGATCAATCCGGACGCAAATGTATGTCTGTGGGCTTTGGAGCATCCGCGGTTTGCTGCCGGGGGAGCGGGAAATATTTATTGCGATGACCCGCCGGACCGTCCTTATTCAACCGACGCCACTAAATTTGCCTTGTTTTCAGTGGCTGTTGCCGAAGCGATCAAGAGGAGCCTATTTGGTGATCTGCAGGTGCTGCATTTGCATGATTGGCACGCTGCACTGGTGGCGGTATTGAGGGCATACGACCCTGAATACCAATCGTTGCAGTCTATCCACACTGTATACACAATCCACAATTTAGCTCTGCAAGGAATACGCCCCTTGGCTGATGACGACTCCTCAATGCAGTCGTGGTTTCCGAATCTCATGGTCGACGTAAATGCAGTAAATGACCCGAGAGCACCGCATTGCGTCAACCCAATGCGTGCAGGGATTAACCTGGCCGACAAAGTGCATGCGGTCTCGCCTACTTATGCAACTGAAATAGTTCGTCCCAGTCAGGCCGAAGTAGGTATTTACGGCGGTGAAGGGTTGGAGGCAGATTTGCAGGTGGCGGCAGAACAGGGTCGCCTGTTTGGGATTCTGAATGGATGCGATTACTCGGCAGCCCCACCAGAAGAGATGGCTCACAAGCCTTTATTGGCGCTGTGCGAGAAGACGGTGATCCGCTGGCTAGCAAGTCAGCGTTTAGCCTTGAGCTCTCACCTTATCGCGTTGCATCGCATCGAAGGTTTGTTGAAGCAGCAGAAATCTATGGTCAGAAAAATGCTTCTCACTTCGGTTGGGCGGATTACCGATCAGAAGTTGCTATTGTTAAGAGAGACTATGCCGAACGGCAAAACTGCATTGGTTAATATGCTGGAGATGCTTGGCAATGACGGACTATTTGTGTTGCTTGGCAGTGGCGACTCCAAGCTCGAAGATTTTTGTACAAGCGTTGCCGGCGAGAAAGCTAACTTTCTTTTTCTGAATGGCTATTCCGATCCGCTGGCACAGGCGTTGTACGCCTCTGGCGATCTTTTCGTGATGCCGAGTTCTTTTGAACCTTGCGGTATAAGTCAAATGTTAGCTATGCGGTCCGGGCAACCCTGTCTGGTGCATGCAGTTGGAGGCTTGAAAGATACTGTTGAAGATGAAGTCAACGGCTTTGCGTTTACCGGCGACAATGTTGGTGACCAGGCATCAAACATGCTAGAGAGATTCAACAGCTTGCTGGAAATGAAGCGACAAGATCCAGAGCGTTGGATGGCGGTGTCCGCTGCGGCAGCCCAGGCGCGATTTAGCTGGTCGGCGGTTGCTGTTGCATACAAGAGCTACTTGTATACGAGCTGACGGATAGAATGGGCTCACAGAGTTTACTTAGATGTAGAAATTATCTTCTGTATCTGAAAAGATTGATGGCAAGACAGTGCCTATCCTGATGGACAAATAGCGTTGAAGTTCGTGGCCGATCTGGAACGGCTTGCGCAGAACAACAAACCCTTTTGTACGAGGAGCACAATGAAACGATCGCTGAAATGTTGTTTGAGCTTGTCGCCGATCCCAATGAGTTAGAGAACATTCAAGTGGAACTCCTGGTTGTTGGAAAATTGATCGACATAGGGTATTGCCTGAGCATGCCTTAGGTGAAATACTGGGTGTGTGTTCTGCACTCTTGGCCGCGGCAATTACCCTGCGCCAGCAGTAATCGGAAGCTTGCTAAATACGGCTGACACAGATTACAACGTACAACATAAAAGCGAATAGTCGCTACCTAAAATAACGCGGAGGAATAATCTATGCGCCTACACACTAAAAATGCCGTTGCACTGCTTGCTCTTGGCTGCATGAGCGCTACGCAGGCGCAAGACAGGGTTTTAGAGGAGATCATAGTTACGGCGCAGAAACGGGCCGAAAACTCGCAAACTATTCCGATTGCAATCACGGCCATTGGTGCGGAGCAAATTGAGAAATTGTCGATCACCACGACCGAAGATCTGGTGCGTCTTGCACCATCGCTGACGTTTTCTGCGGGCGACAACAAAAACAACAGCGGCTTTCGTATTCGCGGTATTGGTACCAATGCGTTCAGCATCGGTGTTGAGCAAAGCGTTGCGGTCATCATTGACGATACGGCCACTGTCCTGCAGGGTCAGTCTATTGCGGATCTCGCGGACATTGAACGAATTGAGGTGCTTCGCGGGCCGCAGAGCACCTTGTTTGGCAAGAGCGCGTCAGCAGGCGCGATCAATGTGGTCACCAAGGGCACGGCTGAAGAGCTGGAAGGTTCGCTGGAAGTGCTGGCAACTGATGACGACGAGACAAGCGTAAAGGCTTCTATCTCCGGCCCTATATCCGATTCACTCGGGTTCAGGGTCAGTGCCTACAAAAAAGATTACGATGGCAATGTTGATAATTTATCCATCGGCTCGAAAGTAAACGGGTACGACAACACAGGTTTTCGCGCCAAGCTCAGTTGGCAGGTGACGGAAAATATCGACGCGACCTTGATTGCGCATACTATGGAAAGCGATAGCGATTGTTGCGCCTTAACCTGGACAGAACTGGATCCTAATGCTCTGGTGTTTGGATTTGTCCCTGGAGAGGTTGCACCCGGCATTACACCTTCGGACGAAAACTACACCTTCCGCTCAGACAGCGGGCCGGTAGAGAAAACAGAGAACGACGGAGGTAGCCTAAAAATAAATATTGGCTTAGGTGAGCACACGCTTACGTCCATTACTGCGCAAAACACCTTCAAGTATCGAAACGATGGCGACGTAGATTTTTCAGATGTCGATGTGTTTGGATTCTTTACCGGTGGTGCGATCACTGGCGGCTTCTTTTCAAATTCATTTAACGAAAACGACTTTTTCTCACAAGAGCTTCGATTGCTGTCACCCAGTGGTGAGCGCTTCGAGTATGTAGTTGGTTTGTATTACGCGGATGCCGAAACGGATCGCTCGTTTTTACGCAATCCAGGCTTACCTATTTTGCAATCTGATTGGACCGGCGTTGCTGCCACCGAAACACTTGCTTTGTACGGTAACTTTACCTGGGAGTTGACGGGCGCCACCAGTTTAAGCGCAGGTCTTCGCTGGAACGATGAGGAAATATCGTTTGAGTTCAACAACAACCTTACTGGGGCTATTCCGCCTGGTTCGAATAGTGATACCGAGGTGTTGGGTAATGTGTCGCTGCAGCATTTATTGGGTGAAGACCTCATGGTTTATGCTCGATTCGCTCAGGGCTACAAGGGCCAAGCGTATGACTTAACAACCACGTTTAATCAGGACAAAGCGGATAATCCAGTCGGGCCCGAGACATCGGATACGTTTGCTATTGGCATGAAAAGTACCTTGCTCGATGGGCGAATGAGATTGAATGCGGAGGCGTTCTTCGGTTCGTATGAGGGGTTTCAGGCGCAAAGCACGTCGCTTCTACCCAACGGATCACTTGTAACGTCTTTGAACAATGTGGGTGATCTGGAAACCAAAGGCCTGGAGATTGATGGGCAGCTGCTGGTTGGAGACAATCTGACGTTCTCGTTCAGCGCAGCCTATGTTGATGCTGAGATCCAGGAATTTCTGGGGGCTGATTGCTTCCCCGGACAAACCATGGCCGAGGGTTGCTTTGTTAATGCGGCCGGCAGCTCGGTTCAAGATATACGCGGTGGTGTACTGCCAAATTCGCCAGAAACCAAATTCAATGTTGGTGCGGAGTATGTGCAGCCATTCGACAGTTTGCCGTTCGATGGATTCGTGCTCTTCAATTACGTTTGGCAAGACGAGGTCAATTTTAATTTGCTGCAGAACCCGGGTACTGTGCATGACAGCTATGGCCTTGCTAACCTGAGTTTCGGCATCAGTGAAAAAAGCAATCAGCACTATCGAATAACCGCTTTTGTGAATAACCTGACCGACGAAAATTATCGTTCGTCAGTGGCTGACCTTCGACAATTGTACGGTGGATTGACCTCGTTCGCGCAAGTACATTCGCGCAATTCGGAACGTCATTTTGGACTACGGGTCAAAGTAGCGTTCTAATAGACTCTCTGTTTCCTCGACCTGTGGGTAAGACCATAGGATTATAAAGGGGGTCTTAGGACCCCCTTCTTTTTTTGGTTTGCTTGAGTTAGCTTAGACAGTTCTTCCTGGACATCAAAAGTCAGGCATGGTTTTTCACTTAATAGTCGGAGTTGAATAATGACACAAGCGTATATCGTTGCTGCAGCGCGCAGCGCGGGCGGCCGTAAGAACGGTCGACTTTCCAAAGTTCACCCGATCGACCTGGGCGCTATGGTTGTGGATGGCTTGGTTGAGCGCAGCGGTGTGGCTGTGAGCGAAATAGACGATTTGATTTTTGGTTGTGTGTCGCAGGTGGGTGCGCAGTCAAGCAATATCGGTCGCAGCGTATGCCTGTCCTCAGTGTTGGGTGAGCAGGTGCCGGGCACAACGGTTGATCGCCAGTGTGGTTCGGGTCAGCAAGCCATACATTTTGCCGCGCAGGCGGTTATGTCGGGTACTCAAGACATAGTGATCGCGGGTGGTGTAGAAAATATGAGTCAGGTGCCTATTGGTGCGAGCATTGTTGATGGGGCGAAGGCCGACCATGGTGTTCCTTACGGCAAGGCGATCTCAGAACGGTATCCGGGCGTGCAATTTAACCAGTTCACGGGCGCGGAGATGCTGGCCAAAAAGTACGAATTGAGTAGCGAGGAGCTGAACGAGTTCGCATTATCCAGTCATGTAAAGGCCAAGCAGGCCGTTGAGGAAGGGCGCTTCGATAGAGAAATTGTTCCTATTGAGGTTGAGTTGGAAGATGGCAGCCTTGACCAGCATGTTCAGGATGAGGGCATCAGAATGGATGCTACCCTGGGCGCCATTGCCGGCCTTCAGCCATTGTCCGAAGGCGGAGTGTTAACGGCTGCAAACGCGTCGCAAATCTGTGACGGCGCGGCGGCTGTTATGGTTGCGAGCGGCGATGTGTGCAAACGCCTGGGGCTTACACCCATGGCCAAAATTGTGGCAATGAGTGTCATTGGTTCTGACCCTGTGATCATGCTTGAAGGCCCGATTCCTGCCACTGAAAAAGTCCTGAAAACAGCGGGATTGAGCATGGAAGACATTGATTTATTTGAAGTTAATGAGGCCTTTGGCTCGGTACCTTTGGCCTGGGCTAAGGCGCTGGATGCTGACAAAGATAAACTCAACGTTAACGGCGGCGCGCAAGCACTCGGGCATCCTTTGGGTGGAACCGGAGCAAAGCTGATGACAACGTTAGTGCACGAACTGCATCGAAGCAATAAGCGCTATGGCCTATTGGCCATCTGTGAAGGCGGCGGAACAGCCAACGGCACCATTGTTGAGCGAGTTACTGCGGTAGACTAGTGCCCCTTAACATAAGTAGTGAGGTGTGCCAGCTGATTTTGACAATTGTTAGATTCGTATAGAGGTTAAATATGTCAGCCTTGTGGAAACCCGGGAAAGACCGGATCGAGTCAGCGGAAATAACGCGCTTTGCTCGATTTGTGGAATCGCGATACGCACATACCCAGTTTGCAGACTATGAACGTTTGTATCAATGGTCGATCAGCCAACCGGCCGAATTTTGGCAGGCTGTGTGGGATTTCTGCAACGTAAAAGCATCGGCAAGCAGTGCAGACGTATTACTGGATGACGACAAGATGCCAGGCGCACGATGGTTTCCGGATGCCAAACTGAATTTTGCTGAGAACCTGCTTAGACAACGTGACAACAGCACAGCACTTGTCTCTCTGCTGGAGAATGGATCACGCAAGGCAACAAGCTACGTGGAACTTTATCAGCAGGTAGCCTCACTGACAGCAGCGCTGCAAGAGCTTGGCGTGCAGCCTGGTGATCGGGTAGCCGGCTTTATGCCGAACATTTCGGAAACCGTGGTGGCCATGCTGGCGGCCAGCAGTTTAGGGGCTGTATGGACTTCCTGTTCACCGGATTTTGGTTTTCAGGGAGTAATGGACCGATTTGGGCAGGTGCAGCCCAAAGTGCTGTTTGCTGCTGATGGCTATTATTACAACGGTAAAGCCCACACTGCGCTGGCCAAGATCAGCGACATTGCCGCGCAGATCGGCGAGTTGGTGCAGGTAGTCGTCGTGCCCGTTTTATCGGAATCTCCCGACATCGGTGGCATAGACAAAGCCGTGAACTACAACGATGTGTTGCTTCAGTATTCGGCCCATCAAGACATCGATTTTGCCCAACTGCCATTTGATCATCCGCTGTATATCATGTATTCCTCCGGCACCACAGGTGTGCCGAAGTGTATTGTTCATGGGGCTGGTGGCACCTTGCTGCAACACCTCAAAGAGCATCGGTTGCACTGCGATATTGGCCCCGATGATGTTTTCTTTTATTTCACCACGTGTGGCTGGATGATGTGGAACTGGTTGGTCTCTGGCCTGGCCAGTGGTGCCACGCTGGTGCTGTACGATGGTTCGCCGTTTGCTGAAAAAGGGCAGCTATTGCTGGACGCTATTGATCAAGAGAAGATATCGGTGTTTGGCACCAGTGCGAAATTTATTGCAGCGCTTGAAAAAGAAGCCATCACACCGAAAGACAGCCACAAGCTTGCAAGTTTGAAAACCATATTGTCTACCGGTTCGCCGCTGTCGCACGAGAGCTTTGAGTATGTCTACCGCGATATCAAATCTGACCTGTGTCTGTCGTCGATAGCCGGTGGCACGGACATAATATCCTGCTTCGTCGGTGGCTGCCCAACCTTACCGGTGTACACCGGTGAGATTCAGTGTCGGGCTCTGGGTATGGCGGTTGAATTCTGGGATGATAATGGCAAGCCGCTGGCGCACGGCAAGGGGGAATTGGTGTGTATCAAACCCTTCCCCTGCATGCCGATCGGCTTCTGGAACGACCCCGATGGCAGCAAATACCACGCGGCGTATTTCGATCAATACGACAATATCTGGTGTCACGGTGATTATGGAGAGTTAACCGAAAACAATGGAGTCATCATTCACGGGCGCTCCGATGCCGTGCTAAATCCCGGTGGTGTGCGTATCGGAACGGCAGAAATCTATCGTCAGGTGGAAAAGCTGGATCAGATTGTGGAGAGCATCGTGATCGGTCAGGAGTGGGGCGATGACGTTCGTGTGGTTCTGTTTGTTGTACTGCGCGACGATGTAACGCTGGATGAATCGCTGCAAGAAAAGATACGCCAGACTATCCGAAAAAACACCACGCCACGGCACGTGCCGGCCAGGATTATTGCTGTCAGTGATATACCGCGCACGCTCAGTGGCAAAATCGTCGAGCTGGCAGTGCGAAACGTTGTGCATGGTCGGCCGGTCAAAAATACTGATGCGCTCGCAAACCCTGAAGCACTGGATCTTTACAGGGATCTGGAGGAGCTCACAATAAAATAGCTTAACCCATAACCTCCATTAGCAACTCGAACGACCGTTTGCGATCTTCAAAGTAATACATATTGGTAACGGCCATAATTTCATCGGCATTGTGATTGGCGGCGAACTGTTCGAGCTGACTTCTTACCTGTTGTGGTGTACCTACTGCTCGGCTATTGGCACGGCTTTGAATAAAGGCACGTTCCTGTGGTCCAATCGGCCAGCTTTGGGCTTCTTGTGGCGTTAAGGAGCGACCATCTGACTGGCCAGTGAAAAAACGAAACAGGTTCAGGTCATAGGTGAGTTGCAAGGCGCGTGCCTGCTCCTCGTCGTCGGCACAGAATACGCTCAGCGTTAATATGGCATACGGTTCTGGCTGCAATTCGCTGGGTTGGAAATTGGCTTTGTAGTGACTGATTAATTGCGGATTTGCCTGTGGGTTGATGAACAAGCCCAGGTTATAGGGCAATCCACGGTGAGCGGCCAGCACAGCACTGTCTGGACTGGAACCAAGCATCCATAGGGGCAAATTTCTCGGTGGAGCGGGGCTGACTATTGGCTTTGCGTCAGGGTCCCATAAATACGAGCTTAAGTCGGCAACCAGCTCCGGAAAGCGCTCAAACTTTGGGCGGCGATCCGTTGCAAGTGCCACCGCTGTTGTCATATCAGCCCCAGGTGCTCGTCCAACACCCAGATCTACTCGATCGGGGTACAAATTGGCGAGCAAGGAAAACACCTCGGCAATCTTATAGGCGCTGTAATGAGGCAACATAATGCCGCCAGAACCGATGCGGATTTTGCTGGTCGCAGCGCCAATCGCGGCCAGCAATACCTCAGGTGCGCTGCCAGCCACCGATGGAAATGCGTGGTGCTCTGAAACCCATAGGCGCTCATAGCCCAGTTGCTCAACCCATTGTGCCATTTGTAAAGTCTCTTGCAGGGCAGTGGGTGCATCATCAGCGCTGCGCGCGAGTGATTGATCAAGTACAGATAATTTCATGGTTGTTACGCGGTCAGCGAACGGAGTTAAGGATTGGCAGCGCGCATGATATAGGCTAACTGTGAACTAATGAAGCAGACATATTCTTGGGATTTTGCTCGGTAGCCTGGCGCGTGCATCTCCATTACCATATGGGGTTTTCAAACGGACATTCCATGGTCAGCGTGTATCCTCACAACAACGGGCTGGCATCGGTAGAATCCAGAGTGCTAAACCTGCTGCTGCTGGTTGCCGTCAGTAGTTCAATCGTAAATCAATACCTTAGTCAGGCCGCTATTTTACTATCCATCGTAGTCGCGATCGGTTTGCAAACCCGTGCGGCGAGACTTAATCGGAATGTCCAGTACCGGTGGTTTGTGCCGCGTGATTGGCTGTTCGCTTTTCTATTTGTTGTGTTGGCTGCCTTACCGATGGCAATCAGCAGTGATTCAATGCGCCCGGTTGATGCGCCTTTGCGTTACAGTCTACTACTGCTGCTGATGGCGGTTTTGCCGAATTTTGCATTGCAAGCAGGCGCGTTGTTGAGGGCAATCAGCGCCAGCACGATTATTGCAGTGGTGCTGGTATCCGTGTTCGGCTTCCACGATGACGCACTTCATCAAGCCGGCGACGAAATCCGTATCAATTTTGGCTTAGGTGTTCTGGATTCGGCCTTTGCGGCCGTGTTCTACATTCCTTTTATGGTCGCCCAGATTTATCGGGACCGGGCCAAGCCCTTGTGGATCGGTTTGGGCGCTGCCGGTATTGTCGCGGCATTGTATATCTCAGTGATGACGGGTACCCGCGGTACCTGGCTTGCGCTTGTTGCGGCTCCTTTGCTGTCTATAGTGCTGGTGCCGCAGAGAAACTTGCGGCCGGCTATATTCACCAGCAGCGCAATCGCGGCCTTGCTTTTTACCAGCTATTTTCTGTCCGATATGGTCAGGGAACGGGTTGATGCGGTGGCCTGGAATATCGAGGCCTACAACACAGACGAAGAAATAGATGAAGAAAATTCACTGGGTCTGCGCCTCGATCTTTGGGAAGCTGCATTGATTACGTTTAGCCGCCACCCGATTGATGGTGCCAGTTATCAGCAACGCGCTGAGATCAAGCAGGAACTGATCGACCGCGGCGAGATTAGCCAGTACGTAGATGTTGATGGCAAGCGGTCTGCGCACAATGAGATATTAAATGCGATGTCGATGAAGGGCATCTTGGGTTTGCTGGCTGTATTGCTGTTGTACTGGGTACCTGGCCGGTTTTTCCGCCGGCACGCATTCAGCGCTGAGGAGGGCGACGATATTTCATTGCCTGCAGCGTCGGTGATCGCCATAGCCATGGTTGTTCTATGTGGCTTGAGCGAGGCACTGTTGATGAGCGGGCGCTTTTCCATTCTATACAGCTTCGTGCTGGTCGTAATGTATGCGTTAACAGTGCAGCAGGCAGCTCAAGGCGAGGGGCGGTAGCACGTTGTGAACATTTCGGCGGTGATCATCACCAAGGACGAAGCGCGTAATATCGAGGATTGCCTGCGATCACTTGCATCGGTTTGCGATGATATTGTAGTGGTGGATACCGGCAGTACGGATAACACCTGCGAGCTGGCCAGACAGTGTGGCGCGCGCGTGGAGAGTATTGAATGGCGCGGTTACAGTGCGTCAAAAAATCACGCTAACAGCCTCGCACGTAATGACTGGGTGTTGTCGATTGATGCCGATGAGCGTCTTAGTGGGGAATTGGCTGATAGCATCCGCGCCCTGGAGCCGCGACCGAACACGGTTTACCAATTGGATCGATTTACCAATTACTGCGGACACTGGGTGCGCTTCAGCGGTTGGTACCCGGAATGGAAGGCACGTTTGTTTGATCGCCGTTACATCGCCTGGGAAGGGGACTTTGTGCACGAAGCGCTGGAAATACCTGCCAAGGTCACGCAACAAAAATTGCAGGGTAGGCTACTGCATTACTCGTACTACAGTGTTGAGGAACACGTTCAGCGCCTGCAGCGTTACGCGGAGTTGTCTGCGCAGCAGATGCATGCGAGAGGTAAGAGAGTGTCCGTTTTGAGGCCCGCCGTATCTGCGGCTTTTCGCTTTTTTAGCACTCTGGTCCTGCGCCAGGGCTGGCGAGACGGCTGGGCTGGCTGGCAGATCAGCCGGCTGGGTGCCAAAGAGGTTTTTATCAAATACAAAAGGCTCCGTTCCTTGAATTTAAATAATATATAAAATATATCAATATTATTTAAATAAGATATTTTATTTAATTACAGACTTGCCTTACAGTAAGCCCATACACATTGATATGAGGCAAAGCGCATGAACACCATCAATATTGGTATTAACACTGAAGACCGCGTAGCGATTGCGGAACAGCTTAAAGTTTTGCTGGCAGATTCGTACACATTGTATTTGCAAACGCACAATTTTCACTGGAACGTAACCGGCCCGCAGTTCAGAGAGTTGCATTTAATGTTTGAAGAGCACTATACGGAGTTGGCAATCGCAGTGGATGAAATTGCAGAACGTATTCGAACCTTGGGCGTTGCCGCACCGGGAACCTACGCTGAATTTGCCAGGTTGAGTCAAGTCTCAGAGGTAGAAGGTGTGCCCAGCGCAACAGATATGATCAAGCTGTTAACCGCCGGGCATGAAACGGTTGTACGCACGTGCCGCACTGTGCTGGCCCTGGCCCAGAATGCAGATGATGAATCGACCGCTGCTTTAGTGGGTGATCGCATGCGGGTTCATGAGAAAACAGCCTGGATGCTTCGCGCAATAGGCGAGGTTGCTTAAAACAGATGAGCTGAAAGCGGGTTTACGTTTGTAAGCCCGCTAGGTCTGTTACCATTCCGTTTCGGGTGAACAACGGAACGTGTATGGAAAGCTTATCGATTAACCTCAATGCGGTGCAGTGGCTTACGCACGGCCTGCTGTTATTGCTTAACCTGGCGTTTTTTGCCAGTGCCGGGGGAATTATTCGGCGTACCCAGGGCGATAATGATCACAGCGAACGCATACAGATTGCGCGTACCGTCAGCGCACTAATCTGCATACTCGTTATTACCGACATCGTCATTTTAAGTCTTGCGCCAGACATCAGCAAAGTGTTCATGCGCTTTGTGTATTCCTTGATGACTGTTTATCTGAGTCTGTTTATCTTCCAGATCACCTCTTACTATTCGCTGAAGCGCTTTGGTCGGCGCAAGGAAGTCGACAGTCGAGACCTGTATGTAGAAACCTATAGCAGCAGACTTATGAACATCGTGCTGATTGTATTGATCAGCATTGCCACGCTGTATGTCGTTATCAAAGTGTGGGGCGCCGACAGCATGTTGGAAACAACCGGCATATTCGGCATCATATTTGCCTTTCTTGCGTTTACCAGTTCGCACTGGGCACCTGATGTGCTCAGTGGTTTGGTAATTTTGAATTCACAATCGCTGGAAGATGGCGATCTGATAAAAATTGATGGTTACGATGATGAGTACATCATCAGCAAGGTATCATTTATTTATACAGTCATTTTCGATATTCGAAATAATAATCGAACCTTGCTGCGCAACAGTCGAATGATGCAAGGAAAAATCGATAACTTGAGTCGAATTGCCAGCACGGATGGTATTCGTCAAGCGCTCAAATACAATATTGGCTATCCCGACTTGCCTGAATCGGACAGAGATGCGCGCATTGCAATCGCCGACGCTCAATCAAAAAACGTTAATGACATGTTTGAAAAAGCGTTCAAACGCGCATGCGACGATGAGTCGATTAAAGTGAATGCCAATAAGCACTTCGACTGGGCGCTTACCAATGCGGGTGACTATGCACTTGAATACACTTTGTGGATTTACCTGGATCGCATTCCGAGTACAAAAGTAACCGCTACCATTCGTAAACATTACCTCGGTACGATTTACAAGGTCAATGAATTGGTTTATCGAGCATCGGTTGAGGAAGGTATTGATTTATCAACACCGGATCTTTCCAGTATGACCATACGACAGGAAGAAGCGTAAACGGCTTGTTTTGCGTATTCATTGAGATCTGAGCACACCGTAACGTGCGCCACTGCGAAACGCTGTTATTCTAGCACCTCATGCATCTTTTCTTAGGGGTACACACAGAGGATGCCAATGCCAAAGACATACAAGTTAGCAGTGTTGCTGTGTAATCGCGCGGCGAATCACCCCCCGAAGATTCGTTGCGTTGCCATTTTGTTTTCTGTTTTTGTGATGATCTTGTCGCCAATGTTCGCCAGTGCCGAGCTTGAACGCACTGAGCAACGCGAACCGTGTGACGATTTTCATGTATTGAAAAAGCCGCTGTTCGGCGATCTTCATGTGCATACCAGGTTCTCTTTTGATTCTTACGTGTCCAGCCAGCGCAATGACCCGTGGGGCGCCTATCGTTATGCGAAAGGCGAGCCGATCACCTTGCCTGATGAAGATGGCAAACAGACTGTCATCGCACAGTTGCAGCGGCCACTGGACTTTACGGCGGTTACCGATCATTCCGAATTATTGGGTCCTATCAGCGTTTGTACTGAAGACCCTTGGACACTGGGCTACTGGTGGCCGCATTGCGTTATGTCGCGCTCAAACATTTACATAGTGCAATTGGTGGCTGCCAACTGGTGGGCGAGCAGGGCGGTGACCTCGCCTGGTGGCGACCAGAGTTTTGCGTGCACCTTGGCTGACTGTGACAGCGGGCATATTAGCTATTGGAAAAAAATTCAGCAGGCTGCGGAAGACCACTATGACCGCAGCTCTGCCTGCGAGTTCACGACCTTTGTTGGTTATGAATACACCGATGCGCCGGACCACAAAAATATGCATCGCAATGTGATTTTTCGCAATGAATACGTGACCTACACTGCGATATCCACTTATGACACAGGCTCATATAATTTTCCGGACCTATGGGTGCAGCTAAGAGAGCAGTGCATCGACGGCATTGAGGGGTGCGATGTTTTGGCGATACCCCACAATCCCAACCTGTCAGGTGGCCTTATGTTTCGTGACCCGGAAACGAAGCTGGAGGCGAGCAACCGCCTATTTTTTGAGCCTGTGATAGAGCTCACTCAGCACAAAGCCAGCTCGGAATGTCGATTCGATCGTTTGCGAGGCATTGGTCTGGATACCGAAGATGAGCTGTGTGATTTCGAGCAGGCGGTTGCAGACAACCTTGGCATGCTGGGTACTTTACACGGTGAAGTGGCAACCGAGCGTGCCGCCCCGGTGGAAATAGAAGAGTTTGCACCCAGAAACATGGCGCGCAATGCGTTGAAAGCCGGCCTCGCTATCGGTCAACGAGATGGCTTGAACCCCTTTAGGTTTGGTTTTATTGGCTCAACCGACACACACAGCGCAACCCCGGGTGGCGCCGAGGAAGACAATTATGTGGGGCATCTTGGCCGCAGGGATGCAGGGTATCGAAACGTGCAGGATCATTTCTTTGACAATCCTGGTGGGCACGCCGTTGTTTGGGCGGAGGAAAACTCGCGCGATGCGATTTTCTCGGCCATAAGACGCAAGGAAACCTACGCCACCAGTGGCACCCGGCCGACGGTACGTTTTTTTGCCGGTTGGGATTTTGAGACCAGTTTGTGTGAGGCTGACAACATGATTGAGCAGGCCTATGCAGATGGTGTACCCATGGGCGGCCATCTCGAACAGACCGATCAATCCACAGCGCCGAGATTTTTGCTATCGGCAAATAAAGACAGTGGCAGTCCCGGTCACCCGGGGAATGACCTGCAGCGAATTCAGATTGTAAAAGGCTGGGTAGACATTGAAGGCAACACGCATGAACGGGTAGTCAATGTTGCCGGCGACGCTGACAATGGTGCTGATGTGGACCCCGACACCTGTCGGCCAACCGGTGCAGGCGCGGCTAGCTTATGTGCGGTGTGGCAAGATGACGATTTTGATTCCGAGCAAAACGCATTTTATTACGCAAGAGTTCTTGAGAACCCAAGTTGCCGCTGGAGCACCTTGCAATGTCAGGCTGCCGGTGTGAATCCGTTTTCGGAGCAGTGCGCCAGCCAGGCAGAGAGCGCTACCCTCGCCGCGCAGCAGCGCGGTGCAAAAGGTGACGTGTATGGTAAGTGTTGTTTAAATCCACAGACACAGCCTTTTTACTCGCCAGTATTGCAAGAGCGCGCCTGGACATCGCCAATCTGGATTAATGCTCGTTCCGGGTCGATACCGTCTGGCGATTAAAAACCGATCAGCTTTTGTTTTTTTTGCGCAAAAGTTTGCCAAAAAATGCGCGCATGTTAAGCAATTTTTCTCTTTTTTAACGAACAATGCAGCTCGTCAGATTCTGACTATACTCAGAACGATACTGGCGAGGAATATAACAATGCAAAGCAAAGCCACTCTACCTGTGCGTCTGGCCGTGTGCTCTCTAACGTTGACTGCGAGCGTTGCATACGCTGAGTCTCGTGGTACCTACATCTCAGCAGAAGTTGCTCAAACAAGCTCAGACGCTGAAATGCAAGTGGCCGGTGCGTTGGCTAACGGCACCGCTGCGGTAGAACCCGGTACTGAATTCGACTCGGACGTGAGCTGGGGGCTGGCGATTGGCTACCGGTTGAAAAACGGCCTGGCGCTCGAATTCGAGTATACAACCATGAGCTTCACCACCGACAACGCGCCACAATCAATACCGGTACGGGCGGAGTGGGAACCTTTTCTTGAAGGTGCTACTACCGAAGACTTTGTGTACACGGGTGAAGCGGAAATACACAACTATGCGTTAAACCTGGCTTACCATTATCAAACGGGCAGCCGCTGGACACCGTTCGTACGGCTTGGTTATGGGTATGCCGAGGTGGATGTAACAACCAATTATTCTGAACAACCCCGCTTCGAAATATTTGCCTTACCAAGCGAAGTGTTTGAGCCCAGCAATTCCAGCGGCTCAACCTGGAATGCCGGTCTTGGCGTTGCGTGGCGCTTCAATGAAGCCATTGAGATTGAACTGGAATACGTTCAATCCGATTACGATACGGATGGAAGTACGGGCAGAGTTGAATCTGGCAACTTCATCGAGTATCGCGACTTCAGCAATGGTCGAATTGCTCTGGGTTTCAGGCTCTGGATGTAAGCCTGCTGTCCATGCTGTAAAATGGCAGCATGGACAATCTACTTGATACTCTTCTCGGCTACCTGCCTTTAGCCAGTCAACAACACGATGTACTGCGCCCGGTAGTTGGCTTGGCAATCATCGCTGTCGTTGCGGTGGCGGTGCATTTTCTTGCCCGACTGGTGATTTTGCGCGTTGTTGAGGCGTTTCTGACCGCACAGCAAAATCAGCGGGATGACTTGTTGGTCAGTCGCCATGTATTTCGCCGCCTGATCCACATTATTCCGGCGGTTGCAATCGTAGCGTTGGCCCACCCGATGCTGCCGGAGCATGAATCTCTGGCCGATGCGATCAGTACAGCGTCTATGTTGTACATGGTGATTATGATCGTGTTGTTCGTTGATGCCCTGCTCAACGTGTTGCTGGATATTTACCGAACGTTTGAAATCTCCAGGCACTTCCCCATCAAGAGCTTTATCCAGGCATTTAAGCTGATTGCGTATTTTATCGCTGTTGTCACTGTTATATCGCTGTTGCTGGGCAAGTCTCCTTTACAGCTGATTGCTGGCTTAGGTGCGATGACAGCAGTACTGATGCTGGTATTCAAAGACCCGATTTTGGGCTTTGTTGCCGGCTTGCAGCTCAGTTCAAATCGTATGGTAGCGATCGGTGACTGGATTGAGATACCGCAACACGGCGTTGATGGTGATGTACTGGAGATTGCGCTCACGACAGTAAAAGTAAAGAATTTTGACAATACGATTACAACCGTGCCCACCCAGGCGCTGATTAATGATTCGTTCAAGAACTGGGCGGGAATGCAACGTTCCGGCGGGCGCAGAATAAAACGTGCGGTTCATATTGATATGAACAGCATTAAGTTCTGCGACGAGGAAACCTTGCAACGGTTTTCTCGAATTCAGTACATAAGTCAGTACATTGCTGACAAGCAGCAGGAAGTAGCAGATTTCAACGCCAGCAAAAATATTGATGTTCAGGAACAGGCCAATGGGCGCCGCTTAACGAACATCGGTACGTTTCGAGCGTATGTGCAAGCGTATTTAAAAAATCACCCCAAGATCAGTCAGGACCTTACCTTTCTTGTACGCCAGTTACCGCCGGGCGAGACAGGTGTTCCAATAGAAATCTACGTGTTCTGTACTGACAAGCGCTGGGTTGAATACGAGGGCATTCAAGCCGATATATTCGATCACGTGCTGGCAGTTGTTCCCGCTTTTGATCTGCGTTTGTTCCAGAATCCAACCGGGCTTGACTATCGCAGTGCGTTGTTGCCGTCTGCTGATGGGGTTTACGCGAGCGCCAATAATCGATAATCTGTCCGACTACTGGATGCTGTTTAACAGGAGTTAACGTCATTATGCTGATCCGATCTTTTCTTTCTATCTTTTTTGTTTCCATTCTGCTGTCGTCACCCACGGTCTCAGCGGTTGAAATTGATTTGCTCTCATCAACCCCACCCGGCAGCTGGTCTGTTCGAGAAGAAACAACAACTGACCACAAAGGCCGGCAAACTGTCACCGTGACCAAAACCTCAATGCTGGGTAAAGAAGAACGCAATGGCCAGAGTTACTTCTGGATGGAAATGGCGGTTGATTCCTACAAGTTGAAAAAAGGTAAGCGCAAAAAAAATGGCGATCGTGCGATTATCAAATCGCTGGTCGCCGAGAGTTTGCTCAAAGGCGACCCGGCAAATGCGGTTCAAAACCTGAGGGCCTTCGGCGAAGAGGTCATTATCAAGAGTGGCAAAAATAAGCCAATGCGCATGAAAGGCGCGGGTGGTTTTGCGCAGGGCATGTTGCAGGGAATGGGCGCTGAGATAAAGTATGATTTTCAACAGCAGGGCAATGAGACCGTGTCGGTTCCCGCCGGCGAGTTTGATACTGTGATACTGCGCGGCACTGGCTCTACCGAGATGAAAATTGTCTTCAAAACGATCAAAGTCAGCAGCGCAAGCACTGCGTATTATTCCAAAAAAGTGCCATTTGGCCTGGTAAAGGTTGACGGCGAAAGCACCACCAATGGCAAAACCTCCACCCACAGCGCAGTGCTGTTGGAATATGGCAGCTCAGGTGCGCAAAGTGAAATTACCGAAGTTCCTGAAGATATGCCTGCCATGCCGAATATGAAAGACCTGTTCGGCGGATAGTTTGCCGTATCAGGTCCCGCAAAATGTTCTGCGCACCACTTCTTCAGCAAGTGGTGGGCGTAACAAACGGTCCGGTAAGCTGTTGCGCTGGTAGTCGAATGGGGTTTGCAGCGCATCGACCAACTGATTAAACAGCCCGTAGTTCTGAGTTTCAGTGGCCTCGTTAATGGCTTGCTCAACGAGATGATTGCGGGCAATCAGTGCCGGGTTATTGGTTCGCATTGTCGCTGCCCGGGCTGACGGGTCTGAATCGGCGTCGAATCGCTTGCGCCAGCGTTGCAACCAGGGCGTCATAGTCTCGGGAAATTCGAATAAATGAACAATGCTGTGGTCGGCTGCAAGAGTCGGTTCGGCAAGCTCATACAGACGTCTGAAACTCAGGGTGAAATCCAGCGAGTGGGCAGCCAGAAGCTCAAACCAGTCTTTTACCAGCTCATCATCACCGGCCAGCGACTCGGCAAAGCCAAACTTTAAGTTAGCCAGCCTTTGATACTCGTTGGAGTAAAGGGCGGGGAAAGCGTCCAGTACGGATTGGGTGGCCTCAACCGCGGCGTCATCGCTGTCAAAGTGTTGTCGAATCAAACTGAGTAAACATTGCGCCAACTGCATCAGATTCCAGTGCGCAATACCCGGCTGGTTTTGATACGCGTAACGACCGCCGCTATCAATCGAGCTGAACACTTTGTCGGCCTGATAGTCATCCAGAAAGGCACACGGCCCGTAGTCGATCGTTTCTCCGCTGAGTAGCATGTTATCGGTGTTCATCACACCGTGAATAAAGCCAACCATTTGCCACTTTGTTACCAGGGAAACCTGGCGATCGATCGCCGCTTGCAATAAGGCCAGGGCAGGGCTATCGCTGCCGGCCAATTCCGGGTAATGCCGGTTGATCACGTGTTGTGTTAATCGTTCGAGTGAATCAGTATCCTTTCGCGCAGCAAAGTACTGGAAGGTACCAATACGTATATGGCTGCGAGCAACCCGGCACAACACGGCACCGGGGAGTACTTCCTCACGGTAGACTTGTTCACCGCTGCTTACCGCCGCCAGACTGCGACTGGTAGGGATGCGCAGCGAATGCATGGCTTCACTCACCACGTACTCGCGCAGTACCGGGCCCAGTGGCGAGCGACCATCACCACCGCGTGACCACGGCGTGCGGCCAGCACCTTTCAGCTGAATATCATAACGCAGTGAATCTCTGCCGATAACCTCACCGAGTAGCACCGCCCGACCATCGCCGAGTTGTGGGTTCCAGCCACCAAACTGATGGCCAGCATAGGCCGCCGACAAGGGCTCAGCGCCTTCAGGAATACTGTTTCCTGCGACCATCTGTACCCCTTGTTCCGAGGCGAGCCATTGCGCATCAATGCCCAGCAGTTCCGCGAGCCCCTCATTGATACGAATCAGTTCGGGTTTCGCGACTGGGGTGGGTTTCTGTAAAGCATAAAACGCACCCGGCAGGCGGGCATAACTGTTGTCAAACTGTATTGCTGGTTTCAAGTGGGCTTCTTCGTTAACTGTCCGCATTATTCTCGACTATTTGTGATCCGTTCACAATTGTTGACAGTAAATTTACTCTGTATCTGTGTGCCCATGCGGTGCGCTGATATAATGGGCTTTGAGTTAATTGCCAAGGAGAGAACCAATGACGCAATTTGGAACAGTAGTCGCAGCTGTATTACTCACACTGTCTTTTTCAGCATCAGCCGGAGACCCGGCAGCGGGTAAGGCCAAGGCTGGAACGTGTTTTACATGCCATGGGGCGGATGGCATCGGTATTGCCGACATGTACCCCAATCTGGCGGGCCAGAAAGAAGCGTATTTGGTGTCCTCCATCAAGGCGTACAAAGATGGTTCGCGCAGTGGCGGTATGGCTGCTCTGATGACGCCGATGGTCAGCGCATTGTCTGACGCTGACATTGCTGATCTTGCCGCATTCTATGCTAGCCTTGATCCCAAGTAACAAGTAATCGCTTTTGTTACCTGTCAGTTCACGCGCGGCTAGTAGGCGCGTGAACGATTGACCGGGTTGATTAAGCGTTCACCTTTGATGTAGCGCTTCAGATTTTCAGTGGCGATCAGTCGGGTCAGGTTCATGGCTTGTTGCGACCTGGCGGCCACGTGCGGAGTGATCAGCACATTGGGCATGGTCCATAGCGGGCTGGAAGAGGGCAGTGGTTCCGGTTCGGTCACGTCCAGCCCGGCTGAGCCAATGGCGCCATTCTGTAATGCGTTGATCAGAGCGGTGGTATCCACCGTTCCACCGCGTCCAACATTAATGAGCATGGCGTGTTCTGGCATTGCATTCAGAAAGTCTGCGTTCACAATGTGCCGGGTTTTATCTGTTAATGGCAGTGAATTAACCACCACGTCGGCTTTCGCAGCCAACGCCAGCGCCTCAGAACTCAGTCCCACGTAGCTTACATAGTCAGGGCCTTCGCGGCTGCTGTTGCGAGTCGCGATAACATTCATGCCGAGGCCGTGCGCGCGTCTGGCGGTTTCCCGGCCAATGCTTCCCAGGCCCAACACCAGCATGGTTTGTCCATTCACGGACCGATAACTGTCTGCAGTGACTGCACTACGACTCCATTTGCGCTCAGCCATCGCATCGCGAAACACATGCAACTGTCGACCAAGGCTTAGCATCATTGCGATCGCGTGTTCGGCGATGACTTCTGCGGCAGCTCCCCGACTATTGGTCAGCAGAATATCCGGTGAGTCCTGCATTTGCTGGTGCGACAGACATCCTTCAACGCCGGCGGTGTAGCTGTGCACCCACAAGGTGTCATTAATGGCTGATAGAATTTGCGGCGCTGCACACATAGTGAAAATAGCGTCGAATTGGCCGTTAAGTGTTTCGGTTGGCACCGCACCAGGGATAGTCACTACCTCAATGCCGTCGAGGAAATCTTCTTCACCGGTGATCAAACCGGCGGCACCAAAGGCAATCAGAATTCGGCTGGGGCGTTGCCAGCCTGCGACGTCTCGAACCGGTTTGTCGCTCAGCGTAAAGTTCTTAAGTGGTTCGGGTAACGCGGATTCCGCAGGCTTTGGCTCAGCCTGTGCGGTTGATTGCGCGCAGGCGGTGCACAGAACAAATGACAGCAATAGGGCGTATTTAGTCATGTGCGTCACTATTCCGGTGGTCAAGGATGCGCAGTATACCGCGGTCGGCATCGAGTTGAACAAGATCTCCGGTTTTCACTATTTTAGTAGCCACTTGCAGATTAACAATGGCTGGTAAACCGTATTCCCGGGCAATCACCGCGCCGTGTGACACAGCGCTGCCCACGTCAGTGGCCAGACCAGCAATCAAACTGAAGTAAGGCGTCCAGCCGATATCTGTGATCTCCGAGACCAGAATTTCACCATGCTTTAATTTCGCGGCTTCGGCAAGTGTGGTCGCAACCCTTGCGTGCCCTTCCACAACGCCCCGGCTGACAGGTCGGCCGATCAGTTCGCCATTTTCAGGGTGTAGCGGCGGAGTGTGATCTCTGGGTTCGGCAGGGCCAACGGAGACGTCGTCAAACTCGAGCAATGCTTGAAAATCAAGCGCCTTGCGGCGTTTCAGACAAAGCTCAACCATATCGTCATGAGTATCTTCATCGGCAGCTCGACAAAATGCGGACAGTTCTTCACGAGACATAAAAAACACCAGATCAGGGTCTGGCAGTTTGCCTTCTTCGTGCAACAGCGTGCCAAGGTGCCGGTAGCCACCCTGCAGTTTATGGGTGCACAATACCAGCGAAGACTTGGTTTGCTCGCGTAAGCGGATGGCATCATGTGCCTTTGGTAATAAGTATTTTAGGATTGCCGGTTGTGAGTTGAGATCGACAATTTCCGTATTTTTTGGCCTGTAGACGCCGCTCAGTCGAGACGCAATGGACGCTTGCATACTTTCCACCAGCCGCTCTGGCTCATCAGCCCACGCGAGCGAGCGAACGCAAAGTTCACGGTAGCCACGATGGCCATGGCGCTGCAAAAATTCCTGGAAGCGTTTTCCTACTGCACCTGATGGCGGGCTGTTAAGCCAGGCCAGCGCCATTGCGCTGGATGCGTCACTGAAGTTTTGCGCGGCGGGCTCATCTTCAGCCAATAGATCCAGAATACCGTCCAGTTGGTCAACCATCACAGCGCTTTCTACATCGCTCGCACCGGCCAATAAACGCGCTGCTTCGGCTTGGCGTTCGGCGATCTCATTGGGATCACCATCCTTGGCCTTGCCAGTAACGATCGATTGTATGATGGCCTCCATGACACCTGAATAGGCCGATGTTCTAAGATGCACTTCATTCGTTTCGCATAACCAGGGAAACTTTGCTTCCATTTCCTCAATCATGCTGGCGGAGCTATCGGTATAGGCAATGTGAAAATGGCGGAAGCGCGAATCAAACGCAGCGGTGTATTTTGCAGCTTGCATGCAAAATCGAAAAAACTTCATTGAGCCCAGCCAACGGATAGGCAATAGGCGGCGGTTCTCTGGGTCTTTAAGTTCTGGAATGATCCGGCCGCATACGCTGGCGGCGGTTGTTTCGGCCGTATTGAAAGACACGGTGCGCCCTGCCTGCAGGCTGCCACTGAGGTTGATGAACATGTGCCCGTAGAACAGGTTGATCTGGGTCCATTCGTCAGTGATTGCCGGGCGGCCAGCATAGCAGGTGTGCATGTACTGCATGCCGTGCTCTATCGCTCGGCCCTGCACGGAAAAAGTCAGTGGGCAGACTGGCCCCGGCATCATTTCACCTACATTGCAGCGGGTAATCACATGGTCTGCGGGAATGGGTGTGTGGCCGTCGTTAAGGTCTACTCCCAGTGTGGTTATCGGTCGTGCCTGCAGCCAGTACAATTCGCCGTTATGGTCTATTGCCCATTCCAGGTCCAGCGGCATGCCGGCGTTGCTTGCGGCCGCCCGCGCACCTGCGGCTATGTGACGTAACTCTTCATCAGTTATGCTCGGATTGTCGTCAACTATAGATCGTTCAACGATGCTATTGTCTGGTGCCAATACAAAATGATCCGGTGTGGCTTCACCACTGACCAGAGACTCGCCCAGGCCATGCACGGAATCAATAACCATGCGGTTGTGGCGTCCGGATACTGGGTCTGCGGTGAACACCACACCGGCGGCGCGCGCATTGACCATGGATTGAACCACGATGTTCATGGTGGCTTCCTGTTCGCCGCCACCCTGTTGATAGGCTTTCGCTCGTGATGTGCTGAGTGATGCAACGCAGTCATTAATGGCGCGGGTCAGCGCGGTAAAGCTGTCCACATTCAAGAACGTATCGAATTGACCGGCAAACGATTCGGTTTCCCCATCTTCGGCGAGCGCTGAAGAGCGCACAGCAACTGGTCCCTGCAGCCCATCGAAGTGTGCTTGCAATGACTGTGGAACGCGGTCAGCCTGAGCATTGAGGATCACGAAGCCGGGCGGAACCGGCAGCCCGAGCTGAATCAGTTCTGCGAGACCGCGCGCCTTGCCGCCCACCGCTTGATCGCTCACCTCGTTCAGCGGCAATACATCGTTGTGCGTTGAAGCATGCTTACTGGTCGATGCGGAGTTGCTCAAGATACTGCCTCTATAGATTCGCCCGGGGGAGCGAAAGTATAGCGCGCGTGACGGCAAGCTAGATGTAAGCCTGGTAACTCGATCCTCTGGCGCTGGCGTGCGAGGATGCACGTAAGGCGAAATCGAGTGATAGAAACAAGGTGATAAAGTGACGGTAAGTAGCCAGAATAGAAAGGCTTTTAGAGAATTTCTCGAATTTCTCTCAACAACGGACGAAGAATTTTTCAGCGAGCAGCGCATGGTGACAGGCCCGGCAGACATCGCTGAAGGACAGCATATGCTGTTGCACCTGCTGAAAGTGGGGCTGGATGCATGGGTAGATAATGACGCCGGTCGGCCGCGATTTGCGCTGCAAGCGTCGCCGGTAATGAAGTGGGGTGGGGAAGGTCCCGACAACCCGTCCCATTGTGCACCTCTGGACCCGCAGCGCCGTTATCGAATCACGGGTCGCATGAACAATGAAGCCTATATCAGCTATACCATTTACACAGGCAAGCGCGAAGGTGATTGGAATGATGGCGTTATCTCTGCGATGAACCACACAGAGTTTGAACTGGACGAGCATGGCAATTACGAAATAATGATCGAGCCTGAGGCCACAGGTGGAGCTCTGCATATGGAGCCCGGCAAACCGAATTGTGTGATTGCCCGCCACTATTGGGAAGAAGAAGTGTCGGCACTGGCTAACCCGCAATGCGTTGCGGAACTCGATATTGAGTGCCTGGTTGAGCCCGTGTATCCAAGACCGTTGACGCCTGAAACGCTGGCCGCAAAACTGAAAGCCGTTGAGACCTTCATCCGCGGTCAGACGCTGGACCGGCCTTTGCCCGGCCAGAGTAAACCGATCAGCTGGTTTTCCATGGTTCCCAATGAATTGCCGCAGCCTGAGCGATGGGTGCCAACAGAGGGCGGTGGGGCAGGCGCCATCGATAATGCCTACTGTGCCGGCCTGACGATATTGGCTCCTGATCAGGCGCTTATTGTGCAAGGTCGTTGGCCGGACTGTGTGTACGCCAATGTGTGCTTCTGGAACCGCTACCAGCAGGCCATTGATTACCGGTATCGCTGCGGTTCGTTAAACCGCAGGCAAATGCAGCTCAACGCGGACGGCAGCTGGACCTTTGTGTTGGCGCATCAGGACCCGGGCACGCCTAACTGGATTGATACTGAAGGCCACATGGTTGGCAGCCTCTATTTTCGCTATCTGCTGTCAGAAGGCGAGATTGAGCAGCCGCGCTGCCGTGTGGTGGCCTTTGATGAAGTAGCAACAGAGCTTGCCGTGTCGGGCTAGGTTTTCGGCGGGTTCTGCAGCCGCCTTAACACCTCTGCGTCCGGGAAGCCGTCAGCGATCAAGCCCTGTTGTTGTTGATAAGCTCGAACGGCTTTGCGCGTGGCGGAACCGACAATGCCATCGGGAGTGCCAGATTCGAAGCCCAGTGAATTGAGGCCCTGTTGAATGCGTTTGATATCGGCGCGACGCAAGCCTTTGCCAGACGGTGCAGGGCGGCGCAGATCACCGCCACCGGCCAAGCGATCAGCCAGCAAACCGACCGACAACGCATAGTATTCAGACCGATTCCAGCCCATGATCACGTGGAAATTTTCATAGACGATAAATGCAGGCCCTTTGTGACCTGCGGGCACAATGACAGAGGCCTGCATGTCTTCGCGGTCGGGCAATAACTGGCCAGCCGCGGTGCGAACATTTAACGACCGCCAATGCGCCAGCGACTTCTTTATATGACGCCCGGTCAATGTCCAGTCAAACCCAGCCGGCAGCAACACTTCGCGGCCCCAGCGACGGGCTTTTTCCCAGCCCAAGGCGCGTAGATAGTTTGCGCCTGAGGCCAAGGCATCCGCGGTGCTGCCCCACAGATCGATGTTGCCGTCGCCGTCACCATCAACCGCATAGCGCGCGAACGTTGAGGGCATAAACTGGGTTTGACCCATCGCTCCTGCCCAGGAACTTTCCATTTTCGCAGGGTTCAGGTCAAAGCGTTCCACCAGTTGCATGGTAGTGACCAGTTCCGACATAAAAAAGCGCGCACGACGCGGATCGCAGGCCAGGGTGGCGAGAGCAGACACCGCATTCTTGGTGCCCATAAAGCCGCCATAGTTGGTCTCAAGCCCCCAAAAGGCCACCAGATAGCGACCGGGTACGCCATACTCACGAGTCAATCGCTGGAGCAGAGGTGCCTGCGATTGCAGCAAATCACGACCCGTTGTGATGCGCTTGTCGTTAACACGCTTGCCAAGATAATCCGCAAAGGTGGTACTGAATTCCGGTTGTTTGCGGTCCAGCGCAATAATTTGTTCTTCTATTTTTGCGTGCCCAAGAACACGGTCTATGGTGCCAGCGCGCACGCCAGCCGCCACAGCCTGGGTACGAATTAAGTCGAAACACTGACTGGTTTCGACTGGCTTGCCCAGTGCTGAAAGTGAGAACGGCAGTAACAGCAATAAGACAGCGGTAAACAGTGGATGTTGGATTGCGTTTGGCACGAAAATACAAAGAGTTGAGCGACGGTACTGAAGTATAGCGACAGCCGCTGACCGCCTGTTAGCACCCGCGAATCGCTATGGTATTAATTGGCGTATTCGTGGCAGGTAAGAGGCCCGGCGTGCTCCGCGTTACAAGCTGTGCACAAAGTCTCCAATACCGTTGAGAAGAAGCTGTGTGGCCATAATCACCAGCAGCATACCCATCAGCCGTTCCATGGCTCGTAAGCCGCGGGTTCCCAGCGCTCTCATCATGAAAGGCGAGGCCGTCAACAACACGGCCGATACGGCCCAGGCAAGCAATAGGGCGACAGTCCAGTCCAGCATTTGATCGGGTTTGCTGGACGCGGTAAGGAGCAAAATGGCAAGTGTTGATGGTCCCGCCACCAAAGGAATAGCCAACGGCACAATAAACGGGTCTGCAATGTCTTCAGGTTCGTCTTTGCTGGGTTTTGGAAAGATCATTCTCAGCGCAATGATAAATAGCAGCACTCCACCGGAGATGCTCAGCGACGGCTGACTCAAATTCAGAAAATCCAACATGGTCGTGCCTGCGAACAGGAAGAAGATCATGATGGCCAGGGCAATCACCATCTCTCTGGCCACAATTTTTGCGCGCTCGGCGCTATCAAAACGAGCGAGTATGGAATTGAACAATGGAATGTTGCCCAAGGGGTCCATCACAAAGAATAAAGTGGCTGCGACAGCAGCAATATCCGACCAATGCATTACGTTGCTCGCTTGAAGGTACGACATATAACGATTTGAACAGGCGATGCCTCAAAACGCTGCCTGGCTAAATCCGGCAAAGGCTTCGCACGGCTTTAAACCAGTCGCTCTTTATCCTGATACAATTCTGCACCCTTGCATGCGCGTCCGTTGAAATGGGCTTAGGTGATAATTATGAATAAACAGCACTTGCTACTCTCTTCTGTATTCTCGTTGATATTGCTTGGCTGCGATTCAAACGGTGGCGGATCTGCTGGGCAGTTTGCGGAATTCACACCGCTACCCAGCTATGACTTCAGCGTGGTTGACCAGCGAATTGACGAGTTTGTCGCTCAAAACGCCGTGTTTGACGGTGTCTCATATACTCTGTTGGATCGGCAACAGGGTACCTTGCACGAGGCAGCCTTCGGCGACCACGAACTGGACATTGTCGTTCTGCTGGCGTCTGTGAGCAAAGTGCCTGTGACTTTATTGCTAATGGCGCTGCACGAAGACCCCGACCTCGATTTCGACATTAATGAACCGATAGCAACCTACTTGCCCTGGATGGGCGTATACGGCGATGCGAGTACGGCGCAGCTGCTCAGCAACACCTCGGGAATTCCCGGCTTGGAAGGTTTGGCGAGTTATGGCGCCCATTTGTGCCAGTATCTGCCGGCACCGGAAATGCTCAGCTGTGCAGAAACTATTTACAGCACGGAATTGCCCAACTCGGTCGATCCTGGCACACGCTTCAGCTACGGTGGCAGCCAATGGCAATTAGCCGGAGCGGTCGCTGAGGTGGTTGGTGGCGCAAGCTGGTCGCAGTTGTTCAGCCAGTACATTGCCGAACCCTGCCAGTTGGAAGTGTTCCGTTTTGGCAACCCCTGGTCGAATATTGCCTCGTGGAATGGCAGCCCGGATAGTTTGATATCACAAGACAATCCCAATATCGAAGGCGGCGCCATCAGTAATATGCGAGACTACGCGAAACTGTTGCAGATGATACTCGATGGCGGCGATTGCGGCAGCAATCAGGTGTTGAGTGAGGAATCATTGGCAATGATGAGGGAAGATAAAGGTGGTGCGTTAGGTACACCCTACGGCATGGGCTGGTGGATAACTGTCCCCGAGGACGGTAGTGCGCCAACCTTGTTCCGCGACCCTGGCGCGTTTGGCGCAATTGCCTGGTTGGATACAGAACGTGAATACGCAGGTTACCTGGCGGTTGACGATTACACTCGAACCGACTCCGGTGCGCCCATCGCGCTCACGCTTACTGAGCTTATTCCGCTGATTGAAGCTGCGATTGATCAAGGCAGGGCAGCTGTTAACTAATGCGGTAATGAAAAAGACAGTAAGCGGGTCAAACATCCTTATTGGAGGCACCTACATCGGCCTGCGGCCGCACACGGCAATGCAGTCCAGGGCAACTGCCTGATGTTGAGGGATACCGGTCCGCGCCGGTGGTCTAAGTGTGATCCAGTTTTTCTCTATTGCGCGAATAGCGCCTCCCTATCTATTGCCGTCTGTCGGTAGGCCTGATCCGCACGTCGAGTAGACACCAGTACGCGATGTGTAATTGCCAACGCTGAACTAGCCTCACTATAGTGCCGAGCATTCGGCTGAAGAGAATGTGCCGACTATTCGGCTTGAGGTTGTACTCATGGATGAGATGCTCAAGTACCTATTTTTGTCTTTTATACTGCTGTTAACTGCCTGCAAATCGAGTAGCAGTTCCGACTCGCAAAATATCAATTCATCATCCGACTATGACTTCAGCGAAGCTGATCAATTGCTGGCGGAGTTTGTTTCGCAGAATGCGGAATATGACGGTGTTTCTTACACGCTGATCAACCGAGAATACGGTACCTTGCACGAAGCGGCTTTTGGTGACCACGAACTGGATATTGTTGTGTTGTTAGCATCAGTCAGTAAAGTGCCTGCCGTCATGTTGCTAATGGCCCTGCATGAAGACCCAGATCTTGATTTTAATATCAATGAGCCAATCGCAACATATTTACCCTGGTTTGGTGTTTACGGCGATGCAAGCACAGCACAATTGCTCAGCAACACGTCAGGAATCATCGGTCTGGAATATCGGGATAACTACGGCAGCCATATGTGCCAGTTTGAGGATCTGCCTGATTTGCTGGGTTGCGCAGAAACGTTGTATACAACGGAGTTACCACATTCAGTGCCACCTGGCACGCGATTCAGCTATGGCGGCAGTCAGTGGCAATTAGCCGGCGCTGTGGCGGAGGTAGTCGGCGGGGCGAGCTGGGGGCAATTGTTCGACCAGTACATAGCCGAGCCCTGTGAACTGGAAGTATTTCTTTTTGGCAATCCCTGGGCGAATCGGTACGCCTGGAACGGCAGCCCTGACAGCCTGATTGGCCAGAACAATCCGAACATTGAAGCAGGAGCAATCAGCAATATGCGTGATTATGCCAAGCTATTGCAGATGGTTCTTAATGGCGGGTTCTGTGGCAGTCATCAGGTGTTAAGCGAACAATCACTGGCGTTCATGCGCAGCAAAAGGGCCGAATCGATGTTGGACGAAGCGTATGGCATGGGTTGGTGGATAGCCAGCGCAGAAAACGGTGAGTCGCCGACCTTGTTTTTTGATACCGGGGCATTCGGCTCGATTGCTTGGTTGGATACAGAGCGTGAATACGCGGGCTATCTGGCGGTGGAGGCCTACAACGGAGAGGATATTTCGGCGTCAATCGGCATGACCAAAACCAGAATCATCCCTTTGCTTGAACAGGTTTTCGACCAAAAAAGAGTCGCTGCACAGTAAACGATTCGTCGCGCTTAGCCGGTTACTATGCCTAAAAAAACGCTGCTATAGCGCAATTGCCTGTACCAGAACCCAGGGCTTTATCACCACCGTCCATAAAGAACAGTTACCGGAATGCCAATTCTGAGCCTGCTGATCACTCACGCGGGCAACCAGGCCTTCGTTCATCCACTGCGCCAGCATCTGGCTGTTGTCTGCGGCTAATTGTTCGCCAACACTCAATAAATCCAAAGAATTATCAACCCAAATCACCACCCCGCTTGCAAAAAAAGTCTGCAAGTCTTGCCAAGGCAGCTTGGCTGTTTCAAGGTTGAGTTTTTCAGTTAATCGACGTTGTTCGTCTTCGTGGTTTGCAGTAGTCTTCATACCAGCATAATAACATTGCATTCAAGGAAACCAGTATGTTGGGCAGCAAATCACTCACCGATGGGCGTGTTGCTACGTGTCTGAATGAGCTGGGTATCGATTTCGAAACCGATGCCGATGGCGATTTTCAGGTAATGCTTGAAATCATGAATGGTCGCTTCCAGCAACTGGTGATTAAATCAGAAACGAAAAGCTTGGGCGAACTGGAAATTCGCAAGCTTTACTCCGTCGGTTACCAGAGTCGACAACCACTGTCGCAGAAAGTCGCCAATTTGCTGCTGGGTATCAACCAAAGTTCAACGTTGGGCGCCTGGCAATTGATGGAGTCGGGAGGTGAGTATTTTGCGGCGTATAACGCTCACCTTGCCGCCGATGTTGACGCTCCGACGCTATTGACGATCATCACGGCGGTCGCTCAAAGTGCCGACAGTATCGAAGATTATCTGACCGGACAGGATAACTTCTAGTAATACTGAAGCGGTTCGCACTGTAATACCATGCCAGTTCAGGCTGATTGATTGCAGATTATCTATGACAGAACCTCAAATACCGGACTGGCTCAGTAAAGCAAACTCAGAAGCGGACTTTCTGGCGTTGCAGGATGTTTTACCGCTGGATTTCGAATCGCTTGTTCAGCACGCGATCAGATCGACGGGGCTGGATGACTTCGGGGAAGATTACTGGCAGGAACCTCTGAAGATTCTCTGTAAAGACCTTGACAGCGTTGCTGAGCTGACGCTGTTTGGCCGTATTGCAGCGCGCTCGGATCTGTTGATTTGGCTGCAAAACCGGCTCAATATCCTGGCACTCATCCAGCGACATCCCGAGATTACGGAGCAGGAAATAGTAACGCCCATGTTCATTGTGGGGTTGCCGCGTTCCGGCACCAGTATTCTTTTTGAAGTATTGGCTCAGGACCCCGACGCAGGCGTGCCTCTTACCTGGGAAAGTATGTTTCCCTATCCACCACCCGAAGCGGCCAGCTACCAGTCCGACCCACGCATTCAACGCGCGCATCGCATGTATACGCAATGGGCAAGATTGGTGCCTGAGTTTGCAACTATTCATGAAATGGGCGGCAAAATTCCGGCTGAATGTGGCATGCTGATGTGCAGCAGTTTTATCAGTGACCAGATTGCCAGTATGCAGATGGCCGACAACTACGCAGCCTGGCATGCAACGGCTGATGTCAGGCCGGCCTACCGCTGGCACAAACTGATATTGCAGGTTTTGCAATGGAAGAAGCCGCGCGGACGCTGGTTGCTAAAGGCGCCTGCTCACCAGAATTATCTGGATATTCTGCTTGAGACCTATCCGGATGCACGCATTGTGCAAACCCATCGTGACCCCATCAAATGCATGGCATCTACCACGAACCTGATGGCCTGCATTTACAAGATGCGCAGCGACCGCCGATTTGATGCTGTTGCCTTTGACAACATATTGATGGGCGAACCCACGGCACAGCGTCTTGAACATGTTATGGCACAGCGAGCGAGCGGGGTTATTCCGGATGCCAGCATATGTGACTCGCACTACTACGATTTGTTGGAAGATCCGATTGCGAATGTGCAGAAGATCTATAAGCACTTTGGCATGCAGCTGGGTGATGACGCCGCAGCGCGAATGACACAGTATCTTGCGGATAAACCGCAAGGAAAGTTCGGCGCGCATAATTATTCGTCCGACGTGTTAGAGCGCCCTTTCTTCAAGCGCTATCAAGAACACTACGGTGTTCCTTCAGAGGTATAGGTAATGAAACGCATGCAGGCATGGCGTACACAACGATATGGGCCACCACTCGAGGTGCTGAAACTGGAAGATGTGCCTATCCCGGAGCCAGGCGACAATGAAGTGCTGGTCAAGGTGCAAGGCATTCCGCTCAATCTCAATGATCTTGAACGAGTGATGGGCGGCAACATGATGGTTGAACCCGAACTTCCCTACAGCCCTGGAATGGAAGTGATGGGTGTAGTGGAACACTGTGGTTCCGCGGCGCAGGCCTGGCAGGGTAAACGAGTGGTTGGTATCACAGCGGGCGCTCACGGTGGTTTCGCCGAATACGCGGTGTGTCCTGCAGTCTCCTTGTTTGATATGCCCGACGCAATTCCACTTCCGGACGCGGCAGCATTGTTCTTTCCGTTCCATCTGGCCTGGTTAGGGCTTTATGATCGCGCTGACCTGAAAGCGGATGAAACGGTGCTGATTCACGCTGCGGCCGGTGGCGCAGGTAGCGCCGCTATTCAGCTGGCAAAATTACGAGGCGCGCGGGTGATCGCCACCGCAGGCTCGGATCAAAAGCTGTCGCTCTGCCGTGATTTGAGCGCGGATGTGCTGATCAATTATCAGCAGGAGGACTTTGCTGCAAAAGTGTTTGAGGTCACGAATAAGCACGGGGTAGATGTAGTGTTCGACAATGTCGGCGAGGCTGTGATGGAAAAATCCATGAATTGTCTTGCATACAATGGTCGTTACGTTATGAATGGCTTCGCTTCCGACAAAACAGTTGCGGATGAAAAGTTCCTGGTGCCGCGACGTATCGCGCTTGGCAATTTTCGTTTGTGCGGTGTGCTGCTTGCCTATGCGGATGACGAAAGCGGACCATTTATCAAAGAGGCGATGGGTTGGAATTTCCC
Organism: Gammaproteobacteria bacterium; assembly: GCA_030429735.1. Lineage (GTDB taxonomy): Bacteria > Pseudomonadota > Gammaproteobacteria > Pseudomonadales > JAUIET01 > JAUIET01. Next base: position 63,561 of record JAUIET010000009.1, read on the forward strand.
GCACCGCTCCTTGGGCGAGAAGATAATGCGAGATATTTGTGGTTTGCGTGAACAGGGCAAACTGACAGCGGTGATCGGGCAAACCGCGGCTTTCGAAGACCTGCCCCAGTGTGTACAGGACATGGCCGATAGAAACACAAGCGGCCGTATTGTGATAACGCTGTGATGTTTGATTCGCGTGTGCTGCTGTTGCTTGGCGTATTCATGCTCAGCGCGTGTGCAGAGCGTCAGGGGGGTGGTGACGTGGCTGCACCTTCTGTAACAGCCGCGGCTATCTCAGATCGTGAGCAACGCCAATCCTCAATTCATACTGACACCAGGCCGCAAATTCTATTCGGTGATCTTCATGTGCATACAACATTTTCACCAGATGCATTCATCACGGCGCTGCCTGTTGCCGGTGGCCGAGGTTTAACACCACCGGCGACAGCCTGCGACTTTGCGCGATATTGTTCGGCGCTCGATTTCTGGTCTATTAACGATCATGCTGAAGGAGTGACACCACAACGCTGGCAAGACACAAAAGATGTGGTTCGCCAATGCAATGCGGTAGCCGGTGACCCGAGCAATCCTGACATGGTTGCGTTTCTCGGCTGGGAGTGGAGCCAGGTCAATACAGATCCAGCCAAACACTTTGGCCACAAAAACGTGATTTTCCTTGATACAGATGATGATAAGGTCCCTACGCGCGCTATCGCGGCACCGCGTGAGAAATTGAATCAGGCGCCAATGGGTCGCCTGGCGCAGTGGATGTTGGCCCTGGGCGATTTCGAGAATCGGGGTTACTACTTTGGTATTGATACGTATTACAGGGAAATAGCTGAAACGCCGATCTGCGCAAGAGATGTGGACACACGCGAGCTACTTGCGGATTGCCTGGAAGTAGCTGACACGCCAAAGGAACTGTTTGCAAAACTAAACCAGTGGGATTTCGATGCGCTGGTCATTCCGCATGGCAACGCCTGGGGACTCAACACGCCACCGGCGACCAGCTTTAATAAACAGCTGAGCAGTCGATATCATGACAGGCGACTTCAAACTCTGTTTGAGGTGTACTCCGGTCATGGCAATTCAGAAGAATTTAGGCCCTGGACTGCCACTGTAGTTGATGACACCGGCGCAACCCATTGCCCACAACCGAGCGATGATTACTTGCCGTGTTGTTGGCAGGCGGGCAATATCATTGCACAGCGATGTGCGGCGGAGGGTGCCGATGATGTAGAGTGCTCTGCAAGGGCGGCGCAGGCAAGGCAGAATTTTGTTGATGCTGGTATTTCGGGCCATTTAACCGTACCCGGCCAGCAGGTCACGGATTGGCTTAACTGCGGTCAGTGCGAAGACTGCTTTGCAGAAGGGATGGATCACAGACCAAAAACCACGGCGCAGTATGCGCTGGCGATCAGCAACTTTGATGATCCCGCGCAACCACTCCGATTCCGTTTTGGGTTTATTGGCTCCAGCGATAATCATGGTGCAGCACCGGGCACCGGCTACAAAGAGTTTGGGCGACGCCAATTCACTGATGGCCTGTCGCCGAGTAAGGAACGCATGGCCAATAATATGATGCGTGATTCCAGAGAAGCCATTGCGCGATCCATTCCTATCGAACAAGTCGCGGACGTTAGTTTGAATAAGCAACGTAATATGGAGCGCCAGGCGTCTTTCTGGATGACTGGCGGCTTGGTTGCTGTGCACAGCGAGGGCCGTAATCGGCAAGCTATCTGGAGCGGCTTGACCAGTAAAAACGTGTACGCCACGTCGGGTGATCGAACGCTGCTGTGGTTTGATGAGATCAGCGATGTTGGAAGCCCGAAACCAATGGGCTCTGAAATTACAATGGATCGCAACCCGGTATTCAAAGTATCTGCAGTGGGTGCTTTTGAACAATTACCGGGTTGTCCGGAGCATGCCATACAAGCATTGGGCCAGGCTCAGCTTGATACGCTTTGCGGGGGGGAGTGTTACAACCCGTCGGACAAACGAAAAAGAATGAAGCGCATTGAAGTGGTTAGAATATTGCCGCAGATAAGCCCGCAAGAAGACGTTTCAACATTGATCCAAGACCCATGGAAAACATTTCAATGTGATCCTGAGTCAGTTATTTGCAGAATCGAGTTTAACGATGAGCAATTTATTGAGTCGGGTAGGGAAGCGGTGTATTACGTGCGTGCAATTCAGGAAGCCAGCGATGCAATCAATGCGGGTGGCTTGCGTTGTGAGTACGATGAAGACGGTAACTGCGTGAAAGTGAATCCGTGCTATGCAGGGCCGAGAACCGCGGCTGATGATGATTGTTTGGCACCGCTGGAGGAGCGTGCCTGGTCGTCACCGATATTTGTAACACCTGCTGAAAAACCAAACGAACATTTTTAATTTCTGAGAGGAGATAATATGGCTTCCAAAATACCCAGCCGCGAGACCTTAAAGGCCTGGGCGAACAATTACGACAAGTTATGGACCGCGGGAGACAAACAAGGCTGGATTGATTCTTATCGAACCGTTGTGCAAGGGGATGCCATTAGAATGCTTGACCCTGTGGGTACACCGGAAAAGTTTGGATTCAAGCACTGTTGTGAAGACAGCTGGGACCTGTTTCAACCTAATGTAAAGTTCCACATACCGAAGGAAACCCTGTTTGTTCTGGCAAACGAAGTCTGCTGGGTGATGAACAATCACGTAACCAAAAATGGCGAGTTGTTTGTGGAACCGAGTATTGAGTCATTTCGTTTTGAACCAGACGGTTCCCTCGTGATTCGCACCTGGTACCGTATTCCAAAACACAATGATGGCGAACTTGGTGAAATGTTTCAGACTTATTTGCCCGATAACGACGGTAGGGCGGATGACACGTATCGAAGTAACTAGCCTGCCAAGGTGCCGCAGTATTAGAAGCAATCGAGCCTATGTGACAAAGTAGCTAGAAATTGATGCTCTTCCCTGGCCAGGTGCTGGGCATCGGCGACGCTGATTTCTTCGAAACTGATAGTCTCGCCGGTACCAAGTTGACCAAGCACACCTATATCGACTGTGGCGACGGTTCCAATCTTCGGGTAGCCACCTGTGGTGGGGCCATCAACCATCAGTATGATTGGGTCACCAGATGCCGGTACCTGCACGCTGCCGGGAAGTACTGGGTCAGAGATGATGTTGCCGTCGCCAGCGTGTTCAATTGATTTACCCTGCAAACGAATGCCCATTCGATCCGAATCCGCCTGCACCGAGAAACTGGTTGAGTAGAAATCGTCAAGGCCACGTTGAGTAAAGTGAGCTTGCTGTGGGCCAGCGATCACTCGAATGCTGGATCGTTGCGGACGTTGCAGGCTTTTTCTGAGCGCATAGTCGCGTGTGTGTGGTGCCCAGGTATGCCGAACAGGAAGCAAGGACCCAGCGGTCATGCCACCAGCAAACCCACCCAGTCCAGAGCGCACATGTGTGGCACAACTATTCAATTCGGGTTCGCAATCAAACCCACCAAGCACCGATAGATAACCGCGCACCCCCAAGGTTGGTGTACCCACCCGTAAGAGGTCACCCCGGTGCAGCGAGTGCGTGCAATAGCTGTCGATTGCGCGGTTGTTCACAAACAATTCGAAGTTGCCGCTAAACGCAATCTTGATGCTGTCTGCCACAATTTCGAATTCGCCACCGGTCAGCGCGAATTCAAGACAGGGCGTGTTGATTGGGTTGCCGAGCAGAATATTGGCCACTTTGAAATTGTAAGGATCGGCTGCACCGCTGCGCGTTACGCCATGAGATTGATAACCCAAACGTCCCAGATCCTGCAGCTGGCACAGTGGTGTGATCTGCAACACTCTTAAGCCGGCAATGCTCATTGCTCAGGCCCTCGACCAACAGCCTCAATCAGCAAATCACCTTTTTCGGCGGCTTTCTCCAAACGCTGATACTCAGCGGTATCAACTGCGAAGAACTGCACCTCGTCACCGGCTTCAATGATAAAAGGCGGTTCACGGCCTGGGTCGTAGCTTCTGACCGGAGTTTGCCCTAGCAGTCGCCAGCCGCTTGGCATGGCCAGCGCACCAATCATGCCTTGCTGGCCGCCAATAGATATACAGCCCTTGGGTACTTGCAGGCGGGGTGAGCTCAAGCGCGGGGTGTGCAGCGGTTCTGGAAGGCCACCGAGGTAGCACCAGCCTGGCGCAAAGCCCAGCATGTACACTCGAAAGACGGCCTCGCAATGAAGGTTTATTACTTCCTCGGTGCTCATGTCGTGCAGACGTGCAACATCGTCCAGATCACAGCCTGCCTCACCGCCATAAAGCACAGGAACCCGCCAACAACGCGTTTTACTCTGTCGATCGCCTAGTTCCTCAAGCAAGCTGGCTACCGTCGCGGTCAGTTGTTCAGTCGATGCAATGATGCAGCTGTATTGAATCAGCAATGATCGGTACGAGGGTACAACTTCGATAACACCTGGCAACTGTGCGGCTTCCACGTGTTGTTTAAGCATCAGTACCTGGGTATTGATAGCGGGGTCGATGCGATTGTCGAATTCGACAAGCAACGCGGAATCCCCAACAGCGGTCAGAGTGGCAGTGGACACTAGATTGATCTGCAAGATTTTGATACGAAGCTTACAGCGAATGACCACGCGTGGCCAGACGCGAATAGTGCTTGGTCAAGCCGCCCTGGAAAGCGGCTGGCAATAACTGATAACCGCGTGGATTCACCAGCAGCAGTTCCGAACGGCAGTTGCCACATAATCCAAAGCTTACGTGCCAGTATTAATGCTCTTGAGTAAGCACTGTTCAAGCCAGGGCTTGAAACGACGGGTTTTCAGGGCTGTTCTGTGCCAGAAGCTCGGATGTGATCAGCCGCTCGGCAATAGACCGTCTGCTCGATGATAGCTTTTCTGGGGTGGTCTCGGCGCGCCTCAACTCTGGAGCCTGAGAGTCGTCTGCAGTGAGTTCCCCTTGTGCCAGTTGTTCTTCAAGTTCCGCTGCTTTTTGTTCACGCAGCTCAATCTGCGCGTCAATTTTCATTTGCGTTGCCTGCGCGGCCACGGCACGATCTTGCGCAGAGGGCTGTGCGGGTGCCAATGCGGCGCGTTTTACCTGGTCCGCTTTGCGGATGGTGGCTTCCGGGTCACCGGCAACCGGGCTGGTAGAAATGGGAACTTCACCGCCCACTGCGTAGTTTTTCCCATTTGGACCACGCTCAAACGTATAGCTAGGTGCACCGGCGTGGACACCACCAACCGCCGCATGAGCTTGTTCGTGCGCACGAACCTCACGGTCTCTAGCGGCGAGTTCATTGATTATTCGGGTTTCTTCGTCGCTTAAGCGTTTCTCTTTGGCGTGTGCTTGTTGCCGCGACGCGTCGGTTTTTTCGGCGTCTGAGTCGCTGGAGTTTGCTGGTTTCTCCGCGCGGTGAACGCGCTGGTGGTGGCCGTACGGTTGCGCAACAAGGCTTGACGCGGGTGACACATTCATGTCGGCACGGCGTGTATTACTTAACGGAAGGTGTCGATCAGAGTGCCCAGCGTTTCATCCGCGGTTTTGATGACGGTCGCTGAGGCTTCTACCTGGCGACTGCCTTGTTTCAACGCCACGACGGCGTCCGGTAAACCTTGCGCTTCGGCATCATTGCTGGCCGTGGTCACTTTTACAATATCGTTTGCAGCCTGGTGAGTGCTCTCCAGACCTTGACGCATGCCTGCTGTGCCCGTTTGAATCGTTGAATTAATCATGCTAAATCCCAATGGCTAGTGCCAACAACTGTGATTTTCATTCCCAAAGGTAGTCAATGTAGCGATCGAGCTCTACTAATCCCGGTTGAAATGCGATCAAGATCGCACTTTTTCGGCCAAACGGTTGTTAAGTTTTTAGTATGGGCGTTTTTGCCGTCGCCTTTTTCTGCCGTTGATCCTGACGGCGGTTTGGGTTGATTGTGTTAGCATGCCCCGCAATGGCACGTCGACTTCTCATTCCTCTCCTTCTATGCGGTTTCCTGCTTGCGTGTGTGGGTGGCGAAACCAATGTGGCCCAGGGTAATCGTGATGGGGTATTGCACTTTGGGAATTACGGCGAGCCACAAGGCCTTGACCCGCATGTGGTCACTGGTGTGCCAGAGCACCATATTATTGGTGCCTTGTTTGAAGGTCTGGTCCTTAAGAACCCCGAAACGCTTGCCATTGAACCCGGTGTGGCCGAAAGCTGGACTGTGTCTGACGATGGCCGCATTTACACATTCAAGCTTCGCGACAACGCGCGGTGGTCAAATGGCGACGAGATCACTGCAGCCGATTTTGAATGGTCATGGTGGCGCGCGTTGCAACCCGCGCTGGCAAGCTCCTACGTGTTTATGTATTTCCCAATTAAAAACGCAGAGGCCTACTTTAATCGCTCGCTGAGCAATTTTGACGAAGTAGGTATCAAGGCCATCGATAAAAAAACGTTTCGCGTAGAACTGGACGCGCCAGCGCCTTACTTTCTGCAGCTACTGGATCACTACGCTTTATTCCCGGTGCACAGGCCTACTGTTGAGAAGTTTGGTGCCCCGGATGAATCGTATACGCGCTGGACTCGACCAGAGAACATCGTCAGCAATGGCCCGTTCCTGTTGGATGAATGGCGTTTGTTCAAATACTTGTCAGTAAAAAAGAATCCGGACTATTGGGACGCCGACAAGGTAAAACTGAACGCAATACGCTTTTACCCAATCGACAAACAAACCACTGAAGAGCGCATGTTCAGGGCCGGTCAATTGCACCGCACAGAAGAAGTGCCGATCGACCGAATACCCTGGTATCGACAGAACCGTCCTGAGGTACTAAAAATTGCACCGTATATTGGTACCTATCTTTATCGGCTAAATACCCGCAAGCCGCATTTGGCTGATGTCAGGGTGCGTCAAGCCCTGTCGATGAGCGTGGACAGGCGTCGGCTTATCGATACAGTGCTGAACGGCTTGTTTACTCCTGCTTATTCGGTGGTGCCTCCTGGCTTGCTAGGCTATAAGCCACCTGATGTGTTTGGCTTCGACCCGGACAAGGCACGACAACTGTTGAGTGAAGCAGGTTACCCGGGTGGAAAGGGCTATCCCGGGCTTGAGATTCAATACAACACCCATGAGCAACACCGCAAAATTGCCATTGCTATTCAGCAAATGTGGCGAGAAGAACTGGGCATAGATGTGCGATTGCAAAACAAGGACTGGAAAGTGTATCTGGATGATGAAACCACGGGCAATTTTGATGCATCCCGCGGTGGATGGATTGGCGACTACGTTGATCCCAACACGTTTATGGATATTTGGACAGCTGCCAGTGGTGTGAATCGAACAGGATTCGCAGATGAAGAGTTTGATCGACTGGTGCTGCAGATTGCACCGAATGCCAAGGATCATGAAACTCGTCTCAACACCTTCCAGCAAGCCGAGCGCTTGTTTTTGGAGCAGATGCCTATTGTGCCGCTCTACACATACTCGAGTAAGCACCTGGTGCATCCTGGTGTGAAGGGCCTGTCGCCCAATTATATGGATTACTATAACTTTCGTTATGTCAGCCTTGAACCTGATGCCAGCGGAGTGACACAAGACTGATGGTGCGATTTATTGCCTTACGATTGCTGCAGGCAATACCGGTTCTGTTTGTGGTAATCAGCGCCACATTTTTTCTAGTGCGTCAGGCACCCGGTGGTCCGTTTGACGCCGAAAAGCCGGTTATTCCCGCCGTGAAGCGGGCCCTGGAGGCCAAATACAATCTTGATCAAAGCCTGTGGCAACAATATTTGTCGTACATGGGTGATTTGCTCCAGGGAGATCTTGGCCCGTCGTTTAAATACCCCGGCTGGGCAGTGCAGGACCTGATTGGGTCAGGCTTTCCAGTAACCGCAGAACTCGGCATTTATGCGTTATTGATTGCGTTGTTGATAGGCACCACGGCAGGCGTGCTGGCCGCGCTGAAACCCAACTCAGCGCAGGATTATGTGCCGATGTCGGTTGCCATGATCGGAATATGCATGCCAACTTTCCTGCTCGGCCCACTGTTGGTGCTGGTGTTTGGTATTTGGCTGGAATGGTTGCCTATTTCCGGCTGGGGTGACTTACCCGGTGACAAAATATTACCGTCCATAACACTGGGTGCCGCTTACGCAGCGTATGTCGCACGCTTATCGCGTGGCGGCATGTTGGAAGTATTGTCACAGGATTACATTCGTACCGCGCGGGCCAAGGGCTTGCCCGAGCACGTTGTTGTGCTTAAGCACGCCTTGCGCGGTGGCCTCGTGCCTGTGGTGGCTTATCTTGGGCCTGCCTTCGCCGGATTGCTGTCGGGCTCGTTTGTGGTAGAAACCATTTTTCAGATTCCTGGTCTGGGGCGCTTCTATGTGCAAGCGGCGTTTAACCGCGATTACACCATGATACTGGGAACGACCATATTCCTGTCTACATTGATCGTGTTGTTTAACCTGCTCAGCGACGTCATCGCTACGTGGATGAACCCAAGATTGCGTGATGGCCTACGCGGTGGTTCGCAATGAGCGAGGTGATGGAAGCCAACAAGCATGATATGTCTGAACAAGAGCAGGGCAGCTCGCTGTGGGCGGACGCGTGGCTACGACTAAAACATAACCGACTGGCTTTGGGCAGCCTGATCTTTCTGTTGGCGCTTGTTGTGCTGTGCATTCTGACACCGTGGTTGGCACCTTACGGATACGAACAGCAAAACCTGGAGCTTGGCGCAACGCCACCGTCAATGGCGCATTGGCTGGGTACCGATGTATTTGGGCGTGATCTTCTAACACGCTTATTATATGGCGGGCGCGTTTCTCTGATGGTAGGTTTTATTGCTACGGCAGTCGCTTTGTTAATAGGTGTTCTCTGGGGCACTGTTGCTGGGTATCTTGGCGGTCGGGTGGATATGCTGATGATGCGACTGGTCGATATTTTATACGCCATTCCTTTCATTATTTTTATTATTCTGCTGATGGTTGTATTTGGCCGCAGTATGCTGCTGCTGTTTATGGCAATAGGTGCCGTGGAGTGGCTCACTATGGCGCGGATTGTACGTGGTCAGGTACAAGGCATTCGCCAGCAAGAGTACATTGAAGCAGCGATTGCCATGGGATTGCCACTGTCGCGTATATTATGGCGTCACGTAGTACCCAATACCTTGGGGCCAGTAATCGTTTATGCCACACTTACTATTCCCCAAGTTATGTTGCTTGAGGCCTTTCTGAGCTTTCTCGGCCTTGGTATTCAACCACCACAATCATCCTGGGGCCTGCTTATTTCCTACGGTGCGGAAAGCATGGAAGAGTATCCGTGGCTTTTGGTGTTTCCGGGGCTGGCCCTGGCCAGCACCTTGTTTGCGCTTAATTTTCTTGGTGATGGTTTGCGCGACGCACTTGATCCGAGAGTAGCCAAGGACTAGAGATGCTGCTTCAGGTCGATAATCTTAGCGTCAGCTTTGCCACCAGAAACGGAGTCCAGGCTGCGGTTAAGAACGTCAGTTACAGCGTTGATAAAGGTCAGATACTGGGGATTGTCGGTGAGTCTGGAAGCGGTAAGTCAGTGAGTTGCTACAGTTTGCTTGGTTTAATTCCGCAGCCGCCCGGGCGAATTGACAGCGGTACGGCATTGTTCAATGGAGAAGACCTGTTAAAGCTGTCACCCGCGCGCCAGCGTGACATTCGCGGTAATCGAATAGCGATGATTTTTCAGGACCCTATGACCAGCCTGAATCCGTTTCTGAGCATCGGTGAACAATTGCTTGAACCATTGGTCTATCACCATGACTGCAGCCGGGCTGAAGCCAGGTCGCGGGCGCTTCAGCTATTGGACGAAGTGGGTATTGTCGACGGCGAGAGAAAGTTCAGCAGCTTCCCGCATGAGTTCTCCGGCGGTATGCGCCAGCGGGTAATGATCGCAATGGCGTTGATCACCGAGCCGGAGTTGCTGATTGCTGACGAACCCACCACCGCCCTTGATGTCACTATCCAGGCGCAAATATTAAGGCTTATCGCCGACCTTCAGAGCCGCCATAACATTGGCGTTATTTTTATCAGCCACGATCTGGCCGTTGTAAATCAGTTGGCCGACCATGTGCTGGTGATGAACAAAGGTGAAATTGTGGAGGCTGGACCAGGCGAACGAGTACTCCACAAACCACAGCAAGCGTATACACAAACCCTGATAGCCTCAACGCCTCGTGGTGCCAAGATTGCCAGCGGCAGAGAGCGTGAGCGTGACAGTGAGACCCTGGTCTCGGTAAGGTCGTTGAGTACCAGCTTTGTGGATTACAGCAGCCATGCCGCCAAGAGAGTGCGCGCAGTCAATGACGTAAGTTTCGATCTGTATCGAGGTGAGATACTTGGCTTGGTGGGTGAATCGGGTTCGGGTAAATCAACACTTGGGCGAAGCATACTGCGGCTGGTCAATGTGGATGAAGGAACGATCGAATACGATGGCGTTGATCTGCTCGCATTGCAGGGGAACGACCTGATGCCCTACCGGCAACGCATGCAAATGATCTTTCAGGACCCATTTGCGTCACTCAATCCCAGAATGACGATTTACGATGCTCTGGCTGAGCCATTGTTGTATCACGGCTTGGCCAACCGCCAAAGCGTGCAGTCAGCGGTACTGCAATTGATGGACGATGTTGGCCTGGAAGGGCGCTTTATCAGAAAGTACCCGCATGAGTTTTCCGGAGGGCAGAGACAGCGTATTGCGATAGCACGCGCATTGGCTACCGGCCCTGAGTTTATTGTTACCGACGAACCTGTGTCGGCGCTGGATGTGACTGTTCAAAAGCAAATACTGGAACTGTTGTTGGCGTTAGTGGCAAAACACAATCTGAGCATGCTGTTTATTTCGCATGATTTGTCAGTAGTGCGTTACCTGTGTGATCGAGTATTGGTGATGCGCCAGGCCAGTATTATTGAGGCGGGTGATGTTGAAAACGTCTGGCGGGATCCTGCCTCGGATTACACGCGCCAACTATTGGCAAGTGCGCCGGTATTGTAAAAACGACCGCTTGTCTCGACTATTGTGTAGCGCCGACTGGTACGCATTGCTTATGAGTTGCCATTGATTAAGCAAATTCGACCGTTGGTTTTGCGAGTTTAATTTCAAGCACTAAAAACTGTGATGGCCGTCGCAGTTTTTAACCGTTGATGCGAATGCATCCGCTCATCTACTGCGACTTGGTTCACACCGTTTTAAAATGCACGCACGGTTTAGCCGAGAGAAAACAAATGAAAGTCAAATGTGCCAACTGTGGCATTAAACGTAAGCTTGAAAGTTTGCACGGCGATTTTGAGCGTTTAATGCTTGCGTATGGGGTGCAAGATAGAAATGGTAGGCGGCGCATGACTGTGTATTGTCGCGATTGTCGCCACATCAGTTATTACTCGAAACCGGCCATTGGTTTTAAAAGGCTGACAGAATGTATCGATTCGCGGGAGCTGTACTCTCGCTACAGAGACGGTTTGCCGGAAGCGGTTGCATTGACCGAGTTGGCCGCTAAAATCCAGTTGGCATTGAAAGAAGACCGCGTCTTGCCGGACTCCTGGGAGTTGGTCTAAACGATTTCGCGCTGTATGGAAAAGTAATCTTCATAAGTCTTAAAACGTTGGCGAACTTCGTCAAGGTTTAGCCCGGTATCGGAAAACTGGTACTGATGTTTGCCGTGCTTGTCGGCTGGATTACTGTCAATAAATGCTTGCATATCAGAGATGGTTTTAGCGGACAGCGGCAAGCCGAAATGGTCATAGGCGCGCTGCACGCACCCTACCTGGTTTCGCACAAATTCGTTGAAATGAATATCGATCACTTGCCGAGACGCCAGTAAACCTGACTCTCTTACGGCAATAGTGTGCTCAAACGCATTAGCTAACCATCCTGCGTAATGTGCTGCGATATCTGTAAGGTCAACCTGGTCAGAGCCCAGACGTCTGAGTGTGGCAATCAGACTGGCGATTGACACCAGCACTCTGACCGGGTCGCGGTGCGTTTGTACAATACACGCATCGGGGTATTCCTTAAGCAAAGCTTGCAGGTGCCAAAGATGCTGTGGTGATTTTAAGGCCCATCGTTTTCCGTGATGTTTCCATTGCAGCAATTGCAAAAACTGGCGATGAAATCTGAACATGTCGGTGACGTCAGCTGTATTCGCCCACTCCTCATACCTGGGAACCCGGTATTGCACATCAAAAATCATCGACGTGAATTGGAGTGATGTAAACGCCACACATTCCTGCGCTCGCTCAGCACCCATTGGGTGCATCTTTTTAAAATCCGGCACCAGCTTATCAACCTGGTCAAGCTCCGCCTGGTTCTGCGCAATACGTGGGTCGGTGCGATAGGTGGCGGTTTCCGGTGGCGGGCAAGGTTGTGCGGTTTCCCAGCTCAGTGGCACACGGTTGTCCGGGTCGCAGGCAAGCAGGTCATGGAACACGGTGGTCCCTGTTCGTGGAGGCCCAATAACGATCAACGGTTGATCGACGGCTTGCTCGAGAATGTCCGGGTTGCGTTTCAAAGTGTCGACAATGTGCAGCCGATTCCTAAGCAAACGAAGCATGTCATTTTTGGCGATTATTCGCCCCATAACATTTAATCTGGCCTCTTCCTGCAGTGAGTTCAGCAGCAAAGCCATGGGTTGGCGAAACGAATCATCGCCAAAATCGTGTAAGCCAGTTTCCTTCATTGCCTTGTTGAGCAAGTCATCACCATCCAGCTTGATGGGTGAAATGCCTATGCGCTCAAGAGCGTGACCAACGCGGTTCATTGCGCGGATGGGTAAGGGCAGTGGGCTTAGTCTGTGACTCATTGACAATGTCCTTGCCTGGTTGCGGCGAGTATGACGTCCGCCAATGCGTCGCCTTGTTCTTCCTGCACGAAATGCCCGGCGTTAGCAATGGTGCGATGCAAGTCGTTGCGCGCGCCCGGCACCCGTGCCCGAAAAACGTCTGCCCAGGCCGCAGTGCTTGGATCACCGTCACTGAAAGCGGTGACAAATGGTTTTTGCCAACGCTCCAGTAGTTCCCAGACAGCGCGGTTCTCCGCAGAGCCTGGCATCGTGTGCGATATCGGAATGAGTGCCGGGAAAGCCAGCACTGCGGCCTTAAATTCTGGGCCCGGAAACGGTGCGTCGTAGGCTGCTTTGATGTCGGCTGACAACGGTGTAGCGCATACGCCGGCGACAATATCGGCAACCGGCAGGTCGTTGGCGTTGGCAACCGTATTGATCCAGTTGGCAACAATCTCACCCGGCCAGTCAGACACGCCCAATGGCGGTGGCTGATTGTTCGGTAGCAATGTGTTTGCCGTAACCACTGCGCTGAAACGCTCAGGGTGTCTAGCCAGGGTGGATAATCCGATAGGTCCACCCCAGTCCTGGCACGCAAGAGTGACGTTGTGCAGGTCCAGACTGGTGACAAAGTAGTCCATCCAGTCAATGAATTGCTGGTAGCTGTAGTCAGATCGGCTGGCTAATTTATCGGAGCGGCCAAAGCCAATATGGTCAGGTGCGATAGCCCGAAATCCTGCTGTGCGGACTGCGCGAATAACGTCTCGCCATGCGAAGCTCCAGCTGGGTTCGCCATGCAGCATAAGTACAACGGGTGCATGCTTAGGACCTTCATCAACGTAATGCATGGCCAGGTCGCCGTGTTTTGCTGCAGGAACCTGCAGATAATTCGGCGCAAAGTCAAAGTTGGGCAGGTTCTGGAATCGCTCGGCGGGTGTTGTCAGTATCGTCATGCCAACACTATACAAAGCAGCGGTCCGCCTGGCGCATTATTTTTGGTTAAGGAAGTTTAGCGCTTAGCGGCCATACGCGCGTTCTACTTCATCAGCGATGATCTCGAAGCCTCTGCGCACACTTTGTTCATCTTGCGCGTAAGAGATGCGCAGGCATTGATGCGCGTGCGGCCAATTTGAATCCAGGCCAATAAAGAAGGGTTCGCCGGGAACCACCAGCACGTCACGAGCTTTCAGGCGTTTGTACAGCGCCTGCGAGGAGATTGGCAATTGGTCTAACCAAAGCCACAAAAAGAATGCCCCCTCCGGTTTATGCACATGATAGGGCAGCTCAGGATTCATTACGCGGCGGAAAAGATCTATGTACCGCTGGGCACGTTCTGCATAGAAGGGCTGTATGTGTTGTTTACACAAAGGGTCTATCACCCGCTTGGCAAGCAGGCGCTTGCCAATGGCCGGGCCGAGTGTGCCGCAGGCCAGGCTGGAGATGGTGTTGGCGTTGCTTAATGCGCGTGAAAATTCCTCGCTGGCCACAATAATCCCGGTGCGCGCACCGGGCAGCCCAAGCTTGGATAAACTGAGCAGTAAAATGGTGTTGTCATTCCAGTGCGGTGTTGCATCGCTGAACAAAATATTCGGGAATGGTAATCCGTAAGCACCATCAATGATCAATGGAATATCATGCTGACGCGCCAGCAAATCCAGTCTGGCAATCTCTTCATCGCTGAGAACGTTGCCAGTTGGATTAGTTGGCCGCGATACACATAAGGCTGCTGTGCTGTCTGTTACCGTCAGCTGCTCAAAATCAATGTGGTATTTGAACAGATGGTCGCCCAGCAGCTCGATAGCGGGCTTGGTTGCGCGAAAGAAGTCGTGGCTAAGCCCGGCATCGGCGTAACCCAGATACTCGGGTGACAATGGTAACTGTATGTGTCGCTGGCTGCCGTCCGGCATGGCGCCGGCCAACATATTGAAAATCAGAAAAAACGCAGATTGGCTGCCATTGCATACTGAAATATTGCTGGCGGTCAGTGGCCAATCAAATTGCCCATTCAGATAGTTGGCAATCTCGATGCGGAATTCAAGATCACCCTGCGGGCTTTGGTAAATGCCCAGCATGTTGTGGCGAAGTTCGGGGTCAGCGAGTATTTCTTCAAGCGTTTGCTGATAGCAATCTTCCACTGCCTGGATGCGAGCAGGATTGCCACCGCCCATGAAAATAGCATTCGGGTTTTCGTTCAGGGCAACACCCAGGTCGTCCATTAACGCGACAATGCCGGAGCTGGCGGCGAACTTTTCGCCGAACGCAGAGAGTTTCACGAGACCTTAGTCTTGGTAGTCGCTGATGGGCGGGCAACTGCACACCAAATTACGATCGCCATACACATTGTCAACGCGTCCCACTGGCGCAAAATACTTTCTCGAGCGCAGCGATTCTAAAGGATACGCAGCTTGTTCGCGAGTGTAAGGGTGTTGCCAGTGTGTGCTGAGTAAATGCTCGGCACTGTGTGGCGCGTTTCGAAGTACATTATCTGTTGCGTCTGCTTGCTCAGTTTCGATCGCTCTGATTTCGTCACGAATGTTGATCATGGCATCGCAGAAACGATCCAGTTCGTGCAATGATTCGCTCTCCGTTGGCTCTACCATCAGCGTGCCGGCCACCGGGAACGACATGGTGGGTGCGTGAAAACCATAGTCGATTAAACGCTTGGCCACGTCTTCCACATCAATGCCAGATTGCTCTTTCAACGGACGCAGGTCCAATATGCACTCATGCGCGACCAAGCCATGTTCGCCGACATAGAGAATTGGATAATCCGCTTGCAAGCGTTTGGCAATGTAGTTGGCGCTGAGCATCGCCACTTCGCTTGCCTGGCGGAGTCCACCAGCCCCCATCATGGTGATGTACATCCAGCTGATCGGCAGTATGCCGGCGCTGCCCCAGGCCGCGGCAGACACAGGGCCTGAATCGGAATAATCGCTGCCTAAATCGGCATGACCTGGCAAATAGGGCGCCAGATGGGAACGCACAGCAACTGGTCCGACACCCGGGCCACCACCGCCGTGCGGTATGCAAAATGTTTTATGTAAATTGAGGTGCGACACATCGCCGCCGAATTCGCCGGGATAACACAAACCAACCATGGCATTCAGGTTTGCGCCGTCTATGTACACCTGCCCGCCGTGTTGGTGCACTACCTCGCACACTTCACGTACGTGCGCCTCGAATACACCGTGCGTGGAGGGGTAGGTAATCATAATTGCAGCCAGGTGATTCGAATGCGCCTCGGCCTTTTGGTTTAAATCGTTAAGATCTACGTTGCCTTGTTCGTCGCACTTTACAACCTGAATACTCATGCCGCACATTTGCGCTGACGCAGGGTTGGTCCCGTGTGCAGAGCCGGGTATGAGACACACGGTACGCTGTGGTTCGCCACGGCTTTCATGGTAGGCCTTAATGGCGAGTAGGCCCGCGTATTCACCTTGCGAGCCAGCGTTGGGCTGCAAGGAGACAGCATCGTATCCGGTAACAGCGCATAATTGCTGTTCCAGTTCACTGATCATTTTTCGGTAACCAAGGGTTTGTTCGCTGGGTGCAAATGGATGAATATTGGCGAACTCGGGCCAGCTGATAGGAAACATTTCACTGCTGGCATTCAGCTTCATTGTGCACGAGCCCAAAGGAATCATCGCTCGGTCAAGCGCAATGTCCTTGTCCGCCAGGGCGCGTAAATAGCGCAGCATTTCAGTTTCGGTGTGGTACTGTTTGAACACCGGATGGGTGAGTATGTCGTCCTTGCGCAAATACTCGTCTGGAAGTGTGCTAGCCGTTTCCCTGGCAACTGATGCAAAACTCAGATCTTCGAGGCCAAACGCCTGCCATACAGACTCAACGTGTTCGGCATCACAGGTTTCGTCCAGGGAAATGCCAATTGTCTGCTTGTCGATATGGCGCAGGTTGATTCCGAGTTCAATAGCACGCTGGTGAATGATGGACGCATCTTCCTGACAACGCACGCTGATCGTATCGAAAAAGTGATCGGTGCTGGTGCGGCTTGATGCTTTGTCAATGCCGGCAGCAAGCACTTGTGTCAGGTAATGCGTTCGTTGCGCTATGCGGCGCAGTCCGTCTGCGCCGTGATACACCGCGTAGCAGCTTGCCATAATGGCCAGCAACGCCTGCGCTGTGCATATATTGCTGGTGGCTTTTTCACGCCGTATGTGCTGCTCACGGGTTTGCAGTGCAAGCCGGTACGCCTTGTTCCCGTGCTGATCGACGGACACGCCGACAATGCGCCCCGGTAAGGAGCGTTTGTATTGCTCGCTGCAGGCTATGTAGGCAGCGTGTGGGCCACCAAAACCAAGCGGTACGCCAAAGCGCTGGGTGTTGCCAACGGCTATATCAGCACCAAGCTCCGCGGGTGACTTTAGCAAAGCAAGACTCAATATATCGGCTGCCATCACAACAACCGCTTTTTGCGCATGCGCTGCCTGAATGCATTCCGCAAAATGTCTGATGCCACCGTCTGCTCCGGGGTACTGCAGTAACACCCCAAAAAACGCCTGATCGAGGCTGTCTGTGTCTGGGTTGCCGATGACAAGCTCTATATCAAGGTGCTCAGCGCGAGTTTTTAAAACGGCAATGGTTTGTGGCAGACACTGATGGTCAATAAAAAACCGTGCACTTTTGCTTTTGCTGACACGCTTGGCCAGCGTCATCGCTTCGGCAGCTGCTGTGGCTTCATCGAGCAATGAGGCGTTGGCAATGCCCATACCGGTGAGATCGCAAACCATGGTTTGAAAGTTGAGCAAAGCCTCAAGCCTGCCTTGCGAGATTTCAGGTTGATACGGTGTGTAAGAGGTGTACCACGCAGGGTTCTCCAGCACATTTCTTAAAATTACACCCGGTGTATGACAGTTGTAATACCCCTGACCAATCAGCGACCGCATCACTGTATTTTGTTCGGCATAGCCTTTGAGCTTGCGCAACGCCGCGGCTTCGGACAGCGCACCTGGCAGGTCCAGGGCCTGTTCACTCCGAATTGATGCTGGTACGACATGCGCGATGAGTTCACTCATAGACTCATAGCCAAGTGCCTTGAGCATGGTGGCCTGTTCCGCAGTGGAAGGGCCTATGTGACGGCTGGCAAACTCTTCGTCGAACGCGTTTAAAGCCGGTGATAAAGTCTCTGGGCTGTTCATGGGTGTCCCTGCTCAGTGTTAGGTTCGATGATACTGGTGCGGAGAAAACGGCAATGCGGCCACTTCAACCGGTATTCGTTTATTGCGTACTTCTGCAAACAGTTTCGTGCCCGGTGCTTTCTGCGTGGAATGCACGTACCCCATTGCAACCGGTTGATTCACGCTAGGGCCAAAGCCGCCGCTGGTGATAACACCACATGGTTCATCATTTGCAGTAAACAGTGCTGCGCCTTCGCGAACAGGCGTCCGGCCGTTGACCCGTAAACCCACTCTTTTTCGCGCCGTGCCATCCGCTATCTGCGGCAAAATGATGTTTGAACCGGGAAATCCGCCTTCCTTTTCGCCACCGAACCGGCGACTCTTGCTGATTGACCAGGTCAACCCCGCCTCAACAGGGCTGGTGTTTTCGTTCAGGTCGTGGCCGTACAAACACAGGCCGGCTTCCAGTCGCAGAGAATCGCGCGCACCCAGCCCGATCGCTTCAACGGCATCATGGCTTAGCAGGCGCCTGGCCAAGGCGTCAGCCGCCTCGTTAGCGATCGATATCTCAAAACCGTCTTCGCCAGTGTAACCCGACCTCGTGATGAAACAATCGTGCTGGCCAATTCTGGCCCAACAACCGTGCATAAAAGACAGTTCGCTAACATCGGGCGCCAGTGTCGAAAGTACGCCGACGGCCAACGGTCCTTGCAGTGCCAGCAGAGCATGGCTGCTGAGTTCCACCAGCTCGCAGTCAGCAGCCGCGTGGTGCTGAACATGCGCGAAGTCACGCTGCTTGCACGCGGCGTTCACTACCAGAAAAAAACTGTCGTCTGACCAACGGCAAACGATCAAATCATCGTCAATGCCGCCTTGCGGGTTGGTGAATTGGGTGTAGGTTTGCTGGCCAATCGCCAATGCGTCTGCATCAATCGGCAGCAGTTGTTCCAACAGCTGCACAGATGACGCACCACGCAGCACAAATTGCCCCATATGAGATACGTCGAACAGCCCGGCAGACGCGCGTGTATGGCGGTGCTCTTGCATGATACCGGCTGCGAATTGCACCGGCATGGCGTAGCCGGCAAAAGGCACTATTTTCGCGCCAAGCTCCACATGCAGATCGTACAGAGGGGTGTGCAGCTGATCAGAGCCGCCAGGGTGTTCGTGGTCAGACATGAGCAATACACCGAGTTGAAAGCAGAACTATACTCTCAGTCCATTGATTTGATAAATTTATAGTTTCAATGAAAGTATTTATAATACTTATGATATCTATTGACCGGAGGTGATGTGATTTCAGCAAACTTACCTATGGACGCCGTAAGATCGTTTGTTCAGGTCGCTGAAACAGGCAGCGTAACGGTCGCTGGCGAGCGGCTCGGACGTTCACAACCCGCCATCAGTCTGCAACTGAAGAAACTGGAAGCGCTGCTGGATCGAAGTCTGTTCGTGCGCGACAACAAGCAACTTCGGCTTAACGAAGACGGCCGCACGTTTCTCGATTACGCGCTGCGCTTACTGGCGCTGAATGACGAGGTGGTTGGGCATTTTTTGTCGCCGCGAATAGGTGGCACAGTACGTTTCGGTATTCCCAGTGAATACGCCAGCTCGATTCTGCCACGCGTTATTGGTCGTTTTCGGCGTGTGTATCCGGACGTAACACTGGAAGTCACTTCAGACCTGAGTCAAAACCTGTTGCGCGGCTACCGGCAACAGGAATTCGACATTATTCTTGCCTTGCACGATGAACCAGGGTCGGGGCGCACGCCACGCTCAGCGCATATATACGACGATGAGCTGGTGTGGGTGGGTTACTCCGATGTGCTCGATGAGCAAGCAGCAATTCCGATGGTGCTCGCACCGAAAGGCTGTATTTACCGCAAGCGCATTGCACAGAAGCTCGATCATCGCCGCTACAGCTGGAATATTGTGTACACCAATCCGGATGTCAGTGGAATCAAAACTGCAATAGAAGAGCGTATTGGTATTACCGCCTTGGCGAGAAGCACGGTACCACCTGGTTTGCCCATTCTTACTAACGTTGGGTTGCCCGCGCTTGGGCGAATAAGTGTCAGTATTCTGTACAAACGTAATGACCGTAACCCGGCACTGATACGGCTGGAGGAAGAAGTTCGGGGGAGTCTGGAATAAGACGCTTTGGATAAAAAAAGCCCGTCGTTAAACGACGGGCGAGGTCAGAGAAGGTTTGTATTGAGCGGGGTGTTCAGACAAATTCGGGATACGCCTCGATACCGCATTCAGTAAGGTCTACGCCGGAGTATTCTTCTTCTTCGCTGACCCGAATACCCATAATGACTTTGATAATCGTCCAGACAACCAGGCTGGCGCCGAACACCCAGGCAAATATGGTTGCAGCACCGATCAACTGACCAGTGAAGCTGACGTCGGCATTGGTGAGGGGCACGGCGAGCAAACCCCACAGGCCCACAGTACCGTGGACTGAGATTGCACCAACCGGGTCATCTATTCGGATCTTGTCGAACATCAGGATTGAGAACACAACCAGCACACCGCCAACGGCACCGATTAAGGTTGCGGCCAACGCGGAGGGCGTAGAAGGTTCTGCCGTAATGGCGACCAGCCCGGCCAGCGCGCCGTTCAGTGCCATAGTCAGATCGGCTTTACCAAACATAAAGCGTGCCACCAGTAAGGCCGCTACCAGACCACCAGCTGCGGCTGTGTTGGTGTTCAGAAACACCATGGCTACCGAGTTTGCGTTGGAAATGTCGCCCAGTTTCAGTACTGAGCCTCCGTTAAAGCCAAACCAGCCCATCCAGAGTACGAACATACCCAATGTGGCCAGCGGCATATTCGCACCAGGTATTGGGTTTACTTCGCCATTGGCGCCGTATTTACCTTTGCGAGCACCAAGTAAAATCACACCGGCCAATGCAGCGGCGGCTCCAGCCATGTGCACAATGCCTGATCCGGCAAAGTCTGAGAAACCAAGATCGCCCAGGTTGTAAATGCCGAACACGTCGTTGCCACCCCAGGTCCAACTGCCTTCGAGCGGGTAGATGACGCCCGTCATGAATACCGCGAACAACAGAAACGCCCAGAGTTTCATACGTTCTGCCACCGCACCAGACACAATAGACATTGCCGTTGCAACGAAGACCACCTGAAAGAAAAAGTCAGAGGCGCTGGAGTACACAGCGTCGCCATCGAAGCCATTTTCGGCCGACGCCGCCAGGGCATCATCAACCAGTGAATCACCGCCCGCGATACCGCTTAGAAAAATGTCGCCGCCATACATAATTGCGTAACCGCAGATCATATACATCAGGCATGAGACCGCGAACAAGGCCACGTTCTTGGTTAGAATTTCAGTCGTGTTCTTGGTGCGGACCAACCCGGCTTCCAACATGGCAAAGCCTGCGGCCATCCACATAACCAGGGCCCCGCATATAAGAAAGTAGAAGGTGTCCATTGCGTACTGCAATTCGTAAATGTGGTTTTCCATGCAATTCTCCAAAACCGGCTAGCTGTGATAGATGTTGACCGGTTGGTAGCAGCTTCTGTGCCAAAAATGAAAATGCCTGTTGGAACGAGGGCTTAGCTATGTTTAGTGGCGTGAGTTCGAGTATTGCGCAGGGGCACTTGCACGGGCAATGCGCCAAAATAGGGAAGTGCTCGCACCAAAACTACCCGGCGGTGCGCGCCCCTCATACATTGACTGGCTCTATTCACAAACAATATCGCCCGTCTAAATTGACAGACTGATCTGCGCTCCGTAAAATCCGACGCCTTCAATATGGGGCCTTAGCTCAGCTGGGAGAGCGCAACACTGGCAGTGTTGAGGTCAGCGGTTCGATCCCGCTAGGCTCCACCATATTCTTCTTTAGTTTTCGTGCAGGGCAATTTAGAGCGAGCCTTGAGCTTGTGCTTTCAGATTAGCACCGTTCGCTACGCCACTTTAATGTCCTGCGGCAGCGTGAACCATTGGAGATGCGAGAAAGTTGGCGACAGGCTCACTTCATACAGTGCATTGTCTGCGTGTGTTCTGCGAAGCTCCTTCTCGGCATCTTCCAGAAGTAGTTGGTAGTCTGGACTACCCACCTGTTGCTGAGCCTCAAATACACCATCAATTGAAAACTGCGCCAGGCTGGAGGGCAGGGGTTGCTGTTGAGACTGATATCGCCAGATTGCGGTGGCTTCATCAAACTCATAATAGGGCAATAGGCGTTCGCCGTATTCGGCGACCAGATTAATGGCGTTCAAGATATAGTTGAAACAATCTTCATCGATGAAGTAGTTAAAATTAAGCCGAACCCAACCCGGCCGCACTATCATTTGCCCCTGAGCCACGGCCTGCTCTATTTGCCTGCTGGTTTCAAGATTTATTCCCAATAGCTCATGACCATAGGGGCCGGCACAGGAGCAGCCGCCACGCGCTTGTATACCGAACAGGTCATTCAATAAGGCAACCACAAAGCCATAGTGCAGGTATTTTCCTTTACTTGTAATCTGCATTGAAACGATGGACAAACGGTCTTTATCTGCGCAACCGAGAATTTCAATATTCGGGTTTTTCTGCCAATTGGCTATCGCTCTTTTTACAAAACCGTGCTCCAGAGCTTCAATATTATTAGTGCCGACATCTTGCTGAACCTTAAATACCAGGCCCGCGCGAATGGATTCCACTATGGCGGGTGTGCCGCCTTCCTCGCGTCGTTCGCCGTCGGTAATGTAACGATGGTCATCCGGTGTAACGAACGACACCGTGCCGCCGCCAGGTACGCTGGGCACAGTGTTTTGAAGCAAATGCTTCTTAACAACGAGTACACCGGGTGTGCCAGGGCCACCAATGAATTTATGCGGAGAAATAAACACCGCGTCTTTGTAACTGTGTGGCGATGCCTGCATTCCGGTCATAGCAATGGCCGTATAGGGGGCGGCGGCTGCATAGTCCCAGAACGACAGTGCGTTGTACTCGTGCAACAACTGGCTGATTCCAACCGTGTCAGATTTTAGTCCGGTCACATTAGATGCCGCCGAGAAGCTGCCAATTTTGAGCGCTCTGTTTGCATACCGCTTCAGCTGCGCTTCCAACGCAGCGATATTGATTTGCCCGCACGATGTGAGTGGTATGCACACAAGGTCGGCAATTGATTCACGCCATGGCAATTCGTTAGAGTGATGCTCGTATGGGCCAATGAATACAACCGGACGCTCATCCATGGGTATGTGTTGCTCCAGCTGGTAGCGCTCACTCAAATCAGCTGGCAATCTAAGGTTTAGAATATCGATCAGTTTGTGAATGGCGGCCGTAGCACCCGAGCCGCAGAATATAACCAGGTCGTCTTCTGAGCCTTTGACCGCCTGACGAATGATGTTGCGGGCCTCTTCGCGCAAGCGGCTGGTTTGGCGGCCAGTAAACGATGACTCCGTGTGGGTGTTGGCGTACCAGGGTAATACGTGGTTATGGATAAACGCCTCAACACTGCGCAGCGCTCGGCCAGAGGCTGTGTAGTCCGCATAGATCAGTGGCTTCTCACCAAATGGGGTTGTAATACCGACGTTGTCGCCAATCACGTCCTGGCGAATGCGTGCCAGAGTGTTTTCAAGCGTAGTCATTAGGTTTCCAGGTGAGTCAGCTCAGTGTGCATAGTGTAGTTGCGAACACCCGGAATATTGTTGCTAAATGAGTTGTTCGGTAACTTAAATTCGGTATTATGTTCCGGTTATTAGCGTATAATTAGTAAAATATTCCAAAAAAAGGATTGTGGTATGGATAAGTTCGACAAGTCGATTCTTGAACTTATGCAGCGCGATGTATCGATGTCGGTGGCAGACATCGCCGAGCGCATCGGTTTGTCAAAAACTGCCTGCTGGCGACGCATTCAGCAGCTTGAGAAGGATGGCGTCATTGTCGCGCGCGTAGCACTTCTGGACCCTGAGAAACTGGACTTACCGCTAACGGCATTTATCTCCATTCGCACCAATAAGCACAACGCCAACTGGTACAAAAAATTGTGTGACGTGCTGGACGGTATTCCACAAGTCATGGAGGTATACCGCATGAGCGGTGATCTTGATTACTTAATCAAAGCTGTGGTTAGCGATATGAAAGGCTACGACCGTTTATACCAACGGCTGATCAAAGCAGATTTGTTTGATGTTAGCAGCAGCTTCGTGATGGAAACGGTTAAGCATCAGACGCAGCTGCCGCTGAGTGAGGTTTAGTTTGACGATAAGCGTTCAATCTAAACCAAACAAAGCTGGGGGGCCCAACCTGTTGGCCGGTGAGGTTGACGGGTTTGACGTTAGTGAGCCTGAGGTGGCTTGTTTCGTATCACGCAGCATCACCTTCAAACCAATGCCCAGTGCGGTTCACCATCGCAACGAGTGACAACATTACCGGAACTTCTACAAGAACGCCTACAACGGTGGCCAATGCAGCGCCTGAATTCAAACCAAAGAGCGATATCGCAACAGCGACAGCTAGCTCAAAGAAGTTTGATGTACCAATCAGGCAAGCTGGAGCGGCAATGTTGTGTGGCAACTTCATGGCCTTTGCGGCCCCATAGGCAATTGCAAAGATACCGTACGTTTGGATCAGTAACGGTATCGCGATCAGGGCAATCACCAGTGGCTGATTGATAATCTTCTCGGCTTGAAACCCGAAAAGCAGCATCACAGTGGCCAGTAAGCCGATCACTGACCATGGTTTCAGCGCTCCCACAAATGCATCAACCTGACCGGTGTCTCCATTGCTCTCAAGTCGGTGTCGGGTTAGTGCACCAGCAATCAGTGGTAGCAACACATACAAGGCCACCGAAATCAGTAGTGTCTCCCAGGGAACGGCAATGTCCGTTACGCCTAAAAGAACAGCAGCAATCGGGGCGAACGCAAATATCATAATGATGTCGTTGACCGAAACCTGCACCAGCGTGTAGTTCGGATCCCCATTGGTCAGTTGGCTCCACACGAACACCATGGCTGTGCACGGAGCGACGCCGAGCAAAATCATCCCCGCGATGTACTCAGTTGCAGATTGAGGGTCTACCCAGCCTGCAAAGAGCACCTTGAAAAAAAGCCAGCCTAATGCCGCCATGGTGAACGGCTTGATCAGCCAATTCACAACAAGGGTCAGAAACAGTCCCTTTGGCTTCTTGCCAACATCTTTGACGGCTCTGAAGTCGATTTGCACCATCATAGGGTAGATCATCACCCAAATAAGAATGGCGACCACCAAATTGACATGCGCATATTCAAACCGCGCAACGGCCTGAAATACGCTCGGCATCACATTGCCCAACACCACTCCAGCTACAATGCACAGGCCAACCCAAACCGATAGGTAGCGTTCAAACAACCCCATGATTTTCCTCTCCGATACGCTTTAGTAAGTCGGCCAGTTGTGCTGGCTCTAAATGGTACGAACTTATGGCAAGGGACACTAGGCCAATAAACATTGAATCCGCTCCACGATTGTAGTCGCCGCCGCAGGAGCGGGGCCAGGTCAGGCATTGCACATCGGCGCGATCAGTAGAAACAACCTAAGTGCCCTGTACTTGCCCCGGCGTTCCAAGCTCCGCTACCTTACCTGTGATGCTCTCGAGGGGGCTGAGCGTACAACCGACATAGAAAACGGAGGAAGATAGTGTCGGTTGTACGGCCTCACCCAAGAGGCTGAATTTCATTGCTGGGCGCTCGCAACAAGCAAACGCGAAGCTGACTAGGTTTTTTCTGGCGCCAGGCTCGCTTCCTGCACTTCGCCCTGATCTTGCGCTTCAAGGCTGGCCAGTTTTGCTTCCAGTTCCTTGACCTTGGCTTTGAATTCCTCGTTCTCTCTTTTGAGCTTGGAGTTGGACTTTTGCAATAGATCATTAGCCGTCGCTTTTTCAGCTAACTTTTTCTTGTTGGTGATCAGGTTTGCCTTTAGCTTCTTGGCATCGAACTGCTTTAAGGACTTGTTTTCCTCGCGCTCTATCGCCAGTTCTTTCTGTAAGGACTTTACGCGTTTTTTCTGTACGTCATATTCGTCCTGAAGTTTACTGGATCTGGCTTCCAGTTCACGATTAAGTTGTTCGATTCGGCGCGTATCCGATGAAACTGCCGACAAGCGTTTGATTTGCTCGAGTTGATCGGCGATTTTGGCTCGCAATTTTTCTGCTTCAGACTCCAGGACTTCATGCTTTTTGACGGCATCTTCCAATTGCGCTGATTTGTCATTTAGTTCGCCCTCGTAGCGCGACTTCAAATCGGCTTCTACTTCCATCAATCGTTCTAGGTTCTTCGCTGCTAGCATATACACTTTTCCTGGGTAAAATTTGGCGATTCCTGGACCAAACCAGGAACCTGTGAGTTTTGGGGCGCCTATCCTATAGCATCACTCGCTGCAGGACGATAGTAAAACGCCACCCATTGATCGATTTCAGAGAAGAAATCGCTATAAATGCCGTTCAGAGCGGGCAATTCATATCAAAAATGCCGGTTTTGGTTTGAATTCGTAGCGAGCGTGGATCAAAGCCGTGGTTGGAGATATGAAGGGCACCACCGCTTGTACCAGCGCCTGCTCAAAGCAGATTTACCTGCTGTCAGCCGCCGCTGCGCTCGACAACGAAGACTCTACATGTTCCTATGGGTGGGGCGTGATACGACGCCTAATGTATCCGGCAATTTACGGGTTTGACAGCAGAATGGTTGCTTGCGGTTAATTCTGGCACATGAATTGCACTATCCATTACCTGTAATTCGATTGAACCATTATGAATAAAAGCTGGAAATCGTATAGGTCAGAGCCATTTTTTGATGAGCTTATCACGCCTGCCAGAAAGCCAAGGGCCGTGGCCCGGCAAGTGATCAACATGCTGCAGAACTTGTCCAAAGAGGAAATGCATACCAGACGATCTGCTGCGGAGTTGGCCATTAAGGAAATGGGAGTATCGTTCACTGTCTATAGTGAAGGCGCTAATATCGACCGGGCCTGGCCGTTCGACATTATCCCCAGAGTAATATCGTCCCGGGACTGGGCAAAAGTGAGTCTTGGGCTGATCCAGCGCAGTCGTGCACTGAATCGATTCATAGATGACATCTATAATAAGCAATCGATTCTTGCAGATGGTATTGTCCCTGCAGACATCGTGCTTGATTCCAGCAATTTCAAACCTCAGTGCATGGGTGTGTCGCCCCGATACGGTGCCTGGGCTCATATTTGCGGCTCCGATTTGGTGCGTAGCAAGGGCGGCAAGTTCTATGTACTTGAAGACAATCTCCGTGTTCCTTCCGGTGTTTCCTATATGCTGGAAAACCGTGAAATTACCAAGCGCGTATTGCCTGAGTTGTTTGAAAATCACAGCATATTGCCCGTAGATGATTATCCATCTCGGTTGCACAGCACTCTGGCGTCACTGTCCTTGCAGGGCAAGAAGCACCCGAGCATCGTGGTGCTTTCGCCGGGAATTTTCAATTCTGCGTATTTCGAACACGCTTACTTAGCGCAAAGTATGGGTGCTGAATTGGTGGAGGGCGGCGACTTGTTTGTCAGCGATGACAATTGTGTCTATATGCGAACCGTTGATGGCCCAGTGCTGGTCGATGTGGTTTATCGACGTATAGATGACGATTTTCTTGACCCTGAAGAATTCAGAGAAGACTCTAAATTGGGGGTTCCGGGCATGATGCGCGCATGGAAGGCTGGCAAAGTTGCCATTGCCAATGCCCCTGGATCTGGTGTTGCTGACGATAAGGTTGTGTATGCATTTGTACCCGATATCATCAGATACTATTTAAAAGAAAAACCAATTCTCGCAAGCGTCAAAACCTATTTGTGTATGCTCGACAAAGACCGGGATTATGTGCTGGATAATCTCGACAAATTGGTAGTGAAGCCTGCAAACGAGTCAGGAGGTTATGGGCTAATGGTTGGCCCACATGCCAGCAAGGCTGATCGAGCGAAGTTCGCCAAACTGATAGAAGAAAACCCCCGTAACTATATTGCTCAACCCACGTTAGCGCTATCGACCGCGCCGACCTACATCGACGATGCTGTGGAACCCCGCCATCTCGATTTACGGCCCTTTATCCTGCAGGGTAAAGAGACCTGGGTGACCCCCGGGGGCTTAACCCGAGTAGCCCTGGTCAAGGGCTCACTGGTTGTAAATTCCTCTCAGGGAGGCGGCAGTAAGGATACCTGGATCGTAGAGCCCAACAAATGACAATGCTTTCGCGAGTTGCCGAGCGCCTGTATTGGATGGCGCGTTATCTGGAGAGAGCGGAGGACACCGCACGCTTGACACACGCCTATACGCATATGGTGCTGGATATACCCAAGGGGTCTGAACCAGGCTGGGATACGCTGGTACGCATACAGGACGCTGAATACGTGTATGGTGATCGATATCGAGTCTTTAACGAACAAAACGTACTGAAGTTTATTGTCGCTGATCTGGACAATGCGGGAGGAATCTACCATGCCATTCGTGCTGCCAGGGAAAACGTGCGTACCACTAGAGACGTTTTGCCAGGCGAGGCTTGGGAGTATGTCAACGAGCTTTATCTCTACGCTCAGGAGTACGCAGAAAAATCAATTGGCAGGCGCAATCGTTACCGATTCCTGGAACAGATTATAGGGCGCTGTCAGTCGGTGAGCGGCATGTTGATGACCACTCTGCCGCGTGATCATGCCTACCGATTTGTGCGGCTGGGGTATTTAATTGAGCGTGCAGACATGACTACCCGAATTATCGACGTTGGCGCCGCCGCTTTGCTGGGCGAGGATCGCCACCACAGCACCGTAGACCCTTTAATTTGGGCTAGCCTGTTGAAATCACTGTCGGCTATGGGTGCTTATCGGCGTGAATTTGGTCCACAGGTAGAAGCAAGTTCCATGGTGGACTTTGTGTTGCGAGACGCAAATTTGCCGCGTTCTGTGAAATACTGCCTCAATGGCATGCGCGAAGAACTCTTGCCGCTAAAAAACAACAAGAGTGCGCTCAAACTGCTCGACAGGTCGCGCCGCAAGCTTTCGAGATTTGACCCTGGAGTAAGCTCCAGAGAGGAATTGCACTTGTTTATCGACGTATTCCAGGCTGGTCTGATCGACATCAGTGCGGAAATCGGAAGTACCTGGTTTCTCAAGTAGCTTCGGTGAATGCCACCCGTTCGAATTCTAACTTATTGACTATTGTAGCTAGTGTCAATCACATAAAAGGCGGTAAGAACCAATGACTATCCGTGTTGCGATTAACCATCGTACCTCTTACAAGTTTGATCGGCGAGTAAATTTATCAGCGCATACAGTGCGGCTGCGCCCAGCGCCCCACTCGCGTACGCGTATTCACAGTTATAGCCTGAAGATTAAACCTCAGGAACATTTCATTAACTGGCAACAGGATGCTTTTGGCAACTATCTGGCGAGGTTGGTGTTTCCTGAAAAGTGTTCCGAGTTGGAGGTTGATGTTGAAGTAATCGCCGACATGACACCAATCAATCCATTTGATTTTTTTGTTGAGGACTATGCCGAAACCTTTCCATTTGAATACAGTCGGCAGCTTAAAACTGAGCTGCGCCCTTATCTCGCAAAACTCAGGCTGGGCTCACTATTTCAGCAGTTCCTGAAAGGTATTGATCGAAAAGAACAACCTATAAATGACTTTCTTGTTGAAATTAACCGATATGTTCAACAGGAAATCCACTATCTTGTGCGGCTGGAACCGGGTATTCAGACGCCCGGAGAAACCTTGAAGAAAGGCAAAGGTTCCTGCCGTGATTCGGCCTGGTTACTGGTCCAGTTACTGCGCCATCTCGGGCTGGCTGCGCGGTTTGCGTCAGGCTACCTAGTGCAACTAAAAGCGGATGAAAAATCATTGGACGGCCCGTCTGGCGCCGAAGAAGATTTCACTGACTTGCATGCCTGGTGTGAAGTCTTCCTGCCGGGCGCAGGTTGGGTGGGTCTGGATCCAACGTCGGGTTTGTTCGCTAGTGAAGGACACATTCCGCTGGCCTGTACTCCTAACCCGGTGTCTGCCGCACCTATTGTTGGTGCGACAGACCCATGCGAGGTGGAGTTCGATTTTGCGAACACGGTTGAGCGAGTACTTGAAGATCCGCGAGTAACCAAGCCTTACAGTGAAGATCAGTGGCAGCATATTTTAGCGCTTGGCAAAGCAGTAGATGAGGAATTTGATAAAAACGATGTGCGCTTAACGATGGGTGGGGAACCTACCTTCGTGTCTATCGACGATATGGAATCGGAGCAGTGGAACACCGCTGCCTTGGGTGCTGATAAGCTTAGTTTGGCTAAGACTTTGTTGCTGCGTTTGCGTGATCGATTTGCAGGTACGGGATTGCTTCACTATGGACAGGGCAAATGGTACCCAGGTGAGGAAGTGCCGCGCTGGGCGCTTGGCGTGTTCTGGCGTACAGATGGAGAACCGCTTTGGAGTAATCCGAAACTTCTCGCCAGGATCGACGACAAAAGCCAGTACGGTGCGAGGGATGCCAGCAAATTCGGGCGTCGTTTATGCGAATTGCTGTCTTTAACCCGGGCATGTTGTCAGCCAGCCTACGAAGACGGTTGGTATTATTTATTGCAAGAAAAAAACTTACCAGAAAACCTGGATATACTTGCGCAACAAGACAGCAGTGACATGGGAAGGCGTCGTCTGGCGCGCTTACTCGACCGCGGCATCGACACCCCGTCAGGATTTGTTATCCCACTCAGTCGCAGTACAGGATTCCCGCTTGAGGAGAACCAGAAAAGCTGGAACAGCAGTATCTGGCCAATGAAGCGTGGACGTATTACTCTGATTCCGGGTGATTCACCTATGGGGTTGCGCCTGCCTTTGGATAGCTTACCTGAAGTGGATGACAAAGCCGCTGACCTTGTACAGCGCGATCCGTTCGAGCCTCGCGCAGATTTAGTCAGCCGGGACGACATGAGTTTGGACAACCGCGGCGAACCGGCCGGCGTTGGCATCGCGGAAGCAACTGAACACAAGTTGATCGTGCGAACAGCGATGTGTATAGAGGTGCGAGAGGGGCGCTTACATATCTTTATGCCGCCACTTGAGTATCTGGAAGATTACATTGAATTGATTGCTGCCATAGAGAATACTGCCAGCCAATTAGACATAGCCTTGATAATAGAGGGCTATGAGCCCCCGCGGGATCCTAGAATACAGAAATTACTGGTCACGCCAGATCCCGGTGTTATCGAAGTTAATATCCATCCGGCATACACTTGGGATGAGATGGTTGCGACCACGACCGCACTGTACGAAGAGGCGCGTTTATCCAGATTGTCTACCGAGAAATTCATGCTCGATGGGAGACATACCGGCACCGGCGGGGGTAATCATATTACCCTGGGCGGAGCGACTCCGTCAGATAGTCCACTGCTCCGGCGACCGGATTTACTGCGCAGCCTCATCACTTACTGGCAGCATCATCCGAGCTTGTCCTATTTGTTTTCAGGCATGTTTATCGGTCCTACGAGTCAGGCGCCCAGAGTTGATGAGGGGCGCCAGGAAATGCTCTATGAGCTTGAAGTTGCATTTTCGCAAATGACTGATGGCGAGGTGCCACAACCCTGGCTGGTCGATCGGCTGTTGCGCAACTTGTTGATTGACATAACCGGCAATACTCATCGCTCGGAGTTTTGTATCGACAAGCTTTACTCTCCCAATAGCCCTACCGGCCGGCTGGGAATTCTTGAGTTCCGCGGTTTTGAAATGCCACCGCACAGTCGCATGGCATTGGTCCAGGCCCTGCTGATTCGCTGCCTCATTGCACGTTTTTGGGAAAGCCCCTATCAAAAACCTCTGGTGCGGTGGGGCACCGAGCTTCACGATCGCTTTATGTTGCCTCACTACCTGTGGCAGGATATGAAGGATGTTGTTAAAGATCTGCAGGAGCATGGATACTCATTTCAACTCGATTGGCTGGCTCCGTACGAGGAATTCCGTTTTCCCCATTATGGCCGCGTGCAATTGGATGGCATTGAACTCGAATTGCGCTGGGCTGTTGAGCCTTGGCATGTATTGGGCGAAGAAAGCAGCAGTTTTGGAACCTCTCGCTATGTGGATTCTTCGGTCGAGCGCTTACAAATCAAGGCAACAGGATTGACCGAAGGGCGTTTTGTTCTCGCTTGCAACGGTCGCAGGGTGCCATTGCGCAACACTGGGCGACACGGCGAGTACGTGGGTGGCGTGCGGTATCGTGCATGGCAACCGCCGTCGGCATTGCACCCTCTGATTGGTGTTCATGTACCCTTGCATTTTGACCTGATAGACACCTGGAATGGCCGTTCAATTGGAGGTTGTAGCTATCATGTTTCTCATCCAGGTGGGCGCAGCTACGAAGTCTTTCCAGTCAATTCCTTCGAAGCCGAATCCAGACGTAGCAGCCGCTTTGAAACTGTCAGCCACAGTCAGGGGGTATTCGTCGCGCGGCCTGAAGTGAATGCATTAAGAGAGTTCTTCCCAAATCAGGAGCCCGCACGCCCAATGGAGCCGCCACCGGAGGAAGCGCCTGGAGAGTACCCTTATATTCTTGATATGCGCAGTCCAATCAGCACATAAAAGCGGTATCTGCGGTTCAGTAAGTGAGTCGGGTCTGACTTAATGCATATATACTGCCTGGAATACTCTTTTTGACTTTTAGTAGGTATATGCGTGTCCAACGCCCGTGATACACAAGCTCTAGGCCAACTGCAGCAACAGTCGATGCAAGCCGCCAGCCTGGACTATCTGCAGCCAATCGGGTTGCTTGACGATGTTTTTACAGTGGATGGTCAGGTAAAGCCACAATGGCAATACCTGCTTGGCAGTTTGCGCAATCTTGGACCGCAGGTAATGGCGGAGCGCGAGCAGAAGACGCGACGAATACTGCGCGATGATGGGGCGACGTTTAACATCTATGGACGTGCCGACAATCCCAGCACCAGCTGGGAACTCGATCCTGTTCCTCACATTGTTGGAAGTGAGGATTGGGGTCAAGTTGAAGCAGGACTACTTGAACGTTCTGAGCTGTTTAACTTGATACTGCGAGATATTTACGGTCCTCGAACCCTGGTCAGCAAAGGCGTGTTGCCCGCGGAAGCCTTATTCAGTCACGGCGGGTTCGTGCGTGCCTGTCAGGGAATTCAATTGCCAGGTGAACATGAGCTAATAATGCACGCTGTCGACATGGTGCGTCTGCGCGACGGGAGCATGTGCGCCCTGTCTGATCGTACGCAGTCGCCGAGCGGGGCAGGTTACGTCCTGGAAAATCGAACGGTCATGTCGCGGGTTTTCCCCAGTCTTTATCGCGACAGTCACGTACATCGACTTGCCACATTCTATCAGCGGCTGAGACTTAAGCTGGTTTCTCTGTCGCCATCGGGTGAGATTCCCCTGATCGCCGTGCTCACCCCGGGTAGTCACAATGAGACCTATTTTGAGCATGCGTATCTGGCCAACTACATGGGTTTCCCGCTGGTACAAAGCGGCGATTTGGTCGTTCGCGGTGGCTTTGTCTGGATGAAGTCACTCGATGGATTGAAGCGTGTGGATGTTCTTTTGCGACAGGTTGAAGACGCTTTCTGCGATCCCGTTGAGTTGCGCAGCAATTCTCAGCTGGGCGTGCCCGGGCTGCTAGAGGTAGTTCGCAGTGGCCGGGTGGTTCTCGCCAACCCTTTAGGCTCTGGCGTACTGGAAAACCCGATCTTGCTTAAATACTTGCCAGGCATAAGCAAATATTTCCTTGGTCGTGAGCCACAACTAGCCTCAGTTAAGACCTACTGGTGCGGTGATGACTCGGATTTAGCGTTCGTAACTGCGAACCTCAACCAGCTTATTGTCAAGCCTGCCTACCGGGGTGTGGGTGTCAGTAGCGTATGGGGTGGCGACCTGAATCCAGATCAGCAAAAGGAACTACTGGCTACCATTCGCAATAACCGGTACCAGTACGTAGCACAGGAACGTTTGGAAAAACCGCATATCCCAGCTTTTTGCGAAGGGCGATTAGAATCCAGGCCCGCATTGCTTCGAACATTTGCTGTAGCGGCAGCAAGTTCTTACACAGTTCTTCCTGGCGGGCTCACTCGAATTGGCCGGACAACTGAAGGCATGATTATTAACATGCAGTCTGGTAGTCCGAGCAAAGATACCTGGGTGACGGCATCCGAGCCAGAGCGCGCCCTGGATTTCGACAGAACGGATGAATCCCCTCGAACTCATTCCGATTCGCAACTGGTTAGCTTGCCCAGCCGCGTGGTAGAAAACCTTTATTGGATGGGACGCTATGCTGAGAGAGCCGAGGTCTCCCTGCGGTTTCTGAGAACAGTTTTCCTGTTGCTGAATGGCGAAGACCTTATCGAACATGAGGCGCGGGCAATTCTATTGCGAACAGTTTCTCAAATTACCGCTAGTTTGCCTGGTTTTACGAACGCCTCCGGAGATTTGCTTGCAAACCCCGATGAAGAGTTACTGTCGACAATTAAAGGCAACGGCAGAATAGGGAGTATCAAGTCCACCCTGAACTCCATGCTATCAAGTGCGGATGAGTCCCGTGAATTGTTCTCTACAGATACGATTCGTGTTGTTAACGATTTACGGGATGCACTAGAGCAGTTGGATATTGATTTGGCCGATGGGCTGACATCTGCTCCAGAAGATGCGTTGGACCCACTAGTAACTGCGCTTGCAGCACTGTCTGGATTGATGCAAGAAAGCATGATCCGCAATGTAGGCTGGCGCTTTATGGAACTTGGCAAGCGTATAGAACGTGCTCTGCAAACCATTAATACAGTCAAAAACCTGATGACGCCGGTAAGCAGTGAGGCGGCTACCTCCACACTGTTAACTGCACTGTTGATTTCCATGGAAGCGTTTATGACCTATCGGCGTGGAGGTCGAGAACGCAAAGGGCTAGAGCTGGGGTTGGAGCTGGTGTTGCTGGATAATAGTAATCCGAGATCATTGATTTTTCAGTTGGAAAGACTACAGGAACATTTGGAAGAATTGCCTAACGCTGACCTTCCAAGTGGTGAGTTGCAAGAGGATGAGCGTGCCTTGTTGGAAGCGGTAACCAGTCTCAAGTTATCGCGCATCTCAACACTGTTGGAAGATGGCACCGAACACCGCGATGCAATGAAGCTATTGCTAGAGCATCTGGAAGAAATGCTGAAGAATTTTAGTCGCGTCATCAGTCTAAAACATTTTGAGCACCGTACGGATTCGCAACAATTGGTGGTCAGCCAGTGGGGAACGCGGTAATGCGATTTCGCGTTAGGCACTCTACCCGGTACCAGTATGCACAGTCTGTTAGCCGATGCTATAACCTGGCCTATGTTATTCCGCGTGATACTGAGCGACAGCAATGCCTGAGCTGTAGTGTTTCGGTTTCGCCTCAAGTCACAAAAGAGCACAGGCGTATCGATTATTTTGGCAATCATGCCTATCATTTTGAGATACAAACGCCTCACACCGAATTGCTTATTACCGCTGAGAGCGAAATAAAGGTGCATGAGAAGGCGACGGAACCGAGCTTTGATTTAGGTATGTCTTATGGAGACGTTCTTAATTTCATCGAAACCACGCTAAGCGATGAGGTGATTGAGGCCCGTGAGTTTCTTCTGGGTTCACCAATTATTGGTTCCAGTGCGGCAATTGCTGATTACGCCAGCACCAGTTTTCAGCACAATCGATCACTGAAGTCCTGTGTTAGCGATTTGACGGCACGCATATTCAATGAGTTTACTTACGATCCTGGCTTCACAACAATCGCAACGCCGCTTGCGGATGTGTTGGAGCACAAGAAAGGAGTGTGCCAGGATTTTGCCCACTTACAGATTGCTTGCTTGCGTACTATGGGAATTCCGGCAAAATATGTGTCTGGCTATATTGAAACGCTACCAAAACCGGGCGAGGAAAAGCTGATTGGTGCGGATGCAACGCACGCGTGGATAGCTTATTTTTCTCCTCGTGAAGGCTGGGTAGAGTTCGACCCTACAAATAATTCCCTGGCTAACAGCCAGCATATCGTAACAGCATTTGGGCGTGATTATTTCGATGTCACACCGGTTAAAGGCGTAATCTTTGGCGGCGGGAAAAGCCCAATCCTCCATGTTTCGGTTGATGTCAGCCGTATACCAGAAAACTAGGGCAGCTCTGAAAAATACCCGATGCCTCTGGCTTACAGGCGAATCCAGCATTGAGGCGCGAGTTTGCAGGCATACTGGCCGTACGCCAAAAACTCGCAACGAAAAGGCTGGATTCGCCTGTAAGCCCCGGAGGGCGCGGCCTGTAGCGCACCGTGACTTCGTTGCGCTCCTCGCCAGGGACAACCAGCACTGGCCTTCGGAACGCGCCTCATCACGGCACGCTACAGGCCGCGCAGAGGCATTGGGTATTTTTCAGAGCTGCCCTAGCGAAAACATCCTGCTGCGGGCAGATCAGCAACTCAGTCTTCTAAACAGGTTTTATACTATGTGGTTACGTACGAATTGCTATCTGGAGTTTAACATCGAGGTATCGACGCCCTTCGTGTTGATGTTGCGACCCCGAAGTGGCGCACAGCAGTGGATATCAAGCGAAATTTACAAGCTCACGCCCAATATATCGGCTTTTGAATTCACCGATGGCTACGGAAATCTTTGTCAGCGACTTATTGCACCGCCAGGGTTTTTTTCGGTCCATACCTCTGCGCAGGTTATGATATCCGACCGGGTAGACAGGGCACCCGGAGCACGATTCGTCGAGATACAAAACCTTCCAGATGAAATGCTGCACTATTTGCTTCCAAGTCGTTTTTGTGAGTCCGATTTGTTCTGCACTATGGCCAGCACCATTACAGGTGGACAGCATCCTGGATATGATCAGATTGCGGCCATAGAAAATTGGCTTCGCGAGAATATTCGATACGAACCGTTCAATAGTGATGTTCAAGTTTCTGCAGTTGATGTAAATGCCAGGGGGTGGGGTGTTTGTCGCGACTTTGCGCACCTTGGCATAGCGCTTTCACGTAGTCTTAGCATTCCAGCTCGCATGGTGGTAGGTTATTTACACGGGCTGCAACCCATGGATTTGCATGCCTGGTTTGAGGCCTATGTCGGTGATCGTTGGTATTCCTTCGATGCTACTCAGGCAAGAACTGGGCAAGGCTACGTAGCGCTTGGATATGGGCGCGATGCAGCTGATGTTGCAGTCTACAACCAGTTTGGCCCTGGCGTGTATCCTTCTCTGCAGAGAGTCAGCGTAGAGCAAATTGATCACGCGAGCGCTGATTTGGACATTGCACACTGATTGTTTTTGCAGTGCACGTTTCGATCGCTTTTGGTTTATAGAGAATGGAGAAAAAATATGAGTTACGTTGACTGCATGATTGCCGCCGTACCCACGGCCAACAAACAGGCGTATCTGGACCATGCCCAATTGGCCGGAGCCGTTTTTAAGAAACACGGGGCGCTTAAACTGGTGGAGCATTGGGGCGACGACGTCCCAGAGGGCGATCTTACTTCACTGCCCAAGGCGGTTCAGTGCAAGCCCGAGGAAACCGTGGTGTTCTCATGGATATCCTGGCCATCCAAAGAGGCGCGCGATGCTGGCATGCAAGGTGTTATGAGTGACCCGGTCATGGCTGAAAATCCGATGCCGTTTGATGGTAAACGAATGATCTTTGGCGGGTTCGATATAATACTTGAGATTTAGACAGTCTCTTTCAGCACCGCCTCAAACGATGCAACTGTACGCTCAACGTTTTGCAGTTTGTCCAAACCAAACAGGCCCAGCCTGAACGTTTGAAAGTCGTCGCGCTCATCGCACTGTAAGGGAACACCGGCGGCTATCTGCATGCCATGTGCGGCAAATTTGCTGCCATTCTGCAGGTCTGCATCGCTGGTATAACTCACCACAACGCCCGGTGCTTTGAAGCCTTCATCCGCTACGCTGTTGATTCCGTTCGACTCCAGCACTGCTCGAATTTTTTGTCCGAGTTCAATTTGCCAGGCTTTGACTTGATCAAAGCCCAATTCGGCTGTTTCCTGCATTACTGAGTGGAAAGCGCGTAAGCCATCGGTGGGCATGGTAGCGTGGTAAGCGTGACCTCCGTTTTCGTACGCTTGCATGATGCTGTGCCATTTTTTCAGGTCGCAGGCGAAACTGTCGCTTTCGGTCTCGGCTAAACGAGCGAGACCACGTTCGCCGAGCATCACCAGACCGCAGCACGGTGAGCCACTCCAGCCTTTCTGTGGCGCGCTGATTAACACATCAATACCAAGATCGGCCATGTCCAGCCATAAGGTGCCGGACGCGATGCAATCAATCACTAACAAACCGCCCACGTCACGAGTAGCCTTGGCCAGTGCCCGGATGTAGTCATCTGGCAACAGCATGCCAGATGAGGTTTCAACGTGAGGCGCAAATACCACTGCCGGCTTTTCAGAGCGAATAGCAGCGCAGACTTCATCAATGGGTGCTGGCGAGAAAGGCGCTTGTGCTTCGTTTGCGGACTGGCGAGCCTTCATCACCGTGTGTGATTTGGCAATGCTGCCGGTTTCCAGTATTTGCGTCCAGCGAAAGCTGAACCAACCGTTGCGAACAACCAGGCAGTGCTGATTGCGAGCGAATTGCCGCGCAACTGCTTCCATACCGAACGTACCGCTGCCTGGTACGATCACCACAGCGTCAGCTGCATAGACTTGCTTCAAGGTGCTGGAAATGCCGCGCATCACTGATTGAAATGATTGCGACATGTGGTTGAGAGAGCGGTCGGTGTAGACCACTGAATACTCTAACAAGCCATTAGGATCAACATCGGGTCTAAGTCCAGCCATGAGAAATGCCACCGGGGTTAAAAAAGAGGCGGCATTTTACGCGAGATTCAAGCGCAGTTCATCTCTGAGGCGGTGTACAGTAAGAAATAATGGCGCACCAATTTACCGCAGAGCGGTAAATTGGTGCAGCGTAGCTAGTTGCGAATACGCTTTGCCAGGTCTTTTATTGCCTTGCGGAGGCGTTTTGCTTGCTTCTCAAAATCTTTGGAAGTCGGCACGTCGGCCTTTTTAACCAGCTTTTCGATCTGATCCAGCAATTTCTCGCCGCGCTTGACCAGCGCCTTTTGCGTTGACGGAGCTTCCTTGCGGGCTTTTTCAATAGCCTTTCTGGCGTCTTGCAATTGGTCTTGTACTTCCTCGAATACGCGAGCGTACAAACCCAGGTTTGCCAGCATCACGCGGCGAGCATTACCGGATAATTGCGCAATGCTCGCGCTCTGCGACGATTTACTTACTTTTTTTTTACGGTTTTTTTCTTAGCTACTGGCTTCTTTTTGGCCGCTGGCTTTTTCTTGGCTACTTTCTTAGCTGCCGGTTTCTTTTTGGCTGCTGCTTTTTTCTTCGCAGGTGCCTTCTTTTTAGCCGTTGTCTTTTTAGCAGCTACCTTCTTTTTGGCCGCTACCTTCTTTTTAGTTGCCGCTTTTTTCTTGGCGGCTGGCTTCTTCTTAGCTACTGTTTTTTTCGCAGCTGTTTTCTTGCGAGTTGTAGCTGCTTTTTTACGAGTAGCCACTTTTTTGGCCGTCGTCTTTTTCTTTGCAGTTGTTTTCTTGCGAGTGGTGGGTTTCTTAGCGGTGGTTTTCTTTCGTTGTGCCATTGTTGGTCCTCTATGCGAAAGCAGTCAGTGATAATGGTTTAGCTTTATTCGCGCACGACTACTCGACACAACAGAAAACCAGACAGTGCATCACACAGCGCGCTGGGCGCAAGTGTGCGCCATTTTTCCGCAGTATTCAAATGGCTGTATTACCAAACTTTTGCGGTTATGATTAGCGGCGTCGAATAAGAGGAAATAACGATGCAACAAACTCGCGGCAGGTTCTCTTCTCGTATTGGTTTTGTGTTGGCGGCCGCGGGCAGTGCGGTTGGCCTGGGCAACATCTGGGGTTTCCCAACGCAGGCCGCCAGCAACGGCGGTGCCGCCTTTTTGCTGGTGTATTTGGCCTTGGCATTTTGCCTGGCGTATCCGGTGTTAATGACCGAGTTGGTGATTGGGCGGTATGCGCGCGGCAACCCGATCACGGCGCTCACTGCTGTTTCCAGCAATGCTTTAAGCCGTGCATTGGCGCCAATTATTGGCGGTTTCGGCATTCTGGTGGCCAGCCTTATCCTCAGTTTTTACTGCATTGTCGGCGGCTGGATGATGTCGCATTTCCTGGCAGAGTTGACCTGTTTGCTTGGCTTCGCAGATACCGCCGCCTGGCTGGAGACCTTTTCCATCAGCCGCAGTCTGTTTTTCACCACGGTATTTATGCTGTTGACCATCAGGATCATTTCGCAAGGGGTGGAGAGTGGAATTGAACGCTGGTCAACGCGTCTGATGCCCTTGCTGCTGGCCATGCTTGTGCTGTTGACGCTCTATGTCCTTACGATGGACGGTGCGATGGAAGGTTTGCGGGTCTACCTCATACCGGATTTTTCCCGCGCCCTGTCTCCGTCACTAATTATCAAGGCGCTGGGCAGTGCATTCTTCTCGTTGTCGCTGGGTGTTGGCACGATGTTGATTTACGGGTCGTACATTGACGACCGCGAGAGTCTGCCTAGGCTGGGTACCCAGGTGACGATTATCGACATCAGTATCGCAGTATTGGCCGGGTTTCTGATTCTGCCGGCGATGTACGTGGCGTTGCACAACGGAGTTGAGATTTTCGCCGCAAACGGCGCACTGATTTCTGAAGACACACTGATCTTCACGGTATTGCCTGCTTTGTTTGACAAAATAGGATTGGCCGGTGGGGTAGTGGGTACATTCTTTTTTCTGTTGATGAGCATTGCAGCACTAACATCCTCTATTTCAATGCTTGAAGTACCGGTGGCTACAGCCGTAGAGAAGAGTTCAATGCAGCGCAAGCTGGCATCTTATGCTGTGGGTGGGCTGATTCTTTTGATCAGTATTACTATTATCATGAACTTTGAGCAGCTGTTTGGCGCAACAATCGCGTTCACCACCCGTTATTCGCAGCCACTGCTGGGTATGTTGATTTGTATTTACGTTGCATGGGTATGGCATCGCGGCGAGGTGTTGCAGCAACTGCAAAAAGGCTCGCCCGACATAGAGACCAGCGCCTTTTGGCGAATTTGGCCCGGTTACATTAAATACGTATGCCCACTCGTCATCCTGATTATATTTGTGCAGTCCTTTTAACGCCGGTTGCCCATTGTTGAGCAATCCGGCGTCGAGAGCGCTATGCGGGTCGAGTCAGGATAGCTTGGTTCTTGCCCTGAACCCGCAATGTACGCAGCCGACAGCTGAGCGGCAATGTCAGCCATCCGTCGAGTCGGCGATAAACGGTAAACTTGGTGGAACTGTGACGCGGTTCACATAACGTCAATCTGGCAGAGGGTTAGCCCGGCATTTGATAGGCATGGCCCCAGAAGTCACCCCGGGTGGATACTGTAGGGCTGAATTCGTTCCAGTCCAGCTGCAAGCCATCATAGCCATACTCCACGGCAATCCCGCCCGGGCCAAATACGTAGAAGCTGAGCATGTTGTCGTTGCAGTGCCGTCCCAGCGATGAAAGCAAAGGCAAACCAGCCTGGTGTACGCGGTCAAGGCAGGCACCCACTTCATCGATACTGGTCACCTCAAGCATCATGTGCACAATCCCCACCGGGCTGGGCCCGTTGAACAAGGCCACGCTGTGATGCCTTGGGTTGTTGGCGTGCATAAATATCACGCGCATGTCTGGCGCGCCTTCGGCCGGTGGCGGCAGACGCAAATCGTCGCTATCGCCAAAGCCGAGCACATCAATGTAGAACGCTCTCACTTGCTCTATATCCGGTGCTGGCAACACCACGTGTCCAAGGCCCATATCTCCGGTAACAAAGCGCGAAACGCCTTGAGGAGACTCGAACGGTGAATTGCACTCTTGTGGATTGGTGCGGCCGTAATACAGTTCCAGGCAGTTACCGGCCGGGTCATTAAACCGAACAAATTCGGTCACACAGCGTTGTTCTGCTTCTTCGCGAGTACCTGCTTGAACGTCTACTCCTGCCGCTTTGATTTTCTCTATTAGTGCTTGATAATCGGATGCAGAGGCTGTTTCCAAGCCCGCGGACACCAGTTTGTCGGTCTCGCCGGGTGACGCCATCAGCCTAAAAGGAGCGTCGTCTATCTTCAGGAATGTGCAGTCTTCATAGTCACAGCGGGGTACATCCATTGTGCCAAGTACATCGGTACCGAAGCTTCGCCAGGAGCCGGCGGCTTGTTCGCTGACGTGAAGATATCCTAGATTTGCAACGCTCATATTGGTGTCCTGTGCTTGCGATTGGTGTGACTAAAAACGGAGGTGTATTGTACAAATAACCAAGCCAAAAACACGTGAAACATGGCACAGAAAGCCTTTCGTGCCATTGCAGGCAATTCCGCCGAGCTGCACGGCGAAACTCCGCTGCTGGTCTATGCTTTATCTTGTAAGTCAATAAACGAATACGCATGGATGCAATAAAGACTATATAAAACATATAGATGCATCCTTTACTTAAAAGTCAGCTCAATTTTGTGGGCCTGCAAGAAAGCACCGCACCCGATGACGTGCTGTGGCGCACCTTTCTCGAGCGCATCAGCCTGGCGTATATGCAGGCCGACAATGATCGCAATGTGCTGGGTCAGATGGCACAGCAGTCGCTGCAGGCTGCGGCAAGCGACCAAAAAGTTGATTCGACACCTGCGGCAAATGACACTCTGGCTAGCGACACCGGGCAATCGAATCTTTCACTCGCTTTGCTTCACGCAAGCCCTGATATCGCCCTTCTTTTTGACCCCCAGCTGGACATCATATCCAGCAGCAATATCGCCAGTTTGATTGAACCTTCGTTGCGAGAAAAGCTCACGGACTTTGGCGCGATTGAGTTGGCGGGTGTTCTGGGTGTAGACGTATACGCACGCCTGAAAATTGCCGTTCAGTCAGTGTTTGATTCTCAGCGCCCCAAACGCCTGCTGTTTGATCTGTATCAGCCCGGTGGCGCGTTGACCTACGAGGCGCGGGTTATGCCTGTGGCTGAACAACCGGGGCGTGCTGTGGCCGTGTACGTGCGCGATTGGAGCGCGGTAACGCGGGCCACGCGCTCGGCACAAATGTACAAAGATCTGTTCGATGCAGCCAGTGAAGGCATGAT
This sequence comes from Gammaproteobacteria bacterium, assembly GCA_030429735.1. Taxonomy (GTDB): domain Bacteria; phylum Pseudomonadota; class Gammaproteobacteria; order Pseudomonadales; family JAUIET01; genus JAUIET01. The sequence goes on from JAUIET010000009.1 coordinate 106,585, forward strand.
GTTGCTCGACTCGCAGCAACGTGTGGTACTGGTGAACCGCTCGTACGAGCGTATGAGCGAACAAGACGCAGAGCACTTACTGGCGCTGGATACGCCCCGATTTTTGAACAACCAGGGTGAGCCGCTGGACACCGAAATCTGGTCCCATGTTTTTTACCACGATACCTGGTCAGGTGAGGCCTGCTTTCAGCACGCCGATGGACTGAAAGTGCCGGTATGGGTAACGGTGGATGCCTTGAAAGATCTGGAGGGCCAAAACACCAATTTCCTGGTGTTGTGCAGCGATATCTCGCAGCTCAAGGAAACCCAGGAAAAGCTCGCTTTTCTTGCCAATCATGATCAGCTGACCGGGCTGCCAAACCGAACCTATTTTCAGGAGCATTTGTCCGGAGCGATCGCGCGCAGTGACCGGGCTGGCAGTTGTGGCGCATTGTTCTTTATGGACCTTGATAATTTCAAGAGCATCAATGACACGCTAGGTCATCCTATCGGTGATGCGTTGTTGCTGGAAATGTCGCGGCGCCTGAAAGCATTTGTTCGTGAAGGCGAACTGGTGTCACGAATAGGTGGCGACGAGTTCACTCTGGTGGTTGAAAATCTTGACAGCGCAGAAGATGCTGCCGTGGTCGCTCAGCGCGTACTGAAGGAGTTCGAAACGCCATTTGCCTGCGATGGTCAAGAGCTGGATATGGGTTGTAGCATCGGAATCAGTGTGTTTCCGATTGACGGCAGTGATCGCGACCAGATTATTCGCCAGGCTGACACGGCTATGTACAGCGCGAAACAGGCAGGGCGAAACACGTTTAAGTTCTATACCTCACAGCTAACTCACAAGGCTGTGCAAAACTTCAATATGGAAGCGCAATTGCGCCGGGCGATTGAGCGTGATGAATTGTTTTTGAATTATCAACCGCAAGTGGATATGAAGCGCAATACATTGCTGGGGGCTGAGGTGTTGATCCGCTGGCACAACGAGCAGTATGGCAATGTGTCTCCGGCTGAATTTATCCCGATTGCCGAAGCCAGCGGTCAGATAGAAGAAATTGGTGAATGGGTGCTTGATCGTACTTGTCTGCAGATGAGCCATTGGCGCCATTACGCCGAGATTCCCTGTTTGGTGTCGGTGAATGTTTCCAGAAAGCAATTGGTTCGTTCAGACTTTTGCAAGCGCATAGCGGACACGCTGGGGCGTTACGAGCTGCGTGGCGATCAACTGGAAATTGAAGTGACTGAAAGCGCTATTGCCAGCTCTGAGTCAATCGCTATTCGTAATCTCAATGGATTGCGGGAATTGGGCTGCAAGGTTGCTATTGACGATTTTGGTACAGGCTATTCATCACTGTCGAGCTTGAAAAAATTCCCACTCGACCGCCTCAAAATTGACCGGTCTTTTGTCCAGGACCTTGGCCAAGACCCTAATGCCGATGCGATTATCGCCGCCATTATCGCCATGTCGAAAACACTCGGCTTGGGAGTAATCGCGGAAGGCGTGGAAACTCAGCAACAGGTGAAAGCACTGCTGAAGCGAGGCTGTCGCGAGGCGCAGGGTTATTTCTACAGTAAACCACTGCTGGCGCCTGAATTCCGGGAATTTGTACTCAAATCCGCCAAGGCTTGATACCATCTCGCCTGCTAATTTTCGCGGTAAGGAGTATGAGTATGTCTCAACGGCCATTTAAAGTTCTTGGTGTGCAACAAATTGCGGTAGGTGGGCTTGATAAAAGTGCTCTGCGCGAGTTTTGGGTGGATGTTCTGGGGCTTACTTACAGCAGTTCCTATCAAAGTGAATCCGAAAACGTTGATGAAGATATTTGCGAGGCTGGCCATGGCCCGTTCAAGGTGGAAGTGGATCTTATGCAACCGTTAGACCCCGAGAAGCGTCCCAAAGTGCACGAACCTGCGCTCAACCACATAGGCCTATGGATTGACCATCTGGCTGCAGCGGTTGACTGGCTGGAACAGCAGGGCGTGCGGTTTACGCCAGGCGGCATCCGCAAAGGCGCTGCCGGCTTTGACGTCTGCTTCATTCACCCCAAAGGGAATGCCGAATCTCCTATCGGTGCGCAGGGTGTTTTGTTGGAGTTGGTGCAAGCACCGCAGGCCGTGATTGACGCATTTGCTCAGGTAGAAGCCAGCGCCTGACCGCCGTCGTGGCGAAATCGAAAAACCGCACGCGGCGCGCGGCTACTCAAAAGTCTTCTTTGGAAAGAGGCTTGTCGCTGACCCTGGCCGGTGCTCGGGCTGGCAGCGCGATTGCGGTTGGCAAACTCAGAAAGCAGTTTGGTCTGCAAACAGGTGAAAACCAGGACAGCGAAATACTTCAGCAACAGGCCGAAAACTTTGTCGCTGAGCTTGGTCGCCTGAAAGGCAGCTACGTCAAGATTGGACAATTGTTTGCGCAGTTCGGTGAACACTTCTTACCGCCAGAGTTAACCAATGCGTTGCACACTTTGGGCTCTAAAACAGAGCCGCTTGACTGGTCCTGCATAGAACCTCAATTGCGCGCGGCGTTAGGCCACAAATATGATGAATTGAGTATTGAGCCGGATGCGTTCGCGGCCGCATCGCTTGCGCAGGTGCATCGCGCAACGGTGACGCAAACCTCTGAGAAAATCTGCCTGAAAGTGCTCTACCCGGGGCTGCGTAATACCATAGACTCAGATTTTGATACGGTAGTTCGAATGCTGAAACTGGGTCGTCTGCTGCCTTTCAACCGCGAAATTGACCGGTGGTTGGAGCGAATGCGCGAGCAACTGCATCTTGAAATAGATTATTCGCGCGAATGCAGCAAAACCCTCGAGATGGCAAGGCTTGTGTCCTCCCTGCCGGCGGGTGATGCAAAAACTCAGTCTGCTGCGCTTGCTGTGCCCAAAGTCTTTACCCGTTACTCCGGCGCCGATGTGCTGGCACTGGAGTATATGCCGGGCTTTGCGGTGAACGCACCTGAGGTGTTGTCATTATCGCAGCGCCGTCGCAACGCGTTGGCTAAAACCATGCTTGAATTGTTTTTTGCGGAAGTATTCGTCTGGCGTGTGATACAGACAGATCCAAATTTTGGAAACTACCGCATTCAACCCAGTGCTCGCCTTCGCGGTGAACAATCGGAACCCGATCAACTGGTGTTGTTGGACTTTGGCGCCTGCACTGATCCTGATGACAAGATGGCTACGTATTTAAGCGATGCCGTGGCCGCAGGACTGGCGCGCGACCGGATCAGCTTGCAGGCAGCACTGGAGGGCCTGGGTTGCTTGAAACGCGATAGCGCGCAAACCGCAAAAGACAGTTTTGCAGACCTGTGCATTGCGATTCTTGAGCCACTGTGGCCGGTCGACGAGCTGCCGACGGCCTACCTGAACGAACGCGGACAATATCGCTGGAAGGAGTCTCGATTGATGAGCCGAGCAGCCAGGCAGGCGAACAAATCCAGCATGACGATTCATTTTGAATTACCCAGCGCCGAATTCACGCTGATCGCACGCAAGCTGATTGGTGTGTTCACGTTTATTTCGGTGCTGGGCGCGGAATTCAATGGTCATGAGATAGCCCAACGATACATCGCCAATAGCAGCAGGCACGGATAAATGGCCGACAAGAAAAGCAGTAAAGTCCCCTCCGGCAGAGCAAGTCGATTTGCCAAAGTGGCGGGTTTGGCCGGTGGTCTGGCCGGCGGCATGCTGGCCGAAGGCGCCCGCAAAATACGAGCGGGTGAGCGCCCCAAAACCAGCGATTTGCTGCTGACACCGGCCAACGCCAGGCGGGTTGCAGATCAGCTCGCCAATATGCGCGGCGCGGCCATGAAACTGGGCCAAATTCTATCGATGGACACAGGCGACCTGCTGCCTGCGGAATGGACCGACGTATTAGCGCGCCTTCGCTCAGAAGCTGACCCAATGCCTGCGTCGCAATTGGAAGCGCAATTGGAGGCCGCGCTTGGTGATGAGTGGCCCGAACTCCTGTATGACTTCAAATACACACCCGTCGCCGCTGCGTCCATAGGGCAGGTACACCGGGCAATTGGTCCGCAGGGGAAACCCGTGGCATTGAAAATTCAATACCCTGGAATCGCCCGCAGTATTGATTCCGACGTGGACAACATAGCTACTGTACTGCGCGTAAGTGGCGTGCTTCCAGATGGAATCGAATTGCAGCCGCTACTCGACGAAGTGAAAGTACAGTTACACGAAGAGGCGAACTATCTGCTCGAAGCCGAGCATATGCAGCGCTATAGTCAACGCCTCGCCGAAGACTCGCGTTTTTTAGTGCCGGAGTACTACCCGGAGCTGTCTGGCAAATCGGTGCTCTGTATGTCGTTTATGCCCGGCCAGCCCATTGAATCCTTGATTGAGCAGGATCAGCAGGAGCGCAATCGGGTGGTCACGGCATTGGTGGAACTGATGTTTACAGAGCTGTTCGTGTGGCGCACTGTGCAATCCGATCCTAATTTCGCTAATTATTTGTATCAATCGGACCGCGGTGCGATCGTGTTGCTGGATTTTGGCGCAACCCGCACATTTAAGGCAGCATTCGCCAATAATTACAAAAGCCTGGCGAAGGCTGCGATTGCGAAAGACCGAGGGCGCCTGCTAAACGCCGCGATGAAGCTGGGCTACCTGTCTGAGCAAGCCAATGAAGACATCACTGAGCTGTTGCTGGATATGTTCATGCTTGCCGCCCAACCCATGATGTACGATGAGGCCTATGATTTTGCCAGCTCGGACATCGCCACGGGCATGCAAGAGATTGGTTGGCAGCTGCAGGAAAAGGTACAGGACAATGATTCCGGTTGGCACAGCCCCCCTGTGGCCGCTATGTATCTGCATCGAAAAATTGCCGGTACCTTCATGCTGGCTACTCGGATGCGGGCCAAGGTAAACGTGCACAAAGCGATATCGGTTCATCTGTGATCACTGAGGCGCAAAGTTCATCGGCTTGCTTTCTCTTTAACTGCATTCTTGTATAATTGAGAATAATTCTCGTTTGCACTTGGAAGGCCGTGAGTACTGTTGATTTTCTAGCGCTTAAACCGGGTGACCGAGCCCGCGTGACCAGCTTTTCGGGCTTATCTGCTTCTTATCGCAATCGTTTGCTGAGTCTGGGCTTAACCCCGGGTACCGAGGTTTTGGTTCAGCACGTGGCACCGTTGGGCGATCCGGTGGCGATATTGGTTCGTGGCTTTCGTTTGAGCTTACGTCGTAGCGAGGCAGCGGCTATTCAGCTGGAGCGCCTGTAGTGGCGGACTCATCCGGTAAACCGCTCGTGCAGTCTCAACATGAGACGCCTGTGCTTGCGCTGGTAGGCAACCCAAATGCGGGCAAGACAACACTGTTTAACAGGCTGACCGGCGCGCAGCAGCGAGTGGGTAATTGGCCAGGCGTAACGGTTGAACGGAAAACGGGTGAGTGTCGCATTGCTGATACCACGTTGACCCTGGTTGACTTACCCGGTACCTATTCTTTACAGCGATCCAGCGATGATGAATCGCTGGACCAATTGATTGCACAGCGTTACCTCAGCAGCGGTGAAGCGCAGCTTGCAGTGAATATAGTCGACGCGTCCAGCATTGAGCGTGGCCTGTATCTGACACGTCAATTGCTGGACAGCGGCATGCCGGTTGTCGTTGCTCTGAATATGATGGACGTAGCTCAGCGACAGGGCTTGCAAATTGATGTGGAGAAGCTTGAGCAACAACTGGGCTGTCAGGTGGTTCCGATCGTTGCAAGCAAGGGCGTTGGGCTGGACGCGCTACGCTCTGCGATCAGCGAAACGCTGGTCAATCAAAGTGCGTCAGCACCCAGCTTTGCGGATCGAACCGATGAAGCTGAAATCAACGCGCGCTACGAGGAAGTGGCGCGCATCAGCGCGGCCGCTGTAAATACAAGCAATCGCAACAGTGTCACGATGACCGACCGCATTGATCGCATAGTGCTGAACAAGTGGCTGGCTTTCCCTTTGTTTCTGGGTGTTATGTATTTGATGTTTATGTTCACGATAAACATCGGTGGCGCGTTTATTGATGTATTTGATGGCGTGGCCGCTGTGCTCTTTGTAGAAGCACCCCGGACGTTGTATGAAGCCATCGGCCTGCCTGAATGGTTAAGCACTGTGTTGGCCGATGGTCTTGGTGGCGGCGTACAACTGGTGGCCAGTTTTATCCCAGTTATTGGCAGTCTGTTTCTGTTTCAGTCTTTTCTTGAGTCGTCTGGATACATGGCGCGAGCCGCGTTTATTGTCGATCGATTGATGCGCGGCGTGGGTTTACCTGGAAAGTCATTTGTGCCGCTCATTGTCGGGTTTGGCTGCAACGTACCGGCCGTTATGGGCGCACGAACCATGGACCGCCACGGCGACCGCTTGCTGACAGTGTTAATGGCGCCGTTTATGTCTTGCGGTGCGCGCCTAACGGTCTATGTATTGTTTGCGTCGGTGTTTTTTCCAAAGAATGCCGAGAACGTAATCTTCGCGTTGTACCTTATTGGTATTGCTTTGGCCGTGTTTACCGGGCTGGCGCTGAGACGCCATGCTATGGGCAGCGAAATCTCGGCGTTCGTGATGGAGTTACCCAATTACCACTTACCTCATCTGGGCGGCATAGTGCGCCTTAGCTGGCAGCGCCTTAAGGGGTTCATCTTGCGCGCGGGCAAGGCTATTGTTGCCGTGGTGGTGGTGTTGAATTTTGTCAATTCCCTGGGTGTTGACGGTAGTTTCGGCAACCAGGACAGCGAAAAATCGATGCTGTCGCACATCGGTAAGCAGATAACCCCGGCGTTTGCACCGATTGGTGTGCACGAAGACAACTGGCCAGCCGCTGTCGGTATCTTTACCGGCGTGTTTGCTAAGGAAGTTGTCGTTGGTACACTGGACGCCTTGTACGGGAGCATTGCCAGAAGCGAGCAAGCTGCGCTGACTGGCGAGACTGCTGCGGTAGAAGAACCTGGCCTGGGCGAGCAGTTGCTTGATGCACTGAATACCGTGCCCGAGAATTTGGCCGGTTTGAATGATCAGTGGGGTGATCCTTTGGGAGTTGGCGTAGGGGACCTCAGTGATTCTGCAGCTGCGGCGCAAGAGCAGGGCGTAGAAGTGACCACGCTCAGTGTCATGAGCACACTATTCGATGGACCGGTAGCCGCATTTGCCTATTTGTTGTTTGTGCTGCTGTACATGCCTTGCGTGGCAACCATCGGCGCGATATTCAAAGAGATCGGCGGTTTCTGGGCGGGCTTTTCAGCCGCCTGGAATACCATATTGGCGTACGTGGTTGCAGTGTGGTGTTATCAACTGGGTACGTTTTCTGAGCACCCCGGCAGTTCTATTGCCTGGATTCTTGCCATGCTGTTAGTACTCACCGCAAGCTGGGTAGTTCTGATATATTTTGCCCGTAAGGAAGTGGCCAAAAGTCAGTTAATACCTGCTGTCAATCTGTCGTAGCGGGTCTCGCTTCCGTCACACTCAATGGAGGCGAAATGAAACATTTAATAAACGCAGTTCCAGGACTCGGTTTGCTGGCTGTACTGTTGCTCGGCCTGGCGGCTTGTAGCGATGACCAGCAGGCAGCTGCAATAGCAGACAAAGATGGGGCTGCTGCAGCACCACTGCCACCGGCACCCGAATCGAAAGCCAGTGCGGCCTTACAGCACCTGATGGCCACGGTGGAAGAAACCCAGGCTAAGTTCGTCACACCGCAAATGGGTGTCACCGACGCTTACACGGCCGGTGAGGCAAACAGACTGATTGCGCACATGCTGCACACCGGTTTGAATTTTTGGATGGAGGCCAACCCGTCCCGTCCAGTGTTCAAACAATACGTGGACACCACCCGAAAGCTGCTGGGCGATAATCCGGATTCGGTGTATTACTTCGCGGCGATCAATGACGATGACACCTACATCATTCGTGGCAACATCGGAGCTGCAGTGTTTACTTCGTTTACCGTGGAAGGTGGCACCCAGCAAGGCAGGGCGGCTAGCCGTTCCATTTCGGCATTGGGCGACTACGACATGGACATAGCGCCTGACGGTAGCTATGAGATTATTGTCAGCAAGCGAAAACCAAAATCCGGCAACTGGTTGCGGTTGGAAAAAGGCGCCGGACAGATCACCACCCGTCACTATCATGAAGCCAGGCTGTCGGTAGCGAGTGACCCTGCATTCCAAATGGATATCAGTATTGAGGTGGTAGACCCCGAGCCCCTGCCGCCGTACGCTGGGGATGAGCAAGTGGCGCAGAATTTAACTGCGGTTGCCAACTTTATAGCTGGGCACGCGCCTATGGGTATGGTGCCAACTTCGCCGGAAATGGCAAAAACGTTTGGCTGGATTTCTCTTGAGCCGAATGTAATAGCTAAACCGGGTCAGTGGATTGGTTCTGCGGATGAGCAGGCCTATGGCAACACGCACGCGTTTTACAGTATGGGGCCGTATAGGCTTGCTGAAGATGAGGCGCTGGTGATTGAAGGCCGATTCCCGGAAGGTCGATTTGCTAACGTGGTCTTGTGGAATCGTTATATGCAAAGCTATGATTTTGCGAATCGGCAAATATCTTTAAACCGGAATCAAATTACCTACGAAGAAGATGGTAGCTTCAAGATCATTGTCGCTCATAAGGATCCTGGATTGCCAAATTGGTTGGATACTGAAGGGCGAGAGACTGGGAAGATGTATTGGCGTTGGGTATTCCCGCGGAGTGAGCCTGAGGCGCCGGTGGGTAAAGTGGTTAAGTTTCGTAGTTTGAAATAGCGTGGGAGCTCTGTAGATAGCTCTGTAGATGGTCCGGCACAGTGACTAATCGCCTCGCGCTAGACTCGCCGTGAACCCATCCATGGGGGCTCATTGAAAAGGTCCTTCTTTTCAATGGTTTAGCACGAGGCAATTAGTGACTGATCGCCTCGTGCTAATCGACAAGTCCAGATTTTAGTTTCTATGGTTTGGCAGGAAATCAAGCGAGTGGAGCTACAGGGCTTGCGAAACTGTGTGAGAGAGGGACCTCGAACACAAGCCCCCATGGACGGGTTCACGGCGTGTTTTGCACGTTCTGTAGCTCCACTCGCCGCTACGAAGTGTTAACCCTCAGCGTCTTGCGATCTAATCTTACTCAGGGTCAAATGTAATATACATATCATGCATCCCGTTCACAAAAAACGACTTGATAAAGTTCGGCTCCTGTTTGAATTTAGGGTTGCGCAAGCGCGGTAGCACTTCCTCCAGCATGATTTTTATTTCCAGGCGAGCCAGGTGGGTGCCCAGGCAGAAATGCTGGCCGACTCCGAATGCCCGGTGTTCTTTGTAGAGCGACGGCATGCGCTCAGCACGTCGCACATCGAATACTGTAGCGTCATCACCAAACACCGACTCATCGTGGTTGATTGTGTGGTAGTGCATAACCACCTTGTCGCCTTTCTTTATGGTTTGCCCGCCAAGCTCCACGTCCTCCATCGCCATGCGTCGCATGGTGATGAACGAGGTGTTGTAGCGAAGAATTTCTTCCACTGCGTTTTCGATTTTGTCGGGGTTTTCCAGAAGGTAATCAATTTGGTCGGGGTTTTCCATCAGCAAACGCATTCCCTGGGAGATTGCTGTGCGGGTACTGTCATTGCCCGCGGTGATCAAGGTCAGAAATACCATGCCAAATTCGGCATCGGACAGTGGCTCGCCGTCTACTTTGCCATCCACCAGCTTGCCGAGCAGATTGTCCTTAGGATTTTGTTTGTGTTTAGCCGCGAGCTCGAGTGCATACATGATCATTTCAATGGACGCCTGCTTGGCTTCCGGTTGCCCTGTGTCACTGTCCGGGTCATCCGAGAAAAACATCAGGTTTGTCCATTCGAAAAACTGTTGTCGTTCGCTGGCCGGTACGTCTACCATTTCAAGTATGGCGATTAGCGGCAGCTCGGCTGCCACTTCTCGAACAAACTCACATTCACCGCGATGGGCTACCGCATCGACAACTTGCTTGGCAATTTCACGAAATCGTGGCTCGTAGCTGCTAACCGCGCTGGGCGTGAACACCTCGCGCACAATACGGCGGTGTTTCATCTGTTCTGGCGGGTCCATGTTCAGAAAAACCAGGCGACTGCTTTCCAGACCTTCCTGATCCTGTTCCCCTGCGTGTGCGAGTCTGGCGTACGAAGAGAACAATTGTGGGTTCTTGGAAATGAAATCGCACTCTTCTCGCCGTGTCACCATCCAGAACGGTACACCGTTGAAAGGATCATCAAAGTGCACCAGTGGGCCGCGTTCCCTGAGCTTCTTCAGCTCATCGTAAGGCATGCCATTACCATAGGCATTGGGGTCCAGGGGGTTGTCAAACGGGCATGTATTCACGGCATTTCCTGAAGTGTAAATTAGTTTTTGCATGGTAACGGAATTATTAGCACTTAACATGACATTGCCTGTAAGGTAAGCGCTGAGGTCTTACCCTTCAGGAAATCAAGTGCCTGGTTATTTATCGCATTTACGCACCAAGCTTCTTTACAACAGTCCGCTACGCCTGGTAACGGATGGGCTGCGCCGAGTTGGTATTGTGGTTTTTCCCTATTTCGTCATGCGCGAACAGGCGGTCAATATCCCGGATCAGGTGATACCGGCCAACTGCGTGATTCGAGAGCTGGACAACTCGGATGTGGATTTGTTGCGTGCGACCAGAGTCGCTTATTTGACTGATGAGTGGATTACAAACCGATTTGCCCTGGGCGATCGTTGTCTTGCCATGCTCGACGGTGACGAACTTGTCTGTTGCTGTTGGGCCAGCCGCGCCAAAGCCAATCTCATTTTCGAATCGATCCCATTGCGTGACGATGAGGCGTACATCTATGCGGCGTTCACCTTCGACGGTTTTCGAGGCCGCGGTTACATGCCATTGCTGCGCAGTCGCCTTTGTACTCTACTCGCGGAAGAGGGCGCGCAGCATATGTTCAGTATTGTTGATGTCCTTAATCGACCAGCGATTCGAGTGTACCAAAAAATGGCGGCAACCCGTGTTCAGCTCGGTGTCGGCCTGGCATTGTTTACGTTGGTGTCAGGTCGTTTTACGCTGCGCAACTTCGAACAGTATCTAAGTGGTCGTTGATGATCTGGTCAGGCAGCTGTCTATCCAGTCATTGATTGCCGTGCTGCGTTGCCGTTGCCTGTGCAGAGCAATGTAAAAATGCCGGCGCATGTCCCTGTGTGGAACGGGCAGCACACAGATATCTCCTCTGGCAAGCGCCGGTGCAAGACTGATCGCTGACAAGCAACCCACACCAAGGTTAGACTCCACGGCGCGCTTGATGGCTTCGGTGTGCTCCAACTGCATAAACACATTCAGATCGGGCAGCAAACCACCCATGGCACGATCAAACGCCTGACGGGTGCCAGACCCCGTCTCTCTGAGAATCCACGGTACGGAAAGCAGATCGTCGTCACTCAGACTCTTCTGCTGTGACAAGGGGTGGTCAGGTGCAGCAAATACCAGCAACTCATCGTCCTGCCAGCGAATGCACTCAAGCTGACTGTTTTGTACTTCGCCCTCAATCAGGCCAATATCCAGCTCAAAGTTCAGAATTCCGCGCGCAATTTGCTCTGTATTCGCAACGTGAAGCTGTATGTCTGCGCAAGGAAAACGCTGCAGGTGCGAAGCAACAATATCCACCGCCAGGTAGTTACCAATAGTAAGCGACGCGCCTACTGCAAGACGCGCATGCCCATGGTGACCATTAAGCGCGTTTTCAAATTGTTCGGCCGCGTCGAGTACGCTTTGGGCACTGGCTCGTAAAGCGCGCCCGGCCTCACTGATCTGCAGGCGCTTGCCCAGGCGCTCGAAGAGTTGCACACCGTAGCGGTGCTCAAGGTCTTTGAGCGCATTACTGGCGGCTGATTGTGACATGGCCAACTGTGCGGCTGCCTGGCTGATATTTTCACTGCGCGCAGTACTCAGGAAAACTTCAATTTGGCGAATGGAAAAGCGGATGCTGGCAACCTCTGTCTGGTCAGTGTAACTCTATATATAAAAAACATATTAATAATATATTATAAACCCATTTTACGTATATATGTTCGCTGCTTAAACTGCAATAAATACGCATGAACGTGAGGATTTATGGGCGCATTACAAACCGAGCAGGTTACCGCAGTGCATCACTGGAACGAGTCTTTGTTCAGCTTTCGAACAACCAGAGACCGCAGTTTTCGCTTTCGCAATGGCCATTTCACCATGCTGGGCTTGCCCGGTGAGCAGCGGCCGCTCATGCGTGCTTACAGTATTGCCAGCGCCAATCATGAAGATGGGCTGGAATTCTTCAGTATCAAAGTGCCAGACGGCCCACTCACGTCGCGGCTTCAGCAGTTGCAGGTGGGTGACGAAGTGTTGATTGGCAGCAAAGCGACAGGTTCATTGATCACCGAGAATTTGCGTCCCGGCAAGCGCCTGCACTTGATTGGAACTGGCACGGGCCTGGCGCCGTTCCTAAGTATTATCAAAGATCCTGGCATCTATGAACAGTTCGAGCAGGTGGTTCTGGCACATGGTGTTCGGCAGGTGTCAGAGTTGGCTTACGCCGAGTATTTACAAAATGAGCTACCGAATGATGAATATTTGGGTGACATGATCAGCGCTCAGCTGAAGTACTACCCAACGGTTACCCGCGAACCCTTCAGAAACAAAGGGCGACTTACAGAGCTGTTGAACAGTTGTCGCCTGTTTGAAGACCTGGGCTTGCCGCAGCCGGATACCGAAAACGACCGCTTCATGCTGTGCGGAAGCCCCGCAATGTTGAAGGAATTTTCCGCGCTATTGGAACAGCAAGGCTTCACCGAGAGCCGCAATGGCCACAGCGGTGAGTATGTTATTGAAAGAGCGTTCGTGGAGAGCTAGTGTCCCTTGCCAATATAGTCGATATTCCCTGCGGAAAACGCCTAGAAGAACGCCATTGTGCTGGCTCAAAATGGTACGAACTTATGGTAAGGGACACTAGTGTCCCCGCTTCGTTAACGTAAGCCCGCGAGTTCAGCAGGGGTCAGTTTCAGAGCGGAGGCGACCATGTCGAAGAACTCGCACTCGGAATCACTAACGCGACCGTCGGCTTTAAACACCTCCACCAATGCACGAACAATCGCCTGGCGCTGGTCGGCGTCAATTTTTGGGCCAACGGTTGCTAGATACTTCTCGATTGGAGCCGTTTCATACAATTCAGACGCCGCAGCCACCCGAATGTCTTTCGCGCTTACATCCGCACCCAGGGTTGCACAGAGAATATCTTGCACTTTTGACACCTCAAGATCGTCAGTGACCAGATCTGCCCGTGTTGCACGCGCCAGCGTCATCACCAGCATTTCCTTATACAGGTCTTCCTTTTCTTTGCTGTCTTCCAGCGTACCAAAAAACTGCTTTATCTTTGCCAGGCTGCCGATCGACATAGGTGTACTCCCAATGCGTGTGTTAAGGTTTTTTTTCACCGCCAATGAGCTGGAGTATACGCCTAGCGCCGTGTGCCGTTCAAGCAGCCTGCATTTTAATGGTATTTATTTCCGGTCCGATACGCTCCGCCAGTTGTCGCATCTGCGTCTCATCAAAGCCAAATAATCGGGCAGCGTTTTCGCCCATGATCTGATGAATTTCGGCGTCAGGAACCTCGGCAAAGGTATCTTGCAGGGAATCCATGGTGTGTGGCCACGTGCCTTCCATATGCGGGTAATCAGAGCCCCACATCAACTTATCCACACCGATATCGTAACGGTACCCAACTTCGTGGCGGGGCAGAAAAGACGCACCAATATGGCAATTCTGCTGAAAATACTCCATGGGCGATTTGCTGATGCCTTTCTTCCAATGCGCAAACAGTGGGTTATCGGCCTTAAAGTTCAGTACCCGGATCATTTCCAGAATCCAGGCGCAGCCGGCCTCAGTGAATACCAGCTTAAGCTTGGGGTGACGCTCAAACGCGCCAGACCAGAGTAACGCTTTAAACGGCCGCTGGGCCCACATATCGACTTCCGAGATATACATCGCGGTGGCGCACTCAACATCGCCATAATCGGGCGACCAGCCAGAATGGGTGTGAATTGGCATATCCAGCTGTTCGCAGATATCCCAAATCGGTTCGTAGCGGGGGTGATGATAATAGGGGTGTCGGCCGGTGCTGGTGGGTAACAGCACACCACCAAACAGTTTGGCCTGCTTGGCCCACTTGATTTCCTCAACAGTGACATCAATATCATCGACATTGATCAGGGCAACACCGGCGTGGCGGCCAGGGTTAGCACTGCACAAATCAGCCAGCCAACGGTTATATGCCTGCACACCCGCCAGGTTCTGGTCTTCGGAGATCTCGTTTCTGTATTGCATCAGGCCGGCACCAAAAGGGGCCATTTGTGGAAATACAACCTCGCCGGCAACACCGTCTTCGTCCAGTTCCTTAATGCGTACCTTGGTGTCATATTCGCCAAGTCGTGGTGCGAAGGGGTTGGTTTCATCATTGAGCATGTCGAGAAACTGGCTGTCCTTCATCGCGCTGATCTGGCTCATATTGCTGGCGTCGTATCGACCTATACCGGCGTCACCAGATTCGGCTTTGAATTCATCAACCATTTCCTGGTCGAAAAATGTGCCGGCGCGCACCACCATTTCCCTGGCGTACTGTACCCACCATTGGTCTGCGTCGTTGCGATATTTGGCGGGCAGGTAGTCATTGTAAATATGGGGTAATGCGCCAGCGTGGCAGTCAGAACTAATGATCATTACCTTGGACATTGGGCACCTTAACTCGTCTTGAAATCGGTGCTTACGCTAATGCAGATGGCGGTTGCTATCCAGTGACGGAATGTTTAGAGCCAGAGTCTGAGATTAGCACATAGGCGCAGGGATGCCTTTCCACTTGCAGGGCACGTCGTAAACCCATCCATGGGGACTTGTGTTCGAGATCCCTCTCTCACACAGTCCTGCAAGTGGAAAGGCATTCCTGTGCCGGGCTCATTCGTATTGCCGATAGGGACAAAAATTAACACCGGCGCTGAGCCAATTACCGCTTCGCTGAACGCGCCGTATATGTGGCAGCTAGGCGGGCGATCAAACAGAGCTGCGCTGGACCTTCAAAAAGAGGGACCTTTTTGAAGAGCCCCCAGGGATGGGTTTACGGCGTGTCCAGCGCAGCTCTGTTTGGTTGGCTGCCGGATCAGGTAAGACCTAGTGTCCCTTACCATAAGTTCGTTCCATTGCCTCAGTGCTGGCTTTGTGGGCGGGGTTTTCTAGCCTTTAAATTCAGCAACCAAACCGGTGATAGACGCCTTGGCATCACCAAACAGCATTCGGGTGTTTTCGCCGAAGAACAGCGGGTTATCAACACCAGAGAAACCAGCCGCCATACCGCGCTTCAATACGAACACTGTTCGCGCCCGAGGTACTTCGATCACCGGCATGCCGTAAATCGGGCTGGTGTCGTCTTCATTCGCCGCAGGGTTCACAACGTCGTTGGCGCCGATTACGATTGCCACATCAACAAAGTCCATCTTCGCGTTGGCCTCGTCCATTTCAATCAACTGATCGTAAGGAACATTAGCTTCGGCCAGCAGCACATTCATGTGGCCGGGCATGCGACCGGCAACCGGGTGAATTGCGAAGCTTACTTCGGCACCGTTTTCTTCCAGGCACTCGGTGAGCTCACGAACGGCGTGCTGTGCTTGCGCAACAGCCATTCCGTAACCAGGTACGAACATAACGTTGCTGGCGGCTTCCAGAATCAGATAGGCATCTTCCACAACAATGGGTTTTACTTCGCCTTCAGTAGTTTTGGTAGAGTGCTTAACAGCGCCGAAACCTGAGAACAAAACGTTCGCCAGAGAACGATTCATTGCCTTACACATGATGTTGGTCAGGATAATGCCCGCAGAGCCAACCAGGGAGCCGGCAACGATCAGCAGGTTGTTGTCGATTGCAAAACCGGCGGCACAGGCAGCCAATCCTGAGTAGCTGTTCAGCAGTGATATGACCACTGGCATATCGGCGCCACCAATTGGGATAACCGCCATTACACCGAACACGAATGCCAAAATGATCAACAGCCACAGCGTGCTTGAGCTTGCACTGGGATCTTGCACGAAGAAGTAACCGAGCAATACGATGGCGCCAATGATGGCCGCATTCACTGCGCGCTGGGCATCAAATACGATGGGTTTGCCATCCATTTTTTCGCTGAGCTTGGCGTAAGCGATCAAGCTGCCAGTGAAAGTAACTCCACCGATGATGATCGAAAGAACCACGGTAAACGCGGTAAAGCTGTCAACGCTACCACCGAACAAGGCAACCCAGCCAACCAGCAAGCTGGCCATGCCGCCTGTGCCGTTGAACACGGCAACCATTTCCGGCATTGCGGTCATTTCTACTTTCTGTGCCGCGTAGGCGCCGATACCACCACCGATCAATACGCAGATGATAATGGTGCCGTAGCTTAAAATACCGGTGCTGAACAAGGTGACAAACACCGCGATGGCCATCCCCACTGCCGACAGCAAGTTGCCCTGCCTGGCTGTATCGGGCGAGCCCAATTGCTTTAAGCCAAAGATGAACAGTATCGCCGCAACAATGTAGGAGAGATTAATGAACATATCGATACTCATTTGGCCGCTCCTGTCGTGTCTTTCTTCTTGAACATAGACAGCATCCTGTTGGTGACCATGTAACCACCCACGACGTTTACCGAGGCGGTGATCACAGCAAGGCCGGCCAGCAGTTCGGCAAAGCCGCCCATATCAGCGCCGGCAGCCAACACGGCGCCCACCAGCGTAATACCGGATATCGCGTTGGCGCCAGACATCAATGGTGTGTGCAGGGTGGCCGGCACTTTAGAGATCAGTTCAAAGCCGAGAAAAATCGACAGAACCAGAATAAAGGTCAGGTATATGATTTCCATCTGTGTGGTTCCTTATGCGTCGTAGTGGTTTTTGATGGCTTCGTTGACGAGCTCACCGTCGCGGGTAATGAGGCAGCCCTGAATAATGTCGTCTTCTGCATTGAGCACGAGGCCGGCGTCGCCTTCCTTATCCCAAAATTCGTCGACCAGATTGAACAGGTTAGCGGAATACATTTCGCTGGCGTTACGGCTGACTTCCGAGGGCAGGTTGCCCATGCCGATCACTGAAACGCCGTTAATGTCGACTATTTCACCCAGCTTTGAACCTTCCACGTTACCGCCAGACTCTACCGCCATGTCGACAACGACACTGCCGGGGCGCATGTCTTCTATCATGTCTTTGGTGACTATCACGGGAGCTTTGCGGCCAAACAATTGCGCTGTGGTGATCACAATATCGGATTGCGCGATCACTTTCTTCTGGCCCTGCTTCTGCAATTCCAGCTGCTCTTCGGTCAGCGCCTTGGCGTAGCCGTCTTTGGTCTGGCCCGTTTCACCGAGGTCAATTTCAACGAATTTGCCGCCCAATGAGCGAACTTGCTCGGCAACCACCGGGCGGGTGTCAAATGCTTCAACGCGGGCGCCAAGCCGCTTGGCAGTCGCTATTGCCTGCAGACCGGCCACGCCGGCGCCAATAACAAAGACCCTTGCTGGCGCAATAGTACCGGCCGGTGTCATCATCATTGGAAGAATTTTGTTGAGTTGCTTTGCAGCGAGAATCACCATTACGTAGCCAGCAAGATTCGCTTGCGAGCTCAAGGCGTCCATTTTCTGTGCGCGAGTAGTGCGAGGAATCATCTCCATGCTGATCGCGTTGATACCGGCTTTGCACAAGCTTTCAACCAGTTTGCGTTCGTTGTAGGGGTCGAGGTAGCTGACGTGAATGCAGCCTTTTTTCAGCTTCTTCACTTCGGAAGCTTCTGGCTTACGTAATCGCAAAATCACGTCGGATTCGCTCAGCAATTTGTTGCGGTCTTTCACCACAGTGGCGCCAGCGTCTGCATATTCCTGATCGGCGAACCCGGCTGCCTCTCCCAGGCCGCTTTCAACAACCAATTGGGCGCCCAGTGCGCATAGCCGTTTGGCATTCTGAGGGATGACTGCGCAGCGCAGTTCACCGTCAGCGGATTCCTTTGGAACTCCAATCTGCATATTTTTCTCCACCATATGTTGCAGGAAGGCGTTCATGGCAATCACTAACGGCCATAAACGGAGCGCGACAGTTTACTCATTTTCTTCCAATGGTCGAGTAAAATTAGATAAGCGCAATCCAATTCTTAGTATTGGTGCATCATATATTGTTTGTAAAACAATAAGTTAAATTAAGCATCTAAATATTATATTAGGTGCTTGGTCGGCTCTTGAAGTGTTCTCTTACCTGCTCAATTTTCATCAGTGTGCAGCGTGGGGTTTCTATGTTTTCCTGGGCCAGAAGAAAGCGGCAGTAAATCGTGCCATAGCGGCGGCCTTCCGTGTGCAACCAGTGTTTATGGCCTGGGTCTTCGTGGGCGATGACAATGCTGAACGACCGGTCTGTGCCAAGTTGCAGTTGCCTGAGGTTCAGACCAACTTGTCGAAATCGATGATCAAAAGTCTGCAGGTAGCGATTCCACAAGGTGATGTTTGCGTAGCGGCATTCAGGTATGACACCTTCGATTAAAAGCGCTTCGTCCTCACTCAAGACGAACGGGCAAGCCGCGTAGGCAGCATCAACCGCGCCGAACCCGCCGCCATCGGAGTTTTGCCATGTGCGTGGTTGCGGCAAGCTGTTGGGGGTAAGCGAAAACCAATTTGGCACGCTGTCGGCACTCTGCAGCGGTCGATTCACTGTGTGACCCTTGATATAGCCGATCACTGTGTTGAGTTTTTCAGCAAATCGCTCACCACTTAGCGGTAGCGGCGGTTCACAGGGTGTCGCCGTTGCGATGCTGATAATCGGGTTCACCTCCGGGTCGGACACAGCCGCGCGCTCATTCATGAAATAGTGGCGGGTAATTACGCAGATAGTGTTGTCGTCTGTGTACATCCAGTTGCCGTCTTGCTCGTCGGGGCTGAGTACTATCTCGTAACTACCATCGTCGTTGAATTCGATGAAGTTGTCGTTCAACTCACTCACCACGCCGCTTCCCCAGAGCGAGTCGCGTTCTCCAGTGTGCACGGTAAAGGATATGTATACCTCGCCGGTTCTGCGGCCCTTTATCCGGTATTCACGGTGCCCGTTGATCGGCGCAAAATACACATAGTGGTCTGGGCCATCACCTCCAAATTTCTGACTGGGTGTAATCAAGTTGCTGAAGTGGGGCGCGTTCTCATCGTTGTCCAACGCGATTTCCAGGCCAACTTTCATCAAGTGGGTAAGGTAATGCTGGCCTTCAGCGATGTCGGCCTCGCTGCTTATTCCGCGCGCATCGCATAGATAATCCACGTCGATGTCCTTCAATGCGTCCAAAAAATCGTGAAAAGCGCGGCGACTGAGCGGGGGAGTGCCTGGCATGCTGGTGTCCTCTGCAGTGAGTGGTTGAGGGTGAGCATACCTTGACTTGATATGCCTTGCGAGCCAGCGGCTTGTGACAAATTGAGCGCACTGTTTGATAATGCTTATTCTCAATGAAGACGGCACTGATGCAGAATATGATGAGGTTGGTTAATTTATACGCGCCTGATGATGTCAGGGTTGATCAGGTGCCTGAACCGGTTGCCGGTGACGACGACGTTGTAGTGCGAGTCCAGCATTGTGGTATCTGCGGCAGCGACCTGGGATATGTAGCCGCCGGCGGTCTGGCAGGTCCAACAGGGTCGGCGATGCCTTTAGGGCATGAGTTGTCAGGCACCGTGCACAGTGTTGGCCAACATGTCAGTGATATTGCGGTTGGTGATCGGGTATGCGTGAACCCAATGGGTGCTGGCAATGCGATAGGCAATGGCGGCGGGGAAGGTGGCTTTGCAGACTATTTGCTGGTACGCAATGCCAGCGCTGGAGATGCTGTCTATAGGCTGCCAGACCACCTGGGTATGCGCGATGGCGCATTGGTTGAACCATTGGCAGTGGGCATGCACGCGGTAAATCAGGCGCGTCCCAAGCCGGGCGAGAAAGCCGTTATTTTTGGTGTTGGCGCAATCGGCTTAAGCAGCATTGCGGCGCTGCGCTACAAGGGAATCACCGACGTGTTGGCACTGGATTTTTCGGCGGAACGCAGGGAACGCGCGTTAAGCATGGGTGCGTCTGATGCGCGCTCGCCTGCCGACCTGGATTTGTTGGCGTATCTCAGCGAGCGTCATGGCGCGCATACGCTACAAGGGTGGATGCCGGTGGTAGGCACAGATATTTTCATCGATGCCGCAGGTGCAAATAGCATTGTGAAGTCGGTATTGGATGTGTGCAAGCAAGGCGCGCGATTGATTGTGGCTGGCTTGCATCGCACCCCCGTTGATGTTGATTTGATGATGGTGTTGATGAAAGAGCTGTCGATTACTGGCTCCATGGCTTACCCAACCGAGTTTCCGGAAGTGTTGGATATGTTGCAAAACACCGATATGGATTTGTCTGCGATGGTTAGCCACCACTTCCCTCTCGACGAATTTAACCAGGCGTTTGCCGTTGCCTGCTCTCCGGAAGCTGGTGCAAAAGTTATTATCGATATGCAAAGCTGATCCAAGCCTTTACCTGCGGGCTTGGATTGCCGCATAATGCGCGGCGCCAGTTTGCATGCTCTCCTGAGAATACCCGTAAGTGATCTGGCAATGCTATGGTGGTCCTTGTTGGTCCCTTCGCAACGTGAAACGGTAAACCCCGCCAGGCCCGGAAGGGAGCAACGGTAGCTGTGGAATCGTGTGCCGGGGTGTGGCTGGCAAGGATCATCACCAATTCCGATCTTGTATGCCCTGTTCTAGTGGTACAATGCCATTTACAAAAACTGCCAGCGTTTCTTCCCATTCAGAAATGAACTAGGCCTCGGAATTCACTATGTCGTATCAGGTGCTGGCGCGTAAATGGCGGCCGGCTAATTTTCATGAAATGCAAGGTCAGCAGCATGTATTGCAAGCGCTGATCAATGGTCTGGATTCAGACCGATTGCATCATGCTTACTTGTTTACCGGCACCAGAGGGGTGGGCAAGACCAGTATTGCGCGAATACTCGCCAAGTGTTTGAACTGCGAACGCGGTGTTAGTTCAAAACCCTGCGGCGAGTGCAGTGCTTGCGCAGAAATCGCCGAAAATCGTTTTGTTGATCTGATAGAGGTTGACGCGGCGTCACGAACAAAAGTCGAAGACACGCGTGAGCTGCTCGAAAATGTGCAATACGCTCCAACGGTCGGCCGCTTCAAAATCTACCTGATTGATGAAGTACACATGCTGTCCACGCACAGCTTCAACGCCTTGCTCAAAACACTCGAAGAGCCACCGGCGCACGTTAAGTTTTTATTGGCGACCACAGACCCGCAGCGTTTACCGGCCACCGTGTTGTCGCGATGCCTGCAGTTCAGTCTTAAGAACATAGGCCCTGATCTGATCGTCGACCACCTGCAAAAAGTGCTTGGCGCTGAAGGTGTAACAGCCGAAGAGGCCGCGCTGTGGCATATTGCACGGGCGGCTGCCGGCAGTATGCGCGATGCATTGAGCCTGACTGATCAGGCGATTGCGTTTGGCGGCACCGGCATTATCGAAGCCGATGTGCGCGCTATGTTGGGTAGCATCGACCGCGACAGTATTTGTGAGTTAATTCGTTGTCTGGTAGCGCGAGACGCGAGGGCCGCGCTGGATTTGGTTGAGCAGGCAGCAAGCAACGGCGTTGACCTGGAAAACATGCTGGCGGAATTGCAAAACGCACTGCATGGCATTGCGATCTTCCAGGCTGTTCCAGAATACAAAGCGCGAGAGCTGGAGCGCGCCGCTGAATTGAAGCAATTTGCGGCACAGTTGGCCGCTGAAGATGTGCAGTTGTTCTATCAGATATCTCTGAACGCGCAACGAGACTTACCTTTTGCACCGGAACCCAAGCTGGCCATAGAAATGGCGGTGATGCGGATGCTCGCGTTTTTGCCGGCTGGTCAGGCGGTTGATGTTAGCAATAACCCGGCCGCAGGCCCGGCGGGACCGGCAATAACTCCTGCAACGCCACCTTCCACCACACCTTCCACCACACCTTCCGTACTACCGTCAACACCTGTGCCACCCACCTCGGCGCAGCCAATTCCGGGTGGTGTGCAAGGCTCTGGGCAAGTGTCTGCACCGGTGGCCAGCGAGTCTGCATTGCAAGCGCGGCAACATTCAGCACCCACTGTCGAAAAAAAAAAGACTGATCTAAGTCACGTTGCAGGGCTGGATTGGCTGGCGGTGTTTCCGGACCTGAATTTGAGTGGCATGGCACGCAACGTGGCGGCCAATTGTGAATTGACTTCATTCAGCCAGAATGAGGTGGTGTTCTGCCTTGACGAAGTCAATTGCAAACTGTTCCAGCAAGCGCACGTCAGGCAGATAGAAGGTGCATTGCAAGCGTCATTGGGAGCGCCGGTGAAAGTCAGCCTGCATTCGGGTGTGGTCAGCAGCGAAACCCCCTATCTCAAAGCGCAGCGTGAGAAAAGGGAGCGTCAACAAGCCGCAATTGACAGTATAATGAGCGACGAAACAATCAACGATCTACTGCAGACCTTCGGCGGCCAGGTGGATCAGTCCAGTATTCGGCCTTTAGACTGACGCGTCGAGCGCAGCGGCCATTAAAAAGGTGTGTAAATGAAATCCGGTCTTGGTGATTTGATGAAGCAGGCGCAGCAGATGCAGGAAAAAATGCAGCGCGCGCAGGAAGAAATGGCAAAATTGGAAGTCACCGGTGAGTCTGGTGCCGGGATGGTGAAAGTCACCATGACAGGGCGGCATGATGTGCGCAGAGTGCACATCGACTCTGGTCTGCTTACGGACGATAAAGAAGTGCTTGAAGATTTGATCGCAGCCGCCGTGAACGACGCCGTCAGGCGTGTCGAGGACGCACAAAAGCAGCAAATGGGCGACCTCACCGGTGGGATGAGTTTGCCCGAAGGCTTCAAGATGCCCTTTTGATGTCATTCAGCCCGCTGATTAAGCAGCTAATCGAGAACCTGCAGTGTTTGCCTGGCGTCGGGCCGAAAAGTGCACAGCGTATGGCGCTGCATCTGCTGGAAAGAGACCGTGATCGTTGCCGTCAACTCGCGACCACTTTACGCGAGGCTGCCGATACCGTGTCGCGTTGCGACCAATGCCGAACGCTAACCGAACAATCGTTGTGTGATATTTGCTCAAGTGCACGCCGTGACGAGGCACTGCTGTGTATTGTTGAAACCCCCGCCGACGTGATTGCGATTGAACAGGCTGGCGGGTATCGAGGCAAGTATTTCGTATTGCTGGGTCATCTGTCGCCGATCGATGGTATTGGCCCGGAAGATCTGGGCATTGACGCGCTGGTTAAGCGCGTTGAAAAACGCGGTGTGAGTGAAGTTATTCTGGCCACCAACCCTACTGTTGAGGGCGAAGCCACTGCGTACTTTATTATCGAGCAGCTTAGATCTTCTGGAGTGCCGGTCAGTCGGATAGCGCACGGCGTGCCGCTGGGCGGCGAACTGGAATTTGTTGATGGAGGCACTCTGGTGCACGCTTTTAGTGGTCGTACTACGGTAACGGAATCGCCGTGAACGAACTTCATCTGCCAACAGTCAGCGCAGCCCCGCAACGGAACAAGATTGGGCAGCGACCGGATTTAGTGGAGCAACCTGATCAGTTAGCAGACATGGTAAGCAGCTGGCGCGAACTTGACTTTGTATGCATTGATACCGAGTTTATGCGCAGCGATACCTATTTTGCTGAATTAGGCCTGGTGCAACTCAGTGCTGGGCAGAACATTGTTCTGGTTGACCCCCTGGTGCCGGGTATGAACGAGGCATTGCGTCCGTTATTGTGCGACTTTGAACTGCCTAAAGTTCTGCACGCGGGCTCGGAAGATCTACAGATTTTAGCTCAGTATTGCGGCGCCCCCGTCAACAATGTGTATGACACCCAGCTGGCTGCGGCGTTGGCGGGTTTGGGGTTTTCGCTGGCGTACGGCAAGCTCGTGGCTCAGCTATGCCAGGTAGAACTGGACAAAGGCCAGACGCGATCGGACTGGAAGCAGCGACCCTTGACCGACAAGCAGCTGCAGTATGCGGCGGACGATGTCATTTATCTTCCAGAAATTTATCATTATCTAGATAGCAGACTTACCGAGCTTGGCAGGTCAGATTGGATGCGCGCAGAATGTCGCAACCTGGTGGACAATGCGTCAATTACCGCAGAGCCGGAGCAAGCCTTTAATCGGGTCAGTCGCGCGTGGCAGCTCAAAGGCCGCTCGTTACTGTGCCTGCAGCGACTGGCAGCCTGGCGCGAACGCACGGCTATTGCCCGTAATCGGCCAAGAAGCTGGATATTGAAAGACAAGTCACTGTGGCAGCTGGCAGAGCGAATGCCTGCTAGCGAAGATGAATTGTCGACCATAGATGAGATGAGCCCGGGCCAAATACGCCGGTATGGCAAGGATCTGTTGGATGTCGTAGCCGAAGCGGTTCAAGCGGCACAGCAGGATATTCCAGACCGACTGACCGAGCCCGCAGGCAAAAGTTACTCACAGGTGTCAAAAAAATTGCGTGCGCGGGTGCAAGCCACGGCCAAACGCCTGGAGCTTGCACCGGAAATGCTCGCCAGAAAAAAGGACATTGATTTTATGCTGGCCACGCATGCCAATACCGGTAGTTTGGATTTACCGGTTGCGCTAAAGGGCTGGCGTTACCCGGTAATTGGCGAAGCTTTACTGGACGAGTTTGCCAGGCATCACTCGAACAACGATTCGGAAAACTGATATGAAGTGCTCTGTGTTTAAAAGCGAACGAATGGAGCTTGCATATTTGTACGTGCCGCACGGGGCAGATCTGCACACACTGCCAGAAAACTTGTTGCAAAACTTCGGCGAACCCAGCCTGGTTCTGGAGCTTGACCTGCATGAAACTCGCAAGCTGGCGCTGGCTAACCCACGTGATGTGATGCAATCGATCAAGGAGCAAGGTTTTTATTTGCAAATGCCGCCGCCTGCCAATCACGTTGTTCGCACCTTGTGACATGCGCGCGCAGTTTTGGACATTGCCGCTGACCGAGCTGACTCATCAGGAATGGGAAGGCTTGTGCGATGGCTGCGGCAAATGCTGTTTGCATAAGCTGGAAGATGAAGCGGACGGTGCAGTTTACTACACGGCGATCGCCTGCGAACAACTGGATCTGAACAGCTGCCGCTGTACAAACTATGCCGCACGCGCAGAGCTGGTCCCCGACTGTATTGATATCAGGAATGGCTACCAAGGCAGTTCGTATGATTTGTCAGATTTGCCGGCTAGCTGCTCGTACCGCTTGCGGGCGCAAGATCAGCAGCTGCCCGACTGGCACCCGTTGATCTGCGGAGAAAACCTTAGCATTCACAGCCACAACAAGTCGGTTCAGGGTAAAGTACTGTCTGCTGCCAATGTGCATGAAGACGAGTTTGAAGATCACATAATCCGCTGGATAGAGTTATGAATAGTTTTCTTGATTGGGCCGCCAGCAACGATTACCTGCTGATGTGGTTGCTGTATTTATTGGGTGTGGTTGGCCTGCTGATTGTGGCCTGGCGACTGACTCGATCATGGCCCAGGTGGTTGAGCGTGAGCCTGCGATTTCTTGGTGCGTGCTTGTTGCTGGTGCCGGCCCTGGTCGATAAAGACAAGGAATTGTACGCGCCTGCCTTGGTTGTGGGGCCATTTGAATGGCTGTCCAAGAGTCCCGAGCACGCTGAACCCGCCATATCGGCCTTGATTTTCTGGACAGGAATCGCGCTGATTGTGATTGTCATCGCGCAACTGGCTTCCCATTTTCTGCGTCGACAATCCAGCACCAGACAATCCAGCGAGCCCGAAGCGGGCGCTGCGACTGAATAGCAGGCTGGCAAACCAGCGTCTGCAAGATTTGTTGGCACAAAGAATGCCGATTGTCTGTATAATGGCCGGCTGCATACTGATGTTGAGGGCATTATGGAATTTAAGGGTACTGATCGATACGTCGCAACTGATGAGTTGCAACTTGCGGTTAACGCAGCGGTAACTTTGCAGCGACCTCTTTTGATCAAGGGTGAGCCGGGTACTGGTAAAACCATGCTGGCAGAGGAAGTGGCTGCGGCATTAGGCAAACCGCTTCTGCAGTGGCACATCAAGTCTACGACCAAGGCACAGCAGGGCTTGTACGAATACGACGCGGTATCACGCTTGCGCGATTCCCAACTGGGCGATGAAAAGGTTCACGATATTGCCAACTACATCAAGCGCGGCAAGCTCTGGGATGCATTCGACTCAGACGAGCAGGTGGTGTTGCTGATCGATGAAATCGACAAAGCCGATATTGAGTTTCCGAATGATCTATTGGTAGAGCTGGATCGCATGGAATTTTTCGTTTACGAAACCGGCGAGACCATCAAAACCAAGCACCGCCCGATTATCATTATCACCAGTAACAACGAAAAAGAACTGCCCGATGCGTTTCTGCGGCGCTGCTTCTTTCACTTTATCAACTTCCCCGACCGGGAGACGATGAAGCAGATTATTGACGTACATCACCCGAACGCGCAAAAAGAACTGGTGCAGGAAGCCCTGGAGATATTTTTTGACGTGCGTAGCGTACCGGGTATGAAGAAAAAGCCATCTACCTCAGAGCTCATTGACTGGTTAAAACTGTTGATGGCAGATGACATTCCCGATGAAATTCTGAAAAACAGAGATAACACCAAAGCCATACCGCCATTGTATGGTGCGCTGGTTAAGAATGAGCAAGACGTGCATTTGCTCGAACGCCTGGCGTTCATGCATCGCCGGGAACAGCGTCGTTAGTCAGTGACCGAGAGGTAACAGAGCATGCTGATCAGTTTCTTCAACGGTCTGCGCAATGCCGAAATTCCGGTGACGCTGCGCGAGCTGATGGATTTGATCGAGGCGCTAAAGCAGCACCTTGTGTTCGGAAGCGTCGATGATTTTTACTATCTAAGTCGCGCCTGCCTGATAAAAGACGAAAAATACTACGACAAGTACGACAGAGCATTTGCGGCCTATTTTAAGGAACTGGAATCCCTGGACGACATAATCGAGGCCTTGATACCAGAAGATTGGCTGCGCAAGGAGTTCGAAAAACACCTCACTGAAGAAGAAAAGGCGAAGATAGAATCTTTGGGCGGGCTGGAAAAGCTGATTGAAGAGTTCAAAAAACGCCTTGAAGAGCAAAAAAAGCGCCATGAAGGTGGCAATAAGTGGATTGGTACTGGCGGCACATCGCCATTTGGCCAACAGGGCTATCACCCCGAAGGCATTCGGGTCGGCAAGGATGGAAAGAACGGTAAGGCTGTTAAAGTCTGGGAAAAACGCGAGTTTAAAAACCTAGATGACAGTGTTGAGTTAGGCACTCGCAATATCAAACTTGCAATGCGGCGCTTGAGAAAATTCGCTCGCACGGGTGCCGAAGATGAACTGGATTTGCCCGATACTATCCGTAGTACGGCAAGAAATGCCGGACTACTCGACATCAAAATGGTGCCTGAGCGTCACAACGCGGTGAAGGTGTTACTGTTTTTGGATGTGGGTGGCTCGATGGACCCGCATGTCCGCGTCTGTGAAGAATTGTTCAGTGCAGCTCGCACCGAATTTAAGCACCTCGAATATTTTTACTTCCACAACTTCATTTATGAATCAGTGTGGAAAAACAACATACGCCGCTTCAACGACACCACACCAACTCTTGATGTACTGCACAAGTACGCGAGCGATTACAAAGTAATATTCGTCGGTGACGCATCAATGTCACCGTATGAAATTGCCCAACCCGGTGGCAGTGTTGAGCACTGGAATGAAGAAGCCGGCGAAGTTTGGATGAACCGAATCCGCAAGACCTATGACAAGGTGGCGTGGATAAACCCGCTGCCGCCTAATCAGTGGGAGTACAGCCAGTCAGTGCATATGACCAATCAGCTGATGGAAGGACATATGTACCCTTTATCTCTTGAAGGTCTTGAAGCCGCTATGGGGTACTTGGGCAAATAAGCCTGATTAACGCGTGATATGAAAGGCCACCAGCGTTGCACTGGCGGCAACATTCAAGGACTCTACTTGATTGCGCATTGGAATGCTCAGTGCCTGCGTACTGATATCGTGCATTTCGGCGCTAACGCCCTCGGTTTCATTGCCAAGCACAAATACGCCAGCGCAAGGAGTCGGTAGTGCGAAAATCGACTGCTCTGCGTCTGCCGCCAGGGTGAAGACCCGGCAGCCGTGTTGCTGCAGTGCACGCACGGCCCCATGAATATCTCGACAATACACCAGCGGCGCATTAAACACTGTGCCAGCGCTGGCTTTTATCGCCAGGGGATTCAGCCCACTGCTGCCTTTACCGGCCAACAAAATAGCGCCTACACCAGCAGCGCTTGCACTGCGAATACACATACCGAGGTTTTGCGGATTGGTTATGCCCTCGAGCGCCAGCATTGACAGCTCAGCAGCGTGATCAGCAGTTTCGATGAGCCAGGAATCGAAGGATTTTGTGGTTGCGCAAAAAATATCCAGCGCCACTCCCTGGTCCTGACGGCCGTTGCGAGATATGCGGCTGAGCTCGCGGCGGCTGTGATAAACCACCTCAATACCCCTCTCGTGGGCTAAATCCAGCAAGCGCTGTATTGCTGGCCCTGGCTTATTGCTGTCTGCCAGATGCAAGCGGTCGATCTGTAGATTGGAATTGCTCAACGCTTCCAGTACCGGATTGCGGCCATACACAGTGATGGTTTGCTGCAGCCGGCTGGTTTTTGAGGCATTTGGAGAGGGCATGAGCACGCTCGTTGTTTATCAGATGGAAAAGCCGGCTACGCACTTTGCGCGTTGCGGGATGCGTGGTATTGTAGCGTCTCGTGCGCAACAATCAGGACATAATAAAACGCCGGCACGTGACACTGTAATGACGATGTGCCGGTAAACTATTGAAAAATGCGCCTTAGTTGGAAGCATGTGGGGCCGGATTCGCTATCAAAGGCGCGAAGGCTATGTTAAGTTTTCAGTACCTTTTGAATGGGAGTTAAACGAATGACACAGAAACAGTTAAAAATGCTATTCGCCAGTGGTTTTACGGCTTTGGCGTTGGCCGCCTGCGGCGGTGACGACGGCAAATCAGCGGGCGATGCCATTAAGGATTCAATGAACAGCGCTGCTGACGCCGTTGGTGATGCTGCCGATAGTGCGGTAGACGCAACGAAAGATGCTGTTGCTGCCACAGCGGATGCGGCGAGCGATGCAGTTGATGGGGCCAAAGACATGGCCGGTGATGCGGCTGATGCGGCTGGCGATGCTGTGGAAGGCGCGAAAGACATGGCTGATGACGCTGTTGACGGCGCAAAAGATATGGCCGGTGATGCAGCTGATGCAGTATCCGGCGCTGCCGATTCTGCGAAAGAAAGTGCAGCTGATGCCATGAGAAAGGGAGCGGACAAGATTAAGTCTGAATAACAGACTTTTCAGCGTCACGCGAAACCCGGCTAAGGCCGGGTTTCGTTTGTCTGAGATTATGAAAAATCGATTCGCTATTCTATTGACCTTGCTTCTGAGCGCCACCTGCACGCAGCTTGCTGCTGAGGTGAGTGCGCAGCGAATCATACAAGCCGATAAAGAACCGCATAATTGGTTGGCACCTGGCCGCGGTTACGCTGAGCAGCGCTATAGCCCACTTGATGACATAAGCAGTGTTACGGTCAAAAATCTGGGTTTGGCGTGGTTTAGCGAAACCGGTTCCGAGCGCGGTTTGGAAGCCACACCGTTGGTGATAGACGGTGTCATGTACCTGACCTTGAGCTGGAGCATTTTGCTTGCGCTGAATGCCGAAACCGGTACTGAGTTATGGCGTTACGACCCCAAAGTAGACAAGGCGCATGGTTACTACGCCTGCTGTGATGTTGTTAACCGCGGTGCGGCGGCATGGGGCGACAATATTTACTTCGGTACAATCGATGGCCGCCTGGTGGCGGTTAACGCCAGCAGCGGGGAGCTTGTCTGGGAAACGCAGACTACGGATCTCAACCAACCATACACGATTACAGGTGCACCAAGAGTCGTGAAAGGCAAGGTCGTCATCGGCAATGGTGGTGCAGATTTCGGGGTTCGCGGATACGTTTCAGCCTACGATGCACAAACCGGTGCAATGGTTTGGCGCTTCCACACTGTACCCGGAGATCCCGCACTGGGATTCGAAAACGAAACCATGGCGATGGCGGCAAAAAGCTGGAGTGGCCAATGGTGGAAACTGGGTGGTGGCGGCACAGTCTGGGACTCTATGGCCTATGACCCGGATCTCAATTTACTCTACATCGGAACCGGCAATGGCTCACCCTGGAATGCGGAACTGAGAAGCCCTGGCGGTGGTGACAATCTGTTTCTTGCGTCCATTATTGCCTTGAATCCGGATGACGGCTCTTATGTTTGGCATTATCAGACGACGCCTGCCGAGCAATGGGATTACACAGCGACTCAGCATATGGTGCTGGCGGATATCGACATTGATAGCGTGCCCAGAAAAGTGCTTATGCAGGCCCCAAAGAATGGTTTTTTTTACGTGCTCGACCGCGAGAACGGCCAGTTGATTTCGGCGGAACCCTACGCACGCGTTAACTGGGCCAGCCACATCGACCCAGAAACAGGGCGACCTGTGCGCACGGAGAAAGCGGATTATTTGCAGTCGCCGCAATACATACTGCCTTCGCAAGTAGGTGCGCATAACTGGCACCCGATGTCCTTCGAGCCGCGCCTTAGCCTGGTGTTCATACCGGTTATTGAACAAGGGTATCGATTCAAATCGGATGAGCAATTTATCCCCAGCCGGAGTTTGAACACTGGTCTTGATTTGGTTCAAGAATCACCAGCACCAGACATATTACGCGCGTCTTTACGGGCGATGCACCATGGCAGCCTGGTGGCCTGGGACCCGCTATTACAAAAAGCGCGATGGCGGGTAGATTTGCAAAAGTCCTGGATTGGTGGGACCTTGGCAACCGCGGGTAATCTGGTGTTCATGGGGCACGCAGAAGGGTATCTCAGTGCCTATCGGTCTGACATTGGTGAAGAGGTCTGGCGCGGTGCAACACAAGTAGGTGTTATGGCTGCACCGATCAGTTACTCAGTAAATGGGGAGCAATACATTGCGGTTGCTGCTGGCTGGGGTGGCTCTCCCGGTCAATACAGTGGTCCCGAACGCTCCATGCAGGCGCAAAGCAATGGCAGAGTGCTGGCGTTCAGATTAGGCGCCAACCTCGAATTGCCGCCCATGCAGCCGGTACCGCCCGTTCCCTCGGTTGAGGCACCGGACGCGGACAGCGTCACGTTGGAGATGGGTGATCGCCTGTATGCAATGCACTGTGGCCGATGCCATGGTTTTGGTGCACAAAGTCATGGCTCGATTCCTGATTTGCGTTATTTAAGCAGTGAAAAGCACCAACACTTTGAGGCAATCGTTCGTGGTGGTTTGTACGCGGACAAGGGCATGGTGGCCTTTAATGATCTGTTAAGCAGCGTCGAAACGGAGGCGATTCGACAGTACATTTTGTCGCGAGCACACGCAGATAGCAGGCTGCAAGAACAGGCGCCGTGGTGGCGCCGGCTAAAAAACTGGTTCTGGGACCTGATAATGCCGATTATGGTGTAAGTCGTCGTAGCGTTACGCTGTGCGGCAGCGCTATTTGATGTAATCCGGTAGCGTATTCAAGTGCACTACACCGAACACCAGAACCAGCAGGTAGCCCTTCAAGGCCGGTCGATGGTAAGCGCGAATTTTTCGGCTGAACATCAAACACTCCAGCACGTGGGCAACGACCAGAAAAATCCCCGCAACCTTCAGGATTTGATCCAGCCAGCCAGGAGTTGGCAGAAACAGATTGGCGATAACCAGTAGCCACACTGCAATAATCAACGCCTTTTGATTCTTTACACTCATAAATACCAGGACCTGTGCCGTTCAATCGTGCGCCACGTTAGCTTTGCTTGCGCGAACTGTCAATTGTGAACAGTCTTAGGCACGATATTTGCTCTTCTGCTGCAGGTTGCTGGTGCACGTGCAGTGTGCGTTTTGGACACTTGTTCTTTTGCTTCGAGCTATGGCTTGTAAGTATTTGAAAAACAGTGTTTTGCGAAGCATGTTGTTCCACTCCAGCCGCTTAGATACTAAAACGAGCGAGACGTCAGGGACAGGGCGCGCTCCATTTAAGTGCACGCAAAACGCATGATGCTCAATTTGGTGCACACAGAGTCAGAGGTCATATTATGAAGATCAATCACCGCGGGTGGCTGCGGCTACTTGCCGTAACAAGCATTTCTGCTGTGTGCTCTACAGCGCAAGCACAGGACACCCTGGATGCTGCGAATACCAGCTGGATTTTAACTGCTACCGCATTGGTGTTGTTTATGACGATACCCGGCTTGTCGCTTTTTTACGCAGGGCTGGTCAGGTCAAAAAACGTATTAACAGTGCTCATGCAGTGTTTTGCGATCACCTGCCTGATGTCTGTGCTGTGGTTTGTGGCTGGCTACAGCATCGCGTTTGATGGCGACGGCAGCTACTTTGGCACCTTGAACAAAGCCTTTCTCAGCGGCATAACGGAAGACTCTTTAAGCGGTGGCTTGCCTGAGACCGTGTTTGTCATGTTCCAAATGACATTTGCCGTGATCACGCCTGCGCTGATTGTCGGCGGTTTTGCAGAGCGCACCAAATTCTCCGCGGTAATGCTGTTTTCTGCAGTCTGGTTGCTGCTGGTGTATGCACCTGTCACGCATTGGGTGTGGGGCGGTGGCTGGCTTGGCCAAATGGGTTTGCTGGATTTTGCGGGTGGTACCGTGGTCCACATCACTGCAGGTGTGGCGGCGCTGGTCGCAGCGTTGGTGATCGGCAATCGAAACGGTTTTGGCAAAGTGGCCATGGCTCCGCACAATATGACGATGACGGTCACTGGTGCGGGTATGCTCTGGGTTGGCTGGTTCGGTTTCAATGCCGGAAGCGCCCTGGCTGCTAACGGTGACGCCGGTATGGCGATGCTGGTCACGCATTTGTCAGCTGCATGCGGATCACTCATGTGGATGGCCCTGGAGTGGGTCAAGTATGGCAAACCCAGCGTGCTCGGTATTGTGACCGGTATGGTCGCTGGTTTGGGTACCATTACGCCAGCGTCAGGTTACGTTGGCCCTGCTGGTGCAATAGTGATTGGTTTGTCGGCCGGATTTGTTTGTTTCTACGCCACGTACTACTTGAAGCAAAAGCTGCAAATTGATGACTCGCTGGATGTGTTCCCGGTACACGGTGTGGGTGGCATTCTTGGAACGTTTATGGCGGGCATCTTCGCCAGTACCGAGTTGGGGATTTTCAGCGGTCAGGGCCTGGCCGAGGGTATACACTCAATTGGCCAACAGCTAACGGTGCAGATGACGGGTATTGTTGCGGTATTTGTCTATACCGCCATCGTGACCTTCGTTATTCTGAAAGCGATTGATATGCTGCTTGGATTGCGTGTATCCGAGGACGAGGAAACCCAGGGATTGGATCTCGTGTTGCATAACGAGCGGGGCTATGACCTCTGAACGAGTTGGATTCAACCAGCTAACGGCGCCCCGACCCTAGCAAACGGAGCGCCAGACTCTCGCCCTCACGCCGGGAGTATGTAGTAAATCAACACATAGGCTGCCAGCAGAATTGCGATCCACAACGCTGTCGTACCGATTGTCCAGGACCTCGCAAATACAGCATTTTCCTCGCTGTCGGCGGTTTCGGGCTGGCCGAGATATTCCTCTGCCAATCTGGCCGCTGTCCGCTTGCCGCCGTCAGAAAGATGCTTACTGCCGGCCAGTAGCGGGGCGAAGACAGTGCCAAGCCAATGTAATAAGGCGGGTAGCGCACGTCGCCATAACCAGTCTACGTCAAGACTGAGTGTTTCTGTGCGTCGCATCAGTGGCAGCAGCAGGAAGAACGCCAGGCCCGAAAACAACAGCAGCTGCAGGTAGAATATTACTTTGCCGGGCGTGTACGCTACGTAGTCCATCTGGTAGGGCAGGAATTGGTACAGCCATTCCGGGAACACACCCAAGAGCAGACAAATGGCGGAAAATACAACCATGGCCAACGCCATGTTCCATGGCGCATCTTTAGGCCGAAGGCCCGAATCTTTCTGGAAGAAAACAAACCACGGGAACTTGATGCCTGCGTGCAGAAACACGCCGGCAGAGGCCGCTGTTAACAACATATATACCCAAACCAGCTCCTGATTCGCAGCGGCCTGGGAAATCAGGCTCTTGGTAGTGAAGCCTGAGGTCAACGGGAAGCTGGAAATCGACAACGCGCCAATGATGCAGCACACTGTCGTGAGTGGCATAGTTCGAAACAGGCCGCCTAATTCGGTGCAACGGTTACGCCCGGTTCGGTAGATCACAACCCCCGCACTCATAAACAACAGTGCTTTATAAACGATATGGGCAAAGGCGTGTGCTGCTGCGCCATTGATGGCTAACTGGGTACCTATACCCACCGCGCAGACCATAAAGCCTACCTGGTTAACCACCGAGTAGGCGAGTATTCGGCGTATGTCATTTTCAAGCAGTGCATAAATGATGCCATAGATCACCATGAACAAGCCCACGCCGATCAATACCGGTTCGCCAGGGAAAAGTAGTATCAGTGCCAACACTGCGGTCTTGGTGGTGAAAGCCGATAAAAAAACAGACCCCGTTGGGCTGGATTCCGGGTATGCGTCGGCCAGCCAGGCTGATAACGGCGGGGCGGCGGCATTGATCAGAATGCCGCATAGAATCATCCAGCTGCTGAAGTCGTTTGCCAGCATGGGCGTGATCTGCACGGAGCCGGTGCTGACCACCACACCTTCAATCCCCACCTTCAATACAACGCCACCAAGCAAATGCAGAATCGCGTAGCGAATGCCGGCAGCGCGGGCAGCGGGCGTGCCACCGCACCACACCACAACTGTTGAAAACAACGCCATCAATTCCCAATAGATGAACAGCGAAATCAGGTCGCCAGCGAAACTAACGCCAATCGCACCGGCGGCGTAGAAGAAAGCCGCTGCCAATTCGTACCACCTTGACAGGCGGAAGGCGAACAAGCCGCCGACAAAGGCCATCAATGCAAAAATGGTCGCAAACAATCGCCTCAACGGGCTGCCTTCTACCGGCTCAATGTCATACGACAGGAATCGAACGGTGTCTTGTACACCATCTGGTACCTGCCATATCGCCCAAAGCGTGAGCAGAGGTGCAAGCAGTACAATTGCAGAGCGCAGATGGCCGCGCGCAAGACCAATCGCCAGGGCGGCGATCACCATGATTAGTGCAGGCGAAAACAGCTCATGCATCGTCATCGCCCTCAGATTCTTTGTAGTAATCGTTCGGGCGCTTCAATACCACCCCCAGAGCTTTGGCGAATAACACCATGAGCACGCAACTGGCAAATCCATACACCGCACCAAAACCGAACCAGCCGTCGACAACAAAATACCCCTTCACATAGATGGCAAGCTGGGCGATGACCGTCAGGGCTAGAACCACCGAGAATCCCCACCAGAGTTTGCGGATGGTTTCCGGCCGAACCAGCCAATGTTCCTTAGGCTCTTCTGTCACTGCGTCGCTCCCTGAAATAGCTGCGCTTCCAGCTCGATGACCGGACCATTGAAGAAAAAGAAACCCAGTGTCAGTGTGGCGGTTAAGCACAGCGCGAGCACCACGAGCAGTGGCGCCTCGCCATGGTCTTTGCTGCCTGAAGGTTCTTTCGCAAACCAGGCCATAAAGATAATAGGCAAAAAGTACATCGCATTCAGAACGGTGCTGGCGATGATAGTGAAAATAGCGACAAGGTTATCAGCCTGGAATGCACCGGCCAGAATATACCATTTGGAAACGAACCCTGCGGTGGGCGGCACGCCAATCATACTAAGCGCGCCAATAGTAAAGGCAGCCATAGTCCAGGGCATGCGTTTGCCGATACCCCGCAGTTGATGGATTTCTGTTTTTTTGGCCGCGGTATAGATGGCCCCGGCGGCGAAGAACAGAGTGATTTTCCCGAATGCGTGGGCCACCATGTGGATAGCAGCTCCAATTTCGGCGAGCGGTTTCAGCACGGCTGCCGCCATCACAACATACGATAGCTGCGCGACAGTAGAGTAGGCCAGTAAACGTTTGATGTTTTGTTGCCGCAGTGCCACCAGGCTGGCAGCAAGAATGGTGAAGGCTGCAATAAACACCAGCCAATTTGCGCTTGGGGCGGCAAACAGGAAATCGACGCCAAATACGTAAACAATGATTTTAGCGATGCTGAACACACCGGCCTTTACCACAGCAACCGCGTGCAACAATGCACTCACCGGTGTAGGTGCAACCATTGCCGAAGGTAGCCATCGATGCACGGGCATCACCGCCGCTTTGCCCACGCCAAAAACGAACAATGCCAGCAGCAGACCGATATCGGCACCGTCAATATGGCCTTCAAGAATGCCGCCAAGCGTGAAATCGCCAGTGCCGGCGACGTGATAGGTCCAGATAATCGCAGGTAGGAAAAGGCCAATTGAGGTGCACAGCAGGATTCCAAGATACACACGCGCAGAGCGTACTGTGTGTTCGTCGCCTTTATGTGACACCAGAGGATAGGTGGACAAGGTCAGTATTTCGTAGCAGAGAAACAATGTGATCAGGTTTCCCGAGAAGGCAATTCCCATTGTTGCCGCCAGCGCCAGTGCGAAACAGGTATAGAAACGCGTTTGCTTCCTCTCCTGATTGGCACGCATGTAGCCGATACTGTAAACAGAATTGATGATCCACAGGCCCGAGGCCAGTGCCGCGAACAACATGCCCAGCGGCTCCACTTCGAACGCCAACGCCACACCGGGCAATAACTCGCCAAGCATAACTGCAGGGCGCTCGCCGGCAAACAAGGCCGGAAGCATACCCCACACCACCCAAGCAAGCGTGACGGCACCAACCAGGGTGACGGCTTCCCTCAGGTTATCGGAAATCCTACCGGCAACTTGTATGCCGGCTGCGGTGGCAAGCGGCACACAAAGAGCCAGCACTATTGCATTATCAGCACTCACAAGGCGTGCCCCATCAGCAGTTCCGCTGCCGCACTGGCCAGGTTCAACGGGAACTGGGGAAACAAGCCAAACCCGATATTTGCCAGGGCAATCAGCCAGGTGATCAGCAGCAATTCCAGTGGTGCCTCACCGGCTGAGGAGGGTTGCACCACAGCGGGTTTCTTGTAAAGGGTTTCAACGATACGCCAGACGTAGGCCAGGGCCATCAGGGAGCTGGCGAGAATGATTAATACCAGTAGCCAGGCAAAGGGGCCTTGATCAAGTGCAGCGTCAATCAGCAGCCACTTGCTGATAAAGCCAGCTGTGCCTGGCACGCCTACCAGACTGAAACCGCAAATGGCCAGAGCAGCGCTTGTCCATGGCATGCTGCGGGCTGCACCGGCCAATCGATCCAGCCGCAGATCATCGTAGTGGCATGCCAGCGCGGCAATGGCCAGAAACAAGCCACCCTTAGCCAGCGCATGATTGAATAAATGCGCTGCCGACGCAGTAAGCCCGTCCTGCGTCACAAAGCTGGCACCCAGAATGATGTAGCCAATCTGGGCCACGGACGACATCGCTAGCAGGCGCTTAATGTGCCCCTCAAACATCGCCACGGCAGACGCGACCAGTATACCCAGTAGGCCCAATGGCATCAGGAAGGAGGAGAAGTGACTGCCATGCCAATCGAAGTTGGACTGAAAAACAAAAAAGTCAAAGCGGATCAATACGTAGATGGCGACTTTAGTAGCACACGCAGCAAGGAATACGGTCACCATGTGTGGCGAATGCGTATACGCATTGGGTAGCCACACATGCAGCGGAAACACGGCGGCTTTCAAAGCAAGGCCGATAGTAATAAACCCGGCGGCAACCAGAATAGGGTTGATATCATCAACCGCGCCAACTCTTGCTTCCATATCCGCAAGATTAAGCGTGCCCGTCATCATGTAAACCAGACCGACACCAATAAGGTAGAACGTCGCGCCTATTGTGCCCATCACCAGATACTTAAACACAGCCGGTAAGGCGCGCCGGTTCGGGCCTCCAGCAATCAGCACATAGCTGGCCAGCGAAGAGATTTCCATAAACACGAAAATATTGAATGCATCCGCAGACACGGCTATGCCTGCAAGGCCGGCAAGCGCGAGTAACCAGGCGGCATAAAACATAGGCTGGCGATCTGGCTCGATCTGGCTGTCAATACTGGCTCTGCCGGCCAGCAAGGCAGTCGCCGCCGCGCCGGTGACAATCAATAAAATCAAGGAACTGAAGGCACCGACCGAAAGCTCTATGCCATAAGGTGCGGCCCAGCCGCCCATATCATAGCGATAGTGAGCGCCGTCTGATATCGCAATTGCCATGTTTAAAGCAACGGCGAAGCTCAGTAATGCTACGGCAGTGGCACCGGCCCATGCGAGTCCACGCGGCTTCAGCAGTACAATGAGCGGTGCCGATAACATTGGCACAATAACCTGTAATGCTGGCAGATGGGGCGTCAGGTCCATGAACTTAATCGGCGTCCAATATTTCGTCTTCTTCTATTGTTCCGTACGACTCGTAAATCCGCACCACAATCGCTAAGCCAAGCGCCAGTGTCGACACGCCCACCACAATAGCTGTTAGGATTAACACCTGAGGCAGCGGATTGGAAAATACATTACCCTCCATTCCTTTGAGAATGATGGGAGCGGTGCCACCCTCCACCTTGTCCATCGTGATGTACATAAGGAACACGGCCGATTGGAAGATTGATAAACCAATAAGCTTTTTCACGAGGTTTATTTTTGCGATGACGGTGTACAGGCCCACCATTAGAACAATCGCAAACACCCAGTAGTTGAAGTAACCCAGTAGTTCGAGCAAATTCATACGCGCATGGGCCTCGCGGCAAACGCATGAAAAATGCTGAGCAGGGCACCGCACACGGCCATGCCGACACCCGCTTCGATTAAAATAATACCTGTTTGCTGCGCG
This sequence comes from Gammaproteobacteria bacterium, assembly GCA_030429735.1. Classification (GTDB taxonomy): domain Bacteria; phylum Pseudomonadota; class Gammaproteobacteria; order Pseudomonadales; family JAUIET01; genus JAUIET01. The sequence continues at coordinate 145,588 of JAUIET010000009.1, forward strand.
GCAACCGGATTGTCCAGCAGCACTGTGTACTCAAGGAAGTTGCCTCCCATCAGAATGCACACCACTCCCACTCCGCCATACAATGTAGCGCCACCAATCACCAGCCCAAGCAATACGGATCTGGGTACGGCCCGCAATGCCGCCGCTTCACCCTCGAGCAAGGCGTATAAAATAATGGCCGATGCGATCAGTGCGCCGGCCTGAAAGCCACCGCCAGGGCTGTACTCACCATGAAACTGCACATAAAGGCCGAACAACACCAGAAACGGAATGAGCAAGCGCCCAACAACCTGTGGGATGAGATGGTGCTTTAGACCGGAGCGATACGGGTTATACGTGCTGCCTTCGGGTGGTTTGACGCCAAGAATAAACAGTACGCCAATACACGCAGCGAACACCACGAACACTTCACCGAGTGTGTCGTAGCCACGGAAGCTGCCTAGAATTGCGGTGACTACATTGGGGAAATCCATGTACTCAGGTGTTTTTTCAAGATACCACGGCGCAAGATGCTGATGCACCGGCGCGTCCGGATCTCCAAGACGTGGTTTGTCGAATGTTGCGTATATGATCAGGCTCGCGAGTATGGTAATCACCACAGTATTGAGTTTGCGGCGCGACAGATGTGGTTTTTCGTGCTCTGTGGTCAGCATCAGTGCCGCCAGAAAAATAACGGTGGTAATGCCAGCACCTACCGCGGCCTCGGTCAGGGCAACATCAGCTGCGTCCAGGATAAAAAAGTTCGACGCCATCAACAGGCTGAATATGGACGTTAGCATGACGGCTACGAAAAGATTGGTGGTTTGAACAATGGCCAGCGCAGTAATCACCAGCAGCGTTAGCAAGAAAAGCGCAAAAACAATGATCATGTCTGATCGTCTCGCTGCTGGGCGTTGGGGCTATTGCCAGACTGCAAAGCCGCATTCGCCAGGGCATAGCTCGCGGTAGGCGCGGTCAGTAACAGAAACGCCATAATGGTGAGCAGCTTGATCGTCGCCAGCGTTAGCCCGGCCTGCAAAATCATACCGACCAAAATCAATATGGTAGCCATCGTTTCTGTCAAACTGGCGGCGTGCAGGCGTGTATAAAAATCAGGCAATCGCAGTGTGCCTATGCCACCTATCAGCACAAAAATGCCGCCAGTACACAGTAAAAACCAGCTGAGTATATCAACCACCGTCTCAATCAATGTTCGATGTCTCCGCCTTGCGGGGTTTGTTCTGTATGAACTCGAGTACGGCCAGTACGCCTACCAGGTTTATGAGCGCATAGGCTAACGCCAGGTCCAGAAAATCAGGCCTGCCAAACAGAAAAGCAATAACCGCGAGCAGCAAAACGGTTTTGGTCCCGAACATGTTCACGGCGAGTACCCGGTCGTACACAGTGGGGCCGCGAAGTGCGCGCACCAAGGCCAGAATCATGGTTACCAGAATAGCAATCGATACTACCAGATACATTGCTTAGCCAAGCTCCAGTTGGGCAATGCGCGCGTCTAATTCGCCGCTACGAAGGTCTGCTTCACTGTCTTTGGTCAGACAATGAACAAGTAGCCGATCTTCGTGCACATCAATGGTGACTGTTCCCGGTGATAGTGTGATGGAGTTTCCCAGAATGACCTTGCCTGTTTCACTGTGCTCGTCAGTGGTCAGCTCAACCAGCTTCGGCTGGATGGGCAAGGAGGGTGACAATACAACGCGGGCAACATCAATGCTGGATTTGATCACTTGAAGCAGCAGCCAGACCCAGAGTTTGGGCAGCCTGAAAAGCGATCGTAAGGGGATGCCATGATGGAAAAATCCCAAGCGCTTTGCCAGCCAAACACTTAAGAAGCAGGAAAAAAGCCCAAGACCAAACAGCAGGGGTTTATAGATACCTGACCACAGTACCCATATGCCGAACAGAAGTATCAACAAGCTTGCCAACTGCCAGGATTTTGCCGTGTAAGGTGATGGCATAGTTATCGTGTTGTACGCGTCTCAGTAATTAACTTCTACGTAAGCAACAGCCCCGTAAGGGTGGACGTGCCAACAAGCAGGAATTTCCTTGCTTAGTATAAGGTATAACTACCGGTCGTCCACACGGGACACTACCAGATTTTCGAGCAAAGGCGTGCGAAAAATCGATTAATTCGCAACGCGCTTAACGTAGATTGGGTTACCGGTTTATTGTGTGTAGTTCGCCAGGAAATGCCCCAGTTTTGAGACTGCTTTTTCAATCTCATCTTCGTGGGGCAGAAACACCATTCTAAAATGATCAGGTTGAGCAAGATTGAAGCCCGTACCCTGAACAAGCAGTACCTTTTCGGCTTGGAGAAAATCCAGAACAAAGCGCTCGTCATCAGTAATGTTAAATTTTGCCGTATCAATCTTTGGGAACAGGTAGATTGCGCCTTCGGGCTTTGTGCAGCTGATGCCGGGAATATCGTTGAGCATTTCCCACGCGCGATCGCGTTGCCGTGTTAAGCGCCCGTTGGGTAGCAAATATTCGTTGATACTCTGGTAACCCCCAAGTGCCGTTTGCACGGCGTATTGTGCGGGAACATTCGCGCATAAGCGCATGGATGCGAGAATATTCAGGCCTTCTATGAAATCATGGGCATGACGTTGCTGGCCACTCAACACCATCCAACCTGAGCGAAAACCAGCCAGTCGATAGGCTTTTGACAAGCCATTAAAGCTGATGCACAAAGTGTCGTGAACCAGGCTGGCCATCGGTGTGTGTCGCGCATTGTCGAACAGAATTCGATCGTAAATTTCGTCTGCAAACACCACCAGCTTATGCTCTTCGGCAAACGTTGCCAAATCTCTGAGTAATGTCTCAGGGTAGAGTGCCCCAGTGGGGTTGTTAGGGTTGATGATGACGATTGCACGTGTACGCGATGTAAGTTTGCGCCGAATATCATCTATATCCGGGCACCAATTGGCCTGTTCATCGCAGACGTAATGCACGGGCGTGCCGCCGGCCAGAGAAGTTGCGGCGGTCCACAATGGGTAGTCCGGGGCCGGAATGAGAACTTCGTCGCCGTCATTCAGCAAGCCCTGGGTTGCTATGCTGATAAGCTCACTAACGCCGTTGCCAAGGTAAACGTCTTTTAGCTGGGTGTTGGTAAGACCTCTCGCCTGGCAATCCTGCATGATGGCTTTGCGCGCGGAGAATAAACCGTGACTGTCGCAATACCCCTGCGCATTGGGTAAATTCAGAATAACGTCCTGAATGATTTCATCCGGTGCTTCAAAGCCAAAGGCGGCCGGATTGCCGATGTTCAGCTTGAGAATTCGATGGCCTTCTTCTTCGAGCTGGTTGGCCGTCTCCAGCACCGGGCCGCGAATTTCATAACAAACATTATCGAGTTTTTGGCTCTTTTTAAGCGGAAGCATGCGAGGGCAATCTGTAGAATATGGGCGCGCAAGAATACACTACCCGTGCGTGCATCGAAAGTTCAGGCGGCCTTAGGATTCGCGGATCGGGCACCTCGAGAACTTTGCAATTCCAACAATTGCTGATCGACCATGGCAAGTCTGGCGGTTTGTGCGTCGAGGTTTTTAACTTGTTGCAAGCACAACCGCGCACTCAAATAGTGACGTTGTGCGCTCATCGGGTCGTTCAACGCGAGTGACCGTTCGGCCCTTAATAAGCAGGTATCGGCTTCAAGCTCATGATGCCGGTCGGTAAGTTCACGCTGGAATCGTTTTGCGTCGTCGTCGCTGATAACGTTTAACTGGCGCAACTGATCAACCACTCGTTGATAGCGCGGCAATACCTGGTTTCCGCTGCTGATTCGTTGCGCATCATCGAAACGCGGCAGGTGTGTTTGCACGCTGCGCTTTTCGAGTATATCGATCTGCGCCTGGGCTGTGTCAACACAGGCCTGATAACCGGCAGCCGCGCCGTGCTTGTGTTGAAGCTCTGTAAATGCCAGGCTGATGTAGCGGCACAGCTGGAGCTTGAGTTGGGTGCTGATCAGTCCAGGCGGGCTGGACTCCATTAATCTAAGAATGCCGTACAGCAAACGCAGCTGTCCATTCTCAACGTGTTCTTGAATTTCTGTCTGGCGATCAAATATCCTTACCATGGTTCCGATCAGCCAAAGTGCGATGGCGGCGGAACCGATAACTAGCGGCCATTGCATGGCGTACTCCTTCCTGCGCCGCACGCATTGTGTAGGCGCAATCCCCGTTGCTTGGTCAAATAATCACCTAATAAATATAGCAAGCCTGTCGTCAATTGATGCGATACAGGTCTGAATTCGGCTGTTTTAGACGAGTGGGAAGTACTGGGCAGCGACCGCCGCGGATTCGGCAGCCGTCAGCGAGCAGTGACGCGGCCCCCCTAGGTCGCCATCTAGGTCGCCATCGAGGTCGTCATCGAGGTCGTCATCTAGGCTGCCATGGATGCCGTATTCCGATTGGATTCCTTGGACTCATAAAGCGCCTGATCGGCTTTTTCCACAACATCCTGCCAGCTCGGCAGGCATTTGCCGTCTACAACCGCTGCTGCCACACCGGCGCTACTGGTTAGAAAACCATACGGGCTTTGGCTATGGGGTATGCCTTTTTCTGCCAGGGCACGGATGGCACGCTTCATAAATATCAATGCGCCATCGGCGTCGGTGTCGGTGAGTACCAGCAGCATTTCTTCGCCACCATAGCGATAGATGCGGTCGGTTTTGCGCATTTCGGCCTCAAACGTTTTCGCTACCGTGCGCAATACTTCATCACCTGCAGAATGGCCGTAATGGTCGTTGTATTTCTTGAAGTAATCGACGTCAACCAGCGCAACGCAGTACTGACGTCCATTGCGCAATGACGCGGCGTGAGTATGCTCAAGGTCAACTTCCATCGCACGTCTATTGCCAATTTCCATCAATGCATCTTCCATCGACATAGCCTGTAATTCTTCATTGGCCTGCTTGAGGTCGACAGTTCGCTCCGAGATTGCTTTTTCAATCAACTCAGCTTGAATTTCGATGACATGAAAATGCGCTTTGGCGATATCAGATTGCGTCACCAGACCTTGCAGTTTGCCTTCCTTATCAATAATGGGCAGATGGCGCAATCGTTCTGCACGTGAGACCACCATAGCGTCGTACAGTGATTCGTTGTCATACAGCGTAACGATGGGCGAAGACATAATATCTTCGGCGTATTGGTCGAGCATGGCCGGGTTATCTGCAGTTTCCAGCAGCAACTTGACCATGTCACGTTCGGTGATAATACCCACAGGTTGCTGGTCTTCAGTCACCAGCTGGCAAGATATTCGGTGGGTTGACATCGACTCCACGATGGTTCGCAGGGTTGCGCGCCGCTCGACCCCTTTGACGTTACGCGTCATGATGTCGGTCAATTTTATTTCCTGCACAATTTAGTCTCCCTGAACGAACGAATGGCGATTGCCTTTTGGCGCCTTAACCTAAGTACAGACCAATTCCGCAAAGAACGCTTCGATTTGCTACTTTATGCACAAATAATCGCCAGTTTGGCGACGAGCGGCCAGTTCACGAAACGAGCAAAGCCTGTTGCCGTCTGGCACACAGCTTCTGTATGCTGCCGCCCTGGACATTAACCGCCGAATGAGAGAGAACGAATGGTCTATAACGGTCAAGCCATACAAGTGTCATTGTCAGATAACGGGGTAGCAGAGCTCTGTTTTGACAACAAATCCGAATCAGTGAACAAATTTAATCAGGCCACTCTGGCAGAACTGTCGGAGGCGACGTCTGCCCTGGCGGATTCCGGCGCCAGTGCCGTGATTATAAGCAGCGCAAAGCCGGTATTTATTGTGGGTGCCGACATCACGGAATTTGGTGATCTGTGGGCTGGAACCGACCAGGGAGTGCTGGATCACCTGGCCGAAACCAATGCCATTTTCAATGCATTTGAAGACCTGGACATGCCTAAAGTGGCGGCAATTAACGGCTTTGCCCTGGGCGGTGGCTTTGAGATGTGTCTGGCCTGCGAATACCGCGTGATGTCGCATGCGGCAAAGGTTGGTTTACCGGAAGTCTCTTTGGGCCTGATACCCGGATTTGGCGGCACAGTGCGCTTACCCAGGGTAATTGGTATTGACAATGCCGTGCAATGGATTGCAACGGGTAAGGAACAGAAACCGGCAGCTGCATTGGCTCAAGGCGGTGTTGATGCTGTTGTGGCGAATGAGTTATTGACGGACGCTGCTCTGGACTTGGCTCAACAGTGCTTGAGTGGCGCGTTGGATTGGCAAGCCCGTCGCACTGAAAAAGTGTCAGCTATACCGCTTCAAGGCCTTGAATTAATCATGTCCATCACTACCTGCAAAGCCATGGTTGCACAACAGGCAGGTCGCAATTTCCCGGCACCCATGACAGCAGTGAAGGTCATAGAGAAGGCTGCTGGAGGTGATCGGTCAGATGCCTTAAAACTTGAAGGCGAAGCCTTTCTTGAAATGGTGAGAACTCCACAGGCACAAGCCATGACCGGCTTATTCCTGAGTGATCAGTACATCGGTAAAGTGGCCAAAGAATGGGGCAAGCAAGCGAGCGCTGTGCAACAGGCTGCCGTGTTGGGTGCTGGCATTATGGGTGGTGGTATCGCCTACCAGTCGGCGTATAAGGGCACGCCGATAGTGATGAAGGATATCAACGAGGCCGGTATTGAACTTGGTCTGAACGAAGCCAACAAGCTGTTGGCCAAACGCGTGAGCCGGGGTCGAATGACGCCAGCACAGATGGGCGAAACGCTTAACAGAATCAATCCCACCCTGAGTTATGAAGACTTGCGCGGCGCCGACATGGTCGTGGAAGCTGTGGTTGAAAACCCAAAGGTAAAACACATTGTGCTTGCCGAAGTGGAGGAAGTGCTGGAACACACCGCAGTGCTGGCATCCAATACCTCCACCATTTCCATCAGCTATTTGGCCACCGCTCTAAAGCGGCCAGAGAACTTCTGTGGAATGCATTTCTTCAACCCGGTGCACGCAATGCCACTGGTGGAAGTGATTCGCGGTGAAAAAACCAGCGATGCCGCCATTGCCAAAACCACTGCGTACGCGTTGGCATTGGGTAAAAAACCGATCATCGTCAATGATTGCCCCGGTTTCCTGGTGAACCGAGTTCTGTTCCCGTACTTTGCGGGCTTCGTCGGTTTGCTCAAACTGGGCGCAGATTTTCAGAAGGTGGACCGCGTAATGGAAAAATGGGGGTGGCCCATGGGGCCCGCCTATTTGCAAGACGTCGTTGGTATAGACACCGGCGTTCACGCGTCTGATGTGTTGGCGGAAGGCTTCCCCGATCGGATGAGTAAAACCTTCAAAGACGCAACAACCGTATTGTATGAAGCGGACCGCCTCGGTCAAAAAAATGGAAAAGGTTTCTACCTATACGAAATTGATAAACGCGGCAAACCAAAGAAAACTGTCGATGAAGAAACGTACGCCTTGTTAAAGCCGCACGTCGATAGCCCACGGGAATTCAGCGATGAAGAAATTCTTGAGCGCATGATGATCCCCATGTGTACTGAAATGGCGCGCTGTGTCGAGGAGGGCATCGTTGGCTCGGTAGCAGAAGCCGATATGGCTCTTATATACGGCGTCGGCTTTCCAGTATTCCGTGGCGGTATCTTCCGTTGGATGGATACAATAGGTCTTAAGGAAGTCGTTAGAATGGCTGACCAATACGCTGACGAAGCGCCTATTTATCGAGTAACCGACACAATGCGCAGTATGGCTGAAACTGGCCAGCGCTATTACAACTCAGCGTCGCAGGCATAGGAGCAAACAATGAGCTTACAAGATACCGATATTGTTATCGTAGATTTCGTTCGCAGTCCAATGGGCCGCTCCAAGAATGGCTGCTTCCGCGAGCTGAGAGCCGATAGTATGTCGGCAGACCTTTTACGCGCGCTACTGGAACGTAACCCTGCGCTGGACAAGAGCCGCATTGAAGACATACTCTGGGGGTGTGTCACACAAACCCAGGAGCAATCTGGCAATATTGCCCGCATGGTTCAATTGCTCGCCGATATTCCCAAGGAAGTTGGCGCCCAAACAATCAATCGACTATGTGGTTCATCCATGGCCGCATTGCATACCGCAGCACAAGGTATGATGACTGGTTACGGGGAAGTATGCCTGGTGGGTGGCGTTGAACACATGGGTCACGTACCCATGGGCGCGGATCTTGACCCCAATCCAGAACTCGCCAAGCACATTGCCAGTGCGTCGGGCAGCATGGGCATGACGGCGGAATTTCTGGCCCGTATGCACGGTATCACCCGCGAGCAACAAGATGAATTTGCGGTTCGTTCCCATCAACGCGCTGCCGCCGCCACCGAAGCGGGCCGCTTCAAAAACGAGATCATTCCGCTACAGGGCGTGGATGAGAATGGCTTTCTGAAGATTATTTCGGAAGACGAAACTATTCGCGCAGATACAACAATGGAGGGCCTTGCCAAACTGCGACCAGCATTTGACCCAGCCAACGGCACGGTAACGGCGGGTAGCTCCTCGCAAATCACAGATGGTGCATCTGCCATGCTGGTCTGCACAGCGGCGGCTGCCAAAGATATGGGGCTGACACCCCGTGCGAAAATTGTATCCATGGCGGTAGCGGGCGTGGATGCAGCGATTATGGGCTATGGGCCGGTACCTGCCAGCCAGAAGGCGCTTAAGCGCGCCGGTATGGATATAGGCGATATTGAGTACATTGAATTGAATGAAGCGTTTGCGGCGCAGAGCTTGCCGGTTCTGAAAGACCTGGGTCTGCTTGATCGTCTGGAAGACAACGTTAACGTAAATGGTGGCGCAATCGCGCTTGGCCACCCGCTGGGTTGTTCTGGTACACGAATTACAGGCACGTTGCTGAATGTACTGGAGCAGAATGATGCGAGTGTTGGGTTGGCGACTATGTGTATTGGCTTGGGACAGGGGATTAGTACTGTTATTGAGAGGGTTTGATTGGTCGGAATAATTAAGGAAGCTCTGAACCAATTAGTTATGAGCGACTCCGTGAGAGAGGGGTCTTCTGATTCAGGTCTTCCGAGTCCAGCGCTGAAAGTAAGCGGGTTCTTCCGGTAACTCAAGAATTTCTCGTCGCACAAGATCCAGTGCTAACGCGGAAACTATGGTCTGAAACATTGATCGGTTAACCGGGTAATTAAACTCTCTCGCTTTCAGCTTGCCTTTTTTACCCCAGGCTATCCATACCGTGCCTACTGGTTTTTGGTCGGTACCGCCATCAGGTCCGGCAATGCCGGATACGGCAACCGCGTAGTCGGCGTTTGATATTGCCAATACGCCAGCGGCCATCTCCAGCACGCATTGCTCGCTGACCGCTCCAAACTGTGACAGGGTTTGTTCGCTAACACCGAGCTGGGATTGTTTAATGGCGTTTGAGTAGCTGACTATGCCTGCTTCAAACACAACAGAACTGCCTGGAACAGAGGTAATCATCGACGCAATCAGGCCGCCTGTACAGGACTCGGCAAGCGCAATTTGCTGGCCACGCTCGGTCAGACTTTGCACAATCGCCTGAGGCAAGCGCGTCTCGTCGCGGCCCACTACGTAGCTGCCAATCACCTCCAGGAATTTTGCTTCCCAGTGGTCGCGTTGTTCGTCGCTGCAGCTTGGGTCAACTCTGAGTTTCATTTCTAGCATGGGCGCGCCGGCCCTGAAGCCAATTTCAATATTGTCTGGCCAGTCAGGGTAGGCATCATCCAGCATTTGTTGCGCGCCTGATTCGCCAAGGCCGAAAGTTTGGTAGCGCAGTATTTGAGGCGCGTGGCCAACCGGATAGTGGGTGGAAAGCATGGGTACTACTGCGTTGTCTAGCATCGCGCGCAGCTCGCTGGGTACGCCGGGGGTGCACATTACCAGGCAATCATTCAGAGTCAGGGCAAAGCCGACCGCACTGCCAACCGTGTTGTCAAGCAAGGATACACCTTCAGGTAGAATGGCCTGCTTGAGGTTTGCCTGATTGGCGGTGAAGCCGCGTCCTTCGCACCAGGTAACCACATGATGTTTTGCGTCTGCGTGTTCCACCAGTTCTACGCCGGCCGCCTGGGCAAGGGCCTCGGCAGTCAAATCGTCAATAGTAGGGCCCAGGCCACCATTAACGATTAGCACATCGCTGTCTTTGCTGATGCTGTTGATTTCATCAACCAGTTCCTGCATATCGTCGCCCACGGTCACCTTGCGATCTATCCAGTAGCCTTCCCTGAGCAATCGCTGAGCGATCATGGAGGAATTGGAGTCGACGGTGTCGCCGCTCATTATTTCGTTGCCGGTGAGCAATAATTGGAAACGCATGAAAACTTCTCCGGGCAATAGCAGATCACTGCCGCTTAAATGAATTGTATTGCAGTATAATGCCTGATTGTATTCGATTCTGTCAGACACATGAGTTCTATTCCTGCACTACGCATTGAGAATTTGCGCAAGGTTTACGATAACGGCTTCGCCGCGCTGAAGGGCATTGATCTGGAGGTGCAGCAGGGCGATTTTTTTGCGCTTCTGGGGCCTAATGGTGCAGGCAAGTCGACCACGATAGGTATTATCTGCTCCCTGGTGCAGAAAACGGAAGGCACAGTAAAGGTATTCGACTACGACATTGATACCGACTTCCCGATGGCCAAGAAGCAATTGGGCGTAGTGCCACAGGAATTTAATTTCAACCATTTCGAAAACGTGATTGATATTGTGGTTACGCAAGCTGGCTACTACGGATTGCCGCGTGAGCTTGCCCGGCAGCGTGCTGAAAAATACTTACGTTTACTCGACATCTGGGATAAAGCGCATGGCCCTTCGAGAGCCTTGTCAGGCGGCATGAAACGGCGCCTGATGATTGCCCGTGCGCTTGTGCACGAACCCAGGCTACTTATTCTGGATGAACCCACGGCAGGCGTTGATATAGAATTGCGCCGCTCCATGTGGGAGTTTCTGCAAGAGGTTAATGCCGCGGGAACGACAATTATTCTGACCACACATTATCTGGAAGAAGCCGAAAGCTTGTGCCGCAACATTGCGATTATTGATGAAGGCAATATTATTCAAAACTCGTCTATGAGGGATTTGTTACGGCAGTCTAATCTGGAGTCGTTTGTATTGGATGTGCAGGAAAATTTGCCTGCTCAGCTGGTGCTCGACGGTTTTTCACCGGTTCGAATTGATGATCACAGTCTTGAAGTCAGTGTTGAGCGCGGCCGTATGAATGATTTGTTTGTGGCGTTAAACGCACTGAACATTCACGTGATCAGTATGCGAAACAAAACCAACCGACTGGAGCAGCTGTTTGTCAGTATGCTGGAAGATAATGATCGTAAGCTCGCCGCCGAGAGAGCCAAGAGCGGGGCGAGTGCATGAACCGACACGAAATTTGGGTGGCGTTCACCACCATACTGGTTAAAGAAATCCGGCGTTTTATGCGTATCTGGCCGCAAACACTAGTACCGCCAGTGATTACTGTAACCTTGTATTTCATCATTTTCGGAAATCTGATTGGCAGCCGTATTGGTGAAATGGATGGTTACAGTTACATGGAATTCGTGGTGCCTGGGCTGATCATGATGGGGGTGATCACCAACTCCTATTCCAACGTAGTGTCGTCGTTTTTTGGTGCCAAGTTTCAACACAGTATTGAAGAATTGATTGTGTCGCCCGTGCCAAACTGGGTCATTCTGGCCGGCTTTGTGATCGGAGGCGTTACTCGCGGGTTGGCGGTGGGCCTGATTGTCACCTTGATGTCATTGTTTTTCACCAAGCTGCACATCAACAATGTACCTCTGACCATTCTGGTCGCGCTGCTCACGTCCATCCTGTTCTCCATAGCCGGTTTGATTAATGCGGTGTTCGCGAATAATTTTGATGATATTTCCATCATTCCAACGTTTGTGCTGACGCCATTGATCTATCTGGGCGGCGTGTTTTATTCGGTGAGTTTGCTGCCTGAATTTTGGGCTGGCGTATCAAAAATTAATCCCGTGTTGTACATGGTCAATGCATTTCGGTATGGCGTGCTTGGTATCAGCGACATTTCCGTGGGCTTTGCATTAGCCATGGTGGCAGGGTTCATTGTCGTGGCGTTCAGCTACGCGCTTCATTTGCTGAATACGGGCACCCGTATTCGCAGTTAAACAGAGTCGCCGATTGCCGGCGACCGGTCTATACTCGGTTCATATCCTGACTGATTTTTCTTAAGTAACTCTGTAATGGGTGTTGATCTGGTGAGTAGCAAACAATCCGATTCACTGGGCGAAACCGCACTGGGTAAGAAATCAGAGTACCCCTGCGTGTATACGCCGTCACTGTTGCAGGCAATCCCCCGCGATATTACGCGTGAGAACCTGTATCTGTACGGTGATAAGCTGCCATTTACCGGCGTGGATACTTGGAATGCCTATGAGTTGTCCTGGTTGGACAGTCGCGGTCGGCCGGAAGTAGCGATTGCTGAAATCCAGTTTCCTTGCAGTTCGGCTGCGTTAATAGAATCAAAATCACTCAAACTGTACCTTAACTCGTTCAGTGAAACGCGCTTTGGCAGCGCGTATGAAGTACGCCAAACCATGGAGTCTGATCTGTCGGTTAATGCGAAAGCGACTGTTGAAGTGAAGATTACCGGGCTTGCGCAAGCAAAATTAAGCGTGGGTGGCGTGTTGCCTGGCGACAGCCTTGATGAATTGGAAGTGGCTATCGATACCTACACTCCGGATGCCGCGTTGCTGTCAGTTGAATTAGGCAGAGAAGCCACAGAAACCCTGCACACTGATTTGTTTCGCTCTGTGTGCCCGGTAACCGGCCAGCCGGACTGGGCAAGCCTGGTTATTGCGTACAGTGGTCAAGCCATCAAACACGAAGGCCTGCTTCGTTATCTGGTGTCATACCGGCGCCATCCCGCGTTTCATGAACAATGCATAGAAAAAATCTTTCTCGATGTGATGCAGGCAGCCGCACCTGAGAAACTCACAGTGTACGGTCGTTTTCTGCGCAGGGGTGGAATGGATATCAACCCACTTCGTACAAATGATGCAACGTCTTACGATAATGTCCGTTTGATTCGTCAATAACAGCAATACCGCGATTCGTGGTTGTGCGTTTTATGTACACCTCTGTGTACGATATGTCGTAGATGCATGTCAGAACATGCCCCGTCATTGATCTGTGCGATAAGCCCAACACTCTGATTTATAAAGAATTTATTCGTTTATCTTCGAATGCTACCGGCGATCAGGTAAGCACTTTAGTTTGCAAAATCTAACAAATCTGTAGAGTAGGCACTGTCAAACGGAGTTACCCACCAAGGCATGGATGCGGTGGTCAGAACAGGGAAGTTTGGCGCTCCAGCATGATCGGCTGGAAATAGAAGGGGTTGCATGGACGCAACCCCTTCGCTTTATGTACGGCACATTCGGAAGACGCAATGCACTGGAAAGCTTGCTGGGCCGGCTTTGCCGCGAGAGGAACCTAGCGTTCCAGTAGTTTCAACTTGTCAGGTACGCCGGCCCATTCTTCAGCATCGTCCGGAGCGGGCTTCATCTCGGTAATGTTCGGCCACACTTCGGCCAACTCGGCGTTCAGCTCCAGGAACTGCTGCTGATCTTCCGGTAACTCATCTTCAGAGAAAATGGCGTCAACAGGGCATTCCGGCTCACAAAGCGCGCAATCAATGCACTCGTCGGGATGAATTACGAGCATGTTTGGACCTTCATAAAAACAGTCCACAGGGCAGACTTCCACACAGTCTGTGTGCTTGCACTTGATGCAATCTTCGCCAACGATAAATGTCATGGTGGTTTGAGCCTTGGGTTGATCATGGGCGCCAACCTAAGTCGGCAGCGTAAAAACGAAATTCTAGCACTAAATCAGAAGGATACAAAAGTTGAGCATGGCTATAAGCATATATCTGCGATTACAATTTGCGTAGCTTCTGTTGCAATTCGTAAGCGAAATCCAGCGCTTCTCTGGGGCTCATGTCGTCGGGTGACAGACTGTCCTGCAACTCGGTAACCAATAAGTCGGCCTTGCTTGGAGCCGGCGTTGCGATGTTGTTGCTTGCAAACAGCTCATTCTGCAAAGGTGCTTGTACGTGCCCAGAAGACTGTGATTCCAGTTCGCGCAATTTTTGCCGCGCGGTACGGATTACGCTGCCGGGAATGCCGGCCAGTTTGGCAACGTGTACGCCGTAGCTCTGGTTTGCGGGGCCTTCCTGAACACTGTGCAGAAAAACAATGTTGTCGTCGTACTCGCTGGCATCGAGATGCACATTTCGCACCGCTGCAAAATCATCAGCCAGCGCGGTCAGTTCGAAGTAGTGAGTGGCAAACAGTGTGTAGGCCCGCAGCTGATCAATGATTTCCACAGCGCAGGCATAGGCCAGTGCCAGGCCATCAAAGGTGCTGGTTCCGCGGCCGATTTCGTCCATCAGCACCAGGCTTCGATCGGTGGCGTTGTTGAGAATGGTCGCCGCCTCAGTCATTTCAACCATAAAGGTTGAGCGCCCACCGGCCAGATCATCAGAGGACCCGATGCGCGTAAAGATCTGGTCGAACACGCCCAGTTCGGTTTTCTCTGCCGGTACAAAACAACCAATATGAGCGAGCAGTACAATGATCGCTGTTTGGCGCATATAGGTTGATTTACCGCCCATGTTTGGCCCGGTGATCACCAGCATCCGGCGCTCGGGGTGTAAGCGCAGGTCGTTGGCAACGAAAGGCTCGTTGCTGACTTGTTCGACCACCAGGTGGCGGCCCTGGCTGATAAGCAATTGTGACTGTTTGCCAAATTGCGGGCGGGTAAGATGCAGGCTGACACTGCGTTCGGCAAGATTGGCCAGAACGTCCAGTTCCGCCAGCGCGCTGGCGCTGGTCTGCAGGCTCGTCAGGTGCTCGTTCAGGGTATCCAGCAACTGCTCGTACAGCATTTTTTCGCGTGCCAGCGCCCGCGCCTTGCTGCTCAAGGCTTTGTCTTCAAACTCTTTCAACTCAGGAGTGATAAAACGCTCGGCGTTCTTTAGCGTTTGACGGCGCACGTAACTGGCGGGCGCGTTATCGGATTGGGCACGGGAAATCTCAATGTAGTAGCCGTGCACCCGGTTGTAGCCAACTTTGAGCGTACTGATTCCAGTCTGCTCGCGCTCTCGTTGTTCTATGGCCAATAAAACGTCGCTGGCGTTGGTGCTGATGGCGCGTAGCTCATCCAGTTCGTGGTCATACCCCTCGGCAATCACGCCGCCGTCGCGTATTACCATCGGCGGGTTATCTATCAACGCCTGATTCAACTGGTCGGCCAGCGACGGATACTCCTGTACCTGGTCGCTCAATGCCCGCAGGTGGTCGTTTTCCGCTGGGATGCTTGTTCGCAGTTCAGGCAGCGCAGCCAGACAAATGCTTAATTTGCTCAAGTCTCTGGGTCTGGCGGAACGCAGCGCGACGCGCGCCAGAATTCGCTCGAGATCGCCGATTGACTGAGTACGGGATTGCAAGGCCTCGAAACGATAGTTCGCGCTCAGATCGGTGATCGCAGACTGACGGCGCTCTATCGCTTGTATGTCTGACAAGGGCTTATGCAGCCAGCGACTCAGCAGCCGGCTGCCCATTGGGCATTTGGTTTTATCGAGCACGGCCATAATGGTGTTATCGCGGCCGCCGGCCAGGTTCTGGTCTATTTCCAGATTGCGGCGGGTAGAAGCATCCAGCCGCAAACCCTCGCTGCTGCTCTCGATAACAATTCTATTGATATGCGGTAAAGCTGCGCGTTGGGTGCTTTGCGTGTAACTGAGCAAACTGCCGGCTGCCTGGATTAACACTTGATGTTCCGCAGAATCACTCAAGCCAAAGCCGCTCAGATTGCGAGTGGCAAATTGTTCGCACAGAATACGCTCACAGGTATCTGTTTCAAAATCCCAGGGCGGGCGCGGGCGCACGCTGCGGCACATTCTGTTGAACGCGGCAATATCGAGTTGAGCTTCTTGCTCTTCATTGAACAGCAGCTCAGCCGGCGCCAGTCTTTGCAGCTCAGCCAGGCCAGAGCTTTCGCCTGTGGCAGACAGAACCGCAAGACGACCACTGCTGATGTCCAGGCTTGCCAGGCCAAACTGGTCGCGCCGGCGCACAACGGCAACCAGCAAATTATCCTGGCGCTCTTCGAGAAACGCCTCATCACTCACTGTGCCCGGTGTGATAACCCGTACCACCTTGCGTTCCACCGGACCTTTGCTGGTGGCAGGGTCGCCAATTTGCTCGCAAATGGCAACCGATTGACCCAGGCGAATTAATTTCCCAAGGTACGATTCAGCCGCATGATAAGGGATGCCGGCCATTGGGATGGGCTCGCCTTGCGATTTACCCCGCGCAGTTAGCGTTATGTCCAGTAGCTCTGCGGCGAGCTTGGCGTCGTCAAAAAACAATTCGTAAAAGTCGCCCATGCGATAAAACACAAGCTCATCAATATGCTGCGACTTGATCTTCAAGTACTGCTGCATCATTGGTGTGTGTTCTTGGCTGCTGCTGGACAAGGTCTTGTGGCTGTTGCGAATTCCGGTCGCGCATTGTAACTCAGTACTATTCACAATTCGCGCAAGAAGACATTTCAAAGGGGGTAGACAGGAATTTCGAATACTGATTAAATATACAGGTGTTTTGCGATTGTGGCTTTGCGCAATGCAGTGCAAAAAAAGTGCACTGCGGCTCAAAGGAGGCAAGGAAAGCCTTTTACCTCACAACCCAGGTCAGAATACAAGCGAACAAACTTGAACACATGGAGATTCCTATGAGCACTGACAGTAACAAAGATAAGGCACTTGACGCAGCACTGGCACAGATAGAACGCCAGTTTGGTAAAGGCACCGTAATGCGTATGGGCGAAGAGCCCCGCGTTGCAATGCCCTCTATTTCCACCGGCTCGCTAGGCCTGGATGTTGCACTGGGTATAGGCGGTTTGCCGAAAGGTCGAATTTGCGAGATTTACGGCCCCGAGTCGTCAGGTAAGACAACGCTGACATTGCAAGTGATTGCTGAATGCCAGAAAGCGGGCGGCAACGCTGCGTTTATCGACGCAGAACACGCGCTCGACCCGATTTATGCGGAAAAGCTGGGCGTCAATATTGATGATTTGATTGTGTCTCAGCCGGATACCGGTGAGCAGGCCCTGGAAGTGACCGATATGCTGGTTCGCTCAGGCGCTATTGATGTATTGGTGGTTGATTCAGTGGCAGCACTGACTCCGAAGGCTGAAATTGAAGGCGACATGGGCGACTCGCACATGGGCTTGCAAGCCCGTCTGCTGAGTCAGGCCATGCGCAAGATTACAGGTAACATCAAGCAAGCCAACTGCCTGGTCATCTTCATCAACCAGATTCGAATGAAGATTGGCGTGATGTTTGGCAGCCCGGAAACCACCACCGGTGGTAATGCGCTTAAATTCTACTCGTCCGTTCGGCTTGATATTCGCCGTATTGGTGCCGTGAAAGATGGTGACGAAGTTGTGGGTAATGAAACTCGGGTTAAAGTGGTTAAGAACAAAGTCTCTCCGCCGTTTCGTCAGGCCGAATTCCAGATTTTGTACGGCCAGGGCATAAACCGTCTGGGTGAGGTGATTGACCTGGGTGTTAAGCAGGGTCTGGTAGATAAATCCGGTGCCTGGTATGCGTACAAAGGCGACAAGATTGGCCAGGGTAAAGCCAATGCTGCGAAATTCCTGGCTGAAAACCCTTCAATTGCCACGGAAATAGAAGGGCAAATTCGTCAGCAGTTATTAGGTACGCTGGTAGAAGCTGAGGATGAGGAAGATAACAACGTTGTTCCGTTAGAAGCCTGATGGAAGCGCCAAATCTGAGCTGTGAGCCTGAGTTGGGCTTCAGCTCAGGCTCTGAGCAGTGCGGCAGCGTTGACGAAACCTTGGATCTGCGCCGGGCCTGTATTGATTTGTTGGCCAGACGAGAGCATTCCTGTCTTGAGTTGCGCCGTAAAATGACACGCAAATTCAAACAGCGATTCAGCGCAGAACAAATTGAACAGGCAATTGAAACGCTGGCGGCGGAAGGCTTGCAAAGTGATTTGCGGTTTACTGAGAGCTTCACGCGTGCCAAGTATGAACGCGGTGACGGTCCTTATAAAATAAAAGCGGCATTGCAAGAGCGCGGTGTGCACAGCGGTTTGATCGAGCAAGCGCTTGCAGACGAGCAACTCGATTGGCAGCGCCGCGCGCTGTTACTTTATAAACGTCGCTTCCCGGCTGTGAACGAAACGCTTGATAATCAAGATGAGTCCAGCAGTGAATACAGTGATATGCGCTTAAAACAGCGAGCCAAGGAAATGCGGTTTCTGCAATCACGTGGTTTTCCCAAAGACATTATTTATTCGGTACTTGGTTGAGAAGCGCTAAAGCACTACACTAGTGCTATCCTTTTCTAGCGGTTAGGCCACCATGAAGCTAAACGACCCCTACGATACAAACAACGTATTTGCGAAAATTCTTCGTGACGAAATGCCATCGGTCAAAGTCTTCGAGGATGATAAAACACTGGCATTTATGGATGTAATGCCACAGGCCCCTGGGCATGTTCTGGTTATTCCAAAAAGTCCGGCGGCGAATGTGTTGACGTTAGATCCCGACTATGCAGCGGCAATGATGCTCACGGCACAAAAGGTTGGTAAAGCAGTACAACAAGCCACACAAGCCGAGGGCTTTATGCTGGCACAATTGAATGGCGCCGCTGCAGGGCAAACCGTGTTTCATATTCATATGCACATCATTCCTCGCGAAGGCGGTGTTGATATGAAACTGCACGCACGGGATATGGCCGATATGAGCGAGCTGGAAGCTATGGCGGTTAAGATTCGTGAGTGTTTGTGAGCTTATCGCTTAAGTCTGGTGTACTTCGTGGCAGCGAGAACGCCGAATTTGAAACGGAAGAACGTTGCTTTATTACCGAAGTGGCGAATGATGTTAACGACCCGGAGTTGTCGATTGCATTAGCACGTGTGAAACCTGGTGTTACCACGGCCTGGCACCGAGTAAGAGCCACTGCTGAGAGGTACCTCATTGTTCAGGGTTCTGGGTTTGTTGAAGTTGGCGATTGTGTTGCAGAACACGTAGCCCGAGGAGACGTGGTTCGAATTGAGCCAGACCAGTTGCAACGCATTCGCAATACCGGCGCGGAAGATTTGTTGTTTTACGCGATTTGCACGCCACGCTTTGAGCCGAATAATTACGTGCACGAAGACTGTGTGGCGGAATAATTCGCCTCAAGCCACGGCGTTTTTTGGCAGGCAGACTTCAAAACAAACGCCGATATTATTGGCCAGGTTATACGCTTTAACCTCGCCGCCGTGATACTCGGCGATCAGCCGTACAATGTGCAACCCCAAACCCAGATGCATGCCCTGATTGCGCTCGGAGCGCACTGATACCATTTTTTGGAACAACTGGTTGCGCATTGAATCACTCAACGGCGCACCTTCGTTACTCACGGTAATCGTCACCTGTTCCTGGCGAGTTGTGCAACTTATGTCGATTGTGCTGCCAAGCGGCGCAAAATCCGCCGCGTTTTCCATTAGCTTGTCCAGCATTTGGGCAATTAACTCCGGAGCCAGTTGCATGTCCAGAGTATCCGTGCCGCTCTGGTTATTAAATTGGATAGTGTGCTGAGAATACACATCGGCGTACGCGCGGCTGATGTCGGTGAGCAGCCCCAGCAAGTTACATGTCTCTTTGTCAGCGGAGGCAATGCTTTCTTCAACCCGGGTGGCTTCCGACATGGCCGACAGAATATGGCTGAGCTGTGCGGCGCCGTCTTTTGCTCGCTGCAGATAGATATCTGCCTGGTTGTTGATTTTTTCGCGCTCCAGGTTATCCAGCGAGCTGTGCACCACCGCCAGTGGGGTACGAAGTTCGTGCGACAGTTTTCTGGACAAGCTTTGCAGGTATTCGGTGTACTCCCGCACGCGGGCCAGTAGTG
This sequence comes from Gammaproteobacteria bacterium, assembly GCA_030429735.1. Classification (GTDB taxonomy): domain Bacteria; phylum Pseudomonadota; class Gammaproteobacteria; order Pseudomonadales; family JAUIET01; genus JAUIET01. The sequence goes on from JAUIET010000009.1 coordinate 165,509, forward strand.
CACCGTAGCTGCGTGACAAGTCGCCAATCTCGTCAACTGCTCGTGAGTGTGGGAATAGTTCGGCGCGTACGCTGCCGTCTTCCGCAATAGCACGTTCGGCAGCTTGGCTGAGACGGCGAATTCTCAAACTCAACCAACTGGCGTAGCCAAGCAAGCCGGTAATGGCAAACAACAGTGCTGCAAAACTGATTAACAGTATTTTGCTGAACGCGGAATCCGTTAGTGCCAGGAACTGTTCGCTGCTTTGCTCTACATACACTGCACCAATAACCTTGCCGTCGTTAAGCAGGGGGGTTGCGCTGCTAAGAATACTGCGATTTGAATAACGCTGCCCCAAGTACCATTTTCTCGAAATTTTCCCGCTAAGTGCATCGTGCAACTCCGGGCGAGCATGGGCGTCGCCGTTTTTTACCGCTATATACTCTTGCACCGGCAGTGTCAGAATGCTGCTGTATATACGCCTTAGCAACCAATTGCTATCGTCGCTGCGGTTACTGTTAAAGGAGCCGTGCTCGGCGACCACCAGGCCATCACGGTCTAGCAGGCCAATTTTTTGACCGGTCAGTGCAAGCAGCTTTATTTTTTCGCCCAAACTGTCTGTGCTGTACACCGCCCTAGGCGCAAGTTCTGCATTTTCCTCAACAGTACCATAGTAAAGCGGGCTCATATCGCGGTTGGTGTCTTTTCTGTAAAAGCCGATACGACCTTGCGTCAAACTCAAGGGAACGGATAATTCGATGTGAAAGCCACCGATCGTATCCTGCCAATAGGCATTGATGGCCGGCTCGGCGCGTACAACACTTGCATCGTCTGACACGCGCAACACATTAACTCTGCCGGGTGAGCTGCTGGCAATGGTATAGCGTTGCGCGAAAGATCGCAGCTCGCCAGCTACCTGGTCGCCAAGCAGCAGGATCAGCTGATCGCTGGCGTCAGACTTGGCCGGATTTAGATAATTAATATCTTGATCGTAAACTTCAATAAATAAATACACGCGACCATCTCGATTGGCCGCGCGGTAATATAGGAACTGATCCGGGTGCCCGGGCGCGCTTATTTTCTTGCGCGACATGCTGTCCCAATCTTCATCGGCGTACCCGTCCACCACAATAGGAATAGGTGCGGGCTCAAACAAAATGGCATTGCCTGCAGCACCGTCTTTGGGCTGATCCCGCCTCAGCAATTCAAGCACTGTGTGGTCAGCTTGCAGCACATTGGCAATAGCTGTAGAGCTGGCCTGCAGGCTTTGCTCGTGGCCCTGTCGTAAGGCCGATTCGACTTCACGTATGAATTGGCACCCCGCCCAGGGCAAGGTGAGAAATAGTAAGCTGATCAGCAATAGCTGGCGTTTAAGTGGCATGGCACATGCCTACGCTGCGGTCCATCGATAGCCCATGCCGTAGGCGGTTTCAATCCGCTTGAAATCAGGGTCGATCGTCGTGAACTTTTTCCGGATACGTTTTATGTGCGAGGTAATCGTGTTGTCATCCAGCACGACGTTGGCCGCTTCCATAAGTTGCGTCCGGTTTTTAACATGCCCAGGGTGCCGCACCAGAGCATGCACAATCCAGAATTCGGTGACGGTAAGATTAACCGCCTGCTCGCGCCACTGCACCGTCATGGTTTGAAGATTGATGCACAATTCGCCTCGGCGCAGCAGGTCGTCAGCGCGAGTGGGTTTTCGCAGCGCATCCACGCGGCGGAACAATGCGGTAATGCGTGCCAGCATATGTGCCTGGCCTATGTCCTTGGTCAGGTAGTCGTCAGCGCCCAATCTGAGCCCGGAAATAACATCCAGCTCGCTGTCGCGCGCGGTGAGAAACACAATCGGCAAGCCAGGCGCTTTGGCACGCAAATCCCGGCATAAATCGAAACCGCCTTCCACTTCGTCACCCAAACCCACATCAATAATGGCCAAATCGGGTAGCGCATGCTCAAACGCGGCCTGCGCACTGCTGCGATCCGGATAAATATCCGCTACAAAGCCCAGACGCTGCAGTGCGTCGCGGTAATTCTCGGCAATGCCGGATTCGTCTTCAACGATGGCGATATGTTTGGCCATACAAAATTTCATTATTACCAGGTGACACTAGTGTAGCGCGCATCCATAGCGAGCGCAGCGCTTGCCATATTTCGTCACAATTGATCGTCATATTGTCATAAAAGAGTGGGCGGATTGCCCAGATTGCTGCAGATACTGACGGTGTTCAAAAAACAGCACTACCGGAGGGCGCATGCTATCACGCTTACACCAACACCTTTATACGCGGCGGGTTCCCCGCTACATGATCATAGAAGAAAGTCCGTCAGTGAAACGTGCGCGGCGCAAACGTGCTTACTGGACTACGGGCATGGCCACGTTGCTGCTCAGCCTGATACTGGGCGCATCCGTGGTGAATGCACAACCCCCTGCAGCGGCGGAGCCAAGCGCGGTTGCGCAGCAAACGGCCACTCTGGCCGACCTTGGCGGTGGCGCATTGTTGTTCAGAACAGGGCAGCAGGGGGCGTATACACCGGCGGTTACGCAAAGTACGAAAGCCAGTATGAACATTAGCGGCATGCTGGCCAGAGTGACGGTAACGCAGACCTTCAAAAACCATACCGATCGCTGGCAGGAAGCGGTGTATGCGTTTCCATTGCCCGATCAGGCCGGTGTGGATTCGATGCGCATCGTCATTGGCGAGCGCGAAATTGAAGGTGTGATTCAAGAGCGACAAAAAGCGCGCAAAGTGTTTGAAAAGGCCAAAGCAAGTGGTAAGAAGGCCAGCCTGGTAGAACAGCAACGACCGAATATGTTCACCAATGCCATTGCCAATATTGGTCCTGGCGAACAGGTGGACGTAGAGATTCGTTATCTGCAGTTGGTGAGTTATGAGCATGGTCGTTTTAGCGTTCGCTTTCCTATGACTATTACGCCGCGCTACATACCGGGAAAACACCCGGACGACGTGCAGCTGGAGACTGCCGAGTTCAGCACGGGCCAGCATGGTTGGGCAGACCGCACGGACCAGGTACCCGACGCTGAGTTCATAACGCCGCTGCAACGGCCAGACGGCCCACAGCAGCCTGGCGAGAACAGCATCAGTATTGAAGGGCGCATAGATTTGGGTATGCCGATGCAAGCCATCAGCAGCGCTTACCATCAGCTAGCCCTGCAACGCAGTGAGCACCACTACCGCTTCAGTTTAAGTGAAGGCGAAGTGGCGATGAATCAGGATTTTGTTCTGACCTGGCAGCCCCTGGTGGGCAGCGAACCGGAGGCAGCCGTGTTCAGTGAAACCTTTGAAGGCGACACGTACGCGCTGTTGATGGTGGTGCCGCCTTACTTCTCGGCGAATGAAGCACCAGCGCTCACCAATCTGCCGAAAGAGCAGATATTCGTTATTGATACGTCCGGTTCAATGGGTGGTGTGTCTATCGAGCAGGCGAGGGCCAGCCTGCATGTGGCGCTTGATCGGCTTAAGCCAAGCGACGCATTCAATATTATCGAGTTTAATTCCATCACCCGTTCATTCTCACCGCAACCGGTCAGTGCCAGTGCCTCGAACCTGGCGCAAGCCAGACGCATGGTGGATGCCCTGCGGGCCGACGGCGGCACTGAAATGTTACCCGCACTCAAACGCGCTATGACTCAAATGTCGACCAATAGCGAAACAGCTGTTAGCCAGATAGTGTTCATTACTGATGGCGCTGTGGGCAACGAGCAAGCCTTGTTTTCGAGCATTGCACAGCATCTTGGTGACCGGCGTCTGTTTACCGTGGGTATTGGTTCTGCACCCAATAGTCATTTTATGCGTAAAGCCAGCCAGTTCGGCCGTGGCAGCTTCACACATATTGGCAAGGTAAGTGAAGTGCAGGAAAAAATGGACGCTTTACTCAGCAAGCTGGAGCGTCCGGTGATAACAGACTTGCAGATTGCCTGGCCGGTCAGTGCAACAACGGAAGACTACCCAGCGGCGTTGCCGGATCTGTACAACGGCGAACCACTGATGCTTAGCACCCGACTGAGCGGTGAACTGGTAACCGGCAGCGAACTCACCGCATCCATTTCAGGCCGCAGTGGAGACCAACAGTGGCAACGCGAGCTTCTCATTATGGGAACAGAGAGGGAGAGCGTTGGCATATCGTCGCTCTGGGCACGGAGAAAAATAGAAAGTTTGCTGGACAGCCGCAGCCTGGGGGCTACGGAAGACACCATTCGCCCACGGGTATTGAAGGTGGCGCTGAAGCACAAACTGATGAGCCCGTACACCAGCTTCGTGGCGGTTGAGAAACGCCGCAGCCGACCGCGCCAGGAAGGGCTTGATTCCAGCGCCGTACCCAATGCCCGCCCTAAAGGTCAGGCACCGCAGACCTTTGCCTACCCGCAGGGTTCAACCGAAGCCAGAATCAGTTTTATCTGGGCAGGGTTACTGCTGATCACTGCCCTGGTATTCAGAGCAGCCGTACGACAGGAGCAACGTTATGTTCTCCGTGCTTGATGGCAGCCTGCAAGCCTTATTGACAGGCAACACAGTTAAGCGCCAGCGCGCAGTGGTGTACCACGCCATGAGCGTATTGCTGCTGGCGCTCTCTGTGTCGCATGCATTTGACGGCGCGTGGATACACGCGAAAGCAAGTGTAGCGCAATTGCTGATTGCCAAGGCCTGGAGCGACGTTCGCGAAGGCCAGGGTAGCAGCAAACCATGGCCTTGGGCTGACACCTGGCCGGTGGCGCGCATTCAGTACCGTGGCAACAACCAGCGTGACCTGTACGTGCTGGCCGGCGCCCAGGGCAACTCCCTCGCCTTTGGGCCGGGTCATTTATTTGGTTCAGCCCTGCCCGGTGAGACCGGCGTGAGCATTGTAGGCGGCCACCGTGATACGCACTTTGCTTTTTTGCAACACGCGAGTATTGGAGATGTACTGCACGTAACCCCGGCCAATGGCGACACAAAACGCTACGTAATAAGCGACAAGACCATTGCTAACAGCCTGACAGACCCATTGCTGGCCATGCCTTACCGATCACAGCTGATACTCGTTACGTGCTACCCGTTTGATGCTGTGCAATCCGGCCCGCTTCGTTACGTAGTCACAGCAGAACTGCACACTCAGGAACAAAAGGAAACAGTATTATGACGACTAATGAATCATATACAGAACTCTACGCAGTACTGAACCCAACACAGATGAAAGCCTGCAAAGCCTCAAGGCTTCGCAGCATCCACACAGAAATACCGGCACAGCAATACCTGTTTCTCAAGCTGAATCGCGAGCACGCCGAACAAGTTGCCCGCGAATGGACTGCCAGACACTATGGTGCGGCTTATGTTGTGCGTATCAAGGTTAGTGCGGCATATCTGGAGCGTTGTACGCGAATGAGTATCGCCTATAAGGAGCACGAGGAATACAGGGTAAGCACCTCGGATTTATCATCTCTGCATTGGTATATGGAGGGTGAGGTGGTTGTAATGACGGTGTACTGGGATCCAGAGTATCGGCCAATTGAGGATATTGTTAGTTTTGGGTAGGAGATATCCTACAAAAAACCAATAGAGAGGTATCTAAACGGAAAAATAATCGAAAATGGAATAAAAAAATACCTCTTATTAAACAGTCGCTTAGATCATATATTATACAAAATAGTTTATATGTTAACTCTAACATATTGAATTAATATTATGTCGTCTATCGAATTTAATAAGGTATGTCTTTTTTAGGTCAATAGACAGTGTTAGTCTTTCTGTAAATAACAGTATAAATGTTAGTTAAAAAAGGAATTTGGGTTGCGTTAGTGGTGGCTAGAAAAACAGGGGTAAAGTATTACAGATAGGGCACATTCAAGTTGGCGCTGTGTTTACACGTTCGCTGCGCTGCCATCTGTTGTTTGCTTGGTTTTTTCTGCTTCTATCGGTGTTGCTAATAGCCTTTACAGGCGCGGTTGGCATGGGTGACTCAGTTGTAACGGGCAGCTGGCGAAAGCTGGTTGTTGTCTTAAGAAACATGGAGCAATAGGAGCAAACCATGAAGAACGAAAACAGTCTGCGAAGAATAGGCGCTAATCAGCGTGGTCAGGGTATGACGGAATACATTGTTATTGTGGCGCTGATCGCCATATCGGCGATCAGTGTATTCGCCTTATTCGGCGACACGGTTGAGAACCAAGTGGCGGGAATGGCTGCCGAGCTTGCCGGCGGTGATGGCGCCGGGGCGCAAGGCGCGGCTAACGCAGCTGCCGCTGCCGCTGCTGCGGACGCGGTCACGACCAATACACTCACCAACTATACCGGTAACAATTGAGCGTAGGCGTACTCTCGGCTGGTTGCTTAGAACGCAGATAAGCGTTTTTATCGCTTGGTGCTCAATGCACATGCCTGCGCTTGTACTCCAAGCCAGCGTGGTATTGCGCCACCGAAACACCAGCTGATTGCCCACGGCGGATGTGCTGCACATGACTTCGAAAGATCAATATCATTGTCGCCAAAAACAGAGCGCAAAAGGGCAGGCTCTGCCTGTTGGTTTAGCTCTCATTGTGATGGGCGCATTGGCCACCCTGGTATTGTTTAACACGGGTAAGCTGGCGACAGAAAAGTCCAATGCCGCCAACACTGCCGATGCAGCTGTGTACAGCGGCCTGGTTTGGCAGGCGCGCACTCTGAATTTTCAGGCTTATACCAACCGTGCAATGGTTGCCAATCAGGTGTCAATCGCACAGCTGGTGAGTATCGGCTCCTGGACCAACTATGGTCGGATAAGTGCACGTAACCTGGACTACGCCATCGGCTGGATACCCGTGGTTGCGCCATTTACCAAGGCAGCACTGAACGTAATGACCCAGGTTGAGAATATTGTTCAGAATGCAGCTAAGGTGGCAATTCCGATCATCAACGCTATCAATAGTGTGCTGAGTGTCGCACAAGAGGCCGTATATAACGCTAGTTACGTGGTAACACCCGAGGTTGTCAGTAGCATCGTCAAATCCAATGATCCACGCTACCGTGCTTCATCCACCTATGCGCTAGCCGCGCAGTCGCGAAATGCCGCGGCTTGGGAGGGCTTGAGTCAGCGCTACAGTGGTGACAGTGAAGAAATTCAGCGGAAAGTGGATGTCATCGAAAGCTCTAGAGATGCGTTTAGCACAAGCCGCAGCTGGAGCCGCATTAAACCATTGCCTTCTCGCATATACGTTACCCCGATCGACCGATTTCAAATCATCAAGGAAGGTGGAACACGACTGGTGAGATCTGGCGACAGCTGGGAATGGAGGGGCAAAGACACTCTGTCTGTTCATTGGGATCATTTCAGTTGCTGGCGTTGTAAATGGCGGAGTCAGGAGCTACCAATGGGATGGGGGCAGAACTACGCCTATTCTGATTCGCAGTGTCCAGGTGGCGACTGTTCAAACTGGATGAGAAGCAATCGGCGTGGTGAGCAACTGGCCGACCTTGAAGGCGAATCATTAGGAGATGTCTATAGCGGCGTAAAATCCCACCGCTCGTTAAAAGACCTTAGTGATAGAAGTCGAGATGTTCGAGTGACTCTGCACGTTGAGGTGGAGGTTGGCAATGGCGATATTCGAACGGCCGAGAAGATTAACCGGCTCGGCTCAGCAAGCCCACCCCAGGGTACCCTGGAAAGCGGACTGGAACCTGGCCTGTTTTACACAGACGACTATTACGCCGACGATGATATGGCGGCATTGAGCTCCGCAGAAGTGTATTTTGAGCGCCCGGTGTTGCAGGCAGCAGATCGGCTTCAGGTGGCCGGTGTTGGTGGAGTGCACGAGTATGCGAACCTGTTTAATCCGTACTGGGATGTGCGGCTCATCGAGGTGTCTGAACAGGAAAGACAATTGGCATGGATAAGTCGAGACCCGGCAATGTCCGGGCAGGTGATCGCTAGTTTTGCCCGTAGAGCGGCCGCTGAGGGCCTGGCGAGAAACACAGAGTTGGCCAGCGAATACATCAATACAGCCACTCTTTCGAACGTTGCACGATACGCCAGCCTGGGCGACCGAGCAATAAACACTTTGAAGAGTGGAATACTGGAAAATGCCGTTAAAGATGAAGTATTAGGTGCGCTCCAGAATATCGCTACCAATGCCTTGTCCAGTTACGCATCGAGCTCGATTGGTGGAGAACTAAGCGGGTTTGCTGCAGACGCATTGGCTGACGGTGAACTGAATACTGATGACCTGACAAGTGCTGCAAGAGATGTACTGGGTGATCGCCTGGCAGACAGCCAGTTGGCAGAGGCGGTTGCCCTGGGTGAAGGCATTGCCGCAAATGCAGGCAATTTGCCAGATGTCCTGATTGCTCAGGCAGGTTTGGCTGATACAGCAGACCGGTTGAACGAGCAACTGAAAGCGCTTGGCAGTGAAATGGGTGAGGACATTATTGCTTCGCTGCACGAGCAATTCTCAGCCGAGATTGAATTGAAGGAACAGTTGGAGTCACTTGGCAGTTCCCTGGAGATCGTTGGTGAAAACTTTGAGGCGCAAGTTAGTGAGATATCCAATGAACTGCTTGCCGGTGCACAAGACAGCATCAATGCGCAGTTAGATGGTCTGGAGCAGGATTTCATAGACACTTACGGTGAAGCAATATCACTGGATCGTGATGAGATTCTCGATTCCTTCACAGGGCGATTCGACGATATCGCAGAGGGTTTAATAGGTGAGTCTTCCGAGGTAGTGCAAGCCACGGTTGATGGGGTAAAGGATGCGATTTCCGAGCATTTTTCAAGTCTTGAGATTAATCCTGATACGGTGACTAACGGGCTTTATGAGCGAGCGAACGAATTTGTTGGTGAGCAAACCGCTGCTGCCCAGGCACAAGTCCAGACAGCACTGAACGAAGCAGGCGAGCTTATTGTTGAAGTGACGGATGAGCAGATAGAGGGGGCAATACAAGAAGCAAACGATACTGTGAACGAAATAATAGAGGACTACCGCATAGCGCCAGAAGAGCGACTGGGCGATGAACTCCGATTGCCGAGGTATGGTGGCTGATATGAACAACCCGATTATTCTTCACGCCAATCGGCAGACGGGTGGTGCCTTGGTGGAGTTTACTCTGGTGGCGGGCATCCTGGCACCGCTACTGATACTGATGCCTACTCTTGCAAAGAACGCCGATGTATCGATGGCTACGTCGCAGGCTGCTCGATATGGCGCATGGGAACAAACGGTGATTGTTAAAGGGGGCGATGAATTGGCAACCGAGATTAATAATCGCTTTTACGCAAAAGCAGATATAGGTATCAGCTCTGCACCAGGTGCATTGTCTGGCGAGAACGTTCAACGACAATTCTGGGGCGGAGCAGGTATGTCCGATCGTTTATTCTCAGCCGGTGATGAAGGTATTGGTGTTGAGGTTAAAGAAAGCAGCCTGGGCGGCAAAGCAGGTGAGGTTGAATCGGCTATTCATAAGTTCGGTAGCGCCATTGGCTCTATTGTGCCTGGTTCGGAATGGGATCTTGGTGGCGGCAAGTTATACACGGTAGACGTCGGCCTGGAAATCAAGGATGACATTTTTATCAGCGAGGAGTCATCAGGTCTGGGTTGCGATGGTGTGCAAGCTGATGGAAAAGCGTGCGTGACTCAGCGTTCAGCGATATTGACAGACACCTGGGGCGCGCGAGGCCCCGCGCAAGTGGAGCGAAGAGTTCGTTCTCTGGTGCCAGCTGGTGCGTTGGAGCCCCTGGGCGAAGTGGTTGGCACGGTAGGCAAGGCCTTGCCTCTTTTTCAGGAGCTGGAATACCTGGATGGCGCGTTTGGTCTGGTAATGCCTGATGTTTTACCAGAAGACCGTTACGGCAAAGAAGAAAAATAGAGGCCTAACGAATGTATACAGCTGTCTCAGGAAAGATCCGCCCCGAATACGGGAAACGTGATTATTGCCACGATATCGAAAGGCCATTGGCGGTTTTCTTGCTGTTGGTTACTTTGGTTTCTGTGCCCGTTACAGCGTTTTCATTAGATATTCAGCACATTGAGCACCCGCCACTAACGACTCTTAGCTGGGTTGGAGAACGCATCGAACACAATGGCATGCCCATGCAAATTCTGCAGCTGAATTCTGAGCTCAGTAAAGAAGAGCTGTTCGCGTTCTACAAAGATCTTTGGCAAGCCACGCACAGGCCTGATCAGCAAGCGGCGATTGAGCGCTCCGTTGGAGAGTGGCAAATCATTTCCACAATACTTGAGAACCATAACGTTGTTGTACAGGTTAAACCGTCTTCGGTGGGCCTGGAAGGATTTATGTCTGCAACGCCTCTGGATCAGCAAGCTACCCAGAATGAGATCGCCCGTCATTTTCCGAGACAATGGGGGACTGAACTGGTTTCCAGCACCGAATCCAATGACGGCGGTGCGAAGGCAACAACACTGATACTCAGAAACAGCCACACACTTGAATCAAACCACGAATTTTATACGCGAACCATGCAAGCCAATGGCTGGACTTTGTCGCATCAGAATACTCAACTGGGTGGCAGTGTTTTATTTTTTGATAACGATGATGGCGCTGTTGAAATGGCGATTCGACGCGAAAGCAACAACACAGTTATTTTCGCGAACGTACGAGGGGAAGGCGTATGAGCGCATACGCCATCTCCAGCTTGGTGGTCCATAGAGGAAAGCTGAGAAAGCGTCAGCGAGGATCAAGTTCTACCGAGTGGACTGCCGCCACACTGGTTCTACTCGCGGCCTTATTTGTACCTGCCGGGCCCGATGGCCAATCGGTAATGGGGTTCATGATGGAGTCGCTGCAGAACTTCCATAAACACACAACTTATGTTTATTCACTTCCTTAAGGAGTACCGCGGTGAACGTAGCTGTTAAAGAGCCTGGAGAAAGTCTGGGCGTCAAGCTTAAAGGAAAGCGAAGAATCAATACCAATATGATAATGATTTTGGTGTCTTTGTTGCTGGGTGCAGCAGCCGTCTATTTTTCAAGGAATTTTATTGAAAGCCAGGTCGATTATTACAAATCTCAATTAGAAAAAACCGAGCCCATGACCAAAGTGGTTGTGCCAAAATCTGATTTAAGACAGGGGCAGATTGTAACTGCAGCGGATCTAGCCATTCGCGAAGTACCTGCCCGTTTCGCCCACGATAACTCAGTTGGTGAAGCCAATTTTCAAAATGCCATTGGTCAGCGCTTGCGCACCGACATTACCGAAGGTAAGGCTCTGCTATGGGCGCATTTGGAAGGGGGAGATAAAGGCACATTTTCAAATACATTGTTAGAGGGTAATCGGGCTTTGACCGTACCGGTGGACGAGATCAACTCCATTTCCGGCTTTCTTCAACCCAGTGACAATATCGACCTGTTTCTTACCGATCGCCGCGGCGGCGAGAAACAAATTTATCCGATCATGCAGAACTTGCATGTACTCGCAACTGGCGTGAAAACAGAAGTAGACAAAACCGGCAAGCCTACTGGCAGAACCTATAACACGATTACCGTTCAGGTAACCCCCACGGATGCAAAGCGAATCGTGCTCGCGCAGAGTGTGGGCAAGCTGACAGCCACTTTGCGTAACCCGGATGACAACGCACCAATTGATACGTCAACTTTAACAGCTTCGCAACTTCGTGGTGTGCTGCCACCACCTCCAGCAAAACCGCGCCGCCGTGGAATAGAGTTCATCATCGGTGGTCAGTAGAAATCCATTTAACAATAAAACAAGCATAAGGAAGTCACAATGCTCAGGTTATTTATCAAAAAAACAACGATTTTCTGCACACTGATTCTCGCGTGTTCCCCTTTCTTTTCTTCGCTTTCAGCAAAGGAAGTGATCAACATAGATATGTTTGTTGGCGAGGTGCGTTCGCTGGGCGCCAAGTCTGTCAACAGAGTAGCGGTAGGCGCGGGAAGCGTGCTGCGCGCAGAAGTTGTATCTGGAGGGGAGTTATTGGTGATTGCCGAAGGTAAGGGCAGCTCCTTTCTAAACCTCTGGTACAAAGACGGCACCAAGGCAAGCTACAACGTGCGTGTGACCGAGAACGATCCACAACAGCGCGTTCAAATGCAGGACATGATTCGCATCAAGGTTCAGTTGGTTGAGGTGCGCAAATCTGCTTCTCGTAATCTGGGCATAAACTGGGGCGACTTTGCCCAGGGGCCTACTTATGGTGTGGTGGGTGATTTTAACACCAATAATTTCTTTAGAGGGTTTCCGGGTTTGGGCGATGGCACGAACCTGCCGTTGAACGTGGAGCCCTTCTCTAGTTACTTCGGCATAGCAAGCGGTGTTACTTCCACGCTGAACTTTCTGTCGACTCGCGGCGATGCCATGACCGTGGCAGAACCTACGCTGACTTGTGTTAATGGTGGCAGCGCGAAGTTTCTCGCTGGCGGGGAAATTCCCTATACAACCGTCAGTGCAAATGGCCAGGTAAATGTGGAATTCAAGGAGTACGGTGTAAAGCTCGACATTTTTCCTCGGGCCAGTAAAGAAGGCAATATTTATACGCGACTTAAAACCGAAATCAGTGAGCCTGATTTGTCGATCGAGGTGCTCGGCGCGCCGGCTCTTCGTTCACGTAAAACTGAGAGCCAGCTGAATGTTCGTGATGGAGAGACAATCGTTATTTCGGGCCTGCTCAGTTCGGAATCAACCAATGACACGGACGCTGTGCCTGGCTTGGGTGCCATTCCCTTGCTAGGAAGATTGTTCTCCAGCGAAGAGATTGAAAGCAATATTCGTGAGCTGGTGGTGTTTGTCACACCTGAGGTGGTAACCGCGGAATCGATTGCTGGCACCAGCGCCCAGTCTGCACTGTACCAGGACAGTCGCAATCGCCTGCAGACGCTTGGCAAGAAACTCAAATACAGCATTATGGAATAAGCTATGTTCGAGTTAGCGTATCAACAGGAAGGTGGCCGTCGCCGCTCTGTCACAATAAAAACTGATCGATGCACAATCGGCAGTGGCCGACAGAATGACATTGTTATTAAGAGTCGGAAAATCTCACGCCGTCACGCGGTAATGTTCCGAGATGAGGGCAGAATTCAGGTAGAAGATCTGGGCAGTATGAGTGGCACCTGGGTTAACAGGGAACGCGTGATTAACTCGGGCCCTTTGGGTACTGAGGACGAAATCACGATAGGTAATACCCGCTTCTGGCTTGCAAGAATGGATGCACAGGAACAGGAGCCCGCTAAATCGCGTGTACTTACGCAAGTCGCGAAGCCAACAAAAACAGCCAGCCAGATAAATTCGAACGCGCATGATGTTGAGCCTACAACGCAGGCGCCGTTGGTTTCTGGGGAGATGAGTTACTGGGGGAAAATCCTGCACGAACGGTTGATCTCTGAGATGGACCTGCGACGAAAAGACGTATCCAACATGTCTGATCAACAATTGCGCGTTGAGGCTGAGACCTTGCTTGATCCGATATTGGATTTGCTCAGTGAAGAATTTCCCCATTCGGTAGATACTGCTGTTTTACGCAAGAACGTACTTGATGAAGCCGTTGGCCTGGGGCCGCTTGAATACTTTCTTGATGATGAAGACGTTACCGAAATTATGGTGAACAATCATCAGGAAGTGTTTATTGAAAGAGCAGGCAAGCTTACCAACAGTGGCCACAGTTTCTCTAGCGATCAAGCTGTTCTGTCTGTGATCGAGCGAATCATTACGCCCATTGGACGCCGAATTGACGAAAGCAGTCCTATGGTTGATGCGCGTTTGAAAGACGGCTCCCGAGTCAACGCCATCATTCCACCATTGGCTCTCAAGGGACCAAGCATAACCATTCGAAAGTTCGCACAGAACAGATTGCGTTTTAATGATCTGATTGAGTACGGCTCTGTTAACCAGTTGATGGTGGATTTTCTTCGCATATGTGTGGAACAGCGCAAGAACATTGTGGTGTCAGGTGGCACAGGGTCAGGTAAAACTACCCTGCTCAATGTGCTGTCAAACTTTATTCCCGATAACGAGCGGATTATCACGGTAGAAGATGCCGCTGAACTGCGGCTGCATCAACCCAACCTGGTGTCGCTGGAAGCTCGACCTTCGAATTCAGAGGGTAAGGGGGCGGTTAGCATCAGAGAGTTGGTGAAGAATACGCTCAGGATGCGGCCCGACCGAATTGTTGTCGGTGAGTGTCGCGGCGGTGAAGCCCTGGATATGTTGCAGGCCATGAACACCGGGCACGATGGTTCACTGACAACCGCACATGCCAACAGTCCGCGTGATGCCTTGGCACGCTTGGAAACCATGGTGTTAATGGCGGGTATGGATTTGCCGATTTCGGCAATTCGCGAGCAAGTGGCCTCGGCGGTTAATGTGATTGTGCAACAAACCCGCTTTCCCTGCGGTAGCCGCAAGATAGTAAAGATCACTGAAGTAGTCGGCATAGAACACAACACTATTCAGCTTCAAGATATTTTTGTGTTTCGACAAAGTGGCCGGGATGAGAGCGGCAAAGTTATCGGCCATTTCGAAGCGACCGGATTTATTCCTGCGTTCTACGAAGAGCTAGGCGAAATAGGGTTGGACGTAGACCTTAGTATTTTCAGAAAGACGGCGGAGCGTTGAGTATGGGTATCAACACGCTGCTGATCTTACTGTTTGTGGCTTTGACAATCTGTCTATGGACAATTCTGAGGTTCAGTTTACACGGTTACGGTCGCTACGAGGCCGAATTTACCGAACACGCGGAAGACAGCTTCGAACAACTTTTCCTGTTCATGGACACCCGCAAGGTGTTCCTGGTCAACATTGCCTTGCTGTTAGTGTTGCCACTGTTTGTGTGGATGGTTTCCGGTTCCCTGTTCTATGTGGCCATCATAGTTGCCTTGATATTTTTATTGCCCAAGTTCGTAGTGAACCTGATGAAGGCCCGCCGAACCGCATTAATCAACGCGGCGTTACCCGACGTATTGGCCCAGCTAGCAGGTGCTATGCGGGCAGGTTCAACCTTTCTAAACGCTGTAGAAACGATGGTGGAAGAGACCAGTGGGCCAATCAGTCAGGAATTTTCCCTGATGCTGCGTGAACAGCGCATGGGGCGCACATTGGATGAGTCGCTGGATAACCTTGCTGAACGCGTTGCGAGCGAGGAGATGGACTTAATGATCACCGCTGCCCAAATTTCCAGGGAACTTGGTGGCAATCTATCCGATATTTTTCAACGGCTGTCTGTATCGCTTCGTCGCAAGCAGGAAATGGAAGGGAAAATCAGGGCGCTCACTTCGCAGGGGAAGATGCAGGGCTGGGTGGTATCGGCACTACCATTTTTAATTATATTCGCGCTTATGTTTCTCGAGCCTGAAATCATGCGCCCGATTTTCAGTACCTTACTGGGTTGGGGGTTTCTCGCGGTAATCGTGTTGCTTGAGCTATGCGGGGCGCTAATGATCCGCAAGATAGTCAATATAGATGTGTAGTGTATGGAAGTAATTATCATCAGCTTGATTGTTGGCGGGTTCATTGCGCTGACGGTTTGGAATATATATAACTTCTTCGCGGTGGTTCCCGAGCAAGATCGCTCCTATCTCGATCGCCCGCCATTTGGGTTTCGTATTGTATGGCCGTTGATACAGGCGCTTGTTTATTACCTTGGCGGTTTCCTGAGTCGGGATTACCGCATCAATACCCATAACCGTCTGCGCCAGGCCGGCGTTGATTTTATGCTTAGCCCGGAACAGTTTTTTGCTGGAAAGTTGCTCGGCGCTATTGGCTTCAGCGCCTTCGGGTATCTGTTCTACGTATTGCATGGCCCAGGTTTTTTACTGTTGGTGTTGCTGCTTGGCGTACTGGGTTTTTATTACCCAGAAATCTGGCTGAAAGAAACGGTAATAGCCCGCAATAAGCGTATTCTTAAAGACCTGCCATTTTATCTGGACGTGATAGTGCTTGCCGTTGAGTCTGGTACTAATTTTACCGGCGGGCTCACACAAGCGGTTCAAAAAGCACCGGACGGACCCTTGCGTTTCGAGTTTGGTCGCGTGCTGAGAGATATCCGTGCAGGGAAATCAAGAGCAGATGCACTTCGTGAGTTAACCACCAGGGTTAGCAGCGACGGTGTCAAGAATGTTGTGAGCAGCATTGTTCAAGCGGAAAAAATTGGTTCAAGCCTGGGTGGTGTATTGAGTGCACAGGCCGAGAACCTCAGAAACACTCGTTTCCTGAAGGCGGAAAAGATGGCGATGGAGGCACCGGTAAAACTACTGGGGCCGCTGGTGATGTTTATTTTTCCAAACACTTTTCTGGTGATTGCATTTGTCATTCTAAGCCATGCGATTCAAGAGCAAGTGATCACTATGGCGCCACTGGTCTGGGCGTTTAACTACCCTGGTTAGCTCTGCGATAAGAAAAACCCGGAGCGGGTTTATTTGATGGACTGTTGTGTGGAAATGAAGACATTAGAAATTGACATTGTGAGCGACGGAGAAACACGCAAGACGGTGATCCAGGCGAAACACGCCAAAAGCTTCTTTAAACGGCTGAGGGGTTTGCTTGGTAAAGCGCCACTGCTCCGTAGAGAAGGCTTGCTGATAACGCCGTGCAATCAGGTGCATACAGTGGGTATGCGTTACCCACTCGACGTTGTCTATCTTGACCGCAATGGGCTTGTTGTTAAGTGCGTTGAAAACTTAAGGCCGTTTCGGCTTTCAAGCGGTAAAGGCGCAAGGCATACGCTTGAACTGGCCGCGAATTCAATAAAAGAGCTTGGTATTAGGCCGGGCCAACAATTGGTATGGAGATAGGAGAGCGATATGAACAAGGTAATGATAGCTGCGAGTGTAGTGCTTCTGATGGCGGGCTGCACCGCGGTAACGACCACTGGTGCATCATCGCACTCGAAAGGCATTGAAGACCCATTCGAGCTTACCGCGATAGCTGATTTTGCCTACGATCGAGGTGACTGGCTGGTAGCAGCCAGGGAATACCAGCAGCTGGCGCAACTGGTTCCGAACGACGCTTACGCCTTGACCCGATTAGGAAATGTGAAGCTTAAGCAAAACGATTTTGAAGGTGCGATTCACGCATACGGAAAGGCACTCGAGCGAGACCCACAGGCCGCGCGCGCTCACTATAACCTGGCAACCGCGCATCTGTTGCTGGCACGTGATTCCCTGCAGGCCAGCCTGCGCAACTTGCCGCGCAATGATGGAGGTGCGTTGGTGATTAACGAAAAGCTGAAGCACTTTGAAGCGCTTGTGTATGAGCCGCTGATTGAAACAAGTTCGCCTAATAAGGGGCTGATCAAGAAGAACTAGGTATCGGTGCTGGCCCGCTAAAGCCTGAGCTGGATCAGGGAGAGAACAATGATAATTCGATCGATTGAAGCGCTGCAGCGCCGCGGCACAGGCGGTGCCGGTCACGGCCTGACGCGCCGGCAACAGCATGGAGCGGCAATTGCCGAGCTTGTCGTCGTTCTTCCCGCCTTATTGATGTTAGGCCTGGGCGTTTTGGAAAGCGCATTTTTTTACCAGGCTAAAACAACGGTTACGTATGCCACCTTCGAAGCCGCCCGCAAGGGTGCTACGACGCACGCGCAGAAGCGCCCGATGCGTGACGAGTTCGGAATGCGCATTGCGTCTATCTACGGTGGCGACGGCTCCGGCAGTAAAGCACAAGCCGCCATTGCCGAAGGTTTGGTTGACGCACACAACCCGCTGATTACCAAAATAGACATTATCAACCCCAGCAGCGAAGCGTTTCTGGAGTTTGGTGTGGAAAACGCCAAGAATGGCCAGATAGAAATACCCAACACTCACCTGCGTTACCGGGACCCAACGATTATTGGTAGCGAAAGCGAGGTCAACATACAAGATGCCAACCTTCTAAAGATTCAAGCTGAGTACGGCTACCAACTCAGAGTGCCGCTGGTTGCACAAGCCGTGACCGGCATCATGAAACAATTTGACCCTGGTAACGCACAGTATTACGACCAGGGCCGAATTCCGATTTCTGCCGTGGCAACCGTGCGAATGCAAAGCGCGGCGTGGGAAGATGGGAATCTTAGAGCGGATGGGACAGCGCCTGGAGACGGTGATGTGGCGAATGGGGAAGCTGGCGATCCGAACTTTGCTGGCGGGGACAACGAGGGGCAGGGAGGGAGTGACGACCTGTTCGGGGGAGGATCGCAATGTGATTCGAGGCTTGCCTCTTGCATAAGCAATGGTCGCGGCACTGATGATGTATTCGGTTCAGGTAGTGGGAATGATCTAGGCAATCAACAGCTGTGCGATGCACCTCCATCGGGAAGCGGTCAAACCTCGCGAAGCGTGCCAGTGCCAGATAGAGCGGTAGGCAACCCAATTAATGTGGTCAGTGGCAACAAATACCAGCTGGAAACCGATTTGCCTGCACTACCGGGCCCATTAGGACTGGTTTGGCAGCGGCACTACAACAGCCAGACCCATCGCCGCGGCCCGGTTGGAGCAGGCTGGCGTCACAGTTATCAAGTGAGCGTTAAAAAGCGAACAGACGGCAGCGTTGAACTGATCCAGGCTGATGGTCGGTCAATTTTATTTTCAGAGAGTGGAGACCGTTACCAATCCACCTTAGCCAGCGACGGGTGGCTCACGCTGAACGACGACAGTGTCTTCGATATTAAGCAACGCATCACCTGGCACTGGCAGAGTGGACAAACCCTGCAATTCAACGGGCGCGGCGAGCTCTCGGATATCAGACTGCCCACCGGCGAGCATGTGTCTTTGCAATACGACGATGGTCATCGTCTGATACTGGTTAAAGACGCACAGGATCGTCGGATCAGCATTGGTTATTACTCAAATGGCCGCATCAAAACCGTGACAGATCCCGGTGGTAAATCGTTGCGTTACCGGTATGACCGCTACGGCAACATGGAAACGGTCACTTTCGCCAACGGAGCCAGCCGGCGTTACCATTTTGAAGACAAATACGACCACGCCAATCTCACGGGTATTACCAATGAATTGGGTATTCGCTTTGCAAGCTGGGAATACGACGAGCACGATCGCGCAATTAGCAGTACTCACGCAGACAACGTAGAGGCGGTCAGTATTGACTACGCCGACGACGGCACGCGATTGGTAAGCAATAGCCAGGGTGAGGCCAGTACCTACTATACCGAGGTGCGCGAGGGAATAGGTCTGGTGACAGGCATTCAGGGCCCTGGCTGCTCCAGCTGCAGTACCGGTGATGTGTACTATGAATACAACGCAGAACTGCAACTTGTTCGAACTGAGCACAAAGATGGGTCTGCGACGATTCGCGAGTACGACGGGTTTGGCCGTATAACGCGTTTGAGTACGGTGGCCGTCAGTGGTGTGCAACGCCTGGTGGCAGCGTACGAGTACGGAAACTACGATGGGGCGACCGCACGGCTGCCCACCACTGTATTCAAGCCCAGTGTAAACCCGGATGCCCAACACGCTTACTCACTGAGTTACAACGCACACGGTCAGTTAACGCAGATGCTGGAGCACGGCTGGTCGCCGAATGCAAACGGCGTATTCGAGTTGCAACAACGGCTGACCACATTGGACTATCAAAATGGCCGTCTGGCGCGCATTGACGGCCCACGCGACGATGTTCAGGACCTGACACGCCTGCAGTACGACGACAAAGGTCGACTCACAGCAATTGCGATGCCCGATGGGCGTGAACTGACAGTAGCCAACTACGATGAATTCGGGCGTCCAACAGAGATTCGCCAGGGCAGGCAGCAGCCAACGCTGTTGGCCTACAACCAGCGTGGTGATATCTCGCAAGTGACCCAGCGGGGGCAGACTCTGCAGTACCAATACGACGCCGCTGGGCAATTGATCAGTGTGATCGGTCCCGATGGCGAACGACTGAGCCTGGGCTACGATGCAGCGGGGCGAGCCACAGAAGTGATTGGGCCAAACGGTCGGCAGATACTCACCGAACTCGATAGTGAAAATCGGGTGGTGGGAAATCGATTACTTGGCGACCAGGGCGATGTTCTTGCTCACATCAGTTACCTGTACGACGCTGAAGGCCGCTTAAGTCAGATTCAGCGTAATGGGGAAGCCAGTCATTCCCGCGAATACGACATGCAAGGGCAGCTTGCCAGCAGCACCGACGCTGCAGGCAATCAAACCCGCTTTGAGTACAGCTCGCTGGGAGAGCTGCTTGCCATTACTCAGCCGAACAGCAATACAACCCGGCTGGCCTATGACGCCAAGAGCAACCTCAACGCGGTTACTGACGCCCGCGATAATCAGACCCGCTACGAATACAACGACTTCGGTCAACGAGTAGCCGAGCACAGCCCAGACACGGGTACCACCCGCTACGAATACGATGCAGCGGGTAATCAAATACGAAAACAAAACGCCGAAGGTCAAATTACTGAATACCGCTATGATGCGGCCAACCGCATGATTTCGAGGCGTGATGCGGACGGCATCGTCAGCTACGAGTACGACCCGCACAGCGCGCGCCTGGCACGAGTACAACACGCAGGCAGTACAGAAACCTTCGCCTACAATCGCGACGCACAGCTCATTGAGCACACCCGAACCCTTGCGGGTTCGCAATTCACCACCGAATACAACTACAGTAGCCAGGGAAAGCTGCTGACCAAGCGCCTGCCAGATGGACAGCTGCTTAACTACCACTACCACGAAGACGGACCACGAAAAGGTACATTACGCGCCATCACCCGCGATGACCTGATCGGTCAAACCACCATCATTGGCGAACTCAATACCTATGATACCGCCACGCTTGAAACCTACACCCACGGTAATGGCATTGCAGTGCGCAAAGAGCACGACGGCCTGGGAACCGCAACCGCACTCAGCTTTGGCAAAGCACTTCAATTAAGCTATCACTACGACGAAGCAGGCCGCATTGCAGGTATAAAGGAAAACACCCACCAGAACTGGTACGAATACGATTCTGCGGGGCAGTTACTGGGCGCAGATACATCACTCGGTCGCTTCGAGTACCGATACGATGAGGTAGGCAACCGAACCGAAAAGACCACCGAACGGAATGGTACGAGTACTACTGACACCTACAAGTACGCCGAGCCGGGCCAGGGCAACGCTTTGCTGGGTATCAACGATCAAGAGCGATCCTATAACGCTACCGGCAATCCCCGTGAGACCGAACAGTACCGATACCAATACAACGCGCAACAGCGACCGGTCAAAGTTTTCGAGAAAGCAAACAACACACTTATAGCTGAATACGAATACAACAGCTTTGGTGCGCGCACGAAGAAGGTCACCTATGGCGCCAGTCGCACTGCAGGTAAGAAATCCGTTACCTACTACCTGTACGACGGTCGAAAACTGGCGGCTGAAATCAATGAAGATGGCGACATCCTTGCGCAGTACCTGTATTACAAAGGCAAGGTCATTGCCAAGCTGGAAGGGCGTGATGTATACGCTGTACATACGGACCATCTTGGTACGCCGAAGACAATCACGGATGAAGACCAAAACACGGTTTGGCATGCGGAATACACGCCGTTTGGGAAGGCGGAGTTAACCGAAGAACAAATCGCGTTTAACTTGCGATTGCCAGGGCAGTATTTTGATGAGGAGACTGGGGGGCATTATAACTATTACCGCACTTACGAGCCCGAAACGGGGAGATACACGCAATCTGATCCCATTGGGCTCGCGGGTGGACTGAACACTTACGCGTACGTTACCAATAACCCGCTGCAACTGACGGACATTCTTGGATTAGCGCCGGACGCGAATGGAGCAGGACCGGAGCCTAGTACCCCTGAGGCCGAGGACGAGTACAAACAAAACCTGACGCAGGTCATTGATCGGGCGATTAGCCAACTCGGCGAGGGCGAGGTCGCTGCAGCGGCTGAAAGAGTTCTCAACGACCTTAAAACTGGAATCGCGATTGTTGTTGGCATAGCCGCAGGAGCCGGAGCAATTGCTGCGGGTGCGGTTGCTGTAGGCGCAGTATCAGCCCCCGTAGCTCTGGCGGCGCTAGCGAGTGCCGCAGCAACCGTCGGGGTTGCAGCTCTCTGGTATACAGGGTACGAAGGCGTCAAACTCATCTACGAGCTCATCACGCTAGCCTTCGAAGTTGGCGCCGTCAGCCGCTGTGATCCAGACGCGGACACCCGGCTAAACAAAATTGGTGATCGACTTGCACAACTGACTCTAAAAGCTGGAGAAACCACGCTATTGGCCGTAGCTGGCTTTGGTATTGGGAAGATCGCATCGAAGATCGGGAATGTCTTTAAGCGATTCAAGAAGCCAAACGCCTGTTCGTTCGCGGGTGACACATTGGTGCTCACCAGCACGGGCTTCGTTGCCATTCGTGAGATCGAAGCGGGTAACGATGAAGTCTGGGCCAGGGATGAGCAGACCGGGGAGATGGGCTGGCAGCCAGTGCTGGCTCAATACTCCAATCCCTACGATAAGACTGTATCGGTTACAACACGATCGAGCGATGGTACTGAGCAAACGATTGTCTCGAATGCGATCCATCCGTACTTCGCCAAAATACCAGAGAACGCAACGGTGGTTGCGTCATCTGAAGGGCATGTCTACGCAGGAGGTGTCGAGAGCGGCCACTGGGTAGATGCGGCGAACCTACAACCGGGGTTTGAGCTGCTGAGCAGTGACGAATCATGGCAGACAGTAGTATCGGTTGATGTTCAGCAAAAGCCGCTCAATGCATTCAACCTGACCGTTCAGGATTACAGCACGTATTTTGTTGCAGCCAATGACGAAGCCGACGCGGTATGGGTGCATAACAACTGTTTTGATGAGTTGCCAGATGGCTATAACCCCACTGGCAAAAGGAATGATTTTGGCCAAGAAACGTTTGAAGCACCCAACGGCGAGATACTTTATAAAGCTTACGATCCTGTCCTGAAAAAGGATCGTTTTTATGATCCGAAAGTGTACCCTCCGGGCAACGGAATCTGGAGATCTGACTTCTATGATAAAGATGGGAACCCGATTAAGTGGAGGAATCCTATTACAAACAAAGTCGAGGATATACCCGCAGGTACCAAGTTCCATGCCGATCATATATTGCCAAAGAAGAAGTTAGAAAAGCTACCTGGTTGGGATGAGTTGTCGCCAGCGCAACGAAAAATACTGCAGAATGATAGAAGTAATTTCCAGCCGCTTGCAGGTTCCCTCAACTGTAGTAAAGGCTCAAAATGTGGAATTGATGGAACTGACTGGACGCACTACAAGGGCGAAGAGCTTCCAGAAAGCTATAAAAAATGGTTAGTTAAAGAGCAAGAAAAATTGCAAGCCTATTTCGTGAAGAGGATTCAGGCAATGTTAGACTCTGATTAATGAGTCTGTCGATGTTGTTGAATATAAATGCAATGGATATAACGTACCAGCCTTCCGATGAGTCCCTAGAGTCGTCTTTAATCTCAGCCGTTGAGAGAGGGGATGGCAAGCGTGTCGAACAGCTTATTGAAAATGGTGCAATTATTGATTGCCAGTCAAAGCACTGGACTAACAGTTCTGCATTACATATTGCTGTCGATAAGATGCACTTGAGCATAGTCTCACTCCTATTGTCCCTCGGCGCCAATACAGAGGTTGTGGATTCAAATGGTCTTACTCCCCTAATGTTGGCTTGTGCAACTGAAAATGATGATGGGCTGGCTATTGCTGAATTGTTGATCGAAAAAGGGGCTGATCCAAACTACGTTAGGGAGTCAGATGAGATGACAGCTCTGAAATTTGCAGCGAGGCGTGGAAGTGAGAATCTGGTAAAGCGTTTATGCGCCCTTAGTGATGATATTGATGGGCCTGTAGGTACAAAGCAAACTGCACTGATGTTGGCTGCACGCTATAACAACGTACGCGTTATAAAAGTATTGTTAGATTGCGGTGCTGACCCGAATAAAGAATGCGGTTTAAAGTGGGCCAAGGGCAAAACTGCGCTGTGGTTAGCGCAAGAAGAAGGTAGCAAAAATGCGGTTAAGTACCTGTCAAACTTGTAGCACTGTAAGTTGTTTCAGTTCTTTGGATGCTACTTAGCCGCCTTCCGCATTACCTTATTGACCTGCGATTTCCGTACAAAACTGTCGATGACCAGCACCAGGGCTTGCTGATCTTCATCGGATAATTCATCTACTTGGTGGTAGAGGCTCATCAACTCATGGTTGTGAATCTTAGGTTCGCTAAGTGAGTCGGTGCGCCCAGCCAGCTCGTCTAGGCTGACCTGCAAAATGTCGGCGATCTTCATTACGGTATCCAGCTGTGGGGTGGCGGTACCCCGCTCCCAGCGGTTGTACACCCTTGGATCAACCCCCAATAACTCAGCAAGCCGCGCTTGCGTAATGTTGCGCGCTGACCTGAGCAATTTAAGCCGCTCTGAAAACCCTGACATATCGACCCACCGTATCCAGTCTTGGTGAGCACTCATTTTATGGCCTCCATTTTTAAGTCTTGCTTG
The DNA here is from genome assembly GCA_030429735.1 of Gammaproteobacteria bacterium. GTDB lineage: Bacteria > Pseudomonadota > Gammaproteobacteria > Pseudomonadales > JAUIET01 > JAUIET01. Next base: position 189,877 of record JAUIET010000009.1, read on the forward strand.
AAATCTACTATATAGTTTATATTTAAATAAATCTATATGTCTATTGACCGATTCTGAGGAGATCACCGTGGCCAGAATACCCAACGACGAACTGGACCGCATCAAACGCCAGGTGTCCTTGCTGGAACTGGTGCAAGGCCAGGGCCACGAGGTGGTGCGCCAGGGTAAGGACTACGTGATTGCCTGCCCGTTCCATAGTGACGACACGCCGAGTTTGATCATCAGCCCGAAAAGCAATCTGTACCACTGCTTTGGCTGCGAGGCGGCCGGTTCTGTGATTGACTGGGTGATGCAGACCCAGGGCGTGAGTTTTAGGCACGCGGTTGAGGTGCTGCGCGATGATCCTTCCCTTTTGACTCAAAGCGCTCGCGGTTCTCGCGGGGCCGGCTCAGCTGCCAAAGGGACTGCGGTAATCCGGCACCCGACGACGCCCAAGCTGGATGCGCCGGTGTCGAGTGATGCGGACGATCAAGCCGTACTGCAACAGGTGATTGATTATTATCACGAGACGTTGCTGGGCAATGCCGATGCCCTGGCGTATCTGGACAAGCGTGGCTTGAATGATGCTGAGCTGATCGAGACGTTCAGGCTGGGTTATGCCAACCGGACTTTAGGTTTGAGGTTGCCACAAAAAAGCCGCAAGGCGGGTGCGGACATCCGTGGGCAGTTGCGGCGTATTGGGGTGTACCGCGACACGGGGCGGGAGCATTTTAACGGTTCGTTGGTGATACCGGTGCTGGATACCGATGGAGCAGTTCGCGAAGTATACGGACGCAAGCTGGGTGAGCGGTTGCGCAAAGGGACGCCAAAACACACGTATCTGCCGGGGCCGCACGAAGGAGTATTCAATATCGCCGGGCTTGCGGGTGCCGAGGAAGTGATTCTGTGCGAATCGCTGATTGATGCGTTGACGTTCTGGCGTTGGGGCTTTCGGCGGGTGACGAGTGCGTACGGGGTGAATGGCGTTACTGAGGAGCTGTTGCGGTGCCTGGTGGACGATGGGGTTAAGCGGGTGTTGATTGCGTATGACCGCGATGACTCGGGCGACAAAGCGGCGGCCAAGCTGGCGAAAACCTTAAACCAGCACAAGATCGATGCGTATCGCATTCTGTTCCCGAAAGGCATGGATGCGAATGAATATGCCTGCCAGATGTCACCGCCACAGAAAAGCCTGGCTCTGGTGATCCGCCAAGCGGAACCGATGGGCAAGGTGGTCCACACAATCGCTTCTTCTTTAGCCGCTGAAATCGCCACCAGCGAGATTGATACCCAGGCCACACCAGCCCCGAAACCCGCCACAGCGATTCCCGTTGATATCAAAGCCGATGGGATTTACATCACGCTGGGCGATCGGGTGTACCGGGTGAAAGGCTTTGATCAGAGCGCCCTTCGCGACACCTTGAAAATCACGCTCATGGTGACGAGCCAGAACCCGGCAAGCCAAGGCGAGGCCTTTCACCTGGACACGCTGGATTTATACAGCAGCAAGCAACGCCAGGTGTTTATCAACCAGGCGAGTGTGGAGTGTGGTGTGACGCCGGAGGTGGTCAAGACGGACTTGGGCAAGGTGTTGCTGCAGTTGGAGACATTGCAGCAGATAGATTCTGACGAAAATGCTGTGGAGACGACAGTGCTAACCGATGCCGAGCGCGGCGAGGCTTTAGCCTTGCTCACATCGCCTGACTTGCTGGACCGCATTCTGTCGGACTTTAGCCTGGCCGGTGTTGTGGGCGAAGAAACCAACAAGTTGGCAGGCTATTTAGCTTGTGTGTCGCGCCAATTAGAAAGGCCGCTAGCGGTCGTGATTCAGTCGTCGAGTGCGGCGGGGAAGTCGGCGTTGATGGAGTCGATACTGGCACTGATGCCGGAGGAAGATCGGGTGCAGTACTCGGCGATGACAGGACAGAGTCTGTTTTACATGGGTGAGACGAACCTGAAACACAAAATACTGGCGATTGCCGAAGAAGAAGGGGCGCATAACGCCAGTTACGCCTTGAAACTGCTGCAGAGCGAGGGGGAAGTGACGATTGCCAGTACGGGTAAGGACGAGGACTCCGGCGATCTGGTGACAAAGGAATACAAGGTGGAAGGGCCGGTGATGTTGTTCTTAACCACGACCGCCATCGATATCGACGAGGAATTGCTGAATCGCTGTTTGGTGTTGACGGTCAATGAAAGCCGCGAACAAACGCAGGCGATTCACCGGGCACAGCGGCAGCGAAGAACACTGGATGGTCTGCACAGTAAGTTAGAGAAAGACCGCGTTGTGCGGCTGCACCAGAACGCACAGCGCCTGTTAAAACCGCTGGCGGTGATCAACCCCTATGCCGATCAACTGACGTTTCTGGACGATAAAACCCGGACCCGGCGTGATCATGAAAAATACCTGACGCTGATCGACAGCATTACCTTGTTGCACCAGTACCAGCGAAACATCAACACCGTGGAGGGGCCGAGTGGTGAACCAGAGAGCGCCATTGAGTACATCGAGGTGACGCTGGAGGACATCACCACCGCCAACCGCCTGGCGCACGAGATCCTTGGCCGCACGCTGGACGAGTTGCCACCGCAAACGCGCAAGTTGCTGTCGCACATCCAGTCGATGGTGCAGGCGGGCTGCCAGGCCCAGGGGATGGAACAGAAGGATTATCGTTTTAGTCGCAAGGACATCCGTGCGGCCACGCACTGGAGTGATGGGCAACTGAAAATCCACTGCAAGCGCCTGGAGGAGCTGGAATACCTGCTGGTACACCGTGGCAGCCGGGGGCACAGCCTGGACTATGAGCTGCTCTATGACGGAGCACCTGCCGACAATGCCGATACCGCCAGCCGATTGATGGGCTTGATCGATATCGACTCACTGTACGATGCGGAAACGTCAGGGGTAAAAAGGCAAAAGTCAGAGAAAAAACAGCAAAAGACAGCCCCAAGTCGGGGCCAAGTTAGGCCCAAGTCAGGGGGTCGTCAGGGTCGTGAAAACGGCCGCAAAGCCGCTGATCATAAGGACTTCGAGCAAAACGACCTGTCAAACACTGAGAACGCGCGTCTCAGTCGAAATAACGGCGCGTCGTATCGTAGTGCTAATACACCTTCTTTAGTCGCTGAAGCCGCCCAGGTCTAGCGGGCCATGCCGTACCGCAAGGACCGCCCGAGGCGGGGCGTGTACAAGAAAACGCGCCCCTCAAAAAAAGCGCTGGCGCCGACACCCAAAGCCACACCGCCGATCGATCACAACGGCTTGTATCCGTACTTGTTGCGGTTCAGCGAATGGGCCGCGATGAGCGGGAATAGCCCAACCACCGTGAAAAGCCGTGAGCAGGTGCTCAGGCGCTTTATTGCCTGGTGCGATGAGCGCGGCCTTGACGACCCGAACACCATCACACGGCCCATGCTGGAGCGCTACCAGGCGTATCTGTACCATTACCGCAAGGCGAATGGGGACCCCTTAAGTCCGGGCTCTCAGCACGCCTTGCTGGCCCCTGTGAAAGCGTTCTTCAAATGGCTGGTGCAGCAGAACTACCTGCTACATAACCCGGCGTCTGAGCTGGTGCTGCCCAAACAGATTCGCGGCCTACCACCGGCCATACTGACGGTGGAGGAAGTGGATCAGCTGATCCATCTGCCCGACACCGACACCCCATACGGCATTCGAGACCGGGCCATTCTGGAAACGCTGTACAGCACGGGCATTCGCCGTATGGAGCTGGTCAACCTGAGCGTGTACGACATCGACGCAGCCCGAAAGACCTTGTTGGTGCGACAGGGCAAGGGCCGTAAAGATCGCCTGTTGCCACTGGGCGAGCGTGCCTTGCACTGGATTGACCGCTACCGGCAGGACGCCCGACCCAGGCTGTTGACCCACGAAGACGACCGCACGCTGTTTCTGACCGACTACGGGGAACCCTGGCACAAAAACCGTTTGTCGGACCTGGTGCGCAAATACCTGCACCACGCGCAAATCGACAAGCCGGGCGCCTGTCACCTGTTCCGCCACGCAATGGCGACCCACATGCTGGAGAACGGGGCGGATATCCGCTATATCCAGCAAATGCTGGGGCATTCGGACCTGTCGACGACGCAGATTTACACGCAGGTGAGCATTCAAAAACTGAGAGACATTCATGCGGCAACGCATCCGGCGCGGTTGGAAAAGGCCACTGAAACCGATCAGCTGACGGCTAAATGAGAGGAAACTTGATATGCTTAGTGGGAACGCCTCTGAGGGACTTGCCATGCAAACGGCAATGGATATTAAACAAGCCGCGCATCAGTTGATTGACCAGTTGCCGACCGATGCCACCTGGGATGATGTGGTGTATCGACTGGTGGAACGCCGAGAAATCGAAATGGGGTTGGCTGACAGCGAGGCTGGTCGTACTACGCCGGTGGAAGATGTGATGAAGGACTTTGGCCTTGAGCCATGAAGGTGCATTGGACAGATCGTGCCAAAGCTCGGCTGCACGACATCCACGACCACATCGCGAAAGAGAACCCCAAAGCCGCCAGACAAGTCGTTGAGAAAATCCTGCGTCGTTCCTGGGAATTGGGTGAGCTACCTGACATCGGGCATGAGGTGGAGGGTTACGAAAACACCGAATTACAAGAAGCTTTAGTCCGCCCGTACCGTCTGATCTATCTTAAGAAGGCCACTCAGGTCGATGTGATCACTGTGCTGCATTACCGGCAGCTGTTGCCGGGTGACTTACAGGTATCCTGAGTTCTTATCGAGTCTTGTGCCATCGGACGGTGTGAGCGTCTGTCATCTTTATTGCAAAAAGACCGCAATAAAGCCGCCAGCCGCAGATCGCACTCCGTTATAAGCTGAGCAGTAATCTGGACGTGCAACCCGTTCGTTCACAGGCAAAGAAGGAAGTCGGTTGTCGCCCCTGAACGGGGCTTAACCTCCGCTTCGCCTCTCCCGCTCCTCCCCCGCCCACCAATGCGCCTGCCCTTCGGAGGGTAGGGCGCAGTGAACCGACACCAAAGCATTCTAAACACCGCCCGTGCCACACCCGTTAAGCGCATTGGCGTTCGGGAGTCGTAGCTCCGGCCGCGTAGGACAGGGCCGCTAAGGGCCGCACTGTGCATTAAATCCAAAGCAGGCCGCGCACCTCTCAAAACATCCTTCATTTAGCCGCTACGCGGCTGTGGCGCCTGCCGGCGCCGCCGCTAAAGGAGTGGTGCAGCACTTTGTCGGCAATACCGCGATGGCGGGAAGAGCGTGTCTGCTGTGTGCCATTAGAGGGTAGCACCGTGCTCGGTCAGTCAAGGCCAGGCCACGCAAGCGTGGTGCTACGCAGCCTTGACAGCCCTGCGCGCGATGCAGGCGGGAAATGGCAAACAACAGCCACTTCGGAGAACCGATATGAACAGAGCCATGGATAAAACCGTCACCATCCGTATTAACGTACACACTGAGGTGTTGAACGAACTGGAGTACCTGGTGGAACTGCACCAGCAACATGGTGCACCGGCACGAATGGAAACCATAGAATCGTTGGTGAACTATGTACTGGCGAGTATCGCGGATGGCTCACGTCGGCCAGGGTCGTGGGAGCGCCAATTGCTGGAGAGTCTGGGGCTGGTCGCCGACTGTGCGGCGCATCACCGCTATAGAGACCGGTACGGCCCGTGAGTCGAGTCTCGAATACTCTCTTTTTACCCAAAGCACTCGCGTTGCTCGCGGGGCAGGCTCAGCCGCTGACGCGGACAACGCGCCTGGCGGCGCGGCGGCTAAAGGGAAAGGCATTGTTACTTCGTTAGCTGGTTCGCCGAATCAAAAAGTGCGTCTGGGGATTTTTTACGGTAAGCTGGTTTTGCCTTAAGCGCATTTGTTCTTTAACAGCCTGATTCCTCTAGGAAAAAACCCCACTTCCGGCTACGACGCCCGTCGGGCCGATCAGTTTATAACTATTACCGCACTTACGAGCCCGAAACGGGGAGATACACGCAATCTGATCCCATTGGGCTCGCGGGTGGACTGAACACTTACGCGTACGTTACCAATAACCCGCTGCAACTGACGGACATTCTTGGATTAGCGCCGGACGCGAATGGAGCAGGACCGGAGCCTAGTACCCCTGAGGCCGAGGACGAGTACAAACAAAACCTGACGCAGGTCATTGATCGGGCGATTAGCCAACTCGGCGAGGGCGAGGTCGCTGCAGCGGCTGAAAGAGTTCTCAACGACCTTAAAACTGGAATCGCGATTGTTGTTGGCATAGCCGCAGGAGCCGGAGCAATTGCTGCGGGTGCGGTTGCTGTAGGCGCAGTATCAGCCCCCGTAGCTCTGGCGGCGCTAGCGAGTGCCGCAGCAACCGTCGGGGTTGCAGCTCTCTGGTATACAGGGTACGAAGGCGTCAAACTCATCTACGAGCTCATCACGCTAGCCTTCGAAGTTGGCGCCGTCAGCCGCTGTGATCCAGACGCGGACACCCGGCTAAACAAAATTGGTGATCGACTTGCACAACTGACTCTAAAAGCTGGAGAAACCACGCTATTGGCCGTAGCTGGCTTTGGTATTGGGAAGATCGCATCGAAGATCGGGAATGTCTTTAAGCGATTCAAGAAGCCAAACGCCTGTTCGTTCGCGGGTGACACATTGGTGCTCACCAGCACGGGCTTCGTTGCCATTCGTGAGATCGAAGCGGGTAACGATGAAGTCTGGGCCAGGGATGAGCAGACCGGGGAGATGGGCTGGCAGCCAGTGCTGGCTCAATACTCCAATCCCTACGATAAGACTGTATCGGTTACAACACGATCGAGCGATGGTACTGAGCAAACGATTGTCTCGAATGCGATCCATCCGTACTTCGCCAAAATACCAGAGAACGCAACGGTGGTTGCGTCATCTGAAGGGCATGTCTACGCAGGAGGTGTCGAGAGCGGCCACTGGGTAGATGCGGCGAACCTACAACCGGGGTTTGAGCTGCTGAGCAGTGACGAATCATGGCAGACAGTAGTATCGGTTGATGTTCAGCAAAAGCCGCTCAATGCATTCAACCTGACCGTTCAGGATTACAGCACGTATTTTGTTGCAGCCAATGACGAAGCCGACGCGGTATGGGTGCATAACAACTGTTTTGATGAGTTGCCAGATGGCTATAACCCCACTGGCAAAAGGAATGATTTTGGCCAAGAAACGTTTGAAGCACCCAACGGCGAGATACTTTATAAAGCTTACGATCCTGTCCTGAAAAAGGATCGTTTTTATGATCCGAAAGTGTACCCTCCGGGCAACGGAATCTGGAGATCTGACTTCTATGATAAAGATGGGAACCCGATTAAGTGGAGGAATCCTATTACAAACAAAGTCGAGGATATACCCGCAGGTACCAAGTTCCATGCCGATCATATATTGCCAAAGAAGAAGTTAGAAAAGCTACCTGGTTGGGATGAGTTGTCGCCAGCGCAACGAAAAATACTGCAGAATGATAGAAGTAATTTCCAGCCGCTTGCAGGTTCCCTCAACTGTAGTAAAGGCTCAAAATGTGGAATTGATGGAACTGACTGGACGCACTACAAGGGCGAAGAGCTTCCAGAAAGCTATAAAAAATGGTTAGTTAAAGAGCAAGAAAAATTGCAAGCCTATTTCGTGAAGAGGATTCAGGCAATGTTAGACTCTGATTAATGAGTCTGTCGATGTTGTTGAATATAAATGCAATGGATATAACGTACCAGCCTTCCGATGAGTCCCTAGAGTCGTCTTTAATCTCAGCCGTTGAGAGAGGGGATGGCAAGCGTGTCGAACAGCTTATTGAAAATGGTGCAATTATTGATTGCCAGTCAAAGCACTGGACTAACAGTTCTGCATTACATATTGCTGTCGATAAGATGCACTTGAGCATAGTCTCACTCCTATTGTCCCTCGGCGCCAATACAGAGGTTGTGGATTCAAATGGTCTTACTCCCCTAATGTTGGCTTGTGCAACTGAAAATGATGATGGGCTGGCTATTGCTGAATTGTTGATCGAAAAAGGGGCTGATCCAAACTACGTTAGGGAGTCAGATGAGATGACAGCTCTGAAATTTGCAGCGAGGCGTGGAAGTGAGAATCTGGTAAAGCGTTTATGCGCCCTTAGTGATGATATTGATGGGCCTGTAGGTACAAAGCAAACTGCACTGATGTTGGCTGCACGCTATAACAACGTACGCGTTATAAAAGTATTGTTAGATTGCGGTGCTGACCCGAATAAAGAATGCGGTTTAAAGTGGGCCAAGGGCAAAACTGCGCTGTGGTTAGCGCAAGAAGAAGGTAGCAAAAATGCGGTTAAGTACCTGTCAAACTTGTAGCACTGTAAGTTGTTTCAGTTCTTTGGATGCTACTTAGCCGCCTTCCGCATTACCTTATTGACCTGCGATTTCCGTACAAAACTGTCGATGACCAGCACCAGGGCTTGCTGATCTTCATCGGATAATTCATCTACTTGGTGGTAGAGGCTCATCAACTCATGGTTGTGAATCTTAGGTTCGCTAAGTGAGTCGGTGCGCCCAGCCAGCTCGTCTAGGCTGACCTGCAAAATGTCGGCGATCTTCATTACGGTATCCAGCTGTGGGGTGGCGGTACCCCGCTCCCAGCGGTTGTACACCCTTGGATCAACCCCCAATAACTCAGCAAGCCGCGCTTGCGTAATGTTGCGCGCTGACCTGAGCAATTTAAGCCGCTCTGAAAACCCTGACATATCGACCCACCGTATCCAGTCTTGGTGAGCACTCATTTTATGGCCTCCATTTTTAAGTCTTGCTTGAAATCTACTATATAGTTTATATTTAAATAAATCTATATGTCTATTGACCGATTCTGAGGAGATCACCGTGGCCAGAATACCCAACGACGAACTGGACCGCATCAAACGCCAGGTGTCCTTGCTGGAACTGGTGCAAGGCCAGGGCCACGAGGTGGTGCGCCAGGGTAAGGACTACGTGATTGCCTGCCCGTTCCATAGTGACGACACGCCGAGTTTGATCATCAGCCCGAAAAGCAATCTGTACCACTGCTTTGGCTGCGAGGCGGCCGGTTCTGTGATTGACTGGGTGATGCAGACCCAGGGCGTGAGTTTTAGGCACGCGGTTGAGGTGCTGCGCGATGATCCTTCCCTTTTGACTCAAAGCGCTCGCGGTTCTCGCGGGGCCGGCTCAGCTGCCAAAGGGACTGCGGTAATCCGGCACCCGACGACGCCCAAGCTGGATGCGCCGGTGTCGAGTGATGCGGACGATCAAGCCGTACTGCAACAGGTGATTGATTATTATCACGAGACGTTGCTGGGCAATGCCGATGCCCTGGCGTATCTGGACAAGCGTGGCTTGAATGATGCTGAGCTGATCGAGACGTTCAGGCTGGGTTATGCCAACCGGACTTTAGGTTTGAGGTTGCCACAAAAAAGCCGCAAGGCGGGTGCGGACATCCGTGGGCAGTTGCGGCGTATTGGGGTGTACCGCGACACGGGGCGGGAGCATTTTAACGGTTCGTTGGTGATACCGGTGCTGGATACCGATGGAGCAGTTCGCGAAGTATACGGACGCAAGCTGGGTGAGCGGTTGCGCAAAGGGACGCCAAAACACACGTATCTGCCGGGGCCGCACGAAGGAGTATTCAATATCGCCGGGCTTGCGGGTGCCGAGGAAGTGATTCTGTGCGAATCGCTGATTGATGCGTTGACGTTCTGGCGTTGGGGCTTTCGGCGGGTGACGAGTGCGTACGGGGTGAATGGCGTTACTGAGGAGCTGTTGCGGTGCCTGGTGGACGATGGGGTTAAGCGGGTGTTGATTGCGTATGACCGCGATGACTCGGGCGACAAAGCGGCGGCCAAGCTGGCGAAAACCTTAAACCAGCACAAGATCGATGCGTATCGCATTCTGTTCCCGAAAGGCATGGATGCGAATGAATATGCCTGCCAGATGTCACCGCCACAGAAAAGCCTGGCTCTGGTGATCCGCCAAGCGGAACCGATGGGCAAGGTGGTCCACACAATCGCTTCTTCTTTAGCCGCTGAAATCGCCACCAGCGAGATTGATACCCAGGCCACACCAGCCCCGAAACCCGCCACAGCGATTCCCGTTGATATCAAAGCCGATGGGATTTACATCACGCTGGGCGATCGGGTGTACCGGGTGAAAGGCTTTGATCAGAGCGCCCTTCGCGACACCTTGAAAATCACGCTCATGGTGACGAGCCAGAACCCGGCAAGCCAAGGCGAGGCCTTTCACCTGGACACGCTGGATTTATACAGCAGCAAGCAACGCCAGGTGTTTATCAACCAGGCGAGTGTGGAGTGTGGTGTGACGCCGGAGGTGGTCAAGACGGACTTGGGCAAGGTGTTGCTGCAGTTGGAGACATTGCAGCAGATAGATTCTGACGAAAATGCTGTGGAGACGACAGTGCTAACCGATGCCGAGCGCGGCGAGGCTTTAGCCTTGCTCACATCGCCTGACTTGCTGGACCGCATTCTGTCGGACTTTAGCCTGGCCGGTGTTGTGGGCGAAGAAACCAACAAGTTGGCAGGCTATTTAGCTTGTGTGTCGCGCCAATTAGAAAGGCCGCTAGCGGTCGTGATTCAGTCGTCGAGTGCGGCGGGGAAGTCGGCGTTGATGGAGTCGATACTGGCACTGATGCCGGAGGAAGATCGGGTGCAGTACTCGGCGATGACAGGACAGAGTCTGTTTTACATGGGTGAGACGAACCTGAAACACAAAATACTGGCGATTGCCGAAGAAGAAGGGGCGCATAACGCCAGTTACGCCTTGAAACTGCTGCAGAGCGAGGGGGAAGTGACGATTGCCAGTACGGGTAAGGACGAGGACTCCGGCGATCTGGTGACAAAGGAATACAAGGTGGAAGGGCCGGTGATGTTGTTCTTAACCACGACCGCCATCGATATCGACGAGGAATTGCTGAATCGCTGTTTGGTGTTGACGGTCAATGAAAGCCGCGAACAAACGCAGGCGATTCACCGGGCACAGCGGCAGCGAAGAACACTGGATGGTCTGCACAGTAAGTTAGAGAAAGACCGCGTTGTGCGGCTGCACCAGAACGCACAGCGCCTGTTAAAACCGCTGGCGGTGATCAACCCCTATGCCGATCAACTGACGTTTCTGGACGATAAAACCCGGACCCGGCGTGATCATGAAAAATACCTGACGCTGATCGACAGCATTACCTTGTTGCACCAGTACCAGCGAAACATCAACACCGTGGAGGGGCCGAGTGGTGAACCAGAGAGCGCCATTGAGTACATCGAGGTGACGCTGGAGGACATCACCACCGCCAACCGCCTGGCGCACGAGATCCTTGGCCGCACGCTGGACGAGTTGCCACCGCAAACGCGCAAGTTGCTGTCGCACATCCAGTCGATGGTGCAGGCGGGCTGCCAGGCCCAGGGGATGGAACAGAAGGATTATCGTTTTAGTCGCAAGGACATCCGTGCGGCCACGCACTGGAGTGATGGGCAACTGAAAATCCACTGCAAGCGCCTGGAGGAGCTGGAATACCTGCTGGTACACCGTGGCAGCCGGGGGCACAGCCTGGACTATGAGCTGCTCTATGACGGAGCACCTGCCGACAATGCCGATACCGCCAGCCGATTGATGGGCTTGATCGATATCGACTCACTGTACGATGCGGAAACGTCAGGGGTAAAAAGGCAAAAGTCAGAGAAAAAACAGCAAAAGACAGCCCCAAGTCGGGGCCAAGTTAGGCCCAAGTCAGGGGGTCGTCAGGGTCGTGAAAACGGCCGCAAAGCCGCTGATCATAAGGACTTCGAGCAAAACGACCTGTCAAACACTGAGAACGCGCGTCTCAGTCGAAATAACGGCGCGTCGTATCGTAGTGCTAATACACCTTCTTTAGTCGCTGAAGCCGCCCAGGTCTAGCGGGCCATGCCGTACCGCAAGGACCGCCCGAGGCGGGGCGTGTACAAGAAAACGCGCCCCTCAAAAAAAGCGCTGGCGCCGACACCCAAAGCCACACCGCCGATCGATCACAACGGCTTGTATCCGTACTTGTTGCGGTTCAGCGAATGGGCCGCGATGAGCGGGAATAGCCCAACCACCGTGAAAAGCCGTGAGCAGGTGCTCAGGCGCTTTATTGCCTGGTGCGATGAGCGCGGCCTTGACGACCCGAACACCATCACACGGCCCATGCTGGAGCGCTACCAGGCGTATCTGTACCATTACCGCAAGGCGAATGGGGACCCCTTAAGTCCGGGCTCTCAGCACGCCTTGCTGGCCCCTGTGAAAGCGTTCTTCAAATGGCTGGTGCAGCAGAACTACCTGCTACATAACCCGGCGTCTGAGCTGGTGCTGCCCAAACAGATTCGCGGCCTACCACCGGCCATACTGACGGTGGAGGAAGTGGATCAGCTGATCCATCTGCCCGACACCGACACCCCATACGGCATTCGAGACCGGGCCATTCTGGAAACGCTGTACAGCACGGGCATTCGCCGTATGGAGCTGGTCAACCTGAGCGTGTACGACATCGACGCAGCCCGAAAGACCTTGTTGGTGCGACAGGGCAAGGGCCGTAAAGATCGCCTGTTGCCACTGGGCGAGCGTGCCTTGCACTGGATTGACCGCTACCGGCAGGACGCCCGACCCAGGCTGTTGACCCACGAAGACGACCGCACGCTGTTTCTGACCGACTACGGGGAACCCTGGCACAAAAACCGTTTGTCGGACCTGGTGCGCAAATACCTGCACCACGCGCAAATCGACAAGCCGGGCGCCTGTCACCTGTTCCGCCACGCAATGGCGACCCACATGCTGGAGAACGGGGCGGATATCCGCTATATCCAGCAAATGCTGGGGCATTCGGACCTGTCGACGACGCAGATTTACACGCAGGTGAGCATTCAAAAACTGAGAGACATTCATGCGGCAACGCATCCGGCGCGGTTGGAAAAGGCCACTGAAACCGATCAGCTGACGGCTAAATGAGAGGAAACTTGATATGCTTAGTGGGAACGCCTCTGAGGGACTTGCCATGCAAACGGCAATGGATATTAAACAAGCCGCGCATCAGTTGATTGACCAGTTGCCGACCGATGCCACCTGGGATGATGTGGTGTATCGACTGGTGGAACGCCGAGAAATCGAAATGGGGTTGGCTGACAGCGAGGCTGGTCGTACTACGCCGGTGGAAGATGTGATGAAGGACTTTGGCCTTGAGCCATGAAGGTGCATTGGACAGATCGTGCCAAAGCTCGGCTGCACGACATCCACGACCACATCGCGAAAGAGAACCCCAAAGCCGCCAGACAAGTCGTTGAGAAAATCCTGCGTCGTTCCTGGGAATTGGGTGAGCTACCTGACATCGGGCATGAGGTGGAGGGTTACGAAAACACCGAATTACAAGAAGCTTTAGTCCGCCCGTACCGTCTGATCTATCTTAAGAAGGCCACTCAGGTCGATGTGATCACTGTGCTGCATTACCGGCAGCTGTTGCCGGGTGACTTACAGGTATCCTGAGTTCTTATCGAGTCTTGTGCCATCGGACGGTGTGAGCGTCTGTCATCTTTATTGCAAAAAGACCGCAATAAAGCCGCCAGCCGCAGATCGCACTCCGTTATAAGCTGAGCAGTAATCTGGACGTGCAACCCGTTCGTTCACAGGCAAAGAAGGAAGTCGGTTGTCGCCCCTGAACGGGGCTTAACCTCCGCTTCGCCTCTCCCGCTCCTCCCCCGCCCACCAATGCGCCTGCCCTTCGGAGGGTAGGGCGCAGTGAACCGACACCAAAGCATTCTAAACACCGCCCGTGCCACACCCGTTAAGCGCATTGGCGTTCGGGAGTCGTAGCTCCGGCCGCGTAGGACAGGGCCGCTAAGGGCCGCACTGTGCATTAAATCCAAAGCAGGCCGCGCACCTCTCAAAACATCCTTCATTTAGCCGCTACGCGGCTGTGGCGCCTGCCGGCGCCGCCGCTAAAGGAGTGGTGCAGCACTTTGTCGGCAATACCGCGATGGCGGGAAGAGCGTGTCTGCTGTGTGCCATTAGAGGGTAGCACCGTGCTCGGTCAGTCAAGGCCAGGCCACGCAAGCGTGGTGCTACGCAGCCTTGACAGCCCTGCGCGCGATGCAGGCGGGAAATGGCAAACAACAGCCACTTCGGAGAACCGATATGAACAGAGCCATGGATAAAACCGTCACCATCCGTATTAACGTACACACTGAGGTGTTGAACGAACTGGAGTACCTGGTGGAACTGCACCAGCAACATGGTGCACCGGCACGAATGGAAACCATAGAATCGTTGGTGAACTATGTACTGGCGAGTATCGCGGATGGCTCACGTCGGCCAGGGTCGTGGGAGCGCCAATTGCTGGAGAGTCTGGGGCTGGTCGCCGACTGTGCGGCGCATCACCGCTATAGAGACCGGTACGGCCCGTGAGTCGAGTCTCGAATACTCTCTTTTTACCCAAAGCACTCGCGTTGCTCGCGGGGCAGGCTCAGCCGCTGACGCGGACAACGCGCCTGGCGGCGCGGCGGCTAAAGGGAAAGGCATTGTTACTTCGTTAGCTGGTTCGCCGAATCAAAAAGTGCGTCTGGGGATTTTTTACGGTAAGCTGGTTTTGCCTTAAGCGCATTTGTTCTTTAACAGCCTGATTCCTCTAGGAAAAAACCCCACTTCCGGCTACGACGCCCGTCGGGCCGATCAGTTTATAACTATTATAGGGATTATGAGCCCGAAACGGGCAGATACACTCAATCAGATCCCATAGGGCTAAAAGGCGGCTTAAACACGTATGCCTACGTCACGAACAATCCGCTGCAGCTTACCGACATTCTTGGATTAGCGCCGGATGCCAGCGGTGCTGGACCAGAACCAGATGTACCCGAAGCGGATGTTTCTGATTATTCGTTTAGCGATAAATTGGAAATTGTTCTCCAATCGACTTTTGAGCACCTAAAGGCGCAAGGTGCGGACACCGCAAAAAATCTACTTGCTGAGCTGCTCAAGCCCGAGGCGTTGGCTGTGATGGCTGGGAGTATGATAGCCTTAGCTGGCCTTCAAGCGATCCCTGTAGTCAATGGAATTGTTGATGCTGCGCTAGCCATTTACATCTATTGGAATTTCGGGAAAGCAGGTATCAGCTTTCTGGGAACGTTGCTCGATGTTGCATTGAGTGTAAATTCTGCAAGTTTTAGATGCGACCTCAATACACTTGGCGAAGAGTTGGGCGATGCGATTATTACCCTTGGTGTTTCAGCGTTTGACTTGCTTGACCGGCGTGGTGGGTTCCTCAAGAAGTTAGATGAAAACAGGATTTCAAACGCTGTTCCCAACAATAATCTAAAGGTCGGGATAAAAGACAATGGCGGTAGCAGTGGGACACCTGGCCGCACAACGAGAACAATTGAAGAGCTCCTGCCTGGGGGTAAGGTTCCTAGCGTTAGAAATAATGAGTTTAATAAATGGTTTGATAATCTATCGGCGGAAGAATTTGACTTGTTGTGGTCGAATCCAAAAATCAGAACACGAATCGAGGAGCGCATTAGGCACCCAAAAAAATTACATGAATGGTGTATGGTTTGTCGAGCGCCAAAATTTAAACGTTGGGGGTTGTCGATGGATGAAATTAAGCGTTTCCGAACTAGGACCATAGAACTCAAGTGGATACACCCTGACACCGGGGTTCCTGGTGGTCACAGTGGTGACGGAGCAGGGAAATTCCATAACGAGCTGAAAAAAATTACGGATGATAGTTCATCATTAAAAGAGTTTAATCAAAAGCTGATACAGCTCAGAAATAGATGGAAAATAGATCCCTCAATATTGCCGGATTTCCCCAAGTCTGATTAGGTCTAACATGAATAGTTTGGTTCTAGATTGGATTGAGTTTTGCAGTGGATCCAAGCAGTTTGATAAAGATCATTTCTTTGCGCTTTTTTCAAATCATTCGTCAGACGAGGAGCTAAACGAAGTGTTTAGTTACATCCCTGAATCTGAAGATTTGCGCCAGAATCTTTTTAAGGTTATGTCGTGCGGTAGTATTGAAAATGGTCCTTACCTTCTTCCAACAGCACATGCTGTATATGATAAAAAGGAGTTGGTTGATCTAGCCGTCAATGATTTGAAAGAAATGAGGCGTTTGTGCATTGACGCAGGAGAGGGAGAGATAGCTGAGATCATTGATAATGCGCAGCCGAGATTTTCCAGCAATCAAGATGAATACGACTACCTCTTGCAAGCAGATATTCCACATTTCTGGCTTTATGAAACAATAGGTGACCATATTGCAGAACATATGAAGCATGATGGGAAGGTGATTGATGCATTTTTAGAAGCATTATATGGACTTACTGCTGACTACTATCTCGTTTGGTATATCACTGCCCCATTATGCGCTTTAGATGTGAGCTTTGAGAATTACTATGAGCTGTGGGCAAAAGGAGGGGATTATCTTTTAACTAACGATGAAATTGTGGTTTTCAGGGCTAATACAATGAAAGCGAAAGATTCGGAAGCTTAAATTGTGGCCGTATCCTTTCTCAAGACGCTTGCTGCTGAATAATCGCCTCCAACATATCCATGGCCAGTTTTTGCTTGGTGCGAGGCATCCTGGTGATCTGTTCCATTTGTTGCTGTAGCCGGGAGGCAGGGCCGCGTTTGGCGGGCCGTTGATCCATGCCAACTAGCTGTTCCAGAGAGATAGCAAATAACTTGGCCAATACCGGCAACAGCGATGCAGGAATCTTGCGCGCACCGGCTTCGTAGGCCGCAATTAGTTGCTGTGAAATCCCCAATGTCTCCGCCAGCTCGGTCTGGGTTAGCCCCATTTCTTTGCGGTACACGGCCACACGTTTACCGAGTTGTTTGAAAAACGCGGCATTGTCTTTGGTCATTTGTTCATCCAACAAGCTGTACGTCACTGTTGGCATAGCATAACCCTGTTTCTTTGGTCTCCAGTCTTTAGCGGTTGACGATACCACAAAATGTGGTAATCTTAAACACGATTATTTTTTTGTGGTATCTATTGACAACATTTTGGAGTTTGTAGGCATGGTAAGAATTCGCAACGACGAACTGGACCGCATCAAGCGTGAGGTGTCATTGCTGGAACTGGTGCAACGCCAGGGCCATACGGTGGTGCGTCAGGGCAAGGATTACGTGATTGCCTGCCCGTTTCATGCCGACGATACGCCGAGCCTGATCATCAGCCCCAAAAGCAATCTGTACCACTGCTTTGGCTGTGAGGCGGCGGGCTCGGTGATTGACTGGGTGATGCAGACGCAGGGCGTGAGTTTTAGGCACGCGGTTGAGGTGTTGCGCGATGACCCTTCTCTTTTAGCCGCCAAGGGAACAACGGTGACGCGGCACCCGACGACGCCTAAGCTGGATGCGCCGCCTAAGCTGGATGCGCCGGTATCGAATGATGCGGACGATCAAGCGGTGCTGCAGCAGGTGATTGAGTATTACCACGAGACCTTGTTGGGCAGTGAGGAGGCGCTGGCGTATCTGGAGAAGCGCGGCTTGAATGATGCGGAGTTGATCGAGGCGTTCAGGCTGGGTGTTGCCAACCGGACTTTAGGTTTGAGGTTGCCGCAAAAAAGGCGCAAGGCGGGTGCGGACATCCGTGGACAGTTGCAGCGCATTGGTGTGTTTCGCGCCACTGGGCGGGAGCATTTTAACGGTTCGTTGGTGATACCGGTGCTGGATACCGACGGAGCAGTTCGCGAAGTATACGGACGCAAGCTGGGTGAGCGGTTGCGCAAAGGGACGCCGAAACACACGTACCTGCCGGGGCCGCACGAGGGAGTATTCAATATCGCCGGGCTTGCGGGTGCGGAGGAAGTGATTCTGTGCGAATCGCTGATTGATGCGTTGACGTTCTGGCGTTGGGGCTTTCGCCATGTCACGAGTGCGTACGGGGTGAATGGGGTCACTGAGGAGCTGTTGCAGTGCCTGGTGGAGGGTGGGGTTAAGCGGGTATTGATTGCCTATGATCGGGACGAATCGGGGGATGATGCGGCCCGAAAGACCCTGCTGGTCAGACAGGGCAAGGGCCGCAAAGATCGCCTGTTGCCGCTGGGGGAACGCGCCTTGTACTGGATTGACCGCTACCGGCAGGAATCCCGCCCCAGGTTGCTGGCCCACGAGGACGATCGTACCTTGTTCCTGACCGACTACGGGGAACCCTGGCACAAGAACCGTTTGTCGGACCTGGTGCGCAAATACCTGCACCATGCCCGCATCGACAAGCCCGGTGCCTGTCATCTGTTCCGCCATGCGATGGCGACACACATGCTGGAGAACGGCGCCGATATCCGCTATATCCAGCAGATGCTGGGGCATTCGGATCTGTCGACGACGCAGATTTACACGCAGGTAAGCATTCAGAAGCTCAGAGACATTCATGCGGCGACGCACCCGGCGCGGCTGTCAGGCT
>JAUIET010000010.1 GCA_030429735.1 Gammaproteobacteria bacterium
TAGCGACCCCCGCAGAACAGATGCGAGACCGCAGAGCGAGGCTTAAGCGCCAGTTGGGAGCAGTCACTGACTCTCTGACATTTATGATCCCTCGCAGGGATCCCACAGGTGCATCGCAATCGCCGTCAGAATCCCTGGTGTTTATGTCCCAGTTGTATAGCGATGTCGATGACGCAGAATCATTGATCCTTGAGATGGATGTTGGTGCAGACCGAGAGCGTATGCAGTACCTCCCGGCAGCTGAAGCATGTCATCCAAGCTTCCCAAGAGAAATCGTCGTCGAAGACATCGAGTTCGAGTTTGATCTGCTTGCACTTAGGACTGATGAAGAGGGCAATTTAAGGCCAGAGTCTCCCAGTAGCCTGGAAACCCTAATGGTCTCTCGCTTCGCGTGGTTGCTGCGTCGGATCAGTGCAGAACCATTGGGCTGGGAACCCGAGCGACTTGATGTGATGCTTCAGGGCACATTGACCCACCAGGTTTTTGAGGAGCTTTTTCAGGCATTTAATCCAATCCCTGAGCCAGAGGCAATTAACTCACAGATTGAACCGCTTCTGGATTCAGCCATCAGGACTCATGCGCCTTTTCTACGTGCTGCGCAATGGCAGGTGGAGCGAAAACATTTGGCATCCAGCATTCACAAGGCGGCCTTAGCTTGGCGTGAGGTGTTGACCACATTGAACGCAGAAGTGCTCGGGACAGAAGAGTGGCTGGCGGGAACGCTCGATGGTCTCCCCATTCATGGCCAGGCGGATATTTTGTTGGGTCTGCCAGATGGTCGACTGCTGGTGGTGGACTATAAGAAATCCAGTGCGAATAGCCGTAGGCCTCGGATGCAGAAAGGTTATGACAGTCAGGCTAATCTGTATCGCACTATGCTGCAAACGGGAGGGCCTAAGAGCGAAGACAATACCGCGTTGCTGGAGAAGCTGCGGGCAGGGGACACCACCGGTATCGTTTATTTCATGACGAATGATCAGACCTCTCTGACTGATGCGCTGGTAGTGGAGTCTGGGGCGATTCCGGGTTGGGAGGTTTTGGAAAATGATGTATCACAGCTAGCCATGGAATTGATAAGGGAGCGCCTGCAGGAGGTTGGAGCAGGCCAGTTGTATTTGAATCGGGAAGGGGACGGCCAGTTTTTCGACAAGCAAGCTGGCGTCAAGCCGTACGCACTGGATAACAGTGCGCTGATACCGTTGTTCACCATCCCCGGTGAAGCCAGGGAGGCCGAATGATGTTACCACCATTAACGATAATCCCTGCTGGAGCGGGATCCGGAAAAACGTACACCATCCAACAACAACTGGGTGAATGGGTTGTTGAGGGACTGATTGCACCCGAGCGAATCGTGGCGGTGACGTTCACTGAAGCGGCTGCGGCCGAATTGCGTGAACGCATACGTGCAAAGCTTCTTAGTCTTGGTCGATTGGAAGATGCGTTAAAACTGGATCAGGCTTATATCTCCACGATACACGGGTTTGGTTTACGCCTGCTCACAGAGTTTGCTTTCGATGCGGGCTTGTCACCAAAGCCCAGGCTGTTAAATGAGGATGAAGAAAATACACTGATTCGACTCGCACTCTCGCGTACCGATAAGGCCGATGTCATTACCTCTAACCTCACTAAATTTGGCTACACCTTTGATTTCAATTCCAAAAAGGGTGCCGAAGACATTTTCCGCGATGATTTGCTACGGATCGTTATGCTGCTGCGGTCTGCGGGTTGGAGTGAGGAAAGTGACACCTATTCGGAATTTGCGGCTAACTGGATTAGAGATCGATATGGCATTACAGGTGATGGAGACCAGCTAACAGCGAATTTATGCCGCGCGGTCACCCGGCTTCTTGAAGCCTACCCAGAGAGCCTGGCCAGGGAGTTTGGGAACAATGCAACGGCGGAAAAGGCATTCCGTCAGGATTTCAGAAACCTTAAAGCGGCGTCAGACGACAGTACACTGAGCTCCGACTGGAAATTGTGGAAAGGGTTGCGTGAATTACGGCAATCAAAGCGGGGATGCGCTCTACCCGAGGACTATGAGGAACTGTCTGGCGCTGTTATTGAAGCTGCTAATGCGTTGCCTACACACCCAGGCCCGCTTGAACAGGCCGTGTTGCACATCAGTGCGTTGATTGCCGCTGGGCAAGATGTACTGGTTCACTACGCGGAAGCCAAGCGAGAAGCAGGGCTGGTCGATTATGGCGATATGATTGCTATGGCGGCAGACATGCTGCGTTCGCGCCCTGATGTGGTAAATACGCTGGTTTCGCGAATCGATTGCCTGGTTGTCGACGAATTTCAGGATACTAACCCACTTCAGTTTGCGCTTCTCTGGCAGCTTAAAGATGCAGGGGTGCCGACGGTGACAGTGGGTGACTTGAAACAAGCCATCATGGGATTTCAGGGCGCGGATCCGCGATTGTTTGATGCACTCATACAGCAGAACCAGGATGTCGCTAACCCATTAACCAGCAACTGGCGGTCACAACCAGACTTAATGCACTTTATCAATGCGGTTGGCCCCAGTTTATTTGGGGAAGACTATGTGCCGCTGACACCCCAGGGCGCTGGCAGTACACAAGAGCCTGTTGAGCTGATCGACTTTGCTGTAAAGGCAAGAAAAGGTCAGCATGTTGTTAGAGCCGTATCCGTTGGTGAACGGCTGCAAGCCCTGTTGGGCGATTCTACACAGCAAGTCGTTGACAGGCGCACAAAGCAAAGCCGTGGCCTGCGCGGTGGTGACATAGCCGTACTTTGTCCTACTCATAAGATGCTTTCTGACTATGCAGCTGTATTACGCGGTATGGGGCTGCGAGTACGCCTGCAGGAAGACGGCTGGCACGAATCTCGGATTGTGCAACTGGCCTGTCAGGCACTGGCATATGTCGCCAATCCGCAGGATCGTCATGCTGCGCTGTACCTGTCCGTTACCGAGTTGGGTAATTTGGATCTAAAAACTGCCTTGGAGCAGTTAATAGCCAACGGAAAGATAGATGATCCGGTACTGGATCAACTGGAAGCATTGGCAAGTCACGTTGAAGATCGAACTATATTCGCGCTGGTCGCTGATACCTTCTCTGCACTGCGCCTTTTTGATGTTATTTCGGCGTGGCCGGATGCTGACCAGGAGCGGGCTAACTTGCTGCGCTTGCAAGCCGAAGCCGGTGAGTTCATGGATGCAAACCGCGAAGCATTAGCGAGTGGTGGCTATCATGGTTCCGGAATACAGAGCTTTTTAGCCTGGCTAAACGCAAAAATCGAGCAGAAGGATAAGAACAACCAACCTGATCCCCGAGTTATTGACGAGGATGCCATTCAACTGGCTACCTGGCACAGTTCAAAAGGCCGGGAATGGCCTGTGGTCTTTGTTTGTGGCATGGATCGGGAGCTAAAACCAAGACTGCCGAATATGGCGCTTGGGTATAACTCGTTTGATGATTTGTCTGAGCTTATCGAGAAAGCCCAGATAGAGTACTCGCCAAAATTCACTGCCTCGGAATCAGATGATCAATTCTTAGGCGATCTGGAGGTCGAATCCGAACTCGAATCCAGAAGGCTGATTTACGTCGCGTTGACCCGAGCAAGAGAAAAGCTGGTTATTGAATGGCCCAGCTTTTTGGCAGGTAAGGATACTCTGACATATTGGTCAATACTGGCTGCAGAGGCCGCTGTATCGAAGCCGGACAATACAATTTCTATCGGTGACTCGACGTTTCCTTGTTTGATCTGGGATGGGGAGTCAGAGCTTCCTGAAGAAATCGATGAGTCCGAGGGTAATGCCGAAGCAGAATTATTGGCCGTAGGTCGCCGAGCGATCAAACCAGGACAAGCTCCTGAAAAGCAGATACCCGATAGCGTAACCCCTTCCGGAATGGTTGCTTCTACCGGTGCGGTAGAGGGCATAGAGCAAGCCTTGGAAACTGCTCATTACTCCCAAGAATTGGATCTCGATATAGGGCTCTCCGGTACGGTGCTTGGTACCTTCCTTCATCAATGTTTCGAGATCCTTGGAGCCAACCCCGGCCAAGTCGAGAATATTGCGACCATCACAGACGTTGAATTGAGCGATGATACTCGAAACAGTGTTGCCGAGAGTGTGGCTAGCTTCGAGCAATGGATGGCAAATCACTTTTCGGCAACAGCAACTCATCGGGAGTTACCGTTACTGGGTATGGATGAAAACGGCTCTGTAGTATCAGGAACCGCTGACCTGGTTCTGGAAACAGACGGTGGTGTTTGGATCATTGATCACAAATCTGACCAAGTCGACGATCCCGAAGAAGCGTTCAATAGCTATAGACCGCAACTTGAATGTTATTCGAACCTGCTACAAAGCATGGGGCATAACGTGTTGGGTATAGGGATAAATTGGATCAGGCGGGGAGTGGTAACCCAAAGCCCGAGAGCCCGTTAGCGTTCGATCAGCTCTAATTGCTCCCTGCTAGGTTGAGAGACTCCCCAAACTTGAGCTAGATCAGACTGCGGCTCTGAATCGTTGTATATATGAAAGAATTACACTATTCTGCCAAAAAATGACAGATTTTCCTTCGTTATGCCAGATAAGCAAGTGGGCGCAGAGATTCTTACGATTAAAGAGGTCTCGGAGTACCTGAAGGTTACCGAGCGGACAATTTATCGCCTTGCTGCAGCCAAGAAGATTCCAGGATTCAAAGTTGGAGGAGCTTGGCGTTTCTCCAAGGTAGAGATCGATCAATGGATACGAAGGCAGTCAGAGGATGGAGCCTCAGATGCGAATCTCGCCAATGCGGAGGAAAAAGATGACGATTGAACAGACCGGGGTGAATGAACAGATGGAGCAGTCGCTGATAGATATGGCAGTAGAAGGTTGGCGATTTGCGCGTCTGTTCTCGCGTGTCGTCAACAAATTAGATGCAGGCGAATCCAGTCGTTATGTCAACCAGCTGCGTTATTTCCAGAAAAAGCTCGAAGAGAATCTCGATGCCAATGGGCTGAAGTTGGTGGATGTCGAGGGTCAGCCGTATGATCCGGGGATGGCTGCATCCGCGCTCAATGTCGGCGATTTTGGCCCTGATGATGAATTGCTGGTCGATCAAATGGTGGAGCCAATCATCATGGGGCCAGAGGGCTTGCGGAAACAGGGAACGGTAATGCTTAGGAAGGTGCACGCATGAAATATGTAGGAATCGATCTCGGAACAACTAATAGCGCGATTTGCTCCTATGACGGCGAGTCGGTGCGCCTCTACAAAAGCCCGGATCAGAATGACGTGACGCCATCAGCCATTTTTATCGATAGGCGGGGGAATAAATATCTGGGTAAGCGAGCCTACGATAGCGCCGCTAAAAACCCCGACAACGCCGCTACAAAATTCAAACGCATGATGGGGACGAGTACACCGGTCAAGCTTGCTGCTGTCGATATAACGATGACTCCCGAGGAATGTTCCTCCGAAATCCTCAAACTCTGCTTTGGGTACTTGCCGGAAGAAATTAGAAATAGCGGAGAAACAGGGACGGTAATCACCGTTCCTGCAGCTTTCAATCAAATGCAAAAGGATGCAACTTTGGCTGCGGCAGAAATGGCTGGTCTGGGCAGGGTTGCGCTAATGCAAGAACCTGTTGCGGCTGTCATGTGTGTTATGAAGCAGCGGAAAAGCGACGGCGTATTTCTTGTGTTCGATCTTGGAGGAGGGACACTGGATATCGCAATCGCTGAGAGTATTAGCGGGCGAGTGAGCCTGCTTGCACATGGTGGCGTTGCGATGTGTGGTGGAACCGACTTTGATCGTGCCATTCTCGATAACGTGGTTAAGCCCTGGCTCATATCGAACTTTGACCTTCCGGAAGATTTTAGCTCAAACGCGAAGTACAGGTCTCTCTTGAGAATGTGTCTCTGGGCCTCGGAAAAGGCAAAGATCGAGTTGTCGGCGAAAGAGGATGCGGTAATCAGCCTGAACGAATCTGATTTGGGCGTGAGTGATGAGTCAGGCTCAGAAGTGTATGTTGATATCCCGTTTACTAGGGAAGTTCTTGATGGCCTCACCGCCAGCAAGGTAGATGAGTCGATTCAGTCGGCCCGTGAAACGCTTGAAAAGGCAGGTTTGAGTCCTCACGATGTCGAGCGTATCGTCTTTATCGGTGGTCCCACGCAATATAAGCCACTGCGAGACAGGGTTGCTTTCGAGCTTGGTATTGCACAATCGTCGGATATGAATCCAATGACGGCCGTGTCAGAGGGCGCTGCGGTTTTTGCAGAGTCGATCGATTGGAGTTCACAAAGCCGTGGCCGCAAGAATGCTCGGGGAGCACTCAGCGCCGGTGGTTCATTGGAGCTCTCATTCAACTACATAGCAAGAACGCCCGACTCGAAGGCGAAAGTTATAGCGAAGCTCGGTGGTAACGCCACGGCTGGAGCGGAGTTTCAGATTGATAGCTTGGATACCGGCTGGTCATCTGGGCGGATGGCGCTCAAGGATGGCGCTACAGTTGAACTTGCTTTGGCGAAACCTGGGGAAAACACATTCAAGGTTTTTGTGTTTGACTCTAACGGTGGGCCTGTTGCATTGGGTGACGACAAAATCGTTATATCTAGAACAGCGGCCAGTATTGATGCTATTCCTGCTTCACATTCGATAGGTGTGGAAGCGCGAGACAAACTTGGTGGCCGTCTTGTTCTTGACTACCTCGTGCGCGAGGGCGATCAGCTGCCAAAGAAAGGCAAAAAAGTATTCAAAACAGAAGAGTCGTTAAGGGCGGGAAGCACCGGTTCCATTAAGTTCAAATTGTGGGAGGGAGAAATTTCGGACCCGGTAAACGACAATCGGTTTATCGGCATGTTTGAGATAAAGGGATCCGATTTCGACGACGGTGTTATCGCTGCCGGATCTGAGATGGTTTGCGAATATGAGGTGTTGGATTCCGGTAACATCATGATGGAGGTTTCGGTACCTTCTATCGGTGGCTCATTCCATAGCGGCCGGAACTTTTATTCTCGCCAAGATGGCCAAATCGATTACACCAAGGCATCTAAACTCGTGGAGGAACAGTCAGAAAACACCCTTCAACGTCTTGAAGAGATGGCCTCCAAGATTGACGATTCGAGACTGGATCAGGCTAGAACAAAGCTTGAACAAGCAGAAGCGAATAGTAGCGGTGATTCTGATCCTGAGACGGCAAAGCAAGCGATGGATGACGTTCAGGAAGCAAAACGGCTGTTGGCACTCACACGTAAAGAGCATTTAAAGGATATTCGGCAGCTAGAGCTGGATAAAACGGTCGAGTTCTTCGATAGAGCAGTAAGGGAGCATGCTCGTCCTACCGAGGCCAACGCGTTCGACAACCTAACGAAGACCGCACAACGTTCGATTGATAACAATAACGGCGACTTCGAATCCCACTTGGACGAACTACGCGGCAAAAATTTCATGACCCTTTGGCGTCAGGATTGGTTCGTAATCGATCGCTTCAAATGGCTTGCACAGGACACTTATTTGTTCCCTGATGCCAGAGAGCATGCAGAGCTAGTCTCTGTTGGCACTGAAGCCCTCAAGGCAAATGATATTGATAAGTTGCGAGCTGTAGTCGCGCATCTGGACTCGGTACGTATCGGCTCGGCAGGCGAGGATGAAATGATGGCCGGTGCGAATATTGTACGGAGTTAATGACTATGCCCCTCGACGCGTGGCTACCTGTTAAGCATAAATTGCCAGATGGCGCAAAGGTGCGTGTGGCGGTTTATGGGGGGCCAAATTGGCAGATTTATGATATTCAGGGTGGAGGGCGAGCGATCGTAGCGCAGGACGACCTTGTTGATCGTTGGGTTGATACGGAGCTGATCGCACACGGGCTCGGCAACCACTTTGATTTCGGCGACCAAAAACTTTGGACGCTTTCATGTGGTGCCGATCAGATTCTATGCCCCATCGTTGAGGGAAATTCACCTGAGAATAAGGCCGAAGCCTTGTCTTTTGCGTTGGCGCTGAAAGCGACCCGCGAAGTAGATGCTGAATCGCCTTTGCAGGACGCTCTGTACGTTGAAAAGATCAGTCGACTGCTCCCCACTTATAGTATTAGTGCTCGCACTGACGATGATGTCATACTCGGTTACTGGCTTACGGGTGGCGCTAGCGTATCTGCCAAATCGTTCCGTAGACTTAAGCAGACCATGAGCTGGCTTGGAGCTGGTCACCTAAGAGACGTCGTGCAGGCTGCTGGATTCGAAGTGGCTGAAGTGATCCCGGCGGACAGGTCTCCTGATTCGTCTCCTATGCCAGAAAGCAAGGAGGTGCCAGCCAGCCAACAAAAGGGGCAGTGTGACCAATCGATTGCCTCGACGGTCTTTGAATTGCCTGGTCGGCCTTATCTCGCAGCGTTCTTCAATGAGCATATCGTCGACATCATTCAAAACCGCGATCGTTATAAGGCGCTTGGCATTGATTTTCCGTCCGCAGTGGTTCTTCACGGGCCACCTGGATGCGGGAAGACGTTTGCCGTTGAGCGGCTAATAGATTTTCTCGGTTGGCCAAGCTTTGAAATTGACGCCTCAAGCGTCGCCAGTCCCTACATCCATGAAACCAGCAAGAAGGTAGCCGAAGTTTTTGATAAGGCGATGGAGAATGCCCCGTCTGTCCTCGTCATCGATGAGATGGAGGCATTTCTTGCAGATCGTGAGACAGGATCGGGGCACCACCGTGTCGAGGAAGTTGCTGAATTCCTCCGCCGTATTCCAGAAGCAGCCAAGAATGATGTGCTCATTATCGCGATGACCAACCGCGTCGATATGATTGATCCGGCTATTCTGAGGCGAGGCCGCTTTGATCATGTGGTCAATGTTGACTTTGCCAGTGAGGAAGAGGTGCTCTCGTTGCTAGAGAAGTTGCTTTCAACTTTGCCCAAAGAAGATGACGTCGATCCGACGCCATTTACCAGGGATCTCGCGGGGCGGCCATTGTCTGACGTCGCGTTTGTAGTACGCGAAGGAGCAAGACTTGCGGCACGTTCGGGCAAAGACAAGCTCGATCAGGAAAGTTTGCTCACCGCTATGCGTGCAGCACCAGCCAGAGAACGAGAGGGGGCGAAGCGGCACCCTATCGGCTTCATTCGGTGATATTAACGTGGATAATGAAGAAGAAAAAAAACAGGAAGAAAAAGGTTTTGCTGGCCTTTCTTCCATGGTGTCGGATGTCGATGACGTCGTAGAGAAAGCGCCGAAGCAGTCACCGAAGACTCACTCAGAGCCGTCTCCAGAGCAATCTGCGCGTAAAAGTACCCAGCAGGCCCAGAAACCTGCGACAAAGCCCGCATCACAGACCCATCAGGTGCCTGCGCAACCATCGGGAGGCTCATCGGGAGGAAAATGGCTGATCGGCATTGCAGTGGTCATAGGGCTTATTTGGCTCGCCAACCAATCGGATAATAATAGACCGTCGAAGTCGACATACTCCCCTGGATCATCCACCACCACAGCTCCGGCCAGCCAACCATCGATTTCGCAGCCACAGGTTCCGAGTCGTCCATCTGAGAGCAAGCCTTCCGTTGGTCGAAACAATGTGCTTTCTATCGCTGAGATCCGTTATTGCCTGGCTGAAAAGATTAGGCTGGATTCAGCAGAGACCGTACTCAACAACTACAGCGATTCAGATGTGAATCGCTTTAATGCTTATGTGAACGACTATAACAGTCGCTGCGGCGAGTTTCGTTACAGACAGGGAGCACTTGAAAGCGCCCGAAGGGACGTTAATCCGTACTCTAGTCAGCTACAGGCAGAAGGACGAAGCAGATTCGTTCGTAGTCCTGTTACCACAGCGAGAACTCCGGTAACCACATCATCATCTAAGCCTTCCCGGCCGACGCCTGATGCAACGGTGCTGGCGATTCAACTTCGGTTGAATGAACTCGGATATAACGCGGGCACACCGGACGGCTTGTTTGGGAATAAAACCCGGGCGGCAATTCAGGCTTTTCAGCGTGATCAAAATATTGCAGTGACTGGTGTTGCTGATCCGGCTGTATTACTTCTACTACAACGAGCATCTCCGCGTTCCAAGATTGAATTCACGGAATCTGTGGAATCTGCGCAGCAATCAGTATCCCGTCCCTCGGAAGTTCAGTTGCCCCGTACATCATCGGATGGGAAGCCTAATCTTTCTACTGCTACTAGTTGGGAGCAAGCTGCTATTGAAAATGCTTGTGACTATTACAAGCGCAATAGAGGGGCTGGCGAGTACTACGGTTGCTTGCGAAAGGAATTGTCGAGTCTTGCCAGCTCTGGTGGCCGACCCGATATTTCGCGTGCCAGTAGTTCGGAGCAAGCCGCTATTGAAAATGCCTGTGACTATTACAAACGTAATAGAGGGCCCGGCGAGTACTACAGCTGCTTGAGAAAGGAGATGTCGAGTCTCGCTAGCTCTGGTGGTCGACCTGATATTTCGCGTGCCAGTAGATCCGAACAAGCTGCGATTGAAAATGCCTGTGACTACTACAAGCGTAATAGAGGGTCTGGCGAATATTACAACTGCCTACGGAAGGAGATGTCGAGTCTCGCTAGCTCAGGCGGTCGCCCCGATTTGTCCCGTGCAAGCAGTACCGAGCAAGTGGCGATAGAAAATGCCTGTGACTATTACAAGCGCAATAGAGGGCCCGGCGAGTACTACGGATGCTTGCGAAAGGAATTATCGAATCTTGCCAGCTCTGGTGGCCGACCGGATATTTCCCGTGTTAGCGGACTAGAGCAAGCTTCGATAGAGAAGGCTTGTGACTACTACAAACGCAATAGAGGGCCCGGCGAGTACTACAGCTGCTTGAGAAAAGAATTGGCGAGCTTGGGGTATCGATGATGCTAACAAAGAGTAAGATAAATGACGGTAGCGGTTTGCTTTAAGTGTGGTTTTGAAAAGTCTGGTCCCCTAACCCAATGTGGCTCATGCAATGTTACGCCCAGAGAAAAAGGTGATTTAGCATTATCCCTTGTCCTCTCAGAGCATCTTTCCTCAAAAACGCAGTTAGAGGTCCTGGCACATGAAATTCGTAGTCATCTGAAGCTGAAGATTCCTGAGTCGCTACTTTTACAAGCAAACGAGGCTCTCAATGATCCTCAGTTACTTGCCATGTTGGGGGCAGATTCTCAAGAGACAAAAACTAAATCACGATCTCGTGCTGCGCCGACCGCCGCGAGACCAGAGTCTCGTTCATCATCAAGCCAACGTAAGCGGGCTTTGCATCAGTCACAGCTTCAGAAAAATCCGTTTGCTGTGCTTGGTGTTACCACTAGGGATGATAGACGCCGGATTGTCGAGCAGGCAGAGGAGAAGTCGCTGGAGCTGGACCACGAAGCGTGTCAAAAGGCACGTTCCGACCTGACCAGCCCCAGAATGAGGCTAAATGCGGAAATGTCCTGGCTCCCAGGCGTGTCGCCGAGGAAGGCCGAACAGTTTGTTTCTGTACTTCAATCTGACCCGATGTCACTCCGCGGCGAGTCTGGCCTGCCGACCCTTGCACACTTGAATCTGCTCGCGGCAGCCTTTGAGGCTGTGGATGCTGACGATTCAACAGATGATGTCGCGGAATTCATACAAGAGATGGCGTATCTGGTTGATGATCTCTCTGCGGAACAGGTGCTGCGAGATATTAACGAAGACCGGGCTGTTTCCGGATTTCCTGAAGTAAAGGGAATCAATCAGGTTGAGGTAGAGCTCTCTGAGCTAAAGCGTTACTACCGTAACGCGATCAAAGACGCACTGAATCGGCTGTCACCTGTTTCGCTCGTCGAAGCTATGACGGTGGCTGTTGATCAGATTACCTGTGGTGGAGAAGAGCATGCACCTGAACTTATCGATGAACTGGTGGATAGCTATACCGTTGAGACGCAGGGGTTTCTCGAGAAAGAGGCCGAGAGCGTAGAGAAATTGATCCAGACGGCCCGGAACTCAGCCAAATCGGGCGAGAACGCTGTTAAGCCGATTGTGGACAAGCTGATTGTCGTTGCCCGCAATTGGGATAATGTTGCACAGCCCATTCAGCTGAGCGCCAAGGCAAGGGGAATTGATCATGACCCAAGCCATGAAATTGCATATTCAATTCGAAGCCTCGCGATTGATCTCTTTAATGAGCATGACATGCTTGATCAGTCTAAGAGGCTGACTGAGGTTATCCAAGAGCTCTTTGTCGAATTGCCTGAAGTAGTTGAACGAGTTGATGAGGATGCTGGCGCTTTAGAAAATATCGCTTCAGGCCGTCAAATGGTTGCTGAAAAGTTCGAAAGTTTTAATCTTTCTGGAAACAATTTCTCCTGGAAGGGGCAGAGGTATGACATTGAGACTATTAAGCACATTGGATTTTATCGATCAGTTACAACTCACAAGGCCAATTTTGTAGAAACAGGGAAGACCGAAAAAGCGATTCTCAATTTAACATTCAATAATGGTCAGACGATTAAGATCTCTTTTGATGAAGAGGGAATTTTATGGAATAAGAGCAAGACGCAGGAAATCCAAAATCTTGCCGAATTCTATGGTTTCCTGTCACATATAACATTTGATCGTCGGGTTAAGTTCTATGAAGGCCAGATCGAGAAAAACGGATTCTGGACGTATGAGGATTGTTGCTTTTACCCTCGCAAGAAAGTTGTATTCCGTGGTAAAGATTTTGATGTGTCTTCTTCTTCATTTCTGCGCAGCTATGGCTGCATTGAAATGAGAAAAAAAGATTATGGAATACTGGACAAAATCAAACGAGAGGTCTCGGTTACGAAGATACCCCAGTTCAGTACAGTTACCGACACGGATGTTATTTTCCATCTTCTGGATAAGCATATGGGATTAACGTGGAAATCATAGTCAAAAAATAGATCAAGGAGTGGTTTTTATGGGGTTTATATCTAAATTATTCGGTGGCAACAAAGAAGATAAAGCACTTCGCGAAGCGTTTGAGCAGATTCGGCGTATACTCGAAGATGAACAATTGCAGCTGGATATGATTCATCCTACGATGAAGGAAATGATCGAGTCTCGCCCGGCCTATGATAAAGATCCGAATGGTACTGGCCCGTTCGGGTATTCGGAGACGAATCCGATCCCCGTAAATGGTCCAATTGGACAGCTTGCTTACCTCTCGAAATTGGAAACTACAAAGGGAGAGCGAATTCTTTTTCATAGGATTGGTGCAGTGAACACAATCGACGTATTTGAAGCTGTTACCTTTTCGGGCAGCGAATGGTTCATTTTATTCGTGGATCTATACCACCCTCGGCGTTCGCGACTTGCTCCTGACGGATTTCGGTTTACCCAAGAGGTTGGGCAGTTTTCCGGATTTCACAAGTTTTGTAACGATTTCCCTTATGATTTCGTTGAGATGAAGCAATCTGAAAGCGAATCAGGGTTGAGTATGGCTTATATCGCGATCAGTAAAGTTATGGAGTCCATTCAGAATAAAGCATACCAGCGCCCCCTTGCCCACAAGGCGAAGCTCGACCTGGTGAAGAGTCGCCTGACCAGTGTTCAGACGCAGTGAGTCCTAGATATTTGCTGAGCTAGGCGAGTGAGGTGCTGCGTGAAGTTCAGAGTAATGGTATGACGAAAGGGACCATACACAAGTGGATCTTCCCCGCACGCTTTCGTGCAGGATCCTACGGCTGGAAATCCTCCAAATTAGCCTGTCAGCGACTTCGCGAAGCTGTTTCCGAAATAAAGAAGGTTGCTAAGAAAGAACCTGTTCTCGGCGCTGAAGGTGCCGTTCGCTTGCTGGAAAAGATCTGGCCCGCACTGGAGCATGTGGACAGTTCCAGTGGTGCGCTGGGTTCTGCGGTTAACAAAGCACTCGATGACCTGATCCCGCTAATCATCAAAGCTCCGGCCGATGCCAAGACTCGTAACAAATGGCTCGAACGCTTGTGGAAGGCCATGGAGGATGATGGCGTCGATTACCTGGGGCCGGTTGGTGACCGCTGGGGAGAGCTTTGTGTGTCGGTGGAAACGGCCAACCAGTGGGCGGGGGAATTGATACCGACGTTAAGGTCGTGTTGGACCGACCCTAATCCCGGTAACTATTTTCATGGTGCAACGGCCTGCCTGTCCTGTTTGCTGGCGGCGCGACGCTATCAAGAAGTAGTCGACCTGTTGGCGCTGGACCGTAAACCGTTCTGGCATTATCGTCGCTATGGTGTCGAGGCATTATTGGCGATGGGCAAGAAGTCAGAAGCCCTGAAATACGCCGAGGCATCCCGAGGGCTAAACCAGCCTGATTCGGCCATTGACAAGACCTGTGAAGATGTCCTCATTTCTTCCGGTCTGCATGACGAGGCCTATCGGCGGTATGGGCTAAAGGCGGCCCAGGGTAATTCGTATCTCGCGCGGTTCCGCGCTGTAGCAAAACGCTATCCAATGAAAGCACCAGTTGAGATTCTCGCTGATCTGATCAAGACCACACCTGGGGAAGAGGGCAAATGGTTTGCCACGGCCAAAGATTTGAAACTCTATGAGCTAGCGCTACAGCTCGCAGATCAGAGCCCTTGTGAGCCGAAGACGCTGACACGGGCGGCTAGAGACTTCCTTGAGTCGGAGCCTGAGTTTGCACTTGGCTCAGCCTTGGCTGCGCTTCGCTGGTTGAACGAAGGGTGGGGGTATGAGGTGACAAGCATTGATGTTATAGATGCCTATGACCTGGCTCTGAAAGCCGCCGATAGATCACACGTAGATAATGTGTTAGATCAAATCCGTGGATTGCTTGACCAAAACAAGGGTGCCGGAAGCGCGTTTGTGAGGCAGTCTTTATCGAGCAGAATGTGACAGTTCAGAGAGGGGGAATGCGCATTCTAACGCGTGCGGTATATTTCTTCAGATTACTCCCATTTGTATCCCAGATGCATCCCAAGGCTTCTATCTAGGGTTTGAGGTGGAAAATAATCCGTTGGGTTTAAAAAGGGAAGGGGGATGGTACCAGAGGCCGGACTCGAACCGGCACACCATTGCTGGCGGGAGATTTTGAATCTCCTGTGTCTACCAATTTCACCACTCTGGCACTGCTTAGATTGTAACTATTTCCCTCTGGGATACAAAATCGCTTGCGGATTTTGAATCCCTCATGTCTACCAATTTCATCACTCTGGCACGGAGTTGCAAGCTTACTGTTTTTGGTCTGGGATGCAAAATCGCTTGCTTATTTTGAATCCGACGTGTCTACCACAACACCCCTATGGCACAATAAGGTCAGCCCTACGGACTGATGTCTGACACAACACCGCTGTGCGGACTGTTGCTTGCAGGGCGCGGATTATAACAAGTGATTGGCTGCGTGCAATAGCGCGGCGTCGGCCTTACAATGCGCAGCTTTGCGGTTGACTGCTTGTCTCAAATGCGTCGTCAGGATTTTCACTTTGATTTGCCCCCGGAGCTGATAGCGCATTATCCGCCCGCAGAGCGCACAGATTGTCGTTTGCTGCACCTTAACGGTCGAAACGGTGTCGTTCGGCATACCGAATTTGCGGCGGTTAACGGGCTATTGAAGAAGGGCGATTTGCTGGTTTTTAATGACACCAAAGTGATTCCGGCAAGGCTATACGGTCGAAAAACCACGGGCGGTAAAGTCGAAATACTGTTGGAGCGAGTGCTCGGCGATGGCCTGCTGTTGGCCCAGGTGGCGTCCAGTAAACCCATCAAGCCAGGTGCGCAGTTGCAGATATTGGCCAGAGACGCCGACGAAATTGCTGGCTCTCTGATCATGGTGGATAGGAAAGACGGGTTTTTTGTCCTCAGATTGAGTGACGGCGTGCACTTTGACGAGCTGTTTGCGAACGCAGGGCACATGCCGCTGCCACCCTACATCAAGCGGGCCGATGAGCAACAGGACCGTGACCGCTATCAAACTGTGTATGCGCGCCAAAGTGGCGCGGTTGCGGCACCAACCGCGGGCTTGCACTTTGACGACGCACTCATCGAAGAGCTGACAGAAGCGGGTATTGACAACGCATTTGTGACACTGCACGTGGGAGCCGCGACCTTTCAGCCTGTTCGCGTTGACGATCTTGAAGAACACCAGATGCACTCGGAATACATGGAAGTCGGCAGTGAATGTTGTCGTAAAGTTCAGGCCGCATGGCAGCGCGGCGGGCGTGTTGTCGCAGTAGGCAGTACCAGCGTACGGGCTCTTGAGTCGGCGGCACAGAGTGGCCGGCTTGAGGAATTTTACGGAGACAGCGCCCTTTTTATTTACCCTGGCTATGAATTTCTATGCGTGGATGCCATGATTACCAATTTCCATTTATCCGAGTCGAGTTTGCTGATGATGGTTAGCGCATTCGCCGGTCGTGAGCACGTGTTGGCGGCCTACCAACAAGCCGTTGCCGAGCGCTATCAGTTTTTCAGTTATGGCGATGCAATGTTCATAGAAGGTAGCCGTACTCCCCGGCTACGGGGCGACGCATTGTGAAGTTTCACGTCTCGCACACCAGTGGTAATGCGCGCCGCGGCCAACTGCATTTTGCGCGCGGCACTGTCAATACACCTGCGTTTATGCCGGTAGGCACTTACGGTACGGTGAAAGGTGTGACGCCCGCCGATCTCAGCGCAATAGGCGCAGAAATTATTCTTGGCAACACGTTCCATCTGATGCTGCGACCCGGTATGGACGTGATTAAAGCGCATACCGATCTGCATGGATTTGCCAATTGGCAGAAACCGATACTCACTGATTCCGGTGGTTTTCAGGTATTCAGCCTCGGTGATTTGCGCAAAATCAGTGAAGCTGGTGTGGAATTTCGCTCACCCGTCAATGGCGATAAAGTATTTCTTGATCCTGAAACATCCATGCAAGTCCAGGCAACGCTGGGTGCTGATATTGTCATGATATTTGACGAATGCACCCCGCACCCGGCCACGTTCGAACAAGCCCAGGCATCAATGGAGCTGTCCCTCAGATGGGCTGAGCGCAGTGCAAAGGCGCATGCACAGTGCCAGACCAGGCGCGAGGTTTCTGAGCACGCGGCATTGTTTGGCATTATACAGGGTGGAATGTACGAACCTCTGCGCACTGAGTCGCTTGAAGGCCTGGGTAGCATTGGCTTCGATGGTTATGCCATAGGTGGTCTGTCAGTAGGAGAATCAAAAGAAGACATGCAGCGCGTTCTTGCGCACCTGCAACCAATAATGCCTACCGATAAGCCCAGATATTTAATGGGCGTAGGCACGCCAGCGGACATTGCCAATGCGGTATTGCAGGGCGTAGACATGTTTGATTGCGTGATGCCTACCCGCAATGCGCGCAATGGCCATCTGTTCACGTCATCAGGGGTTGTGCGTATTCGAAACTCCCAACACAAGAGCAGCACCCTGCCTTTAGATCAGGATTGCACCTGCTATACCTGCCAAAATTTTACTCGCGCTTATCTCCATCATCTGGACAAATGCCAGGAAATGCTGGGTGCGCAGCTAAACACGATTCATAACCTCGCTTTTTATCAGCGGGTAATGACCGATTTACGATCAGCCATTGAAAAAGACTGCCTGAATGACCACGTGCGCTGCACCAGCTACTTACATGATTGAGCAATGTTAAAATTGTGCTTTTATGTACCCGCCGAGCAACTGGAAGCGGTAAAGTCTGCGGTATTCGACACCGGAGCGGGCCGCTCAGAGTATTATCAGAGAGTCTGTTGGCAGACAGCAGGTACTGGTCAGTTTGAAGCGCTCTCCGGAAGCAACCCTGACCGGGGCCGACACGGTGAACTTTGTCAGGTGAGTGAATACAAAGTTGAGATGATTTGTCAGGAAAACCTAATAGATACGGCAGTAGCGGCGCTAAAAGCCGCGCACCCGTACGAACAAGTGGCCTACGACGTAGTGCAACTATTGGATAAATAAGCGAGATAATATGATCTACAGCTTGCAAGACTTAAAAGTGAACTTTGCGGGAAAACCGGGCTTTATCGCCGATAATGCAACCATTCTAGGCAGTGTTACCCTGCACGAAAACTGCAGTGTTTGGTATAACGTTGTGATTCGTGCGGACTGTGAAGAAATGGTGATTGGTGCCAATTCAAATATACAGGATGGCAGCGTACTGCATGTCGACCCGGGCTACCCGCTGCATATTGGAGAGAACGTGACCATTGGCCATAAAGTCATGTTGCACGGTTGCAGTATTGGTGACGGCAGCCTGATCGGCATAAACGCCGTGGTATTGAATGGTGCCAGGATTGGCAAGAATTGCTTGATTGGTGCTAACGCACTGATACCGGAAAATATGGAGGTTCCAGACGGTTCACTCGTTATAGGTTCACCAGGCAAGGTTAAACGAGCGCTCAGCGACGACCAGATAGCAATGCTTGCTGTTAACGCCGAGCACTATGTAAACAACGCTAAACGGCACGCAGAATTTCTGAGCCGTGACACTGCAAGAGAGGAAGAATTACGCTCTTGAACAGTAGCGACGAGGTTCCGTCACCTTGCGTGCAGATTTGCTGTCTGGATGAGAAGGACATTTGTATTGGCTGCTTTCGAACGACAGAAGAAATTCGCGACTGGACGTTGTATTCGGGCCAACAAAAGAAAGACATCATAAAACTAACGCATCAACGCTATCACGATAAGTACAGTAATGAATGAGCCTGGCGCATGAGGGGGTGGTTTAAAAGACTCATCAAGTGCGTTTCGCAACTGGAGTAATAGTTCGAAAGAACACGGTCAATCAGGGTATTCTGGTAGCAAACCAGAGCTATAAAACTAAATAACAGGTGTAGGTTTTGCGATGAGTGAATCGATCAATAATCAGATGAATTCCGGTTTTTTCGGTCATCCGAAGGGCCTTCAAACCCTGTTCTTTACTGAAATGTGGGAGCGCATGAGTTACTACGGAATGCGCGCGCTTTTAGTTCTGTTTATGACCGCAACGCTGCAGGAGGACGGTTTAGAAATGGGTACCGCGACGGCGGTAGCTATATATGGTCTGTATACGGCGTCAGTGTATTTTATGGGTTTACCTGGCGGTTGGATCGCAGACCGGCTCATTGGTGGGCAAAGAGCAATTTGGTACGGTGGCATCATTATTATGTGTGGTCACATAGTGCTTGCCATACCCAGTGAGAAAACATTTTTTCTTGGCTTGATTCTAGTTGTTCTCGGTACTGGCCTGCTTAAACCCAATATCAGTGCGGTTGTTGGTCAGCTGTACAGTGTGGAAGATCAACGCCGGGACAGTGGTTATGCCATTTATTACATGGGCATTAACATCGGCTCGCTTATTGGGTACACCATATGTGGTTACCTCGCAACGAATGTGGGTTGGCACTGGGCGTTTGGGGCGGCGGCCGTGGGTATGGCTTGTGGGCTGATTCAATACAGGATGACCTTGGGTAACTTACAAGGTGTTAGTTCTGAAGCTGAAGCGCCTATGTCTGAAGCGCGTACACGCGCAAGCTGGCAGCTGATCATTGCATTTCTGGTGTTACTTGCTTTGCTTACAGGGTTGGCATTAGCCGGAGTGTTTGTTATCAATGCCATTGCGACAGCGAAGTACACTGCCGTAGCGTTCACCTTGATGTTTGTTGTTTATTTCAGCCTGATTTACTTTCGTGGTGGTCTGTCAGATATCGAGAAAAAAGGCATGCTTGCGCTACTTCTGGTGTGCGTTGCGTCAGCGTGTTTTTGGTCTGGTTTTGAGCAAGCAGGCTCTACGCTGAATTTGTTTGCCAGGGATTATACGGACAGAATGATTGGCAGCTTTGAAATTCCGCCGGCCTGGTTTCAGTCTGCCAATTCTTTTTTTATTATCGTATTAAGCCCTTTCTTCGCTGCCCTTTGGATCAATTTGGGTAAGCGAATGGTTACGCCCGCGTACGGCATTAAGTGCGCGGTTGGCCTGATCATTATGGCCAGTGGTTTTATTCTAATGTTCTTTGCAGCTCAAATTGCAGCAACTGGGCTGAAGGCAGCCCCCTATTGGCTTGTGCTCACTTATTTTCTGCACACGGTCGGCGAACTGTGCTTAAGCCCGATTGCGCTAAGTGCGGTCAGCAAGCTGTCACCGCAGAGATACATTGGCCAAATGATGGGTGTGTTCGTTTTAACCTATTCCATAGGCAACATAATCGCCGGTTTGCTCGCCGGCAATTTTGATCCAAACAACGTCGAGGAAATACCCAACCTCTACTTGCAAATTGTTGTTTTTAGCGTTGGTGTAGGTGCAGTTATTCTCTTGCTGGGTTTGGTCACTCGCAATTGGGAAAAGGCCGTTGAAGATGCTCGATAGCCTGCCAACCTACTCCCAACCGCACTGGCGGCCTTCGTTCTGTTCATCCAGCCAGGCCTTGAGCGGCGCAAAGTAGGCAAGCAGTGCGCCGGAATCTAGCTCAGCCTGCCCGGTAAGCGCCTGCATCGCTTCCTGCCACGGCTTGCTGGTACCGAGCTTCATCATAGCGTCCAACCGCTGCCCAACTTCTTTGTTGCCATAGATCGTGCATTCGTGCAGTGGTCCGTCGTAGTTGGCGGCCTCACACAATGCCTGATGAAACTGGAACTGCTGAATATGGGCGAGGAAGTAACGCATATAAGGTGTATTGCCGGGTATATGGTACTTCGCGCCGGCGTCGAAATGGTCCGCAGTCCGTGCTACGGGTGCTTGAATTCCCTGATATTTTTCACGCAACGCCCACCAACCCTTGTTGTACTCCTCCGGGCTGAGTTCGCCGCTGAACACCTGCCAGCGCCATTTGTCCACGAGCAGGCCAAATGGCAAGAATGCCACTTTATCCAATGCCATTTGCAGCAACTGATCAATATCGTTATTACCTTCAGGTTTGTCTTTCAGCATGCCAATTTTCAACAGGTAATCTGGTGTAACCGACAGGGAAATGGTGTCGCCCAGGGCTTCGTGAAAACCATCGTTTGCGCTTCCCTGAAAATACACAGGTTGCTGATTGTATGCTCGTTGATAGTAGTTGTGACCTAACTCATGATGTATGGTTGTGAAATCTTCTGCATCTTTTTGGATGCACATTTTAATTCTTAGATCTTCCTTGCTGTCCAGGTTCCAGGCCGATGCATGACACACAACGTCACGATCTCTTGGCTGGGTGAACAAAGAGCGCTCCCAGAATGTATCGGGTAACTTAGCCAGCCCCAGCGAGGTGAAGAAATTCTCAGCCGTACGCACCATATCCAGCTCCGACATCTCGCTGTCTTCGATCAACTGAGTGATGTCTATCGCTTCGCCCTGGCCAGAGTTTTCAGGTTTCACCAAATCGTAAATATTGCCCCATTGTTGAGCCCACATATTGCCAAGTAAGTGGGCAGGAATTTTGCCTTTTGTATTTACAATATCTGACCCATAGTGCTCAGAAAGTTTTGCTCTTACATGGCAATGCAGTGCGTCATAGAGCGGTTTGACTCGATTCCACTGCGCATCGGCGTCTGCAGCGAATGCATCCGGGTCCATGTCGTAGCCAGATCGCCACATGTAACCGAGATCTTTGAAGCCGAGTTCCTGCGCGCCCTGGTTGGTGATTTCAACCTGACGGGCGTACTCTTTTTTCATTGGCGGTGACACTTCACGCCAACCGGCCCAAACATCTTGCAACTCGGCGGCATCTCGACTGTTCGCCATTACTTTGTTCATTTGCACAAGATCAAGACATTCATCGGATGATCTGTTCGAAGGGCAATACTTGCCTTTTCCGTACCGCGCCTCCAGTCCGGCGGTAATCGTGGATAACTCTTCAGCCAGCGCTTTATTGTCAGGTGCGGGCAATCGAATAGCCTGTTTTAACGTGTCGAGCTTACGGCGAACAACAGCACCCACTTTCACCTTGTCAAAGTCAGCGGCCCGCTTGGCCAGCTGAACAGCATACAGCGTGCTGCGTGCATCATGCCGGGCAACCACAAACTGGCTGTCATAGGTAATGAAATTAGCCGCAATCCATGCCAATCGCGCACCCTCCTCAGAGCGCTCGCGAATTTCAATTTCAGCGGCATCGAGAAACTCGATAGCGTCGGCTTCGGTCAGCGCGCTTTGCGCACTTTCTTTCTTGGCGTGCAACGGCGCGCAAGCCAGCAAGCTTGTAACAAGAAGTGCGATCAGTGATCTAAGCATGGTTCGTTTCCTCTAGGAGATAGGAGATCTGTATTTCAGAGAAGCGGGTAGGGCGCCTACTTTATTCGTTCAACGCCAACGCTGCGGCCTGAGGCAACAACCTCCAATCGGTAATGGCCCAGCCAGTTGCGCGTTATCAGAACCTCAGGAGACTCCAGATTGGCGTCGTGGCGGCCTTTCAATCGTTGCTTCCAGACCTGTCCATTGTCCAACTCAAAGACGGTGTCACCGCGCCAGCCTTCAAACTTTCCAACAATTCGAGCTGACACTTTCTCTTCCTTCTGCGCTTTTTTAACCGTTTTGGATTTTGCGCGCACAACCGGTGCTTCAGTTGCCGTGTATTGGGTTAGCCACTGATTCAATTCGATCAATTCTTCATCACTTAGCCGGTCAAGTCCGGCCGCTTTGAATTCAGCTGCGGTCATTAATTGTTCAATACCCGGAAAGTCGGATGTCTCCGCCGCCCGGGCACCGGCTGCCAGCACCGTGGCCAAAGTTATGTAAAATATTGATTTATAGAAGTTTTTATAGAGCATAGGGCGTTAAGCTGTGTTCAAGAGAGCATCACTTTATCGTACTCCAGTCGAGCCTGACAAACGCTATAGCAGAGAGTAAAAAAAACGCCAATTTTTTTTGAGGTGGTGGGGAACTTCTTCGTTATATGCCCGTACAGGAGTGGTTTCCACACCTACAACCCGGGGTTTTACCCCGAAAACATGTTCCTAAAAGGGGAAAACAATGAAAAGAAGCAAGCTGGCCTCTGCGCTGCGCATTGCGACTGGACTCGGGCTCGGTGTAGCGGCATTGCCGTTTGCCGGTAGTGCTCTGGCCCAGGATGAAGTGCTAGAGGAGGTTATCATTACTGGTAGCCGAATTACGCAGCCGGGTATGGTTTCATCGAGCCCAATCAACTCGATCTCTGAAACTGAAATCGGTTATTTCCAACAACCTGAAATTGAAAGAATCATCAAGCAACTGCCTGGCACCATTCCTGGTGATGGTCAAAACGTAAACAATGGTACTGCGGGTGCAGCCACCATCGACTTACGTGGCCTGGGTGCTGAGCGCAACTTGCTACTGCTCAACGGTCGTCGAATGGTTCCGTTCAACTACGACGGCGAGGTGGACTCTGCGTCTGTTCCTACCGCGTTACTTGAGCGCGTTGACGTGATCACCGGTGGCGCATCAGCGGTATACGGTTCTGACGCCATTGCCGGTGCGGTTAACTTTGTACTGAAGCGTGACTTCGAAGGTGTGGAACTGCGTGCAAACCGCAGCCAAACCAGCGAGAGCGATGGCGAAGTCAACAACCTGTCGATCACTATCGGTTCTAACCTTGCTGAAGATCGCGGTAACATCGCTTTCTCTGCAAGCTACATGGATCGTGAGCAAGTGCTGCTTGGTCAGCGTCCATTGGGACAGCTTGGTATCGATACTGCCAGTGGCGCAAACTTTGCTGAATTCCTGGCAGGACAAGGTCCTTTGCAGCCTGAAGCAGGTTGTGGCGGCCCTAACGTTGTAGCTGCTGGTGGTTCCACTACCTCTATCCCAACTCGCTTCGCGATTGTGGGTGCAGGTGCTGCGGCTTCGGGCCAATTCCGTGACGACCGTACAATTGGAACAGAGTGTAGCCGGTTCAACTTCAACCCATTCAACTTTTATCAAACGCCTATGGAGCGCTACTCAGCGACTGTAACTGGCCACTTTGATATCACTGAAGAGATTGAAGCGTACTCAACCATTAATTACACCAACACAACTGTTGTGCAACAGGTTGCTCCGTCGGGAACCTTTGGTGCTACGTTCTTCTTGCCGCTGAACAACCCTCTGATTGGTGCTCAGGCTCGTCAATTTATGATTGACGCTGGTAACACTGCTTTGGCAGCTGGCACGCTGACTCAGGGTAATGTACGTGGCGGCGAAGCCGGTGCAAACTGGGAAGACGTTAACGGCAATGGCGTGGTTGATGCAGCTGACTATCTGAATACTCAGTTACGTCGACGTACTCTGGAACTTGGCCCGCGTACTGAGCGTTATGACTCAGACATGTGGACTGCGTTAGCAGGTGTTCGCGCTGACATCGGTGCAGACTGGAACGTTGATGCGAGCTTTCAATACGGCGAATCCAACCGTACTACCGTTCGTGATGGTTACACTAACCTGACCAACATCCAGAATGCTCTGGATTCAAGCGATGGCGTGACCTGTAACGGCGGTGATGCAACTTGTGTGCCTCTCGACCTGTTTGGTGGTTTTGGTACCATCACAGACGCTATGGCGGGTTACGCACGTGCAATCGCACTGCAGCAGCAAAAGTATGAGCAGACTATTTTGAACGTAACGTTCGATGGTCCGCTTAACTTTGTTCAATTGCCAACAGCTGATTCTCCGATGGCTCTGGCTATTGGTTACGAAAACCGTCGTGAGAAAGGTCAGCTTGAGCCTGACGAATGTTTGAAACTGGCTCCTGCCAGCTGTCAAGGTGGCGCAGGTGGTAACTTGCTGCCAATCCGCGGTGGTTACAAGGTCAGTGAATTCTTCTTCGAAGGTAACTTGCCTCTGATCGACGGCGCAGCATTTGCTGAGTCTCTGAACCTGGAATTCGGTTTCCGTACTGCGGATTACGATATTTCAGACGGTCAGGAAGAAACCTGGAAGATTGGTTTAAACTGGCGCCCAGTTGATAGCTTGATGGTTCGCTTAATGCAGCAGCAAGCAACTCGTGCTCCAAACATTGGCGAAATTGCGTCACCAATCACCACTGGATTGGACAACGCGACCCTCGACCCTTGTTCTGTGGCAAACGCAGGTAACATCGATGCAACCTTGGCTGCATTGTGTGTGTCTACCGGTATGACGGCTGCACAAGTGGGCTCTGTTCAGGACATCGTGTCTGGCCAGATCAACATCCTTGAAGGTAGCAACCCAGCCAGCTTGCCAGCATCTGAAACGGCTGACACTTTCACAGCTGGTTTCGTTTGGACCCCTGACTTCGAGTTCTTCAATAACTTCCAGGTATCTGTCGACTACTACGACATTGATATCGAAGATATTATTGGTGAGCCGTCTGCTCAGGAAATTCTGGATGGTTGTTATGTAGCGGGTGTTGCATCTGAGTGTGCCAAGATCGTTCGCGTAGCGGGTGACCTGACATTGCCAGCATCTGGCGTGCAATTGTTCACCACCAACCTTGAATTCAAAAAGGCTGAGGGTATTGAAATCGGTATCAACACTGGTTTCGACATCGGCGTTGGTGAACTGCAGGTTTCTGCAAACATCAACAAGTACCTGACCAACGAAGAGTTAAGTAGTGCTTTGACTAACGTTCGTGACTGTAACGGCTTCTTCGGAACCAACTGTGACCCAGTATCTGAGTTACGTTGGATCCAGCGCACAACCTGGTTGTGGGACAAGCTTGCCGTGTCACTGCAATGGCGTCATATTGGCGAGGTTGATATCGAGCCAAATGAAGCCGCTAGCGTCGCACCTTTCTTCCAAAGAATCCGTGCATACGACTACTTTGACTTCTTCGCCAGCTACAACATCAATGATTCGATTGAAGTTAGCCTAAGTGCTGACAACATCTTCGACGTTGATCCTCCTGTAGTAGGTAACGAAGCCGGTGACACCAGCTCTAACTCTGGTAACACCTTCCCAAGCAACTACGACACTATGGGTCGCATCTACAAGTTGGGAATCAAGGCTAGCTTCTAAGTGTTAAGCTAGTAACAAAAAAGCGGGGCTTATGCCCCGCTTTTTTTTGCCTGTTTTTTTCTAGTTCAAGAAACTATTGGTGTTCTGCGATGTTAGCATCTGTGGCAAATAGACTTGGCTACCAATCAGATCACGTTTTTGTGCGGCCACGGTTATTGGAACAAGCGCGAGGACTGTCTGAGTCCCGTAGCGCGTAGCGCGAAGGTCGAGTTCCACAGCGCCCAATAATCGTGGCCGCACAGTGATCGGTAGCCAAGTCTATTTGCCGCAGATGCGGGTTTATGCGATGAACTTGATGCTAAAACTTCTGCGCCAACTTTGCGTACCAATACCGCCCAATCAAATTATGCGTTCGCGCATCAATATTGTCATTGAACGCACTGGCTGCTAACGGCGCATCTCTATCCGTTAGATTCTTAACCCCAAACGTTAAACGCAAACCGTCAGCAACCAAAAACAAAAAACTGGTTTGCACATCATGAGTTGTCCAGGAACTTATCCTTCTTGATTGCCCCGTCGACAGTTGCTCATCCAGGGAGCTAATGTGGTGCAGAGTGTAA
Source organism: Gammaproteobacteria bacterium (assembly GCA_030429735.1). Taxonomy (GTDB): domain Bacteria; phylum Pseudomonadota; class Gammaproteobacteria; order Pseudomonadales; family JAUIET01; genus JAUIET01. Next base: position 26,330 of record JAUIET010000010.1, read on the forward strand.
TTTATCTGCCACTGCTTGTACTTCCAGTAGGCTCCGAAATTCGCTTTCCACTTTGGCAGTGCACCGCGCCCCGCCGATGCCTCATCTGCAAATTTTCCCACCAGTTGAACACCGGGTAACTCAGGATTCAACTGTTCTTTGTAACTGTGTAAGCGCGAGGCATTGAGCGACAGGTGGAAACGACCTTGTTTCATCTTCGGCAACGCGTAATTAAACGAAAAATCGATGCCGTCAAGTTCCCGTTTACCAATATTGATATTGGTTGCGATGATGCGTTCAATCTCGCCATTCGCGGCGCGAACAACACGACCTGCAAACGCGCCATTTTCCGCATTTTGATCAAGAATAAACTGGGCATTGGCATCCACCACATTATTCTGGTCGATGCTGAAAAAATCGATCGCTGCCGAAAAGTTCTGTAAAACAGGTGGCGTCCAGATCATGCCCACACTGCTGAATTCAGACTCTTCCGGCAGCAAGTCCAGATTGCCGCCATTGATGGTTAAAAACTGAAGCCGTGTGGCGTCGGTCTGCTGGACGCAGCCAGCTAAAACGCCCAGGTTGCTCGCGATGCTGCATGGGTCTGTTAAGAAAGCCTGATCTTCCGCGCTGCTTTTGTGTAACTCGAGTAATGATGGTGCTCGAAAGCCCTCCGCATAACTCATTCGGAACAGCAGCCCACGCATCGGCCTGAACTTCACCGCAGCACGAGGGTTAAAGCTTTCACCGAAATCACTGTAATGCGAATAACGACTGGCCAGTTCCAGGCTGAGTTTTTCACGCCCGTGTTCGGTACGCAGTATCGGTACCAAAGCTTCGAGGTACACTTCCCTGACACTGCGGCTACCAGACGATGCTGACAGGTTAGCACCGCCCAACGTGATAAGGTCTGGGTCCAAAGGACCAATGGCCGTACTTTCACGGCGATACTCCAGGCCGGCGGCAACGTCTAACTGACCGGCCGGTAGTCTGGCAGCGGTGAACGCCGCGTTGGCGCTACCTCCATATAATTTGAAAAACCCTCGGGTTACAGCCTCACTTTGAATAAACTGCTGCTGACTCAGTGGCAGTGACCCGCTGGCTGAAAATAAGTCTACCGGTTCGCAGCCATCAATAGCGAGACCCGCACATTCACCAGGCCCGCCCAGTGCCCGTTGTAAACGCCGCGCATCGAGTAAATTGCTAATGGTCTGGTGGGCATCGGTTTTACTCCAGTGCCAGTTTACATCCCAGTGCACATTTTCCCTGCGACCCTGCAGACCAAAGGCCGCTCTGTGTGCATCAGCTTCATTCGTTTGTGTGCGTGGGCCAAGTTCCAGCAGGCGCTTTCGCACATCGGCAATTTCTTCACCAAAAGGATTGAATACATTGTCTGCACTGACCGTGAGAGGAATCGACTCAAATGCCGTGAATATCGGAACAGGTGCCAGCTGCGCGCTTGCCTTGGTACGAGTAAACCCATAGTCAACATAGGCCGTCGATCGATCACCCACGTCGACATTGAAACTGCCATACATACTCTTGCGCTCAGACGGAACAATCGCGGTGGAGAACTGTGCAAAATTAAACAAGTCGGCGTCGTTCACGGTCCGAAAACTGCCCGGGTCCAGCGGATCAGCGGCGTTGCTCGCCAAGGTAACTACCTGCCCACTGCCAAGCGTTACCCGTGCGTTGGGTGTCGCTGACGAGCTCTGGTCTTCCCCACCCAACAGGCGCGTATCGGTGTTTGCTGACACCGCCCGCTCACGACTTAAAATTTCTCCCTGATCGTAAACTGTTCCGCTCACGAAAAAACTGGAGTGATCAAATACACGCCCGAACGCAAAGCTGCTGGTCGTGGTTTGCAGGTCATTTTCACTGCTGGAGCCGTGATAGGTGTCTACCTGCAAACCATCGTATTCCTTTTTCAAGATTATATTGATGACTCCGGCTATGGCGTCTGACCCGTAAACCGCTGATGAGCCGCTCTTCAATACCTCAATGCGGTCAACGCTGCTGGGGGCCAGGGAATTCAGATCGAATGATTCTCCTGCCAGACCGTCATTCGCTATTCGTCTGCCGTTGACCAACACCAGGGTATTGCTGGCGGGCAGCCCTCTGAGGGTGACGCTGGCCGTGCCGTCGCCGCCGTTGCTGATCGAGGTACTGGTGGAATTGCCCACAACCGAAGGCAAGTCTCGCAATAAATCGCCAATAGTCTGGGCACCAGCCAGCTCAATATCGAAGGCTGAAATAATATCGACTGGCGCTGTACCATTAAATTCGGTGCGTCGAATTCTGGAGCCGGTCATGGTACGGCCAACGACCAGCATTTGTTCGAGCATCGGGTTTGACGCCAGCTGATAAAAACGGTCATCGCGCGCGGCAAGATCGTCGTCTTTACAACTGGCAGAAGAAAGGCAGGGTAAGGGACGAATAGCGACAACATCGCTATGGATGAACTCTGCCTCCAGTGCGGTGCCTTTCAGCAGTAGTTTCAGCAGCTGGCCGGGCTCAAATTCCCCCTTGAAACTGTTCTCCAGTTGAACATCGAAATCACTATCCGCACTGAAAATAATCGACACATCCGCCTGACGGGCAAAGCTCAATAAGGCCTCAGATAACTGCTGATCCTTGATATCGAACAGGATGGGGGCAGCCACGCAGCTGCCGCTGGTGGCTGCCGATAATGCCAGTGCACAACAAGCCGCAAGATGCTTGCCGCGCTTTGATAGAGAGTGTTTCCTAACCATGTAGAACAGCACTGGGCCGGATATTTCTTACACATGAAGTAACGACAGCGTTATTCTACTTGCTGACGCCCGATTTACCTAAACTGCAGGCAGACTATGGACTGATAATGATGTCAGGCCAGGAATTGGCCTGTCGAGGTCAATGGAGGACGCGGGCGAGATTAACCGCGCTTATGCAGCAGAATAATGCTCCCTTGTGCCTTGCTTTCAAGGCCCAGAGAAGCTTCTATCGCTTGTAAGGTTTGTGCTGGCTGATCGGTCTTGAATACCCCTGATACCGGCATAAACGCCAGACTGGCATCACTGATCTTGATTTTCTTCTCACTGTAGCGGTTCAGTTCCGCAACTACTTGAGCCAGGCTCACATTCTTGAACACCATGTTTTGCTCAAGCCAGGCGGTAATCTGATGATCATCCGGAATGCGTTCGCGCTTTAAGCCGCCTGCCGGGCTGATTCGCACCTGATCATTTAGCCGCGCAGTGACAGTGTCGGCAGGCAGGGCGCTATCATTTTGTTCCTCGACCCGTATAACACCCTCGGTGACTGTCACCAGAGTGTGCTGGGGTTCTATTTCGATATTAAACGCCGTACCTACCGCCACCACCGAACCACCGGGAATATGCACCACGAAAGGTCGTTGAGGGTCTTTCTTCACACTGAAGTGGGCTTCGCCTTGCGACAGTGTCACGTCGCGCTGAGAGTCTGAGTAACTGACCTCAAGTCGAGTATTTGTATTGAGTTGGACAATGGAGCCGTCTGCCAGCGACTCCACACTGTGCTGGCCAATGGCCGTGGCCAGTTGTTGCGTACTTGCCGTTTCCGTAGCCTTGGGAAGTAAGGCTACCGCTACTGCCGCACAAAATGCGAATGATGCAATGAACCGGGTTTTTATCCAGGGTTTCTGCCAGAATGAACTCGCTTTTGCTGCCTTGTCACTGACAATCAGCTGACCTTCGCCAGGCAGAGGCTGATTCTCACGCTGCGCAGTCGTGTCCAGAGAAGTGTATTTGACGCAACCCAGGTCCAGCCACAAGGATTCCATTTGATCGTAGGCTTCACGATGTTTGGCACTTTTGCCTAGCCACAGCGCGAAACGCTGATGATCTTGCTCAGTTGCCTGGTCATTGCTCAAACGGGCAATCCATACACTGGCCTCGTCTTGCAAAGACGCCTTGGCAGAAGATTGAGCGGTCTTTCCGTGTGAATCACTCAATGATTGTTCCCTGATTTGCTGGCCATGACTGCTGAATTAACTATAGCTTGCTGCTGTTCACTAATAAGACGATTAAACCGCCGCATCCCTCATTGTTTTAAGTGCAAAATATCGGATATTTTTCTTTTTTTTCTAAACCTGCCGTTTGTCGGGCTAATCCCTACCTAAGACCGCTTTATCACGGAAATGTTTCAAGGCCGCGAGAATGTATTTTTCTACACTGCTGACCGACACCCCCATTTCTTTGGCGATTTCACTGTAGCTCAACCCGCTGCGCCGATGCAGCAAAAAAGCCTGTCTCGGTTTGGGCTTCATACTGTCCAGTGCAGCATTAATTTGTGCCACCCGTTCTTCTGCGAGTAGTTGCTCTACCGGCCCGTGTTCAACGTCTACGCTGACCTCATTATCAGCGAGGCTTCTCTCCAGCTGGGCTTGAACGTACTTGTGGTGCAATTGCTGGCGTCGCAATTGATCCGTCGCCATGTTGGCGGCCACCTGGAACAAAAATGCCCGTGCATTATCCAACCGCTCGGGCTCATGCAGTTTCTGCATGCGCAAATAGGCTTCCTGCGCGATTTCGTCCGCTTGCTGCGGGTCGCGAAGTTTGGCGGACAGAAACCGCACCAGCGGTTGGCCGTTCTGCCGGAATAATTCTTCCAGAAAGCTGCGCTTACTTTGCTCCATCGCACGATTCTATCACGCTGGCCACTTCTACTGCGTTAAACTGTGCCCAGCGGTAGCAAAATTAAAACGGTCCATTAGGGAGGTTCTATGAATCAGACCATCCAGCGGCGCAGTTCAGACGCCAAGCCAGCCAGGCAATTTCCCATCACAATACGCAGTTTGCGCTTCGCGGTGCTCGGTGTTTTGGCCCTGACCCTGGCGGCCTGCGGTGGCGATTCCACGGAAGATGCCCCAATAGCGCCGCAAAGTGCGCAAGAATCAACACCTGCGGAGTCGAGCACTGCGGCCATCGAGCCGGCTTTTGACGAGCAGCGCCTGCATCGCAATATAGAGATCCTGGCGTCCGACGAGTTTGAAGGCCGCCAACCTGCCAGCACCGGGGAAGCGAAGACCATCAAGCATCTTAGAGATGCGTTTAAAGCATTGGGTCTGGAACCTGGCAACGGTGATTCCTGGTTTCAATCAGCGTCATTGGTGTCAATCGAGGCTGACCCGAACATGACAATGACCTTAACGTCAGCAGCCGATACTGAGCAGGCCAGTACCGTGCAAACGCTGGCATACGGTAGCGAATTCATGGCGTGGACCAAGCGCGTGGAAACAGCCAGTAGTTTGACTGACTCCGAGCTGGTGTTCGTTGGATACGGCATTGTTGCCCCGGAGTACAACTGGAATGACTACGATGGCGTAGATATGAAGGGCAAAACGGCCGTCATTCTGGTGAACGATCCGGGCTTCGCAACTCAGGACCCGGCAGTCTTTAAGGGCAACGCGATGACCTATTACGGGCGTTGGACCTACAAATACGAAGAAGCGGCAAGACAGGGCGCGGCGGGTGCCATCATAGTTCACGAAACAGACGCGGCGGGATACCCATGGGATGTGGTGTCTGGCAGTTGGTCCGGACCGCAATTTGACCTGTATGCGAAAGACAAAAACATGTCCCGCGCTCAGGTAGAAGGGTGGGTAACGCTTGACGTGGCAAAGGCGTTATTTGCGCGCGCTGGTAAAGACTATGACACCGCAAAACAGCAGGCACTGGGCAGTGATTTTGCCGCGACTGCATTGGGTATTGAGGCTTCGGTTTCGTTCAGCAATACCATTGAGCAATCGGACTCACGCAATGTGATTGCGCGCATAAGTGGTTCTGAGCGCCCTGAAGAAACCATTATTTACACCGCGCACTGGGACCACCTTGGCAAACGCCAGGGCGACGGCGATCAAATTTTTAATGGTGCGGTGGATAACGCCACAGGCACGGCAGCCCTGGTGGAGCTGGCCGCGGCGTTTAAGGCGCTGCCAAAAGCGCCAGAACGCAGCATAGTGTTTCTGGCGGTGACGGCCGAAGAGTCAGGTTTGCTGGGTTCCAGGTATTACGCCGAAAACCCGGTTTACGATCTTGCCAGTACCATCGCCAATATCAACATCGACGCGGCCAATGTGCTTGGGCCTACCCATGATGTGACGGTGGTTGGCTATGGAGCCTCCGAATTGGATGATTATCTGCTGCGGGCCGCCGCTGCCCAGGATCGTGTGCTAAAACCGGAACCAACGCCGGAAAAAGGCTTTTACTATCGCTCTGATCATTTTAATTTCGCTAAAAAAGGGGTGCCGGCCCTGTACGCAGAGAGCGGCGTTGATTACAGAGACCGACCCGAGGGCTGGGGGTTGGAACAGCAAGCTGATTACACCGCGAATCGCTATCACAAGCCGGGTGATGAATACCGAGCGGACTGGAATTTGCAGGGCATGCTGGAAGATATGGCGCTGTATTTCCAGATTGGTTATGAGTTGGCAAATAGCGATGCTCTGCCGCAATGGAGTGAAGACAGCGAGTTTCGCGCAGTCAGAGAGCGTTCTCTAAAGGTGGCTGCGCTACCTGCGCCCATTCGCAATGCCTTGCGTGCACCAGGTCGCAGTGTTGACGACCTGCAAAGAGACCTGCGGAGTAAGCCCGAACTGGTGCTTGGCTTACTTGGATTGGAACCCGGCGATACCGTGCTTGATCTGTTTGCCGGCGGAGCCTATTACTCCGCTCTGCTCGCCAACTTGGTGGGAGAAGAAGGAAGGGTATGGGCGCACAATAACAGCGCGTATGCGACGTTTGCCGAGAAAGCGCTGAGCGAACGCTTCGGTAATGGCGCGCCGAGTCAATTGTCTGTGATCAAACGCGAATTAGATGCCCTTGATATGGCGGACGAGTCGCTTGATGCTGTGTTGGCGGTCATGTCATATCATGACCTTCACTGGGTGAATGAAGAAGAGGGTTGGCCGGCAATTGATGTTGAGCAAGTTTATAAGCAATTGCATGCCGCGCTGAAGCCGGATGGTCGGGTCGTAATTGTCGATCACTCGGCAACGACAGGCTCGGCCATAGAGGCCGTTGACAAGTATCATCGCATCGATGAAGCGTTTGTTATTCGTGATTTCGCTAACAATGGTTTCAAGCTGGTTGAGAGCAGCGATGCCTTGCGCAATGCCGATGACCCGCGTGATACCTATGTGTTTGACCCGGCGGTGCGGGGTAAGACTGACCGGTTTATCCTGGTGTTCGAAAAAGCTTGAACAGAACCCGATGAGCCAAAGGTTTTATAAACCAAACTTGGTCATGCCGATGTCTTTACAGTCTTTTTGCATCATCGCAAACTGTTGAGCATTGTGACCCATCGTGTCGTGTAGCTGGTCGCGATAATCATCGAACAGAGGCATGTGTGCAAGCTTTGCATAGTACTGCCAGTCGTTGTTTTGCATGGTCGCCATTTCTTGCTGTGCGGCGGCTGTATCGCCCGCGGCAATGTGCAATGCCATTCGACTGAAGGCAACATCCAGGCCGTTTCGTCCACGATCGACAGCGTGGGCCAAAAATTGCTGCGCGCGTTCTGCGGCATTCACTGCCTTAGCACTTTGTCCGGACCGAGTAAGTGAGTCTATATAGTATGCTTCAATTTCTGCTCGCCTGACCGGGTGGCTAAGGCAGCCGGCGGTGTTGTCTGTCAGTGCGCGTTCGCTCAGCTGCGCCGCAGTTTGGAAGTCGCGTTCAATATGTGCTGAAATGGCCTGCCAAAAATGAACGTAATTCGCTTTGCAATCTGCAAAGGGATTAAGTTTGCTGTTGTCAGCCGCCATTAAGTTGGCTGCCTGGCGCAATTTGTCGGTATCACGAAGTGCGGTGCCCAAGGTGGCTAGAAAGAAGCCTTTTTTGGCGTCGCTCAAACGTTCCGATAATTGTACATACAGTTTTTTGGCCTCATCAAAGCGCTGCAGCATAATCAGTGCTTCAATAACAAGCTCTGTACCATAGTCTGCATACTCTTCGGAAAAAGTATGTCTTACTGCAAACCTCAGCAGTTCATCGTAGCGGCCTGCATCCAACATCGCGTACATCCATGTTTTGAGGAAATGATCGGAGGGTGTGTCATTAAAATAGGCCTTTGCCAATCTAGCGGCCTCTTCATAGCGACCCATCAAGCTTAAGGCGCGTAAGTGATTTTGTTGCACAATGGGATTCAGTGGGTCAAATTGCAGCGCTTCGCTGAAGTGTTCAAAGGCTTCATTGGCTTCGTTGTTTCTAAGCAGCAAATTACCCAACCACATACGGCCCATGGAGTAACTGGGTTTCAGTTCAACCGCTTTGCGATAACTTGCTTCTGCTTGCACCGGATCTCCGAGGTGGTTAGCGATCATGCCTTTGCTGGCATGTGCCTCGCCAAGCAGCGGTTGCAGCGACAAAGCGCGTGATACCAATTCCTGTGCGAGCTGCACAGCATTTTCCGGGTTGTTGCCGCCATACTCCTCGCGAAGAATGAAGGTGTCAGCCAGGCCGGCCAGCGCCAGTGCATAATCAGGGTCCTGGTCCAGTGCATTGCGAAAATAATTATCGGCAAGGTCAAGTGCTTCCGGCGTGCGCCGATTCCAGTGGTGCCGGCCAAGCAGATAATAGTCATACGCTTTCAGATTGGCTTCGTGCGAATGCGATGATTGACGTTCGTCATCATTGGGTATCAGCTGTTGCACAATGTCATCAGCAATGGCGCTCTGAATGATCAAGCCGTCGCTGAGGTCGTGCTCAAAGCGCTCTGCCCATACGGGAAAACCATCATCTGCTTTGGTTAATTGTGCGGTTACGCGAACTCGCTGGTCGCTAATGCGCACGGTGCCTTCTACAATAAGGTTGGCACCCAATTGATCGCCTATGCTTCGAATATCAATTGCGCGCCCACGAAAGGCCTCTGACGAGGTGCGTGCAACAACCCGCAAATTCTCAGCGCCAAGTCTTACCAACGTGTTGCGAATGTCAGCAGTAATGCCGTTGGCGAAATAGTTGGTTTCCGCATCGCCGCTTAAATTCACAAACGGCAATACAGCAACCGTGTTGACCGCGCTTGGCTGCGTTACCGACGGCTGCGTTTCAACGGCTGCGAGTTCTGTTTGACTGTTGGCGCTGGTGGCGTCATGTGGGTTGGCATCAGGTGCGTTCAGCTGATCTCCGGCCAAATAGCGCCAGATTCCAGCACTGCAAAGTAGCAGAAACCCTGCGACCAGCCATGGCTTTATGGTTCGCGGGTTCATCGCCGCGCGTGTGAAGCCCGCGTGAGTGGTGCTGCTTCTCCCAGCGTTTGGTGCCTGGGCCACTGTTTCACAACCAATATCATGGTCTGAAAAATCTGAGTTTGGGGCAGAAGAGATCGACTGGATGGCGTTACTCCGAAGCGCTCGAACCGGTTTTAGAAGTCGATAGCCGCGCTTTGGCAAAGTCTGGATGTAGTTTCGTGTTTTGCCCGTATCACCGAGCGCGGAGCGCAGTTCCGATATACAGCGTGTTAGCACCTCTTCACTGACGACGACATCGCCCCACACGCACTCCAGTAAATCTTCACGACGACATACTTCGCCAGGGTCACCGGCAAGGCAGACCAACACATCCATCACCTTGGGTTCCAGATGCCTGCTGATCTCACCGCACTCTATCGTGCCCTTTAACGGTTGAACCACCCAATCGCCCAGATAGAAGCCGACATGTAATGCCTGCATCTGGTCAACGCTTAACTCCGACCCCACCAATCCATTCAACTGTGCTGATTCCTGATTATCGCTTTCGAATCTGCCCCTTAATAGTCAGATACTAAAGCCAAAAATTGGTTCCCAAAGGTTTCCATTAGATTTTTTCAGGAAGCTTATGGAAAGCATTCTGTCGCGTTGCGTTTTCGACAGGGAAAGCGTGTTGTTCGCTGCAACACTGTGCGCTGTACGACTTTCCAAAGGAGCCAAGCGATGAATATCAGCTCGCTAAATGGTCGAGTCTGGTCGTCGCGCCGCCGGTTGGGGCTGGTGTTGGCAATCAGTCTGCTGGGGCAAGCGTTGCCATTCCCCTCGCAGGCTGAAAGCGCCACACTGACAATAGTGCCTACAGACCGAGGAACAATCGGTGGCGCGGCCACCCCAAATGAGGAGCATGCACCAGCGGCGCGGCAGCGATGGACGGAGAAAGGGGGGCACGGCCTTGCTCAGGATTTAGGCAAGCGCGCGTTACTAAGCCTTGAACGCTTTGCCAGTGAAAGGCACGCTGTTGAAGCCGCTGTTGCGCGGTTCAACCCGCATTCTATTCGCGAAGACAGGGAATATCTGGGCGCCATTATTGCCCTGCCAAACGCCGATGAAAGCGACGATGACAGACCTGTTTATCGCTACCTGGTGGCCAGAGGCAAGCCGGGTCAAGATCGGGTGCGTATACAGTTGCCAATGCCCAAAGGTGCCGAGATCGTTGCGTTCTGGCACACCCACGGTGCGCACGGGCCGCATCGACACTTGTTTTCCGGCAGTGACACCAGGCTGGTTCGAAAAACCGGCAAGCCTTTTTACCTGGCCGATGCCAACGGCGACTTACGGGTTTATCGACCAGGTCATAAACTGCTGTCGGCCGGCTTGCGGCATCGGATGGGGCTGACTGCAGGGCATGGTTATGCGGAAGGGGAGCTATTGATGTATGCGACCGATCCTGCCGACGCATAAGGGCATGATCTTTTTAGGCAGCTATCGGAGCAGCTATCGGTGCAGCTATCGGTCACTGGCGCGCACTGCTTGCCCACGTGCCATGCGGATCTTGTTTTTGTCGGTGTCCATCACTTCAAACACATAATTGTCGATTTTGAGGGCGACATTGGCGTCCGGGAATGTTTCCAGCCGGTCGACCAACAAGCCGCTCAAGGTGCGCGGTCCATCAACGGGAAGTTCCCAGCTGAGTTGTTTGTTGATATCACGAATGTGAGCGGTACCGGCGATCAAACAGGTACCGTCTGTTTGCGGAATAATTTCATCAGGATCGAGAGCCAGATTCGATGTGAACTCACCCACAATCTCTTCCAGAATGTCTTCCAGCGTGACCAGGCCTCGAATTTCGCCGTACTCATCGACAACAAACGCCAACCGCCGCTTGTTCTTTTGGAAATTGAACATCTGCGTGTTCAGTGGCGTACTCTCAGGAATAAAGTAGGGCTCGCGTAACTGGCTAAGCAGCGCCTGCCGGTCCAGTTTGCCGTCGTACAGAAACCGCGACACTCGGCGCAATGAAAGCTGGCCGCGCATTTTGTCCAGTTCGCCTTCAATGACTGGCACTCGGGCAAATTCACACTCCTGAATTTGTTTGATCAATGTGTCGTCATCATCATGCAGATCAAGGCAGAGAATGTCGTGGTCCTCAATCATTATGCTGTCAACTCGTACCTCCTCCAGATCGAGAATGTTGAGCAACATGGCCTGATGGCGCTCGGGAATATGCGGTCCGGCTTCACCGACAATTGTTCTTAACTCATCGCTGCTCAGTTGCTCTTCGTTTTTGTGCACGTCAACGCCTATAACGCGCAGCAGCATGTTAGTGAACAGATTCACCAGCCATACAATAGGGTGCAGAACGCGGAGCAGAAATTTCAATGGCGCGCTGGCGGGAAAGGCGATTTTCTCGGGGTGCAACGCGGCGATGGTTTTAGGGGTAATCTCAGCAAACACCAGCACAACCATGGTGAACACAAAAGTGGCAGCCGCGATACCTGCGTCGCCGGCGAGGCGAAAGCCGATAAGCGTCACAATGGCAGATGCGGTGAAGTTGACCAGGTTATTGCCGATCAGAATCAGGCTGATTAATCGATCGGGTGTTTTCAGCAGGGCGCTGGCACGGCGCGCTCCGGCGTGCTTCTTTTTGCTAAGGTGCTTCAATCGATAACGATTGAGCGACAGCATTCCGGTTTCGGAGCTGGAGAAAAAGGCAGAGCAGGCGATAAGTATGAAGAGGGTGGCGAACAGCCATCCCAGCGGCGCGTCGTTCAAAGAAGGACTGCTTCCATGATTATTGGCCGAATATAGTGCAGAAAATCAGGCGCAAAGGCAAGTGTTGTGCCCCCCGGCCGCCGCCCCTGGCTATTACCGCAATATCATTTCCAACACCAACTTGGTGCCAAAAAACCCAATGGTTAGCAGGATCAGTCCAGTCAGCGTCATTTTTACGGCCGTAAGACCGCGCCAGCCCAGTTGGTAACGACCCCAAAGCAGAGCAGCAAACACCAGCCAGGACGCAATTGAAAAGACCGTTTTGTGCGCCAGGTGCTGGGCAAACAAATCGTCTACATAGATGCCGCCAAGAACCAATGCCAGGCTCAAACACACCAGCCCCGCCAGCAGAATTTTGAACAGCAACCACTCCATTGTTTGCAGCGGAGGCAGCGCCTCAATCACGCCGCGCGTTTGCCGATGTTTTAGCTGTTGCATCTGTACATACAGAAGCAACGACTGTATGGCTGCCGCGGTCAGCAAGCCCAAAGACACCACTGACAGCAATACATGTGCAGCAACGCCGGGCTGCATATCGAGTCTTGGTGTGTAGTTGGAACTGAGAAATAAAGAGCATGCAATCGCGATTGCAGCGAAAGGAAACAGCACCAGTAACAGGCTATGCACCGGCTGTTTGCTTAACAGCGTTAGCAAGCCCATAAAGCTGATGGCCAGAAAAATCAGCGAAGAGATCTGAAAAAAACTGAAGTTGTAACCCTGCTCAGAGACTACAAGCGGATACGCCGTAGACGCGTGCAGCACCAGGGCTAGTGAGACGAATACAATAGACAGCCCCCAGGGCCTGTTGGGCACAAAGCCTTTGCGCACCCTGCGAAACAGGTCAGCGCTCGAGGCGAGGTAGAAGGCAATAGCGGCCAGGCCGGTGGCATAAATCATTGGCAAAGTATACGCCGAATATCGAGTGTAGCGTTATACTAGGCCTTGACTCAGCCTCAAGTATGAATTCATCAATATGTTTGAATCGCTCAGTGATCGACTTTCCACATCACTCAAAAAGGTAACTGGCCAAGCGCGCCTGACCGAAGAGAATATCCAGGATACGCTTCGTGAGGTGCGCCTGGCGCTGCTCGAAGCGGATGTAGCCTTACCGGCCGCGAAAAGCTTTGTTGACGCGGTTAAGCAGCGAGCGGTGGGTCAGGAGGTTGCGAGCAGCTTAAGTCCTGGCCAGGAATTCCTGAAAATTGTTCAGGATGAGTTGGAGGCCGTAATAGGCGGCGAGAACCCGGGTTTGAATCTGGCGGTTCAGCCACCGGCCGTGATTCTTGTGGCGGGCTTGCAGGGCGCTGGTAAAACGACCTCGGTTGCCAAGCTGGCACGCTATATAAAAGGTGAACTCAAGAAATCTGTGTTGGTGGTGAGCGCCGATGTGTATCGTCCGGCGGCGATTAAGCAGTTGGAGACCCTTGCCAGCGAAGTGCAGGTGGAGTTCTTTCCAAGCACTACTGACCAAAAACCGGTGAGTATCGCTGAAGCCGCGATTGATCATGCCAGAAAGAAGCACCTGGACGTAGTGATTGTTGATACGGCCGGCCGCCTGCACGTCGATACGGACATGATGGATGAAATCCAGCAGCTGCATGCCAGTATCACGCCAGCAGAAACGTTGTTCGTGGTAGATGCCATGACCGGTCAGGACGCGGCCAATACCGCCAAGTCGTTCAATGACGCTCTACCGTTAACTGGAGTTGTGCTAACCAAAGCGGATGCCGACACACGCGGTGGGGCCGCGCTGTCAGTGCGTACAATTACCGGCAAGCCCATTAAATTTATGGGGGTTGGTGAAAAAGTGGCCGCGCTGGAGCTTTTCCACCCCGAGCGAATAGCCTCTCGCATACTGGGTATGGGCGACATGATGTCGCTGATTGAGGAAGCTGAGCGGAAAATCGACCGCAAGAAAGCCGACAAGCTGGTTCGTAAGATCAAAAAAGGCAAGCGCTTTGACCTTGAGGACTTCAGAGATCAGCTGCAGCAAATGAACAATATGGGCGGCATTACCAGCATGCTGGATAAAATGCCAGGCATGAGCAACTTGTCGCAAATGGCACAACAGCAGGTGGATAACAAAGTATTTTCGCAAATGGAGGCAATCATCAACTCCATGACTCCCGGAGAACGGCGCAATCCAGACGTACTCAATGGCTCACGCAAACGGCGCATTACACAAGGCTCCGGTACCAATATTCAGGATTTGAACCGTCTGCTCAAGCAGCACAAGCAGATGCAGAAAATGATGAAGAAAATGGGCAAAAAAGGCGGTTTGCAGAACATGATGCGCGGCCTTGGCGGCGCCATGCCGCCCGGTGGGGGTGCCTTCCCTGGAAGGTGATCAAAACCTCTTTCAAACACCGGCAGATTACCGTAGAATACGCCGCCTTTGAAATCAGGGTTGTGCCGATGTGCGCGACCGTAATCGGTGTGATTAGCACCTGAGCTGGTAAAGCTGCCAGCGACCACTACGAGAAAACGATGGTTACGATCAGATTGTCACGCGGCGGCGCCAAAAAGCGGCCTTTTTATCACCTCACGGTGACCGATAGCCGACGAGCCAGAGATGGCCGTTATATTGAACGGGTTGGTTTCTTTAACCCGGTGGCCAGAGGCCAGGAACAGCGGCTTAGGGTTGATCAAGGTCGAATCGACTATTGGTTGAGCCATGGTGCCCAGTTGTCAGATCGAGTTGCCAAGCTGGTTAAAGAGGCGGCACAAACCGGTGCGACTGTTGCGGCTTCAGCTGAAAGCGGCAGCGAGGCGGCTGCGAGCTAAACACACGTTACCAGCCGCTGGTGCCTACACAGTGCGCCAGGTGCAGTCGCTATGGCCAGTGCAGAGGTATTTGAAAAAGGGGCGGCCGATAAAGTGATTATCGGCCAATTGCACGGGCCTCACGGCATCAAAGGTTGGAATAAGTTACAGGCGTTTACGGAAACGCCAGACAGCATTGCAGACTACAGGCAATGGTATATCAGACCATCGCAGGGGCGCGGAGCGCAGGGCGATTGGCAAGCAGTTGAATGGGAAGAGCTGCGCTGGCAGGGCAAGCGACTGGTGGTTCGCTTAAAGGGCAGCACAGACCGCAATCGCGCTGAAGAGTTGGCCGGTTGCAACATTGCGATCAGTACCACGGATTTGCCGCGGCTGGCGCAAGGCGAGTATTACTGGCATCAGTTGCAGGGTTTGCAAGTGGTGACACAGCACAACGGTGAGCCGGTGTTGCTGGGTATTGTCAGCGGCATGCTGGAAACGGGCGCTAATGATGTGCTTGTTGTGCATGGCAAAGGTGTGGAAGGTGCACTGGACGAGCAGGAACGGTTGATACCCTGGTTGCCGGGTGATGTGATAGAACACGTTGATCTGCAGCTAGGTTGTATACGCGTGCAGTGGGCCCCGGACTTTTAACATGCATATAGGTGTGTTGAGTTTGTTCCCGGGCATGTTTGCCGCATTGACGGAGTATGGCGTCAGCGGCCGAGCCGTCGAGCAGGGCTTGCTTGACGTGAGCGTGGTGAATCCCAGGGATTTCACCACGGATAAACACCGAACGGTGGATGACAAACCCTACGGCGGCGGCCCGGGTATGGTCATGAAAGTGCAGCCACTGGCCGATAGCCTGGCGCACCTAAAAGAACGCATGCCGGCAGGCGCACCTGTTGTGTACCTGTCACCACAAGGTCAGCGAATAACGCAGGCTGCGGTGGAGAGATTCAGCACCTTGCCAGCCGTGATTATGGTGGCAGGGCGCTATGAGGGAGTTGACGAGCGCTTTATTGAAGAGCACGTTGACGAAGAGTGGTCTATTGGCGACTTTGTTGTTTCAGGTGGGGAAATTCCTGCCATGTTACTGATGGACGCCGTGATTCGCTTATTGCCAGGAGCACTGGGTGATGAGCAATCTGCGCAACAAGACTCGTTTTCGGACGGTTTGTTGGATTACCCTCACTACACTCGCCCTGAGAGAGTGGGTGAGAGACAGGTGCCCTCAGTGTTAATGAGCGGTGACCATGAAAAAATTCGCCAGTGGCGCGCGGAGCAGGCACTTGCCCGCACCTGGCAACGACGGCCGGACCTGCTTGAAAGCGGGGCCGAGCTGAACGAACAACAGAGTAAAATGCTGGCGCACGCGCGGCAACAAACGAAGGTAGAAGACCAATGAGCAAGAGCAACAAGATCATCACAGCGCTTGAACAAGAGCAGATGAGCAAGGATATTCCAGATTTCGCACCAGGCGACACGGTTGTTGTTCAGGTGCGTGTAAAGGAAGGCAGCCGCGAGCGATTACAGGCCTATGAAGGTGTTGTGCTTGGTAAGCGCAATCGTGGCCTGAATTCTGCCTTTACTGTTCGCAAAATTTCGCACGGTGTTGGTGTGGAGCGAACGTTCCAAACCTACAGCCCGCTGGTTGCAGAGATTAAAGTAAAGCGTCGTGGCGACGTGCGCCAGGCCAAGTTGTACTACTTGCGCGAGCTCAGTGGTAAAGCGGCGCGTATCAAGGAAAAGCTCGCAAAATAGGCCATTTTGGCCGCAAAGCGGCTTATGCACATTTCGAAAGGCAGCCTATACCGGCTGCCTTTTGTTATTGTGAAACCATGTTTTCCATCGTCGACCACTATCTGGATGCTCTTTGGGTAGAGAAGGGTCTCAGCCAAAATACGCTGGGCGCGTATCGTACCGACTTGCAGTCTTACCTGAAGTGGTTATCTCTGTCGGGGCGTGAACCGTTGCTGGTCGGAGACGCGGATCTACTGGAATATTTCTCATACCTAATGGAAGCCGGCCAATCAGCGCGCTCGGCGGCCAGGGTATTGTCTTGCCTGCGCGGCTTTTATCGCTATCAATTGCGGGAAGGCCGCATCAAGTCGGATCCAACACTGACAATTGACAGCCCCAAACTAGGGCGCCCATTGCCGAAATCTCTCACCGAGGCCGACGTGGACGCTTTATTGGCCTGCCCTGACATCGACAAACCCCTGGAGCACCGTGATCGAGCCATGTTGGAAGTACTGTATGCCTGCGGCTTGCGAGTGACGGAGTTGGTGACGCTGCGCATTGACCAGGTCTCATTTGCGCAAGGCGTGGTGCAAGTCATCGGCAAAGGGGGTAAAGAGCGTCTTGTGCCAATGGGGCTGCCGGCACAGCAATGCCTGCAGGCGTATTTCGAACAATCCAGACCAGAGCTGCTCAATAATAATCCAAGCGAATTTTTGTTCCCTGGCAGAAACGGTAATGCGCTTACCCGTCAGGCATTTTGGCACCGATTGAAGCACTATGCGTTGCGCGCGGGTATTGAGAAGCCACTGTCACCGCACACCTTGCGGCACGCGTTTGCCACACACTTGCTGAATCACGGTGCTGATCTGCGAGTGGTACAATTGCTGCTGGGGCACAGTGACTTGTCAACCACTCAAATATACACCCACGTGGCCAAGCAGCGTTTGCAGGAATTGCACAGTGTGCATCATCCGCGCGCCTGATATGAACCCTGATATGAACTATGCTGAACGTATTTCGTCTAAGCCCTGAATGAGAACTTTTTGGAAGCACACATGATCAATCGCATTCGTTATTTGTTGCTGGCATTGCTGGTAATATCCCAGAACAGTTTCGTGTTCAACGCCCAGGCCGAAGCGCCTGCTGCCAGCAAAGTGGATGCGAGTATTGTTGATACGATCCGAAAACGCATCATGCAGGCTCGCCCCGATCTGGTGGTTGGCAATGTTCAGGCCACGCCGATAGAGAATCTTTATAAGGCATCGATTAACAATGGCCCTACTGTATACACCACCAAAGACGGCGGCTTCTTTTTGACAGGCGATCTGTTTGAAGTTCGCCCAACCGGGCTGGTGAATCTGGCCGAAGCCGCGCGGGAGTCGGAACGTGTTGAAATGCTGGCCGACATCAAACAATCAGATATGATTGTATTTTCGCCGCAAGTGAAGAAGGCAACTGTTACGATATTTACCGATGTTGACTGTGGGTATTGCCAGAAGCTGCATCGCGAAGTGCCTGAACTCAATGCCTTGGGCATTGAAGTCCGTTATCTGGCTTTTCCACGCGCGGGTGTCGGCTCCCCGTCTTTTGACAAGCTGGTATCTGCCTGGTGCGCCGATGACCAACAAACGGCCATGACCCGACTTAAAAATCGCGAGCAGATTCCGGCGGCAAGTTGCGCCAATCCGGTAGCGCGGCAATACCGAATGGGCCAGGAAATGGGCATACAGGGCACACCAGCAATGATCACGTCTGATGGGCGTTTACTTCCCGGCTATATGCCCGCGGCCAGTTTGGCTCAAGCACTTGGTCTTGCCGCAAACTAGGGCAGCTCTGAAAAATACCCAATGCCTCTGCGTGGCCTGTAGCGTGCCGTGATGAGGCGCGTTCCGAAGGCCAGTGCTGGTTGTCCCTGGCGAGGAGCGCAACAAAGTCACGGTGCGCTACAGGCCGCGCCCTCCGGGGCTTACAGGCGACTCCAGCCTTTTCGTTGCGAGTTTTTGACGTACGGCCAGTATGCCTGCAAACTCGCGCCTCAATGCTGGAGTCGCCTGTAAGCCAGAGGCATCGGGTATTTTTCAGA
Source organism: Gammaproteobacteria bacterium (assembly GCA_030429735.1). GTDB lineage: Bacteria > Pseudomonadota > Gammaproteobacteria > Pseudomonadales > JAUIET01 > JAUIET01. The sequence continues at coordinate 44,869 of JAUIET010000010.1, forward strand.
GCTGCCCTAGTGTTCAGCGATCCGCCAGCTATCTGGGCGTGACAGCCAATTGAATTAGCCGCTTAGTTCCCCCGGATTTTCTAATGCTATAGAATACGCGCCTTTCCACAGATAGGGCGGTGAGCAGTGACTGACGCAATACAATTAGGCCTGTGCGGTCTGGGCACGGTCGGTAGCTCAGTGGTTAACGTTCTAAAGCGCAATGGAGAATTGATTAACGCCCGCGCCTTGAGGCCTCTGAAACTGGCGCACGTCGGCGCACGGCGCGACAATCCGCTGTGCTCTCTGGAAGGCATTCGCGTCAGTCGAGACGTATTTGCGCCAGCTGATGACCCTGAAATAGACATTGTGATTGAGTTGATTGGTGGCACCGAGCTGGCTAAAGAGCTGGTGTTGCGCGCGATTGGCAATGGCAAGCACGTGGTTACCGCTAACAAAGCATTGATTGCCGAGCACGGTAACGAATTGTTCGCTGCCGCCAGCGCGAATGGTGTGCAGGTCTGTTTTGAAGCCGCCGTTGCTGGTGGTATACCCATTATTAAAACCTTGCGCGAGGGCTTGTCGGCCAATCGCATTGAATGGCTGGCCGGAATCATCAACGGCACAGGTAATTTTATATTGACGGAAATGCGTTCGGCCGGGCGTGATTTTAATGACGTATTGAAAGAAGCCCAGAAAAAAGGCTACGCCGAAGCGGACCCTACGTTTGACGTTGAAGGTATTGATGCCGCGCACAAGTTGGCAATTCTGGCGGCTATTGCCTTTGGTATGCCATTGCAGTTTGATAAAACGTTCACCGAGGGCATTACCACGCTGGATTTGGTTGACGTCGCCTTTGCGGAAGAATTGGGCTATCGCATCAAGCACCTGGGCATTGCGCGCATGGGCGCGCGGGGAGTGGAGCTGCGAGTGCATCCAACGCTGATTCCTGAGAAGCGACTGATAGCCAATGTAGACGGTGTGATGAACGCAGTATTGATTAAGGGCGACGCCGTTGGCGCAACCCTGCACTATGGAGCCGGTGCTGGCGGCGATGCAACAGCGTCGTCAGTGATTGCAGACATAGTTGATGTCGCGCGTGTCATCGACGGTGGCTCAAGCCAGCAGGTGCCACCGTTATCGGTATCTCAAACCGCGCTTGAGTCACCGGATATTGTCGACATAGAAGACGTGGAAACTGCCTTCTATTTGCGCTTGAGTGTGTTGGATGAGCCGGGAGTGCTGTCCACAATTACTCGTCAGTTCTCCGATGTAGGTATCAGTATTGAAGCCGTGATACAAAAACAGCCGGCCGACGACGAGAAAACAGTGCCGCTCATTTTGCTGACCAATAAAACCTGCCAGAAAACCCTGCAACAGGCTATCGATGGAGTGCAGAGCCTCACCGCAAATGCGGCACCGATCGTACGCCTGCGTGTGGAAAACCTGGGTTAAGCACACTATGAAATACATAAGCACTCGCGGCAAAGCACCTGCGCTGGGATTTGAAGATGTATTGCTGGCAGGTCTAGCCAGTGATGGGGGCTTGTATGTCCCGGAAAAACTGCCTACGTTTACCGACCTTGATCTGCAGCGTTTGGCGACATTGCCCTATGCTCAGCTCGCATTCGAGATATTGTCTCTGTTTGTTGACGGTGAAATAGAGAACGATGCGCTGCGCGATATGATCAATGACAGCTACGCCGAGTTCGCGCATTCGGCAGTTACCCCACTGGTTCAGTTAGGGCACGATGAATGGGTGCTCGAACTGTTCCATGGGCCAACGCTGGCGTTCAAAGATATTGCATTGCAGTTGCTTGGTCGTCTGTTTGATCACGTGCTCAGCAAGCGCAATCAACGTGTCGCGATATTGGGTGCAACCTCGGGTGACACTGGCTCGGCAGCTATTGAAGGGTGTCGGCACGGTGAGCATGTGGATATTTTTATTCTGCACCCGCACCAGAGGGTATCCGAGGTGCAGCGCAGGCAAATGACCACAGTACTCGACAATCACGTATTCAACATTGCCGTGCAAGGTAATTTTGATGACTGCCAGGCCATTGTTAAAGCAAGCTTTGCCGACCAGTCATTTTTGCCCGATGGGCGCCAACTGGTTGCGGTGAATTCGATTAATTGGGCGCGCATCATGGCGCAGATCGTTTACTATTTTTACGCGGCATTTCAGTTAGGCGCTCCAGGGCGGCAGGTCAGCTTCTCTGTGCCCACGGGAAATTTTGGCGATATCTTTGCAGGCTATCTGGCCAGTCAGATGGGTTTGCCGGTCAAGCGCCTGCTCATTGCAACCAATCGCAATGACATCTTGCACCGCACACTCAGCGACAACGATTGTGAGCCGCACGAGTTGCACCATACCCTGTCGCCAAGTATGGATATCATGGTATCCAGCAATTTCGAACGTTTGTTGTTTGACCTGTACCAGCGTGATGGCGCGGCTATTGCCGACATGATGAGCGCCGAATCTGGCGCAATGCGTTTAAGCGATGACGCCTTGCTGGCGGCAAGGCGCATGTTTTCCAGCGCACGCGCAGATGACCAACAAACCTGCGATACTATAGCCGAATGCTATAGGCGCACGGGCTATCTGTTAGATCCACATACTGCAACCGGAGTTTTCGCGGCTCAGCAGTATGCTCATGTGCAGGCTGAAAGCGGCCCAATCATTACGCTGGCCACGGCGCATCCGGCTAAATTCCCCGACGCCGTAAAGAGATCTGGCGTCGCGTCTTGCGTTGATCTGCCAGCGCACCTTAGCGATTTGTTTGAGCGAGAGGAGCGCTTTACGGTGCTACCGAATGACGCAGCGGCGGTGCAACGGTTTGTTGCAGAGCGTTGTACGGCCGACGTTGAGGGCAAAGCCAATCAGTAATTCGCTGAACGTTGTTCGCCGTTCACCTGGTGAGCAAACGCGCTTCTCCGATTCTGTTCCCCCCGTGTTGCAGCGTGTGTACGCGGCCCGCGGCGTTCGCTCTGATCAAGAGCTTGATTATCAGTTAAAGCACCTGTTGCCGCCGGAATCGATGGCCGGCCTGGATGCTGCAACCGAACGACTACTGGCGGCATTGGCGATGGAAGAGCGCGTGCTGATTGTGGGTGATTTTGACGCTGACGGAGCGACCAGCTGCGCAATTGGTGTGCGCGGTTTGCGCGCTATGGGGTTTCCGCATGTCGATTTTCTGGTGCCCAACCGTTTTGAATACGGCTATGGATTAACACCGGAAATTGTAGACGTTGCCAAGCAATGTGCGCCCGACTTAATCGTTACGGTAGACAATGGTATCGCCGCGCTTGACGGGGTTGCCCACGCAAACACATTAGGAATTGATGTGATCGTGACCGATCACCATTTACCTGGCGATGGCCTGCCGGACGCCGTTGCTATTGTTAATCCAAACCAGGCCGGTTGCGAGTTTGCGAGCAAGTCCATCGCGGGTGTAGGGGTAATGTTTTATCTGCTGATGGCATTACGGCGTGCATTAAAAGAAGAGCAATGGTTTGAACAAAACGATACGCAAGCCCCGAATCTGGCGGGCCTGCTCGACTTGGTGGCTTTAGGCACAGTAGCCGATGTGGTCTCTTTGGATTTCAACAATCGCATTCTGGTGGAACAGGGCTTGCGCAGAATCAGAGCCGGCCGAGCCTGCGCCGGCGTGCTCGCCCTGCTTGAATGTGCTGGTCGTGACCATCGAAACCTCAGCTCCGGTGATCTCGGCTTTGTGCTCGGCCCTAGACTGAACGCCGCCGGGCGTATGGAAGACATGTCGATCGGCATTCGATGTTTGTTGACCGACAATACCGAAGAAGCGAAAGCACTGGCCCACGAATTGGATGCCCTCAATCGCGAACGTCGCAGGGTTGAAACCGGCATGAAAAATGAGGCGGAAAGTATGCTCGCCACTGTCGATGCCAGCGATGAGAACGCAGATCGCTGCAGCATATGCTTATTCGAACCCACTTGGCACCAGGGTGTTATCGGCATTGTTGCCTCACGTATTAAGGACCAGTATCACCGCCCAACCATTGCATTTGCACGCAGTGATGAGGGCCAATTAAAAGGCAGCGCGCGTTCGATTCCTGGCCTCAATATTCGAGATGTGATTGACGAAGTCAGTCGCAAAGAACCCAGGTTGATTGGACAGTTTGGGGGGCATGCAATGGCGGCCGGCTTAAATTTGCCCGAAACTAATTTTGCACGCTTTGCTGAATTGCTCGAGCAGGTTGTCGAACAACACTGCGATGCAGAGATGCTGCAATCCACTTCTTACAGCGACGGAGAATTACAAGCTGAAGAGTTTTGCCTGGATATCGCGCAACAATTGCGCTTTGCAGGCCCGTGGGGCCAGGCATACCCCGAGCCTGCGTTTGATGGTGAATTTACACTGGTCAAGCAACGCCTGGTTGGTGAGAAACATCTGAAATTGGTACTGGCGCCAAAGCAACGTCCAGAGCTGTTGCTGGATGGTATTGCATTCAATGTAGACTTGAAGCAATGGCCGGATGAATCTGTAAATGCCGTTCGGGCCTTGTATAAACTGGATGTAAACGAATACCGCGGTCGCCAATCGGCACAACTAATCATCGTAGCGCTACAGCCTTCGCTGAGCTAGAATGCGCGCCCACTGACACTACTTTTGCGAACCAACATGCTGGAAATCAACCCCGTCGTCGAGCGCATCAAAGACATGCAAAGCCGTGCCGAAATGCTCAGGGGGTATCTTTGACTATGCTGGCAAGAAAGAACGTCTGACCGAGGTAGAACTGGAGCTGGCAGAGCCCAGTGTTTGGGATGACCCGGAACGCGCACAGGAACTGGGGCGAGAGCGTTCCAGCCTCGAAAACGTAGTAGCCACCCTGGAAAACCTCGAAGAGGGTCTGGCCGACTCAGTTGAATTGCTGGAAATGTCGGCGGCGGAAGATGACGCTGATTCTATAAACTCGATTGTCAGTGACATAGATTCGCTGGATAAGCAGTTAGAAACTCTGGAATTTCGACGTATGTTCAGCGGCGAAATGGATCAGAACAATGCGTTTCTGGACATTCAGGCGGGCTCAGGCGGCACGGAAGCACAAGACTGGGCGAACATGCTGTTGCGCATGTTCCTGCGCTGGGGTGAACGCCGTGGTTTTAAAACGGAATTGCTGGAAGTGTCTGATGGTGAAGTGGCGGGCATTAAAGGAGCTACCATCAAGTTCGAAGGCGAATACGCCTATGGATGGCTGCGCACTGAAACCGGCGTGCACAGGCTGGTCCGTAAATCGCCATTTGATTCTGGCAATCGCCGGCATACATCATTTGCGTCTGTCTTTGTGTCTCCGGAAGTGGATGACAACATCGATATTGAGGTAAACACTGCCGATCTTCGGGTAGACACTTACCGCGCGAGTGGGGCGGGTGGGCAGCACGTCAACAAAACAGACTCTGCAATTCGTATTACACATATTCCAAGCGGTATCGTTGTCCAATGCCAAAATCAGCGGTCGCAGCATCAGAACAGGGATAGCGCGATGAAGCAATTACGTGCGAAACTGTACGAGTTGGAAATGCAGGAGCGGAATAAAGAGCGGCAAGCGATGGAGGACAGTAAGGCGGACATTGGCTGGGGAAGCCAGATTCGTTCTTATGTGTTAGACCAATCGCGGATCAAGGACCTACGAACCAATATTGAAACGTCCAACTGTAATAATTTTTTGGATGGGGATATTGATGCGTTTATTGAGGCTAGTTTGAAGGCTGGGTTGTAGGCTAGGTTTTCTGATAGAGACCGGAGCATTCCAGTGTGAGGCGTCCCTCGCTGGACTCGCCGGACCCAAAGCACTCGCTGTGCTCGTGGGGCCAGCTTTAAACCCATCCATGGGGGCTCTTCAAAAAGGTCCCTCTTTTTGAAGGTCTGTGGGAAGACAGAGAAAGTTCATGGCACCGGACCTCAAATTCACACTGAACCTAGTGTCCTGTCCCGGAAATAACTTGCTTAAAGCGCGAGGGGTTTTTTGTTTCTGGCGCGGCGGGAGGACGCCGTGTAGCGGGCTCTACACAAGGACGACCAACAAAGCCAGGGACGAAAAACACCCGCGAATTGAGAAAGTTATTTCCGGGACAGGACACTAGCAAGGACACAACACAAACATATATGACCAACGAAGAAACCCAAACAAGCCAAGCAGAAGAAAACAAACTCATCGCGGAGCGCCGTCAAAAGCTTGCCAGCATCCGTGAGCGAGGTAATGCGTTCCCGAATCAGTTTCGTCGTAGCGACTACTGCGCTGATTTGCAATCGCAGTTTGCTGAGCACGAAAAAGCACAGCTTGAAGAACTGGATCACAGTGCGGCTGTAGCCGGACGGATTATGCGCAAGCGTGGCCCTTTTATGGTGTTGCAGGATGTGAGTGGTGAGATTCAGTTGTATGTTGATCGAAAAGCCCTGGATGAAGCCACTTTGGAAAGTATCAAAGCCTGGGACATCGGTGACATCGTCGGTGCCAGTGGACCCATACATCGCTCTGGTAAGGGTGACTTGTACGTGAACATGCGCAATGCCCAATTGCTGACAAAATCGCTGCGACCGCTGCCCGATAAGTTCCACGGCCTGTCCGATCAGGAAATACGCTACCGGCAGCGCTATGTTGACCTGATTATGAACGAAGACACTCGCGCTGTTTTCGAGATTCGTTCCAAAACCGTAGAGGCTATTCGCCAGTTCATGATTGGTCGAGCATTTATGGAAGTGGAAACCCCCATGATGCAGGTGATACCCGGCGGCGCTACCGCCAAGCCGTTTGTGACTCATCACAATGCGCTGAGTCAGGATATGTACCTGCGAATTGCACCCGAGCTTTACCTGAAGCGTTTGGTAGTGGGTGGCTTTGAACGAGTATTCGAAATAAATCGTAACTTCCGGAATGAAGGCTTATCCACGCGACACAATCCCGAGTTTACGATGCTCGAGTTTTATCAAGCCTATGCTGACTACCTGGAACTGATGGACCTGACCGAGCAAATGCTTCGCACGGTGGCAGAGCAGGTGTTGGGAACCACTTTGGTGAGCTATCAGGGCGAGCAATACGATTTGGCCAAGCCATTTCAACGTTTGTCGGTGAAGCAGTCCATTCTGGACTTTAACCCAGATGTGCAAGCAGCTCAGCTTGAGGATCGCACCGCGGCTGCCTCGCTCGCAGAGTCTTTGGCTATTCCCGTTAAGGACTCGTATGGATTGGGTAAGATCCAAATCGAGATTTTTGAAAAAACGGTAGAGCATCGCTTGATGCAGCCCACGTTTATCACCGAGTATCCTGCCGAAGTGTCACCACTGGCGCGGCGCAATGACAATGATCCGTTTGTCACCGATCGGTTTGAGTTTTTTCTGGCTGGACGAGAAATCGCCAATGGCTTCTCGGAACTTAATGATGCCGAAGATCAAGCCGCTCGGTTTAAAGCGCAAGTGGCAGAGAAAGATGCCGGTGATGAAGAAGCCATGCATTTTGATGACGATTATATCGCGGCGCTGGAGTACGGTTTGCCACCTACGGCCGGCGAAGGGATTGGCATAGATCGGCTGGTGATGTTCCTGACCGACTCACCCTCGATTCGAGATGTGATATTGTTCCCACATCTACGCCACAGTTCACCCACTGATGCCCGCTAGAAAAAGAACATCACTGATCGCAGTTTCATTGCTCATTGCATTGGGCGCCTGCACGTATCGCCCTTATCAGTTGCCCCCCAAGGAAGGTGGTAAGCCAATTGAACGCGCCAGCGCGGAAAGTAAGCCAAATCCGATGTTACCTGCTGATAAAGGGGCAGGCATTGGCATAGCAGCGCAGCTGTGCCCGGATATTGAAACAACCCGCTTGATACTGGCGGGTGAGTTTGTTCAAGCCAAGCAGTTATTGAACGAAGATCTTGAGCGCAGTAAAAACGATTTGCACCGCAGTTGTGTGTTGACCAGCATGGGATTGCTGGCCGCATTGCCGGAGTCGGAATATTTCGACGTTGAGCGGGCGCAGGATTTTCAGTCATTGGCGCGTGTGAATGGCGTGGTTCAGCGGGGCAGTGCCCAATTGCAATTGCTGGATCGAACGCTGGCTGGCTTGATTGCGTTGCAGCTCAAGACCACCACGTCCGATGATGAGATCGCGCGCTTGCAAGCGGAGCTGGATAGAAAAGAAGCCGCATTGAAAAAGCTGAAGAAATTGACGCTGGGTAGTCAATAAGACGCTTCTGCGATGATTCTGTGCGGTGCAAACTCCGCTAAACCGCCGGCGTGAGGTCGTCTGCTTGTTCGGCTATGTGGGCACCTTGCGGTACATCGGTAAGCGGTAATTGCAAATAGAATGTTGTGCCTTTGCCCAGCGCGCTGCGGACAAACAATTCCCCGCCCATTAATTCACAATACTGCCGGCTAATGGCGAGCCCCAGTCCCGTTCCGCCGTATTTTTTGGTCGTGGAGGAATCAGCCTGTACAAAGCTGTCGAATACCTTTTGTGTTTGGGATTCGGTCATGCCAATACCGCTGTCTTTCACAGTGAATTGCATGTAATCCAGCCCTTGCTGATTGATGCGTTCGCTACGGATCGTAATTTTACCTTGCTCGGTAAATTTGCCTGCGTTGCTGAGCAGGTTGAACATGATCTGGCGAAACTTGGTGATGTCGGTGTACAGCTTGGGCAGGTCGTCATTCAGCGCGAGTTCTATTTCGTTGTCGCTGGCATCGGCAATCGGTTTGATGGTTGTCACCACTTCGGCAATGGCCTCATTGGGCTCAAACCATTCGTGATTGAGCTGGGTTTTGCCTGATTCAATCTTGGACAGATCAAGGATATCGTTGATCAAGGTGGCCAAATGCTTGCCGGCCGTGGTGATTTTTTCAATATCGTCGGCCAGTTCGCTGCCCAAAATACTGCGGTCGTCTTCAATTTCTTCGTTCAGCAGTTCGCTGTAACCAATAATCGCATTCAACGGTGTGCGAAGTTCATGGCTCATATTGGCAAGGAAGATACTCTTGGCGCGATTGGCCTGGTCTGCATTTTCCTTGGCACGCTGTACCTGGCTGATTGCTTTATTCAGGCGTTCGGACATTTCATTGAAGGCGCTGGCAAGATCGCCGAGCTCATCTTTGCTGAACTCGGGTATTCGATAGCTCAGGTCGCCTTCACTGACGTGCTTAACGCCCTGTTGCAGGTGCTGTAGCGAGCGGTTGGTGTAGCGAATCAAGATAAAGCCCAGAGCGCTGGTCAGTAGAATGGAGAACAGAAACACAAAAATATTGATGGTATCAGTGAGCTGAATAATCTTGTTAATCTGTACTGTCTGCTGCTCGGCATTTTGCGACTCGCGCGACTGGAACGCACTCAAGCCGTTGAAAACGAGCTGATAGGCGGTGGCCAATTGTTCTCCGCTGTACGGCTCGCGGCTGCTATTGTAGCTATCAAGAAAGGTGTGCCATACACCGCGCAGCGTGGCATAACGTTGATGCAAAAGCGACAGGGCGCCTTCGGTATAGTCTGAGACAAATGCATCCAGACTGGCAATTTTTGAGTCGATCTCATTAATGCCGTTGCGGGCCAGCCTTAACTCACTTGCATCGAGCTGCTCGGCCGCAGAGTCTTTCAGGGTATACAGCACTTGTATTTCCTTGTGCTTATTTTCCAGTAATTGCTTGGCCTCATGAGCACGCAATTGCGCGGCAATGGCCAGTTGCAATGCGCCCAGACCTTCGCTGCGTTGCTGGCTACCCCAAAAATAGGTGACGCTGTTAATGGCGAAGAACGCCAGAATAAGAACAATGGAAAATGAGATGCGTTGGCGCAGACTCATGACGAATTACCCGGCCAGGATAGTCGCAAGCTCAGGCGGGCGACGCTGTCTTGGCAGCAAGCAGGGCGTGAATTTTTTCCAATAGCCTGGCGAAATCTATCGGTTTGGTCTCGTACTCGTCGCAACCGACGATCAGGGCCCGCTCACGATCATTGGTGAGCGCGTGGGCGGTGAGGGCGATAATTGGCGTGTTGCTCCATTGCGGTTCGTCCTTCATTAGCTGACAGGTTGTCCAGCCATCTTGTATGGGCAGGTTCATATCCATTAACACCAGATCACATTCGTGTTCCCGCATTTTCTCCATGGCGTCGATACCATCCACTGCCAGTGTTACATCAAACCCTTTACGGCTCAGTCGGCGCGACAGCAGGTCTCTATTCATTTCATTATCTTCGACAATAAGTACGCTGTATCCGTTGCTGGGTTCAGGCATGCTGAGTCTCCACTGGGTTGGCCGCGCGATTGTCCGCTGCACTCAATACGCTTTTCTGTTTCAGGCCGGTATTACGGCCAGCTACTGGTTTGCAGCATACTTTATGAATAGTGATCGGTGACTTGAAACCCTTGGCACGTAAGGTGCGCGAATCAATGATATTCAGGGTTTGGCTCAGCTCTCGCCGGGTATTCTCAGAGATCAGTACTTCCCCTGCTTGCGTGACTTCCTCAATGCGGGCAGTCAGATTAACCGGCTGCCCGACCACGGCAAATTTGCTACGCCGTTCTGAGCCAATATTGCCGGCAATCACGCGCCCGCTGTTGATCGCGATCGCGGTTTCAATGTTGGGCAGACCATCACGTTGATTCTTACTGTTCACATCACGCATGGCTTGTTGCATGGCAATCGCGCACTTTACTGCGCGGTCAGCATCATCATCCAGACTGAATGGCGCGCCAAATATGGCCAGAATCGCATCACCAATAAATTCATCGATGGTGCCATTGTGCGCGAGTATGACTTCCGACAAAGTGCCCAGATAGTTATTCAACAGCTGTACCACTTCCTGTGGTTGCAGGGTGTCGCACAGGGTGGTGAAACTGCAGATGTCGGTCATCAATATGCTGACATTCTGTAATCGTCCGCCAAGCTCGAGGCCGTGTGGATCTTCCAGCAAGCGATCAACAATTTCCTCAGATGTGTAGCGCCCAAAGGTCTTGCGAATAAAGGCATGGCTGCGAGCCAGTTCATTGAGATAATTTTGTTCTCGGTCGCGCCAGCTTTTGCGTTCCAGGTTGGCGTCAATTCTGGCCGTTAACAGCACCTGGTTGACCGGCTTGAACAAGTAGTCCTCGGCACCTGCCTGAATGCAGCGTATCGCCTCGTCGTGCTCATGTTGGCCAGACACCATAATCACCGAGATGGAGCGCAGGCTGGGGTCGTTTTTTAGTTGCTGCAGAATGTCATAGCCATTCATGTCAGGCAAAATCAGATCCAGAAGAATTAATTCAACCTCGTGTTCCTGCAGGCGTTGAAATGCCTCTACGGCGCTGGCTGCCTCGATAGCAACGTGGCCCTGGGCACGCAGCACACGAACCAGCAGCTGGCGATTTTCTTCGTTGTCTTCGACCACCAGCACTGTGCCAGTTCGCTCTGCGCTGATCCGGGCCGGCCTCAACTGCGTGCCGCTGCGGTCTGCTGGGGGCGTTGAACCAGACTGGTTATTCAATCGACTGACTTGATCGAGTATCGATACGAGCAATTTGGTCAAATCAAACTGCTCGGCCTGTTCTTCCTCGAGACTCAGTTCGGCGTAGCCCTTCACCGAGTTCAAGTGATTTCTGAAGTCATGAGTCCATGTGCGTTCGCCATCCGTGCTGGACGCCAGTGGGCGGTAGTCCAGGCACTCTTTTAGCCGCTCAAGCGCGCGAAGCAGTTCCGTTAGCTCATCCAGGAAAAAATCAGCCACATTGGCCAGCTCTATGCTGGACAATTGGTTGGATAGTTCAGCGATATGCGCGCTGACAGCGCGGGTACTTTGCAAAAATTCAGATTCGGCCTGGTTATGCATTCGTGCTTCTGGTTGGCGATCTTAGCGGGGTAAAACAGACTGCAATTGTAGGGGGCTTTGGCACCACATTAAAGCTGCAACTGGGGCAAAAGCACTCGAAATAAGACATTAAACGCAATTTATGCGTTTCAAGGGCGCTTAAAGTCCTGGTGCAGACTCCCCAAAGCAGTTTTTGCATGGTAGTCTGCGCTTTAGATTTGTTACGCAGTTTTTGTACAATTCCGACTATATCAGCAGACCCTCGTAGGTTGAGAGAAAACCTACTGACAATAAAGGACGGCAACACATGTTAAACCAGGTAGAAATTTTTGCGGGCCTTTCCGAGACCGAGCTGGAAATCATAGCGAATTCCTGCGTGTCACGTAGCTACCCCAAAAACACGGTAATCATTAATGAAGATGATTACGCTGACTCGCTCTATGTCATCGATTCAGGGCGCGTAAAAGTGTACTGCAGTGACAAGAATGGTAAAGAGTTCATTATGAACACCATGCAGGCTGGCGAATATTTTGGTGAGCTGGCACTGCTGGATGATGAGAAGCGTTCTGCGTCAGTGCGCACGCTGGATAAGTCCGTGTTTCTGATCATGTACAAAGATGAGTTCAACAAGATTCTTGAGCAATACCCGAATATTGGTCGAACACTGATTCGTAATCTCACCAAGCGGGTGAGAAAATTGACGTCAAAGGTCAAAAGCCTGGCACTGCAGGATGTGTATGGCCGCGTAGCCCAGGTGCTCACCAGCATGGCGGTAGAGCGTGGCGAGCGCTTCTACATCGACGAGAAGCTCACCCAGCAAGACATCGCCGACCGAGTGGGCGCGTCCAGAGAGATGGTGGCCAGAATTTTGAAAGACTTGACCATTGGCGAGTACATCAGCTTTGAAAACCGCCGTATCATCATCAATGGCAAGCTGCCGGCTCATTACTAGCCGCGCAGCTCGCATAAGCCGCGCAGATCGAATGGTCCAGGCGCGTAGTCGGAAATCAGTGAATTGCGGCCCAATAATTCACAGTTTTCCGACCAATAATTTCCCCAGGCAAGTTTTTCTGCCCTGCTATATTCATAGGGTATGCATAAATTCAGCCGCACAGAATGGTTCCTGCTAACCACCGCCACCCTCGCTTTTGCCGGCATGGTGGGCATGGCTGCGCATTTATTCCTGATCGTCTGAGGCTTCAATCGCGGTAATTTCCGCCAGCACCTGCCCTTGCGCCAGTCGGGCGCGTACCTGCTGGCCAGGTGCTGCCTGTTTCGCATCCCTTAAAATCGAATATTCACCGCCAGTTTCAAGCTCCACAATCGCATAACCACGCTGCAAGGTGGCCAGTGGGCTGACTGTGTGCAGCATTCTGGCGTAGTGGGCCAGGTTCGCGTTTCTGTGGTTTAGCGCGCTATTGATCGCAGGTGCAAGCCGACCCTGACTTGCACTCAGTCGCTCTCTGGCCAGTTCGATGGCGTGTTGAGGGCTGTTGGCAAGCAGGGTGGCGCTGTTCAAGCCCAGCAGGTTGCGACCCCCCTCGAGCTGAGCACTCATCGCCCGCAGCAGGCGCTGCTGTAAATCATCACAGCGTTGGCTGTGTTCCTCAAGCCTTCGACCCGGGTGGCGAAGCAAACGACGGGTTTGGCTCAGGTCTTTTGTGGCGCTGTCCAAACGCAACAGCATGATTCGTTGCAAACGCTGCGCAACCTGAATCAATCCACGAACCAGCGTGCTGTTGTCCGGGCTCAAGAGCTCTGCGGCGGCGGTGGGCGTTGGTGCGCGCACATCGGCAACCAGGTCGCACAGGGTAAAATCGGTTTCGTGGCCCACGGCGCTCACCACGGGCAGGCTGCATTGATAGATAGCGCGTGCAAGAGATTCACTATTAAAAGACCACAGATCTTCCATAGACCCCCCGCCGCGCGCAACAATAACAGCATCGATTGGCAGATTTAGCCTGGCTGAATTGGTGCTCAGGGCCCTAATTGCCCGGGTCAGCTGCTCCGCCGACCCAACACCTTGTACGCTGACCGGAAAAACGCTGAGCAGTACTTGAGGTGAGCGGCGCTTGAATACCGTCAGAATGTCCTGCAGTGCGGCGCCACTGGCCGACGACACGATGGCCACGTGTCGTGGATGCTCAGGAAGCAACTGCTTGGAATCAGCATCAAACAAGCCTTCCTGGCGCAGCTTTTCCTTGAGTTGCTCTAGCTGCTGTTGCAGCGCGCCGGCACCAGCTGGCTGTAAATTATCGACAATCAGCTGAAAATCGCCTCGGCCTTCGTACAGGCTGATGCGGCCTCGTGCAATCAGCTCATCACCCTCCTTGGGTTTGAAGCGCAGCAGGCTGTTACGGTTTCTGAACATGGCGCAGCGAATCTGTGCTTTGCTGTCCTTTAACGAGAAATACCAGTGCCCTGACTGTGGGCGAGCGAGATTGGATATCTCGCCCTGTACCCAAACCTGCTGGAAATGACCTTCCAGCAAGCGTTTTGCCTGCCTGTTGAGCTCAGACACAGCCAGTACATTACGAGATACCGGGCCGTTTGCCGGTGCAGTTTTATTTCTCATCTATGACTCGGTTTTCGTTTACCACTCAACACAATCCGCTTATAATTCCGCGCTTCTTTTTTACACCTTGCCGGGGCACGCTCGCTATGCTGCGAATCACCGAAGAAGCCCTTACCTTTGACGACGTACTGCTTGTGCCCGCGTATTCTGAAGTGGTGGCCAAGGAAGTCAATCTGAGTACGCGCTTAACGCGCAATATCGAGCTGAACATTCCGCTGATATCCGCGGCGATGGACACGGTCACAGAATCGCGTCTGGCGATTGCCATTGCCCAGGAAGGCGGAATTGGCATCATCCACAAGAATATGACCGTGGAAGAACAGGCCGCCGAAGTATTTGCCGTGAAGAAATACGAGAGCGGCGTGGTGAAAGACCCTATTACCATTGACGCGAAAGCCACGGTTCGCGAGCTGATGGCGTTGAAAGACAAATATCATATTTCGGGTGTACCAGTACTTGATAATGGTGATCTGGTCGGGATCATTACCAACCGCGATGTGCGCTACACGACTGACTTTGATCAATCCATTGCAAGCCTGATGACGCGTAAGGAAGATCTGATTACTGTGCGTGAAGGCGAAGATCCGGCGCAGGTTAAGCAAACGTTTCATCAGCACCGCATAGAAAAAGTGCTGGTGGTTGATGATCACTTCAATCTGCGCGGCATGATCACAGCGAAAGACATAGACAAAGCTCTGGCGTACCCCAACGCCTGCAAAGATGAAATGGGCCGCCTGCGCGCGGGTGCCTCGGTTGGCACAGGCACTGATACGCAAGATCGCGTGCGGCAGCTGGTAGCGGCTGGCGTTGATGTGTTGGTGGTGGACACCGCGCACGGTCATTCACGCAACGTGCTAAACCAGGTTCGCTGGATAAAAGAGCATTTCCCGCAGATTGATGTGATCGGTGGCAACGTGGCTACCGGTGAAGCAGCACTTGCCCTGGTGGACGCTGGCGCCGATGCGGTGAAAGTGGGTATTGGCCCTGGCTCGATATGCACCACGCGGATTGTGGCTGGCGTGGGTGTACCGCAAATCAGCGCGATTGGCAATGTGGCCGCAGCCATGGAGCACAAGAATATTCCGGTGATTGCAGACGGGGGCATACGCTTTTCCGGCGATGTGTCCAAAGCGATAGTTGCGGGTGCTGATTGCGTGATGATGGGCAGCCTGTTTGCAGGCACTGAAGAGGCGCCAGGCGAAGTCGAGCTGTACCAGGGCAGAACCTATAAATCGTATCGGGGCATGGGTTCGCTGGGCGCCATGTCGAGCGCGGAAGGCTCCAGCGATCGCTATTTCCAGAGTGCCGCCGACGGCGTAGCCAAATTGGTTCCCGAAGGTATTGAGGGCCGCGTGCCTTACAAAGGGCCTGTCAGCACGATTATCCACCAGCTGATGGGGGGCTTGCGTTCGGGTATGGGGTATACGGGCTGTGAGAACATGCAGCAGATGCGCAGTGAGCCGAAGTTTGTGCGTGTCACCGCGGCTGGAATGAGCGAAAGCCACGTGCATGATGTGAGTATTACTAAGGAAGCGCCGAATTATCCGGTTCGTTAATTGACTTCCGCCAGCGGTTTCTTAGCGAAACGATATCCGTAGTTGCGAATGGACCGGCTTCGGAACAAATGCGCACAATTGTGGGTATTTGTTCCGAAGCCTCATTGCCCGATTATGAGCACGATAGAGGATCATTAATTGACAGCTGATATTCATGCCGAGAAAATTCTAATTCTCGACTTTGGTTCCCAATACACGCAATTGATCGCCCGCCGCGTGCGCGAAATAGGGGTGTATTGCGAAATCTGGGCATTCGATACGTCCAGTGAAGCGATCAGCGAATTCGCACCTAACGGCATTATCTTGTCCGGCGGTCCTGAATCGGTGACGGAATCACACACTCCACGTGTTAGCGATGTGGTATTTGAGTCCGGCGTTCCGGTGCTCGGTATCTGCTACGGCATGCAGGCCATGGCGCAGCAGTTGGGCGGCGAAGTAGAAACCTCGGATAAACGCGAATTCGGATACGCGAATGTAGAGGTGGTTTTCGATAATCCCCTGCTGGAAGGCATCAGCGATCATCTGTCGGACGATGGAACGCCATTGCTTGAAGTATGGATGAGTCACGGTGACAAAGTCAGTCGTGTGCCCAACGGCTTTGAGCTGATTGCCAAAACTGACAGCGCGCCCATTGCGGCGATCGCAGACACTGATCGGCAGTTTTATGGTGTGCAGTTCCACCCCGAGGTGACGCACACCTTGCAAGGCCATCGCATACTCGAGCGATTTGTGAAAACGCTGTGTCGGTGCCAGTGTGAGTGGACTACCGGTCAGATTATCGAAGAGTCTCTGGTACGTATTCGAGAAGAAGTGGGCAGCGATGAAGTGTTGTTAGGGCTCTCCGGCGGCGTGGATTCCTCGGTTGTTGCCGCACTTCTGCACAAAGCAATTGGTGATCAGCTGACCTGTGTGTTTGTCGACAATGGCCTGTTACGCTTGCACGAAGGCGATCAGGTGATGGACATGTTCGCAAACAACATGGGTATCAAGGTGATTCGTGCGGACGCAGAGCAGCGTTTTCTCGACCGCCTGCAAGGCGAACAAGACCCGGAGCAGAAGCGTAAGATTATTGGCAATACCTTCATCGACGTATTCGAAGAGGAGGCAGCCAAGCTGGATAACGCACTGTGGCTGGCGCAGGGCACGATCTACCCGGATGTGATCGAATCGGCCGCATCCAAACACGGTAAGGCGCATGTGATTAAATCGCATCACAATGTGGGTGGCCTGCCGGATACGATGAAGTTAAAGCTGCTGGAACCTTTGCGAGAGTTGTTCAAGGATGAAGTGCGAAAGCTCGGCCTTGAGCTGGGCCTGCCGTACGACATGGTGTATCGCCACCCGTTTCCGGGCCCAGGTCTGGGTGTTCGAATTTTGGGTGAAATTAAAAAAGAATACGCAGACGTGCTGCGCCAAGCCGACGCGATTTTCATCGAAGAACTGCACGCCGCTGATTTGTACCACAAAGTCAGTCAGGCATTCACTGTGTTCATACCTGCCAAATCGGTGGGGGTGGTGGGTGACGCACGTCGTTATGCGTGGGTGGTGAGCCTGCGCGCGGTGGAGACAATCGATTTTATGACAGCACGTTCAGCGCGACTGCCGTATGAGTTGCTTGAGAAAGTATCGGGCCGAATCATCAATGAGATCGAACATATCTCACGCGTTACGTACGATATTTCCAGTAAACCGCCGGCGACTATAGAGTGGGAGTAGCGCAGATCTGGCACTGGCAGGCATCGGCAAGCAGTTAGCACCACTTTTCCATGGTATAGATCATGGTATCGCCACACTCACAATCAGCGTGGCGCGCCGATATCATGCCATGCGTATCGCGCCCGTCATGGTATTAGTGACCAAGTACTAGCCATACTGGCTCCGGTGCTCCCAGGGCCATGAACTCACCCAGATCACTTCCCTCTCTGGGCGGCGTAGTTGTTTGTTCTCAGATTTCTAGCTTTCATGATCAAAGGCTTGTAAAGTGTACCAAATATGGTACACATGTTTCAAATGTATGCCGATATGCCTCTTGATGTAGTTTTTACCGAACGGAATCGGGAAATGAACCGGTTCGCGCATGGTTGCAGGAGCTGAGCAAACAGGACAAGAGGATGATCGGTGGTGATATTAAAACGGTTCAATATGGCTGGCCGATCGGGATGCCGGTGGTGCGAAAAATGGAGCCCGGACTATGGGAAGTCAGATGTCGGTTTGATCAACGCATTGCTCGAATTCTGTTTACAGTAAGGGTGAAAAGATGATTTTGCTGCATGGCTTCATCAAGAAGTCCCAGAAGACACCACAAGCCGATTTGCAATTGGCTAAAGATCGCAAAGCCAACCTGGAGAAGTAACATGAGCAAACATATTGGCAGTAACTTCGATGATTTTCTGGAAGAGGAAGGTATGCTTGCGGAAGCGGAAGCTATCGCAGTTAAACGTGTGCTTGCCTTCCAACTCGAGGAATTGATGAAGGCGCAGAAACTCAACAAGACCCAACTGGCCAAGCGGATGAAAACCAGTCGTTCCGCATTGGAACGGTTGCTGGATCCCGATAATCCTTCAGTAACGTTGCTGACCTTGGAGCGTGCAGCCAGAGCGCTGGGCAAGAATATCAAGATTGAAATCGCCGCTTGAACATTTGGTTAAGTCATCTGGGAAGTGGCGTATAGCAGACGAATAGCGTACGAGAGGCGGCGATGTATATTTCGGAGCTCAAAGTCGAGAACTTCCGCCTGTTTGGAGAGGGGATTAATAGGGTCAGGTCTTCAGTTTATGATTGTGATCCTATACAATGCGAGAAAAAGTAATAAGGGAACTGCCACAAAATGGCCCGGCCTCTGCGTCTGGAATTCTCTGGCGCGCTTTACCATGTAACCTCCCGCGGTGATCGCCGGGAAGCGATTTACGAAACCGCTGGCGACTTTGAGCGCTTTCTACAAATATTGGATGGTGTTTGCGAGCAGCACAATTGGCTGTGTCATGCGTTTTGCTTGATGGACAATCATTACCACCTATTGATCGAAACGCCAGATGGTAATTTGTCCAAGGGGATGCGGCAGCTCAATGGCGTGTACACACAGTGGTTCAACAAACATCACAACCGGGTAGGCCACGTTTTTCAGGGGCGTTACAAAGCGATTCTGGTTGATAAGAATGAGTATTTGCTGGAGCTGGCGCGGTATATTGTGCTCAACCCCGTTCGTGCCGGCATGGTGCGAGCAGCGAAGGACTGGCGCTGGAGCAGCTATCGCGCCACGGCGGGCATCGCCGTTGCTCGCAGCTGCCTGCACCGTGACGGGTTGCTGGCGGCATTTGGTAGGCGCAGATCGAAGGCAGAGGAGAGCTACAAGCGGTTTGTTGCCGCGGGTAAAGGCCAGCCCTCACCTTGGGCGATGCTGCGCAATCAGGTGTACTTGGGTGGCGAAGAATTTGTAGAACAGGTTCAGCAGCGCATTGATGATGATAAAGACCTGAGCGAAATACCGTCATCTCAGCGCCGGCCAGTGCCTAAGCCGATCGGGTATTACGACAATGCCCATAAACACCGCAACGACGCCATCGTTGCGGCATACGGCAGTGGCGGGTACACACTAAAAGAGGTTGGCGACTACTTTGGTCTGCATTACTCTACGGTGAGCGGGATTATCAAGAATCATAAATAGAAGACCTGACCCTATGCTTTCTATGCTTTTTGTACGGTCTACGATATGTTGGTGTCATCGACATATTCTTGTTACGTGTCGATAAAAATCGGTTATTTCGACATATTATATTGACGTGTCGGCACTATCGACATATGATAGTTATGTGTCGATGAAAAAGGATTTTATAAACATATGACTTGGAAACCTGAACAGCCCTACAACGGCCTACCGCCGTTGCCTCCAGCCATTGATCTGGAGACAAAATCCGTGCTCAAGCACTGTATTGAAGCACGAGCAGTCTTGGCAGAACTGAAACAAGCAGCAGAATTGATTCCCAATCAAAACATGCTTATTAACACCTTGCCGTTGCTTGAAGCTAAAGACAGCTCTGAGATTGAGAACATTGTCACGACAACAGATAAACTGTTTCAGAACCTACAGGGCAATCAGCAGACTGACCCGGCGACAAAAGAAGCTCTCCGTTATCGAACAGCACTGTATCAAGGTTGGCAGTTGTTAGAACGCAGGTCGATTAATACCAACATGGCGGAATTGATTTGCACGCAGATCAAAGGCGTTGAAATGACAGTCCGCAAAGTGCCGGGAACAAAGCTCGCCAATGACAAAACTGGTGAAATCATTTATACACCGCCAGAAGGCGAGGCTGTTTTACGCGACCTATTAAGCAATTGGGAAAAATGGCTGCATGAATACCCGGATATTGATCCGCTGATCCGTATGGCGGTCATGCACTACCAGTTTGAGGCCATCCACCCGTTTACAGATGGGAATGGCCGCACTGGTCGTATCCTGAATATTCTGTATCTTGTGCAGGAAGGTCTGATAACACTGCCGATCCTCTATCTGAGCCGATACATCATTCAGAATAAAAATGACTATTACAGCAAACTGCTCAATGTGACTCGTGAAGATGTGTGGGAATCTTGGGTGATTTACATGCTTAGTGCGGTAAAGGAAACGGCCACTTGGACGACACAGAAAATCACTGCTATCCGTGATCTGGCTGACATTACAGCGGATTATGTGCGTGAGAAGTTGCCGAAAATATATAGCCGGGAACTCATCGATACGATCTTTGAGCAGCCCTATTGTCGCATAGGTAATTTGGTGGATGCCGAAATAGCCAAACGGCAAACCGCTTCGGAATATCTAAAGAAATTGGTTAGTATTGGTGTTCTGTCAGAAATGCGGGCAGGTCGTGAAAGGTTGTTTCTCCAACCAAAGCTATTGAAGCTCGTATCCAGCGACAACATGGACTTTGAACAATACAAGTAAGCCGAAACAATGAGCAGGTGGGACGATCATTTTGAAAATCACGCCGTACATGCCACCCTGGGAATCTGGGGACAGTTTACCTAATCTAGAAATAGAGGTGAGTATAAGAAAAACAAAGCACCTGTTTTGAAGGTCAATATTCGGTGCAATTCAACAGTGATGGCCCTGAATGCCAAACTGGAAGCGTTTATGGGGAGCACGTCTACCCCCGCGAGCGCGACTGGCACGAGTGGACACTCAACCAGGACAATCTCTGGGAGACCCCCCCTGGTTTGATGAGCAGCGAGAACTGGCCAAGGCCCAGCTGCTCAGATAAATGGGTTGTGCAAACGCAGCCCCATTCCTTCAAAATCACTGGTGTTGCGAGTTACCAATATCAAGTCGTTACTCAACGCCGTTGCGGCAATCTGTTTATCAATTGCATTCTCATGCTTCGGTACTCTTAGGCGGCCCCACAGCTGCGCTTCGTCGCTGGTAAATTCCAAAACGCGCTCTGAATAATCTTCCAATATAAGAGTCAGCCATTTTTCTAACTGCCTTGCCTGATTTGTATCTCCCCGATGCCTGATGAGTTCTACGCCGCGGCGCAATTCTCCGACAGTGATGACGCTCAGATAGAGCGATGAGTCTCCGGAAGAAGCCTCCTTGAAGATTATGAAGATTAATAGGGTCAGGTCTTCAGTTTATGATTGTAATCCTATACAATGCGAGAAAAGGTAATAAGGGAACTGCCACAAAATGGCCCGGCCTCTGCGTCTGGAATTCTCTGGCGCGCTTTACCATGTAACCTCCCGCGGTGATCGCCGGGAAGCGATTTACGAAACCGCTGACGACTTTGAGCGCTTTCTACAAATATTGGATGGTGTTTGCGAGCAGCACAATTGGCTGTGTCATGCGTTTTGCTTGATGGACAATCATTACCACCTATTGATCGAAACGCCAGATGGTAATTTGTCCAAGGGGATGCGGCAGCTCAATGGCGTGTACACACAGTGGTTCAACAAACATCACAACCGGGTAGGCCACGTTTTTCAGGGGCGTTACAAAGCGATTCTGGTTGATAAGAATGAGTATTTGCTGGAGCTGGCGCGGTATATTGTGCTCAACCCCGTTCGTGCCGGCATGGTGCGAGCAGCGAAGGACTGGCGCTGGAGCAGCTATCGCGCCACGGCGGGCATCGCCGTTGCTCGCAGCTGCCTGCACCGTGACGGGTTGCTGGCGGCATTTGGTAGGCGCAGATCGAAGGCAGAGGAGAGCTACAAGCGGTTTGTTGCCGCGGGTAAAGGCCAGCCCTCACCTTGGGCGATGCTGCGCAATCAGGTGTACTTGGGTGGCGAAGAATTTGTAGAACAGGTTCAGCAGCGCATTGATGATGATAAAGACCTGAGCGAAATACCGTCATCTCAGCGCCGGCCAGTGCCTAAGCCGATCGGGTATTACGACAATGCCCATAAACACCGCAACGACGCCATCGTTGCGGCCTACGGCAGTGGCGGGTACACACTAAAAGAGGTTGGCGACTACTTTGGTCTGCATTACTCTACGGTGAGCGGGATTATCAAGAATCATAAATAGAAGACCTGACCCTATGCTATTAGCAAGGCTTGGATGTTTAACTGATCGCTGATAAAACATTGCAAATACGGAGTTTGGCTCCTAAAATACAAGGTATGATAGAGCGCCAAATTACAGAGAGACTGCAAGCAACGATCGCACAGGTGCCAGCAGTTGTTTTGCTAGGCGCGCGGCAGGTCGGCAAGACGACGCTGGCAAAAACCATTGCGAAAGACATCGACTCAATTTACCTCGATTTGGAAGCCCCCGAGGATTTGCTGAAGCTCAGCGACCCCACCAGTTTTTTAAGTGGTCATGCCGATAAGCTGGTTATTCTGGATGATATACAGCGAAGCCCGGAATTGTTCCTTGTGCTTCGGGGCCTGATCGATAAAAACAGGGAGCAGGGCCGTAGAGCAGGTCAGTTTTTGCTGCTTGGGTCGGCATCAATGGATTTGATGCGTCAGTCTTCGGAAAGCCTGGCAGGTCGGATCAGTTACATCGAAATGAGCGGTCTGAACCAGGCTGAGATTAATAGTAAGCAACAACACAGGCAGACCCTCTGGCTGCGGGGAGGTTTTCCGGACAGCTATCTGGCAGCCGATGATGATGTGGCTATGGACTGGCTTGAAAACCTGATTCGCACTTATCTTGAGCGTGACATTCCGCAAATGGGCTTCCGTGTTCCCGCAGCAAGGTTGCGCCGACTGTGGACGATGCTGGCTCATTTGCAAGGTGAAACCATTAATTATTCCAAACTGGCATCAAACCTTGAAGTCGATGCCAAGACGGTCAGTCACTACATTGATATTCTGACGGACCTTTTGCTGGTCAGGCGCCTTGAGCCCTGGCATACAAACGTCAAAAAGCGATTAGTGAAATCACCCCGTTACTATGTGCGTGACAGTGGCATTCTGCATCGCTTGCTTGGTATCAGTAGCTACGATACTTTGCTGTCCACTCCAGTTTTGG
Organism: Gammaproteobacteria bacterium; assembly: GCA_030429735.1. Taxonomy (GTDB): domain Bacteria; phylum Pseudomonadota; class Gammaproteobacteria; order Pseudomonadales; family JAUIET01; genus JAUIET01. Next base: position 68,261 of record JAUIET010000010.1, read on the forward strand.
GAAAGAGTTGGGAAGGCTTTGCGGTTGAAAACATTCTTTCGGTTCTGCCCAGTCGCGCGCAAAGCTACTTTTACCGAACAGCCGCCGGAGCAGAGGTCGATCTGGTTATCAAGATGCCATCGTCTGAAATCTGGGCCATTGAGATCAAGCATGGCGTTGCTCCCAAAATCGGCAAGCACTATAGCCAAACCTGTGAAGATGTTGGCGCGGCACATAAATACATCCTTTACGGTGGTGACGATGAGTTTGCTGTGGGGAATGATGTGAAAATGATTTCTCTGTCAGGGCTTATGGAAAGACTTCATTCAGGCTGATCTTCTTAAATATTTGAACATGGTATTTGGTGATGGTATGACTAAGCCGGCCACACACAAATGGATATTCCCGGCACGTTTCCGTACGGGCGCTTATGGCTGGAACTCTTCACGATTAGCTTGCCAGCGATTACGTGAAGCTGTTTCCGAAATCAAAAAGGTGGCAAAGAAGCAACCTGACATTGCTGCAGAAGGTGTTGTTCGCCTGATCGAAAAGCTCTGGCCTGCACTGGAGCATGTGGACAGTTCCAGTGGTGCCCTGGGTTCCGCGGTAAACAAAACGCTTGATGGCCTGATTCCTCTCATTGTCAAAGCCAAGGCCGATGCCAAAACTCGTAACAAATGGCTCGAACGCTTATGGCAGGCCATGGAGGATGACGGTGTTGACTATCTTGGACCTGTGGGTGACCGCTGGGGAGAGATATGCGGTTCGCTGGAAACGGCCAATCAGTGGGCGGAGGAATTGATGCCGACACTGAGGTCGTGTTGGACCAACCCGAATCCCGGCAACTATTTCCACGGCACAACGGCCTGCCTGTCTTGTCTCTTGGTAGCGGGGCGTTACCAGGAACTGCTCGATCTGTTGGCGCTGGACCGCAAACCCTTCTGGCATTACCGCCGTTACGGAGTCGAGGCACTGCTGGCGATGGGCAAGAAATCAGAAGCCCTGAAATACGCCGAAGCGTCCAGAGGGCTGAATCAACCGGATTCGGCCATTGATCAGGCCTGCGAAGAAATCCTGATTTCCTCGGGCCTGCATGATGAGGCCTATCGGCGCTATGGGTTGAGGGCTGCCCAGGGCAATTCCTACCTCGCGCGGTTTCGCGCTGTGGCAAAACGCTATCCCATGATGGCGCCGGCAGATATTCTCGCAGATCTGATCAAGACCACACCGGGGGACGAGGGCAAGTGGTTTGCCACGGCCAAAGATTTGCAACTCTACGAGTTCGCCTTGCAGCTCGTTGACCAGAGCCCTTGCGAGCCGAAGACCCTGACCAGGGCAGCGAGAGATTTTCTTGAGTCGGAACCTGAGTTTGCACTCGGTGCGGGATTGGCGGCGCTTCGCTGGTTGAATGAAGGGTGGGGTTATGAGGTGACAAGCGTCGATGTGATAGAAGCTCATGACCGGGCGATGGATGCTGCAAACAGATTGAATAAGGCTGACGACGTCGTCGAGTGGATCCGGCAGCTCGTCCGAGCTAACGACAATTCCGGTGCGCAGCACGCGGCGAGACAGTTTGTTCGTACTGCCTTGCAGGGACGAGTGCGAGACTACGCGGACGACAATTCCCCCGCGCCATAAAATGGGCCCTTGTTCGGGTATTGATAAAGGTAACTATATCAATGCGACGGTCGGATTTGAGGAGCTCTCCCAAGTATTCGAGAAATCGAGCAAGAGTCTCATGCGCATGTTCGGGCCTAAAGGGAATCCCCAGGCGAGTAACCTGTTTGGGGTAATCCATTACCTGCAGAAGCAGGAGGGGATACACCTGGAAGTCAAGGCACGGAAAGTGGCCTAGGGCGCAGTGAATCAGTGTTCAATCGGCAATATTTTTCGAGTATTTTGAAGGATTTTCTGAGCATGGTATTTTTCATGGTCGTACAAATTAATAGGAAAATAAGCCATTGAAAATAAAAGATAAAAAAGTCTTATTTACAATCGAGTGGGAATAGGCGCATCGCCGGTTACTAAGCCATAGCGCCCTAAAAGAACACTATCTACGTGCACACTAGGTTTGCTCACCGCGACTAACCCTACGCGCATACCACTGCGCACCAGGTGCTGCACTCACTCCATGCAGCAGGGCGCTGATCCATACGGCGTTTATGGCGACGGCAAGTACGGCGTCTGCGTAGGCGTCATTGATATCACCAACAATCAGCAGTGCAAACAGCGCAGTCGCTAGCCCCCTTGGTCCAAACCAGCCAAAGAACAGCCGGGTTAGGGGTTTTGTATCGGTGCCGATCAAGCTCAGCCAAATCGCCAATGGCCGTACAACGAATAAGCTAATCAGAATAAGCAGCAGCATCGGCAGGTTAAGCTGGTGTAAGGCTTGGGGTAGCAATGCCAGTCCGAGCAACAGAAATGACGCCCATATTAAGATTTGACCTTCGCTTTCGGCAAACTCGTATACGTATTTGACTCGGTCTTTCAATATGTACCCGAATGCAAGACCGCCAACAAACGCGGCGATGAACCCGTTGCCACCGGCCATGCTCGCGGCGATGTACGCGCCTATGGCAAGCGCTATTGCGGCCACACCTTCGTACAACGGCTCGGTATAGCCCTGCTCAGCCGCGCGAACCATTGCGTTAGCACCCAGCCAGCCAACCAGGCCCCCAATGATTGGGCCTAAAATCAGTTGCTGCGCGGTGAAGATGAGGAAATTACTTTCGTGTTCGCCTTCCATGGTTGCCAGAGTACAGGAAAAAAACAACACCACCGGCAGCGCAAGACCGTCGTTAAGACCACTCTCAACCGCGAGTGTGCGGCGTTCTTCAATCGGCACGGATCGATTGCTTACCACGGCTTGGCCAAGCGCGGCATCGGTTGGAGCGAGAATGGCGGCAAGCAGTGCTACAGCAAAAATAGACCAGTCTGGATAAAGCAGCATGGCAACAAGGGTGCCAATCAACACCGACAGCGGCAGGCCTATCAATAGCATCCGTTGTGGCCAGACGTGCTGCCTGCGCAGAGCCACAAAATCGATTTGGGTGGCATCTACAAACAGTAAAATGATCAGCGCAACCTCGGCAACAATGTGCAGCAGTTCCTCAGTGTGCTGCTGCTGCATTACACCGCTTATTGACAGTACATAGCCCAGACCGATAAACAGCATGGGTGCTGTGACTACCGTGCTGGACAATCGTTTTGCACACATCGCATAAGCGACAGCACACAACATGATGATAAGCAGTCCGGCGTGCATCGCTTACTCCGAGTTTATTTTGCCAGTGCCGCGACAATGCGGGCAGCGGTCGCTGTGTATCACAGCGTCCTGTATCCCTTTTGCGTCTTTTTCGCTAAGGAAAAGCCTTTCGCGTGCCAGCTCAAGCGCCTCCATGTCCTGATCGTCCAGGCTGCCATCACTCTGGCGTTCTTTCACCAAATCCGAGTAGTCTTGTTTGCGCCGATGCAGTTCTTCTGAAAAGCGCGACGCGAGCATACCCGCAGGCAGCGCAACCGCACCCAAGGACAGTACGGTCATCAGGGCCGCAAAGACCTTACCACCAATTGTCATTGGCACCACATCGCCATAACCCAGCGTGGTCAAGGTAACTGTTGCCCACCACATTGCGGCTGGGATACTTCCGAAGTCTTCGGGCTGCACATGACGTTCAAAAAAATAAATGCCACCGGCTGCAATGAACACCAGAATCAACAGCACGAATGTTGCTGCCATAAAAGCACGCGATTCCGCCCGAATAACTTGCGCCAGCATAATTAGCGGTGAAAAATAACGAATGAGTTTTAGCAGCCGTAATAAACGCAGAACGATCAATGATCTCAACTCAAGACCAAACAGCAAGCTCAGATACAAAGGTAAAATACTGACTATGTCGATGATAGAATCGAATTTCCCGAGGAAGTGGCGTCGGCTCTGATAATCCGGCCGTTCAGGGGCGGTCCACAGGCGCAGCAGAAATTCCGCAGTAAATACAGCAACTGAAAAAATTTCGAAATACCAAAATTGACTTGAATAGCGCTGATCAAGACTGTCGATCGTTTGTAAGCTAATCGCGACCAGATTCGTAATAATCAACGTGATCAAAAAGCTATTGACCCAGATCGACGCCGAAGAATGGTGATCTTCCGGATTGAGGAGTGCATACACCTGCCGGCGCGGGGTTAACATTGTCATGGCGTTTGCTTTTAGGTCAATTGAACGTCTGTTATCACATGTACACAATGTGGGTCTGTCGTAAGTTGCCGTTTCCCGGAGCGTATTCGACAGTTGCACCACATCAGGAACGCGAACACCCTTGCCGGCCCACAGCCCGGCATAGATCGTAAAAGACGGATTATGCAACGAGGCAAGTCATACTTGCTAATCGCCTGTCATTTATTCCATGCAAATTTTGCCAAGCCCACTTACATTGTGCGATTCCGTCCGCGCAATTTCATTCACCGCATCAATCCGCTTCAAAGTCTCTGAATGCCCTTGTCTGCCAGGTGCAGGTAGGTAAGGTCGCCACGACGCTCCAGCTGACCGGAGATTGCCACTGGCATAGCGATGGTGTGCGCGACTTCGTCGGCGGCCGAATTACCGTGTTGATCAACCAGAAGGTAGCCATAGCGGCCTCCATCGGTTTGTTTAACAACCAGCATGGGAGGGATTCCCCCGGCGACACAGAGTGCGGCACAGGCTCGATGCACCTTACTTCCGCCAGGCTTCATCACGCCCAAAAAACACTTTGAATCTACCACTTCGCCCTGTAAGGTCACTGTCGTTAGCGGTTCAATTTCCGGCACTGACGCACCATCGGGTGCTTTGCTTACGGCAATGTCGTCATTGCTGCGCAACTCCATTGACATCCAGTCACCGCGTTCAATTGAAAACCCGGTAACGTCCACGTGCGCGCCATCCAGCGCATCAGTAAACGCGCCGGCGGAGTGCTTACCCTGCCTGAGCAGCATGATTGAGCGAGGATTTGCGCCGGTGGTATGCAATACCGGATAAGGATCAACGCTTAAAAAGCCACTGACACGCGTGGTGTCTGCAACATTCCATTGCCCTTTGCCGGCACTTTCCTGAGCGGACGACACCCAAAACGCGAAACCAGCACCCAGGCACAACAACAGTGCGACCAATACCTTATAGAATTGGCCCAGGCGTGCCGGCATAGGGAAATAGCCAACAAAAAACTCGTCTCTATTGTCAGGCATTGTTTTGTCTTTCGGAATGTGTCTGTGCTGTTGCCGTATCAATTAACTCATCGATGATTGTAACCGGGCGCTCAGTGCCGTCTGACAGCGCCTTCGGGTTCAACAACACGGTATCGCCATCAAGCTGCAGTTCATACGTTGCGATTTTTTCGGTAAACGGCGGGGGTGAACAGCCATCTTCAGGTCGATACTGAAAACCGTGCCAGGGGCAGGTGATACAGCCATCAATGTAGCCGTCTGACATCAGCGCGCCGCGGTGTGCGCACCGACCGTACAGCACGGAGACTTCCTCGTCATAACGAACAACAACCAGATCAACATTGTGCACAAGCGCGTAGGCCGGCTCCCTGTCGTTCAACTCGGCCAGCTCCAGCAGAACGTGTTTTTTCATGATTGCTTTCCTTATTATTTTTTGGCGTTTTCCTTATGTTTTACTTGTACACTACCAGACCCTAATCACTCCAGCACTTTCGGCCAGTTTTCGTTGGCCTGTTTAATGAATGAGTCGCGATTCTGCTGCCATTTTTCCTGAATATTGGCGTTGTAATTGAGGTAGAGCTTGCCATCCAGAACAGTGAATTGGTGTGGGTCTATGCCAGCGGTTGTATTCTGCGAAACGGCGTACGCGCAGTAACCGCCGTATTGCGGTGCGTACTTTTCAGGGTTATCCGCAAACAAGTCACGATTTGCAGCGCTGCTGAAGTTCCATTTTGCGCCCTGCCATTTGTGTTGATACTTCTTGCTCCCTTCAACCGCCTGGTTTTGCTGGAAATATGCCACCGGGTCGTAACCTTCAATGGCAATGTTGCCAAAGAAGCTTGAGTTGATCGGGTCTTTGGCGTTGACCGTTACCGTAAACATCGACGTAAGTATTGCAAGAAGCAGGGCGGCAGTTGTTTTATGTTGCATGAATATTGTCTCTATCAGGATTTGTTCTGTACTGATAGACACCCCAAAGCGATACCAGTTCCCGAGTCGGCCCATATGCATCAGTAGTTCAGCCGGCCGCCATGGAGGCCCTCTCATTTGGTCGAATGAACTAAGGTGGAGAGAAACAATTCATGAGCAGGGCAGGAATGCTCTGCTGTCAGCAAATGTGTGCGGACCTGGCCTCTGTGCTCAGTTGGTTTTCGCGCGCTGCAACCAACGTTTTAGTTCACGTAAGCCAGTGGGTTTGGCAAAGAAATACCCTTGCGCGTAGTCGCAACCCAAGCCTTTCAATACCTCCAGGCTTTCTGCGTTTTCCACGCCTTCGCAAACCACCTGCATCTTGAATTTATGGGCAAGCCCAGTGATTGCTGAAACAATCTCGGCATCGGCTGGCGATTCCGCGAGGTCGGTGATGAACGACCTGTCAATTTTTATTTCATCAGCAGGAATTTTCTTGAAATACGACAGCGAAGAGTAGCCGGTACCGAAATCATCAATAGAGACTCGTATACCATGATTACGAAGATCGTTCAGGATTCGAAAACATTCGTCAGGGTTATCGATAATGGCACTCTCGGTTACCTCGATTGTGAGTAACTCAGGGGGCATCTCCCAGATTCTTAAGGCGTCGACAATGGAAGCTTGCAAGCCAACCGTGCGTATGTCTGAAGCCGATATGTTAAGCGCAACTCCCAGCCTTTGATCACCGAAGCGCAACTGACTGGCTTCCCGAATTGTTGTTTTAATCACCCACTCAGTGACCGTTGGCATCAAACGCTGCTGTTCGGCCATCGCGATAAAGTGCTCGGTGTTCACGGGGTGTTCCGCACCCTCGGGCACCCAGCGCAACAGTGCTTCGCAGGTTGCCGGTGCACCGCTTTTCAGGTGTATTTTCGGTTGGTAGGCCATGCTGAACTCGTTGGCTGCAATTGCTTCATTCAATGCGAGACCGCTTAAGTACGGGATGTCTTGCAGCATGGGGTTGGGGTTGGCGATAACATACGGCAAATGCGATCGTTGTGCGCTAAGCGCACTTTCCTCCGCAATGGTCAGCAAGCCATGACCATTGCTGCCATTTTCGGGTGCTACTGCTATTCCCAGAGCGCAACGAGCTACTGTGGTGTTGCCGTCCTGTGTGAAGGGTTCATCCAACAGCTGCCTAATTTTTTCAGCGGCAACGGGTAACAGACGTTCTGATTTGAGGCCGGGGATTGCCAGGGCAAAACGCGTGCGATCAAGGCGTACCAGGAAGTGCGCTTTCTTAAGAGATTCTTTAAGGCGCTTCTGCAGGTTGAGCAAAAGCTGGTCGCTAAAACGGTAGCCGAAGTGACGATCAATTCTATCCATACCATTAGCGTCAATCACCAATAGCGCCAGCTTTTCCTCGGCCCCCAGGGTTTCTAGCTCACTGTTTATGTAATGAAATAGCTTTTCTCTGCTGAGCAGCAGCAACTGTGCGAGGCTGGGCTTAGATAAAGAGGTCATCGGTAGCGATGCCGAATGCACCTTCCTCCAGGCTTCGAACGATATCCAATGGTGTTCCGTCAGCAGCGTGTGTTTCGCTGGCCAGATCTACCGTACGATTGTCGGTGATAGGCTGCTTATCAGCATCTGCCAGTAGCACAATTTTTGGGCGCAAGCGTCGCCCCCGGTATTCGGCCAGCACCATGCCCACTTCGCCGCTGGAAAGCTCTACCAGTGTTCCAACCGGATAGATGCCAACGGCTTGTATGAATTCCTCAATGAGTTCTTCCTGGAATTTTGTATTGCGCAGCGCGTAGAGTTCTCTGACTGCTTCGGCAGGTGAGCGCGCACAGGCATACGCCCGATGGTTGGACATTGCATCATACGTGTCGGCAATCGCGACAATTCGTGATGTTAGAGGAATGTCTTCACCGGTCAGCCCTTCGGGATAACCTGACCCATCCATTCGTTCATGGTGGTGTTTTACGGCAATCAGTACTTTCTTGGTAATGAATGATTGCGTACGCATATGGTTAAGGCTTTGCACAACATGGCCTTTTACCAACTCAAATTCGTCCGCTGTCAGTTTGGCCCCTTTTTTGATGATGTCATCCGGCACGGAAATCATGCCAACGTCACACATAAGTGCGGCAAGACAGACATCCGAAATATCGGATTTCGGCAGCCCAAGCTGCCGGCCGAAAGCCGCTGCCCAGATAGAAGTGCCGGTTGCGTGATCGAACAGATAATCCCCTTTGCGGCGCATCTTCTGCAGCAGCAAGCACGCGTCAGGGTTTGAGATAATGCTGGACACTATGCCATCAACAGATGCCTTGACTGTTCTGTAGTCCAGGCTGCCACTGCCACGCATGCTGACAAACAGCTTATCAACCGAGATTTCGAAATCCTGAAATACTTCTCGAGCATTGACAATTTCTTCGTCAAAGCTCTTACGGTCTGTATACACTTCGCGCCGTTTGGCGAGCTTTCGGCTGCCCTGGTGGCGGCCCAGTGTGCTCGCACTGCCAGTGCCTGCTGCAGATTTTCCTGAATCCACCACCACGTGGTCGCACAGGTCCATGAGCTGTTTTCGCTCATCAATCGTGTTAACGGTAAAGCCTTGCAGCAAAAATGGGGATTCTTCCCATGGGCGGTCTAATTCGGCCACAAACATACCAATAGCTACTTCGTGCGCTGGTATTTTTACGAATTTACCCATGGCTGATAATTGAGATGTCCAAAAAGTCCGTTTTGCTGTTATCGCAGTCTCTTGCGCTTGTTTCAGTACAGTTTATTGCTCGCACAATTGCATGTATTTTCGAGCAATATTTACATCAAGCGCCGAGTTCTCGACGAAAGGCGCTGAACGCCGATTTGCTCAATAGGGCGATTGGTCCGGGCAACGCATGTTTTTATGGCATAACTAATGCCAATACAATATCCTGCGCATACCTATCAAAGCAGCAAACTGAGGATATGAATGAAAACACGGATAACCGAACTATTGGGCATAGACACTCCCATCGTCTGTGGCGGCATGATGCGAGTGGGCACTGCAGATCTGGCCGCAGCGGCTTCGAATGCGGGCGCGCTGGGTGTGATGACAGCACTTACCCAGCCAACACTTGAGGGTTTGGAAGCTGAAATTGCTCGGTGTCAGTCACTGACGGATAAACCCTTCGCGGTAAACCTCACCGTGGGGGTGGTCGCCAGCGAAATCAACTATGACGACTATGTAGACGTTATCGTTAACAGTGGCGTTAAGATTGTAGAAACGGCTGGCCGCAGTCCGGAGCCATTTATGGAGCGGTTTAAGGCTGCCGGCATTAAAGTGGTTCACAAATGCGTGGCTGTGCGCCATGCATTGAAAGCTGAGCGTATCGGTGTTGATGTGGTCAGCATCGATGGCTTTGAATGCGCCGGGCATCCGGGTGAGCAAGACGTGGGCGGCCTGGTATTGTTTCCCGCGGCCACTCAAGCGCTCAAGATTCCCGTGCTGGCCTCAGGAGGTATAGCAGACGGTCGCGGCTTGGCCGCTGCGTTAGCGCTGGGCTGCGAGGGCATCAATATGGGCACTCGTTTCCTGGTCACCAAGGAAGCGCCTATTCATGAGGGCATCAAACAGAAAGTGGTGGAAATGGATGAAAATCAGACCCGCCTGATCTTCAGAAGTTACCGGAATACAGCACGGGTGTACCGAAATTCGGTCGCTGATCAGGTGGCTGAGATAGAAGCGGCCGGTGGCGATTTTTCCGAGGTGCACGGTCTGGTGTCCGGTGCCAATCAGGAAAAGGCTTGGAGTACCGGAGATATTGACGCTGGCATGGTGACTGTGGGTATGTGCGGTGGCCTTATCAATGATATTCCAAGCTGCAAGGAGTTGGTGGAAACGATTGTCAGCGACGCCGAACGGATCATAAATGAGCGACTTGCGTCGATCGCACGCTGATCATGCAGTAGTGGCTTGAGAAATACGAATTCGCGTTTTGGGAAACAACAGACACCATGTCAAAAACAATGCAGACGGACCTGATTGACGGTCGGCGAGCGCGCAGTGAGCGCAGCAAGCAGGCTATCGTGGATGCGGTTTTAGAACTGATGGAAGAAGGCAATCTCATTCCGACTGCGCAACAGATTGCCGATCGTTCCGGGGTAAAAATTCGTTCCTTCTTTCGTCACTTCGAAGACATGGAAACACTGTTTGCAACCATAGACAGCCAGAACCGCGAAGCAACTGAAGCCCTTTTTATCGGTGGTGATCGCACCGGCGCGCTGGAAGAGCGTATTGTGCGCTCGGTAGAACGTCGAGCGGAAGGGTTTGAGAAATACAATAATATGATTCTCTCTACTACCGCTCAGTTATGGCGCTCTGACATTTTACGTAAGAATTACGCCCGCTATCAGCGTGGTTTGCGTAAAGATCTGGAGCGCTGGCTTCCGGAAATAAAAGCTTTGTCGCACAGTGAACGCGAAGCGGTAGAGGCGGTTTCATCTTTTGAAATGTGGCATCGTTTGCGGTATCACCAGGCGCTTAATCGCGCAGCGGCGGCCGGTGTGCAGGTTGCCATGCTTAACTCCCTGCTGGCCAGTTGAGCATCAAATGATGCCACACAAATCCTAAGGCGTGATACCACCATAGTGATTGAGCCGTGCCATTTCTATTAACCCATTTCTGGTCTGCCGATGTCTGATTCACACATACTTTATGCAATCACACACTCTTTGTATTCGGGGCGTGCGCGCAGCTATCTGATTAAAAACCAAATCCCCTTCAGGGAATTATCTACCGGTCATGAAAGCTTCAAGACCGAGGTTTTACCCAAGGCCAAACTACCGACCATTCCAACGCTGATCACCCCACAAGGCGAGGTTATTCGCGACGGCGCTGCCATAATTGAACACTTCGAAGCCAACAATGGTCGCCCTTGTCGCCCACCGGGTCCAAAACAGCAGATTGTCAGTGCACTGTTTGACGCAATAGGCGCCGAGGGTTTGTTGCGGCCCGCGATGCATTATCGATGGAATTTTCCAGAGGATAATCTGGATTTTGTGCGCTACCACTTCCTGCATTCGCAGCGTGACACGTCACAAAGGGAAGAAAAAACGGAGTACATGATGAATCGCATGCGTCATGCGGCGATGATTTTCGGTGTTACGGAACACACCCATGATCTGGTCGAGTCTCTATACCTTGACTACTTACAGGCCTTGAATGCCCACTTTACACAGTACCCGTACCTGTTAGGCTGGCGACCATGTGTAGGTGATTTTGGGCTCATTGGCCCAATGTATGCACACCTTGGTCGAGACCCCTATCCCGCCAGATTGATGCAGCAGCGTGCTACCAGCGTGTATCGATGGGTGGAGCGAATGAACCGATCCGACCAGGACGCGCCTGAATTCTTTAATGCCGGTACGGAATTTCTGGCAAATGATGAAGTACCAGAGAGTCTTTTGGCTGTGATGAGGGTGTGCGCCGAAGATTTTGTGCCGGAAACTCTTGCTGCTGCAAAGCGAATCAACCACTGGTTAGCTGAGAATTCCCCAGCGCCAGGCACAACCGCTGTAGGTCGCCTGGCTGAATCGCCGGGCAACGCTGAGTTCAGCCTGCGTGGTCAAAAGATAAGTGCCCTGGCGCAACCGTATCGCTTCTTCCTGTTGCAGCGTGTGCAGTCACTGTATGCAGAACTGAACGAAACTCATCGGTCAACGGTTGACGCCATGCTGGAAACCTGTGGCATGTTGCCGGTGCTTACCGTGGGCCTGGACAGGCAGATACATCGTGAAGGCAACCTGGAAGTTTGGGGTGACTAGCCGCTAGCGGGATTCAGTGCAGTGTTCGTTGGGGTTTACATAATGACACTAGTTGTGTCAATATAGTGTGAATGTCGTTGCAAGTATCTGCTCGCCAATTCTATTTTTGCGGGAAGGTAGGGAGAACCGCACGTGACTGCACAGCAGACAGTTCAGTTGGTAGGGGGTACTGGCTCGCCCTATACACAGAAAATGGTAGCCCTATTGCGCTTCAGGCGCATTCCCTATGCAGTGACCTGGGCTGACCCTGCTGAAACCTGTGACTTACTGGGCGTTGAGCAACCTAAGCCAATATTTATGCCCACCTTCTTTTTTGAGCAGGCGGGTAAAACCAAAGCCGAGTGCGACTCAACGCCGATTATCAGACGACTTGAAAACCTGTATTCAGGTCGCTCAGTGCTACCTGACGATCCTGCTGTGGCGTTTGTTGACTACTTGATCGAAGATTTTGCTGACGAGTGGTGCACTAAATACATGTTTCACTACCGCTGGTACCCACAAGCAGATGCCGATAACGCCAGTACTCTTTTGCCACTGGGAATGAGCGTTAGTCTTGAAGAAGGCGCGCACAAGCAGTTTAAAGACTGGATATCAGAGCGCCAGATAGGGCGGCTGTATGTGGTGGGTTCCAACGCCACTACCGCACCGGTGATAGATGCCAGCTATCGGCGTTTTCTGGCAGCAATGGACAATCATCTTGCGCAGCAGAAATTCATGCTTGGAAATCGCCCGGGTGCCGGAGACTTCGCCCTTCATGGACAGTTAACTCAATTAGTGGGTTTTGATCCCACACCACGGAAAATCACTCACGAGCTGTCACCACGCACAGTCGCCTGGGTGGATCAAATGTGCGACCAAAGCGGCCTTGAACCAAACGACTCTGACTGGCTAAGCCTCGAACAACAGCCCGACAGCCTGCATGAGTTGATGGCAGAGATAGGCCGGGTATACGTTCCTGCACAATTGGCCAATGCCCGAGCCGTGAAAGCGGGCGAAAAGAACTGGGAAACCGTTATTGACGGCACGCGATGGACGCAACAAACGTTCCCATACCAGGCTAAATGCCTGCAGTGGACGAATCAGCGCTATCGGGCGCTTTCGGATGCAGACAGGGCGCGCGTTGATGCACTACTGCAAGGGTCCGGCGTAGAAGCCATGCTGTCGCTTGCAACTGAATAGAGTGAATGGGGGGCGCGACACAGCTGCGACATCTGTTTATTCCACCAGTCTCTTCTTGCTAATGGCGGCTTTTTTTACCTCTTGCTCAGTAAACGGTATGTCAATGAGCTTGCCGCGCGCAAACCACTCTGTCATTTCACTGGACTTGGGTGATTTTGGATTGGACGATTGAGAGTAGGCCATCACTCCCTTCACCGTGGTGGCGCCTGGTGTTAACGCGGTCGTCATTATCCAACTGGCTGCAGAGCCGGTAACGTCGGGATATCCGTTTGCGGCAATAGGCTCAAAGGCCATCTTGTTAAAGACACCTTCAAATTCCTCGCCGCCAGGTAAGGCAATTTTTTTATCGTTGCGAATCACATACTGTATGTCGCCAAGCGCGGCGTCTGCAGGAACACCCGCTTTATTCAGTGCAAGAACGGCGTTCGCCAAAGCTGTGAGTACAGCCGGGTTGTCGTTTGTGTCCAAGCCTCTTGGGGTGTTCACAGGGTCGTTTACATCGAATTCAACGGCGTAGTTGAATGATGTTGGCAGCCAGCGCGTAAACCGGCCTTCATTGGCCGCGCGCAGGAACTCACGGAACAAGTGGGCACCCCGGCTGTCAACATTCGCCGTTAAATCCCACTTGGCCAATACCTGGCATGCCTGGCTTACGTCTATTTTTTTATCACCAAGTAATACCTGTGGATTTTCACTGCACAGTGTGACCAGGTCATCTCGCAATATTTGGCCCGCGTAATGCTGATTGCCCAGCATGCGTTCGCTCAACGAATCAATGTCAAAACCTTTGCCATTCAAACCATCAGAACCATCAATGCGTTGCTGCACCATCGTCAGTCCTGATCGTGTACGAAGAGTGCGCTCGCTGCGGCTGTTACCTTGTACTTCAGGTATGCCAGAAAGAGGTTGTTCAGGGTTTGAGAGCCAGTAACTGTCATTGGAATTGGTTACGTAGTCGCTGCGAATCAGTACAGCCTGTTTGCTGGCTCCTAACACGCCAGGTATTGCAGAGTCCTCATCGGTATTCCAACTGCAGGCACTGGTATTACCCTTGAGCAGTGGCGCTTTCACCACACAGTCACTTAACTGTTGGTCGCTTAAATTAGCCACGGGACCCAAATCACCATACAGCACCTTGCCGTGCTTATCTGCAGCAATCGTATTAGTGCCGGGTGTCGATTGATATCTGTTGATTGCGCGTCGTAACTCTTCAACGTTTCTCGCATTCGCCATCGCCATCGCGCCACCCTGGAAGCCACGAGCACCCTCGTTTGCGATACGCAAACTCACTGCAAAGCCGTCAATCCATGGGAATTTTCCGCCAACCACATAACCGTGATTCGCTTTATAGAATGTGTGTTTACGCTCGAACAACTCGCCACCGTCATCCAGAACGTTAATACTGACGGTTACCGGTTCGATGGCTACTTCCTTACCGTCGAACAGGTAGCGCAATGGTTCGCCAGGCACCAGGTCAAGCTGGTAAAAAGTGAAGACCTGCGAGCGAGATACCGTATTGGTCCAGGCGATATCGCCATTTGTGCCAAATCCCACGTGCGCCCGTTGTGCCTGATTGGCACCTAACAGATTGCTGACACCAGGAATGATCTGATGCATGGCGTACATTCGAAAATCAAAGTTCTTCCATTCAAGGTGTGGATTTGCGAATAGCAAACCGGAACCATCAACGCTGACCTCTTTACCAATCGCCACGCCATTGCTGCCCTTGCCGGTGGGCTCATAAAAGCTCATTACGTAATCAGTTAGTGAAGTGGGAACATCCTTATCTACCAGGTTCGCACCACGCTGTGATTCCACGTGTGTCGATAGTTTTCCAGCGGGCGGTTTCGCCGCCAGAATCAGAGGAGAGAAACTCGATAGAAACGCCGGTGTGAGATGAAAGCGTTTAACGTCTAGAAATGATAGCGTTGGTATCCAGCTTGCACCTTTACAAGCAGGGTCTGTAATATTGCTGATACCCGTATCGCGCGCGTAACGATTGAAACCTGCGGCGTAGCCAGCGAACAAAGCCTCGAATTCAGGGTCAATATTTTCGTCGAATATGCCTTCTTTCTCTAACAGCTTGTAGAAGAAGTCGGAGTTGCTGTTGTCTTCGGAGAAACCGAATGTTGCAGATAACTCACCACGAAACTTCAACGTATTACGAGCTTGCTCGCAAAAATGATCTTCAGCGGCGGCAAACCCCGTACCGTAACCAATACTGCGCCAATCACCCGCCACAATGTGGGGTATGCCGCCTTCGGTGCGATACAGCGTGGCGTCAAAGTTAGATGCAGGCGACAGTTCATTTGTGTGGTTGCTTGTGCAGCTACTCAGTAACCAAGCAGCGAGCAGCAAAGGCAAGTAAGAAAGAATGTGCAGGTGGGGTGCCATTTTTTTCGAATTCCAATGTGGGTGCAGCGGGAACACAAAACTCGCCTCAGAATTGTGGTAATTTACGCGAGACGCTCGATAACTTACAATGCTTTGCCAGTCAAAAAAACAAATTACTTCAAATTCAGATCCGCGCTTAAGCCCTTGCGCCAACCATCCTCAAAATCTCGCCATATAGACGGCGGTTTGGCAAAGTCATATTCTATCCCCCAAAATCTGTCAGCAAAAACACCTATTGATGTGTTCTGTCCAAGAGCAAACTCACCTTCATCCACCCATGCGATACCATCTGTTGATGACCAGTGTTTCGATCCACTGAAAAGCCATAGTTGATTATTTTTCACAACCACTCGCGCGCCATCAACAGAGTCGAAATTTGCGCTGTCTGTTTCCAAAAACCAATCACTGCCATTTTCTGAGGACCATACTTCTTTCACTCCAGTTTCTGTTTCACAGGGCCTGCCAAGGAAGGCGAGCTTGCCGCAGGTGATTCTCTCACTAAAAGAACGTTCTATTTTCTGCACCCCGCCTATCTGCCAGAATTTATCCTGAAATGACACGAAGGCAGCCTCTTCGGCGTGGGGTATTGGCGATTCGGTGATTATCTGCCGCCATTCAGTACCATCAAAGGCGTAAATTGATTGGTCGGTCAGCGAAGTGCTAACTCTTAGCCAAATCTCGTTGCGCACGGCCGCTGCCGCCACTAGCGTTCTTACTTTAGGGGATTTTGGAGGGCTTGGTTCTTGCCGCCAAGCGTGCCCATTTACCGAAGACCAGATTGAATCCAGATTATCGTAAAGGTTGTGGGTAATCAGCCAAAGCCTTCCGTTGTAGGAAAGCAGATTTTGTCCCGGTCTACTACTTGTCTCGCTATAGAACTCATCCGCGCTACCAATCCTTGTCCAGTCCGCACCATCTTCAGACGACCATACACCTTGTTGCTTACTAACTGCCCACAGCTTTCCAGCGTGTTCGACGGCTTCTGAAGTGTTTATTATCGGAATTCGTTCACCACGGCGTTCCCATGATTCACCGTCGTTGGAGAACCATGATTGCGTTTGATTATTTCCTACAGACAGAAGCTGGTCTTCAAATACCAGCAACTCACCGCTTGAAGTTGGACTGAACCCGGTGTCAGTAGTTACCTGGCGCCACTCTTCACCCTCTGCTGAAGTCCATAGGTCAGCTACCTGTCCGGTACCTGTTCTTCCACCCATAATCCAAAGAGCGTCTTTGTAGCCTACCAACTGGTGGTGCTGACGGCTACGATACTCAGCATTTTGGGTAGTGGCCTGCCAATTTTCCCCGTCTTCTGAATACCAGGTATCGTTTAGGTGTCTGGTGCCATTCCACCCTCCTGCAAGCCAGAGTTTTCCATCACGAACAGTTACAGCGTGGCCACTTCTGGGCAACAAGCCTTCTGTTACATCGGATGCTTCCCATTCGACACCGTTGCTTGTGCTCCAAACCTGTTGGTTAAAGCCATCAGCTGTGCTGCCACCAATTAACCACAATCGGTCATTAAAAACGACTGTTGTATGTAGCGACACCGGTGGGAACTCAGCCGACTTGCGCTCTAACTGCCAGTTTATGCCGTCTTCGCTAGACCACACATCGTTCAGTGGTCCAACCGGCGGTAAATAACCTTGCGATCCAGCAATCAACCAAATCTTGTTTTGAAACACCACGATTTCGTGACCTGCACGACGCAAAATTTCCACATCAGTTTGCTCCGCGCGCCAGTTATAGCCATCGTTCGAGCTCCATGCTTTAAAATCGAATTGAGGAAAACCTGTTGCGTTGGGTGTAATTCGCCATAGCTTGCCGCGAAAACTGAGCACTTTACCCATGGCGCTGTTTTTGGAGCCGTTCATCAGACGCGCACGGCTTATACCGTGCTCATTTTCCAAGGCGTAATAAGCAGAATTGTGTAGCGTTAATGCTGTGTCTCTGACGAAGTCTCCCGTCGGTAGGTCCGCTTGGCCAAACTCACAAGACGTATAGTTTGAGAAGTCGCAGTCTTCTTCTCGGCTGCGATAGAATAAAGTAAGCTCATTTCTTGAATTGCGAACATCGACCAAGGTGTCCTGTTCCCCGACCCAGGCTGTAATGCGGGCTTCGACAGACAGTGAAGGTTCGGCCTTCTCTGAAGGCAATGCCTCCATGCTAACGGATGAGATATCTGTGCCGTCTGCGCAGCCGGAAATGTAAAAGGTAAACAGTAAAAAAAGCAGATTTCTGATGAACAACCCGATGCTCGTCATGTTGAAGATCTCGCCTGGAATGTCGCCCTAAGAGCGTCCAATTACAGTAGGGAACCCTAATTGATGGCGGGGTAGGACAGATGAGAGCCGCCAATGAGAACAATTATAGATGATTTGTGAGCTAACACAGTCGCAATTCCGCCTGAGTGTGGTCCTCAAGCCAATTAATATTGCTCAGTCCTGTTGTGCCTCATTGAAACGGAAAGGGCGGATTGGACGCCAGTACTCCGCTGATAAACGTGTCGACAATGTCATTGACAGGGCCAGCATCATTGGTGGGTACGTGGCCAACGCCATCAAGAATGGACACCTGGTGAGGGCTGTTTGTTTGATCTGCCACGGCCTGGCGTACGCCATCAAACACCCAGTCGCAATTGTTCAGTCCAGAGCCGCTGGCTTCCGGAATGGTTGCCAGGTTTCCGGCGCAAAAAGGGTCTGCATCGCCGCCCAGGAACAGGCTTGGTACTGCGGTATAGCCTGCGTTAATTCTGGCCTCAGGGTAACCGTGCAGTTCTGGGTCAATATAGAAACCCACTTTGTCGATAGCGCCCTGCGCTTCGAAGCCGGCAACCAGCGGAAAACCGGACGTGCCCGCGTATCGGTCGGTGATGGGTAGAAGACGCGGTGTGATCGCGTATGAATCTGCCACAATTGCCGTTAACTCGGTGCTTTCCTGGGCGAAAGCGCTGGCCAGCGAAAAGACGCCTACCGAGCCGGCACTGGTGCCGTGCGCGATGACGTGACTTGTCGGGTAATTTGCAACCGTGTATTCAACCGCGGCCATTGTCGCTTGCAGGCCGTTCACTTGGCCGCCGTTTGGGTTGTTAGAGTATGCGGAACCTTGGCCGGAATACACATCATGATCGCACATGGACACCACCAACAGGCGGTACCCTTCTTCAATGCGTCGCCGCAGGGTGTTGTCGACTGGATTGCCAGCGCCGTCCAAAACACGGTCTCGCACCTGGTTGTTCCAAAGGTCGTTGAAGGTTTCTTCCTGATTCCAGGTGTTTTGCGTCTGGCCTTGTAGAGCCCGGTAGTTGCCGCTGCTGTCGAAATAGCCCACACCACCGCCATGCAGGTACACCCACAATGGTGCCTGCGCGCCAGCATTGTTGCTGGGTTCCACCACTAGAAACGTGTAGTTGCCGGATACGCCGCAGCTGTAGGCAGTGTTGCGGTAGAAGTCCAGTTCCCAGTTACCACCGAATGCGCTCTCGGATGATTGTTGTGCCAGTACCACTGAGGCCGTGCTGCGCGGCGGCACCGGTACAGAGATCGGGCAGCCAGTTGCATCAAGGCCAAGCCCTGTGTTGGCCTGGTTCGGGCAAGAGTCGGCGTTGTCTAAAATGCCATCGCCATCTGAATCTGTATTGGCGCTGGTGTCAGTATTTGTATCGGTACCTGTATCCATATCGGTGCCGGTATCCGTGTTCGTATCACCACCCGTGTCAGAACCTGTATCGGTACCCGTATCAGTGCCTGTATCGGTACCAGTATCTGTCCCGGTGTCAGTGCCAGTATCAGTATCAGTATTAGTATCGGTATCAGTATCTGTTACCGCCCCCCCATTGCTACTCACACCAGTCCCGGCGTCGCTACCGCCGCCTCCTCCGCTGCAAGCAGTGCAAAGCAACATGGTAAAAATACAAAGTAACCTCAACAAGTCAGCAGGCTCCCGATGATAGAAGTGATTGGTTGATATCCGGGCAATGATAGGGATGGAGTATCACCCATGCAACACAGTCGCGCCCGCCGGTGCGCCGTATGTCGGATAGCGCCGCGTGGCCCTTGCGTCACAGTCTTCGCATGCGGAACAGTGGACCGAACAACGGCCCGAAATGACCAGTCATCTGGTAAAAGTGAATTTGATCCGGTTTGTCCAAACGACCACCTGCGGTAACGCGGTAAACTTACCTGATGGAAAACGAGGGAATTGAAAAAGAGCAAGACAGGCAATGGATGACGCGGGCGCTACTGCAGGCAAGGAAAGCACTTGCGATCAATGAAGTACCCGTTGGCGCTGTGCTGGTCAGACAGGGCAGCTTGATCGCCGAAGGGTACAATCAAGTGATTACTGCCTGTGACCCTAGCGCTCATGCGGAAATTGTTACGCTAAGGACGGCAGCAAAAGCAGAGGCCAACTATCGATTACCTGACTCAACCTTATACGTCACCATCGAGCCTTGTGCGATGTGTGTGGGCGCGCTGGTGCATGCACGAGTGGCGCGACTTGTGTTTGGTGCCACTGAGCCAAAGGCGGGCTGTGTGCTCAGTCATTCCGCATTATTGGACGGGGGACAATTCAATCACTCGTTCGAGGTGACTTCGGGAGTGTTGGCTACGGAGTGCGGTCAGTTAATGTCAGGTTTTTTTGCGGCTCGGAGATGAATTTGGCGTCGCGAACACGCCTGTTGACCGAAAAGCTCAGCGTCTGCCACTAATACGTGCTCTTTGCAGCCCGGGGGTTCATGAAAATCCGGGCTAGATAGCGGGAATGGTCCGAGATAATACCTCGGGCGCCCGATGCGACATTTCTACAGGAGGCCGTATCCGCTCCCGCGCAATTTCATGCAAACGCAACACCTGGTAGTAGTGCCGAATATTGTGCACATAGGTGACCGGCTCATTACCTCGCGCATAGCCATAGCGAGTGCGGCTGTACCATTTTCGCTGCCTGAGCAGGGGCAGGTGCTCCTTTACGTCCAACCAGATATGCGGGTCAAACCCCTGCGATTCAGTGAGCTTGCGCGCGTCTTCTAGATGTCCGTAACCAACGTTGTAGGCCGCCAATGCGAACCACGTACGATCCGGTTCATGCACGTCTTCTGGAATTTTCGCCAGCATGTCCTTGAAGTAGCCCGCTCCGCCGCGCAGGCTTTGCTCAAGGTTGGCGCGGTCCTCGATGTTGACTTGTTCTGCGGTGGCCTGGGTCAGCATCATCATGCCAACCACGCCTGTGGGTGATACAGCATTCGGGTTCCAATGCGACTCCTGGTAAGAAATGGCCGCGAGCAACTCCCATGGTATGTTGTATTCGGTTGCTACTGAGCGGATCAGTTTTTCGTAGAGTGGTAGGCGTTGCTGAATATTGCCAGCGAATTCCAGGGCATCTGCCTGGTTTATATCCTCGAAATGACTGAAGTAACGCTCCTGCAGCTGCTTCAGTCGGCCGGAGTTCTGCATTTCCATCAGGAAGCGGTCCAGCTCGGTATACAAACTCGCAGCGCGCCCGTCACTGCGTTGCATCGCCCAGGCGATTCGCTGGGTTGCGCCAAGCCGCATGCCCAGGCTCAGTCTGGGGTAGACGCCGCGGTGGGCAA
Organism: Gammaproteobacteria bacterium; assembly: GCA_030429735.1. Lineage (GTDB taxonomy): Bacteria > Pseudomonadota > Gammaproteobacteria > Pseudomonadales > JAUIET01 > JAUIET01. Next base: position 89,331 of record JAUIET010000010.1, read on the forward strand.
CAAACTCATGCTCGCCCAGAATCGCAAAGTCCAGTTCATTGTTGTTTAACTTGTCCATCAGGTCTATGGCTTCAAGGTCAAACACTGCTCTCCAGCTGATTTGTGGGTGTTCTTGTTTTAGCTGCTCAAGAAAAGACTCAAAATAGCTGTCGGCGCCGACCGCGATGCGTTTGTTGTAAAGATCTTTAAGTTTGCGTGGTTTGCGGTTGCCCAGCTTGTAGATCACGCGTGGCTGGGTTTGATAGTAGGCTGCTGAATAACGAACCGTATCCAGTTTTGACGGGGTAATGATCAATCCTGCGGAGGCCAGGTCGGCTTTGCCATACTTCAAGCGCCGAAATACGTCGTCGCGGCCAAACACGCTCACCATATTCAGCTCCACGCCAAGATGCTCAGCAAATTCGCTGGCCAATCGGAATTCGAAGCCATCGTAGCCGATCAATGCCGGGAAGTAGGTGACAGGTCCGTTCCGGGTAGCAACGTTTAGTACACCGCGTGCCTGAATCTGTTCGAGTGTGGACGCCTGTTCACAGCCAATCGCCGCAATTAGGGTGGCGAGCAGTAAACAGCGATTAAACAGACGGGAAAAACTCATGCCCTATTGTATGCAAGCCTTTACGCTGCCACCAGCTCGGCCTTAAAATAGCGCCCGCTCGTCCCCGATCAACTACTACTCAGGCCACGATATGATATTGCGCGGTACGCCCTCACTTTCGGCGTTTCGGAGGGCGAAGCTGTTGCACAAGCTGCAACAGATCCTGCCTTCCATTACAGATGTTTATGCTGAGTTTGTTCACTTTGCTGAATTGGACTCAGCGGTGACAGAGCTGTCTGATGGTCAGCGCTCGGTGCTTGAGCAATTGCTGCATTATGGCCCCAGCCAGGCCGCCGAAGAGCCTGAGGGAGTGTTGTTTGTTGTGCTTCCACGGTTTGGCACTATCTCGCCTTGGTCCAGTAAAGCCAGCGACATTGTTCGAAATTGCGGTCTCGACCAGGTCAAGCGGGTGGAGCGCGGTGTGGCGTACACCGTGTCAGGCGCCGCGCTTGATGAGGCACAGTACCAACAAGTGGGGGCTGAGTTGCATGACCGTATGGTGGAAACATTAGCAAGCTCTTATCAGGCGGCAATCGGCTTGTTTGAGCACCATTCGCCTGCCGAGATGCAACGAGTGGATGTGTTGGCAGGGGGCTTGGCGGCGCTGCAAACGGCGAATACGAACCTGGGCTTGGCGCTGAGTGACGATGAATGCGAGTATTTGCTCGAGGCTTTCACACAACTGCAGCGTAACCCCAGTGACGTTGAGTTGATGATGTTCGCTCAGGCCAATTCCGAACATTGCCGGCACAAGATTTTTAATGCGAGCTGGAGCATTGATGGCGAAGAACAGCCTAATTCGCTGTTCTCAATGATTCGCAATACCTATCACAGCATTGACGGAGAGGGCGTTCTGAGTGCCTATGCGGATAATGCATCGGTCATCGAAGGCCTGCCCTCGCAGCGTTTTTATCCAAACCAACAGGGCTGCTACCAGGCGCATCCGCAAACGGCGCATATTCTGATGAAAGTGGAAACCCACAACCACCCAACCGCGATAGCGCCACTGCCTGGCGCAGCAACCGGCTCTGGCGGTGAAATTCGCGACGAAGGTGCGGTGGGCCGGGGTTCCAAGCCGAAGGCTGGCCTAACAGGCTTCACGGTATCCAACCTGCAGATACCCGGCTTCACCCAGGCCTGGGAGGCTGACGACTATGGCAAGCCTGGTCGAATCGTGTCCGCACTGGACATCATGTTGGAAGGTCCAATAGGTGGCGCAGCATTCAATAATGAATTTGGCCGACCCAACCTTTGTGGTTACTTTCGTACCTTTGAGCAAACAGCCGATCACAGCGACGGTACTGAACGCTGGGGCTACCACAAGCCGATCATGATTGCCGGCGGCTTGGGCAACATTGTTGAAGAACACGTTGATCAGCATGATATCCCTCTGGGTGCCAAACTCATTGTGTTAGGCGGCCCGGCGATGCTGATCGGGCTTGGTGGCGGTGCAGCGTCATCCATTGCCAGTGGCAGCAGCAGTGAAGACTTGGACTTTGCGTCGGTGCAACGCCACAATCCGGAAATAGAACGCCGCTGTCAGGAGGTGATTGATCGCTGCTGGCAAATGGGCGATGACAATCCAATTGCATTTATTCACGACGTGGGCGCGGGCGGGCTGTCCAATGCGCTGCCTGAGCTGGTCAAGGACGGTGGCTGCGGTGGCCGTTTTGACTTGCGTGCCATACCCAGCGACGAACCAGGTATGTCGCCTCTGGAAATCTGGTGCAATGAGAGCCAGGAGCGCTATGTATTAGCGGTGAATAACAAAGACCTTGCGGCGTTTGATGCACTGTGCGCTCGAGAGCGATGCCCGTATGCCGTGGTGGGCGAAGCTGTGGCAGAGAAAATCATTGAATTGACCGATACTCACTTCAACAACAAACCCGTGGACCTGCCGATGCCTGTGCTGTTCGGCAAGCCACCTAAAATGCACCGCAGTTTCGCACGCAATGACCTGACAGCGCCCGGCCAGTCTGCGCCGTTTTCTGATGTTTCGCTGCCTGAGGCGGTTGACCGTGTGCTGCGGTATCCCTCGGTGGCCAGCAAATCGTTTCTGATCACTATTGGTGACCGCTCGGTGACCGGCCTGGTGGCGCGGGATCAGATGGTTGGGCCCTGGCAGGTGCCGGTTGCCGATGCCGCTGTCACACTCAATGATTACGAAGGCTATTGTGGCGAGGCAATGGCGATGGGAGAGCGCACTCCATTGGCGGTTGCAAACTCTCCGGCATCGGCTCGTATGGCCGTAGGCGAGGCATTAACCAATATTGCCGCTTGTCCTGTAGGCGAGCTTGGCAAGATAAAACTGTCAGCTAACTGGATGGCTGCTGCAGGAACTGGACACGAAGACCAGAAGTTATTTGACGCTGTCAACGCCGTTGGCATGGAGTTATGCCCGGCTCTGGGTATTGCCATTCCGGTAGGTAAAGACTCTATGTCGATGCGAACCGCATGGCGAACAGAGGATGGCGAAAGCAAAAGTGTGACCGCACCACTGAGTTTGATTGTGTCGGCATTCGCGCCGGTCAACGACGTGCGCAAGTCAGTTACACCGCAACTTCAGGCTGATGAGTCGGCCGAGCTGTTGTTGCTGGATATTGGGTTGGGTCAAACCCGTCTGGGTGGGTCTGCGCTGGCCCAGGTGTTTCAGCGACGTGCCGGTGCAGAGCCTGATCTGGACAGCAGCGATGCGTTTAAAGCCTTCTTCTCGCTGGTTCAACACGGAGTGGAAACCGGCGACATCCTGGCCTATCACGACCGTTCAGACGGTGGCTTGTTGACTGCGGTAGTGGAAATGGCCTTTGCCGGCCACTGTGGTGTCAGCCTGCAACTTGATGAGTTAGCAGAAGATGTACTGGCTGTATTGTTCGCTGAAGAGTTGGGCGCTGTTGTGCAGCTGAGTGCGAGTGCAGTTGAACATTTTCTGGCAAAAGCAGAGGCCCTTGGCGTGCGCAAGCATGTTCATCGCATTGGGCGCAGCAACTCGAAAGACTGCATAGATATTACTCGTGCCGGGAGGCTTGAGTTTTCCGCCGAACGCGCAACCTTGCAACGCACGTGGTCTGAGACCAGTTTCCGCATGCAAGCGCTGCGTGATAATGCCGATTGCGCGCAGCAGGAATTCGATGGTTTGCTGCGTAGCGATGACCTGGGACTGAACCCAAGCCTCAGTTTTACCATCAGCCCACCACCTATGGTGGGTGGCACAAGGCCCCGGGTAGCTGTATTGCGTGAGCAAGGTGTTAATGGGCAGTATGAAATGGCCGCTGCATTTACCCGTGCCGGTTTTGAAGCCATTGACGTGCACATGTCCGACCTGCAAGCAGGCCGCTACGAATTGGCTGAGTTCCATGGCCTGGCTGCCTGCGGCGGATTCTCTTACGGTGACGTACTGGGAGCCGGCGAAGGATGGGCTAAAAGTGTGCTGTTTAATGCCATGCTTCGTGAGAAGTTTCAGGCCTTTTTTGAACGACCCGACAGTTTTTCACTGGGTGTATGCAATGGCTGCCAAATGCTGTCTAACTTACACAGCTTGATACCGGGTGCTGAACACTGGCCGCGTTTTGTTGGTAATCTGTCCGAGCAGTTTGAAGCGCGACTGTCGCTGGTACAAGTGGCTGAATCGCCAAGCGTATTGTTGGCTGGTATGCAAGGCTCGCGCATACCAGTGGTGGTGTCACATGGGGAAGGGCAGGCTGAACTGAGCGCTGCGGCGCTGAACTCCTTGCAACGTGCCGGGGGTGTAAGTCTGCAGTTTGTTGATCATCGCGGTGAGGTAGCTGACCAGTATCCATTGAATCCGAACGGCTCCGCCAAGGGCTTAACCGGTGTGACCAGCGAAGATGGCCGGGTGACGATCATGATGCCGCATCCTGAGCGGGTGTTTCGGACCGTGCAGCACTCATGGGCGCCTGAGGAGTGGGGCGAAGACGGCCCCTGGATGCAATTGTTTTACAATGCGCGGCAGTTTGTGGGCTAAGTGGCTGGCCAGGCCTTGAATTTGTTGCCTGGGGCCCCATAGAGTCCTATTACACGCTGCGTTATAATGCGCCGCGTTTTCGCACCCACCCAGATTGGCACCGCCGTCCATGCTTAATAAATACCCGCTCTGGAAGTACCTGCTGATTCTGCTGGTCATGACATTTGGTGGCATTTATGCCGCGCCCAATTTGTACGCGCCTGACCCGGCGGTGCAGATCACGTCGGAAGTTAGCGGCACCGTGCTGACCGAGGCTGACCTTCGGCGCGCTACAAGTGCGCTGGAAGAAGCTGGTGTGCCTGTGTCTCGCCATGAGATGACCGACGCCAACATGCTGTTGCGTTTGACTGACCCGGATGATCAGTTGGCCGCTCAGGCCGCTTTGCAGCGGGTAATGGGTGACGACTTCGTGGTCGCCCTTAATTTAGCGCCTACAACACCAGCTTGGCTGGAATCTTTGGGTGCGCAGCCAATGAAACTGGGTCTGGACCTGCAAGGTGGCGTGCACTTCCTGATGGAGGTTGACACGCAGGCGGCGATAGACACGCGCATAAAAACCAATTTCACCGAGATTAAACGCGCCTTGCGCAAGGCGCGGGTGATATCCCGTTCGCAGATTCTGGACGATGGCCGTATTGAGCTGCTTTTTAAGACCGAAGAGCTGCGTGACAAGGCCCGTGATGTACTCGCCACTGATTTTGCCACTCTCACCCGCACAAATTCTGAGCGCGATGAACAGTTCATTACCTATTTGAGTTTGACCGATGAAGGCCGCAGGGAAATAGAGACCTACGCGGTGTCCCAAAACCTGACGACCTTGCGCAACCGGGTGAATGAACTGGGTGTTGCCGAGCCGCTAGTAGCTCGGCAGGGCACAAACCGGATTGTGGTCGAGTTACCGGGTGTCCAAGACACGGCGAGAGCCAAGAAAATTCTGGGTAAGGCCGCCAACCTTGAGTTTCGTCTGGAGGCGGAGATTGACGACTCCATGGCCAGCAAGGAAGAGTTTGAGTTTCGCAGCCCGCGTGACCGTGGGCGCAAGGCCTACCTGGAACGTGACATTATCATCACCGGTGAGCGAGTCTCGGACGCGCGGGCCAGTTTTGACGAAAACAGCCAGCCGCAGGTGAACATATCGCTGGACAGTATTGGCGGGCAGCTAATGAATCGCGCTACATCTAAAGCGATCAAGCGCCGCATGGGTGTGTTGTTTATAGAGCGAAAAACCAACACTATTCGTGACCCTAAAACGGGCGATGAAATTAGCAAGGAAAGTTATGATGAAAAGAAAATCATCAGTCTTGCCACCATTCAAACTGCCTTACCTCGCCAGTTTCGTATAACCGGCCTGGACAATATACAGGAGTCTTCCGAACTGGCCTTGTTGCTCCGTGCCGGTGCCTTGGCCGCACCCATTGAATTTGTAGAAGAGCGAACAGTGGGGCCTTCGCTCGGTGCTGAAAATATTTCCTTAGGCATGAAATCTGTGCAAATCGGCATGGGACTGGTTCTGATCTTTATGCTTATTTATTACCGGGTATTCGGTATTGCGGCCAATCTTGCGCTGGCTTTAAATCTGGTATTACTGATTGCCGTGATGTCGCTGTTGTCAGCTACCCTGACCTTGCCCGGTATTGCCGGAATAGTGCTGACCGTGGGTATGGCGGTGGACGCGAACGTGCTGATTTTCGCGAGAATCCGTGAAGAACTTAAAAACGGCTTGTCACCGCAGGCGGCCATTAATTCCGGCTATGAGCGCGCTTTTGTAACCATCATGGATGCGAATCTAACTACTTTGCTTGTTGCAATTATATTGTATGCAGTCGGCACGGGCTCAGTGAAAGGGTTTGCGGTCACCTTGTCGATCGGTATTTGTACCTCAATGTTCACCGCGATTGTCGGCACCCGTGCGCTGATTAACTTGATTTACGGCGGGCGCCGGGTCAAGTCATTGTCTATTTAGAGAGGAAGGCTGTCACACATGAGTGAAACAAAGATTATTCCTTTCATGTCCTGGCGCAAGCTCGCCATGGTCTTGTCATTGATTCTGGTAAGCGCATCAATCTATTCGCTGGCCACTCGAGGCATTGCGTTTGGTTTGGATTTCACCGGCGGTACCCAGGTGGAAGTGGGCTACAGCACCCCACCAGACCTGGAAAATATTCGTACCTCGCTGGATGCCAGTGGCTTCAAGAACGCGGTTGCTGTGCACTTTGGTTCTGAAACCGATATTTTGGTGCGTCTGCAAAACGATGACTCGCTGAAGGACATGAAGCAAGACGAAGTGGGTACCCGTGTGCTCGAGTCGCTCAGGGCGCAAACGGATGCCACTGTTGACTTGCGCCGTATCGAATTTGTAGGCCCGCAGGTAGGTGAAGAGCTGCGCGAACAAGGTGGCCTGGCTCTTGTGATCGCTTTGCTGATGGTGATGATCTACATTGCGTTTCGATTTCAGTTCAAATTTTCGGTGGGTGCCGTGGCAGCATTGGCGCACGATGTGTTGATCACGCTGGGGTTCTTTTCCTTCTTTCAATGGGACTTTGACCTGACCGTACTCGCCGCATTATTGGCCGTGATCGGTTATTCACTGAACGACACAATTGTGGTGTCGGATCGTATTCGAGAGAACTTCCGCATGTTGCGAAAGCAAAGTTCAGAGGCAATCGTGAATATCTCCCTGACCAATACCCTGGGCCGAACCATGGTCACCTCCTTAACCACATTGCTGGTGTTAACCACCTTGTTTTTCACAGGTGGAGAGTTGATTAACGGTTTCTCAAAGGCCTTGATTATTGGTGTTATTGTTGGAACCTACTCTTCGATTTACGTGGCGTCCAATATCCTGCTTAGCCTGAACATATCCAAGGAAGATTTGATGGTGCCAGAGAAGGAGGGTGTGGCATTTGATGATGGCATGCCCTAACAGACAGCGCGAGGTGCTTGTCATGTGCCGTGCTTGTACGTGCTTGTAATCAGTCATTGGCCCTGTCTGTTCATTGCGAACACCTAAGGCCTGCGGGCTGTATTTAGTATTTAAGGCGCCGCTTTCGCGTTACTCTGGGTACCTTCGGGCGGCAATTTACGAATTGAAACCCGCACTACATGCGTCGGTTCTGCGTCGACCACTGTCAATCGATAACCCTTCCAGTCAACACTGTCACCCTCTTTGGGCAGGTTCTCCATCAATTCTGTGATCTGTCCGCCAACACTTTTAGCACCGGTATTGGGTTGCCATTCAATTCCGAGGTAGTCGCAAATATCTCGCAGTTCAGCATTGGCATTCACTTCAACGCTGCCATCCAGGCGTCGTTGCAGTTTATCGGCGCTGGTGTCTGATTCATCGTAGATGTTTCCAACCACTTCTTCGATGACATCTTCCAACGTGACGATGCCGTCTACATTGCCGTACTCGTTGACCACAATCGCCATATGGCTGCGTGAATCCTGAAACTTTCGCAGCGCTTTGCTCAAGGTTTTGTGTTCAGGAAACACCAGTGGTTCGCGCACCATGCTTGTCCAGTTTGAGGGTTCTGCCGTGCTGTCACGTAAGTACAACAGCAGTTCCTTCGCTAATACCACACCAACCAGATCATCCAGTTCACTGCTGCTGGAAACCGGCAGGCGGCTGAATCCGCTACTGTGCACGACCTCAAGCACCTGTTCCAACGACATATCGCTTGATAAAAAGGTAATGCTCTGGCGGGGAATCATAATATCGCGCACGTGCGTTTTCCCCAGCCGGGTGGAACGCTCAATCATCTTTGCTGTTTGTTCGGCAACCGCGCCCTCTTTGCGGCCAAGAATAGCGAGTAGGCGAATCTCCTCGCTCGAGGTCACCGGCTGAGAGTCTTCGCTGCGCAGCATTCGCGAAATGCGTTCGCTGACCACAACCAGTGGATGCAGCGCCAGGTTTAGAAATTTTATCGCATAGGCAACCGGAACGGCCAGCTGACGCGAATACGCAACCCCCAGGGTCTTCGGAATAACCTCCGACAACAAAAGCACAGCAATCGTAAAAACGATACTGAATATCCACAATGAATCGGCGCCTATAGCTGTCTCATAGCTCGCCCCAGCGACGGTTGCGCCAATGGTGTGCGCAATCGTGTTGACGATCAGTATCGATGCAATCGGTGCATCCATATTGTTCTTGAAACCGCGTAAAATAGTGCCGGCCGGTTGGCCCTTGCGCGCCAATGCCTCAACGTCAGAATTGCGCACCGTTAGCAGTACCGACTCCATGATTGAGCACAGAAATGAGATCAGCAGCGCCAATGTGACGGCGGCAATAAAAACCAGCATCAAGGTTCTCCGTTAAAAAAGCGTGATGAGCAAAGTGTGCCATACGTTGCGGCCATGTTGTTACCCATTTTCGCAGTTAAGGCGTATACCAGATAGGTGAGCTGTACGCGCGGTCCTGAATTTCTGTTGGTGCTTCCTCTGGTATGTCCCAGCCAAACAGTTTCTTGTCGTACTCAGTCCAACGTGGCGTTGGAATTTCCAATACCCGGGCGTAGTAGAAGGCACGTTGCTTCGGGTTGAAGTCAGGGTCTTGCCAGACCACTTCAAATTGCGCATTGCCCACGTCGTTGGTATAGGTCAGTGATTCAATATCCACGGTCGACTTAATTGGTGTGGTCCTGCCGTTACCGTCTAAACGGCGGTCGTCTGACACGGCTATGTTGTAGACTTTTTCGCGCAGGCTGCCGTTGTCATCGTGCCAGCCTTTAATGATTTGCACACGATCGAGGTTCGCGCCAATCGGGTCTTTGGCGGCAATTACCATAAATGTGGGCGCCTGTTCTTTTCGCGCACCCACCAGATCGCCACCCATCGGAACCCCCAACGAATAGGCTTTGCGAATACGATCAGCAGATTGCAGGTCTTTATCGGAATAGTACCAGCCGCCAAAGAAGCGCAGTGCTATGCGCGAACCGGTAGTGGCGTAGACTTCCTTGCGCTTCATCGCATCGAATACACCGGCGCGGGTATTTTCAGTGGCCCAAACGGCGGCATAGCCAGCGGCGACTTGTTCCCATGCCATGATTGGGTCGGGTTGCCCAGGCGTGCCGGGCATAAACGCACCGGACACTCTTTCAAAGCCGGGTTCCAGCATAGATGCTTTACCCCAGAAGTTGTTCTCTGCCGCGGTTGCTAGCGATGTGTGCGCGTCGGTGCTACCGATCATGCCAAATTTGAATGGATTCTTGCCCGTTCGGGCCTGCTCTCCCAGCCCCAGTTTCAATGCTGAGCGTGCGTATTCGTATTGCAGCATCTCTTTCTTTTTCAGGTGGCTCTTGAATGGGTTCAGGTTGCCCTTATCCCAATTCTCAAAATCGGCGAACTCGTCATCGGGCGATAAGTAGGGATGCGCCTCACTGTCGCCCTTGATCTGGGTCACTTCCACGATTGGCTCCCATCGTTGACGCAAGGCGTTGTAGCGATCAGTCAGAGGGTTGGCAAAGGAATCCTGTAGCGCAAACATACGGCCGTTGCTAACGTTCGAATTATGCGGTATCGCCATAATCTCACCACCGGTCTGTGCTTCATAGTCAGCCATAAACGCCCACAGTTCTTCCGGTGTCTGGGCGTCAAGTGATGAAAACGGTGGCATTGAAGCGGCCTTATCGGCGCCGTCTTTGTAGACAACTACCCGGTGCAAGTTGTCGCCCTGCGGGAAATACGTCCATTCGTAGCCGATCAGTGCCGTGAAATGCCCCGGTTCATTGAATTGATCCGCAGTGTTTGAGCCGGCTTTCCACGCATCCAGCGTCACTTCAGGCACCTCATACTCTCTATCACTGTTGGCGAACGCAAAAATAATATCGGCAAACAATTTGGTAATTGCCTGATCGCCTTTACCCATCTCGTTGAGTAGTCTTCTCCCACCCTCGCTGTTGCGCAGCGATTTATCGCCGACTTTGAGCAAGGGCAGCAGGCCCAGGTATTCCGCGTGATCGGAGACAACTAAAAAATCCAGTGGCCGGCTGAGCCGAACCGGCTGGCCATTGTTGGCAATCACCTGATCACCGCGCGCGAACTGGTACGCCTCCGCTGGGCTTAACTTCTCATTTCCCGCAGTATTGGCATCAATGCTTTGTGAGCTGTGCAAATGGGTGTCACCCCACAACAGCATCTGTGGCACGGCAGCGCCGGTGTACGGCGAGTAGTCTTTGCCAGTTTTGGTCTGGCGTTGTTCTGCCGGCGTTGCCGCGAAAGGGTTGTCTCTAGCCTCATCGTTGGCAGGTTGTGCCCAAGTGGTGACTGGCAATGCGGCCCAAAATGCAAAAATAAGGGCGAGAATCGTGCGTTTGCAGAACATTCGTCGGGTTCTCTGTCGGGTTTCGTGCAGATTTTACTACCGCTGGTCTCTCAATCGGCTAAAAATTTGAAGTGGTTCACATTCCACACTAGCCTGAGTAAAAAATGAGCGATCATTAAGATGGTTCTGGATGAAAGAGGAAGTATTTATGCCAGAAGATTTTTACCCAGGTAGTTTGAAATCGGGTACCGCGATAGGCGCCACCTCAGTGATCGCCGAAGGTGTATTTTTCAAGGGTAATTTGCTGGGTGACAAAAACCTGGTGGTGGAAGGCAAAATAGAAGGCCGAATCGATTTGCGCTCAGCCGATGTGATTGTGCGCGAGAACGGCATAGTGAAAGCAAACATAGTTGCTGACAAAGTCACGATAGAAGGCAAAGTGTATGGCGATGTGACCGGCATGCAACAGGTGTCTGTCGGCAAGAACGGCGCCATCTATGGCAATATCACCTCACCCAGAGTGTCGCTCGAGGATGGCTGCACCTTTCAGGGCAAAATCGACATGGACGCTAAAGCACTAAGCGCTGTAGTCGCCACCTTGAAAGCGGTGGAGAAGGTTGTGGCGCAGGAAGATCAACCACAAGCACCCGTCGAAACTCTGGCCGAAGCACTGGGCAGAGCAGCCAACGAATAGTGCCTGAAAGGTCGATCGGGGCTGATGCCTTATCCAATTTGGGGCAGTGATAACCAGAAAAGGGTTAACGGTTGGGGCGATATCAACCCAGTATCGGCCCAACAACCTGCAGTACAGACTTAAAACACTTCGGGTTACCACAGACAATATCACCGCTCTTCAGGAAGTTTGGCCCGCCCTTAAAGTCGCTGACTAAACCTCCTGCTTCCTGCACAAGCAATGCACCCGCGGCAATATCCCACTCACTCAAACTGGTTTCCCAGAACGCGTCAAACCGGCCAGCCGCCACATAGGCCAAATCCAGCGATGCAGACCCCATACGCCGGATGCCAGCGCTTTGCGACGTGAGCGTTTCCAGTGTTCGCATATACTCCGGTATTTTTTCAGCCTGGCGAGCGCGGTAGGGGATACCTGTTCCTAGCACAGCCTGGGCGAGATCATTGCGTTTGGAAACGCGCAGCCGGTTGCCGTTAAGTTGTGCGCCCTTGCCCCGCGTTGCGCTGAATTCTTCCTGACGCACAGGGTCATACACCACACCGTGCTCAAGCTTGCCGCGATGCTTGCAGGCGATTGAAATTGCGAAATGCGGAATGCCGCGCACAAAATTGGTGGTGCCATCCAGGGGGTCTATCACCCACTGAAATTCAGCAGAGTCATCGCCCACACTGAAACCGCCTTCTTCGCCAAGAATGGCGTGGTCAGGAAATGCTTTGCTTATCTGGTAAACAAGCTCCTGCTCAACTTGACGATCCACCTCTGTAACGAAATCATTCTGCCCTTTTTCCTCGATGACAAGGCGGTCCAGACGGTCCATGGAACGCAAGATGAGCTTGCCAGCGCTGCGTGCCGCTTTGAGCGCGATGTTGACAGTAGGGTGATGCATGAGCTGGCCGGTGACTTGAGGGCGCGCGATTATATCACTGTCTGGTAGACTTCTGCCTCGCCAACTCCATCGAAACTACAGCCCCGCAAATCAAAGTGTCTGACCTGCAAGCTCTCAACGCCATTCGTATCGTGCTGATCAATACGTCCCACCCGGGAAACATTGGTGCGGCGGCACGCGCCATGAAGAACATGGGCTTGAGCAAGCTCTATCTTGTGCAGCCGAAACACTACCCGGCTGACGACGCCGTTTTTCGAGCCGCCAGCGCACTCGACGTGCTGGACACGGCAGTTGTGTGTGATTCTCTGGACGAGGCCCTGGCAGGCGTAGACCTGATTGTAGGAACCAGTGCCCGCTCGCGCCGAATACCCTGGCCGCTGCAACCACCCAGAGACTTTGCCGAATCATTACCAGGCTTTGCAGCTCAAGGTCGGGGCCGTGAAGTGGCCATACTGTTCGGGCGTGAAGACCGCGGTTTGACTAATGACGAGTTGCAACGGTGCAGCGCGCACATTCATATTCCCAGCAATAAGGAATACAGTTCACTGAATATCGCCATGGCGGTGCAGCTCATCTGCTACGAATTGCGAGTCGCTCACCTCGCGCCAGCCGAACTAAGTGCCGAGCCAACCGACGGCTGGGATTCACCCTGGGCCACCGATGAAGACAAGCAACGCTTCTACGTGCACCTTGAACAAACCCTGGTTGAGCTGGATTTTCTTGACCCTGCTGCCCCAAGGCAACTGATGACCCGGCTGCGTCGTTTGTTCGGGCGGGTTGATCTGGACCAGATGGAAGTTAACATATTGCGTGGCATACTCACGGCCGCCCAATCCAAGTCGAGAGCGGCACCTCACAAACCTGACACGAAGCAATAGTGCTGTATGAGTAAACCTGACCCTATCTATCTGGATTACGCTGCAACCACACCGGTGGACCCGCGGGTGGCTGACAAGATGATGGCCTGCCTGTGCAAAGACGGCAATTTTGGGAATCCGGCATCGCGTTCGCACGTGTTTGGCTGGAAGGCCGAAGAAGCCGTGGAACATGCCCGCCGCCAGGTAGCGGACCTGATTGGCGCTGAGCCAAGAGACATTGTCTGGACCTCGGGTGCAACCGAGTCAGACAATCTGGCGATCAAAGGCGTTGCGCATTTTCATGCGCAGCGAGGCAAACACATTGTTACCAGTCAGATTGAACACAAAGCCGTGCTGGATACCTGCAAGTTTTTGGAAGAAGAGGGTTTTGAAGTCACCTACCTGGCGCCGGATGCTGAGGGCATTATCCAACCTGAGGCCGTGGCAGCGGCGCTGCGCGACGACACCGTGCTGGTCAGTTTGATGCACGTGAACAACGAGATTGGTGTTATCAATGATGTGGCCGCTATTGGCAAGATAACCCGCCAGCGAGACGTATTGTTTCATGTGGACGCAGCGCAAAGCGTGGCTAAGTTGCCGATTAATCTGGCCGAGCTGAACGTAGATTTATTGTCCATCTCCGCGCACAAGTTATATGGCCCTAAAGGTATGGGCGTGCTGTACGCCCGGCGCACGCCCGCTGTACATCTTGAGGCACAGATTCATGGGGGTGGCCATGAACGGGGTCTGCGTTCGGGGACTTTGGCGACGCATCAAATAGTGGGTGTTGGCGAAGCCTGCGCAATTGCTGCGGCTGAACTTGAAGAGGAAAGCGCTCGAATTCTTGCTCTTCGCACGCGATTTCTGGATGGCATTGCTGACTTGTCGGGTGTGCATGTGAACGGTTCGATTGAGCAGCGCGCACCTGGAATTCTGAATCTGGCCTTTGAGGGTGTAGACGGCGAATCATTGCTGATGGCCCTCAAGGACCTGGCAGTATCCACCGGTTCTGCGTGTACATCGGCCAGCCTGGAGCCATCGCATGTGCTGCAGGCGCTGGGTCTTGAAAGAGAGCTGGCGCTTGGTGCATTACGGATTAGTTTTGGGCGGTTTACGACTGAGGCTGATGTGGATTTTGCTTGTGGGCGGGTTTTGGAGGCTGTTTCTCGGATGCGGGGGTAAGGGCGGTGTGAATAGGGTTCGGCCCTGCAGCGAGGGCTTCGGTGCGAGTTTCTGATCACTGTATTCGAACACTTTCAGGACAAATGTGTATGTCATCGTGGCACTGAGGCATCAAATGGACTCATGGCTTGCGGGACCGTTGAAAAGAGGGACCTTTTCAACGAGCCCCCATGGATGGGTTCACGGCGTGTCTCGCAAGCCATGAGTCCATTTGATGCCGGTCTTTCAAGCTGCACAATTCCAGAATTCTGATACCCACAATCCAATCTACGCAAACAGTGTCAGATTAAGCTACTCACGGTATGCCAAAGCACAAAAAGTCTTTATAATAGAAAGGTTTATTCGGCCGACTTTATCCATTGGGTAAGCCCACGGCCGTTTTACCCTGATTATTTTCATTTTTTGCAGTATGTCGGAGACCTTGAATGGCCGTTGAAAGAACTTTATCCATTATTAAGCCAGATGCCGTGGCCAAGAACGTGATCGGTGAGATCATCAGTCGTTTTGAAAACGGTGGTTTGCGCGTTGTTGCTGCGAAAATGCTGCAGTTGTCCAACGAACGTGCCGGCGGCTTCTATGCAGAGCATGAAGGCAAACCCTTCTTCGAGCCTTTGATGGAATTTATGACCTCTGGCCCTGTCGTTGTACAGGTATTGGAAGGCGACAATGCAATTGCTCGCAATCGTGAATTGATGGGAGCGACCAACCCCAAAGAAGCGGATGCCGGCACTATTCGTGCGGATTTTGCAGAGTCAATTGACGCCAACGCCGTTCACGGCTCTGACTCACCCGCCTCGGCTGAGCGTGAAATAGCGTATTTCTTCGACGTCTCGGAACTCTGTGACCGTTAGAGCACTCTTAAACGTAAACGCGTGATTGCCCCATGAGCGACGTCAATGATCAAGCGCCTGTCAGCACCGCCGAGCAGCAGCATGGCGGTGAAGTGGCGCCTGTCAATCTATTGGGTTTGTCGCCAGAGGCTATGCGAGAGTTTTGCGTCAGCATCGGTGAGAAACCCTTTCGCGCGCAGCAATTGCTGAAGTGGATTCACCAGCGCGGAATCGACGACTTCTCAGAGATGACCGATCTCAGCAAGGCCCTGCGGGAGAAGCTTGCCAGGGTGGCTTGCGTGCAAGCCCCGGAAATTGTCTCGGAGTTGCACTCTGAAGATGGCACCAGTAAATGGCTGGTGCGCGTGGCCGGTGGCAGCTGCATTGAAACAGTGCTGATTCCAGACAATGGACGGCGTACATTGTGTATTTCATCGCAGGTAGGCTGCGCGCTGGACTGCAGCTTCTGCGCCACAGGTAAACAGGGCTTTCAGCGTGATCTTACCGCCGCTGAGATTATTGGCCAGGTATGGTTGGTGTCAAAAGCGCTGACGGCCAGCGGGGAACTGATCAAGAAAGCGGTCAGTAATGTGGTCATGATGGGCATGGGTGAGCCGCTATTGAATTTTGACAACGTGTTGGCCAGCGTTGAATTGATGATGAATGATTACTGCTATGGGATATCCAAGCGCAGGGTGACGGTCAGCACCTCGGGCGTAGTGCCGGGTATTGATGAATTGTCGCGTCGCTCCGATCCCTCGCTGGCGCTGTCATTGCACGCTCCAACAGATGAACTGCGCAACGTATTGGTGCCACTGAACAAAAAATACCCGCTCAAGCAAGTGCTGGCGGCTTGCCAGCGCTATCTCGACAGCCTGCCAGACAAAAAACGCAAAATCACGATTGAATACACATTGATAAAGGGCGTGAATGACAGCGTTGAGCACGCCGAGCAAACGGCGCATTTGTTGAAGGATCTGCCTTGCAAGATCAATTTGATCCCGTTTAATCCGTTTTCCCTGGTTGAGTATGAGCGACCGAGCAATAACGGTATTAATCGGTTCCGTCAGGTGTTGTTGCAGGCGGGCTACACTGTTACCGTTCGAACCACGCGCGGTGATGATATTGCAGCGGCCTGCGGCCAGCTGGCCGGTGAGGTTGCTGATCGAACCCGGCGCAGCGAGCGTTATCAGCAGTTGGCTGCAGCGCGCTCTGCGGCTGAGCCGCAACCAATTAATGTGAGGGCTTGATTTTGATCCTGTCTGTTTACTCTCGACCCCTGCTGACCGTAATCCTCGGCATACTGTTGATTGGTTTGCAGGCCTGTGTCACCACTGAAAGCAAGGTATTTACCGCTGACACCAGCCCGGAACGTGCGATTGAGGCGCGCGTGAACCTGGCCATGAAGTACTATCAGAAGAATGACCTGGAATCGGCACGGCGCAATCTTGACGAAGCGTTGAAGATTGATAACAAGTCACCGGTGGTACACAACGCGCTGGCGCTGGTATTCAGTCGTGAAGGCGATGTGAAACTGGCCGAAAAGCACTTTAAGCGCGCTATTGCCGGAGACTCTTCCTACTCAACCGCGCGCAACAATTACGCAGCGTTCCTCTACAATCAGGAACGCTATCAGGAGGCGATGAAGCAGCTTGAACTCGTGGCTGATGATGAGCTCTATAAAGAACGTTTGCTGGCCTTGGGTAATCTGGGGCGCACTGCCAAGAAGCTGGGTGATCTGGAGCGAGCGCAAGCGGCGTTCAAGCGCATGCTGAATATTGATTCGCGAAATGTCCTGGCTTTGCTGGAATTGTCACAGCTTGCGTACGACAAAAAAGAATACGAATTGGCGTCATCCTTGTATGACAAGTATCGTCGCATTGCGCCGCAACAGTCAGCCCAGGGCTTGTTTCTTGGTCTGCGTTTGTCAGAGGCCATCACCGACACCAGTGCCAGGGCCAGTTACGTGATGGCGCTTCGCAATTTGTACCCAGAGTCTGAAGAATACCAACGCTTTTTGTCCGGTAACTACGAGTAGCGATTATCAACAGCTCAACCGACATAGATGCCGACCAGGCAACGCCACTGACCAGTGTTGGGTCAATGTTGCGCGGTGCGCGTGAAGATCAGTCGCTCAGCCGCGAAGACGCTGCGCACGAAATTAACTTACGCCTGGATCAGCTCGATGCCCTGGAGCGCGATCAATTTGATCGGCTACCGGGCGACACCTTTGTTCGCGGCTACCTGCGAACTTACGCGAAATGGCTGCGTCTGGATGTTGATAAGGTACTGGCTACGTATATCGAGCAAACCGGTCAATCGGTCGATGTAAGCCTCAGTTCCGAGCTGAACACACGCAAACAGTTGAACACCCGCAGCGACAATGGCCTGATGCTGGGCGCTGCGTTGATTGTTGGTGCATTGATTCTTGGTTTTTGGTTGTACAACGCCAATACCGATTCGGTGGAAGAACTGGCAGTTAATGAAGGTGAAATTGCAGTTGATACCTTCTCTGGTAAGCCGCTGGACCAAACGCCTGCTCCTGCGAATGAGGGCACAAACAACAGTGCCGACACAAACTCCGACACTGACACTCAAGCCGCGCAAAATAACTGGGAAAACCCTTTTACGGCCGCGGCAGAATACAACGCCAGCGTATCGGCAGAAGCAGAAATAGCAGACGCAGAAATAGCAGAAGCAGAGGGAGCAGAGGAAGCAGAACTAGAAACCTCGACCCAACCAGCGTCTGAATCGACAGGCAGCGTATCGACCGCTCAGGAAGCCGGTGCGGCTGCGCCCATCGCCGCGCCAGTAGCGGCATCCCGTTCTGGCAATGTTACGTCATCGGCCGGCAATATTTTGAATCGTGGCAGCGGGCCTGATGAGCTGTTTTTTACGTTTAGCGAGGATTGCTGGCTTGAAGTAAGCAATGCCTCTGGACGCAAAGTATTCTCCGCAGTCAGACTGGCCGGGCAAGGGCTGCGCATTCGCGGCACTGCGCCATTTAAGGTGTTGGTTGGGAATGCTCCGGCTGTTGAGTTGGCATTTAATGGCGAGCCCGTGGCGGTTGTATCACGTAATCGGCGGAAATCAGCACGCCTGACTCTCGGAGGGAGTTAATGCTTCATCCTTCTCCTATCAAGCGACGCAAGTGCAAGCAGATCTTTGTTGGTGACGTGCCCGTGGGCGGTGATGCGCCGATTGCGGTGCAGAGTATGACCAACACGGAAACGTGTGACGTAGATGCGACGGTGGCGCAGGTGAATGCCATTGCCCACGCCGGTGCAGATATTGTGCGGGTGTCGGTACCAAGCATGGACGCAGCGGCTGCGTTTGGGAAAATTCGCCAGCAGGTATCCGTGCCTCTTGTGGCGGATATTCATTTCGACTACAAGATTGCCCTGGAAGTAGCCAAACACGGTGTGGATTGTTTGCGCATCAATCCGGGCAATATTGGCCGGGAAGATCGTATTCGCTCGGTGGTTGAATGCGCGCGGGACAAGAATATTCCAATCCGTATAGGCGTCAATGCCGGTTCTTTGGAAAAAGACTTACAACGAAAATACGGTGAGCCAACGCCCGCAGCGTTGGTGGAATCGGCGTTTCGCCATATCGACATACTGGACCGTTTGAACTTCGACAATTTCAAAGTCAGCTTGAAAGCCTCGGAAGTGTTTATGGCGGTTGCAGCGTATCGTTTAATAGCCGATCAGATTGATAAACCGCTGCACCTCGGTATTACCGAGGCCGGTGGTTTGCGTTCTGGAACGGTGAAGTCCTCTGTAGGTCTGGGCATGCTGTTGATGGACGGCATCGGCGACACTATTCGTATTTCTTTGGCGGCTGACCCAGTGGAAGAAGTGAAAGTGGGCTTTGATATCTTGAAAAGCCTTAAACTTCGTAGCCGCGGTATAAATTTCATTGCCTGTCCTAGCTGCTCACGGCAGAATTTTGATGTGATCAGCACGATGAATGAGTTAGAACAAAGACTGGAAGATGTGATTGAGCCGATGGATGTGGCCATCATTGGGTGTTACGTGAATGGTCCCGGCGAAGCGAAAGAGGCGGAAGTTGGCTTAACCGGTGCATCGCCCAGCAATCTTGTGTATGTGGATGGCAAACCGGACCACAAGCTGCAAAACGCAGACCTGCTGGATGGGCTTGAATCGTCTATCCGAGCCAAACTTGCTGCCCGCAAAGCGGCAGACAACGATTTAATCGCCAGCTCTGGCGGTTAGTCCCATCACTAGTTGAGCGTTTAAGTCCGATGTCGCAGTATAAATCTGTAAAAGGAATGAATGATATTCTGCCGGCCGATGTGGCTGTCTGGCAGCAGCTTGAAGAATGCGCGGCGGAATTGTTTGCCGGTTACGGGTATAGCGAAATACGCTTGCCTATCGTGGAACCAACAGATTTGTTTTGCCGCTCTATCGGTGAAGTGACCGATATTGTTGAGAAGGAAATGTACACCTTCACTGATCGCAATGACCAAAAGATCAGTCTTCGCCCGGAAGGAACAGCCAGTTGCGTTCGTGCCTGCTTGCAGCACGGCTTATTACACAAGCAGACGCAGAAGCTGTGGTACAGCGGGCCAATGTTCCGTTACGAGCGACCGCAAAAAGGCCGGCAGCGCCAGTTTCATCAGATTGGTGTCGAGGCGTTTGGTTTCTCTGGCCCCGATATTGATGCTGAACTGTTAATGCTGACCAATCGTTTATGGCGCGTTCTGGGCATCGACGAACACGTTACGCTGCAAATCAACAGCCTTGGTACGCTGGCCGCTAGAAACGAGTTCAAGGCCGAATTGCAGAGCTACCTGCGAGCCCACGAGGGTGAACTGGATGAAGACAGCCAACGGCGCCTGAACAGCAACCCGCTTCGTATTCTTGATAGCAAAAATCCGGGCACCCAAACCTTACTGGATGCAGCGCCCAGTTTGGCCGATTACATTGATGATGAGTCGAAGCATCATTTTGCCGAACTTCGTGAACGCCTGGATGCGGCCGGTGTCAAATATTCGGTCAACTCGCGTTTAGTGCGTGGTTTGGATTATTACAGTCAAACCGTCTTTGAATGGGTCACTGATTCGCTTGGAGCGCAAGGCACGGTGTGCGCGGGTGGTCGTTACGACGGTTTGGTTGAGCAGTTGGGCGGCAAACCTTGCCCGGCGGTGGGTTTTGCCATGGGCATGGAACGATTATGCCTGATGCTGGAACAAAGCAAGAATGCTGCCGCGGCTACCTCGCTTGATGCGTATCTGATAGTGCCCGACAATGCCCTGCATTCCTCGGCACAGCAGATTGCTGAGCGCCTGCGCGATGATTTACCACAGCTACGCCTGCAGTTGCATTGCGGGGGTGGTAGCATGAAAAGCCAGATGAAAAAGGCCGATAAGAGCGCGGCGCAGTTAGCGCTGATCTATGGCGAGACTGAGCACGCAAGTCAGAGTATGACTGTGAAGCATCTGCGTGATGCGGGCACTGAACAACACACGTTGGCTGTCAGCGAACTTGCGGAATATCTGCTTCCGCGAATTGGCTAGAACGGCACACAAACAGAGCGATGGTGAGAATAAGCAATGGTCGATGAATATCGTACAGATGACGAACAGATAGAAGCAATCAAAAGCTGGTGGGAAGAGAACGGCAAGAGCACGGTACTGACCATAGTACTGGCCGTCGGCGCCACGTTTGGTTGGCAGCACTGGCAAACCAGCAAACAGGAAGCGCTTGAGGCAGCGTCATCGCAGTATCAACAACTGCTTGAGATTACTCAGACTGCTGAGCGCACTGCTAGCCAAAAGGCCACCGCTGAACACCTGGTTGAAGAAATTAAAACGAATTGGCCAAAAACCACATACGCACATTTTGCCGCCTTGCAAGCCGCAAAAATAAACGTGCAGGAAAACAACCTTAGTGCGGCGCAGCAGCAGCTGCAGTGGGTTATTGACAATAACGCACCCGAGCTCGCAATTACGGCAATCGCCAGACTCAGGCTGGCACGTGTTGTGTTTGCAGCGCAAGGCGGCAAAGAGGGGGCGGAGGCGGCTCTGGCGGTGATTGACAACGTAGAAACAGGCCCCTACAAAGCCCTATACGCCGAATTCCGCGGTGACATGTACGATGAATTAGGCCAGCTGGATGCAGCTGAACAGCAATACAGTCTGGCGAAAGAAGCGTCAGGCGTTGCAGTGAATAGTGAAGGAAACCCGTTACTTGAATTAAAACACAAAAGCGTTACTCGCCGCCTGGCGGCGGCTGGGTCCGCGCGCAATGCACCTGAAGCCACTGACGCTTCCCCTACGGAAGAAGCAGTGGATGCTGCTGAGGCAGAGAGTTAGACACATGTTACCTCTAAAAGCAGTTCACTTTACTCAACGCGTGGCTAAGCTGTGTGTGCTGGCGCTCGTTGTCAGTGCCTGCAGCAGTAATAATATTAAGGACGACGAGTTTTTCGAACCGGCTGAGTTGCAGAAATTTGATCGGCAGGTTCAATTAAAGCGAAATTGGTCTGGCAGTGTTGGCGATGGCCAAGGCAAGCGCTACGTACGTTTGGCACCGTTCTACCGAAGTGGCTCGATTGTTGTGGTGTCCCACGACGGTATCGTACAGCGTCTGGATGCTGACAGCGGTAACAAGCAATGGCAGGTAAAAACCAAGTTGCCCATCAGCGGCGGCGTGGCGATGGACAACGGGCAGGTATTTGTCGGTACGCTAAGCGGTTATGCCGTCGCCTTATCGGCACAAGACGGTTCCGAACTGTGGCGCACCTCATTGAGTAGCGAGATATTAAGCGCCCCGCGCAGCAATGGCGAGATAGTGGTTGTGCATTGCTACGACGGTCGAATATACGGGCTTCGCCATGACACCGGTGAAAAGGTATGGGAACACGAAACGCAAAACCCGCGGTTAACATTGCGCGGCTCGTCGTCCCCACTGATGCTAAACGGCTTGGCTATTATTGGCACGGCGGGAGGTAAAATGTTGGCGCTGGATGCCGAGACTGGCATTTTGCGCTGGGAGCAGCGTGTTGCCTTAGCGCAAGGTCGTTCGGAAATAGAGCGCATGGTGGATATAGACTCTGGGCCCGTGCTGGATGGCAGTTTGTTGTTCACTGTCAGCTATCAGGGGCGTGTTGTGGTAATGGACGCCGCAACAGGTCGGATACTGTGGCGCAAAGATGCGTCCAGCTACGTGGGTCTGGCAACCGGCTTTGGCAATGTGTACGTGGCTGAGGCCGACGGCAAACTCAGCGCCTACAAGGTGAACGACGGCAGTT
Organism: Gammaproteobacteria bacterium; assembly: GCA_030429735.1. Lineage (GTDB taxonomy): Bacteria > Pseudomonadota > Gammaproteobacteria > Pseudomonadales > JAUIET01 > JAUIET01. Next base: position 111,894 of record JAUIET010000010.1, read on the forward strand.
TGCAATGGCAGCTGGAGGAGTTAAGCTGGCGGAAATTGTCCGCACCGGCGACGATTGGCCCGTATGTCGCAGTTGCTGACTTTGACGGATACATTCATCTCATATCGCAAATTGATGGTCAGATCGCGGGTCGTGAGCGTATTGATGGCTCTGGAGTACGCGCACCGCTGCTGAGATACCGTGACTCGCTGTTGGTGTATTCGAATAAAGGGAAGCTGGTCTCCTACTCCATCAAGGAGTAACAGCAAGGTGTTGATAACAACTTTGGCGAGTGCAGCACCCGGCGTTTTGAGGCGAAATGCCGGATCGCATCAGCAAATACATGGCGTCTTTGAGTTGCGAGATATCGAACGGTCGTGCCGGCCACACTGCGTGCCACGCGCTCCAGCGCAGCCGATGGTTTCCTGATGCTACCTGTTATAGCTCTTGTGGGCCGGCCCAATGTAGGTAAGTCCACGCTTTTTAATCGCCTGACCAAAACGCGGGAGGCATTGGTAGCCAATTTCCCGGGTCTTACGCGCGATAGGCAGTATGGGCAAGCGCGTTTTGAAGACCGTGAATTCATCATCATTGATACCGGCGGTATTGTGGGGGATGAAGAAGGTCTGGAGGCCGAAGCCGCTCGCCAGTCTCAGTTAGCCATAGAAGAAGCCGATCTGGTACTTCTGCTGGTGGATTTGCGCGAAGGCGCGCAAGCCTCCGAGCTGGACTTGGTGCACCAGCTGCGCCGGTCTCAAAAGCCATTCCTGCTGATTGCCAATAAAATGGACGGTGTCGATGCCGATTCCGCACTGGGCGAGTTCTATGCGTACGGCGTTGCGGATACCTTGTGTATTTCAGCCAGCCAGGGGCGTGGAATTGGTCGAATGTGGGAAGTGGTGTTGTCGCACGTGGCTGAAGACACAAACACTGAGGCAGCTGACGCAGAGCAGGCAGACAGCAACAAGGGCACCCGTATTGCGATTATCGGTCGGCCAAATGTGGGCAAGTCTACCCTGGTGAATCGACTATTGGGCGAAGAACGGGTGGTAGTGTATGACGAGCCAGGCACTACCCGTGACAGTATTGCGATACCTTTTCAGCGTGGAGAACAAAACTACGTGCTGATTGACACCGCAGGCGTGCGGCGGCGTAAAAATGTCAAAGAAGTGGTTGAAAAATTCTCCATTGTCAAAACGCTGCAAGCCATTCAAGACGCCCATGTTGTTCTTGTTTTAGTGAATGCGCATGAAGGTTTGGTCGATCAAGACCTGCATTTGATTGGTGCTGCCGTCGAGGCCGGTCGCTGTCTGGTGGTGGGCATCAATAAGTGGGACGGACTGGAGTTGCATCAGCGTGAACAGGTAAAACGCGAGTTGGATCGGCGTATGCGCTTTGTGGAATTCGCTAATATCCACTTTATATCAGCCCTGCATGGGTCTGGTGTTGGCAAGCTGTATGACTCGATTGACACAGCTTATGCAGCATCTACCAAAGAATTATCAACCCCGCGGCTGACACGTATTCTTGAAGACGCCGTGCAAGACAATCAACCGCCCATGGTGAATGGCCGGCGCATTAAGCTTCGCTACGCGCACGCCGGGGGTTCCAACCCGCCACGCATCATCATCCACGGCAATCAAACCGATGCTGTACCGAGAAGCTACCAGCGCTATCTTGAAAAAACCTTTCGTCGCGTATTGAACCTGCACGGCACCCCAGTGCGCATCGAGTTTAAGTCCGGCGACAACCCATTCGCAGGCCGAAAGAACAAACTGACGCCCAGGCAAATGAGCAAAAAGCGCCGCTTGATGAAGCATGTCAAGAAAAAGTGATCTGCAATCGCGTAACGATATAGCGCGGTTTGTAAACGCTTTTTATCAACGATTGCTGGCGGATCAACAGCTCGCTCCCATCTTTACTGACGTTGCCGGCATCACTCTGGATGAGCACAAACCCTTAATCATTGACTACTGGGAAAAGCTGCTGCTCGGCGGCAATGCCTACCGTCGACACACTATGAACATCCACAGAGCTGTGCACAGCAAGCGCCCCCTGAGCGAGGACGATTTTAAGCGCTGGCTCGCTCTTTATACGCAAACCATGGACGAGCTGTACGAAGGGCCGCTGGCAGAACGCGCCAAACTGATTGCCAACACGATAGCGGACAATATGCAGGCCTCTCTGTAGCGCGCGGTTCTCTTCCAACATTCCGCTTCCAACGATCCGCTTCACAGCGGGCGGAGTTTTTTGCCGGCGGCATCCAAACGGCCGCCAACGCCCAGCTGTTTGGCAGCGTCTTTGCAATACAAGGCAATACAAGGCAATTCAAAGTGTGAAAGGCCGCTCAAAACGGTTGATCAATAATTACACGTCAAAAAATAAGCACTATGCTCAATTTATAGCCACCTGGTACCAGTACCGAAGGAAGGATTTATGAGCATCAATCGTGTCTACACAAGCCACGAAGGCGAGCCCACAGTCACTATTAACGTGAGTGAGTACTTCGACTATCAGTGTGTTCACGATTTCAGAAACGCGTTTACTCTGAACTGTGCAAACGACGAAACGCGCGATGCAGATTACGTGGTTGATCTATCCTTAACAAAGTACATCGACAGCTGCGCACTGGGCATGTTGCTCAGCCTGGACAAATTTGTGCGCAAACGAGCCAGACAACTGCGCATTGTTAACTGCAATGAGCACGTGAAGAAAATATTCGCACTCGTGCATTTCGATAAAAAGCTAAGCATACAGTAACGCCAGGCCGCTGGCTCGGCGCAGCAAGCAATAGAATAAATACGAAAACCAAGGACCAACAACCGTGAACGCAATTGACCTGCAGGCAGAAAATCGATCGCTAAAATTGGAACTGAAAGCGCTTCAACAGCAGCTGGACAAAGATAATTTGCGCAATGAGTACGAGCAGCATCTGGTGAAGCAGGTGCTGGAACATGCAGCCAGGCGCAACTTTCGCGAATTTCCAAACGTAGAGCATCATCACCGACCCTTCGGCTTCTACGACGGTGATTTATTTCTTACCGCAAAACGACCGGAAGGTGGCTTGTACGCCTTATTGGGCGATTTTACGGGTCACGGACTTGCCGCTGCCATCGGCGGTATGCCGGTTTCTGAGATCTTCTTCAGTATGGCTGCCAAGTCTTTGAGCATTGGCGAGATGGTCACCGAAATGAATTCGACGCTGCACCGTCTATTGCCGGACTCCATGTTCTTCGCCGCGACCCTGATGGAGTTGGATGGCAAAGGCGACCGGGTTAATCTATGGACGGGTGGCATGCAGGACATTCTCTGGTACGAGCCGGCAAAAAACGCAGTGCGTCGATTAGCCTCGCAACATCCACCGCTGGGTATCGACAACGAAAAGGAATTTGATGCCAACTTCTCAAGATTGTATTGCCGGCGTGGTGACACGTTTTTGCTGTACACCGACGGTCTGGTGGAGTCGCGCAACCCGGAAGGGGATGAATTTGGTACGCAGCGACTGGAAGCTGTGTTTCAGCGCCAACCGAATAATGCGATGGAAACCGTATTAGGCACGTTCGACGCCTTTATCTGTGATCACCAGCAAACCGACGATATCACGCTCGCCAAAATTGTCTGCCAGGGCGTTTGAGAACCAGTTTCCTGACTGCTCAGGATACGCAAGCGCCTCAGTGCCAATACGCGCTATTCATCACAGTTCACTGACCTGACCCCAGTGTAACTTGAGCCACCAAGCTGGCTGTTTACAATGGCATCTTAACTCTGGAGATGCCATGGCTACTTTCAATCTTGCCGACCTGTTTGAAATGGTGGTTGACACCGTACCCGCAGACCGCGAGGCCCTGGTGTGTGGTGACAGCCGGCACACCTTCCAGGAAATTGACGCGCGCGCCAATCAGCTCGGTCATTTTCTGCGAAGCCAGGGCGTATCAGCGGGCGATCATGTTGGTTTGTACATGTACAACTGCAACGAGTATCTGGAAGCGATGTGGGCCTGCTTCAAGATCCGAGCGGTACCGGTCAATGTAAACTACCGGTACGTAAACGAAGAATTGCTGTATCTGTTCGATAATGCCGATTTAGTAGCGTGCGTGCATGGGCGAGAGTTTGTACCGGCCATTGAAGAGGTGCGCCATGCGGCCCCGGACTTGACATTGTTTGTATCAGTTGAAGATGGCAGCAAGCACGCGCTGGACAGCATTGGTGCTGTTGAATACGAAGCTGCCATGCAGGATTACTCCACCGGCAGGGACTTTCCGGCACGATCAGACGACGACCTGTTTATACTCTATACCGGTGGCACCACCGGCATGCCAAAGGGTGTCATGTGGCCGCACAAAGCATTGTTTTACGCCGCGATGAATGGCGCCGGCCATTTTCATGCCGACGGCCCCTGTAAAGTGCCGGAAGACATCATCGTACGTGCCAAAGAAAACTGGTTCATGATCAGCATGGCCCTGGCACCGCTAATGCACGGCGCCTGCTGGTGGATGGCATGCATCAGCGCACTGGCAGGTCATACTCTGGTATTGAACCCTAATCGCTCATTGGTGGCTGAGCAGGTATGGGATATTGCCGAGCAAGAAAAAGTAAACTCAATTTCTTTCGTTGGCGACGCGATGGGTGTGCCGCTCATGGATGCACTGGAGGCAAACCCAGACCGCTGGGACCTCAGCTCCGTATATAACGTAGGGTCTGGTGGCGCCGTATTTTCCAATTCCTTGCAAGACAAGTACCGTGCGCGTTTCCCTAATGTCATGATCACCAACAGTTTCGGCTCTTCCGAATCAGGCCAAATGGGCGCCGACGGTGGTGGTGGCAGCGATGGTCTTGGCAAGGTTCAGCAGAGTGATTTTATGAATGTGGTTGTCGAAGCCACTGACGATACGCCAGCGCACTTCGCAGAGCCTGGTTCGGATGAAATGGGCATATTTGCCCGCAGTGGCCACATTCCGTTGGGTTACTATGGCGACCCGGAAAAAACCGCCAAGACATTCGTTGAAGTAGACGGGCAGCGCTGGTTGTTGACCGGTGATGAGGCGAAAATTGACAAAGACGGTGGCATCACTGTGTATGGGCGTGGTTCAAACTGTATCAATACGGGTGGTGAGAAGGTGTTTCCCGAAGAGGTAGAGCAGGCGATAAAATCGCACCCGGCGGTTTTTGATACCCTTGTTGTTGCAACCCCTGATGAGAGGTTCACTAACAAGGTCACTGCTGTGGCGCAGTTGCGGGATGGTTGCACCTTGTCATTATCAGAGCTTCAGGAACACTGCCGGAGCCATATTTCAGGATACAAGCTTCCACGAGAATTGCATTTAACCAACGAAATTGGCAGGGCGCCTAGTGGTAAGCCTAATTATAAGTGGGCTAAAGAAGTTGCTTTAGAGGGGCGATTTTTAGTTGGTTAGGTTTCGTGCCAAGAGTGGGTGCGCCTATGCTATTTTTTAGACACGCCGGACCCAAAGCACTCGCCGTGCTCGCGGGGCCAGCTTTGAACCCAGTCGCTTTCGGCATCCTGCCTCCCGCGACATTTGCACATCCATGTGCATCGTCCATGGGGTCTTGGCTAAAGCGCCCAAGGTTGGCTTCAAAAAGAGGGGCCTTTTTGAAGGTCTATAAAATCGTCTCTGCATACTCGCTCAAACGAGACCACAAATGCCCCAAAGGTCCGAATGCTCAATTTGCACGGACTGAGAGGAATAGGGTGTAACGCAAATAAAGACCATTGAAAAGAGGGACCTTTTCAATGAGCCCCCATGGATGGGTTTACGGCGTGTCTTTATTTGCGTTACACCCTATTCCTCGGGCTACGAAGCACCAACAACTACAGGACAAAACAATGCAAGAACTAGACATCAGCAACAAGAATTGCACAGTAGAAAAAGACGGCAAGGTCTTAATCGTTACACTCAACCGGCCGGAAGCCAAGAATGCCCTCAGCCCCGCCATGTTGGTAGGCATGTATAGGGCGTGGCGTTTGCTGGATGACGATGATGAGCTAATGTGCGCCATCTTTACCGGCAAAGGGGATACCTTCTGTGCTGGCATGGACCTTAAGCAAGGACCGGAAGGTGGTGAAGACGATGATACCAAAATGATTCAGGAACTAATGAAAGACGTGCCTGACTTGCATTGGCAAGCATTGCTGCGCCACAACCAACCCATGAAGCCGATTATTCTTGCCGTAGAAGGTTATGCACTCGCCGGTGGCACGGAAATGCTGCAAGGTACGGATATCAGAGTGGGTGCCGAAGACGCCATATTTGGTGTAACTGAGGCCAAGCGCGGTCTGTTTCCACTGGGAGGCTCCAGCGTTCGATTGCGTCGGCAAATCCCCTATTGCCAGGCCGCCGAGATTCTGCTGACCGCACGGCACGTCACCGCTCAGGAAGCCAAAGACATTGGCCTGATCAATCATGTCGTACCCAAAGGGCACACCATGGCCAAGGCCAGAGAGATTGCCGAGACTATTTGCAAGAACGGACCGCTGTCCATCAAGGCATTGATGAAAATGTTGAGAGAAGTGGATGGCTCCATACTTGAAAAAGACGCATTGGACATCGAGTTGGAAGTGGGCAGCCCCATATTTGCAACTGAAGATGCAAGAGAAGGCATGAAGGCGTTTAAGGAAAAACGCGAACCCGTGTACCAAGGAAAGTGAGCGTGTCAGATACCGTAGTGTGTGATGTCCAGAATGGTATTTGTCATCTAACGCTGAATCGCCCTGCAAAGAAAAACGCCTTCAGCAGCGAGCAGTGGACTGCATTTACCGAAGCCTTGCTTGCTGCGCAAGAGGATGATAACGTTAGAGTGGTTGTCATGTCGGGCGCTGGCGGCAATTTTTCTTCTGGTCAGGACCTCAGTGCGTTTATGGATGCCAGTGACGACCAAGAGCATCCATTTAGTCGCTGCGCACGCACGGTTTGCCACTTTGACAAGCCGCTGCTGGCCGCGGTGAATGGCATTGCGGTTGGCGGCGGAGCAACGCTCGCGTTTCATGCAGACCTTGTGTATGTGGGGGAGAGCCTGCGGATGCGCTTGCCGTTCGTAAGCCTTGGGCTGGTACCGGAATTCGCGAGCAGCTATCAGTTGCAAGCCATAATTGGTTCACGGCGTGCGGCAGAATTGTTTTACACAGCGGAATGGATAGACGCTGACCGCGCCATTGAAACCGGGATTGCAACCGCTAAATGCAGTGACGATTCCTTGCTGGAAATGACCTTGACTAAGGCCGGTGAGATTGCACAATGGCCGGTCAATTCCTTGCGTGAAACCAAGCGTTGCCTTAAGCAAGCGCATACGGCCGGCTTAAATGCCGCGCTGGAACTGGAAGACGCGGCGATGATGCGTCAGGCCGGCTCAGCAGAGAACATTGAAGCCATTACGGCGTTTATGGAGAAGCGGAAGCCGAAGTTTTCTTGATCTATAGTTATGGGAAAGGACGAAGCGAGCGACCATCGGTGCAATCCACTGATGATGCCAGGGATATAATGAGGCATGGCGACACCAACGTTTAAAAAACTGATGTACCGCCTGGGCGGCGCGGGGCTTGACGTCTGGCGCAGACGCTTGGGCCTGGGCGAAGAACAAACCGCGATTGATCTTTGTCATCGCCTGGTTGGTTTGCGTGGCGAGGCATCGGCCATTGTTATTGCTGATGAGATTATTTCTCGTTTCAATGCAATGAATGATGATCAAGCACTGCAATTCTTTGAGCAATTGGTAGATCACTTTCAACCAGACTCTGAAAGCCTCAAAATCGCTGCAGAATTCTATCTGGCCGAGCCCGGCCCGGAAGCGGCCTCAGCATTGGCAGACGCTGCGTTGGCGCCACGGCAATCGGTGTTTCGTTTGCTGAGTACCTCACCTGCGGGTGTACCGGCACTGGTTAAGCTGCGCGAGCGCTTGCTGGCTTTTCTTGCAAAGAACCCGCAATTGCAACCGCTGGACAGCGATTTGATGCACTTGTTTTTGTCGTGGTTTAACCGCGGTTTTCTGGAGCTAAGACGCATCGACTGGCAAACGCCTGCGCATATTCTTGAAAAACTGATCGCCTATGAAGCGGTGCACGAAATTCGCGGTTGGGACGACTTGCGCAGACGCCTTGCTGAAGACCGCCGATGTTTTGCTTTTTTTCACCCGGCCCTGCAGGACGAGCCACTGGTATTCGTACAGGTTGCCCTGACGCAAGACACCGCAACTGTTATTGGCGACATTATTGATGAAGCAATGAGCGACGAGCTCATACCGCCCAAAACCGCGATTTTCTATTCCATTAGTAACTGCCAATCGGGATTGCGAGGCGTGTCGTTCGGCAACTTCCTGATCAAGCAAGTACTGCTTGAATTGAAGCAAGAGTTTCCCAGCATCGAAAACTCACTGACGTTGTCTCCGGTACCAAACTTCCGGCGCTGGGTGCAGTCTGTACTGGCTGATCCAGACCTGATTGAAACGTATGGCTTGTCAGAAAACAGAGTGGCCAGGCTCACAGCATTGGACCAAGAGATCAAGAATAATAATGAGGCTGCGGATCTGCTGGAAGAGTGCAGGCCGGCGCTGCTGCGCTTGTGCGCTGCTTTTCTGCTGTTTGAGCGCAGGGCTGATCTACCGAAAGATGCAGTGGCCAGGTTTCATCTGAGCAACGGGGCCAGTCTGGACCAGGTGAATTGGGCGGGTGATTTGTCGGCACGGCGTCTGAAGCAGTCGTTTGGCATATTGGTTAATTATTTATACGAGGCCGATAAGCTTGAACAAAACCATGAGCAGCTGGTAAATGACGGAGAAATTGCCGCGAGTTCGATAGTGAAGAAACTGGCGAATGGCAAGCATACGCGCAGAGCGGCCTAAAAAACGTGATAAGAGCAACGGAATAAGAGCTAATTTTCCCGCTTAGGTGTGTGTCAGGTGGTAACGCAGGTGACCGGGGTAAACCATCGCTCAATGGGAGCACTTCGACGGTTTGCACCCGGTCACCCGCATGACCATGGTGCAGTGAGTGGCGAACCTACCTCACTCTTTTGCGAGTTGCCACCAGGCTTGCAAGGCCAATTGCAAACAGTGCCAGGGTGCTCGGGTCGATTGGAGAGTGAGCCGCCTCTGCGGCGAACGCGGCACTGACCGTGCTGACGCTAAGCAGACACACCTGCGCTGCAGATTTTGCGATTTGCGTTGCTTTGCATAGCTTCTTGCTCATGATCATCTCCAACAGAGTTTTTACGCTGTTTTTTCAGCTTTCTGTTGTAAGAGTTGCACGAGCTGTGCCACATATAAAAAAACTATATATATCAATAATATAGATGGTTTCGAGGTCGACGGGCGGTGGCCTGGTGTAAAATTTTCCGACGGGTTCTGCTTGCTAATCACTCGATCGCAATGTGCTGAATAGTTTGCCGCGAACGGATTTACGGTACTCCGACGGGCTTAGCTGCATATGCGCCTTGAAAAGCCCGCTGAAATAACTGGCGTCTTCATAACCCACCCGGCTGGCGATCTCTGCCACCTGCAGATCGGTTTTTGACAGTAGCTCGCGTGCATCGTTGACGCGCTTGTGTTGCAGATAGGCCAAAGGAGTGGTGCCGGTTACTTTTTTAAAGCGTCTATTGAGGCTGCGTGGGCTAATACCGAAGCGTTCTGCAATCCGGGCAATGTCTACCGGTTCACCACGGTGTGCGTTCAACAGGTCCTGAACGTCCGCTACCAGTTCGTCGTGATGCAACCGCGCCTCACCCTCCACGTACAAAGTGTCACGGTAAGTACGTCGAATTTCCGGTGAGAATTGCGATTCTACCTGACGAGCAATGGCTGCGCTGAAGTGCTGGCCGATCAAATGGATCATCAAATCTGCAACAGAGTTGATGCTGCCCGCGCAGTAGATGGAATCAGATTGGGTAATCAAGTGGCGACGTTGCAGTAACACCTCCGGGTAGCGCGCGGCAAACTTGTCCATGTAGAACCAGTGAGTGGTCGCGGCACGGCCGTTGACCAGACCGGTTTCAGCCAATAGGAAGCTGCCGGTGCTCACAGTGCATACTAGTTTTTTCTGGTCTACGGCGGCTTCCAGCCATGTTGTCACGTCACTCGCGTATTTCACACCACGCAGGGGGTTGCGCCAGAAGGTTGGCAGCAGTATCAAGTCGCCGGGGGTTGCCTGGCTTAGCTTTTTGTCCGCGCACAATGTCAGCCCAGCCCTGGTGCTCACCTTTTTGCTACCAATTGACAGAGTTTCAATGCGTAGCTTTCCGGGAGATGACAATGCGCCGCCTGGCATGCGGTGGTCGCGTCGCCATACATCCGCGGCCGCAATCAGCATTTCCAGCGGCAGGCTAACACTTGAGGTTAGCATTTCATCCAACAGCAGGACTGATACTGACTGAATCACTGCGAAAGTAGCTCTCTGAACGGGCAAATTTACAAGGTGGCTAAAATACCATAGTGCTTGTCTCAAATACCATACAAGAAAGCCTTGCTTCGCTATACCATGCAGCCGCTCTGATTCATTATGCGTAAGGTCTGAAATGTCTCGCTTACCCGTTATTGTTGGTTTTGGTGGTATCAATGCGGCAGGCAGGTCGTCGTTTCACCACGGCTATCGGCGTTTGGTGATTGATGCCTTGCCTGAGGCGCAAGCCGAAAGCACCTGGCACGCGCTGGCTCAGGTGATGAATATTGATGTCAGTGGTGGTCTGACGCCCGACATCATGTCGCAGATTCGTGCCAACACGCTGATTCGACGTATAGGCGCGGATCATTTTGATACGGAGAACATACCCTGGAACCGGCGTGTTAACCTGCGCCCAGAGCCTGAACGGCCCATCTTCTTCGACCTCAGAACCAAGCACTTACCCACGCAGATCCCCGATAGTTGGGAAATAAGCCACATGGATGACCGCACCGTACGAGTGGTTGTGCACGGCGCCTGTGAAATGCTGCTGCCGGATTCTCTGGTGTGCGATGTGAAAGCGGCCGGTCAGTTACCAACGGGTTTTGATCCCAAAGTCTTGTATCAATCGCGCAATCACCCGCGTGGTATTCAAATGACGGTTTATGGGGCATCTGATGCGCTGCAGTCGGTAGGTATTGACTGGGAACACGTGCGAAAAAATGTCTCGCCGGATCAAATCAGCGTATACGCCGGCAGCGCAATGAGCCAGTTAGATCACGCTGGCAATGGCGGAATGATGTCGTCGCGTGCATTGGGTAAACGAGTGACGTCAAAGCAATGCGCGCTTGGCTTCGCCGAGATGCCGGCGGATTTTATCAACGCTTATGTGTTGGGCAGTATCGGCATGACGGGCACCAGCATGGGGGCGTGTGCATCATTTCTGTATAACCTGCGTTTGGCGGTGAACGATATTCGCAGTGGCAAAAGCCGTGTGGTCGTTGTCGGTAACAGCGAGGCACCGATTACCCCTGAGATTATCGAAGGCTATGCGGCGATGGGGGCCTTGGCCACCGTAAAAGAGCTGTGTGAGCTTGAAGGCAAAAGTGAATTTGAGGAACCGGACTTTCAACGCGCCTGCAGACCCTTCAGCGCCAACTGTGGTTTTACTATTGCCGAGTCAGCGCAGTTTCTAGTGTTGTTTGATGACGAGCTGGCCATGCAGTTGGGCGCAAGCATTCATGGGGCAGTGGACGATGTGTTTGTGAATGCCGATGGGCATAAAAAATCAATTTCCGCACCAGGCATAGGCAATTACATTACCGTGGCCAAAGCGCTGGCATCCGCGCAGCAAATAGTGGGCGAGCGCTCGATTCAGCAGCGGTCATTCGTACAAGCGCATGGCACCGGCACCCCTCAAAACCGCGTGACAGAATCGCATGTGCTGAATGAATGCGCGAAGGCGTTTGGCATTGAGCGCTGGCCATTGGCGGCTGTGAAGTGTTTTCTGGGCCACAGTATCGGGGTGGCAGGTGGCGACCAGATAAGCTCAACCCTGGGGGTATGGGCGCACGGAATTTTACCCGGCATTCGCACTATTGATCATGTTGCGGATGATGTTCATGACAGCAACCTTTTGATTTCTTCCAAACACGGTGAATTCGCAAAAGATGCGCTTGATGTGGCTATTATCAATGCGAAAGGCTTTGGCGGGAACAATGCATCTGCGTCCTTGCTGGCACCACATGTGGTGGATGCCATGCTTGAGAAGAAGCATGGAAAGAAGGCAGTAGCGCAGTGGCGCTCCAGAAATGAGCCGGTGGCTGCAGCGGCCGATGCGTATGATCGGCGCGCACTTGCCGGCGACGCCGAGCCGATTTACAAGTTTAATCATAATGTGTTGAGTGGGGATAATATTCGGTTTGAGGGCGGGCAATTGAATATTGAGGGGTATGACGCTATTGAGTTGTTTGGTGAGAGTGCTTATAAAGATATGCTGTAAGCATGTTTTGTGTTCAGATGCCTTGCTGCCACAAAACCTAGTCAGGTGTTTTCATGCAAGAAGTTAAAAGTGATGTATTTCGGGTGGCGCAGCCAGCGGAGCAGGTTTGGGAAAAGCTCAGGGATTTGAGGGTGGCGCATTTGTATGTGCCTGGGTTGACTGGGACTAAAGTGACAACCGAGATAGCAGAAGGTGTGGGTGCCAGTCGGCAGGTGTTTAGCAAGCGGCCACCCATGGATGAAACCGTTATTGAGTGGGTTGAACGTGAAGGCATGCTGCTGCGCTTGCACTACGGTGAGAAGAATAATTGGGGGCCGTTTACGCAGGTGTATTATCGCTATGGTATGCGCGCTGACGGTGAAGACACCATATTGCAGAATGCCATGCGCTATCAGTTAAAGGGCGGTAAGTTGGGCCAGATACTCGGTGGCGGCTTGATGTCCAAAGCGTTTCGTAAAACCTTGAATGATGTAACGCTTGCGCAGAAGTTGTATTACGAAACGGGCGAGCGGGTTACACCTGAGATTCTGGAGGCAGCCAAGAATGCAGGCTAGTGCTTTGCGTCAAGCAGCTCTGGAAATTTTCGCAGACTGGCTCGGATCTGGTGATAGCTTAAACCGAGTGACTCAGCGGCTTTTTTCTGATTGTAGCGTGATTGCTTAAGTGCTGTTGCAATGCACTGTTTTTCTACGTCATCCAGGTGTGCGCGCAAATCTCCGGGTATTGCTCCGCGTGCAGCGTCATGTGCGGGGCTGTGCGTTTGACTGGGTTTTGAGAATTCATCGCCGTTGTCTTCTTGCGCTACGCGTTGCCTGGGCCGATAGGGTGAGGCGAACGGGTCAAACACAATCTGATCCAGTGCGTCATCCGTTTGTTCATTGCGGTACACGCTTCGCTCAATCACATTTTTAAGTTCGCGGACGTTACCTGGCCAATTGTATTCTTGCAGTTGCTGTTCAGCGTGCTGGCTAAAGCCGGCAAAATAGTCCAGGCCCAGCTCACGGCTCATGCCGGTGGCGAAATGTTCGGCAAGTAACAGAATGTCGTCGTGACGTTCGCGCAGCGGTGGCAGGGTGACGACGTCGAAGCTTAGTCGGTCGAGCAAGTCAAAGCGGAACTTGCCGGCTTTGGCCAGGCTGGGTAAATCTTCATTGGTGGCGGCAATCAGGCGTACGTCGCTGCGCAATACCTCGTTGCCACCCAGGCGCTGGAATTCACCGTACTCGATAACGCGTAAAAGCTGTTGTTGCACGCGCTGGCTGGTGGTTGCCAGTTCATCCATAAACAGGCTGCCACCGTGACTGCGTTCGAACCGCCCGGAATGGCGTTTGCTCGCACCTGTGAATGCGCCGGCCTCATGGCCAAACAGCTCCGATTCCATTAACGAGTCGTTGATGGCAGCGCAGTTAAGCGTTTCGAAGTGCTTGTCCCATCGGCTGGAAAGGTAGTGTATGCGTGAGGCAACCAGCTCCTTGCCAGTACCTCGCTCACCCACCACGAGAACAGGCTTGTTCAACGGGGCAACCGTTGAGACGTGCTGCAACATGGCGCTGAAACTGGGTGCGGCCCCGATCAGGCGTGTGGCACTGCGAGCATCCTCTGCGGGGGCTATGTCGTCAGTAATCATTAAGCTATTATATAGCTAAAAAAACATAATAATAGTTAAAATAGCTACTACTATCTGGCGTTCACATTAAAGCGAATTCGGATAAACTTCATAAAAAACAATAGGTTGCGATAAATGGCCAAACTTGGCCCGCTTTTCGCTATGTATCTTGTAACGCAAATGTGCAGGAGGAGTACCAATCATGGGTATATTTTCACGAGTCAGCGATATCGCTAACGCCAACATCAACGCCTTACTCGATAAGGCCGAAGACCCTGAAAAAATGGTTCGGCTGATGATCATCGAAATGGAAGAAACCCTGGTTGAAGTACGTACCACATCAGCCAGAATGATCGCCGACAAGAAAACGCTGCAACGAAAAGCGGAGCAGTTACGCGAACTGGCCGCAGACTGGGAGCGAAAGGCAGAGATGGCCATTCAAAAGGGCAGGGAAGACCTGGCTAAGGCCGCTTTGGTAGAGAAGAACAGCATCATTGAGGATCTGAGCATTGTTGAGGAAGAGGTCAGCGAGCATGACGTTCAGATTGGCAAGCTGGGGCAAGATGTTGATCATTTGCAGCTCAAGCTCAGTGACGCGAAAGCTCGTCAGAAATCACTGGTGATGCGAGCGCGAAGTAATCGCTCAAGGCTGCACGTGCGCAAACATCTGGACAAGGACCAGATTGATGAGGCGTTGGCCCGCTTTGAGCGCTATGAGCGCAAGCTGGACGAGCTGGAGGGCGAAGTTGAGGCCTTCGACCTGGGCAATAAATCGCTTTATGATGAGTTTGCGGATCTGGAGAACGAAGAGAAGATTGCGGATGAGCTGGCCGCGCTGAAAGCGAAAGTGAGTAAAAAATCCGCGAGCAACAATGAGCCGGATACTGGCACGGTAAACTAGCGGTAGGCGCACAGGCTAACGCATTTGTCCACCACACGAACTAAGGAGCAACATGAATTCCACGGCCATAGCAGGCATTTTGTTGGTGCCATTGATTCTGTTTTTGACGGTGGTGATGCCAATGTGGTTGCGCTTGCATTACCGCGAGAAAAGTCGGCAAGGGCGGGAGCTATCAAGCGAGGAATGGAATGAGCTGGAGGAAACTCTGCAAAAGGCCGAGAAGCTGGAGCAGCGCATTGTCACCCTTGAGCGCATATTGGATGAGACCGACAGCAACTGGCGCGATCAACTCTAGCACCGGTTGATCAAGACCTGACAGCAAACACAGAGGAACCGAAAGGAGAGCCACATGGGCCACAGACATCGTCGCAAACACAGTCAAATCAACAGCAACCGGTCAGCGCATCACAGCCGGCGCTGTAGCCGTAATTTTCGCCCTGGCGGTCGCCGCTGGTATCGTATTCCAAGCCAGGGCCACCTCGCAGGAATATGCGCGGGCATGGCGGATTACTACGACGTAAGCCCCTTGATGGCGCGTGGCCTGACCATAACCGCTGGCTTGTTTATGCCGCAGGTGGTTGTTATTGCGTACATCGTAGGTATTTTCGCCTTGCCGACGCGCAGCGAAGCGCAACAGGCCCAGCGCGAAAAAGAGCAAACCATTCTGGATGAGCTTGAAGAACGCGAGTTACGCCGCGAGCGCCGCCAGCGCGAGTTTCAACGCGCCTATGAAACGATTACGGACATAGGTGATGAGCCGAGTGAACCAACCCTGGACAGCAAGCGTATCATTATTCGCCGCTTCAAGGAGCGTATGGGCGGGCTGGAAGGCCGCCTGCAAAACCTGGAGCAGCACGTGACGTCACGGCGCTATGATTTGGCGCGTGAGATCGACAGTTTGTAATGCGGGCCGCTGAATCTACAAGGACAACAGGATGAATCATTTAATTTTAAGAGACAAGCGAGCGCGTGGAATCTACTTTTGGGCGCTACCGTTGGTGGTTATGAGCTGTGTAGGATTAATCGCACTCAATGGAGCGCTCTAACTCAAATCATTCAAGCAGATTCCAGTGGCCAGTAATAACTGGAGCAGCGCTCGCTATTGTATGTCTGCTGGCGCTTACCTCGTTCTGGCTCGGCCAGAATTCGCGAACCCTGGCACTGCTCAAACACGACGTAGAGGATTATTTCACGCCAGCAGGTGCTACGGTTTTTGTTGGCGATAGCCTTGTATCGTCAGCCGATTGGAGCCAATACCTGCCGGCACACAATATTGTCAACAGAGGTCTCTACGGCGATGACACCAGTGACCTGCTGAGCGTTTTGCCACGAGTGCTGGCGCTGCAGCCCGCCGAACTCATAGTTCTAATCGGGATAAATGATCTGAATAAACAACTGGAGTGGCAGCAATCAAAAGCCACTTTGTCTCGAATCTTTGATCGCATCGATGCACATACTGCGCCAATCAGCGTTGTATTGGTCGAGCTTCTGCCGATCAATGACAGCTGGCACAGGGAGATACGCGCAGATGCAGTGGTTCGATTCAATCAGTTTCTACAGCAGCAGGCGAATGAGCGGCAGTACACATTTGCGCCTGTTGCCGCTGCGCTGGGCGACGGGCATGATGGATTGAAGCCAGAGTACACGGTCGACGGTATTCATCTCAGTTCGCGAGGGTATGAAGCGCTGAGCCGAGCGTTGGAACCGTTTCTGTTCGTCGGTAATACTGTCAGCAACTGACAAACGGGCCACAGCAAGCGGCCTCGTAACGTATAATCGCCCCAAGAAAATCATAGGGTTACAACGGAATGTCGAGTGCGGTCGAACATAACGACATGGCAATACCGCTGTGTGTCGATCTGGATGGCACTCTGACCAAAACCGATACTTTGGTGGAAGCAGCGTTCAGCCTGCTTAAGCAAGACCCCTTTTCCCTGCTGCAAATGCCGCTCTGGTTATTGCGCGGCAAAGCCAACTTCAAAGAACAGATTTCCGCACGCACTGAATTGGCCGTTGAACTGCTGCCTTACAATCAACAGGTTGTTGACTATGTGACCGCTGAACAGCAACAACGAACCACAGTGCTGGTGACTGGCAGTAATGAGCGAGTAGCAACACAGGTAGCAAATCATCTGGGCATATTTGATGTCGTGCTTGCCAGCGACGACACGAATAATCTGACCGGGTTGCAAAAGCAGGCTGTATTGGAGGAAAAGTTTGGTCGCAAAGGCTATGACTACGTCGGTAACAGCCGGGTTGATTTGCCTGTTTGGCGAGGAGCGAATAAGACCCTGGTGGTTGCCAAGCCTGGACGCTTTCTGAACAGCGTTGAAGCCGAATTCAATCCAGTCAAATCATTCGAGCTGGAAACGCTGAACTTTCGCTCTTTTTGTAAAGCGATTCGGGTTCATCAATGGTTGAAGAACCTGTTGATATTTGTGCCACTACTACTTGAACACCGTGTTGCCGACCTGCAAGCACTGCAAAGTCTGGTCTTGTGCTTTTTCTGCCTGAGTTTATTCGCGTCTGCTACCTATTTGATCAATGATTTGCTGGATCTTGATGCGGATCGACTTAACTCAACCAAGAAGCATAGGGCATTTGCGTCGGGATTGATTGAACCTCAACACGGAGTGTTGCTGCTGTTGGTTTTGTTTGCGCTGAGCATGGCGTTGGCGTGGTGGTTGCCCTTCGCCTTTTTTGTGGTGCTGATGCTGTATGGGGTGACAACTCTCGCCTATTCATTCTGGTTAAAACGTGCCGTTATGGTGGATGTGTGTGTTCTTGCCGCACTGTTTACACTGAGAATCATCGCTGGGGGAGTCGCAATTCAGGCGGAATGGTCCTTCTGGCTGCTGGCTTTCTCAATGTTCTTCTTCTTAAGCCTTGCGTTGGGCAAACGGGCGTCGGAGATTGCCAACGCGATCAGTGAACATAAGGAAAAAATCAGCGGTCGTGGGTACACAACCAGCGACCTGCCCATGTTAACGACGGCCGGTGTATCGGCCGGCTATATGTCGGTTTTGATTGTGGCTCTGTACATTAACAGCGACAAAGTAGCAGTGATGTACGCTTACCCGGAAGTATTGTGGCTGGTGTGCCCGTTGCTGCTGTACTGGGTGGGCCGCTTCTGGATGATTGTTTCCAGAGGTGCAATGCACGAAGATCCTATAGTATTTGCTATGCGCGACCGTATCAGCTTTTTAACGGTTGGTTTGTGCGTAGCCATTGTACTCGGCGGTTCTGTCGCCGCCTATTACCTGTGAGCGCTTACCGAAGCTGGGCGTATCGGCCTGCCCAACGGCAAGCGGCCGTGCGGCCGACATGGCGAGAAGCGAGTTTGCCTTCGAGCCAGCCTATACTGCCATTTGGTAACGGCCGCAGTTACGGCGATTCCTGCTTGAACAGTGCAGGTGTGCTTATTGACTCTCGCAGCCTCGATCATGTGATCGAATTTAATCGCGAAACGGGTCGTATTCGATGCGAAAGTGGTCTTTTGCTGGATGCTCTTCACAGAATAACTCTACCCGCCGGTTGGTTTGTGCCAGTAACTCCTGGAACATCGTATGTGACCTTAGGTGGGGCGTTAGCCAATGACGTGCACGGCAAAAATCATCATCGCGACGGGTGTTTTGGTAACCACGTGTGTGCCTTCGAATTGTGTCGTTCTGATGGCAGTCGCATTGTCTGCAGCCCAAGCAGTAATGAGCTACTCTTTTCGGCCACAATTGGTGGCCTTGGTTTAACCGGCTTCGTAAGTTGGGTTGAGATTCAACTGCTTTCGGTTGAATCTTCCACCATGGACGTTAACACCAGCGTGTTTTACGGGCTTGAAGAATTTATGGCGTTGTCGGCGCAGTCTCACGACAGTCATCAGTATTCAGTGGCATGGCTGGATTGTGTGTCCAGTGGTAAGAACTTTGGCCGCGGTATTTTTATTCAAGCCAATCACAGCTCGCAACACGTGCCAGTGGCTGAGCGGCCTGCCTCGTCTGGTTTGCCTGTGCCTGTCGATTTTCCTGGCTGGGCGCTCAATAGCGTAACGGTAAAAGCGTTTAACGAACTTTACTTTCACAAACATCGTTTGATGTCGCTGGGTGATAGCATTCAGGATTTTCGCAGCTACTTTTACCCGTTAGACAGTTTGCAGCACTGGAATCGTATCTACGGCAGTGGCGGGTTTTATCAGTATCAATTTGTTGTGCCAACGGTGAATACCGAGGCGCTCACGGAAATACTCAATCGCATTGTGGATTCCGGCCAGGGTTCCTTTCTCGCGGTGTTGAAGCAATTTGGTGCTGTGCGATCCCCAGGTTTGATGTCTTTTCCCATGGAAGGGCCCTGTCTTGCGCTGGATTTTCCGAACAAAGGCAGGAAAACGCTGCAGCTGATGGACGAACTGGATGCCATTGTTACCGCGGCCCATGGTTGCGTATACCCTGCAAAAGACAATCGCATGTCCGCAGCAGCATTCAAGCAGTATTTCCCGCAAGTGGATGAATTTGTACACCATATCGATCCGGCATTCAGTTCGGACTTCTGGAGACGAGTAAGTGACTGAGCCACAAGATAGCGAACATGTTGTACAGGCATCGGAATCGATCGTGATATTCGGTGCTACCTCGGCCGTAGGTCAGGAAGTAGCCAGAATACACGCACAGCGCGGCGATCACTTGATTCTGCTGGCCAGAAATAAAGCAGCCCTGGAGACTGTGCGCAACGATTTGTTAGCGCGTGGTGCACGCTCGGCAAACGCCGTGCAAGCCGATTTGGCGGATACCGGCACCCACAATGCTCTGCATGAGCGTATTCACAGCATCGATAAAAAGCCGGCGCGCTATTACGTTTTTTACGGCGTGCTGCCTGACCAGAAAGCGTGCGAACAAACATCAGAAGTCGCAGTTTCAGCCTTGCACACCAATTTCAACAGTGTTGTGTCCTTACTCACACCGATCGTGCAGCAAATGGAGCAGCAGGGCAGTGGTGAGCTGGTAGCCGTCTCTTCAGTGGCCGGTGACCGGGGCCGTCAGTCAAATTATACCTACGGTGCCGCAAAAGGCGGGCTAAGCTTATGGATGCAGGGGGTGCGTAACCGTTTGTCGGACGCGGGCTGCACCGTGTTGAATGTTAAGCCGGGGTTTATTGACACACCCATGACCGCCGACATTGAGAAGGGCGGCCCTCTATGGGCGCAACCCGCTGATGTTGCGCACGATATTGTTAAAGCCGCTGATAAAGGCAAAAGCGAAATATATACGCCATGGTTTTGGCGAGTAATTATGCTGATTATCAAAAGCATACCGGAATTCATCTTTAAAAAACTGAAACTATGAGCCAATACATCCCGTTAATTTTGTTCACGGTGCTGACCAATTTCGGGTCGCAGGTTATGTTGAAGCATGGCATGACCATGGTAGGTGAATTCGAAATGGACACCGGTGGCTTGCGGACCGCATTCGTTGACGTCTTTTTTAACTGGTATATCTGGGGTGGCCTGCTGGTGATGGGCATCAGCATGGCCTCACATCTGGTTGTTTTGTCGCGTGTCGACATCAGCTATGCCTATCCATTTCTTGGTTTGAGTTTTGTGCTGATCGCGCTATGGGGTCATTTCATGCTGGCCGAGTCTGTCAATATGTGGCGGGTGATGGGTATTTTGTTTATATGTCTGGGTGTGTCGATAGTTGCCAAAAGCTAGTGGTTGGCATGGCGTGTGTTTAGGTTCATGCAACGATAAACAGTGTTGGCTGACGTAAAAGGGAGGATGAGTGAAACATATTATTTTTGGTGGTAATGGCTTTCTGGGAACTGAGTTGTGCAAAAAACTCACAGCCCGCGGCGAGCAGGTATTGATCTGCGATTTAGAGCAGACGCTTACCAGCGGTATCTATGAGCCTGACAACGTGAGCTACCACAAGATGGATGTGGTTCAGCCTGAAACCTTCGCTGATATACCCACCGAGCCAGGTGATGTGGTTTACCACTTTGCCGCCCGTTTGCTGGTACCGATTTTACCGCGAGCAGAACGCGAAAAATATTTCTGGGACGCGTTGTATGTAGGTACCCAGAACGTGTTTGATTTTATGGAAGCACGTGAGCTGAACAACCTCGTGTACTACACCACCGATATGGTCTACGGCCATACCGTTGAAGACCCGCGTTACGAAACTCACCCAAGAGCACCGCTTGGTCCTTATGGTGAGGCGAAGTATCAAACCGAACTGATGTGTGAGCGCTATCGCGAGAAAGGCTTCAACATCACGGTATTCAGACCCAGGTTAATCATTGGTCCTGGCCGGCTGGGCATTCTGGAAAAATTGTTCAAACTGGTTGATTTGAACTTACCCGTACCGACTATTGGCAGCGGAAGAAACTATTACCAGTTTATTTCAGTGAGTGATTGTGCCGAGGCGTGCCTTTGCGCAGTGGAGGCTGGCTTTCCGAACGAGTATTACAATCTAGGTTCCGATGACCCGCCCACTGTGAATAACTTACTGCGCACCCTGATTAAAGAAGCAAACAGCTATTCAATTCTACTGCCAACACCCGCCTTTGCAGTGAAGTTTGTGCTGGACATACTTGACCGCATTGGCATGCCGATCATGGACCCGGAGCAATATCTGATTGCGGATGAAACCTGCGTGCTGGATACCAGTAAGGCATTCAGGGAAATTGGTTGGCGCCCCGCGGATAACGATGTTGATATGCTGCTTGCAGCGTATTCGGACTATCGCGCGCAGCGCTAGCAGTAAGTTGCTGAAAAACAGCTATTACTCGCAAATACCACTGTAAATCTGCGTGCCGTTAGCTGTTCCCCAAAATGGTTTTTCCCGGTGTTGGAAGTGCTCAGCAACGTACATAAACATGGCTGCCAGCGGTGCTTCAGATTGCGCCATAGACTTGTAAGACGAGTCCTTGTTTCCGCGGTCCAGAACTGTTGTTGATTTATAGGCTGACGTTGTGAACGGCATGCCAATCATTTCACCATTATTGCGATTAATGGAAAAACTGCGGTCCTCAAACTGTTTGGTGAATTTCTTACTCTCAATCAGCGTGCCCTCATTCGACAGCACGCGCACTTCAACAATCTTGCAAATATAACCGTCTTCGCCGGCCTGGCTTGCAAAAGCGAGCAAGGCCGAGATCAGCGTGGTTAAAAGAATGGCGTAGTTCCTTGTGGTGCGCATGAAAACCTCTGGGTGAGTGTGCAAAATAGTGGGTGGTATTATATCGTTCACGCCTTAGCGAGCAGTATTCAATGACCAGTCATATTGCAGATAACCGTCTATTTTACGGATATTCTTGCCGTTTGGATGGTGATTTTGCAGCATCTCTAAAACGCCCTGAGTGCCCCCCCAATCTTTCTTAAACCAGCGAAAAATGTTTGACACCTTGATGCCCCCGGCGTCGTTCGCAAACTGCACGCCTTTATTTGAGCTGATGAACGTGAGCCGTTGCTCGTTGAGCTGCTGTTGCAGTTTTTCGGCGCGAAAAGCTGTATTGCGAAGAAGCGGGCAGCTGATTGATGCACAATTGATTGCGAAGTGAATTCGCGGATCTCCCATTAAGCGTAAGTTCTCATGCTCAATGTCATCAAGCGTGAGGGTGTCTTCACCGACTGGATACACTTCAATACTCCAGGGGCCGGAAAACCAGCCGCCAATGTCTTTTATTGAGTTTACCGGGTAATGCGCAAGGATCAGGTCTACGGTGAGCGCATTGTAGGCATTGATCAGAAATGCCATGCGTTGCTCTTTGCCGGATATTTCCCGGTAGTTCACTGATGTAAGTTCAGTGATGAAGGGTTTGAACTCAGGCAGTGACTTGGCGCGTGAATAATCGACAAGACCGTCTCTGACGATGTTTTGTAAAATGGCGTCCCATTGATCCCACAGTGCGCTGAGGTCCGGCTCGGGCCGGGCATGTGCTTTGGGTAACATCAACAGCAAAAGAGCAAATATGACCGCGGAAGACCTGCTGGAAATTGAAGCCATAAAACAGCTGAAAAGTCGTTACTTTCGGTTGATGGATACTAAACAATGGAGCGCCTGGGCAGAGCTGTTTACCGAGGATTTCTATGGTATTTATACCGGTGATCATCCTGATATTGAATTTCATGGCCGAGATGACATAGTCTCGAAAAACCGCGAGATACTGGCCGAGCATCCAACGGTGCATCACGGTCATAATCCGGACATAACGGTTACCAGCGCAAACACCGCTGAAGGGGTGTGGGCAATGATGGATTACGTGGGTATACCCGGTGCAACATTTCAGGGCTACGGCCACTATCATGACGAATACCGGAAGGAAAACGGCCAATGGCGCATTTCGAGAACTCGACTGAGCCGTATTCGCGTTGATGCGCTAAACCACTCTTAGCGAAGCGTCTACAATTTAGCAATGCTCTATTTACCCACATGTCATCGTTTAAAAGCCACACTGGTGATGTGCGTGGCTGCTCTCTTGTGGTCGATGGCTGCGTTGGCAAGTGAGGCGAAAAGTTCAGCGGCTGTGCTGTCGTCAACGGCCGGGTCATCGCAGCTCAAAGCCAGTGCCGTACTGGTGGACAAGTCTAATCGCTCACTGCGATTACTGAACAACGGTGAGACGCTGCGAGAGTACAGCATTTCCTTAGGCAAACAGCCAGTAGGGCACAAGTTATATGAGGGTGACCAACGCACGCCGGAGGGCCGTTATGTATTGGACTGGCGCAACTCCAACAGCAAATTTTATCGCTCTTTGCACGTAAGCTATCCCAACCGTCGCGACGAGGCGCGGGCCCGCAAACTGGGTAAAAGCCCCGGCGGAAACATTATGATCCACGGCCTACCCAATGAATTTCATTACGCGCCCTGGCTGTACAAAGGCAAAGACTGGACCGATGGTTGTATTGCGGTGAACAACACCGAAATGGATGAGATTTGGGAGTTGGTGGATGATGGCACGCCCATCATCATTCTTCCCTAAGTGCGGCGCGGCGTTTATGAATAACGCGGGCTGGTCAGCTTGCCGGCCGGTCCAGCTGTTGCAGGTTGTCGGTCACTTGCTCGGCTAAGGCTTGTGGGGTCTGAGCCTGCTCGTTAAACGCATTCTGCGCATCGGCTGCCGATTCGCCGCCAAACCACTGTCTGATTTTCGCAAACAGCAGTTTGATTCCGCGCCATATCTTTGGCAGTAACCAGATGGTCAGCGCGATAAA
This sequence comes from Gammaproteobacteria bacterium, assembly GCA_030429735.1. Taxonomy (GTDB): domain Bacteria; phylum Pseudomonadota; class Gammaproteobacteria; order Pseudomonadales; family JAUIET01; genus JAUIET01. The sequence goes on from JAUIET010000010.1 coordinate 135,968, forward strand.
GACCACCAGTAAAATCAGGAACAACACCGGGTTATGCAGTGCCAATAGCAAACCACCAATTACTGCAATGTCTTCCGTGAATGAGGCTGTCCAGTTGGTGACTGGCTCGGGCGAGGTGTTGATCAGCAGCCGTGTACCCGCCTTGGTCAGATGCGTTCCGGCGGCAAGTGAGCCACCCGTAATAGCGGCTGCCAGCTCCATGGCCGCGCTGGTTTCACCGACAGCGGAGGCGGCCAGAAAAGCGCCTGCGGGAATTCGTATAAAGGTGTGCAGGGCGTCCCAACCGGTATCCACGCCAGGGAACTTGTCGGCAAAGAACTCTACGCAGAACATAAAGCCTGCGGCCATTAGCACCATCGGGTCTTGAAGAATCTCCAGCTGCACTGGCAAATCTATATTGCCGGTGCTGCCCGCTATGCCCAGTGTGAGTATCGCAGCGTACAGATTGAGTCCGCTGGCCCATGCTACGCCCATTGAGAGCGCGATGATCTGGATAATGTCTTGATACTGTTCCATGAGCAGTCCTCCTATCGGACGGAATTACCCACAGATAATAAGACATAAAGCGGGTTTAGCCGCCCTGATTTAGCGATCTGTTACATTATCGTTTAATTAGCGCACAAAAATGCGCTAATAATGCCGAGCAAGCCAGTATTTGGGTAGTTTTTTACATTTTCCACAATTTCTGTGGATAACTTCGTGGATAAATACAGGAATACGGAGCTAAAGTGCGATAAAACAAGGGGTTTAGCAAATTGTCTAATATTTAGCCGAAAGCTATTAAAAATAATTAAATCAAAGACTTATGTGGCTTTATTCAAGGCCTGTGGGCATTTTGCGTTGTAATGTGGGTTTTATTGATGGAAGCGATGCGTGGTGTGCATAACCCTATTATCACAAGCGCAAACCCATGCGCAATAGCCTGAACGACCAATTACACATTAAATTTCGCCAGCTCCTCGATAAATGCAGCCCGACGTGCAGGTTTCACTGACTTCTACCGCGCAGAGAGTTGGTAACGAAGGTGTAAGCTTGTGCCAAATCCATTCCGCCAGCCGTTCGCTGGTGGGATTTTCGAGGCCTTCGATATCGTTCAGGTAGTAATGATCCAGCTGCGAGAGTATGGGTTGAAATGCCTCAGCCAAGTCAGAGAAGTCCATGATCCAGCCCGAGTGCTCACCGGGTGTTCCGCTTACTGTGATTCGTACGCGGTAAGAATGGCCGTGCAAACGCGCACATTTATGCCCCTCAGGTACGTTGGGCAAACGATGTGCGGCCTCAAAGCGAAAGTCTTTGTAGATCTCCACGGTGTGTTGCTCTATTCGCAGGGCATCTGAATATGGAAAGTGCTGCCTTCCCCTTGCCTGGAAGTAACGGCAATGTTACCGCCGTGGTGCTCGGTAATAATGAAGTGCGACACAGACAAGCCAAGGCCAGTGCCTTCACCGTCACTGAATTCCTTATTGGTAAAGAAGGGTTCGAAAATATGCTGCTGCACCTCTTCGCTCATGCCCACACCGTTGTCTTCAACTTCTATGCGCAGCATTATGTCCATGACAAACACCCGTATTTTCAGGCGTGGCACAAAATTGTCGCGCTCCACCAGGCGTAAAGCATGATTGGCGTTTCGAAACAGGTTTAAAAACACCTGCTGCATCTCTGCGGGGTAGCAGCGAAACTCCGGTGTTTCCTCGGGGTAGGCACGCTCAATGCGAATATCCTGGAACCTTAAGCCGCCCTGCAATGAAAAAATATTGCGCGCCAGCTCCAGCGTATTTTCAATGATATCGATGATATCAACCGACTGCTTGTCGTGGCTGCTATTACGCGCAAACTCCAGCAAGTTGCTGACTATGGAAGACGTTCGCGCACCGGCTTCCTGAACACCGGCCAGCAATTCATTGATTTCGCGCGCCTGCATGTAGTGCTGCAGTTTTTGCAGATCAATACCCGCTGCTTCAGCAGGCTGATGATTGGCCTCCAGAGACGGCGACAAGCGGCGCTGCACTGTCTGCACAGCCTGCAAGATCGCGCTGAGCGGGCTGTTGATGTCGTGCGCCATGCCGGCAGCAAGCTCACCCATAGACGCCATTTTGTCTTTCTGTATCAGCGTGCTTTCCGCCAGAACCCGCTGCGTGACGTCGTCAATCAAAATCACCACGCCGGGCTCGGCCGTGCCGATCAGCGGGTATACGGTAATGTCGTAGTAATACTGGCCGTGTTGAGCGTGTTCTATGTGGATGGGCTCTTTGGTGGTCAGTGCTCGCTCGATATGCCCCTGTTCAATGGATATCTGCGGGTACACAGACCATAGACTTTGGCCAAGTGCTGACTCATTGTCTACGCCGGATATGGTGTGCGCCGACTTATTCCACTGGGTGACCACGCCGCCTTTGTCGACACCGATCAGCATATACGGCATCGACTGGATAATGCTGTTGATATAGGCCTCAGTAGATTGCAGCAACTCGCTGGTTTGCCGATGGTGTTCCACTTCTTCGCTCAGCTTCTGGTTAGACACCTGCAGCTTGGCGGTGCGCTCAACAACCCGCAGCTCAAGCTCATCACGAATTTTGGCCAGGGCGTCGGCGTAGGTGCGCAATTTACGGCGGCTCATGGCCAGAAACACGATTCCCGCGCCCAGGCCTATGGTAATCAGGCCACCGCCAGTATTGGCCAGATATTGCCAATTAGTGCTGCCGTCGGCATTTCGATAAATGTCCAACAGGCCGGCGTGGGCACTGGCGCTCCATAACAGCGGGAGCAGCAGGCCCCAATATAGGGGTGAGCGTCGCATCCTGCTATTGTGCCAAAAAAACGACCGTTACGGAGTAATTCCGCAAAAGATAAACGCACTTGGTCGGCAATAGGGAATACCACCGTAATTTCCGCAATTTTGTTTTGACAGAACGACTGGTTACGGTAGAATGCGCCGCTCTTGGTTGTGGGTGATTAGCTCAGCTGGGAGAGCATCTGCCTTACAAGCAGAGGGTCGGCGGTTCGATCCCGTCATCACCCACCACTCCCGTTGTTGGGAGCCATTTCCGATCATTCTACGGACCGGTAGTTCAGCTGGTTAGAATGCCGGCCTGTCACGCCGGAGGTCGCGGGTTCGAGTCCCGTCCGGTCCGCCATTTCAACATGGGTCCTGCCCGGGCTCTACCCCATTAACGGGGGTGGGTATTCATACTCACTCGACTCATAATGAAGAGCCCGCTTGCTCAACATTCGCCCCCCCTGAATCTGCCTTTTAGACGTACGGAGTTCGCGCGAACATTAATTTTGCATAAACTCGTGTCATATTTCACGCACTGAGGTTCGATGTGTCGACGCAGAGCAGTCCTTCTGCGGGAGTGCCGAAATCGCTTGAGGATTGGAAACTGGTACACGGGCTAATCTGTAACGCAAGTGGATTCTTGGGAATATTCGGTACGCGGATTATTCCAATCGAGGCATCTTCGAAATACACATTAGTAAACTGGTAGAAAATCATGGAATTTGACGAAAACAAGCTACGAGCCGTGTTTGCAGAAGCGCTCGGAATTCCCGAGGCAGATGTTGTACCTACACTCGAATACAACACCATTCCACAGTGGGATTCGTTGGCGCATATGCGGCTAATAGCCGAGATTGAAGATGCTTTCGATATTATGATCGATTCAGACGATCTGATCGATATGAGCAGTTTTGCGATATCAATAGACATTGTTCGGAAGTATGTTGACGAAGCTTGACCTATCCGGCCAGCTCTCTTATATCACTGGAGGTTCGCGAGGAATTGGTCGGGCTTGTATGGAAACGCTGGCCGAAGCTGGTTCAGATATTGCATTTTGTTCGACAACGGATCAATTGAGGCTCGACGATGTTGCTACTGAAATAGAGCAAAAGTATTCGGTGGCCTGTTTGGGTATTCAGTGCGACGTTCGCGAACCTGAGCAAGTGAAACTGGCTTATAAGCGGGTAAACAAACGATTTGGTCGCCTGGACGTTCTGGTAAATAACGCCGGCGTGATGCAGACCGCACTCCTGGCAATGACCAGCTTCGAGTCAATGCGCGAGATGATGGATATAAATGTCAATGGTGCACTTTTAAACCTACAGTTGGCTAGCAGGCTAATGGCAAGAAAGCAGCGTGGGTCCATCATAAACATCAGCTCAATCGTAGGACGCGTGGGTTCTGAAGGACAGGTAGCGTATGCTGCCAGTAAAGCGGCTATATTAGGGGCTACTGCGTCTGCGGCAAAGGAACTGGCCCCAATGGGCATTCGAGTGAACGCGATCGCACCAGGTTTTATTGATACTGATCTGTTAATGGGCTTCGATGCAGAAGCGAAAAAATCAGTCTTGAAAACCATAAAGATGAGCAGAATAGGCCAGCCGCAGGATGTTGCGAACGCGGCGCTTTTTTTAGCGAGCGATCTGTCCAGCTATGTGACTGGTGAGATTATTGGTGTAGACGGTGGCATGCTCGTCTAACATGTTCTTCGAACTGGAAAAATACGGCAATTCACCCTGTTTGCTGCTCGAGGGAGAAAGCCCGCTCACCTACGCAAACGTTGTGGATGCCTGTGATGAGATCAGTGCTACATTTTCGCACTATTCAGATTCGAAGAACCTTGTTCTGGTTCTTTGCGAAAATAATCCGGAATCGCTAGTTTGTTATTTATCTGTGCTGCGCTCCGGTAATACGGTGATGCTACTCAGTGCAAGCACCGAAGCTGTTCTTGTTGAGCACATACTAGAGCTCTACCAACCCAATTTTCTCTGCGCTCCGGTCGAACACCCGCTCGTTAGTAATTCACAAACTGCCGTCTTGCGATACCGAAGTTATGCGGTGTTCTTTACCGGTCAGCAGCAACAAGAAATGCACGATGAACTGGGGCTTCTGTTATCAACCTCTGGTAGCACGGGCAGCCCAAAATTTGTTCGTCTTTCCTATGATAGCGTGAACGCTAATGCGAGTAGTATTGCGAGCTATTTAGAGCTTCACTCTGGCGATTGCCCGATAACTGTACTGCCCATGGGTTACTCCTACGGACTGTCTGTCATTAATAGCCATCTAAGCGTAGGTGCCAGGATATCTTTGACAGATCATTCGATAATGACCAAAGAATTCTGGCGTGCATTTTCAGACCACCAGGCCAGCTCGTTGTCTGGAGTTCCATACACCTATGAAATGCTGCGCCGTTTGCGCATCGAACGCAGAGACCTGGCTGCATTGAAAACGATGACTCAGGCTGGTGGTAAGTTAAGTGATGAACTGCTAACCCACTTTGCAGGGATTGCAGAGAACAAAGAAATTCGTTTTTATACGATGTATGGTCAAACTGAGGCAACTGCCAGGATCAGTTACCTGCCACCAGAAATGTTACGAAGCAAATTGGGCAGCATAGGAATTGCCATTCCAGGTGGTACTCTGGAAATTTCCGCAAGCGAGAATGACGAAGGAGAAATCGTTTACAAGGGGCCTAATGTCATGATGGGCTATGCTCAGGCACCATCTGATCTTGCGCTCGGCGATGTTTTACACGGGGTGTTGGCTACCGGTGACATTGGTCGATTTGATGATGATGGGTTTTGCTATGTTACGGGTCGGCTAAAGCGGATTATCAAAATGTTTGGGAATCGTGTAAACCTTGATGACATCGATAATCATTTGCGCCGTATAGGAGTTGATGGAATTAGTGGTGGCGAAGACAATGCGCTGCGTGTTCTTGTTACAGACCCTCAAGACCTTGAACCTGTAAAGAGGTCGTTAGTGGCTACTTTCAAGTTCGATCATCGAGCGGTTGATGTATTCTACCGATCGCAGATTCCGCGTAACGAGTCTGGGAAAATCCAATACTCAGAAGTCTTTGGAAAGCCTGACAATCCGGAGCTTGGTGCATGATAGAGCTGAGCGAGTTGTTCGACGAAGACGCGTATAGCTTGGGTGGAGATGAAAAGTCTGCAGTAATTTGTGATCACCTTGCTCTTCTCTCCGAGCATCATTACGCGCATTGCCCTGAGTACAGGTCTATTTGTGACGCGTTTGGCGCGGATACCGCGAAACGAATCAGCCATGTCAGTGAATTTCATTGTTTGCCTGTTCGGCTGTTTAAGCACTACGAACTAAAAAGCATTCTCGGCGATAGTAATGTCAAAACCCTGACATCGTCCGGCACAACGTCGCAGCAAGTATCGAAGATATTTATTGATAAACAAACCTCACAATACCAAACAAAAGCCCTGTCATGCATCATGCGCAGCTATTTGGGACCAAAAAGACTGCCGATGATCATTTTGGATAGCGAAGCGGTGTTAAAGAACAGGCAGATGTTCTCGGCGCGCGGCGGCGGTATTCTTGGCATGTCCAACTTTGGTCGAAAGCATCTGTACCTTTTTGATGAAAATATGCGCATTAAGCACGAGGCCTTAGAAGAGTTTCTGGATAAACACGCGGAGACACCTATTTTTCTTTTTGGCTTCACTTTTATGATCTGGCTGCATCTAATAAAAGAGCTGGAGAAAACGGGCAAAACTCTCAACATAAAGTCTGCGACATTAATTCACAGCGGCGGTTGGAAAAAGCTGGAATCTGAGAAAGTTGATAACTCGATGTTTCGCCAGCGAATATCAGCGGCCACCGGTATAGAGCGAATATTCAATTTCTACGGCATGGTGGAGCAAATGGGCTCCGTCTACATGGAATGCGAGCAAGGGTATTTTCATGCTTCAGTTTTTTCAGAAATCATTGTCCGTGACCCACTCACGGGTGAAGCGTTAGAGTTCGGTAAAAATGGCGTCATTGAGACCTTGTCTATTCTTCCTCATTCCTATCCAGGTCACGCGATATTGACTGAGGATCAAGGTGTAATTCACGGCCAGGATGATTGTAGATGCGGTCGGAAGGGCACTTATTTTTCTATATTGGGGCGGCTACCCAAGGCTGAGATTCGTGGCTGTAGCGACACCTATGAATCTTAGCGCACGTTATAAAGTCGTTTGTCCGCTAGGCAGTTCAATTGACTCTGTTGTTAATAGTGAGCCGCTGGGTCTGTTTGCCGACGAAACACTGCAGTTTGTAAGCGAGCTTTCTTATGCGTTGATGCGAGACCGGCGGACCGCAGATATGCCAGAAGTAACGGCGTTGGCTTTCTGGATGCGTAAGGCGAACGTGGTAAATATAAAAAAGGGTTTTGATAAACCTTCTGAATGCCTTAGATTACCCCGAGGTACTGCATTCCATATCGCACCGTCTAACGTGGATACAATATTCGTCTATTCAATGTTTCTTTCGCTGTTTTGTGGCAATAGAAACATAGTACGGATTTCCTCGACGCCTAACGCGCAGGTTGATGCCATTCTTGCTGTGATGAACGACATCATCACAAAACACCCTCGAATAGCCAGCAGTATGATCATCGTTCGATACGATCACAGCGAGGAAGTAAGTGCTTATTTCTCTTCGCTCTGTGATGTTAGAATGATTTGGGGCGGCGATGAAACCATCGGGTTGATTCGCAAAATTCCACTTCCACCGCGTGCAAAGGAATTGACGTTTGCCGATCGCTTCTCAATTGCCCTGCTGGATGCCGATAAGTTCCTCAACTCAGACTCAGCTACAAAACACGCCTGCGTTGAAGGATTTTACAGAGACAGTTACTGGTTCGATCAAATGGCTTGTTCGTCGCCAAGGCTGGTTTGTTGGCGCAGCGTGGATGTGCAGAACGTTCGGCGGGCTCAGGCGGAATTTTGGGGGCGAGTTGAGAACCTTCTGGTCGAGGAAGGGTATTCCACAGCGCCTGCAGTGGCGATGGACAAACTCATAGCACAATGCCGATTTGCAGTTGAAGCAACTGACCCTATATCAGTTGCGAAAACTTCAAATTTGCGCTTGGCCAGAGTTGAATCGAAAAGCGTGCCATTGGCATTTAGAGAGAGCCATTGCGGCGGCGGGCTGTTCCTTGAAACTCACATTGAATCACTCACGGATGTTCTGCATTGTATTGATCAAAAAGTTCAAACGATGTCTTGCTTTGGCATTAGTGAGAACGAGATCAAAATGTTCTTCGCAAAACACAAACCCAGTGGCATCGATCGAGTTGTAAAATTTGGTGATGCACTGAATTTTTCGGAAGTGTGGGATGGGTATAATCTGCTCGATGAGTTAACTCGTTGTATTGATGTACAGATAAGTTGAGTTGATAAGACGTTTACATAAAACGCCCCGTTTACTGTAACGCAAGGCGGGCAATAATTCGCCAATGCTTGATATACTGGGGCACCAATTGCCAAAGGCTGGAAATTACATGGAAAGCAAGCGAGCTATTTTCGTCATCATATTCGGTGTTTTAGCTAACAATTATATGTACCTGCATGACGCGATCTGGAACAACAACCCGGAGCTAATGAATGCTGCGGTGCATGCCTGGGGGGTTGCATCTTCGCAAAGCATTATCGCACTGGGCCAGTTGGGAAGAATTGGTGTGGTGCTTTCACTTCTGGTAATAGGTTACGGCTTGTACGTGATCGGCACTAACGTGGCGCGTGCGGAAGAGGAGCGAAAACGCCGGCTTTCAAAGCCCTAGTGCGCATTGTTGCCCCATTTTTGGACCACCATTCGCCGGTTGGCACTTGAAAAACCGCTTGCGCAGGAGTAGATTATTATTTGAACAGGAACGCTCGTTGATTACGTTATAAATCTACCAGTAACAAGGACGTGTTAGCTAATGACCATCAGAAATTTTCCCGCTCAAAGCAAGCCATCATCCACCATTCATGCATTTTGTGAACATTTTGTCGCAGAGACAGTGGCTGTTTATGACTCGTATGATTCGGAGCGCAACAAGAATAGGTCTATAAAAATACGCACCAGCTGTTCTGTCGATGGAGCCACCTACGAAGTGCTGTTGCAAGACGAATCTCTGTTTAAATATAAAAGAGAATTGGAAGAATCACTTACTGAAGCTGGCTTCTATTCTGCAAGCGTCGTGCTTGCTCGGCGGCAAACGGCTTAACCTCTGTGGCGGCACTACGCGCAGTAATGGCGTAGCCAAGCTTGAAACATCAGTACGTCCCACAGATAACCTTCTTTGTTACCGTGCCCAGCCAGATGTGCCTCCCACAGACCGCGAATTGGAGCTGGGTCAAAATAGCCTTCATCACGCAGTTTGGCTTCATCCAACAAATCCTCCGCCCAATCGCGAAGTTCATTGCGCAGCCATTGCCCTATCGGTGCGGCAAATCCCATTTTAGGTCGGTCTATCAGCTCTCGCGGTACATATTGGTACAACACTTCGCGTAGCAGCCACTTGCCCGTTCCGTTTCTGATTTTCATATGCAGCGGCATTGTCCAGGCCAATTCAACCAGCCGATGATCTAACAATGGTGCTCTTGTTTCCAGGCTGCAAGCCATTGCTGCTCGATCTAAGCGTACTAAGTTGTCTTCTGGAATGTAATGTTTTGCGTCCATTGCCATCATCCAATCGCGCAAATCGTTTGCTTGGGGCCATGTATCCCGCGAGTTTAAAAAGGTAGCAGCCTCGGGTGCATCAAGCACAACCTGGTTCGCATTTTTCCAATGACTTAGCCTGTCAGCGTAGTAGAGCTCTCCCTGGTTTATCCTCATTGCGTCGGCAATTTTATGAAGCTTATCGCCGGGCCATGCAATGCCTTGGGAGCGGTGTATAAAAGAGTTAACCAGTTTATACGCTGAATCCCATCGGTGTGTTGGCACAGACTGTAAAAATACTGAAATCACTTTGCGTAAGGGTAAAGGCAAGGTCTTTAGCTGGCTCCACACTTTATAGCCGCCCAAATAGCGGTTATAGCCACCGAAAAGCTCATCACCACCATCACCGTCCAGTGCCACCTTTACATGTTGACTGGTAAGCTGGCAGATAAGATATGTTGGAAGTTGAGAACTATTGCTAAATGGCTCGCTATAAATATCCGGCAGTTTTGGTACCAACTTCAATGCATCATCAGGGCTGACCCGTAACTCGGTATGATCGGTTCCCAAATGTTCTGCGACTTGTCGCGCGTGTACTGCTTCGTTGTGGCTGCCTTCGCTGTAGCCTATGGTGAACGTTTTTACAGATTGAGTGCTGTTTTTCTGCATTAACGCCACGATAACAGAGCTATCTATTCCACCACTGAGAAAAGCCCCAAGAGGAACATCCGAAATCAGTTGATCACTGACGCTACTTGAAAGTTGGCGCTCTAACAGTGCTATTGCTTCGGTATCAGTGCCTTGAAACTGCGTGGCCAACCCCATATGAGCAGCATCATTAACCGACCAATATGGCGCTGACTGCATCGTTTTTTCAGCAGAGCATGGCTGCAGCGTGAGGTAGTGCCCCGGCATGAGTTTGGAAATACCGGAATAGATACTGTGCGGTGAAGGTATGCAGTTATGACGCAAAAGAAGTGCAATCGCACTGCGATTCACTTCTTTTTTGAAACTAGGGTGAACGCTTAGAGCATTTAGCTCTGAGCCGAACAAGAAAACGTTGTTTTGCCAGCCATAGTAAAGCGGCTTTTCTCCCATACGATCTCGAGCAAGTGACAAGGTGTGCATTTTCCTGTCCCAGAGGGCAAAGGCGAACATACCGACGCAGGCGTTGAGGCTTTTCACGAGCCCCCATTGTGCGATGCATTGCAACAAAGTTTCGGTATCAGAATGTCCATTCCACCGCGGGGGTTGGTATTGATTTTCCAGCTGATCGCGCAGCCGTAAATGGTTGTAAATCTCGCCGTTGAATACGATGACATAACGGCCACAATGGGAATGCATCGGTTGGTCGCCTGCTTCAGATAAATCCAAAATGGATAATCTGCGGTGACCAAGACCTAGGTTAACTTCTCCGTCTTGCCATAGCCCTTCTCCGTCTGGGCCGCGACGCTCAAGCGCCGATGTCATTAGCTTCAGAACGTGTCTGTCTGATGGGTCTCTGAAAGGACTAAAATAGCCTGCTATGCCGCACACTACAAAGCGTCCGTTGGGCGCTCTACGCTTTTGACACCACTTTTGTCGAGAAATGCTTTTACTTTTGGAAGTAAGTTCAGTGCTTTCTGATTGCCTTGTTTGGCTGCAGATTCAAACCATTCAAGGGCCGCATGTGTGTCTTGTGCGGCACCAATACCTCGAAGTAAAAAAATACCCACGTTTACCTGTGCTCCGGAATGGCCCAGTTCTGCCGCTTGTACGAAGCAATTATAAGCTGCCTGCTCGTTCTTCTTTACGCCATCGCCTTTGGCGTACCTGTTGCCGATAACAAATTTTTTGCAGGCCTCCATTTCTCCATCAAACACTGCATCAGGTTGATTGGGCGCATTTGATTCGGCCACTGAATTCATCTGTAACGTGGTTTTTCCGCATTTTATGCATACGTATCTGGCCGTACGCCCAAGTACTTTGTCAAAGGGGTTGCGAGCAATTCTTTCAAAACGAGGGCAACCACAGGCGGGGCAGTCCTCTGGCGTAAAATCTACAAGCAGAGTGCTTGATTTTTTTAATACATTGCTTAGTGAGTTCATAGCTCGCTCCTACTGTTCTGGTGCCTCTTCGCGGATATTTGTCAGTGAAATTTCCTGGATGCCTAGTGTCAACGTTGGTTGGTTTTCAGGTTTGTAGATATCCAAGAACTGCACGCGCACGTTTTCGAAATCAATTGTCTGGTTTCCAACTAGAATATCGTCAAAGGGAATGACCAGCGTGCTGTCGCCACGGTGTACTTCGGTATACGCTATGCCCCAATGCAATTCCCGCTGTTGTAGATTATCCACGAATGCAACGTACAGCTGCAAAGGCATAGCATCAACGCTCATAGTTGCGCTCAATCTTAGCCTGAGTTGCCCATACGCCTGCCAACGCGGCCAGACCCTGTTAATGCGAATGCCAGACCAAATGTTCTCAGGGCACTCCAGAGTTGGGCTACGGCCTTGCCCCCAGTCGGGTTCACTAACTGGGTTGGCGTGCGTCCAGCTTACTTGTTGGCTTTCCCAGCGTTCATCAAAGTCGTACAACACCGGAAGTTGCTGCTCCCGTTTGATCTGCCAGTGCCACTGGGTAAGCAATGGTGTTAACGCCCAAATTAACAGTGCCGCTGTAAGCGTAAAACAAGAAATGCGACAAGCGTAGGAAAAGTTTTTTGAAAATGCGGCACACAATGCAGCGCACGCAACAGCACCGAGACAGTTTCGAATCACGTCAGCCAAAGTGCCACTTCGATCAGCGTGATAAAAATGCTGAATGAGCTCAGTGCTGGCACTCATAAGCAATACAACCAAGCTCAGTACAATCGCTCTTAAATAGCCATTTGCCTGAAAGGGCCTGAACAAGAAGATGCCCAGTGCTGCGAGCAGTGCAAATGAGAAAAAGTGTGCCAGGTCAAAAAACTCACGCCACCACCCTGCACCCAGAATCCAATAAGGCAGAACAAAAGGAAGCAGCAAAAAGATCAACAAGAAAAAAGGCAGCAGCCCGTGCGTGAGCCAGCGGTAGGAACCTTTTAATGTGGTTTCAGTCATTCTGAAGCCTCATTGTGAATCAATGAGTTGCATTGTTCATACCAACGGTTCCAACGCAATTCAAAGTTGCTTCTCCTCTGAGCGGCCTCGGGCAAACTACCGTCTTTGCCTGACAAAAAAGATTCAATACTTGTGCGAATACTGGCAGCGCTGTTTTTAGTGTAAAGCGCGTTTTCTCCAAAAGTGGCTCTTGAAACCAGGTTGTCGCTTAATAATATGGGCACACCTACGGCTACGGATTCTGAAAAACCACACACTAAGCCATCGTCATAGTCGGTTAAATCAATAAGCAGTTGTGCGTGTGCTATCAGGGCTTCATATGTGTCGTTCTCAACATAATCAAGAAATATCACCCAGGAGCTCTCCATAGCCAAAAGCTCATCCTTTGCTTTTGATCGTTTGCCACTGATACACAACACCGGTCGTTCGTTTTCCTCAATGCCCATTACTGCCTCAATCACGGCCGACACCGGTTCATCCGGATCAAACGAACAGATCAACATCATGTACTTTTTTTGGCTAAGCCCAAAATTCTGAAGAACGGTATGGGAGTTGTCTGGCAATTCAATGACAGAAATTGGATCAGGAAGAACAGCCACCGGAGTGCCATGCACTCTCTGCGCCGCAATAGGGTTGGTTACAATGATCAAATCTGCGACGGAAAATATCCACCTTGCCACCTGCCCGCTGGTGCCTGAGTTCTCTGTAACGTCCAAAGCATGATTGTGTGCATCAATCACATAGCGAAAAGAGAGCATTGGTTTCAATAGAGCCAGCAATGCACATAATGCAATACTTGGGTTCTGCGCGATTACTACGACAGGTCGTCGCTCAAGCAAAGCACCTACTGTGCGTACTGCGCTGAGCAGATAGCGCACAATTCTGCTGTATTGCGTAAAATCAAGCGCCAATAGGTCTGCCTCAAGCCTGCGGGCCAGGTTGGTGCTGCGGCGATGAGTTTCCCAACTCAACCACAATGGCGCTTTGTTTTCTAGCATGTTTATCTGCCACAGCCGCGGCGTTTAAAATGTCAACGCCTATTGTAAAGCAGCACCTGAAGGAATACGTGTTCATGCTGTACCGCCCGTCTATTAGGTTTCCTATTTTCCTTTTAAATCAGTAAGCTGGCGGGAAAGGGGTAGAGAACGAAAAGCAATGAACAGGGTCGAAGTCTGGGATGGCTGGCGCGGCCTGGCAATTCTTTTTGTACTGGTAGGGCACTTCGCCAATATTGAGTGGTTGTGGGAAGACCGTTTCGGGGTAGACATTTTTTTTGTACTCTCCGGAATGCTGATGAGCAAAATACTGTTTGAGCAGCGCATGAAGCTGAAGCGCTTTTACATTCGCCGTTTTAGTCGAATTTTTCCCGTCTTTCTAGCCTATATTTTTGTGGCTTATAGCTTGGCTATATTGGCTAAATTTGAGTTTTCAGTGTTGGAGATGTTCAGCACTATTGCTTTTCTGCGTACCTATCTGCCTGTTGAACCCCACATATTCAATACCGACATCGCGATCGGTCATCTATGGTCGCTGAACGTTGAAGAGCATGCCTACGTGATTATGAGTGTTCTTACACTTATATTTCTGAGCGTGAAGCGCGCAGCCTATGCTCTGTTGGTACTTGGAGCAGCCGCTATCGCTGTCAGCTTTTATTACAGCAATAGCGGAACAGCGGGGGAATACTTCTACATTCGAACCGAATCCGCCATAAGCTTCGTTTTTTTATCAGCTGGTTATAGCTTGCTGCGAAGCAGGTACAGTTGGCAAGGTACGGCTTGGTTATCCCCCGTTTGTTTTGTTCTTGCTTTGTGCTGCTATGTAGACGCAATGCCACGCTGGCTTACGTGGTCAGTTGCGCCTGTTTTGCTCGCGCTGGCGGCAAATCATTTGACCAACGTGGCATTACCAATTCAGAAGATGCTCTGCTGGCGCCCTCTGCAACTGTTGGGCTTATACTCATATTCTATCTACTTATGGCAGCAACCTCTGTACATGTACCATCAATTGTTACCCGGTGGTTTATTAACTGGCTTAATACTCGCCTTAATGGTGGGCTGCCTATCTTTCCATTTTTTTGAAAATCCGCTCAGACAATGGATCAACACCCGTTGGGGGCGATAAGCAAAACCATGCGATTAAATCCACTCCATAACAATCCGTTCTTTCTCCCACGTTGGTGCGTCACTGTATACGTGGCGACCTGTTGCATCGCTTTTGCGGTGCTAGCGAGCAGCAAAGGGTTCCCGAACTGGGATATGCTGGGCTATGTGGCATCGATTCGAAGTGTAAGCACGGTTGATGCGGGCTCACTGCATGCCGGAATCTATGCTGACGCAAAAGCGTACTTGTCAGCGGCTGACTATGAGGAGTTAGTCGCTAAAGACAGCTACCGCCAGACAATGGCAGCAGATGCTGAGCTGTTTAGTTTACAGATACCTTACTATAAGATTCGCTGGTTGTTTCTTGGACTGATATCAGCTCTCGAAAGCTTAGGTGTACACGTGTTTTCTGCAGGCCATATTATTGCAGCAAGCGCAGCTTCTATTGCAGGTTTCGTGCTTTACAGTACTTTTAAAAACAGCATTTCAGCCTACATGTGGTTGCTATTTCCCTTGGTGTTTGCACTAAGCGGTGCGCTTGAGACAGCAAGGATCTATTCGCCCGACGCCTTATCTTTGCTGTTTTTTGCGCTCACCTTTTATCTGTATGTAAAAGAACATTGGTTGTTTTTCGTTTTGCTCGCTGTATCCGTTTTTGTGCGCACCGATTTAATAGTATTAGTGGGGCTGTGCGCAACCTTATTATTTTTGAGCCGCCCGGCATTGCGGGTACCGGCTACGCTGAGTTTTTTGTTGGCACTTGGGTTCTACTTCCTTATTAACACGCTCAGCGGCAATCATGGATGGGCTGTAGTACACTACTATGTATTCGAAAGTAACATGCAGGCTGCTGATCCGAGGCTGTTTGCTGAGCATTCGGTCAGTCTCGGCTCCTATCTGGGCGCTATTGCTAGAGCCGTGCCAACAGTGTTTTATTATCCGGCCCTGTTGTATTTCCTGTTTTGTTCGGTTTTAAGTGCGTTGTTGTTGGCAAGAAAGGCCAAGTTCTATAATGGTCTTTGGAGGACTTTCCTTGCCCAACTGGAAGACCCACGATTTGTCGCTATTCTGGTGGCAAACTTGTACGTTATTGCGCATTTTGTATTGTTCCCATTGCTGGATACGCGCTTTTTTGCCGGTCCTTACTTTATCACGGCTTTGTGTTTTTTAAGTTTGATCAGTGAAGAGATGGACCATTCGGTCACTAAGAGCGAAGCTTGAAACTACTGTCTGCGTTGCAAGGTACCAATCGTTTATTTCTGCTGCTGCTTCTGGCTAACGGCTTTAGCAACTTCGTTCAATTTGCCTCAAGCTTGCTGCTTGCCAGAATGCTCGGCCCGGAACAATTCGGTGTGTTTTCGTTTTTTGCAACCTTGGCACAAAGTCTCAGTCTATTCATTGATTTAGGCTTATGCGCAACGATGGTGCGGTTAGCCAGCGGCAAGACACACGAGTCAGGGCGCAAGCAAATGATGTTCGCAACCGCAGGCGTACAGATAGCAGTTTATGCGGCCATGTTAGCGATACTGATACCCGGCACGCACAGCGTGTTAACCCTGTTTGGGCAGCAGGGCAACAATAGCTTGTATTACCTGGCGTGTGCCATGGCGGGAACGATAGTGCTGCAGTGGCTCATTCGCTCAGCGCTGGAAATCTACCAAAATGTGCTCATGCTGGCTGGCTTTACAGCTTTGTACGCGGTACTTCGTAGTGCAATGTTCGCGTTTGCTTACTTGTCATTCGATGCAGATATCAGTGATTACTTCCTGGCGTTGTATTTGCTTCCTCTAATCATCACTTGTGCCCTGTACCTTGTGTTCTTAGCCATGAGCAAGCCGACTCAAACAGCTGGCACGACCATGCCAGAAACAGGCCAAAGTTTTACGGCCAGCGTCAGCGAATTATTTCACTATGGTAAATGGATGTTTTCCCAGCCCATTTATTCCATGTTGTACTTGATTCCCATCTTTACCTTGTCGCGCTACTCATCTTTTGAGCTTGGTATTTATTCGGCTGCTTTCACGTTCTCCGCCATTTTTCCTCTGATCAATACCTCGGTCCGACAGATAACCATGCCTATGGTCAGCCGTTATACCAGCAGGAATGAGCTTGAGCACTATATGCTACAAGTGAAAAGGAAATCTCTATTGGCAATTCTGTGTTCAGCGGCGATTATTCTGGCTATGGCTGGTTTGATGATGTTTGTCTTGGACGAACAGTATGAATCGGCTTTTCTGGTGTTTTGCGTGTTGGGTTCTGGTATGGCCGCGACCATCTTATTAGGCCAGTTCAACATCATTAGCCATGTGTTTCGAAGACCTGATTTGCTGATGAGCATGACACTCGCTCAGGCGCTGTTCCTGTTGCTAGCGTGCCCGCTCAGTGTGTATTGGCTTGACCTTGGGGCGTTGGGGGCAGCGGTGGCGGTGGCCTTGGCGCTATTGGCAGGTGAGGTTTGGTTGTATTATCAGCTTAAAAAATTGCGCCTTGATCCAACCGCGGCAATACACTGTTAGCCTGATTTCCGTTTATCCAGGAGTGCTTGGTACACATCGGTGTATGCGTCGCACATCGCTGCAGCAGAGTGCTTTGCTGCGAAAACTGAACGCTGGTGTTTAACGATTCCTAGCTTCTGTTGGGATGTCAACGTTATCTGTTTTGCCAGCGCATCGCACAATGCGGTCGCATTCCCGGACTGAAATAGAAGACCCAGCTGAGGGCTGGTAACAATCTCCTTGTTGGCTTCAATGTTGCTTGCGACCATTGGGCAGCCAGCTCGGTAAACTTCAAGAATGCTGATGGGCATCCCTTCTGTGGTTGAGCAGTTAACGTAAACATCTAAGGTTCGAATAAACTCATCAGTGTTTTCTACGTAACCTGTAAACTCTACGGAGCCCAAGAGATTTAAGTCTGTTACTAACTTATACAGGTCGTCGTACAGTGGCCCTTCCCCCGCAATTTTTAGTCGTGCAAGTGGATATCTGACGTTTAGAAGTGAAAATGCCTGTATTAGTAGCGCGAAATTCTTTTCTTCGGCAAGGCGCCCTATAGAACCAATCAAAGGTCTCGCTTCTGCAAGCTCTCCGGTGGAAAGCTGTGTCTCGGCATCGTCTGCTCTAGAGAGCTCGCCAATACCGTTGCAGACAACTTTTGCGCCAGCCCGCTGTATTGATGCAGGTAGCTGCGCCAATGTGGCAGCACTAACGGCAACTACTCTATCCAACCGAAGCATGGCTATGGCATCAAGCGCGTAGTAGAGTCGAAGCTTTGGATCATTCTCAACAGCCGTATAGCCATGTTGGGTTGATACAACAATAGGCCGTTGGCGGCAGCACAGCATGCCCAGCAGAATATTGCTCTTGTAACCATGTGAGTGGATAACATCCACATCGAAAGGGTGCAGAAATCGAAGCAATTTTTTTGCGCTCACGGGATTGGGCCAACGGGAAGTACGCCATCCGTGCACGTTCAAGCCCATACTGCGCAGTCGCCGTTCAGCCTCATACTCCGTGCCATCAGGCCTGCGAAAGCACACAATATGCGCGGCAATGCCTTTTTCTTGCTGCGCCCTGGCTAGAGCAGCTGCCATGGCGGCAGATCCATAATAGCCATCTACATCGAGAATGTGAACGATGTTCATGCAGTCTGTTCGCTACTGCCAGAGGCTCTCCGTCGAATGGCTTGCAGGCGCTTTTCAATGTGCTCGTCGCGATGCGCGTTGACGTGCTTGGCGGCCTTGGCCGCTGATGCTGATCGTACTGATTTGTCCAGAAGTATCAAGAACACCCAAAAACTGAAATGTTGAGCAAGATTGAGGGTGATGGAACACAGAAACAACGCGGCAAACACGCCAGCGTAGGTTCTTTTAGTGTCGGCGTCCTGCAACTTAAACCAGCCCATCGGCGCGTAGGCATAAACCGCCCAAAACAGCAAATACCCCAATAAACCCAGCTCAACCAGGAAGTTCAGATGAGTGTTATGGGTGACCAGACCAATACCAAAAAAGTCTTTGTGGTAGGCCGCGAAGGAATTGTAGCCGACACCTATCGTCATATGCCGCGAAAAGATGTCTGCCGCATTGACCCATATGCCTTCTCGCCCTGCCAGGTCAGTTTTCAAACCCTTGTCGAGCATGTCTTCCATGCGGTCAACACTGATTTCGCTTTGTTGAAAATCCCACAACATGTAAACCGCCAATAGGCACGCTATTAGAACCGCCCACCGCCAAAGCGCCTGCTTCAGATTGCCTTGGTAAAGCACGTAAATGCTAAGAATGGCAACGCTGGCAATAAAGCCCGTTCTGGAGCCGGTTAACACTATGGCCGTAAATAACACCGCGGCGGCGGCGTAATTCACCATTAGCAGCTTGCTGATTTGTGTGTGCCCGAAAAGTAGTGCCATGCCAAGGCACATTTGCATCGCTTTGATATTCGGATCAGAATCCTTCAGGCTGTAGCGCTCTTCTTCAAAAGACTCTATTGCACCCTGGTATACAGAGCCGGCCGCAAAATCAACAAATAGGAACGCTGCCAAGGCCAGCGTGCCAAATATGAACGCTTTCATCAGCTGCTCGTTCTGTTGATTGTTTTTTACAAACAAATCTACGATCAACAGCAGCGCCATGGTTTGCCCAAGCTCAAATATGCCCTGCTGAAAAAATGGCTCGCTGTACGCCCAGAAACCCGATGCAGCACAAAAAAGAAACAGTAATATGAGCAGCAACATAGGTGTGCTTACATGGAACTTTTCCTTGTTGAACAAAACATTCTTGGCAAGAAAGAAGGGCGCGGCTACCAATAACAACCCTCCCGTGATCGTTGCCATGCCCATGCCTGCGCCAAGGGAAATCAGGTTCGCGATGGGGTAGACAGCAAAAAAAAGCAGTAAAAGATAGTGCACTTTCGGCCTCGTTGGCGAGCGTTTACAAATCGGGCGACGGTTGATTATAAGGGCTTAACGCACCTGAGGTATGTACACTAGGGGCACTGCCTTCCTTCCCATCCGACAGGCGGCGCTGTTTGGCGCTAAATACTACCAGTTATCTCATTCTGCGCTCGAAATGACCAAATGTCGTTGTTTGGTGAAGGGTCTCTCTATAGTATACTGGGTGAACAGCTTCAAGAGCGCGGGCGTGTATTTAGCTAGCCGTCGGGTTAGGCCTTTGAACGAAGTATCTATTTGTAAACAATAGTATTTCTGCTGAGCTGTGAACCTGTTGGAAACTGTAGATGAGAGTGAAAGGAATGATCAAAATCAGGACAATAAGCGCCATACTTGCACCTGTCGCGCTGCTTATTTGGGGCGCACTCTTGCCACACTCCTTGCACGCGCAGGAATCCGCTTCCACCGGAGAGCGCGACCAGTACCAACTCAGCGCTGGCGATGAGCTGGAAGTGTTTGTTTGGCGGGAAGAGGAGCTTAGTAAATCAGTCATCATCAGCCCTGATGGCAGTCTGGCGTACCCCTTGGCCGGTGAAATTGTCGCTGCTGGGCTAACGCTTAAGGAGCTGCAAAATGAGCTTACCGAACGAATTCGAGGTTTTATCCCTAAAGCACTGGTAACAGTGACCTTGGTGAAAGTGAATGGGTATCGAGTGTATGTGCTTGGCGAGGTTAATAAACCCGGCGAATACGTACCTGGAAATTACGTCACCATCGCGCAAGCGCTCACCCTCGCCGAGGGCCTGACGGAGTACGCAAACGACAGCGGGATCAAAGTAGTGCGTCAAAGCGAAGACGGCGGTGAGGTATTTATCAAATTCAATTATGCGAAGTTCAAAAAAGGAAAAGGCATATCGTCAAATATTCGGCTTGAATCTGGCGACGTGGTTGTGGTGCCGTAAGCGGCATACTCGCCAGATTATATCTAGTAGTTTTGTTGCCTTTCTTCCGCGCTATAAGGCACAGACAGGAAGACGGTAGGAAATAGAAGAGCACTCGAATATGAATTGTAAAACAGCACAGCGTAAGAAAAAACGAATCACGGCCTTAGCTGTGATGTTACTCGCAAGCCAAGCGGCATTTGCTCAGAAATGGGAAACCGCTGGTGTACTGGAGTTAACAGCCGATCAATCTGACAATCCGCGGTTGGAAACGGGTGATGTAGAAGAAGCCTTTGCCAGCCATGAAATTCTTCGAGTCGAAGCCTACCGAACTACCCGCACGCTGGATATTGGTGTTTCTGGCGAAGCGGAGTTTGTACAGTTTTCCCAGTCTGGCCCTGAAGAGCAACAACTGCAGGACGAAGAAAACCAACGCGCGTCGCTCACGCTGGCTTACAAGCCGAATTCAAAAATGAAATACGACTTGTATTCACGCTACGCGCATGAAAATTATTCATCCAGGCAAGCGGTCGATTTCAATACCGGGGGTGGCATCGGTGCTGACCCGGCAGGCGATGGTCAAATTAATGACATCCAGCAGCAATTCAGAATTGATCGCTTTGTTGTGCAGCCATCTGTTGCCTACAAGGCCACTCGTCGTAGCGAATACAAGGCGTTTATGCAGCATTACGACACAGACTTTTCAGACGATACCAGGTTGGCGGATTACACCACCACACAATATTCGGGTGAGTGGATTTACTCTCTCTCCGAAGTCAGACTTGACGCGCTGGAAGTGCAGCTAGGCTATACCGACTACGAATCAAACGGAATTTTGAATAACGCGAACGTTGCGGTTAATGCCTATGACGGTACGGGTATACCGCTGAAACTGACTTATATTCGCTCTTTTAAGCGCGGTTTGTACCTGGCCGCCTCAGCCGGAGTTATTCAACTGGATTTTGATGCGCTCAATATTGATAAACAAAATGAGCCGCTTTTCAATTTGTACTATGGAAATGACAACACTGAAGGCCGCCATAAATACGCGTTTGCTTACAATGACTCTGTGCAGCCAAACTCATCTGGCATCCTAATCAAGAGCCAGTCTATGCGTTTAGAGTACCAATACCTGCTGAGTAGAAAGGCGCGCGTGGGTTTGCGTTCTCTCATTTTTAGAAATGAAGACTTAAGCGGCGAAAACGTTGGTCGTGAGCAAGATTATTTCAATCTTGAACCATTTTTCAGCATGGATATTGGTCGGTCTATGGAGTTGAGCCTTCGGTACCGATTCAGAGATTTTCAGCGAGCCGACGGATCCGACTCTGAAGACAATTCATTCACGGCTACGCTGAAACTCAATCTTTGGGGCTAACCCAATACATACTATTCGTTAGAAGCAATTAACAGGGAATACGAGAAACGTTATGGCGTCCGACAACAGAGAAAACGAATTCACTGAACCGCCCAGACAACGAGCCAGACAGGGTATGGATGATTTTGGTGATGACAATGAAATGACATTGATGGACTTTGTCAATGTGATTTTACATGAAAAAACCTGGTTCTTTGGTATAGCCGCGACTGTTTTTGCACTGGGTGTAGTGGCAATATTCATGATGCCAAAAATCTACGTGTCTCAAGCCTCGATCATGCTGGAGCGTGAGGGCATATACTCTGCAAACAGCACTACCAGCTCGCAAGATGTTCTTAGCTTGCGCATGCACGCTATTATTCGCACCATTCTAAGCAC
Organism: Gammaproteobacteria bacterium; assembly: GCA_030429735.1. Taxonomy (GTDB): domain Bacteria; phylum Pseudomonadota; class Gammaproteobacteria; order Pseudomonadales; family JAUIET01; genus JAUIET01. The sequence goes on from JAUIET010000010.1 coordinate 158,155, forward strand.
GGACAGCGTCACCGAAATATTAAAGAAGCACGACTTTGTTGAAGACGATACGCCAAAGATGGAAATAAATCAGGCGATTCTGGGCTTCAGAAATGCAGCAAATTTTGAATTCGACAACGTGTCTGTATTGCGCGAGAGTACCGGTAGAGAAGGGCTGTACTCTATGGGCTTGACCGTCAGTTTTGAAAGTACCTCGCCGGAAGTTAGCTACGAAGTAACCAAAGAACTGACCGATAAGCTGCTTGGCTCTAACACTGGCAAACTCACAGCCGAAAACCAGTTCAAACTGGATTTTCTGGAAAGTAATCTTGAGGAAGTGGGCGCAAAGTTATCAAAAGCGGATGCTGAGTTAACCCAGTTTAAAGAAGAAAACGCCCTGTCTTTGCCTGAGATGCAGGCTATTGCGGTACGAAGAATTGACGATTTGCGTTACCGAATATTGCAATCAGACGACCGTTTGAAGGTTTTGCGTGACCGGGCAGATGAAAATGACGCGCAACTGGCCTCAGTAGCGGTAGATTCTACCGTGTTCTCGACAGAAGGGCAGCGCATAGTGTCACCACAAGACCAGCTTGAATTGCTACTTGTTGAATACGCGTCCACAAAAGATAAGTACGGCCCTAGCCACCCAGATAGAATTGAGATGGAAGAAAAAATCGCCGCATTGAGAGCGCACATTGGCTCTGGAGCTGAAGAAGGCCTTGCGATGGAACTAGCACTTGCGAAGCAGGAATTGGCCTCGCTCAAAAAGCGTTATTCCAGTCAGCACCCGGATATTGCTGCCCAGGAAGAAAAGGTTGCTTATATGCAGCAGCAATTAGATTCAGGTCGTGCTAAGACCCGAGAGCAAAAAGGGTCTACCACGAACCCTATTTACAATAATCTGCTGTCTCGCCAGCGCGGTATCACTGCTGAAATAAAAATGGAACGTCAGTCGCAGCAAATTCTACAAGACGAGCTACTGGATGTTGAGCAACGTTTTCAGCGCATGCCCGAAGTGGATGCAAAACTGCGCCGTCTGGTGTCTGTGCGCGACAGGGTGGAAAGTCAGTACAATAAGATAGAAGACGAGATTCAAGAGTTATTAGAAAGCGCAGACATGCAGCAAGCAGAACTTTTCGAGCGATTTGTACTTCTGGAAGCCCCAGAAGAACCTTTCGCGCCGTCAAAGCCCAATAAAGGCATGCTTATTCCACTGTTGTTTATTTTCTCTCTCGTGCTAGCCTACGCAGCCGCGTTCATTCGGCACTATATGCAAGCCAAGATATTCAGCAGTGAAGACGTGGAACGAGTGACTACGCTGCCAGTTTTCTTGATACCTGAGTTTAATGATTAGTGCGCCAGGGTATGGCATTGCAAGTTAAATTTGCCTAATAGTTAAAGGAGTTTCGCGGTGAAAAGCAAAATATTTGGATCAACTGCTGAAAGTGAGCCCGAGGTACACCATGCAGAGCAAAAGTTTCGAAAAGACCGGGATGACGCAGATGCTGGCGGCGGTGCTGTCGTGTTAAATAGCGGCGCTGCACAGTCAGAAGATTCGCCTAAGTTCGATTTGGGCGATATGAAAGGCCATTTCGAAGTGGTTGATACTGAACGTTTGCTAGACCATCACATTTTTGTTCGTGGTGTGAACAAAGAAGCAAAAATAGCGATCAGTGCCTACAAGAACCTTCGAACCCGCGTGATGCTCAAAATGAGCGACCTTGGTGTGAATACGGTCATGGTAGTGGGTGCGGCGCAAAACGTCGGTAAAACTCTAACATCAATCAATCTTGCGATAGCGATGGCCAGGCAGGAAGAAAAGCGTGTGCTGTTGGTAGATATGGACTTGCGTTCACCGAGTTTGCACCACTTGTTTGGCTTCGAGCCTAAAGGCAATATTGTTGATGTAGCAGAAGGCCGTAAGAAATTGTCAGACATTCTCGTAGACCCGGGTATTCCTGGATTAAAAATAGTGCCGGGCAGTGTTCGCCATGAAGACTCTGCAGAGGCTATGGTTGCACCGCGTATGCGTGAGTTGCTTGATACGCTAAAGGGTCTGAAAGATACGATGATTGTTTTTGACACTCCGCCTGTACTGGGTTGCGACGATGTGCCTTTTGTAGCTCCCTACATGGAGTCAGCGTTGTTCGTGGTGCGTGAAGGTTCAACCAGCCGCAAAGAGCTAGAACAAAGCCTTGAGATGCTGGACAACCGAGTGAATATTCTGGGTGTGGCAATTAATCGCTCTAGCGAAGGTAATTTCAGCTCTTACTACTATTAGACCTCTTCATTACAGTTTGTTGGCGCTCTGTATTAACGGAGCTGGTTCAATCTTGGTTGGATAACTCTTCCAGAGTTTCGCTGTCTTGTTCAATTTGGCTGCTTTCCAGCCGGCCAGCAAGATCTGTATTTACAATGTGTTCCAGCAATCCAATACACCCCTGCTCCACAAGATCCAGCGCCACCACAAAGTCATTGGTGGCACCGTAATATGGGTCCGGAATATCTAAACTGCCCTGATATTCGTTGCTAAATGACATCAACAACGCTGCTGTGCCAGCGAAAGTAGGCGGCTGCATACTTTCAATGTGGTTGAGATGGCCACTGTCCATGGCAATTATGTAGTCGAATCTCATGAAGTCTTCGTCGAGCAAAGGTCGCGCAATCAGGTGGGACAGGTCGTACCCGGCTTTGACGGCAATCTTTTGCGCACGAGCCTCAGGCGGCTTGCCCGTATGCTGCGCTTTCGTTCCCGCAGAGTCCACATTGAAATACGCCTCAAGATTTGTTCGTTTTAGGTAATCCTCAAACACGCCATGCGCTGTTGGCGAGCGGCACACGTTAGCCGTGCAAACAAACAAAACACTGACTTTGTCGGTAGTCGAAACTTCGTCAGGTGTTTCAATCATTCAAGTTAACGCCACAAAAAACAAACCAACAAGACAACCAATGTTTAACAACGTACGCCTTGGGCGACCAATTGTAATCAAGAATTCAATGATAAACACAAATATCGTAATTCGCATGGTGAGATATTGTGCTGACTCTTCTATTGGTAAAGCCTGCAAAAACAGAAGAATTAATACAATAAGCAAGTCTTGGGTGGTGAGTGAATAAACACTGCGCCTGGATATCCGAATGCACAACGCCAGAAAGGCCAGGGTAAATAACAAGCTTATGTCCAGCGTATAGCGCCAGATGGACGTTAGACCAACAAACGAAGCATGGTAGAAAACAACTGCTGCCGCTGTACTGGTGTTGAGGCGAAGTAAGATTGTAGACTGTGAATGCCCCCGTTTTGCTACTAACAGATAAATTGCCAATAGTAGTAGCGCAATCGCGTAGGCAAGCCGTGAAGTCTGGTCATCCACTGTTGCATAGAGTGAGCTGACCGCGCCAATGCCCAAGGTGGCCAGTAATAGGTACGACAACAAATGCGTATGGCCTTCATACAGATCGCCAATTGGTCTAAAGAAAGCATTGCGTTGTTCATCAATGACGTTTTGAACCTTTGCAGCTTTCGGATTTAGAATGACATTTTTGGCTATAACGAGCCCGCCGATTAAGGCGGCACAAAACGCCAGATAGCTCGAGATAACCACCAGGTCTGATTGGTAACGCAAGGTATAGGCGATAGCAATCAATAGCAGTTGCAGGCAGTAGTAAACGGCTACAGCTTCATGTTTCTCCATACCCAGGCGCACCAGCCGGTGATGCAAGTGACTGCTGTCAGCCACGAATGGTGATTTTCCGTTCTTGATTCTGACTGCCATTACGTAAACCGTGTCGAGAATTGGCAGCCCCAGAATCAGCAGTGGCAAGGCCGAATTATAGCTAACGCTGCTCTGTTGAGTGGCAAGTACCGCTAAACTGGCCGCCATAAATCCAATAAACTGGCTGCCGGAGTCACCCATAAATATGGTGGCCGGGTGAGTATTAAAACGCAGAAAACCGGCTATAGCGCCAGCAATGGCAACTGAGAGAATCGTGATGGTGTAATCATCAGTGAAATACGCCAATATCGCAATAACGCCCAAGCCCAGAAACGTTGAGCCGCCAGCTAGGCCATCCAGCCCATCAGAGAGATTAACGGCGTTAGTGACACCCACCAGGAAAAAGAAGGTAACCAGATAACTAACCCATTCTGGCAAGCCTCCGGCGGTGACAAGTGGTATGTCAGTAATGAGAACCCCACCAAGCATCGCCAAAATAGCAGCGCCAAATTGACCGCCGAATTTCCACCAGTAATTTAAGTTGCATGCATCATCAATTAAGCCAAAAACAAAAATCAGAGCGCCTGCTGCCATTAGGCCAGTGATGTATGATATGTCAGCGGTTGAAAGCAGCAAGGCGATGACCGTAGATGCAAAAATAGCAATGCCACCCGCTCTGGAGATAGAGACACTGTGCGACTTTCGCTCCTCGTTGGGGTGATCAATCAACCCCAATCTTACTGAGTAGCGCAATAAGACAGGAATCAAAAGCGAACAAGTAAATAATGCCGCAAGAAATGGAAGGGAATGGGCCAAAGCAATCTCCGTATTACAGTGACCATTGTATTGCTTTGTTCGGCTAAATCCTGACCGTTTGTCGTTAAAAAAAGCATCGCTTTACACAAACTTGCACAGCAGAAGTAGAATGGGCAATGATTCCATTATCAGTACCAAACCTCTCAGGGAACGAGTGGCGCTATGTCAAAGACTGTCTTGATACTGGCTGGATATCTTCCGCTGGCGAGTACGTCACGCAATTTGAGAACCGCGTCGCCGAATACACCGGTGCCAAGCACGCAATAGCATGTGTGAATGGCACCGCGGGGCTGCATATTGCGTTGCAACTGGCTGGTGTTGGTTCTGGCGACTATGTGGTTGTTCCTAATCTCACGTTCGTGGCAACGCTGAATGCAATAAAATACTGTGGCGCCAGCCCACTACTGATAGATATAGACGCAAACTCCTGGCAAATGGATGTGAGTTTGCTGGACGAATTTTTACAACAGAAAACGTCATTTGAAGGAAACCAAAGAGTACTGAGTGCAGACGGCAGAGCCATTAAAGCGCTGCTTCCCGTGCATGTGCTGGGCAATGTTGGGGACATGCAGCACCTAGAAAAAATTGGCTTGCAGTATGGTATCCCGATAGTAGAGGACGCCTGTGAGGCTCTTGGTTCATACTACAAAGGCCGGCATTGTGGCATTGATAACACAATGAGTGTGCTTAGCTTCAATGGCAACAAGATCATATCTACCGGTGGCGGCGGTATGATTCTCACATCAGATACTGAATTGGCCCGCCAGGCATCTCATTTAACGACTCAGGCAAAAATAGCGGTAGATGAATACGACCATGACCAGGTTGCTTACAATTATCGCTTGGTTAACGTATTGGCAGCCATTGGTCTTGCTCAAATGGAAAAGTTCACCGAAGTGCTGGCCCGCAATAAACGACGGGATCAATTTTATCGGGAGGAACTGGGGCGTTTCAATCTATTTGATTTTCAGGAAGTTAGCCCGGAAGTAAACCCAAATTGTTGGTTGTTCACTTTCCGAACCGCAAAAAAGGCGGAGTTGATCGCGTTTTTGGATGAGCAGGGGGTGCAATCGCGGCCATTCTGGCGGCCGATGAACAGTTTGCCAATGTATTCCAACGAACAATACGTAACTCACAACGATGCGGCCTATCTCGTGTACCAAGAGGCGATCAGTATACCCAGTTCCAGCTCAATTACTGACGCTGAGTTAGAGCAGGTAGTTGAGGCAATTGCGCGCTTTTTTGATCGAAGTGTTCCACAGCGCTCACTGAGTGCGTTAGAGCCAAAGCTGACAGAAGCGCAGCCAGATTGGAAAGTGCAACTGTTCGAATTGAACTACGACGATGCAGAAGCGTCTGCGGCCAAACGAGTGATAGACAGCCGCTGGATCACTATGGGTGATCAAATTAAAACGTTTGAGTTAAAGTTTGCTGAGCTGCTGCAAAACAGAGTGATGTGTAAGGCTATGTCCAGTTGTACAGCAGCGTTGCATACCGCTCTGATGGCGCTGGATATTGGTGTTGGCGACGAAGTTATTGTACCTGCCCTAACGTTTGTTGCAGATGCAAATGTGTGCCGAATTGTTGGTGCTACTCCCGTACCTGCCGATTGTGATTCGATGAATCACTGGAATATGTCAGCAGCAACGATTGAGGCAAAAATAACTGAGAAAACAAGGGCTGTCATCATCGTTCATTATGCCGGCTACAGTTGCGATATGGACCCAATCGTCGACTTATGCAAGCGAAAAAACCTCTTTCTAATTGAGGATGCCGCACATGCACCCGGTGCCAGCTACAAAGGGCAGCCCTGTGGCACATTTGGTGATTTTGGTTGCTTTTCTTTTTTTACGAACAAGAATATATCTATCGGTGAAGGCGGTATGTTAGTGACCGCTTCGAAAGAGTTAGCCGAAAAAACGGGTTTTATTCGGTCGCAGGGAATGACCAGCCAAACCCTAGACAGGCATAGAGGGCGCGCCAATACATACGATGTTGCTATTCCCGGTCTAAACTACCGTATGGACGAAATGCGCGCCGCAATTGGTTTGGCGCAACTTGAGAAATTGGCACCAGGCAACAGCGCGCGTCGAAACTTGTCACTTCGATATAGAGAACTGCTAGCGGACTGCGAGGGTATTCTTATTCCATTCACGGTAAATGAAAACTCTGAACCTGCATTTCATATTTTTCCAGTGTTGTTACCCGATCGAGTCGAAAGAACAGCCGTGATAAAAAGCATGCAGGCAGATCAGATACAAACAAGCATCCACTATTTATCGTTTCGAGAGTTCACGGCTTATCAAGACGCAGAATTTGGCCCTACACCGAATGCGGATGTTATATCGAAGAGGGTGCTCACGTTGCCGTTATTTCCGACCATGACCGTTACGCAGTGCGAGCAGGTGGTTGCCAGCTTGCGCAAGGCGCTAGGGCAATAGAAAGGTAGATCACTCGCTTGATACGATTTCTAGACATAGTATTGTCTTCAATTGCGTTAATTCTTTTGCTGCCGGTACTACTTCTTGTTGCGGTGATTTTAGCCCTGACCGGAGAGCGGCAGGTTTTTTACAAGCAATCGCGTATCGGGCTGCAAGGCGCGGAATTTTCACTTCTGAAGTTTGCAACGATGAAGAAAGATAGCGTGAGCATCGGCGGGCCACTAACTAAGAGAGATGACCCAAGAGTATTGCCATTTGGACGCATTCTGCGAGCTACGAAGATCAATGAATTACCACAACTAATTAATGTGCTGTGTGGTGATATGAGTATTATTGGTCCGAGACCCCAGATACACGCCCATTTCCTGCTCTATGATGAGTCAGTGCGAAGCGAGCTGATAAAGATTAAACCGGGGTTGAGCGGTACGGGGTCGATCATTTTTAGGGATGAAGAGCGGTTGTTTGAACTGATCGACGGTGAAAGAGATGATATATACGCTAGTCATATAGCTCCTTATAAAGGATTGGTCGAAGCTTGGTATGTAGATAACTACTCGGTTTTCACCTATTTTTTGCTTATATTTTTGACAATTGAGGTAGTCGTCAGACCAGAGAGCAAACTGTACCAAAAATTGCTACCGACTTTGCCAGTACCGCGAGGAGAGTTGGCGCGCCATTTTAATAACTAAGCCAGCCCCAGAGCACGAGCAAGAGGGTTTGACAAAAACTTAAGTTATTCAGTGCTTGGCAAAACGAACCAGCTAATATTGCTTAGAAGTCCAATCGATCAAGTCAGTGCTATTTGCGAGCCACGCCGAAAGCGATGTAATGCCATTGACTAGGCAGAAACCCATCAAACAAAATGCTGTCGATGCGGCCTAATAGCTTACGTTGACGTTCGCTGCGACCAAGCGCACCCAAAAACCCGACAGTATCAAATTTAGCTGAGGAAAATCCTGCCATATAGGTTTCGAGCTCAGACAATTGCGGGTAATTCCATGATTGTGCCCAGGGTACGGTTCTTTTTCTAAGAAAGCGATGCAGTGGAGAGGCGCTTAGATTTTCGGCAAAAAACAATTCACCGTTAGGCTTAAGGGCACTATGCATGTTCTTGATGGCCAAGTGTTGATTTTCTGCACCGTTACTTAGCCCCACGTCTTCTCCTATTCCGCCGAGTACAGATTTGAAGACAACAATATCAAATTCGTTTTCATACTGTAAATCCAGCGCGTTAGCAGAGGCATAGACAATATTGCCTTTTGTTTCAGATTTCTGATGCAGCAATTTGGCCTCTTCAGAAGGTCCAAACAAATCTGTACAGACAACTTCGGCTCCTTGAGTAGCCAGCCACAGGCTCAGGCCACCATGGCGGCTGCCAACTTCAAGTACGCGGCAATCAGATATGCGTTTTGACGTATGCTGTATCCAAAAACTAAGCGCCTTGGACCAATTGATTATGTCCCATTCCACAAATTTAGAATTGTCAGATACGAGCATACTAGCGATTAACGTCAAGATTTATTTTTGTAGTCGTCTTTCTGTTCGGCCCTATTAGTTTAAACAAACCAATTAGATAACCGAAGCCGTAAGCGAAGTGCATGTATACGAAAGAGCGGAATAGCGCTCTGCAATATCGACCACGCGGTCCTTTATTCGTTGCAGCGCTCAATTTGCAAGAAATCATCACATTGACAGACACATAAATGGCTAGCAGCAGTGCGAAGAGTAGCAAAAACGCAGCGTGAAATGGTATTAGAGCCAGGCTGCCCATTAAACCGGTAACAAGAGCTAGTGGTGCTAGCTGGCGTACCGTCACTGGGCTACCCAGCTTCATTGCCACCATTGGCTTAAACAGCCCATACTGGTAGTACATTCGCCATAATGATTCGAAATTGGTACGAGCAAAATACGTAACGACAATATCTGGTATCAGGTAGATCTTTCCGCCATTGCGTAATAGGCGACCGTTAAATTCATCATCCTGGTTGCGCGTCAGGTCCGTATCAAATAGGCCAATTTGATCAAAAAGTGTTTTCGAGTAGCAACCAAACGGTACGGTATCAACACTTTGCGGTTCCTTAACTCCGGTTCGAAAAAGAGAATTCCCTACACCAAACCAATGGGAGCAAGCTTGAGCGATTGCACCAGCCTCCGTAGAGTTGTTACCTGGCTCAGTACTGAGCACAGCACCAACATTGTCAGCATCTAATTTCTCGTACCAATACAGCAATTGACTGATGTAGTTGGCAGGGTAGCTACAATGCACGTCCATGCGAATAATGTACCGTCCTGATCCATGTCTAATTCCAAGGTTCAATGCATACGGTACAGTGCGATGCTGATTGTCTAACAGCCTTATCTGTGGGTGCTTAGATGCATACGATTGAATAATGTCTCGGGTGCCGTCACTACTCATGCCGTCGACGAGTATCACTTCAAAGCCGCTCGGGTCAAAGTCCTGTTCCAAAATACTGTCCAAGCAAGCTGCAATATAAGTAAATTCATTACAGCATGGGATAATTATTGAAACGCGGATATCTTCGTTCATCTGCGAAGCCTGGTTATTGGAGACAGTGTATTTTTCAAGTGATCTATTATTCGTTCAAGTCGCAAAGCTTTACAAGCCACCATTTGTCGGAAATATGGTTTCAATGAACATACTTTCGATTCCAGGCATCCACTCAGTGTAATAATAACCGCATGATCAGAACCCCATTATTCCATATCATTATCTGCAATGAATAAGCTCTATAAGCTAGAAGCCCTCCGCGGGCTTGCGGCTATGTACGTGGTTTTTCATCACACCATACCGCATACAATATTATTGTGGGGTCTTAATTTCGGGTATCTGGTTCGCTTTGGTCAGGAAGCAGTAATTCTCTTTTTCCTGTTATCTGGGTTCGTGATCAATTACTCCTATCAGAATTCCAAAAACAAATCCTTTAGAAGCTACTTCGCAAAGCGATTTGTCAGAATATATGTGCCGCTACTAATTATTTTCCTGCTCACCTACTTGAGCACAAGTTACAACGCCGGTCAGTGGGTTGATCCGCAGCTTAAGGTGATGCTTGCAAATATTTTAATGCTACAAGACTGGGCGAAGGCCAAACCTGGCGTTATCGTAGAGGCATACTTGGGTAACAATGTACTTTGGTCTCTTTCGTACGAGTGGTGGTTTTACATGGCATTCTTCCCATTGATCACCTATATCCGCAGCGAATCTGTTCGTGACAATGTGGTATTTTGCGCATCCATTGCCGCAGCAGTTGTGTACTTGTTCTATCCACTATTTGTGGTCAGAATCGTCATGTACATGGCGATTTGGTGGTCGGGCGTATACTATGCGCAGCGTTATATCGCAGGCGAGGTGGGCAATATCCGCTTAGCGCTAAAGCCAGTCCTCACGCTCAGCACAATACTTGCCATTCTTGTATTAAATGCTTTTTTGGCAAAAAGAGGTGGCGAGGCCCTATTTTTTGGTCTACATCCCGTGCTTGAGCTTCGTCACTTCCTGTTTGCACTTCTGGCGATTGTCTCGGCGTATGCATGGCGCATGGCGAGCTGGTTTGCTTTTGACAAGCTGGTAAAGCCTTTTGCTGTTGTTGCCCCAATATCTTATGTACTCTATATCTGTCACTGGCCGCTGTTCACCAACGCAACTTATTTATCTTTCATTGGCAATGCGTATCTAGAGTGGTTTGCTTATTTTGCAGTGGTGTTAATTCTGTCTTACTTGATCGAAGTCAAGTTCTACTCCCGAGTTCGCCGTCCACTCATGAAAGCCATTACTGGCGGCTAGGTTATTCGGCGAATGCAATTCGGCGTATCACACCACCTTTGCTGTGAACTCATGATAGTTTGACTTGTTTGTTGCAAGCTCCTTTTTACGTACTTGGCTAACGATCTCAATGCTCGGTCGAGCTTCTTCCAACCCGAAACCGCGACCGGCAAGAATCTCCGAGTAGCTTTGAGTGTGTAAGTCAGTAAACCCACCTGAAAACTCGATTTCGCGACCGTCAACGGTTATAGAACGATACGTTCTCACACCAGCATCCTTTACTTCCTTTGGAATATAGTCGTAATTCACTGACAGGAACCATCTGACGCGCGCATGCTTAAATTCAAGATAGCCAGCGTTTGTGTCTCGGTGTTTTACGTGAACCTCATTCTCCCTGGTTTCGCCAAATATCCAGCTCAGCATATCAAAAAAGTGCACGCCGATATTTGTTGCGATACCACCTGACTTATCATCCGCGCCCTTCCAGGACGTAAAATACCAATGCCCCCTACTCGTAAGATAAGTTAAATCAACATCGTAAATTTTGTCCGGGTCTTTCGCTATTTCTTCTGAAACCCGCTTTTTAAGTTCAATGATACTAGGGTGTAATCTCAATTGCAGAATATTGAAAACCCTGAAATCCGTTTCGTTCTGCACAACTTGCAATGCATCAATGTTGTGTGGGTTCAGCACGAGAGGTTTTTCGCAGATTGCGTGAGCCCCTTGTCTCAACGCAAACCGTATGTGCGAGTCGTGCAGATAATTGGGAGAGGCAATGCTGACATAGTCAATCTGCGTGCCTTTGCGTTTGAGAAGGTCAATGTGCCGGTCAAATCTTTCGAACTCAACGAAAAAGTCGGCTTCCGGAAAATGAGAGTCGATGATGCCAACGGAATCGTTGGTGTCTAGCGCGGCGACCAAGCGATTGCCGGTGTCTTTTATCGCTTTCATATGCCGAGGTGCAATATAGCCGGCAGCGCCAATCAGTGCGAAATTCTTGATCATTTCAAGTCCTTAGAAGTAAAGCGTAGAACGGTACTTTTAATCTATTATCATATCCGTAATTGCAGGCGTTCGCGCTTATTATTTCGTGAACGGCATGTACCTCAATCCAGTCGTTAATTTCACAGCGGGGCAACATTTTTGTCATTCGCAACTTACTTGACAAGTGGTTTGACAGGCGCCAGAGAATTGAGTTAAACCGACTGTTTATAAATGATGGAGCTTAATAATTGAATTTTGCAAAACTAACAGCGGCCTACGGAGTTTTGTTTTGCATTACTCTGTTTCTCTCGGCCAATACCAAAATACTTGATTCCGGCTCAGGATATATACCGTTGGGCCTGTCTGTATTATGCGCCTTGTTCTTGTTTATTGTTTCTAGCGATATCTCGCTTCCGCGACGCTTTAGAAAATCGATTATCCCGCTGGCGATTTTTCTCGCATGGTTCGCGCTTAAGTACACCTTTGAGTCGGAAAACCCTTATGACACTCGCCAGGTGTTGTTTGGTACAACCACGGGTGTGTTTTTTGCCTTGATTTTGGGCTTAATTAGCGCGTATTCGCTGTCTGCTATCTATAAGTTACGTTTAGCTAGGCAAACCCACCAGCCCGCGTTTGTCGTTGGTATGGTTTACCTGGCTATTGTTTTATTGCTGGGTATTGACTCTCTCCAGGCTCATCTCAGCGGTGCGCGCTGGGATGTTTTTCTGATTGAAGATAACAAGGGTTACTATCAGCGCGCTGGAAACTTCATATTTATACAATTTATGCTGGTAACAGCCACTTGTATTGTACTATTGATCACATCAAGCAACCGCGTGAAGTTAATCAAATATTTCCCGCTATTAGGTGCCATTCTCGCACTAGCCGGCATTTACGGCTTCATGTCGCAATTAATCGGTAGCAACTCAGGGCTTGCAACCACGGTTGGCTTTGCGCTTATCTTCTTCGCATACTTCTTCTTAATGTACAGAAATATTGGGTTTGGTCTGGATGTTGGCAGTGAGGTGAGATCTGCGTTACGCGGTGAGCTCAAGTTGAGTTCGCTCTTTGTCGGTAAGCTTGGCCGCAAGCTAATGCTCAGCGCTCTTGTAGCAAGCGGTCTTTTCGTGGCCTTTGGCACCCTGATTTTTGTGCTCAGTGATATTGACGCCGGCCAGTTACGAATTACAGGCTATGGCACCGGTGAGGTTAGCTCGGTGGATAGCAGATCGCGTATTTTCAAGAATAATTTCGTATCACACTTTGCTTTTGCTCCAATATTTGGCCATACCCAAGTGGACAAATTAGTGGGCGACCACGGTTCCTATGTTCACAGTTTGCTTTCCATATTGCCTCATCTCGGTATTGTCGGTTTCCTGATCTTTTCGGTCGCTGTGCTGATGTTCTTTCAGGAGATGGTAATGCATGCGAATGATTCGCGCCGCGCATTGAGCCACAACAAACAATACGCGCTGTTTAGGGTGCTTGCGTTGGTCATTGTATTGGCCTGTGGCGTTGCGTCTGCCTACTATATCTGGCCCCCGCTTTGGTATTCTATTGGGCTGTTTGGTATCAGCTGGCGTGAAGTGGGTAGGTAGCTACTTTCGGTCTTGAACTTCTATTTCTAAAGGGATGGTGGCTAGACTCTTATGTGAGTTTTGAGTGCTCGTTAGGCTGACAGATGGTAGCAATACCAGTCATGTACGCGTGTATTATAGGCCCACATAACAAATGGAGAATTGCGTGACGTTTACAGCACACGAAACTGCAATTATAGATGATGGAGCAACGATCGGCAGTGGCAGTCGCGTCTGGCATTTCGTTCATGTGTGTGCAGGGGCGCATATTGGAGAGGGCGTCTCGCTCGGGCAAAACGTGTTCGTTGGCAATAACGTGCGTATAGGTGACCGGTGCAAAATTCAGAATAACGTGTCTGTTTACGACAATGTTTACCTTGAACAGGATGTGTTTTGTGGTCCAAGCATGGTGTTCACCAATGTATACAATCCAAGGTCTTCGGTGAATCGCAAATCAGAGTATCGAGATACCTATGTGAACAAAGGTGCTACCTTGGGTGCCAACTGTACAGTTGTTTGTGGCGTAACCATCGGAGAATTTGCTTTCATAGGTGCGGGTGCTCTGGTTAATAGAGATATAAAGCCGTTTGAGCTGGTTGTAGGCGTGCCCGGAAAACAAATAGGCTGGATGAGTGAATTTGGGGAGCGGCTCAATCTCCCGATACACGGCAATGGCGTTGAGACCTGCGAACATACTGGGCAAGTTTACGTTCTGGAAGCCGGAGTTCTTCGGCAGCAGGTTGAAGAGTGAGTATCCAATTTATAGATTTAAAGGCCCAATATCAGCATTTGCAGCCAAGAATCGACCGGCGAATTGCCGGGGTGCTAGCCAAAGCAGACTTTATTCTTGGCGACGAGGTCGGAGAATTAGAAGAAAAACTGGCGGAGTTTGTCGGTGTAAAGCACGTAATCAGCTGCGCTAACGGAACTGATGCACTTCAGCTAAGCTTGATGACCTTGGGTATTGGCGCCGGAGACGCGGTATTCTGCCCAACATTCACTTTTTTCGCATCCGCTGAAGTTATTGCCTTAGCAGGTGCCACTCCAATATTTGTAGACGTAGATAGAGAAACGTTTAATCTTTGTTCCAAAGACCTGGCTCGCAAAATTGACCAGCTGTCTGCTGATTCGACATTGACTCCAAAAGCAATTATGGCCGTTGATTTATTTGGATTGCCTGCGAATTTCGATGAACTTGCCAAGGTAGCGAAAGAGACCGGCATGTATCTAATTGAAGATGCCGCGCAGGGGTTTGGTGGTGCCATTGATGCGCGACGAGCGTGTTCCTTCGGCGATATTGCTACAACAAGCTTTTTTCCGGCCAAACCTCTGGGTTGTTATGGTGATGGAGGGGCAGTTTTCACCGACAAAGATGACTATGCTGATTTACTTCGATCATACCGGGTGCACGGTAAAGGCGATAATAAGTACCACAATGTTCGGGTAGGGCTGAACAGTCGGCTGGATACTATCCAGGCTGCTATATTGCTGGAAAAGCTTGAAGAATTCCCTCTTGAATTAAAGCGCAGGAATGAAATAGCCGAGCATTACTCCAGATCATTGTGCGCTAAGTACGATGTACCACGGGTACCAACAGGGTATACAAGCGCCTGGGCACAGTATACTTTACGAAACCTTGAGAACCGCGACCACATAGGCAACACACTTCGCCAGTCCAATATACCAAGTGCGGTTTACTACGCCACCTGCATGCACGAACAACCAGTATTCGATAGCCTGAGGCAGGTCTCAAATCATCAGCACCCTGTGGCCGAAAGCCTGGCGCGCACTTGCCTGAGTATACCCATGCATCCTTATCTCAGTGATGCTGAAGTGGACACGATTGTAATGTCACTTTTGTCTTGCTAACGCACTGCACACCAAGAAATCAAAAGTGATCACCTAGCTATGTGTGGAATAAGCGGAATTATCAGTTTGTCGGGTGGCGGTGTTGACGAAAATCGTCTTCACGCTATGAACGAACTAATCGAACACAGAGGGCCTGATGGAGAAGGTTACTACATAGAAGGTCCTATCGGCCTGGCCCATCGTCGCTTGGCGATCCTGGATTTGAGTGAGGACGGTGCTCAACCCATGTGCACTGAGTCTGGCCTGGTGATTGTGTTCAATGGGGAAATATACAACTATATCGAGCTCAGGGAGCAATTACAGGAAAGAGGACATAAGTTCGTTACCGGAACTGACACAGAAGTAATCCTTGCAGCTTATACGGAGTGGGGAACCGATTGTGTACGTCGCTTTAATGGCATGTGGGCCTTCGCTCTGTATGACAGCAAGCATAACCGTTTGTTTTGTAGCCGTGATCGATTTGGTGTTAAACCTTTCTATTACACATTGATAGATGGGGTTCTCTCATTCGGTTCCGAGATCAAACAACTCATCGACGCTGCGCCTAAGGCAAATAGTAGGATTATTGTAGAGTTTCTAGTCGCCCAGGTGCTGGAACACAAGGACGAAACCTTTTTTGATGGCGTGAAAAAACTTCCACCATCCCACAATTTAATCGTGGATATTGCCAGTGGCAAGCTACGGTTTGAGCGCTACTTTGAGATAGCTCGTAATGAGGAAGTTGCGAAGCTCTCTACCGATGAGGCAATGACTCTTCTTCAATCTGAGCTTAAGCGATCGGTTGAATATCGCTTACGATCTGATGTGACAGTAGGAACCTGTTTAAGCGGTGGTTTGGACAGCTCCAGCGTTGCTGCTGAAGCTGCATCGCAGCTCAAAGAAGGTGGGCACCAACATAAACTCACCGCAATTACGGCTGTTTCCAGTGAGCCTGAAGGAGACGAAAGTGAGTTCGCGCGGCAGGTTGTGGACGCAGCCGGCCTGCATTGGGTAACAATTCAGCCTGCAAATAGCGAATTTGAAGATTCACTGGATGAAGTGATTTATACGCAGGAAGAGCCATTTGGTGGCCCTTCTATTTTTATGCAATATTTCGTGATGCAGGAGGCTAAACGCCAAGGGTGTAAAGTGATGTTGGACGGCCAAGGCGGTGACGAAACGCTGCTAGGCTATGAAAAGTACTATCCGGCGGCCTACTACGCCTATTGGCAGCGACATGGCTTCATCAAAACGGTGAAAGAAATTCTGCAGTCTAGAAAAAACAACACCAAAATGAGTGTTGCCTGGATCCTTACCTATGTCTTCGGTATGTTTTTTTCGAGCCTTCGTAAGCGCCTGTATAAGCATAAGTGTAAATTCATAAAACCGGAATTCCTGAACGCGAGTGATTACTCTCACTTGGACGATATTTCAAGGTATTGCCTGGATGTTTTTGAGCTGCAAAAGTATGAAATTGAGTCAACCAATCTCCCCGTCTTATTGCGTTACGAAGACAAAAACTCGATGCGCCATTCAATAGAAACAAGGCTACCTTTTGTTGATTTTCAAATGCTCCAAAATTCTCTAAACCTGAGTGTGGAGCATAAGATTAAGTCAGGTTGGACAAAATATATTCTCAGAAAGTCAGTGGAAGCAATGTTACCGGCTACAGTCGTCTGGCGAAAAAATAAGTTTGGCTTTGCCGCCCCTGAAAAAACATGGTTAGAAGCCCAGCAACAACAAATGTTGGATGAGGTGAAGGCTTCTAAGATACTTGGCAACTTATGCAACCGGGAAAAACTTATTGAATCGTTTCCAGATCTAGACCTGCGATTGAAGTGGAGGGTGTATAACATTGCGGCATGGGAGAGGCTGTTTAATGTCTCACCATAAATCGGTCTGCCATATTACGACTGCGCACCCGCGCAACGATACACGGATATTTCTGAAACAGTGCCAGAGCCTCTCTAGTTTTGGTTATCATGTTTCGCTTATTGTTAATGACGGGCAGGGCAATTCAGAGCAGACAGGAGTTCGAATAGTCGACCTTGGTGGGCACAAGGGTAGATTGGGCAGGGCATTGGTAGCAGTGCCAAAGGCTGTGAATGCTGCACTTCGCGAAAAATGCGATGTATATCACTTCCATGACCCGGAATTGATACCTGTAGGTGTAATGCTAGCTGTGTTGGGTAAATCAGTTATTTACGATGTACATGAAGATTTGCCTAATGACATTATGGACAAACCTTGGATTGCGCCCCGGCTCCGGCGTGGTGTTTCAGCGTGTGCAAGCGTGGTGGAGCGGCTCTCTGTTAAACTATTTGCTGGTGTTGTTTGTGCTACGCCGTTCATTACCGAGCGGTTCAAGGCGATGCATAACAATGTAGAGAATATCAATAACTACCCAATTATTGGAGAGCTACAATCTGAACCACATGCGACACGAAGCGGAAACAGAGCCGTGTATGTGGGTGGAATTTCCGTTCTAAGAGGAATTTTACCTGTCGTCAAAAGCTTGCATAACTCGAACGTAAAGCTCGATTTGCTTGGTACTTTCAGTATCCCGCATGAAAGAGAAGCGGCATGTCATACGCCTGGCTGGGAAAACGTTTGTGAACATGGCTTCGCAGATCGACAGAGGGTCGCTGAATTTATGGCCGATTCAATTGCCGGTATTGTTACCTTTCTGCCTTGTTCGAATCATGTAAATGCGCAGCCAAACAAAATGTTCGAATATATGTCGGCTGGGTTGCCCGTCATTTGTTCTAGTTTTCCGCTATGGCGGGATATCGTAGAAAGTCATAACTGTGGGATTTGTGTTGACCCGGATAATCCTGCTGAAATTGCGGCCGCACTGCGGCGCTTATGCGAAAATCCGGACCTCGTTCGCGAAATGGGTGAAAACGGAAAAAAAGCAGTGCTAACTACTTTTAACTGGGCGGCTGAGGCCTCAAAACTAAACGCTATGTATGGCGAAATCAAATGAAAATACTGACTGTAATAGGCGCAAGGCCACAGTTTATTAAGGCGGCGGCTGTATCGCGCCAACTTAAAGCTACGGATAACATTGAAGAAGTGTTGGTGCACACGGGGCAGCATTTCGACTCGAACATGAGTGAAATATTCTTTGAGCAAATGGATATTCCCGTACCTGTACATAACCTTGAGGTATCAGGGCTTAGTCATGGCACAATGACCGGTCGAATGATGGAAAAACTGGATGTTACATTTGATCAAGAGCAACCTGATGTGGTGATGGTTTATGGGGACACCAACTCCACGCTTGCCGGCGCACTGGTAGCGGCGAAGCGTCATATTCCTGTTGCTCATGTTGAGGCCGGCTTGCGCAGTTTCAATATGGAAATGCCCGAAGAGATTAACCGTATCTTAACTGATAGAGTGAGCGCGTTGTTAGCGTGCCCAACTGATACAGCCGTGGAAAACCTAGTTAAAGAGGGCTACGAGCATTTTGGCGCAAGGATAAGAAAATGCGGTGACGTTATGCAGGACGCAGCGCTCTATTACGCACCGAAGGCCATCCGGCCTGAGGCGCTTGCTGATAATTTTTGCGAGCAGAAATTTGTGTTGGCTACCATCCATAGAGCAGAAAATGTCGATTGCGAAGCGAATCTCACGGAATGCGTAGGCGCTCTAAACCAGATAAATCGGCGAATGCCGGTGGTGGTTCCATTACATCCCCGTACTAAAGCCGCCGTGGAAAAGCTCAACCTTGAAGTAGAGTTTACGGTTATCGATCCAGTTGGTTATTTGGAAATGATTTATTTGCTACAACGCTGTCAGATCGTACTGACCGACAGCGGTGGCTTACAGAAAGAAGCTTTCTTTTTCGGCAAACCTTGCATCACAATGCGCGAAGAAACCGAATGGGTAGAATTAGTAGCCATTGGATGTGTCGTGTTAACCGGCTGTCGCAAAGAGGCGATTTTGGAACAGTTTGAGAGTCATCAGCATACGATTGTTACCGATGAAACTAATTTGTATGGTGGCGGGAATGCGGCTCAAAATATTGTGCACGAACTGGCAAGCTTGGCGCGATAGCTACGAATATTTCGCAGAGGCATTTACTGCGCTTGCGACGCTAATAAGCCTTTATTATCTCGTTCAAAAGTAACTCTGGCCAGACTGCCAAGCGTCTTCATTTTCTCAAAATTACTTACATTGAGTGCTGGAGACAATGCCCAATCAACATATTTTCGATAGAGTTGATCGTCATACAAACTGAGTTTGGCCCATGCCCCATTGTTGTTAGCAATTCCGCCTGTACCGCCACTACCGTTGACGTAAACAGCAAATCCGTCGTTTACCCAGATCACACGAGTTACCGTATTCACCAATCGGTCAATATCTTGCGAGCTGACAAAGGAGTAACCTTCTTGATAGCCCTCTACAATAAAGTTGATTACATCGTTCGCGTGGCTAACGTCCAGGGTTCCGCCCGGGTTGTAATTGCAGTCGCTGGTGTATATTGTGCAGGTAATGTTATACGAGTTTGTATCTGCTCGTAACTCTAGCGACTTAACGAGTTCGGCGCCTTTACGTTCTATGTATTCTGCGTATTGCGTTTCTCCAGTGGCCTTATGCAGACCAATTGCTACCGAGCCCAAACGCCCCAAAAAGTGAGTGGTCACGGCATCGGTTGAGCTTATATACGCAAGCTTGCCCGTGGGTGCCCATTTCTCCCATACATGCCGTTCCAGATAGTTGAGCATTTTCTCCAGCTCGCCCTTATAAACAACGTTAAGATCTGCTCTTTCGGCGATGGTAGCTGCCGTGCGTGCGATACCGGCGGCGGCTCGCCATTCGTAGTGCCAGTGGTTCTTGTACCCCAGATGGGGAACGTACGGTGAATGCCAATCTAAATAACCGTCTGAGTCTGTATCTGACCCTGAGTCAATAAAAGCTACACCCATCTCGACTGCGGTGTTTAGGTATTTTAGTTCCGATGTGGCGCTATACAGTTCAAGCAGGCCATCTGTCGCAGGCCAGCGGTAATAGCCAGAAGTTACGTCTTTTCCAGCTTCAGCCACCCAGCTGCTATCGATTAATGAATCGGCTTTTTTCCGCAATGCAGTGAGTATTTCAGAAATAATTGGGGTTTTTGTTGCGAGCTGTTGCTTACCACAAGATTGCGGGTCGTCGGAAACGCGTTTTTCATCGACCGTTAATCCGGAAGGTGAGCAGGGCTTGTTTGCCATCGCGTCGAGAGAAAATTGAGTAAATGCTACTACGGCCAAAAGATTAACAAAAATCTGCTTATACAATTTATTTGTCATTTTGCTACCGCAAACCGTTTGGATTGGCCGAACATATATTGAACTATAGTTGCCTGAATGCCAAACCACTTGATGGACTTCTCAGAATCTGCTTTTCGTCGGATTGATGACGCTAAGCAGATAGCTCAGAAAGCGTATTTATCATTGTAAACAGTAACTTGTACTAAACTCACTTTCTTCCCGTAATGCAGAGACATTGACAAGTCATTCGTTGTTCGGCACAGTGGCCTGGCTATTATTTGATCAAGTTAACATATTGGTAGTGACATGAACCAGGGAGCATTAAAACTTCAGGACGATTTCCTCTCACCCGCTCAGTTTCAGTTTTTCTACAACAGCATTAAGGATAAATCCTGGAGCCCCGTGCACCCTGAGGGTGAATACGCTTCTGATGGATGGACAGAGGTGGCGTTAATGCACTCTGCAGAACCCACAGAGCTTTACCATAGCGATCCACGCTTCAAGGAGCTCACAGATCAGTTTCAATGTGAGATCGGTATGTTCGTTTTTTATGCGGTTCACCCAGGGCACAAATTGCATCCACATCGAGACCTGAGCGGAACGTATGAATTCGGTAAGTTGCGGTTTCATATCCCCTTGATCACTGATCCGGGTTGTCAGTTTCAGATCTCTAAAAAGCCGGTGTATATGAAACCGAACGAATTGTGGGCGCTTAATACCAGTTATCTTCATGCCTTGGAAAACAATAGTGATGTAACCAGGGTGCATATTGTTTTAGAAGTTTATGTGAACGATTGGGTACGTTCTCAGCTTCCTGCACCTGATTTTCGCTACTACACACACTATGTATTTTTTTTAGGCTGCATATTATGGCAGGCACTTAAATCTGTTATTAGTGAACCCAAACGCTTGCCGGGTAGAATTCATCTCGCAAAGAGCTTAATCTTAGAGCGATCTAGAAGATTGTTTGGGCGATTCTCTGCCTAGTACTCTTTTCTTTCGCTTTTCTTTGAGGGTTGTTCACCTAACGCCCAGGGTACTCATGTTATTTAGCTTGTTAGTATTTCTTCGTGTCTTTGCTCGATAGAATCGGTGCGAAATCTGAATTTGGTCGAAATGTGGTTACGTTAACCACAGGAACCACTCTTGCCCAGATTATACCCATCGCTATTAGCCCGATTCTCACTCGCTTGTTTACACCAGAAGAATTTGGCGTTTTCGCCCTCTATATAAGTATCGCAGCAATCGCGGGCGTGCTAGCGACCGGTCGATATGATCTCGCTATCATGTTGCCAAAAAAAACCTCGGCGGCGCTGAACGTATTGGCCGTTGCGCTTCTATGTGCGGCGGCCTTTAGCGCGGCTCTAATGCTTGTTGCAATATTTTGCAATGCCGAACTAACCGATCTATTAGATAACCCGGAAATCTCCAACTGGTTATATCTACTTCCCATAACTGTATTTTTCTCTGCCTGCTATCAAAGTCTTTATCTATGGTGTAATCGCTGCGCTCAATATCGAGATTTATCTGTTAGTCGTATTGCCCATAGTGGTTCGTCAGCAACCGTTAATGTTGGATTAGGGTTTGCTGGTGTTGGTAGTGCCGGATTGATTGTGGGTAATTTGGTCGGCCAAATCGGAGGAATTCTGGCATTGCTCAAGGCCGCGACCACACACAATGTTAAGTATCTATCGGTCGTTTCTAAACGTAAAATGACAGCAATGGCGGTGCGCTATAAGAAATTCCCGCTGTACTTCTCTGTCACCTATGGAATGAATTCCCTGGCTCAGAATATGATACCAATCATTCTAAGCGGCACTTTTGGCGCTCATTATGCAGGTTACTATTTTCTGGTTCATCGCGCCATCATGGGGCCAATGGGCATTGTTTCCAGCTCAATTGGAAGCATTTTTTTTCAACGCGTTTCACAACAAACCGACCCCTCTGGATTCTACCTTCGCATCTCCTTGTATTTACTCATCGTTGGTATACTACCAGCACTGACTATTTATCACTTTGGTCCAGTGCTGTTTTCGTTTGCCTTCGGTGATGAATGGCAGATATCTGGCGAAATTGCCTCCTGTCTTGTATTAATGTTCCTGCTTAGCTTCATTACTATACCGGTGAGTCAGCTATCCACCATTCAGCAAAAAGTTATCTACAATTTTTTATGGCAACTGGCTTTGCTGATAGGAATATTGGCTGCATGGCACTTTGGTAAAAGTGATAATGATGTATTCCTGTTTTTCACTATTTATGCACTTGTGCAATCAGCGCTGTACATTTTCGGCTATGTCTACGAATACCGCCTCTGTAAGGATAACAATTCATGAATTGGCAAGAATATTGGAACCAGCAAAACACACCAATGCATGCTCATTCTTCGGATGAATGGTACCAGTTGTATGCGCAAGAAATTAACCTGCTATGCAAGGCAGCGGGGGTGAGCGCGGGCCCAGTGCTTGAGAGTGGCTGTGGTAATGGTGCGTTATACGAATATTACGACTTCATTGATGGTGAATACGTAGGTATCGATTTTTCCGAAACCTTGTTGCAACAGTTTAAGGAACGCTACCCAAGCCTAGAGCTTGGTGTGGCCGATGCAGCGTCTTACAGCGATCAGCGCAAGTTCTCACTTGTTTTCAGCAATGGTGTTGTGCAGTACTTTGAACCACCAACTCTGGCCCGCTACATCGAAAACAATTTGTCAATGTTAGATGAAACCGGTGTATTGCTGTTGATCAATATTCCCAATTCGGTGGTTAAGCCTGAATATTATTCCGGAGAAATGTACAGCCGGCAGCAGCAACTCAGCTTTCTGAAAAAACTAGTTGCGCGCGTACGCTCGCGTGGCCGAAAGGATGGTCTCGGTTACTGGTATCGCCCTGCAGATTTTGCGTCCTACGACAGCAATACGCTAAACGTCACTATCTATGGCAGCTTGTTTCACCCTTATCGATTTTCCGTTGCGATAACGCGTGCATGATGGACACTAAAAAGCGATACAGGGAATTTTGTGAACAGCAAGTGGCGCTTCCGATTTTTAGTCGAGATTGGTGGTTAGACGCTGTATGTGGAGCAGATCAATGGAACGTGGCATTGGTTGAAAAAGGTGGGCAGATTATGGCCAGCCTACCGTATTACTGCCCGCACCGAAAATTTTTCAAAGTGTTGTCGATGCCACGGCTCACGCAATCGCTTGGGCCCTATATTGTTTATCCAGAACAGCAATCTTATTACAAGCGATTGTCGTGGGAGAAGGAATTGATTGGTGAGCTAGTGAGCTCACTCCCCAAATTTGATCATTTTTCCCAGCGGTGCCATGGAAGTACAAAAAATTGGCTACCTTTTCATTGGCTTGGTTATACACAAACCACGCTCTGCTCATACATTATTGAGGCGGAACAATACACCAATGGAAAAATTCAAGGAGAAACGAGCGGTAGGCGTAGGCGGAGAAGCAAGGCAGCAAAGCATGGTATAAAAATTGTTGTGAGTGACGATGTTGCCAGCTTTTATAAGCTAAATATGCGCACCCACCAACGGCAAAATAAAGCAATGGACTACGATTTGCCATTTTTAAAATTGCTGTACGATGCTTGTGCGAGGCACAGTGCCGTCAGGCTATCCTTTGCGCAAGATTCGAACGGGCGACCAATTGCATCATGTTTCCTTATCTACGACCAGAACAGAGCATACTATCTGGCTGGCGGTATTGACCCGGATTTTAAAGACGTGGGTGCTATGGATGCACTTCTATTCGACGCGATTGAATATTCTTTATCAAACGGACGGATATTCGATTTTGAAGGTAGTATGGTTGAAAGTATAGAAAGTTATTTTAGGAGTTTTGGTGCCACTCAGCAGGTGTATTCTGCCATAGCAAAAACACCTTCCAAGGCTTATAGATTGAAAGAGTTCCTGAAAGACATTACTCGATGATCAAGGTAAGTATTCCGCCTGACAATGAACTAGAGCGCAGATACATTCTGGAGGTTTTGCTAAGCGAATTTCTAAACCTTGAATTTCATGTTGAGATTAGTGACGACAACCTGCCTGAATACGAAATAGAAACCAGCGACGGTGCCATTCTCGTTATTCAAGATCACTTTTTCTCACATTACCCCAATGCGCTGAGCTACCTCAGCGAGAAAAATATTCCCGACACATGCCTCTTCGCCCGCAATCAGTTTACGTACCACGATGACGTACCCATTATCTTTGGCTCGGACGTATGTACGGTCACCGAAAATAAGATTGTGTGTGGGGCTGATGTTTTTGCTTCCAGTTTTTTCTTTCTGAGTCGTTGGGAAGAGTATGTTTGCTCAAGCCGGGATACACATCAACGATTTTCTTCAGAACTCAGCTTTGCCAGAAACGCCGATATTCTCGACCGGCCAGTGGTGAACGAGTATGTAGAAATGTTGGCAGCCATGCTTGCACACTTAGGCGTGGAAACAGATACAAGAAAGCGTTTACTGACACTGACCCACGACGTGGATGCCTTAACTCGATGGTCTGGTCCGGCACTTCTAATCAAGGTGGTGGCAAACAACATTCTAAAAGATCTAAGCCCAGTTGCTGCGCTTGAGAATATTGCAGAGTACTTTCTGATTCGCAGGCGAAGAATTCCTGACCCTTATGACCACTTTGAATGGCTTATGGAAAGAAGCGAAGCATTGGGTAAAACGTCTATTTTCTATTTCATAAGTGGTGGAAACTCAATATACGATGCGGAGTACGCGTTAAATGATCAGGCATGCATCCAATTGATTGATAGTATCAAGCATCGAGGCCACTCAATAGGATTGCATCCTTCATACGATACATACAACAACAGAGCAAAGCTTCAAACCGAACTATCAACTTTACAACAGGCTATTGGAGGTGAGGTTTCGGAAAGCCGGCAGCACTATTTGCGCTTTGAAGTTCCCACCACCTGGCAAATTCTTGAAGACCTTTCGATTGCGGTTGACAGTAGTTGCGGTTTTGCGGATCACGCAGGTTTTCGCTGTGGTACCGGGGATGAGTACTCGGTATTTAATGTTCTCACCCGTGAAAAACTGCAGTTGAAAGAACGCCCACTGGTGGTAATGGACTGCAGCCTGTTTACCTATAACGACTTGAGCTATTCAGATGCCATGCAAAGTGTGGAAAAAATGCTGGCAGCGCCTACTTCATTAACCATGCTTTGGCACAACTCGTATACGGTGCATATGCCGTTCTACAAGACGTTTATTGAACGTCGTACGGGCCGGCAGGCTTTATAGGCTACCATATACTTCCAGAAGCACTTTTTCCTGAGCCTCCCAATTGTAGCGCTTCTTAACGTTCATCAGTTGCAGCTTGATTGATTCCAAGTCCAGCAGCTCTGATTTCTTGACGGCTTCTGACAAACCTGCAACGGTGTTGTTATCGGCAACAACGCCGATTTCATTCTGCTCAACAATTTTTCGCATTTCAAACAGGTTGGAAACAATAACGGGCAGCTCAGCCATAATGTACTCAAACATTTTATTGGGCGAACAGTAGTAATTGTTCAGACCATCGTTTTCGTAGAACAAAATTCCGATGTCGGCGCTACAGGTATAGTCAAGTAACACATCCGACCCTACCGCTTCGTGATGATAGATGTTTGTGTATTGACTTGCATATTCTTGAATGAGCTCTGCTAGCGAACCATAACCCATAAACACTACAGCGTGCTTGGAAAGACTGGTTTGGCTAAATGTTTCCAGCAGAATTTCAATTCCTCTGCCGGGCGAAAAACCACCTTGATACAAATATATTCTCTGTTCAGCAGAAATTTCGAAGCGTTCACGAAAAATATTTTTCTTTGCTATCGACTGATAAGCGGGAGTGTTTAATACCAATGCGGGTTTTTCGATTCCGTACAAACGAACATACTCATCAGCAATAGCGTTACTGACCGTCATTACCCGGTCTGCGTGACGAATTAATAGCCGCTCCAGACACTTCACAATAAGCTTTTCGTAAGCTGGTACACCGCCAATTTCTGTCTCGTATTCATGCGCATCGTAGATTATTTTGGCTCTTCGATTGGTGAGTAATTTTATCAACACTCCAATTGGCAGGGCGTCAATGTCGTTGCAGTGAATAACATCGTATCGGGAGTATTGTTTTAGTACTCTGTATACGAGCTCAAAATACTTAAATGCTTGCACTATTTTTAACTTCGACCATTCTCTGCTGCGCAGTCGAATTCTATGTACAGCAATTCCTTGAACTGATTCGTGTTCGGGCAGATCATTCTCAAGAAGTGCCACCACTGCGACATTGTAGCCAGCTTTTTTCAAGCTCAGGCATTCTTTGAGTACCCTGCTGTCGTGCACGAAATTATTGAGTACGATCGAGCAAACTGAAGTCATGGCTTGTGGCTTAACCCGTGACTGACGTAGACGTGGACATGACTTCTTCAGCCAACCTGTGCAGAATGTCTTCGCGATTGAATTTTACTTCTGCCAGCGCTCGTGATTTTTTCGACATTGTTTCCAGCAAATGAGGGTTTGCCGCAAAATGCCGCATGGCGTCACTCAGCGTTTTCGGTTCTTTATAATCGGTATAAACCCCCGCATCTGCCTCTACTATTGTGGTGCGAAGCGGACCGGTAAAGTTAAAGAATACTGGCAGCCCAGCTGCTATATAGTCAAACAATTTGTTTGGAGAGCCTGTGTGCAAGTGTATTTCACTTTTGTCTGCAAACAGCACAATTCCTGCGTCAGCCGATGCATAGATATCTGCCAGTGAATGAATAGGAACGGGCTCATGCATGGAAACATTGCTTAGCTGGTATTTTTTTATTAAATCTACAATTTCTGCCTTCGCTGACCCATCTCCCACTATGGCGATGTGTACATTGCTTTCGCCTGCTACCTGTAATTGGTGAGCGGCCTCAACAAGGTATTCAACCCCATTGGCAATGCCTACCGCACCCGTGTATACGAACAATGTTTTGGAGTCAATTCCATGTTGTGTTCGCCAAACAGTGTTACGCAGCCCATCGAACAGTTTGATATTTGCGCCGAAAGGATAGGTAAAGGCCTTTGCGTGATAGTCACTATCGACCTTATCGCGTATACCGTCACTTATAGTAATAATCTTGTCTGCCTTTCTGTAGAGCAAGTGCTCAAACCATTTCAGAAACCGATACATGGCCTTACTATTGATATAGCCCATTTCATAAGGCACGTCAGGCCACAGATCTCTCAGTTCGAGTATGAATTTTGTGTTTTTAAAAAACTTTAGCGCTAGTGCTGGAATGCCAACCGTAATAGGCGTGGACGATGCGTACACCACCGCCACATTTTTTTCCCGAAGCGCAAGATATGTTGAGTAAAGAACAAATCGGAGAAATGATAGAATGCGTGAGGAATTGCTCATCGTACTGGCATACGCATTCTTTACGTATTTAACAGTGAAACCGTCAATGCTTTTGGTGTGAATAAGCGGCCAGTCTTTATGTTGGTTATTGCCGGTAATAACCACCACTTCATTGCCGGCTTCAGCCAGCTTCCTTGCCAGGTAGTATGACCTGGCACCACCTGACTCCTCTGGCGTAATGAAATACTGGTGGATATATAGAATTTTCATTGTTAATAACTAATACCGAAGCCTGCATGTATGGTAAGTGATAGCCGAACATTATGGGCCGCTGGAGAAGCTATCTGATCAAAGGCCTATTGTTGTTGCGCCGGAATCCATAACTTTCCAGCCCCGTTATGGAAGTAACAGCGCAACGCATGTTACCATTGGTTGTTTTTTGTGCGAATGCTGCTGGTCGGGTTGTTTGGCAGCAGGGTTGAATTTGTGGGGCATGTTAATGAAATACTTCATCCGGATCACTCTTTGCATCTCCGTTCTTCTGTTTGGGCTGCCAACGTATGCTGGCGGCCTAATGGCAATTGGCGACTCAATAACCGAAGGCGACGGTGGCGAATGTAGTTTTAGAAAACCGTTATCACAGGCGCTGCTGGCCAGAAATTGGTGTACAGCACAGTTTCTTGGTGCCAGGTATGGGAATTATGCAACTTCGTCTTCTTGCGCAGCTACAAGCACACCTCACGAGGGCAGAAGTGGATGGCGAGCCGATGAAGTTACACCCATTGTAAGCAGCACTGTTGCTCGATTTTACCCGGATTACGTGCTGATACATTTGGGCTCTAATGATGTTTTTCAGGGCCAATCTGTTGCGTCTACTATTTCAGATATCAATAACATAGTAGATAACGTTTTGTCGGCACGCCCCGATGCAACGGTTCTTCTGGCGGGGATTATTCCATGGTCACCCACCGTTTTAGACAATTCAGGCGTGGATGAGCTGGCGGTGTCGTATGATTTGGCAGAGCAGACCGCGGCATTAGTTTCCAGTCGTGCTGCCAATGGTGACGATATCCACTTTGTAGATATGCGGCCGGGTTTCAGTAGTGCCACCATGACTTACGATGGAGTGCATCCCAACTCAGCAGGCGAAGCGCACATGGCCAATGCCATTTTGGCAGCACTTGACGCGCTAAATTTCTGTTCTGCTTCGAACCCTCACTTTACCAACCCAAAGGCAAATTCAACATTATCAGGGGCAAACATAGTAAACGCCTCCTGGAGCCCCGGCAGCACGGCCGTGGATGGCAGCTACTGGGTGTATGCAGGAAGCGCGCCGGGTCAAAGCAACTACTTTAACAGTGGCAACCTAGGCAGTGCTACATCAGTTGACATAACGGGATTACCAACCGATAGCAGCCGCATATTCCTTACGCTTTATTACGGGGTTAATGGCGTGTGGCGTGAAGTATCTGAGGCCGTTTATGCCTCCAGCGGAGGGGGCAACACAGGCGGTGGCAACACCGGCGGAGGAACTGGCGGTACACCAGCTATATCTACTCCGGGTTCTGGCGGCACGCTGTCGGGCAGCACGGAAACATTCACCTGGTCAGCTAATGGCGCCAACGCGTCAAACTGGTGGGTTTGGTTAGGCTCCAGCCCCGGCGGGAGTGATTACCACAACAGTGGTAATTTAGGCAGCACAATGACCTTGACGGCCACAGGCTTGCCGACCGACGGTAGCACGGTGTACGCCACGCTCTGGTACATAGAAGCAGGCAGTTGGCAGTCAGTCACTGATAGCTATACGGCGGCCACGAGTGGAGGTGGTAACACGGGCGGCGGAACTGGCGGCACACCAGCGATATCTACGCCGGGTTCTGGCGGCACGCTGTCGGGCAGCACGGAAACATTTACCTGGTCAGCCAATGGCGCCAACGCGTCAAACTGGTGGGTGTGGTTAGGTTCCAGCGCCGGCGGGAGCGATTACCACAACAGTGGTAATTTAGGCAGCGCAACGACCTTGACGGCCACAGGCTTGCCGACGGACGGTAGCACGGTGTACGCCACGCTCTGGTACATCGAAGCAGGCAGTTGGCAGTCAGTTACTGACAGCTATACGGCGGCCACCAGTGGAGGTGGTAACACGGGCGGAGGGAATACGGGCGGTGGCAACACAGGCGGCGGAACTGGCGGTACACCCGCCATATCAGCACCGGGTTCTGGTGGTACTCTGTCGGGCAGCACGGAAACATTTACCTGGTCAGCCAATGGCGCCAACGCGTCAAACTGGTGGGTGTGGTTAGGTTCCAGCTCCGGCGGGAGCGATTACCATAACAGTGGTAATTTAGGCAGCGCAACGACTTTGACGGCCACAGGCTTGCCGACGGACGGTAGCACGGTGTACGCCACGCTCTGGTACATAGAAGGCGGCAGCTGGCAGTCAGTCACTGATAGCTATACGGCGGCCACCAGTGGAGGTGGTAACACGGGCGGAGGGAATACGGGCGGCGGCAACACAGGCGGCGGAACTGGCGGTACACCCGCCATATCAGCACCGGGTTCTGGCGGTACTCTGTCGGGCAGCACGGAAACGTTTACCTGGTCAGCTAATGGCGCCAACGCCTCAAACTGGTGGGTTTATGTAGGGTCCAACGCGGGCGCCAATAACTACTTTGACAGTGGTAATCTTGGCAGCACAACTACTCTTAACGTGAACGGGTTACCTACCAACGGTTCTACCGTGCATGTCACCCTCTGGTACATAGAGAACGGTGTGTGGCAGTCGGTGCGCTCCACCTATCAAGCGGCAGGCGCTTAGCGCTCAAGCGCCTAATATTACGGGCAATTGGTAGGCCATCTGTCAGTAAGTTTTAGCTCTGCGGCTCGAATTGAATTAAGGTAGCAGTTCGTTCTGCTGCCTAGTGCTTTGCTGTGGCCACACATACTGAGAACCAATCTGCGGTCTTTGATCGCTCTTTAATACTTCCACTGTTGTTCGCGGTGTTGATTGGTACCTTGTATTTTTCTTCCGTTGTTGGCCCGCGCGGTACCGATCAATACTGGTATTTGCATGATACTGAAACATTAATCGAAAGCGGCACTAGCGAGACCAACCTCAGATTGCCAGGCATGATACTAAGGCAGGGTGTTGGCGACCCTAAAACCTATTTTATTCACAATGGCCCGCTGCTTTCGATAAATGCAGCGCTTGGCGAATTTACTGGTGCTTTTTATGCGTGGAAGTACAGTAATTTTCTTTTCCTGATTCTGGCTTCGTTGTTCACAGGCTTAGCTGTTGGCTACCTTACAAATGTTCGGCTGGGTGCAGCGGCATTTAGTGTATACCTGTTATCGCCAACGGCAATCTGGTATGCAGGCAACCTATTGCAAGAAACCTTTTTCGCATTGATAACATCGGCGTTACTCTTGTTGTTTGTACGTTGGCGTAGTGAAAGGTGGGCTGAATTTGGAATAGTGATGTTACTGTGCCTTGGTATAACGGCGCACCCATTCTATTTGCTCCTGAGCGGTGCATTTGTACTTTACTTGTTATGTGCGAAAAAGTTCGGATGGGCAGGAATTCTCTACGTTACGATGTTTGGGATTTGCGCCAATTACAAAACCACTTGGTTTCCAGCGTCATTCCAACCTGACTTAGCTTCAATCATAACCTCGTCGCTACCAGGCGAAACGAATATGCTTTGGCATTTTAGCGCACAGACTCCGCCACTCACCTTAAACCTCCTGCTGCTAAAACTTGGTGAAGCCCTACGAATGCAGCTAGCAACAATAGCTTTTGCTCCATTTTATTTGATAACCAACCTGGGCTTTATTTCGTTCCTATACCTGGCGCTAAAAAAGCGAACGGAATACCAGCCTGTTCTAATGATCTCTTTCCTGGCCTTTGGGGCTTACGCAGGAATGATAGTGCTAATGCAAAACCAACCCAGATATCAGCTGATAATAGCGCCCATATCAGTTTTATGCATAGCACTAGTGTTTCGGGATGTGGTGTGGTCGAAGAACATCAAAATACTGTATTCTTTTGGTGTAATCTGTTTGTTCGCACTAGATGCGTACTTACTCAACAAAATTCACGATGACGCAGTAAAAGAAAAGCAGGCTCTGGCCAAAATCTTCGAAGAATTTCCAGATACCAGGGCAGATGATAAATTCTTGATGGTAGGTGGTAATCCAAATGACTATTTGTCAGTTATCGCTGGTTTGAGTCCAAAAAGGTGTTTGTTGATGGATGCCAAGTATTTATCCGATAAGGAGATTGAAAGTGTTGTCAATATGTTCATTCCTTCTTATGTGCTAAGTACGGAAAAAGCGCTCTCATTGGGATTGGCAGAAGTTTCTACCTACAAATTTACGAATAATGCCCTGTATTATGAGTTGTACCTTCACAAAGTTGATTTGAGGAATAGCGCTGTGGGTATTTAGTCGCCCGTTAAAAATTAGCGATTGTGTTCACCGGGTGTAGTATGCTTGGGAACGTGTTGCGAAGCCCGAAAGCATAGTCGATCCCGGCAAAGTGTTCTCATAAATTTGCATGAACCGAAAAAAATTGGTTGCTCCCTAGTGAGCAAAACTTTGCAGAAATTTATGGGCGGCTAAAAAGAGATTTAGAAAGTTGAAGCAGGCGTACATCTAAATAATGACTTAGCTCAGCAGAGTAAGCGTCTTAATTCATTCTTCTGGCTTAAGTAGTAGAATGATCTTATCTACTGCGAGAGGCTTATATAGTCAAATATAAACTATTTTCTGCGATAGCTCATTCTCGCCATTGGTCTATAAATGGCCTCTTATCATCATATTAGTTTTTCTATAGTGTTAAAATATGCTGGAACAGACAATGACCTGGAAGTATGCATCGAGACATTTCGGTCTGATTGATTGTGGTAGAAAAATGATTAGCCTTTCTAATGGAACGACAAAGGTATGCGAGAATATTTACTGATCGGAGGAGCCGGGTTTATTGGCTCATTTTTAACGGAAGCGCTTAATCCAAAAAATGTTACTGTTTTTGATAATTTTTCGATGATTTCTCACACAGATAGCACCATCCGCAAGCGAATGAGCTCTAACTCCAATTTTGTAGTTGGCGATGTGTGCTCGCGAGAAGACGTGGATTTACTCTTCGCTAACGGAATGCCTAGAGTCATAGTCCATCTCGCAGCAGAAACTGGTACTGGACGCTCGCTTTCGAACTGTACACTAAACGCTAGGGTGAACGCATTAGGTCTGGCAAATTTGTTAGATGCGATGTCTGAACTTCAGGAGTTTCCTGAACGTATAATATTGACGAGTACTCGAGCCGTTTATGGAGAAGGGCCGTACTATCGTCCAGATTCGCATGAAATAATTTATCCGTCACAACGTACCCGTGAATCGCTAGAAAAGGAAAATTTTGAGTTTGAGGGGCTGGTGCCGATAGCAATGCGAGCAGACGCTCACTTCCCTAAACCTGTGAATATTTACGGCAGTACAAAACTAACCCAAGAAAACATGCTTACAGCCTGGGCGGGAGCGTACGGAGTCTCAACCACAATATTCCGACTGCAGAACGTCTATGGGCCGGAGCAGTCACTCTCAAACCCATATACTGGGATTCTCATTCACTTTATTAAGCAACTGATAGGTGGCCACCAAGTAGAAATATACGAAAACGGAGGTATTACGAGAGACTATGTTCATGTTGAGGACGTGGCAAGACTGCTGGCAAGCGGAGCAAGGAGCACCGGAAATGGGGTATATGATTGCGGGAGCGGAAAGAGAGTAGAGCTCTGGTCCGTGGCGAAGATGCTTTGTGAAGCACATGGTGCCGACAATCCTTCTAATTCTGCAGCCTTTAGATTTGGAGATGTTCGCAATGCTTGTGCAGATATAAGCGCAACGCAAAGCGACTTCGGTTGGATCCCAAGAATTGCTCTGGAAGATGGTATATTGGATCTATATTGCAGAACTAAGGCTAAATTTAATCGTTAGGTAAGAGCGGAAGCTGTATGGTGGCAATCAGGAATGTCTAAAATACTAATCATCTCACCGCGAACGTTTGGCTATGAACGTAGGATTCGGGTTGCGGTCCAAGAGCTAGGCTACGAAGTGGATTGGATGGATGAACGAATCGGGAACGATTTTTTTTCTAAAGCTATTACGCGCCTAGGCTTGCTCAAATGGTTACCGTGGATAATCAAAAAGCACATACGTGAAATCGTAGAAAGGCTACGTGACTTTGATGCTGATGTCCTGTTGCTAGTTAATCCTGAGACCATCAACGGTCGTGAGTTAGAAAAAATAAAAAGCGATATACCGACGGTATCGCTTATCGTCTACAAATGGGACAGCGCGTATCAAAAACCTATAGATGAGCGGACATTTTCTCTAGCCGATCGAGTGTATAGTTTTGATCCGGAAGATTGTCGAAGGAATGAGAAGCTTCACCATTTACCACTATTTCACCATTATGATGAACCTCAAGTCCATGTAAAAGGTGAAAAAAAGTATGACTTTAGTTTTGTCGGGACTGCCCATATTCACAGGTTGAAAACGTTAGCAAAGCTCGAGACGAAATTTGAAGAGCAGAACACCCCATCCTTTTTTTATCTTAAGACTAAAAGTAGACTTCACCAGATATTTTTTAGATTTGCAGCTTCTTATTATGGTTATAAAGGCGTTTTGAGTGCTGAAGAATTACCCTATGAGAGCTTTCTTGCGGTTATACAAAGTTCTAGAGCGATAATCGATATAGAATTCCCTAGGCAAAGTGGTCTTACGATGAGAAGTTTTGAGGTGATATTTTCTGGTACACCATTGGTCACGACAAATATGAGTGTTAAGGAATACGATTTTTTTAGTGCAAGTAGCATATTCACTTTTGACCCTAAGAATGTCGAGGTACCAAGTCGGGAGGAGCTTGTTCTCAAGGATAATTCACACTTTTTTGACGAGTATTCCGTCTCGCAGTGGGCTAAGCATCTGCTGAAGCAGAAGGATGGTATGCGATGGGATGGAAGATTATGGAGATAGGGAATTGAGTCAGTTCAGAGCGCACTTTAGACCGACTGTTGCTGACAGAATTCGGACTCGACTCTCTAGAGTATCTGGTGCTCAACTAGGGCAAGGAGTGATTGTTCAAGCTGGTGCGCGAATAGAACGTTTCCCTAATTGTGTAGAAATAGGAGAAGAGGTCATTGTTAAAGTGAATGCACGCATTTGCGCTTGTAATTCTGAATCCAGAATTAAAATCGGGGCGAGAACCACCGTCGGTGCTTATAGTTTCATTTATTCCAGTGAGCTCATTCAAGTGGGTGAGGACTGTCTAATTGCTCCATTCGCATATATTGTCGACAGTAATCACAGTATTGATCGTAGTAAACTAATCTCACAGCAAAACAATGCAACGAAACCCATTAGAATTGGAAATGATGTTTGGATTGGTGCAAAAGCTACTATTCTCCCAGGTTCAGATATTGCGGATGGTTGTGTAATCGCAGCGAATTCAACGTTTAGGGCGATTACAAAGCCTTATGAAATATGGGGTGGAACTATGGCAAAGAAAATTGGTGAACGAAGTTGACGCCCTACACTGCATTTATACCATTGAGGGTTAGTAGTAGGCGGCTTCCTTATAAGCATTTTCATAGAGTGGGCGATATGTTAGCTCTCGATGGGCTTTTAGACTCTATAATGCGAAAAATCCCAAAGGAACGCGTGGTTATCATTACCTCATTAAGAGCAGATGACGATTATGTCGAGGAATTCTGTACGTATCGATCGCTCAATTGCTATCGAGGGAGTTTAGAAAACGTTTTTGATCGATTTGCCGCTGCTGCCACAGTGTATTCTTCTGATTGGTATATCCGTATAAACGGTGACTCCATAGCCCTTCTGGATGAGGTCTTTGAGCAGTTTGAGCAAATGGTTTTGAATAATAGTGAGGCTGATTTATTTTCAACAGTTGGTAGTGGATTGCCATCTGGATTGCATTTTGAAGCCGTTTCGAAGGAACTGTTGAAACAAACTACTTTGGACGCGGATAGTGTCGGAATTTCGGATTACGAGAAAGAGCATGTTTTTCCCGCTTTTTACAATCGCGCATCCAATCCTGCCAGGTTTACAATCGCCCCGTGGGTGTTTGCCGGAGAATTAGATTTCAGTCTAGATACAGCTCGTGATTTACAAAATCGTCGGGTCTTATCAGAACATTCA
The DNA here is from genome assembly GCA_030429735.1 of Gammaproteobacteria bacterium. GTDB lineage: Bacteria > Pseudomonadota > Gammaproteobacteria > Pseudomonadales > JAUIET01 > JAUIET01. The sequence continues at coordinate 194,104 of JAUIET010000010.1, forward strand.
TTTACGATCCGCTCGCTTAGCGATATACCGGTTGCGGCGAAAAAAATAAGCGAAGTACCCTTTAGTCCTTTTTCTGGTACGTATGGTCCTTTAGTTATCGCCGAAATTGGTGGAAATCATGAAGGCAGTTATGAAAAGGCGTTATCGCTTGTAGAGCTCGCGATAACAACAGAGGTGGATGCAGTAAAGTTACAACTTTATAGCCCAGATCTTCTGGTTAATGCAACCTTAGATCCTGATAGACATGCTCACTTTGCGAATTTCACGCTGACACCGGAGCAAAACGTTGAGCTTCTCCGTCGAATTCGATCTTCTGGGAAGCTAACGTGTGCGTCAGTTTGGTCACTGGAAGAGCTGAGTATATATGAAGAATACGTTGACATTATCAAGGTCGGCAGTGGTGATTTTGATGACTATAGTATGCTTGCAGCGATTGCGAAATCGGACAAACCAATTATTCTGAGCACAGGACTATCGGACTACAAAGAAGTGACGGCTGTAATCAGCTATCTTGTTGAAGATGAGCAAGTGCCAGCAGGTCGTCTTTCGCTTCTGCAGTGTACATCGATGTATCCAATACCGCCAGTAGAGGCCAATCTGGCGGTTATGGATTTGTTTAGGCATAGTTTTGGAATATCTGTTGGTTACTCTGACCATACAGTTGGTATCGAGGCGCTTGCGCTGGCAGCAGCTTGCGGCGCTGAAGTTCTAGAGTTTCATTTCTCTGACGATACTAAGAACTGCTCGTTCCGAGATCATTTGGTTTCCCTAGATGCTGACGACACAAGTACGCTGCTAAGCAGGATAGCGAATACCCAGACATTGTTAGGTAGTAAGCAAAAGAGCCTGACACTCTTAGAAGAAGTGCGGCTGCATCCAACTTCTTTCAGAAAGGGCTTGTACTTAAAAAATCGCGTCTCTGCAGGAGATATCATCTCAAAAGATGAATTGATCACTTTGAGGCCAAGAAAGGGGTTGGCTCCAGTTGACGCTAAGCTCCTTATTGGGGCGAAGGCACTCCAAAATATTGACGCTCTTGCTGTGCTTGATTGGAGTATGTTTGAGGTTGACGGCTTTTCTTCAGTGATTGAGTGAGGTGGAAATTTGAAATCGACCAAAAACTCGATATTTATTTATCTAGTTTCGACTAATCACGGAGAATTCGTAGAACAAGCTCTCAAATCACTCGTAAATCAAACCGAGAGAAACTTCGATTTACTTCTAATTGATAACGGTTGCGATGATGCAACATTTTCGTATTTCGAGAAGTATATTGAAGCGTTTGATAACGCTTCGGTCCATAGATTTCAGACTAGACAAACGCTTCAAAATGTTGCTAATTTTGCCCTTAAATGCTGTCAGTGCGAATTCATCACGCGACTTGATGCTGACGACTACTTGCATGTCCGTGCTGTTGCTGAACTGCGAAGTGCAATTCGGCATAACATAGATATTATTTATGGCAACTTTGTGTATATCGACCGCTTAGGAAAAGTAATTGGGCGCCATAGTCGATTTAAGTTGGGAGGTAATGTTGTACATGATGAGCCGGCGCATGGTGCGTGTACCTTGTTGCGCACGGAAAAAATGAGGGAAATCGGAGGGTGGAGAACTGAATTCACCTGCCAAGATGGATTTGATGTCTGGCTCAGGCTTTATAAAGGTAGCAATATTGCGCACGTAGAAACGGAGATATTCTACTATCGTCAACTGGGAGATTCTTTAAGTAGACAAAATCGCCAATTAATATTTGATACACGTATAAGAATGGTTCTTAGAAATCGTGAAGTTGAGGGTGGTCAAAAAAATAAGAACTATTACCTGTTTTTGTTGCCGACGTTTGGAACAGACGGCCAACTCTTGGAGGCGGTCGCTAAAACGCTACGCATTGTCGAGGAGCTAAGACTTGCTAGTGCCGGAGAAGTTGAGGTTGCTTTGGGTGCATCTGAAGAAAATCGAATGCTATTGGCACATATTGCTTCATCGACAGGAATGCACTGCTACTTCCGAACAGAAGAGGAAAAAAATGGTGCTGATTTTTTTCCATTTGTACAACGAATCGCAGCAATTGTCGACGCTGATTTTGATACGCTAACAGTGGCAAATACAGAGAGTCTTCAAGTCTCGGTGGATTATCTACGGGGAGGGGCGATTTATTTGCGACATTTCCAAGGACGCGCATTAATGACTGGTTGTCGGATGGAGAAGAGTATTTTTGTTCCAAAAATAGGTGGCGTAGAGAGGCTTGACGCAGGGTTGTTAGAGGATTCACGAAGATTCGTTTTGCATAAGGGTGGAATGTTTGTTTTTCGTCTTGACGGGGAGCCAGTCAGTAGGCGCGAGTTCCTATTGCTAGAATTGGACTCTGAGTTTAAGTGAATAGTTATGAAAAAATGCTTAGCTCATCGAGAAACGCTATTGGTCTGGTTAGCTACGTTTCAATGTCTTGTAGATTGAGTAAAGAAAAGCGCGCCATCATAATGACTTTTGGTGGCGAATTGGATGCTGAACGCTAAATCGATGAAACGAGAACGAATTCAGAGCTTTCTAGTTTATCTCTTTTTTTTCCATGGCGCTTTGCTCTTTCTATACCCAGATCAGTATCACAATAGAGAAGGCTGGCTGGTGTTAGTAAAGTACATTCTGTTTGCACTTATATTGGTGTACGCGTTTTCGGAATTGTTTAAGAATATTAGTCTCGTAACATTTTTTACCACAAACATGCTCTTTTTTTCTATAGGTGCAATTCTCTCATCTAGGGCAGAGTTGCAATTGAATGATGTGTTGTACCTGGTACCGATATTCACGATTCTATTAATACCTATGGTGATAAGGTTGTACTCCGACGGCAATTTTGTATACGTCATCTTGTTGCTTGCTTCGACTTTTGCATTGGTGGAGTATCTATTTTTTTCTACGATATTTAATACATACAATCGCCATGTGTTTAGGGCTTCTTCACTATTTTCTAATCCCAATAATCTTGCAATCATCACGGGATTAGCGGCCAACTACATTGTTTGTACCAGAAGGAAGGAAGTTGTAGGTCCAGGAATTTGGATGGGTCTCTCAGTGATCACTGTGGGACTAAGCGGATCTAAGACGGGCATCGGGCTCTTGCTTGTGGCTGCACTGTTATTTTTCTTTAATCGACAAAGAAGCGCAGCAAAATCAGTTTTATTGCTTTCTACAAGCGCCTTTTTTCTTTATATATTGCTCACCTTATTTGGGGACGTTGTGGATCTTGGTCAAGATGGTCTAAATATACGATCGTTTGAGCTAAAGAGCGGTGCAAATAGATTGGGCTCTTATGCTAATTTCTGGGATGAATTGCGAGCCGGGGGAGTGTTTCCAAGGTGGAATTTTGAAACTCACCTCGACAATACCTTCATACATATATGGGGGAATCTGGGCCTCATAACGGTAATATATTTTACACTTCAGCACCTATTTCTTTTTTATTATGCGTTCAAAAGAGGTTTGCCAGCCTCTGTATTGTATTTGTGCTTCTCTTTTTGCATGCTAACTACAAATATCATGTACATTTGGCCTACATCGTATCTTTACTGGTGCTTTTGTGGTTTTTTGGTGCTTGGGAAACCGACCATCAAAGCGAATACCCAAGTTCAAAATGCTCGTCCGCAGGATAGAAAGGCAAACTTAGGCCAACCCGTCGGCTAACGATTATACTATAACCCACTGATCAGTGCTTGTAAGCGTCAGTCCAAGAGAGTGATTTGGGCATCAACGTTCTTCTTGTTAGATATGTTGATGGTGAACAAGCCTTACAAAGATTAGAAGACGTAAAGGGCCTGGCGCTTACCAAAGCCGCGTCACCTAAATTTAATTCTCAGAAGAATCAGTTTTATGAATACTAGTTTTGAATCCAGCAATACGCAGAATGGATATGGTTTTCAATTCTGCTATGACGCGATTGTTGATAACAAACAGGCCGCTATAGATTTGCACGGAGTGATAGAAAAAAGATCAAAGATTGTATTCTTGACTATAGTGTATGCCGCAGGGATTGTCTTTAAATTGGTGTTGGCGAAGCTAATTTTCAAGAAATATTTTCCTGTAACCAGCAAACCGCGTATTGGCTTGAATTGGAGTCGGTTCGCCGGCAGGCTAAGAGATTTTGACAGCGAAATAGAAATCTATGACTATTATTATTCGCAATTTTCATTGCAACAAATTGAATTGTTTAAAGGTGTAACTCTTTCGAGCATCTTCAAATTGTTCTTGGCTACGAAATGTAGCAAGCTTGACCAAAATAGCTACCGTGACAATATATTCTATAAATTCGCCTGCTGTGCTGAATTCAGGATGTATCAGAAGCTTATCCATGAATTACAACCGCAGCAAGTTGTGGTCGCTGGACTAAACGATAGGCATACTTTTTACCTGTCAGAGATATGTCGACAGAATTCAATTTCATATACATTGGTGCAGCATGGTTGCCTCTTTGCAATCAACAACCCTAAGTTGTGCAGTGTAGACGAATTCGTATATTGCTATGAATTCTCTCTTCCCTTTCTCAAACACTATATCAGTGAAGTTGAACGGGTGAAATTAACTTACCTACCAATTCAACCCAAATCATTGTCTATGGTAACTCAAGAAGATGGCATTCCGAGTATAGCGTTTGCCTGCATGCCGACGAACCCGCAAGCAAACATCAGTTTGATAGATGAGTTACTAGAAACAATAAATGAGAGGTACAGGATAATTGTTTACCCTCACCCTAGAGAATCTCTCAACATATACCAAAAGAGCTATTCTAAAAACGATAGGGTCATGATCTCGCAGGATAAATACAAGAATGTGGAACTCGTCGTCACTCGAATCTCGACAATTGGTATTGATTTCGACAGAATTGGATTGCCCGTAGTATTTGTAAATCTAGAGCGCAGTAATACCGACTACTTGATGACTGGACGATATCAAGTAGTGAAGGACGGTGCAGAACTCAGGACATATCTAATGAACGAGTTTGCCACGCTAGTAAAGGGTCAATAGAGCGTCACAATTAAAGCGCCAGCCTATTTTACTTTTAGTTTCTATGAGATTTAGGCTTTATCACTTCATTACATTGGCTAGTGATATCAATGATGCAGAGAATGAAAGAATCGCTCCCAATGCTACTAAGCTGTGGTACCAACCACCATGCACTAAACGTTTTTCAACATTCAAAGATATGAGATATACGAACGATAAATAAACTCCGTAACAAATCGTCGTGCTGGCTGCAGCCCCCATGATTCCTTCTCTTGGAATAAGCCACATATTTAGTATCACATTCAATAAAGCGCAGGTGATGCTGGCATAGGCGATGCTTCTGGTAGCGCGATGGTAGAATATATAAATCGAATAGATTTGAGACAACCCGAACAAATAGACTCCCAAACAACATATCGCGAAGATTTGAACCACTCTTTCTGGCTCATTGATGAATCCACTATAGGTAGCATCGATTTTCAAGAGAGCTATTATGGAGACACTAATGATAAGGGCAACAGCTGTGTAGCAAAGCACGAGTATATTGCGTATTCTAAAGCTGGAAAAGTAAGTGACATCCTTATACATGTAACGCGGTAAAGCGATGGCGAGACCAGCATTGAAGACCACTAATACGGTCCCAAGCGTGTATGCAATGCTATACAAGCCAAGTTGATACTCGTTTAGAAAATGATCAATCAGGAGCTTATCTGAAGTGCTCAATACCCACGTGGCTAAGATATGTGGAATGAGGAAAATACAGTATTTTATGATGCTGTATTTGCTTTGCTCATTCGATTGGAAGCACGATGTAAGGATCTCCTTGTAGGAATGCTGGTTCACGGCTAGCCAAAGCAACAGCCAACACATGAGAGTGCAAAGCAAAAATGAATAAAAATCCATTTTCAAAGTGATGGCGAAATATAGGCATAGCAGGATCAGCGACAATTTCCAGATTGATAGGATAAGGTAAGCGTTTGTATTTTCGAGCGTTCGCAGTTCGGACAATCGAATTAGTATTAGAGTATTCGGAACCGCCAATGCCAGGCTATAGTAGATCCAAGAGTATTTATTATCAAAATCTACATTTGTAGCAATCACAAAGAGACTGATAGCCCCTAGAATAGTTACCAAGTAAAAGAACTTCGTCCAGTGGGCTCCGTCAGCAACATTTGTGGTTCCTTCTCTAATTATTGCTGTTGTGCCGCCAATACAAAGGATCGGTGTAACAAGATTCATCACTCCCCAAATTAAACTAAATTGACCAAAAGTTTCCGTGCCGTATGCGAACATTATGAACGGAAGCATTAAGAGTAGGGCGCCTCTGCTAATTGCGTTCGCGATTGAGTAAACAATTGCATCAGCAACAAGCTTCGATCTTGCTAGCTTAATGAGCATCTTCGTTAGTTAGCATGGGCAGCGTTTTTGTTTAGAGTAATGTGCTACTTTGTTTATGAAGTACTGTAGCGGGAATTCCTCCAACTGTTAATCCATTACCAACGTTTTTCAATACGACAGAGTTCGCACCTACATTGACATCGTCTCCTATTCGGATTTCGCCCAAAATTTTTGCGCCCGCTCCAATAGTTACATTATTTCCCACATAAGGTCTGCCCAGTTCGTAAAATGGATCAATTGCCACGGCTCCAAGTGTAACTCCTTGAAAAATAGTGGCGTTTAATCCTATTTCTCTTGCGCCTATAACGATTCCATAGGTATGTGGCAAGAGAAGCCCCGGTCCAATTCTAGCTGTTGAAGCTACCTCTAGACCGAAAATGACAAAATTCATCATTGAAAGCAGCTTGCCTATCAATCCAAGATGATGATGAGTAGCTGCATGGGATAGCCTGAGTAATAGTATTGGGGCAAATCGGGGGCTTAGCGCACTAAGGCATAGCCTAATTTTCGGTATATCTTGGTTACGGTCATCTTTGTGAAAACACTGTCTATATCTGCGCACATCAGCTGCAACGTAAGTGCGTAGATTAAACCTATGATGAGTATTCATAGGCATGCCATCCTCGATACGTAGGATAAATTGAGAAATTGGTACCGAGGTCTATCGATTTCATTGCAAGTGGATCCTGTCTTCTGTTATCCATCGTTATTGCTAGAAAGTGCGCATTGTGTATCAAGCAACTCAGCAATTGCGACGTGACCGTCGTATTCTACGGTGTAGCAGTTACATTATATTCTAAGAATTGTTCTCTTTACTTAATTCTCGAGCTGGAATACCGCCAATGGTTGCTCCTTTACTTGTATTTCTGTTCACGACTGCGTTGCTCCCGACGACAGTCCTTTCTCCTAGCGTGACCCCGGGGAATATAACAGCATGCGCGCCTAACCAAGAACCCTGCTCAATTCGAATGTCGCCATAGATGTATCCATTGTCAATTATCGCCTTGGCACCCTTATGGTTATGCATGCTAGTCTGCAAATACACATAGCCTGAAATTAGAGTATCTTCCCCTACGTGAATGTTCCCTCCGCCATTTACAATGGTCCCGATGCCAACTCTCACGCGATCACAAAATTCAATTTTTTTTGCATTCGTTGATATGACTCTGATGAATCTATCAACCTTCACTGAGTTTCCAATACTCAGAGTCGATGCCTTAGTAGCGCGTAGTTCAACGAATTCTCTTATTTCAACGTCATTCCCAATGGATATAATTGAATCACTATCGATTACAAGCTTTACTGATCGAGCTATGTTTACGTTTCTTCCTATTTTGAGTCTCTTACCGAATCTAGTTTTCAGAAATATTTTGTTTAATTGGTTTATCATCGACTCAATCTCCTTTTCCAGTTTCGATAAACTGGCGGCTGCCGTTTCCCTAAAAGCTGTTTTTACTGCGGATTGTTGAACTTTCTCGTGATAGTTGGAGAGCATTGCGCACATTCTAAACTCTCGACTTGAATACTCGATATTTAGCTAAATTAAAAAAATTCACCTCGAAAGCCGTAATTTGAGTATCTACTCAATTTCGTCACCTGTTCGGATATGCAGCGTATTTCTTCAGCCTCGTACATGCTTGGCCCGTGCTGTAACTATGTGGTATTCAAGCTATTTCTTATTCACGACTTAATCCTTTGGTATATGTACAATTATAGGCTATTTTTTCGCTGCAACCTTGTTAGTCCTGTTTCCTCCAAGCTTGATTTCTAGCGCAAATACTATTCGTAATCAAATTTTTCATGGTGCGGAATTGCTTGTTAATGGCCAATTAAACTGACCCACTATCGGCCAATAATTTTGACCCACCCCTGACTGGAATGGGCACTGTTGCCCTTATTCTTCCCGACCTTTGGCCGGGAGATTACCTTGAAGGAGTGGACA
>JAUIET010000019.1 GCA_030429735.1 Gammaproteobacteria bacterium
GTCCACTCCTTCAAGGTAATCTCCCGGCCAAAGGTCGGGAAGAATAAGGGCAACAGTGCCCATTCCAGTCAGGGGTGGGTCAAAATTATTGGCCGATAGTGGGTCAGTTTAATTGGCCATTAACAACCGAAATCGAGTCATCAGGCGATAAAGGTCGCCATTTGGTGTCGACACTTCCCAACTCTTCCGCCACTAATAATTCGCTAACGGCAATCAAACCGAAAACCAATATTAAGAAGGGTCCAAATTTCATCCTGCAGTTCCTTACACGTTAAGTGGCTTACTTCGAGTTGTTTCGTCTTCGCAGTACTTTTTTCTACGAGTAGTTATCCCATCAGGTGATCGTTATAAGCGGGCGCAAACAGAAGGCCCTCCATCAAACGCAGAGTTTTTAAGGAGGAGCTGCTTAAGAGCTGGCCTGATATCAGCTGATTTAGAAGCATGGCACCCGAAGGTGCCATCAAAGATCGATCAAATGCTTGATCTATGCCACTGCGGACTTCGGCCCCATCAACCACCAGATAATCAAGCCGATGACTGGTAAGATGATGATAATCAGTGACCATAATATCTTGGCCGCTGTGCTGGAGGAGCTGCCGATAACCTGGAGTATTGCCCAGACATCAAGCACAAAAATAACTAAGCCTAAAATACCTTCTAACATACTATTCTCTCCTGATTAATGATGAAATCTTCTATTGCGGTATATGCGCAGGGTCAGTGCGAGTAGCGCAAACAATAAACCGGTCAAAGTGATCGCAGGCAAAGCAGATGCTGAGTCTGGCAATCTTTCTCGTCGAGTAGTCTGCACTGCCTGTTGGTCAACGGCGCGGGCATTGAGGGATTCACGACGTACACGATCGGCAACGGCTACATTGCGCGTCTGTTGGTTGCGGACTGTGCGTGCTTTATTCCGCTGGTCCAATTGCTCGAAATCAAGTATCACGGTATCGCCGACGTTAATATCGCCTACATCGGGATCGCCATAGCGATAGGGGCCATAGACAAACCTGTCTAATTCATACTCTATATTGGTGTCAGTGTTAACATCGAATGTGTGTGTGGTGCCTTCTCGGGCAAGATCTCGATTGCCGCTTTCCAAAATACGCACCTGAATTTGCCCAGCGTCGGAATCAACCGAAACAATCTCGCCTGCCACCTGATCCCGGTTAAGAGCATGGGCCACGAAAGGTAACCAACAGGTCAGCGCGATGGCCAGCAGCTTCACATAGTGTTTTTTCATCTTTGTCTCCAGTGCGTGTGTTTGCGTCTTACTAGCACTATCCCGAATACTGCAGGATACGTGCCAGCTTGCCTTTAGGCCTTGGAACAGCAATAACAATCGGTTCCTTGAGAAATTTCGTCAAATAGGTCGCCCGGACCATGGCTTGGCCGGACCTAAGAAGAGCAATGTTTGTAAATCTGAAAAAGCGCTTGTAGCATTTACGCAGTGCACTGGTTTAGCGCTGCATTAACATACTCAGGTAGCGATATTCTGGAAGCTTTTGCAATATCACCTTGATGGCAACGGTGATAGGGATGGACAACAGCGCGCCAACCACACCCCACATCCAACCCCAGGCGATGAGCATCAGAAAAACGATGGCAGGCTGCAGCTTAAGATTGCGCCCAACCAAAGATGGCGTAACCAAATTACCTTCAATCACTGACAAGCCTGCATAACTCAAAACAGGAGCGAATATTGCGGCGGGGAGACTAAAGGTTGCCAAACCAACCATCAGCATTATCAGTGCCATCACGATCGCACCCATATAGGGAATAAAGTTCAATACGGTAGCCAGCGCACCCCATAATAGTGGATTAGGCACGCCGAGATAATGCATTGTTATGGCAACGGCGATGCCTAACCCAGTGTTGATAATTGTGATCGTCACCAGGTAAACCGATACCTCCTTCTGTATGGTGCGAACGATCGTCAGGATTCTTCGCTTTTGTCGAAAGCTGTAGCCAAGGCTGACAAACTTGCGCAGAAAGCTGTCTCCAGCGGATAGCAGGAAATACGTCAGGAACAAGACGATTGTGACTGACAGAGCGATAGTAGGGATCTGCTCAGCGGCACGAGAGAAGAGGTTTGGAGGCTTTACCTCCACTTTCTGAATATTGCTTGATTCGCTGATTGCCGTGATTTCGTCAACAGTCTCCGCGAGCTCGCTGATTTCTTCCAGCGGCTGGGTGAATGGAAGTATTTTGCGCTGGACGTCCAAAAACGTTTTGGGCGCTTTCTCCACCCACTCTTCAGCGGGCTCAGCCAGCAGATTGGCCGCCGCTATCAGGAGTCCGAACAGTCCAAGTACGATAAAAGCTGAACTAAGCGCTGCCGGGATACGAATCTTTTCCAGAGTCGTAACCAATGGTGACAGCAACAGGTTCAGATACATCGCCAGGGCCAGAGGAATCAAAATCGGTGACGCAAAATACAGAAACCCGAGAAACGCGAGTATTGCAAGTACGCTTACCGGATCTATCAATCGCCCTCCAATGTCACTCATAGCTTTTGTTTCTAGAGCTTGTTCAGAAGGCCTTTGAGAAGCTTATTCTTTTGCTCCTCCAGCTTTTCGACTGCTTTGGATTTGAGTTCCTGTGCTACGCCAGATTGCAGAGCATTGGTCAATAGAGGCTCCATAATTTGACGCGCAAGCTCAGGGGCTGTTGCCCCGTTGGGGCCACCCAGATCCTGTAGAACCATTTTTGGAAGAGACAGCTGCTCGCGACGTTGCAACTCGGGAATATCAACGGTCACATTGATCGCGCTTATTTCAAAGCGCTTTATGGAAACGTTCGAGTCTGCGCCAGATTCTTCTGTCGTGTTACTTTTATTCTGGCTGCGTACCTGGTTCAACAAGGTTTGCAAGTTATTGCCTCCACTGGTTTGTTCCAGTAATAAATTGGCTTCGCCAACAATAACGCGCTCCAACACGATTGTATTGCTGTTCAGGGATTTGGGGTCGACCGCGACCGAGAAATTCTTTAGCGAAGCGGCGTTATTGTCGGAAAACCCCAACGGGTTCCCGACTTGCAAACCTTCCATAGTGGCAGCTGCGTCTCGAAGCCTGATATTCAAGCCTTCAACCTCCACACGACTGTTCAAGGAAGCCGAACCGTGCTCTTCGATAAGTCCGGCTACCAAGCCGTCAAGCCGGGTGAGGAAATAGAAGATAACTGCAAATAAAATTACCAGAACACCAGCAATCAAGCCAATGCTTATGTTTGTTTTTCCTGCCACCTGATGAACCTCCGGTAGTTAGTTAATTGTGAGCTGGGCGAATGGCCTCAGGCTATCAGCTGGCTGCGTGCGTTTGCTGCACTGGCAGCGGCTCTTTAAAGGTCAAGGTGCGGTAAGGGAATGGAATTTCAATGCCTGCCTCATCTAAAGCACTCTTTATCGCAGTTACTACTTCCCCGCGTGAGCTTCGTATCTCAACGGGTGTGGGGGCCGTCCACCACGCAACTTCTATATCAATGCTGCTTGCACCGAAGGCCTGTGGAAATACCTGGATGGGTTGATCTTTACTTACAGACTCACAAGACTTGACGGCGCCTTCTATGACATCCACTGACTGTTTGATGTCTTCATCATATGCTATTCCTGCCATGATAGTGATGCGTCGTGTTTTGCGATTGGTAAGCACGTTGACCGGGTTTTTGAACAAGAATGAGTTCGGCACCAGCATCAACTCGCCTGAGGTTAATCGTAATTTTGTCATTCTGACAGTGACATCCTCAACCTTGCCAAGTATACCTTCGCACTCAATGTAGTCGCCGTTTTCAAATGGAAACCGCCACAGCAGCAATATACCAGCAAAGAAATTCTCGAAAATGTCCTGGAAAGCAAAACCAATTGCGATGGAGAGCAAGCCCAGTCCGCCAAGCGCAGTGGTCGGCGTAAGTCCAGGAAACCAAAACATGGCTGCCAGCAGCAAGCCTGCTCCCCAGATAAGAATGGAAATCAGCCTGTGCACCAACTCTCGTAGAGAATCTTTCATATGGCCATGGCTCATTGCGCGCTTGCTCGCCCTGCGGGCCACAGACACAGCAGCCCATGTCAGCAGCAAAACCAGCACACCGGCTAATAGAAAAGGGGTATGCTCAAGAAACGACTCCCAGATACCAAACATGGTGTTGTTGACCGCAGAAATGACCTCTCCGAGCGTTTGTGGCGCATCAATTGGCGATGCGTCCATGCCAGATTCAGCCGGCTGAACCCCGCCTGTCTGTGTCGAAGTGTCAACTGCCGTTTTTTCTTGTGCCATTATTCGCTCTCCTTTGGCATCGAGTACTGTATACCCCTGACATCTTTCTACTGAGGTTTTACCGCCTCACCGAATGCGCTGTCCAAGCCCACGATGTATACGCGGGAGATGTGTACGCGGGAATAGATTAAGCACAAATCGTGCCGAGCTTGAATCCGGGGTTCCGAAGCAACGAATTTTCTTCTACAAAAGATACCTGGCGCGTGATTAAATAGCGCGCCATCTGTTCAGCGAGCGATTTGATCATGCACTGCTTGGCAATTTTAAACCCCGCTTCCGGCTCAATAGATATTGAGCGAACCCGTGCTGAACTGCGGGGCATTGCTGACAGCTCGGGTATTGATTTGAGCATTCATGAAGTCAGCGAGGATGAGGATCTGGGTGCTGTTGCGAGTGACGCTGTCCGCGATGGCGTAAGTCGTATCATTGTTGGCGGAGGGGATGGTACGGTCGCCGAGGTGGCCTCTGCAGTAATGGGTAGGGCAGTTGAGATTGCGGTACTACCCTGTGGAACAGCGAATCTATTGGCGAGGTCGCTGGCGATACCAGAATCGATTGACAAGGCAGCTGCCTTGGCATTGCTCGGTCAGGAATCTCGACGAATCGACGGTATGCAGGTCGAAGGAAAACTGTTACTGGTGCACATAAGTATTGGTACGTATTCGAAAATTGCAGCGGAAACCTCTCAGCAGGACAAGCAACGACTTGGCCGCCTGGCGTACGTTATCAATGCTTTGCGTGAAGTCTACGAATCGACGCGCTGGCGTGTGAAAATCGTGATTGACGGCGTATCTCATCATCACTATGCGAGCTTTGTATTGCTGGCTAATGTCAGCGAAGTAGGGAGTTTAGATTGGGAATGGGCGGAAGGCAGTGAGCCCGATGATGGTTGTATCGAAGTGTGTATCGTCAACACACAGCGGCCACTGGACTACTTCCGATTCTTGTACCACGTCATTCGTGGTAATCCGCGCGCTTTCGAAGGCACAACGCAATATCGGGCAAGAAAATCGGTGGAAATGCAAAATAGGCTGAAATTACCGGTACGCGGAGATGGTGAGGTTCTGCCTGGCTCACCACTTGTCGTTAAAGTCATTCCCGCTGCGTTAAAAGTGATCGCACCGTCCTCATCGCGGGATTAACGACAATCTTGTAGCAATTACAATTAGTCGGAAATATCTACCAGCCACGCGAACATGCCAGCATGGCTTTGAGTTCATTCGTCCGACAATAGCAGCGAAACTGCCATTATCCGGTGTATCACAAAAGCTGGCATGCTTGTTGCTCATCTCCCATCGAGAACGATGCAATGGTGGACATTGCACCAGAACACGCACAGGGGGAAAGACATGAATTATACAAACGACCCGAGTCGCATCGTTGAGGAAGCGCTCGATATTTTACCGAAGGAAGATTCTACAGTTCGCCAAACACTGGGACACCTGTCAACTGTCGTAGTGCTGGGGATCATTGTGATGTTTCTGGCAGCCTGCGGTTCCACGCCTGTCAGCGACAGCAAATATACCCGCGTTGAAACGATGATAACTGAGGCTAAAGAAGTATCAGCTGACGATCTGGCTGGCGATGAAATCTATCAGGCAGAGAAAAAATTAAAGGCCGCACGAAATGCTGAGACTCAAGGTAAGAAAGATAAAGCGCTGCGATTGTTGAAGGAGTCCGAGTTGCACGCCGAACTCGCTGAAATAAGAGCCATGGCTAAAACTCAACAGAAGTCACTGGATGAAATTCGCGCCGGGCTGGCAACGCTCGAGCATGAGCTGAACCAATAACTAAACCAATCGCAGAGGGGGATACAGAGTATGAATAGACTAATGACCGCAGCCAGCGTAGTGGTTCTGGTAGGTGCGTGCGCAACGACTCCACCCAATGAGCTGTTGAACAGAGCCGTTGTGGAGTACGATTCAACGCAGATGATGAACGGTGTTAACAATGCGGCAGCATCTCACGTTGACAAAGCGAAGCAGTCTTTGGACCGGGCACGCCAACTACAAGAAGACGGTGGCGATAAAAACTTGGTTAATCACCACGCGCTGCTTGCCATCAAGTACAGCGAAATTGCGAAGGAACGTCTGCTGATCAAGAACACACAGCAAATGATCGAAGACTCTCAACAGAAACGCCAGCAGCTCTTGTTGAGTGCTCGCGAAGAAGAACTGCGAACCGCTACTACAAAAGCGTTGGCAGCCGAAACGCGTGCTGAAATGGCAATGGCGGAGGCTGAAGCGGCCAAGCAGAAATTGCAGCAGGCGAAGGCAGAAGCAGAGATGCTTGCCGACAAGTTGACTGAGCTGAAAGCGAAACAAAGCGAGCGCGGTATTGTGCTAACTCTGGAAGACATTGTATTCGCGTACAACAGCGATCAGTTGCAACGTGGCGGTGAGCGCACGATTGGTCGAATAGCGGAATTTCTTCAGCAATACGACAAACGCAAGGTACTCATTGAGGGGCATACTGACAGCCGCGGCAGCGACAGCTACAACCTGCAGTTGTCGGAACGTCGTGCAGCTGCAGTGAAGCGATCGTTGGTTGCTGCCGGGGTGAGTGAAGATCGCATCAGCACCAGTGGCCTGGGTGAACAATACCCGGTTGCAACAAATGACAGCGATGAAGGTCGCGCCAAGAATCGCCGGGTAGAGTTAATTATCTCCAATACCGACGATAAGGAAGTTCAAGCTCGTTAACTACGCGATTGAGACATGACTAATATTCTAACTAAGGAGAATGACCATGAAACTACAGAAAGTGATACCGGCCGCACTGATGACTATTGCATTGAGTGCATGTGACATTGAGCAGACGCGCGAAGGCGAACTGCCTGATATAGATGTTGATGTTAAGAGTGGCCAGATGCCCGCATACGACGTGGACGGCCCAGATATCAGCGTTGGTACCAAGGAAATTGAAGTAGAAGTTCCAGATGTAGACGTTGATGTAAGCACCAAAACAAAGACGATCACAGTACCTGACGTCAATGTCGATATGCCCGATGTGGATATGCCTGACGTCGATATAGGTACCAAAGAAAAGACCATCACGGTACCCGATGTTGATGTTGACATGGATGGCGACTCGTAAATCGCTTATGAGGTTCTGTCGAGCAAGCGTGCAGTAATTCGTATGGACTCGAAAGCAATGCGAGCTTACGCGCGCCTGCTCGACAGTAGTATAGGCCTGCCAGGCGGATTTCGAATCGGGCTGGATGGGATTATCGGCCTGGTACCAGGCGTAGGAGACGCTATAGCCGGGTTAATGTCTGGCTACCTGGTTTATCACGCGCACAAAGCGGGTGCGAGCTATCCGGTCCTGCTTAGAATGTTGGTCAACGTTGGCCTGGAAATGGTGGTTGGTGCCATTCCGATAATCGGCGATGTATTTGACTTTGTATTCAAGGCGAATGAAAGGAATATGCGCCTCCTTGAAGCGGAACAAGCCGATCAAAAAAAAACGAAACGACGTAGCGCCGCTCTGATATCACTTATTGGCCTGGTTTTGTTCGTTGCGATTATCAGCTTAGCCGCATTGGTGTGGAAGATTGGCGAGGCTCTGTTCCAGCTTGCTTTTCAGAGTGGTGTCTGGCAATAAAGCGATGTGTCAGGATGTGTCAGAAGAGGCTATCGTTATCATTCATTCTATCAGGGCTCTGGCCCCAAATGGTCCGCTACGTGCGCGCCACGTTTACCTCTTGGTCGATCTGGCCCAACAGTGCTGTCCATTGCCGTTTGATGCTCCATCTCTGCGTTCAGCGCCGCGCCAATAAGGATGACGTAGGCCGTCAGGTAGAACCACATCAGCAACACAATGATGGCCCCCAGGGAACCATAGGTCTCGTTGTATTTACCAAACGACGATACGTACGCTGAAAAACCAACAGAGCCGGTCAGCCAAAGCAGCGTGGCCAATATCGAACCATAACTAACCCACCGCCATTTCGGATCTCTTCGAGGTGGTGCATATCGATAGACAACTGCCAGCGAGAACATAACAAGTGCTGCCATAATAGGCCAGCCTAAACCCTGCAGGATTCCATGCAGAAAGACAGGCAAATCAAATAATTCGTTGATAGCCGGCAGTGCAACAATAAGGGATAAAGCGAATACCAGTAGAATGATGGCTGCCAGTGTTAGGCCCATGGTAAATACATTCATTTGCACAAAACCACGTGTCTCTTCATCGCCATAGATTGTAGTGATCGCCCGCACCAGGGCGTCTGTACCTCGGTGCGCACTCCAGGCCGCAACTAGTACGCCAAGCAGCAAGCCAACTCCCAGGCCCTCGTTTTCCCTTGCTGCTAAAGCAGCCAACTGCTCGCTGAGGATATTAGCAGCATCGGGCGGTATGATTCGCGCTAAGGAATCAAACTGTGATTTTACATCTGCAGGGTCGGCAATCAGCGCATACAGAGAAACGGTAGCGGCGAGGCTCGGCACCACAGCCAACATCGAATAAAAACCAACACCGGCCGCAAGCACAGACACGTTCTCCGTTCCCAGCTTGTGAAACACGCGCAGTAACACGTCCCGCCAGCCACGCGGCGGAATATTAAACGGATGGCGCGCGTCTCGCCCGCGATCCTCTTTCAATTCCCGGTCAAGGTTTGGATCGGTACTATTGTTTGACAGCAGGGTCTTCCTCTTTCGCAGCTTCGCGGCTCTTCCGTTCGGCTTCTCTCATATCGTCGGTAATTTCTATCTCATCGGCAGCGTCAATTTTCTTCTGGCCCTCAGCCGACTCAACAAATTCCTGTTGTTGCTTATTAAAACGCTTGGCAGACTGCTTGTCACCTTCGCCCTGGTTTTTTTGATTGCTCATAGTAGTCTCCGCTTAACATTGAATGGTTAATGCAATACAGTAGTCTGTATCGATCGTTATTTAAGGAGCAAGTTGCGTGCCATTCTCGACAGTCCTGTTGCTTGTTTTTCAACGTAGCTTTACATTGAGCTCATCACAAAATGGGACTACGGGCGAGGACACATTGGTTGCACAACTCACGCCGCTAATCGATCGATCAACTTCACTGTTAAAACAGGCCTATGATTTTCTGCCACTATTTGTTGTAGCGATTGTGGTTGTTGTACTGTTTTCCTGGATGGGTCGAGTATTGAGTCGCAGGGAAACACTGCTAAACCGAATCAGTCCAAACACTTTTCTGCGAGAGCTGCTATCGCAGGCTGTGCGGCTGGTGTTCACCTTACTTGGCTTGCTGATTGCTATGGAAATTCTCGGTGCAACTGCTGTTGTCGGTGCCTTGCTGGGCACAGCTGGCGTTGTAGGTATCGCCTTGGGTTTTGCTTTCAGGGATACCATAGAAAATTACATTGCAGGTATTTTGCTCAGTATTAAGCGGCCATTTTTGCCCAATGAACACATCCAGATCGATGGGTTCGAAGGTAAGGTAATCAGACTGACATCCCGAGCGACTATTTTGATGAATTTCGATGGCAATCACATACGAATTCCCAATGCCAATGTATTCAAGTCGGTGATGATTAATTTCAGCAGAAATCCGCAGCGGCGACTCAGTTTTCAAATCGGCCTGGGAAATGACGTGGATCTAAAGTCGGCGTCCAACTTAGCAAGATCTACTCTGCAGGATATGCGCAGCGTACTTGATGAACCGGCACCCGGGTTCAGAGTTCTGGAACTAGGTGACTCCAGTGTCATCGTAGAGATGGTTGCCTGGGTGGATCAACAAGCTTATGATTTTGGCAAAGTAAGAAGCGAGGCGATCAGACTGATCAAGCGAGTTTTTGACGAGTATGAATACGACATGCCTGAGCCAATTTACCGACTCAATGTAAACGCTGGCAAAGCAAGCGACAATTTGTCCTCTGTAGTTCAAAATGCGTCAAATGAATCGGACGAGGGTGACCGCGCAGAGCCCACAAAGTCGAGCTCGGATCTCGATGAGATGTCAATGGACGAGCTCAAGCCCGACACCCATATCGATCAACAGATCGTGGAAGAGCAACGAGACTTTGAACAAAAGCGCTCAGCTGCTTCCGAACTCGAATAGGACTGCTGTGCAAGATGCATCAAAGCGGTCCACGCTATCGTTAAGCGTGAGTGTAAAGTTTCTTATTGTGTTTGACGCATTTTCACCTGCGTTACGCGACGCCTAGCAACCGCAGTACAACCACTATTACAACGACCACGCCAATAATGTAGAAAATGTTTCTGCCCATCTTAATTCTCCCGAGTTTCGTTTTTTTGTGTCAGTTTAACGTCAATCTGACGGTGAAGAACCGCAGGCGCAATCCGTACAACCGCAACCCAACCCACTCTTGCACGCTTCAGAGCAATATATTTTGCCGGCGTCCTTCGGGTGATTTTCGTCATCAGCTACAGGGCAGTTACATCCTTCATGTGCACACAGGTATGTGCCGTCTGAATGAGTATCAACCATGTTAGAGTACTCCGATTCGCTTCTTCAATACCTGTGTAGCAATATCTGTACCATTGAAACTCGGCACAACAATTATTCTGTGTTGCGCGTTTGCGAGCCGCTCAACCCCCTATTTTTATACGTTAATCGCTGAGATCGGTATGGAGAATGGCTATAAAGCGAAATAAAGGAACGCTACTTGCAATTTCTACCATCGTATTGAATATTTTACGATGGGTGCAACATGAGGCCCTCCTTCTAGCGTTCGGGAAACCAGCTAGTGTCCATGTTGGCATAGCGGTCTTTGAAATCCGACAGTTTAGCCAAGGCACTTTCATTCCTTATTCTGATTTTCTCGCGTTGATAGTCGATAAAGCCAGATTGGTGTAATTGGCTCATCGTTTTGCTAACATACACACTGGTTAAACCTATTGTGTCACCGATATCTGTCTGGTTTAGGGGTAGTTGAAACGTATCGCCAATCGTATGGTCGGTCACTCTAAGTCGGCTAAGTACATCGAGTAGAAAAAAAGCGACGCGCTCACGTCCGCTCATGCGACCTGTGGCTCGCAGATAGTCGATGAGCACGACCTGATCTCGAACGGCCAGCGTGAAAAGCAGTGCGGTTAAGCGAGGTGCCTGACTAAACACCGAGTCAAGCGCTGATTTTGGAAAAGGGCAGATGCAGGCGTTGGTTGCACTTCGTAAACTGTTTGTTGCATGTCGGTACGCGATATCTGCTAAGCCCAGAACATCACCGGGATGGTGAATACGAACGATATGTCGACGTCCGTCCGGCAATATCGTGTAATGATATAGCCAGCCGGACTTTACAACATGCAGTTGCTTGCTCAGATCGCCATGCCCCGACACTTCCTCTCCAGCCCAAACTTGTTGCTCCTCTTTCTCAAGACTGCTAAGTAACGTTCGGTCGGCATCCGTAAGGTTTACATAATGCGATAGTTTGGCAATCAAACAGCTGTCCATTATCTCCCTCAATTCCAGATATGGTTAACGTCTACTGTTTGAAATGGGATGCAAGCAGTGGGCCAGTCCTGCCCCTGTGTTACGTAATGTCTATTCTATTACTTCCAATAAACGATTCAGGCTGTCTAAACTGACCGGTTTCGGCAAGTGGTGATCGAAACCTGCCGCTAACATCTGTTCAATTCGCCTTGCCCGCACCTCTCCCGTGACCGCAACAAACACCGGGCGATTGCGATCAAATGATGCTACCAAGCGTCGTAAAAGCTCCTCGCCGCTGAGATCTGGCATGTTGATATCCAGCAAGCAAATAGTAGGTTGAAATTCAAGGGCTAAGTTAATTGCCGTAGCTGAATCATTGGCGATGGCTACTTTCAGGGATTTTACCTCAAGCAACTGCGCCAATGCCTGGCTGGCATCTTCATGGTCATCCACTATCAGAATCCGCGTTTCGTCGATCTCTAAAGATATATCCTGTGCAGAACGATCGGTACCTAGAATATTGCCTGCGGTAATCAGCAAGGTGTTGGAGTCGACAGGCTTCGATAGATAGCCGTCACAGCCTGCATCAAAACACTTCTGGCGTTCACTGTCCAAAACGCCTGCGGTCATCGCAAACACCGGACCAGTATATGATCGTCGACGCAATTGCTGTACAGCCTGGAAGCCACTCAGAACAGGCATGTGCATATCCAGAAGAATCAAATCGTATTCCGATTCTTCCTGCGCCAGACGACTACTAACCTTGTCCAGCGCCTGCGCGCCATGCATTGCAGTTTCCACCGACGCGCCGGCACGTCGCAATATTTTGGCAACAGAGTTCAACACATCCTCGTGGTCATCCACCACAAGAATGTGGCCTTCCAATCGTAGGTTTTCCAAAGCGGCGGTGTCTAATTCGATTCTTTGCTCACCAATACTTGAGTGCTCGGTGGGATCACTTGGTTGAATATAGGTAGTGTTCTCCACCTCGCCAATGGGTACCCTCAGCGTGAATACGCTGCCGACTCCTTCGGTACTGTCGACCAAAATTTCGGAGTCAAGCTGTTGAGCAAGCCTTTTACAAATGCTCAAACCGAGCCCCGTGCCACCATACTCTTGCGTTATTTCCGGACTGGCCTGTTCAAAGGGCTCAAACAGCTTTTTCTGCACCTTGTCAGCTATACCGATACCGGTATCTTTGACGTCGAATGCAATGTATTCACTATCAGCGCTGACACTCAGGCGCACCTCACCTTCGCTGGTGAACTTGATGGCGTTTGACAGCAGATTGATCAGAATTTGCCGGAGTCGTTTGGCATCGCTGCAAATAAATGGCGGTACCGGGCTGGCATATTCGAAGCGCAAATCCAGACCTTTTTCAGCGCCACGAATTGCCATCAGTGATTCTATATCGGCAACCAGATCTCGCACTGAAACAGGCGCTTGCACAATACTCAGCTGGTTGGCACCAATCTTCGACATATCGAGTATGTCATTGATAATACTCAATAGATGGTCAGCATTACGCTTTATCGCGCGTGAATGATCAACTGATCCCTCATCTTCTAAACTGGTAGTGAGCAAGTCAGCATAGGCCATGATCGCAGACAGAGGTGTTCGAATCTCGTGACTCATATTGGCGATGAACTCACCCTTGGCCTGGTCGGCAAGTTCGGCATTAGTCTTTGCGCGCTCCAACTCTTCCTGATTGGCTTTTCGGTGTGTTACATCCCGAAAAGCAATCACAGCACCGCTAGCCTTGCCATCCTCAATAATTGGATCACTTGAGTACTCCACGAGAAAACTTTCGCCATCTGCTTTCCAGTATATTTCGTCTTCAACATGCACGCCTGTCGCTTCTGACAGTGCTTTGTAGATCGGTGAATCTTCAAACGGATAGACTGATCCGTCCTGCCTATGGTGGCTCACCAGTCCATGCATATTCATGCCCTGAACCTCCGCGGCGGAGCTGTAACCGAGAATGTCTAACGCTGCACGATTGCAGAATATGCACTTTCCGGCACTGTCAACGCCATAGATACCTTCAGTCGTTGAATTCAGCATTGATCTCATCCTGGCCAGAGATTGTGCCGAGGTCAGGCGCTGTTCCATCAGTTCGGTAATATCATTCTGCAGCGCAACAAAATGAGTTACATCACCTTTTCTGCTGCGTACCGGGTTTATGGTTAAATCATTCCAGAATGCTTCCCCATTTTTTCTGTAGTTGCGAATGATCTGATTAACGCTTTCCCCTTTATTGAGTGCTGATTTGATGCGCTTAACTGCTTGTTGGTCTGTGTCAGAACCCTGCAGGAAGCGACAATTTTTACCAGTTATTTCCTCAGCACTGTATCCAGTAAGATCGGAAAAGCCCTTATTAACATAGCTGATCGGCAGGTCGTCTTGAGCCAAAGCAATACAGATACCGTTACTGGATACATTCATTGCGTGCTGAAACAAAGACAAGTCCGCTTCCGCCGCTCGTAATGAACTGACATCGATTAGCGTCATTACGATGCCTTGTACGTGTGCTTCTCTGCGGAAAGGCGCGATACGAATCAAGTAGGGCAGTGCATTTGGGCCGACTATTTCACGCTCAATTTCACGATCCTCATTACGTACCAATAGTACGTCGTCGTCAAACTTCTCATATTGGATCCGGTGAATGAAGCTGTGGATTGGGCGGCCAATATCTTCTTCATGCAAATGAAACAATCGGGCAACTTCAGGTGTGAAACGTCTAATCGCCAGATCTTTATCGAGGAAGACGACACCAACTCGGGTTGCCGCCAGCAGGTTGTCCATGTCACCATGGGCCTGGGCAAGCTCTTCAATCTTGGCCTGATGCTCGGTGTTAACTGTGAATAGTTCTTCGTTTACCGATTGCAGCTCTTCATTCGTGCTTTGCAGTTCTTCGTTAGATGCGAGCATTTCTTCATTGGTCGCCTGCAACTCTTCGTTTGATGTTTCTATTTCCTCTATGGTTGCCTGTAGGTTTTCTCGCGTAAATCGTAGCTCCGATTCAAGAGAGCTTATTCGCTCTCTGGTGAGTTCATCAATATCGATTGAGTCGCTTTTGGCGCTTTCTGTATTGGTCGTCTCTGCGGCAAGAAGCGTGATCAATACGGTGGTTGTACTGCTGCGCGGGTCCTGTATCGGGTTGATAATTAGTCGCAAATTCGAATTACGGCCTGCTAAAGAGGTTTTCAGGCCCGTGTAGCTTACTTCGGAACTGTCTCGAATTGCCTGTTGAATGGCGCCGGCCAACGGCGTTCTCAATTTATCATCAATGACGTCTAACAAATATATTGATGGGCGACCCGATCGAAGGGTCAAGAATTTTTCTGCGCCGCCAAATGTATGAATAACGTTGAGGTGTTCATCTACAAGGATGCTGGGTGGCATATGTTCTTCGAGCAATCGGTCATAAGTTCGCAGTAATCCGTCATCGTTTCCGGTTTTGGTCGCTGAATAACCACCGGAATTCGATGCTGACGCTCGTGGCACAGGCCTGACAAGTGTGTTCATTGGCAAGCGCGTTTCTATCGGCAAACGTACGTCGCGACGCTTTCGGTACACACGCCAGCGCGAGTCGATCACTTCAAATTCGTCGATAATCTCCCCTGGGGTTTCGCTAGGGCCGAGTAACATGACGCCATCGGCGCGCAGAGCAAAATGAAACAATGCAAGCACTTTCTGCTGTGCATTGGGCTGAAAATATATAAGCAGATTTCGACAGGCCACCAAATCCAGCTGAATGAACGGTGCATCATTTAAAATATTGTGGTGCGCAAACAAAATATTATTGCGTAATGACTTGGCTACTCGGTATCCATTCTTCTCTTTAACAAAATAGCGTTCTTTTCTGAACTGGCTGATTTCTCTAATGGTTTGTTCGGAAAACAGTCCGCTAGCGGCGTGTCTGAGAGATTCATCGTGAATATCTGTTGCGAATATCTTGTAGTCCAGGTGTTGGCCAGTGTTTACACAGTATTCGTCCAGCAGAATGGCCAGCGAGTAAGCCTCTTCGCCAGACGCACAGGCTGATACCCAGATACGCAGCTGGCGTTCTTCCCGACGTGCTTTCTCGGCAAGCTCAGGTATAACTTTAATGGCTAAAACATCAAAAGCCTCCTTGTCTCGAAAAAATTGGGTCACTCCGATCAGCATTTCGATAAAAAGCGTACTTACTTCCTCCGGGTTGTTCCGAAGATATTCGCCGTATTCTTCGACGCCCGGTAGCCGACGCAGGTCGATGCGACGCTGCAAGCGTCGCCTGAATGTACTGCCTTTGTAATGGGAAAAATCGACACCACTTGTTTCGAGTAGAAGTTTGAAGATGCCACCTATACCAGTGCCAAGCTCTGGCAAATCCATTTCGGCGATAGCTTCTGGTGACAGTTTTTGACTCACATAGCGACGCAGAGCATCCGGGATCGCTTCAGGTGAAAGCACAATATGCGCTGCACCGGTGGCCTGGGCATTCATTGGCATGCCGTCAAATTGCGCAGATGCTTCATCCTGCACGATCACCAAACCACCCTGTTGATTAATGTCGAAAATTGCTTGTGAGCCATCACTGCCTGTCCCTGACAAAATGATGGCTATTGACTGGCGACCAAAATCAACGGCTAAGGAGCGCAGAAATTGATTAATAGGATGGGCCAGCGTCTGATCCGCAGAACGCTCGGTCAACAATAAGCGGCCGTGGCTGATCACCATCTCGGTGTTGGGCGGAATCAGGTAGATATTATTGGCAGCGACTTGCATCCCGTCTTCGACGCGGTGTACACCTAGCTGAGTCTTTCGTGACAGCAGCTCGGACATGTGGCTCTTGAAATCCGGCGACAGATGTTGAACCACCACAAAAGCAATGCCAATATCGACTGGCATCGACTCAAACAAGTTTGCAAGCGCTTCCAGTCCACCAGCCGAGGCACCTACACCGGCGACATAAAGAGATGGGTCCTGAGTGGAATTGTCGATCAACTGGAATCTCCTTGGGCTACCAACAGGCAAATGCTCGCTTCAATAACGCAATTTGCACTACACTTGCGCCCATGCCAAGCTTGAGTTTTCAATATTGTCAGCAATAACTCGACCAATGCAACACAGAATCTTATGAATACACACATTCTCGATGGTGTCGGTACGCTTCTTTTTTCGAAGGAGTACATAGAGTGCAATCATGCATGCGCCGAACTGCTGGATTTACCAGCTGTTAGAGAAGGGTTGAGATTTGATGTGCAGTCGATTCGCGTTGCTGGTCCTGAATTGCTGACGGCATCTGGATCAATGCCTATGGGTGCGTGGCTTCTCAGCCTGCCTGAATTGGCGCCGATAGGCTACTACAGAGTGGGGCGCGGGCACGCTTGTTTCGAGGCTTGTGTGACAGACTCAGTAGTCAAGGTTTGTGACAACCAATATGTGCGCCTGACCAGTAGTTTGCGACATGATCTAAACAATAGATTGAATGCCCTGCAAATGAACGCGGAGTTAGTCCACTTACATGCAGAAAAAGCGGCGAATGCCGACGTAATCACTGCGAATCGTCGAGTTCTCCAGCAATGCCTCGAAATGACAGAATCTGTTGCAAAACGCCTGCAGCGTTATGACGAGCTGATAGACTCCGCAGACTACGATCTTGTTTTCAATCAACTGGTGCAAGCGGCAGTACCCGAAGCAGAGCTGTCTTTTGTCATTGAGCTCCCCGGGGATAGTTGCAGTCTTGAGGTCTTGAGGACCATTCTGGATATCGCCCGACTCTACATTACTGTTATTAACCCGGAATACTCATTGACAGTGTGCAGAGACCCCAGCAAACAAGCGCATCTAAGCGTGCACTGCCATGGCGATTTTGGACTCAAAAAGCGTGGTGCAGATGCTCTATTGCAGCCTTCCTGGTTTTCTCACGGGCGTCAATCGGTGCTCGAAGCGCTGCCAGCTGACCTCGGTGAGCTCGAAATGCAGTCGTATGCACAAACAACTTCGATACGCCTTAATGTAGATTAAGGGCCTCGAGACCATACCAAACGCGAAAGTAAACAAGTATGTGCATAATCAGAGGATTAGTTTAGAATCCGCGTGCACCGACAATCGTACATGATTTTGAAAACAACAAAGCCAACACAAATTAGGCGGTTATGGCCAGTATTCTCCTTGTAGACGACGAGCAGAGCTTTCTGCAGTCAACCAGTGAAATCTTGTCACTGCATGAACACACCGTAGTCACCGCTGACTGTATAGGCTCGGCTTCACAGATCATCGCCGAGCGGGAGTTCGATGTATTGTTGGTAGACCTCATGCTTCCTGATGGCAGTGGGCTAGAATTGCTTGAGAAATTTGGCGATAAACGACCGCGGCAGGTCATCGTAATTACTGGTCAACCAGGGATAAAAAACGTGATTCAGGATTTGCACGGTCCGGGCCTGGATTATCTGATAAAACCGCTGGATTTGAGCGAGCTTCTGCAACTGGTTGAGAGAGGCACCAAACGTGAAGAAGATGGTAGCACTGCGATGTTGCATAGCGGTCTACTGGTCGGCGAAAGCAGCGTCATGTTGCGTGTTTACGAACAAATCAAGCAGGTGTCATTAACCGATACTACAGTGCTGATCACCGGCGAAAGTGGCACTGGCAAAGAGTTAGTTGCAGAGGCCATTCATTTGCAAAGTCGTCGCACGGGCGAGTTTGTGCCAGTAAATTGCGGCGCATTGACCAGCGAGTTATTGGCCAGCGAATTATTTGGTCACGAGAAAGGCAGTTTCACTGGGGCAAATAAACGCCACATCGGTGTATTTGAGCGCGCCGAACAAGGCACATTGTTTCTGGATGAAATTACCGAGATGCCGATAGAGCAACAACCGCATTTGCTCCGCGCTCTAGAATCCAATCGAATAACCCGCGTAGGTGCCGAGAAAGAAACAGCGTTCAATTCCCGTGTGGTCACCGCATCCAATCGTAATCTGGCTGAAGCCATAGAAGACGGAGCCTTGCGTGAAGACCTCTATTTCAGATTAAGTATCTTTCCCATCAATTTGCCACCTCTTCGAGAACGAAAAGGCGATATCAGCCTGTTGGCCGCGTTATTTCTAGACAAGTTGAATGAACGATATTCAACGAGTAAAAGCCTGTCGTCGCAATCGCTGGCATATCTTGAAGCCTGGCATTGGCCCGGAAATGTGCGAGAGTTGAAGCACATCATTCACCGGTATTACATCAGTTCACCGGAGGCTGATGCACAAATAGATTTACCCGAACGCTTTGCGATGGATATGAGTACAAACCGAGGTGACGCCCTACTACCGGGTAGGTCAATCCAGGAGGTCGAAAAAGAGCTTATCCTTAATACGCTGGAGCATTGCAATGGCGACAAACCAGCCGCAGCTGAAATGCTCGGCGTCAGCCTTAAAACTCTATATAACCGACTGGCAAGCTACGAACAGTAAACGGTGCAATAAGCCTTGTTACGCGGGAAACCAGCTAGTATCAATACTGGCATAGCGTTCGGCAAAGTCACACATCTCAATCATTGCATCTTCATTGAGCAAACGAACCTGAGTATTGTCTAGAGAGATATAGCCATCGCTCTGCAGCTGCTTCAGCGTTTTACTAACGTAGACATTGGTCAGGCCGACCGTGTCGCCAATTTCGCTCTGGTTCAAAGGCAGCTTAAAGCTGTCAGTGATCTCTTTATTGGTCACACGCAGTCGCGCAAGGAGATCCAGTAAAAGATACGAAACACGTTCTCTTGCACTCATTCGTCCAGTGGCACGCAGCATATCAATCAATACGACTTGATCACGCACTGCGATAGTAAACAGCAAAGCGGTGAGACGAGGAGCATTGACAAAGATCTCGTCCATGTGCGATTTCGGGAATGGGCACAAGCAGGCATCAGTACTTGCGCGCAAGGTAGAGCTGGCGTCGTTGTAGGCAATGTCCGGCAGCCCCAGCACGTCGCCGGGATGGTGGATGCGCACTATCTGACGGCGTCCATCAGGAAGATCCAAGTAGTTGTACAACCACCCGGATTTGACCACGTGCATGTGACTGACTTCCATTCCAATCGTATGGACGTCGGTACCAGCCGAGTATTCCCGCTCGTTTTTCTCGAGCCGCTCCAACAATCTGCAGTCGTCACTGCTTAAATCAATATAATGCGACAGTTTTGCGATCAGGCAACTGCTCACACTTGCTCCCCCCAGTAAGACCCCTCATCGGCCGCTTGCCAGCTTAGTCGATAATATGAATCACTTCAATCTGGTTTAAGGTGGTATTCGCAGGCAGCTGCTAGCCTAGATCGACAATGCATTGGAAGACGTAGCGAGACCAGATGTGAACGCACAAAACGCAGTTGCCAGCCTGGTAGGTGACAGTCGAGCTATGGTCACGCTCCGGTCGAGTATTCTGCAACTGGCGACATCCGATATCAGCGTGCTAATTACGGGTGAGAGCGGGGTGGGTAAAGAAGTGATAGCCCGAGCTATACACAATGCCAGCGGCGCATATGGTGAATTTGTGCCGGTTAACTGTGGTGCACTCGCGCCCGAATTGATAGCTAGCGAGTTATTTGGCCACGAACGGGGTAGTTTCTCAGGAGCGCAGCGGCGCCATGTCGGTGTCTTTGAGCGCGCTGAAGGCGGCACATTGTTCCTGGATGAAGTTACGGAGATGCCCTTGAGCCAGCAACCACACTTGCTCCGTGCACTTGAGAGTGGCCGAATCACGAGAGTGGGGGCCGAACAAGAGGTGGCCTACGATGCTCGCGTGATTGCCGCCTTCAATATCGAACCCAAAGAAGCGTTGCATCGAGGGTGCCTGCGTCGAGACTTGTTTTATCGGCTCAGCGTGTTCCCTATTCATGTGCCTCCATTGCGTACCCGCCGGGAAGATATCCCATCGCTGGCGAATTTGTTCCTGGATCGATTGAATGAAGAACATGGTAGGGTCTTGTGTCTGAGCAATGAGCAGCTGGATATGCTCAAGGCCTGGACGTGGCCAGGAAACGTACGTGAGCTCAAGCACACTGTACAACGCGCATTCGTCTGCACACGCAAGGGTGGCAACTTAGAGCTGGCCGACCCAGCTGTCACGAACATGAGGCCGGTGCGCAAGAACCAAGATTTAGTCGGCCAGTCTATTCACGATGTCGAGCGCAAGCTTATTTTCGCAACTCTCGAGTACCACTGTGGCAACAAAACGGAGGCGGCCGAGTCACTTGGCATCAGCCCCAAGACCTTGTACAACCGTATTGTCAGTTACCGCAGCAATGCAGAATCGGTCTCATCTACATAGACAGGATTCTTCAGACATATGTAGTGGAACGAGCTACTTTGAAAAGCGAATAACGAGAACAAGCAACGAACAGGACGCGCGATTCACCCAGGCTTCTACCGAAAGGCACGATGCATAAATTCTGGTGTGAGTGGTAGTGCAGGGCAACTGAGGCAGCAGGTGCTGGTTCAGTTGTCTCGCACCCGACCGCCGGGTGGATGCAGCCGTTACCGTTTTAGGAGTTTTGCGAGCCTGAGTTACCAGGCGGTTCGGCCTGACTCTGCCCACCTTTTAGTTCGGTAAAGTGTTGAATGGCCCATGTACTTGCAAAGCGAATCGCCGTGGTTGTCGCAAACGATACCAAGTAGTGTCCAATGCCATGATCATCTTCAGATTCATTGTCGCTGCTATGTTCTGCACCTTCTCTGGCACCTCTAAGCGCTGCGTTTTCCAGTGCGCGCTTCAGCTCTTCTCCATATGCCTGCCGTTCGTCGCGTAACCTATCGTCCGCTTCGTCTCGAGGTGTGATCAAATAGCCGGCCGCGGCCACGGCCGCCAGGCACCCGGGACGGGTAAGTTCTCGCCCTAAATGATGCTTCAGTCGTTGCTGGCTGATCAACACGGCCTGGCGTCGCCCCTCTATGCGTGCCACGCGCGCACTCAGCACTTGTTCCGCTTCTTCATTTAATCGCACCATTTGACAGTATTACTCCTATTCCACTGATTTATCGGCACTGGTTGCGTCAGATTCTTGGGAAGACGACATCGCTCTTCGGGTGTGTTTAAACGACAGGTTATTGGGCAGATCTCGAATTACACGGTAAATTGTGCTCGCCAACACGATATTGAGAAACACAACAACAAGCAGAGCAACAGCGATGGGTGCGTCTATTGAAACCAGCAGTGCAATCAGTAGCAGCTCCAGGAACAACAGTGTTAACGCGCAGAGAATCAAAATGCCACACAGGCCGGCGAGCAGCTGAGCGCTGCTCTTCGCGGCCAATCTGGCTTCGGCAGTCAGCAAGGACCTTAACTCTGCCCATAGATCGAGCCGCATGGACCACCACAATTGGATGTCGTCAATTAGCCCTAGTTCCTGCTCGGACCACCCACGCGCTGGCGCTTGAGGGTCGCGATCGCTGGCCATGGTGAGCCTACTTGCGCAACAGGCCGGAAAGCACAACGCCGGACACGAATGCAATTCCCAGGCTTTCCAGCGGATGCGAGCGCATGTAGTTTTGCACGTTGGCCAATGTCTGGTCCGATGTTTGTTGTGCCTGAGCGCTCCACTCGCGCGCACGCTCCTCCGAGCTAACGGCCGTCTGCCGCAAGCTTTGCTCCGCTTGCGATACAGATTCTGTTGCACGGTCGATGACCTCATGCGCGGTTTGCGCCAATTTCTCCGCAACGGGTGCGTCGGTAGTCGCTGCTACAGCTTCTGCTGTATCGACAGAGGTAGATCTTGCCTTCTTGCTTGTCATTTTTGGTCTCCTAAAAATGATTGAAAGTTGTGAGTACAGGGAATTACCAGGCGTGTTGCCTAATAGTTCTTTTTATCTTCCGCCTCTCTGTCGATTTTCTCGCCAGCGGCTTCGATGTCCTCGCCAATACCTTCGAAGGTGTTGCAGGCACTCAAGGCCGCGAAGAGTGATAAGACGATGCCTGTTAGCAGATGTTTCATAGTAAGCTCCTTGGGGTGGGGTTGAATGTCAAATTTTCTGGCTTAGCAACCTGGTTATTCACTGCTAAGTTGCTTTTCCAGGAAATTCCAGTTGATAAGATAGGCTAGGAATGCATCGACGTAGTCCGCGCGCGCATTCTGGTAATCGAGATAGTATGAGTGCTCCCAAACGTCCAACGTCAGCAGTGGGGTCTTGCCACGACTGATCGGGTTGATTGCATCAGTTGTGCTGTCAATTTCAAGCTGTCCATTCTTGTTGCGCATCAACCAGGCCCAACCCGAACCAAATTCATTCAAGGCCGCTTCGCGAAACTGTTCTTTAAATCCCTCGACGGATTCGAATGCGCTGCTGAGTCGATCAACAACGGTTGCGGGAGCGTCGCCACCGCCCTCTGGGCTCAGGCAATTCCAGTAAAACTCGTGGTTCCATGCTTGTGCCGCGAGGTTGTAGATTTTGCCACTGGCATTGGTAATGATGTACTCCAGGGACTCGGCGTCTTCGAAGCCTGTTCCTTCAATGGCATCGTTCAATTTCTTTATGTAGCCCGCATGATGTTTGCCATGGTGGTATTCCAGCGTACTCTTGCTGATGTGCGGTGCGAGCGCGTCCTTCGCGAATGGCAAGTCTGGAAGTGTAAAGTTCATCATAAATCTCCTCTACTGTTGAAAGTGCATGCAGACCGTTTTTTATGCTGTCTGAGTGTCACCCACTCCACACCATGCAGGCTTTGTGCCAGTTTTTATCAGACACTGCGTGTGCTGTAATAAGCGCCGTTTCGATCAACGATTCGCGCTGCATCGCAAGATTTCTAGTAACATCTGCACAGCTTGTGTAACGATTACAAGCACGAATCGCGAAAACAGCGCCGTGGTGGCACTTGTACTGGTACGGAAATTGCTGGATTCCTACACACTTGTGTTGGATCTAAAGCGGGTTGCGAAAACCAGCACACATCGAAACTCGATTTTCTGACTTTTGGACTGGGGGTAGGAATAAGTGAAGTCGTCTCTTCCTGATTGTTCCATAAGGCGTGCCGAGCGGCTCTGCTGGTGTGTTGCCATCGTGCTACTACTGCCCATCGGCGCCGTGTGGCTCGCAGAACCGCTGTTAGCCGCGTCTGCCGAGAAGCGATTTGAAATGCTTGCCAGCTCCGGTGCGCGGGCTAGCGAGAGTTTGGATACTGACGCGGGCCCTTCCAATCAAGTGCCTGGTGATATGCCGCAATGGGAAGCGATGTCAACGAGTGCGACGCCAAATCTGAATGCCTTCGCAGAACGTTCAATGAGTATGGATTTTTCGCTCTGGTCAGACGCGCGCCGAAGGGCGCTTTCGCAGTTGTCTGACGGATTTCTCAGCGGTGGTGGATTGCCAACGGCACAAGCACTGCTGAACATCCCAAGAGTGAGCTTCACAGTTCCAGTCTATTCAGGCGTGGACGAATTCAGCATGACTGCAGGTGCCGGTCATCTTCCGGATTCCGACGCCCTGGATGGTAATGGCAACATTGCGATTACGTCGCATCGTGACGGACCATTCAGGGTGTTAAAAGACCTAAGACTCGGTGATGAGCTTATTCTAACTACGCCAGAAGGGGCGCGGACGTTCAGAATAACGGAGCGCCTGATCGTCGAACCAAGCGACGTCTATGTGCTGAACCCCCGCTCTGTAACTACGCTTACGCTGATTACCTGCTATCCATTCTATTTTGTTGGCAAAGCACCGCAACGCGCGGTTTTTCACGCGGCTTTGATTGACGATCACGCAGGCGAGTCAGATCTGAACCGGCCAACAGTCAATGGTGTAATGTAGTCATGCTTGATCTGGATTGGGGATTGGTTCAGGACCACTTATTGTTGTTGGGCATCGCATACACGCTGGCATTACCGATTGCGTGGGATCGCGAAGCAGGCGGTCGCAGTGCCGGCCTGAGAACGTTTCCGATTGTGGCCATCTCCTCATGTGGCTTCTCGCTCATTGGCGCTGATGCTCTTGCCGGTTCTCCTGAGTCTCTGTCGCGTGTTTTGCAAGGCATTCTCGCCGGCATTGGTTTCATAGGTGGGGGGTCGATACTGAAGAACAGTGATGGTGTGAGCGGTACGGCGACAGCGGCAAGTATCTGGGCAGTAGGAGCAATTGGTATAGCGGTCGCTTGGCATCGTATCGAAATTGCTTTGTCGATCAGTTTGGTGACCTTCGTGACATTGCGCGTCACCAACCAATTCAAGCCTGAGAAAAACGTAGAATAGTCCGGCATTTCAGTTCAACTACTGCTAAGACACCTGAGTAGCGCGAGGAAACAAATGCTCAGAGTTCAATTGAAATTCCTGCTGCTCGCCAAAATATATCAGATGTCGGATGCTTAGGTGGTTGGCAGTCACAGTGATAAGATTCACACTGTTTTTTTCGCGCTCCATGCCGCGCCCGCGTCGCGAGGTCGATGTGCCACACTGTACTACTGTTATTCCATGTTCGCGGTCTTTACCGGGGTAGGCGTCAAGCGAATGGCCAATTGAGGCTCGGTGCAAATGCCCTGATAACACCAGGTCAACTCGGCAATCGGTCATATGGTCAAGAATTTGCCTGGCTCTTCTCATTGGCTTAGCAGAACCAAACACAGGTGCAGGCAGTAGGTTGTGATGCATCACAATAACCCGAAGGTCCGCCGGTTCGCAGTCCGCAAAAAAGGACTGATACCGGGCTCGTTGAACTGCACTAATATCGCCGTCGATGACTGCACGCCAGGGCGGTGCCGTTGAGTCAATACCAATTATACGAACACCGCCCGCAGAATAAGTGGCGTGAGCGCTCTGCCCGAAGTGCTGATTAAATAGAGCATAAGGTGTGCGCAGTCGCTCAAGCACGCGGAATAGGGGGATATCATGATTACCGGGCACTACATTTTTTGTGGCGGCAGGCAGCTGATCGATATAGCTTAGGGCGTCTGCAAATTCCGTATTTTTCGCACGTTGTGTCACGTCACCACTGACCGCCAGCACATCGACTTGAAGTTTTTGTGCCAGTTTCTGTAATGCGTCGCCTACTTCTGGTACATAGTGCTTACCGAAGTGAAGATCCGAGATATGCAGTATTTTTGTCAACTAGAATGTTACTTTCTTTTAGTGGAGTGACATTTTACTGAGTGCTGTTGACAGCGTAATATCAGCCATTTCAATTCAATACTGCAGGCGGAGTGATAAATTTATCAGTGACCTGCGGTCGTAGATCTATGGTTTTCTGCTTACCATCTATTGCTAGTACATCCGATACAGGTACCGCGATAAAATCTGGATCGAGCCAGGACCCAATGTCTATCACTACGTTTGAAATTGTCCAATGGTCGTCGTCAAACAGAAATTCCTCCACGGGACCCAATGGCGCATCCCCAACCATCGCGGTATAGCCATAAATCTCCTTACAGGACATGAGTTCAGTGTTCGTCATTGTAGGGCTTTTACCGAAAAACTGGTCTTTGCAGAGTGCGAGCGGAATCTTGCATGATTTCCTGTCCAGCGGCAGGCATCGTTCGGTGTCCACCATACGTGATAGCCGCCGGGCGTGACCCGATCTCACCTCTAAGAAATGTGCATGCCAGCTTGCATCATCGAACAGTAGGTCTGCGCATCCGCCTAGTAGTCCGTCACGCGCATTGACGCCGAACTGTTGTATAAATCTAGTGCTAACCAACATAAGAAACCTCCATTTTCGTATTCGCTCCGCCAATTCCAATGCATGCAGGGTGCCATTTTTTTGCACCCTTTGCGCCTATGTGCAATATTTACGTCTTGCAGCGAGTGCTACTTGCTATGGAAGGGGGACGCGATTGTGGGCTTCGCCTCTTGCAGAGGGCTCTGTTGATTGAGTCACCACAGCAAGCCATTTTGTGTGTGCCCGGTATTTACGTTTAGCGCGCTCTGATTCGCCATTCTGGCGTCTGAACATTCGGATATCCGCATCAATTCGTTTGATATTCTTTCGCTTCTTAGCGGGTTTTACCAAGGCCACTGACCCAGTTGACATATACATAGTGCTAATCTCCAGTAGTTGCAATACAGCAGGGTGCCGCAATATGTATGCCGTCCAGAAATTTCCTTTCAGGCTATCGAGCACTTATCGAATCTTTCTTCCCGGAGGGTGCGGTGCAATCGGCCTAGCTCTTGCCGCAGGTTTAAACGTGCAATAGCTATACCGAGTAATGCTGTTGTAACAACTACATTTTCCTTGCAATCGTTTCAAATAAAATAAAACAGATGTCAAAGCGCTGATCGAAACTGTGAACTGCTGCGCATCAGCGAAGGCATGATCGGTCAATTTGGTGCTCTCGATCATGGTCCAAATTCCGTGGCATGACTGTTGCAGGGTATATCTTGTGTTTAGCAAAGAGGAATTAGAATGTCATCATCAACAGCGATCGAGACTAAGGTGCATCGGCAGGCGAATGCAACAACAACCCGGAAAGAACGGGTGATGAGCGCAATTCTAAAGGACAATCGGTCTTTGCATCATATGCTCGACGCTCTCGACGGGTGCGCCGAACGAATTGAGTATGAATGTTCGGTCAGCGAAAACTTGGCGACCATCGAATTTGTGGCGAATACAATTTCAGAATATCAGGCCGAGTTTCATTTGCCACGAGAAGCAAAAGTCCTCAATGTGATCGAGGCGCGAGTTGATGATCCGCAGTTACTTTCCACCGTCCACGAATTAAGGGCAGAGCAACTGGACCTACGCAGAGAAATTGATTGGGTGAGACGTGCGGCCAATCAAGCTTTAGACAGCGAAACTGAACCCGCAGATGTGAAAGCGGTGAAAAGTGTAACCAGCGCATTTGTAGATTTGGCCACAGATCATATAGAAATTCAGCAAGAAGCAATCATTCCGGCCGCGGAAGCCGTTCTTGTTCCAGCGGACTGGAAGTCGCTAAACGAAGAGTTCGTTGAGCTGAGCGCTGACGGAGTTGGAACCGGAGCATTCATACCACGCGAACTCGCAGAAGGCGTTTCGCAAGCAGCGGATGAAGTGACGGCGAAATTACTGCTCGCCAATTTTCTCGCTGCGCATGCCGTAGCGCAGAGTACAGGTGCGGCTCTGCAACACGCAGGTATCGTCAGCGACCTCACAGTGCGCACACTGCGAGGCGAAGCCGAAGTCGTAGGACAGTTCACCCCAGCCATTATTGAGGCAATAAGGGCGACGTTTGACCCTATCTTGCATCACGTTCAACTGTATAGGGAGCTGATGACGGGTGTTGACCGACCGATCAAGTGATCAGACGTTCTCGTACTGGCTGGAGGATATAAGTACTTCGGCTTAGTGACGGAAAGCGTCTGGATCAGTGGGTAACAAGCTCCTTCACTTTAACTTTGCCGGCGCCCCCTTTATACGCAAGCATCGCCAAAAGTAATTCCGCCGTTGCCAATGCGTCAATGGCGGCATTATGTGCCTTGTAACTTGGCAGGCCATATCTGTGACGGCATTCGTGTAAGCGTAAGCTGCCGTGCTTTACATACCCTTTCTGCCAAGTGGTGCTGCGCCTCTCAAGTTCCAGAGTGTCAATAACGGGTTGCATCAGCGGGATAGAGAAGTGTGCCTGCAGGGCATTGCTGAGCATCGTATTATCTAGCTGCGCGCCGTGAAAAACGAACGGATAGTCCGCACAATCATTCATTAAGTTACGCAGTGCCTGCTGGCACGGAATGCCCTGCTCAAGCTCTGAGTCAAACAGTTCGTGGATCGTAGCGCTTTGTTGCACGCCATGCTGCACGCGTACCAGCTCGTGCCTGAGAGTATTCACTCTGATTACGCCCCGTTCCACCAGCACCCAGCCAATGCTCGCTATCTCTGCAACTGACGGTTCAAGCCCTGTGGTTTCAAGATCAATCACCGCCACTGTCGCGTCGGCAAAGGTTTGTTGCAACGTGGGGTATTTCCTGGACAAAAGACTGCGGGCAAATGGATCTTTGGCAGTCCGGCCATGCCAGTAGCGGCGAAGTCGTTTACCGAGCGACATACGGCAAGCTTACACAACGCCCTGGGTGTAGCGGTTGGCAATCGCATGCTGTGCGTCTGAAATGACTGAGAATGCGTCTTTGAGGTGTTTGCACTCAATATCGGAAAGCGAATCAGGCGCCACAAAATTATCTGTTTGTTCGCCATCACGAAGCTGTTGATATTGGTTTTTGATACGTATCTGAAGCAACAGGTCGATCGCATCGATCAGGTTGCGTGCGTCCTTTAATGCAATGCGCCCCATTTTCGATAAGCATTCTATTCGCGCGTGAGTGTTCACATCCCGCATGTTGTAGCGCAGCGATTCGACTCGAGCGAAATCCACGATCGGTATAATGCCCCGATGTTTCAGGTCCAGTGTGTTTTTATGATCTCCGTTTTTTTCCAGAACAAATCGCCTAAAGAAACCCAGCGGCGGCGTGTTGGATACAGCATTGCGCGCTAACATGGCAAGAAATATGCTATTTGTACTGGCACTTTTCAACATATGGGACTGCAATTCATGGGCAAGCGTTTGGGTGCCGTGCAGCGCGCGAAGATCGAAAAAAATGCTCACGCGCATCACCGCGTCTTCGGTGGGTGAGCGCACCCATTGGCTAACGGTTTTACACCAATCGCCAAGACGCAGTCGCCATTCAGTATTACTGGCCATAATATTGCCACGGCAGTAATCGAATCCACAATCATTCAGACCGTCACAGACGAAAGCTGCCAGCGATGCAAAATAATCCATATCCTGCTCAGTCGCAGAATCTTCAATCACGAGAGCATTGTCCTGGTCGCCGCCCAGCACCATTTCCTGGCGGGCCTGCGACCCAAATAATAACCAGCAGTAGGGCGCTGGCGCATTGCCGAGCTGCTGCTCTGCCAGCTGCAACAAGCGGACACCAATATGGTCGGCCACGGTTGATACAATCTGTGCGATCTGTGCTGCAATAGCCCCTTGCGGAACCAGTGCCTTTAATAATTCAGGTATCTCTTTGGCAACGCTTGCCAGCCCTTCAACCGTTGTCTGTTGAGAAATGCGTTGGATCAGATAAACAGGGTCATTCTCACGGTTTTTCACCACATCGCTGGCGCTGACAATACCAACCGGTTTGCCTTGCTCAACGATTGGCAAGTGATGAATATTGCGCTCACTCATCAACAGCATTGCGTCAAACAAGGTGGCGTTTTGCGTAATATCCTCTGGATTGTCGGTCATCAGCGCTGACACCGGTGTGTCATAAGGCAGTTGTTTGGCAACAAGCCGGCGTC
Source organism: Gammaproteobacteria bacterium (assembly GCA_030429735.1). GTDB lineage: Bacteria > Pseudomonadota > Gammaproteobacteria > Pseudomonadales > JAUIET01 > JAUIET01. The sequence continues at coordinate 29,862 of JAUIET010000019.1, forward strand.
TCAGATCCCGGTCAGTGAGTATGCCAATTAATACAGAGTCTTCGATAACCAAAATGGACGACACATTGTGTTCGGTCATCAAAACGGCCGCTTCTGCACTGCTCGTTAACGCCTCACAGCTCACGACTGAATGACTGGCAAAGTCCATAATAGGTCGCATCAGTTTGGGGGTATTTGGCGTGAACCTGGCGGCACGCCGCAGTCGTCTGGCGCGTTGTCGATGAAAAAAACGGTCGAAGTCTCTGTTCTTGTCGCGAAGTTTCTGAATAAGGGAGTTGTCAATTTGGTACAGTAAGGAGTCTTCGTTGGCTTCAATGTAAATCTGCCTGTTCTCTTTTAGAAGATTTGGCAAATTGACGCTTTCACGCTCGCCTAATCTGTCCAGTAAGGTGTCGCCACTCAAAAGGTCGAGGGCGCCGGCTTTGACGATGCGGATCACTGAATTGGCGCTTGAGCTATCGATGCGTTCTCCGCGACGATGGTAGCTGATACTAATCCTGCTTGCGCAGCAAATGAGTTGCCGCCTATCCAGCAAATCAAAGGGCGGGCAGATTGCAAGAAAATCGCTTATTGCTCGGATTTCTGGGGCGATATTCGCGGTCATTGCTCAGCGACTTAAGCCGGTGAGGCCCGGTTTAGAGCCAGCTTCTGTTGCTAAAAATGCCAGGCTAGTTTCCTTGAAGTAAATACTGCCGGCAATGCTCGCGGCGATCCGCAGTGTACTCTTATCTGAAATTGTCACGGGTAGTTCAGCGGACCAGCGGCGTGCGCGATCTTTACTTGCACTCAACGGTCGTTCATTCTGCGCGCTATCAGCAACAGCAAGTTGCAAACCTTCCAGCGCGTGACTGCTGGAAACTATCAGTTGAGCGAGGCTGGTACTCAGCTCAATACGAATGTCGCCGTTCACCAAACTACATTGTCCACTGCTGTAGCGACAGTTTGATTTTGCTGCTAACGGGTAGCTGTTGTTTGGCTTCGCTCTCTTGGGCTTTTCTGACAACGCCAGGTCGACTGCAAAATAGGCTATTAATGCCAGAATAGGAGTTACGATCAACGCAGTGATTATGTGCTTGTTGGTCAGCATTACACGACTAATGATCCTGCGTGGCAATCGCACCAGACGGAACGCGAATATTCTCTACCATGCGTCGAATGTCTTCCGGTGGTTCTGCGGTGACCTTGGAAACGCCTGCAGCAACTGCGAAATTAATGATCGCACCAACGGCACCGAAGGCGTTTGGTTCAATACCGAGAAACCAGTTTGGCGCCATATCGCCAAGGAAGGAGGTATCGGCTATAAACATGATGCCCTTATGCTGGAATACATACAGTAGAGTGACGCATAATCCAGCGATCATGCCTGCAATGGCGCCTTCTTTGGTGACACGATGAGAGAATATACCCATCATTAGAGCGGGAAATATCGATGAGGCGGCGAGGCCGAACGCGAGAGCCACGGTGCCGGCGGCGAAGTCAGGAGGATTGAAGCCCAAATAACCGGCCATCGCGATAGCCGCTGCCATGGCGATTCGGCTTGCCATCAGTTCCTGTTTCTCCGTGATGCCTGGCATGAATACTCCCTTCAGCAAATCGTGCGAGATAGCAGAAGAGATCGCCAGCAGTAATCCTGCAGCTGTTGACAAGGCAGCAGCCAGGCCGCCGGCAGCCACCAGAGCAATCACCCAGTTTGGCAGCTTGGCAATCTCTGGATTAGCAAGCACCATGATATCGTTGTCGACTTTAACCATTTCATTGGTGGTCAGGTCTGCAGTGTACTGAATCAGGCCGTCACCATTCTTGTCTTCGAACTGTAAAAGGCCGGTTTTTTCCCAATTCTTGAACCAGGCAGGGCGATCATCGTAGGCAAGGTGCTGGCCTGGACTGGGCTCAATCGTCGACATCAGGTTTAAGCGGGCCATACCAGCAACAGCCGGCGCTGTGGTGTACAAAATGGCGATAAATACCAGAGCCCAGCCAGCAGATGTGCGAGCGTCAGCTACTTTTGGCACTGTAAAGAAACGAATAATTACGTGTGGTAGACCAGCCGTCCCAATCATCAGTGACAGTGTATAGGCAAACATATTGGTCATATTAAGTCGAGCACTTGTGGTGTACTCAGCCCACCCAAGCTCCATCACAACCTGGTCAAGCCGGTCTAGCAAAAATGTATCAGTTCCCACCAGCGTGCTGCCCAGGCCAAGTTGTGGGAACGGATTGCCAGTCAGGTTTAGTGATATAAAAATGGCAGGTATTGTGTACGCAAGGATCAGCACGCAATACTGCGCGATCTGGGTGTAAGTAATTCCTTTCATGCCACCGAGCACGGCATAGAAAAATACGATCGCCATACCGATAAACAATCCGGCGTCGTATGACACTTCCAGGAACCGTGAGAAAGCCACGCCAATGCCTTTCATCTGACCAATAACATAGGTCACTGACGCCACGATTAAACAGATTACGGCAACAATGCGTGCGGTTCGTGAGTAAAAGCGATCACCGATAAATTCCGGCACGGTAAACTTGCCAAACTTACGCAAATAAGGCGCTAACAACAATGCAAGCAGTACAAAGCCACCGGTCCAACCCATCAGAAAAACCGAGCCACCGTAGCCCATAAAGGCAATCATGCCGGCCATGCTGATAAACGATGCCGCAGACATCCAGTCAGCGGCGGTGGCCATGCCATTGGCGACCGGATGAATGCCACCACCTGCGACATAAAACTCCTTTGTACTGCCTGCACGAGCCCATATTGCGATGCCTATGTAAAGGCCGAAGGTGGCACCAACCACCAGGTAGGTTAACGTTTGTAGCTCCATCCAGACAGCTCCTTATTCTTCCACACCGAATTGCCGATCGAGTTTTGCCATCTTTCTTGAATAGATAAAAATTAGTGCAACAAAGACGTAAATAGATCCTTGTTGTGCAAACCAGAATCCGAGCTTGTAACCGCCAATCTGGATAGTATTTAAAAGGTCAAACAGTAGAATTCCAAAACCAAATGAAACGACAAACCAGACAAGCAACAGCTTGAACATGAGTCTAAGATTGGCTTTCCAGTACGCATTATTGCTAGTGCTCATTTATTTTCCTTCTGTCTTCTGATGTAGCATCACCTGCAATAGGATCACCTTTCTAGGTGGTAATTGCCACAGAATTTTACTGGATAATCTGCACATAAAATGTTGAGTATGCCTTTGGCAAAGACTTTAGGTACACTCAAGGCGCATGGCATATAGAGAACAGTGATGACTTACAACAGCGAGTACAAGGCGTCGATCCAAACCCCGGAACAGTTCTGGATCGGTAAAGCCGAACAGCTGGACTGGTATCAGGCGCCACACACCGTTCTCTCGGATGCACCACCCGGCCAGCAGTCATGGTTTCCCGATGGCCAGATGAACACCTGCCATATGGCCGTTGATTTGCACGTGCAGCAGGGGCGCGGCGAGCAAGCTGCAATTGTTTACGATTCACCGGTAACAGATACACGGGCAACTTATAGCTACGCGCAATTGCAAGACACAGTGAGTAAAACGGCTGGAATGCTGGCTGAACTGGGCGTGCGCAAAGGTGATCGTGTGGTTATCTACATGCCGATGATTCCCGAGGCCGTGTTTGCGATGTTGGCATGCGCGCGGCTTGGCGCAGTGCATTCGGTGGTGTTTGGCGGCTTCGCCCCGCGAGAACTGGCCATACGTATTGATGATGCAAAACCAACCCTGGTGCTGTCCGCCTCGTGCGGTATAGAAGGGTCCAGAATAATCGAGTACAAGCCTTTGCTGGACGCTGCTTTGCAGCTGGCCGAACACCAGCCCACGGCGGTGCTTATTCAGCAGAGACCACAAGCCGTAGCTGAATTACAAGCGGGTAGAGACCTGGATTGGCAGCGTCAATTGGCCAATGCCGTACCAGCTGATTGTGTGCCGGTGATGGGTGTCGACCCGCTGTATATTCTATACACCTCGGGCACCACCGGAAAACCAAAAGGGGTTGTGCGGGAAAACGGAGGCCATGCAGTTGCGCTGCACTACAGTATGAAAGCCATCTATGACATGGACGCTGGCGATGTATTTTGGGCGGCGTCCGATGTGGGCTGGGTTGTTGGACATTCTTACATCGTCTATGCGCCATTGCTTCGAGGCTGTACCAGCGTGATGTATGAGGGCAAACCAGTAGGCACGCCTGACGCAGGCGCGTTCTGGCGGGTGATCTCAGACTACAACGTAAAAGCGTTGTTCAGTGCACCCACCGCATTCCGGGCCATTAAAAAGGAAGACCCTGACGGCGCCCTGGTGCGACGCTACGATCTGAGCTGCTTAAAGCGTGTTTTTTCCGCGGGCGAACGGCTTGATCCGCCAACCTACGATTGGTTAAACGAGGTTGTCGGCCGGCCTGTTATCGATCACTGGTGGCAAACAGAAACTGGCTGGGCAATAGCGGCTAATATGACGGGAATAGAGTCCATGCCTTGTAAAGCGGGTTCATCGACAGTACCTACGCCGGGCTACCAGGTTGAAATTCTCGACGATGCGGGCGAACCGGTTGCGACTGGCACTCAAGGCAATATCGCCATCAGGTTGCCCTTGCCGCCATCCTGCCTGAATACATTATGGAATGATGAGCAGCGCTTCATCGATGCCTACCTGAGTACCTTCGATGGGTACTACACCAGCGGTGATGGGGGCTATTTTGATGACGACGGCTACTTATACGTTATGGGGCGGTTGGACGATGTAATCAATGTAGCGGGGCACAGACTATCCACAGGCGAAATTGAAGAAGTACTTGGCACCCACGAAGCCGTGGCTGAAGCCGCGGTTGTTGCAAAAGAAGACGCGCTAAAAGGTCATATTCCAACCGGGTTTGTTGTGCTGAAGTCGGGTGTCACTATTGATGAGGCCAAATTACAGAGCGAGTTGGTGGCATTGGTGCGTAGCCAGATAGGCGCGATAGCCTGCTTTAAAGAGGCGCATATATGCGAACGTCTACCCAAAACCAGGTCAGGAAAAACGCTGCGCAAAACCATACGCCAGATCGTTAACGGGCAGGCTTATGCAATACCATCAACGATTGATGACCCCGACAGTTTAGCCGAGCTTGAGCAATTGCTGGCGCGGAATTAAACCGTGAAACTAGTGTCCTGTCCCGGAAATAACTTTCTCAATTCGCGGGTGTTTTTCGTCCCTGGCTTTGTTGGTCGTCCTTGTGTAGAGCCCGCTACACGGCGTCCTCCCGCCGCGCCAGAAAC
>JAUIET010000020.1 GCA_030429735.1 Gammaproteobacteria bacterium
CGTTCGACCTCGAGGTCAGAAATGCCTATGATATTACCTGTGTGGGACATCGGTGTTCTCCATTAAATTGATCGTCGCAAAATCAGTTTAATGAATGCCGGTGTCCCCCGTTAATGATGAAGAGCCGGAACATCCAGCTCTACCCCTCTTCTCAATAGCGCCAATAATTCGTTCAGCCACCTAACCGGCATCGCATCAATCAATCGGCGTGGTCGCCAACATGGCCTCGATACCACCGTCTACCGGGATAATCGCGCCATTGATAAAACTCGCGTAGTCAGACGCCAGATACGCTGCCACGTGGGCAATTTCCTGCGGTTCACCGAGGCGCCGCATCGGCTGCCTGGCGGCGAAACCTTCGACGCCGCCGGGCAGCGTTTCCAGCCAGCTGCGCATACCGGCACTGGCGGCCGACGGTGCGATGGCGTTGGCACGAATGCCGTGCCGGCCGTATTCAACGGCAATGCTGCGCGTCAGGCTGTTAACACCGGCCTTTGCTGACCCGTACACGGCCAGGCCGGCAACCGCGCCGGTGCCTGCGCTGGATGTGGTGGAAACAATATTGCCTCCACCGTTTTTTACCATCTCCGGAAGCACCCTGATGCAGGCGTGATAGACAGCGTCGAAGTTCAGTGCGCGAATACGCTCGAACTCCTGGCGATCGATTGCTGTCATTGGCGTGGGAGAGGAACCACCGGCATTGTTGAACAGCACGTCGATCTTGCCAAAGTGCTCAAACGCTGCATCAACAAACCTGTCCACCTCGTCTGGCCGGGTCAGGTCTGCAGTAAACGGGGTTACCCGGCCACCTTGCGCGCTTATGTGTTCAACAGTGGAATTCAGCGCACCAGTATCAATGTCCGCCGCCAACACCTGACCGCCCAGCTTGGCGAACAGTTCGGCGCTAACGCGGCCAATACCACCGGCCGCACCGGTAATGACGATGGATTTTCCTGTGTAGTCAATGTTCATGCCATGCCTCGTTTAAAAAGCCCCGCAATTATATGTCTTGGCCTTGAAGGACACTAACGCGGTCTGGCGCCACACTGAGTATTCCATCTTGTCGAATTAAGTTACGCTTGTTTTTCTGCGGTTCGAAGCACGCAATAGACGCTCCGCGATCAGGGCCCTGCCAGTTCTGTTTGACTCCGCACCCGGTTTCAGGATCTAATCACAAAGAAAAGGAATGCGCATGGCATTCAGTTCCGCAGTACCGCAACGAGCGCGCGTTGTATTCTTGACTTTCCTCGCAGTGTTCGTGTGCTATATCGATCGCGTTAATATCTCTGTGGCCATTATTCCCATGGCCGAAGATCTCAACTGGGACTTGCAAACACAAGGCTTGGTGTTGTCCTCGTTTGCGTTAGGGTACATCACACTGCAAATCGTGGGCGGGCGGTTGGCGGATCGCTATGGCGGCAAAGCCGTGCTGGGTATCGGTGTGCTGGTGTGGTCTGCATTTACGATTTTCACACCACCCGCGGCTGCATTCGGCTTAACGGCCTTGTTAATCGTTAGAATACTGATGGGCATGGGTGAAGCTGTTACTTTCCCGGCCTTTTACAGCCTCTACTCAAAATGGATTCCATTGTCAGAGCGCGCCCGCGCCGTTGGGTTTTCCAACAGCGCCATACCCGTTGGTACCGCCTTTGCGCTAATCGTAACACCCATCATTGTGCAGAAACTGGGTTGGGAGTGGGCGTTCTATCTATTCGGCGCCGTTGGATTTTTCTGGTATGTGTTCTGGCATCGGATGGTAACCGCAACGCCGCAGCAGCACCCTGCCATCAGCGGCGAGGAGCTGGCTCATATTGAGGCTGGCATAGACTCAAACTCTGGCGAGGCTTCGCCGCACTGGACAACATTTTTAAAACACCGCGCCGTTTGGGCCATAGCGGTCGCACACTTTTGCAATAATTGGTCTCTGTATGTATTGCTAACCTGGCTTCCCACGTTCGTCAACAAAGGCCTTGGTGTCGACTTCGCCTCGGTCGGGTGGGTGTCTATGATCCCACACGTTACGTCATTCATTGGTCTGAACCTGGCCGGCAACGTAGCCGATCGCATGATCAAATCGGGCATGCCCGTGATACGCGTTCGAAAAATCATGATGACCGTTGGCTTTGGTTCTATCACCTGCGCATTATCCTTAGTCGGCTACGCGGAATCGGCGTGGCTGGCCATCGGTATAATGGCGACAGGTAACTTCTTCGCCGCTGCAGTAACGGGCGGTTTCTCAGTGAATCATATGGATATTGCGCCACGTCATGCGGGAACGCTGATGGGAATTACCAATACGGCCGGTACCATCCCGGGTATTGTCGCTGTTTACATTAGCGGAATGATCCTGGAAGCAACTGGTTCATGGACACTGGTTTTCCAGACTGCAGCTGGCATTACGTTCTTTGGCCTTATCTTTTTCCTGCTATTTGCACGTGGCGAAAAGCTGTTTGACTGATTCCAGACCGCGCACCGCATTTCCACCGGTGCTGCGCCCAATGTCCCAGGCTGGTTCAATGTTGGTTCAAAACCAGCCTACCTTCAAATCCACCGCCCATCTGATTATTTATTAGCCAGGCGAATAGAGTACTAAGCTTTAGGCTAGCTACTAAGGACACCACGTGATGTTACTCGAAAATGCCCTCAGGCACTGCCCGGCAAATGGCCTGCACAAGCACCTTACCCCGGCCGCCTGGAACACCCTGAGCTATATAGACAAGCACGGCAGCACAGAAGGCGCAGCTCCGGAGCACTTAGCCAAGCTTGAACGCTGCGAGGTATTAAAGCGCGACACAGCCTCTGGAACAGTCAGTATTACAAAGCAGGGGCGTGACTTTATCGATCGTGTGTATCAACTGTACAAACCCTGAGTAACTGAACCGTGTGAATCTGCGTGAACGCTGACACCTCACGCTCTGTAAGCCAGTAATATTAGCCGGTGCTCATTACAATCCTCCGTGCATCCCGAACAAAGCCCCTATAAAATGGGCTTACATCCAACCATGTGAGCCCATGTCAGCCGCCCAATTCCTTCTTATCGTTGCTACAGGCGTGCTGGCCTGGGTGATCACTTCGCGTATTAAAAAACATCGCCGCAGACGCATTGCGAATACACCGATCAATCCGCGATACCTGAACATTCTGGAGCGAAACGTAGGGCTTTATTCGGTTTTACCCGAACAGTTAAAACTGCAGCTGCACCGTGCAATCAATCTGTTTCTGTTCGACAAGGTGTTTGTCGGCTGTGACGGCCAGGAAATTGACGACGAGGTACGGCTAACCATTGCCGGAAACGCCTGCTTGCTGGTGTTAGCCCAAACCCGGCCTATCTACCCCAGTTTCAAAACTATTTTGGTGTATCCAAGTACTTATGGCGTCACGCAAAAAACTCATGACGGCCATGTTGTTTTCGATGAACACAGCGCGCGGGCCGGGGAGTCTTGGTTCAGAGGCCCTATCGTGTTGTCCTGGAGCGACATCATGCACGGATCGAAAAACAAAGTGGACGGGCAAAACGTAGTAATCCATGAATTTGCGCACAAACTGGATGAAGAAAACGGCGTTATGGACGGCCTGCCCATACTACGTGAGAGCTCACACTACGGCGAATGGTCAAGCGTGCTCAATAGCGAATACGATTCGTTTCTGAAGCGCGTGGAGCGGCGCCGAAACAAAATCATAGATGAGTACGGCGCTATTTCGGCGGTTGAGTTCTTCGCAGTGATCAGCGAATCATTTTTCGAAAAATCAGCGCGGATGAAGTCTGATCTGCCAGAATTATATGCGCAGTTGCAAAGGTTCTATGGGCTTGACCCTGCAAACTGGCCACAACAAGTTTAGCTCTTGATAGGCCAATACCAACGTGCGCGACTCTTTTTGCGCAAAAAAACATATAACTGATACGAGTCACTCATTGTTCGATCAACAGAAATCACTTCAAGATCAACCGCAGAAGCCAGTTTTCGCACATAGTCTATTGTGCACGAAGTATCTCCGTAGGTGATGTCACCGTCTATTGCTTCACGTCCGGCATGAGGATAAAAAGCAAAACCCTTTGCCCGATGACTTTCTTGCAGTTTACTCACTCGTTCCTCTGGAATGGATTTATCAAAGTTCCAATATTCGATTGGTCGGATCGTAATGGCCAATATACCTCCGGAAACCAAGCCATTACTCAGCGCTTTTATACTGGTGCTCATAGAGCGCTCCGAAAGGTGCGTGAATACTGAAAACGCATAGGCCAGGTCAAACTTTCGGTCACCGAAAGGCAAATGCTGAGGCAGGTAGTCAGAAAGCGCCAAGTTAGCAATCAAGCCGTCCTGCTCACAAATAGACAGCGATTTGTCCCAGGGGTCACAGCCATACAAATTGTCGGGATTACAGTAATAATAGAGAGCACGAATGATTCGACCATAACCACAACCATAATCAAGCACCGCTTTGTCTTGTAGATTGTCGCCGGATAATGCCGCATAGTTGTGAACCAATACCCGAGTGAACTCATTCGTTTGCTTCAGCAAAGGTATACCCGAAGTCCCAGTCCAGGATTTTTGCACCTGTGCCGACGCCATAGCCGGCAACATCCTCGACAGGTTTGGCCAGGCCGGATCAGGGAGCCCTATAATCAACTTCCCAAAATCGTCGAACGGCATTTCACGCAACTTTAACAGTACAGAATTTAGATCTTCACTCGCCGCCAAGGATTCTGCTTCTTTTACGAAGGGTTCAACAAATTCGTACATCTGAGACTCTACCTATTCCACTCTGGCTTTTCTGCAATTCATACTGCCTTCAATCAATAGTTTTTGCAATGCGGATTAAGGTCCTGTGCTATCCCAAACAAATACCTATTGCCATGCTGCAATGAAACTCTGTACGCATTGACCCAGTTATGTATGCACCCTAATATCCAATGCCAACTTTCTAACATTGAATTGGTTACAAAAAATGATTCTGGAAAACAAAGTGATACTCGTATCAGGAGTAGGCCCAGGTCTTGGAAGCGAAATTGCAACGCGCGTGCTCCGTGATGGTGGCAAGCTGGTCATTGGTGCTCGCAACGCCGGGAAGCTGGAAGGTATTGCCAAGGAACTGGATCCAAGTGGTCAACGAATTCTTGCCCATAACTTCGATATCACTGATCAAGATGCATGTAACGGCATTGTGGCCGCGGCAGAAGACCATTTTGGTCGGCTTGACGGCATTGCCCAGGTTGCTGCCGCGGAGCCTTTCGGAGATTTGAGCTCAACGGAAATGGAAGACTTTCGTTTTTGCAATGAGGTCAATGTGGTTGGCTCGGTGCAACTGATCAAGTCTGCGGTGCCAGCGTTTGAACGCGCGGGCGCGGGCTCTGTTGTATTAATCAGCTCACAAGCCACGGAACTGCCACCACCAACACCACAACTTGCTTACGCGGCCTCAAAAGGTGCCCTACGGGCTGCATCCATCGCTTTAGCCAAAGAATTGGGGCCCAAGAAAATACGCGTCAACACTGTCATTCCAACCTGGATGTGGGGGCCTCCCGTACAAGGGTATGTTGAGTGGCAAGCCAAAGAGCGAGGAATCAGCGCAAACGACGTAAAAAGCGAAATCGAGGCCTTGTTCCCACTTGGCGAGATACCCGCTGATGACGACGTGGCCGAAACAATAGTTCTTTTCCTGAGTGATCGTTTGCGAATGATAACCGGTGAGTTTCTTCGGGTTGATGGTGGACAGTTTATGAAGCTCTGAGTGCTGCTCTCCCCCGTAGCTTATGGCGCGAGGAAATACAGCTGAGCGCGCCAGAAAGAGCATTTCGTTATACTTGATGTCTTGGCGTTAGCTATTGCTGCGCGCCGCATCGAGTTGCGCACCCTAATGCCCTTTTCACATCAGTTTCTCGCCATAGTTGTCGCCTTCATTTGGGGTTCAAACTTTGTAGTGATCCATCACGGCTTGCTTGCCTTTGAGCCGTTAACCTTCGCTACCCTGAGATTTGTCTTCGTTGCCATACCATTGGTGTTTATCTTTGCAAAGCCGGCGGCCTCATGGCGGCAGTTAGCAGCATATGGCTTGTTCATTGGTTGCGGTCAGTTCGGGTTATTGTTCTGGGCCATGAAAGATGACATCACTCCTGGCTTGGCATCGCTCATTATCCAGATGCAGATATTCATCACCATTTTACTCGCAATGCTTATTCACGGCGAAATCGTAAAGCGACAGCAGTTGTTTGCTTTGTTCGTGTGTTTCACGGGTTTGAGCATTATTATTTTTAATACGGATGAATTTACCACTGTGTCTGGCGTACTTATCACGCTGGCTGCAGCAAGCAGTTGGGCGGCAGGCAATCTCGTCGCAAAAGGTGCAGGCAGAATAAATATACTGGGGTTTCTGTCGTGGTCATCACTGTTTGCTGTACCCCCTCTGGCTTTATTAGCGCTCTATTTCGAGGGGTGGCCGGCAATGAGCAGCAGCATCAGCTCGGCTGCAGCCAGCGCCTGGGCAGTTGTGTTGTGGCAAAGTGTGGGAAATACCCTGATTGGCTATGGCCTGTGGAATATGCTGCTGGCTCGCCATGCGGTGAGCGAAGCGATCAATCAAACTATGGCGTTTATCTGCTCGTGCAGACTCTCAGCGGTCTCCGGCCATTTCTCAATGAAGCCTTTAACAAAGGGGTACTGCTGAGCTTTGGCCTTGTCTTCACCTCTATCGCTGGAGCTGATCATAGCCAATACCACCGACTGGTATTTTTCAGACTGATGAAGCTTGGCAAACTCCTGAAGAAATTCAAACCCATCCATAACCGGCATATTGATATCCAGCAATATCAAGGTAGGGGGGAATTTGTGTTGATACTCGGTGCGTTGTTTTTCGAAATCGCTCAAAAATTCCAGCGCTTCTCGTCCATTGCGAGCTTCAAATAAATGCCAACTTGAATCAATCTCTCTCAAGTATCGTCGAATAATGTATCGATCGTCTTCACCATCGTCGACGATCAGTATCGATTGTATTGTCATCACTTCCCAACCCTTGCCAGCGGCAGGCTGACACTGATTGCAGTTCCGATCTGCTCAGTACTTTCCACCCTAATTTTACCACCTAATTTATCAACGTGACGTTTTACAATTGACAGTCCTAGCCCACTTCCTTGCCCGTGCTCGGGATGAAACCGCGTAAACACGGTGAACAAATCTTCCATGTGCTGATCCGGGATACCAATTCCATTGTCTGTTACCAGGACCACTGCCTCATCATCAGTCATTTTCGTTTCAATCGTCACCGTCGGCCGTGGTTTACTCTGGTCAGCATACTTTATTGCATTGCTGACCAGGTTGTCCATGATCTGCAACAAGCGAATATTACTCGACTGGATATCTGGCAAAGAGGCAAAATTTTTCTTCACCGTTACACCATGTGCACTGGCCTGTGCAGCGTTGTTGTCAATCGTGACTTCCAGCAGTCTGTTGAGATCAACCCATTCATTAGCACCCGCTTTAACATCTGACATCGCCAGATCAAGAATATCACCCACCAGATTCTGCAGTCTTGTTACGTGCTCGGCTATCTTTGCAAGGTTTTTGTCCAGCTCTGCCGCGTTTCCGTCACGGGCATCCTGTTGTGCGAACCTAACCAAGCCGCCGATGTTAGACAGTGGTGACTTTAGGTCATGAGAGGCCCTGTATGAAAACTGTGAAAGCTCCTCTGTTCGAATGTCTACTTGCCTTTGCACTTCCGAGCGCTGGTAGATAATGGCGCGCACGTATAATGCCATGGCAAAAAACAGTGACCATATCAAGGCGTTTAGCGACAGGCTACCGTAGCCAAACCACGCAACATCAGATTCCACTGGTTTAGCAACGTAGACAAAATCAAAGGCACCAATGCGCTTTAAAGGGAATGTCAGACCCGGCTTGGAAACGTACTGCCCAATGGCTTCCGTTGAGGCAATGCCGTTATCACTGATCGAATAGCTCTGAAATAGATTTCTGGATGTATCCATCAAAACCAGAAATTCATGCAGTTTATCTGAGCCTGATTTATCAGTAATCAACGCCTGTAAGGGCACAACTGCAACGGCAAAGCCTTTTACTGTATTCTCGGAGTGGACAGGCAAAGACAATAGTGCTCTCGGTTTCTCATCAAAAAATACGTTTGACGTTTGCAGAGGGCTAAATTCTGCACATCGAGAATCGCTGCGATCGAGCAAGGAATGGACCACAAACGGTTGCAGACTAACCCAACAGTACTCTACCTCAGTTTGCTCAACACCCAATCGCAACGCGTATTGACTGAATGTCTCTTCCGATGCTTGATCGGTTACTCCCAGGTAACTGGCGATGGCGTTTAACCGCAGGTTTACTGCATCAATACTGGTAGACAATAACGCGTAGCGTGGCAAAACCTGCGCCTCAAATGCAAGCCTGTGTTCATTAGCAGTGATCAGTTTAGCGTTCTGATTAAAGTAATAAGTAAACAGTGAGCCAAAAACAACGATGACCAACCAGATCAGGTTGTGAGCCTGACTGATGCTCGCTAGTTTTTCTCGAAGCAGGTTCATCAACAGTTTTACTAAGCAAGAACGCTGTGCAATCGGCTTGGGTACACCTGCTCTTTAAGGTAAGACCACTGGCGACGCTGTTGATCACGTCCTAACTCGTCGGTTATTTTCTCCCAGGCCTCAGCAACCGATTTGAGTATTGGCTCAGCAGATGTCATACCGGAACCACACGCAAAGACTGCCTGACGCAATACATCAAAGTACAAACCCCGTCCTCGGATGTACAGGTCGGGAAATGCATTGCTCATACTGTAGTAGTGGGTGTTTAGAAAGTCTTGCGAATACGTTTTCCTAATTTGCGGATCATCGTAGTGCTCTATTCTGAACGGGTCAAAATATCCTTCGGACTCTCGGACTGATAAGGTTGAAGGCACCGATGTACTCGCAAACAAACAGAAGAGATAGGCTAGCTCTGCCTGCTCGGAACTTCTTGGGACGACGAAGTTCCAGCCCCAGTTGAAAAACGGCAACCATGGTTCTTCAAGGCCAGGAATACCGCCTGGCAATGCTGTGTAGACCAGTCGATTTTTGACAGCAGATTGTGGGCCATTCAAGTACTTCTGTGTGCCGCCCCAGCCTATATTGCAGTACTTATTGCCGCGCGCAAACGAGCGGAAGTTCTCAAACAGACCATTTTGCAAAACACCGGGTTCCAAAAAAGCGCTAGCATCGGCTAACTCCTGCAGTGCTTCCACGCCTTCATTTTTAGTCAACTGGCATTGCATGTTGTCACCGAATGGCAACACACCCTTAGCATGCAGCCTTACCCAAAATTCCCAGGCGGTATAATTTCGATTGCGAAAAAGGCTGCCGCCAAAGCGATCTTGTTCAGGTTGGTGAAAGAACGCAAGCTGGCGATCTAACGCTTGCCATGTTTTGGGCACTCGCAATGCCTCGCCAAACATGTCTTCGTATCGTTTCTGAGACTGCTCATCTTCCAAAAAATCGCGATTGTAAAACATCAAATAGCAATCGCCATCGGTTTGATATCCATACAGCCGTGTCGCAAAATGATCGCCGTGCTGATACAGCGAAGGCTCGAAACTGCTAGGTTGGTAACGCTCAGCAAATTCGCTAAGGTCAAAAATGCTGTCCGAATCGATCAAGTCCGGCATACCAAATGTAGCCGGAATCGCAACGTCAAACTTATTGGTGCGAAGTTTTTCGTTCAGTATAAGCTCCGCAGAAATTTCATCCAGCGAGCCTTTTTTAAGGTTTACTTCGATACCAGTCAGCTCATTAAACAAGCGAGCGACCGGTTGCAGGTTTGCCTGACAGCCGTCTGGGTATAAAACCAATAAGCGGGTTCGCCTGCTTTTGGCCAACTGCGCCGCAATACGCGCTACCTCGGCATGAAGGTTTTCAGATGAATCTGTATCGGCCCATAAATTTGCTGGCAGGGTGGCAGTGGCCAAACCACCTGACGCTAACTTCAAGAACGCCCTTCTGCTGCTCAGCATTTTTTATCACTCAATTTCATGCATCTTTCCATAGCGATAAACCCATTCCATTTCAACGATTTTTGTAGACCAACGGCTGACCCAGATGATGCATCTACTGCAGCACCTAACTATCTGGCCAAATAGTAGTCAAAAACTTAAACGCCAGCTGCTTGCTCTTAGCTATTCCACTGTCGAAGTATACGATATGAACTCGTTTATTGAGGCGAGAGCCAGACTTTATGTCGAAGCCTGTGACCCAAGTTTGCGAGTAAAAGCCGGTGTCTCGCAATTGCTTGCTTACACCAAGTATTCTCGCCTTCATATCGAATTAACAGCCCACCTAATGGATCACGATCTACATGGTTTGCGTATAAAATTTAACCACGTAAAAGCAACTTTCCGCGCTACCGTTGAAAATGCTCAAGCCAGTGCTTTACACTGTTGCGCCGCACGACTGCCAGGCACGCCATAGAGTGCAATGAATAAACTGCTATGATTCACTACCCCGTCACTCTTGCATTTCACGAAGCTGGCCACGCAGTAGTAGGTATTCAATTGGGTGGCCGAATCACAAAACTCAGCATCCGCGAACTCGACAGACTCAACGAACCTTTTTGCATAAAGTTTGAAGAGACTCATGGTGTAGAGCCAGATCGACGGTTGCTACTGGCCAATGCCGTCACCTTGTACGCGGGCTTTCAGAGCGACAAACGCGCTGGTTTTGACGGCGACTTCATTGATGCCAATGCTGAGGACGACTATGACAACGCTGAGTATCTTTTGCGTCGATGCATTGATAATGATGCGGAGTTTGAAGCACTCAAGCAAAAGGTTATGCAATCTTCAGAAAACCTGGTGCAAAAGCACTGGTCTAAAATAGAGATGTTGGCACGAGAATTACAAAAGCATGAGGAGATACCGGGCTACAAAGTGATTAGTATGCTACGCCCATATGAGCGAACAGCTGAACAGCGCAAGACTGTTGACACAAGCAATTAGCGGTAGTGATCGCTAAATATGGCACTGAAACCATACTCGACCTCTAACATATTGACTTATAGACATCTTTGATGATGGTGGCTAGCACCTTGCAGTCGTGTTCGTCAAAGGTCAATGGCAATCTCAGATCCAGCATATGGGCCAGCACACGCCGAGTATTCGGCAGTTCAGGCAAATCGGCGAGGTAGCGCCAACTGTCAATCCGGCTGGTATAGCCTTGCGGCTCATCGCGACCGAACCATTTGAGCTCTACGCCGCGAGCCGCGCAGAGCAATACAAATTCTTCAATACGCGCGCTATCCAACAAAGGCAAAGAAAATTGCAAGGAGCTGCCAACGAACGCTTCCCGCTCAGGTCTGCACGGCAGGTATATTCCCTGCTCCCCTCTCAAACCATTCTCCAGAGCATGATACAAGCTGTTCCAGCGTACGCACTGCCGCTCAAGTTGCCGCAACTGTGGGCGCAGAACAGCGGCCCTCAGATTATCCATTCGACCACTGATGTTCGGGGTGGTGTACTTAACTTCCTCAAACGCTGCGATATCGGGTGCCGCCTGATGTTTACCAAACAACATATATGAGCCGGAACAGACAATCGCGCGCGCCATCAGCGCTGGATCATTGCTGACCAGTAAGCCTCCTTCACCGGCGTTAACATGCTTATAAGTCTGGCAACTAAAACAACTGACATGACCGAACGTACCACTCTTGCGGCCATTCCAACTGGCACCCATGGTATGCGCGCAATCTTCGATCACAAGGACATCGTGTGCCTGACAGACCGACATAAGCTGATCCATATCCACGAGATGGCCACGCATATGGGAAAGCAACAGATAGCGGGCTTTGCCTTTGCTGGCTTCTCGCTCCAGATGTTCACAGTCAATGGTGTAAGCATCCGTGGTTTCAATGAATACCGGAATTGCACCAACGCTATGAATGGCACCCGGCACGGGCGCCAAGGTGTAGGCGTTGCAAAACACGTGATCGCCGCTCGAAACACCTGCACTACGCAAGGCAATTTGCAGTGCATAGCCGCCGGATGCACATGCAAGTGCAAAGTTCACGCCGAGGTACTCGGCAAATTCGCGCTCCAGTAAATCAGTTTCCGACGGCTCATCGCCCACGGTATTGTAGCGATGCAGCCTTCCGGAGCGCATCACATCGACCGCTGCCGAAATGCCCTCCTCCGGGATTGATTCTTGCTGGGTAAACGATTTATCAAATCTGAGTGTGCAAGTTTCAGACAAGCTAAGCTACCTCTGGATAGCCAAAATCCTCTCTGTACGCAAACAGAGCCTGTGCACCGCCGGTATGGATGAACACAATATTCTTGTTCTCACCAAAGTAATTTTCCTTGATCAGATTGATAAATCCGTCCATACCTTTGGCTGAATATACCGGGTCAAGCAGAATACTCTCGGTACGTGCCAGTGTTCGGATCGCATCCAGGGTGCCCTGCGTGGGTAAGCCATACGCCTCACCCACGTAATCGCAATTGGCTACAACGTCTTCGCGTTTTACAGCGCCGGGCAGACCCAGATAGTCAGCCGTGCGTTGCGCCAGTGCAAATACGTTTTCCTCCTGAGCGGCTTTGGCCGCGCGAACACCAATTCCCAGCACCGGGATCTGACTTCCACTAGCACAAAAACCGGTCACTAGCCCAGCCTGCGTGCCGGCGCTACCCGTTGCATGAACGACGCAGTCAATTCTAAGCGATTGAGAATTTGCCTGGTAAAGCAACTCTTGCGCGCAGTTCACATAGCCCAACGCACCAATAGGATTGGAACCTCCACCTGGAATAATATAAGGCTTGGCACCATCAGACCGAAGCTCTGCCGCTTTGTCTTCCATTGCCTGGTTCATATCGGTGCCACCAGGAAACTTGCTCAGGTGGGCACCGTATAGTTGGTCGAGTAACACGTTGCCATTAGCGTTGTAGTCGATAGTGTCGCTGCCAGTTCGATCTTCCAACAACAGGTGACATTGCAAACCTAATTTAGTAGCAATCGCTGCCGTTTGCCGAGCGTGGTTTGATTGTGTAGCGCCCTGGGTGATAACAGTATCAGCCTTGTTGTGCAGGGCATCTGCCAGAAGAAACTCCAGTTTACGGGTTTTGTTGCCACCACCTGCGAGGCCAGTGCAGTCGTCACGCTTTATCCACAACTTGTTTGTAGTGCCCAACTCCGCCGCCAAGCGTTCCATGGGTTCTAAAGGGGTGGGCAAATGCGCAAAGTGTAAGCGCGGATAGCGAGATAAGTGCATAGAAACTCCTGAAAACGTCTAGTAACTGCCAGCCAAAGGACCGTATTCCAAAATTAAGCAAAAAAACGCGCCGCGTTATAAAAAACAATGCTTGGCGATCGTTGTTATAGTAAGCGTCTGCATTGGGCGACGCTACTCGAACAGGATACTATTATGCAATACGTACTCTTGATAAACGAAGATGAAGCTCTCTGGGACAGCTATACACCGGAGCGGCAAGATGAGGTTATGGCTGGTTACGGCAAGTTCTCCCAATATTTGGTCGACAATGGGCATATGCTGGGTGGTGAACGACTGCAGCCAGTACACACGACTACAACGGTAAGAATCAGAGACGGTGATGTGACGCTCACCGATGGGCCATTCTGTAAAACCAAGGAGCAACTGGGTGGCTTTTATCTGGTTGAGGCCACCGATCTGGACGAGGCCTGCAAGCTGGCTGCAATGATTCCCACTGCCGCCGCGGGCTCGATCGAAGTGCGACCCGTCTGGTCTATGGCGCAAGACTGAACGTCTAATACGGCTTTTGAGCGCTGTGGAAAAGCCGTTCAATGTTGAGCAACTCTACCGCCAGCAATACGGTCAGTTGCTCGCCAAGAACAAGATACGGGACGCAGGTATTCCCTATCAGATGCCAGCCGATGATGAGTTACACGCCAGGCTTCAGTCGGTGCTGACCGCCATTTATCTGATTTTTAATGAAGGTTGGCTTGCCAACGGCGAACAACAGCAGCGCATGGAGCTATTAGAGGAAGCGCTGCGCCTCGGAAACGTGTTAAGCCAAACCATGCAGGATAATTCAGAAGTGCGGGCTTTGCTGGCGCTGATGGTACTGCAGCACAGTCGTCGTCATGCCCGGTTCACTACAGAAGGCGAGCTGGTACTGCTCGCCGATCAAGACAGGTCACTTTGGCGAAAGGATGAGATTCAAAAGGCTAGCACCACTCTGGAACAAATATTTGACAGCGGGCATGGCCTCAATCGCCACGCCTTGATGGCAGCAATCACCTTCAATGGCGCTGGACCCGCGCTGAACCGTTCTAGCCCAGGGAACTGTAGGTAGCCGCCAACAGTGTAGCGGCTCGCATATCGCCCGTAGTTCCTGAGCGCATACGATTCATCACGTAAGCAAAACTCATCTCGGCATCGAGATCAATTTGCGAGAGAGAACCTCCCCACCCTCCCCAATAGCAGGCATTGGCGTTGGGACTAAACACCCGCGACTCGGTATTGAGCCCAAAGCCCATGCCAAATCTCACCGGGGTTCCTAGAACCAGGTCTATACCGTTAGTTTGTTCATCGAAGATTGTTCGGCACCCAGCTTCAGACAGCAAACGAATACCGTCAACCTCACCACCACAGGCGATGGCGCTGTGTATTCTGGCAACGGATCGCGCGTTGCCATGACCATTAGCAGCTGGTATTTCGGCGCTGCGCCAGGCTTCAGTTCTTGGAGCGCGGGCATCCATTTCCGGATTATTCATAGTGCGAGCGGCTATGGAGTTAGCATCCATACCCTGCATATCTCTTGGCTCGGGCGGTTTCAAAAACCCGATTCTGGGCAGCAATGAGTCTGAGGTACCAATGTGAAAATCCGCGCCCAGAGGGTCTGTAACCTGGGTTCTGAAAAACGCGCCCAGCGATTGCCCGGTAATTCTTCGCACCAACTCATTCTGCAAATGCCCCTGTGTGATCGCGTGATAACCACTCTTACTACCCGGCTCCCACCAGGGCGCCTGCCCTTCTAACATTTTTATTATTTTTTCATGATCACAGAAATCGTTCATTACGACAGGCTGCTCAATCGACGACAGGCCTGCGGAATGGCTCATGATATGGCGTACTTCTATGTCTTGTTTGCCATTCTTGGCGAACTCGGGCCAGTAGCTTGATACTTTTCTATAAAAATCGAGTTCACCACGATCCGCCAGTATTAGCATCACGATCGCAGCCATGGTTTTAGTCGTAGACCAGACATTAACAATGGTGTCTTTCTGCCAGCGCTCGCCGTCCGTGTCTACCAACTCACCAGACCAAAGGTCAACAACGTTAACGCCGGACACAGTCACAGCCACGCTGGCACCAATATCCAATCCAGCTTCAAAATTTGCAGTGAACGCCTGTTTCACTGCACTAAATTCGGGCGCGCAATAGCCCTGAACGTCGATCGTCATATTTGCAATTCCAATACTTTTGACATCGGTAAATGAAAGCTCAAGCTTTGATTTGCTTTAGCACCGATTTGCATTCGTCTTCTTCGAAGTATCTAGGCGTCGGGTAGCCGCTACCCTCTGCCAATGAGGCCGCTACCAGCTCATCAAGATCGTCCTCTTTGACAAGATCAGTTGTCCCGGGAATACCAATCTCGCGATTCAGGGCCCAAACACGTTCTACCAGTTTGTTCGCAAGGTTCTGGTCTGTTTCGCCCACTTCACCTATACCCACATGTACCGCAATTTCCGCCATTTTCTTCGCGGCGTCTGTTTTTAGCAAATCGAGAACGTGCGGCAACACCATGGCATTGCCAAGACCATGCGGCATGCCGTAACGCGCGCCGAGGTTGTGCGAGATTGCGTGTACGTAGCCAACCAGGGCCTGGGTAATTGCAAGCCCACCGTAGTAAGACGCCAGCGCCATCGCCTGGCGTGCTTCCAGATTGTCGCCATTGCGACAGGCCTCGGGTAATTGCTGAAATACGAGCTTCGCAGACGCCAGGCCATAAAAATCCGTTTCAGCATTGCCTATCGTTCCAATATACGATTCGATCGCGTGTGTTAACGCGTCCATACCGGTTGCTGCGGTGATATGGGGCGGTAAGCCACGCATCAGAACCGGGTCAAGCGCTGTTGCCTTGGGTATCATGCTGTTATCGATGACACCGCCTTTATCATGCGTTTCATTGTCTGAAATAACGGCAATACAGGTTCCTTCTGACCCGGTGCCCGCAGTTGTTGGTATTGCAAAGAATGGCACAGTAGGTAACTTGCATTTATTGGCGCCAATGCAGTCTTCCGCGGAGCAGTCGTTTGCCGCAGCAAGCGCAATGACCTTGGCGCAATCAATAGATGAACCGCCGCCAATGGCCAACACAGAGTCGCAGCCTTCTTTTCGCAACACTCCCAGGCCTTCATTGACCAGCTGCGCTGTTGGGTCCGGTAAAACGCCATCGAACACTGTGGCTCTCACGCCTGCGCCTGCCAGGGTTGCCAGCGCATCATCCAAAATGCCCAGCTCACGCAAAGGCCCATCAGTTACAACCAGTAACTTACGGATACCAAACTGGGCGATGGTTTTGCAAAGCTCATTACTGGAACCCGCACCGATAAACACCATAGGCTTGGATTGCGGTTTAGACAACATACCGCCAACAAGTTTCAGCTTGGTTTTGTAGACTAGTTCTTTGTAAAAAGCAGGCACACTGTTTCCTTATCACTTGCAATACAACGGCCGCAGAAAATCCGTGGCAGGCGTACTATTGAGAATGAACACGAAGTCTACACCATCTGTTTGCAGCGTCTACGCGCTTAGCCACGTTCGCTGGCCTGAGTCATTTGATCATGTTTACGGCCAAGCCAGAGCGAGACTCCCGCCCAAACCAATGCCAGCGGTACTGCCATGAACGCGATATTGGCAATACTGAAACCAGCGCTTCGCAACACGCCGGAAAGACCGGCCGCAATTGCGTCACCACCCCTGTACACCGACGTATCGACAAAGTTCTTTGCTTTGTATTTTTCTGCCCGGCTAAGCACCACGTACAAAGCCTCACGTGCCGGGTTGATTATTGAGTAGTATCCGGCACGCCGCACAATCTGCAAACCGATGACTACCACCAACATAGATAAGCCCAGCGTTGGTGCCATGCCCAGCAAAAGTAAGCCCAACGCAAGCACCAGCGGCACTATTGCCAGCGTCCTACCAATGCCCAGCCAGCGAATCAATTTACTGGTTACAAACAATTGAAGAATTATGGTCAGAACATTCACCACCAGATCCACTCGAGCAAACATAACTGTGCGCGCTTGCGAATCAGAAAAATGTTCGGCGATGATCTGCACTTGTTGAAAATAGAGAAACGTTGACAATACGCTATAACAAAGCATCAACGCACAAATTCCCAGCAAGTAAGGTGACTTGGCGACTAACGCGACACCTGCCCATAAGCCACCTTGCAGAGACTGCTCTTTATCTTCTGTATTCACACCGGTTTTTTCGGGATGCAATTGTTCCTCAACTTCGCCCATCATTTCATCAGCGCGCACTACCCGATTGATGCAGACAATGGCGAACATTAGAAACCCGGCCGACACCAACATCATCTGTTGTTGCCCTAGGGCAGCTCTGAAAAATACCCGATGCCTCTGGCTTACAGGCGAATCCAGCATTGAGGCGCGAGTTTGCAGGCATACTGGCCGTACGCCAAAAACTCGCAACGAAAAGGCTGGATTCGCCTGTAAGCCCCGGAGGGCGCGGCCTGTAGCGCACCGTGACTTCGTTGCGCTCCTCGCCAGGGACAACCAGCACTGGCCTTCGGAACGCGCCTCATCACGGCACGCTACAGGCCGCGCAGAGGCATTGGGTATTTTTCAGAGCTGCCCTAGTATTCCAATCAAGCTTGAAGTAATCGTTGGGCCGGCGATTGCACCCGCTGAACCACCTGCGGCGATAAAGCCGAACAATCGCTTTGCCTGATCGTCACTGAAAACATCGGCCATAAAGCTCCAAAAGACCGAAACAACAAACAGGTTGTAAACGTTCACCCACAAGTAGAATCCTTGTGAAAGCAATGTGGATTCTGGAAACCAGGTAAACGCCAGATAAAACAACACCAGGTTGGAAATGAAAAAGAGATAAATGACGGGCAAAAACTGACGCCTGGGCCACCGGGATGTTAGCCAGCCAAAAAGCGGCACCAGCGCCAACATCGCAACAATAGTGACCAGGTAGAGCACTTGCAAGTTTTCAATGCCTGCGCTGATCCCCATCGCGTCGCGAATGGGACGCAAAATATAATAACTGCACAGCAAACAGAAGAAATACACAAACGACCAGGCCAAAGTGGCGTGCTCGTGAACTTCAACATCGACCAGTTTTCTTATCATGGCCGAGCAGGCCTCAGACGGCGTGTACTGTTCTTAGAAACTCGATGATTGCTTCAGCCGCTGGCGGCTCGTCCAAAACGGGTACATGACCCACGTCAGGCACTTCAACAAATTGCAACTCAGGATGTTTTGATTGCATTCTTGCAACGCACTTCATGCCAAGTAAATCGCTGTGCTCGCCACGTATCAGTAACAATGGCAATTCGCAGGCGGCATCAAACATTGACCAGAGCACGTCGGAAGAATCGTCGCTGCGTGCCGACATTGGACGAGAAATAAGTGGGTCATAATTCAATACTGGTGAACCGTTCGAGTCCTCACGATACAATCGCTGCGCAAGTTCCTGCCATTCTGCCATGGTGTATTTCGGAAATGCGTGCTGCAGATCATTTTGCAGGCGTTCAATAGCCTCCTCCCAACTTGCAACCGGCGGGGCATCGCTGACCGCGGCGTTTATGCGTTGCATGCCTGCCGGATCAAGCTCCGGACCTATGTCATTCAGCACAATTCCAGAAAACTGCCCAGGCCTTCGTGCCTGCATCACAATGGCCATGATGCCACCCATTGAGCTGCCAATTAGTGTCGTCTGCGTGACGTCGAGCGAATCAAGCAGGTGAAACATATCGTTGACGTATACGTTCACCTGGTAGTTGTCGGGATTAGGGTCGTACTGAGATTTACCGCGCCCACGCTGATCGACGCTAAGCACCCGGTACTCGGTAGGCAAGAGCTCAATCAGGGCTTCGAAGTCAACAGAATGTCGAGTCAGCCCATGCATGCACAGAACAACCGGCGATTTATCATCTGCACCGTGATAATCCCGTGCGTAGAGACGCAGACCGTCTGTACTTTGATAGTAATGATGCTGATAGCTGCGCGACATTAGTTAAACATGCTGGCCTGGCTTTCGACGATACGTAGCAAATCACCGAGCGCAAAGTTTACGTCCGGCACGTGCAAGCTTGTGCCTAATACTGATTGCAGCACATTGATCGGCAACGGTGGCGCACGCAAACCCATTATATCGCCTATACCCAGGTAACCATCAGCTTCACATTCTGCACTGTGCAATGCCTCGTAGGCTACATAAGGTTGCGGTGTATTGAATGGAAAAGGCAGACCATTGTCTGATTCCCAATAGGTGGTTTGCAGCACGTTGTTGGTGCCACCCAATAGTGTTGGGTTAACACAGGGCCGCGCCCCAGGCGGGCGTATAGCAGCAGAGCCGGCAGCGATGCTGTCGTAGGTGATAACACAGGCGCTTTGATTGGCGGCGGTACACAATGGAATATTTTGAAAACTGCCACCCACAGTATCGCCCTGCGGGACTTCAAGCGCACCAACAGGACCAATAATGAGCGCAGAAATCAGGCGCTCGAGCATGGCCGGGTTCGCATCGAATTTCTCTTGCAGCAGCCTGATCAAGACGTGAGAGCCCTGCGAATGACCAAGCAGCACGAACGGTCTGCCACTGTTCTCAGCGAGGAAGTGATTGAATGCCTGTTCAACATCCGAGTAAGCAGTCTCGAAAAACTCACTCGTGCTAAAGCCATCAGGCAAACCATAGGTGCCAATCGTCATTTGGCGATACAAAGGCGCATACACATGACACAAACTGGTGAATCTCGCCGCCTGATTCACCAACGGTTGTAACATGGGTTCAATATCAGTAAGGTCCTCGGTATTACCGGGTTCCTCCCGCATATCGACCGTCGGATACACATAAAAACAATCAAAGTGTGGATTACTGGCCGGTACATGGTTTTGTTCAGTAAAGCTGCCGTCGGCGCGTGATACTGTGCTGGTCTGATCTAACGACAGGCACTGATCACTCGCAATTCCGGGTTTGCATAGCCACAGCGCGTCATCCGAATAGATACTCTCTGCAAACTGTCGAGCAGCATCGCCAGACTCGCAAGCAGCTACGCCGAGCAGCATCAGCATAAGACCCGCTCGCTTGAACCAATCAAGGATGACCTTGTTCATAGTGTTACACCGGCCTGGGAGTATTCAATTCTCTCGCATTATCTCGAAGAATTTTTTGCTTATCTGCCTCACTGAATTTTGACAGTTCTGCGACATAATCAAGCGGCTGTGGCATACCTTCGATATGCGGCCAATCCGAGCCAAAAATCACGCGGTCGGTTCCCATATACTCTGCCACCTCATTGACATCGTCTTCCCAGAATGGGTTGATCCACACGTGTTGTCTGAACATCTCACTCGGGTCTTCCTTGTAATATCCCGCCGACGCCAGGCGCCGCTTTGACTGCTCCAGCTTTCTGAACAAATCGGGCAGAAACTCTGCGCCATTTTCAACGGACGCAATACGAAGATTCTGAAAACGCTCGAACAATCGCTCATAGGTCAGGGTGATTAGAAAATCGTACGCTGCGCGTTCGATATTGAAGTGTTTGATATTGGGTGCGAACGACTGATTATCAAAGTCGGAACTAAAGCCGTCCGCTACATATCCATGCGTGGTGTAGCCTGAATCAGCGGCGTGTACAACCAGTGTTATGCCGCTCTCGTTCAAGCGCGCCCAAAACGGGTCAAACATCGGGTCTGATGGTGAACGCACGCCGTCGCTGGCAGTCCACACCGAGGCCGGGCGCATCACGACAACACGCGCACCCTGGGCCAATGCCCATTCCAATTCCTGACAAGCCCAATCTACATCGCACAAGGAAATATAGGGTGCCGCAAAAATGCGCTCCTGAAAGTTGCACCCCCAGTCTTCCTGCAACCATCGATTGAAAGCGCCAAACAGGGTGGTAACCGCTTCGGTGTCGTGTTTTAACAATTCCTCATAAAGCACACCCAGTGTAGGGAACAACCACATAGCTTCCAGGCCCTGCTCTTCTATTTTCGCCAGTCGCGCCTGATTATTGATGTAGTAATCAGGCAAGGGTTCGCGAGCTTGCATTAATTCCAGCGCTTCCTGACCCAGTGGATTACCACGCAGGTAATCCGAGATAGACCCCGGCAAGGCAATTGGGTCCCATGTGGGGTTCTTCACGGCTTTTGCCAATTTGCCGCCTACCAGGTGATGCTGGCGACCATTAATCGTTGCCCATTGCACACATCGAGCTTGCATTTTTTCGGGTACATGACGTGTGAAGGCGTCCAGACCCTCGTAATAATGATTGTCTGCATCAAATACTTTGTAGTCTGGTAGCGCAATGGAATCGTTCATGAAGGCCTCTGTAAACAGTATGCAGCGCGCATTATCCCTGCTATTTCCGAGACAAGGAAGTTACACATGGTTAGTACACCAATAAATGACGTCAGCCCTACTCAGCGATGTGACCCGAGATCCACAAGCACGCCAGTGAAACGCAAAGTAGTCCCGCCAGAAACAACAAGGCAAGGTCATAATTGGCATAACGCTCGTACAAGGAGGCACTCGTCAATACGGCAATACCCATGATCGGCAGAATAAAGAAATTCGACACGCCCATTGCTTTGCCAAACTGATTCGCGTCAATTCGCTCTGACAACAGCATTGAGTACAAAGGTACCGCACCTCCCATTGCGAAGCCGGCCAGCGCAACCAAACCAATTACTGCACTCTGACTTAGATCTTGCGCATACAAGGCCAGCACCATGCCGGTGAGCACGATCATGCAGGCAAACAAATACGCCGGCTTAACTCGATCGGCAAAAAATCCAAATATCAATGCGCCGGGTATTCCCATCCAAAAGCTAAGCGCCAGCACGGAAGCCTGCTGCATGGCATCCATGCCTATGGTAGATAGAAATGCGGCGATGTGAACCGTCCACGCCATTGACGTACCCATGAATAAGGCATAGGCGAATACTGTCCACAGAAATATCCGTTTTCGCAACACGTCCAACATTGACGAGCCCGACCGTTGATGTGTCGCGATTGAGTTTTCAGCAACGGCAAAGCGCGCTGGCACATTCCACCATATCAGTGGTAGCAGAACGGTGCATAAACCCGCAAACATCGCGAGGGTTCCCTGCCAACCCACAATCGGAATACAAAAGCCAGCCAAGGCTGCACACAAACCAGAACCCAATGGTGGACCAATACTCATCACGCCCAGAGCGCGACCGCGATCCGCTGAAAAATACCGTGTGACCAGGCCCGCGCCCACCAACGGCCCTATGGCAGGAAAGCAGCAACCAATTGCAAAAGCAACGATGGCCAACATCCACAATTGCTGAGCTAAAGAGCCTGCGGTAAACGCGGCGATAATCAGCACAGCACCTGTCATCATTATGCGTCGTGGGTAGCCTTTATCGAGGTTGCTGCCGACCACCAAACCGCCTAGCGACATGGCCAGCATAACAATGATTTGCCCGGAGCTTATAGCCGTGCGCGTTGCGTTAAAACTGTCTTCCAGAGGTTGCAAAAAGAGCGGGAAGGTCCCGTAGCTCATACCAATAGCAAAACCCTGGGTGACGGTAATGGTAAACAGAAGGCGACGCTGTAGTGCGTTCATCAGCAGCTTGGAAGTCCAGCAAGGCGAATAGTGGAAATGTCAGGTACTGAGCTTAACCCGCCGCAACGGGTTGCGTATACTCTGCGCGCACTCTTATGGCTTACAATGCATCCAGCATGAATGATCCGGACATCCGCATTTTCGACTTCCTGCAGCGGCAATTGCAGCACGGAAACCACGCCTGGTTGTGCACCGTAGTGCGCACCTATGGTTCATCTCCCCGCCCACCAGGGTCCATGATGGTGTGCGCCACCGATGGCACCCTGTGTGGATCTTTGTCCGGCGGCTGTGTTGAAGACGATCTTGTTGCACGATTACTCGACGTCGGCAGCGAATTTCGTACCACCCCGGTATTAACCAGCTACGGAGAAACCAAGGAAGAAGGAGAGCGATTCGGACTACCTTGCGGCGGAAGACTGGACGTGTTGGTAGAGTATATTGAGCGCAGCAAGTCGAAACCGGTAGCGCAAATTCTCAGTAGCTTGCATGATCGCACCGCATTGTTGCGCACTGTTGCCCTTGAGACCGGTGAATGGACTCTGCAAGCAGCTGAGAGCCATTCCCAGCCTATGATTGATGACGCGTATTTTTTGCAAACGCATGGGCCGGAATATCGACTGGTGCTGGTCGGGATTGGTGCCTTGGCGGAATCATTGGCGGAAATGGCTTTACCGCTTGGATACGAAGTGATTGCCTGTGATCCTCGTGAAGAGCGCGTTGCGACCTGGCGTGTACCTGACACCCGAGCGCAACAAGGCATGCCGGACGATCTACTTCGCCAGCTGGCCATCGATGAACGCAGCATCGTGCTCACACTCAGTCACGACCCTCGTATTGACGATATGGCATTAATGGAAGCTCTGCTTACACCTGCCTTCTACGTGGGCGCACTGGGCTCCATACGCACTGCCGCTAAACGCAAGGAACGCCTGCTGGCACTGGACATCCCATCTGCAGCCATCGAGCGCTTGCACGCGCCGGTTGGTCTGGATATAGGCGCAAAAACACCTGCTGAAATTTCGATCGCTATTCTTGCGGAACTGACCCGGTTGAGGCGTGAAGCTAAAGTGACGGTATGACGCTAGACAGTAACATCGCATTGTCGTAACGTTACCAAGCGCTTGAAAAAATTGGAGCCTATTGGTCGTTCTACAATCAAATATGCTGGCAACTGATTGCTTAATCACCAAAATCCGACCAGTGGCATACAGTTACGAAGGTATATGCAAGTTGGCTTGCTAACCTCTATGTAAGGAATGACACTTTGTCGTGTCCAGCAATCATTTACTTTCAAACAGATTTGGGAATTCGTTATGTGGAAAGGGTCGACTGTTCTTGTTACTGGTGGTGCCGGGTTCGTCGGTTCGAATCTCGTTGATGGCTTGTTAGCAGCAGGAGCCAATGTTCGGGTTCTGGACAATCTATCAGGTGGCAGTGAGGAAAACTTGGCTCATTGCGTAAACGATATTGAATTGCACATTGCCGATCTCAAAGATCCCGCAGCAGTTGATAAAGCAGTGAAAGGTTGCCAAAGCATTTTCCACATGGGTGCAAACGCATCCGTACCCAGGTCTGTAGACGATCGAAAAAACGACTTTGAAAGTAACGTTGTTGGCACGTACAATATCGCTGACTCGCTGATCAAGCACAATGTAGAGCGCATCCTTTACGCATCAACGGCCGCAGCGTACGGTACGCCGCAGTACACTCCGGTCGATGAGAAGCACCCACTAGATCCTGTAAGCCCCTATGGCGCAACAAAACTTTGTTCGGAACGTTTATTGTTCGGATACTCACAGGTATTTGACTTTGATTTAACCGTGGTTCGAATATTCAATACATACGGTCCTCGCCAACGACATTACGTTGCCTATGACCTTATGATGAAGCTTGCAAAAGATCCCACCAAACTTGAAGTGCTTGGCAGCGGTAAACAGCTGCGCGACTACTGCTATGTTGACGATATGGTCGCCGGGCTGATGTTTGCCGCGGAAAGGGCGACCAATCCTGGTGAAGTATTTAACATATCCGGTGGCCGGACTGTGTCGATACGGGAGCTGGTTAGCCTGATCATGGATACCTTGAATCTAAAAGATACTGAAGTAACGTATGGCGCACCATCATGGAAAGGGGATATCGATATACTTTCAGGTGACGTAAGCAAGATCAATGACGCCGGCTGGAAGCCCACTATTTCTATTGAAGAAGGCCTGCGCCGCTTGGCCATTGAGCTCGGCTTGATTGAAGATAGCGCCGAAAAGCGTTGCGTTAATGGCTGATAAATTACGGGTTGCCCTATTAAGCGATTATCCGCTGACTGAAGACGGCACTCAAACTGGCGGCGTTATATCCGTAACCTATGCGCTGGCACACGCGCTAGCCAGACGCGACGATATCGAATGCCATGTTGTTGCATCAGCTGATGGCGTCACCGAAACCTATCGCCAGGTTGGTGATCTGCACGTGCATTTTGCGAAGCGTCTCGCCCTGCCAAGATTGCTGACAGATCATCTTTATGATGTTCCCAAACTGCGCAGAATTATCCGAGAGATCGACCCGGATATTGTGCACGGCGAAGGTCAGGATCGGCATGGTTTGGCTGCCGTTGCCAGTGGCTATCCGAATGTAGTTACGCCGCACGGCGTCGCATTTATTGAAGCCGGACTGCAAAAAGGTTTTCTTGGCCCTCTTAAGGGTTGGCTAATGGCACGCAATGAACGGCTCGTATTCGAGAATTCCAAAGATCTGATAATAATCTCCCGATATTTACCCCAGATCTACGGTGATCTACTTCAGTCAAACACCCATTTCATCGAAAACCCAATTGATCCTGCTTTCTTTACGCTCAAAAGAGAAGCTGTCCCAACCAGATTGTTGTTTGTAGGAACAGTCGTACCAAGAAAGCGTGTTTTGGACGTGGTCAGGGCATTCACTAAACTGATAGAAAAACGGCGCAATGAGGGTATGGAGTCGGACTCCATTGAACTACGCATTGTTGGCCCGGTGTTTGGCGACGAATACGAAACCTCCGTCAGGAATCAGGTAGCGTCCTCGAACTTAGACAAGCAAATAACAATCACTGGTGGTGTGAGCCAGGAACAACTGGTACAGGAATTTCAACAGGCAGGAATGCTATTGCTGGCTTCCCAGGAGGAAACTGCTCCGCAAGTTATTGCCCAATCACTAGCGTGCGGGTTACCTGTTGTCGCTTCAAAAGCAGGTGGCGTGCCCTATATGGTTGAGCATGAAAAGACGGCGATGTTGTTCGAACCAGGTGACATCGATGATTGCGCCATACAAATCAATCGCTTGCTTAATGACATAAACTTACGTGAGACGATGTCTGAACATATAGTGACGGAAGCTCAAAAGAGGTTTCACCCGGACTCGATCGCGGCCGCTACCGTCGGCGTTTACCGTACAATCACCAGTTAGTTTCCAGCAACGTAGCCGCTGGGCGGCCAGGGGTTCTGAATATACTTGCATGGCTCTTTTGATGGCGCGCCTCTGGCAGGTGATCCTACCGCTGTGTGGTAAGCCTCCACATCACGGGTTACGACGGCACCGGCGCCGATTGTGGCACCATCACCAATTCGAACATTCCCTATTATGCTGACCCCTGGCCCTATATAAACACTACTGCCAATGACAGCAGCTCTGCCCTCGTTGGCGCCAATGGTTGTGAATTGTGACAAGTTGACGTTGTCGCCCAGCTGAGCAGTAGAGTTTACAACGACACACATGTGATGACCAAGAAACAAACCATATCCAATTTCAGTGTCCCACTGAATTTGTATCGAATATCTCCTCGACAGCATATTATGCATTCGTTTGGCAACAAATCGCAGTAGAAAAAAGCGAGCCCGACACAATCGATACCAAAAGCAATAATTCACAGAGCGATTGACGAACAGCGCTCTGAAAACACCGAGAGCGTCGTAGTTACCAGTACTACGGTAACAATCGCTTCGAATATACTCAGAAATTTCTCTGAGAGAAAGACGATGCCTTGCTAGCATTGTTCGATCAAATCTCGATAAACATTGGCGATCGTGTTTGCACCATTTTTTTGCTCAACATACTCTATCGCGTCCGCCTGGATACGAGCCATAGCCTTTTTATCATCCAGCAATGAGGACAACGCATCCGTCATTGCATCCAGATTTTCCACCGCTGCCCCAAGTTTACGTTCTTTGATAGTATTGTCAGGGTCAAAAAATGAGACCACCGGCTTACCGCATACCCAGGCCTGCAAAAAAGTATTCGGAAAGCCTTCAATATCAGACGTATTTACAAACACCCTTGCACGCTTAAAGAAAGAACCAACTTTGTGGTATGGCACAGCACCGAGGAATTCAACATTTTTTTCCTTCCTGGCCTGCGCAGTGACATCGGTAAACAACTCTGGTTCCTCCTCCATCGGTCCACCAATCATTACAAACTTCAGTTCAGGCAATCGGCGCGCAAGCTGCAGCAATAGATCCGGGCGCTTACACTCTCTGATATTGGCAACCCACAGTACGTCAATTGGCGGCATCGCTGAGTCAACGTTGGACGGTTCTTCCACTGCCATGTCAATCACAACACTGTCTAGATGATAGTGTTGCTTCAATAAAGCTTGTTGGTAGTCACTCTGCGCCGAAATAATATGTGCACGTTTGAGCCCATATTCGTAGATTTTTTTGTCTCTCGCGTATTGAATCAGTAACTCATCAGGCACACAATCCGAATCTGAAGCTAAGCGAAAAATGAACTTCTTCTTATGCAGTTTGCAGTATGCAGCAGCATAACCTGTGTACACTCCTGCACAGGATTGAAAATAGACATCCGCATTGGCTTTAGACATTGCCGAAAAAATGGAAGTCATGCGCGGATAGAAGAAACGCAACCCGGGGAGGCCCTCGTCCTTCTCAAACGTTTTCCAGACAGTCACTCCGTCAATTTTCTCGCCCTGAGGTTGGCCATAGTCGTAGACAATGGTGCTCACCTCATAGCCCATATTCGCGAAGGCTTTTGCAAGAATAACTTGCTGGATTGACTCACCACCGAAAAAATGGCCAGTAACATCAGGGTTTAGTACCGGATAGTTATCAGGCCCTATGAAGCATATGCTTTTTGGCATCGGAGCAATCTTGTGGAGTAAACATGGATTGTGAGTTATCACTAAGACTAGCAGCCGGGCATCTGTGTCGCTAGTGTCCCTTAACATAAGTCCGTACCATTTAGAGCCAGCACAATGGCGTTCTTCTAGGCGTGTTCCGCAGGGAATATCGGCTATATTGGCAAGGGACACAACAACGAAGAACGCCATTGTGCTGGCTCCCGGAGGGCCCGCCATTCGAGGCCTCCAGCTTCGTTGAACTCTTTGCGAAT
>JAUIET010000011.1 GCA_030429735.1 Gammaproteobacteria bacterium
GTCCACTCCTTCAAGGTAATCTCCCGGCCAAAGGTCGGGAAGAATAAGGGCAACAGTGCCCATTCCAGTCAGGGGTGGGTCAAAATTATTGGCCGATAGTGGGTCAGTTTAATTGGCCATTAACAAGTACAATAAATCGCGTTGCCCAAACAGTATTAAGCTGTGTTTTTTAGGGAACCTCTCAAACAATAATCGCAGTTTGCGCAGCACCTGCATGTCCAATAAGTGTGCTTCATCAATCAGGATATACAGCGTTTTACGCTCTCTCACGTGATTGTAAGCCGCTTGTATCAGTTCGGCCTCCAGCGCCTTGGTGGGCACTTGTAACTTAAAAGACTCGGCCAGCTGCCTGAGTATATTCAGGTAAGTATGCATCGTGCGCGAGCACGATACAACCGTGACATCCCGCTCTTGCTCCAAGTGTTCGATGTGCTCTCGCAAGACGCTCTTGCCCACACCCGGCTCACCAATCACAACAGAAAAGCCGCCTTGCTGTAGCGAGCCACTTTCACTTCGTAGTTTTTCCCAAATTATCGATCATACAATTTGGCGATTTTGTGATGGATTTGCCACACTGCCGTCATAACGTTTTTTCGTTTTACCACGCTTAGATAATACTTGCTGTCGAATTATCATCGTACTTTTCAGGCGCCGATAGTTTTGGTAAAGGGTTTTTACCCTCCTTTTTTGTTCCGTTATTCTTGAATGGCCGATAGCGGAGTAACGGGGTCAGGCCTTGCAACCGACTCTGATAGCACGTACTAACACCGGGACAGGCACTCACAACGGCCTGGTCACCACCGCCAGTTACGACGTTTTTGCCATACTTAAATAATGCTTCCAGCCGAGTTTCCATCATAGATTTCTAGCGATGATGATTCTGGCTGGTTGATTATTGCCTCTCGGTTTTGTTGTGATGTTTTAGGGAAGTGCCGGTATCTTTAATCGAGTACGTATGGATGCCCACCCCCGGTTAATGGGGTAGAGCCTAGAGCCATGGGCTAGAGCCGCCCGTTTTAGGATGTTCCCGGGTAGGACCCCCCGAAAAGTGGCGCACCCGGCAGGATTCGAACCTGCGACCCTCGGTTTCGTAGACCGATACTCTAATCCAGCTGAGCTACGGGTGCGTAACATGCTTGCGAACAACGCGTTCAGCAAAGGCCGCGTACTATATTTGAGCGTCGCACCCAAGTCAATGCTGAAGCGCTGTTCATGTGTCGCTTGGGCGCCTTTGGTAAGTGGCGCAAGAAACCCATTAATTTCTCGATGCGCGTTCTATATCAAACGAAGCCTAGTAGCACAAACAAAGCAAGACCAATACCGCTGCTGATCAGCGTTGGCTTGCGCAAGCGGTCGGAAGCAAGGCCTAACCAGACGCCGCTCAGAAGCACGATGATCAGCCCG
Organism: Gammaproteobacteria bacterium; assembly: GCA_030429735.1. GTDB lineage: Bacteria > Pseudomonadota > Gammaproteobacteria > Pseudomonadales > JAUIET01 > JAUIET01. The sequence goes on from JAUIET010000011.1 coordinate 1,405, forward strand.
GCTGCGGTAAATTTCTGCAGAGTCTTGAAGGCAAGTGGCCCGTGACCTTTATGCAACTCGATCAAACCCGCCTGAATATCCGGCGTGTTGCGGGTGAGCACCAGCCCTTCGGTACTATGATAAATCTGATAGTGCTCACGGGAAGTTGGCCGGGTGTATAACTCTGAACCTTTGCGCTTAACGTATTCAAACTCATGGTTGATGCCGGCGTTGCTCAGCAAGGCCTGCACATCGTCCTCCAAACGGCTTGAGTCAAGGTCCAGGGTTGCGTCAGGCGGTATCTGTATCGCGGTTTGTTCTACGTTGCCCTTAACGCCGAGCAAATAAAGGCCGCCGGAAAAGGCCAGCATTAGCACGATGGGCGCAAACAGGGCAGCAAGGTATAAATGTATGTTGATGAGTAAGCTACGGGGCATCGAATATTCCTTGTGGTGGGGCAACAGTGACGGCGCGAGTGTTCTACAGGCGCTAAATAGTAAGGTCAGACAGTGTAAATGTACATGACTGGAACCGCTTAACATAATGCAAATGAGAATGATTTGCATTTAGGTTTCATATGAACTAGCATTCCATTCCATCGAATAGCAGGTCAGCGGTTGGCACGCTTCTTCCGCCCGCTTGCGAGAATTATGGGAAAAAAGTCAGCAATGAAACCATCAGCCAAAACCAATATCAGCGCCGTTGTCTTGCTCACGGCAACCTTGCCTTGGGCCTGGAGCGCAGTCGCGGACGATGAGAATTCGCGCGTTGGCGAGTTTGAAGAGGTCACCATTGTGGGCGACAAGCGCCAGTCGCAACTGATTACCGGGTCAGCGCATTTTATCGGGCCTGAAGATTTGCGCGAGTTTGCGTACGCTGATATTCAACGGATTGCCCGTGAAGTTCCCGGGGTTTCTATTCAAATTGAAGACGGTTATGGCTTGCGCCCCAATGTCAGCATTCGCGGTGTGGCCACTGAAAGAAGTGGGCGCATCACCTTGCTGGAAGACAACGTATTGATTGCCCCTGCACCATATTCGGCCCCGTCTGCCTATTATTTCCCGACTATGGGTCGAATGAACGCGCTCGAAGTAATCAAGGGGCCGTCGGCGATCACCCAGGGGCCTTACACAATAGGCGGTGCCCTGAACATGGTTTCAACACCCATTCCATCCGAGTTTGGCGGAAACCTGATGCTGGAGGCGGGTCAAGATGCAACCTATCGGGCCCACGGCACGGTTGGTGGGCGTGCCGACAACGGTTTTGGCTGGTTGCTTGAAATGCATCAATGGCAGTCAGACGGCTTCCAGAATATTGATCGCAGTGATCGGGATGCCGGGTTGGATGTGACGGATTACACCGTCAAGCTTGGTTATTCGCCTCCTGAGTCTGCACACAATATCGAACTCAAATTTCAGTTTGCCGAACAGGATTCTAACCAAAGCTATCTGGGGCTGACCGACGCTGACTTTGCCAATGATGCCTATCGACGTTATGGCATATCGGATCTCGATACCATTCATACTGAACATCAACAGCTTATTGTCAGGTATCAGTACGAGTTCACTGACGCGGTATTGCTGTCGGCGACTGCCTACAACAATGAGCATGAGCGTGATTGGTTTAAAACAGAGGGCATTGATCTGAATGGCAGTGCCAACGCGCAAGATTTCGAAAGCAGCAGCTGGGCGAATGTTGTCTCGGCAATTAACAGCGGCAACAGCATAGGCGGTGTATCGGCCGGTCAATTGCAAGCTATTCTTGACGGCACCGTTGATACCTTGCCCGGCAGCATTCAGCTTCGTTCCAATGCCAGGGAGTACTACTCACGTGGTGTGCAGCTCGCCCTCGATTGGCGCGCAGAGCTTGCGGGCGCTAGCCATTCGTTTGAAATAGGTGTGCGTTACCACGAAGATGAAGAAGACAGGTTGCAGCGCAATAGCAGCTATCAGCAGCTGGCCGGCGCATTGCAACTAAGCGATCTTGGGGAACTCGGTAATGCGGGAAATCGTGTTCAACAGGCTGAGGCTCTGGCCATTCATCTGTACGACCGAATTGAGTTTGGCGCCTGGGTACTGACACCCGGATTGCGCTACGAAGATATTGATCAGCAGAGAACACGCTACCGTGGGGGTGAGAATCGTACGTTCCGCGACAGTCGGGAAAACAGCACTCAGGTGCTGTTGCCCGGTCTTGGCGTGTTGTATTCGGTGAGTCCACAATTGTCGCTGCTGGCAGGTGTGCACAAGGGTTTTACCGCGCCCAGTAATTCGCCTGGCGTTGAAGAAGAGATTGCAATCAATTATGAGGCGGGGGTTCGTTTCAACAATGACGCAATCAGTGCCGAGGCCATTGTCTTTCTTAGCGACTATGAGAATTTGTTAGGTGAGTGCACCGCGTCTTCTGGCTCTGGTTGTGATATAGGCGACGCCTTTAATGGCGATGCCGCAACAGTGAAAGGTTTGGAAGTGCAGCTTTCGGCGAGCCCGCTGCTGGGGCAGTTGGCAGGGCAGCTTATCAGAATGCCAATGTCACTAAGTTACACTTATATTGATGGCGAGTTTGATACTGATATCGCCGATACCGACTTCTTCGGCGATGTCAGCGCGGGCGACCCGATCCCTTATATCCCGGAACAGCAAATGCAATTGTCGTTAGGGATTGAAGCTGAGCGATGGTCAGCGTATTTGAATGCCAGCTACATTGACGAAGTATGTGTCCGGGCATCTTGTGGCGAGTTCGAAAAAACTGACCGGTCCACGACAGTTGATTTATCGGGCAGTGTTGACATCAGCCCCGCTGTTAATGTGTTTGCACGTCTGGAGAATCTGCTTGGCGAGGAGAGCATTCTGGGAAGGCAGCCCTACGGTGCACGACCCAATAAAGACAGAACTGCATCGGTTGGCGTGCGATTTGCGTTCTAGGGCAGCTCTGAAAAATACCCAATGCCTCTGCGTGGCCTGTAGCGTGCCGTGATGAGGCGCGTTCCGAAGGCCAGTGCTGGTCGCCTAAAGCGCCTACTGTTGGTGTCCCTGGCGAGGAGCGCAACAAAGTCACGGTGCGCTACAGGCCGCGCCCTCCGGGGCTTACAGGCGACTCCAGCCTTTTCGTTGCGAGTTTTTGACGTACGGCCAGTATGCCTGCAAACTCGCGCCTCAATGCTGGAGTCGCCTGTAAGCCAGAGGCATCGGGTATTTTTCAGAGCTGCCCTAGTCATTACCGGCATGTAACCACCAAGGTACGGGCACCATGAAGATGCGCTGGTAAACTACGCAACTCCCAAAACGTTCAGACGCACACGCAGCAGAGACCAAGCCAATGAGTGTTACGCCCGCCGATGTTCAAGCAAAAATGCGTGAGATTGTCGCCGATGGCCAGTTCTTCGAATTGATGGACGTTGAATTGGCCGGAGAGCGGTACAAGGCGTTTAAACATGCGCCACCAAATTTACTCGCCGCCGTGCAATCTGGCCGTGACCATGGTGATGCCGAGTTTCTGGTGTACGAAGGTAAGCGTTATTCATTCAATGAGTTTTTTCGCCAGGTTGACGCACTGGCTGCTGCTCTGCAGATTGAGCATAGGGTTGGCAAGGGCGATCGGGTTGCCATTGCCATGCGAAATCGTCCAGAGTGGTGCATCGCGTTTGTTGCATCTATCTCCATTGGCGCCATTGCGGTACCCATTAACAGTTGGGGCAAGACTGAAGAGTTGAGCTACGCAATTGATGACTGCGGGGCCAGAGTGCTGATTTGTGATGAGGCGCGTTTCGACCTGATCAAGGGCAGACTTAGCGACCTGAATACCACGGCGATTGTCTCCGTGGATACCGAGCTGCCTCCGGGTGCGCTGGCGTTTGATGCCGTTGTTGAGCAGCATAACGGTGTCACCTACCAAGCGGATGAACCTGCGCAGGAAGATATTTGCCTGATTCTATATACCTCGGGTAGTACAGGATTCCCAAAGGGTGTTGCGCATCGGCAGATCGCTGTTGGCCAGGCTCTGATGAATATGATGTACCTGGGCTATCTGGTGATGAGCCTGGAGGGCGCGCGCGAGCTGCGCGGTGGCGCCGAGCGTGAAACGCCCATGCTAACAGTTCCTCTGTTTCATGGCACTGGCTTGTTAAGCGGCCTGTTAATACCGCTCCAACTTGGTCAAAAAGTAGTGATGATGTACAAGTGGGACACCCAGAACGCGCTGCAGCTGATACAGGATGAAAAAGTGACTGGCCTGACCAGTGTGCCAGCAATTTTGCAGGCCCTTTTCTCGGCACCCAATTTTGACGAGTTCAAAACGGATTCCTTGATGCGTATAGGCGCAGCTGGAGCGGCCACACCTGCTGGTTTGCCGGCCTTGATCGAAGAAAAAATTGGCAAACCAAGTCGTTCAGCAGGGTGGGCAATGACAGAAACGCTGGCGATTGGTACTACCGCCAGCGGTGTGTTGTTCGACCTGGCGCCAGACTCAGCAGGTGTTCAGTCGCCAATATGCGAGCTGCGCTTTATGGATGACAATGGTCATCAATTACCCTATGGCGAGGCCGGTGAAATTGAATTTCGCGGCGTGACCATGACGCCTGGATACTGGGAAAAGCCCGAAGCCAATGAAGCCAGCTTTCGCGACGGCTGGCTAAAGACTGGCGATATTGGCAAGTTCGGCGATGACGATTATCTGTACATTACCGGTCGCAAGAAAGAAATCATTATCCGTGGTGGTGAAAACATTTACCCCGGCGAAATTGAAGACCTTGCCTACCGGCTTGAACAGGTGCAGGAAAATGTAGTGTTCGGAGTTCCTGACGACACTATGGGCGAGGAAATGGTCATGGTGGCGTTTGGTCACAATCAGCTCACTGAAAGTCTGATTCGCTCGCACCTGGCAGATAACCTTGCCGCATATAAAGTGCCAAAAACAATCACCGTATTGAGCGAACCCCTGCCTAAAAATGCCAGTGGCAAATTGTTTAAGCGCCAGTTGAAAGACCGCTACATCGAAAACGGTGGTCTGTAGTCCGTCTCACGCCTAGCATCCAACTGTCGACAGGCCGTGCTCTTGGGAGGCATAGACAGTAAGATAGCGTTTGCTTAATTGTTTACTCAACGGGAGTGTTGTATGCGGCGTTGGAACGCATGGGGAAATCACGACAGCGAATACACTACTGAGCTGACCGAAAACCTTCGCGAGGTTTTGCAAGCCCTGGTTGGTCCTTCCCGGGCTTTGCCTGTGGCCAGTTTGGAAGACGTAGTGGCCAGCGTGCCAGCAAGCCGTTTGCCAGAACACCCACTGTTTAATACGGACCCGGAAGTACGCACACGTCACGCCAGAGGGCAAAGTTTCCCGGATTCGCTGGTCATGCAAAGCGGTGAATTTGGTGTGTTTCCTGATGGAGTGGCATTTCCGGAGTCAACAGAACAGGTGGTGGACATATTGCGCTATTGTGCGCAAAACAAGATAACTGTTATTCCGTACGGTGGGGGTACGTCGGTCGCTGGCCACATTAATCCAGCCGCTGGGGAGCGCCCGGTGCTGACCTTGTCCATGGCGCATATGAATACCTTATTGGGTATTGATGAGGAAAGCCAAATTGCACGCTTTGGTGCCGGCACGTCGGGCCCGCTGATTGAAGCGCAGCTTAAGCCGCTTGGTTTCACTCTGGGGCACTATCCGCAGAGCTGGGAGTTGTCCACCGTGGGCGGCTGGGTTGCCAGTCGCTCCAGTGGCCAGCAGTCACTGCGGTATGGCCGTATAGAGCAACTGTTTGCAGGGGGCACGGTAGCCACACATCAAGGTGTGTTGGAAATACCCACTATACCTGCCTCATCAGCCGGGCCGGACTTGCGTGAAATGATCATGGGCTCGGAAGGGCGGTTTGGTGTGATCACTGAAGTGGCCGTCAGGGTTAACCGCCTGCCCGAACATGAGTCGTTTCACGTCATATTCTTCCCGTCCTGGACGGAAGGGATGGCGACTGCGAAAACTCTGGTGCAAGACAAAACGCCATTGTCGATGATTCGTTTAAGCAATCAAATGGAAACGCTGAGCTTACTGCACATGGGCAATGATGCCGAACAGGTATCCGCGTTGGAATCGGAATTAGCCGGGCAGGGCATTGCCGACTCAAAAGTGATGCTGACCGTAGGCGTGACGGGGAATAGTTTGCAGTGCGAAGCGTCGCTGGCGCAGTTGCGCGCTGTTTGTAATCGCCATGGCGGGTATTTCGCCGGTTCGGAATTTGGCGAACGCTGGGCACATGGGCGGTTTAGAGCGCCGTACCTGCGCGAAGCATTGGCTGCTGGCGGCTACGCAGTGGATACCATGGAAACCGCGGTCGAGTGGCGTAAGGTAGAAACGGCGATGAATGATATAGAACGCGCTATTCGTGAAGCGCTGGCCGATGAAGGCGAACAGGTTCATGTCTACACACATTTGTCTCATGTCTATGGGCAGGGCTCCAGCATCTATTCAACCTATTTGTTTCGCTACGATGACAGTTACCAGAAAACCCATAAGCGTTGGCAAAAGTTGAAAAAGGCGGGTGCGCATCAGATCGTCGCCAGCGGCGGCACGATTAGTCATCATCACGGCGTGGGTGTTGACCATAAGCCTTACCTGCACGCAGAAAAAGGGCCGGTGGGGTTGGCGACCATTGCTGCCTTGTGCAATTTCTTTGACCCGGATGGCTTGATGAACCCTGGAAAGCTTGTTGACAGTGGAGCCGAATGAGCAGCGCTACATCATTTACCTCCAGAGCGGAATTACTGGCGAAATTTGAGCGCAAGGAATGCCTGCAGTGGGACGTGATTGTTGTCGGCGGGGGTATTACCGGCGCTGGCGTACTCAGGGAGGCGGCGCGGCGCGGTTACAAAGTGTTGTTGTTGGAGCAACAGGACTTCGCCTGGGGCACATCCAGCCGTTCTTCAAAAATGATTCATGGCGGGCTTCGTTATCTGGCCTCAGGCGATTTTAGGCTAACACGGCATTCCCTGCAGGAGCGCGAGCGAATTCTGAGCGAGGCACCCGGTCTGGCTGAACGCATGGGTTACTACTATGTGCTTCGAAAAGGAAAATTTCCGGGCCGCTGGGCAATGACGCTGGTGCTGTCTATTTACGATCGGATGGCGGGGATTAAAGACCATCGATTCGTTAATCGTGACGCTCTGTCCAAGGTCTTTCCGGGGCTGCGCGCTGAACAGCTGCAAGGCGCCTGTTACTACACCGATGCGGTGACAGATGATTCGCGTCTGGTGTTGCGTGTTTTGCAGGAAGCAATGGTAGACGGGGCATGCGCGCTGAATTACACCAAGGTAAGCAAACTGGTGTTCGACGGCGAGCAGGTGTCGGGTGTGCGCGTCGAGGCCGATGACTTGCATAGCAGTCTTGAGCTGCGTGCGCCCGTCGTTATTAACGCCACGGGTGCCTGGGCAGACCGTTTGCGCGGCGAGCTGGGCTGGCAAAAACGGGTACGGCCATTGCGCGGTAGTCACCTGGTTCTGCCGCGTCACTGCTGTCCGGTTGATCATGTGCTGGCTTTGCAGCATCCAGAAGATGGGCGGGCCGTTTTTGTGTTTCCCTGGGAGGGGACTACGGTGGTTGGCACTACCGATTTAGACCATAGCGAGGATCTGGATCAGGAAGCACGCATTACAGAACTTGAAGTCGCGTATTTGCTGAACATTGTTAACAGCCAATTTCCAGACCGCGAGGTAAGCCGCGCCGATATAGTGTCTACCTGGTCAGGGGTTCGACCGGTAATCGGTGCGGATAAAGCGGTTGACGCGTCGAAAGAGCGTCGTGATCACGCCGTGTGGTCTGACAATGGTTTGATTACCGTCAGTGGCGGGAAGCTGACCACATTCCGGTTGATTGCGTTGGATGCGCTGCAAGCGGCGCAGCACTTGCTGCCGGAAGCGGCCAAGAGCGTGGATGATCGCGTATTTGGAGCATCCAGCGACGAGTCAGCTGTGCAGCAAATAGATCGTACAGGCTTGCTAAGTGCACGGTATGGTGCAAATGCTTCATATCTCTCTAAAAATGCGCAAAAATCAGATTTGGAGAATATCGCAAGCTCGCGATTTTCCCTGGCGGAGTGCCGTTGGGCAATAGAACACGAATCTGTACGCCACCTGGACGACCTGATGTTGCGCCGAACTCGCCTGGGCCAGGTGTTGCCCGCCGGCGGGGAAGCCATATTGGCGGAACTGAAGGCGATGTTTGTTGCGGTGCTGGGCTGGGACGATGAGCGATGGCAGCAGGAGGTTGCGCGCTACACAAGCATTTGGCAGCGCTACTATTCACTGCCGACTGAAGACAATGCCTGCAGCTGACAATCAATATTTGCTCGCTATCGACAATGGGACACAAAGTGTTCGTGCGTTGTTGTTTGATCAACACGGTGTGCTGCATGCGAAGAGCAAAGTTGATATTGAGCCCTACGTCTCCAGGGAACCTGGCTGGGCGGAACAAGACCCGCACTATTATTGGGCCTCCTTGTGTCAGGCATGCCAGCTGCTGTGGCGTCAGACCGACATTGCCCCTGACGCGATTGCCGGTGTATCGGTAACAAGCCAGCGAGCAACCTTGCTGGCTTTGGATAATGCCGGCGAACCACTGTACCCGGCGATCACCTGGATGGATCAACGCCAGGTGAATACCAGGCCAGGGCTGGGCACTATTGAATCGCTATTAATGAAAGCAGTGGGCGCTTGGGACCAGGTGCAACACTTTCACAAGCAATCAGAGGCGAATTGGCTTGCTCTGCACGAACCAGCGATATGGCAGCGTGTGGACAAATTTCTGCTTTTATCCGGTTACCATGTGTATCGGTTGACCGGTCAGTTTCATGACGCTGTGGCCAGCCAGGTTGGGTATTTACCATTTGATTTTAAAGGGCTGCAGTGGGCTGACCAGAAATCCTGGCAGTGGCGCGCCCAGCGTGCCTCAAGACCTATGTTGCCCACCGTGTTCCCTGCCGGGCAACGCCTGGGCACAATCACGGCACAAGCCTCTGCTGACACTGGAATTCCCGCGGGGTTGCCGCTGATCGCGTCGGGTTCCGACAAGGCATGCGAGGTGTTGGGTGCCGGGTGTATCGATGAGTACACTGCCAGCCTGAGTTATGGAACAACCGCCACGTTCAACAAAGTATCTAACGAATATCGTGAGGGAATACCATTTCATCCACCTTACCCGGGTGTTGTGCCGGGCAGCTATAACATTGAAATGTATGTGCCGCGTGGCTACTGGATGGTGAGCTGGTTTAAAAACGAGTTTGGTCTGCAGGAACGTCAGCGCGCTGCGGCCGACGGTATTGCGGCAGAGACCTTGTTTGATGAGTTGCTAACGGCTGTACCGCCTGGCTCTATGGGCTTAACCTTGCAACCCTACTGGTCCGCCGGAGCGGTTGATACCGGCCCTGAGGCCAAAGGCGCGATCATTGGATTCGGTGATGTGCATACGCGTGCCCATCTGTATCGGGCTGTTATTGAGGGCTTGACGTACGCCTTGCGTGAAGGCAAAGAACGGGTGGAAAAGCGCAGCAAGCAGCAGATAAAAACGCTGCGCGTATCCGGTGGCGGTTCGCAAAGCGATCAGGTGATGCAAATTACAGCCGACATTTTTGGTATGGAAGTGCAGCGCCCACATACCTTTGAAGCATCTGGTTTGGGTGCAGCCATGGCCGCTGCGGTTGGGGTAGGTATCTACCCTGATTTCATATCAGCGGCCGCGGCGATGACGCATATTGGCGATCGTTTCCAGCCAAACGCAGAGCATCAAGCTATCTATGATCAACTGTACAAATCAGTCTACCTGACAATGTACAAGCGCTTACGCCCGAGTTATGCCGCCATACGCGACATAACGGGATACCCCAATTAGTCGGTACAAGCTGCGGTGCGCCAGCAAAGGCCGGCCAGATTACTTCTTAATCTGGCTATCAAGCACTTTATCGGTTTTTTCGCTGTAGGGCGGCAGCATGCCACCCAGCTTGATAAAGTCCAGCCAGCCGTCAGTGAACACAGTGCGTGCGTGACTGAAGGTTTTGAAGCCCTCGTGACCGTGATAATGCCCCATACCGCTGTCGCCCACGCCACCAAACGGTGCATCGTCACAGGTAAAATGCATCATCACGTTATTGACACAAACCCCGCCAGACAGCGTATGGCTCAACACTTTTTGTTCCTCGGCTTTGTCTTTTCCGAAGTAATACAAGGCCAGTGGACGTGGTCGCGCATTGATATAGTGTATGCAGTCGTCCAGTTTGGTGTAGGGTTTGATCAGCATGATCGGCCCGAAAATTTCTTCCTGGGTAACGGTTAGCTCTTCACTGGGGTCAATAATGAGTTGAATAGGTATCTTCTTGGTTTCAGCATTCCAGGTGGCACCGGAATCATCGGTGTTTACAATGCGAGCACCTTTGTCTTCGGCTTCTTTCAGGTAGCGTGCAATACGTTCGTAGTGACGCTCGTTGATCATCGCGTTGTAATCCACATTGTTGGTCGGGTTTGGATACAGTGTTTGGCTTGTTGTAACGCAATGTTGAATGAATTCCTCTACCTTTTCTGCCGGCACAAAAACATAATCAGGTGAGATGCAGATCTGTCCACAGTTCATTCCTTTGCCATTAATAAGTTTGAATGCGGTTTCTTCGATGTTCGCTGAATCGCCAATAATCACTGGCGACTTGCCGCCCAGTTCCAGGGTAACCGGGGTCAGGTTTTCGGCCGCAGACCGCATAACCAGCCGTCCGATGCTGGTCGCACCCGTGAACAACAGGTGATCGAACGCAAGGCTCGAAAAGGCGGCGCCAGCATCCGGACCACCCGTAACCACGGTGACAACATCGGGCTCAAAATAGCGGGCCACCAACTCTTTTATTAATTCGGCGGTTTTGGGGTTGAATTCGGATGGCTTGACCATCACCCGATTACCAGCCGCTAACATGTCAACCATGGGGCTGAAAACCATGCCGACGGGCACATTCCATGGTGTCATGTTGCCGATTACACCTTTGGCCTGGTAGTGAATATGCGTTTTTGCGCCCACCAGGTTCATCGGTACCGGTGCTTTACGACGCTCGGGCTTCATCCATTTCTTGACGTGTTTCTTCGCATTTTTTGCGTTGTTCACTGCGCCCATAATCTCTGACATACGGCTCATTCTCGGCGAACGACCACCGTAGTCGGCATCCAGCGCTTCACACAAGGCGTGCTGGTTTTCAACCAGCAGATCGATCACCTTGTCGAGGCGCTGCAGTCTGGTTTCCAGACTGGCGGGCCCATCAGCCAGAAACGCCGCTTTCTGGCGGTCGAGTATGCCCTGCAGCTCATTGCTGATGGTGGCTATGGATTGGCTGGATTCAATTGCGGTCATGTTGGCCTCCTGAGTGTTTGCTTTGCCATTGAATACGAATGGCGCTTGGTACCGGGTATTAGTTGCATGGTATCAGCTGAGTGATAAGTCGTCTCTATACCTTGCGTAGCTGTCAAGAATGAGGCCGCGCACCCAGCTGTGTAAGGGGGAATTTGATGTTCGTTGGTGCTGTATAAGCACTATGTCCAGCTGCACTTCTTCGCTGGCCCGCATCTCCAGCAGTGGTCGTGATACAACATTGTTGCTGGCCAGCTGCGATGTGTCGAGAATATCCGGGCCTAGCATAAATGCGTTATTACGCGTGATCACTTCCATTGCAATCAGCAACTGTGTGGTTTGCACCAGCGGTTGCTGCAATGTCACCCCGTGTTCGGCAAACAAGGTTGCAAGCGTGTTTAGGTCTGCTTCAGACAGCCCTGGCAAAAATACTCTTACGGATGGCATGCCGCACAGGTCGGATATCTGTAATTGCTCTTTACTGGCCAGTGGGTGATCGGCCGGCAGCCATACGCTGGGAACACCTGACAAAATAGGGTAAGTGGTGTAATCCTCACCAAGATGCTGATTCACATAAATCGTGAAATCCAGTGAGCCGTGCGCGAGCATATCAACATAGCCATCGAGCTGGTTTCTGGACTGCAGCAGTACGCCGGGCGCTTCTTCGGCAAGCCGCGTGACAAGCTCGGGAATGGCGGTGATGATGAACATTTCAGGCGCACACAGATGTATCTCGCCTTTGGCTGTCTTTGGGTCGAACTCCGAGCTGAATATCGTCGATTCTATGTACTCAAGTGCCTGTTGAACGCCATGTTCAAGCTCCAGTGCGCGCGGAGTGGGTACCAGGCCACGCGAAGAGCGCGTGAATAACTCATCCTGAAACAGTTCTCGCAGGCGCTGCAAGGTTTTACTCATTGCTGGCTGCGTGATGAATAGCCTCTCAGCCGCCTTGGTCACACTGCGTTCTTCCATTAATGTGCGCAGCGCAACCAGCAGGTTGAGGTCGATCTTTGCCAGAGGAATAGCCATGGTTTACTCCGTAACTAGCTGATATTTGACGATATCAAGTTTAGATATAACCAAAAAGAATATTATACATGATCTAAATGCATTTGAGTTATTTTTGAGTGACCCTTATATTGGCTTTGCACTGAAACTGAAGAGGAGAAGACTCATGATGACATCCACAGTGATGACCACCATGTTACTGGTTTCTCTCGGCCTTCTGGGCACCATCGCGGTGGAGGACCTCTCTAAGTAGACGGTTTTCTGCAGCACCGGAGCAGTTTCGACCGAAACACTCCCTGTCCAGGCCGACAGAAAAAATGCTTAAAGCCCACCTTTGGTGGGCTTTCTTTTTACGGCATGCTAAATTGTGCGGCATGTCGGAACCTGCTCTAATTTCTGAAGGTGTGAACCTCATGCTCTACGGCATGGGGGTGGTGTTTGTGTTTTTGAGTCTGCTCGTTTTAGCGACTGGGGCCATGTCTGTCATAGTGCAGCGACTGACACCGCCCGCGGCTGAGCCAGACCTGCAGGCCCCGGATCGCCGACATGTAGCGGCCATTACCGCGGCCTTGCACATGCACAGAAACCGCAGCGGCTAAGCACCGCGTTGCTCACGTTGCAATGCCGACCATACTCCTCAATACAAGACGACAGATTTCACTATGACTACCAGCCAAGCTCTCGGCATTACTGATGTTGTGTTACGCGACTCACACCAAAGCCTGTTAGCAACCCGTTTTCGAATTGACGATATGCTGCCAATCGCGGCTGAGCTGGATGATGTAGGGTATTGGTCTCTGGAATCCTGGGGTGGTGCGACCTTTGACGCGTGCATTCGCTATCTGGGTGAAGATCCATGGGACCGCATTCGCGAGCTGAAAAAAGCCATGCCGAAAACGCCGCAGCAAATGTTGCTGCGCGGCCAAAATTTGCTGGGTTATCGTCATTACGCGGATGACGTGGTCGAAAAGTTTGTAGAGCGTGCCGCGGTCAATGGTGTAGACGTATTTCGTGTGTTCGATGCAATGAATGATCCACGCAATCTGCGCACGGCATTACAAGCGGTTTTAAAAAACGACAAGCACGCGCAAGGCACTATTTCTTACACCGTAAGCCCGGTACATACCTTGCAAACCTGGTTAGATCTGGCGCGTGAGATCGAAGACATGGGCGCGCAAAGTCTGGCCATCAAAGACATGGCGGGCTTACTCCGTCCCTACGAGGCGTTTGAGCTGGTCAGCCAGTTAAAATCCAGCCTGGGGATTCCCATTCACATGCACTGCCATGCTACTACCGGCCTGTCGACTGCCACCATTGTGAAAGCGGTTGAAGCAGGCATAGACAATGTGGATACCTCAATATCATCCATGAGCATGACCTACGGTCATTCGCCTACCGAAAGTGTGGTGGCAATTTTGGAAGGTACAGAAAGAGATACTGGCCTCAATATTGAGAAGCTTGAGACCATTGCCGCCTACTTTCGCGAAGTCCGAAAGAAATACGGTCAATTTGAGGGTGCATTGAGAGGCATAGATTCGCGTATTTTGGTCGCCCAGGTGCCAGGCGGCATGCTGACCAATATGGAAAACCAGTTACGTGAGCAGGGTGCCAGTGATCGCTTGAACGAAGTGCTTGAGGAAATTCCCAGGGTGAGGGTCGACCTGGGCTACATTCCGCTGGTCACGCCGACCTCGCAGATTGTAGGGACTCAGGCTGTGCTTAATGTACTGACGGGTGAGCGGTATAAATCGATCGCTAAAGAAACAGCCGGCGTTTTAAAAGGCGAGTATGGCGCAACTGCCGCACCAGTGAACAGTGAACTTCAGCAGCGGGTGCTCGACGGCGCAGAGGCTGTGGTTTGCCGCCCGGCAGACATGCTTGAGCCTGAGCTTGATAGCCTGGACGCTGAACTGAAGGCGCTTGCATCAGAAAAGAATATCCAGTTATGTGACCATCCGATCGACGATGTGCTTACCTACGCATTGTTCCAGCAGATTGGTCTAAAGTTCCTCAGCAATCGCGGTGATTCCTCAGCGTTTGAGCCACACCCGGATAGGGAGCAGCCAGCGCCAACAGCGACGCCTGAACCTTCGGCTAATGCAACCGAAGCGGCGGCACCGGCTGGCACAGCCAGTTACACAGTAAGCGTTGACGGCCAAGCGTATCAGGTGCTTGTGCAGGAAGGTGGTGCGATTAATAGCATTGTCGCGGCACCACCGTTGGCATCGAGTGAACCAGCGGTCGCAAACACGCCTGCAGCGTCGGAAGTCAGCACACTGAGCGCCCCCCTGGCAGGAAACATATTTCGTGTTGATGTCGCCAAGGGCGACCGCGTAGAAGCAGGCGATGTGGTGATGATTCTGGAAGCCATGAAAATGGAAACAGAAGTGCGAGCAGACAAGTCGGGTACGGTTCAAACCGTTCACGTGGCGCAAGGTGCCAGTGTGTCGGTTGGCGAACCCTTACTCAGCCTGGTCTAAGCATGGATTCATTGCTGGTACTTTGGCACACCACTGGCCTGAGCCAGATCAGTGGCGGCCAGTTGCTGATGATGATCATCGGCCTGCTGCTGCTGTACCTGGCGATCCGCAAAGGTTTTGAGCCATTGCTACTGCTGCCCATTGGCTTTGGCACGATACTGGTCAATATTCCCGGTGCCGGATTCAGTGATGCACCGGTGCTAGACTCTGCCGGTCATCTTTTGAGCCCGGGTGGCGTGCTGTACTACATCTACCATATTGGTATTGAAACCGGTGTGTTCCCTTTGATTATTTTTATGGGCGTTGGTGCTTTAACCGACTTCGGGCCGCTTCTTGCCAATCCCAAAACACTGTTCCTGGGGGCTGCGGCGCAATTCGGCATATTCGCGACCCTGATTGGAGCAGTGACCTTATCCAGCGTTGGTATTCTTGATTTCAGTATTCAGGACGCAGCGGCCATCGGCATTATTGGTGGCGCGGATGGTCCGACGGCGATTTTTGTGGCGAGCAAACTGGCACCTGACTTGCTTGGCGCGATTGCTGTGGCCGCCTACTCATACATGGCCTTGGTGCCATTGATTCAACCGCCTATTATGCGTGCGCTGACCAACGAGCAGGAACGCAGCATAGTCATGACCCAACTGCGCGTGGTTAATCAGGCCGAAAAAATTGTATTTCCTTTGCTGCTGCTGGTCATGGTTGCGATGTTATTGCCCAGCGCCGCGCCGTTGCTGGGTATGTTTTGCCTCGGCAATTTGATGCGCGAATCCGGGGTTGTCGATCGCTTGAGCGACACTGTGCAGAATGCACTGATTAATATCGTCACGATATTTCTCGGGTTGGGTGTGGGCTCCAAAATGAATGCCGAGCAGTTCCTGGACGGGAAGACACTGGGTATTCTGCTGCTGGGTATCGTTGCTTTCGCTATCGGTACCGCCAGTGGTGTATTGATGGCGAAACTAATGAACAAAATGGGCCGCACGCCAGTTAACCCCTTGATTGGCTCAGCCGGGGTCTCTGCGGTTCCTATGGCTGCACGGGTCTCAAATAAAGTTGGGCTTGAGTCCAACCCGCATAACTATCTTCTTATGCACGCAATGGGACCCAATGTAGCTGGCGTTATTGGCTCGGCAGTTGCTGCGGGCGTTATGCTGGGCTTGGTTGGATAAACCACAGCCTGCTTAAAAAAGCATCGATACTGGGGCCGGATATCGTCGTCTTGGCGATTGATAAGCGGTGTTGAACGCCTCAGACAGAGTATTGTCATAATTGTGTGGTTATATTCCGCTTACCTCAGTGGAAGCTCAGTGAAACTGCTAACATTAATGATCCGTGTGGGTTTTTTTACTGTCTCGTCCTCCTGCAAGGTACGAAATTCACGCCCAAAACGTGAGCAGATGTCGGCCAGCCGGCGTGTATAACATTCGAACGACTATCGACTATCGACTATCGACTATTTAGTATTCATCTATGGCAGCTTCGGCACAGCTACAGTCACTTGAACAATGGGTACGAACGGCTTCCGCAAAGTGTGCACATGTGTATGCCAGGGTGCCTAAGGAAACTGTTCAGCGGCTGTTGGTTTGGGCGTTGACGTTATGGCTGTTGTACGGAGTGATTCAGCTGATTTGGTCCTTATTCTCAAGTGAAGAGGCCGTCGCGCCCGCAAATTCGGCGGTGATTGGACAGTCTGCGCAAATGCCTGGGCAGCAGGCATCAGCGGCAATAGCGGTGGATGCGGCTGCGGTAAAAAGCTGGAAATTGTTTGGAAAAGGAGGGCCGGTGACCGTGGTTTCCGCAGCGCCGGTCGCGACTGATCTCAGTGATGCCGAGAGTAATGCCAAGGAAACACGTTTGCAGCTGACCTTGAATGGCATTATTGAATCCGACACCGAAAAGAACAGCCGTGCTGTAATCACTTATCAGGGCAAGCAAGAGCAGTACGCAATCGGCGACAAGTTACCGGTTCGAGGCAGGGTGGTGTTACGCCGTTTGCTGCACGATCGAGTATTGATCGACAATGCAGGCAGCGTTGAATCACTTTATCTGTTTGATAATCGGCGCGCAGCCAGCAATCGAACCGCGTCAGTGGCCAGTGCGCAAGCCAGTGCAAAACCGGCGGCTGCCAACAGAACTGCGATTGGCAGCAGCATGCGCCAGCGCTTGCTGGCGAATCCGATGTCGATTACCGATGTTGTTAGAATTTCAGAAGCTCGGGAGAACGGGCAGTTGATTGGCTACAAGGTTCGGCCCAGTAAAGACAAGCAGCAATTCGAGCAACTGGGGTTGCAAACCAATGACATAGTGAAGGCCGTCAATGGTGTTGCTCTGGATAACGTATCGAATGCCATGCGCGTGTTTCAAACACTGCGCAGCGAAACCGAAGCGTCGTTTGATATTTCGCGCAATGGTGAAAGCATCAGTCTGGTCGTATCGCTTGACGACGTTGGTGAAGACAATGACTCTTAATACAGTAAATGATAATGCAAGATTCTAAACTCAGATTATTCATAACCTTACCGGCAATGCGCGGCCTGGCAGCGCTGCTTACCATGACCTGCTTAGCATGGGTGCCGGTTGCGGTGGCCGAGCAATGGAAGATCAATTTCAACGAAACCGAAATTAATGAATTAGTGAAATTTGTTGCTGACGCAACCGGCCTGACCATCGTGGTTGACCCAAAGGTGAAAGGTAAGGTTAAGGTTATATCAACAAAAGCGGTCAATACCGAAGAGCTTTACGAGTTGTTTTTATCGATTCTGGAAGTGCATGGATTTGCCGCGGTCAAATCCGGTGAAGTGTTGCGCATAGTACCCACAAAAGACGCGCGATCGCTTCCCGTGCCCGTGTCCGGTGGATCGGGTGGGGAAATTGTTACCCATGTTATTCAGCTAAAAAATGTGGCGGCCGCCAAGTTGATTCCAATACTGCGGCCTATGGTGCCTCAGCAAGCGCATATGGCTGCATATGCTCCGAGTAACTCCATCATTATTTCTGACACTGCCGCAAATATTAACCGTATCCGCGAGGTTATTTCTCAAATGGATCGCTCTGCTGATCAAAGCACAACGGTTGTGAAGCTAAAACACGCTGCGGCTGAAGAAGTAGTGCGTTTATTGGAAAACCTGGAAAAAACCGATACCAGCAAAGACGCATCGGCGGCACGGGTTAGCCTGGTCGCCGACAGCCGTACCAATACTGTACTGGTCACTGGTGATAAAGCTGAACGTATCCGGATTCGTTCACTGATTACACATCTTGATTCACCATTGGACCAAAGCGGCAATGCGCGGGTTATTTATCTCAAATACGCGAAAGCCAAAGAACTTGCCGAAGTGTTGAGTAAGGTAGTTCAAAACATGGCAAAACTGGACGCCGCCAAACCCGGTGCGAGCCCCGGCGGCGCGTCTTCCGGCAGGGGCAGCTCCACTATTGAAGCGGATGAGTCGACCAATGCCCTGATAATCACTGCCGATGCCGCCATTATGAGCACTTTGGAGAGCGTTGTTGCTCGCCTCGATATCCGCAGGGCTCAGGTGTTAGTTGAGGCAATCATTGTCGAACTGCAGGCCATTGATAACAAGGATCTCGGTGTGCAATGGGTTGCTGCCGACAAGAACGCCGGGTTCGGAAGCTCGTCGAACGGCGACGGTTTGTTAACCAGTATCGGTGCCGCCGCATTGGATAACGGTCAGGACACGACCACAACCGTAACAACGCCGCAGGGTGGTACGACCACGACAACCACACCCGACGATGGTCTGATTAATCTTGCGGGCGCTCTGGCAAACAATATTGGCCAGACATTTGGTGTGGGCAAGCTGAATGAAAACGGAACAAGCTTTGCTGTGCTTATCAATGCGCTCGAGGAAGATACGGAAGCCAATATATTGTCTACACCGAGCCTGCTGACCCTGGATAACAGTCCAGCGTCGATTTCAGTGGGGCAGAACGTACCCTTCCTGACTGGAAGCTTCACTAACGCATCTGGCGATGGTGTTAACAACCCGTTTCAGACGATAGAGCGTGAAAACGTAGGTATCAGTTTGAATGTGACGCCGAGCATCAATGAGGGTGATTCGGTTGTTCTGGAAATTGAGCAGGAAGTCAGTAGTCTCACCGGTACAGTGGCGTCTGACATCATCACCAACGAGCGTTCGGTGAGTGCCACCGTGCTGGCAAAAGACGGCGAGATTATTGTGCTGGGAGGTCTGATAAAAGATGAGGTTCAGGAAACCTTGCGCAAAGTCCCTTTGTTAGGCGACATCCCAATTCTGGGCCGTTTGTTCCGTTCGACCGGCACTTCGGTAAATAAAACCAATTTGTACGTGTTTATCAAGCCGACTATTATTCGTGACTCCGCTACATTGACCGGTGCTACCGCTGAGAAGTACAAGTACATACGTACCCAGCAGCTGAACCGAAAGCTGCGTGGCGTGGATCTGGTGGACACTGAGAAATTGCCATTGTTGCCCGAGTGGGAAGAACAGTTGCGACAACTGCAACAGTCTCGGCTACCGGACAACGGCGCCGAAGCCATCGTTGAGTAATGTTTTGAACGAGCTGGCGGATATCAACAATACAGAGAGTGCTGCACCAGTGGCAACGCTGAAGCCATTGCCGTTCAGTTTTGCCCGTGAGCAAGGTGTTCTGCTTGATATCGAGCAAGCCGTGCCACTGTTGTACCATCTGCCCAATCTGTCGCTCACTACTTTCCTGGAAGTGCAACGCCTGGTCGGCTTCAATTTTTCGACCCAGGAACTGCAGGAAGACGATTTTCGCGCACGCCTCACACAGTTTTATCAAACCAGCGACAATGAAGCCAGTATGGTCGCCGAAGGCCTGGATAACGATCTTGATCTGGGTCGCTTGGCCGATGAAATCCCGGCAACCAGTGATCTGATGGACAGTGATCAGGACGCACCGGTCATACGTTTGATTAACGCGCTGTTATCGCAGGCAATCCGCGCTCAGGCATCTGACATACATATTGAAACTTTCGAAGACCAAATGGCGGTTCGATTTCGGGTGGATGGTGTGTTGCAGGAGGTTCTCTCACCAAAACGCGCCTTGGCTACCTTATTGGTATCACGTCTTAAAGTGATGGCCAAGCTCGACATTGCTGAAAAGCGAGTACCACAAGACGGTCGTATTTCTGTGCGCGTTGCTGGCCACGCTGTTGACATACGCATGTCCACTATTCCGTCCGTACACGGCGAGCGAGTGGTGTTGCGTTTGTTGGACAAGCAGGCGGG
This sequence comes from Gammaproteobacteria bacterium, assembly GCA_030429735.1. Lineage (GTDB taxonomy): Bacteria > Pseudomonadota > Gammaproteobacteria > Pseudomonadales > JAUIET01 > JAUIET01. Next base: position 21,494 of record JAUIET010000011.1, read on the forward strand.
TCAGCTGCAGCTTGGGCAACTGAGCATGGGGCCTGAAGTGGAGAGCAATTACCGCAAGGCGTTATTGCATCCACACGGTGTTATTCTGGTCACTGGTCCTACCGGTTCAGGTAAAACAACCAGCTTGTACGCAGGCCTGACCCATATTAACGAAACCAGCCGAAATATTCTGACGATCGAAGATCCGATCGAATATATGCTGCCAGGTATTGGCCAAACGCAGGTGAACCCTAAAGCCAACATGACTTTTGCCAGAGGTTTGCGCGCCATACTGAGGCAGGACCCGGATGTGGTCATGGTGGGCGAGATTCGTGATATTGAAACCGCCGAGATTGCTGTTCAAGCCAGCCTTACCGGGCACCTGGTGTTATCCACTTTGCACACCAATACCGCCATAGGGGCGATAACCCGCCTGCAGGATATGGGCGTGGAACCGTTCTTGCTCTCATCAAGCCTGGTTGCTGTAATGGCACAGCGCCTGGTTAGATTGCTGTGCGTGGAATGCCGTATCCCGTACACGCCCGAGCCAGCAACTCTTGAATTGCTCAAGCTGACAGAATTGCCCGAGGGTGCAAGCTTTTATAAAGCAGGGCAGTGTCGAACCTGCAACCAGTCGGGCTATCGTGGCCGCACCGGAATTTACGAGCTGATTATGATCGATGATCACATTCGACATATGATTCACGAAGGGGCCAGCGAGCAAGATCTGCACGCCCACGCCCGAAGCAGCACCCAGGGAATTTTTGAGCACGGTCGCGACCGCATTCTTGCTGGCGAAACCTCAGTCGAAGAAGTGGTGCGCGTAACCATCGCGGACTGACAGCATGCCCGCATTCAGCTATCAGGCTCTTGACGGCTCTGGACGCAAAGTAAAAGGCGTGCTGGAGGGTGACAGTGAGCGCAGCATTCGTTCCCAGCTCAGAGAGAAAAAGCTCAAGCCAATTGCAGTAAGCGCTGCAAAAGACGGCGGGGAAGCGTCCGCCAGAGCCAGTGGCGGAAGTAATAGAAAGATACGCTTTGCAGAACTGGTGTTGCTCACCCGCCACTTAGCTACCTTGATCCAATCCAATTTACCCATCGACGAGAGTCTGCGTGCGGCTGCGAAACAGAGCCGCCGCGCGAAGGTGGAAGGTCTGTTGCTAGACGTACGTTCCCGTGTTACCGAAGGCCACTCCCTGGCCTATGCGTTAGCGGACTACCCGGCGGTGTTCAACGATATGTACCGCGCAATGGTCAAGGCCGGTGAGCATTCCGGCTATCTTGGTGTGGTGCTTGAACGCTTGGCCGATTACACCGAGTCACGCCAATACACCCAGCAGAAGCTAAAAATGGCCATGGTCTATCCGGTGATCGTCGTGCTGGTTGCTTTCGCTGTTGTTGGCGGCCTGATGGTATATGTGGTGCCTGATCTGATCCGCATTTTTCAAAACAGCCAGGCGGAATTGCCAACCCTGACCAAAATACTGATTGCCTGCAGTGACTACCTCAGTGAGTGGGGCGGTTTGACCCTGCTGCTGATAGCGGCACTTGCCGTTGCGGCCAGGCTGGCACTGCGAAAGCCTAACATCTTGCGGGGATGGCATGCTGTTCAGTTAAAGTTGCCGCTGGTTGGTGAACTGGTCAGAAACGCCGAATCTGCCCGTTTTGCAAGTACGCTCAACATCCTGATCGCATCCAGCGTACCGCTGCTGGAAGCCATGCGAATTGCTGCTGAAGTGCTGCACAATCGAATACTGCGTGCGTCCGTTGACGTGGCTGCAAGCCAGGTTCAGGAGGGCATGAGTTTGCATAAGGCGCTGGAAAAAACCGAACAGTTTCCGCCAATGATGGTCCATATGATTGCCAGCGGAGAACTGAGCGGCGAACTGGAGGCCATGCTGGGCCGCGCCGCGCAAAATCAGGAACGCGAGTTGGAAATGACCGCCAATGCGATGATGAGCATTCTTGAACCCGTTATGATTGTGGTGATGGGCGTGGTGGTACTGTTGATTGTGCTGGCTATTTTGATGCCGATCTTCAGTTTGAACAATTTGGTCGGCTGACCTCAGTGTCGCCGTGATTTTTTATGGAGGTAACAGTATGAGCAAACACGCAGGCTTCAGCCTGATCGAAATTATGGTGGTTGTGGTAATCATGGGCATTCTCGTTAGCCTGGTGGCACCGCAAGTGCTTAATCGCGTTGACGACGCCCGCATACAGAAAGCGCATGCCGACTTTAAGTCCATAGAAACGGCGCTGAATCTGTACCGCATGGACAATTTCAATTACCCCAGCAGTGACCAGGGTCTGCAGGCCCTGGTAAGTCAACCCAATAGCGAGCCGGCAGCACCCAACTGGAAGAGTGGTGGCTACTTGCAGGATCTGCCAGTCGATCCCTGGGGTAATCCTTATCTGTACCTGTCACCCGGGGAGCACGGCGAGATAGACATCTACACCCTGGGTGCGGATAGAACGCCTGGCGGAGAAGGGCAAAATGCGGATATAGGTAATTGGTCGGATAAGCAAGGTTAGACGTAACGAAGACGGAACAAAATACTGAAACCGATGATCTCAGTGAGGCCGAGCCAACATTTGCGCCGCGCGGGACTGTTTGACAGAGGGATCTCGAAAACAAGACTCCACGGACGATGCACATGGATGTGCACGTGTCGCGGCAGGCAGGATGCCGTGAGCGACCGGGTTTTCGGCGTGTCCCTTGCAGTACCGGCATGGCCGGACCATCTACCTTCAAGCAGTTTCTTTCCTATACATTCAAATCGCAAATCAAGAAGACAATCAGGCTTTTCCTTCATAGAACTCCTGGTTCTGCTAGCCATCGCTGCCATCGCCATCAGCTTCGTCACTCTGTCGGTAGGCTCCGGCAGCCGCCCGGACCAGTTAAAAGCGCAGGCCGAAAAACTCACTGGCCTGATGCAATTGGCTGTCGAGGAGTCCGTGCTGACCAGTAAACCAATAGGCTTGAGATTTGTGCAGGAATTCGGCGAACGCGATCTGCAATTCTCCTATGAATGGTCACTCTATGAAAATGGCCTGTGGCGCCCGCTTACAAACCACAGTATTTTTTCTCCGGAACAATTTATTGACGGCAGTGACATTGACTTGCGTCTGGAAGGCCGTGCGACCGAGCTGTATTCAGGCACTTCAGCCAATGGCAGCAGCAGCGAAGATCAAGCGAACAAGAGTGGAGAAAAAGAACTTCAATACAAACCAGATGTCTTCTTCCTGCACAGCGGCGAAGTAACACCCGCGTTTGAAGTGGACATCATGCTGGCCAATATTGACGAAGAGTATCGCATAGAAGTCAATCCTGTTGGCCAGGTTCGCCTGCTAAGGCGCAATAGTAAAGAATCCCAATGGCTGTAATACGCCGACCGGCACATGGCTTCACCCTGGTTGAAGTATTGGTCGCACTGGCCGTGTTAGCCATTGCATTGCCCGCGTTAATGATCAGTATTTCAGAGCAGGTCAAAGGTTTCAGCCACGTGCGTGACAAATCCATCGCGCACTGGGTGGCCATGAATAAAATGACGGAACTTCGGCTGCAAAACCAGCACCGCGATTATCTGCCTAAAGACAGAAAACGCGGCAGTGTTGAAATGCTGGGTCGTGAATGGTTTTGGCAACTGGACACTGAAAAGACCAGCAACGAATTGCTGTTGGAGGTTCAACTGACGGTTCGAGAAACACAACAAGCCGACGCGCCCGCGTTGGCAACAGCACTGAATTATTTTGTTTTGCCCATCCCGGAAAACCAAACAGCGCCGGATGGAGATCAAACCCTGTGAATCGTGCTGCAACCAATCAAAAAGGCTTTAGCCTGCTCGAAGTGCTGATTGCGGTGGCGCTTACCGCCGTTGCCGGTGTCATTGCGTACGGTTTTCTGAACAGTGCGATGGGCGCCTACACCGGTCATTCCGAGAAAGCCAAACGATTGAACGAAATTAATCTGTTTTTTTCCATGTTGAGCCGCGACATTACCCACGCGATAGACCGGCCGATTCGTGATGAATATGGCGAGCAGGAAGCCGCTATGGTTGGTGGTATCAATGCTGAGTACTTACTCAGTCTCAGTCGCGGCGGTTGGCCGAATCCTCGTGAATTGCCGCGAAGTGAGTTGCAGCGTATCGCTTACGGCTTAAATGATACGAGATTGGAGCGTATTGTCTGGCCGATGCTGGACCGCGTCAGCTCTGACAATGTATTGAAAACCACGGCGCTTAGTGGCGTTAACAATGTGGCGATTCGTTTTTTGCGGGAGGATAATATCGTTGTTGATGACGATGACATTGCCCGAGACTGGCAAGACACCTGGCCCGAAGACCCGTCAGCGGCATCGCTGGCCGAACTTCCCGCTGCGCTGGAAATAACGCTTGAGCTGGAAGGGTGGGGTGAAGTTCGCCGTTTGTACGCGCTGGGCGAGGGCGCATGAAGCCTTGCCGTTGCTATCGCAATCAAAACGGTGCTGCACTGGTTGTTGCATTGCTGATCGCAGCACTGGTGGCCGTGATTGGCGTGCGCATGGGCAATGAGTATCAGTTGACATTGCGGCGCGCCAGCAACGTCATCTATAGCGATCAGATCATGTTGTATTTATACAGCGCTGAAAGTATTGCCAAGCAATTGCTGCTTGCCGATGAAGAGCCGGAGAAAGATTATCGCGGCGAGGCCTGGGCCGAAGAATACCCGCCCGTACCGATAGGCCAGGGTATGCTCGCCGCCCAGCCCATGCGCGATCTGCAAGGTCGGTTTAATCTGAACAGTTTGCTCGATGGATTGGGCGTACCACAAGGTGGTGGTATTCAGCCCGAGAGCGCTAACAAGCAAATGTTCATGCGTTTGCTACAGACTTTTCCTGACACCGTATCAGATGTCAGTCAGGCACGTGCCATTGCGGATGCGCTTATCGATTGGCTTGATGATGGTTCTGAACCCACCGGCTTTGATGGCGCTGAAGACAGCTACTACGCGCAATTGGATGTTCCGTATCGAACGGCCGATAGCATGATGAGCAGCGTGTCTGAATTGCGGTTGGTAAAAGGTGTTACGCCCGAATTGTATCGTCAATTGGCACCGCATGTGACGGTGCTGGATGTAATCGACAACAAAATAAATATGAATACCGCTACTAAAAACGTACTGCAAGCCGTTGCACACAACGGAGATCCTTTGCAACCACTGGCGGCCAGCGACATAGAGGCTTATCTGGAACAGGTAGACCCGGCTGTTGGCCTTGATTCGCTTGGGCTGAATGAGTATGAACCGTGGAGGAGTCTAGACGGAGACGATGTCAAGGACCACTTTGCGTACACAAGCGAGTATTTCGTCATCAGTGGCATCGCTCAGCTCGGCGAGATCAGTCTGCCCATGCGTTCGGTACTGAAAGTGAGTCGCAGTGAGAACAAAGTCACAGTTCTATCGCGTAGCACTGGCAGTCTATAATGAAGGCTGACTGTTTATTCTCATCGTTACATCGCTCAGGCTGAAGCATTGAAATCAAAACTATTGCTTGAATACTCACAGGAGAGTGGCCAGTGTCGCTGGTTGCGCTACCTGGACAGCGGCGCGGCCGAGCTGCCGGCTCACACTGGCGACCTGCAAGACTTTTTCGCGGCATTGGAACATCAGTCCGCAGAAATTCTGATGGTGCTGAACAGCCCTGCGGTCACAGTTCGAACAGTTTACTTCGAGCCTGGCGACCGCAAGCACATACTAAAAACAGCCCGTTACGAGCTAGAGGAAAGCCTGGCCAGCGACGTTGATGATTTGCATTTTGCGTTCGCCAAACCCGAGGAAGCCTGTATTGATATCGCCGTGATAGGCCGCCAGGTGCTGAGCGACTTGCTTGAACCGTTTACAGCGCATGGGGTGACCATAGCAGCACTAATGCCATTTCATCAGCTGTTACCTGCCTTGCACGATACTGAGCAGGCCGCGAATACGTGGCTGGTTAATGCTGACCAAAACGGTCTTACTGTGTATTTAGGCGGTAAGCAATACTTTACATCCAGCTATGCGCATGCGCACATAGCCTGGCAAGCAGCCACCCAACAGCAAGATGCATTACCTGATCACATCGTTGTATATGAAGACAATGCAGAGGTAGGCACGGCCAGTCTGGACAGTGTGCCCGCCGGACTCGCGTCACTCATCGATCAACAACACAAGCCCTGGTTTGTCGATAGCCGCTGGGCGCTATTAAGAAAGGGTGCGATCAATTTACTGCAGGGTGAATTCAGCCCGGCCGTCGCCTGGGACAAAATCTGGCACTACTGGCGCGTTCCCACTTTCCTGTTTATCGCAGGCTTGTGTGTTTATACGCTTGCCGCGTTTCTTCAAAACCAGCGTTTGCAAGCAGACAATGTGCATCTTCGCCAACAAATGATGGCTGTGTATCAGCAAACGTTTCCCAACAGCCAGGTCAGCGACCCTGAAGCGCAAATGCGCTCGCAACTGCAGAAATTTTCCGGTGGATCGGTTAGCTCTGCGTTTTTGCCGCTGTTTTACCGTGCTGCCGAAGCGCTGAATACGTTTGAGGGGCTGAATCTTTTGAACATCAATTTTGACAGCCGCAACAATGAGATGCGAGCTGATCTATTGGCCAAGCAGTTTCAAGATCTTGAGCAAATACGATTGAAGCTCGATGCCGCTGGAATAGCGGCACAATTGGTCAGCAGCAATAGCGTTGACGGCAGCGAGCGTGCCCGCATGAAGTTCAGTTTCAAGGCAGGTGCACGCTAATGGGCAAGTTTAATCTTGAATGGTTTCATGCGCTTGAGAGACGCGAGCAGTGGATGGTATTACTCGGAGGTATCGCGCTGGTCTTGTACTTGTTTTACATCATTTTGTGGCGGCCACTGTCCGCTGAGAACATCAGTCTTCAAAAGCGCAATGCCAGCGCCAGTGAGACTTTGCAATGGATGCGCAACAGTGCTGCTTTTATCAAGCAGCAACAACAGTCCAATGCGCCCAGCCGTCCAACTGGGCAAAGTTTGTCTCAGTTGTTGAATGCTTCAGTCGCAAGCAGTGGCCTGCGTTTCAGTCGTTTTCAGCCGCGCGGCAACGACAAAGCACAAGTCTGGTTCGAAAACGCCAGTTTCGCCGCAGTGTTTCTCTGGCTGCAGGATTTATCCGCGCAGAATGTTGTTGTGAGCAATATCAGCATCAGCAGTACTGCCCAGGGTGGTGTAGTCAGCGCGTCCCTTCAATTGCAAAAGATGTGATGAGCTCGTTCTTCAATCGACGCAGTAAACTGATACTGAGTATTGGCTTTGTCGTAGCATTATTTGCCAGTGCCCCTGCACGTGAGGCAGTGTCTGCTATGGGGTTGGATCGATTCGGAGTCTACCTGAATGGCATCAGTGGCTATTGGCACAATGGTCATGCGCAACGAATTCAGGTGCAGCTGCCCGACTACGCGGTTCGTATTCACTCAGTGGATTGGGATATTAGTGCCTGGCGCTTGTTACTGGGACAACTGGCGGCGGATATCACGGGCGAGTTTGCTGGAAAACCTGTGCAGCTCTTTTTTGTACAGTCTTTGTTTGGGCAAACTCAGATCAGAGACCTGTCTTTGGAGGTAGGCTCAAGTGATCTCCAGCCTTTGTTGAGTTCGCTGTTGATTCCACTGAGCGGTGAGCTCCAGGCGCAAGGCATTAATCTGGTCTATAAAGGCGGCTGGCTCAGTTCCGCATCCGGAAAACTGCAACTGCGCAACGTGTCTGCAGCAATGCCGGCGGCAACGATTAACGCAGGCAGCGCGTTGCTTGACCTGAGTATGCCGGAAACTGCCAAGACAGCGGGTGCACCGCTTTGGTTAACCATAGCGTCCTACCAGGGCGCATACGGTTTGTCGGGTCGTGTTGAACTACTGCCCAACCGGGAATACAGGCTGGACCTGGCCAGTGAGCCCGACGGCACAATAGAACCAATGATCCTGCAGCAAATGGGCGTTTTATTGGGTCCGCCGCTGCAGGGGAAATACCGCTTCCAATATGAAAGCGCGTTTTAAACTGCCGACCGTTGATCGATAAGACGATGGCTCTCTCCGAGTTGCTTGATATTTTATGCTGCCCTGACAGCGGCGAACACCTGCAACTGACAGATACTGGTCTTGCATCGTCGGCGGTGGATTACCCAGTAGTAGATAAGAACCTGGCCTGCCTGTACTCCAATCCATCGGTCACCCGGTTTCAGTGGGGCAGCAAGATTAAGCATTTTTTTGACAGCGAACGAGAGCACCTGAAACAGATGCAGCAATTGGCGCAAACCTGTTCGCTTGCCAGCACGCGCAAGCGAATTAGTCTGCAACACGAGGCCAGGCACAAGAACCTCGCGCTCATGCAGAAGATGCTGTCTGCCTGGATTCCGGACAAAGCTCTGCCCGTGGCGCAGTCCAGTCAGCAAATATACTCTTACTTTGAATTGCTGTTTCGTGATTGGTGCTGGGGAGATGAGCTGCGGCCGTATATCGATTATTGTGTTTCCGCACTTGGTGCTCAACATTGTGAACGAGTGTTGGTGCTTGGCAGTGGCGCGGGTGGGCTGAGCTATCATTTGGCCAATGCATTGGCGCAATCGAGATTGATATCTATTGAGCACAATCCGTTTCTTGCGCTGGCCTCCCACCATATCATGCAAGGCAAGTTATTAAAGATTCATGACTACAGCCTGTATCCAACTGAGCTTGCAGGCAGTTCGACCAAGTGGGAAATAAAGCAAGCGCCCTTGCAACACGAAAATCATGTACAACTGTTGGCCACGTACCCAAAGCTTCCATTGTTAGAGAAAAGTGTCGACGCGATCATCGCACCCTGGTTTTTCGATATTCTGGACATTCCCTTTGATGCGGCTTTGCAAGCGTGCACCCGCTTTCTAAAGCCGAAAGGGAAGTTGGTGTTTATGGGGCCAGCTAACGTGCATAAGCCGCACTATGATGAGCAGTATTGCAGCGATGAAATTCGTGAGCTGCTTTGCCAGCAGTTTGCCACGGTAGACCTTACACAGCAAAGCCTGACGTATCTGGATAACCCTACTGCGTCGCAGCGCCGGCTGGAGAGTGTGGCATTTGCTGTTGCAGCCGAACCGATTTACTCGGAGTACTCGCGTGAGACATCAATGCCAAAAGATCTTGTCTATACGCCGGAGCTGAACCAGTACAAGCTGAAAACTGCAACTATTCATCAAATACTCGCTTGCATCGACCAATCCATTTCGGTGAATGAACTAGCAGATTTGCTGGTCAGTCGATTCGGTTTTGAAGCGCATGAATCATCGCATTATGCAGCTGCGTTTATTGCCGAAATACAATCGGGTATTAAACAGGGCTAGTAATCGTACCGGCAACAATGGGTTCGAATGCTGTAAGCGTGTCAATCATGCCGCCCAGAGCAGTGGGGAATACCGACGCGTACTGACCCTGTTCGCCGTGCAATGCCATGTAATTCATGATCACAGTTTCAACCAGCAGATTGACGTTGTTGGCGGCTGGTGTAGAGGCAGTCTCCACGGAAGCGTCAGCGCGCATATAGCCTATTTGCTGGTGCAGCGCCTGTTCTTCTGGCGTTGCACCTATCAACACCGGTCGCCTGCCAGGGTTATAGACAAGAAAAAACGAAGCCGCGGTTGAGGAGTTATCACCTGTCCATTCGCCCTTGCCTCTACCTTCTACCGAATTATCTATGGTGCCGTTGCTGGACAGGGAGCCGTCGCTGCACACGTACATCATCAGCGGAATACCCGTTTGATGCGCGTATTCAAGGCAGGCGCCCATGCAGCGGCCAGCGCGCAGATCGCGTACCTCGCCGGTGGCTCGTGCCCCACCATGATAGTCGTAGCCGCCCATGGTGACCGTTCCTGCTCCCGCGAACCCGTCGATAACCATCTTCATTACGGATGCCGTCTTTCTAAATTCGCTATCGCCGTCAAATTCCGCTTCCGTGAATATACCGCCATTGTCATTGACAATCACGGGGTTCGCACCCAGTCGGTCATCCGGGTTTATCTGCGAAGGATCGCCAAAACGCTCGGCAAGATCAGCGCTCTTGACGTAGGCACAACGTACCTGGTCAATCAGTTCAGCATTGTTCGCTTGCCCGGTACTAACGCGCGACATTTTTGCGTCGCTGATACGGTAAACCGATTCCATAACCGCAACAGCCTCTGCCTGGGACAGTGCACCGAAATCGCCAACATCCACCATGCCGGTGACATCGCTTGGCCGGTCGACCTTGGTTGGACGAATGGCCGGGTTGATCAGGTTAGCAGGCGCCATGGAATTGCCGCCTGAATCGGAGTTACGTGAGCCTATCAATGTGACGAGCGAGCCATCAGCACCGTTCGCACCCATACCGGCCCGCGCAATTCCGTACATGGGGTTGTGTGGGTTGTTGCCCGTGTCGTTGTCAGATCGCGCCGGGATAACGGCACCATTGATGTTGCCACTGGCAACCGCATTGGGCGCTTTCTCCAGAATGCCGCGCAAGAACGCACTGTCACTGTGAAACGCCAGGCCCAGTGAGGTATCAGTGTGATCACCATTGCTGGTCGTCGTAGGCGTGGCCTCGGCAACACCGGGCACCATATCGCCCGGCAAACCCAGCTTGCTATACCCAGCGGTAGACAGAAAATCCATTTGCCCACCCTGGCCGCCCACCAACACATTGGAGCCGGCCATGTTGGCACCACCTGCGAGGTCAAAGCAGATGAACGGAATTTTACCGGCGCCTTGTGTTGCAATCCCACAAGCGGCCACTTCAGCCGCTACATCGGCCGACAGTGCGTAGGCCTGACGAGGGCTGGCAAACAGGCTGAACAGCGAGGAACCCACCATAGTTCCGGTACCCGCCGCAAAACCCTGGGCGATGAACTGGCGCCGCGTTTTTGGTTTTGCATGACAGGGATGCCTGAGTGGCTCATTAAGACCAAAAAATTTTCTGCGCTGTGACATTCGAGACTCCGGTGGTACGCGTGGTGCGAACGGCTTATGCTTAAGCTTAGCGTTTATTGGATCAACATGGCGGCACTGCCCAGTACGGCGGCACAAACACCTTTGGCAGCTGGCCGGGTTTGTGATGCACTGCACGTCGCGTTGCTACTGCCGGTACCGCCACACAATCGATCAAAAAGACTGTCTAACTCGGCCTCGGTCGCTGCCGCATCGGGTTGGGTGCTGAGTCCTGACCCAATCACAGCATTCACCATTGGTGTTGTGACCAGATTGCGCTGCGCGGGGGCCAGACTTGTATCAAAATTCATACCAGGGAAAAATCCTGGGTTACTCTCCACCAGGGCGTCGCAGTAGCCAATACCAAGTTGTGTGATCGACATCTGGTGCGACGACAGAAAAGTGGCGATGTCCGATACCGCAGGCAGGGCTTTGCGAATGTCTGCAAATGTCGATTGCAAAGCCGGTTCTCCCGCAATGTTGATGCCGGTGATTTCGGCCATGGTCGCACTGATCGCGTCGAATGTACGAACGCCAATTTCCGATCCACCTTGGCCCTCCAGACTGGCAGGTATTACCACCGGTGTGCCTGGCACGGTGACATTGGAGTTACTGCCCAATACGCTGAAGGTTAAGAAGAACTCGTCCGCATCGGCACCTTTTTCAAGGCCGACGATGGTTCCCAGCGTTGACAGTACCTGATTGTTTTCTGTGATCGTTGTGTCGAGGCTTGCGTAGGATTGACCTACCGATGTTTCCCTTCCGTTGATGCCAATGCGCATGCCCTGTAAGGCGATGGCATCCGGGCTCGCTGCGCTGTCCAGCGTGACGTAATAAGGTTTGTTAAACAGGTAGGAGTAGCTATCAAACTGGCTCACTTCAAACACTATGTAACTCTCTGGTGTACTCACCAGATCCGAAATGCTGAACAGCAGGAAAAATTTCTGACCCACACCTACGTCGTAATTCAGAGTCACTTGTTCCGGGCTAAGCACGCGGTTGTGAATAGCGACCATGCGAATCACACCGTCCCATAATCGATTGCTCGACACTTCGTTACCTAGCACGAACGCGTAAGTGTCGTTCCAGTCGGCCAGGGTGCCGCCTGGCATTGGGTCAGTGTCACCGGTTGAGATGCCGTTAACATAAATCTCGCGTCCATCAACAGGGTCATAGGTCACCACCACATGTTGCAAGGTTGCCTGCAAATCCTCGTCATCAGAGTCAGTCGACATGGCCGGTGTTCCGTTTGCGCCGGTATTGCTGCTGCGATTGAGGAACTCGTAGTTATATTGGGTCTGGCCCAGCGTGAAATTGCGCGCATCAGTACCTGCCGAGTAACTGACAATACGCGCCGGGTCTTCTGCATCGCCCTGAGTTACGTTGCCGGGTGCAACCCAGGCTTCGATGCTGTACTCGCCGGTGGCGGAGATCAGGTCAAACAGTTTGCGGCTGTCGGCAGTGGTGCCCTGCGCTTTGCCATCGATAATACGGATACCCCAACCACCAACCCACTCGACGTTGCCGCTCAATGTAAGGTTCAGATCAGGACTAACGCCAGACGTGTCAAACGCGGTACTGCCTTCGCCGCTTTGAAATTCGTACTTGGCAATCACGTTGTCTTCATGTCGGCCGCCACTGTTGGCTACAATGCCATCGCTGAGTGTCAGCGCCTTGCTTAACAGCAAAGCAGCATCGGGCTGCGTGATGGCGATGCCATCGGCCATCGTTGTTATCTGCGCTTGCATATCGTTGGCGTCGTTCTGGCAGGTGCTTGTCCAGCAATTGTGAAACTCGTTACGCAGCCTGAGCACAAAACGCGAATTTGCAGGCGTATCCAGATCCATTTTGCTTTGTGCAGCGTCATAGGCATCCTGCGCATCGCTTACCGCAAAGTAGGGTGTTTGGGGGATGCTGGCATCCGGGGTATGACAGTTTACACAATGTGCTGTGAGCAGCGGGTGTACGGTGCTGGCGAAACTGGTATCTCCTACATCAGCGGGGTAGTTCTTACTTGCGCCAGCATCTTTAATCGGAGGTGGTGTAAGCGCGATTACGTTTGCGGTACCGCCTTGTGTGTCGTTTGCCCAGTCAGTGATGTAGCCTTCGATGATTGTGGCGCAAGCCGATACAGCCGCTGAATCACTGCCTTGCCAGCAGTTATGACCCTCTGCGACCTTGGTGACCATGCGCGAGTTGACCGGTATACCCAAATCAACGATCCCGTTGGCTGCGCTGTACGCCATATTAACGTCGTCGGTGCGAACAAAGGACGGCGCTTGCCCGCCGGCCGTGTGACACCCACCGCAGCGATCTTCATCACGCAGGTTCTCCCAAACATGTATCCTAAAAGCTTGTACATCGGCGGTTTGAGGTTCGGGGCCAGTATAGGCATTGCCATTGCCGCCACCATCACCAGTGGCTGGATTGACGGTGGGCGGAGTGCCGCTGCCACCGCTACAGGCTTGCAATGCAAACAGTGCGGCGATAATAGCCCAGTGTGGGAAGCGTTTGTTCATCATAATCTTGACCTTAGTTTCCCATGCAATGTACGGCAGATTCAGCGTACACCTGTTTCAGCTGGTAGCCGCTCTTGAAATTACTGAGAATCGATTCAAAGGCGCTGCGGTCGGCCTCGGCGGGGTCGCGCAGACACACTTGCTTAAACACTTTTTTAACCTGGCATTGCGCGAAGGCTTCGCTGGCGGCTAACTCCTGCCCCATGGACGCTGCACCCGTTCCTTCACCCGGCAGGCTTTGATCCCATCCGAGCACCTCAGCGTTAGGACCCTCGCGCCAGTAATTCGTCCAGCGGTCATCGGTGGTGATAAAGCCGTGGGGGAAGGTGGTCTCGTTGTTAAAATACTTCGGGTCTACCTGATTGGGGGTGTACTGCAGAAATCCGTTATTGCCTTCATCATCACCATCTGCATTGACAAAGTCGTAGTAGGCGAATGCTTGCGCCATAGGGTCCATGCCACTGTGGCACCCTACACAACTGTTTAAGAACAGGCGGCTATCACCGCCTGGACTGCGGCTAACGTCCTGGCGAATTCTATCGCTTGGGCGCGTGGTGTCTTTGACCTGCTCCATGTCATTGCACAAATGATTCAGCAGCGTAAATCGGAACATCGCACGATTGGTACCATCAATAAAGAATGCTTTGGCGGCGGCCCGCGTGGTCATCACGCCCGCCGCACCGGCGGCCGGAGTACCGATCACGTTTGTTTGCGTGTCATTGATCAGCACAGCGGGGTCACTCAAATCTGCGTTGTTCTGTTCAATCCCCTCATAGTGCGCATTGCTGGTAGTGGAGTAAGCTTGTACACCGGCCAGACTGGCGTGGTTGGTATTCCCCACATAAATGGTGTTGCTGGAGAGTATTTCTCTGAAATCGCGATTGTCACGTACCATGCCGATAATAGTAGCTGTGTAGTCGTTTAGCGGCGCAAACGGATCGAAGTCAATATTTGTCCATGGTGTGGCCAGATTTTTCAAGGTGACCGAGTAAAAAGAGCGATTGTCCATCGCACGATAAGCGGCATCCACCGCTGAGCGCCCACCGATGCCGTTGATGTCATCCGTCATGTCGCTGAGCACGTTTGGCGACGGTGGAACGCCGGCAATGCGGTCGTGTATGCGCTTTGCCTGATCAACCGGACCGGCGTGTGCAAGGTCTGCAATGCTACCCAGGATTATGATGAGCAGACCGATCGAAAAGTTGGCTAGCCAGTGAACGAAAGGTGTTGATGTGGTCTGCGTAGCCATAATCATGAATGCGGTCTCTTGCGGTTCAACTGCTTGAAGCTGCCTGCAGATTAGATCAGTGCAGGGATTTCCGGCGTGACGCCGTGCACACCCCATCACTTGAGCGCTCAAATAGTAATCAAACCGTGAGGGCCTGCACAGTTTGATCAACTCGTGCCTGGAAGTAGCTGATCAGTTATTCATCCGAACTAAACTGTGTTTTGTTTACGCGTTACCGGCAGGCATCATCATGAGTACTTCACACAAGCCGCAAATCGTGCTGCGCGCCGTTTTCTGCGTTTTGAGCGCCTTTCTGATTGGCTGTAGCGGTGGCGGCGGCAGTGTTGGCATCAGTGATGGTCAAGACCCCGATCCTGCTGTGTTGGATGTGGCAATTGCGTATGTGAAGCGGCCTTTGCCACTTGACGACAGTGGTTTGCTTTCTGAGAGCGACCTGCGAGCGCCTGCCGCGTTCAACCCGGGCGCAGCGTTGTATGTTAGAGACAGGGCCTCGCCCAGCAGTGCGGCAAGAAACGTGACCGATGGCGTGTTTCCAGAAGGCGAGCTGTACGATGTAAAAGATCTTAGTGCTTCTTATGATGGCAGTCGTTTGTTGTTCTCTATGCGCGCTCCGGAAATAGAGGGCGCGGATGAAGATGAACAGCCAACCTGGAATATCTGGGAATACAATATGGAGACCGATTCTCTTCGGCGTATAGTGAATTCCGACTTAAGCGCGGAAGAGGGGCAGGATATATCACCACAGTATCTTGCCGACAACAGCATCGTTTTTACGTCTACCCGTCAGCGCGAGTCACGCGCCTTGTTACTGGATGAGGGGAAGCCCCAATTTGCAGCACTGGATGAGAATCGACAGAACGAAACGTTTGTGCTGCACAAAATGACAGAAGATGGCAGTGAGATCATGCAGCTCACGTTCAATCAAAGTCACGATTTGAATCCGTCAGTTCTGGACGACGGGCGCATCGTATTCAGCCGATGGGACGGCATGGGTGCACGTAACAGTGTCAACTTGTACACCATCAACCAGGATGGCAGCGGACTGCAAATCCTATACGGCAACCACAGCCACAACACGGGCAGTAATGGGGCCAGCGTGCAGTTCATGCAGCCACGCCAGAATGACGACGGCCAAATCATTGCGGCGTTGCGCCCATTCGCTACCCTGGATCTTGGCGGCGAAATTGTTGCGATCGACACGGAAAACTTTACTGATCAAAATCAACCCACCGCCGATAATGCGGGGCAGAGTGGCCCAGCCCAGCAATCTGCTTCGTTAACCGACGTCGTGTTGGATCAGGCCGTGTCGCCTGGCGGCCGATACGCAAGTGCGTTTCCTCTGCGTGATGGTACTCAGCGTATTATCGCCAGTTGGTCGCAATGTCGGCTGGTGATCGACAACACGATAGTGGCGTGCACGGAACAGAATCTGGCCAATGCGGCAGCTGCTCCGGCAGACCCTTTGTACGGAATATGGATGTTCGATATGGGCGATGAAAGCCAGTTGCCAGTGGTGGCCCCGGAGGAGGGCGTGATGTACACCGATGTAATTACTCTGCAGGACAGGGTATTTCCGGCGGACCTTGGCTCGGACCACATTGACGCTGAGTTAGCTGAACAGGACCTCGCCACCTTGCATATCGCCAGTGTCTATGATCTGGACGGCTCCGATGTAGCCAATCCTGATATTCCCACAGCGGCAGACCCATCGCTAACCCCGGCGGCAGATCGCCCGGCACGTTTTCTAAGAATTGTAAAGGCAGTGTCGATCCCGGATGAAGACGTGCATGACTTCAGCAACACTGCGTTTGGACGCAGCGCGCAGCAATCCATGCGCGAAATCGTTGGCTATGTGCCGATTGAACCCGATGGCTCAGTCAAGGTCACCGTGCCTGCCAGAGTGGCATTCGCATTGAGCGTAGTCGACGAGAACGGTCGCAGGGTAGGCGGCCGGCACCAGAATTGGCTGCATTTACAGCCAGGAGAGCGCATGGAATGCAAAGGTTGTCATACCGCGCAAAGCGAGTTGCCTCACGGTCGCTTCACTGCGCAGGCCGATTCGGTAAACCCCGGTGCACTCAATCCTACGGTGGAATTTCCAAATACAAACCCGGCATTATTCGCTGATGAGCTAGGCGAAACCATGGCTGAAGTGTACGCTCGAGTTATGGGCACGCGACGCCTGAACATGGATATTGAGTATATCGATGAGTGGAGTATTCCAGCCGACGTGGACCCTCTCACAGAATTTTCGTATCGCTACGCGGACTTGAATACAGCGTTGCCGGTGACCGCCGAGTGCGCTAGTCAGTGGCAAGTGTTATGTCGATCTACGATTAACTACGAAACGCACATTCAACCTTTATGGGATTTACCCAGAACCGCCGCGGACGCTGGTGATCCGGTGCAAGATCAAACGTGCACAGCATGCCATAACTCGGTTGACGATGTCGGCGCCGCACAGGTGCCGGTGGCGCAGCTGGATTTATCGGCGCTTGCGTCATCGGATGAACCGGATCACTTTACGTCTTACCGAGAGCTGCTCTTTCAGGACAATGAACAAGAAGAAGTGGGTGGTGCCATCATTGACCGGCTGGTTCCATCAACCGACCCCGAAGGCAACCCGATATTGATTACTGTCCCGGTAAATCCACTTATGCAGGTTGCGGGGGCCAGTGCGAGCAGCGCGTTCTTCGATGTCTTTTCGCCGGGTGGCAGTCATGAAGCGTGGTTGAGTGATGCTGAGCTAAGGTTGCTGTCCGAATGGCTGGATGTTGGTGCTCAGTATTACAACAATCCGTTCGCAGCACCGATTCAATAGTTCGTTATTTTGTGTGTTTGCTGAGCCAACTGCGCTAAATATGCGCAGTTTTCAAGCCGCAGAAATGTAACAGACTGCTAGACTCAAAGAGTAAAGGACACGCGACCCACGCTACCCACACATGCTTAAAACGATAACCACCTGCCTGTTACTTGTTCTAACATTCCAGATAAGTGCGAATGAAACTCAGCAGGTACAAGTGGCCGATCCGTATATTGATCTTCGCACTGGTCCTGGTAAAGGCTACCCCAGGTTCTATGTGGCCGAAGAAGGTCATTGGATCAGTTTGCTTAAGCGCAAGACCAGCTGGTTTAAAGTGCGCCTTGAAAACGGCACGGAAGGCTGGGTGTCTGACAAGCAACTCATTAAAACGCTCACTCCGCAGGGGGATGCGTTGGATGTGCGAAAGCTGGACGCTGACAGTCTGGGCGACAGTCACTGGGCAATAGGCATCTCCGGCGGCGACTTTGGTGGCGCTGATCTGGTATCACTGCACATTGCGTATATTTTCACCGAAAATATTTCGACCGAGCTCACGCTTTCACAAGCGCTAGGTACTTTTTCGAACAATTATCTCTACGATGTAAGTGTGCAGCATCGCGCTTTTCCAGAGTGGCATGTCTCGCCGTACTTTACATTGGGCGCAGGGCAAATACGCACTGACCCGAATGCAACCCTGGTTGCAACAGAGGACAGAACTGATGACACCTTCCACGTTGGACTAGGTGTTGAGGTGCCGCTGGCGAGGAGATTCGCCCTGCGTTTTGAGTACAGAAACTACCTGGCGCTGACCAGCCGCGATGATGACGAAGAGATTGAGCAATGGAAGATTGGATTAAACGCGTATTTTTAGCAAGCGTGTTGACTCTGTGTGCAAGCTACGCTGTGGCCGAGCAGGAGCGAGGTCGGGGGCAGGCGCACGCCGTAGATCCCGATATCGAACGCCAGCAGATTGATGTCGATGCCATAGACAGCGAAGACTTCGAGATTGGTGTTTACTACGGCATATTAAGTATCGAAGACTTCGGCAGTGATACCGTCGCTGGAATCCGTGCCGCCTACCATGTTACTGAGACAATATTCATGGAAGCCGCCTACGGTATGAGTGAGGCCGGCGAGACCAGTTTCGAAGTATTAAGTGGCTCGGCGCAGTTGCTGACCGATGATCAGCGCGATTTCAATTACTACAATGTATCAGTCGGGCTGAATATTTTGCCAGGTGAAACGTTCATAGGTTCGCGTTGGGCGTTCAATACGGCTCTTTATGTCATTGGTGGCATTGGCTCCACGGAGTTTGCAGAAGACGATCACTTCACGATTAATTTTGGTGCTGGCTACCGTTTGCTATTCAACGATTGGTTTGCCATGCATGTTGATGTACGTGACCACTTGTTTGACAGCGATATCATTGGAACTGAAAAGACAGTGCATAACATCGAGTTCACTGCTGGTTTCAGCGTGTTTTTCTAGGAGGTCTTATGAAGAATCTATTTGTCTCTGTATTCGCGGCTACAGCAATCCTGATAACGTCAGGGCTCAATGCCAGTGAGCTGGATAAGCCTGCGCCTGACTTCGTACTGAAGAGTAATAGCGGGGAGAATATCCGTCTTTCCGATTTACGTGGTGAGGTCGTGTTGCTTAATTTCTGGGCAACATGGTGCGGTCCGTGCCGACAGGAAATGCCATTGCTTGACGATCTGCACGCGCGCTACAAGGACATGGGGTTTAAGGTAATTGGTGTGAACGTCGAGAACAAGCCGGAAAAAGCCGATGCGATGCTGGCTAAAAATCCGGTGAGCTTCCCGATTCTTTACGATACCGAGAGTGTAGTAAGTAAACTCTACAATGTAGATGCCATGCCCACCACAGTAGTTGTTGATCGAGATGGCAACATGCGCCACTTGCACCGCGGATTCAAACCAGGTTACGAAGATGCGTACGCGGCTCAGGTCAAGCAACTGTTCAGAGAACAATATGCAGCGTCTGAATAAACTACTTGCGCTGACGCTCTTCACTCTGTGTTCAGCGTGCAGCTCCATGGAACCTTGGGTTAAACCGTACGAGCGCGATCATCTCGCCGACCCGATCATGCAGTTTGATGCAGCCCCGGTATCGGCAGCGTATATGCACCATGTGTATCAGGCCAGAGAAGGTGCCCGTGGTGCCGAAGGCGGCACCGGTGGAGGCTGTGGATGCAACTGAATGGCGCCAGACTGCTCAGATTATTGGCCGCTGCTACTGCGTGTGTGGCATGTGCGAGCCAGGCGGCGGTTATCCCGGAAGACAGAGCCGATGTGATGTACCACTCTTACAGTGGTGGTGGCGTCACTATCGACGGACCTTCCGTGCTGGTGCGCAAAGGGTTCAAAGAAAAATTTTCCGTCAGCGCGAACTATTACGTAGATAATGTATCCAGCGCATCCATTGATGTACAGCTTTCCGCAAGTGAATACAAGGAAGAGCGTACTGAAACTTCGCTAGGATTTGATTTCCTGAACAACAAGTCCTTGCTCAGTCTGGGCTTGTCGCGCAGCGAGGAAAATGACTACGAGGCGCAATCCTTTCACTTCAGTGTGAGTCAGGACTTTTTCGGCGATTTAAGCACATTGTCACTTGGGTATTCCCGAGGCAGCGATAAGGTCTTCCGAAATGACGACAGTGAGCTGAACGAAACAGTGGATCGTCATCATTATCGATTTGGACTAAGTCAGATAGTCACAAAGAACATTATCTTGTCGCTAAATTATGAGGGGATTTCCGATGAGGGGTTCCTCAACAATCCTTACCGACAGGTGCGTTTTGTAGACCCTGCAGACCCGAATAATTTTCGCCTAGAAGCGGAGGTCTATCCGCGAACCCGCACCAGTGATGCGATAGCGCTGGGCTCCATGGTGTATTTGCCGTATCGAGCCGCGTTGAAATTCAAGGCAAGATACTATACAGACGACTGGGGAATCGATGCGAATACGTTTGAACTGGGTTACAAACATCCGGTGGGTGAACGAATAGTGGCAGAGGCCCATTATCGCTATTACGATCAAACCGCCGCCGAGTTCTACAGTGACCTGTTTCCTCGTGCTGATTTTCAGGACTTTAAGGCCCGCGACAAGGAACTGAGTACGTTTGGCTCACATTCTATTGGCGTTAGCCTAAGCTATGCGATGCAAATCAAGGCTGTTGAATATCTGCAAAAGGCCAGCGTTACACTTTCATTCGACCATCTGCGATTTGAATACGATGATTTCCGCGACGCCACGGTAAGCCAGAACAACGCGGATATCGCAGCAGGGGACGAACCTTTTTATCGCTTCAGTGCGAATGTGATACGCTTCTACATCTCACTATTTTACTGAGTTAAAACGGTACAGTTTAATGCGGACTTTTACTCTTCTTATGTTCGCGAGCCTTACTTTCCTGCAGACCATCACCGCACATGCGCAATGGCACCAACGTGAGGGTGTTGCGATGGGGACCGAAGTCAGTGTGCAATTGTGGTCCGATGATCCTTCGCTCGCTGAGCGAGCGATGCAAAGTGTACTCAATGAGATGTCGCGTGTTGATGGCCAGTTCAGCCCCTATATTGCGGATAGCGAACTCAGCAAGATCAATCGGCACGCGTTTAAGGCACCAGTCACTGTGACAACGGAAATGTTTCGCTTGCTGTCGGCTGCTAACAGCGTGTCTGAACTCAGCGATGGCGCTTTTGACGTGACGTTCTCTGCGGCAGGAAAGCTCTACGACTACAGACAGGCACGCGTTCCGAAAACCTCAGAACTGAAACTGGCAATCAGCGCAATTGATTATCGCCATCTGTTACTGGAGGCCGAAGATTCCACTGTTAGGTTCAAGCACCGGGGTACACACATTGATCTGGGTGGTATTGCGAAGGGGCATGCAGTCGACCGAAGCATCTCGGTGTTAAAAAAGCTGGGTATTCGTCATGCTCTTGTGTCGGCCGGTGGAGATAGCCGGTTGCTCGGCGATCGCCGAGGCAAACCCTGGGTGACCGGAATCAAAAACCCGCGCGGGGAAGATACCCTGCTGATGGTTCCCCTGGAGAATATTGCAATCTCAACGTCTGGTGATTACGAGCGATACTTCATCGATTCGGAAAGCGGGGTTCGCCATCACCACATCCTGAATCCTCAAGATGGCAAATCTGTGGCAGAGTTGCGCAGCGCAACAGTGCTTGCACAAGACAGTACTACAGCAGACGCGCTGTCCACCACTGTATTCGTGCTGGGTGTGAAAAAGGGGCTGGAACTGATCAACTCAATCCCATCGGTGGACGCTATCATTATCGATGCGTCGGGCTTGCTTCATTATTCGAAAGACTTGCAGCGCCTCGCCTCGTCGAGGCAATAAAATTCCAATTAATGCCCGGTTTAGCGATTGTTTTTTGGCCTGCCAGGTTTCTTACTGTTGAAGCGATAGGCGATTTGCCGGGTTCAGTAACATATTAACGTAAATTGTAGGTGGATCTGTTAGCGGACGAGCGGTCGATAGCCTATTTTTATAGAGTAGGCACCAGTGGATGTGCGCTTGGGAAACAGGTTGAAAATATGCGCAAAATTTGCCCAATGTGGCTTTTGCTTTTGATGGCTTTATTGCCGGCAAGCGCAATATGGTCAAGTGACAGTGCAGCGCATGGCCTGGAGTTTGTTGTTGATACAACGTTCATCGATATGCACACCGGACCGGGCCGCGGATTTCCAAAGTTCTACTCCATAGCAAGGGGCGAGAAATTGACCGCAATAAAGCAGCGCACGACCTGGATAAAAGTAGAAACGAGCAAAGGTCGTACCGGGTGGATTAGAGCGGCAGACCTGCAAAACACCAGAACACTCAACGGCCGCGCTGTGCGCCTGCCATAAGAAAACGAACAAGGTCAGAATGACACACACTCGATTACAGTTTACGAAACAGTTGGTTTTGTGCGGCCTTCTAGCGCTGCCATCGACATTGGTTTATGCCCACGGCGAGGACGATACCACTGAGGCGGTAGTGACGCCCGAAGATATTGAAAGGGAAGAGTTTGTTGTTCCCTGGATTGATACCGAGAACGCCGAGATCAGTATCTTTGGCGGTGGAATGAACTTTGATAATTTCAGCACCGAGGGCTCGTACGGCGCGTCATTGGCTTATCACGTTAATGAAGACATGTTCCTGGAACTGACCTACCTGGAGTCTGAAGTCAGCGATTTTGAGCTGCGCTCACTGGGCGCGCCGCAGTTTCCGTCGGAAGTTGAACCTGTTTACTACACAAGCCTCTCATTGGGCATGAATATGTTACCGGGCGAAATCTTTATTCTGGATCGTTGGGTGCTGAGTTCGACATTTTATTTGATCGGTGGGGTAGGTAACACGGATTTCTCTGAGGATGACAAGTTCACATTCAATGTGGGATTTGGTTATCGCGTATACCTTACAGACTGGCTCAGTATTCGGCTGGAAGCTAGAGATCACATGTTTGACAACACCATTCAGGGCGAAGAGGCGTTGCGTCACAATTTCGAATTCCGCCTTGGTACCAGCGTCTTTTTCTAATTCAAAGCGTTCGCTGTTGACTAGACTTTACCGATACTCTTGGAACTTGTGCTTATGAAAATCGCCAGGCAAAACAATACTCTGCTCGCATCCACGCTGATATTGCTGCTTGGCATTGTTTACGCCGTGACCGCAGTTGCTCAGGATCAGTCCGGACCTTCGGTCAGTGACAATGTTCAGGATTTGAAACAGCGGGTGATCGAACTCAATCGCGATCTGTTCATATTGGAAGAAGAATTGCTGTTTCCGGCCAATACTCAGGTTGCTGTGTTTTTGTCGATGGATGTCGGTGAGTTCTTTCAGCTGGACGCGGTTAATCTTAAAATTGATGGCAAGGAAGTATCGAATTACCTGTATACAGAAAAGCAGGTTGATGCATTGTTTCGCGGCGGAATACAGCGATTGCACATAGGCAATGTGCGCAGCGGAGAGCACGAGATAACGGCCTTTTTTACGGGTCGTGGCCCACAAGGGCGAGACTACCGGCGTGCTGTATCCCATACATTTACCAAGGGCGGTGATATCAAATACCTTGAGCTGCAGATTCGCGATTCCATTCAGCTTCATCAGCCAGCACTGACTGTTAAAGAGTGGCAGTAGTGGCGTCCGTGTTACGCCAACTTGCGGTGCTTGTTTGCGCATTATCATGCGCAGCACTTTCTGCTGCGGCGGATAAGAAAGACCCGCCCAGCGCGGCCAATGCCCTGGGCTATGGTGTGATGCTCTATGAATACTTTCAACGCAATCATTTTGAAGCTTTACGCGAGTATTCCATCGCGGAAAAACGCCAGGAATTGTACGGTCATGGAAGTTATCCAAAGCTTCTGGAAGGTGGTATCAGCCTGGCATTTGGCATGGACCGAAAGGCTGAGAGTGTCTTTGATGAATTACTAAATGGCAGTTACTCCGAAGGTGTGCAAAACCAGGCCTGGTTTTATCTCGGAAAAATTGCCTACCAGCGCAGCAATTACGAGCGCTCCAGGGAAGTCTTGGGCGAAATTGGCCCTGCGCTGCCGAATAAGCTGCAAAACGAATATCGCTCGCTGGTCAGTCAACTAGCCCTGCGCTATGAAGATTTCAATCACGCCGAAGCAGCTTTTGAGCGAATAGAGGCCAATTCGCCATTTAAGCCATACACTACATTCAATATCGGCGCGGCGTACCAAAAGCGTTTTATACGTTCTCGCTACGCCGGCGCTGAGAACAACGATTGGTACCCTGCAACGCTCAAGCTGGATGAAGCCGCTGAGCTGGCTCTGCGTTTTGATCGAGCCGGGGCGACTGGCGAACAAGGTGATGACGAATTCAAGTCTTTGGCTGATCGCGCCCTACTTGCCGCTGGCTACGCTCTGCTTCAGGGTGAGCGGTACGATGCTGCGATTGATCGCTTTAAGCGCGTTCGTTTGCAAGGGCCTTATGCCGCCCAGGCTATGCTCGGCTATGGCTGGGCTGAGGTTGAGCAAGAACGTTTCACAGAAGCATTAACTCCCTGGGAGCACTTGATAGATCAGTCGCTGATTAGCCCAGCCGTGCAAGAAGCCTATGTCGGCATTCCCTATGTGTACGAAAAATTGGGTGCAAAATCCAAGGCATTATCCGGCTTTGAATTTGCTGCTGACAAGTACCAGCAAGAGCTACGAAGTATTGAAAACGCGGTACAGAATTTGCGTTCCGCTAACATGATCGATTTATTTGTTGTTGAACAGGATCAGGGCTTTGTTGATTGGGTCGCTGCGCATGATAACCTTGTACTGAATCCGCAATCTCCCTACCTAACCGAATTGCTGGCTGGACATGAATTTCAGGCGGCACTTACCGATCTAAGAGACCTTTACGCTTTGCAGCAAAACCTGGAGAGCTGGCAGCGCAAAGTAGCGACCTTTCAGTTTGCCCTGGAGAGCCGTCACGCGGCGCGCGAGGCGGTGCGAGTGGGCGACAAACAACAGCTATTGGAACAGATTGATAGCTTGCAAGCCGTACGCAGTGACGCCTACGAACGACTCAGCCTGATCGAAAGTAACTCTGACGCGGTGTCACTCTTACCTCGAGAAAAGCAACGCACTGCGCGAAAGTCTCAAGCGCTCGCGTCCGACGCGCGAGCTTTGATTGCCGCACAAGGCGGTGACCCGCAAGGTTCTGGAATGCAGGACCTGGTGAATAAAGCACAGTGGGCCGAGTTTTTGGCAGGAGTGGCCCTGTGGGATGCTCACGAGGAATACAGCAAAAACGCCTGGCAGATTCGCAAAGACCTGCAGATCATTGACGATATGCTGGAGCAAATGGAGCAACGCAAGAACAATATTGAGCATATTTTATCGGAACAGCTGGACGTGAAACGGTACACAGAGCGCATCACTGAGGCCAGCAAAAAACTGGAAGACACATTGGCAGCCAATCAGCAGGGCATTGATATAGCCCAGCAGGCGCTGTCCGATTTGGCGATCGCAAAGTTGAGCCAGCATTACCGAAGTATTCAGGCACATCTTGCCCAAACCCGTCTGGCAATTACCCGATTGTATGACATCAACGCTGCCGAGCTCGACTCTGCAATGGAATCCGGTGCTGAAAATGTGAATGAGGTGGCACCATGAATCAATGGTGGCATCTTGCGTTAACAGCTGGTCTGACGGTTATTGTGGCAAGTTGCGGCCATGTGGACGAGCTTGATAGAGGCGAACCAACGCTTGCTGATCTTAAAAAAGTGGCCCCACCGGAAGAAGAGACAACGCTACCGGTGGTGTCGCGCAGACAAGTCATGGACAGTTATCGATCGCTGTTGGAGATAACCGACGACCCTGATATTCGAACAAAAGCGCTTCGAAGGTTGGGCAGTCTGATGATGCTTGAAAGTGAAGACAATCAGCTGGACAGTCAGGAACAAACTCGTCGTTATTATGATGAAGTCGTACAGTTTTATCGAAACCTTCTTGAGAAGGAACCCGATAACGAAGCGAATGACTCCCTGTATTACCAGCTGTCCAAAGCCTATGATCTTGACACTCGCCAGGAAGATTCTGCCGAGGCTTTGGATCGCCTTGTACGCAAATATCCTGATTCCCCCTATGCAGCGGAAGCCCATTTTCGCAGTGCGGAAATTCTGTTTGCAGAAGGCAAGTATAAAGAAGCGCATGCAGAGTATGAGCAAGTATTACGTTTTGGGGTAGACACGCCGTTCTTTAATAATGCGCTTTACATGAAAGGGTGGTCGGAATTCAAACGCAGCCGTTACGAAGATAGCCTGCGATCTTTTTGGCGAATGATGAACCTGACCTGGCCGGATGGTAAAGAGCTGTCTGAGCTGAAGAAAAGTCAGCAAGAGCTGGTCGACGACACACTGCGCGTTATGTCGCTGGCGTTTTCCTATCTTGATGGGCCAGTATCGATCCGAGAGCTTACCGCTAACGCGGGTAAGATGCACTACGAACCTCTGTTGTACGCGCGCCTGGCTGATCTGTACTTAAGCAAGAAACGCTACAAAGATACGGCAGATACCTACCAGGCCTTTATTGATGTATACCCAAACAGTGACGAGGCACCTCAGTATCATGTATTGCAAATAGAAGCTTACAACAAAGGGAATTTCCCAACCTTGATTCTGCCTGCGAAACAGAGTTACGCAGAAAGCTACGGAATCAACAGTTATTACTGGAGTATAAAAGACGAGGCAGTCAAGGCTACGTTGAAGCCCAAGCTGCGCGAATACCTGTCTGAACTGGCGAAAACGTCACACGCCGAAGCGCAGGCAATGAAGCAAGTCTGGCAAAAAAACCTGAACAATAAGCGCAAACTCGCCAAGCTGAAGTTCACGGATGTTGATATAAAGGATGAGTATCGCGAAGCTGCGCGCTGGTACAAAGACTACCTGATTACATTCCCTGACGATAACAACGCCAATGAGCTGTGGTTCCTGCTTGCTGAAGCCCAATACGAAGCCAGTGACTATCATGATGCGATAGGCACTTACCAGCGAATCGCTTACGCTCTGGAAGACCATCCAAAAGGTGCGGAAGCCGGCTACGCAGCTATTTTAACCTATGATAAACATATCGCTTCCTTGGAAGGTCAGCCAGAGGGTGTGATAGAACGCTGGCATGACCGGCGCATTGTCAGCTCCTTGCGCTTCAGCGAAGCGTATCCGGCCGACCAACGCGCGCCGAGCGTACTGTTAAAGACATCCGAAGATATGCTGGCGCGTCAGGATTATGTTCAAGCCGTAAACAATGCCAGGCGTTTGATCGCCTGGAGCTACCCGATCACGCAAGAAACTCGCATCGATGCCTGGCTGGTTGTCGCTCATGGCGAGTTTGAGCAAGAGAATTTTGCGATGGCCGAACAGGCCTATAGTCAGTTAAATACCTTGATGCCGGCAAAGGATCCGCGCAAAGCAGGAATAGTGGACAATCTGGCGGCCAGTATCTACAAGCAGGCGGAGCAGGAGCTTGCTGATGGCAATACGCGCTATGCAGTTGACCAATTTCTGCGTGTTGCAAGCGCAGCACCTGGAACCGCGATTGCAGTCACGGCCGAGTTTGACGCGGCAACGCACATGCTAAATTTGAAGGCTTGGCCAGAGGCGATCGACGTACTGACTGGGTTCAGGTCGCGCTATCCCGATCATGAGCTAAGTAAGCAAATACCGGCCAAACTGGTATTGGCATATCAGGAAAACGGCCAGTGGTACGAAGCCGCCACTGAATTGGAAGCCCTTGCCA
The DNA here is from genome assembly GCA_030429735.1 of Gammaproteobacteria bacterium. Taxonomy (GTDB): domain Bacteria; phylum Pseudomonadota; class Gammaproteobacteria; order Pseudomonadales; family JAUIET01; genus JAUIET01. The sequence continues at coordinate 49,284 of JAUIET010000011.1, forward strand.
AAAATGACAGCGACCCTGAAAGTGCGCGAACTGCCAGCTATCTGGCAGCGGAGTTGTATCAGAAGTCGGGGGAGGAGCAGAAGGCGATTGCTCAGTTCGAACGCTATATTGCGCAGTACCCACAGCCTTTTGAACAACAACTGGAGGCAGTGTTTCAACTCAGTGAACTCCAGTCAGCGCGCGGCAATAGCCGCGAATACGAGCGTTGGTTGAACAAGTTGATCGCTTTACACAATGAAGCTGGCGGCTCGGCCAATGATCGATCACGCTATTTGGCGGCCAAGAGCACTTTGTATTTTGCCGATCAGCAGCGGGCGCAATTCGACAGTATTAAGTTAAGCTTGCCGCTTAAGCGCAGCCTGGCGAAGAAAAAGAAGGCCTTGCAAGCCTCTTTGGCACGCTATGAACAGGCAGCCGCTTATGAGGTTCAGGAGTTTGCGACCCGAGCTACCTACAATATCGGTGAGATATACACGCAACTCAGTCAGGACTTGATGAATTCCGAGCGTCCTTCGAAAATGAACGAGCTGGAGCTTGAGCAATACGAAGTCTTACTTGAAGAGCAGGCTTTCCCCTTTGAAGAGCAGGCGATAGACATTCATGAAACCAACGCGCAAAGAAGCTGGGTTGGCATTTACGATGAGTGGGTCCAGCGCAGTTTCGAATCTCTGGCAAGATTAATGCCCGGCCGCTATAACAAACAGGAAGTAGCTGGTGAGGACGACAATGTTATACGTTAGTATTAAGCGCACGATATCTGCTGTAAGTCTTTGCTTGTTGCTGTCGACCTGTGCTGGAATAGATCCGCAGTTAAATCCATTCTATAAGGGCGATGAAGAAAACAAGACTGTAGAAACCGATCGCTCCGTTACACGATCACCGGAGCGGCGCAGCATCGACAGTATTGTTCGTACGCGTGATGAGGAAACCAGCAGCGACGCCGATTTCTCGTCACTAAACTCGCAAAAATCAAGCGTATCGAATGCGCAGCATGCTCAGGATGAAAGCATTCTGCTGAGTGCCGGACCCAACCCATACCTGGCAACTGCGCAACCGGTCAATGCTTATGCCAATGAACAATACAGCCGTGCCGCGGCTGCTATGGACACAGAAGAGTGGCGGGCAGCTGAAGACCTGTTGGCACAACTGACGGCGCGACAACCCGAGCTGAGCAGTCCTTGGCTAAAGTTAGGCCTTGCACAAATGAAGCAGGAAAAGTTAGCAGAAGCGCAGCGCAGTTTTGAGAAGGCGATCGAGTCGAACAAAGCGAACCAGGAAGCGTATAATCAGCTCGCGCTGCTGCATCGTAAACAGGGGCAGTTTGCAAAAGCCGAAGCCAGCTATCAGAAAGCCATTGCAGTTTGGCCCGCGTACCCCGCAATTCGACTTAATCTGGGTATTTTGTATGAACTTTATCTGGGTGATTTAGGCAAGGCGTTGCAACAGTACGCAATCTATCAAAGTCTGCTGCCCGAGCCTGATCGGAAAGTCAGCGGTTGGATCAGTGATTTGAAGAGGCGGTTGCAGGTGAGCGACACATGAACGCAGTACGATGTCTGATGAGCTGTTTGTTAGTACTCAGTTGCGCTTCGCTGGTTGCCCAGGAGTCTAGCGATAAAGTATTAAATCTGGAGAGCACATTCCAGGGTAATCGCGAGCAGCCGCGCGTGTTGTATATCGTGCCTTGGCAGCAACCTGGTGGTCCACCGGAGCTTGAAAGACCGATAAGTGGTGACATCGATCAACTGTTTGAACCGATAGATCGTGCAAGTTTTCAACGCGAGCTGAAATACATCAAGTTTTTGCAGGATGGGGGTCAAAAAACAGACAACCCCAGTCTGTTTGAGTAACGAAGTGAGCGGTATACCGCTACACTTTAGTGAATAATGTCGTTGAGCAGGCAGGAGCCTGTTTACCGATGATACTGGTAAAAAGAAAAGGGTAATACTATGGACATGGCAACGATCATCGCCTTTTTTCAGAATGGCGGGCCATTCATGTATCCAATTGCGTTCGTCTTGGCGGTTGGACTGGCGATAGCGATAGAGCGATTTATTTTTCTGTCGGGCGCAAAGTCGAGTAATCGGCGCGCATTTGATCAGATGCTTCCGTATTTGCAGAAACGAGACTACAAAAATGTGCTTGGTTTTGCCCAAAAATCCAAAGCACCCATCACCCGAATCATCGCCGCCGGCGTTGCCAAAACGGCGACAACGCAAAAGCGTGATGAAGTTGAGTACGCGATGGACGAGGGTGTGTTAGAGGCGCTGCCAAGGCTGGAGCGCCGTACTCAATACCTCGCAACGCTGGCAAATATAGCAACGCTGCTGGGACTGTTGGGAACTATCATTGGTTTGATTGCTGCGTTCACGGCGGTAGCCAATGCTGACCCGGCAGAAAAGGCAACGCTGTTATCGCAGAGTATCTCGATAGCGATGAATACGACCGCTTTTGGTTTGATGGCCGCAATACCCTTGTTGTTGTTGCACTCGTTTTTGCAGTCAAAAACCTCTGAAATCATTGATAGCCTTGAAATGGCAATGGTGAAATTCCTTAATATGCTGGGTGACAGCCGCACGGCAGCCGGAAACGCTGGATCGGACAAAGCCTAGCTTACCGCTAGGGCTCGCAACCACATGCGCCGATTACGCCACAGGCATCAAGAAGAAGCCGAGTTAAACATTACTGCGTTCATGAACCTCATGATCGTGCTGGTTCCCGTGCTGTTAATGACCATGGTGTTCTCGCACATCACGGTGTTGGGTTTAACCCTGCCAGACGCCGCCAGTAGCCCGGACACCTCGGAAGAAGATCAGCACCTGGAACTGGTTGTCCGTGATACCGAATTGCAGGTGTATTACCCGAGAGGCTACTTGCTGAAACGAATCGAACAGATTGAAGTGCCGCCCGAAGAAGGTGAGGAACTGACGCCTGTGATGGACCCCGAAACCGGTGAACCAATGATGCAGCACGACTATAAGCTGCTGGCCGACGTATTGCAGGAAGTGAAACGCTTGCTGAAAGAGAAAGACATTGATAAGCGCGACATTACGATTTTGTCGCAGGAAGATACTGACTATCAAACCATTGTCAGCTTGATGGACGCCTCCCGCTCGTTTAAGGCCGTAGTTGCTGGGTCGGTGGTTAATGCCGAGTTATTTCCTGAAGTATCGCTTGGTGACGCACCGGTACTTGCCGAGCAGGTGGTTGCCAGCCCATGAAGAACAACAGTCACAATAAACGCAGGCAGCGACATAAGGCGCGCTTAAAGAAGAACTCCACTTTGCAGCTTACTGCATTGATGGATATTTTTACGATTCTGGTGTTCTTTCTGCTGGTGAACTCCTCAGATGTGGAAGTGCTTGAGGCCAATAAAGACATAAAGCTGCCTGACTCGGTTGCGGAAGAAAAACCCGAGGAAACCGTCGTTGTTATGGTCAATAACACGGACCTGATTGTGCAAGGCAAGAAAGTGGCCGACGTGGAGTTGGTGCTTCAATCAGATCAAGTGGAAATAGCCGCCTTGGCCGAAGAGCTTGCCTATCACGCGGCCAAGCGACCCGAGCTTAGCGAGGAGGAGCAAGAGAGAGGGCGTTCTGTTACCGTTATGGGTGATAAGGATGTGCCGTATCAGTTGCTTAAACGGGTAATGACCACCTGTGCGAAAGCGGATTTCAGAGATATCGCGTTAGCGGTCAATAAGCTTGAAGTACCGGAACCCGATCCGGAATCGCTGCAAACACTGCAAAGTCTGTCGGAGCGTGAAAGCGGATGACAGCCATGATGACAACCGCGCCGGTATTGCAGTTACCGTGGTCTATTGACGCACAGGACGATCGAAAGTTCTTTCGTATCCTGGCTATTTGCCTGGGCATATTGTTTGTTGCGGGCATTGTGCTGCCATTAATAACATTGCCGGAAGTTCCGCGCGAAGAGGAAGAGAAGCTTCCTCCGCAGTTGGCGAAACTGGTATTGGAGAAAAAAGAGCTACCACCTCCGCCGCCGCCACCCGAGGTAAAGAAACCGGAACCGGAAAAGCCGAAACCCAAGCCGAAACCCAAGCCCAAGCCGAAACCAAAGCCGAAGCCGAAGCAGACCATCGAAGAAGCGCGCGACAAAGCGGCAACGTCAGGCATTTTGCAGTTCAAAGATGATTTGATGGAAATGCGCGACAGTGTCGACAAAGATAAGCTTGCGAATAACGCATTGTCCCGTTCGCAAGGCGAAGCACGCAAGGTGGAACGCTCTATTATTACCGGTAAAGCCGGCGAAACCAGTGGTGGCATCAATACGGCGGCGCTGAGTCGAGATACGGGCGGAGCTGCTCTGTCCGGGCGGCAAACAACGGTAGTGGCCGGGGTACCCGGTGGTGGTAAAGGGCGTGCCAATGCAGGCCGTGGCGGGTTAGATGGCGGTGTTTCCGGGCGCAGCGATGAGTCTGTACGAAAGATCTTTGATCGAAACAAAGGTGCCATTTTTGCGATTTACAATCGTGCACTGCGTAATGATCCGTCCTTGGAAGGCAAAGTGACGGTTCGCCTGGTGATCGAGCCCAGTGGCGCAGTGTCGCAGGCAACTCTTGTCTCAAGTGAGCTTAAGGACCCGGCACTTGAGCGCAAACTGATGGCACGAATCAAGCTTATCAATTTTGGCGCTGAAGATGTGGCACGAACTACCGTGAATTATTCGTTCGACTTCTTACCATTTTAGCTTTAAGTATCCTTAAGTCTGATTGCCCACGTGGTATGGCAAAATACACGCTTGGCTTACTCATCTGGATGCTTCTATGAACTATTGCCCGCAATGCGCAAACCCTCTGCAAGAGGCCCTGGTTGACGGAGGACTGAAACCAGCGTGCCCTGACTTGGATTGTGGTTTTGTACACTGGAATAATCCGACGCCAGTGGTTGCGATGATTGTGGAAGTGCCGGAGGGCGTTGTGCTGGCGCATAATGTCGCCTGGCAGCATCGATTCTTCTCTGTGATTACCGGTTTTCTTGAGGCGGGAGAGTCGCCAGAAGAGTGTGCTCAAAGAGAGACAAAGGAAGAACTTGGTCTCGATACGATCAGTTGCAAATTGATCGGTGCCTATGGCTTTGAACGACAGAATCAGGTCATTATTGCTTACCACATTGAAGCGGCGGGCGAGATAGTACTTAATGAAGAGCTGGACGAGTACAAGATTGTACCTGCAACCGAGCTGAAGGGCTGGGACATGGGCACCGGCTTGGCAATTAATGATTGGGTGGCATCGCGTAAAGAGCAAGATTATGAGTGAGGAGTTTATTAACCCGTTGGACGTGGAAGACATACTGGATCCTCCGAATGGCCACTGGGCAGCAAAACGAGAACTGGCCGACGAGTTTAGGGTAATGGCCGATTTGCTGATGACAAGTACGCCAGCACCAGAAGACTTGCGCCGAATAAGTCAGTATCTACGCGAGCAACGCGCGGTCTTCGAGCAAAGCCCACGCACCTATGGTCGCATGGAGTTCTACCGCCAGGAAAATCAATCGCCGTTCGTGCATATTGAAATGAACCCCTTATGTGGCCATGGCAACCCGATAGCGCCACCAGTCAACTCCTGGTTGAAAGACGGCGAAGCGTATGGCCGATGCAATATGGGTTGGCAATATGAGGGCCCACCCGGGTGCGTACATGGCGGTTTTATCGCAGCGGTTTTTGACGATTTTCTGGGGATGGCGCAACGGCTGACTGATAGCCCGGGCATGACCGGTACGCTGACGGTTCGTTATCGAAAGCCGACTCCGCTCCATACCGACCTTGAGCTGCACGGATATGTCAAAAGTAGTGAGGGCCGCAAAAATGTATTGGTTGGCACGTTACACGCCAATGGTGTGCTAACGGCCGAATGCGAGGGCTTGTTTATTGGCTTTCCGAAAGAGGCAATGCGGCAATACATTGAGCAACAGCCCAGGTAAACCCTGTTAACTACCCAGGCGCAATGCGCGCTTTCTACAGCTGATCAAACACATACTCGCTCATCGCGGACACATCGATGCTTTCCAGGTCCAGAAACTTGGAGACTGTTGTCATCATACGCTCCAAATTGGTTTTGAATTTTTGCTGGTCGCCTACGGCATCGTAAAAGGCTTCTGGATTGTTCATGGCAGCGGATGGAAAACCCTCTTCGACAATAGCGGTCCATGTGGGCGTCTTACCTGTTAGCGGTCGAACAATCTCATTGCGAATGTATTGAAAGGTGGACTGGGTTTCTATGGCACAGGCCATGTGTTCATTATGCCAGATATTCAGAAATTCATCGTATGCAAGGTCGTCACGTGCTTTGACGCAGGTAACTTGCGAAAACCCGGCAGTTCGCTTGCCCATGGTCGGCGGGTGCAGGGTATTAAGGATAGGGGTTGACTCGATCACAAGGAAAGACGCTAAGGCAGCGCTGTTTTGGCTGAGTATGTCTTCAACAGGTGTTCTGGCCTGAGCCATATCTACCCAGTAAGAGACCATCGCCGCCTTTGGTTGATCAGTCACTGTCATTGTTAAAGAATCGCCGGCCTCAGTGTCGGTATCGCGAACACAAATCTTCAGGCCGCGAACGGGCTGCGCCTTAAGTTCTTCAAGTACTGGCCCAAGCAGTGTGTCAGCGAACTGCTGGGCAGATACATTCCCGGGCTTCCACAGCAAAGTAACGATTTTTTCCATTTCTTGATTTCTTGGCCGACGACGTTGCTCGATATGATAACGCGTAAGACCCTGCAAGGTGCGGGAAGGGGGTATGTTTGGGGCTTTAAAGATTGGTCATATAGCATTGCCTGTCGAGCGGTGATGTAGCCAAAAGTGATATTGTAGGAGCGGTTAACCAATAGTTTGCCCAAGGAGTAAGGATTGAATTTCGAGTTTTCTGACGATCAGAAGATGATCCAGGATCAGGCGCGTGGTTTCCTGGCCGAACACTCACCATTATCGCGTGTTCGCGAGGTGTTGGAGCGCGAATCGCTCGGCGATAACAGCTACGACCGGGACGTCTGGAAAGGCTTGCTGGAATTGGGATGGGCCGGTGTTGCTATACCGGAAGAGTATGGTGGCCTCGGTATGGGCTATCTGGAACTGTGTGTTATCGCTGAGGAGTTGGGGCGCTCGCTTGCGGCGGTACCGTTCTCGAGCAGTGTGTATCTGGCCGCTGAAGCAATCCTGCTGGCCGGCACGGACGTGCAAAAAAAACAGTGGTTACCTAAAGTAGCCAGTGGCGAAGTCATCGCAAGCCTGGCGTGTGCTGAGAGTCAGGGAGGCATTTCTGTGCCCGGCCCTAGTACGTCCGCCAGCTCGACCGGCTTGTTGACTGGTAATAAACGGCCGGTTTGTGATGGGGCGATAGCAGATTTGCTGGTCGTATCTGCCATTAACGCGAACGGTACGGTCGCTTGGTACCTGGTTACCGCTGATGCCAATGGTGTTGGCAGAGAACCACTGCAATGCATTGACCCCAGCCGCTCTATGGCCAGTCTGAGCTTTGATCACACACCGGCAGAGCCTATGCTGGCAAGGAACAACTCGAATGCTCTGCACGCTGAGCTTATGGACAGAGCGGCTGTGTTGTTTGCATTCGAACAAGTTGGCGGCGCCCAGGCGTGCCTGGATATGGCGCGCGAGTACACGACCCAACGCTATGCCTTTGGCAGGCCGATAGGCTCGTTTCAGGCGCTAAAGCACAAGATGGCCGACATGTTTGTTGCCATCGAGTTGGCTCGTTCCAACGCCTATTATGGCGCCTGGGCCTTATCCTCATCTTCGAGCAGTTTGACCGAGGCAGCAGCAGTGGCGCGAATATCGGCCACCGATGCGTATTACGAATGCAGCAAAGAGAACATGCAGGCTCACGGCGGCATGGGGTATACCTGGGAACTGGACTGTCATCTGTATTATCGCAGAGCCCAGTACCTGGCATCCCTGCTTGGACGTCAGGCGTATTGGAAAGACCGGTTGATTGAGGAGGTGGCCTAATGGATTTTAATGACAGCCCCGAACAAGCAGAATTTCGACAGAAAGTCATTGCATGGCTGGATGAGAATGTCGATAAAAAGGCCTCCTTAAGCACAGGAGGTATGGAATCAGAGCAGGCGTTGATAGAAGCCCGCGCCTGGCAAAACAAGATTTTTGATGCTGGCTGGGCGTGCCAGACCTGGCCGAAAGAGTACGGCGGTCGTGGTGCCAGTGCGATTGAGCAGGTGATCTGGTCGCAGGAAGTCAGCAAATACCCTACCAGGGACGGGTTTTTCGCAATCGGTATAGGCAATTGCGGCCCGGCCATTATGTTGTATGGCAGTGAGGACCAGAAGCGGAAGCTGCTGCCACGCATGGCAAGAGCAGACGATATCTGGTGTCAAATGTTCAGCGAACCGGGTGCTGGCTCGGACGTTGCCGGGCTGAAAACACGTGCTGAAAAGCAGGGCGATAAATGGATAGTGAATGGGCAGAAAATATGGACATCACAAGCGCAGTACGCTGACTATGGTGTTCTTCTCACCCGAACTGACCCAAGCCTGGCAAAGCATAAAGGCCTGACAATGTTCTTTCTGGATATGAAGCAACCTGGCGTGGAAGTGCGGCCGATCAAGCAGGCTGATGGTGGCCAGGCTTTTAATGAAGTGTTTTTTACCGATGTAGAAATACCCGACGAGCAGCGCCTTGGAGACGTAAATGGCGGTTGGGGCGTGGCACTCACGGTACTGATGAATGAACGGCTTGCCATCGCTGGCGTGGCTCCGAACGGTTGGCCTGAATACTGGGATATGATTCGAGAGCTACAACTTGATGGCCGACCTGCTTTGGAAGATGCCGAAGTACGTCGCAAGACTGCCGAGTGGTATGTTAAGAATGCTGGCCTTAAGAACGCGCAGGCTCGCATGTTGTCTGCAGTGGCGAAAGGCGGCATTCCAGGAGCGGAAGCCTCATTGGGTAAGCTGGTGGGTGCACCAATGTGCCAGGACATTAGCCGCTATGCGCTGGATTTGTTCGCGCAATCGGGAGCGTGCACAGAAGAGCAGTTGAGCATAATGAATGGGCAGTTTCAGAAAGCCTATTTGTACGCACCGGGCTTGCGCGTTGCAGGTGGCACAGACGAGGTAATGCGTAATATTATTGCAGAACAGGTTTTGGGTTTGCCGCCAGACGTGCGCATAGACAAAGGTGTGCCATTCAATGAAATTCAAGCCGGCAATCAGGGGGGGAAATGAGTCAGGAATTTAAGAAGTATGAGTGTGTAATCTGTGGTTATATATACGATGAAGCAGAGGGTTGGCCCGACGATGGTATTGCACCCGGCACGAAGTGGGAGGACGTACCGGAGGACTGGGAATGCCCGGATTGCGGGATCAGTAAATTCGACTTCGATTTGATGGAGTCGTAATTGTGCAGCGATTTTCAGGAAAAACAGTTCTTATCAGTGGTGCTGCGTCCGGTATCGGTGAAGCAACAGCGAACCGGATTGGCGAAGAGGGTGGAACGCTTTTTCTGCTCGACCGGCAGGAAGATGCGCTTAGTTCGGTTGCCAGTGAGCTGCAAGACCGTGGTGTACAAGTGGCTTACGCGGTTTGCGACGTTGCCAATGAACAGCAGGTGAATCAGGCGGTATCCAAGTGCGCCGATACGTACGGCGGACTTGACGTATTGTGCAATATCGCCGGCATTTTGCGATTCGACAATTTCCATGAACTGAGTTTTGATGCGTGGAAACAGATTATCGATGTGAATCTAAGCGGCGTGTTTCTGATGTGCCGCGCCGCTATACCACACTTGCTGAATAGCCGAGGTAACATCGTTAATGCGGCATCGACGGCCGGTATCTCGGGATTGGCCTATGGCGTGCCGTATTCGGCATCCAAGGGCGGTGTTGCAGCGATGACCCGATCCATTGCTGTGGAGTACGCAAAGCAAGGTATTCGTGCAAATTGTGTGTCACCAGCAGACATCAAGTCTGGCATGACCCGGGCGCCCAAGTTTCCTGATGGGGCCGATATGAGCTTATTGATGCGCGCGAGTTCGCTGTCCGGGGTGCAAGGCCCGGAGGTTATAGCCAACGTGATTGCTATGCTGGGCTCAAACGATGGCGCTCACATTAACGGTGAGAATATTCGTGTGGATGGAGCGGCCCTTTCCTAACGGAGTTTGGGTGTCCATGTAAGAGCTTCCCTAGCTGAATCGGATCGGCTTACAGCAATCGCGCGCTGTCTTTCGGAAGCTTAAATGGCAATAGTATTTCCAACCGAGCACCACTTGTGCACGGCGTGGCGTGGATATCACCGCGCATTCTGGTCACCAGCTGTCGACAAATAGCCAGCCCCATACCCAGGCCTGCGTCGAGGTCTGAAGCGGTCTGCGCGAACGGGTCAAACACGGAGTGCAGGTATTGGTCTTCGATACCTTTACCGCAATCCTGTATAACAAAACGGATAATGCTGGTATCGATAGAGAGTTTCTCAGGCAAAACTTCGCACTGAATTTGCCCGTCGTTACTGAATTTGATGGCATTATCTAACACTTGCTTTAAGATCAAGCATAGCTTTGATTCGTCACCAAGCAGCAGGGAAGGCAGGTCTTTGTGCAATTCAAAGTTCAGCCGTAACCCTTTTTCACGCAGTTGCGACAGGTAGTTATCATGTAACTGCGTACATATGTCGCGAAGACGAATCAGATCGCTTGGTTCTTCGGCGACTTGGCTTTGTGCTTCGGTAAAACCCAGTAAGGTGTTAACCAGCTCGAGCATGTGTTCAGCTGATGTGTTTGCAGACTGGGCATACTCTTCGATGTCAGGGCTAATATCTTCCAGCTGCAGCAACTCAAGCGAACCAAGAATACCGTTGAGTGGCGTTCTTAGCTCATGGCTCACTTTAGCTAAAAACTCATCTTTTAACGCATCGCTGCGCTCCAATTGGGCAAGTCCAATGCTGAGTTCGCGGTTACCTGCGTGCAAATCTTCACGGGCACGTTCTGCAATCCGCGATTTTTCTTCGCGTACGGCTTTGATTTTTTCGCCAAGCGCAAGTGCGAGCAACAGTGCCTCAAGTGCAGACCCGTATTTCGCTGCATTTTCGGTGAAGGCGTTTGGTGGTAACACGCCGGTGGATACCAGCATAAACACTGTTGAGCCAAGCAGTAAGCAGGTCCAACCCAGCAAAAAATACTGAGCACCAGGGTAGCGTTTGAAGGTTGCCAGTGCACCCGTCCAAATCAATGCGATTGACAGCACAAAGGTTAGTATATTGCCAAACCCCAGGGATACCTGGTAAGGGCTAATAAAGCTGAGCAGCATCAATAGCGCGCACAGCCCGGCTACAATTTTTAGAACGTCATCCGTGCGGGCGCTGTGCGTATGAGTCTCAAGAAAATGGCGGGTAAAGAAAATAGCAAACAAGGAAGAAGCGCCCATAAAAAATGGAATACTGATATTCGTCCAGGCCGTTGCCGCCGGCCACAAATACAGTGAGCCCAGTCCTGCGATGGAAAGCTGAAGAAAGGCGAACGAGCTGATATAAAGCACGTAATACAAATAGCTCCGTTCGAGCAGCGAGAAGAACAACATCAGGTTGTAGGCTGCCATGATCATCAGTACGCCGATGTAAATACCGAAGCCCAGTTGCGCGAGATTGCTTTCCGAAAAAATGGTGGCTGGCGACCAGATGGTAATCGGTAACTGCAGCGAACTGTCGGTCTTTACCCGAATAAAAACCTCCTGCGTTTGGTTCGGTGGAAAGCGCAGATAAAAGGTGTGATTCAATGTTGGTGTGTTGCGTGCAGATTGTGGTCTGCGGTCTCCAGATTGCAAATGACTGAGTGAATCGTAGGCCTGGTAGTACAGATCCACATAATCCAGTGCGGCGTAGGCGATCTCAAGCACCCAGTCGTGGCTGCGTTCGCGCTCTGTTTCGGGTAAGCGGTAGAACAAGGTCAGCTTGAGCCAGAAGGCCGATTCAGAATAACCGCCAGAGAATTGCTCGGCTGATACTTGTCGAAAGCGATCGGCAGGCATACCCATCACCTCTTCGATAGTGAGTTTTCCGGCCGGGTCTTCGAGATAAACAGCGTGTTCCAGCGCCGAGTATTTGCTGGTTGACGGCTCAAGGGTGAGCGGTGCTGCGTGCAGCAATATCGGCAACAGGAACAGCCAGAAGCCTATGATTTGAGATGCACGCATAGTGTCATACTATAGCATGTGCAGAGCTTTGGCAGTTTGCGCTGCAAATCTGACGCAGTTCATAATTTGTTCATAATCAATGTGATCAAATTGGCAAAACACTGTCTAAACGGCATGTACAGCAAACACACGATATGATTCGTTTATAGTTTGAATATTGACCAGCCGGATAAGGCCCGCGCCTCTGGCCTGTCACACAACAAAAGGGAAACATAAGGCAGGGAAATGTCAGGGCAGCAGGGGAACTTCATGCGACAACTAGCGCAACACACCATAGTCTGGCTCACCATGCTGTGTGCATCGTCTGCATTTGCCTTGCCCGAGTCAATACACCTCAACGGACACGACTACACGCTGGTTGTGCAGGAAAATACAAGATTAAACAGTAAGCTACGGGGTGAGCGCGGTGGCCTGCACTATACTGGCCACCTGCCGGAAGTCAGTGGCAGCTGGGTTCGCTTGTCGCAGATCGACGGCGGCTGGAGTGGCTTGGCCTCGCTGGCAGGGGATACCTATACAGTGTCTGGCGGTGCGCTGCGCGCCGAGTCCAGCTTTAATTCTGATGCCGGTGAATCAACGGCAGAAAAATCGAGCCAAAGCGTACTGGCAAGTCCCGTGACGGATATGCCACACAAGCAGTGCGCTACAAAAGTACCTCATGCGTCGCACGGCGTGTTCAGCAGCAACACTCCCGTCAGTGCCCATTCAGTGTTCGCGGAGCCAGTCAAGCTGCGTGCCGATTTTTCAGAGTTGTGCGCCACGCTTGTCGACGGCGTGTGCATGCTCGCGGAAGTGGAGTTTGTGTTCGATCAGCAATTTCAGTCACAGCTCAGTGATCCGCAAGCAACGGCAACGGCCATCGTTAACATGGTAGAAGGCTACTACGCGGAAGCGTTTGATATCGTGTTTGACGTGATTACCATGGAGTTTTTGAGCACCGAGGTATTTACCAGCTCGACGGATGCCGATGTATTGCTGGGTGGTACTGATGCCATGCACCCGGTCGAAGATCCGCAGTCGATCAGGGCATTGAGCAGCAATAATCAACTTGCTTTCGAACAGAACCGATCAGCGCTGCTTCATCTTGTGACTGGCCGTAACTTTGACGGTGGCACGGCCGGAATCGCATTTACTGATGTGTTGTGTAACGCTAACGGGTTTGCGTCCGGCACGTCGCAATTATTGGGAGTAGGTTCCAATCCGGCCGCCGTGACTGCATTGATTGCCGCACATGAAATCGGCCATAACTTCGGTGCGAACCACGACGGCATTGAGAACAGCTGCGCAAACGGATTCCTGATGGAGCCTTCCCTGAGCCCATCCACTTCTGGCTTTTCAAGTTGCAGCTTTGATGAAGTGGAGTCGGCAATAAATGCCCTGGGCTCACTTACACAGTGCTTTAACTTTCCAGTCGATACTGCAATCGCCGAAGCTGCAGAAAACCCTGACAGCGCGGAGATGGGCAGCGAGTTTACGTCGAGCTTTGCTGTCAGTGCTGACGTTGCTTCTCAGGCTATTGCGCAGCTTCTTGTGCAAGGCTCTATTGCCGAGGGTGAAGGCAGTTTCGTATCTGCAACATTGGATGGTGTTGCCTGCATGGTCCCGGGCGCAACGTATAGCTGCAGCCTGAGTAACCCAGGTGCCAGCGCCTCACTGCAGGTAACCGCTGTGGGAAATACTCAAAATGTTAGCTATTCACACATAGTCAGCGTTGACGGCAGCAGTGACCTCTCTGAAACCGATACGGGGAATAATGAGGTCACTCAGACTCTCAGTTTTGAGGCAGGTGAAACGCCCACTCCAGCTCCGAATCCCACTCCCACTCCGACTCCGACAGAACCCACACCGACGCAAAACCCACAGCCATCGAGTGCATCAGCTGGTGGTGGTGGCGGCTCCATCAGTATTCCATGCCTGCTGCTGATTCTAGTGCTTGCTGCGCGGCGTGGGCTATTCGCCATAGGAATGGTGGCGCTGCTGGCCGGGTGCGCGTCAAGTACTGGTTACTCAGGTGTCAGCGATAAGGTGTTGCCTGCGCTCCCCAAGCAGTACAGCGTTGTGCAGCAGCGCTATTGTTACTGCACAAGGGATACCGTTCGACCTATTAAAATATGGGTGACTGATGGCGAGATTCAGCGGGCACGCTACGATGACGACGGCAGCACCGTGCCGGAGCATGTGCAGCAGCATTTGAAGTCGATAGAACAATGGCAGAGCGACATTGACTCCTGGCGACATCATCACCCTCATCGCCTGGAAGTGGCTTATTACGGCGATAGCCCGTTGCTCAAAGAAATCGATTTTGACCCAAGCAACATCAAATCAGACGATGAGTTTCGGGTCGAGTTTCGCGATTACCGTGAAGGCCAAATGCCGTTGGTGAGTGCAGAGTAGGGGCGCTACTCTTCATTGTCGATGTTCAAGCCGCACACCGAATCGTTCGGTATAAAAACGATATCGCTTGTAGAGTTGCGCACTTTCCAGGCCAAAGTCGTGCTTGAGATCGTATTCAATCTGGCCATACTTACCTCTTGGATTGTGTTGCATATACGCGCGCATTGAAGTCTCGATCTGAGGTGTCATAGGGTGACCGGCGCGTTCATAGATGCGACCTACAGTCGCTACATCATCGGCCATGAATTCGTGAAACAGAATCTGGCTGGTTCTCTCTTCGGGTAAGCAATCTACACCGTCAACACAAGCTTTTAACATGCGTTCGACGCGATCCACCCAATACTCAGCAATCGCTCCTGGGCGAACCGGGTTACGGCTAAGTCGTGCGGAATAGCTCAGCATGGTCAGCAACGAAGCAGTGACTGATACAGGATCTCGATGAGTGAGTACAAAACTTGCATCGGGAAATACGCTGAGTAATTGTGGCAACTGCTCGAGATGCTGCGGAGATTTTAAAATCCAGCGCTCGGGCCCCCGCAACCACTGCAGCGCTTTTAGGCAACGCTTTAGAAACCGGTAGTGTGGGGTTTGATCATGCGATGTAAAGTAATCACGCCAGCCAGGTAAAATCGCGTAGTTTTCAAACAGCATCATTGAGAAATCCAGTCCCATGAGCTCTATCTCTTCATGGATGTGCTCCGGCGACATATCGTGCATATTCTTGAATAAGGGCATGATCGTGTCTTGAGCGGCCAACTGCTCGCGGCACTGCGAGATTCTCGGGTCGTCGGGATCAAGTCGGCCGGGCATGGCATTTGTTGGAAAAGGCTCGATCGATTCCCAGTACGGCAATGATCGCAAGCGTGTGTCAACCGAAATCAGGTTAAGCAAATGCGTCGTACCGCTGCGTGGCAGTCCGGCAATTATGATCGGTTGTTTAATGTCGATCTGATCTATTTCCGGGTGTTTGCGATAGAGTTCCTCAAGTTGGCTGCGCTGCGCAGCGTATCGTACGAGAATATTGAAATTGTTGTGGCGCCCGAAAGGCGACAAATCCGAATCGCTCTCCATTGCCGCCAGCAATACGCCCATTCTCTCCAGATACTCTGGATCCTCATAAGCGCTCAAACCGCTGAGCTGTTCGGCGGCACTTTGCACCGCGTCGACCGTTAAATGAACCGGTTGTTGTTCGGCGGACGCAAACAAATCCAGCACAAAATCCGGCAATTCAGGTTTATGAAGGTCGTGGATTCGCACGGGTGACGGTCGAACAGTCATGATCTGGATACACTCGAATATTGCAGAAAACAGGAAGGCTAAATCAAAACAGAGATGCTAGCTATTATTCCCTGATTAGGCTTTGGCAATTATTATCGATAAAGAGTGAATTTAGGCAGCGTATAATGGTCACATACGTAATTGTTGGCAGATGGAGCCCCCGGTGTCGTTAACTACACTGATTGACAGTAATCTAGCTGTGCTGAAACAAGCTATTGATTTGCTGGCCGGATTGAGTGAGCAGGACTACTGTCGCAGCGAAGTACACGGCGCACCCAGCTCAGTCGGCAAGCATTTGCGCCACATTATCGAACACTATCAAAGCTTTTTCACCGGATTGGACGATGGCGTGATTAATTACAATAAAAGGCCACGATGTATTAACGCAGAAACCAGCGGTGAGTTCGCTACGCAAGCGATTCGGGATGTGATAGCGCGGTTACAGGGGCTAAACAGTTTGCAGCGCGATGTGAATCAGCAGGTCGAAGTATTTTTACAAACAACAGTGCGAGGTGACGATGAGCCTGCGGTAGGCTCAACATTGGCACGGGAGCTGGTTTTTTTGCATGGCCACGCGGTGCACCACTTCGCGCAGTTATCTTCTCAACTGCAAATAATGGGCTTGAGTATTGATACGGTTGCGCTGGGAAAAGCACCGTCAACGATCGAATACGAAACGAAACTGGCTGCGCAAGCGGCGCGTTCACCCGCAGCACGAGCAAATGGATGAATGGTTCGAACGTCATGAAAGCCCCGGATTCTGAATCTGAAAAATCAACCGCTGTTTTTCCGGTATCCTCAAATAATGCGATAAAGGCAGGCAGATTCGAGGTTAGGTTTGCGCTTAGCAGGGAAGAGGTGCAGGGGGCTCAGGCTTTACGCTATCGGACTTTGTTTGTCGAGCACGGCGGAAAAATCACAGAACATATGTTAGGGACCGGGCGGGAGGAAGATCCCCTGGATGACATTGCTTACCACGTTATTGTTGTCGATAAGGAACAAGCGGATCATCCTGTGGTTGGTACCTTGCGCTTGGTCAGCAGTACTGCCTTAGATGGCAAGCAGTGTTTTTACACCGAGCAAGCCTATGATATTGGGTGTCTGAAAGCCAACTACAGAAAACTGTTGGAACTCAGCCGATTTTGCATTGATCCTGCGGGACGAAGTGGTGCCATTCTTAAACTTATCTGGAAGTTCACGCTTCAGTTTATTATTGCTGAGCGTTTTGATCTTATGCTGGGGTGCGCAAGTTTTCCCGGCACGGATGTGAGCAAACATCAGGCCATCCTTTCCTACCTGTACCAAAACAATCTTGCGCCGGAAGAATTACGAGTGTCCGCGACCGGGCCGAACGCCGTAAATATCCAGAGTTTTCTGCGCCAAGATGCGGTTTGGCACGATGCGAAAAGATCGGTTCCCACCTTGTTGAGGGGCTACCTGAAAATGGGTGCGAGGATTACCGATACTGCCATTATCGATCCGGTATTTAATACTGTATTCGTCGGCATTTACGTTGATGCTCGAGATATCATCATGCAGAATAATGGGCTGTCTCATCACAGTTGATTCTTGTGTATAAATATTTCATGCCGATACGCACATTGGTAGCGTTCTTGATGCTGGTCGTGTGGGGGCTGCTGATGGTGGCCACGTTCTATGTGGCAAAGAGTCTGCGCTATTCCGGTCTGGAAAAAATTCCGAGACTGTTTCACCGTGGTTGCTGCGTGATCTTTGGTATTCGGGTCGTTACATTTGGGGAACTGTGTCAAAAACGACCCTGCTTGTACGTTGGTAATCATATTTCCTATCTGGATGTATTTGTGTTGGGTGGAATTGTGCCCGGCTACTTTATCGCCAAGTCTGATGTGGCAAGTTGGCCGGTTTTAGGTCGACTGGCGCGATTGCAAAACACCTTGTTCTTTGAGCGCGACAGGCGTCGTGCGGCGGTGCAAATCACGATTATGAAAGAGCACCTGCGCAAAGGTGGTAATCTGATTTTGTTCCCTGAAGGTACCAGCACCTATGGCACCTCAGTCAAGCCGTTCAAATCCAGCCTGTTTCAGGCGGCTGAGATTGAAGAGCAACAGGTAGTGATTCAGCCGATGACGGTGTCCTATACCCGGTGTCGTGGTGTGGCGATGTCTGCGCAGTATCGAGATTACTTTGCCTGGTATGACACCATGCCATTTTTTAGCCATTTCCTGGGCGCGCTTGGCGCTCCCAATGTTACGGTAGAAATACATTTTGCTGCCCCGGTATTGGTCAGCGACTTCGACTCGAGAAAGGCCTGCGCGGCGCATTGCTGGGCAGAGAGCCAGCGACTGCTGACAAAGAGTTTGCGCTACGGGTCTGAAATCAATGCCGACACCGACACCGCGAGGCAATCTGACGCTATTGCCTGAGCCTTCGGTAGTGATTGGCGCTCAGTCGATCGTGCGCAAATAGGCCTCAATGGCTGCACACAGTGTTGCAATCTGCTCATTGCTGGCAATGAAGGGTGGCATCAGGTAAATTAATTTGCCGAATGGTCGTATCCACGCCCCATTCGCAACAAAGATTTTTTGTGCGGCCGCGACATCCACATCCCGATCCAGCTCGACTGCTCCGATTGCGCCAAGAACGCGCACATCACGCACGCATTTGTATTGAATGAATGGGCGCAGCCCCCGCTGCATTTGCGTGCTTACAGCTGCAACCTGCTGCGGCCATTTGTTATCAGACAGTAAGGTTAAACTCGCATTCGCCACTGCGCAGGCAAGTGGATTGCCCATAAATGTAGGACCGTGCATCAATGGCCCACTGCTGCCGATTGTCTCCGCCACATCGGCCGTTGCCAGTGTTGCTGCCAGTGTCATGTATCCGCCAGTTAACGCCTTGCCTACCGTCATAATGTCCGGAGCGGCTTGCGCCCACTCCCAGGCAAACAATTTTCCAGTACGGCCAAAGCCGGTTGCGATTTCATCGTAGATCAGCAAAATTTCCAGCTCATCGCATACAGCCCGCAATTCGCAAAGATATTGTGGATGGTAAAACCAGATGCCACCTGCACCCTGAACAATCGGTTCAAGGATGACTGCGCAGAGTTCCTTGTGATGTTGTCGCAACAAGCGGCGCATCTCGCTGAAATCACTAGGGTCCCATTCGTCACCAAAGCGGCACCGCGGTTGAGGAGCAAACACATGCTCTGGCAATAGCTTGGCAAACAGGGAGTGCATGCCGGTCACCGGGTCGCACACCGCCATTGCCCCTGCTGTGTCGCCGTGATAGCCGTTGCGCAATGCAAGCAATCGATGTTTGCCGGGCTTACCTTTTGCCTGGAAGTACTGGGCGGCCATTTTGATGGCTACTTCGACGCTGACCGACCCGGAATCTGCAAGAAAGACCGCATCAAGATTCGACGGCCCCATGCTGAGCAGGCGCTGCGATAGCTCGACGGCGGGCTCATGCGTCAGGCCGCCAAACATGATGTGAGCGTTGCGTTGCACCTGCTCAATGGTCGCCTCATTGAGCCTGGGGTGGTTATAGCCATGGATGGCGCACCACCAACTGCTCATACCATCAACCAGATGCTCACCACTGGCAAGGTGTATTATGCATCCGTCGGCACTGTCGAATGCATAGCACGGGAGTGCGTTGTTGACAGAGGTGTAAGGGTGCCAAAGATGCTTGCGATCAAACTCCAGCCATTCAGAATAATGGCTGAAGCCGCTAGTCTTTGCGGTTGGGTCGGTCATGGTGTGCCGGGCAGTCGAATGTGGGTGGCGGTCTTGGCAGCGTCGGCGCCGGGTAGATGAGGTACGATGCCCAGGCAGGGCGCGTCTATGCGCTGCGCGATTGCCTGTATGTTGTTTTCCTGTTCTTCGTAAGGCGTAACGCAATTTGCAACCCAGCCTGCCAGCGTTAAATCGCTGCCTAGTATGGCCGCGGCGGTCAATAAAGCGTGGCTGATGCAGCCTAACTGGATGCGCACCACCAAAATGATTTGCGTATTGTGACTGGCTGCCAAAGCAGCGGCCAGATCAGCCAGGGTTTCGGTCGTATTCAGTGGCACCAGCCATCCTCCAGCGCCTTCGATGATAGTAAACTGCGCACCCAGTTCGATAACGCTGGAGCATGCCGAGTGAAGTGTATCCGCGGACAGGCAGGTGTTTTCGTACTGTGCAGCGATATGCGGCGCGATCGCCGCTTGCAGGCAAACCGGGTTCACTTGTTCATAACTCAGTGACAGCGTGCACTCCGCTTGCAATATCAAGCCGTCTTCATTTCGCCGGTGTCCGCTACGTAATTCAGCGCCCGCCGCGACGGGCTTCACTGCAGCCGTGCTTAAGCCCTGCTGAGCGGCATTGCGCATCAGCGCGGCGGAAACCAGGGTTTTGCCGCAATCGGTATCTGTTCCGGTAACAAAATACGACCGCCCATGCTCAACTTTGTTCATACGCGTATCAAACTGTATATGACCTGAAAACGCAGCGGTAAACCCTGCGCGGTGCGAAACGGTTCGTAGGCTGCGCCAACGGCCTTCAATTGAGCCGCAGTCAACAGGCCTATTCTGCGCTTGCCTGTCACGTAATTCACGCCAGTACGCTTTAAATTCATCAGTAATTCCTTAAAGCTTGCGAAGTAGCATGTTTCGGCAACATGCGCAAAACGAACAATATCGACATCAGCGCGCGCTAGCGCCAAATAATGGTCAGCCGCATCCGGATACTGGTTGGCATGGGCGTAGTGATCTATTGATCGCCACGCGTGTCGTAGCTCTTCGAGAGAGCCATTAGCCATTGTCGATAGGGCGATATAGCCACCTTTCCGAGTTACTCGGCGCATTTCAGACAAGGCGTGCTGGAAATTATTGCACCACTGCACCGCCAAACTGCTGAACACGATGTCACAACTGCGTGAGGGCAGCGGAAGGCAGTCAATGTCAGCGGCGATAAGCGGCTGGGCTGTGTGTGAGGATATCTGGGCCTGGCGGAGCATGTCTGTACTCAGGTCTATGCCAATAATAGTGGCACTTTCATAGCGCTGTTGCAGATCGGGCAACTGCACGCCCGATCCGCAACCCAGATCAATAACCCGTTGAGCGTCGCATAAAGGTAGCCAATCCATCAAAGTCCGAGCAACGTCTTTTTGTAGCAAGGCTTCGCCGGCGTAACTTGGCGCCGCCCGAGAGAATGTGTCAGCAATTTTTAACTTCTCATGTCTTTGCTCAAACGGTGTTGAGTTGTTCTTCGCCTCCTGCATTACCGGTATGAAGCCGTCATGCTTTCTGAAAGCGCGGCCACAAAACGCTGCACGTCCTGCACATTTAATGCCGCACTAAGAGTGATTCGCAAACGTGCCGAGCCGCTGGGCACTGTGGGGGGGCGGATGGCCTTAACCAAAAACCCCCTGCAACGAAGTTCCTCGCTGACTTTCAGTGCAAGTGCGCTGTCGCCGAGTAAGACCGGGTGAATGGCTGTGTCAGACGGCAGGGTCTCTATGCTGTGCTCGCGGCACTGGTGTCTGAACTCATCGATCAAGCGGCAAAGATGGGCTCTGCGGTGGGGTTCGCGTTGGACAATGCGCAACGCGGCGCGACTGCCGGCAACGACAGCCGGTGGCAAAGCCGTGGTATACACGTATGGTCTGGCAAATTGAATAAGCGCATTAATCAGCTCTTCACTGCCTGCTACAAATGCACCGAAGGTGCCAAATGACTTTCCGAGTGTACCCATCAGTATAGGAAGTTGCTGCTGATCAAGCCCAAATTTCTCGGCTGTGCCTGCCCCGGCAGTACCCAACACACCGAACCCGTGCGCGTCGTCTACCATCAATACGGCACCATGATTCTCTGCCACGTTCAACAAATCTGGCAGCGGTGCCAGATCACCATCCATGCTGAACACGCCGTCAGTGACAACCAGCTTGCGACGAGCGTTGGACTTGACCAGCAATTTGTTGAGGTGGTCGGCGTTGCAATGCTGATAACGTCTTGATCGCGCGCCGCTTAGCTTGGCCGCATCCAGCAAGGATGCATGGTTAAGGCGGTCCTGAAACAGCGCATCTTCGCTGTTGCACAGCGCACTTATGACACCAAGGTTGGCCATGTAGCCGGTGGAAAACAGCAGCGCTCGATCTCTACCGGTAAATTCGGCCAATTCTCTTTCCAGCCTGTCGTGCTGTTCGCTGTGCCCATTGACCAGGTGGGATGCAGTAGAGCCCACGCCCCATAGGGCGCAGGCGTCGCGAGTAGCTTGTATTACCTCAGGGTGCTGGGCCAAACCCAGATAGTCATTGCCGCAGAATACCGTCAGCTCCTGGCCATCAGCAGTGACGGTGGTTGCGGTTTTGGACTGCCAGTTGTCGCGCTCGCGCAGCAATTGCTGCTGAGCACGACGGTCGAGCTGTTGCCCAAGCTCAGGCCACGGCATCGGAGTCAGTGTGGTTGCTGGTTTGGCGAGCGAGTATCCGGATTGCCGTGTTGCATGGCATCATAGAACATGTCGCTATTGTCGCTTTTCGGATGATAGCGCAAACTGTCTTCGCCGCCTTCAATGGCGATGCCCAGCTTGTTCAGTAACAGTTGATCACGATTTTCGCCAGGGTTGGCGGTGGTCAGCAGTTTGTCGCCATAGAAAATTGAATTTGCACCGGCCATAAACGCCAGTGCCTGAGTTTCATCGCTCATTGACTCCCGCCCTGCCGAAAGGCGCACGTATGACTCAGGCATTAAAATTCGAGCAACAGCAATGCAGCGGATGAAATCGATCGGGTCAGTATCTTCTACTTTGTCCAGTGGAGTACCTTCAACTTTAACCAGCATGTTGATTGGCACACTTTCCGGGTGGCTGGGCAGGTTGGCCAGCTGTTGCAATAGGCCCGCACGGTCATCACGGTGTTCCCCCATGCCAATAATACCGCCACTGCATACTTTCATTCCCGCCTCACGCACGTGTTGAAGCGTATCGAGTCGATCTTCATAGGTACGAGTCGTAATGATGTGCGAATAGTACTCGGGCGATGTGTCCAGATTGTGGTTGTAGTAATCCAGCCCCGCACTGGCAAGCTGCTCGCTTTGGGATTGGCTGAGCATGCCAAGCGTCATACACGTTTCCAGGCCAAGCGCTTTAACGCCACGGACCATTTCCAGAATCATTGGAAAGTCCTTTTCAGGTGGGTTTTTCCAGGCCGCACCCATGCAGAAGCGTGTTGCGCCAGAATCGGCAACCTGCCTGGCCTCGTTGAGCACGCGCTGAACTTCCATCAGCTTCTCGTTTTCAAGCTCGGTGTTGTAGTGCCCGCTTTGTGGGCAGTATTTACAGTCTTCCGGGCAGGCTCCTGTCTTGATCGACAGCAGTGAGCTGGCTTGTACTTTATTGGCTTCAAAAAATGCTCTGTGAACCAGCTGGGCCTCCAGCAACAAGTCAAGAAATGGTTTATTAAACAGAGCGTTAACCTCAGACAATGTCCAATCGTGACGCAGAGAGTAGGGTGTAGTCATGGTAACCAAAGTGTTTGAATATTCGCGTGATTATACCAGCCAACTGGACCTCGCTGCAGGGAAAGCCGACAATAGTCGCCCGCTGTGCATACAACCAAGAGATTCATGGACATATTTAATAATTTTCTGCTGACGCTTGACAGTTTTCTGGGTGGGGCGTTCTGGTTTCCTTACCTGCTGCTGGGTACTGGTCTGTTCTTCACGATCTACCTGGGCGTACCGCAGGTTCGTTACTTTGGCCGTGCCTGGCGAATACTGCGCGGCGACAAGGACGCGGTTGGCGCTGAGGGAGACACAAGCCATTATCAGGCATTGACCACGGCGCTTTCCGGTACTGTGGGTACCGGCAACATCGGTGGTGTAGGCTTGGCAATCTTTTTAGGCGGCCCGGCCGCCCTGTTCTGGATGTGGGCAACCGCTTTTTTTGGTATGACCACCAAGTTTGTGGAAGTGTCGCTGTCGCATAAATACCGCGAAAAAACTGCCGATGGCACCATGGCCGGCGGACCGATGTACTTTATGGACAAAGGTCTGGGTCTTAAGCCGGTTGCGATTTTGTTTGCGTTGGCTACTGTGCTGAGCTCGTTTGGGTCGGGCAGCTTACCGCAAATCAATAATATTGCGCAGGCCATGAACTCGACATTTGGCATAGATCCGATGGTAACCGGTGCGGTTGCGGCCGTGTGTCTGGCATTGGTAATCATTGGCGGCATCCGCCGGATAGCGGTGTTCACCGCCAGTATTGTGCCTACCATGGCCGTTCTCTATTTAATCGGCGCCCTGGGTGTGATTCTGGCCAATCTGGATAACATCCTGCCGTCATTCGCAGCGGTGTTCCGGGACGCCTTTACCGGATCAGCGGCGACCGGTGGCTTTTTGGGAGCAACTTTTGCCTATGTATTCAATCGGGGCGTGAACCGAGGCTTGTATTCCAACGAGGCAGGCCAGGGCTCGGCACCCATCGCGCACGCATCGGCTCGCACGTCTGAACCGGTATCTGAAGGCCTCGTATCTCTGCTTGAGCCATTTATCGACACCATCATCATTTGTACTATTACAGGCTTGGTGATTTTGTCGTCGGGCGTCTGGACCGAGAAATTTGAAAACACCTTTCAGCGCACGGATATGTTGATAGTCGCTGGCAGCTATAGCGAAGAGTCTGAGCAGTCTCGTGATGCCTTGTTTCGTTATCTGTCCGGCCTGGATGATCACGGCGTTGTACCTTATACGGGGTCAGTAACAGTTCAGGATGGCCAGATAAAAAGTGCTGCTGTCAGTGTTATTCATGCGCGCTCGATTGCCGAAGACGTTCGATTCAAAGCAGTTGACACTGGCAGTGGAGAACTGGTGGATTACAGCGGCGAGCTGCAGTTGCAGGATGGCAAGTTGGATGACAGTAAGATTATTGTGCAGGGACGTTCTCTCATTCACTCCGCGGCACTGACTACCGAAGCCTTTACGCGCGGTTTCTTCGGCGATTTTGGTAAGTACATTGTCGCGATCGGGCTAATGCTGTTCGCGTTTTCTACATCGGTTTCTTGGTCGTATTATGGCGATCGCGCCATTACCTATCTGGTCGGTCAGCGCGGCGTATTGCCTTACCGTATAGTGTTTGTGATCGCGTTTTTCTTCGCAGCCTTCTCGGATACCAGTTTGATCTGGAACATTGCGACGGTTACCGTGGTGTTGATGACCATCCCTAACGTTATTTGTATATTGCTGATGCGCAAGGAAGTCAAAGAAATGGTTAACTCATACATTGAGAGGCACTAGGTGATGAACCACAGTAGTGAAAAAAACTTGCGCGAGGCTCGCCGCGAATACAAAGGCGAGGCCTTACGCAAACAATCGATGGCAGACGACCCGATCAGTGAGTTTGCGGATTGGCTGGAACTGGCAGAGCACTATCATCCGCTTGATTCGACCGCTATGGTGTTGGCCACTGCAACTCCGGATGGGCAGCCGTCCGCACGTACGGTCCTGCTTAAGCATTTTGATCAACACGGGTTGTGCTGGTACAGCAATTCCGGCAGCGAAAAGGGCGCTCACCTGGCGGTAAATCCGAGGGCGGCACTGCATTTCTATTGGTCGGCAATGAGCCGCCAGATTCGAGTATCGGGCCGTGTTGAAAAGTTACCCAGGGCAATCGCTGAAGAATATTTCCACTCCAGGCCAGAAGGCAGCCGGTATTCTGCAGTGGCTTCTCGGCAAAGCAGCGTAGTCAACACGCGAGAGCAGCTTGAAACCGAGGTGGAGAACTTAAAGCGACGATTTAGCGACGGGAATCTGCCCTGTCCCGATGATTGGTGTGGTTACTGCTTGCGCCCCGACAGGTTTGAATTCTGGCAAGGTCGCGAAAATCGCTTACATGACCGGATAGTCTATATTGATGGAGATGACGGTTGGCAGAAACAACGACTGGCACCGTAGTGTAGCAATGACTCCTTCTCTTTGTTGGCGCCTACTATGTGCCTGTCCCGAACTATCCTTCCGAACTATCCTTTTAGACAAACGCCGATTTCCGGACAGTCACTAGCTGATCTCGCCAGCTAGAAACTCCATCGTGCGGGTATGTTCCTGGTTACCGAGATCAACCAGCGCGGCATTGAAATCTGTAACTCCCGCGTCTTTGAGACTTCGCAGCTGTCGTCGTATAGATGCTTCGTCGCCCAGGATGGCCACGTCAGCGGGACCAGCCGCGCCCTCGCGGTCGAGCATCGCGCGATAGGAAGGCAATTCGCCATACATCTTCAACTGGTCGCTGATTGTAGCTTTAGCGCCTTCGATGTCATTCGTTATTGCAATGGGCAGGCCACATATTACCCGTGCCTGAGGCTTTCCTGCCTGCTGCGCGGCGGCATTAATACTGGGTGCTATGTGCTCTGCAATCGTTTTGATACCGGTCATCCAGGTGGTGGTGCCGTCGGCCATTGTACCTGCCAGTTTAAGCATGGCTGGACCCAATGCGGCGACAATAAGTGGCACGTGGTTGGCGCCATCCACGCGTATACCAACATGAGCCGTGTATTGCTCGCCTGCAAAACTAGCGGATTCGCATTTAAGCAGCGGCGCCAGAATGGAAAGGTACTCGTGCATGTGTCTCGCCGGTTTGTCATACGACATACCCAGCATGTCTTCAATCACAAGCTTGTGCGATAAACCAATGCCCAGAGAAAAGCGGTTGTTGCTGGCCGCCGCCGCAGTCAATGCTTGCTGGGCCATTGCGGTTGGGTGGCGTGGATAGGTTGGTACCACTGCTGTGCCCAGCTCTATACGCTCTGTTTCCCAGCCAGCGATTGACAGCGTATTGATGGCATCCGGACCGAAAATGTTGGCCATCCATACCGAGTCAAAGCCCATTGCTTCTGCCTGTTTGGTGAAATCAACCAGATCACTCACCCCGGTGCCAAATGCGCTGGTGGCCCCAGCCATAATGCCAAATTTCATACATAACTCTCTTGTTCAGATGCTTGTTCAGACGGTAGCTATTGACATCCATTGTGCCATAAGTATGCTGGCCTCGCTAGCGAAGGGTCCGGCCTGTTGGCAGGCTGGGCGTATTATCGAGCAGCATGCCGGCCGTCACATCTAGGGTGCTGCTGGCACACACATTTTCACAGGCAGGAGAATTTCTTGGATACCAATTTCTCGGCAGAGGACCTCGCGTTCAGGCAGCAGGTAGAACAATTTTACGATGACAACTTTGATGACGATCTGGTCAGCCGCTTGCTGGACAGGCGGCAGTTTAGGGACGCGATCATTGAGTGGCAACAGCGCCTGTTTCGCCAGGGCTGGGTGGCACCCGGCTGGCCTGAAGAATACGGTGGTACGGGTTGGACGCTCACGCAGAAATTCATATTCGAAGACGTGCGTGCCTCTAAAGGCGCGCCGGATGTTATTCCGTTTGGTCTGATCATGGTCGGGCCAGTGATCTATACCTTCGGCAACGACGAACAGAAAGAGCGGTTTCTACCACGCATACTGAACAGCGAAGATTGGTGGTGCCAGGGCTATTCCGAGCCAGGCGCTGGATCTGATCTTGCCGCCCTGCAAACCAAGGCTGAACGCGATGGTGATGACTACGTCGTGAACGGAGCAAAAATCTGGACCACCTATGCTCAGTACGCCGATTGGATTTTTTGCCTGGTAAGAACCAGCAATGAAGGCAAGAAGCAGGAGGGAATTTCCTTTTTGTTGATCGATATGAAGTCACCTGGCATTACGGTGAATCCGATTCCCACGATTGATGGCGTGCACTCTCTGAACGAGGTGCAGTTTGACAATGTGCGCGTACCGGCGGCGAACCTGATTGGCGAAGAAAACAAAGGCTGGACTTACGCCAAGGCCTTGTTGCAGCATGAGCGAACATCGATCGCCGGTGTTGGGGACTCCAAGAAGAAGCTGGCGACCATTCGTGAGCAGGCGGGGCGTGAACAATCGAATGGCGCGCCGATGATAGAAGACCCCATGTTCAGCGCCAGGCTTGCCGGCATTGAGATCGATTTGATGGCGCTTGAGTATCTTGAACTACGATCCCTGGCGTCTGCTGCAGATGGCAAAGGGCCTGGCACCGAATCGTCCTTGTTAAAACTTCGCGGTACCGAGATTCGCCAGGCTTTGGATGAGCTGCACATGGACCTTGCCGGTTACTATGCCGGGACAGAGCTCGGTGAGCAGTTGGCCAGTGAACTTGGCCATGATTTTGCCGATAGGGCGCGCAATTCCTATATGTACGGTAGAGCCGCCACCATTTTTGGCGGATCCAACGAAGTACAACGAAATATCACTGCCAAATACGTATTGGGGCTGTAAGGAATGGATTTTAAATTAACTGACGAACAAAATATTCTCAAAGACAGTGTCACAAAGTTTGTGGCTGATCGCTATGAGCTGGAGTCTCGACGTGGGTATCTGCGAGAAGAGAATGGCTTTAGCGCAGACAACTGGCAGCAGTTTGCTGAACTTGGCTGGCTCTCCGTGCCGTTTAGCGAGGAACTGGGCGGTTTTGGCGGCAGCGCCGTTGACCTGATGGTGCTGATGGAAGAACTGGGCAAAGGGCTGGTAGTTGAGCCCTATCTGGCGACTGTGTTGTTGTTTGGCGGCGCGCTGGCTGAGGGCACTAACAAGGAACTAAAGACCAGCGTTATACCCGAAATTATCGAAGGGAATGTGCAGGGCGCGTTGGCATTCCATGAGAGGGATAGCCGGTTTTGCATGCACGATGTGGCAACCACCGCTGAGAAGAATGCAAACGGCTACGTATTGAATGGTCAGAAAACCGTTGTGTACAACGGTATGGCGGCCGATAAGTTCATTGTTTCGGCGCGTACCTCAGGCGCGCGGCGCGATGAATCCGGGGTGAGCCTGTTTATTGTCGATGCGTCTTCAAATGGGCTTTCACGTGCCGGCTTCACGATGATGGATGGCCAGCGCGTGGCCAATGTCTCACTGTCTGATGTATCCGTCAGTAACGATCAGCTGGTCAGCGACCTGGACGATGGATTAGCGGTGTTAAACGCATTGAGCAATAATGCTCTTGTCGCGCTTGCTGCAGAGGCACAGGGGGCTATGCAGGTATTGTACGAATCGACCGTGGAATACAGCAAAACCCGGGAGCAGTTTTCGGTCCCGATTGGTTCTTTTCAGGTGTTGCAGCATCGCATGGTCGATATGTTTGGCGCCTGCGAACTTCACCGATCCTTGCTTTACCGCGCCGTTTGTTCAGTTGATGAAGACAGCGCAAACCGTGACCCGGTGGACGTTGCAAAAAACCTACACGCCCTGAAAACCAGCGTAGGCCGCGCTGGCAAGCAGATTGGCGCCGAGTCAATCCAGATACACGGTGGCATGGGTATGACTGATGAACTGGCTGTTGGCCATTATGTGAAGCGCCTGATGATGATCAATACCTGCCTGGGCGATGCCGATTATCATCAGCGCTGCTTTGCCGCGCTGGCCAATGCTTGAGTGATTGAACGCGGTCGCGTCTGGAGAGCGGAATGAGTAGTGATCGATTTGCAGGAAAAGTTGCGCTTGTCACCGGGGCCGCGTCTGGCATTGGGCAGGAAACGGCGGTGTTACTTGCCGCCCAAGGTGCTCGTGTCGTTATTGCTGATATCAATGAAAGCGGATTGTCTGATACGCAGCGGCGTATAGAAGAAGCGAGCGGTGATTGTGCGCCCATTGTGTTCAATGCCATGGAAGAGGCGGACTGCGTTCGAATTGTTGAGCAAGGCGTGGAGCGATACGGCCAGCTGGATATACTGGGCAATATTGCTGGCATTGTGAGCATGTACCATCTGGCGGAAATCACCGCCAATATTTGGGACCGCTTCATGCGTATTAACCTGAATGCGCCCATGTTTTTGTGCCGGGAGGCAATGCCTCATTTACTGGAAACGCAAGGGTGTATTGTGAACATCTCGTCCACAGCAGGTGTCGGTGGCCAAGCCTATAACACGCCTTATGTGGCCAGCAAGCACGCTTTATTGGGCCTTACAAAAAGCCTGGCGCTTGAATTTGCAAAACGTAATGTACGGGTCAACGCAATTTGTCCGGGCGCTGTTGCCACGCCACTAAATGATACAATCCGCTGGCCGGAGAACATTGACAAGGCGCTGGTGCAAAGATTGTTTCCTGAAATGGAAGGTGCGGCCACGGCAGAGCAGATTGCGGCAATATTCGCGTTTCTTTGTTCGGACGATGCCAAATTCGTGACTGGCGCTGGCTGGCTGGTGGACGGCGGGCAGACAATTTAAAAAATCAAAGAGGTAAACCATGAGTCACCGAAAACGAATTGCGCTGTCACTACCTGCGCCAACAGGCTCAGTTGCCGATACGATTGCCATGGCGCAGCAGGCCGAAGAAATGGGCTACGACGACCTATGGTTGGCCGATGCTGGCGGTCTGGACGCACTGACGCTGGTGCCAATGCTGCTGGAAAAAACCAGCAAGGTGCGTGTTGGAATTGCCGTGGTACCGGCTTACACCCGCACTCCAGCCGTGTTGGCAAGTACATTTTCGGTGATTGAACAAGCGTATCCCGGGCGCTTCATCCCCGGGTTAGGTACATCTAGCCAAACAATTATTGAACGCTGGCACGGCCTGGCACTGGAAAAGCCACTGACCCGCATGAAGGAAACTGTCGCCTTGCTGAGAACAATAATGGCCGGTGAAAAAACGGCATTTAACGGAGAAACTCTGCGCAGCTCTGGCTATGTACAGTTAGCTA
The DNA here is from genome assembly GCA_030429735.1 of Gammaproteobacteria bacterium. Classification (GTDB taxonomy): domain Bacteria; phylum Pseudomonadota; class Gammaproteobacteria; order Pseudomonadales; family JAUIET01; genus JAUIET01. The sequence goes on from JAUIET010000011.1 coordinate 79,836, forward strand.
CTGAACCACAGATGCCTATTTATCTGGCCGGCTTGCGCTCGAAAATGGTGGAAACCGCTGCTGAAATAGCAGACGGTGTGATACTTAACCTGTTCCCGCAGAGCGCATTACCGAGGATTATGGAGCACGTTGGTATTGGCGCCGAACGCGGCGGTAAAAAGCTGGAAGATGTGGAAGTAGTGTGCCGCCATATGATGGTGGTCTGTGACGACAAGGACATGGCGCGCATGGCGTTTCGTGGCGCATTCGTCAGTTACTACGCTACCCCTGTTTATAACAAGTTTCTTGAATGGTGTGGCTTCGTTGATGCCGCCGCAGAGATTCGCGAAGGATGGGCTGCGAAAGACCGCGAACGAACAGCGGCGGCGTTGCCTGACGAACTGGTCGATGAGATTGCAATTATTGGCAGCGCGGATGAATGCCGGGAACAAATCAAACAGTATGCTGACGGTGGTATTCATACCAATATCGTGTCGTGTATTTACCCAACACCCGAGATCATGGAAGCCACATTTGGCGCATTTTCCAAAGATAACTTCAGCTTCTGAGGTAAACGTGAACACATTCATCAAGGCTCGAGTCGCAGCGACACTTGTTGCATTACTCTGTGCTCATGTTGCCGGTGCTGACTCGCTGCAAAGAGTCACTCCAGAGTCGGTTGGTATGTCCAGCAACGCTTTAAAACGGATTGACGAATTTACCCAACGCAACATCGACCAAGGCAAGCATGTTGGATTTGTCACGATGGTGGCCAGGCATGGAAAAATCGTACACTTTGAAGCGTCAGGTCGAATGGGTTTGGATAATGAGTCTCCGATTCAGAAGGACACTTTGTTTCGCATTTACTCGATGACGAAGCCGGTCACAACGGTCGCTGCCATGATGCTGTATGAAGAGGGCTATTTTCAGCTTTCCGATCCCATCTCAAAATTCATGCCTGAGTTCAAGGACATGCAGGTTTTCCATGAAGATGGTAATACGCCAGCCCAAGGTGAGATTACCGTTGAGCAGTTGATGACCCATACGGCAGGTTTCAGCTATGGCTTCGACAATATCCATCCGGTCAATAAGGCCTACAACACCAATGCGCTGTTTGCGGCCGCAAATCTGGCGGAATTTACACAGCGCCTGGCGCAGTTGCCGCTGCGATTTGAACCGGGCAATCGGTATTACTACAGTGTTGCGACCGATGTGCTGGGTGCCCTGGTTGAGCGTATCAGTGGGCAGACGCTGGAGGCGTTTTTTCAGCAGCGAATATTCAAACCTCTTGGCATGCGAGATACGTTTTTTTCGGTGCCGAAAGATAAGCGCGAGCGCTTGGCCAGTAACCATATCTGGGATTACGAAAACAATGAGATAGCGCTGGTGCCCGTTGAGCGAAGGCGCTCGTATGACGATGTGAGTTTGTTTTCAGGGGGTGGCGGCCTGGTTTCAACAGCCATGGACTATATGAAGTTCTGCGAAATGCTGCGTGCTGGTGGCCGCTTTAACGGCTCGCGGCTTTTAGGTCCCAAGACTGTGCAATACATGGCAATGAATCAGTTGTCTGACGAGGTCCGCAACACAGGGGCCGATGAATTCCCCGCTATGCATTTGTATCCTGGGCAGTCGTTTGGGCTGGGTTTTGGTGTGATCACCAACCCGGGCTTAAGCCAGGTTGTATCAAGCAGGGGAGAGTACTCCTGGGGTGGTGCGGCTGATACCAAATTCTGGATTGATCCCGAAGAAGATCTGGTGGCCATTCTAATGACTCAGTTGCTGCGCGCGCCGTGGGAGACTCGATACCAAATGAAGGTTGCAACCTATCAGGCGTTGGAAACGCTGGGTAAACAGTAGCCGTACCCCTGAAAAAAGAACCAATGGACAGAATAATGAAGGTATTCAAGGCGCTTTGTTCATTTTTTGTTGTCACGTCATTGATTGCATGTGGCTCGGCTCCGCGATCAACACTGGAAGAGGTGGCAGACAATGGTGGGGTCGAAGAATTTCTCGGCAAGGCTTATACCGACGCGAAAGCGACAGTACAGACGCGCGATCTGGCCTCTATCAATGCTGAACTCAGGCCACACGACCGAGTGTATAAACCGGATGAGAAAGGAAGATTCCCAACCGTATTGTTTTTTCACGGCTGCAGTGGTGCAACGCTGTCGCATGAACAAGACTGGGCCGAGTTTTACAACGGCATTGGCGTTGCGATGATCGCGGTTGATAGTTATTCGGGGCGCGGCATTGAGTGGGAGCAGGCCTGTGACATGAAAGTAATGACTCCCTGGCAGCGCGCTGCCGATGTATTGGCCAGCATCGATTTTGCGAAACAACAGGCATTTGTAAATGCAGAGCACATTATATTAATGGGCTTCTCTCATGGGGCCATCACTGTCTGGACAACACAGGTGTTCGCATCAACGAAAACGGCTCCACTGGGGTTGGATGCCTGGCCTGAAGACGTGATGAATGGCGTACAACTCAGTTTGCCATTTTACGGCAGCTGCATAGGACGTTGGACGGTTCCTGTAAAAACCATTGCCTTTCTTGCAGAGGATGATCGTTACATTGATGAACAGTCCTGTATTGATTTTGCAAAGCAGAATTCCGATATGGCTGACTATTTCAGTTACAAGATTTTCCCTGGCGCTACTCACACCTTTGATCATTCGCGACCCAATGCATCAAACGTTGAAGCGGGCTCTGTCTACGATGCAGGCGCGACATCGGAAGCGATGGCGATGATTGCGCAGGCTATTGCGGCTTTTTAGCGACTGCTGGCCCGACCTGAGGCTCTACCTTTGGTCTTCCAAAATGATGCAGGCCGCTCTCTCCGCAAGCATGTAAACCGGTGCCTGTGTATTGCAGGAAGGCACGCTCGGAAATGTTGATGCATCCACTATCCGTAAACTCTTCAGGCCGTGCACCTGCAAGGTGTTGTCGACCACAGAGTCAACAGCCGACCTGCCCATTTTACAGGTGCTGGTGGGGTGGAAGACCGTATCTGCACGAGCTCGGATGTCGTTAATCAAATCCTCATCGCTAGTGCAGTCTATACCTGGCAAAGTCTCCTCAGTGATCAGGGAAGACAAAGCATTGGTCTTTGACAAACAGCGCAAATATTTGGCACCTTCCAACAACTCCTTAAGATCTGCCGCGTCACTCAGGTAGTTAGGTTGTATTTTTGGGGCTGATTTCGGATCCGCCGAATCAATGTGAATAGAACCGCGACTTTTGGGGCGGCACTGCGATATGGACAGGAGCACGCCGGGAAAAGGGTCGGGCCGAGTGCTGCGTATTTTGCCGCCGGTGCTCACAGAATAGGTGAGGGGCGAGAAGTAAAGCTGCAAATTAGGTCGCTTCTGTGTGCTGTCACTCCGGTAAAAACCGCCAGCTTGATTGACGCCCAATGCCAAAGGGCCGCGGCGGGCAAACAGGTACTGTACACCGGCATAAAGTTTTCCCCACCATGGGTACAGAACGTTATTCAGTGTAGGCTCCGCGCAGCGATAATAATGTGTATACGCCAGGTGATCCTGAAGATGCTGCCCTACGTTGCGGTTATCAAACACCGGCTTGATGCCCAAACGAGACAAGTGTTCGGCGCTGCCAACACCCGAGAGCTGTAACAACTGTGGCGAGTTAATAGTACCCGCGCTGAGTACTACGCTTCTGCGAGCATAGATCGTTCGCTGCGTGTTGTTTTTCTCAAACTCAACGCCAATCGCGCGCTGGTCCTGAAAAAGAACCTTGTGCGCCAGAGCATTGTTTACCAGGCGCAGGTTTTTTCTGGAACGTACCGGGTGTAAATAGGCGCGCGCGGCTGACATGCGACGCCCGGCTTTTGCGGTGATCTCGTAGTAGCCAACACCTTCCTGATGCTCGCCATTGAAGTCGGATGTTCTTGGCAAACCCAGTTCCGTGGCGGCTTGAAGAAAACGCTCGCACAATGGGTGGTACGCCTGATGTACATCGGCAATGTGCAACGGCCCATCTCCTCCCCTCAGGGAACTGCTGCCCCGCGAACTGCCTTCAAGCTTCAAATACCAGGGCAATACCTCATCCCAACTCCAGCCGTTTGCTCCTTGTGCCTGCCAGTCGTCATAATCTGAGGGCTGGCCGCGTGTATACACCATTGCATTGATGGCGCTCGAGCCGCCTAACACTTTGCCGCGTGGCCAAAAGCTTTTTCTATTGTTCAGCGCAATCGAGCCCTCGCTGTTATACATCCAGTTAAGCCGCGGGTTTTCAAATGTCTTGCCATAGCCCAGTGGCGTCTGAATCCAAAAACTGTTGTCTCGCCCTCCGGCTTCGATCACGCACACGGAGTAGCGACCGCATTCGCTGAGCCTATTCGCAAGCACACAGCCTGCAACACCTGCACCAACTACGACAAAATCGTAGTGTTCTGCCGTCGACGAAAAGTGACTGTTACTTCTCATATTCCGTATTCAAGCCAGGCTGAAAGCGCGTATCCTAATGCATTGGCGATTTTGCACCTACTGAAAACTAAAATATGACGAAACATGTACAAGAGCCAGCCCGACATGTTCCGGTGATTGCTGATTTTGATGTGTTAGTCGTTGGCAGTGGTCCGGCCGGGCTGGCCGCTGCAATTGCGGCAGCACGTGCCGGTGCAAACACGGCCCTGCTGGAGCGGTACGGGTGCTTTGGCGGCAATATAACCCAGGTGGGAGTGGAAGGTTTTGCCTGGTACCGGCACGAAACAACGGTGGACAGCGAGGGAATCGGTATAGAGTTTGAGCAACGGGCCAAACAGCTGGGAGCGACCTTACCGGAACCACAATCCATCAGCGAGTCACTGGACGGCGAGGCGTTCAAGTACGTGGCGGATGAAATGGTGATGGAAGCAGGAGTAAGCCCGTTGCTGCACCGGCTGTTTGTGGCGCCAGTTCTGGACGATGGCGCGATTATTGGTGTGATCGTTGAGAGCAAATCGGGCCGTGAGGCTATCATGGCCAAGAGGATTATTGATGCCACTGGCGATGCCGATGTTGCCAGTCGAGCGGGTGCGCTTGTTTGCAAAGCACCTCGCGAAGATCTGATGGGCGCATCGGTTATGTTCTCCATGAGCGGCGTCAATAAGACCGAGTTTATTGAGCATATAAAAGCCGACCCGCAAACCTATAGTGACTGGGCCGGTGGAGAATGGACGATTGAAACATCAGGGAAGGAAGATGATATGTTTTCGCCTTTTCTGCGCAAACCCTTTGAGCTGGCGATCAAGAGCGGACTGATACCCGAAACTCTGAATACCCTTTGCGGGACCTGGGGCAGTATTTCGGAGCAGGGCGATTTGAGCTACCTTAATCTGGTCCACCTTGCGAATGTTGACGGAACTGACGCGCAAGACCTTAGCCGAGCGGAGATCGAGGGGCGGCAGCAAGCCATGTTGGCTATCAAGGCGCTCAAACAGTTTACACCGGGCTGCAACAACGCGAAGCTTCGTAATTTTGGAATGACGTTGGGTATTCGCGAAACCCGGAAAATAGATGGTGTCTATAATATGACCGCCTCAGATGTTCGCGAACAAGCCCGGTTTGAGGACAGTATTGGCATATTTCCAGAGTTTATTGATGGCTATGGTATTTTGATCCTGCCAACCACAGGTCGCTATTTCCAGCTTCCTTATCGCGCGCTGTTGCCCAAAGGAGTTGAGCACCTGCTGGTCGCGGGCCGCAGCATTGGTGGCGACAAAGACTCCCACGCGGCCGTTCGAAACATGATGTGTTGCGCTGTTACCGGGCAGGGGGCCGGTGTTGCTGCCGCCCTATCCGTACAGCAGAATTGCTCGCTGAAAAACCTGGATGTTGCTCTGGTGCAGGCGGAATTACTCAGGCAGGGCGCGAGAATTCATTAGTTGCCACTTTCTGCCGGTGACGCATCAGAGCCCACGTGGACAGTGCGCCCACGGCTGAAGCACAAGCAATGTACGCGAAAAATAACTGATAGCCTTGGGTCATTGAGTAATTGCTCAGCAGGTAGCTGTTCACCTGCGGCACATACAGGTCGGGACTGTAGCCCACCACTGAGATAAGCCCTATTGCTGAACCAATAGCCGTTTTCGGAATAGGGCAATCCTCTAACAATGCCCATATTAGCCCGCGCAATGCGTAGGCAAGAATGCCGAAGGGTACAATAAACACCCATAGCATCCAGGCATTGGCAGCGCTGGTTGGCATGGTTGCCAGAAAAGCGCACCCTGCTGCGCCGGCCACGAACGCAGTGCACATCATGCGGTCATTGCCATAGCGGTCGCCCAGAAAGCCACCAACAATGCCGCCGATAGGCCGCATCCACAGTTTGGTGGTACCCAATGCCATCACCGCCGCCAGTGCCATGCCAAAACCGCCATTTTCCGCAAAGCTGGGCAATTCAATGGTGGCCCAGAATATGTGATAAACAGCACTCAATATGATGCACAACAGCCAGACAGAGGGCAGCTTGATAATTGCCATTATGTCTTTCAGGTTTGCGCCCGTTTTATAAGCCGCCGCGTCATCGTTGTTGTCTTTTGTGGCAAACATCATAACCACTGCTATGACGATGCACAGCACTGCGTAGACGATGATAACAGTCTGCATTCCGAACTCTTTGCTGATATACCATGCGAAAATCAATGAAGCGATGGTCATCAATATGGCTTCAAATAAGCCCCGCGTTCCTTCAAGAACACCGAACATGCGGCCCTGCTCATGCTTACCCCCAAGCAAATTGGTTTGCTTCAACATGGCAGACCATAGAATACCTACGCCAATCACGCCCCAGAGCGCGTAGATAATGACCAGCGACTGATAGCTTGGAATGCTAGCGTACCAAAAATAGGTTGCAGAACTGCTGAGCAGGGCAATAATCACCAGTTTCTTGGGCGCTACTTTGTCGGCGAGCCAGCCACCCGGCAGATAGCAGATCATGCACGACAAGGCGTAGGTTGAACTTAGATTGCCAAGCTGCGTTTCGGTAAGCTGAAACACATCAAGCAATGAAGACTTAAAGATCTGGCGCAGGTACGGCATGCTGTAGATCACAGACACGGCCAGCGCCAGCATTAGCACCTGCACATAGTTCATCAGCCGCTGCTGATCTATCGCGTCGAATTTCATAACGGATACTCTGCCGGCTCCAGGTGTAAATGACTATCGGTGTAGGGGTGTTGCTCAGCAACGGATTCATTGAGAACCACACCGAGGCCAGGTGAGTCCGGTGGAATCACGTATCCTTCTTCCCATTGAATCGGCGTCTCCAACAGGTCGGCATAGAACCCGTCCATTTGCTTAATGGACTCCAGTATCAGGAAATTGGGACTGCAGGTGCTCAACTGAATATTTGCCGCTGCAACCACGGGGCCGCAGTACAAATGCGGCGCAATCTGTGCATAAAAGCTCTCCGCCATGCCCGCTATCTTCTTTGCTTCCAACAAGCCCCCGCAGCGGCCCAGGTTCATTTGTAAAATTGCAGCCGATCGGTCTTCAAGCACGCGGATGAAATCGTATTTACTGTTTAGACGCTCGCCGGTGGCGACAGGGATACGCGTGCCGGCAGCTACGGTGGCCATGGCACGGCTGTTTTCCGGTGGTGTGGGCTCTTCCAACCACAGTGGGTCGTAAGGTTCCAGGCGCCTGGCCAAGCGGATCGCGCCTGCCGGTGTCATTTGCCCGTGGGTGCCTACCAGCAGATCGATTGAATCGCCAACGGCAGCCCGGAGCTGGCGGATGTATTGCTCACTCAGTGTCAAAGACGCCATAGAGAGTTGGCGTGGGTCCATGCACGAGTAGCCGCCGGTGGGGTCGAACTTCAGTGCAGTGAAACCTTGCTCTACATACTGCTCGGCTCTGGTGGCTGCCAGTTCAGGCGTGGTGTAAACGTCTTGTTTGTCGTCGGGTTCTGCGTAAATATACGTGTAGGTACGCAGCTTCTCATGCACTCTGCCGCCCAGCAATTGGTAAACGGGCTGCTGGCACGATTTACCTACAATATCCCAACACGCCATTTCGACCCCGCTAAGAATCGCACCCAGCGTTAAATCAGGGTGTTGCGTGTAAGCCGACGAGTACACTCGTCGCCATAGCGCTTCAATTTCAAAAGGGCTTTTGCCCTCTACATGGCGCTCGAACACGTCCTCAATCAGCGTTGCAACAGCCTGTGGGGAAAAGGGTGGGCTATACACCTCGCCAATGCCTTCCAGCCCACAGGCAGTGCCTAATTTGACGAAAATAAAGTAACGTCCGCCAACCCCCGGCTGCGGGTTGCCGACCACCCATGTTTTTAGATTTGTTATTTTCAATAAGGTCACCGCAGGGTGTTGATCGCAAGCATGCACATTACGGTGTTTCCGAGACGGGTGCAATTTCTATACGGCGAACATGAAGTGTTCAATGGCGCAAATATATTTAACCTGAACTATCCGGCTTATCTCATTGACACAGAAAAGATTTACCAGGATCGCTCAAAATAGCGGCACCAAATCCGGTATAAATTCTTATTTCTGATGTGTATTCTTGCCAGCTTGGGTCGGCCCATATTGCCGACCAATTGTTTTAAGAACCACAGAAAGCTATCTTTTTTATGAGCCACCATAGGTCAGCTCCTAAGGCGCGAGCACGCCTTACTCGCACGCAACGCGGCAAATGCCCAGTGCATATTGTTGTGTATGCGCTGCTTGCGTCTATCGCATGCAGTGGTGCTGCGGCAGCGCAACAAGAATTCAAGCGCCCGGTTCATATTGCTCAAGCCGTTGATTTTTGGAGCCGGGTGTATTCGGAAATTGATACTCAGACTGGATTCATTCACGATCGGCGTGAGCCACAGCTTGTTTACGAAGTGTATCCTCTGGATGCCGGCGACACGCCGAGGCGACAGCAGCGTGATATTGATCGTCGGTTAAAACACTATCGCCAGGTTCTGTCCGACATGCTGGATAGGCCTCGCAGGCAATACGATGCGGAGCAGCTGCGTATTGCCGCACTGATGGGCGAGCAACAGCCGTCAACAGAACGTTTGCGAGCAGCGATAAGGCAGATACGTTTCCAGCGCGGGCAAGCGGACCGTTTTGCTGAAGGTATGGCGCGGCAGAAGCGTATGGGTAACGATGTTCGGCAGGTTTTGCATGAACACGGATTGCCCATTGAGATCAATGCATTGCCACACGTGGAGTCATCCTATAACCCTGGCGTGAAATCGCATGCAGGCGCATTGGGTTTATGGCAGATAATGCCGGCGACCGCCAGGCGTTACCTGACCGTAAACTCGAAACTGGATGAGCGATTGGATGTTCGCCGTTCAACCGATGCGGCCGCGCGACTGCTAAAGCATAACTATGGTGTGTTAAAAGACTGGTCTTTGGCAGTTACTGCCTACAATCGAGGTCTGGCCGGTGTGCGGCGCGCCATTCGCGAAACCGGCAGCCGTGATATCGGCGTAATCAGCAGAGAGTATGAAGGGCGTGGCTTCGGGTTTGCCTCGCGCAACTTCTACGCAGCGTTCCTGGCCGCCCATGATGTATCGTCCGGGCACTATCCGCCACGTAATGCCCAGGCAGGCGATCAGTCCGACAATGCGGTACGCTTTGAACTGCGGCGATTCCTGCCATTCCATGAGATTGCACAGGAATTCTCGATTCCCGTACTCGCTTTGAAACGGGCTAATCCTGAGCTGACCACGCGATACTGGAATGCAGAAAAGTGGATTGAGCCCGAGTATCCACTACAGATACCAATACGCAAGAACGCGGAAACAGCGCTGGCTGCTTTGCGCAGTCTGGAAGCCTTGTCCGGTCAGGACAGGCAACAAGCGGATCGATTTTACCGAATCCAAAAGGGCGACAAATTGGCTCTGCTCGCCCGCGATTTGCAAACGGATATGTCGAAGTTAATGAATCTCAATGGCGTGAGTAGCGTGCACAGGATTTACGCTGGTCAAATTTTGCGTTTGCCCTCCGCCGAATTTGACCCATTGCTGAGGACTGAGGCGCCGCAACCCACCTATGCGAAATTGAATGTTCCAGCAGACGTGTTGCAACACCGCGTGCAAACTCCCCGTCGTGGACAACTGGTGTACGGAGTACTCAGGGATACAACCGCTTCGCGAGATGTTCTGCGTTATGCGTTTGAAGCAATGCGTCTGAGCACGCCTAACGCATGGGACGTTAGAGTGGCGTCGTCCATCAGCAGTTTGGCGGCAGTCCCAGAGAGCATTTCAGCCAATCAGTCCAGACAGGCAATAGCTGCTACAAACAATATGTTTGTCAGTGATGAATCTGTGCTGGTCGCGGACCCGGCTGACTACCTTGTAGCAAACGATGGCAGCATTGAAATACAGGTTGGCGAAACCCTGGGCCATTATGCGCATTGGCTGAGTATTCGTTCTACGGATCTGAGACGTCTCAACAAGATGGGTAAGCGTCAGGCAGTGGTTGTTGGCCAGCGCATAAAGCTCAGCTTTGACGACGTGGACAGGCAAAGCTTTGAACGGTCGCGCCGTTTGCATCATGAACAATTGCAGCAGCGCTACTTCGCGCAGTACCGAATTACCGGTGTTCAAAGTCACCCACTCAGTCAGGGTGACAACCTCTGGGAGCTGGCCACCAGTGAATACGGTATTCCTTTGTGGTTACTGCGTCAGTACAATCCGGACTTTGACTTTGGCAGCGTGTTAGCGCTCAATCAAGTACTGACTATACCCGTAGTCACGGTAAAATCCTGATTGCCACTGTCGCGTTTACGCGGCCCTGGTTCCCGGTTCGACGTAGACGCCCACAACTGCGAGCACCACACTGACACAGGCGTAGCATGCACCCAATAAGGCCAGTAAATTGAAGCTAACGCCCAGATCCAGGCAAAGACCAATTATCACCGGGGACAATGCAGAGGCGAGCACCATGATTGCCGACGTTGCAGACTTTATTGAACCAATGTTGGCAGTGCCGTAAAGCTCGGCGTAAAAAGGGCTCAATGCGGTACCCAGCATACCGGTGCTGATTGACATCAGAATAAGAAAAGCACCGGCCGACCACGGTGCCGAGAAACTGGCCAGGAAAAACAGAGCGAAGGCCAATGGCAGGGGTAACCACGGCACAATACGCTCAGCGCCGAATGTATCGATGAGACGACCACAGAGCAGTGCGGCGACCATTGACGTTACGCCATACACGATAAACCAGTTGCCCCAGTCCTGCAGCGACCACTGCTTGAACTCAACCAGCGCAATTTGATGAAAAATGAACCCCGTGAACAAAAGCGCGCCTGAAGAGGCTGCCGGTAAAAACAAGTAAAACCGTGCATCTCTCAACACCTCACTGCGGCTCCAGTCGGGTCTGGTATTGGGCTGATTCGCATGCTCGAGTGAGCGCAGGTATTGCGTGTGTCTGAACGTGTGACCACGTAACAAGAACATTACTAATGGTGCAAGGAAGACGATCAGAATGAGCGCCACGAACAGCAGTACTGACTGCCAGGAAAACAGCAGCATGGAAGCGATAACGATGGCCGGCAGCAATGCTTCACCGGCTCGATAGCCCATGCCGCTTAGCGCATTCGCGGTGCCGCGCTAATATACCTGACCATAGTTGTTCCGGCAGACATCACCATCAGCCCCTGGCCGAACTGTCGAAGCAGGAAAAACGCAACCAGCAATGTTAACACGTTGCTGCCGTAGGCCAGGGCGGCGCATCCGGTCGCGAGACCGGCAATCACAATTTGCGAAAAGACTCTTAGGTCGAGACGATCGATCAAGGTACCCGTCCAGACTACGGCTACCGCACTCAGTAGAGTAGCGGCCGAATAAACCGCACTGAATTCAGCGTGACTGAGGTTTAGGTGCTGACGCAAATCAGCGCTGAAATAGGCAATAAAAAAAGTCTGGCCAGGTGACGAGAACAGCGTCATCAAAAAGCCGAAAGCCAGCAATCGCCACTCTTTGCTTAACATGCGAACTCACTAGGGCAGCTCTGAAAAATACCCAATGCCTCTGCGCGGCCTGTAGCGTGCCGTGATGAGGCGCGTTCCGAAGGCCAGTGCTGGTCGCCTAAAGCGCCTACTGTTGGTGTCCCTGGCGAGGAGCGCAACGAAGTCACGGTGCGCTACAGGCCGCGCCCTCCGGGGCTTACAGGCGAATCCAGCCTTTTCGTTGCGAGTTTTTGGCGTACGGCCAGTATGCCTGCAAACTCGCGCCTCAATGCTGGATTCGCCTGTATGCCAGAGGCATCGGGTATTTTTCAGAGCTGCCCTAGATGTTCCTGAGTAGATAAGAGTAGCTAAAGCCAGCCCAGGTACTGGCGCGCATAACGTGCCCGGGCTTTTCAATAAAGGTCTTATCCAGGAAGTCATTAACCTGGTTCCAGTCGTTAGAATAGTATGGGTGGCCCTTCAACGCGATTGGGTGCAGATAGTTATCTTCACGTTTGAGAACCTGCACTTGTATAACGCCATCGCGCAACTGCATTGCCAGCGCGTATGTGTTTTCGGGGCTTATCCCCTCAATCGCATTGCGAACGCCCGAGATATCTTGGTCGGTAAATTGCATCGTTTAAGCCTGTGTTACCCAAAATCCAAAGTGCCGGGTAAACTGGGTTTTATCGCAGCTTACCAGAGGCCCATAAGGTTCCACGGAGGCGTGAGCCTCGAACAAAGCAGGTCTAAACAACGCCGCGCTGGCAACATCGGATGCTTTGAACTCCATCCAGCCATGATTATGCCATAGATAGAAGAGCCAAGGTGTGCAAACTCGACCATTGGAGTTTGTTGGCGACAGACAGCGGTTTCCGGAGCGTGTGCTGGACGCTAAGTGCTAGCGGTAGTACCGTTCATTCAGTCAGAACCGTCGCGGCGCACCATTGGGCTGAACAGTCCGTATTTCCAGGACCGCATCGCCATCACCACCGTTACGCCGTGGCGCTCGCTCAGGCTGAGAGAAGCGTCTTCATTGTTCAACTCGTCAAACTCGCGGATTAAACGCATTAGCTTGCGCTGGAATTCGGCATTGGAATTGTTGGACAGCATGCCGTTCAGAACAAGCAGCCGCTCACCGTCTCGATCAAACCGGGTGCGAAAGTACTCCCTGCCAATTTTATCCTGAAAGAAGCGCTGGATAGGGCCGTTATCTCGCCATGCAAAATTAGGGGCAATCAGCAGCTTGATTCGATTTTTAGGCAGCAACTCAATGATTTTAAGCTTGTCGAGCAGCGCGAGTTTTTGAATGCAGTCAGTTTCGCTGATCTTGTAATAGCTGCAAATGTCTTCCAGCGTCCAGCGATTTAATGCGCAGATGGTGACCAGTAACAACTCGAGGTCATCGGCGATCTGTTGCTCTTTTTCAACATCAAGTTGTTGCAGCAATGGCGAGCGTTCGTGCATTTGCTGAACCAGGTCAGAAATTTCCATGCCCAGCATCGAGCAGGTTTGTTCCAACCGCTGCAAAGTGAAGCTATTGTCTGAAAACAGGCGTTTGACGCTGGCTTCGGACAATTGCAAGGTTTCAGCGACGTCTGCGTAGGTTTTACCATGCGCTTTTAGGGCTGATTTTAAGGTCTGAATAAGAGGTTTAACCTGAGCCATGATAAGCACACCTTGATAGTTGGTATTATATTTTAATACTTTACGGTCAATGAAATGCAACTTGGCGATAAAAGGTTTTATTGTGTGTTCGTGCGCTTGATACTGCTGCTTCACAGTAAGCATCAGGTAAAGCGATCAATGACTCAGAATAAAAGCAATAACTCTGCAGAGAACACCCGCGCTGTTGTGCGCGCCGCAATTCGAGATTGTAGATCGAGCAGTGTGCAAGCCCGCATTCGCAGGACACGCGTTGAGCGTAATATCGCGAACCTTCGCTACCAGCAGCGCTGGGCACGGGATGCTGATGAGGCGAAGCGCATTGAAGCGAAATTGCTGCAGAACCTGCAACTCTGCGAAAGGGTGCTTAGAAACCTGGCTGACGCTGAAACGCAGCTACAAGCACTGTTAAAAATGGACAGAGAATTGCAGATAGGGATTCGAGCTGATTTGGTAGCGAGCGACGGTCTTCGGCCGGCTCTAAACTAAGTGCCAGCGTGACTTCTACGAATTCACTTAAAATAACTGCTTTAAGCTCTTGTAATTAATGGTGAAAGGAGGCTAAATCGTACCTGCGGTATCTACGTAATCAGGATTAGCGGTTCAAAACAAGGTATTGGTGGTTATGGGGAGCATTTTTGGCTGGTATACTGGCTAAAAAATGCGCATAATCATAAAAAAGAAGCAGTCACCGAATTTAAGAACCGCAGTACTACGTCCACCTGGACACCGATTGGTGGGCGCAAGAGATTGTGGGAGAAAGAGCATGATGGAAGTTTTGGCCTATTTAGAGGTCGCTTTCTTTGTTGGGTCAGTAATTTACGTCGCATGGTATTGGTAGCCGGCGGTTACAAATAGCAGCGGAAGCAATATCCGGTGTTAGACGTCAACAACAAGCGCTCTAAGATACGCGTCTGCACATACCCCCCAGCCCTGCAGTAACGCGTCAATTGTAAACGCGTGCCCGATGGACACTTCCAGTAAATTGGGCAGATATCGAAATTGAGTCAAATTGTCCAGATTGAGATCATGCCCGGCGTTTACGCCAAGACCACAGTTTGCCGCGCATTCGGCAGCAAGGCAGTACCGCTCAAATTCCCGATTAGCCTTTCCGTCTTGGGCAAATGCCACAGCATAGGGGCCGGTATATAGTTCAATGCGATCTGCACCCAGGTCAGCCGCACGCTTGATCTGTTCAGGCTCCGGATCCATGAACAGGCTAACACGGCTGCCTGCCGCCTGGCAGCGATCGATATATTGTTTTAGCTCGCTATTGTCGTGCGTTAGGTCAAACCCATGATCTGACGTGAGTTGCTGTTGATCGTCGGGTACGAGGGTACATTGTGCAGCTTGAACAGATTCGATTAGCTCGATAAAGCCAGGGTAGTCGGCGACATCTGGCCGATTACTTTGCTGTGCACCGGCTGAGGGGTTACCTTCGATGTTAAATTCAATGCCGGCACTTTCTGCGCATAGGGCCGCAAGTGGTTTGATATCGCTTGCCCGTATATGGCGCTGATCGGGTCTGGGGTGAACCGTAATCCCATTGACACCTGAGTCAATGCTGCGTCGCGCAAAGTCGACCACATCGGGGCTGTTGCCCGCTCGCGAATTTCGAATCAGGGCTATTTTGTTTAGATTAACACTCAGTGCTATGTTAGCGATTGACTGCGTCATTGAATGCGGTGAATGCTCTCAATGATGATGTCCTGCTTCGGAACGTTTTCATACTCGGCAACGTCGTTCATCACGCGCTCGGTGTGCTGAATTGAAATGGTGTCGACCACATCCAAACCTTTCGTGACCTCACCAAACACCGCGTAGCCGGGTTCACCCAGTCGGTAATTGAGGCTAAAGTTCATTCGCACGTTGATAAAAAATTGTGCCGTGGCACTGTCAGGGTCGGAGGTGCGCGCCATCGCCAGTGTGCCGCGGTCGTTGCGAATTCGGTTTTTCGATTCGTTTTTAATCGGGTCGCGGGTTTCCCGTTCTATCATGCCAGGCAAGAAACCACCTCCCTGAATCATAAAACGCGGAATAACGCGGTGGAATACCGTGCCGTCGTAGTGGCCAGCATCCACGTAATCGAGGAAGTTCTTTACCGTGATCGGCGCGCGTTGATCGTATAACTTTGCTGTGATATCACCATGACTGGTCTTGATCAGTACCTTTGTATTGGCACTCTTAGTGACACCGCCGGTTTCTTCCGCCGTTACGTACGCGCACAACAGCATAAATGAAAGGCAGGCCAACGCATGCTTGGTAAATCCTGCAAGGGTGCAAGGTTGTCGATAGCATCGTTCTATGCGCAAACAGCTCATGCCCACTCATTACCTTTCTTTTTAGGGACAAGACGCGGAATCACCAAGGTTAGAATGACGCCTAATACAACAGCACCGGCACCGTTAATAAACCATTCCTGATTGGAGCGCTGTTTCAATCGCTGATTATCCGCTTTGAGTACGTCAATGCTGTTCTTGTGGGCTTCATTTTCCTTGATCAGTGACTTGTTCTTTTGACTGGTCGCAATATGGTTCTTGGAGATCGATTCGATCTCGCTGAGCCGCTGACTGAGGCTCTCTTTCTCTTTGCTGAGAGTGGCCACTGTTTGCTCAAGCTCCTTGTTGGTATTGCGCAGTTCCAGTAGCTGCTTTTGCAGAGGCTGACTTTTCGACGTGAGCGCCTCGATGGTTTTTTGTGCTTCCGCCAGGCGGTCTTCGGCGATGGGTATGGCGCTCAGGTATTGCGACGGGATGTAGCCGTCACGACCGTCCGCCAGGCGAACATGCACAAACCCCTCTTCGTCATAGCGTTGAATGACCTCAAGGCGCGTGCCACTGACCAGGCCCTTGTGCATGATTGTGTGCCGAGAAGACGGGCCAGTGCGCAACGGTACGTAGAGTTTGTCATCAACCCAACCGACTTCCGCCAACGCCAGGTTGCTGAATTGAAGCAGAGCGCACGTCACAAGCGTACTCAATACTAATCGCTTCATCGAGTTTTTCCTTCATTGCATGGGCACAAAGAGCGCCACCTGCTGAATACTTTAATGTAAAGCAGGATTGAAGGCTGTCAAATTGTGCACAGACCGCTTGCCAGGCAGACAGGAAAAATACCAAAAAATTGGCCCTTAAGGTTTTGGGCCACTGGTCTCTGTATCGTCTTGTTCGCTTAGGTGCGGGGCAATCAATACAGCGGTAATAACCGTTAGCAATAAAGTGAATCCTATCGCGCTATAGAGCTTGTAGCTGACCCAGGTGGCTTCGCTGAACTGGTAAGCGACATAAATATTGAGTGCACCTACAATAAGGAAATTGGCCGTCCACAACACATTTAAGCGTGACCATACGTGAGCGGGAAGGGCAATTTGATCGCCAAGCCCACGTTCAAGCAAGGTTTTTTTGCCCACCAGTGGAGCACCAATGAATAGCAGGGCCAATACCCAGTTAAAAACGGTCGGCTTCCATTGAATGAAGGCTTCGCTGCGGAAAAAAAGAGTGGCTGAGCCAAAAACCGCAACGGCGGCAAAAAGTATCCACAATCGTTTCTCAATATGCCCGGCTAGCGCGCGGGTCAGCAGCAGTTGCAGTGCGGTGGCGGCAATTAAAATAGCGGTTGCGGAATAGATTCCATCGAAGGTGTACTCAAACCCTGCCAGATTAATGGTTTGTCCATCCATCTGGTAGCTTAAGAAGAACAAAACAATGGGTATAAGCTCGGCAAACTGCTTCATGTTTTTGGAATAGACCTGTGTGACATAAATTGCGTGAGTGGATGAGCAGCGGCGTCCTGGTGCCGCTATAATGCGCCGCGAACCGTGACCGCGAACATGTTGATACACCAGCGTCAATCTGCTCCGCTGCGCGAAGTTTAGCTCACTAAGCCAGATTATAGCGCGTGAAATTCGATTTACATTTACACACAACCGCCTCAGACGGCAGTTTGACGCCTGAAGAATTGCTTGTTCGCGCTCAGCAATGCGGTATTGATGTGCTGGCGATTACCGATCACGATACTGTAGCAGGGGTGAGCCAGGCGCAACAATTCCGGCAAACAAGCCCGGATACGCCGACATTGATTACGGGAATTGAGCTCAGCAGTCGATGGGGAAACCAGCCCGTGCATGTGGTGGGCTTGAATATGCAGATTGAGGACCGCAGGTTTCTGCAGTTTGTCGAAAATCAACAGCGGCTGCGAGCGCAGCGCAATGAAGTGATTCTGCAGCGCTTGGAAAAAATAGGCGTCACGTCAATTCGACAAGCACTTGATATTGAGAGTGATCAGTCGCTGGCCCAGCTCGGACGGCCACAAATCGCGGACGCGTTGGTGGGGCTGGGCATAGTCAACAGTCGGCAGCGCGCCTTCAAACAATACCTTGGCGCAGGGAAGTCTGCCTCGGTGTCGGTTAAGTGGCCAGGTTTGGCCGATACTGTGGCTGTCATTAATCAGGCCGGCGGGGATGCAGTGCTTGCTCATCCACTGCATTATCGTCTGACGGGTAGCAAGCTCAACGCCTTGCTTAAAGCGCTGCTGGACTGCGGTGGTGCAGGTTTTGAGATTATTGGCAGTGGCCAGAGTACGGCACAGCGACAGCAACTCACCAGGCTCGCCCGCAAGTTTGGCGCACGTTGCAGTATCGGCAGCGATTTTCATAGCGATGAGGCACCTTGGCAGGCATTGGGTAAGCTGCCCGATTTACCAGAAGATTGCGTGCCGGTTTGGCAAAACTGGAGCCTGACAACATGAGCCAGTTTCTGCAAATCCACCCCGATAACCCTCAGGAAAGACTTATTCGCACGGCCGCAGATATTGTGCGTCGAGGTGGGGTGATCGCGTACCCGACAGATTCTGCCTATGCCTTGGGGTGTCATATCGGTGACAAGTCTGCATTGGCCAGAATTCGTGCCTTGCGTCAGCTGGATAAACACCATAATTTCACTCTGATGGTGCGAGATCTGTCCGAACTGGCGGTGTATGCCAAAGTTGAAAACAGCGTGTTTCGAACCCTAAAGTATTTAACGCCGGGCGCGTACACCTTTGTGCTGCCCGCCACCCGCGAAGTGCCGCGGCGATTAATGCACGCCAAGCGCAAAACAATAGGCTTGAGGGTGCCGGACAATGCAGTTGCGCAGGCACTTCTTGCTGAATTGGCCGAACCTTTGATGAGCGTTACGCTGATTATGCCGGGCGATGACGAGCCCTTGATCGACCCATACGAAATTCGTGATTTGATTGGTAACCAGCTCGACCTGGTCATCGATGGTGGCTACTGTGGTATGGAACCAACCACGGTTGTGGCCTTTGAGGCAGATGGCGCCCACGTGATACGACAGGGGAAGGGCGACAGCAGCGTGTTCGGTGCTTGATGTCGTACACGGCGGCGCTATTTTTTTGCTCTAGAGCCCGCCGGGCAATATCTTATAGCCCTCTCAGCACGTATAATTGCCGCCAGCAGCGATCCCTCTGGTGAAAAAGTGAGCGAAACGGCCATTAGCAACCCGCCTGAACAACCCGATACTGACACTGGTCAGCCAATACAGCAGGAAATGCCCTTCGCGATTATCAATGGTCAGGCGATCACCGAGATACCCGCCGATCTGTATATTCCACCGCAGGCGCTTGCCATCATATTGGAGACGTTTGAGGGCCCGTTAGATCTGTTGCTGTATCTGATAAAGCGGCAAAATCTGGACATTCTCGCGCTTGATGTACTGGAAATCACCACTCAGTACATGACCTATGTAGAGATGATGGATGCCATGCAATTTGAGCTGGCGGCTGAATATCTGGTTATGGCGGCCATGCTTGCGCAAATAAAATCGCGCATGTTACTGCCCAGAGTCACCAATGAAGAGGGCGAGGAAGAAGACCCACGTGCCGAGCTGGTGCGGCGTCTGCAGGAGTATGAACGCTTTAAAGAGGCGGCGGAGAACATCGATCAGCTGCCTCGTGAAGGCCGTGATTTTGTGGTGGTCAGTGCCGAGGCGCCGGAGTACGAGATTGAACGCCCACAACCCAGCGTGGAAATGAAAGAGCTGATGGTGGCGATGGCCGAGGTTCTGCGCAGGGCTGAAATGTATGAGCACCATCATGTGGTGCTTGAACCTTTGTCAACGCGAGAGAAAATGACCATGTTGCTTGAGCGCGTTGGGGATCAGCAGTTCGTCAGCTTTGCCTCGGTATTTGTTATCGAAGAGGGGCGCCTAGGTGTAGTGGTGACTTTCCTGGCAATGATGGAACTGCTAAAAGAAAAGTTGATCGACATTGTGCAGTCTGAAGCCTTTGGTCCGATTCATATCAGTGCTAAGGCAGCCTAATGGAAACAAATGAACTGAAACTAATTCTTGAAGCCTCCCTGCTGGCCGCGGGCCGACCACTGAGCGTGCGTGAGCTGGGCAATTTGTTTGATCCTAAAGGCCGTCCGGACAATGCTCAGCTTCGTGCTGCGCTGCAGGAGCTGGCCGAAGACTGTGAAGAGCGTGCTTACGAACTGAAAGAGGTAGGCAGTGGTTTTCGGTTTCAGGTAAGGAGTCGTTTTGGCACTTGGGTAAGCAGGTTGTGGGAAGAAAAGCCACCACGTTACTCGCGGGCATTGCTCGAGACGCTGGCTCTGATTGCCTATAAACAGCCCATTACGCGCGGTGAAGTAGAAGACGTGCGTGGTGTTGCGGTCAGCACCAATATCATTCGTACTTTGCTTGAGCGGCATTGGGTCAGGGTGGTTGGCCACCGAGACGTGCCTGGCAAGCCCGCTTTGTACGCAACCACCAAAGAATTTCTGGACTACTTCAATCTGAAAAACCTGAATGAGTTACCTAATCTCGCAGACATCAAGGAAATTGCCCAGCTCAATCCGGAACTGGAACTGGAAGAGCCGGTGGAAGGCCGAAGTATAGAAATGCCGGTCGAAGAGGCAGAATCTGCCAATGATGAAGCGGCCGATGCGCACCTCAGCGAGGATGACGTGGACACAATTGTGTCGGAAGCGATTTCGGAAGCTGGTGATACGAACGCGATTGTGGAACAGGTAGAAGCGGTGATTAATCCCGTCCAGGATGAAGACAAGGTAGACGACGGCATGGATGCTATTGATCCGGATGCGGACTTTGGCTCGCTGCCAAACTGAACACGACTGATGGATGAAAAGCTGCAAAAAGTTCTTGCACGGCGAGGGCTTGGTTCCCGGCGTGAAATTGAGCGCTGGATAGAGGCAGGTCGTCTTCGTGTCAATGGAAAAGTGGCTAGCCTGGGTGATCGCGTTAGTGACAAAGACACTATTCAGCTGGACGGTCGAACGCTTAAGCACAGCGCAGAAAGTGCAATCCCGAGAGTATTGCTTTATCACAAACCGCTGGGTGAAGTTTGTTCGCGCAAGGATGACGAAGGCCGGCCAACTGTGTTTGATCGTTTGCCGCGCCTGTCCGATCAGCGCTGGATAAGCGTTGGTCGCCTTGATGTGAACACCACGGGCTTGTTGCTGTTTACCACTGATGGTGAACTCGCCAACGCGTTAATGCACCCATCCTCAAAAATTGATCGGGAATACCTGGTGCGCGTGAATGGTGAGGTCGACGATTCTGCGCTGGATAATCTGTTACGTGGCGTTGAATTGGAAGATGGCCCCGCCCGGTTTACCGATATACAGGAAGGACGCGGGCGCGGTGATGGCAGTAATCGCTGGTTTTATGTGGCTCTAATGGAAGGCCGGAATCGTGAAGTGCGCCGATTATGGGAGTCTCAGGGCCTGAAGGTGAGTCGCTTGAAACGTGTCAGGTTTGGTAACGTGGTGATCCCTTCTTCTGTGAAGGCCGGCCAGTCGAAAGAGTTTGGTCCGGCCGATATTCGCGAGTTGTATGAACGGGTGCGTCTGCCTGTACCAGCTGCTATTCGCAGTAAACCACGCCCCGCGCGAGCGCGCAGCGGCTCCAGGAAGCCTGCGAATAAGCGCGCACGGTGAACGAGGCGGTCAGGCATCCGCGACAGCTAATGAGCTAGCCCTCTTGTGCGCTCAGCGCCTGACCATTCACGTCAAGGCTGTCGTCGCTCATTAAATACAGATAAACCGGCATGATGTCTTCCGGCAATGGATTGTTTTCAGGCGCTTCACCAGGGTACGCAGACTGTCGCATTGCCGTACGTGTACCCCCTGGGTTGACGCTATTGACGCGTATGTTTGAGGTGTTTTCCATTTCATCGGCAAGCACCTGCATTAAACCCTCGGTAGCAAATTTAGAGACGGCATACGCCCCCCAGTAGGCTCGGCCGCGGCGGCCAACGCCCGATGACGTAAACACGATTGAGGCAGAGTTCGCGGCTCTCAATAGTGGCAGCAAGGACTGGGTCATCAGCATCGCGCCATTCACGTTCACCTGTTGTACGTCTTGCCACACTGCGAATGTTTGATGCTCTATCGGTTTGCGCTCACCCAGCAGCGAGGCGTTGTGGAGCAGCCCGTCCAGTTTGCCAAACTCTTTATCGATACTATTGGCGAACTCCTTGTAGGCTTGCGGTTCGTCGTTTTTTAAATCAAACACAATCAATGCTGGCTCGCGGCACGCAGCGGCAACCATGTCGTCGTAGGTTTGCTCCAGCGTTTCAGCACGGCTGCCGGTTAATACTACGGTTGCGCCATGTTGGCCAAAAGCCATTGCGGCAGCCTTGCCAATGCCACTGCCGGCGCCGGTCACGAGAATGGTTTTGTCTTGCAGCGCATTTTTTGCTGCCTGGTACTCAAATATTTGCTTCATACTTGGTAAAGGTTGCTGAGAATTGTGTACAGTTCGCGGCCATGATCGATGGTGTGATCTGCGTTCCAGGATTCGACTTCCGGCCGATTAGCCACATAGCCATAGGCCGCTGCCACGGTTTTCATGCCGGCATTTTTCCCCGCCTCTATATCGCGCTGGTGGTCACCCACGTACACGCAATTTGCCGGGTGTGCAGCAACACCTTTCGCGGCAAGATAGAGCGGCTCCGGATGAGGTTTGGTATGAGTAACGTCATCCGGGCATACCAATACTGCTGCCTCTGGCTGTAACTTCATGCGACGCATTAAGGGTTCGGCGAAGCGTCTGGGTTTGTTAGTGACCACCCCCCATGGCAATGCCGATTGTTGCAGCGCCGTTAAACTGTCCTGCAGTCCAGCAAATAGCCTGGTTTGTTGGCCCAGTACCGATTCGTAAATGTCCAACAGCTCTTCGCGCAGAGGTTCAAATTGCGGGCTTTGCTCGTCACAAGCAAATGCCAGCTTCACCAGTGCTCTGGCGCCATCCGAAACTGTATTTCGTATCGTGGTCGCGTTGGGTGGTTCAGTGTTGTGACGCAAACAGAGTGTCTCAAGTGTGAGCACAAAATCGTCTGCAGTATCGAGAAGAGTGCCGTCGAGATCAAAAAATACTGCTGCTTTGGCACGCATTTAGTGAGCTGCTTTCAGGTGCATCAGGTAATTCACGTCAACATCCCGCCCCAGCGAGTACGACTTACGGATCGGGTTGTATGTCATGCCGGTAATATCCTGCACAGCCAGGCCCGCTTGCCGAGACCAGGAACAGAGTTCCGATGGTTTTATGAACTTGCGATAGTCATGTGTGCCTTTCTTCAGCAGTTGCAACACGTATTCTGCACCGACTACTGCGAACAACCAGGCTTTAGGGTTGCGATTGATCGTGGACAAGAACAGATCACCGTCTTCTTTCAGCAGTTGGCTGCAAGCACTTATCACAGACGCAGGATCAGGAACATGCTCAAGCATTTCCAGGCAGGTCACTACATCGTACTGGCCGGCTTCTTGTTCAGCCAGCTGTTCGGCGGTGCACATCTGGTAATCCACATGCAAACCTGATTCCAACAGGTGCAAGCGGGCAACAGTCAGCGAAGCCTCGGCCATATCGATCGCTTTTACCTGGGCGCCTTCACGGGCTAGCGCCTCTGCCAGAATTCCACCACCGCAGCCAATATCGAGAACCTTGAGATTCTTGAGTCGTCGACGGCTGCTTATATACTCCAGCCGCAGTGGGTTGATTTCGTGGAGCGGTTTGAATTCGCTGCTGGTGTCCCACCAGCGACTCGCAAGCTGTTCAAACTTGTGCAGTTCAGCTGGCTCCAGATTAAGTTCGCTATTGGATTTGTTCATGCGCTTAGCGTTTTCCGCCATTGGTTTGCTTTTTCCCGTAGTGCGATGGTGTCCATGTGCAGCAGCTGGCCATCTTCCACACGCTTCTCGCCGGCTGTCCAGACATCGGTAATGTGCGAGTTCTGGGCGGTATACACCAGGTGTGATACAGGTTCGTACATGGGCAGGCATTCGACGCGGTTAACATCTATGGCAAAAAAGTCCGCTTGTTTGCCTGCTTCAAGACTGCCAATCGCGTCTTCTCTGCCAATCGCGCGGGCGCCGTTTATGGTTGCCGCGCGTAATGCCTGGCTGGCGGTCACTGCGTCTGCCTTGCCGGCAACGGCTTTGGCCATAATTGCGCTAATGTTCATTTCAGACAACATGTTCAGGCTGTTATTGCTAGCTGCACCATCAGTGCCCAGGCCAACATTGACACCCGCCTCAAGCATATTGTGCATTCGGAACAGGCCGCTGGCCAACTTAAGATTGGAGCGTACGCAATGAATAACATGGGTGCCAGTAGCCGCCAGCAATTCAATATCGCTGTCACTTGCGTGAACCATGTGCGCGCATTGAAGCCTTGGTGAGGCCAGGCCAATGTCGTTGAGCAGCTCAAGTGGCCGTATTTTGTGCTCTTCAATAAATGCGCTGACTTCTTGCCGGGTTTCATGTGCGTGAATGTGAATATTGGCATCCAGTTCGTTCGCAAGCGTCGCTACCCTCTCCAGAGTGGCTCTGCTGACCGTGTAGGGAGAGTGTGGCCCAAAGCATACGTTCGCAAAGCTGCTGTGCTTGAAGTCATCGATAACCTGCAGTCCTTTATCGATGTATTCTTCAGGCCCGCTGGCCCATGCTGTTTCAAGCTCCAGCACCGGGAAAGCGACTTGCGCGCGCATCCCATACTGATGCGCCAGCTTTGCGGTGATGTCGGGAAAAAAATACATGTCTGTGAAACAACTGGTGCCGCTTTTAAGCATCTCCGCGATGGCCAGGCGAACTCCGTCTTCGGCGAACTCTTCATCAACGTATTTGCTCTCGGTCGGCCAGATATGCTGCTCCAGCCAGGTCATCAGGGGTAGGTCATCGGCAAACCCGCGCAGCAGATTCATCGCGGCGTGATTGTGCCCATTGATAAACCCGGGGCACAGCAGATGGTCGGGCATGTCGATGATTTTGTCGGCTTGAAACCGTTGCGCGCATTCTGCTTGTGGGCCGACACCGAGGATTACGCCATTCTTGACAGCCAGTGATGCATTCTGAAACACCGTGTCATTAGCGTCCACGGTCGCAATCCATCCGGCATTAACGATGAAATCCGCAGCGATCACGCGATTGGATGACAAGGTGTCAGTGTCTGATTTCAAGGCGCCTGGGTCACTGTATTCGAGATTGCGCAGAAGTATACCTGCAAAGCTCAGAGTCTGCGCTTTAAAGTGATTCTGGGAGAAGCAGGAGAGCGCATTATCGGGTCAGTGTGTGGTAGAATAGCGGGTTAATCAGGCCGCATTCCGCGGACTAATAAATCTGAGTTTTCAGCAAGGAAATCTTTCCATTCATGGCGGAACTAGCGAAAGAAGTAGTACCCGTAAATATCGAGGACGAGCTCAAGCAATCGTATCTTGATTACGCAATGAGCGTCATCGTGGGGCGCGCGCTGCCAGATGTGCGCGATGGCCTGAAACCTGTTCACCGTCGCGTGTTGTTTGCGATGAATGTGCTCGGAAATGATTGGAATAAGGCGTACAAGAAGTCGGCACGTATTGTTGGTGACGTGATCGGTAAATACCATCCTCATGGTGACAGTGCGGTCTACGACACCATCGTTCGCATGGCTCAACCATTCTCCCTTCGCTACATGCTGGTTGATGGGCAAGGTAACTTCGGTTCCATGGACGGTGATTCCGCCGCTGCCATGCGTTATACCGAAATTCGAATGCAGAAGATTGCGCACGATCTGTTGGCTGACCTTGATAAAGAGACAGTGGATTTTGTTCCAAACTATGATGGTCAGGAGTTAATTCCTGAGGTTTTGCCGACCCGCATTCCAAATCTACTGGTCAATGGATCGTCAGGAATTGCGGTTGGTATGGCAACCAATATTCCGCCTCACAATCTTAATGAAGTCATTGCCGCGTGTCTGGCGCTTATTGATAATCCTGACGCCAGCATCGATGAGCTTATGCAGCACATTCCGGGCCCGGATTTTCCGACTGGCGCTATTATCAATGGCCGCGCGGGCATTGTGTCTGCATACAAGACGGGCCGTGGCCGTATATATGTCCGTGCTCGAGCCAAGGTGGAAGTCAATGAAAAAACCAACCGCGAAACAATCATTGTTACTGAAATTCCGTACCAGCTCAATAAGGCGCGATTGATAGAAAAAATAGCCGAGCTGGTGAAAGACAAAAAGCTTGAAGGCATCAGTGAGCTGCGCGACGAGTCCGACAAGGACGGCGTGCGGGTAGTTATCGAACTGCGCAGAGGTGAATCGGGCGAAGTTATCCTGAATAACCTGTATTCGCAAACACAACTGCAAACCGTGTTTGGCATTAACACGGTCGCGCTTGTCGATGGGCAGCCCAGGCTTCTCAATTTAAAAGAGTTGCTGGATGCGTTTATCAGGCATCGTCGCGAGGTGGTTACACGGCGAACAATCTATTTGCTTCGTAAAGCGCGCGAGCGGGCGCATTTGCTTGAAGGATGGGCGGTCGCGTTGGCCAACATAGATGAGGTCATCGCACTGATCAAGGCGTCTCCGACCTCCGCAGAGGCACGGGCTAAATTGTTAGCGAAATCCTGGCCGCCTGGCGCGTCGGTGTTCGAAATGTTGGAACGTACTGGTGACCAATCGTCGCGCCCTGATGAATTGGCTGCTGAGCTTGGTCTTCGCGACGGCCAATACTATTTGTCTGAGCAACAGGCGCAGGCGATACTCGACTTGCGATTGCACCGCCTCACCGGTATGGAAACTGAGAAACTCCTGCAGGAATACGGCGAAAAGCTGGAAGAGATTGGCGGCTACCTGGTCATACTGGGTGACACAGAGCGTCTTATGGGCGTGATTCGTGAAGAACTTGAACAGGTGCTCAAGGATTATGGCGATGAGCGCCGGACTGAAATTACCGAATCGGCACATGATTTAACAGCCGAAGATCTGATCGCGGAAGAGGACCGGGTGGTGACCTTGTCGCATCTTGGCTATGCGAAGACACAGTCGCTGGAAACCTACCAGGCCCAAAAGCGCGGCGGTAAAGGCAAGACCGCTACGGCTGTTAAGGACGAAGATTTCGTAGAGCACCTGCTGATAGCCAACACACACGATACCATTTTGTGTTTCAGTAACATGGGTAAAGTGTACTGGCTGAAAGTGTTTCATATCCCTCTTGGCAGCCGTACCTCGCGCGGCAGACCTATGGTCAATTTGTTGCCTCTGGAGGAGGGCGAACGCATTACCTCGATATTACCCGTCAACGAATATCGCGAAGACCACTTCGTATTTATGGCTACATCAAACGGGGTTGTTAAAAAGACCGCGCTGACTAATTTTGCCAGACAACGCAGCGTAGGCTTGCGCGCGATAGAGCTTGACGACGGTGATCATCTGGTGGGCACGGCCATTACTGATGGCAAGTCTGACATTATGCTGGCCAGTGACTCAGGCAAGGTGATTCGCTTCTCCGAGGAAGATGTTCGACCGATGGGCAGAACGGCCCGTGGTGTCAGAGGCATGAAAATCAAAGCTGAGAATCAGGTGATCTCGCTGATGGTTCCGGACGATGACGCGCAAATGTTATGCGTCAGCGTCAATGGCTATGGCAAGCGCACCGCAATCTCTGAATTTTCTGCGATTGGTCGTGGCGGGCAGGGTGTAATTGGTATCCAGCCCAGCGCAAGAAACGGCCGCATTGTAGGTGCGATTCAGGTCAATGACGACGATGAAATGATGTTGATCAGTGACCAGGGCATGTTGGTACGCACACGCGCTGGCGAGGTGTCTATCCAAGGTCGAAACACACAGGGCGTTCGTTTGATCAAGGTCAAGAGTGGCGAACACATTGTTGGCGTTGCCCGGGTTGAGGAACGCGAAGAAGATGACGCTGAAGGCGCGGAGGGTTAAGTAATGGTGCAGCGTAAGTACAATTTTTGCGCCGGGCCCGCAGCGCTACCTGAACCAGTATTGGAGCAAGCGCAAGCCGAGTTGCTGGATTGGCAGGGCCGTGGGCTGTCTGTGATGGAAATGAGCCATCGCAGCAAGGAATTTATTGCAATTGCTGAGAAAGCGGAGGCAGATTTAAGAGAATTGCTGGCAGTTCCTGATGATTACGCAGTATTGTTCGTGCAAGGCGGTGCTACAGCACAGTTCTCCGCGGTACCGCTTAATTTGTTGCGAGGCTCTGCCAAAGCTGATTACTTGAACACCGGCCAGTGGTCCAAAAAGGCGATAGCCGAAGCGCGGCGATTTTGCGATGTAAATGTGGTTGCAAGCGCCGAAAATACTAATTTTTCAAGCATACCCGAACCGTCGGAGTGGCAAACTGACAACAACGCGGCTTATCTGCACTACACGCCTAACGAAACGATTGGTGGGGTAGAGTTTCATTGGTTACCCCGGGTTTCGACGCCGCTGGTTGCCGATATGTCATCTACTATTTTATCGCGCCCGATCGATGTATCGCAGTTTGGTTTGATCTATGCCGGCGCCCAGAAAAACATTGGTCCTGCCGGTCTTACCTTGGTGATTGCCAAGCGAGAGCTGCTTGGCAATGCACATTCATTGACCCCCAGTACTCTGAACTACCAGACCATTGACGATGGCAAGTCAATGCTCAATACGCCACCAACCTTTGCCTGGTACCTTGCGGGGCTGGTATTTGAATGGCTTAAAGAAGGGGGCGGGCTCGAAGCACAAGCGCATAGAAACCATCAAAAAGCCACAAGCCTGTACGGCTTTATTGATGGCAGCGATTTTTACGGCAATCCCGTTGAACCGCAGAGCCGTTCGTGGATGAATGTTCCATTTACACTGGCTGATGCTGCATTGGACAAAACGTTTCTAACAGAGGCCGAAGAAAATGACCTGCTTAACCTTGCAGGGCATCGCTCAGTCGGCGGCATGCGCGCCAGTCTGTATAACGCTGTAAGCATGGAGGCAGTTGAGGCGCTAATGAGTTTCATGCGCGATTTTGAGCAGCGGCACGGATAGTCGCATGGCCGAGGGTAAGTTGCCAACGTTGGCTGAGCTCAGAGTGCGCATCGATGCACTGGATGAAGAGCTTCAGGCGTTAATTGCCAAGCGCGCCGGCCTTGCTGAGCAGGTGGCTGCTGTAAAGCTGGCGGAATTGCATGCGACCGGGGGCTCTGAGTCTGAGGTTGAGTTTTATCGACCAGAGCGCGAAGCACAAGTGCTTGGCCGCGTGATCGAGAGGAATAATGGCCCGCTGGACGACGCCGTTATTGCGCACATCTTCAGAGAAATTATCTCAGCCTGCCTGGCCCTGGAAAAGCCTGTTGATGTGGCCTTTTTTGGTCCTGAAGGTACATACACACATCAGGCAGCGCTTAAACATTTTGGTCAATCGGCCGTGGTCAGCGCATATCCGTCAATATCTGCCGTGTTTACCCAGGTCGAGAACGGCTTGAGCAAATACGGCGTGGTACCGGTGGAAAATTCTACCGAAGGTATGGTCACCCATACGCTTGATAACTTCGCGAAATCACCACTTAAAATTTGTGGTGAAGTCCAGTTGCGCATCCATTTGCAATTGCTGATCGGGCGCAATACAGATGTTAGCAGACTCAAATCAATTTGCGGCCATCAACAGGCTTTGGCCCAGTGCCAAACGTGGTTAGCTACGCACTGGCCCAATGTGGAGCACAAGGCAGTGAGCAGTAATGGCGCGGCCGCGCAAATGGCAGCGAGTGATCCAACAGTGGCTGCAGTGGCCAGCTCCATGGCGGCTGAACTGTATGACTTGAGCTGTGTGTCCTCCAATATTGAAGACCGTACAGACAACGCCACGCGTTTTCTGGTGGTTGCTGAAAAAGATGTGCCGCCCAGCGGCGACGACAAAACCTCTGTGATTGTCGCAACACGCAACAAACCAGGGGCGTTGTTTAAGCTGCTGGAACCGTTTGACCGTGAAGGCGTGATGCTAACGCGCATCGATACACGGCCGTCTCCGACTGAGGCATGGGCGTATCTGTTTTTCATTGAGTTTGAAGGCCATCAGACTGATCCAGTGGTAGCGGGCATATTGCGTGAGCTGGAAGAGCACTCTGTGATGGTCAAGGTATTAGGGTCCTACCCACGAGCGTTGTTTTGATGACCGCTGAAAGTGCGACTGAGAAATCACTGCTGGTTATTGGTCTTGGCATGATTGGCGGCTCAGTGCTTCGCTCAGCGCGAGCACATGGCAGTGCCGAGGTAATTCTTGGCTACGACAGCCGCGACGATGTAAACCTGCTGGCGTACGAGCAAGGAGTCGTTGATAACAGGCCGGCAGCGCTGCAAGAATTGATCGCGCAGGCCAGCATGATTGTGTTAGCTGTGCCACCTATGACGTTTCCAGCCGTTTTCACAGAGCTGGCTTCAATCGGAGTTGCAGACGGTACGGTGTTAACCGACGTGGCCAGCGTGAAGGGTCCGGTGTTAGATGCCTGCCGGCAGTTTGCACCTGAGTTGCTGTCAGTTTTTTTGCCTGCACACCCAATCGCGGGTTCGGAGCAAAGTGGCTTGATGGCTTCCAAGGTTGATCTGTTCAAACAGAAAAAACTGATCCTGACACCGCATGCTGATGTGAGTAACGCTGCTGCACACCGTGTGGCGAACTTCTGGGGTAGCCTGGACTGCTTGTTAGCAGAGCTTGAGCCGGATCTGCACGATGACTTGCTGGCATCCACCAGTCACTTGCCGCATGTATTAGCCTACGTGCTGGTCGACAGCTTGCTGCTACACCCGGAAACCGATCGGTTGTTTGAGTTTGCTGCTGGTGGCTTCCAGGACATTTCACGTACCGCATCAAGCGACCCAACCATGTGGCACGACGTTTTTTTCTCAAATAAAGAGTGTGTGCTGGCTGCCGTTGAGCAGTTTGAAAAGCGCCTCGCGCTGTTTAAGTCGATGGTGGAGAACGGCGAGTCTCAGCGATTATTTGACATGCTCAGCACCGCCAAGAAAGGCCGTGATAACTACCTGGCCAAGTACCGCTCCTGAATAAGCTAACTCAACGTAAGGATCTACCGACATGTTGTTTACGATAAATCCCGGTGGTGTACTCACTGGAACACTGCGGGTTCCTGGAGACAAATCGATTTCTCATCGCTCTGTTATGTTGGGTTCAATTGCTGAGGGCGTGACAGAGGTTGAGGGGTTTCTGCAGGGCGAAGACAGCCTGGCCACGCTGCAGGCATTCCAGAGAATGGGAGTGCAAATAGATCGCGAAAGCAATGGTAAGTTGCGAATTCAGGGGCGCGGGTTGCGGGGGTTGCAGGACCCTGGCGTGGCGCTTGATTTAGGCAATTCCGGTACATCAATGCGTTTGCTTACTGGATTATTGGCGGGGCAATCATTTTCCAGCCGGTTGACCGGCGATGAGTCTCTGAACAGCCGCCCCATGAACCGTGTGGCACTGCCGCTTGGTGAGATGGGGGCGTCGATAGAAACATCGGGTAATGGGCGGCCACCGCTTTTGATACATGGCTCGAATGGTTTGCGCGGAATAGAGTACACCTTGCCGGTGGCCAGCGCGCAGATCAAATCAAGCCTGTTGCTGGCCGGGTTGTACGCTTCCGGGCACACCACAATCACTGAGCCTGCCCCAACCCGGGATCATACTGAGCGCATGTTGCGCTCTTTGGGCTATGAAGTGGAGACTGAGGCTCAGTCCGCAACTGCCAGCCGGATTACTGTTCGAGGAGGTGGCTCACTGACTGGTACCAAGCTGTCCGTGCCCGCCGACATTTCGTCTGCCGCTTTTTTTATGGTTGCAGCAAGCATAGTGCCGGGCAGCGAGCTGCTTTTACGCGACGTCGGCGTAAATCCAACGCGTACCGGTATTGTGCATATTTTGCGCGCTATGGGTGCAGACCTGAGCTTTGAAAATGAGCGCTTATGGGGCGCTGAGCCGGTAGCCGATATCAGGGTGCGCTATGCGCAGTTGCGGGGGATCGAAATTGATGAGCAGCTGGTTCCACTCGCGATAGATGAGTTTCCAGTCATTTTTATTGCGGCACTGGCCGCTGAAGGGGAGACCATTTTACGCGGGGCCCGTGAACTCAGGGTCAAGGAAAGCGATCGCATAGCGGTAATGGAAGAAGGTATCTTGTTACTGGGCGGCAAGGCAGAAGCCACGGATGATGGTATGAGCATTCACGGCAGTACTCTGACGGGAGGCCGGGTTGACAGCCACGGCGATCATCGGATTGCGATGGCGTTTGCGGTGGCTGGTTTGCTGGCAAGCGGGCCAGTTCACATTGCGGATTGCGACAATGTGGCCACCAGCTTTCCGGGTTTTGCCGAGCTGTCGGCTAATGCAGGCATGAACATAACGGTGCAGTAATGAAAACCAACACGCCAGTGATCACTATTGATGGCCCAAGTGGCACAGGTAAGGGTACTTTATCGCAGCTGCTGGCAAATAAGTTGCGGTGGCATCTGCTGGATAGCGGCGCCATGTACCGTGTATTGGCATTGGCTGCACTGGACAGCGGTGTAGACCTCGACGATGAGTTGCAGTTGGCGCAGCTGGCACTTGAATTGGACATTAATTTCACACCCGATCAGCATACCGGTGTGCCCTCAATCCAGCTTGCAGGTGCTGAGGTAAGTGATCGCATAAGAGAGCATGAAATCAGCGAAGCCTCTTCCAGAGTCGCCGCGCACCCTGCCGTACGGACGGCACTGCTGGATTTGCAGCGTGCATTCCAACGGGAGCCTGGCCTGGTGGCAGATGGGCGAGACATGGGCTCCACGGTCTTTCCCCGAGCCAATCTGAAAATTTTCCTGACCGCGAGCGCGGACGCTCGTGCACAAAGGCGTTATAAGCAGTTGAAAACAAAGGAAGATAGTGATAGTCTCCGCGCACTTCGTGAGGACCTCGATAAACGAGATCAACGCGACATGACTCGCGCAGCCTCACCGCTGCGCCCGGCAGACGACGCATTGATTATCGACAGCACAAACTTGTCGATAGAACAGGTGTTTGATCGTTTGCTGGAAGCCGTTAAGCAGCATGGCTTGTGCTAGGGTCATAAAAGAAGGAAGTAATTGGGATCGCGCTGTTCCTTGTAGCCAGAGTGTCGATACCCTTATTAACTCACTAACCCCGCATCGGCTGGAAATGCGGCGCACTCAAAGAGACCATCCCTATGAGCGAAAGCTTTGCTGAACTTTTCGAAGAAAGTTTAAAAACCATTGAAATGAAACCCGGCGCCATTGTCACCGGCGTTGTTATCGATATAGATTCTGAATGGGTTACTGTCCACGCCGGACTGAAATCCGAAGGTGTTATTCCACGTTCGCAGTTTGTCAGCGAAGGTGGTGAATTCTCGCTTGATATTGGCGACGAGGTGCAAGTTGCACTGGAATCCGTGGAAGACGGTTTTGGGGAAACCAAACTGTCGCGCGAGAAAGCCCGCAGAGCGGAAGCCTGGAAAGAGCTTGAATTGGCGTTTGATACAGAGGAGGTGGTCCGCGGTGTCATTAATGGCAAGGTTAAAGGCGGCTTCACGGTTGACGTTGGTGGCGTAAGAGCCTTTTTGCCAGGGTCACTGGTTGATTTGCGCCCGGTACGCGAAACCACCCACCTGGAAGGCAAAGAGCTTGAGTTTAAAGTGATCAAGCTGGACCAGAAGCGCAATAACGTTGTTATTTCTCGCCGTGCGGTGATGGAAGTGGCCAATAGCGAAGAGCGCGAAGCCTTGCTCGCCAGCTTGCAGGAAGGTGCACCGGCTAAAGGTGTGGTTAAGAACCTTACCGACTATGGAGCCTTTGTTGACCTTGGTGGTATTGATGGCTTGCTGCACATTACCGATATGGCGTGGAAGCGCATCAAGCACCCAAGCGAAGTGGTTAATGTGGGTGATGAGATCGACGTCAAGATTCTGAAGTTTGATCGTGAGCGCAATCGCGTGTCACTTGGTATGAAACAGCTGGGTGAAGATCCCTGGGTGGAAATCAAAAACCGTTATCCAGAGAATAGCCGCGTCACCGCACGGGTCACCAACCTCACGGATTACGGGTGCTTTGCTGAGCTTGAAGAAGGTGTGGAAGGACTGGTTCACGTTTCAGAGATGGATTGGACCAACAAGAATGTACATCCTTCCAAACTGGTTCAGGTTGGCGACGAAGTAGAAGTCATGATTCTGGATATTGACGAAGAACGACGTCGTATTTCTCTGGGCATGAAACAATGTCAGCAGAACCCTTGGGACGCGTTCGGATCGCAGTTCAGCAAAGGCGACAAAATCAAGGGCAGCATCAAGTCAATCACCGACTTCGGTATCTTTATTGGCCTGGACGGTAATATTGATGGTCTGGTGCACCTGTCTGATATTTCCTGGCACGAAGAAGGCGAAGAAGCGGTACGCCGTTTCTCCAAGGGCGATGAACTGGAAACCGTTATTCTGGCGATCGACCCTGAGCGTGAGCGAATCTCACTGGGTGTGAAGCAATTGGAAAACGATCCGTTCTCCAGCTTTCTAACTGCCAATGACAAAGGGTCAGTGGTAATGGGTGTTGTCAAAGAAGTTGACGCGAAAGCGGCAACCCTGACCCTGGCTGAAGACGTTGAAGGCGTGTTGAAGGCGTCTGAAATCAGCCGCGATAAGGTTGAAGATGCTCGTAATGTGATCAATGTTGGTGATGAAATTGAAGTTAAAATCATCAATGTTGACCGCAAGGGTCGCATAGTGAACCTCTCGATCAAGGCGAAAGAGTTTGAGGAAGAGAAACAGGCGATTCGCGATCACAAGGAAACTCAGCCTGATGAGTCTGCACCAACAACCTTGGGCGATTTGATTAAAGCCAAAATGGATCGGCAATAATCAAACCGGATTCCGGCTTGGCGCGAAGGTCAAGCCGGTTTCTGCTTTTAATGCCAAGGTATTGATTTTAAAATGTTTTGGACGCAAGATCGAATCTGATCTATAGTATCTCTACACCCTACAGGGCTTCCAGTTCCAATATAAAACCAATGACCAAGTCAGAGCTGATTGAACATATCGCAGCGGCGCAGACCCAACTGTCGCCCAAAGACGTTGAGCTTGCGGTGAAGACAGTCATTGAACAAATGTGCCAAACTCTTGCCGCAGGCGATCGAATAGAAATTCGCGGTTTTGGCAGTTTTTCCCTGCATTACCGCGAGCCGAGATTAGGGCGCAACCCAAAAACGGGTGAGAAAGTGGAGCTGGCAGGCAAGAGCGTGCCGCACTTTAAACCTGGCAAAGAGTTGCGAGAGCGAGTCAACGAAAGCTTGAAGCGCTATCCCTGAAGTCCAGGCAGGGCGTCCGTTCCCCTGTCTGCGTTTCCCAATATTTACGTTTAGAATAGCCAATTCTGCTGCACAGCGGCTGACGGTCCTGCGATAATTGCGCTGTGGTTTTTCAGACGGGGATTTTTCATGCTTAGAATTATTAACATTTTATTGCTAATTGTTCTGGCTGTATCAGCAACTGCATTTGCTCTTCAAAACACCAGCCCGGCAACGCTGGATTTGTTTTTTACGCAAGTGGAGGACGTGTCAGTGGGGGCGATAGCCTTGGCGTCGTTTGCAACGGGCGGTTTGTTCGGGCTGCTTGCCGGCTGCGCTGTCTGGTTTCGCCTGAAGCGTGCTGAGCGTGCGGCAAAACGAAAACTGGCTCAGTCTGAAAAAGAGCTGGACAGTTTGCGCTCCAACGTGGCCTAGTGTGCTTGCAGCGAGCTCTTGGCAATAGCCCTTGCTCCTTGCTCCTTGCTCCTTGCTGCGCCAGCGCCTCCGTAGACTGAATGCCTGAACCTATTCTATTTGCATTTCTGTTTGTCGCCGTAGTCATTGGCTGGCTGCTCGGGCGCTGGACAGCGAACCGAAAGCAGCGCTCCGATCTTGTCAATCAACGACTGAGGCAACCGTACATTACCGGTCTCAATTTTCTGTTGAACGATCAGCCCGATGGCGCGATCGACGCTTTCATAGCGTCCCTGGAAGTGAACAGCGAAACGATGGAGACTCATCTTGCGATCGGCAATTTGTCCAGACGACGCGGTGAAACAGATCGGGCGATACGAGTGCACCAGAATCTGTTGGCGAGGCCTTCCCTAAGCCGCGAACAGCGTCAAAAAGTGCAGTTTGAGTTGGCACTTGACTACACGAAAGCGGGCTGGCTGGACAGAGCCGAGCGTATTCTCAAAGAGTTGATTGGCCAGGCCACGTTGCCTGATCGAGCAAAAGTGTTGGCAACGCTGATCGATATTTATCAGCAAGAGCAGGAATGGGCGCTTGCCCTGCCGCTGGCTCAAAAATACATTTCATTGACCAATGAAGAACAAGCCGAGCAGATGGCGATTGCTGCTTCGCACTATTGTTGCGAGATCGCTGAAGTCGCAATTGCCGAACAACGTTTCCACGACGCCGAGAAAAGCGCGCGTCAGGCGCTGCAATTGTCGGCCAAAAATGCGCGAGCCTCGATGCTCAAGGCACAAGCTCAGCTTGGTCTGGGACGCGAGCGTCGTGCGCTTTCTTCGCTGAAAAAAATGGCCGAGGCGTCGCCTGATAAATTGATTGAGGCGATGCCATTGTTGCAACAAATCTTCACCAGTAGAGGTGATGAGGCCGGTGCGCTGGATTTTTTGCAACAATTTGCTGCCAGCGATGGCAGTGGAACGTTGTCATCATTGCTTTTCGAACAAATACGGAAACACAAAGGCGACGAGAGGGCTCTGCAATACCTGCAGAGCAATCAATATGCACAGGCAACTCTGACTGAGTTACTGCAAGTGCTGAAAATAGAGACCAGCAAACTCGAAGGAATCGATTCTGCAAGCCTCGACAAGATTGTCGAATGTTTGTTGAAGGAAGAGCAGCAGCGCTGGACTTATCGCTGCAGACAATGCGGCTTTGGCGGCAATCAATTGCACTGGTTGTGCCCTGGCTGTAAAACCTGGGGTACCGTTAGCAGGGTTTGACTGCTAGCGCGAGTCTATTCACGAACCTGCTAAACATGTGCATTTCTCGCACAGCTTGCAGATATTTCTCACATTTCTGCGCAATAACTGTGTTAGTTTATTGATGTGCAGGAAGCACGTATTGACTATAAAACCGGTTTCAAAAGGAGATGAGCCATGTTTTTACAATCACAACAAACACCTATTTCAACACTGATTAACCACGGCTGCCGCTTAGCGGCATTGCTTGGCGTGTTGGCATTGAACCCCGTTCTGGCCAATGCTGAAGCAGGCGCCAAGTCGACAGTGGCAGAGCGCCAAACTGCTGAGGTCAATGTGAACACAGCCGCCGCGGAAACGCTGGCTCAGCTGAATGGCATTGGTTTGGCAAAAGCCAAAGCGATTGTCGACTATCGTGAAAAGTTCGGCCGTTTTCGTACTTTGGAGGATTTGCTTGCCGTTGAAGGTATTGGCAAAGCAACCTTGGCGAAGAACCGCAGTCGTATACGCATGTAGTGTCCCGCTGTCGCTATGGCGACACCTGTGATGCGTTGCAGCGGGTGTATTCTCGCTGTGGCGCTATTATTCCCAAGGTAATACTGATTCAAACTTGTTAGGCTACGCGGCAGGCATAAATTTTAATCCGCTTAACAAGATGTCCTCCATTCAGACCATACTACTCACTGGCAGTGACGGATTTATTGGCTTGCATGTGGCACCGGCATTGCAGGCGGCCGGTTACACAGTTATGCACTCCATGTTGCGTGCCGAGCGCTTTTCTGAAGAGCAATGCATGACCGAGCTGCAAGGTGTTGATGCAGTTGTTAATCTGGTTGGATTGGCCCATTCTAATCCCCGCAGAGTTCAGGAACATGATTACCGGCAAGTGAATGCAGAATTCCCCACACACCTGGGTTGCTGCGCGCTGGCCTCGGGTGTGCAACGCTTTGTGCATGTGAGCTCTGTTAAAGCCGTGCATTATCAGCCCGCGTTGGCGCCGAATGATGAGGCCAACAATGTGCCGGCACAGGACATCTACGGCGCCAGCAAGTACGCTGGTGAACAAAATCTGCTTCAGCTCGACTGGCGCGCGTCACAATGCGTAGTGCTAAGGCCAAGCCTCGTTTACGGCACTGGCGTAAAGGCGAACATGCGGTCATTATTGCGAGCATCACGCTCACGGCTTTGCCCTGAGTTGCTCGATACCGGCCCACGATCAATGTTGAATGTGAATAACTTTTGCAGTGCTTTGATGACCGTGTTGGCGGCCGAGCAGATCAAAGAACAGTTGTACATCATTACCGACAGTAATAGTTTGACCGTGGCTGATATTCAGAAAGCAACTCGCAGAGCAATGATGCGCGAGAGCGCGACTTGGCAGCTTTCGGCAGCCACCATTTCTGCGTTGCTTGGCGCGCTGAAGGTACTTCCTGATGCGTGGTTGAGCCCTGTTAGTAAGCCGTTTTCGAAGTTAACTGAGTCAGAATTGTATACGGCAAGGCGGTTTGAACAAGAGTTCAATTGGGTGGCCAGGCATGGCATTGATGATGCTATGCCAGACATGCTGGAGGCTCTGTAGATCATGGTCAACAGGGCGCACTGAATGACTGAATTGTTGCTAATGTTGCTTTGCGTGTTCTTGCTCAGCCATTGCTTGCTGAGTATCTACAGGCGGCTGGCACTGCGCAGGCATTGGCTTGATGTACCCAACGCACGCAGTTCCCATGCAGTGCCCGTGCCGGGTGGCGCCGGCCTATGCCTGGCAATTGCCTTTCTTTTTGCGTCGGTGTACCTGTTCATTGAAGGTCAAATGCCTGCACCGATACTGTGGCTGCACAGCTTATCGCTAATGATGGCATTGACCGGCTGGTTAGACGACCGTCTTGCGTTATCACGGCGACTGCGGGCAATTATTTATCTGCTATGCGCTGTGTTGTTTGTTCGCTTCGGCACCTTGGAATCAGTGACATTGCTACTTTTGTGTCTGGCCCTTTTTCTATTTGCGTTCGTCAATGCGTTTAATTTTATGGATGGCATTGATGGTATTGCGGCGGCCCAGGTGTTGTTTTTCGCACTTGCATTTCAGTGTGTTGCGGCTGGCGATCTTGATTCCGGGCTGCGGTTAACCTTGGGTCTTATGGCGACGCTTGCCGCAGCATTTCTATTCTGGAACTGGTCACCTGCTCGCGTTTTTTTAGGCGATTCCGGGAGCCTGTTCTTTGGTTTTCTGTTGGCTGGCAGTGCGGTTTACGCAGACCGTGCAGAGATAGTTCCGATTCTTTCAAGCTCAATCTTACTCGCGGTGTTTATCGCTGACAGCGCAGTAACCTTGCTTGCAAGACTGATCGGTGGTGAACGCATTCAAGATGCGCACCGTACCCATCTTTATCAATTACTGGCCCAGCATTGGGGAAGCCATAGTCGCGTGGTGCTTGTGTATTCAGTGGTTAATATTACCGTTTTGCTGCCGATTGCTCTGCTTTCACAGGCTCATCCAACGTGGGCAGCTATACTGTGTGCAGTGACCTATGCGATTCTCTGTGCAATTGTCTGGTTTTACCGCAGTCATTTATTGCCTTCCTCGGCAGAGAAAATATAATGCACGGTTGACTGGCTCTATCAGGCTCAGGAAGGCCGAGATGCTATGCAAATAAGAAGGCGTATCCACCGCCTGGTGGATTATTTTTCCCCCATCGACAAAGCGGCTGAGTTACCTCGTAACGTTAAGCAGACGTTGATGTTACTGGTCGACTTGCTGTGCATTCCTCTTGCCATCTGGATATCCGTGGCATTGCGCTGGGGCAGCACAGAGTTTCCGATCGGTCCAATGGCCTATCTCGCCGTGGGCCTGACCATTGCAATCAGTGCTGCCTTGTTTTTACGGCTGGGTCTGTATCGCGCAGTGATACGCTTTATGGGCCATCAGGCCATTATGGCTGTTCTGAAAGCCGTTACTGTTTCAGCGCTCGTATTCAGCGTATTGAATTATACGATGGATACCAGCTTACCGCGTTCTACTCCGCTGCTGTACTGGGCCATTTGTGTGTTGCTGATTGGTGGCTCACGTTTGGGCATCCGGGCTTTCTATCAGTACAAACTGAAGAGCATGGCCGACAAAGTAGTGATCTATGGGGCCGGCGCATCCGGGCGGCAATTGCTGACTGCGTTGCTGCACAGTGATGAATATCATCCGGTGTGTTTTATAGATGATGACCCGCGTTTGCAGGGTACGGTGATCAACGGGGTGACTGTCGCCGGGCCGGAACGCCTGGCCCAGTTGGTGAATCACCACGAAGTCAGCCAGGTATTGCTTGCGATGCCGTCAGTAGCACGCGAATACCGACGCGATGTTATCAATCGCCTGGTCGGCTTGGCGGTACATGTAAAAACCATACCGAATTTTGCCAGCCTGATTCAGGGCAGGGCATCGATCGCCGAAATACAGGATATTGATATTGAGGATTTGCTTGGGCGTGACCCGGTGCCCCCGCATCCCGAATTGATTGATCAATGTGTGGAAAGCAAAGTGGTGCTGGTGACCGGAGCGGGAGGTTCGATTGGCGCTGAATTATGCCGGCAAATAATCAACCATAAACCAAAAGAACTGGTTTTGTTTGAAGCCTCTGAGTTTGCGCTGTACCAGATAGAGCAAGAGCTGAGGCAAAGCCTGATGGCCCTGAAAGTGCCCTGCAAACTAACCCCTCTATTGGGCTCGGTGAAAGACAAAAAACTCATTCAGCGCGTGATGAATGTTTGCGAAGTGCAAACGGTGTATCACGCGGCCGCGCACAAGCATGTGCCTGTGGTTGAATACAATGTTGCCGAGGGCGTTGCCAATAATGTGTTTGGCACGGTAAATACGGCTCTGGCGGCCGTGAATGCACACGTAGAGCGTTTTGTGTTGGTGTCTACCGATAAAGCGGTTAGACCAACCAATATCATGGGGGCGTCCAAGCGGCTGGCCGAAATTGTGTTGCAAGGGCTGGCGCAGAAGCCAGGTAACACCAATTTCAGTATGGTTCGTTTTGGCAATGTGCTGGGTTCTTCTGGGTCGGTTGTGCCACTGTTTAGGGATCAAATCAATTCGGGTGGCCCTGTCACAGTGACACACACCGAAATCATTCGTTACTTTATGACCATCCCGGAAGCAGCACAGTTGGTGCTGCAGTCCGGGGCGTTGGCTCGCGGAGGCGATGTTTTTGTGCTGGATATGGGCGAGCCTGTACGAATTGTGGATCTTGCCCGGCGAATGATTCGATTGATGGGGTTTGAAATAAAAGATGAAAACAACCCCTACGGCGATATCGAGATTAAGGTTACCGGTTTGCGCCCGGGTGAGAAACTCTATGAGGAACTGCTGGTTGGTAATAATGTGAGTGGTACTGGCCACCCCATGATTATGTGCGCCGAGGAAGAGTTTCCCGACTACGATGTTGTACAGCAGTATCTTATCAGCCTGGAAGCGGCGTGCAGTGAAGGTGACTGTGACAGCATCCGGGCGATTCTGGTCGAGCTGGTGAATGGATTTGTCAGCAAAGGCCCCGTGGCGGACTATCTTTGGGAGCGCATGGCGCCTACGCAAAGTGGGAAAACAATATCACCCAGAGTGGATGAGTCGCCAAAGGTGAAGCCTTTGTTTCCAGAGAAAACCAATACACGTTCAAGTTAAGCGTTCAGGAATCTATTTATGGCATACTACGATGTTTTCAACGGCGATGCGGACGGTATCTGTGCACTGATTCAGCTAAGACATGCTCAGCCCAGAGACAGCACTATTGTGACCGGTGTAAAGCGCGACATCGCCTTGCTGAAAAGCATTGACGTTGAAAGCGGTGATCGTGTCACTGTGTTAGATATCTCGATGGATAAAAACAAAGTTGATCTGCAGCGAATTCTGGAGGCTGGCGCTGATGTTTTTTACTGTGATCACCATTTCGCCGGTGATATACCAGAGGCGCATAACCTGCAGGCACTTATAAACACAGCCGCTGACACATGCACCAGCTTGCTGATCAATGGGCATTTGAAGGGTGCCTATGCAGAGTGGGCTGTTACGGCCGCGTTTGGTGACAACCTCAAGGCCAGTGCTCAGTCACTTGCGCGTCAAACGTCGCTGAGTGAAGAGAAGGTAAAAAAGCTTGAAAACCTGGGTACCTACATCAATTACAACGGTTATGGTGCGTCACTGGATGATTTGCATTTTACGCCACATGATCTTTACCAGCTGATGCGGCCCTTTACCAATCCGCTGGACTTTATCGATCAGGAGGCCGAGGCTTTTCAAAAACTGGAAGCGGGCTATCTGGACGATATGACATCGGCCAGATCGGTTGAGTACGATCACGCAGACAAACACTCCGCAGTACTGACCTTTCCAAATGAAGCCTGGGCCAGGCGCGTGAGCGGTGTGTTCAGCAATGATCTTGCTAACGAACACCCTGACCGCGCACACGCGGTACTGACGGTGAAATCGAATGGAAACTATCTGGTCAGTGTGCGTGCCCCGCTCAACAACAAAACTGGCGCAGATGAATTGTGCATGCAATTCCCGACCGGTGGTGGACGCAAAGCGGCGGCCGGTATTAATGATCTACCGGCTGATCTGCTAGGTGATTTTGTTAGCGCATTGGGGCAACGGTACGCCAATGAATCCTGAAAGTTGTAAGGCTTGGCAAACGCTGGATGCCTTGGCTGCAAAGCGAGGCCGCATTGACACATTGTTGCGCACCGAGCCCGATCGCGCCAGGCAATTCACCTTCGAACAGTGTGGATTGCGGCTGGATGTCAGCAAGACCGCAATCACTGCAGAAAGTATGCGTTGCCTGGTTCAATTGGCCAGAGAAACTGGCGTTGCCGAGCGCATGAATGCGATGCGTACAGGCGAGGCAATCAACACCACTGAAAACCGCGCTGT
This sequence comes from Gammaproteobacteria bacterium, assembly GCA_030429735.1. Taxonomy (GTDB): domain Bacteria; phylum Pseudomonadota; class Gammaproteobacteria; order Pseudomonadales; family JAUIET01; genus JAUIET01. The sequence continues at coordinate 122,555 of JAUIET010000011.1, forward strand.
TTTGCATATTGCCCTGCGTGATCTTGATGGTCACCTGGTGACTGACTATGGAATTGACAAGCATAAGGCTGTGTTGGCGCAACTGTCACGCATGCGCGAGCTGTCAGACGATATCCGTAGCGGTCAGTGGCGCGGTTTTTCCGGAAAACGAATACGTCATGTGGTCAATATCGGAATTGGCGGGTCGGATCTTGGCCCAAAAATGGTCTGTGAAGCACTCAGGCACATGCACTCTTCGGAGTTGACAGTTCATTTTGCCAGCACCATTGATGAAACGCATTTACCCAATATTCTGCGCGAGCTGGACCCGGAAGAAACGCTGTTTTCTATTTCGAGTAAGACATTCACTACTCAGGAAACCATGTATAACGCTCGCAATGCGCGGCAATGGGTTCTGGATCATTTCTCAAACAGCGATGCCATTGCCAGCCACTTCATTGCGGTTAGCAGTAATACAGAAGCTGCGGTTGCATTCGGAATTCGCGAGCAAAATCTCTTGTCGTTCTGGGAGTGGGTGGGTGGCCGCTATTCGCTGTGGTCAACCATCGGTTTTCCGATCTGTGCCGCCATAGGGTACGCTCAGTTTGAAGAATTGCTGCGTGGTGCCCACGCACTGGATGCTCATTTTTTTACGGCCGAATTTGAAGAAAATTTGCCGGTCTTATTGGCTTTGTGCGGCTTGTGGCACAATAATTTTTGTCATCACCATAGCCTGGGCGTTATTCCTTACAACGACGCGCTAGGTCTATTGCCAATGTATTTGCAGCAACTCGATATGGAAAGCAATGGCAAATCTGTGCGGCTGGATGGTGAGACCGTAACCTACGCAACAGGCCCGGTTGTGTGGGGGCAAAGTGGTTCCAACGGACAGCATGCATTTTTTCAGTTATTGCACCAGGGTACGGATGTGATCCCATTGGAGTTTGTTTTTGCGGTAAATCGCGACACCAGCAATCCGGAGCAGCACCGCGCTTTACTTGGCAACATGCTGGCTCAATCGAATGCCTTAATGCGCGGTGAGGAAGCCGATGCCGAGCATAGACACCTGCACTACGCAGGTGACAAACCCAGTATTAGCATCGCGCTTGACCAGCTGACGCCCTCAAGATTGGGAGCACTGATTGCCTTGTACGAACACAAAGTATTTGTGCAAGGCGCTGTCTGGAACATAAATTCCTTTGATCAGTGGGGAGTGCAGCTGGGCAAGCGTCTTGCTAACCAAATAGGCACGGATTTTTCGCGCCCCAATACCGACATGGATACTTCAACCCAAGCTACTATCGCCTGGATACATGATCAATTGAGCTGAGACGCGGGCTAGCCATGGCAGCAGCATCAGCGCTGGGTGTTTTTGGGTATGCCTTGATTTAGCTGCTCGCCAACGTATTTAAACAGCGGATCAATTGGCCCCCCCGCGATCTGTTCTTGTTGTTCCAGGCGATTCTGCGCGACCAGTTGCTTCCATACGGCGTCGCTAAATTCCAATTTTTGCAGAAAACGCTGGAACGCAACTTCGTGTTGGTCCATGTCGTTCTCCGACTTAGTGTGAGTTATGTCTCATTTCTAAGCGTAGCCAAGACAGACGGATAATGTGTAAAACTTTGTGAAAACGTCAGGTTGAGCAAAATGTGTACAGATGCTTGCGGTGCCGTGCCGCTTATCGAAGCTGATCAGGCGCGTACTAAAGTGACTACTCTCTTTTATTGCCTGTAAATGGCGCCGCGTTCCTGATTGGGCTGAGTCTTGAAACGCCGGTGAAACCAATAATATTGAGTTGGTTCAATTCTGATGGCTGTTTCAATGAGTTGGTTGACGGCGGTGGCATCGGCAATATCATCGCCGGACGGGAAATTCTCAAGTGGACCGGTGATGGTAACGATGTAGCCGGAATCATCGGCTTTACGCCGCTGGCCGTACAACAGCACCGGGGCGCCCGTGATGCGCGCCAAGGTAGCGGTTGCAGTGATTGTCGATGCATTTTGTGAGAAAAAAGGCGCGTAAACGCTGTTGTTTTCACCCTCATCCTGGTCCGGACCATACCAGACTATTTCGCCGCGCCGAACCGCCTTTATCAGCTCTCTTGGTTGCGTCTTTTTTATGTGCGCATCAGCATGTCTGTCCCGTCCTGCGAGCATGGTGGCATTGAACAGAGGGTTTCTTTGTGGCCGGTAGACAGCAGAATAGGAGAAATGGTTTGAGCCAATCGCAGCGCCAATATCCAGTGTTGAAAAGTGTGCACCCAGCAGCAGAACGCCTTTACCTTGCTGTTTCGCAGCCAGCAGCTTATCCAGGCCTTCTATCTCTGAGATCGACTTTATGCGCTCGTGACTGCTCCACCATGCCATGCCTGTTTCAATAAGGCCGGCACCAAAATTTTTGAATACCTCTTTACAGAAGCGCTGCTTTTCTTCTTCGTTTAGCTCTGGAAAACACAGATCGATGTTTACCTGTGTAACGTGCTTGCGTTTGCTGGGCAGCCTGTAAAGCAGGCTGCCTACGGCTTTGCCAATGCGAACATTGAGAGGGAAGGGCAAAGCACTCAAGCCACGCAATAGCAGCAATGCCAGCGCTAATGGCCAGTTCGAAGGTTTTCCGAGTTCTTTGGCAACTGTGGTTGATTGCTCGGGTTGTGTATCAGACAAGTTTTGGCGTGCCTTGAACTATGGCGGTGCGGTTGAGGGAGGTGTTCAATTGTCACCTGCGAACATTGCAAATACTTGCTCACCGGTCATGTCTGTCGTTTTTTCACTGAATGAGTAATAACCTGGCTTCTCATCGATAAAGACCTGATGGTCAAGTATTAGATCGTCAGCATCAAATAGACCCGCTGGCATGATGTACTGCCCCGCTTGTTTCAGCCGCCAGAAAAGATGGCTACCGCATCGTGAACAAAATCCACGGTCTGCCCATTCAGATGAGTCGAACACTGAAATAGACTGCTCGCCACCAAAAACAACATCGGCACCGCAATCAACCGCCAACAGCGGTCCACCACCCCATTTTCGACACATTGCGCAATGGCAAGCGCCTACGCCATGGTCCATTGCATTGGCGGTGAAAGTGACCGCCTTACAAAGGCAGCTGCCTGTGGTTTTACTGGTCTTGCTCATGTTGGCTCACTATCTGTTGGGTGGGCGTACCATAGCGAACAATAAGCGCGTGTGGAAGAGCTTGCGTTGTTTAGTTGGCGTTCGACGAGGCCATGGTGGAAAGGTCCACAAGGATTCTGCATATTTGCTGCCTTGCCAGCGGCAAATTAGTGTTGTAAACAATAGATTCCCAGCGCAAACGACTATGCAAGTGAGGCCAAATGACAACGCGTAAGACGGTTAGCAGGGCAGAGTGGTTGGCTGCCCGGAAAGAATTCATGCAAAGAGAAAAGGCGTTTACTCGCGAGCGCGATGCCCTTAGCAGTGCACGCCGCGAGCTGCCCCGCTGGCAGGTTGACAAGGCTTACGAGTTGACAGGTGAAGGCGGCACCCGCACGCTGGCGGACCTGTTTGATGGCTGCTCCCAGCTTATCGTGCAGCACTTTATGTTTGGCCCAGATTGGCAGGACGGCTGCCCAAGTTGTTCGTTTTGGGCTGACGGTTATAACGGCACGATCGCCCACCTGAATGCGCGAGACATCAATATGGTTGCAGTATCCAATGCGCCACTGCAAAGTCTGCAAACCTATAAACAACGGATGGGTTGGACGTTCCCATGGTATTCAAGTATGGGCACCGATTTTAACTACGATTTTGCGGTGTCGTTTACCGCAGAGCAGCTTGAACGTGAGGATAATAACTACAACTTCGGCACCCAGCGATTCAACGGCCAGGAAGCGCCGGGCATGAGCGTGTTTGAGCGAGATTCGAATGGCGCGGTGTTTCACACCTATTCTGCATATTCCCGGGGGCTGGATATGTTTAATGCTACTTACCATTACATGGATGCAGTGCCGAAGGGGCGGGATGAGGATGGGTTGCCGTTTACTATGGCCTGGTTGCGCAGGCGTGATTCTTATTAGGTGACTGTTAATCATTGCGCAAACGCACGCGTTCACTGCCTTTGGCAGCTCATACTATCGGCGGAGCCAAATACGAAAAAAGGCCGCTAGTGCGACCTTTTTTCGTATTTGGCTCCGCCTGCTGGGCTCGAACCAGCGACCCAATGATTAACAGTCATTTGCTCTACCAACTGAGCTAAGGCGGAATAAACTGTGCCTGGGCACCGCTTTGGTGGGCGGGCCTGGAACCTTTCTCGGTTTCGCGGCGTCGAACTGTGTTCGAGGGCGCGTATGTTAATAACGCTCGTGAACAAGGTCAATAGATATTATTATGGTCGATTTCCCGAAATACGACGAGTTTCATCGCTTCCATGTCCAAGCCACTTAAGGTACACGCTAAATTCGAGCCCGCTGGTGACCAGCCCAAGGCCATCGAGCAGCTGGTGGCCGGTATAGAGTCGGGTTTGTTGGGTCAGGTATTGCTTGGTGTGACCGGCTCTGGCAAGACGTTTACTATCGCGCATGTGATCGAGCGTATACAGCGCCCGGCAGTGATTATGGCGCCCAACAAGACGCTGGCCGCGCAATTGTATGGCGAGTTCAAGGAGTTTTTTCCAGACAACGCGGTTGAGTACTTCGTATCCTACTATGACTACTACCAGCCAGAAGCCTACGTACCATCCTCTGATACATTTATCGACAAAGACGCTTCGGTCAATGAACACATCGAGCAGATGCGGTTGTCGGCTACCAAGGCGCTTATAGAGCGGCCAGATGCGATTGTGGTGGCCACTGTGTCAGCCATTTACGGTCTTGGCGAGCCAGATGCGTATTTAAAGATGGTCATGCATCTGGACCGTGGTGACCAGGTTGACCAGCGGTATATTCTGCGTCGTCTTGCAGAGCTTCAGTACACCCGCAATGATGTTGATTTTTTTCGGGGCAACTACCGTGTTCGTGGGGATGTGATCGATATATTCCCGGCCGATTCCGAGCATGAAGCCATCCGAATCGAACTGTTTGATGAGGAAATTGAGAGCATTTCACGCTTTGACCCCTTAACAGGTCATGTGATCGACAAGTTGCCCAGGGTCACTGTTTTCCCGAAAACCCATTATGTGACGCCTCGTGAGCAACTTTTGGACGCCGTAGGCGATATCGAAGAAGAGCTGAAAGATCGGCTGGAGCAACTACGCAGCAACGACAAGCTGGTGGAAGCGCAGCGGCTAGAGCAGCGCACCCGGTACGACCTGGAGATGATTCGGGAGTTGGGTTATTGCCAGGGTATTGAAAATTACTCGCGGTACTTGTCCGGTCGTGCGCCGGGTGAACCCCCGCCCACCTTGTTTGATTACCTGCCAGCTAATGCTCTGGTGGTGGTGGACGAATCCCACGTCAGTGTGCCGCAGATTGGAGGTATGTATAAGGGCGACCGGTCTCGCAAGGAAACCCTGGTCGAGTATGGCTTCCGTTTGCCATCCGCCCTGGACAATCGGCCGATGCGCTTTGATGAATGGGAGCGGGCGATCCCGCAGGTGATTTTTGTGTCTGCCACGCCGCGCGATTACGAGATGGAGAAGTCTGGCCAGGTTGTCGAGCAGGTGGTTCGCCCCACCGGGCTGACCGATCCGGAGATCGAGGTGCGTCCGGCTGCTACGCAGGTTGATGACTTGCTCAGTGAAATTGGTGTGCATGTGGCCAAAGAGGGCAGGGTGCTGGTGACTGTGCTGACCAAGCGCATGGCTGAAGACTTGACCGAATACCTCAACGAGCATGGCGTGCGAGTGAAATACTTGCACTCTGATATTGATACCGTGGAAAGAGTCGAGATCATTCGCGACCTGCGTCTCGGTGAGTTTGATGTGCTGGTGGGCATCAACCTGCTGCGCGAAGGGCTGGACATGCCCGAGGTATCGCTAATAGCGATCCTCGATGCAGATAAAGAGGGGTTTCTTCGTTCAGAATCGTCATTGGTGCAAACCATAGGCCGCGCCGCGCGGAACCTGGACGGTAAGGCGATTTTGTACGCTGATCAAATGACCGGTTCAATGGAGCGCGCAATCCGTGAAACTGATCGTCGGCGTGCCACGCAAGTGGCGTTTAATGAAGAGCACGGCATTGTGCCCAAAGGCGTAAGCAAAAGCGTTCAGGATATTCTCGAGGTGAGTTACGCACCTGGCAAAGGTAAGGGTAAACGCAACGCCAAGCAGAAAGGGCGCTTTGACGATGTTCTGATTGAGGGAATTGATCTGGATAACCCGAGGAAGATGGCGGCGACGCTTAAGAAACTTGAAAAGAAAATGTTCCAGCACGCCAAAGATTTGGAGTTTGAGCAGGCTGCCGCAGTGCGCGATCAAATTGATGTGTTGAAAAATCAACAGTTTAAACACTAAAACCGGCTGGCGCGATTGGCCGTTTGCTTATAATATACGCGCCCGAAGTGCTTACCGTTCAATAGCCGGGTAAGACCTCTATTCTGATACAGGAGGTATCAGCAACACCCGAGCTACCGCGAGGGAGTTGGAAACAAGAGAAAAATCGCATTTTTCTCAACGCGTTTCTCGCAGAAAGTCAGGACGACTTTTTGCGGATAAACAGTACGACCGTAGCTCAGTTGGTTAGAGCACCACCTTGACATGGTGGGGGTCGGTGGTTCGAATCCACTCGGTCGTACCAACTTACTGCGAAGCAGGAATTGTCCTGTATTAAGTCCATACCAAATGATCACGTGGCCTCTCGTATTGGTCACCACTGAGGAGTCTTATTATGCCTACCATTACACTGCCCGACGGAAGCCAGCGTTCGTTTGAAAATCCGGTTACGGTACTGCAGGTGGCCGAAGACATCGGCCCGGGGCTTGCGAAAGCAACCATCGCCGGTGTGGTTGATGGTGCGCTGCGCGATGCCTGCGATCTGATCGAAACCGACGCCGAGGTGCGCCTGCTAACCGCAAAAGACCCGGAAGGCGTGGACATTATTCGTCACTCTTGCGCTCATTTGATTGGTCATGCCGTAAAGCAATTGTACCCAGATGCCAAAATGGTGATCGGCCCGGTGATCGAAGACGGCTTTTATTATGATATAGCCACTGACCACCCTTTCACGCCAGACGACCTTGAAAAAATTGAAACGCGCATGAAGGAGCTGATTGAGCAAGACTACGACGTGGTGAAGAGAATGACACCGCGGGCGGAGGTGATCGATACGTTTCAGCAACGAGGCGAAGAGTACAAGCTGCGCCTGGTGGACGACATGCCAGACGAGCAGGCCATGGGGCTTTACCATCATCAGGAATACGTGGATATGTGTGTTGGGCCGCATGTTCCAAACACACGCTTTCTGAAACATTTTAAGTTAACCAAGCTGGCGGGCGCGTATTGGCGAGGTGACTCCCAAAACGAAATGCTGCAGCGTGTGTACGGCACGGCCTGGGCCGATAAAAAGCAGCTGAAACAATATCTTCAACGTCAAGAAGAAGCAGAAAAACGCGACCACCGAAAAATCGGTCGCAAGCTGGATCTGTTTCATACGCAGGAAGAAGCGCCTGGAATGGTGTTTTGGCATCCTCGTGGGTGGGCGATCTATCAGGCGGTTGAGCAATACATGCGCCAGCAGCAGGAAGCGCACGGGTATCAGGAAATTCGCACCCCCCAGTTGCTGGACTTCTCTCTCTGGGAGAGGTCAGGGCATGCGGCTAAATTCTCGGACGATATGTTCGCACTGCAGTCGGAAGAACGGCAATACGCCATCAAGCCAATGAACTGTCCCTGCCATGTGCAAGTGTTTAACCAGGGGCTGAAAAGCTACCGTGATTTGCCGCTGCGGCTTGCCGAATTTGGTTCCTGCCACCGCAATGAACCATCCGGCTCCCTGCACGGCCTGATGCGGGTTCGCGGCTTTGTGCAAGATGATGCCCACATTTTCTGTGCCGAACAGAGTATTCAGGAAGAGGTGGCCAAATTTATCGATTTCCTGCATGCGGTGTATCTGGACTTTGGTTTTACCGAAGTCATTTATCGACTGTCCACGCGCCCGGAAAAACGAGTAGGTTCAGACGAAGTCTGGGACCGGTCGGAAGAGGCTCTGGCCAAAGCGCTCGACAGCAAAGACTTACCCTGGGAGTTGCTGCCAGGCGAGGGCGCGTTTTACGGGCCAAAAATTGAGTTTTCACTGAAAGACAGCATTGGTCGGGTATGGCAGTGCGGCACGATTCAGGTGGATTTCTCAACCGCGGAGCGTCTGGATGCGCAGTACGTGGCCGAAGATGGCAGCCGAAAAGTACCGGTTATGCTGCACCGCGCTATACTGGGTTCTTTCGAGCGCTTTATCGGCATGCTGATCGAAAATTACGAGGGCGCGTTTCCACCGTGGTTGGCACCCGTTCAGGCCGTTATCCTCAATATTACGGACAAGCACGCCGAATATGCCCGGAAAGTGGAAGAAACCTTGAAAAATAAAGGATTTAGGGTCGAATCTGACTTGAGAAACGAGAAGATCGGCTTTAAAATCCGCGAGCACACAATGCAGAGAGTTCCCTACCTGCTGGTAGTAGGTGATAAGGAGCTTGAAACGAATTCAGTGGCCGTACGCACCCGTCAGGGCGATGATGATGGAGCAATGCCCTTAGAGGCTTTCATCGAACGCCTGGAAATGGACGTGGCGCGTCGCGGTCGTATTGCGTTGTCAACCTGAAAGCATTGGTTCAGGTGGCAGCGGTTTGCTAAAGGAGCAAGAGTATTAAGCAAGATTCAAAAGGAGCCTCAAAGAAAGCTCTGATTAATGATCAGATTGAGGCCGACCTGGTCCGGTTGATAAGCGCCGATGGCGAACAACTTGGAATTCTTTCATTGGCAGACGCTCAGGCTAAAGCTGATGAAGACAAAATGGACCTGGTGCTCATGGCGGCCGATGCGAATCCGCCAGTGTGCAAGATAATGGATTACGGCAAACACGTGTTTGAGCTGAAGAAGCAAAAAGCCGCTGCCAAGAAAAAGCAGAAAATTACGCACGTAAAAGAGATTAAGTTTCGACCAGGGACGGAAGAAGGGGATTATCAGGTAAAACTACGCAACCTGATACGTTTCCTTGAATCGGGCGATAAAGCCAAGGTAACTGTGCGGTTCCGAGGGCGCGAAATGGCGCATCAGGAAATTGGTATAGACCTGCTGAAACGGATTGAGGCAGACCTTGCAGAGTATGGCAATGTTGAGCAATTTCCAAAGATGGAAGGCCGACAATTGCATATGGTGATTGCGCCCCTAAAGAGAAAGTAAGCCAGCCACAGCAGTTGCAGGTTTTACTTATTACTTAAACCTGTCGGTTTACCCGTGCGCCGTTGAAGCGGTTGCCAGGCCCGGCACAAATGCGAGTTTTATCATGTCAAAACTGAAAGTACACTCCGGAGCGGCCAAACGCTTCAAAAAATGTGCCTCGGGTTACAAGCGCAAGCATGCTAACAAGAGCCACATCCTGACCAAGATGACCACCAAGCGAAAACGTCAACTTCGCGGAACAGAGCTGGTTGATAAGGCTGATAAGCCCTTAATCGACAAGATGCTGCGCGCCAAATAGGCGATCACCCAGCGTATTTGTTCAGTGTGGTCGGGTGCTGCCCGCACCCGCATTTTCAAAGAAAATGACAGCATATTGAAAATCGCATTTTCGATGTGCGTGTAGACAAACAGTCAGGAGTAAATCATGCCACGAGTAAAGAGAGGCGTTACGGCGAACCGTCGTCACAAGAAAGTATTAAAGCAAGCCAAAGGTTATAAAGGTGCACGCAGTCGCATTTACCGCGTGGCCAAACAGGCCGTTATCAAAGCAGGTCAATATCAGTACAGAGACCGCCGGCAGCGTAAGCGTCAGTTTCGTGCCCTGTGGATCACCCGTATTAACGCGGCAGCTCGTGAAAACGGCTTGACCTACAGCCGTCTGATCAATGGCTTGAACCGTGCCGGTATTGAGCTTGACCGCAAAGTCATGGCAGACATGGCTGTGAACGACAAGGAAGGTTTTGCAGTATTGGCCAATACCGCAAAAGAAGCGTTAGAAGCAGCTGCCGCCTAGGCAGTTGGTCTGGCGTCCGCCCGTGATGTTGAGGCGGGGCGACTTTCATGAGTGAATTAGACACACTGGTCGAGCAGGCCGGTTCAGCGATATCGGTAGCCGAGGAATTGGCTGCGCTGGAGTCCTTGCGAGTCGAATATCTTGGCAAGAAAGGACATTTAACAGCACTGCTGAAAGGCCTCGGCAAGCTGAGCGCCGAGGAGCGCCCAGCCGCTGGGGCAAAGATCAATTCCGCTAAACAGCACGTTGCTTCGCTCATCAGCGCACGCAAGGAAACCTTGGTAACGCGCGAGCTTGATGCTCGACTGGCTGGCGAGAAGATAGACGTGAGTCTGCCAGGCAGGGGGCGGGGTGTAGGCGGCTTGCACCCGGTAACGCGGACTATTGAACGTATCGAAGACATCTTTGCACAATCGGGTTACGACGTCGTTGAAGGACCTGAAATTGAAGATGATTATCACAATTTTGAAGCCCTGAATTTTCCGCCGCATCACCCTGCCAGGGCGATGCACGATACGTTTTTCGTCACTGACGATACTGTGCTGCGAACTCATACATCTCCCGTACAGGTGCGCGTGATGGAAAGCACAACGCCGCCAATTCGTGTTATTTGCCCCGGCCGCGTTTACCGGACGGATTTCGATATCACGCATACGCCCATGTTTCACCAGGTAGAAGGCCTGCTGATAGATACTGATATCAGCATGGCTGATTTAAAAGGTGTTATTGAGAATTTCCTGCGCGTGTATTTCGAAAACGAAGCGCTGGCTGTGCGTTTTCGGCCATCTTATTTCCCGTTTACCGAGCCTTCGGCTGAGGCTGATATTCGCTGCGTAATGTGCGCTGGTGAAGGCTGCCGTGTGTGCAGCAACACAGGTTGGCTGGAGGTGTTGGGCTGCGGGATGGTGCACCCGAATGTGTTGCGTTCTTCCAATATTGATCCCGAGCAATACAGCGGCTTTGCGTTTGGCATGGGTGTAGAACGCCTGGCGATGCTGCGCTACGGTGTGGATGATCTGCGTATATTTTTCGAGAACGATCTGAATTTTCTGGAGCAATTCAGGTGAGCGGGCGACCACATGAAAATTAGCCTGAATTGGTTGCGCGAGTGGGTTAATCCGGACGTGTCGGTCGAGGAGTTGGCTGAGCAGCTCACCATGGCAGGCCTGGAAATTGATGGTGTTCAAGATCTGGGAACGCATCTGGGTGGTGTTGTTGTTGGGCATATTGTTAGTGCAGAGCCGCACCCGGACGCCGACAAACTTCAAGTCTGCGGTGTCGATTTTGGCGGCAAGCACGCTCAAATTGTTTGCGGTGCGCCGAACGCGCGCGTTGGGTTGAAGGCGCCATTGGCCACGATTGGTGCAGAATTGCCACCGAAGGACGGCGGTAAGCCGTTCAAAATCAAGAAAGCAAAACTCCGCGGTGTGGAGTCGCAAGGTATGTTGTGTGCGCAGGATGAGTTAGGCTTGGGCGAAGACCATGATGGTTTGTGGGAATTACCTGACAACGCTGTTGTCGGTCAGCCTTTGGCGGAGTTTCTTGGCCTGCCCGATACTGTTCTTGAGGTTGACTTAACCCCAAACCGGAGCGACTGTTTGTCTGTATCCGGGGTAGCGCGGGAAGTGGGAGTGATCAACCGGCTGCCCGTGTCGGAGCCCGAGATTGCGGCAGTGGCCGCGACCACCAATAAGAGTTTCCCGGTCAGGATAACGGCCAGCGCTGACTGCCCACGGTACCTTGGCCGGGTGATCAGTAATGTTGATTTGAGCGTTCCCACACCCTCATGGATGGCTGAGCGACTGCACAGAGCAGGCATGCGCAGTATCGACCCTGCAGTCGATGTAACCAATTACGTGATGCTGGAATTAGGGCAGCCAATGCATGCGTTTGATCTTGATGCCCTGAGCGGTCAAATTACAGTGCGTCTCGCCGAGGCGGGTGAGTCTCTTACCCTTTTAGACGGGTCCGAGATAAGCCTGGACGAGCGTTGCCTGCTGATCACAGACGACAACAAGCCTTTGGCCCTGGCCGGCATCATGGGCGGTATGGGTAGCGGCGTTAAATCCGGTACTCGACACTTAATGCTGGAAGCTGCGCATTTCACCCCGGAAAAGATAGCCGGCCGCGCTCGCCACTATGGCTTGCATACAGAATCCTCACATCGCTTCGAGCGTGGCGTTGACCCTGAGTTGCCGCGCAAAGCGATGGAGCGTGCCACGCAGCTGCTGATGGATATCGTAGGCGGCGAAGCAGGCCCGGTGACCGAAGCTTTTGAGGCAGATAAGCTCAGGGCGCCAGCTGAGATTCCGTTGCGCAGAGGGCAAATTAAACGCCTGCTGGGCTTTGAATTGCCGGATCACCAGGTAGAAGACATATTGTGCCGCTTGGGTATTGCGCTGCAAGCACGCGATGACGGATGGCTGGCCACGGCGCCAAGCGCCCGATTTGACTTGCAACTCGAAGCAGACCTGCTGGAAGAGCTGGCCCGCATCTATGGCTATAACGCGCTGCCAACCAGCCATTTAAAGCACGCCGGTGCGCTGGCTCCTAGCGCTGAGGGGAAGATAGCTTTGTCCAGCTTACGGCGTCAATTATGCGCTTTGGAGTATCAGGAAGCGGTCACCTACAGCTTTATTGACCCTGAATTGCATCAACAGTTTTACGGCAGTGATCCTGTCGTGCCGCTGCGTAATCCAATATCCAGCGAAATGTCCTGGATGCGCACCAGCTTGCTGCCCGGTTTGGTGGATGCTTTGGCCTACAACATAAACAGGCAGCACAGTCGGGTTCGTTTGTTTGAAACCGGGCAGTGCTTCATTCAGTCTGATGATCAGTTGAATCAGGTTCAGAAATTGGGTGCTGTTGTTTGCGGCTCACGTTTGGCCGAGCGTTGGTCGCATGAGAAAACAGCCGTTGATTTCTATGATCTGAAAGGTGATGTCGAGTCGCTGTTCGGTCTGGGGGCACGCGAGGACCTGCTGACGTTTGCGGCGTCTGAACATAAGGCAATGCACCCTGGTCAATGTGCGAGCATTGAGTTCAATAACGTGATAATCGGGCATGTCGGTGCACTGCATCCGCGACTCTCTGCGAGCTTAGAGCTACCGGAGAGTGTGTTGTTGTTCGAGATTGGCCTTGAACCTTTACTTGAGGGAAGGCTTCCAAGTTACCAAAAAATATCGAAATTTCCGGAAGTGCGCCGAGATTTGGCTATGCTTATAGATCAATCACTCAGCGTTTCCCAGATAGCCTCTGTGGTGCGTGAAACGGCGGGTCCGAATTTGACCGATCTTATAGTGTTCGATGTGTACGCAGGTAAAGGCATACCGGAAGGGCAAAAAAGTTTGGGTCTGGGCTTGACCTTGCAAGACCATTCACGCACTCTATCGATTGAGGACATAAGCAGTTGCCTCAGCCGAATCGTGGCGAAATTAGAAAAAGAATTTGGGGCGTCATTAAGGAATTGAGCATGTCGTCGCGAGCATTAACCAAAGCCGATATGGCAGAGCGGCTGTACGAGGAACTTGGGCTGAACAAGCGTGAAGCCAAAGAGATCGTAGAGCTGTTTTTCGAAGAAATTCGAAATTCGCTAGAACATAATGAACACGTAAAGCTGTCCGGTTTCGGAAATTTTGATCTGCGGGACAAGTCTGAACGCCCGGGTCGAAACCCTAAAACCGGGCAGGAAATTCCAATTTCAGCGCGTCGGGTGGTTACTTTCCGCCCCGGCCAGAAGTTGAAAGCCAGAGTAGAGGCGTATGCTGGAACCAAGCCATAACGACGAACTACCGGTAATACCGGGTAAGCGTTATTTCACAATTGGAGAAGTCAGCGAACTCTGCAATGTAAAACCACACGTATTGCGCTACTGGGAACAAGAGTTTCCGCAACTCAAGCCGGTAAAGCGTCGGGGTAATCGCCGATACTACCAACGGCAAGACGTAATAATGATCCGCCAGATCAGAAGCCTGTTGTACGATCAGGGCTTCACCATCGGCGGCGCTCGCCAGCGAATGTCCGGCGATGAAGCGAAAGAAGATAAGAGCCAATACCTCCAATTGATTCGTCAGATGATCAATGAGCTGGAAGACGTTCTCGGCGTGCTGAAGTCCTAAACGATATCCATTTTCCTCAACCTCTGTACAGTTTGAAGTTTACCCCCTAATTATCTGATTCCAGAGGCAAAGTAGCTCAATAGTGCTGTGCTGCACTGCGCTGTTGATGTCTTGTATCGCCGGCCCAAAATCACGTCGTTATATGGGGGTAGCGGGAATGGATTATTCGCATTCAATAGTTGTTAGCTTTGCTGAATTTTTGCGTCTATCGGTTGACAGAAATTGCCTCATCAGCCAGTCTACGCACCCTTCGAATCAAAGCAAAAAAGTGCCTTCGCACCTGTGTGTTTTGAATCGAATTTACTCTAGATGTTCGTCACTTCTTACTGAGAGCATCATGATATTCGGGGCGTAGCGCAGCTTGGTAGCGCACCACACTGGGGGTGTGGTGGTCGCAGGTTCAAATCCTGCCGTCCCGACCAATTTTTGACGGTCTGTTCTGGTCTATCAGGTTATTCAGCTTCAGTAGAATTGCATCTCCGGGGTTGGACGGCGGATTGCCGGTCCGCAAGCACAGCTTGCGGCCGTTCGCGCCTCGCGAAGCGGTGCTTCACGTTTCGCGTTGCGAAACCGGCGCTCACCCTGCCGTCCCACTTCGATGAGAGTTGGGGGCTGCTGCTATTTTCTAGTGGTCCGCTCCGGTTTATCAGGTTATTCAGCTTCAGTAGAATTGCATCTCCGGGGTTGGACGGCGGATTGCCGGTCCGCAGGCACAGCTTGCGGCCGTTCGCGCCTCGCGAAGCGGTGCTTCACGTTTCGCGTTGCGAAACCGGCGCTCACCCTGCCGTCCCACTTCGATGAGAGTTGGGGGCTGCTGCTATTTTCTAGCGGTCCGCTCCGGTTTATCAGGTTATTCAGCTTTAGTAGAATTGCATCTCCGGGGTTGGATGGCGGATTGCCGGTCCGCAAGCACAGCTTGCGGCCGTTCGCGCCTCGCGAAGCGGTACTTCACGTTTCGCGTTGCGAAACCGGCGCTCACCCTGCCGTCCCACTTCGATGAGAGTTGGGGGGCTGCATCGGCTGAGTGAAATCGTGGATCTTGCTGAAATGGTTGTGGTATTTTGACTGTGAAAATGTAGCGGCGGGGCGAGTAAAACGGTGAGTGACGTTGTGGCGTGTTGGCGGTGTGGGGCTGTTCTGCAAAATCTTATCTTGCCTCTGTCGCGACGTGAAGAATGTTCTGCATGTGCGGCCGATCAGCATGTTTGCAAGATGTGCGAGTACTTTGAAGCCAATACTATTGTGCAGTGCACGGAGGAGCGCGCTGAACCGCCTGGCGATAAGGAAGCGGCCAATTTCTGTGACTACTTTTCTCTGAACAAGGCGGGCGCTACTGCCACTCATTCAGCGGAACGCGCCCGACAACAGCTCGATGAGTTATTCGGTGGTGCCGTCGGTTCGCTCGCTGAACACGAGCCCACAGATCCCGATCCCGGTAGCGCGAATGCATTTGATGCGGAGGCCGAGCTTAGAAAATTATTTGACGACTAGTCCAGCGGGCAACACGCGATTACCGAGTGCTTTTGACTGGGCTCATTGGATTGGTCAGTATCCGGGGTATATACTGATGGCCGCGTAAGTGGAGTGACGTATGTCTAGGTTCAAAGTAGGGTTGCTTGGTGGTGGTTCCTGGGGAACGACAGTGGCATCACTTGTGGCGCGCAATGCCCCGGTAACTTTGTGGGCACGTGATTCGAACACGGTAGCCGAAATTAATGAGCAGCATACTAATTCAAAGTATCTTCCCGACGCGCAGCTGCCAACGGCGTTGACAGCGACTAGTGATATCGCCGAGGCGGTAGGCAACACCGACGTCGTGATTATGGGCATACCGTCGCACAACTTTCGCAGCGTGATGCAGCAGGTGGCAGACAATATTCGCCCCTGGGTTCCCATTATCAGCTTAACCAAAGGTCTTGAACTGGATACGCGCATGCGCATGACTGAGATCATGCATGAGGTTGCACCCGGGCATCCTGTGGGTGTGTTGAGTGGACCGAATCTTGCGCGGGAGATCATGGCCGGCAAGGCCGCCGCAAGCGTGATTGCAATGGAAGACGCCATTATCGTAAGAGAACTGCAATCGCTGTTCAGTAGCGGATTGTTTCGTGTTTATACCAACGAAGACGTGGTTGGATGCGAGTTGGGTGGTGTGTTGAAAAACATCATTGCCATTGCTGTAGGCATGGGCGACGGACAAGGTGCGGGAGACAATACCCGTTCCGCATTAATCACCCGTGGGCTCGCAGAGGTAACTCGCCTGGGGGTTGCTTTGGGAGGCAAGGCTGAGACCTTCGCGGGGCTTGCCGGCATGGGTGACATGATTGCAACCTGCACCAGCCCGCAAAGTCGTAATCGCCATGTGGGTGTTGAGCTTGGCAAAGGCCGAAAAATGCAGGAGATCATCGATGAGATGGTAATGGTTGCTGAAGGGGCGAAGAGCGCGCCTGCCGTTATTTCATTGGCCGAAGAACACGGGATTGAAATGCCCATAGCGCAAGATGTCTATCGTGTTTTACAGGGTGAATCCACGGCCAGTCGCGCTTATCGTGGTTTACTCAGGGTTTCTCCCGGCGCAGAATCCGAACCCGGCTAGCCATTGCTAAGTGCTTTTCTCCGCTCTTTGCCGATACTTCTCTTTATTCTTCCGGCCAATTTCGTACAAGCGTTTGCGGCTACCCCGGCGTAGTTTTGGAAACAGATAACTAAGCGTTGTTAATCTGCCACTCGCGGCCGGCATCGCAATTTCAATGGCTTCGCCCCTTGCCAACTGCACTATGGCATCGGCCACTTGCTCCGCAGTGCTCATGGGCTGTGAATACACAATGTCTTCAACCTGGTCGATCTCGTCCATTATGAAACCAGTGTCAATAGGTCCGGGTGACACCACGCCAACGGCAATATTGTGTTCCAGCAGTTCATCTGCCAGGCCATACGTAAACGACCGAAGACCGGCTTTGGTTGCAGCGTAGGTTGCGGCTCCTTGCATAGGGGTTCGCCCGGCCAGCGAACCAACATTAACAATCGCTGCTTCATCTGCCTTCTTCAGATGTGGCAGTGCAGCAGCTGTAAGGAACAGCGGTGCCCGCAAATTAATATCAACCATGGCGGCCAGGTCTTCGCCTGTTCTGTCTTCCACATTGCCCCTGCGATGGGTGCCTGCGTTGTTCACAAGGCAGTTAATGCCACCGAATTCGCTTACTGTTTTTTCAATCAGCTCTTTACAGCGTTGTTCGTCCGCTACGTCCATGGCAAAAGTGCTCACGCGTGTGATGGCGTCAAGCTCCCCGGCAATGTCATCCAATGCCTCACGTCCCCTGGCTGCAAGCATCAGGTGTGCTCCCAGCTTGGCGAATGCGCGTGCTGTGGCCGCGCCCACTCCCGCGGATGCGCCTGTAATGATGATCGTTTTGTTACTAAAGTCTTTTATAGCCATTGCTAATTACACCAGTTCGATTATTTGCCCTTCATGTGGCGCGCTGCACCCACTGCACACGGCTTCATAAATTGCGTTTAGGCCACTTAGATTTCTGTGCCGACTGAGTGTCAACCAGTCACCGCTGCGCCGGATCGCAGACTGCACAAAACCGGAAGATCTTCGTTCAAATTCATCAGCACCCCATTCAGCAGCGCGCTTTTGAATATGACCCGGTGCAAAGAAGAACTCGCTGCGCTCGGTGATTATCTTTTCGTTGGTGGACGCCCGATCCCAATGCGTAAGACCCACATTGACAGTGAATTTCATATTCTCACCCAGCTGTTCGTGAAGTGTGCCCAGCAATTCACTATTGCCCGACATGTCAACGATTGTGGTTGGCGTGCTGCTGTCAATACTCGTCAAACTGTTGTAATCGTATACTCTATCAAATACCCCTAGTTCAGACACAAAGGTCTGGTTTCTGGCAGACGTTAGCCCTATGGTCGGCGGAGTATCTGCAGTATCTTTCAGCGCATAGCCTAAACCGATACTGGTTTTGCTGGAGGCGCTGAGAATTAGGATTTGCCTGGCCCCATACCAATCGTTGTCGAGCAGCGCATCACCCAGACAATAACCGGTGGCGTAAAGTGGCCACAACAACATTCGTTCGGAGTCTATTGATGGGTCGTAGTCAGCTTCGTTATTGACGCGGCGATATCGATTATAAGTGGGTGGCAATTCCGCGCGATGTGCAGACGCATCCATTAATGCATCTGCTGTTACTTTGCCCGGGGTTAACTTCAGCTCTGAGGCCGGCGGGAAATAACCGAATAATTTTTCACCAACCGGTACATCCTGATGCTTGGATTGCGTTACTTCTGCAAAACCCCAAACCGGAATAATGCCCCAGTCCTGTGCATTGTCTCCATGCGGCGGGAAAAACTGCCAGTAGCCGATCATGTCGGCCGCTACTGCGTAAGTGATATTGTTTGCAGTGAACGCAAACTTAGTGACGTTTACAACCACTTCTCCGTGTTCTGCCGTCAGAGGCGGAACATCTACGATTCGAGTCTTTGTATAGTCATCTTTTCGTGTCTGAAATTCGGCCATCTTACTTGCTCCAGGTGGGCTTACTTTGCAATGGCTGCCACTTTATCAACAAATAGCCTGCTGGTGGCAGTGCTTTCACTCATAGATTTGCGAACAGTTTTGCGCATTACCGCTCTATTTCATGCACACATCGCCCGCAACTCGCGTTATATTGCGGCAGTGGCACTTTTGTGGCTACGGTGAACCTGTTTGACGGAAAGGAACGTACCAACACATGAACAAGCATGAGCTTTTAGCGCGGCGCCACAAAGCTCTTGGCTCGCATTCCCCGCTGTTTTATGAAGAACCACTTCACCTGGTAAAAGGGCAGGGCGTTTGGGTATGGGATGCCAGTGGCAAGCGTTACCTGGATGTGTATAACAACGTGCCCCATGTAGGTCACTGTCATCCGCGAGTGGTTGAGGCTCTGTGTTCGCAGGCCTCAGTGCTGAATACACATACTCGCTATCTTCATGAAAACATTGTCAACTACGCCGAGCGACTGACGTCGCTGTTTGACAGTTCGCTGGCTACCGCTATGTTTGCCTGCACTGGCAGTGAAGCCAATGAGCAGGCACTGCGCATGGCCAGGCATCACACCGGTAAACAGGGCATTATCGTGACCGACAGTGCCTACCATGGCAATACCGAAGCGGTGTCCGAGCTGGGTACCGAGTTTATGCCGGACGCTGTAACCACCAAACGCGTTAAGGGCATACCCATACCAGATTCATACAAGGGTGTTGAGGGTGTTGCCCCAGAAGATCTAGCAGACCACTACGCCACTTGCGTGAAGCTTGCTATCGAAGAGTTTGAAGAGGAAGGCATTGGCTTTGCGGGTCTATTGTTGTGCCCGGAGTTCGCGAACGAAGGTCTGGTGAACGTGCCGCCTGGGTTTATGGAAAAAGCAGTTACGCATGTGCATCAGGCGGGCGGCTTGTTTATTGCCGATGAGGTTCAGGGTGGTTTTGGTCGTACCGGGTACCACTGGTGGTCACATCAGGGCGAAAACGTAGTGCCCGATATTGTCACACTGGGCAAACCCATGGGCAATGGCCACCCCTTGTCCGGCGTGATTGTGCGGGCAGATTTACTCGATGAGTTTGGCCAGTGGAGCATGTACTTTAACACCTTCGCAGGTAATCCTGTGTCCTGCGCTGTCGGCATGGCAGTACTTGATGTGCTTGAAGAAGAGCAGCTGTTACAGAATTCAGTACAAACAGGGGCAATTGTTGCGCAAGGCCTGCGCAAGCTGCAAAACCGCCACGAGATTATTGGTGACGTGCGTGATAAAGGCCTGTTTTTTGCTATGGAACTGGTTGAAGACCGCAACAGCAAAGCCCCGCTTGCGGGTGTTGCCGGGCGTATTATTAACATGATGTGTAAGAAGGGTGTGTTAATCAGCAAAATCGGTCGCAACGACAACATTCTAAAAATGCGACCCCCTATGCCGTTTAACAAAGACAACGCAGAACAGTTGCTCCAGGCATTGGATGAGTGCTTTTCGGCGTTGTAGTTGCGTTGCAGTGTATAGAGGAGAACCAAGTGACTGATTTCTATCGAATGGATGATGCAGGGCAAGCCGAAGCGATGGCTGATCTTGCTCGCTCAGCGCTGGTGAATTGGGGCCTGCAAGATAGCGCACTTGAGCTGATCAAGTATCGCGAGAATGCAGTGTTCAAGCTGACCACAACAGCGGGCGTTCGTTATGCACTTCGTATTCATCGTTATGCCTACCATAGCGACGATGAGCTGCGTTCGGAGTTGCAGTGGATGGCAGCGCTTGCGCAAAGTGGAATATCGGTTCCTACGCTGGTTCCCACCACCGATGGAGAACCATTCGCTGTTGTTAACGCAGGTGCGGTTCCAGAACCTCGGCAAATTGATCTTTTCGAATGGGTGGATGGCGAGCAACTTGGCTCAGTGGAACAGGGCGTGAGTGATCGCTCTGCGGTGAAGCACAATTACCGAACAATTGGGCGTTTGATGGCCAGGCTGCATAATCAAGCCGCCAATTGGGCGATACCAATCGGGTTTGAGCGGCATTCATGGGATGTTGAAGGTTTAGTCGGTGATCAGCCTTTCTGGGGACGGTTCTGGGAAATGCAGGCATTAACTGCTGACGAACGAACGCTTATAAATAACGCAAGGGAACGGGTGAGAAAAGATCTCAGCGCATATCAGTCCGAGCCCGCCAATAGGGAACGATACAGTATTATTCATGCGGACTGCGTGGCGGAAAATGTGATGGTTGAGAATGATCAGATCCGCCTTATTGACTTTGATGACGCTGGTTTTGGCTGGCACTTGTTTGATTTGGCCACTGCTCTGTACTTTGAAATGGATGAAGACCACTTTGAGCAAGCGCGCGACGCTTTAATCGATGGTTACCGGGAACATCGCGCATTACCCGAACAGCAAGTTCAGCAGTTGCCGCTGTTTTTTCTGGCGCGCAGCTTTACTTATCTGGGATGGGTGCACACGCGTGCTGAGACTCAAACCGCAAAAGAGCTCACACCTGATCTCATCACTATGGCCTGTAAACGTGCCAGCGAATACATGGTTTAGCCCGCATATGATCTCGATGAAAAAAACAGTGTTGGCGTTAGTTATGATGTTGATTGTGGCATGCAGCCCAATGACCACCGAGCAACAGCGTGCTGATGATGTCTCTGCATTGGGTGGCAAGCCGGCCAACGCGATCTTGTTTCTGCAAGGTCAACAACAGATACGTGCATTTCGCAACTCGTCGGTGTTGGCGCCCACCCGCAAAATAGCGGCGTCTGAATCACCTCTGGCATTGCCACGGTCTGAGCGAGCGCTGGGAAGCGTCAGCATTGAGTACCAAGGCGGACAAGTAAGTCTGGAAGACTATCTGTCTGAGCAGCGTGTCGCCGGTTTGATCGCAATTAAAAACGGTGAGGTAATGCTGGAACGCTATCGGCTCGGCAACAATGCAGACTCAAAATGGATTTCCTTCTCGGTCGCGAAAAGCGTTGTTTCTTTGCTGATAGGCGCTGCTGTAAAAGATGGTTACATCAACAGCCTGGATCAAAAAGTAACGGATTATCTGCCACAGCTAAAAGGCTCGGGGTATGAGCAGTCGACGATAAAGCAGCTTCTTCAGATGGCCTCCGGTGTCGCATGGAATGAAGACTACGCCGACCCAAAGTCAGACGTTGCGGACGCGAACTATGAGACACTCGCATTGTACGAGCATCTGCGACGTAAACCGGTGTCCGCACCCGCCGGGACACTGTTCAATTACAACACAGCCGAAACCAATCTAGCCGGTACTCTGCTGCGTTCCGCGATTGGCAATAATCTCGCGACCTATCTGCAGCATAAAATTTGGCAGCCTTTTGGCATGGAAAGTGACGCGTACTGGCAGTTAACTGAACAGGGGGGCGGCGAGTTCGGTGGTTGTTGCATCAATGCAACCTTGCGCGACTACGCACGTATTGGCCTGTTTGCGCTTGGCGAGGGCAGGTTGGCGGATGGTAGTTCAGTATTGCCAGCCAATTGGATGTCAGAGTCTACTTCGCCTTCTCCGGCTTTTAACGGCTATGGCTACTTTTGGTGGCTGGAAGGCGACGGCAGTTATCAGGCTTCTGGCATTTTTGGCCAGGGCATTTATATTAACCCGGCCACATCCACTGTTATCGCGATCCACAGCGCCTGGCCAGAAGCCGACAGCGAGCAACGTTGGGGGCTGTTAACTTCAGTATTCAAGGCCATTGATGCAGCGATGGACATTGACTGAATCATTGAGTAACACGTTTCTTCACTTTGATTTTGCCAGCGTACCCGATACGAGCGGTGTGTCAGACTTAAAACGAATTGACAAGAAGTGAACTGAATTGGCACGATGATTGTATCGTGTTTGTCTACCCAGACCCAGACCCAGACCCAGACCCAGACCCAGACCCAGACCCAGACCCAGACCCAGACCCAGAGAGGGCTGCTGAATCGGGACACCAGTGTTGGCTTTACATCGTTGTAGCAAACTTAAACGCCTGGGGACGGAGTATAGGATGCTAGCACAACGCCAGTAATCGAAGAACAGAGGAGGAATTGCGCAGTGATCAGAATGACCTTGTTTTTAATAGTATTCTTATTCGCGGCTGGACTGGTTGGGTTGATGGGGATGTTAGCGAGTGGGTCAATGCTTGTCTGGGCGGCAGTCGTCGTGAGCACTGCATTGTTGATTATTTATCTGTTCGCCATTCGCGGGCGTATGCAGTCGCTCAATCGTCGCCGCCAAAAGGTCGAGGAGCAACCCCCGAAAGTTGGCTGAGTGAGTTCTAGCGCCACGTGCGAGCAAAGTTGACAGTATCGCTCATTTTCTATCGCCTGCTGCCACTGCGATCGAGAGCAGGAAGTGGAATAGTGACCTCATTGATCATCCCACTAGTAGTCGCGCTGGTATAGATATTGCAAACTAAGTTGCGACTGTGCTGTATGGACTAAGTACATATATCCTGACAACATGTTCGTCAGACATCAAACATGCGCAAACTGGGGAATTATCGTGAACACTAATCAATCCAGATCCAGGCCAAACTACATTATTCTCTCTGCCGACAACTCCGAGGAATTGTGCAGCCGTGTGAATGGTCTTATCGAGGCCGAAGGTTATACGCCCGTCGGCGGGGTTTCTGTTGTGAACACGCATGAGAACGAGGGTACAGGTGTCGTGGCATCGATCACGTATTACCAGGCGATGTATCAACCCGTCATCGAGTAAGGTTGACAAAATTCAACGACAAATAAAAAAGTTCAATCTCCCAGCGATTATCTCGGCTAGGTGCTTGCCAGAAATTCGTCAGATCGAGTTGTATGATCCGAGGCGAGTGGGTGTGAACGATACCCACACGTACGCCAGTCTGCGCTCATGTGAGTATCGTTCACTAACCGTGGTGACCAGAACAATTAGGCGTCTGTCTCACACATTTCTTCAAAGGCCTTTTCCGCTTCCTCTCGGCCTTTGCCATGCTTCTCCTGCATTAAGCCGATGAACTGCTCGCGTTTGCCCGCGACGCGGTCCCATTCGTCATCTGTAATATCGCCCCATTTCTCCTGGGCGGCACCTTTAAGTTGTTTCCATTTGCCTTCTGCTATATCAGTGTTCATGAGCTACTCCTATCATCTAATAAAAAAACAGTATTCAGGGTACGCTTAGCGTGACTATTCGCATCCAGTTGCATGGGCACGGATGCGATCCACGTGCTCGCGCCCTTTACCCTACTGATGCAGAATGCATGCCAAGATCGTTCTAGTCTCTTGCGCTTCCGAAAATTGCGCTTGTACTGCGCTTTCCAGCAGAATTTGGAGTCACTAAGTGTTAAAGAACCAGTCGCGGACATATTTTTTTTGCTCAAATTTGTAATTTCAACACGACACTTGTACTTCTTACTGCTCGAGATTTGGCTGGCGGACCCACACTTCATAAGACCCGCACTCCATAAAAGGTCTAGGGAAGCTCTGGTGCAGTCTGTGGGCAGTCAAAGTAATGTCGCGCGGTACATTGAATAGTACAGTCCTGGCAACGCGACCTGCGGCTAAGAGGCGGGGTTATGAGCTGGCTGGAGAATCAACCCTCTGCAAGACCACATGAGTCACTCAGATCCCCGATCTGAGATAGCACTTCGAACCGAAAAAACCGGAAAGAAACCCAATTGTCTTATCTGATTTCTAAGTTTGAAGCTGGGAGTGTCAACTACGACACCAGGTCATTGCGCGGTAAGTACGCATTAAGCAACTCTCAGTCCAGATTTTGAAAGACTTACAACAAAAAATGTAAGATCAAAAACAATAAGCTGCTGTTTATGCTCAACGCGATCTCACCCGGCCGATTGGTGTAGCGTTACTTGTGTGAAAGGAATCTCCCAATCGTACTTGGTGCATGCTTCCACGCACAAGCGCTGCAGAAATCGTCGCAACTTGTTAAAACTCGGCGCGGCGTCACCATTGAAGTCAGCAATCACTGCCAGATCGAGCGACGATGTATTAGCGGTCTCGAATTCGACGGCCAGGTTTAGCAGGTGTTTACCGAAGCTTTCCTCCTCGAAACGTCGTAGTGCGTATTCGCGTAAAGTATCGCATACAGTGGAAACACTTTCGGCTTGCAGGGCGTAACTGACGCCTATTGTCTGGCTGATTCGGAAATTCTGGCTCAAACAAGTTGGTGCGTTATCCAGGAAAGCCTGGGTTGTGTAGGTCTTGTGTGCACCTCCGAGTAGCACCAGCTCCGTCAACTCCTCGGAAACGCCGATGACTTTACCTAAGCACCCATCATCAAAAGTGACCCAGTCGCCGATGCGGCACGGAAACCACACTTCTTGCTCTCTTGTTTCCCTTGAACGCATGTCAACCAGGTCATCGATTTTTACGCGTTTCAGAAGTCCTGCTGTCGGGTTGCTAAGCATCGTGAAAAAATTGATTTTTTTCACCTGCCATGGCAAACCATTAAGCTCCAGCCGCTCTCCTTCACGCACTGTGCCTACGTTGAGAAATAGCTGGGCCAATTGCCAGTATCTTGGAATAGCATGTCGCAGCGTTAGCGTCAGGCCGATCAAGATCAAAATGCCGACACTGAATAACAACCAATCTTCGGCAATATAGAAAACCACCATCGGTCCGAGCACCATGAGAAGGCTGGTGATCACCCGGTGAGTCAGATCAATAAGTCGAATGCGAAATGGTCGTTTCGCTTTCTGGTAGCCCGGAATGAAACGCTCCATCGTTCGGTAAGTTAGGCGCGACAGCAGTAGAATAATTAGCGCTGCTAGAATTGCACGACCGAGCACCTGTCCGCGATTTTGAAAGAATGACTTTACATAAGTTTGTGAGGATTCGATCAGCGAAACCTCATTTTTTTCCAACTTTTCCAGCTGCAACGTGGCTGATTGAATTTCGCTCGTAAGGAAAGTGTGCTGTTTCAGCCAGGCTTCCAGCATTGCACTTAACGTCTTCTTGAGGTTTTCGTCGTCAGTTTCACCCAGTAACTTGCGGATATTCTCCATTGCCCTTTCGGTGATCGGCAGTTTGCTGGAGTAATACGCGATCCGGTCACGTTGCTCTGTTTTTTGACGAACATGGCTGGTCATGTCCTTCATTTCCTTGACTGCAGGCTCCAGTAGCGAAAGGAGTTCTTCTTGAAAGTTAAATTCGGGCTGATTCTTTGAACGAAGCTCGGCAATATCAGCACCTGCGGCGATTTCCTGTATGTTCTGGATTGTGGCGCTCAAGTCTTCATTTAATTTCTCTATCTGAACTAACAAATCCTGCTTTTCAATACTGGATGTAGCTTCGGCCAAGCGTTGATTCAATGCATCTATATCGTTTTTCAAATCATTTTGGAGTGCCGCTAAAGTACGGAGTGTAATCAGAGTTGGATTTAACCCGTCCAAGTAGACAGTTTCCTCCGCTACCTTGGCCGCTGATACCAATGGGTCAACGTCTTGCTCAGAGATTGCAATTGCGTGCAAACGTGGCGACATACACATGAGCAGCATGACTATTTGAAATGAGCCGATGCTGGCCCAAAGCCGTTTCTTACTTTTCAGTGGTAGCACTCCTGGCCCTCATCTTTATTGACCGAAAAAAAAGCATACCGGTTCCAGATATCCGCGGTGTGCAAACAGAGGTTTCTGGTACGTGTTTTGCAAAGCTCAAAGTAAGAGCATGCGACACTCGAAGAGTACCAGAATATCGTCAAACCGGGGCGATACTGAATTTGTAACATGTTCATCAAGTGCGTGCAGAACACGTGTCATATACGGCGGCACGAATCTTTAACGCAGAGTTGATTGCAAAAGGCACTGAAAAAACAGTCTAGGAGATCCTCAACGTGACCAAACACAGCAATACCGCAAGTAATTCGTCGAATCAGTCAGCTGCTTACAGCCCGCTAAACTGTTCGGAAACATACGTGCGGCAGGCACTTGAGCAACTTGACCTGGACACCGATCTGGAAACCTTACTGCTGCTGCCACACCGAGAAATTCAGGTGGAACTGCCACTCAAGCGTCGCAACGGAAAGCTTCAGGTTTTTAAGGGCTTTCGTGTCCAACACGACAATGCCCGTGGACCCTTTAAGGGCGGTCTGAGGTTTCATTCAAAAATGGATATGGAGCACGCACGCGCTCTGGCTGAGATCATGACCTGGAAGACGGCGCTGGTGGATCTGCCCCTCGGCGGTGCTAAAGGTGGCATCAATTGTGATGTGAAAGATTTGTCTCAGACCGAATTACAGCAGTTGACGAAACAGTTCACACGCCGGATGGTGACGGACTTTGGTCCCAACATCGATATACCCGCACCGGACGTGGGTACAGGCCCGGACACTATGTCGTGGATAATGGATGCATACAGTGAAATACACGGTCACTCTCCGGGAGTGGTGACCGGTAAACCCATAGCGCTCGGAGGCTCACCGGGCCGCGTGGAGGCGACTGGTCGGGGTGTTGCGTTGACTGCAGCTTGGGCCGCAGAAAAACAAGACATTGATATTCGGCATGCAAAAGTGGCAATACAGGGTTGGGGCAATGTCGCCACTTACGCCGCACAACTGCTGGCAGAGCAGGGCGCTAGAATCGTCGCAATCAGTGATAGCAGTGGTGCAATTTTCGATGAGGATGGGCTTGATATTGATAAAGTACTGCAAAAGACACACCGAAACAAACGTACCAAGAAAATCAATAAACTCAATATGGGCGAGACACTATCGCCAGATAATCTTTTATTATTGGATGCCGACATCGTGATTCCCGCCGCGCTTGACGGTGCAATTAATGAATCCAATGCGGACAAGATCAAGGCAAGAATTGTTGTAGAAGGGGCTAATTTGCCCGTTACGTGTGCCGCCAGTGTGGTTTTAGCGAAAAACAAAATCCGAGTGGTCCCGGATATTCTGGCAAATTCAGGCGGAGTGATTGTTTCCTACTACGAGTGGGTGCAAAACCGACAGGGCTATCAATGGACAGAAGAACGCGTTAACGAAGAGCTTGAACAAAGACTGAAGCGAGCATTTGACGCGGTTGTTGAATTGGCCGCTGAAAAGAATATTTCGTACCGACTCGCTGCCTATTGCATAGCGGTAGAACGGGTGGCACGCGCCCGCAAGCTTCGCAGTTTAAAATAAGCAGCAGATTGGAACCCGCCGCTTATTCAGTCGTGGGCTGTTTTACGGCGTTTGCAAAAGCCCTGAATATCTTCATTTGAATGTCATCGGTTCTGACCTCTGGATGCCATTGTACCCCCACCGTACCGAACACTCTGTCCGATTCGGCAGACAGCTCGCTCTCAATCGCTTCAATCACGCCGTCTTCGGAGACGCCGGTCACAATGAGTCCGCTACCCAGGCGGTCCACCGCTTGACCATGGTAGGATGTTACCCGCGGAATAGTATGCAATTGCATCCAGCGCGACAGGCGGCTGCCGGGAGTCAGTGAAACATTGTGCCCACCCCAACGACGTTTGTGCGCCTCTGCCAGAACCGGGTCTTTGCGAAGGTTTCGCAACGTTCCGCCTCTGACAACATTCAATAGCTGAGCTCCCCGACAGATCGCGAACACTGGTAGGCCCTGGGCTTCAGCATACTCCAGTAGTGCCAATTCGAATCGATCGCGATCCGGATTGACTCCGAGACTAAAATCGGCAGGTTTTCCATACAGGGTCGGATCAACATCGCCACCACCAGCAAGTATTAGGCCGTGCTTATCGGCCAGTAGGCTTTCCGCCAGCTTTCTGTCCTGCTGTGTATCATCCAACACGCGGAAGTTTACAAACACCGGTATAAGACCCGCCTTACGCACCGCTTTGGCATAGGTAAATCGGCTTAGTCCAAGGCGGTGGAACCAGGTATCGTCAACCGACAGCAAGACTCGCTTTGGCGCCAACGGTGGAGTTGGCTCAGCAGCATTCAGCACACTGCAACCAATTAGGGACGTGATGAGTATGAGCAGTGCACAAGTTTTTTTCATCGTTACGCAAAAGTATGTTCCTATAGAATTCCTGATAAGACTTATTGCTTACTTTGCATCACGGCGCCTTCAGCCCGGTTAAAACATCCTGGGATATTTTTCCGTATTTCAGATAAGCAACCAGGGGGTATAGCAAACCCAGGGTTGCCTGCGGATCTTCGCCGTCAAACAATTCACAAATATTCTGTTCGCGCTGTTCCAGCAGATGCGCAACCCTCTCAACTCGATCTTCCAGACTGTCTGATTCGCTGAGCTCCGCAAGCCAAAGACGGGTGGCATCAACATAATGACCCTTTTGCCATGCCTGTGACGCGGCAGACC
This sequence comes from Gammaproteobacteria bacterium, assembly GCA_030429735.1. Lineage (GTDB taxonomy): Bacteria > Pseudomonadota > Gammaproteobacteria > Pseudomonadales > JAUIET01 > JAUIET01. Next base: position 151,544 of record JAUIET010000011.1, read on the forward strand.
AGGCGGTTTCCAATCTCGACCCGGGATTAAATTCTTCTGCCACATCTTTCAAGGTTGAGAGCAAACCCAATACTGGAGTTTCAGTGCGAACACCAATCTCAGGCTCGATGCTGTCAGGGATTTTCTTGCCACTGGCCAACTGAAATAGGTACCAGGGATAATCCACTCCCGAGGCAACAATCTGAAACAGTCCGGAGAATAAGCGCGCGTTTAATTCGATAAGGTAAGCGGGGTCTTGCTCGTCACCGCTCCAAACGAAATCCAGCTGTGCAACGCCATGCCAGCCTAGCGATTTCAATAATTTTTTTGTTGCCAGCTCGGCGCCAGGCGCGCTGACGGTTTCACGTACCATGCCCGGTCCACCACCAGACAGTTTGCCAACATTCATGTAGGTTGTAACGCCTTTTGCAACGCCGTTGTCGGCAATTGCGCACACACAGTAATCATCACCTGGTACGGCTTGCTGCACGATGGGAGCCGCTTCGGTAGTGAGGGCATGCTGGTCGCAAAACTCGGTGTACGCATCCGCCGCCTGTTCCAGTGTTTCGCAAAGGCGCAATCCTATTCCGCCAATGCCCGAACGAATCTTAACAATCACAGGGAATTCGGCGTCACTCAATTGAGATTTTAGTTCAGCAACGTTGGCTGGACACCAGGTGTTGGGTATGGGAACACCCTGTTCATCGGCATAATTCGCTAGCCAACCCTTGTCACAGACTTTTTCAATCAGCTCGATAGCAGGCGCAGCAATCTTGATGCGTCCCTCAAAGCGATCTGCATGTTGTGCGATCAATCGTGTCTCGCGTTGCGTCGGAATGAGCACATACGGAATGTTTGAGCCGGGTGTGTAGCGGTCAATCGCTTGCGATAGATCGTCCAAAAACTGCTGTTCATCCTGCATTGGATTAGTGTATTGGAAACTGTCTGAACTGTATTTTGATAAACTCCCTGGCGTGATGGAAAATTCATCGGCGGCGATGACGTCAACGCCTCGTAAGCCCAGGCTACGAATACAACTGAGTGCCTGCCAGCTGCGCGAAAAAAGAACGATGGCTCGACCAATCTGTCGATCAGGATCAATCATGTTTGCTATCTCCTACACGCCAACAGAGGCGTTTGATTGTGATGACTGCCGTGCTTCAAGCAATTTTCTTGATTTGCGCGTAACAAAGACACATGCCAAGATGGTCGAGATAACGCCAGCTACAAGCGCGGCTATGGTTGTGGGCGACATATCCGCAAACGACTGTGAATGGCCAAGTTGTGCAAAGCGTCCAAGCGTACTTCCAACCAGGGTAAATGCAAACACTACAGGCAAAGAACCCAATGCTGCGATCAGGTAATGTCGCGTCTTCAGGGAAGTCATTCCCAAGGCGTAATTCAGCAAAGGGCCGGGTATGAGCGGCGACATGCGCAGCAGCATAGCCGTCTTCACACCATCATTTTTAATAGCCAGATCCAGTGCATTCACTGCCTCATACCGTCGTATTAGCTTCTTCACGCTAGATTGCAAGCGGGTTCTACCCAGCCAGAATGCAATCAGGCCACCAGCAACGTTGCCAACAAATGCGTAGACCAGGCCCGGCCAGACGCCAAATAGCATGCCTGCAGCCAGAAGTAACGGTAAAGTAGGTATAAACAGCGGAAGAGCTATAGCATAGATTGCGATATACATAAGTGGCGCCAGGTAGCCTTGCGCAGATACCCAACGCGAGACATCCACCATGCCTTCCAGTAATGGCTCCTTGTAAAAATATGTAAGGGCCATTGCAAGCACCAGCAGCAACGCAAATATCGAAAGCTTTCCAGCGGACCGCAATACCATAGTATTTTTACTCGAGTTACATAAGCACATCTACCAGATGTACCAGCACTTTTCATGCCAAATGCGGTGATTTGTCTAAGCGCTGCCACCTAGCCAGTGGTGCTGCTGTACCAGAAGATCATTGCCCCGATCATCCAGTCCAATGTCAGTCAGAATCCTATGACGCGATTTGAGCTCGCTCTGGTCCAGATCGCACAGCGATCCATCACTGCAGAGCAGCAATTGGCTGGCCTGGTCCAGCAGCAATTCTCGATATTTCGGCTCAGTGGAAAGTAACAGCAAGCGAGCAATAATAGACTGGAAGTGAAGCGCTGCATTCCGGTCTGTTGAGGCATATACCCTGATCATACTCAGGTTCTCGGAAATAAAGTATTCGTGGGATACCGGCTTGGCAATCAGTCGGAGCTGTCCCTTCTGATCATAATGTCGACCGCTGGTTGGCGGTCGAGTGGCCATGACAGCCAGCGAGCTGCTTAACCAATCGAAGCAATTCATTGCCGTGAACGGATCATTCACACCAGGCGACAATGCGCGAGCGGCAATTTCGACCAGTTCTCTGGCCAGAAACATTATATCTTGCGCGGCGGTGCGCTTAATTCCATGCAAGACAGATTCTTGTATCGCCTGCTCTGCAGCAGGTGCCAAAGGCTCGCTGGTCAGCAGCCAACCGAGATAACTGCCCGATGTCACAAAATCGCCGGGGCGCACATCCAGCACAATGCTGGTATCGTGCTTAGTAGCCGTTGCGATTAATTTCTCTTCATCAACGAATTGAACAAAACCATCGAAGTTGGCACGCACGAGTTGGGAGTTGGCAAGATCGAGATGAATCTGCGAATCACGCGCTGGTGCTTGAGGGGCATTTTCCGCGTGTTCCGTGCTGCCGCCATCTTGATCAACAGCAGGATACAACTCATCCACTTTCGCTAACAACTGCTGACCAATACCGCCAATTACGTTAGATGCGTGAATCGACGCCGGAACGTGGTGAACGAAATAGATCAACACTCCAATACTTGCTACGCCAAACATAACACCTCCTGCTACTGCTAACTGCGGTACAAAGCCTGCATGCTCGGCATCCATGTCTGAGCCGGTCAGGGTCCGCAATACCATCAGACAATACAAGAACGTCGCAATAAAAGTACCAAGTGTTGTCTGATTGCCTCGATCAGCCATGAAATTGGTCAATAGTCTGGGACCAAATTGTGACGTGGCGTAAGCAACGGATGCGATGGTGATAGAGAATGTTACTCCAGCGACGGTAATCATTGACCCGGCGATTATCGACATCACCTCGCGTGCGCCCTCGGGTGAGCTGCTGTACAGCCAGCGATTCTCCTCAAACAGCGTGGTGTTTAAAGCCCACTGGTTCTGGGTGAGAAACGATGAACTGGCAAGGGCGCCCATCGACATCAACGTTGGAATGAACCAGTAACTACTTTTCAGCTCATCCCAAATCTGCAGCAATTTGCTTAGCAAAAGCGTTCTCCTGTACGTGTACTCAAACTAAGGCAATATTCAGCTGCAATGTCCAGGCCAGGATTGTGGCCGGTTACTTTTATTTGATAAAGCCACCCTCTGGTTGGCACAACGCGTGCTTGCAAAAGATTTAAGGCGTCAAGTCAGCAGGCAGCTGGCGCGCGATAGAGTGATATTGATTGGAGTAAATTGAAAATGCTACAAGAATTTAAAAAATTTGCCATGCGCGGTAACCTCGTCGATATGGCGATTGGCTTTACAGTCGGTGCGGCGTTTACTACGGTCGCGAAATCAGTTGTCAATGATTTGATAATGCCGATTGTTGGTCTGCTGACAGGCGGTGCAGATTTCGCAGACCTGTTCTGGCTTATGAAGGAGGGTGAAAAAGCATCACCACCCTACGAAACTCTACACGCCGCACAACAAGCAGGTGCGGTGACTCTCAACTATGGCGTGTTTTTCAACAGTGTCATTGCGTTTCTGTTGGTGGCGCTAGTGATGTTCGGGATTGTCCGAAGCATGAACCGCGTTGAAGCGAAATTGGAAGCTGAGTTTGGTGAAGACGCTGCTAAGCCCGAAGAGCCTGACCATAAGAAATGTCGTTTTTGCCGAACTCAGATACCATTCAAAGCCACTCGTTGCCCTAATTGCACATCGGATCTAAAGAAAACAGTGGACTTGGAGAATGGCTAGCAGGGGAGGTGTCTCGTAGATCATGGCTCGTGTTATACAAAGCCATGATCTGCATCGTCGTTATTGCTGATAGCTGGGTGTTTTCAACCACGCAATCGCCTCAACATCGTTGTCGCGGTCAAAGCCTTTTACTTCCAGATCAGGTATTAGCACACCCTGGAATTCAGTGGCGTACTGCACCCAGTCGCTGTCCGTGATTACTGCCGCACGAGTGTATCGCTTCAGTATGTCGCGAATCTCTGGCAATCGGGAAAGTTCCTCACCAATAGCTCCCAGAGTAGGTAGCTTGTAGTTTCGAACCTCAACGGAAATAGAGCCCTTGTCAATCTGCTCTGATACTTCCTTTAGCGTATCGAGGGCTGACTCCATATGATCTCGATTTAACTGACCGTCAATTACGACTTCTACTCTATTGGGTTCTGCGATATGTGCAGTAAACATTTTTTCCTCCTAAGGATGTTGCTTGAAATGGCCGATGCCAATGTGGGTTGTCAGATAGACTTACGCAAAAGTCATAGGTTAATTGCAATTAGCTGGTTTCTGCCTGCTTACGATCTTCAAAGTAACTGGCAAGTTCGTTGGAACGTTGTTCGGAAATCAGTCTAGAGGCCAGTGGGAACACGTCCTCTTCTTCTTCGTCGACGTGGTGAATGACCTCGTGTTTGAGCTTCTTAAACTTGTTGATCCATCCACCGCTGCCCATATCCAACTCGCAAAGTTCTTGAAGCAAATCATCAGCGTCCTTGTGTTCGGCTACACTATGGCGTGCCTTTTCCGTTCCTTCCGGGATTTCCATCAACTCGGAATACAATGTCTGTTCTTCGGCAAGCGCATGCGCGTCAAGCTCTTCCTTGAAACGCCTAAACAGATCGCGGCGTTGGTCGCTGTCTCCAGAGGTTGCCATTATTTTCTCTGCAAGTTCACGCTGTTTATCATGATCCTGGATTAGTCTTTCATAAATATTCATTTTTGACTCCTTTGCCTATGGTTGATTGTTAAGCCTCTGCGCAACATGTTTCACTGTTAGCGTTCATAGCGACACTGGGCAAGCATTGAATTTCTGTCTGCGTTACCCCAGTGAGCGATTGGAACCGCCGACACGGAATTTTTCGGTGACCCCTCGATGACTTTTTCGCTGTAAACCAGGTAGACAATGACGTTCCTGGCTTCATCGCAATAGCGCAGCACCTTCATTGATTTAAAAATCAGAGAGCGCCGCTCGCGGAATACAGATTCTCCTTTCCTGAACGTTTCGCGTATCGAGATGGCTCCGACCTGACGACAGTCCAGAGAGGCATCTGACGTGTCTTCAGCAACACCCAGGGCGCCTCGATACCCACCGATTTGCGCCCTACTTAAATAGCAGGCTACTCCTTGGATCTTGTCATCGTCGAATACTTCAACCGATGTCAATGGCCAACAATTTTGACCCAGTTTCGGCCAATAAAATTGACCCACCCCGTCATGGGGCTATTGGGTTAATTTCTGCTTCAATCGATAGCTCTCTCCTCCCAGCATGAATAGATGTGAATG
>JAUIET010000012.1 GCA_030429735.1 Gammaproteobacteria bacterium
GGCCAAAGGTCGGGAAGAATAAGGGCAACAGTGCCCATTCCAGTCAGGGGTGGGTCAAAATTATTGGCCGATAGTGGGTCAGTTTAATTGGCCATTAACAGCTGGAGAGGCAAAGGTTGATGTGGCATTAAGTAGAGTTATTCTAGATTCGGCTCGCCCTCTGGAGAAAGCCAGCGTGAATTTTTCGTTATCGACAGAAGCTAGTGCCATAGATGATTTCGTTAGTTCTTTGAAGGACATGGCAAGAGAGCCGGTTGGTTCAACGAAGGCGGTTCTAAGTGGTGTCACATAACAAAGCGGTCAAGTCACTCACGATGTTCGCTGGGACGCCGTACAGCTGCACTTTCCGGCGCCCCTTACAGCGACGTTATAGGTATTATGATTGAGAATATTATCTACTATGCCACGTGTTACATGCTAACGGTGCCTTTTCAATTCGGCATCACTAATCCGACCTACTCTAATCGTATGTTCTTAGTAGTTATCTCACTACCGATCGCAGTATTGATCGCTTACTTTTTTGAGCCTGAGATACTCAAATTGCTGGATGTAAACTACGTTTGGTCGTGGGCAGGCAGCCAGGACATAGTGCACCATAAAACTGGAAATAGGCTGCCATTTTTGCTCTTTTTTCTAACTTTTGGCTATTTCTTCTGTTTTCAGATATTGGTGCGTAGCTTATGGAAACCTATAACAAGACGGTGAAGTCGCCTGCTACGCGGGCTGGGACGTTATGTGTAAAGAGAATTCATGGACGCGATAATCGTTCTCCTATTCCTAATATTTCTGATCGGTATGGGCATTTTCATGGTCAAGTATGCTCGGTTACTACAATCTATCGTAGATTATTCGAATGAAATTGAAGTGGAAATATTCGGGACGCGTTACAAAAATTCATATCACTTAATGGCGGACATTAGCTTTATAAATACTCTTTGGGCTAAAGACTGTCACTCCGAAGCTGACAACAACCAATTATCTGCGCTGCTCTTTAAAGCTCATCGTATGTTACGTATTCAAGTGTATATTGGTTTGCTTGTGTTCTTTATCCCGCTTATCAATTCGGTAGTAAACATTGGTGCATGGTACACATACAAGGCGGTCAAGTCGCTCACTACGTTCGCTGGGACGCCAAAAAGCTGCGCTGTTTGGCGCCCCTTACCGCGACGTTAGCTGTCTCAGAGAATATGTTTAAACACGTTTATAGAATAATGGTCCAGGTAACCCACATGGACGGGAGCAAGCTACCGGAAGACTCCGCGGGGGCTTACGTTAATGTATATGTTCCTGCAAATGCGATCGTCGATTCAATTGAAAGAGCAGAGGAAAGCTTACTTGCGGATTTTTATCGCCCCATTGAAACGATCTCTGCAGTCCAAATCGATGAGGAGCGCTATGATTCCGAGTACCAAGAGGAGGGAGACCCAGAAGAGGAAAACTTGCGTAATCTAAAGAGTACAGGAGGTATCTGGTATGCCTGTTTTCATTTATACCCCCATGAACAGACACACTAGGGGCGGCAAGTGACAGCTAACAAGGCGGTCAGGTACGTTCCGGCTGACGCCTCCACCGGACGAATTAAGCTGCGCTTAACCCGCCGCTTACCGCGACATTATGCGTCAGCTTATATTGACATACCATATTAGATATATATACTTAATATGATATGTGGGAAATCTACGAACATCGACGAGTGGCGCGGGCGTTACCTAGGCTTCCTAGAGAGGTTCTGGAACGCTACGAGAAATGGAAAGATATCGTTCGAGTCTCGGGGCCGGAAGGCCTTAGAATGATTCGAGGATTTAACGACGAAGCTCTACGCGGAGAGTGGCGTGGTCATAGGTCATCTCGTCTAAACTTGCAATATCGTGTTATCTACAAGATTGAGCGTGAAGAGGTTTATGTTCAGGTCGAGAAGGTGACGCCACACGATTATGGGAGAAGCTGAAATGAGTGATTATCGAAAAGCTAAGAAGAGCATCGAAGTCTCAATTGGAGACTCAGTGCGCATTGTTCGAGAATTACAGGAATTGAGTCAAAATGACCTGGCAGCTCTTACTGGCATTCCCCAGTCTACGATTTCCGCAATAGAAAACAATCGAATTAACCTTGGGATTGAGCGTTCAAAGGTTCTAGCTCGAGCACTAAAGTGTCACCCCGCGGTACTTGTATTTCCTGGCTGGGACGTTGAAAGTACAGCCGCATAACAAGGCGGTCAAGTCGTTCGCTTCGCTCTCTGGGACGGCTTTTGGCTGCGCTAAATTTCGCCGCGTACCGCGACGTTATGTTTCCTGAGCATTGACTAGTGGTATCTAAAGCAAAGCTATATGCGCAACTGGACAAGATGGAAGACGAGTTGAAGCTTCGTATAGTTCCACATCTGGAGAATGCGGCGAAAGGAAAAAATGACCTTGTTTTTTCTACGACAGAGTTCAATCCCTTTCCCCATTTGAGATTCGAAGCAGACTCTGAAACCGAATCACTCATTCGTTTGGGGAGACAAATCCTGGGGCTGCGAGAAAAGCTGGGCGAAGACGCTAGCGGCACTATCGCAGAACGAATATGCTGGTATTGTAGGGAATGGGGTAACACGGACAACCACCATGGGAAAGCGGCTCAAGGGCTGGCTCTCCAGTTTCTAGAGGAAATCAGCGGTGCGGGACCATGAAACCAGGGCGATGAATTCGCCCGCTCTGCAGGCTGGGATGTTATGTGTCAAGAGGTGTGATCGATGGGTAATGACGAAAAGGTGCAAGTACAAAACGTCAATGTACCGGGGCAAATTACCAATGTGAACGCGACGAAATACTATGCTATGAAAAAGGCCTTCCTGCATATCTTGCCAAATTCCAGCCCAGGTCTGACTCAGAAGGAAATACAAAGAGAAGTGAAAAACCACTTACCTGATAGTGTGTTCCCGCAGGGAGCAACTGCAGGTTGGTGGGCTAAAACAGTTCAGCTAGATCTCGAAGCTAAAGGGTTCGTCAAAAGAGAAAACTGCAAACCACTAAGATGGTACCAATCAAATGCCACATAACACGGTGGTCAAGTCATTCGCTGCGCTCGCTTGGCCACCGTTAAGCTGCGCTAAACGGCACCGCTTACCGCAACGTTACGTTTGTTGTTGAACAATGAGGAAAGAAAAATTGAGTCAAGAAGTTTATATGTTAAACGCTCTATGGTTTAAACCGGGCGGCGGAAAGGAAAAATATTTGGAGTATGGTGCAGCTGTTGCCCCGCTAATCGAAAAAGCAGGTGCTGAGGCCCAGCATAACTACGAACCGCAAGAAAGTCTGATTGGTGACTTCAACCCGGACGTATTTTTCGTAGTTAAGTATCCAAGCAAGGAAGCTTTCGAGGCCATGATAAACAGCACTGAATATCAAGAAATCATGCATCTTCGGGAAGAGGCTCTGGAAAAAAGCCTGCTGGTCACATGCAAACCATATGACTGGACCTGATACACGTAACAGGGCGGTGAAGTCGCCCGCGATGCAGGCTGGGACGCGTAAAAGCGCTGCATTTCGGCACCCCTTGTCGCAACGATATGCGTCAAGGTAGTAGCAGATATGAATAGACTTCTGGAGGCCATTTCAGATCACAGTGACCTATTAATCGCGGCGGGAATTTTCGCAGTAATCCTTCTGATTCTTATGGACTTGCCAGGCAAGGTGATGGGAGGTTGGGGAGCAATCCGGTTAAACTGCATGGAATTTGGACTTGGTGATCCTGGCTAGGGGGGCGCACGGCGCAATCAGAAAATGGGGGTATGATTGGAGTTCGCACCCCCAATGAGAGAATCGGAAGAGGTACTGGAATGACTGAGTATGAAGCTGTGACATTGGCGCAAAGCCTTCTCTCCAATGCAAGTAACATGTATGTTATTTTTCTTTCGTTCTTGAGCGGTTATCTACTGGTAGCGCACCTGGCTGGAGAAACTTTAACCCGAAGTCAGCTGTTGCTCATCACCGCGCTTTACATCCCCACCATGATGTACACGCTTTACGGTTGGCACGCCTTTACCCAATTAGGCGCTCATTATATGGCTATCGCAAATAACCTCAGTGAAGAGGCCAGTCGGGGTGAACAAAGGCTGTTGCTGTTTGGTCTGTTTATTAACCTGGCAATAACACTTGCGCCGCTGAAGTACATGTACGATGTAAGACGTTCAAATGATCCATAGCAAGGCACAGTAGGTTACTCTTGCGCTCGCTTGCTTCCGGTTGCGGCCTGGCAATAGCTAGTGATAACGTGGAGGTCAACTCTAAAGCATTCCGCGGCTGCTATTGAGTTAAGGCGGGCAATCCCTGAACGCCATGCGAGGAGTATGATCCGTCCGGAAATCTAAGAAATATTGCGCGAAATTGAGTTTGAACGGGAACATGCAGAAGCCGATACATGGAAGAATCGGCCCGTTGGTGAGTGTATTTCTGGCAGAAAGTGAGCGCGACATTAGAATTCAAGTATCAATAGGAGTGAAGTGATGTATGAAAGTACGATCCTAGCAATGGGTGTGTTGGCAGTGTTGATGCTTACACAGCTCCTTGTTGCAGACGCAGTGGGAATAAAAGCAAAACATTCTCCTGGCAGTACCGTTATCCCAAATCATGATGACTTTTTATTTCGCTCTACGAGAACCGTAGCAAACACGAATGAGAGTATCGCAATTTTTCTTTTAGCGTCGATATTCTGCATTTTTTCCCAGGCTAATCCCACTCATACTGCAATAGCGTCCTGGGGTTTTGTGGCGTCGAGGGCAATTTACGCAGCGTGTTACTATCTCGATTTTCGTTTGCTGAGGTCCACTTCATTCGGTATTTCTCTGCTATTTCTGGTTGCTTTACTGGTTGTTGGTTTTGGGGCAAGTAAATGATGTATCGCAATGCTGTAAAGCATGTTCCGGTCGGCGCCCTTACCTCCGATGACAGCGACCTTAAGCTTCCCTCGGACAGCCAGTAATGGAGCAAATACTAATCAGTGTCGGAGCCGCTATTTTCGGATTTCTGGGTACAGTTCACTTGGTATATACCTTTTTCACAGACAAGTTTGAGGCCTATGACTCTGACGTGACAAAAGCTATGAAAAACACCACTCCAATTCTTACTAAAGACACGACAATGTGGAACGCCTGGATCGGATTTAACGCAAGCCATAGTCTTGGGGCTATTGTCTTCGGCGCTATCTATCTCCCCATGGCGGTATCCCACTTTCACGTAGTCCGGGAGTCAATGTGGCTTCTGCATCTGCCGGTCTTGGTTGGCGTATCCTATCTGGCGCTAGCGAAAAAATACTGGTTCAAAATACCTTTTATAGGTATTCTCGTCTCAACCATTTGTTTCAGCTGCGCAGCGCTTCTTGCCAACTTATAACTGGTTTTTCATGTCGTGTTAGCGCATCACTTTATCTGCCGCGTATGGCGGCATCAGTTCACAGGCACGGGGTTAGTGCTAGGAATATTTGCCTTTTTTGGTGGCGCTTTTTTTCTAAGTGGCTATCTGCTGTTCCACAGCTATGCATCTCGCGGCAGTGTTCAGCATCTCTTGCTTGGCAAAAATAGTACTGCTTAGCATCCAATACTGAACGCGTCAGCGCTACTCCGTGTTTTACGGACCTGACTCAAAGCACTCGCCTTGCTCGCGGGGCCAGCTTTTGGCGATTTCGGTTCGCGCGTTCATGAATAATGCAGCCCAGCCGGGTTCGTTACAGTACTTGGCCTGTTATGGGTGGTATTGCGGCAACTATGCGCGCTCAAATTTTAATATGCGTCCTTTAAATTCTTGTTTTAGAAAGTCTGTGTGAGCCGGCCTTAAGTGAGTAGATGTAAAACCGAATTCTTTCATGCGTGCACTCAGTTTGTTTTTTCGGCCGCGCCCGGGGTCAACAATCAGTACTTCGCAAGCCGGCATTGAGTGCGCTTCTATAAAATTTGCCAGCAATTCGGTATGAGCATCTTCATACAATAGATCACTTCCAATTATCAGATCAAAGCGGCCCAGGTTGTCGCTGTTGTCGCTCCAGTTAACCAGTTCAAACGCAATATCCCGGTCTTCGTTGAGTTGGGTATTCCTTTGTAGGAATTTACTTGTTTCCGGGTGATAGTCGGTAGCGGTAATGTCTGCTTGCTGTTTGTTAAGCAGTAAACTGGAGAGCGCCATACCACAGCCAACTTCCAATATTCTCTTTGAACCGGTATCGTAGTTATCGATGAAGTGCGCAAGTACCAGGCTTGATGGCCAAATCACACCGAACATAGGCCACGCCGCTGAGCAAATGCCTAGCTTCTCAGCGGCACCTTCAGGGTCTTGAAACTCCTGCCTGTCGCGCAACGCGCACACATGAATATCAATTTTGCCAAACTCGATAGTTTGGTAGCATAGTCGTAGATTGTTGATGTGGCTGCCTCTGTGTGTAGGTGCTGAGCCAGCTATCGACATGAGATGCGTGACGAAACGAGTCAGTTCCCAGAGGGTATAGCACTTGACGAATAAGGCAATGATTTTAGTAACACTGGGTTTGGGGCTCGTCGCGTGCTCGCAGCAGCAAGTTTATGACGCGGCTCGGCATGATGCGCAATTATCCTGTCAGGAGTTGCCGCAAGCTCAATACCAAGCATGTATGGCCGAGGTCACTGAGTCTTACGACACCTATTCCCGAAAGCGCGATGAGCTAATCGGTGAGCAGTAAGACAGGGCTGCTTTTGGTATGACGGGTGTTACCGAGCTGAGCGAATTACTCGCGACAATGTCACCGGAGATGCAAGACGGCGAATTCGTGTTCTGCACAGTGGCTGCCGGTAGTTCTGAAGTTGACACGCTAACCCCGCTGGCAACGTTTCGAGAGCGCGAAGGGATTACGTTGGTTTTGTTGTCATTTGACGCAGATCAGGCTGGGCTTTCCTATGACACCACCTATCGTCAAATTACCCTGGCGGTGCATTCGAGCCTGGACGCCGTGGGTTTAACGGCTGCTGTGTCTGCCAAGTTGACTGAGCATGGGATAAGTGCGAATGTGATTGCGGCCTACTACCACGATCATATATTTGTACAAAGTCAAAAGGCGGAAGAAGCGCTGCGCGCCCTGCGCGAGCTCAGCGCTGCGGCTCAATAGACCTGTATTTTCAATCATATTTCGGCTGCGTGTATGCGCAACCATTGTTCGCGATCCAGAATCGCGCGTTGCTCAGTGACGGGTTTCCGGTTCCAGTTCTTAACCTGCATTGCCAGGCGTGGGTTGTTCCCCAGAAGCTCGCTGTGCTTGTGTACAAAGCCCCAATACAAGGTAGTGAATGGGCAGGCATTGTCGCCCTTGGCTTCACTGGGTTTGTACTTGCATGTTTTACAGTAGTTCGACATGCGATTTATGTAAGCACCTGATGCTATATAGGGTTTGGAACCAACAATGCCTCCGTCGGCGTATTGGCTCATGCCGATGGTGTTGGGAATTTCCACCCAGGCAACGGCGTCAACATACATGGCCAGATACCAGTCATGAATGTCTTGTGGCTTCACGCCCCACAGCAATGAGAACAAGCCAGTAACCATTAAACGTTGTATATGATGGCCGTAGCCACTATTGAGCACTTGCTCAAGGCTGTGCTGCATACAATTCATGCCCGTCTTGGCGTTCCAGTACATCTCTGGCAGTGCGTGACTGGCTTGCAAGGCATTAAACGCTAACCACTCGTTACGGTGCAGCCAATATACGCCGCGAATATATTCTCGCCAGCCTACGATTTGCCTGACGAAGCCCTCCACCGCATTGATTGGTGCCTTGCCTTGCTCAAAGGCGTCCACTGCGGCATCAACCACCTCTCTTGGGTCCAACAGCTTTAAATTCAAGCTGCTCGACAACAGCGAGTGATACAGAGTGCCGTGCTCGGTCCACATCGCATCCTGGTAGTCGCCAAACAAGGGCAGCCTGTCTTCTATAAATACCTTAAGTGCAGATAAGGCCTGCGAGCGCGTGCTTGGCCAGGTAAACGAATCCAGGTGCCCCGGCAGGTCTGGTAACAGCGATTCGATATCGGCTAGCACCTCTCGGTCAATAGCATCGCGTTCGAAAGTCGGCGGTGCAGGAATCGATGTTGGGCCTGCTGCCTGAAATGATTTGCGATTCTCGGCATCAAAATTCCACTGACCACCAACCGGTTTGCCATCCTGCTCGACAAGCAGATTGTGTTTGCGGCGCATGTGTCGGTACCAGTACTCCATGCGCAGCGTTTTGCGGTGATTAGCCCATGTTGAAAATTCTCCACGTTCAGCGTAAAAGTGCCGATCCTGTCGCCAGACTATCGGCGTTTGCAGCTTTTCACAGCTGTTATTCAATGACTTGAGTACCCTGACGTCTCCAGGTACCACGCACACAATCTGCTGGGGTTTATGGCGTGTAATTGCATTTTCCAGCGCGTACCCCAAACTGCGTATTTGCTCGGTGATTGGCTGATAATCAAGCGCTATGTCTCGGCTTCTTAACTCGGCGGCAAAGTGGCGCATGGCGGAAAAGAAAACGGCTGTGCGTTGTTTGCTGGACGGAACCGCAATGGATTCATCCAGTACCTCAGCCATGAACACAATGTCCTGACCGGTATCCAGGTCATCCCATAACGCGCTGTTCAGGTTGAGCTGATCACCAAGAACAATACGCAGTGCGCGCACTGAATCAGGCAAGAAACTCTGCCCTCGTTCGATCGTTGGACTTAAAGTCACCACCCAGTGCGGTGGTTTCCGTTTCAGAATTGACGTCCATCACTCCGCGCGACTTAACGCAGTAATGCGTTGCCTCAATACTAACAGCCACATTGTCTGTTTCGAGTATGGTTTGCAATGCAACCAATATCTGCTGCGTTAAACGTTCTTGAACCTGGGGGCGTTTCGCGAAGAAATGTACGATGCGGTTTATTTTTGACAGGCCAATGATGCGTTTACCAGGAATATAAGCCACTTTAGCCGTGCCGTCGATGGTTACGAAATGATGCTCGCAAGTGCTTAGTACGCTGATGTCGCGTACCTTCACCATCTCTTCCACGCCCATTTTGTTTTCGATCACGCTAAGCTTGGGAAAGTTTTCGTAGTCGAGACCACCGAACACTTCATGCACGTACATCTTGGCGATACGATGCGGCGTTTCCCGCAGGCTGTCATCTTCCAGGTTTAAGCCGAGAGCCCTCATAACCTCGGCCATATGGCCGCGAATCAATTCGTATTTCTGATCATTGCTAAGACCATTGTCAATACGCGGGGTTTCTAGCCCGCGTTCAATTAACTGCGTTTGTACAGCGAATGCGTCGTCGGAAATCATGATCAGCCTTAGCGGTCCTTAGCGTGTTTTTTTGCTCGTTGTGGTTTGCTTTACGCCGCGCCGCCTTACCCGGATCACAAAACCATGCAGGAGTTTGCAGTACGTAAATTTGTCGCGCCAGAACTGATCTGAACGCAAATACGCCACGTAGCTTGCTGCTCATGAATTGTTAAACCGAAAAACGGTTGAGATAACACTATGATTGAACGAAATTTGGGAAATGTTGAACGTGTGGTGCGGCTGATATTCGGAGTAATACTGGCCCTATGGCTATTGCAGCAACCCAGTTACACTATCGCTGACATTATGGCCGGTGTGGTGGCTCTGTTCCTGATATTGAACGGCATATTCTCGCGCTGCTATCTGTGGTACGTGCTGGACATCAGCAGCGCGGAGTCACCATCAGACAGCAGAACCTGCCAATAATCACACGGCAATATTGAACCGATATGCGCTTCCAGGCGTATAAGTATACGCAGAGTAACCTTAACCAGGAGAGACAGTGACAACCCTTAATGAGATTATCGACGTCCCACGCAGCATTGATGAATGTTTCAACTATTTGCTTGATTTCTCGCGTTGTCAGGAATGGGATCCGGGTGTACTGAGTGCACGGCGTTTGCAGTCTGGGCCTTGCAAAGAAGGGTCGCGGTTTGCGGTTGAATGCGCGTTACCCGTTGGCTCAATCAAGCTCGATTACTCGCTCGACAGGGTCATACCGAATGAATTGCTGGTGCTCACTGGTCGCAGCGCGTTTTTTGAAGTTCTGGACACTATCCGCCTTAAAAAGCTTGGCAAGAACCAAACACGCATCGATTACACAGCAGCATTTACTTACAATGGAGCTGCGTCTGCAGTCACTTCACGTATGGCCGCGGCGTTTCCGTCGGCCATGGACGAGATGGGGCGCAAGGCGCTTCAGGGCCTGAAAGAAGCGCTGGAAGATAATTTTCCCGCACCCAAGCAATCGTTTCGGTCGTCTCTGGGCGACAAGCTGGTATTGCCGGGCATGGCTCAGTTTTCAAAGCTGGGGTACAAAACGTCCAGGCAGCAATTCACGCCGCTCACAGCAGATTTGCGCGAACGACATATGGTGATTACCGGCGCGTCATCCGGCATTGGTCTGGCTGCCGCCGAGGAATTGGCCAGGCGAGGTGCCAAACTCACCTTGGTCATGCGCAATGAAGCGAAAGCCAACAAAGTCGTTAAGCAGTTGATCAGCGACTCCGGCAATCAGCACATTCGAGTGGAGCTGGCAGACTTGAGCCTGCTGGCCGAAACAGAAGCTTTGGCAAAACGTTTGAAGCGCCGCAAAGAACCGATTGATGTGTTGGTTAACAATGCCGGTGCCTTGTTCGACAAGCAGCGCAACACGGCAGAAGGCTACGATGAAAGCCTCGCATTGCTGTTGTTGAGCCCGTTTACACTGACCACCAGGCTCTTACCCCTGCTGAAGAAATCCGCGTCCGCCAGAGTGATCAACGTGGTGTCCGGGGGCATGTACACGCAGAAGCTGGATGTAGCGAAGCTGTATGATCCAAACCCGTCCGGTTTTTCTGGAAGCGTTGCCTACGCGCAAGCCAAGCGAGCTTTGATGATTGCTACCCAGGAGTGGGCGCACGAGTGGCAAGACACTAACATCAAGGTGAATGCCATGCACCCCGGTTGGGCCGACACGCCCGGTGTTGAAAGCGCCTTGCCTGAATTTTATTCCCTCATGAAGAAAGGCTTGCGTACACCCGAGCAAGGGGCTGATACCATTGTATGGCTGGCGGCCGCGACAGAAGCTGGCCTGGTGAGCGGCGAACTGTTTTTGGATAGAATTCCACGAGATCCTTACCTGGTGCCTGGAACGCGGGAAACCGAAGATGAACGCGATCGTTTACTGGCGGCCCTGCAGGGTCTGCACGTTTCGGGCGCTGTTGCCGCCTGATCAACACACCCGGCTAGCTTTCAACCGTTTGGCGGGGGTGCAGCATGGGTGTGGATAGACAGGTAGTGTATGAGCGACACTAAAATTGTACTTGGGCTGAGTGGCTGTCTGGCAGGCCAGGAAGTTCGCTACGATGGCGCCAGTAAGCGCTTCAAGTTGCGCAAGAAGCTTCAGGAGTCGTTCGAGCTCAGGCCATTCTGCCCGGAGGTGGCCATTGGCTTGGGAGTTCCACGTAAAACACTGCGCCTGGTAGGCGAACAGAATGCACCGCAGGTGATCGAAAGTGACGGCACTTTGAACGTCACGTCGAAATTGCAGCAATACGCCGGTCGTGTCGCCAAGTCAATTGAGAGCAGCTCGGAGCTTTGTGGATTTATTGTCTGCAAGGGTTCGCCTTCATGCGGCATGGAAGGCGTAAAACGCTACAACGAACAAGGTAATGTGCTGGGCCATGATACCAGTGGTGTGTTCACCGCGGAACTGATCAGGCGCCTGCCTCATTTGCCGGTTGAAGAAGACGGGCGCTTAAACGATCGTGGCTTGTTTGAGAATTTTCTTACCAGGGTGTTTGCACTGCAACGCTGGCGCGCTTTGGAAAGCCAAGGGCTCTCTGCCTCTGGTCTGCTGGACTTTCACCGCAGGCACAAATTCTTGCTATTGGCCCATAGCCAATCAGCGTACCGCAGTCTTGGTCCAATGCTGGCTAACCTGGCTTCCCGTGAACTGACGGAGCTTGCGCAGAATTACATTATTGAATTCATGGCGGGCATGGCGAGGGTGCCAACACAGGGGCAGCACAGCAATGTATTGATGCATTTGCAGGGCTACGTCAAAAACTCGCTTAAACCACGAGAGCGCGAAGAACTGGCCGAATCCATTCTAGCGTATCGGAATTGTGAATTGCCACGCCAGGCGCCAATGACTTTGCTGAAGCATCATTTATTGAATTTTCCTAACGAATACGCTCAATCACAATATTACCTGGAGCCATTTCCACGACATATGTTAGTCGAGCGTTACTAGGCTTGCGTCAGCAAGGGTTTTAATGGTCAGCGTGCCGCTGCGGTCTCTGATCATAAATTTGTGCAGAATTCGGTAAGTGTCTTTATCAAAACCCAATGATATTGTTGTGAGCCTGGTGGCGCTATCGTCCAACTGCGTTACTGACTCGCTTGTTAGCTCATTTGCTGTGATCGAGCCCTGCAAACGCCAACTGCCAAGATACGCCCAGTTCGATACGGCATGAACATCAGTGATGTTGTGCTCGGTATTGGTTTCGCACACCAGTACATCGCCGTCATAGGGCCAGCTATCAACGCGCTTGCTTTCCAGTGCCAATTGCAAACGCACATTATGCTGCACGGTACTTTCCTGGCCGATACAGGCACCGGCGCATTTCTTTAACTGGAAACCAAAGCAGGCACCCTTGCCCTTTTCCAGCCCCAACAGTTTTTTACACAGCATGTGCTCATCCGCCAGGTTTCGCAATGCACTGGTGGCTGAACTGCGCGAACTGTAAATTCCATAGCTAATGCCTTCTGGTGCGTGTTCTACCAGGCGGTCTTTCACCTGGCTGTGCAGGTAGCCATTCCGGTCTTCATGGAGTTTTATCGTCCACAGCTTTTTCATGGGCCGCTGGCGGCGATTGTAGATGGGTCGCAAGTTTTTTATATCATGATTTTCCAGCAGTAACGCGCCAAGCTCGCCTGCGCATGGCTGGTAGTTCACGTTACGAACCTCTTGTGCCATTCGCATCTCACGAGGCTCCCTAACATCGGCCCCAAAATGTGACTTAACGCGGGTGCGCATGGTTTTACTTTTGCCAACATACAACAACGACTCGTCTTCTCCATAGAAATAGTACACGCCGGGTGAGTCAGGAATGGCCTGAATCATGCTGCTGTCGAGGTAACTCGGAACACTGGCGCCGGTGAGTTGTTCGGCGGCAGCGGCGTTCACTGCGGTCAAGCCATGTTGGTCTATGGCGTAATTTAGAAACGCCCTTGTTGCCTGCACATCAGCCATCGCACGATGTCGGTCGTTAGCGGTGTAGCCAATTCGGGCAATTATCTTGCCAAGGCTGTATCCGGACCAGTGCGGGAACAGGCGCCGCGCAAGTTTCACCGTACACACTATATTCGGTCGAAAACGGTAGCCGCATTGCGCAAAGTTTTGTTTTAGAAATGCGTAATCAAATCGTGCGTTGTGGGCGATAAACACAGTGTCGTTGATCAATGACCACAGTTGCGGCGCTATGTCTTCAAACCCCTGGGCATCAGCAACCATACCATTGGTGATACCGGTCAGCGATGAAATGTAGGGAGGAATGCTGATGGTCGGGTTCAGTAGTGTTTGAAACTCGTGCTCGGCACCGTCGGTGTCCAACAACAGTGCGCCCACTTCGGTAATGCGGTCTCGGCTGGCGTTGGTTCCGGTGGTTTCAAGATCAACCACCGCACAGACTCGGTCTAGTAACAAAAACAGTTCTCGCGCAATTCAGTGTCTAGTGTCCCTTAACATAAGTTCGTACCAATTAGAGCCATCACAATGGCGTTCTTCCAGGCGTGTTCCGCAGGGAATATCGACTATATTGGCAAGGGACACTAGCATAGCGAGGCAGGACTTAATCAGCCAGAGTTTTTCGGCATTGCCTTGTGCGCTGCCAGTGCGCGTTCGCGCGCCATTTTATGTTCTACCACAGGGAACGGGTAGTTCACACCCAATTCAACGCCGGCGTCTTTCAAAACCTGAGCGGGCGCTTTACCTGGCTCGTGAATGTATTTCGCGGGTAGGGCAGCCAGTTCCGGAACGTACTGGCGAATGTAGTCACCTTTGGCATCAAATTTCTGGCTTTGCAAGGTTGGGTTGAATATACGGAAGTAGGGCGCTGCATCAGCGCCACACCCAGCGGCCCATTGCCAGCTTGCCGTATTATTCGCCTGGTCTGCGTCAACCAGCGTGTCCCAAAACCATGCCTCGCCATGTTTCCAGTGTTGTAAGCAGTGCTTCACCAGGAACGATGCCACCACCATTCGAACGCGATTGTGCATCCAACCGGTGTGCCATAGTTGCCGCATGCCGGCGTCAACCAGCGGGTAACCGGTCTGACCTTTCGACCACACCTTGCGTAGCTGCTCGTCATCCTGCCAGGGAAAACCGGCAAACTCCGGTCGAAACGGGTCGGTTGGTAACGTGGGCCAGTGGTGTAACAAGTAATACGCAAAATCACGCCAGACAAGTTCTCGCAGATACGCCGTAGCGCCTTCCTGAATATCCGGGTTTTGTTGCACGGCTTGCTCTACCTGATGCCAGATGACCCTGGGGCTGATCTCGCCAAAGTGCAAGTGTGGTGACACTTGTGATGTACCGTCAATGGCTGGAATATCGCGATCAGTTTTGTAGTCAGCGACGGCTTCAGCCAAAAAATGCTGCAGCTTGTGATGCGCACCCTGCCCACCGGGCTGCCAGGTGTCGCGCAGGCCGCCGGCCCAGTCCGGTGCTACTGGAAGCAAGTTCAGTTCCTCCAACGTGCACGAACCTGGTAGTGTGTCATTGAACCAGTTGCCGGCGTCGGGTGGCACAGGCGCACGGCCGGGCGATGGTCGCCGCAGGCAGCTTTTATAGAAAGGAGTGAATACCTTGTACGGGCTGTTGTCGTCTTTAACGATCGATTCCGGTTCGAACAACAACGTGCCGCAATAGCGGTGCACGTCGACAGCCGGCTGCAGCACCTTGTAGACCCGCTGTTCCAATGCGGCAGCGTCGGGTTCGTAACAGCGGCTTAAATGTACTGTGCTAAGATCATTGGCGGCGCACAGTTCGCTGAGAATGCTTTGCGAGTTGCCATGAAAAAGATGCAAGGTTCCACCCAGGCCTGAGATATCGGCTTGCAGTGCGGCCAGACTGTGGTGCAACCACCAACGGCTGGCACCCCCTAAGGCGCGAAGATTTTCCTCATCAAGTATGTAAACCGCAATGATCGCGTTACCCTGGTTGACCGCTGCATCCAGAGCGGAGTTATCAATAACGCGAAGATCTTGGCGGAACCACAGCAGCGAACGCGGCATAACAGCGAATGCGACGTTAGAAGGTAACGAGAGGGTTTAATAGCCGGCCAACTGCGCCTGTAAAACGCAATTTTCCAGACACAGCCGTTAGCAAAATACAGTCCTGATCGCGGTGGGCAACGGGTTTGTGCACATGGCTGCCATCACACTCTATGAAATCGCCGGCGGTGTAGCTGCCCAGCTCATCGGAATACCCGCCTTGCAGCAATACGGTCAGTTCAGTGTCTGTGTGGGTGTGCTGAAAAACGCTTCTGCCTTTTTCCACACGCAGTAATTTTACGCTGTACTCGCCATCATTAATTGGCAGGGTATAGCTGCTGACGCCACCGGCAATCTTTTTCCAGGGCACAGATTGGATACCGCCAGGAATCAGCGATGACAGGGCCTTGCTGCCTGCCGATCGGCTGAAGGGCGCCTGCGGCGCGCTGGACCCTAGCTGATCCAGTACACGACTAAACAAGTCATCACTGCAGGACGCCTGGTCGCTGTCGCGCATCATTACCGCGCCTAGAACATTCAGGTCTTCGGCGACCCGGTTGCAATCATGGCATTGCTCAAGATGAGTGCGCACGCACAGCGCAGCGCCGGTGTTGAGGCTGCCGCTGGTGAATTCAGCCAATAAGTGCTCGCTTGGGTGATGGCTCATAGCTCTTTCTCCTGCAGCAACAGTCTAAGGCGCGCAAGGGCCAATCGTGTTCTGGATTTGACGGTGCCCAGTGGAATGTTGAATTCTTCTGCAATCTCGCGCTGAGATTTGCCCTCCAGGTACATTTTTTTCAGCACCAGGGCCTGTTCGGGGTTAATTTGTTCGAGGCCAGCACGGATATTGTCCGCCAGCTGGCGCTGACGAAGCTGCACGAGAGGGCCGGGCTCGTCGCTCTCCTGCCATATGTCGTCTACTTCAATACAGTTGTCATGCTTGTTATTGCGCCGCTGTATATCGATACGCACGTTTCGGGCAATGGTGTATACCCAGGCATCCACATTTGCCTTGGAGCGGTCGTACAAAGAGGCTTTGTTCCAGACTTTGATCATTGTTTCCTGGACGATTTCCTCTGCCAACGTGGCCGAACCCGACACGCCGGGCGATTTCATCGCGAACGCCTTGATTCTGCCTGAATAATGATCAAATAACTGTTTGAAGGCTGCTTTATCTTGATCTGCGGCGACTGCGTCGAGCCAGCCCGCTAGTTGTTGTGCTTCTGCCATATCCATGACCTTCATTGTATCCGACCTGTACTACGCCCGCTGAGGGTCGTTGGATCACTGCGCGAATAATCTTGTTCGGGGGTGATCTGGGTCAGGCCCGGGCTTCGTAGACAGGAATATTACAGTGGGTGAGAAAAGCGTGCGTATTGCAGTTATTGGAACAGGTATTTCGGGCCTGGTAGCGGCCAACAAACTGAGCCGCAATCACGCGGTTACGGTGTTTGAGGCGGCTGATCGTCTGGGCGGCCACACGGCCACTAAAAACGTGACTGTTGATGGCGAAAACTACGCCATTGATACCGGATTTATTGTGTTTAACGATCGGACTTACCCGGAATTTATCAAGCTGCTGGACAGCATGGGCATCCCTTCGCAGCCCACGACCATGGGATTCAGTGTGTGCTGTGAGCGTACCGGTCTGGAATACAGTGGTGGAAGCCTGAACACGCTGTTTGCTCAGCGGAAAAACCTGCTGTCGCCGTATTTTCTGAGCCTGGTGCGCGATATTCTGCGGTTTAATCGGCAAGCGCAGCATCATTTTGAGCACGGTGAACTGGACCCAGAGCAAACGCTGGACCAGTATCTCCACCAACACAAGTATGGCACCGCGTTTGTGCGGCACTATCTCGCACCAATGGCCGCGGCTATCTGGTCGTCCAGCCAGCAAGCCGTGCTGGACTTTCCTGTGCTGTTCTTCGTGCGGTTTTTTAAAAACCATGGTTTGTTGCAACTTCGCGACCGACCGCAATGGAGAACCTTGCTTGGCGGGTCCAGCCGCTACCTTGCCCCGCTGTCAAAGCCGTTCAAAGACCACATTCGCTTAAGCTGCCCTGTTCAAAAAATTGTGCGCCATGAAACTGGGGTAACCGTGCTTACTGAACGCTTCGGCAAGGAAGAGTTTGATCACGTAGTGGTTGCGGCTCATGCTGATGACGCATTATCAATGCTTGCGGATCCAAGTGAGGCCGAACGCGACATTCTGGCGGCCATTCCGTACCGGCAGAATTCGGTGGTGCTGCATACCGACACACGCGTTTTACCAGAGCGTCACTCAACCTGGTCCAGCTGGAACTATCGAATCACCAACTCAGGACAGGAATTGCCGGTGCTCACGTACAACATGAATATTCTGCAGCGCATTGAATCCGCGCACACATTTTGCGTAACACTCAATCACGATGAGGGCATAGAGACAAGCAAGATACTTGGGCGTTATCAGTACGCACACCCCGAATTCAGTGCGGGTGCCGTGACCGCGCAATCACGATGGTCGGAAATCAATGGCGTGCAAAACACCTGGTATTGTGGCGCATACTGGCGCAACGGATTTCATGAAGATGGAGTGAGCAGTGCGCTGCGAGTTGTTGACCGATTGAATCCATGTCAATGAGTCCGGTCATGTCTGTGCCCATGAACAACGCGGAATTCGATGGCGGCGTGTTTACAGGTACTGTTCGGCATCGCCGTTTCAGAACCACTAAACGTGACTTTCACTATCGCGTGTTTATGACGCTGGTAAATCTGGACAAAGTGTCAGCACTGTTCGGCGCTGGTCGCTTATGGGGCTGCGGCAGAGCGCTGGTTCAGTTTAATCGAGCAGACTATCTGGCCAGTTCACGAACGCTGCGTGATGAGGTCTTGTGGTCGCTCAACGAGGTTCTGGGCATCAAACACTGTGGTCAGATACTGATGTTAACCAACCCGCGTATCTTCGGTTATCTGATCAACCCGATCACAGTTGTGTTTTGTTTTAATCAGGACAATACGGGGTTGCAAGCGGTGATTCTGGAGGTCACGAACACGCCTTGGAAAGAGCGCACACGCTACGTGTTGCGGTGTGATCCTGAATTAAGAACGCAGCGTATTCAGTTTGGTAAGGAGATGCATGTTTCACCGTTTTTGCCGATGAGCATGCAGTACGAATTTTGTTGCAACACACCAGGTGATCGCGTGGTAGTACATCTTCGCAATCTGGAAGACGGGTGCTGCGTTTTCGATGCAACCCTGGCCTTAAAAAACGAGGGCTTATCCTCAGCAACAAAAGGAAAGGTACTGCTGTGTTACCCGTGGATGACCATGAAAGTGTTCCTGGCGATTCACTGGCAGGCGTTGAAGTTGTTTCTGCGGGGTGTGCCTGTAGTGGCCCATCCGAAGCATCAATAATGGTATGTGAATAGAATTTTATGAACAATGTATTGGAACATTCGAACGACTCGGGACATTCGGGGGCCTCAATAGCCAGCCTCAATATCCTCAAACAGAAGAAATCATTGCGCGGCAATAGAATGGCGCGCAAGCTGGTTCATTCCCTGCTTGGCCGCTTGCAGGTGGGCAGTATCACGCTAACCGACGGTATTGGTGTTCAGCAATTCGGACTTGCCAATACCGAGCGTGTGGAATTGCAGGCCAGTGTCACCATCAAAAACGATGATGCTTACGCGCAAATTGTTCGCAGTGGTGTGCTGGGCGCGGGGGAATCGTACATTCTTGGGTACTGGACGAGCCCAGACGTCGTTGCGCTGATTCGCGTGTTTTGCGCCAATATGAGCACCATGACTGCCATGGACAGTCATGGCGGGCTGCGGGCAACCTTGTCTAACTTGCTGCAGCGAATCAGTGCGAGAAATACGTTACAGGGGTCCAAGAAAAACATTGTTGCGCACTATGATTTGAGCAATGATTTTTTCGAAGCATTTCTGGATCGTTCGATGATGTATTCCTCGGCAATTTTTCCGCACGAAAACGCCAGCCTTGAAGAAGCGGCGCAGTTCAAGATACAACGCATTTGTGAGCGCCTGCAGCTCAATGAGAATGACCATCTGCTGGAGATAGGCACCGGTTGGGGTGCGTTAGCCTGTTACGCGGCCACGCATTACGGTTGTAAAGTAACAACGACCACTATTTCAGATGAGCAATTTGCCCGTGCACAGCGACGCATAACCGAGGCAGGCGTCGGGCATTTGGTAACGCTGCTCAACCAGGATTACCGTGCCTTGCAAGGACGCTATGACAAGTTGGTTTCCGTCGAAATGATAGAAGCCGTTGGTTACGAATACTACGATGAATTTTTTCGCACTTGCAGTGGTTTGTTGAAACAGGATGGCTTGATGTTGATTCAGGCCATCACTATTGCAGACCAGCGTTTTGAACTTGCCAAGAACTCTGTCGATTTTATTAAAAAGTATATTTTTCCCGGTGGCTGCTTACCGTCAAATGCAGTTATTGCCACGCATATCGCAAATGATACTGATATGATGATTGTTGGTTTGGAAGACATAGGTTTGCATTATGCCGAGACACTGGCGCATTGGCGTGCCCGTTTCAACAGTAAGATTGAGAGCGTGCAATCGTACGGTTTTGACGAGCGTTTTCGCCGTATGTGGGAGTACTACCTTTGTTACTGCGAAGGCGGTTTTCGAGAGCGTGTCATTAGCACTGTACAGGTTCTTGCGGCAAAACCGGCACGCCTTGAAACGCCCGCAATTGCTCAGTAGTACGGCGCCAGGTATGGTGCTGTTGCTGACTTTTCTGGTCAACGTGCATGCGTCTGCAGCCGTCGTTGAAGACGTGCAACCTTATGTCACTGGCAAGGCTTTTGAACCAGGTGGCAGTACGCTGTTGTATATAGAAGAGCATTACAAAGTGGGCGATACCCTGCATAAGGTGGTGTATCTTGATGCCGACAGAGCACTTGTTGCCGAAAAACTGATTGACTACAGCACCAGCGCATACGCTCCCGACGTGAAAGTTGATGATTACCGCGTGAAGCGGGCAACGGCAATAGAGCATGGCACCGATGTATGCAAAGTCACGATTACCAATCTCGAAGATAGCACGGCCAACAACACAGCCACGTTTAAACCTGACAAGCATGATGTTGTGGATGCCGGCTTCGACAACTATGTTCGTAGCCATTGGGACGCGTTGAGCCAAGGCCAAACGGTGAAGTTTCGCTTTATGTTACCGCTGCGTGACAGCACTATAGGGCTGAAACTGAAGCCCAGACAATGTGAGCAGGGCGACGGTACCAATCTTGACCGCGCCATCTGCCTTAGAATATCCCCCGCTAATTGGCTGGTGTCTGCATTAGCCGCCCCTATCGATTTAGTGTACGAACGCGACACGCAGCGATTGCTGCGGTTTGTAGGGCAGGGGCAGCTCCCAGATGCCGACGGTAAAAGCATGGAAGTTGATTTGCGCTACGAGTACCAGTAGCCCGGACAATGCGGTATCGATCGGCCCTGTTCTGGTTGGGTTTCATTCTTATTATCCCCCAGGCGTTATATGTGCGGCGCATGGCACATCGTGCAGCCCCTGCACCCGGTGCCCGAACAGGTGTGGTTGGTAGCGGTGAATCAAGGTTTCATTTGTACTCCATTGGGGATTCCATAATCGATGGTGTAGGAACGTCTGGCCTGCAACACGCGATACCCGGTCAAACTGCGGCAAGTCTTGCGCAGCAGTTAGGCGCAAGGGTTGCTTGGCATGCTGCCGGCAAATCAGGGCATCGCGCGGCGCAGGTGCTGGAGTTATTGAACTCCCAACCGCCTGACAACTCGCCAGAGTTCGTGCTTGTCTCGGTGGGTGTCAACGATGTGACGGGCTTGCGCACCTTGCGCCAATGGCGCCTTGATTTGCGCAATTTGCTGCAGGCGCTGAGCGAAAGGTGTGCTGAGGCAAGCATTTTAATGATTGGTTTGCCGCCCATGGGCGAATTTCCATTGCTGCCACAGCCCTTGAGAGCCCTGTTCGGATTGCGTGCCAGGCAGTTTGAAGAAGCTGCGCTGGCAGAGATAAGCAAGTTCGAATGTGTGAAGTATTCGCGCATCGATTTGGCCGCCGATGCAGACAGCTTCGCCGAGGATGGTTATCATCCATCGGAACGTGCCTGCACCGCGCTGGGGCATGATCTGGCGGCGAAGCTGCTGCCCCATTGTCAGCGTTAATACCCGCTTGTCCGCCACTTGGCCGCCGCAAGCACTGGGAGACTTGCATTGAGTCTAAAAAAAATAACAGTCCTTTTGGCGTTTTTATGGCCGCTGTTGAACAGTTCGCTGCTTGCCGCGCAGGACATTGACACCAGTAGTATTCGCAGTGATTTTTTGGCGCTTGAAAACGCGATTCGTGACAATACTCTGGCGGCAGATGATATCGATTACACTGTGGCAACTGTCAGCGCCCAGAGAGCCATTACCAATGAGTGCATTACTCGCGAGCAGTTAAACAGTACCCGACTGAAGAATGAGCAGGCCACGCTCGGCCTGGAAGATAATGACGTGGCACTGTCGCGGCCGTTGCAAGAAGAACTGGCTGCGTTGTCGTCTGAGCTAGAAAAGATTCAGCGCCGTGCCCTGGATTGCCAACTGCTGAGCAATCGGGCCGATCACTTGCTGGCTTCGCTTACCGACTATAAAGGTTCACTCCTGATGTTGCGGCTAAAGGACCAGAACATCGATGCATTTGATGCCGTCCAAACCTTGTACGCGCAGCGCACTAGCCTTCTGAACTCATTGTCGAGCGTTGGCGATACGCTGTGGCAACAGCTGGTTGACGGGCTGAGCTTGCGGACTCAGTGGTTGTATTTTGGGGTGGTTGCATTACTGGTTGGTATCTATGTAACTCTGTTTCGCCGCGGCAAATCCGAACAGCTGACGCAAGAACACGGTTTTGGCAGCTTTCATCGATTCAGCCTGGCGTTTCGTGAGGCGATAAGCCGATTTGCGATTGTGTTGTTGCCATTGACTGTAATAAGTCTCAAATGGCTGCTACTGGGTGGTGCGTCTGGCGATGCTGCGGAATACGTTCGTAATTTGAGCTATATCCTAACAGTATTTATGTGGTCTATGGTGATGATCCGAGCCACGCTTGAACCGGCCAATGAACAATGGTTGTTTGTACCGGTGCAACCGCGCAGAAGAATTGCGTTGGCCAATCGATTGCGCGGCTTGCTGGTATTGGTGCTGGTGTATGTTGTCTTGCAGCTGACGACCTCTATTTCCGGAATGCCAGCGGAAATAGCCAATGTACTGGCCCTTTTGCTAAGACTTGCGATTGGTATCAGCCTGATCTGGTTGCTCTGGCTTATCGACAGTCTGGAAAAAATGGAAGGGCGCGGCCGCGGCCTGCGCACCGTGTTGGTGCTGATACTTCTGATAGCTGTACTGGCTGATCTGACCGGCTATCAGAATTTTGCAGCGTTTCTTATCCAAGGCTTCATTGGTACTTTGGTAGCGTTTTCCTTGCTCTGGCTGCTTAACGAATTTACTAAAGAGGTGTTCGATGGCCTGGACACGGGCAAACGGGAGTGGCATAGAAGCATCCGCGCGCGCCTGTCGATTGAGCCCGGTGAGCATATTTCGGGTTTGGTGTGGTTTCGTTTTCTGGCACTGATATTGGTCTGGATTGTTGCGGCAATAGTATTTCTGCAATCCTGGAATATCTGGCATGTCAGCAAAGCATGGTTCAGCAACGCGTTCAGCGAGGGTTTCTCGATAGGTGATACCCAGCTAGTACCTGCAAAAATATTGTTCGGCGTGATGTTGTTCGCAACTGTGCTGTTGTTATCAAATGCGATCAAGCAGCGCCTGACCGAACGCTCTACCCTGCTCACAAGGCTTGAGCCGAGTGCCAAAGAAACCGTCGTGACCTTAACCGGTTATACCGGTTTCATGATAGCGCTGCTGATTGGCTTGTCGTTGGCCGGCTTTAGTTTCCAAAATCTGGCAATTGTGGCCGGTGCCCTGTCAGTAGGTATTGGTTTTGGCCTGCAGAATATCGTCAATAATTTTGTCTCGGGCATTATTCTGTTGTTTGAACGGCCCATACGGCGCGGCGACTGGGTGGTGGTAGGTGGCACAGAAGGGTTTGTGAAAAACATTCGAGTGCGCTCAACCGAAATAGAAACCTTCGATCGGTCGGATGTTATGGTGCCAAATTCCGAGTTTATTTCGCAGCAAGTCACGAACATGACCTTGAACGACCCGCACGGTCGTGTGAAAGTGACCGTTGGCGTTGCCTATGGCAGCGATACCGGCTTGGTCAAAGAGTTGTTGCTGGGGATTGCCAACGAACATGAGCAGGTCTTGAAAGAAGGCAATTTCCGAAAGGTTCCGCCTCCGCAGGTGCTATTTACTGGTTTTGGTGATAGTTCGCTGGATTTTGAACTTAGGTGCTTTGTGCGCGACATCAGGATGTGGCCAGTTGTAAAAAGTGACCTTAACTTTTCAATTGATGCGGCCTTCAGAGAGCATGCTATTCAAATACCTTTCCCGCAGCGAGATGTGCACATGATTCCGCCTGCGGACCCTGGTGTGGAATAAAGCATGGGTATGCAAACAATGACCGCTATTTTATCCGCTCTTGAGCTTGACGGATTAGGGGGAGCGCGTCAGTTAACGCCCAGTGAGCTCTTGCAACCAGCACGCGGCCCGCGCTGGATACATATTGACGCTGCGCAGTGCGAATCGGCCGAAATGCTGACGGAGTTTTCACCGTCGCTGGACATCTCCACTGCAGAAGCAATGCTTGAGCGGGACGTACGGCCACGTTGCCTGCAGCTTGATGACAACGTGCACTTGATCCTGCGTGGGGTGAACCTAAATGCCGATGAAAACGCCGAAGATATGGTTGCGGTGCGTCTGTGGATAGAAAAGGACTTGCTAGTCAGCAGTCGATTCCGGCGTCTGAAATCCATGATTGATGCTCGCGAGCGATTGCTGGCGGGTAGAGGCGCAAAATCAATAGCCGATCTGGTCACACAGGTTTGCGGTCAGTTGCTGGAACGCATGGAGCCCGTGCTGGGAGATCTGGATGACGATACCGACGCTCTGGAAGAAGAAATTCTGGAGAACCCTGCGCCTGAGTTGCGAAGAAAAATTACTGACGTAAGAAAACGCGCCATACTGTTTCGACGTTATATTGCTCCGCAACGCGAAGCGATTGGCCAATTACGTCGTGCCGAGGTGAGTTGGTTATCAGACCGGCATGTGCGAAGTTTGCAGGAGAGTCATGATCGGGTAACCCGTTATGTTGAAGATCTGGATGCGATCCGCGAACGCGCGCAGATTGTAAAAGATGAGCTTGCCAGCTCACTCAGCGACCAACTAAACAGAAATTTGTATGTCTTATCGGTAGTGACTGCTATTTTCTTACCACTGGGATTTTTGACCGGGTTGTTTGGAATCAACATAGCCGGAATGCCCGGGGTAAACAACGAGGCTGCATTTTGGATCTTCCTGGCCTTTTTGATGACGGTAGTTGCCGTACAAGTAGTGTTCTTTAAACGAAACAGGTGGTTCTGATTCGCCATTGTTGATTAGGCCCCTCATAATCTCTCACCAGCATAGATTGAAGTTATGCTCATTGATACATGCAGATTTCTGCATCATTACGCCAGTATTTTTTTGCTGCTATTGTTGCTTTCAAGCGGTGTTGCCGCCGCCGATCGAAAACCGGTAACGCTTTCTGTGAGCGGCGTTAACAAGGCGCTGGAAACAAACGTGCTGGCACACCTCAGCATAAACAAGGCGCTTGAGAAAGACGGTTTACTGTCTGACGCCGCTGTTCGACGCTTGAGCAAACGCGTTGAGGAACAATCGCGCACTGCGTTGCAGGCTTATGGCTACTACGAACCAACTATTAACTTCCAGCTGCAGGAGGGCGACGAATGGACACTGAGTATCGATATTGTACCGGGTACGCAAACGCGCCTGCGAGATGTGAACATTCAACTTGTTGGACAAGGAGCCACCAATGAGGCATTGCGCAATATCATAGAACGATCTGGTCTGGCCCAGGGAGCCGCTTTAAACCATCAGGTGTATTCAGCGTATAAAAGCGCGACAACGAAGATGGCCTATAACCTTGGGTATCTGGATGGTGAATTCCAGCACAATGAACTGAGGGTGTATCCGCAGCAGCATGTGGCTGACATAAACCTGACATTTAATACCGGCAAGCCCTATTTTTTCGGTCCTTTGACCATTGAGCAAACCATCCTGAACGATCAATTCGTCAGGCGTTATGTAAACATCGAGGAAGGTGATCCATTTGAAAGCTCAAAACTGGTGAAGTTGCAGCTCGCACTGAGCGAGACAAACTACTTCAGTCATGTTGACGTGGATGTGAAACGCGATGCCGCCACTGACCAGCAAATTCCAGTAACCATCAGGGCTGGCGAACGCAAGGCCAGCAAGTATGTGTTCAGTCTCGGGTTTGGCACAGATACCGGTCCTCGCGCTGGTATAGGTGCCGATTTTCGACGGGTTAATCGCAACGGTCACCGCCTGAAAAGCCGTCTTCAGCTGTCGTCGGTGCAGTCGACACTGGCGGCTCAATATCTGATACCCGTAGGCGATGTGAGCAGCGAGTTTCTGGATTTTACGAGCAATCTGGAGCAGGAAACGGTTAATGACGTAGACGCTACAGAATACCGTATAGGCACCAGTCTGAATCAAAACCGCTGGGGTGGTCGGCGTCGACTGGGACTGGATTTGCTGCACGAGAATTGGTCATTCGGTGATGGACCGAGCAATAATGCGACCCTGTTGTTTCCAAGCCTTAACTTCACTTTTAAAAACGCCGACGATCCCTTTTTTGCGCGCCGCGGGTACAGCTACACCGCGCTGCTGCAAGGAGCCGCGGAGAATGTGGCGAGTGATGTGAGTTTCGCGCAAGTGCAATTGTTCGCGAGCACGGTATTTTCCGTGAGCGAGCGCAGTCGGCTGCTGTTGCGTGGGGAGTTTGGTGCTATTGCGACCGATAGTTTCGATGACTTGCCGCCGTCGTTGCGGTTTTTTGCCGGTGGCTCGCAAAGTGTGCGTGGCTATGGCTACAAAGACCTTAGCCCGCGCGATGCCGACGGAAACATTATTGGTGGCAAGTACGTGACCACTATTAGCGCAGAGCTGGATTACCTTCTGTACCAAAACTATGGGGTTGCAGCGTTCATTGATGCAGGCGATGCAACCCGTGACCCAGTCAGCCGCTTCAAGCTTGGGGCAGGGGTCGGGTTTCGGTACAGAAGCCCTGTTGGTATGCTCAGACTTGACCTGGCACACCCGTTTGATGATCCGAATGAATCCTTTCGGATTCACTTGAGCTTTGGAATCGATTTATGAGCATGCGTCCAGTGTTGAAGTGGCTGGCGGTAGTGACCGGCGTCGTACCGGTTCTGATGCTATTGTTACTGCTTGTCGTGTTGTACAGCGAAACAGTGGCGAAATCGCTCTGGTCGCTTGCCGGTGATTCGGTGGATGGCTTGAGCGCAGGCGAGCTGTCTGGTCGTCTGGCAGGCCCGCTGAGCATTCGTAACCTGCACTACAGCACCGATGAACTGACCATTGACGTGGCCAGTGTTGGGCTGGATTGGCGACTGGAAAGATTGGCTTTTGGTGAGCTTTATATCAGTACGTTAACAGCGCATGGCATTCGCATTCACAGCCAAGGTCAACCATCCCCCGAACAAGACAAGCCATTTAAACTACCCGACAGCCTGCCTTTACCGGTGATCGTGCGCTTGGCTGATGCGCGCCTGCGCGAGCTGCATTTCCAGAGCGGAGACGCTGAACCATTGCGGCTCGATGCTGTGCGTATGCGAGGCCAGGTCGGAAGCACTGAAGTGTTTATCGAACAGCTCAGCATGGATGGGCCGCAGCTTGAACTGACAGCGCGTGCAAACACCCAGCTTTGGAACAAATATAAAACCGACGCCAACATAAGCTGGCGCTACGCACTACCCGATGTGGCCAGTACATCTGGGTCCCTGAAAGTCAACGGTGACCTTGATGATCTGAGCGTTGCGCTACGAGCCGACGCGGATGATACGCAATACGGCAATTACGAGCTAACACTCAAGGCACTTGCAAACCGGCACTCTGTGCATATTAGTGAAGCGATATTGCAACAAAAAAACACGGATACTTTCTTGTCAGCCTATGGTGAGCTTGATCTGCATTCTTCGGTTCCGGAAGTGGACTTACACGTGGATTGGCACAATCTGCAATGGCCTGTTCGACGTGACCCTGATGATTTGGCGCAGGTAAGCAGCCAACGTGGGAATCTGTTAGTGCAAGGGTCACTTGATCGATACACGGCAACGCTTGACGGAGACATCAGCACACCGCAGGTTCCGCAAGGAAGCATTCGCCTGGCTGCAAATGGCGACCAGACGCATTTACACATTTCCTCATTCAAGCTGCAGGCACTGCGGGGCTTGGCCAGCGGTCAGGCACTGCTTGACTGGAATGATGAGTTCGCATCCAGCTTTCAGCTGAGCGGCGCGGGGCTTGATCCGGGCGAATTGTTTCCGCAATGGCCAGGCACAGTCAATTTTAAGATTCAGGGTAATCAAAAAGGTGAGTCGGTAGATATCGCTGCTCTCAATGCTGACGGGATTGTGCGCGGTCACGCACTGACCCTCAAGGCAAGTGGCCGGTATGACGGATCAATAGCAACGGTTCCGGGGATACGATTGCGCAGCGGTAAAACCCGGCTAGATGCCAGCGGTACGATTGGTAAAGAGATGGATTTCAAATGGGATTTGGACAGTTCCGATGTGAGCAGTTTGTTACCAGGTGCTCGTGGCCAGCTTTCAAGCACCGGCCGTTTGTCGGGCGCACTGGCGACTTCTCTGGTAAATGCCTCGGTTCGCGCCAGGGATTTTCATTACGACAGCTACAGCATAGGGTCGATAGACGCAAATGCGTT
This sequence comes from Gammaproteobacteria bacterium, assembly GCA_030429735.1. Lineage (GTDB taxonomy): Bacteria > Pseudomonadota > Gammaproteobacteria > Pseudomonadales > JAUIET01 > JAUIET01. The sequence goes on from JAUIET010000012.1 coordinate 28,213, forward strand.
TGTAGACCTTGGTTCACAATCAGAATCAACCCTCGCTCTGAGTGCCCAGTCTGTGCTGATCGCGGGCAATCAGATCCGCTCGTTGCAACTCGATGGCAGCGGTCGGCCGGACAAGCACTCCTTGGGGTTGAAAGCCAGTACTGAGGTCGCTGATGTGGATTTGCAATTACAAGGCAGCCTGCAAGAAGAGCGTTGGCTAGGGCGCCTGCTGGGCGCTGACGTGTCACCTGCAAGACTGGATGCCTGGACTCTGAAGAATGCGGTGGATTTGACAGTATCTGCTCAACAACAATCGATATCCCGCGCTTGTTGGGTAGCCGGAATTTCATCCATTTGTGTGCAAGGCAATCGCCTGGTTGATGCGCAGCAAAGTAACACCCAAAAAGCGGAATCGAGCGCACAGTTTTCAGTTCAGGATTTTTCACTCACATACTTGAAGCCGTTTATACCAGCGGATATCGAATTCAGCGGAACGCTGGCAGCAGAGGGTGAGTTTCAGCAAGCATCGGATCAACAATGGGTAAGTACGGCACGCATAGAGACTAGCCCGATGACTGTTACCGCGATTGGCGTAGCCGGCGAGCAGCGGCTTGAGTTGCTGGCAACAGCGCCCGGACGGCTGCTCGTCAATGGCAGTTCCAACGAGGCTAAGTTTAGCGTGCGCCTCCCTTTTGCAGACAGCGGCGGCATAGATGGTGAGGTGACGGCGTTGCAGAGCGCTCAGGGATTAAGCACTGCGCAGCTTGACGGGGGTCTTACGCTGGATTCGTCATCGCTGGACGTGATTGCCGCGTTTGTACCAGAACTGAAAACCCTGCAGGGCAAGCTCAGCGCCGCGGTTGATTTTTCTGGCTCGGTTGCAAAACCCGAGGTAACGGGCAGGTTGTCAATGTTAGACGGTTTGGCTGAATTGGCCACACCGGGGGTATTGATTAACGACATTACTCTAACCGCAAACACCAAACGACCCGGCGAGTTTGTGTATACCGGTAGCGCGATGTCAGATAGTGGTCGTATCAGCCTGGAAGGCAACAGTGTGCTTGGCGGTGACACGACCAGCACAGAGTTCACAGTAAAAGGTAATGACTTTCAGCTTTGGAATACAGCGGAAGCGCGTGTTTGGGTGTCACCAGATGTCAGCGTGATAATGCAGGGCGAGCGCGTAAAAGTGCAAGGTAAGCTTGGATTGCCCAAGGCCCGAATAACCCCTCAGGAATTGCCTTCAGGTGCAGTGGATGTATCCAGTGATCAAATAATTGTTCGCACAGACGATGACAAGGAGCGCACTAACAGCATAAATGATGCTCTGCAAGTGAGCGCGGCAGTTGATATTGAACTGGGCGATGACGTTACCGTTGAAGGCTTTGGTTTTAAAGGCGCGATAGCGGGTGAATTGGGCGTTCGACAGCGACCGGGTAAGCCACTTGTTGCCAGCGGTGAGTTGAATATCGTTGACGGGGAATATCGAGCGTATGGCCAGGGTCTGGTCATTGATCGTGGGCAGGTTCTTTTTGCCGGAGGCGCTATTGATAATCCCGGCTTGAGCGTTCGCGCCCTAAGACGGCCGGCCGAAGGTATAGTCGTTGGTGTTAACGTTCGTGGCGAGTTACGCCAGCCGGAGCTGAGTTTGTTTTCCGAGCCGAGCATGAGTCAGTCAGACCAGCTATCCTGGCTGGTTCTGGGCAGGCCGTTGCAAAATGCATCGGGCGCTGAAACCGATTACATTACCCAGGCCGCGCTGGCGTTGGGTATTCGCGGTGGCAACAGCGTTGCGAAGGGTATTGGTGATACTCTGGGCGTGGATACGTTTGCAATACAGACTGGTAGTGGCGAGGCTGGCGCGGCGAGTGACGTAAACCAGGCAGCATTGGTGATCGGTAAATACTTAACGCCTAAGTTATACGTTAGCTACGGCGTTGGTCTGCTGGACGCTGTGAACACGGTGAAGTTGCGGTATCTGATGACCGACCGGTGGAATCTCGAAACAGAATCGTCGGCTATTTCCAGCGGCGGAGATATAAGCTACTCGTTCGAAAAATGAACCCGCTTGCTAACGCCGTGCATGAAATTCGCGCTCGGCTCGCAATTGCTCGATCTCATCAAGAAGTTCCAATACCAGGCCAATGCCAGCAACGTTCACGTTGAGGTCATGCTTTAGAGCAGCCGCTGTGCGTGCACGGCGCAGTTGATGTTGCGCAAATTGCCAATCGCGTTCATGCCTGCCTTGAGGGTCAAGAATGCCATGTTCAACCAGTTGCGCGAGAAACCCTCGGTCGACGGCGGATACCTGACATAACTCCTCAACCGAATAGTAGGTGATATGCTCCGCCCTGATAACGGGTAGCTTATTCATGATTAGTCCATATGTGCTCTAGGATTAAACGTCGATTTTTCCTGCAGCTCTTTATAAAGCCGTGTTGTTTCCGGGTCCATGCGAGCAGGGTTCTCTATCATCAGCGTAACGTACTGATCGCCAGCCGGTGAGCCAGGCAAGCCTCTGCCCTTCAAGCGCATGCGCTTACCGCTTTTTGAGTTGGCCGGTATGGTCAGGCTCACTTTACCTGACAAGGTGGGCACCGTTACTTTGGCGCCCAGCGCGGCCTCCCACGGGCTAACGGGTAGCGTAATGGAAACGTCTTTGCCATCAACATGATAGCGCGAATGCGGTGCAATCTGAATTTCAACGTATAAATCGCCGCTGCCACTGCCGGTGTTTTCACCAAGGCCTTTGAGTCGCAACTGCTGACCATTGGTAACACCTGCCGGAATACTGACATCGAGTGCGCGTTCTCTCACTTCTACCTGCTGTGCGCTGTTCACTTCGTGCTGCTGAAAGCTCACGCGCTTCTTGCCGCCGTTAAACGCCTCTTCCAGCGTGATGCTCAATTGCGCATGACGGTCGCGCGGCATGTGGCGGTCGGACCAATTTCGATGTGAGCTGCCAGTTGTCTGCCGTTGAAAACCACCAAACCCTCCACCACCAAAGATACTGTGGATAAAGTCGTCGAAGTCACCGAAATCAGCATCGCTGAACTGCGCGGAATCGTAACCCTGGCGTTGTTGCCAATCCGGTGGCGGTTGAAATTGCTCGCCTGGTTTGAACCCGTATTTTTTGAGTTCGTCGTAGGCCTGGCGCTTCTCTGGGTCTTTGAGCGTTTCATAGGCCTCGCCCACAGTCTTGAATTGTGCTTCTGCATCCGGTTCTTTGCTAACGTCAGGATGATACTTGCGTGCCAGTTTTCGATAAGCGCGCTTAATCTCGTCATCAGACGCGTCATCGCTAACACCTAACGCTTTATAGTAGTCAACAAATTCCATGGTCGGATTCCAGTAATAATCAGCCTTTCTTCACTGAGGTTCATAGGCTGGATATGGTGCTGATTGATCAAAAAACAAGGTTGAGAAAAAAATATTTTTTCGCTTGAAAAACGATTGAACGCCTCAATATTTTTAGCGAGCAATACATTACCCCGGTGCAGACTGGGTTGAACCAATTGATCCCTGGAGGACATATGAACATATACAGACAAGATCCCTGGCGTTTGTTTAATCAGCTGCAGGGCGAATTAAACCGAAATTATTTACAGCAAGAACCGGAAGGCTCAAGTGCCACCAGTGACTGGGCACCCCCCGTCAATATTGTTGAATACGAAGACCGCTTCGAGTTGTTTGCTGATGTTCCAGGCATACCAACCGATGCGATTGAAGTGACGCTTGAAAATGGTGTACTTGCCATTTCGGGTGAACGCGAAGCAACTTCTGCGGAGGGAGGCAGCTTGAAACGCGAAGAGTGCCAAAGTGGCAGTTTCTATCGACGTTTCGTGTTGCCGGATACCACTGACTCCGAAAATGTCAGTGCCAGTGGCAGCAATGGCGTGCTGACGGTGACCATTCCTAAAGCCAAGCCAGCGCAGCCTAGAAAGATCTCAGTTAACTGATAAAGGAGCGTGTGATGAGAACCTTGAACAAACTATCCGATGGGCTCGAGAGGGCCTGGGATCACCTGGCAGAGGGTTGGCGCGATCTTATGGGTCGCGCCAAGGAATCGATGACCTTTTTTGAGCGCGACGACTCTGCTGATGACAAGAAGTCGCTGGCGGCGGTGGGCAGCGGCCGTTGGGGCGTGGTAGCGGCCGACCTGAGTGATCATGGCAACAGCCTGCGCTTACGATTGGAGGTGCCAGGCCTTGATAGTGATGAGCTTGACATAGAAGTGGACGATGACGTGTTGATAGTTAGCGGCGAGAAGCGCTATGAGCATGAAGAAAAGGTTGATGGCTGGCTGCGTCGCGAGTGCGCGTACGGGCGATTCAGTCGCCGCATAGCACTGCCGGTCGAAGTAGACGAATCGAAAGCAAAAGCCAATTACCGCAGAGGCGTACTTACCATCGACTTGCCAAAACGACCAGAAGTAATGCCGCGACGAATAGCGGTGAACGCTTCCTGACTAGTCCTGGTCTGCATTTCCGTTAGCCACCGTGGTTATATGGAAATGCAGACTTTGTGTCCTGGCCCTTCACTTTGCTGTAAGCTGCGGATCCGAAAAAAACGATTTGCAGATCCAGAGTGAACAACTATCCCAGTGATTCAAGCAGTACAGAACTTGCCAAGCCATTGATCGGTTGGCGCGAATGGGCTGCATTGCCCGATTTGGGTGTGCGCCGTATTAAAGCGAAAGTGGATACTGGCGCCAAGACCTCTTGTCTGCATACATTCAGTATTGAACCCACTACTCATGCTGGTGAGCCCTGGTTGCGCCTTGGAATCCACCCGCGCCGCGACACTCTGAAAGAGGTGTTTTGTGAAACGCCGGTGAGCGATGAACGAGAGGTAATGGACTCCGGCGGCCACATTGAAATTCGCTATGTCATCGAAACCATCCTGCATATGGGGAATAGACAGTACCCTATCGAAATGACCCTGACCAATCGAGATTCGATGCGCTACCGCATGTTGCTTGGCCGCACGGCAATGCGTGGCTATTTTACGGTTGACCCGCAAGCCGACTACCTACTTGGCAAGCCTCAATGAAAATAGCGATTCTTTCAAGAAACCCCGACCTGTATTCAACGCGGCGCCTTAAGGAGGCAGCGCTTGAGCGTGGCCACGAAGTGAGAACGCTGGACGTGTTGCGCTGCTACATGAATATTAATGTACAGAACCCAAGTATTCACACCCTGGGCAAAGAACTGCCGCACTTCGACGCAGTAATCCCTCGCATTGGCGCCTCTGTCACCTTCTATGGTGCGGCTGTTTTGCGGCAGTTTGAGATGCTTGGCACGTATCCTTTGAATGAGTCGGTGGCAATCACCCGTTCGCGTGACAAGCTGCGCTCCATGCAATTGTTGTCTCGTCGGGGGATTGGTTTGCCAGTGACCGGCTACGCCAGCAAACCCAGTGATATTCCTGACTTGATTGATATGGTGGGCGGTACGCCATTGGTGATTAAATTGCTTGAGGGCACGCAAGGCATTGGCGTGGTACTCGCCGAAACCCGCAAAGCCGCCGAGTCGGTGATTGAGGCGTTTATGGGCGTAAAAGCCAACATCATGGTTCAGGAGTACATCAAGGAAGCGGGCGGCTCGGATATTCGCTGCTTTGTTGTGGGTAAAAAAGTGGTGGCTGCGATGAAGCGTCAAGCGCCGGCGGGTGAGTTTCGTTCGAACTTGCATCGTGGCGGTACAGCGACACTGGTCAAGCTGCACCCTTCGGAGCGGACCACTGCGGTGCGTGCTGCGAAAACAATGGGCTTGAATGTGGCAGGCGTGGATATTCTGCGTTCTGCTCGCGGCCCGGTGGTGATGGAGGTAAATTCTTCACCTGGCCTGGAGGGTATTGAAGAAGTCAGTGGCAAAGACGTGGCTGGGCAAATCATTGAGTATCTCGAAGAGAATGCTCGCCCGCGGCGAACCGGAACAAAAGGTAAGGGCTAATTGAGTGTCGAAACGTGAAGATTTTGTGTTGGCCGGAGAGCGTGTTGCGGCAGGCCAGCGCAAACAGGTAAAAATTCCCGCCGTACGCCTCTATACCAACACCCCGGTTGATCTGGTTGTTCATGTTATTCATGGGCGCCGCCCCGGCCCGGTATTGTTGGTCACCGCCGCGATACATGGCGACGAGTTGAACGGCGTGGAGATATGCCGCCAGTTGGCGAAGCGCAAACTGCTGCAGAATTTGCGCGGCACGCTGTTGCTGGTGCCGGTTGTGAATATACTGGGTTATATTCAGCAGAGTCGGTACCTGCCTGACCGCCGTGATTTGAACCGTTGCTTTCCTGGCTGGGCTAATGGCTCGCTCGGGGGGCGTCTGGCGTACATCATTAGAACGGAATTATTGTCGGTGGCCACGCACGTCATAGACCTGCACACCGGAGCGATACACCGCACCAATTTGCCGCAGATAAGGGCAGACCTGGACAATGAAACCACGCTTTCAATGGCAGAAGCGTTTGGTGTACCGGTGATAATTGACTCCAAAACGCGGGACGGTTCGTTCCGAGCGTGTGCGGCTGACCAGGGCGTTCCGCTGATTTTGTATGAAGCAGGAGAAGCCTTGAGGTTGGACAGCGCCGCGATAAAGGCCGGCGTGCGAGGTATACAGCGGGTCATGCGTGCACTGAATATGTTGCCTGCCAATCAGAAGCCGCGCACTACCGCGGAAAAACAGCCATCCATTAAACCTGTGCAGGTACGGCGCAGCTATTGGGTGCGCGCCGATTGTGATGGCATGGTGGTGTCGCGCGTACCGCTGGGGCGGCGGGTGGCTGAGGGCGAAGTGCTGTGTACACTGGCCGGCCCGTTTGACTCCGAACTCAGACAGGTACGCGCACCCAGTGCCGGTATAATCATTGGTGCTACCCAGATACCGGTGGTGAATGAAGGTGAAGCCTTAATGCACATTGCGGAGTTTTCGAAATTGCAAAGCGCTGAGACCAGCGTTAACAATTTTCAGGAACGCTTCGTGGATGAAGATACAGTGTAAGGCTTACAGTACTCGCAGCAGGTTAGATAGCTTGGGGTTGGGTTTCTGAGACGCGCGGAAAATCAAAATAATATTGCCAATACGCTGCACTAATTCAGCGTTGTGCGTTTCACAAATTTCCTCAGCCAGGCCTTTTCGCACGGCGCGGTCGGGTACGCTGAGACGAACTTTAATCAGCTCATGGTCCTCGAGAGCCCGGTTGAGCTCGGCATCAATGTTTTTTGTAATACCATTACCCGCGATCGTGACCACAGGTTTTAACTTGTGACCCACCGCTTTTAACTGTTTCTTGTACGCATTATCCATTGAATGCGGCCTGCTGACTCCGGGGCGGCGCATTCTACAGTAAAATGGCGTACGCAACACATTAATGGAACAGCTCTTGGCTCGATCCAAAACCAGCGCGCGCTGGCTGAAAGAACATTTTGACGATCATTATGTAAAGCTTGCTCAGCAGCAGGGCTGGCGTTCGCGTGCGAGTTTCAAGCTGCTTGAGATAGATGACAAATACCGCCTGTTAAAACCGGGGTCAAGAGTGATCGACCTGGGTGCGGCACCAGGTGGGTGGTCACAAGTGGCCAGCAAACGCATGGGTTCGGGCGGCAACATTATCGCGGTGGATGTGTTGCCGATGGACGCGTTCGCAGACGTTGAATTTATTCAGGGCGATTTCACCGAACAAGCTGTATTTGATCAAATTATGTCTGCCTTAAATGGCCAGAAGGTGGACCTTGTTTTATCGGATATGGCCCCCAATATAAGTGGTATGGCAAACATTGATCAGCCTCGGGCCATGTATCTTATTGAATTGGCGCTGGATTTGGCTGAGCAGGTGTTAAAGCCCAATGGCAGCTTGCTGGTGAAGGCGTTTCATGGCGAAGGGTTTGATGAATGGCTGGCCTTGTGCAAACAGCGCTTTTCCAAGGTGAAGTCGATTAAGCCAAAAGCATCTCGGCCCAGATCACGGGAAATTTATCAGCTTGCTCAAGGCTTTAGGCCATGAAAGCAAGTCTCAAACCAATTATTTCAGAATGCGTCCTGGTAGAATGTGTAGTACAGTTAACAAGAGCTTCGATAGAACTCATGGTGTACAAACTGGTCCAAATACCACGGGCTGACGTTGTATCATCTGAACACGTGTTAAACACAGTAATGATTACTGACGACAGCCACCGCCAACCAGGGGTACTGTTTTGAACGATATGGCAAAAAATCTGATTTTATGGACCATCATTGCAGCGGTATTGCTGATGGTGTTTCAAAACCTGAACGTGAAACCACCGGTTGACCAGCTCAATTATTCCGAGTTTGTGGAAGAAGTTCAGGCTGGGCGCGTAAGCAAGGTGGTGGTTGATGGCCTGGATGTTTATGGTGAAACCAAAAACGGTGAAGCCTTTAAAACCGTTCGACCCAATTTGGTTGACAACGGTCTGATTGGTGACTTGCTTGACAATAATGTGCAGGTGGAAGGACGTGCCCCTGAGCGGCAGAGTCTGCTGACTCAGTTATTGGTTGCCTGTTTCCCCATTCTGATCATTATTGCGGTGTTCATGTTCTTCATGCGCCAGATGCAGGGTGGCGCCGGTGGGCGCGGTGGCCCAATGAGTTTTGGTAAAAGCAAAGCGCGTTTGTTAGGCGAAGACCAGATCAAGACTACGTTTGCAGACGTAGCGGGTGTTGAAGAAGCCAAAGAAGACGTGAAGGAATTGGTTGAGTTTCTTCGGGATCCCAGCAAGTTTCAACGTTTGGGCGGGCGAATTCCACGCGGCGTTTTGATGGTAGGTCAACCGGGTACCGGTAAAACCCTGTTGGCAAAAGCGATAGCCGGTGAAGCGAAAGTACCGTTCTTTTCCATTTCGGGTTCCGATTTTGTGGAAATGTTTGTTGGTGTGGGCGCCTCGCGTGTACGCGACATGTTTGAACAGGCTAAGAAGCAATCGCCCTGCATTATATTCATCGACGAGATCGATGCCGTTGGTCGCCACCGTGGTGCCGGGCTTGGTGGCGGGCATGATGAGCGCGAGCAAACTCTGAACCAGTTGCTGGTTGAGATGGATGGCTTTGAAGCCAACGACGGCGTTATTGTTATCGCTGCAACCAACCGCCCGGACGTGCTTGACCCGGCGTTGTTGCGCCCCGGGCGTTTTGATCGTCAAGTGGTTGTAGGTTTGCCTGACATCCGCGGCCGCGAGCAGATATTGAAAGTGCATATGCGCAAAGTGCCATTAGGCGATGATGTTGAAGCGTCCAAGATTGCGCGCGGAACACCTGGCTTTTCGGGCGCGGATTTGGCTAACCTGGTGAACGAAGCGGCCTTGTTTGCGGCGCGTGCCAATCGAAGAACGGTGGGCATGGAGCAGTTTGAACTGGCCAAAGATAAAATCATGATGGGCGCTGAGCGCAAATCTATGGTGATGTCTGATAAAGAGAAACTGAATACGGCATACCACGAGGCCGGGCATGCGATAGTTGGTCGTTTGGTGCCCGAGCACGACCCAGTCTATAAGGTGAGCATTATCCCGCGTGGGCGCGCCCTGGGTGTGACCATGTTCTTGCCGGAGGAAGATCGCTACAGCCACAGCAAGCGCGCCATTATCAGCTCTATTTGCAGCTTGTTCGGTGGTCGAATTGCGGAGGAAATGACTCTGGGTGCCGATGGGGTAACCACGGGTGCCTCAAATGACATAAAACGCGCCACGGAAATTGCCCGCAACATGGTCACCAAGTGGGGGCTGTCTGAAAAGCTCGGTCCGCTGATGTACGATGACTCGGAAGAGGAAGTATTTCTGGGCCGTTCCGCTGGCCAGGCTGCCAAGCATTTCTCAGGTGAGACCGCGAAGTCTATTGATGAAGAGGTTCGCCGCATTATTGATGAGTGCTACAAGAAAGCAGAAACTATTTTGCAAGAGAACGTTGATAAACTGCATGCCATGGCAGACGCCTTGATGCTGTATGAGACAATTGACGCAGACCAGATTGACGACATTATGGAAGGTCGCGAACCTCGGGAGCCCAGCGATTGGGGCTCGTCCGGCGGTGGTCTGGGCGCGTCTGATACGGATGACGCAGAGGCCGACGCGGAAGATCGCAACGAAGGCAAAGGCTCGGTTGGCGGACCCGCTAGCGAAACCTGAAACCAGTTGATCAATTCCTGATTAAGACACAGGCTTTGATATCACTTCCCGAAAAGCTGCTGCCGCGGGGTAGCAGCCCGCCGGACCGGCCATTGATTATGGCCATTCTTAACCTGACCCCTGATTCATTCTCGGACGGCGGTGAATTGTTCGCCGCTGGCAAACCCGATCTTGACGCAGTGTTAAAACGCGCAGAGCAGGCTGTCGACGAGGGCGCTGATATTTTCGATATTGGTGGGGAATCAACCCGGCCTCAGGCCGCTGCTGTTGGTTCAGAGGAAGAATGCGCGCGTGTATTGCCCGTTCTGGATGCGCTGAAAGAGCGCTTTGAGTTGCCAATCTCTGTGGATACCAGCAACCCCGTTCTAATGCGAGAGGCTGGTCGCGCTGGTGCGGCGATGATTAACGATGTGCGGGCCCTGGAGCGAGAGGGCGCGATAGGCGCAGCAGCGGCGTCTGATATGGCTGTGTGTTTGATGCATATGCAAGGTCAGCCCGGCACGATGCAGCTGGGCCCCCGTTATGATGACGTGACCGACGAAGTGAGCGCTTACTTACAAAGCAGGCTGGATGCGTGTGTGGTCGCTGGTATTGATGCCGAGCGTGTAGTGCTCGATCCGGGTTTTGGTTTCGGTAAAACGCTGGCGCACAATATTCAGCTGTTTAAGCATATTGACCAACTTGCGCAGCTTGGTCGCCCGCTGCTGATCGGGGTATCTCGCAAGTCTATGATTGGGTCTATACTTTCGAAAGGCGGGACCATTCGCCCGGAGAAAGAACGGGTGTTTGGCGGACTGGCATCGTCCTTAATTGCGACGCAAAAGGGCGCGAGGATTATTCGCACACACGATGTACTGGCCACTGCAGATGCGCTGAATGTGCTTGCTGCATTATCCTAGAAACACATACTGATAAGACCGGTTTATGGGCAAAAAATATTTTGGTACGGATGGTATTAGAGGTCGCGTTGGCAATGACGTGATCAACCCCGAATTTGTGCTCAAGCTGGGTTGGGCGGTAGGCAAAGTGTTTGCCGAAGATCGGCGCGGAAAAAGCTCTTTGGGCAAAGTATTGATAGGCAAAGATACCCGCATATCAGGTTACATGTTTGAATCCGCGCTGGAAGCAGGTCTGGTGGCCGCCGGTATCGATGTGGCGCTGATGGGCCCTATGCCGACGCCAGCAATTGCCTATCTGACGCGGACCTTTAATGCGCAGGCGGGTATTGTGATCAGCGCGTCGCACAATGCATATCATGACAACGGCATCAAGTTCTTTTCGTCGAATGGCACCAAATTGCCCGATGAGCTGGAACTTCGTATTGAAGCGCAGCTTGATAAACCCATGACCACGGTAGAGTCCAACCAACTTGGCAGGGTAACGCGAATAGACGACGCCGCCGGGCGTTATATCGAATTTTGTAAAAGTACCGTGCCCACCGGCTTTAATCTGGAAGGCATGACGATTGTGGTGGATTGTGCGCACGGTGCAACCTACCACGTAGCACCTGCTGTATTGCGCGAACTGGGCGCGCGGGTGATCGAAATAGGCGTTGACCCGGACGGTATCAATATCAACGACGGGGTTGGCTCAACCAGCCCCGCACTGCTCCAAAAAACTGTGGTGGAGCAACACGCTGACCTGGGCGTGGCGCTGGATGGCGATGGCGACCGACTGATCATGGTTGACCATGCCGGCGACCTGGTAGACGGTGATGAATTGTTATACATCATTGCCTGCGACCAGCTGCAAACCAGTGGCTGCAATGGAGTGGTGGGCACGTTAATGTCTAATCTCGGCTTTGAGCTGGCACTGGCAGACCTGGATATTCCCTTTGTGCGTGCACAGGTGGGCGATCGGTATGTGATTGAAAAAATGGTGCAAAATGACTGGAAGCTGGGTGGTGAAAGCTCTGGTCATATCATCTGCGCGGACGTGACCACTACCGGTGATGGCATGGTTGCCGCATTGAAAGTATTGCTTGCCGTGCGCTCGTCTGAGCGAAACCTCAGAGATTTGCGTTCAGGCATGAGCAAATTCCCACAACGCATGATTAATGTGAAATTAGCCAGCAAAATCAACCTGGTAGAACAGCCAGACATCCAGAGCGCCGTGAGCGACGCTGAAACCCGGCTTGGCTCCCGTGGCCGTGTGTTACTTCGCCCCTCAGGTACCGAGCCTGTCGTAAGAGTGATGGTTGAGGGTGAAAACGGACCACTTGTTGGGCAAATTGCCCAGGAATTGGCCGAAGTGGTTGAGCGCGCCGTTGCTTGAACCGTGCAACGCTGAGCACGTAATACCTCACGCCTGAAAACAGGCCAGAAAACCTCCTATCTGACAACATTGCCAATGTGCTTTGACGCACGTCGATTGTGCGTTATTATGCGTTGCCGCATTTCGACAATGCGAAATGCAATAAATATAAATGAAGTCTGAGGATTCTCGCATGGCTGTAACTTACAGAAAAACCCCTATTGCTCTTGCTTTGGCACTGACTGCTGTTAGCCCGTTGTCGCAAGCGCAAATGCTCGAGGAGGTCGTGGTTACGGCCCAAAAGCGAGCCCAAAGCTTGCAGGACGTACCTATTTCAGTGTCGGCTATGCAAGGCGATAAACTGCAGGAAGCCGGTATTCCGAATATGGCTGCCATTGCGGACTATGTGCCTAACCTGCATATCGCCAACGCGGCGGTGAACACCAATATTTATATGCGTGGTGTTGGTTCTGGTAACAACCAGGGCTTCGAACAATCGGTGGGTATGTACATCGATGGCGTCTACATGGGTCGCGGCCGGCAATACCGCAACGCCTTTGTTGATTTGGAGCGAATTGAAGTTCTGCGTGGTCCGCAGGGCACATTGTTCGGACGAAACACGGTTGCCGGGGCGATCAACATCACGTCTGCGTCACCCGATGCGGGTGAAGAGCTGATGGGTGAAATTGCTGTTACGGCAGAGCAAAACGGCGGCCAGGTCATTGAAGGCTTTCTGAGCGGCTCACCTACTGAAAACACGGGTTTGAGAATTGGCTTTAAGCACCGAGAGTCTGAAGGTTACGTTGATAACCTGTTGATTGATACCCGAGAGCCTGCTGTGGAAGAGAGCAGCTATCGTGTTACGTTTGTTTGGCAAGCCACAGATGATCTGGATCTCAATCTGAAGTACAGCAAGTCTGACGAAGGTCGCACTGGTGCTCCTTCCGCGACGTGGTTGTATTTAGACCCGGCCCAGCGCGATGCATTGTTCCCTAATAGAAGTGCTTTCGCCACCGGCGCTTATGCCATTACCGACCAGAATTTTCCGGAATTTGCATCTATTGCAGGCCAGGACTACACCACGTTTAAAGACAACGGTTTTGGCAGCGGCCCAACCAGCGGTGGCCCAACAATTGGCCGTTATCCGGAGGGTGACGACGCCATTGTAGAAAACTGGGCGCTGAACGTTAACTACCAAATGGGCGATTACACTTTCACTTCGGTAACGGGTCTTTCCGAGTATGAAGTTCGGAGTGGCTCCGACGTGGATTGGTTGCCATTGCGCTTTATTTCAAGAGATGATGACCAGCAATATGAGCAGTTCAGTCAGGAGTTTCGAATTACGTCACCTGTAGGTGAGCGCTTTGAGTATGTAGCGGGCGCGTACTACGATAAAAGCGAGCTGGACATAGATCGTCTTGTAGAACTCGATATGTCTTTAGGTGGTCTGGTTGCCGGCCTGCCAGGCAATCAACTGGTGCCTTTTCTGCCACCTATTCCACTGGGTGTAATCGGCTTTACCAACCTGACACCGTTAGTAACGGTGCCGGTAGGCGCTCCTTACCGCCCCGACTTTATTGGTCGAAATCATAGATACATACTGGACTCTGATTCCTGGGCGCTGTTCTTTCAAGGCACCTATAACATTTCCGATACTCTGCGCGTGACAGTGGGCTTGCGGTACACTGAAGAAAACAAAGACGTAGAAAGCGTTCAGTTTTTGACAGACAGCTTTACGGGCAATAGAACGCGCAGCGATGTATTCTTCCTCGGCCAGGTGCAGGCGCTAGCGTTTAACGCCTACGCCTACAATTACAATGATTCGCGATCCACCAGTGAGTTGATTCCTTCTATCAATTTCCAGTGGGACATCAACGACGACAGCATGCTGTACTTCGCGTTCTCGCAAGGCTTCAAGAGCGGCGGTTTCACCGCGGCGGATGACGGTGAGCCGGGTGGTGTGGCCCTGGGTGAATGGAGTTGTACGATGGAGGCCGATGGCAGTGTCAACATCAATGCCTGCTACGACCCGACCGTGCCCAATGAAGACTTCGAGTTTGACGATGAGTCAGTGGACGCGTTTGAGATTGGTGGTAAACACACGCTCTTAAGCGGTGCGATGACCGTAAACTGGGCGGCGTTTTACACAGAGTACGACAACCTGCAAACCGCGATTTTCAAAGGCGTCGGTTTCACGGTGAAGAACGCCGGTTCGTCTGAAATTAAAGGCGTTGAAGTTGATACCCGCTGGCAGGTAAGCGAAGGGCTGCAAATTGGCGCAAACATAGCGTGGCTTGATGCTACGTATGCAGAATTTGCGGATGCACCATGCACAGCGATTCAGTTAGATGCAAACCCCTTGTGTGGCGTAGCGGGTAACCCGGGTGGCGACTTTAATGACCTGTCAGGCGAACCTACTCTGTATGCCTCTGACATCAGCGCTTCCATACTGTGGGATTATGTCAAATCATTTGATGACCTTGAATTCTACGTAGGTGGTGAAGTTAACTACCGCGACGAATTCAACTCAGCAGGTGACAACGACCCAATCGATGTGATTCCTTCTTACACCAAAGTGAATATGCGCATTGGTATACGCAATGAGCAGTGGGACCTTATGGCCTTTGGCCGCAATATCTTTGACGAAGTGGCCTACGCTCAAAGCTACGACGTGCCGGTATTGGCAGGTTCACACGCGCGCTTCCAGGAAGAAGGATCTGTGTTTGGTTTGCGAGCCAAGTACTCGTTCTAAGCGAAAGCGCAGTAAAGAAAAAGGGCATCTTATGATGCCTTTTTTCGTTTTTGGGTTTAGGTGTTTCACGTCAATGTGCCTGATGAAGGAGGGGCAGTGATGGCAGCCACAAGGGGTAGGCCTGAATCAGGCATTTATGCGGGTGAAATTCAGGCAGGCTTGTATGTTTAAGGGCGCTTGGGTACCATGTGCGCCCGCTGATAGCACCGCAGGGCGCCAGGGGTAGGAATGCGTACACCGTTAGTGATTGGCAACTGGAAGTTGCATGGGTCTACCGCTGAGGTAGAGGCCTTAATATCCGCACTGGGCGCCAAAAGTGGTGTTGAAACGGCGGTTTGCCCTCCCTATGTGTATTTATCACAGGCGAGAGGTTTGCTGGCTGGCAGTGCTGTTGGCCTTGGCGCGCAAAACTGTGCTGCCGAGAAAAGTGGTGCGTTCACGGGAGAAGTGGCCGCTGCGATGCTGGCGGATGTGGGCTGCGAATACGTGTTGATCGGCCACTCAGAACGCAGAACGCTGTTTGCGGAAACTGACGCTCACACTGTGGCCAAAGTTGGCCAGGCACTGGACGCCGGGCTGCAGCCTGTATTATGCGTGGGGGAAACCCTTGAAGAACGCGAGCAAGGGCATACACTTGATGTGGTGCTGGGCCAGCAAAACGCAGTACTTGATGCGTTTACCGCCGAGCAGCTTGGTCCGTTGGTATTGGCTTACGAGCCGGTCTGGGCCATAGGTACCGGACGAACCGCGTCTGCAGAGCAGGCGCAGGAAGTGCACGCAGCAATGCGTGCCAAAGTAAGTGAGTACAGTCAACATCTGGCTGATGGCGTGCGTATTTTGTACGGCGGCAGTGTGAAGCCAGGCAATGCGCAAGAATTGTTTGCGCAGCCCGATATTGACGGCGGGCTTATTGGTGGTGCTGCCTTGGTAGCAGACGATTTTATGGCAATTTGCCAGGCCGCGAACGGCGGCAGCGCGTAATCTGATGGCGCGATTTAGAGGACATTACACATGGGTCTAGAACAAATAGTGCTGATTGTGCACGTACTGGCCGCGATTGGCATCGTGGCCTTGATTTTGATTCAGCAAGGAAAAGGTGCAGACGCCGGCGCTTCGTTTGGCAGCGGTGCCTCACAAACTGTATTTGGCAGCACCGGCAGCGGCAACTTTCTGACCAAGAGCACAGCCCTTTTGGCGACATTATTTTTCGCCACTAGCTTTGCATTGGCCATATATGCCAAAGATAAGGCCAGCGTCAACATAGATACCGCGTTGCCCTCTGCCGAGGCCATTGAAGCACAGGCTGAACAAGCCGTAGAAAGTATTATGGACGACGAAGTACCTGTTCTGGATGCCAGCGACATACCCTCATCGCTGACCGACGATCTGCCCGCAGATTCGGATATTCCGGAGTAGGGGTTAACTGGGATCCACGGTTTCAGTTAGTTTAAAAGGAAGAAGTCAGGACGACTTTTTCCGTATAAAACTCTGGTACAGGATGTACCAGCATGTCTTGAGGCGTAAGCAGAAAGACATGTGAGCGCAGCGAAATGACATTTTGCGTAGCGTGAAAGGAGAAAGTCAGGACGACTTTTTCCGTATAAATAGCCCAAGTGGTGGAATTGGTAGACACGCTATCTTGAGGGGGTAGTGGCGAAAGCCGTGCCGGTTCAAGTCCGGCCTTGGGCACCATCTTAGCGCTGAGGCGCTTATCAAAAAACCCATAAAGCTCTGAAAAATAAAGGCTTTATGTGTTGAATTGCACTTAAAACTGACCCGGGATTGGAGTGAACCCCTGGGACTGGACCAGCTACCTCTCCAAAATTAAGCCGCTTTTCGGGCAAGTTTCTCCTCAAAATGATTGGGTGACACGTATCCCAGTGCTGAGTGCATGCGCTTGGCGTTGTACACATCTTCTATGAACCGAGGCAATCTGGCAACGACATCTCGATACGATTCATATCTGTCGAGATAAACCTCCTCAACTTTCAACGTTTTCATAAAGCTCTCTGCCTGTGCATTGTCGTAAGGATTCCTCGGGGAACTCATCGATCCCACCAGGCCATAATCCTCCAATGCCTTTCGATACCGTTTATTGGCATATTGGCTCCCTCTATCCGTATGGTGTATACAGGTACCAGGCTCTGGAGATCGGCTCAGACAAGCGGCATCCAGTGCAGCGAGCGTCAGCTCAGTATCAATTCGGCGCGACAATGCATATCCGACGACCTTGCGGCTGCAGGCATCTAATAGTGCCGCCAAGTAGGCGAATCCATTGCGCATACGGATGTAGGTAATATCTCCCACCCAGACTTGATTGGGTTTAGAAGGGATTTGATTTTGATAGAGGTTTGGAAATACTGGCTCTTCATGATCACTGGCTGTCGTGGCCACGAATCGAAGCGCCTGAACTGCTGATAAGCCATTTTCTCGCATAATTCGAGCGACCCGCTTGTGGTTTACACGAATGCCTCTAGCGGCCAATTCACGCGTCACTCTTCGATAGCCGTACCCAGGAAATTCATCCCTAATAGTTCCGATCTTTTCGACCAGATGCTCATCTGACAAGCCGTGTTGTTTGGCAGAGGAGCGATAGTAATATGTGCTTCGAGGTAGGTTGATCACCTGGCACCCCCTTCGGATAGAACAGGCTCTGGGCCGCTCACGATCAATAACTCGTCGTTGTCGATCTCTCCTGAACTCACCGGAGTTTTTTTAAGTAGATCAATCTCCATCGTCAGTTGGCCTACCTTGCGCTCGAGAGCTGCAATTTTGGCCTCATACTCAGTCATCAAAGACTGGGCGGCTCGATCCTGGTTAAGTTCTCCAGAATCGAATTGCGTAAGCCACAGCTGAATTAGATTCGCTGATAGTTTGTATTTCTTTTGTGCTTCCCGACGTCCCAGGATGCCGCTGCGGATATCAGCGCATAACTGCAGCTTGAAATGGGGGCTATGATGGCGGTATGGACCTCTGGACATGGGTATTCTCCTCTTCCAAGGCCCGATAAGCGTATCAATATTTGGGGCTGGAGTGGTCTAGCTTCAGGGGTTCACTCCAATTTTCGATGCAAATTAACACACGAGGCTCTGGGAAATGGCGAACACTTTCCTGTTCATGCGGCCAGCCTTATTGGTGTAGAGGCACTGGCTGACGATGGATTGTTAATTGAAGTCTCCGTAGTGGCTGTGGTGGACTGATGCATGAGTTGCTCACACATGGGCCCAGCGACGCACCAAATTGTGGTACACGGCCGTCAATCGAGTAAGTTCATCCGGGTCAGTTGTCGCACTGCGTGTCAGTGCCTGGATTGATTGGTCTAAGTCAAACAACAAGGCACGTGCAGCGGCATCCGCAACCATGCTTTGAACCCATAGTATGGCGGCCAACCGTTCGCCACGCGTGACCGCACTTAC
Source organism: Gammaproteobacteria bacterium (assembly GCA_030429735.1). GTDB lineage: Bacteria > Pseudomonadota > Gammaproteobacteria > Pseudomonadales > JAUIET01 > JAUIET01. The sequence goes on from JAUIET010000012.1 coordinate 46,749, forward strand.
TTGATGCAGGCTACTGGACGGGTAGACCACCATGTCTCCAGCATTGAGCTTTACTTCTTGCGCACCAAACTGACCTTCTATAAGAAGCTCGCCGCCGTCATAGGTATCGGGTGAGGAAAGAAACACAGTAGCTGATACATCACTTCGCAATACATCATTACTGTTGGGCATTGACATAATAGGCGCGTCTACGTGCATCCCATAGGATTCACCAATTCCATAACGATTAAAACGTGGTGGGTGAATGCGTTGGGGGATTGTGGCAGATACAAACAACGGATGATGCCCAAGCTTGCACAAAAGAATATTCGCCATATCGACGGCTGTGGCGCTTTTGTCATCAACTTGCTGGTTATTCTTAGATGCAGCGGCGAGGCCTCCTGCGGTGATCTGTCCATCAGCCCAGGGAGCAGAGGCCAAGGCCGTACGAATTTTCACAAGCTCCTCAGCACTGAGGAAATTCTCAACCACAACAAGCACAGATCACCCCTTTGGCATAGCGTAGTATCAAAACTCCCACGTTACTGAGCCTCGGACGCTGCGCGCTTCACCCAGATACATAAATGATCCAGACCGATAGGCAGCCGTCCAATACTCGGTATCCGCAACATTGCTAACATTCAGCCGCAGGTTAACTTTTTCAGTGGGGTAGAAGTTCATGAATAAATCTACAACCTCATACGAGGGCACAACAATACTATAATCGCCGATCGTTGCATTATAGCCGGCAGCAGTATCCGGTTGGCCACCATACATCTCACTTTTGTAGCTGATGGATCCACCAAAGGAGAATCGCGGTGAGGCATCGTAACGCAACTGCAGATAGAGGTGTTCATCGGCAAAGTTGCTCAAGGCCAAGCCGACATTGTCTTCAATAAATGCGTCCAGCACTTCCGACTCCATAAATGCAGCGCTGAATTGCGCACTGAGTTTATCTGTAATCGCACCGGTTAGGGAAAGTTCCACGCCTTGCACACGGTTTTTACCGGTATTCAAGGTGCCAAGAGTGGAATAGGAATCGCCAACGCTTTCCATTACATCATCCTTGGTCATTCGAAACAGCGCCGCTGTTGCTAATAGCCGGTCATTGAAAAATTCCCACTTCGTACCCAGCTCCAGATTTTCAACATGTTCTGGGTCGGAACGATCAACCTGGTCGGGTGTTCCGCATAAACCGCCATAGCCACAACTACCACCAACGTCAGACTCACCACCGTTAATATTGGTTGCCGTACTGTAAGTGAAGTAAACATTACCTGAGTGGCCGAAGTTTCGCACAATGCCCATATGACCATTCCAGAAACCATCCGAGTAATTGTATGCGCTGGGCTCTGTCGCACCACGACCCACTACTGCATTGCTGTAGTCAAAATGATCGTAGCGTGCGCCAAGAAAGACCGTCCACCGATCGTTTAGTTCAACCGTGTCCATTATGTATCCGGAAGTGGTTTTCACATTAAAGTCTGAGTCTTGGTTTGCGCGGCTTACTGTACGCCCCAATAAATTTTGTACATTGGGATCCCAGTTTCCTGCGGCATCAATCGCGCAATGAGAAGCTAGCGCACCTCCTCGCCCTTGTGCAACGCAGTTTGTCGGCGCTGTGTTTTCGGTTGCAAAAAAGCCGTTTACGACTTGTTCATCTGAATACTCTAGGCCAAACACCAACTTGTGTGCGGCATCTCCCTGATCCAGGTCCCAGAATATGTTGAGTTGGTTAACTATGTATTCCACTTCCTGCCAGCCCTGATGTGTGCTGAGTGTTGCTGTGAGAGCATTCGGAGCCAGTGGGTCGCTGGCATCGCGCGTTGAGCCACGGGCACCGGTTGTGACATACGCGTTGTCTGTCGTTCCATATCGAATAGCATTCTGCAGGCGTACGGAATCTGATAATTCATAAGTCGCTTTAAGCGTGAACGCGTTTACTTCGGTGTCCAGAAAATCCCCGCTTTGCAAATACACGCCGATGTCTTCGACCGGCGCGCGGGTCGACTGGTCGAAGTAACTTCCCAAATCCGGTACATCGTTTGCTTCGAGGTGGTAGTAGTCGGCCAACAAACTTAGCCGAGGGGTTGCATCAAACCGAGCAGACACCAAGCCACCGATACGTTCCTTTTCGGCAGGGGCACGATCAGCCACGTCTTCTTGTGCGTGCAAGAGGTTAGCTCGAAACGCAAAGTCCTCGCTGAGGTTTTTATTTACGTCCAGCGTCATTCGATGATGATTGTCAGTACCTGCGCCACCTTGAAGGATGGCAAAGTTCTGATTTGGATTGGCCTGTTTGGATATACTGTTTACAGCCCCTCCACTGGAACCACGCCCGGCAAAGGTTGAACTAGGCCCCTTGGTAATTTCAATTTGCTCAGTAGCGAAACTCTCTCGCGTCGTCATGCCAGGGTCGCGAACGCCGTCAACAAACACATCACTGCGAGCTTCGTGACCGCGAATTATGTACCGGTCGCCAAATGCGTTTCCATTCTCACCGGTGCCAATTGTTACGCCGGCTTGTGCAGCCAGAATCTCTTTCAGATCTGATTTTCCTGAATCAGCGATCTGTGTCTGGGTGAGAATCGTCATAGTTTGCGGTGACGATGCCAAATCGGCCGCACGGCGTAAATCGCCTGAGCGTATCGCTTTATAGGGCGCATTCTTCTGGCCATATACTTCGATCAATTCGATGCCATTCTCTTTTTCCACCGCATTATTTTCCTCTGAGCCTGGCTGCGCGTAAGCGTTGCCAGAGCCAGCGATGCTGATAGCCATTGCCATGGCGGCTGGTCCAAATCCGTGTTCCTTTGCGATGATGCGTCGAATGCTCGCCGGTTTTTTGTGGTTGCTCATAAGCTAAGTTCTCCCAATCCAGTATTGATGCGCAGCGAGGTTGCTGCCCAGTTCTGAAGTGATGGTACCTATCGTTTTTGTAAATGTAAATGATAATGATTCGTATTAGCATTAAATATTGTGTCATACTTCTTGGTAGAGCGCTGGGAAGCCGAGACCGTGGCAAGATATGGACGCGCTGATATCGCGGTGCACAATGTCGCTGTTTTATGACAAGCCTTTGCAGCTGGTGCGCGGTGAAAGCGTTTGGCTAAGGGGTAACAAAAGTAGTCGTTATCCGGATGTGTATAACAATGCACCTTGTGTGGGTCACTGCCACCCGCGCTATTTGCAGTTCCCGAAATCGCGTTAAGCCTGGGATTTCGATAGCGCCATTCTGTAGCGCAGCACGCGATTGAAAAAAGTTCGGGAAGTGTTATTGTTTTTGGCGTAAGCGTTCGTGTGTGTTGGGCCGACGCTCGCGCATCTGGCCGCTGAGGTATTGCTTATAGTGCAACCCAGGGCTCCAATTACATCAACTCAACAAGGTACAACAGCATGTCGCGAAGCCTTCTCGTCAATATTCATTTGTACACCGCGGCCTTGTTTGCGCCGGTATTACTGATGATGGCCTGTTCTGGTGGTCTGTACCTGCTTGGCATAAAGGGCTCTGTCGATCAGACGACCATCGATGTTTCTGCGGGGACTACACTGAACCTTGACTCCTCGACATTAGAGCAAGACATTGCTCACTTGCTTGCGAGCGCGGGTGAATCAGATCAGTTTGAGTATATCAAGCGCAGGGGAGCCAACGTGATCACTCGTCCCACATCACGAGAGTACTACCAGATCACTCAGACCGATACGGAACTGCGCGTGGTTCGAAATTCGCCTGATTTACAAGCTGGACTGATAGAGCTGCATAAAGGGCACGGCCCACGGGCATTCAAAACGTTTCAGAAATTTATGGCCTTGGGCTTGCTGCTGATTTTGCTTAGTGGCGTTTACTTGGGTCTGAGTTCACCAAGACTACGAATGCCGACATTTCTTACTAGCGCTGTCGGCCTCGTCCTCTTCTTGCTACTTGGCTTCATCGTTTAGCAATTAGCTGCGGAATTCTAAAATGGTATGCGTCTAACACCGGACCAGAAAGCCCCGGATAACAGTGACTAAAGAATTAAGTTAGGTAGATTTTGTACCGATTCTGGAGTGAAGCGGCCTGCCTTCTTGTTTGAGCCATACTCACTTAGCTAGAACGAGCACTATTCGGATAACATATGATTCGCTTTAAAGGGCGCCACTATCAACAACATATGGTTTTACAACGTGTCTGATGGTATGTGGCTTACTCATTGAGCTACCGCGTTTTTTAGATGTTCCGACTAAAATGGAGGCCAAAATTCAGATAGGCCGCCAGACATTTTGGTGCTCTATTAAGGAGACTATGTCCTTTTGAGCTGGAAAACCCGTAGTGCCCCATCGTGGAGGGTATTGGCTGTTGGCTATTGTGGGGCGGCACACCTATACCGAATTAGCGATCTTGAGGGTCATGAGGGTCACAGGGTCAGGTCTTTGATTTATGGCCACAATCATATAGAATGTGCAGAAAGTAAACAAAGAAGTTAACACAATGGCACGCCCCCTGCGCCTGGAATTCGCTGGCGCGCTTTATCATGTCACGTCTCGCGGTGATCGCCGTGAGGCAATCTATGAATCCGCAGACGACTTTGAACACTTTCTACAGCTATTGGACAGTGTGTGTGAGCAGCACAACTGGCTGTGTCATGCGTATTGCCTGATGAACAACCATTACCACTTACTGATAGAAACACCGGATGGCAATTTATCCAAGGGTATGCGGCAGTTGAATGGCGTGTACACTCAGTTGTTCAACAAACATCACAACCGGGTGGGCCACGTTTTTCAGGGGCGGTACAAAGCCATTCTGGTGGATAAGAACGAGTACTTACTCGAGCTGGCGCGGTATATTGTGCTCAACCCTGTTCGCGCTGGCATGGTGCGGGCAGCGAAGGACTGGCCGTGGAGCAGCTATCGGGCTACGGCAGGCAGCGCCGCTGCCCGCATTTGTTTACACTGTGATTGGATACTGGCGGCCTTTGGCAAGCGCAAATCGAAGGCGGTTGAAAACTACCGGCGTTTTGTGGCCGCAGGGAAAGGCCAGCCCTCGCCATGGGCGATGCTTCGCAATCAGGTGTATTTGGGCGGGGAAGAGTTTGTAGAAAAAGTGCAGCTGCTTATTGATGATGATAAAGACCTAAGTGAAATACCGTCATCCCAGCGGCGGCCAATGCCTAAACCGATTGAGCATTACGAGAACACCAGTCAACATAGGAACGAAGCCATAGTAGCGGCCTACGCCAGTGGCGGGTACACGCTGAAGCAGATAGGTGAGCACTACGGTCTGCACTATTCGACGGTGAGTGGGATTATCAAGCATCATAAATCAAAGACCTGACCTTTTGCCCCCTTGGATTCTTTAGAACCCGGTAAATTATATGGTTAAGCTTACGCATAGAAAGTTTGGTGCTTTGGTGCTATAATGTATAGGCACCATCTAGAAGCATTCCACGATGAGCAGACTGACCATTACGCTGGATGATGAACTTCATCAAGCACTAAAGGAAACCGCCGCACGCCAGCATCGATCTATAGGGTCGATTATTGAAGAAAGCCTGGTATTGCGTGGAATTCGTAAGTTTGAAAGCGCTCACAGCATTGTCGCCCGGGTTCGATCTCAATCCGCCCTTGATGCTGAAAAGGCGCAGAAGCTCGCCGTTGCCGAAACTCGACGGGAACGTAAGCGTAAACTCTGATGCGCCTAATTCCGTGCGTCATCGATACTAACGTTATCGTTGCCGGTCTGATTACAAACGACGCCGACTCCCCCACCGCTCGAATTCTGGACGGAATGCTGGATGGTACTGTGGTGTATTTGATGTCGGCCGAATTTTTGTCGGAATACGCCGCCGTGCTGCAACGACCAAAAATCGCTAGAGCGCATCAACTGGAAGAAAAGGCAATAGATACATTGCTGACCGAACTGGTAGCCAATTCGATTTGGCGCGAACTTAGTCCGGCGTCAAATGGCCCGGTGACGGGTGTACCCGACCCTAACGATGGGCATTTGTGGAGCTTGCTGAAATCGTATTCGGGCAGCCTGTTGGTCACTGGCGACCAATTGCTGATCGATAACCCACCTGAGCAACATTCGGTAATGTCTGCTCGCAGCTTTGTTTCTGGCGCTTATGGTCTGTGATGGAAAAAGGGGTCGGAGGGATTATTCCCATATTGGCCTCTGCAGCGCATTGACCACTTCTTCACCAGGTCGCGATTGCCAGATCTAGCAATCCTCGCTATGGTTGAAACCTATAAGGTTCTCAACACTTCTCGGGGATTCTCTGTGTCAATGAAGGCAACCTCAGTTCGGCTGGATGATGAAACCCTCAAACGGGTCGGTCGCATGGCGGAAGCCATGGATAGACCCCGAGCCTGGCTCATGGCACACGCCATCAAAAAGTTTGTTGAACAGGAAGAGTGGTTTATCAGGGAAGTGGAGCTCGGTATTGATGCCGCCGATGAGGGACACCTAAAAGAACATGCTGACGTAAAGGCCAAATGGGAGGCCAAAACGTGCAGCTGCAGTGGACTGAGCCAGCAACGCAAGACCTCGATAGAATTGAACAATATATTTCCAGAGAGAATAGTCCAATAGTGACGATCGACATCGTACTAAGGGTTATCGAGACAGTAGAAATGATATTGCCGGCCCATCCACGGGCAGGCCGAATAGGTCGAGTTACCGATACCCGTGAATGGGTACCCTTCATGGTCATCTACAGACAAGTCGGCTCTTGCCATTTGCAGGTTATCCGCGTACTTCACGATGCACAGCAATGGCTGTCAGCGAATTAGCACGATATTCGGGGACAGTATACCGAATTGATGCTAGGCGATATTGCTGAGTCGTTTAGCATGAAGAATAAAAGGTATACTGTCCCCGGAATACCACCTCGCAGCTTCCAAAGCGGTCATTCACTGCTTTCACTTCATAGCCACTTTGGGCTCGGGCGTTGACTGCCGTGGGCATCCGATTCATAAGTCATTGAGCAAACTGTGTGTTTTGCCAAAGCTCGGCTTGACCTGGTCGACGGGCATCACTATAATTCGCGGTCTTCTGATCAGGCTGCCGGATATCGCACGGCAGTTTGAGAGCAAGTTTGATGCGGGGTGGAGCAGTCTGGTAGCTCGTCGGGCTCATAACCCGAAGGTCGTTGGTTCAAATCCGGCCCCCGCTACCAATTCGGTGATTGTGCCAGTAGAGAGATGCCCGACGATCGGGCTCTGCTTACTCAGGCGCAGCCGCTGAAGGTAGTTGGTGCAAATGTGGCCCCCGCTACCAACAATGTCTTGCAGCCTAAATTGATTGTTGGCTGCAAGGGGTGACAGCGGTAGTTTAGAAGCCCCTTTTTGGGGCTTTTTGCTTGATGGAGAGCGCAAATGGCAACGGCGGCGCAGTTAGAGGTTTTGTTTGAGCCAGCCGTCCGGGCGCATGGGTGCGAGTTGTGGGGTATCGATTTACTGCTCAACGCCAACCCTAGAATGGTCAGAGTGTACATCGACAAGGAAGACGGTGTGAATGTGGATGATTGCGCCAATGTCAGTCGACAAATTAGCGCCAATCTCGATGTGGAAGAGGTAATTCCCGGAGAGTATAGACTGGAGGTCTCGTCACCGGGTATGGACAGGCCCTTGTTCAAGTTGGAGCAGTTCCACGAGTATATAGGGTATGAGTTGCAGGTTAAATTGCGGATGGCATTTGACGGGCGGCGAAAATTTAAGGGCATATTGCGCGGCATAGAAAATGATGAGCTGATGGTTCACATTGATGACGAAGAGTTTGTTCTGCCCTATGAGTTAGTTGATAGCGCGCGTGTGGTGCCAAATTTCGAGTGATCGAAGCTAGGTAACACTCAATAAAAAGTGTTAGCCATGAGGATGTAATGAGTAAAGAGATACTGCTGGTTGCTGAAGCTGTTTCAAACGAAAAAGGGGTGTCGGAAGACATTATTTTCGAAGCACTTGAGTCCGCCCTGGCCATGGCCACCAAGAAACGCTATGAAGAAGAAGCCGACATAGTAGTGAACATCGACCGCGAGAGCGGTGATTACGAGTCGTTTCGACGTTGGCTGGTTGTCGCCGATGATGAAATGGCCTTGCTGGGTACTCAGTTTACTACCGAAGAAGCGGCTGAAGTGGATGCCAGTTTGCAGGTTGGTGATTGGTATCAGGAACAAGTGGAAAATGTTGAGTTTGGCCGCATCGCGGCACAAACCGCCAAGCAGGTTATTGTGCAAAAGGTTCGCGAAGCAGAGCGTGCCAAAATTGTTGATGAGTACCAGGACCGAATTGGTGAGCTGATTGGTGGCACGGTCAAACGTGTGACGCGCGAGCACATAATAGTTGACTTGGGAAACAATGCCGAGGGTTTGCTTTCACGCGAGCAAGTGGTTGGTCGAGAAGCATTTCGGATCAATGATCGCGTGCGCGCAATATTGATTGACGTAAATCCCGAAGCGCGCGGTCCGCAGCTTATTTTAAGCCGTATCTGCAATGAAATGCTGATCGAGCTGTTTAAAGTGGAAGTTCCGGAAATTTCCGAGCAAGTCATTGAAATACGTGCGGCGGCGCGTGATCCAGGTTCGCGCGCAAAAATTGCGGTTAAAACCAATGATGGTCGAATTGATCCGGTGGGTGCATGTGTTGGTATGCGTGGCTCCAGGGTGCAAGCAGTATCGAATGAATTGATGAATGAGCGCGTTGATATCGTGCTTTGGGACGACAACCAGGCACAATTGGTGATTAACGCCATGGCCCCGGCTGAAGTTGAATCCATTGTTGTTGACGAAGACAGCCGTACCATGGATGTGGCGGTTGCCGATGACAACCTCGCACAGGCAATTGGTCGGAACGGTCAGAACGTTAGATTGGCAAGCGAGCTGACCGGTTGGATCATCAATGTGATGAGCACCGAAGACGCTAACCTCAAACAAGAAGAGGAAGCGGGTAAGGTGATGCAAATGTTCATCGACAGCCTGGAAGTTGACGAAGACGTGGGCCTTGTTCTTGTCGAGGAAGGTTTTACTTCTTTGGAAGAAGTGGCCTACGTGCCGCTTGAGGAAATGGTTGCAATTGAAGGCTTTGACGAAGACATTGCCGAGGAATTGCGAGCAAGAGCGAAAGATGCACTGTTAACCAGTGCAATCGCTTCACAGGAACACGCCACCGAGCCAGCCGACGATTTGCTGGGAATGGAAGGCATGGACAAGGCGCTGGCGTATCAGCTGGCAGGTCTTGGTGTAGTGACTATGGAAGATTTGGCTGAACAGGCCATAGAAGACATCATCGAGCTAGACGGGCTTGATGAAGAGCGTGCAGGTGAGCTAATTATGGCGGCACGCGCGCCCTGGTTTGCGGAAGAGTAAGCGCCGGCAACAGAAACTTTCTCATCCACCCAGGTCGCACAGATAGCAGCCTTTAAGGCTGAACAGGAGAACACCCATGGCAGAAGTTACCGTAAGTGAACTTGCCAAAGTAGTTGGAACACCGGTTGATCGTTTGCTAGGGCAAATGCAACAGGCCGGCTTGTCGCACAGCAAAGAAGATGAAGTCGTTTCTGACAGCGACAAGAAAACGCTACTGTCTTTTCTCCAGCGTTCTCATGGTGAAACTCCAACAGCGCCGAAAAAGATCACGTTAAAGCGCAAAACAGTCAGTCGCTTGAAAACCGGCAGTGGCCAGGCACGCAAAACCGTTAATGTAGAAGTGCGCAAGAAGCGCACCTATGTTAAGCGCGAGGAATTGCCCGAAGAAGAGGTAGCCGCACCGGTTGAGGAAGCACAGGAACCCGCGCCAGTGGTTGAAGAGCCGGTGGCCGAAGTAGCAGAAGAGACGGTTGAAAGCTCAGCAGATAGTGCGGCAGAAACCCCAGCCGAGCAAGAAATTGAGGCGGAAGAGCCTGAGCCTGCACCGGCGGAAGAAGTCGCTGCGAAGCCAGCGCGCAAAGCCGATTTTGATGCTGAAGCGTTACGTGTTGCCGCTGCTGGCAAGCGCAAGGCAAAAGAACGTGAAGAACAGGCGCGCCGTGATGAAGCCAATCGCAAACGCCTTGAGCTTGCCGAGAAGGAACGCCAACGCGTTGCGAAAGAAGTCGCGGCAGCTGCTGCACAAGTTAAAGCGAAAGTGGCCACAGAAGGCGCGGCCGACCCCCGACACAAGCGCAAAGATGGCCGGCCAGACGATGATGACAAGCCGAGGAAACGCGGCGGAGTTGGTAAACGTAAAGAGAAGCTGTCGGGTCACAGTCTTACTCGTCAAGCCATGCTGGCGGCTGAGGAAGAAGAAGCGCGAGTGCGTCGCGCATTGGCCGCGCAAGCGCTTGGTCCAGTGCACTCAGAACATCATAAGCACGGCTTTGAGATGCCGACGGAGGCTATCGTTCGCGAAGTAGAGATCCCAGAAAACATCAAGGTTGCCGATTTGGCGGCGCGTATGTCAATCAAGTCCGGTCAGCTGATAAAAACGCTGATGGGCATGGGTGTGATGGCCACCATCAACGACCAGGTAGACCAGGACACCGCCGCGCTGGTGGTGGAAGAGCTTGGCCACAAGGTGAAGTTGAAGTCTGCAGATACGCCTGAAGAAAAGATCGAAGAATTGCTCGATGTGGACGGCACACAAGAGCCTCGTGCGCCGGTAGTCACGGTTATGGGCCACGTTGACCACGGTAAAACTTCGTTACTGGATTATATCCGTAAAGCGAAAGTAGCCGATGGCGAGGCTGGCGGTATCACACAGCATATTGGTGCATACCATGTTGAAACCGATCGCGGCATGATCAGCTTCCTGGACACTCCTGGCCACGCGGCATTTACCGCCATGCGCGCCCGGGGTGCTCAAAGTACGGATATTGTCATTCTGGTGGTGGCAGCCGATGATGGCGTGATGCCACAAACTGAAGAAGCCATTGCGCATGCGCGGGCGGCTGGCGTGCCGATTGTTGTTGCAGTGAACAAAATCGATAAAGAAGGCGCTGATCCCGAGCGAGTTAAAAACGAGTTGTCTGCCAAGGAAGTTATTCCGGAAGATTGGGGTGGCGATACGCAGTTCATTCAAGTATCAGCCCATACCGGGCAAGGCATTGACGAGCTACTCGACGCCGTGCTGCTGCAATCCGAGCTGTTAGAGCTTACCGCCGCACGGGATGTACCTGCGCAAGGTTTGGTGATTGAATCACGGCTTGATAAAGGCCGCGGCCCGGTTGCTTCCCTGTTGGTGCAACGCGGCATACTGCGCAGTGGCGACATCCTGTTGGCCGGCACTGCGGTTGGTCGTGTTCGCGCGATGCTTGATGAAAACGGTAAACCGATCAAGGAAGCCGGCCCGTCAATACCGGTGGAGATACTCGGGCTTGACGCAACGCCCAATGCAGGTGATCTGTTCTTGCAGGTTAGCAGTGAGAAACAAGCGCGCGAAATTGCAGAGCAACGTGAAGTAAAAGAACGCGAAGAACGCGTTTCAAACCAACGTACGGTGCAGCTCGACGACCCATTTGCTATGTTGCAAGGTGGCGAAACCAAGACTCTGAACGTGGTATTGAAAGCCGATGTGCGCGGTTCACTGGAAGCTATTCAATCTGCGCTGATGGATATAGGCAATGACGAAGTACAAGTTAATATCATCTCTGGCGGCGTAGGCGGAATCACTGAAACCGATACCAGTCTGGCGCTAACCTCGAAAGCTGTAGTGTTTGGCTTTAACGTGCGTGCTGATGGCGCGGCCCGCAAAATGGTCGAAGATGAGAATATGGATATGCGCTATTACAGCGTAATCTATAACCTGATTGACGACGTTAAAGCGGCCCTGAGCGGTATGCTGGCACCCGAACTTCGCGAAGAGATCATTGGCGTCGCTGATGTGCGTGATGTGTTCAATTCACCGAAATTTGGCCAGGTTGCCGGCTGTATGGTGGTTGAAGGTACTGTGCATCGCAACAAACCCATTCGCGTCTTACGCGACAACATTGTGATCTTTGAAGGTGAGCTGGAGTCCTTGCGACGCTTTAAAGACGACGTGAATGATGTGCGCAATGGCATGGAGTGTGGCATCGGCGTTAAGAACTACGACGTTAAAGTGGGCGACAAAATCGAAGTGTTCAGCGTTCAGGAAGTGGCTAGAACTCTGTAGATAACGGCAACAGCAAGGGGGGTGGCGCACGGTAAAGTGATGTGACCGTGCGCTACCCCCCTTTTTTTGCGTCAGTTTTGGCTTACAAAAACTACAAGACTGACTTGAGCGCGGCAAATTCAAGTTCATCTGCCGCATCTTCTGATAAATCGGCAATATTGCCGATGTGTTCAATCAATCGTTGAAGGTGGATTTTCTCCACCAACTCCAGCTCTGAAGAAAAAACACGCCTGGTAAGAGTTGCTTGCAGCGTATCAACGTCTGATTCAATACGACAGACAAGAACGAAGTGTTCGTGCAAGTCCGTAATCTTACCCTTCGGCTTGAAGTAACATTTAAGAGCTGTGCGTAATTCGAAAAAACAAGACAGCGATTTACGAAAAATTGCGAGTAGATCCTGATGATATTCTTTAGGTATATCCGGGGTCTGGTTGGCAATGAATTGGCTCAGCTCTTCTCCTTGTCCGGCAATTGAGTCTACCGCTTCAACCAAGCGGTAAATATCCGATCGGATATTTGGCAGAAATGCTCCATTAAACAGCAGCTCACGAATCTTGCGTGCTTTGACATCGGCTTCAGATTCGCAGTGATTGGCAGACTCTGCGCTGCTCTGTGTTGCCTCCAGATCGCCAGCCAGATAATTCTCCAGTGTGCTTTCTGATGCTTGCAAACACTCTCTGACAGAATGCAGATGACCCAGGAAAAGCTCTCTTGCATGCTTTTCTTTCTTGAAAATTAACATGGTGTTTCAAACGCCTCCAACATCAGTTATCAGTTCTCTCATAGCATCCCAGCTAAACGACCAGACGATACAAAGTTGCAGAAAACACCGCTGCGCATAGCGGTGTGGCTATCCAACCGACAAAAATACTCGAAATTTTCTTTCCACCGACTGCTTTCATGCCCTTGGTGAGACCAACGCCAATTACGCCACCGACAACAGCCTGTGACGTGGAAACCGGAATTCCGGCGATGGAAAACAGGTGCACTCCAAATGCGGCAGAAAACTGCGCAGATAAAGCACCACTGTAGTCCAGTGGCGTAATGCTTTTACCCACGGTATTTGTTACGCGCGATCCAAGCATGAATGCGCCAATAGCCATTGCTACCCCTCCCAACAAGGCCAGCCAGATACCCTGTTCTGGAAACCGACTCAGTAGTGGTCCAATCGCGTTGCCAACATCATTCGCACCCAATGAAAAAGAAACGTAGGCAGCTGAACAAAGTACACCGATGCCGAGATACTTCGACCAAAAAATTGGGTTTGCATTCTTAAGTGCGCGACTCAGCCCTGTGTAGAAAAAGAAAGACAAGAGCATTGTCAATACAGGGCTGCATATCCAGGCGCTAAAAATTGTTAGTAACACATCAAGCTTAAAGTACGACGGATCCAGGCCAACAATGCCAACACCAACACCGCCAATGCCACCCACTATGGCTTGCGACGTTGAGACTGGAATACTGGAAAACGTTGCAATGGTGACAAAAAAACCGGCTGACAGCAGGGCAATCAAGATGGCTTTGTCCGGCAGACGATTATCCGGGAAGTGAGCACGGAATTCGTCGCCCGCTTGAAGCTGGTTCTGAGCTTCGTACTTACTGGCTTCTGAAATAACAATCCCCTTGCCCACGGTTTTCATTACTGTATGGCCTTGAAGCACTCCACCGAGAATGACGAAGAATGCCATCAAAGTCACAGCTTTCCTGTAAGAAACGATTTGAGCGCCAACCGTTGTGCCTATGCAATTGGCAGCATCGTTAGCACCTATATTCCAACCAACATAAAAGCCGGCAGCTAACAGAACTAACGGTAGGCCTATTTCCATTGGATTATTCTTTTTTGGAGCGCCACGATGCCTCGTATCGGCTCAAACAGAAAATTCTGATCTGTACCTTGGCATTCTTATTGAAGCGCCATATTGATCTGGATCAACAAGGCTGTCGGTAAGCAGCATCTGCCCAGACTATACTTGTCAAGGGACACTAGAGCAGCATACGCATGCTAGTCAGCTGGGAGGTCAGGGGTATACCAGATGGGTGAACTCCAGGCGCGCTCCTGAATCGTTTTCTGGTGTGAGGCAGCACAACAGCCTTCCATGCCTTGTGGAATCGAGTCAGGCTTGTCGCAGCGCACTTTAGCTGCCGCGCAAATTTGCTGGCTCCAGCGACAGCTCGGGTTTTCAAGAATACGTGTGTAATAAAAGGCCTGCGCGTCCGGGTTGAAATCCGGATCTGTCCAGACTGTGCATAGCTGTTTGTGTCCGCTGCCGCTTTGTTCGCAGGTGTTCACATCAACAGTGGCATTGTTAGGTCCACCGGCAACGTCCAGCACCTGCTCTTTTAGCTCGCCATCCACATACCAGCCTTTGATGATTTGTGCACGTTGCAGGTCATTGCCAGGGTACTCCTCGGTACCGCCATCAGCCAAAGCCGACACAATAAAGCTCGGCGCACTAGCCTGCGCCGGTTTGCCGGGAAGATCGCTGCCCATGGGTACACCACTGGCGTAGGCATTGGCAACCATATTGTCTGTTTCGCAGGCGTCTGCATCCATATCCCAGCCGCCAAAAAAGCGTAGCACCGGCCGGGTGCCGCTGGTGGCATAGGCCTCGCGGCGCTGCATTGCCGCAAACAGAGAATCGCGTGTGTTTTCCTCGGCGTACAGCACGGCCAGGCCACCTGGACCGTATTCCAGTTCATCGGGCAGGCCGATAGGTACGCCGTCGGCTGCACCCATGCCGGCACCGCCATGGCCCGGGTGATTTTTCTCCATCACCAGGCCGGGAGCGGCAATGTGAGTATCAGTACTTGAAATCAGGCCGAACTTGAAACTGTTCGCCCCTATCTCTGCCTGCTGTTGCAAACCTTTCTTTAAGCCATAGCGAAGAAAGTTGTTGGCTTCTGGTGGCTTGGTTTCCGGGATCATATCGTCATCAACAAAAATGGTCAGCCAATCCAGTTTGCCGCCGGCGGCCATGCCGGTGTTCTTGCCGCCAAAACTGTCGTAGCCCATTTTTTCAAAGTCACAGAACTCATCTGCCGCCCACGCAGTTCTTGAGTCGCATTCGCTGGACCCTTTGTGCTGCATTACTTCAAACAGCACATTCCAGCGTGCACGGCGTTCAGCCTCTTCTCTTGTGACAGGCCCGTCAGGTACAGTCTCTGTTTCAATGCGTGCAGTTTCGAACATTAAGCCGCCACTCAGGTTGGAATTGTGCGGGATCACAACGGCGTCGCAGCCGGGCTTCGCCTCGATGCATTCCTTATCAAGGTAGTCCCACAGGTCTACCTGGGAAGGGGTCTCTATCCAGCTCAGCGCTCGGTCCGGTACAGCGCCGTTTTTAAATACCACATTGTGGTGCAGGTTCTGCCCTGAGCCAACGCTGGCGGTCCATTCGTAGCCGGGAAAGCTGGTGAAGCTGCATTCACTGGAGCGGTCATACGCTTGCTCCGCCGCTTCCTGTGCGCCTTTCCAGGTGTTGGCTGCGGCCGTGAAGCAATCTTCATTGTTCTCGCCGCAAAAGCCCCAGCGTTTTTTGCCCGCCATGCCATAGGCTGCGAATGTGCCGAAACTGAACTGCGGCCACCAGCGATGCTGCATGCACACCGGGTGCCAGTAGCCTTTCTCGCCGGGTGTAGTACACATGCGCATCTCGCCCATGAATTCCGAATGGTCGGTGACTGCGGTGAAGTCCAACGGGCGGTCAATCTGAATTTGACGGGTCGCCTCATCCTTGTCGCTATAGGGTTGTATGCCCATTTTGCCGCCCTTGGCAAAATTGTAGGCGTCCAGCGGGGTGTTGCGGGTGTCTTGCGAATTGGCATCAAACGACCAGGTAGTGTGCACGTGCATGTCACCAAAGTGCGGGCGGCGCAATGGGTTGTAGTTGCTGCATGGTGCGCGCTGTTCAGTCACTTCGTAGGGCCGCTGTGGTGTGCTGGGCGTGTTTGCGTTGTCGGTCGGTTGAGCCGCAGCAAGTGAGAAAGCCGACGCTAAGGCGCAAAGAGAGGCTATGACTGCGTTGTGTAACGACAAGACCTGATGGTTTTTGAGCATGTTTATGGTTGCATTGTGAGAAATCGGGCGATTCATTGTCTCAGAGATTGCCTGCCAAGGAAAAGACGCGAACAATACGGTATCTTCAGGTAGAATCGCGGCTTTTTGGAGAAGCTCATGCCAAAGGAATATCAACGCGCGGAGCGTGTGGCTGACTATCTTCAGCAAGAGTTAGCGCTACTGATTTCGCGAGAGTTACGCGACCCACGGCTTGCTCTGGTCGACGTGACCGGTGTGGAGGTTAGTCGTGACCTCAGCAGTGCCCGGGTGTACGTGTCGTTTCCAGGCGAATCGACAGTGGAAGAAGACAAAGAACGCGAAGGGGTGCTGAATGGGGCTGCGGGCTTTCTGCGCTCGCAGCTGGCCAAGGGCAGCACAATGCGATCCACACCCAGGCTGAAGTTCTTTTATGACGAGAGCATTCGGCGCGGCAGTTACCTGACCAAGTTGATTGATGATGCCCTGGAGAGCGATCAGCGCCTCGCTGGCGGGAAAACGAACCCGGATTCGCAAGATTCCTGAGCGAAACAATGCCGCAAAAGCGATTTCCACGGCACGCAATCAGTGGTGTGCTGGTGCTCAACAAGCCCTTGGGTCTGAGCTCCAATGGCGCACTGCAGCGCGTTAAGTATCTATTGCGCGCCAAAAAAGCCGGCCACACTGGCGCGCTGGACCCATTGGCTACCGGTGTACTGCCGCTATGCTTTGGCGAGGCCACCAAATTCTCCCATTATCTGCTGGATGCCGATAAGACGTATCAAAGCGAGTTTAGCTTCGGGGTGGCAACAGAGAGCGGCGATTCTGACGGCGATATTCTGCGCGAGGTAAACGCCAGCCATTTACAGCGCTCAGAATTGCTGGCCGCCATTAAACAGTTTACCGGTTCTATAGAACAGGTGCCGCCTATGTATTCCGCCCTTAAGCACCAGGGGCAGCCTTTGTATAAACTCGCCCGTCAGGGGGTCGAAATTACGCGCAGGCCCAGGCCAGTGCATATCAAACGTTTTGACCTGCTGGAATTCCAATCGGGTGCAGTAGCGAAAGCGCGAGTCGAGGTGGAGTGCTCAAAAGGGACTTATATACGCTCATTGGCTATGGATATCGGTGAGCTATTGGGCTTAGGCGGCCATGTCAGTAGTTTGCGCCGTGTGCAGGCCGGGCCATTCAGTGCTGAAGACATGCTTAGTATCGAGGAAATCGAGCTTAAATTCGCTGAAAGTGGCTCCTACTCCGTCGATCATGCGCAAAACATGCTCAAACCGGTTGATGCCGGCATCCAGTACATGCCTGCGGTAGAGATCAGTGAGGCGCAAGCCGTGGAATTACGGCTGGGCCGCAAAATAACCGTGTCTGAGCGCGTGAGTAATGGGCTGGTTCGTGTTATGCTGCGCGCCGCTTTTATAGGCCTCGCCGACGCGAATGGCCAAACCTTGCAGCCCAGGCGTCTGGTGGTAGAACACTAGCCAAATACAGGCGAACAAGGCCCGCAAAAGCGCGAACCTGGCTGTAAATATGCATGGCCAGGCTCAATCCCCTAAACACGCATATTGGAGAAAAAGTTATGGCACTTAATGCTGCCCGTAAGGCCGAGATTGTTAAAGAATATCAGCGCGAAGAGGGTGACACCGGTTCCCCGGAAGTTCAGGTTGCGCTGCTGACCGCAAACATTGAAGCGCTGCAGTCACACTTCGCTGGCCACAAAAAAGATCATCATTCACGCCGCGGATTAATTCGCATGGTAAACCAGCGTCGTAAATTGCTGGATTACCTCAAGCGCAAGAACAGCGAGCGATACTCAGCGCTGATCAAAAGCCTCGGCCTGCGTCGTTAAGATGGTCTGCACCCAGGCTTCGGTTTGGGTGCCTTGCTGCTCGTGCACGTTGCCACGGGTTTGCACTGAATAACTGAAGATTCGAAAGAAAGACTAAAGATAGATAGAAAGAGAGAGAAACATACAGTGAACCCCGTACAAAAGACCTTCACCATGGGCGGTCAAACCGTCACATTGGAAACCGGGCGTATTGCCCGCCAAGCCTCTGGCGCTGTGCTATGCAGCATGGACGACACGGTTGTGCTAGCCACCGTAGTCGGTGCAAAATCTGAAAAGCCAGGCCAGGATTTCTTCCCGTTGGGTGTGCATTACACGGAAAAAGCCTACGCGGCTGGCAAGATTCCCGGTGGATTTTTCAAGCGTGAAGCGCGTCCAAGCGAAAAAGAAACGCTGACCTCACGATTAATCGACCGCCCAATTCGTCCACTGTTTCCGAAAGGCTTCAAAAACGAAGTGCAGGTGATCATTACGGTCATGTCTGCCAACAATGACGTAGACCCTGATATTGCGGCAATGATCGGTACATCGGCTGCACTGTCTATTTCCGGCATTCCGTTTAACGGCCCTATCGGTGGAGCCCGTGTTGGTTTTACTCCAGAGAAGGGTTACATACTCAACCCTAAATACAGCGAACTGAAAGAGTCTGCGCTGGACATGGTGGTTGCCGGTACCAGTGACGCCGTGCTGATGGTTGAATCAGAAGCGCAAGAGCTTACAGAAGACCAAATGCTGGGTGGCGTGTTGTTTGCGCACCAGGAAATGCAGGTTGTGATCAAAGCCATTGAAGAACTTGCGGCAGAAGTGGGTAAGCCGCGTTGGGACTGGCAGCCAGCCGAAGTCAACGAAGATCTGCTGGAAGCGATGAAAGAAAACTTTGCCGTTGCCATTGGTGAGGCTTATCGCACCAGCGACAAGATTGAGCGCAAAGAGAAGCTTGACGAAATTAAAGCCGAAGCGATTGCAAAGCTGAGCAATGAAGACGCGGGTGTGTCCAGCGACGATGTGGCTGCCATGTTCAGCACGGTTGAGAAAAAACTGGTGCGTGGCCGAATCGTCAATGGTGAGAAGCGTATTGATGGCCGCGATAACAAAACCGTTCGACCAATCAGGGTTGAAACCGGCATATTGCCTAAGGTACATGGCTCAGCGCTGTTTACTCGTGGCGAGACGCAGGCAATAGCCGTTGCTACTCTGGGCACCACACGTGATGCGCAAATCATTGATGCGCTGCAGGGTGAATTCAAAGACAACTTTATGTTGCACTATAACTTCCCTCCCTACTCAGTGGGTGAGACTGGAAGACCTGGTTTTACCGGCCGTCGTGAAATAGGCCATGGTCGCTTGGCCCGCCGCGGTATTGCAGCGGTTATGCCTGATATGGACAGTTTCCCATACACCATACGTCTGGTGTCTGAGATCACCGAATCAAACGGTTCAAGCTCTATGGCCAGCGTTTGTGGTGCCAGCCTGGCAATGATGGATGCCGGCGTGCCGTTGAAAGCCCCGGTTGCCGGTATTGCGATGGGACTGGTAAAAGAGTCTAACCGGTTTGCTGTTCTGACCGATATTCTGGGTGATGAAGATCACTTGGGCGATATGGACTTTAAAGTAGCGGGTACTGCCAAGGGTGTTACTGCGCTGCAGATGGACATCAAGATTGAAGGGATTACCGAGCAGATCATGGAGACTGCACTGGACCAGGCCAAAGACGCGCGTTTGCACATTCTTGCGCAGATGAATGCCGTTATAGATGCGCCTCGCCAGGAACTGTCTGAAAATGCGCCCAGCATGACTACGATGAAAGTTGACCCTGACAAGATTCGTGACGTGATCGGCAAGGGCGGCGCAACCATTCGCAGCATCACAGAAGAAACCGGTGCTTCGGTTGATATCGACGACGACGGTAGCATCAAAATATTTGCGGTTGATCGGGCGGGCATGAAAGCCGCTGTGGAAATGATTGAAACCATTACTGCGGAAGCGGAAGTGGGTGCAGTATATACCGGCAAGATTGCACGCATTGTTGATTTCGGTGCATTTGTAACCATTCTTCCGGGCAAAGACGGCTTGGTTCATATCTCACAGATAGCCAATGAGCGCATTGAGAACGTCAGTGACGTACTGGAAGAAGGCCAGGAAGTGCAGGTGAAAGTGCTGGACGTTGATGCACGCGGTCGAATCAAGCTGAGTATGAAGGCCTTGCAGGAAGAGTCTGCGCCGGCTGATACCGACGACGCCGAACAAGAAGCGAGCCAGGAAGAACAACAGGAAGAAGAATAAGCTGAATAACCGGCTGTTCACGGAGTAGCGATGCAGTATTTGCACACAATGGTGCGCGTTAGCGATTTGGAGAAGTCGCTGGAGTTTTATTGTGAGCATTTGGGCCTCAAAGAGGCGCATCGCTACGACAGTGAGCAGGGCCGGTTTACGCTGGTGTTCCTGGTTACGGAGGAAGACTTTCAGAGTACTGTGGAGCGAATCAGTTCCGCCAGCGATATTCGGCCGGCGATCGAACTGACTTATAACTGGGACCCTGAAGAGTACTCGGGTGGTCGTAACTTCGGCCACCTGGCGTATGCTGTGAACGACATATACGCACTGTGTGAAAAACTGCAAAACGCCGGAGTGACCATTAATCGCCCGCCGCGTGATGGTCATATGGCCTTTGTTAGATCGCCAGATAATATATCAATCGAATTACTGCAACGTGGCGACGCAAAGCCGCCGCAAGAACCCTGGGCATCTATGCCAAATCAAGGCGAGTGGTAGTTGGCAGGTAGCGCTGAATGCAATCCTGACTGTGTATTGCTTCATGAAGGAAACCAAATGCTTAAAAATGTACTGACAGCGCTCGCTGCGGCAACCATTGTCTATCATGCGAACGTGTTCGCAGACCCCGCCAGCATTCGCACCGTGACCGGTGGCCAGATCCAAGGCAAAGTGTTGAGTGAGTGGGGTTCCGATCAGGATCTCGAAGTCTATAAAAATATTCCTTATGCCGCTGCTCCTGTTGGCGACTTGCGATGGCGGCCACCCGCTCCGGTGGAAAGCTGGGAAGGTGTTAGAACCACTGAAGACTACGGTCCAATATGCCCGCAGACCACTGAGTTGCAAGGCGTTCTCGATACGATGATCGATGGCCAGGGCATGAGCTGGTGGCGGACAAAGCTGCTTAAGTTTCTGATTGGCCTGGCGCCTGAACGTGAGATGAGCGAAGACTGTTTGTCGATCAATGTCTGGACTCCGAAAGACCTGGAGGCTGATACAAAGTTGCCGGTTATGGTTTGGATTCACGGCGGTGGTCATATTGCGGGCAGTGCTTCCGATGGAATTTACGAAGGTGACGTGCTGGCGCGCAAGGGTGTGGTATTGGTGAGCTTTAATTATCGCCTGGGCATTCTTGGCTTTATGGCCCATCCGCAGCTAAGTGAAGAGTCTGAAACACGGATTGGCAAACGAAGCTCTGGCAACTACGGCACGCTGGATCAAATAGCTGCGTTACAGTGGGTGCGTGACAACATCGAGCAGTTTGGAGGTGACCCGGATAAAGTCACGATCTTTGGTGAGTCAGCAGGGGGGCATTCTGTTGGCCAGTTAATGGCAACACCATTGGCGCGCGGATTGTTTCATCGGGCCATCGCGCAAAGCGGTCTGGGCAGTCATAACTACATGCACTTGACCAAAGATATGCCGGGATTCACGGCCGCCGAAACCGGTGGGCTGGCCATAGCCGCTGCCGCAAATATTACTGATGATGCTGATGCACTGACGGCATTACGCGAACTGAGCGCACAACAGCTGCTTGATATAGGCACTGCAGATGTGTCGCTTGTCTCGTACATGCATCCTAATGTGGATGGGTGGATGTTACCGCAACCGGTTTTTGACATTTTCAAAAAAGGCCAGCAGGCGGATGTTCCTTTGTTGATTGGCAGCAATGCCGATGAAGGCACGTTATTCCAGATTTTTCCAATGCCGCCCTTGTATTGGAGCCCGAACTTGCCAGAAACAGTGGATGAACTCCGTGCCCTGTTGATTGCCGAATTTGGCGAGCAAGATGGTACGGCACTGATGGCGCACTATCAGGTGAATAGTGACGAGGAAGTAGCGCTTGCGCGGCTGAACATCTGGGGTGATTCCTACTTTGGGTATCAAGCGTTGTACGGCGCACAGCAGATGAAGAATGTGGATTCAGCAGCCTACCTGTATTTTTTCAAGCGAACGCCACCGTCGCCCAGGCAAACACTCGGTGCCACTCACAGCTCAGAGATTTCCTTTGTGTTTGGCGGCAATATGCCGCTGTTTGAAACCAATGACTATGACGAAGCCTTGTCGGAGGCTATGTCGACCTACTGGACCAACTTTGCCAAAGCGGGTCTGCCAATTGCCAAAGGCTTGCCGGCCTGGCCGCAGTTCGTAGAAAGCGAACCACGGCAGATGGTGTTTGAACAGGGGCCAGCGGTTGGCTCCATAGAGCGCTCGCGGTTGTACAGTATTTACGCCAAACGAATTGATCGTCTCCACGAAGAGGTTACAAGCAAGCTACAGTAGCCGCTGCATGCCAAAAAGGCTCATAATGCCAACTGAGTATTGGCGGTGAGGCCTATTCAGTTATGAACAATACTGTTCGCCTGGGCGTGATAGGCTTGGGCAATATCGCGCAACAACACATCGACCAGGTTATCAGTGGTCGCGTTGCAGATTGTGAGGTAACCGCGCTCTGTTCACGCCATGGTAAAGCCGTGGCTGAGCAGCTTAATATTGCTTTTTTTACGGATGCTCAGGCGCTGATTGATAGTGGCCTTTGCACTGCAGTGTTAGTGGCCACGCCAACGTACACGCACGCAAGTATCGGCTCGGCTGTACTCAATGCAGGCTTGCATCTGATGATGGAAAAGCCGCTCGACCTGTCGCTAAAATGTGCGGAAGCAATGCTCGCTCAGCAAACGTCTGATCAGGTGTTTGCTGTGATGCTCAATCAGCGAACAGACCCGCTGTTCCGCGCTATGCAAGACGTTATTGCACAAGGCACGCTAGGTGACATTACCCGCACGCACTGGACCATGACAAACTGGTTTCGCCCTGAGGTGTATTTTCAGGTAAGTGATTGGCGTGCGACCTGGCGTGGCGAAGGCGGTGGCTTGTTATTAAACCAGTGCATTCACAATTTGGACATTTATCAGTGGCTGTGCGGAATGCCCAGCAAAGTGCACGCGTTCTGTCGGTTTGGCCACACGCATGATATTGAGGTGGAAGACGAGGTTACTGCGTATTTCGAGTACGCCAACGGAGCCAGTGGCGTATTTGTAGGTTCTACCGGTGAAGCACCCGGTGTTAATCGCTTTGACATAATTGGTGACAAAGCGTGCTTGAGTTTCGATGGCACCACCCTCACGCTCAGCGAAAACGAGCAGGCCACCAGTGAATTTAACCGCACCACGCGTAATATGTTCGGAATGCCCGAGTATTCGCAGCGGGAGTTGCTTGTTGACCGGGCGGTGAATCAACATGCTCTGATACTGAATAATTTCGTTGCGGCCATACGCGAAGGCGATCCGCTTATTGCGCCAGCGACTGCCGGCCTGGCCTCGCTAGAGCTCGCGAATGCCATGTTGCTGTCAAGCTGGGAACAACGCACGGTATGCCTGCCTCTCAACGCCGACGAGTACCAAAGTGCATTGGAACAGCGATTACAACAATCCAGCTTACGAACCAAAGCGAACATTGACGTGAACATTGATATGGATGCGTCATACCGCTAACACACATCGAAGAATAAAATTATGAGTGCAAGCGTACAAGAACTCAAAGAACTCGCCAGCAAGCCGCCGTTAAAGCGACTGCCAGCTTATTTGCGTTTAAGTGGCCCAGGCTGGTTGCAAGGAGCAATGACTCTTGGTGGTGGCAGCGCAATCACATCGCTGACAATTGGTGCCGTGTATGGCTATGAATTGCTATGGGTTCAGCCACTGGCGATGATTATTGGCTGCATCATGTTGTTTGCCTTGTCGCATCAGACACTCAGTACCGGCATCAAGCCATTCACGGCTATGCGTAATTTTGTGCACCCGTCCATTGCCTGGTTATGGGCAATAGCCGCTTTGCTGTCCAGCATCATCTGGGGCTTTTCGCATTATCCGCTGAGTGCCGGAATGCTGGAAGAGATCATCACGGTAGGCACGGGTTTCTCATTGCAAGAGAGTGGTGGTACCGCGCGCGAGCTGTATTTGTTCGGGTTGGCTGTTCTGGTCTGGATGCTGTGTGCGTATACCGCCTGGAACTATGGCGCCGGTGGTCGGGCGGTTCGTGTGTTTGAAACGTCCATCAAACTGCTAAGCGGTATGATTGTGCTGTCTTTTCTGTGGGTGGTTGTCGCGGCATCTGTGAATGGGCAGGTTGACTGGTCCGCAGTGTTTGCCGGTTACATACCCAGTGGTTTACCCAGCGACAGTGACGGCGTGATCACCATCATGGCGGCCCTGGGCACGGCAGTGGGTATCAACATGACGTTTATTTACGGTTACACGCTGCTGGACCGCCACTGGGGGCGTGACCACCGTGAGCTGGCTCGCTACGATATTGTGATGGGCCTGGTAATCCCTTATGTACTGGTCACTGGCCTGATATCCATTGCCGCGGCAGGCGCGTTTTACGGCAGCGATTTGAGCATACAAGGGAAGCTAAGCCCGGCCCAGGCCGGCGTGTTGTTCAGTGATACTGGCATGGGACCAGTCACCGGTCGGCTGGTGTTTGCGTTTGGTGTGCTAGGAATGGCGATTGGCTCGTTAGTCATGCACATGCTGTGCTGTGGTGCGGCTGCAAGCGCCATGTTCGATTGGCCGGCACATTCGCGCAATTATCGTTTGGCGTTGCTGCTGCCCACACCAGCAGTGCTCGGCGTTTTTCTATGGTCGACAATGGGCGCTTACGTTGTGTTGCCAACGTCAGCTATCTGCGGTTTCTTGCTGCCAGTGGCGTATATTGGCTGGTATGTTCTTAATAACAGTCGGCAATACCTGGGTGATGACAGGCCGAAGGGTAAAAAGAAGACACGGTACAATTTGGCCATGATGTTATGCATTGTTACTGTGCTGGCCAGTGTAACGTACACAACAGGCATCCAATTAAGCTGGTTTTGAGATGACTTCCATTGGAGATGGCGCAAACTATGCGCCCAGCAGTGACGCGGAAAAAGTGGTTGAGCCGGGCGAGTTTGTTTTCGCGGCGGCGTTTCTTGATCACGGGCATATCAATGGTCAATGCAATGGTCTTACAGACGCTGGCGCAACACTTAAAACTGTATTTGATCCAGACCCCGAAAAAGTAGCCGGCTTTCTGCAACGCTTTCCAGGAACTCAGGTTGCAAATTCGTTTGCTGACATTCTTTCTGACCCGGATGTGAAACTGGTATGTTCCGCGGCCATACCCAATCTTCGTGCGGGCATTGGCATGCAGGTGATGGAGTCTGGTAAGGATTATTTCACTGACAAGTCACCTTTCACTACGCTGGCGCAGTTGGAGCAGGTAAAAAAATGCACGGCAACGACAGCTCAGAAGTACGCAGTGTACTATGCCGAGCGCTTGCACAACGATGCGGCGTGGCGCGCGGGCGAGCTTATCGCAGAAGGTGCCATAGGCCGTGTGTTGCAGGTATTGAACCTGGCACCGCACCGACTCGCGAAAACGACACGCCCTGAATGGTTTTTCGATAAAGCCCAATATGGCGGCATCATTACTGATATTGGGTCGCATCAGCTCGAGCAGTTTCTAACATATGCGAACTGTGTGGACGCAACGCTGAATTTTGCACGTGTTGAGAATTTCAGTCACCCGGACAAGCCGGGCCTGGAAGATTTTGGCGAGATGTCTCTGACTGGTGACAATGGCGCTTCATTTTACAGTCGAGTTGACTGGTATACGCCGGATGGCTTGCGCACCTGGGGTGATGGAAGAACATTTATTGTTGGTACCGAAGGCAGCATAGAGCTGCGCAAGTATATTGATCCGGCCAGAGAAGCGCCAACGTCGAAACTGTTTCTGGTTGATAACAACAGTGAGCATGAAATCGAATGTTTGAACAACACCGGGTTTCCATTCTTTGGGCAACTGATACTGGATTGCATCAATAAGACTGAGCATGCAATGACACAAGCGCATGTGTTTAAGGCCGCGGAGCTAAGTATGCAGGCACAATTGCTGGCGGACTCTGCTCGACTGGGTGGATAAGCAAGCACAAAACACGTATTCGTCTGCGTTAGAATGCAACTGGCTTAGCAAAGGAAAGAATGATGAGCAAAATCACCATCAACAATAAAGACGTGGATTTAAGCGGTGTTGATCCAAACACGCCTTTGCTATGGGCCTTGCGCGACACGCTTGGCCTGGTGGGTACCAAGTTTGGCTGCGGTATTGCACAGTGTGGTGCGTGTACCGTGCTCATGAATGGCCAGGCAATCCGTTCCTGCCAGGCAAGAATTGGTCAAATCAAAGACGCCAATATTACAACCATTGAAGGCCTTGCAGATGATGAAGGCAAGCTAACGCCGTTACAGCAAGCCTGGATTGATCATGATGTGCCGCAGTGTGGTTATTGCCAGGCTGGGCAGATCATGAGTGCTACTGCATTGTTAAACAAGAATGCGAATCCATCCAAGGATGATATTGATGCAGCCATGAGCGGCAATATATGCCGCTGCGGTACGTATACCCGAATTGTAGCGGCCATTGAATCGGCGGCCGCGCAAAGTAATGGGGGTGACGCATCATGAGTAAATCCCCAATGGTGTTCAACGATCCCTTGCAGGCAATAAATCCTGCGGGAATGGGTAGCGCAGAAGTTTCACGCCGTGAATTCATCAGATTGGCGGGCCTCGGTGGCAGCCTGGTTGTTGCGTTGTCGGTGATACCTGGGCGAGTATCAGCACTGGCGCCAAAAAACGACAGGAGCGCCGCGCTGAACACTTACGTGGAAATAGCCAGCGATGGTCAAATAACCATTCTTGCACCCAACCCTGAAGTGGGTCAGGGCGTTAAAACATCGTTACCGATGATTGTCGCCGAAGAGCTGGATGCCAACTGGAATGACGTTGTTATTGAAAACGCGCCGATAGATGCTGAGCGTTTTGGTCGGCAATTTGCGGGTGGCTCTACGGCGATACCCATGCGCTGGGATGAACTTCGTACGATGGGCGCTATTGCTCGCCATGTGTTGCTGCAAGCGGCCGGCCAACAGTTAAACGTGCCGATAGAGCAGCTTAGTACCCAGTACTCCATAATCACGCACGCCCCATCGGGCAGATCAGTAAGCTACGGTGATGTTGCTCAACAGGCTGCAAAGCTTGCCCTTCCAAAACCGGAAAACGTCCCGCTAAAAACCCCCGACCAATATCGCTTGCTGGGCAAACGCATCACCGGATTCGACAACCACGCGATCGTTACTGGCCAGCCCCTGTTCGGAATCGATACCGTTGTTCCCGACATGCTGTATGCAACGTACGTGAAGTGCCCGCAGATTGGTGGGAAGGCGGTTTCCGCGAACTTGGAAGAACTGAAAAAACGCCCCGGTGTGCGGCATGCATTCATTATGGATGGCACGGTTGACATCGCTTACTTTAACCCAGGTGGCGTAGATATGTATTCGGGTGTTGCCATTGTTGCCGATTCAACGTGGCAGGCGCTGGACGCCCGCCAATACCTAAAGGTGGAATGGGACACCAGCAAGGCATCAACCGATTCATGGTCCGCGCTGGTGGAACAGGCAAATGCCATTGCAGACGCAGCCGGTGCAGTAGAAGTTGAGCATAAAGGCAATGTTGTTAAAGCGCTGAATAGCTCCAGTACAAGACGTCGCAGTCAGTACACATATGGCTATATCTCGCACGCGCAGATGGAACCGCAGAATTGTGTGGCGGCCTGGAACAGCAATGGCACAATCGAAGTATGGGCGCCAACGCAAACCCCGCAATCTGCCGTAGCATCACTCGCGCAGGTGTTAGGCATTGAAGAGAATAAAATCACCTTGCATCAGATCCGTGCAGGCGGCGGTTTTGGTCGTCGTTTGGACAATGACTATGTACGCGAAGCAGCCCTTATTTCAAGAGAAGTCAACGCGCCGGTAAAACTGCAGTGGACGCGTGAAGACGACATGAGCTACGACTGCTTTCGCCCGGGTGGATTCTATGCTCTGGAAGCTGGGCTGGACAGCAAGGGTAAACTCCTTGCATGGGACAATCACTCAATTGCCGTGTCTGCCGACGGTAAAAAGCCGAATTCCTCGGCAGGCCACTGGAAAACCGATTTCCCAGGTCAGATGCTGAAACATTTTCGTCACACTCAGACACTGTTGATCTCAAAAACACCGACCGGTCCATTGCGCGCGCCGGTATCCAATACCTACGCGTTTGCCGAGCAAAGCTTCTTGCACGAGTTGTCCGATGCGGTTGGACGAGATCATGTTGAGTTTCTGGTTGATGCCTTGGGTGAACCTAAATGGATCGACAAGGGCAATATTCGGTCTTTGAATACAACACGGGCTATTGAGGTTATTCGAGCCGTTGCGAAGCGAGCGGGCTGGGGCAAGAAAATGCCGCAGGATCGTGCCCTGGGCCTGGCTTTTTACTTCAGCCATGCGGGACATATCGCCGAGATTGCCGATGTGAGCGTGGATACATCGAAAAAAGTAACCGTTCATAAAATGTGGGTTGTTGCCGATATAGGTCCGATTGTTAACTTAAGCGGAGCTGAAAACCAATGCGAAGGATCTGTCATCGACGGCATCGGTGTGATGATGTCACAAAGCATCACCATGACCAATGGCCGTATTGATCAGCAGAATTTCCATCAGTATCCACTACTGCGCGTGAACAAACGCCCCGAAATCGACGTTCATTTTGTGAAATCGGATTACACGCCCACCGGTATTGGTGAGCCGGCGTTACCACCGGTCGCTCCAGCCATCTGCAACGCTATCTACACAATCAATGGCGAGCGAATTCGAGAGATGCCACTAAGCAATCTTGGTTACTCGATCTGAGTGTTATTCAACGCGCCTACAGTGCCAGCGGTATCGAAATTTTGAGCGCATAGTATGAATAGTGACAAACCCATTACAAGGAATGCAAAGCCACTCAAACTTCGGTAAGCGTTTTAATTCGCCCAGCAAAAAACTCAGCATTCCACCTGCGCAAGCCTGCCAGGTAATCCGGTTTTAGAAACCGCTCTACATCCTTCCGTGCTTCGCTCCACTCAATGGAATGCACTTTCTCATTCAAGGCGCGGGCAAGCCAGTTCCGGTCTACACACAGATCATCTTCACCTTTCCAGGGGCCGTATTGTTGCAGCGCATTCTGAAGCAGTGGTAAATTGGCTTGCACACCCTGTTTCACATACCAATCAAAATCGAACCAGTCGCGCCCTTTAAGATACGGCCTGCACAGCAAGGCATGAATCTTTAAAGAGAAGTTGCTACTAAGGTCTTGATGGCAGATATCGAAATCCACTGGGAAGTCTATAAATGTATAGCCAAACCCTGAGCCTGCAGGCGGATCTACATCAATCTCAAGTTTGATGTGCAGTTTTTGTGAAGCCGGCGCTTTAAAAAACGACAGATCAAGTTGATTGACCACTGAGTTATCTTTAATCACGGCTTTTCGAATAGCGCCGTCCATACCGCCCCTTGCCAAGGCCTCTGACTGCAGACCAAACTCTTCGAAACTCGCGAGCAATTTCTCAAGATAAACAGCCCAGTCGAAGCCAGCATTCGGCTGTTTCAGAATAAAATCCAGATCTTCCGAAAACCGGGGCAGCCCATGAAGAATGCGAAGGCTTGTGCCGCCTTGAAAAGCTGCTACTTCAAAAAAGCCAGCACGCCATAGGGCAAACAGCGCGATTTCCTGAATTATTTCCTTGGTTGCTTGCTCTTCTTCAACCGGGTTTTGAGTTTTATACTCAGCGAGCCTTTTTTGAATCAAGTCGATCATAGCCGCACCTTGTCAGTAATTTGAGCCCAGGGCCAGACCAAGTGCGCGCTCCAACTCAACGATAAAGGTCTGGGCGCGCTTGTTTTTGTACACCTCTTTCAGCGTTCGCAGCTCTGAACCCGTAACCGAATTAAGTTTTTCCGGTTCGATTCGAAAGCTCGCTTCTAAGTAGTCAACCCCCTGCCATTCTAGCTTTCTTGTATATACAAGGTCGAGCAAAGCGCGAATAGGTTTGGCAACTAATGCGAACCGCCCTCCTAGCGGAGTACGCTCAACCAATTCCATAAACCGACCCGGCTGGGTAGCCAAAGGGTAAAACTCAAACTGGCCGAATTCCTTGCTCTCGAATGTTTTGGTTTTGCGCCCCGGCACAATACTCGTTGTGGTGTACACCGCTTCGGGAATCCAGCCATGAAACGACAGGGCAGTCTCCAGCGAAATATAACTTCCCGGAGACGCCGCCTGCGCAATTACGAATGGATGACAGGCAGCACTTCGTAAATGCTTTGGCAACACATACAAGCCGCGACGCACACGAATCAACTCGCCTGCCTTCATGGCGCGGTTCACCAGGTGATGACGACGCTGGTCGGACCCGTCAAGCAACCGGGCAAGCAAAGCATCGGTCAGCACATGCTCACTCAGCCCCGACTCCACTACTTGGCCCGTTAATGTCTGCATCAATAAGTCAAAAAATTCCAGAAACTTCCATATTATAGAAGAAATCAACGAAATATAGAAGTATTAAAAATACAGTAGGCTATCTACTGTGAAATAAAGCTTGATATTGACGCTGCCAGCGCTTATAGTTCTAGCTGAATATGCAGTAGACCATCTATTGTACAAGAAAGCCAAGCGCTTACGAATGAAACACACGATCAAAAGTATTGCCACCATTCAAAGCGGCCACACGTTTCGCAGCAAGATTGCGAACGATCCGCAGGGTAATGCCCGTGTGTTGCGTATTAGCGAGCTGCGCGTCTACCCGCACGTGGAAGCTGCCGAACTGCCCCTGGTACAGTGGGACATGGCGAAAACGTCAGCATTAATCAAACCTACTGACGTGATTATGCCGGCGCGTGGGCAATACTACGGCGCGAAGCTTGTTCAGCTGCATGAACCGGTACTGGCAAGCAATCAGCTGCATATTCTGCGCATTCAGGATAACGCGGTACTGCCTGAGTACCTTTGTTGGGCATTGAATCAAGACGGTGTGCAACAATCCATTGCTGGTAGCTTGCGCGGCACTGGTATCCCTCAGTTAAACAAAAAAAACCTGGGTGAAGTACAGGTCACCGTACCGTCCCTGGAAACCCAGAAAAAAATCATTGTCCTGCAAGCTGTTTGGGAACAAGAGCAACAACTTACCCAGCAGTTGTTAGACAACCGTGAAACCATGCTGAAAGGAATGTTTCAGCACCTACTTAATGATCAATCCAGGCAAGCCTAGCGAACCCTATAGCAGCGACGATTTCGGAGATCGCCATGAGTACCAAAACCAACAAGAACGCCATCCAAACCAGTTCAGTCTCGTCACGAGAGATTAACGACGCCGTCTGGAAAGCCTGCGATACCTTTCGCGGCACGGTAGACCCCAGCACCTACAAAGACTACGTGCTCACCATGTTGTTTCTGAAATACATTTCTGACGTATGGCAAGACCACTACGACCGCTATCAGGAAGAACACGGCGACCACCCCGAGCTGATTGAAGAGTTACTGAAAAACGAACGCTTTGTATTGCCAAAGCAAGCGAACTTCTACGCCTTGTACGCACAGCGCGCGAAAGCAAAAAATGGCCAGCGTATTGACAAAGCACTGCATGCCATCGAAGAGAGTAACGGTAGCAAGCTACGCGAAGGTGAATACGGCGTGTTTCAGGACATTTCCTTCAATTCCACCAAGCTTGGCGACGAAAAACAAAAGAACGATGTGCTAAAGCACCTGCTGGAAGATTTCCATAAACCGGAACTGGATTTACGCCCAAGCCGGGTAGGCAAGCAAGACATTATCGGCGATGCCTACGAATTTCTGATTGAAAAATTTGCGGCCGGCGCTGGCAAGAAAGCGGGTGAGTTCTACACGCCTTCAGCTGTATCGCAATTGATGGCCGAACTAGTCGCGCCTCAGCCTGGCGACGACATTTGCGACCCGGCTTGTGGCTCGGCGTCACTATTGATGAAGTGCGGCCAGTACATCAAGCAACATCACAACTCCAAGAAATATGCCTTGTTCGGTCAGGAAGCCATCGGCAGTACCTGGGCGCTGGCAAAAATGAATATGTTTCTGCACGGCGAAGACAACCACAAGATCAAATGGGGTGACACCCTACGCAACCCGCAACTGCTGAACAAAGACGACAGCTTGCAACACTTCGACGTAGTGGTGGCCAACCCGCCTTTCTCGCTGGACAAATGGGGCAGCGATGCGGCGGACAACGACAAGTACGGGCGCTTTCGCCGTGGTGTTCCACCAAAAACCAAAGGCGATTACGCGTTTATTCTGCATATGATTGAAACCATGAAGCCAAAAACAGGCCGCATGGCAGTAGTGGTGCCACACGGTGTTCTGTTTCGCGGTTCCAGCGAGGGCAAGATTCGCCGCAAGCTGATTGAAGAAAACCTGCTGGATACTGTAATCGGCCTGCCGGAAAAACTGTTCTACGGTACCGGCATTCCGGCGGCTATTCTCGTGTTTAGAAAAACCCGCTCTGACAAAAAAGTATTGTTCATTGATGCCAGCCGG
This sequence comes from Gammaproteobacteria bacterium, assembly GCA_030429735.1. Lineage (GTDB taxonomy): Bacteria > Pseudomonadota > Gammaproteobacteria > Pseudomonadales > JAUIET01 > JAUIET01. The sequence continues at coordinate 79,441 of JAUIET010000012.1, forward strand.
GCCTATAAAGAAGGAAAGAACCAGAACCACCTTACTGAACAGCATCTGCAGACAATAGTGGAAACCTGCAACACTCGTAAAAGCGTGGATAAATACGCTTACCTCGCTGACTTTGATGAGATTGCCGAGAACGATTTCAACCTGAATATTCCGCGCTATGTGGATACGTTTGAGGAGGAGGAAGAAATTGATTTGATGGCTGTGCGTGCAGAACGGGAAGTATTGAAGAAGCAGTTGGCCGAGCTTGAGGTGCAGATGGAGGCGTATTTGGAGGAGCTATTTGATGCTTCCTGACAACTGGACTCGAACTGAGATAGGCAATATCGCTTCTTTTAGTTCTGGGAATACGCCTAGCAAATCCAAAAAGCAATTTTGGGGCGGCGAGTATCCGTGGATTACGGCTAAGGACTTAAAATCTCATAGACTGAACTCCAGCATAGATGGGCTAACCAAGGGAGGATTTGAGGTAGCAAAAATTGCAGCCGAAAATTCGACCTTGCTTTTAGTGCGTGGAATGACCCTGCTAAAAAAATTGCCTATTGGTTACGCAACAAGGGATGTGGCATTTAATCAAGACATTAAGGCGTTAGTAGCTAAAGACGATATAGACCCACAATTTTTGTCCTACTTGCTACTTGCAAATAGCAAACGCATCAGAAATCTGGTTTCGACTGCCGGCCATGGTACTGGTCGATTGGACAGCGAATTGATCAAGAGCTTTCCCGTACTGCTTCCTTCTTCGGAAGAACAAACCAAAATCGCCCAAATACTCTCAACCTGGGACGAAGCAATTACCACGGTTGAAAAACTGATCGAGAACAGCAAACAACAAAAAAAGGCGTTGATGCAGCGCTTACTCATTGGAAATGTGCGCAATCCCGATTTCAAAAAATCAAAGCAGCTATCTAGCACGCCATATGGAAGCATACCCGCTGATTGGCGCTTCGTACCAATCGAGCAAATAGCTGAGGAAGTCTCTTCACGAAACTCTAACGAACCCATCACGAAGGTTCTATCTTGCTCGAAGCATGATGGCTTTGTAGATTCGCTCACCTATTTCAAGAAGAAAGTGTACAGCGATGACACAAGTAACTATAAAGTGGTTAAGCGTGGTGACTTTGGATTTCCATCCAATCACATCGAAGAGGGCTCAATAGGTTACCAGAACGTTTGTGATCTGGGTGTCGTCAGCCCAATTTATACGGTATTCAGAACAAACTCCGAAGTTTCTGATTTCTATTTGTATAAACTCCTAAAAACCGAACACTATCGACAGATTTTCGCAGCGTATACAAATGCATCTGTTGATAGGCGAGGCAGTTTGCGCTGGAAAGAATTTTCGAAGATAAAGATTCCTTTACCGACTCTTGATGAGCAGGAATGGATAGGTGAAATAATTCGTATCGCCGAAAGTGACGAAGTTAATCTGAAGTTGCAGCATTCTTGCCTAATCTCGCAGAAAAAAGCCCTAATGCAACAACTCCTATCCGGAAAAAAACGCGTCAAAATCCCCGAACCCACGGAAGGTTAACATTACCGCCTTCAGGATGAATCTATGAGCGTCGTTCCAGAAACCAAAGAAGAATACAGCAGCCAGGTGCCAGCGCTTAAAACCCTGATCTCCTGCGGTTGGCAATACCTATCGGCAAGCGACTGCCTCGCTCAACGCGGTTCGAACCGTGAGCTACTGCTCAGGAACGAACTGATTACATTCCTGCAAAACCAGACCTTTTCCTTCAAAGGCAAAGATCACGCGCTGTCATCGAATGCGATTGAGCAAATTATTCGGGAACTCAGTTCGCCTGGCCTGAACGAGGGTTTGCTGAGCGCAAACGAGCGTATCTACGACAAGCTGACGCTGGGTGTTACGGTTACCGAGTTTATCGACGGCGCGCGCTATTCCCCAACAATATCGCTGCTGGACTGGGGCAATATTGCTAACAATCGATTTCTGGTGACAGAAGAATTCGAAGTGGCCAATAGCGCCGGCACCAGCACCCGCCGGCCAGATATCGTTTGTTTTGTGAATGGCATTCCGCTGGCCATTGTGGAAGCCAAACGGCCAGATTCGGGCAACCCGAACAAGAACAGAGTGGATGAAGGCATCAGCCAGACCATTCGTAACCAGAAGAATGACGAAATACCCGCGCTGTTCGCCTATGCTCAGCTGCTGCTGGCAATAAGCGCCAGTGATGGCCGCTACGGTACAACTAAAACCCCCGCCAAATTCTGGTCGCTGTGGCGCGAAGAGGAATTGCCCGAAAGCGATTTTGCCTCCATCAAGGCTCAGCGTTTGAAGCCTGCGGAGATTGACGCAGTATTCGAAGGTAAGCCAGCCAGACTACGAAAGTACTTTGAGCAGCTGTGGAGTAAACCGGAACTGGTGACCGATCAGGATCGCTTGCTGATCAGTTTACTCAGTCCACAGCGCCTGCTGGAGTTTATTCGCTTCAACATTCTGTTCGACAAGAAAGCCGGTAAAATCGCCGCGCGCTACCAGCAAGCCTTTGGAATCAAGGCCCTGGTCGAACGCATCAGCCAACGCCGGCCAGATGGTGGGCGGGAAGGTGGGGTTATCTGGCATACCACCGGGTCGGGCAAATCGTTCACCATGGTATTCCTGTGCAAGGCTTTGCTAATGCACCCCAGGCTGGACGATTGCCGCATCATTGTTGTAACTGATCGCATTGACCTTGAAAAACAATTGGCTAACACGTTTATGTCGGGTGGTGCGTACGGGTCGGACATTGCGACCAAAAAAGAAGGTGAGCGCAGCAAAGCACGCTCGGGCAAAGACCTGGCCAGGCGTATCGGTCACGGTGATGAGCGGATAGTTTTCAGCATCATCAATAAGTTCAACACCGCTTCAAAACAACCAGAGTGTTACAACCCCTCGCCCAATATCATCGTGTTGATCGATGAAGGCCACCGAAGCCAAAGCGGCGAAAACCACGAAAGAATGCGCAAAGCCTTACCCAATGCCGCGTATGTTGCGTTCACCGGTACGCCGCTGTTAAAAGACGACAAAACAGCCAACAAGTTTGGCCCCATCGTACACGCGTACACCATGCAGCGTGCGGTGGAAGATAAAACCGTCACACCCCTGTTATACGAAGAACGCCAACCCGCGCTCACCACCAATGAACAAGCCATCGACAATTGGTTCGACAAGATAACCGCGCCCTTATCCGACAAACAGAAAACCGACCTGAAAAAGAAATTTGCGCGCAAAGGCGCGATTTATGGGTCTGATGCGCGCATTGAACTCATCGCCTGGGATATCGCGGTTCATTTCAATGAAAACTTCAAGCAGCTTGGCAAACATCTAAAAGGCCAGGTAGCGACTGAAAGTAAAATCGCGGCTATTCGCTATAAGCAGCACCTTGATGCCACAGGCCTGGTCAGCAGCGCTGTGATTATCTCCGCACCCGATTCGCGCGAGGGGCACAAAGACGTAGACGAAACAGCCTTACCTGAAATTCAGCAGTGGTGGAAAGACAATGTTGGCAGTGGCAGCATTAATGCCAACCAGGGCGAGGCGTATGAGCGCGAGGTTATAGACAACTTCAGCACCGATGGCCCGCCCGATTTATTGATTGTTGTCGACAAACTGCTTACCGGGTTCGATGAGCCACGCAATGCCGTGCTGTATATCGACAAGCCACTGCGGGAACACACGCTGATTCAGGCCGTGGCGCGAGTAAACCGTTTGCATGAAGAGAAGCCCTACGGATTGCTGATTGATTACCGGGGTATTCTGGAGGAACTGGACACGTCGATTCGCGACTACCAGGACCTGGCCAGTAAAACGCAAGCCGGTTACGACCTGGATGATATAGACGGTTTGTATTCGCAAATGAGCACAGAATACAAACGCCTGCCGCTGTTGCACGATGCGCTGTGGGCGCAATTCAAGAGCGTCAATAATCGCCAGGACCTGGAACAGTACCGGCAGCTGCTGATTCCCGAGTACGCCGAAGATGCCGATGGCGACGTGTATGATAAAAAGCAGAAAGTACGCGAAGATTTCTACAGCGCACTCACAGCGTTTGGCCTGTGCTTGCAAGTCGCCTTAGCCTCCCGCGCGTTTTTTGAAGACAGTAGCTTCACAGAAGCCATGATCCGGGGCTACAAGGAAGACCTGCGCTTCTTTATGAATTTGCGGAAAATCGCAAAGCAGGATGCGCAGGAAACCGTGGATTACAGCGTGTACGAAGAACAGATTCGCAAACTGGTAGACAAGCACGTAGTTGGCAATGAAATTCGCGAACCGGAAGGTGTATACATCGTTGGTGAACTTGGCCAGGACCAGCCAGAAGACTGGAGCGAAGAGAAAACGCGTAACGAGACCGACTTGATCAAAACGCGAATTCGCAAATCCATTGAGCAAGACCTGGAGCATGACCCTTACGCCCAGAAAGTATTCTCTGAATTGCTAAAGCAAGCCATCGCCGAGGCCGAAGCCTTGTTTGACCATCCTGTAAAGCAATACGCCTTGTTCAAGAAATTTGAAGGTGAGGTACAAGCTGGCGTACCCGAAGATATTCCCGAACAGCTGCGGGGTAACAAACACGCCAGTGCCTACTACGGCGCGATAAAACTGGTGCTAGGTGATCAGGCCTTTGCTGAACTCGAGGCAAACGTGGATAGTTCGTTTTCAGATCTTGCGCTGAACATTGAGAATGTTGTAGACGCTTCAGTTGCAGAGCATTCGCTGAACCCCAAAGACATCGAAGCCGCTATTACCAAAGGACTGCTGCCAAGATTATTTAAAGCGCTGGGCATGGAAAATGCGCAAGCAGTTATAGAGAAGATTATCCATATTACCCGGGTTGGTCTGGCGAAAGGCGGCTATAGATAACATGCCCGACCACACGATTAACTATGGTGACAGGCTCATCAGGTTCACAGTTTTCCGTAAACCCACTATTCATAACAAGATAGCGATTCACGTGCAACCCGACGCGCGAGTTATTGTTGACGCACCCTCTGAGAGTGGCATTGCGGAAATAAAGCGTGCTGTTACTAAACGTGCAGCCTGGGTCACAAAAAATGTAGCGAACACTGAAAAGCAGCTATTAAACGCGGAACACTACCAGTACGTTAGTGGTGAAACGCACTGGTACCTCGGCAGGCGTTATCTGCTGAAAACTCGCGTAGCCAGGACAGAACGCCCCAATACTAAACTCACCCATGGCCAGTTGCAGCTTACCTGCGCAAGCCGCGATCCGAACATTGTTCGCGACGTGCTTGATGCCTGGTATGCCCGGCGTGCCAGGATTGTGTTTGAGAAACGAATAATGGAAGTGGCATCTAAATGCCCCTGGATCAAAACAACGCCAGTCTGGAAGATTCGAAGTATGAAAAAGCAGTGGGGAAGCTGCTCGCCGAAAGGTGTGGTTTCCTTGAATCGCAACTTAATAAAGGCACCGACAGACTGCATCGATTATGTAGTGCTGCATGAACTCTGCCATTTAAAGCATCACGATCACAGTAAGGGCTTTTACAAATTGCTGGATCGCAGCATGCCGAATTGGCGTGATGTAAAGCTTAGGCTCGACAGTTACGCGGAAGTTTTTCTGAGTTGATGCAATTGGAAACAAGCCGCAACCCATCAGCAGACGCTGCTTCGAGCCTTAACCCTCCACACTCGCCCGAAAACGCCCCTCCTTAAAAGCCATCAACGCTTTGCGGGCCACATCTTCGTCATTCGCGGCGCGCTTAAAACCGGAGCTCAGAAACGGGTGAAAACCTTCGGGTATGTCGTCGAGTGAGCTTGCGCGTTTATAGCCCATTGACCAGTTTTCGAAAGAGCGCTGTTCAATTTCTCCGCGATAGAGTACGCGAGTGTTCTCATGCCGAGGGTCTGCTTCAATTTTTTCAAACAATTTTTCTACAACGGCAGGTTGGCCTTCAAGCGCTTGAATAAAGGAGCCCTCGTGGTATATAAGCAGGCCCGACACGTCCAGGTTTGAATTATTATTTCTGGCACCGCTCAACAATTCGTTCAGGCCATCCTCGTCGAATGTTTCTACTTCTTTGCTGATATAAACGAGTTGCCGTAGCGCCATATTTACCTACCTCTCATAAAGTTACACAATGCATACTATGTAACGGCAGAGTGTGAAAGCACTTTAGCGAAATTTGTTCACGGGCCGATGAACGGTAGAGTTTAGATAAGATAATCTTGCGTCATGTCCACGGACACGTCCCACAACCTCTTTGCCATGGTTTCATCAAAGAAATGATTCGGTCCATCAATAACAACCGGGTTACAGTCTTCAAAATATGCGCCACTGACACCGGACAGTTGCGGGTGGGTCGCTGCGTATACCTGAGTCGCCGCGCCTTGCTCTGGTGTTTTGGCAATCACCCCACTAAGCATAGTGAATGCACCGCGTATAAAAGAGGGTGCGTTGCGGGCGATATTGGTTTTCACCAGACCGGGATGAATGACGTTGGACGTGGTTGTGCTTTCCGCAAGATTTTTTGCCAGCTGCAAGGAAAACAGTGCATTGGCCAGCTTTGAGCGACCATAGGCAAAATTGGCGTCGTAGTGTTCGCGTGCTGCGTCGCCGCGTAAATGTTCAAAATCGAAGCCATTGGGTGCCGTTCGGTAGCCTGAGCGACTGCCGACATGAACCACGCGACTGGCAGGGCCCGTATTCAGCGCCGAGAGCAAGTGGTTCACCAACACAAAATGTCCGAGGTGATTGATCACGAAGGTTTTTTCGACACCATTGACCAATTCAAAATCAAGGAAATTAACGCCGGCGTTGCAAATCAGTATATCCAGTGGTTTGCCTTGTGCGGCAAGTGCATCGCGAACTGTCGCTGCGCAGGCAACCGCGGATTGAAAATCGGCAAGCTCGAGTGCAACTGGCGTGGTATTGCCTTGCACTTGTTTGCAGGCAGTCTGCGCTTTCGCCAGCGTGCGGCCGGTGCCAAACACATGGGCACCACGCAGGGCAAGCACGCGCATGGTTTCAAACCCCAGACCAGAGTTACAGCCGGTTACCAATGCGGTCTTGCCGCTAAGATCCAGCCCTTCGGCAACTTGCTCGGCGGTGGAGTCCGCGCCAAATTTGCTTACTGGCAGTGAAGTGTCTATTGAGATGTTGTGATCACTGGCACAGGCGCTCACAAATGGCACTGTGGCTACCCCTGCGCTTAGCTTGATAAATTGCCTGCGTTGCATGGTGTTACCCTCTTTAGACCTGCTGATAAAACGGTGACCTCGCTTACTCGATATGCCAGCTGTTACGGCTGCCCGAGAGCGCGATTTAGGTTCAGAATGCACCATAAAGAGGTAATCAATCAAGCGCCTGGTGAGGCTCAACTCTAACAGGGCAAGTGGTGACAAGTGCGCCAAAATTTGCCATTGTGCCTGCCGGGCAATTCAAAGAGAGCCAATAATGGATATTGAAGCACCTGATCAAGCAAGTGGCCCATGCGCCGGCTTTCGCGTTTTGGAGTTTGGCACGATGGTGTCTGGCCCGCTGGCTGGCCAAAACCTCGGTGACCTTGGCGCCGATGTAATCAAAGTAGAAACAATGATGGGAGATACATCCCGCTGGACCGGCCCACCGCAGCGAGAGGGCCTGAATGGATTCTTCACGCAGTTTAATCGAAATAAACGTTCTATTTGTGTTGATTTGAAGTCGGAGCAGGGCCTGTTTGCGGTTCGTACTTTAGCGCTGTCTGCCGACGTGATAATTGTTAATTATCGCCCGGGTGTGATGGACAGGCTTGGTTTGGGCTACGACGACCTAAGCGCAGACAATCCAGGCCTGGTGTACGTATGTGTGTCGGGCTATGGACCCGACGGCCCCTACGCCGACCAACCAGTGTACGACCTGGTAACTCAAGGCATGTCTGGTGTTGCGCACATACAAGGTGTTGATGGAAAACCGAGGCTAATACAAAGTGTTATAGCGGATAAAAGCGCTGCGATTGCGGCCTCATCGGCTGCGCTGGCCGCTCTGCTTGCACGAGAGAGGAACGGTGGTGCAGGCCAGCTGGTGCACGTGCCCATGCTGAACAGTTTCGCTCAATTAACGCTTCCTGATGCAATGACACCAGAGGCATTTCGGCCGAAGAGCGGAGAGGCGCCGTCAATCCCAAAAATTTTTCATGTGTGGACCTGCGCAGATGGTTTTCTGGTGGGCATGCCGATCGAAGACAAACAGTTCGCAAACCTGTGTAAAGCCTTGGGGCGTGAAGACCTGGCGGAAGACGAGCGCTTCACAACAATCGCTGTTCGCTTGGTTCATACAGACGCCATGATTGAGCAGATAGACGCCGAATTGAGTAAATGGAAATGGCGCGACGCGCTGGAGCAGTTACGCAAACATGATGTGCCGTTTGCGCCGGTCTACGATTTAGACGATTTCTTTGAAGACCCTCAGGTGAAGCACAACAAAACCATTTTTGATGCTGAAGATCCCAGAGGTGGCACGATACGTTACGTGCGCCACCCCGGTATTTATGAGAAAACGCCTGCGAGCCTTAGACGCCATCCTCCGCGTTACGCGGAACACACCGACGAAATACTCGCGGAGGCAGGTTTTACCGCGGAACAGATTGCCCAGTGGCGCGACGCAAAAGTCATTGCCTGAGCTATTGTTCGGAGGCTCCCTGGCGCGCTGATGGATAACGAGGGGTGTTGGTGTGATGCGGTTTAACGCTGGCGTCGCCACACAGCTGGCGACAACCCGGTCCATCGTTTAAACGCTCTGGTGAAGTTAGCCGGTTCCCGATAGCCAAGTAACTCAGCTACGTCGTTTACAGGGTAGCGCGCATCGCGAAGCAAGGCTTCTGCGCGTGTTTGTCGTATGTCCTGCAGTATCTCCTTGTAACTGCTGCCTTCGCTGAGCAATCTGCGAATCAATGTGCGGCTGGTCATGTGCAGCGACTCAGCCGCGCGCTCAAGAGTTGGTGGTGCGGATGGCGGGGTGTTGGCTAGCAACATTCGATCGAAGTGATTGTTAAGAATGTTGCGTACAGCGGCAACCGCGCTGTGTTGCTGTTCTCGATTGGCAATTACCTCCCGGCAGCGAATCACATTGGCTCTGTACACAGCTTCGTCGTACAGCGGCGACGGCAGTTCACACCAACTAGACGGTATGGAGAGTGAACAGCGTTCAGCCCCGAACACTACTGAGCTGTCGTAGGCGTTTTCAATATCTACCGCGCCTTGCGGTGCAAGGTGGGCGAAGGCCACAATTGAGTTCTTGCTCACAGGGTGCCCGAGAATGGAATTGATCATGGTTTCCAGCACTTTCAGGATAACTTCACTGATCCAGCGGAAGTATTCGCCGTCGTTGGTGAGGTCCTCAAGATATACGTAAAAGCGATTGCGGTTCAGTTCTGTTTGGATATGGATAGTGTTCAGGCGAACAGGATACAGCGTACCCATTACTTCCAGCGCCTCGCCGAGTGTGGGTGCGCTTAAGGCTGCGAAACCCAGCGGACCATGTGCGGCCACATTGAGCTGCGCGCCAAGTCGGGGGCCCCAGGCGTTGTCTTCGACTTCATCCGCAACGTTCCGGTACATTTGAGCCAATGACTGCCAGGGGAAAAACTCCTCGCTGGCCAAGTCATCTTCGCTAAGACCGGTGCCACGCAGCAGACGATCAACCGGCAGTAATTCAGCCTGCAGAGTGAGACGTGCATACGCCGCTGACACTTCCAATCCCCTGGACATGTTCAGAGGATAAAGGGTTTGGCCTGTAATGTCACAAAATGATAATTAAATTGTCTTTATATGAAAGCGATAAAATCATGGAGCTCGCATACACTTTCTTGCATCCTGATCCAAGACTGTTTCACAGAGGCAAAACAATGGCGACCTATACACTGAATCACCCTGAAAAAGGCCTGATTGAATACACCGATAAAAAGCGTTACCTGTGGATGTTGTCGTTGCTGACCCCGCTGTTTCCGATGCTGGGTATCGGTCTGTATTTTGCGCTGGGCTCGCAGTGGTGGTTGCTCACTCCATTAGCGTATAGCTACGTGTTGATGCCGTTCCTGGACTGGGCGATCGGTTCTGATGAAAACAACCCGCCAGAAGAAATTGTTCCTCAGCTTGAGGAAGACCGTTACTACCGGATTCTGACCTGGGTTACCTCACCCATGCACTTTATCGTGCTGATTGCTATGGCCTGGTTTGTGGCCAGCCAGCCACTCAGCATCTGGTCGATTGTTGTGGTGGCGATCACCGCCGGAATGTACAGCGGTCTGGGCATCAACACCGCGCACGAGCTGGGCCATAAGAAAACAGCGTTTGAGAAATGGCTGGCCAAAATCGTACTTGCTGTTCCCGCATACGGTCACTTCTGTGTTGAGCACAATCGGGGGCACCACGTGGATGTGTCCACCCCGGAAGACCCCGCCAGTTCCAAAATGGGTGAGAATATCTACGCCTTTATGCTGCGCGAAGTACCGGGTGCGATGCGTCGTGGTTGGCTGGTAGAGAAAGCACGGCTGGAAGCGAAGGGCAAAAGCGTATGGTCGCTGGAAAATGAGATACTGCAATCCTATGCTATTACCGCAGTATTACAGGGTGGTTTGATTATCGCTTTCGGCTGGATCATGGTGCCGTTCTTAATGATCCACAATGTATGGTCCTGGTTTCAGCTAACCAGTGCGAATTACATTGAACATTATGGCTTGCTACGAGAAAAGGACGCGAACGGCCGCTATGAGCGCCCCAAACCGCACCATTCCTGGAACGCGAACTACATATGCTCCAACCTGGCTCTGTTTCACCTGGAACGGCATTCAGACCACCATGCAAACCCAACACGGCGCTACCAAAGCTTACGTAACTTCGACGACTTACCCGAGCTGCCGAATGGTTACTACGGCATGTACCTGGTAGCCTACATTCCCTGGCTATGGTACAAGGTAATGGACAAGCGCGTACTGGATTTACCGCATATTCAGGGCGATTTGAACAAGGTGAATATTCTACCGGCCAAGCGCGATGCGATTATTGCGAAGTATGGTGTGGATGATGCGGCAGCGCTGGCGGTATAGTTTTAAACGCTTGTCTTTAGCCACGCGACAATGTCCGCCACCCCTTTGTCGTGTTGTTCGGTCGGGCCCAGCACGCCGATAAAACCATGCGCGTAGCCGGGGTAGTCGGTGTGTTGAACCTGACAGCCCGCCGCGCGCAATTGCTCAGCATACGCTACACCTTCGTCATGCAGCGGATCATTCTCAGCAGTTAACACAAACGCCGGGGGCAAATTGCTATGGTCAGCATGACAAGACGGTGTTGCCAGCGGATGCTCGGTCTGTCCCTGTTTTAATGCAGCGCTATCAGTCAGGTAACTATCCCAGAACCAGCGCATTTGAGACGCAGACAGTGCATAGCCTTTGCCTTTGCTAATGTAGCTTTCCCGCCCTTTGCTGTAATGTTCGGTCACCGGGTAAATGAGCACCTGCCCCTTAATGGCATCGCTGCCTTTGTCGCGCATTGCCAGCGCGACAACCGCGGCAAGATTGCCACCGGCGCTGTCACCGCATACGTATAGCTTATACGGGTCAGCGTTGATCGAAGCGGCGTTGTCGCGTACCCACTCAAACGCAGCGATTGCATCTTCAGCGGCTGTTGGGAAACGATGTTCAGGTGCCAGTCGATAGTCAACGGAGACGACCTGATAGCCGGTCTTGTCGGCCAAGTCTCGGCAGCACCCGTCGTAGGCGTTCAAACTGCCAATCACAAATCCGCCACCGTGGTAATAAACGATGGTGGGTTTTGGCGAATCACCTGGTGGGGTGTATACACGGGCAGTGATATTGGCGCCATGCACAGCAACGTTTATGTCTTCGCTGTTGATATGTTCTGCTTTATGCTTACGCCAAAACAATGGCAAAGCAAAGTCGAAACCTTTTCTGAATAAAACCGCCTTTAGCTTCATGGATTGTGTCTTTCCTCACTGCTGCCTATACGCGTGAGAATGCTGCTAAGAGTGTCAGATTGCAAGTAGTTCGGCTATTCGTCAGTTCCAGCTTAGCCGTACAAATCAACTAAGCCTTACAAATCAACTAGGCCTTTCTGAATACGGCGGCGTAACCCTGGTCATCGGCGTGATCATCACCGGCTTTCGCGTAATACCGGATGCGAACAAATTCCAGTGGCGTGATGTATCCATCGGCTTGTAAAGCAGCGAAAGCGGAACCGAAGTGGTATGTATCAAATGCTGTGCCATTCACGCCAATTACAAACAAGGCATTTAGTTGGGCCATGCGTAACAGCTCGTACAAGGCATCGGGTCCAACATGACCGTGGGTGAAGGTGCCCGCACTGATCACACCACTATAGTAGTTATCAGGCATGTCGATTGGTTTTGTCAGATCGGCTTCGAACAAGCGATGGTATATGTCCTTCTCTTTGCTGACCTCAAGCATTGCCGGAGAGATATCTATACCATCAATAATCAGATCAGGATCAACATCGGGGTGTTCGAGCAACGCAGCGGCTACAAGCCCGGTACCTGCACCAACATCCAAAACGGGTGTGTCGCTGTTGTTGGCATTGCGAATGTAAACATCGGCAATTAGCTGCGGGTATTGATAGCCACGACGGTCGGCAAATTCACTGTCGTAAGTATCTGCCCATTGGTGATACAGGGCGAGGTTGTCGTCTGGCGTTTTTACGGCGTAGGCCTCTTCCAACCCAAGGTTTTCTTTTTTATTCATTCGATAGTGCCAGTTAGTTTGTCGGCACAGTGTGCCTCTTTTGATTCGTATAATTCAAGTATACTGGTTGTTGACGTATGCGATATCTACGTATTGTTTGATCATGTGCTGCTTACCCCGCCCTCAACCCGACCAAGGATTTACCCATCGAACTCTTTAGTTACACGCTGGAATTAATCGATTTACTAATTCTGTTACTCGCTGGTTTGTTGATTGGAATGGCAAAGACCGGTGTGAATGGCTTGGGTATGATGGCTATGCCTTTGGTTGCGATCGCATTTGGTGGTAAGCAATCCACTGGCGTATTGCTGATCGTAATTATCTTCGCTGATCTGTTTGCGGTGTGGTTTTATAACCGGCACGCAAATTGGCAGTTGTTGAGAAAGCTGCTGCCGCTGGCATTTGTTGGAATTTTTCTGGGCACCTACGTGGGTGATCGAATAGATGATCACACCTTTCGCTTGATCATGGCGGCCACAATCTTCATCAGCCTGGGCATTATGGTGTGGCGTGAGCGAGGAGAACAGCCGATTCCAACGTCCCCCTGGTTTGTTATTCTGATTGGATTGGCAGGCGGTTTTACAACAATGGTTGGCAATCTCGCCGGCTCGATCATGGCTTTATATCTGCTGGCCATGCGCTTACCCAAAAACGAATTCATAGGCACAGCCGCCTGGTTCTTTTTGGTGGTGAACGTGGTTAAGGTGCCGTTCCATGTTGTTGTGTGGGAAACGATAACAATCAACAGCACCTTGCTAAGTGCGCTTGCATTCCCGGCCGTGGCAATAGGCGCCTTTGTCGGCTTGAAGGTTGTTAAAAAAATTCCGGAGCAGAGCTACCGCTACTTTGTGATTGTCATGACTGGCTTGTCAGCGCTCAGCATGATCATTTTTGCGTAACTTTCGCTCAGGCCCAGCCCAATTCCCGCATAGCCCAGGGCGCATTCCAGATCTTGATCATCTTCTGCACCTGGTCGTTTTCATCCATAGTAATCGAATAGACGTAATGCGAATGTGTTTCCTTGCCAGTGGGTGGCACAGGGCCGCCTTCGCCGGTGTGCTTCGCATTATAGGTGCCGAAGAATAAAGCCGTTCGGGTGCTTTCGTCATAGCTTGAGGCATTGAGATCGTAATAAGCGCCGGGTGCGGTCACGGTGCCAAAAGCAGCCATCCATTCACAGTATTCTTCTATCGTGGTCATCTCCGCGATGGGCTCGCTCTGCGCGCTGAAGCTCGAGTTTGCCGCAACGTATTGCTTACAGCCGGCCCAGCCCTTGGCCGTTTCACATGCGACAAAAAAGGCCTTTGCATTATCGAAAGCAGACATGTCAGTCCCCCGAGGTCATTGCTATGTAATTTGGTTCAGCTTGAATTCGACTAAGCCATGATTGTATTGCCGGGTAGGTGGCAAGATCAAAACCGCCTTCGTCGGCGACATGAGTGTAACCATACAATGAAACATCAGCTACTGATAGTTGATCCCCTACTAAATAGGGGCTTTGTTTAAGTTGTGCCTCCATAATGCCAAGCGCCTTGTGACCACCCGGCTGCTTCGCCTCGTATTCTGTCTTACGTGCCTGTGGCATGCCTTGATACTTTGCAATAAACCGGGCAACGGCAATGTAGGGTTCGTGGCTGTACTGCTCGAAAAATTGCCATTCCAGTGTTTTAGCGCGAGCGAATGCGTCTTCGGGAATCAGTGCGCTGTCGCGCGCAAGATAGTTGACAATCGCATTTGATTCGCTCAGGCAGCGGCCATCGTCCAGTTCCAACAAAGGCACTTTGCCGTTTGGGTTTTTCTGCAGAAACTCGGTTGTGGTCGTTTCATTATTCATTATGTCGACAGACACCCATTCGTGCTCAATATCAAGCAATGCTGCAGTGAGTGCGATTTTGTAGCAATTGCCAGACTTCATGTCGCCGTATACTTTCATAAGGTACCCCTTTGCTTACTTGCATTCTCTGGTCAACCAGTCGATGACAGACCGCTGCACTAAAATGCGTGTGCTCGAAAATGAATGATCGCCAGGCAGCACCAAATGTTGTAGTTGTAGCCCTGGCTCCTTTTTAAACGCCGCCACCATTCGATCTTGAACCGCTGGCGGTACAACACGGTCGCTTTCTCCGGCAATGAGTAATACAGATTTGCCGCGAAGTTGTGCGCCATAGTTACGTACATCAAATGCGTCTGCGTTTGCGTTAATTTCAGTTACGGCCTGCTCGCCACTAAAGCCATTTAGCATCATCAGTTGATTTGTGTACGCTTTAAAACTGCTTAACTGACGCTCATCTCTGGAAGCGTATTCGCCCAGGTTTGCAGCGGCAAGCCCTGCAACGCAGCTAATCTCGCTATCGAGTGAGGCTGATCGAAGGGCAGCAAAGCCTCCCATAGAGTGGCCTATGATGCTGAGTCTACCTGTGTCTACTCTCAGCGAAGAATCACTCTCGCGCAGAAACTTCAATACGTTTGCAACGTCGTCAGACAAGGTTGTTAGTGAATAGCGCCCTTCACTGCCCCAGGCACCGCGGTAATGAAAAAACAAAACGTTAAACCCTGCGCGGCGAATGGATTGAGCAAGATCCAGATTTTTCTCATTACCCGGATAACCATGGAGTAACACCACCGTCGGGTGTGGCCCGCCACCATTTGCGCCCAGTATAAAGCCACTGAGTTTCGCGCCGTCACTTGGGATAAACAGCTCCTGGATGAACGGGGGATGCTCGGAATCAATCAACACTGTGTCCATGGTAACCGGATCATATGTCGCGTTTTCCGTTGCTGTCATAGCGCGGTGTGGCGTGGTACCTGAGCAAGCAGCCAGCAATAGCAAGCTGCTGAGAATCAAACCTGCTGTCTTATAAGTATTTGTAATCATTTTGATATCAATCTCCTTTTGCCAAGCCCTTTGCAATGCGGCAAAGAGAAGTCAATTCGGTGCTACACGGTACGCTCAACTTTGTTCAATTCTCTTTTCTATCGGTGTAACATTGCGGCTGCATACAACAAAAAAGTGCAGGTGTAAAAAATGATTGACGGCCATATGCAACAGCAGGGCTTTAACCTGATCAGTATTCTACAGCATGCTGCAAATGCACACGGAGATACTGAGGTTATCACCAATAGTGTGGAAGGTGGCCGGCACAGCATAAGTTACAAGGCGATGTACAGGCGCACAGCGCAGCTGGCCAACGCCTTGCAAGAACTGGGCATGAAGCAAGGCGACAGAATTGGCACTATGGCCTGGAATACCTGGCGGCATTTGGAGTGCTGGTACGCGATAGGTGGTTCTGGCGCGGTATGTCATACCCTCAACCCAAGATTATTCGCAGATCAAATCGACTTTATCGTTAACCACGCGGAAGATCGATTCTTGTTTGTTGACATCAGTTTCGTGCCGGTTATCGCCGCAGTGATCGACCGCCTGCCTACGCTTGAGTGCGTTGTAGTTATGACCGACGCCGAGCACATGCCGGATACTTCAACATTAACCGTGCCTGTTCATTGCTATGAAGATCTTATCGCTAATCGCGCGTCAGAATTTCAGTGGCCTGACATTGACGAAAACGGCGCCTCGTCTCTGTGTTATACCTCTGGAACAACAGGCAACCCCAAAGGCGTGATGTACTCACACAGAAGTAACGTCATTCACTCGCTGGCTACCTGCGGGTCGGATTTGTTCAACCTGACTGCCAGAGATACCTGCCTGATGATCGTGCCGATGTTTCATGCCAACAGTTGGGGGTTGGCGTTTAGCGCACCAATGATTGGCAGCAAGCTGGTGCTGCCTGGCCCACACATGGACGGCGCGAGTATTCACAGTTTGATCACCGAGGAGCAATGCACAACATCGGCGGCTGTACCAACAGTATGGACCGGTCTGCTCGATTATATGGACGCGGAAGGAAAAAGTATTCCCAGTTTGAAAGAGACGGTTATCGGTGGTTCGGCTGTGCCAAGATCGATGATCGAAAAATTCGACAAAACCTACGGTGTGGACGTGATACACGCCTGGGGTATGACCGAAATGAGCCCGCTGGGCACCATGAACCGGCCGCTGGCGTTTATGAGCTCGCTCACTGATGCAGAGCGTATGGATATACGCTGCAAGCAAGGGCGTGCACCCTATGGTGTTGAATTAAAAATTGTTGACGATGACGGTAATCGCTTGCCGCACGACGGTGACGCGTTTGGTCGCTTGCTGGTGCGTGGTCACTGGGTGATTGAGCGTTACTACAAACAGGAAGAAAGCGCACTCGATGCAGACGGCTGGTTCGACACGGGTGATGTCGCCAATATTGATCAGTACGGTTTTATGCAAATTACCGACCGCTCGAAAGACATTATCAAATCCGGTGGTGAGTGGATATCGTCGGTTGATATCGAAAACACAGCCATGGGGCACCCCGAACTTCAAATTGCGGCGTGCATCGGCGTAAAGCACGCCAAGTGGGAAGAGAGACCGCTGTTATTGGCGGTTAAAAAGCCCGGTTGCAATCCGGAAAAACAAAATGTGTTAGACCATATTGCAGCTGAGTTTGCGAAATGGCAGGTGCCCGACGATGTGGTCTTTATTGACGATATGCCGCTAACGGCAACTGGCAAAATTGACAAGAAACCATTGAGAGCAGAATTCGAAAATTATTATCTGCAGTAACTCACGCAGTGTGACTCCGCGTACCGCGCATACACGCTGTGGTCATGTGCTAAGATCCGTCGTACCATGACACATCAATAAAAAAGGAGTCATTATGAAATTCTCAGGTGGATGTTATTGCGGAGAAATTCGCTATGAAGTGGATGGGGAACCCATTCTAAAAGGCCAGTGTCATTGCCGTGAATGCCAGTACATATCTGGTGGTTCGCCGAATGTGATTCTCGCCTTGTCTGAAGACAGCTTGAAATACACCAAGGGCCAGCCAAAGCAGTTTCAACGTACTGATATTGACAATGCAGTGGTGCGGGAATTTTGTGGTGATTGCGGCACTCCGATTACCAGTCTTGCTGGCGGTATGACCATTCTAAAGGTGGGCAGCATGGACGATGTGTCTCAATATGGTACGCCGGAGATGGCGATATTCTGCGTGGATAAGCAAGCGTTCCATCATGTGCCCGAAGGTATTCCGGCGTTTGAACGCATGCCGGAGTAGTTTTCGAGCTGAGCGCTGTGCCGGTCAGGCAGGTACTGAAGTACGCAATGAATAGCAATGGTGACCTTCTGACGATGATGGGCGGCAAGGTTGTGTACCAGCGTGAGCAATAGCGTACCATTATTGCTGGATTTCGCCGACCGTGTTGTGTTGGTGACCGGCGGTGCCAGCGGTATAGGAAAAGCGGCAGCGCAACAGTTGGCGCAGCGCGGGGCGAGTGTTGCCATTGCTGATATCAATCGGCAAGCTGCTGCTGATGTTGCGCAAATGCTTCGAGAGCAAAATCTCAATGCCGGGAGTTATTTCCTGGACGTAGCCGATGAAGATTCGGTAGAGCAACTTATCGCGAGTGTGGTGCGGGATTTCGGAGACTTGCACGCAGCCATTAACAGCGCTGGAATCGCGGACCTGCCGGACACGCTGATTGAAATGTCTCTGGAAAAATACGAGCGCATGATTCGTATTAATCAAACCTCAATTTTTCTTTGCCTGAAGCATGAGCTACGCCATTTTATGAGCAAGAGTGGTGAACAGCGTGCTGGTCGTTCAATAGTGAATCTGTCATCCGGAGCCGCCTTTGTTCCTGCACCTGGCCAGGTGCATTACACTGCTGCAAAACACGCTGTAGTTGGTATGACGCATTACGCCGCCAGCGAATATGCCAAAGAGGGTGTTCGAATCAACTCGGTCTGCCCAGGGCTTACTGATACGCCGATGCCGGCTGCTGCTGTGCCAAGAGAGATGTTACTGGCAATGGCCAAGTCCAGCCCGGCCGGCCGCCTGGGTACGGCTGAAGAAGTTGCCGCCGCCTGTGTCTGGTTGGTGTCAGATCAAGCAACCTGGGTGAACGGGCAAAGTATAGTTGTTGATGGCGGCCAGTTGTTTCACTAGCCAGCTAGCTGCGTCGCGGGTTTCGCCACGATTGGTCAGGGACGATTGCCAAGCATGGTTTGTCCAATTGCATTCCATGGTCCATTGGCTGAAAGTGCTTCGAAATATTGCCCACCCAATAGTGGGATGGCCAGATATCTTGCTCCAAATTGAACGTATACGTTAAACAAATCGCGATTATATTCAGCGGCTTGTGCCCACTGGCCCCCTGAATTAACCAGCCAGAGAGTATCTTGTGAATGTCGAAATAATTCCACATTGTTGGCGTAGTAAGAAACAGCGAGAGTATCAGTGCTTGGTGCTGCCTGCACATTGCCCAACGCTTGCCACGGACCGCCGTCTATTGATTGACTATACGTACCGCCGGTAATCGGAAATGAATAGTAGGTATTGTTGAC
This sequence comes from Gammaproteobacteria bacterium, assembly GCA_030429735.1. Taxonomy (GTDB): domain Bacteria; phylum Pseudomonadota; class Gammaproteobacteria; order Pseudomonadales; family JAUIET01; genus JAUIET01. The sequence continues at coordinate 98,588 of JAUIET010000012.1, forward strand.
CTGCAAACCGATATTCGTGGCATCCCGGCTGTACTCCGTGGCAATCACGGATTGACCACCGATGTTGATAAACCATCTATTGCCAGTGTTATGTTTGAATAAAGGAACGTTACCTGCAAAGTAGGTAATGCTGGCTCCATTGTGCGGTGCTATCGGCACTTGGCTAACAGTCTGTTGAATAGGCTGTTGGCAATGCGCGCAACTGTATTCGAAATTAGACAGCACTGTTTTATCCATGCTCCCGGTGTTGATAAATGAGGTTAGATGTGAAGCTATCATCAGGGCGGCATCATCCCAGAACGATTTGCCACAAGCGCTTTGTGATTGCTGGTTGGTGCAGCGCTGGAAATTGCTACCCGTTCCAACTTTCAACCGTGAGTCGGAAATAAACAAATTGTTGCCATGTACCGCCAGGCTGGCGTAGCTGTATTCAGTAATATCATCAATTTGTTCAATAATGCCTACACGCAGAATCTTATACGCACCGTCCTGGCCATAATTCAAAATATGCCAATTCTCCGGGTCGGACTGGCAGCTAACACCATCTTCTGCGCAGTCTTTCATGTATTCATTGACCGCATGTACGAAGAAGTCTGGATCGTTGGGTGGAACAACGCGACCGCCATCAGTAACGTCAAAGCCGTTGTAATGAAATGCCAACATTGAATCCTCCGGCTCGGAGGAACCCTCTTTTTTCACTGCCAGCAAGGTCCATTCGCCGTCATCTTCGACATACTTAAGCCGACGACTACTGGGTATAGCGATTATCAACCCCGATGTCAGATCCTGATAAATGTCAAATGTAAGGTCTTGCTCTGCCTGTGTTTCTATCTCCGGTAAGATCAGCGCCAGTAGTTTGTCCAGGCCATCCTGTGGGTCTGCCGATTGCTGCAATTCAAACAGGGAACGTGTTTTGGTTTTTACCCATTGATGGGGAGCGCCGTTACCTGGATTTTCGACCAAGTTCTCCGCACTGGTGGTCGCGGCAGGTGATGAATAGCCAAAGTCTGATGGTTTGATATCAGGTACGTTTGGCGAGCCGTCCCTGATCAGCTCTTCCACATACTTTGCTGGTACCAGCCAGTCATGGCTCTTCATGCCTTTGTCCAGCCCTCCCTGAACCACGCCTATCAGTTCTCCCTGGGGGTTAAAAACCGGGCCGCCTGAATAGCCAGGGTAAACGCCGCCATCGACGTAATACAATTCCAGTTTAATATCGGGCAGCGCCAGCTGCCTCATTTTTTCTACCGCCCTGTCGGGAAGCATTGCTTCAAGCGTTTCAGGTCTACCGGAGCCCTTCGAAAGATCGTTTGAGAATGCGCTCTTCGAATTATCCGGTCGAAAGCCGAAGGCGTAGAGCGGTGTTTTCAGTGGTGGGCGATTTCTATTGATCTGCTTGTACGGCTTACAGCCAAGGTCCGTTAGACTTTCCGTGGCTTGCAAGAGCACCAAATCAGCTTTGCGTAAGGTCTTCACAATACGAGCATCAGCTATATTTCGTTGGCAGCTGATTTTGATGCTACTGGTTTTGGGCAGCACGGTGTGCAGCGCGGAAACCACATAATTATCTGCCGGGTTTCCCCACATAAAGCCACTGGATGCATTGCCGTTTGCCAATACCCGGATCATCGCATCGTGCACCGCGTCTTCATTGAGCGCTGCATTAGAGCGATACGAAAACGCGGTCAGTGCGATGGCAAAGAAAAAAGCGAGCGAACGTTGTGCTGGATTTTTCGTGTTGAACATAGTGTTTACTTCTCCGATGACCCGCACAAAACCGGTGCAATTATTTTTCGCGCAGTGTGATGCGCGCCGGTGGATATCTTTTCATTGATGATCTGGTTCACGGCTGTCAGGGGTGCGCTTGCCTGAAAAGTAACGTTGAGATCAGTGTCTGTGTTTAAAGAGCCCAATACCTTATCGCATTCCTCGGCACTGGGTTCTTCTCGGTTTCGAAAATCATTGAGAGCACACGCTGAATCCCTTGCGAGAAGCAAGAAAGTCTTCTGATCATCTTCGGGTAGGTCTTTCTCTGCGTTGTCGGCCAGATTTTTCCAGCCCAACTCTCCTTCCTTATCGTGGTAACGGAAATTTCTCAATACCAGTTTCCTGCTTGCCTGATCATCATGCATATTGCCCAGAGTTTCACACACCGAAAGATCCACTGCTTTGTCTGAGTACATGAGCGAGCGTGGAACAATAGATTGAGTGGCCGCGAACTGGACGTTAGTTGTTTTCGTTTCAGAGTTTTCGTTCGCACTGGCGGCGCTATTTGCTTTGCCTGCGCCAAGCAAAGTGATTACTTCACTGTCTTTCAGTGCGGGAAATGTTCCTCTGATTTTCTCTGCTTGCTCGAGCAGCGTGGGCGAAAACAGGCCGTGATCACGAACGTAAATACCGGATAAGGCAGATAAAGCTACCGCTAAGCCGAATGAACCGATTCGAAGACCTTTCGCCGTACTGAAATGCCGATCATTAAGGCCAAGTAGGGCGGCAAGACCCACACCCACTGCACCGATAAATATACTGACGACGGATTTGGCATCCGCGCCCTGGGGCGCGGCCAAGCCCATTAGCAGACCCACCATAATGCCAATGCCAATGCCGCTGTACACCGACACCAACAGAGACGTTTTCGGCGTGTTGCCGCCTGGTTCAAAGCTATTGTGTCTCATGCTCGAATGATCCTCTTTGTCGATGGCAACCAGCCCCGGTACTCTTGGGAATTTTACGGCACCGGTTTGGCCGTTAACGATCACGGTTGTTTTGCCATTTGCGGTTTCCGCGGTGGCGTACCAGTGCGGGAGTAATACGCTGCGCGCATTCAATTTCTTATATTTCGTGTCGGTCTGGATACCACGTGGCTGGTGTCCACCGATACGGTCGAGTGTTTCTGCTTCTATCTCGCTGTCAAAGTATGTGCATACCTGCGCAAAGCTGTTTTGCATGGTCTGGTCTTGCGGTACCACGCGCAGTGTTGGATCCAGCTCTGTCAGTGCCTGGGCTGCTTCAAAATTCCAGGCCCAATGGCCAAGCCCGCCACGGCCGGTGGGTGCCTTGCAGGCTGGAACGACAAAATTGGTCACATCAAGGTCAAATTCGTCGGCAACCTTTTCCCATTCGAGTTTGGGGGAGTGGGCGTCAATGGCAGCGACCACGCCGCGTTCGGCTGACATTGCGGTACGCGTGCCAACGTCGAATACCCAGTGCGGTAAATAGACTGGTACGAGACTCAGTATTTGGTCGCGTTCTACCTCCAGCGCAGAGATGATGCTTTGCAGAGCGGCGTCTGCATTCAGCGCATGGGGTACTATCTGCTCCGCAAGCTCGGTTTTGGCATCGATTTTTTCTGTCGGGTCATTTCCGCATACCAGACAAGCGTGCCCGCCGTCAGCTGACAATGAGGTTGTGGTACCGCACCGTTTGCACAATGCAGCGTTCACTGTGCGCACGCGAGTGCGGTGGTCCAGTGTGATCGCCTCACCGAGCAGGTCACGCACCGGCCCTGAAGTATCATGCAACTGTGTTTGCCAGTTCGATTGTGCTTCGGGCAAGCGCCATTGTTTCAGGTCATTGGTGGCTTGTTCACGGGTATACAGTGCCCATTCAAATTCGTCGGGCTCAACACTTTCTTGGGTATCTTCTTCTTCATCCCAGCTGGGGAATCGATTGAAGGAAACGCCATTGCTGTTATCAGTGCCGAATTTCGCCTCAATGTAGGCAACGGCAGAATCGAAGGCCTCAAAAATGCTGTGGCCTTCTACCAGTGATTTGTAGAAGGCGTCCGAGAATAGTGTGGCCTTGGTGTCATTAATCTTGACGGCGGTGGCAATTACCGCAGGAACACCCGCCGCATGCAGGCTCTGTACCTGGTTCTTGTTGGCACAACCGTTCAGAAATACGAGCTTCAGGTCGGCTTGCTGCCCAAGCAGCCTGGCAATACCGTCCGCACTGCCCGCGCCACCTTCTAGCTGCAGCATGGAACCGTCGGAGTGACCGCCGTAATGAAAGATAACGATGCGCCCGTCATGCAGTAACAGGTCATCGTACAGCTCGTCCACTTCCGAGCTTTCCTCACGGTGGATGGCAATTTTGTCCGCTTTTTGCAACACCTGCAAAGTGTTGAAAATATTCCGGCTTTCTTCTTTCAGAGTGGCCAGATGATCATCCAGCGAGTTCGCAAACGCTAGAAACACAACGGGTAAATTGGAAGCCATGCTAGTTTTGTTTGCTTACTTTGCGGGTGTTTGCACGCGTAAGAATAAACGAGCGGTTTATCGAATCCCAATCAGGGCCGTTGGCCTTGGCTTTACTGACGGTCTTAGATGCATTGCCGCGAATCGCGCTTTCCAGCGGTTTAAGTTTCTTGCCCAACGAGCGTGTGCCTTGCTGATTGAGCCAGGTGAAATCAGACGATTCCGTGGTGATAAAGATTTTGCAAGTTTCTAGTCCAAAATCACCTGGGTGGTTCTTGGCGAGCTTGGCGCGCAGCTTGCGCTTGCCATGGCCAATACGAATCGTCTTCCCCGCCTGAATTTCTTCGCTGGATTTTCTGGGTGGATAGAAATGAGCAATTTCCTTGTTGGCACTCATCCACAATACGCTGATAAATACAGAGCGAGAGCCTTCGTTATTGCATACTTCGAGCACCAATGGCTCGTCTTCACTGAATTCCGTACTGCCACCATTGGCAAGCGTTAGCTTGTCATCTGCACCGCGCTTGTAGAGATTGAACTCCACATTCAGATTGGTGACCGGATTGTCCAAGGCAATAGTGCGGCGATATCGGGCGATGGTTTCGAGGTTGCTGACTAAAAGTGCCGCAACACCTTGCTCGCTGAGCGCGTGTAAAGGCATAGCGAGTTCATTATCGTCCTCACGAAAAACCCACGTGTCCTCAGGCAGAACCTTGCCAGTAAGTGGCGACTTAGCACCTCTTGGTAGTACGCTGGCGGTTACATCTGCATCGGCCGTGGACGCTGCAAGTGCCAGCAGTTTCGAGTTCCGAATGCGGTTTGTCAGCATGGCTTGCTGGCGTGTTGACAGTGAGTGGAGGCCTACACGTAATTGTTGTGGTTCAAGCACGGCTTGAGTTTCGATGCATCGTGAGCCGGCTTTAACCGGGCTGGTGCAGGAAAGCACCGTAGCCTTTGAGTTGAGTGGTCCAACCTCAGTTACTTGCAGCACTCCTTGCTTGCTGCTGCCCTCAATTTGCTTGGTACCCCGCGGATACGCTGTCCAGCGTGACCCCACACGTAAGCCCTGAGCCGCACCACCACCCAAGGTCACGAGATTGCCAGATACTTTCTCAACAGGAATAAACCGCAGTGGTTCAACGTCTTTAACGCCAAACAGTTCTCTATCGAGTCGGCCTTCAATCTGCGGGTTTTGGCCAGACACTTTGGCCGCCACACCGGCGCAGGCCAACTCGAACACGTCGCGATACGTTGTACCGGGTTTGGCACGATTCATTGCGTTGATCAGGTTGTAGGTAAGAACGCCGTGTTTGTATCTCTTGCCATTGGATTCAGAAAAGTACTTTTCCTTGGAGGTCTGCATATCGCGGCAGCCGGAAATGACCACGTAATTGTTGCTTAATGCTAGCCAGCCGCCTGCTCCCTTCTTTTGGACTGCGGTTTTCTGGCTGCTTTTAACGATCGCAATCTGAGCGGGTCTATCAGTCTCTGGTACGCTGCGCGCTCGACTGCCTTCTCCGCTGCTGCGGGTCATAGTCGCGGAGTGGCAGGCATCGAAAATCAGGGTGATATAGCGGGTTTTCGATGCCAGACGCGTGAGCCATTGGTTGAATTGCTCATCACGAATTTCCCGATACTCTTTGCCCTTGGGGAACTTCTTCAGATTGCGGGTTGGTTTGGAATCATCCGATGGCAGAATGCAATTGTCCTTGCCACTGCCTTCATCCGTGTAGCCATCGCCATCCTTAATACTGCAACGATGCCCGTGGCCTGCATAATGAAACACCACAATATCGTCTTTGTTGATACGCGGAATCAAGCGGTTCATCTCTCGCAGAATAGTATCGCGACTGGCCGCTTCGTTGTGCAGCTCCACAATATTGCTGCGGTCAAAGTTGAACTTGTTGATCAGTGTGTTGCGCATTAGTTTGGCATCGTTTACGCAGCCGGAAAGCTGGTACTTTCGTGCCATATAGGGGTACTTATTGATGCCTACTATCAGGGCGTGTTTTGTTGGCATAGAGTTGCAAGCCTTAAACGAGCGGCTGCTTGAGATTGACCTGGCCAGAGTGAAAGCCCGGCCAGGCACACTCTAGGCGCTCAATAAGAACAGCAGGATAACCCGCTAAACTTGCGCTTAAGCCTTACCGGTCATCTGGTGTACCTTCACGATCGTCCGGCGTCCCCTCTCGATCATCCGGTGTACCTTCACGATCGTCCGGTGTCCCCTCTCGATCATCGGGTGTGCCTTCACGATCGTCTGGCGTCCCCTCTCGATCATCTGGAGTTCCCTCGCGATCATCAACACCAGTTTCTCTTCCAAAAGCGCTCATTTTGCAAACCCCTATCATTGTAATTGTCGGGCGAGTAAGCTTAAACTGGTGTCAAAATAAAAGCTAGGGAAGCTCTGAAAAATACCCAATGCCTCTGCGTGACCTGTAGCGTGCCGTGGTGAGGCGCGTCGAGAAGGCCAAGGCTGGTCGCCTAAAGCGCCTACTTTTGGTGTCCTTGGCGAGCGGCGCAACGAAGCCACGGTGCGCTACAGGCCGCGCCCTGCGGGGCTTACAGGCGAATCCAGCCTTGTCGTTGCAAGTTCTTGACTTACCACCAGTAAGCCTGCGAACTCGCGCCTCAACTCTGGATTCGCCTGTAAGCCAGAGGCATCGGGTATTTTTCAGAGCTTCCCTAGCACTATCCGGCACATAGAGCGTTTCGTTTGTTTGTCAGCCGTCTGGCGGGTGGGTAATTAGTCATCAATATTTCTCGATTCTTTAAACAACTTGCTGGCGAAATTCGGCGGCGCAAAGTGCTTCGAGTTGTTGCTGTTTACGCGGTTGTCGCCTGGGTAGTATTGCAAGTTGCTGCCGTTGTATCGGAGCCTCTTGGATTTCCGACATGGACAATACGTGCGCTTATTATCGCCGCAATTGTAGGTTTCCCAGTATCTTTCGTACTTGCGTGGGTAATAGACATACGTCCGGAAGGGTTGATATTCGATGTGCCCCTCTTTGGATCAAATGAAGAGGTAAAAAGAGAGCAGCGCACTTCCGATATCGTCTTCGCCGGGTTATTGATTTTCATTCTCTCTGGCGGCTCATACTACTTGATCGTCAAGCTTCTAAATGAATCCGAATCGATACTTCCTACTGAGCCCTATGGACAAACTGTTCCATCCAATTCAATAGCTGTTCTAGCATTCGAAAGTTTTGACTCTGATTCCGAAGCCGACTACTTCGCCACGGGACTTTCGGAAGAAATTTTGCACCTGTTGGCTGGATTAGAGGAGTTGCAAGTTGCTTCTCCTACATCATCATTTCAATTCAAAGGAAAGCAAATTGATATTCGAGATATCGCAAAGATTCTAAACGTATCAAAGGTACTGGAGGGAAGCGCTCGACAGATTGGGAATAATGTTAGAGCAAAAGCCTATCTATCGGATGGTGAGACTGGCTTTAGCAATTGGGTGAGATCTTTTCAAAGACCAAGCGGTGACATATTCGCTGTACAGCAGGAAATCGCGACTAGCGTGGTGGCGGAGCTGAAGCTGACACTGTCTGCTCTTTCCAACAAGGAGCTACGGAAGCAAGCAACCAAATCGAGCGATGCGTATATTGATTACCTTAACGGTATTGGAAGATTGCGTGCGTCTCTTGATGCGGACGTTATGCAAGAAGCAAGCGGATTGTTCAGGCGGGCAATAGACAAAGATCATCGATTTTCCAAGGCCTATGCCGGATTGTGCGAGGCGCACTTACGGCTTTATGAAATTCGAAAAGATATAGGTGACTTCGAGGTCGCTGAAAATGCTTGCAAGCGCGCTGGTGAGCTAGACCCGGGTTTAAATGCGGAGATCAACCTTGCGCTGGGCAAGCTGTATCTGTCCCACGGTTGGTTCGATAGGGCGGACAAACAGTTGAGAATAGCGAGTAAACTGGCGGATGACTCAGTAGATGCACGTATTGAGTTAGGCAGGCTGCGACTGGCGCAAGCAAGACACGAAGAGGCAGAGCAAATACTACGAAATGCAGCAGAAACCAAACCTAATTACTGGTTGGCACAGGAAGCCCTGGCAAGTTTCTACTACAGATCTTCCCGCTATAAAGATGCAGCAATCGCCTACCAGAAAGCGGTGAAATTAGCGCCGGATGTGGCGACTGTATTTGGTGGTCAGGGCGCGAATTATTGGATGATGGGCGATTTTGAAAAAGCCATTGGCGCCTACGAAGAATCTCTCAGAATCAAACCATCCCGGCAGGCTTACACGAATTTGGGTTCACTGAATTATTACGCAGGTCATTACGATAAAGCGGTTCAATATCAAAAGAGTGCGCTAAAACTGGCCCCAGACGACCACCGTGTATGGGGGCGTCTGGCTGCGGCCTATAAAATTAGCGGGCATGCTCTAGGCGCGGAAGAGGCGTATCGGCAAGCAATCTCCCTAGCAGAAAAGAACATAGAGTTGAATAGAAATGACTGGAAGACGAATGCGATGCTTGGCGCTTATTACGCTCGCCTGGGCGAATTTGAAAAAGGGCTTGAGTATTCCAACAAATCATTAGAGTATTCGAAAGGTGCTGCCGAAGCATTTCTGTATCACGCTTATGTGCATGTAGAGCGTGATGATAAGGCGGCAGCTTTGGATGCTCTGGAATCTGCAGTTCGCAAGAGTGAGGATTACAGGCAGTTCATTGCACGGGACCCATTTCTTCAGGTTTTAAAAGGGGGTTCACGCTTCCAGGCACTGCTTCCTAACGAATAAGAATAGTCAAGTAATATGCGAAAAATACTCTACGGATTTTTACTGCTGCTTGCTCTGGCATTGGCAGCTACCATCGCAGCCTGGATCATCGGCAGCGCAACATTTGCGAATGCTCCGGATATAAAGCTGCCAGTATCCCAAGCGCAAAACAATACCATCGTTCCCAGCGCGAGTTCATCAATTATCCCGGAAAAAAAATCACGGGAAATCCTGTTCGGCGACCTGCACGTTCACTCCAGCTTTTCACTGGACACCGCTATTTTCGACACTAGCCTGGTCAAAGGCACCGGCTACACCACGCCAGCTGATGCTTGCGACTACGCACGATATTGCGCAGGCCTGGATTTCTGGAGTACGAATGATCATGCCGAGGGTCTGGCACCTTGGCAGTGGCAGGCAACCAAAGAGGTGGTAAGGCAATGTAATGCTGCCGGTTCATCGACGACGCCGGATATGGTGACCTTTCTTGGCTGGGAATGGTCGCATGGCGGTGGTAGCGCAGAAAATCACTATGGCCATAAAAACGTCATTTTCCGTGAGCAGGATGATCAGTCCGTTCCTGCGCGCCCAATTGGGTCGGGTGCGGGCAACATATGGCGGCAAGTGGGTAGCAGCTCGGCGATTGTGCGGGGGTTTGCCATTATGTATGCCAGTGGCTTAAAGCTCGCAGGTTTCGAGTCGCTTGCCCACCATATGCAATCCGTTCATGACACACCGCTGTGTTCTGACGAAGATCTGAATTCCAGAACGCCAGATTGCCATGAGATAGCAAACACACCCACAGAGTTGTTTGAAAAACTTGAGCAGGGTGGCTATGACGCGCTGGTGATTCCGCATGGGCTTGCTTGGGGCACAACCAATCCTGTCGGTGCTGATTTCAAGTATCAGATGGATCATCTCAATAGCAAGTATCAGCGTTTACTTGAAGTGTATTCCGGGCATGGCAATTCGGAAGTCTACAGGAATGTATCCGTAACGCGTGCAGGCGACACGCAATGTCCCGAGCCCGCAATCGGTTACACACCATGCTGCTGGCAAGCCGGCGCCATCATTAAGCAGCGCTGTGAGTTAAAAGGCGGCGACGATTGTGATGTGCGTGCGGACAAAACGCGCAAGCTATACCTGCAAGCCTTAAAACCGGTTAGCCAGATTAGCCCGCACCGCAGTGTTGTTCCGGGTACTACAGCGGATGACTGGGGGCAATGCGACCAACTTACCGATACGTTTCAGCCATCGCATAATTACCAGCCAAAGCAGTCAGCACAGTACATTCTTGCCTTGAACGACAAAGGTGAGCGCTTTAAACCTGGATTTATCGGTTCCAGTGATAATCACACAGCTCGACCAGGCAGTAGCTATAAAGAAGTTGAGCGCTTTTACATGACCGACACCAAAACCAGGGACGAAGCTCAAGCTGTTTCAGATGTAAGAGCAGACCAGCCCAAGCAACCCGGTAAGTTTGGTTTCGGATTCACAGATCAGGAAGATGCCGCCAACGCGTTCTATTTCACCGGTGGATTGGTTGCTGTACACAGTGCTGATAGAAGTCGCGAAGCGATTTGGAATGCCTTACAGAAACGCGCAGTCTACGGCACGTCCGGCCCGCGAATAAAGTTGTGGTTTGATTTCGTTGATGAGCAGAACATTACGCATACCATGGGTAGTGATGTGTCTGTGGCTAGCGCACCAACATTTAAGATCAGCGCTATTGGCAGCCTGAAGCAGCACCCTGGCTGCCCGGAATTCGTGAACGCGGCATTGGGTCAGGATAGAGTGCAGAGCCTTTGCCGCAGTGAATGCCTAAACCCGACCGATGAAGCATGGCGAATTGAGCGGCTTGAAGTGGTGAAGATTTTGCCGCAGACGGACGCGGCTGAGCCTGTGGCCGAACTGGTACAAGACCCGTGGCAGGTGTTTGACTGCAGTGATCAGCAGCTCACCTGTTCAGCTGAATTCAGTGATGATGAGTTTATGCAATCCGGACGCGATGCGGTCTACTACGTCAGGGCCATACAGGAAGCCACTGAGATCATTCAGGGCGATCCGTTTCGTTGTGAGCTGGATAGCCAAGGGCGATGCCTGCGAACCAACTACTGCCAGGGTGTCAGTGCAGATGATGACTGCTTGAGTAAAGCTCAGCACCGTGCCTGGTCTTCGCCTATTTATGTCAGCAACGTAAGCGCCACTACCCCATAACACGGTCTTGCTGTTGATCAGCTAATACGCGCAACTTGTTGGGTCCGCCGAGTTTGCTAGTCTTAAGAGATTGGGAAATGGATGTGGCCTGTGATCGAGTTCAAAACAGCTATGGACAGTGTGCTTAAAAGTGCATGCACTCTCCTTTTTACATCGTCCGCATACGCCGCAACACTGACGGTAGGCATACATAATGAAACTGGTGACGAGCTGGCAAGCGGCCAGACCACGGTAGCATTGCATTTAACTGACGCCCGCGCCGCAAACGAGGCAACTGGGGTTATACACCGTATTGAGCAAATTGGCGCGCAATTTAAGCCGTTTATCAGCGCTGTACAAAAAGGCAGCAGCATCAAGTTTCCCAACCGTGACAGTTTTGCCCACCATGTGTATTCCTTTTCCGAACCGGCAAAATTTCAATCAGAGCTTTACAGTCAGCAGGAATCTCACGAAATTAAAGTGAGCAAACCCGGTGTTGTGGTGGTTGGCTGTAATATCCATGACTGGATGCTGGCCTACGTGTACGTATTGGATACCCCGTATTTTGCCCAGCCAGTGGAAAACAGTGTGCACTTTGAACAACTTGAGCCCGGTGCTTATTCGTTGTCGTACTGGCACCCCAGCATGTCATCGCCGGTAACTACTCAGCTAAGTATTGCTGAGGGTGCAGCAAAGCGCGTGCAGCTGAGCATTAATGTAGAGCGGATCGAGCCGATTGCAGCGCCTTCGCACTCTTTTCATGAAGACGACGATTATTAAGCCATGAAACGTGTGGCTCTGCCCATCACGCTGTTGGTCTGTTTATTGGCGCACGCGACGGTTGCAACGGCAGACCAGAATCCGTGGTCTTCTGAGGCTATGTTGGGTTTGCGAATCAATTCCGGAGACACCCGGCAGAGCTGGCTAAACGGTGGGCTTGGTAAATTTCGGTTCGATGATAGCAGTGAATCAATGCCGGTCTTTGAGAACCTGGCACTTGCGTTGTCCTACAAACCCTCATTAACAAGTAAAGCGCAGGTAGAGTTGTTCTATCATGACGATCCGGACGGTCGCGTTGCACTTACCCAGGCCTTTTGGCAGTTGAACCCCATCAGCAGTAATCGATGGCGAAGCCGCTACCGTGTTGGCCTGTTTCACGCGCCGTTTTCGCTGGAAAACCGCGGTAAGCTGTGGCTGTCGACCTACACCAGCAGACCATCAGTGATCAACTCGTGGTTGGGCGAAGAGCTTAGAACGGTTGGTGTGGAGGGTATATGGACGTGGCGTGCCAATGCTCATTCAGCAAACAGATACTCCGTGATTGCCGCTGCATTTGGCTTCAATGATACTGCGGGCAGTATGCTGTCGTGGCGTGGCTGGGCCAATCACAACAGGCAAACCGGCGCAGCCGAGACACTCCCGTTGCGCTGGTTGCCGGCATTTGCGGAGGGTCAACCATTTCAAAATCAAGCCCAGGAGTTTGAACCCTTTAAAGAAGTGGATAACAGGGTAGGTGGCTATCTGGGGGCGGAGTGGAGACGAAACCGGCAGCTGCGCATACAAACTGTTTATTTCCACAACAATGCCAATCCTCGAAAAATAGACCAAGGCCAGTACGGATGGCGAACCCAGTTCACGCAACTTGCGGTGCACTGGCGCTTTGGTCAACAGTGGGAACTGCTGTCTCAGTGGATGCGGGGTAGTACGTTCATGGGTAATTTTGGCGTGGATAACGATTATGATGCTGCGTACCTTATGCTCGCTAAAACCATGCAGCAAAAACATCGTTTCGCGCTGCGTGCAGAGCGGTTTAACGTTGATGACAAAGACTATCTAGGGGCGCTGGATCCCAATGATGAGAAAGGCTGGGCTGCCACGGCGGCTTACACTTTTATGCCAACCAGGCAGCTTAGCCTGTCACTGGACTACAGCCATAACGATTGGTCCAGAGCCTCAACGGGGCTTGCCCGCATTGCCTGGGAGGAATCACAGCTCAGTGCAGCAATGCGCTACCTGTTTTAAATTTCATCATTTACAGCTCAGTAAACTGGCCATCCTGCCATTGCTCGCGAAGTGCAAACTTCTGAATTTTTCCAGAGCCCGTCATTGGAAATTCACCCACTTCGAACCAGTATCGGGGTGTTTTCTGCGCAGAAAGATGCTCACGTAAGTAGCTAAACAGCTCGTGTTTGCTGATTGATTCACCGGGTGTTGCGCGAACGAATGCAGCTACTTCCTCGCCGTAACGTTCGCTGGGCAAGCCGACAACCGCTACTTCGCCCACGCTGTGATGTTTAAACAACAGCTCCTCAATTTCGCGAGGGTAAATGTTTTCACCGCCGCGAATGATCATGTCTTTTAGTCGCCCTTCAATCTTGGTGTAGCCACGTTCATCCATCGAACATAAATCACCAGTGTGTAGCCAACCTTCAGCGTCGATAGCCTCGGCAGTGGCTTCCGGCATGTCGAAATAGCCATGCATGACGTGATAACCTCGTGTGCAATACTCACCGAGGGTGTTGATTGGCACGGTCTCACCGGTGTCTACATCAATTATTTTAACTTCCACGTGCGGCATCGGTCCGCCAAGGGTCTCAGCCTTGTCATCCAGAGTGTCATCGGTTCGGGTCATAGACGCTACCGGGGAGCACTCGGTTTGCCCAAATACAATCGTGAATGGGGCGTTAAGCGTTTCCTCAAGGCGTTTTACAAGCGCAGAGGGCACGGTCGAGCCCCCCGAACCCAGGCAGCGGACGGAGCTGAGATCACGCGTTGCAAAGTCAGGATGTTCAATAAGACTGATCAGCATGGTTGGCACGCCGCTCATGGAATTACCTTTGTAGGTCTCTACCAGTTCCAGCGCCAGGCCGGGCTCGAACATTTCCATCAAAACCAGGCAAGCCCGTTGCCCAAGGGAGCCCAGCACACCACAGACGCAGCCACCCGTATGGAACAAGGGCATGTACAGAATGGACGTGCCCAAATAGGGCAGGCCCATGCGATCGCCAACATGAGCACCGTTGTTCACCAGGCCGCGGTGGTGCAACAAGGCGCCTTTGGGGAAACCTGTGGTGCCGGAGGTATATTGAATCATGCACGCGTCATTGGGATTAACCTTGGGCAAGCTGGTGCGAGAGTTGGCGGCACTTGCCATAAAATCGTCCCACTCATCGAGGCGAACTACCTCGCGCAGTTCATCGCATTGATGCTGTATTTCTTCCAGGTGTTTCAGCATTCGATTACCGCGAAACTCAGGCAACAGGAAAATTCCGGCGCTCCTGGATTGCTGCAGCACGTAGGCCAGTTCCTTGGCCTGAAATGAGGGGTTAACCGTAACCAACACAACACCCGCCAATGCGCAGCCGTATTCGAGGAATATCCATTCCGGCACATTGGGTGCCCAAACGGCTACCCGCTCGCCTGGTTGAAATCGCGTCAGCAATGCATGGGCAACCCTGGTGCAGTTCTCGTACAGTTCCTGATAGGTCCACTCGCGGCGCTGCACAGGGTCTGCCGTGCCCGCGATCAGGGCTTTTTGATCGGGTGCCTCAGCGGCCGCTTCCGCCAAGGCCTGCCCAATGCTGAGTTCTTTGATACCTGGTTTGGTCGGCCCGACCGCATAGGAAGTTTCCAGCAACATGTTCTGACCTCGGTTATGAATTATTGTGATCCACTGCATTGTCGCAAAATAAAGGCTTAATTGGCGTATTCTGATGCTATTTTGGCGATCAAATTATTGATTAATTATTGCACAGTGCTGATAATCGGAACCGTTGCATCAGCTTGTGAGTAGTAGATTCACCGTCTATTCTCAACTTAAGGCCATAGGCAGCATGCCGTGGCGTTAGCGAACTTGCCTGCGGAGTGCCCAAATGCACGAAGAGAAAATAAAAAGTTACATATTGTCCGACATCATTAAAGACGGCACTCGCCTGGAGCTTGCCGCGAATGACAATCTGATCGATTCCGGCGTCATAAACTCGCTGGGAATTATGAAAATCGTAAACTACCTCGAAAGCACCTACAAAATCAGCATTTCTGATGACGAAATTCTGCTGGATAACTTCGAGTCTCTGGGTGCGATTTCGAAATTTGTTGAAAGCAAACTCGGCTAGCTAATGACGCTGCGGTCCAAAATCGTCAAAAAACTGCGTGCATTGTTTGCGGAGTACTGCTTTGGGTCGTTTGATGATGTGATCTTCAAAAAAGATCTGGACCAGCCCCCACCGGCCATACAAAACGAGCGACTGTCGGTGATTGATGGTGACCGTGACATGGTGGACCAGTTTATGGCGGCCAACGCCGAGTTGCGTGCGTTTCGGCCAAGAGCTCAAAGCTACTTTGACAATAACTACCGGGCCGTAATGGCCATGTTGGACGGCGAGCCTGTCGGCTACGTTTGGTGGACGGACGCGCAGATTGGTACCGAAGAATGTCAGCATCCCCATGTGATTCGATATGAGATAGACATGGGCGAAGGTGATGTCTGGGGTTTTGATATGCACATTCTTATGGCCCAACGTGGCGCGAGCACGTCAGGCGACTTCTTTGGCTTGTTCCGCCGGCACTTGCACAGCAAAGGCTACAGAGTGCTGTGGGGCGCTGCGCAAAAAGACAACAGGCCAGCGTTATGGTTGCACCGTATGCAGCGTTTTGAGGAAGCGATGACGGTACATTCCTACGAGTTTCTCGGGCAATTGCTGTACGTTGATCTCAATGGCGGCAGCTGGTTTTGGAAAAACGGGCGTAACAGCAAACAGAATTTCGATTACCGATGCATTTATAAGCGTAACAAGAAGTACAGCACCGCGCTGGATAACAACCACACCTAGAAGATGGAGGGTTGACAGTGGACTTTTCCATCAGCGAAGAGCAGCAACAGTTCCGTGATGCTGTAAGCAAATTTGCGAAAAACGAATTGAACAATAACGTGGTAGAACGCGACCATGAGGAAGTGTTTGATTGGCAAGGATGGAACAAGTGCGGTGAATTTGGTTTGTTGGGCTTGCCCGTTCCAGAACAATACGGTGGCCAGAACGCTGACATTGTAACCTGTGTGCTGGCCATGCAGAGCCTCGGTTCTGCCTGCGAGGATGCTGGGTTGCTGTTTGCGCTCAATTCGCACATATGGACCTGCTGTATTCCTATTTTGCAATTTGGCTCAGAAGAGCAAAAACAAAACTACCTGCCCGCCTTGAGCAGCGGCTCGAAAATTGGCGGCCACGCAATGACCGAACCGAATGCAGGCTCGGACGCGTATGCCATTACAACTACAGCGGTGAAAGACGGAGAATACTATGTGCTGAATGGCACCAAGGTCTTTACGTCGAATGCACCTATAGCCGATGTGTTACTGATTTTTGCCTCGACGGATAAGGACAAAGGCTTTGCAGGAATCTCAGCTTTTCTTGTAGACACCGAACGAGAGGGGATCAGTGTCGGAAAACCTCTGGCGAAAACCGGTTTAAGAACATCGCCCACCGGTGAGGTGGTTCTTGAGAACTGCCGGGTACCTGTCAGTAGCCGATTGGGGGCCGAAGGTGCTGGTTCCGCCATCTTTAATGCAGAAATGGAGTGGGAACGCAGTTGTCTGTTCGCTTCGCATTTGGGATCGATGGAGCGGCAGTTGGAAGAGTGCGTACAGTACGCGAAAGATAGACAGCAGTTCGGTAAGTCTATTGGTGAGTTTCAGGCAATCTCCAGCAAAATCGCCGATATGAAAGTACGCATTGAACTCGCCCAATTGATTTTGTACAAAGTGGCATGGATGAAGGGTAACGGCAAACGTGCGCAGCTTGAATCTGCAATTGCGAAACTGTTTACCAGCGAAAGTTACGTGCAATCCAGTCTTGACGCGGTGCAGATACACGGCGGTTACGGGTGCATGCGCGAGTTCGGTGTAGAGCGTAACCTCAGGGATTCTCTTGCCTCACGAGTGTATTCCGGTACGTCCGAGATTCAGCGTAACACCATAGCCAGCTGGTTAGGGATCTAGGCAAAGATTCCAATGCGCACTTACCTGTTACAGCATTTGCTGCTGCACAATGCTGATACGCGTCCTGACAAAACGGCTTTGGTCAGTGGTAAGGAAGAGATCAGCTACAAAGCGCTGAATGAGCGCAGCAGCCAGCTCGCCAATGCATTGGTGGCGCTTGGCGTAAAAGCCGGGGACCGCGTTGGAATACACCTGGCGCATTCGGTTAACTCGGTCATTGCCCTGTTTGGAATTCTAAAAGCGTCAGCGGTGTATGTGCCGATTGATCCCTTATCACCCATCGAGCGCACTCGGCATATTATACAGAATTGCTCGGTGCGCATTATGATCAGCTCATCTGATATTGCTTCAAAAGCAATACCTGATCTGGGGGCAGAAACGTTACTGTGTGAGCTGCTGCTAACCGACAAAAACTGTGATGAGATAATAAGCGAGGTGTTCACTGGTCGCGTGCATGCCCTGGAAGAGATCTGGCATACGGAAAGCGGGGTTGGGCCAGAATCATTAATCAGCGACGGTCATCCAGCGTACATTCTTCATACCTCTGGTTCCACTGGCGTACCAAAAGGCGTGGTGGTTTCGCATCAAAACTCCTTAAGTTTTATCGATATGGCCGCGGACTATTTCGGCCTCAATGAAGCCGATCGCGTTGGTAGTCTCGCACCATTGCATTTCGATTTGTCAGTATTTGATATTCTGGCAACGTTCAAAAACGGCGGCACAGTTGTGATTGTACCCAAGCGCTATTCGGTGTTTCCAAAAGAACTGGCCAGATACATTTCTGAACAAAAGATCACTGTCTGGAATTCTGTTGCGTCGGTGATTGCATTGCTTGCTGAGAACGGTAAGTTGGCAGACTTTGATTTCGATGCTGTGAGACTGGTACATTTCAGTGGCGAAGTGCTTTCAACTCGACATTTAAAAGTGGCCATGCAAGCTATGCCGCAAGCCAAATTCGTAAATATATATGGGCAAACCGAAGCCAACTCAACCATGTGCTACCCGATAACCCGCGTGCCCGATTCGCCTTCTGAGAAAACGCCAATTGGCAATGCCATGCCCGGCTGCGAAGTGTTTGCTTTGAACTCGAATGCTCAGGAAATAGAATCAGAGGGCGAAGAAGGTGAGTTGTACGTTAAGAGCTCTACTATCGCATTGGGATATTGGAATGATGCGCCATTGACCGCAGAAAAGTTCGTTGATGATCCAAGAGAACGAATTGCCCATGGGCGAGTGTATAAAACCGGCGATCTGGTCACCCTTAACTCGAAGGGCGAATACCTCATGCTGGGGCGAAAAGACAGCCTGATCAAAAGCCGTGGCTACCGAATCGATCTAGGTGAAATTGAATCTGTGCTATACCAATGCGCCGCCGTTGAAGTGGCTGCCGCGATTGCTGTACCCCACGAGCTTATTGGCAATGAAATATTAGTCTTTCTGCGTCTTAAAGACTCTGGTGTTTCAGTGGAGGAAATATTCAGGCATTGTGCTGCGCACCTTCCTGAATATATGTTGCCGAAAGCCATCGAATTGCTTGACGAGTTGCCTTATACATCAACCGGCAAGATCGACAAGAGAGCACTCGGTGAACGAGTCTCAATACACTGACGGCTTGTTTGTACTGAAGTTGTGTTTTTCCTGGCCCGCAATCGGTGGGCAGAACACGCTAATACACACGGATCTATCGTGAACAACCATGCGATGTTGGTCGTGATTATCCATTACAAACATGGTTGCGTTGTTGTTACCGGTCAGAATTGGGTGTGAATCGTCTTCCCAGACGTATTCACCGCTGCCACTCAGGTAGTAGCATGCCTCCAGGTGGTTTGTATATTGGATATGCGAATCTGTGTTTGAGTTACCAATGGTGTAACAGAATGCAAAGCCCAGGCTGTCACGCTCGAGCAGGTAGCGTTGGCTAAGCCCATTGCCCCACGCAACAGAGCGCTCGGTTTCCTCAATCTCGTCTAGGGTGCGAACCACAATGCCCTCATAGCTGGCACCTATGCAGGCGACAAGCAGCAGTCTGCTGACAGATTGTGCAGTCACTGTGCATTCGGTGCTGGAAGAAAATCCAATCAGCCTGTTGCTGCTCATTTGCACTGTGTGCTGGCTAAGGGCAGCTAACTGAGAGCCCGAGCAGGTAAACAAGGCAGCCGTGTATTGTGATTCGCAGAGCAAGTCCTGAACCGAAAATTCGGAATTTGGTTCCATATCAATATCCAACAGGCGAACACCCATACCATCATCAAGCTTGACCATTTCTCGCACAGTAACATCGTTACTGACTGAGGAAGGTGTTTCCTGATGCCGCGTTCTGACTATCACTGATGTGCTCCTGAATGTTCTTATTTCAGATTAGTTCACGGCGTTTCACTTGTCGAAAACCTCAAAACTGTACTTTTTGCGTTCAGCTTCCTATGCCCAACTTAAGTACGTGAGTGCTGGACGCATTTCGGTCGGGTTCCTTCTATTTTGTTGGCTACACTTTAAAGAAGGTAAAGAAGCGTGAAATAAGCATTCTTGCGCTGTTTCAACATTCAGGGTGCACGGGTTTATGGCAATCAAAAACTACATCGGCTTGGCTTGCACAGGTCACGATAACGCATTGGCAATAGTCGATTCCAAAGGCAAGGTGGTCTTTGCCGAGGCAACAGAACGCTATCTGCAGAACAAGCGTGCCATTGGGGCACTGCCAGATGACCTGGTTCGCATCGGCATGCTGATTGATGAATACTGCGAGCCTAAAGCCGACATTGTGGTGAGTAAATCCTGGAGTAGCGACGCAGTTGCGATACTGGACACAGAGTATCAGGAGATGGGTGAGTATCTGGACGTAATGGCCGGGCGCAAGGCCTCTCCGGCAGCTCAGTTCATGATTCACAGATTACAGGATTACCGGCATATCCTCGACTTCTTTAAATCGAATGTCGTGCAATCTGGCATGCACATTCAGCATGTATTGGGCACCGGCTTTGGTGTGCGTGAAAAACGCAATATTGAACTTAGACAATACAATCATCACCTGACCCACGCTGCAACAGCGGCCTATACCAGCCCGTATGAAGAAGCAGCTGTTGCGGTGATTGATGGTTTTGGCGAAGGCACCAGCTGTTCCTTCTATAAATATGAGAACGGCAACATCATTGATGTGGAAACACCGCGAGGCAATATGAAGTGGAGTCTGGGGTCCTTGTATGTGAACCTGACAGGTTTATGTGGCTTTGAGCATTGGAAAGGCGAAGAGTGGAAGGTAATGGGCTTGGCGCCTTACGGTAAACTCAATGAAGAAATTCATGCCTTGCTGCATCGCTATATTAAAATCGATGGCTTGCAGATCGTGTGCCCGCCCGACAGTACAGCGGCATTGGTCGAATTGTATGAACGCTTTTCGATACAAGCTGGGCAACATCCATTGGAGGTAGCTGATCTGGCGCATACCGGGCAGCAGGTATTTGCAGAACTTGCCGGTGAACTGCTGCAAAATTTCCACGCCAGAGTAGGTTGCAAGAATCTGGTACTTGGTGGAGGCTGCGGCCTTAATTCATCATGGAATGGGCAGATTGTCGACAATACTGACTTTGAATCTTTGCATGTGTATTCTGCACCCGCTGACGACGGCAACGCCATGGGTGCAGCATTGCTGGCCTACTATGAAGATCAACCCGCGAAGGCGGCACCTGCAGTTTCACATACTCCTTACCTTGGTTCTACGGTTGTGGGTGAGTCTCTTGAAAACCTGAAACGCTTCAGTCGTCACCCGAATATGCGAAGTGGTTTGAGTCGCTCTGAAGTCACTCAGGCTACGGCAAAACTGTTGTCTGAGGGAAAGATTGTTGGCTGGGTACAAGGCAGGGCAGAATTTGGCCCACGCTCTCTCGGAAATCGTTCGATTCTGGCAGACCCGCGGCAGGCAGACATGAAAGACAAGATTAACGCGGGCGTAAAGTTTCGCGAAGAATTCCGACCGTTTGCACCGTCCATTCTGCACGAATACGGTGAAGAGTATTTCGAGAACTATCAATTCACGCCCTATATGGAGCGCACGCTGAATTTCCGACCTGAAATGTACGATAAGCCACCGGCAGTGGTGCACGAAAACGGCAGTGGCCGTCTGCAATCGGTGACCAAAGAGCTGAACCCGATGTATCACGAGTTAATCTCTGAGTTTCACAAGTTGACGGGTGTGCCGATTGTGTTAAACACCAGCTTTAACATAATGGGCAAACCGATTATCCACTCGGTAGAAGATGCGGTTTCGGTTTTTTACACGACGGGACTGGATGTGTTGGTTATTGAAGATGTGATTATTGAGAAGTAGGGCTTCATCAGAGCCTTATGTAAGTGCCAAGTCCGGTGCTGGACCGAGTGCAAGTTTTCGGGACACGCCGTGAACCCATCCATGGGGCTTGTGTTCGGGGTCCCTCCCTCACACAGTCCCGAAAACTTGCACTCGATCCAGCACCTTCGTGCCACCAACCACAATTGAGCCATTGCTGCTGAGGTGAGAGCGTGAATATCGGCTAGCAAGACTGTTTGAGACAGGATGTCGAAAATCAAGCCCCCATGGATGGGTTTACGGCGTGTCTTGCGAGCCGATATTCATGTTCTCACCGGTCTTGAATTTCACATCAATCTCCATTTTATACTGCCAAGCGCTATCTAATATTCGTTAGAGCCTGACAAGCAGCGATGGTATTATAGGTAGAATGTAAACCTCGCAGGTCACCCCGTGCCCATTCGCAAAACACCGCGTAAGTTAGTCATACTGTGTGATGGTACGGGCAATCAGATTGACAGTCGCCAGTCTAATGTTCTTCGCCTCTATAAGTTGCTCAAGAAAAACAAAGACCAGCGGGTTTTCTATGACCCCGGTATTGGGGCGATCAGCAGCACTGAAGACTGGGCGCGCTGGAAGGCCAATACTGAAAGCGTATTGTCACTGGTGACTGGCTATGGTTTGGATCGCAATGTTCTAACTGCATACCAATTCCTGTCGAAAGCCTATGTGAGCGGCGACGAGATCTATATGTTTGGCTACAGCCGAGGGGCCTATACGGTCCGGGTGCTTGCTGGATTTATCAATGCTGTTGGCATTCTGCATCCTGATCAACAGCACCTTACCGAATACGCGTTCAAAGCCTACAAGCAAATTTCAGAAGACGGGCAGTTTGATTCGGTCCGGCAATTTGAGCGCATACTGCGTCCGCAGCGACCAGTCATTCGCTTTCTTGGCTTGTGGGATACGGTGAGTAGCATATTGGTGCCGCGCAGTGATCGCTTCTACTTGCCAGCGCGTCGCCAGCTTGCCTATACCGAACGAAATCCGAGCGTGCAGACCGTGTGCCATGCGGTGGCTATAGACGAGCAGCGCCGGATGTTTCGCCCGTATTTATGGCGTGAAGGCGAAGAGTTCTGGAGCGGGCCGTTTCGGCCGAAAGATCCTGACAAGATATCTGCCCAAGAGCTGAAACAGGTTTGGTTTCCCGGCGTGCATTCTGACGTAGGCGGCGGGTACCCCGATGATGAAAGTGGTCTGTCTTTGTTATCGCTGGAATGGATGATCGAGCAGCTTGCGGATCATTTAGCTGTCAATCAGCACGCGGTACGCAAGATAGTTACTGCTTCAGACCCAGCGGCCATCATGCACGATTCCATGTCCTTACCCTGGGCCATGCTTGAGTATCTTCCGAAATCTGTTCGCAACCGAGAGCAGTCGCATCTTCGCTCCATTCTTGGATGCTATGTGCCGGCCCGGGAATTGCGGCGCTTACCGCCTGATGCTGAGTTGCATTGGAGTGTGGAGGAGCGCATAAAAGCTATTGCACACTACAGACCCAAGAACCTGACAGGGTATAATCTGCCCAACAACAACAATGATGAGACTACATGAGCTTTATCCGCACTCTTTCCAAACGCTGGGAACAAAGTAACTCCCTGCTCTGTGTTGGACTTGACCCCGACA
Source organism: Gammaproteobacteria bacterium (assembly GCA_030429735.1). Lineage (GTDB taxonomy): Bacteria > Pseudomonadota > Gammaproteobacteria > Pseudomonadales > JAUIET01 > JAUIET01. Next base: position 121,678 of record JAUIET010000012.1, read on the forward strand.
CTGCGCGATTTCCTGAATCTATTGCGGCTACCGAAAATCCCTTATTTGAATTCAACAAAGCGATAGTGGATGCCACGCACGATTTGGTCTGCGCCTACAAACCGCAGATATCATACTTTGCAGCGGAGCGCGCTGAAGACCAGCTATTGCAGACCATCGAATACATTCATCGTGAATACCCGGGTATCCCCGTCATTCTGGATGCAAAGCGAGGCGACATTGGCTCAACAGCGAGCAGGTATGCAGTGGAGGCCTTTGAGCGATACGGCGCGGATGCGGTTACCGTCAACCCGTATATGGGCTTCGATGCGATTCAACCGTTTACCCAGTATACCGATCGTGGCGTTATTGTTTTGTGTCGAACTTCCAATGCAGGGGCAAGCGATTTTCAGGACCTGTTGATTGACGGTGAGCCTTTGTATCAACACGTGGCGCAGAAAGTGAGTACTGAATGGAATACGCACGACAACTGCTTATTGGTAGTTGGCGCCACTTGGCCTGAGCAAATGGCTAAGGTTCGTAGCATAGTCGGCGACATGCCATTGCTGGTGCCAGGCGTTGGTGCGCAGGGCGGTGATGTGAAGACTATGCTGGAAGCGGGTCAAACCGCAAACGGTTCGGGCTTGATTGTGAATTCGTCGCGCGGCGTGTTGTACGCCAGCGAGGGCGAGGACTTTCAGCGCGCGGCACGTGCGGTAGCAATGAGTTTGCGCGACGAAATCAATTCTCATCGAAGAAGCTGACAAGCGCATGGCAGGCTTGTTCAACGAACAAACCGATGCGCGACTGCCAATTGATGATGCGCACCTTGAGTTGTTTGAAGATTTCGATTGTGGCGTTGACGCAAATGTCTTAATGAACCGCCTGATCGATAAGGTGGATTGGCGCGAAGAATCCATCACTCTGTTTGGCAAAACCCACTTACAGCCTCGATTGTTTGCCTGGTATGGCGATGAGCAGGCCAGTTATCAGTACTCAGGTCTAGCGCTGGAGCCACTGGCGTGGATTGACGAGCTGAGTGATATTAAAAGGCGCGTCTCAGAACACTGCGGTGCGGAGTTCAATAGCGTATTACTCAATTACTATCGGAATCATCGCGACAGTATGGGTATGCATTCGGACGACGAAAAAGAACTCGGGCGTGAGCCAATTATTGCTTCGCTTAGTTTTGGCGCAACTCGGGTATTCAAGCTAAAGCACAAACGTCGTATAGATCTAAAGCCACTTCGAATTCCGCTGAGTAACTCCACGTTGCTGGTCATGAGAGGCAAAACTCAGCAATATTGGAAACACGGTATCGATAAGCTAAGCGCCCCATGCGGGCCCAGATTGAATTTAACTTTTCGCCAAATAGTTTAACTTAACGTGAACGAGGCAACCTATGGCTGGACGATATCCAGACAGAATCAAGCAGCTGCCCTTATATGACGGTCGGTTCGATGCCTACAAGCTTCAGGCTCAAGGCAGCGATGTGTTGTTTGCTTCCTATCAACCTGGAATGGAAATAGATGAGCACACGCATGACACCGATAACTATGGTGTGATCACGCGGGGTGAATTGATTCTTTTCATGGATGGGCGCGAGCAAAAATACGGCGTGGGCGACTGGTATCATGTACCTGCGCATAAGGAACATGCCGCGCGTTTTGAGGTCGAAACTGATGAAGTGGAGTTTTGGTTTCACGAAGATTCCCGGGAGTAATGACATGTTCGGCAAATTATCAGCAATATGGCGTGAAAATCGGGTTTTCCTGATCTTCTTGCTATCAATGTTTGTGTTCCGTAGCGCTTTTGCTGATTGGAATGAAGTGCCTACCGGTTCCATGAAACCCACCATTATAGAAGGCGACCGCTTGCTGGTGAACAAAATGGCCTACGATCTTAGAGTGCCATTTACCCACATCTCACTATTCAAACGGGCAGATCCGGCCCGCGGTGATATCGTAATTTTCGATTCCAAATTGGCTGATAAACGACTGGTTAAGCGCGTGATCGGCTTGCCGGGAGATGTGATTGCGATGCGAAGTAATCGATTGCAAATAAATGGTCAGCAACTTGTGTATCGTGAGGCTAAAACGGGACAACCGTTTGCAGAAGCAGAAGAGGACCTTCTGGGCTTGCAGCACAAGATCTGGTTTTATCCGAAGGCAACGCAAATGTCATCATTCGACCCCGTAAAAGTACCCGATGACCATTACCTGGTTTTGGGTGACAGTCGTGACAATAGCGCCGACTCCAGAGTGATTGGTGTGGTACCGCGTGATGAAATAGTTGGCCGGGCTAAAAAAGTGGTGGTGTCGCTAAACTACGAGAATTATTACATCCCGCGCAGGAATCGTTTCTTTCATACTTTGTAACGCTGTTCTGTATTACAGTAAGCATGACTTGCGATGCAGCTACTACCGATTTACAGGAGAACGATATGAGCAGCACTGAATTTATACAGCAGTTTATCGACGCCTGGGGGCGCATGGACGTTGATGCAATCGTAGACTCATTCACGGACGACGCTGTGTACATCAATATTCCAATGGACCCACCCAACCGCGGCAAAGACGAAATTCGGGCATTTGTAGAAGGTTTTGCCGGTAGTTGTGAAGGTATTGAGTTCATTGTTCACAATGAGGTGGTCAGCCAGGACGGTACTTTGCTAATGAATGAACGCACAGATCGGCTGTGCATGAATGGTAAATGGATTGAGCTGGCGGTTATGGGAGTATTTGAATTTCGCGACGGTAAAATATGTGCGTGGCGAGATTATTTCGATATGGCCGCATTCGCCGGGTAGTCGAGTGGCCAAAAGATACTGGTATCTCGCTTAGGCCGGTGTGGCATTGCTGAGCAAATTTTCTTCCTTGGAATGCTCTGAGGCCAGGGCCAGATAAACGCTTGGCAAAATAAACAGCGTGAAAAGTGTGCCAATTAGCATCCCAGCCACCAGAATAATGCCAATACTATTGCGTGCTTCAGCGCCTGCGCCGGACACCAATACCAACGGAAAGTGTCCAATCACAGTGGCACCAGTTGTCATCAATACCGGTCGCAAGCGAACACTTGCACCTTCTATGATGGCATCCAATTTGCTGCGACCGGTCATTTGCAGATGATTGGCGAACTCCACAACTAATATTCCGTTCTTGGTTACCAGCCCAACTAAGGTGATAAAGCCGATCTGGGAATAGATGTTGATGGTTGTCCAGCCCAGGAAGGTGAATAGCATGGCACCAGATAGTGCCAATGGTACGCAGCCCAGTAGCACCACCAGCGGGTCTCTGAGGCTGTTAAACAAAATGACCAAGACCAGAAAAACGAAGGCCAATGCAAAGGCAAGCGCACCAAATAAAGTATTGCCCTCTTGGCGCAACTGCCGCGATTCGCCGGCGTAATCAATCAGGTAGCCTTCGGGCAGTACTTCCTTTGCAGCTTGTTCTACTGCGCGCAGGCCATCTTCCTTGGTATAGATCGGTAAGGTACCACCGTAGATAGTGAATGAATTTCGTTGTTGGAATTTACTCAATGAACGCGGTCCCACACGCTCGCTGCGCGTCGCAATCGAGGAGAGCGGCACCAGATCACCGCCAGGTGTTTGCAGTTGAATTTGTTCAATTGAATTCAGGTCCTGCCGATCCACTTTCTCGACCATGGGCACCACGCGGTACGCCTTGCCGTCCAGATTGAAACGGTTGACGTAATCCCCGGACAGAAAAATGGATAACTGCTCACTCACGTCAGCAACTGTCATACCAAGGTCTGCGATACGGTCTCTATCGAGCGTGAAATTCGCTTGCGGAAAATCTATTTTTAGATTGGTGTCGGCAAATAAAAACTTGCCACTCGCGTAGGTGGCCTCCAGCAGTTTCTCAGCATAGGGCTGCATTTGTTCAACTGGCACCGGTGCTGTGACCACCAGTTCAACAGCAAATTGACCGGCACTGGGCAAAGAAGGCACCAAATTTGGAAAGGCACGAAGCCCAGGTATAGTCGCCAGTTTGACAAAAGTTGGCTGAAGCAGGTCCATTGGCGTGAAATCGCGTTTGCTGTGTTCAACGAATTCCTGTCCACCAAATCCGGCATTTGGGCTGACAACCTGCCACATCGATGTTGTATCTGGCAGGCCATTCATAACATCAACGACATCACGCATATGGTTGTGTGTGTACTGTACCGATGCTTCAGCCGGCGCTTCAGAGATAACGAATATCTCGCTTTCATCTTCAATTGGTGCCAGCTCTTGCTGTGACATCAGCAAAAACGGAATGGCGAGCAGAGCAAGAAATAATGCAAAAACCAGAATTTGTGGCGTCCACGAGAGTGTGATTCGCAGCAGCTGTTCGTATCGATGACGAAGCGCGTCAAAGTTTGCATTAATCTGTTTGGTGAGTTTGCCCTCTTCTCCGCGTGCGGGGCTTGCGTAGGCGCTCATAACAGGAGACAAAGTGAGCGCAACCAGACCGGACAGCAGCACCGCTACTGCCAACGTAAATGCAAACTCCTTAATGAGTACGCCGGTTAAGCCGGACAGGAAACCGATCGGTACATAAACGGCGGCCAGCGTCACAGTCATGCCAATGATCGGAGTGAGCAGTTGTCGCGAGCTCGCCAATGCGGCCTGGGTGCGGCTCATTCCTTCCCGCATAAACCGCGATACGTTTTCAACGACAACAATTGCATCATCAACTACCAAACCGACTGAGAGCACGATCGCCAGAATGGTCAGTAAATTCAGCGAGAACCCCATCATCGTCATAACAACTGTCGCGCCGAGTAATGAAATCGGTATGGTAACCAGTGGCACCAGCGCCGTACGAAGAGACCCCATAAACAGCAGTACAACTATGCCGACCAACAGAACTGTTTCAGCTAGCGTAATGAAAATTTCCTTCAGTGCATTGCGCATGTATTTTGTGCCATCAAAGCCAATCGCAATGTGCACTCCATCTGGTAGAGTCGCGTTTATTTGGTCCAGTACTCCATACAGCTCATTGCCTATTTCCAGCTCATTGGCGCCGGGTAAGCCATCCACGGCTAACCAGATATTGTCACGCTGATCAATTCTACCTATATCATTGCTCTCGGCCTCGCCGAGTTCTATGCGAGCGACATCGGACAATCGAATCACGGCGTCGTCCCGTGTAGTGATCACCATGCGTTCAAATTCTTCAACGCTGCGCAACGTAGCATTGGTTTGCAGATCTATGCGCTGTTGCGAATTTTCACTGTTACCGATGGCGGCAATCACATTATTGCTGAGTAGGGTCTGGCGAATTTGCTGCGCGCTGATTTTAAAAAAATTCATGCGCACGGGGTCCAGCCAAACCCGCATAGTGGGTGGGCGGTGGCCCAGCATCTGGATGCGTTGTACGCCTTTGATCGAAGACAACACCGGCACGACATACCGACTGAGATAATCACTAATTTCAGCGCGATTGAGATCGCTGATATCAACATCGAGATAAAAGATTGAATTGGACGCATCTGCACGGCTTACTAAAATTGCCGGGTCTTCGGCACCTGCCGGTAGCTCGAACCGAATTTGGCCTAGCCTTGCCGTGAGTTCAGCCAGTGCCAGTGTGCTGGGTTCATTGAGCTTTAACCACGCCTTTACCGAACTCATGCCAGCAGTTGTTGTCGACTCGATGTAGTCGACGCCGGGCACTGTTGAAACAGCTCGCTCAATCGGGTCGGTAACAAAACCCTGAACGGTTTCGGCGGATGCGCCAACATAGGGGGTATTAATCGTCAGTGCTGAACTTTCAATTTGCGGGAACTCCAGCACTGGCAGTTGAAACGCAGCGCGTAAGCCCAGCAATACCAGAGCCAGAGACATGACAACGGCCAACAGAGGGCGTTGAATAAAAATATCCAGCGCATTGGGTGTGTCGAGTGAACGGCTCATTGTGGTGAACCGACGGCCGGCGCCTCACTATCCCTTGCTCGTTCAACAACGTGCACGAGCATACCGTCTTGCAATTTGAATGCACCAATTGCGGCGATGCGCTCGCCCGGCTGCAAGCCGTCCAATACTATTATTTCGCTGCTGTCCAGTGGGCCAGGAGTTACCTCGCGTCTCTCGGCGCGAAACGGTGCGGCAGCGCCGGCCTCAGCCGGATTCAAAACATACGCGTAAGCCCCAAAATTACTGCGTCTAATCGCACTGGATGGCAGCCTGAATACGCCGTCCACAGTGCCAAGACTTAGCGTGATGTCAACCACTGCGCCAGGCCTGACCGCGGGCGGTGGGTCAATGAGCAAGGCCCTGTACTGCAGGCTTCTGGAACTTACGTTGAAGCTGGCACCGGCAGATACAATACGTGCTGTCATAGACTCTTCCATCAGCGACTTGCTGCTGACTTCGATGTCGTTGCCTGTAACAACAGTGGCCTTGTCTTGCGGTAGCTTGAAGTCTACCCAGTATTGATTACCTACTCCGCTGAGTTCAGTCACCAGTGAGTTAGCCGCTAAATACTGCCCAACTTGTAAATCGTGCAGTGTGGTGTTGGCATCAAAGGGAGCGGTTAGCGTTTTTTTCGAGATGCTAGCCTCCAGTGCAGCTACATTAGCCAGCAGTACGTTCTTGTCTGCCAGTGCACGGTCGTAGTCGTTCTTGCTGGCGAGTTTCTTGGCTTTCAGCTCCGTCAGTCGCTTCAGTTGAATCTCAGCCAGTTGCAGTTGGGCAAGCAAGGCGCGCCGTTGCGATTGTTCCTGTTGGCTGTCCAGGCGTAGTAATAGCTGACCTTTGCGTACGGTACTGCCGCCAGAAAAACCAAGCTCTGCTACCACGCCATCAAGCTCATTGCGCAGTTCTACAAATTGTGCGGCTTTAACCTCGCCAATTGTGCGGTACAAGTTGCGCCATTGAACAGGTTCCAGCGTGATAGCAGTGACAGACTCGGAACGCTCAGGAAACGATTCTGCAAAGGCGATGGCCTTGCTGATTTGCGCATATTTAAGCCCGCCCAATACCATGACCAGCAAAACACAGACCAATAGCAACCAGAACCAGCGCTTGGCGGGCGAGCCTGAGTGCTTGGTATCCGTGTAGCGTTCCGTCATGTGTTATTGTCCTACTAAAGCGCTCAGCGCAAGCCTCTTGCCGAGATCACTACCGATTCTTACGGTCATCAATCAGTTGCTGGACCACACTTGGGTCGGCCAGCGTACTGGTATCGCCCAGATTGTCGGTTTCATTCGCTGCAATCTTGCGAAGAATTCGACGCATGATCTTGCCGGAGCGCGTTTTGGGCAATCCGGGAGCCCATTGAATAAGGTCTGGTTTGGCGATGGGGCCTATCTCTTGATTGACCAGCGCTCGCAGCTCCGCGAGTAATTCGTCGCTGGGTTCTACGTCATGCATGGGTGTGACGTAAGCGTAAATGCCTTGGCCTTTGATATCGTGCGGATAACCAACTACTGCGGCCTCTGCAATACTGTCGTGCAACACCAAAGCGCTTTCAACTTCGGCCGTTCCCATGCGATGGCCACTGACGTTCAGTACATCATCCACGCGACCAGTGATCCACCAGTACCCGTCTTCGTCACGGCGCGCGCCGTCGCCAGTGAAGTAGTACCCTGGATATGTACTGAAATACGTGTCTATGCAGCGCTGGTGGTCACCATATACCGTCCGAATTTGTGACGGCCAGCTTTGTTTGATAGCCAGATTACCTTCCTGCGCACCCTGTGCAGGTAGCTCCCTGCCTTCTGCATCTAACAATACGGGTTCAACGCCAAAGAATGGGCGTGTTGCTGAGCCCGGCTTGGTTGGTGTGCAACCAGGCAGGGGGGTGATCATGATCGCACCTGTTTCGGTTTGCCACCACGTGTCAACAATAGGGCAACGCTCTTCGCCCACCACGCGGTGATACCACTCCCAGGCTTCGGGGTTGATCGGTTCACCCACTGTGCCCAACAGGCGCAGCGATTTTCGCGATGTGCAGGTGACCGCTTCATCGCCAACAGCCATTAGTGCACGAATTGCGGTTGGCGCAGTGTAGAAGATGTTAACGTCGTGTTTATCAATCACTTGCCAGAAGCGCGAGGCGTCCGGGTAAGTGGGTACACCTTCAAACATTACCGTTGTTGCGGCATTCGCCAGAGGTCCGTAGACGATGTAGCTGTGCCCGGTAATCCAGCCTACGTCAGCCGTACACCAATACACATCGCCCTGCGAGTAATTAAAGACCGCTTTGTGCGTGAACGCGGCATTTAGCAGGTAGCCAGCCGTTGTATGCAGAACGCCCTTTGGTTTTCCGGTTGAGCCCGAGGTGTAGAGGATGAAAAGCGGGTCTTCCGCATCCATGCTCTCTGGTTCGCAATCGCTTGCCTGCTGGTTACACAGTTCGTGATACCAAACGTCGCGTCCTTCCTGCCATTGAACGTCTTCACCGGTTCTCATTACGGTCAAACACGTGTGAACGTTAGGGCATTGTTCCAGCGCTTTGTCCGCGTTTGCTTTTAACGGAATATTTTTGCCGCCTCTTACGCCTTCATCAGCGGTAATCAGGGTTTGGCAATCGCTATCGAGAATCCGGTCTTTCAAAGCCTCCGGCGAAAAACCGCCAAACACAACTGAATGGACGGCACCAATACGTGCGCAGGCCAGCATAGCGTAGGCCGCCTCGGCGATCATTGGCATGTAGATACATACGCGGTCGCCTTTTTTTACCCCGCGTGCACGTAAACCATTGGCAAGCTGGCACACATTGTCGTGCAAGGTTTGATAGCTGATGTGTTTGCTGTCATCGGTGTCATCGCCTTCCCAGATGATGGCGGTTTTGTCCGCGTGTTGTTCGAGGTGGCGATCAATGCAATTGACGCTTACATTCAATTTTGCGCCGGAAAACCAGCTGGCAGAGGCACTTGGAAAATCGTAGCTGACAACATCAGACCAGGGTTGCTCCCAGCTCAGCAACTCGTTTGCTTTATCCGCCCAAAACCCAGCAGGGTCATTGATCGACCGATGATACTCTGCCTGGTAGGTGGCTTCATCAATTAAAGCGCTGGCCGCATAGTGCTCGGGTACCGGGTATATTTTTTCGCTCACTGGTGTGCTCCTCTTTGCGTTCAGGGGCGGCTATAAATGCAGTTCACCTGACAATACGTGCTGAACCTTTCCGCCAACCCGAATTGGGGCGCCAAGGTCTAGATAAATTGTGGATGGCCGACCCATTTCCACACCCTGATCAACTATCGCCTTACCATCGTCAATGGCGAGGGACTTCAGATAGGCCGCGAAGCAACAATTGGCCGAACCCGTCGCCGGGTCTTCCCTAATACCATCGGCTTCGAAAAACATCCGCGCTGAGTATTGACTGTTGTGACTATGCCCTGCCGGGGCAAAGACAAACAAGCCTTGCACACCATGGCCGTCAGTTTGAAAGCGCATAAACTCCTGCTGGTTTACGCGGCATTGGCCAAGCGTTTTCAGATCTTTCACGGCAATCAATTGAAAGCTGGGTCCCAGATCAGCCGATCGAATTGGAAATGGGCCGTCCAGCAAATCATCGGTGTTGATACTGAGTAGGTTGGCTGCAAGCTCACTCCCTATACCGTCGCTGAATGTGGCCATAGGTGACTGCAGCCAGACAATACCGCTGCTCCTGTCGAGCTGGACTTGCACCTCACCAACACCTAATTCCAGTGTAATGTTGGCGAGCTGCGCGTCCGTACCAAGCGTGGCAAGCACCCAGGCCGTGCCGAGAGTGGGATGCCCGGCAAAGGGCAGTTCGCTGGTGGGTGTAAAAATACGAACTCGTGCTCTATCACCATGGAATGCAGTCACAAAGGTGGTTTCAGAGAAGTTGGTTTCCCGTGCAATACGCTGCATGGTTTCGGTGTCAACCTCCGCGGCGTCCATAACAACAGCCAACTGATTTCCAGCCAGTTGTCGTTCGGCAAATACATCGACAATAAAGGTCTTCATCCGGATACCTTTAATCCGCAGAAAACGTCATATTGTCGATCAAGCGAGTGCTGCCCAGCGTAGCTGCCGCCAGCAAAACCAGCTGCTTTGTCTCAAGAGCAGGCGCCAATAAAGTATCCGCGTCTCGAATCTGCACGTAGTCGATATCGAAGCCAATCTCTTTCAGCACAGTGTTCGCCTGTAATTCGGCTTGCCTGAGTAACTCGAGGTCTTTGCCTTTGCCTGCACAGCGCTCTTTGGTTTCTTGCAGCACTCTGGAAAGTGCCGGTGCGATATTGCGTTCGGAATCGCTAAGATAATTATTTCGAGAGCTCATCGCTAGCCCGTCTTTCTCGCGCATGATCGGAGCACCAACAACTTCTACTGGCAAACTAAGATCCTTGACCATTTTTCGAATCAGAAACAATTGCTGAAAATCTTTTTCGCCAAACACGGCAGAATCAGGTTGAACGATATTGAATAGCTTGTTAACGACTGTTGTAACACCATCAAAGTGCACCGGGCGACTCACACCGCAGAGCATCGCGTTGAACTTGGGCACCGAGACCCTGGTTAAATCCTGTTGTCCGTCCGGGTACATTTCGTTTGCGTCCGGCAAGAACAATACGCTGGCGCCCTCACGCTGGAGCTTGGCTTGGTCCTCTTCCAATGTACGAGGGTAATTGTCCAGATCTTCGTTTTCACCAAACTGCAGTGGATTGACAAAAATGCTGACCACGACGAAGTCGCTTATCTCGCGTGCCTTGCGGACCAGGCTTATATGGCCGTCGTGCAGATTGCCCATTGTAGGCACTAGCACTATGTGTTGCCCGGCATGGCGCTTGACGCGGATAGCCGCGCGAAGCTCTTTGATTCTTTTACATCGTTGCATTGTTTAGTTGTTACACTCAGGCTAGCCCAGCGCGCTGGGGTTGAAGTAGTGGCGGCCGCTCCTGGTTTGCAAAGCGAACTCAAGCAAACGGTCAAAGTGTTGCTGGTTGTTGGCCAGGTCGATGTGACTGGCATTGACAATCAAAAGCGGTGCCGCGTCATAGAAGTGGAAAAAGTTGCAGTATGCATCATTTAGCTTCTCCAGGTACGAACGGTCAATATTCTGCTCTGCTTCGATGCCTCGTTGCTGTATGCGTTGCATCAATATATCGGTCGGCGCCTGTAAATAAATAACCAGATCCGGCGTGGGCGCATCTATTGTCGTTTGTTGGTATACCTTGTCGTACAGCTCAAACTCATCGGCCGTAAGATTAGCCTGTGCAAACAGCCTGTCTTTGTCGATCAGAAAATCGGCGACCCGTATGGGAGCGAACAAATCGGCTTGGCGAATATCATGGATTTGTTGCGCGCGTTGAAACAGAAAGAACAACTGCGTAGCCAGCGCGCCTTCTCCGTTCTTGCGATAAAAGCGTTCAAGAAACGGGTTCTCTTCAGCCCGCTCCAGTAGCACCTCATAATTAAAGACGTCGGCTAGTTTGCGCGCGAGCGTAGTTTTTCCAACACCAATAGGCCCTTCTACGGCAATAAATTGTGGCGCGTTACGGGTATCAGCCAGCGGAGAATGGTAACCGCTGGTGCTAAATTCGACAGGCGCTGTGCTCATGAATCTTCCAGGTTGGTGGTCGGCCAGTATAGCGCAGGCCACCCTCAGTCAGCCATTCAAGGGCAGGCTTGTGCGAATGATTTTTTCATGGCGATTGCCGAGCGCCAGCTGCTCGGCAATGGGCTGGATACGTCGGCCGTCGGGTAATTGGACATCAGGCGCAATCTCAAGCAGTGGCTGCATTGCGAACAGTCGTTCAGTAAGCCTTGGGTGGGGTAAGATCAACCGGGAATGTCGCAATTGCCAATCTCCAAACAACAACACATCGATGTCCAGGGATCGAGGCCCCCATCGTTGGCGACGTTTGCGGCCCTGCCGGGTTTCAATAGCTTGTGTGTGGCGCAGTAGTGACAGTGGTCGAAGTGTGCAGCGCACAGCAACCACCGCGTTCAGATAGTCCGCCTGGATCGCCGGACCCACGGGTGAGCTTCGGTAGATTGAAGAACATTTCAGCAATGTTGTCTGTGGAAGAGCAGCTATCGAGCGAACAGCCAGGCGTAGCTGCCAATGCGGTCGGCTCAAATTACTTCCTAATGCCAGATAAACAATAGGCATTGCCCGGCTGCGGTGTACTCTATTGCCCTTGAGCCTGTCTGGGCGGGCGTTTGCGCCTTCGGCGCGGTGGCCGGCGGCGTTGCTCGGAACGATTCGCTTCTTCGTCTACCGGGTTGTCAATTTGGTACTGCGTCCACCATTCGCCCAGGCCTTCCAGGTCTTCACCCGATTGTTCACGTAATAATATGAAATCGTAGGCCGCGCGAAATCGCGGATTTGAGCGCAGCTTCGCGGCGCGTTTTCCTTCTTTCAGGTGCAAACGGGATTGCAGGTCCCAAATTTCACGCATTGGAATCGAGAAGCGCTTTGGAATTGACGTGGTTTGCAACTGATCCATGGTGGCCGCATGGGTGGCTTCACGCATGGCTTCGACGATGTGCATGCCTTGGTCAAGGCATGCCTCGCGAAGTTCGATAACGGCTGGCCACAGCACGGCAGCGTACATAAAAGCCGGTGTCACCGGCTTGCCGGCTTCAATGCGCGCGTCAGTATTTTCCATAGTGGCCTGAATAATTTCCTGCGCGTATGGCTGATCATCTTCCAACGCCTCGGCGGTGGCAGGAAACAAATACTGGAATAGATCAAACTGTTGCAGCACGGCCAGCGTATTGGCGGCGGCGCCACCCAGGAACAACTTAAGCACTTCATCGAACATGCGAGCCGGAGCGACCTGGCGTAGCAAGTGGCCATTTTTCTCAATCGCTGCGGAAGTTTCCGGCTCCATTTCAAAATCAAGCTTGCCTGCAAAACGAGCCGCGCGCAGCATGCGTACCGGGTCTTCCTGGTAACGAGTGTCTGCGTCACCTATTACTCGCAGGCGACCTTCCTTGATGTCTGAAAGCGCATTGACGTAATCAATGATTTCATCGGTTTCAGGACAGAAGTACAAGGCATTAACAGTAAAATCGCGTCGTACCGCGTCATCAGACAAGTCACCGTAGACGTTGTCACGCAACAGCATGCCGGTATCACTTTGCTCTGACTCGTGGTCTTCAGTATCACGCGTGTCGTGATGGGCGCGAAACGTGGTGACTTCGACCACATCACGACCACTGCGCACGTGCACAATTTGAAAGCGGCGGCCAACAATTCGCGAGCGCTTGAACAGTTTAACCACCGCCTGCGGTTCAGCGTCAGTGGCTACATCAAAGTCCTTCGGTGTTCGACCAAGAAGCAAATCGCGAAGGCAGCCGCCAACGATGTAAGCCTCGAAACCATTTGCACGCAGGCTTTCTACAACCTGAACAGAATGAGGGCTTATCTCGCGAAGTTGCTTGCCAATGTCGGGTGCTTTGAGACGGGTGCTTGTGATCTGACCTGAAGCGTCATTTGCCATTTGTGAATGCTGTACCCTGAGGCCGTAAAGGCCAATTGTAAAACCGCCTATCTTAGCATATCCAGAACGAGCAGCCGCCAAAGATCACTGCAAGGACAAAGATGGATTTATTCGGGTGAAGTGAAGTTTTCAGGCGAGCGAAAGGGGAAAACTGAGTTTTCCCCATCCAGGCCTTACTTTTTATTGTTTTGCGTATTATTGTTTTTGTTTGTTTTTCTTATTGTGGGTAATAAATGCAGCAACTGTGCCAGTTTTAAAAAACCAAACAATTTCAATTGCTTGCAAATTAAAGCTTAGGAGTAATCCCACAATAGTCAAATTTTTGTTACAAATTCACACTGGAAACGTTACTTGCAGAGCAAAAAGTAACAAAAAAACGTCGCGCTGTTTAAAAAATAGACTACAGGATTGGCCGTATTTACGCCAATTTGCTCTGGCCACCATTAGAAGAGGCTTTTTTCCTGGGAATTCCAAAACGTTGACGACGCTCCCACAGGCATTTTCGGCTGACACCTAATTTCTGGGCCAGTTCGGTTTCGCTCATCGTGTCTTGATGTTCAAGAATAAAATGCTGGAAGTAGTCTTCAAGCGATAAGTCTTCGTTTGGTTCTGTTGCGAATTGCGACACTTTTCGGCCACGTGTTTGCGCTGAGCCGTCGTTGCTACCATCATCATCTGACTCGGTATCAATCAGCTGTAAATCAATCCCCAGGTGCTCCAGGCCTAATGTGTCGGAGTCGCACATGATCAGTGCACGTTCGATTGCGTTTTCAAGCTCGCGCACATTGCCGGGCCAGCTATAGGTCATGATTGCCTGAATAGTTTCCGGCGCCAGTGCTTTCGAGCGTACGTTCAAGAGCAGCGCTTTTTTCGTGATGATGGTATCGGCCAGATCCAATACATCCTTACCGCGTTCCCTGAGAGGGGGTAGCTTAAGACTGAATACATTGATTCGGTAAAACAGGTCTTGTCGAAACTTTTGCTGTGCGCTCAGGGTTTGCAAATCCCGATGAGTCGCACTGATCAGGCGTACATCAACTTTGATCGATTCAGTGGAGCCAATTCGCCGAATCTCGCCTTCCTGAATAAAACGCAACAATCTTGCCTGGGCTTCGAGCGGCAATTCGCCGATTTCATCAAGAAACAAGGTGCCGCCATCTGCGGCTTCTATCAGGCCGCTGCGATTGGTATTGGCGCCAGTGAACGCGCCTTTTTCATAGCCGAACAGTTCTGATTCGATCAGGGTTTCGGGTATTGCTGCGCAGTTTACGCAAACAATCGGTTTGGCCGCCCGGCGGCTTTCGCCATGCACTGCTTTCGCTACCAGTTCTTTACCGGTGCCTGTTTCACCCAGTATCAACACGGTGCTGTCCGTCGGTGCTACTTTGTGAATGCCTTTTTGCAGCTGTGTCATTGCGGAACAACGGCCAACAATGCCATCAATAGGTGAACCGGCCGCGACGGGTTGCTGTTCGTTATCTGCTTTGGTTTGGGCAATAATTCTTTTCACCGCATTCAACATGTCGTCATGGTCGAATGGCTTGGCGATGTAGTCGACTGCACCCATCTTCATCGAGTCAACCGCAGAGCGCAAACTGGCGTAGCTTGTCATGATCAAAACTGGGGTGTTACCGGCCAGGCGAATAAGATCTGTACCCGGTGCACCAGGCAGACGCAAATCACTAATGACCAAACCAAAGTCAGACAGCCGAAATTTATTGGTGGCCTCGGCGACGGAGCCGGCTTCTTGAACACTGTAGTCGTTACGCTCCAGCAAGCGCTTTAATGCACTGCGGATTACGGCTTCATCTTCGACGACAAGAATTGACTTCATACGACTTAAGATATGGGGTGCCTGCACGCCAAGGTACGTAATTGTAGCGCATAAAAGGTCAAGGTTTCGACACCTTAAATCGAAATCCGCGTGGTAGTAACTATGCCGTTAATCCGAATTAGCCGGATTATTGCTGAACGGCAGCGTGATTGTGAACCGCGTGCCACTACTGTTTCTTGCATCACAGGGACTTTCAACTTGAATAGAACCACTGTGGTCTTCGATAATCTGGTACACCAGTGGCAGCCCCAGACCGGTGCCTTCGCCGGCAGGTTTAGTGGTAAAGAAGGGTTCAAATATATGCTCTTGCAACTCTCGTGGAATACCCGTGCCCTGGTCAGTGATGTTGATTACTACGGAGTATTCATCGGCGCTTGCAGCCACTGTTACCGTATCACCGTCTTTACTGGCGTCGCGTGCATTGCTGAGTAAATTGATGAATACCTGAGCAAGGCGCTGCCGATCACCATAGACATGAATGCCTTTGTCTATGTTCACCTGGTAAACCACATTCACTGCGTCCTTGTTTAGCTGCAACAAGCGGATGGCCTCTTCAACATTTTGTCGCAAACTGACCGAATCAATGTTGAGGTCGTCACGCTGCTCGCCGCTGTGCGAGAAGTTCACCAGAGACTGCACAATGCTGGATACGCGCTGTGTCTGGGTAAGAATTTCCGATGTGCTTGCCTTGATGTCCGGGTCATCGTATTCAGACGCCAGGTTCTGCGCGATGCAGGCAATCCCGGTAACCGGGTTGCCAATCTCATGGGCCACACCTGCGGCAAGTCGGCCCACGGAAGCAAGACGCTCACTGTGGGTTAGCTCTTGCTCCAGAATCTGCGTTTCGGTGAGGTCTTCAATAACAATAGCCTGGTTGCTGGTCAATGAACCGGTGGGTTGCAACAGCGTTTTATGCAAGCTTACCCAACGGTCTATCCCTTCGTGAACTATGTGTTGTTTGTAACGATGCGATTGACTGGAATTAACAAAATCAGTTAGAACTGATGACCACGGTTGCTCGATCGCGTGAATTGCACTGCCGACCACATCATTTGACTCAATACCTGTGAGTTCCACAAGCATGCTGTTCCACAAGGTGATTTCATGATCGGAGCCTACTATACAAACACCTACAGGCAAGGCCTGAAGTGTTTCCCTATGATATCTTCGTAAACTGTTAAGCTCCGCTGCAAGACCGGTCAGGTCGGCTTGATAGGTTTCAATGCGGCTCTCAATATACTGTATGTCCTCGGTTTGATGGCTGTCGCCATCGCGGACAAATGGCAGGTGCTTATTAATAATCTCGTAGGCGCTTGAGGGCCCTAACAAACCCGATATATTCGCTTCTATTTGCTCTCTAAGCCTGCGCAACGCATAAGGTCGGCTCTCTGTCAGCTCCATGTTCAGGTCTTTCAATGCATTACTGAGTTCGCGTTCAGCGGTAGTCTCTCCCAGGGCTCTGGCTAATCGTTCTTTCATTTCCGCGGGGGAGTGCACATCAAGCGCTCGCCGGGTGGGGCGACTTAGTTCGTCGGTGGAGCATATTTCAGCAGCCTGATGTTCTTCCTCGCTTTGGTTTGACAGTATGGAGCCAAACAAAAACACCAGTATATTAGTGCCAAGCGACGCTAATGTTCCCGCCTGCCAGGCTGGCAACTGGTTTAGCTGACTGGGAATGATGCTGCCCACAAAAGCGGAGCTGTCTGGTTGCAGCAGAGGTAACAGCACCAGAAAAAACCAGATCACAATGCCAGCGATAAGGCCGGTGTTGAAGCCAGTTCTATTGGCCTCCGGCCAGTACAGCATTGCAAGTACACCCGGCATGAATTGCAGCACACCACTGAACGCTGCAATTCCAAGGCTGGCTAGGTCGTGTTGGCTGCTCACAATACGATAGAATAAATACGACATAAGAATGATGCCGACGATAAGCAGGCGCCTGATCCAAAGTAGCCAACGGTAAATATCATTGGTGTCAGGCTGATACACAGCCAATACAAGATGGTTAAGACACATTGAGGCAAGCGCCAGCGTTGCAACGATAATCATACTGCTGGCCGCGGATAACCCGGCCATATAGGCAAGCAACTCGAGTTGCGGCATCTGCAGGGAAATTCCCACACCCAGGGTGGCATATTGCATGGGTACACCAACGCCAAGGCTCATTGCAGCCCAATAGATGATGAGAACGGGTACGCTAAGCACCAGCATGTACAGCGGAAATCCCCAGCTCGCCGCCTTAAACGCGGTGGAGCTGGGCCGCTCAGAAAACAGCATATGAAATGAATGGGGCATTAGCACTGAGGCTAGAAAAAACAGCAGCAGAAAATAGCGAACGTTGTCCCCACGTTGATTATCTATGGGCCTGAACAGATTGACGTTCTGTTCAAGCCAGGTTTGCATTCCGTTGAAGCCATCAAACACAACGACCACACAAACCACGGCAATCACAATCATCAAAAGCAGTTTGCTTAAGGATTCGAACGCAATGGCAACAACAAGGCCGTCATGCCGTTCCTGGGTGCCGACGTGTCTGGCGCCGAAAAGTACCGTGAATAAAGTAATCATGCAGCAGAAAACAAAGGCCATCCCGCTTTGTCGATTGTCACCTGGAAACAATTCAAAGCTTGCGTCGGTGAGTATCAGTATGGTGTCGGACACCGCAGTAATTTGTAGCGCAAATAAAGGCAGCATGGTGAGTAACATGAATATAGTCAGCACTATGCCAGCCCACTGGCTTCGAAATCGAAAGGCCAGCATGTCGGGCAGCGATCTCAATTGGTAAAGCCTGGCAATTCGCATCATTGGCGCCAAAATCAGCGAACTGAAAAGAAACAACGCCGAAATGCCAAAGAAGTAGCTCAGGTAGGAAAACCCGTAGCGCGCGGCCAGGTCCACCATGCCAAATATTGCCCAGGCCCCGGCGATAACGCCGATGGATAAAATATACGTGATTGGATGGCGAATGAACCGATCCGGAATCCAGCTGCGATCCGCAGCGTATGCAATGCCAAACAGTATCGACAAATAGGCGATGCCAAAAAATAGAATCTGGCCTAGTTCAAAATTCATTATATTGCTTGCATCAGCCGCTTCATGATCGGAGCGTAAGGCTTAACCCTGTTGCTGACGAGCACGCCGCTCGCCCAGATATATCAGAAATATGGCGCCGAACCAGAGCAAATGGGGTCGATACCACGACTTCGGAGACGCAAGCGCCCAGTCCATCCACGAGGGTAGAAAAATAACGACAATCAGAATAAGCAGAAAAAGGGCGCGTTGTATGTACATCAGTTATTGCTGTCTATGATAGTTATGCTCTGCATGAGCCTCCAGGCGGCCGGGCGGTAATGCGCGATGGCATGCGCAAGGATAGCATCAACGCTAGTACGCGCGTGCCGTGGGGGTGCGGGCTGGTTAAGATAAGAGAGCGCTTCACACAGGTTTTCACAGGCGCGAGCGTCCAGAATAGCCGGCGCCCCGGTTTGCTTGCTAAGTTTATTGCCGAGTGAATCAAGCAGCACTGGTATGTGGCCATATTCCGGAATGCTCTGGTTTAGCTGCTGCAAGATGTGGATTTGTCGGCAGGTCGAATCCAAAAGGTCGATGCCACGGATCACATGCGTCACACCCTGGAATGCGTCATCCACGCTAACGGCCAACTGATAGGATATCAAGCCGTCTTTTCTACGCACGATAAAATCACCGCAGGTGTTGGCAAGTTCTTCGGCAATTGGGCCTTGAAACTGATCCTCAAATGCGATTATTGCCTCGTTGACGGTCAGTCGCAGCGCATATTCTGCCGAGGCGGGATGATTCTGGTGTCGGCATGTGCCAGGGTAAGGCCCGCCATTCTCAGTTAATTGAGCTCGGGTACAGGTACAACGGTAAATTTTTTGCTGGCGGTGAAGCTCTTTGAGAGTGGCCTCGTAGGCCGCCAACCGGCTGCTCTGGTACAGAACCTCACCGTCCCAGCGTAGGCCATGCGCTTGCAGGCTGTTCATTATGAGTTGGTCTGCGCCGGCTTGTTCCCGAGGCGGGTCCAGGTCTTCTATGCGCAACAGCCACGCACCCTGCTGAGCGCGCGCGTCCAGATAACTTGCCAAAGCGCACAGCAATGATCCGCAGTGCAGTGGTCCTGTGGGTGAAGGTGCGAAGCGACCTATGTACTGGGTAGAGCCCCGGGTACTGATCGCTTTGCCCTCAGCGGCGGCGTTTAGCCGTGCTCCTGACGCTCTTTAATTTCGTCCAGAGTCTTGCAATCAATGCACAAAGACGCCGTTGGCCTGGCTTCAAGCCGCTGAATGCCAATTTCCACACCACAGGCTTCGCAGTAGCCGTATTCGTCCATTTCAATCAGCTCCAACGTGGAGTCGATTTTACGAATCAGCTTTCGCTCGCGGTCCCGGGTACGCAATTCCAGGCTGAATTCTTCTTCCTGGCTTGCGCGATCTGCCGGATCCGGGAAATTGCTCGCTTCGTCTTTCATATGCATGACGGTACGATCAACTTCTGCCATCAATTCCGATTTCCAATCATTGAGGATTTCGCGGAAATGTTCTTTCTGGGGTTCATTCATGTAGTCTTCGCTGCGCTTGACTACATAAGGTTTAAAAACGGGCGCTGCCTCACTACGACTTGCTACGCTCACTGCTGTTTTCGCTTCCTTGGTTTTACTGGTCGACTTTTTGGTAGCCGCTTTTTTAGTAGCGGCACCGGTTTTCTTAGTTGCTGCAGGCTTTTTTGCAGCGGTTTTCTTAACTGTAGTCTTTTTTGTACCGCTTGCACTTTTGCTGGCCGTCTTTTTTACAACGGCCTTTTTTGCCGTTGAAGCTGCTTTTTTAGGCGCGGCTTTTTTTGCTGCTGTTTTACTGGCGCTGGCTTTTTTTGTTGCAGCTTTCTTTACCGCCGCTTTCTTCGCCGGTGATTTTTTTACCGCTGCTTTCTTTGTTGTGCTGGCTTTTTTAGCTGGCGCCTTTTTTGCAGCAGTCTTCGCCGTCGTGGCGGTTTTCTTGGCCGGCGCTTTTTTAGGCGCGGCTTTTCTGGTGCTGGCTTTTTTAGCGGTTGTCTTCTTCGCGGCCGCTTTCTTGGTTTTTGATGCAGCTGCCTTCGATTTCTTAGCTGGCATAGTCATCCCTCAACATTTGGACGAGTTCATTCAAGGCGACTTGCCACTGTTACGAATGTCGCTTTTAGAGTTAATTTATGGCCCGCCCAGTGGCCGGGTAGCCAAACGCGGAGAAACTACCAGAAAGTTGGCCGTTAAGCCAGCTAGATTACAGATAAACGTACAGTTTACCGTTTTGTTGCTCACATTCTATGGCCTGCAGCGACGCGCCCTGACACGGTCCCTGAATACACAGGCCAGACTCGATCTCGAACAGTGCACCATGAGTTGAGCACTGTATGTGGTGGTTTTCACGGTCCAGAAACTGGTGTTCCATCCAGTTCAGTGGCACTCCCTGATGTGGACAGGTGTTCCGATAGACATAGCACTTCAAGTCTTTGCGGACCACGAATAATTGCCGCCCCTGCACGCTGAAGCCTTTTGACTGTCCCTCTGGGACAGTATGAACTGAGCACAATTCAAGCATGGTCGACCCGCTGAGTAGTGGTTTCAATAGTATGCTATGGGCCGACTCAAGCGCACAATATGAGCATTACCAAGATTATGTTTCCACCTTTGAGCCCAACCGTACAAATGCTGCTCGTGATACTGCTGGTGGCACAGAGCCCATCCCTGAGTGCCATTGCCCAATGCCAAGCGGCGCCCGGAAATCAGTATGAAGAGGTATTTTGTCAGCTCAGCAGTAGTCGGTACAGCTATTCACTGCCAAGTCTGCAAGAGTTTAGGCGTAACCCGCGAACTGTGCAGTATCTGCTGCTTAAGCGCGCAGCAAGCCGTGAGGGCATTGCCCTTGCAAAACCCAAAGAGCTGAAAGCAGCGTCGCCAATGCCAGTTGAACGCAAGCCCGGGCCGTTGGCTGCTCGCGCCTCTCGTGCAAGTGAATCTGCTAAAAAACCATCGTCATCTGAACGCGCAAAAAAACAGCTTGTTGCCGTTTCGCGACCGCATGAATGTCGTTATACGGCCCGCAGAATCAGTTGCGGCAACAGGCAGTACACTGTGCAAACCAATCGCAACAATTCAGAGTTGACGGTTGATGCACTCAGCGACAATAACAATTTGCACCTGCCGCTAAAACAGGTGGGCGAGCCCACGGAAGCCTGGTTGGCGCGCGCCTACAGTGAGTACATTGCAGCGTTGCTGCGCATTGGTCTGGCCGGTTCCAGTTCAACGTATTCCGCGTTTGCGCATACCTATTTTGAGTTGGAACGCTCAGGCACCGACTTTGCCACACGCATTCAGCAAAGTTTTGATCTGCTCAAAAAAGACAAACGCACCTTGGCGGTCAGCAAACGCTACCCAAAATCTGCCCCCGTGGCCGATGATTGCGAGTGGCTGCACAGTGCAATCATTGCTTGTAACAGCGCAGGTAACAACTGGGTGTACACCTTAGATTGATCTGGCGCGTAAACCCAGCCGGTGTTCGATCATTGCATTCATTCGTCGCACGCAGGCTTCACCCTCGGCAACAATTTCTTCCGCGCGTGTAACTTCCAGCATGCCAATGTGTGACAAGCGGGGTGTAAGAACCAAATCGGCAGGCTCACCCGCCAGGCGGCTGCGGGTGATGCGATCTTGCATGATATTGATAGAGCTGCTTACCACGTTAAACAGGCCGGGAGCATCCTCACTGGGGCTCATCCATTGCTCTACCAGCGGCGTAGTTCGCTCGCGGATACTTGCAGACAGCTTTTCGAAGAAGCTGATCTGTTCTTCACTGACGGCCGGCGAGATGTCTGCCGGTTCATTTTTTCCCAGCCTGGCGTCTTCTGGGTGCTCAGCTGAAAAAACTTCTTCGCTAACGGTGTCGTCACGGATCAGAACCTGATCGCGGCTGACCAGATCACCGTTCAGGTTCACAGCAATAATGATATCTGCGCCAAGTGCCTTGCATACAGACACCGGCACCGGATTCACCAGGCCGCCATCGAGCAGCCATCGTCCGTTATGTTTGATGGGGGTCAACATACCTGGCAGCGCCATTGAGGCGCGGGCAGCGTTCCACACGGGCCCTTCCTGCAGCCAGATTTCGCGACCGGTTTTCATATCAGTCGCGATCGCCGCGTAGGGTAAACCGAGGTCCTCAATGTTTGGATTGCCAAACTTTTCTATAACAAACCGCAGCATGTTTTCGCCGTCGGCAAGGCCACTGCTGGCAAGCAGCTTGATGTCCATTTGCCGTACCAACTCATACGTGCTCATGCCGCCTAGCCATTCCTGAACGTCGTCCAGCTTGCCAAGAATATGTGCAGCCCCCATAAACGCCCCAACAGAACTGCCGCAAATAACATCGGGGCTAAGACCAAACTTTTTGAGTTCACGAATCACACCGATGTGGGCGAGGCCACGAGCAGCGCCACTGCCAAGCGCAAGGCCTATCTTTGGTCTGTTAGTTGTAGGAACAATAGCGGGTGACATGTAAGCAGCGTGAGATCTGGTATGAGAGCGCGCTACTAAAACTCATAAAACGCGCCAAAGTAAAGCCCTTTCGCTTCAATATCGAGGTCGATAAAATCTGGATTACCGTTTGAGTCAGTCACATCGAGGTCGTCTGCCTCCAGGGTAATGCTGCGATAGCCAAGTTCGAGACCGAGCCCAGTACTGCTTTCCCATGCCAGGCGAAGGTTGCTGTCGATAAATTTATCGCCCTCAAAAGCGGCGGCCTTGAATTCCGCACCTATTGACATACCAGTCTCACCGAACTCGTAGCCAAGATGCATGTATGGCAGCGGAAAGGCTTCATCTACCGATTGTCTTGCGACTGATTGGTTGTTTTCGCTGCGAACAGTGAACGAGCCATCAAGTACCCGAATGGTAATACCCAGGCTGAGATCAAAACGGCCTTGTACCGGCTGCCAGTAAAGACTCAAGTCCACATGATTCAAATCAAGTGCTGAACGTATTGTTTGGTTGGCCGTGAAAGTAACGTTGTCGTAGGTAATGTCGCGTTCAAGAACATTGCTTTCATCAGAGTTCAGCTCCGTGTACTGCAACTTTACGTTTGGTACCACGCCAAGAGGATGCTCCAGTAACAGGTAATAACTCAAGCCTGATTCCGAGTCGAATCCAAGATCATTTTTGACGCTCACCGTACCTATGTCGGTATTGGTGCTGTCGATAGAGCCCCCCAGATCTTGCTGCCAGGAACCAACGCCCATTCTTGCAGCAAAATCGGCCGCGTGCAGTTCAAAGCTGCTGAGCATAACCGTAGTGAACAGCGATACTTCGCATAAACGCTGTACAGTGGCGCCGCGATTTTTCAATGCCTGCTGAGCCCCGGTTCGAAATTGGACGCTTGCCATCGCCTTACCCTGTTGAAAGTTACTCGCTAAGAGTAGCAAAGGCGTTGGCAGCTGCTTCTATTGTTGCCTGTATATCTGCCTCAGAATGTGCAGATGACACAAAACCGGCCTCGAAAGCAGAGGGTGCGAGGTAAACGCCTTGTTCAAGCATTGAGCTGAAAAATTGACCAAAGCGCCGCGCATCACATTTTACCGCATCTGCATAGCACGTGACCGACTCTGAATCGGTGAAGAATAAACCAAACATGCCGCCCACTCTGTTGCTGCGCAATGACACGCCGTGCTTGTTGGCAGCGGCGTGCAGTCCATCCAGTAGTTGCGCTACGCGTTCTTGCAGCGCGTCATAGAAACCAGCTTGTTGTACCAGCCGCAGGTTTGCAAGCCCGGCGGCCATTGCCAATGGGTTGCCAGATAAAGTGCCTGCCTGATACACCGGCCCCAGTGGCGCTAACTGAGTCATAATGTCCTGGCGGCCGCCAAAAGCGCCAACCGGCATACCGCCGCCGATCACTTTGCCAAAGGTGCTCATGTCAGGTGTTACGCCGTAAAGAGTTTGTGCACCGCCCAGTGCCACTCGAAAGCCTGTCATCACTTCATCGAAAATCAGTACCGTGCCGTGTTCGTCGCACAGAGCACGCAGCGCTTTCAGGAAACCCTCAGTGGGTGGTATGCAATTCATATTACCGGCTACTGGCTCAACGATAACGCAGGCAATGTCAGCTCCACAGGCCTTGAACAACTCGTTGACGCTGTCAATGTTATTGAAGTCGGCGGTCAGTGTTTGCGCGGCAACACTGGCGGAAATGCCCGGTGATGTTGGTTCACCAAAGGTCAGTGCACCGGAGCCGGCTTTCACCAGCAGCGAATCTACGTGGCCGTGATAGCATCCCTCAAATTTAAGTATTTTCTCACGCCCTGTATAACCTCTTGCAAGGCGAATCGCGCTCATGGTGGCCTCGGTGCCGGAGCTAACCATTCTTACTTGATCCAGAGACGGGATCAGTTCGCAAAGCAAGTCGGCCATTTCAGTTTCGAGTTCGGTGGGCGCACCAAAACTAATGCCCTTTGCCAGTTGTTGCTGGATTGCAGCGACAATGTCAGGGTGCGAATGACCCGCTATCATGGGCCCCCAAGAGCCAACGTAGTCGATGTAGTGTTTACCATCTGCATCAGTAATACGAGCGCCGCGCGCGCTTTCAATAAAGATCGGTTGTCCACCTACACTTTTGAATGCTCTGACAGGCGAGTTCACGCCTCCGGGAATATGTTGCTGGGCGTGTGCGAATAACTCGGATGATCGACTCATTAAGAGGTCCTGGATTTTGCTGGGTGAAAGTTAAAATGGACGTACAACAACCAATATGACAATGGCAAACAGCAGCGCCACCGGCAACTCGTTAAATATACGAAAATAGCGATGGGATTTATTAACCGGCCCCTCTTCAAAAGCGCGCACAAAGTGCCCGCAGCTCAAATGAAACGCCAGCAGCACAACGATAAGCAGCAGCTTTAACCACATCCATACTTGAGTAACATAGTATTCCCAATTGAACGCATAAAGCACAAGGCCGAAAAAGATTGCGAAAGCGGCCAGCAGGCTCATGAATCGATACAGCTTACGCTGCATGATACTGAGTTGTGTCCTGGTGTCTTGCGTTTCAGCCATCGCGGAATTTACAAATAAGCGAGGCAGGTAGAATATGCCCGAGAACCAGCAAACGACAAAAATGATGTGCAGAGCTTTAATCCAGAGCATCGGGTGTCCCTAGTTTCGCTGAGGGTTGCGATAGTAGTTTTCAATATCATCTCGGGTGATTATACCGCTAGGTGGCACATACAAGGCTAATGGCGGGCCAGAAACATAGAGTGCGTCTGCGTCGTCCCGGTTCATCAGTTCCAATGCTTCGCGAAGTGTAGCCTGAGGTTGAATGTCAGTGAGTTGGCGTTGCTTACCGCCAATATCAAGGAGCTGAATGACTGGCGGTTGTTCTTCAGCTTCATTTTTTTCGGCGCGTCTTGCAGCGCGTGCATTGTGTTCTTCCATGTGCAAGACCAGATCGGTTGAGTCAACCAGGAACTTCGCGGAATCTGGCGGTGCAACCACCAGCCACCGTGGTCGGTTTTCCAGCAGAGTTTGAACTTGCTCCACACTCATGGTGTGCGACACGCGGCGAAAGTTGCGATCCATCAAGCTTGATACTGAAGCACGCTGCAGGGCTCTTGATAGTGGATCATTCTGAATCTTGAAGCCCTGGCTGTGCAAAGTTGCCAGTTGAGCCGAGCTTTGGCGAAACACACCATTATGGGTTAAGTTGGCACAAATAATGGCGAGCATACCAGGCAAAATAACGTGTGCATTGTTCGTGAGCTCAACGATCGCGAGCAGCGCCGCCAATGGGGCGTTGAGTATTGCCCCCATAAGAGCGCCCATGCCCAGTAACACGTACAGGGTGATGTCAGATGCCTGTTCGGGGCGCAGTTCGATACCAACCGCGCCCATCAAACTGCCCACACCAGCGCCAATAATCAATGCTGGGCCAATGAAACCCAGCGGAATACCCAGGCCGCAGGACACGGCCGTAACGAATAACTTACCCAGTACGATCGCCAGTAATGCGACGCCCACAATGTTGTGTTCTAACAATTGTTGTAAAGTGTCGTAACCCA
The DNA here is from genome assembly GCA_030429735.1 of Gammaproteobacteria bacterium. Taxonomy (GTDB): domain Bacteria; phylum Pseudomonadota; class Gammaproteobacteria; order Pseudomonadales; family JAUIET01; genus JAUIET01. The sequence goes on from JAUIET010000012.1 coordinate 148,016, forward strand.
GGCCAAGCACTTCCGGCACAAATACTGCTACCGACCCCGTGATTATTCCGGCCAGACTGAGCCGCCATACAGGGTTGATGTGGGACAAACGCAAGCACACGTTCTGGATAGCCACAAAGCCTGCCGCAATTGTGCCGCAGGCTACGCCAATTGCGGCAACGAATATAACCTCTTGGGCAGATGTCATCTGCACGGCCGTGGTCAGTAGCATGGAGTCGCCACCGAACGAATCGAGGCTAAGCAGAGTTGCCGTTATAGCGGCTAAAATGACCGGTGTGAAGCCGACGATGGTGTACTCTACCATCACTACTTCCATCGCAAATATCACGCCAGCAATAGGTGTGTTGAACGAGGCTGCGATGGCGGCGGCCGTTCCACAGCTAATAAGAATGCGAGAGCTGTTTCTAGGCAGGTTCATCGTTCGTGCGGCCCAACTGGTCACTGCGGCACCCAGGTGCACTGCAGGGCCTTCTCGACCGCCTGCTTGCCCGGTAACTATCGCCACCGTTCCGGCAACGAACTGCAAAATGGCGTTTCTCGCAGGTAAATCGCCATGCAGGTTATTGGTGACATGAATAACGTGGGCCAGCCCCAGTCCGCGAGATTTGCGATGTACAGCAAGCATCATCAAGCCCAGCACCAGGCCGCCAATGGCCGGCAAACCAAAACGCCAGAGTGGCTCGAGTTGCTCAAAGTTCTCTATGGTGCCACCGGGTAAAATTGATGCCTGCGAAACATTGATCACCCAACGGAAGAATAAAATGACCATCGCTGCGAGGGCGCCAGAAATGATGCCCAATATCGACAAGCTAAGAACGGCTTCGTTGTTGGCCAGTTTTTGTCGAACGAAACCGAGAGGCCGGTTGAAGATCCGATTTAATGCCGCCTGCAGCCAGCGTATTCTATGTTTAACCATTGGCAAACATTATACTGTTGCGCAGCATTGGGCATAGGAAGCGCTGGTGTTGATGGGCATATTGCGCTCAATCTGTCGATTCAAGAGAAGTAGAAGATGGTTTCTGTAGGAATTGTAGGTGGTACCGGGTACACCGGTGCGGAATTATTACGTTTGCTCGCCGGGCACCCGGATGCGCAAGTCGATTTAATTACTTCGCGTGCCGAAGCTGGAATTCGCGTTGACAGCCTTTATCCAACCTTGCGCGGTGTGTGCGATTTAAGCTTCGAAGCACCGGATGCCGGCCGACTGGCAGAGTGCGACCTGGTGTATTTCGCTACTCCCCACGGAGTTGCGATGGAGCTCATGCCTGAGCTGATTAAACGCAGTACTCGTGTTGTGGATCTGTCTGCAGACTTTCGAATTCAGGATATCGATGTATGGGAAACCTGGTACGGCCAGGCTCACACCTGTCCAGAGCTGGTTGCGCAAGCCGTATACGGACTACCGGAAGTAAACCGACAAAGTATTCGTGATGCTCAGTTGGTTGCTGCGGCAGGCTGCTACCCAACGGCCATCCAGTTGGGCTTTCTGCCTTTGTTGGTAAATGATCTGGTTGATCCCGGCAGTTTGATAGCGAATGCGGCGTCGGGTGTCAGTGGCGCAGGTAGGCAGGCGAAAGTGGACAACCTGCTTGCAGAGCTCAGCGATAATTTCAAAGCCTACGGAGTGGCAGGACACCGACATTTGCCGGAAATAGAGCAAGGGCTGAGTAACGCAGCCAAGCAAGCGGTTGCGTTGACCTTCGTGCCCCATTTGTTGCCAGTGATCCGCGGTATACATGCCACGTTGTATGCGCAGATTAAGGTTGAGGGTGTTGATGAAAAGGCGCTGCAATCGTTGTATGAGCAGTTCTACGACGACGAGCCATTTGTGGATATTCTACCGCTCGGCCACCTGCCACAAACGCGGAATGTTAAGGGCAGTAATCTGTGCCGGATTGCGGTGACCAGGCCTCAGCAGCGCAATGTGGTGGTTATTTGCTCAGCGATTGATAACTTGGTGAAAGGCGCGTCCGGTCAAGCCATACAATGTATGAATATCATGCTAGGCTTAAACGAAACCGCTGGTCTGGAAAGCGTGCCTCTCTGCCCATAGCCGAGCTGCCCGAACAGGACTGGCGTTGATATTGATTTAATGAGTTGGCGCACATCCCTCGCATGGCCAAAGTAAAGGAAAGCAAGAAAACACGCATGGTGGTCGTACCTTACGATCCCACCCGCCGCGTTTTGTTTGTTTTGTTCGTATTGTTGTTGCTGGCCGCAAGCTTCGCAGCCGGCTTCGTGCTATCCAATCAAGATTATTTCTCCATAAAGCAACAGCGCGATGATTTGCTGGTGGAGTTGTCAGAGGCCAATAAGGAAAACAAAGAGCATCAGAGGCGCGTTGCGCAACTGCAAATGGGCGCAGATGTTGATCAGCAAGCGACCAACCAAGTGCGCGAAAGTATGGCTGACCTCAGGCAGGAGATCACTGAACTAAAGTCAGAAATTAGTTTCTACAAAGGCTTGATGGCACCGAAAGATCGAGAGGCCGGTGTCAGCATTCGTAGCCTGGATTTGTTAGCGACATCCAGCCCGCGCAAGTACCAGTTTAAGATGGTGCTGCAGCAGTTTGCTGATGAGCACCGATTGGTTATGGGTAACGTCAACGTGAGTGTGGTGGGTAAGCAAGCCGGCCGCGATCTGACTTTATCACTCAGTGACCTGTCGGAGAATGTGGCGTCTAAGAATATTAAGTACCGCTTTAAGTATTTTCAAAATATTGAAGGCGATGTCGTACTACCGGATGGCTATGAGCCAACCAGGATTGATGTGGTGGTTCGAGGCTCAGGGAAGAAGCCAGTCTATCTTGAGAAGAAATTTGCTTGGTTAACCCAGGAGGCATGAGCATGTTTAAGAAAAATGAGAAAAGCGCGCCCAAGAAAAACAGTGGCGTTACCACGTTGGTAGCGGAAGGCACTGAGATTCTTGGTGATATTCGCTTTAGCGGTAACCTTGAAATTGAAGGGTGCGTTAAGGGTAATATCATTGCGGCCGAAGGTGCAGAGTCGGCCATGCGTATTATGGAAAGCGGTCGTGTAGAGGGCGATGTCTATGTTCCCCACGTTGTTATCAATGGCAACGTCACCGGCGAAGTTCACTCCAGCAAATACATTGAGCTTGCCAGCAAAGCCCATGTTGAGGGTAATGTTCACTACAACATCATCGAGATGGTTCGCGGTGCGCAGGTGAACGGAAACCTGATCTATAACTCGGCGTATTCTGAAGAAGCCCCCAAAGGTAAGCGATCGGTGGCCAACGATGAGCTCAAGTTCGGCGCAAATGTCGACAAGAAGGGCAGTGGTTCAAAGAACATGAAGGGTTTTGTTGACGGCAAGGCCAGCGCCTAGACATAATTGCTGCTGGATTCTCAAACGTAACAGGCACGAACATGACTGCCAGCAGTAATATAGATGACAACATCCTTGTCGTCAGCGATCAGGCCGTTGCCAAGCTTAAGGCCCTGATTGAAGACGAAGGCAATGACGAGCTTAAGTTGCGTGTGTTTGTGACCGGTGGCGGCTGTTCAGGCTTCCAGTACGGTTTTACTTTCGACGAATTTGCAGCCGAAGACGACGCCGTAGTTGAAAAGGACGGTGTGGAGGTGCTGGTTGACTCGCTGAGCTATTCCTATCTCGTGGGCTCCAGGATCGATTTTGTAGAGAACCTGGAAGGCGCGCGGTTTGTCGTGGATAACCCGAATGCTGATACTACCTGCGGGTGTGGCTCGTCTTTTTCGATGTGACGTTCTCGTTTCTTAGCCGAGAAAAATACCCCCTAATACCGAGTCCTTTGAGCCCCCGGTGAAACTATGAATGGCAACTTTGTTGCCCAGCAGGCTTTGTTGTGCAAACCAGGCGAATGCGCAGCATTCCACCAAATCAGGCGCAATACCCAGTGCTGATGTCGAAGCCACGGAAATATCGGGCATCAATTCTGATAATCGATTCATAAGGGCCACGTTATAGGCCCCTCCGCCACAAATAAACACTTCATCAATTAGATTCGGGGCAAGGTCTATGCCGACCTTAATCGAAGCTGCAGAGAACTCGAGTAATGTTGCCTGCACATCTTGTGCTCGGCTAGTGGAATGAGTGTTTAGTGAATCCTTTACCCACTGTAAATTGAACTGCTCCCTACCGGTACTTTTCGGAGGGCTTAGTGCGAGGAATGGATGCGCCATTAGCAGCTGAAGCAATTCAGGGATTACGTTGCCTTTAGCGGCCCATGAACCATCTCGGTCAAAGGTTTTTTGTTGGTGCAAAGCAATCCACGCGTCCATCAGTACATTGCCTGGCCCACTGTCAAACCCCAGTACCACTCGATCGGCCTTTAAGACGGTGATGTTAGCCATACCACCGATGTTAACAATAGCACGGGTATTGTCGTCGCTAAACGCAGCTGCGTGAAAGGCCGGTGCAAGCGGGGCGCCGTGCCCGCCATTTGCGAGGTTGGCGCGCCTAAAATCTGCAACTACTGGAATGCCGGTGATAGCTGCAATGGTATTGGGGTCGCCTATTTGCAGGGTAGTGCCGGGTTGTCCGGGCTTGCCTGGCGGGCAGTGGCGAATGGTTTGACCATGGCTGCCGATCGCGCGGATATTGTTTGGCTCTAAGCCGGCCTTAACAAGAAGCTGTTCAATGCCAGAGGCAATTAACCTTCCCAGGCTGGCGTCAGCTGCCATGAGGCTTTCGAGTGTTACCTGCGTGTTCTCGCACAAAGCCAACAATTGCTGGCGAGTACCTGGGTCGTAATCAAGGTGGTGATGGAAATGGCTGAGTGGCCGCTGGGAAAGATCGGCTATAACCAGGTCAATGCCGTCGAGACTGGTGCCCGACATAACGCCGATATAGTATTGGTCGGGATCGCTGGACCTAATGGCCGGCATCAGCGTCGCGGGGTTCCACCAGCGAGTAAGCCCCTGTGTTCAGTTGTGCCAGCTTATAGGCTTGTTGGCGTTTCGCCAGTTTCACTTCCAGAGAGGCAATGCTTTCCTTGAAGCGAGGCATTTCCGCCTTGGCGATTGATTTTGCTTTCGGCAATTTATTCAATATAGTGCGTGGGTTGCGATGAACGCCATTCACTAGAAATTCATAGTGTAGGTGCGGGCCGGTTGCGTAACCTGTAGAGCCAACCGTACCAATGATTTGCCCTTTCTTGACTTTGGCCAAACGTTTCACATGACGTTTGGTGAGGTGCAGGTATTTTGTGGTGTACTGCGGCCCATGGCTAACAACAATAAAGTTACCGTTAGCGCGCGAGTAACCCGATTTTGTAACTCTCCCATCGCCAGCCGCAAACACGGGTGTGCCACGCGGTGCAGCGTAATCGATACCACGATGTGCCCGGATGCTCTTGTGTATAGGGTGGCGTCTGCGTGGATTGAAATTTGAACTGATCCGTTTGAAGTCTAGCGGGGCGCGCAGGAACGCTTTCTGCATACTCACGCCATCAGGCGCGTAGTAGCCGGCGTTTCCTTTTTCATCTTCGTAACGGTAAGCCGTAAATGCATCACCGTCATTCACGTATTCAGCGGCCAGAATATTACCGGTACCAATTTTTTCACCATCCAGGTACAGATCTTCATACATGATGCTGAATGTATCGCCCTTACGTGGGTCGAACACGAAATCAATAACACCGCCAAACACATTGGCCAATTGCATAATGATGTTCTGATCTAAGCCGGCGCGCTTGCCGGCAAGAAACAAAGAGTCTTGCAGCGATGCTTTCTGGTATCTGATGCGTGTATTGGGCTCGCGAACTATTGTTTCGGCAACAAAGCGGTCTTCATCGCGGGTGTACGTTTGGCTTTCCAATACACTTTTTCGATAGCGCAAAGTCTGCAGCTGCTCATTCTCGATATGGAAATCAAGCTCGTGACCAGGGTGAATTCGGCTCAGGCGTTTAGCCTCCGCGCAGCGCCCCAGCAATTCGTAGGCGTCTTTGGCTTGCAGGCCTGCTTTTTTGAACATGTGGGTTAGTGTGTCACCCCGTCCTACTTTTACAGTCTTCCACTCAGTTTCTTTCTCTGTTGCCAGCGTAGCTGCCGGATCGCTGAGAACGTCATTAAGTTCTTTAGATAGCTGGGCCGGGCTTTCTTCAACGGGCACAAAGCCAGCGGATATGCTGCTGGTTTGCGCCGTCATAGCAAGTCTTGTCGTATTTGCTGCCATTGATTCGTCGGCAATCAGATTTGAAGTGATGGTTTCCGGGTTGGTGCCCGCAACGGCACTTATATTGTGCTGCCGGTCCGCCTGAACAGTGGTGGGAGGGACCAGCAGAAACAATATGAGTACGCCCAGAGACAGACCGCCTACAAAAAACAGGCGGCTGGCCGTCCATGCTGGCGCGAGCACGGAAGGGGATGAATGATGGCTTTTCTTTGGATGCGTGCCAGGATTCATATCGATTTACAGCAAATTCTCGAGTTTACGCGCCAAGTGACTAATAAGTATAACAAAACATGACCAGTTCACTATACCGTTCGTGAACTATGTAGAATAATCACCGATTTGCATTTCCACGTCTATTCGGTATGGTGCCAGCCGCGCTGGCGAGACCGAAAAAATCACACTTTTTATTGCATTTGGTCGATGCTGGTGTGGGCTTTACCAAGCGACAAGCGGTCAGCGCAGGATTCTATCAGAGGTTTTAACATGGCGGGCGATCTATTAGCTGAATTTGAATGGCGTGGCCTGTTATCGCAGGCCAGCAGTCCCGATGAGCTGGCTGCGCACTTAAATAGTGGTACTCGGGCCATTTATTGTGGGTTTGATCCAACTGCCGACAGTCTGCATATTGGCAGTTTAGTGCCCTTGCTGGCTTTACGTCGCCTGCAAGTGCTTGGCCACAAGCCGATTTTACTGCTCGGAGGGGCAACGGGACTTATCGGCGACCCCAGTTTCAAGGCCCAGGAGCGCGCCTTGAATGGCCCGGACGTGGTCGCGGGATGGGTTGCGAAGCTGCGCACACAGGTTGAGGCCTTCGTTGACTTCGACTGCGGCGAGCAAAGCGCCATAATCGTTAATAATCTGGACTGGACCGCCGATGTGCCCGTTCTGGACTTCCTGCGTGACGTGGGTAAGCACTTTTCGGTCAACGCCATGATTCAGAAAGAGTCGGTGAAACAAAGGATCGAGCGCGAGGGCGAGGGGATATCTTTCACCGAATTTACCTACATGGTGCTGCAGTCTTTCGATTTTGCAAAGCTCAACGAGCTGCACGATTGCACGGTGCAGATTGGCGGCAATGATCAGTGGGGCAATATCACAGGGGGCATTGATTTAACCCGGCGGATGAACCGCCAGCGGGTATTTGGAATTACCTTGCCATTGGTTACCAAAGCCGATGGGACCAAGTTTGGGAAAACCGAAAGCGGCACCATATGGCTGGATCCAGCTAAGACTTCACCATACTCGTTTTATCAATTCTGGCTGAACGCCGCTGATGAGGATGTATATGGTTATTTGCGGCTATTTACTTTTTTGCAGCAGAATGAAATAGAAGCGATAGAAGCTGCGGACGCGGCAAGCACCGGGCGACGTTCCGCGCAAGGTATTTTAGCAACCGAAGCAACACGCCTGGTGCATGGCGATGCCGGTTTGGAAGCTGCGCAGCGCATATCAGATGCCTTATTTTCCGGTGAGTTCGCCAACCTGGCTGAAGGCGACCTAGAGCAGCTTGCCCTTGACGGCCTGCCGTCTACGGAGGTTGATGGTACTGGCATGACTTTGCTTGATGCCTTGGTTGAATCCGGTTTGGCACAAACGCCTAGAGGCGAAGTGACTCTTGGGCAGGCCCGAAAGTTTGTGCAGGGCAATGCGGTGAGTGTAAATGGTCAAAAAATAAGCGATACTGAGGCAATGTTAGCGCGTGAGAACGCCTTGCATGACCGGTTTCATGTGCTTAGGCGTGGCAAGAAGCTATTTCACTTGTTGAAGTGGCGCTAAGTTGTCAAAAACTCGCACTTTTTTCTAAGTAGCCGCTTGCGCAAATTAAGCCGATGCGTATAATACGCCACCTCTTCAGCGCAGTGTGCTGGGGAATTGTATGGCCAGGCGTCATGCAAGCTGTTTAACAAGACGATCAAGTAATACGTGTGGGTACTTGTTTCGGGGCAGAGCCACGGAGCAAATACTCGTCAAATTTAAACTCGTGTTGC
>JAUIET010000013.1 GCA_030429735.1 Gammaproteobacteria bacterium
CTTAAACCTAAAAACCCCCAACAGTTTCCTGTTGGGGGTTTTTAGGTTTAAAAGCCTGACGATGACCTACTCTCACATGGGGAAACCCCACACTACCATCGGCGAAGAATCGTTTCACTACTGAGTTCGGGAAGGGATCAGGTGGGTCCAATTCTCTATGGTCGTCAAGCAAACTGGTTGGGGTGATGGGGTCAGGTCGCACACTGCACATTGGTGCAGAGCACTTGTGCAGTGTGCGACCTGACCCCATCACCCCGAATTCGATGTCTCCAAGCCTGGAGTAACTCTGTAGTCGTATTGAGAAAGACGCATATCCGTCGTTTCTTGTTTCGTCTTGGTCACATAACCTGTTCGTTCGCTTCGCGAATAACCTTGGTTATATGGTCAAGCCGCACGGGCAATTAGTACGGGTTAGCTCAATGCCTCACAGCACTTACACATCCCGCCTATCAACGTCGTAGTCTTCGACGGCCCTTCAGGGGAATTAAATTCCCAGGGAGATCTTATCTTGGAAGGGGCTTCCCGCTTAGATGCTTTCAGCGGTTATCCTGTCCGAACGTAGCTACCCGGCAATGCGTCTGGCGACACAACCGGAACACCAGAGGTTCGTCCACTCCGGTCCTCTCGTACTAGGAGCAGCTTTCCTCAAATCTCCAACGCCCACGGCAGATAGGGACCGAACTGTCTCACGACGTTCTAAACCCAGCTCGCGTACCACTTTAAATGGCGAACAGCCATACCCTTGGGACCGGCTTCAGCCCCAGGATGTGATGAGCCGACATCGAGGTGCCAAACACCGCCGTCGATGTGAACTCTTGGGCGGTATCAGCCTGTTATCCCCGGAGTACCTTTTATCCGTTGAGCGACGACCCTTCCATTCAGAATCGCCGGATCACTAAGACCTACTTTCGTACCTGCTCGACTTGTCAGTCTCGCAGTCAAGCACGCTTATGCCTTTGCACAAACCGCACGATTTCCGACCGTGCTTAGCGTACCTTCGTGCTCCTCCGTTACTCTTTGGGAGGAGACCGCCCCAGTCAAACTACCCACCAGACACTGTCCTCGACCCGGATAACGGGCCTGAGTTAGAACCTCAACACGACCAGGGTGGTATTTCAAGGTTGGCTCCACGCAGGCTAGCGCCCACGCTTCAATGCCTCCCACCTATCCTACACAAGTCGGGTCAAAGTCCAGTGCCAAGCTATAGTAAAGGTTCACGGGGTCTTTCCGTCTAGCCGCGGGTATACGGCATCTTAACCGCAAATTCAATTTCACTGAGTCTCGGGTGGAGACAGTGTGGCCATCATTACGCCATTCGTGCAGGTCGGAACTTACCCGACAAGGAATTTCGCTACCTTAGGACCGTTATAGTTACGGCCGCCGTTTACCGGGGCTTCGATCAAGAGCTTCGCCTAAGCTAACCCCATCAATTAACCTTCCGGCACCGGGCAGGCGTCACACCCTATACGTCCACTTACGTGTTTGCAGAGTGCTATGTTTTTAATAAACAGTTGCAGCCACCTGGTCACTTCGACTGCCATCAGCTTAGGGAGCAAGTCCCATCACCAACAGCAGCGTACCTTCTCCCGAAGTTACGGTACCATTTTGCCTAGTTCCTTCACCCGAGTTCTCTCAAGCGCCTTGGTATTCTCTACCTGATCACCTGTGTCGGTTTACAGTACGGTCTCTCTTCATCTGAAGCTTAGAGGCTTTTCTTGGAAGCATGGCATCGACCACTTCGCGTAATGCTTTCGCAGAACACTCGTCATCACGTCTCAGTTTTCTCAATTAAGAGGGCAACCCGGATTTACCTAAGTCACCAACCTACTCGCTTAAACGCGGACAACCAACGCCGCGCTGGCCTAGCCTACTCCGTCCCCCCATCGCAATGAAGCGAGGTACAGGAATATTAACCTGTTTCCCATCGACTACGGCTTTCGCCCTCGCCTTAGGGGCCGACTCACCCTGTCCCGATTAGCGTTGGACAGGAAACCTTGATCTTCCGGCGGAGGGGTTTTTCACCCCTCTTATCGTTACTCATGTCAGCATTCGCACTTCTGATACCTCCAGCAAACCTCACGATTCACCTTCACAGGCGTACAGAACGCTCCTCTACCGTTCAGAGGACAGACTGCAGAGGACGGAAGTCGGAATGCACTAGCTCCAATGTCGGTGCAATCCGGATAGCATCTTGGCTATCGTCTGATATTTAGATCGGTAGGTCTCTGCATCCTCCTGCGCTATATATTGAAGGTCTTTGGCATAACTCAACCAGACTCGTATCTCATCCGCAGATCCAATCGCCATAGCTATATAGCGTTTGAATTCGGGTTTCGAATAAGCCTGTTTGCCAAATCCTTCCGCAAGGTTTGCACAGATCCCTTTGCTTGCACGACGTACTTGATCCGCTATCCCATTGTATTGCTCGTGCTGAGGCCATTCCAGGCTCAACTCGTGCAATTCCAAGGAAGCTCGATACGCTTTCGCAAATACTTCTAGATCTTCAACACATTTAATATGTTGCTTCATCAGTCTTCTGTCCTCTGTAGTCTGTCCTCTGAACCCGCAGCTTCGGTTACCAATTTAGCCCCGGTATATCTTCCGCGCAGGCCGACTCGACTAGTGAGCTATTACGCTTTCTTTAAAGGATGGCTGCTTCTAAGCCAACCTCCTAGCTGTCTGGGCCTTCCCACATCGTTTCCCACTGAATTGGTATTTGGGACCTTAGCTGGCGGTCTGGGTTGTTGCCCTCTTGACAACGGACGTTAGCACCCGCTGTCTGTCTGCCGTGCTCGCACTCCTGGGTATTCGGAGTTTGCATCGGGTTGGTAAGTCGGGATGACCCCCTAGCCGAAACAGTGCTCTACCCCCCAGGGTGATACACGACGCTCTACCTAAATAGATTTCGAGGAGAACCAGCTATCTCCCGGCTTGATTAGCCTTTCACTCCGATCCACAGCTCATCCCCTCATTTTTCAACATAAGTGGGTTCGGTCCTCCAGTGCCTGTTACGGCACCTTCAACCTGGCCATGGATAGATCGCCGGGTTTCGGGTCTATTCCTAGCAACTAAACGCCCTATTAAGACTCGGTTTCCCTACGCCTCCCCTATTCGGTTAAGCTTGCTACTAAAAATAAGTCGCTGACCCATTATACAAAAGGTACGCAGTCACAAGACCGAAGTCTCGCTCCCACTGCTTGTACGCATACGGTTTCAGGTTCTATTTCACTCCCCTCACAGGGGTTCTTTTCGCCTTTCCCTCACGGTACTGGTTCACTATCGGTCAGTTGGGAGTATTTAGCCTTAGAGGATGGTCCCCCTATCTTCAGTCAAGATATCACGTGTCCCGACCTACTTAATACGCCATAAAATGCTTTTCGTGTACGGGGCTATCACCCTCTATGGCCAGACTTTCCAGACTGTTCCACTAAACATTAAATGATCGGCTAGTCCCCTTTCGCTCGCCGCTACTCAGGGAATCTCGGTTGATTTCTGTTCCTCCGGGTACTTAGATGTTTCAGTTCCCCGGGTTCGCCTTGCTTGCCTATGTATTCAGCAAGCAATGGTGCACGCTTAAAACGCTCAGTTAATACCAACTTTCTCGTTTGCAAGCGGAAGACTGATATCAGAAGACGGAAGACTGAAATCCATAGCGCGAAGCGCTATGTCTGTCTTCTGTCATCAGGCATCTGTCATCCGCACGCTCAAAGCGCTAAGCGCTTTAAGCGTGCACCGGGTTTCCCCATTCGGAAATCTGCGGATATAACGGTTGTTTGCTACCTCCCCGCAGCTTATCGCAAGCTACAACGTCCTTCATCGCCTCCAACTGCCAAGGCATCCACCGTATGCGCTTCGTCACTTGACCATATATCGAAGATCACTCCACACTTGTCTTTTTTCCCGCTCTCTTCGTTGAGGCCTTCTCTCAGTCAGTCATGGACTTTATGTCCACTCCTTCCTTCGTTCAACCCTCGCCTCGATAGCGAAAAAAAATCCTGCGTGTCACATCGTGCCGATTCGTCTCGACTGGCTACAGTCAATCCCATCAGCTTCGGTATATGTACACAACGAAACATTCTCACTTTGAAGTCCGACTAAAAACCTCAAAGCTCGCGCCGGATATGCGCTTGTCTTTCTCATTTACTGTGCACTGCATTCGGAGGACTGATGACGGAAAACTGAACACAGAGCAACGCTACGCGTTGCGAATATCTGGCCTCTGTCGTCCGTATTCGGTCATCTGAACACGGTGCACTTAGTACATTGCCTGCCTAGACGGGTCAGACAATGCGTTACTCCGCTTACAACAGCGAGAACTCATTCTGCAGACAAAAAAAGAGCCTAAGCTCCCTTCTATTTATACAACGTGTATTGCTACAACGTCGGCCTACGTCAGAACTGCTGTAAACGTTTTTTGGCTTGGATTCATCTTGTTAAAGAACAGTAGTGGGTGAACCACTGCTAAACACTCTGACTCTAAAAAGTGCTTAGCAGTGATCTGAAACGACGATCTATCCTTCTGCCCTCTGTCTTCCGACCTCGGACCTCTGAATTGGTGGAGCTACGCGGGATCGAACCGCGGACCTCTTGAATGCAAATCAAGCGCTCTCCCAGCTGAGCTATAGCCCCATGATTTTTTCGCCAGAGCTTAACCTGTACTAAGGAAATCTGGCTTGCCAGATTTGCGTTAATCGAGGCGGAGACGGACGCCGCATAGCCTGCTATGCAAGTTCGTCTCCAACGAAGAGTAACGTGAATCTGGTAGGCCTGGGCAGATTTGAACTGCCGACCTCACCCTTATCAGGGGTGCGCTCTAACCAACTGAGCTACAGGCCTATACTGAGGACTGAGGACAGATGACTGAGGACAGATTGTAGTGCCAATTCGGAAAACAGCGCTCCGGACATAAGGTCTCAGTACACTTCAAACAGTTCATCGCAACGCGCAGCGTTGCTCTGTCCTCTGTCTTCAGATTTCTGTCCTCTGAACACACTAGCCCTTCGACTAATATCGTTTCAACCAATGATCAAGTAATACGTGTGAGCACTTGCTCGGGCGAGCTTATCGTTAAGGAGGTGATCCAGCCGCAGGTTCCCCTACGGCTACCTTGTTACGACTTCACCCCAGTCATGAATCACAAAGTGGTAACCGGCCTCCCGAAGGTTAGCCTAGCTACTTCTTTTGCAACCCACTCCCATGGTGTGACGGGCGGTGTGTACAAGGCCCGGGAACGTATTCACCGTGACATTCTGATTCACGATTACTAGCGATTCCGACTTCATGGAGTCGAGTTGCAGACTCCAATCCGGACTACGAGAGGTTTTATGGGATTAGCTCCAGCTCGCGCTTTCGCGACCCTTTGTACCCCCCATTGTAGCACGTGTGTAGCCCAAGTCGTAAGGGCCATGATGACTTGACGTCGTCCCCACCTTCCTCCGGTTTGTCACCGGCAGTCTCCCTAGAGTCCCCGACTTAACTCGCTGGTAACTAAGGACAAGGGTTGCGCTCGTTACGGGACTTAACCCAACATCTCACGACACGAGCTGACGACAGCCATGCAGCACCTGTCACTGCGTTCCCGAAGGCACCAATCTATCTCTAGAAAGTTCGCAGGATGTCAAGACTTGGTAAGGTTCTTCGCGTTGCATCGAATTAAACCACATGCTCCACCGCTTGTGCGGGCCCCCGTCAATTCATTTGAGTTTTAACCTTGCGGCCGTACTCCCCAGGCGGTCAACTTAGTGCGTTAGCTGCGCCACTAATGGGTCAAGCCCACCAACGGCTAGTTGACATCGTTTACGGCGTGGACTACCAGGGTATCTAATCCTGTTCGCTACCCACGCTTTCGCACCTCAGCGTCAGTGTTAAGCCAGAGAGCCGCCTTCGCCACTGGTATTCCTCCTAATATCTACGCATTTCACCGCTACACTAGGAATTCTACTCTCCTCTCTCACACTCTAGCTTGGCAGTATTGAATGCAGTTCCCAGGTTAAGCCCGGGGCTTTCACATCCAACTGACCAAACCGCCTACGCGCGCTTTACGCCCAGTAATTCCGATTAACGCTTGCACCCTCCGTATTACCGCGGCTGCTGGCACGGAGTTAGCCGGTGCTTCTTCTGAGGGTAACGTCAATCCTGACAGGTATTAACCATCAGGCCTTCCTCCCCTCTGAAAGTGCTTTACAACCCGAAAGCCTTCTTCACACACGCGGCATGGCTGCATCAGGCTTGCGCCCATTGTGCAATATTCCCCACTGCTGCCTCCCGTAGGAGTCTGGACCGTGTCTCAGTTCCAGTGTGGCTGATCATCCTCTCAGACCAGCTACGGATCGTCGCCTTGGTAGGCCTTTACCCCACCAACTAGCTAATCCGACGCAGGCTCATCCAATAGTGCAAGGTCCGAAGATCCCCTGCTTTCCCCCAAAGGGCGTATGCGGTATTAATCCGGATTTCTCCGGGCTATCCCCCGCTACTGGGTAGATTCCTACGCGTTACTCACCCGTCCGCCACTCGTCAGCCAGAGCAAGCTCTGCTGTTACCGTTCGACTTGCATGTGTTAGGCCTGCCGCCAGCGTTCAATCTGAGCCATGATCAAACTCTTCAGTTCAATCTTTAGGCGGGTCTTTTTTGCGCCTGGACTTCGTTGCTTTACTCGTTCAGTCGGTCATGGACTACTTGTCCACTCCCTTCTTCGCTCCTAAAGCGCCTCGCCAGTCACAAAAAATCCTCCGCCTATGCATCTTTTACGTCTTGTCAGACGTTGCACCCTCATCACCTGCCAGCCTCAGCCAGCAAGCAACCTCAGTGCGTATTTACTACTCAGAGTAATCACTCAACGCATTTGCCTCACTGTTACCCATAAATGCATCCAGCCAAGCCGGATATACAGGCAACACGAGTTTAAATTTGACGAGTATTTGCTCCGTGGCTCTGCCCCGAAACAAGTACCCACACGTATTACTTGATCGTCTTGTTAAACAGCTTGCATGACGCCTGGCCATACAATTCCCCAGCACGGCGTGCCGAAGAGGAGCGCATTATACGCATCAGCTCTTGCATAGCAACCATAAAAACAGGCTTGTAGCCTTTTTATTTTTCCGGCCAGTTGTTTACCATAGCTGACCTTCCCAAAGAACGGTATTTCCAGGGGTAGTTTACTTTACTGAGTCACAATTCAGTAAACTGCGCACGGAATAAAACGCATAAAGAGCAAGAGGATTAAAGGTATGTCTGATCAGGAAGAGATTCTGCTTGGCCTGGGTGAGAAGAAGGTCTATTTGAACCCCAAATACGCCAACCGCCATGGCCTGATCGCGGGCGCTACTGGCACCGGCAAAACCGTCACTCTGCAAATGATGGCCGAATCGTTCTCCCGAATTGGCGTACCCGTGTTTCTCGCTGACGTAAAAGGCGATGTGTCGGGCATCAGTCAGCCGGGCAATACCCACCCTAAGGTGGAAGAGCGCTTCAAAATGATGCAGATCGAGGATTACCGATGGGAAGGCAACCCCACTGTGTTTTGGGACCTCTACGGCAAAAAGGGCCACCCGATCAGGGCAACCGTATCAGATATGGGCCCAACCTTGCTGGCCCGGCTACTCGACCTGAATGAGACGCAGGAAGGCATACTTACTATCGCGTTCGCGCTAGCTGATGACGAGGGCATGTTGTTACTTGACATGAAAGACCTGCGCACGATGCTGCAACACATCGCTGATCACGCCAAGGAACTGAAGGCGGAATATGGGAACGTGTCTGCTGCATCAGTAGGTGCTATTCAGCGCAGACTTCTGGTGATCGAACGCGAGGGCGGCAAGAAGTTTTTTGGCGAGCCTATGCTGGAACTGGCGGATCTAATGAGCACCAACGCCCAGGGCCGTGGACGCATCAATGTATTAGCTGCAGACACACTGATCCAAAGCCCGCGTTTGTATTCCACGTTTCTTCTTTGGTTGCTTTCTGAGTTGTTTGAGAACCTACCGGAAGTGGGCGACCCCGACAAACCGAAATTCGTCTTTTTCTTTGATGAGGCTCACCTACTGTTCAATGACGCACCCAAGGCATTGGTACAAAAAATTGAGCAGGTTGTTCGCTTGATTCGCTCAAAAGGTGTTGGTGTTTTCTTTATTACCCAAAGCCCCTCAGATCTGCCCGACACAGTTTTGGCCCAACTGGGTAACCGCGTTCAGCATGCGTTGCGAGCTTTTACCCCCCGCGACCAAAAACACGTGCGCGCAGCCGCCGACACCTTCAGACCCAACCCGAAATTTGAAACCCGCGAGGCGATTACCCAAATGGGCGTTGGGGAGGCCCTGGTGTCTGTACTGCAATCAAAGGGCACACCGAGTATTGTGCAAAAAACGCTGATAAAACCTCCGTTTTCCAGAATAGGCCCGGCCAACCCTGGCGAAAGAAAAGCCGTACAGGGTGATAGCCCCTATGGGCACAAGTACGACGAGGCAGTTGATCGGCAATCCGCTCATGAAATGCTCACACAACGCGCAGAACAAGCCGCTGTTGAAGCGGAACGAGCGGCTAACGAAAAAGCGGCCGCAAAAGAACTCGCCAAAAAAGAGGCTGCCGCCAGACGCAAGAAAGGCGGTTCACGCAGAGGAGATTCTGTCAGTGATGCTTTTCTTAAAAGTGTGACGCGCTCTATAGGCAGCCAGGTTGGGCGAAAGTTAATTCGCGGTATTCTGGGCTCCCTGTTCAAAGGCTAACCCCGGAAAGGCTGAACAATTCAATTGATGGTCGAGCGCAAGCTAAGAGCCTTTGCACGCCTGGAATCAACAAAACGCCAAAGCAGTAGGCAAGCGATGATCAGCGAATACACGATAGCTTCGCCGGCGTCACTTCGAATTTGCCAGACGATATGAGCCACCGCGAGCAAGGCCACGATATAGATGAGCTTGTGAAGTGATTTCCAGCGTTTTTTCAGCTTGCGAACCATGCCATCCGTAGAAGTTATGGCCAAAGGCGTCATGAGCAAAACAGCGGCGAACCCAACTGTGATGTAAGGCCGCTCAATCAGCTCTGCACCAATATCACCCCACTGAAACGCCAATAAGAACGCCGAGTAACACAAAAGATGCAAGACACCGTACACCCAGGTGGCAACGCCGATAATGCGGCGATAGGGCAATGGCCTAAAACTGCTGCGCGATCGAAGCAAGCTGGCAAGCGGGGAGATAAATAAGGTCAGGCACAATAGTCTGATTGTCCACTCGCCTGTTTCTGCCACCAGCACATCGGCGGGGTCTGGTCCAAGCTGGTTCATGGCCGCTGCGTAGCTTAAGCCAATTGCCGGCAGCGCCAGCAGCAGTATCAATGCCCACTTGTTGCGGCGCAATGAAGATTTCATATGATCTGGCTCAATAATACCTAACCAGATTCATCCCGCTGTATAGCCCGGCCACCTGCTCTGCATAGCCATTGAATAGTCTGGTTTCAATACGATTTGGCTCAAACAAAGACGACGGTAAGCGCCGTTCGGATGCCTGACTCCATCTAGGGTGGTCTACCTCGGGGTTCACATTCGCATAGAAGCCATATTCATGCGGCGCTATCTGTTGCCAACTGGTCGCCGGCTGGCGTTTGCTAAAGCTGATTCGAACAATGGACTTAATACTCTTGAAACCGTATTTCCAAGGCATCACCAGGCGCAACGGTGCGCCATTCTGCTTAGGTATTTCGCGGCCGTACAAGCCCGTTGCCATAAAGCTAAGTGGATGCATTGCCTCATCCATACGCAGGCCTTCTTCATACGGCCAATCAATGGTGCTTGAAAACGAACGCTGCCCTCGCATCTCCTCTTTACGCACCAGCGTTTCAAACTTTACATATTTCGCATCGCTGGTCGGTTCAAATTGCTGCAGCATAGCGCCCAATGGAAACCCCACCCAGGGAATAACCATTGACCAGGCTTCAACGCATCTGAGGCGATAAATCCGCTCTTCGAGAGGGTTTTTGGCAAGAATATCTTCCAGGTTATATGTCCCCGGTTTTGCTACTTCGCCGTCTACTTTAACCTGCCAGGGATTGGTGGTCAGTGCAGAAGCGTATTTGTAAGGGTCGTCTTTGCCTGTGCCAAACTCGTAGAAATTGTTATACCGCGCAACATCTGCATACGGTGTGAGGGCTTCCGTCGTATAAAAAGGGTTTGCCGCGTCTTTTTTGACGGCGGAAAACTCAAGTGCTGCCAAATCAGACGGGGGCTCGCTCACCTTCGCTTCGGCCTGCTCTGTTTTTCCGCAGGCAGCGAGTGCGCCACCAAGCAACAGGCTGCCGGAGGCGCCCACAAATTTTCGACGGTTCAGATACACAGATTCCGGAGTTATTTCGGATGAAAGAACATCGTTTGGCTTCGTAATCAGCATTGTCTGAATCCCGGGCTTTTAACACAGTCGCTACTTTAGACCGGCTCTGAGTAAAAAATTCAATTAACGTTCAGCAGCCGACCTCTTACCGGATACAAGCCGCCATCCGTAAGCAATAGGGCCCGAACACGCGTAACTTGACGCCATCAGAAATAGCACCAGTGAAGGAGCCATGGCAATCACGACAAATAACATTGTGATCAAAAACATGGTTAGAAAGGGCACGCGGCCCTTGAGGTCAATACCCTTAAAGCTGTGGTATGGCACATTGATCACCATCAGCAGACCCACCAGCGCAGTAAAACCGGCAAATATCAGCTGAGCAGCACGATCCAGCTCTAAGCCTGAGACGCCAAATTCAGTAAACAGCCATACGGTGGATGCAACCAGCATAGCCGCGGGAGGGCTTGCCAAACCCGTGAAAAAACGTTTGTCGGCCGTGTCGGCCTGCGCATTGAATCGAGCCAGGCGAAGCGCTGCACAGAGCAGATAGATAAACGCGACAGACCAACCCAGCTTACCCAAATCACTTAGACACCAGTTAAACATAATCAGCGCTGGGGCAACTCCAAATGTCACCAGATCGGAAAGGCTGTCGTATTCTTCACCAAATTTGCTCTGCGAGTTGGTCAGGCGCGCAATCCGACCGTCCATACCATCAAGCATCTGACCAAAGAAAATCGCCAAACCGGCCGACGCAAAATCAGCGTTAATTGCTGCAACTATCGCATAAAACCCGGAAAACAACGCTGCCGTGGTAAACAGATTAGGCAGCAAGTAAATGCCCTTGCGCTGTACCTTTCGCCCATTCTCGGAAACCACCTCAACGTGCTCGTCGATAGGCAACAGGTTTTCCAAGCCGGAGTCTTTACGGTCTGAATCAGGACTTGAGCGCTTATTAGTATCGTTGGAGTCAGTCATGGGCCTACCCTGGGGTGCAGAAGTATTATACCCGTCAAGCGGAATGTTGTATGCTGCGCGCCTGCAAAAACGTCACTGTACAGAGAGGATCATGAACTATTTCAATTCGCTGCCATTGCGCAAACAACTTCAACAATTGGGTAAGTGCCGCTTCATGGATGCCGCCGAATTTGCTGACGGCGTGGAGAAATTGAAAGGTAAGAAACTGGTCGTGATCGGCTGCGGTTCACAAGGCTTGAATCAAGGTCTGAACCTTCGTGACAGTGGCCTGGACGTATCCTATGCGCTTCGTGAAGCAGCCATCACCGAGAAGCGCCAGAGCTGGAAAAACGCGACCGATAATGGCTTCACCGTTGGTACCTATGAAGAACTGGTACCGCAGGCCGATCTGGTCCTTAACCTTACCCCCGATAAGCAGCACTCGTCGGTGGTTGATGCAGTAATGCCGTTGATGAAACAGAATGCCTGCCTGGCGTATTCCCACGGCTTTAATATAGTTGAGGAAGGCAAGCAGATCCGCGACGATTTGACCGTCATTATGGTTGCCCCCAAATGCCCGGGCACCGAGGTCCGTGAAGAGTACAAAAGAGGGTTTGGCGTGCCCACTTTGATTGCTGTTCATGCCGAGAACGACCCCAATGGCGATGGGCTGGAGCTCGCGAAGGCATACGCTGCGGGTACGGGTGGCCATCGCGCTGGCGTGCTCGAAAGCTCGTTCATTGCAGAGGTGAAATCGGACCTGCTGGGCGAACAAACCATTCTTTGCGGCATGCTGCAAACAGGCTCAATACTCTGCTTCGACAAAATGGTTGAACAAGGCATTGATGCCGGTTATGCAGCCAAGCTGGTTCAGTACGGGTGGGAAACCATCACCGAAGCGCTGAAGCACGGCGGCATCACCAACATGATGGACCGTTTGTCCAACCCAGCCAAAGTTCGTGCATTTGAGCTGGCTGAAGAGTTACGCAGTACGCTTCGTCCTCTGTACGAGAAGCATATTGATGACATTATCAGCGGGCATTTTTCCAGCACCATGATGGCTGATTGGGCAAACGACGACGTTAACCTGTTGAAGTGGCGCGCTGCCACCGCTGAAACAGCGTTTGAGAAAACCACCAATACCGACAAAGACATCAGCGAGCAGGAATACTTCGACAATGGCATCCTGATGGTCGCTATGGTGAAAGCAGGCGTTGAACTGGCGTTTGAAGTTATGACTGAAGCAGGCATCATCGCCGAGTCAGCGTATTACGAGTCGCTGCATGAGACGCCACTGATTGCAAACACCATTGCTCGTCGCAAACTCTACGAAATGAACATCGTAATCAGCGATACCGCTGAATACGGTTGCTACCTGTTTGACCAGGCAGCTCGCCCAATGCTGGAAGAGTTTATGACTCGCATTGATACAGATGTAATCGGTCGCGGTCTTGGTGATGATGGCAGTGTCGACAATATGGAACTGATTGCTATTAATGAAGCTGTTCGCAATCACCCGGTTGAGATTGTGGGCAAGGAATTGCGTAGGCATATGACAGCTATGAAGCGGATTGTTTAGACTGGTAGACTGGTAGACCGGCATTGGCACGATAGGTGCCGGGCGAGACACGCCGTGAACCCATCCATGGGGGCTTCCCTAAAGGACATACTGTTGGTGTTTTCGACATCCATGTCTCAAACAGTCTCGCCCGGCACCTATCGCGCCAAAGCCTCAGTGCTTCTGTTTTAGATCCTTAGATCTGTAGCATCGAGAGTCATGCAGAAAGCTCTAATTCGCACTGCAGAAAAACACCATGGCACTGAGGCCGCAGATTACATGTTGGCTAGCGACATGTGATCCACTGCGGGCCTTGATACCAGCTACGCACGAGACATTTTTTCTAGATCTTAAGCGCCTTAGCGCCACGTGCAATTCCAGCCACGCCAGTTCGAGCCACTTCAAGAATTCCGGCCTCGCCCATCGCATCAATAAACGCGTCGAGTTTGCTGCTTGTACCTGCCAGCTGAACCACGTAGATATCTGGCAGCACATCAACAATTGTGCCACGGAAGATATCAACGCAGCGCTTAACTTCGTTGCGTTGCTCACCCTTGGCGCGTACTTTAATCAGCATCAACTCACGCTCAATATGCGCACCATCGGTGAGATCGATTACCTTGATCACGTCAATCAGCTTGTTTAGCTGCTTGGTAATCTGCTCGATAATACGATCATCCCCGATGGTGGTAAGCGTTAGCCGGGAAAGACTTTCATCGTTAGTGGGCGCGACCGACAAGGTTTCAATATTGTATCCACGTTGCGAAAACAGGCCGACAACACGTGACAGCGCACCGGGCTCGTTTTCCATCAACAAAGACAAAGTGCGTCTCATTAGCTTCGCTCCGTTTTGCTGAGATACATGTCACGCATGCTGCCATTCGGTGCAATCAACATAGGGTAAACATGCTCCTCCGGGTCAACATAGATGTCCATAAACACCAAGCGATCTTTCAGCGCAAAGCATTCGCGCATCTTCTCTTCAAGTTCTTCCGGCTTATCCACACGCATACCGACATGCCCGTAGGCTTCTGCAAGCTTCACGAAATCAGGCAAAGAATCGGCATAGGTGCTTTCCGAGTGCCGACCACCATACTGCATGTCTTGCCACTGCTTAACCATACCCAGGGCCTGGTTATTGATATTAATGATCTTTACCGGAATATTGTAGTGCGTGCAGGTCGACAGCTCCTGAATATTCATTTGAATGCTGCCTTCCCCGGTAACGCACACAACGTCGGCATCCGGATGCGCGAGTTTGGCGCCCATAGCGGCTGGCAAGCCAAAGCCCATTGTGCCCAGACCACCGGAGTTAATCCAACGGCGCGGCTTATCAAAGCGATAATACTGCGCAGCAAACATTTGGTGCTGGCCAACGTCTGAACTCACGTACGCCTCGCCACCAGTAACCTTGTACAGCATTTCAACCACTTGCTGTGGCATGATTTTATCCGAGTTCGTGTTGTAACGCGGTGCGTGCCATAACCCATGCGCTTCACGCCATGCATCTATTTGCGTCCACCAGCGAGCGATAGCATCACTGTCGTAACTGCTTTCGCCACTGCTCATTTCCGCTTTCACCAACTCAAGCAGTTCTTCAAGCACCACAGATGCCGCGCCCACAATTGGTACGTCTGCATTCACGGTTTTTGAAATAGAGGTCGGATCTACATCAACATGTACGATAGTCGCATCCGGGCAGAACTTTGAGATAGTGTTAGTAACGCGGTCATCAAATCGCGCACCCACTGCAAACACCAGGTCGCTGTGATGCATGGCCATGTTGGCCTCATAAAAACCGTGCATTCCAAGCATACCAACAAACTGCCTATCTGATGCCGGATACGCGCCAAGACCCATCAGAGTGTTGGTAACCGGAAAATTCAGCTTCCGCGCAAGCGCTATCAGCTGATCTGAGGCCTCGCCCTGAATAACGCCGCCGCCGCTGTATATAATCGGTCGTTTGGCGGATACCAGCAACTTTGCGGCTTTCTTGATCTGCTTGCCATGCCCGCGCTTGGTCGGGTTGTAGGAGCGCATGCTCACTGATTCAGGGTAGGAATACGGGTACTGCTCCCCCGGTGCTGTCTTGTTTTTGGGTATATCAACCACGACGGGGCCGGGTCGACCGCTGCCCGCCAGATAAAACGCTTTTTTGATCGTTGCGGGAATGTCGCGCGGATCCGTGATCTGGAAGCTGTGTTTTACAATGGGCCGAGAAACACCGACCATGTCCGTTTCCTGAAAGGCATCCTCGCCTATCACGTTGGATGGAACCTGACCGGACAGCACAACCATTGGAATTGAATCCATATACGCCGTGGCAATGCCGGTAATGGCATTGGTCGCACCCGGGCCCGATGTGACCAATACGACAGGTATTTTCCCGGTAGCCCTGGTATAGCCATCCGCTGCGTGCGTAGCGGCCTGTTCGTGACGGACCAAAATATGAGGAATGTCATTGGTTCTGAACAGGGCGTCGTAAATGTGCAGCACAGCGCCGCCAGGGTACCCAAAGATAAACTCAACCCCTTCGTCGCGCAGCGCTCTGGCAAGCATTTCACCGCCAGACATCAGCTCCTCATCACCACTCATCGTCACTCTCACAAAGATTTGTTTGCTCACTGCAACGCGAAAATGTGACGTAAAACCACAAATTCCCGAATTAAACAGGTAACCCGCAATTTTTTAGTGTTTTACGCGTTAAGTCAATAGAAATCATAGATTTAGTGCTTTGCCTGCCTGGCCAAAACCATTCAATGTGGCACGCAATTTTAACATTTCAGGTGTTCGCAAGTTACGGGCTACTAACCTACTATTAAGTGGTACGAAACTCGTTAGAGAAATGCTATGCCGGGCACTGACCAAACCACACCCCATTCCACACTCGCTAGACAACGCGATCTCACCCGTCGGCTGACCTTAGTGGCATTAGGGCTGTGCCTGGTTGCAAGCCTGCTGATCAGCAGTACAACAGAAGCCGGGCAGGTATATCGCTGGACGACCAGTGACGGTACGGTGCATTACGGCGAACACCCGCCTCAGGGTGTAGAGGCGACTCAAATGAGCACCACCACGGGCAAGCCGTCCAAGCAATCGTCACGCCGAGAGCGCGTTGAGCCAGGCGAATACTCTGGCGAAGAGCCAGCGGCTGAATCGAAGGACGAAACGGCGGCTGCTGAAGTTGCGCCTCCAAAGCCAAAAAAGAACAAGGACATATGCGAACGCGCCAAATACAACCTGAAAGTGCTGACTGACCGGGCCCGAATTCGTCAAACGGATGAAAATGGCGAAGAACGCTATCTGTCGGATGAAGAGAAGGATAAACAGAAAGAAAAAGCGCGCGAGGCGATCAAGACCTATTGCTGATCACACCCGCGCCCAAGTCACTTACCCCGAGCCGCCACGTTACTTGCTGTACTGCTAACGCGGACTAGTCTGCGGCTGCGCTGAATACAACACTGCCTTCTTCCATAGACGCTCTAATCGTCTGGCCTACCAGGTACTTACCAGCAAGCAATTCTTCGGCTAACGGGTTCTCGATCAGCTGTTGAATTGCACGCTTAAGCGGTCTCGCACCATAAACAGGGTCAAAGCCTGCGTCTATCAATGTGTCCATGACGTCATCGCTTAACTGCAGATCAAGCTCGCGCTCGGCCAGGCGAGCCTGCAGTAACTGCAGCTGTATCTCCGCAATACCCCGGATCTGGAATTTAGCCAGGGGTTTGAACACCACCGTTTCATCGATACGGTTAATGAATTCGGGACGAAAGTGCTGACCAACCACGGCCATCACAGCACTCTTCATCGCCGAGTAAGTGGCGTCCTCGTCTCCTTCATTTGCAGCCTGGCCAATTTCCTGAATGGAGTCCGATCCAAGATTTGACGTCATAACCACAACCGTATTTCTGAAATCAACGGTGCGGCCCTGTCCATCGGTCAAGCGGCCATCCTCCAGCACCTGCAGCAGAATATTAAACACATCGGGGTGCGCCTTCTCAACTTCGTCGAGCAGCAGCAGTGAATACGGGCGACGGCGCACCGCTTCGGTCAGATAACCGCCTTCTTCATACCCCACATAACCAGGTGGCGCTCCAATCAGCCTGGCAACAGAGTGCTTCTCCATAAACTCTGACATGTCGATACGAACCATCGCGTCTTCACTGTCAAACAGGAATTCCGCCAGCGCCTTACACAGCTCGGTTTTACCTACGCCGGTTGGGCCCAGGAACAGAAATGACCCATTCGGGCGTTTTGGATCGGATAGGCCGGCACGAGATCGCCGCACCGCATGCGACACAGCAACAATAGCCTCGTGCTGCCCAACCACGCGCTCGTGCAACATATCCTCCATACGCAGGAGTTTTTCACGATCACCCTCCAGCATCTTGGAGACCGGAATTCCGGTCCACTTGGAAACCACCTCGGCAATTTCCTCGTCGGTCACATGGTGACGTAACAACCGTGCAGCCGTATGCCCTTCTTCCGCTTTTGGCACCTCTTCTGCAATGGAGGCAAGTCGTTTCTCCAACTCAGGAATCACACCATACTGAAGCTCAGACATGCGTGTAAGGTCACTTTTGCGCTGCGCTGCCTCAAAATCAAGGCGCGCCTGCTCCAGCTCGCTTTTTATCTGTTGCGAACCATCCACTTCGGCTTTCTCAGCCTTCCAGATCTCTTCCAGGTCAGCGTATTCTTTTTCCACCTCGGCTATATCATCTTCCAGCAGCGCCAGCTGTTTCTTAGCCGCCTCATCCTCGTCGTTCTTGATCGCTTCACGCTGAATCTTCAGTTGGATTAAGCGGCGATCCAGTTTATCCAACGCTTCCGGTTTGGAGTCAATTTCCATGCGTATGCGACTGGCCGCTTCATCAATCAGATCGATGGCCTTATCCGGCAGCTGACGATCTGTGATGTAACGCTGCGATAATTTGGCCGCAGCAATAATTGCCGAGTCGCGAATATCCACGCCGTGATGAACTTCATAGCGCTCTTTCAAGCCGCGCAGAATCGCGATTGTATCTTCCTCGCTGGGCTCTCCCACCAGCACTTTTTGGAATCGACGTTCGAGTGCCGCGTCTTTTTCAATGTATTGGCGGTATTCATCAAGAGTGGTTGCGCCCACGCAATGAAGTTCACCGCGCGCCAGCGCAGGTTTAAGCATATTGCCGGCATCCATGGAACCTTCCGCCTTGCCAGCGCCAACCATTGTGTGCAATTCATCAATGAACAGGATTACCCTGCCCTCTTGCTTACCCAACTCATTAAGAACCGCTTTCAGCCGCTCTTCGAAATCACCGCGAAACTTCGCACCTGCCAATAGTGCACCGAGGTCTAGCGACAATATGCGCTTATCTTTGAGCCCTTCGGGTACTTCGCCATTGATCACACGCTGGGCCAAGCCCTCAACAATCGCGGTTTTACCCACGCCTGGTTCACCAATTAATACCGGGTTGTTTTTTGTGCGCCGCTGCAATACCTGAATGGTGCGTCGAATCTCATCGTCTCTACCAATCACCGGGTCCAGCTTGCCCTGCTCGGCGCGCTCAGTTAAGTCTATTGTGTATTTTTCAAGCGCTTGACGGCTATTTTCGGCGTCTGGATTGTCCACGGCTTCTCCACCTCGTAAGTCCTGAATGGCTTTTTCTACAGCGTCTGCATTAACACCCGCTTCTCGCAACACCCCCCCGATCGGAAGGTCGGATTTGAGCGCCGCCAACAGCACAAGTTCGCTGGAAATGTAACTGTCACCTAATTGCTGCGCGAGCTTATCCGTCAGATTAAGCAAACGATTAAAATTCGGTGATATTTGAATCTCACCGCTTGGGTTGTTCAAGGTAGGAAATTTATCGACCGCCTGCTTTAGCGCCTGTGCAACGTGACTGACGTTTGCGCCTGATTTCAGCAGCAACGGCGAGAGGGTTCCTCCGGACTGCTCGAGCAACACGGTAAACAGATGCGCAGCCTCGAGTTGGTTGTGGTCGTTACCGATTGCAAGCGATTGCGCGTCGCCCAGGGCGGTTTGTAACTGTGTGGTAAATTTGTCTGCTCTCACGATGATCACCAGAATGTTGTCTATGCACTCAATATGCGGACAAAATTCAGGTTTTCAAGTCTATTCTTGTCGTAAGATAAGGCTCACATTGCGACCGGTTATCGTATCCCTGCGATACGAAAAATAACGATCAACATCTGCGAAACTGCAGTACTCGCCACCATAGACCCCTGCAACTCCATGTTCCCGACATTGCGCGCGCACCATACTGGCCAGGTCGACGTAGCTGAAACCATGCTCCCCCGCGGCGCGGTAACATCCTGATGGCGGTGTCGCCACAGCGTCCAGCAAAGTTCCTCTAACATCCTCACCAACCCGAAAGTATTGTGCTGAAATGCCAGGCCCAATCCACACCAGTAACTGATTGGCAGGCCCACTGAACTGCGTCAGCACTTTGTTTACCAAACGGTTCGCCACGCCACGCCAGCCCGCATGCACCGCCGCCACTTGCGCGCCCTGCACATCACAGATCAACACCGGCAAGCAATCGGCTGTCAGTATGCAACAGGCTTGCAGCGCTTGCTCGCAGTACCAGGCATCGCCAACCGGCACGGCCGGTGGCCCGGCGTGCAGCGGCCGATGTATATGGTCGCTATGCACCTGTTGCAGCCAATGCAAGCGCGTGTTCTCCGGCAACACAGCGCTGAGACGCTGGCGATTAGCCTGAACATCAGCGTGTTGGTCGCCGACATGATCTGCGCAATTCCAGCTAGCGTAAGGTTCTTTGCTGACGCCACCGGACCTCAGCGTAGTAAAGGCTACTATATTGTCTGGTGCTGGCCAGTCTGGCACCAGGCAGTTATCCGGCAAATCGTAACGAGCAGGTACTTCGCTCATTGACGTAGATGCTCAAGCAAAGCGCGCATATCGTCCGGTAATGGAATGTGCCATTCGTGAATCTCACCGGTTGCGGGATGCTGCAAAGACAAGGCTTCGGCATGTAGAGCTTGCCGTCCAAACCGACGTACTGCGTCTATGTGAACGCCGAGGTTTTTTCGCAAGCGACCCCCGTATAAAGGGTCACCCAACAATGGATAACCCAGGTCTGCCATGTGCACTCGGATCTGGTGGGTTCGTCCTGTTTCGAGTTTCAATGTGACGCGGGCAACCCCATCCAGGTATTCTTGCGTTTCGAAGTGGGTTATCGCCTGCTTGCCGCCTTCTCTTCTTACCGCCATCTTCTGCCTCTGGCGGGGGTGGCGGCCCAGCGGTTTGTCAATGGTTCCTCTGGAGCCCGGGTGGCCGATTGTGAACGCAACGTATTGACGACTCACCGTACGGGCTTGCAGCTGCTGCACCAACGATTGGTGCGCAGCCAAATCAAGACCGATCACCAGCAAACCACTGGTATCTTTATCCAGACGATGGACAATACCGGCTCGGGGAACCGCGGCCAGCGACGGTATGTGATGCAATAGGCCATTCGCCAATGTGCCCGACCAGTTGCCAGCACCTGGATGCGTGACCAAGCCTGCCGGTTTATTGATCACCGCAATCGATTCGTCTCGGTACACGAACTCAACGGCAAGGTCTTCTGCTTGCCAGGCCAGGTCGGGTTCAGGAACTGCCTGTAGACAAATACGATCGCCTGGCGCCACTTTATGCCGGACCCCCGCTGAGGCACCGTTGAGTTGCAATTCTCCGCTCTTAATCCAGGTTTGTATTCTGGAGCGCGAATAGGCCGGGAACAGTTCCGCCGCGGCGAGGTCTAAACGCATAGCGTCCTGGTGCGGCTCAATTTTGGCTTCAAGCGCAATGGCGGGTAATGACTCTGTCATGGTTTATGTCCAACCGGTTGTGAACCCTGGGCTCCGCGCACCCAACTATGCGCATTTAAACTGCTTGGCATGGGCGTCAGAGTCGCTACAATACGGCGCAGAAATTGCTCGCTTTACCAACGTCAGGCAGCAAGACACTGAATATACAACGAATTTGAGCTCTTGATGATGTATTGCAGATATTACCGACGCTTTGCGGCATTGCTCTGTTTTTCTCTGGTCTTGTCTGCGTGTTCGTCAACCGACGACAAAGTGAACTCCGATGCCAGTGAAAAGCAACTTTATGATATTGCGCAGCGGCAACTCGAAAGCCAAAACTACAGCTCGGCAATCCAGAACCTTCAGTTACTTGAATCGCGCTACCCGTTCGGCCCATTTGCCGAACAGGCACAATTAGAAATCATCTACGCCTATTACCGGGGCTTTGAGCTTGAATCGGCAATCGCAGCGGCAGATCGTTTCATTCGGCTGCACCCGCATCACCCCAGCGTAGACTACGCCTATTACCTGAAAGGACTGGCACGGTATGCAGAGGGCCAGGGGTTCTTAGATCGCTTCCTGCCAACCGATCTGACGCAGCGCGACCCAGGACCGGCGAGAGACTCTTTTAATGACTTTGCGCAATTGCTCGCACGCTTCCCCGACAGCGAATACGTTCCCGACGCCAAGGCCAGAATGGTCCACCTGCGAAATTTGCTTGCACGTTATGAGATCCATGTAGCCAATTACTATTTTAAACGCAGAGCCTACCAGGCGGCCGCGAACCGGGGTCGCTACGTGTTAGAGAACTATCAACAAACAACTGCAGTACCCGATGCGTTGGCAGTTATGGTGCAAGCGTACCAATTACTGGGCTTGCAAGACCTTGCTGACGACAGTTTGAGAGTGTTAGTTGCAAATTATCCCGAGCACCCGGCGCTTAACAAAGACGGCTCATTCAAAACCAATTTCAATCCGGAGAATCAGCAGCGCTCAATGGTGAACATGCTGACCTTTGGCCTGTTTGACCGCAATGAACCGCTGACGTTTGATTACCGCCCGTAGCAGTCTAGTCTCCAATCTCCCAACCTGATGTGATCGGGTAGCGTCGATCGCGCCCAAAGCCACGCTGAGTTATACGCACTCCGATCGGCGCTTGCCTGCGTTTGTACTCGTTCAGATCAACCAGCCGAATGACTCGCCGCACAACGGCTTCGTCGAAACCCTGCGCTGCAATCGCAGTCGCGCTTTGATCCTGCTCAACGTAGAGCTCAAGAATTGCGTCCAGTATGTGGTACGCTGGCAGATTATCCTGGTCAGTTTGATCCGGCGCCAGCTCAGCAGACGGTGCGCGGTCGATTACTCGCTGCGGGATGACTGGCGCAATGGTGTTGCGGTATCTGGACAGCTCGTAGACAAGCATTTTTGGCACATCTTTCAACACATCAAAGCCACCGGCCATGTCGCCGTACAAGGTGGAATAGCCCACCGCCATTTCGCTCTTATTGCCGGTAGTTAACACCAAGGCGCCGGTCTTATTGGAGATAGCCATCAAGACCACACCACGGCAACGTGCTTGCAGGTTTTCCTCAGTGGTATCAGGTTCGTAGCCTTCGAATTCAGGCTCCAGTGCGGACATAAACGCGGTGTACATCGGCTCAATCGGAATAACGCTGTATTTCACACCCAGATTACTGGCTTCTTCTTCGGCATCGTCCTTGCTAATTTGCGAGGTGTAGCGAAATGGCATCATTACGGCAGCCACCCGCTCAGCGCCCAGGGCATCTGCAGCTACCGTTAGGGTGAGTGCTGAATCAATGCCGCCTGACAATCCTAAAATGACATTTTTGAAACCATTTTTGTTCACATAGTCTCGAACACCCAGCACCAGTGCGTTGTACACCTCGGGCAAACGCTCCAACAATGCGGCTTTATCACCTTCCTGCCAGCGCCAGCTACCCGCACTGCTCTTGGAAAGCGCAACCTCAAACAAGCCTTCATCATAATTAGGGGCGCGCATCGCCAGGCCATCCGGGTTTGCAGCAAAGGACCCGCCGTCGTACACAAGCTCGTCCTGACCACCCACCATATGCACATAGAGAATCGGTAGCTGGTGCTCTCTGGCCCGCTTCAATACCACGTCTTCTCGAATCGTCTGCTTGCCAATATAGTATGGCGATGCGTTGATATTGATCACACAGTCGGCGCCGGCTACTTTCGCTTTACCTACCGGGCCTTCTTGCCAGATATCTTCACATATCGTCAACCCCACGCGACAACCGCCAATATCAACAACCGCCGGTTCGGAACCTGCAGTGAAATAGCGCTTCTCGTCAAACACCCTGTAATTAGGCAACTCGTGCTTGTGATACTCTGCAATAATGTCACCGTTGTAAATAACACCCGCTGCATTGAACAGCGCACTACCGTGCTGGCGGGGATAACCCACAACCACATAAATTCCGGTAACCGCAGCCTTGATTTGCTGCAAGGCGCGTTCAACGCGCCCGGCAAGGCTAGGTCGCAGCAGCAAATCTTCCGGCGGGTAACCCGTGATGGACAACTCTGGGAACACCAGAACGTCCGCAGAATACTCATCGCGAGCTTGCTTCGACAAGGTGATAATCTGCTCAGTATTTCGAGAAATCGCACCGACTAGCGGATTGGTTTGCGCCATTACTACTTTAAGGCCTGGCATGGCTGGGTCTCCACGATCGTTCGGTGTCTATTGTCGCGGGTGCTGCAACGGGTAGCAAGCCCAGCGTGATGTCAGCAGCAAGCACAAACGGTCTGATTTACACCTTTAGCACTGGATTTTGATTCACTACAAGACCATTATTCCTATCTTCCAAGAGGTGATTAGCTATGGGATTTATCGGACTGCTACGCTTGCTCGCGGTACTACTGTGTATTTGGTTGATTTGGCGATACGTACGAAGAAAAACCTCAGGTCCAACACCATCTACCACCCAGCAACGCAGCAGCACTATGGTTGCCTGCGATGTATGCGGCACTCATGTGCCTGAAGACAATGCCATCAAGGAAAATGATCGGTGGTTCTGCTGCGACGAACACAGAGACCAGAACCAACATTAAGAGTGGTCGCTTGTGAACGCACTGAGCATAGACAACACCCAATCAGGCGAAGCAGAACAAACACTTCGTATCTTTGGTTTGTACCGGATAATACTGGCGGCTCTGATATTGGGCGTATTTCTGGTGCAGATGACGACGACCGTCGAGAGTGCGTATAAGCCCAACCTTTTTCTCTACACGATTGGTACCTATTTTTTCCTGAGTGTCATTGCGCACTTCTATGCCGGGCTAACGCAGCGATCACTGAGCAAGCTCGAACTGTTCTGTTATTTCTTCCTGGTTGATATCGGCGCACTAACACTTATTGCGTATGCAAGTGGCGGACTTAGCACCGGCCTTAGTTTGATCATGACCCTGACTGTAGCGTGCGGCGGTATCTTCTTTCGAGATCGGCTTGCGCTGCTGGTGGCGGCATTGGCCAGTATTGCCACACTGTTGAACGTCAGCTATCTGGTAAAACTGGGTATCGTTGAAAACAATGCGCTGATCAATGCCGGCGTACAAGGCGCTATTTTCTTCGCGACCGTTCTTCTGGTCCAGCTATTGGTCAAACGAATTGAAGACAGCCAACACCTGGCGGCTGAAAGAGCAAGGGAACTGGCACATTCGGAATACCTTAATCAACTGATTGTCAGGCGAATGCAAACCGGTGTGCTGGTGGTGGACGGAAACCAAACATTGCATTCTGCCAACGATTCAGCGATGTCCATGCTAAACCTGACGGGCCACGAAAAGCAGCTTCCGGAGCCATTGCTCAACAGCATAGCACAATGGCAACAAAGGCCAGACGTTAGAACACGACCGTTTCGCGTGCGAAAAGCCGGCGCACTGTTGCAATCTGAGTTTATGCCGCTTGCCGAGGAAGATGAAGGTCAAATTCTCATTTTCCTTGAAGACACCAGCAGAACACGGCAACAGGCACAGCAAATAAAGCTGGCTTCATTGGGCCGCTTAACGGCGAGCATTGCTCATGAAATTCGAAACCCTCTGGGCGCAATCAGTCATGCTGCACAACTATTGAATGAGTCTGACAAGATTAATGATGAAGATCGGAGACTCTGCGATATCGTTACCAACCATTCTGCAAGGATGAATCGCATTGTTGAAAATGTGCTCCAACTGTCACGTAGAAGAGCATCCAGACCTGAGCGTTTTGAGTTGAACGAATGGCTAAAGCAGTTTGTCTCACAAATGCAGCAGAGCAATGCAAGCAGCCAAATCATACTCAGTAGCGGCGCTGACACCATTCAAGTCGCATTCGACCCCAGCCAACTTGACCAGGTACTAAGCAATGTCTGCTCAAACGGACTGAGGTACAGCGAGAAAAAAACCGGCGTACCGCGGATTCGTATTGTTGCAAACGTGAATGCAACGGATGGACTGCCGATTATTGATGTTGAAGATGATGGTGACGGTGTTGCTGCCGAGCAGGTTGACCATCTGTTCGAGCCGTTCAGCACCAGCGAGGCCAGCGGCACAGGGCTGGGGCTGTTTATCGCCAGAGAACTTTGCGAGGCCAACCAATCTCGACTGGACTATTTACCTACGCCAGACAATGGCAGCTGTTTTAGAATTACGTTTGCACACCCCATGAAAAAACTGGCGACAGAAGAATGACCAGCGCACACGTTCTAGTGGTTGATGACGAACCGGATATACGCGAGCTTCTGGAAATCACTCTGGCAAGAATGGGGTTAGAAACTCACAGTGTGGCCACACTTGAAGACGCTATTGGCGCCTTAGAACAGAACCGTTTCGAGCTCTGCCTAACCGACATGAATTTGCCGGACGGCAACGGCCTTGATTTAGTCAAATTCATTCAGACTGAAGCACCGAGGCTGCCGGTTGCCGTAATCACCGCCTACGGCAGCGTAGACACTGCCATCTCGGCACTGAAATCGGGTGCATTTGATTTTGTGAGTAAGCCGATCGAACTGGAGAGGCTGCGCGGCCTAATACAAACTGCGTTACGCTTATCGACAGACACCGACAACCGCATTGAGCCCGAGCTCGAGTTACTGGGCAAGTCACCCAAGGCTGTGGAACTCAGGCGACAAATATCCAAGCTGTCACGCAGTCAGGCACCGGTCTATATCAGCGGCGAATCTGGCAGCGGTAAAGAGTTGGTTGCGCGACTGATTCATAACAGTGGCCCTCGCTCTGACAATCCCTTTGTCGCCGTCAATTGTGGTGCGATACCAACAGAGCTAATGGAAAGCGAGTTTTTTGGTCACAAGAAAGGCAGCTTCACAGGCGCCGTGAGCGATAAGCAGGGTTTATTTCAAGCGGCGGGTGGCGGTACGCTATTCCTTGATGAAGTGGCGGATTTGCCGCTGGACATGCAGGTAAAACTACTCAGAGCGATACAGGAAAAATCCGTTAGACCGGTTGGTGACAATCACGAAATCAGTATAGACGTTCGCATATTGAGTGCGACTCACAAGAATCTGCAAGACGAGGTGCACCAGGGCAGATTCCGCCAGGACCTATTCTACCGAATTAATGTGATTGAACTCGCGGTGCCGGCATTACGGGAGCGCAGCGAAGACATTCGAATTATTGCTGAATTGGTGTTGCAAAAGAGTGATCCAGCATCGCCATACACATTGAGTGAGCCGGCCTGGAACGCATTAAGCAGATACGACTTTCCAGGCAACGTGCGTGAACTGCAGAATATTCTCGAACGTGCCTGTGCAATGTGTGAAAGCCATACCATAGAGTTAGAAGATCTTGGGCTAACCACCAACAAACGCTCCACGTCCGACACAAACGCAAGCACCAAGATGACAGTGGTAGTCCCCGATACACCCCCTGACGCCAGCTTGTTTCCGCCAATAGAAAGTGCCCCGACATTTGACTCTCTTGATACCTATCTGCAAGAGGTAGAACGCGGCATCATTGAACGCGCCTTGCAACAGTGCCGCTGGAACAAAACTGCCGCAGCAGAACAGCTTGGCATTTCATTTCGAGCTTTACGCTACAAACTGAAAAAGTTAGACATCAAGTAAGTTAACATCCGCTGGTGATTGATGGGCAATATCTGTACTGAATTGTAGGAATTAGCCCACATAAGACCAAATTATTTTTGGTTACTCTGTGGCCAGTCACTATTGATGATCACTACGAAAGACTAGTGGCTGAACGCCCTGCACAGGACGTGCAGACCTACATGCGATCACGACAAGGAGCGTCATATGTTCGCGCACACTCACGTGCAATATGCACGCGGCTATTCCATGCTTGAGGGGCTCACAATTTTGCTAATTGTGGCCGTGATTCTCTCTATTGGCGCGCCACCGCTGAATTCGGCAATCGATCGAAGCCGTGGCAGCAGTGATGTTCGCGCGTTAATAGCATCACTGAATCTCGCACGAACTACAGCCATCACCAGCGGGTTGGTCACTACTTATTGCGCCAGCGAGGACGGCCGGCGTTGTAGCGAAAACTGGCAAGCAGGAACCCTATTGTTCCACGACAATAACGACAACAGGGTACTTGATGAAGGTGAAAAGCTGATTGAACGGGGTCCAAAGATTCACGGGCAAGGGAGGCTGGAATGGCGAGCTTCAGGTGGACGCAATCACTACATACGATTTTCCAGGCACGGTATGGCCAAGGAGTTCGGTACTTTCACCTATTGCTCACTCAGCACTTCAGACAATAGCTACCGTCGCATGCTGATACTAAACCGCGCTGGAAGGGCGAGACTATCGAAAGGAGATGGCGCAGACTATAACAGCCGCTGCTAAGCGGATACTATTGGTCCCAACACTTACCGCCAGCGGGGGCCGCCGAACTGCGCACACCAGTGTTGGTCAGTGTCAAGGTGCCGCAGGGGTCCTGGTCCTGACCACCAGACGCTCGGGGCGTAGCGCTGATCACAAACGTCGTGTCTGTCGCGTCATCAATAGCCAGGTCATAGTACTTTGTACCCCCCGCTGCTAAAGTCGCTCCATCTATCGGTGAGTGGGTTGCAAAAATCGCCGGCACGCCGGTATTTGCTCCCGCCGCTGCGGCACCCTGGTAGGTGTACCGTTGACTGTAGAAGCGCTCCATTGCCTGCCTGAACTGCTGCAGCGCACCTTGTGCGTCAGCGCGTCGTGATTTCTGAATGCTGCTCTGATAACTGGGTATGGCCACTGCGGCGAGAATACCCACAATGACCACGACAATCATTAGTTCTACCAGGGTAAACCCTTTATGGTTTTTAGATGCGCCCATGCGCCCAATCACATTGTTCATGCTGCCCTCAGTGCTTTGCTGTACATTCATGGCTTGGCCAGGGTAACGATATCAATAATATCTCCGGTAGCTGGTTCAAGTCGATACGCCACATAATATTGTGGCTCCAACTCGCTAAATGCCATTTTGTTGTTTTCTGTATCAGAAATGGATACTTTCAATGCCACGCGGAATACCTCGTCTTTCAGCGCCAGTTTTCTCTCTTGCAAATTAATTGCGTAAATGGCGCCAGTTGGCCAATCGGCGTAGTTGGGTTCTGCATTCTGCGCTTTCAACTGAACGGCGAATACAAGCAGGAGAGCTACTAACGGAAACGATAAAAATGATTTCATAAACACACCCTAAGCAAAATTAGTTTAGCTGACGCCAACGAACGCGACCTTCAATTGTAGTGTCCGGTGTAGCGGCCGTGCCAACCCCCCCACCAGCACCACCGAGGTCTGAGGAACCATAAATAACATAGTCTTTGCCATCGGCGCCTTCTGCATAAGTGGGGTCAGATATCACGGCATCAATTTGAGTCGCAGACGAGATACCACCGTAATCACTTGAATCGATACTACCATCACCGTTGTGATCGAACACCTGCACAGGTGGCGGACCGCCATCAATACGATCCAGGGCATAAATCCAGCTGCTACCACCTGCCTCGCACACTGAATCGTCCGGCTCCAGGGTTGTGAATATAACGATTTCGCCGCGCAGTACAGGAGTACCTATTGCGCGCTCACCATCGTTGGTCGGGAAGTTCACATACCAGCCCTGCTGCGTTGACCAGTTAATCGTATTGTTACTTGTCTCGCGAATTCCGGCGTTGTCGACCGTAACAGTTTGCGCCACCAGATTGCCACGCGTCACCGTGTTGCTCACGTGTATTTTGGGGTCGCCAGGAGGAGCATTCGCGCAACTTTGTTCAACGCCCGACACATTGCAGATATCCCTATCCCAGATACCATAAAATGCTTGCTGGCTATTTGTCCCGTTATCTGTGTCTTGCAGGTAGCGCCCGGTACCGAAATACACCAGGTTTCCACCTTGGAAATGCCGGCTTATCCTCGGCGTGGATTGGATAGGTTGCGCATTCGTTCCGTCAGTCGCCTCAAATAACGGTGCAGGCGCACCGGCATCCGAATACGCGGCCCCCCAATCGGCTGGGTCTTCAGAACTAACATCAAACTTCCACAAGTTGCCATGCAAATCACCAGCGTACACGTAATCAACAGTCAAATCCGAATCATTCAGTATGGGCGCAATGCCGCTGATGCCATTCGGGTTGGCAAGCGAACCAGCTTGAGTGTCGATCTTTCTGATGAGCAGACCTGTCTCAATGTCAACAACATAGACAACCGCGTGCCCAGTAGCTGACTCGGAACCATCGGAAAATGTAGCGTTGTAACCATTGCCAAAGATCGCTACCCAACGACCGGTATTTGACCCGCCCGCCGTGTAGTTAACTTTGACGATTTGCGGCGCACCAAACGTGAAGCCCAGGTCGCGATCACCATTGGCACCTATCGTTCCATCCGGTAAACCGCTGGTGTTGGTATCAGTAAATTCCCAGCGAACCAACTGATCTGCCGTCAGACTTGATTCGGCATTGATTGCCCCCGGGTTGGTAACGTCGAGGGCATAGTAGGCTTGCCCACCGGTTCGAAGCCCGCCGACCAGAATAGTATGCCAGGCATTGTTATAAAATACGTCCGACGACGCAAGCTCACCATCAACGTATGAACCCGTTGTAAACGTAACACTGGACAACTCATGCAAATTTTCAATAACCGTATCAGGAATAAAACTGAACAGTTCCGTACCGCCATTTGCGCTGTCCAGTCGTGCATCGTACGCATGCAGCATGCCATCATTTGAGCCTACATAGACAACCGGGTTACGACTGTTTCGAATACCAGAACTGCAGGAGTCGATGATTCCGTCCGAATCAGAGTCCGTGGCATTGCTGCACAGGAAGTCTTTGTGGGTTTGGCCGCTGCTTTCCAGGTCGTCCGGATACAGCACATCAAACTCACCACTGGCATCAAAGCCATTGCCAACATATTCAGGCGAGGAATGAACCACCGCGCCCAGTCGAGACTCATCACGTGTTCTGAAACCGCCGCCGTTAGCTTCTTCGTTAGCAGCAGAGCCCCTTATATAATCCAGCCGCTGTTGTCCAACCAGCAGGGAGTCACCATTTTGTATTAGCGCCCGTTGCGCAGCCGACAAGTTAGCCCAGCGGAATCGTTTGCCGCGCGAGCCCAAGCCTGCCGCAGGGTCAACGGTAAAGACTATTCGTTGGTCTGCACCACCCGGGAATAGGTCATCAACGGTGTTTTTACTCGCGGCACTCCAGGCCGGAGAACAAACGGTAGCAATCGGGTTTGAATTGCAAGAATTGCTATTGGAGCCGTCGGAAATTGGGCGGCCCTGTACATCTCCGGTCCAGTTGTCTGTAAAGAAGCGAGCCTGATAAACACCCACCCCAGCCGCTATCGAGCTGCTGTTCAAATCTACAGACGCTGCAGAGGATTCACGATCAGCGATCGCGTTCATCACCGCTACCAGAGAATTGACCAATTCATCCGGATTGCTCGCGCTGAAGAACTGCCCGCGGCTGTTAATAGCAGCATGCCACATGTCATCTGCGCGCCCTTCATTAGCGCCCACATTCGTCCAGCCGGTCTGTGCATTGCCAAGCTCGTTAGTAAATGCAACGCCGTCAATCAGTGCATTGTAGGAGACATCATTGAATGGAATCAGCCCTGCTATGCCAAACGCAATCGGGTAGGTAACCATATGCTGCCAGGTTGCCGGATCATTCATAGGGTTCCAGTAATCAGCGATCGGGTCACCACTGGTTTGCGGAAAATAGCTAGATACATTGTTGTTAAGCGGACTTAAATCAGTCGCCCAATAGTGGAACGCTAGATCGGCCAGGGTAACCTCGCCCTGCCCATCACTGAAGATGTTATGGTTTGCAGAATTCGGATCGTAGTTCGTGCCGTCTGGCAGGTTTACGTTGGTTTGATCGCGAGTAATGCCGGCAGCCCCACCGCCGCCACCATTCCAGTAGCCGTCCGACAACATAATGTGTGCGTTCAGACGACAGGAAATCTGTTCCGCACCTCCTGTACCAGGGCTTTCTGAATAAGGGCTGTTGGTACCGGTTGTTTCGAAGTAATTGCCCGCAGTCCGAATGGCTTGACGCAAAGGCGTTCCGCCATTGTTTCGAACATTGCTCAACCATTGATAAAAGTTGGCGCGCTGAGCCGCATCGAATGCGGCAACGTGCGGGTTTCCGCCAAAATTTGTCGTTCCAGGGTTGCCAGAGCGAATTGTACGGCGATTAATAGTTTGCCTACCCACCCGAATAGCGGAAGATAAATTTTCTGGTGCGAACGCACGACTAAGCACGGTCTTACCGGCTATAAAACGATAAGAATAATATTGATACCAATTAGCGAAATTGGTTCGCTCATCACGCGAGTTTGCAAAGCCGAACTCAGGGCGCGGCCTGAGAGGACCACTGGTTGCAGATACATTAACGCGCTCATAGCAATCGTTGTCAAAGTCAGTGCCATCACATCCGGGTCGGCTGTCATCTCGATTAAAATAATACGCCTGCTCAAAGTTAGGCCCGGAGTACCTGGGACCCCAGCCTCCAATGGTTGTAGTATTCCAGACCGGTCTGAAATTGGTTTGAAGGTTTACAGATACAGGTCGCCAATTACCGCCATCCAGGCCGAAATTGTAGATATTGGTAAGAGCATTGTTAAAATCCGCCTCACCGAGGGATGCTCCCGTGGAATTTAGACCGGGCCTGTAATCCACGGTAGGGTCGTAATACATTTTATTATAGAAATTGGATTTTGTGGCCGCACGGTTGGCGTCGTCGGCTGCACGATCTGTCCATTCAATTGAATCCGGCAGGTAGCCCCACAGCATGCTGCCTGAATCATCAAAAGTGATCGCCAGATTGGGCGCCACGCTTTCCAGCAAAAAAAGAGGTACATCGCTGAGCGCAAGATCTGCTCCTTGGGCATGCGATGGGGCATTTGGCGCCACAAATACGGCCAGACCCAGGAACATCTGGGCGAACCGAGTCCAAAACGCCTGCACATTTCTCTTGCTACTCGTGGTCATTTCAAACACTCCCAACTACTTGTAACGTGCGAATACAACACTTTGCACCACACTTTCACTCGTTTGTTCTGCACCAAAGCCCTTGGACGTGACCGTATACATTTCTGCACCAATTCGTTTACTTCGTGATTCGAAGCTCAGGTCATCAGGCGCCAGGCCAATGTGTTCACGCACGCAAATTGGATCAGCTGACACCCCCCCTTTGCCACGGCTTCCAGAGCTTCTGTCTACTGCACCCGGCATATCTATGCCGAATGTAGACCATATCGATGGATCGTCCCACCAATAGGTGTAACTGCCACCTGCATTCGCAGCAGCATTGCCCTGTTGTTGATAATTGGACTGGCTAACGGCTGGATTGTTGTCACGCAGGTTTAACTCACACGCCGCCAGACCGGACTCTGCGGCCTGGAAAGCCACGTTTTCGTCACGCATATTGCTGATCATGCGCTCCTGCATTGTCAGTGTGCCCATACTGGATGTTCCCAGAACAGTCATTGCCAGAAGGATCAACAGCGCAATAATCAATGTTGCGCCGTCTTGTCCGGCTTTACTCGCAGAGTGGGAGAAGTGAGTTTTCATCGCGAATTCCAGTTCAAATTGCGAAGCCGCATGGTTTGGGCGAATTGCTGCCTGGCCTTACCGTCCTGATAACTGGCAGACGTTTGGTCCAGCAGAGTAAACGTTCTGGCAGGGCTGCCTTTGGACAAAGGCTCAGTGTCAGATGCAGACAGCAAGGCCACTTTCACGTTGCTGACATACTGCCATTCTGCCGCGGCTATCTGGTCCGCGGTTGCATAACGTATGACCTGGCTGGCGTCATAATCTGTTGCGCCAACCACGCCAGCGTTCAACCCGTACATAACTTGCAACTCTTCTATGCCTTGAACCAGGGCAACGTTTTGCACACTGCCTGCTGCACCAGCGCCATCATCGCTGCGGCAGCGAAAATTATCGTCGTCATCAACATAGAAAGACAAAGTCGCCCAGGTCGCGAGCGGAATATCTCGCCCCTGACAGTCTGTGACCGAGCCATCACCCATTCCCTGTAAGCGTATATGCACAACATCAGTATTCGATTTAAGATTCGCTACCGTTGCGCTGCTGCCATTCTCACCCCAAACAGCGGCTTGTTCGGAAAAGCTGGCGAAGGTTGCGTTAGCGGGCATTAGGTTACCGCGCCAGTTGGCATCGATAATACTGATGTCTGGCAAGCCATCAGGCGGAATCAGCTGACTTGGAAAACCGGCCATGCGGACGCTTCGGGTAAGAAACATCATCGCGAAACGTGCGTTCTCCTGCATTCGCGCCTGGGCCTGCACCACATCGGTAGATTGTTTGCTGCCTAAAAAAGACTGAACAACGGCTGCCATCAGAAACACTGACAGCCCCATCGCTATCAGCAATTCCACCAGGGTAACGCCTGTTTGCAGTTCGCGCTGTTGCTGCATGTCTGTTGTCATCCTTTATCGCCCGATTCATCGCTTAGAAAGAGCGGTTCGGGTCTGCCTCTCTCACTTGTACGTTTAAAATCAGGCAGGCAAGATCGGCTTCATCACTGGGGTCGCAGTTAGTGCCAGTCGCTCCATTGCGGCGCTCATCCCACATTACCTGAATGGCCCAAAAGTTCTGACCCAGCTCAGTCACGATCGCATCTCCGGACGGTAAGCTGTTCTCAACCCAATCAGACCATTCGCTGATATCGGCCGCGGCCATCGTTGCGGAGTCGCAAGAATCTGCATTACCACAGGTTGCTTCCGGTGCACCACCTCCTGCGTAGGTATACGCACTGGCTTCGGAGCCAGTTCGGTTTGCGCGAATTCTTTCAGAGAGATCATTGGCTAACATATCTGCCTGGGTTCTAAAGTACGTGCCGGCAGTACCCTGCATGCTGCTGCTTTGCAAGGCGGCCATGCCGAGAAACCCCACAGCCAGAACAATAAGTGATACCAGAATTTCGATCAGCGTAAAGCCTGAAGCGTGCGCACCCGGGCCCAGTCGATTGCTGCTTGAATACTTATGGGTTGATCTCATCGCCTTCCCTAACACCCGGTCAATGCTGCCTTATCACGCGTCAGTGCTCCGGTAACGGTAACCGTGACCAACTTACCTACAGTTTCTTGATGCGGGTGGCAGAAACCATACGCTCCCGCTCCTGTTACGGCGCGCCCTATACTGGAAAATGTGACGGAATTGGCTGCTGACGAGTAGGCGTTGACCCCATTTTCCGAGTACTCGACCTGCAATATTTCCTCACCGCCATCCAGCGCACCATCACCATCAGTGTCACTGAACACAATCCAGCCGTTCTGCCAGCCGCCAGAGCAGGTGGCCTGGTCTGAACTGCTGCATGCGGTAACGGGCGCTTTTCGTTTTAATGCCTCGCTGCGCGCAAACTGAAATGCGCCGGCAAGACCGTCGCGCATACTGTTTACCTGACTGCGATTAATACTGCCTGTGAAACTCGGGCCGGCCAGGGCGGCAAGAATTGAGACCATGATCAGGACGATCATTAACTCGAGCATTGTCAGCCCTAGCTGTCTATTTTTTGAGCCACACCCACTCACCCCTGTCAGGCTTGAGCGCGCTGGAACCAATGTTACTGTTTGTTGTGACATCCAGACCTCTGGATAGATAGGTTGCGGCTGCAAAAAAGTCGCTTTGGAATACTTTAGTACTGCCAGATGCTGCTGATAAGTGTAGAAGGATGGGAGGCCGAAAACGGGGATAAATGGGTGGAATTTTACCGCTGCAGGTTCAGGCGTCGATGATTCGCAGCTCGCGAGGCATGGAAAACGTCACGTTTTCAGGCTGCCCATCAAGCTCTTTGGCGGCGCACGCACCCAGCGACTCCACATGCTTGATCACTTGTTGAACAAGCACCTCTGGCGCGGATGCGCCGGCGGTTACACCAACGGAACGTGCCTGTGTAAGCCATTCGGCTTGAATGTCTTCAACCCCGTCAATCAAATACGCTCGACTACCCTGGCGTTCCGCCAGCTCGCGCAGGCGGTTAGAATTTGAACTATTGGGTGAGCCCACTACCAACACGACTTCACTGCAAGCCGCCAGTTGTTTTACGGCGTCTTGACGGTTCTGTGTCGCATAGCAGATGTCGTCTTTTCTGGGTCCGTGGATGCGGGGAAAGCGCGCACGCAGAGCGTCAATAACTCGCGCTGTGTCGTCCATTGATAAGGTCGTTTGAGTCACATAGGCCAGCTGCTCAGGGTTATGTACCACTAACTCTGCTGCTTGCTGCTCATCTTCTACGAGATAAATATGGCCGCCATTACTGGCGTCGTACTGCCCCATGGTGCCTTCTACCTCGGGGTGCCCTTTATGGCCTATCAGTACACACTCGTGACCTTTTTTGCTATAGCGCGCAACTTCCATATGAACTTTTGTCACCAGTGGGCAAGTTGCATCAAACACTTTCAAACCACGGTGCTTTGCTTCGCGTCGCACAGCTTGCGATACACCGTGGGCACTAAAAATAACAATATGATCGTCAGGCACTTCGTCAAGCTCATCCACAAAAACCGCGCCACGCCCCCGCAAGTCTTCAACCACGGTTTTGTTATGCACAAC
Organism: Gammaproteobacteria bacterium; assembly: GCA_030429735.1. Taxonomy (GTDB): domain Bacteria; phylum Pseudomonadota; class Gammaproteobacteria; order Pseudomonadales; family JAUIET01; genus JAUIET01. The sequence continues at coordinate 35,710 of JAUIET010000013.1, forward strand.
TTCATGACGCACATAGATAGGCGCGCCAAACAGGTCCAGGGCACGATTAACAATTTCGATCGCTCGGTCGACGCCGGCGCAAAACCCGCGGGGGTTCGCGAGATTTAATGTGATGTTATCTGCCATTTCCAGAAACTCTTTAAGCGCGAAACCTAATCGGTAGGAGTCGATTCCACCGAATGAATGTGTACATCGAATTGTATAACCTTGCCCGCCAGCGGGTGATTAAAATCCACCAGCACTCGATCACCATCTATTGCTTTAACCACGCCGGGCCGCTCCCCTGAAGGGTCTGCAAATGAGATAACCAAACCTGGTTCAAGGTCGTAATCACTGAGTGCCGAGCGCGGGAAACTATGCTCACGATCCTGTTGCCACTCGCCAAATGCACTCTCGGGCGCCAGGGTAATTGACGCGCGATCGCCGCTATTCATACCGAGCAATGCATGCTCAAAACCCGGCAACAAGCTGCCATCACCGTAGTCAAATTCACAGGGCGATTGGTCCATGTTACTGTCTATTTCCGTGCCATCTTCCAGTCGTAGCGCAAAATTCAACTGTATTTTACTGCTGGAAGTGATCATGGCTTTGCCTCTTTATCAACCACTTGTGCCTGCGAGCCAAAAAACATATCAACAATCATCAGGACCGCACCCACACTAATAGCTGAGTCGGCGATGTTAAACGCGGGGAAGTACCAACCCGAATAATGAAAGGAAATGAAATCGACGACGTAACCAAGACTCACCCTGTCGTACAAATTACCAATGGCGCCCCCGAGAATCAGCGCCAGACTAAGTGCGAGTAACTTCTCACTGCGTTGCAGCCGCAGTAACCAAACAAGCAATACGGCACTGACCGCCGCCGAGACCACTGTAAAAAACCAACGCTGCCAACCGCCTGCATCACTCAGGAAACTGAATGCAGCGCCTGGATTGTGGAGCAAGGTAAAGTTGAGCACGGGCAAGATCTCAACCGGGCGTGCATACTGTAACTGATTGCTTGCCATGTTCTTGGTCCATATATCGAACAAGAAAATGATGAGACTGAGAACTAGCCAAAGACCGTTTCGCTTATACAATTCCATCAGGGTTTACTACGCATACTCTCTCAGTTCACCGTCGCCGGCTATGTTCTGCACGCACCTTGCGCACAACTCAGCGTGATTGTCATCACTGCCTACGTCAGCCCGATAGTGCCAACACCTGGCGCACTTGTTTGCCGAGCTGGCAACCACTTTCAACTTCAAACCACTGACCTCGGTATCCGCTGCATCGGCGGGTGCCGACTCCAGTGCGTGCAAATCAGCGGCTGAACTGATTAACACGTATCGAAGCTCATCACCCAAAGTTTCCAACTGCAATTTCAGCTCGTGTGCGCAATACAAGCTCACTTCGCAACTGAGCGAGGCGCCCACTTTATTCGCTGCCCGTTGGTTTTCCATCTCCTTGTTTACGGCTGTTTTAACAGCCATCACTTCAGACCAAAAGTCATCGCTCCACCCTTGCTCGCTGTTCGGAATAACATGCCACTGCTGGGTAAACACGGTGTCACCGCGCTCCCCTGGCATGTATTCCCAGACTTCATCGGCGGTAAAACTCAGGATTGGCGCTATCCAACGAACCATTGCCTCGGCAACGTGATAAAGCGCTGTTTGCGCAGACCGCCTGCCTAACGAATCAACTTGCATTGTATACTGTCGATCTTTGATCACATCAAGATAGAAACCGCCTAAATCTGAAATGCAGAAGTTGTGCAGTTTTTGATAAATCTGGTGAAACTGATAACTGGAGTACGCTTCTGCAATTTCCTCCTGCAGCCTGGCGCTGCGCGACAATACCCATTGATCCAGCGCCAGCATCGACTCTGGTTCTACCGAATGTTCAGCAGGGTCAAAACCATTCAGGTTCGACAGCAAAAATCTCAGAGTGTTTCGAATACGCCGGTAAGAATCAGCCGTTCGCTTGAATATTTCATCGCTGACTGTCATTTCATCCCGGTAGTCCGTCGCCGCGACCCACAGCCGCAGAACATCGGCGCCAAGCGTTTGCATGATTTTCTGTGGCGCTATCACATTACCCAGTGACTTGGACATTTTTCGACCCTGAGGATCCACGGTGAATCCATGGGTCATTGCAGCTTTATACGGCGCAATGCCATTGATTGCCACAGAGGTCAGCAGTGACGATTGAAACCAGCCACGATGCTGATCCGAGCCTTCCAGGTACATATCAGCTGGCACTTGCAAACCATCAACTCTGCGCAGAACTGCTTCATGTGAAACGCCCGAGTCGAACCACACGTCCAAAGTATCAGTGACTTTTTCGTAGTCCGCCGCTTCGGCACCTAGCAAGGACTCTGCATCCACTGAGAACCAGGCTTCAATGCCCTCTTTCTCTACCAGCCTTGCCACATCTTCAATTAGCTCCAATGTACGCGGATGCAATTGCGCAGTATTTTTATGCACAAATAAAGCAATCGGCACGCCCCAGGTTCTCTGCCTGGAGATACACCAATCCGGACGGTCCTCAAGCATCGCTTTGATGCGCCCTTTTCCCCAGGCTGGCAACCATTCAACGTTATCAACCGCCGAGTCCACTTTCGTCAGCAAACCATTTTTGTGCATGCCTACAAACCACTGAGGCGTCGCACGGAAAATCAATGGTGTTTTATGTCGCCAGCAATGCGGATAACTGTGGTCAAAGCTTTCAGAATGCATCAATCGATGACGATCCCGCAAACTATCAACTACTACTTGATTTGCTTTCATCACGTGCAAACCGGCAACTATCTCGGTATCGGCAAGGAACACACCATTGGCACCAACCGGGTTGATAATGTCGATGCCATAACGTTGACACACAGAAAAATCGTCAGCGCCATGCGCCGGCGCAGTATGCACCGCGCCCGTGCCTGCATCAGTTGTCACGTGCTCACCAAGAATGAGCTGCGAGGTGCGATTATACAAGGGGTGTTGCAAAGCAACCCCTTCCAGTGCGGCGCCCTTCGTACGTGCTATCACCTCATACTCTTTGATGCCAGCGCGCGCTAACACCGTCTCAAGCAGTTGTTCTGCCAAAACAACAACCACAGTATCTTCATCACGCTGGATTTTGACCGCTACATAGTCAATATCTGGGTGCATCGCTACGGCCATATTGGCCGGGATAGTCCACGGTGTGGTCGTCCAGATCACAACCGACCAGATTTGGCCCAACGCTGCAGTCTGCTGGAACGCCTCAGCAAGTTCCGCTGAATTGCATGCATCGAAATACACGTCAATTGACGGAGATTGCTTATCCATGTATTCCACTTCAGCTTCCGCCAGAGCCGATCCACAATCAGTGCACCAATGAACCGGTTTAAACCCTTTTACAACATGACCGTTACTAACAATTTTACCTAGCGCACGAATTTGATCCGCTTCATACTGAAAATTCATAGTCAGGTACGGATTGTCCCAATCTCCAATCACGCCAAGGCGCTGAAAATCGGTGCGCTGCTTATCGACTTGAGTTTGTGCGTACTCTCGGCACTTAACCCGAAACGCAGCCGCGTCAATCTTAACCCCGGGTTTACCTACTTTCTTTTCAACATTAAGCTCGATAGGCAGACCGTGACAATCCCAGCCAGGTACATAGGGTGAGTCATAGCCGTCCATAAAACGCGATTTGACAATAATGTCTTTTAGAATTTTATTGACCGCGTGACCTATGTGGATTTCACCATTTGCGTAAGGCGGGCCATCATGCAGTACATACTTGGGGCGTCCAATTGCCGCCTCACGCATCGCTTCATACAAGCCATTGGCCTGCCAACGAGCCAACATTTTGGGTTCCCGATTGGCCAGATTAGCCTTCATTGGAAATGCAGTATTAGGCAGGTTGAGCGTGGATTTGTAATCTTTGGTGTCAGTCATTATGTGTTCGTTGGTCGTTTCAGCCCAAAAAATGCGTAGGCCTGATCAATGTCATTGTGAATTTGAGTCTTTAGTTCGTCTATCGACGAAAATTTTTGTTCTTCCCGCAGGCGCTTTCGAAAACGCACATGCAGGGTTTTGCCGTACAAGGAGCCACTAAAGTTCAGCAAATGCACTTCCAGAATTGCTTTGCAAAGATCACCGATGGTAGGTCGCGTGCCAACATTGGCAGCGCCGAAAAACACGTCGTCACCAATTCCCCTAACTTCCACAGCGTACACACCGGACAACGCCGTGCGGTATCGGTGCAGTTCCAGGTTAGCTGTAGGCACGCCGATGGAACGGCCTAATTGTTGACCATACACTACTTTGCCCGAGATTTGATAGGGTCTGCCTAACAGGGTTTCGGCCAGTTCAAACTCCGAGTCCAGCAGGGCCTGGCGAATGCGTGTACTGGAAACGCGCTCCTGTTCAATTTCAAAAGTATCACTGGCTTGTACCTCAAAACCATGAATTTGACCGAGCTCCTTTAACAGCGCGAAATCACCTTGACGCTCGTGGCCAAACCTCAAGTCATCGCCCACTACCATGTACCTGACACCCAGCTTGGCAACAAAAATATCTTCTATAAAATCTCTGGCGGCGATCTCGCTCAAGGACTGCGTGAAGCGTATGCGAAGAACCCTGTCCAGGCCGACCTCGGTTAATGCGACAAACTTTTCTCGGAAGCTCATCAGGCGCGGTGGCGCGTCCGCAGGAGCGAAGTACTCCCTGGGAAGCGGCTCCAGAACAATGATGGTCGATGGCAGGCCCAACTCATTCGCCTTGTTGATCAGGCCTTGCAGCACTTTTTGATGGCCCAGGTGCACGCCGTCGAACGCGCCTATGGTCAGTACGCATGGTCGATGTCTGGGCCGAATATTGTGCAGTCCGCGTATTAGTTCCAAAACCGCTGCCAAAAAATTAAAAGCAATGCATTATATATGAGTCGCCAGCTTCTGCAGTGGCCTGGCTTAACTCATTGGCGGCTAAAGTGCCGTAATCGCCCACCGAACAGTCCCAATAAGAGCAGGTATAACACCACTCCGCCGCCTGCGAGAAGCAGCGAACGCACGGCGCGCTCGAAGCTGCTGAGTTCAAGCCACAAAGTGTGATCGCCACGGGTAAGTATCAACGCAAGCGTCATTAACGCGGCTGCAAGCGCAATGCGCAGACAGACCAGCAGAAATCCTGGCTGCCATTGCAGAACGGAGTTTCTCAATAAACCTTTCAGCAAAGCACCGGCGTTGTAATAAGCTGCCACAGCCGTGGCCAACGCCAGCCCAACATGGCCAATATTGAAGTAAAAATACAGCGGTAGCACGAACAGAAGGTTAAGAAACATGTTCACAATCATCGCTCTGACAGCAATGCGAACCGGTGTTTTCATATCCTGCTGCGCATAATAGCCCGTAGCCAGCACCTTGATCAGCATAAAGGCCAGCAACCCCAGTGCGTAGGCCTTCAGGCTGTAACTTGCCATGGTCACGTCTCTGACCGTCATTTTTCCAAAATCGAACAAAGTCATGGTCATCAGCAGAGGCTCTGCCAGCACCAGCAGCGCCAAGGTGGCCGGTACTGCGATTAGCAGCACCATTCGAATACTCCAGTCCAAAGTGGCAGAAAAGTTACTGTCACCTTCTCCGGAATGCTGCCGGGACAAGGCCGGCAAAATGACCGTGGCAATGGCCACACCAAATACCCCTAACGGAAGCTCTGCAAGCCTGTCCGAATAGAACAGCCAGGCCACACTACCAACGGGTAGAAACGAGGCCAAAATAGTATCCAAGGCCAGATTAATCTGGGAAACAGACACACCAAACAGAGCGGGAACCATCAAGCGCATGATGCGCTGCACCCCTTCGTGTTGCCAGTACACCGTAGGTCTGGGCATCAGACCCAAACGACTTAAAAACGGCAGCTGCAGTAAAAGCTGCAGAATGCCAGCCACAATCACAGCCCAGGCGATCGCAAATACCGGTTCTGCGAAGTAATCGGCAAACACCAAGGCCCCGCATATCAGGCTCACATTGAGCAGTACCGGTGTGAACGCCGGCACCACAAAGCGGCTGTAACTGTTGAGTACCGCACCTGCGAAACCAGTCAGGGAAATGAGCAACAAATACGGGAAAGTGATACGTAACAGCTGTTCGGTCAGCGCGAACTTCTCCGGGTCATCAATAAACCCCGGCGCAAACACCATGGTAACAACCGGGGCGGCCAATACAGCAAACCCGCAGGTAAGCACCAGTGCAAACCCCAGACAGCCTGCCACGCAATTAATCAGCCGCTTCACCTCTTCCAACGAGCGTTGCGTTCGATACTCCGACAGCACAGGCACAAATGCCTGGGAAAATGCGCCTTCTGCAAACAGCCGCCTGAGAAACTGGGGTACTTTAAATGCGATAAAAAAGGCATCGGCATTGGCGCTGGCACCCACGGTTATTGCAAACACAATATCCCGGCACAAGCCCAATACTCTGGAAAGCATGGTCATGCAGCCCACCACCAGACTGGATTTGAACAACCCCGGTGGCTTTTGCTGCGTAGCGTTTTGCGCTGGCGCGCTACCCTGATTGGGTGAGTCGGACATTACTGTGTGAGGCGGCCGCCCGTATACCAGGCTACCTCTCGTGCACTGCGATCAACCTGATCTACCACATCCAACACCAAGGCAAACAATGCCATGCGGACCAGCACGCCGTTATCAGTTTGGCGGAAGATGGCCAAATTCGGGTTTTCGTTCAAGTCGTTATCCAGCTCGTTTGCGCCCGCCCGCGAATCTCTGGGTAAAGGGTGCATAATCACCGTATTGGGTTCACAATATTGCGTGTAGATGGCCTGATTCAGACGGTAACGACCACGGTACAAGTTCGCTTCATCGCGCGACGCAAAGCGTTCTTCCTGAATTCGGGTCGAGTACGTGATATCTACTTTCGCAATCGATTCTTCCAACTGATCAGTCTCAACCACCGTATGCCCAGCAGACTGTAGCTGGTCTACATATTGCTCGGGCATTTTCAGCTCTGTTGGCGACACCAGGGTAACTTGCACCCGTTTGAACAAAGTCAGCAGCTTGCAAATTGAGTGCACCGTGCGGCCGTATTTGAGATCGCCGATCAATGCTATTCGAAAGTTGTCCAAAGAGCGGCCATTTGCAGCCAGCTCTTTCTTGATTGTGTACAGATCAAGCAAGGCCTGACTGGGGTGCTCATTGTCACCATCGCCGCCGTTCAGTACTGGCACCCTGCTGGCTGTCGCAAACTCAGCGACTGAGCCGGCCTGTGGGTGACGCATCACAATGGCGTCGCTGTAGCCACTCAATACGCGTGCGGTGTCGTACAAAGACTCACCTTTCGCAATCGCGGAATTTTCAACGCCGGTGGTTTCCCGCACTTCCCCGCCAAGCAGATTAAACGCACTGCCAAAACTGACCCGGGTTCGAGTGCTGGGTTCGAAAAACATATTGCCGAGTATCGCACCGTCCAGCACTTTAGTCAGTTTGCGTCTTTGCGCGTAAGGCTCCATTGAATCGGCCACTGTAAAAATGCGGTCAATATCGCCCCGGTCAAACTGATCGATACTGAGTATATGGCCGCCGGGAAAATCCAAGATTACTGCCTCAAAATGCGCTGCTGGTGGGACAGAATGCTACCGTGCAGCCGACCATCAAACAAGCGTCAGTAAGTCGCAAGGCAACATCCAAGGCCAGCCTAGCCGCGCAATTGCGATTCAAGCGCTAGCGCGTACTGCTCCAGACTGCTGACAAGCTCTTGCTCAATACCATTAGTTCGCAGCTCTTGCAGCTCCTGGTAAAACTCAGCAAACCCAAAGCGACCCACACCGGTGTGTTTGTTCTTGCAGAATTGCCGCCATTCATTGTGTTCATCAGCAGTTAATGAGTGCGGAAAATTGCGAGCCCGGTAGCGAAACAAGAGCTGTGTCAGACGTGGATCATCAAACGCAAAATGATGACTACCAAGGCGTTCGGGGGTCGATCGCCTGACATCCTGCATCAGAGCACGATCACTGTCTGAGAAAAAACCACCGCCATAGAGTGCCGCATCGACATCCTTTTGTTCAGCGGTTTCCTCCATCTCAAAAATGGCCGGCAGCTTGTGCATCCAGTCAGTCTGCTCACGCAAACGCTGAGCATGCTCATGACACGCTTTCAAATCCAGCTGCAAGCGCTTCGATAAGGGCTCATCGAGCAGTTTTGCGGTGGCCACCATCGGACTGCGATTCAAGTGAATAGTCTTCAGCGGCACGCGCTCTGTTTCGGTAATTCGTTCATCGGCCGACAAAAACAACAGGCGCCGCAGCTCAAGCGGGGGCAACTCCAACAGGGGCTGCGGGTCATGACGAAGGTCTACACAAACAATGCCATTCGCATTGCTCGGATGTCTGGCAACCGGGAGCACCAGGGTTGCGCAATAGTGTTCAGACGGTAACTTTGATGACACATGAAGCAAGGGCTCACCCTTTGCCGTATCCAGTAGTCCGGCGACGAATCGCTTATTGCGCAATTGCAACGCATAGTCGAACAATTTTGGCTTGCGCTGTTTGATTAATTTGGCAAATTCGATAGTAGCGAGAACATCGGATAGCGCATCATGTGCGTCTTCATGTTGTATCCCGTTGGCTTGACTGAGCAGTTCCAGGCGAAAACTGGGCTTGCCATCCAGGCCAGTGGGCCAGGCGATATCGTCAGGGCGAACCGCGCAACACAGCCGGGCAACGTCAATCAAGTCCCATCGACTGTTGCCATTACGATACTCGCGTTCATAGGCGTCATAAAAATTGCGATACAAGGTGAAACGCGTGAATTCATCATCAAAGCGGATACTGTTGTAACCAACGCTGCAAGTGCCCGGTTGCATCATCTCCGCGTGAACAGTGGCAATAAACTCCCGCTCACTGACGCCAAGCTGATTAGCTGTTTGTGGTGCGATGCCGGTGACTGCGCAGGCCAGCGGGTGCGGCAAGACGTCTGGCGCAAGTTGGCAATACAAGCGCAGCGGCTCCCCACATAGGTTGAGCTCAGTGTCCGTACGAATACCGGCAAATTGCATTGGCCGGTCCAGACCAGGGTCTATGCCGCTGGTTTCATAGTCATGCCAGTAAAATGTATGAGCCAATGTGCTTACCGCGACGCCACGCTGAATTAAACCCGGGTTACTGAACGGTTACCGCGCGCTCCTCTATTTTTGCTGCCCACTGTTGCGGCCCGGTTTGATGAACCGACTCGCCGCGACTGTCTACCGCTACGGTGACCGGCATGTCCTTTACTTCAAATTCGTAGATCGCTTCCATGCCCATCTCAGGGAATGCGACAACACGTGATTGGGTAATGGCCTTGGACACCAGATAAGCAGCACCACCAACCGCCATCAGATAAACCGCCTTGTGTTTCTTGATGGCATCGATGGCCACCTGTCCACGTTCTGCTTTACCGATCATCCCAAGCAAGCCGGTTTTCTCGAGAATCATCCCGGTGAACTTATCCATGCGGGTGGAAGTGGTTGGACCTGCTGGCCCAACCACTTCATCACGCACGGCATCAACGGGTCCAACGTAATAGATGAAGCGGCCACGCAGATCGACTCCTTCTGGCAAGCCTTCACCGCTGTCGAACAATTCTTGAATGCGCTTATGGGCAGCGTCCCGACCGGTTAGCATTTTCCCACTGAGCAACACGGTTTCTCCGGGTTGCCAGCTCTGAATATCGTCCGCAGTTACCGTATCCAGATCCACTCGCCTGGCACTTGGCCCAACATCCCAGGTAATATCTGGCCAATCATCCAGACTGGGCGGCTGCTGTTTTGCTGCTCCACTGCCGTCCAGTACAAAATGCGCGTGACGTGTTGCCGCGCAATTCGGGATCATCGCGATTGGCAGTGAAGCCGCGTGTGTCGGGTAATCTTTTATCTTCACATCCAGCACAGTTGTCAGACCGCCTAGACCTTGCGCACCGATACCCAATTTGTTCACTGCATCCATGATTTCTATGCGAAGCTCTTCAGCCCTTGTTTGCGGCCCACGTTCTCGCAGCTCATGAATATCAATGGGGTCCATAAGCGATTCCTTGGCCAGCACTGCCGCTTTCTCGGCGGTGCCACCGATTCCAATACCCAGCATACCCGGTGGACACCATCCTGCCCCCATGGTTGGTACCGTTTTGACAACCCAGTCAACAATACTGTCTGAGGGGTTAAGCATCACCATCTTGGATTTGTTTTCTGAACCGCCACCCTTGGCGGCCACCGTCACATCAACCGTGTCACCTTGCACTACCTCCATGTGAATCACAGCGGGCGTGTTGTCGCGCGTGTTTTTTCGCGCGCCGGCCGGGTCGTCGAGAATGCTGGCTCGCAGTACATTGTCGGGGTGGGTATACGCTCTTCGAACCCCTTCGTTGATCATCTCGCTGACGCTGAGTTCTGCATCCCATTGAACATCCATACCGATCTTTATGAATACGGTCACTATGCCAGTATCCTGGCAGATTGGCCTGTGACCTTCGGCACACATGCGCGAATTGATGAGAATCTGCGCCATGGCGTCCTTTGCGGCTTGCGATTCTTCTCTGAGGTAGGCTTCGTGTACAGCTTGAATGAAATCTTTAGGGTGATAGTAAGAGATGAACTGCAGTGCGTCGGCGACGCTGTCGATTAAATCGTCCTGGCGGATGGTGGTCATTGTGACTCCATGCAAACTGGTTTGTCGGGATTGTTTCTACCGGGACCGTTATCCAGTTCCGGATCCAAAATTTCGCAGAGAGTTGTGACTCTTAGCTTTGGGTAATTGTACTACAGCAGCAGGTATCACATGGCGGGGTGATAATGCTTTGCTATTATTCCGGAACGATCCTCGCCCCCCGTGTCCAATAACATATGCAATCAAATCGAAACCCTGTTCGCGCTCTGCTGGCTGTAGCTGCGGTATTGCTCGCACAATCGGCATTCGCTGACAAAGTATTTAAAAGCGGCGTAGAGCAAACCAGCCTGCTGGAGCTTTACACATCGCAAGGTTGTTACAGTTGCCCACCTGCCGAAAACTGGCTTAACGCACTGAAAAATTCGCCAATGCTATGGTCGAAGGTGGTGCCCGTTGCTTTTCACGTTGACTACTGGGATTACCTTGGCTGGAAAGACCCCTATGGCATGAAGCGCAATCAGGAACGGCATTACGCGTATAAATTTCAGGGCCACACCAAGGCTATCTACACTCCGGAGGTGATACTCAATGGTGCTGACTATACGATCTGGCGCCAGGGCGCAGCACCGCGCTTACCGGAAGCACGCACAGCAGGAGAACTGGAACTTAGCATTGATAAAGACAATGGAGTGCGCGTGTTTTTTACCTCAAGCGATAAAGCCACAACCGCACTTAAGGCAAACATCGCACTGCTGGGTTTCGGCATTGTTGCGAAGATCGCCGCGGGCGAGAATAAAGGTAAAACACTGCATCACGAATTTGTCGCTCTGGCGCGAAACAGTAAAACAGCGCATCCAGTTGGCCAGCTCTATCTGTGGCAATTCCCGGCGATTGAATCAGGCCACGCACGTGAACGCACGGCGTTAATAGCCTGGCTAGATAAGGAGGGTGACAACCGCCCTATTCAGGCAACGGGAGGCTGGATTGACTAGTGGGCCCACGTAATTGAGATGTTACCGTGTCCTCTAATTGTGAGATTTTAGCGTTCATCTGTTTACGAAATGTATTGAATGACTGAACCCACTCTTCGTTTTCCGTCACTTTTTTCTGCAACCCAGACGCACTGACCTTTAATGCAGCCAGCGTATCATCCAGCTCGGAAAGCTGAGCTTGATGGGCAATGCTGCTGGCTTGCACTTCTTTGACTATGCTGCTCATTGCCTGCGCTTCACCCAACTGGTTTTGCACGTTTGTCAGATTTTCCTGCTGTGCCTTCAAAGACTCCCTTACTTTATCCAGGTTCGCAGTTTGAGTTGCCAATTGCTTACTGTATTTGCCAATTTCCGCCTGGTTCTTGCGCCACGCCGAGGCCCAAAGCTTGTCGACCTCACTGGTCAACTCCTTAATTTTCACACCTTGCACAGTAGTCGATTCCGAGACGCTTTCATCGGTACTGGATAAACGCTGTTCCAGTGATTCCACTCTGGCGGTTGAACTTTCCAATGCGGCCGAGGTTTTCTTTAGCTCCTCAAAAAGGTAGTAGGCACCACCACAGGCTGCCGCCGCGAGCAGCAGCGCAATGAACAATAAAAACTTTGCACCTCCACCCATACCGGTTGATGCAGCTCGTGCACCAGGCTTGGCACTGCGCGCACGGTTATACGACGCAATCTCATCACTGGCTGGTGCAACCATTGGAATGTCATCAAACGAATCGTTGTCTTTCACTGCGTACTCTCAGAATTGGCGGAATCAAACAGACACGCGATTATAGCGAGTAGGCGTGGCGACGCGAGTAAAATTGTGCGCTACTCAACGCCAGGAAGACCCAAAAACACGAATTGGCAAACAAAAAAAGCCCTGCGAAATCATCAACAGGGCTTTCTTGCATACTAGCCGGTCAGAGCCGGCCAATGCTCAGACAGAACTCACATAAAGTGAACCAGGCCGAACACCACAGCCGTTAAACCGAGGCTGCAATGAATCACGCCCTTCACAGTTTGCATCGGGCCAATCTTGCCCATAATGGCGTTCGCTTCCAGTGCCAGAATGATAATCAGCGGAATCAAGAAGCCCATGTCGCTCATGCTCATGCTCGCAAAGCCGCCGCCATCAGCGCCCGCCAAACCATGCTTGGAGGCCAACATGCCATATAACATTGGGCCCGAGAACAAAGTGTTTGTGCGCGATGCCAACAAGGCTTTGGGACCAGCGGCTGCCTTGTCACCTTCGACAATGCCACAGACAATCTTCTGAGCGGGCCAGATAATCAGCCAAACGTTCAGGAACATGAAAATTCCCATCAGTGCGCCCAGTAAAATGTACTGATTGCTTGATGCACCCAGTATGTACAGCAGGTACAAACCGGTCAGGAAGGTGAACATTGCTCCCCAACGAAACCACCACAACGCACGAGGAGCGAGCTTTGCCGTAGCATCCGCTTTAGCATCTGCCGTTGCTTCCTTAAAATACTCGCCCTGAACAAAGTTGAAGTAATACAGCAAGCCTATCCAGGTAATACCGAACAGTACGTGCCCCCAACGAAACAGAAAATCCACTAACTCCATTACAGCCCCCTTGTTGAACAGCTATTTTTCTAATCAGAATGGCCGGTACTTTACCCCAAAACCCCGCTCAGAGTAAGCCCACCTGGTCACTCCACAACCAATAAACCACGAAAAACCCACACCGTTTTTCAATCACCCGCCATCCCCGCGAGCCGCATGAGAAACCCTGCAACAAGCAGGGTTTCTCAACGCGACGAGCAAGCCCCAAGCCATAAAAAAACCCCGCGTTAAGCGGGGTTTTTGCATAGGCTTTCGAGGCCCCCTACAGCGCACGGAATCTTGCGCTGAGGGTTTCGCCAATAGTAGGTCTGCGAGGCGGGGTTTCGACCCGGAGCGCAACGTACATCAAATACCTGAGCACCGGAAGCGAAGCCCCAACGAAGCAGACCTGCTGCTGGCGGGAGCCGCAGGGCAAGATTTACATCATGCCGCCCATTCCGCCCATTCCGCCCATATCCGGCATAGCAGGTGCAGCCGCCTCAACAGGCTTATCGGTGATCATAGCTTCAGTAGTAATCATCAGACCAGCAACCGAACCCGCCGCCTGCAATGCAGTGCGGGTCACTTTAGCCGGGTCAAGAATACCCATTTCAATCATGTCGCCATACTCTCCGGTCGCAGCATTGTAGCCAGTGTTACCAGTGGCGTGCTTGACCTTGTCAAGAACAACAGACGCTTCGTCACCAGAGTTGGTTACGATTTGGCGCAAAGGCGCTTCCATCGCACGGCACGCCAGACGAATACCTACAGTCTGCTCGTCGTTGTCGCCAGTCAGTTCACCCAGGCCTTGCAGGGCACGAACCAGTGCAACACCACCACCAGCGACTACGCCTTCTTCGACCGCAGCACGAGTAGAGTGCAACGCATCTTCAACGCGGGCTTTCTTCTCTTTCATTTCAACTTCAGTTGCCGCACCCACCTTGATCACAGCAACACCGCCAGCCAGTTTGGCTACACGCTCTTGCAGTTTCTCGCGATCGTAATCGGACGATGTTTCTTCGATCTGCTGGCGAATCTGGTTAACGCGACCCGCGATATTGTCAGCATTACCGGCGCCATCGATGATAACGCTGTTTTCCTTGTTCATCGTAACTCGCTTGGCCTGGCCCAGGTGGTCCAGAGTGGCTGATTCGAGGTCAAGACCTACTTCTTCAGCAATCACAGTACCACCAGACAAAATAGCGATGTCTTCCAACATGGCCTTACGACGGTCGCCGAAGCCCGGCGCTTTACACGCCGCTACTTTAACGATGCCGCGCATATTGTTAACAACCAATGTTGCCAGCGCTTCGCCTTCAATGTCTTCAGCGATGATGACCAGCGGGCGGCTTGCCTTGGCAATTTGCTCCAGCAACGGCAAAAGATCACGAATGTTTGAAATCTTCTTGTCGACCAACAGAATGAAGGGCTGTTCCAGCTCAACACTCATGTTTTCCTGGTTGTTAATGAAGTAAGGAGACAGGTAACCGCGATCAAACTGCATACCCTCAACCACGTCGAGTTCGTTTTCCAGTCCGGAGCCTTCCTCAACAGTGATCACACCTTCTTTACCAACCTTGTCCATGGCTTCCGCAATGATTTCGCCGACAGCGGTGTCGCTGTTTGCTGAAATCGTGCCAACCTGGGCAATTGACTTGGTGTCTTCACAGGGCGTTGCCATATCTTTAACGGCCTGAACAGCAGCGGTAACGGCTTTGTCGATGCCGCGCTTGAGGTCCATGGGGTTCATGCCTGCCGCAACAGCCTTAAGGCCTTCGTTAACGATGGCTTGAGCCAAAACAGTTGCAGTAGTGGTGCCGTCACCAGCCACATCAGACGCCTGAGAGGCGACTTCCTTGACCATTTGTGCACCCATGTTTTCGAACTTGTCTTCCAGTTCGATTTCTTTGGCTACGGATACACCGTCTTTAGTGACAGTTGGTGCACCGAAGGATTTGTCGATAACCACATTGCGGCCTTTGGGGCCCAAAGTTGTTTTTACCGCGTCCGCCAGCAGGTTTACACCAGCCAGCATTTTTTGACGCGCTGGATCGCCGAATTTGACGTCTTTAGCAGCCATTTCTCTATTCCTTTGTCTAGTTTAATTGGGTTGTTTGCAGTTTCGTGAAAGCGAAACGTTGGTTACTTCTCAACGACCGCGTAGATCTCACTCTCACTGAGGATAATCAGGTCTTCGTCGTCGACTTTAACGGTGTTACTTCCAGCGTACTGGCCAAAAACCACCGTATCACCAACGCTTACGGCCAATGGGCGAGTGTCGCCATTGTCGAGGATGGCGCCGTTGCCTACAGCAACCACTTCACCTTGGTTCGGTTTTTCTTTTGCAGAACCGGGCAGCACAATACCTCCGGCGCTAGTTTCTTCTTCTTCCTGGCGACGAACGATGACTCGATCGTGTAGCGGACGAATTTTCATTGCAGTGATTCTCCAATCTATGGGTTAACGAAAGCTTGCTCAGCCAACAATTAGCACTCGCGAAGCGAGAGTGCTAATGCGAGGACGCCAATTGTAGTGACGGATTCGCGCCCGTCAAGGGGTTCAAGGCGCCTTCGGCAACAGTTATTGGGCTGGATTGCGCAAATTCAAGAGCGATCGGTGAAATTATTTTCAGGCTTCAGGGCAGGTGTCTCGTCGGACGCATCCTGGTACTCGCCCTCGATAATCACGGGGCCAGAATTTTTATTAGAATTATCAGTACCTTGGCCGCTCATACCGCCCACCACGTGGCCATTGGCTAGCAGGCCTGACAAGGCTTTTGAGGCCAGCCACTTGCGTGACGCAGGTATCAGGCAGGCAAAGCCAAACGCATCTGTAGCAAAGCCCGGCGTCAGCAACAACGCCCCACCTACAGCCAAGGCCATGCCTTCGATCATTTCCTGAGCCGGAATGGCACCACTGGCCATCCGCTCCTGGGCCCTGGTCAGGGTTGAAAGGCCTTGTGCTCGGAGCAGATTCACCCCAATCACAGCGGTCAGCAGTACCAGGCCTATAGTCGGCAACGCGCCAATTATCTGGCCAATGGTGATTAGAAGCCACATTTCCAGAACGGGTACGATTAGGAATAAAAGAAAGAGTATTCTCATGACTTGATACTGTTTTTGAGATACATCGTTAACAGGATGGCCGGGATGCCCAAAAAAGCGGCAAGCAAAAAGAAAATCGCATAGCCTTGCGCATCAACAACCAGGCCTGAAAATCCGGACAGGAACTTGGCTGGCAGTGTCATCAACGAACTAAACAACGCATATTGCGTGGCGGTATGCTCAGCACTGGTCATGCTCGACAAGTACGCAATAAAGGCGGCTCCCGCCAGCCCGCCACTCAGGTTATCGGCACTGATAACAATGGCCAGCCATGGCAGGCTAGGCTCCAGTGTGCTTAATACCACGAACAGCAGGTTTGTGCTTGCTACCAGTATTCCACCAAGTAATAAGGGGCCATAGATACCATAGCGAACCACAAGCACACCACCAGCGCCCGCCCCAACAATCGTCATTACAAAGCCAAAAATCTTTCCGATATTGGCGATATCCAATTTGCTATAGCCCATATCAAGATAAAACGGATTGGCCATAATCCCCATGGTTATGTCGCTCAATCGGTAAAATCCCACCAGGCAAAGTATGATCAAGGCCAAGCGCCCGTAGCGTGTGAAAAACTCCTTGAACGGGGCTACCACCGACATGTGAATCCACTGCTTAAAACTTTCATAGTGACGCGGTTTTCGCTTTAGGGGCTCACTGATCAGAAGTGTCGTGGCGATTCCCGACAGCAGCAGTAAGCCCATGGTCAGATAGCTGACATTCCAGGACTTAAATTCGGCAATATAGAATGCTCCGGCACCCGCCATAAGCATGGCCAGCCGATAGCCCAGGATGTAAGTTGCCGACATTGCGCCTTGTTTATTCTTATCAACAGCTTCAATGCGGTACGCATCGATTGCAACGTCTTGCGTCGCAGAGCAAAAAGCAACAAATACAGCCAGCATTGCCAGCAAAGGAAGCTGCTTTGCGGGTTCCAACTGACTCATGGCAATCAAGCCTGCTGCGATACCGAGCTGCGCCAGCAATATCCAGCTTCGACGTTGCCCTAACTTGCGTAGACCGGGCAAGCTTACGTGGTCAACAACGGGCGCCCATATCACTTTTATAGAATACGTAATACCGACCCAGGCGAAAAAACCGATCGCTGTGCGGCTTAAGCCTTCTTCCGTTAACCACGCCGTTAATGTGGAGAAAACAAGCAGAAGCGGAAGACCAGCACTAAAGCCGAGGAACAGCATCGCCACTACCCGAGGGTGGCTGTACACCGCGAATGCCTGGCGCCAGCTAAGCCGTTGTGCCACTTCAGTATTCAGAAACTACTCCAGGCACAGTTGATGCGCTTCAATCCCGAAAATTATTAAACTGCAGCGGCAAACCAATCTCAGCGTCCCTCAGCATTGCCATCACTTGCTGCAATTCATCGCGCTTCTTGCCGGTCACACGCACCTGATCACCCTGAACCTGGGCCTGTACCTTGAGCTTCATGTCTTTCACCATTTTGACAATCTTCTTTGTCATTGGCTGATCCAGCCCTTGTTTAATCTGCACTGATTGCTTACTGAGCTTACCGGACAGACTAACATCCCCCACTTCCATGCACTCCGGGTCAATCGAGCACTTGATCAACGTGGCACGCAATATATCCACCATCTGCTGCAATTGAAACTCAGCTTCAGCAGTAAGCTTTACCACGTAATCGTCGCGTTCAAAACTCGCTTCAATCCCTTTAAAGTCGAAACGGGTATTCACCACGCGATTTGCCTGATCCACGGCGTTCGTCAACTGATGCCCATCTACTTCGGAAACAACATCAAACGATGGCATTAATTTCTCCCACTTAAGCCGGTGATAAGACGCATAATAACACCATGAACCACACTCAAAAAACATGGCATATTTTAGGGGCCGGCGCCATTGGCTGCCTATGGGCCATAAGGCTACACACTGCAGGAATACCAGTGCGACTGATATTGTCTGAGCGGCGTCTGCATGCCTTGAATGGCAGGCCAAACCTCGAGCTTGAATTTTTCTCCAGCGCCGAGCATTCAAGCGGCAAAAAACTAGTCTTGCCCGTAGCACGGAAGAACGAACACGCACAGCACCTGTTGTTGGCAACCAAGGCAAATGATGCAGTAGATGCGTTGCGATGCAGGAAAAACAGTTTGAATCAGTGCCGGAACATTGTCACGCTCTGCAATGGGATGGGCTATCACTCGGACATTCAGTCTTTATTGCCTGGCACCTCTGTTTTTGCGGTAACCACAACAGATGGTGCCTACTTTCGACAGCAGCAACAATTGGTATTGGCAGGCAAAGGAACCAACAAGATAGCACGTCTAATCTGTGAAAACAGCGAGCACAGGCGCGCGCTGAAATGGACAAGCAGCCAACTAAGCACTCGTGGCCATCAACTGCACACGCGCATAAGTGCACATCGGATGCTGATGAGTAAGCTGCTGATCAATGCTTGTATTAATGGTCTAACCGCTATTCACAATTGTAGAAACGGAGATTTGCTCAGCCAAAGTTCTATTCAAGGCGAACTGGATCAACTCATCAAAGAGTGCGAGAACGTGGCCAAATCGGCAGGGTTTCCGAGACTGGCGAGCCAGCTTCGGCCGCGCGTTTACTCGGTGGCAGCAGCAACCGGAAACAATTACTCGTCTACGTGTATGGACATCAAATTGGGCCGCAGAACGGAAATTGACTACATCAACGGATACCTGTGCGACCTAGCCAATCAGTTAGGTCTGAACACACCAGCCAATCAGACGATAGTATCGGCTATTCAGCGCCTGGAAAAAGCCGGGGCACGCCTCTGAGATCAATGGCCGCGTAACACTGCCGCCGCACCAAAACCCAGTTGCTCTCAGAAAATCAGAACAACCAGCGCCGCAAATACAACCCAAAGTATCAGCGCCCTTCGAAACAGCCCTCGCAGAGTCTCCACACGCTGTGCCGCTTCGCCAGGTTGTAAATCAGGCGGTATCGCTTTACCGACGAAACTGTACAGGCAGGCCCTGGTATCCACACCGTGGTCCAGAGTTTCCTCCCATTGCGCAAGCGTTGCATCAAAGTCGCCAACCAAACCAACACTTAGCCCGGTCAGTCGCGCAGGTATCCACTCGACAAGCCCTAGCCAGTGAACACAGGCTTGATGGCGCTCTGCTGCCAGCACAAGAATACGATAGGCAAATGCGCCAGCCGCTCCTGCGACTACAAACCAGAAAATAACGGCAAACCAGCGTTCAAATTCATGGTAACTGAGCTCGTATTCACATTCGAACTGAAGTGACACCAGATCATCATCTTCTTCTGCCAAACCGTCGCTACGCAGCGATTGCATCGCCAGCACGGAGTCGTTCCGGTTTAATGCGTTGGAGAACTTATTGAGCGTGTCTTCATAACCACTGCGGCCCAGTGAATAAGCCACCACAGCCAGCACTAATGCAAAATGCAACAAGCCAAATAAAACCCCATCCAGTGCGTACAGCAGCCAGAGTACGAGAAGAACGGGCACTACCAGCATCACAAGCAGTCTTGCCAGCTGTGGCGCGGGCAATTCTGTAATGACTTCTTGCCAGGTCTCAAACCAATCGTCGACCTGAATGGATAGCAACAAGTGCGGAAATCCAATCACCAGCGCTGATAACAATATGACGATAAATTCCATATTTATCCGCTCCCTTGCTTGATTTTGGCATGGCTTTGCCAGCTGGCATCCAGGCATTGCGCCAACAGTTCCTGGAAGTAAGACCACTCAAACGCGTCGCCGGGGTCCGTTTTGCGGTCAGGCGCGATATCTGAATGACCAACAATGGTATTGGCATTCAGTTTTGGAAACTGCGAGATTAACGTGGCACAAAGTGCTGCAACACTGGCGTATTGCGCTTGCGTGTACGGTATAAGATCAGCGCCTTCCATTTCAATACCAATGCTAAAGTCATTGCACCGCTGCCTGCCCGAGTATTCCGAAGCGCCGGCGTGCCATGCTCGATCCGCAGTCGACACAAATTGCGTGCACTGACCGCGGCGATCAATCAGAAAATGCGATGATACGCGTAAGTCAGAAATAGTTCGAAAATAGGGGTCTGCGTCAGGATCAAGACAATTGCAAAAAAATGCTTCTATGCACTGCGTACCAAATCGATCAGGAGGAAGACTTATATTATGCAATACCAGCAATTCTATCTCTGCGCCCGCCGGGCGCTGGTCGAAGTTAGGCGAGTAGCACCTACGCACACCAGGCAACCAGGGTGCTGGGGCAATTTGGATTACACTTTCAACGCGATTCATCGGCAGAGAATACACCGCCAATGTCGTTTGTGAAACTATCGTTCGGCGTTGATTTTAGACAACCGGCTTTTTAAAGCTTCGCAAATTACCGATAACCGATTGCAAGGCGCGATCAAACAGGGCACCGTCATCAAGCGCACGTATGGTGTCTTCCTGAAGTTGCTGCGCCAATGCCGTGACGGACAACTCCAGCACCTTCATACCGGCGCGATTGACAAAGATATAGTCCTGATTGGGCGGCGTAATCGCCACCAGCTTGGCACGAAAGCGCGACTGTTCGTTTGGTCGAACTTCGATCCAATGACCAATACCGATTCCTTTTGCTCTACCGATAAACTCACTGTCTACAATTGGCGCTTCAGCCTCGAGTTTCGATTCACAGCCAGTATTTTCCGGAGTGCTGTCTGCAATACAGCGCTCAGTCTGGCTCTCACAGCCGGGTTCTGCGTGTTCATCTGGCGAACAAGTGCCCTCTTCCTCAAACCTGGTGTCCACTGAATCCAGCAACTGATCCAATTCCAGCAGGTCTGCAAACTCAACGTCGTCATCTTCGTCGTCGTGTGCCTGCTTTTCCGGCGCTGATTCATTTATTAAACTGTCGTGCTTGCACTCATCATTGTACTCATCTGGCTGATCAGCATTCTCAGATGATTCCTTGATTACTGCTGCACGGGTGGCACCGGCTGACTCGGATAAGATCTGCAGGTGCACTTTCTCAAGCTCCGCAAACAGGCCGTTCATCTTGAAAGGGTCGAAGCTCACCTGGGTCAAACCTTCTCGCAGCCTTCTGAGCAGGTCAGGCATAATTTTGAGTAGCTGTGTACGCTCTCGATCGGCAACGCTATCTGCCGAGCTCCAGACCAGGTCGCTGGCAGTTTCCAGTGCGCCTTGCCACTGCTGACTGCTTTGCCCGTGCTTGACAAACGCTAAAAACAACACGTTGGACCATGCTTCTCGCAACAGACGCTCTACCACCTCAGGCAAGATATGGGCCTGGGTAATCGTGTCCAGCGCCTCCTGTACCGTTTCCCTTGCCAATAGAGCCTTTGCCTTACCATCAGCTGCGTCTACCGCACGCTTCTCCAGCAGCGAAGCGCGTTTTTGCTCCTGTGAAAGAAACATTTCAAATTCGTGCAGCAGCGTGTCAAAAATGCTCGTGTCACGTTCGTAATCATTCAGCAGCGTCTCCACAGTTTGCTGAATTTTTGACAGCAAGGGGTCATCCTCTTTGTTCGAGTCGGGCACCCATCCTAATGCCGCGGTGGCCATCTGATTCAGTAACTTTCTCGCTGGGTGCCCTTCAGTACCGAAGAAACTTTTGTCGAGCATGGCCGCTTTGAGAAGCGGTATTTGCAGACGCCCAATCAACGCCTTCATGTGCGCATCCAGGTTGTCGTCATCCAGAATGAACTGAAACAACATTGAGACAAGATTGATGGCATCAAAATCAACCTGCCCCAAACTGCGTTTTTCCTGAACATTCTGCTCGCTGAGCATGGAGCGCAGCGCGCCGTGCACATCAACAAGCTGAGCACTTCCTGATGGCGCGTTCGCTTCCCCGACCAGGCCAGCCGCTTGCTGCAACTGGGTGCGCTTTAGCAGCTCAAAAATTTGTTCTCGCGGCAATTCCGGAGAGGCGCCCGGGGTAAACCAGCTCGCTGATTTCAACAAGCCCTGACCGAGAATGTGCGATTGCCGCTCAGCAAGCAATTGCTGCACTGCCGAGAACACTTGCTCGGCATTTGCGATTACGTCATTGCCTGCATCAACGTCCAGATTTTGTGCGGCCATCGCCTGAGCACCGGCCTGTGCGCTGGACATTCTTGGCCTGGAAGATTGCGCAGAGCTTGAATTTCCCAACACTAAACCCGGCAACACGCCGGCTTCCAGCAGCAGCTTATTACATTCGGCCAACACAGCGGGAAGTTCTTTCAACAGTGCTTTTTCAAACAATTTGTAAACAACAAGTCTCGATTTGATGTCTACTTCCAAACAATCGCATGACTGCATGAAGCTATTGCAAATGACACGTGGTCCCAGAGGGTTACTGTTCTCATCAACCTCTGTTGATGGCACGAGCGAATCGATTCGGCGAGTTATCTCCCGCAAGTCATCGGAATCCAGGCTCAAAATCCTCGCAACAATGCCGTCAATCGCGACCTGCTCTTCCAGCTCATCATTCTGAACCAGTGACAGCGAACCCGGTTTGGCTTGCATCAGAGGAACGTTTGATTCGCTGTGCGCTTGCGGCTCGGAAATAACACGGAAAGACTGCGGAATCGCCGCCGCAAAAGCGGTTTCGATCGTGCGTCGCTTTATTCGAACGTCTCGCATCGACTCGAAATACACGTTTTGTTCGGAGTTACTCTGCGCTTTGTCGGCCAGCTCAAACAAGGCATCGTCAGCAGAATCAAACATTCCTTGCAACAATTGCACTAACAATTGTTTGGCTCGGTCTTGCAACAGTTGCAAGGGCGTCACTGCACGTGCAGAATCCCCAACCCGTGCTGAGTCCTTGCGCTGTGACGCCTCTGCGATGGAGGTTACTTTATTTGCGGGATCGTGCATGCGTTGGCTTCTTGCTGACCAGTAAAAAATGCTTTCCCGGCTGCCCTCCACGCAACAAATCGTGAGAACACCGAGAGTATCGTTTAAAGTATATACAGTGCGGCGCGTTTCGAAAGCGAGGAACGGAACTGGTTCGCAAAACACAGCTGACGTTGACGCTTACCGGCGAAAAAGAACGTTTTTAATAGGAACAGGTAACAATATGCTCACTGAGGAAATCATCGAACGCGCGGTTGCAGACAATGTTCGTGCAGCCCTGCTTGAAGACGTCGGTAGCGGTGATGTCACCGCTGCATTGATTCCCCATACCGCAGACGTGAATGCAATTATCATCACGCGAGAAAACACGGTGGTATGCGGTCGCCCCTGGGTAGACCGCGTATTCGCGGAGCTTGGTGGCAACATTCAGCTGCAATGGAATGTTGAAGAGGGCCAGTTTGCTAGAGCGGGCGAAACCTTGCTGACGTTGCATGGCAACGCCCGCCTGCTGCTCACTGGTGAGCGTACGGCACTTAATTTCCTGCAATTGCTGTCGGGAACTGCAAGTACCTGCAGTGAGTACGCGCAGCTGGTGGCACACACAGAGGTGAAGCTGCTCGATACCCGCAAAACCATTCCAGGTTTACGCATTGCGCAGAAGTATGCGGCGAAGACCGGTGGCTGTTTCAATCACAGAATAGGCTTGTTTGATGCTTTTTTGATCAAGGAAAACCATATTGCGGCGTGTGGCTCCATAGCGGCGGCGGTTGAAGCTGCGCGAAATCAGCGCTCCCATGGCCTGGTGGAAGTTGAGGTGGAGAGTTTTGAACAACTCGAACACGCTGTAGACGCCAAAGCGGACCGCATCATGCTCGATAATTTTTCCGTCGCCGATATGCGTACTGCGGTTGCCGAGGTGGCGGGGAAAATTGAGCTGGAAGCGTCCGGGAATATCAATCGCGCAACCATCGCTGATTACGCGGAAACTGGTGTTGACTATATCTCCATCGGCGCATTAACCAAGCATTGCCGCGCAAAAGACCTATCAATGCGATTGGAAGGCACCTTCTAGTAAAAATAGGCGAATACGACCGGCGGTCGGCGCTTTTTTAAGCGCTGCGGCTGGAGCTTCAGCCAATCTGCACTATTCTTTTAGGTACGCCCTAAAACAATATCGCGAAACTGGCGCATGAATAAACGAGTGGTCAGACCGGCACGGTTTGTCGAGCAAAAATCCAAGACACCTGTCCCAGTTGATGGATTAAAGGTGGGAATGTTCGTGTCCGAGCTTGACCGGCCGTGGACTGAGACTCCTTTCATTTTGCAAGGCTTCGAAATCAGGAGCGTGGAAGACATAGAGGAAATTGCTGCCCATTGCGAATACGTTTACGTTGATAACGCAGAGCACGTTTTTTTAGCGCCTGTTGAACGTAGCACGGGTGGTGGTAAGGCAGCGCGCAAACGAACGTTTGTCAACAAAACCTCCAACCGTCAAGAAAAAGCCCGAGCTAGCGCGGCACTGTCGAATGCACGGAAGCTCACCAGCTCCTTTATGGACGATGTCCGTTTAGGCAAGTCGATTAATGTAAAAGAGATCAAACTCACTGTATCGGAATGCGTGCAGAGCATACTGCGCAATCCTGACGCAATGATGTGGATGAGTAAAATTAAAGACAAAGACAGCTATACATCACAACATAGCTTAAACGTTTGTATACTGGCAATCAATTTCGGTCGCCACCTGGGTGCGCCAGAGGATGACTTGAGTAAACTTGGCGTTAGCGCCCTGATGCATGACATCGGCAAGATGAGAATTCCGACTGACATTCTGCACAAAGCCGGTCCACTAACGGCTGAAGAGCAGGCAACGTTTGAAAAGCACCCCGTGTACGGCCGCGACATTCTGCTACAGCAGGACGGTTTGTACCATGGTGCAGTAGATGTTGCTTACGCCCACCACGAACACATTGATGGCACCGGCTACCCACGAAAAATTAAGGCAGCGGGTATCAGTGACTTCACACGTATTATTTCAATTTGCGACCAGTATGATGCGCTGACGTCTGACCGGCCCAGTTCTAACGGAAAATCTTCCAGAGCTGCATTGCGCTATCTGTACGATAACCGCGGCAAGAAATTCGATGAACGCCTTGTACACCACTTTATCGAATGTATTGGCCTATATCCAGCAGGCAGTGTTGTTGAGCTTAAGAACGGCTGCGTCGGCTTAGTGGTTGGCACGAATTATCGACATCGCCACCTACCCAAGGTGTTGGTTTTGACCGATGAAAACAAGAAAAAGCAAACCGAGCGAATCATTAATCTCGGCAAGCTGGTAGATAACCCGGACAGCAACCTCCTGATTGCTCGTGTACTGCCAAATGGCTCGCACGATATTCGCCTGGAAGAGTACATCGAAAAAGGTCTTATGTTGGACTAAGTCGCATTTAAACCTCTGCAGCATCGCTGCTTTACTCTGATCACATTTTACAGAACGTCTAACGAGAAAAATTCACGGCTTGTTCGAGTGGTGTGCTCTGCGAAACAGTCGTAGCTCTCGCCCCTGCAGCCCGCGATCGTTGCCGCAATATGCGAAAGTGTGCAGGGTTCGTTTCTTCTCGATGACTGAAGTTGTTTCTTCTCGGGAAAGTCTCGTGGCATCAAATAGGGCGAGTCAGTTTCGATCATTAGTCTGCCTTGCGGAATTAACGGTACGATTTCCCTGAGATGAAGCCCTCTTCTTTCGTCACATATCCACCCAGTCACGCCAATGTAAATATCCAGATCAAGATAGGATTTAAGCGTGGCCTCATCACCGGTAAAGCAGTGAACTACAATCTTGCAGATACGCGAACGATAGCGGGTGAGCATATTCAGCATGTCCTCTGCGGCATCGCGTTCATGAACAAATACCGGCATACGCAGCTCGGCTGCCAGATCCAGCTGCGCCTCAAAAGCGTGTAACTGGTGGCTGCGTTGCGCGTAGTTTCTGTTGTAGTCCAACCCAGTTTCACCAATCGCTTTGACCCGATCATCAGCGGCCATCGTGCGCAAAAGGTTCAAATCAGTTTGCTGGAAGCTGTCGGCTTCATGCGGGTGAATGCCGGCCGTAGAATAGCAAGTGTCGTGATATTGCTTGGCGATGCGCAAGGAGTCTTCGCTACTGGAGATACTCGTGCCGGTAATAACAATCTGTGACACGCCAACACTGCTTGCACGCTCAAGCAGCTGCGGCAAATCATCTGAAAAAGAAGAATGCGACAGATTGGCACCGATGTCGACCAGGGGAAATTGCACTGTAGATAGCCTGTAGTGGTGCCGGAAATAGGAATCGAACCTACGACCTTCTCATTACGAATGAGCTGCTCTACCGACTGAGCTATTCCGGCGCTGGTGAAAAACCGAGGCGCATTATACGTTGTTTGCCAACATTTTACAGAACAGTGAACGCCCCCGGTCTTTTGCCTGGAAGACGTGCCTGATCCTAAAGGCGTTTTTGCAGTCTGGAGGTAATCATCCTACCCAGTTGGGTATCCACCAGATTGTCATTTTCGGCATGATCGGCGCGTAAATCGAAGATCTGTTCCACGACGGGATCTGACTTACGGTTAAAAATCACTTTATACAATTCGTCGCCAGGGCGACTGAGCAGTGCCGCCTCGGTGGATTTCCTGCTCGGGATTTCATGCCATGTAATTCGCTCCTCACCATCAACATCCGCAAGAGACCGTCCGTTCCATTGTTCGGGTATGGCAATCCCCAAACGATCTACGATGGTGGGGGCAATATCAACCTGTACTGCAAACGCTGTGTTTTTGTAGAACTCCAGACTGGAATCAACGATCACCATCGGAATAGACAGCTCTTCCTGATAAAGGCCTTTACCGTGACCATAGTGGCCGTGCTCGTCGAAAGCCTCGCCATGATCCGAAACAATCCAGACAACCGCATCATCCAGATAGCCTTTTTCTGTAAGTATTGAGAAAATTTCCCTCACCCGATAGTCAGCTTCAACTACGCCATTATCATATCGGTTAATCTTGAGTTGGCGAGTGGAGGTATCACCGGCATTGACGAAAGGCAACTTGTAATACCAATTGTCCGCCTTCTCGTAAGGTCTGTATTTGATGAATTCACCTTTTCTCGCGCTGGATAAGTGTGCTGACATCAGGTGCAGATACATGAAGGTTGGGCTCTCATGCTCTTTCACCCTTTTTAACTCATCGATTACTGCACGATCATCTGTTAGATCGTATTTTTTGCCGGTGCTCTCCGATTTTCCATCAAAATAGTAGTCATAGGGCGGGTAGTAGGTATTCAAACCTGACCACGAGTGATCTGCTGACAACAAAAACAACACCTCATAGCCGTTGGCTTTGAGTACCGCGTTAAGATTGATGTTGCTGTGTGAAAACTCGCTTCGGTAGCGCGCGCTCAGCAAGCTTACGATACTGCAGATTGATTCCGAGCATGTTGAAAAACCATTGTCGACCTTTACGGCCTTGCCATCTGCGATCAGGCTGTCAATAAACGGGGTTGTATTTCTGTCATAACCATACGCCCCTACATGGTCAGCGCGAAGTGCATCAACTACCAGCAAGATGACATTCGGTCTTTCTGAACGTTCGTTTTTGCTAGCGGTGATTCCACTGAGCATTGTCGACGCAGTGTGATTCGCGCGCGGGGTGACATTGTGTTTGAGGTCAATCGATGTCGAAGCGGCAAATAACCCAGTAATGGGTTCACCAAACCACGCACCTTCGAAAGCGGCTGTGTCGCTTGGCCTGTTGGCAAAAACAACCACAGCCATGACAACAAAAACAACCGGTGCAATCGCCACCAGCTTCTCTGATTTCGATATGTTTGCCGAGCTCAACGAGGATCCCCAGAAAACACTAAATGCTCTGAGCAGGATGTCGGTGTTCTTTAGGTAGAAGCGGAAAATGCTAAAAAACGATACTGCCAGCACAACAACTATCGCCCACAAAGGAAAAGGCAGCGTTTCTCGCAGAGCATAAGCCTGCGAAGCGTAGTCATAGATGAAAGGGGCGTTGACGTTGGTATTCCAAAAATAATTGGATGCAAAATTGAATGCATAGACAAGGAGAATGACGCTCGTTGCCGTTGAAAAGGCGCCCGCTGTGACCAACCTGGCTGAATTTGGATACAGTGAGCAGGCAAAATGAGCAGGACTGGCAACCAAAAAAACCAAAGAATAGACCGTCAACAGAATGAACGGTGCCTGCAAAAGCACGATCGATGGATAGACCGCGGTAATCGTGAACGTCGTTGTCAGTGCAAAGACGCTTAGTATATGAATCGTTACGAAAGTACCGGCTTTCAAACGGCGTGTCTCCAGCTCAGCGCCCTCTGCTCTAAAAAACAGAGCAGCCTTTGCCTTCACCAACAGAGCATGGTTAATGACGGCGGCTGCAGTAAGAATTTATGAGCAATTGCCTGCATTAGCAATTATCAGATTCTGCATTCTCTTGGCATAAACTTGTTCAGTGCAGCGCTACTGATAGCGCAAACCCAATCAACCCCCTGATTCTGATCGTAGGCCGGTGTCATAGTGATACTGCCCGCGTCCAGACCAGCCTGGGCTGTGCCCTGTACCGCGACGGTAATGACTCCATTGGCGGCAACGCTGACCGATTCAACGTATTTGCTGGTAATTGTCGAAGCTGTTCCAAGACCAACGTCAGAATTGCTGCCGCAATTTCCAACACCGCCATCAGCGAGTATGCACTCACTTACTGCTGCTTTTGCAGCTGCCGCATAAGCAATTGCTTCGCTTACTTTCGAGCGTGTCGCGTAGTCTTGAAAATAAGGGATTGCAGTGGCTGCAAGTATGCCTATGATTGCGATCACAATCATCAGTTCAATCAGCGTGAAGCCTTTTTGCTGCTTATCCATAATCCGATTCCCT
Source organism: Gammaproteobacteria bacterium (assembly GCA_030429735.1). GTDB lineage: Bacteria > Pseudomonadota > Gammaproteobacteria > Pseudomonadales > JAUIET01 > JAUIET01. The sequence continues at coordinate 64,708 of JAUIET010000013.1, forward strand.
TGCGTTTGTCTGAGTTAAAAAAAAGGGAGCTTATTAGCTCCCTTTTTCGTATGTGTCGCAGTCAGCCCTTGCGGGCTGACCTTAACTCAGAGCCCGGTTATGGGGTTCTACATTCGCGTGGCACATACTTGTTGAGAGCTGCTGAGCTGATGGCGCAATCCCAATCAACGCCCGCATTTTGGTCGTAGGTTGGGGTCATCACCAATGAACCGGCATCCAGGTCAGCCTGAGCCGTTCCCCTAATAGCGATTGTGATTACGCCAGCCGCGCCAACGGTGACCGATTCAACGTAGTCGCTGATGATCGTTGAAGCAGTACCCAGACCAACGTCTCCGTTGTTTGCGCAGTTAGCGGTACCGCCTTCGGCAAGTACACACTCACTGACCGCGCCCTTGGCCGCTGCAGCAAAACCTACAACTTCACTCATCTTTGCGCGAATCGTGTAGTCTTGATAGGCCGGCAACGCGACGGCTGCCAGAATGCCGATAATCGCCACAACGATCATCAGTTCGATTAGAGTAAAACCCTGTTGTGTTTTCTTCATTTGAAGTCCCCTTCGGTTAAGTATTGGGTGAATTTTTCCGTGGTTCTCAAAGCATAGACCTTGAATGACGGGATGCAAATTCGCTCACGTAAATAGAGTGCAATGCATGTGCCAGTTCTGGTCGTCGAAAATTCGAAAAACACTAAGTCTTTGACTCATAACAGAAATGATTAATTTTTAATCACAACGATCGAATTACACACAGACAAACGGTACTAACACCTAGCTCATAGTAGTGACAAAAATTGTCAGTTTCTGACGAAAACCGAAAGGATATGACCTGCATGCACAGCCAACAATTTACTTCTAACGCGCCTGGCGAATTCACACATTCTGCGGGCATTCAACAGGAGAGCTCGCAATTGCTTGCTATACTAAAATATGGATGTTTGTGACGGCTAGCCACCCTACTCCGCGTTTTTGTGCGAACGAAGTGAAGTTTCTGCACAGAAAGTGGACACACACAATCACGATACCTTCAATAACAGCTTATTAACTGAAGATTTTCGATAATATGAATGCTCCGAATACGGTTCGACTAAGCGGCCTCGCTCTACGACTGGTACATGATGGCATACTCGACGAAGAACCTGCAAAGCAGGCAACGCTCGAGGCCCAGGAAAATAATAAACCGTTTGTTAGTTGTGTAGTCGACCTTGGCCTGGCGGACAGCGCAGTGATCGCACAGGCTGCCAGTGAAGAATTTGGCTCCCCACTGTTTGACCTGGAGGCGATGAACCCGGAATCTGTACCCGCCGGTTTGGTGGATGTGAAGCTGGTTCAGAAACACCATTCTTTGCCGTTGTTCAAACGTGGCAATCGATTGTTCATCGCGGTTTCTGATCCAACCAATCTAAAAGCCATTGATGAAATAAAATTTCACACCGGCATGTCAGTCGAGGCTGTGCTGGTAGACGACAAACTGCTGACTGGCTACATCAACAGTTATCTGGAATCGGAAGACGCAAAGTTTGGCTCATCGCTAGAGGACCTGGACGACGCTGGTCTGGAAGATCTTGATGTTGAAGGTGTTGACCAATCTAACGAAGAGGCAGATGGCGGCGATATGGACGAAACGCCCATCGTGCGTTTCGTCAATAAGGTGCTTGTGGATGCAATCAAAACGGGGGCTTCTGATATACACTTCGAGCCCTATGAAAAATCCTATCGTGTGCGCTTCCGCACCGATGGCATTTTGCAAACGATCACGTCACCACCACAGAATCTGGGCGGTCGATTGGCTGCACGCCTAAAAGTAATGTCACAGATGGACATCTCTGAGCGGCGAATTCCGCAGGATGGCCGCATCAAGATGAAGCTCTCCAAGAACAGGGCGATCGATTTTCGTGTCAACACCTTACCGACCCTGTTCGGCGAGAAAATTGTGCTTCGTATTCTCGACCCGACCAGTGCGCAAATGGGTATTGATGCATTGGGTTATGAACCAGAACAGAAAGAAATGTACATGCACGCCTTGAATCAGCCGCAAGGAATGATTCTGGTAACCGGCCCTACCGGCAGCGGTAAGACCGTGTCTTTGTATACTGGCCTGAACATTCTGAATACAACCGAGCGCAATATTTCCACCGCAGAAGACCCGGTCGAAATCAACCTTGAGGGCATTAATCAGGTTCACGTAAACCCGAAGGTAGGCTTGAATTTCGCCGAAGCGTTACGCTCGTTTCTTCGCCAAGACCCGGACATCATCATGGTTGGTGAGATTCGTGACCTTGAAACCGCCGAAATTGCGATCAAAGCGGCCCAAACCGGCCACATGGTGATGTCTACTCTGCACACCAACAGTGCAGCAGAGACTATTACCCGTCTGCTCAATATGGGCGTGCCACCGTTTAACCTGGCCACCTCATTAAACCTGATCATTGCACAACGACTGGCACGTAAATTATGCTCTGCCTGCGCTGAGCCAGCTGACTTACCCAAAGAGGTATTGATAAAGGAAGGCTTTACCGAAGAAGACCTTGCGGAAGCAAACGTCTTAAAACCGGTAGGTTGTGACAAATGTAACAATGGCTATAAGGGTCGCGTCGGAATCTACGAAGTTGTGCGATTGACGCCCGAGCTTTCACGTATAATTATGGAAGAAGGCAATTCAATTTTGATCGACAAGCAAGCAAGAAAAGAAGGCTTTGATGACCTGCGTCGTTCCGCGCTACGAAAAGCTGCCCAGGGTCTAACCAGCCTTGAAGAAGTTAACAGAGTAACCAAGGACTAGATATGGCTACACAAGCTGTTTCATCCAATGTCTATGTTTGGCAGGGTACTGACAAACGTGGCAACAAAACCAAAGGCGAGATCACCGGCACTACGCAGGCAAACGCTAAGGCGCTGCTGCGCAAGCAAGGCATAGTCGCCAGCAGCGTAAAAAAGAAACCCAAGCCAATGTTTGGCTCGCGTGGCAAGAAAATTACGCCAGCCGATGTGTGCATCTTCACGCGCCAGCTGGCGACCATGGTAAAGGCCGGTGTTCCGCTTGTGCAGTCTTTCGATATCGTTGCCGAAGGCCTGGACAATCCGTCAATGCGCAAATTGGTCCTTGAGGTGAAAGCCGACGTCGCAGGTGGTGCCAGTCTGGCCGGTAGTTTACAAAAGCATAGAATGTATTTTGACGATCTGTTCTGTAACCTGGTGGAAGCGGGCGAACAGTCCGGCTCTCTGGAGACCATGCTTGACCGAGTGGCAACGTACAAGGAAAAGAGTGAAGCGTTAAAGTCGAAAATCAAAAAGGCAATGACCTACCCCATTGCTGTTGTAGTGGTCGCGATGGTTGTGACCGGTATTTTGCTGGTGAAAGTAGTCCCTCAGTTTGCAGAAACCTTTAGTGGTTTTGGCTCGGAGCTGCCCGCATTTACGCTGTTCGTGTTGCGCATCTCAGAGTTTACGCAGGAATGGTGGTACATCATCCTAGCGGTTGTCGTGGTTTCGGTGTGGGCCTTTGGCCAGGCCAAGAAACGCTCGGTAGGATTTGCTAATGGCGTTGATCGCTTCATGTTAAAAGCACCCATCGTGGGCGACATCGTTGAGCAGTCAGTGTATGCGCGCTTCAGCAGAACTCTTGCCACCACGTTTGCTGCCGGTGTACCACTGGTTGACGCTCTCGAATCAGTATCCGGTGCCGCGGGCAATTCGGTATACGCCAAAGCAATACGCGAAGTAAAAGAAGACGTCACCACTGGTACACAATTGAACACCGCAATTCGTGCCAGCGGCATGTTCCCCAGCATGTTGATGCAAATGGTAGCCATTGGTGAAGAATCTGGCGCACTGGATGAAATGCTGGAAAAAGTGGCTTTGCACTATGAGGAGGAAGTTGACAATAAAGTCGATGGTCTTACTTCCTTACTGGAACCTCTGATCATGTCGGTGCTTGGTATATTAGTTGGCGGTTTGATGATCGCTATGTATTTGCCAATCTTTATGCTCGGCTCTGTGGTTTAGCCGAGCAACATGCTCGAACTACTTGATCAACCGGTCTGGTTGCTGAGCCTGGGCGGCATTCTTGGCTTGCTGGTTGGCAGCTTTCTGAATGTGGTGATTTACCGATTGCCGGTGATGATGCAAACCGCCTGGCGCGATGATTGCCAATCTTTTCTCGCCGAAGACAGTGGCGTGGAACAAGCTTCAACTGAAGAGCGCGAGCGCTTTGATCTTATCAAACCCGATTCGCATTGCCCGCAATGCAATTCACCAATCCGGGCCTGGCAGAATATTCCCGTACTCAGTTATCTCATTCAAAGAGGTAAGTGCGCTTCCTGTAGCGCCCCTATTTCCATACGTTACCCCCTGGTAGAGGCGACCACCGCTCTGCTGACCATGTTCGTATTGTGGCAATTCGGCAACAGCCTTCAATCAGCGTTCGCTATCCTTCTGTGCTGGAGCCTGATTACCTTAACCATGATCGATGCGGACCACCAACTGTTGCCCGACAGCATTACCCTACCATTGATATGGTTGGGCCTGATCGCCAACAGTTTTGGGTTGTTTGTTGATTTAAACAGCGCAGTCTGGGGCGCGATTGCCGGTTACCTGTCATTGTGGAGCGTATTTTGGTTGTTCAAACTACTGACCAATAAAGATGGTATGGGTTATGGCGATTTCAAGCTGCTTGCCGCGCTGGGTGCATGGTTGGGGTGGAAAATGCTGCCACTTATTATTGTGTTGTCGTCGCTGGTTGGTGCAGTGTTGGGAAGCTTGATGCTACTGCGTAAAAACCAGTCTCAAGGCACACCCATTCCGTTCGGACCGTATCTTGCCGTTGCCGGCGGCATTGCGCTGTTTTGGGGTGAGTACCTGGTCAGCGCCTACCTTGATTACAGCGGCTTCTAATGCTGGTTATTGGGGTCACTGGTGGGATCGGCAGCGGCAAGTCAGCTGTTACCGACCGCTTCGCGGACCGTGATATCTGCGTGGTTGATGCCGATGTTGCAGCCCGTGTTGTTGTGGAACCGGGCCAACCTGCGCTGGCCAGAATTGCCGAGCACTTTGGCTCGCATCTTATTCTTGAAGATGGGTCTTTGGATCGGGCCGGGCTTCGCCAGATCGTGTTTGCTGAAGAGCAACAAAGACTATGGCTTGAACAACTTACCCACCCACTCATCGGCGAAGAAATTGTTCGCCAAATTCAACAATCCCGGTCCGCCTACACGGTGTTTGTCAGCCCTTTGTTGATAGAAACCAGTCAACACACGCTTGCCAATCGAATCTTATTGGTGGACGTTCCGGTTGAGTTACAAATCCAGCGGACTATGGCTAGAGACGATAACAGCGAAGAACAGGTGCGCGCGATTATCGCTAGTCAGGCCAGCAGGGAAGAACGCTTGGCACGCGCAGACGATGTTATTGTAAACGATCGGGATCTGGCACACCTGGATCGCGAAGTATCTCGCCTGCACGAATTTTACCTGGCACTCGCAAAGACGAATTAACGACTTGGCAGAGCCTGCTGCAGACAGGTAATAATGGGAGCGTTGGCCGCCGGGAAGGAAAAATCTGATAGCGCGTCAAGCTTAACCCAGCGCAGCGGCTGCCGCTCGCGACCGCGCGGCTCGCCATCAAAGCGGCTTACGGTCCACACATCAAGTTCGACGATCTTATCGCCATAGTCATGTGAAATCACAATGAGTGGTGCACACTCAGTGACATGAATACCAAGCTCTTCTTTGAGTTCACGCTTCAGGGCTTGCTCCGTGGTTTCCCCGGCTTCGCGCTTCCCACCTGGGAATTCCCACAGTCCACCTTGATGAGCGTCAGCAGCACGTTTCGCAATCAGACACTGCTGTTCGTGAATAATGACCCCAACCGCTACAGATACCGTCGCCACTCTCTAGCTTCTGTAATCGGCATTAATACTGACATAGTCATGCGACAGGTCGCACGTCCATACTTGCTCACAGCAGTCACCGTTATTCAGCAAGACACGTATGCAATACTCGGAAGATTGCATGATCGACGCCGCTTTTTGTTCGGAGTAAGCAGCGGCAACCGCACCACGTTCTGCTACCAAAACATCGCCAATGTAAAGGCTGACGCGGTCAACGCTGAGATTCTCAACCGGCGCGCGGCCAATGGCGGCTAGCAAACGCCCCCAATTAGGGTCAGCAGCGTATAAGGCCGTTTTCACCAGCGGCGAGTGCGCAATCGTATAGGCCACTTGCAAGCAATCGGCCGCAGTTGCACCTTGCTCTACTTTGATTGTGACCAGTTTGGACGCCCCTTCGGCGTCTGCAATAATCTGTTTGGAAAGATCAATACACGCCGCATCAAGCTGCTTGGCAAACGCCATACACTCCGCTTGTGATACAGAGTTGATTCTGCGGGTATTGTCATTGCCCGTTGCGAGAACAACACAGGCATCATTAGTTGACGTATCACCATCAACTGTAATTCGATTAAAGCTTTGCTCTACGGATTGCTGCAGCAGTGATGCGAGTATGGTTTGTTCGATACTGACATCGGTTGCGATGAAGCACAGCATGGTCGCCATGTTCGGGCATATCATGCCGGCGCCTTTACTGATTCCGGTAATGCTTTGACGCTGACCAAACAATTCAAACTGCGCTGAATACAGTTTGGGTACGGTGTCGGTGGTCATAATGCCTTTCGCCGCCGGCAGCCAATTGCCAGAATCCAACTGCCGCATCAAACCCGGTACAGCGCTGCGTACCAGGTCTGCGTTCAGCGGCTCACCAATTACCCCAGTGGAGAACGGCAGTACATTGGCTACCTCAACGCCCGCATGATCAGCAGTCGCTTCGCAGCATGATAACGCCGTTGCCAGTCCTGGCGCACCCGTACCGGCATTTGCATTCCCTGAATTGATCAGCAGGTATCGAGCCTGTTCTGCGTTGGATGTTTGCAGATGTTGCCTCGCAAGCAATACAGGCGGAGCAGCAAATCGGTTTTGTGTGAAAGTGGCGGCGACAGAGCTGCCCGCACTTGCCTCAATAAGCACAAGGTCTGCCGGTTTGCTGCCATCGGCCGCGGGCTTTTTGATGCCCGCTGCGGCACTTGCCAGCCGACAACCCTGAACCGCGAATACCGCGTGCTCAGAGCTTGCCATGACAGTGTTTGTACTTCTTGCCCGACCCGCATGGACAGGGCTCATTTCGACCCACTTTGGGTTGCGCGCGCTTAAAGGTTTCCACTGTCGCGGCAGGCACTGTGCCATCCGCCATTGCTTGCTCTTCCTCTGCAGGCTCAATTTCTAAAGCCGAGCGCTCCGCATGCTGAAACTCCATAGTTTGTGCCGCTTCCGCAGCACGACGCTTGCGCTCGACCGCATCAACATCTTCCTCTCTGCGGATTTCTACTCGCGCAAGGAAACGCACAACTTCATGCTTGATTTCTTCCAGCATGGACTGGAACAACTCAAAGGATTCGCGTTTGTACTCTTGTTTCGGATTTTTCGCCGCGTAGGCACGTAAATGGATTCCCTGGCGCAGGTGATCCATGGTCGCCAGATGCTCTTTCCAATGCTGATCCAGCACCTGCAGCATAACGTGTTTTTCAAGCTTTCGAGCGTCATCACCAAGTGGCGCCATCTTCGCTTCGTATTGTTCTACGAAACGAGCTTCTATTCGCTCCCTGAGCGACTCTTCATGAAGATCATCCTCTTTTTCAAGCCATTGCTTGACCGGTAGATCCAGGCCAAGTTCGGTTCGCAGTCCTTCCTCAAGCCCGTCAACATCCCACTGTTCTTCAAGGCTCTGCCGCGGAATCCAGGTATCGACAATATCACTGATAACATCACTTCGAATCGCTTCAATCATGTCACTGATATCGGCCGATTCCATCACTTCATTGCGCTGGCGATACACTACCTGGCGCTGATCATTGGCCACGTCATCATACTCAAGCAATTGCTTGCGAATATCAAAGTTGCGACCTTCTACTTTGCGCTGGGCCTTTTCAATCGCATTGGTCACCATACGATGCTCGATGGCCTCACCTTTCTCCATGCCCAGTGCTTGCATGAAATTCTTGACTCTATCTGAGGCAAAGATGCGCATCAGATTGTCTTCAAGTGACAGGTAAAAACGAGTGACCCCGGGATCACCCTGACGACCCGCGCGGCCACGAAGCTGGTTATCGATTCGACGAGATTCATGCCGTTCGGTGGCCAGAATATGCAGTCCGCCGTTTTCAATTACCTGATCGTGCCGCTCCTGCCAGGCTTTGGTCAACGCTTCACGATCCGCATCACTCAGATTGTCGTGAGTCGCAAGCTCGGCCTCAAGATTTCCACCTAACACAATATCTGTGCCACGACCAGCCATATTGGTCGCAATCGTAATCGCACTTGGCCGCCCGGCTTGCGCAATAATTTCTGCTTCCTGTTTGTGAAATTTGGCGTTCAACACCTTGTGCTCGATCTTGCTTTTTTCGAGGTGTCTCGACAGTTCTTCGGAGCTTTCAATGGAGGCCGTGCCAACCAGTACCGGACTGCCTTGCTCGATATAGGCTTTGATGTCGTCCAATATGGCTTCAAACTTTTCTTCTTTGGATAGAAAAACCAGATCATTCAGGTCTTTTCTAATGGTTGGCAAATTGGTTGGAATCACCAATACGTCCAGGCCGTAGATTTGCCGAAATTCAAACGCCTCGGTGTCAGCCGTACCCGTCATACCACTCAAGGTGTTGTACAAACGGAAGTAGTTTTGGAATGTGGTGGACGCAAGCGTTTGACTTTCCGCCTGAATTTCCACCTTTTCTTTGGCTTCGATGGCCTGATGCAAGCCTTCAGACAATCGCCGACCAGGCATGGTTCGACCAGTGTGTTCGTCGATCAGTACAATACGATTGTTCTGGACGATGTACTCAACATTGCGATTAAAAAATACGTGCGCACGCAGTGCCGAATTCACATGATGCAGCAGGTTCAGATTGCCGGGGGAATAGAGGTTGTCATCTTCTTCCAGCAATCCGTCTTCGGTGAGCAGCTCTTCAACAAACTGATGCCCTTCTTCTGTGAGTTCAATGTGGCGTTGTTTTTCATCAAGCGTATAGTGACCGCCCTCGCCCAAGTCTGGCTTTAAGCGCTTGATGAACTTGTCCATGCGCTTATACAGGGCAGAGCTGTCCTCAGCGGCACCTGAGATAATTAAAGGCGTTCTGGCCTCATCGATAAGAATGGAGTCAACTTCATCAACAATGGCAAAGTTATGGCCGTTTTGCAGTCGATCTTCTGCGCTGAAGGCCATATTGTCGCGCAGATAATCAAAGCCAAACTCATTGTTGGTGCCGTAGGTAATATCAGCCTGATAAGCCGCACGTTTCTCTACTTGATCCTGACCGGATAAAATTACGCCAACAGTCAAGCCCAACATTTCATAGATCGGGCGCATCCAGTTCGCATCACGCTGCGCAAGATAGTCATTCACTGTGACCAGGTGTACGCCGTCACCGGACAATGCATTCAGGTAGGCTGGCAGCGTGGCCACCAGGGTCTTGCCCTCACCTGTTCGCATTTCGGCGATATTACCTTCATGGAGCGCGTAACCGCCAATCATTTGCACGTCGAAATGGCGCAGCCCCAGAGTTCGCTTGCTTGCCTCGCGCACCAGAGCGAATGCTTCCGGAAGCAAATCATCCAGGTTCTCACCGGCCTGCAAACGCTCACGGAACTCGTTGGTTTTACCCTGAATTTCAACGTCTCGGAGCTTTTCGTACTCTTCTTCGAAGGCGTTTATTCGCTTTACAACTTTGCGTAAACGCTTCAGCTCACGATCATTCTTAGTGCCAACAACGGCCTTGAACAACTTTCCAATCATGTTTTAAAACGGCAATGTAGGTGGGCGCTGGAGCTCAGCGCAGCAGGGTGCAAAGTAAACCGGATGCGCCAGTCTTAAGCAAGTAGAAAGTTACGAATGCCGCCTACACCGCTAAAAACAGGGCTTATCGGCGATTGATATAGGCAGTAGGGTTGATCGACTTCCCTGCTTTTAGCACTTCAAAATGAACATGGGCGCCGGTAGAACGACCACTGCTGCCCATTTTTGCAATCACTTGACCTTTCTTAACCACGTCCCCTGGGCTTACCAGGATTTCAGAGTTATGGCCGTAACGAGTGCTATAGCCATTACCGTGATTGATCTGTACCAGATTTCCATAGCCATATCGCTTGTCTGCCCAGGTAACAACGCCCGCAGCGACGGAAACAATATCGCTGCCCATTTTGCCCGCAAAGTCCACGCCTTTATGCCAGGCTCTGTGGCCCTTGAATGGATCGGTTCGGTAGCCGAAGCCTGAGGACATCCACCCTTTCAGAATGGGCCGACCGCCAATCATGCCCGCGTCACGCAATTTACGGTTGGACAACAAGCTTTCCATGTATTCAAGCTGTTGTTCCCGGCGATCAATCTGATCCGCCAGTAAATCCAGAGACTTATGGAAATCGGGGGTTTCAAGCAAAGCACCTGGGTCAGATTCACCGCTGGGGTCGCCTTCTTCCGGGCCACCCATCGCAGGAAGCTCAGAGAAATCGAATTCCGAACGATCCAGTTTGGCCATGGTTGCCATGCGCTCGGCAAGCGCGTCCAAACGCAGCAGGCGAGACTGTAACTGAGCTGTTTTCACAGCGAGCGCCTCAATTTTCGCCTGATTTTCTTGCTTGGTTGTCACCAGGGCGTCTCGTTGCTCTTCGAGGGTTTGTTGCCACTCCGAGATCAATTGAGTCTGGTCTTTTGAAGGTTGAAGTGCGTTCATCAGCGTGTAGAAGCCAAATGCCGAGGCGGCGACGAACAGAAACCCCAACGCCAACAGCGACGGCATTGACACATTCAGTGTCTTGGAGCGGCTATGCCGTCTGCTGACAAGAATAATTTGCATAGTGTTATTCCGGCGACGCTCATGGCGTCGCTTCTTTCTCTTTGGTCTCTCTAAAAAGTATAGCCGGCTTTGATCAAACGGCAACCACCGGGCTGAGGTAAGACACTGGCGCCTCTTCCTGGTCTTCAAAACTGGCGACTTCCCACGCATCGGGGTTAGCAAGCAGTGCTTTCACCGCCATATTGTTCAATGAGTGGCCAGATTTGTAGGCATTGTATTCACCTATCAAACCTTTGCCCAGCAAATACAAATCACCAATTGCGTCCAATATCTTGTGCTTAACGAATTCGTCTTCGTAGCGCAGTCCATCTTCGTTCAGTATTCGATATTGATCAACCACGATCGCGTTATCAACACTGCCGCCCAATGCAAAACCTCGGGATCGCAGGTACTCAATTTCATGCATAAAGCCGAATGTTCGAGCTCGACTGACCTCTCTTACGTAAGACGTGCTCGAAAAATCAACACAAGCATCTACGGTTCGATTATTGAACACTGGGTGATCGAATGAGATAGTGAAATTCACTTTGAAGCCATTAAAAGGCTTCAACGTGGCATGCTTATCTCCATCTTCCACTCGAACGGGCTTGGTGATTCGTATGAATTTTTTGGCCGCGTCTTGTTCTTCTATGCCCGCAGACTGTATGAGGAACACAAAAGGCCCCGCACTGCCATCCATGATCGGTACTTCTTCCGCATTAAGATCGACAATGGCATTATCTATGCCCAGCCCGGCCATAGCCGACAGCAGATGCTCAACCGTAGAAACCTTTACGTCGCCTGCGGCCAATGCGGTGGACAGCATTGTGTCGCCGACAAAATCTGAATACGCTGGTATTTCCTGAACTGGGTCCAGATCGATTCGCCGGAATACGATGCCGGTATTGACCGGTGCGGGCCGGAGTGTCAGATACACTTTCTTACCAGTGTGTAGCCCGATGCCCGTGGCTTTGATTGAATTGCGAAGTGTGCGTTGCCGAATCATAGTGTCTCTTTTACGTGTGCGCTACGGTAGCTGCATCATGTATGGATGCAAGCCAATGCCCGTTCACCCAAGCCTGTCGGCTACCATGGGTCGCCAAGCGCACTACGACTGGCTTGGTGGAGCGCTGCGCATTGTACCCGACGACTAACACCGAAACCAGACAGTTTGCCCGGATAAGGTGTTAAATCTTAACTATAGCTAATCTGCCTGTCTTCGAATAAATGCAGGAATATCAAGGAATTGCAGATCTTTATCCGTATTTGACGAGGCAATTTCAGGCAACTCGGTAGTTTGCAGAGCAGCACTTTGCCCCGAATCCAGTGCCCGAATATGCGCCGGCCGGCCCGCTCGGCCTTCCTCTTTACGAGGCCGGCGGATGGCTGTTGGCATGTCATAGTCTTTGTAGTTTGGTGCGTCGCCAACCGGCATGGGGTCAGCGGCAGGCGATTCGATGCGACGGGAACCGTCGCCATCAAGCCCGGTAGCCACGACAGTCACCCTGAGCTCATCACTCATATCCGGATCCAACACCGTACCTACAACGATAGTGGCATTGTCAGAAGCAAACTCCTTAATAGTATCTCCAACCTCCGAGAACTCACCCAGTAGCAGATCCATACCCGCCGTGATATTGACCAGAATGCCGCGGGCACCTTGCAGGTTAACGTCTTCCAGCAACGGGCTGCGGATCGCTTTTTCAGCGGCCTCTCGTGCTCGGGACTCCCCATGGGCCGCACCTGTTCCCATCATCGCCATGCCCATTTCAGACATCACAGTGCGAACGTCGGCAAAATCCACATTCATCATTCCCGGTCTGATAATCAGATCCGCTATGCCCTGCACAGCTCCAAGCAATACGTCATTGGCCGCCTTAAAGGCATCCAGCAAAGTCACGTTCTGACCGAGGACAGGCAGCAACTTTTCGTTTGGAATAGTGATCAGAGAGTCAACATGTTGCTCGAGTTCTTCCATTCCGGCAGCGGCCACTTTCATGCGGCTGGCGCCTTCAAATGAGAACGGCTTTGTCACAACAGCCACGGTCAATATGCCCATTTCTTTGGCAATTTCCGCAACAACCGGCGCGCCACCAGTACCTGTACCGCCGCCCATACCGGCCGTGATAAATACCATGTCGGCGCCTTGCAGGCTTTCCATGATTCGGTCGCGGTCTTCAAGTGCCGCCTGGCGTCCTACCTCAGGGTTCGCACCTGCGCCCAATCCGTTTGTCACCGTACCGCCCAATTGCAATACGGTGTGCGAATCTACATCCGCCAGCGCCTGAGCGTCAGTGTTTGCACAAATGAATTGCACCCCATCCACATGATTGGTGATCATGTGCTTCACAGCATTACCGCCGCCGCCACCAACGCCAAGAACTTTGATCACAGCATTTTGCGGAACATTGTCGACTAGTTCAAACATGTTATTTCTCCCGTACGAGATTCTTAAGCTAAAAGTTTTGTTGCAGATACCGCTGCATTCGCGAAAACAGGCCTTTGCCCTGATTTTCACCTGTATTTATGTATTCGGCTTCCTGTTGCTGCTTGATGCCATACATCAATAAACCTACACCCGTGGCGTAAATTGGATTTCGAACAATGTCCTGCAAACCATGAACATTAATGGGTACGCCCAGGCGAACCGGCATATGAAAAATAGATTCGGCCAGTTCTATAACACCTTCCATTTTCGACGTGCCACCAGTGAGCACAATGCCGGCAGCAACCAGGTCTTCGAAGCCTGAGCGGCGTAATTCTGCCTGAACAAGCGACAGCAGCTCGTCATATCGAGGCTCCACCACTTCAGCAAGAGCCTGCCGCGAAAGGTCTCTTGCCGGTCGGTCGGCAACACTGGGCACCTTGATGGTCTGATCGGCACCTGCCAGCTGAGCCAGCGCGCAGGCGTACTTGATTTTAATTTCCTCAGCATTCTGCGTGGGCGTACGCAATGCCATGGCTATGTCATTGGTAACCTGATCGCCCGCGATGGGAATCACGCCCGTGTGACGGATTGCACCCTCGGTGAATATTGCGATATCCGTGGTACCACCTCCGATATCAACAAGGCAAACACCCAACTCACGTTCATCATCCGTCAGCACTGAGTAACTTGATGCGAGCTGCTCAAGAATAATATCTTCAACTTCCAGGCCACAGCGCTTGATGCATTTTTCAATGTTGTGTGCCGCATTTACCGCACAGGTCACCAGGTGGACCTTCGCTTCCAGTCTCACACCCGACATGCCAAGCGGCTTCTTAATGCCCTCCTGGTCGTCGATCAGAAACTCCTGCGGCAGTATATGCAAGACCTTCTGATCGGCTGGGATGGCAACAGCCTGCGCAGCATCGATCACTCTTTCCACATCCAGTTGTCGCACTTCCTTATCGCGGATGGCAACGATTCCATGTGAATTCATGCTTCGAATATGACTGCCCGCAATACCGGCATACACCGAGTGAATCTGGCAGCCCGCCATCAGTTCCGCTTCTTCTATCGCACTCTGGATGGACTGTATGGTGGACTCAATGTTGACCACCACACCTTTCTTCAAACCGCGCGACGGCTTGGACCCGATACCAACGATATTCACCTGACCATCAGGGTCAACCTCGGCAACAATGGCGACGATCTTGGACGTACCAATATCCAGACCGACAATCATTTTCTTATCGTTAGCCATTAAACGCGCTCACTTCAGCCAGCAAACCCTGACGTGACGATTGCTTTTCCTGATGCGCAATATTGTCAGTTGCATCGTTTGCCCAACGCACTGCAACTCCGCGACGATATCGAAAATCGATGTATTGCAAACTGCCTTCTCTCTGCGCCAGCAGACCTGCGTGCAAGGCCAAAAATTGTCGCATTTTATCCAGCAGTCGATCTTTGCCAAATCGAATTTCAGTGCCGTTATCCAGTCGCGCAAACAGGCCCAAGGCATCACTGTGGGTAAGCTCTACAATTCCGTGGCCAAGCGGGCTGAGCATGTCGGAAAATTCTCGAAATCGCTGTACCATCATTTCCTGTCGAGACTCGTGGCCGGCGATGCGCGGCAGATCAAATTCCGTTAACGGGACATTACCCGCCGAAAACTCGTCGCCGTCAGCATTGAGCAAGGCACGCGCGTTCCAAACTGCAATCGGCGTTTGTTCCTCAATAGCCACGCGGATACCCGATGGCCAACGTCGGCTCACTTCGGCTCGATAAACCCACTCTTGCTGCTCTAGCAAGCGTTTGATTGGGTCCAGTTGCAAAGTGAAAAAGCCATCGTCTACCAGCGGTTGGAGCGCACTGCTTATCTGTGCTTTCTGCACTCTTTCAAACTCTCCTTTGATTTGCACGCTCTGCACATTAAGCTCGAACAGGGGTTTCGCATTATTGAACCCCAACATACCGAATCCCAACACGCCAATCCAGATAAGCAATACCATAAACAGCTGTTTTAAACGGTTTTTCTGCTCGAATTTTCTCGAGGTATCAACCGCTCCGCGACGCCTGGCGTTTTTACGCGGTGACACGCTTTTTTTGTTTCTTTGTCGGCAATCTGCATTAATCATGTTTGGCACCCGACGAATCGATCAAGCTATCCAGCAAAATATTTAACACCAGCGACTCAAAACTCATCCCAGCCGCACGTGCAGACATTGGCACAATACTGTGCTCAGTCATACCGGGAATAGTGTTAACTTCCAACACTTGAAAACTTCCCTCATTGTCGAGCAACAAATCGACTCTGCCCCAGCCTCGGCAACCCAGGCTGTCGTAAGCACGTAAAACAACACTATTGGCCTGCGCTTGCTGGTCTTCTGATAACTTCGCCGGACATTCATATTCGGTATCGGAAGAGAAATACTTGGCCTCGTAGTCATAAAAGGTACTTTTTGGCTTTAATTGCGTAATTGGCAGCACATTGCCGGCAATGATCGGTACGCTGTATTCAGGCCCCTCGATAAATTGTTCGATCAGTACGCTGGAGTCAAAGCGCTCCGCCTGAGCAATCGATGCTGCTAATTGCTCAGGGCTTTCCGCAATAGACATACCAATGCTCGAGCCTTCATGGGCGGGCTTAACCATCACTTTGCCACCGAGCGTGACTAAAACCTCAGAATAATCCAGACCCTCGTTGGCCAAAGCAAATGGTGGCGTGTTTACCCCTATGCCACGCCACAACTGCTTGCTACGCAATTTGTCCATTGCCAACGCTGACGCCAGTACGCCACTGCCGGTGGAACTAATGTTCAGAAACTGCAGCAACCCACCAATCACACCATCTTCGCCGTACGGGCCGTGCAATGCATTGAACACATGCCGGATACCATGCTTACCGAGCACGTCAGCAACATCACGCTCGATATCGATCGCCACTACCGGTAGCTTCACATTATTAAAGGCTGCGATGACCGCCTTGCCGCTCATCAAAGAGACATCACGCTCGGCAGACCAACCTCCATACAAGACCGCAAGCGGGCCTTGCAGGTATTGCGTGCAACGCGTAACAAGCTGCTCAATATTGTTATCCAATGTCATAACAACCCTTCTTTAAACATTCTTCGAGCAATACCGCCCACGTTGCCAGCGCCCTGGGTCAGCACAATGTCGCCGTCCTGTGCCACGTCTTTCAAAATAGCGGGCAAGCTGGCGATGTCTTCGACAAACACGGGGTCTAAATGGCCTCGGGTACGTATGCTGCGGCTCAGGCTGCGTCCATCCGCACCCTGAATCACTTGCTCGCCGGCGCTGTACACATCGAGTAATAACAACACGTCGACAGTGGATAGCGTCGCGACAAAATCTTCATACAGATCCCGCGTACGGCTGAATCGGTGCGGTTGAAAAATCATGACCAGACGCCGCTCCGGCCAGGCTTGGCGCGCTGCCTTTATCGTGGCTGCAACCTCTGTTGGATGGTGACCGTAATCATCTACCAGTGTGATTGCTCCGGAGGCTACTTTGAGATCGCCAAACACCTGGAAGCGTCTTCCAACTCCGGCAAATTCTTCCAACGCTCGTTGAATGTCACGCCCGGCAATACCTTCATCTGTCGCTACGGCCACGGCCGCGGCTGCATTGAGCACATTGTGCTGGCCAGGCATGGCGAGGCTTATCTCAAGGCTTTCGTGCTCATCGGGTCGCTTAACGGTAAAGCGCGTCTTCAACCCTTCACAGCGTAAATCACTGATCACAAAATCAGCATCCTCTGAAAAGCCATAGGTAAGTGTTGGCCTGCCAACATCATCCATCATTGAACGCAGCACTGGGTCATCAATGCATATCACAGCAAGACCGTAAAAAGGCAGGTTATGCAAAAAACTGATAAACGTTGCCTTAAGCTGCTCGAAATCGCCGGCGTAACTCTCCATATGGTCCGCGTCAATATTGGTGATGACCGCGGTCATCGGTTGCAGATGAAGAAACGAGGCGTCGCTCTCGTCAGCTTCCGCCACCAGATAGCGACTGATTCCCAGACGGGCATTGGTGCCCGCGCTATTGAGCAGACCACCGATAATAAATGTGGGGTCTAAACCTCCAGCACCGAGCACGGATGCAACCAGGCTGGTAGTGGTTGTTTTACCGTGGGTACCGGCAATGGCAATGCTGTGTCTATAGCGCATCAGTTCCGCCAGCATTTCTGCGCGCGGCACGATAGGAATACGGGCTTCTCTGGCGGCTTTGACCTCAACATTGTCGTCACTGATCGCTGTTGAGACTACCAACACATCAGCATCTTTCACGTTCGCCGCTGACTGGCCAAGCTGTACAGCCACACCCATGGCGCGCAATCTATCCGTGGTTTCAGACTCGGCAATGTCGGAGCCCGATACTGCATAATTCTGATTCGCCAATACTTCGGCAATTCCCGACATGCCCGCTCCGCCAATACCTACGAAATGAATACGGCGTATGCGCCGCATTTCGGGAATGGTCATTGCCCTGTTCGTCGTATTCATGAGCGGTTCCCGGCGTCGACAATCTCTTTGCAGTGCTGCACTACGCGACTCGCTGAATCAATAATCGCGGCTTGCCTGGCATGATCAGCCATCTCGCTGCGCCTGGCCGACGAAGAAAGCAAACCTGACAACTGCGCAACGGTTGCTGCGCTGAGCAAGTCCGTCTGTGGCACCAATACACCTGCCCCCTGATCGGCAAGCCAGCGCGCGTTTTCTGTCTGGTGATCATCAATAGCGAATGGAAACGGCACCAGCAGTGCGGGTTTGCCGGCCGCTGTAAGCTCGGCCACAGTCATTGCTCCTGCTCGGCATATAACGATATCGGCCCAGCAATATCGTTCAGCCATGTTATCCAGGAATGCACAGACCTCGAACTCTACTTCGGGGCCCAAAGCTTGATAACGCGCGCGTGTTGCCTCCAGCTCCTGCTCTCCGGATTGATGACACACAGTGACTGACGAGCCCGATTCGCTGGCGGCCTGCTGAACCAGTGTTGGCACCTTTTCATTGAGAGCACGCGCACCGCGACTGCCTCCAACCACAAGAACATGACACACACTATTTGCCGGTTGAATGCCTTGCAAACCGATAGCGGCAATATCCGCCCGCACCGGATTGCCGGTTAAGTAGGTATTACGTCGGTGAGTGAAGGTATCAGGGAAGCCTTCAAGGCGACGTGATGCAACGTACTGAAGCATTCGATTTGTCGTACCAAGCACCGAATTTTGCTCGTGCAGAATTAGGGGCTTGCCCAATAACTTTGCAGCGACTGCTCCCGGTCCAGCGGCAAAACCACCGAACCCCATAACAGCAACCGGACGCAGGGCACGCAATACTTGCCATGCGTTGTAGACTGATCGGACAATCATTAGTGGCGCCTTTAACAGAGCCAGTATTCCCAGGCCACGCACACCTCTGACAGGAAGACAATGCAGCGCATAGCCCGCCGCCGGTACCAGTCGTGACTCTATGCCAGCCTGCGTACCCAGCCATTCAACGTGATAGCCCGCCTTACGCAATTCGTCGGCTACCGCGAGACCGGGAAACACATGCCCACCTGTTCCACCGGCCATAATTACGAAGGTTTTTGACACGCGGCCTCCGTCTCAAAGGCAATTCGGCAGACCAATGCCAACATAACGCCGCAAACCAGCAAGCTGCTGCCCCCATAGCTAAAAAATGGCAGCGTCAGCCCCTTAGTGGGCAGCAATCCAATATTCACACCGATATTGATCGCGCATTGAGAGGCAAACAATAAAGCGACGCCATAAGCGACGTATGCAGAAAACTTCGCTCCGGTCTGCTCGGCGTTTCGTGCAATGTAGAAAATTCGCCAAATCAGAACCGCGAACAAACACACAACAAGCGATGCACCCACAAATCCGAGCTCTTCACCAATGATCGCAAACACGAAATCGGTATGCGCCTCGGGTAAATAAAACAGTTTTTGAACACTGCGACCCAAGCCGAGCCCAAGCCACTCCCCGCGCCCAAACGCAATTAATGACTGAACAAGCTGATAGCCGCTATCAAACTGGTGCGACCACGGATCAAGAAAGGTAGCAAATCGTTGAAAGCGATAAGGGCTTAGCGACACCATTAGCGCCACCGCACCGAGACTGCCCAGAACGACAAAACAAAAATGCGAAAGCCGCACACCCGCCAAAAACATCATGCCCAGGGCTGCGCTAAGCAATACAACTACTGCACCAAAATCCGGCTCCAGCAACAATAAAATGATCATTGCCGTCAACACCAGCAAGGGCTTGATAAACCCGCGCCAGGCGGTGCGAACCTCCTGCTCGCGACGAACCAGATAAGCAGCCAGGTACGTCAGCACAAACAATTTGGCAAGTTCTGATGCCTGCAGATTAAAGGCACCGAGATCAATCCAACGGCGACTGCCATTTACTTCTTTACCAATGCCAGGGACCAGCACAGCGCTGAGAAGGACGAATGCCAGTATCAGTAAATGCGCCGAGTGTCTGCGCCAAAATTCCATTGGCACGAAGCTTACACCCCACATCAATACCAGCATCATGATGATGTAGATTGCCTGTCGCAGTACATAGAACCATGGGTCGGCAAATTGTTGTGCCGCGTATTCCATTGACGCAGACGACATCATCACAAAACCAATCGACAACAAGCAGGTGAAACAGATCACCAGCGCTTTGTCGAATTCAAAATGCCGACGGTTTAACTGACTAAAAGAGAGGAGGCTCAGTCGTGCGGTCAGGGAAGTCATCATTACATTGCCCCCCCGGCTTCAGTGCCGCTGGTAGACACCTGCAACGCCAATACAGCCTCACGGAAACAATCGCCTCGATGCTCAAAGTTATCAAACATATCAAAGCTTGCACAGGCGGGTGAAAACAATACGGTGTCACCCGGCATTGACAACTTATACGCCTGGCTAACAGCATTCGACAAATCATCGCAATGATAGACTGGCGCATGTTCGCTGATGGCGTTCGAAATCTGCTCGGCATCAGCTCCAAATACAACAACTGAATGGGCATGCGCTGCAACGGCCGTGGCTAATTCAGTAAAGTCAGCGCCCTTCCCTTCCCCACCAGCAATCAGCACGGTGTGCTGTTCGCCAACCACGCCCAGCCCTTCTAGCGCAGCAATCGTTGCGCCAACATTAGTGCCTTTGGAATCGTTGATAAACGCTCGACCATTAATGTCGGCGACGTGTTCGCAGCGATGTGGCAAACCGGCGAATGTTGTCAGCACCTTGCACGCTGCCCGGAGTGGAATACCAACTGCATCCGCCAACGCCAAAGCTGCAAGCGCATTGCTAATGTTATGTGTTCCGCGCAGGCGCATGGCCGTGCTTGGTAACAGCGCTTTGTCGCCGTGCATCAACTGCGTCTCACCTGCACACACTTTGACGCCAAAATGATTTGCGGCCGGCTCGCTTAGACCAAAACTCGAAAACGCCTCACGATGATCTACTTGGGTATGCAGGTCATCTCTATTAACAACGCACTTGTCAGCGTTCAAATAGATGCGCTGTTTTGCGTTTTTATAGCTTGCCAGGTCAGGGTAGCGATCCATATGGTCGGGACTGATATTAAGAATGACCGCAGCGTTCGCGTTGAGCGCCGCGCTCCTCTCCAGCTGGAAGCTGGACACCTCAACAACATAGAGTTCGATTGAGTCATCGATAGCATCCAATACGGGCAAACCAATGTTGCCGCATAAGCACACCCTGATACCTGCCGCCTTGGCCATTTCAGCCAACAGAGTAGCGACCGTGCTCTTGCCATTGGACCCCGTAATACATACGACTGGGCAGCTAATCTCCGCGCAAAACAAGTCAAGATCACTACTCAGCTCTATTCCTTGCTCAATAGCCTCTTTGACGACCGGCGTTTCCAGAGAAATTCCAGGGCTGACCAGCAATCGTTTTGAGCGTTTTAAAACAGGCAAGGGCAACTCACCAAAATAGGCATCAACGCCCGCAAACTCCCGCAATACTTTGACAGCCCCCGGTGGGTTACTTCTGGTATCACAAATTGCAAACGAATTCCCTTGCCTCTGCAGGTAACGCGCACACGACAGGCCGGTGGCGCCAACCCCGATAACTGCATAATCCAGAATCGGAAGTGCGCGGTCTGGAGCGGCATTCATCAAGCTCACCCCTTGCCTACCTTGCGCTTACCTTTCACCTGCCATTCCTCTAACGCAATTTCAATGTTGCGAGGCCAAATAACACCAGCATCACAGTAATGATCCAAAAGCGCACTATCACTCGCGGTTCCGGCCAGCCTTTTAGCTCGAAGTGATGGTGAATTGGCGCCATTCTGAATATTCGCTTGCCTGTCAGCTTAAAAGACGCCACTTGCAGAATCACAGATACCGTTTCCATCACGAAAACGCCTGCCATGATAAAGAACACAATTTCATGGCGCGTAATCACGGCAATCACTCCCAGTGCCGCACCGAGGGCAAGCGCACCCACGTCACCCATGAATATTTGGGCGGGATAGGTGTTAAACCAGAGAAAACCAAGACCGGCGCCTGCAAGAGCACCGCAAAATACAATCAATTCTCCTGCCCCTGGCACATAGCCGATATGCAGGTAGTCTGCGAAGTTCACGTTTCCACTCAAGTAGGCGATTGCTGCCAATGCCGAGGCAATCAATACGCTGGGTAAAATCGCCAAGCCATCCAGGCCGTCAGTCAAATTCACCGCATTGCTGCTACCCACGACTACAAAAAAAGTCAATGCGATAAAAAATGGACCCAAGTCGATAATCACATTCTTGAAAAACGGTACGTAAAGCTGTGTTTCAACGGCGTGTTCGGCGCTGAGGTATAAAAAAACAGCCGCACTCATACCGCCAACAGACTGCCAGAAGAATTTCCATCTTGCGGGTAGGCCACGTGAGTCTTTCTCGATCACCTTTCGGTAGTCGTCCACCCAGCCCACCGCGCCGAAAACAAACGTGACAAACAGTACCGTCCATACGTAGCGATTGCCCAAGTCACCCCACAGCAAGGTACTGACAAAAATTCCAACGAGTATCAGCGCACCACCCATCGTTGGCGTGCCGCTTTTACTGAAATGACTTTCAGGGCCATCATCGCGAACGGTTTGCCCTATTTGATGGAAATTGAGCCTCTGGATCATCATCGGGCCAACGATTAATGTTATAGCCAGAGACGTGAGTACGCTGAGAATGCCACGCAAGGTGAGGTACTGGAACACCTGAAAAGGGCTGTACAGTTCAGCCAAATATTGTGATATCCAAAGCAGCATGTCAGAGGCTCCCTAGCGCACTAGCTCTCAGTGTGTTCTTTTAATAGTTCAAGCACCGATTCCATTCCAGCCGACCGCGAACCTTTAACGACCACGTTGGCCCTGCCATCCTCCATTTGCAGCAATTTCTTGCAACGCTGGGCACAGTCTTCGTTGCTGGTAAAAACGTCTGCCGCCTTGCCAAACTCGTGAGCGGCCAATGCGCTCAGCTCACCCACACATAAAAGATGGTCAATGCCCGCAGCACGTGCGTAGTGGCCAATCTCGGCGTGAAGCTCTTGTTCTGTATCACCCAGCTCTGCCATATCGCCCATCACAAATATTTTTGTTCCCGCCATAGAAGCCAGCACATCGATTGCTGCGCGCATCGAGGTTGGGTTAGCGTTATAGCTGTCATCTACCAGCCGGCTGTTGTTAAAACCACGATACTGCTTCAGTCGCCCGGCATACCCCTCGTAACTCGAAAGACCAGCCGCAATTTCGTCTAGCTTTGCGCCTACCGCATGTGCGCATGCTGCTGCGGCCAGCGCATTGGCGACCATGTGTCTACCGGCAACGCGCAGATCGACCTGTGCCCGGCTTTCGCCCAGCTGAAGCTCAAACCGGAAACACCCCAGAGTTTCCGAAGAATCGTCTATTGGTTCAATCGCACGCGCGTGAACGTCCGCATTCTCGTGCACTGCGCTAAAGCTGATCTGATTGGCCATAGAGTTGGCAGCCGCCCACTGCCTGGTGAAATCGTTGTCCATATTTACGATCGCCCGGCCACCGGATGCAAGACCTTTGTATATCGCTGTTTTGGTTTCTGCGATCGCTTCAAGTGAACCGAATTTCTCCAAATGAGCTGCGGCGACTGTGGTTACCAATGCCACATCGGGCCGAACTATATTTGACAGGTACGCTATATCACCAGGCTTCCCGGCGCCCATCTCAATGACCGCAAAATCGTGTTCAGGCGCGAGCCTGAACAATGTCAGCGGCACGCCAATCTCATTATTCAGATTGCCCGAAGTGGCCAGCACCGCACCGTCGCGACAAAGAATTGCATCCAGCATTTCCTTGCAACTCGTTTTACCAACACTGCCAGTGATTGCAATCACTGGCTTGGTAAAATACTCACGTTGTCTGCCGGCAATTTGACCAAGCGCGCGTAGCGTATCTGCGACTACAAGCTGACTTAGACTACTGTCGCTATTCCACTGATCCACCACAGCACCACATGCACCAGCTGATTCAGCCTGCGCCAGAAAATCAGCAGCATCAAAACGTTCGCCGCGCAGGGCAACAAACAGTTCGCCATCACTGAGGTGGCGGGTGTCCGTTGACACGCTGTTAAACTGTTGGTTTGCGCCACGCAAACGACCATTGCACAGCTTCCCAAGGGATTCCAGATCCATTGAGCGCATCATAGACCACGCTCCATCCGCCGGCGCAGTGCAGACTCGGCGATCAGCACATCGTCAAAGGGCAGTTTCTGGTCGCCGAGAATCTGAAATTTCTCATGCCCCTTGCCAGCGATAACCAGGCAATCTCCAGGCGCTGCTGCATTAATGGCCCATTCAATAGCCGATTTTCGATCCGCTTCGATATGGATGGCGTCTTCGCCGAACCCACCAACAGTAAACCCTGCAACAATGTCGGAGATAATTTGCTCCGGATCTTCACTACGCGGGTTATCACTGGTGACAACAATTCTCGCAGCCCTGTTTTGCGCAACAGCGGCCATCTCCGCTCGTTTGCCGCGGTCTCGATCGCCCCCACAGCCAAACACCAGCCAAAGCTCTCCAGAACAGTGTGCTGCAGCCGCAATCAATACCTGATCCAGCGCATCCGGGGTATGCGCATAATCCACTATCGTTCTCGGCACCAAATCAGAATTGGCGTGCACCAGCTGCATCCGACCAGGTACAGTTCCAAGCTCTGAAACCTTATCGATCACGCTGCGAAAAGGCTGCCCTTCAACGCAGAGTGCTGACACCACGGCCAACAGATTGGCGATGTTAAATCGCCCGATTTGATTCAAAATGATGTGATGACTGCCCCATGGAGTGCGCAAGTCGAAGCAACTGCCGCTGCCTCGAAACTCGATGTTGTCGGCATAAACGTCGGCGCTGGCATCACGCATTGAATAGCTGAGCACCTGTGCATGGCCAGTCGCCAACTGCATCATGAGTTGCGAATAGTCAGCGTCAATATTCACCACCGCATTGCTTAACTCACGCCGCTGAAACAAGCGCGCTTTTGCGTTGGCGTAGCTGTCCATGCTTTGATGAAAATCCAGATGATCCCGGCTGATATTAGTGAACACCGCCGTGTTGATTTTCAGGCCATCCAGTCTGCCCTGCTCAAGCGCATGCGACGAGGCCTCAAGCGCGACTACCTCACAACCCTGCTCACGCATGGATTTCACAATGCGATGCACTGTAAATACGTCAGGCGTGGTCAACCCCGTGCTAGCCAGCCTATCCTGCACGCCCCAACCCAAAGTGCCTATCACACCGCAAGACAAGCCACAACGATTGGCCAGTGTGGAGAAATTTGTAACGCAACTGGTTTTACCATTGGTTCCGGTGAACGCCACACACCGCTGATTGTCGCGCTGCGTTTCAAAGAATTGCGCCGCCAATCCGCCCAGGCGTTCGCGTAAACACTCCACTTGCGCAACACCCATCGAACGTGACAAATCTTCCGGCAAAGAGTGCAAACCGTCATGCACGATCGCTGCCGCGCCATTCGCAACCGCCTGGCGTACAAATTGAACTCCGTGTTGCTCCGTGCCTTGCACTGCAAAAAACGCAGCGCCTGCAGTAGCCATTCGACTGTCCATAGTGAGGTCTTCAATCTCACAATCGTTACGCACGGTGGCGTGAGTATGTTTCAGCAGCTTACTGAGTAACATGCTGTTCATCGTTCGTGGCGAGCAGTTGCAAGGCATCCGGTGCTACATTCAACAAGCGCAGGCTTTCCCCAACGATTCTGGAGAATACCGGTGCTGCCACCTCGCCGCCGTAATAGGTGCCAACACCAGGGTCATCAATGAACACCGCAGCCGCCAGACGCGGGTTCACCGCGGGCGCAAATCCGGCGAACACCGCTACATATCGATCCCCCTCATACCCTTGCGATCCCAATCGATGCAAGGTACCTGTTTTGCCCGCCACGCTATAACGATCAGTGCTCGCACGCGTACCCGTGCCACCTTGCTGGGTGGCCGCCAATAGCATTCGATTGATTTGAGCAGCAAGATGTTCATCAACTACACGCTCGGAAAACACCGGGTCAGTTACCCGAACCAAGGACACGTCTTTCCTGAGCCCATTATTGGCCAATATGCTGTAACACTGTGCCAACTGCAGAGGTGTGGTGGCGACACCGTAGCCGTAGGCCATCGTCACGGTGTGCAGAGGGTGCCAATTGGTGTAATCAGGTAGCGAACCAAAACTCTCACCGGGCAAACCGGTGGCCAACGACTGGCCCAGGCCAAATCTTTGCAATACATCTCGAATTGCCGGCCCACCCAGGTCCAGCGCTATTTTGCTGGTGCCCACCTGGCTACTTTTACTGAGAATTCCGGTTAAATCCAGTTGCCCATAATTGCTGGAATCCGCCAGCAGTTTGCCTTCAACGCTGATATATCCTGGCGAGGTATCAATAAGCGTTTCCGGTGTGTAGCGCCCACTCTCCAAGGCAGCGATCAGCGCCAGTGGTTTCATCGTAGAACCTGGCTCGAACACATCTGTAACAGCACGATTTCGCACGGCGTCCATATCCAGCTTACTGCGCTCATTTGGATTGAAAGTTGGGGCGTTAACCATCGCCAGCACCTCATTGCTGTTCACATCCAGCACAACAACAGATCCTGATTTTGCACCAAATTTCTCTACAGCGGCTTGCAACTCCTTGTGAGCGTAATATTGCAAGCGAAGGTCAATACTGAGTTGCAAATCCGCACCATGAGCCACCTCCCTCACACTTTCAATGTGTTGGATTATTTCGCCACGTCGATTTTTCAGCACCCGCTGGGTACCCGACGTGCCACTCAACAAACTATTGTACGTCCACTCCAAGCCATCAACGCCACGATCATCGGTGTCAGTAAAGCCCAGCAAGTGAGCAGAAACGTCTGCAGCTGGGTAGTACCGTTTGTACTCCGTATCAGAATGCAAACCTTGGATATCTAGCTGCATGACTTGCTCGGCCTTGCTCGGCGCGAGCTGGCGCGCTACGTAGACAAACTCCTTTGTAGCGTTTTTTTCTATCTTGCGCAGCAGTTGCTCTGAATCCACAGCAAGCGCTTCGGCAAGCACAGGAACTTGATTAATTTCAACTTGCTTCGGTTCTATCCACAGGGATTTAACCGGAGTGCTGATGGCCAGTGGTCTACCGTTTCGGTCGGAAATCATGCCCCTGTGGGCGGTATTTTGCACGGTGCGAAGCGATCTCGCATCGCCAGCGCGCTGCAGATATTGCGCACCTCCTTCCCCTTGAGCGAGTTGAAGTCCGACCAATCTGAACAACAGCAGGCACGTCAACGCTAGCAAAGCAAACAGCACTGCCCGGTAGCGCCATGGCTGCAACATTCCACTGGAAACAGCCGCGCTGGTTTTCATGCCTGAACAGCCTCTTCAGTGCTCGCGCACGGCAATCGTATTGTCTGCGCTGGGCGCCTGCATCCCAAGCTCCGCGGCCGCTGTACTTTCAACACGAATATGCGTGGAAAACGCGCCCTCTTCCACCAGCAACTGCCGCCATTCAAGTTGCAAACTGCCTACTTCACGCTGCAAGGTTTGTAATTCATGGAACAGTTGCCGTGATTGGTAGCTGCTGAACACGACGGCCAGTGCGCTGAGTACTACCATAACCAGTAGAAGTAGCTGCCCTGGTTGC
This sequence comes from Gammaproteobacteria bacterium, assembly GCA_030429735.1. Classification (GTDB taxonomy): domain Bacteria; phylum Pseudomonadota; class Gammaproteobacteria; order Pseudomonadales; family JAUIET01; genus JAUIET01. Next base: position 92,184 of record JAUIET010000013.1, read on the forward strand.
GCAAGCTCGGCTAAAGTGGTTTTGAGTCTGCTATCGTTCATTTTTGAAGTTTGCTGCGCATTAGAAATTGAATGTGATTCCGGGTATTTGAACGCTTGGTCTTTTTTCACGATCATGCCGCCCGCTCTCTTACCCGCTCCGCAACGCGCATGATGGCACTGCGCGCTCTTCGATTGGATTGTGTTTCCTCGCCTGTACTACGAATTGCTTTCCCCAGCAAACGCAAAGCCGGCTTTTTAAGCTCGCTGTCGCGAAGTGGAATATGCCGTGGCGCCTGCGCTGTGTGCGACACACCGCGCATATGACGCTTGGTTATGCGGTCCTCCAGAGAATGAAAACTGATCACAACCAATCGCCCCTTGTTTTCCAGCAAGCGCTCGGCCAAATTGAGCATGCTCTCTAATTCGTCCAGCTCCTGATTCAAATGAATCCGAATAGCCTGAAAGCTGCGGGTCGCCGGATGCTTGTCTTTTTCCCAGCGAGGATGCGCCTGCTTGATCAGTTCGGCCAATTGCACAGTGCGGGTAATTGCTTGCACACGCCTATGCTCTACAATTGCGGCGGCAATACGCCGGGCAAAGCGCTCTTCACCATAGGTTTTCAACACGCGGCACAATTCAGTTTCATCAACTGTTGCCAGCCATTCGGCTGCGCTCGGACCACTAGTTGGGTCCATTCGCATATCCAGCGGTCCGTCATGCTGAAAACTAAAGCCACGTTCGGGCGTATCAAGCTGCGGTGACGACACGCCCAGGTCCAGCAATATGCCCGCTACCTCGCCATCCAGTCCCAGGTCAGCCACTCCGAGGAATGACCCGGAATGCATACTGAAACGACTGTCTTGCGCAGCCAACTCAATGCCGGCTTTGACAGCTAGTGGGTCTTTGTCAAACCCGAGTAATCGCCCGGTGGCGGACAATTGTTGCAAAATGCGCCGGGAATGGCCGCCCCTGCCAAAGGTGCCATCAACATAAATGCCCGACTCATTCCACAATACTGCGCGGCATGCCTCGTGCAGCAGCACCGTTTTATGCTCAGCAGAAAAATCGTCTGTCAATGCGCCGTTGTTCATGACTAGTACGATATTCCGGATAGCGAACCGCGCGAAGCGGGGTTTCGCAGCAACGCCAATCGATTGCGCTCAGCCACTGCGTGTGCTTCTTCGCTCCACACTTCAATTTTCTTACCAACGCCACGTATAAACAGCTCTCTTTGCAACTGAGCTGATTTTCGAAGGTACGGCGGCACCACCAGACGACCGTTGCCATCGGCCTCTACCTCTTGCGCATTGCCCATTAAAATCTGCCCAAACGCCTTCACCGTGTCATCGGTATTGGGTCGGCTTAGCAAATCGTTCAGCACGTCGTTCCAATAATCTTGCGTGTAAATAAGAAGGCAATCCTGCATGGGGTCAGATGTGATGGTCAGCCCTTTGGCCTGATCGGACATTTTTTCACGCAGGGTTCCCGGGAGCGTAAACCGCCCCTTCGCGTCCATCGTTGCTTCGAACGAGCCCAAGAACATAGTTGCTGTAGAAACCTGTGTTATGTCGCTATTTATTGGTCAGACCTTGGTCTGGAAACAGTGTGGAGGAGCAACTGCTTAAGAATTGGTCAAATCCGTCATCTTCGGCTGCCAAAAAGGAAAAACTCACCCAATGACAACCGCTTTAATCCCAGAAAAACCACAAATAACCACAAATCCCCACGCGAGAACTATAAAAATTCACAGCTTGCCCGTCAAGCTGTTTTGCCTGTTGTTCGGAAATGAATGAGATATGGAGGAAATGTGCCGCCTGCGCGTCACGCCTTGAAGCGTGAGCAACTCGGAAATGACAACTCGATTCGCGGTTTTATTGAGGCAGGAGCCTATTTACAAAAATAAAAAAAAGAGTTGACCTATAAGCCGGGTTCTGTCGAGGACAGTCATTCATCTGGGACAAGTGTCACCACTTGCCTCAAGCAACCTACCCGAATCCCGCGCGGGCCGCGCGTAAGGATTCCTATTTGGTCTTGCTCCAGGTGGGGTTTACCATGCCACGTAGTGTTACCACACGCGCGGTGCGCTCTTACCGCACCATTTCACCCTTACCGAACCACTTGCGTGGTCTGGCGGTATCTTTCTGCTGCACTGGCCGTAGGCTCACGCCTCCCAGGCGTTACCTGGCACCTTGCCCTTTGGAGCCCGGACTTTCCTCCTCATCACGCGAATTGAATCACGCGACAAAGCGACTGCCCAGTCAACTCTCCGCGGCACAGTACCTGCGATGCAGCCAACAAACAAGTGCAATCTTCCAACTCAGCTGTCGGCAAGAGTCAATGCCAGCGCATAAACCTCATTTTTTTTAACACCGCTAATATTGGCAGCCAGGCGAACCGCTTGCTTCAGGGGTAGCTCGTCCAGCAGCGTAAGGAGAATACGCTGCAACTCGTCCTTACCGGGCTCGCGCCTGGCGCCCTCCAGTAACACAACCAATTCGCCGCGCTGCTGATTGCTGTCGGCGGCAACCCATTCGACTAGGTCGCCAAGCAAGCCTTTTCGAACAGTCTCAAAACGTTTGGTGAGCTCTCTGGCGATCACTGCGGTGCGAGTGACACCCAGAACAGCCGCCATGTCCTGTAAGGAGCTCAGAATTCGGTGCGGCGCCTCGTAAAATATCAAGGTGTGCGGATAGACCGCGAAACTCTCAAGCCGCTTCTTGCGAGCACTGCTTTTGGCGGGCAAGAAGCCTGCAAACATGAACGAGTCCGTGGCTAATCCACTGACAGACAAAGCGGCTATCAAAGCACTGGCGCCAGGAACAGGCGATACAACGAGCTTTCTGTCTTGCACTTGTTGAATCAAACGAAAACCAGGATCAGAAATCAGCGGCGTGCCGGCATCGCTGATCAAAGCCACGTTATCTCCACCGAGCAGCACATTAATCACTCTTTGCGCAGTTTTTTCTTCACTGTGCTCATGGTACGGTATGCAGTCGCAACGTATATCGTAATGGCTGAATAATCGCTGGCTGTGGCGGGTATCTTCAGCGGCAACCAGCGCAACAGATCGGAGAACATCCAGCGCTCGGGCACTGATATCGCCCAGGTTACCGATTGGCGTCGCAACAACATACAAGGTCCCTGGAACGCAGCCGGTGCCGTCGGCGTGCGATCCACTCACCGGTGATTCGGCATTGGAGTGATTAGAGGTCATATAGGATGATTCGGAATAAGTTCGTTCTTGTAACGATTGCGTTTGCCACGCTGCTAAGCGCCTGTTCAGGTCTGCAAGACTCGGGAGTGTACAACAAGCCTGACTCGACTGCTGAACCGATCAGTATTGAGCAACAAATCACAGGTTTATTACAACGGGCAGAGCAGCAAAAGGAACCGGACGCCAGCATATCCACAATGAAGGCTGTTGATCTGCTGTTAGAAAATTCACAGTTTGTGCGGGCAAAGACCGTGTTTGCGCGGGTCAAGCCGGATGCGTTGACTTTGAGTTCGGCAACCGAGTATCGCATTCTGTCAGCCGCCATTGCCAAGCAAGACAACGACGCAACAGCCGTACTGAAGACACTGGAGCCCATAACAGGGGCCAACAACCCATTGGCCGTCACCAGCAGTCAACGAGCGGACATCGGTCTGCTAAAAGCTTGGGCGTATTTGCAACAGCGGCAAACTCTGGAAAGTGCCCGGCAGCGGATCGCCATTGATTCGTTGCTTGAAGACGAACTCGACGTAACGGAAAATCGCGAAGCAATCTGGCTTGTGTTGAATTCCCTGAGCGAACAGCAACAACACACCGCGCTTGCTGACCCGGACAGTGATTTGCAGGGCTGGATGAGCCTGGTCAACCTGTATCAGGCCAATCGGGGCGACGTATTCGAAATGCGTCGCCAACTCGCTCGCTGGCAAACCCAGTGGCGCGACCATCCGGCCGCAAATACTTTGCCCACGGAATTGGCCGGAGCGATGGCGCTTGATGAGGACATCCCAAAACGGCTTACCCTGATGCTGCCAACCAGTGGCAAACTCGCCAGCGCCGGGGCCGCCGTTAGAGACGGTTTTCTCGCGGCATACTATAACAGCCATCAAGCCGGTGGGCTTATGCAACTGAGCCTGATCGACACCAATGCCTACCAAAGCTTTAGCGAAGCCTACGCAGCAGCGCTGCAGCAACAACCAGACATGATCGTAGGCCCTTTGCGAAAACCGGAGATCGCCGCCTTACAACACCTCGTCACCGCGGATGGCCCACGAATACTTGCTCTTAATTACGCGGAACAACGCAATACCAAACAACCCAACGCAGAAGAAAATGACATGCAAACGCAGGCGCAAGCTACGGCTAACTTTTTTCAGTTTGGCCTGGCCGCTGGCGATGAGGCAAACCAGATAGCCAGCATGCTTCTAAGCGAGCGCCCAAAACGTGCATTGCTCATTCGACCGACCGGTGCCTGGGGCGAGCGCGTGGCTAACGCGTTTAAAGAACCGTGGCTGGAAAATGGCTCGATTGTGCTCGACGAAGTCAGCTATAGCAAGGGCGACAATCTGTCAAAGCTACTCAAGCAGGCTTTGCTGGTTGACCAAAGCGAGCTCAGAAAAAACAAAGCGCAGGCGCTGCTTGAAGAAAAACTGGAGTTCATACCGCGCCGGCGCAAAGACATCGATTTGTTCTTTATGATTGCCCAGCCGGAGCAGGCTCGCTCCCTTAAGCCGATACTCGCATTTCACTACGCAGGTGACGTGCCAGTGTATTCAACGTCGCAGGTGTTTGCCGGTTTGGTTCGAAGACACCGCGACCGCGACCTGAACGGCATAATATTTACGGAAACCCCCTGGTTACTTGGCCATCACAGCGATTTGCGACAACGCATCAATGAACTGCTGCCTACCAAAAGCTCATACGCTCGAATGCAGGCTTTTGGCGTTGATGCTTTCGATCTGGCGATTCGGCTTGGCTTTCTGTCCCGCACTCCTAACAGCGCTTATTCCGGCGCAACAGGTCGACTGTCGCTGGGCGAAGATATGCGAATTCGCAGGGAAATGGATATAGCGCAGTTCGTGGCCGGCAAACCAAGACGAATAGAATACCTACCCAATGAAAGCGGCGGCTTGAGCGAGGCCCGAGGTGACACAGGGCTGTAACACTCGCGTAAGCGGCGACAACGCCGAGCAGGCGGCACTGGACTATCTTCAGAGCCATGGTCTGCAACGCGTCGAGCAAAACTTTCGTTGCAAGCTCGGTGAGCTCGATCTGATTATGCAAGATAAACAATGCATGGTGTTCGTTGAGGTCAGATATCGTACCAGCGATCGCTATGGAACCTCGCTGGCCACAGTTACCCCAGCCAAGCAGAACAAGCTGCGTAAAACAGCCCTTTTCTATTTAAAAGCCCGCAAGCTCACCGAGGCCGCAATTCGTTTCGATGTGGTAGGCATGAAACCTGGCGAGCGGAGCGCGTCCACCTACCAATTTCGCTGGATAAAAAATGCGTTTTAAATCTCCCCGTCCGACGATATCAGCCAATGGGCATTCAGGGCCAGACAATGACCGATATTAATCGATTGAGAGCCACGCTGGCGGCGAATGCAGAAATGACTCTGGGTAATCTAGACTCAGTCTTGCTGGAAGTTGAGCTTGCCGCTCAAGCCATCACCCAAAGCTTTCTGAGCGATGGCAAGCTCATCTGCTGCGGCTCTTCCGCCACAGCGTCAATCAGCGAATATTGCGCAGCTATTTTTGCGCACAGGTTGCAGCGCGAACGGCCCGGCCTACCAACAATGGCATTGTCTGGCGCCAGTATTGTCGGCCAGTCGGTGGCTCACAGCGTATCCCAGCATGAGGTTCATGCGCGCCAGATCCGCTCTTTGGGAAACAAAAATGATTGCTTGCTTATCTATGGCCCCGGCGGAGACAGCCCTGCCAGTGTAAGAGCCGTCAGCGCGGGTCATGATAGGGAAATTCAGGTAATTGCAATCACAGGCAACAATGACACCGATTTGTCAGCACTGCTAACGCCTGATGACATCGAGATTAAGGTCCAAACTAACAGTCTGGCTCGCCTTGCCGAAGCAGAGCTTCTGCTCACGCATTGCCTGTGCGAGTCCGTCGAATATCATCTGTTCGCGCTTGAGCAGGAGCCCACATGAGCACTTTTTTTCAAACGGTTTTCAACCGTAAACGAAATGCATTTTCCCAAACAATAACGGCTTTAACCGTCATTTGCGTATTGAGTGCATGCAGCTCGCTCATTTCTGCAACACGCTCCGGGCCCATTCAGGAAGACTACGGCAAACGCAGTTTTGGCAGTTTTATCGACGACGGTTTGATTGAAACAAAAGCCAGGGTGAATCTAAAAAAGGCCCACGAGCAACTTAAGCAAGCCCACCTTGGGGTTACCAGTTATAACGGTGTGGTGTTGCTGGCAGGACAGGTACCCAGCATTGAAATGCGTGATTTGGCTGGCTCCGTGGTTGGCAAAGTACGCAATGTGAAACGCGTTCACAACGAGCTGGCCGTTGCCGGACCAATCTCACTGCCGGCACGCTCCAACGACTCCTGGCTTACTACCAAAGTCAAAAGCAAGTTACTGGCGTCGCGCGCCGTGAAAGGCCGAAGAATAAAAGTAGTGACAGAAAACGGGGTGGTTCACCTGATGGGTCTGGTCACCCGTGCGGAGGCCGACGAGGTGGTTAACGTCGTCAAAGGAACCTTCGGTGTACAAAAAATAGTTCGGATTTTCGAATACATCGACTGATATCAGCCGATGTCCATAAACCCGCTAAGATCAGCTTATTTAACCAAACGCAAGTGAGATCTGCGCTGCACGACTTTATCGTCCAGCCTCTCGCGCTTAGGTGGTGGCTCACTGGCCGGTTGCTCGTGGTCGAACAACATGCCTTGCCCGTTCTCGCGTGCGTAAATGCCCAAGGCTGCAGAGATTGGCACCATTACATCGGTTGCCACGCCTGAGAACCGCGCGTTGAAGCACATGCGCTCATTATTGATATCAAGATCAACAACGGCAGTCGGCGCAATATTGAGTACTATTTGACCGTCCTTAACGTACTGCTGAGGCACGTCCACGTCCTGAAAGTTGGCGTCTACCAACACATACGGCGTGCATTTATTGTCTAAAATCCACTCGTATAAGGCTCTGATCAGGTAGGGACGGCTGGATGTCATTGCCATTAATGGCTCCCGCTTCTAATTCTGTACAACATGTCCCATTGTATCAGCTTGCGTCGCGCATTTCCCTCTCACGCTCTGAAAGGCTGGCCTGAAATGACTCACGCTCAAACAGGCTTTTCATGTACTGTTTAAGCGGTTTTGTCTGGCGAGTTTCAGGAATACTGATTTTTAGCCTGTTTAAACGCCATAAAATGGGCGCCATGCAACAATCGATCAGAGTAAATTCGTCACTCATGAAGAAAGGCTTCTCTCCAAAAATCGGACCAATGGCAATCAAACCTTCACGTAATTCCTTTCTGGCGTCGTCTGCACCCGGACCATTTGACTCGATTTCATCAACCAGACGACTCCAGTCGCGCTCGATTCGATAGATCAATTGCCGACTTTCACCACGCGCAACCGGGTAAACCGGCAGCAAGGGGGGATGCGGAAAACGTTCGTCCAGGTATTCCATCATCACATTCGGTTCATACAACACCAGTTCACGGTCGACCAATGTCGGCAGGGTGTTGTAGGGGTTTAACGCAGCTATGTCTTCAGGAAGCTCACTGTTGGTCAGGTCGATAACATCCACCGTTACACCCTTTTCGGCCAGCACAATGCGGACTCGATGGCTGTAGTGGCTCACGGCATCCGAGAAGAAGGTCATTGACGACCGCTTCGCGAGGATACCCATGCTCACCTCATGTTCGCCTTTATCGCTTATCATCTTTGAGGGATCTCTCTCGCTTGTCAGTGTACGTCACGCCAGTATTCTCGGTTCAGCAGCCATGCAAACACCAAAAATACGGCAAGAAACAGCATTACATAAGTACCTATGCGTTGGCGCTCCAGAACAATAGGCTCGGCAACATAGGCCATAAAACCCACCAGATCTTCCATAGCCGCATCAAATTCCTCTGCATTCAGCTCACCTGGTTTTACGATATTCAATTGACCACAATCACCTGCCAACAGGTTTTCTCCTGTCAGAATATCTCTTTTAACACCACCATTGGCTGCCATCACCGGGCCTGGGCCACAGTGAGTTTCGCCCTGCAACTCCAACATCACATGTGGCATTCCAACGTCTTTAAAAACACGATTGTTCACCCCGTAAGGGCGCTTTGGATCCGTGTAAAAATTTCGCAGATAGGTATACAACCACTCTGGCGACTTTGCACGCGACATCAGGGTCAGGTCGGGTGGTGCAGCACCAAACCATTTTTTTGCAGCCGCTGTGGGCATGCTATTTTCCATCAGTGAGCCGATCTTGCTGCCATCGAAAATCAGGTTGTTGATCATGATATCGTCGGGAATTCCAAGATCATTTGCCACACGCTCATAACGACTGTATTGCAGAGAGTGGCAGCCCATGCAGTAATTCATGTACAGCTTTGCGCCATTTTGCAAAGACGCCTTGTCGTTGAAATCTATGTCCAGCTCATCGCAAGGAATGCTCCCACAATCGAAAGCAGACTCTGCGCCCACCGCCTTCAGCGGGATCCAGGACAACACAGCTATCAGCAGAAACGCACCCATTGCGCGCCAGAAGCCCATACCTCCATCCATGGTGATGCGATCGGGTTCAGGCTTCACATAATCTTTGGCGACCAATCTGGGCATCATCAGGAAGAATACACCGAGTATTGCTGCATATATTGCTGCGAACAGCATATGCCCGGGGTCAGCCCATATCGAATTCCAGTAACTGACCACGTAACCAAGCATGAACAGACCGAATGCTCCGCAGACCAGCATGCGCAAGAACGGCCGCGTTGGATTCGGATTGGTGTAGATAGGCATCAGCAGGAAGAACGCAAAATACACAAGAGTATTGACCTGCGCCATGAACGTTCTGGATTCAGACGGTGCTTTCACGCCGAGAACACCAAGAATAATAAATGATGCTGCAAACAGCACGATCATCAACTTGGGAATAGCACCTTTGTACCTCACTGATTTAACCGGCGACCGGTCCAGCCAGGGCAAGACAAACATGATAGCGATAGCGCCAGCCATAACTATCGCGCCCAGGAACTTGGCATTAAACACCGTGCTTAGGTCAACTGTTACGGCACGCAACATCGAATAAAACGGCGTGTAGTACCACACCGGTGCAATATGCTCAGGTGTTTTCAGTGGGTCCGCTTCCACAAAATTTGCATGCTCAATAAAGTAGCCGCCCATTTCCGGGAAGAAGAAGATGACCGCGCAGAAAACAAACAGGAATATAACTATTGCTTGAAGATCATGCACAGGCAAGTAATGCGGGAAGAATGGCACACTGTCTAATGGCACGCCGTTTTCATCTTTGTGCTTCTTAATCTCAACGCCGTCCGGATTATTGGAACCCACTTCATGCAGGGCAAGAATGTGCACGACCACCAGCAGTAGCAAGATAATCGGCAGCGCCACAACATGCAGGGCAAAGAAGCGATTCAGCGTGATGCCAGAGATCAGATAGTCACCCCGAATCCACTCAACGAGCCCCTCACCGATGACAGGAATAGCACCAAACAGGGAGATGATCACCTGCGCGCCCCAATAAGACATGTTGCCCCAAGGCAGCACGTATCCCAGGAAGCCTTCGGCCATCAGCGCGAAATAAATCAGCATACCGACGATCCAGATCAATTCACGTGGTTTGCGGTACGAGCCATACAACAAACCGCGGAACATATGCAGATAGACAACGGCAAAGAATGCAGAGGCACCGGTGGAATGCATATAGCGCAGCAACCAACCGTACTCAACATCACGCATGATGTACTCAACAGAGGCGAAAGCGCGCTCAGCGCTCGGCTCGTAACTCATGGTCAACCAAATACCCGTCAGCAGCTGGTTAACCAGCACGACCAGGGAAAGAACACCAAAAAAGTACCAGAAATTAAAGTTCTTCGGGGCATAGTACTTGCCCATGTGCGTGTCCCAGGCGCGCACAACCGGCAGCCTGGCATCTACCCAATCGACCAAATCAACAAGATATTTCATCATTACGCTGTCTCCTGATCTTCGCCGATGACAATGACATTGTCACTGACATAGCGGTAGGGAGGCACTTCCAGGTTCGTGGTAGCTGGCGCTCCGGAATACACGCGGCCCGCAAGGTCAAATTTCGAGCCGTGGCACGGGCAAAAGAATCCACCAAGCCATTCGGCACCACCCAAATCAGCCGCGCCAACATCTGCACGTAACTTGGGCGAACAACCGAGGTGGGTACACAAACCGAGCAACACTACGTATTCGTCCTTGATAGCGCGGTTGCTGGCATCAACATAGGTTGGCTGTTTTGACGCTTCCGATTGCGGGTCTTTCAATTTCTCAACCAATTTTGGCAAGTTGCCCAAGGCCTCTTCGGTGCGGCGCAACACAAACACCGGCTTGCCTCGCCACTCTGCCGTAACCATGCCGCCTGGCTCTATTTTACCAATATCGACTGTCACCGGTGCGCCAGCCGCTTTCGCTCGAGCACTGGGGTTCCATGAGCCTATAAAAGGCACGACAACACCGACCGCGCCGGCACCGCCGACCGCCGCCGTCATAACGCCGAGCACACGTCTCCGCTTTTGGTTAACGCCATCATTATCCACTGGGTAGTCTCCCGCCAACTATTGTGTGATTGAATATCACGACCAGACGTAAAAAAACGCCCGGATAGGACGTTTTCTCACAGGCAGAATTGTGCGCAACTCTGCCGTACAAATACCACACGCTGATACAGCTCGCTCAGCGCTTGGAGAATTGTGGTCGCTTTCGTGCTTTCCGTAGCCCAACTTTTTTCCGCTCTACTTCCCTTGCGTCGCGAGTAACAAACCCAGCGGCGCGAAGAGGCGTTCGTAAATTCTCGTCATATTCTAGCAGAGCGCGGGTAATTCCGTGGCGAATTGCACCGGCTTGCCCAAAACTACCACCACCGCTAACGCTGATGTTGATATCAAACTTGTCCACCATCTCCGCCACTTCGAGAGGCTGACGAACAATCATACGCGCCACCTGACGACCGAAGTATGTATCAAGTGGTCGTTTGTTAACCGTTATTGCGCCAGCACCATTCTGCAGATAAACCCTTGCAGTGGACGTTTTGCGCCGGCCGGTGCCGTAGTACTGTGTATTTGCCATAACTAATGTCCGATTCGAAAATCTAAATATCTAAAAATTAGCAGCGCCTGACTGAGCCTACTCAGACTCAACCCGCTTCCTTACCGCCATCCAGCGCATCCTGATAGGACTGAAGCTCATCCCATTCACCTTTCACACACAATGCCGCCTGTTTTGCCCAGGTGCCTGGATCGTGCACTGCATAGCGGCTGCCCGCAGCTGCCAGTATATCGCGCAACTTATCAAGATCGGCATCCGCCAGATCAGACCAGCCATTAATACCGGCTTCATTCAAAAGGCCTTCAATCTTTGGACCAATCCCTTCGACGATCTTAAGATCATCCGGCTTGTACTTCTTGCCACCAAACGCGATCTTGTCCACTTTCTGAGCAGCACCACTTTGCAATCCGGGCGCATCCGGATTGCTTGATTTGTCTGCTTTCTTTTTAGGAGCGGCTTTCTTGGGTGCTGCACCAGACGCTACCTCGGCTGGCTTCTCAGCCGCAGCGGCAGTCGCCACGAACTTGGCTGGGCTGTAGCTCTTAAGTTCTTCTCGACGCTGGTCGAAATCCAGAGCCTCTGGTTGCTGCGCCGAATGCGGGTGCTCAGCACCCGGGTAGACTTTAAGCTTGCGGAACATTTGGCGACCCAGCGGATTCTTGGGCAACATGCCTTTAACCGCGTTCTGCAGTGCTCTCTCAGGCGCTTTCTCAAGCAACTTCTCCAGAGAAATGCTCTTCAGGCCGCCCGGATAGCCAGTATGATGATGGTACATTTTGTCCTTCATCTTGCGGCCGGTAACGCTGATGTTGGCCGCGTTTACAACGACGATATAGTCGCCAGTATCAACGTGCGGAGTGTACTCAGCTTTGTGCTTGCCACGCAGACGGTACGCAATGTCGCTGGCAAGTCGGCCAAGAGTCTTATCGGAAGCATCCACGACATACCAGCCGCGTTGCACTTCCTCGTTTTTCGCAGAAAAAGTCTTCATTGTGAGAGTAAAAATGACGCCGAATTCGAGAGCGCGCATACTACAGAAAACGCAAAGCCAATTCAAGCACTTATGCGAAGTTCAGCAGGGGTCTAGAGCGGTTGCTGCAAACCTGAGTGTATGGCATTGAGGTTCTTCAGGCCTTGTGCTGACGCGCCAGATAGTCGTGCGATTGCATTTCCAGCAAACGACTGCAGGTTCGTCTGAATTCGAACTCCAGTCCGGTGCCCTGATAGAGAGATTCTATGGCCACTGCAGCAGATACGATCAGCTTGACGTTGCGGTCGTAAAACTCGTCAATCAGGTTAATAAAACGTCTGGCAGAGTCATTCTGGGCATCATGCATCTGTGGCACATCCGAAATCAACACAGCATGGAACTCCCTGGCCAGCTCAATGTAGTCGTTCTGGCTGCGCGGGCCTTCGCAGAGCTCGGCAAACGCAAACCAAACCACGTCGTCTGCACACCATCGAGCGATCAGCTCACGCCCTTCAACCTCCAAAGCAACATTCTCTGTACCCGGCTCAGGCGCTAATTTTGTGAAGCTGTCCAGCAACACAGCTTCGGCTTCGCTATCCAGCGGATGGTGATACAACTCCGCCTGCTCCAATGTACGCAAACGATAGTCAGTACCACTATCCACATTGAGCACCTTGGTGTGCTTTTTGAGCAATGCGATCGCCGGCAGAAAGCGCGATCGCTGCAAGCCGTCTTTATAGAGGTCATCGGGCACAATGTTCGAGGTGGCCACCAATACGATGCGGTGGCGCTCAAACAATAACTCAAACAAACCACCCAGAAGCATGGCATCGGTTATATCTGACACAAAAAATTCATCGAAACAAATGACATCCACGTCTGCGGCCAGACGCTTGGCGACAGCCTCCAGGGGGTTCTTGGTACCTTCCAGCGACGTCAGTTCGGCGTGTACCCGCCGCATGAATCGATGGAAGTGAACACGCAACTTTCGCGACCCCGGCAAGGACTCATAAAAAAGGTCCATCAGCCAGGTTTTACCACGCCCGACACCGCCCCACATGTACAAACCAGCAACCTGTGATTCCTCCGCACCGAAGCGGAGCAATTTACGCAGCCTGGAAACCAGCCCATGGGAACTCTCCGCAGCGCTCGCGTCAAGTCTGCCAGCCGCCTGCAAATCGTCATACACGACTTGCAAGGCCTCAACAGCGCACCGCTGAGCATCATCCGCGCTGAAGTCGGGTGACTGCAGTAATTGTGTGTAATGGGCGAGTGGGCCTGGTCTCATTGCGTGAAGCCTGATGAATCTGCCGCGCACTTTACCGCTCGGCTTGCGTGATAGCAATTGCAGTGATGTCTTCCACGCTCAGTGGTGCAGCGTTATACTAAGGCACGCACCACCGGCGCTGCTCGTCGTGGTATCCAGAGTCAGGCCGGAGAGAACAGTGGAACAGAATTTAATACTCGCATTGGTTGCCTTCGGCGGCTTATTCATTGGCTTATTGATCGGTGTACTGGTAGGTAAGAAATCCGGTGCGGGTTACAAACGTGGTCAACAGCTTGAAGGCCGCCTGGCGGCCACCGAAGCTGAACTGGAGGCCTATAAACAGTCGGTTCAGTCTCACTTTAGCGAAACCGCCGAGGCATTCCAGTCATTGAACAGCTCATACGCACTGCTGCAGCAGAAGCTGGCCGGCGGAGCCCAGGCTTTGTGCGGTGAAGCCAGCGGACCTTTGTTGCAGGCACCCGGTGCTGTTGCGGAAGAAAGTTCGGCGGACGTCAGCGAATTACAAACCGAATTACCGCTTGAGCCCCCCAGGGACTACGCGCCCAAGAAAAGCCCAGACGAGAAAGGCATGCTGACCGAAGAGTTTGGCCTGAAAAAACCCGCTAACGACGCGGCCTGAGCGGTACAGCCCGCGTGCGCGGCACTTAACTTATTTGCTACGCCGGATTGTCAATATCCACAAAGTGGTGCTCCACGCCCAGCTCTTCGGCCAGATATCTGCCCAGGGCCTGCACACCATAGCGCTCAGTCGCATGATGCCCGGCAGCAAAGAAATGCAGACCTGACTCGCGCGCACTGTGGACTGTTTGCTCGGACACCTCGCCGGTGATATAGGCGTCCACGCCCAGTTCGATCGCCTGCTCCACGTAACCTTGTGCGCCGCCGGTACACCACGCAACCGACTTTAATTTTCTGGCATCATTCGGATCTGCCGCAATATGCAAGGGAGGCCGGTTAAGGCAAGCCCCAATATGCGCGGACAGTTGATCGCCGGTCATTGGCGCGCCCAGCTCACCGACCATCATGAGCTGTTGCTCAACCGAGGGTGCACAGCCATGAACAGCAAACCCTAACACGCGTGCCAGGCTGGCATTGTTTCCGTACTCAGGGTGGGCGTCCAGCGGCAAATGGTAGGCGAGCAGGCTTAGCTCATTATCCAAAAGGCTTTTTATTCTCTTCAAGCGACTGCCAGTCAGAACGGGCGACTCACCACGCCAAAAATACCCATGATGCACCAAAATGGCATCCGCCTGCCGTTCAATAGCCGCATCAATCAAGGCCTGACAGGCGGTGACACCGCTTACCACGCGCGCAATCAACGGTCGCCCTTGCACTTGCAGGCCATTCGGGCAATAGTCATTAAACCGATGCGGCTGCAAAGATTCATTCGCCAAACCAACTAATTGTTCCAGTGTGCAGGGCATAATCTCATCGTGTCCAGGTGACGTAGTGTGGCATTATAGAGCCGCCATTCCGCAATGCCGAGAGATCCCGCCGCACAGCGGCTTAAATAATGCGAGCGTTCTTTTCCTATATTACCTGGCCTGTCATTTGCGGCGTGTTGCTTGGCTTGTTGATTCTGCAATTGCTCAGTAATCGCGCCACCCCCCAGATCACGCTACCCAGTTTTGCACCAGCCGTTGAACAAGCATCCCCTGCAGTAGTGAATATTTTCACCAGCAAAACTGTGCGCGAGCGGCGCTGGCCAAGCAGCCCGCTGCAGAAGTTCTTCCGCCAGGATCGGCGGGAGCGTGTCCAGAACAGTCTGGGCTCCGGCGTGATCATGCGTTCGGATGGTTACGTGGTCAGCAATTTTCATGTGGTCAGTGGCGCTGACGAGATTCTCGTGCTGCTGGCAAACGGACAGATCACCGAGGCAGAATTGGTAGGTATTGACCGCGAATCAGACCTCGCTTTGCTCAAGATTCCATTGCAGAACTTACCCGTTATTCAGCATGCGGATGTAAAGTCCCTACGGGTGGGCGATCTGGTTCTGGCTATTGGCAACCCCTATGGTTTCGGTCACTCCGTCACACAAGGCATAGTCAGTGCAACTGGACGCTACGGATTGCAGTTAATGACCTACGAGAATCTTATTCAAACAGACGCGGCAATCAACCCAGGCAGTTCGGGCGGCGCACTGGTTGATAGCCTGGGCCGCTTTCTTGGCATCATTACCGCGAACTACTCAACGAGCAGCGGTTCCGATGGCATTGGTCTTGCGATCCCTGCCGACAACGTACGTATGGTCGTCGATGACCTGATTCAACATGGGTATGTGATGCGCGGCTGGCTGGGAATTGAGGTCGAGCAAACCGTTGATGGCGTATTGCTCACCGATACACACCCCCAGGGGCCGGCCGATATCGCCGGCTTGCGGGCAGGCGACTTGCTCACTGCGATTGATGGACAGCCCGTTGTTGACCCCATTCAGGCAATGAATATTATTGCCGCACAGGAACCGGGCAGTATGATTGAAATAGCGATCCGTCGCGGCGAATCACAGACATCGGTAGTCGCCTCAATTGGACTGAGGTCGCCCCGTTAAGGCTTGGGCCGCCTCGCCAGCGCGGACAAGGCATGGGCCTGCAGCCCCTCACCGTACGCAAGCTCGCCGGCGATCACAGCCAGTTTGTCAGCCCCGGCCGGCGAACAATTAATTAACGAAGAGCGTTTTTGAAAGTCGTAGACACCCAACGGTGACGCAAAACGCGCTGTACCCGATGTTGGCAGCACGTGATTGGGCCCCGCACAATAGTCGCCGAAAGCTTCCGGTGAATGAACGCCCATAAAGATAGCGCCGGCATGCCGAATTGCCGGCAGCAATGATTCGGGGTCCTGAACCGCCAACTCAAGGTGCTCCGGTGCAATTCGATTTGCCAGCTGAACGGCCTCGCTCAGGTTAGATACAGAGATTAACCCACCGCGGTCTTGCAGGGAGCGGCGAACTATCGATTCCCGAGTCATGGTTGGCAGCAAGCGCTCAATACATGCATGCACCTCTGTTAACAGAGCCTCTGAGGGGCTTAACAATATGGATTGCGCCATTTCATCGTGCTCAGCCTGAGCAAACATATCCAGCGCCAGCCATTCCGGGTTGGCGCTGTCGTCGGCGATTATCAAAATCTCCGATGGGCCCGCGACCATATCCAGGCCAACACGGCCAAATACCTGGCGCTTAGCCTCAGCAACATAGACGTTGCCCGGCCCAACAATCTTGTCCACGCGCGCAATACTGTCAGTACCATAAGCCAATGCGGCAACCGCCTGGGCACCGCCTATTTTCCATGCTTCGTCTACGCCCGCAATGGCTGCGGCGGCGAGCACCAGCGGAGAAATTTCGCCGGCCGGCGCGGGCACCACCATACATACCTGTTGCACTCCGGCAACTCGCGCAGGAATGACATTCATCAATACAGAAGAGGGGTAGCTGGCCTTTCCTCCCGGTACATAAACACCAATTCTGTCCAGGGCCGTCACCTGCTGCCCAAGCACCGTCCCATCAGCCTCTTCTATTCGCCACGACGCTTGCTTTTGATGCTCATGGTAATTGCGCACTCGCTCTGCGGCCTGCTCGAGGCTGCGCAATTGCTCGTGCGAAATCGACTGCTTGGCGGCGTGCAGTTGTTCGGCCGGCAAGCACAACTCGCCAACGCCGCTTGGGGCCCAGGCATCAAACTGTTGAGTAAGCTCAAGCAAGGCCTGGTCACCACCCTCACGCACCTTGGCGATAATCTGTGCAACGCGCTGTTGAACTGCCGCATCATCGTCACTATCGAAGGCGAGCAAGCGATCCAAACGCTCTGAAAAGTCTGCTGCACTGCTGTCCAGCTTTGAAATCAACACTTATCTGCCCCTGTCAGTGCCGGCTGCAGCTGGCTGCTGCGCACGCACGGCATCACCGATTTTATCGCTCCAGTGACGTACCAGCTCATATTTAACTTTTAACGCCGCTTTGTTCGCGATAAGCCGAGAGCTGACGTGGGCGATAAGCTCTCTTGGCTCCAGGCCATTGGCAGTCAGCGTATTGCCGGTGTCCACCACATCCACAATTTCATCCGCCAGACCTACTATTGGCGCCAGTTCTAAAGCACCATAGAGCTTGATCAACTCAACATTCACGCCCTTTTCTTCGTAAAACTGCCGGGCAATATTAGTGAACTTGCTGGCAACACTGATTCTTTGTCGCTTGCCATCTATGCGGCGTTGGCCAACCGGTGCTGCCGTCATCAATCGGCAACGGGCAATGTTGAGGTCAAGCAGCTCATAAATATCGGTCAGCCCATATTCCATCAACATATCTTTACCCGCTACGCCCAAGTCGGCGATCCCGTGGCGAACATAAGTGGTGACATCAGCCCCACGCAGCACTAATAATCGTACGCTTTCCTCGTTGGTCTCAAAAACCAGCTTGCGCGACGAATTAATATCCTCGTTAGGATGAATGCCTGCGGCATCCAACAAAGGCAATGTTTCAGCAAGAATTCGACCTTTCGTCAAGGCTATGGTGATCATCGTTATCAGTCCGTTATTCGCCTTATGTCTGCACCGAGCTGCTGCAACTTTTCCTCGATGCACTCGTAGCCACGGTCAATGTGATAAATGCGGTCTACAATGGTCTCACCTTGCGCGACAAGACCCGCAATAACCAGGCTAGCCGAGGCTCGCAAGTCGCTTGCCATCACCGGCGCGCCCGTAAGCTTTTCAACGCCAGTAACAATGGCCGTATTCCCTTCAATCACGATGTTCGCACCCATGCGGTTCATCTCATGTGTTTGAATCAAGCGGTTCTCAAAAATCGTTTCGGTAACGCGCGCACTGCCACTCGCAATGGTATTCAGTGCCATGAACTGGGCTTGCATATCGGTAGGAAAACCGGGAAAAGGGGCTGTTTTGATACCAACTGCCTTCGGTCGTCGACCGCCGGACTGCAGTGAAATCCAATCATCACCTGACTGCAGCTCAAAACCACTTTCCCGCAGCTTGGCAAGCACCGCATCCAGCGAATTAGGGTCAGTGTGCTTGACTTTGATCGACCCGCCAGTCGCCGCAGCTGCCACCAGGTAAGTGCCTGTTTCAATCCGGTCTGGCATCACGGAATATTCGCACCCATGCAGCTCATTGACCCCTTGAATACGCAGGGTGGCAGAGCCAATGCCCTCTATTTTTGCACCCATCGCATTCAGAAACCGAGCCAGATCGACAATTTCCGGTTCCATGGCGGCATTTTCAAGTACTGTTTCTCCTTGTGCCAATACCGCCGCCATCAGTAAATTCTCAGTACCACCTACCGTCACAGTTTCCATGAATATATTGGCACCGCGCAGGCCACCTTCCGCACGCGCCTTGATATATCCGCCCTCAATCGAAATGTCAGCCCCCATCGCTTCGAAGCCACGTAAATGCAAATCCACTGGACGGCTTCCAATCGCACAACCACCTGGAAATGACACCTCAGCCTGCCCAAATCGCGCCAGCAGCGGCCCCATCACCAAAATTGACGCGCGCATGGTTTTCACCAGTTCATACGGCGCGATGGTCTGATTCGCATTGGCGGCATCGATTTCCGTGCTGAGATTGTGCCCTACCGTGATATCGGCACCTAGGCATCCCAGCAAATCGATCATAGTGGTGACATCGTGCAGATGAGGTAGGTTGTGCAACTGCACGGGTGCCGGACATAACAGGCTCGCGGCCAAGATCGGTAAGGCCGAGTTTTTGGAACCGGAAATTCGAATGTCTCCGTCGAGCGGAGTGCCGCCGCGGATTAGCAATTTATCCAAGCGTGTACCTATATCTGCTGTTTAATCGCTCGATCGAGCCGCCCGGAAAGGGCATTAACCTTGCCGTTCGTACTCTTCTGGCGTGTGGGCGCGGATGTTGACTGCATGCAAGCGACCGTCCGCAATCATATCAGACAACGGCGCATAAACAGCCTGCTGCCTTTTAACCGGGTTCAATCCTGCCATTTTTTCCGTCACAACGGTCACCGTGTAGTGCCCGCCCTGCTCCTCTACGGCTACTTTGGCATCACCAAAGTGAGATTCTACGCAGCTTTTGATTTCGTCTAGTAACATATGCCAGTCTGTTGCGGGCGAACGATATCGCCAAAGTGATTATTCAACGTCCTGCGATTCTACCACCCAATTCGCAATCACTTTATCAATGTCGGAATTATATTGACGCGCCGCGGACGCAAACTGATTGCGATACACCTTACCGAGATTGATGCTCTGTAGTTGCACATTTCGCACCTTCCACTGCCCATCGGAGTTCTGGCGCATCTTATAGCGAATTAGTACCGGCTCACTGCCATCGCCGTGAATCTTCTGCACTACATTGACGCTCTTGCCAGCCGTCATATCCTCCTTTACCGGCAAAACATCAATCTCTTCACCCTGAAACGTTAACAAACCCTTGGCATAGGTAGCCACCAGACCTTGCTTAAACTTCTCAGTGAACGCGTCTACTCTGGCTTGAAACGCCTGCTTTGCAGATTCATCAGTCAACGAAGACTCATAGCGTCGGCTGCCATGCTTACCCATAACGCCGCGTGCAAAGCTGCGAAAGTCAATCAAAGGGAACAAAATTTCATCGATGGCCGCGTGAAAGCGCTCAGGCTCTGTGTCGTAGTATTGCTTGGCCTCCTCAATGGCGACGATGATTTTTCCGGTCGCTTCTCGGATCAAAACATCTGGGCCTGATGTGGCGTCTACGACCTCCGTGTTGGCGTTCGATGCCGCCGTGCTGTGCAATGCAAATACACTGGCAAAGACCAGCAATACACCACGAGCCAGGCTGTGCGCGGCGCGGGCGCTTCTGAGTGAATTGTGAAACATTGCGTGCATGCTTTCCCCCTGAGTAACTCAAATAAACTACCATAATAGGCCATGGTCTTGCCAACTAGGACAATAAAACGGACAGAATGTTATAATTATTATTCTGGGAAGCCGTTGAATTTTCGAAAATTTACGCTTTATCGCCATTGGCACCACCCGCCCATTGGCCACATCTGGTACAAGGGATTACTTTCAGAGCTCTAAATATATGACGCTTGCATTATTGGCGGTACTGGTTGGCTTCATCGCTCTGGTGTGGAGTGCCGATCGTTTTGTAACCGGAGCGGCGGTCACCGCTAAGCATCTTGGCATGTCAACCATGATGATTGGCCTGACTATTGTGGCTTTTGGCACGTCCGCACCGGAAATATTCGTTTCCCTAAACGCGGCCCTGCATGATGCTGCAGATATGGCCGTAGGTAATGCGCTTGGGTCAAACCTTGCCAATGTTGGCCTGGTGCTGGCCGTCACTGCGTTGATCACGGCTATCCCCATCAGCAAATCAGTGGTTCGCCGTGAATTGCCTATTTTGGCCGCCATCACATTGCTTGCCGGTTACACACTGCTGGACTACAAAGTCAGTTTTGTTGACGGTTGTTTGCTGCTGGGCAGCATATTTGTCGCAGGCTACCTGGCGTTTCGCAGCCACCAGAACAATCCAGAGCTGGCTGACGATGATGATTTGGCGGCAAGTCTGGAGGCAATCACTCCGGAGGAAGATCTTGAGCATATCCCCAAAACGCGAGCATGGATGCTGCTCATTGGTGGCCTGGTCATATTGGTCGCAAGTTCAAACCTGCTGGTCTGGGGCGCCAAGTCAGTCGCCGTTCAGCTGGGAGTCAGCCAGCTGATCATAGGCTTAACCCTCGTTGCCATAGGAACCAGTTTGCCTGAACTGGCCGCCTCGGTCGCGTGTGCGCTGAAAGGCCAGGTTGATATCGCATTGGGCAATGTTGTGGGCAGTAATATTTTTAACCTTGCCGCTGTTATGTCGATTCCGGGTTTGGTGGCTGGTGGTGGTGTACAGCTCGGCAGTGAGATCTTTACTCGTGACTATGCGTTCATGGCGGGCATCACTCTGCTGCTTATCGTAGCCGTACTTACGGATGCCCTGTGGATACGATTCAAACATATGCGCAAACCGGATAATGAAGCGCGGCCTCGTCCCCACCTGGGGCGAATCGCTGCAGCTATGTTCCTGTTAGGCTATTTACTGTATACGCTACAATTGTTAAAGGCATTATAAGAAAAGAGCACAATGGAATGAGCGACGAGATCTATATAGCGGCGGGACGCCGAACGATCGAGATTGAACGCGACGCGGTCAGCAATCTCATTCAGCGTGTCGATCAGAATTTTGCCGCTGCCTGCGAGCTCATGCTTAACTGCAGTGGTCGGGTTGTGGTATCAGGCATCGGAAAGTCTGGTCACATTGCAAACAAGATTGCGGCAACGCTTGCCAGCACCGGCACCCCGGCTTTTTTTGTTCATCCAGCCGAGGCCAGCCACGGCGACATGGGTATGATCACCCGAAACGACGTGGTCATCGCCGTATCCAACTCTGGCAATACCCCGGAAATCACCACCTTGCTGCCGTTGCTCAAGCGACTTGCCGTCCCGCTTATCAGCATGTGTGGGAATACCCAATCCACGCTCGCCAGACACGCTGATGTCAATCTGGACATCAGCATTGCCGAAGAAGCGTGCCCGCACGACCTGGCGCCAACAACCAGCACCACAGTAAGCCTGGTTATGGGCGACGCGCTTGCAATCGCGCTGCTGGAGAAACGCGGTTTTACCGCAGAGGACTTTGCGTACTCGCACCCTGGAGGCAGCCTGGGCAAACGCCTGTTGCTGCGTGTCTCGGACCTCATGCATGCTGGCGACTCCTTGCCCAAAGTTTCGCCAAACGCAACACTTGGCGAAGCCATATTGGAAGTCAGCGAGAAGGGTTTGGGTATGACCATTGTTGCTGATGAACAGGGCGAGCTATTGGGTATATTTACTGACGGCGACCTGCGCCGTGCCCTGGACGCAAATGTCGATATTAAAAATTCCGCCATCGCCGACATCATGACCACTGGCGGTAAAACGATTGGCGCGGACGAATTGGCAGCGGCCGCTCTGACGATGATGGAAGACAATAAAATCAGCGTGCTGGTAGTAACCGGCAGCGACGGAAAGCCGATTGGGACCGTGCAAATGTACGACGTGCTGCAAGCAGGTCTTGTATGACCGGGTCATTTGCAGAAGCCGCAAAGCAGATCAAGTTGCTGGCGATGGATGTTGACGGCGTGTTGACCGACGGCCGACTCTTTTTCAGCGGCGACGGTGACACATTGAAAGCGTTCAACAGCCAGGACGGGCACGGGCTGAAAATGCTAAAAAGCACTGGCGTCAACACCGCGATTATCACCGGCAGGCAATCAGAGATCGTTGCGCGGCGCGCCAAGGAGTTGGGGATAGATATTGTACTGCAAGGCAGAGAAGACAAGCTCGCCGCCCTTATTGAAGTCACCAACACGTTGAACTTAAACATGACGCAAGCCGCTTATATGGGCGACGATTTACCAGACCTGAGTGCAATACAGGCAGCCGGAGTGGGTATTGCGGTTGCAAATGCCGCAAGTGGCGTTGCTGAACGAGCCGATTACGTCACCCGGGCCCGCGGTGGTGAAGGGGCTGTCAGGGAAGCATGCGAATGGTTGCTGCAGGCACAGGGTAAATGGCCTTCTATACTTAAAGATTACTGTCTCGCAGAAAGTTCTGACAACGGAGAAACCACTCCTTGAGCGAAGAAATCAACGACAAATCGCGCAAACCGTACGGGGCGCTCGCGCTGCTGGCTGTGATCATTCTGGCCATTTTCGTCAAGCAGCGCCACTCTGACCTGATTGTCGATGAAGTAAACCGCGGCAGCCAGGATGTGGTCGACACTTACACCGTGGGTGTGAGCTCAACACGTTTTAACGAAGAAGGCGGAAAATCGCGTTTGATGGAAGCAGAATACGCGGCACATTATTCGATGAGTGATGAGACATTGCTGCAAGCACCGAGGATACAAAACATCAGCGACACTGGTAAAATATGGGAAACCAGCGCACGCAATGGCAAAGTGCGACCCGGTGGCGATGTGTACGATCTGTGGAATACGGTGCTGATCGAGCGAATTCAGGGCGATACAGTAGCGCGAACCGACAAGCTCACCTATGATGCCCTGCTAGGTCAGGCACGAACGCAAGAAGAAGTCATCATTGACACAAGAATTGGCCAAACGATTGGCATTGGTATGACTGCCAGCTTGAACGACGAAGTTCTAACATTGCACAGCGAGGTAAGAAGTGTCTTCGAACCTCTGCGCTAACATCATCGCAACAATCTGTTCGCTGCTTTTACTGAGTTCTGGCGCTGCCGCGTTGGACGAAGATCGCAAGCAACCTATCAGAGTTAAGGCCGACAGTGCGGAACGCGATGACCGCCAGGCGATCACCCGCTACAGTGGCGATGTGGTGATCGACCAGGGTAGCCTCAACATTGTGGCGCAGGAAGTGACCATGTATGGCTCAACCAGCGTCAGTAAAATTGTGGCGACAGGTAAGCCCGCGCGCCTTCGCCAACAACCGCAGCCAGACAAAGGTGTGGTAACAGCGCGAGCAGAACTAATCGAATACACAGTGTCCAGCGAAGTCGTCACGTTGCAAAAAAACGCATATGTTGAGCAAGACGGTACCGAAGTACGGGGCGATGAAATCACATACGACATGAACCGGCAGATTGTTCGAGCAAATGGCGCCTCGAACACGCAGGGCCGAGTAGAGATCATAATCCCTCCAAACGACAATGCGGTTAACACGCCGCAAGAGGCTCCCTAGTTGCCCGTTCTACAAGCATTACACCTGGCCAAAAGCTACAAAGGCCGCAGCGTAGTCAAAGATGTGTCCTTAACCGTGAACAGCGGTGACATTGTGGGCTTGCTTGGCCCGAATGGCGCTGGTAAAACGACGTGCTTCTACATGGTGGTCGGTATTGTTAAGCCTGAAAAAGGTCAGATCAAAATCGATGATACTGACGTTACCAGCAAACCCATGCATGTGCGCTCACGAAAAGGCATCGGTTACTTACCGCAAGAAGCCTCTGTCTTTCGTAAGCTCAGCGTTGAAAATAATATTATGGCGATTCTGGAAACCAGAGCCGAGCTAAACCGCCAGCAACGCAAAGACAAACTTGAGCAACTGCTGCAAGAGTTTCACATTACACACATTCGTAAAAGCCTTGGTATGGCACTGTCCGGAGGCGAGAGAAGGCGCGTTGAAATTGCCAGGGCGCTGGCAACTGAGCCCTCTTTTGTATTGCTCGACGAACCCTTCGCTGGCGTTGATCCGATTTCGGTGAACGATATTAAGCAAATAATAATACATCTTAAAAACCGAGGTATTGGCGTACTGATTACTGACCATAATGTGCGAGATACGCTTGATATATGCGAAAAAGCCTATATTGTCAGTGAAGGTCACATTATCGCTGAAGGAAATTCAGAAGCGATTTTGAATCACAGTAAAGTCAAGGAAGTCTATCTCGGGCAAGAATTCTCGCTCTAAAACGACCGTCAACGCTACATTGCCACGCAGCGTTATCGCCAGTATGCCCCCTACCCGTATGTCAAGCCGTCTATTTCACGAAATTTCCTCTCTCTGCGAACATTCGCTACAACAAGCATTGCTTGCGCTGCCACGCAGAGCTACACTTTGACTAATGAAACAGTCCCTGCAACTGAAACTTGGCCAGCAACTGACGATGACTCCTCAGTTGCAGCAAGCGATCAGGCTCCTGCAACTCTCCACACTCGATCTGCAGGGCGAAATACAAGAAGCGCTTGAATCGAACCCTCTGCTTGAGGTTGAAGAAGAGGGTGGCAATCAGAGCGCCGACGACTCGGCGGATTCAAGCAGCTCCTCATCAGATACGCGTTCTGACAACGAAGCAGGCAAATCCAAAGCAGAATCTTCGTCTGGAGAAACCAATCCCATAGACGGCTCCGAAGACAATTGGGGTGACGCCAATGTTGCTGACGTGCCGGTAGATTCTAACTGGGACGATATTTACCCAGCGGGCCCCTCGACCAACTCATCAGGGCCGGCCAGCAACGACGAATTTGATTTTGACAGCCGCAACACGGCTGAGTTGTCTCTGCAAGATCATCTGATGTGGCAACTGAATATGACGTCCATGTCAGACACCGACATGCTGATAGCCCTGGCCATAGTGGATGCGATAGAGCCCAGTGGCTTGTTGAGCGTCACCCCGGAAGAGATACATGCTGGCTTTGACCCTGAGCTGGACATTGAGTTGGATGAAGTGGAAGCCGTTCGCCACCGCATACAACAGTTCGACCCGGCCGGCGTAGCCACCGTAGACTTGCGTGAATGCATCACCGTGCAACTTAAACAGATGGCTGAAGATACGCCCTGGCTCTCGCAAGCGTTGAGGCTGGTCGATCGACACATGCATTTGCTGGGTTCTCGAGATTATGCGCAGCTAATGCGGCGCATGAAGCTGAAAGAAGACGAGCTCAAGCAAGTGATTGCTCTGATTCAAAGCATGAATCCATACCCGGGCGACTCCGTTGCACAGAGCAAAACTGAGTACGTTGTTCCGGACGTTTTCGTCAGTAAAAAAAATGACCGATGGACCGTTGAACTCAACCCGGATATAGCACCCAAGTTGCGTATTAACGCAGACTACGCGGGCCTGATTCGGCGAGCGGATAACAGCCAGGACAATGCGTTTTTGAAAGACAACCTGCAGGAAGCTCGCTGGTTTCTGAAAAGTTTGCAAAGCCGCAACGAAACCCTGATGAAGGTATCCAGCTGTATCGTAGAACACCAGGTGAACTTCCTGGAGTATGGCGATGAAGCAATGAAGCCAATGGTATTGCATGACATTGCACAAGCGGTCGACATGCATGAATCAACCATTTCTCGTGTGACTACACAAAAGTACATGCACACACCGCGAGGTATTTTTGAATTAAAGTACTTTTTCTCCAGCCACGTCAGTACATCGTCCGGCGGAGAATGCTCATCAACCGCGATCAGGGCAATCATCAAGAAGCTTGTTGTCGCCGAAAATCCGCGCAAGCCGTTGAGCGACAACAAAATCGCCAACCTGCTGGCCGAACAGGGCATTGAGGTTGCCAGGCGAACGATTGCAAAATACCGAGAAAGTATGAATATTCCACCGTCAAATGAGCGTAAGCGGCTTGTTTGACCGGATTAACAGGCGATCAGCAATGACGCCACAAGAAAGGCTTTGCCTTGTCACAGCAAAAAGAGGGCTCTATGCAAGTACAAATCAGTGGACATCATGTGGACCTTACCGACTCTTTACGCGACTATGTCAACGCTAAGTTGACCCGCATCGAAAGGCACTTCGACAATATCACCAATACGCACGTCACTCTCAGTGTAGAAAAAATACGACAGAAAGCAGAAGCCACAGTGCATGTATCTGGCGCAGATATTTTCGCCGCGTCCGAATCAGACGATATGTACGCCGCCATTGACACGCTGGCCGACAAACTGGACCGCCAGATCATCAAACACAAAGAGAAAGTGCGTAGCCACAAAGGCGCCAACGTATCTGACAGCTTTAACTAAGGACCGCGCGAGCTGCTTGCTCGCGTGTTTTCACATGCATGCACATTAGCGATATCCTGACGTCGGAACGTACGTTTCATTCCGTAGCCGGTCAGTCCAAGAAACGTATCTTTGAATTTCTGGCAAGCGAACTGGTGGAAGACAGCAAGCCAGCGCATATGCAACGAATACTCGATGCGTTCATGGCGAGAGAGCGCCTGGGCAGCACCGGTCTGGGACAGGGTATCGCGATCCCGCATTGTCGCTTGGAAAGCTGCACCAAGTGCGTTGGCGCGCTGCTAACTCTGAGACACGGCATTGATTTTGACGCACCTGACAAGCAACCTGTCGACGTGTTATTCGTGTTGATGGTGCCCGGTGAGGCAACTGACGAGCATTTGCAAATTCTCGCGGAATTGGCCAAGCGGTTCAGTAATCCCGGTTATTGTGAAAGCCTGCGTAATTCACGAGATGCCGAGGACCTTTATCTCGCGGCAATCGCCCCAATCACCTAGGGCAAGCAAGGCAATCAGCTTGAACCAGAGGCCATTCCGCGGTACCGTAGAGCGCTGAGCTGAGCCACTGGAACTGGAACCTGGATCGTTGCAACACTGTGCGCCAGTCCGCCAGCAGGCTCTATTAAACTACGGGAATCGCTGTGTCCGCTAGCAATCCAAAAGGACGAAAACTTGCCATCATTTCCGGAAGATCCGGGTCAGGCAAGACAACGGCACTGCATGTGCTTGAAGATGCTGGCTACTATTGTATTGATAATTTGCCCGCAGCGCTGTTGCCAGCGCTGGTTGAACAAACCCAATCTACCCAATCTGAAGAATACCAACACCTGGCCGTCTGCATCGATGCGCGCAATGCCGCTGACGACATTGCTCGCTTCGATGAATTTATGGAAGGCTTCCCTGACAATCTGCACGCCGAAATAATTTATCTCGATGCGAATGGCGAGGAACTCCTTAAGCGGTTCAGTGAAACTCGCCGCAAACACCCGCTGAGTGATCGCTTCACGGCCTTGAAGGAGGCACTCGAGGCCGAAAAGGAGCTACTTGCGCCAATCGCAAACGGTGCCACACTGACGATAGAAACCAGCCAAATGAACATCTACGAGCTGCGCGACATAGTACGCCAGCGGGTCGTAGGGGATACTCTTGGAGGTATTGCCATTCTGTTCGAATCGTTTGGCTTCAAGAGGGGTATTCCAACAGATGCCGATATCGTTTATGACGTACGCTGTCTGCCCAACCCCTATTGGAGCAAAGAGTTACGAAAGCAAAGTGGTTTGGACCAGGGCGTGATAGATTTCCTCGAGCAAAACCAATCTGTTGAAGACATGTTTGATGATATTGCGCGCTTTCTGGAGCGCTGGTTACCCGAATTCCAGGCGAACAATCGCAGCTATGTGACGATTGGTATTGGTTGCACCGGCGGGCAGCATCGTTCCGTGTACATGAGTGAACGCCTGCTGCGACATTTCAGCAGTCAATTTGATAATGTTCAAGTGCGCCACAGAGAATTGAAGCGTATTGCTGACGACCAATGATCCAGAAGGAAATAGAAATCATCAACAAACTTGGTTTGCATGCTCGTGCGGCTGCGAAGCTGGTTGCTGCTGCCGGACATTTCAGTTCCTCGATCCAAATCGGCAAAGAGGGCCAATTGGTAGATGCCAAGAGCATTATGTCAGTAATGTTGCTGGCGGCCAGCAAAGGTACCGTGCTGAACGTTGAGGTGTCCGGCAATGATGAACAGGAAGCATGGCAGTCCATAGAGACTCTTATTCAGAACCGTTTCGACGAAGCCGAGTAACATGGGTCAGTCGCCAGATTCAGGCCAAAAACAAACGCCAATCGATGCTCTAAATAATGCGTTGGACGCAGGCACGCTTGCGCACGTTCGACGCATGCTTAACAGTTTGCCTGCGGCCGAAGTGGCAGACCTGCTGGAGTCTTCTCCACCCGACAAACGCAAAGTGCTGTGGCAGCTGATTGAACTTGAAAATGAAGGCGAGATCCTTCATGAGGTAAACGCCGACATCAGCGGCGAGATCCTCAGATCCATGGACACCGAAGAATTACTTGCGGTGACCGAAGGTCTGGAAACAGATGACCTGGTAGACATTGTTCAACAGCTCCCTGAGCAACTATCTAACGAATTGCTGCAATCAATGGACGCCCAGGATCGGCAACGAGTTGAGCTGGTTTTGCCATTCGCCGAAGATACTGCCGGTGGCCTGATGAACACCGATACCATCACGGTTCGTCCCAGCCATACCATGGAGTTAGTGCTGCGTTATTTACGCAGACACGAGGAGATTCCGCGCTTCACAGACACATTGATTGTTGTGAATCGGAAGGACGAATTTCTTGGCTTACTGCCTTTGCGCCGCGTGTTGGTCAGCGACCCTGGTATGACAGTGCGTGAGCTGATGCAGACTGGAATAGAGGCCATACCTGCCGACATGCCTGACAGCACAGTGGCCTCGCTGTTTGAGCGTCATGACTGGGTATCTGCGCCAGTGGTTGAAACCAACAGCAACAAACTGCTAGGTCGAATTACGATCGATGACGTGGTCGATGTCATCATTGAAGACGCCGATCATTCATTGATGAGCATGGCGGGCCTGGGCGACGACGCCGAAACGTTTAGCAGAGTCATACACGCCGCACCACGCCGGGCGCTTTGGCTGGGCGCCAACCTGATCACGGCATTTATTGCGGCGGCTGCAATCAACCTGTACCAGGAAACAATTCAGCAGATCGTTGCCCTGGCGATATTAATGCCTATTGTGGCCAGTATGGGTGGAGTTGCAGGCAGTCAAACACTGACCATTATGATCAGAGGGATGGCACTTGATCAGATCAATCGCAGCAATACACGTTGGTTATTGAATCGTGAGTTAATTGTGGCAGCATTGAACGGCATGCTCTGGGCACTGGTTGTCGCGGCCGTTGCAACGCTGTGGTTTGGCGATCAACGGATAGGGATAGTTATCGCACTTGCCATGTTCATCAATCTGGTGACTGCGGCATTGGCTGGCGTACTTTTACCATTGCTACTCAAGGCTTTGAAGATAGACCCGGCACTGGCAGGCTCTGTGATACTGACCACAGTCACTGATGTGGTTGGTTTCGTCTCGTTTCTGGGCCTGGCTACCGCCTTCTACATGTGATTTCTGTGAGTAAAGAAAAACAGAGTAACCGGATCGAGTCTGGCGAGCAATCGGCTGCAGACTTACCGATAGACGAACCGCCAAGTAAGTCCCAGTTAAAGCGGGAGTTTCGTGCCCTGTTCGACCTCGGTGAAACGATGGCTGACCTGCCCAACAAACAGCTCGCTAAAATAGCGTTGCCAGATGACGTCAGAGAGATTCTGCAGCGCATTCGAGGCATGCCTAAACGTGATGCCCGGCGCAGAGAGTTGCGCTATCTTGCCAAGCACTTGAATGAGCTTGACGTGACGCCCATAAAAGCGGTACTCGATGATATTGCTGCAGGCCGACGCGCGGAGGCCAGAAAATTCCAGCAACTTGAAGAGCTGCGCGACCAGATTCTCAGTGATCCAGAACAGGGCATTGCCTCGGCACTTGCCGAATTCCCGCATATTGATCGGCAAAAGCTGGTGCAATTGGCGCGAAATCACCGCAAGGAAGTCGAGATGAACAAGGCACCGTCCAGCGCGAGAAAATTGTTTAAGTACCTTCGGGAGCTGCAGTAGCCTTATTTGGTGGCGCCACGTTTTCTCGTCCTGCTGCCCCTTCCGATCTGGAATCAAGCAATTGCTGATTGTCTGGATTCGCTGTTTCGGGCGCTCCAGATTGCCCAGCGTCATCATCAAAAATGCGCTGCAGCTTAATATCCGGCTCGTCCCAGCTACCGGTGACTTCATAAGAGGCACTGGAGAGTTTCTCCATGGGTTTTTGAAAGATTTTGCCGGCTACATATACGCCCGCAGCCATTGGCAAACCACCCGCCAGTGCAGCAACCCAGGGCAAGTTACTGCTGATCGGCAGCGTTGCGATCATTCGAGTGTCAACTGTTTCATTGATCAGGTCCAGACTGCCGGTCATCTGCAGACGGGACGATGGCCCGTTAACTTCAAAGGCTTGCTCTATATCCAACTTGCCATTCGCCAGAGCAAAGCCACCCGTAATTTGATCGTAACTGAGACCGCGGTTGAACACATCATCAAAACGGAACTGCAGTCGCCGCAGCAGAGTATCAAAATTGAAAAGGCTGAAAATTCTTAAAGCATTTGCAGTTGAGTTGGTTTCCAAAAACTGGCCATTGCTCAACGCGATATCAACCTTACCCTCCATGCCCGCCAATTCAAGGTCGAGTGGCGAGCCATACCACAACAGGTCCGCGCCAAATCGACAGCTATTGCTCCGAATCGCGGCGGCGTAATTCCATGCTTCAAGCACAGCCC
Source organism: Gammaproteobacteria bacterium (assembly GCA_030429735.1). Lineage (GTDB taxonomy): Bacteria > Pseudomonadota > Gammaproteobacteria > Pseudomonadales > JAUIET01 > JAUIET01. Next base: position 123,615 of record JAUIET010000013.1, read on the forward strand.
CCAGATCCCCGCAGCTCAGTACACCGGTAAATTCCGTTTTTTGCTGGTCACCAACACGTCGCCAGCGCACAAAGGCCGGCTGCTCCTTGGTGCCGGCAATTTGCATTCCACGACTGTTGGCTGTCAGATTTTTAAATACGATGCCGTGTTGGATGGACGATGTGGAAAACGCCCATTGCCCATATTGCTTATCGTTAACGCGCAAATCAGAAAGCTGAAATTGCATTTCCGGCAACTCGGCGGGGTAAAAATCCGCCAGCAAATCCTCTTTTGGCTGCTCCGGTCTGTCCAAACCAGGTTCATTGGTTTCCGTTCGTAAGTACAAACGATCAAGGGAAACATTCAACGCTGTCGATTGCGCAGCGTCATAGGTTGCCCTGCCGGCAACGCGCTCGCCGTTGAAGGCAAATGTCCAAGCGTCACCATGACTGGCGACAGCAGCAGTGACTTGCTCAAATTCGTTGCCAAACACGTCCGCAATGTCCAGTTTCAAATCCTGGGCGTAGACCGTGGGCAACTTTCGTTGCGCTGACGTGGTGCGAACTGCGTTATCCGCCACTTCTGCCTGGCGCACTTCTTTTGCGTTTGCATCGGCCTCAACCCGATAGGCATCAATCACATCCAGGGTACCGGCAAGATCAAATCGTTTCAAATTACCGCTTAAACGTAGGCTGTCATCCGCGTAGCTGGGTGGCTGATCGCTATAGAAGCTAAGCATGCCTGTGATCGCTTCATCAGGTGGCAGGACCAGAGCTCCGTTCATGCGGTCTGCCAGTTGCAAGCGCATGCGCAGTGGGTTCTCGTTCAAAAACAAGGTGATTGCCAAAGGCAACTGCTGCTGATCAAGTTTTCCAAACGGTGGCGGCAGGTTTGAACTTAGACCCAATAATCGGGAGTGTATGTTAAGTCGGGTGTCGTCCTTTCGGATGTTCAGCTCGGCCTCATAGTCAATCTCACCACTGAGAAATTCGTTTAAAGGCGCCCGCAGCCAGCCAAGCACAGATCGAGCAACAGTCGTACCGCGAACAGATAAAGATGTTGTCCACTCAGCTTCCTCGCCAGCCCCGGCCGCTGGCGTTTGCGTGGATTGGATCTCAGCCGACAGAGAATCCCTCCACAGTGTGCCAACCAGCCCCGCGGAGTGTAAACCTTTAGTGCTTGAGTATCTGAGCGGTCCATTGACGTCCGCAAACTGCAAATTAATACGCTCGTTGTCCAGCTGAGCGTCATGCAGCCGGGCTCGCACATCAACACTGACGTCTTTCTCCAGCCCGATAGGAATACCGGCTACCACCCGTCCGCTGACGCGCCCCTGACATGACCAATCGTCCAGTGCACTCCCCAGTTGCTTCTTGATCGGAGAGTCCTGCATGTACGCCAACGCTGCGGAAACCTTTCCATCGATACGGGTGTTGATCTTTACTTCACCGCCTTTCTGACGCCTGGCCGGTACGTACCTAACGACTACGTCATGCATATCCAGACCACTAACACTTGCCTGCCCTGCTTCAACAAGAACATGTGTATCATCCACAAAGACTGTGGCTTGCAAATCTCTCGCCGCTGGCCAAGCAGGATCGTAATCCAGCTCTGCATCATCGGCATTCAGATACAATTGTATGGATTTATTGCTGCCAGAGTCTTTGTCCAGCGAACCTCTGTAAATAAAGGCGGCTTCGTTGACATCCGCAGAGACTACGCTGCGTTCCAGCCATTCCCTCAAGCCCTTATCCAAAGTGTAGGGAATAAAAGTATTGCGGTATCGTGCCCGCGTGTCTTCCAGTGCGATTTGCAAATCCATACTGGGTGTAAGTGCGTAGTCTTTCTTAAGTGGTAAATCCAGATTCAGGTAGGCCGCCGCCTCGCCGAGCTTACCCCCAAAGTCCAACAAGCCACTCTCTACCTCGACTGTCTTTTCTTTTATGCGCCACTGAACCAGGCCATTCGCTCTGGCAAAACCAATTGGTTCACGAAACAATTTGGGAAATCGTAATTCAATATCCTCAGAATCTATATCAACGATGCCCTGCGTCAGCGTCGCATAAACCTGACCGCTAAGGTTTTCCACGCCAGGTGCGCCTTTCCAGGCTCGTGTTGACACCTGATTCAAGCGTGCGGAAATTTGCAGATTTTTTACCCCCCCTTGCTCTGGAAAACGCAGGGTGATGTCTTGCAACTCGCCGCCCGGGTCCAAGGTTGCCAATACATCCTGTGCCGTATCCGGCAGCACCTCAAAGCGTCTGAGCAAACGCAACACGGGTTTAACGTTGATGGAATCAAAACTGGCTTGCAAACCATCCGCGCTGGGCAACAGGTTTGCTTGCTCAAACCGAATCTCTTCGTTCTTCAGGTTAATCTGTAAATCACGCAACCAGATCGACGGCGATTTGTTATCGGCAATTGCAAACTTGAATTGCGAAGCAAGCTCCGGCACGTCGATGGCCTTGCGTCCATCTTCGTGAGTGAACTTGATTTTCTGCAGGTCAACCACCCCTTGTACTTCCAGCTTGCCGTGCTCGTAATCAAGCCACAAACGCGCGTCGAAACGCGGTAGTTCCGGTTTCCAACCCTGATAGCTTGCACTTTTGAGGTAAGGGCTCGCGTCAAAACCATTGACCAGACTGTATGCATGCGCGGTAAACCCTTTCTTACCCGGCAGACCGATACCCTCAACAATCATATTAATAGGCAACGCTGATTTGTCTGGCAAACCATTGCTATTGATGCGCCACTGATTACCATCCTTCGCGTAATCCATATTTAGATGGTCAACAATAATGACGCGACCATTGTGTCTGTTGAATTGCAGCCTGGCGCTTTTCAGCGACAGTTTTTCGAGCCCCTCGTACAGCGATTCGAGCGATAGAAGTTTACTGGGCTTGTCCGCTGCAGGCAGCCATCGCGCGTCCAGCCGCCACTGACCATCGGCATTCTCAATCAACGCAAGATCAACGCCCGCTATTTCAAGTTCATCAAAAACAAGCGCGCGATACCATAGACTATAGGCAAGATTCAACTTCACCCTGGCACGGTCAACGCTGAGCGCATCCGCTCCGTCACCAAGCTTTAGATTGCGTATCGTGATACCGGGGGAAAGGCGTCGCCAATCGCCTTGCAGATGTTCCGCATCAACAGAGAACGGTGCCAGCGAGTTGGTCCAGCTCAATAATTGTGGCCGGAAATCTGAGACATATGGCGCGAAATAGCGGCCGACACTTGCCAACAGCGCACAAAACAGCAGCAGAGACAAGCTCAGCACCAGCACACTTCGACTTAGGAATTTGATTAGCACTAACAAACCAAGCTGCCTATAAAAGTATCACGTCGAATTGTTCCTGAGAGTACATTACTTCCACCTGAAATTTTATGTTCTTACCGGTAAATTCTTCCAAATCGGCAACGCTGTTGGACTCCTCATCCAATAGTCGATCGATGACCGCTTGCGAGGCCAATACCATATAACTGTCGTTATCATAGGTGCGAGTTTCGCGCAGGATTTCCCGAAAAATCTCGTAACATACAGTCTCTGCCGACTTTATAGTACCGCGACCATCACACGCTGCACAGGTTTCGCACAGGCTTTGCTCCAGGCTCTCGCGTGTGCGTTTGCGTGTCATTTGCACCAGGCCAAGTTCCGAAATTCCCGTAATATTCAGTTTGGCGGGGTCTCTCAGCAGCGCTTTCTCAAGTGTCCTAAGCACATGACGCTGGTGCTCGGGTTCTTTCATATCGATGAAATCAATGATGATCATGCCACCCAGGTTTCGAACCCGCAGTTGGCGAGCCAGCGCCTGAGCAGCCTCAAGGTTGGTCTTATAAATCGTTTCCTCAAGGTTACGATGGCCAACAAAGGCACCCGTGTTTACATCAATGGTGGTCATTGCCTCGGTTTGATCCAGTATCAGGTAACCGCCCGACTTTAGTTGGACCTTGCGACTCAGCGCTTTTTGAATTTCATCTTCAATGCCATTCAAATCGAACAGCGGACGCGGGCCCCTGTAACATTCAATTGCGCTGCTCAATTCAGGCATGAACTCGGCGGCAAAGGTTTTAACCTGTTCGTAAATCTCTTCCGAGTCAATCCGTATTTTTTCCAGTTCCGGGCGCACCATATCGCGCATAGTGCGCAGGTACAGTGGCAAATCTTCATAAATAAGCGACGGTGTTGTAGCTTGCCTTGCCCGGTTTTCTATCGACCTCCACAGCTTGGCCAGAAAACGAATATCTGAACGTAAATCGTCCTCGCTGGCGCCCTCGGCTGCTGTTCGTACAATATAGCCACCATTGCCTGCAAAGCCTTCTGCTTCCACAGCCTGCTCCACTGCGAGGCGTAAACGCTCACGTTCTTCTTCACCCTCTATTCGCTGCGAGATGCCCACGTGGTGGGTATGCGGCATATACACCAGAAACCGCGAAGACACTGACATGTGCGTTGATAAGCGCGCGCCCTTGGTGCCGATGGGTTCCTTGATGACTTGCACCTGCAAACTGTCACCTTCATGCAGCACTTCCTGAACCAGCGGTGGGTTGCCGCTGCGATTCTCCTTACCCTGCTCGTCATAACTTACGATGTCATTCGCGTGAATAAAACAGGCTCGCTCCAGACCATTTTCGACGAAGGCGGCCTGCATGCCCGGCAGGACTCTGACCACTTTACCCTTGTAGATATTGCCGACGATACCGCGTCGCATGGAACGTTCAATATGAACTTCCTGGAGCATGCCATTTTCGACCAATGCGACGCGTGTTTCCACGGGAGTCACATTAACGAGTATCTCCTCACTCATTGCTCATTCCTCGCGGCACGAGCTTAGTACACCGCATACATACGCTGAAAGAATGCCAGGCAAACGGTGACCAGTGGCCAAAACAAAGCGCTCATCGCCGCAGGTAACAGGAACAACAGGTTTTGCTCGGGGTTACCCGAGATATTCTCAACCCAATGACACGCCAGTTGCTGAATGCCTACTAATACAAACACAATAAATGCTTGTTGCCAGACAGCGAACATTCTCAAGCGTTGGTACAACAGCATGGTTGCGTAGGCAACCACTACCAGGGCAAACGCGTGCTCACCCAGTACCGTGCCTTCAAGCACATCGAGCAACAGGCCGGAAGCAGCAGCCACCAGTATTCCGACTCTGTGAGGCAAGGCCATCACCCAATAGATCAGCACCATTGTGACCCACTCAGGCCTGCTCCAGCGCAACCAATCCGGAACGGCCAATATCATCAAAAGCAATGCCATCGCAATACTCGCGGCAATCACCCATAGCCCATGTGCGCTGCGCTCATCCATCGTTTATGACTGCGTTTTTCTCGCCCTCAAGAGACTGCCGATCAGTTTCGGTGAACACCAAAAGTACATGGCGAGACCGATTTAACTGGGCGCGCGGCATGGCTTTAACGATGGCAAAAGGTTGGCCGGGATCAAGCACCACCTCGGTCACATCAGCTACCGGATAGCCCACAGGGAAACGTCGCCCCAAGCCACTGCTCACCAGTAAGTCACCAACCTTTATATCAGTGGTCGCAGCCACATGCCTAAGCTCTAACTCGTGCAACAAACCCGTACCGGCCGCTACCGACCGAACACCATTTCGGTTTATTTGAACCGGCAAGGCATGACTGCTGTCTGAGATAAGTAAAGCGCGGCTGATGTTCGGCCCAACGTCGATGATTTGACCCATCAGGCCCTCAGAATCCAACACCGCCTGACCGAGATACACGCCATCTCGTGAGCCCTTGTTCAGAACAATCTGATGACTGCGCGGGTCGGGAGAAATACTGATCAACTCGGCAACCAACACACTGCTATCCAGTACCGTCGAACTGTTAAGCAATTCGCGCAAACGTACGTTCTCAGCCGCCATACCTGCCATTTTCTGCAGTTTGCCTTTCAAAATCAGAAGCTCAGTACGCTGCCCGGCATTTTGTTCCAGCAGAGCACGGCGGCTCACCAGTGACTCAGCACTCCAGATAGAAGCACGCTTCGGAATATCCGCTATCCAGTAAAAGGGCGTTGTAATAGTGTGAAGTATGCTTCTGAGCGGATTAACTGAATCTGAACGTTGCTCAAAAACAACCAGACCAAGCGCAAGAAAGGCTACCAGTACAGCCTGGAAGCCTTTCGACGAAGTTCGCTGAAATAAGGGCTTGATGGCTTGGGCCTCAGGTTTAGCGCCAGGAGCACCGGGTTTTACTCAGTAGAAAACAAATCCATTCGCTGCAGGTCCATTAACTCCATGGCCCGGCCACCGCCTCGGGCGACGCAGGTCAATGGGTCTTCCGCAACAATCACTGGCAAGCCGGTTTCATCCGCCAGTAATCTGTCAATATCTCGCAACAGCGCGCCACCACCAGTGAGCACCAGGCCTTTTTCGGCAATATCAGAGGCCAGCTCGGGAGGAGATTGCTCCAGCGCAGCTTTAACAGCTTGCACAATCGCAGTAAGAGGTTCTTGAAGTGCTTCCAGAATCTCGTCACTGTTGAGTACAAAGCTTCTCGGCACGCCTTCAGCGAGATTACGGCCACGTACATCAAGCTCGCGCAATTCACTGCCCTTGTAGGCGCAGCCTATTTCTTGCTTGATGCGCTCAGCCGTTGCATCCCCAATCAAACTGCCATAACGGCGCCGGACATGCGCAACGATGGCTTCATCAAATCGGTCGCCACCGATTCGCACCGAGTCACTGTAAACAACGCCATTCAGTGAGATAATCGCAATTTCAGTCGTGCCACCACCAATGTCGACTACCATCGAGCCGCTGGCTTCTTCAACTGCAAGACCCGCGCCGATCGCGGCTGCCATGGGTTCTTCTATCAGGCGCACCATCCGCGCGCCGGCACTCAACGCTGATTCGCGAATCGCTCTGCGTTCCACCTGGGTAGACTGGCAGGGAACGCAGATTAATACTCTCGGGCTTGGCCTAATAAAACTGTGCTGATGCACCTTGGCGATAAAATGCTGAAGCATACGCTCCGTAATCTGGAAATCAGCGATAACACCATCTTTCAAAGGTCGAATAGCAGTGATGTTGCCTGGTGTTCTGCCCAGCATGCGTTTCGCGTCAGCACCAACCGCCTCAATTTGCTTCTGACCGTTGTGGATTCTGATCGCAACCACCGAAGGTTCATCCAGCACGATACCTTGATCACGCACATAGATCAGCGTGTTGGCCGTGCCCAAATCAATGGACAGATCGTTGGAAAACATTCCACGGATTCTTTTGAACATGTTGCTTGAGCCTGTTTTACATACTGCTTCTTATAAGGTAGCAGTACGTGGGAGTTGCTGCAGACGGTATTTTTGTAATAATTCCTTTAAAAATAGCCAATTATGTCGGCAATGTCAGAGCGATTCTAAAAAAATCCGAACTCTAACAACGCCAAGCATGCAGGGCAAGCAGCAAATATGATAACTTTATACGTCTTGCGCCCCGCGCATCCAGTTGTGAGACCCCCATGTCTGTTGATCGATCCGACATCGAAAAAGTAGCGGCCCTGTCCCGGCTCGCCATAGATAACGAAACCGCCGGCCAGGTTGCTCAAAAAGTAAACGATATCTTGGAGATGATTGATCAAATGCAAGCCGTGGACACCGATACTGTTGAGCCAATGACCAATCCGCTCGATGCCACGCAGCGGCTGCGTGCGGACGAAGTCACAGAACTGGATCAACGCGAGGCTTTTCAGGCCATTGCCCCGTCTACTGAAGCCGGCCTGTTCCTGGTTCCGAAAGTAATCGAATAGCTCCCAGAGTAATACTATGCATGATATGACCGTTTCCGCGCTGAGCTCAGCTTTGGCGGCCGGAGAGTTTTCCAGTGTGGAACTCACTCAACACTTGATCGACCGCGTAAAAACAATGGACGGCGACTACAACGCGTTTCTGACCCTGTGTGAAGAGCATGCCTTGCAACAGGCGAGCAACGCCGACAAGGCGCGTGCTGCGGGGCAGGTTCATCCGCTGTGCGGAATACCTGTCGCACACAAGGATATTTTTTGTACCAACGGCATACGAACAAGTTGCGGCTCGAAAATGCTCGATAATTTTGTGCCACCGTACAACGCGACAATGATCGACAAGTTTGATAGCGCTGGCGCCGTTATGTTGGGTAAAACCAATATGGACGAATTTGCCATGGGCGCATCCAACGAGACCAGTTTTTATGGGCCGGTTCGCAACCCATGGAATACCGGGTGCGTGCCTGGAGGCTCATCCGGTGGCTCAGCCGCAGCCGTAGCAGCCCGCCTTGCCCCGGCGGCCACCGGCACAGACACTGGTGGTTCAATTCGCCAACCGGCTGCACTGTGCGGCATCAGCGGCATGAAGCCTACCTATGGGCGCGTATCGCGTTACGGCATGATCGCATTCGCATCCAGCCTGGATCAGGCAGGGCCGATGGCACGCAGTGTGGAAGATCTTGCGTTACTACTGGAGCTGATGTCTGGCCACGATCCCAGGGACTCCACCAGCATCGATGCCGATGTCCCAAAGTACAGCGCCTCATTGAACAATTCTATTGAGGGTTTGCGTATCGGTGTTCCCAAAGAGTACTTTTCTGAAGGTTTGAATCCGGGTACGGCCGCCTGTGTTGAGCAGGCGATAAACGAGTATCAAAAACTGGGCGCCAATATTAGCGAATTGAGCCTGCCGCACAGTCCGCTTTCGGTGCCCGCTTACTATGTGGTCGCACCTGCTGAAGCATCCACCAATCTGTCCCGCTTTGATGGCGTGCGCTATGGACACCGCTGCGACAACCCCACCGATTTGAATGATATGTACACACGCACCCGCAGTGAAGGCTTTGGCGACGAAGTTAAACGACGCATTCTGGTGGGCACCTATTCCCTTTCTGCCGGCTACTACGACGCTTATTATCGAAAAGCGCAGAAAATACGGCGTCTCATACAGCAGGATTTTGTCGAAGCTTTTAAATCGGTTGACTTGCTGATTGGCCCTACCAGTCCATCGCCGGCGTTTCCGCTGGGCGCGAAAACCAGTGACCCGGTTGCCATGTATCTTGAAGACATATACACCATAGCGGCCAACCTGGCAGGCCTGCCTGCGCTGTCCATGCCCGCCGGGCTGGTTGATGACAAACCGGTTGGCGTACAACTGATAGGCAATTATCTGTGCGAGGCGCAGCTGCTAAATGCGGCGCATCAGTTTCAATGCGCGACAGACTGGCACCAGCAACAGCCTGTACAAGGAGACATGGTATGAACTGGGAAACCGTGATTGGCCTTGAAGTGCATGTGCAACTGGCTACCAAATCAAAAATATTCTCGGGGGCATCCACTCAGTTCGGTGCTGCGCCCAATACCCAGGCCAGTGCGGTTGATCTGGCAATGCCCGGCACCTTGCCCGTGTTTAATGGTGAGGCCTTGCGCATGGCGGTTAAGTTCGGTCTGGCGATTGGCGCCGAGATAGGTATGCGTTCTGCGTTCGACCGAAAAAACTATTTTTACCCGGATCTGCCCAAGGGCTACCAGATCAGCCAAATGGACTACCCCATTGTGGGCCGCGGTCACGTCGATATCGGCCTGGCGGATGGCAGCGTAAAAACCATCGGGGTAACCCGTGCCCATCTGGAAGAAGACGCTGGCAAGTCGCTGCATGAAGACTTTCATGGCAGCACCGGCATCGATCTTAACCGCGCGGGAACGCCCTTGCTGGAAATTGTGTCTGAGCCCGATATTCGCAGTGCCGAGCAAGCTGTTGCTTATTTAAAATACATCCATTCGTTGATTCGCTACCTGGAAATTTCGGATGGCGATATGTCTCAGGGCTCAATGCGCTGCGACGTGAATATATCGCTTCGACCGGCAGGGCAAAGTGAATTTGGCACACGTACCGAGATCAAAAACGTCAACTCATTTCGATTCGTTGAAAAAGCTATTTACGTTGAGACCGAACGGCAACGCGACATTTTGGAAGACGGCGGATCAATCGTTCAGGAAACCAGGCTTTACGATGCCGACAAGAACGAAACACGCCCCATGCGCAGCAAGGAAGTTGCAAACGACTATCGCTACTTCCCTGAGCCAGACCTGCTCCCTATTGTCATTGATCAGAAGTATATAGATTCCGTGCAACATGATATGCCGGAATTACCCAAGCAAAAAGTGGCGCGGTTCGTTGAACAGTACCAGCTGAGTGATTACGATGCGCGACTGCTCGCCAGCGACCGCGACACCGCTGAGTATTTCGAGCAGGTAAGTTCAGCGTCTGATGACGCCAAGGCATCGGCTAACTGGGTGATGGGCGAGCTGGCGGCACAGCTAAATCGCGATGAATTAAGCATTGTTGAGTCTCGCGTTAGCGCTGAGCAGCTAGCCGTATTGATTCAACGGATCAATGATCAGACGGTGTCGGGAAAGATCGCCAAAACGGTGTTTGACGCCTTGTGGCAGGAAGACAGCAAGGCCGCGGTTCGCGTTGACCAGATCATTGATGAACAGGGTTTGAAGCAAGTATCTGACTCAGGGGCTATCGAAGCCATGGTCGATGATGTTATTGCCAACAATCCGCAGCAAGTTGAAAACTACCGTAATAGCGCGGAAGATAAACGCAAGAAGATGCTAGGATTTTTCGTCGGTCAGGTCATGAAAGCCTCTCAAGGCAAGGCTAACCCGGCCCAGGTTAACCAACTTCTTAACGACAAACTCTGAGACCAACGCAGATGAGAAAAGACAAAGAGAAAGTACTGGATGAGGTATGGACCGAAGACCGCGTTCGAAGCTTTCTGGATTACCTGCCTGTGGAAGGCACCAACGCTGATTTTCATTGCTTGCTTAAAGCATATCAAAGCATGCGCGCCAGCGATTTTGAAATTTTCGTACGGTTTTTTACCGCACAGAATCGCGATGTCAACGCAACAAATCCAGAAGGTCAAAGCGTGTTGTCAATTGTGCGTGAGCATCGTCATGGTGCTGAGTTCGCGGATATTTTGCAGGCCGCCGGTGCCGCTTGATCGCTAAGTCATGAACGAAGGACTTAACTATCTGGCTCGCGGGTTCCGCATGCTCAGAGAACCTGGGATCAGAAAATATGCGGCCGGTCCCCTGTTAATCAACATTGCCCTGTTCGCGGCGCTGATTACATTTGCCAGTCAGCAATTCAATTATTGGACGGATTATCTTCTCAACCAGATTCCATCCTGGTTGAGCTTTCTTGAGTTTATATTGTGGCCACTGTTTGTTTTGCTGATGCTTATCGTGGTGATTTTCAGTTTCACGATGCTGATTAATATTATCGGTGCACCTTTCAACGCAATCCTGGCAGAGCAAGTGGCTGAGCGCTGTACCGGTCAATCACCGGCAAGCGCCAGTGAAACCTGGGCAGGCACGCTCGCATCGGTACCAAGAAGCCTGGTCCGTGAAGTAGCGCGGCTAGCTTACACGTTGCCAATGGCGCTAGGCATCTGGATCATCACACTGATTCCCGGCATTAATGTTGCCGCACCTGTGCTGTGGTTTTTGTGGGGAGCCTGGATGATGTCAATTCAGTATTCCGATTACGCAGCTGACAATAATCGCGTCAAATTCGGCAATATGCGTAACGTACTTAGCCGCAACCGTGCCCTAACGCTCAGCTTCGGTGCGGCGGTAACCGTTGCCACGCTGATTCCAGTACTGAATTTGTTTGTTATGCCTGCCGCGGTATGTGGTGCAACGCTGATGTGGTGCGAGCAACTGCAAAATCAGTGCACTCCGGCATGACCAAGACCCTTAATGTGTGTCAGGACTTTTCCAGCAAATGCGCGGGCGCTTGTTCGTAGTTAAGCGTGTAACCCAGCAATTCTTCAATATCAGGCAGCATGAACGAGTCTGACTCACAGGCCAGGCTAATAGATGTGCCTGTTGCGCCGGCGCGACCGGTTCGGCCAATGCGATGCACATAGTCTTCAGGGTCTTCCGGCAAATTGAAATTGATCACGTGACTGATACCATCAACATGGATGCCGCGACCGGCCACATCCGTGGCGACAATTACTCGCAACTGACCATCCTTGAAACGCTGCAGGGTTTTCGTGCGTTTTTGCTGTGCCACTTCTCCGGATAACACGCCGCACTCTATGCCGCGTTTGGTTAACTGCTCATGCAATCGCCGCACCTGGTCGCGGCGGTTGGCAAATACAATCGCGCTCTCAACAACATCGCTCTTAAGGATGTTGGCCAGCACTCTGAACTTCTTGTCTTCGCTCATCAGATAAATGTGCTGTTCTACCGAATCCGTCGCAACACGATCAGGCTCTATTTCAATGGTCACCGGGTTGTCAGTCCATCGCTCGATCAGCTCGAGGATTGCCGGCGTAAAGGTGGCGCTGAATAATAATGTTTGTCGATGCGTACGCGGCGGTGTCTGGCGAACAATACGGCGCACCTGCGGGATAAAACCCATGTCCAGCATGCGGTCGGCTTCGTCAATAACCAGCGTTTCAACCAAATGCAATTGCACTTCATTGCGCTCAATGAAGTCCATCAGCCTACCTGGCGTGGCCACCAGAATATCAACCACTTTCGAATGCAATGTTTTAAGTTGGCGGTCATAGTCCATACCGCCAATCAACAAGGCGACATTTAGATCGCAGTGCTTGGTCAGCAACTCAGCGTCTTCAGCTATCTGCATCGCCAGTTCGCGGGTGGGTGCGATAATGGTCGCCCGCGGTTCTCCCAGATAGCGCTCACCCTCTACCGGATGTTCCAGCATATGCGTGATCACAGTCATCAAAAAGGCCGCTGTTTTACCTGTGCCTGTTTGCGCTTTGCCTATGGCATCGATGCCGTGCAGCGTATGCGGTAAAATTTGCGCCTGTATAGGTGAGCAATACTCGAAGCCGAGGTCGGCAACAGCCTGCATCAACTCCACCGGCAAGTCGAAATCGTGAAAGCGCGACTTGCCTTCTTGAGGCTCAACAGGAAACTGATCTATCGACCATTGGCCGTTTGCGGACTTGCTATGTGATGTCACACGCTGCTCTTAAGGGGTAATACGCCAACGATGGCTGCGGCGCATTATGACCATGAGCAGCGATAAAGACAAATAAAGCGTTCAGTTTGCCAATAAGGCAGGTTAATACCTGTTGAGTGGCGCAAGTCCGTTGCCCCGGGCAAGCCAATAATCCAGGCTTACGAAACGACCTGCGCCGGTGAACAGCAGCGCCAAAAGCATTACGAAATAGGTGGCGGCAAATTCAATGCCATTGTTCAAGATAACGATCGAACCGCGGCCCGTCAGCCAACTGTAATTGCCATTTTCCTTAAGAATCTGTTTGGCTTTCGTCAGTCTATCCGCCGACTCCTCAACGCGCTGATTGGCAAAGGGCGCGCCGGGGTCGGAAATAGCCTGCCAGCCATTGTCCCAGTGAGCAGTGCTTGCCGCGACCGCCATAGTGAACAGCAGAGGGAGGGTGATCCAGCGCACCGCGAAACCCGCGGCGAGAAACAGTGCGCCTAGCACTTCCGTCCATCCAGCCAGAAAAGCCATCAATGTGGGTGCCGGTAAGCCCAGCCCCCAATCAGGGTTACCAAACCAGTTGACCGTGCTGTCGTAAGGCATCAGCGTTGAAAAATCGATCTTCTTCGACCCAGCCATCCAAAAAACAGGCACGAGATACACACGCAGCAACAACGGACCCAGAAAATCCAGATGCTGCAGCCTGCCCAAGGTCTGCGATCGTACCGTTTCGTAGCTTGTTGCCAGTGAACTCACGCCCTGCTCTCCAGAAAATAGTGTTGGGAGTTCGGACCGGCTAACAGGAAGAAAGTTGCATCATTACCCGAGCTTCCCGGTATTCAGCACCCCGTTGGTCAGAAACCTGAGCGAATAAACAAGAATATTGCCCTGTGTAATCAGGCGCTTACGCGAAAATGCACGCATTCGGGAAGATTTAGCAGAATCTGATATGGTCAAAAGCCAACCAATGCCAGTACTATTGGGAGGCAATGTACGTTTGACCATGTTCTATTCATTATGGCCGGCCGCTCCTCACCACAAATCGCGCTTATTCTGGATGACAATCCCAGCGATGCTTTGCTGCTAAAGCAAATGTTTGCGGCCATGCCCGAACTGCGTATTCGGGGAGTAACCCACCATTCCAGCCAGGGTGTGTTCCCAGGCGCTTGCACGCCTGATCTTATACTTCTGGCTGAGGACTACGCCAACACCGAATTACTGCAATTGTTGGAACTGACTCAGACCAAGTACCGCAACACCCCCGTTGTGTTGCTGAGTTCTGGCTCCTTACCATCCGGCATACTATTGAAAGCTGCCCAACTGGGTTTAAGCGAGATTTTGTCCAAACACAGCCTTAGCAGAGAGTCGCTTCAATCAAGCCTTGGCGAGCTGGGTCATGCAAGCGTGCCAACGCCCGCCTACCCACCTGAGCTACAGCCCCGCGTTGCTCAGGCAACCAGCCCTTTGCCATCCACCGCCCACACAACAGAGCGGCATATTCCGGCCCTAACGCCGGCCGCCACAGCGCCTGAACCAACGGCAAGCGGCTCATCAATGCTGGATGAGCTGAGTACCGGCATTTTACAACTGCGGCTGAAAGACAAGGACTTCATCATAACTGCGGCAAATCCCGCGTTCTGCGCATTGGAAGGTTGGCAAGTCGCACATCGATTGGGTACAACACTGAGCAGCGAAGATCTGGGCTACCAAAACCTGGACTTGCTTGAGCAATTACATCAGCTTGCACCCGAATCAACGCAGACTTTCAGCGCGGTACTCAAAATTGATAATCACGGCGAGCCTTCACGGCGCCAGATCACGGTCAGAAATAGGGGCAGCGAAGGCTTCCTGATAGAAGCATTTGATACCACCCCGATCGATCCGGTCGACGCAGACCCGATCCAAGACACTGAACTTTGGCGCCATATCGTTGCTTCCTACCCCGAGCTCTCTGCGCTACTGGATGAAGAAGGTAATATCGTGGATCTGGTTTCGGGGGATTGGGCCACTATAAGCAGCAACTCTTCGTCTCTGAGAGGCCAGACTTTCAGCTCATTGGTCGTCGAAGAGCAACGGCAAACATGTCGCGAGTTGCTAAGCAAGGCACTAAACACAGGCAAATCGCAACACGTAGTGTTCAGGCTGGAACTGAGCGATGGGCCTATGTGGCTGCACAGCGCCTTTTCCCTACTCAGAACTAACGTTAGTGCGCAACGCTATGCGATGATATTTGCGACTGACATCAGCGATTTATACGAACGACATGAAACCATTAGCACGGAGCTGGAGACCATGCGGGAATTTGCCCGACGCGTGCCCTTCGCCCTGGCTGTAAAAGACAGTGACGGTAGGTTTGAACGTGCAAACCCGTACTTTCTTGATTTGTTCGGCCTGCGGCAAGACGATGTGATTGGCAAGAGCGAATCGGATCTGTTCGATGAGTCGCTGGCAACACAGCTGCAGACATTGGACGCTCAGATGCAGGAACATAACGACGTAGCGGAAATGAGTATTCAGGTAGACCCCGATGACTGGATGGTTTACCGGTTCATAAAGCTGCCGTTGCACGGCGACAAGGAACAACGCCAGTCAAGTTTTCTTTTAGTGCTTCCCTCTGACGCAGAAGACATCGGAACACAGGCAAAGCCCGCCGATTCCAGCAAAAAAAAAAGCTCGAACATGATTTCGTCCGAACTGCTCAATCAGAGTCGCCGGGAAAGGAAACAATAGAGGAACTGATCACCGGGATCGCGAGCGACTTTAATGCCTTGATGCTGGGTATTTCAAACCAGGCACAGCGCGCACTCACCGATAACACTTCAGCAAGCGCCAGCGGCGCTGGCGATATCAGCAACCGGCTCACCAGCGTTATGGAATCAAGCCGGCATGCGCACGAATTAATAGTAAAAATGTTAGCCTACCGATCCGCGGCATC
This sequence comes from Gammaproteobacteria bacterium, assembly GCA_030429735.1. GTDB lineage: Bacteria > Pseudomonadota > Gammaproteobacteria > Pseudomonadales > JAUIET01 > JAUIET01. The sequence continues at coordinate 139,514 of JAUIET010000013.1, forward strand.
GGAGTCGCCGAAATCGGCAGATCTCAGCGAAACAGTTCGCCGTACAATGGAACTGATCAAGCAATCCATTGGTGCAGAGTACAAGTTGAGCACAGATATTGAAGATGACTTATACGCCCAGGAGCTGGACGTTGTACACCTTCAGAAAATGCTGATCCAACTGTTCCGTCTGGCAGCACAACGCATCAGCGAAAATAGCACCAGCCGCGCGACCAAGAAGGCCATCCAATTGGAAATGAGATTAAATGACTATCAGGCAGAACATTGTTTCTGTTGCGGTAAAGTCGTGAACGGGCAATTTTTATTGCTTGGCGTGAGCCACGGCTCGATGAAGCGCAGCGCCAACATACCAAGCGACGCGCTGGCAAACGACTTTAGCGAAGACCCGGAGTTGTTTTCGCTCCTTGCAGCGCTGCACAATGAGCTTGATGAGCACGACGGCCATTTGTTACTCCAGCAAAGCAATAATGGCGCGCAATATTGGCAGGCTTTGGTGCCTATCGCGAGCGCCGAGCAATCCGGACTGAATCTAGATAATAGTGTTCAACTTGAAAAGTATCGGCAACGGCGCAAAAAGCCAACCTCATAGCCTGGACTGAGCCAATCAATCAGGTCGGTGTGCAAGCGTCACCCGAATGTGTTGCTGCAAATCTCGAATTTGCTGAATGCCACCGTATTGTTGGTCAGCCAACAACGCGGCCACAGGCGCCGCCTGATCAAAACCATGCTCCAATAGCAGTGTTCCGGCCGGCGTCAGAAAACGTGCAGCGTGCTCGATAATTAAACCAATATCATCAAGCCCATCCTGGCCGGATGCCAATGCTGATGGTGGTTCGAAACGCACATCGCCCTGAATAAGATGCGCGTCATCGGCAGCAACATAGGGCGGATTGCTGACGATTATATCGAACCGTCGGCCAGACAAATTCGCAAACCATCTCGATTGCAACAGCTCTACGTTACTGACGGCCAACTGATCCAGATTTTTTTGCGCATAGTCCAAGGCCACCGTCGACTGATCCACGGCGGTTATGCGCCAATTGGGGCGTTCTTTTGCCAGCGCCAGCGCGATGCAACCACTGCCGGTACCAAGATCCAGCACAGTGAGCTCGGAATCAGTCAGGTGTTTAGAGCTTAACGCCAACGCCTGCTCAACAAGCAATTCAGTCTCAGGGCGGGGAATCAGTACACCTGGGCCAACGACAAACCGCTCACTCCAGAATTCCTGCCAACCACGAATGTAAGCAATTGGCTGGCCGGTCAGGCGCTTCGCCAGGAAGTGATTAAACTGGCTTTGTTGCAGTTCGGACAGGGCTTGCTGAGGCCATGCATACAGGTGAGAGCGCTGCACGGCTAAACTCTGCATCAACAGGCATTCGCTGTCCAGGCGCGGGGTATCACTGCAGGCCTGCAGCGTTTCAGCACCCAGACGCAGAGCTTCCTCAATGGTCATAAGAGATGAATTTCAGTCGGACAAACCAGACAATAGGTCGGCCTGATGTTCCCGCAACAGCGGCTGGATTACTGCATCAAGATCGCCTTCCATGACTTCGGCCAGCTTGTAGATTGTCAAATTGATGCGGTGGTCAGTCAGCCGGCCCTGCGGAAAGTTATAGGTCCGGATACGCTCAGACCGGTCGCCGCTGCCAACCAGGTTGCGGCGTTCATCCGCTTGAGCCTGAGTTTGTTCGCGCTGCGCGGCATCTTGCAGCCTGGATTGCAATAACGACATGGCACGCGCTTTATTCTTGTGCTGCGACCGCTCATCCTGACACTCAACCACCAGACCGCTGGGCAGATGTGTTATTCGGATAGCAGAATCGGTTTTGTTAACGTGCTGCCCGCCCGCCCCGGACGCTCTGAACGTATCAATTCTTAAATCGGCTTTATTGATCTCGATTTCATCCAGATCAGCCACTTCGGCCAATATGGCAACAGTACACGCCGACGTATGTACGCGACCCTGCGACTCGGTTTCCGGTACCCGTTGCACGCGATGTGCGCCCGATTCAAATTTCAGCTGCCCATACACGTTTTGACCACTTATACGACACACAATTTCTTTGTAGCCACCGTGATCACCTGGGCGTTCGTTTAATACCTCAACCCGCCAGTTCTGAGATTCCGCGTAACGACCATACATGCGAAACAAATCACCCGCAAATATGGCTGCTTCATCGCCGCCGGTACCGGCACGCACCTCAAGAAAAACGTCGTTACCGTCTAGCGGATCTTTAGGCACAAGCAACATTTCCAGATCGCTTTCCAAACTGACTAGTTCCTGCCGGCTGAGTTCCAGTTCTTCCTGCGCCATTTCACGCATTTCGCCGTCGGCATCGCTCAGCAGAGCTTCTGCCTCTTCCGCATTCGTTCCAACCTGCTGATAGCGCGAATAGCACTTCACCACAGGTTCAATTTCTGCGTATTCCATTGACAGTTTACGGAAGCGATCCTGGTCAGAAATTGTTTCCGAATCACTGAGCAAGGCGCCCAGCTCTTCGTACCGATCAACCAGATCGCCTAGCTTATCCAGCAGGGAAGACTTTATTGCCACCGATTGGGCTCCTCGTCATTGTGACCTTTCCCAGCCACCGTTTCATTTTCAATACCCAGTAACTCTTCAGCCCACTGCAATTTCGCTGCGTTATCATTGGCCGCGGCCTGTTTCATTGCAACGCTGGGCGCATGGATGAGTTTATTGGTTAATGCATTGGCAAAACTAGACAGCACTTGTTCCGGTTCCTGACCAGCACTTAGGGCCGCAACAGCCTTGTCGAGTTCACTTTTGCGAATACTCTCCGCCATTCTTCGATACGCACTGATCGAGCTACTGGCCGTGCGCTCGGCATCGCTAAGCATGTAATCCTGGAGTGATTGTTCAATAATCTGATCCGCTTTGGCCACTTCAGCCTGACGCTCTTTCATGTTGTCAGCAACGATGTCCTGCAGGTCATCAACGGTGTACAGATATACGTTGTCTAGTTCACCAACTTGCTCTTCCACATCGCGTGGTACGGCAATATCAACGATAAATATCGGCTTGTTCTTGCGCGCTTTCAAGGCCTGTTCAACCATTCCTTTGCCGATCACTGGCAGTTGACTGGCCGTGGAGCTGATAACTATATCTGCGTCTTGCATTGCTTGTGGAATACTTGACATTGGCAAGGCTCGCCCGCCCAGCTCATCGGCCAGGCTCTGACCATGAGCAAGTGTTCGGTTGGCAATGCTGAGCTGTGCAATCCCCTCGGAGTTGAGATGCCTCGCTGCCAGCGCGATGGTGTCGCCGGCGCCTATCAACAGGGCTTTGCTGTCCGCAAGGTCACTGAACACCCGGCGCGACAAGCGAACCGCTGCGGATGCGACGGATACCGGGTTTGAGCCAATACCGGTATTGCTGCGAATTTTTTTGCTCACTGAAAACACGTGGCCAAACACGCGGTGCAAATCACTTTTTACCGTGTCAGATTCAATAGCTTGCGAGTACGCCGTTTTCATCTGGCCAAATATCTGCGGCTCACCCAGGACCATTGAATCCAGACCACTGCTCACCCGAATAAGATGCCGCAGCGCATCCAGCCTTCTTACCGTGTAAAAAAGCGACTCAGCCGCGGCCGGGTCTGGCAGGCCCAGGCGCCCTTCACACCAGGAACGGATGCGCTCGATCGCCAAATCCGGCTGGTCAGCCACACCATGGAATTCGGTACGATTGCACGTGGAGAGCAGACTCAACTCAGAGGCATGCGAGGTGGCGCGCAGCTCTTGAAGCACCTGCGTTAACTCGGCGCCGCTCACCGCAATTTTCTCGCGCAAGGCGAGATCGGCTGTCTTGTGGCTAAGGCCAAATACGAAAAGTGCCATGGTACCTGCGGATGATGACGAAGCCTTCTTCAAAGGCGCGGCTGCTTAACCCGCCATTTTATCAACACTGTGGCCTATAAAGCACGGCGAATGGATAGAATCACACTTTTAAGACTCAAACATTTAATCATCTGGTTTACAATGAAATAACGCCTGCCGAGCAAAGCCTCAGCTGTGATTCCAGCCAGCGCGGGTGATGCCAGCTGCGCACTAAGTACGATTTGTTGCAAGGAAACCCATGGAAGTTGCGCCCACTATCAGCCTGAATGGCGGTTTATTGCGAAATGCCGCCATTTCCACCTTAACAATACTGACTCTGCTAACAGCTTGTGCAAACGTGCCACCCGCCGAAATTGAGGCCGATTCCGCGGCCAAATCGGTAGAACATGTTGATACCAATACGCCTGAGCCCGCTTTCAGACCGTTTGAGCTGCAAACTTTATATTCGCTGCTGGTCGCTGATATTGCAGCGCAGAGAAATCGCTACGATGTGGCGCTGCGCAATTACCTGCGCCAGGCCGCGAAAACTGAAGACGCCGGAATTGCCCGCCATGCCACCGCTTTAGCTGAATTGCTGCGGGCTGAAGCCGTGGCTCTGCGCGCCTCCGAGTTATGGGCGAAAGCCGCACCTGGTGACTCCGACGCACTGCGTTCTGCCGCCATTCACCAGGCAAGAGCACGTGACCTGGACCGGGCGATGGCGCACATGATTGGCGCCATGGAGCTGGGTGGGAGCACACAATTCACACAATTGGCAGGGTCAGCCGCTACGCTGACACATTCGCGAAAGCAGGAAATACTTGCCCAAATGCGAGGGCTTATTGAACGGCACCCGCAAAACTCCGACCTGTGGCTGGGTGCAGCCACACTGGAAGACAGCCTGGGTGACACTGAGTCAGCTCTGGCCAGCGTACGAGAGAGCCTGAAGCTGGATGAGCATGCAGCCAATCGCGGCAGGGTATCGGCGCTGATCACAGAGTCCCAGCTGCTGGAAAAACTTAACCGCTCAGATGAGGCGATCAGCCGGATTGAAACAGCACTTGAGGAAGATGAAGACAACAAGCGGTTACACCTGCAATACGCACGCCTGCTAACGCGCTCCGACATGCCCCGTGCAGAGCTGGAATTTGAGCGTTTGGTCGCAAAACACCCGTCTGACTACGAACTCAAGTTCACCCTCGCGCTTGTGTACCGTGAGAACGAAAAGCTGGTGGAGGCGAAAGACCTGCTCAGTGATCTGCTGACGCTGGACCCTGAAAATGCGTCGGTACACTATTACCTCGGACTGGTTCAGGAAGACAGCGAGCAGATTGACGAAGCGCTGCTGCACTACGCAAAAGTAACGCCGGGGCGCGTATTTCTGCCCGCACAAGCGCGCTATGCCGAGCTGCTCAGCGACCGAGGCCAACTGGATGCGGCGCTGGAACATCTGGACGCCCTGGCCGTTAAATACCCCGCACAGGCCGTGGACCTGAACTTGCTGGGCTCCAATACGCTAACACGTCATGGCGAGCTGGACCGTAGCTATGACTTACTGACCGCCTCGCTGGAAGCCAATCCGGACAATACCGAATTACTCTACGCGCGCTCGCTACTCAATGAAAAGCGCAAAGACCTGACAGGTGCTGAAAGCGATTTACGCCAGCTGCTCAGTCTGGAACCTGATAATGCGGCGGCCCTGAATGCGCTGGGCTATTCATTGACGGTCAATACTAAGCGCTTTGATGAAGCGCTGGAACTGATTGAGAAAGCCATTGCGCTGAAGCCCAACGACCCGGCCATTATCGACAGCTTGGGTTGGGTGCACTTCAAGCGAGGTAACCTGGAGCAGGCATTGATCCATTTGGAGAAAGCCTATGAACTGTTCCCTGACCCCGAGGTAGCCGCGCATTATGGTGAAGCATTATGGGTGGCGGGCCGTCAGGATCAGGCCAGGAATGTGTGGCGAAAAGCTATTGACGCTGACCCCGATAGCCAGTTTATGAAAGATATTGTTGAGCGGTTCGGCCAACCGTGATCGTAAGAAGCGTTATCGCCGGCTGCCTTTTGTTGATTGCCGGCTGCGCACAGCACAATCTGATCCAAAGCGCTGACTATCAACAACAACGAGCCACCCTTCTCAGTTATCCGGACTGGCAGATGCGCGGCAAGATTGGCCTAAAGCTTGATGGCAAACCGACGTCAGCAATGCTCAACTGGCAACAAACAGGCAGCGACTACGCGATTCGCCTCAGCGGCCCTTTAGGCACAGGTGCCGTGCGTATCGAACGATCTGGCGGAGAAGTGCGGCTTCTGCAAGCCGGGGAACCGCCAATACGCGCTGACTCAGCCGACCAGCTATTGCAGCAAGTGACAGGCCTGACCGCGCCACTGGACAATATTCGTTTCTGGGTGCGCGGCCTGGCCGCAGACGCTCAGCTTAGACAGTTACGGATTGACCCGCAGTCCGGCTTGCCTGCTTCCTTTGAACAAGATGGCTGGCAGCTTAGCTTTGACCGCTACCGGCAACACAGTGAATTCCTGCTGCCGGGTCGCATCATTCTGCAGCCTGCAGGTGACAGAGAACCGGGTGGCGATAAAATCGTTACTATACTTGTCAGTCGCTGGACCATTCCCAGCTCGGCAGAGCCTGCATCGTGACCAATAACAAGTCCCTGACACTGCGTGCGCCCGCCAAGATAAACCGGTTCTTGCATATTATCGGTCAACGGCCTGACGGATATCACAATTTGCAAACCGTGTTTCAGTTTCTGGATTTATCCGATCAACTTACTCTGCAAGAGCGGCACGAGGCAGATATAGAGTTGCACGGCAGCGGCATGAATATAGCCCCTGAGAGCAACCTGATAAGCCAAGCAGCAAGAGCCCTGCAAGCTGCCACGGGCTGCCGTCTGGGCGCTCACATTCAGATAAACAAGAAAATACCGGTTGGCGGCGGCGTAGGCGGGGGAAGTTCGGATGCCGCCAGCACTCTATTAGGCTTGAATACCTTGTGGCAAACAGGCTTGAGCCTGACGGAACTGGCGGAGATTGGCGCACAGCTTGGCGCCGATGTGCCCGTTTTCATCCATGGAAAGGCGGCCTTCGCCGAAGGCATAGGCGAGCAATTGACGGTGATTGATTTACCAACCCCCTGGTACCTGCTGTTAAAGCCGGCCTGCGAGGTGTCTACGGCCCGTATTTTTTCGCAGCAGGAATTGACACGTAACACCTCTCCGATCAAAATAGCCGCCTTTCTGAACGGGGCCACCTGTACCCGTAATGACTGTTTGCCGGTAGTGCTGAAATTGTACCCAGAAATAAGGGCCGCAATGAATTGGCTGGAAACGTTTTCCAGGCCTAGGCTTACCGGAACCGGCGCGTGTATTTTCGCTGAGTTCGAGTCAAGGCAAAACGCCGAGGCAGTGCTTGAGCAAGTACCCGCGACCTGGCAGGCGTATGTTACGCAAGGGCTGAATACTTCACCAGCTCATCGTGACCTGGCGATGTATATAAGCGAATGGAAACAGGTTTAACAGGGTTAATTGGGGCGTCGCCAAGCGGTAAGGCACTGGGTTTTGATCTCAGCATGCGCAGGTTCGAATCCTGCCGCCCCAGCCATTTTTCCTACGATTGAGACAACGGGTTCTATAGCGATGCGAAACCTTGTGCTGTTCAGCGGCAATTCTAATCCAGAGCTGGCGCACAATATCTGCCGCAAACTGGGGGTTTCCCTGGGCAACGCTGAAGTTTCCAAATTCAGCGACGGCGAAATATCAATCGAAATCAAAGACAATGTGCGTGGCAAAGACGTATTTGTGATTCAGTCCACCTGCCGACCCACCAACTCCAGCCTGATGGAGCTGGTGCTGATGGTAGACGCGCTGCGGCGCTCATCGGCGGGCAAAATTACGGCCGTGGTGCCCTACTTTGGCTACTCCCGCCAGGACCGCCGGGTGCGCTCCATACGAGTACCGATCAGCGCCAAAGTATGCGCAGACATGATCGTGAATGCTGGCGTAGACAGAGTGCTTACCGTTGACTTGCACGCCGAGCAAATTCAGGGCTTTTTTGATTGTGCGGTTGACAACGTCTACGGCTCTCCGGTGCTGACCGAAGACATCAAACGCCAGCGTTACAGCGAGCCCGTTGTTGTCAGCCCCGACATAGGTGGTGTGGTCAGGGCACGGGCGGTTGCCAAATCACTTGATGATACCGATCTTGCGATCATCGACAAACGACGACCGCAGGCCAATGAAGCGCAAGTGATGCATATCATTGGCGATGTCAGCGGCAAAACCTGCATTATGGTAGACGACATGGTCGATACCGCTGGCACGCTGTGTAAAGCGGCCGAAGCCTTGAAGGAAAATGGTGCACAAAAGGTGGTTGCCTACTGTACTCACGCGGTATTGTCTGGAAAGGCCATCGATAACATCAAGGCGTCGTCGCTGGATGAACTGGTTGTGACGGACACAATACCGCTGGACGCGGCGGCGTTGGCTTGCACCAATATTCGACAATTGAGCATATCACCCCTGCTGGCTGAATCCATCCGCCGGGTAAGCAACGAAGAATCAATAAGCGCCCTGTTCCAATAACGAAACGGGGTTTAACTAACCGCAGCAGAATCGGTCGCAGGTTCTCGCTGTTAACAAAGGAGTCGGAAAATGTCTGACGAATTCGTACTGCATGCGCAAAGCCGCGCAGACGCGGGGAAAGGTGCGAGCCGCCGCCTGCGTCGTAATCAAGACCTGATGCCCGCTATTGTTTATGGCGGCAAATCAGCGCCTGTGAACATCAGCATTCCTCACAAGGACATGCTGAAAGCCACAGCAAACGAGGCGTTCTACTCGCACATCATCGAACTTAACATCGATGGCAAGGCAGAAGACGTGATCATCAAAGACCTGCAGCGCCACCCGGCCAAGCAGCGTCTGCTGCACGCTGATTTTCTGCGCATTGTGAAAGGCCAGAAGATCACGGTTAACGTACCACTGCACTTCATTAATGAAGACATCTGTGTTGGCGTTAAAATGCAAGGCGGAAATATCCTGCACAGCGCGACTGATATAGAAGTTACCGTGCTGCCAAAAGACCTGCCGGAATACATTGAAGTCGACATGGCCAAGGTAGAACTGGGTCAGCAACTGCATCTGTCTGACATTGTGCTGCCTGAAGGCGTGGAAAGTGTGGCACTGTCGCACGGTGAAGAGCACGACCTGCCGATTGCGGCCATTAGCGCACCCAAGGGTGGCAGCGATGATGAAGATGAAGCAGCGGCACCGTCTGATGACGCTGGCGAAGACGCGGCAGATGACAAGGATGGCGAGGAAGAAAAGGAATAAACTCTTCTTGGCTATCGTCCTAGATGGCAAGCTTGCAACTCATCGCAGGGCTTGGTAACCCCGGGCCCGAATACGCTGATACCCGACACAATGCTGGCGTGTGGTTCGTTGATGAACTCGCACGCCAGCACGGTGTGGTATTGCAAACCGACAAAAAACTAAAAGGTAGCACGACCACATTGCGCTTGGCCGGCCAGACGGTTCGCCTACTGGTGCCAGACACTTTTATGAATTTAAGCGGCCAGTCAGTGGCTGCCTGCGCGAATTTTTATAAAATACCAGTGGAATCGATACTGGTGGTGCACGATGAGTTAGACCTGCCATTGGGCACCGCGAAGCTAAAGCAAGGCGGTGGCCATGGCGGCAATAACGGCGTGCGCAATATCATGCAGCAGCTGGGCAATGACGGCAGCTTTATGCGTCTTAGACTCGGTATAGGCCATCCGCGCGAGCTCGCCCCCAAGCGTGATGTCACCAGCCACGTGCTGGGCAAACCCAGCAGCACCGAACGGCAATTAATTGAAGACTGCATTGAAGTAGGCCTGAAATCACTCGACCTGATTGCCGAAGACAAATGGCAACGGGCGCAAACTTTAATACACAACCATAAACCTGCGGACTAAACCACCCAGGGCACAGGACACACTATGGGATTTAAATGCGGCATTGTCGGCCTGCCCAACGTCGGCAAATCAACCTTGTTCAACGCCCTGACGGAAGCCGGCATAGGCGCGGAGAACTTCCCGTTCTGCACCATCGAGCCCAACTCCGGTGTGGTGCCAATGCCCGACCCGAGGCTGGACGCGCTGGCCGCCATCGTAAAGCCGGAAAAAATCATCGCCACCAGCATGGAGTTTGTTGATATTGCAGGTCTTGTTGCCGGCGCTTCCAAAGGCGAAGGTCTGGGTAACCAGTTTCTGGGCAACATCCGCGAAACAGAAGCCATTGCCCACGTAGTGCGTTGCTTTGAAGACGACAATGTCATTCACGTTGCCAACCAGATAGACCCGGCCGCTGACGTTGAAGTAATCAATACCGAATTGGCCCTGGCCGACCTGGACGCGGTTGAAAAAGCCATCCAGAAGCTGGTGCGCGTAGTGAAAGGTGGAGACAAGGAAGCAAAAGCGAAAATGCTCGTGCTCGAAAAACTGCAACCGCATCTGGATGAGGCCAAACCGGTTCGAACCCTGGGTCTCAGTGACGACGAGCTAAAAGCCATACGTGACGTTAACCTGCTCACGCTCAAACCCACCATGTACATAGCCAATGTGGATGAAGAAGGCTTTGAAAACAACCCACACCTGGACACCGTGCGAGCCATTGCCGACGCGGAGAACGCCTCACTGGTGGTTATCTGTAACAAAATAGAGGAAGAAATAGCCGAGCTGGACGCCGACGAGAAACTCGAGTTTCTGGCTGAAATGGGCATGGATGAACCCGGCCTCGACCGGGTTATTCGCGCCGGTTACGAGCTTCTGAGGTTGCAAACCTACTTTACCGCAGGCCCCAAGGAAGTCCGCGCCTGGACAGTCCCCGTAGGCGCCACCGCACCTCAAGCCGCCGGCAAGATTCACACCGACTTCGAAAAAGGCTTTATCCGCGCCGAAGTGATTGGCTATGACGACTACGTAAGCCTGGGCGGCGAGCAAGGTGCCAAAGACGCCGGAAAATGGCGCCTGGAAGGCAAGGATTACATCGTCCAGGACGGCGATGTTGTGCACTTCAGATTCAATGTGTGACCGTGACCCCGCCGCTTTGACGCCAGTCGCCACTTGACAATACACCCACGATTCTGGAGAATTCGCGCCTCGATTTTCCCCTATGTGGCTACGTAGCTCAGCTGGTTAGAGCACAGCATTCATAATGCTGGGGTCGGTGGTTCAAGTCCACCCGTAGCTACCAGATTTATAGGGTCCTGCCCGAGGACATCCTTTACACTTCATACCGGAGACATGGTTAACACTTTTCCGGTATAAAAGGGATTTGGGCTCTACCCCATTAACGGGGGATGGGCACTCATTAAACCCGATTGATCATACCATCCCACCCACAGTGGGCCAGTACTCTCATTCGATAGTTTTCAAAGTTTCTGAAGCCATAGGCTCGCCTGGA
>JAUIET010000014.1 GCA_030429735.1 Gammaproteobacteria bacterium
TCTAGGCGTGTTCCGCAGGGAATATCGGCTATATTGGCAAGGGACACAACAACGAAGAACGCCATTGTGCTGGCTCCCGGAGGGCCCGCCATTCGAGGCCTCCAGCTTCGTTGAACTCTTTGCGAATAGAGCCCGCTAGAGCCTGCCCCGCGAGCGACGCGAGTGTTTTGGGTATTCACTGCAGAGTTCGCCTCGATGGAGGCCTCGGATGACGGGCTAAATGGTACGAACTTATGTTAAGGGACACTAGCGTTCACCGTTCATCGTCTTTTACATCGATGCGTCCAATATTTATGCAAATACCGCTCAAATATGCGCTTTAAGCAGGCGCTCAACTATTCTTAGTGGATAGGCTTCGGATTGGCCTTGGTTACTATGTACGGACGAAAAGTGAGCAATAGAAAACGCCTTGAGATTCCTCAGGCAGAAATTTACCAGTTCCTGCGCGCGTCGCGCCGGCGACAGTTGCTATGGATTACTGGCATTCTGGCGTTTATTGTTGGCAGCCTGATTGCGCTTCGGGTAGCTATGGTCGGGGCAGAAAACACCTTGTACGTGGGCCCCATTGCGCTTGCTGGTCTGATCGGCTTGTTCACGGCAGTGAAAGCAGGTTTTTCTACACGCTACGCGTCGGTCATATTGCTGGGTATTCTCACCAGTTTACTTGCGTTGCTTGGCCTGCTCTCAGGTGGGCTGGATGGCCCAGCTATTGTTGTCGCCCCTTTCATTCCCCTGCTTGGTGTTCTGGTGCATGGTCAACGGGCAGGTGTAGTCTGCGCGCTTATTTGCGCTGGCATTGTTATAGGCTTCGCGCTTGCGCACAAAAGCGGTGTAGAGTTTTCAACCCATGGGTACGACGTGAATCAGCGCAGCATGGTAAGAGCCGCATTTCTCGTTGCGTTCATCATCGCCAGCACCTTTGTAGGAAATCATTTTGCACGAATCAGTGACGCAATGGCGGCTTCGATTTGGCAACATGCGACGCATGATCATCTCACTGGTCTCGCAAATCGCCGCAGCTTAGATCATGCACTTGATCGCGAGTTGTCTGTAGCAAGGCGCAATAAAACGCCACTGTCTTTGATGATGATCGATATTGACCACTTCAAAAGCTTCAACGACAACAATGGGCATATTGTCGGCGACCAATGTCTAAAAGCCGTTGCCGATAGCCTGCAGCACACCGTGCGACGGCCGGCCGATATCGTGGCGCGCTTTGGCGGCGAAGAGTTCGTGGTCATGCTGCCCGACACTCCACTGGACAATGCAATGCTGGTTGGCGAAACGCTCAGAAACGGCATTGATCGATTGAAACTGCCATACTCGCCGAACAGCAAAGAATGTGTGACTGTTAGCGTAGGCATAGCTACAACCAGCAGCCACTCAGATAGCACCGCTCAAGCGCTGCTAAGTCAGGCCGATGCCGCACTTTACGAGGCCAAAAAACGTGGTCGCAATCGGGTTGAGACAGCTGCACCGTGCGAGCAGATCGCAGATGGCATCAAGTCTGCAGCCAATGATGGCGAATCGATAAGGACACGCCAGGCTTGATTCTTCTAAAATAGACCGCTAACTGGCAGCCACCCGGCGGATCTACAATGAATACTGAAAAACCATTGCTCGGGAAACACGCGTTTATAACTGGTGGTTCGGGCGGAATTGGTCAAGCCATCGCAGAAGCGCTGGCCCGCGATGGTGCAGCCATAACACTGACAGCACGCAACGCAGAGGCTTTGCAAGCAAGTCAAAGCGCTCTGCAAAAAACGCAGTAAGGCCTGGCCTGACGAGAACTCAGTGCACCCAGGCGATTTTTGATAACGAGCAAGTCGTCCAGAAGTTTGCAGCCCAAAAACCATTAGGCTGCTTGGGCGAACCCTCAGACATCGCTGCTGGCGTACGCTACCTGGCTGGCCCCGAAGCCAGCTGGGTAACCGGCCAAAGCCTGGCTATAGAAGGTGGCAATGAACTCAGAGCAGCCGCCGATCAGGGACAATTGGTGGAGCAGATTTTTGGCAAGGAAGTGTGGGACAAAGTGTTAAACGGAGAGGACCCTGGCCTGCTTTGATGGCGCATTTGTCCAAACTGCGTACAATGCAAGGTGTATCAGAGGTAGCTTGCCTGTCTGACCAAGCACCGAGGGAGACAGCTGAATGAACAAAAACACAAGCAGTTCAAGTCCGGTGATGTTGCCCACCATCAACGAGTATCTGGATCACTATGCCAGCCATCAGAGCGACCGGGTTTGGTTGCGTGATCGCAAGGGCGATGAGTTTACCACGTGGACGTGGCAACAGGCGCGGCAAGAAGTCCATGCGCTGAGCGCATGGATGGAAGCTCATTTTGACACCGCCCAAAAGGAAGACCATGGCGCGGTGATGGGCATATTGTCAAGAAACCGTGCGCATTGGATGCTGGCTGATATGGCCATGGTCTGTTCTGGCAATGTATCTGCACCACTGTTCACCACGATGCTGGCAGATACCGCACAGTACATACTTGAGTTCACCAAAGCGCGCGCCATTGTCGTTGGCGAATCGGCCAATTGGGAAAGCATTAAACAGATACTTGCTGACGATATCGTCGTTATTGCCCTGCCAGGCTTCGATCCCGACATGGAACATATTAAGTGGAACGATGTGCTAGAAGAGTATAAAGGCCAATCACCTGCCTATGTCGCGCAGCCTGACCATTTGATGACCTTGCCTTTTACGTCTGGTACGACGGGCTTGCCCAAAGGTGTGATGCAGAACCACGACTCAATGTTGATTCCCATGCAGCGGGCCGCTGAAGCATTCCAAATGACATCGAATGCCCGTTTTCTCTCTTACTTGCCATTGGCACATATTGCCGAGCGGCAACTGGTGTGGATACAAAGTCTCGTGCATTGCGGCGAAGTAACTTTCAATGAAGATCTGAGTACGCTGGCCAGAGACATGGCTGAGACAAAGCCCACTTTTTTCTTTGGAGCGCCGAGAGTATGGGAGCAATTGCATCAAGGCGTGTTGGCAAAACTTGGCGGTCAACAGGCCTTGGACGATGCGCTTGCGCAAGATCGGGAAGGTACGCAACAGTTCCTGCAAGCCGCATTGGGCTTGCACGAAGCTGAATATATGCTGACCGTAGCCGCACCTACTCCGCCTGCCTTGATCGACTGGTACGAGAGTATCGGTATTACTCTTTATGAAGGCTACGGACAAAGCGAGGCAATGGGCTTAATAGGCAATACGCCTGAGCATCGGCGTGTTGGCTCTATTGGCAAGCTCATAGACGGTGTTGAGGCAAAAATTCTGGACGATGGAGAACTCTGTGTCAAAGCCACAGGTCTTGCACCGGGTTACTTCAACAACCCGGAAAAAACGGCAGAAACGTTTGTTGATGGCTGGGTTCATACCGGCGACAAGGCAAAGGTTGACGAAGACGGTTTTTACTATATTACCGGGCGAGTTAAGGATTACTTCAAAACCATTCAGGGCAAGTTTGTAGCCCCCCCTCCGATCGAAGGCGAATTTGCGCAGTGCCAGGAAGTTGAGCAACTTTGCCTGTTGGGGCGCGGTTACTCCAAGACGGTCATGGTGGTAGTATTGTCTGCGCGCGCGATGGAACAAGACAAAAATAGCCTCGAGAAAGTGTTGATAGAACAGGTCAGTCGGGTCAACGCAGTCGTTGACAAACACGCGCGTATTGGTGCTGTTATTGTCGCTTCCGAGCCGTGGACAATAGAAAATGGGATGCTAACGCCAACGTTAAAGATTAAGCGCGATGAAGTCGAATCAATGTTTGGCAAGATCGCCGAAGCATTAGCAAGAAGCGCTGCCGAGCAAGGTGCTACGCTCATTGAGTGGCAACGCAGCTGAGCTACAGAGATCTACCGGTAAACCTGGGCACCCATACCATTTAAATAGACAGTGTGAAGAGCAAGCTACCCACCAAAAAATCCAGTCGCGGCGATATCGAAAAGTTTCTCGGTGATGTGAAGCGCCGGCTTCCGGCCGAGCGAGCTGGCAACGCCGGCAGGTTGTTATTTGCGATTGATGCGACCGCCAGTCGGCAACCCACCTGGGATACGGCCTGCCACTTGCAGGGTCATATGTTTCGCGCCGCCTCGAAGCTGGGTGGGCTGGCAGTCTCTGTCTGTTTCTTCCGCGGTTTCGACGAGTTCCGCGTAACGTCCTGGCATACCGATGGCAAGGAACTGCAGAAAAAAATGAACTCTGTGCGTTGCCAGGGCGGGCAAACTCAGATTGCCAGAGTGTTACGACACGCTGAGAAAGAAACCAGAAAACAGCGCATACAGGCGGTAGTCTTTGTGGGTGACGCCTGTGAAGAAACCGCCGGGCCACTATATACGCTGGCAGGGAAACTGGCCTTGCTCAACACGCCGGTCTTTGTATTCCAGGAAGGGCGCGATAAGCGAACAGCAACAATATTCGAAACCATCGCGCAGCGCAGCGGCGGCGCGTATTGCCAACTGGATGAACACAGTGCTGATTTTCTAACCGAGCTACTGTCAGCGGTGGCCGTGTATGCCAGTGGCGGCAGAGAGGCTCTGCTAAAATTAAGCAGAGATAAACCGAGACTGGCCCGTATAAGCCAGCAGCTAAAGTAGGCTACCTTACGTGTCTCGAATTCTGTTAGTCGCATTGTTGTTGTTCGCTGTGATTATGTGGTACCAGATTCGATCGGTGCAAAATCCCAGAAAGCGCAAAGAACTTATTCGCAAAACATTGCTATGGTCAACCGTCGGTATATTGGTTTTGTTAGCCGCCAGTGGTCGCATGCATTGGGTTGGTGCTGCGCTTGCTGCTTTGCTGCCATTACTTCGCCCTCTGCTGTTTTTTGCCCTGCAAAACATACCTTTATTGGCGACTCTGTATAAGCGCTACGCGTCCGGATCCAGCGCTAAAGCCACTTCATCGGTCGAATCGGATCACCTGTCTATGCAGTTGAATCATGAAACCGGAGAATTTAATGGCGATATTCTTCAGGGACCTTACGAAAACCAGCAGTTGTCGGACCTCGACCAGGCACAGCTGCAGGAGCTCCTGGCCTATTACGGTTTACACGACTATGACTCTGCTCGGCTACTGGAGAGTTACATGGAGCAACGCTTTCAGCAGGATTTCGAATCAGCGGAACAGTCCGAGAACAACTCAGGTAGCGACACAGGCAGCATGAGTCAGGATGAAGCACTCGCAATTCTTGGCCTTGATCAGACGGCCAATGACGCCGATATTATCGCTGCACACCGCGCATTGATGCAGAAATTGCACCCTGATCGCGGTGGCAACGATTACCTTGCCAGCAAGTTAAACGAAGCGAGAGATTTGCTTCTCAAGTAGGGTCAGAACAAAACCGCTGCAAGCGGCTGCAACCGTCCATCAATACATCCATGGTTTGCACCAACGACAGCCGTACATGGCCCTCGGTCGCCTGACCAAATGCGCTGCCAGGAAGCACGGACACACCTTGGGCATCCAACAACCTGGACGCAAACTCTGTATCGTCCGCACAGTGGGCACGCACATCCACCATAACAAACATGCCCGCTTCTGGTCGCAGGTAAGACAATCCAGGCACGTCATCCAGACGCCGACACACGGCATCCCGGCGCTTGGCATAACGGTCGCGCATTTCGTTCACGTAGTACTCGTCATTGTTCAAGGCAAACGCCGCGGCATCCTGAATAAACTGCGGGCACCCAAACATCGACATCGTCGAGAAGTTTCCTAAATGGTGGATCACAGACTCCGGTGCGACTGCCCATCCCATTCGCCAGCCGCTCATTGCGTGTGATTTTGACAGGCCATCAATCACAACAATATTATCCAGACACGCTGCAGCGCTGCGCAGTGACACATGTTTCTTTTCATAAGTAAACATCGAATACACTTCATCACATACCAGCCATATATTGCGCTGCAAACAATAATCAGCCAAGGCAGCAAGCGTAGACTTGTCGATAATTGCACCAGTAGGATTGGCTGGCGTGTTCAGGAAGACCAGGCGGGTGTCATCATTAATCGCCGCAATGATGTCATCGTAACCCGGTGTAAACGCGTTGTTAGAATGAGCGCAGGCCAACTGTACCTTAAGCTGCAGGGCTTTAGTAATCGGCGGATAACCAACGTACTGTGGCTCCACAATCACGATGCCGTCACCCGCGTTCAGCAAGCAGGCCAATACCGAATAAATTGCGTTGGTTACACCTGGGAAGATGGCAACATTTTCAGCACTGCAAGAGTATGGAGACACACGCGTTTCATAATCAGCCACTGCTCTGCGCAGATTCAGCTCGCCCAGTGCCGGGGAGTAATGCGTTCTGCCCACACGCATATGACTGACGGCGTTATCAATGATAGGGTCTGGTGTTCTGAAATCCGGGTCACCAATGGACAGCAGCACGACATTATCACCTCGCCGGCGCATAGCCAGTGCGCGTTCGTGCACAGCCCAGGCTCGCGCATTAACGTCCCCATCCAGACGCAGTGCCAGGGAACTGAACGTTCCATGAAACGGTTTGTTGTTCATTTTGCACGTCGCACGGGGTTCAATTGAATCAAACTCAATATCTCAAACAGCATTTGCGCACCAATATGCGCAGTATTCGATGTTGGATCATATTGTGGCGCAACTTCAACAACGTCACCACCGATGATATTCGCACCCGCCATACCACGGACAATGGCCAGAGCTTCACGAGAGCTAAGCCCCCCGACTTCCGGTGTGCCAGTACCTGGGGCAAACACTGGGTCTAGTCCGTCAACGTCAAAACTCACGTAACAAGGTAAATCACCAATCACTTGTCGAGCTTTCGCTATGATGCAGTCAATCCCCATTTCGGAAATTTCGTGGGCACGGACAACAGTCATGCCGGACGCTTCTGAAAACTCCCAAATATATTCTGCGTTACCGCGTATCCCAATCTGTATGGTTCTTTCTGGATCCAGCACGCCGTCGAGCACAGCATTTCGAAACGGTCCACCATGGTGAAATTTCTCACCTTCATACGGCCCACCGGTATCACAGTGCGCATCGATATGCACCATGCCTACTGGTGCCTTGGCGCCGACGGCTTTTAAAACTGGATGCGTCACGGAATGATCGCCACCTACAGACAAGGGCATTACACCGTCACTGAGCACGCCTTTGGTAAAGTCGAAAATATCCTGATGGGATTGGCTCAGGTCAAATCGACTTTGCATAGGCACATCACCAATATCGGCGACGGCCATCTCATGTACCGGAGCACATTTGAGCACATCGTTGTACGGACCGATTCGCTCAATAGTTCGCAGTGCTCTGGGGCCAAATCGAGCACCATTTCTGTTGGTCACACCAAGATCCATTGGAATGCCAAACAGTGCAACATCCAGGTCACGCAGTGAGCCAGGCTCGGCGTTATATTGCCGAATTGGCGCGTCCAGCAAACTGGGTACGCCCGCATAAGGCGGCGAGCGTTTGTCACCATCGGAGAATATCATGTTGGCAATACGTTGGAAGTGGGTGTCGTGCATATCCGAACCCCCGGCGTCGCCATACAAGGCTCGCAATCGCTCGAGTTTTTCCTGTCTTTCCTTGTCAGACATATTTACCTCGTTAGCGTCATTCTCTGAA
This sequence comes from Gammaproteobacteria bacterium, assembly GCA_030429735.1. Lineage (GTDB taxonomy): Bacteria > Pseudomonadota > Gammaproteobacteria > Pseudomonadales > JAUIET01 > JAUIET01. The sequence goes on from JAUIET010000014.1 coordinate 7,615, forward strand.
AGAAGCATCCACCCTCATGCACCTTCTATAGCTTAGCCATTGCTGGCGTTAGCGGCCAGCTCTTCGCGTATCCACTCGTTAATGCGACGCTCCAACACTGAAAGCGGCAAAGCACCGCCACTCAACACTCGGTCATGAAATGCTCTGATATCAAAGTCAGTTGCCAATGCTTGCCTGGCAAGTTCCCTTAGTTCCAGTATTTTAAGCATGCCAATCTTATAACTGGTTGCCTGCCCTGGCCAGACAATATAGCGACGCACCTCAGAACGAATACTCTCCTCCGGTTCCGGGGAGTTTGCCATGAAATACTGCACTGCTTGCTCCTCGCCCCAACCCTTGGCGTGAATACCAGTATCAACAACGAGGCGTATCGCCCGCCAGATCTCTGACGATAATTGACCAACGCGCGAGTAAGGGTCTTGATAGGCACCCATTTCACCGGCCAGCACTTCCGAATACAAGGCCCACCCTTCTACGTATGCGGTGAAACTGGCTTGAGTTCTAAATTGCGGCACTGATTCCAGCTCCTGCGCGATGGAAATTTGCATATGGTGCCCTGGCAAGCCTTCGTGGTAGGCAATCACTTCCATTTGATTTTTAGGCATCGCGGTCATATCGGACAAATGCGCATAGTAAATACCCGGGCGTGAGCCATCTGGAGTACCCGCGTAATAGTGCTGCGCGGCACCATCCTGCTCACGAAAGGCTTCCACGCGCTTCACTACCAGATCTGCCTTTGGCAGCAGACCGAAATAGTCCGGTAGCTGCTTCTTTATAAATGCCAGGTAGAACTCGGCGCCGTCGATATATCCTTGCCGACCTGCATCCGTATCAGGAAAGAAGAACTGCGGGTCTGTACGCACAAAAGCAAAAAAATCCTGCAAGTCGCCATCGAAGTTTACCTCGCGCATAATCTTCTCTATCTCACCGCGCAGACGCGTGACTTCGGCCAAACCGATATTGTGGATCTCGCTCGCCGTCAATTCAGTGGTAGTGGAGGCCGCTAGTTGATGCTCATAGTAGGCTTCTCCGTCAGGAAGCGCGCCCGCACCTTTCGCCAGCTCAGCGCTCAGCTTCCTGTCGTTGCTCAACCAATCGATCAAGTGCTGGTAAGCTGGTTTGAACCTCTGCAGCAAAGCCATTTTTACCTGCGACTGATACTGCAAAGCTGTCTCATCCGAGATCAGCTCGGCCTGAAGCAGACCGGTGATTTTCGCATTAGAGCCAGACCAGAGCGGGGAATCTTCAGCGGAGTCAGGGTCAAACGGTTGCCCGGTCAATAGCTTTGTCGCCTGGTCAATCGCGCCATCGTAAGCGAAGCGTGGTGGGCGGATACCATTGCTGGCGGCTTTTTCTGCGCGGACCTGAAGCTGCGAGATTGCATCGGCAACCGCGGCGATACGCCGGATGTACGCTTGCAGGTCGGATTCTTCTTCAACCTTGTGAAAATTCAGAAGAAAGTTGGGCAGAAACGACTGCATACCACCCATTTGTTCGAATATGTATCCGTGCTGACTGAAACGCTGACCGGCGGCGGCTACCTCATACTGATACTTCCAGATATCGTATGAGGCTTTTGCCTCGTCACTGAGCGCCGAGTAGTCAAATGTTCGCTCCATCTCTTCAACCGATCGACGCTTCCAGTCTAATTGTTCAGCCTCAGCTTCCTCGCTGTAATCGTCAATTCGATCGTATTGTTCCTTGCGTCCCAAAAATGTAAGCGAAATAGGGCTGGTCTGAAGCTCTTGTTCGAATTTTTCGGCGAACCACGTATTCAGCCGCGCGCTTTCTGTTGCCTGCAATGACTCATTTTTACCATCGTTACTGGCAAGCGGTGTGCAGGACAGTAAGAACAGAGATAATACAGCGATGTAACAATACTTATGTACTTCTTGCATGAGGTTTGATTTCCATGGGCAAAGGCGTGTATTGAAACATTGATCTCATCATTGCGCCAGTTCATCTAACGTCAGTAGACACCATGCAAGCAAATCATAAAACGTCTGTTTAATGGCTAGCCACAGCGAGTTGCCTTCTCGCATAGCATAGGCCTGATGAGCCTGATCAATAACGTATGCTTGTATTGCAAACACCCCTTCCGAATCTAACACCTGATCAAAGCGAGGCATTCCGGCAGCAACCATCATTCCATTCAATACCACTTCTTCAAAATTATCATGCCAAGCTGCATTGAGGTAGCGCAAGTCGGCAATCGAACCGTCACTGACAACGCCGGAACCATGGCAACGATTGCAGTAACGGTGGTATAACTGCAAACCACGCTCTAACACAGCATCATCGGCTGTAAGTCTGGCGGGCGGCTTAGCATCGAATACATCGACTTGTTTGCTTGATGGCAGCGCGGCAGCGCCATTCAGGCTGAACGCCAGAATACGGCCGTTGGCGCTGGCCGGTTTTAGATCCGAACCTGAAATCAAGCTTATGCCTCCGCCTCTGGCAACAGGAACCGAAACAAATTGCGTATCATTGACGGCGTAGCTTATCGGACTACCGACAATGCCGTTGCCAGCTTCGAAGCGAAACATCTCTGTACCGCTTTGTGCGTCGTAAGCCGTAAAAAACCCATCGATAGTTCCCTGAAACACTAACTGGCCAGCGGTACTCAACACCCCACCATTACCAATATACGGCCGCGATACTTGCCAGGCTTTTTGCTGCGTGAGTGGATTCCAGGCCAGCAGAAAGCCATTAACAAACGCCTTCCCAAGCGTACTGTTCAGTTGTTGATTGTGCAGCGGCAAGGAGGTTTCAACGCCGGTGTTCCAAACGTTTTCTTCCATCTTGAAATTTGCCTCGGTACTCAACTCGCCGCCGATGTGCTGGCCCGGAATGTATACCAGGCCGGTTTTTGGGCTGAATGACATGGGGTGCCAATTGTGCGAGCCGACGCCAATCGGATACACCATAAATGGCTCTGTCGGGTAATCCGCACCGGGTGTCAGCACGGGTCTGCCGCTGTCCAGATCATAATGACTGGCCCAGTTAACCCGAGTGCCAAACTTTTCAGCCGATAGCAACTGGCCGGTTTCACGGTCCAATACGTAGAAAAAACCGGATTTTGGAGCGTGCTATAGCAGTTTGCGTGGCACGCCTTGCCAAGGCAGGTCCGCCAAAATCATGTGTTGTGTGGCCGTGTAATCCCAGGTTTCACCGGGCACTTCCTGGTAGTGCCAAACGTACTCACCAGTGTCTGGGCGCAGTGCCAGAATGGAACAAAGAAATAGATTATCGCCACCGCCTGGGCTACGAATATGCTTGCTGTGTGGTGCACCATTGCCGACACCTACATAGAGCAGGTCCAGCTCGGGGTCGTAGGCAAGTGAATCCCATACCGTACCACCGCCACCGAACTTCCACCATTCGCCATTCCACGTTTCCGCCGCCATTGCCATTTGCGCATTTTCAAAGCCCAATGCCGGGTTACCAGGCACGGTATAAAACCGCCAAACCTGCTCACCAGTCGCTGCATCATAGGCACTGACATATCCTCGCACGCCGTATTCTGAGCCCGCGTTGCCAATGATTACCTTGCCTTTCACTACGCGGGGCGCACCCGTAATGGAGTAATTGTCGCCTTCTGGTGTGGTCTGCACTGACCAACGCTGTTCACCGGTTGCACGATCAATGGCAATCAACCTACCATCCAGGGTGCCGACAAATACGAATTCGCCCCAAACCGCAACACCTCTGTTCACCGCGCCACAACAATACTTGTACGACTTTTCTTTCGGTACTTGCGGATCAAAGGTCCAGAGCCGGTCACCATTCTCAGCATCCAGCGCGACAACAACACTCCACGAGGCGGTCACATACATAATGCCGTCAATAACCAGCGGCGTGGCCTGCAAACCACGTTTATCATCAAATTCATAGAACCACGCCAGGCTCAAGCGGTCGATTGTCTCCGTATTGATATTATGCAAAGGGCTGAAGCGTTGCTCAGCATAATCACGACCGTGGGTAATCCAATTGGCAGCGTCTTTATCCGCAGTAAGCAAACGCTGATCGGTCACGGGGTGTACAAGGGCTTGCCCAGATGCGAAACTCACACCAGCAATCAGCAGCAGCGCAATAGCTGCGTAACATCGAAACATGAAATTGATTCCAGTGCTCTTAATGTGCAGACAAACGGGAAGCTTAACTTGCCCCAGCATGGATTGGGATTTACCGAATGGTTATGTGCTTACCCAGAACGCTGAGGGCGAAGGTAGATTTGCCAGTTTGCGTTACGCACTGGCCGCCAGTTGCGCATCTTTTATTAACAGCGGTTCCAGATCTGCCGCGAGCATGGGCTTGGCGTAATAGTAACCCTGATAGACATCGCACTTTTTGTCGCGCAGCACTCGCAACTGGCCTTCTTCTTCAATTCCTTCCGCCACCGTTTTCAAGCCCAGCGCATGGGCCAGAAAAATAATGGTGCTTACGATCGCCTCATCACGATGGTCTGTTTCGACGTCGATGATAAACGATCGATCAATTTTCAATTCGTCAATTGGAAATTGCTTAAGATAACTGAGGGACGAGTATCCCGTTCCAAAATCGTCAATAGACAACTTTGGCCCCAGGGCTTTGAGCTCTTTAAGCACCCGTATACTTTCTTCTACGTCTCCGGCAAGCACGCTCTCAGTGACTTCCAGGGTGAGTCTACTGGTGTCAGCACCTGATTCGTTGATAATGCTGCCTATCAGCTCCGGCAAACCGGCTTCATGGAATTGCTGCACCGACACATTAATTGCAACATTAATGTCAGCAAAACCGGCCAGCTGCCACTGGCGTTGTTGTTGGCATGCTTCGCGCAATACCCACTCGCCAATCGCTGGAATCAGACCGGCATTCTCGGCAATCGGAATAAATTCCACCGGGGAAACAAAACCTAATTCTTCATTGTTCCAACGAATCAGCGCTTCAACGCCGTACATCTTGCCCGTTTCCACATAGACTTTGGGTTGATAGTTCAAGGTAAATTCATTGCGTTCCAATGCTCGTCGAAGCTGCCCTTCTACCTGCAGCCTGCGTTGAGACTTTTGATTAAACTCCTCAGAATAAAACTGATAGTTGATGCCCTGGCTTTGTTCTGCAAAACTGGCCGCACTGGCTGCATTTCGGAACAACACACTGGCATCGTCACCGTCGTTTGGAAACGCCGCAATTCCAACGCTGGAACCGATCGCAACTTCCGAGGTTTCCAGTTTAATGGTCGCTGACAAGGAACTAATCAGTCGCTCTGCCACCAGTGCTGCATCTTCTGTGCGGCGCATACTTGGCAACAGCAACATGAATTCGTCGCTGCCAACTCGTGCCAAACGCTGAGACGACTCTTCTCCCTCTGAGGTCATCGAGTCAGAGTCTCGTACACAGTCGCTTAATCGCAGACTGATCTCTTTCATCACAGCGTCGCCGGCGGATTGTCCAAGCGTGTCCTTGACTTCGCTAAAACGACTGATTTTGATGTTCAAGACAGCCAATGCGCAGTCAGTACGAGCCGCAAGTTTCAGCGCAGTTTCAACCCGGTCGACAAATAAGTCGCGATTGGGCAAGCCAGTCAATGCATCGTAATTTGCCAGCTGATCCTGATAGGCTTTTGCTGCCAGAGTATTGCGCAAGCGCAGCGCCAGCTCACTGGCGTCGACCGGTTTTGCCAAAAAATCCGTGGCACCGAGCTCAAGCGCTTTCATCTTGGTATCCGCGTCGGTTGCAGATGTCAAAATCAATACAGGCAGATGCTTAAGAGCCTGGTCATTTCGAATTTCGGTCAGAATATCTATGCCCGACACCTCGGGCATGTTCAGATCAAGCAATACCACGTCAGGCTTACTCTCAATCAGAGTACGCATGGCGCGCGTGGATTGGTCTTCGAGGATAAAATTACTGTATCCAGCGTCTTGCAGAAAGATCTGGATCACTTCCATATTGATGGATTCATCATCCACCATCAATATGGTGGCACTGCTATCAATACCCAAATCGCTCAATGACATCGTTCCTACCTATCCCGTTGCTGCTTGCACAGGCTTGTCACCCGGTATGCGCTGCGCCAATGCAGACAACTGATCAATCAGCTGTGCGGCAGCGGCGGGCCGATGTTGTTTGGCATACGCTTCAAGTTCGGCGGCAGGTTCGGTAAATTCATCAAAACCGATGGTTCCGCCCGCCCCCTTTAACCAGTGCGCTAAATCCGCAAGCTCAGCAAACTGCTGCTGCTCGCATTTATCGCGCATTACAACAATCTGCTCAGCCAAACGCACCCTGAACTTGGCAATGAGTGGCGCGAGACGTGGATCATTTGCAAATTTTGAAACCAGTGGTGCGCTTGCCATAGACTCTTCATTGGCCGCAGACCGCGGCACGAACACCTGGTCACAGTCGGAGTCATCAGTCGTCACAATGTCGGTGCTGATCCGGCCAGCTATAGTGCGTACAGCACCCATATAAAGCTCAATCATCCCGGCGTCTTGAGATTTCGCTGCCTGTTCCAGCTCCGCCGCGGGTTCTGTAAACACGTCAAAACCAACCGTGCCCCCCGCACCTTTCAACCAGTGCGCAAGATTTGCAAGCTCTTCAAAGTCGAGGAAATCTATCGCTCGCTGCATCTCAAGCAGTTGAGCATCCAAGCGTTGCTTGAACTGTTGAATCAAACGCTCGAATCGTGGGTCGGTTAATCGCGACACGATCGGGCCTGTACCCAGAACAGAATTGTCCAATATTGGCACATCACTGTGGGCACCAACAGATAATGAGCGTTGCGGTGGCGCCTCTGCTTCGGTTGCGCCTAGAAATTTCGCAAGCAAAGCTAACAGTAGATCAATGTTGATCGGTTTGCTCATGTAACTGGTATACCCGGCATCCAGGCATTGCTGCTCAAAACCTTTCATTGCATTAGCGGTGAGCGCCACGATCGGTGTATCGACACCGCTGGACCGGAGACTGCGAGTGGCTTCGAATCCATCCATCACAGGCATTTGTATGTCCATTAAAATTACGCCGTACTGAGTATTAAGCGCCTTATCAACACCTTCTTTTCCATTGCAAGCCTCATCGACCTGCAGACCATTTTCCTCAAGCACCAGCCTAACCAACTCTCGGTTTTCATCGCCGTCATCAACAACCAATATGCGACTTGCAGGAAAGTCCCAATAAACACCGGCCACAACGGCAGTTGCTTCGGCACGCTGCATCAGCTCTTCGGCAGGTAAGCGTTCAAATTCGCTGATATCACCGGTTCGAATGGTGCAGCAGAAGTTGCTGCCTTTGCCGGGTTCACTGCTCACGACAATTCCACCGCCTAAGGCCTCAGCGAATCGTTTACTAATGGATAAGCCAAGCCCGGTACCGCCGAATCGCCGAGTCACAGAGGTATCCGCCTGAACAAAAGGGTCAAAGATGCTGGCCAGGCGATCCTGCTCCATACCTATGCCCGTGTCTGTTATATCAAACTGCAGCATGCTTTCCGGAGATTCCACATACTTAAGCGTCACAGTAACACCACCGGTCTCGGTGAACTTGATTGCATTGCCGACAAGATTGGTAACAATCTGTCGCAAACGAGAGGCATCCGATAACACTTTCTCTGGCAGCAAGCCTTCAGGCTTGAAGTGCAGATATATACCCTTTTCTTCGGCCTTTACTTTTAAGACGTTAACTGTCTCAGCGATGACAGCGTGCGCTTCACACTCGATTTCTTCTACTTCAAGCCGACCGGCTTCCACCTTGGAAAGGTCAAGAATGTCATTGATAAGGTTCAATAAATGCCGTCCACTGCTGAGAATAGTGCCCAGATGTTTTTGGGCAGCAGCAGGGTCATTACTGTAACCGCGCTGAAGAATCTCTGCAAAGCCAAGAATTGCATTCATTGGGGTGCGAATTTCATGACTCATATTAGACAGGAAAGAGCTCTTTGCAGCATTGGCTGCTTCGGCCTCTTCTTTGGATTTGCTGAGCTCAATCTTCTTTTCTTCCAGTTCCGTGACATCGTCAAAGCTAACCAGCACACCTGCGTAATTGCCCTTGGTACCCAGTACGGGTGAGCAATTGCTTTTGAAGATTTTGGTTACTCCATTCGGCAACTGCAGACTGATCGACTGACCTAGACGGGCCTCGCCTGCAGCCAGGGCTTGCGTCCATGGGTAATCGTCATCATGGGCATGCTCTCCGATGCCAAGCCATGGCAATTGATTTGCGGAAACACCCACTAATTTTTCAGGGTCCTGGTCCAGCATATCCGCGAACGCCTGATTGGCCAACACGATCTGTTGCTTCTTATCCAATACCAGTAAGCCCTCGGCCATGGTATCAAGAGCTGACCTCACTCTACCCGGAATAGCCTGACTTGGATCCAATTGCGATAGCATTCGACCAAGATACAGGTAGAACATGACGAAGCTGGCCAAGCCCAAAAACACGCTGAGCTGTAACCACGGTGACTGCAATATACCCAACAGGCCTTCAGCTCTGGCAGATGTAAAGCGTAACTCCAACGCGCCCCACTCAATGTCGCCGGTATGAATTGGTACCACCAACTGTCGATCGGCCGAATAGTCGCCGGTAAGTGCTTCCCAGGCCGTATCATGCTCGCCAGCACTTATCGCCAAACTGCCGTCAAACCGTCGCAAGCCTGCCGACAACAAATCATCGTTGCGGGCAATGACCAATTCAAGGTTGGACTGAATTCGTCGCAGGTCAGCATAAGTAAGAAACGCGGAGCTGTTAGCGGCTAACGCCTCAGCAAGAGCGGCACGGCCATCACGCACGGCACCTACCCGATCCGGCACCAGACCCAGTATTACCGCGATCAGCAACGCAGTAACAATAAGTCCAGACTGACCGAGCGCAATCTGAGATTTAGCCGATAGCTTCTTTAGGAAATTCATGCATCCATTCCGTGGCTTTATCAGGATAATCAACCACTCTAATCAGTGTAGATCATCATTTGCTCATCAGGTTTAGGTTCGTTTGCTGCCGTGTACGGCATTACTTATCAACAAAACTCAGATTGCATTTACTGCCAGCCGGTATCGCAAGCTGGGTGTTATCAAGACTTAACTGCACGCCGAAGGTGTTAGTCGAGGGGTCTCCCATTTGATCAACCACTTTAACGCTTGTTGGAAACGATCTGGACGTATCGCTGTGCAGGCGTATGACTGCTTCGCTGTCACTATTCAGTCGACCGAAGAATTCCAGAGGTACGGCCGCCTCAACAATCAACGGGTGCAACTGAACGACCTGCACAATGGGTTGTTCCTTAACGTATTCGCCGGCTGAGCGATACCTGCGCGTGACCATGCCATCGATCGGGCTGCGAATGGATTTACGCAACAGGATTTCCTGACTACGAGCCAGTTCCAGGGTGCGTAAAGCGTTGATATCTTTTGCCTGTTTCACCCGCCATTTTGACAGATCCGCATTTCTTTTCGCCCTGTCTCTCTCCTGCTTCGATGCCGCCTCGCCCTCTTGCAGGGAATGCAAGCGATCGCGTGTCCGATTGTCGTAGTCAAGGTTTACTTCGTTAAGGCGTATTTCGCTGATGATATTCGCTCGCGCATCCGCTAAAGCGAGTTCCGCTTTTTCTACGCCAGAGTCTAACGTTGCCAATAGTTGACCTTGTTTTACCACATGGCCTCGATCCACTTTTACTTCAGACAATACCCCCGGCACTGGACTGGCCACATCGGCAATCACGGAAGGCAACACAACACACTCCACATCAGGGATAATGTCTGTCGACTCCTGGGCTATCGAATTGGAAGACAGCGCAACGCAGAGCGCGACCGCCAGCCCCGCCGCACTTTTGAAGCGATACAGTGATTGCAAAACATCCATTGTTGTTCCTTTAAATCCTTGCCTAGTTTAGATCTATCCAAAAAGTATAGGCGCTGACAAAAAAGACTGGTCCGTTGGCGATGAAAAACAAGTGGAATTTACAGTACGATGAAATCTCTCCTAAAATGCACTCCTGTATTGGATGACCTAACGATTGCGTCCAGCAATTTCGCTCAGTTTTCGCTCTATATGCTCACTATTTATCCACTGCCCACGCAGCATGACACCCTGCAGGCTGCGAATATTACTGATATCGTCGCCCGGGTTGCTGCGTAACAGCAGTAGATCGGCCACTTGCCCGGGTTCAATGCGCCCGTATTGCGGCTGGTCTTGGCCTGCTAACGTCGCAAGGTACGTTGCCGGATGAATGGTTGCTGCCGCCAACACGGCTGTGTTGCTCATTCCAGCGTCGACCATCGCTTCCAGTTCATGCAGCGCGGAAAAACCGGGCACGTTGAAGACCTGTGGCGCATCCGAGCCGAGTAATATCGGTACGCCTGCATTCGCGAGCGCGATCAGCACGTCATTTCGAAGTTCCAGCAAGCGACGTGATTGCGACATTGAGAACAGGGGGTCATCCTCCAGCTGCTGTTTGCGCTTGCGCCACTGCTTGATCGTGGACCGCGGCATATAACGCATTTCAACGTTGCTGGCGAGTTCCTCAGCCGACTCTGTGCCTGCCCAACGCGTAAACAGCGTCTGCGTGGGCACTACCGCAACACCCGACGCCGCAGCTGCGCTGACCAGCTCCGCTAACTTATCCCGATTCGCTTTGCCTGCATAACGCATTCCGAAAAAGCCGCCTTGTTTGGCATTGACGTCTCCGTCTGCGATGCCCGTGACAAAGCCATCCAGATGATCAATGGTGCCATAGCCATAGGCCAGTGCTCTCTTAATCCCTACATCCGCCGGGACATGTCCGGAGAATGCCATACCCTGCTCTCTTGCTGTTTTCACCAGCGCCTCCATTACAGGCAGGCTGATACCGGGGTGTATCTTCAGAAAGTCATAACCCTTCTGTTTGTAGAGCTTTACCAGGCGTATAGCCGATTTCTCCGTTCTGACGGTGCGGCCGTTCAGCGATGGGCTGGACGTGATGATCCGCGGAGCCATAAGTTGCTCACGATTAACGTCGTTGCGCAGCCGCAGATGATACGGGTCGCCAATCATGCCTCTGATGGTGGTTACCCCCTGACTTACAAACAGAAACAAGGTGTCTCGAACCAACTGATCATCACCTTGCTTGGCAACCGGGATATGCGCATGCATTTCAATAAGACCCGGCATTAAATACTGGCCAGAGCCATCGATGACGGTTGTAGATTCGCCAGCGGATATTTCCCCGGCGGCCGCTATCCGCTGGATCAAGCCATCACGTACCAACACAGCACGAGCCGTTCTGGCCCCCTCATCACTGCGTACAGGGACAATGTTGACGTTGTCTATCAGGACCTCGGCCGACACCTGCACGCCGCCAAGCAAACAGGCCAGGAAAAGCGTACGGCATAACAAATATGCAAGGTTAACTGTCATGGCTGAGCTCCAGGTAATTTGGCTGCGTTGAAACCGACACTGATCACTCGCGTCGGCGAGTTATACAACAGTAATTTTACACGGACGCTGGCCCATGCGACCATCAACGACGATGTGCGCTGTACATAGCGCGGCAATGTTAGCTTAGCCTGGAGCTTGCCTACCGTCATGTTGAACGAAAGAGTGTATGTTATTACTGGCGGTTCCCAGGGTTTTGGCTTGGCTATTGCGCGCGAATTGCTGAAAGCCGGAGGGCGCGTTGGTCTGCTGGCGCGCAGCGCGCACACGTTGACAGCAGCGGTAAATGAACTGGGTGACGACAAGGCTTTTTCCGTGGTGGCCGATGTCTCTGACAAGAAGCAAGTACACAAAGCCTTTCAACAGATTTATCGGCATTTCGGTCGTCTGGACGGATTGATCAATAATGCAGGCGTTGCGCGCCCAGGGCCAATCAGCGAATTGTCAGAAGATGATTTGCGCATGCAATTTGATGTGAATGTGATCGGCCTCGTGTTTTGCTGCCAGGAAGCGCTGCCATTGCTCAAATCAAGTGACAATGCACGTATCGTGAATATAGGTTCGGCAAGCTCAGTGTACCGGGAAGAATGTCGTCATGTCGGCATATACGCGGCCAGCAAGTCGGCCGTTGATCGATTAAGCGCCGAACTTAGGGATGAATTGCGAGCTGATGGAATTGGCGTTAGCGTTGTCATTCCCGGTGCCGCTGCAACAGATTTTGCCTCGGCTTGGAGTGCGGAGAAGATGCGTCGATGTGCCACCGAATGGGCTGACTACGGTAAATACATGGACACCGGCATGGAACCCAGTGATGTTGGCGAAGCGGTTGTTCACTGCGTTTCCAGACGACCCGGAGTGGCGGTAGATACCTTAACGGTAAGGCCGAATATACCCACCGAAAAAATCACCTGGTAGTCCACCGCCAAACATTGCAATCCTGCAATGTTGCCGCTCCATATTGCGATGTTCAGTCGCTTGACGCAAAATCGGAGGCGATTGGTTATCAATTACAAATAAGACTAACCTCGAGGTAAAAAATAATGCCAGACCATCAGCACAGATTGTCTATCCCCGTTAAATCACTCATAGCTATCAGCGTCGCCGCAGCTGCCAGTACAACAGCGTTTGCACAAAATAGGCTGATGTTAGAGGAGATTATTGTGACCGCGCAAAAGCGCGCAGAGAACGCGATCGATGTGCCGATTTCGATGGCCATAGAAACCGGAGAATCTCTTGAAAAGAAAGGCATTCTCGACCTGCAAACTCTATCGATAAACACACCGGGATTGTACTTACAGGACGGCGGCCGCACCTCACAGGTGGCCATGCGCGGCCTCGGCAGCCCCGGTCTTGATTCGGTTGAAAGTTCTGTTGGGTTTTATATCGACGGCGTTTATTTCGGGCGCAGCCGTCTAAGTCGAAACCCATTGTTTGATATGGAACGAATTGAAGTGTTGCGCGGCCCACAGGGTACTTTGTACGGCCGTAACACCATTGCCGGTGCCATCAACATGATCACCGCCAAGCCAAGCGACGAATTTGAAGGCCGCTTTTTAATCGAAGGCAGTGCGGGCGATATCGATAACCACAAGTTTGAGGCCTACGTATCAGGACCTATTGTTGATGGCCTGTCTGGCCGCTTGTCGGTACTGAATTCGAGACGCGGTTCCTATCTGGAAAACAGTGAGCCGGGTCCGGATGGAGGCGGTCAAGATACAGAGGGCTATAGAGGCAGCCTGCGCTGGCAACCCAATGACGCCTTTGATCTGACATTCAAATACGAGCATATGAACCATGCCAACCTTGGCTCGTACGCACAGCTGTCTGGAAACCCGTTCAACGCACCAGCGCTTCAGGGTATCGCCAATGTGGATGTAGCGATTGATCGCAATCAGCAAGTTGGTGGCACCGGCATCAATAATCTACGCGATAAAGTGGGTGGTTTTTACACGTCCGATGTTGCCTCAGTGAATGCCACGTGGGATATCAATGACGGCCTCCGGCTCACGTCGGTGACGGGTTACTATGATTACGACGCGCAATCTCGCGATTACATTACTGCGTCACCTGTCGACACGCTCACTATTGCCGGCTTAACCGACAACTACGAGTACTGGAGCCAGGAGCTGCGCCTGGAGTCCACGGGCGATGGCCCGTTCAACTTCATTGCCGGTGTGTTCGCTGACAACTATAAGCTGACCACAAAACCAGACGATGCAGCCAATGAATTTGCCGCATTGACGTTGGGTGGGCCCGTACTAGGTCCTACCGCCGCCGGTCTGGCCGCCAGTCCCGTCATTCAAGCAATTTTCCCTGGCCTGGCCCAAAATGTAGCGGATGGCTTCGCGAACGGACTTGCAGACGGATTCACGCTGGTGACACCTTCTGGAAGCCCGGACGGTTCGCAGTCAAACCTTGAGCAGGACATTACCACCTGGTCAGTCTTCTTTGAGGGCACCTACGAGTTCAACGAGCAATGGCATCTGACTGCGGGCATTCGCTACACGGATGAAGAAAACGAAACCGTACTGGCCAAAGGCACGTTCTACCGTAATGGCGCAGGTGACCCGTGGGGACAATTACCCAGCGGTGCCGAGTTGGCGACGGCTGCCGTTGCTAACGATGCCGCCTTGGCAGGTCGCGAGGGTATTCTAGGGCTGGTTTACCAAGGCACCCTGGATTCTGAAATTGCACCCGGCGTGCCCTTTAGCTTCCTGCCGTTTGCAATCGGCGCACCGGCAGGCACACCAATTGCCAGACCGGAACCAATTACCGAAGACTCCATCACTCCGTCGCTTAAACTGCAGTACTTTGCCAGTGACGACTCGATGTATTACTTAAGCGTGGTGACTGGCTTCAAGGCCGGAGGCTTTAACAGCTCAAATATTCTGGCGTTTACTGTAGAAGGCGATACCTTCCAAAGTGAAGACGCATTGGCGTTCGAGATTGGCGGCAAATGGACACTGGGCGGTGGGCGTGGAACACTGACGGCGGCCCTGTTCCGAACTGATTTCGACGATCTGCAAGTTGGAACCATCACCGCGCAGGGGGCTTCTTCGGTAGTGAATGCTGCGTCAGCGGTCAGCCAGGGTCTTGAACTAGACACTGCCTGGAGAATTAGCGAGTCGCTCACTATTGGCGGATCTTACTCTTTCCTGGATGCGCACTATACCGATTCAAATACCTTGAATTGCAACGGTTTCCAGACGCAAACGCGAATTCTGGCAGGCGACCTGGCACCAGGAGCCCCGTGTACCTTCCGGCTTGATGAGCAATTCAGCGGAAACAATGACTTACAGCGCGCACCGGAACATACCGCTAGCGCATTCATTGAGCACAATACGTCAATTGCGGAAGGCTGGAACTTGCAATCTTATGTCGGCGCAAACTATCGAGATGAGGCAAACACGAGCATTGAGAACATTCTTCGCTCTGATTCCATGCTGCTCGTTAACGCGCGTTTCGCGCTGTACAACGAGCCAGGTGATTGGTCCCTGTCGATTTACGGCAATAACCTGACGGATGATCGTGGTCTTGTTCTGCGGCAGGATAACAGTGGTACGGCAGAAAAAGGCATTATCACAACGCCACGTATCTGGGCAGTGCAGTTTTCTAAGAATTTTTAAGGGCTAAATGCACTGCCATTAGGAATTTGGCACAGAAGTGAGAAATCGAGTTCGTGCTCGATTTCTCACTGATTATAGGCAAATGTAATTTAGCGTCAGGACAGCATGTCGAAGAGCTTCTGCTTCATAGCTTGCACCCAGTTCTCTTTCAGAGCGTCAGAAAGCAAACCGGCTGCCTCAAGCTCGTCGCACAAATGCATCTGATGAGCCAGATCAAACATATCCAGCTGCCTGGCAATCTGGCCATTTTTGTCAAAGTCCATAAATGAAACGCCAGGCGTCTCAAAGTAGGAACCGTCCTCACGCTTCCCAGGGCCGCGATTCATCCAGTGGGTAATTCCTTGACCGCGGTCATTTACGTAGGTTCCCATGTACGGGAATGTCCACCCTTCCCAACCGTGGGCCATGTCTCGCCCATAATGCGTTGACTTAATCTGATCAATGCCATGTGCCGCAACCGTCATGGTACCCGCGTACTCGCAGGTGTACACGCACGTGGGCGCGTACATTTCATCAACAAAGAAAATCCAGTCGCCGCTCTGACTGGCCTGGCCATGGTACTTAACCAGTTTTGCCATCGTCCGCTGCGCCAATTCGTATCCGTTGCCTGCCATAGCATTCACCCTGATTGATTTTTCCCAGATCGTAATAGACCCGGTCAGATGCTTCACCTTACACTGCGGCAATGCAGGTGGAAGAATTTGATGTAATTGTAGTTGGCAGTGGCGCAGGCGCGCTGACCACGGCGTGTTGTGCTCACGACTTTGGTCAGCGCGTTGTGGTGTTGGAAAAAGCAAACGTGTACGGCGGCACATCGGCCAGTTCCGGCGGCGGGCTATGGATTCCCAACAATCATTTGATGAAACAGAAGGGCATCGAAGACTCCAGGGAAGAAGCCATTGAGTACCTTCGCCAACTCACCGAAAACGACGTAGAGCAAAGTCTGATTGAAGCGTTCGTGGATTATGGGGCAGAAATGCTCGAGTACATGGAAACAAACACCCGTGTCGCGAACGAGTCCATGCAATATTACGCCGATTATTATCAGGAACTTACCGGTAGCAAACCTGGCGGTCGTTCCACTGACCCCCTTCCATACCACGCGAAATACCTTGGCAAGCACTTTCTGACAATGGGCCACTCGCACATTCAAACCACAGTCATGGGTTTGATGGGCTACAGCAATATGGAAGGCGCGGTCTTACTTAGTAAGGCGCCGGGCTGGTTTAAAGTGGTGTGTAAATTAGCACTTGAGTATTTTGCCGATATTCCAGGCCGGTTGACATCGAGTCGCTCGCGACGACTTGTGATGGGCAATGCCTTGATAGGCCGGCTGCGCCACTCCCTGATCGATCGCGACATCGAGCTGCGCCTG
Source organism: Gammaproteobacteria bacterium (assembly GCA_030429735.1). Lineage (GTDB taxonomy): Bacteria > Pseudomonadota > Gammaproteobacteria > Pseudomonadales > JAUIET01 > JAUIET01. Next base: position 24,004 of record JAUIET010000014.1, read on the forward strand.
GATTGCCCGGTTACAGAGCTGTTACTGGAAAACGCGCGTGTGTGTGGCGTTCGATACCATGACAAGCAGCTGAGAGCACGCAAGGCCGTGGTCATTGCGGCTGGCGGGTTTGAGCACAGCCAGGCGCTACGCAATAAATATTTACCCACGCCCACAGCAACCGAGTGGTCAGCCGCATACCCACAAAACACCGGTGATCTGCTGATGGCTGCTGAGAAAATTGGCGCTCAACTTCACCTGATGGATGAGGCCTGGTGGGGACCGACCATAAAGCTGGCGAATGAAGATCGAGCGCGCATGTTGTTTACCGAGCGTTCCATGCCTGGCTGTATTATGGTCAACCAACAGGGCAATCGCTTTGTTAACGAGTCGGTCGCTTACACAACCGCGGTGCAGGCCATGTACCAGCAGCAGGAGCATGGTCAGAATATCCCGGCCTACGCGGTGTTTGACGCTCGCTATCGCAGGGAGTATCCGTTTGGTCCTCTGCTGCCCAAAGGAATGCACATGGACTGGCTGCAGCCGTCAGCCATTCGCAAACATTTTTTACGCCAGGCTGACTCACTGTCTGCGCTCGCCAACCAATTGCGCATTGATCCCCTGGCACTCACGGCAACAGTCCAGCGATTCAACGGTTTTGCCCTCGCGGGTAAAGACCAGGATTTCCTGCGCGGCGAGAACAGCTACGACCTACTATACGGTGACGCCCGCATACAACCTAACCCATGTCTCGCTCCGCTGACTGAGCCACCCTATTACGCGGTCGAAATACACCCCGGCGACATAGGTACCAAAGGCGGCTTGCGCACTAATCATCGGGCGCAGGTGCTTGATCGACAGCATCAGGAAATACCAGGGCTGTACGCGATAGGTAACAGCTCGGCATCACCTATGGGGCGCTACTATCCCGGCGCAGGTGCAACACTCGGACCCGCCATGACCTTTGCTTACATAGCAGCGAGGCATATCGCTGGTCTGTGACTCGCAACGAAACAAGCAATAGTGTCGAAATATCATACAAAAGCGCAATACTCCACACCTGCAGTAAAGCATAAACCATTGAAATAATTACCAATAATCCCAATGGCATAGTGTGTGCATTATTTAACCAGAACTACCAGTTAACGTGACAGCTTATGAGATTCAAACCGATTGCACTTTACGCCCTGCTACTTTCCTCGTTGACCGGAATGTACGTACAATCCGGTCAGGCGGAATTGGATGTTCATGCGCTGGCCCTGGCCAAAACGCACAATGAGACCTTTCCCAAGGCCGCTGCCGCTAGCCGGGTCAGCCATGATGAGCGGCTGACCCAGCACGACTCTGCATTGAGCACCCGGTAGCACTAGCGCGGCGAGGTTTGCTTCCTGATAGCGGGCATTCGCCAGCTAGGATTACTGCCAAATGTGGGGCCGGGTTGATAGGCACGAAGCTCTACACGAAAGTCTTGTGCTGGAATGGGTAACCAATTGGCCGTATTGCTGCTGCGGTCCCCGTACGGGTTTCCAGCAGACAAAAAAATCGTGACCCGCCCATCTGCGTCAACCAACAACTCATCATCGCTGCCCAGGTGGCTTCTGCCAAGAAGATTGTTCGCCTGCTGACCTTGCATGGTGGTGACATACAGTGACCAAAATGCCTCAACCGGCGGCAATTTATTCGCTTCAAATTGAATCACGTATTGCTGGCCCTGACCGCCGTTAAGCACATTACCATCCATTGCCTGATGGCTGGCTGTAAGGACAATGAGTTCTGCCGGTGGCAGATAGTCCAGCCCGGTCGACGCCAACCGGGCCCGCAACACGTAGTTATCGGATTGCGTGATACTTACCTTATGGCCATCAACCGCGTACCAATTGCGTTTCGGATAGTGCCAGCCATTGTGCACAGTGCTGGCCAAGGTAACGCTATCAGCATCCAGCAATTTCCTGGCTTTATGTGCGGCAGCTGTCAACATCTGCTGTCTTCGTTCAGTTAACTCCTGCCATCGAATCGCGCGCCCGGGATAAAAGCCAAGCTGAATAATGTCTTTGGCAAATTCACGATCTGAGGCAGACAAAGTTACGCTCGCGCTCCCCCACAGTGCGGTAGCCCAGCTGAAGAAGTCAGCAGGGCTAAGTTGCAACACCGCCTTCGAAGGCGTAACCCCGGCCGCAAGGCTCGCAAGTAAAGCCTCAGGAACATCAATGGATGGGGTATCACGTCTGTTTTCATGAGATTGAAATGTTTCTGCATGCCGTCTCAGCAAGAATTTCGACTGCAAGCCGGCTATGCGTTTTGCCTGCTCAGGTCCGCCTCGCTGCATTTGTGCCAACAACAAAATTCTGTAGTCGGGGCATTCAACAAACGTGGCTCCAATTGGCCAATGGCCGCTGATATATTGTTCTTTGCGCATTCCGGGTGGTAAATAAACAATGGTTCCTGCTTTGTTTCCAGTGGCGCGACTGCCCGTCGTGGCGAACGTTTGCGACCATTGATCAATTCCTTGAATGACATAGTAGCGTTCGCCCATGTCAGGTACGTGCAGATTGATTGGCCCGTCACGCAGGTCCAGCCATGCTCGAGAGTACACAGTATCAGCGTTAGGCTTGCCGCCCGCTGCGAACTCATTCGGGCGCGTTACATCCGAATGTTGCCAGGTATTGCTGGGGGCTTGGTCACTCGCCAACTGACTGGCCTGCATCACCAATAACGGATAGAAATACAACCAGGCTTCCACCGCCTTGTTTTCCAGGCTGTCCTGATGAGCTTCAGCTTTTCGCGTGTCAGCTTCCGTCACCGATGGCAGTGCGCACGACATAATTGCAAACACTACAGCCCACAACAGAAGGTTGCCCGGTCCATACCTGACGTCAGAATACAAAATAACCACCGTTCTCCAGAATACCCCTGCGATCGTCACCAACAAAAATCACAGCAGAACGAAGTGTAATTGTCGCTCGCCGATATGTACCGCAATTTAGCCGGTACTTTTCAAACGTCGTGCAATAATCCAAATTGCTTGCCGAGCGGGTCGCGTGTAACCTCTGATGATGAATCGAATTCTCAGTTGGTTTGAAGGCTTGGTTGACCCCTACCCCAACGAACCACCACGACAAGCGCCAGACACTCTGTTTCAGTTCTGCCGATACTTCACCCGAAGTGTCGAACCGCTGCTGATTCTGATGGCAATACTGACCGCCCTGATCGCCATCAGCGAGGCGATGCTTTACGCTGTATTGGGCCAGCTGGTCGACTGGCTGGCGCTGCGTGACCCACAGTATTTCCTTGAACAGGAGTGGCCATTGCTGCTGGCATTCAGCGTTTTCATACTGCTTGTGATTCCTCTGCTGGTGGTGGCCAACACCTTGCTTGTACATCAAACACTGATGGGTAATTTTCCAATGATTGTCCGTTGGCAAGCGCATCGCTACTTGCTTGACCAGAGCTATTCGTTTTTCCAGCAAGAGTTTTCAGGTCGCATTGCAACCAAACTGATGCAAACAGCCCTGGCCGTGCGCGACACCGTGATGACGGTGCTGGATGTCATGGTGTTTGTGCTGGTGTATTTTGTGACAACGCTGATACTGGTCATTAATGCGGATTGGCGCTTGTGTCTACCCATCCTTGCATGGCTTTGCTTGTACATAATGTGCCTGCGGTATTTTCTGCCAAAGCTCGAGAGTATTTCCAGTCGCCAGGCCGACGCTCGCGCCGATATGACCGGCCGAATTGTCGATAGCTATTCAAACATATTAACCTTAAAACTGTTTTCCCATTCGGAGCGCGAATCTGGCTATGCACGCAAAGCCATGCACAAATTCATGGGCACTGTGCATCCGCAGATGCGGCTGGTATCAGGGCTGGATATTTGTGTATGGAGCGTCAACATGTTGCTGGTGTTTACAACCGCAGCTTTCGGCCTGTACTTATGGGCCAATGCTGCAGTCTCACCGGGTGCAATAGCCATTGCAATGGCTATTGCGATTCGCCTGACAGGCATGTCGCACTGGATAATGTGGGAAGTAAGCCAGCTGTTTGAGAACATCGGCACAATGCATGATGGCATGAATACCTTGTCTGTTCGACAGCAAGTAGTCGACGCACCAGATGCCAAGGAGCTGCTCGTAACCAACGGTCAAATTGAGTTCCAAGACGTGAACTTCGGCTACCAAGGCGGCTCAGACAGTACTGTCGTGTTCGAAAACTTCGACTTGTCGATCGCTGCCGGTGAAAAAATTGGCCTGGTAGGGCGATCGGGTGCCGGAAAATCCACTCTCGTAAATGTGTTGCTGCGTTTCTATGACATAGATTCAGGCAACATTTGCATCGACAAGCAAAATATCGCGGGCGTTACTCAGAAAAGCTTGCGCGAAAATATTGCAACTGTTTCGCAAGACACGTCTCTTCTTCATCGCACAGTGCGCGAGAACATTATGTTCGGCCGACCCGGCGCAACTGACAGTGAGCTGTTTGCGGCTGCAAAAAAAGCACAAGCCCATGATTTCATATTGAATCTGCGCGACTCAGAAGGGAGAACCGGCTACGAAGCTCACGTAGGCGAACGTGGTGTCACCCTGTCGGGCGGGCAACGTCAGCGCATAGCCATTGCGCGAGTATTACTAAAAGATGCGCCTATTCTAATTCTGGACGAAGCCACCTCGGCATTGGACTCTGAAATCGAATCAGCCATTCAGCAGTGCCTCTACGAATTGATGGCCGGAAAAACCGTCATTGCTATCGCGCACCGACTGTCAACGATCGCCGCGATGGACAGGTTAATCGTTCTTGATGAAGGTAGTATTGTCGAACAGGGTACTCACCAGCAGCTATTGGACAACGGCAAGGTGTACCACAATCTTTGGGCACATCAGTCAGGCGGTTTTTTAGGGGGCTAGCCCGCATTGCTCATGAACGCGCGAAGCGAAAGCGTCAACAGTCTGTAAAACACGGTGTGGCGCGGACTGGAAGGCGCACAGGCGTACTTGGCAGTCCGTCGAGCACCTGGAAGGAGCACGCACCGTGTTTTATAGGCTGGTGGCGTTTGCAGCCGTGGGTTCATGATCAATGCGGGCTAGCAGCTGCATTGCTGTTATAAATACAGATTCGGCCGTTACTCTTTTCGCATAGCCGTCAATAAATATCTTACCTACGATTTTTCGGTCAGCGTTGACAAGGAATATGCCTGGGTAAGGAATGCCATACGCATCATCACCAGGCGCGTACGCCTGGTCGAGAATGCCAAGCGCGTTAACACTGGTCGCATCAATATCTGACAAAAATGGATACTCGATCCCATTTTTATCCGCGAACGACTTTTGTATCTCAGGGGCATCGTAGGTGAGTGCTACGACGCCAATGCCAGCTTCGTTAAAGTCTTTAAATTTGCTTTGCAATTGCACGAATTGCGCCATGCAGAAGGGTCACCAATCAACCGAGCGATTGGCAATAAAAATCATCCCTTTGTCTTTGATAAATTCATCAATGCGGGTAATCTCGCGCCCATCATAAATGGCTTTGATGTCGGGAAAGGGATTGTTAATGAGCATGCCCGGATCAAAATCATCGTTGTCTTCCGGAAGGTACATATCCGCCAGCATCAGATCCAACGCGGATTCCTTCAGCTGGTCTTTGAACACATAGGTCCCGGCCAGCAGCATGGCGGCAACAGCCGCCGCAGACACCAGAATTTTGTTCATGTGCTCAGTTAACTCCGCCAGTCATTGTTTGCTCGCAACGCGGCGCATTATGATTGGACCCAACTTGCGTTGCAGCGGACCCAACAGTTTTTTAAAACGGCCAAGCGGCGGCGTATTTTTTGACGATTCAAAACGCCGTAATTGCAGGGCTTCAGCTGCCGCATCCATCATTGGCTGTCTCTGTGCATCTACCGGTATGCCGGTTGAATCGGCAATGCGAACCATACGCTGGAAGTTGGCCGCCACACAGGCAGCGTCTACCACCACGTCTGCACCCGCAACAGTCAATAGGGCATCGCGAGTACGTGAAAGTTCCAACTCATCTCGCGACGCGATTGCCGTTGCAAACTCCATTAGTTCACGCGCCCACTGCAATTGACTGCTCTGTGCGGCACCCGCATGTCCATTCACCATCTGTAAATCGATCTTGGAAGCGGTTTTATCGGCACTCAAACTGAGCATCGTAGCGTGTGAGCTGGTTCAGTAAAAACACTCATTATGTGACGACACCCTGCCGGCCACCAATTCCATCTGCATTCTATTCAAGGAGCGATGCGTATCGGCAAGCATAGTCATCATCTGTTTCATACTGAGATACTGGGCGTTCGCCACCAACATCCATTCACGGACCGCGTTGGGCACAGCGCTTAACGCACGCAGCACGTTAGCCGATCTCTGTTTTGGCCAAAGGTCACGCTCCTGTGGACCAAGGTCTTTCTCGGCAATCATCGGCACCTGCCCGGTCTCCATTGATAAACCAGGTGGCGTGTAGCGCGTTGGCTCACCTTCAACCGGGGCGGGGAGCGGCTCTCTAGGTAACCCAAGTGCGCGCATCGATTCGTCGATGCTGAATACCGTCACCGCAACCCCTATTAACTCAACCAAGGCCAAATGTGGCAGGTCGTCAGCGTTAAGAGTGTCGATATAACGTTTGGTGATCCGGGACTGGTCGGTGATAACGCGGTGCGCGGCGTCAATCGCGTTCGTGGAAATCACAGCGGCACTGCTGTCTGCGCTGTCGTGCTCACCATCGTACTGATAGGGCGACAGCGCTTGTTTTCGTTCAGCGCAAAGAGCGCAGTCAATCGCTCTGCGCGTCTCTTCCGCAATCGCCACTCTTTGTGCACCAGTCCACCAGGTGCCGGCCTCTGCTAGCGCACGCCAATACTCGCGATAAGCGAGCTTCAGATCGTCTCGAATCGCAAAAGCAGATTGTGAAAACTGGAAAGCGTGCATGGCGGTGCCAGAAACTAGCTTCCGTGCACTATAGGGTCAATTTGAACCGCGGGCAAGTTCGGCAAGCATACAGAGCAGGATCTACTGGAAATCCTCGGCAGTACTTTTTGCCATCTCTTCCAGGAACCAATCCGGAAACTGCGAGACAAATTTCTGCAAATCCCAGTAATCGCTCCATCGATACACTTTGCCATCTTTCATTTCGTGCATGCTCGCAAACGTATGGGCCGCTGTTTCACCCGACTTGAACGTCCAGGTTTCAGTATGGTCCAGGAACACCACGTCGCCATCTGCGGCGATGTGATGGGTTTCCTGCTCCTGTTTTTCCAGGTGGGCAAACGCGATCATCAGTCGCTTAACAGTGTTCTCTGGACCATGCGCCCCTGGATCGTCAGACGGTACATCTCGATAGTGTATTTCCGGGTGCATGCAGTCTTTCATGGTTTCCCAGTCCATGTCAGACAGTGCCCGCCACATTGTTTCAACTACTGCCTTGTTTTGTTCAGATCTGGTTTGCTTCGCTGACATGGCTTGATACTCCGGTGAACGCTTGTACTCGCACCTGGCATTGGTGTAAACGCAGTGTAAGGCAATGAAACTGCGAATACGATAGAATCACATGTCGAATAAGAAAGGCTGGCACAGTGAAAGCTATATTTTGGGGGCTGGTAACAGCGCTGTTTCTACGTTTTGGCCTTGAGCCAACGGCCTGGTTTTTTTATGAAATCAGCCATCTTTTCAGTGTTGGCTGGCTCTATTGGGGCTATAGCGTATTCCGCGGACTGGCATTCGTACTTGATTTGTACGGCTATCACCTGATCGTCTCCCTAGCCGGAGGCCTTGTCGTAGGCTCTATTGTTGGCCTGCTATCTCGCCACTCACATTCGGAGCGTAAGACATGAATCGCCGCGAATTTTTACAGTGTGCTGCACTGCTCACAGCAGGGTCCGGTGTTGTACCTGATACCTGGGCGCTGACACTCGAACAGCAGACTTATCTGGGCGCCAGAGGCTCTTATCTTGACCGGGTAACATTGACACTATTCTCGGGCGAGCAACGAGCGATGGTAGCTGCAATGAGCGAGCTGACCATTCCGCGCACCGATACTCCAGGAGCAATAGATGCCGGCGTTCCGCAATTTATAGAGGCCATGGTTTCGGCCTGGTTTAACGATGAAGAGCGGGCGAATTTTATGAAAGGGCTGGCTGAGCTGGACCGACGCGCAAACGGATATCTCCGCCAGGATGCGGATCAACAGCTGGCTTTACTCGAAGCGCTTGAAGATGAAGCGTCTGACGCGGAATGGTTTCGAATGGGCAATACCATGCGCATCTGGGATTCGAATGCGCCTTTTATTTGCCAGTTCAAGGAACTGACCATTCTTGGCTTCATGTTATCTGAAACAGGTGCCAGGCAATTTCTGACACCAAACCCAATGGGGGCATTTGACGGCAGTGTCAGCTTGCAGCCGGAGCAACGCACGTATTCCACACAGACGCCCATGCGCTCAGTCAGTCCACCCATCAGTGCCGCCGAGGATTTGTAATGCCGGAAAACAATGCAACAGAGTTTGATGCCATTGTTGTTGGCTCGGGCATTTCAGGTGGCTGGGCGGCAAAAGAGTTGACTGAGCGAGGTCTTAGAGTTCTTGTACTCGAGCGCGGCAAGAACATCGAGCACGGCAAAGATTACATTGGCGAACACGCCAACAGCTGGAATCTCGATTACTACGGCATGCCTGACCGTGAGTTAATCGCCAGTGACTACCCCATCCAAAGCGACTCTTATGCGTTGATGGCGACCAATTTGCAGTACTGGAATAACGACCGGCTGAATCCCTACCTACAGACCGAGGGCAAACCTTTCAGTTGGAAACGCGCTGACGTTGTAGGTGGTCGCTCACTGCTATGGGGCCGGCAAACCTACCGCTGGAGTGATGCTGATTTCAAGGCCAATGCCCGTGATGGTATTCAGATACCCTGGCCGCTTGACTACAAAGAGATAGAGCCGTGGTACAGCTACGTAGAGGAATTTGCCGGCATCAGTGGTCAGGAGGAAGGCCTGGAGCATTTACCCGACAGCAAATTCCTGCCTCCGATGGAATACTATGAACTGGAAAAAACCATAAAAAAGCGCGTCGAAAAGAAACTCGACAACGTGAAAATCACAATGGGGCGCTGTGCTGTACTGACCCGGGAACACAAGGGGCGCGCACCCTGTCACTACTGCGGTCCTTGCCACAACGGCTGCTCAACGGGTAGCTACTTTAGCTCGCAGAGTTCTACCCTGCCAGCTGCGCGAGCAACAGGAAACCTCACCTTACTGCCGAATCAATTGGTCAGTAAGCTCGTCCACAACGACGCAGGTGACAAGATTGTTGCGGTAAACACCATTGATACTGTTAGTAAAGAACAACGAAGCTTTTCAGCAAAGCTGATTTTTTTGTGTGCGTCAACCGTTGCCAGTACCCAGATACTATTGAACTCCGCAAGTAGTTCACACCCCAATGGTCTGGCAAATGCCAGCGGCGCGCTGGGAAAATACGTGATGGACCATGGCATGATCGGCCACATGGGGATGTTTGTTGACCACCCAGATATGTATTTTAAAGGCAACCGCCCCAATGGTTTGTACATACCCCGCTTTCGAAACATAGGGCGACAAGACGAGGATGCCGACTTTATTCGCGGTTACGGTTATCAGGCGCATTGTCTACGCCCAGACTGGCAGACCTCGTTCAATCAGCGTGGATTTGGCGCCAAATTAAAGGAATCACTGGGCAAACCCGGTTCGTTCTGGATTTGGGCAATGGGTGGCTTCTTTGAATGTCTGCCCTACGAAAGTAACCAGATTCGATTACACCCACAGAAAACCGACCGTTTCGGCGTGCCCCTGGTCGTCACCGAATTTGACTGGGGTGACAACGAACGCAAAATCGCGGCAGACACAGCGACACAAGCAGAAAAAATACTGCGCGCAGCTGGCTCTCTATACCATATCTTAAGTAAACCTGAACAGATGAGCGTCGGCGGTGCCGGCATTCACGAAATGGGTACCGCTCGCATGGGCGATGACCCGGGCAAGTCGGTACTGAACAAATACAATCAGGCGCATGAAGTGAGCAATCTGTTTGTTACCGATGGGTCGTTCATGACCTCAGCGTCGTGCGTCAATCCATCACTAACCTACATGGCCTTTACTGCCCGGGCGGTAGACTACGCAGTAAAACAGCTTAATGAGGGCCAGATTTAGTGTTGCAGCAAGTCGCGGCATCTCTATGAACAGGCAAGCTGAGAACGAGCACTCAACAATGATTAAGGGGCTGAGTTACGCAGCCCTCACCATTGCCGTCGTGATGTTGGGCTACCTGTACTTTGATGATGCGATTGAGCAGCAACGAAACCCCAACCGCTCACCATCCACTCAGGTGTCCAGCCAGCAAGTGAGTGTTGTTCTGCAGCGCAATAAGTTTGGGCATTATGTCAGCAGCGGTGAAATCAATGGCAAGCCTGTAGAATTCTTCCTGGATACCGGGGCTACCGACGTCAGTATACCGGCGCAGCTGGAGAAGCAACTGGGCCTGACCCGCGGTCGTGCTGTGTCAGTGATGACAGCCAACGGCGTAGTGTCTGTCTACTCGACATTGTTGAGGCAAGTGAATATTGGTCCGATCACCTTGCGCAATGTTCAGGCCAACATTAACCCTCACATGCCGGGCCAGGATATACTGCTGGGCATGTCGTTTCTTGGCCGATTGGATTTCAGCCAAAGTGGCAATGCACTAACGCTTAAACAATATCTGCCGGGCTCACCGATGTAAGCGGCGGGCATCGGGCGCTCGCCTCTTAATCCTCAGCAGGCACCCAGGGCGCGTCTTTCCGCTCTCTGAATGCCTTTATGCCTTGCGCCGCTTCGTCTGAGCCGAACAAAGCCGCTGAAACACCCGCCGTCCACTCAAAAGCGGCGGTTCGATCCATATCCGGAACCTTAACCACCAGTTGTTTTGCTGCGGCCAGTGCCATGGGCCCGCCGCGGACCAGCTTGGCCAGCAATTCATCAAGCTTCGAATCCAGCTCTGCTCGCGGTACCGCGTGATTCAGCAAGCCCAATTGTGCCGCATACGACGAAGACACACGCTCACCAGACAGAAACAACTCCATGGCATCGCCATAGCGCATTTTCGGTAGACAAACCACCGAGATAATAGCCGGTGCAACCCCAATCCGAACTTCGGTAAACCCCAACTTGATATCGTCAGCGGCAATGGATACATCACAAGCCGCCGCCAAACCAACACCACCTCCCATACAATGCCCTGCAATCCGTCCTACCACGGGTTTGCTGCTGGTTTGCATCAACCCAAACAGCTCAGGTAGCTGATAACGCGGTTCCACACTGCTGTCACCTTTGAGGTCCGCCCCGGCACAAAATGTATTGCCGTGATTGGTTAACACAATTGCGCGTACAGCAGTGTCCTGCTCGGCACGCTTAAGGTTGTCGCCGAGTGAGTTAAGCAATCCGGCACTCAGTGCGTTCTTGTTGTCTTCCCGGTTGAGCGTAATTGTGGCAACGCCCTGTTGTGCTGCGTACAAGGTATCTTCGTTACCCATAAGTAATTGCCGCTTGACCGCGGCCCTCATTTCAATAGACTGTTGGCATAAACTCTGCCATATCTCTGCAGCCCAGTAAAGCGGCGCGAATTTATTCCACGCCCTAATGAGAGACAATATGATCAACTACGAACTCAACGATGACATCGCCGTATTGAGCATGGACGATGGCAAGGCAAATGTAGTTGGGCACGCGTTAATAGACGATATTCATACCTATCTGGACCGCGCAGAGCAGGAAGCCAAAGCCGTGGTCATTGCGGGTCGGGAAGGAATATTCTCCGGTGGCTTTGATCTCGCCGAGTTTGCCAAAGGCGCGGACGCCTCCCTGGCATTGGTTCAACGCGGCTTCCCAATGCTGCTGCGTCTGTTCAAGCACCCACAGCCTCTGGTCGCAGCCTGCACAGGCCATGGCATCGCCGCAGGCTCATTTATGCTATTGGCCTGTGACACGCGAGTTGCGGTGTCTGGCAACTACACACACCGCCTGCCAGAAACCGCAATTGGCATGACACTGCCTGTGGTATTGCATGAGTTTGCCGCTGCGCGTTTGTCGCGCCGTTTTTTGACCGCGGCGGTTATTCAAGCGCAGGCGTTTACGCCCGAGCAGGCAGTTGAAGCCGGGTTTGTGGACGAGCTTGTTGAGCCAGACGCGGTACTTTCGCGCGCAACTGATATAGCTAAAATGTTAGCCGAAATGCCCGTCGAGGTGTACGCACAGAACAAACTGGATTGCCGGCGCCAGTCAATTGAACGCATGCAAGCGAGCATTGATGAAATTCTTGCTGGAAGTAGCTGACAATAGAACTGTTTACATGATCAACTCACTGAATAATAAAAGGTTAACATTATGCATATTGCACTGAAAATTGCTCTGGGACTGCCCGCCTTGCTGTTTGCTTTCGTTGGACTCGGCTGGGTTACCGACCCCGCGAGTACTGCCCCTACGTTCGGGATGCCGCTTCTCGAAGGTGCTGGGTTGAGCACCCAGGTCGGCGATCTTGGGTCTTTCTTTTTCACATTGTCAGCGATGTTGTTGATCGGAGTATTTACCGAGCAAAAAGCCTGGCTTCAGGCTGCTGCGATACTATTGCTGTTGACCGCCGTATTTCGAACAGTGGCCTGGGGAGTGCACGGTGCCACTTTTGAAACACAGTCAATAGCAATCGAAATCATTGTGGGCGTGTTGGCGTTGCTGGCCGCTGCTAAAACATCACCGCGTTGAACACCGACAAACCTAAAGACGGTCGTACCTTACGATCGGAGCGCAGTCAGCAGAAAATTGTTGATGCCATTGTGGAGCTGGTTGAGGCCGGCACGCTGGTACCCACCGCTGAGCAGGTGGCCAGGCAAGCCGGTGTTGGTATTCGCACCGTGTTTCGCCATTTCAACGAGATGAACGATCTTTATGTTCGGCTTGATGAACGTGTCAAGGACGATTACGAACAATGGTTTGCCGGCGGCAACCGCGAAGGCACCCTGGACCAGAGAATCACCAACCTGGTTAGCCATTTTGGCCGTGCTTTCGAGAAGACCACCAATCTGCAAATGTCAGTGCAGGCACAATTTTGGCGGGTTGAGTCCCTGCAAAAAAACTACGAAGGCAACGTGCAGAAACTCAGAAAAAGTCTGATGCATTGGTTGCCAGAGCTTCGCAGCATGCCCATAGACAAGGTTGACGCCGTTTGCGTGGCTGTATCATTTGAAGCCTGGTATCGCTTGCGCGTGGTGCAAAAACGCAGTATCCCGGCAACCCATGCGGCGATAGAAGCTCTACTCCGCGGTTTACTCGCTGTCAGGGATTAGGCTTCTCCGAGTTGATACGAGGAAGAGCTCAGTTGGCATCGAACTCAATGTGCATTTCCTTGATGCCGTTAATGAAGTTTGATCTCAGCCAACTGACCGGTTGCGCCAGTCTTGGGTTACGCAGCCTGGGTATGATCTCTTCAAAGATGACCTGTAGTTCTAATCTGGCCAAATGCGATCCCAGACAGAAATGCTCACCTATGCCAAAAGCGCGGTGTTTGTTTCGGACATCTTCACGCTGTGCGCGCGTAATATCGAACGTATCGGGATCGTCGAATACTTCTTCGTCGCGACTGGCAGAGTGATAAAACAACACGACATTGTCGCCTTTTTTCACAGTGTGACCACTGGGCAGCTGCGCGTCTTCCATAACAGTTCGACGAAAACTGACCACCGCGGTGTGATAGCGCAACATTTCTTCAATCGCGTCAGGAATTAAATCCGGTTTATCGATCAGTTGTTGCAAAGCATCTGGGTGCTCCATCAATAAGCGCATGCCTTGCGCCGTCACCGTGCGCGTCGTCTCGTTACCTGCAACCAGCAATATCAGAAAAAAAGTGCTGAACTCTACTTCGTTGAGCTTCTCACCCTCGATACCGTCCAGTAGTGCACTCATCAGATAACCGGTGTTTTCAGCAACTGCCTTACCCTCAAGATAGTCCGTGGCCAACTGATGACCGAGCGCAAACAGCTCAGCCATAGCCATCTGCCCGTCTTCCTCACTGGTACTCAGATCGGGGTCTTCTGAGCCAATCATAATATTGGTCCACTCGAAGACATCTTTGCGACGGTCAAGAGGAACAGCCATCAGTTCGCAAATAGCAATCAGCGGCAGCTCGGCGGCAACGTCCTGCACAAACTCACAACGACCTTGGTCTGCAATCTGGTCAATGATGTGTTTGGCAATCACTTTGAAGCGCTCGTGATAGGAATCAACCACTTTCGGCGTAAACGCATTACGAACAATACGACGGTGTTTGATATGATCCGGCGGGTCCATATTAATCAGTATCATTCGATTAAGCTCAAGCTGCTCCGGCGCCATGTCCTTCATTAGACAGGTTCGCTCCGCTGAACTGAAAATGGCTGGATTTTTTGACACATAATCCAGGTCTTTGTGTTTTGTAATCGCCCAATAACCGCCTTCGGCAAATTGCGGCTCAACTTGCCAAAACACAGGTTCTTTTTCTCTTAGCTCGCGCAACCACTCGAACGGAACGCCACCAATGTAGCTGTCTGGGTCGGCAAGATTGATGTGGGGACACTGACTCATAGCACTAAACTCTTCAGGCTTGCTGTTGAGTGCGACGATAGCACAGCGTTCTTCAGCTGCTTGGAACATTGCTAAAATTACACTGAAGAACCCACCGTCACGGTGCCCGCGATGCAGCGTGGTTGCTCAACAGGCCCTAGCCGAGCGCAGATGATGCTGCCTGAAATTTTTCCTGCATTTCTTCGGAGTGCAGCTCATCGTTGGCGGCGCCCATATTCAAGCGTTTGTAAGCGGTAACAACATCAGGGTCTACCTGCGCGTGCGGCGAATCAGTTCCCTGCGCCGCCTGCAGTACCGCGAACGTGACAAGGTCAACGTAATCAGCTTCAGGAACCTCACGATTGAACTGTAAGTGCTGGGATGGTACGTGACGCAAGTCTTCGTCAAAGTTCCAGTGCGTTAGTATCTGATCTCCGAGTTCGGGTGCCAAAGCATGTATTGCCATGTCCAGAAAGACCGGCTGCTGAACCAGTGCCGGTTTTTCCTGCGCGAACTTCAATACCGGTAACACACCGATGTTGTGAACCAAACCGGCCAACATCGCCACTTCCGGTTGCAAAGACGTGCTGAATTTGCAAATCACCTGAGACAGGCCCGCCACCTCGGTACTCTGCTTGCATGCGGCTCGCATCCTTTCGCCAATGACCTTGTTGTCCGCCATGAACATGTGGACAATAGCAATACCCACAGCCAGGTTGG
Organism: Gammaproteobacteria bacterium; assembly: GCA_030429735.1. Lineage (GTDB taxonomy): Bacteria > Pseudomonadota > Gammaproteobacteria > Pseudomonadales > JAUIET01 > JAUIET01. The sequence continues at coordinate 39,306 of JAUIET010000014.1, forward strand.
CAGAGGTATCAAAGCCCATCTGCATTAATGCCAGACGAAGATCGGTCACCGGTTTGTCGCTGCGGCGCATCAATGGTGAATTCACGACTCTCAACATGTGAGCACTGACAGCGGGGTCCTCGGAAATCACGTGCATCAGGCTATTGCAGTCTGCCGTGTCATCCCCTGCCACTTTGCGCACCTGCATGGCAACTTCCGGCAATGTTGGTAACTCCAACCGTTCAGCAGCAATTGCCGCCTGAATATCATCGCGAACTTCAAGCACTTCCTTATTCATAACCAATCCCGGCGGCAGTCTGTAGTGGGTCACCCATGGGCGACAATACTTCTAATTAAAGTTCAGAAAATGTACAACCACACAACTACCTGCACCGTTTACAGACAAACGGTGATAACGGCAACATACCCCATTCAATCGCTAGGTTTAGGTCGACCGGGCACCAGTGTCGGCGTTGCTTGCCGGTATTGTTGGAATGCCGGATTATCGCCCCAGCGTTTTTCGGCGGCTGCGTCTAGTAAGTTAATGCCACTCACTTTGGTCAGCAGCAGGTACACGAAGACTGGTGATAGCAAGGTCAAGTAGCTTAATCCTCCGAGCACGGGCACAGCGATCAGTGCGATACCGCACCAGAGCACTATCTCACCGAAATAATTGGGGTGCTGGCTGTAAGCCCAGAGTCCACTTCTGATAAATTCCTGGTCTTTTTTAGCAGACGCGCGAAACCGCCGTTTTTGGGCATCGGCAGTGGCCTCAATAAGAAACCCGGTCAGCCAGATCGCCACACCCAAGGCAGCCGGCCAGCCCAGTGGCTGAGGTTGTGCGGAGCTCATGGCGGCCATTGCCGCGCCGGCAGTGACACTCACCCACAAAGCCTGCAGATTCCAGGTGATAAACAGTCGCCCGAAATTGGTTTTGATCTTGTCAAAACGACGGTCAAAACCATCGCTGGAGATACGCATAAACAGAAAACCGCTCAGGCGTATCGCCCATACAGAGATCAGCCCGGCAAGTAACAGGGCTCTGGCTGGTGCACCCGGCAGCAGTGCCAGGATAAGCACCATCAGTACCACGTAGGTAACCCCGCCGGTTAAATCGTAAAACTTTTCGGTTTTCAGCAGCCAGGAAGGAATAAAGGCCAGCCATTGCATCGCAAATGCAACGAGTACGCACACTGCAAATAACGGCAAAACCCCTGCCGTTACCGACCCGTCGGAACCGGCGAACGCGATAAAGGCAGCGATCGACCAAACAACAGCAAGCGTTAATGCAGTGCGCATAAGGAAACTCCAGCAAAAGGGTGAGCGCTGACATTCAGCGGTCCACCATGAGTGGGTGTATACTGCGCCGCAATGACGCGTGATTCAAGAGGAGTACATAATCGATGGCCGTGGCTGAACTTTGGCAAGAACTGAAAGATACACTGGCATTTCGAGTAAGTCAGTCGTCTGGCACACGCACTGGCAAAAGCGGTGGATCAGCCACAATCGTAGTGCTGTTGGTCGTTCTGTTGCTGACCAGCCTTCTCGGTTGGTACGTGTCACGTGAACCGGACTTGCTGTGGGTTAACTGGGAACTGGACGGCAAACCCGCACCTGCCGGTTATGCGACAGCCGATACTGCGGCTCGTGTTGCCAGCACGTTGTTGGACAAACCCGGTGGTTTTATGAGCAACGACAAACTACCACCGTTTGTCATTTTAGATAACATGCCCAACTGGGAATACGGCGCGCTGATTCAACTGCGCGATGTGGTAAAGGCCTTGCGCAATGACTACAGCCGTTCACAATCTCAGTCGGTTGAAAACATTAACCTGAGCAAAGCCGAGCCAGCGTTCAACTCTGATCACACCTGGTGGATTCTGCCCAGCTGTGAGAGCAAGTACGAAGAAGGCGTTGATTTCCTCAATGCTTACCGCGATGCGCTGGCAAATCCGGACACTGTCGACGCCCAGTTTTACGCGCGTGCAGATAATTTACGCGAGTGGTTGTCGGTGGTGGAAAAACGACTGGGTAGTCTGTCGCAACGGCTAAGCGCCAGTGTCGGTCAAAGTCGGGTGAACACCGATCTTGCCGGCGAGCGCGCGGCGGAAAACTCAACGGCCACGCCCGCTGATATTGAGGTAAAAACGCCGTGGATGGAAATTGACGACGTGCTGTACGAAGCGCGCGGCTCGGCCTGGGCTTTGGTGCATTTCCTGCGTGCCGCAGAGAATGATTTCCAACAAGTATTGAACGACAAAAACGCGAGTGTCAGCTTGCGTCAGATAATCCGCGAGTTAGAAGCCGCCTTACAACCGATTAACAGCCCAATCGTGCTCAACGGTAATGGCTTTGGCCTGTTTGCCAACCATTCTCTGGTCACTGCTTCCTACTTGTCGCGGGCTAACTCGGCGGTCATCAACTTGCGTGAGTTACTCGATCAAGGCTAGCGTGGATGGCTCAGGGCCGCTTTTTTGCCCTGCATGCGGCAACCTGGCTTTCCAGCCGATTGGCCGCAAGAAGCTGGTGTGCGGCGAGTGCCGATTCCAGTTCTACCGAAACGCCGCCAGCGCGGTGGCGGCCGTTATCTTGTATGGTGATGAAATGCTGGTCGGTAAACGTGGGCGCAACCCCTGTAAAGGCCTGCTCGATCTGCCTGGTGGATTTGTTGACCCTGGTGAGAGCCTGGAAAACGCGCTGTATCGCGAACTGCACGAAGAATTAGGCTTGACGCTCAGTGACGCCAGGTATCTTGGTTCAGGTAACAATGTGTACCATTATGCGAATGTTGAATACGATACAACAGATGCATTTTTTGAAATTCGCTGTGATCAACGACCCGAAGTGACGGCGATGGACGATCTGGATGATGTGATGTGGTTAAAGCTAAGCGACATTGTACTTGATGACTTCGCGTTTACCTCGCAGCAAAAACTGCTCAGGCAGCACTACCTTCCATAGTTTTTGTATCAAATAATACGAGTAATGCCGGCAGCACTAACAGGTTGAACAGCGCCGACAGCAGTATGACAAAGCCGGTCAACAAGCCCAGGTCTGAATTCAACCCGATATCAGAGCGTGTAAGCACCCAAAACCCGCTCACCAATACAATCATTGTTATCCAAATTGCTCTGGATACTTTGTCGTAGGCAAACTCAATAGCTTGAACCGTTGTGTGGCCTTTTACTTTCGCCATGCGGTACTTACTTAGAAAATGAATTGAGAAATCGACCACAACGCCAAGACAAATACCGGCCACTGCTGATACAGCAAAGCCTAAGATACCACTATGGATAGCCCACCCTGCATAACCGACAGCGATCGGAAAACAGGTTGCCAGCATACCCAACAAGCCAAGACGAACACTGCGCAAGGCAAACAGCAAGATCAGGCATACGGTTAAAATTGCAATCGCGCCACCACGCAGCATCGACGGAATAAGATAGGTATAGGCAAGCTCACTGGATGACTGACCAACACCGGTGACCGCAACTCGCAACTCTGGTGCCTCGCGTTCAAACCAATTTCTGGTTTCGGCATTGAGCCGAACGGCGGCCTCAGCGGTAGCACTTGCGCGCATTGCACTGACCAGAGTTGCTGACTTGTCAATATTAAGCTGATGGGTTAACTCCATACCCGCTGGCAATGACAACTCGTACAGCAGCAAATACTGAGCCGCCAACTCCCGCGATTCGGGCAGGCGATAATATTGCTCATCATCGCCATGAAGGCTGCGGTTCAGCCGCTTCAAAGTATCGGTAATGCTAGCCACATGAGTGATGTCACCGCGTTCGCGCAGGTAGTTCACAAAGCGATCTACGGTGTTCAGGAAATCAGGGTCCATTACCGAGTCCGGACCATCACTGTAAATAGCTATTTCAGTGGACACCAGACCAGCCAGCTTGGCTTCAACGAAATCGTTCACTTGCCGCTCAGGTGTTTGCTCCTCAAAGAACACCCTCGGTGATTCGTCCATAACATTTTGCGGTGCCAGCCAAAAAACCAGCGCAGCAAGCGGTATGCAACATAGGGCGATCGTTTTGGCATGATTGGTTGAAAGTCCGGCCAGCCATACGAGCACCGGCCCCGGTTTCGCATTCTGGCGCTGTTTTAAAGGGCGCAAGCTGAGTAAGGCTGGTAATAAAGTCACTGAAAGAACAAACGCGATTGTGACCCCAACGGCAATGATAACGGCCAGTTTTCTAAGCGGTGGGAAGTCGGTAAAGCTGAATGTAATGACTCCAAACACGGTCGCCAGTGACGTGAGAAAAATGGGCTGGAAGTTGAGCGCAAGGGAGTTCAGTATACTGTCCCATTGAGCCAGTCCATTACTTCGACCCTGAATAGCGCCGTTGACAACGTGCACCGTGTCGGCGACGGCCAGCGTCATGACCACGATCGGTGCGATGATACTGACAATCTCGGTTTCCAGACGCAGCCAACCAAATATCCCCATAGTGGACGCACCGGTTGCAATAACAACGACAACACATGCAAAACACGCGTAAATCGAGCGCAACAGCACTAATAAGATCAAGGCCATAATCAGCAGCATCAGCGGGATTAACTGAGAACTGTCTTTTTGTGCGTATGCCTGAATCGCAGAATTGACCGCATGGTTTCCGCTGAGCATAAAGTTCACCTGCGGATAACGCTCGGCCAATTCCGTGACCAAGGCCGAAGCGGCGCCCACAAACTCCGGCATCGCCGCCATCAGTTTCTGGTGGCTCTCTGCCTGAAAAGAGATGTTTACCGCGGTGACATCACCAGCACTCGATACCACGACTCGCTGTAAGGCCGGGTCAGTTTCTGCAACGTGCTGCAGCCTTTGCAGTATCTCCTGATTGTCGTACTCCCCAGCCGGAACCAGGTCGGACACAATCAAGTCATCGCCATCTGCAAAGGTGTATTGGAAGTTGGTGATGGAATCCACTCGGCTCGCGTAGGGCAATTGCCAGGCTTGGTCGGTGAGTATCTGTATCAGTTCTACGACATCAGCCTGGTACACAGTGCCCCGCTCAACGCTGAGAACTACTATGATCTGGTCGCGCTTGCTAAACTCTTCTTCCACCATTGCCAGCTGCTGGACGATGGGGTGCTGCTGATCGTACAGCGAACGAAGGTCAGGATTGAAACGAAGATGCTGGTTGCCAGCCGCTGCCAGGGCCACCAGCACCAGACAGCCCGCAATGACCAGGTAGCGATACTGCAGTACCCATTTAAACGACACAGATTTGAGCCTTGAGCTATCGGATCCGACAACTTAACGGTTGCAGCGCGCTATTTCAAGTCAACTATCCGCATAGCCGACCTGTCAGATGGCTGCGCCTGTGCGGTGCCGGAGAGAACCTATTATTCTAAGAAAGCAGCGCAAGCCAGGTCAGGCTATGCTGCTATTGCGATTGCTAAAGCGACTGTCCTTGCTTACGCGTGTTCGCAATTGCAATCATGCACAGACCGATAATCGGCAAAGCGCCTGGTGGCAGGCCGACACTGCGTAATGCCTCATGCAAAGACAAGCCTTGACCAAGAAACAGTACAGCCAAAACTGAGATAACGAGCAGTGCGGCAATGCTAAGTAAGGTTTTCATATGGTTCTCCAAATAGCTTTCATTGGACGGACAATCTATTCTGCTTGTATACAAAGCAAAACACGGGCCAACTTTATTTTCGTTTATTATTCAGAGACTTAGGAGAATCAGGGAAACCAGGGCCGCACAAAATGTAAGAAATTTCGACAAAAAAAGCGGTTTGAAAGGTCTCTAAGCCGCACTTTTTATGCGTAATTCGGGCTAGCGCTTAGAGCGAATCTTGTGTCCCTTAACATAAGTTCGCACCATTTAGAGCCTGCACAATGCCATTCTTCCAGGCGTGTTCCGCAGGGAATATCGGCTATATTGGCAAGGGACACTAGTCCTGTAACAGCCTGCGCGCGACGATTAGACGCATGATCTCATTCGTCCCCTCAAGGATCTGATGCACACGCGTGTCGCGCACATGGCGCTCAAACGGGTATTCTTTGATATAGCCATAGCCACCGTGCAATTGCAGTGCCTCATTGCACACCCGAAAACCGGCGTCTGTTGCAAACCGCTTGGCCATGGCACAGAAACTGGTACGGTCGCTATCATCGGTGTCGTATTTAGCGGCCGCAAGCCTGATCATTTGTCTGGCGGCTGTGATTTCTGTCGCCATATCAGCGAGCTTAAATTGAGTGACTTGAAAGTCGGCGATTCGCGAACCGAATTGCTTTCGCTCTTTAACGTATTCGATGCTGGCGTCCAGTGCTGCTTGAGCAGTGCCCACCGAACACGCCGCAATGCCCAGACGGCCACCGTCCAGACCTTCCATGGCTATTTTGAAGCCCTGACCGTTCGCGCCCAGCATATGGTCGACAGGCACCAGCACATTATCAAAGGATACTGTGCAAGTCGGTTGGCAATTCCAACCCATTTTTTCTTCTTTTTTGCCATAACTAATACCTGCTGTCAGGGCGGGCACCGCAAACGCCGAGATGCCACGTGGGCCGTCTTCGCCAGTTCGTGCCATAACAACCAGAAGATCGGTTTCACCCGCCCCGGAAATAAACGCTTTGCTACCGTTGAGCAGATAGTGCTCGCCGTGGCGCTCCGCTGACGTGCGCAAAGACCCCGCATCAGACCCGGCACCGGGTTCCGTCAAGCAATATGAGGCTAACTTCTCACCCATTGCCAGCGGTGCGCACCATTCTTCCTTGACCACTTTTGCGCCATACGTAGCAACCATGTTGAGCGCCATATTGTGGATAGATATATACGCTGCGGTTGATGTACAGCCTTTTGCCAACTCTTCCAAAATGATACTGGAATCCAGTCGCCCAAGCCCTGTACCCGAGGCGGACTCGGGCGTATAGAGCGCCATAAAGCCAAGCGCGCCTGCCGCCTGCAACGCACTTTTCGGGAAGTAGGACTCAGCATCCCACTGCGCTGCATAGGGTGCGAGCGCATTATTCGCAAACTGGCGGGCAGCATCCTGAAACGCCTGTTGGTCCTCATTCAATTCGTAATTCATAATTGTTCTGATACTCCTGTGGTTTGCTGGGCTTCCTCGTGTGCAAGAAACTGCTCCGCGTCCAGCGCGGCCATGCAGCCAAACCCCGCCGAAGTAACCGCTTGTCGATACACCTGATCGGCAACATCGCCAGCCGCAAACACACCGGGCACGCTGCTGGCGGTCGCATTGCCCTGCAAACCGCTATTGATAACAATGTAGCCATTGTTCATATCCAGTTGGTCCTTGAACAACTCAGTGTTAGGGATATGGCCAATCGCGATAAACACGCCTTCCAACTCTATGGTCTGCTCCTGATCAGAATTGACATCACGGATACGCATACCGGTCACGCCCATATCGTTGCCAAGTACTTCCTCAAGCACATGATTCCATGCAATCCGCACGTTTCCAGTGCGTTCTTTTTCGAACAAGCGATCCTGCAGGATTGCTTCAGCGCGCAATTTGTCACGGCGATGGACAACAACAACTTCCGAGGCAATATTGGACAGATACAGCGCTTCTTCCACTGCGGTATTGCCGCCGCCAATCACGGCCACTTTTTTCCCTCGATAAAAAAATCCATCGCAGGTAGCACAGGCACTCACTCCGCGACCCATAAACGCTTGCTCTGATTCAAGCCCAAGATATTGAGCTGAGGCACCGGTAGCGATGATCAGGGCGTCACACGTGTAGCTGGCCGATTCACCCGTCAAGCGAAATGGCCTGGTGCTGACATCAACCGCTACAGCGTGGTCGCGAATAATCTCTGTGTCGAAGCGTTCAGCGTGCTTTAACATTCGTTCCATTAACTCAGGGCCTTGCAAACCTTCCACATCCCCGGGCCAGTTGTCTACTTCGGTCGTGGTGGTCAGTTGTCCGCCCATTTCTATTCCCGTTAGAAGAACCGGGTTCAAATTGGCTCGCGCAGCGTACACTGCCGCTGAATAGCCGGCCGGACCCGATCCGAGAATGATCAACTTGGCGTGACGTTGCTCTAATGCCATCTGTTTTGCTCACTGTTGAAATGCATGTTGTAGTTTACCATGCGCCGATTCGGTACAAGGTCATATTTTTTCTGAGCCTGCCTGTGATTCAATGAAAACCCATCAGCCGTACCTCGAATGAATGCAACACCATGAGCAGTGAAAAAACGGATACCCGTGACCCGGTCAACCAGCTGTTGCATATGGTGGAAGAAGCACATCGTGATCCGGGTGATCAATTGTGTTGCATTCACTGCCTCAGTGCGGTGACTACATCCAATCAAAAAACCAGCGTAAACTCGGCCCACAACGTACATGTGACGAACCCAGGTGGCGTGGAATTTGACCTGGCGTGCTTCTCTGAGGCCTGGGGTTGTGGGATGCACGGCCTGCCGTCAGTAGAACACAGCTGGTTTGAGGGCTTTCGCTGGCAATATTCTCGATGCCTGAGCTGCGATGCTCATCTGGGCTGGTATTTTGAGGAAACCAAGGGAGCGCTCGACAGCCGGCGCCATTTCTTCGGACTGATTATAGAAAAATTGATTCCTGCGGAATCGTCTGCTGAGTAAGCAGCGGCTTGACCACATCTGATCCAAGTCTTTGCAAGCAATCCATCTCCATCGTCTACGCAGATAACGATATTGTCTTAATTGATAAGCCGGCTTTTCTGCTAAGCATTGACAGCAAAAGCGCCGCAAAGGGAACTGGCGCGCCAAACGTGCTTGATCTTGCCCGTGAACGCTACCCTGATGCACGCCTTGTTCATCGATTGGATTTCGACACATCGGGCTTAATGCTGCTTGCCAGAACACCGAGCGCGCAGCGCCATATCAATCAACAATTCCAGCAACGGCGTATTCGCAAGGAGTACGAAGCCACTGTACTTGGCCACCTATGCCACCGGTTCGGTCGAATAGAATTGCCGATCGCCAGGGATTGGCCTAATCGCCCACGCCAGAAAATCGACTTTGCGCACGGTAAAGAGGCCATTACGGATTACGCCGTATTGGACTGTTCTCACGGTCAACCTAAGCCGGCAGCGATCAGCCGCCTGCGGCTTTTCCCGATTACTGGCCGCAGCCATCAATTACGAATTCATTTGCGTTGCCTGGGTCACCCTATTCTGGGCTGCGACCTGTACGGGACCGAAACGGCTTATGAGCTGAGCGAGCGATTGCTGTTACATGCTGCCAGACTGCGCTTCATTCATCCTGGGTCAGGTATGCCAGTGTGTTTCGACAGCTCGGTTCCATTCTGACTGTAGCACCGCAGCTGAGCACAACTTTACTGGCTTCTATAGCATTGGCGAGCGATAATTCCAACGATGGTAGTTTCGGAACGATACAGCGGCGGACATCGCATCATTCTCACCCCCAATCGATCAATGTCGTGGCGTGGCAACCAGATTTTTCTGCTCAGCATGATTTGTCTGTCGGCGCTCATCAGCATTGGTTTTGCGCTGATCGGAGCATGGGTGATCCTGCCTTTTGCCGGCCTGGAAATGCTCGCACTGGGCTCTGCGTTGTACTATGTATCCTGGAAGTTAAGTTATCAGCAAGTCATCAATATCACGGCTGACTCAGTGACCATTGACAAAGGCGTGTACAAACCAAAAAGAAGCTGGTTATTTACACGCGATGGCCTATCGCTGAGCGTGCAACCCGAAGAACACGAGTGGTCCACGCCGGTCATTCAACTGCGCCACCAACAAAACCTGGTTGAAATTGGTGAATTTCTCAATCAGGCGGACTGCCTGACCTTGCTGCGATTGCTAAAAGACAATGGCATACCCACACGAACCTGGGGCGCAGCTGGCAAGCAGGCTTTCTGAGCGGTACCATGCGCGCTGAATTCCAGGAGTGACTTTGTATGTCCGCCAACAAATCCACTGATTCCGGCAAAGTCGGTTTCGTTAGTCTCGGTTGTCCCAAGGCACTGGTTGACTCCGAACGCATACTGACTCAATTACGGATGGACGGTTACGAGGTTGTTCCAAGTTACCAGGACGCTGACGTCGTTGTGGTTAACACCTGTGGCTTTATTGATGCCGCCAAACAGGAGTCACTGGATGCAATTGGCGAGGCCATCGAGGAAAATGGCAAGGTCATCGTCACCGGGTGTCTAGGTGTTCAAGAACAGGATATTCGCGAACAGCACCCACAGGTACTCGCAGTGACCGGACCTCAGGCCTATGAGCAAGTACTGGGCGCAGTTCATGACTTTATCCCGCCGCAGAAGCTGCATAAACCGTTCGAAGATCTGCTGCCGCCACAGGGTATCAAGCTGACACCAAGGCATTATGCGTATCTAAAAATTTCGGAAGGCTGTAATCATCGTTGCCGCTTCTGCATTATTCCCGCAATGCGTGGCGACCTGGTGAGCCGACCCATCGGTGAGGTCATGCAGGAAGCCGAATGCCTGGTGCAATCCGGGGTAAAAGAATTGTTAGTTATTTCTCAGGATACCAGTGCGTACGGCGTAGACCTCAAATACCGAACCGGATTCTGGAACGGACGACCACTGAAAACCCAGATGCAGGCATTGTGCGAGGCATTGGCTGAGCTGGGTGTGTGGGTTCGTCTGCACTATGTGTACCCCTACCCGCATGTAGATCGTGTGATTCCTTTGATGAACGAGAATACGCTGCTGCCCTACCTCGATATCCCTTTTCAGCACGCCAGTCCACGAATTCTGAAATCGATGCGTCGACCGGCGCACAGCGAAAACACGCTCAAACGAATCGAGTCGTGGCGCAAGGAATGTCCTGACCTGACTATTCGCAGCACGTTTATCGTGGGCTTTCCTGGTGAAACCGAGGACGACTTCGAGCAGCTGCTGCAGTTCATGCGCGCCGCCCAACTTGATCGTGTTGGATGCTTCGAGTACTCGCCGGTGGAAGGCGCTGCGGCGAATGATTTGCCCGGCGCCGTGGAAGACGCTGTTAAGCAAGAGCGCTTTGAGCGATTTATGCAACTGCAAGCGGAGATCAGTGCACAACGCCTGCGGCAGAAAATTGGTCGTAGAATGAATGTTTTGATCGATGACGTTGGGACTGATGGCCTGACGGGCAGAAGCCCGGCCGACGCGCCTGAAATTGATGGTCAGGTATTTATCGATGGCCGTAAGCAGTTCAGCGCTGGCGACTTCTGTCGCGTGGAAATAACCGGCACCGATGAACATGATCTGTTCGCCAAACATGTCGATTAGCCACCGGTGAACACGCTTTTACTGGAAGATGAAGATTTCACGTCAGCACAGGTAGCAGTGATACGAGGCTGGCGCGCCGAGCACATGATTGCGACCGTTGGCGTGAGTACTGGAAGTGTAATTCGTTGTGGCAAAGTCGGAGGATTGCTGGGCCAAGCCATCATTCGCAAGCGCAGCGCCAAGCAACTGGTGTTGGAATGTACGTTAGACTCAAATCCGCCGGCACCAAGTGCGATTGAGCTTGTTTGCGCGCTCCCCAGACCCAAAATGCTGCGCAGAATTGTACGCACCAGCGCCGAATTAGGGGTAAAGCGCCTGGTGTTCATCAATAGTTTCAGAGTTGAAAAAAGCTACTGGCAGAGCCCAATGCTCGCGCCAGACAAGTTGAGGGAATTTTGCATTGAAGGCCTGCAGCAAGCCGGCGACACCGTAATGCCCGAAGTCACTGTGCAAAAAAGATTCAAACCGTATGTTGAAGATCAACTGCCGGGCATCATCGGCAGCAAACAGGCGATTCTGGGGCATCCGCGTGCACCTGCATTCCCACCCTCGGCGGCGCCCGCTGCCTGTCTGCTTGCCGTGGGCCCAGAGGGTGGTTTTATTGACTATGAAATCGATGCACTACAGAGCGCTGGGTTCTCAGCGTACCGCTTTTCCGAGCGCGTCATGCGTTGCGACACAGTCATACCATTTTTGATCGCCCGCTTGACCGGCAATTAGCAACGCCAGCTCATTGCTTTTCGCTGCCTTGCTCAAAGCCCTGTTCAAACTCTTCCATCCCCTCGCTCATGCCTTTGAAGAATTCGCCGAGTTTACGGCCAGCTTCTTCCGGCGACATTTCGTCGAGGTTTTCCAGTTCTTTCAGGCTTCCCTCCATACTTTTACCGATGCTCTCCGCAGCGTCTTCATATTTCTCCATGTTGCTCTCTATTTTGCGCATGGCAATCTCGCCAGACACCTGCATAAACAACATAATTGCAGCGAGAATACCAATGACCATTCGCGCTGTTTCCTGCTTTATCTTGTGCACTTCAACAGAGGCGTTGTACATTAAATACATACCCCACAGCACGCCAACTATCGTGCCTATATAGGGAATCAGGCCTAAAACACCCATTATTGGATAGATTGCCGTTGCATAGGCGACACATCGATAGGCTGTTTCGTAATCATAGTCGGAGCCCATCAGCTTCCAGATAACGAACATAATCAACGCAGCGATAAAACTGCCGATCACCGCCATGATGGGCATCATGATGAAAGACCCCATGCCAACGGCCATGGCGCCCAGGCCGCTGCCACCAAACAAGGCCACCAAAGTCATTAAAACGCCTATCACAGCGCCCATAACCGCAACAAAAATAGCGGGTTCTGCAAAGCCGCCTGTGGTCGGCATCGTTCGGTAAAAGCCGGCCGGGTCGGTCAGTACGGCTTTCGCATCCTCAATTACCTTGTTCAGACTAAAGCCGGAGTCCTGTGGAGCCGGCGCCTCTTCATTAGCGGGCTGCTGATTGTTTGTTTCATCGTTCATGACAAGTCCTCATTATTGAAAAACACCCAAAGTGGGGTTCTCACAAACAGTGTGATTTCAATTTGCTGCGGCCACATCCGGTAGACACGCCCCAGTACCACCAAGTCCACAATAACCCCCGGGATTCTTGGCCAGATATTGCTGATGATACTCCTCTGCGTAGAAGAATTCAGGCGCATCCAGAATTTCGGTGGTGATTTCCGGGTAGCCCTGCTCAGTCAGCACCTGTTGATAGGCCTGTTTACTGGCTTCTGCCGCTTGCCTGTGCGCTTCCAGACTGGTGTAAATGCCACTGCGGTACTGAGTGCCCGCATCATTGCCCTGCCGCATACCCTGGGTTGGATTATGCGATTCCCAGAACACCTTTAGCAAATCTTCAAACCGGCATACATCCGGATCGAAAACCACCAACACTACCTCATTATGCCCAGTCTGGCCGGAACACACCTCTTGATAACTCGGGTTTGGCGTATACCCTGCCGCATAACCAACGGCGGTGGTATACACGCCGTCAACAGTCCAGAATTTCCGCTCAGCACCCCAAAAGCAGCCCATGCCAAACATAACTTGCTGAAGGTGATCTGGGAACGGACCCCGCAGTGGCGCCCCGTTGACGAAATGCTGCTCTGGCACAGCCATTGGCTCGGATCGACCTGGAAGCGCCTGCTCCCTACTTGGCATTGTGGACTTTTTGTTCAAACCAAACATGGTGTTTCTCCCCGGTATTTAATTGACATTCAACCTTTTAGTGGCGGGTAGCACAAGGCTCGCCAGGCAAGCGCCGGAAATCAGGCACAGCAAGGCGATCATTAGCTTGCTATATACACTGAATGCAAGCAACAGGCTGCATAACATCATGAGGACAAGCCGCGCGGTTTCAAGCCCGTAGCCAAGCCATCTGTTCTCTAACATCAGGCCAAGTGCCGTATACCCCAGGGCACACAGTGCAAAGCCGAGCCAGAGCTGGCCAGCCTCCAGTTGAGCCGCCGCGAATGACAAGTAGCTGGCCAAGCCCAGCAGCAAAACAAACTGCACAGCAACGTAGTATTTTACGTCACGGGCAACGGCTGGGTCATACTTCTGCCACTCGCTTTTATCCGCAGCTGCCAGACTGGGAGTTGATTGCGCGCCCTGCTCTGCCAGCAAGCCATGCAATTGCCCGGGCGATGCCATCAGCACACTCGCCTTTTGCCGCCAACTAAGCGCGCGTGCGGCCCGCCACATATCGACGTAGATGTGTGCGTTTGCCCACAACGGATTCCAGCTGTGCAGCGGCTGACTTAACCCAAACCGTGGCTTTTCTTGGCCGGTTTCCTCACAAAAAGTCCCAAACACGCGGTCCCAGAGTATAAACACGCCGCCGTAATTACGGTCCAGATATCGACGATTGCTGGCGTGATGCACGCGATGATTTGACGGCGTTACCAGCACTTTATCAAGAACACCCAGACGCCCAATATGTTCAGTATGCACCCAAAACTGGTACAATAGATTCACCGCCGCAATGGAGTAATACATGTCCGGCGGGCAGCCCAGCAAAAACAAGGGGATAAAAAACACCCAACTGCATAAGAATCCGGTACCGGTCTGTCGAAGAGCAGTGCTCAAGTTAAACTCTTCGCTTTGATGATGGGCCACATGCGAGGCCCAGAATAAGCTACGCTCATGGCTGATTCGATGAAACCAGTAATAGCAGACATCGTAGGCAATAAAGCCAACAATCCACGCCCACCAGGTCGATGGCCATTGAATCATGTCCAATGCGCCCGCAATCGCGTCAAACAGGCGCACGCTCGCATCAAAAAATAGCAGCTTACCGAGAGTGCGCAGCGACCCTAAGCTGAGGCTGTTCACGGTGTCGTTCAGACGATACGTATCGCGGCCCCGGGCCATCCCGTAGGCATATTCTACGAGCATCAGAAACACAAAGGCAGGAATGGCGAGAGTAACTAGGTCCACAGGTGCCAGTATATCCTCCATCCAACTGCCGGATCAGGTCATTAGAGGTCAGGGCCGCGCATAAAAACCGGCAACGGACTCCATAACGTGCACAGATCGCATTATCAACAGACCAACAGCCTGGTCCGGCCGAACACGCGTATTCGTGACTATACTGAACCGGTAGACCACCATGGACTGGGGTCGTAAATAGCGCGTGGGGATAACAATGCGTTTTCTATGGGGAGCAATATCAGCACACATGCTGCGGACCTTGGTCGGCACGGTCTGCTGTGTGACAAGCGCCCAAGCTCTGTGTTCTTCAATGGCGTTCGACGATCTGGCAGATCTCAGTCTGGAAGAACTGATGTCCATCGATATCAGCACGGTCGACGAAAAAGCACACAATGCCTTAAGCCAGGCATCTGCAGGCTATACCATTACCCGACAAGCCATCCAGCGCAGTGGACGGCGCAGTATTCCCGAAATTTTGCGAATGGCTCCCGGCGTTCATGTTGGGCGCGTTGACAACAATAAATGGGCCGTTAGCTTACGTGGCTTCAACGGGCGCTTTTCCAACAAGTATCTGGTACTGCTTGACGGCAGATCCATGTATTCACGCTCATTGCCCGGTATTAACTGGCAGCAGATTGATACGATCATTGAAGACATAGATCGTATCGATATTATCCGAGGACCCGGTGCGTCGTTGTGGGGTTCGAATGCAGTCAATGGGGTCATCAATATCGTCACGCGTTCAGCGCGCGAAACGCAAGGCCTGCTGCTGGCACTGAGCAGCGGTAGCAGCACCGACAGCGAAACACTGTTTCGTTACGGCACGACGCTGGGTAATAGCACGCATTTGCGAGTCTACGGCAAACATGTTGAGCTTGACGCATTCGAAGACGTTAATGGCCGTTCAGCGCACGATGAAAACAGACGCACCTTGATCGGTTTCCGTAGTGATCGCCAAACCAATGACAAGAGCAGCCTCACTATCAGCGCCGAGTATTCTCAAAGTCACCCGGATGAGCTGTTTGCCAGTGTTAACTTCGATGAATTGGCGTTACAGGTAATGCCAACCACAAACAGAATTACCACACACCACGTACTTACGCATTGGACGACACGGCTGACAGAAAAAAACCAGATAGGCTTGCAGCTCTACTACGACCGCGAAGAGCGTGACACCGCCTTGCAGGTGCTTGAACGCGAAACGATTGATTTTGATTTCAAGCAACATCTTACGCTGGGCAATAGACACAGCTGGGTGTGGGGGTTTGGGTACCGCGTGTCTCACGATGAACTGAGCAACACCAATCTACTGACCGCATACCCCAACAATCTCAGCGTCAAAGTCGCACAGGCCTTCGTGCAAGATGAGATCCAGGTAACTTCCAATATAAGTGTTTTGCTTGGCGCAAAAATTGAAGACAACAGCTTCAGTAATATTGAAGTGCAACCAAGCTTAAAACTCAGCGTTGATACGGGCCAGGCACACCATAGCTGGGCATCGGTTTCCAAGGCGGTTCGCACGCCAACTCGGGTGGGCACCCAGGTACGCATTGATATTCCAAGCCTGTTGCTTGAACCCGGCACAGCTCTCAATGCATTCCCGCTGCCGCTGCTCGCCGAACTCGCGGGGAATGATTCACTGGAATCAGAACAATTACTGGCCTATGAACTAGGACATAAGTGGCAACCAAGCAGTACATTTTATATTGATCTGGCGCTGTTCTATAACGATTACAAGAAGCTCAATGGAACTGAATTCAGCGGTCTGCTGTGCCAACCGGGTAACACACTGTTCGCTGACGACCCAAGCTGCTTGGGCACTGCGCGCTTCCTGGAAACGCCACTGATGTTTAACAACAGCGTCAGCGGAAATACCAGCGGTGGTGAACTGGTTCTTTACAGGCAATTTACGGATCATCTGGAAAGCGAATTCAATGCCAGCTACATCAGCTATGACCTTGAATCCACATCGATTGGTTTTCTAAACGAACTGGCCGATGTTCGTAATCCAAAACTGCTGGCAAACCTTAAACTGAGTTATCAGGCCAGCGAGCGCTGGAATCTCGATCTCTGGTTTCGTCACGTTGGTAAAATAGAGGGTTTTGGCCCACTCGGAAACGGCTTTGCCAGTTACACTGCACTGGACCTGCGCGCGGCACTGCAGTTCAACAAATTCCTGCAATTTGAGTTTGCAGCAGCCAACCTCACCGATGCGGACCACCTCGAAGAGAGCAGCGAGTTAGGGGAAGTTGAAAGTCAACCGATTCCCAGAACGCTGCGCGCCACGATCAAAATACTGTTTTAGCGCGATGGCTCCATTCTCGCGTCAATGCGCTCCCAGCCTTGCACTAGCTGCAGCCTTGATGCTTGTGCAACTGGCCAACCCGGTTGCCGCGGAAATCAAGAACGAGCATAAGGTGAAAGCAGCCATTGTCTACAAGCTGTTGCGCTACATAAGCTGGCCTGACCCTGCATCCAGCAGTGACACGATCAGATTGTGCGTTGACTCGAATGACCCTTATTACACAGCATTTTCCGACCTTGATGGACGCCATGTGCGCGATCAAAAAATTGTTCTGAAAGTCTTGCCAGAGCCAGTGGTGGTTGACGCATGCCACATCGCATTTACATCGGCAGAGCGCGATCGCACCGCCAATTCTCTAATCGCGCAAGCGGGGAAAGGTGTACTTACTGTTAGTGACTCCAGTCAGTTTGCTGAACATGGCGGCATGATTAACCTGCTTGTAGAGAACAATCGAGTACGCTTCAAGATTAACCCTCAGGCTGCGTATAAATCGGATCTCAGGATAAACTCCTCCTTGCTAAGACTGGCTGAAGTTGTAGAAACGGATAGCAAGCCTTCTAAAACCGCTATTAACCTGCACGTTGATTCGGGGGCTTTCGAATGAGCCTGACCAAATCTAATCACTCGATTGCTGCAAAGCTTCACAGAATCGTGTTTTTTACTCTGGCAAGTTTGTTGTTCGCCGTGCTGGTCAGCAATCTGATTCTTGATGGCGCCAGTGAGCAGGCCGCAGTCAAGAAAAGGCTGCAGGCCGCTGCAAGCCTGGTTGCGGAAAACAGTGCAACAGCTATGTACTTCGATGATCGCTCCGAGGCGCAACGGGTACTGAACAGTCTCGACGCAGTGGCGGATATTCGCCAAGGCATTTTGTATGATGTCCACGGCCAGATCTATGCTGAGTTTCGCAAGAGTGACATGGTTGCAGACGATCAGCGCTTTACTGCCAGTACTCCGATCGCCCCACTGGGGCGCTTTATAGATCGCAGTGTTACTGTCGACGTAACAATCGATGATATCGAGCTGGGTCAGCTGTACATTCAATCCGGGCTGAATGGCTTCAGGCAGGTTCTGCATTGGAACCTCAGACTGTCCGCTGCTATTTTTTTGATCATCATGTTGTTTGGCATTCGGATGTCGAATCGCTTGGAGCGAGCGATAACCAACCCTATTCTTACCCTGGTCAAAGACATGAATGCATTGGCCAATTCCAGAAACTTCTCGTACCGGGTTGCCAAACACAGCGAAGACGAAACCGGTGATCTGGTAGACGGTTTTAATCGTCTCCTGGATCAAATTCAAGCGCGCGACGAGTCTCTTGCGGATCATCAGAAATCGCTTGAATCAACCGTAGAGCGACGAACAAAAGAACTCAGCGCACTCAATGAACAATTGCATGACAATATGCGGATGCTCACTGAAGCAAAGGAACAGGCAGAGTCGGCCAGCGAGGCAAAGAGTGAATTTCTGGCCAATATGAGCCATGAAATAAGAACACCAATAAACGGTGTGCTGGGCATGACAGAATTGCTGCAGAACACACCGATGAATGACAAACAGCACTACTTCGCAGAAACCATTCACACGTCTGCAAAATCCTTGCTGAACATAATCAACGACATACTCGACTTCTCAAAAATCGAAGCGGGTTCATTGTCAATGGAGTCCATACCGTTTCATTTCGGCCGTTTAATCGAAGATTGCGCCGCCATCATGGCCGGTCAGGCTCACAAGAAGAACATTGAACTGATCACTGACATTCCCGCCGATGAACAGTTCATTGTTATGGGCGATCCGCATCGTCTGGGCCAGGTTCTCAATAACTTTATCAGCAACGCCATCAAGTTTACCGAAGAGGGTGAGGTTGTTGTTGCTCTTAATTCCCTACACAAGGAAGATGGCCTGCAAACCATTCAATGCCAGGTGTTCGATACCGGTATCGGTATGTCCGAAAGCGTGCTTGGTGAAATATTTGAGTCCTTCCGGCAAGCCGATGGGTCTACCACACGCCTTTATGGCGGCACTGGCTTGGGCTTGAGTATCACCAAGCAGTTGATTGAGCTGATGGGCGGTACTATTGAGGTGAGCAGCACACCCGGTATCGGTTCCACGTTTTCTTTCCAGCTGACATTGCCAGTGGCAGAAGGCAGTCACGATCTGGACGCCAACAATTTCAGCCTGGAAGGCTTGCACGTACTGATCGTTGACGATAACGAAACCAATCGAGACATTCTTGCGCATCTGGCATCAACCTGGAAAATGTCGTTTGCAATCGCCGAGAATGGTCAGCAAGCGATAGACATTCTGGCCAGCCCGTCGGGGCAATATCTTGAACTGGTTCTGCTTGATCAAAACATGCCGTACATGGATGGTATTCAGGTTGCCGGTTGGATCGAACAAAACCTGCCACATCTAGCGGTAATAATGCTGTCGTCGATCGATGGTGTGGGTGATGAAACTGCAGAACTCAGCTGCGTGTATTCAGCAATCACAAAACCGGTACGACACACCGAATTATTCAGTGCCATTGCCTCCCTGGTTGTTCAGCAAGAAGCCAGCGAAGAAATTCAGCAAGCGGAGGCTGTGCTGCCTGTTGCGCAGCATTATGACGGCAGAGACGCCAGATTATTGGTCGCAGAGGACAATCTGATCAATCAGGAAGTCGTGCTTGGCATGCTAGAACAGTTTGCATGCACGGTTGAGCTTGTTGAGAATGGTGCGGACGCACTAACCAGGCGTTTTGAAAAAGAATATGATCTTATCTTGATGGATTGCCAGATGCCGGTACTGGATGGCTACGCGGCAACTGAGCAAATACGACAGCAGGAAGTCGAGCAAGGCCTGGACGCCATACCTATTATTGCACTTACGGCCAACGTCCTGAAGGGCGACCGTGAAAAATGCATCAATGCAGGCATGTCCGACTTCCTGAGTAAGCCGTTTGAACAGAATGACCTGTACAGAGTGATTAACACCTGGTTGCCCGAGCAAGATCTTCGTCCGCGCAACGCTGCCAATGACGAGTTGGAGGACGAGACCCAAAGGCGTCTAGTTAGCTCCGTTGATGCAACGGCTATTGACAAATTGCGCACCCTGCAGCGCCCCGGACAACCTGACATTGTCAAGAAACTGGTTGGCAATTTTCTGGACACTATCGCGGCCAGTTTGTCTGATATCCAGGAAGCTTTTATTGATGGCGACGGCAATAGAATCCATCAGTACACGCACCCATTGAAATCAACTGCGGCCACTCTGGGCGCGCATCACCTGGCAGAACTGCTAACCCGAATAGATGACACTTGCCGACAAGGAAGTATTGCCGGCTGCTCGGTGCTGCTGCAAGACGTTGAGGAAGAAGTGCAGCTTGTGTGCAGCGAACTGGCACCCTATGCGACAAGCGAAGAAAAAAACACCGTCGTCGGTGATCACGCCACTACTGAGGCAGAGTCGCTTCCGTATGCAGACAACGGTCTGGCTTTGATAGTTGATGATGATGCCAATATGCGCCTTGTCGCGCGGGGCGCGCTTGAAAACGCGCAATTCTCAGTGATTGAGGCCGACAATGGCCAAAACGCTCTACGTCTGTTTGAGGAACACGACGTAGACGTTGTGCTACTTGACGTCGAAATGCCGGACATGGACGGCTTTGAGGTATGCGCGACACTGCGCTCAAGCGATAGAGGAACCTACACACCAATCATCATGATGACTGGCCGCAATGATGTCGACGCTATCAATAAGGCCTACGATTTTGGCGCAACCGACTTTAGTACAAAGCCCATCCATCCTGAGTTGCTGTGCCAGCGAGTACTTTATATTCACCGCGCGCAACACGCCATGGTGGAAGTGCGCGAAAACGCGAGGCGTCTGAAGGCGGCCCAACAAGCAGCCAAACTGGGGTATTGGGAATGGCGTAGTGCTGATTCCACGGGCTTCATCAGCGAAGAAATGCTGGGCTTTTTCGGCCATACCAATGACAGTTATTCGGGTGACCCGCGTGACTTGATCAAGCTGCTGGAAGAGTCGCAGCAGGCGCCCTTTCTGCAGCTGCTGCAGAACGGTGAAATCGATCAGCGAACCAAACACATGGAACTGCATGTAACCTTGAGCAACGGCGAACAGCGCTACCTCCAACAGCAGGTTGAAATGATTCCGGACAGCGGTAGTCTGCTCGGAACGGTACTCGATATTACCGAAAAACGGCAAGCAGAAAACAAGATTTTTAACCTCGCAAACCTCGACGCTGTAACCGGCCTGCCAAATCGCAACATGCTGGTCTCACAACTCGATGGCCTGATTAATCGATACAGTCGCGACAACAAATCCTTTGCAATTATCACCGTGCAGTTTTGTGAGCTCAGGAGAGTCAGGGATACTTACGGGCCAAATGTTGTTCAGTCTCTGGTAAAGATTGCCGTGGATCGATTACAAACGGATGTGCGAAGCTCTGACCTGATCATGAGCAACGCAAGCAGTGAGAGCGCCATACCGGGCTGGAACGGTATAATGCATTTGTCAGATGACGAGTTTGTTGTGATCCTCCACGACTTACGCAAACCCTCAGACGCGGCGTCATTGGCGGATCGTCTGGCCGACACACTCACCGACAGTTACGATGTAGATAACCACATCATATTCCTGTACGCGAAAGCGGGTATCGTTCTCTATCCGGAAAATGGCGTTGATTCTGAATCGCTTCTTCGAAACTCAACGGCAGCCCTGAAGCAGGCAAAAGACCTGAATGCCGGAAATTACCACTTTTATTCAGAGACCCAGAACGAAAAGGCAGTGGAAATTCTGGCGCTTGAGAGCGAGCTTAGAAAGGCGATTCTCGACAAGCCATTCGAGCTCTATTACCAGCCAAAGGTACACAACAGCAGCCTGCAACCATACGGAGCTGAGGCACTGATACGCTGGATACATCCCGAGAGAGGTTTTATTTCCCCCGCTACCTTTATTCCACTTGCCGAAGACATGGGCCTGATGGCCGACATCGGTACCTGGGTACTGGAGCAAGCTATAAAACAATGCGCACAGTGGCAGAAACAGGGCATTATTGACCTGGTCGTATCTGTAAACGTTGCGCCTCAGCAGCTGTACTCTACTGATTTGCCGGCTTTATGCAGCGAATTACTCACGGAGTACTCAGTCGCCCCTCACCTTATTGAACTTGAAATCACCGAAGGCAGTTTGATTGAGGATGTGGAGCACAGCGTGCAAACTCTTGCCCAATTGAAGAATATTGGGGTATCAATAGCGCTGGATGACTTTGGTACCGGCTACTCATCATTGAGCTATCTGAAGAAATTCTGGCTGGACGTGCTAAAGATCGACCAATCGTTTATTCGCGACTTATTGGTTGAACCACAAGACGCTGCTATCGTAGAGTCCACAATTAACCTGGCACACAAACTGGGCATGACAGTGGTTGCAGAAGGCGTGGAAGAGGTAGAACACTTGCGCTGGCTGACTGAACACGGTTGTGATGCCACCCAGGGTTATTACTTCAGCCCACCGCTTAGCGCTGGAAAATTTGAAGCGTGGCTGGCCGAGTTTAATCCGAAAAAACGCTCGGCTTGAGCGACAGTCAGGGAATCATACATCAAGCCCATGTTTACGTAGACACGTGCGTAGGCTTTCCAGCTTTACTGGTTTTGCTAGAAAGTCCGACATGCCGGCGGCAACACAACGACGGCGTTCTTCTTCCAACACATTCGCCGTCATTGCAATAATATGTGGCGCGTGATCCATCTTCTCCAGTATTTCTTGGCAAGCGTCAATGCCATTGGTTCTTGGCATTTGCAAGTCCATGAGCACAATATCGAAGCGCCCTTCACACGCCAGCTGCACGGCTTGTGCTCCGTCAATCGCAATGCACACCTGGCAACCCAGTTTCTCCAGCATTCGCTGGGCAATCATTTGATTGATATCATTGTCCTCTGCAACCAACACGCGTGGTTGCGCGCTCTCGGTGGCAAAGCCCGAATCGCTTATGGCACGCATAGGCATGACTTGGTCGCTAACCGCAGGCAATGGCAGCCTAACGATAAAAGCACTGCCGACGCCAATACGTGATTCCACCTCAATGCCGCCATCCATTTCGTCGACCAACTTCTTGACCAGAGCCAGGCCAAGCCCGGTTTGCTGTGAACCGTCAACCACAATACTGCTGCCCATTTTATAGGCTTCGAATACAGATTCACGCTCAGCCAGTGGTATACCGGGGCCGTCGTCACGAACAGTAAAAGCAATGACTCCAGGGTTGCCGGGATCTTTCTCAACCGACAAATTCACTGAGCCTTGCGATGTAAACTTAATTGCATTGCCAAGCAGATTAAGTAGAATTTGCGACAATCTAAGCGCATCACACTGCACCTTTTCTGGCACTTCCGGGTCTATTTGATAGTCAAGCTTCGCCCCATTGACATTGGAAAAGCGTACAATTCGAAAGCAGGTTTCGACCGTATCGCCAAGGCGTGTAACACGATGTTCAGGCGTACCTTGCAAATCGTCTGGTTTGTTGATCGTAACAATATTCTCTACCACGTCACTGGCACTTTGCGCCGACTGCTCTAATTGAGCCAGTTCACGCAATTGCCTTGGCGACGACAACTGTTTACGCAGCTCGCTAACACCTGCCAATACGGCAGTGATTGGATTTCGCACCTCATGACTTAATACTCGAACATAGGTAATCAGTGTTTGCCGGCTCTGCTCCGCCTGCTCCCGTTCCAATCTGACCGCCAAGCGGATCTTGTTGAGCAAAGCAATTGCGATCATTAACAGTAACGACATCACAACAAACAATGCGCCCAAAGCAATTGCCATGGTGGCGGAACTTTCGGCTAAAAATATTGCTATCAACGCAAGCACGCACAACGTGACCACCGCTATTGCGGCAAGCTGATTCAATTGACGAAAATAATGATCCACTATCATCCCGTTACTTCTTGCTCGACCACTAATCGCACATTAATGCAACCTAACAGTAGGCCCAATGGGCATAAAATCACCAGGGTTTTTGTTTGCTGCATTATTCACCTTGGTGGACAACGGGGTGACTAAGAGAGGTGCGTAGCAACCTGGTAAAAAACCTGAGAACGATAAGGACAATTCCTGACTGTCGTCCAGCCAAAGCGTCGTCTCGGTCGCGCTAAGCATCACCGGCATCCTGCTGTGAATAGGCTCAAAAGCAGGATTGGCCGCCTTGGTAACAATTGCGCACGACAAGATATTCTCGTTATTGATTACAGTGCGTTCGAACACCGCCGCAAATGCGATGGCCGATGCCTCTAATTGAATTTGCTGTGCTTGCTTGCCACTATCTGTTTTTTGCCATTCAATAAATGAGCTGGCAGGAACCACCCCTCGTTGTCGTTGAAACGGCTTCGCAAATGCACGACTTGAGAGCAAATTCTCGCTGCGTGCATTAAACATTGAATACCTGGTGTTGATCTCCTTCGCCCAGCTGGGCAGCAACCACCACCGAGCGTCCTGTACTGTACGCGTACCATTATCCTCAAAAATCAAGGAAACAGGCTCAGTCGGGGCAATATTCATTCGCGTTTGCAAATGAAGGTCTACATCCAGACTCTCGAGCAGACCGGCCAGAAATGGGTCATCCACAATATTAAACCGACCGCACATGCGTCTATTCCACTGCTGCTATCACTCCTCGCAATATACCCGAATATCGAGCAATTGCCATACGGCGCTATCGTCGTGTCTGGGCTTCCGGTAAACTACGCGACTGCGAATTATCATGAAGTGATGCCAGAAATATGCCACTGAACACCATTGAAGAGATCATTGACGACATACGCCTGGGCAAGATGGTCATTCTCATGGACGATGAAAGTCGTGAGAATGAAGGCGATTTGATCATTGCCGCCGATGTGGTCACGCCTGAGCATGTTACATTTTTTGCCCGGCACGCCTGCGGTCTGGTATGCCTGACCATCACCGAACAACGCGCCAGACAATTGAAGATCACCCACATGGTGCGTGACAATGGCTCGCAACACGAGACCAATTTTACTGTGTCCATTGAAGCCGCCGAAGGCATCAGTACCGGCATCTCCGCTGCTGACCGCGCCAAAACAATTCGCACAGCAGTTGCAAAACGGGCCGAGCCTGAAGACATTGTTACACCTGGCCATGTATTTCCAATTATCGCGAAGCCTGGTGGCGTTCTGACTCGTGCCGGTCACACTGAAGCCGGTTGCGATCTTGCCCGCCTTGCGGGTTATGAGCCCGCGGCGGTCATTGTGGAAATCATGAACGAAGACGGCACAATGGCCAAACGGGCCCAACTGGAACAGTTTGCAGCCAAGCACGAACTTAAAATTGGCACGATCGCAGATTTAATACAATATCGCACACTGAACGAACAGACGATTGAGAAGCTATCCGAAAAAGACATCACAACAGAATACGGCGACTTCAAGCTGGTTACGTATCGCGACCAGATCTACAAAGAAGTGCATCTCGCGTTGGTAAAAGGTGAGATTAGCGAAGACATGCCCAGCTATGTGCGGGTTCAACCTGTAAATACCTTACGCGATGTACTGGGTGCAACTCGCCCTGACCACTCGCCAAGCTGGTCTGTTAGCAGCTCGTTGAAGAAAATACACAAAGAGGGCAGAGGCGTTCTGGTACTGGTGGGCCGACCAGATAGCTCAGACGAACTACTGGCTCAGGTTGACGCATTCCCGGAAGTACCACAAATTCTCAGGCCCCCCAGTGAAGAAGGGATGGCAGTTTACCGGGTGATTGGGACAGCCTCTCAGATACTTCGCGATCTGAAAGTGGGTAAGATGATGCTGCTGAGCTCGCCGGTACGGGTTAACGCCATATCCGGTTTTAAGCTTGAAGTGGTTGACTATGTGGAGCCAGAACAGGACTTCGCTGAGTAGCACCTGTTTGCATACCAGTTCTTAACACTCACTGCTAAGCGGATCTGGAACGGCGATATTGTGCAGGCGATATCTCGGCCCATTGAATGAAGGCTCGCCGAAAATTGGATGGGTCAGCAAAGCCCAGCACATCTGCAATATCAGCCACGCTAAGATTAGTAGATTCCAGATACTCCCCAGCCAGTTTGAAACGCACGTCATTAAACACCTCCTGGAAAGACGTGCCCTCGGCGGTTAGCTTACGCCGCAGCGTGCGCTCGCTCATGTGTAACATCGAGGCAAGCTCAGCAATACGTGGAAAATCTCCGTGATGTTCCAATAACAATTTTTGCACCTGCCTGGCCAGCCCCTGCCGCTGGGTCATCGTGCGCAACATCTCCGCGCATTGCTGCTGGTACATGCGCGCTGCGGCCGGATTGGCCGACGGCAAGGGTTTGGAAAGAAGTTCCACCGGCACTCTCAGCTGACATTGAGATTGCGAGAACGTGGGTGCCTGATGAAACACTTCAATATAACGATTAAGGTAGGATGGTGCCGGATAGTCAAAACAGAGTTCTGCCCAATCCGGATCCTCGTTCAGCAGAAAACTGACCGTGGTGTATACACTGGCGAATAATACTTCCTTGGCGAATATTTGCGAGTTTGCCTGGTCACTCGCAAGCCGCGCTTCCAACACTGCCGTGTCGCCTTCAAGACGGTATTCCAGCCTCAGGTCTGAATGATTGATTGAATGGTACTTCAACCACACCTGCACGAGCTCGTAGACGTTCGAGCAGCTCATCAACGCAAAACCGAGAATACCGTGTGTGTTGGTATTCAACCTGCGCCCAAACTGCAATCCCAGGTCGGGCTCGTCATAAAGGCGCTGAGCGTTGGCAATCAAGGTCTGCATATGTTGCTTGCGAACAAGCTGTTCGCCATTTAGCAGACGGTTCCAATCCAGGCCGGTACCCTGTAGTACAGCTTCAGCGCTTATTTGTTTGCCCTGAAGCAAGCGAATCAGTTCTGCCGCATAGCGATTTCCAATCATCAGCATTTTCCCGTGCTCATCTCTGGGCTGGCCCCAGTTGGTCAACCCGAATGCAAAAGTAGATCATCTTTGCTCACTACAACACCGTTGTTGTCTGCATACAAGTAATGGCCCGTCACAAACCGAACACCACCGAAGTGAACGTCGCACCCTCGCTGCCCCTCACCGCGTTTTTCGGTTTTTAATGGACAGCAACCCAACGCCTTCACCCCTATGCCAAGAGCATCTAAATCATCAACGTCGCGGACTGCGCCATTGAAAACCAGTCCGCTCCAGCCATGTTTGACAGCGGATAACGCAATTTGATCCCCTAATAGTGCTCTTCTTAACGAAGCACCTCCATCAACCACCAACACTTTTCCCTGACCTGGCTCGGCCAGGGCCTGCTTGACCAGGGAATTGTCCTCAAAGCACTTGATTGTCTCTATTTGGCCACTGAAGCGCGCGTGCTGACCAAAGCTGCGAAATTGCAGTTCACAAGCGTGCACGTTGTTGGGAAATTCGTCGCATATATCCGGCGTTGAGAGCATGTTTTGGCATCCTGTGTGGGGGTGGGTTACTGTCTGAAAAACCTGTTCTGGGCCAGGCATTCACAAAATAGCGCGTTGGAATAAGTCTATCAATGGACTGTGTATTCCCAAGATTTATAATTATAATTACTAACATTCGCAACATGAATAGAGACGCCCGTCTCTGGCAACACTATGAATCTTGCAAAGCTGGATCTGAACCTGCTGGTGTACCTGGAAGTTCTTTTAAGGGAAAGGAACGTGACCCGCGCCGCCGAACAATTGAATATTACCCAACCAGCCATGAGTAATGGCCTGAAGCGGCTGCGAACAATGCTTGGCGATCCTATCCTGGTGCGCACTTCCAGCGGCATGGAACCCACTGAATATGCCATTGAAATCCAGCCGCTGCTGCGTGCTTTTATCGCGAACGCAGAAGAGATTGTGCACAACAAAGACACCTTCGATGCCGCACGCAGCGCCCGTGTGTTCCGCATTATGGCCAGTGACTACGCCGAATCAACCTTGCTGCCGGCAGTTCTTGGCAAACTGAGTAAACAGGCACCCGACATCGTGCTTGATATCCTAACGCCCAGCGATGTCGTTTTCGAAGACATAGAGCACGGCCGTGTTGATATGGCAATCAACCGCTTCGACGATATGCCTCAATCGCTTCATCAGCAAACGCTGTGGCAGGACACATTCTCCTGTTTGATGAGTGCCAGGAACGAAGCATTGAATGATTGGTCACTGGAGACCTACCTGAATGCCCGCCACGTATGGGTCAGCAAAACGGGTATGGGTATTGGTGTGGGGATGAGCCCTGATCGAATCCAGCGACTCGGCTGGGTGGATGAAGCACTGTCGCAGCTTGGCGCCAGGCGCACAATTAAAGTCTTCACACGCCATTATCAGGTGGCCGGTTTGCTGGCTGGCCAGGACGACTTAATCATCACTCTGCCGACTAAAGCGGCCAATCTTCATCAGCGCAGCGCAGATGTGGTCGCCCTGCCCCCGCCATTCGAGATAAAGCCCATTTCGCTAACCATGGCATGGGGGCCCTTATTGCAGCATAATGCAGCGCATAAATGGCTGCGCAAGCTGATTGTGGCAACAGCCTTTGAACGTACGACAGACAGCAAGACCGAGGTAACATAATGGCGGCTAAGCGAAAGACAGCGGCTGGAAAGCGAAGCACAAGCGGCAGAAAGAAAAACACTGGTGCAAGGAAACAAGACACCTTTATCGAGCAAGCCATCGCCAACATTGAAGAACGCGCCAAAAAAGAAATCGATGATTTGCGCGAACGCATTGAAGGTGGCATAGAAGACATGAGCACTCGAGCCAATCAGCGCACCAGCAAGCTTGAGGAAGCGTTCGATAAACGTGTCGCGCAGGCGTACAATCGATTAGGCCTGCCTTCAAAAGCGGACATCGTATTGCTTGAGGCGAAGATCGACAAACTACAGAAAACAGTGACGGCATTGAAACGGGGTTCGGCGAAACCGGCTGCAGCCACAACACGAAAAACAAGCAGTAAGAAGAAGCCGGCACCCACCGCCAAAAAGAAACGCTAAAGGTAGCCTTGCGCCAGCGCTTTTACATCGTCTTTGCTGTCATCCGCCAGGTAGGGCACCAGCAGACTGACTACCTGGTAGGCACAATCAGCCAGATCGGGTTGAAAATGATCCATTTTTTTGGCGCAAATGCGTTGATAGTTCAGCCAAAATGTCATGGTCATGGTCATGTGCTCGACCAATGACGCAATGTCAGCATCACTGGCCTGCAATTCAGACTCATTATCCAATGCCTCACAAAGAACCCTAAGCGACTGACGCTGCTTTGCAAGAATTGCGTTAAACCGACGTTGCAAGGCCGGGAAGCGGGTGAGTAAATCGGCCACGTCGCGAAACAGGAATAAATAGCGCGCCATTGTTTCAAAGCTGAACTGCAAATAAGCCCACATGTTCAGCAACGGTGAATCAAGCGGCGCTTGCGTGATTTGCAGCTCCAGCAACTCCTGCTCAAAATCTGCAAACAGCTCGGCAATGATCGAATCTTTGCCCTTAAAATGGTAATACAAATTACCCGGGCTGATATCCAGTTCAGTGGCAATGTGCAGTGTTGTGACGTTAGGTTCGCCCTCTTCATTGAACAGCGCGAGGCTGCAGTGCAGAATTCGGTCGCGTGTCTTCACACTGCATCGACAACCAACGATGAGCCATCGACCGATTTAACTATCACTTTGCTACCTGCTGGCAGATCCGGCCCAACAATCCGCCATGAGCTATCGTCAACCTTGACTCGCCCCGTACCATTTTTTACCGGTTCATCAAGCACGAACTCACGACCAAGATATTGCTCACCGCGGCGGTTTAGTGTGGTCGGCTCAGACCTATCCACGCTGCGAAACAATCGACGACCGACAATAACGCTAACGATCGACAATACCGCAAACGCAATCAACTGAAGCTGCCAGCTGAGCGCAGGCACCAACATCAACACCAGCCCCAGCACGGCTGCCGCGGCACCAATCCAGATAAAAAACGCAGCGGGGGCGAACAACTCCAACAGCAGCAATAGCATGGCCAGAACCAGCCAATGCCAAAAAACCAAACCGGCAGCAAACATGTTGAATCCTCGCGTTAAACGTCGCCGCTGCTAGCGGCTGACGTTCTTTTGTTGGTGTTTTGCTGCGCCATGGCTTCTTTCGCTAACTCCGCGATCCCACCAACAGCGCCAATAACACTGGCTGCCTCCACCGGGAGCATCAGCAATTTCTGATTTGGCGACATAGCAATCGACTTAAGCGCGCCGATGTATTCCTGTGCAACGAAATAATTGATTGCTTGAACGTCGCCCGCCGCAATAGATTCGGATACCATCTGCGTCGCAGCCGCTTCCGCCTGAGCCTCACGCTCTCTGGCTTCGGCATCGCGAAATGCAGCTTCCTTGCGGCCTTCAGCCTCGAGAATGGCCGCTCTTTTTTCGCCTTCTGCGCGCAGGATTTCTGACTGTCGTTCGCCTTCCGCTTCCAAAATAGTTGCGCGCTTTTCGCGCTCGGCTTTCATCTGCCTGGCCATGGCGTCCACCAGATCGCGCGGCGGGGCAATATCCTTAATCTCGATGCGCGTCACTTTTACACCCCAGGGCGTGGTCGCTTCATCAACCACGGTGAGCAACCTGGCATTGATATCATCGCGGCGCGACAGCAATTCATCCAAGTCCATCGAGCCCATCACGGTTCGGATATTTGTCATGACCAGGTTCAGAATCGCGAGTTGCAACTGGCGCACTTCATAAGCCGCTTTGGCGCTGTCGAGCACCTGATAGAAGACAACACCATCCACCGTAACCATTGCATTGTCGCGGGTTATCACTTCCTGCGAAGGCACGTCCATGACTTGTTCCATCATGTTCATTTTGGCGCCTATTTTATCCACAAAAGGCACAATGAAATTCAGGCCAGGCCGCAAGGATTTTGTAAAACGGCCGAAGCGTTCCACTGTGTATTCGTTGCCTTGCGGCACGAAGATAATCCACTTAAAGATGGTGAGTAAGGCAAGCGCCACAATCACCAGTGCAAACACCGATAAACCGTCCATAATAAAACCTCCTAACTCACTCTTCGTATAACACCATAAAACTACATCACGCGCCCGTACAATCGGTCAACAACGAGCCAAAACTAACTTAAAAGCTCCGGCGCCAGATTTTCCAACATACGTTTAATTCCTTGTTTCCAGTCTACCTGGGTGGGGCCTATCAGCGAGTGCATTGTTTCTGTATCGATTTGCAAACTGCCGAAGGCCGATTTCGATTCTTTGTAGGTGGGCTGCAGACCGGTTAGCTCGCTGATGTATTCACACCACTCCTCAATCGCAACCGCCTGCGAGCCACCAAAATTGACAGTACATACCTCTGTAGTCGCCGCGGCGAGAAGCCTGGGTATTTTCTCAATATAATCATCGGCGTGGAGCGGGTTATACAGATTGGGTTTGTCGGGATGAACATCGATCGGCACATTGTTCTGCATCATCATCGTGTGCCAATAAGGCCAACCGCCATTGTCGCCATACGGCACACTTAAACGAGCAATGGTTGTAGGGATATTGAATTGCCTGGCAGTAAAGCGAACCACCGTTTCCGCCGCAATCTTGGCAATACTGTAGGTAGGAAACATGGCACGGTGATTGTCTCCTAGAGGAGAATTCTCCTTACGTGGCTCATGGCCTGCGTATTCATACACCGCTGTTGAAGAACAGTGCATAAACGCCTTCGCTGAACGGCAATGCAGCATTAAACGCCCCGCGCCCTCGCCATTGGCTCGCAGGTCATAATCAAAGTCACCGCTCTTCACTACCGCAAGATTGATGACATAGTCAAAATCATCGGGCAAGGACCCCAGATCACCATCTGCCAAATCAATCTTATGTGTGGTAACACCTTGTGCCTGAAGCGTTTCGCGGGTAGCCGGGTCTGAAAAACGTGCCAACGCATGTAAATCACAAACTGGCGCATAGGCCGCTATCAAGGGTTGTGCCACTTGCCCGGTAGGCCCGGTAACAAGTACTTTGCGGCCATGCAAATCAACTGGTTCGAACATTTTTCCCTCATTCTCTGTAAGCTGGCACTGCCATTCTCACAGGCTCGTAACCGGACTGCAACTACATAAAATGGAGCCATTCCATCGAATCCGGTATGCTGAAACGATCCAGTAGTGTTGGCGATACGATCTTGACAATGAGTAATCCTTCACCGAATACACCGGTGCTGATAGGCGTCGGTACGGCAATGCAGAAGCACGATGATCCCTTGCAGAGCCTGGAAGCGGCTCAACTCATGATGTTGGCGGCACGCCGAGCCGGTGACGACTGCGGGCGGGCTGACGTGCTTGCCCTGTGCGATAGTATTCAGGTTCCCAAAGGCACCTGGTCCTACAGTGACCCGGCCAGACTGATTGCCAATGACATAGGTGCAACACGTGCTACCACCGTGCTGGCCGATATAGGGGTGTTGCAGCAAACGATTATCACTCGTGCTTGTAACGCCATTCTGAACGGCGAGCAGCGGATTGCGCTGGTATGTGGCGGGGAAGCCAAATACCGCGCGCTGCGGGCTTCAAGGCTGGGCATTGACGGGGCCGAGACCGTGCAAGATGGCGCTCAACCCGATGAGTTTCTCAGCATCAACGAAGACATTGTTTCGCCGTTTGAACTGCAGCGCGGAATGGCCATGCCGGTCACTCCCTATGCCATGATGGAAAGCGCTATGCGCTATGCCGCAGGTGACAGCATAGCGAAAAACCGCCAGGACCTTGGTGATCTATACGCTGGCTTTAACGAAATAGCACGCCGCAATCCAGATGCGTGGATTCGTGATGTGTACACAGCTGACGACATTGCTTTCGAATCCGAACGAAACCAAATGCTGGCGTTCCCTTACACCAAACGCATGAATACGCAATGGAATGTCGATCAGGCTGCAGCCTTACTGCTTTGCTCCTATTCCAAAGCCCAGGAACTGGGCATAGAACCCTCTAAATACGTGTTTCCACTGGCGGCCACGGAATCGGATCATATGACGCTAGTATCAGAGCGGGCTGAATTGCATCGCTGCTATGGAGCGGGGATAGCGGGTAGACGAGCTGCCGAGCTGGCCGGTGTATCCATTGACGATATCGAGCTGCTGGATCTGTACAGCTGCTTCCCTGCAGCCGTCAAAGCCTATGCGAAGGAACTCGGAATTGAAGACAATCGCCCACTGGTAGTGGGTGGAAGCATGGCATTTGCCGGCGGACCTCTGAACAATTTCGTGCTGCAGTCGACAGCAACCATGGCCAGGCTGCTCAGAAAAGAACCACAAAAAACGGGCCTGGTCAGCGCAGTCAGCGGCATGCTGACCAAACAGGGTTTTTGCGTTTGGTCGGCAACGGCCAATGGCACTGGTTTTAAAAGCGATGACGTCAGCGCACTTACAGCCAATGCAGTGGCCACCATCGCTTTGAACCCGCAATACTCCGGCCAGGCGCGCGTGGCTGGCTATACTGTTAACAGCATCCCCGGCTTTCCCGTGGCGCTGATCGCGGTGTGCGACACCGCCAGTGGCGAACGGGCAATCGCAAGCAGCGAAGATTCCGCGTTAATCAAGCAGGCCTGTTCAGAGGAACTGTGTGGGCGCCAGGTGTCCATCACCAACGACAGCAAGCTGCAATTTTAAACAAAGGACAGCGGCAATGAGTTCAACACCTAACAAACTGAGCGTTGTGGAAGATACCTCTCGCGGCGCAGAGACGGGCGGTAAAGCAGACCTGGACAGCAGCGAACTGTACCTGAACCAGGAATACAGTCGCCTCAAGTTCAATACGCGGGTATTGGCACAGGCTACCAATGAGCGCGTGCCACTGTTGGAACGTTTAAAGTTTCTGCTGATTTTTGCGTCCAATATGGACGAATTTTTTGAAATTCGATTGGCCGGGCAAAAAAGCCAGATTGAATTTGGTCGGGAGAATACGGGGCCGGACGGATACAGCCCGCGCGAAGTGCTGAAAGAACTGCACCTGCGCAGCCACGCGGTCACAGAGCAGCAATATCAGATATGGAATGACGTTTTGCTGCCTGAACTGGCCCGCGAGCACATCCATTTTTTACCGATTCAAAGCTGGAGTGATGAACTGCGCAGCTGGATCAAACGCTACTTCAAAACAGAAGTGGCTCCGGTGATCAGCCCACTGGGACTGGACCCTGCCCACCCCTTCCCGCGCCTCGTCAATAAAAGCCTAAATTTCATACTGTCTTTAAGCGGCAAAGATGCATTTGGACGGGAAAGCGGCTTGGCAATTGTGCCGGCTCCGCGAAGCTTGCCGCGGGTGATTAAGGTACCCGATGAATTGTGTGACCACGGCGATCATTTTATTTTTCTATCAGCCATTATTGCAGCGAATGTCAGCGACCTGTTTCCGGGAATGTCCGTCAATGAATGCCACCAGTTTCGGGTGATACGAAATTCAGACCTTGATGTAATTGATGCTGAAGTTGAAGACATTGCCCATGCTTTAAAAGGCGAATTGTTCTCACGGCGGTTTGGCTCCGCGGTAAAGCTGGAGGTCGCCGCTCAGTGCCCGGAAGAGTTAAGCAGCTACCTACTGACGCAATTCAACCTCGGCGAGGAAGAGCTATACAAACACAATGGGCCTTTAAACCTTCAACGTGTTCTCGAAGCAGTAAACCAACTAGACCGGCCCGCAATAAGTTACCCGGCACTGGTGCCAGGAATTCCAAAGAAAATTCGCGAATCGTCGAATATGTTTCAAACGATTAGCCATGGTGATGTGCTGTTACAGCACCCCTATCAATCTTTTTCGCCGGTAATCGACTTGATCAGGCAAGCGGCGAAAGACCACGATGTACTGGCGATTAAGCAAACCCTTTACCGCAGCGGTAGCAGCTCCGAAGTTGTTGACGCACTTATCGAGGCAGCCCGAAACGGTAAGGAAGTCACCGCCGTTGTTGAGCTGCGCGCACGCTTCGATGAAGAGGAAAATCTGCATTTTGCATCAAGACTTCAGGAAGCTGGAGCGGTTGTGGTCTACGGTGTACTCACCCATAAAACCCACGCAAAAATGCTTCTGATAGTTCGCAAAGAAGGCAAGCAACTCAAGCGCTATTTTCACTTGGGGACTGGAAATTACCACGCCGGGAATGCGCGCATGTACACTGACTACAGCCTGATGAGCGCCCATGAAGAAATGGGCAACGATGTACATAAGGTGTTTCAGCAACTAACGGGTATGGGACGGGAAATCAAACCCAAGCATATTTTCCATGCACCGTTCACTATGCAGAAAAAAATGCTTGCGCTGATCAATTCGGAAACGGCAGCCGCAATGGAGGGCAAGCCCGCCAGAATCATTGCCAAATGCAACGGTTTGACCGAACGGAAAATTATAAAAGCTTTATACGAGGCGTCGGCTGCGGGTGTACAAATCGATTTGATCGTACGAGGAATCTGTTGTTTAAGGCCAGGAATACCTGGTGTATCTGAGAACATTCGTGTTGTCTCAATAGTTGGTCGCTTCCTTGAGCACTCCCGAGTCTACTATTTCGCCAACGCCGAGCATCCAGTGTATGCATCAAGCGCTGACCTTATGGACAGAAATCTGCTGCGTCGAGTGGAAGTTTGTTTCCCAATTCTGCAAAGTAAAATTGCCGAGAGAATCCACAAGGAGTTAGAGCTTTACCTTCTCGACAACCAAAACAGCTGGTCACTGCAGGCGGATGGCGAGTACCAGCTAGTAAGACAATCAGAAAACAGCGTAGAGTTAAGCGCCCAGGCTGAGCTATTGGAAAAGTACGCCCAATAATTTTCACTTTCTCAGGCGAAGAGCAAATGGTTTCGGAAAAGGTAAGCGCTGAAATAGCCCTGCAGCAGGTCAGAGCGCTGCGCGATGACAGTGTGGCCGATCTATCCGCGTTTCCTGGGCGCGATGGCTGGCCGATTGTTGGCGACGGATTGATTTTTTTTCGCGACACACTCGGCTACATGCAACGTATGCACCACCAATACGGCCCGGTGTTTCGCAGCAAAATGGGGCCTTTGCAATCATTGAACCTCATTGGTCCGGAGGCACAAAAACTGGTTTTACTGGACAGCAACAATAATTTTTCAACCGAGAAAGGCTACGCCACGTCGCTAGGTGAGTTCTTTCCTAAAAACCTCTTGCTGCGCGACTTCTCTGACCACAGAAAGCATCGGCGAATCATGCAAACCGCGTTTAAAAACCAGATGCTTGAGAGCTACATGCCCTTGTTGCACAACATCATCGGCGAGCATGTTCGCCAGTGGGCGACGCGGGGCGAAATAAACTTCTTTCAGGCAATAAAAAGCGCTTTGCTCGAGGTTGGCTCAGAGATTTTTCTCGGTCTTAAGCTTGGTGAGGAGGCGCAACGAGTCAATCAGGCATTTATAGATCTCGCACTCGGCAGTTCCACCCCATTACGTTACAACATCCCGGGCACACAATATGCACGAGCCTTAAAAGCCCATGGCTACTTGCATGATTTTTTGCGCAAGCAAATAGCCGACAAGCGAACTGGTCAGGATACGGATATGTTCAGTCTGTTTTGCCGTGAAACACAGGACGACGGGCAATACTTTAGCGACGATGACATAGTGCATCACATAAGTTTTCTTTTGTTTGCGGCGCACGATACCACCACAAGCACTCTGCTGAACCTTCTTTACGAGATCACCCGAAACCCCGATTGGCAGGAACGCTGCCGCAGCGAGTTGCAACAATTGCAATCGCAGCACCTGAGCTATTCACAGCTCGGTGAACTCGAGTTAAGTACCTATTGCTTCAAAGAGACTTTGCGCCTCTATCCTCCTGTTATAGGCATGGCAAGGCGCAGCATCCGAGAATTTCAGTACGGAGATTTTGTAATACCGGCCAATGCCATGATCAGTACGTCAACCCTGCTGACGCACCGTTTACCCGAGCTGTATACACAGCCAGACAGGTTTGACCCGGAGCGATTTGCACCTGGACGTGAAGAACATAAATCGCATGCATTCGCCTGGTTTCCGTTTGGCGGCGGCGCTCACAAATGCATTGGTCTGCATTTTGCCGAAATGCTGACGAAAGTCAGCTTGTATGAAATGCTTCGATGCTACCGTTTTGAGGCACTTAATCACGACAGTAAGTACGCCTATATTCCATTCCCGAAGCCCAGAGATGGTCTGCCGGTTAAACTCACAACAATATGACGCAAGCAGAGCCTTGCCGGTAAACGAAAACAGCTAAAGTCTGAGTTAAATTTGCGCGGATTGCGCGTTTCTTATTCACTATGAACACCGGTTAAGCGATTAGAAAATCAGATTGGCCGCAACCATATTCTTTGTATAAAATTACCGGCCTTCGATACGTATCGATAAGAAAATTAATGAGGAGCGCAGTATGAGCCTGGACAATAAACCTACAGACATTCGGATGGCTGGCCAATCAAAAGGTTTCTTCGCCGGTGCCGGGCGCGATCAAATATTAAGCGAAACTGTGCGCTTGCTGCGCCAGGAATCGCCATCTATGTGTATCGTTAGCGGGCCTGAAGGTATTGGCAAAACCAAACTCCTCGGCGAGGTTCGACGCACTCTGTTCCCCTGCATGCATGTGGTTTGCATGCAGGGACATTTCGGCAGCATGGACCGAATGCTCAAGGAACTTGCGCATCGACTGGAGCTGAATACCAGTGCCTGTGAAAACGGCAAAGAGGTGCTGGACCTGATCGGGCATCGACTCGCGTGCACTAATGATGGCAAGCCGGTATTGGTATTGTTCGATGATGCGCATGCTCTGCCGCTGCCAGTTATACGAATGCTGGTGACGTTCTTCCAAAGCAATGGCCACAATACCCGGGTTGCTCTATTTGTAGACAACGAAGCTGTAGACGTGATTTGCAGTTTCCTTCGTCAACATACAGCACCAACAATCACGATGCGCCGCATCGGTCGTTATGAAATCGCCGCATACCTGAAACACAGATACCGCTCAAGCGACCCCCGCTTTGATGAGGTAGAGCTGGATACAATTTTCGCTGCCAGTGACGGTGTGCCTGCACGCATTAACACACAAGCAGAATACGCATTGAAACAGCGCGCTGTACAAGCACACATTGCCGAACAAATTGTAAACGAAGGAGTAACACGCTCCATCTCCTTGCCATCCATCGCCGGTGCACCCATTGGCCTGGCAGCGGCCGCCTGCATGCTCATGACTGTAATGGCCTTGACCATTGGCACCGCTGTGCAACAGGAGCAGGCCGATTACACGGCGACTACGGCGTCGAGCGCTTTTGAACAGGGAACAGAGCTGATTGAAGAGCAGTTTGCAGAATACGACGAAAACTATGAAGTGGAACTACCTGAAGAATTTGAGGAGTTCAGTGATCAACTGTCTGACGATGAAATAGACCTGCTGCAAATAGCACCCAACCAGTATGTGTTGCAGTTCATGGCGGGCGACTCGGAAGAGGATATGCAAGCCTTTGTGAAAGAGCACGAAGAACTGGGCGTTAAAATGTACCGCAGCCTCGCAGATGGACAACCCTGGTTTAAAGCGGTTGCCCCAGGTTTCACAGACCCCGAAACCGCCGAGAACGTGATCGAGAACTTGCCGGCAACACTGCAGAAGGTGAAGCCCTGGGTGCGCAGCGTGGCTTCTGTGCAGCAAGAGATTTTAGTCATGGGTGAAGAACACTTGAGCGAGCCCAAAAACAACTTTTCGTCGCTGGAGAGCGCTATAGCCTGGAATCAAACGTACAGCACGAACGAGCAGCCAATCTGGAAGACAGCGGGCTAACTACCGTTCGCCTACCATTCACCACTGAAATGGCGGAAATGATAACTATAAATTAGCTAAATCAGCCTGTCGTACTTAGAATTGTGCTTGCTGTGATTAAGGAGCCTCCTTCGGTGCAGCGATAAACTCATTTTAATTCTTAGCAGGACTGAACATGGCCAGTTATTCATCCGATATAGACGCTGTACGCGCTCTGCGCGACGCTCAGCAAGGTCGCTGGAATGCGATCAACCCCGAATCCGCCGCACGTATGCGCGCCCAGAACCGATTCACTTCAGGTCTGGACATTGCCCGCTACACAGCCAAGATTATGCGTGATGATATGGCCGCCTATGATGCGGACAGTGCCAACTACACGCAATCATTGGGCTGCTGGCACGGTTTCATCGGGCAGCAGAAGCTCATATCCATCAAGAAGCACTTCGGCAGTACCAAAAGCCGATATCTGTACCTCTCTGGCTGGATGGTTGCCGCACTTCGTTCAGAGTTCGGCCCACTGCCCGATCAATCTATGCACGAAAAAACCTCTGTACCTGCGTTGATTGAAGAGCTGTATACGTTTTTGAAGCAAGCAGACGCGTGGGAACTGAACCACCTGTTCCGCGACCTGGACGCCGCACGTGCGGCGGGCGACGACGTAAAAGCCAAGGATCTTGAAAACAAGATCGATAATTTTGAAACACATGTTGTTCCAATCATCGCCGATATTGATGCCGGATTTGGCAACGAAGAGGCCACCTATTTGCTGGCTAAACAGATGATTGAAGCCGGCGCCTGCTGTATTCAGATAGAGAACCAGGTATCTGATGCCAAGCAATGTGGGCACCAGGACGGTAAAGTAACTGTTCCTCACGAGGATTTTCTGTCGAAGATTAACGCTTGCCGCTACGCATTTCTCGAACTCGGTGTTGACGACGGTGTGATCGTTGCGCGCACTGACTCGTTAGGTGCTGGCCTGACCCAGAAAATCCCTGTATCAACTTCACAAGGCGACCTGGCGCACAAGTACAACGCATTTCTTGAAACAACAGCGGTCAACAGTGCCGATGATGTTCAGGAAGGCGACGTAGTGATCAAACAGGACGGCAAGCTGGTTCGTCCTGTTCGTTTGCCGAATGGTTTATACAAGTTCAAAGAAGGCTCGGGCGAAGACCGAGTGGTTCTCGACTGCGTTACCTCACTGCAAAACGGCGCTGACCTGTTGTGGATTGAGACGGAAAAACCGCACGTTGGCCAGATCGCAGCGATGGTCAACCGAGTCCGCCAGGAAATTCCTGACGCTAAGTTGGTCTACAACAATTCACCATCGTTCAACTGGACACTGAACTTCCGTCAACAGGTGTTCGACCAGTGGGAAGCCGAAGGCAAAGACGTTTCCTCCTACCAGCGCGATCAATTGATGAGTGTCGATTATGACGGATCTGAGCTGGCCACAACGGCAGATGACAAGATTCGTACCTTCCAGGCTGACGCGGCGCGCGAAGCCGGCATTTTCCATCACCTGATCACTTTGCCAACCTACCACACAGCTGCATTGTCGACTGACAACCTGGCTAAAGGGTACTTCGGCGACATGGGCATGCTTGCTTATGTTAAAGGTGTTCAGCGTGAAGAAATTCGCCAAGGCATCGCCACCGTGAAACACCAGGACATGGCCGGCTCGAACATTGGTGACGATCACAAGGAGTACTTCTCGGGTGAACAGGCCCTGAAAGCCTCCGGCGAAGACAACACCATGAATCAGTTCGGCTAGCCAGCAATCTGCCAGTTCATGCCCATCAAAGAGGCTTCAGCCTCTTTGATGGGATCGCTTACCGAATGGCGATTTTCACAGCTTAGGTTTCACTGGCCATTTTCCAAACCAAACCTTCCCGCAAAGATGCCTGACTGACGTTCAGCGTATCAATACCTAGCTCATCCATCAATTCAACAATGATTGCGATTCCAGGCAGAATCAGTGCTTTTCTGTCGTCATTTAAAAACGGATAGTTCAGATCAGCATAGCGTTTGCGCTTTAACATGTCTTCCAGCAGTGAATGCAGTTGCGGCTGATGAATGATATAGCCGCAACCGTGCAGGCCATTCAAGATCCGGGCAACTGCCTTCATGGTACCCGAGCTGCCCCAGGTTTGCTGCCATTGGTGCTCGTCCAGGCGACATGCAGGTAACTGTACCCATTGCGCCACATCCTGCAATGCTCGCTGAAAATCGCCACGACGAATCAATGTGTCATGAAAATACTGGTCACGTAGCGTGACACAACCCATGGACTCACTGAAAAGCAGATCAATTTGTTCCCCATTGCCGATCGCAAACTCGGTACTGCCGCCGCCAATATCAATAATCAGCGCCGGCTGTGACAGCTCTTCTTTTTTCTGAACGCCCCGATATATAAGTTCGGCTTCCTGCTCGCCAGTAAGCACCATAATCGGCATGCCCAACAAAGCTTCAGCGCGCGCTACGAAGTCTGCCGAATTCTTAGCCTCTCTCAGCGCGAATGTTCCGACTGCCTCAACATCATGCAACTCATACCAGCTCATATGGTCGCGCAGTTCACCAAGGCACTCAAAAGCACGTGTCATTGCCGCCGAGCTCAATCGACCGGAGTCAATCAAACCTTCAGCCAGTTGCACTTTCTCGCTGTAACGGTCGTATTCTTCAATACCGTGTTTGTGAACACGTGCGATCAGCAGGTGAAAACTGTTTGACCCTAAGTCAATGGCAGCATACATAATAAATCATCAATGGCGCTGTTTGCGGTGCTTCTCGATCAAGTCATAGGCCGACTGGATCGCCTGCGACTTTTCGGTCGCCACCGCAAGCATATCATCCGGCACACCCTGTGCAATCAACTTATCGGGGTGGTGCTTACTGATCAACTTTCGATAGGTTCGCTTAAGTGTTTTATCATCAACGTCAGGTTCTACACCCAAAGCGGCATAGGCATTAGCCAACTGATCTTGTCGGGTGGGTGCAGAACCACCTTGCTGGCCCCCGTGAAAACCGGCCTGAGCGGCGACCATTCCCAGCAGCTGCTCAAACTGCTCACGCGAGAAGCCCAAGCTAGCGGCTATCTGGCTTAAAGAAGCGTGCTCTGCCTGATCAATACGCTGGTCGGCAAATGCAGTGCTAATCAAAGTAACAAGCAACATGTTCGCCAAGCTACTGCGCTGACCACATAGCCTGGCAAACGCCTGCAACTCCGCATCCAATTCAAAGTCAGCAGACGCGCCTTGCTTAAACCGATCGATCGCTTCACGGCGGTGATCACCGCGTAAACCCATGCGTTGCATCAACTGCTCGGCCAGTTGAAATTCTTCCTCGCTAATTCGACCATCTGCTTTGGCCACATGTCCCATAAGGCGGAACGTGGATTGAAAGTACTGCTGCCGTTTACTGTCCAGATTCCCAAAAGGACCCAGAACGCCGGGCTGACTCAAGGATGTTTGTTGGAACAACCAGCCAAAACCGAAGCCAAGTAAAGCGCCAAAGGGCCCGGCCACCAGCAGGCCAATCAGCGCACCTACGTATTTCCACACAGTGGCTTACAGCGCTTCGATTTCGTCGTAGAGGGCTTCCAGTTCCTGCGTCAGCTTATGGCTTGGCGCCAGATACACCAGCGGTGTCGACACGGAATGGCTTTCACGCATTTTCACCGACTGCGAAATGCGTGATTCCAGCACGGGCAAATCTTCCTCGATAAGCTCTTGAATAATGTCATTGGGCAAACGTGCCCGCGACTGATATTGATTAACAACAATACCATCCAGCTCAAGATCATCATTGTGATCTTCCTGCGTTTCTGCAAGGTTCTCAAGCAGGGTATACAAGGCTCTGCGCGAAAAGTCATCGCAGTCAAACGGTATAAGACAACGATCGGCTGCAATCAGCGCTGACAAGGTAAAGAAATTATAGGCCGGCGGCGTGTCGATGATAATAACGTCGTATTCTTCTTCGAGCTCACGCAACACATCTCGTAGCTTGTGTATCTTGTGTTTTGACTCCAGTTTGGACTGCAAATCACCGATGCTGGAGTCTGCGGCGATCAGGTCGAGATTTTCAAAAGGTGATTCGGTTATGAAATCATAGCTGGCCCGACCGCCTTTTCCCCGGTGGGTAAACAAATCGCGAATCGTTTTCTCAACCACTGTGACGTCTTCGCCTAGCAGATACTGCGTGCTATTGCACTGAGGGTCCAAATCCACCAATAGGGTTTTCACCTCACGGCTCGCGCCTATGGCAGCCAAATTCGTGGCAATGCTGGATTTGCCTACACCACCTTTCTGATTAAAAACAACGCGAATCACAGCCTGGTCCTTCCCTTTTGCCGAGCAATCAAGGGTGTATTGGTGGATTAAAAAACTTCAAAAAGCCCCGCCGCACCCTGGCCACCACCGATGCACATCGTGACTACCGCGTATTTTACACCACGTCGCTTACCTTCCAGCAAGGCATGCCCAACCATTCTTGCGCCAGTCATGCCAAAAGGGTGACCGATGGCGATGGACCCGCCATTTACATTTAATTTGTCGTTGTCAATTCCCAGCTGGTCTCGGCAGTAAACAACCTGGCAGGCAAACGCTTCATTTAATTCCCACAAACCAATATCGTCTACCGACAAGCCATGTCTATTCAGCAGCTTGGGAACAGCGAACACAGGGCCAATGCCCATTTCATCCGAATCACAGCCAGCAACAGCCAGCCCACGATACGCGCCTAATGGTTCCAGGCCTTGCATTTCAGCACTTTTGGAGTCCATCAACAGAACCGCTGCCGCGCCATCAGACAACTGTGAGGCATTACCTGCCGTGATATTCCTGCCTTCCTTGATGACCATGCCATCTTTATAAACAGGTTGCAGACCCTGCAGGCTTTCCAATGTGGTAGAGGGGCGATTACATTCGTCTTTGTCGACATTAACGTCCTTATAGCTGACTTCCTTGGTTTCTCGATCAACAATCGCCATAGTCGCGTTCATCGCGACGATCTCATCAGCAAACAAGCCTGCTTCCTGAGCGGCCGCCGTGCGCAACTGACTCTGCAGGGAGTACTGATCTTGCGACTCACGCGATATATTGTAGCGATCGCAAACCACTTCTGCGGTTTCGATCATTGGCATGTAGGCAGTGGGGTCGAACTTAACAACGGTTTCTGAGCGCGCTTTGTGGGTATTTTTGTGTTTGGTTTGCGTCAAAGAAATTGATTCAACACCGCCTGCAATCGCTACGTCGTACTCATTGCAGATGATGCTCTTTGCTGCGCTGGCAATGCTCATCAGGCCAGAGCCACACTGCCGGTCAAGAGACATTCCTGCAACACTGGACGGCAATCCAGCGGCCATCGCGCACAAGCGACCAATATTATACCCTTGAGTGCCTTGTTGAGCAGCGGCACCAAACAGGCAATCTTCAACGCTTGCCGGATCTACCCCAGCGCGCTCAACAACGGCTTTAACCACATGCCCCCCCAACGCAGGTGCTTCGGTATCATTGAAGGAACCGCGGAAGGATTTGGCTA
This sequence comes from Gammaproteobacteria bacterium, assembly GCA_030429735.1. GTDB lineage: Bacteria > Pseudomonadota > Gammaproteobacteria > Pseudomonadales > JAUIET01 > JAUIET01. The sequence continues at coordinate 83,617 of JAUIET010000014.1, forward strand.
GACCTGTGCGGGCGGTTGATACTATTACGGCTTCTCTCATTGGGTGCTCCTTAAAGCGTCAAACATTTGTTTTCCAAGTCAGACCGCGTTCGGCTTCACGGCGGGTTTCGGATGCACCCTAAGCCACTATCTGCTCAGCGGACTACCTAATAACTATGCCCTCTGCGAACTGACCGATACAATTTCACCCGTCATGTAACTCGAGTAATCGCTGGCCAAAAAAACCATCACATTAGCCACTTCCCAAACCTCAGCCGCGCGCCCAAACGCCTCACGCGATACCAGCTCATCCAGCACATCGTCTGAGGTTACTTTATTCAGGAAAGCATGCATAGCAATACTGGGCGACACCGCGTTTACACGAACACCGTGCTCGGCCGCTTCCATCGCCGCACAGCGCGTCAATGCCATCACGCCCGCTTTCGCGGCTGCATAATGCGCTTGCTCTTTTTGCGCACGCCAGCCAAGTACCGAAGCATTGTTAACGATAACCCCGCTGCCGCGCTTCTGCATATGCCCGAGCATCGCTCGGGTCATGCGGAAAGTGCCGTTCAGAGTCACATCCAGCACCACGTTCCACTGATCATCGGTCATATCAACCAGCTTTGCCGAACCACCAAGCCCGGCATTATTAATCAGCACATCAACGTGCCCCATTTGCTTAACCGCTTCATCCACCAGGTTTTGTACATCATCTTCCCTGGTTACATTACAAACCTGAACATGCGGTTTCACGCCGGTTTTCTCAGCGATATCAGCCTGCGCCTTTTCCAGACGACCCTCGTGTATATCACTGATCATAATCTGCGTAGCGCCTTCTTCAGCGCAACGCAGCGCCGCAGAGAAACCGATTCCCGTGCCCGCAGCGGCGGTGATCAAAACCGTTTTGCCCTCCAGCAGGTTATGGCCTTTAACGTATTCAGGAGCGTGCTTAGTCATTGTGATTCCTACTGTGGGCGTTGTTCTTTGGGCATTCCCAGCCCGCGTTCGGCAATGATATTGCGTTGCACCTGATTCGTGCCACCGTAAATGGTGTCCGACCGGGTAAACAGATACATCGATTGCAGCCGGGACAGATTGTAAGGCCCGCTCTCCACCAACTCAGAGTCCGGACCGAGCACATCCATTGCAAGCTTGCCAAGATTCCTGTGCCAGCTGGCCCAATGCAGCTTATATACGAGAGCCGCCGAATCCTCAGCACCTCCACTGTTATCAGACAACATGCGCATGGCGTTATAACGCATCAAGCGCAGGCCCATATGAGCCTCGGCGATGCGTTGCCGAATTGTGGCATCTTGCGCAGCGCCATTCTGCTTGGCAATACTAATGATCTCATTCAATTCGTTCTGAAATGACATCTGTTGGCCCAGCGTGGACACTCCGCGCTCAAAACCAAGCAATGCCATGCCAATTTTCCAGCCTTCACCAGGCTCACCTAAAATGTCTTCGGCGATCGCGTCTTCGAAAAAGACTTCGTTGAACTCGGAGGTACCGGTTAGCTGTTCAATCGGTCGAACTTCCACACCGGGTTGATCCATTCGCACTAAAAAGAAACCCAGGCCTTTGTGGCGAACAGATTCAGGGTCAGTTCGGGCAATCACAAAACACCAATCCGATTCATGCGCCAATGACGTCCAGACTTTCTGACCACTGAGACGCCAGCGACCCTCAACCAGAACCGCCTTGGTTTTCACATTGGCCAAATCCGAACCTGCTCCCGGCTCCGAATAGCCCTGGCACCACAATTCTGTGCCATTCAGAATGCCCGGCAGATACTTTTTCTTTTGCTCATCAGTCCCATACGCAATGATGGTAGGACCCGCAAGCCCCTCGCCAATATGCCCTACACGCCCCGGACCACCGGCGCGAGCGTACTCTTCGTGGAAGATAACTTGCTGCTCAATACTTAAACCACGCCCACCATGTTCTGCTGGCCAACCCACGCAAGTCCAGCCGCCTTTGGCCATGGCTTGCTCCCAGACTTTTCGCTCATGCGCAAACATATGCTCATCGCCGGGCCCGCCGCGGTAACGCAGCTGTTCGAATTCACCGCCTAGATTCACTGCCAGCCAGCTTGCAATTTCTTCGCGAAACGTCTCATCTTCTGCACTAAACGACAGCTTCATGATGCAGCCTCCCCGTCCAGCAACTGACTTGCCAAACGCTCTCTATTCCAGGCACCATCACCGAGCAAGCTTTCGCTGGACTTGGCGCGTTTGAAATACAAATGCACATCGTATTCCCAGGTAAAGCCCACACCGCCATGCATTTGCAAGCCACTGCCGGCATTGAAAAAGTAGGCATCAGAGCAATAGGCCTTCGCCATGCTGGCTGCTTCAGATAACTCGCTGGCAACGTGCTGATCACCGTCGCTGCCCGCTAACACTTCCTGAGCGACACAAGCCCCGTAGTACACAGCAGACCGTGCCACCTCGGCCTGTAAAGTCATGTCCGCTGCTTTGTGTTTAATGGATTGAAAACTTGCAATGGTGCGACCGAATTGCTCCCGCTCTTGCACATAGGCCACGGATTGATCCAATATGGCCTGTGCGCCACCACACTGTTCTGCTGCAAGTGCAATACGTGCAAGATCCAGAATGCTTCCCAAATCATTGCCTTCAAGTCGGCTCTCGCGCGGCAGTGTCACCGAATCAAATGATAAGGTGGCCAATTTGCGCGTCTGATCCATAGTCGGCGTCCATTTTCGCTGTACCCCATTTGTATCTGCAGGCAACACAAACAAAGCCAACTGCCCTGACTCACAATCACGCGCTGCAACAATAAGTATCTCAGCCGAATGACCATCAACTACATAATGAAATTCACCATTCAACTCTATGCTTTCAGCACCAATAGAATATTGCGCAGTAACACTGTTAGGAGACCAATCGCGTCCGCCGCCACTAAACGCAAGCGTTGCCGTTTTACCTTCTACAATCTCCGCACACCACTTCGTTTTCTGGGCGTTGTTTCCCGCTAACAACAGAGCGTTCACACCCAAACACACCGTTGCAAAATAAGGACTGCACAACAAACGCCGCCCCATTTGCTCCATAACAACGGCCACCTCAACATAGCCAAGCCCCAACCCTCCATACTCCTCAGGAATGTGCACCGCGTGCCAAAACATTTCCTCGCACACGCTTTGCCACAAAGCCGAGTCATAACCCGCTTCAGTCGCCATTGCTTCACGCACAGCCGCACTGTTCGACTTAGCCGACAAAAACCCTTCCGCCGACTCACGAATCATCAGTTGTTCTTCAGTTAACGCAAATTCCATATCTTTCCAAATTGGCGCTCGATGTTTTCAGTTAGCACTAAGCGGCGACGTTTGCTATTTGGGTTTCTTGACCGTTGAAAAGAGGGACCTTTTCAACGAGCCCCCATGGATGGGTTCACGGCGTGTCAAGAAACCCAAATAGCAAATGTTGTCGCGTCCATGACTAGATATCAGGTCCCGTAAACCTTCTGCGCCGGAACCTCAATCTCCAACAACTTCTCAACAACCCCCCCACACTTAGCAGGCTCAATATACCCCCCATTATCAACCCACTCAGTACTCCGCCAGCCATCACAAATGTTCAACTTGCCCCCTTCGCATTCAAACACACGTCCACTAACATGCGACGACTCAGCACTTGCCAACCAAACCACAATCGACGAAATATTCTCAGGTGCATAATAATCAAAACCATCATCGGGTGCCGCCATTCGCTCTGCAAACTCCGGAACCTGAGTGGTCATGTCCGTGCGTGCAGAAGGTGCAATCGAATTAGCAGTTATGCCGTATCGGCCCAATTCGGCCGCCTGATTTAAGGTAAGCGCCGCAATACCGCCCTTGGCTGCCGCATAATTTGATTGCCCAATCGACCCCTGTAAACCCGCCGCGGATGTCGTGTTAATGATTCGACCGCTCACTTCTTTACCCGCCTTGGATTGCCCACGCCAATAATGTACAGCGTGCGAGGAAATACAGAAATGTCCTTTCAGATGCACTGCAATCACAGCGTCCCATTCGGCTTCAGTCATGGATGCAAACATCCGATCGCGACAAATACCCGCATTGTTAATCACCGCGTGCAAGTCGCCAAACGCGTCCAATGCCGCCGTAACCGCATTAAGACTGTCATCGTAATTAGTAATGTCTGACGTATTTACAATCGCCTTGCCACCGGCTGCTGTGATCTCATCAACCACTGCTTGCGCCGCATCAGCATTGATATCGTTAACAACAACTGCGCCGCCTTCCCGCGCAAATACTCTTGCATGGGCAGCGCCAAGACCGCCACCGGCACCGGTAACAATGGCTACTCTTCCTTCACAAAAATCACTCATCACCGTTCCTCTCTTCGAATTACAGCCGCTCAATAATCGTCACATTGGCCTGACCACCACCTTCACACATCGTTTGTAAACCGTAGCGGCCACCCGTGCGTTCCAGTTCATGCAGCAAGGTGGTCATCAGCTTGGTGCCTGTTGCACCCAGCGGGTGACCCAGCGCAATCGCGCCACCGTTCACATTGGTTTTTTCATGCGGGTAGCCGGTTTCCTTTAACCACGCCATTGGTACTGACGCAAATGCTTCGTTAATCTCTACGAGATCGATATCAGCCAGGTTCATTCCGCAGCGCTTTAATGCGTACCTGGTGGCCGGGATTGGCGCGGTCAGCATCCAGATTGGGTCTTCACCGCGCACACTGATGTGGTGAATGCGCGCACGTGGCGTCAGGTTATAGCGTTTCAACGCCTCCTCTGACACTACCAACATAGCTGATGAGCCGTCACAGGTCTGGCTTGAAACCGCCGCAGTGACTTTGTCACAGCCAAATAAATAATCCAGCTCAGCCATGGCTTGCAGCGATGTATTGCGCGGCGTTTCATCCATTGTCACGCCTTCCAGCGGTGCGATCTCTTTGTCAAACCGTCCTTCCTCAATTGCTCTCAAAGCGCGTGTGTGCGATTCAAGCGAAAATGCCTCAAGCTCCTCACGCGAGATCTCCCACTTATCCGCAATCATCTGAGCTGATTTGTACTGAGTAGGCGGCTCGGATCCATAGCGCACCACCCAACCCTGTGAACCGGAAAACGGATCACTAAACCCTAATGGAATAGCAGCCGTCATCGAGGAGGAAATCGGAATCTGGGTCATGGTCTGAACACCGCCGGCTAACACCACATCCATGGTGCCACTCATAACGGCCTGCGCCGCAAAATGAACCGATTGCTGCGAACTGCCGCATTGCCGGTCAATGGTTGTGCCGGGCACCTCATCCGATAAGCCAGCGGCCAGCCACGCGGTGCGCGCAATATCACCCGCTAGAGGACCAATGGTGTCGACCGCGCCAAAAATCACGTCATCGTATTCATTGTCCGGAATGGGATTACGATCAACAATCGTCTTCATCACATGACCGCCGAGATCGGCCGCGTGCACGTGCGCTAATCCGCCTTTGCGCCGCCCGGTTGGGCTGCGAACCGCATCAACTATATAAGCTTCTGGCATTTTTCTGTCCTCTGGTATGCTGTCAGGAGGCCGACGCAAACGTCTGGCCCGCTCCTAATGATCTTTCCGGGCCAAACACAGCGCTTGCTACTCGCGCCTTGTGCTCGCCACGGCTGCCCCAGGCACCAGCCAGGGCCCACGCGCGTTTCATAAATATCTGCAAATCCACCTCCCAGGTATAGCCCATGGCGCCATGCACCTGTATGCCGCTTTTCGCCGCCTGCGTCGCGGCTTCTGTAGCAGCCAGCTTCGCGTGCGATACATGTTGCGCCGCATCGCTGAGATTATGCGCCACCGAATACGCGGCGCGATACACCGGCGCCTTCGCAAACTCGGTTTTCACTGCTACATTCGCCAAATGGTGTTTGACCGCCTGAAACGATCCAATAGGTTTGCCAAACTGGTTTCGCTCGGAGGTGTAGTTAACACTGAGCTCTATCATTCTCTGCGATAAACCGAGCAACTGCGCAGCCGCACCTAAGGCACCAAGATTAAACATCTTGGCTTGCAGCGCGACACCCCTGTCACCGTCTGCCAACACGTTTGCCTGGCTGGCGTCCCAAGACACGCTATACAGTCTGCGCCCGGGGTCTATGCTTTCTTGCAGCTCAAGCGTCGCATCAGCAGAGCTCACTAAATACACAGCGCTGTTTTCTTGAAGAATAAGGTATTCACTAAACTCGGCATCGGCCACTAACGCGCCTTCAGTCGCTTGAACAGCAACGGCAGATTGTCCTGTTGCTATCGCAGCAAGCACATCATCCTTACCAGCCTGTTGCAGAACAGGCGTTGCAACCAGCACTGTATCCACCAGCGGTTCAGGTAAAGCCGCCCGACCGCACTCTTCGGCCAGCAGAACGAAATCGATTTCGTTCATACCCAAACCACCATTGGCTTCCGACACCAACATACCGGTCAGGCCCAACTCAGCCAGTGCCGCCCACAGTTCTTTACAGCGACCACTCGGCGTATCCCAGCGCGCACGCAGCGATTCAGCCGTTACCTCATTGTTTAAGAATTCGCGTACGCTATCACGAAACAGTATTTGATCTTCGCTGAAAGTGAAATTCATGCCCTTGTCCCTACGCGCGTGGCATACCAAGCATACGCTCGGCGATGATATTGCGCTGTATTTCATTGGTACCCGCGTAAATCGGGCCGGATTGCGCAAACAAGAAACCATCCAGCCATCGCCCCACGCCCTCCGCGGCAGATGCATGTGGTAGCAGTTCTGCTCGGGCCCCCAATATACTCATAGCAGTTGCATGCATGTCCTGATCCAGCTCCGACCAGAATATTTTATTAGTACTGGACTCCGGCCCAATCTTGCCGCCTTGATTCAAGCGACAGGCAGTTTGGTAGGTGGTTAACGCGTAGGCTTCCGCTTGCATATAAGCCTGTAACACGGCCTCGCGTATTGCGGGATCCTGATCGGCCGATTCCTGATTTTCAATATACAACTCAACCAGGCGCCGCGCCGTTTCCTGAAAACGCGCTGGGCTTCGTAACATCAGGCCGCGTTCAAATCCTGCCGTGGCCATCGCCACTTGCCAACCTTCGCCGTCGCCGCCGAGCCGGTTTGATACATGCACTCTGACGTTGTCAAAAAATATCTCGGCAAAGCCGGGCAAACCGTCGAGCTGAGGAATGGGTCGTACAGTAATGCCCTCGGCATCGAGCGGTACAAGAATAAACGTTAGCCCTCTATGCCGCTCCGAATCCGGGTCGGTTCTGAACATGCCAAACAACCAGTCTGCATACACGGCACGCGTAGACCAGGTTTTCTGACCATTGATAACAAAGTACTCACCTTCAAGCTCAGCTTTAGAACGCATAGCCGCCATGTCGCTGCCGGCATTGGGTTCAGACCAGCCTTGCGCCCACACTTCTTCACCGGTTGCCATCTTAGGCAAAATACGCGCCTTTTGCTCTTCGGTTCCATATTCCATCAACGTGGGGGCTAGCAGGAAGATCCCATTCTGATTTACGCGTGTGGGTGCATTCGCTCGATAGTACTCTTCTTCGAAGATAAGCCATTGAATAAGGTCAAGGTTTCGACCACCGAATTCTTCCGGCCAGGTCACCATTCCCCAGCGCCCTTCGTTCATGGTTTTCTCCCACTCACGATGCTGCTGGAAGCCTTCTTCCGTATCGAAACTCTTCAGAGGCACGGATGGAACGTTAGCCTGCATCCAGGCTCTGACTTCCTCTCTGAATTCTTGTTGTTGTGGTGTATATTTTAAATCCATTGGCTCTTTATCTGCGAAACTATGTAGTACTTAATTCGCGACAAGCTCCATATCGCCCTCGCTAGACTCGCCGTAAACCCAGCCGCTCACGGCATCCTGCCTCCCGCGGCACTTGCACATCCCTGTGCATCGTCCATGGGGGCTCATTGAAAAGGTCCCTCTTTTCAATGGTCTAGCGAGGGCGATATGGAACTCGCCGCTTGCTGTGTGCCAAGCCCAAAAACAAAAATATCTCACGCAAAATTAATTTAAATGTGGCACTGAGTGAGTTTTGGGAAGAATGCTTGCATGGCAAACCTTCAAAAAGAGGGACCTTTTTGAAGCCAAAAGTAGGTCCTCAAAGGAAGCCCCCATGGATGGGTTTACGGCGTGTTTGCCATGCAAGCATTCTTCCCAAAACGTGTTTAGAAACACGTTGCTCAGTTAACACGCGTCGCCAAAACACGTAAGCGCTCTTCCGCCTCAGCCACAATCTCCTCAATCAACTCCGCACAAGACGGCAAACGATCAATAACACCAGCCACCTGCCCCGACGGCAACACCCCCTCATCCGGATGCCCATCCACCATCGCCTTCTGAATAATCATCGGCGCATTCGCCGCCATTATCGACTGCGCCGGCGTCACGTCGCCTTCTTTTTGCATCGCAATCGCAGACTTCAGCAAGCCAAAAATACTGGCCCCGGTAAACTTCCGAAAGGCTAAACCATTTTTTACCGCAATCACCAGCTGCTTCATCGGCCCTGCTTTTTCCAGCTCCAATAACATTTTGTTCAGTATCATTCGTTGCGGCAACCCATCCATCGCTTTCGAGACTACTATCTCCGCCGGATTGCCACAATCAAGATAACGCTGCTTTGTTTCCAGAGGTACCGGGCTGTCCGTAGTCAGTAAAAATCGCGTGCCCATAGCGATGCCTTCTGCACCATAAGCCAGAGCCGCGACCAAGCCGCGGCCGTCCTTAAACCCCCCGGCACCCAGTACAGGTATTTCACCTTTAACCGCATCAACCACGCCGGGCAGAAGCAAGGATGTAGGAATCGCGCCGGTATGACCACCACCCTCACCGCCCTGCACGGTTACGGCATCGGCGCCCATCGCAATCGCTTTTACGGCATGCTTTGGCAATCCAATCGTCGGCATGCACACCACACCGGCATCCTTTAGTTTTTTCACAAATTCCGGCCCGGGCGAGCGACTGTAACTGACCGCCCGAATACCATGCTCAACCACTAGCTCAACAATATGAGCCGCATTGGGTTGGTACATATGAAAGTTCACGCCAAAAGGCTGATCAGTGAGCGCCTTAACTCGCAAAATATCGCGCTCCATCTCCTCTGGCGGAATGGTCGCCCCCGCCAAAAACCCAAAACCACCAGCATTACACGTTCCAGCCACCAGTTGTGGGTCAGCAACCCAACCCATTGCGGTTTGAATGATCGGGTACTTGCAGCCCAATAATTCGGTAATTCGGGTATTTAGAGAAACAGCCACTTGGAATTCCGTAGGATGTGAAGCGTAAACAGCAAGACTAACTGCGATCCCCAGGAGGATCGTCCTTCAATTGCTTACTACGACTATTGTGCGGATCCATCTTCGCAATGATATCCAACTGCTCCTGAGTTGGGGCCGGCGTCACAGGAGTATCACCCTCAACGTAAACCTCAAACCCGGTATTCTCCAACACCTGCTCAACCGTAATACCCGGGTGCACTGACACCAGCCGAGCTTGATGATCCGGCCCGCCAAAATCCATCACGCATAAGTCAGTCACAATGCGCCGAATATCAATATCATCCAGACTATGCCCCTTGGGTAGCCTTGCCGGGTTGTAGCCAATACTGGACACGAAATCACATTCGCCTTCTACAAATACACGATTTGAGTGCGAGGGAACGAAAAAACTGTTGGGATGGCTGATGGAGTTGCCCGGAAAACCGCGTGCTCCCAGCATCATCACTTTAGGCCGCGCATAAGTACCCCCCAGAGCCGACGTATTTGACTGCCCAAAGCGGTCCACCTGGGTAGGGCCTAACATCGCATGGCGCCGTCCGCTCCACACATTGTCGAATATCCGCGAGAAGCCCATCCAGCTCTCTTTCGCTGGCACGAAACTGTCGCCTCGGTCGCCAAGCGGATTAGGTTCGGCCAGCATCCACGCTTCCGAGTCCGTCATCATCAGCTCAGTATTCGAAGTTTTCATCGCCAGGCTGGCCGCAATGCGCGGAATCACACCGATGCCGGTTGCCAGCACTTCACCGTCACCAACAAAGGCCTCAGAGCATGCCGTGATGCACAATTCGGCAAGGGTATATTGTGGAGTTTCACTCATTGCAAGATTCTCGTCGCGGTCTAAAGTGCAGGACTTAGTAAGTTGGGATAGGCAGTTTGCGAATAGCATCCAAGCCACCAACAAGAGCCTGATATTCGTCTTCCGTTTTGCCGTTAATGTATTTATCAGCGTAAGCCGCAAAGCCACCTTCTTTCACTGAGCCTGCATATTCTTTGAAGTGCGCTACGTCAAAACCGTATTCCGGGGTACAGGAGGTGGGATGCGCACCACCGGCAATCGGGATAACACCTGTGGTTTGTGAACGCTCCCAATGCACCAAACGCGCCTCAGCGTCGGCATGGAACGTATCCGTTGGCACTAATTCATCACAGCTGACATACGTCTTGTTTGCGGCGCGTGCGAACCAGTCATCCATATAATGGTCCGGCCCCTTAATCTGACACACTCCTCTGCGGTCGGCACGATCCACATGCAGTAACGACGCGTCAAGGTGCAGTGCCGGCATGGCTACCCATTCTTTGTCATCATACGGGCTGTCGACAATTTTCAGTTCGTCGCTCCTGCTGACAATATCAGTGCCCAAACCAACCTGAGTTGGGATAAACGGGCACCCCCACGCAGCCGCTCTGAGGCCAAGCAGCATCATGCCTTCGTCAACTTCCATCACTTCAATGTCGCCAGACTGGCGTGCTTGCCGGAAATACGGCTCAAGCGGGATAAAATCCAAAGAGACAAACGCAAAGACCAGTTTCTTAACCTTGCCCGCAGCACACAGCATGCCAACGTCAGCACCACCGTAGGATACAATCGTCAGGTCTGTCAGGTCGGAGCGCACAATCTCGCGCACCAGGGCCATGGGTTTTCGGCGCGGACCCCAGCCGCCGATTCCAATGGTCATGCCATCTTGCAGCTCACTAACCACCTGCGCGGCAGTCATTTCTTTGTTCATGCAATCTCCGAATCACGCGTCAGTACCGGCACCAGGCAAAAACGCCGCAAGCCCCTGATAACTCACTATTTTAACCCGATCTACACGATGCGATGCAGGAATGACCATTACTTAATTCGGATCAAGAACATTGCCCGGTGTCTGCTGTGATACAACTTTATACGCTCTACCGCTGGCAATTGCCGTGCAGGCCTATTACTGTACAAGCGACCCCCCAATGAGGCGCAGATTATGAACATACTTGGCACTCTTCTCGAAAACCCCGCAATACTTGGCCAACTGTCACAGCAGTTTTCGCTGTCAAAAGGCGACACCAGCTCGGTGCTGGGGCAGCTTGTTCCGGTGTTGGCAAAGGGCATGAAAGCGAATACACAGCAACCCTCGGGGCTGGAATCGCTGGCGTCTGCATTATCAAAAGGCCAGCACGCCCAATATTTTGACAATCCCTCCGCCGCAACCAGGGAAGATGCGGTTCAGGACGGCAACGCTATTCTCGGCCATTTGCTGGGCAGCAAAGATGTGAGCCGCAGTTTGGCCGGGCGCGCAGAACAAAACACAGGTGTAAGCTCAGACCTGATCAAGAAAATGCTGCCGGTGGTGGCCGCTCTTGCAATGGGTGCCCTCAGCAAAAAAAGCTCCGGTGCCGCAGCCAGCAATATGGCACCTCAGGCACAAGCTCCGGCACAGGGCGGCGCGCTTGGTGGATTGCTGGAAAGCTTTCTTGACGTTGATGGCGACGGCAGCATGGCGGATGATTTACTGGGTATGGCGGGTAAATTTTTTACGAAATAATCTCGCCGGCAGCGAATCTCTCAGCCGGAATTGCGGCGCCGCGTACAGTGCGCGCTCTACGCAGAAGTTGTCAGTGCTGAGTGTCAGGTTTCTCTGGCTCTCAGCTCTGTTTTCAGTACTTTACCCGACGCATTGAGCGGCAGCGCATCGATGAATTCCACGTAGCGTGGGGCCTTGTAGTTCGCCATATTTTCACGGCACCAGGCTATCACCTCGTCGGCTTGCAAATTGGCACCTTCTGCCTGAACGATAAAGGCTTTTGCCACTTCACCCATTCGCTCATCAGGCACACCGATAACCGCTGCTTGAGCAACACCCTTTAGAGAGCACAGTGCATTCTCAATCTCAGCCGGGTAGCAATTGAAACCGCCGGTGATAAACATATCCTTGATCCGATCTGTAATAGCGATATAGCCTTGCGCATTCATTACCGCCACGTCACCAGTGTGCAACCAACCGTCTTTGTCGATGGTGTTCGCAGTTTCCTCTGGCAAATCAAAATAACCTTGCATCACATTGAAGCCGCGAACCCATACTTCGCCTGGCTCACCACGCGGCACTTCATTGCCTTCTGAATCCACGCATTTTACTTCCACATCAGGCATGGCTCTTCCGGAGGTGGTTGCGATAAGTTCAGCACCATCTGCTTCCCGGCAAATGCTTACAACGCCGCACGTTTCGGTCAAGCCATAGGCCGTCAGCACCGTATCGAAACCCAGCTCGCTGGACATCTGTCGAACCAGCTCCACCGGCACCGAAGCCGCACCCGTGACCGCCAAACGCAAGCTGCTGAGGTCATAGCGCTCTCTTTTCGGGTGCACCAACAGCGACTGATAAATAGTGGGCGCCCCGGGCAACATTGTAATTTTGTCTTTTTCTATGCGCTCCAGCACCACGTCAATATCAAACGTTTTGATCGGCAGCATTTTTGCGCCGCGCAGAATCGCAGATAGCCAGCCAGCCTTGTAGCCGAACGAGTGAAAAAACGGATTGATAATAAGGTAGTTGTCCGCGCTGTTCAGGCCGACTACCGAAGACCAGATCTCAAACGTTTTGATGTTTTGGCCATGCGAGGTAACGACACCTTTGGGCTCGCCGGTCGTACCCGAGGTAAACAGCATATCCAGCGGGTCTTCAGGGTCAACGTCAGCGGAGAATTGTTCGGCCAATGCCGGGTCCACCTGATTGCCAGCGGCCATAAAATCTGACCAGTGAATGGTGTTGTCCGAATCACCGCGAAACATAACAATCTGCCTAAGCTCCGGCAAATCCTGCTCAGCGATAAGTGCTGCATAGTCCACATCGAGAAAACCACTGAGCGTAAACAGCATCTTGGCGCCGCTCTTGCACAGTTGGAACGCCGCCTCTGGCCCCTTTAACCGGGTATTCAACGGTAGCAATACCGCGCCAACTGACTGCAAGCCAATCGCAGCAATGATCCACTCTGGGATGTTCGGTGCCCAAATGGCAACTCGGTCACCCTTGCTAATGCCCTGCGCAATAAAAGCGCGAGCAGCTTGAATACGTGCAGCTTCCAGCTCGTTATAGGTGTAACTGATCGCGCGATCGACGAGTGCAACTTTGTCGCCGTATTGCTCTGCCGCCGAACGCACTACTTGCGGCATTGTTTTTTGTGTTTGGGTCATTGTAAGTATGGGTCCTGCCAGTCCAGTTCGGAGCAAAATACGAGTGACGATAGTGCACGCGGTGAGCGAAGGCTGGCTTCCCTTGTTCTTCCTACGATCTAAGAAAGCATGTGCCAAACATCATTTGAATTAGCCACACGCCCTTCAGTCTCAAGTTTAATCAAATGTGCCCACAACGACATAGACGCCATAAAATGCAAGCTGGGGTCCACATCATCGTACACCGGCGGTGTAAGCTCTTCCAAACTGGCGCGTCCAATCTCTGTCAGTTTTTCAATTACCTTTTGTTCACGGCTCAGCCGATGCTGAATCGTCCAATCAATTATTTCCACCGGGTGATCCATCAAATCACCGTGTCCCGGGCCAAACTGCTTAACCGGATAGTTCTTTATTTTTTCAAGAGACTCGATATAGTCTTTCATCACGCCGGCGGGTGGAATGATCACAACGGTTGAGCCATTCATCAAATGATCACCGGTTAAAACGATTCCATCGTCTTCCACCAGAAAACAGTAGTGATTGTTCACGTGACCTGGCGTGTGAATAGCTCGCAGACCAACACCATCGAATTCCAGCCGTTGATCATCGCTAAGCTCAAAGTCAGCCCTGAATGTCGCATCTTGATACGCCGCATCCGGGGCCGGTGTCGCACCGTATATTTTGGCACCGGTGGCGAGCGCCAGAGGTGCAGCTGCCGGAGAGTGGTCGGAGTGAGTATGTGTGACCACAATAGACTCGATGCGTTCGCCAAACATCTCAAGCAAGGTGTCAACGTGTTGGTCTATGGCCGGACCAGGATCAATCAAGGTAACAGGCGCGTTTTTCCAATCCCGCGTTAACACATAGGTATTGGTTCCAGAGCCCGTCATAGGACCGGGGTTGGGTGCTACAACCCGCCCGAGGCTAGACCCCAACTGCACGTATTCGCCGCTTGCCAACATTGCCGAGTCCGCCATGCTTATACCAGGTTCAGGATCGGCACATCGGGACTCACATCCGCTTCGTAGTCAACGCCTTCCACGGCAAAGCCAAACAAACGCAAAAACTCCTGTTTGTAACCCTGTAAGTCAGTCAACTCATTCAGGTTTTCCGTATTCACCAGATCCCACAGACGCTCTACTTCCTGTTGTACCTCTGGCATCAATTCGTTGCCATCCACCCGAACCCGGCCCTCTTCATCCATCACTGGCTCGGCAGCATACAAACACTCGGTAAAGAGGCGGTGTATCTGTTCAATACAGCCTTCCTGAGTGCCATGCTGCTTCATCACCTTGAACAATAGCGCCTGATACAACGGCATTACCGGAATGGCTGCGCTGGCTTGCGTAACAACCGCCTGCAAAACCGCCACCCTGGCATCACCATTGATTTTCTGCATGGTTTCACGAATATTCAGCACGCGTTTATCCAAATCCTTTTTGGCCTGACCTATAGTGCCGTGCCAATAGATATCCCAGGTAATTCGGTCGCCGATATAGGTGTACGCAGCCGTTTTCGCACCGTCTGCCAACACATCGGCCTCGCTTAAGGCATCAATCCACATCTCCCAGTCTTCGCCGCCCATGACGGCAACCGTATTGTCAATTTCTTCCTGGCTGGCGGGTTCAAGACGAAATTCTTCAACCGTCTCCTTGTCAGTATTGATACCACGCTGAACCACGGCATTGCCAATCGGTTTCAGCGTGGAGCTGTGCACTTCACCGGTGCGCGGATGCGTGCGCCGCGGCGCAGCAAGGCTGTATACCACAAGATCTACCTGACCGAGGTCTTCTTTGATGAGCTCGATAGCCCGCTGCTTAAGTTCATCCGAAAAGGCGTCACCGTTGATACTCTTGGCATACAGGCCCGCCTCATCCGCATACTTATGAAATGCGGCCGAGTTGTACCAGCCCGCCGTTGCCGGTCGCTTCTCGCTGCCCTCCTTCTCAAAAAAGACACCCAGAGTAGACGCATCATGGCCAAACGCCGCAGTGATTCTTGATGCCAAGCCATAACCTGTGGAGGCACCCAGCACCAGCACCCGTTTAGGCCCGCTGCTTAATGGACCTTTTGCTTTGACATAATCGATTTGGCGCTTAATATTCGCCTCGCATCCCACCGGATGTGTGGTAACGCTGATAAACCCTCTAACACGTGGTTTGATAACCATGGAACCGCCTGTTTGCGACACTGAAACGCACATTATACCTGTGTAAGGATTAGATGAGTACGAATAGCACTGCGCTGAAAGTCGATACAAGTTCGCAATGGCTGGACTGCGTACTGGACAACTTTGATGAATTTCTACCCGATCACGCGGCGGCAGAGAAAAAAGCCTCGGGGATGGCGATCACACTCATTTCGCATTACCCGGATAGGGAGAAGCTGGTGCTTGCAATGACTGAACTCGCGGTCGAAGAACTCACTCACTACCGTGAGGTGGTTCGTTTGCTCTACCAGCGTGGGTTACAACTCAAGCCCGACACAAAAGACGCCTATGTCGGCGAGTTGAGAAAACACACTCGTCAGGGCCCTGATTATTTTTTTCTCGACCGCCTGGTTACAGCTGGCATAATTGAAGCTCGTGGCGCAGAACGTTTCGGATTGATCGCCGCCGGCCTACCCGAAGGCCCGCTGAAGAAGTTCTATCAATCGATCACCCGCTCAGAGCAGCGCCATGAGAATCTGTTTTTCCAACTCGCAGCCCTGTATTTCCCGACCGAGTCGGTTAACACCCGAGCGGAAGAATTATTACTGATTGAGGCTGATATAGTTTCCCGCCTGCCTGTTCGGGCTGCGCTGCACTAGGTGCAAGCCATGCCCGCGATTACGAAGTATCTTGATCGCTATGCCGAGCCAGAGAGCCAACTTGTCCATAACTTTCCAGCACGGTTTGATTCTGTGCTGGTACTACCCAGCTTTGATGAACGCTGGTCAAGTTGTGCGGCCTTGCTGCAGCACAACTTTGAAAACAGCGCACTGATCATTCTTGTACTGAATCAACCGCAAAACATCAGCGACTGCACGCGCAACAGGCAGGTTCACCATTCATTGCGTACGCAATTCGACGAAATCTGGTCCGCTGGCAACGATCAGCTAGTCCTGTTTCAAAAAAATAACTGCTCTGTGTTAATGGTGGATCGGCACAGCACGGGTCATAGAATCCCGCGTTCGCAGGGCGTGGGGTTGGCCCGCAAAATAGGCGCAGATATTGCCCTGTCGCTGATCCAACAGGGGAGTGTACGCAACCCCTGGATTCATAATATTGATGCCGACAGCTCGCTACCAACTCCTTATGTCACGCTGTGTAAAAACCAGCAACCGGACACAGCGGCTATAATTCTGCCATTTCAACACCTGGCAGGCGAACACCCTGCATTGAATCTGGCGCAAGCCATCTATGATCGTCACATGCACTACTACGTGGCTGCGTTACGCTGGGCAGGCAGTCCATATGCGCATCATAGCCTTGGCAGTACGCTGATTCTTAGCGCGAAGCACTATGCGCTGGTGCGCGGGTTTCCGAAACGCAGTGCTGGAGAAGACTTTCACCTGCTGAATAAATTGAGAAAAGTAGGCACGGTCGTAAGTTTGCCAGAACCCACTGTTAAGCTTCGCATCAGAGCGTCGCAGCGAACGCCATTTGGTACGGGTACGGCTGTGAGCGAGATCAGCGAACTGCAACACCCTGAACGAGACTATCGCTTTTATCATCCGCGCATATTCAGTGAGCTGAAGGCATTCCTGGCTTTGCTACCCGAACTACAGTCTGAGAAAAAACGCGCATTGGCTGCTCTACCCACCCACACGCAGCAGGTATTACACGCGCTTGGTATCGACCAAGCCGTGCGACACGCAAGTAGCAACAGTACCAGCAGTGCGGCGTTCACCAAGCATATGCATACCTGGTTTGATGCGTTGAAAACGCTGCAATTTGTGCACGCTTTACGCGACGGCACTTATGCGTCAGTGTCAGCGAAAGAGCTTGATCAATTGTTACCCGCAGGTCTCTCTGCTTAAGCCATTCGAATTACATTAATTGCAGGCGAATATCACTCAGCAACTGACAAAGCTCTGTCAGGAATCGACCGGCGTCACCACCATTGATTGCCCTGTGGTCATAGCTCAGGCTCAGTGGCAGCATCTTTCGTGGCTGAAAGTGTTCGCCGTCAAACACAGGCTTCACCGTCATGCGTGATACGCCAAGTATGCCCACTTCAGGAGCGTTCACGATAGGCGTAAACCCAAGGCCACCAATATTGCCAAGGCTGGACACCGTGAAACAGCCACCCTGCATTTCTTCAACCTTGAGTTTCCTGTCTTTGGCGCGAGCGGCCAGATCGAGAATTTCTGCACCAATATCCCAGACCGACTTTTTATCCGCATCGCGGATCACTGGCACTACCAGACCGGCATCGGTATCAACCGCCATGCCAATGTGGCAATACTCTTTGAATACAACCGTCTCGCCATCGCTGTGCAGAGACGAACGAAACTTCGGATGTTTCATCAACGCAACCGCGCAGGCCTTGATCAAAAAAGGCAAGGGTGACAGTTTCAAATCGCGCCGCTGCATCTCCGGCTTCAAGCTTGCACGAAAGTCTTCCAGGTCCGTGATATCCGCATCATCGTGTTGAGTCACATGCGGCACGTTGAGCCAACTACGACTCATATTGGCCGCCGTCAGTTTATGCAAGCGCGACATTGGCACGGACTCAATGTCACCAAACGCTGCAAAGTCGATCTCCGGCACAGCTGGAATCCCGCTGGTCACACTGGAGCCCGAGCCACTTTGCTCGCTCAAACCGCGCTTGACGAAATTCTGCACATCTTCCTTTAGCACGCGCCCTTTTGGACCGCTACCAGACACCAGAGACAGCTTCACGCCAAATTCACGGGCCAGCTTTCGAACCGCTGGTCCAGCGTACACATTGCCGGAAGGCTCATCGGCCGATAATTCCGCCTGATCTACCTCGCTGACGCTTTTTTGCTCCTGAGGTGGCGTAACAGTTCGCTGCTCCGGCCCAGAATCCGGTTTGTCAGGCATTGCGGCTGCCGGTTCGGAAGCTGAATCGGAAGCTGAATCGGAAGCCGCAGCCTCGGTAACCTCAAGATCAAGCAGTGGCGCGCCCGTCTTTAGCTCATCACCTTCTTTAACGTGTATCGCAAGCACCTTGCCTTGCTGCGGGCACGGCACTTCCATACTGGCTTTGTCGCTTTCCAGCACCACTATCGTGTCATCTTTGTTTAAGACATCTCCGACCGCAACACTCAGCTCAATGACTTCTGCCGCGTCATCGCCAATATCGGGAAGCTCAACAAGGCTTACTTTTGTGGAAGACTCATTGGTTTTCTTGTTTTGCTCAGGCTGTGCCGCGGTTTCGGGTTCAGCCGATTCCTCGACGTCATCTACAGAGGACTCTTCGCTCACATCACTCTCGTTTGCCGCGGCAGATTCGCTACTGGTTTCCAACTCTATGATCGGCGTTCCGGTTTTCACGTTATCGCCGTTGGCAACCAAAATATTGAGCACGACCCCTTCTTTCGGGCTGGGAACTTCCATTGACGCTTTGTCAGACTCGAGTACAACCAGGGATTGCTCGATACTCACCTGATCACCGACAGACACCAGAACTTCAATGATCTCTGCTTCGTCGGCACCGCCCATATCGGGAATTGTTATTTGTTCGTTAGGCATGTCAGCACGTCCATGGGTCTTTTTTGTCGTTGCTCTTGCCATATTTCTTCATGGCATCAACAACTTCCTTGGGCTTCAAGCTTCCTTCGTCCGCCAGAGCTTTCAAGGTGGCAATCACAATGTAATATCGGTCAACCTCAAAGAAGTGTCTGAGCTTTTCGCGAGTATCGCTGCGCCCATAGCCGTCGGTGCCCAGCACCTTATAGGACTGCGGTACAAAGCGACGAATCTGATCGGCGTAGGCCTGGATGTAATCGGTCGCAGCAATTACCGGCCCCTTCGCCGACGCAAGCAAGCCTGTTACGTAAGGCACACGCTGCTTCTCATTCGCATGCATCATATTCCAGCGCTCTACCGACTGCGCCTCTCTCACCAGTTCATTGATACTGGTTGCGCTCCAGATATTCGCTTTAATATCGTGGTCGTTCTGCAACAGCTCAGCGGCGGCTTCCACTTCACGCAAAATAGTTCCGCTTCCTATCAATTCTACTGTGTGGCGTGCTTTACTTCTTGGTGCTTTGCGAAGCTGGTACATACCTTTAACGATGCCATCTTCCACACCATCGGGCATCTCCGGGTGGTGATAGTTTTCGTTCATTGTGGTGATGTAATAGAAGAAGTTCTGCTTCTCCACAAACATTCTCTGTAAACCACTTTGAATAATCACCGCCAACTCATACGCATACGTTGGGTCGTAACTCACGCAATTGGGTATGGTATTGGCAAAGATCAGACCGTGACCATCCTGATGCTGCAGGCCCTCGCCATTCAATGTCGTTCTACCGGCCGTCGCACCTATCAGGAAGCCGCGCGCTTGAGAATCACCAGCTGCCCAGGCCAGGTCATGTATGCGCTGGAAACCAAACATTGAGTAGTACGTGTAAAACGGCACCATCACCAGATTGTTGTTGCTGTAAGAGGTGGCATTTGCCAGCCAGGCACTGAATGCGCCTGCTTCTGTAATACCCTCTTCCATAATCTGACCGGATTTATCTTCGCGATAAAACATGATCTGATCAGCGTCTTGTGGTGTGTATTTCTGGCCAACTGAGCTGTAAATGCCGAGCTGGCGGAACATTCCCTCCATTCCAAAAGTGCGCGCCTCATCGGGCACGATAGGAACTACACGCTCACCAATGTTCTTATCTTTGACCAGCGTCGACAAAATTCGCACAAATGCCATCGTGGTACTGATTTCACGTTTGCCTGACGACTTCAACTGACTGACAAAGGCATCCAGCGACGGAACTTCCAAAGCGTCAAAATCGTTTCTGCGTACTGGCAGGCTGCCACCCAGCGCTTCGCGCGTACGCTTCAGGTATTGAATTTCTACGCTGTCTTCATCCGGGCGAAAGTAAGGCACATCGGCCAATTCATCGTCACCAAGTGACAGACCGAACCGGTCACGGAACGATTTCAGACCTTCGATATCAAGTTTCTTCAGAGAATGCGTTTCGTTCGATGCCTGACCGGCTTCTCCGGTACCATAGCCTTTCACGGTCATTGCCAACACAACCGTTGGCTGCTCCGTTTGTTCAACGGCATTCGCATACGCCGCATACACCTTATAAGGATCATGCCCGCCACGATTCAAATACATTATTTCCTCGTCGGACAAGTCCTTCACCAGCTCAAGCAATTCCGGATACTTGCCAAAGAAATGCTCGCGCGTATACGCACCACCGTTGGCCTTGTAGTTCTGCAGTTCGCCGTCGCACACTTCATCCATGCGTTGCTGCAACAAACCGGTTTTGTCTTTTTGCAGCAGTGGGTCCCATAACCTACCCCACACCACTTTCAGAACGTTCCAGCCAGCGCCGCGAAATACTCCTTCGAGTTCCTGAATGATCTTGCCGTTGCCCCTGACGGGCCCATCAAGTCGCTGTAAATTGCAATTGATCACAAATATCAGGTTGTTCAGCTTTTCACGCCCTGCCAATGAAATAGCACCCAGGCTTTCCGGCTCGTCGCATTCGCCATCACCAAGAAACGCCCATACCTTGCGATCACCCTCATCCATCAAGCCACGGTGGCTAAGGTATTTCATCACCCTGGCCTGGTAAATTGCCTGTATTGGTCCCAGGCCCATGGACACTGTCGGGAATTGCCAGTAGTCCGGCATCAGCCAGGGATGCGGGTAGGATGACAGGCCATTACCATCCACCTCGCGTCGGAAATTATCCATCTGCTCTTCAGTAAGCCGCCCTTCCAAATATGAACGCGCGTAGATTCCAGGCGAGCTGTGGCCTTGATAGTAAATCAAGTCAGCTTCCTGGCCGTCTTTGGCCCCACGGAAAAAATAGTTAAAACCAACATCGTACAAGGTAGCGCTGGACGAAAAACTGGATATATGACCGCCCAGACTTGGGTCGCGCACGTTTGCCCGCATCACCATGGCCAGTGCATTCCAGCGGACCAGGGAACGTATTCGGCGCTCCATGAACAAGTCACCCGGCATTCGTTTTTCAGCTTCGGGTGGGATGGTGTTTCTGAACGGAGTGGTGATGGCCGCGGGCAACCTGACACGACGGTCCACTGCCAACGATCCAAGTTGCTGCAAAATATACGCAGCGCGTCCCTTGCCTTTTTCCCGAACAACTGATTCCAGAGCGTCAAGCCACTCCCGGGTTTCTTGCGGATCCTCGTCCTGATAACTCATTGCTTTAGCGCCTGCCTTTCTTTTATAAATATTAAATGTAATCGTTGCTTTGCGTCATTGCCGTTGCAACGGAATGAGCTGAAACTCAACACGATTGTTAACCCGTGCTACCGAGTTCCAGTCTCCTGCCGTTCGCACCGCGTTTGCACTTGGGTAGGACAGCAAGGGCTCTGCATCGCCCGCACCTTCTGCACGAACGGACAAGCTCCGCTTGTCAAGCGCCGGGTGCACGTCAAGTAATTCACGAAATCTCGAACTCAGTGCCTCTGTTTGACGGACAGCGGCCCGTTCATTCATGCCAACTGAGACGCATTCGCCAATAGGCAACTGATCCTCTGCCACATAGAGCTCTCCGCTTGGCGACTGGCTCATACAAAACTGACCGGCGTGGGCTTTAATCACTACGGTGCCCTGGAAACCAGCCGCATCAGCTGCTTCCAGCACCGAACGCAGTAAATCGACTCTGGTACCAGCGAAACCCAACTCGCCAGGCTCAACCCGCCCTGCTCGGTTAGCCACATCAACAAGCAACGACAATAGCTGCTTGTTTGCACGGCTGGCCTCGTCGAAGGCCTGGCGAACTTCGCTGTACTTTGCCCCTGCCATTATAGCAGCCAAGACACCGAGAATCAGCAGCCAAGGCATAAGCCAGTGAGATTTTCTGGCAGGCGTTTCAGTGATCGGCTCACTCGCTTTGGCATTATCATTATCCGTCGTAGTGAGCACAACCGCTGGCACAGGCGTGCTACTCTTTGGTGCATCCGCCGCCGAGCTTGGTTCTTCAACAGTTTTTTCGGTTTCAGTTTCCGTTCGCTTGCGCTCATCATTGGCTTTCGGGGTAGCTACTTCGCTGCTGGCGCCTGCATCGGCTACGGCTGCACCATTGGTTTTACCCACCGTTACTTTTTGCTCTGCGCGCGCTTCCGCTCTGGACGCGTTAACAACACTGGCAGCCACCTCTTTGAGCACTTGCTGTAACTGCGCCTGAGTAGCCGGTTTGCTTAAAATCGACGCGGCCCCCAAGGCAGTTGCCTGACCGCGGTACACGTCGCCATCTTTAGAGGTGTACATAACAATCGGAATATGCCGGGTGGTTTCACTGGCTTTCAGTCGTTTCACCGCCTGAAATCCGTCCATTCCAGGCATCATGTGATCCATAAAAATCACATCGGTGGACCCTTCTTTCAAGTACTCCAGACCTTGCTCCGCTGATTCTACCGCCTCAACCTCATACGACTCTTTACTCAGCATATGCTTTAAAACTGCGCGTGCTGTACGCGAGTCATCAACTAACAAAGCATGTGGCATTCGCTGATTCCCCTGCTTACTGCGGGTGTGAAGATTCGACTGGGTAAGCGCCAACCCTGAACACCGGTTGAGCGAGCAAGCTGGACCGCTGCAGCGCTTGCTGCTCTACCTCCAGATCGCCGCTCGCTCTCGCACCCGAATTGTAGACAAGCACGCCACCTTGCAATTCACCCTGCAAGTAGGCTTCCCAACTTGAATACTCCAGCTTGGCCACAGCCTTGCGCAAAGAAGCGCGGCGGTCAAAGCGCGGATAACCCAGGCTCAGATCGGACCAGTACCGACCGGCCAACTCGCTCAGGTTCCTGGGCGGTTCATCCAACTGGCCGAGCAGAGCCTGCTTCTGCTGTTGAAAATTCTGCTCGGAACTGTCAGAGCCCAATGCAGCTTGCCGTTGCGCAATAAATGCCCGGGTAGATTGCAGAATATGGTCTACCGAGTGACCTGGCGATTGCACAATATATGCACTACCCGGCACGTCCAGCAGCGGCAGCGGTGTTGCAAACACCACATAACCCAATTGCTGCTCTGTTCGAAGCTGCTGAAAGTAAGGTGCCTGCAGAATCTGGCCTGCCAAAGCGCTCAGCGCACGACTTTGCGCCGACTGATCGGGAAGCTGCCGATAAACCAATAATGCTGAATCGGGGTGTTCCAACTCCAGATCCAGTGTCAGCCATTGATCTGCCGGTGCTTGGATAACCTCACGTGGTTTCGCAGCGCACGATTCTTTCGCACAGGATAGCGCGGCAGATAACACCGAGCTGTACCGCTTTGCGTCTTGACGACTGGTGTTACCAATCACTAAACCGCGCAAGCGACTGTTACCCAAGTAATTCCTAGCGTATTTTTTGAGTTCAGCAGCAGTCACCGTGGGTAATGCGGCCGCCATCTGCTCAGGTGTCCACACATTGTTGACCAGGCGCTCATTCAATGCGCCGAACAGTTGCTGGTAGGGCACTCGCTTTTTTTCATTGCCCCAGCGGCGAAGCAACTCGACATGTATATTGCGCAACCGCTGTTCATCAACATTGTCAAACTTGAGCGCTTTGGCGATTCTCGTTAACAGCAGTGCCTGCTTGTCATTGAAACCGCCAACACTGACCACCAGACCCTGCATTTGCCGGCGAACCTGAAAATTAATGCCTGCCA
Organism: Gammaproteobacteria bacterium; assembly: GCA_030429735.1. Classification (GTDB taxonomy): domain Bacteria; phylum Pseudomonadota; class Gammaproteobacteria; order Pseudomonadales; family JAUIET01; genus JAUIET01. Next base: position 107,838 of record JAUIET010000014.1, read on the forward strand.
GATAGGCTGGGTAGCTGTATTCATTCAATGCGTCAGACAATACGCTGGTCAATAGCTGCGACATTGCTGCCGAGCGGACATCTTTAGATACCTCAGCGCTCTCCAGAAGAAAATACGCCTGCGATTTGGGTGTTCCAAACTCTGTATTTTGTGCCCACCAAAGCTCGGTGTTACCGCTCGACTCGATCAGTTCAGGTTGATCAACGCTCTCGCCCTCGCGCATGGAAAAATCAGTGGCAATAAATGGATTCGGGGCAGGCAAACCCAAGCCCTCGAAGGCGGCCGGGCGCCGCCAGCGCTGCAGAGTGTCATTCGTTAACTGGCGCACACCGTAGTCGGTGCTGTACCAACGGCTTACCTGATCAGTGTCCAATGAAGGCGCCATAACTGTCACCAGGGCATTGTCTGGACGCAGGTGATCGAGTATTTGTTTAATCAAACGCGGTTTGTAGCGAGTCAACAGATAGTCGCCATTCAATACGTTTTTCGCGGGGTAACGCTGTAAATTGCTGGCCAGCCTGCTTGTGTAAGACATCACCGGCCCTTCTTCTTGAAACCGGAACGCCGTTTCAAGAAGACCTTTTTGCTCTTTGTAACGCCACCGTTCGATGCCATCTTCGCGAATGCTCTGCAACAGCGCAAACAAGGCCTCCACTATTTCGGTCTGATTCTGCAGGCCGCTCTTTGTCAGACCAATCGTAACGTTGAAGGTGGCACCCCCTGGATATTCAAGGCCCGCACCTGCGCTCAATGATTCCGCCCAGCCTCGCGCCTTTAGCAAGGACAACAAACTGCCCTTACCCTCATGCCCAACAATATTGCCAATGTATTGATCAGGTTTGGATTTATAGTGCTTATCAATCGGTGGAATTGGAAAAGTAACACTTAAACTGCGTGTTTCTTTCTCTGGAATCACATTCACCTGGGCAGGCAGAGCATTATCGGCAAACAACGGTGTATGTATTGATGCTTGCTTTGCTGCACGACCCGGTACTGCGGAAAATCGACTATCAACCCATGCCTTGAGTTGATCCACGGGCTCGGCGCCAAGTACTACCAATGCCATTTTATCTGCTGAATAGTGTTGTTCATAAAAAACCAGAAGGGCCTCGCGCAGCTGACGAAACGCGTCACTGTCTTTTTTCATGTCTGCGTCGCCGGTCGCGCCATTAAGCAAGGTATCGACGTTACCAACAGCGAGCTTGCTGAACGGGTGCTGCGGATTGATGACCTCCTTGAATACGTCCAAAGACCGACGTGAATCCTCCTTCAGCTTGCTGCGATACTCAGACTCCACCGCATTGATTTCGCGCTGTACATACTCAGCGTTAAACAGCGGTGCAACAAAAAACTGCGCAAACCGGTCCAGCGCGCCCTCCAACTGGGCCGCATCAATGTCGAAAAAATAATTGGTGTTGCGAAAGCTTGTGTAGGCGTTATGACCGCCGCCATGGCTGTTTATGAAATCCTGATATTCACCAGGATCGGGGTATTTTTCAGTTCCAAGAAACAGCATGTGCTCGAGAAAATGTGCCAAGCCCTGGCGGCTCTGGGGGTCGGCGCCGCTGCCGACATCAACGTCCAACGAAGCGGCCGCCTTGACCGTGTCTGGGTCTGAAACCAGCAACACCTGTAAGCCATTGTCCAGAGAGTAGGAAAAATAGCTGCGATCATCGCTCGGGCTTTTTGCCGGCGTCAAAGCAATCGCATTGGCACAGACGATACCTGCCAATAGAAGACAGGCAAATCTAGGGAAGCTCTGAAAAATAATCAGTGTTTTCACGATACTTCCTGACCCGCCTTCGCCGCAACCGGGCTACCCGCACGCCGGGTTGGCCACGCGTTGTAAACCGCCTTCACCAGCGTTGCCAACGGGATCGCAAAAAAGACGCCCCAGATACCCCACAACCCGCCAAAAGTAATCACTGCAATCATGATGACGATGGGGCTCAGGTTAACCGCCTCTGAAAACAGCAACGGTACGAGCACATTGCCATCCAGGGCTTGAATAATGATGTATACAATCATGGTATAGACGAACTGCGACTCGGTACCCCATTGAAAGTACGCGATCAGGGCTACAGGTATTGTGACAACAGTAGCACCGATGTAAGGCACAACCACTGACAAACCAACCAAAATCGCCAGCAGCGCCGCATACTGCAACCCCAGGGCAACAAACGCTACATAGGTCACTGCACCCACAACCACTATCTCAACGACTTTGCCACGAATGTAATTGGCGATCTGCACGTTCATTTCTTTCCACACGGTGGTCATCAGTGGGCGTTCGGTAGGCAGCATACCGGCAAGCGTTCGAAAGAACTGGCCTTCATCCGCCAGCACAAAAAAAGCGAGAATCGGCACAAGTATCAAGTACAACATTAGGCTCAAGATGTTGGGAATTGTCGACAATGACAAGGACACCACCCACTGACCCAGCTCACCAGCGCGAGCGCTTGCCAGTGCGATGATTTCCTGAACCTGGGTTTCGCTGAAAAAGGCCGGGTATTGCTCAGGCAGCAGCATCAACAATTCCTGCCCTTTGGTCAGCATCTTGGGTAATTCACCAAACAGAATTTTCAGCTGCCCCCAGGCAAGAGGTAACACCACCAGCAGGGTTGCCAGCGCTGCCCCCATAAAAAATAAGATGGTAATCACCAGGGCAACAGGTCTCGGTACCTTCCATCGCGTTAGCCGCGAGATCATCCCCTGTAACAGAAACGCCAGTATCAAGCCGGCGATCACGGGGCCAACCACATCGCCCATGGTCAATACAACGGTAAAACCGACAATCAGCAACAGCAGCAGAATTAAGGCTTCTTCGTCGGCGAAATAATCGTCAATCCATTTTTTAAATATATCGAGCATCTATGCTATTGCCCCAGATTTCATCAGAACAAATTCGAAGCATCCATCGCTACGGCTGCTATGCAACAGGGCGTGACCGCTTTGCTGCGCAAACGTCGCAAAATCTCTCTCTGAACCGGCGTCAGTAGCCAATACACGAACGCGCTCACCGGCGCTAATCCGGTTTATGGCCTGCTTGGCTTTCAGCAACGGCATAGGGCAATCAAGGCCTCGGGCGTCAACTTCCACGGCAGTTTGAATTTGTTCAGTCACAAGCAGTCTTTCCAGGCCAATTCAACAGGTATTTGGCAAGCGTTTAAGTATACCCGCCATCCACTGCATTGCAGACTCGGGTGGGGGAATTAATTCACAAGCGAAGACTCTAAGTCAGTGAATCTGATAGGCAGCTTTTTTCTTTATGAAAAACATCAACTTAAACCAAGCTTTGATTAATGTCCTGCCCGGTGTGTCGCTGAAGAATTGCGAGCCATGCAACATGCCTGGCGAGGCGCGATCTGCTGCCCGGTGTATGCCTTTGCGATTAAATGCTAAAGTCATAGCTGTGATGCGAACGTGTTCAAAAATCAAGCAAAAAGCAGCGCAGTTAATCCTTGCGCTCGCGACGAGTATGGTCTTGTTAATGCCGGGTTCTGTGCTGCACGCCGCCAACAACAGCGACTTGCCAGATCTGGGCAATGCCGGCTCAAGCCTGATATCCAGTGAAAAAGAATACGAGCTGGGTCAAGCGTGGTTAAGAAGCTTCAGAAGCCAGGTAAAAACGGTTTACGACCCACTGTTGGCCACTTATCTTGAAGACCTGATTTACCGTCTGGCGGAACACAGCGAACTGGATGATCGACGCCTGGAGCTGGTAATAGTCCAGAATAAAACGCTGAATGCATTCGCCGTGCCCGGCGGCATCATCGGCGTACATGACGGTCTGCTGTTGCATGCACGCTCCGAAGGTGAGCTCAGTGCTGTATTGGCACACGAACTGGCGCACTTGAGCCAGAAGCACTTTGCCCGCGGTGTGGAAGCACAGCGGCGCAACGCAATCCCCAATATGCTGGCTTTGCTGGGCAGCATGGTGATCGCCGCTACGGCTGGCGGCGATGCCGGACTGGCGGCGCTGGCAACCACCCAAGCCGCTTCACTTCAGTCGCGATTGAATTTCAGTCGCCACAACGAACTTGAAGCTGATCGCCTCGGTATGCAAACACTTGCCCGCGCGGGCATGGACCCCAACGCAGTGCCTGCTATGTTTGAACGCATGCAACGGGCCTCGCGCTACTACCGAACCCCGCCCGAATTTCTGCTTACGCACCCGGTGAGTGAGACAAGAATATCGGATTCTAAGAATCGCGCCAGGGATTACCCGGTTAGCATTATTGTAGAAACCGATGACTACGATTTGATGCGCGCGAGAGTGCAGGCCAGATACGCACAAAATGCAGGTGACGCAATAAAACGATTCAAATCTGACTTAAAAAGTGACAGCGGAAATCGAACCGCCGCACGCTACGGCCTGGTACTTGCCTATACAGAAGCAGGCAAGCTCAACTCAGCACGCGCCGCGATAAAACCGCTGTTGATTCAGGACCCAAGGCGTATTGCGTATGTGTTGGCGCAAAGTGATATCGAACTGCGAGATGGCCGAACAGATAAATCGATCAGTTTGCTGGAGCAACATCTCGCCATCAACCCGGGCAATCATCCGCTGACCATGCGTTACGCAGAAGCATTACTTAAACAAGGTCGCGCGCGCGAGTGCGAGCTGGTTCTATTAGACCACGTGGAGCTTCATCCACACGACGAACACGTGTGGTATCTGCTGGCCGAAACACACGGTTTAGCAGGCAACATCGCCGGAGTACATCAGGCACGGGCCGAGTATTTTATTCTCAATGGCGTGTTCGACGAGGCTGAACGTCAGCTTAGCTACGCGCTAAAGCTGGTGCGTGGTGACTACCTGGCCACAGCCAAAATCAGTGAGCGCATGCGCAGCATTGAAAAGATGAAGGAAGCCATCAGCATTTAACACGCTGACGCCATGCGCCGCGACCTGATTACGCGTTTCCAATCACCTGCTTTTTCAGGCCTTTGGCGAAATTGAGCATTCGCTCCAGAGGAATAACCGCGCGCTCTGCCAGCGCCGGGTCCACCAGCACCTCATTACTGCCTTCATCAAGGCTTTGCTCCAGGCGCTCCAGCACATTCATGGCCATCCAGGGACAATTTGCGCAACTCCTGCAGCTGGCACCACTACCCGCCGTAGGCGCGATGATGAACTCCTTATCCGGCATTTGCTGTTGCAGCTTGTAGAAAATACCCTGGTCTGTAGCAACAATAAACTGCTGATTCGGCAGGTCCCGCGCCGCGTTAATAATCTGCGTGGTTGAGCCAACCCGGTCTGCGATCGCCAACACCGATTGAGGGGATTCAGGATGAGCGAGAACCGCTGCCTCGGGATATACCTTGCGAAGATCCTGAATGCCTTTCGCTTTAAATTCCTCGTGCACGATGCACGCGCCGTCCCAGGCAATCAAGTCGGCACCGCTTTCGCGCTTAACGTAGCTGCCCAGGTGCTTATCCGGTGCCCACAGGATTTTTTCGCCCCGGGAATGAAGGTGTTCCGCAACATCCAGCGCAATACTCGAGGTTACCACCCAGTCAGACAGCGCTTTTACGGCCGCCGACGTATTGGCATACACCACTACAGTTCGATCGTCGTGCTCCTTGCAGAATGCCTCGAACTCATCGGCGGGACAACCGACATCCAGAGAACACGTGGCCTCCAGAGTAGGCATCAGCACACGCTTTTCCGGGTTAAGAATTTTGGCGGTTTCACCCATGAATTTTACGCCTGCAACCACCAGTGTATCCGCACTATGGTCGTTACCGAATCTGGCCATTTCCAGCGAATCAGAAACGCAGCCACCGGTCTCCTCAGCCAGCGCCTGAATCTCGGGGTCTGTGTAGTAGTGTGCTACCAGAACCGCGTTTTCACGCATAAGCAATTGCTTGATAGATTGCCTATGCGCCTCAAGCTCGCCAGCTTCCATTGCCGCCGGCTGATCAATACCATCCAGGTAGCGTTTCACCACCTCCTGGTCTGCTGCGTAGCTTTGTTGTTGCTCGTCGAGGTTCGCCTCTGTGGCCATCGCTGCCTCTACCTGTCCAGATTCAATTACTGCATTTGTGGCGAGATAATACCACATCAACATGATGTCATTTATGGCCAGAGCAGGGCGTAATTTCTTCATAGTCGCTGCCGTGGCGCGCACTACACGGCTGTTGTACTGTCACGCCTCCCGTTGTAGCGCCGAGTTCCAAAGGTTCATGATCAGGTTTTGCAGTTGTTTACTATTGCTGGTCGCAACCGTTGCTATGCCTTTGCAATCGCTACTGGCCAACAGCCAGACCACAACACTGCCGCCAACAATTCAATCTGTTCTAAAGCGTTTCAAGCTGGATGGCTCGGGTCTAAGTATTGTTGTTCAGGCCGTTGATAGCGACAAAGCAATATTGAGTTTTAACGAGCACCAGCCGCGCAACCCTGCCTCTGCCATCAAACTCTTTACCAGCTATGCCGCCCTGGAAATGCTGGGACCGGCCTATCAATGGGCCACAGAGCTGTACGCTGATGGTGAACTAAAAGACGGCGTACTGGATGGCGATTTGTGGATTAAGGGTAGCGGTGACCCCTATCTACCGATAGAACGCATGTGGCTTCTGATTCACAGGCTGGAGACTGCCGGCCTGCGCACGATCAACGGCGACCTGTTTATTGATCAAAGCCTGTTTGAACACATCACCGAGGACCCTGGCGCATTTGACCGACAGCCACTGCGCGCGTACAACGTAGTGCCAGCCGCCCTGGTGAGCAACTTTAATGTGTCCACCTTCTTGTTTCGACCGGCCGCCTCCGGGCGCCGCGTAGACGTTCAGATAGTCCCCGATCTGGCGGGGCTGAGAGTGATCAATAACTTGCGCACTGTGGACAGATCGTGCCGAGGGTACAACCGGGGAATCGCAATCAATGTCGACGATCAAGGCCAGGTTATTCTTGACGGTCAATTTCCGGCCCGCTGTAAAATTTACGGCATGTCGCGCAGTGTGATGCCGCACAACGTCTACACAGCGCGCCTGTTTCGCAAATTATGGCTGGAATCGGGCGGGCAATGGACCGGGCGTCTTCGAACAGGCGCCAAGGACTTTGAGCAAGACCCCTTGTTAACTTTTGACTCGGTGTTTCTCTCTCAAGCCGTTCGCTCCATCAACAAGTACAGCAATAACGTGATGACCCGCATGTTGTTCCTGACCCTTGGATTGGAAAAGTTCGGCGCCCCGGCGACCGCTGCTAAGGCGCGGTTGGCAATAGAGCAATGGCTACCGGATAAGGGTGTGCCATTGAGAGGCCTGATGATTGACAACGGCGCAGGCAGTTCGCGCCAAACACGCGCTACAGCCCACCAGTTTAGCAAGCTACTGTCAGCGGCCTGGCAAAGCCCTTATATGCCGGAACTGCTGGCCTCAATGGCCATAAGCGGTGAAGATGGCACCTTCTCAAGACGTCATGTAGTAGGGCCACTGAAAGGCAGAGCCCACCTGAAAACCGGTCGCCTTGATCATGCCGTCGCCATGGCAGGGGTTGTTCAATCAGCGAGCAACAAGCGCTATATCGTTGTGAGCTTGCACAATGCTGAGGATGCGCACCGCGGTAGCGGCCATGCTATTCAGGATGCACTGCTGCGCTGGGTGCATTCGCGCTGAGCTCAGCAAAGGTAATAATCACCAAATACTTATCCAGCCAAACCACTACATATGGAGTGCTCTTTTTTTAAAACACCATATATTGTGTTTGCGCACTTCTCGAGTTATTGACCAGCCCCATGCGATCTAACAGAATTATCATGCATCGAAGGCAAGATAAATATAAGCATGCTGTACCCGAGCGACGCTGAAGCTGAACAGATCTTCCAGCGAAAAATAGAACTGCTCCGATCACAGACTGCAACCACCGCGGCTGGAAATGCACTGGCCACCGTGTTGGTTAGCGCTTTAATGTGGTCGTCTCTCCCGCACGCTGGCTTGGCTTTATGGTCTGCCACGGTCATCATCATAGTCAGCCTTAGACTGCGCGTGGTGTATCGCCACAACAATAAGAGTGCCTCAGAGCTGGCAAGCTGCTTTCGCTACTGCGCCCGAAGCGTTGCCGTAAACGGCGTTGCCTGGGGTGTGATGTTTGCATACCTGGCATACCATATCGAGCCACGCAATATGGTGTACCCTTTCATGGTGCTCGGTGCGATCACCGCTGGCACCAGCCTTACCTATAATGTCTACTTCAATCCGTTTCGCTATTTTGCCCTGCCAGCCCTGCTCATGCCCTGCACCGTATTGCTGGTGTCAGGCAGCAGCGACAAGTTGTGGGTAGGTATGGCTTTGCTATGCTGGTTTATCCTGATGCACGCGATCGCTACGCAACTTAGCCGTTTTCTTGCCAAATCAGCGCGCTATGAAACAGAGAATATCGCGCTAATTCGTGACCTTGAGTATCAAAAAGAGCGAGGCGAACGCCTTAACGAAGAGCTTCAATTAAAATCTCAAATCATTGAACGTCTGTCAGCCGACAGGCATAGCAAGGTATCCACCATCAAGCCAGACCAAACAGATAAGCGCGCTTAGCGTCGATTTTGACGATCCGAGCAACCCTTTCAGCAATTTAGCTCATCAGTAACGAGCACCGACTGCAGAACCGACCGGGAAGGCGTGTTCTATTTCCTGCAATTCAGCCTCACTAAATCGAACACTTACGGCGGCCGCATTGTCTTCAAGATAGCTAACGCGCTTGGTACCCGGAATGGCCGTCACATCGTTACCCTGCGCTAATACCCAGGCCAGTGCAAATTGCGCAGGAGTGATTCCCTTCGCTGCAGCCAGTCCCTGAACACGGTCCGCAAGCCGTTTGTTTTCCCGCAGGCTATCAGCCGTGAACCTGGGGTTGCTACGCCGCCAATCGTCGTCATCGAGGTCGTCGCGGCTGGCTATCAATCCCGACAAAAAACCTCTGCCTAGCGGACTGTATGCCACCAGACCAATGCCGAGTTCGCGGCAGCTAGCTAAAATCTCGGCCTCGATATCTCGCGTCCACAGAGAATATTCGCTTTGCAAGGCCGAGATGGGCGCTTCCTGACTGGCCGATTGCAGATCAGCCGACGATGCCTCCGACAAACCCAGATAACGGACCTTTCCCTCATCGATAAGCTGTGCCATGGCGCCCGCCGTTTCAGCAACTGGAACCTGCGGGTCAATACGATGCAGATAGTAGAGGTCAATGCTGTCAGTTTGAAGGCGCCGCAACGATGCCTCGCAAGCCTGTTTTACATATTCCGGCCGACCGCAGATACCAAGCTTACCATCGTCAAATCGCAAGCCAAACTTGCTTGCTATTACTGCCTCGTCTCTGCGGCCCTGCAATGCCTTGGCAATCAACTGTTCGTTTGTGTGCGGGCCGTACACATCAGAAGTATCCCAAAAACTGATACCCAGCTCCAATGCTCTGCGCAGTGTCCGCAGGCTCTCGTCTTCGTTGGTCTCTCCGTACAAGGCGGACATCCCCATACAGCCCAGCCCCAGGCGGGAAATCTCAAGACCGTGTTTTCCGAGCGGTATTGTTTGCATGTATATTCGTACTGTCAGCTTTCGACCATTATAACGCATACCGCTTCGGGCTATAGCTCAAGCACACTGCGAGCACTATCATACGCACCGGCAATCTTTGCGCAGGTAACACTGGCCAACTAACACTTACCTATAGAGCGCATCACTGCCGTGCTTGACTTCAAGCATCTGCCGCTCGGCTTTCTTCATTGACTTCACTACCAGTCGATACGACATATCAATCTGTCGTTCAATCTCTGACATAGGTATGCTGTCGTCAAGCAACACCGTATTCCAATGCTTCTTGTTCATGTGATAGCCAGGCAGCACGGCATCAAACATGTCTCTAAGAATAAGCGCTTCATCGGGGTCACACTTCAAATTGATTCGCGCCAGATCATCTTCGTAACCCAAGGTGGCGAACATCTTACTTCTCACCTTATAGACTTCCACATCCGGACCAAACGGAAAGTCACATTCGGCGTCGGGTTTATTGAGCAAATAATTGCGTACTATTTTATCTGTCGACATAAAGCGGAACCGCACCAGGATTCTGTGCTGATTATATCGCGAAGCTTAGCCTAAGATCGACCCTGCAAATGCTTGCCACGTGTGCAAGGTTTAACGCAATTCGCAACCACTACGCGTTTTTCGATACGGCGGGTTACAGCTCCAATCATTACCGTAAGCGCTGAGGTGCGCATTCTCCGGAATCGCAACCGCAACACATTCGCCATTGGTGGCGCTATAACCTCTATTGCAGTTCCAACCCCGTCGCCTGGAACTATCCGACAAATAACCATTCACAGGAACGTCTATTGCCACACACAGCTCATCATCAGCAATGTATCCGCGCTCGCATTTCCAGCCGGAATCCGTCAAGTAGCCGTTCACTGGGACATCAATGGCTACGCATCGATTTTGGGCCTTGTGGTAGCCCCGCTCACACTTCCAGCTGTCGCCATAATACTGATAGGCGTTTTTTGGCAGTTCAATCAATTCGCAGCCCTCACCCGACACCCTGTAGCCCCAGTTGCAAGACCAGCCACGATTGAACGCTGCCCTATCCGGGTGGGCGTTCTCTGGAATGCCAATTTCAATACATTCGCCCTTGCTCTCCTGGTAGCCGGTATTGCAGGTCCAGCTGTCGCTGTATGAGCTGGACGTAGCGTTGTCAGGCGCACTCTGCTGCGCCTGCGCATTAAACGCCGTTGAGAAAGACAAGCAGACCACGGTGGCAGCTATCACAAAACCTGTTTTCATTTTGCGCTCCGGTTTCCTGGTGCCAACGAAGAGGAGCCTGCCTTTTGTGCGTAATTGACCGCGTCTTGCAGCCGGTCATATCGATAACCCTGATAGTGGAAAACCGTTTTGGTTTCGAACGTGATTCCATGTTCATCCATCAATTTTTTTTCTTCGTCTGTCATAACGTTTATTCCTGTGAAGCGTTTGCGAGGTAGGCGCGAAGCTCTCTGAAAGAGTGGGTCGCGCAGGTAATAACCCCTCGCTATGCGCTAAGGGAAGTGAGCAAAAAAGAAAGCCGATGAACTAACGAGCGAATGGCTCGGGAGAGGACCGGAACATAGTTCCTATATCAAACCATAGTACACCTAAACTACGAACAAGACACTAACTGATGGGCGGCCCGATCAAAGCGGATTACATACCTGGGGCGCAAACAAAAAAAGGCAAGCCATTACAGCTTGCCTTTTTTGGGAGAACAATGAAGCTGTTACACAGCGACGATATTCTCGGCTTGTGGTCCTTTTTGACCTTGTGTGACGTTGAACTCAACGAGTTGACCTTCGGCCAGTGTTTTAAAACCCGAGCTCGCGATTGCACTAAAGTGTGCGAACACATCAGGACCCGACTTTTGCTCAATAAAGCCAAAGCCTTTCGACTCGTTAAACCATTTAACGGTTCCAGTAGTTGTAGTAGACATAACAGTATTTCCTGTAGATAAATGTAAATGTGCCTTCATTAGGCATGAATAGCGAAAAAAACAGACAAAGATTTAAAACTACAGGACGAAGAACTTCAGAAATGCAACGAATTGGAGAATATAAACAAAAGGCTAAGTTTCTAGCTGTAGACAAAGTATAGACCAGGGCTGCCAAAGTCAATTACTATTTAAGACTAAGAGGTATTTCATTCTGAACAACAGAGCTCAAATGGCCGAAACCACCCTCCCCTTTGGCGGAATCGGAAACCGACGCCCCGCTACCCGCGCAAAATCTGATGGAGCTTCCATCGGTATAACAGTGGTGTAAATTTTTAAAAGGCTTTAAGGTATTCCCTCTGAATCACTTGGAGAGGGTAGCCGTGAGACGCCTGCTTCGCTGCATTGGTTTTATCTGTTTGATACTAAACGGCCTGTCGGTTCAGGCCCAGACTGCGACACTGTCGGCACCGGCGCAGGCGCCGATTGCGTCCAGTATTGAGGTGGCCTGGACAGGACCGGGGTACACCTACGACCGGATATTTGCAGCCGCGCCGAACGCGCCGGATTCAGATGGTGGCGCGGCCAGGGCAACGGTGATCAGAAACAACACCGGAGCTGTGCAGGTTCTGTTGCCGGATACGCCCGGCCGTTACGAGCTGAGATATTTCAGCGCACAAAACAAGACTGTACTCGCTCGGGCCAGCATAGACGTGGTGGATGTGCCGGCGTCGCTGAGCGCGGCATCGGAGGCGACAGTGGGCGCACAGCTTGAGGTCACCTGGTCAGGGCCGGGTACACGTTATGATCTGATAGCCGTATACGGTGACACCGCTGGCGACGATGCAAAACCGTTGGCAAGCGCGTCGATCACCGGCCGCAAAAATCCGCTGCCGGTAACCTTGCCGGAAACACCGGGCAGCTATCAGCTTCGCTACCTGACCGCGCAATCCAAACGGGTACTGGCGCGCCATGCCATTACCGTGAATGATGTGCCTGCCAGCATTAGCGCACCGGCAAACGCCAAACCAGGCGAAGACATTCAGATTGGCTGGAGCGGGCCCGGTAACAAGTACGACCGTATTGAACTGCACCCGGCGGGCGCGCCGCAGGATGCGAAACCGGTGGCCAGCAAGGGCCTGCTGGGCAAGAGTCCCATCAGTCACCGCTTGCCGGAGGTTCCGGGATCGTATGAACTGCGCTACGAACTGAATCGCAGTGGTCGCGTACTGGCCGCGCAGGCCATTACGATCGGCGCGGTAGACACGGCCCTGAGCGCACCCGAGCGCGCCACTGCCGCCACCATGATCAGCGTTGGCTGGCAAGGACCCGGCAATAACTACGATCAGATTGGTGTATTTGAAACAGATGCGGCGGACGATGCCAAACCACTGGCCGTAGCGGCTATTCTGAACGGGCGCAATCCGGTGCCGCTGAAACTGCCGGAAACCCCGGGCAGTTATGAATTGCGCTACCGAACCGCACAGAGCAAAGCGGTGTTGGCCCGCAAGCCGCTGCTTGTTCAGGCGGCCGGTCGCCTGGCGGTAGTGTTTGAACGGCAAAGCACTCTGCAAGGCACCGGCGGTGGCGCCGCGATCGAGCTTATTCTTGATGCTTCGGGCAGCATGCTCAAACGCGACGCCGATGGTGTACGACGGATCGATCACGCGCGCCAGGTATTGTCTGAGCTGGTCAGCGAGTATTTGCCCGAAGGAGCCACGTTTGCCTTGCGCGTGTTTGGCCACAAGCAGGCTGACAGCTGCCGAACCGACCTTGAAATTCCAGCCGGGCCGTTAAATCGTCAGCAGGCAGGTGCTGCGATCAATGCCGTGAACGCCATGAATCTGGCCAAAACACCCATCGCTGATTCACTGGCCAAGGTGCCGCAGGACCTTGCGTCAGCCAGCGGGCCAAAAACCGTTATTCTGATCACCGACGGTGAGGAAACCTGTGACGGCGACCCGGAACACACCATTGCCGAGCTGCGGGCGGCCGGGCTGGATATACAGCTGTCCGTGGTTGGTTTTGCCATTGATGACCCGGCGCTGAAAAGCAGTTTCGAGACCTGGGCCGAACTGGGCGGAGGCAGTTATTTTGATGCTCGCTCGGCAAGCGAGCTGAGTCGCTCTTTGCGCCGGGTTATCAGTGGCCCGTTTCGAGTGTTGGATGGCGATGGCACTGTGGTTGGCAGCGGTATCATCGGGGGTGCCAGTATTGTGTTGCCTGTCGGCAAGTACCGGGTGGAAACAGCAGGTGCCGAGCCACTGGTGTTGAATGCTGTGACGGTGAGCGAGGATGAGTTAACCACCGCGGCGTTCTGACAGTAGCGAAGCGCGGGGGCAAGCGGGGTCAGCTTACATTCGACATTACTGCGAGGCTAGTGTGGACTGGAAGACTCGATTCGCAAATTCCATCAATGCACACTGCCCGCACCAGGAGTGTTTGACACATTCACAGCGGAACCACTAAAAAGCCTTGCTACATCAATCCGATCTAAAACGTAACAGGTGTTGCAGAAATCACAAGTGGTCGAAATATTTCCTTGCTCGGTAAGTATGGATTCTGCAGCTTCTTCGCCTATTGAGTAAATCACGCGCTCTATCTTTTCCTGTGAGCAGGAACATTCAAAACGAAGTCTCTTGGCATCGTAAATGCGCAAATCTTCTTCGTGATATAAACGATGCAACAATTCTTGCACAGGCAGCTCAAGCAACTCTTCATCCTTAATGGTGTCTGCAAGAATGCTGGCGTGTTCCCAACCGTCCAATTGACCTTGCTCAGGCCGCTTGGTTTCTTCTGAAGGCAAACTTTGGAGCATTAGTCCGGCCGCCGTTTTATCATCGACGGCCAACCACAAACGTGTATTTAGCTGTTCTGATTGCGCGAAATATTGAGTCAAGCACCCCATCAGTGAGTCGCTTTCTAATGGGACCAGGCTCTGGTAACGCTCACTTCGTGTGGAACCAGGTTCCACGCTAATCGCCATAGTTGCCTGACCAGTTTCGCTGTTCTTATTGATCGCTGGCTGGAATAAGTCTTTGAAGCTCGCGCGATCGGGAATGTCGCCGTCCCAATGCGCCATGCCTCTAATGGAACCCTCTGAAGTGGCTTGAACGACGAGCATGGAGACAGGAGCCGTACCATGGATTTGCAGCACCAGAGAGCCATCAAACTTTAAAGAGTCGGCCAGCAGACTTATCGCCACTAAAGCCTCACCCAATACCTGTTTTATTGCGGGTGGATAATCGGCCGTGTTTTGGATGTCTTGCCAAGCTTTGCCGAGCGAGAGCCACTCGCCCCGAACGTTAAGGTTTTCCAATTGAAAACGATGGAGAGAATCAGACATAGATGAGAAGAGTGTTACAGAAATGCGAATAGTAACGCAGCTCAAGAAATTACAGTACAGGTTTCAGTAGAGCCGAAATAGAAGAAAGCGATTATATTCGGGGTGATAAGGGTGGCCGGGGTCTTCTAAGCACTGTTAGCAAATCAGAACCAACCAAACGGGTAAGTTCTATAGTGCCGGCTCAGGCATTTAACGATCAACGCGGAGGGAAATGGTGGGGCTTGATGAGGAGACTTCGAACCAATTCTACGAAGAGATCATCGCCTTAAATGACTACCTTGAAGACCACGTTCCCTACTTTCAGGAGCCAAAGCTATGAGTGGCGGCACAGTAGGAAGCAACGCATTATCATTGGGTTTCGGGCAGGCAGCAGCCAATAGCGCACCTGCAGCAAAACCAACCTCGCCCTTCTCTTTGAGACTTACGGCTCAAGAACGGGCGTATCTCGAACAAATGGCGGGCAACAGGCCTCTTGGCGGATATATCCGTGAGCAATTGCTTGGAAGCTATGCAGATAAGCGTGTACTAGTCAGAAAGCCCAAGATTGAAGACAGTCAATATGCTGTCTTACTAGCACAGCTCGGTCACTCTCACCTTTCCTCCAACCTCAACCAGCTCGCCAAGGCAGCCAATACGGGCAGCTTGGATGTCTCCGAGAATGTCGAGGCACAGCTTGAGGAGGCCTATGCAGCGGTGATCGCGATGCGTGACGCGCTATTCACCGCTCTGGGTTTGAAGGCGAGTGTTGGCAAGTGATATTGCAAGGTAGTCAGCGTGGAGGTGCAAAAGACCTAGGGCAGCACCTGCTCAAATCAGACAATGAGCATGTGACCGTCCACGATCTACGCGGATTTGTGGCAGATGATCTGGTGCCCGCACTCAATGAGATATACGCGGTCAGCCGAGGAACCAAGGCAAAGCAATACTTGTTCTCCGTAAGCCTGAACCCACCACCTTCAGAGCGAGTATCAACTCAGGACTTTGAAGAGGCAATTTCACGGATTGAGAAGGAATTCGGGCTGCAAGACCAACCTCGCGCTGTAGTTTTTCATGAAAAGGATGGTCGTCGGCACTGCCATGCAGTGTGGTCCAGAATCCACATGCACAGTATGACGGCCATTCAGCTCTCCTATACCAAGTTGCGATTTAAGGAAATCTCCAGAGAACTCTACATCAAGCATGGTTGGGAAATGCCACAGGGGTTCCAAAATCGTGAAAACCGTAATCCATTGAATTTCACGCTGGCCCAATGGCAGCAGGCTAAGCGTGTCGGCAAGAGTCCAAAGCAAATAAAGGCGGCGTTGCAGGATTGCTGGAGTATCAGCGATAGCCAAGCTGCATTTCAGGCTGCGTTAAAAGATCGTGGATTCACGCTTGCTCGGGGTGATCGAAGAGGGTTTGTTGTGCTCGATCATAAACTCGAGGTTTATTCAGTGCCTAAATGGGTAGGTGTGAAAGCCAAGGACGTGCGAGCCAAGCTTCAGCATCCTGAAAAGCTGCCCAGCGTCGAGGCAGCGAAAGCCCAGATTTCCGAACAAATGAACGCACATTTGCGTTCTCTAAAGGCGGAGCACATTCAGGCGGTGGAGGAGCGCATTGGCATGCTTGAGAGCCAGAAGCAAAACCTCATTGCTATGCATAAGCAAGAACGAGCAGCGCTCGTAGAGCAGCATGAAGCGCGATGGTACAGGGAAGTACGAGAAAGACAAGCGCGCTACAACAAGGGTCTCCGTGGATTACTGGACCGAGTCACCGGACGGCGTAAGAAGATCAAAACCCAGAATGAGATTGAGACTTTCAATGCGGCCAAGCGTGATCGCGCGGAGCTGGATGGTCTGATTTACAGGCAGCTTGAAACGCGTCAGAAGCTCGCGGTGAGAGAAAGAAGACTTGAGAAGTTTTCAAAACAACGCACGGTAGCAATTGACGCAGATATAGCGTTGTACCCGACCGCCCATAGGTCTACAAAAGAACATGATGCTCAGATTCAGCCACCGCTTATCGGTCCTGAGCGGTGAATTTATGGGCAACAAATTTGACGATTTATACAAATGTATATACAATAGTAGTGTAAAGGCAATTTTAGTGTTTGAATGGGACGAAGCGAAAAGACTGGCCAATGTTGAGAAACACGGCATTGATTTCTTGTTAGCTAAGGAAATCTGGCAAGATCCTGTTTTGGAATTGCGGTCTTCGCAGGAGCACGGAGAAGAGCGATTCATCGCCCTTGGTAGAACCCATGATGCACTCATTGCCGTAATTTACACTTGGAGAGGCGCAAATAGACGTTTGATAAGCGCCAGAAAGGCACGAAAGAATGAGCAAAGATACTACGAAGATAGAATTGGGTGATGGCTTAAATCAGGATCGCAGTGACCTTGATCGGCTCGAGGCCATGACCGATGAGGAAATTGATACTAGCGACATCCCTGAACTCGACGCTTCTTTTTTTAAAGATGCCAAGGTTGTTATGCCACCTGAAAAAAAGCATGTGAGCATTCGACTTGATGCTGATGTTTTAGAGTGGATGAAATCTCAGGGCAAAGGCTACCAAAGCCGTATTAACGCCGTTTTACGTGCTTACTACGAAGCCAATCAAGGTGACGAGTCTAACAATCGAAGATAGTTCTCTGCCGGTACTTATTACTTTAATCGAGCGATTTAGTCAGTAACTGAACTAATTCACGTCCCTTACTACGCCTATGTAAATTTCGTTAGACGGGTTATCAACTACCCAAATACAATTAGGATTCGATACGGAAGGATCGCTATTTTCAAGCCTTGCTCGTTCGCTGCAACTTTTTGTTGCCGCCTTGTTTTTTTCATACTCATTGGCAAAAACCTTGAGTGGGTCTTCGCCTTTAAAATCTACTTTTAACTGTATTGGTATGTCGCCAATCCAGAAAAGAAATATCTTTTTCTCTTCCGCCTCGAAGCTTTCCCAGTCTTTATAGCGCGCCATCGACTTGCTTGATTTGAGCTCTACGGAAACGAGACTAGGTGCGGCGGGAGGAACTACATTTGACGGTAGAGGACAAGGGTTGTTCCACGGTGGCGTACTTGCAGAATCTTTCGGCAACAAATTAAGAGCGGCTTCGTATCGGATTCTCATATGATGAACCAACTCTTCGCCCACACAATACTTGCTTTTATTGCTTCTAATTTCGCCAAACAGTCTATTCACCTCACCTAAAGCTGCGTAGTTTTTTTCTTCTTTTTCATCAAAAAAAGCGATATATGTCAGACATACGGTTGCTACGCTGAGTACTATATTTAGTATTCCGCTCCAGTTAAATTTCTTGATCTTCTCAAAATATGGAGGCATGGTCGCAACTCAAGCAAAATTAGGACTGTCGGCAAAATCGCGCCGATAACGCCTATAATATCATTGGTTTTAAATGCCTTGTTAGATAGCAGTATGGGGTGTGCATCAGTTTCGCTTTTGAACCACTGACAAGCTAAGATTTTTAGAACAAAGCCAACTGATCATTGTTGGGATCTGCAATCGCAAAAACTTCACGCGCCATGCGCATAGTTCCCGAGCCTTGCAGCGTTGGTGGCATGGAATACGGATTCACGATTTCCCATGCTATCCAGATTTTAAGGCCAGCACCTTGATAATTAACATGCAATGCACCCTTCGCTCCGCTGCCACCAGCAGTTCCTAATTCATAGGCCAGAGCTTCTTTGAGCTCCTCATCGGTTAATCCAGTACTTGAGCGTTCTGTCCAGCGCTCCCTAGCACCGGAATAACTGCATACTGCGCGGATAAAACCGTTTCGGACATCGTCTTGCGTCAATTCGCGACCAAGCTCTTCAGTATCTTGCTTACTCATTGCCCACCGCCTCGGCATGATAGGCCAGTACATCCCAGTTGATACCGATTGTCGCGTCGTGGTTTCTTTTGGCGCGGGCAAGCACCTGACGCGCTTGTAGATCGGTTAGATCGGGGTTTTCATGAAGCACATCTTCGATATGCCATGTAATGCTGATTGTGTCTTCGAGTGCCTCGTTCATTTGTAGTCTCCTTGTTTGTTTTTCACAGCGGAGATAAACAGCCAATTACGAGAGCGAAGCAGTCAACACACAACACGGGCATTGGGTGCGGGCCGTGTGTTTACAGCAAGCCGTTATTGGCTATCGAGGCAAGAAAGAAAAACAGGCAGGAGACAGACAAAGAGGGCTCAAGAGCTAGGCCATTTCCCTGCGGGAGTGGTTGTGAAGGGTAAAATGATACGTATGAGAAAAATGCCAAAAAAGCTGCTGCCACTCAAAGCGCAAAGACAAAGAGCCCTGCGGCGGATAAAGCAAGATCTGCCGCCACGTCCCGTTTGGGAAGCACCGCCAAATCGAGTCAAGCGTGATGAGCGCACGCCATTTGTACCACGAACAAAGTTCTACGATGGGTTTGACGGCTTCACGTTTCCAGGCGCGCCACCTGCACGAAATCCGCATATCAATAACGGGCAAGAGCGATAATCAAAGCGCTTCGGCGTAGAGTTCTTCCATTTCCTCGGGCTGAATGCATAGATACTCAAGTGTTTGCCACTCGCTGGCATGACCAAAGGCACGCGTAAGCAGCGCGGTCGGTTTGCCGAATGTCTTGCGCTGGTGATAGCCCCAAGTCTTGCGCAAAGTGTGCGAGCCGAAATTCCCTTGCAGACCAGCATCCCTACACCATTGCTTGACCATACCTGTAATTGTCACGCTGGAGAGGGCTTCCTTGGTTTTATGCGACCAGAATAACGGTGCATCGGCGCGGCGATCAGGATGAGCGTTCAAAGCCAGTTTGATGGCATCAATGACCACCTGATTGAGGGTGGTGGATCGATACTTGCCATTCTTGCTCTGGCGCAGTTCAAGCCTGTCACCTGCCTTGAGTTTCCAGACTTGCCCGACTCGAATAGAGACCAATTCATTTGCGCGATATGCGGTGTTAATGCCCAAGGTAAAAAGGCACAGATCGCGAGGATTATCGGCAAGCCGCGCCTTGATCTTGGCAATGGCTCCAAGATCAGTGATCGGTTCGACCTTGATCGAAGCACCTTTTTTCGGGTGATTGGGATTTTTCAAAACCATGTATTTGACTGAGCCTGAAACCTAGCGGGGCATCGTAGGTTATTGTTTTTAATATATATTTTCATCTTATTTTAATTCTAACTATTATTTAAAAGTTAATATTATATGCAAAAGCCACGCAATTCAACGGCTTCCGGCGTTTCATAAATTGCCACTATCTGGCGATAACGGCCTGCAAACGCGGTAATTCCGCGCCACCCTAACTTTTAAATAGAAGTTGAAGCGTTGGGAAGGATTTTTTCACGCGAGCGTTCACGAAACGCCGCAGAACATATTCGATCCACCGATTTCGAGGAATTTACTCCTAACGATTTCTTTTTTTCTTGCACGATTGGGTGAAATATGCCTATAACAATACGATACAAAACGTCTCACAAGTCACGGATGATAGAAATGAGCCTGTTAAGTACATTCGCAAGCACTGCAAAATCGAAGGCTGCCGCCTTCGGATTAAGCACAGCTATGGCGTTTAGCTCAGTTGTCCCAGCACTCTTTTCAAATGCTGCGAATGGCCAAGAGGCGGAAGCACAGCCTGTAAGCTACACGCAGTTAGAGCCTTCTTGCGCTCCTTTGATGATTGATGCGTCAGGATTTGAAGCCGAAGCAGGTGCAAGTGCACACTCGTACTCTAAGAATAACCTCGGCAGCGTTGGGATTTCAATTTATCCGGGCACAGACCTAGGTGATCAGAGCCCACACAAGCTTGGAACAGCGCTGCAGTCTGTTATGGACAAATATGGCATCAGTGCTTCTTGCTTTGTCCAGGATGACGTAACGGCTGCTGGTACTTCAGTCCAGTTTCATATCGCGGGGTTATCTTGGAAAAAAGATGGATACCTGACAGTTTCCCAGTCGCTCAGTCAAGACACTTTAGCGGGTGTGATAGCGGAAGCTAGAACAGCAAAAGCTCTATTGGCTGAAAATGGCGTAAACGATCTGGCGTTGAATAATTAAGAGAACGAAATATCAATCTTGGTTGGGTCAAAAGCAGCTAACGAATCTCTAGCTGTATGATCAGCTTCTGCAGCTTCGGTTCTTTCTCCTTTTGCTGCCGCTTTAAAATCTTCATTCATGCTACGGTTATTTGTGTTACTGCTTACGTCTTGGCCCTCATATTTAGCATCTGTACTGACTTCATTTGCGTTGGCTTTGCCTTCTTGCACGAGCTTAACTTCTGCATCTCGCTGTGCAGAGGCCTCTTCATGTAAATCCAACCAGTCATTTGCCCAAGGGTGGCCTTGTAAATCGTCGGGATTGATACGTCCTGATTCAATGCCATCCTGAATTGATCGAGCGATGGCTTGACGCCTTTCGGTCTGATCTTCAATTCCCATGATGCGGCGGTATTCTTCATCTTCGATCAGGCCTTCCTCGGCCAAATCTGAGAATAGATCTTCCGCAAAGTTTTCTCCGTACTTTTCAGCAAGAGCGCTTTCCATGTCTTCAATCTGGTTGAGCAGGCTAAGAAATAGCATTGTACCGCTGCCTTTACTCTGTTTCGCTTCCCGCGTTTGAATAGCTTCGTTGTGTTTCGCTAATGCGACGCTCTTTTGGAGCACGCCATCAGTGCTGCCGCTCAATAGTCCCATAAGTTCTGAATTTTCTTTGAAGAGTGCTTTGGCTTCAATGGTACGCGCTTCGGAGTCGGACAAGCCTGTGGCAGAAAAGCGCATTTCAAGAAATGTCTTTGGCAATTCCTGAGCAGCCTGTTCGTAGTGCTCTATTGGCTTCTTATCCATGTTGTTAATCCCCATTCCATGCGCGTATTTTTCGCGCTTATTGCATACCATTGTAGGGAATGAGTTTTAAGAAAGTGCAAAGATTACGTAAAATGCAATCTATCTGGATCTATAGATACTATATCGGGAAATTCCTAACGAATTGAGTATTTTAGATAAAATTGTATCTATATCAATTTAGAGCCGCGAAGGGGCTATTCGATGCTGAATCGTTTGAAGAGAGATTCAAGGTGCTGCGCGTGATCGAGACGGATCGTATCGACCTTGGCGCGGCGGATATTGTGGACTTGATTGGCGCTTAGGCCTTTGGGTGCGCCCGAGCGTTTAAGCAGGGCATCAATACCGATATTGCTGGTATGCTCTAGCAATTCATTTACACGCTGCCGCAATTTTTCGGTAATTTCTATACGCTCGCCGATATTTCCGTGGGGTTGGGCGGCATTGTCGATGTTAAGAGCATTCTTATAGGCTGTAATCACCAGATCAAAATCTTCGGGCGCAACTGAATTACAGGTTCCGGCAAACCAGCTATCAATTTTTTTAACGCTTAGTTTCGAGCTATCTTCGATCATGGCCGCTTGAAGCATGAATTTGCGCAGCGCAATTGCGCCCATCCCTGTTTGCGATTTAAGGCTCCTGAGCTGCGTTAGCATCTCTTTGCTTAGCGGTATGTAGTTTTTATGGTTTCTACCCATCAGCGGTGCTCTATTCCTTTAGAGGTGCATATTCGAGTATGCATAGGCAGCGTGGCAAAGAAAGACCAAAAACGCTTTGGCGTTTTTGGTCGGATTTTCGAGGCTTTTATGCCTGAACGCGGCTTCGTTCTATTTCTGACAATCTTCGCCGAGATATTTCGCAATATTCGTGCTCTAACTCGATACCCATATATCTGCGTCCGTTTAAGGCGGCTGCTAAGGCCGTAGTGCCTGAACCAGAAAACGGGTCGAGCACAAGATCACCTGGCTGTGAAAAAGCTTGAATAAGCGGCTCTATGACGCTTACGGCCTTTTGTGTGGGGTGAATTTTGTTGCCGCTATACGCCCATTCCTGAACGTCGCGTATGGGTTCAAGCGGCCTTTTTGGAAGGCCCTTAGCCAGTACCATTGCCGCTTCGTGGCATCGTTTCATATAGCCGTGACCCGATGCGTAGCGTTTCGGCCAGATTGTGCGCCCTACAATCCGAAATCCCGCGTTTTTCCAAGCGGCAGAAAATTCGGCAATAGCGCTCCAGCCATAGAAGCTTACGCAGTAGCTATTGCGTTTGAGAACGCGGTAGAGTTCATCAAACACGCCCAATACGCTGTCTGGGGCATCATCGTTTTTAATTGTTCTGCCGTCTCTATCGCGGTAATTCACCAGATAAGGCGGGTCGGTTACGACCAGATCAATACAAGCATCACGCATTGCGTGAAGCACTTGGTTTGAGTCTCCGTGGATAATGCTGTTATGTTTTAGAACGTCCGTGTTCATGGTTTTCTCCTTTTTTGGTTTAGTGGTTGTAGAAAATATGCACTTCGTCATGGGCGGTCTGGATGGTAAAAATATCGCCGTTGAGTTCCATATCGCGCCCCATGCTTTCGTAGTCGATGTAGTAAGCGAGGTTCTCGGGGATTTGTGTTGTTTGTTCTGTAATATCCTCGGCGTAATCCGCCATGCTTTCGTATTCGCCTGCATAACCTTCTTCTGCTGCTTTGGTCGCATCTTCAAGATCACCACCAAAATTGATAAGTAACTTCGCGCCAAGTACAGGGTATTCTTCGACAAAACATGCGATTTTATGCACGCTCTCAAAAGCCTCATACTCACTTATTGAATACCCGCCAAAACCCTCGTAATCGTGTATCGCCCATTCCTCGGCAAAGCCTTCGGGACAGGCCGCAAGCATGGTGTTCACCTGCTCTTGGATTTCTTCGGGTTCCAGGGTGGCATCTATCCATACGCCGTGCAGCTTGCCATTGTTGTAGGCCGCGAGGTCTGCTACATAAATTCTGATCTCTTCGCTCATCTCTGTTTTCCTTTCTTCGCTGTTGAGGTTCAAGCAACGCGTTTGCGCGCTCATGAACCTCTGGCGACTAGGCCGACTAGGCGGGGGTGAAAAAATCCAGAAAAATTGCGGAGGGTCTGCCCCAGCGCAGCGATTAAGGGTGGAAACCGTCATTTTTCTTGATTTTGAGGGGGTGCAGCGCACCTTAAAACCCGCGAGGGATCGTCACCGTATGGCCGAGACTGGCGCAGGCATGCTCGGGAAGCGTAAGAATGGAGCGCGTAGAGCCCCGGCCCCGAGCCTTAGCGAGTGGGCGCGGCATCACCAATAAACAAGCAGACTCTAAATACATAAAACAAGTTAAAGCTTATATTTAAGTTGACAATATATAGGTTATAGCTTATTTATAGAGAGTGTTTATATAAGTCAAAGGTTATGAAATGCGCTCGAATGATCGAATAACAGCCAGAAGGCAGCTCGACAAACGCCTAGCACCTTTGCGAGGCTCTAATAGCTTCGCAAGGCCTCCACGCGGCTGGATAAGAGCTATCCGCGATGCTCTGGGCATGACGGCAAAGCAGCTTGGCACGCGCATGGGCGTCAGCCAGCCCCGCATCGCCGAAATGGAGAGGTTCGAGGTTAGCAAGACGCTTACGCTGGAATCGCTCGAACGCGCTGCGCATGCAATGGACTGCCAGCTTGTTTACGCGCTAGTGCCACGCAAACCCTTAGATACTCTGGTCGAGGAGCGGGCAACACAAATTGCCAAGGCGCGCCTGAGCAGCACAGGGCACAGTATGGGGCTTGAAGATCAAAGCGTGGATGCCGATGACCAAGAGCTGCACCTCAAAAAAATGATTCAAAAGCTGGTTGAAAAATCAGGCTCGGAGCTATGGAGCGAAGAATGAATGATGCATTAGTTCCGCAGGATGATGGCAACACGCCTCTTGATGATGAAGAGCGTGAAGGCCTTATTCCTACCTATATCACTTTGCGCAGCGAGCTGAATGAAGCCGAGCAGGCCAATATCCTTGAAGCGCAGGAATGGGCTTATCGTCGCAAGGATGACGTGCTCGACCAGAAATTCCTCAATACCTTGCATCAAAAGATGCTTGGCAATGTCTGGAAATGGGCGGGGCAGTTTCGAAGGAGCGGCAAGAATATCGGCGTAGAGGCCTATCAGATCGTGATCGAGCTACAAAACCTGATCGATAACTGCAAATACTGGATAGAGCACGAAACCTACGATCCCGATGAAATCGCCATGCGTTTTCATCACAAGCTTGTCTTTATCCATCCATACCCGAACGGCAATGGTCGCCATGCCCGACTTGCCACCGATCTCCTATTGCGCTCCATGGGCCAAAAACCCTTTAGCTGGGGCCGCAAAGGCCTCACAAATGCAGGCGAGACCCGCGCACAATACATCGCTGCACTGAGAGCAGCCGATAGGCATGATTTTGAAGGGCTTGCGAGATTTGTGCGTTCTTAGATTTGGAGTCAATCCATTAGATGAAGGGTGGCAATTGGACAGTTTGTAGGTCGGGGAGTAGCATCTAAGATCGCGACACTCTATCAATGTAAGGTGATGATCGAAGATTTTCTTTTACAGCGGTTCTGCCCTGGCAAAGCACCACGGGAAACTTTTAGAGCGGAGCTGATCAGGCTCTGCAACGAATTTATCGCCTCTGGCCTAGCCGATTCCAGTTTCGAAACCGAACTTACAAACGGTGAGGACGGCGCTCTTTGGTCAAGAATGTCCGAGGCACTGACATATGATTTGCTAAGGCACTCCCACGAACTCGTAGATCCAGATATGGCAGCAGGTCCGGATTTTCTAGTAACGAATGGAGATCAGAGGGTCTGGATCGAAGTCATATGTCCAAGCCCCAATGATATTCCTCATGAATGGCTCGTGTTCCAAGAGGGGGCCACAAACTTCCCTCATGAAGCTATTCTCTTGCGATGGACTGCGGCTATAAAAGAAAAAGCTGAAAAATGTATAGGAAGTGCTTGTGGCAAGAAAAAAGGCTACATCGAAAAGGGCATAGTAAACACCGATGATGCCTACGTTATCGCTGTCAACGGATGTCAGCTTCGCAACGGTCCGTTCAGCGCACTTTACGGTATCAGTCAGTTTCCCTTCGCCGTGGAGGCACTTTTTCCTGTAGGGCCGATACAAGTAACGATGTGCAAAGAGACTCTCGAAGTGGTGGATGAGGGCCACCAGTTCCGCCCTTTTATTCTCAACAAGAATAAAGCGGAGGTGCCAGCCGATACGTTTCTAGACCCTCGCTACAATGCGATCAGTGCCGTGTGGGCCATAGATCTGAATGGCGCGGCTGTCCTTGATAGCGAACAGCCCAAAGTCGTTGTACATAATCCAAATGCCAATAATCCGTTACCACAGGGCTTTCTCCCTGCAGATAGTGATTTCGTGACTATGCCGGTTGGTGAGGATGGATATGTGCTCAACAGGGTTGTAGTAAATTAGAACCTCTCTAGATTGTTGAATCTATTGAGAAACTTGAGTTGACGGTCGCAGTCAATTACCGTATAAACCACCGCTAATCTGGTAGACGGATCGAAGTTGATCCGTCAATCGCGCCACAGATTAATAAGCATTGCTAAGTGATCTAAGCAGTGTATATTTTAACCATTGTATAATTAATTTTGACCGTTTATGACTTATATGTATTCATGGCATGAAAGGGATTTTGGCGCATGAGCGATCTGGCGAAAAGAGATAAAGCTGGCGGAGGTAAAGGTAAAAGACTATTCGCGCCCTTCGAAGAAAGGGTTGAAAAATCAATCGTCCTGCCACTCAATGCGCGATCGTCACTATTGTTTCGCTCCCTCAAGCACCAATTCAATAGACAGAAAAAATCTGGAGAATATGCGAGATCCGGAAACGTAGAGCTCTACGGCGAAATTTGTCGCTACATCATAGAACGTCAGTTCGAGACATCGAACATCATCAATGTTTTCGTTAGAGAGTTCGCTCTCGATAAGCCTTCGATACTAGATGGACTGGCACTCGATGACTTGATCAAGAATGCAATTGAGAGAGGCGTCAGTTTGAATACGTTTGTTAAATTGAGCGATGAACATATTCCGCAAAGAGCGACTGTTCAAGCTTTGTACGACTTGCAATCAGAGATTAATGACGAAGATATATTTCGAATAATAGAGCTATCGAGCGAAGAAGCTTCCAGCTGCAAGTGTGACTTGTTTAATTTTGACGGTGAAAGCTACGTTATCCAAATTGGCGACCAGATTGAAGTTAATTTGAATAAGCCGGAATTTGTTAACGAGCAGAACGAAGTGATAGACTTGTACCTAGACATAGAAAAAGAGTTAATTTCTGAGCCCGCTTACGGCTAGTTCCGTTTCATATGTAAGAAATTTATTGTAGCGGTGATCATCCGCGCGAATGTACTCTTCGAATACTTATAAATCTAAACTCAATTCAGGCCTACACATAATTGGTTGAATTAACTTTCTACGGTATACCTCTCCTCGCGCTATACGTGATGTGGTTGTGTGGAAGTAAATACAATGTGCTCATTGATGGCTATCTCGCCTCGGTTAATTTTTCTGTCGATTCGACAGAGGAAAATCAAGCGTTAATCAGTGATCATATGCTTTGGGCTACCCGATACTCATTTTATCTTCAGGGGCTTTCCTACCTTACTATGCCAATAATGATAATTGGATGGTCGGCAATTGCCTTCTCGTTAGTCTCCGACAATCTTCCTGGCGCTCAAAAATACAGAGATGATGCGCTCTATATTTTTCTTCTTTCTCTAATTTGGATTCCCGGATTGTTGTTGCTCTTCTTACGAGCTAGTTTGTGGATTGGATTATGGTCTGTGAAATTTACATCTGAGCTTAAAGACAATGATGGGAAAACGCTAAAGCGTTTCAGAAAAATATATGGGTCCGATCATTACTTAGCAAAAAATATGATAATGTCTGGAAGGGAAAAAACTGACAATCATAAGAGATCAAAAAAAAGAAAGAAAAAAGGCTGAATATATAAAATTCACTCTCTAAATCATCCGGCTACGCTTCAAGACTCTTTAGATTTTCAAGAATCGCTTTTTTTATTTCGTGCTTGTCCATAGCTCTAAGCTTAGCGATTTGATTCAATGCAATTCCGACATCTGTGGGCTGAGCCGGTCGCCCTCCGCTGTAGGTAAAGGGTCCATCTGTCTCAGTCAATAAACGGTCGATTGGAATTTGCTTAATTATTTCTTGTTGCTTATGAGTTACGGCCATCTGCGCGTTTACCGAAAAATAACATCCGAGACTAATCGCCTTCTCAAGCTGCTTCCCTGAACCTGTGAACCAGTGCAACACGACTTTGCAGGTAGGGTTTTCTAAGTACTCTTCGATCATACTAACTACTGTTGGTGCCGTCCGCAGACTGTGAACACTGAGTATTTTTTCTCCAGCAGCGGAGCAGCATGAAAGAATTTCAGCGAATATTGTTTTCTGCTGTTCGAAGGACCCGTAGTGTTGTGGACTCGCATCTAGACCGACCTCACCGACATACCGAGTTCTTGGAAGAAGATCTTTCCAAATCTCAATTTCTCCGGCTAGTTTTGAAACTAACTGTGGGTGCAAGCCCAGCGCTGCGCGAATGTATTTAGTTTCTTTGGTTAGCTGATAGTTCCTGTCAAAAGCCCTGGGAGTGGTAGTGAC
The DNA here is from genome assembly GCA_030429735.1 of Gammaproteobacteria bacterium. GTDB lineage: Bacteria > Pseudomonadota > Gammaproteobacteria > Pseudomonadales > JAUIET01 > JAUIET01. The sequence goes on from JAUIET010000014.1 coordinate 136,145, forward strand.
AGCGAGCGTATGAATGCGCTTTCTTTCGCAATCGAGAATCAATTGCTCGAAATGCGGATAAAGGTCTAAATGACAGTGATAATCGATCAATTCATCCCACATCGCATATGCCTCTAATCTGCAATAGTTTCAACATTCCCCAATAAGGAAGCCACTTCGTTCATACCTCGACTATAGACGCCGGCCAGTTCATCACACCGATCGGATACCGCTTCCAGTGGACCAGATTTATGAATTAGTAGCCTTGCCAATTCTGGTCGTGCCTTAAGCCTATTCAATGCGATTTGAAAAGACCTTATTTGCTTCCCCTCAGCGCGCATTGTGCTCAAGGTTGTGTTTTTAAGATCATCTATGGCGTAGGTAGAATTATCATCTTTTTCTGACAGCCCGTGATTTATCGCAGCTCTTCGAATGAGGCAAGGCAAACAATAGCCGCAGTGCTCAACACTTCGCCCCTTCCATCGACCTTTAGTGGGGGAAGAGCACGACAGAGAATCCGGCAAAATTTCTTTAAGTAGTTCTTTGTTCTCACAACACGCGATCATTTCCCCTTTTGTCTTGTTCCAGTATGGGTTTTCAATCGTACATTCAATTCCCAGCTCTGCGAGCAATTCATTCCACTTGACCATATAGAACGGGTGCGTAGTGCGCGTACTGAGAGAGCCCAACCTCAACGTGTCTAGCGGTATATTCAGAGATATCAGACCATTCTCAGGAACATTGTCAATGGCCAACAATTTTGACCCAGTTTCGGCCAATAAAATTGACCCACCCCGTCATGGGGCTATTGGGTTAATTTCTGCTTCAATCGATAGCTCTCTCCTCCCAGCATGAATAGATGTGAATG
>JAUIET010000015.1 GCA_030429735.1 Gammaproteobacteria bacterium
AGGGACACAACAACGAAGAACGCCATTGTGCTGGCTCCCGGAGGGCCCGCCATTCGAGGCCTCCAGCTTCGTTGAACTCTTTGCGAATAGAGCCCGCTATTCACTGCAGAGTTCGCCTCGATGGAGGCCTCGGATGACGGGCTAAATGGTACGAACTTATGTTAAGGGACACTAGCTATGCAACGATATTGATAAGGGCCTATCTAACTACCTTGTTGACCTGAGTCGCCGGCTGCAAACTGCAGGGCACTCAGCAGGGCGATGGGGGCGGTTTCCGCGCGGAGGATGCGCGGTCCGAACTGATAGGGCCTAAACCCCGCTGTTTTAAAGTCACCGTACTCATCATCATTAAAACCGCCCTCGGGCCCGCTAGCCACTACCCAACTGCGTGCGGTTGTGTCGGTAGATAAACTGTCCAGCGACAGCGGCTCACCGTCGGGATGTAAAAGCAGCCGCTTACTGCCTGCTTGCAAGCTGGCAATCCACTCATTGAGTTTTGTAGGTGGATTTAAGCAGGGCACAATATTCAGACCACACTGCTCGCAGGCTGAGCGTAGTACGCCCTGCCAATGTTGCATGCGCTTGCCGACTTTATCAGGGCTGAGTTTGAACTCAGAGCGCTGGCTTAGTAAGGGTGTTATTTCAGTTGCGCCGAGTTCACAGCACTTTTGCAACGCGTATTCGAAGCGGTCTCCGCGCAGCGCTGCAAATGCCATATGAACGCTCAGCGGCGAGGCGCGGTCATCAGACTGAAACGTCAACAATTCGAGTTCAACCGATTTTCGGCCAAGGCTGTGTATGCGGCCAAAATATTCACCGCCATTGCCATCGAACACAATCACGTCGTCGCCAGCCTTGCGACGCAAGACATTCATCAGATAATGGGCGGCATGCTCTTCAAGTGTGTGGAGCATTGGCAGTGATTTGCTTCGATCAATCGATTGCGGGCTGAACAGGCGGCTGGTGCGCATGGCGGCACTAGTGCGTTGTCCAACCGAGATTTCTGCAGATTTCGGTGGTCGGTTCGCTGTTGTTCATTGTGTAAAAATGAATGCCTGGTGCGCCGCCTTGCAATAACTGCTCGCAGAGCCGGCTGACTGTCTCTATGCCCAGCCTGGTTGTCGCTTCCGTATCATCCTGAATCGGTTCAAAGCGCTGATGCATCCACCGCGGTACATCAAAGCCGCTCTTTGCAGCGAACCGACTTATATTTTTAAAATTGGTGATCGGCATAATGCCGGGGTAGATGGGTGCGTTCATTCCTTGCCGCTGGCACTCCTCCACATAATAGAAATACGCGTCCGGGTTGTAAAACAGCTGGGTGATCGCTGCATTGGCACCTGCGTCTATCTTGCCTTTCAGATAATGCACATCATCATGATACGACTTGGATTCCGGATGTACCTCGGGATACGCGGCCACCTCAATCTCAAACTGGTTGCCGAAATGCCGGCGAATAAAGCTCACCAGTTTATCGGCGTGTACTAATTGCGAGGAAGTACCCAGACCGGATGGCGTATCGCCGCGCAGGGCGACGATACGCCTGACGCCGAGATCCGCGTATTGCTGGAGAAACGCCAGCATGGCCTCTTCGTTATCCCCGCCGAAAGAAAGATGCGGCGCTACATCGGCAGCGCCACGGACAAATTCACTGACAATACCAAAAGTGGTTTCCCGTGTGCTGCCACCGGCACCATAGGTAATAGAGAAGAACTCGGGCTTAAGTGCGCTGAGTTCAGCCCAAACACCTTTAAGTTTGGTTAAGCCTTGCTCGGTTTTCGCCGGGAAAAACTCGAAACTTAGACGTTTGTCTGTGATTGTGTATGCCATACAGGGTCTCTTTCTTGCGTGCTCGTGCTAGTACTTGTAGCTCTCAACCTTATACGGGCCATCCACATCCACATTGATGTAGTCGGCCTGGTCGGCCGTCATGCGTGTAATCACGCCACTGAAACCCTTGACCATATAACTGGCCACTTCTTCGTCGAGCTTCTTGGGCAATACCACAACGCTGATTGCCTCTTTTTGAGCCGCTTCATCCAGATCGGCAAATTTGCGTTCGTAAAGATACATTTGCGCCAATACCTGGTTTGCAAAAGAGCCATCCATAATTCGCGATGGATGACCGGTTGCATTGCCGAGATTGACCAGACGACCTTCAGCCAACAGAATCAGGTAGTCGTCATCTTTCAGATCAACGTCAGCGTTTGGTTTGGCACCACGATAGATTTTATGTACCTGAGGCTTTACTTCCTCCCAGGCCCAGTTGTCGCGCATGTACTGAGTATCTATCTCATTGTCGAAGTGACCAATGTTGCAAATCACGGCACCTTTCTTAACGCTCTGCAGCATATTGGCGTCGCAGACATTGGTATTACCGGTTGTCGTCACAATCAAATCAGTTTGGCCCAGCAGGTGCGTGTCAATACAGCCGAGGGTGCCGTCATTAATGCCATCGATATAAGGTGAGGCAACTTCAAAGCCATCCATACAGGCCTGCATGGCGCAGATAGGATCGATTTCCGATACACGAACTATCATGCCTTCCTGACGCAAACTTTGTGCAGAGCCCTTACCAACGTCACCATAGCCCACAACCAGCGCGCGTTTGCCAGCCAGTAAATGGTCGGTGCCGCGTTTGATGGCGTCGTTCAGGCTGTGCCGGCAGCCGTACTTGTTGTCATTCTTGGACTTGGTCACCGAGTCATTGACATTGATCGCGGGCACTTTCAGGCTGCCTTCTTCCAGCATTTCCAGCAAACGATGAACACCCGTGGTTGTTTCTTCGGTGAGGCCGTGAATATCGGCCAGCATTTCCGGGTACTTTTCATGAACCATTGCGGTCAGGTCACCACCATCGTCCAGCAACATATTGGCATTCCACGGCTTGCCGTCTTTGAGGATAGTCTGCTCAATACACCAGTCGCCTTCTTCCAGGGTTTGGCCTTTCCATGCATACACAGGCACACCGGCGGCGGCCATTGCTGCTGCTGCATGGTCCTGAGTTGAGAAAATATTGCATGAAGACCAGCGTACCTCGGCACCCAGTTCGCGCAAAGTCTCGATCAATACTGCAGTTTGAATGGTCATGTGAATACAACCAATAATTCTGGCACCGGCCAGTGGTTGCTCCTCTTTGTACTTGGTGCGTAATGCCATCAGTGCAGGCATTTCAGATTCCGCGATAGCGATTTCCCGCCGGCCGAAATCAGCCAGGCTCATGTCTGCTACTTTGTAATCTGTGTCTGTAATTTGCTCGTTAGCGTTCATTGTGTGTTCCAGTGAGTTAAAAAATAAGAATTAAAGAGCTGCTTTGAGAACGTCGGCTTTATCCGTCTTCTCCCAGGTAAAGCTGTCTTCCGTGCGACCAAAGTGACCGTAAGCGGCTGTCTTTTGATAAATCGGGCGTTTCAGGTCCAGCATCTTGATCAGGCCGCCGGGTGTAAGATCAAAATGCTCACGAACGAGAGCAACAATTTCGGTATCACTGAGTTTGCCGGTACCAAAGGTATTCATGCTGATCGAGGTGGGTTCAGAAACACCAATCGCGTAAGACACCTGAATTTCACATCGATCCGCCAGGCCGGCTGCAACGATGTTCTTGGCCACATAACGACCTGCATAAGCGGCAGAGCGGTCAACCTTTGAGGGGTCTTTACCTGAGAACGCGCCACCACCGTGACGGGCCATACCGCCATAGGTGTCAACGATAATCTTTCTGCCGGTCAGACCGCAGTCGCCAACTGGCCCACCGATGACAAAATTTCCGGTTGGGTTGATAAAGTAGTTGGTGTCAGCGCTTAACCACTCTTCAGGCAAGACAGGCTTGATGATGTCTTGCATGACTGATTCACGTAGGTCAGCCAGGCTGATCGAGGCACTGTGCTGGGTTGACAGTACCACGGCGTCGATGCCGGCCGGTTTGCCGTCATCGCCATAGCGGAAAGTCACCTGACTTTTTGCATCCGGGCGCAGCCAGTTGTGCGAGCCCGCCTTACGAATGATCGATTGTTGCTCTACCAGACGGTGAGCGTACGTGATGGGTGCCGGCATTAATACATCGGTTTCATTGGTGGCGTAGCCAAACATCAAGCCTTGGTCGCCAGCGCCGAGGTCTTTCTCATCACCTTCGTCAACACCCATCGCAATATCGGCAGACTGTTTGCCGATCGCATTCAAAACAGCGCACGACTCCCAGTCAAAGCCCATCTCTGAGCTGTTATAACCGATGTCGCGGATAACGCCGCGCGCAATCTCCTCGATGTCGACCCATGCCGTAGTGCGTACCTCACCGGCAACTATGACCATGCCGGTTTTGACCATTGTTTCAACCGCAACGCGCGCGTTAGGGTCTTCAGCGATAATGGCGTCTAGAATGGCGTCAGAGACCTGATCTGATACTTTGTCAGGGTGTCCTTCGGACACTGATTCCGATGTAAATAAAGAATATTCGCTCATGAGGAGTCCTTTAGTTTTAGGGCGTTTGATTTATTGCCAGGTTGAAGAAATGGGTTTGGAAAATTGTCGAATTTGCAGTTGAAAACCGTTTCGCAGGCTCAAGTACTGCCCGCTGCCAACTTCGCTCAGCTGATGTTGAGCGGTCCACTCGCTCAGGGTCTCGGGTGCTATGCCCAGCCATAGATCACCACAGGATTCGCGGACCCAGTCCTGATCGTGTGCGCAAAGCTCAGCAATGATTAACTGGCCGCCGTCGAGCAGCAATTCGCTGATGTCGCGCAGCATTTCCGCGGGCGATGCGAGGTGGTGCAACACCATATTGACTACCACGGTGTCTACCCGCAGCCCTTGTTGCAGAGCCTCCGATGTATCACCATGAATGAATTCTATGCTGCGGGTGTTTATCAGCGGGTTTTGCTCGCTGTTTGTGCGCGCTGCGTCCAGCATTTCGCGTGAGTTGTCCAGCGCGAAGACCGTGTTGTACCGTTGTGCTAGCTCACCCAGAAACTGGCCAGTGCCTGGCCCGATTTCCAAGACCTTATTGCGCTGCTCAAGCGGCAGCTTGTCGAGCAAGTTTGCCACCGGTGAGGCGTACACTGAAAATTCCGAAATTTGTTCCTGATGTCGACTGAACTCACCCGCGTGTTGTTCAAAGAAGGATCGTGAATGCGACGCTCTTTGTTCTCGAATATCTGCCAGTCGCTGCTCGATTTCAGTGGGAAGCACGAGTTCGTCAGTCAGTTGCAGCAAATGTTGTTGCAGATCACCGAGCGCATCAACAGGCGCCTGGTGGGCACGGCTGTAGAAAATACTATTACCCTCGCGGCGGCGACTGACCAGGCCGGCGTTGGCCAAAACCTTCAGGTGGTGGCTCATGCCGGATTGGCGAATATCAAAAATACTGGCCAGCTCCATCACTCCATAACTGTCGCGATGCAATACCCGCAAAATTTCCAGGCGCAGTTCATCGCCCGCGGCCTTATTGAAGGCGGCCAGGGTGGCGCAAGAAGCCGAGGCATGGTTGTGCGAGGGCGCAGTGTGAGATTCGGCAACAGCCATTTTACTGGTACAGGGCCTGCTTGGTTCGGTAAAGGCAGCGAAGTATACGTACCCGTGGCATCTATATCAAAATATTTTGATATAGAGTGAAGTAATTACACCCGTTTTCCGATGAGCGGTTGCCCGTGCGGGGCAGCTGAGGGACAATAGCGCGCCTTAAAATCCGCCCCCAGAGACTCTCGCAGATGCCCACCCGCACAGATTTAGCTAATGCCATTCGCGCCCTGAGTATGGACGCTGTTCAGCAGGCCAATTCAGGTCATCCCGGTGCACCCATGGGAATGGCGGATATCGCAGAAGTGCTGTGGAATGACTTCTTGAAGCACAATCCCGGAAACCCGGATTGGTCGAACCGTGATCGATTTGTGTTATCCAACGGCCACGGTTCCATGCTGCTGTATTCGCTGCTGCACCTCAGTGGCTACCAACTGTCTATCGATGAAATTCGTAACTTCCGCCAGCTGGGTTCAAAAACACCGGGTCATCCGGAATACGGGTACGCGCCCGGCGTTGAGACAACCACTGGCCCGCTTGGACAAGGCCTGGCGAACGCGGTTGGCATGGCGCTGGCTGAAAAGGTGCTAGCAGCCCAATTCAATCGGGGTGCGCTGAATATAGTCGACCATCAAACCTATGTATTCCTTGGTGATGGCTGTTTGATGGAAGGCATATCACATGAGGCTGCTTCTCTGGCGGGCACCCTGGGCCTAGGAAAGTTGGTTGCCCTGTATGACGACAACAATATTTCCATTGATGGTGAGGTGGATGGCTGGTTCACCGACAATACACCCGTGCGCTTTGAAGCCTATGGCTGGCATGTGGTTGCAGATGTTGATGGCCACAACCCCGAAGCCATAAAAGCGGCAATTGAATCGGCGCGAGCGGAGACCAGCAGACCAAGCCTAATATGCTGCAAAACCGTGATTGGCAAAGGTTCGCCAAACAAACAAGGCACGGCCGCCACCCACGGCTCGCCATTGGGCGCTGAGGAAGTTGCCGCTGTTCGGGAGGCGATCGGCTGGCAGCACGAGCCTTTCACCGTTCCAAACGATGTGTACGCCGGCTGGGATGCCAGCGATACAGGTGCTGCCAATGAGCAAGCCTGGAACAAACTGTTTGCAGACTACCAGGCGGAATTCCCTGAGCTTGCCGCAGAATACCAACGCAGAACCAATGGCGAGCTGCCTGCGAATTTTGCCGAACGCTCGGCGGCCTGCGTTGTGGAAGCGCAACGTGCGGCTGACAACATCGCCAGCCGCAAAGCGTCGCAAAAAGCACTCAATGCGTTCGGCCCAATGCTACCGGAGTTATTGGGTGGTTCTGCCGATCTAACCGGCTCCAATTTGACGTTGTGGGATTGCTCCAGCCCGATCAGTGCCGAAGATGCTCAAGGCAATTATCTGTACTACGGTGTTCGTGAGTTTGGTATGGCCGCGATCATGAACGGTATCGCCTTGCATGGCGGCTTTATCAATTACGGTGCCACCTTCCTGATGTTTATGGAATACGCGAGAAATGCGGTACGCATGGCCTCTCTCATGAAGCAGCAGAGTATTTTTGTGTTTACGCATGACTCGATTGGCCTGGGTGAAGACGGCCCAACACACCAGCCAGTTGAACAGCTCACGGCATTGCGCTGCACACCTAATCTGCACACCTGGCGCCCGTGTGACGCCGTTGAGTCAATGGCTGCATGGCGCTCGGCATTGTTGCGCCGGAATGGCCCGGCCGCGTTGGTGTTTTCACGTCAAACTCTTAATCACCAACCGCGGAATGATGAGCAATTGGACGCAATATCAAGAGGTGGCTACGTCCTGCGCGACAGCAACGGCGCGCCAGAGGCCATCATTATTGCCACCGGGTCCGAAGTGGGCATTGCTGTGGAAGCAGCACAACAGCTGGGGGACAAGGTTCGGGTAGTGTCCATGCCTTGTGCTGAGCTGTTTGAACAACAGGACGAAAGTTATCGCGAGTCGGTGCTGCCATCAGACGTTCGCAATCGCGTGGCCGTAGAAGCTGGCCACGGGGACTATTGGCGCAAGTTCGTTGGTCTGGACGGCAAAGTCATCAGCATCGATCGATTTGGGGAATCAGCTCCCGGGGGTGAGTTGATGAAAGAGTTTGGTTTCACCAGCGATAACGTGGTAGCTGCATTACGGCACATGCTGTAGCACGTGACCATCGAGCCATGAAACGCCTGGCCATTAATGGCTTTGGTCGCATCGGGCGGTGCGTGTTTCGCGCCTTGCAAGAGCGTAGCGCTGACTTCGACCTGCAACTGGTTGCCATCAATGAATTAGCTGATATCGATACCATTGCGTATCTGAGTCGATACGATTCTACCCATGGCCGCTTCCCCGGCACTATCGAGCTGGAAGACCAGCGCCTGCTGGTCAATGGTTCGGCAATAGCCGTGTCACATTATGAGCAGATACACGACCTTCCCTGGCAGCACGAAGCCATAGATCTGGTTCTGGAGTGCACCGGCGTGCACGGCGACAGGGCAGCCGGGCTTCAACATTTAGCGGCTGGTGCGCGTCGTGTGCTGTTTTCGCAGCCCGCCAGCGTAGACGTTGATTGCACCATCGTTCGCGGTGTCAACCATCAGCAATTAAGCGCGGAGCATCGCATAGTATCCAATGCCTCGTGTACTACGAATTGCATTGTGCCAGTCCTTAGTATTTTGCACGAGGCGTTTGGCATTGAGTCCGGCAATATCACGACCTTGCATTCCATGATGAATGATCAGCCGGTACTGGACGCCTACCATCACACCGACCTGCGCAAAACCCGCAGCGCCAGCCAGTCCATGATCCCCGTGGACACTGAACTGGTGAAAGGTATTGGCAGACTGCTGCCCGATCTCGAAGACCGTTTATCGGCCAAAGCAATTCGGGTTCCCACTGCCAACGTGTCAGCGATGGATCTTGTCGTGCAGCTGTGCAAGGATGTTACCGTAGCTGAAGTTAATAACATTTTTCATCAAGCCATTTCGTCCAGACTGAAAGGAGTGCTAGATTGCGCAACAGAACCATTGGCCAGCTGCGACTTTAACCACGACCGGCATTCTGGAATAGTTGATGTTGCGCACACCAGCGTCAGCAATGGACGCCTGTTAAATGTGCTGACCTGGTTTGACAACGAATGGGGGTTTGCCAATCGTATGTTGGAAGTAGCGGATCAAATGCTCCGTGACTGTGGCTGAACCAAGGCTCGCTGCTACACTATAAGCAGCACAAAGTGAGGACAATATGCCAATTCTGCAAATGAACGAGCTTGATCTTGGCGGTAAGCGGGTTTTGATCCGCCAGGACCTCAATGTGCCTGTCAATGATGGGAAAGTAAGCAGCGATGCGCGTATACAGGCGTCTTTGCCAACTCTGCGCGCGGCGCTGGAGCAAGGCGCAAAAGTTATGGTCATGTCCCATCTGGGCAGACCAGTAGAAGGTGGCAGCGACGCGGAAAACGCCCAATTTACTTTGCAACCTGTGGCTCACCGTTTGAGCGAGTTGCTCGATCGTGACGTTCCTTTGATTAAAAACTGGCTGAATGATGGTGTTGACGTGGCCGATGGCCAGTTGGTGCTGCTGGAGAACGTCCGCTTCAACGCCGGTGAAAAAAAAGACGATGATGCGCTGTCGAAAAAAATGGCAGCGCTGTGCGATGTGTACGTCATGGATGCATTCGGCACTGCGCATCGCGCTCAGGCGTCTACCCATGGGGTCGCAAAGTACGCGCCTATTGCCTGTGCGGGTCCATTGTTGGCGGGAGAACTCGATGCACTGACGCGAGCGCTGGATAATCCCGCCAGACCAATGCTGGCGATCGTTGGTGGCAGCAAGGTATCTACCAAGTTAACAGTACTTGAAACTTTGTCTGACAAAGTCGATCAGCTAATTGTGGGTGGCGGTATTGCCAATACGTTTCTGGCAGCTTCCGGTCTACCGATAGGAAAATCTCTGTCCGAGCCGGATTTGCAGGATCAGGCAACGAAGTTGATGAATAAAACTGAGATACCGTTGCCGACAGACGTCGTGGTTGGTCAGGAATTCTCAGAAAGCGCTCATGCCGAGCTCAAACAGGCGAGTGACGTTGACGAAGATGATATGATTTTTGATATTGGCCCTGACACCGCAGCCAGGTTTGCCGGCATTATCAGGCAAGCGAAAACCATTATCTGGAACGGGCCGGTTGGTGTGTTTGAGTTTGATCAATTTGGAGAAGGCACTCGCGTCATTTCAGAAGCCATTGCTGAATCCGATGGTTTTTCAATTGCGGGTGGTGGCGATACACTGGCGGCAGTTGATAAATACGGTATAGGCGATAGGGTTTCATATATATCTACGGGCGGTGGCGCGTTTTTAGAGTTTGTTGAGGGCAAGGAGCTACCTGCGGTGGCGGTGCTCAAGCGTCGTGCCAAGCCGTAGCGAAACAAAAACATACATTTACTATTTGGATACAGAGTAACGGAATCAATTATGTCGACATTTTCGGAACAACTTCAAAAAATTGCGAACACCACCGGTTTTATCGCTGCGTTGGATCAAAGTGGCGGTAGCACCCCAAAAGCGCTTAAGCTTTATGGCGTTGATGAAGATTGTTACGGTTGTGAGCAGGAAATGTACGACATGGTGCACGCCATGCGCACACGTATCATGACCGATCAGGCCTTCGAGGGTTCACATGTACTCGGTGCCATTCTGTTTGAAAACACCCTCGACCGCGAAGTAGAGGGCAAGCCCAGCAGTCAGTATCTCTGGTTTGAAAAACACGTAGTGCCGTTTTTGAAAGTGGACAAGGGCCTGGCCGACGAAGCCGACGGCGTACAAGTGATGAAAGACATTCCCGGGTTGGACGATTTATTGGACAAAGCTGCGGCAAAAGACGTGTTTGGGACCAAAATGCGATCGGTCATCAAATCTGCCAATCCAGAGGGTATTAAAGCCGTCGTTGATCAGCAGTTTGAGATTGGCCGTCAAATACTGGCTAAAGGTCTTGTGCCCATTATTGAACCGGAAGTCGATATCAACAACCCGGACAAATCGGAATGCGAGGCCTTGCTCAAAGAGCAGTTGTTAGCGCAGTTGGATGCCCTGAATGATTCTCAGCAGGTCATGTTGAAACTCACGCTACCTGAACAAGCGAACTTCTACGCCGACTGCATCAAGCACGACAGAGTGCTTAAGGTGGTTGCCCTGTCCGGTGGTTATCAGCGTGATTTGGCGAACCAGAAATTACGTGAGAATAATGGCATGATTGCCAGCTTCTCACGCGCGTTGACAGAGGGCTTATCGGCCCAGCAATCTGATGAAGAATTTCACGCGGCGCTTAGTGACGCGATTAACAGTATTTTTGAAGCGTCAGCCACCTAATTTACAACTTTTTATCAAGGCCACTTCGGTTTGGATCTAGAATAATTGTCAATGGATCTGGATCAGGTGCGCCACCAGCTGCAGCCCTTGGATTTCGCTGCGCGGCCTGTGCATGGTAACGCCATTCGCGCCTACTTTCGGTTCTATGGTATCGATTTTACGGAAAGCTTCAGCGATTTGACGCATCGTTTTGGTACGCTCAAATCAGGCGAATTTGACCTGGCATGCCACAGTTTTCAGCGCGCCGAGGCGGCGTCTACGGCGTACGTGGTTCACGGCTACTTCGATCACGCGGGTTTGTACAAGCATGTGATCGAGTTCCTGCTTAAGCGCAACGTAAATGTTATCGTGTTTGATCTGCCAGGGCATGGTTTAAGTACCGGCCCCAGGGCTAGCATCGGTGCCTTTTCGGATTACGTTGAGGCCCTGGGTGCGTGTGTAACACAGAGTGCGCGGTTAATGCCGCAGCCCACCCTGTTTTTAGGGCAAAGCACCGGAGGAGCTGTGATCATGCAGTATTTGTTAGATAAACAATGCGGTCAATTGATGGGTGAGCCCAAACATATTGTGTTGTTTGCGCCATTGGTCAGACCTGCCAGATGGTCAGTGCTGCGATTTGTGTTCAGCGTAAATCGCCATCTGATGGACAGCCTGCCCCGGCGTTTTAGCAATAATTCACACGACCCTGAGTTTCTTGAATTCCTGCGTGACATTGACCCCTTGCAGTACCGTGGATTACCGATGCAATGGTTGTTGGCGATGAAGGTGTGGATTAAGCGCTTCCTGGCATCGCCGACCTCGCAATTGACTCCGCTGATAGTTCAGGGCGAACAGGACAAAACGGTGGACTGGAAATACAATCTCAAAAAAATTCGCGATAAGTTTCCAGCGGCAACGTTCAAACTGATTCCCGAAGGCAAGCACCACCTGGCGAACGAGAGTGCTGAAATCAGAGAGCAGGTGTTTGCACTGGTAGGCGATTACATCGACACTAACGACATGAGTGTGAAAGCGTGAATCGCCTGTGTTTTGCTTTAGCTTGTGTGCTGTGGCAGACGCTGGTTTTTGCAGCTGAACCGGCAGCGAACGAAGAGCAAAAAGTGCAGGCCTATATTAGCCAGCAAAAAGCGGCGGGCGTGCCGCCTAAACCCGATAACCCGCATTGGAAGCCTGGCTATACCTGCAATGACCTGAGAAAGCACTCATTTTCTGAGTATAAGGAATGCCGCTACTACTATGCCGTGCACGGGCGTTTTTACCCTGGATAGAATTACTCGGGTAACAGGGTTTTTACTCCGTCAGCGCTCGCAACAACGAGTACGTCTGCACCGCGGTTAGCAAACAATCCATTGCATACCACACCAACTATTTGGTTGATGCGTGATTCCAATTCCGGCGGATTGAGAATTTCCAGATTGTGGACATCAATAATCTCGTTGCCATTGTCGGTTACTACGCCTTCTCGGTACACGGGGTCACCACCGAGTTTGACCAACTCGCGAGCAACGTGGCTGCGCGCCATTGGAATCACTTCCACGGGCAATGGAAACGCGCCCAGAAGATCAACCATTTTGCTGTCATCCACTATACAGACAAACTCTTCGGCGACAGCAGCAACAATTTTCTCCCGCGTCAGCGCCGCACCGCCGCCTTTGATTAACTGCAGATGTTGATTGCTTTCATCTGCGCCATCAACGTACACCGCAACAGGGCCTGCGGAATTCAAATCAAGCACGTCAATGCCATGCGCGCGAAGGCGTTCAGTACTGGCATCCGAACTGGAGACAGCTGCGGCAAACCAGCCTTTTAGTTCCGCTAATTGATCGATAAACAGGTTGGTGGTCGAGCCTGTTCCGACGCCAACGATGGTTTTATTGTCGAGCTTGGGCTTGATGTAGTCGATCGCTGCGTTCGCCGCTAGTTGTTTGAGTTCGTTTTGGTCCATGAGTCGCCGGTAGTGAGTTGATAGTTGCGCCCAATATAGGCGAGCGCGCAGACTGGTACAAGGTCGATGAAGACTTTAATATGCGCCATCACTTTGTCAGAGCGTTGAACGCGATGCTGAACAACTATCTTAAAAAAATACTGCAGGCACCGGTGTACGATGTGGCGGCCCAAACGCCAACCCAGTTTGCTCCAAAACTGTCAGCCAAGCTTGATAACCAGGTTTTTCTCAAGCGGGAGGATCTGCAACCTGTATTTTCGTTCAAATTGCGAGGCGCCTACAACTGCATGGTTCAGCTGGATGCGGCCAGCCGTGCGCGTGGCGTGATCACAGCATCGGCTGGTAATCATGCGCAGGGAGTTGCTTTGGCAGCAAAAAAGCTGGGCATTAAGGCCACAATTGTTATGCCGCAGACCACGCCAGCGATCAAGGTGGATTCTGTGCGTGCTCTTGAAGGCAAGGTGGTACTGCATGGCGATACCTATGATGAAGCGTTCGCGCATGCCCAGACCCTGGCCGCTAAGCGCGGTTTGCGCTACGTACATGCCTATGATGACCCGGATGTTATCGCAGGTCAGGGCACGGTCGGTATGGAAATTCTGCGCCAGGTAAGCAGCCAACTGGATGCGGTGTTCGTACCTGTTGGTGGCGGAGGTTTGTTGGCAGGCATAGCGGCTTACGTAAAAAGCGTGCGTCCAGAGGTTCGGGTAATTGGGGTAGAGCCGGAAGATGCTGCGTGCTTGCATGCAGCACTTGAAAAAGGACGCCGGGTCACACTGTCGCATGTTGGATTATTTGCAGATGGCGTCGCGGTAGCGCAAATTGGCAAGGAGCCATTTCGAGTGGTGAAACACCTTGTTGATGAGGTAGTGACCATCAGCACCGACGAAATGTGCGCAGCGATCAAAGATATTTTTGAGGAAACCCGCAATATCTGCGAGCCTGCGGGAGCGTTGGCATTGGCGGGCTTAAAAAAGCATGTCCAGCAGACAGCCTGCAGTGGTCAAACACTGGTGGCGATAAACAGCGGCGCGAATACCAATTTTGATCGACTTCGTTACATCTCGGAGCGTACCGATGTGGGCGAACAGACTGAAGCGGTGCTGGCAGTTACCATCCCCGAGCGAGCTGGAAGTTTTCGAGCGTTCTGCAAAGCGATTGGTAAGCGCAACATCACCGAGTTTAACTACCGCTACAGTGCGAATGGTGACGCGCATATCTTTGTCGGCATCAAACTCGCGCCCACCAGTGATGATCGCCAGCAACTACTCCAGCAATTGCGCAAAAAAAAGTATCCGGTTGTTGATCTCAGTGATGACGAAATGGCCAAATCCCATATTCGCTACATGGTCGGTGGGCGGCCACCGGCACCGGCAGCGGCCGATGAGCTACTCTACCGGGTGAGGTTTCCGGAGCGCCCCGGTGCCTTGCTTGCATTCCTGAACGGTCTTGAGCCACGCTGGAATATATCCTTGTTTCATTACCGCAATCACGGCGCAGCGTACGGTCGAATTTTGCTCGGTTTACAGGTGCCAGCAAGTGAGCGGAAGGAATTTGCACGGCGCATCCATGCAAGCAAATACGACTACGTTGAAGAAACACACAATCCGGCCTACAAGTTGTTTCTTAGCTAGTCTAAAAATCCATCATTCTGATTGTTGATTGCACTCTTAACGTTAAATCTAGAATATTTCGCTAAATAATTGTGTGATATTCACATTTTGGTATACTGCCCTACCCAATAGAGACGTGGTTTAGGGCAGGACAATAACAATGCAAAGGCGACCTGATTTTTTAACAGTGCTTGTAGTGCTCTTCGGACTGGGTGTGGTCATCACTGGAGTGAGTGCCAGCCAGCCAAAGACAATCGATATTCCAAACGCCAGTCAAATGCCTGGTATCGTGGCCGAGTACAACTTCCGCAACTGAAGCTCTTACAATCGCAGCCCAAATAGCGGCTGCTGAAACGTGACGCGCCTCACAGTTCAGGCGCTACCCCCTATAAACGCTTGCATGATTTTTGCTCATTAGCCGTGGCCTGTCTAGGTTTAAAGAGTAACAGCACAATTCACACCCTGAACTCCCCACAGGTGATAACAATGCAGGCCAAACCCGACATCGTAACCGTAGTGATAGCTCTATTTGTAATTGGAACTGTGTTAACTGCTACGGTTCATGCATTTTCGTAAGCCCGATTCGGTAATGTGCCAATCGAGCCGCAGATCCCATTTTTCTCTCGGTAACACTCCAAACCCGGCTTGCTGGGATTGATGCGCGACCCCCACCAGTAACGGCTTTCGTCCAGGCGCATTGCGTTTAAAGGCAAAGCACCGATCGTAGAACCCGCCGCCCATGCCCAGGCGCACCCCTTGCGCATCAAATGCAACCAGTGGCAGGAACACCAGGTCCAGTTCAGCGGGTGCAATTAAGCGTCTGTGTGAAAATGCAGATTGAGGTTTTAGCGGAGTGTCTTGTGTGGCACCGAGGACATCCAGTGACGCAAAGCGCATGCACTTGCCGTGAATGACTGGTACAAAAACGCGTTTACCTCGCCGCCTCAAAGCGTGAATTAAAGGCAGTGTCCCGACTTCCCCGTCAAACTCCAAATACACCGCTACGTTTCGTGCGCAACTGTGTCTGTCCAGAAGTGGTTTGGCATGGCGGGCTAGCAGCCAGGCATGGCGCCGCTGCACGGAGGGGCTAAGCGCGCAACGAGTGCTGCGAAAATGCGCACGCAATTGTCGCTTGGCATTGGCTGCAGTATTCATTGAGACAAATAAAGGAGGGAAGATAAATAATGCCCCAATACACCGTTAAGCAGTGTGGCCCTTGAACCGAAAGGTTCAAGGCGGTGGCCTCTGTAATAGATCGGGCTTCCCGTCGTGCGGGCCTGCGCTCCCCTATTCGCTAGAAACCCCCTGGGTATATAGAATCGGCTCGAGGACGAACTGCATCGCGTATGTACCAGGGCACCCTCTAAGTATAGCGCAGTCAAAATAAGTGGATAATTAAATCTCCAATTGCTTGCAGAAATGCAGAGCGTCCTCGATTTTGTTTGACAAACGGATTATTTTATCGCTTGAGCCTTCGGTGACTTGCACTTCTTTAGCTTGTGACTGGAGTAGCTCGTAGGTGGTGTTCAGGGCGGCCATAACGGCCAGTCGGTCAAGGCCCACAATTTTTCCGCTGTCACGCATGGTGCGCATGCGCTGGTCAAGGTGTTGAGCGGAATCTTGCAGAGCGGCCTGTTGATCGGCCGGGCAGCTGACCTGAAACTCTTTATCAAGAATGTTCACACTTACTGTGATTACGTCGCTCAAGAATCTTCCTCCAGGGCACGCAAACGTGCAATCATGTTCTCAACCTTGGATCGGGCAACTTCATTTTTTTTCATGAGTTGCGCGCGTTCACTGCGCCACAGATCATTCTTGGCTTTCAGTGTTTTGTTTTCCTGATTGAGCTCGGTACACAATTTGATAAGCTCATCAATTTTGCGCTCAAGCAGTTTGAGCTGTTTGTTTTCCATGGTGGTGCGGCTTTTCGTTTATCTGGTATTTATTGGTACGTAATCAGTAGAATTACACTCGAGTTTCACCATTGTCGGGCGAGGTCAGTACGCGGCTGACATCTGATCTTTGTCCGAAGCCGGAATTGTTCAGATATTCCCCTGTTGCGGGTACTATAGAGGCCTGTTGCGGGCGGGTCAATGACGCACAACGGCAGTTTATACTCACGTTCTGGAATAGTGGCTGACATGCACATAATGGCTAAAAGATGGTAGACAGTGGCGGCATTGAGCCGGGCGACTACGAACTACTGGGTTTTGAAGATTTGCAGGCCCTGATCGAGGCGGTGGATGGCAGTGTTGGTGCCGCAGAATTGCACGGCATGCTGACGGCCGAGTTGTGCGTGGGTATGGAATCGGATTTGTCGGCCCTGGTGACCTCGTGCTTGCAATTTGCCGGTGAGGATCTTCATCCGGCACCTGCCGATGAGCAAGAGCTGCGCGCGGTAGCTGCTCAGACACTACAGAGCCTGCAAGACCCGGATATGGGGTTTCAGATGCTGTTGCCAGATGACGATACGGTGCTCATTGCCAGGGCAACTGCCCTCGGAGAGTGGTGCCAGGGATTTATGTTCGGCTTTGCAGTCGCTGAAAAAAAAGCCGGTCTGAGCCTGTCCGAGCATGATGAAATTGCCGAAATTTTGCAGGATTTCGCGGCGATATCCAAGGTGGATGCTGAATTGGGGGTGAGTGAGGCGGGTGAGGAAGTCGAATCCGGGCTGGATGAAGACGATGTCGAAAGTGAAGAAGACCTGATGCAGCTTGCAGAGTATGTGCGGGTTGCCGCCCTGAATGTGTATGCCCAATGCATTGAACTGAATCCACAGGGATCGGCAGTCGATAGTGGCTCGCTGACCCTTCATTAAGGTGCGCTCATGATCGGTAAACGCGAGTTCTCCCGGCGCCGGCGCAAGGTAATGGCCGAAATGGAACCTGGCAGCATCGCCATTGTGCCCTCGGCCAGTATTCATACCCGCAACCGAGACACAGAATACCGATTTCGCCAGGACAGCGACTTCTACTACCTCACCGGTTTTGACGAGCCAGACGCCGTTGCCGTATTGATGCCAGAGCGCAAGCATGGTGAGTTTGTGTTGTTCTGCCAGGAGCGCGATCCGGCACTGGAATTATGGACAGGCTATCGGCAGGGTCCGGAAGGGGCGTGTAAGAACTATTCAGCCGATGATGCCTTCCCTATTGGGGATATCGACGAGATTTTACCCGGTCTGATCGAAGGTCGTGAGCGCGTGTACTACGCGATGGGGCGTAATGCAGATTTTGATCAACAGCTCATGCAGTGGGTGAACACTATTCGCAATAAGGCCCGAACCGGCGCCCAGCCACCCGGCGAATTTCTTGATCTTAACTACTTGTTGCATGAGCTGCGGCTGTTCAAAAGTGCTGCCGAAATTCGTCAGATGCAAGCCGCTGCGGATATCTCAGTCCGTGCGCACAAGCGCGCGATGAAAGCCTGTAAACCGGGACGCTTCGAGTATCACCTTGAAGCCGAGCTCATCCATGAATTCATGCAGGCAGGTTGCCGACACCCTGCCTATGAGAGCATCGTGGGCAGTGGCAAAAACGCCTGCATCTTGCACTACACACAAAATTGCGACGAGCTTGTAGCGGGCGACCTGGTGTTGATTGACGCCGGCTGTGAGTACGGTTATTACGCCTCAGATATTACTCGAACATTTCCAGTAAGCGGCAAGTTCAGCAAGCCGCAAAGAGCGCTGTATGACCTGGTTTTAAAATCTCAGTTGGCGGCCATTGATGCGACCATAGCAGGTCGTCACTGGAACGAGCCTCATGAGGCCTGCGTTAGAGTGCTTACCCTGGGCCTGCTGGAGCTGGGGCTGTTAAAAGGCAAGTTGGAGACATTACTGAAGAAAGAAGCTTATAAGCCTTTCTATATGCACAGAACCGGGCACTGGTTGGGTATGGATGTGCACGATGTCGGAGACTATCGTGTTGGTGAGGAGTGGCGTTTGTTGGAACCCGGCATGGTTTTAACCGTAGAGCCTGGCTTATACATCGCTCCGGACAATAAAAAGGTTGATAAGCAGTGGCGGGGAATTGGGATTCGAATTGAAGATGATGTGCTGGTGACCAAACAAGGCCCGCAAGTGTTAACGAAAGCGCTGCCTAAGAAGGCCGCCGATATTGAGAAAATGGTGGGTGGGCGACGCAAATGAAACCAGACACCACACGGGCTTTCCCCGCCAGGGGTGATGTCGAAGCCGGGCAATATGACATTGCCATTATAGGTGGCGGGATGGCTGGCCTGGCTCTGGCGGCCTCACTCAAGCACACTGCATTGCGTATAGCGCTGGTTGAAGGAAGAGGTTTGCCGGAACTGGCTGTCGAGCCCTTGCTCGCATTCCCGCCGGCAACGGATGTTGGTGAATACGATGCGCGAGTAAGCGCCTTAACACCGGCCAGTATTGAACTACTCAGCGATGTTGGTGCCTGGCGGTATATTGAAACTGCTCGTCATCAAGCGTTTCAAACCATGCATGTCTGGGACGCAATGGGAACCGCCGATATGCAGTTCAGTGCTGACGAAGTGGGCGCTGAACTGCTGGGTTGCATTGTTGAGAATTCGGTGACTCTGGACGCCTTGTATCGCACGCTTAAGAGAGCGGGTAATCTGGATATTTTTTGCCCCCGAACGCTTGTTGCATTGCGTACCAATGCAGATGCAGGTGCTGTGCAACAACTGGACCTTGATGATGGCTGCACGCTGCATGCACAGCTGGTAGTGGCGGCCGATGGCGGTAATTCACAAGTCCGTCAGCTGGCAGAGTTTGATTCGCGACACTGGAGCTATCAGCAAAAAGCCGTGGTGGCGACTGTACGCACGAGCAAACCGCATCAGAATACGGCCTGGCAGCGTTTTTTACCGGAAGGGCCGCTCGCCTTTTTACCACTGGGCGACCCAGACAAGCGGCTAAGTTCTATCGTTTGGTCAGCCGATACAGAAGTGGCTGAATCAATTCTGGAAAGAGGGGACCAATCATTTCGCCAGTCGCTGGAGCGGGCTTTCGAGTCCCGGCTGGGGGCAATTGAGGAAACGTCGCGCCGATATTGTTTTCCTCTACAGCAAAATCACGCAACCGATTATGTGAAACCGGGAATTGCGTTGATTGGCGATGCCGCCCATGTCATTCATCCGCTGGCAGGCCAGGGTGTAAATCTTGGTTTTAAAGATGTGCGTATTCTCAGCCAGGAAATCCTGCGCGCACGCGAGGCCGGCGTGAGCATGGGCGATGAGCTGTTTCTGCAACGCTATCAACGACGTCGCAAGTCAGACAATCTGGCAATGATGGCTGCGGTAGAAACTTTCAAGCGCTTGTTCGGCAGCCGACTGCTGCCGTTAATCTGGTTGCGCAACGAAGGCATGCGCCGTGTGTCCGGCATCACACCTCTGAAAAAACGCATAGTGCGCCATGCGATGGGTTTGTGAACTGAATTGAATATTCAGCCGCGCCAGGCTTGTTTTTGAAAGGCTCGCCGTTAGAATAAAAGGCTTTACACACGCACGAGAAAGCAACCATGACTAGTACACCTGATGATCTTCACTACGCAGAAACACACGAGTGGGCTCGATTGGAAGATGATGGTCTGGTCAGTGTTGGCATCAGTGACCATGCTCAGGAAGCCTTGGGTGACATCGTATATGTCGAGGTGCCCGAGATAGGCGCGCATCTGAGCGCCGGTGAACAGGCGGGTGTTGTAGAGTCGGTTAAAGCGGCCTCAGACATCTATAGCCCGATGCAGGGCGAAGTGGTGGAAGTTAACGAAAACCTCGAAGACCAGCCCGAAACCGTTAATGGCAGCCCCTATGAAGATGGCTGGATATTCCGGCTTAAGCCAGATGCAAACGATTTCTCGCATTTGCTTGATGCTGAAGCCTATATTCAGCAATGTGAGGACGAGTGATAGATCGGGATGGTTTTCGCCCAAATGTTGGCATTATGGTGGCAAATGGCCGGGGCCAGGTGCTGTGGGCGCGCCGCATAGGTCAGGATGCCTGGCAATTCCCGCAGGGAGGAATCAACCGCGACGAAACACCGGAAGAGGCATTGTACCGAGAGCTTGTCGAAGAGATTGGCTTGCAGGCCAACGACGTTGAGCTGTTGGCAACAACACGAGGCTGGCTGCGTTACAAACTACCCAAGCGATTCATCCGAAAAGGCAGTAAACCGATCTGTATTGGCCAAAAGCAAAAGTGGTTTTTGCTGCGACTGGTTGGCACTGAAGACCGTATTCGTTTTGATATTGACGAAAAGCCGGAGTTCGATGGTTGGCGTTGGGTAAGCTACTGGTACCCAATGGGCAACGTAGTGGCCTTTAAGCGCGAGGTGTACCGCAAGGCGCTGCTTGAGCTTGCTCCTGCACACAGCAAACTGGTTGCCAACTGATGGCCGACACTAAAATGCTGAGCTCGCTGCGCCAGATTATTCAGGAGGTGAACACCGCACCGTCCCTGCAGAAGGCGCTGGACCTGATTGTGCACAAGGTGCGCAACGCCATGGGTACGGAAGTGTGTTCCGTGTACATGTTGGATTCCACCAGTGGAGACTATGTATTCGCCGCAACCGAGGGGCTTAATCCCGAGTTGCTTGGCAAGGTGTCTTTGTCCATTAACGAAGGTCTGATCGGCCAGGTGGCGGCCCGTGAAGAGCCATTAAACCTGGATCGCGCAGAAAAACACCCGGCCTATAAGTATTTCCCGGAAATTGGCGAGGAGAGCTTCAACTCGTTTCTTGGTGCGCCGATAATCCATCAACGCAAAGTGTTAGGTGTGCTCACCGTTCAGCAGCGAGAGACTCGCCGCTTTGATGAGAGCGAAGAAGCGTTTCTGGTCACCATGTCTGCGCAGCTGGCTGGCGTTATCGCCCACGCTGAAGCTACCGGTGCGCTGGAACAGGTTTCCAGTAGTGCAAACCCGGTGCGCAGGCCAGCGCGCTTTAAAGGTGTTCCCGGTGCGCCCGGTATCGCCATGGGTGAAGCCATTGTGGTTTCCTCACCTGCTGATTTGAATACTGTTCCCGACCGGGTTGCGGTTGATATTGATGCCGAGCTGGAGTTTTTCTGGAGCAGCCTGGCGCAGGTGCGCATTGATATTGAGCAGCTGGGAACAACGCTGGCCGGTCAATTACGACCGGAAGAGCGAGCGCTGTTTGATGTATACCTGCAGATGCTGGATGACAAGGCTCTGGGTGGCGAAATCAGTGACAAAATTCGCCAGGGCTCATGGGCTCAGGGCGCCGTGCGGTCCGTAATTCTCGAGCATGTGTACACGTTTGAACGCATGGAAGACAGCTATCTGCGCGAACGTGCTGCTGATGTGAGAGACCTTGGTCGCAGGGTTCTGGAATACTTGCAGCAATCCAATGCCGGGCCAAGAGATTATCCTGAAAACAGCATCTTGATTGGCGAGGAGCTTACCGCTTCTATGCTGGGTGAAGTGCCAACAGAGAAACTGGTTGGTTTGGTGTCCATCAAGGGCTCCAGCAACTCACACGTGGCCATTATGGCCAGAGCCTTGGGCATACCTACGGTGATGGGCGCTGTTGATATTCCCCTGCAGCGTATGGAAAAAGCAGCGCTGGTGGTCGACGGCTATAACGGTGAAATTCATTCCAACCCCAGCGATGAGCTGAGTGAGTACTTCGCCAATATTATCGCCGAGGAACAACAGCTCAGCCTCGAGCTGGAGTCTTTGCGTGATCTGCCCTGCGAAACGCTCGACAAACACAGTTTGCCACTGCACGTGAATACCGGTCTGATGTCCGACGTGGCTCGGTCGCTCGATCGAGGTGCCCAGGGTGTGGGTTTGTATCGTACTGAAGTGCCGTTTTTATTGCGTGACCGGTTCCCTACCGAAGAAGAGCAGCGCCAGATTTATCGCGAACAACTGGAAGCGTTTGAGCCAATGGAAGTGACCATGCGCACGCTGGACATTGGCGGTGATAAATCCCTGCCCTATTTTCCAATTGAAGAGGAAAACCCGTTTCTGGGCTGGCGCGGTATTCGGGTAACGCTTGATCACCCGGAAATTTTTCTGTCTCAGGTACGCGCCATGCTGAAAGCCAGCGAGGGCTTGAACAATATCCGCATCATGCTGCCCATGGTCACGCATTTAAGTGAAATAGATGAGGCGCAGGGCTTGATCAAGCGTGCATATACCGAGCTGATTGATGATGGCTATGATCTGAAGCTTCCACCAGTTGGTGTTATGGTTGAGGTGCCCGCGGCTGTTTATCAGGCCCGGGCATTTGCGCGTAAAGTCGATTTTTTGTCGGTGGGCAGCAACGACCTTACCCAATATCTTCTGGCCGTAGACAGAAACAATACCCGGGTAGCCGGGCTGTATCATTCGTATCATCCCAGCGTATTGCAGGCTCTGGAAGCAATTGCGGATGCCGCCAATATAGAAGGTAAACCAGTGACCATCTGTGGCGAGTTGGCAGGTGAACCGGGGGCTGCGATTCTACTGCTGGCGATGGGCTACGATGCTTTGTCAATGAATGCGGCCAGCATCCCCAAAGTGAAGCAGGCCATCAGGAGCGTGACGTCCGAACAGGCTGAGGAAATGCTGGGTAGGGTGATGCAATTGGAAGATGCAGAAATGGTGTATGGCTATATGCAGTCAAAACTCGACAAGCTTGGCATCAGCCAGTACTTGAGCCCGGGCGCGTTGATCGCCGCGGGGGACTTGTGATTATGAATTCGTTAGCAGGCGCGTTAGTTCATCCGAACTGGGACCCTGTGGCAGTCAGCCTGGGCCCGCTTAGCATACACTGGTATGCGTTAATGTATCTGCTGGGTTTTTTTGCAGCCTGGAAACTGGCGATGCGGCAAACCAGGCATCACTGGGTGCCGATAAAACCGGAAGAAATCGAGGACATGATTTTCTACGCCGCGCTGGGCGTGGTGCTGGGTGGTCGTTTTGGTTATGTGTTTTTCTATGGCTTTCAGCATTTCCTGGAAAACCCGCTGTGGTTGTTCGCGGTGTGGGAAGGCGGCATGTCGTTTCATGGCGGCCTGTTAGGCGTGATTGTGGCCATGTATTTGTTTGCGCGAAAAACCGGGCACAGCTGGGGCCAGGTGCTTGACCTGAGCGCAGTGATTACGCCGATTGGTCTGGGCCTGGGGCGCTTGGGTAATTTCATTGGGCAGGAGCTGTGGGGGCGGCCCAGCGATGTGCCTTGGGCAATGGTCTTCCCCAAAGATCCGGATGGTTTGGCGAGGCATCCGTCGCAGCTGTATCAGGTGGCGCTGGAAGGCGTTTTGCTTTTTATACTGGTGTACTGGTACGCTCAAAAACCGCGCCCGACCTGGGCGGTTGCTGCCGTTTTCCTGCTTGGCTATTCAAGCTTTCGTTTTTTCGTCGAGTTTTTCAGACAACCTGACGCGCACATCAATTTCGAATGGTTTGGTTGGATGACCCGGGGCCAGGAGCTGTGTATCCCCATGTTTATACTGGGCATTATTCTTATTGTGCACTCCCATCGCCAGCCAACCGCAGTAGCGCCAAATACAAAGCGCTCGCCCGCCAAACCCTGATTAGACTTTAACCTGACGAAGCAAACATGCAGCAATATCTTGATCTAATGCGCCACGTGATCGATCACGGAGTTGACAAACAAGACCGCACGGGCACTGGTACCCGCAGTGTTTTTGGTTACCAGATGCGGTTCGACCTGCAACAGGGGTTTCCTTTGCTGACAACCAAAAAGCTGCATCTGCGTTCCATCATCCATGAGTTGTTATGGTTTCTCAGTGGTGACACGAATATTCGTTATTTGAAAGACAATGGGGTCAGTATTTGGGACGAGTGGGCCGATGAACAGGGCAATCTGGGTCCTGTCTACGGGTCACAGTGGCGCAATTGGCCATTGCCTGATGGTGGGCACATAGATCAGATTAGCCAGGTCATTGAGCAGATCAAAAGCAACCCGGACTCCAGGCGCCTGATTGTCAGTGCCTGGAATGTGGCTGATGTCGATAACATGGCACTGCCGCCGTGCCATCTGTTGTTTCAGTTTTATGTGGCCAACGGAAGGCTATCGTGCCAGCTCTATCAGCGCAGCGCGGATATTTTCCTCGGCGTGCCGTTTAATATTGCGTCTTATGCGCTGCTCACCATGATGATCGCGCAGGTGTGCGCGCTTGAGCCTGGTGAGTTTGTGCATACTCTCGGAGACGCGCATCTGTACAGCAATCACATGGAGCAGGCGGCATTACAGCTGACCCGCACGCCGCATGCCCTGCCGACCTTGAAGATCAATTCGCAGGTTCGCAACGTATTCGATTTTGTGTTTGACGATTTTGAGTTGCTTGATTACGCACCCAGCCCGCATATCAGCGCGCCAGTCGCGGTGTAGTGTTTAATTGGGCATGGTGACATTAAAGGACCGCTCGGCCGATTGCGGAGCACAGGGAGAACCTGAGCTGATATTGTTGCTGGCTATGTCACGCAACGGCTGCATAGGTGTTAACAATAGCTTGCCGTGGCATCTGCGTGATGACCTGCTGAATTTCAAGCGGCTAAGCAGTGAACATGCCATCATCATGGGCCGCAAGACCTTTGACTCGATTGGTCGTGCCCTGCCAAATCGACACAATATTGTGGTCAGTCGACAATCTGGGCTTGATCTGGAAGGCTGTGAAGTGGTTGATTGCGTGGATCGAGCATTGGAAAGCGCGTGCGCCTGGTCTCTCGAGCACGAAAAGAGAGCGTATTTTGTGATTGGTGGCGCTGATATTTACCGTCAGACCATAGACCGTGCAGAACAAATGTACCTGACCGTGGTCGACGCTGATGTACAAGGCGACGCCTGGTTTGCTTTTGACGACACCGCCTGGCAAGAGCTTGCGCGCAGGGAATTTCATCAAAACGATGATAATGATTGGAATTTCAGCATCTTACATTTGAAGCGCAAAACGCAGTAGCGTTACCAGACAGACAACATCAATGTTTTTCAATTGGTCGTTGATTTATTTCGAAAAGTGGTTTTACAATGGGGGCAAGACATTGCGACTGTTTCTTGTCCGTTGGGCTCACCTTGAGCTCCCGAGGCTCATGCAATAGTCGCTAATAAATGCAATAAAGTTTTACATCCTCATCAAAAGGTAAAAACAAGTCCATGAATATGCATCGAATAAAAGTCGTTGCCTGTGCCGTGCCTCTGCTCGGTGCGCTATTAGGTAACGCAGCCAGCGCTGATACTCTTGGCTCGATTATGCGAGTCGGGCAGGCGAAAACAACCGCGGCTCAACAATCACAGGCCCGGATAGATAAAATCGCGGATCAAACTGGCGACCTTTTGAATGACTACAAGACGGTCAACAAGGAAATCGACGGTTTGCGGATTTACAATCAGCGGCTGGAAATTCAGATTGCCAATCAGTTGGCGCGTCTGGAAGAGCTGGAAGAGTCGATTGGCCAGGTCACCGTTATTCAGCGCCAGATTACGCCGCTGATAATCCGGATGATTGACGGCCTTGAGCAATTTATCAGCCTGGATATCCCGTTTAAGTCTGAAGAGCGTAACGATCGCGTTGCGTTCCTGCGAGCCAATGTTGACCGATCTGAAATATCAGCCGCTGAGAAATTCCGTCAGGTCCTTGAAGCGTACAAGATCGAGAATGAGTACGGTCGGAAGGTGCAAACCTACGCAGATGAAGTTGATATTGATGGTAGTGGTACCTCTCGCAAAGTAGATATTCTGCAAGTGGGTCGAATTGCATTGTTGGCACAAACCACTGACCGTGAAGTAACAGCGGCCTGGGGCGACAACGGTTGGGAGGTGCTGGATGGCTCCTACACCAGCTCAGTATCCAAGGGCATTCGGATTGCCAAGAAGCAAGCCGCCATCGATATTATGACCTTGCCAATCCCGGCTCCGGAGGCAGCACAATGAAAACATCACTAAGAATAATCAGCCTCGTACTGGGCGCAGCGCTGCTGAGTTCTGGCGGTGTCGCCATCGCTCAAGAAAAAGCACGTTCGTTAGATCAGTTGCTGCGTTTGGTTCAGCAAGGCAAAACCAGCGAAGCGCGTGAAAACGCAAAGCGTGAAGCAGAGTTTAAGCAGGCAAAGAATCGACAAGCCGCGCTGCTGAGTCAGGCCAAGCAAACCCGTTCGAATGAAGAGGCGCGCAGTGTGCGTCTTGAAAAGAGCTTTGAAGAAAATGAAGTTGCAGTGAGCCAAAAGCAGCAACAGCTCAAGGAGCGACTTGGCTCGTTGACAGAACTGTTTGGCCACATTACGTCGGCTTCCGGTGACTTGCGCGCCAACCTGGAAACCTCGCTAACCAGTGTTCAATACCCGGGCCGTGAGAAGTTTCTGGGCGATCTGGTAGAGAAGATGAGTGGCAACGACAAACTGCCAAGCATCGAAGAAATTGAGCGTTTGTGGTTTGAGCTGCAACGTGAAGCTGTTGAAACGGGCAAAGTGGTCAAGTTCAATACAGAGGTTGCGAAGCCAAATGGCGATAAGGCAACCGTGCCAGTTGTGCGAGTCGGCAGCTTTAACGTGGTCACTGAAGATGGACAATATCTGCGCTTCGACCAGGGCTCACTTGAAGAGTTGGCGCGCCAGCCCGGTGAATTCAATGGTATGGCCAGTGATTTAGCGTCGGCCAGCGAAGGCTTGCACCCATTTGGTGTTGATCCCACTGGACCTTCCGGCGGTTCTTATCTGTCGGCTTTGATTGACAGCCCAACCATCGTTGAGCGCTGGCACCAGGGTGGTATCGTCGGGTACATTATTACCGCGGTCGGTGCATTTGCTCTGCTGATTGCCATCTGGCGTCTGATCGTACTCGGTGCAGTTGGCGCGAAGGTAAGCTCGCAGTTGAAGAGTGCCTCGCCGAACAAGAACAACCCGCTGGGACGTGTGCTTGCCGTACAGCAGGAAAACCCAAACTCTGATGCTGAAACACTGGAGCTGAAGCTTAATGAAGCGGTGTTGAAAGAGCAGCCTTCATTGGAAAACTCTCTGACCTTGCTGAAGATCATTGCGGCCGTCGCGCCATTGCTCGGACTGCTGGGTACGGTAACGGGTATGATTCTGACCTTCCAGGCCATCACAATCTTCGGTGCGGGTGACCCGAAAGCCATGGCTGGCGGTATTTCAAGCGCCTTGGTTACCACGGTATTGGGTCTCTGTGTTGCGATCCCAACCTTGCTGCTGCATACGGTGGTAAACGGTCGAGCGAAGAAGATAATGCACATTCTTGAGGAACAAAGTGCCGGTCTGATTGCCAAACAAGAAGAGGCTAATGGCTAATGATTACCTTCTTCGAACTGGTCGGAGAGCTGCGCGGCTTCATGGAAGCCGGCGGCAACGTGCTCTGGCTGATTGCCTTCACCACCTTGCTGATGTGGACCATTGCGTTTGAACGCATCTGGTATTTCAAAAGCAAGAATGGCCTGAAGAGTGATGTAGCCAATGTGATCGACCAATGGGAATCGCGTGCTGAACGCAGGTCCTGGAATGCTCTGAGCATACGGGAAATGTTGATTTCGGAAACGTCACTTAACATCAACGCGTTCATGCCGCTGCTAGCCACACTGGTTAAGCTCTGCCCTTTGTTGGGATTGCTCGGTACGGTAACAGGTATGATCGAAGTGTTTAACGTAATGGCCGTAACTGGCGGCGGTGACGCCAAGTCAATGGCAGGTGGTGTGTCAAAAGCGACGATTCCAACCATGTCAGGCATGGTTGCTGCTATCTCGGGTTTGTTTGCCAATAGCTATCTGACCCAGGTAGCGGATCGGGAGAAAGCATTGCTCGAAGACCACCTGACAATGGATCATTAATTATGGCCCGTAAAGCAGAAGACAATGATGGCGCAATCGACCTGACTCCGATGTTGGACGTTGTGTTCATCATGTTGATTTTCTTCATCGTGACAGCATCTTTCGTTAAAGAATCGGGTATCCAGGTGATAAAGCCTGAAGGTGTGACGGCAACTGATCGTAACGCCAAGATTCTGATTGCCATCAGTGGCAATGACGAGGTCTGGATTGATAAGAACCCGGTTGATAAGCGCTCGGTCAAAAATCATATCGAGCGGTTACGCGCTGAAAACCCGAAGGGTGGTGTTGTTTTGCAAGCTGATATGGGTGCGACCGCAGAAATGGTCGCCCATGTATTGGACATGGCACGTGAAGCGGGTGCTATCGACGTTGCTTTGTCCACCGAGCGGAATTAGGAGGGCTACATACTATGGCTGCACTCAGACTTGGAATCGGCCTGCCTCTGGCGGCTTTGGTCACTTTTGCTTTGTTCATGTTGATGCATTCGCTGATTTTCATGGCGGATACAAGCATCGATGAATCAGGTGCCACCAAGCTGGCGGACATTTTTATGCCAGATGTTGAAATCGAAACGAATCTGAAAGAGGCAAAGCCTGACAAGCCGGAAGACCCGGAAGAGCCGCCGCCAGATATGCCACAGCCTGAATTCCAGGACTTTGATGTACAGGCGACAGCTATGAATATGAGCACGCCGATTAATGCGGACATCAACGTAGAAATGAACGGTGCAAGCGCAAGCGACGGCGAGTATTTGCCGATCGTAAAAGTGGCGCCTATTTACCCGAACCGTGCAGCCACCCGGGGCATTGAAGGGTATTGCATTGTGTCCTACACGGTAACAACCACGGGTGCTACTCGTGACCCCGTCGTCACCGATTGCCCCAATTCAGTGTTTGCCAGTGCATCCAAGAAAGCCGCATTAAAGTTTAAGTACAAGCCGCGTGTGGTAGACGGTGTCGCCACTGAAGTACCGGGTGTGCGCAACAAGTTTACTTATACACTGGATAAGTAGGTAACGGACTGTCACACGTTCGAACGTTCGAAAGACCTTAAATAATTGAGCAAAGCTATGAGCCGCGAAATTCAATTTAAACTCACAGGCAAGGCACTGCGTGCAGGCTTTGCGGCGGTTGCCGTGTTTTTTGCCCTGTCGCTGGTTGCTGTCGTACCTGGCAGCCCACTCGGCGTAGTCGCTGCCCAGGATGAAGAGAAGCCACCGGAAAAGACACGCAAAACACAGGCGATCAGTGCAAAGGTCTATGAAAAATTAGCCAAGGCCCAGGAAGCGGCGGAAGCCAAGCAATACAACCAGGCAATATCCATACTGGACGCACTGCGCAGAAGTCAGGGCGACAAGCTCAAGGGCTATGATGCGGCCAGCGTATGGAATGTGTATGGCTTTATTTATTACTCTCAGGAACAGTATAGAAAAGCCATCGACGCGTATCGAAAAGTGGTTTCGCAAGGGGAGATTCCAGAAGCGTTAGAGGTTGGCACCAAATACACCATAGCTCAGCTGTACTTTGTGGTTGAAGACTATCCAGCTGCTATCCGCGCCATGAATGACTGGTTTAAGGTAGCGAATAATCCGGGCCCAGACCCCTACATTCTGCTTGGCCAGGCCTATTACCAAACCAAAGACTACAACCGCGCGTTGCAGCAAGTAGAGCGAGGCATGGCAACAGCGCGCAAGCGCGAAATTGCGCCGAAAGAGCATTGGTATTTATTGCTGCGGGTGCTTTACTACGAAAAGAACAACTACGCCAAAACAACAGAAGTGTTAGAAGAATTGGTGCGACGCTGGCCGAAGCGGGAATACTGGGTTCAATTGGCCGGCATGTACGGTGAATTGAAGAAAGAGAAACAGCAGTTGATCACCATGGAAGCGGCCTACGTGCAGGACATGCTTCAACGTGAAGGCGAGCTTTTAAACATGGCCTACCTGTTTCTCGGCAATGACATGCCATACAAAGCAGCCAAAGTGGTTGAGAAAGGCCTGAAGGAAGAGAAGATCAAGCCAACCAGCAAGAATTACGAGTTGCTTGGCAACGCATGGCGTCAGGCTCAGGAAACCAAGAAGGCGATACCGGCTCTTGAAAACGCAGCAAGTCGATCCGACAAGGGTGAGATATACGCGCGTTTGGCAGGTGTGTATCTTGATAATGAGGAATACGACAAAGCGATTCGAGCTGCCCGAGATGCTATCAACAAAGGCGGAGTTAAACGCCGTGATAACGTCTGGATGATCAAAGGTATGGCTGAGTTTAACTCGGATAAACTCAATGCCGCTCTTGGTTCTTTCCGAAAATGTGCCGAAGACAAGCGCAGCGAGAAAGTGTGCAATCAATGGCGAGGTTTTGTAGCCAAAGATCAAAAGCGCCGCCAGAAGCTTGCTGAAGACCTGAGGGCATTGAAGAATGCCAGAGAAGCGAAAGCGGTAGAGGCAACGTCAACCAGTTAGTCGATGCATTGAAAGCAAAAAAAGCCAGCGCTCTCCGCAAAGACCGCTGGCTTTTTTTTGTATCGGTGCCTTGCGCGAACGACCCTGCTTCAATTGCTTGATTGGATGGGGTGGCGTCTACTTCAACTGAGACAAATCGCGAACAGCACCTTGATCTGCGCTGGTCACCAGTTTCGCGTACGCTTTCAAGGCGGGAGATACTTTTCTTGGTCGCGATTCGAGTGGCTGCCAGCCTTCATCGCCTTTGGCGTCCATGGCTGCCCTGCGTGTCTGCAGCTCCTCATCGCTTATCATCACATCGATGCGTCTGGCGGGGATATCTATTCGGATTGTATCGCCAGGCTCCACCAAAGCGATTGCCCCGCCGGCGGCCGCTTCCGGAGAGGCATGCCCAATCGACAAGCCCGATGTACCACCTGAAAAGCGGCCATCCGTTAGCAAGGCGCAGGCCTCGCCCAGTCCTTTTGATTTCAGGTAGCTTGTTGGGTACAGCATTTCCTGCATGCCAGGCCCGCCTTTAGGTCCTTCATAGCGCACAATCACTACATCACCTGGTTTGACGCGATCACCGAGAATATCGTCTACCGCAGAATCCTGGCTTTCACAAATATGGGCAGGGCCTTCAAACTGCCAGTTGCTTTCATCAACACCAGATGTTTTGACTACACATCCCTTCTCAGCGATGTTGCCAAACAAAACGGCCAGACCGCCTTCCTGGCTGTACGCGTTTTCGATGCTACGGATACAGCCCTGTTCCCTATCTGCATCCAAACTGGACCATCGTGTGTCTTGCGAAAAAGCGGTTTGCGTGGGAATTCCGCCTGGGCCGGCCTGGTAGAATTTTCTAACCTCGGCATCCTTGGTAAGCATAATGTCCCACTTTTCAAGCGCTGCTTTCATGCTAGGCGAGTGGACAGTGGGGCAATCCGAATGCAGCAAACCGGCTCTCTCCAATTCACCCAAAATAGCCATTACACCGCCGGCCCTGTGCACATCTTCCATGTGATACTTGGGCGTATTGGGAGCCACTTTGCAGAGTTGCGGAATTTCGCGTGACAATCGATCAATATCACGCATAGTAAAATTCAATTCGGCTTCTTGTGCGGCGGCAAGCAAATGTAAAATGGTGTTGGTTGAGCCGCCCATCGCGATATCGAGCATCATGGCGTTTTCAAACGCCTTGAACGAGGCGATATTTCGTGGCAGCACAGATTCGTCATCTTGTTGGTAGCGCCTATGGCATAGCTCCACGATTAACCGACCGGCTCGTAAAAATAATTGTTCACGGTCAGCGTGAGTGGCGAGCGTGCTGCCATTTCCTGGCAAGGAAAGTCCTAATGCTTCGGTGAGGCAATTCATTGAGTTCGCCGTGAACATGCCGGAGCATGAGCCACAGGTTGGGCAGGCTGAACGTTCGTATTCTGCGGCTTCCTCATCGGAGCGCGTTGGGTCCGCGCCGATCACCATCGCGTCAATCAAATCGAGTTTGTGCTCAGATAACGCAGTTTTGCCGGCTTCCATTGGGCCACCGGATACAAAGACAGTGGGTATGTTCAGACGCATGGCAGCGTTTAGCATGCCGGGCGTGATCTTGTCACAATTAGAGATACACACCAAGGCATCAGCACAGTGCCCATTGACCATATACTCTACGGAATCCGCAATTATGTCGCGAGATGGCAAGCTGTACAGCATGCCGTCGTGACCCATAGCGATGCCGTCATCCACAGCAATGGTGTTGAACTCTTTGGCAACACCACCGGCTGCTTCAATTTCTCGCGCAACCAATTGACCGAGATCTTTCAGATGCACGTGGCCGGGCACAAATTGCGTAAAAGAGTTTGAGATCGCAATGATGGGTTTTGTGAAATCATCATCCTTCATACCGGTGGCACGCCACAGCGCTCGCGCGCCGGCCATATTGCGACCGTGAGTGGATGTTTTTGAGCGATAGTCGGCCATTGTTCTTCCCTATAGTGTTTTGAGCGCGGCCTAAAGGTCGCGTACCAGTACTTTGGAGTTGCGCTGATTGTTGTATAAGGTCTGTCGACTCACGGGCAAGGCATTTATGCCCGTTTCAATGAATCCGTTTTCCTGAAACCAGTGCGCAGCTTTTGTTGTCAATACAAACAAGCTCGACAGCCTCTGCTCTCGCGCTTTGCTGATTGAATGTTCTAACAGTTTTACAGCGCGCCCTGAGTTTCTATACTCCGGCTCCGTTACCACACAGGCCAGCTCAGCTGACGACGCGTCGGCAAAGGGGTATAGCGCAGCACAAGCAATCACCCGGCCATCACGCTCAATGACGGCAAAAAAGCCAATCTCGTCTTCAAGTTTTTCTCGGGAGCGTCGTACCAATGTGCCGTCGTTTTCCAGTGGGGCAATCAAGTCGAGCACGGCACTGATGTCATCAATGTTGGCGTCTCTTATCACCTCAAACGGATCATGACTGATCAGTGTGCCACTGCCATTCAGGCTAAACAATTCGGTTAAAAGTGCGCTTGAATTCGTAAAACTCACAATTTGAGTTCTGTCCACACCGGCTTCGCAGGCGCTGATTGCGCAGGCTAAGTTAGGGTCGGAATTGCGGGCGCTCAGCTCACGTGCTTGTGCGAGGCTAAGCTCACGCTGTAACTGTTGATTGTCGAGAACTCCGTCGTTTTCGCTAAACAGTATCAGCTTGTCAGCCCCCAGGCGCGCAGCCAGCTCCCGCCCCAGCTCTTTGCCGTCCAGGGAAAACAGTTCGCCAGACGGGGACGGTGCAATTGCCGGTATCAGCACAACGTTTGCTTGGTCCAGTTGCGCTCGCACGCCGCGCACATCAACGTTGCGAACAGCGCCTGCGTGTTCATGATCAACACCATTATCTACGCCGAACGGTTTAGCGGTGACAAAGGAACCACTAACGGCTCGAACAGGCGTACCTCTGTGTTGTGCGGTCGCAGAATTTTTCAGTAAAACGGCTTCTATCCTGGATCGCCATTCGCCATACGTAGCGGCCGCGATATTCACTGCTTGCTCGCCTAATATCAAACGGCCATTGCTTTCAGTGACGGTATTGCCTGTCTTGTGTAAAGCGTCCTTTATTTGCCGCTCAGCACCAAAACACAATACGACTTTTACGCCAAGACTGTGGAGTAACACGATGTCTTGCAGCAGGACAGCGAAGTTCTCATGGGCCAATACTTCGCCGCCCAAGGCGAGAACGAAGGTCTTGCCGCGGTTGCTATTGATGTAGGGCGAGGTGGATCGAAACCAGCTCACGTATTGTTCGGTGTTCATTAGCTGTTGGGTTTAACCAGGTGGGCGGACGGAACTGGTGCTGTGCGTGCTTAAAGATCGGCTCGTAAGTTCAATGCCAATATGCTGCTTTTCTATGGCTCAATGGACACACGCTGCGATAAAACGTCGTTGCACCCTAATTAATACAAAACCTATCAATTAATTGGCTCAGCAATTTAACACAGGGCTTTATCTGATGCAGCTCCATATATTCATCCGGCTGATGCGCCTGGTCGATGGAGCCTGGCCCCAGCACAATGGTGTCCATGCCCATGCCTTGCAAAAACGGTGCTTCAGTACCAAAAGCGACAGATCCAGCCAATTGACCAGTGAGTTTTTCAGCTGCGCGAACAAGCTCCGAGTCAGCAGCTTGCTCATACGCGGGCACGCCATCTACCAGAGGCTGGTAATCAATACGTACTTCGTGACGTTCCGCCACGTTGGCTATCAGTGCCGCTATATCATCGCGCAGCCCTGCATTGTTCATCCCTGGCAGGGCTCGAAGGTCAAATTGCAGCTCGCACTGACCACATATACGGTTTGGATTATCGCCGCCGTGAATACAGCCCAGATTCATGGTTGGAATTCTTACCTCAAATCCGTCGTGCGAAAAATCCCTGGCGAGTTGTTGTCGGAAACTCATTAGCTCGCCAAGCACAGCATGCATCACATCCATTGCACTGGCTCCGGCGGCGGGGTTCGATGAGTGGCCGCTGCGCCCATGCACGGTCACTTTGTCCATCACAATGCCTTTGTGCATGCGAATCGGTTGTAAGCTGGTGGGTTCGCCCACGATGGCGTATCGGGCCTGTGGCTGGCCACTGGCAGCCAGCTCGCGCGCCCCCTGCATGGAGCTTTCTTCGTCAGCGGTGGCCAGCAGAATGATGGGCTGGCGCAGGTCTTTCGCTGTGTATTGGCGCACGGCTTCAATCGCTACGGCGAAGAAGCCCTTCATATCGCTGGTGCCCAATCCGTAGAAGCGATTATCACGCTCCGTGAGGCGAAACGGATCGGACTGCCATTTGCCATCATCGAAGGGTACAGTGTCTGTGTGCCCTGACAATACCAGGCCGCCAGAACCCGAGCCAAGCGTTGCGATCAGGTTGGCTTTTGCTGGATTGTCGCTGAGAGGCAGTATCTGGCAACGGAAGCCAAGCTCGCCAAGCCAGCTGGCCAGTTGTTCAATAACCGCTAGGTTGCTCTGATCATATTCCGCCGAACAGCTACTAATCGACGGCAGGCCGATCAGTGTTTGTAGTTGTTCTTGAAGCGGCGGAAGTTTAGCCAAAGATAGCTCGTAAAATAAAGAAGAATAAAATAGTCAGGCCAGCACCAGCGGGCAGTGTAACCAGCCAGGAAACGAAGATCGAGCCAACCACACGCAAATTCAAAGCGGCGATACCGCGTGCCAGGCCAACCCCCAATACGGCCCCGACCAGCGTATGAGTGGTGGAAATGGGCAAGCCCGTTGCGGACGCTAAAACGACCGTGCACGCGGCGGCCAGCTCGGCGGCAAAGCCACGGGTGGGCGTTAACTCAGTAATCTTCTTGCCAATGGTGGCCATCACTTTAAAGCCGTAGGTCGCCAAACCAATGGCTATGCCGCCACCGCCAAGAACCAGAATCCATACCGGCAGGGCCGATTTAGCCGCCACTTCCCCACCTGATGAAATAACGCTGACAATCGCAGCCAGTGGCCCGATGGCGTTGGCAACGTCATTAGAGCCGTGTGCAAAGGCCATCGCGCTGGCGGTGAATATCATTAATATCCCAAACACGCGTTCCACATTGGCGAATCTCGATCCGGTGCGTTGTTCAAGGGCATCATCAGGTTTAATGCGTCGAAGCAGGAACACGCCAAGTGCCACCACCCCAAGACCAACCATCGTGGCGATACCCATGCTTTGGCCGTAACTGAAGTTAAGGCCCACGTGTTTTAAGCCTTTGGTCAACGTGACCATGCTGATCATCCAACCCACCAAAAACATGTACATGGGTACCCATTTCTTGGCGTTTTTGAAAGGATCGTCGGTGTCGAGTACCAGTTTTTGCACACTCATGAAGAGCAGGAATGCCATAGTTCCAGCCAGTACGGGTGATACCACCCAGCTGGCAACAATGGAGCTGACTTTGCCCCATTGAACAGCATCAAACCCAAGACCTACAACAGCAAATCCTACCAGAGCGCCCACAATAGAGTGGGTCGTAGAGACAGGCCAACCCGCCATGCTGGCAATCAATAGCCATGTGCCCGCGGCGAGCAGTGACGCCATCATGCCAAACACCAGTAAGTCTGGCGCGCCCTCAATCGCGTTTGAATCAATAATGCCTTTGCGAATGGTCGACGTAACTTCGCCACCTGCAAGAAATGCACCGGCAAATTCAAATATGATGGCGATAAAAATCGCCTGCTTGATGGTAAGCGCTTTCGAGCCCACCGATGTGCCCATGGCGTTGGCAACATCATTTGCGCCAATACCCCATGCCATGAAGAACCCAAATGCGGCGGCAAGAATGAGCAGCAGAGTGGCGTGTTCAGTTATTACTTCCATCGAAGATCGCCCCGGTAAATCGTTAAATCAGAGAGTTTGTGTCAGGAGTGCTGTGCTTATTTGGCCATCAGCAAGCGAAGGCGGCTGCCTACTTGCTGGGCAGTATCGGCAAGGCCACCTATTTTGTCGATAATCTGATACAAAAACATCACATCGACTGGCGGGAGTTCGGACTCGAGCTTGAACAGCGCCGCGCGCAACTTTATCTGTTGCTTGTCGTTCTTGTGTTCGGCTTTGTCCAGTTTATCTAAAATGTCGCCAACGCGTTTTAACTCCATGCCGCTAAAACCCGTGCTCAGTAACTCGTCGAGTTCTTCTATTGCTTGCAGAGCATGGCGGGAAGATTGCCCTGCCGTGTCTACATAATCGGTCATTTTTTCTTGCATGCTCTCGGGAATTGTCATCTTTCGGCCCCATACCAAGCCTGTTATATCCCTGGTGCGGTTGGCTAATCGATCCTGAGCAGACAGTAGCTCAAGTAAGTCACTTCGGTTTACCGGCAAGAACAGACCATTGGGCAGATGTTTGCGGATTGACAGCTTCTTCTTGTCGGCGTCTTTTTCAAGCTTGACTACCTGCTTACCACACTGGTTGGCTTTGTCCCAGTCTTCAGCAATCACGCTGTCAAGAAATTCACGCAAAAGCCCAACGCACTCGCAGACGGTTTCCATATGGGTTTGGATGGGTTTGATCGGAGATCGGCCAAATAATGACGCGATAGTTGGCGATGCCATTGTTATTTTCTCGCAGTGAAAAAAAGCGAGTATAAGGGGGCAGCCATGCAGTTTCACTCTTTTTTGCGGGGCTGAGCGAAATCAGATCGAATGTTTTTAGAAACAGATGCTTATATGTTAAATCGCATGTAGTTTGCTAGAATTAGATCGTAAATCATGCGACACTTGGAAAAAGTAGAGCGTCGCAAAAAGCTAGCTGTTAAGGCGCCCAGCCAGCCAAGCATTCTAAACCGCCGAGTGCCGCCCAGAGATCCATGATGGCCGAACCCGCCAGCAATACCGGTAACCGGGAGATTTATCTCGATCTGCACATGTTGTTGCACGATCTGGTGACCGATCAGCGTTTGTCCAGTGCCGATGCAGATCGGCTGCGCAGCTCTGCCAGAAGCAGCAAAGACGCGGCCAAACATCTGCTGAACTACCTTGCAGATCAACGCCTGGATGATCAGTCCAGCCCCGGCACTACGCTGACCATCGAAAGCCTATTGGAGTGGGTGGGTCGAAAAGCGGGTCAGGAAGTAGTCCATATTGACCCTCTTAAAATTGACGCAACAGCAGTAACCGGCGTGATGTCGTTTGCATTTGCCCAGCGCCACAAAATTCTGGCGCTGAGGGTGGCGCAAGACGAAGTAGTTATTGCCAGCACCGAGCCCTTTGTATCGGACTGGGAAGCGGACCTTCAGCATGTGCTGCGCAAGCATATCACTCGAGTTATTGCCAACCCGGCAGATATCCAACGCTATCAGGTTGAATTTTACACACTGGCCAGGTCAGTCAGTAGCTATACGTCAGAAGGACACAAGGCCGGCGCCGGGCTCGCCAATCTCGAACAGATGCTGGAGCTTGGCCAGCTTAAAGACCCGGATGCCAATGATCAGCACATAGTTAATATCGTTGACTGGTTGTTTCAGTACGCATTCGAGCAACGCGCCAGTGATATTCACATCGAACCGCGCCGCGAGCAGGGTAATGTACGCTTTCGGATCGATGGCGTGCTATGCCCGGTCTATGAATTGCCAATGCAGGTGGTCACAGCGGTCACCAGTCGAATCAAAATT
The DNA here is from genome assembly GCA_030429735.1 of Gammaproteobacteria bacterium. Taxonomy (GTDB): domain Bacteria; phylum Pseudomonadota; class Gammaproteobacteria; order Pseudomonadales; family JAUIET01; genus JAUIET01. Next base: position 38,325 of record JAUIET010000015.1, read on the forward strand.
CTGGGGCGCATGGATGTTGCGGAAAAACGCCGCCCGCAAGATGGCCGCCTCAAAACTGTCAGTCCGGAAGGCGTTGAAGTAGAACTGCGATTATCAACTCTGCCGACCGCATTCGGCGAAAAGTTAGTGATGCGCATCTTTGATCCGGATGTATTGCTCAAAAGCTTTGCAGAGCTGGGTCTGGCCAACGAAGATTATCGACGCTGGAATGCAATGACGGCAAAACCGCATGGCATTGTTCTGGTCACTGGGCCAACCGGGTCGGGCAAAACAACCACCCTGTATTCCACGTTGAAACAGCTGGCCACTCCCGATGTGAACCTGTGCACTATTGAAGACCCAATTGAAATGGTCGAGCCCGCCTTTAATCAGATGCAAGTGCAGCAAAACATCAATCTGGATTTTGCCAGTGGGGTAAAGGCATTGCTGAGACAAGATCCCGACATCATTATGATTGGCGAGATACGCGATCTTGAAACCGCGGAAATGGCGATACAGGCCTCGCTGACAGGTCACCTGGTGTTATCTACCTTGCATACCAATGACGCGCCAAGTGCTGTCACACGGCTGCTGGAATTGGGTGTGCCGGCTTATCTCATTAAGGCCACATTACTGGGTGTCATGGCACAGCGACTTGTTCGAACCCTGTGCCCTCATTGCAAGCAGTCTTCTGAACTGGATGAGCAAGCCTGGCAACAGCTGACACACCCGTGGAAAGTAAACGCACCGAATACAATGTACAGCGCAAGTGGCTGTCTCGAATGCAGAAATACCGGGTATCTGGGGCGCCAGGGTATTTATGAAGTGATGCCGCTTAACGAAAATATGCACAAGCACATCAATTCGGATTGCGATGTTGCACTGCTTCGAACGTCTGCCATGCGTGAAGGCATGCGAACACTGCGGCTGAGTGGCGCGCAGAAAGTTGGCGTTGGTGATACAACCATCTCTGAAGTCATGCGCGTTGCGCCCGCACCTGACAATGGTGAATGACACAGAGAATATTCTGCCTCGCGCAGGTATTCCCGAGCAGCTATGGCCGGCGCTGGACTTATTTGAAAAACAGTTGTGCGGGCAAGCTGACCACAGCGGTGCAGCGGCCCTGCTGGATCATTTAAGCTCGAATTCTCTGCACGCACAGCAGCTCGCGCGACTGCTGGCACTCAGTGAATTCTGCGCCGACACCATTATTCGTTTTCCCCAGGCTACCTTAGGCCTGCTGCTGTCAGGTGATCTGGAGAAAAATTTCACTCCGGCGCTGTATACCGAACGGTTCCATGAGTTATCAGCAGAAATCAATGCAGATATACCGGTTCAATCGTCGACTGATTTGAGTCAGGCTGATTACGCGGCCAAGGTACGAACCGCGTTGGCCAGTTCGTTACGACAGTTTAGAAATATGCAGATGGTGCGACTGGTCTGGCGCGATCTGAATCGACTCTGCAGTATGCAGCAATTAACATCTGAGCTAAGTCATCTGGCGGATGTATGCATTGAGCTCGCGCTTTCCACCAATTACGAATTGTGCTGCCAGCGCTGGGGCACACCCCAGACTGATACTGGCCAAGCCATGCGTATGGTGGTAGTGGGCATGGGTAAACTTGGCGCACAAGAGCTGAATCTGTCGTCCGATATTGATTTGATTTTTGCGTATGAGGCCGCTGGTGAGGTGCATAAAGACGGTAAAAGCCTGAGTCATCAGGAGTTCTTTATAGACCTGGGTCGGCGCTTGATCAAAACACTGGATGAGCGAACCAGTGACGGATTCGTATTTCGCGTTGACATGCGCCTTCGGCCCTATGGCGATAGTGGTGCATTGGTACACAGTACTGCAGCGCTGGAAGAATATTATCAAAACCAGGGTCGTGACTGGGAACGCTATGCAATGATCAAGGCGCGAGTTGTTGCCGGTGATCTGCAAGTTGGCCAGTCTATGATGTCGATGTTGACGCCCTTCACATACAGACGTTATATCGACTTCAGTGTTATCGATAGTTTGCGGTCAATGAAGAACATGATCGTTAGAGAAGTTAATCGAAAAGGCTTGCAAGACAATATCAAGCTGGGCGCTGGCGGTATTCGCGAGATTGAGTTCACGGCGCAGGTTTTTCAACTGGTTTACGGAGGCCGCGATAAAAACCTCCAGCATCGCGAATTAGCCAGAATTCTTCCCGAGTTGAAAGAACGCGAGCTGTTACCGGCAAAGGCCGTTGACGAATTGCTGATGGCTTATGAATTTCTACGCAATGTTGAACATGCCTTGCAAGCACATCGGGATGCACAAACACAACGGCTACCCAGTGACGATACGGGCAGGCTACGTCTGGCTGTGGCTATGGGTTTTAATGACTGGCAGGCATTTCTCAACCGTCTGACCGCGCTGCGGCAAGACGTACGCACACATTTTGACGCAATCATCGACAATAACGGCGACGACGCCGATCATGACATTGTGGTGGCGGACAAAGATATCAATCTATGGATGGACATTGTTGCAGAGCGCGACGCACGGCAGAGTTCAGAAACTGATTCACTCAGCGGCACAGATGACTTTTTGCAGCAACTGAGTGAGTTTAAGCGCCAAGGCAAAGTTGAAAAACTGCAAACGGTTGCACGTGAGCGGCTGGACAGAGTGATGCCCCTGTTGATATCCGAATGCAAACTGTGCGAGCAACCTGCGCTCGCGTTGCAGGGCACGCTTAGGGTGATCGATGCGATACTGCGTCGCTCAGCGTATCTTGTGTTGCTGTATGAGAACCCGCAAGCGCTGAAGCATTTGGTCAAGCTTTGCGCCGGGAGTGCCTATGTTGCGCGCAAACTCGTCCAGCACCCCCTGCTGCTTGATGAATTGATTGACCCGCGCAGTTTGTACCAGGCCCCGGATCGCAATGAGGTGGCATCGAGTCTGCGCCAGCATATGCTGCGCATTGATCCAGCGGACACGGAGGCGCAAATGGAGCAGATGCGTTACTTCAAACGTTCGCAGAGTTTGAGGGTAGCGGCCGCTGAATTGGCGGGTGCACTGCCGCTGATGAAAGTAAGTGATTTCCTCAGTTATATTGCTGAGGCATTGCTTGAATATGTTCTGGAGTTGGCATGGACTGACATAACGACCAAGTATGGCGAGCTTCCAGGTGCGTCTGCTTCTCACAAGCGTTTTGTCATTTTGGCATACGGAAAGCTCGGCGGTCTCGAGCTGAGCCATGGTTCCGATCTTGACCTGGTGTTTGTGTACGACGCAGACCCCAATACCGTGTCTGACGGCAGTTCCAGTCTTGACAGTGCAACGTACTACACGCGACTTGGGCAGCGAATTATTCATTTTCTGAGCACGCGCACGGCCTTGGGTCAGGTGTACGAGATAGATATGCGGCTGCGCCCGTCTGGTAACTCCGGTCTTTTGGTGACGTCCACCAAAGGGTTTGCTGATTACCAGGCGAGTAAGGCCTGGACCTGGGAACATCAGGCCCTGGTGCGGGCCAGAGCAGTGGCTGGCGATGCAGCGCTTGTCGAGTGGTTTGAACAAACACGCAAAGAGCTGCTGACACAGACGCGGGCAAAGCAGCCACTGAAGCAGCAGGTGGTCGAAATGCGCGAAAAAATGCGCGATCATCTTGTCAAGCAATTGCCAGATGGGCAGTTTCACCTGAAACACAGCCCTGGAGGTATAGTTGATATTGAATTTATGGTTCAATATATGGTGCTCGCGCATGCCTCAGAACAGGCCGCCGTGTGCGAGTACTCAGACAATATCCGTATACTGGATGCCTTGCAGGAATTCGCGATTGTTCCGGCGGAACGAGCCGAGCAACTTCGGTCTGCCTATATAGCGTATAGAGCGTGCTTGCATCAGCAAAGCTTGCAAGACCAGGATGCTATTGTCGATAGTGAACGATTTCGTTCAGAAATACGTATTGTGCGAGAAGCCTGGACCGCATTATTGGAGGAGTAAAGCAACATGTCGTTTGCAGATAAAGATGGCAAAATCTGGTTCGACGGAGAAATGGTTGACTGGCGTGATGCGCAAGTACATGTACTTACCCACACACTGCACTATGGTCTTGGTGTGTTTGAAGGCGTGCGGGCCTACCACACAGAGAATCACGGCACCTGTATATTCCGTTTACAAGACCACACACAGCGTCTGTTTAGAAGTGCGCACATCGTTGGCCTCAAAATCCCGTTTAGCGAGGAAGAATTAAATCAGGCACAGCTCGATGTCGTGAAAGCCAACGGTTTGAAAGAAGGCTACCTGCGGCCAGTCGTTTTTCATGGCTCTGAGCAAATGGGTATTCGGGCTGAGCTGCTGTCTACGCGAGTTGCCATCGCTGCATGGGACTGGCCTTCCTACATGGGGCCGGATGCCATGGAGAAAGGGATAAAAGTGCGAACCTCCTCCTATACGCGCCATCACGTTAACATCGCAATGTGCAAAGCCAAAGCAAATGGCCAGTACATCAATTCAATTCTGGCGCTGCGAGAAGCCATAGAATGTGGCGCTGATGAGGCCATGCTGCTGGACCCGGAGGGCTATGTGGCGGAAGGCAGTGGCGAAAATATTTTTGTCGTACGCGACGGTCGAATATACACGCCAGAGTTAACCTCGTGTCTGGACGGTATTACCCGCAATTGCATCTTCCAGTTAGCTGCAGAGCTTGGCTATACCGTTGAGGAAAAGCGAATAACGCGCGATGAAGTGTACATTGCAGATGAGGCTTTCTTTACCGGCACCGCGGCGGAAGTATTGCCTATTCGAGAGGTGGATGGCCGCCAGATCGGCAAAGGTGGCAGAGGGCCGTTAACAACTCAATTGCAGGCTATGTTTTTCGATCAGGTTCGAGGTCGCAGAGAGCAATACCCTGAGTGGCTGACACCTGTCGAATAATCGGCTGACCGCTGGGTACTGCAGTTAATGGGCGCAACACTGGTCGTTGGTCCTTCATGGGTAGGCGATATGGTGATGTCGCAAACCCTCTACATTGCTTTAAAACAAGCCAACCCTGATATCGATATAGACGTGCTCGCACCTGCCTGGAGTGAGCCGCTGCTGGCCGCTATGCCGGAAGTGCGACAGGCGATTCAAATGCCCTTGGGTCATGGTCAATTTGACCTGCTGGCGCGTCGCAAGCTGGGCAAGCAACTGAAAAAAGCGGGCTACCAACAAGCGTTTGTATTACCCAATTCCTGGAAGTCGGCGCTGGTGCCCTGGTTCGCTGGTATTCCTGTGCGCAGTGGCTGGCGAGGTGAAATGCGCTACGGCCTGTTAAACGACCTTCGCGTGTTGGATAAAGACCGATTCCCGTACATGATTCAGCGTTACGTCGCACTCGCGAATCAACAAGAGGATGCGCCGCACGACATCGACCAAATTGAGAAGCCAGCGCTACGCATTGACCCTGAACAAATTGCACCATTGTGTGAAAAGTTTTCCATTGACCCAAACATGGCAATGCTCGGTTTATGTCCCGGCGCGGAATTTGGACCAGCCAAGCGTTGGCCAGAAAAACACTACGCGAAAGTTGCTGAGGCGCGCATTGATGCAGGTGAGCAGGTTCTGATCTTTGGTTCGTCCAATGATGAATCAGTGGCGAACTCAATAGTGCAGGCCTTGCCCGAAGAAAAGCGCGGTGCCTGCGTGAATCTGGCCGGAAAAACCAGTTTAAATGAAGCAATTCACGCGATGTCGCTGTGTGATCGTTTTGTTACCAACGACTCGGGCCTTATGCATATTGCGGCGGCGCTTGGAAAGCCTCTGGTGGCTTTGTACGGTTCTACGTCGGCCGGGTTCACGCCACCATTGGGTGATGACGTGGAAGCCCTATCAATTCCAGTAGATTGCGGGCCGTGTTTTGAGCGGGAATGCCCGTTGGGGCATATGAAGTGCTTGGTTGAGTTGAAGCCTGAGAGGGTTTTAGAAGCGCTGTAGCCAAACTTGCTAAAAGCTCAAAAACTGATCCCAGACTGAATAGGCTTCTATACCCCTCAGGCATACGGAATTCTCGTGATGCGAGCCATTGTAATAACACTCGCGTTTGTAGCATGGCATACAACTATAGTTTTGAGCAGAAATATGAAAACTGTTAGGTCCGGTAGCGCCAATTAGTTCAGGGTCGGTGGGGCCGTACATTGTCAGTGTGCGAATGCCCAGAGCTGCAGCCAGGTGAGCTAGACCAGTATCCATGCATATTGCCCCCTTCGAGCCACGCAACAATGCGGCGATGCTTGTCAAAGAGAGCCTTGGCAAAACCGTTGCATTTTTATGGTGCGCTGCAATCGCGACGGCGGACTCACGTTCCTCCAGACTGCCCCATGGCAGTAGTACCTCAAGGCCTTTTTGTTCAGCCCGGTTCAATAGCGACTGCCAGTGCCTGACTGGCCAGTATTTGCTGGCCCAGCTCGCATTATGTACGTACACCAGGTAATCAGCGTTCGGCGCCTTGTAGCCTTGTGACTCAAAATTTGTGTTGTGCAAGCCAAAATCCGGCGCGGAATCAGGCGTCGTATATTGCAAAACGTGGGCAAACAATTGTCGCCACCGATCAATGGCAAGTTGCTGCCGGTCTATCGCATAGGTGTGATGATAGGCCCAGTGTGCTGGGTATTCGCGCACACTTTTTTTATCCGGACCGTGTTTTTCGCCGCGGCTGAGTGCCGTGACTATCGCGCTCTTGGTATTGGTTTGTGCGTCAATTACTTTCGCATACGAACTGTCGCGCAGCGATTGTTGGAAGGAGCGTAGCTCTGCAAAAGTGTCGGCGTTAAACAGATGTTTGCGCCACCGTCGGTGAGCACTGGTTATCACTTTGTGTACTGCCGGGTGCCAGCCTGGAATCTCGGCGAATGCTTCATCCACAACCCAGTCGAACTGAATGTCCGGCTGTTGTTGCCGGGCATCACTCAATGCGGGTAAGGCTTGAATGAGGTCCCCCATAGAGCTGAGTTTGATCAACAGTAAATGCATGCGAGTTAAGCCAGCGGCATCAGTCAAAAACTTTCTTAACTTTTGCGCTCAATCCATGCAGAAAGCTATGTTTCCCCTGGGCTTTTTTGCTAACCAGATAATTAAGCTGTATTGACAGGCGCTTGCCTACCACTGGGGTGTGGCCATGCCAGCAATTGTTGCTTACCTGAAAAGCGACCATCGTACCTGCCAGGGGGCTAATTTCCGCCACGTAGTTGTCGATGTTCTGATTATTCTCAAGCAGGCGCAGGCGTCCTCCGGCATGGGTCCAGTCTTTGTTGAAATACAAGAGCACAGTAATCAGCTTACTGCGCGAATCGGTGTGGATCCTACCGTCTTTTTCACGCATCAGCCCGCGCGCGGTTGTCACCACAGGACGGTTCTGCAGATCAATAGAAAATTTGGTTTCCAGCAGCTTGCGGAAGCGCTCGCCCTCAAGCTCCATAATAAATTGCTCAAAAGCAGGCCCGCCGTCGAGTTCGTTCACCGGCACACTGCCTGGCATATTGATGGCCGGAAACTCGGTCAGAAGGCGGTCCAGTGCATCGCCTGCAATGCAATTTGCCTGCACAAAGTGGGGAAAGGGCTGCGTGTTCACGGGCGACTCTTGTAGCAGCGAATAGTTGAGCATTGCATAAGCCATCGCAGATGATTATGGTCATTGTAACAAACCAGCGGTGTCGCAGGCCCTGCGCATCTGCCTTACTATTGCAGGATTTCGACTGTTTGGATTAGACATGTCTTATCAGCGAGCCTTGGTTGTGATCATGCGTCACCATGGTGATGTGCTGCTTGCCACGCCAGTGTTTCGCGCGCTCAAGCGCCATATACCGGGTATAGAAGTTGATGCCCTGATCTACTCGTACGCCGGTGACCTGTTGGCAACTTGCGAACATATTGATCAGATTCATTGTGTTGACCGACAATGGAAGAACAATGGCCTTAAACAATTGCTGACAGAAGAGTGGCAGCTTCTTGGCCAATTGCGCGCGCGCTCCTATGACCTGTTGGTAGTACTCACTGATCAATGGCGAAGCGTATTTCTCAGCAGGGTACTGCGACCGCGCGAATCCGTCGCCTTGAGTTTCGCCAAGCGCCAGCGAGCGTTTTGGGAAAAGAGTTTTACCCGCAACTACCCGGCCATCGAGCATCGCTATATGGTCGATTTACACCTCGATGCCTTGCGTTGCCTTGGCCTGCCGGTTGATGACAAAGATGAGGCGGTGGCGTTGTCGGTGGCTGCATCTGCACAGCAATCGCTCCATGATCTCATGACGGCAGCCGGCATCACAGCTGAGCCTTTCGTGCTGGTACACCCAACATCCCGAGGAATGCATAAATGCTGGCAGCCAGCTGCGTATGCGCAAGTGATTGATAATGTGCGTGCCGGTGGTAAGCAGGTAGTAATCAGTGCGGCACCCGACGAGCATGAAATGGCGTTTGTTCGCGCGGTGCTTGAATGCTGTGAAAACAAGCCGATAGATCTCAGTGGCCAACTGAGCCTGATGGAATTAGCGGCCCTTATTCAGAAAGCAGAGCGGCTGCTCTGTGTAGACTCCGTGCCGATGCATATGGCGGCAGCGCTGGGCACGCCGCTGCTGGCCTTATTTGGTCCTACCGATGAGTTGCAATGGGGTCCGCGTGGTGCGCGCATCGATATTTTGGCCAGCCAGCGTCCTTGCAGACCTTGTTTCAGACAGGGGTGTGGTGGCAGCGGACGCAGCCAGTGTATGCATGATTTAAGCATTGAGCAGGTTAATCAGCGCCTGCTTGAGCTCTAGCCACTCGCTGGCGAATGTTTCACTTGGTAAAACCTCGCCGCGTTTAACCTAATCGTAACAGCTCGATAGCGCATCAGTAGCGCCTGTTTGTTTGAAAGTGGCTCATATGTTGCTAAATGTGCCGATCATGTGTCTAACTTACCAAAAATAAGATTGTGGCGTTTTTGGCAAATTTAGCAATTACAGGTAGAATTGCGCCCCCCAGATATTACCCCCAGCAGACACCGTATGACGCCGGTTGAACTCAACAGCCAAACCGCTCAGCAGCCACCTTTGCGCATCTGCCTGCTCGGCTATCGAAGCGCGCCATTTGGTGGTGGTCAGGGCATCTACCTCAGGTATTTGAGTAAGGCGCTGATGGAAGCTGGGCACTCGGTGGATGTCGTGTCAGGCCAGCCTTACCCGCATTTGGTCAAAGGGGTAGGCCTGATCAAGCTGCCGGGACTGAACCTGTTTGAAACCGGCCTGTTGTCTCTTCGACCCAGGCATCTGAGTTCCTGGGCGAACATCGTTGAGTGGTGCAGTAAGCTTACCGGCGGCTTTTCTGAACCCTATGCGTTCGGTCGTCGTGCTGCTGCGTATCTCGCCCAACACGGTTCTCAATACGACGTTATTCATGACAACCAGAGCCTGTGCTATGGCTTGCTGGATATGCAAAAGCAAGGATTGCCGCTGGTGGTCACCATTCATCACCCGATCAAACGCGATGTGGACCTGGCCTTGAAAGCCGCTCGCAACGGGTGGCAGCGTGTGCTGATACGGCGTTGGCACTCTTTTTTAATCATGCAAACGCGGGTAGTCCGTAAACTCAAGTTTATAACCACAGTATCAGAGTGTTCGCGACAAGACATCGCCAGCGCGTTCGGCATTGGGCTTGACCGAATTCGTTTGATCCATAACGGCATAGACACGGAGGTGTTCGCTCCGCAGCCGCACATTGAGCGCCAGCACCAAATGATGGTTGCCACCGCGTCGGCTGACCAACCGCTCAAAGGTTTGCATTTTTTATTGCGGGCGTTTGCCAAACTGCGTAAGCAATACCCGAAGTTATCACTCACTGTGGTTGGCAAACCCAAACCGGGCGGTGCAACTGAACGCCTGGTTGCGAAGCTGCGGCTCGAACAGGCGGTTCAGTTCGTGCATGGCATCAGTACAGAAGAACTCGTGGCCCTATACGCCAGCGCGACGGTGGCCGTGGTGCCATCGCTGTATGAGGGCTTTGGTTTGCCGGCGGGCGAAGCGATGGCTTGCGGCACACCATTAGTGTGCGCAGACGGCGGCGCACTGCCGGAAATAACGGGCGATGCAGCACGCATGGTCCCCGCTGGTGACGCAAACGCTTTGCGACAGGCCATCGCAGAATTACTTGACGATCCGGCCGCACGGCAAGACCTGTCAATCCGTGGTCGGCAACGTATAGAAGAGTTGTTTAGCTGGAAAGTAGCTGCTGTGCAAATGACGGCTTTCTACCGGGAAGCCATTGCTGCGGCAAAGAATGAGGAAGTAGGTGACGTTGTTTCGGAGCTAGGTGTGCATGCAAACGGTTGATTTTGATCGCGTGTCGTTCAGCTCGGGCGACGTGGTTCTGGACTTGGGCTGCGGCGAAGGGCGCCATGTCATTTCTGCGTTTCTAGAGGCTGACGTGCATTCGATTGGTGTGGATTTAAGCTACCAGGACCTGGTAACAACCCGCAGTAAGTTTGACGATTTCGCAGAAACTGAGGCACAAACTGCGGCGAACGACGACGATCGCAGTTTTGCTCTTGCACAAACCAATGCGCTTTACCTGCCCTTTGCAGACAATACCTTCGACACGGTCATATGTTCTGAAGTGCTCGAACATATACCGGACTACCAAGCTGTGATCATAGAAATTGAGCGTGTCCTGAAACCGGGAGGGCAATTTGTTGCGAGCGTGCCACGTTATTGGCCTGAATGGATTTGCTGGGCTTTTAGCGATGAATACCATGCAAATGAAGGCGGACATTTGCGAATATTCAATGCCGGAAAGTTACGTGGTCAGATAGAGCAAGCTGGTTTCTACTTTAAAGCCAGGCATTGGGCGCACGCTTTGCACTCCCCCTATTGGTGGTTGCAGTGCATGTTTTGGCGCAGCAAAGATCAGTCCCGACTGGTGAAACTCTATCAGCGCTTCCTCGAGTGGGACATTCTTGATCGTCCCCGTTTTACGCGGTGGCTTGAGACCCTGTTGAACCCGTTGATGGGCAAAAGTGTTGTGATGTATTTTCAAAAAGGAGCCATTGAATGAGCGGCTTGTACCTCTCGCGCGGTCTGTATCCAAGCGAGTATCTGCGCCCGACCATTGACTACATCGTTGGGAATCAAATGCCTGACGGGTCCATACCCTGGTTTGATGGTGGCTATACCGATCCCTGGGATCACGTGGAATCCGCAATGGCGCTGAGCATTGCCGGCGAATACGCGGCTGCCGAGAAAGCCTATGACTGGCTGAATGCCACGCAACTGGAGGACGGGAGCTGGTGGGCTGCCTACAAAGACGGGCAAGTTGATAACAAAGAGCGGCGTGAAACCAATTTCGTCGCTTACATCGCAACCGGTGTTTGGCACCACTATTTAATTACGCGCAAGCGTGAGTTTCTCGCCCATATGTGGCCGTCGGTGAGCGCGGCTATTGAATTTGTGTTGCGCAACCAGACTGAGCACGGTGACATTCATTGGGCGGTAGATACCGACGGGGTGGCAAAAGAAGACGCGCTGATCACTGGCTGCTCTTCCATATATAAGAGTCTGGAGTGTGCCTATAACATGGCTACTCAACTGGGTATAGACAAGGAAGACTGGCTGCAAGCGCGTCAGTCGTTAGGTAATGCCTTGCGTAATCATCCCGAGCGTTTTGATAGAACCTGGGAAAGCAAGGAACGGTATTCAATGGACTGGTTTTACCCAGTCTTAACGGGCGTGATTCCAAAGGCCAAGGCGTCGGCGCATTTGCAGGCAAAATGGAAGACCTTTGTGAAGCCTGGCCTGGGTTGTCTTTGTGTTTCTGATGAGCCGTGGGTGACGGTAGCGGAAAGTTGCGAGTTGGTCATGGCCCTGTTGGCGGCCGGAGATCATGCGCGAGCGGTCACCTTATACAGCTGGTTGCACGAATGGCGCACCGACGATGGTGGTTTTTGGACAGGGTACCAATACGACTGGGATGTTATCTGGCCGGAAGAAAAACCAACCTGGACAGCGGGTGCTATTGTCCTGGCGGCCGATGCTCTGACCGAGCATACGGCGGCTGCGCAGCTGTTTACCAAGGTATCGCTGCTGGAGGAACCCTTGCCACGGGTGTTGAGCGAAACAACACGAATTGGCGGTTAAACCCTGCGCAGCAAGCCCAGAGTATTCACGACTTCAATTTCTTCAAATAACCCGGAATCGCGTGCTAATCGATAAATTGTGATCGGCGCCTGCCCCCCTTCTTCGGGGTTTGGAAACAAGTCGTGAATGGCGAGAACACCTCCCTTCATGATATGACCAGCCCAGCTGCGATAATCAGTCATTGCAGCATCCAGGCTGTGCCCGCCATCGATGAATACCATTGCCAGGGGCGTGCACCAGAACCTTGCGGCCAATGCCGAGCCAGTCACGATTGGCACCACGGCGTCTTCCAGTTCTGCTCTACTCAATGTGTGTCGAAACGCCCTGAACGTGTCGACCCTTGCAATTGATTCATCGTATACCTCGGAATCATGGTATTCCTCGCCAAACTGATGTTCTTCCGAGCCGCGATGATGGTCTATTGCGTACAGTTGCGAGCCACTCCGTTTGCAGGCCGCGCCTAAATAGACGGTTGATTTTCCGCAGTAACTGCCCACTTCCAAACATGGGCCGAGTTCGCTCAGCTGTTGAGCATAGCGATACAGGGCTGCACCTTCGTCGTCTGCGAGGAAACCTTTTACCGTTGTAATGTCCAAAGGTAAGTTGACGGCGTCTAACATGGTTCACTCTATTTGCGATTTCGTTGGCTGAACAATAGCGGAAGACAAGGCGCTTGCCTAGCAGCAAGGCGTTAAATGCTACACTGCGGTTTACCATCGCCGGACAAGTACATGCTATTTGTTTACAACCTTCTGCTCTATCTGATTACACCGTTTCTGGCGGCGTCCTTATTGCTGCGCAGTCTGCGGGCACCAGAATACCGAAAGCGAATTAAAGAACGTTTTGGAATATTGCCGCCCGGTTTGCATAAAGGGTATATATGGCTGCACTCGGTATCAGTGGGCGAAACCGTCGCCGCTGAACCGTTAGTGAAAGCACTATTGACTCACTATCCACATCGTCGCTTGTTGGTCACGACCATGACACCTACCGGTTCGGAGCAGGTGTTTCGCAGCTTTGGAGACACAGTAGATCACGTTTACGCGCCCTATGATCTGCCCGGCAGTGTTCGACGTTTTCTTAACACTACAGAGCCTTGCATCGCCGTGATCATGGAAACCGAGCTGTGGCCAAATGTTTTGCGTCAATGTTTCGAGCGCAATATTCCGACAGCGCTCATCAATGCGCGTCTTTCGCAAGCCTCCGCCAATGGCTACGCCCGGGCGCCCAGTGTGTCGGGGATGATGATGGCAAAGCTGGGCGGAGTGGCCGCGCAAAACCAGGTGGACGGCGAGCGGTTTGTGCAGCTGGGTTTGCCGCGCGAGCGCTTGCGCATCACCGGTAGTATCAAGTTTGATCACAGTATCTCCCAAGACGTTATGGAGACTACGGCAATACTGCGCGAAGAGTGGCAAGGAGCGAGCAAACGACCGGTGTGGATTGCGGCCAGTACCCACAGTGGTGAGGACCAAATTATTCTGGAAGCGCACCGTTTACTTTTGAATGATGATATTTCGGCGCTGCTTATTCTGGTGCCGCGGCATCCGGAACGCTTCGAGGAAGTGTATTCGCTGTGCGCGCAAGAAGGTATGCAAATATCGCGGCGAAGTTCCAAGGAGGTGGTGCGTTCCGAAACTCAACTGGTGCTGGGCGACACCATGGGTGAGTTAGCGGCTTTGTATGGCGCTTGCGATATTGCGTTTGTCGGTGGCAGCCTGGTGGAGCGCGGTGGTCATAACCCTATCGAACCCGCAGCCTGGGGCTTGCCGGTTTTGGTTGGCGAACACACCTTTAACTTTCAGGAAATTGTTGAGCAACTGCTGGCCCAGGGCGGAGCACATCGCGTCTACAAAGCGGAAGATATTGCAGAGCAGGTTAAATCGATTCTAACCAACGCGCAGCGTCATGCCGAGGCGGGTGCCGCCAACAAGGCAGTGGTTGAGGCGAACAGGGGGGCGACCCAGCGGCAATTGGCACTGGTGCGTGAATTGCTGCCCGAGTAATGCGGGCTAACTTGCTCAGCCTTGTGGAGTGGTACTTGCGGAGGGTGCAGGCGGTTCAGCCAACCACTTGCTGAGCGTGTAAATTTCCTGCGGCGTCAGCGTGCCAGCCTGCTGTTTGAGACGCAGCATATTTATGACATAGTCATAGCGAGCGTTCGAGTAATCTCTTACAGAGCGAAACAGGAAGCGCTGCGCGTCCAACACATCTACAATGTTCCGGGTGCCAACTTCGTAGCCCGCCTGGGTTGCTTCAAGAGCGCTTTGCGACGAAGTGATCGATTGCTTGCGCGCCTTTACCTTGCCAACATCGGTCACAACCGACAGATGCAGCGAGCGCGTGTTCTGAATGGTATTTCGTTGACTGGCGATATGATTCTCGCGCGTCTGAATGTATTCTTGCGCGGCCTGGCGACGGCTCGCACTGATGCTGCCTCCGGCAAACAATGGCATTGTCAGGCTTAATCCTACGCTGCTGCCATCTCTGCGGTCGTCCACCAGACCTTCTTCATTGAACACGGTCGACGAGCTGTTGCCGTCGGTTGTTGAGTCTGAATATACGTAATTTCCAACCAGTTTGGGCAGGTGTTCTGCGCGCTTCGCCTTAGCGTTTTGGTGAGCAGCCCTCTCTGACAGGCGTGCCGCTTTCAGCTGATAATTGTTTTTTAAGGCAAACTCTACCCACTCAGCACGCTGCAGAGGGCTTGGCTCGGTGACAGGAAATTCTTCGCTGAGCAACCAGATGTTCGAATGTTGTTCGCCCGTAATAACCGACAGGGCTTCATAGGCGATGCCGAGCTGGCCTTCCGCCTCCAGCCGTGTCACGACCGCCAGGTCGTGAGCAGCGCGCGACTCATGCACATCAGTGATAGCGATCAACCCAACCTCAAAGCGCTGCTCTGTTTGCTCTAACTGTCGCTGAATCGCGGTTTCTTCCGCAATTGCCGTGTCAAGATTTTCCTTGGCGCGCAGCACGTTAAAATAGGCCTCTGCAACTCTAACGATTAAGTCCTGTTGTTCAAAGGCGAATTGTGCAGCTGCAAGCTCTGAGAGCTCTTTACCTTGTTTGAACGAATACCAGGCGGGCAGGTTGAACACATTTTGCTGAAGCTCTATGTTTAATTGCTCCGTGTCGGTATCCGTCTCAATCGTTTGAATACCAGGGATAAAGGGTCTGGGGTCATTTGGGTCCTGTGGTTCCACGACGCCAATGTTTGAGCTATCAAAGTCATTCTGGGTATAGGAGTAGCTGCCATTAATTTGCGGCAGCAAGGCCGCTCTCGCGAGGTTTTTTGCTTCACTATTGGCCTTGTAGCTGGCTTGCGCTGCTTTCAGAACAGGATCATTTTCGACCGCCAGCTCATAGATGCGCGCTAGTGTCTCAGCGCTGGCTGTGTGCACAAATGCGGTGCATGTCGCCGCTAAAACAAAGTGCTTAAAAATCAAACGCAGCATATTCATTCCCTTGCCCAATAATTCTTTTCAGTTTTCTGACGGTTGTTTCTTGCGTAAGTGGTCACATTGCGTATGTGAACCTTGTCTCTAATCTTAGCAGATCAGAAGCAGGAGCAAGGCGCATATTCTTCTGTTGTGGGTTTTCTGGTCTTGTCTTTCACCTATTTTTCAGAGCTTCCCTTGCTTATGGAAGTCGGCTCGACTAGTCTGGGGGCGCGCCAAACGGCTAAAGATTAACCATTATTGAATATTAACTGTGCAGCAACGTCGATACCTAACTAATTTACGCGGCATACATCAGCAATGCGAAGCGAACTATGTTCGTTTGTTGCAGCTGGTCGCCGATTGGGAAGAGTTTGACCTGCTAGAACTCGCTATCGACAATGCCGACGGACCAACGGTTATAGTCAAAATTACCCTTCTGGAGCGTAACCCTTACACAAGTACAATTATGCTGGATCAGCAGGATGTATTATTGCCATGGGCCAAGGGTCCACAACTCACGGTTCGCGTATATCATGATGCCCGAATGGCAGAGGTGATTAGTTGGAACCGCCACCGCTTGATCAAGCCGCGGTATGCATACCCCAACCCTCAGATGTATCTGCCTGACGAGAAGGCACAGTTGAATCAGTATCTTGGCGAATGTTTGAGCCAGTGCATAGCGCATGGTCGAACAAGAGAGCCAATCACCATTCGCTGAACCTTGCGCATAGGTCGACCGCCACCGGACGTAGAGGTCGCTACTTAACAGGAATGTTGCTTTAAGGTTCAGGTCAGGCATTGCAAATCACACTTGATCATCAAGGTCACCGGCCATTGCGGGTCGTACAGTTAACCGACAGTCACCTGGGTGCTGATGACACCGCAGAGTTGTTGGGCATGAACACCGACAACAGTCTCGATCTTGTGCTCGACATGTTGCAGCAGCGCAGTGATCAATTCGACGTCATTCTGGTTACTGGCGACATTGCATTGCACGGCGCGCGCGAAGCGTACGAACGTTTTCAAAATAAACTCGCTCGCTTTGAGCAAGCCACTTTGTGGCTGGCCGGAAACCACGACGACTCCGCCTTTATGCGCGATGTGGTTGGCTTCGGAAATGAAATGGCGCGAAGCGCACTCGTTGCCGGCTGGCAATTGATTATGCTTGATTCCGTGCAACCCAATGAAGTGGGTGGCTCGCTGAGCCAAAGTGAACTGAATTTTCTGCGCCACTGCCTGCAACAGCAACCCGACTTGCCCGCTCTGGTGGCGCTTCACCACCACCCCATGGCCGTTGGCTGCGAATGGCTTGATGAGCAGCAAATCAGTAATTCAGAGGAATTTCTCGATTTGGTGCGCTCTCACGCCAACGTTAAAGTAGTGTGCTGGGGCCATGTGCACCAGATTTTTGACACCACCTCAGCGGGTGTGCGATTCATGTCGTCACCATCAACCTGTGTTCAGTTTGCACAAAACAGCGCCGACTTCAAACTTGACCCCGCAGCCCCTGGTGTGCGATGGATGGAGTTACACGCCGACGGTCATGTTGACACTGAAATCTGGCGCTTGAGCGGCGTGAACCTGAACGTTGATCTTGAATCAACAGGCTACGCTCAGGATTAATTTCACAGCCCCCTTTGTCTCGCAATTTCATTCATCAAGCGGATGAATACCATAAATTGCACTTGCTGACGTCACTGCAGAATGGAACACTGCAGAGCTTCACGCTGCTTTTTCCAATGATGTGTTATGGCTGAATACACAGCTGAGTCCATTGAAGTTTTAACAGGCTTAGAGCCGGTGCGAAAACGCCCCGGCATGTACACTGATACCAGTCGTCCCAATCACCTGGCTCAAGAGGTGATTGACAATAGCGTTGATGAAGCCCTATCTGGCCATGCCAGAAACATTGATGTAGTGCTGCGCAAAGACGGCTGGATAGAGGTCAGCGACGACGGCCGCGGTATGCCGGTTGATATCCATCCTGAAGAGGGTGTGCCGGGTGTAATTCTGATCCTGACCAGGCTGCACGCTGGTGGCAAGTTCAATAATGATAATTATCAGTTCTCCGGCGGGTTGCACGGCGTAGGCGTGTCGGTTGTGAATGCTCTGTCACAGCATCTGGAAGTAGAGATAAAACGCGACGGCAAAGTATATTCCTGCTCATTTGTAGACGGCGAATGCGTCAGCGAACTTGCAGAGACCGGCACCGTTGGTAAGCGCAACACCGGCACAAAAGTCAGTTTTTTGCCTGACCCGCAGTTTTTTGATTCCGTAAAGTTCTCGGTACCGAAGCTGATCCATGTGTTGCGGGCGAAGGCCGTACTGTGCCCCGGGCTCAAAGTATCTTTCAAAGAAGAAAAAAGCGGCGAGAAGCAGGAATGGCATTACGTAGACGGATTGACCGATTACCTTCTTGAAGCCACCCAGGGATTTGAAGCGATACCCGTCGCGCCATTTACCGGTAGCTTTGCAGGCAATACCGAAGCAGTTGACTGGGCTGTGCAATGGCTGCCCGAAGGCGGTGAACTAACCACAGAAAGCTATGTAAACCTGATTCCAACCGCGCAAGGTGGCACGCACGTCAATGGCTTGCGCACCGGTCTGATCGACGCCCTGCGCGAATACTGCGATCTGCGCAGTCTGGTGCCGCGCGGCATCAAACTGACCGCTGACGATTTATGGGACAAATGCAGTTACGTTCTGTCAGCCAAGCTGCGTGATCCACAATTCTCTGGGCAGACCAAGGAACGACTGTCGTCGCGTGAATGCGCGGCATTTGTATCGCAAGTGGCTAAAGACTCGTTCAGCCTGTGGTTGAACCAACATACCGAAGACGCTGACCAACTTGCGCAGTTCGCTATTGCTAACGCGCAGACCCGGCTTCGCACCAGCAAAAAAGTCGCGCGCAAAAAAATAGCCAGCGGCCCGGCGCTGCCAGGCAAACTGTCTGATTGCGCCAGCCAGGACATGGATCGTACTGAGTTATTCCTGGTGGAAGGTGATTCCGCGGGTGGTTCAGCAAAGCAGGCGCGTGATAGAGAGTTTCAGGCAATACTGCCCTTGCGCGGTAAAATTCTGAACACCTGGGAGGTAGACGCCAGCGAAATACTTGCCTCTGCCGAAATTCATAACATCTCTGTTGCATTGGGAATAGAGCCGAATTCGGCGGACCTTAGCGGATTACGCTACGGGAAAGTATGCATTCTCGCAGACGCTGATTCCGATGGTTTGCACATTGCGACCTTAATCTGCGCATTGTTTGTTCGTCACTTTCGTGCGCTGGTAGACGCCGGGCATGTATACGTTGCCATGCCACCTTTGTTTAGAATTGATGTTGGCCACGATGTTTACTACGCGCTTGATGAAAGCGAACGACAGGGCATACTCGATACGATTGAGGCCGAGAAAAAGAAGGGCAAAATTGTCGTTCAGCGTTTTAAGGGTTTGGGTGAAATGAACCCGCTGCAATTGCGCGAGACGACTATGGACCCGGACGCCAGACGACTGGTACGTCTTTCTGTGAACAGTGGCGAT
The DNA here is from genome assembly GCA_030429735.1 of Gammaproteobacteria bacterium. Classification (GTDB taxonomy): domain Bacteria; phylum Pseudomonadota; class Gammaproteobacteria; order Pseudomonadales; family JAUIET01; genus JAUIET01. The sequence goes on from JAUIET010000015.1 coordinate 57,392, forward strand.
GGTACAGAGAAATTATTGGATATGCTGTTGGCGAAGAAACGTTCTCCTGATAGAAAATCGTGGTTAGAGAAGAAAGGGAATTTGGCTGAGATTTAGAGATCGAGCTTCGTAGCGGCCCAAGTAACATACAGCGCTGGGAATGTGCCAAGTTCAAAACAGAGACTGAACGATTTTTACTAACTCGGAATTTATTACCATTGTGAGCTGAGCCAGGTGCTTCCCATTTACAAACACCTGGCTCAGCGTATTCGTGGCACGAAACTGAAAGCCCAAAAAAGATGACAGAACCACAAGCCCCAGAAGAACTCTCACTAAAAGATTACACAGAAAAAGCGTATCTGGATTATTCCATGTACGTCATTCTGGATCGCGCGTTACCGCACATAGGTGATGGCTTAAAGCCAGTACAGCGGCGAATTATTTATGCCATGTCTGAACTTGGCCTGAAAGCATCGGCAAAATACAAGAAGTCGGCTCGCACCGTTGGTGACGTGATTGGTAAATTTCACCCGCACGGCGACTCGGCCAGTTATGAAGCCATGGTGTTGATGGCGCAACCGTTTTCGTTTCGCTATCCGCTGATTGATGGCCAGGGTAACTGGGGTTCGCAAGATGACCCTAAATCATTTGCCGCCATGCGCTACACCGAATCGAAGCTTACCGAATTCTCCGAATTGCTGCTCGGTGAGCTGGGTCAAGGTACGGTCGACTGGCAGGCAAATTTTGATGGCACGCTGAACGAACCCTGCGTACTGCCCGCGCAAGTACCTCATGTATTGCTGAATGGTATTACCGGTATTGCTGTTGGCATGGCGACAGATATTCCACCGCACAATCTCAGAGAAATTGTCAGCGCCTGCATTCATTTACTGGATTCGCCCAAAGCGACGGTAGCGCAGCTGTGTGAGCATATCCAGGCGCCGGACTTTCCAACTGACGCAGAGATTATCACGCCGCGTCGTGACATCATGGAAACCTATGAAACAGGCCGCGGCACTATGAAAATGCGCGCCGTGTATCAAATGGAGCAGGGTGACATTATTATCACGGCTCTGCCACACCAGGCTTCCGGCTCCAAGATTCTTGAACAGATTGGTCAGCAAATGCAGGCCAAGAAACTACCCATGGTGTCAGATCTGAGGGATGAGTCGGATCACGAGAACCCGACGCGTCTGGTGATTACACCGCGCTCCAATCGGGTTGATATCGAACCCTTGATGGCGCACTTGTTTGCGTCAACCGATCTTGAGAAAAACTATCGGATCAATCTGAATATGATCGGGACTGACGGTCGACCGTCGGTTAAAAACCTGGTGACGATATTAAAGGAATGGCTGGCGTTTCGAACGGATACCGTCACACGACGATTGCAATACCGGCTGGATAAAATTCTAAAGCGTTTGCATATCCTGGATGGCCTGCTGATTGCGTTTTTGAACATCGACGAAGTTATTCACATTATCCGAACCGAGGATAAGCCTAAGCTGGCCTTGATGGAACGCTTCAGTATTTCGGATACACAGGCCGAAGCGATACTAGAACTGAAGTTGCGGCAGCTCGCCAAGCTCGAAGAAATCAAGATCAAGACTGAGCAAAAGGAACTCAACGAAGAGCGCAAGAGCCTTGAGAAGATACTCGGTTCCAAAGCACGCATGAAAACACTGATCAAAAAAGAACTGGTCGCGGTGGCCGAGAAATACGGGGATGATCGCCGCTCACCTTTGGTGGAGCGCGGCGAAGCCAAAGCCTTCACCCAGTCCGATTTGATGACCACCGAGCCGGTTACTGTTGTGGTGTCCCAGAAAGGCTGGGTGCGAGCGGCGCGAGGCCATGAAATAGACCCGGCCAGCTTGAGTTATAAATCAGGTGATGGTTATAGTTTTGCCGTGCGTGGGCGGAGCAATCAGAGCTTCGTTACGCTGGATTCGACCGGCAGAGTGTACAACGTTGCCGCGCATACCTTGCCGTCGGCAAGAGGCCAGGGTGAGCCGCTAACCGGTCGCATCAACCCCCCATCGGGTGCAACGTTCACCGGTGGCATGATGGGTGACAATGAAGAATTGTATGTGCTTGCTTCTGACGCGGGCTATGGTTTCGTGGTTAAGCTCGAAGATCTGCAGACCAAGAATCGGGCAGGAAAAACAGCACTGAGCCTGCCCAAAGGGGCGCAGGCAATGATGCCGGCGAAAGTCAAAAATATGGATAATGATTTGATAGTGGCAATCAGCAATGAAGGGCGCATGTTGGCGTTCCCGGTCAGTGAGTTGCCGCAGTTAGCGCGTGGCAAGGGGAATAAGATCATCAGTATTCCAACCGCGAGAGTGCAGTCACGCGAAGAGTTTGCCATCGCGATTGTGTGCGTGTCTGAGAAGGAAGTGCTGCGTGTGCACGCGGGTAAACGGCACCATGGGCTTAAGTGGGCCGATCTTGAACATTACCGCGGTGAACGTGGCCGGCGTGGCAATAAACTGCCACGCGGCTTCCAGAAAGTAGATTATGTGACGATAGAAGACCGCTGAGCCTAACTGAAGCTCTTGTCCCTATAAATTTCATCAACAATGGTTTGGACCTTATTGTCAATGTCTGACAGCACAACCGGTTCCAGGCCTTTCAATTCGTAGAAGCCGTTACTGTCTTTGCCACTCACTTTCAGTTCGGCGCAGTCAGGGTGCGCTACAACACTGTGGCTCAAGCTGACAGTGCCGGCGGGTTTTCCTGCGCAAGCTTGCCAGGCTTGGCGGTGGGCATCCTGCGCATACAGTTCGCGCAGCAGTCTCGCTTCGCTCTGCAGTGGTGCGCTGACATGGGCGCCAATGCGGGCTTCAAAAATAGGCTCGCTATTGGCACTGCGTTGTTTGTTGGCGATGTTCAAGGCCTTCATTAACGCATAGGCGCAGCAGGTTGTGCGGGCGACCAGTTGCTCACCGCGCTCATCCAGCAAATCGATAGTTTTAAGGCTTAGGGTGAACCCGGTTTCGCCCACCCGAATGTCGGCAGTGTACAGGCGGGCCACTTGCTCCAGCCAATACTCAAAGGTTGTCAGATACTCATACAAGGTATCTTCAGACAGCTGCTTGCGCATTAGTGGCAGCTGCAGCAGCTCTACCGCGATAATTCCGTATTCGCCTTCCGGTTCGGGTAGTTGCTCGTACGATGCGTCCTGGGATTGTTTCTCCAACAGGCTAGATGTCGCTCGTGTGTCTTCCTTCAAGGCGACTGGCTTCTGCCACACAGAACGAGCCAGCATTGCCAGGCCGGTCAATGTAAGCAGTGCGCACAGAACATTGAGTAAGCCGGTATGAATTAAACCGGGTTCAGGTGGTAGTAACGACAAGCGGGAATAGCCGAGTAAGCGGTTCTGCATGCTGATTTCGCGCCGAATCTGCTGACCTTGCTCAGCCATGCTGCGCTTACCAGCCTGTGCCAGCAGTTCGTTACGCACATTGTAGAATGCGGCATGGGCCACGGTGTCATTTTGTGTTGCTTTCTGAGCCAGTGCCTGCAGGCTGAGCTGATTATTGCTTAACACCAGGGGCGCGGCCGCATCGGCCAGTTGCGTGCCAATCAACTCGGCAAGCGGCGTGGTGAGCCGCTCTCGGTCATCGTTATACTTCCAAACAGCCAGTGCGTTAGCCAGCAGTGCCAAGCCAATGGCGATCAGTCCACCGAGAAACCACATTGGTCGGCCACGATTGGGGTCTGTTTGTTGTCGATCAGTGCTAATCATCATTATTGCTTTACGACTATCGATGCGCGTTGGGCTGTTCGCACTTTTGAATATCGGACATTGTGCAGGGTATGCCGAATCGACCTGCCACGGAATCAATGAGCAAGTATAGTAATCAGTCTCAAAATCGAACAGTGTATTCATTGCACTGTTGCTGTGAATATTCTATCTTTTAGCGCCCCGCAGCCGGAGCATTTGCCGGAACAGGACATTTACATGAGCAAGACCACATTAATCAGTATCACAGGTGAGGACCAGCCAGGTCTGACGGGCAGTCTGATGCGGTTGATGGCCGAGCATGATATTCAGGTGCTGGATATTGGACAGGCGGTGATTCATCGCAGTCTTGCTTTAGGTCTCTTGGTTTCTGTACCGCAAGGCAGCGGTATTCTTAAAGAACTGCTGTTTCATGTTCATGAATTGGATTTGCAGGCAAGCTTCACCGACATCAGTAGCGAAGACTACGAACGCTGGGTTGATGCACACGGTCAGCCAAGATACATAGTGACATTACTGGCTCGCGCGATTACCGCGGAGCACATAGCCAGAATTGGCAGCGTTACGCATAAATTTGATCTCAATATCGAGGATATTAAGCGCCTCTCTGGACGATTGTCGCTTGAGAAGCAGAATGGGCAAAATAAGGCCTGCATAGAATTCAGTGTACGTGGCACCGTCAGTGATCCGGTGTTGGTTCGCCAGGAGTTTCTGGTGTTGGCCAGCGAGCTGGACATAGATATATCGTTTCAAAAAGACACGGTATTCAGACGCAATCGCCGTTTGGTGTGTTTCGACATGGACTCAACCCTGATTGAAGGTGAGGTGATCGATGAGTTGGCAGTGTTGGCGGGTGTCGGAGAACAGGTGTCCGAGATCACAGAGCGTGCAATGCGCGGTGAGCTGGACTTTACAGAAAGTCTGCGCAAACGCGTTGCTTTGCTCGAGGGTTTGCCAGAGTCCAGCCTGAATCAGGTATATGATCGCTTGCCAATCACTGAAGGCGCCGGCCGTTTGATTCATAATCTAAAGCGCGTGGGTTATCGAACCGCCATATTATCTGGCGGCTTTACGTTTTTTGGCCGGTATTTGCAACAGAAACTCGGCATAGACTACGTCTATGCCAATGAGCTTGAGCTGGTAAACGGCAAGCTAAGCGGTCAGGTCACTGGCGAAATTGTTGATGGTGCCCGCAAAGCCTCATTGATGGCCGAGATCGCCGAACGTGAACACATTAGTTTGGAGCAGGTGATCGCGGTCGGTGATGGCGCCAATGATCTGCCAATGTTGAGTGCAGCTGGTCTTGGAATTGCGTTTCGCGCCAAGCCTATTGTGCAGCGCAGGGCTGAACACGCCATTTCCACACTGGGTCTGGATGGCATTCTGTATCTGCTGGGATTCTCAGACGCGCAATAGCACAGCGTTGATGAACTCAAACGGAGTCTGCGAACTCGTAGTCCATTACTTCACTGGGCGCCTGTAGATAGTAGCCTTGTATATAGTGCGCATTCATTTGCCAAAGGCTGGCAAGTGTTGCGGCATTCTCTACGTAAGGAACGACAGAACAGACACCGGCCTCTTGTAAGCGATTCAGTACCGATTTCAAGCCTTCCACATTGGTTGGGTCTTTTTGTAACTCCATCGCAAAACTGGAGTCTATGAACGCATAATCGACTTTAAAGTGCTGCAATACCTTGAACGATTCCTGGCTTCGACCAAATTCGCTCAAGCTGAATTTAAAGTTCCATTCAGCCACTTCCTGTCGAAATCGAATCGCTTGTTTCAGGTAATGTGCAACTGTCTTCTCACTGAATTGCAAGGTTATGCATTCCGGTGATAGCTGCGCGGCTTTCATCGCAACGCCTAGCCAGTTGCTGAAGGTGTTATCGATCAGCGCATTTTGCGTGAGATTAATGGTCAGCGTAGTTGCTTTGCCAGATTCACGTTGGGCCTTAACGTTTTTTGTGCCTTCAACAACCAACCATTTATCCAGCGATGTATCGCCTGACTTCTGATTCATTGCCTGGAACAAGGTGTCAACGCTTTGCTCCTGCCCGTCGCCATCCACCATACGCAGCGTAGACTCGTAGCTTTCTCGTGGTTCGCCGTGCAAATTGATGACTGGTTGAAACATCATGCGCAATCGCTGTTCAGAGACCAGCTCACGTATGTCATAGATATTTTCAATAGCGTCGCCGGTGCCTGGTCGGTACAGAATAATGCCAGGCATGGAACTGTCTTCAGCGAACAACTGACGCGCTTCTTCCAGCGCCAGGAATGCCGTATCCATCGCCTCGTTGGCATCATTAAACTGCGATTTGCTCAGGTCAACCACTCCGACACAACAACTGCATTGTGCGGTTTGGTTATCAATGTCGAAAATGTGTTCTTCCACACGTTCGCACAGCTTTCTGGCGCTGACCATGGCCGTTGTATCCGCCGCAGCCGGCAACAGAACGGTAAAGCTGTCTTCACCGTAGTGTGCAACGACAGCTCCTTCGTGTTCGCTGAAGGCATGATCAATGAAATCAGCCACGCCATGGCGCACTGAGCGACTGCCAGACAGCCCCAGGCGGCTCTTGAGCTGTGAGAAATCGTTGATGCTGAAATACAACAAGCAACCAGTGCTGTGTTCGCCAACCAGAAACTGATCTAACTCGTCGACCAGGCTGTAACGCGTTTGCAAGCCTGTCAGCGGATCGACGCTGTCCGGCAGTGCATTTACCGCCACAGGTGCGGCCGATTTTTCCGTACGGCTCAGAATAAGCTGAGTACACTTTTCATCATCAAACACGGCTGGAGCAAACCGCATTCGAACCTCGAAGCAGTCCCCCGCCGGGCTAACACAGTGTACGTTGAGTTCTTGCTCCGACTCTTCGTTATAAGCGCGTAAAAAAATCTTAAAGGTTTGTTGATCGTCTTCGCTGATTAAATCCACAACCGGTATGGCAAGAAACTCGTCACGGTCTTGCAGGCCAAACGTTGAGGCGTATGCTTCGTTAACGTCTACATGCATGCCATCGAGAATATAGGCGACTGCGTCATCAGCATTGGACATCAATGTATCGAAGCGACCACTCACTTCCGCCAGCGATCGCTCGAGATCGGCATGCTTTCGGCGTATGCGAAGGTTTTCCACCTCGCGATTCGCTGCATACAGCAGGTGTTCCTGGTTGGACAATTCGATGACGTCTTGCGCACCACGGCTCATGCCATCAATAAGTAACTCCCGGTTGGGCTCGCTGGTAAGCAATATGACCGGTGTATCTGCGCGCGACTGCACAATATGATCGAGCACTTTATGCATATCAATAACGGTGTTTTGCTGTTCGCACAGGGCCAGATCCCAATGCTCGTCGTTAAGGCACTGGGTCAAGTCTTCCAGCGACGTGATTCGATGCGTTTGCGTGGCCTGACCCGCATTTCGAAACAAATGGTTAATGCGCTCGGCACCATCCTGCGAATGGCTGGATAGCAAAATCTTGAGTGTGTTGGTCGTCATTGGCTCTATGCAGTATTGGTGTTTTTATAATTTCTGCTGTGTTGTACAGCAGTCTACAAATTCCCCCACAAGGTATCGAACAGATCCTGTGAGTCTGAGACGCCATCATTGGCTGCATCAAAGTTCTCGTAACTGTATTGACCATACACGCGAGTTTTGGTGATTTGTTCCGTAATTCTTACCATGCGGATCTGATCGCGATCCAGTACTTGCATGGTCTGCCCAACTTCTATATTGGCATCAGAGATCAGTAGCGAAGCACCCTGCTCGGTAACGCTGACTTCCGGTAACATCAGTACCGGCTGGTAATCCCCAGGGTCCCCCTCAGTTTGAATACTGCGTGCGATCGAGGGTAAAAATGCGGGGCTGAGCAGTTCTACACCGAAGGTAAGTTCGGTGCGCGTTGGGCGGTGAAGCCAGCGTATTGCGGCGATACTCCAGAGTTCAGTCGCGGCGTCTTTGATGCCGATCAGATCGCCTGCATGGATTCTAAACTTGTCGTTATCGGGCAGGGTCAGGCTGTAGCCTCCGGGGCTGGCGTTGTTCACATGTACGTGCACCGTTGCCTGCTCTTCGGGCATACTGGGTTTGCGGCTGACCGATGCGCCGGCATAATCTATACATTCTACGCCGTCTTCATCTTTGCTGATTTGTGGTGTTTCAGAAGCCCACTCCTGCTGTACAGCAGGCTCAGATAACTTGTTGTAGTCATGAAATTCTTCAAACGCCGCCTCGCGTGCCAACGCCGCTGCGGCAAGCTGCCGCATGTCGTCAATATCTGTGTCACCGGCTGAAAAATAGTGCGCGGCACCCAGGCCTACACAGATATCCAATTTTTCCTCGGAGTTAATTCTCATGAAACTGCGTTTGGTGCATTTGCCCCAGGCGAGAATCAGATGATTGAGCAAATCAATGCGTACGCGTTTTCCGGCTTCCTCAACAAAACCGGATTCAGCACTGTCGACGAGCACCCGAAGATGTTGCACAAGTTCTGTGGTACTTAGTTGCAGTTGGCACGCGCTGAGTGCTTGCTTGTTCAACAGGTGTGAATAAACTGGGCCCCGATCCGCATCACGATTCAGCATGAACAGCGAGGGTATCTGGCCGCTTTCATAGCGCGATATAGCAATTTTATCTATCCAGCCAGGAATCAGATCCACAACCGGCAACAGGTCTTCCTGGCGCAGTTGATTGGCTTTGATAGAACCAAGCAACAGACTTTGCCCATACAAACCATGCGGGGTGTGTTCATCAGCAGCCGTGTTCTCTATCTGCAGCTCGCAACTGATTGCATACAGCTGGTGCAGCTTGAACCACAAGGTTCGAGGTGTAATCGTATACAGCTGGTAGCACAGCAGCAAATCATCATTCAGAAACCGCATCGCACCACACACAGCACGCGCTGTGTGCGCCTTATTCGGGCGTCGCAGCAATCCTGACTTCGAGTGGGCAAGTTCTACCGCAGCCAAGGTGTAATTGTTAGCCACACACATGCGCAGTGCGTGCGTGAGGTCAACCACTTGCTGTGATTTGGTCGGCAGTAAGGCCTGCTTATGCTGGTAGTGCTTACTCAGGGATTTGAGGTTGCTCTCTATGCGCGGCGCGAGAATCGATAACAGGTCCAGCCTGTTGTCAGCGGGCGTTTGCAGCTTTAGCAGCTCTTCGGCCATCAAGTACAACTGCTTGGTGGTCTCGCCGATGTTGGCAACCGGCAGATTACCTATCCATTCCTCAACGCTGCTCTTGTCAGCCTTGCACATGGATAGCTTGCTAAGGGTTTGGTCGCGCACACCCAGGCGGCGGAGTAGGGACTGGCTCATCAAAAACGTCTCTTACTGCTCAGTAGTGTTTTTTCGCTGCCGATTCCCTAGTCAACCAAATGGCTGAATAACAAATCTCAAGGTCCTGCTAGGCACTGGGTGCTGGGCGATGACCACATGCTGCGAAAATGATGTGAATTCCAAAAAAGTATAGGAGATGAACGAAAATTCGTCGCATTTCCAACAAAAATATTTTCACCGACTGTCTGATGACGGCCTCTGGTCGAACAGGGCTTGACCGTTTTTTGATCCTGGTCTACCCAAAATTGCCTGCCAAACCTGTATCATTGCACCTGGCAATCACGCCAATACTGACCAAAAAAAGATCACCTTAAGAGATTTCCCCATGGCAAATTACTCAACCAACGAATTTAAGGCAGGCCTCAAAGTAATTCTTGAAGGTGACCCCTGCTCAATCGTGGAAAATGAGTTTGTGAAGCCGGGTAAAGGGCAGGCATTCAACCGGGTGCGTCTGAAGAATCTCAAGACCGGACGACAATGGGAGCGAACGTTTAAGTCAGGCGATACCCTGGAAGGTGCCGACGTAATTGAGAAAGACATGGAGTACTTGTACAACGATGGCGAGTACTGGCATTTTATGGACCCGGTCAGCTTTGAACAGGTGCAGGCGGACAAGACAGCGCTGGGTGACTCGGCGCAATGGGTCAAGGAGCAGGAGTCATGCCTGATCACCTTGTGGAACGATGCGCCGATCGCTGTGACCGTGCCGAATTTTGTTGAGCTGGAAATTGTTGATACCGATCCAGGCCTGAAAGGGGATACCGCACAAGGCGGGACTAAGCCCGCTACCCTAAGCACCGGCGCGGTGGTTAAAGTACCTCTGTTTCTGAACATCGGCGAGGTGATTCGAGTGGATACGCGTACTGGGGAATATCAGAACCGCGCTAAAAGCTGATCTCCGAGTTGTCCATCGACCACTGGCAGGCCAATACCTCAAGGGAAACCTTACGTGCGCGTGCGGATCTGCTGGCGCGGGTTCGCGGCTTTTTTGATCAGCGCGGAGTGCTCGAGGTGGATACCCCATGCCTGAGTCGCTATTCCGTGAGTGACCCCTTTCTGCAGGCGCTCCCGGTGGCCATCGATGGCGACGCGAGCCCGCACTGGTTGCAGACCTCACCTGAGTTTGCCATGAAGCGCTTGCTCGCCAGCGGCAGCGGTGACATTTACCAGATCTGTAAAGCATTCAGAGCCGGGGAGCATGGTCGCTTGCACGCCAGCGAATTCACAATGCTGGAATGGTATCGGCTGAATTTTGATCAACACCAGCTGATACGTGAGCTGTGCGAATTGTTGCGACACCTGCTGAACTGCGCGCCGCCGAAGCAGCACTCTTACGGCGCATTGTTTAAGGATTGCCTGGGTTTCAATCCGCATCGAGCCAGCCACTCAATGCTGCAGCAAACAGCGATTGGGCATGGCTTCGCTGACCTGCTGGGTACTGATCAGCACCAGCTGGCCAAAACTCTGGACCGAAACGCATTACTCGATTTGCTGTTCAGCCATGTTATACAGCCCACTTTGAGCAGCCTGACGGTGGTATACGACTACCCCGAATCCATGGCGGCGCTGGCCCGGGTTGAGTATGACGCGCAGGGCTGCAAGGTGGCGCGCCGGTTCGAGGTTTTTTACCAGGGCGTGGAATTGGCCAACGGCTATCACGAGCTGCTGGATGCCGCGGAACTGCAGCGTCGCACCGACCTGGATAATGCGCGTCGCAGAGAGCTGGGTAAGGTAGAGCAACCGTGTGACCCTCAATTGCTGGCCGCAATGCGGCACGGCTTGCCCGAGTGTGCGGGCGTTGCGCTGGGCCTTGACCGCGTATGTATGCTGGCACTTGGTGCGAAATCGATCGCTGATGTCAGAGCTTTCTAGCCGGCCTGCCGGATACCCCGCCCGCCTCATTCAATGCGCTCAGCAATCGCTTGACCCATAGTGAGCGCTGCTCCAGCGGTCATGCCTTCCAACCAACGAATCTTGCCTGGCTCGAATAATAAGATGACCGTAGAGCCAAGATAGAAGCGCCCCATCTCATCACCAGCCGACAGCGTCAGGGGGGCGGCTGGTAATGTGCTGTCTGTACTCATTCTTCCGCCCCACACGGTTTCAATTCCGGCAACGATCATGGCACCCACCATGACCACGGCCACCTCACCCAAATCGGTATCAAACAATGCGACCAGGCGTTCGTTGCGCGCAAAAAGTTGCGGTACTTTGCGAGCAGTGGTTTCATTGACTGAGAACAAGTCGCCAGGTATGTAAGTACTCGCTTTCAGCGTACCACCTATTGCTGTGTGCACACGGTGGTAATCTCGGGGTGATAAGTAGACAGTTATGAACTCACCATTTGCATATGGCTTTGCTGCCTCGGCGTTGCCACCCAGCAGTTGAGTGGCGGTATAATGTTGGCCTTTTGCCTGAAAAATATCGCCGCTTTCAATGGTGCCGAGCTGGCTGATGGCACCGTCTGCGGGGCTTAAAATAAACTGGCCAGCGTCTGCCAGTGGGCGCATACCGTCTTTCAACGGGCGAGTGAAAAACTCGTTGAAGTTGCGATAGGCCTCCGGTTCAGAATGAAGGGCCTCGTCCATGTTAACGTCGTACTGGCTGATGAACAGGCCAATCAAGGCATTTTTTAGCCACAACCATTCAACATCGGCCAGCCAGCCGGTGGCCCTCGACAGCAAGTGTTGTGGCACTATTTTTTGCAACAAGATAAACAGATTTTCCATTCAGTAATCCTTAATGGGTCGTGCTGGAATAATGCTCAATAGTCAGAACCTCTTGAGAACGGCTTCTACGCTACAACCGACACTTAAATAGTTACCCTTTAGCGAGCATCGTATTCTACAGGCTGCTCAGAATTCGTGAGTAACTTTGCCAGCGCTGCTCAACTTGCGCATCGTTTTTGCGGGCCTTTTGCACGGCGCACTCTTTTTCAGCGGTGTGTGTGCAGTCCCGGAAGCGGCAACCTTCTGCCAGCTCAGCCAGATCCGGAAAGCCTGCAATGACATCAGCCGGGTCTACATGCCACAACTGAAACTCGCGTATGCCAGGCGAGTCCACCAGCGCTCCTGAGCCAGGCAAATGAAACAAGCGTGCGGCTGTGGTGGTGTGCGTGCCTTTGGATTTACCGCTCAGCTCATTGCCTCGTTCCGAGAGCGCACCCACTTCGGCCACTTCACGTGCATGAAGGGCGTTGATCAGCGACGACTTGCCCACGCCAGATTGGCCAACCAATACACCTGTTCCATTGCCAAAGGCTGCCCGAAAAGTGTCCACGCCGCTGCCGTTTTGACTGGACACTCTGAGAACGTCAATACCGCGTTTTTCGTAGCCGGCCAGCATGGCGATGAGATCACTCGACTGCGGGCCCAGTAAATCAATTTTATTCAACACCAGTACCGCCTGCATGTTACATAGTGCGGCGGCCACCAGATATCTGTCGATCAGATTGGCGTGTGCGCTGGGTACGGGTGCGATTACGATGAATACGGTGTCGATATTGGCAGCTACGGGTTTGAGGCGATTGCGACTGTCGGGGCGCAGCAATACATTATCGCGTTCCATCAACGCTGAGATAGCGCCGGTTTCTGATACACGCACCCGGTCTCCGGCCACCAGTGGTGCGATGTTTGCGCGTACAGTGCATTCCGTGGTCAGATCCCGGTCATTGAGCAGAACTTCTACCCTGCGCCCGTAGTTGACAATAACCAGCCCTGGTTGGTCACGCGATTTGGACTGCTGCTGCAGAACACGAGATTGTTGCCGCTCGCTAAGTTTTCTTTTACTCACATTGAATGACGCACCGCTAAAGGCGAAATCGGGAACGAGATGCTACCATGCAGAGAATAGGAATAGGCAGCCGCCTGTTTCCGGGGAGACAAGCGATAAGGCAGGGCACGAGTGGAAAAAGACAATAATCGATTGATCTGGCTTGATCTGGAGATGACGGGTCTGGACCCATTCAATGACGTGATCATTGAAATTGCGACCATTGTGACGGACGCTGATTTGCAGACGGTGGCGGAGGGACCAACCATTGCCATTCATCAGCCTGACAGTATTCTCGATGCAATGGATGCGTGGAATACGCGCCAGCACGGTCAATCAGGCTTGGTAGACCGTGTGCGGGCAAGTACCTATTCAGTGGAGCAGGCGGCGGGCGAAACGTTGGATTTCTTGCGAGAGCATGTGCAAGCCAATCAGTCACCTATGTGTGGCAATACGATCTGTCAGGACCGGCGTTTCATGGCGAAATGGATGCCCGAACTGGAGGCATTCTTTCATTATCGGAATCTGGACGTGAGTACCTTGAAGGAGTTGGCGCGACGTTGGAAGCCTGAAATACTGGCTGGCTTTAAGAAGCAGGGTTCGCATTTGGCGATGGACGATATTCGCGATTCTATTGCGGAGATGCAATATTATCGGGAGCATTTTATTGATTGTTGAGCGGTGCGTGGCCGTTTTCCTTGGTAAGTAGAGGCTGCGAGATAGGATTACTTGATCCGTTTCAGGGCCGCGTAGCCCCTTTGCTGCGCAACTGGGCCCCTCCGGGGTACCCTCTCTCTCAAAAATGCCTTTCTGAGAAAGTCATTTTTGTTCCTTCGGCCTGCGTTTTTTACCTTCGCAAAGGAGGTAAGCGGCCCTGAAACTCCTTGAGTGCCAAGACTGCGACCGGTGGCGCTTACCAGTCTTTTCTGAAGGTTAAACCCCAGGTGGCTGGTTCGCGGCGATAGCCAATTTGCTTGCCGTCTTGCAGAACGCCCGGGAAGGTGGTGCCGTTGTAGTCTTCGTTAAGGACATTGCGGCCCCACAGGGTGATTTCGGCGTCCATGTTCTCCAGGTAAACACCGGCTCTGAGGTTCAGCAGGTTGTAGGCGTCTTGCTCGCTGAGGGGTTCGTTTGATTGGTCAAGTATCATGTCGCCGTAGTACACGAATTCGCCCAGGGCGAAGCCGGTGACGCTGTCACTGAGGCGGAATTCCTGGCGGCCGCTGAGCACAAAGAAATGCTCGGGGTTGGTGCCAAGGCGGTCGCCGGTTCGGTCACAGAAATCAGGCGCCAATGGGTTGGTTACGCGTGGATCGGCGGCGGTGACAAACTCTGGGTTTTCGGCGGTGCCAACGTTGAAGCGGCCACCTGGGTCAGGTGTTCCGAATCGGAACGGGGTGATGTTCCAGCAGTTGCCGCGTTCGAATTCGTCGAAGTCGGCAATCGACATGGCATAGGCGGCTTGCAAACGTGTCGAGTCAGTTGCCTGCCACAGCCATTCTACTTCACCACCGTAAGTCTCGATGGTGGCGGCGTTTTGTACGTTAAAGCCTGAGCCGGTGAACGTGCCCACCTGGTAATCGTCAACCGGTGTGTAGTGCAGTGATACGTTCAAGCGCATTGCCTGCTCAGGGAATTCCGCTTTCATGCCAACTTCATAAGCTGTGGATGTTTCGGGACCAAACACTTGCGCAAATGCGGGGTCAATTCGGTCGGTGTTGGTGCCGCCTGCCTTGTAACCGGTGCTGATAGACGCAAACATCATGGTGGTGTCGGTTGCGAACCACGACAGTTTGATAGTGCCGGTAACCTGATCGTCGGTGATGGTTTCATTGATGTTGGCGCGCTTCTGAGTGGCGGCAAACGCGGGCTGGAAAAAACCCAGTTCGTCACCGGATTCAACGTAGGTGGTGTTCAGAATTTTTTCTTCGTCGGAATAACGTAAGCCAACTGTTAACGTGAAGGCGTCGCTTATTTGCCAATCGGCTTGTCCGAAAATCGCCCAGCTTTCGTGTTCCTGTTTGTTGAAATCAGTGGCGAAGCCGCCTGGCGGGAAGAACGGTTGGCCCAACAGCGCAGTCAGCGGCAACTGGTTGGCAATAATCAAACCCTGCGGCAAACCTAAAAAGGCAGCGGCAATGGCTTCTGTGTCTTCGCCGAAGGTGAGAGTAGAGGTAGAGTCCAGATCCTGGGTGAAGTAATTTGCACCAACAACGTAGTTGAGGTTTTCACCGACGAAGGCAACGCGCAGTTCCTGCGAAAACGAAGACTGCTCGGCAAGGTTGGTGTCGATCAGGGCGTTCAAGTCGGTGAAGTCGGCGTCGATCATGTCGAACGATTCGAAGTCACGCCAGGCAGAGATCGAGGTCAGTGTGAAGGCATCATTCAGGTCATAATCAAGTTGAACAGAAAGGCCTTTATCCACGCTTTCTGACACCGGGTTGAAGTTGTAGGTAACCACGTTGTCGAAAATACGCGATTCAGGAATAAATGTTGCGCCGCGCGGTTCCAGAATGGCATCGGTACCCAGGGCGCCGGCCGCGGAGGTTTGGTTTACTCGGTTATTGTCGTTCAGTACGGTAGTACCACAGCAAATTTCATCAATTTCACCGTGGTCAGCAATGACACGAATGGAAAGGCTATCGGTTGGTGTGTACAGCGCCTGGGCGCGAAACCCGAAGCGGTCTCTGTCAAAAATTTCGTCGGTGTCGTTCGGTGTTGTGAGGTTATCTACCCAGCCGTCTCTGGCGCTGGAGTAACCGGTGAAGCGCACGGCCAATACATCATCAATTAGACTGAATGATTTTGCGCCGCTGAGGTTGCGCAGGTCGTAAGCGCCAATCGAGCCTTCCAGAAAGCCTGTGCCTTCATGATCAGGTGCCACGGTTTTAAAATGCACCGCGCCGGATAAAGTGTTGCGGCCAAACAGTGTGCCCTGTGGTCCACGCAATACTTCAATCGAGTCCATGTCGACCAGTTGCGAGATCATGGCATTTTGCCGCGCTCGATAGGTGCCATCAACGTACACACCCACGGATGATTCAATACCAAAGTTATTACCGCCGCCACCAATGCCCCGAATCGAAAAAGTCGATGTCGTGGCATTCTGGTTTTGGTCAACGTTCAGGCTGGGTGCGTTAACCTGCAAGTCGAAAACGTCTTTTACGCCAGATTCCTGGAGCATGGCGCCAGAGTAGGCCGACACGGCAATGGGCACGTCCTGCAGGCTCTGTTCCCGTTTCTGGGCGGTCACTATCACCTCTTCCAGCATGCCTTGCGCGGTTGCAGGCAGTTGCCAGATCATCATCAGAGAGCCAGTGGTGGCAATGGTCAGCGAACGAACAAGCGATTTTCGGGTAAAAACGGGCATAGCGTGCACCTGCTTTATTATGCGATTGGGGAGGCGCGCGAGGATAACACAAGTTCCACGCTGCTTTTCAGTGATTAACGGCCATTATTGGAGGTCGAATTGCCGCCCAAGTTGCGCTGCCAGTGCCCATTCGATGTGCTCCTGCAGTATCGGGTTAGGCTGTGGCAGGCGTTGGCGTAAGGCGGCGACTATGCGTGGCTCATAATCAGCATTGCCCAATCCCACGGCCAGGTTTCTCAGCCAGCGACTGTAGCCGATTCGGCGAATCGCGGAGCCTTCGGTGTTGCGCAGGAATTCTTCTTCGCTCCAATTGAATAAATCAACCAGGTCGCTGTCATCCAGCCCATGCCGTGGCTGAAAGTCCGCTTCGCGGCTGGCTTGGGCGAACTTGTTCCACGGGCAAACCAGTTGGCAGTCGTCGCAACCAAATACCCGGTTGCCCATTAACGGGCGCAGTTCCAGTGGAATGGGCTCGTGCGATTCTATGGTCAGATAGCTGATACAGCGGCGCGCATCCAACACCCAGGGTTTTACGAAAGCCTGGGTCGGGCAAACGTCCAGACAGGCACTGCAGCTACCGCAGTGTTGCTCCTGTTGCGGTGGGTCAAGGGGTAATTCCAGGTTGGTGAACAGCTCGCCCAGAAAAAACCAGGACCCGGCACGGGCATTGATAAGCATGGTGTTTTTGCCAATCCAGCCTTGCCCCGACCGCTGTGCCAGTGCGCGTTCCAGCACCGGGGCGCTGTCAACAAACGCTCTGTGCTGATACTCACTGGCCAGCCAGTCATTGATGTCATTGGCAAGCGCTGCCAGGCGCTTGCGCATCAGTTTGTGGTAGTCACGGCCCAGCGCGTAGCGCGCAATATACGCTTTGCCGGGTTGGCGCAGTAATGCATCGGCGTGCTGATCACCCGGTACATAATCCATACGCACGGTCAGCACTCGTACACTGCCTGGCAGCAGTGCCTTGGGTCTGGCTCGCACACCATCATGCGCCGTCATATAGCTCATGCTGCCGTGGTAATTGTTCGTCAGCCAATCCATCAAGTGGCCCCTGTGTTCGCCCAGCTCGGGTTCACACACGGCCAGGTTTTGGAAGCCAAGCTGCTCGGCGCGGTTTTTGATCCGTTGCTTTAAATTGTGCAGTTCTTCTGAGTTCAATTGCTGTCGCCGTCATGCAATGGGTGAGATAATACCGCATTGCCCATGTCTATCCGTGCCCACCTACCCAGCAAGCTGTACCGTACCTCTGTTGTGCGTGAGTTCGATCGCGTGGCGATTGAACAGCACGGTATCCCGGGCATTGTGTTGATGAAACGTGCCGCAATGGCAATGCTAGGCGTTATGCAGCAGCGTTGGCCTGAGGCCAGTTCCGTGCGCGTGGTGTGCGGGGGCGGTAATAACGGCGGTGACGGTTACCTTTTTGCAGCCCTTGCAGCAGAACGCGGTTGGCAGCTTGAGGTTCTAAGTCTCAGGCCTCCCGACACTCTGAAAGACGACGCGCTGTCTGCGTTTCAAATGGCCGAGCAGTCCGGGCTGATTTTGCACAGCCTGGATGAGCTTGCAGATTTGGAAGAGTGGCTGGCAAGCGGTGATCTGGTGGTGGATGCCCTGCTTGGCACCGGCCTAAGCGCGACCGTTCGAGACGACTGTCGCTTCTTGATTGACAGCATTTCCCGCTGTGGTCGACCGGTGTTGTCTGCTGATGTGCCTTCCGGGCTTAACAGCGATACGGGTGAAGTCATGGGTGCTGCAGTCACGGCCGATTGCACCATCAGTTTTGTGGCCTTAAAAGGTGGCTTACTGACCGCCAGTGGTCGCGCCTGTTGTGGTGATATTGTGCTGTCTGACCTGGCCATCCCAGCGGCCGTGTTTGCGGACACTGAACCGCTGGCGCAAATACTGAATCTGCCGGAGCAACTTGCCGCCAGACCGAGGCGCGCGATCGATTCACACAAAGGCTCGCACGGCCATGTGTTGGTTGTTGGTGGTGAGCTTGGTATGGGTGGTGCCGTAACCCTGGCTGCTTCTGCGGCGCTTGCCAGTGGTGCGGGCCTGATCAGCGTAGCTACCCGCCCGGAACACGTTGCGGCACTCATTGCCCATCGTCCCGAAGTAATGGCGCGGTCCGTGCGTTGTGCTGCAGAGCTTGAGCCGCTGATTAATGCCTGTGACTGTGTTGTGGTCGGTCCAGGCCTGGGGCAGCTAAGCTGGGGCACGCAGTTGCTGCACCGAATACTGACCACTGCGGGTGACAAACGCGTGGTGATTGATGCGGATGCGCTGAATGTGATCGCTCAGCAGAATTGGTTCGACCTGCTTACCAACCTTGATCATATTGCCACACCGCACCCTGGGGAAGCTGCACGACTGTTGCAGTGCACAACCCAGGCAGTACAAAAAGACCGTTTTGCTGCAGTAACCAATTTGCGTGACAAAACTGGCGGCCATGTCTTGCTGAAAGGCTCGGGCACGGTGCTGGCGGGGCCGAATATAAAAACCACACTGTGCCCTTATGGCAACTCCGGTATGGCGTCAGGTGGTATGGGTGATGTGCTCAGCGGTATCCTTGGTGCGCTGTGTGCGCAGGGTCTTTCAACCGCTCAGGCGATGCAGCTGGGCTGCAGTCTGCACAGTGCCGCCGCTGATGAAGCCGTTCGTGATGGCAAAGGCCCGATTGGTTTGCGCGCCAGCGATTTAGCCGGCTATGTAAGTGGCTTGCTCAACGATCCGCAACGCGCAAAGCCGGCGTGTGGGATATCGGTATTGTGAGCCAGTCTGTTGACACGGCCAGAGTGACGCTTGACAGCGAATCGGATACTGCGCGCTGTGCGGCCGGGCTGGCCAATGTACTGGTTCCGGGTGTATTAATTGCGCTCAACGGCCAACTGGGCGCGGGCAAGACCACATTCGTGCGCGGCGTACTGCAGGCGCTGGGTCATAAGGGGGCGGTAAAAAGCCCGACCTATACCATCATTGAGCCGTATACGATCGCCGGCAAAGAGATCAATCATTTCGATTTATACCGGCTGGCTGATGTAGAGGAGCTTGAGTTATTGGGTTTCAGGGATTACCTCAATGAAGCCTCCATCTGCTTCGTGGAATGGCCGCAGCGCGCGGAGGGCTATTTGCCAACCTGTGACCTTGAAATTGATTTGTCTGTCAAAAGCGGTTCAAATAGCGGCGCCAGAGAATTGCTGGTCAGCGCACAGACTGACGTTGGTCGACGCGTTCTTGAAGAGTGGAATCCAGAGTGTTTATAAAATCCTTACCACGCCGGTGGTTACTGGCCAGCCAGTTAGTGCTGCTGAGTGTGGCGCTGGTCTTTCCAGAGCCTGTTATGGCGGCGGACGTATCGGTCAAAGGAGTGCGCGTCTGGCGTGCACCAGAGCGTACCAGAGTGGTCTTTGATCTCAGTGAAATAGGCCAGTATTCCCTGCTGAGTTTGAGCAATCCGCGGCGTCTGGTGATTGATCTGCAAGACGCCCGATTGCACACCGCACTCGATGTAATTGATCTGAAAAACAGCCCCGTCAAGGCAATGCGCTCAGGCATACGCAATGGAAACGACCTGCGCATCGTACTTGATCTTGCCTCAGCGATCGAACCACGCAGCTTTACATTGCCCGCGAATGAACAGTATGGCAATCGCCTGGTGATCGACTTGTTGGACAAGAACCGAAAACGCGCTGAACCGATCGTAGTGTCCAAACCGTCGCTGGATGACAAGCGCGATATCATAGTGGCAATTGATGCCGGCCACGGTGGTGAAGACCCCGGCGCTATTGGCGCACGGCGTGTGAAAGAGAAGGTAGTGGTGATGGCCATTGCTCGCAAGCTTGCGGCGTTGCTTGATAAAGAGCCCGGCTTTAAATCCGTGCTGGTGCGGACGGGAGATTATTTCATGTCGTTGACTGAACGACCCGCGGTGGCGCGCAAAGCACAGGCCGACTTGATGGTATCGATTCACGCCGATGCTTTTCGAATCAAGAGCGCGCATGGAGCGTCTGTGTATACCTTGTCGGAGCGGGGGGAATCCAGCACATTTGCCGCCGAGTTGGCGGAGCGTGAAAACGCCGCTGACACGTTTGGCGGGGTGCGCCAAACTGATGATGACGTTAACAGAGTTCTGGTTGATCTGGCGCTAACGGCCAGCAAGGAAGCCAGTGAACGGGCCAGCAAGGCGCTGGTGCGCGAATTGAAGCCGGTCGCACCCATGCACAAGAACCGGCCGCAGCAGGCTAATTTCGCCGTACTGCGTTCATCGGTACCCTCACTGTTGGTGGAGACCGGTTTTATCTCCAACCCGCAAGAGGCAAGACGCCTTAACAGTTCAAAGTATCAGTCAGAATTGGCCGCGGCTCTGTTTAGAGGCGTGAAGGCGTATTTCGAAGACCTGCCGCCCGAAGGCAGCCTGCTAGCCTGGCAAGCGGCGCAGAAAGCCAGGTCACAAGGCAAGATAGCAACTCACACAATTCGCAGCGGTGAAACGTTGTCGGGCATTGCGCAACGCTATCAGGTCAGTATGCAAGCGCTTAAATCATTGAATGGTCTGAAGACCAATACCATTCGAATTGGTCAGAAGTTGAAGATACCCGGCTGATGGCACTGACCGAGGCCAGTGCGCCCGATAATACCCGCATACACATTCTAAGCTCTGCTCTGGCGAACCAGATTGCCGCGGGCGAAGTGGTTGAGCGACCGGCCTCCGTGGTTAAAGAACTGCTTGAAAACAGTGTAGACGCTGGCGCCAGCCGAATTGATATAGAGCTGGAACAAGGTGGCATCAAGCTGATTCGGGTGCGAGATAATGGCGCCGGCATTCACGCAGATGACTTTGCCATGGCGTTTGGCAGGCATGCGACCAGCAAGATCACTACACAGGATGACCTGGACGGCATTATCAGCCTTGGCTTTCGCGGTGAGGCCCTGGCCAGTATCGCGTCGGTAGCGCGCATGACCTTGCAATCCAGGCGTGCAGAAGACGGCGGTTGGCAACAAAAATGTGAAGGCAGCGTGTTGCAAGACCGGATTCCCGATGGTCATCCGGTTGGCACGTGTGTCACGGTGAGGGATTTGTTTTACAACACACCGGCGCGGCGCAAGTTTCTAAAGCAGGAACGCACTGAACTTAATCATTGCGAAGAAGTAGTGAAACGCGTGGCGCTGAGTCATTTTAATCTGGCCATTAGTTTGCAGCACAACGGCAAGGTACTGTTTTCATTACCGGCCGCGGAAACAGAGTTGGAACGAATTCGTCGCCTGTCCAGATTGTGCGGCTCAGCGTTTACTGACAATTTGATTGAGGTTGATCAAGCCGCCATCGGCCTGAGTTTACGCGGTTGGGTCGCGCAGCCTACGTTTAATCGAAGCCAGGCCGATATGCAGTATTTTTATGTCAACGGTCGAGTTGTGCGAGATAAAACGGTCAGTCACGCCGTGCGCCAGGCGTACAGAGACGTGCTGTTTCATGGCCGTCATCCGGCCTATGTGTTGTATTTGACACTCGATCCTGTGATGGTGGATGTCAACGTGCACCCCACCAAGCATGAGGTGCGCTTTCGGGAATCACGCAGCGTGCACGATTTTATCTACCGCTCATTGCACCAGATTCTCGCCAACGTGCGGCCGGAATCCGATGGCTGTGCCCAGGTTCCATCAGGCTCGTCGATCCCGGAGTCGACCGAGTTCACCAGCGCGCAGCAATCGGGCTTGCCATTGTACTCAGCGGCAGGTCATGCCATGCAAGGCAATGATCACAGTGCCAATGTGGCGCAGCAAATTGCATTCTATCGACAGGTGCATCCGCAGGCAGCGTCAAGCGATCGTTCTGGCCAGGCATCCGCTCCAGTGCTGACCGAGCACAGCGCAACCGATGCACCGCCATTGGGTTACGCATTAGCGCAGCTGAAAGGCATTTACATACTTGCCGAAAATGCTGACGGCCTGATTTTGGTGGACATGCACGCTGCCCACGAGCGCATCGTCTACGAGAACATGAAACAGCAGCAGGCTGAACAGGGTATTCAAGTACAGCCCTTATTAGTGCCATTAAGTATCCGGGTCAGTGAAAAAGAAGCCAGTTACGTCGACGAGTGGGGAGATTTGTTGACCAGTCTGGGGCTTGGGCTTGAGCGCATGGGGCCTGATGCCATTGTTATGCGCAGCATCCCGGTGTTGCTCAGTCGCGACGACGCCGAGCAGCTGGTGCGTGATGTGTTGGCCGATATTACCGAGTTTGGTTCAAGTACCCGGGTGCAGGACCGAATTGATGACCTGTTGGCTACCATGGCCTGCCACGGCTCCGTGCGGGCGAATCGGCAATTGAGCCTGACAGAAATGAACGCCTTGCTGCGGCAAATGGAAGTCACGGAACGCGCCGGTCAATGCAATCATGGCCGGCCAACCTGGACGCTGCTCGGCTTGGCCGAACTCGACAAACTGTTTCTGCGCGGTCAGTAAGCCCTCGCGTATGAGCAACAGGGTGGTGTTCTTAATGGGCCCAACCGCGTCTGGCAAAAGCGGGCTGGCTGAATTAATCAGCGAACAGTGCCGTTGCCGCCTGATCAGCGTTGATTCCAGCGCGGTGTATCGTGGTATGGACATTGGCACTGCCAAGCCTGATCCGGCCACACTGGCACGCATACCGCACCAGCTTATCGATATTCGCGATCCGCAGGACACTTACTCGGCCGCCGATTTTGTTATTGACGCTCAGCGCGAAATTAACACGGCCCATGAGCAAGGCGAGCTACCGTTATTGGTCGGTGGAACCATGCTGTACTTCAAGGCCTTGCGCGACGGCCTTGCTGAAATGCCTTCCGCCAACCCAGCAGTGCGGGCCGACATTGAAGCGCTGGCAGCACAATCCGGGTGGCAGGCCGTGCACGCGGAGTTGGCGGCGGTGGACCCTGAGTCGGCTGCACGCATTCACCGCAACGACCCGCAACGTTTGCAGCGCGCGCTGGAGGTCTATCGAATCAGTGGCACGACCATGACCGAGCTGCACAAAGCGGCGGGTGGTGCAGGGCCGCTGGCACAGCCTCCTTTGCAAATATCCATCCAGCCGTCCAGCAGAGCTATGCTGCATGAGCGCATCGCGCGGCGTTTTCAGCACATGCTGGAACACGGTCTGGTTGATGAAGTGCGAGCCTTGCTCAGCAAAGGCATCGATCCTTCAACCCCTTCGCTTCGTGCAGTAGGGTATCGCCAGGTTGTTCAATATTTGCACGGCGAGCTGGACTACGGGCAGATGCGTGAGCGCGGTGTAATCGCCAGCCGCCAGTTGGCCAAACGGCAATTGACATGGATGCGCGGTTGGTCAGATGTGCATGCACTGATTGCGGCTGATAATGACTATTCCAGTGGCTTTGAAGGCGCAGAAAGTGTGCGTAAGCGCTCAATAATCAGCCAGGCACTGCAATTAATCGAAAATTTAGACCGGAACCACTGACTAAGTCTGAGGTCGAACCCAGCCTGATACGTTATACTAACGAGAGCGAAAGGCGCGGTGGCTTTCCTCGACCCCGTTGGTCGAGCCCCAGCCTGCAAAAGGAGATATCGCTATGTCTAAGGGGCATACCTTACAAGACCCTTACCTGAACGTGCTACGCAAGGAGCGCGTCCCGGTGTCCATCTATCTGGTTAACGGCATCAAATTGCAGGGCCAGATCGAGTCATTCGACCAGTTCGTGGTTCTGCTGAAGAACACGGTCAGTCAAATGGTATACAAGCATGCGATTTCAACTGTGGTGCCGTCGCGTAACGTACGCATACCTCAGCAGCAGGCTGAAGGCGAAGACAGCCAGGATTGATTCCTGCCTGGCGGCACTGACACCACACTTACCGGACTGAACCAACCTATTGTTCTTTGATCGACACCAAAGCGGCGAACGAGCGGTTCTAGTCTATATCGATATCCGGGGGGACCAGAGCGTGTCTCCTGTCGATGAGTTTTTGGAATTGTGTGAATCGGCTGGCGCCACCGTCTGCGACCTTGTTTCGGCGGTTGGCTTTCAGCCGCACCCGCATTCTCTGATTCGCCCGGGCAAGCTGAGTGAGCTTGTAAACGCCGTGCGCGAGCAAGAAGCCGAGCTGGTGATCTTTAGCCAGACACTGTCGCCCAGCCAGCAGCGCAACCTTGAAAAAGAAATGGAATGCCGCGTTATCGACCGTACCGGCCTGATTCTGGATATTTTCGCGCAGCGAGCACGTACCCATGAAGGCAAGTTGCAAGTCGAGTTGGCGCAGTTGAACTATGTGGCTACTCGCCTGGTACGCGGCTGGACTCACCTTGAGCGCCAGAAAGGCGGTATTGGTCTGCGCGGACCGGGTGAAACGCAGCTGGAAACCGACCGCCGTTTGATACGCCAGCGCATGAAGTCGCTTGAAAGCCGCCTGGAAAAAGTTCACAGGCAGCGCGCGCTTGGACGGCGCGCAAGACAGCGTTCTGAAGTGCCCACGATTTCGCTGGTGGGTTATACGAATGCCGGCAAATCCACCTTGTTCAATCAGCTCAGCGAAGCGCGTGTGTACGCAGCCGACCAGCTGTTCGCCACCCTGGACCCAACCCTGAGGCGTCTTGATCTCAACGATATTGGCCCGGTTGTGCTGGCCGATACTGTGGGGTTTATTCGAGATTTACCACACAAGCTGGTAGAGGCCTTCAAAGCCACGCTGGAAGAAACCATTGAAGCCGACCTGTTGCTGCACGTGATTGACGCCGGTGGCGCCGAGCGTGCCGAGAACATGAAGGCAGTGGATGAGGTGCTGGAGGAGATTGGCGCAAGCAATAGGCCGACCTTGTTGGTGTACAACAAGATTGACCAGCTGGAAGATGTTGAGCCTCGTATTGAGCGCAATGCCGCAGGCGTGCCGGTCAGGGTGTATGTGTCGGCGTTGCAGGCGACCGGGCTGGACTTGCTGGAACAGGCCATTACCGAGTTGCTGGGTGAGAATCTCATCCACGCGTCCTTACCTCTGGCAGCCGACCATTCACGCTTACGCGCGCGGTTGTACGAGCATAAATCGGTGGTGCAGGAGCACTATGACGAGCAAGGCCATTGCGTGCTGGAAGTTCGGGCGCCGGAATCGGATCTCAGACGTTGGCTAAAAGCCGCCGACGTTCCCTGGGACAGGCTGCGCCAACCCGCATAGATATATTCAGGGCATGCCCTAAATCTGATACACTCCGTTCCCTGAAAACAGAGCGCCAAGCCTGCTGTGACGGCCGGGCTCGGCGTTGTGTTGTGTGTCTTAAGGAGATATCTATGGCCTGGAATGAACCGGGTAATAACGGCAACGGCTCAAAAGACCCGTGGGGCAACAATAATGATGGCCCCCCGGAGTTGGACGAGGCTTGGCGTCGATTCAAAGACCGCCTTGACGGCATATTTGGCGGTGGCTCCGGCGGCAGCGGCGGCGCAAGCGCCGGTGGCAGCGGCTTTACGGCCGGCAGCTTTGGCGTTTTTGCGCTGGCTGTGGCCATCATCTGGGGGGCATCGGGTTTTTATCAGGTTGACCAGCAGGAAGAAGCGGTTGTTCTTCGATTTGGCGTGTACCTTGAAACCAACGGGGCCGGTTTGCACTGGAACCCGCGTTTCATTGACGAAGTAAGCAAAGACAATGTCACCAAAGTGCGCTCCATCAGCCATTCCGCGCACATGTTGACTGAAGACGAAAATATTGTGGATGTCTCGCTGTCGGTGCAATACACGGTGAATGACCTGAAGAAATTTGTGCTCGCCATCAGAGATCCGGAACGCAGCCTGCAACATGCTACCGAAAGCGCATTGCGTCATGTGGTGGGCGGTTCAGCTATGGATGAAGTGCTGACCGCTGGCCGGGAGCAAATTGCAACCGAGGTACAGGCGCGCTTGCAGAATTACGTAGATGTCTATCAAACCGGTATTCTGGTTGCCAAAGTGAACATCGAAGGAGCGCATCCGCCTGATGAGGTCAAAGCTGCGTTCGACGACGTGATCAAGGCGCGTGAGGATGAAGTACGCTCACGTAACGAAGCAGAAGCGTACGCCAACAAGATTGTTCCGGAGGCACGTGGTGCCGCTCAAAGGCAACTCGAAGAAGCCAATGCTTACAAGGAACAGGTCGTTGCAAACGCAGAAGGTGAAGCCGAGCGCTTTGAAAAACTGCTGGCCGAGTATCGCAAAGCACCACAGGTAACCCGTGAGCGTTTGTACCTGGACGCGGTGCAGGAAGTGATGAGTAATAGTTCAAAAGTCATGGTTGACGTAGAAGGTGGTAACAACCTGCTGTACCTGCCACTGGATAAGCTGGTGCAAAACTCGTCCGGGGTTGGTTCCAGCACCGATCAACTCCGCTCTCTAACCGATCAAGTGGTTAGGCAAATTAAAGCCGACAGTCAGAATGCGGCACGAAGAAGGGAGGGCCGTTAACATGCAAGGCAAAAGTCTAGGATTTACCATTTTCCTGCTGATTGTCGCTCTGCTTGCGGCAATGAGTGTCTTCATCGTTAAGGAAACGGAACGTGCTGTGTTGTTGCGCTTTGGTGAAATTGTTAAGCCCGACATAGAGCCCGGCTTGCATTTCAAGTGGCCATTCGTCAACTCGGTCAAAACGTTTGATGGCCGAATTCTAACCGTTGACGTGCGCCCGGAGAATTTTCTGACGGTTGAGAAAAAAGGCGTTGAAGTAGACTGGTATGCAAAGTGGAAGATCGCCGATGTCGACAAGTTCTATACAGCCACGAACGGCGAAGAACGCCGCGCTCAGGGCCTGCTGTCACAGCGCATCAATACTGGGCTGCGTAACCAGTTTGGTGAACGTACGCTGAATGAGGTGATCTCAGGTGAACGTGATGAGCTGATGACTGAATTGCGTGACCAGATAAATGGCATCGCGCAACGCGAGTTTGGTATCGACGTGGTTGACGTGCGCGTTAAGCAAATCGATCTACCACCCACGGTAAGTGGTGCAGTTTACAGCCGAATGCAGACTGAGCGGCAACGCGAAGCGGCTGAGCATCGGTCTCAGGGTAGAGAGCTTGCTGAAGGTATTCGCGCTGATGCAGACCGCCAGCAGATTATTATCGCAGCTGAAGCGTATCGTGAAGCAGAACGAACACGTGGTGAAGGTGATGCCGTTGCTGCTGCCGTTTACGCGAGCGCATTTAACAAAGACCCTGAGTTTTACGCGTTTACCCGCAGCTTGAAGGCCTACCAGGCAACGTTTAGTAACAAGTCGGACATATTACTGCTCGACCCAGACGGTGACTTCTTTCGATACATGAACGATTCGCGCGGCAAGTAACCGCGCTTCGTGATGCTGCAGGAATTTATAGTTGCCGGCTGCCTGGTGCTGGTCATAGAAGGTATCATTCCTTTTGTCAGCCCCAGGGCATACCGCAACGCAGCACTGAGCGCTGCAAGTCTGCACGACAGGCAGCTGCGAATGCTGGGCCTGGCAAGCATGCTGAGTGGCACCGCGTTACTTTATTTCTTCAACTGACACATTTTAGCGATGACCAAGACCTCCGAACGCTGGCAGTTGCCAGACGGAATTGAAGAGTTGCTGCCGGCGGACGCCGGCCGTCTTGAGCACGTGCGGCGCCAGTTGCTGGATCTGTTTGCGACCTGGGGTTATCAATTCGTAATGCCGCCGTTGCTGGAGTTTACCGAATCCTTGCTGATTGGTTTGGGTGAAGACCTGGACCTGCAAACCTTCAAAATGATCGATCAGGCAAGCGGTCGGATGATGGGTATTCGTGCCGACATCACGCCGCAAACAGCACGCATAGACGCCCACAGTCTCGCGGTTGAAGGGCCGCAGCGGCTTAGTTACGCAGGCAGTGTGTTGCATGCGAAACCGTCTGGGCTGAAAGCCTCGCGCGCACCAATAAAAGTGGGCGCGGAATTATATGGCGTGGCGGATGTGCAGGCCGACGTAGAAATTGTCTCGCTGATGCTGGAAAGTCTGGTGTGTCTTGGTATCGATGACATTACGCTGGACCTGGGTCATGTTGGTATCTACACCGCATTAATCGCCGGTGCAGGCTTGAATGATGAGCAACAGCAGCAATTGTTCGGTCTGTTACAAACCAAGAGTCAGTCAGAGTTACTGGAGTGGCTGGATCAGCAGGAAATTCATGCCGGGCTGCGTGCGCAAATTGCATTGTTGGCCGAATTAAATGGCGATGAAACCGTGTTGGACAGGGCGGTACAACTTGGTTCAACTGATCAGCTTGATGCGGCGATCGCCGATCTCAAACACATGGCTGCGCAGATTCGTAGCCGCTACCCGAATGTGTCGCTGTATTTTGATTTAAGTGAACTGCGTGGTTTCAACTATCACACTGGCTTAGTGTTCGCAGCGTTTGTGCCAGGAGTTGGCAGAGCGGTGGCCAATGGCGGTCGCTATGATCAGATTGGCGCTGCATTCGGTCGAGCGCGCCCGGCAACCGGCTTCAATGCAGACCTGAAATGTTTGCTGCAATTGGGCGCCAGCCCTAAACAGCAAGTCAACGCCATCATCGCGCCGGCAGAGGACGACGTTGACCTGTGGCACGCCGTCAACGCGCTGCGGGCAGACGGCGAAATTGTTCGAACCGATCTCGATGGGTCTGCAATAGCAAACGCGGATAAATGGCTTGAAAAAGCAAGTAATGGGCACTGGACAGTGGCCGAACGGTAAGTGATCAACAAAGCGAAGGGCAATGAATAAAAATCTGGCAATACTGGGTACGCAATGGGGCGACGAGGGCAAAGGCAAAATAGTTGATTTGCTGACTGAGCGTGCTGACGCGGTAATTCGATTTCAGGGCGGGCATAACGCCGGCCATACGCTGGTGATTGATGGCCAAAAAACAGTATTGCACCTGATTCCCTCGGGTATCTTGCGTGACGATGTGCAATGTTTGATTGGTAACGGCGTGGTGCTGGCGCCGGAAGCCTTGCTGCAAGAAATGACCACGCTGGAAGAGCGCGAGGTGCCGGTTCGAGATCGTTTACGTTTGAGCGCGGCCTGCCCATTAATTCTGCCATGCCACGTAGCGCTGGATAATGCCCGTGAATCGGCGCGTGGTGATGCCAAGATTGGCACTACCGGGCGCGGTATCGGGCCGGCCTATGAAGATAAAGTGGCTCGTCGCGGTTTGCGACTGGGGGACTTGCAGCACCCCAATCGTTTCGCTGATCGACTGCGCGAAGTATTGGACTATCATAACTTCGTACTCAGCCAGTACTTCAAGTCAGCCGCGCTGGACTATGAAGAGCAGCTCGAACGAGCGTTGTCGTTCGCGGATGTATTGGGCCCCATGACCACGGATGTCACCTCTTTATTGCATGACCTTTACGAGCAGGGCAAAAGCCTTTTGTTCGAGGGTGCCCAGGGCAGCTTGCTGGATATTGATCATGGCACCTACCCGTTTGTCACCTCATCGAACACCACGGCCGGTGGCATTTCTACGGGCAGCGGTTTCGGACCAAACTACATTGACTATATTCTGGGAATTGCCAAGGCGTACACCACACGTGTTGGCTCAGGACCGTTTCCAACAGAGTTATTCGATTTAACCGGGCAACATCTTGCCAGCAAAGGCCATGAATTCGGAGCGACCACCGGGCGCCCGCGCCGTTGCGGCTGGCTGGACGCAGTTGCTCTGAAGAAAATGGTGATACTCAATAGCCTGACCGGAATCTGTCTCACAAAACTTGATGTGTTAGACGGTCTTGAAGAAATCAAGATTTGCACGGCCTATGAAACGGAAGACGGTGAGGCACTGAGAGTGATGCCAACTGACAGCGCAGACATCGCCAAGATAAACCCCGTGTACGAAACTATGCCCGGCTGGTCTGACAGTACGGCTGGGGCAAAATCCATGGACGATTTACCCAAGGCGGCTCGCGATTACATTGACCGCATAGAGGCTCTAATGGGTGTTCCGGTGGATATCGTCTCTACCGGGCCTGACCGCAACGAGACTATTATCAGGAATCATCCGTTTAGTTAACTCGGTCAGCTCCACGAGAACAAAAAGGCTGCAACCTAAACCTGCCGCCCCTGACCTTCCCAATACTGCGCCCGCAATACTTTCTTATCAGGCTTGCCAACCGGCGTACTGGGAATCATGTCCACAAAGTCGATCGATTTCGGTGCGTACACGGACCCTTTAGCGTCTTTGACCTGATTGGTAATCTGCTCTACAAGTGCATCGTTGGCCTCAACGCCGGGTTTCAAAACAACCACGGCTTTCACAGCCTCGCCCCATTTTTCATCAGGCACACCTATCACCGCAACCTGCGCGACCGACTCATTGGCTGAGATTACGTCTTCCGCCTCGCGCGGGAATACGTTGAAACCGCCGCTCACGATCATGTCTTTCTTTCGGTCTACTATGTACAGAAAGCCGTCGTCATCGAGTTTGCCTACATCGCCCGTGTGCAGCCAGCCACCCGCCAGCGCTTCTTCGGTTTGTTCGGGTTTGTTTAAATAACCCTGCATCACCAACGGCCCGCGCACGCAGATTTCACCTGCTTCGCCTTTGGGTACCTCCTGATTGTTATCGTCAAGAAGGGCAAGTTTCATCCACGGCGTGGGTCGGCCGCAGGACGCCAGGCGTTCTGGTTTGGAAAGATCGTGCTCGCTCTTTCGCATATTGGTGAGCACCATTGGCGCTTCGGATTGGCCGAAGAACTGATAGAAAATTTGCCCCCATTTTTCGATAGCTTCTTTTAAGCGTGCCGGACTGATCGGTGATGCACCATAGAATACGGTTTCCAGGCTCGATAAATCAGCGGTGCTCGCACGTGGGTGATCCAGCACGTAGTACAGCATGACCGGAACCAACATGGTGGCCGTAATTTTGTGTTCTTCGACCATGTCGAAAAAGCCATCCGGGCTGAAGCCCTGCATGACATAAAATGCTCCGCCTTTTTGCAATACAGGAATAAAAAACGCAGCGGCAGCGTGCGACAGTGGAGTAGCGATCAGCATGCGCAACTCGTCAGGAAATTCCCACTCCAGCATTTGAATCATGGTCATGTAGGACGCGCAGCGATAGTTCTGCATTACACCCTTGGGTTTGCCGGTGGTACCGCCGGTGTAGGTAAAAGAAGAAATATCGTCGGGGTCAATGTCCGGGCGTTCGAGGTCCTTGGGTTCAAAGCTCTCAGCCAGTGCTAGATAGTCTTCACCAACATCAGTGGGGCCAAAGCCAAGCAAATTTTTCAGGCCGGGTACTTTTTCCTTGAGCTCTTCTGCGCGTTGCTGGAAAAGACTGGAGTCGAAAATAAGTGTAGTGATCGATGCATCGTTCAGCACATAAGCGTGGTCTTCAAGAGAACCAAGCGGGTGCAGTGACGTGCCAACGCAACCAGCGATTTGCATCGCGGCGATATTGGCGAGTACTTCGGGTCGATTGCCCGATACTACGGCAACGCGTTCGCCTTTTTCTATACCCCTGGACTGCAGGGCTTGAACCAGCTGACTGGTCATTTCGCGAACCTGCTTGTAGGTTTTTACGTCGCCACCGAGGTACATGCAGGGCTCGTCGTTGTAACGATTGAGGCCTTCAATTAACAGGTCAGACATGATGGGGGCGTCGTGGATTGGGTCGGCCATGTGGGGTCTCAGGTTGTGGTGGACTGAGGGTAGAGTACTTTGGGAAGGGTGCTTTTTCCAGCTACTGATTGTTCATCTATTACGGGATGGCGCATGCAGCGCTTGGAAATGGGAGCTGCTTGAAAGCGCGTAATGTGTTAACCATCGCTGACTCAAGCAAAGATTTTATAAGCACAAGCTACCTACAGATCATCGTCTTGAATAGGCTTTGCGCAATCGATGGCACAGGAGTGAGGCAGGAAGGGAACACCTTCCTGCCTGGGTGGTTACAGTACAACGAACGTAATTACTCAGTGAGTAATAGTAGGTGGCAATGTCTTTGCCTGTGCTACCCAGTTGGTGACTTGCTTCAGGCTGGGCACGGAGCGAACCAGTTTTTTCTTCGCGTTGGTGTCGGCCATGGCCTGGGTCAGGTTTTCGGCATTGCGGTTACGCAGTTCTTTTACGGTGTCTACGCCGGCCGCTTCGAGAAGCTCTGAGTACTCTTCGCCTACGCCTTTGATGCGCATCAGGTCAGCCATGTTGACCCACTTCAGCAGTTGACCTTCTGAACAGCCTGATTTCTCAGCGGCTGCCTTGCGGCCTTTTTTGTCGCAGCAGAGTTTCAGCAGGGCGTCGGTTGTTTTGATGCCAGCAGCACGAAGTTTGTCACGGTTCGCTGGGCCTATGCCTTCTATGGTGTCGATTGAGTATCCCATTATTTGCTCCTATGAATAAGTAACGCGTTATGTAGTAGGGGTGGCACCGATACTAAAGCAGTTATTGGCAAAGTGAAAGGCTGTGATCGATCGCCAATTGATACATTTTGAAAAATGTGCAGTGCTTATGAATGGATCGCAAAATCCAATGATAGTGAGCGGATTATTGCTGAGCAAAATATAGGCTATCCGTATTGCACCGGCATGACCAATATTGGCTATTCCGGTTTTACCGCCGTAATTGTCTTTACCACGTCCAGAAAAATGTTGTTCACCTCCACAACCTCAAAACCAGCGGCTTGCACGTTTGCGACGGTGGTGCGATTCATGTCCGGGCCAACTCGCCGACTAATCTGGGTCATTAAATCCATCATCAGCTTGAACGGGTAATACTGGCTGCCGGTGTGTTCAAACATTCGCAGTTCGCCGCCGGCTTTTAGCACGCGTTTCAGGCTTTTCAACCCTTCGATCGGATTCGGCACTGAGCAAAACGTGCAGGAGGTATAGACCTGGTCGAACTGATTGTCGTCGAAATCGAGCTCGTGCACGTCCATGACTTGTGCATGAATGCTGCCGTCGTAAGCGGCCAGGCGTGGCTGGGCTTGCTTGAGCATTTCGGGGCTTATGTCGATGGCCTCAATCGTTTGGCCAGTTGGAAAGGCCGGAATGTCCAGGCCAGTGCCCAGGGCAAGAAACAGTATCTTGCCCTGCATGTGAGAAAACAGCTCGGTTTTATGGG
Organism: Gammaproteobacteria bacterium; assembly: GCA_030429735.1. Classification (GTDB taxonomy): domain Bacteria; phylum Pseudomonadota; class Gammaproteobacteria; order Pseudomonadales; family JAUIET01; genus JAUIET01. The sequence goes on from JAUIET010000015.1 coordinate 90,634, forward strand.
GCAACCAGCGTTCTTCTGCAGCGCCACCGGCCATGATGTCAAAGTTTGGCGCGGCCTTATCCCATTTTGCTTGCGTGACCAGGTCCATCAGTTTTTCTCCCCAACCGGTTTTACGCCGCGAAGCTGGTTGTTCACAATCCAGATCAATGTAATGGTCAACAGTCCAACAACGCCACCAACAAATAGCGACATTGATAGGCTGATGGGATGCATGCTGGCCCACATACCAACCACCATGCCGCTGTACATACCGGTGAGCATCATTGGCAGCATTGCTTCCATCGCGCCCAACACAATACTGGTGGGAAGCCACAGCAGCATGGACACCACCATGCCCACGCCCATGGCAAAGAACATAGCAGCCAGCATATTCCAGGCCGGGTCGAAAATCAGATAACAGGCAGCGCCAATAAGGGCGCCGCACACAATATTGGCAATAAGGTCGCCGAGCACAAAGTAAAGACGGGAATCCATAGCGGTACTCCTAAAGACGCTGCTCGCATTCTATAGAAGCACCGGTGCCATGGTAAAGAGCGAGAAACGAGGTTTAACAGCTCGTGCGTTTTGCTGACTAGTGCAGCGCTTGCAACGCCGATGGATCTGACCAGAAACTGGACCACAAGCTATTCCCTGAATAGTAGTACACAGCGTCATCGTGAAACACAGAGCGTCTGCCAAACCCGTTGCCGGTGCGCTGCCCGCTGTCGACGGTTTCGGTCAGCAGTTGGCCAACCGACACAAGCGTGGCCGATGTGCTCTGCGGACTGTCGATCTCAAATAGATGCAGGCCGCTGCTCTGCCACTGCTGATTCCAGATGAGTGGGTTATCTCCAGCGTCGCCATCCTGGTACAAATCTGCCGGGATTGCGAAGCGGGCATTACTGTTGTCACCCAGATAATTGGCTTGAAAGGTAAACGCGTGGCGAGTATGCAGTGCGTCGGACCATGAACCTCGATCGCCAAGACTGATACGGGAAATCGACCGAGGGTTGCTGATATCGGCGACATCAAACAACTCCAGCTTCAAACCTTGCATTAACGCAAATTCATTGCCGTCGTTATTAACCAGTTCTACGTCACGCCCCAGGGTCAGCAATAGTTGCTCGGATACGGGGTGCAGAAAATCAGCTACGCCCGGTACTTCCAATTCACCAGCAATCCGCGGGTCTTCCGGGTTGCTTAAGTCGATCACGTAGAGTGGGTCTATTTGTTCAAACGTCACCATATAGGCGCGCTCTGCAAAAAAGCGCACGCCGTATAAGCGTTCGTCGGGTTTGCCAATTTCCGCTGGTCGAGATTCATTCGGAAGGGTTGCGACCGTGTCGAGTGCCACGGCCGTTTCTGATTCGCGCAGTATTGTGATGCGATGGTCGATGCTATCTGCACCTGCGTCGACTGAGTCATCACTGAACGGCGTGATCGGACCACCACCGGAATAATCGTATTCTGATGTGATCACGCGCAGCAGACCATTGTACTCACTTAAGCGAAAATCGAGCTGTTCGCCGTGACCCAAAGTACCTGGAATTTCTGTTGAGCCGCGATAAGCCACGGAATTGCCTTCCAGATCGAATTTATGAATGATGGAAAAATCGGCACTACTGGTCTCGTCGTACTCGTAGCGTTGCGCGGTCAGGTACAACGCTTGCGTTGACATATACATGCCATAGGCCTCACCCGTGTAGCATCTCGAGCGCATGCTTTCTGGCGCGTTGAACGGAATCACGCTGATGGTGGTAATCGATGCCGAATCGGGTGTTAACTCGGAGTTGGTTGGTATGTAGCAGTCAGTTGGCGCGAGTAGCTCATCTAGCTGCCCATCTCTGCGCACCTTAGGTAACAGGTCTTGCAAGGCTACTTCATCAATTCGTGATTGCGCGTCACTCAGTTCTGCATTGCTGGCCGTATAATGAGGCGGCATATCGGGCACGTAAGGCGTGTAACGACTGACCAGATACAACAAGCCGTTGACCTGGCGACTGGCGGTGTACGCACCGTCCAGTTCAATGGTTGATTGAAGCTGCGGTTCAGTGGGGTTGGTAGTGTCGTACAAAGACACTCGAGTGCGTTGATTCTGCCAATACGACGGTACGAACCAACTCAATCCGCACGTGCCGTAAAACCCGCTGGACTGCAACACCACCAGCTGACCTGGCTCAGGTAAGTACATTCCCTCAACGCCCAGGTCACCGTCGAGCAAAATGCTGGACAGCGGTTCTGCGCCGGCTGTATCCGGGTCTATTTGAGAGAGTTGTACGCTGATGCGACCAAACGGTATCTCGTCATCAGAGCTGTCTGCACGGCGAAGCGTGTACATCACATTGCCGTCGTACTTGAGAATATCGGCTTCGCCGACACCGGCCTCGAGCGTATAAGTGCTGGTAAAGCCGCCAGCATCAGCGTCTGAGCTGGCTAACTCGACTGCGTTCAAAGGAGCGCCGCGCTCTACATCCAGTGCCAAAGGCGTGTTGTTAATGTCGAACGCATTTTTCAGTCCCCGTTTAACGGCTTGCTCAAGTGTATCAGCGGAATCTGCCTGGCTGAGCATACCTGCTGCGCGAACGGGGGGTGTCACTGTGTCTGTGCTGCTGGAATTACCACCACCTCCGCAGGCAGCCAGGATACTGGCGGCAATCGCCAGGCCGAGGGTTTTTGTCATTGAAGCCATTGTTTGTATCTCCTCTCCCATTTGACCTGCTCTTCCGTACTCATACTGCGAAACATCATGCAGGCGCAAAACCACAGCATAGGCCCAAGCCTTACTATGAACTGTTGTAGTTGTGCGCAAAAGTGTTAAAAAATGTAGGCAGATAAACGGCATGTGCGGTTACACTTTTTCACACAAATTGCACCAAACAGCTAACAAATACACAGATCGCGCCAGCTATCCTTAGTGATTGGCGTCTGACTCACATTGTTGTGCTGAGGTGGCGAACCGAGACGCTTAGACGAGCGAGAGAAATTGATGGGCGAGGGTATTTCAAACAGTACGCGCAGTACCATGAGCACGCTGCTTATGCTGTTTGTACTGGGTTTGGCTGCAGGACCAATGGTTGTCGCAGCAGACACCTCGGCGAATTCGCCAAACAGTAAAAACTGGTCCGCCGGATTGGCGCTTGGCGCCGGTCAGCGCAGCAATCCCCTGGTTGCCGGCGACGATATCGATTTATGGTGGACGCTGGACTTTGCCTGGTTCGGTGAACGATGGTTCTTTGACAACGGTGATCTTGGCTACCTGTTAAAAGATCATCCGCTATTCACAATAAACTGGGTGGCACGGGTGAACACCGAGCGGGCGTTTTTTTCAGGCATTAGCGAAGGGCTGTTTCGTGGCACTGAGTTTGGTGCGGGCTCTCCGGGGTTGGAAGTGGGCGAACAACAACCGGTATTGGACGGAGACTCAACGATCCGTATTCCTGATAGAGACTACGCGCTGGAAACCGGGCTTGAAATTCTGACCAATGGTTTATGGGGCAATCTTCAGGGCCAGGTGTTGGCAGATGTGAGTGGAGTGCATAACGGTTACGAAGCATGGCTTAGTTACAGCGCAGACTGGATTCGTGGCCGTCTTCTTGTCAGCCCCAGTGTAACCCTTAACTGGAAAAGCCAACGGCAGAACGACTATTACTACGGCGTGCGAGCACATGAAGCCCAAAATGGCTTGAGCGCTTATCAGGCAAGCTCAGGGATTAATGCCGCGGCCAAGCTTTCCGCGGTCTATTACCTAACTGAACGCTGGCGTTTTTTTGCTACAGCGAATATTGAGAAAATCAATGCGTCGGCGGCGGACAGCCCGCTATTGAAAGATGATCAAATAGTGTCGTATTTCGCTGGTGTCCACTATGCATTTTAGAGTTCTGAGTTACATTGCGTGGTTGGTAATAGCGATAGCATTACCTACGACCGCCACTGAGCCACCAGATGCAACTATTGATGCCACGCCAAAACTTTGCGTTGTTCGTAAGGTTGGGGAGTGGTGCACGATTGACGTGCAATTGGCATGGCGGTCGAACAAGCAGCAGCATTATTGTATTCGAAAGTCCAAGCAAGATGCGGTATTGCACTGTTGGCCCTCAGCCCGAGTGGGGGAATTTCTGGACCATTTGAACGCCACAGAAAATACGCACTACCAGCTGGTCTGGCTAAACAATGGTGTTGAATCCATTCTTGACGATGACACGCTCACCGTGGTGCATGTTGTGCCTGAAGATAGGCGCCGCGCACGGCGACGAAAGCACATTTGGAGTGTCTTCTAATGATTGATATTCTGCTGGTCGAAGATGATGAACGACTGGCGAGCTTAACACGCACCTACCTGGAGCAAAACAATCTAACTGTTGCTGTAGAGCACCGGGGTGACACCGCCCTTGCGCAATTCCAGCAACTGCAACCACGCATGCTTATTCTGGACGTGATGCTACCGGGCATAGATGGCATTGAAGTGTGCAAGCAATTACGCCAGAGGTTCAGCGGGCCAATCCTGATGCTAACGGCCAAGGGCAATGATATTGACCAGGTAATGGGTTTGGAAACAGGTGCTGACGATTACGTGATAAAACCGGCAGACCCTATGGTGTTGCTGGCCAGGGTGCGGGCTTTGTTGCGCAGGGTTGACGATCAGAAAACCAATTCTCCATCCCTTCAGGCACAAGAAGTGACGCTGGGCTGTCTGCATGTTAATGCCAGCAATCAAACTGTGGTTCTGGATGGTCAGCCTGTCGAATTCAGTACCCAGGAGTTTGCGCTGTTGTGGGAGTTAACCTGCAGTGCGGGCACCATTCTCAGCCGGGATGAATTGTTCAAGCGCATTCGTGGCATTGAATACGACGGTATGGATCGGTCCATCGATGTGCGAATTTCAAAAATTCGCAAAAAACTGGGCGATGATCCGCAAAACCCGCAGAAAATAAAAACCGTTTGGGGGAAAGGGTACCTGCTAAGCCCCGATGCCTGGGGCGCACAATAATGCAGCAGCACTCCACAGTGGGCCGTCGTTTTATGTTTCGTTCACTGTTACTGTTGTTTCTGGGTCTGGTCGCTGTTGGTTTTGTGCTGGATAACGTGTTGCAACGTGCGGATCAGCGGTCCAGTGATTCAGAACAGCTCGCATGGATTGGCGCCTCTGCGTTATTGCTTGAGCAACAGCTTAGCCAGCATGCTGCATCAGACTGGTCTACTGTTCTAAAAGCCTTTTCTGAGCAATCATCCGTTCAGGTGAGCGTGTTGAGTATGGAGCAGCTTGCCATGCCCGGTAGCGTCAATGCGGCACTGCGTGCGCGTGACACAGTCCCTCTGTATGGTGCGGGTGGTCAAGTACAGTACCTTCGAATGCTGAAGCAGCAAGCGCCTGGTGACTCTCCCCGTGTGCTGTCATTTAGCCTGGATAAGCAGAACGTAGCGAAACCTACCTGGCACTGGCTAAGTTACTTGTACTATGCAGCGGTGTTTTGCTTGCTGGCCTGGTGGATGCGACCCCTGGTACGTGATATTGAGCTGCTCAACAGTGCCGCAGAAAAATTGGGGCAGGACATTCATGCAGACACACCGGAACTGAAAAAGGTAAAAGAGTTAAGCGCGCTGGCCACCGCGTTTGGCAATATGGCAGATCGTTTGCGTGCCATGGTGTTGGGTCAGAAAGAAATGACCAATGCCTTATCACACGAGCTTCGTACACCGCTTGCACGCGCAAAGTTTGCGATCGCCGTACTTGATCAGCAGGTGGACCCGAAGTTGCGCGAAGAGCTGCAAAAGGTTGGCGCTGACATCAATGAATTCGATGCGCTGGTAGCCAGGATGCTGGACTACGCGCGGCTTGACGATCCGGCGACGCATTTTCAACCGCAGCTAATTTCGGTGCGGCCCTGGCTGGAAGATCTGTGTGCCAAAACTCGTTCTGACGAGTTAGGGTTAGTGTACTGCATTGACGTGGACCCCATTGCTGAGCGCGTATACGCTGATGAAGTGTTGCTGGCCCTGGCGTTTAGTAATTTATTCAGTAATGCGTTGCGCTACGCACGGTCAACAATCCACATCCAGTGTGACGGTAATGCCAAACAGTGGCGTTTACGTGTTGCCGATGATGGCCCGGGCATACCCGAGGCGGAGTTGGACAACGTATTTAAACCATTTACGCGACTTGATAAAAGCAGAGACAGAGACACCGGTGGCCACGGACTGGGTTTGGCTATTGTGGCCCGAATTGCTGCCTTGCATGGTGGTGAGTGCGTAGTAGGGCGCTCGCCGCAAGCCGGTGCTCAATTTCAGATCAGAATACCTCAATAACGATCTAAATCTTTTCTTCGCAGCCTACCATGTTTGCTATTAATAGCGTTGAATAGCCCTTAGAATACAGCGCATGAGCAGTAAGCGCGTATACATGCTGCCAATCATTGTATTGCTGATTGGCGCTGCGGTTGTACTTTTCCTGGCAAATGGAAAGCCTCCTCCGAAAACGCAAGAGCCGGCCGCTAGAAGCGCGTTACCGGTTGACACTTTGTTGGTGTCACCTGGCCCGCGAACAATCACTGTGTTTACCCAGGGTACTGTGCAAGCACGCCAGGCAATAGATCTGGTGGCTGAAGTGGCTGGAAAAGTAGTCAGCGTAGAGCCACAGTTTGTTGCCGGTGGTTTTTTTGCAAAAGATCAAACACTGCTGCGAATAGAACCCGGTGATTACGAGTTTGCCGTGGCACAAGCAAAAGCGCGCGTTGCTGAGGCCGAAGAGCAATTGGCAACCACCCGCGGCCAGGCTTTGCAGGCCAAACGCGAATGGCGCGAGCTCGGTAATCAAACCGCGAATGATCTGTTTTTAAGAAAACCCCAGCTGGCACGCGCCGAAGCGCAGCTTGCGGCTGCCAGGTCGCAATTACGCAAAGCACGAATGGATGTAAAACGAACGAAGCTCAGCGTACCGTTTACCGGCCGGGTGAAAGAAACTTATGTCAATCTGGGGCAGTATGTCGCGCCTGCGCAGCGCGTAGCGAATGTGTATTCAATAGACACCGCGGAAGTTCGGCTGCCTTTGAGCGATAGGCAATTGGGTTTGCTTGATTTGTCGCTGCGCGACACCGAGCTTGGCAGCAAAGAGATTCCAGTTGTCTTAAAAGGCCGATCTGGCGGTAAGGACTGGCAATGGACTGCGCGCTTGATTCGAACGGAAGCGGCAGTGGATGAACAAACTCGGGTAGTCTATGCGGTTGCTGAAGTGCGTAAGCCCTACCAATACGGGTCAGATGAAACACGCCCACCACTGACCGTTGGCCAGTTTGTACAAGCTGAGATCAGGGGTCGAGCATTGCAATCTGTTGTACAGATTCCACGCGACGCGTTGCGCGCTAACGATACCGTATGGTTGTTGACGCCAGATTCAACATTGGACATTCGCCACGTCAATGTGGAGCAGTATACGAGCGAACACGCCGTTATTTCCGGTTTGCCTGATGGCAGCCATGAGTTGATTGTCAGTGGTATTCCCCTGCCAGTGAAGGATATGCGCTTGCAGGCACCAGAACGTCAACCGGGCCTGGTGCTTGATGCGCCGACAACAAAAGAGTCATGAATAAACTGATTGCCTGGTTTGTTCACAACCCCATCGCGGCCAATATTCTGATGGTGTTGATTGCCGCCGGCGGCCTGTCGACCTTGCCAGGAATTGATAAAGAATTTTTCCCACAGCGCAAAGTAGACACTGTCTTTGTATCTGTTGCTTATCCTGGCGCCGGGCCGGCCGAGGTAGAGCAGCAAATTTCCATTCGCATCGAAGAGGCGTTAGACAGTGTTGATGGTATTGAGCGCTTAACGTCGACGTCTGTTGAAGGTTTTGGAACGGTAACAGCGGAAGTAGCGAGCGGTTTTGACACGCTAAGTGTGCTCAATCAAATCAAGTCACAGGTCGATTCAATTAATACGTTTCCGGCAGAGTCTGAACAACCACAAGTTGCCCAGCAGCTGTGGAAGTCATACGTGCTCAGAGTCAGTATCGCAGGTGACATTGGCGAAGCAAATCTCAAGGAACTGGGTCTACAGGTAAAAGACGAGTTGTCGGTTTTGCCAGACGTGCAAATTGTCGAGCCCTCTGGTATTCGCGATTATGAACTGGCCATAGAGGTATCCGAACAACAGATGCGTCGACACGGCTTGACCTTTGACGACGTGGCGCGCGCGGTGCGTGGCGAGTCTCTGAACCTGCCCGCTGGCAAGATACGGTCTGCGGATGGTGACCTACAGCTGCAAACCCGTAACCAGGCCTATGAGCGCTCTGATTTTGAGCAGATCAGCGTGATTACGCGTGAAGACGGTACCCGTGTTCGCCTCGGCGATGTAGCTACCGTGAAAGACGGCTTTGAGGAAAGTGACGTTGGCCGCCGATTCAATGGCATGCGTGCAATTACACTGGATGTGTACATGTCCAACAATCCCAATATTGGGCACACCAGTGACGCGGTGAACGCGTATGTTGAAGGCTTACGCGCACGTTTGCCACCTGGCGTGGTGGTGGAAGCATGGCAAAACATGAATGATGGTTTCGAAGGCCGGGTTCGCACCTTGTTAAGCAATGGCATTGGCGGTTTGGTGTTGGTGTTTGCGTTATTGCTGCTGTTCCTCAGACCGATGTTGGCGCTTTGGGTATCTATTGGGATTGGCGTGGCGTTTTTGGGCGCGTTCTGGTGGTTACCGGCAACGGGCACCAGCCTGAATATTGTGTCGCTGTTTGCCTTCATACTTATTCTTGGCATTGTAGTGGACGACGCGATTATCGTGGCCGAGTCGGTGTACGGCCAGCAAGCGTCCGGGCAGTCTGGAATTGATGGGGCGATTATTGGCACACAGCTGGTCTTAAAACCTGTATTTTTCGCCGTACTCACCACCATGGTAGTGTTCGGCACGTTTTACTTTCTGCCGGATGAGCACACAGAAGCCATTCATATTGCAGCGGTGGTGTTACTGGCGCTGGTTTTTTCATTGATTGAATGCTTGCTGATTCTGCCCAGTCACTTAGCGCACATGCGCCCTGAAGTACCAAGTAATTTGCCGGGTTTAAAGCAGCTGGATGAACTGCGTGCGCGATTGAATGCGGGAATGGTGTCGTTTACCGAAAACCGCTACAAACCTGTGCTGGAGGCGTGCCTGGCCTGGCGTTGGTTAACCCTGTCGGTATTTGTTGTGGTGCTGTTTATTTGCGGCGCTATGTACAGCGGTGGATGGGTGCTGCGTAGCTTTGCACCGATTGTTGAATCGGATTTTCTGATTGCCAATGTTGAGGGATACGAAGGCACCGCATTCCAGGAACTGGATAAAGTAATGACTCAGATAGAGTCGGCGGCGTACGCTGTAAAAGAAGAAGTGAACAGCGGCAAGCAGGAAACCATCGGTCATATAGAGGCTGCGATCTGGGGTGGCAATAATGTCTATGTTGCAATTGAGTTGAGTGATTTCGATAACATGCCCTATACCAATGAGGAATTGGTTGGAAAATGGCGCGACAGCATCGGAGAGTTGCACGGCATAAAGGAGTATTCGCTGCGTTCGGTCATTTTCGACAACGGTAAAGATCTGCAGTTTGAAATCAGCGCGCCTACGCTGGAGAGTTTACAAACCAGCTCACAAAAAATTGTAGCGGCGCTGAATCGTTTTTCCGATGTGTCGAATGTTCGCAGTTCGCTGGACAATCCCAGACCGGAAATTGCACTGACCCTGAAGCCGGAAGCTGACACATTGAACCTCACCCAGGCCGAGCTTGCCAGCCAGGTAAGGCGGGCATTTTACGGTGAAGAAGTGCAGCGAATTCCACGTTTGCGAGAAGACGTGAAAGTCATGGTTCGTTACCCGCGCGAGCAACGCGAGTCGCTGGAATCCATGCTGAATATGAAAATACGAACGCAAACCGGCGAAGAACTGCCATTTGAAGCGGTGGCTGATATTGAATATCAGGACAGCTATACAAAAATAGAACGCGTGGACAGGCGTCGGTCTGCATTGGTGACAGCCGACCTGGCGGAGGGCGCGCAGGCATTCCAGGTAATAGGTGAGTTGTATGCGAACGACTTCGCTGCAATACAAAAGGAACACCCCGAGCTATTGATCAAGCTGGAAGGCGAGCAGGAAGAGGCGCGCGAATTTGAAACTGCGGTGCAAGCCCTGGTCACAGCCACCATGATTATTGTGTTTGGCATCATGGCTGTGGTGTTTCATTCGTACTGGCAGCCATTCCTGATCGTAACCGCCATTCCGTTTGGCTTGGTTGGTGCAATAATTGGCCATATTATTATTGGTCGTGAAATCAGTATGTTTTCCCTGCTCGGCATATTGGCGTGTGCGGGCGTGGTGGTGAACGACAACCTGGTGCTGGTAGATCGGGTGAATCGCTATCGTGAGGAAGGAAAACAGATATGGGATGCTATTGTGAGTGGTGCGACCGACCGCTTCAGAGCAATCATACTGACCTCGCTAACAACATTTGTTGGCTTGTTGCCAATAATGATGGAGCGCAGCGTTCAGGCGCAATTTCTAATACCTATGGTTGCATCGTTGGCGTTTGGTGTGTTGTTTGCCACGTTCGTTACCCTGTTGTTCACACCCGCTTTATACCTGGCGGGTGAAACCTTGCGCGATTACTTAAAGAACCTGGTAGGCACCAGACAAGCTGCGTAAGCGTGGCGCTGCTTGAAGCGCAGCCTTGGTATTGAATAATAGAGCGGCTTTTTTAGCCTTAGTTTTGGGCTTTGTCTTGGGTTTAGTCTTAGGCTTTGTCGTCGTCGTTTGTGGCCTTGGCGACTATGTGAGCTAGTCGTCATGGTCAGTGCTTTGAGCTTGGCGCATAATAGTCGTCTGTTCCAAAGAGCCCGCTACATGAAGACCGTTCGTTCTCCAAGAATACTGACAAATATCTGTGTTGTTCTCATGCTAATGGCCTGTGGCGAAGGGTCGGATATGCGCAAGAAAGCGGAGCTGAAGGCTGTTGAAATAATCGGTAATGCCGCCACCGACCGCATGCCGGATGATGTGGCCGGCGGCTTCCACAAAATTCCAATTGAGGTCAAAGAGCTTGCTGAAGATGTCTATCAGGTTCAGGGCATTGGCAATACCCATTTGATTAACACCCCTGAAGGCAGTGTGTTGTTTGATACAGGCATTGCCATTCAGGCGGCTGAGCAAATCTCCAAACTGAAACCCTTCGCAACCGGGCCGATTACACACATTATTGTCAGCCACTCGCACGCAGACCATATTGGTGGGGTTCGTTTCTGGAAAGAAGACGGTACGGAGATTATTGCCCACCGCGAATACGCTGAAGAGCAGCGTTACCTGACCGAACTTGAGCCCTATTTGCACCAGCGCAATCGAATGGTGTTTCCATGGCTGCCGGAAACACTGCCGAACATTCCAATGATCAAATACGGCGGTGTTGAACCCAGTATCGCCGTGGACGAACGTGATTACGAATTTGTGCTGGGCGGCACAAAATTTCAGGTGTTGTCGACTCCGGGCGCGGAGGGCGCAGATAATCTCAGCCTGTGGCTACCAGAGAAAAAAATTCTGTTCACCGGCGATACTCTGGGTCCGAACTTCCCGCAATTTCCAAACGTGTTTACGATGCGCGGCGAAAAAGTCCGAAAGCCCATGGAATACATTCGGTCGCTGGACAAGATGATTGCACTGCAGCCTGAGATGCTGGTGATGAGCCATCATGATCATTACAGCGGTAAAGACCAGATAGTGGCCGGCTTGACCACAATTCGCGATGCCACTCAATACGTACATGACGCAGTGATACAAGGCATGAATGCAGGCAAAACAGTCTATGAATTAATGGAACAAGTAACGCTGCCTGATGAGATGCAACTGACGCAAGTACACGGCAAAGTATCCTGGGCGGTTCGCAGTATTTGGGAGTACTACGCAACCTGGTTTCATTTCGACACGCCCACCGAGTTGTATCCAGTACCTGTGCGCGATGTCTATGCCGACCTTGCTGAATTGGCCGGTACTGATGCATTGATGGACAGCGCGAGTAAAGCCGTAGACAGTGGCGAGCTGATTAAAGCGCTTCATTTTCTTGAAATAGCACTGGCAGCCGAGCCTGACAACGAGCGTGCATTGCGCGCGCAAATGGGCGTGTATGAGAAGTTGTTGTACCATGCCACTCACGTTGTTGAGAACAACTACGAAAAAGACTACATGCGAGCCCTGATTAAAAACGTGCAGAGCAAGCTGGGGGAAGAGCAATGAGCAGAACATTTAATGCAGAAAGTACCTGTGATGACGTGCTCAAGGGCGTGGACGTAGCTGGCAAACATGCGCTGGTAACCGGTGCTTCCGGCGGGCTGGGCGCAGAGGCCACTCGCGCGCTGGCCGCACATGGCGTGCATGTAAGCCTGGTGGCGCGAGATAAAGAAAAAACAGACGGCGTGGCCGCCAGTATTCGGGATGCACACCCAGACGCGCAGGTTGATGTTGGCCTGATGGATTTATCCAGCCCTGCCAGTGTGAATTCATTCGCAGACAGCTGGCTCAAAGAGCATTCGCAGTTGGATATGCTGATCTTGAATGCTGGCCTTATGGCGTGCCCCTTAATGCGCAATGGGGAAGGGTGGGAAATGCAATTTGCGACCAATCACCTCGGCCATTTTTTGCTGGCATCACGACTTATGCCGACCCTGCTGCAGAGCGCGCCAGCACGTGTTGTGTCTTTGAGCTCGGCCGGGCACGCTTTGACACCGGTACTATTGGACGACCCTAATTTTGAGCACACTGATTATGAACCGTGGCTGGCGTATGGCCAGGCCAAAACCGCCAACATCTGGTTTGCAACAGAGTTGAATCGGCGCTATGCCGAACAAGGTGTGAACGCCACAGCGCTTCACCCTGGCGTTATTTCCACCGACCTCAGCCGTCATCTGACCAAAGAAACACTCGAGCCGATTTTGGCTCGCCTGAGCGAGCGTGGGGAAGGCCCTAAAACAATTCCCCAAGGTGCCGCAACCAGCGTTTTTGCCGCAACCGCACCTGAGCTTGAAGGCGTGGGTGGTGTGTATTTGGCTGACTGCCAGGTGGTTGATGAACACTCCGCACAGTATATTCAATATGCCCCACACGCCTTCGACCAGGACGGCGAAGCGCGTTTATGGTCGATGTCTGAACAATTGCTGGGCATTACCTTCGGTACCTGAGCGCAAAGACGCCCGGCGCCATTCATCACTTTAAACCTGACAGCGGTACCGTTAATATCGCAGCCAGATACATAAGAAAAAGGCAGTAGTTATGGCATCCATACCCCAAACCGGCAGCGGGAGCGCCTGGACCAGCCGATTTGCATTTCTGATGGCGTCAGTGGGTTTCGCTGTTGGCCTGGGCAACATCTGGCGCTTTCCCTATGTGACAGGCGAAAACGGCGGTGGCGCTTTCGTTATGGTGTACCTGATTTGCGCGGTAGGCATAGGTGTGCCCATTCTGATGGCCGAGATTATGATTGGCCGGCGGGGTAAGCAGAGCCCACCGGGTTCCATGCAAAACGTTGCAGAGCAGGAAGGCCGCAGCAGTGGTTGGCGCTGGGCTGGTAATTTGAATCTGGGCGCGGCATTCCTGATTGAAATAGTCTACTGCGTAATTGCCGGATGGGTGTTGTACTACCTGTATCAAGCAGCTATGGGCGGCTTTGGCGGAATGGACAATGTGTTGGCCGAGCAAAAATTCAATGGTCTGCTTGCGTCTACTGAAACCATGTTGTTCTGGACAGCGGTTGGCCTGGTAGTAACTGGTTTTATTGTGTATTCCGGCGTGAACAACGGAATTGAACGCGCTGTGCGCGTATTGATGCCAACACTGTTTGCGTTGCTGGTCATTCTGGTGATCTACAACATGTTCGCTGGCGGCTTTGATGCGGCCACAGACTACTTGTTCACCGTAGATTTCAGTAAAATTAATGGCAATGTATGGTTGGCCGCTGTCAGCCAGGCCTTTTTCTCTATGGGCGTGGCGATGGCGGGCATGATGACCTTCGGCTCGTATTTGCCTAAAGTCATTTCCATCGCTCGATCGGCAGTGATAGTGATGTTTGCCGACACCCTGGTTGCCATTCTTGCTGGCCTGGTTATTTTCCCTGCCGTGTTTGCCAACGGCTTTGATCCTGCCGGTGGCCCCGGTTTGATCTTTCAGATTCTGCCGGTGGCATTTTCGCAAATGCCGGGTGGCTACTTCGTGGGCTTGCTGTTTTTTGTGTTGCTCTCAGTGGCCGCTATCACGTCCATGGTTGGTTTGATTGAACCTCTGGTTGCGTGGATGCAGGAGACACGCGGTGTTAACCGGCATAAGGCCTCGATCATTATTGTAGGCAGCATTGGTGCGTTAAGCTTATTGAGTGTGTTAGGTTACAACACGCTGGCCGATGTGCAGATACTGGGTAAGGGCTTGAATGATTCGATGAGCTATTTGTCTGACTCAATTATGTTGCCTTTGGGTGGTTTTTTGATTGCGGTGTTTGCGGGCTGGGTGGTGTCCAGGGCATCATCGGCGGATGAGTTGAATATGGATAATGGGCTTATGTACTCGGCCTGGTATTTTATGATTCGGTTTGTGGTGCCGGTGGCTGTGGTGGTTATCTTGGTTACCGGGGTTGTGGGGTGAGGTGAGTTTTCAGCTTGGGTTTGCTCTGGAATGTTTGAGTTCTAAATCGGCATTTGGGCCAATAGGTCTGTTCACTGCGCGACTGGCCCCCTCCGGGGTTCCCTCACTCCCAAAAATGCCTTTCTGCGAAAGTCATTTTTAGTCTCTCGGTCTGCGTCTTTTACCTTCGTGAACAAACCTATTGGCCCAAATGCCTTGGCTGGGTAGAAATACAAAGCTGTTTTGGGGATTGAGGGGCGGGCAGGTGTATAGCTTGGGTTTGCTCTGGAATATTTGAGTTCTAAACCGGCATTTGGGCCAATAGGTCTGTTCACTGCGCGACTGGCCCCCTCCGGGGTTCCCTCACTCCCAAAAATGCCTTTCTGTGAAAGTCATTTTTAGTCACTCGGCCTGCGTCTTTTACCTTCGTGAACAGACCTATTGGCCCTAATGCCTTGGCTAGGCAGAAATACGAGGCTGCATTGAAGCTGGGAGCTCAGGGCGATCAAAGCTGGGTGCGAAGCGGAAGCGCGGTGGTATCCTTAATTTTTGTCACAGAAACATGCGAATGAAACTCCCGAATATTCGGCAGTTGCGCGAGTTGTTGGCGTACGAATTGTTCGTAGTGGCGAATGTCTTTCGCTACTATTTTTAGCATGTAGTCCATTACGCCGGTCATGGTGTAGCACTCAACAATTTCCGGAAATTTCGCCACCGCTGATTCGAAAGCGTCCAGGGCGTTGCCGCTGGTGTTGCTTAGTACGATGGAGGTGAACACTACTATTTCCATGCCGAGTTTTTCGCGGTCGAGTATGTGTACCTTGCGGCTGATCAGGCCCGCTTTTTCATACTGATTGATGCGCCGCCAGCATGGGGACTGGGAGAGATTAACCTTGGCGGCAATGTCGGCGGTGCTGAGGCTGGCGTCGGTTTGCAGCAGCTCAAGGATTCGAATATCGGTTGCGTCAAGCTCCATGAATAAAATATCTATTATGTTGTCATAAATAGAAATTATAATTCATAAAACCGATGAAAGTGGGCGATAAAGGCAGGAAAAACCACTTTTTAACACGTAAGCTTTATAGATGCCCACGCACTGACCCCCCGAGAATACATAAGAGGTTCTCAATGGCTGCACACAACACTTCGGCACGCAAGATTTCCCTGGACGACAAATTCGCCCACGACGCAACGCGCGCGTACATGACCGGCATTGATGCGCTGGTTCGTTTGCCGATGCTGCAGCATCAGCGTGATGTGCAGGCGGGCCTGAATACGGCGGGGTTTATTTCCGGCTACCGCGGCTCACCGTTGGGCAGTATCGACCAGGCCTTGTGGAAGGCGAAGGCGCATCTTCAGCAACACAATATTACCTTCCAGGCAGGCGTCAACGAAGACCTGGCCGCCACCGCGGTATGGGGCAGTCAGCAAGTGAATTTATACCCTGGCGCTAAATACGATGGTGTATTTGGTATGTGGTACGGCAAAGGTCCTGGGGTTGACCGAAGTATGGACGTAATCCGTCATGCGAACGCGTTTGGTACGGCCAGGCACGGCGGTGTGCTGGCAGTTGCGGGTGATGATCATGCCGCCAAGTCGTCAACTTTACCGCACCAGACTGAACACATGTTCATCGGTGCCTCAATTCCAGTACTCAGCCCGGCTAACGTACAAGAAGTGTTAGATCTTGGTGTGTTTGGCTGGGAGCTTTCACGTTACTGTGGTTCATGGGTGGCATTGAAAGCGATTACCGAAAATATGGACTCGGCAATTTCGGCAGAGATTGATCCAAACCGAGTCTCGATCAAGATTCCTGATGATTTCCAGTTACCGCCGGAAGGCGTTCACGGCCGGCTGGGTAGCACGCCGCTGGAGCAGGAATACATAATGAACAAATACCGCATTTACGCGGCGCGTCATTTTGCACGGGTGAACCAGCTCAATACCATTATGATTGACAGCGCCAAACCAAGGCTGGGCATTATTACTTCCGGCAAGTCGTACCTGGATGTCATGCAGGCGCTGGAAGACCTGGGCATCGACCAGCATCTGGCTGGCGAAATTGGCTTGCGCGTATTGAAAGTAGGTATGAGTTGGCCGCTGGAACCCGTTAGCACGCATGAATTTGCCAACGGGCTGGAAGAAATTCTGGTGGTGGAAGAAAAGCGCAGCGTTATCGAAGATCAGTTAACCGGCCAATTGTACAACTGGCCGGTTGCTGACCGGCCTCGTGTGATTGGCGAGTTTGACGAATATGGCCATGACCTGCTGGTGAACTTTGGTGAATTAACACCTGCTATGATTGCGCGCGCAATATCAGCGCGAATAGCGCGGTATTACGACAGCAAACGCATTCGCGAACGTTTGGCATTTCTTGAAGAAAAGGAACGCACGCTGGAATCACCGCGTAAAAAGCTGGACCGGGTTCCGCATTATTGTTCCGGATGCCCGCACAACACCTCAACGGTGGTGCCGCAAGGCAGCCGTGCAGGGGGCGGTATTGGTTGCCATTACATGGTGACCTGGATGAACCGGGAAACACATTCGTTCACCCAAATGGGCGGTGAAGGCGCGCAGTGGATTGGCCAGGCGCCGTTCACCGAAGAACAACACATATTCCAGAACCTGGGTGATGGCACGTATTTTCATTCCGGGCTGCTGGCGATTAGAGCGGCCATAGCCGCCGGCGTGAACATCACGTACAAAATTTTATACAACGACGCGGTGGCAATGACCGGTGGTCAACCGCATGACGGCCCACTCACTGTGCCAATGATTATTGATCAGGTGCGCGCAGAAGGTGCGCAGCACATTGCACTGATCAGTGACGACATAGGTAAGTACAAAAATATACTGTCGGCTGCTGACGGCCTCACCCTGGACCACCGAGATGATTTGGACCACGTACAAAAACGCATGCGCGGCCTGCCAGGCACCACGGTTATTATCTATGATCAGACCTGTGCTGCAGAAAAAAGGCGCCGGCGCAAAAAAGGTCTGATGGAAGACCCAGCCAAACGCGTATTTATCAATGAAGACGTGTGCGAAGGCTGCGGCGATTGCAGCGTGCAATCTAACTGCTTGTCTGTGCTGCCTAAAGAAACAGAACTGGGCAGAAAGCGTCAAATTGACCAAAGCGCGTGCAATAAAGACTTCTCCTGTGTGAAAGGTTTTTGCCCAAGCTTTGTAACTGTTCACGGCGGCCAATTGAAGAAGAAAACCGCGGTTGGCGAGAACACGCAATTTGCGAGTTTGCCAGAGCCGCCAGCCGTTGAATTTGATAAAACCTGGAATGTACTGGTGACCGGCGTAGGCGGTACAGGCGTGCTGACCATAAGCGCCATTCTGGCGATGGCGGCACACATTGAAGGTAAAGGTGTGGCCACCATGAACCAGACCGGTTTAGCGCAAAAGTTTGGTGCGGTGGTAAGCCACGTTCGTATCGGCCATCGCCAGGAAGACATCTACGCGGTGCGCATTGCAGCAGGTGACGCGGATCTTTTGCTTGGCTGTGATCTGGTGGTTGCCAACGCTGACGACGCCATTGCAAAACTGCACCGCGATCGTTCGCACGCGGTGGTGAACGATTTCGAAGCGCCAACTGCCGGGTTTATCCATGACCGTGATATGGAGTTTCCAGGTGATGCGATGAAAGCCCTGCTGCGCCAGGAAGTGGGTGACGCAAAAACACATTTTATTAATGCAAGCGCAATAGCTACCGGCCTGCTGGGTGATTCAATTGCCAGCAACCTGTTTTTGTTGGGTTACGCCTACCAACAGGGCCTGATACCTGTCAGTGCTGATTCCATACAACAGGCCATAGAGCTGAACGCGGTGGCGGTTGAGTTCAATGCCCAGGCTTTTCTATGGGGGCGTCGCGCCGCGCATGATTTGGACGCTGTGAAAACCATTGCGCAACCAAAAGAAACACCAACATTTCTCAGTGACCTGGATGACGTGATTAACTGGCGCGCTGAACAATTGCAGCACTATCAAAACAAGGAATACAGCGAACGCTATCGCCAGCAGGTTGAGCAGGTGCGGGCGGCTGAACAAGCGTTTGATGGCCACGACCAGACGCTGCCACTGACCGACGCCGTGGCGCGCAATCTTTACAAGTTAATGGCGTATAAAGATGAGTATGAAGTGGCGCGCCTGTACACCAATGGCGATTTCAAGCGCCGTATTGAAGAACAGTTTGAAGGCGACTACACACTGAACTTTCACCTTGCACCGCCACTGCTGTCACGCCGTGACCCGGAAACCGGCCACCTCAGGAAGCGCGCGTTCCCGCAGTGGACTTTGCACCTGTTCAAGCTGTTGGCGAAATTAAAAGGTTTGCGCGGAACTGTATTCGACCCGTTCGCTTATACCGATGAGCGCAAGCAAGAGCGTGAAGCTATTACCCTGTTTGAAGCAGATATTGCGAAGCTGCTTGCAGACTTGCCAGAGGGCGATTATCAAGCCGCGATTGAAATTGCGCGCTTGCCATCGCACATACGCGGCTTCGGCCACGTTAAGGAAGCCAGTGTTGCACAGGCTGAGCAAACGCGGTTGCAGCTGTTTGACCGCTTTTATGGGCGCGATAACAAAGTGGTTCGAATACATGTGCAGGACGCCGCGTAGCTGCTGCGCGAGACTAACCCGCATCCAGTAAGGAGTATCTATGAAGTTGCAAGCAATAGATGTTAGGGCCAAGGCCGATTTTGATGGCCATGAAAAAGTAGTGCGCGTGGTTGATCAGGACAGTGGCCTGCGCGCGATTATTGCTTTGCATAACACAAACCTGGGCCCCGGTCTGGGTGGTTGCCGAATGTACCCTTATGCCAGTGAAGAAGCTGCCATAATAGACGCGCTTAGACTGTCCAGAGGCATGAGCTACAAGGCGGCCATGGCTGGTTTGCCATTGGGAGGCGGCAAGTCAGTGATTATGGGTGACCCTAAGCGGGATAAAACACCCGACTTGTTTACCGCCATGGCCAATGCCGTTAATGAGCTTGGCGGGCTATACATCATTGCGCAAGACTCCGGCACCAGCATGGAAGACATGGACTTAATGGCCGAGCACACCGAACATATAGCCGGTGGCAAGCAGTTGCGACATACCGATTCAAAAAATGAATCGCTGGACCCTTCACCGGCTACCGCGCTGGGCGTATTTAAAGGCCTGGAAGCTGCCGTTAAGTTTCGCTTCGGTGGCCGAACGCTGAGTGGTTTGCGCGTTGCTATTCAGGGCTTGGGTAACGTGGGCTTTGGTTTAGCGCGCCACCTTCATAAGGCCGGCGCTGTAATATTTGTTCAAGACATAAATGCAACACAAGTGCGCCGCGCCGTTCAGGAGTTGCGCGCTACTGAGCTGGTGGGCGATCAAATATACCGGCACAAGGTGGATGTGTTCGCACCGTGTGCATTGGGAGGTGTTATTAACGACGCCAGCATAGTGCAACTGAATTGCCAGCTCATTGCCGGAGCTGCAAACAATCAATTGTTGACCGCCGACCATGGCCGCCAACTTGCTGCCAGTGACATACTGTATGTGCCCGACTACGTACTCAACGCAGGTGGTATTATCTGCATTCATCACGCCCGAGTGGGTAGCAGCATTGCTGAGAGCAATCAGCATGTTGCGAACATCGGTGACACCGTGATGGAGTTGCTGCAACGCAGTAAATACTCTGCCGTTCGCCCGGAGCGAATTGCTGACCGTATGGCCGAAGAACGCTTTAAGCGCGAATCGCCGGATGTGGATGAAGTTGCCTGACGCGCTTTCTTACATTTTCGGTAGCTTGCCCACGCCCGGTAGCGCGGCTGTGGTATAAACACACATCGCATACCACGCAGAGAGAGGCAGCGCATGAGTGAAAAGATACACCCCGCCGTACTGGCCAATATGAATTCGATCAAGTACGCGCAGGAGCGAAACCGAGAAGCCTGGCTGGCACTGTACCGCGACGATGCCGAGCTGGCCGATCCGGTAGGCGTATCACCCATGGACCCAAGCGGTAAAGGACATATCGGCAAAGAAGCTATTGCTGCATTCTTTGATAATGTGATCGACAAAGCCAACACCACAATTACAGCGGGTAAGCGCACACCCAGTGGCGACCGCTGGTGCGCCGTGCCGATGGTTGCTGAAAACGACCTCGGTAACGGTATTAAAACCCGCGTTGAAATGACCGCCGTGTATGAGGTGGATGAAGACGGGCTGATAAAAAAAATGCAGGCTTACTGGGACTACAGTGAAATGGAGAAGCAGCTCAAGGAACTGGGCTTGATGTAAGCGCAACTTGAGTGGCTCTTGTTTGGGAGAAAGTTAACGCATACGGTCACTACCAGGTGCGCAGCGCCGGTAAGACGGTTCGCCTGTATAAAGACGGCGTTTTTCACAGCCACTACAACCCCAGCCGCGTAGTAACCCGCGGCGTTTGGGATTTGCTGGTTCTGCCAGCATTGCTGCACCCGCCAGGCAGTATTCGCAGTGTTTTAATGCTTGGGGTTGGTGGTGGCGCAGCCATTCATCTGTTGCAGCAATTTATTAACCCCGCGCACATTACCGCCATAGAGCTGGACGAAACCCACCTCTATATTGCAAAGCGCTTCTTCAAAGCACGCTACCGTAACACCACATTGCTTCACGCCGACGCCATTGAATGGGTAAAGAAACAAGCCTCACGTAAGCGGCCGGCGCAATTTGATTTAATCATTGATGACCTGTACGGTGAGGAAAACGGCGAACCACAGCGCGCAGTGGCAGCAGACGCACATTGGGTAGGGCAAACGCGCCAATTGCTTGCCAAAGACGGTCTGCTGGTTACCAATTTCGTAAGCCTGCCTGAAATGCGCACATCACACATGATAAAGCGCGCCGGAAAAGCCGACAGCTTCAAAAGCACCTTTCGATTCGAAAACCCCAATTACGAAAACGTGATTGTGGCCAGCAGTCACAGGCCTTGCAAACGGCGCGAATTCAACCAACAGTTGTTGAACCACAGGCTATTGAGAACAAACACCTACAGAAACAGCTTTAGCGTACGCAAGATACGGTAATAGGTGCTCGCGCCACCCGGCCGGGCCTGGTTATTCCGCACGATTATAGCTACGCTACGTTAAACGTCATTTAACGGGCTCAGAACACCGCGCCCGCCGCGGTTAAGCACATGGGTGTATATCTCCGTTGTGCGAATATCAGTATGACCCAATTGTTCCTGAACGGTACGAATATCAGCGCCGCGTTCCAATAGATGCGTGGCAAAGCTGTGCCGCAAGGTATGGCACGACGCGGGTTTATGAATACCTGAAGCGCGTACCGCTCTTCGAACCGCGCGCTGTACCGATTGCTCACCAATATGATGCCTGCGTACCAACGGCCGACTGTATTCGTCTGTGCGCCGGTCTTGACTACGGCGCCTGGCAGGAAACAAATATTGCCAGCCAAACTCGAATGGTGCGGCAGGGTACTTGCGGGCCAGCGCGTACGGCAGATACACGCCGTCCCAAACATCCGCTGCTTTATCTTCCTGCCAATAAACCCTGACTTGTTCAAACTGACGCTTGAGCGATTCAACGCACGCTTCAGACAGCGTCGTTATTCGTTGCTTCCTTCCTTTGCCATCGCGCACGTAAACGGAAAGCCTATCGATATCAATGTCTTTAACACGAAGCCGACACGCTTCCATTACCCGCAAACCCGACCCATACATAAGTTGTGCACACAGCAGATGTTCCCCTTCAAGATGTGATAACAACAACCTGACTTCAGCTGTTGTGAGAACAACCGGCAACTTGGTAGGCGCAGACGCGCGCGTGTATTCCCCAAGGTCTGACAGCTCGCGCCCGTAAAAACGTACGTACAAATAACTCAAGGCATTGAGTACGGTTTTCTGCGTTGCGGGACTTACGTTGCGCTTAACCGCAAGATGCTCAAGAAACTGCGCCACCTCTCGCGAGCCCAAGGTTTCAGGGTGCTCCAGGCCATGAAACCGAACGAACTGCTCCGCCCAATACACATAGACCTGCTCAGTACGTTTGGAGTATTGACGCGCACGAATATGCGCTCGCAAACTGCGGACAAAATTAGATGACATAGCACGTTCCTTATGCTGACGAAATTAAGGTAACATGGGCGTAAACAAGTTGGCAAGTTAGTTACCGTGCTTTTGTGTAATACGATGAATGGGTTTTAAGCGGGCGAAATGACGCGTTTGATGATGGTGCTTACACAGTGGCTGCGATAAAATAACGCGGAAAATTAGATAGTTACGATCCAAAAAGGAGAAAAACCTCACCGTGGATACATGTCACCCCAACGCATTAGAGCACGTCACTTTGACGTATACTTAACTGTTGAACTAAACCGCTTCGCGGTAGCTACTCACTCGGTGGTTCCCCATTTTCTAAACACTTTCTATTAGTCACACTTATCGAACGGCATTTTGCCGTTACCTTGGCTTCAAAGGAGATAAGTGATGACACCCCTACGTCAAAAAATGATCAATACCCTGGTGCTTAAGGGTTATTCCCCACATACACAAAGAAGTTACTTGGGCGCGATAGAAAAGCTGGCGAACCACTATAAGCGTTCACCCGACACACTCGATCCTGGAGAGATCGAAAGCTACTTTCTCTACTTGTTAACTGAACAAAAGTTAGCGAACGAAAGTGTCCGCCTGATGGTCAATGCTGTCCGGTTTCTGTTTGTTCAAGTGCTGGACCAAGCGACTGACGACTTCGTTGTACGCTACCCAAAGCGCGCACAGCGCATTCCAGAATTACTGACGCGCGACGAAGTACGACGCATTCTGTTGCAGACTGCGAACCTCAAACACTACACGTTACTGGCGACGTGTTATGCGGCTGGTCTGCGAGTCAGCGAATTGGTGAACCTGGCGGTTCGCGACATCGACAGTGAACGAGCGCTGTTGCACGTACGCGCCGGCAAGGGCGATAAGGATCGCCCTGTGATTATGACGCCAGAACTGCTCAACCAGTTGCGCCGCTATTGGATGGCCTACCGCCCGGAGCAGCATCTATTTGAGAGCAGTGATCGTCGCAAAGCGCTCAGCGTGGTCACCGCACAGAAAGTGTTTACGCGCGCCAAGGCGGCGGCAGGCATTGATAAGCGGGGGGGTATCCATGGCCTTCGACACGCATACGCCACGCATCAGTTGGAAGCGGGGATGCCGACCTTCAAATTGCAGCAATTGCTCGGCCATAGTGACGTTAAAAGTACACTGCGGTACGTGCATTGGTTGCCCCACTATCAGGTACGTGGTCAGGTGGGGATGGACCTGTTGGCGTGGCCTGAAGGGCAGTCACTATGAGCGCCGCGGTCTCGATGAGTCAGATACTCACCCAATTCCTGCCGGAGGTCCGGCGAACGCGTCGACTCAGCCCGCAACAGGCAAAGGTGACCAATCTAATAGGCGTGTGTCGAACAGCTGCTCTGGGCGGTCGCCGCCTGCAGTGCGGTGAATGCGATTACGCCGTGGAGCAGTATCATTCGTGCCGAAATCGACACTGCCCTCGCTGCCAGCGAGAGGCGTCGGAGGCCTGGTTGGCGAAGCGGCAAGAGGACCTGTTGCCGGTTCCGTACTTCCATCTGGTCTTTACCGTACCCCACGCGCTCAATGGCTGGGTTCAATGCCATCCCGAGACGATGTATGCGGTATTGTTCAGGGTGGTGTGGCACACGTTGAGGCAATTTGGGCGGGATGCCAAACGACTGGACGGTGATCTGGGCATGACGGCTGTGCTGCACACCTGGGGGCAGGACATGGGCCAGCATGTGCACCTTCACTGCCTGATCCCGGGAGGCGCGTTGTCTCGAGGGGGTAGCGAATGGCATCCGGCCAGGTCGACGTATCTGTTCCCTGTGAAAGCGCTATCACGTCATTACCGAGGATTGATGGTAAGTGAATTGCGCAGAGCCTATCTGGCTGGGGAGCTGTCGAGACTGGTCCCGGAAACGGTCGATCCCACACTGAATGCACTGATGGCTAAATCCTGGGTGGTGTATGCGAGGGGAACCTGCCGACACAGTGACAGCGTGTTGGGGTATCTGTCGCAGTATACGCATCGGATAGCGATTAGTGAGCGACGACTACGATCCGTCGACACCAAGACGGTAGTCTTCGACTACAAGGATTATGCGGCCGGGGGTCAGCGGAAAGTGATGCGGCTTCAAGGTGAAGAGTTCGTGCGTCGTTTCCTGCTCCATGTGTTGCCGCCCGGTCTCATGCGCATTCGACACTATGGCTTTCTGGCGAACTGCCACCGACGGCGAAAGCTCAAGCAGATCAGACGGTGCTTGAGCGAATCAGCGACAAAGGGGCGAACCAACAAACCAGCGATTGACGCAAGACCGGGCATTGCCGGCACGATGTCACGGGAACAACTAAACTCGTGCCCGAGATGTCGACAAAGGAGTATGCACGTAGTGCTGGACTTACCAAAACGTCGGTTGCGGCGAGATTACTGACAGAGCAAGACGCGGTAGAGACCAGGACGGAATAGCACGTGAAGGAAGGCCGGTAGCAGCACGCAACAAATCGTGTTGATGGATCGGTATGGACAGCGAGGCGGAAAATGGGTTAAATGACGTCTAACGGAATAAATAATTTGGAGTTGGAAGCACTCAATCCAAGCCATTTCCGGTGACGGCATGAAAAAAGTCGTCGAAAATGGTCCGCGCAGGACTGACCTAAATCAAACAATCCCCTATATAAGATGCGGCAACCACGAAGCGACATAGTCCAACAGACGTTTATCCATCATGCATGTGCACAATGGATAAACGCTTAGGTGTTATGCGTCAGAGATAATTCTCGCTCCAAGAAACTAAGGACTAAGACCAGCAACTGTATATGTTCGAAAGGCACAACAAACTAACTATTGCATCATATATTTTGCTGGCAATAAACGGCGTAGCTGGTGCCTTGATCGCAATATTTGCCGTACCAGAGTATTTGCGAAACGGAAATTATCTCACCTATCTTGCCGCAGGACTCTTATGCATTATTCCTGTTCTGAGCGGTTACCTTGCCTATGGTATATACAAACGTAGTATAAAGGTTCTCTTCTTCTGTGTTTGGCTTTGGGCCCTACAGGTATTTAGGTACGAAAATGGCTTTTGGACTTTTAGCCTCAGGTTTGGTGTTGATTTGTCATATATTGTGCCTATTGGTACTGGAAAACTACTTATAAATTTATGGGCTTTGATGACTTTTATTGTTCTGTTCCTCGCATACCGCGGCGTATCGAACTCAAAGCATGCAGTTTAGAGTTCAAGAAATGAGGGGGTTGACACATAACGACTGGCTCAAATCGGATACAGCTAAGCGGCGCCGTTTAGCCTGGGTTTTTGTGTAAATCCCAAGTTCCAAGAATGATTAGGAAATAATGAAAAAATACGTAATAGCCTTTGTCTTCATTCTGTTTATTGGGATTATCGCGTTAGTATGGAAGGGAATGACCTCATTTGATCAAAGAGTAGATCTCGTCAATGCATTCACCCAAGATGCGCTTCCAACGATATCGAATACATGGAGTTATGATGAAACGTCAGTTTATTTTGCCCCTAATATCTCACAAGATCCTCGCTGGAGCAGAAGGCTTAAAGCTTACTCGAAGCTAGGAAAGCTAGATAAATGTCCTAAAGTGCCAGAGAATGAGATTGAGCTTTCTTTTATAGATGAAAGCAAAGCACATATTTCTCTAATTTGTAGTTTCGAAAATGCTCAGGCAACAATTATTGCTGACCTACATCTTGGTGAGAATGCCATCGTTTTTAGGAGTTTTGAGATAATGAGTGATGTATTCTTCGATTAAGAATTCTGATCGCGTGTACTATAAATTTAAAAAAAGATGTCTTACAACTCCTTTTTTGCAGAAGATAGCAGAGCACGCTTTCACACATAACAAGGCGGTCAAGTACGTTCCGGCTGGCGCCTCCACCGGACGGCCAAAGCTGCGCTTTATCCGCCGCTTACCGCGACGTTATGCGTCATGAGATCTGTAGAGTGAAGAATATTTATTTCTTCATATTCAGTGCTGTCATTTTCTACCTGTTAGCGGGCATCACAATAAACCCATTCATCCTATGGACGTCTTTGCCGCTTTATATAGGGTATTGGTTCTTAAAGTCTGTGCAGATCTCCGGTTCAGCGGAAAAGTTATATTCTTGTTACGGTTTCATTATCGCAAGCGTGGGCTTCAGCTTTTTGTACCACCTCGCTTGGTTCGTTGATTGGCAAGGAACTAGAACCGGCGGTTCTACGTCAGCGCTTATATTCGTATACTTCCCGGTGTATGCTGTATTGCTTGGAATAATTGGTCTTATTGTCGGTAGGTTAATTGGAAAATACGCATAACAAGGCGGTCAAGTCGCTCCCGTTGGTCGCTGGGACGCCAAAAAGCTGCGCTTTCCGTCGCCCCTTACCGCGACGTTATGTGTCTACTACCAATGTATAAATACGCCATATTTATCTACATAATTATCACCATTGTGTATCTTTCATTGGGTTCTGCCCACATCTATACACACTTTGTACGAACCGAATGGGTAGTGAAAGAATCTCTCGTGGATATTGCAATGGGTTGCTATGTGCTGGCCACAGTTCTAGTTTTGTGGCGCAACTTCAGGCATTTGTCTGCAGGTGATCTATCGAATAAAGTGCGTTGGAAAATATACATGATCGCAACAGGTGTATTCGGTTGTGTCCATTATTATCATAAACACATGAGGCCAGATGCACGACACACATAACAAGGCGGTGAAGTCGTTCGCTTCGCTCTCTGGGACGCCAAAAAGCTGCGCTTTCCGGCGCCCCTTACCGCGACGTTATGTTTACTCGCATCAAATTCAGGGCTATGATTGAAAATGTTGAACCACTTTCGGCAAAGTCATGAATAACGAAGTGAAATCTGTTATAGATCAAGCGCTTAACTTATCTGCGGAAGAGCGAGCAATGCTTGCAGAGCAGCTGTTGAATAGCCTGGAATCTCCCGACGCCGAACTCGATAAACTTTGGGCAGAAGAAGCTGAATCGCGGTTGGATGCGTACCGCAACGGAGAGCTTCGAGGAATCCCTCTGGCGGATGTATTGAAGAAATAGCGACTGTGAAAGTTACTTTTCTAACGCCAGCAAAATATGAGTATGAAGAAGCAGTAGAGTATTACGAAGAACAGCAGAAGGAGCTGGGCGAGCGTTTTCGAATAGAGGTCATCCGTTCATTGCGGCGCGTCACAAACTTTCCAAACGCTTATGCTCGACTAAGTAAGAATACACGTCGCTGCTTAGTAGCCAGATTTCAGCACTCAATCGTATATCACTTCGATCGAGACAATGAAGAAATTATCGTTATCGCAATTGCTCACACACGGCGTAAGCCTGAGTACTGGCGATCCAGAATTGCGCAAACATAACAAGGCGGTCAAGTCGCTCACTACGTTCGCTGGGACGCCGTACAGCTGCGCTTTCCGGCGCCCCTTACCGCGACGTTATGCGTCAATCTAACGGAGTAGAGAATGAGCATGAAAAATATCATTATGGTTTTCATGGTTTCATTGGCATCATGTTCTTCCGACTCAGAGCTGATAGTGGCGCCTGATCAGTACCTTGCAGAAAACGCCTGTGCAATCCATTGTACCAAAGACTCAGCGTTTCCTGGAGTAGCGGTAAGTGTCACCTGCGATGAGTATGCGCTGCCCATCTGCCAGTGCGAATCTGAGGAACTAAAAGCGGCTTCTTGTAGAAAATCTAGGTAAGGCGTGCAACTATCAACACATAACAAGGCGGTCAAGTACGTTCCGGCTGGCGCCTCCACCGGACGGCTAAAGCTGCGCTTTATCCGCCGCTTACCGCGACGTTATGTGTATATGACTAATGGATAACATCGAATTAATAGCGGCAATAATTGGACTCCTTTTCGAGATCGTAGGGCTATGGGTGCTTCTTGGCAAGAATGATACAGCTACCCTTAGATCGCTCAGTAATAAAAAACTCGATGGACTAGATCAGTGGCAAGAAGAAATAGATGATCTGCTCGAAAGGCAGCGGAAAAAGCATTTGAAATCCAGTTTATTTATTGTTTTTGGAATATGCTTGCAAACCTTCCCGGAGTATATCTGTGGATAAGAAGGAGTTTACCTTAGCCTCGGTAGCACATAACAAGGCGGTCAAGTCGCTCACTTCGTTCGCTGGGACGCCGTACAGCTGCGCTTTCCGGCGCCCCTTACCGCGACGTTATGTGTAATGCTCTGGGAGCATGAAATGAATTCAAAGCCCGTAAAGTCACTAGGCTTCGTAGGAAGTATTTCCTTAGCGCTTATCACAGCCATTTTACTAACCTACATGTATTTGCTCGCAGTGGTACGCCACGATTTTCCACTGCCGGTATTCTTGGGGTTAGAATTGCTGGGGCTCGTAGCCCTGGGCCTTTTGGTAAAGTCCGTGCTAGAACGGCGTAAAAGCTAGGTCATAGCATCATGAGTCGCAACACACATAACAAGGCGGTCAAGTCGCTCACTTCGTTCGCTGGGACGCCAAAAAGCTGCGCTGTTTGGCGCCCCTTACCGCGACGTTATGTGCCTTGAAGCAAAACATCCGTGTGGCGCTTCTGCTTGCCGAACTCGCAGTTTCGTTCTACAGCTCGCTAAGCAATTTCGTGCCGGAATGAAAATCGTATTTTTGCAGGTAGGCGCCTTCAATAAATTAGTACCAGTAAGCATGCGCGCAAATTGATCGTGCCAGTTCCGGGAGTGCCGGACCAAAACAACACGATTTATACTTGTGAAGTGCCACACCATTTATTAGGCTTAGGCCATCACTTCGTAGCAGGTAATCTGCATGATTCCGGCACATAACAAGGCGGTCAAGTCGCTCACTTTGTTCGCTGGGACGGCCTTTAGCTGCGCTAAATTCCGCCCCTTACCGCGACGTTATGTGTAATCCTTGATGACTGCCACCAAAGACAAGATGACGATGGTGGACTACTTGCTAGTATTCGTTGCAGTTGTCGTTGTGATTTGGGTTCGAGATTACTTGATTGTTCCGAGCGCTCCTAAATCTGGGGCGATTTTTGGATTCTCCGCAGGTCTTTCGGGTATCATAATCTTGACAATCGGGGTTTCCCATTTTCTGTGGAATTACTTTCAATTATTCTTCAAGAACCGTAAGGCGAAACTGCTAACCAATCTTTATGGAGTGTTTTACGTTTTCATCGGAAGTTTCGTGTTGTATGCAGAGTATGTCGTACCAAACACATAACAAGGCGGTGAAGTCGCTCACTACGTTCGCTGGGACGCCGGTAAGCTGCGCTTTCCGTCGCCCCTTACCGCGACGTTACGCGTCATGAATATCCGCTCAAGATTTCCCAAGGTCGTCGATCCTGATTTGGTCGGCACTTATCCCGCAAGTTCCAAGTCTGGAGGTGGGTACGTGTGGGATGAGGTACTCGAATACCGTGTTTGGTGTCACCCGGAACGCGGGGCAGAAGACCTCTTTGAGGGCGATGATTATTACTATACTTTCGAAACATGTGAGGAAGCTTTAGCTTTTTCAGAATCAAAGAAAGGTACAGAGGAGCCACTCGCTCTAATTCTTCAGAAGGAGCACATCAACGAACCTGAGCCTGGCGTTTTTGAACACGTCAAAGAAGAGCGCGTCACAGAATGGTGTGTAGACTGGTTATCGAGAAGTAAGCGTAGCGATGACACTATTCCCCGCTTCATGCAAGCGGAGGGCGACCCAAACAGAATGAATATTCTCAGAGCAAGCGACCGTGACGCGTAACAAGGCGGTGAAGTCACTCACTTCGTTCGCTGGGACGCCGCACAGCGTTGCTGCCCGGCGCCCCTTACCGCGACGTTATGTGTCGGGCTTCAAGCTGGGAGTGGCGCTCCAACTCTCATAGTTTGTGCCAATGCAGGAGTCTGTGCCGTTGAGTTTGCGCGCACATTGACCGTGCCACATTCCTTAGCGGTAATCCAAACATCTGCACACTAAGCTTGTCCATCGCGAGGCCTTTGGGTAAGCTGGTGCCATCGGCGTAGCTTTGGAGCAATCATTTGCACTCCACACATAACAAGGCGGTCAAGTCGCTCACTGCGTTCGCTGGGACGCCGTTAAGCTTCGCTAAACGGCGCCCCTTACCGCGACGTTATGCGTCACGCTCTTAACTTTCGGTGCCAGCTGATAGTTTGCTCAGAGCGGTTTGGCTTCTTTAGAATTCATCGTTGTTTTAATCACCGAATCCTCAAACGGCGCCGCACAAGCTCGATGCCAACTGAGATCCTCATGCACTTTTGAATCTTGGTATAGAAAGGAGTAGCATCAAATCCAGGGCACTGAAGAAAGCACCGAGCGAGTACAAATGGAAATCCGTGGCAATTCAAACAATGAACTATCGCATTACGCATAACAAGGCGGTCAAGTCGTTCGCTGCGCTCACTGGGACGGCTTTTAGCTGCGCTAAATTCCGCCCCTTACCGCGACGTTATGCATCTTAAGACATGACCGAGACCCACTATCTCAAAATGGTAAAGGTATTTGGCGTATATCATGCCATTGCTATCTTACCTTTCGCGTTCCCAGTCTTCACAGAGCACGTTCTGAACTTGCTAGGAGCTATCCACACCACACTGAACTTATCTGGTACTTGGATGGATGCAAGTCCATCTTATCTGATGTTCGTGAACCTATTCGCTTGTGCTGCACTTGTGTGGGCGCTTTACCGTGTTTTCCATCCAAGTGAGGTCGTTGGCAGGTACGAAGGTTGGGGTATGTTGTTGTTTTCATTTATTGTACTGTTCTACGTGTACAACGGAGCAAGCGCCATTTGGTTATTGATACCGCTCATTGACCTGCCCGGGGGTTTCATGCACCTGTTTTTCTTGAGCCGCAGAGATGCATAACAAGGCGGTCAAGTACGTTCCGGCTTGCGCCTCCACCGGACGGCTAAAGCTGCGCTTTATCCGCCGTTTACCGCGACGTTATGCATCAATGAGATGAGTGATGAACCCACTAAACAAGTTGTTCTGCAAAGAGTTCGTAACAGGATTATTGAAACACTCGAGATCTTTGCAGATAAGAAGGGAAAGGATGTTTCACTTTCGCTTATAGATTTCTGGGGAGATTGGGTGAGTATGGACAGCCTAGATCAATACTCAGCACCAGTTTTTGTTCCGGTTGAAGTTGAAGCGATTAAGAAATTTCATGCTGTGTGGGAGAACATTGACCTTAATGAGCCCTTGGATTCCGCCAATTGGGATAATTTCGGTCGCGAGGCGCAATCTGCTCTAAAAGTATTCCAGATACGTGGAAAGATGTCGGAGGAAACCGAAGATGCATAACAAGGCGGTCAAGTCGTTCGCTGCGCTCACTGGGACGCCAAAAAGCTGCGCTGTTTGGCGCCCCTTACCGCAACGTTATGCTTCAGCAAGTGCAGAGGTCAGGCCAAGCTTTTCTACAAAAGGAAGGAAGTCTCTATCCTGAAACAATAGAGGCAATCTGTTGTGGATGCAAAAGGAAGCGATGATAACGTCTGTCGTTTGGCTCGTAGTAATTCCTGATTTACGCAACTTTCTATAGTTATCCGCGCAAATCGATACCATATCCGAACCAAGAAGTTCAAATTGCTCCAGCGTACCTAAAGCCTTTCTCGCCCGCTTGTAGTCGCTATCATTTTTGAAGCCTTGTAGGATTTCGAGCATGATCAAGTCGCCGATTAGTACGCTATCCTCGCTGAGCGCACTATCTAGAGAAGAGGTGTACGGGGAATCTTTACCATGAAAGTAATCTATCCATACGCTCGTATCGACCAGAATCACTTCCGACCACGCATTTCATCTAAATCGCCTTCCCATTGCAGCTTCCCGCGTAGCTTGCGAATTGCCTGCTGCTTATTGCGTCTGATCAATAGTTGAAGCCCCTGCTCCACAGCTTCCTTCTTTGTTCTAAGTCCTGTAGCCTTTAAAGCATCTTCCATCAACTTGTCGTCAATTACTATGTTCGTGCGCATTCTGGCATCCGTGTGTATAATAAAACTAGATATACACATATTAGCATTGATGCTTAAGTGTAACAAGGCGGTCAAGTCGTTCGCTTCGCTGGGACGTTATGTGTCAGGTAGCAAGTGATTAACGGAATAGAAATAAACTCCATCTGGGAAGATGAGAGCATGATTGAGATTGAAGTGCTTGCTGGAAACGGAATGTTCGCGGGGAGAACCCAATTCTATACATCGAGAGAAGAGTTAGTTGAAATGGCTAGCGTATTGATGGGGTTTCCGAAGAGCGCCGACGATAAAGTTACTTTTGGAGAGGGAGAGATTGATGAATCCTCAGCTATGAACCTAAGCTTATACTGTGTGTCTGGTGCTGGTGTCAATGGCCAACAATTTTGACCCAGTTTCGGCCAATAAAATTGACCCACCCCGTCATGGGGCTATTGGGTTAATTTCTGCTTCAATCGATAGCTCTCTCCTCCCAGCATGAATAGATGTGAAT
>JAUIET010000016.1 GCA_030429735.1 Gammaproteobacteria bacterium
AGAGCTTCCCTAGGGAAGCTCAGTCCGGCTGCTCGCTGTCGTCAGTATTTTTAGCAGCTTGCTCCGCTTCGCTGTCTTCGATTATCGATTCCAAGGACTCATCATCTTCATCTTCATTGAGCATGCCGCTAATAACGGGTAGCGGGTCGATCAAACGCCAGGCGGGCAGTGATGAGAGCACCGTGCTGAGCAACACGCTGCCACGTATCAGCCACAATACATAACCGATGGAAACGCCCGTAGTCACACTAACGGTCGAGCCGATCACTATTTGATCCTGTACATCCACGCCCAGAATCTGGCGACGCATGTCATCCAGACCATTTTGAAACGGTGTGTTATCCAGCAAAGAAAACCCTTCCATTGGGTCGACCGTTTTCATTTCACCGAGCATGCTGATTGGGTCAACGAAAATCTCAGGTGAATCCAGCTGGAGCAATTGGGCCAGGTCTACAGTTTGAGTAGACGTTTGCTGCTCACCTGATCCTATACCTTGCAAACCAGTGTGTGCTGATGCGTCAATGCCATTCACCAACACGTCCAGCGTCTGCCCCGCTCCGGAGTCCGTATCAAACTCTCTGGTCGCACCAGGCAAAAGACCGCGCTGCAGATCATCGCTGATAGAACTGGCGATGGATAAAGGGGTTAATTCGATATTTTCAACGCTTAGTTCAGTGTCTGAGTCGCTGATGGTGCTGGTACCGTCTGCCTCTGTTGACGCAGCGTTTGCCTGATTGGCCACAAGAGCCGCTTCATCAATATCGATAACGTTGATTTTAAATGTCTTGGAGTCATCGACAGAACCTGGTACGTCAGTGTCGTCTACCACGACAGACACCTCCAACTTCGTCGCTGTTTCATAGTCCAGCAACGAATTTGCTTTCAGGTACAACACGCCATTTTCTATTTCAAAATAGTCCGCATCCGCTCCGCTCAGCATGAGCGTGTTCTGACCGATCCCATCATCAACAATTTCGATCTCGGCCAGGCGAACACGCTCCGCAGAGCGAGGATACTCTGCAAGGCTTACGCTTGATTGACTCAGGTTTACGCTGGCTGCCCGATTTTTCTGTAGAACAGGTTTGGTGGCTTCACTACTGACAGACTCTGGTGTACCGTCATCATCCGTGTAACGTGCCACCACAGTGAGCTGACTGCCAATATCGTCTGCGCTAGCGATATAGACTGCATCAGTTGCCCCATTGATTACGGCACCGCCGCGCAGCCATTGATAAGTGATGCCTTCTCGCATGCCGTCTACATCACTCAATGTGTTCGCTGCAAGCAAACGATCGCCTTCTATTGGCGCCGCGTTGTTTAACGTTACCGTGCCAACCGGGGCGTCGTTGACGGCACTACCGCTAATTGATTTTGTGCCAATCAGTGCAGGTGCGGCGCCATCGCTTACCGACGTGCTGATTTCAAAATCGGTATTGAAGTTTTCGGTAGGTACGAATTCGAGATTGGCGAGCAGTGTATTCACTGCAGCAATATCACCACTCACGCTCCATACACCATTAATTTCATCATAAACAGATGTCACTGCGCCAATCGTCGCTGTTGTTAGTGCTCCTGCTGCTGGCTCAGAGAGTGTAAGCGTCACACTGATAGAGCTGCTATCAATGTCATCTACAATTATGTTTGACAGGTCCAGCGATGTGTCTTCCAGATACGATTCTGCGCTATTCAAACCAGTGGCAGTGGGCGCGTCATTCACTGGGTTTAACGCAATGTTCAACACATGTTGTTCTGCGTTAGGTAGCTGAGCAATCGCCCATGCGAAGGTGTTCGCAATTAACCGGTCGTTTGCAGTAGCAATCACGCCACCGCCACTGGTGTTCGCTCGAAAAACACCTTCATCACCTGAAAATAGTATTGCACCTGCACCATGCTGACGCACTACAAGTGTGGGCTCTGCGGTAGCGGAGTCAACCGCCAACACTGTGTCGCCAGGTGCCAGACTGGCCGACGCAAAATAGCTATGCTGATTTCCGGCTGCTGAAAATACGGAACCGTTTGGGCCTACGCTACCAAATGGTCCGTTCATAATGTCTGAACCGTCGTCAGCTACGGCCCAGGCAGTATCGGATCTTCCGCCAATGCTTAGACCAAAATACTCAGCCACACTGTCCGACCCAGCAGAGTCATTGCTTGATATCAGCACACCTCCCGCTGCAACCCAATTGTCCAACGCCACCAATTCGTCATTAGACCATTGACTATCACGAGGATCGCCATTGAAGAAAATATTGCCTTGCGAGAGATACTCAGCATCCACGTTAGCGTTTGTTGACACAATCGACAGCGAGGTTGGCGAAACTCCGCCAAGGCCAAAATTATTAGTATTCGAAAGAATGGCGTCAGTATTTGCAAACAGGGTCTCGCCCACGGTATAGCTATTCGGTTGACCTGCCAGAATATTGGCCGACAGAATGCCATTGTTTATTTGAACACTTAAATTTGCCAACATGGAACCATTGACGTTTGGTTCAACAATATACTGTAAATTACCAGCATCGATGTCTGCACGCTCAATGCGCTGACCAGCCGTGACGGGGTTTCCGGATAGAATCAACTCGCCGTCGGCCGGCACCGCCATCACGCGAATAAACTGCAGCGCGGCGCTGGGAACACCGGTAAACTCAAAGTCACTGGCCTGGAATGTATACGCCGAATCTTCATTACCTACCACCACGCCTGTGCCCGCTGAACCCAGGTAGATAAATGCGGTTGCCGCGTCACTGGTGTCATTACCACCATTGGCAACACCACCCCCATCATTAAACGCAACTGACATTGAGCGCGAACTAAAATCGTTTGACGTAGATGCGAAGGTAATGTTGTTAAGCAATTCCTCGACATGCACCCCCGTTGCATTGCTGTTGAAAACGATATTAAATGCAGTTGGCCCGCTGGAACTTACGCGCCCTATCGTCATGCCGGAAATCGATACGTCGGACCCATCGTCCAAGCCAGAAGACAGTGTAATCAGGGTTGATGTGTCCAAACCCACCACATCGTTTTCCAGAAACCCAACGCCATTTATTTGCAACGACGCACCGTTGTAATTTGCAGGTGGGTCGGGGTCTACCAGACTTGCCGTGGCACCCGAATTTACCACAACGGGGGTTCCGCTATTGTCAGCTACTGTGGCACTTCCGTTCAGACCGGTAAGTATTGGCGGATCGTTTACGGGTGTGTAGCTGATACTCGATGATGCGAGCGCTGTGGTAGCAAGCCCATCGCCCACTGAGATATCAAAACCTGGTGCGGCCTCCTTCCCATTGTGAACAAACAACACATCACCTGCACCCAACTGCGCTTGGGAAAAGATATTTACTTCAACACCTGGGTTGGACGCTAACTCAAATTGACCACCGCGTACAGCGGAGACGGAGAATGACAATGTCGAGTCCGGGTTATCAATGTCCGTCGCGCTTATATCCGCAGTGCTCAGAACAAGCGTTTCACCTTCGTTAATGGTGACTGCGTTGTTCACCATAATTGGCAGATCATTAACCGGTGCCACAGCGATGCGCATTGTATAGCTGTCCGTCGCAGGTAACTGCTCAGCCGCCCAGGCAAAAATATTGGCTACCAAGATATCGTTCGGTGTACTGATCACGCCGCCGCCACTTATGTTGCCGCGAAAAATCCCTTCATCACCTGTGAACAGAATCCAACCACTGCCTTGCTGGCGCAGCACCATGGTTGGTTGGCTGTTGCCGGCGGACCCTGTGGCGATCACTTGATCTCCTGGCGCTAAGTTGGCCGGGTCAAAAAAGGCGTAAAGACTTCCGCCATTGCTGATTGGGTCGCCGTTACTACCAACTAAACCGAACGGGCCATTCATTACAGGGTGTGAAGAATCACTTACTTGCCACGTGGGGGCAGTTTGCCCGCCTAACGTCATGCCAAAATGATTCGCCACGGCGTCTGCATTCCCCGCGTCGGCCGTAACAATTAATATGCCACCATTGCCTACCCAGGTACCTAGCGCACTCAGTTCAGCGCCGGACCACGCTCCGTTAGTAACTCCGCCATCAACGAAAATACTGCCTTGCGCCAGGTACGCCGCATCAATGTTCGTACTATTGGCGATCAATGACAAACTGGATGAGTAAATACCTCCCAGACCGAAGTTATTGGAATCCTGTAGCAGGGCGTTCGTTCCAGACCAGTTCGTGCCAAGTAATGCCTCATTGTCCGGTTCACCACTGAGCAAAGCGATATTGAGTTTTCCATTGTTTACCTGAAAATCGAATGCGGCGTACGGCACTCCGTTATCATCCGCGTCAGATAAGAACGACAATGCGCCGCTATCAATCTCGGCTCTTGAGATAATCTGCCCAACCACTGCGGGCACGCCATTGTAAAGCAGCGTTCCTCTGTTAGAGCCACTGTTCTCGGGCAGGCTCAGCAAGGTAATTGATTCAAGATTAGAGCCAGTAATACCCGTATAGTCAAAGTCGCTTGCCGTGAACGTATACTCAGCATCTTCCAAACCGTTCACTTGCTGACCAACTGCCTGCGCGACATACACCGACACGGCCTGAGTAGCACTGGATCCAGACCCGCCATTGGACGAACCACCACCGTCGTCAAATACAATGTCAACGCTTCGTTCGCCGAACACAGTAGAGTTGGTAGAAAATGTCAGACTTCTGACTACATTTTCTATATGGGCCAATGTGGACGATGCGTTGAAGTCAATTCGAAATCCGCTACCGGTCACACTGCTGAGTGAGCCCACGTCCAGGCCGCTGATTGAAACAAGTGAGCCATCAGCCATTCCAGCGGACAACGCGACACCAGAGCTGACGTCTATGCCGAGCTGATCACTCACATCAAACCCTAGGCCGGATACCTGAATATGTGCCCCTGCATAGTTCGCTGGCGCATCAATATCAGTCACTACGGCAGAAACGTTGGTATCCAGCAAGTAGGCTGTACCGTCGTTTTCTGCAATCAACACATCACCACCGAGCGCCGCGATGACCGGGGCATCATTGACTGCAGTAACGCTCAGCATTTTTGTGCCGGTCAATGCCGGTGCTTCGCCGTCAGACACGTTCGTAGCGATGGATAACGGGCTATCAAAGTCCGGCTCAGGCGTAAACGTAAGGTCGGCCAGCAGTGTGTTCACATCCGCTATAGCACCGCTGGCCTGCCACTCGCCAGTTGCCGGGTTGTAGGTAGAAGTGACCGCGCCGGACGTTGCCGTGTTTAAGCTTCCGGCCGAGGCATTTGAAAGGGTCAGTGTGGCCGTGGTTGTGGTATCGTCTGGATCGCTTATGACAATATCACTCAAATTCAACGCAAGGTCTTCGGTATAGGTTTCCGCAGCGTTCAGGCGTGTGGCAGTGGGTGGAAGATTGGGCACCGTGTAACTGACCGCCAATCTCGGACCTGAGGTTGCAGAGCCCTCAGCACTCAAATACGTGAATACATCACTCCCGGACTGCGGGCTGCCAATAATCACGCCCCTGTTTTGCAAAGAACCGTTTAACCAGTTTTGCACTGTGGCGGTCAGATCCCAGTTGTGTACGCCTGTACCAGTGACGTCTGAACTCGCCACCGGTGTGCCGGCATAATCACCGCCGGAGCTTGCCCAACTCACGCCTGTTTGGCGGTCGTCCCAATTCGCTTGACCATTGCCGCTGGTTGCGGTGCCTTCGTCCCAATCCTGATTGAGTGTGTGAACATTGACGGTCACTGTGCCTGACGCGGAATGATTGGTGGCATCCATGCGCAGCTCTGCACTGGTGATTGTTGCGTTTGCCGGAATACTGCTCAGATCAAATTGCAGTACGATACGCTCTTTGCCTAAATCAGCGCCTCCGGATATATCAATTTGAATCTGGCCAGCCGCACCATAATTTGCGCCCTTGTTGTGTTCGCTGATGTAGGTATCTTTGCTGGCCAGTAGCGTGACTGCAACCGTTTGCAATGCGCGTTGCTTGGCGGGGTTTTCTGCAGCTGTATTGCCATTCACAGCGGCCGATTGAAGTTGTTGGTTCAACTGTCCAAGGCCAGACAGCTCCTCATCGCTCAATGTCAGGTGTTTCTCACTACTCACTCCCGCCACACTCGAAAAGCCGGCCGCCGCGAACGGGTCTGCAGAGAACAGAATTCGCGGCTCAAGTTCTTCGAGAATCAGCTTAGTCGGGCGTTTGTTTGGTGACATACCAGCTTGTTTTTAGTCAGACAAAACGACAACAGCGCCGCCAACTTTGTGGCGGTTAACACGCCGGTTTCCTCTGTATGTTCCTATTTACTGAGTATAGGTTGTACGCTGATTTATCCTTCCAGATCAGCGCTTTTTGCTGCGAAATTCAGACGTAGGGCAGGCATCGGTCAGCCTGCAAATGACAATGTAAAATCTGCGCCCAAATTTGTTCAGTATTCGAGCAATTTCCAAATACAAATGAGGCTTTTGCGGTCATAGGTATGATTGGTTATTGTTTAACATTCCCCTAAAATTGCCGCACCGACCTAATTCAACCTTTTCTCCTCTGCGGCATACCAGCAAATGACCAACACTCTAGTATCCATCGCCGCCAAGCCCCATCACTACGAATCTGTTTTGGGTTTAAACGAGCAGGCCGTACCGCATGTCAACAGCATCAGCGCTGCAGAATTACAAGCCCTGGCAGAACAGGCGTTTTACTTTAGTGTTGCTATGAACGGCGATCAGGTGATTGGTTTTTTACTGACGCTGGCAACGGGTGCGCAATACAACAGCCCCAACTATCAGTGGTTTTCGCGGCGCTATTCCAATTTTATTTACGTTGATCGAATTGTTGTCGCGCCAGACTGCGCCGGTATGGGTGTAGGCAAGCAGCTGTATCACGATCTGGAAGATGCTTCATCGGGAGTGGCACCAATGATCGCTTGCGAAGTTAATTTACAGCCGCCCAATCCCAACTCGCTGGCCTTCCATCAAAAGCAGGGGTTTCAGGAAGTCGGTCAGCAGGAAACCGAAAGCGGTCAAAAAGTAGTATGCTTGATGACCAAGCCGTTAGGCGCGCAGTAAGCGCGCAGCACCCGGGAAGTGGATTGTGGTCACCCTGTCAAAAGAGAATTACGGATATCAGGACAATTCCTATAAGGCTGCGGGTGAACTGATTGGTATTCGCAAGCTGGTAGACTGCTTCTACGACTTGATGAATACACTGCCTGATGCACACAAAATTCGCGCCATGCACCCTGCGGATCTGACGGTATCGAAAGACAAATTAACGCATTTCCTCAGTGGCTGGCTGGGCGGCCCGCGCACTTACGCGGGGAAGTACGGGCGAATCAGTATTCCCGACGTACACCAACATCTGGTGGTTAACGAACAAGAGCGAGATGCCTGGTTACTGTGTATGAAATTGGCGGCCGAACAACAACCCTATGCACCGACCTTCAGAAAATATCTGCTCGAACAACTGGCCATTCCCGCAGAACGCATACGAGCAACAAGTCGCAATGAGGATTAAATGACCGCCAAGCAAATGACGAACACCGATCATGCTGGATGTTGCCAGTGCGGCACTGTTCAATACAGCGTTAGCGGTGAGCCAATGATGACGTATGCCTGCCATTGCACTGACTGTCAAAAACGCACCGGTAGCGCTTTTTCGATGGGGTGTATTTATCCCTTGTCGGCCTTGTCGCTTGACGGCGCGCTGAGCACCTGGAAGCGTATATCGGACGATGGAAACAGCAATACACGTTACAGTTGTGCAGAGTGTGGCAACGTTATCTACGGTGTCAGCACCATAGCACCAGAGATTATCAAGCTTCAGCCTGGTACGCTGGAATCCGCACGGGCCATTGCGGTAGATGCGCATATCTGGTTGCGCAGCGCCTGCTCCTGGCTAGTCGTTCCGGAAGACGCCCTGCGCTACGACACACAACCCGATAGTTTGCTGGAAATATATCAACACGTCGTCGAAAGAAAACAATAAGCAACTGCCAGATGCTGAGCTGCATATTTTTTAAGACACCTGTGCAGAAGCACTTGATGATGACCTGCCAAAGTGCAAAGCGTATATTCGAAGCCAACTCGCGGTGATGACGTTAATGCGGAGGCAAGCAAAGTAACCTACGTGACCAGACAATGCCTGGTTTATTGCTTTTTAAACACCATCTGACCCAGGGAAGCTCGAGCTTCCCTAGCACGCGAAACCCAGGCCAAGACTGTCCAGAAGCTTTAACCACAGGCCTCTTTTTCCGCCATTGCGGTCTGCACGCTCCAGCTCAAACTGAGTGATTCGAACGCCAAGCCAGCGCACCGGTTCCGGTGCCCACGGAATCGCCTTACGAGTCACAAACTTCAGACGAACAATGTCGGATGGATGATAACCCAGCAATTCCAGGGCGACTCGGGCGCCAAAACGCGAGGCGCTGACGCCATGGCCGGTGTAGCCAACTGACCAGGCAAGTCGACCGTTATAGGCAACCCCAGGCACCATGCAAAAACGAGTGGACGTGGCGATGATGCCGCCCCACTTATGGCTAAACCGAATCTCGCCTTCCAGTTGCGGAAACATATCGAAAAACTCGCGAGCGAGCTGTTCATGGCGTGCCGGAGCGTCCATATACTTGGGATCGATACCGCGGTTAAAGTAATATCGCACGGCACCACCCCCGCCCCAGGTGATGCGTTTGTCTTTGGTGAGGCGAAAATAGTGAAACATATTGTTGTAGTCGGCCAGAGCGTGGCGTGATTCGGGCAAGCCCCAGCCGATATTTTCGATCTGCTGATCAGTCAGCGGCTCGGTGGCCAATTGGTAATCCCAGATAGGAATCACACATCGATTCACCTTACCCACTGGTGACGTATAGGCATTGGTTGCTACCAGTACTTTGTTGCTGCGAATTTCGCCCCCAGTGCACACTGTCAGCATTTCATCTTTGCCCAACGGTTTCACGCTGGTCATTTCAGTACCTTCGTATATGCGCACAGCAAAACGATTCAATAGCACTTCTCGCAAACCCCAACAAATACGCGCCGGGTCGACCACGCCGTCTTGTCCACCGCGGTGCCAGCAAGCAGCAAAAAAGCTATCTGTCTTTATGTTGTCACGAATGGCCTGCTTGTCGAACCAGACAACATCTTCGCCGTCATTTTTTAACGCCCGATACTCCTCATACAACCGGCCGGCGGCTTCCTCGTCCAGCGCCACTTCGGTCTCACCCACTTGTTCATAACGCGCGTCAATGTTGTAACGCTCAAGTGTTTCCAGCAATTCACGGATGTTTTGCTCGCCAGCCGCTTCCAGTTGTTCAGTCTCGTTGGCAAAGCGTGCTTCCACGTTTGATTCACCGTGCGCAATACTGGTACTCAGGAATCCACCGTTACGACCTGAGGCGCCGTCGCCGACAAAGGTTTTTTCGATTAATACAATGTCAGCATCGGGCTGACGCTCTTTCAATTGGATGGCGGCCCATAGGCCGGTAAACCCGCCACCAACGATCAGCAAATCGCACGCTTCGTTACCGGCAAGCGCTGGCAGCACCTCCGGGCGTGCATCCGAGTCATGCCAAAGTGGCATCAATGCGGCGTCTTTTAATGCATCCAGCTGTTTGCTCATGTTCTTTACGGTGTCACTGCACAAAATGGAATGGTCGCTCCTTCATTGGCGCTCACATGTAATTGTGTATTCGATGGATTGAAGCAGGTTTACCCAGCGCTGATGATGTAAGCGGTCGAGCATACTAATTGAGGCGGAGTAGAATGCGTTGGTCATAAGATTCACTGCAAAAACATGGCGTATTGCACGGAGTCGATTGCACCGCCTTGCGGTATTGTGGATACTCCGGCGAGTAATAGCAAACGTCTTGCTGCACCGGTTGATCACTAAAGGAGAACGCCCTTGCCCGCTGAACTATCTGGTCCATGGTCACAAACTGCCACTGACTCGTTTTTGGACACGTGCACATTGCCGCTACGCCTCTCATGCGTTGCCAGTGATGGGTTTCCTCGTGTGGCTTCCATGTGGTTTCACTATGAGACTGGTCAGCTACTGTGCGTTACTCATCAAAATTCCAAAGTGGCCAAAATTCTCAAGCAAAACAATCGCGTTGGTTTCGAAGTGTCACCGAACGAGCCTCCCTACTATGGCGTCAGAGGCCAAGGTCTTGTTGCCATCCGGCCACTTGGTGATAGCCCCCTGCTCGAAGACTTGTTAGCTCGTTACGTTGGCGATACCAATTCTTCCTTTGCGAAATGGCTACTCGGACGCAAAGACGAAGAACTGATCCTGAGCATTGCCCCACAGCGTTTGTACACATGGGACTACCGCGAGCGAATGCCATAAACCCCTGGCCGCCAGAGCGGATCTGAACGGAGAAAAAGATGACGGTATCGCATATTGAGATGAACCAGGATGAGATTAATTCACTGGTCAATGAGCCCAGGTTTGGCATGTTTGCTACCAACAGGCGTGACGGTCCACCGCAACTGTCGCCAGTGTGGTATCTCTATCAAAATGGTCGCATTTACGTGAGCGTGTTTGAACGCAGCGCCAAATATAAGAACTTATTGCGCGACCCTCGCGCTACTTTGTGTGTGAGCGGCGACAGCCCGGACGCGCGTGCCGTGATATTCAGCGGGCCGGTTGAATTGCATTCAGACAGAGACGCGGAACCCTGGATTCAAGAAATAGCGTGGAAAATTGTGCGCCGCTATTACGCTACAGACGCACAGGCCCAGGAATATCTTGACGCCGAGAGTGGCACTGGCAACAGCGCGATGCTTGTATTAACGCCAAATCGAGTGCTGGCGCATGATTACAACTGATGGCCTGCAACGACCACGCCTGGAAGCAGTACAAACCATGCTGCGCGCCAACGATTTGCCCTACA
The DNA here is from genome assembly GCA_030429735.1 of Gammaproteobacteria bacterium. GTDB lineage: Bacteria > Pseudomonadota > Gammaproteobacteria > Pseudomonadales > JAUIET01 > JAUIET01. The sequence goes on from JAUIET010000016.1 coordinate 10,858, forward strand.
GTGATCTCACTGAGGACAGCATGGCGCATTTTCTGTGTTATGGCAGCGCAGGGTCTCCTGAGGGCGTTATCGGTCTTGAAGTGTTTGGCGAGGATGCCCTGCTACGCTCTCTCGTTGTTAATGAGAGTGCCAGGCAATCTGGCAGCGGTACGAATCTGGTGAACGCGATTGAAAACCTTGCCCGGGAACTGGGCGTGCGCACGCTGTACCTGCTGACCACTACCGCTGAAGATTACTTTCGTCGACGAGGTTTCGCTTCGGTTGACCGAGCCATGGTGTCAGACAGTATTCGAGCCAGTACTGAATTTTCCAGCCTGTGCCCTGGCAGTGCAGCGGTGATGCGCAAATTTCTGGATTAGACGTTACATCAACGTCGTAACCACACCCCACAGCGCACCAAGCACGACAACCACACTGGCCAGAAAACCGATACCCATACCAATACCGCGCGACTTGGGGTCAGCCACATACTTTGCTGAATACACGAAACGGCCGATAATAAACACCACACCAGCGCCAGCCGCCACCGTGGAATTTGTGTACGTGCCACACAACCACATACCGGGTAAAAAGATCATCAGTTGCTCAAGTGTGTTTTGATGAACACGATAGGTACGTTCAAATATTTCATTGCCGGTCACCGCCGGGGCATCGATTTCGTATTTAACACGGGCCGCACCTACTCGACCCATCAAGTAAAACAACTGAAGCAAAATAAGAACAGTGACCAGTGCGACGTATTCCATGAGCGTGTCCAAGTGTATTTATCGACCTTTGATAGTAATCGATTACGATCTGTTCGGGAATAGGCAGGGTGAGCCAACGTATTGTTAGCGAAACTGCAACAGCTGCTCGTCACGATCTGTGAAGTCACGCATGGTTCCGGCCAGGCGTTTACCCTGGCCAATATGCTGCTGCGAATAGGTGTAACAAATGCCGGTCATTGATTGGTCCGGCACGGCTGGCTGGCCAGCCAGGGCATCAATATCGTAGCGTCGAGCTTCAGCAACGAGATAACTTTTTTGCAGCACAAATGCAGCGGTATTCTGCAACCCGGTGAACATCTCGTTCACCCACGCTGCAAACCCGCGGTACATTGGTTTTCCTGCAATCGGTTCAGGGCCTACTATTTGCCAGGAGCGCAACTGCCAGGCAAGCACTTGTTCCCCGTCAATCAGCACGCGAGCTGTCACTGCGTCGTCTACTTCATCCGGAATCAACACATCAACCTGGCGTTGCATGGTTCCATTAGTTGACGATAAATGACAAAACTCCAATGCCAGCGCGCTTAAATCGTAGAGATGCGTGCAGTTGGAACGAGGGTTCACCTGCTGGTTCAATTCTACTGGCGTGGTGCTGATCGCTTGCCCGACAAACTGTTTGATGGGCTCGGTGGCACCGCTGCAAATATCATAGGGCGTGCGCAGTGACTCACCCGCTACGTGAGTAACGGTCTGGCCGTCATGCTCGAGACGAACGCGGAACCCATGTGCGCAGTCTTCCAGCTCACCAAGCACCGTATTATCAGTAGCCGTTAAGCGTATTCGACGACGGAACACACCGTTGCCATAATCCGGATTCAGGAGCGCGCTGTTGTCGCGCCCATCAGCAGGGGTAAAGGAGTCCACTAACTCGCCAGTGATTGCCGGTATGGCTTTATCAGGTTATCGGCATACCATTGCAGCTCACCAATTTTTTCCTCGACTGATTTCGTGTCAGGCTCGCTTGAGTACACATCCCGGAAGGCCACAATCACTTCAGTCACACCAAGCGCGGCCAATCGGGTCAAACCCTCTACCGTAAAAGAGTCATGCGACATGGCTTGAATCTGGAAGCTGCTGCGGTCGCGACCGTAGTCGTCCAGGTAAGCGTTTAATTTGTCTATCATCACTTCGTAGTCTGCCACCTTGCCGCCCGCAGCTATCCACCCGTCACCCAGCCGTGCCGCACGGCGCAATGCCGGATTGGCATGACCACCTACAATCATTGGCACGTGAAAATCTGGCACTGGTGTGAGCTTGATCGGCGCCATCTGAAAAATTTCACCGTCGTAGCCAAAATACTCGCCGGACATCAAACCGTTAATGATCTCCATCATCTCGTCCATGCGTTTGCCACGCTTTTCCCAGGCGATTTGGGTGGCTTCAAAATCTTCCGGCCAGGGGCTGATGCCAATACCAAAGTCAAAACGATCTCCAATCAATGCAGCCATACTGGACAGTTGCTTTGCCACAACCGCGGGTTGGCGAATAGCCAGTTTGACAACCGATGTTGAAAACCTGATGGTTGGGCAATGTGCCGCCAGATAAGGAATGGCCACAAACGGCTCCAGAAATGGCACCCCATCCAGAAACTCTCTGGTCCCATCACTGTTGTACGGGTATACATCCGAGCCTTCTTTGGGGTAGCAGATGCTGTCAGGAAACGTGAAGGTATCGTAGCCCAGCTCTTCAGCCGCTTTGCACAGCGGTAAATATTGGTCAGTTGGGCACATGGTGGGGTGGAATGCGAATTTCATAATTATCCTCGGTTTCAGAAGTGGCATTGACGGATTAGTACACGGCGCACTACTTGCTTAACTACGTTGGCAGTGGGTCGAATGGATGACTTTTCGCTGAGCAAAAAACGCAATACTTTCACCCTATCTCCGAGTTCGACAGACCTAACCAGGCAAACACCGCTGCAGGACAGACCGAACAGTTCGTTTTCGGCGTCAGATCCGCGAACTTGATCGCTCAGCAGCGCAACATGTATGCCTCTGGCACTGCCGGTAAGCGCATAGACGCTCATCGCCGTGCCATTCTAGCGCGTGCGCATTCTGCAATGCATGTACATTCCGTAGTACTTGGTCTAAGGTTGCCGCCCAATCGTTAACGTCTTCGACAGACTGCAGAGGCTAAAACCACTATGACTAACCACAGCGTGTTATTTGAACCCGTTACACTGGGTGCGCTCGAACTAAAAAACCGTATTGTCATGGCGCCAATGACGCGCAATATGTCACCGGACAACATTCCAGGTGACCAGGTAGTGGATTACTATCGCCGGCGCGCAGAAGGTGGTGCTGGCCTGATCCTGACCGAAGGCACGTGTATTAACCACAGTGGCGCTAATGGTTATCACGATGTGCCTTATTTTTACGGCGAAGAAAGGCTGAATGCGTGGCAAAAAGTAGCCGACGCAGTGCACGCCGCGGGTGGCAAGATCGCACCGCAACTATGGCATTGCGGCGGAATGCGCAAGGCCGGCACAGCGCCGGAAGTCGATGCACCCAGCTTCACGCCGTCTGGCATGAATGTGCCGGGCAAGGTCAATCGCTATGAGATGACGAAAACCGATATTCATGAGGTGATTGCCGCGTTTGCGCAAGGGGCTCGCGACGCGGAACGGCTGGGCTTCGACGCCGTTGAATTGCATGGTGCACACGGCTACATCATCGATCAGTTCTTCTGGGAAGGCACAAACCAACGCACCGATGAGTACGGTGGCAGTCCGGAAAAGCGCTTGCGGTTTGCACTGGACATTATCGCCGCCGTGCGTGAACAAGTGAGCAAGGAATTTCCGGTTTTGCTGCGCTGGTCGCAGTGGAAGTCGCAGGACTTCACGGCCAGGCTGGCCGACTCACCACAGGCCCTGGAAAAGTTTTTACTGCCGTTGAGTGAGGCAGGGGTTGATGCTTTCCACTGTTCGCAACGGCGCTTTTGGGAACCGGAATTCGACAATAGCGAACTCAACCTTGCCGGCTGGACTCGAAAAATTACCGGCAAACCTGCCATAACAGTGGGCAGTGTGGGTTTAAACGCTGACTTCGTGCCGTTACCGGGCGAGGCTTCTTTCCGTGACGCCGAGCCGGCCAGCCTGGAGCGTTTGATTGAACGTCTCGATGCAAAAGAGTTTGACCTGGTGGCCGTTGGACGGGCGATGATTGCAAATCCGGACTGGACGTCGAAAGTTCAAAGCGGTGATGTAGACAGTCTAAAGCCGTACCGAAAGGAATTACTGGAACAACTTCAATAGAATTGATCAAACAACTTATCGGCGTCGAACACCGGTTCGCCATCAAAGAGTGTGGCGACCACCTGCACGTATTTAAGCTCTTCAGCGCCCAACTCAAACACGTTTTGATCAACAATCACCAGGTCGGCACGCTTGCCGACCTCTAGTGATCCCGTCACTTGTTCATGCCCCAACAGACGCGCCGAATCGATTGTGTAAGCACGCAATGCCTGGTTGAGATCAGTAAAGCTTTCACGGCCTCGCGCCAGAATTGCGGACAATTTCGCCAGTGGTGACAATAGGTCGGCGTCCCAATCAGAGCTTATGCTTATTGGTGCCTCTGCCGCAATCAATGAGCCGGCAGGTATAATCCTGGCGGCACGTTCACCGATCAGCGACCTGTAAAATGCGATAGTGTCAGGTGCAATCACCGAGGGTGCCAGTTGCACATCGGCTGTTACACCCAATTGAGTAAAACGGCGGTAGTCTGCGGGATCAACCATAAAAAGATGCGTAATTCTGTGGCGCCCTGCGTTGGATTTGTTTGCGACCACCGCCGCTTCAATCGCGTTCAGGGCCAGGCGCACGCCGCGATCACCGGTAGCATGTAAATGCAGACCAAAGCCCATCGCGTCGAAGCGGCGTGCATAGTCAAACAAAGCGGATTCACTGAAATACTCAAAGCCGTTGTTGGCGACCGACGCAATCGCGGGTGGGTGATCATAGTCTTGCAGTGTCGCCGCCGTGCCCTGAGAGATAATCCCGTCAACGTATATTTTTACCTGATCAAATCGCAGCAATGAGTCGTCTTTATCACGGAGCAACTTTCCCATGTCAGATACTTGTTGCTCAAAATCCCGGTCAGGGAATACATAAAGTGCGTTGCTTGCTCTCAGCCGCAGAGTGCCTTGCTGCTCAGCACGCAGCCATGCCTGGTGATGCCCCCTGGTCCAATAGCCACCCGCGTCGCTGACACTGGTAATACCATTCGCATGCAACACTTCCTGCGAATCTAACAGCGCACGATAGTTTGCCTCTAGATTATCACGCGTTGGCGGCAGCGCAGCAGTGCGCAGCGCCTGCTGGGCATTTTCAAACACGATGCCATTGGGTTTGCCGGATTCATCACGATCAATAAGCCCGCCTGGCGGATCACCGCTCAGCTCATCATAAGCCACTGCAGTCAAAGCCAGGCTGTTTGCCCACGCACCATGGCCGAGATTATCCAACACCAGTGCCGGTTTATCGGGTACAAGCTCATCAAGAAATTCCACCGGGCGGGCAATAAGGTCGAGCAAATCTGGCATCGACACCCCGGCCCCGATAAACCACGGAGAGTCACGTTGATCCGCACGACAATCGCTGATTTCCCTGCGGTAGGTGCGCAGGCTGCCAAATTCACTCAGCAGGCAACGATCTTTGTTTATGCCCGCTTCTATCGCATGAATGTGCACGTCATGAAAGCCTGGCAACACCTGGGCACCCGCGAGCTGCACGATGATCGGATTCGTGCCAGCCTGGGCTCGCACATCGCTCTCGGTACCGACCGCAATGATGTTGCCGTCGGCGCTGTAGGCAATAGCATCAGCCAGATCATTGCTGGCGTTCATTGTAACCACACTGCCCCCCAGCAAGACGAACACGCTGTCAGCTGCCAGATCGTGCAATGGCGGCGCCGTTGTGGCTGCAAGCGATGCGGTGATTGACGACACAGGCGCGGCGCCAGAACCACCACCGCCCGAGCAGGCACTTACGAGAAGGCCGCCGGCAATGAACAGCAATAAATGTCTGATAGAATTGCGCACGCAGATCACCATAAGCTCCGGGGCAGAACGATTGCTTGCGTCAATTTACGCGATTTTGTCCAGCAGTGCCACGCGTGCACACAGCCGACCCAAAGCGCCCGGGTGTAAACATCGATAATTTGCGAGGACTACGTGGGATTTTTTAGCGACGAAACAAAGGTTGATAAAGTCAGCGATACTCGCTGGCGCGGCCACATTGCCGCCGGCTGGCGCATAGGCGCGGTGCCGAATGGCGGCTATATTCTGGCAATTGCCGCCAGAGCACTGGCCGACGCCCTGCCGCATAAAGACCCGCTGACTCTGAATGCTTTTTACATGGCACCCACCGAGCTTGGCGAGGTGTTTTGCGACGTGGAGGTGTTGCGCACCGGCAAAGGTACCAGTTTCGCGCACTGCCGCGTGATTCAAAATGGTAGCCTGCGTATGCTGGTCACGGCGGCGTTTACCAACCAGGCGTCTTTGTCAGGAGAGAGCTGGTCATCGGGCAAAGCGCCTGACTACCCGGCATGGGATGACTGCCCGGCGCCAAGCCTAAGCAAAGACAGAGAGTTTACCCAGCGAGTGGAGATTCGTATGGTAGAAGGCGCGGCCACCTTGCGCCGCGAACAGCTTGATGACAACGGCGTGTTTGGCGGATGGCTTCAACATCGTGATGGGGCAAAGCCGGACTTGTTTTCACTGCTGATGTTTGCAGACGCATTTCCGCCGCCAATATTCACTGTGTTTGGTATGCAAGACTGGGTACCCACTATAGAACTCACTGTACAGATTCGTGGCCTGCCGGCAGACGGACCCTTGAAAGGCCGGTTTTTAACACGGCATCTCAGCAATGGGGTTATGGAAGAAGATGGTGAAATCTGGGACCAGAATGATCAGCTGGTCTGTGTATGCCGGCAAACCGCCAAGATCAGGTTAAGTCACAACAAAGACGGTTCACGAATACGCTGAACGCGCAATCAGGCTCCCGCTATTGACGATGGGGATTTCGTGTTTCGTACGGAATATCGAAGCGTTGCCGATAAAACTGTAATTGCTGGTCAACCTGCTCTTTACTGATACCAAAATCTTCCAGTGCATACTTATGTGCACCGTGCTTATGTTGCGCGTTGCTCGCCAGCCAGTCGCGCATGCCCTGTTTGGCAAGGTCTGACATGTCAATGCCCAGGAACTCATAGATACCTTGCAGGCTTGATTCCCAATCAGCCGTAATATCTGCATACAACACGTCGTGCTGTTGCGCCGGTGAGAGCTGATCACGAATTGCCAGGTTTTTTTTCAGCATGCGTTCGGTTTTTGTAAGCCACTCTTGTCCGACCCAGTGCGGGTCAATGGAGTCGCTGTCACGCACGATGGAATTCCAGGTCATTGAACACGATGAGCCTACCACTTTGATCGGGTCGCGATGCGGGCATACCAGTTTGGCATCCGGAAATACCGCCAATAATGCGTCAAGGTCCTGCATATGCTGGGGCGATTTCATGATCCAGGGTTTGTCTTCCGGGTCTTTTCTAAACCAGGAAATCACTTTCATCAAAGTACGCATGTGTTGATAGGCGCCGGTCTGAGCGTGACTCATCAGGTGTTCCGCAAAACTCTCTACCCTGGCCTGTACTTCAAACATCTGCGTTGAGAAATCGTGCATGATCAAGCCAATCTCTTCTTCCACCTCGTGCGCGCCCAAGGGGTGTACGGCGGCGATTTGTGGGCTCATATACAAGACCACTTTGAGACCCTGTTCTATTTCTGTAATGCGTGGGTCTATACCCTGGCCACTGTCGCGTACCTGCAGACTTTCAGGGTAAGGCACCGGGTTCATAGACTCCCAGGCCTTAACATGCAGGAATTGCGGGTCTGAAGCCATTAAGCGGTGCAAGCGCGTTGTGCCTGAACGCGCCAACCCCACAATCACTACCGGTGCGGGTAATTTGCGTTCCAGAATTTCCGGGTGCTTGACCAGCAAATCCTGCAGATACAGGCGATCACGTAAAATACTGGTGATAGACTGGCGCTGCATTAAACGCCCCAGCGGGTTTAAGTCTGCCTCGGAATTGAGCGAGTCAAGCAGTAATCGAAGCCGTGGCAGGAAAGATTCGTCACCGAATTCGTGCAGGCCGGTTTGCTTGCGCGCGCTGGCAATCAAGCGCGACTCTTGCAAAGGAAATGTTGCAAGCCCCACCGTGTTCAGCGCGCGAACGACGGCATTGAACACCCGAATCGGGGTTCGATGATAGGCAGTAGCTAACGGTAAACCACTCACGCTATTCTCTGTTACACGATTTTCTAAGGCTCACACTGTTTGCCAATGTAGTTGGGTATGTCGTCGCTGTTAATGGTTTGCATGCGCATGCTCTGATTGCGTTTGGATGTCGAAGTGTAAACGCTATCCTATTGGAATGGTACAATCTGCTATTACCGCGAAGTTGTTGCTCTATGAAACGTCGTCAGTTTATTTACAGCTCACTGTTATTGAGCGCCGGATGCGCTACCCGTGTTGGCGAACACCCGGCTAAACAAGCCCTGCTTGCCGACCCCAACGATATCCTCGACCTGCCGCCCGGCTTTTCTTACTCTGTGATTTCGCGCGCCGGTGAGCCAATGAGCGATGGTCTGCTGACGCCGGCAAAACCGGACGGCATGGCCGCTTTCGCGGCACCCAAAGGGCGTATAGCACTGGTTCGAAATCATGAAAACCTTGCAGGGCAACATGCGCTGGGGGCATTTGGTGCCAATCTTGAGCGGCTACCTGTACTGGACAAGCGGTTCTTCTACGACTTTGGTAAAGGCGATATGCCCGGCATGGGTGGCACTACGACGTTACTGTACAACCCTAAATCAGGGCAAGTGGAAAACAGCTACTTAAGCCTGGCGGGCACGGAACTGAATTGCGCAGGAGGTCCTACACCCTGGGGCACGTGGCTTTCTTGCGAAGAATGCTTCGACCCGGCAACTCTCAAGCGAACCCGTCATATACCCCGCGAAAAAAAGCATGGCTATGTGTTTGAAGTAAACCCTCTCGCCGGCAGCATTCAGGAGCCTGTACCGTTACCCGCGCTTGGCCGCTTTATCCACGAAGCTGCGGCGATTGATGCAAAAACGGGGGCTGTGTATCTAACTGAAGATTGGCGTGACGGACTGCTGTATCGCTGCTTGCCTAAGGTGCCTGGCAAACTCAGTAAAGGCGGCAGACTGCAAGCACTGGCATTTGTGAATGAACAGATCACAGATACCGCAAACTATTCCAAGGAGCCGACTGTAAACGTAGGCGAGTGGAACCCAGTTCGCTGGATAGATGTTGATGGCGCAGACTCAGACGACAATGACCTTAGACTGCGAGGCAGAGCGGCGGGGGCCGCCAGATTCGTTCGTGGTGAGGGCATCTGGTACCAGGATGGCCTGATCGCCTTTACCTGCACCGAAGGTGGCGCAGATCGCAATGGCCAGGTTTTCCTTTACCGCAGCACTGGTGAGCACCTGGGCGAACTGAAGTTGTTGGTGGAAGCCACACCAGATTCGCCCATGCACAACGCCGACAACCTCAGCTTTACTCCGTGGGGCGATTTGATTGTGTGTGAAGACCGTTCCGAACATTGCGGCCTATACATCCTAAAGCTAGACGGCAGCTATACGCAATTTGCCTATCACCGCGGTTCGCGTTCGGAACTTGCGGGTGTGTGCTTTGCACCCGACGGTAAGACGCTGTTTGTGAACATTCAAGACATTGGCCTGACATTAGCCATTACTGGTCCATTCTGAGCACCAGCGACACTGCTTGAACGCTTGCGCTACTCGTCCGGCGTTTCTTCTCTTAGCCTGATAGGCCCAAAGTAGTCCGGTAACTTACCCTGCATTGGCGTGTAGAACTCCCTGAAAAAGTCCATGTCGCTAATCACGTCGCCGCTGGGCGTCAGTGCCGGCCCGAAGCCGCCGCGTTTTTGCCCATAATCCAGATAGGAAGGCACAATCGGCACACCGGCCGAGCGCGCCACGTGGTAAAAGCCAGATTTCCAGTAGTCACTGCGCCGGCGCGTTCCTTCGGCAGGGATAACAATGGCCAAGTCCTTATGATCTTGAAACGTGGCGGCCATATCTTCCACCAGATTACGGTTTTCGTGCCGGTAAACAGGCACACCACCGACCAGTCGCATAAACCAGCCTAACGGTGGTTTAAACAAGTGATGCTTACCAAGCCACGACATATTGATATCAAACGCGGCGGCGTACAGCAGCAACAGGGGAAAGTCCCAATTGGAGGTATGCGGCGCAGCAATCATTACAAACTGGCGCGCAGCTGGACGCTCCCCTTCCGCTCGCCAACCGAACAGCCGAAGAATAGCCCGCGCCACGCGTTGTTTAATAGTCAAGCGGCCGCCGAAAGCTCAGCACATCGCCAAGCGATGTGTGTCCCGGAGGTATAAAAGGTCTGCAGTTGCTTGAGAAGAGGTATAGTCACCGGGTAAATATATACTGCAAAATGGCTGCTGCCACGTAAATTTGTGGTAATCGTTCAAGCCGGCAAACAGCCAAGCTTTCGAGAATTTAAGCTTGCGCCTTGACGCCTGCGGTAACCTAGTGTTGTTTGCCAATATAGTCGATATTCCCTGCGGAACACGCCTAGAAGAACGCCATTGTGCTGGCACTAAATGGTACGAACTTATGTTAAGGGACACTGGTGTCCTAAGGCACACCTAGAGGACTGATATGCTACAAGAATTTACCGACAAAGTAGCCGTTATTACTGGCGCAGGCAGCGGCATAGGTGCTGCGCTGGCAAGAGGGTTCAGCGCGCAAGGCATGACCGTAGTAGCCGCAGACATTAACGGCGATAACGCGTCCGCGACCAGCGCCAGTCTTGCTGGCAAATCGCTCAGCTTCACGGTTGATGTCGCCAATGGTGACTCCGTGCAACAACTGGCCGACTTTTGTTTTACCGAACTCGGCCAGGTTGACTTACTGATCAATAATGCCGGCGTGTTCCAGGGCGGTCTTACCTGGGAGCGCAGTATTGAAGACTGGCAGTGGGCCATGGGCGTGAACGTGTACGGCATCATCCACGCCATCCGGTCTTTCGTGCCACGCATGATTGCGCAAGACACCGAAGGCCACGTGGTAAATACCGCGTCCGTTGCCGCCTACGTGGCAGGCCCCATGTCGGCCCCTTACGTAGTCTCAAAGTGCACAGCCATGGCGGTAACAGAATGCCTGGCACTGGATCTGGAGCTCACTGGCTCAAAAATTGGCGCTAGCGTACTCACACCAAGCAGTTTTAACACCGGAATTGCACAAACAGCGGCGCTGCGCCCCGACGAGCTTGGCCAGGACAACACCGAAGACGGCCAAGCCTGTGCTGAAGCACTGCAGTCTATGCTGGACAACGGCGCGTCACCCGATGACGCGTTTCAACCGGTACTCGACGGCGTTAGGTCAGGCGAGTTTTTAATTCCCACAAAACCCAGCTACAAAGCACAATTGAGGGCGCGCTACGACGCCTTGCTTGAACGCAAACTACCACCAATGAGCGAACTCGACTAAACCACAGCAAATCCGATAGGCAACGACAGGAAACGAACATGGGCAGACTTGATAATAGGGTGGCCATTGTCACCGGCGCCGGCGGCGGTATAGGCCTTGGCGTTGCAACACGCTTCGCGAAAGAAGGCGCAAAAATAACAGTTGCCGAGTACGATTCCGAAAGCGGCGAAAAAGCCGTTGCCGCCTTAACAGCACTGGGTGCAGAGGCACAGTTTGTTCAAACCGATGTTGGCAAAAAAGATCAGGTTAACAATATGGTTGAACAAACACTTAAGCAATGGGGCAAAGTCGACATCCTGGTCAATAATGCGTGGTCTTCAACGATAGGCCTGGCACGCGTTGAATGGGTTGAAGACGATGCCATGCAGGCGGCGTTTGACGTAGGCACGATGTCATCTTTCTGGTCGATGCAGGCCTGCTTTCCACACATGAAAGCGCAGGGTTACGGTCGAGTGATCAATATGTGCTCGTTAAATGGCGTGAATGCGCACATGTACTCGGTACACTACAACATGGCAAAAGAGGCGCAACGCGCGATCACTCGAACGGCGGCACGGGAGTGGGCAGCCACGGGAGTTACCTGCAACATAATTTGCCCGGCAGCAGCGACGGCCGCATTTCTGAATATGAAAGCAGCGAACCCGGAGATGTTTACGGCAATTGAGGCGGCATTACCCATGCAGCGGATGGGCGACCCGGAGGATGATATTGCACCGGTGGCGTTGTTTCTGGCGACTGAGGATTCACAATACGTTACGGGGAATACCTTGTTTGTAGATGGGGGCAGTCATATTAATGGGTCGGCTTGGGCACCGGAGATGCCGGAGGAGAAGCCGGAATGAGGACTGGAGTTCTCAAGCCTCGCATAGGAAGAAAATCAAAAAACCTATTTATAGTTCGGTGAGCAAATACAAACAGAATGTCGCGTTAATCAAGGTGTGAAGCACACTCTCATAGAATAAAAAGGGCATAAAAATGGCAGTAGAAGAAAAGATAACATTCTGCAGAATTTGTGAAGCAACGTGTGGGCTGAAAGTGAAAGTGGATGGTTCAACGCTTATCAGTGTTGAGCCTGATGAAGATCATGTTGTCAGCCAGGGCTATGCCTGCGTTAAGGGTACACGTTTCGAAAGTGTGCAGAATAGTCCTGACCGTGTCACGGCACCCATGAAGCGAGTCGGCCAGGAATGGCAGGAAATCAGTTGGAACCAGGCCCTGGAGGAAATTGGCCAGAAGATCAGGGCCATGGTTGACAAACACGGTCCGCAGTCGTTTTCGCACTTTCTGGGCTCACCCACCGGTGCACATCTTGTACTACCGATTTTTCGCAATGCCTTCTACGAAGGGCTGGGCAGCCACCGTTTTTACGGGACCGCCACTACCGATACCGTAAACAAATTTCGCGTCAACGAAGACATGTACGGACAGGCCATGCGTCTGACGTTTCCCGATGTCGAACACGTGAAATTTTATATGGTTATTGGCGCAAACCCGGCCGTGTCTGGCAACACCTTGTTTCACCTGCCACGCGCTGTTACGCGTATGAAAGCGATTGTTAAACGCGGTGGTCGCTGTGTATTCGTTAATCCACGCAGGATAGAATCAGCACAAGCCGGCGAGCATGTTTTTATCCGCCCGGATACCGATGTCTATTTTCTCGCAGCGTACTGCAATGAAATCATCAAGCGAGGCGGTGTAGATCATGAGCGAGTAGAGCGCTATATGAAAGGGTATCAGCGGCTCGCAAAACTGGTCGAACCGTGGACCGCTGAAAAGCAGGAATCGGTGACTGGTGTGCCGGCAGACACCCTAAAAGACCTGGTCAGCTCACACATTAAGTTGGGTGCGGCCGCCTTGTATATGGCAACCGGCGTTAATCAAGGCCGCAATGGTACGCTGTGTTTCTGGTTGCTTGAATGCATCAATGCCATCACCGGCAATCTTGATTCTCGCGGTGGCACGGTCATGGGTGACGGCATGATTGATATGGCTGTGGAAAGCAAAAAAGCCGGAGGGTTTACCGATTTGAATCTTGACCGGCGGAGCGATGGTCTACCCTGCGTCGTTGGTCAGCACCCGTCGAATATGTTCGCCCATGACATACTCAGTGATGCCCCGGACCGGGTTCGTGGCACCATTATTGAAGCCAGTAATCCGATTATTGCCTGCAGTCGACCCGACAGAATGGTGGAAGCGCTGAAGTCACTGGAACTGGTTGTCAGTATTGATTTATTCAAGAATGAAGCCGCAGACCTGGCGCACTATATTTTGCCGGCCACCAGCTTTCTTGAACGCGCCGACCTACCCTATGCGTTGCAGAGTTTTACGGCGAACACACCCATGCCGTACATCACGTACACAGACGCTGTGGTAAAAGCACCACCAGGCGTGCGTAATGAATGGTGGATTTACAGCCGGCTCGCCGCTGCAGCTAAAGTGAGGATGTTCAATAACCCCGTACTCAGCGTCCTTTCAAAACTCAATGCCCGTTTCGCAGATTCCGATATCGGTTTGTTGCGCCGACTTGCGTTAACGCCCGAAAAGCTCATAGACGGAATGCTGAAAAAATCAGGTCTGCCAGGCCGAAAGGATATGTTGGAAAAACACCCGCATGGGCTATTGCTGGGTGATACCAGGGTGAATAATTTTCTGGGTACTGAACGAGTACTCACCGACGATGGACTGGTTAATCTTGCACCTGATGCCATCTGTGCAGTATTTGAAGATAAGATGGATGCAGACTATTTATTTGATTTGAATAACCGCGACCGCTTCAAGCTGTTCGGAAAGCGCGAAATCAAAACCATCAATTCCTGGATGGGAAATTCAGATCGGTTGGTAAAAGCGCAATCAAATTATGCCTGGCTACACCCCCGCGATGGTGAACAGCTGGGTGTAAAGAATGATGATCTGGTCACTGTACGATCAGCTCACGGCGAAGTAGAGATACCCGTAAAGCTAAGTGATGACGTAATGCCTCGAAGCGTTGCCATACCCCACGGCTGGGGCCATAAATATGCAAAGAGTTTGCCGCACGCGGCACAACACCCTGGAGTCAACTCCAACACACTGGCCGGCGATGGCATCGAGAACACTGAAAAATTATCGGGCATGTCGCATCTGTCGGGTATTTTGGTTGATATTGAGAGGAGTCGACATGAAGCGCGTAGCGCGTTATGAAGAGGTAAGTCATTTCGACCTTGAAACCGATGTGGTAGTGGTCGGGTTTGGTGGCGCCGGCGCTAGTGCGGCGTTGGAAGCACAGCGGGCTGGCTCTAACGTTACGGTACTGGAGCGTTCCAGCGCAGGAGGCGGCTCTACTATGATGTCGGCCTGCGAGATGTATCTCGGTGGTAGCGGTGGCACGGCCTTACAAAAAGACCTGGGCTTTAGCGACAGCACGGAAAATTTCTATGCATATATGAAGGCGTGCTTCGGCGATAACGTGGATGAAGCGCGTCTGAAGCTGTATACCGAGCAGGGGCCGGAACATTTTGACTGGTGCGAATCACTTGGCGTACCGTACAAGCGTGGATTTTTCCCTGGTCGTGATGTGGTTGCCATGACGGGTGACTCACTGCAATACACCGGAAATGAACGCTCGTGGCCATTTACCGAGCATGCCGAACCAGTGCCGCGCGGTCATTTACCTGCCGATGCCGATCACAACGGCGGACAGGTTTTTATGTCAGTGCTGTTGCAACGCGTTGAAGAATCCGGTGCCGACATCCGCGTTGATGCGCGCGCCATGTCCTTACTGCAGGACGACATTGGGCGAGTGCGTGGTGTCATTGCGAAAATTGATAATAAGCCGTTTGTGATCAAAGCTGGCCAGGGTGTAATACTCACCGCAGGCGGGTTCATTATGAACGAACAAATGACTCGTCAACATCTACCCCGCTACTATCCGATTGATAATCCGCATGGCAACTCCGGTGATATGGGTGACGGAATATTACTGGGCGTTGCCGCTGGCGGTCATGCCATCAATATGGGTGAGGCGTTTATTTGCGTAGCGCATTACCCGCCGCCCGAATTGACCTTCGGTATTTTTGTGAACAACCGCGGACAACGGTTTATCAATGAAGATATTTACCTGGCACGCATGGGCCACTACGCAATGGAACAGCCAGACAAACAACTATTTATGCTAATCGACAATGAGCACTTTGCACGACCAGCGTATCAGGAATCGGTAGATATTATTGCGGTAGGTGAGAGCATTGAAGAAGTGGAGCTGGACGCAGGCTTTCCGCAAGGCGTGTTACAAACCACTGTCGCGTATTACAACCAACATGCCGAGAACGGCGAAGACCCGCTGTTTAACAAATCGCGAGAATGGCTGAAGCCAATCAACACGCCGCCTTTCGCACTGGTCAGTTACTCGCTGGATATTCTAAAACCAGCGATTTTTACCTTAGGCGGTCTGGATGTGTTACCTACCGGTGAAGTACTGACTCCTGATCGCGAGCCAATCCCGGGATTGTTTGCCGCAGGTCGCACGGTGGCCGGTATTCCACGCACCTCTAAGGGGTATGCCAGCGGCATGTCGGTAGGTGACGCAACATTTTTCGGGCGCAGAGCGGGCCAACAGGTAGCAAGCTCTACACGAAACTAAAGGCTCGCCAGACGCTTTGCCGCCTTGAGCAAGGTGTTGTCCTGTTTGGCAAAACAAAATCGAACGTATTGATGCGACAATGGCGCAGCACAAAACACCGATATTGGAATTGCCGCAACTTTCACTTCTTTCGTTAGCCATTCGCACATCGCACGATCATTTCGATCACTTATCTGGCTGTAGTCTGCCAGCTGGAAATAGGTGCCGGAAGAAGGCGTGATTTGGAAACCCGAGCCTACCAGTGCATTGCAAAACAGATCACGCTTCGCTTGATAAAAACCGGCCAGCTGCAAGCAATAATCGGGTTCTGCTCGCATAAAGTCGGCCAAAGCCCATTGTATGGGCGTTACACCTACGAAGGTAACAAACTGATGCACTTTGCGGAGCTGGGCACTCAGCAAGGGCGGTGCAATGCAATAACCGGTTTTCCACCCAGTGACATGAAAGGTCTTGCCGAAGGAAGACACGACAAAGGCACGCTCATACAGCTCATCAACAAGCAGCAAGCTCTGGTGCGACAAGCCGTCATACACCAGATGTTCATACACTTCGTCGGCCAGCAACACAATGTTAGTATCACGGACCAAGTCCGCTAAATGCACCAGATCGTCGGGTGAAAGCACCGAGCCCGTCGGATTATGCGGGCTGTTCAGAATAATCATACGCGTGCGCTGGTTAATCGCGTCTCTTACCTGTTGCCAGTCAACCGTGAATTCAGGGGCTTTCAGCGCCAGGTGGATTGTTTTGCCGCCGGCCAATCGAACCGCGGGTTCGTAGCTGTCGTAGGCCGGATCAAACACAATCACTTCATCACCCGCGTTGACGGTTGCCATAATCGCGCAGAACAAAGCCTCAGTAGCGCCAGGCACAACAGTCACTTCGGAATCGGCACTGACCGGGCGATCATACAGGCGCTGTACCTTGAGGGCGATTTGTTCGCGAAGGGCCTCCACGCCAGTCATAGGCGGATACTGGTTAAACCCGTCGCGAACGTAATGCGCTAAACGCTCACGCAGATACGCCGGGCCATCATAGTCTGGAAACCCCTGGCCTAAATTGATCGCGTCATTTTGCTGTGCAAGCGCAGACATCACACTAAAGATAGTGGTTCCTATATCAGGAAGCTTACTGTCGATGTTCATGCGCTGAACGTCTGCCAGAGTGGCGGCAGTAAGGCTTGCTCGACACGATAGGATTTTTGCTCACCGCTGACCGGGCACGTAAATCCCAGACTGTATGCGCACAATTGCAAATCACGTTGATCAGTTGGGTCTCCATACTGGCGATCACCGATGACCGGTAAATCGAGTGACGCAAGATGAATACGCACTTGATGCTTACGGCCGCTGCTAATGCGGACATTGAGCTTTGAACCGTTGTTGCTGGACTCCAGCAGACTGACTTCGCTGTGCGCACTTCGCCCGTCAATCGCCTGATCGACGGTAGCAGGTAGTACGCCTTGCGCGGGGAAGCCATCGCACAAGGCATGGTAGTGCTTCTCAACCTTACGGGTTGCAAACAACCGGCTCAATAGAGCTTGTACGGCCTTGCTGTGGGCTAACAGACAAACACCAAACGTGAAGCGATCCAGGCGATGCACAAGCAGGTTGTTTCGATCAGCGTTCTGCGTGTGGCGAGCCATGCGTGGCAAGGTATGATGGTCGCCGTACTTGCTTCCCTGACATAGCACGCCAGCGGGCTTGTGCCACACGCTGTAGTCGCCTTCATCGTGCAGCAAAACCGGTTTAGGAACTGTCGCGTCTATCACCTCGGCACGGTAATACACATGCAACTCATCACCAGCACACAACTGGCTGCTTGCTTTACGAAGGCGGCTAGTCCGTCCTGCTCGCGTTCGCCATACCGCGCCGTACTTCATTAATTGCTTTATCCGCGTGCGCGATAAATCGCAGTGGCGGGCGATGCATTCAACAGCAGGGGTAGCCACGGTAACAGGCAAATGAAGTTCCACCGTTAATACCTGCCAAAGCCTGATTCGGTGGGAGTAATGCGAAAAACCAAGCTTACCCCTCTAACACCTTTATTAGGCTGTCGGCAAAATAGTCGATATTCGAAGAAGTTAAACCGGCAATATTCATTCGCGTGGAGTCGACGATATACACGGCATAGTCGTCGCGCAGTTTTTGCACCTGTTGCTCGCTGATACCCAGAAAGGAGAACATGCCGTTCTCGGTACGAATAAACTGAAAGCCGGTGTGCCCCGCCGCATCAAGCCTGTCAACAAGCGCGTCTCGCATTCCATTAATGCGCTCGCGCATTTCATCCAGCTCGGTAAGCCACTGCGCTTTGAGGGCCGGGTCGTTTATGATCGTGCCAACAATCGCACCGCCGTGAGACGGTGGCATGGAATAGATTTGGCGTGCTGCATTCATGGCTTGCGAGCAGGCGATTTGCGTTTGCTCACTGTCACGGGTCAGAAATACGATGGCACCGGCGCGTTCACGATACAAGCCAAAATTCTTTGAACAGGAACTGGCAATCAGCATTTCAGGTACACGCTCTGCCATCGCGCGCCAACCCCGCGCGTCTTCCTCCAAACCGTGGGCCAAGCCCTGGTAAGCCGCATCAACAAACGGGGTAAACCCTCTCTGCAGGGCCAGATCGGTCAATGCTTGCCACTGCTCAAGGCTAAGATCAGCGCCACTCGGGTTGTGGCAACAGCCGTGCACCAACACCACATCGCCAGGCCCGGTTTCTGCCAGTGCCCGCATCATAGCGTCAAAATCAATCGCATGATTCGCATGGTCGTAGTAAGGGTATTCATGCACTTTGAGGTCAGCCCCTTCCAACAGTGGGTAATGATTGGGCCAACTGGGGTTGCTGAGCCACACCCGCGTTCCTGGTTGGGAACGATTGATCACCTCGGCGCCGATACGCAGTGCACCACACCCTCCGGGTGCCTGCACGCTGCCAACCAAACCGTCTTTGATCAGGGCACTGTCAGCACCAAACAAAAGCTCCAGCGTGGCTGTATTGAACTCAGCCACACCGGCTTGTGGCAAATAGGTTTTACTGGTTTCTGTCTGCTGGATACGCTCGGTCGCGAGCTTCACGGCACGCATAATAGGCGTAGAGCCTGATTCGTCTTTGTACACACCAACACCCAGGTCAATTTTATTGGGGTTAGTGTCTTTTTTAAACGCCGCGCTCAGACCAAGGATCGGGTCGGCGGGTATTGATTGCAGTTGTTCCAGCATATCGGGGTTCCACTAAGTGCTGAGCAAAGAGGCTTGCGCAAATATTGACTTTCGTTAAGCCGAAAAAAAGGGGCTATTAAGCCCCTTTTTAATCTTCTTGATGCAATTATCTAGAAGTTATAGCGCGCCTGCAAGGCCACGTTTAACGGTGCCTCGTAAAAGCCGTAGTAGGCAGTCGCAACACCGGGAGCACCGATGGCTGCGTTAAACGCTCCAGATAGCGTGGTTGATACGGGTGCCTGGCTACCAAAGGTCAGTATCTCTTCATCCGTCAGGTTTTCCCCAATAACTGCAACACTCCAGCTGCCGTCTACCGCGTCCAGACCTATGCGTGCGTTAACTTTGGTGTACGCATCCTGAGCCAGATTTGGATCCAGCGTAGGTGAAACGAAGTAATCATCGCTGTAGGCAACGTCTACACCCAGGCTTAACTCCATGGTTGAACCAATGGGTACAATGTAGGTGCCACCAATATTGGCTGTGATTTCGGGGGTGAATTCCTTCACGTCGCCTTTTCGATCACACAAACCGGCAACGGTTGGGGAATCTGGAGTTTCGCCAAAGAAGCACTGTGAGTTTGGAAACTCATCGAACTCAAAGTCCAGGAACCCAAGGGCACCGGTTAGCAACAGGTTCTCAGATATCTGCCAACGGCCGTCCAGCTCCACACCTTGTGTGGTGGCTTCACCCGCATTGGTCACGTTGAAACCCAAAGTACCATCAAACTGACTGGTCTGCAGGTCGGTGTACTCCATGTAGTAAGCCGCAATATTCAACTCGGCAGCGCCACCCGCCAGCGTCAGCTTACCCCCAATTTCATAGGCTGTTACTTCTTCACCTTCGTACTCAAACGCACTGCCACCGGTACCTATGGCGGCCGCTGTCTGGTCAAATGTGTTGGCTCGCGCGTCGTACCCGCCGCCTTTGAAACCTTCAGTTACCGACACATACCACATAGAATTGTCAGTTGCGTCCCACTGCAAGTTTATAGCCGGTGTGAACTTGGTTTCATTGCGTTCGCCAGCCAGGTTATGACCACCGCCGGCGCCGCTGAACTGCTCATTGATGATGCCAAACCCTGCGAAATAAACAATGGGTGCCACCGGACTAGCCGTAAGAGGCTGGCCAAGAATATTCTGAACCGGGCTAGGCTCGATCACATCTACAATTTCGATCGAACGTGCGCCAGACTTGTCCTCATCCGTGTAGCGACCGCCAATGTTTAAACGCAGTGTGTCACTGATCGTCCAGGTCAGCTGAGCGAACACCGACCATAGATCACTTTCTGTTTCAAAGTGACGACGTGCGGCTGTACCGGGCAAGGCTGCGCTCAAGGCACCCAGCAAGCTGCCCTGAGGAACAATGGTCATGTCATCCAGGTTCTGATCATAAGTTTGATAAAATGCGCCAACGATGTAATCCAGAGTCTCACCGCCCGGTGATGCCAGTCGAAACTCCTGACTGAACTGGTTATAGTCTTCTTTACCCGCGGTATCGATCAGAATAGCCGCGTTAAAGTCGCAGTCGCACTGCTGGTAGTAGTCGTACTCGACCCAGCCAGATATCGACGTGAGCGTGTGGTCACCAATGGCATACTCAATATTCAGAGTGGCGTTATCAAAATTGGTTTCTTCAACGTCACCATTTGCCTGACGTTTAAAGTCTTGCTCGGTGTCCAGAACAATGGCACCACCGGTCAGCGCGTTAATGGCCGTAGCAAAAGGCGGCGAACCACCTACTTCAACCGGGTTAACAATTTCAAGAAAACGGCCAGTGGTATCAAAGTTGGCGTACTCGTACTTGAAGTTAACCGACAAGTTGTCTGTTGCATCCCATTGGAAATTGGCACGACCGATTTGATGCTCCAGATGGGATTCGTCACGGTTAAGGAAGGTGTTCTCGTAATAACCGTCAACATCACGAACCAGTCCAGACAAGCGCACAGCGAACACATCGCTGAGAGGTATATTGACCGCACCCTTGATGTCATAACCTTCTTCATCAAAGTTGTATTCACCTTCAATAAAGCCATCCACTTCTTCGGTGCTGGCTTTCTTGGTGATCAAACTGATCGCACCACCAATCGCGTTCTTGCCGAACAGAATTGGCTGCGGGCCACGCAGCACTTCCACCCGATCAACGTCGAGGTAGGGTATACGTGCCATTTGCATTCGACCATAATGAATGTCGTCCTGGTACATACCGACAGACTGTTCAAACGCCGGGTTCACGCCCGAGCTGATACCACGAATGGTGATGGTGGTGCTGATACCGGTTTGGTTCATGCTCAGGTTAGGCACGAAATCGGCCAGGTCGTTAAGATTGGTGATACCAGCCTGGCTGATTTTTTCACCCGACATCACGTTAACCGAAATTGGCACGTCGGCCAGGCTTTGAACACGCTTCTGGGAAGTTACAACAACTTCCTCCAGCATTAATTGCGCCTGAGCGTTAAGACTAAACCCGCCAATCAGCGCGGCACTGAGTGCGATGGCACGGCGAGTTGAATAAAACGGAGTATTCGGAAAGTCTTTAGACATGATTTACCTCGAAAAGTTGGTTGGACGCACGCCCATCTTCGTGTGCTTTGGTATTGTCGCGCGGAGAATACCATACGCTTGATCATTTAGATTAACTAGACATGCTATCTGTCTGATATTTACTGTATTTCAGCGAAACTGACCGCGCTACCACAAGATCTGGTAGGCGCCATTCGACGGGGACACCAGAGCGCGCGGATGATAGCGCCAGGCGCCACGCACATAAAGGTCGTTTAAGGACAAAAAGCCCAACGGTCAGCTGTTGGAACGACCCCTGCTGGCCGCTATTTTCAGCCTTAGCGCATTGAGCTTGATAAACCCGGCCGCATCGGCCTGATCGTAAGCACCGGCGTCGTCGTCAAAGGTGGCTATGTTCTCGTCAAACAGGCTGTCGTCAGACTTTCGTCCCACCACATCAACGTTACCTTTATATAGCTTTAATCGAACCACACCATTAACACACTGCTGGGATTGGTCAATCATGGTTTGCAGCATGAGCCGCTCTGGCGCCCACCAGTAGCCGTTATAAACTAACTGCGCGTAACGCGGCATCAATTCGTCTTTCAGGTGCGCTACTTCGCGGTCCAGCGTGATCGACTCAATCGCACGGTGCGCGCGCAGCATGATCGTACCGCCCGGTGTTTCATAACAGCCACGAGATTTCATACCGACGTATCGATTTTCTACAATATCCAGGCGCCCGATGCCATTTTCCCCGCCAATGCGATTTAAGTTGGTCAACACCCCGGCCGGTGTTTGCTGCTCACCATCGATCGCAACAATGTCGCCAGCGCGGTAGGTCAATTCTATGTAGCGCGCCTGGTCCGGTGCTGCTTCTGGCGCCACTGACCAGCGCCACATCTCTTCTTCCGACTCACACCACGGGTCTTCGAGACAACCGCCCTCGTAGGAAATATGCAGCAGGTTGGCGTCCATAGAGTATGGGGATTTTTTTCCGCGCTTCATTTCCACCGGAATGCTATGCTCTTCGCAGTAAGCCATCAGCTTGTCGCGCGACAACAAGTCCCACTCCCGCCAGGGTGCTATCACTTTAATGCCTGGCGACAACGCATACGCACCCAATTCAAACCTGACCTGGTCGTTACCCTTTCCGGTGGCGCCGTGCGAGATGGCGTCGGCGCCTGTTTCCGCCGCTATTTCCACCAATCGCTTTGCAATTAACGGACGGGCGATGGATGTGCCCAGCAAATACTCGCCTTCGTAAATGGCATTGGCGCGAAACATCGGGAACACGTAGTCTCGAACAAACTCTTCGCGCAAATCTTCGATGTATATTTCCTTAACGCCCAGCGCTTCGGCCTTGGAGCGTGCGGGTTCAACTTCTTCGCCCTGCCCTATATCGGCCGTGAAGGTAACCACTTCGCTGTTGTAGTGCTCCTGCAACCACTTAACGATCACCGACGTGTCCAACCCTCCGGAATACGCTAAAACTACTTTGTTGACACTCGCCATGTTCGTTCACCATCTGATAAAAAAGCGGATACCTCAAGCAGTGAGGCAGCCCGCGATTTTAGCATAAGTGAACGGGTGTTCGTTCAGCGCTCCAGGCGTACTGTGACCCGTCGATTCTTGTGGCGGTTGGCATCACTGGTATTGGGAACCACAGGATAGCGTTCGCCATGGTAGCGGGTTGTAATGCGCTTTTTACTGATACCCGAGCGCTGCAGATACGCCGCCACTGCTCTGGCACGCCGTTTTGACAGTTCGATGTTGTAGAAGCGGTCGTGCACATCATCAGTGTGGCCATCGATATAAAAACGCTTCACGGTTTTGTCGACTTTGCTGTACTCCACAATGTCATCCAACAAGGCGCGGGCTTGGGCGTTGACGTTGTGCTTGTCGGTGTCAAAGTGCACGCGAGAGCGTGAGATTTGCTCGAAGTTCTTGCTCAGCAGCTGCTCTGAACAGCTTAGGAATTGATCATAGGCACTGAGAAAATGCTTGGGTGACATACTCACGTCAACCGTTTGCTGCGTGTCGAACCAGGCGACCCCCTGAAACTCTGGCGCCATGCCTCGTTGCAAAGAGGCGAGCATGGCATTGGCCAGATGACTGTCCAGCTGCACGGCTTGCTTCCCGCGCGACACATTGACCGGACCCAGCGAGCGCGGGGTGAGTTGCGGTGCCCACACCGGTGCCTGGGCCACCAACATTACCTGGCCGGCCGCCAGCGGGTTGCGCTGCGTATGCAAGATGAAATCGGTGCCACCGCCCGCATGCTCGGTAAACGTGGCTGTGCCCAGCCGCTTTATGTCCTGGCTTAAAGAGCAACTGAATTTATCGCCGCCGGCGTACCAATGCGCCGTATCAATTTGTGTGGTCGAGCGGGCGTAGGCAAGCTGCTGCGGCTGCCGAGTGTCCTGGTAGGCCCCTAACGGCTGCAGGGTCACCGGGTCGTAGACTTGAGCGGCCGGTGTAGCGCAGAAAAACAGCGCCGCACACAGCGCAACTGATTGGCTTTTAATCAACAAGCGATTCATTCTCATCCTTGTGTTCGAATGCCAGGCGCTTGTGGGTTTCCGCCGGAATTGAGCAACTTTCAATCAGAATAGCCCAATATCGGGTATTTAACGTGCGTATTGATTATTAAAACAACAACTGGTTCACAACTATCACTTTCCCAGCGTTTACTGTAGGATCTGAACACTTTTGCGATACATCTTTACACCTTGAGCTCATCTCTAACCATCACCCGCCCAGACGACTGGCATATACACCTGCGCGACGGCGACACCCTGGCCGCAACCGTTCGTGACGCATCGCGCTATTTTGGTCGTGCCATTATCATGCCCAATCTGGTACCGCCGGTGCGCAACGTGCAGGAGGCGGAAAACTACCGCAAACGTATTCTCGCAGAACGCCCACCTGGGTCGGTGTTTGAGCCATTAATGGTGCTGTATCTCACCGATCAGACAAGTGCTGCAGACATACGCGCTGCCGCCGAACCGGGCAGTGGATGTTATGCGGTCAAGCTGTATCCAGCCGGGGCAACCACCAACTCAGAATCAGGCGTTACTGATATAGAGGCCCTTGGCGAGGTATTTGAGACCCTGCAGGAATGCGGCATGCCGTTGCTGGTGCATGGTGAGGTGACTCACGCTGATATTGACGTGTTCGACCGGGAAGCACGCTTTATTGATGAGGTGCTCACCCC
This sequence comes from Gammaproteobacteria bacterium, assembly GCA_030429735.1. Taxonomy (GTDB): domain Bacteria; phylum Pseudomonadota; class Gammaproteobacteria; order Pseudomonadales; family JAUIET01; genus JAUIET01. Next base: position 35,739 of record JAUIET010000016.1, read on the forward strand.
GCTGCTGCAACGCCACCCGGCATTGAAAGTGGTGCTTGAACACATCAGCACATCGCATGCGGTTGACTTTGTCGGCGCGGCTCCCGACACCATTGCTGCGACCATAACCGCTCATCATTTGCTCTATAACCGCAATCATTTGCTGGCCGGCAATGTACGCCCACATTATTACTGCTTGCCAATACTGAAGCGCGCCAGCCACCAGCAGGCGCTGGTGGGCGCAGCCATTAGCGGTAACCCAAAGTTTTTTCTCGGCACGGATTCTGCACCGCACCCGGTGTCCAGTAAAGAAGCCGCTTGTGGTTGCGCTGGCTGCTACACGGCGCACGCGGCCATTGAACTGTACGCAGAAGTGTTCGAACAACAGCAGGCACTGGATAAGCTGGAAGCGTTCGCCAGCTTTTATGGGCCCGACTTCTATGGCCTACCGAGAAACACCGACACCATTACTCTGCTAAAAGAACCGTGGCAAGTGCCTGAGCACATGGCGTTCGGGTCGCAAATGTTACGGCCGTTGAAGTACGGCGAAGACATAGCGTGGCGGGTTATTGAAGAGTCGGCTTTATGAGTGGCGACAGCGGCTATCATTTTGTAGACGAAGACGAAAGCAGTGATAAAACGCCGCTAGCAGGCCGGTTCCGGGGCTTCCTGCCCGTGGTGCTTGATGTGGAAACCGGTGGTTTTAACGCCAACACCGACGCGCTGCTTGAAATTGCCGCCATCACCCTGACGATGGATGCGCGCGGTTATCTGGTGGAAGAGTCGGAGTTTCATGCGGACATTGAGCCATTCGAAGGCGCCAATCTTGAGCAGGCAGCGCTGGATTTCACCGGCATAGATCCCTCAGACCCTGAGCGCAACTCGCGACCTGAAACCGAGGCCTTGCGAGAATTGTTTCAAATGATCCGCCGAGAGGTGAAAGCGCACGGCTGCACGCGGGCGATCATGGTGGCGCACAATGCCCATTTTGATCAGGGTTTTGTGCATGCTGCTGCGCAACGGTGCGACCTGAAACGCAACCCTTTCCACCCTTTCTCCAGCTTTGACACAGCCACCCTGTCAGGTCTCGCCCTGGGTCAAACCGTGCTTGCCCGGGCCTGCCAGGCAAGCGGCATTGAATTCGATGGTTCCAGCGCACACTCTGCGCTGTATGACACGCGAAAAACGGCTGAACTATTTTGCCTGATAGTTAATCGTTGGAAAGATCTGGGCGGCTGGAAGAGCTAGGGAAACTCTGAAAAATACCCGATGCCTCTGGCTTACAGGCGAATCCAGAGTTGAGGCGCGAGTTCGCAGGCTTACTGGTGGTAAGTCAAGAACTTGCAACGACAAGGCTGGATTCGCCAGTAAGCCCCGCAGGGCGCGGCCTGTCGCGCAGAGGCATTGGGTATTTTTCTGAGTTTCCCTCGGGTCCTACTGGTTCTCTGAGCTAACCGCAGCGCTGATCACGGCTTTCAATTCATCCCGCTCGTGCATCTCAGTGATAATGTCACACCCGCCGAGCAATTCGCCATTGACCCACAGCTGTGGAAAGGTTGGCCAGTTGGCAAACTTGGGCAAGTTGGCCCTGACGTCCGGGTTACTCAGCACATCAACGTAGGCAAATCGTTCACCGCACTCCATCAGGGCCTGCACGGTTCGTGCCGAGAAGCCGCACTGCGGGGCATTGGGTGAACCCTTCATGTACAGCAGCACCGGATTGCCTTCCACCTGCGCCTTGATTTCTTCCATTATGTCCATTGTGACCTGCCAACAACTGCGTTAATACGTTGAGCGTATTGTACTGAATTCAAGCTAAAAATGCTCGTGAATCGCCGCGCAAAGGCGATATACACGCGCCAGTAGGGGAATTTGCCGCACGGCTGGGCGTCTTTCTCGACATCGGCTGTAGTTTATTCTCTAATCATCAGCTCCGAGTTGCTGGCACGTACTGCAGGCTTTAACAATGACAACAGAAACGGACATTTTGGCCACGCAGCCAACAATCGCTGCCCAATGGCAAATTCTTGATTCCTTGCAAGACCCAATCATAGCGACCGCGCTGAACGATACCATCTGCTACTGGAATCTAGGCGCAGAGAAACTGTATGGCTACTCAGCGCGCGAAGTGACAGGTGTAAACGTGCTAGAGCTTACCGCTGATTCATGCCGGCAGACGGTATCAGAGCATCTGGCCGTCAGTAAAGCGGGCACACCAGGCAAGCGCTTCAGTACGACGCATGTTTGTCGGGATGGCCATGAGATGCAAGTCTGGCATCTGATTGCCCCACATTATGACGCCAATGGACAACTCCTTGGCGCGGTAAGCTCGATTCAAGAGCTATCAACAAACCCGCCCGCAGAAAGCGAGCTTTTGGCTGTGAACCAGCAACTGACACAATCCGTGAATGCACTGACTGCAAGCAATAATGACCTGCAGCAGTTTGCCTATATCGCGTCACATGACTTACAAGCACCACTTCGGCACATCAGCGGGTTTGTGCAACTGCTGCAGGCAAGCTACTCCGATAAAATTGACGCCCAGGCTACTGACTGGATAGACCGTACCATTCAAAGCACTCACAAAATGCAGACGCTTCTAAAAGACCTGCTGTCGTTTTCACGGCTTGACTCAATGCCTGCCGAGCGCGTACCGGTTGACATGAGCTCGATGGTTGAAGACGCCATGCAGTCACTCAGCTCCGAGATTGCTGACGCGGCCGCCACTGTACAGAGCGGTGAGCTGCCAATTGTAATCGGCGACCCGGTGCAGCTTACCCAATTGATGACAAACTTGTTGTGCAACGCCATCAAATTTCGCACCGAGCAAACACCAGATATTCGCATAACCTGTGCCGAACAAAACGGCGAATACATTTTTTCAGTGGCCGACAATGGGATTGGTATTGATGCCGAACAATTCGAGAAAATTTTCGTGATTTTTCAGCGCCTGCATTCACACAGCGACTACCCGGGAAGGGGCATAGGTCTTGCGTTATCCCGACGGATCGTCAGCCTTCATGCTGGCCGCCTATGGGTGCAATCCACACCTGGCGAAGGCAGTACGTTTCTCTTCTCAATACCCAATTGCCCGCCAAGCAATTTGCTTTGAAACTTCGGTCATAAATCGTTCCAGTCAGTAATGATTTCTTAAACACGCTGCAACGTCTTAGACGGGAAAAACGTCGCGGGCTGCAATAGTTCTCAGACTCAATCTGCCAGTATTGTGATCCAGGCGCAGCACTGATATCGTAACCCCAATAACGGAATAAAAGTGCGGGTTATGGACACCTCCCACAACTTAAATGTTTCTCCCAACAGATCAACCACGGCGGTTGTAATTGCGGCGTCAGCTGGTGGCCTGACCGCTATCGAAGAGTTACTCGAGAATCTAACACCATCGAAAAATGCGTGTTTTTTCGTTCTTTTGCACTTAGCCAATGACAAAGACTCAGCACTGGTCAAGCGGCTTGCGCTGAAAACAAGCATGTCAGTGCATACCATGAGTGACGGATTTTTGACGCAACCCAACAGTGTGTATGTATTGCCGCCAGGCCATTTGGCCAGACTGGTCAATGGCGAGTTGTTACTGAGCGAGGCACCTGATTCAGTCCGCGCGCACCCGATCGATGTTTTTTGCGGTTCATTGGCAGAGCAACGGGACACAAATGCCTGCGCCGTATTTTTGTCCGGTGTGGGTGAAGACGGTTGTCTGGGCGCGGCAAAAATGCATGCATCGGGCAAAGAAGTCATTGCCCAGGCACCCGACACTGCGCGCTTCCCCAGTTTACCATCGCGCGTCATAGAGCTGTGTGGTTCCGTCACTGCGGTGCTACCGCCTGGCGAGATCGGCCAATGGCTTGGCAAGCGCATAAGCGATTCACCTGAACGCCAGCTGGCCTGCGAGCCTGTTCAGCACACGATCGCGCCACAAAGCAACGAACAGCATGTATTGCGCGGAATAAACGCTGAATTGCATCAACGCATTGCATTCCTGGAAGAGAGAATCAGTTACTTGCAATCGATTAAATCGTCCAGGGTGGCTAACAGCTCCCCCATAAGAGGCTTACAACCACTGAGTGTTCTTATTGTTGACAATGACCCAAACGATCGCGCCTTCATCAGAGCGTTGCTCGACGAAATTGCCGGAACACAATATGAAGTAGCAGAAGCACCCGGTGCCGGTGAAGCCATGCAGATGTTAACCGCGAACACATACGACCTGTGTTTATTGGATTACAGACTTGATGACATTACCGCAAGCGGCCTGTTGGATTCCTTGCCGGAGAGTACCGCGCAAACCTCCTTCGTAGTGATCTCGGGCTTGCTCGATCTGGTCAATGCCGACAATCAACTCAGTTCCGGTGCTGTAACTGCCCTGGATAAGAACCACTTAACCGCTGACGCACTGAGCGACAGCATACAGAGCGCCTTACAACTGCACAGGTCGCATGCTGTGCCTATGGCGGCACGACTTTCTTGAAGATGACAGGGCGTTTATTGCAAGAAGGGATCAGTTATCAACAACAATAATCTGCATTACGTAGCGGCAGCATTGGTTTTCGCGCTGGGTTTGATGGCCACAGGGTTTGCCAATAATTTCTTATCGAAACTAAACACTGAGCGTGAGCAGGAACTGGCCACAGCTGACAGCCACCTTGTCGCCGCCACCATCAGCACACATATGAAGTATCGTATCCTCGCACTTGAACGAATGGCGAAACGACTGCAGAGAAACTTGCGCGAGACACAGCAGATTAATATGGATAACTGGCGGCTGGACGCTCGCGAGTACATTGCCAATCAGCCTGGGTATCTCGCATTACAGTTGCTCGACAACCGTGCGAGAGAAATAGCGATATTGCCGCCACTTGCTCCGGGTATTGCGGAGGAGATAATTGATAAGTTTGACGCACAAAATACGTCGAACATTGTTCCCGGTCTGGAAAGGGCCGCACGATCTAACGCTGTTGGCATTATCAAGCTCGACAACGGCAAACATGTATTGGCGCTGGCCTTTCCGCTGTTTGAAAATGACACCCTGAGAAACTACCTGGTTGCCATTCTGGATATCAATGAAGTAATTGCTTACTTCATGCGTTCCCAGTTTGACCGCCTACCTAACGTAGTGGTTGCAGAAGGTGAAAAAACGCTGTTTAGCCACGGCACGCTGAATACTCGAGTAAGCGCCACGGCAGTGATTGACAACCTTGTCAGCTTTGGGCGTTTGCAATGGCGTGTCACAGTGGCCAAGAACAGCAGCATCGCCAACACATTCGCGCAACAATTGACGATTGCCAGACTATTCGGCGCAATCTGCTCATTGCTTCTTGCCGGTCTGGTATTTTTCCTAATGCAGAACTACCGCAGGTTGCACAACGAACTGCGCAACGAGCGACGCATCAAAGACTCGGAGAAGTTCAGCCGCCTAATTATGGATCACACTCCGGACCTGATATTCGTCAAAGACGCGACGTTCAAGATTCGGCAGATGAACCGTGCGATGCTTGAGCTGTATCCCAACAAAGTGCTGGAAGACATCATCGGCACTACCACAATTGAAGATTACGATGAAAAGGAAGCGGAAGAATTCTTGCGCTACGATCGTATGGCCTTGCTTGAAGGGTTCTCGGAGACCGAAGAGAGCATTTTGTTTCCAAGTGGTGAACGTCATGTGCTGCTGACCCAGAAAATACGATTTTATGATGAGGCGGGCGATGCATTCATACTCGGTGTGAGCCGAAATATCACGGCAATCAAGCGCTTTGAAGAAAGCCTGAGGATCAGTGAAGAGCGTTACAAGCTGGCGGTGGACGGCACGTCGGTAGGCATCTGGGACATAGATTTCATTAAGGGTGAGGTGTTTTGGTCCAACCGTTTCCGGGAGATATTAGGCATTACTGACCCGAACCTGACGGCGAGCGAAGACGAGCTCAAGCGGCGCCTGCACAAAGATGATCGAGCATATGCCCTCGCCGCTATGGATGATCACTTGAATGCAAGAAAACCCTACAACATCGAGTACCGCCTGCTGCATGAAGATGGCTCTTATGTGTGGGTAAATTCTCGCGGCCAGGCAAGCTGGAACGAGTTGGGTGCGCCAGTTCGAATGGTAGGTTCGATAGACGACATTAGCGCGATGAAAATGGCGGTCAAGGAACTGATGCGATCCAACCAGGAGCTGGACGATTTTGCCTACATAGCGTCACACGACTTGAAAGAACCGCTGCGCGGTATACACAATCACGTTCGCTTTCTCGATGAAGACTACAGGGATGTGCTCGGAGAAGACGGCCAGCACAGAGTCGATCGCCTGCTGTTCCTGACCCGGCGCTTGGAAACCCTGATAAGTGATCTGTTGGCCTATTCGCGACTGAGCCGCACCGAAGCGAAGACCACAGCCGTCAATTTGAACCAAGTGATTGCTGATATCTCAAACAGCCTGGAACTGGGCAATGCAACCATCAGTATACCTGACAAACTGCCCACCCTTGAGTGCAGCAGCGTGCAAATAACGGAGTTGTTTCGGAATTTGATCACCAATGGGCTCAAATACAATGAGTCTGTTGATAAAAAAATTCAAGTAGACTTTCAAACTGACGGACCAGCGATGTCTTCCGCCAATATACGCTACTCGGTATCTGACAACGGTATCGGTATACCGGCGCAATTTCGGGATGATGTTTTCAAGATTTTTAAGCGGCTGCACGGCCAGGATGAATATGGCGGCGGTACTGGCTCTGGTCTTACCTTCGCAAAAAAAATAGTCGAGAAGTACAACGGGGACATCTGGATTGAGGACAATGAGCCTGCCGGCACCCGTATCTGCTTCACACTACCCAATGCCAGAATTGTCAGAAATAATCAGGAGCACTTCTAAAGCCACTTTACGACCCGCACTGAAAATCACATTAAAACGTTATACTATGGGCCAAAGATGCTCTGAACAAGTATAAAAACAGCGAGTGTTATTTTGATGAAACCACGAATCCAGGCGCAGCCCATTCTGATTGTAGAAGACAGTGACGATGACTACGAAGCAACCGAACGCGCATTGACTCGATCCGGCAACCTGGGTAACCCGCTTACACGTTGCAAGAATGGCCAGCAAGCCCTGGATTAGTTGCTCAGGCAGAATGGCTATGATGCGCACTCGGCGCCACTGCCCGGGATCGTATTGCTTGACCTCAATATGCCCAGGGTAGACGGTCGCGAAGTGCTAAAGCAAATTAAATCGACCGATTCACTAAAGCACATTCCGGTCGTGGTACTGACCACGTCGGATGCGCAATCCGATATTGATGCCTGTTATACAGACGGCGCCAATACCTATATTCACAAGCCAGTAGAGCTCGACGGCTTCTTTGATGCGATTCAGCAGCTCAGGGACTACTGGCTCAATATTGCCATTCTTCCAAAACCCGATGAGCCAGACTGAGAGCATGAACGTGTTGAACCAACGAACAATTCTGCTGATTGATGACAACCCGGACGATCTGAGCTTTTACACCGACCTGTTAAAGCGAACCTCTGGTGAATACAGCTATAGCATCATTACCGCCAGCAACTCTGAACAAGGCGTGCAGGCGTTCCAGAGCAACGATATTGACTGCACCTTTGTAGATTTCAACATGCCGGGGCTTGACGGCCTGGCCACAGTAAATGCACTGCAAAAAATAGCAGGCCATGAAAACGTGCCAGTGGTACTGATCACCGGCGAGCCAACGCAGCGAATTCAAGCAAACGCTGCGCGCGCCGGCGCCATGGACTTTATTGTTAAAGAAGCGATCACGTCCAGTGAACAACTGGAGCGAGTGATCAATAAAGTAATTGCCTGGGCCACCGAGCTGAGCACCACTACCAGAACCCTTTAATACCAAGCTGATTGAGAAGGCATTATTAATGAGCGATCACCCGGGAGAAAAAACAGAAACAGCTCCAGCCGTCGACCAGCTTGAGCCGACCGACTCGGATGAGCGCCTGTTCTGGGTTGGGATTGGCGCATCGGCCGGCGGCCTCGAGGCGCTGCGGGAGTTTGTTGGCAAACTGCCCAAAACCGGTTTGATGAACCTGACCTATGTGGTAGCGCAACACCTGTCACCTACCCATCAAAGCATGTTAGTGCAGCTACTTGGGCGTGAAACAGACATTCAGGTCTGCGAGCTGAGCAATAATCTAAAGCCCGAAGCCAACATGCTGTACATCACGCCCCCTAACAGCGATGTCTATGTTGAATCCGGTCGCCTGCAACTGCGCAAACCACTGTCCGAGTTCAAGCCCAAGCCTTCGGTTGACTATTTCTTTGCCACGCTGGCTGAAGACCAGACCGATCGCGTGATTGGCATCATTTTGTCGGGTACAGGCTCCGATGGCGCACACGGCGTACGCGCCATTCGGGCGGCCGGTGGCATCACCATCGCTCAGGAACCCAGCACGGCAAAATACGATGGCATGCCCTCATCCGCCATTGAAACCGGCTGTGTCGATGCAGTGCTTGCACCCGACAAGATGGGGCGCGGCATTGAAAAAGTGCTGAGCTCGCCGCGCAGCTTGAAATTACTGCAAGAGGAACACCAGCGTACTGATATTCAAGAGCTGATGTTTTTGGTGAAGCAACGCTGTGGAGTGGATTTCAAAGACTACAAAACCGGAACCCTGCACCGCCGCATTAGCCGCCGAATGGCAGCTTGCGCAACCCACGAGCTCAATGAGTACGTGGATTATGTTCGGGCAAACCCCAAGGAACTGGATGCGCTTTACGGTGATATTCTGATTTCGGTCACTAATTTTTTTCGCGATACGGAAGCGTTTGACTCGCTGAAGCGTGAAGTTGAAAAAATCCTGGCGGCAAAAGGTCCGGAAGACACCATACGGGTGTGGATACCTGGCTGTGCCAGTGGCGAGGAAGCGTATTCCATTGTGATTTTATTTGCCGAAGCAGCGGGTGGGCTGGCAAAACTGAGCGATTACAACTTCCAGATGTTCGCAACCGATCTGGACGCAGACACACTTACAATGGCGAGAAAAGGTCAGTACTCTGACGCCACTTTGCAAAAATTGTCCCCTGAGTTACGCGACAAGTACTTTCACCATCGCGAAGGTAACCGCGAAATTTTGAAGGGTGTGCGAGATTTGGTGTTGTTTTCCAGACACAATGTACTGGAAGACCCACCGTTCATGCGCCTCGATTTAGTCAGCTGCCGCAATCTTCTGATTTATTTCAACAACAACTTGCAACATAACGTATTGAGTTTGTTTCACTATGCGCTCGGCGAGAAAGGCATACTCTTTCTCGGTCAATCGGAAAGCCTGGGGCACTCTTCGAATTTGTTCATTACAGCCGATTCCAAAGCAAAAATTTTCCGCCGCAAGCTCATCAGCAGCGCGGAACATCAACCCTTCCGGCGTACATCCGCTGCGAGCAGCAGCCCCATCGCCAGATTACCAAGCACACGGGCGGCCGGTGGAATTCACGAACTTCCCGATGCAATTGTGCAAGCGCTGGCGCCCAATAGCCTATTGGTTGATGAAAATCTCGATGTGCTGCGGATATATGGTGACATGCACGCCTACACGCAGTTGTCGCCCGGCTCGGCGAGCATGAATCTTGTGTCGATTGCCAGAAAGGAATTCCGGCAAGAGTTACGCGCGCTGGCGTATAAGACATTGCGCGAACAGTCTACGCACAATAGCTTGCGCAAGAATCTGAAAGATGATGCACAGCACCAGCGGGTAGATATCACCATTCGCCCACTACGCACGAAAACATCAGAGCAAAGTTTGTTGTTGATCAGTTTCGAGCCGCATAAGTCGGAAGAGTTGAGGCCTATTGTCTCAGACGTAGATACGGCCGAGCACCCACTGATTGCCGAGTTTGAACAGGAACTTAACTCCACTCGAGAACACCTGCAAACAGTTGTGGAGGAACTGGAGACATCCAATGAGGAACTGCAATCAACAAACGAAGAGTTGCAGTCCTCAAATGAAGAATTGCAATCATCCAATGAAGAATTGGAAACGGCCAACGAAGAGCTGCAGTCAACCAATGAGGAATTGCTGACTGTTAATGAAGAGCTGCAGATCAAGACACTTGAACTGACCGAAGCCAACACCAAACTGGTCAATGTCAAAGAAAGTTTCGACTTCCCGCTATTGATGGTTGATGCCAAGCAGCGTATTAAGCTGTACAACAAAGCAGCAAAGAAGATCTTTGCGATTGATGCGCATGATTCGGCTGAACCTATTTCCGCAGTCACCAGCGCTATCGAAATTCCCGACCTTGTCAATCGCATCAAAAAAGTGGGCATGTCAGGCAAGGCGCTGCAGCGGCAACTGGACACCGATGAAGTGTGTTACAACGAAACCATTCACCCTTATCGCGACGAGCATGGTCAGGTACTCGGTGCATTACTGACCTATGTTGACAACACAAAAACCCGCCAAATAGAAGCAGAGTTAGCCACCAGCGAGGAACGCTACCAGCTGGCCGTTGACGGCTCCAGCGTCGGCTTGTGGGATTGGAAAATTGCTGGCGATGAACTGTACTGTTCACCAAAGCTGCTGGAGATATTGCACGTTAAGCAGCAACACTTTAAACCCAGCTTTGAGTTTTTGAAGGAGCGGCTGCATCCCGACTGTCGTGACGACGTGTTGGCCGTATTGTCTGCGCATCTGGAGAAGGGGTTTGACTTTAATGTGGAATGCCAAATGCGACAGGGAGACCTGAGTCGCACAACCAACGGATCCGAAGAAGATAAAGAACTTTACATTTGGGTTCACATCCGCGGGCAGGCAACCTGGGGAGCGGATCGCCAGCCGGAGCGAATGTCCGGTTCGCTGGACAACTACACCGAAAAGCGGGAAATAATCGATGAGCTACGCGACTCCAATCAGGCGCTGGCGCGGTTTGCCTATGTCTGCTCGCATGACTTAAAAGAACCTGCACGCCTGGCTAACAACTTTGGTATGCTTCTACAGGAAACAGCCGCGGCGAAACTCGATGACGATGAGGCCACTTATCTTGAGCATATTGTCGGGAATACCGAGCGAATGCAGGAAATGATTCGGGACATGCTGACGTACGCCCAAATTGAGAACAAGAACTCAGTTTTGGAAATTGTGGATTGTGAAATTGAATACGACCGCGTACTTGAGCATTTGCAACTGGCCGTGGAAGAGAATAATGCTACAGTTAGCAGAAGCAAGCTGCCAAAAATTCGATCAGATCGGATGCAGATCTTTCAAGTTTTACTAAACCTGATTGGCAACGGCATCAAATTTCATCGCGACGAACGCCCGGTGGTGCATGTCAGCGCTGTTGAATTGAACGATGACTGGCAGTTTGCAGTGAGTGACAATGGAATTGGCATGCACGATAACCACGTTCAAAAAATATTCGGAGAGTTCCAGCGGTTGAACAGCTCCGAAGAGTTTCCCGGCACAGGAATTGGTCTGAGCATTTGTCATAAAATCGTTCAACGCCAGGGCGGGCGCATTTGGGTTGAATCAGCCCCGAATGAAGGGTCGACATTCTATTTCACTATTCCAAAAAATCCTGTAGGGAGGCGGATGAGTGACCCCATCGCAGTTGCAGAACCAGGCTAAGGTATTCCTGGTTGAAGATTCACAAAGTGACATAGTTCTAACCAAAGCAATGATGAAGACACGGCGGATTCACTTCCATATGGACGTGTTTCGCGACGGCTCAGAGATCATCAGCTTTTTGGAAAACGCAACCGATGATAAGTACCCGGATCTGATTCTTCTTGATTACAATTTACCCAAAGTGAGCGGTGCTCAAGTGCTTGAATTTCTGCGCAGTGCGCCAACGCTTGCGCACATTCCCGTGGTTATATGCAGCGGCTCTGAGGCTGACGACGACCTGAGTAATGCTCTGCAATTAGGTGCCAGCGCGTATATGGTCAAACCGTTGGATGAGCACAAGCTTGAAGACGCGACCAGTGTCATCAGCACACTTGAGTTTGTACAAATCGACAATGGCTGGCTGCTGCAAAGCACGGAGAGCGTGGCGGCACACTGACTGTTTGCAGGCTTTCACAGGGAAGGAAAATCCCCTCTTCTTCCCCCGACCATCTTGATGTAAAATACCCGCCCAGAGGCAGCTTTGGCTGCCTTTGTTTGTTTTACGGTCCTGCACTGTGCCCTACCCCCTCATAGATAGGTGATGGGGTTGTTCACCGCGCACGGAACCATGTCAGGCAGATTATTGTGACCAGTCTAATGTCAACTTACGCCCCCCACGACGTGGTCTTCACGAGGGGTGAAGGCAGCTGGCTATTTGACGCAGACGGCAAACAATACCTTGATGGGCTGACTGGCCTGGCCGTTTGCGGGCTGGGCCATGCACACCCTGCGGTCACCCAGGCTATTCAGAGCCAGGCCGGCAAACTGTTGCATTGCTCCAATCATTTCCGAATTGCCCACCAGGAAGCCCTGGCTGACAAGCTGTGTGCCGTTAGCGGCATGGAGAGCGCCTTCTTTTGCAATTCCGGAGCGGAAGCCAACGAAGCGGCGATTAAGCTCGCCAGACTGTATGGCCACAGACACAAAAACATCGATAAGCCCAGCATCATAGTGATGGAAGGCGCCTTCCACGGCCGGACCATGGCCACCTTGAGTGCTACTGGAAATCGGAAAATACAGGCCGGCTTTGAGCCATTGGTGGCCGGCTTTGTGCGCGCACCATTTAACAATCTGGACGCTATTCGCACGATTGGCCGCAACAATAATTCTGTTGTGGCGATACTGCTTGAGCCGGTGCAGGGCGAAGGCGGTATCTGCGTGCCGGACCAGGGGTATCTACGTGACCTGAAAGCCATTTGCGAGCAGCACGATTGGTTGTTGATGCTGGATGAAGTGCAAAGCGGCAATGGCCGCACCGGGCAGTATTTTGCCTATCAGCATGAGGGTATTGTGCCTGACGTGGTGAGCACTGCCAAAGGCTTGGGCAATGGCGTGCCGATTGGCGCTTGCCTGGCTCAAGGAGTGGCCGCTGAGGTATTAACCGTAGGCAGCCATGGCACCACTTTTGGCGGTAATCCCCTGTCGGCGGCCACTGGCCTAGCGGTAATCAGCAGCATTGAGCAGGAAGGCCTGTGTGCGCGGGCGGCTGCACTCAGTGAACGCATCCAGAGCAATCTCGCTAGCCTGGTCAACGATGGCTTGATTACCGAACTGCGTGCCAAAGGCCTGATGATTGGTCTTGATCTTGGCAAGCCTTGCGCAGAGCTGGTGGCGCACGGCCTGCAAAACGGCATTGTTATCAATGTCACTGCCGGGTCTATTCTGCGCATGTTACCGCCACTGAATATGAGCGATGCCGAGGCCGACCAGCTGGTTGATCAGGTATGCACGCTCATTACGCAGTTTCACTCGAAACAGCCCTAAACTTTCCATACCCGGGTACATAACATGGCCATTCGTCATTTTCGTTCGCTATTGGATTTAAGCTCCGGCGAGTTACAACAAATAATCAGCCGCGCTGGCGAGCTGAAACGAGAGCGCCAGGCCGGTATTCCACACGCGCTGTTCCCCAACCGTGTGCTGGGTATGGTGTTTGAGAAATCATCCACCCGCACCCGCGTGTCTTTTGAAGCGGGCATGGCGCAGTTTGGTGGCAGCGCCTTGTTTCTGTCGGCGCGCGATACCCAGCTTGGTCGCGGCGAGCCAATTTCCGACAGCGCCAGAGTAATGTCCTCCATGGTGGATGTATTAATGGTGCGAACCTTCAAACACGATACGCTTGAGACCTTTGCGGAGTATTCGTCGGTGCCCGTGATCAACGCCCTTACTGACGCCTTCCACCCCTGTCAGTTGCTCGCAGACATACAAACCTTTGTGGAGCATCGTGGCAGTTTGAGTGGCAAGACGGTAGCCTGGATTGGCGATGGCAATAATATGTGCCAGAGCTATATCAACGCCTCGCGCTTATGCGATTTCGAGTTGGTTATCGCATGCCCGCAAGGGTTTGAACCGGACTCTGCGTTGGTGGATGCAAATAGCGATCGTGTTCGTATTGTGCGCGACCCGGCAGACGCGGCTCGCAACGCGCACTTATTGGTCACCGATGTGTTTGCATCCATGGGCCAGGAAGACGAACAGGAAGCGCGCCTGAAGAGCTTTGCCGGCTACCAGATTAACACTGAGCTACTAAGCCACGCCGCCAGTGACGCGCTGGTGATGCATTGCCTGCCGGCGCACCGGGGTGAAGAAATCAGCGCGGAAATAATGGACAGCCCGGATTCTGTCATCTGGGATGAGGCGGAAAACCGGCTGCACGCCCAAAAAGCCCTGCTTGAATTTTTGCTGAACGCGCAACGGTGAGGGTTGAGGGTTGAGGGTTGAGGGTTGAGGGCTTAGCTTCGCACCCTGGCAACCGCGCCTAGCCAACCACCATACAATTCGTCGCGCCGGGCCACAGGCATGTTTGGCGTAAACTCCCGGTCCACTGACCCGTGCTGCGCTATGCTGTCCAGCGACGCATACGCGCCGGATTGCAGGCCCGCCAGGTACGCCGCACCGAGGGCGGTGGTTTCATGATTGTTCGATCGAATCACCGGGCAACCCAGTATGTCGGCCAAAAATTGCAATAGCCAGTTGTTCACTGCCATGCCACCATCTACTCTTAGAAACGCTGGCAGCTGACCGTCTTTACCCATTGCTTCCATAAGATCGCGTGTTTGATAGGCCACCGATTGCAGGGCCGCGGTCACAATGTGCTCATGGCTGGTGTCTCGGGTAATGCCGTGCAAGGCACCACGGGCCTGCGCGTCCCAATACGGCGCGCCAAGACCGGTGAACGCCGGCACCATATACACGCCCTGAGTATCTGGCGTGCGCGACGCAATGGCTTCCACCTCAGCGGCGCTCTTGATCACGCCCAATCCATCTCGCAACCACTGCACCGCAGTGCCGGCATTGAAAATGCTGCCTTCCAGGGCGTACGTTGTTTCGCCATTAAGGCGATAGCCCACCGTTGTCAGCAATCGATTGCGCGATTTAAGACACTTTGTGCCGGTATTTTGTACCAGAAAACAACCGGTACCATAAGTGCTTTTGGCATTACCCGGTGAAAAGCAGGCTTGACCGATCATGGCCGATTGCTGATCTCCGGCGACACCATTGATATCCACACTACCACCCAGAAATTCTGCCGCCACACATCCATAAGCTGCGCTGCTGTCCAGCACGTCCGGCAACAAGGCCGCAGGTACGTCGAACAGCGCGAGCAGGTCCGCGTCCCACTGCTGGGAATGAATATTGAATAACGCGGTGCGCGACGCGTTGGTGGCGTCAGTGGCGTGCACCTCCCCATGGGTCAGGCGCCAGATTAAATAGGTATCGATGGTTCCGCAGGCAAGCTCGCCGTTGTTGGCCCGCTCGCGAAGGCCGGGCACTTCATTCAGCAACCATCTGATTTTGCTGGCTGAAAAGTATGGGTCTAGCAGCAAGCCGGTTCGATCCTGCACCAGAGTCTCATGGCCCTGCTCTCGCAGCTTTTCGCAATAATCATGCGTGCGGCGGTCCTGCCAGACAATCGCCTTGTGCACCGGCACACCGCTGTCGCGCTCCCAGATAACAACTGTTTCACGCTGGTTTGTAATGCCCACCGACAATATTTGTTGGGCCGAACAATTGACCTGGCGCATGACATCCCGGCAAGCCCACAAAGTGGTTTGCCAGATTTCTTCAGGGTCATGCTCCACCCAGCCGTCATCAGGGAAGTATTGCGTAAACTCCTGCTGGGCGATCGCAGCTGGCGTGCCATCCAGCCCAAACAGTATCGCTCTTGAACTGGTAGTTCCCTGGTCGATGGCGAGAATAAAGTCACTCATTGGCCGCTCCGTCAGTGATGGTGGCAAGCAGCAAGCCTAGCAAAAGAAGGGCCAGAACTGCTCGTTATTAGTCACGTAATTTAAATAACGAAAAACTCACCGAATGATATTGCATTCCGTTCAACGGCGCATTATCTTGTACCCCGCGTGACAGCAACCCCAACATGTAGTGTTTTGACACTGATTTCTGACTGTCTTCCGACGGATGCTGGGGTATCTTGGAGGGGCACACGGCCTGAGGCCGACTTACACCGAGTTCGTTACGCAAAGACCCAAGTCATGTGAGACAAATTTTCGATAGGCATGGTGGCAAATAGCCATCGCCAGGGCAACTTTTTCTCTCACAAAGCAGGACGCAGGCTTGACCCCTCACGGGGTAAAGAACAACAAGGACCGTTGCGAACAAAAGAAAATTGACCATCGCCAGCTTAACCGGGCGAATAGATAAGTCGAACAGACGCTACGGAGAACCAATGCAAACAACCACGGAATCAGCCAGCCCAGGCAACAACCCAGAGGCCGGCGCTCTAAGGAATGAACCAAGCTCGGAAATGAGCGCGGTTGCACCGGGCCAAATACGCGTAATCAAACGCAACGGCACGGTAGTACCGTACGATAACAGCAAAATCAGTATCGCCATCACCAAGGCATTTCTTGCTGTTGAGGGCGGCACAGCGGCAGCAAGCAGTCGCATCCATGAAACGGTGGCCGGCTTGACCGAGCGCATCTCGGCGACGTTCAAGCGCCGTATGCCGTCTGGCGGCACCATCCATATTGAAGACATTCAAGACCAGGTCGAACTGGAATTGATGCGCAGCGGTGAGCAAAAGATAGCCCGCTCTTACGTGTTGTATCGCGAAGATCGCGCCCGCGCCCGGGCAGAAGAAGAAGCCGAACTGCCTATTATTCAGGATGAGCAACCGATTAAGGTGACCCTGGCTGACGGCAGCACAGCGCTTCTCGACCAGCAGCGTATACAAACCATAGTGACCGAAGCCTGCGCTGACCTTGAAGATGTGGACGGCGACAAAATTCTCGATGAAGCACTGCGTAATTTATACGATGGCGTGCCCCTGGCAGACGTTGGCACGTCGTTGGTGATTACCGCGCGAACCTTAGTGGAAGTAGAGCCCAATTACAGCTACGTGACCGCACGCTTGCTGATGGATCAGTTACGCGCCGAGGCGCTGAGCTTTCTGGGTGTGGCCGATTCCGCTACGCAGACCGAAATGCAGGGCTTGTACACAGAAACCCTGAAAAACTACGTTCGAAAAGGCGTAGAGCTGGAACTGCTAAGCCCGCAGCTGCAAAGCTTTGACCTCGACAGGCTGGGCGCAGCACTGAACGCTGACCGCGATCTGCAATTCACGTATCTCGGCCTGCAAACACTGTATGACCGTTACTTCATACACAGCAATGACACTCGCTTCGAGCTGCCACAAGTCTTTTTTATGCGCGTGGCGATGGGGCTTGCAATACAGGAAGATGATCCAAACGCACGCGCTATTGAGTTTTACAACCTGCTGTCGTCATTTGACTACATGAGCTCTACGCCAACCCTGTTTAATGCAGGCACCCTGCGAGCGCAGCTGTCGTCGTGCTACCTGACCACAGTACCGGATGACCTACATGGTATCTATGGCGCCATTCAAGACAACGCCATGCTGTCCAAGTGGGCTGGCGGACTGGGCAATGACTGGACACCCGTGCGTGCACTGGGCGCCTACATCAAAGGCACTAACGGAAAATCTCAGGGGGTTGTACCGTTCCTTAAAGTGGTGAATGACACCGCTGTTGCAGTTAATCAGGGCGGCAAACGCAAAGGCGCGGTCTGCGCGTACCTCGAAACCTGGCATATGGATATCGAAGAATTCATCGAGCTGCGCAAAAACACCGGTGATGATCGCCGCCGCACGCATGACATGAACACCGCCAACTGGGTGCCAGACTTATTCATGAAGCGCGTATTTAACGACCAGGAATGGACGCTGTTCTCACCTAATGATGTGCCCGACCTGCACGATTTATACGGGCAGGCGTTTGAAGCCCGTTATGAAGAATACGAGGCACAAACTCGCAGTGGCGATCTGAAATTATTCAAGCGCGTTAAAGCTGTGGACATGTGGCGCAAGATGCTCGGCATGCTGTTTGAAACTGGCCACCCGTGGGTAACCTTCAAAGACCCATGCAACCTGCGCTCACCGCAACAACACGCCGGGGTGGTGCACTCTTCAAACCTGTGCACAGAGATTACTCTTAATACCAACGCTGAAGAAATTGCAGTATGTAACCTGGGTTCAGTTAACCTGCCCAATCACGTTGATGACAATGGCCTGAACAAGGAAAAGCTCGAGCGAACGATCAAAACCGCCGTTCGCATGCTGGACAACGTAATCGACATTAACTATTACTCCGTACCGCAGGCGAGAACATCCAACCTTCGCCATCGTCCGGTTGGCCTTGGCGTGATGGGTTTCCAGGATGCGTTGTACAAGCAACAGCTGGCGTACAGCTCTGATGAGGCGGTAGAATTTGCCGACCGCTCTATGGAAGCGATCAGCTACTACGCCATTCAGTCGTCTTGCCAACTGGCCAAGGAACGCGGCAGCTACTCCAGCTTTGAAGGCTCTTTGTGGAGTCGTGGCATATTGCCGATTGATTCGATCAAGATGCTGATCGATAACCGCGGCAAGGAATATATTGACGTAGACCAAAGCCAGACAATGGACTGGAACAGTTTGCGCGAGCAAGTGAAAACGCAAGGCATGCGCAACTCCAATGTCATGGCGATTGCACCCACTGCAACTATAGCCAACATCACTGGCGTAAGTCAGTCAATTGAACCTACCTATCAAAACCTGTACGTGAAATCCAACTTGTCTGGAGAGTTTACCGTCGTAAATCCGTATCTGGTCAACGACCTGAAGAAGCGTAAACTCTGGGACAGCGTGATGGTTCATGACCTGAAGTACTATGAAGGGAGCGTACAGCAAATAGATCGCATTCCGGCAGACCTTAAGGCCGTCTACGCCACCGCGTTCGAAACCGAACCGCGCTGGATTGTTGATGCTGCCAGCCGCCGCCAGAAATGGATTGACCAGGCGCAATCGCTGAACCTGTACATCAACAATGCCAACGGCAAAAAGCTCGATATCACCTATCGCATGGCATGGTACCGTGGCCTCAAAACCACCTATTACCTGCGCAGCTTAGCCGCCACTGGTACTGAAAAGTCCACGATTGATACCGGCGCACTCAACGCCGTATCCTCTGGCAACTCGGCACCCGAACCAGCACCGGTACCCCTGGCCTGTTCGATTGATGATCCTGATTGCGAGGCTTGTCAGTAAAAAACCAAAGCCAGAAAAAAAGGCTAGCAGTGTAGAACTGTTAGCCTTTTTTTTGCCTTACTTATGTGTTCAGGCGGTCACCGTAGCCCGCTAAGTTCTATGTACGCCGGTGCGAGTAAAGCGATGCATAGGCCCATTCGCGAAGAAAAAAAACTGACACTAAGCCCCAGCTTCCAACATAGCCTTCATCAGCCCATGCAAGTGATTCACTGCCTTCAACGGTCGAACCATTACCTTAAAGTCCACAATCAAGCCATCGTCGTCCCAGGCCATAATATCGACCCCGTTGATGACAATGCCATCAAGCTCGGAACGAAACTCCAGCACCGCGCCGTTTTCCGAAGACCACTGCCCCACGTATTCAAACGTTCCTTTCTCAAATACCGACATGGCCGCTTGCAAGTAAGCAGTAACAATCGGTTTACCCACCTGCGGCGTATGCACTACCGGTGAATGAAACACAGCGTCATCGTGCAATATTTGAGCAAGGATTTCGGGGTTTTTGGCACTGGCGTATTCGTGCCAGCGGTGCAGGGTATTATTCGACATAAATCTACTCTTTCAGTGTGTTTTGCAAACATTATACTCTGTGCACAAGATGTGGATTAGTTGTATATATAGTGGTTGGTAGTTTTTTTAGCGCTATATCTTGTGTTTGAAGCACACCCGTCATATAGTTCGGGACCCACCTCAAGAACCCCTTTCGGGCAACGACAGGATCTACGTTCATGCGCGATCTTGGGGTGTTTTACCGCCTATAAACCGAAAATATTACACACTACGGAGATCTAAATGTTACTGAGTTGGGATGACTATAACACCGACGAAAATGCATCTGGCCGGGCCCAAGCAGACCCGGCTGTCGCACAGAAAGCGCTAAAGCACGCCGCACAGGCAGAAAAGGATCAGACCAAGGCTGCAGAGGTCGCAGCGGCGATTGAAAACGATACGGTTGAGGAGTCTGTACACGCAGAGATAGACACAGCTACCAGCACTGCAACACAGGGCTCGTCGAAGGCGAGCGCACCAAGCGGAGACAACATCGCCAGAGCACTGGCCACAGTTGAAGAAATTGATGTGGCGCCGGGCCTGGAAGAGCTTGAAATGGGCGCGCAACGAGTCTGCGTGGATGATAAAGCGATGATTAACTGCCGCGCTGACCTTAATCAGCTGGTGCCGTTTAAATACGATTGGGCATGGCAAAAATACCTTGATGGTTGCGCCAATCACTGGATGCCACAAGAAGTCAATATGACAGCTGATGTTGCGCTGTGGAAAGGCAGTGACGGGCTTACCGAAGACGAGCGAACCATCGTGAAACGCAACCTCGGCTTTTTTGCAACGGCTGACTCGCTGGTAGCGAACAATCTCGTACTGGCTTTGTATCGCCACATTACCAACCCGGAGTGCCGGCAGTATTTATTGCGGCAAGCATTCGAAGAAGCGATTCACACTCATGCCTACCAATACTGCATAGAATCACTCGGTATGGATGAAGGTGAAATTTTCAATATGTACCGGGAAATTCCGTCCATTGCCAAAAAAGCGGCGTGGGGGTTAAAGCACACCCAGGATCTGAGTGATCCGAATTTTAAAACCGGCACCGTGGAAAACGATCAGGCCCTGTTACGCAACCTGGTAGCGTTCTATTGTGTACTGGAAGGCATTTTCTTCTACTGCGGGTTTACCCAGATTCTGTCGATGGGCCGCCGAAACAAAATGACCGGCACATCTGAACAGTTTCAGTACATTCTGCGCGATGAGTCTATGCACCTCAACTTCGGCATTGATGTCATTAACCAAATCAAGCTGGAAAATCCGCAATTGTGGACAGACTCATTCAAGCAGGAATGCATCGACATGATCCTGCAAGGCACTCAGCTGGAGATTGAATACGCCAGAGACACCATGCCCCGAGGTGTGCTGGGTATGAACGCGTCAATGATGGAAGAGTACCTGAAGTTTATTGCAAACCGTCGCCTGGTGCAGATTGGCCTGCCCGAGCAGTATGGCAGCATCAGCAACCCCTTCCCATGGATGTCCGAAATCATGGATTTGCGTAAGGAGAAGAATTTCTTCGAAACCCGTGTGATCGAATATCAAACCGGTGGGGCGCTTAGCTGGTAGAGCCCCCGCTTCGACACCATAGCACGCCGCCTGCAATCAGGCGGCGGATGTTAACGCGCGTTCCGCCTGGTTGCTGCAAGAGCCAGCAAACCAAAACCAATCAAAGCCAGAGTGCCCGGCTCAAGACCGGTGATCGGACTCTTGGTATCCGCTTCTTTCTGGGCTGGAATGGCCACAGCACCTTTGTCCTGCAAACCTTGTGCTGTTGTTGATACCGTCACTGGCATGACCTGGTTGTCACTGGCTATCACCGAGTTATGATCCACCAGTGCTATCGTGTCCTGGGCATTGGCCACGGTAGTCATTGAGAAAGCCGCGCAAAGCGCTGAGGCTTTGATGACACCACGGACAATTGAGCCGCTGGCAGCTCTAGACATTGTTTTCCCCATATTGCCGAAGTGCGGCGTTGCAGTGCTCGCACGGTTGATTTTCTTGCTTTTCATAAGATGTGCACTCGTGCCGGCTATGCTTCCGGCTATTGCGTGTTTGTTTCGCCTGTTCGAAAAACCATCAATAGAAAGTTAAGCATACAGACCAAATGTTAACCACCTAATGATTGTAAATTAATCAGTTTGAGAGCTTATTAGTCAGATAAATACGGCCGGAGAATTCCAGCGAAGGGCAATTAACTTTTATTTTTCAAACACTTGCAGAATTTCGGCCAGTTGACCTGGAAGACAAACAAGCAACCACCGCTGGTCTTCAAATGCGCACCGGCATTTGGCTTTCAGCCTGGTATGGTATCCATATGATCCGGCTCACAGGAACTAAGTGAGCGCTTACTTTCCTCCCAGAGACCATCAAGCTGCTCATCATTCAAATCAGCCAAACGCTGCTTTCTCTCCGCCGCCAGCGACTCCATGGTTCGTATTCGGGACTCAAATTTGGCGTTTGCACCGCGCAGCAACTCTTCGGCGTCCATTTTTAGATGGCGAGCAAGATTCACACTGGTGAACAGCAGGTCGCCCAGCTCATCGGCCAAGCGCCCGGAATCGCGGCGCTGGGTTGCCATCACTTCACAGAACTCCTCAACTTCTTCAAGCAGCTTGCCCAGAACAAATTCGGGTTCCTGCCAATCAAGGCCAACGCGAGCCGCCCGTTTTTGCAGTTTTTGTGCTCGCAACAGCGCGGGTAAGTTTCTGGGTACGTCATCGAGCAGCCCGTGCCGGGCATTTGCTTGTCGCTCGGCGGCCTTAATGCCTTCCCAGTTCTTCACTACTTCGTCGGCCGAGTCGGCACTGGCATCAGCAAAAACATGAGGGTGGCGGTGAACCAGCTTGTCGGAAATGCCTTCACACACATCCACCAGAGAAAACTGCTGCTGCTCTTCAGCCATGCGCGCGTGAAACACCACCTGCAACAACAGGTCGCCCAGTTCAAGCTTCAGGCCTTCCATGTCACCTCGCTCTATCGCATCAGCCACTTCATAGGCCTCTTCGATAGTGTGAGGGGCGATCGTTTCAAAGGTTTGCTCAATATCCCATGGGCAACCGGAATCAGGGTCGCGAAGCTGCATTACAATTTCTCGTAATCTTTCCAATTCCTGCATGCGGCACTCCCATATCCGGCGCGGGTTATACTGTCGTTAACTTACTATAGTAGAGTCTGACACCAATGAAAATTAGCCTTTGTTTGCCGTACATGAAGGAAGAAATTGATCGCCAAGTGATCATTGACTGGTGTCGTGCGGCAGACAAAGGCCCGTTTGAAACCTTATCGTGTGGTGAGCGCATCAATGGCGCCAGCCTGGAGATGAGAACCGTTTTAGGCGCGGCGGCGGCACTGACCGAAAGAGTGCGGATCATGCCTTCTTTATACGTGCTTCCCATGCACAATGCGGTATGGGCAGCCAAGGAGATTGCGACCCTGGATGTTCTCAGTAACGGCCGAGTGAGCGTTACTGTTGGTGTGGGCGGAAGACCCAAAGACTACCAGGCGGTTGGCGCCTCGTTTAAGAATCGCCATCAGCGAATGGACGAACAAATAGAGGTTATGAAGCAAGTATGGCGCGGCGAACCTCCCATGGAAGGTTTGGAGACAATTGGCCCAAAACCGGTGCAGGATGGCGGCCCTCCGATACTGATCGGGGCGATGGGACCGAAGGCGATTCGACGCGGCGCGGAATGGGCAGACGGTATTTACGCCTTTTCCATGAATGGTTCTCAACAGGAAATGGAGAATATGCTGGCGATGGCCACAGGCGCGTGGCAAGACGCGGGACGCGGCACACCATACAAGGCCGGCGGGTTTTGGTACAGTCTTGCCGACGATGCCGAAAGCACCTTGAAAAGCTACGTGCACAAATATCTGGAAATAGCCGGTGAAGACGTCGCGCAAGCGGTAGCCAGCAGCATGACGCGCTTTACGCCCGACGCGGTTAGAGAAGGCATTGAAAACATGCGCGCGGCGGGGTGCGAAGAATGCTATATGGTTGCTGCCAGTCACGAGGTCAGCGAAGTTGAACGACTCGCTGCGATCTTGAGTTGAAACTACTGTGAACGCGCCAGACCCAAGCGCTTCTTCACCATCGCCGTTGCAGGCACTGGCCGGTATTATCGATTCTCTGGGGTGCCGCTCTGTACTGCTGTGTTCACACTCGCCGCTGGATGGACTTGACGGTCTGTGCGCAGAACTCAACTGCGCGCTAACCGTTGCACTGACCGACCAGGCAGCGATGCCAAGCATTCCTCAGCAACGCTTTGATCTGGCGATTGTGGCTGATTATCTGGAGCACCACCCCCAAGCCCAGGGTGAGATTCTGGTGTCCCGGTTGCGCAATCTGCACAGCAACCACATTGCTGTGTTTCAACAAGATAGCGCGCCGGGAAAATGGCCGGAGTCAGCGTTCTATGCACTTGCCCTGAAACACCAGCACACCTTCGAACACACTGACAGCAACCCACTCGCGCTCTACACTTATGACATTGAGTCTTACAACCACAGGCGCACTTGGAACAATGCGCGTTTTTGGGCCAATCCCGAGAACTTCGGGCGCTACTGGTGGTAAGAAGAAACTGCTAACCTGGTTACGGAATGCAACAAACAAACTATCGACTGGTTGCCGACATTGGTGGCACCAATATTCGCCTTGCACTGTGTGAAGCGGGTAGCGATGAGCTGATCGCCGTGCAAAAACTGCCTTGCGCGCAATTTGACTCGCTGCACGACGCATTGGCGCAGTACTTGTCCGATCATGCTGCGAGCAAAGCCGTGGTCGAAGCCTGCCTCGCCATTGCCGGTCCCGTTGTTGGCGATCGAATCAGCATGACGAACTTACCCTGGACGTTCAGCAAGAATGAGCTTCGCCAGAAGCTGCAACTGAATACTCTGGAAGTATTAAACGATTTTGCCGCGGTGGCCGCATCGATACCGCATCTGCAGGCAAATGACGTGTATCAGATCGGGGGCGGCAAGGCCGATAAAAACGCGCCCATTCTTGCCATTGGTGCAGGAACAGGACTGGGTATGGCCAGCGTGGTGACCACCGGCACCAGCTACCAAACGTTTCCAGCAGAAGGTGGCCATGCCTGCATAGCCGCTGAAACAACGATCGAGCGCCAGATCGTCGAATATCATGCAGAAAAATCACCGCAAAAGTTAACACCGTGCCGGGAGTTTTTCTTATCCGGGCGCGGTTTACTGGCAATTTACGAGGCGCTCGGTGGTTCCGAAACACTCTCCCCGGCCGATATTAGCGAACGAGCTTGTAATAACAGCGACCCAAGCTGCCATCAGACTCTGTCAGTGTTTTGCGCCTGGCTGGGCAGTACCTGCGGAGACCAGGCCGTGAGCGCAGGCAGTCTGGGGGGCGTTTACATCGCCGGCGGCATGGTCAAACAATTTTTGCCGTTTCTGGAACAGAGTGAGTTCAGGCAACGATTCGAAAGCAAAGGGGCAATGCGAGACTACCTTAAACGTATTCCCAGCTACGTGGTCACTCGAGAACATGTTGCGTTGCTGGGCAATGCCAAGGCTACTCTATCTCACGCCTGAAAGGTGGTAAGGCATCCAGCAACTCACGCCCATAACGCTTTTCCAGCACTCTTCGATCTAACAACGAGACAGTGCCGCTGTCTGATTCGTTTCGTAATAGCCGACCACACGCCTGCACCAGACGCAAAGCCGCCTCAGGCACGCTGATCTCCATAAATGCGTTTCGGCCCTGTTGCTCCACCCATTCAGTAAGCGCTGAGGCAACCGGGTCATCTGGCACTGCAAATGGTAATTTGGCAATCACTACGTGGCGACAATAGTCACCCGGTAAATCCACACCCTCAGCGAAGCTGGCCAGACCAAATATATAACTGCGCTCGCCGGCATCCACGCGCCGCATATGCTCATCCAGCAAGCCTTGTTTGCTGCGTTGGTCCTGCAACAGCACCGAGCCCAGCAAGGTGCTATTCAACTCGTCATACACCTCCTGCATTTGTTTACGCGACATAAACAACACCAGCACACCTGCCGATTCGTCCAGGCTTTCAATGTACTGGCGCAGCCGTTCCGTATGCAGTTCAACGTCTGTAGGATTGCAGGCCTCGCGCGGAATGCGCAACACGGCACGTGAGGCGTAGTCGAATGGGCTGGGCACCACCTGAAAGCTGGCTTCAGCAGGAACACCAGAGTGCATTTGCAGCCGGTCAAAGCGGCCAAGTGCGGTCAACGTTGCCGAGGTCAGCACGGCTCCGCCACAACGCGACCACAACAGATCTTCGAGATATTCAGAGGCCAGCAAGGGCGCACTGTGCAAACCAAAATCAACACCTGAATCCAATTCTATGCGACTTATCCAGAAAGCGCGCGGAATGGCTTGTGCCGAGTTTGCACTGGCATAGTAGGCGAACAATCCGGCAGCCGACTCGGCTCGATTCAAGCCAGCACCAACAATAGGCAGCCACTGCTCGATTTCCTCACGGCCTGGTTCCGCCTCCATCACCGATTGCATTTCTTTATTGATCGCGGCCAGGTGATGCGCTATTTGCTCGCTGTGCTCGCGACACTCAATCGCATTTGCAATCAGCGCGTCCGGCACCTGGCCCAGGTCAAATCGAGCGTGTTGCGAGCGCTTCCAGCGCTCGTCCTGCTGATTCATATCGTCGTAATAAATTTGCAGAGCTTCCGGCAGTATCTGCAGTTGCAGCAACAATACATCGCTTAAATGCCGGAGCTGCTCAAGACTACTGTTCACACGGCGCGCTTCCGGCCATTGTTTTTGCAACGCATCCACCAGCTTGCTTAATTGCTGCAGCCAACGCGTTGTTGCATTAAATCTGAGCATCGATGAAAAGTGCTGCACAGCTTTGTCGGCCAAATGGTGCGCTTCATCAAAAACGTACAGACAGTCTTCGGGCTCAGGCAGTATGGCGCCGCCGCCCAGCGCGAGGTCGGCCAATACCAGATCGTGATTGGTGACGATGCAATCCACTTCCTGCAGCCCATCACGCGCCTTAAAGAAGCTGCAGTCACTTACCCAGGTACACCGCCTGTTATGGCATTGTGATCGATCGGAAGTGAGCAGACGCCAGTCTTTATCGTCCAGCGCGTCCGGCCACTCGTCCCGGTCACCGTTCCAATCACCACGCAGGACCGCCTCAGACATCTGTTGATACAGTTCAACGGCCGGTGATTGTGCGCTCTCGAACAACTCGTCCGGGTACAGCGCCGTAATACTGCTTTGTTCCTGTGTACTGCGCAGAATACTGTCCAGTTTAGACAGGCACAGGTAACGACCGCGCCCTTTGGCCAATGTAAAACGCATCGGTATTTCTGCGCTGGCCACCAAATCGGGAAGATCTTTATTGATCAGTTGTTCCTGCAAGGCCACGGTTGCCGTAGAGATCACCAGCGTTTTCTTCTTTTCACGGGCAATTGGTGCTGCCGCCAGGGTATAGGCAACTGTTTTCCCAATACCCGTACCGGCTTCAATAACCGCAAAGCGATGCTTCGCTGCCACGGTGTCCGCCGCCGCAAGCGCTTTTGCAACGGTGGCAATCATCAAACGTTGCCCATAGCGCGGATTAAACTCGTGCGCAGCAAGCCAGCGTGAATAACTGGCTTGTATCTCCTTTTTAAGTTCCTTACTAAGAACCGCATCTGCAACAGAAGAGGCGATTTGATCAGGCACTCTGCGAACTCTCCAGAGCAAGGCGGTTATGCACAGGCTGCGCGTACATCTGGATAATCGTTTCACGCTTTTGTGCTGAAAATCCCTTAATACGCTGCATAAATTCTGTGGTCTTGCGCTCAATCAATGCCGGGTCAGCGGACTTGCCATAGACCTCATCAATCAAGCAATCAGGCACAACATGCTGTTGCTGCTGGAAGGCAATCAGATTGCTGGCGTACAGTTGATAATGCCGATGCAAAGAGGCATCAATAGCACGAGCCACTTCATCCGCTGAGGTATAGTCACCGCTCAGCGGCTCGCAAAACGCCAGATGCACGCGGCCCTTCTCCCCGCTAACACCCAGACCAATGCTTGAAACATCCTCATGTTCGGATTTGGCGTATTGGCCTCCTTCTTTCAGGGCCAGCAACTCCTCTGCCTTGATCGCATCACAGGGGTCAAATTCATAAGAAATACTGACCGGTATCACGCACAAGGTATCGAGCTGTTCTTTGAGACTGCGGCCGGACGCCTTACCACTCATGTGCAACATTTTTAAAATGGCTGGCTCAGTGCGGTCATCGCAATCTTTCGCGCGACCTTCCCGTTGCGCAAGCCAGACACTGGTTGATTCTGTCACAATCGAATGTTCAATAAATTGCGACAATTGCTGATAGGTTTTGAGCAGTTGACGAGTGCCCGATGCTGAACGGTTAACAATAAAGCACTTGTTCAAACGCAGCAGGTCAGCAACAAAGGGTTTGCTCAACAGATT
The DNA here is from genome assembly GCA_030429735.1 of Gammaproteobacteria bacterium. Lineage (GTDB taxonomy): Bacteria > Pseudomonadota > Gammaproteobacteria > Pseudomonadales > JAUIET01 > JAUIET01. Next base: position 63,927 of record JAUIET010000016.1, read on the forward strand.
ATCGCCTATGGCAATCCGGCATGTGTTCAAGCCACAGCGATGCAAAGACAAACTCATGAATGCCGGGTCCAGAGCAATATCTCTATGGTTTCCCATAAACAGGCAGGCCCGGTCACGTGGCACATGCTGCAGACCAGAGACCGTGAAACCAGCCGTGCTTGTGTCAACAGCATGAACCAGATACTTCTCCATTATGGCTTGCAAATCGCTTATGGAGTTAACGCGACGCACTTGCAGACGAAGATACACGCCCAGTAACGGGTCCAACAGTCCTGCCAATGGTTGTGACCAGGCCGGCAGCAGCAGGCGGCGCACCGCGCTCAACAGTTCGGGATCACGAACTGTGCGCCGCAACACGTCGCGCACTTCGTCGTCATGGTAAGGACGAATGTCATCAAACATAAGTATGGTGGCGACTGACAGCGGGGCGCACATGTTGGCCCCAGGTGCTGCTGCTGTCAAACGCTGTGAACGGCAATATACGCATGATTGTTTACAGTCCTTTACAAACGCCGGTATGTTGAACGCCAGCATTCAATCTAATATAAATACACTAGTTATCAATTACTTATGAACAACCGTGAGATGTTGCCCCGCGGGGCGCGAGGTCGGCAGTGCCCCACCACGGGTTCACTCTATTGCAATTGTAAAATAAGCAAATAGAGTATGACAGCGTCATGGCAAACCCGGGCTGACGAATTGCGCTCAGGTGTTACGAGTACAATGTTGGAGAACAATAGAATGCGGATATGTTTACTGGAAGACGACCTTGCCCAGGCTGAGCTGGTCGTCAGTTGGCTGGAGGCAGCCGGTTATACCGTTGACCACAAGCCCAACTCGCGAGAGTTTCTGCAACAAATGAAAGAAAACAGCTACGACCTGGCGGTTCTTGACTGGGAAGTACCAGGCATGTCGGGTGTTGATGTTCTCGAGCACTTGCGCAACGCGCTGGAATGGGACGGCATGGTCCTGTTCACAACCCAACGCGACAGTGAAGCCGATGTTGCCCGTGCACTGCATGCCGGTGCTGACGACTATCTTGTAAAGCCGTTACGCAAAGAAGAAATGCTGGCGCGTTTGATTGCTTTGGCAAGGCGCAGCGGCGCCCAACCGATCGCTGATGTGATTGACATTGGGCCGATCAGCTTAAACCGAAAAACACAGGAAATTTCGGTTGCCGGCGAGGCCGTAAAGCTGACCGCGAAAGATTTCCAGTTAGCCCGCTATATGATCGAGCACGCTGGTAAACTGGTGTCCAGAGATCAATTGCTAAAAAGTATCTGGGGCATCAATGAGACCGTGAATACCCGAACTGTTGATGTGCACATGAGCCGAATACGCCGGAAGCTAGGCATCACCCCGGAGATTGGCTACCGAATTAAAACCATCTACCAATACGGCTACCGCCTTGAGAAAGTAGAAACCGAACAGGCGGAAGCTGAAGCAGACTAATGGATTACCCATGCTAAACGCGCTATCGATGCAAACCGTTCGGGACTCAATGCTCCGAGCCCACTGCACGCTGTTATTTGCAGTCGCCTCTCTGATGCAGGCAGCGCCCAGCGTGGCTGAAGACTGGTTACACACGGTTCGACCCGGAGATTCATTCTGGTCCATATGCGCAGAGTTAGTCGACGAGCCATTGTGCTGGCAAAAACTACCCGGCCACAACCCCCAAGTAAGCAACCCGAGGCAGCTGCCGCCTGGCTCTCAAGTCAAAATTCCTGTGGAGTGGTTGAAAGCGCCACCGGTACCGGCGGCTGTTGAATTTGTTCGTGGGCAAGCCTTTCTCGAACGACGCAGTGGCGAGCGCAAGCGTGTGCAACCCGGCGCGGCATTGGGTGAAGGGGAGACCTATTTAAGCACACGCAATCAAGACATGAATCGCATTGCGTTGACAGCGGGTGAGCAGCTGTACATGGGAGATCGCATCATAACCAGTGACGGCAGTGTGTTGTTGCGCTTTGCGGATAACTCATCGTTTCTGGTTCGCGCCAACAGCGAGCTGGTGCTGGCGCGTCTGTCAGCACACGGTCAGACCGGCATGATTGACACCCATATGCGCCTGAATCGTGGCTCCGGTCGCGCTAAAGTGAATTCGCGAGATGGGAAAAGCCGCTTCCGTATCAGCACCCCGGCCGCTATCGCTGCCGCACGTGGCACCGAGTTCAGCATCTCCGCTGAAGGGGGAGAGAATGGCACAGGAAGCATCTTGCGCAACGAAGTGCTGGAAGGCACCGTAGACGTAAGCGCCGCAGGCGACGTGCAGGCCGTTGGCGCTGGCTTCGGCACTATTGCCGAGCAAGGACAACCCCCACGGCCTCCGGTGAAGTTGCTGGCGGCTACTGAGCTCAACATCGCAGAAACCGTGGATTTACCATTTACGCTGTCCTGGACGCCGGTAGAGAACGCACAAACTTATCTGGTGGATGTGTTTTCCGGATCAACCACCGAGCAGCTGCTGCGTTCAAGTGATACCACCCGGCAACAAGTACACTTTGCCGATTTACCGGCGGGTGCATACACCTTTGTTGTGCGTGCTGTAGATGCGATTGGCCTCAAGGGTATGCCGGCACAGCAGAGCGTGCAGGCCAGCCTAACACTGGCAACGCCCAATCTGGCGGCGGAAGGCATTATGGTGGACGGAGAGCAAGTCACAATTGAGTGGCCAGCCGTAGAAAATGCCGAGAGCTACAAGGTGCAAGTCAGCCGCGACAGTAACTTTAGCGATATTGTTGAAGAAATCTCGGTTAACGTCGCCTCTACAAGCTTGCAATTACCGGAAGGGCAGCAGTACTTTACTCGCGTACAAGCCATATATCCCGCATACGGCGCAGGTGAGTTCAGTGCAGTGCAAGCCTTTAGCAGCGAGGTTCGCGATCTCTGGCTCATCATTCTGCAGAGTCTTGGTATACTTGCCGTCGTTCTGATCTAAGCAGCGTTGTCAGTCACACCGTATCGGGTGTGCATCGACCGGCACAACACTGTTTGCCCTACCCACTCCAAGAGAGTCATGTCGATACGCCTGCCCAGTTTTGAAGCCATATTGCTCAGCGTCTTGTTGGCGATGCTGGCGGCTGTTGCCAGCTGGTTAGCTTCGCCAATAGCACTGAATAATGTGACTCACGATGCGTTTCAACGCGCCGCGCTGGGCGAGGTGCCAGACGATATCCTTATCGTGGGAATCGATGAGGCCAGCTTGCAGGGCATTGGCAAATGGCCCTGGCGCCGCGATATTCATGCGCAACTTATTAATCGCCTGAACGAGGCGGGCGTGAAAGCCATTGCCTATGATATCGTCTTTTCCGAACGGGATACCCCCAACCCTCAATATGACGCCGAGCTGGTTTCTGCGGTACAAAATTTCGGCCGGCTGGTATCACCCGTGTTCGTTGGCGAACACAGACCCGATGGCCAGCTGCTGGAAGTTATTCCGTTCGACGCGCTGGCTGAAGTGGCGCATCTCGGACATGCCCATATTGAAATTGATCAGGATGGCGTGTTGCGCTCCACGCACTTGAAAGAAGGACTGGGCAGCGCCTACTGGGAGCACATGACGCTTGTGTTGCATCGATTGGCGTATGGCACAGTGCCGGAACCTCTGCCCGGTGCGCGATCGGCGATAGTTTCCATGCCATACGATGATGACAGCAGCAAACTGATAGTACGCGATTTTCGAAATCAGATACGGTTTTCGGCGCAGCCTGGCGGCTTTCGCATGCTGAGTTTCATTGACGTGCTGGACGGCCGCTACCCTTCGGCACAGCTGCGCGACAAGATTGTTTTTGTAGGCACAATGGCGGCAGGGCTGAGCGACACCCTGGCCACACCAGTGTCAGACGACAACCGTCATATGCAGGGCGTGGAACTTAATGCCAATATTTTTGATGCGCTGCGCAAAGATCGATTGATCACGCCTTTGACTGCCGCCCAACGTGCGGCGATCACGTTTACTGTGTCCTTGCTGGCGCTGCTAATGATCACTAGCGCTGCACCCGGCTTCTCATTGTTGACAACGGTTGTATTTGCGGCGGGTACTCTACTCATTAGCTTTCTGGCATTGAGCACCTCCAATATATGGTGGCCACCGATGGCCAGCTTTCTTGCCATTGCGCTTGGTTACCCATTGTGGTCCTGGTATCGCCTTGACCGTTCAATGCGGTATCTGCGCGAAGAGCTATTGTCGCTCAATCAGGAAGGCGGTCTGCTTGATCGTGAGTTGCTGGAGGACACACTGAAGCCCTGGGAAAATGACGATAAGGAAGTGCCAAAGCGCAACATCGACGTAGTGGCCTTTCATATCGATCAGATACGCCGCAGTCAAACCAGCCGGCGCCAACTTCGCCATTTTATATTCAGCTGTCTGGCAAACTTAAGCGACGGTGTCGTGGCCACCACTAAAGGCGGCAAAGTCATTCTGATCAACGACCAGGCAAGACGGCTGTTGAATCTGGAAGCCGATTCTGCGCATGAACATGATTTTCTTGCTTTGCTGGAAAGCAATATCAAGCCCCCTGTTGTTGCAGATGCGAATGAGCAGCCGTTCACCAGCGTTGAGAAAGCGGTGAACAATGTGTTGCTGCACGGTGAGGAAACCGAATTTGAATATGTAAGCCGATTCGGGAATGACGTACTGCTGCAGGGCAACGAATTCGATCTGGCCGACGAACACGATCGGATTGTGGTGTTTACCATGACCGACATCACTCGCTTGCGGGAGATGGAGCGCACCCGCGCAGAAACTCTGAACTTTGTATCACATGACTTGCGCTCACCATTGGTGTCAATACTCGCGCTTATCGATCGCAGTGGCCGTGCTGTAAGCGAAGAGCTGCAAAGCATTCGCAGTTATGCGCAAAGAGCGTTGAGTTATACGGAAAGCTTTCTACAGCTTGCACGCGCTGAAGCAGACAATATTGCGCTGTACGAGTGCGACCTGCACTCTATTGCTGACAATGCTGCCGAATACGTTTACGCACTGGCCATGCGCAAGAAAATCCGTATCACTACGCATCACTGTGATCAGGATGTATGGATTTGGGGGAATGGGGATCTGCTTGAGCGGATGATCATTAACCTTTTGGATAATGCGATCAAGTATTCAAGGGAAGGGTCGGCTGTAAAACTCTCGATTGAGTCCGAAATTTCAAATTCAAAAGCCTACGCGGTATTGACGGTAACTGACGAAGGTATAGGCATTCCCGATAAAGACATACCTCATCTGTTCGAGCAGTTTCAGCGCGGCAGCTCAGACGAATCACGACGCCGCACCGGTGCGGGTTTGGGCTTGCGGTTTATTTCAGTGACAGTGCTGCGTCACAATGGTCAAATTGACGTTCACAGCCAGCAAGGACAGGGCTCGGTGTTTACTGTGCGCCTGCCCTTGCTGGATTTAGACGATTCCGAGCTTCCCTAGAATCCGTATGCCAGCGTAATTGCTGTTTCGGTATCGGTTTTTTCCAAACCGGGTGCCACATCCGTATTATTCTTGATTCCGTAAGACACCCGTAACGCGATCGAACCAACCACATTGGTTTCTACAGCAACCAGAAAACGGCTAACGGTGTTGTCGCTGCCCGCTTCCACGTTGAGCTCCTGAATCAGTTTGGCGTTGTCGCTGAACTTCCAATTAAATGATTGCGCCAGACGCCCGATCATTTCGCTGTCTTTCGGCGCAACACCAATTTTGATTGGCAAACCCGTGTCCGGGTCTACCACGTTTGCGCCCATCGCATCAGTCTGGTAAACGAATGGTCTGCTGACCCGATAACCTGGGCCGGCTTCAAGTTTCAGTTTCATCGTGTCATTGTCGATGACCTGATAACCGTAACCGACAGCGGTACTGGCCTGATAATCAAAGCTGCTGAAACGATCATCATCATAAGATGCAATTGCAAACAAATAGCTTTTGTCTGTCAGGTCACGATTGGTCTGGAAAGACAGAAAGTACTTTTCCGCCGTGGTGCGCACCGCGTCAGCAGTCCATAACGCCGTAGTATTCAAGTTGTGATTCCAGGCGCCTATGGTGCGGGTTACATGAAACACGGCATTACCACTTTCGGTTTCCGTATTACCGCCAGTCATTACCAGTCCGGCACCAATACTGCCAGTCCACCCGTCTGCTTCGGGGTCAGCAGGCTCTTCGGCAAATGATGGCATGCTCAGGCTCAGCCCAAACGCTGCAGCGGCGGTAAAAGTTAGAATGGATCGCATGAGTTTTCTCCTAAGTGTTGACATGCTGGTTATCGATTTAACGCGAGCGCAGTCTAGCAGCGACTGACAAGCACGTTGATAAACATCTGTTAAATACGAATACCTGACAGAAAAAAGGCAGAGTGTTAGCTCTGCCTTTTCCGGTGTTACTGGCGCACGCTTAAGTGCACCGCATTGCTTCTAGTTGACGCGTTTTTCTTCGCGAGCTGACACAACAGCCACTACGCGACGATTGCGCTGGCGCCCTTCTTCAGTGCTGTTATCCGCACGCGGGCGCGCCTCTCCAACACCGACAGACGTTACTCTGTCTGAGCTGATTCCAGCTTCAACCAACTGGCTGGCAATCGTTGCAGCTCGTCGCTCAGACAATTGCTGGTTGTAGGCCGCCGAACCGGTATTATCCGTATGACCTTCAACAACCACTTTAGTGAGTGGGTGCTCAGTCATGAAACGCACAACGCGTTGCACTTCCGGCTGATGGCTGGGGCGTGATGCCGCAGAGTTCACATCAAACTCAACATCGAGTTCTACTTGGACGTCTTCTGTGATCACGATGTAGCAGCCTTTCTCGTCCACTTTGGCACCAGCCGCAGTATCCGGGCATTCGTCCATGTGGTTAGGAACGCCGTCGCCGTCGTCATCTTTCGCACAACCGTCAGCATTCACTTCAATACCTGCTGGCGTGTTTGGGCATTTGTCCATGTGATCCGCAACACCGTCGTTGTCGGAATCCAGCGGGCAGCCTTTATCATCTACCTGCACGCCGGCCGGAGTACCAGGGCACTGGTCCAGTTTATCGGATACACCGTCACCATCTGCATCTTTAACAGTGCGGCTGGTTTGCGCAAACATGTAGCTGATACCCATGTTTAAAGCGACATCCGTGATTTCTTCGTCAAGGCTGGTCACACCACGCACATCACCACGCAATGCGATGCGGTCTGAAAATGCGTACTTAAGTCCCACACCGTAGTTAGCGAAGGATTCATCAATGTCATCAGCTGTTGGCACACCACCGAAGCTAATTACGCCTTCGGGCTTAAAGCTGGCATGACCGCCACCTATTACAAAATAGCCTTGTAGTGCGTCTTCCGGGTTAACTGTGTACAGCGCGTCCAGACGATATTGCTCCAGATCAACGTCGGTGCTGCCGCCGTCAACCTCGCTGGCCACACGAGACCCTACAAGCTCGGTAGTCCAATGATTGTTGAACTGGTAGCCCAGACCCAGCGACGGAAATACGTCACCTTCCAGGCCGCGCTCGTCGGCCATATCGTAATAACCGATGCCGGGAACCAGTGTCCAGCCGCTGACATCGTCTGCGCTGATTTGCGGGGCAACCGCCACCGCTATAGTCGCCAGACCATGCTTAATGTTCTTGATATTCATTTTTCCTACCTCTGTTTGTTCTCAACTCTAGTGCTGCGCTTTTTATTCTTCCTCACCCCGAAAAATCTACTCGTGGGATTAGGGCCGCCTCGCGTGCGCCACCGACTGCCAAACCGTAACGGCGAATATTAGCTGATGACGGGACGCTGCATTGTAAAAGAATGTAAGTTTATCAGCGCACCAAAATTCCCATCTTGCGAGCTGGAATTTCCAGGAAAGTAGACTACATTGTCGAAAAAATCATCAGATTGATGACATGTTCTTCACTGGACGAAGTTTTAGGCGAACCATAAGCTGCCTCTTCATTAAACCCTACATTCACCACTGCTGCGCACAGAAGGTTAATTGATGTCTATTTACGAAACGCTCGAATCCAACGACGATGCCAGACGAGTACTGCAGTTACGAAGCCCTGTGACGCTGGAGGTAACCGGCGAACTCCTGTGCGCCAATACTGAAGATGTTCAGCAAGCGGTAGCCAAGGCGCGGGCAGCGCAACCGGCTTGGGCAGCACTGAGTTTTGCGGACCGCGCCGCCTATCTGCAAAAAGCCCAAGAAATCGTGTTACGCCGGCAAGATGACATTATCGACCGCGTTGTCAGCGAGACCGGCAAAGCCAGAACAGATGCATTCAGCATGGAAGTATTTTCCTGCCTTGATTCTATCTGCTACTACGCAAAGAACGCCGAGAAGTTTCTCAAACCGGAAAAAGTGAAACCACATGGCATCATGGGGTTTATGAAGAAAGTACAGATTGCGTACAAGCCTTTGGGTGTTGTCGGCATCATCACACCCTGGAATGGGCCGTTCGTTTTGGCGGTTAACCCCAGCGTTCAGGCATTGATGGCAGGCAATACGGTGGTTGTTAAGGGCTCGGAAGTAACGCCTTATTCTACCAAGCTGGCCGAGGAAATATTCACAGAGGCCGGTCTCCCAGATGGCGTGTTTCAGGTACTGTTGGGCGACGGCCAAACCGGTGCCGATTTATGCGAGGCCGGGGTGGACAAAATTTCCTTTACCGGCAGTGTGAACACGGGCCGAAAGGTGGCTGAATCGTGTGCCCGTCAACTCATACCGTGTACTTTGGAGCTGGGCGGCAAAGACGCGATGATTGTCTGTGCAGATGCCGATCTCAATCGGGCCGCCCAGGGTGCTGTGGTCGGTTCGTGCATGAATACAGGGCACTATTGTTGCGGCACCGAAAGGATCTACGTCGTTGAGGAAGTGTACGACGAGTTTGTCGACAAATGCGTCGCGATGACCAGTGCACTGCAGCAGGGCTCAGAGTTGGGGTTTGATGAAGACGTGGGTGCGGTATTCTGGGACCGGCAAATGGCGATTATGGAAAGCCATGTGGAAGACGCACGCGCCAAAGGCGCAACCGTACTAGTAGGCGGAGAACGCAACAGTAACTTGAATGGCCTGTATTACAAACCCACGGTAATTACGGACGTAAATCACGATATGGCGATCATGCAGTCAGAAACCTTTGGGCCAATTTTGTGCATCCAGAAAGTACGCAATGAAGAAGAGGCCATCAAGCTGGCCAACGATTCAGACTATGGCCTGAGCGGCAACGTGTGGTCGCAGGATAAAGACAAGGCAATGCAACTGGCATTGAAAATGGACACAGGGTCGGTGTCCATCAATGATCACGCAATTACCTATGGTATTCCGGTAGCGCCGTTTGGCGGCGTTAAAACCAGCGGTGTTGGTCGTGTGAATGGCAAGCTAGGCCTGCGCGGTTACACCAAAACCGTACCGATTATTATCGAAAAACGCGGCGGCGACCTTGCCAGCGCTTACCCCTATTCTGCAAAGAAAGCCGAAGGCATGAAAAAGTTCGCCAAATTTCTGTGGGGTACGCCTGTTGGTCGATGGCTCAGTTAAGCGTGCGCTGCGCGTGGTTTTAACGGCGCATAAGGTGTTGTGTTCGCCCTCAATAAGCCGAGCAAGATTACTCCAGCAATTGTGATCGAAAAGACTCCAGGTCTTCACTGGACAGGCCGTAAACAAGGTCTAGATAGTGCTCAATACTCGTGTAGTGATCGTCAATCGCACGGAATGCCTCGCCAATGTATTCGGCGCGCACTTCCAGCATCGGGCGAATATGCATGGGGTCAACATCAGCAAACCCGTACTGCGCGTATTTTTCGATCAGGCGCTCGCTCTCGGAATCAGGCTGGAAGTATTGCCCGGTGAGCAGGTAATCTTCAACAATGATCTTACGATCCACGTTCAAGCAGGCCAGAATCAGTGCTGCACCGAACCCGGTACGGTCTTTACCCGCCGAGCAGTGAAACAACAGTCCAGAATGCTGATCCAAAGCTGCAATTTCATTCAGCATTGTTTTGAACGACGCATGATGCTCGAGTGCAAACGCACGATTAATAGCAACCATAAAGCCCGCCATATCAATTGGCTCTTCGGTCGCCTCGGTTTCACTCGAGGCCAACTGTTCAAAAAAGCTGCCTCGGCTGCCTGGGTCAATAGGAATATGAACAATGCGTGGCGGGCTCTGCGCTGGTAAACGTGTTGGGTCGCGTTCTACTTCTTCATGACGACGAAAATCACAGATGGTTGCGATGTTGAGCGACTGCAGTATTTCGAGGTCTGTTCGACTAAGTGCCGACAAAACCCCCGAACGAAACAGTTTCCCGAAGCGCACCGTTCGACCACAGCGTGTGGGATACCCTCCGAGGTCGCGGAAGTTGGGCGTGCCTTCCAGGGGTATGTGTCGTTTTTTCAACTATGAATTCCTCGCAGCACCTTGCTAACGCGCTATTTGCTCCAGCGTATAACCCTTGGCCCGCAGTAAATTGATCACGCCCCGGGGTCCGCCAAGATGGCCAGCACCAACTATAACAAAGTAGTCACCGCCCTCGTTTATCCATTGCGCGATTTTATTACTCATTGCGGCATTACGCTCATCGAATAACGCGGCCATAAACGGCGCCAGCTCCGGGTATTGCTCAAGCGGTTCCATCATGTAATCGTACATTTCATCAACGTCGCCCTGCATCCAGTCGACAACCAGGTCATTGAGTTGCTGCTGCACAACGCGGCCTTGTAATGCATCCAAGGTATAGCGCAAGCTCGCTTCCTGCACTGGCAGCGGCGTACCACTTAACAGGCTCAACTGCTGGTCGAGCGTTTCCAGTTGCAATATGGATTTACCTTGCGCACGAGCTCGTTGGTCAAAGTAGGTGTCAATACCTGATTCAGGGTCGAAACCGTACAGCAGCATTTCCTGGTTGATCAGGGTTTGTTCAAAGAGCCACGGCTTTAATGTTTCGTAGTTAGCCAGCTTGAGCCCTCGACTGCCAAGCACGTCTCGAGCGATGGCCACAGTATCTACCGATAAAATAGAGCTCAACGTTGAGCCGTCAGTGTATATGCCGCGCTGTCGAAACTCCCGCTGCAAGGTGTCTGGCGGTATTGCCCCGATATTGACCTCCAGCACCAGATTGTCCGATGCGGAAAACGCAGCAGTAATCTTTGGGTGTAGCGGGTAGGCATTTTTTTTCATCAAATGCACAGACCCATAAATATACACACTGCCTTTTGCCGACAGATGGTGAAACAAACTGAGCTTCGGCGACCCTACCTCTTCCACTGAGCGGCGCCGCAAATCTGACGCCGTAGTGATAGCCTCACCATCAACCCGAACCGGCTCGCAGTTGCGCCCCAGTTGGGATTGCTGCCGCTGATTTTCGCATGCACGCATTGCTGCTGCATATGCCGTCATTGTATTTCGGGTGCTGATTTCTTCATGCTCTATCAAGGCCGCAGCGCCAGCCGTCGGCGGCTGTGCTTCAAGCTGCACTTTTACTCGATAAATCTTATTTTCTGCGGGCGTCTGTGCCTGCACAAATAACGGCATCAATAGCAATACTGCAACCGACAAGCAATAGCGTGCGAGCAAGCTACTCACGCGAAAGACCCGCAATCTGATCCGTAATCAATCGAATCCGGGCCATCACCTGGTGGGCATCATCGCATTCCAGCAAACGGAATTTCTCTTCATTGGCAATCGGTAACAGCTGCGCCAATGCATAGGCAACACTGTTCACCGATGTGTAGTCAAACGTCATTCCCAATTGTTCGACCGAGGGGTGACGTGCCAGCTGTTTCAATAACCCCGCTAGCTCGGCATACGATGCCGGTAACGCGGCATCGTCGCTCTCTGCGAGGTATTCCACCTCACCGATCAGCAGCTGATCGTCTTGCGGCTCACTGGCAAGAACGGTAAATCGCTTGCTGCCCTCTGCGGTAATGCCAATACGACCATACTCCAACCCATGCCAGTCAACAATATGTGCAAGCACACCCATCGAATACATTGTGGGGGCCACCGTACCGGGGCTCACTACTTCACTGCCGCTCTTGATTGCAACAACACCAAAGCCGCTACTGTCTCTGAGGCAACGCTTCACCATATCCATGTAGCGCGGCTCAAATATCTGCAGCGCTAGACGGCCACCTGGAAATAACATGGCCCCCAGTGGGAACAAGGGCAACGTCTCGCTCATTCTCGCCCCAAAGGCTTCAGCGTGACTAACAGGCGGGGCAACAGCAATAACGCACCCAGCAAAGCCGCTAGCATGGCCGCACCAGTGAGCAAGCCAAAATAAATACTTGGCTTAAAGTTCGACAAGGCCAAAATGGCAAAACCAAAAATAATCGTACAAGAGGTGTAGTACATTGCCTTGCCTATACTGCCGTGACAACGATACATGGTGGCCAGATAGTTTTGATCAAACGCAAATTCCCGTTTGAAGCGGTGAATATAGTGAATAGTGTTGTCCACACCAATTCCAATACTGATGGCTGCAATAGTGATTGTCATCATGTCCAGCGGAATACCCACAAGGCCCATACCACCCAGCACAATCGATGCAGCCAGTATGTTCGGGATGATGCCTATGACCGCCAAGGATAAGGAGCGAAACAGCACAACAAACATCAGCATAATGGCGACAAACACCGCAGCAATCGTCAGAATTTGCGAGCGATACAGACTTTGCAGCATGTTGTTATACAACACCAACATACCTGTAATTTCGTACTCATCTTTGCTAAACCCCAGCTCATCTTCAAGATAGTTTGCTACACGTTGTAAGTACTCATTGCGGCGTAACTCTTTTGATGTTTCCTTGACACGGACAGTGATGCGCGTTTCATTTAATTCATCGATCAGATGGGGTCGTATCATAATATCCTGGATGCTGTCAGGCAGCGACTGTTGCGCCAGAACCAGCTGGATGTCATCAATGTCTTTACCGACCAATATCTGCATCAGCTTATACAAAGTGGCCAATGACAGAACTTTGCCCGTTTCCGGCTGCGCTTCTAACCAGTCGTGAAGCCGCTCTACCCTGCTCATGCCCGCCCGATTAAACCATGCCGATGGACCCGCGTTGACGCCATCCGAGTCATTGCTAAAGTCGTCACCGAAGTCATCTGCAAATTCATCAGAATATGACTGAGCGTCTTCTGCAGATACCTCATCTGCGAAATCATCGGCAAAGTCATCATCCGAAAACTCATCACTCTCCATCGAAAAGTCGTCAGCAAACTCATCATCTTCATTTGCACCATCGATTTCCAGATCGGGCGCCGTCAGCAGGATTTCCATCGGAATGGTGCCGCCCAGTTGCGCATCTACCAATTCCATTCCTTGATAAATTTCTGTCGACTCGTCAAAGAAATCGATAAAGCGGTTTTCAACCTCGAGTTTCGAAATGCCAATACCAGCCATTACGGCAAGTGCTGTGGCAATGATCAGAATAAGCGCACCGAATCGTTCGGTGAATGCCGCGAACCGGATCGTAAAAGCGCCTGTGGTTCCGGAGGGTATGGGGTCCTGACGAGGCAACAATACGAGCAGGCAGGGTAGAATCAAAAACGACAGGATCAATGCGACACTAATGCCTATTGTCATCATCCAGCCAAAATCGATAACGGGGCGAATACCGCTGACCACCAATGAAACAAAAGCCACCACTGTGGTCAGCGCCGTGTACAGGCACGGGGTAAACATAAAGTGCACTGTTTCCCTGACCAGTTGATGCTGGCTTTTGTATTCGCCAGCGCCATGCAACTCTCTATAACGCACGATCAAATGAACATTGATCGACAAGGTGACAATGAGCAGTAAGGCCACGAAATTACTCGAGACAACTGTCATTCGCCAGTCCAGAAACGCAAGAAAGCCCATCATCAATGTGACCGTGGAGAGGCACACCAGAACGGGTAATGCCACCCAGCGAAGCCGGCGAAAAATGATCGACAATATGCAGACCATAAACACCACTATGCCGGTACCAAACACCAGCAGATCACTCTTCACGAAGCTGATCATATCGGCTGCAATCATTGGTACGCCGCCCAGATGGATCTGCTTGGCAACCCCACGTGCGCGAAACTCGTCCAACAGAACTCGTACATCATCAATAAACAGGCTCTGCTGCTGATTGAATTGTGCCTGATAATCTCGAAACTCCTGGAATACCTGGTCGAACTCTGCCTGCTGCTCGGCGCTGGCTTCACCGTCGCGGATAAGCTGCTGCAGTTGTTCACGCTGTTCCAGTAGCTTGATGTAATGAGCATCACGCTTCAGATTCACCTGTATGGCCGTGGTACTTGCATCACGACTCACCAGCAGATCTTTGTAGACGGGGCTGGTCTTGAATTCCTCCCTGACCAATTCACGATCGACATCATCGCGCAGTGTGTTCAAGCCGTCGGAAAGCTCGGACAGTTTGATCTTTGGGCTTTGTAACAGTGGCACGTCCAGCAACGATGTCACTGACGACACCCGATCGAACGCCAACAGGCGTTCGCGCAGTGCACTGATTTCCATCAATACATCATCAGCGTACAGATCACCGCGCGGTTCAACAGTAATGATCAAGAAGTCTTCTGATGAGTAACGCTTTCCCACTTCCCTGAAGATACGCAGCGACTCATCGCCCTCCAGCACCAGCGAATCTGAGGAAGCATCCAGTTTGAAACCCGGAATATAGGTGGCCAACATGGCGATCAGCACCGCTAGCAACATCAGCACCGTTTTCGGATGCTTGAGTACCGTACGGTCATACAATGAAAACAGTCGTTCAGACATGTGTGCGCTTTATCCTTTCCACCAGTTTGGCATGAATGCCGTCGAAGCCACCATTACTCATGATCACGATTTCATCGTTTGCCTGTATTTGCTTGCCGAGCAATTCAATGATATCGGCTGTACTGGCAAGCAAATCGACACGGTTTGCTACTTTGTCCTGCAAAAAACCAGGGTCCCAATCAAGACCTTCCGGCGTGTACCAAATCACCCAATCCGCCTCTACAACGGAACTGTGCAGCGCCTGCGCATGAGAACCCATACGCATTGTGTTTGATCTTGGTTCGATCACCGCAATAATGCGCGCCCGGGGCTTACTTCTGCGCAGGCCTTCCAGCGTCAATCTAATGGCCGTGGGGTGGTGCGCGAAGTCATCGTATACACAGACACCCTGGCCGTCATAGAGTTTCTCCATGCGGCGTTTAACGCCCTGAAAGCTCGTTAACGCTTGCACTGACGCAGCCAGGCCTACCCCAACGTGATCAGCCGCGGCAACGGCTGCCAGGGCATTGGCGGCGTTATGCTCGCCAGCGTGCTGCCAACGCAGCTGAGCCTGCTCCTCGCTCTGTGTATCCAGCAGCAGCAGTGTGTCACCATCCTGCCGCTGCCAACGCGCGCGCCCACCCATGTTGCCCATGTAGGCACACTCACTCCAGCAGCCTTTGTCGAGCACCTCATCGAGCGCTTTATGCTGCTCAGGCACCAGTATTCGTCCAGATGCAGGCACCGTACGCACAACATGGTGAAACTGGGTTTGTATGGCTGCCAGATCAGCAAAGATGTCAGCGTGGTCGTATTCCAGATTATTAAGGATGAGTGTTCTTGGCAGGTAATGAACGAACTTGGAGCGCTTATCAAAGAATGCTGAATCGTACTCATCCGCCTCAATAACAAAATACTGGCCAGCCCCCAGACGTGCTGAAATACCAAAGTCCTGCGCAATGCCGCCAATTAGAAAGCCAGGTTCCAGCCCAGCCTGCTCCAGTATGTGTGCCAGCATACTGGTGGTGGTGGTTTTCCCATGGGTGCCTGCCACGGCCAGAACCCAACGCCCTTGCAACACGTTGGTGCGCAACCATTCAGGCCCTGAGCAATAAGGCACTGCACTTTCCAGCAATGCCTCAACAGCAGGGTTTCCCCGTGTCATTGCGTTACCAACAATCACTAAATCAGGTGGCTCGCGCAGGTACTCATCGTCATAGCCGCTGTGCAAGGCAATGCCCTGCTCCTCCAACTGGGTGCTCATCGGCGGGTACACATTCTGATCAGATCCACTGACAGAATGGCCTAACTCTCGCGCCAAAAGCGCGAGACTGCCCATAAAGGTTCCACAAATGCCTAGAATATGAAGATGCATCAGGCGTATTGATTAGCTACTCTAAAACGTACTATGCAATAGTAGACGCGTCGATGACTTTACGCGATGCAATATGCCCATTCCCGCACCCCAAACAGGAGCCAGCACGTGCGTCAAAAACGAAATGCTTTCTACGCCCAATCAGGCGGCGTCACTTCCGTCATCAATGCCAGCGCCTGCGGTGTTATTGAAACAGCCAGGCAACACAAAGACAAAATCGGCAAAGTGTACGCCGGCCACAATGGCATCGTGGGCGCGCTTCGCGAAGAATTGATTGATACCGGTAAAGAATCGGCTAAGACCATTGCCGCACTGAAGCATACTCCGTCTGGCGCGTTTGGCTCGTGTCGCTACAAACTGAAAGACCTGGAAAGCAATAAAGCCGAATACAAACGCCTGCTAGAGGTCTTCAAGGCGCATGATATTGGCTATTTCTTTTACAACGGCGGCGGTGACTCGCAAGACACTGCCCACAAAGTGTCGCAACTGGGCGAACGCATGGGCTACCCCATCACTTGCATTGGCGTGCCCAAAACCGTGGATAACGACCTGCCCTACACAGACTGCAGCCCTGGTTTTGGCTCGGTTGCCAAGTATGTTGCAGTTTCCACTCTTGAAGCCGGCCGGGATGTGGCGTCCATGTGCGACAGCTCAACCAAGGTGTTTATTCTGGAAGTTATGGGCCGGCACGCAGGCTGGATAGCCGCAGCAAGTGGCCTGGCCAGCCAGCAGGCTGGTGATCCACCGCATATTATCCTGTTTCCGGAAATTGCGTTTAACAAGAAAAAATTCATGAGCCAGATTAAGCGTGATGTAAAACAGCACGGCTATTGTGTGGTTGTGGCGTCGGAAGGCGCGCAATACAAAGATGGCCGCTTTATCGCCGATGCTGGGCGCAAAGATGCATTTGGTCACACACAACTCGGTGGTGTGGCTCCGGCATTGGCTGGAATGGTGACGGATGAGCTAGGCTACAAAAATCATTGGGCAGTTGCGGATTATTTGCAGCGTGCGGCCAGACATATTGCTTCTGCTACTGATGTAGAACAAGCGTATGCGGTGGGTAAGGCGGCTGTAGAATTTGCGCTGGCAGGCAAAAATGCGGTGATGCCTATTATCAAACGCAAGAACACGAAGCGATACAGTTGGACAGTGGATTCGGTACCCTTGAGCAAGGTAGCCAACGTTGAATGGAAAATGCCGCGCGATTACATTTCGAAGAATGGGTACGGCATTACTGAGAAAGGACGTGAGTATTTGGCACCGTTGATATCGGGTGAAGACTATCCGCCGTTTAAGAATGGGGTGCCGGATTATGCGCGGTTGAAGAAGGTTATGGTGACTAAGAAGTTGAAGAAAGGGTTTAAGGTTTAAGGTTTAAGGTTTAAGGTTTAAGGTTTAAGGTTTAAGGTTTAAGGTTTAAGGTTTAAGGTTTAAGGTTTAAGGTTTGAGATTCTGAGATGGAGGCTCAAAATAAAATACCCCAAACTTCAGAGCTTCGTATACGAGAAGATCACCTTATCACCGCCCTGGACCTTCAAAAAGGTCCCTCTTTTTGAAGGTCCAGGGCGGTGATAAGGTGATCTTCTCTACCTTCCTTTTAAATTTCTGCAAAAGAGCTCAGAAACATTGGGATGGTAATGAGTAACAGTTGAATCTGACTCTCTATCTTACGAAGCACCTGAATCAGAGAATCGGCGCGATCACCAAACTAACAATCGCCATCACATTGATGAGAATGTTCATTGATGGACCAGACGTGTCCTTGAAGGGGTCACCTACGGTGTCACCAACAACAGCAGCAGCGTGAACATCTGAGCCTTTGCCGCCCAGGTTACCCTGCTCAACATACTTCTTCGCGTTGTCCCAGGCACCACCCGCGTTAGCCATCATCAGCGCCATAAGCACACAGCCAAGCAACGCACCCGCCAGCATGCCGCCCAGGGATTCCGCGCCCAGAACGAAACCAACCAATGGTGGCGTACCAACCGCGATCACGCCAGGCAGAATCATTTTCTTCAGAGCTGAAGTCGTCGCAATATCAATACATTTATTGTGGTCAGGTTCAGCAGTGCCCTCGCGTAAGCCCGGTATTTCATTGAACTGGCGGCGAATTTCTTCGATCATTGCCATAGCCGCATCGCCCACCGAGGTCATCGTGATTGCGGCAATCAGAAATGGCAGAATACCCCCAATGAACAGCCCTATAAGAACCATGGGCTCTGACAGTTCCAGGGTAAAGTCAGCGCGCGTGGCCGACATGGTTTCCACATAGGCTGCAATGATAGCCAGGGCTGCCAGTGCAGCAGCGCCTATAGCGAAACCCTTACCAATGGCCGCCGTTGTATTACCGACCGCATCAAGACCGTCAGTAATCTCCCGGGTTTCTTCACCAAGGCCCGCCATTTCCGCAATGCCACCCGCGTTATCCGCTACCGGGCCGTAGGCATCCAGGGCCATGGTCATGCCTACTGTTGCCAGCATGCCAACAGCCGCAATACCAACGCCGTACAGACCGGCAAACTCAGTAGATACGAAGATGACACCAGCAATCATCAATATTGGAACAACAACCGACTCCATGCCCACGGCAAGACCAGTGATCATTACCGTAGCCGAGCCCGTTTTGCCTGACTCTGCAATTCGAACCACAGGGCCACCAGCGGTGTAGTACTCAGTAACCAGGCCGATCACCATTCCACCAATGATACCGGCAATGATTGCCCACAGAATATTAAGACTCAGACCCAGTGTGGTTGTTATCCACCACGCTGCGGCAAACAGCAATACAGCCGAGGCCTGATGCCCCAGTCGCAAGGCTTTCTCGGGCGCACTGGAAGAGCGACTTCGAACCAGGAATATACCCACCAGCGAACAAATCAGGCCAACGCCTGCCAGCATTAAGGGCAATGCCATCATGCTTTGCTGACCGCCCGTAGGCGCCAATGCGTCAAGGCCGTATTCGCCTGTCACCGCAAGCGTTGAAGCGATAGCAATCGTAGCGATCATGGAGCCGCAGTAGGATTCAAAAATATCTGAACCCATACCCGCGACGTCACCGACATTGTCGCCTACGTTATCAGCAATCACGCCAGGGTTACGCGGATCGTCTTCCGGAATACCTTCTTCAAGTTTACCTACCAGGTCAGCACCAACATCGGCGCTCTTGGTGTAGATACCGCCGCCAACCCGCGAGAACAGGGCCACGGTGGATGCGCCCATGCCGAAGCCGTGTATGGCATGCGCGGTGTGGGGGTCGCCACCGAAATACCAGTACAAGCCACCCAAACCGACCAGACCGAGTGAGGCAACACACAGGCCCATGATTGAACCGCCGTAGAACGCAACCGTCAGGGCTTCTGCCTGGCCTTTCTCATGCGCAGCAACGGTGGTGCGCGAATTCGCCTTGGTGGCCGCCCACATGCCAATGTAACCCGCCAGCGCCGATGATACTGCACCCACAATGAAGGAGATGGCCGTGTTGACGCCCAATGGCGAAATAAAGATCAATATCAGAAGAACAGAGGCGAACATTGCGAGCATTTTGTACTCTCGGTGCATAAACACCATGGCGCCCTCATGAATGGCGTCAGCAATTTTCTTAATTTGATCTTCACCTTCGTTGTATTTTGTCATGATCTGGTAGATCACAAAGGCCACAACAAGGCCTAAAATGCCGAACAAAGGCGGCAAATACAGTGCGTCGCTCATGTTTACTCCCGAAGCGTGTTGCTTGTGCAACAATTTATTGTTTATTACGTAGCTTTTATCACGGGTAGAGCACTAGAAAACTGCTCGGCTC
Organism: Gammaproteobacteria bacterium; assembly: GCA_030429735.1. Lineage (GTDB taxonomy): Bacteria > Pseudomonadota > Gammaproteobacteria > Pseudomonadales > JAUIET01 > JAUIET01. The sequence goes on from JAUIET010000016.1 coordinate 83,811, forward strand.
TTTCTCGCAGTGCCTCATAGTAACGAATACAGACCCATGACTACAAGCTGTATGGTAAACTGCAGCTGCCGTCGACAACCCGCTCAACTGCCCACCTGGCAGTCGAGGTCGAGTTGGCTCCCATGTGCTAGGCTCAGAGGACTTGGTCTGAAATCACGCCGTCAGTCGTGACCATCAGAGCGCCTCGCACCCGAAAAATAACAATCAATGCGGTAAATCTGTGGCCAGGCGCGCGGTTTAATTTGTTATTTGATTTGGAAAACTAAATGAGTTTAGAAAACGTTCCTGCAGGTGAACACATACCTGATGAGTTCAATGTCATCATTGAAATACCCTCACACGCTGACCCGGTGAAGTACGAAGTAGACAAAGACACTGGCGCCTTGTTTGTTGATCGATTTATGGCCGCACCGATGTTCTATCCCTGCAATTACGGCTATATACCACATACTTTGTCTGAAGACGGTGACCCTATTGATGTGCTGGTGCGCACACCGCACACAGTAAACTGCGGATCAGTTATTCGCTGCAGGCCGATCGGCGTGCTGGATATGGAAGACGAATCGGGCAGAGACTACAAGGTATTTGCCTTGCCGGTATCGCAACTGACCCGCTGGTGGGACCATGTCAACGAACCAGAAGATGTGCCGAATGCACTGATGGAACAGATAGTGCACTTTTTCGAGCACTATAAAGATCTGGAACCCGGCAAATGGGTCAAAGTGAAAGGCTGGCTTTCGAGCGATGAAGCGCGAAAGGTGATTTCTGAGTCCGTCAAACGCTATGAGGAAAATCCGTAGCTGACAGCACTAAGGTCACAAGGGTCGCATCCCAGCGCACTAGGGCAGCTCTGAGATGTGACCCAAATAGAAACGACGATTTCTATTTCTTTTTCTTACGACCGCGCACAGAACGCTTCTTCTTGCCAACAGTCTTCGGTAAAGCGGCCATCAGCTGCTTGTACAACTTTGTACCTTTCCGGATTTTCTTGTGCTCAGCGTAGGACTCAACCGCTTTCTTCCAGGCTTGTTCTTTGCCGTGGGCATTAACAGAAAAACTGGTGCACACTATTTTGCTTTCAAGCTCTGACGCGATGCCAATTTGGAATATCGGTGTTTTGGTGCCGCTTTTTTCCGTTTTTACCAGATACGAGATTCCTTTTACGCTGCCATCTGGGTGGAAGCATAACTCTGCCTTACGTTTCTCTTTGGACTTAATCTGCTCCTGGCGTAATTCTTCGTCGCGCACCTTTGCCTTGTTTTCAACAATTTTGGTGGCGCGCTGGCTTAAACGTTTGCCGTCCTTCTTGAGAGAATAATACTCCTGATACAACTTGCCATTAACTGTTCTGCGGACGCGAAATCCGTAAAACGCTTCATTATCAATTAACTTAACACTCAAGGTTTTTCTCCATCGGTTCTAAATGTGAACACACCAGCCTCAGCAGAGCCCGATGCGTCAGCTTGCACTTATCGTTGAGCTCTACAACCTAGGGGAGTTCGTTGTTGGCTAAACTTTATAGGTATCGCAAATTACTGAGTTTACAGTGGGCACTGGTTTCGCCGGAGCAATCAACAGGGCCCACATAGCTCGCATGCGCTGATCACAGCGCTGCTCAAATATACTCCAATTCTTTACAAAAACAACTGTCAAGAACCCGCCACGACTTATCTGGTAGCTACTCAAAATCTGAACACACAAACCGAATGTTATGCGGTTTAAAGTACAAGTTATGGCACAGCGTTAGCCTAAACCCTGGTCCATATCACGTGCCGGCTCCTGTGAATTTGGTCGGCCAACTTGCCTGGCTGGCACGCCGGCAACCGTGGTGTGAGGCTGCACATCTTCCAACACCAGGCTGCCTGCCGCCACCTTGGCGCCATCGCCAACCTGAATAGCGCCTAACAATGTCGCGCCGGCCGCAAGCAGCACTCCATCGCCAATCTGAGGGTGTCTCATTTTTGCATCAGTACCCGTACCCCCCAAAGTCACCTGGTGCAAAATTGATACATTGTCTCCAATGCGGCTGGTTTCGCCGACTACAAGGCCAGTGGCATGATCGAGCATAATGCCATGGCCTATTTTCACTGCTGGATGAATATCCACCGCAAACACACTGACTGACCGGGCTTGCAAAAATAGGGCAAGCGTTTCACGCCCTTTATTCCAGCAAAAGTGAGCAATACGCTGGGTTTGAATAGCATGAAAGCCTTTGAAATATAGAAACGGCATCAGGTATTCATTGCACGCGGGGTCGCGTTCGCGGTAGGCGCGAATATCAGCCGCAGCAGCTGGCAATATGCTCGAATCCTCCACCATCGCCTGCTCCGCAACGTCACGAATAAGCATGGCGGGCACGTCACTACTGTCCAATTTCGCGGCTAACTGATAGGCCAATGCACACATGAACGTTTTGTGATTAATTACGCTCGCGTGGTAAAAGCTCGCCAACACGGGTTCCGCCTTGCTTTGCACAGCGGCTTCATCACGAATTTCTTCCCACAATTTATCGCTCATCAGGCTTTCATACCTCGCAATCTGGCTACTTCGTTATACAAACCAGGCGCTGTCACATCCTCCGGTGCGACAAGATCCCCGGCAACGATGGTCACTCTGGACCAAAATCTGCGCGGAAGTGTCGTTAAAGCATGGCCGCCGCGGTGGCTGAAGAAGCTACCCCATAAGCCTTGCAGCGCCATGGGCAACACCGGTACCGGATTGCGCTGGATGATGCGCTCAATACCCTGCTTGAATTCGTGGATTTCACCGTCTTGCGTCAGCTTGCCTTCCGGAAAAATACAGAGCAGGTCACCTTCGTCCAAGGCTGCGGAGATTTCATCAAATGCCCGCTCATACGCCTGCTCATCCACGTGTTTGCTGATAATCGGGATAGCCCGGCCAGTGCGAAATACAAAGTTCAGAACCGGCAACTCGTAAATCGGTTTGAACATAATGAAACGAATCGGGCGCCGACAAGCGCCAGCCAGTAGCAAGGCATCCACATAGCTCACGTGATTGCAGACCAGCACGGCAGCCCCTTCATCGGGTACGGCTTCCAGATTTTCGTGCTGCACGCGGTACATGGTATGGCTTAATATCCAGATCACAAAGCGCATGCCAAATTCAGGCACACGCCCAAACACCCAAACAGCCACCGCTATATTCATCAGGGCAATCATTAAGAACAATTGCGGAATGTCCAGCCCTGCGTATTCAAGCGAAACAACGCCCACAATGGCAGCGGTAACCATGAACAGCGAATTGATAATATTGCTTGCAGCAATTACCTGCGCGCGTTTTTCCGCAGGGGTGCGCTGTTGAATCAAGGCCATCAATGGTACGATAAAGAACCCGCCAAAGGTCCCGATAAGCGTCAAGTCAAGCAGCACTCTGTAGCTGCCATCAAGCGCAAGAAACTCAGGAATGCTCAACAAGGCTTTACTGCTTTCCAGCGGCAATGCAAAAAACAAATCAAAAGAGGCCAGGCTCAACCCCGCAGCACCAAAAGGCACCAGGCCAAGTTCCACCTTCTTACCGGATAAGCGCTCGCAGAGCATAGTGCCCAGGCCAATTCCTATCGAGAATACACACAGCACCAGAGTGGTTACATCAGCAGATCCGTGCAGGTAATAGCGGGAAAAATTCGGAATCTGGGTAAGCCACACGCTGCCAAAAAACCAGAACCACGACACACCGAATATTGAATGGAACACTGCGTGATCCACTTTTGCGTACGACATTATGCGCACGGTTTGCTGCCAGATATTTGGGTTAAGCTTCAAATTCGGATCTGGCGCAGGTGCCGGAGGAATGAACTGGCTGGCAATGCGCCCAATGATGGCAAGCCCAATAACGGCAACACCAATGTACAGCTCACGATTGGGCAAAGCCGTTAGAAAATTCGCGGCCAGCAAACCCAACACGATAGCGACAAAGGTTCCCATTTCAACATGGGCGTTGCCACCCACCAATTCTTCCGGCTCAAGGTGTTGTGGCAACAGAGAATACTTCGCTGGGCTAAAGAAAGCTGACTGGGTGCCCATCAGGAACAGCAATAAAAATAAACCCGTCAGGCTCTCGAACCAAAATGCGACAGCGCCAACGCACATGATCAGAATTTCTGCGGTTTTGGTATGGCGCACCAATACCGCTTTATCGATTTTGTCTGCAATCTGTCCTGCCGTTGCCGAGAACAAGAAGTACGGCAGTATGAACAACAGAGCCGCCAGATTGATCAGCAGGTCGGTGCTTAAGCTAAGTTCATCAACCAGGTAAAAAGCAATCAAAAGAATCAGCGAATTCTTATAAACGTTGTCATTGAACGCCCCCAAAAACTGCGTTACAAACAAGGGCAGAAAGCGACGACTTTTTAGCAGCTCTATCTGGCTGCGCGGCTGCACATCTTGCGCTGCTGGACCAGAGTCACTCATGAGCGCGCCAGCATCTCATCACCCGCGCTGCTGGTTGCCACGTTGATAAACCGCTCGAAAATCGTATCAAGACGGCTTAGCACGGTGTCAGACAGCTTCACATCGGCGCGATCGAGACAATGTACCAGCACCGGCAAAGTTAATTCCTTTTGCAGCACGTCCGCTATTGGTAGATAGCTGATATGCCAGGGTTCTGGCGCAATACCACCGGTATCGAATTGGTAAGGCCGCGCAAAATCAAACCGAGCGGCGTGCTCTGCGAGCCAGTTGCTCAGGCTGTGGAATGGCCCGCCCGGCGCATACTCATCGGGTGAGAGTTGCAGCGCGTAGTCAGCTTCTATTGAGTTGCCGTCATACACATCAAGGTCCGTACCCCAATGGTGTCTGGACGCACCGGGCAATGCTGACCAGCGCAGAATAGCGTCACACACTTCAACGTCTGAAAGCTGAGCCACATCCAGCCGCATACCAGCGTGGTCAAACAGTGGCCGGCTACCATCCGCTTTACCGTTCCAAATGCTCAGTTGCCGGTCAAAATCGCGAAAGCCACTGGCGATAAGCAGATCAACACCAGCATCTGCAGCCGAGCGGCGCATGTTATCAAAGGCGCTCCAGACCTGCGGTTGCAGCCCAACTGGCCGTTTATCACCGGTATGGTCACGCAGTACACGATACTCTATGTGGGCATCGGTCTGCCCGGTGCAAATTCCTGCTTCCAAACGGCCGTTCCCAGTTTACGCGGCGAGATTTCGTCAGATTTTGTCTATGCTTAACATAATAAAAGCTAATTATGGATCATACACCATGTCTTCGTTCCCAAGTTACGAACTGTCTGATGACTTCAACAGTGACACTGTCGCTACCGAAGCTATCGACTACCGAAGCTACCCAGCCGGATCCACGATCATCGAACAGGGCGATGACACAACCGATGTCTACACTCTTATAGAAGGCCGAGCCATTGCAATTCAGGACGGCAAGAAAGTGGGCGATATTCAGCAGGGTGAAATGTTTGGCGCCATAGCCGCTTTCACTGGCAGCAAACGACGCGCCAGTGTGGTGGCAACAAAAGACTGTGTACTGCGCGCTATTCGCCAGGACACCTTTGTCACCATGGTCAAAACACAACCGGAAATTGCCAAGTCAATAAAGTAGACCGGATTAGATAGCATCCGACATCGATTCGCCATCAGCATGGCAGGAATAAACTATGTACGTTAGTGAGCTTAAGGAATCCAGCCAGGTACGGCAACTGCCCCGCCTGGTATCGGAATTTCTGCAGCAAGTGCCCGCTTCGGGCCAGCCGACAGAACTGCCCATCAGTAGCAACGTGTTCAGCGAGCTTCCAGACGGTGCCTCATTCGTATTGCAAAGTGGCCACATTGAGGTAGAGCTTGACGGCAAGCTGATCTATTTTTTTGAGCCCGGCGATTTTGTCTCGCGACCACGCGGCAATAGTTCGGCAGATCGGCCCAAGTTCATCTGTACGCAGGATGTCACACTGCAAGCGTATCGCTGGGAAGATATCAAGGCGCAGCTTCAAAAAGACGCCAAAGCGCTGGAAGCCTGGACTGAGTACCAGGCCACATTCAACGCGATACTGGTGCAAGCCCTAAGCCATTACAGCTCGCACAGTCGAGACCCTAATAGCGAGTATCTGAACTTCGCACCTGGCGAAGTAATCATCGCACAAGGCGAAGTATCGGACCGCGTGTTTACGTTAATAGAAGGCCACCTGGAAGCCTTCCAGGGCGACGTCAAAGTTGGCGACATTTACGAAGATGAGATTTTCGGTGCCATGGCGGCGTTCACCTCTGAGAAGCGCACGGCTACGGTAAAAGCCAAGGAGTTCAGCACCGTGCGCGCCATCCGACAAGAAGATTTTGTTGAGCTGGTACGCTTACAACCCGAAGTGTGCCGCACATTAATAGAAAACATGGCCAGACAGATTCTTGACCTGAACGAGACCATTCTGTCCATGCAAGTAGGCAATTCCTAAAACCACTCTGCTTTGCTATAGTGAAAGCCGCGCGCGCAGCCACTCTTGCTGCCATTGTCAACGCATCGGAGTGTAGCTCAGCTTGGTAGAGCACTGCCTTCGGGAGGCAGGGGTCGGAGGTTCAAATCCTCTCACTCCGACCAGCCCAGTTAAAATGTCTTTTATTCTTCAGGCATGTACCAGACAGGTGAACTGTAAGCACGTTCCTGAATGGTTGCAGCCTTGTCCTTCGGATGCTCTTGTTGCAACGCGATAGCATCGTACAGTGAGTGTCTTGGCGTCGGTATTTGCAGTACGCGCGCGTAATAGAAAGCCGATTGCTCCGGATTAAAGTCCGGATCTGTCCAGTGGCTGGCAATACGTGTCGCACCAATATCATTAGTGTAGTGAGCAGTGCTCAAATCAACGGTATTGCCTACAGCGGCGAGCGAACCATCGGCAGCTATCTTGCGGCCATCTGAAGCCGCTACGTTATACACACGTTCATGTGTTTTGCCCTGGTCATCCAGCCAGCCCTTCACTATTTGCAGTCGATCCAGATTGGCGCCTTTGGGGTCGCGCGCTGCTTCGATGAGAAAGCTTGGCGCTTTGCTGCGTGAGGAAGACGGCAATACGCTGCCCATCGGCACACCTCGGGCATAGCCACGCTTGGCAAGACCAGCTTCGCGCGCGTCGCTCGCTTTGAAATTCCAGCCAGCGAAGAATCTCAATTGAATTCGTGGTCCACTGGTCGCGTATACTTCTTTGCGTTTAAACGCGGCAACTATGGCCTCGCGGCTGTTTTCGCTGGCCCAGACGGCGGCCAGGCCCGACGCAGACATATCCCAACCGCTGGCACCACGGCTGCCAATTCGCGGTTGGGGCTTGTTTTCAGGCGTAGAATCCAGCGCCATCTTTCCATGGAAATTGTCTTCTTCCGCCGAGGCCAGCCCTGTGTGTGAATCGGTCGCACCAATCATGCCAAATTGATAGGGGTTCGTACCTAACTCTGCGCCTAGTTTCAAACCTCTGAGCAATGCTGCGCGAGCGTAGTCGCCGGCGGTAACGGTGGCGGTATGGTCTGTGTCCGGCCGAAGGTCAATCAGAAACCGATAGGACTCGAAATTTGCAAACTCGTCTTCAGGCGACAGCAAAGGATGTGTTTCTGAATCGCCCTTGATTTGCGTAACCTCAGCAACAGATTCCCATTTCGAGCGTAGTCTGGCGTACTCTTCTGTGAGGGGCTTGCCGAAGCTGTCTTCCAACGGAAACATTTTGCCCTTGGATATATTCATGTTGTGCGGAATGGCCACAAACTCCGCACCGGTTAATGCGGATGTTTTTTCCAGCCAGGCCCACAGGTCCTCAGGCTTATCACTTTCGGTTGAGCTAAACGGCAGAAACTGGCTCGCGGCTTCCTGGCCTTCATCCATAATGACCACACGGTGTAGATTCGCCGCATCCGGCAGTGAAGACCATTCCCACCCCACCAGAGCGGTGAACTTACCTTCCGAGTTATGACGGTCGGCGGCGGCTACAATATCGTCCCATGGCGTTTGCCTTATAGACTCACTCATTAACTGGTCAGTGACTGAACTGTTGCCCGAGTTGGCCGCAACGACAAGCTCACCGAACACCTCGGGCCCGCGGCCTTGCTTTATCAATTCGGCCGCATGGCGACCGAAGTCGGTATTCAGCAAGTCTTTGTCACCGTTAAATAGCCGCATTGGTATCGCTGTTAGTTCTGCGTGATCGGAGACCACCAGAAAATCCAGCGGGGTTTCTATCTGAACACGCGCCTTATGGTAGGGGTGTACCACCGGGTAGCCTTTGGCATAGCGATAGGCCGTATCAGGGTCGATACTGCGGTTTTGAAACAGAAATGCATCGAAGGAATAGCTGCTGTGCAGATGCGTGTCTCCCCACAGCAACGTAGTGCTGGTGGATTGTTCTGCTTGCGAGAGCGACGTTGCTGCAGCAATAGCGGCGAGGAAGCTCGCCTTCAATAGAGATTGCAGAGTGTTATTCATGATTTTCCCGAATGTAGTGCGTACAATAATGGCGCAGGCGTGGCCAGTGCTTTAGCTACAGTATACCCATACTGCATGTTGATGACTTGCACAAAACTTACATGTACCGACGAGGACCTCAATGTCACTAACTTTCGACAGCGCTCGACTTCCCAACCCCAACATACGACCTGAGCATGAAGCGTGGCGTGAGCAGCTACGGCGCTTTATTGATGTGGAAATCATGCCATTCGCCGAAGACTGGGACGAAGCCGGCGAGATACCCATTGAGCTGTGGAAAAAAGCAGGCGACTTTGGGCTGCTCGGCATGGGGTATCCGGAACAGTACGGTGGCACACAGGAAGGCATTGACTCCTGGCATGGTTGGGTCACCAACGAAGAACTCTCTCGTATTGGTGTAGGGGGTATTCCGGCCTCATTGATGGTACACGGTATTGGCTTGCCACCCGTTATTAACTGGGGAAGTGAGGAGATGAAAAACACTGTCGCCCCTCCGGTGTTGGCGGGTGATAAACACATCTCACTGGGCATCACCGAGCCCGGCGGAGGCTCTGATGTTGCCAGCCTGCAAACCACGGCGGTGCGCGATGGCGACGAATACGTCATTAATGGCAGCAAAACTTATATCACAGGCGGCATGCGGGCCAATTGGGTCTCAACAGCCGTGCGTACTGGTGGCAAAGGGGCTGCTGGTGTATCCATGATCCTGGTGCCCACCGATGCCGAAGGATTCAGCCGAACTGAACTTGAACGCAAACAGGGCTGGTGGGCGTCGGATACCGCGACCTTGTATTACGACAATGTACGCGTACCAGCAAGCAATCTGATTGGCGCGGAGAACGAGGGCTTCAAGGTTATCATGACCAACTTCAATAGCGAACGCATGTATATGGCCGCAGCGATGGAAGCCTTGGGTCGTGTGTGTCTGGAAGAAGCAACAGAGTGGGCGCAGCAGCGAAATACGTTTGGCAAACGCCTGGCCGACCATCAGGTGATCCGTCACAAAATCGCGCAAATGAAACAAAAGCTGAATGCCACTCAAGCTTACATACGAATATGTTACGAATCGTTCGAAGCCGGTACACCCAACCCCGCTGACATCGCGCTGTTAAAAGTGCAAGCCAGTGAGACTATGGAGTTTTGCGCACGAGAGGCAATGCAAATACTTGGCGGTATAGGCTATATGCGCGGCAGCCGGGTGGAGCGCATTTATCGCGAAGTGCGGGTCAACGCAATCGGTGGCGGCTCTGAAGAAATTATGCGTGATCTGGCTGCACGGCAGTACGGCCTTTAGGTCAGCGAGCCTCTCGCTTAGGGCCGAATACTGCGAAAGCAATTGCGCAGCTCGGTGACAAACAGCGCGGGTTGCTCAAAGGCGGCAAAGTGTCCGCCTTTGTCCAGTTCGTTCCAGTGAATCAGATTTGTAAAGCGAGTTTCTGCCCAGCGCTTTGAACAAAGAAATATTTCTTTAGGGAATATACTGCAGCCCGCCGGCATATGGACTTGGTCCATTGAGGGGGTTGCAAAGCTTTCCCAATACAGGCGCGCCGACGAGGCAGCCGCGTTGTTCAACCAATAGAACATGACATTGTCTAACAATTCATCTCTGCTGAGCACATTCTCAGGGTGTTTCTTGCCATCATTCTCGCTGTCGGTCCAGGACCAGAATTTTTCAATAATCCAGGCGGCCTGCCCGCTGGGTGAGTCGGCCAGCCCATAGCCAAGGGTTTGTGGTCTGGTACTTTGCTGCTTGGAGTATCCGGAGTCTTGCTGGTCATAATACGCGATACCTTCAAGGGCTTTTTGCTCCAGATCCGTCAGATTATCCATTGTGTCAGGATCGGGCGCGGCGATCACCAGGTTCACATGAATAGCGGCGCAATGTTCGGTTTCTGTCACACCAATACTGGTAGTTACCATGCCACCCCAGTCGCCCCCCTGAGCAACATAGCGATCGTAGCCCAATCGCGCCATTAGTTCGCCCCAGGCGCGCCCAATACGCTCAACATTCCAGCCCGTTTCCGTTGGTTTACCGGAGAAGCCATAACCAGGCAAATTGGGTATCACAAGATGGAAAGCGTCTTCAGCGTTACCGCCATGCGCGGTTGGGTTGCTTAGAGGTTCGATTACTTTCAGGAACTCAACCGGAGACCCCGGCCACCCATGAGTAAGTATCAGCGGCAGGGCGTTTTCATGCGGGCTGCGAATATGAAAGAAATGAATATCCAGGCCATCGATAGTGGTTTGCTGCGGGTTTAGATCGTTCAGCCTCGTTTCAAGCCGGCGCCAGTCATAGTCGTTCTGCCAGTAGGCACACAGTTCACGCATATAAGCCAGCGGAATACCCTGGCGCCAATCTCCCGTGGTCTCTGCGTCTGGCCAACGTGTTGCCGCCAGCCTTGCCCTAAGATCATCCAACCGGGCCTGATCAATATTGATCGGCGCTTCTATCAAAATGTTACTCATTCGCTATACCCTACAGAGATTGCAGACGTTGATTACCAACCGCAGAAATTAAACGCGCTGCGTCTTTGAAAGATAAGGCTTTCTCAGAGGCAGCATTGCCGTCTAAGCCCCGCTTGTAGACGCCCTGGATGATGCTTGCGCTGCGAAACATATTGAATACGATGTAGAAGTCCCAGTTGTCGATACGATCACGGCCGCTGGCATTGCAATAGGCCTCCAGCATTTCCTCTTCGGCGGGCACGCCGATTTCCAGAAAATTAGCGGGTAGCGGATCACCACCAGTAGCAATACCATTGTAGGTTTGGCACAAATACGCCAGATCACCCAAAGGGTGACCCAGCGTACTCAGCTCCCAGTCCAGCACCGCTGCAATATCCGGCCCATCCGGCGAAACTAACACATTACCCAAGCGGTAATCGCCATGCACGATACCTGATGCATCGTCATCAGGAATATTGTTGGGCAACCATTCCATCAATGCATCCATGTCTGGTAACTCTTCGGTTTTGGAAGCGAGGTATTGCGCACTCCATCGCTTGTACTGACGCGCGTAGTAATTACCAGGTCGACCAAACTCTTCCAGCCCGACATCTTCGGGGCGAATGGAATGTAACTCACCCAATATGCTGGCCAGATTCAGGTACGTAGCACGGCGCTCTTCCTTGTTTGAATCGGGCATGGCCGGGTCCGTAAACACACGGCCTTCGACAAAATCCATAACGTAAAAGCTTGTACCGATTATGGATTTATCTTCACAAAGGCAATACATGGTAGGGACCGGCACGGCAGTATCACGCAGGGCATGCATCACGCGATACTCCCGATCCACCTGGTGCGCGGAGGGCAAAAGCTCACCGGGAGGCTGTTTTCGCATCACATACTTTTTAGTGGGCGTAATTAACTGGAAAGTAGGATTACTTTGACCACCTTCAAACTGCTTTACTTGCAGTGGTCCGGCATAGCCCTCAACATGCTGACTCAGGTATTCACCCAGCACTTCCTGGTCGAATGTGTGCGCCGCGCGAACTTCGGTCAGCTCAATATTGCTCATAGTTAATCATGCCTTACAGGGATAAAGGGAAATCTGTTCGAGTATACGGCACCTTGTGCCTGCAGATGCACGACGGTCATTATTTCAAGTTCATCCGTGCCCATCAAGCGGCAATTCGATCAACTGATGACTGCGGTGACGGCTGTTTGCCTGTGCATCGTAATCCACTTCATGGAACTCTAGGCTGCATCGGTCGAAGACCAATACACTGGTTGTGCGCGTACCATAAGTGTCGCCCCGGATAAAAATGGATGAGAGCAGTTTCTCGAACTCTACACCAACGCCGGTATGTGGCAATAAAGTCTCATCAGCCTGGGTGGTATCGCGCATATCCTCGAGCAGCTTTTCAACATCCAATTCCCTATCGGTGCGCTCCAGAACATGTGCTTCAAGCAGGCCCACACCGCGTGACATTTTCGGCCAGTAGTCATCTACCGGCCCATTGCTAACCGAATGAAACCCCTTACCCAGGCTCACGAAGGTATTCGTGGCACTGTTATAAACCGTTAGTTCATGCATGGTTCCGAACATCAGGTTAAATGGATTATAGCATTTATGGGTCGCACTTAAGCGGTTTTTGAACTGCTCTACAGACCCGCAGTTGAGATAGTCCGGGATTAAACCACCTCTACTGATTGCAGCATCTTTATAGAGATGAGGCATACGCAAATTGGTAATAGCTGCAAAACGCCCCGCTTTATTCACCGCTAACCAGGTGCCACCCGCCTGCAGGTCTCGGCCCCCGTATATATCCGGGAAATCGGACCAAAAGTTTGCACTCGCACTTGGTCTGGCGAATTCTTCATCACGATTTGCCGCCACAATTAATGGGTAGCGCGGGTGCTCTGCAAGCGCCACAAACAGGATACACACGATGTGGTTTAACTCAGACCGCGAACCGGCAGTAAGGCGCCATGCACCGCGCGCGCTGCATCAGAGGCAAGAAAACAAATAACATTGGCCAGATCCTCAGGTGCCACCCATTTTGATGGGTCAGCGTCTGGCATATCTGCACGATTCCGCTCGGTATCGATCACGCTTGGCAGTACAGCATTCACATTGATGCCTTGTTCACGCAGTTCTGCGGATAGGCTTTCCGTTATTCTCATCACAACGCTCTTTGACGTGGCGTAGGCTGACATGTTCGCAGCCCCCTGCAGCGCACCCAAAGCGCCTACATTCACTATCGCACCGCTACCCTGCTCTAACAATACGGGCGTGGCGGCTTTTATCGCATTGCGCAGTGTCGTGACATTAACTTTGAATAAAAAATCCCATTCTTCGTCGCTGTCACTGTACGCAGTTGCACCCATCGCAAAACCGCCAGCCAGGTTCAATAATGCGTCAAACGACCCAATGCTGCTGAAGCATTGTTGGCAGGCTGCCAGGTTACAAAGATCTAAATTAATACAACGCCGCTTGTCACTATTGGCAGCAATGTCGGTATCGGAAAATGCAATATCCAGCAGAACCAGACTTGCTCCATATCGGGCTGCCACATCGGCTACGACACGGCCCAGGCCACCGTTCGCGCCTGTGATCACCACCGTTTTGCCATTCAAATCCATAATCCTTGCCTTATGCTCGTCTGATTTCGGTGAGATTAGTTTATCATCCCGCCACGCTTGATTGGATACACCCGGTACTGATGCGTTCAGCCAATCGTTACACGCCCGGACTTGCGCGTGACATAAGCCGACGAGTGAATAATAAACCTGCGGGAAAAACCAGCAGCCAGACCACGCCAAGTCCTGCCAGCGCAAACTCAGCCGGCACACCAAATTCAGCAGCCCCCAGACGCACAGCTCCGAGGTAGGTCAAGGGCGCGGAAATTGCACCCATAACACCGGCAAGAACCAGTTTATTTTGCAGCGGTTTGAACGCGATATTAAACGTTGTTGATAGTATCGCCCACAGGGCCGTCATCCAGAATGGCGCGAGATCGCCCGCGTCAGTGCCAACCGGTATTAGCAAGCCCTCACTAAGCATCGCATTGTCTACTGCAAAGCCCACCAGCACGGCAACCGCTACCACTATGGCCCCTCTGGCACGTAGATGGCTCTCTTCCATGTACAAATAAATGGCGATGACGGCAAGCACTGCAAGCAAGGACCAGTGATTTCGCAATACAACACAGGCCAACCAACCCAGGTTAAACAGTGCGCCATTAATGAGTATCTTAGCCATAGGCTTATTGCGGCATTGCCTCTTCCAGGTCGATCGCATCACCTAGCTGCGCAGCTTCAATGTCAGCGTTGCAGAAAGGCAGATCGACCCATTGCTTGTTAGAGTAGAGTTCGGTTTGATCCGCGTAGTGCTCAGATGCCGGGTCAGACGACTGCGAGTAACTCAATAGTCCGTACGCATCAGGGCAGTCGTCGGCCTCCCAGCCAACGGTTTGCATATAGCTGTTGCCGTGCCGTATAGCGCTGTAACCCTCATCGTCGATCAGCTCTGAGGTTATCACGCTGAACAACATGTCACCCGACCCACCGTGTATCGCAATACGTTCACCGTTGCGCTCTGAAAACTGGACCTCACCCCAGGGCGCATCGAGAGCGATATTGGCATCCAACAAGGTCTGCACGCCATCCGCCAGAGCCTGACGAGCCGCTTCGATAACCGTTGCGTCGGCCGTGTTGACGGTGCGTGGCGTATTAACAGGGTCTGCTGCGTCAAACTGTACCAACCAGAGATTGTCTATGGCACGCGCATTGCGCCAGAACTCATAAAATATGTGTCCGCCTGTTTGATCGTTATTGTGGGTGGTGTCCCAGCTGTCCAGAATTCCGCACGCCTGGGTCACAGCAGCCGGGTTGCTGGAGTACACCGACCAGTCGGGCGTGTTGGAACACAGCGTTCGCACATCGCCAATCACCAGCTCAGCAGCCATATTGCGGCTTGAAAACAGCATGTCTTGCAATAGCAGCGGATTGGTTCCCGCCGCACCCAGGCCATCGGTGCCGGCAATGCGCTCCTGCATCTGGATAAAGGCCAGCCGGGTTCGTAAGCTTTGTTCCACTTCTTCAGAGCCAATAATCTGCGGGAAACCGGTCAGCAGGCTGTCCGGATTAGACAACCAGTAACTGTCATTGGCGTTGGCTACGTAGCTGTCGTTAATCAACTTCGGCAAGCGATCATAGCCAATCACCCCGGGCACCGGTGCATCCGCATCTGTGCTGAGTTCACAGTCTGCGCTTGAGCCATCCAGCGTGGTCAGACCAAAGTCGGTAAGCAGAGGCGCTATCAGGCCGCCAATGCAGTCGGTGCGCTGCATTTCCGTCACATTAGCCACCGCCGAAATGTCACCGTAAAACGCCATACCCGCTCGATCAGCTGCAATGGTGTTGACCCATGGGATCCCAACATTCGCCAGCGCCGCTTCCAACTCGGCAATTGAGCCGGACTGGCCAACATCGCGCCAGGTGGACAAACCGCGCACGTTATCAGCGTTTATATCGCGCAGCGTATACAAGGTGCCTGTGCCTGCCGCAACAGGCCAACCAGCCAACAAACCGTTGACGCTGCCCAAATCAACAATCGGTCCGAAGTGTGAGAAATAAAACGTATGCGACTGCTGCTCTATACCACCAGATTCATTTTGTACGTTGATAGTAATCGTCTGGCTGGTGATATCACGCATCTCGCCGTCAAATTCGTATTGCATGGCATTGTCCGGGTTTAGCTGCAATTCATGCAACACAAACCGCGAACCAGTGGATACCGTATGCGACCAGGCAAGATCAGCGTTGAACCCGATACTCACCAACGGAAAGCCGTGCAGCGCGGCACCCATCACGTCATATGCCGGCTCAGTGGTACCCTCTGGCGTCAGGGTTAAATGAATCATTGCAAACCGGTTTGAGCCAGACCACGGGAAATGCGGATTCCCGAGCAAGGCGCCACCGCCGTTTTGGGTTACTTGCGAACCGGTCGCATAAGCATTACTGCCAAGTTGCTCAGGTTTTGGGAGTGCGATGCGGTCAATTGCAGTTTGCAGCTGCTTGGTGTCCAACCCAGCAAGCAGTTGTTTCGGTGTGCGCAGCGATTCGGAGTGCGAACCTGTGGTGGATGCACTCGGATCGGGTGGTTCAGCAGCAAAAATGAAATCAGCTAACGGCTCACTGCTGGCGCGCACGGCCAATTTGCGCAACATTTTTCCGTAATCCACCAAGGTGATTTCACGCACCCAGGGCTCATCAACACACCCTTCATCACCGGCAGGTAAATTGGCAACCCCCGTATCTCGTAAATACCGATTAAATCCAGCGACATACCCTTCTGCCAGCTCGCGCATATCATCACTGAGAGCGTCCAGGAACACGCTCTCAACATCATCCCCCAACAGCGCAAAAACAAAATCAGCGGCCAAATCACCATCATCGCCGAAGTAACGCTGAGACTGGCCATTGGCGGCCACAATTTCGCGCATCAGTACGCAGAAATTCTGCGTGGCATAGGCGTAACCATGACCGTAGCCCAGACCAGCCCAATCGCTTGCTTGCACATGAGGTATGCCAAATTGGGTGAAACGCAGATTAGCGTTGAAGCTTGGTGGTTCGGGATCCGGGTCCGGATCCGGGTCTGGGTCTGGATCTGGGTCTGGCATGGGGTTAGTGGGAGGTGTGACCGGTGCCGACCCGCCGCCCCCGCCTCCACAGGCCGCAAGGCCAACAATCACTAGCAAAAAACACAAATACTTAAACAAATTTGTATTCGGAGACACATTGATTACCGGGTAATAACTCAGGCTGGCAGTCTATCGAATGAACAGAGCCACGTCATTAGCCGGTGACCAATGTCCGGCAGGCATCGATTGTGCGCGATTCTGTCGCAGAGCGCGACGTGCGTCACAGATCAGTAAAGGCAGACTTAATTGACGTGCAAGCCACGGTATTTGTCTTATTCTGATTGTATGTATATTGCACAACGTAACGGTAGGGCGAACACCATGGTACACAACTACAAGTCACTGATCGCTGCAGGCAGCCTTGGCCTGATTCTGGCCAGCGGCACCGCTTTTGCGGAGAACCAGGGGGCGGAAAAAGCCGCCGTACAGGTGACCAAACCCCAAGGCCTGTTTGGCTCTTTTGGCGTGTACTTTAACAACCTGGCCAAATACATTGAGGAAGTAATTCGTGACAACCCTGAGCTGCAAGCCAAAATAGCAGAAGCCGAGTCGAAAGCAAACGAACAGAAATCTCAGCCCAGCCCTAAGGTAACGACACCCGTACAGACGGTGGTTAACCGGCCGACGGCACAGGGACCCACTACTCAATTTCAAAGCCCGGCACTCAGAACGCCAACGCCAGTGGTTGCACAGCGCCCGGTAGTGAATAAACCAGCTGTCACACCAACTACTACACGCCCCGCTGTAACGCCAACCCGCACCGTGCCAACGGTGGCAGCCAATACCGGGTCGACAGGCTCACCTTGGTATGGAAGCTGGTTTCAGTCGCCCACACGGTGGTGGCAAACGCAGATGAATAACCAACCTGCAGCAAGCCGACAACCAACGCTTGCGAAGCAGCCTACCCCTACAGCGTCGGTGCCGCAGTTACCGGCTATGCCTTCGCAGGAAGACGAGCCACGAATTGCAAACGTGCCTAGCCGGGCCGCACCCACACAGACTCCGAAAGTTGTGCCTACCGTTGCAGCCAAGCCAACTCCTGCACCTGCACCTGCACCTGCACCAGCGCCGAGACAAGAACCGCAAACCACGGTTGCTGCGGCACCCACACCGGCCCCAGCGCCACAGCAGGAGCCAACGCCAGCACCTGAGCCGGCACCAGTCACTGGCAGCGCCAGCTTGTCCTGGAGTATTCCAACCAAGCGGGAAAACGGTGAAGCCTTGGCATTGAATGAAATTGCGTCCTACGAGATCTACGTGACCGCGGAAAATGCGGGGACCAGCCGAACCATCCGAGTCGACAATCGCAACCAGACCAAGTACACCTTGTCCCCTCTGGAATCAGACACGTACTTTTTCTCCATGGTTACCATCGACTCAGAAGGTATGTACAGCGAGCTGTCACAGGTGGTTAGCAAAACCATTAACTGAGCAACGCGCTTGAACTACGGTATCAGTGTGAGACATATCTCACACTGATACCAGAAATCACCTCTCCCTTGCGTGAACCAGACCGTCTATTCTGGCGTCTAAGGATTGGGAGCACAGGGACGTCACTTTACTTCTCCCACCTATCACTCAAGCAAGTCATTGCTTAGCCTTGTACCGCAACCTACCGCAATTTCAATCACGCCAGGAACTTCGCAGTAAGAAACTGTGAGCTACTTCTCATTTTGAACTATCATTAAGTCAGCGGCCATATTATTGCGTCACTGGGAGACGTTGCAGGCCACATGGACTAACCCAACTACTTTCCTGATGATAAAAAAATGAGAATTTTAGTCACCGGCGGCGCCGGATTTATCGGCTCTGCGGTTGTGCGCCTGATTATTGAACACAGTGAACACCAGGTGCTCAATTTCGACAAACTGACGTATGCCGGCAACCTGGAAAGCCTTCAGAGCGTATGCGATTCAAGCCGCTATTCGTTCGTTCAGGCCGATATCTGCGACGCTGCAGCGGTGAAAAAGGCGTTCGCGCAGTTTCAGCCCGATGTAATCATGCATCTTGCGGCAGAATCGCACGTGGACAGGTCAATTGACGGCCCAGCGGCCTTTATTGAAAGCAATGTCATTGGCACCTATACGCTGCTGGAGGCGGCACGCCAGTATTGGGCCGGGCTGCCAGTTGAGCGCCAGGCGCGCTTTCGGTTTCACCATATCAGCACTGACGAAGTGTATGGCTCGCTGGGTGCCACAGGGCTGTTTAGAGAAGACAGCCGCTATGAGCCCAATTCACCGTATTCGGCCAGCAAAGCGTCATCTGATCATCTGGTCAGGGCCTGGCAGGCTACATTTGGATTGCCAACGCTAATCACCAACTGCTCGAACAATTACGGGCCTTACCATTTTCCCGAAAAATTAATTCCGCTAACAATTCTGAATGCTTTGGCGGGCAAGCCGCTGCCCGTATACGGCGACGGTAGCCAAATTCGCGACTGGCTGCACGTGGAAGATCACGCTCGCGCACTGCTGCAGGTTGCCTGCACTGGTGAGGTGGGAGAGACGTATAACATCGGCGGCCATAACGAGAAAAAGAATATTGATGTAGTGCATGCGATATGCGCCATACTGGAACAGTTAGCGCCACAGAAACCGAGTGGTGTACAGCAATATACCGACCTGATTACCTTTGTCGCGGACCGCCCTGGCCATGACGTTCGTTACGCAATTGATGCCGGCAAAATTGAACGTGAGCTTGGCTGGTCACCTGTGGAAACGTTCGAAACCGGTCTTGAGAAAACAGTACGCTGGTATCTCGACAATGAGGCCTGGTGGCGGCGTGTGCAAGACGGTTCTTATCAGGGTGAACGCCTGGGTCTGGCGGCCGAGAGTGCGTAACAACAGTGGCCAGGAAGGTCAGATCAACAACAATCGAAAGGAATTGAAATGAAAGGGATTGTACTTGCAGGCGGATCTGGAACACGCTTGCATCCGGTCACACGCGGTGTATCCAAGCAACTGCTGCCAGTGTATGACAAGCCAATGATTTACTACCCGCTGTCCACGCTGATGCTGGCCGGCATTAAGGATATATTGGTGATTTCAACACCTGTTGACCTGCCCTATTTCAAGCGCATGCTCGGCAGTGGCGACAACCTGGGTGTAAATTTCGAGTACGCAGAGCAACCTTCGCCAGATGGTCTGGCGCAAGCTTTTATTATTGGTGAAGAGTTCATTGGCAACGACAGCGTGTGCCTGGTATTGGGCGATAACATCTTTTATGGCGAACACTTTTCTACCACGCTTGAAAAAGCCGCAAGCCAAACCCAGGGCGCTACCGTATTCGGCTACCTGGTTGACGACCCACAACGTTTTGGGGTGGTGGAGTTTGATCAACAGGGCCGCGCTATATCCATCGAAGAAAAGCCGGAGAATCCGAAATCGGATTACGCCGTAACCGGATTGTATTTTTACGACAATGACGTGGTTGATATAGCGAAAAATATTCAACCAAGTGCCCGCGGCGAATTGGAAATCACCACGGTCAATGCCGAGTATCTTAACCGCGGAACGCTGAACGTGCGCCGGTTGGGCAGAGGCTTTGCCTGGCTGGATACAGGTACCCACGACAGTCTTATGGAAGCCGGCCAGTTTGTTCGCACTATTGAATTACGCCAGGGCCTGAAAGTGGCTTGCCTGGAAGAAATTGCCTATAACAATGGCTGGATCAGTGTGGATAACTTACTCTGCGAAGCCGAAGCGCTTGGCAAAACACAATATGGTCAGTACCTGATGAAAGTAGCAAAAGGGAAAACGGTATGAACGTAATTGAAACAATACTCCCGGGCGTACTGATTATCGAACCCACAGTGCACGGCGATCACCGGGGATTTTTTCTGGAAAGTTACCGGGCAAATCAATACGCTGATATGGGCATCAGGCAGCCATTTGTGCAAGACAATCATTCACGTTCACAATTTGGCGTTCTGCGCGGCCTGCACTTCCAGATAAACAAACCACAAGGCAAGTTGGTGCGCGTTACTCGCGGCAGCGTTTTCGACGTAGCTGTTGATGTGAACCCCGCGTCGGAAACGTATGGGCAATACGTTGGTGTAGACCTGAGTGACGATAACCACCGTTTGTTTTGGGTGCCACCCGGCTATGCGCACGGCTTTGTGGTAACCAGCGACGTTGCCGATTTCCAATACAAATGCACCGACTATTACCAACCCGCCGACGAAGGTGGGGTAGCCTGGAACGACCCTGACATTGGTATTGAGTGGCCTGTTGCCGAACCCACCTTGTCAGAAAAAGACCTCGCCTTACCGCGACTGGCTGACTACACCGGCAAACAACTCAGCCCAGCATGAGCAAATCAATTCTTATCGCCGGTGGCCATGGGCAAGTGGGTTCGGAATTTGCGGCGCTCAGCACAGACCAGCTTCGTTGCGTTAATTTGGGTTCATCCGAGCTTGATATCTGCGATGAAAGCAGCCTGCAAAGCGCGCTGGATACGCATCGACCGGACGCTCTGATCAATGCGGCCGCGTACACAGCGGTTGATAAGGCGGAGACCGACTCTGATGCTGCCTATGCCCTGAACAGCGATGGCGCCAAACAACTGGCGCTGGCCTGCTCTGCGAGAAACATTCCGCTGTTACACATTTCTACCGACTACGTTTTTAATGGCAAAAAAAACGGGGCCTATCTGGAAGACGACCCGACAGATCCGCAAGGCGTGTACGGCGCTTCCAAGCTGGCTGGCGAGCACGCGATCCAGCATTGCTGCAGCAAACACATCATTCTTCGCGTTAGCTGGGTGTTTGGTCAATACGGCAACAACTTTGTGAAAACCATGCTCAGGCTGGCCGCCGAGCGAGACGAGCTCGGCGTGGTGGCTGACCAATACGGCGCGCCCACATCGGCCAGATGTATAGCGCGTACTTTGTTAATGCTGGCCGAACGCTGCATTGAACGTACTGAGTTTCCGTGGGGGCTCTACCACTTGCCAAGTCACCCTGCGACCAACTGGCACGAGTTCGCAAACGAGATTTTTGCGCAGGCAAAAGACATAGGGCTTGTGCAAAAAATACCCATAGTAAACGCGATTACCAGCAGCGACTATCCAACACCGGCTGCCAGGCCGGCCAACTCCCTAATGGGCAGCGCTAAAGCCATTGCTGAAATCTCGGCATGCAATTGGCAAGAAGAACTCACTGAGGTATTGCTGGCGCTCAAAGATCAAGCCCGGTAGGCCAATCCTGATTGACGCTGGCTTTCCAGTTCGGAGAGCGTTTTTCGAAATAGGCCACTCCGCCCTCCAGCGCATCTGGCTTTCGCATGCTGTGATTTAAGGCGACAGATTCGCGATTAACCGCTTCAGCGAGACTGGACGACAGTCCTTGCCACAACAGCGACTTGTGCAGCCCCGATATGAGTGGCGCACAATTGACCGCAATATCTCGCGCAATCTCCTGTGCCACGCTCAGCACCTTGCTCGCCGGAACACAGCGACTTGCCAAACCGTATTCACGCACTTGCTGTCCCGTCAGGCGTTCGGCTCGCACCAGCAACTCGAAGGCTTTCTCGAACCCAAGCAATCGCGGCAACACGTAGGACACGCCGAAATCAGCAACCACTCCTCGGCGATTTTGCAAATACCCGTACTTGCCTTCCTCTGCAACAATTCGAATGTCGCACTGCGTTGCAATACCCAAACCTACACCCACTGCGTGACCATTGCAGGCCGCTATGACGGGCTTGCGAACTTCCCAGGCCTGCATGCTGAGCGGGCAGGAACTGATGTCCTCCCTGTTGCTGCTATCGAAAGTATCACCGCCCCCGGACAAGTCGGCGCCCGCACAAAATGCCTTCCCCGCACCGGTTACTATCACGCAGCGAACCTCGTCATTGGCGTCGCAGTCCTGATACGCCTGACCCAGCCCGTGCATCAGATCATAATTAAACGTGTTCAGCGCTTCAGGGCGATTGAGCGTGATGGTTGCCACACCATCGGCGAGATCCATCAAAACGGCGTCAGTCATTGTTTCCTCCTCTGAGATTCGCCAGTATGGGTTACCGTTTACAAAATGGTCAACTGTGATGGCCGTCACATTCCAAACCGTAAGAAAGCGAATTGGCTGCAACAGTTGCCCATTAAATCACCAGCGATCTAGACTAAAAAACAACCAGAACTAAACAACACTTGTTATGCATAGACTCACTCAACATCGCCTGTTTGCCGCGCTGATGCTGGCCTGCTTTGCTGGCTCCGGTTATGCGCAAATGCCCACCGTACCTGCTACGCAGAATTCTACCGAACAGCAAGAGCAGCAACGCCTCAGCAAAGAAATTGAACAACGCTCAACGGCTATTGTGCTTGATTTTGAAAACGGCACGGATGAGAAAGTCAAGAAGTCAGTTCGCAAGCAGCTGGCCGAAAAATTTGTGCAAAGGCTTCATGATCAGCAAGCGTTTAACACAGTGCTTAACGAACGTGACGCGAAAAAGCAAAAACGCTTTCGCAGCGATTCGTCCGTAGTGGTTGCCGGGGTGATCACCAGCTACCGCAAGAAGTCGGCGAACGTTCGCGTGCTGGTGGGTGTGGATGAAGGCATTTCGTTTTTTGATACTCGCATTCGCCTCAGCAAAAAAGCGGGCGCTAACGCGTTGAAAAAATCCAACGTGAGTGCGATCACCATTGCCGAAGATGAGCTTATCGCTCAGGCAAAAGACAAAGGCGAAAGCCTGCGAGAGTACGTTGAAGACGCGGCGCAAGCCATCGCTCGCGCTTATCGCCTGGATTCGAAAGCGCGAAAGCAGGCTGACGTACGTACCTAGTGTCCCTTAACATAAGTTCGTACCATTTAGCCCGTCATTATTGATACACGCGCGAAGCAAAGCAACCAGGATGACCGTCTAGCGAGATTGCAGTACGCTATTGCTGCGGATGAATAATGATTTTTCCTCGCGCGCGACCTGTTTCAATATAGTGCAAGGCATCAGCGGTCTCGGCCAGGGTGTACTCTCTGTCAATAACCGACTTCAGCTGCCCCGACTCCATAATCGCCGCCAATATTTCCAGGTCATTACTATTATTATGCGCGAGCATTGTCACGAAGGTTTGGCTTACAAATGGCGAATACAGCATTGCTTTAACAGGGGTGATCAGTGGTCCAACCCAATGACCATCTTCAGGGCTGCCACCGCCGAGCAGTATGCAAATGCCATTCTTAGTTAACACTCGGCGAATATCCGACAGGTTTCGGTTTCCAACCAAATCAATTACGACGTCGTACTGTTTGGCACTATCCGCAAAGTCCTGCCTGGTGTAATCAATATGGTGATCAGCACCAAGCGACAACACTAATTCACGATTGCGCCCACTACTAACACCTGTCACTTCTACACCAATGTTCTTTGCCAACTGAATGGCAAACGTGCCCACACCCCCCGACGCGCCATTAATCAACACTGTCTGCCCGGTGCGTAGCCTGGCCACATCACGAATGGCCTGCAGCGCTGTAATGGCGGCAACAGGCATGGCAGCTGCCCAGGCATGCGGTGCGTTATTGGGTTTGCGGGTCAACGCGCGGTCGCTGTTAACCAACAGGTACTGCGAAAACGCTCCGGATTTACTCCCAAACACCTCATCGCCTGGCCCGAAGCGGGTGACATCTTCCCCGACCGCTTCCACTGTGCCGGAATAGTCCACTCCGACCATAACGTCACTGGGTTTTCGAAGACCCGCAGACAAGCGAAAAAGATAGGGGATACCGCGCAAATAATGCCAATCCAATGGATTCACCGACGCGGCATGTACTTTGATTAAGATTTCATTGGCTTTCGGTACAGGTTTTGCCAATGTTGCTATTTCAACTCTTTCCGGCCCACCGTATTCACACTGCACGACGCCCAGCATGGTCTCACCGCTCGGGGTTGAATGGGTGGGGCAGACGTTATCAGAGCGAATATAAGCAATAAGGAGCAGCGCGATCATCAGCAGCATTAACGCTGAAAACACACGCAAAGACCATTTCAACATAGTGTTTGTTTCCGTTTAAAAACCAATATGCAGTTTCTCAAGCCGGCGAATAAAAATGCTGGGGGTGTATTGCCAGGCATTTTTTTCAAGCGTCAACTGATCGGTTGCCGCGAGCAAATGCTCAAGCATAATTCGCGCTTCAAGACGGGCTAGCACAGCGCCAATGCAAAAATGCAGCCCACGACCAAACCCCATGTGGGCTTTCGGGTGCTTGCGGTCCAAACGCAATTGCCCGGCATCCTCAAGTTGCGACGCGTCACGGTTGGCTGCCGCCCACATTAGCATCAATCGGTCACCGTGTTGCAAATCATAGCCTCCCAATTGCGTAACTCCTTTCACTGCACGGTAGTGGAACTTAAACGGAGTTTCCAGGCGCACTATCTCTTCCACAAAACGCGGTATCAGTGCAGGGTTTTTTCTCAATAAGGCCGCCAGTTTTGCATCCTCCGCCAGTTTCTTGATACTCGACCCAATCAGTGCTGCGGTGCTTTCACCGCCCGCCCCGAATAACACGACCGCAATGCCCAGGGCTTCGCCGCGCGAAAGCTCCGCGCGTTCAACGCTGTCTTTCAGAACTGACAGCAGTGGCGTGTAGCCTGAGTGAGAGTCCGATGCCGCGGCGCCATCGAGATGCCTACCCAGATAGTCAGACATCAGTGCCGTTTCCGTTGCCAGGAATCCCATGGTGTCGGCGCTGACCAACCCCGCCAGCATATCGCCTCCCATCATTGCCCAGGTTCTAAAATGCTCCACGTCTTGTTCTGGCAATCCCAACAATCGCGCTACTACCAAAGCCGGCACGCGCTCACATATCGGAACCAGATCTCCGCCACCCTGGCTCGCAATACTGGAGATTTCGATTTTTACGGCGTTGGTAATAAACGGTTCCAATTGTGAAATTGCGGCGGGGCTAAAATGGCTTTGCAGCAGACGCCTGTGCACCTCGTGGCGGGGATTATCGGCAGTAGCGATAACTTTAGTGCCCTCGGACGGTGGCAAATCAAACGCGGCAGGAACACCATCTGCACCCACAACCAATACGCCGGTTAGGTTGGCCGAAAAATCATCCTCACGACTCAGCACCTCATCAATCAATGACCAGCTGGAAACCACATGCACACCAGTGCGACCGATGCGTGCCAGTGGTTTGTGCCGAGCAAGACGCTGAAACATAGCGTGCGGACGGGAGATTGTTCTGCTCGACAACAAGGAACCGTCGGATTCGCTTAGCAAGGGTGCGCGCATTGGCAGGAGGTGTTAAAAGCGGTGGATGACTCGCGAGTATACTGCCCGGAGAAATAAAATAACACTTGATGGGTAGGGGGAAATGGTGGGTCCGGACAGACTCGAACTGTCGACCTGCCCCACGATATTAAGAGTTGAGTCGGAGGCTCGTGCCCGTAGGGTAGAGCATCTGGCACGGTGGTGGGGGAAATGGTGGGTCCGGACAGACTCGAACTGTCGACCTGCCGATTATGAGTCGGATGCTCTAACCAACTGAGCTACGGACCCCCTGGCTTGTCTTTTTTCCGCCTGGCTTCGTTAAGTTGGTACTCCGTTCGGTCATGTACTTGCATGTACACTCCCTCACTACGTCCCAACTTGCCTCGCCAGACGAAAAAAATCCTGCGCCAGGTAGTCTTACCTGGCTATCTAACTGCTACCTGTTTTCGCTGGC
>JAUIET010000021.1 GCA_030429735.1 Gammaproteobacteria bacterium
CGAATCCAGCCTTGTCGTTGCAAGTTCTTGACTTACCACCAGTAAGCCTGCGAACTCGCGCCTCAACTCTGGATTCGCCTGTAAGCCAGAGGCATCGGGTATTTTTCAGAGCTTCCCTAGATTTGAGCAAGCCACTCTACGAGTTTGTGTGCAAACGTGCTCAACAACATTATTTGCGCACACCAGAGTAACGCGAGCGATGCGCTGATTTTCAACAGGGGGATATACCCCATGGTACCGCCAGCGCCGACTTGTTCGAGTACGGCCAGGCGTTCTGAATTATCTCCGTGATGAAAACCAACTCCGGTAAGCCCATTGCTACCATAGGCGGGCTTTGCAGCGGTGAGTTTGCTGAGTTTTTCAATAACGGCAGCAACGCGGGCGGGTTTTTTGCTGGCTCGGGCCGCAGTCAGATCACAGGCTTGCTCAGCGTCTGCGCGGCTTTCATTCGCTATGCGTTGACGCTGTGACGTAGGCCATAACAGCGTTAACCAACGCAGAATCAGAGCGCGTAGATTGTCAAAGCGTGCAACGTGAGCGCGCTCGTGGTTAAGAACGATCTCCAGTTCCTGTTCGTTCAGAGTTTCCAATAAAGCGCTGGAAACCAAAACCTGTGGCCTTAACAATCCCACGCAGCAGGCAAATGCGTTATTACTTTCTATCACTCGATACCCGTGCGTTGCATCCCGTGTGATGTGCAACAGAACACACAACCGCCGATGTGCGCGACGAAGCGCCCAGAGCAACACCAGCAGCGCGAAAATCGCGGCTAAACTACCGATGGTGACCATTCCGATAAGTAATGCAGAATCAGTTGACACCATGGGAGCATGGGCAACACATTGATTACCGTGGCAATGAGAAGGAACAAAAAAGTTGGATACGCTCGGTTGGGTAATCAGTATTAGAGACAGCAATGCAGCAATCGGTGCAGAGCCGGCATAGGCCAGACGCACAGCGCAGCGGAATGCCGGTTGCAAAGGTGAAATCCCGCGGCTGAGCAATGGGTACAGCAACGCATTCACATACCCGCCGAGCAGTGCAATCAGCAGCCAAAGACCCAAAAATTCGAACGAAAACTCAGTCATCGCCTTGTGACGGAGTGTTCTTTGTCTGCGCGTCCGGAGCGCGGAGTGATTCTGACAGGTGACTGGCCAGCTCCGGAGCTTCACTGGCTACGAAATCCAGGAAGCCGGAAATAACCGGGGCCAGGTCACCTGCGGCCACTTGCTGGGTCATATCGTGCAACAAGGCGCTTATTAATTGCGAGCGTTCAATGCCGGCTCGGTAGCAAAAGGCGCGCCCTATCTTCTCGCGTTGCACCAATCGTTTGCGATGCAGGCGCTCCAGTGTGCTCTGTACGGTGGACAGGGAAATGCCTTCATCGGGCATTTGCGACTGAATGTACTGCGCAGTGCAGTCGTCGTTTGCCCATAACACTTCAAGTACCAGCAGCTCCCGCTTACCGAGGTCAGGTAAACGCACAGCGCGTAAGGAATGTAGGCGTTGTTTCAACGCAGGCAGTTTGAAGACCATACGCAATATTATCGCGTTTCGTGGTGCCAGCCTACCGTGCCGCAGTGGCGGCGTAATTTTCAGATAAACGGTAGAGGTATCAACACCGAGCACTTATCGGTTTTAGCTCGCGGTGTTAAAAAGGAAGAAGCACATTGCTGTTGTTGCGACAATTATTATGTTCCCACAAAAATTCTACCAGTGCCCACTGAAATGGGCTTACGTATTAACATTCGTAAGCGCAGTCAATGCGGCCTCTGTTACCGCCCACCAGAACCAGGCCCTGGAAGAGGTGCAGGTTGAAGGGCGGCACCTGTCGCTTGTGGGTGAAGCGCGTTCGGCGTCTGAGGGCATTGTTGGTCAGTCTGACCTGGCGTTAAGGCCAATGCTAAGACCAGGCGACGTGCTTGAAGCAGTGCCGGGAATGATCGTTACCCAGCACAGCGGTTCGGGTAAATCCAATCAGATGTTTTTGCGTGGCTTCAATCTTGACCACGGTACCGACTTTGCCACGTGGATAAATGGCATGCCGGTTAATATGCGCACCCACGGCCATGGGCAGGGCTATACCGACATCAATTTTTTGATTCCTGAAACTATTCAGTCACTGGAATTTGTGAAAGGCCCTTATCACGCAGAGCTAGGCGACTTTTCCTCTGCGGGTGGTACGCATTTACGAACATTCGAACGAATAGAGGGCATGCAAGTAAAGCTGGGCTTGGGCGAAAACGGTTTTCAACGCCTATTGACAATGACCGGAGCAGATACAGGCCTGGGGTATTTGTCTGCTGCACTGGAAGCGCAAACCTACGATGGGCCATGGGATGATATTGACGAAGACGTACGAAAAATAAATGGTTTAGTCTCACTGAGTTCTGTTGAAGGGTCTCAGCGTTGGTCTGTTACGGCGATGGCCTACGACAATGAGTGGGACTCCGCGGATCAAATTCCGCAAAGAGCGGTTCAACAAGGGCTGATCAGTGAGCAGGGTTCACTGGACAATACGCTTGGGGGCAGTTCACGCCGGCTCAGTTTATCGGCCAATGTTGAAGGAACGCGCGCGAGTGGTAGTGACTATGAATTGAACGCCTATGTAATTGATTATCAAATGCAGCTTTGGTCGAATTTCACGTACTTGCTGGACAATCCCTTGCAAGGCGACCAGTTTGAGCAGTTTGATGACCGCACTATATGGGGCGTTAATGGTGCAATTCACTGGAGTGCCGGAGGGCAGCAGCAGTGGCTGCACAAAGTAGGTGCGGATCTGCGCTACGACGACATCGGCGAGGTTGGATTGTACCAAACACGGCAACGGCAACGCCTGAACACCACACGACAAGACAGTGCCGAAGAAACCAGCCTTGGCGTGTACTACGAATTGCAGTGGCAAATAAGTGATTCGTGGCGAGCCATTGCAGGCGTGCGTGGTGACGTCTACGACTTTGACGTGAATGCCGATAACCCCGTCAATTCCGGTAGCGATACCGACTCAATACTCAGTCCGAAAATCAATGTGATTTATACATTGTCTGAAAAGAGTGAGTTCTATCTCAGCGCCGGGCGCGGCTTTCACTCAAACGATGCTCGCGGCACAACCATACAGGTAGACCCGCTAAGTGGCGAACCCGTAGCTGCGGTTGACCCCTTGGTTGCATCACGCGGCACGGAACTGGGCTTCAAAACCAGTTGGTTACCAGGCTGGAACAGCTCGCTGGCGGTCTGGTATCTGGAGCTTGATTCGGAGTTGTTGTTTGTTGGCGACGCCGGCAATACAGAAGCCAGCCGGCCCAGCAAGCGTCAGGGCATTGAGTTCAATAATCATTGGACCATCAACGATATCTGGGTATTCGAAGCCGACTTCTCCTGGACAGATTCGGAATTTGACGATGACCTGCCAGAAGGTGACAACATTCCCGGCGCAATTCCATTTGTTGCCAGCGCCTCACTCAGCGCACAATACCCGCGGGGCTGGTTCGGATCATTTCGCATTCGCCACTTTGACAGCTACCCGTTGATTGAAGACAAAAGCGTTGAATCAGACGGTTCCACATTCGCAGCCCTGGCCGCAGGCTGGCAAAACGGTCACTGGCGAGTACAGCTGGACATACTAAACCTGTTCGACTCAACCGACCATGATATTGATTACTTCTACGCATCACGCTTAGCCGGAGAACCCGCAGATGGCGTGGAAGAAAATCACTTTAAAGTGTTTGAGCCACGGCAATTTCGTTTATATCTTGGGTATACCTTTTGATTCAACAGCATTTCTCGCTCTTTTTAGCTCAGCCAGAACTTCTGTGATTGCTTGCTCAGGACTGTACTTTTCCGTATAGGCGATAGAACCCCGGATACTTTCCGGCACATAGAGTAATGGCAAATACTGATGCTGGTAAGCTTGCCCTTAATCTCGTACTTCACGCCCTGGCACAAGCAACTACCGTGATGATGTACTCTCATTTGATAAAATAGCCCACGGCTTTCCATGCCGATGCTTCTTTTACCATGGTTAGCGTCTCGGTGGCTTTTTGTTTGTTCTCGAATCTGCTTTTTAAGGTGAGAATTGTGTACTCGCCGTCGGGAGCTCCAGGTAAGCTAGACCGCGATTTCGACGTTTTGATCTTGCGGCTTTCAATAGTTCCCAGGGGTTGTCGAACGCCATTCAGCGCCCTGGTCCAATCCTCCTTTGAGATACTTGCCTGAAATAATGAGGCTGACTCATCCCAGCTCTGTTCGTAACCACCGCCATCAATTATTGATAGCCATTGCATTGCCTCAACGTCAACGGTACTTTGTTCGGCATTTGCAGAGCTAACGATCAGCATTGCCACGGATATTAATAGTAGAGTCTTCATTTTTTCTCCTATTGAGTTGTTGTCGAATCAAAACCCGCGGCTGAACTCCTTGTGCTCCGCGACACTGCATAGTATTGGTGCGGGTGATAATTCATTCGGCTTGTTCGTTGATTACTTCGTTATAGGGTGACTTGATCAGCGGGCTAAACAGTTTTGGGTGCTTGAGCGCAATGATTACAGCGGCAGCAATTACGATAGATAGTGTATTGACGACTACAAACGGGTCTGCGTCATGAAACAGTTGACGAAACAGCACGTTAACCGCCGGAAGTAGCATGCCAACAACGAACAGCGTTTCAATCCATTCTTGTTTCCTGTTGGGGTTCATGTCCTTGATGAAATAAGTTCCGCAATGAGGGCAACCAAACGAGCGTTCAGGGTCTGTCCAGTCTTCACACAAAGCCGTTCTGGCAGTAAATTTTTGTGCGCATTCAGGGCAAGTGGTGGCCATGATCAGGTGCCTATAATCTAACTATATCGTAGAGGTTGCCATAACTGGTCGTCTGGTGCCAGGCTTTTTTGTCGGGTCAGGTCGGGCAATGTGCATAACCCGTACTAAGAACGAATCTCAAACACTGAATCAATCACCAGTGGCAGGTTTGCACGCACATCAAAGGGCCGGAGATGGTAGGAAAACAGCGTTGATTATGCCTGCGTTAGCACGCAGAATAGAATATTCGGGCGGGTTGGCCCGCGTGTGCTATTTCAATTGTTGTTGAACGTTCTATGAAGTATCGGGTTGCCCAAGTCACATTCCTTTTATTCACCCTTGTTGCGCCGGTGATGAGCGCACAAGACACTGATGTCTTACTCTCGGATACTCAGCCACGCAATGTCATCCTGATTATCGGTGATGGCATGGACGACCACCAGCTGACCATTGCGCGCAACTATTTAAAAGGCCCGCAAGGCACCTTGCTGCTGGACACCTTACCAGTGCGTGGTGTGTCTCAAATTTTAACGGTGCAAGATGATGATGCTGAAACGCCCGTGTTTGTTGCTGATTCTGCAAATACCGCCACAAGTATGGCAACTGGTGTGGTAACCAGTCGCGGGCGTATTGCGACTGCGGCTGGCACCGATAAGCCTTTACCTTCGATTATCGATGAGCTTGAACTGGCCGGTTTTCGAACGGGGCTGGTAACAACAAGCAGCGTGACCGATGCAACGCCGTCCGCTTTTGTGGCCAAGATAAATTTTCGCCTGTGCGAAAACCCGTCACTGATGGAAGAGGTTACATTCTACGGCTTAAACCTGGGCAGTTGTAAGCAGCACATGAAATCCAGTGGCGGGCGCGGGTCAATCGCGGAGCAATTGGCTGCGTCCAGCGTGGATGTTATTTTGGGCGGTGGCACCGAGCACTTCGATATGCCGGCTGAAGAGGGCGGGTTGAGTGTTAAAGACCAGGCGCAGGCGAACGGGTTTCAATGGCTTACAACAGCTGAGCAGCTTGCGGCTGCGGGCAATGACAAACGTCTGTTGGGTCTGTTTTCATCCGGCACCATGCCCGTGCGGCTGCGAGGTGAAAATGGGCGTGAAGCGGAAGAGCCAAGCCCCAGCTTGCTAAACCGTATCAGTGATTATCTGGGCGATGTCGAACTTCCAGAACCAATGGTGTGTGAACCCAATCCGGAGTATGCCTCGGTACCCAGTCTAAAGCGCATGACTGACGCTGCACTGTCCCATCTTGCCGCGGGCAACTCGCGTGGCTTTTTTCTGATGATTGAGTCTGCATCAATCGACAAGCAATCACACGAACGAAAACCGTGCGGGTCGATTGGAGAAGTAGAGCAGCTGGATGAAGCGCTGCAAAGTGCGCTGGATTTTGCGAAACAACAACCGAGAACACTCATTATCGTAACCGCAGATCACTCTCAGGCCGCACAACTGGTGTCGTTTGACAGCATGTTTAAAGACTACACCATTCCAGCGTATACGCCTGGAAAAGTCGCAAGAATTCGTACGCCGCAGGGCCATGAGCTGGCGGTTAACTACGCAACAAGCAATTTTTTTATGGAAGAACATACCGGCGCGCAGGTACCCTTGTACGCTAATTCTGAGGGTGTGAAGCTGATCCCGAATTATCTGCATCAACCACAGATTTACCACATTACCCGGCAGTATCTCGGGCTGCCAACAAAGTGAATCTGGCGCGCTGCTTCAGCTTCCGGCTAAGTACCTTTGCTGTCCACAATCAATCGTTTTGCAAATGACGCAACATTGTCGCGGCTATACCCCAGGCGCTGATAAAAGCCAACCACAGCGTCGTTAGTTGTGCGCACATCAAGACTCAGCTTCGGGCAGCCCAGGGAATACAACCGCGATTCAATATCGCACATCAGTTCAGCACCAAAGCCTTTACCCTGCTGGTTCGGGTCCACCGCGAGATAGTACACTGAGCCCCTGTGGCCATCGTAGCCAGCCATGGCGGTGGCCACCAGCGCGCCGTTGCTTTCGCCCACAAGAAATAATTCGGGCTGAACAAGAAGCTTTCGCGAAATATCCTGGTAAGGATCATTCCATGGCTGAATCAAGCCGCATCGTTTCCACAATGCGACCGCGTCTTCTGTATCAGCTGTTTTGAATTGTCTTATATGCATTGCTATATACCAAATGTGCTTAGCGGCAAGATTACGCATTCCCGCCCGCGTTTCGGGTGCAGATTGCACAGACAACGAGTGCTGGCTGAACTGGCTAACTGCCCACTATTGTTCGGGGTGTCCTATGGCCTCCCTGAAAGCCGCTTTCTCGGCTGGTGATACCATAACAGACTTGCCATTGCCGTATTTTATTTCCAACCTGTCCAGTGACAATGCCGGGCTGGAAAGCGGATTGCGAGTATTTGATACCGACGTGATAGAAGATAGCGGAATAGACCAGGAAAAAGGCCCGCAGCGCACCTTCAACTGTTGCGCAGAGACTATGTACTGAGTACCGATAAGAAGCCACAAGGGTAAGCCGGCGCCCAATATCAGCGTGTTTGCGGTCACTATCATATTGGTTTGTTTTGCGGCTGCAAACGCTGAGACAAGTGACACTACAATTGCAAAAATCAAAATAGCCAGCAACCACCCATCGATCTTTGACTTGAATATCTCCATGTATCCTCCGTGTCTAAAGGCCTCTTAGTCTGAAGGCCAACGCATGCGGAAATTTAATCAACCCCATTCTACGCGTAATCTTACAATGTTTTGCCAGCCTGATGCTGCACGACTTAACCTCCACCATTCACCAATAGTCCGGGTTACTGAATGCCTCAACACACTGAGTTGGACCCCGCATGGCCGGAACCGCTGCGCCGTCCAGGGATTGAGCAAGCCAGCCATGGGGCAAGCTTAGCGGGTACGGAGCAGTAACCACACTCTCTTCAATGTGATCGAAACCGGTTTTCGAATAAAAGGCCGGGTTGCCGTAAGTGAACGCCAGGCTCACGCCTTGAGACCTAAGGTGTTCCAGCCCGTAGTTAATGAGTTGCTGGCCAATGCCCGTGCCCTGAAGGTCTGTAGCGATGGCCACTGGTGACAGCATGAATGCCATTTCGCCACTGGGTACGTTGAAGCGACTAAAAAATATGCACCCAACAATACGGTCATCGTGTTTTGAAACACAGCCAACTAAATCGTCAGACGGGGTTTTAGTGACCAGGTCAGAAACCAGCTTGCCGATTCGTTCACCTTCTTCCGCGCCCTCAGATGCAGCGAATACCTGTGTGTACAGCCTGATAATTTCTTCAGTATCTGACGGCTTCCATAGAGTATTTTTCATGTCAGAACCCAGTTAGCCTGCTTTGAGCCCGTTATGTGTCGGGTTGATGTGAACCATAAATCTTTACGCTTTCCCTGGAAGGCCATTCGTCAAATTGCGGCAATGCGCATGTTGGCGAAAATACTCACTCTTTATAGCGCACATTGCCAGACTTGACCCAGTGTACGTTGAGCGCAGCTTAACGCGGCCGGCGGGGAAGTGAAACTACCGAACGTATTTGACGCCTTCGTTACAACTCATTTTGCTCCATAGCCAATGCCAACTCCACTGAACCTAGTGATCGTAGTTGGCGTGCAACCTCAGCTCTATCTACAGCGGTCTTGTTTTGGCTTAGCTTATATTTGCACTGAAGTTCTGTGATTGTAATCTTAAACCCTACTATCGCATTGAGCATGGTTTCGCTGTAGCTTGGTTGCCACGGAGTTTTTAGGCTTGCCTCATATTTGGTAGTGAGAGCGTCGACGATTCTCTTCAGTTCTCCTTGCTCAGATACGACCTCACATAACCCGTATATATGAACTGACTGATAGTTCCAAGTAGGCACTCCAGGTTTTGCATACCAAGATGGTGAGATGTAGTCGTGCGGTCCTTCGAATGTAACAAGGGCTTCCCGGTCATGAAGCTCATTGTGCTGCGGATTCTGTCGCGCGAGATGTCCAAAAAGGCTCGTTTTGTCTTCTGATATGAGAAAAGGTACGTGGCTAGAAAAAATTCTACCTTCTACCATGGATATCAACTGTCCGAAGGCATGTTCTTCAATAAAGGCATGCGCTTCTTCTGTATCGTCGATTCTAAAATCTTCTGGAATATACATTCGCTGTTCTCGAGTTAACCCCGGGGCAAATGGTGCCGCTTACGGCGTCCGTTTTGAACCAGTCGTTATGCGGCGTCCAGCTTTACTTTCTGAACCTTACCGAGCTTAACATTCTTCTTTGCATGCCAGAGATCATACGCATACTGCATAGCAAGCCAGCTCTCAGGGCTGCGGCCAAGAGCTTTCGATAGACGCAAGGCCATTTCTGGGCTGATTCCGCTCTGTTTTTTCAAAATACGATTGAGAGTAGATGCCGCAACATTAAGGCGCTCAGCCAAAAAGCGGCAGCTCAAACCAAACGGCTCCATATACGTACCGTATAGAAATTCTCCAGGATGAGGTGGGTTATGTTGAGCCATTAGTGATAATCCTCGTAATTTAGTACGTATACATCTCCTTCATGGAATTCAAAAGTCAATCGCCAATTCCCACTGACTGGAATTGAGCAAATTCCCTGACGATCTCCCCGGAGCTGATGAAGGCGATAGCCCGGCAAATTCAAGTCCTCAATGGTCGCAGCCGAATCTAGCGCAGCAAGTTGCATCCGCAACCAGGGAGCATGCTGAGCATTGATGCCTCGCTTACTCCCGGATTCGTAGAGCTTCTTAATGCCTTTGTGCTTAAAGGACTTTATCATTGATGCAGTGTAGCATGTTGCGCAACGCAGTCAATACGAATAACCCCAGGTTAAACAGCGCCGCTTAAGGCGTCTGTTTGAATCAGTCGCTATGCGGCATAGAGTCGCTTGACCTTCAGCCCTTTAGACTCTTTCATGGCAAGCCATAAATCGTACTGCGATTGCTGATTCATCCAGCTCTCGGGCGAGGTTCCAAAAGCTTTAGCTAATCGTATAGCCATTTCGGGGCTAATTCCGGCCTTCCCATTCAAAATTCCCGACAAGGTCTTTCGACTGACCCCCAGCGCTTCCGCAGCTGCCGTAACCGTCAGCTCAAGTGGTTCCAAACAAAGCTCTCGGATAATATCGCCTGGATGGGGCGGGTTGTGCATTTGCATAGCCATGATCAATGGTAATCCTCGTAATTTACTTCGAAAGCATCTCGGCTTTCGAATTTGAAGGTCACTCTCCTGTTACCACTAACTTGAACGGACCACCGGTCTCGAGGTCGTCCCTGTAGTGGATGTAAAAACAATCCAGGTAAATTCATATCCTGTGGATTAGTCGCTGCATTCAATCTGGCGAGTATGAGACGAAGCTTGTTTCTGTGAGCTGCTTGAATTCCCGCGGTACTGCCACGGGTGAAGAAGCGCGCAAGTCCTTTGTGCTTAAAGCTTTGAATCATCCACCATAATGTAACCTATAACGTTACAGGTGTCAATAGCTGGCGTGACACTTGAACACGATATCATGTGTTTCGGGGTTACCGGCTCCGCCAAGTGCAAAACTCAGCCGTGCATCATCAAGAAATTGTATCTCCAACGGTATCTCTTGGAGTGGCAAACCACTCGTTCGCACACTTACTTTACCCTTACATCCCTGACGTTTTTTATAAATCCCGGGAGATACGATGTCATACCATTCCCAGCTAAAATCACGATCAGTCAGCTTTGCAAGCAATCCAAATCCGTTCAGCGGAGCTTCGCCAAAAAACATCCTTGCTCCGACTTTGTAGCCTTGCTCAAGCTCGATATATTTTTCTACCACTTTTCGTCCACCTGACTCATGTGATACTAGTGATAGATCTGCTAGCCCGTATTCCTTGGTGCCCGACCCAATGAGGCGATCAGAGGCTTTTTCATAAATCTCATACTCGATCGACGCAGCGCTCAAGCAGAAAGAGCATGTCAGAAGCTGTAGTATTACGATTATTCTCATAATGAACCGCAACCCCAGGCTAAACGGCGCCGCTTACGGCGTTCGTTTTGACCCCGTCGTTATAGCGCGAATATAAGGCGCAAACCATCCGCAAGTTCATTCATTTTAGGCAGAGGCAACCTTCCGGTCTTTTCCGTAAGAAAAGATTTATCGAGGGTAATTACTTGAGTGATATTTATTACAGACTCCCTATTAAGCCCTACACTGCGTTTCGAGAGACGTACATTTCCAGGTGCTTGCGCGAGTGCCATATTAGAAGTTACAGCCACCGCTACCACTGTGTTAATTCTACTTCGATTAAATTCATCGGATTGAATAATGACGACAGGGCGACGGTATCCGGGTTCTGAGCCTTGGGGTTCGGGAAGGCTCGCCCACCAAACCTCGCCGCGTTTCACTACCACTCTTCCCGAGGTAAAGAAGCAGATTGCATTTCAGCAAGTTTCTTATCAAATACGATTGCTTCACCTTCCGCTGAGTAGACTTCGTTCAGTTTTTCGGTAATTCCTTCGCGACCGTAGCGCTCAATGAATTCCCGAACGGCATTCGTATACAACTCGCTACGTGAAACGCCGAGTTTCTTTGCTGCTTTCTCCGCCGCGGAGAAAACTTCATCTGGTATTGATATTGCAGTTTTCATATGCAATAGTATAACCACGGTTATACCGTAGGTCAAGAGCCATAACCCCAGTAACATGCGCAAAATGTTTGGGCTATTTTGCTACCGTACTTGTATTTCTTCATCTTCTTTGTCTGTGGGAATACACATAACCCCAGGCTAAACAACGCCGCTTTTCGGCGTCTGCTTTGACCCCGTCGTCATGCGTAAACGGCTTGCAATATGATAGCATATATGCCACCATTAATCTATGCTAGATAGAGTCGTAATTGATACCAGTGTATTCGTTAGCGCGTTAATTGGCAAAACCGGCGGCGCTAGCAGAAGTTTGCTTCGATTATGTTTGGTGGGCGAGTTGCAGCCACTAATGGGCAGCGCGCTATTCTCAGAATATTGCGATGTGTCTGCGCGAGATCGTATTCGCGACAGATGCCCACTTACTCCCCTAGAGATTGAAGAGTTGTTGAGTGCATTTGTATCAAAATGCGAATGGGTACCAATTTACTATTTGTGGCGCCCTAAATTGAGGGATGAAGCTGACAATCACCTAATAGAATTAGCGGTGGCGGGTAATGCTACTTCGATAGTCACAAACAACCCTAGGGATCTTCGGAATGCTGAAATCAGCTTTCCGGAGGTGCGAATTCTCACATCAAAGCAATTGCTAAAGGAGCACTAGAAATGGGCACGTTAACGCTTCGGTTGCCAGATGATAAGCACTCTAGGCTTAAGGCACTGGCTCAACGACGAAAGATCAGTGTGAATAAGCTTCTGGAAGAACTTTCTACTCAGGCGCTTGCTGAGTTTGACGCTGAAACTCGTTTCAGAGCCATGGCTGCAAAAGGTTCGGTAAAAAAAGGACTGAAGGCTTTAGATAAGCTAGACGCTCATTTTGACGCATAACCCTTCAGTCAGCCGCAGCTTTAGCTGTCGGCTGCGCTGAGTTGTTAGCTGTCATTGTCGCTACGGCTTGATAGTATGAACTGACGCAAAGTTCTTTCGCTGCGCATCACATACAATACAAATATTTTCTTACCGTCTTCTCTGTAGAATATTCTGCATGGCCCCACAACTAGCTCTCTATAGCGGAGGCCCTTCAGCTCGGGTGGCTTGCGACCCGATCTGGGATGCGCTTCCAGTCTCTCCACGCTAGAGAATACGCGCTGAACCAGTTCTCGTGCTGCTTGAGGATCATCAAGCGCTATATATTCAGCAATCTCTTCGAGGTCTATAAGGGCTGGCTCGGTCCAGACTAGCTGAGCCATTTGCTCATTTTTTCTCTTGCTTTCGACTTGCTCAAGAAACGCTTTTCCAAAATGGCAGTCTCGCCTCGCGCAATGCCTTCCAGAAGCTTCATTCTGTCCTGCATTAGCTCGAAGTCATCCACATCGACAAGATATGCTGAGGGCTGGCCGTGTTCGGTAATGAGCACGGGTTCCTTAGATTCTTGGAGGTCCGCAAGAATCTTGGTTGCCCGCCGCTTTAAAGTGGTAACGAGTTCTACTTTCATAACAGTGATACTATTCTATCACTATGGATTTGGCAAGGTCCGTGATTTCTAACCCCAGTGACAGCCGCGCTTAAAAGCGCAGCTTTTTAGCGTCGTTTGCTCACCGTTGTTATGTGTTTATGATATACTATGTGTACACATTGCTGATATTATACACAGGAAATAGGATTGTGAGAACAAACATTGAAATTGACGACAAACTTATGAGCGACGTGCTAAAAGCAACTGGACTCAAAACCAAAAAGGAAGTCGTAGAGCTGGGACTTAAAACCCTGATATTGTTAAGGAAACAGGAAAAAATTAAAGCCTTTCGCGGCATGCTTGAATGGACTGGTGATCTGGAGGACATGAGGACGAATATGTGATCGTTGTAGATTCTAGTGTATGGATTGACTATTTTATCGGTGCTGAAAATACGCAAACTAACACTTTACACGCACGACTTGGAAATCAGCCGGTTGCCGCCGGAGATTTAATTCTCGCCGAAGTATTGCAGGGATTTCGAAAGGATAAGGATTTCAAAAATGCGAAAATGCTTTTTGAGAGTGTTCGCATATTTGAGATGCTGGACGTAGATATAGCAATAAAAAGTGCTGAGAATTTTCGTAAATTGCGCAAAAAGGGTATTACCGTAAGAAAAACTATAGATACGATAATCGCTACTTATTGTATTGAGGAGAATATTCCGCTTCTTTATTCAGATCGAGATTTTAAACCGTTTGTGAAGCACTTGGGTCTGCAGGAAGCTTGAGATACACATAACCCCAGGTTAAGCAGCAAGTTGAGCGCCAGCTTAACTTGTCTGTTTTCAACCCGTTGTTATGGGTCACCTTTTGATGCATTATCATACTATTGGCGGGTAGGTTGGAGATAATCATGGGCAGTGCCGAATTCGAAAGTCTCAAAAGTTCTGCGCTTGCTTTGTCTGAGCAAGAACGAGCTTCACTAGCTTCGGATTTAGTTGCAAGCTTAGACGGGCCCTGTGACGAGGCTTTAGCGGAAGCGTGGGACATTGAAATTTGTAGGCGCATCAACGAGCTGGAAAAAGACCCTTCTCTTTTGCTTGAGCCAGCAGATGTACTGGCACGAGCCCGGGCAAGACTGAATAGGTGATGCAAGACGTTCGAATTGCTCCTGAGGCCGCAATCGAACTCGAGGAAGCTGCAGTTTGGTATGAAAACGAACAAGCCGGACTTGGTGCGAGGCTGCTGGATGCCTTCGAACGCGCAGTACAATTGCTTCGAGAACCTAATGCACCACTGACGCCGGTTGAAGGGATGGCCGGCGAACTCAGGGCAAAAAAGCTGATTCTCCACAAGTTTCCTTTTTCCATCATCGTAAAAGAGCTAGGCAATTGTCTTGTTGTCGTATCCCTCGCGCATCATTCTCGCAAACCAGGCTACTGGAGAGCTCGCGCTGACCCATAACCCTTCGTTAAGGGTCCGCCCTGAACGCCATCCTGGGCTGTCGCACTGAACAATACGGGGAACTGCAACTGTCGTGCGGTTTCCTGCACGGCAATGCCAAGCGCTTGTTAGCCACCGTGCAGTGGGTACTGAAAGTGACCGTACCCGACTGCCATGCAACACCGCGGCCGTCGTTTATCTGCGCGCTGTGCAACGCACCGATGGCGATCGTCGGCTATAGACCACCGCGGCGTGCGTCTGGGTAGCCGACTGTGAACTGACACACACTCAACCAACCAAAACAGGGAGAGCGATCCTCACAATGACACCGTAGCTTCTTCATGCATCGCTGACTCGCGAGGCAGCAGCTCGACTGAAGAAAAGTGCTCCGGCAATAGTCGGCGTAAAATCCTTAACTGCAAAAAACATAGTTACTATAGAAAGGCGTGAACTGGCCGGGCTTGTTCAACAATTGGATAGGTCGCGGCAAGCGCGACATATCCTTATTCGTTATGTGTCGATTTCATCGAAGTCGCTGGCTTATGGTTTCATCAGAACGTGCTTGGTGTAGAACAGCACTCACCAAGATTTCGGATTGCCGACTAAGGAAATAGATCGCATAGGGGAATCGGCGCACCAACGCTCTATGAAATGAAAGGAATACTAACGGATACTGTGAAGGGTTTGACTGGATGGACTCCAAAACCGCATCGATCTCTAGAACAAATTCGATCCCGAGGCCATCCCGTCTGAATTCGTACCATTCTGCGGCGTCCTCTATGTCAATTGTTGCCGCTGGTAGGATCCGGATCGGTTTCAAGATCTTCGAAGTTTTTTCAATATGTCTTCGCGCACTTCAGACCAGGATCTAGTTTCAGGTGGGCTCTCTTCAAATGCGGCGAGCCGTTCTTCGAGGACCCGCTTGTGAGTATCCGGTACCTGAATCTCATTTGGCGCTTCGGCAATTACATCCCATAAATCTTGGACATAGGAAATCCTTCCTTCAACAGGTAAGTCGTTGAATTCTTGAGGAATAATACGTTTTGGATTGCTCGCCATAATCCTGATTATACCTTAGTTCTGAATTGCTTCAATGACACATAACCCAAGGCTAAGGGGCGCCGAAAAGCAACGCTTTTTGGCGTCCCAGTGAGCGTGGCGAACGACTTCAAGCCCGTTGTTATGCGTCGATTCTATGCACACGCTTTTCCAGAACCTCATCAATTAGTTCGACTACTCTGGGTATCAACGGAGCAAGATCAACGACTCGCGTGCGATGGGCGGTTAGTACAACTATTGCGAGCGGCAAACTCTTCAGATTTTGCTGATATTCAATGCCTTGGTCCGCAGTAACAAGCGCGACAAACGACTCTCGCGCTGCGAGGCTCATCAGCTCTCCGTTCTTCTTTCCTGCCCATCCCATTTGAGGGACAGTGCGAATTTCGAACTTTTCAGGAAAATGGGCGGCTAGTTGTCTAGGGATAGACTCATCAAGCAGCAGCTTCATCATCGTCCGTTAATGGTTTGAAGGCAGATTCCAGGACGTCAATGATCTGAGCTCGGGTAACTGAGGGAAAGTTCTCCAAAAATTCGTCCACCGAATCCCCTGCCTCAATGTGTTCTAGCAGTATTCGCACGGGGACTCTAGTACCAGTAAATACTGGTGTTCCTCCAAGGATTTCAGGATCTCGATTTATGCTACGAATCTTCATGGCTTCTGCCCTCTTTATTCAGATTCTACGCCTGTTTCATCGAATTCGCCATGCTAGACGCATAACCCCAGTGACAGTCGCGCCGAACAGCAACGCTGTTTGGCGTCGATTGCTCACTTTCGTTATGCGTCTTTCTCATTTTCCTTATTGTGCCAAATACGCAATACCGTTAGGTTGGTGTCGGCGG
>JAUIET010000003.1 GCA_030429735.1 Gammaproteobacteria bacterium
TCACCGTCGCCTTTGTCGTCGCCGCCGCATTTGCCTTCACCGCACTTGCCTTCACCGTCGCCTTTGTCGTCGTCGCCGCACTTGCCTTCACCGCACTTGCCTTCGCCGTCGCCCTTGTCGTCGCCGCATTTGCCTTCACCGTCGCCTTTGTCGTCGCCGCCGCATTTGCCTTCACCGCACTTGCCTTCACCGTCGCCTTTGTCGTCGTCGCCGCACTTGCCTTCACCGCACTTGCCTTCGCCGTCGCCCTTGTCGTCGCCGCATTTGC
This sequence comes from Gammaproteobacteria bacterium, assembly GCA_030429735.1. GTDB lineage: Bacteria > Pseudomonadota > Gammaproteobacteria > Pseudomonadales > JAUIET01 > JAUIET01. Next base: position 269 of record JAUIET010000003.1, read on the forward strand.
CTTCACCGTCGCCTTTGTCGTCGCCGCCGCATTTGCCTTCACCGCACTTGCCTTCACCGTCGCCTTTGTCGTCGTCGCCGCACTTGCCTTCACCGCACTTGCCTTCGCCGTCGCCCTTGTCGTCGCCGCCGCATTTACCTTCACCGCACTTGCCCTCACCGCATTTGCCTTCGGCGCCTTTGTTGGCCAGGTCATATCCAGCGCTCAGCTCTTGAGCGACAAATGGATCAGTGGCCGCAGACGCAGTCGGTACAAACGAAGTTGCGATAAATGCTGCGCCAACTGCGGCAGCTAAAGGTTTGAGAGAGTTGTTAGCCATGATTGCTCCTAATCGATTAGCATTAATGTCACAGGCGTTGTGCCTTGCACAACTATGACACATGCCATTTCAAGTAGTTTCATTTTTAGAGAATTATGTGCGTTTCGCCACAATTTGTTACGTTCAAGCCTGTGCTACTGCCTGGGTCGCCGCATTGTCCTCTACTGACTCAAACTGTTTGGGCAGACCGCCCAACCAGTCTCGTAATACTGGAAAATGATCTTCCTCGGCCGAGTGGTCGGACAACATGTCGACATGACCATAATCTTTGGCACTACCACCTCGCTTGCTCAGCACAATCAACCGGCCATCGTGTGCGCCCAGGCTGGCAACGAATGCACGGATGTCTTCAGGGCAGCCGTACACGGTGTCCCGCTCGCTGGCAAAATACAAACTTGGCGGAAACGATCTGGTTTTCGCCGACAGCGCATAATCATGCTGGTCAACCGGGTCTACCCACTCTTTGTTTAAAGTCCAGTGCATGCACTGACTAAAGTAAGGACGCGCCTCATTGGAGGAACCAACCCGCATTTTTTTGGCCGGCACGTACCCGCTGAATCGACTGGCCAGCAACAAGCCGCGTTGCCAGAACCCTTTTAACGCCATATTTTTCCGAAAGTTGCCTGGCTGCGCATAACGACGAGTACCAAAGTACACCATGGCCTGCACCGGCGCGATGCTTTGCCCGTATCGAGCGAAATAACTGCTGGCCAGCACGCCGCCCCAGGCGTGACTCACCCAGATTTGTGCCTCAGGTCCGCGCTTTCTGACAATTGCTTTTTGTAGCGCTGGCAGGTCCGCGTTGATCGCGTCGTGCAGAGTGTCGGTAGACTTGGCATTTAGCCCCGGCCAGCTTTTACCTTTGCCACGCAAATCAGCAACATAGACGTCGTAACCAGAGCCCGCCAGGTACCAGGCTAAACCGCTGCCATTGTTGGAATAAAAAATATGGCCGTCTTCAACAAGACCGTGAATCATAATGACCGGTTTTCCTGGTGCAAAGCGATCCTTGCAAAACCTGCGCACGTGCAACTGCGGACCGGCGCCAACTGACACCATCATCGATTCGGTGTGTATCTGTTGCTTGCTTTTATCGTGCATTAACAGGTGCCTCGAATACCTTACATGCCCGCCCGACATCCCAGTCGGCGTCAGGTTGCTGTCAATGCATGGCCTTGGACTGATGCCGCTGCTGCCATGCCGCTTGTAACCGAGTGTGTGAAATCGGCACCGCAGTGCCTAGTTGCTGCGCAAACAAAGACACTCGGTACTCTTGCAGCAGCCAATAGAAATCGTTATCAAAATGGGCCGCTGAGTCCCTCTGCGTTACCTCTTCCGCGTCAAAACGGGTTTGCCACTGCATCGCTCGTTGGTATTGCTGCTTGTCCCTACCCTGTTGCTCGCGGAGTCGTTCCAGCCGAATTGCGGCCGCTTCCAAATAGCGCGGGTAGTGCACCAGTTGCTCACTCGCCACGCGGCCAAGAAACCCTTTGCATAGTAAACTGTTCAATTGTTGCTTAACATCCTCAAGAGCGTACTTAAAATGGGAAGAACTCACATTTTCAACGGCACGCGCCACGCGGTAATGCATAAGCAATACGCTATCAAAAACACTGATCCACTGTGCGTAAGCCGGCTGTACTGACGCTGCACGTGCTTTGAGCTGCGCATTAAATTCAGCACGATTGCGTGGAATATGAGCAGCCACATCAAAAGCTTCGTAGAAGACACGCTGCAGAGTGTCAGCAACAAACTGCCGCTGTTCCGGGAATACACTCAGCGCGAGTGACTGTTTGTTACTGCTGTATAGCTGAGCTCGCAACTGCCTGGTCAGCTCGGGCAAAGCACGCTGATACAGCGCCGAAAGCGCCCATCTCGTATAGCGCCCTGCACTGTGTTCGTTGTGAAACAAACACAAATCCATGCGCTCGTCGCCTTGCAGCATGCCAGGAAACGCGCGATACGACAGTTCACCCAATTGATAGTCATAGACCGCCGGTAAGTCAGGGTAGTCACCAACGCCGTGCACCGGCCTGTTAAATGGCGCACGCTGGAACATCTCGCTACTTAACGTGGATGCTTTCGGGTTTGACTCAGCTGTTGCGGGTGATTTGGAAACAGTTTTTTGGACCAGCGTTTGAGCTTTTGCGCGATACTGCCGCACCACCTGGTTCGACTCATCAATCACACTGACTCTGGCAAAAAGATGTTCAGGAACCCGCGACAGATCCCACTGTATGTCACCTTCGAAAACCCGGAAATGCTCAACCAGCAGTAATTCAAGCCGATGAATCAAGCCGCCGTTCCCATTCTCAAGCTGGTCTCGGTGCTGCTCTACGGTGTCGTTGATGGGCACCAGTTTCTTGCGTACCGATTTTGGCAAGGTCCTCAGTATCGCAGCGCATTTTTCTGCAAACATACCCGGAACCAGATCATCAAAACTGTGCCCGGTAATAACGCTGCTCAGCGCAGAAGGCACGAATATCTCAATGCCATCGGCATCATCACCCGGGCAAAAATGATAACGAACCGCAAACTGATTGCCGTCGCGCTCAATAACATCTGGATACTGATCCAGCAACTCAGCAGCAACAGGCTCTTCCAGCATTTCGTGCATAGCTACACACAGAGCATCTCGCGCTTGCGAATTCGCCTGGGCATGCCAGCGTCGCATGGCTTTACAGGAGTTTACCCATTCGGGCAGATGGTCTTGGTAGCGTTCTTCCAACGCCTCGTCCACGCAGAGCAGGTCAGGCCGTCGAAGTTTGGCGCTTATTTCCCTGGCTTTGCCGGCACTGGCTGCATTGTGTCGAATGAAGTCCAGATCCGCTCGCCACGCACCCGCAACTAGCGCCTGCTCAATAAAAATCCGCCTCGCCTCCAGCGGCTGATGCGGTGTGAATAACACTTGCCTGCCCCGGCTGATTTCAAGTCCCTGCAAACTGGCGGTCTCATAGGCCCGGATGACGCCACTTTGCTGATCGAAAAATGGCTCAGTCAAACGCTGGGTGAGCATATGCCGGGCTTCCTTGAGCACCCACTCTGGCCTGATTCTGGCTGCATTTCTGGCGTACACAGCGCCGGTCTCGACGATTTCGGTGGCAAAAATCATTGAAGGTGGTTTGGCCGCTAACGCAGAACCGGGGAACAAGCGAAACCGGCGCCGTCGCGTTCCCAGGTACTCACGCTTTTCATCTAACACGCCAATTTGGGTGACAAAACCGCTGAGCATCGCCTTATGCACCAGGTCCGCTGCGGCCGGTTTGCTGTTGCCACGCAAACCGGCCTCTTCCACCAGACCCATTAGTTGCTTGTGCACGTCAAACCAGTCTTTAGTGCGCTGAACAGAGATAAATTCTCGCCGCAAGCGTTTGTTAAACGCCGCCGAGCTCAATTCCTTACGTAACTTTTGTAAGTAGCGCCAGAGTTTTAGTAAAGTAATGAAATCAGAACGCACATCTTCAAAGCGCTTATGCAATTTATCTGCTTGCTGTTGCTGCGCTGCCGGCCTTTCACGGGGATCGGCCGCACTGAGTACAGCGGCGATGACAACAACCTCACGCAGGCACTTGAACTGCTGGCCGGCCAACAGGGTTCTACCCAGTCTGGGATCCAGCGGCAGCTGTGCTAATTGCCTGCCGACGTTGTTGATCACGTAACTTGGCGAGCCCGTACGGGGGTCTGTCTCGGCGTTCGCCTCAATCGCTTTAAGTTCCAGCAGCAATCGTTCACCGTCACGCAACAGCCTTGAATCCGGCTTTTCAAGAAACTCAAATTCTTCAACATCATTCACGCCCAGCATGGACAACTTCAGAATGACCGCGGCAAGGTTGGTGCGCAGAATCTCGGGCTCAGTGAATTCAGCTCGCTCCAGAAATGATTCTTCACTGTACAGCCGAACGCACACGCCGGGCGCCAGCCGCCCACAACGCCCAGCGCGCTGCAACGCCGATGCGCGTGACACTTCTTCGATAGGCAGTTGCTGTATTTTGTGCGCGTAACTGTAGCGACTGAAGCGCGCGTAACCGGTATCAATAACGTATCGAATTCCCGGTACAGTCACTGACGTTTCAGCAATGTTCGTGGCGAGCACAATGCGGGGCAAACCTCCCGGTGTGCGTTTGAACACCTTTTGTTGCTGTCGTGCTGGCAAACGAGCGTATAGGGGTAACACCTCGCAACGAAACGGAAAGCGCCCCCTCAGAACCCGGGACGCTTCATGGATTTCGTTCTCGGTACTCAAGAATATCAATATGTCTTTGACATCTGGGGATTGCTCTCGTGGCAGCGCCATAAGCTCTTCGGCAGTATCGGCAAGCCACCGATACAGATCCTCATCTTCCGGCAATGGTCGATAGCGAACATCAACCGGATACGTTTGGCCTGAGATCTCAAACACCGGCGCATTAAAGAAAAATGTTGAGAAGCGTTCTGTATCGATGGTGGCGGACGTGATCACTACGCGAAGATCAGGACGACTTGGCAGAATGCGACGCAGGTAGGCCAGCAAAAAGTCCACATTCAGTGAGCGTTCGTGCGCCTCATCAACAATGATGCAGTCATAGCGTCTTAACAAAGGATCGCGCTGAATTTCGTTCAGCAAAATCCCATCAGTCTGCAGTTTAATCAAGCATCGACTCGCATGTTGTCGATCAAACCGAACCTGATAGCCAACCTCATCACCAAGCTCTGATTGCAGTTCATCAGCGAGCCGCTGTGCAACAGTCATCGCAGCCAGCCGGCGCGGCTGTGTATGCGCAATTTGTTTTTTGTTGCCAAACCCGGCAAGCAAGCACATTTTCGGCAGTTGCGTGGTTTTTCCGGAACCTGTATGGCCCGCCACCACAATCACTTGCTGGCGCTTTAACGCGGCAATAATCTCATCGGCAAATGCGCTGACCGGTAGTTCCACGGGAAAGCGGCAGCGAGCTTGTGCGCTATGCAGTTTCTTGTTCAACGGCTTGCTCGTATTTTACAAGTACGGCGAGAACAGCCAGAAGAAGGCGTTGCGCATACGCCGCCACAGGCCGTGCTTGCTTAGTTCTTCTCGCGTTATCAGTCGCGATTGGCCGATGCATTCGCGAGCGTGCAATGCCATCCGCTCTCCAAAAGGCTGGTCATAGACTTCAACCACCAGTTCGAAGTTAAGCCGCAGGCTTCTCGGGTCCAAATTGGATGAACCAAGTTGCACATAGTAATCGTCAACAACGAATAACTTACTGTGTACAAACGGGCCGGGCATGCTGTAAATCTTTACGCCGGTTGCCAGCAGTGACGGCAGCACATGGGTGGTGGCCCAGGTCATGAATGGCAGATTATTCCGGGCAGGCAATACAATAGACACATCCACACCCCGCAGCGCCGCGGTCTGTAGCGCCACCTCAAGCTCTCTGGAAGGCAGAAAATAAGGCGTCATGATCAGAATACTGTTTTGCGCCAGCGATAATGCGCCAACCAGTACCCAGGTCAGTTTGTCGACGTCTTCGTTTGGACCTTCGAGCAAAACCCGGCACGCCATATCCTGCTCGTAGAGAACCAGGTTGTCAGTGCGTGGCAATGGCAGTTGTTCATTTGTTGTGAACAACCAGTCGCCGATGAACACCTGTTCCAATTGGCGAAGTATGGGACCATGCAATACAAAGTGTATGTCTTTAAAACCATTGCGATTGTTCAGGTTTAAATGGTTTTGCCGAATATTCATGCCCCCGGTAAAACCAAGCTCTCCGTCAATGAGTAACAGCTTGCGGTGGTTTCTCAAGTTGATCGTCAGGTTCGGAGGGAACAAGGTGGGTGGGAGATAGAGCGCAACATCAACACCATGCTTGCTGAGCTGACCGCTGGCAAATGGAAAGTCGTATTTTTCACCAACACCATCAATCAGAACTTTTACAACCACACCGCGTCTATGTGCAGCCGCAAGTGCCTCAATAAAACGGCGCCCTATCTTGCGCGATTCAAAAATGTAGGTGGCGAGATAGATGGTTGACTGTGCGTTATCAATGGCCTGCAACATGGTCGGGTAGGCCATATCGCCATTGTACAGCGGTTCAATGTTATTCCCCGATAGAAGCGGCCGCTGACTGGATGCCGCTGACAAACGAGCCAGGTTGGAGTAATCCGTACGGACAGTGGCATGCTGCGCTTCGTACTGCCAGGTATTGGCCATCCGCCCGATACCTGGTGTCATACGTTGTGCGCGTGTTCTTATCCTGTTCTTACCAAAAACGTAGTAGAGAAGCACACCCAGAAACGGTAAGGCAATGCACATTGCAATCCATGCCAGCGCGCTGCGCGGGTCACGTTTATTCAGAAGTGCGTGGATAGCGCCGATGGTAGTGAGTACAGAACCCACCAGGAATACCAGTACACCGGTGATTATTTCGAATTCGCTGAGCAACACACCATGATTGTACCATTTAAGCCTGCAGGCAGCCGATTTACGTCAATATATTGACAGCTGCACGGCGCCCTGAGCGCGTGTTAGACTCGCCACGCAATCACATGGAGTAGTGGGTTTGGGATATTTGCTAGCCACTCTGAAACCACGGCGTGCAAGGCCTACTGAGGCGATCGTTGCGCTGGGCACGACGTGCTTGTTAATGCTGGGGAGCGCCAGTGCGTTTTGCGCAAGCCTTGATAACCAGGTTGAAACTATCGATGTCCAGGTCGAGGCGAGCAAACTGGTGCGTTACGAGCAGCGCATCAAACGTTTGGAAAATACCATTCAAAGCTTGCGCAGTGAGATCGAATTGCTGAGCGCGCAGCGCGACGGCCTCGAGGTTCACGCATCCACTTTGTACAAGTCACTCCAATCGCTGGTTGAAAAGCACGCTGGCATCGCTCAGCAACTGCCGGATGACGGTGACATTGACTATCAAGCCAGGCAACGGCATGCGGATTTTGAGGTTTATTTAGCCGAACGGAAGTACAATCGTGCACTGAACGCTTTGCAAGAGACCCAGCACCAAATGTCGCGCACCACAGACTACCTGCAAGATCGTATAAATTTGCTAGAGCGCAACCGCCAAGGAGTGGTTTGGCAAAAACAGGTGTTGAAGCGCTACCATAAGGCACCCTCGACCGAACCCCGGCAGCAAGAGCACGTAGAGCGACTGGCGCAGGCCAGATAACGAACTGACTATCGGCTGTCGCAGAATAGCCCGGTGAGCGATTTACGCACCGCTATAAAGCCCGCACGCGTTCGCTGGCTGGACAATGGCGCGCCCTACAGTCAGGACTTCGAAGATATTTATTTTTCCCCCACCGATGGCGTGGCTGAGAGTGAGTACGTCTATTTGTCAGCCAATCGGCTACCAGGGCGCTGGTGCAGTGATCAGCAAACCCATGAGCCCACTTCATTCACTGTTGGCGAGCTCGGCTTTGGCAGTGGTCTCAATTTTTTACTGACGCTCAAAGCGTGGCGAAAATACTCCAGGCTGACTCGTCTGGACTACTTTAGCGTTGAAAAACATCCTCTGACCAGGCATGACCTGAAAAAAGCGCTGCAAGCCTTCCCCGAACTGCATGAAGAAGCAACACAGCTGCTGCAGCACTACCCGCCGTTGCTGACCGGCTTCCATCGACTGGATTTTAGTAACGGTGTCGGTCTGAATCTATTGTTTGGCGATGCTGTTGATGTACTGGCCACTCTACGCCACAGCGACCGGCCCACCCTGTGCCAACACCGTCAAGCCATCGATGCCTGGTATCTGGACGGATTTGCACCCAGTAAAAATGCGGACATGTGGTCAGAAGAATTGTTCCGGCTGATCGCTGCGTTGAGCAAACCGGGAACCACTATGTCCTCTTTTTCTGCAGCGGGTCATGTCAGGCGTAAGCTGCGCGCCGAAGGCTTCCTCGTGCACAAACAAGTGGGGTTCGCCGGCAAGCGTGAAATGCTGCTGGGCACGTTTGAGGACCCCAGCCCTAGCCCTAGCCCTAGCCCAAGATACAGAAGAAATCGTTGGTTTCCTGCTGCAACCTGGTATTCCACACCAGTGAATTCTGCGTGGGAGACGCGCGAAACACTGAGAAAAAAAGTGGCCATTATTGGTGCCGGCCTGGCCGGCTGCACCACAGCGGCGGCATTGGCTGACCGGGGCATTCAGTCCACAATTTTTGAGTCGCATCATAAGCTGGCTGGCGGCGCTTCCGGCAATCCAGGCGCAGCCCTGTACAGCCCTTTATCGCAATACAGTTCACCATTAGCTGATTTTTCCTTGCAAGCATACGTGTACGCATGCCACTACTATTCGATCAGGCTGGCGACCGAACCCTGCGGTCTGCTGCAGTTTATTGATGACTGGGACACTGCCTTCAAGCTTGCCAATTACATTGATGATTCATCGTATCTCGAGTTACTGGACTCCGCTGCATGCGCGAACCGAGCGGGCCTGGACGCCGGACGGGCAGCACTTTATTTCCCACAGGGGCGCGCGATTCACATGGCAGAGCTTTGCCAACTGTTGATTCAGCGCGAGCAGATAAGTGTTAAGGCTGGACTTAAAATCTTGGACATTAGTGGATCGGGTAACGCTCTGCGTTTGCGAACAAATCACCCCGAGCAACACACCGAAGAGTATGGCGCAGTTGTGGTTTGCTGCGGTCCGCACAGCCGCCAGTTTTCGCAGTTGAGTCACCTGCCAAGCGGGGTAATCCGTGGCCAGCTCACCGCAATGTCGCCGACCAAGCGAAGCTCAGGCTTGCGAGCTGTGCTGTGCGAAGATTCCTATCTGACACCGGCGAAGGATGGGAAACACTGGTCAGGCTCCAGCTATGTTCTGGACGATTGGACCACAGACTTACGCAACGAAGAGCATCGCCAGAATACCGCGGCGGCGGCCGTATTAGTTAGTGACCCATCGTTCGCTCAGCAAGCCGCTAGTGATGGCTGGGTCGCGCTGCGCTGCACCTCGCCGGACTATTTGCCGATCGTCGGCCCGGCACCGATCGAATCCGAGTTTTACTCAGTATTTGCCGACCTTCAACACGACAAGAACAAACCACTGAATACACCTGCACCCTATCATCAAGGTTTATTTGTCAACACTGCGTATGGCTCGCGCGGCCTGTGTTTTGCGCCGCTGTGCGCTGAGCAGCTGGCGAGCCAGATCAACAACGAATTTTCCCCTTTGCCATCACGTCTGCGTCATGCACTATCACCGGCGCGTTTTATTGTCCGAAATATTACCCGCGGCCACTTCGCAGCGCACTGAATCTGTGGTTAACTAGTAAACAGTTACGTCACAGGTGGGAGCATTATGCTGATGAAAACGTCACTGGACTGGCGAGACCGAGACTTCTCTTCCGAGGCCTTTCATAATTTCTATGAACGGCTGGTGCTCGATCACATTCTTACTATCGAGGCAGACAAGGCCGATGACCTTGATTACATTGGCAACGTTGCCTGTGTGGCGCTTAACCATTTGCCGCCGCGCTATATTCGAAGCGATGTTGACATGACCTTGTATATGTCACCCAAGGAATGCCAGGAAATTGAGTTAAAAGTCAGCCGTGCCGTGAAAAATGCAATTATCTTCGTCAATGAGCGGCAGATTTACAGAGACGCCAGTGCCCTGACACGTTAGGCTCAAACCCTCGCTATACGAAAAGTACGTTCTGTTCCTTGCTGCGTTTTCTCACCTTCGTCGTTTTTGTGTTGACCGCGTGTGGCGCGGCAGACCTCAAAGACACCACTGACGCTACGACAGGCGATGCTCGGCAGCTGTCGTTCGAACTGGTGGCCACCCTGCCCCACAGACCGCACGCCTTTACTCAGGGTTTGGTGCTCGGTGAAAACAATACGCTGTTTGAGAGCAGCGGCAATTACGGTAAGTCGCATCTGGTGCGATTGGAACCTGGCTCGGGTCACCGGGTTGCAGCACGAACGGATCTACCCGCGTATTTATTTGCGGAAGGTTTAACTTTGCACGCTGACGCGCTTTACCTGCTTACCTGGAAAGCCGGTGTTTGTTTTCTGTACGACCCGAAAACCCTGCAAAAACTGGGTAGACTGGAGTATTACGGTCAGGGTTGGGGTTTGACCAGCAATGGTCGGCAATTGATCATGAGCAATGGTAGCCAGGAACTGAGTTTCAGAAACGCACGCACGTTCGAAACGGAAAGCACGCTCAATGTAACCCTCAATGGCAGAGCGCTGACGCGTTTAAACGAACTCGAATGGGTTAACGGGCTGATCTACGCGAATATATGGTACGAAGACACTATTGTCGCCATTGATCCCGTCAGCGGCCGCGTGGTCGAACAAGTAGACCTATCAGCACTACGCAACTACGAACATAAGTCGGCCGATGCCTTGAATGGTATTGCGTATAAACCGGAATCCAACACCTTTCTGGTAACCGGCAAGTACTGGTCACAGATTTATGAGATAAAATTACAAGAGGGCTGACTCGCATGCCGCTTACCTTGGCCTAATTTGCCGCAAGCACTATTTGTGGTAAACAGGCTTTGGGGCGAATATCGAGACTCCAGCGGTCATCACGCATACCCACTATTGATACAGGATTTATGAACGCACACCACGCTTTTGAACACCTTCGTAGCCAGGAAATCCCGGCCTTAAACCTGACTCTGGAAGAATATGAACACAGCAAAACAGGTGCAAAACACTACCACCTGTCTGCCGACAACCCGGAAAATGTGTTTATGGTGGCGCTTAGAACAGTGCCCGAAGACTCAACCGGCGTTGCGCATATACTCGAACACACTGCCTTGTGTGGGAGCGAAAAATACCCTGTACGTGATCCATTTTTTATGATGATCCGTCGCTCCCTAAATACGTTTATGAACGCGTTTACCAGCAGCGACTGGACAGCTTACCCATTTGCCAGTCAAAACCGCAAAGACTTCGACAATCTGTTGCAGGTGTACCTGGATGCCGTATTCTTCTCGCGCCTTGATGAGCTTGACTTTGCTCAGGAAGGCCATCGTGTGGAGTTTGAAGAGGCTGATAACCCGAACAGCAAGCTGGTGTTCAAAGGCGTTGTATTCAACGAAATGAAAGGGGCGATGAGCTCAATCAGCAGTCAACTGTGGCAGACCCTGAGTAAATACCTGTTCCCGACCACGACCTATCACTACAACAGCGGCGGTGACCCCGAAGACATTCCAGATCTGAGCTATGAGCAGCTACTGGCGTTTTACAAAACGCATTACCACCCCAGCAATGCCATGTTTTTGACCTACGGCGACATTGATGCCAAAGATCACCAGCAAAAATTTGAAACACTTGCGTTGCTGCGCTTTGAGCGTTTGGACGAAGAGATAGCGGTTGCTGATGAACAGCGCTTCAGCGAGCCACAAAGAGTAATAGAACACTACCCCAGCGACGACGCTGATGGCGACAACAAAAGTCATATGATCATGGGTTGGCTGCTGGGCAACAGCACCAAGTTGCAAGACCTTCTCGAAGCGCAGTTGCTGTCCAATGTGTTATTAGACAATTCTTCCTCACCCTTAATGCAGGTCCTGGAAACCACGCAGCTCGGCAGCGCACCCAGCCCTTTATGCGGCATGGAAGACTCTAACCGCGAATTGGTGTTCTGCTGCGGTATTGAAGGTGCGGCCCGTGATGCAGTGGACGACTTCGAAGCCTTGATACTCGATACTCTGGAACGTATTGCCAAGCATGGCGTGGAACACGAACGTCTGGAATCAGTTCTGCATCAACTGGAGTTCCATCAGCGAGAGATTGGCGGTGATGGCTACCCCTACGGCCTGCAAATTATCATGGCAGCGCTTGGACCCGCCACCCATCGTGGTGACCCGGTAGCAGCACTCAACATAGAACCTGTGTTAGAAGAACTCCGCCAGAAGATTGCCGACCCCGAATACATCAAGCAGTTAACCCGCAAACTATTGCTGGAGAACACGCACAGACTGACTCTGGTGATGCACCCCGACCCAGAACTGAGCAAATTACGCAATGACAGCGAAGCATCGCGCCTGGCTGAGATGAAGGCAAAAATGTCAGACCAGGAACGACAAGCGGTGGTTGAGCTTGCCAACCAACTGCAGGCTCGTCAGGAGCGTGTGGATGATGCGGATATTCTACCGAAAGTAGAGCTAAGTGACGTGCCAGCTGGCATAAAGGTTCACTCTTACACTGAGTCTGCAATTGGACATCACACAACGCCACTGACGTTCTTTCCGCAGGGTACTAATGGCATTGTTTACCAACAGTTAGTCGTACCCATGCCGGCATTTTCAGAAAAACAGTTGCAATTGCTACCTCTGTTCACCAGTTTTATAAGCGAACTGGGTTTGGGCGACATGGATTACTTGCAAACGCAGGCACTGCAAGCCGCGCATTGCGGTAGTTTGGGTGCGTATTCTGCCGTACGGCCGTTGCCCGGTAGTGAGCAGGATCAGCGCGGCTTTATTGTTCTCTCAGGTAAAGCATTGAGTCGCAAAAACGGTGAACTGAGCGAGCTGATAATGCGTACCTTCAACGAGGTTCGGTTTGATGAGTCAAGCAGAATCAGGGAATTGATCGCTCAGATGAGTGCGCGCCGTGAACAGAGTATCACTGGCAATGGCCACTCTCTGGCCATGAGTGCCGCGTGCAGCGGCATGAGCCCGGTGGCGCAAGTGTCTTATATGAGTTCTGGTTTGCAGGGTATTCGTTGGCTTAAAGAGATTAACAAAGACTGCGATATTGACGCATTGCAAGCGGAACTTCTCGCAATGCATAAGATGCTTCTGGCGCAGACGCGGCAGCTGCTATTGGTTGCCGAGCAAGACCAATTCACTGCATGTCTTTCAGGTCTGGAGAAATCGCTTGACCTGTTGCCCGCCCCGGGGCAGGACAATTCCAGTTTGCAATTGAATGCCATCAGGGAACAGCGTCGATTGGCGTGGCAAACCAATACCCAGGTAAACTTCTGCGCCAAAGCCTACCCCACTGTATCCACAGATCACGAAGACGCAGCAGCTCTGACTGTGCTGGGCGGCTTTCTGCGAAACGGTTACTTGCACCGGGCCATCAGAGAACAAGGTGGCGCCTACGGAGGCGGTGCCAGCCATGATTCAGCGAATGCCAATTTTCGGTTCTACAGTTACCGCGACCCAAGATTGACCGAAACAATGGACGACTTCGACCAGTCCATTCACTGGTTGCTGGACACTAAACATGACTGGCAAGCGGTGGAAGAAGCCATTCTTGGCGTGGTATCGTCGCTGGACAAACCAGGCTCGCCCGCCGGTGAAGCAAAGCAGCAATTTCACAGCTCTCTGTCTGGGCGCACACCTGAGCAGCGCGAACAATTCCGGCGTCGGGTGCTGAATGTTACCGCGAACGACCTGAAGCGAGTGGGCGAACGATGGCTGGGTGATACAAACGCGGCAAGTGTCGCAGTAGTGAGCAATTCCGAGATTCTCACCGAGCAAAAACCCTGGCTGGATCAGCATGGCTTAAATCTGGAAGTGCTGTAGCAGGAATTGCCGCCGCTGGATGTAAGAGCTCATTCTATACCGTGATTGGCATGCATTTAACGATCTTGCCTGAAGACGGAGTACCAATTGGCGCTCTTGGCGCTAGGAGAGCACCAGAATGCCTGGGGCGTCCTGGTGCTCTCCTATGAGCGGCGCGCATCAATGCCAAAAAAGGGGGTATGGCCGAGCTGACCAGTCAGCTTGGATGGCAGCCTGAAAAGTTAATGGAGGAGTTGTCAAAGTAAAACTGAACTCAGGGTTTTAGTCATCCGTACCACCGCACTTCAGGCCCCAATTTTCATCTGCTCAAAACATTAATAGCGTTCTAGGTTTTTACTATTTGAGTAGTTGGCATACATCTGCACGAGCCCCTCTAACACAACACATGGTGTAAACTCATGATTTATATCAAGAAAATTGATCGATGCGTATATCGTATTGCTGGCATGTATTGTGCACTCAATATGGGAATGTTCCTTCACCTAGCTATTGACAAGCATGCATAACGAGAACCCGGAAATAGGCTTAAGCCTGCAAGCAAATGAAATTGAAACAAACTATCACGACACAGGGGGCAATGGATCTCCTGTACTGCTCATTCATGGTTCCGGACCAGGTGTTAGCGCCTGGGCAAATTGGCGACTGACCATTCCAGCACTGGCAGAAAACTCCCGCGTAGTGGCACCTGATATGGTCGGCTTTGGCTTTACTGAACGACCTGAAGCATTCGAATACACGATGGACAACTGGATTTCCCATGCCGTCGCTGTAATGGATACTCTGTCAATCGACACCTTTTCCCTTGTGGGCAACTCTTTTGGTGGCGCGATTGCACTCGGTATCGCAATTCGTTTTCCAGAGCGAGTGGAGAAACTGATTTTGATGGGCAGCGTTGGTGTACCGTTTGAGCTAACTGAGGGTCTGGATAAAGTATGGGGTTACACCCCATCTGAGCAAAACATGAAGAAAGTGATGGAGTACTTTGCCTACAATCAGCAAATGATGACCGACGATCTTATCAATCTGCGTTATCGTGCCAGTATTCAGAAAGGTTTTCAGGAATCGTTTGCCAGCATGTTTCCAGCACCAAGACAGCGGTGGATAGATGCCATGGCTTTCGCCGATGAGGACATCAAATCGATTACCTGTCCTGCCTTGATTTGTCATGGCCGCGAAGACAAGGTAATCCCGCCCGCCAATTCACACCAGTTGTTTTCTTTGATACCCAACTCGGAGTTGCATATGTACGGCCATTGCGGCCACTGGACTCAGATAGAGCATAGCCAGTCTTTCAATACTCTATTGGTTGATTTTGTCGCGCGCTGAGTCAGCTATCGCCAATTGTTATAAAGCCAGCTTTTGAGCAGTCGAGTAACACGCGGCATTACAAAATATGTCATTAGTGCCACTTGAAGGAACACCGCTAAAAACACTTTCGCAATGCCTGGCCACCCATCTGTCAATGGCGTAATCGCATAATTGATTAGAATCACAAGAACAAACACCACAACCATCAGTATCAACGCCATTTTGTGTGGTGAAGGGTGAGCAGCAGGTAGTTCCGGCAGGCTGAACCAGAATTCAAGGCCGGTACTTTTTCTAACTTCGTCGTTACCTTCCACTATGCCTTGCAATCGACCAAGCCACTCCTTACGGATAGATGATTGCTCCCATGCTTGTGAGTGCTCGAATGAATCAAATCGAAAGATGGAAACGTAACGACGCGAATCTTTGCCTGGCCGCAGGATGTTCACACCCATATGACCTGGGAATTTGACCGCATCGGCGGTGATTCCAGTTAACCAGGCTTCATACTGTTCTTCTCTGTTTGGCAGAATCGTACGAACAATTGAGGTGGTAACCTGACCTGAATCTGTAGTTTCAAGGGATTGAGGCGAATTTTGGTGCATGAGTCCTTACTTAAACGAACGCATCAGGAAATGTGCTTTTAAAGCTATGGCGTCGATTTCCAGCGCTATACCAACTCTCCAGGCGTTCCAAGTGTTTTGGTATTGGAGAACCGTAATAGTCAGCGATCGCAAAGCGAGCCAACAAGGCACATTCAGCTATCGAAAATTGATCACAAAAATAGTCTTTGTCGCCTAACCAGTCAGCTAATTGCTCCTGGCACGCTCGCCATGCGGTTTCACTTTCCGCGATAAACTTCAAATTCCATGATTCTTTCGCATTAGAGCGTTTCTCAAATACAAGACCCCGTAGCGCGGGACCGACAACACTATCGGAGTAGCTGTGCAGCAAGCGCGCGTCGCTTCTCTTTGCGGGTGTGTTCGGCAGCAGAAGTGATCGCTTCGGACCATCCAATACATATTCTATTATGACTGAAGATTCCCAGATAGTAGCTTCACCATCGACGAAAACGGGAACCGAACCTTTGGGATTTAGGCGCAACACGTCTGGGTGCTTCTCTCCAAGTTGGGTTTCTACAGCCACATACTGAATATCAAGTTCAGCCAGTACTATGCGTACTTTCCAGCAAAAAGGACAATCCGACCGGAAATACAGTGTTGGTAGCGCCGCATTCACTGCTTAGCCAATCCTAACTCGTACAAATAGTCGCGCAGGTAATCAACACGATCACTGCCCCAAAATATTTCTTCGCCAACAACAAATGTAGGAACACCAAACACGCCCAGCGACTGCGCTTCTCGCCAGTTCTCATCCATACGTGCAAGATTCGCCGGTGACTCAACCGCTTCAAGCAAATCTTGCGAATCGAGGCCAATCTCTTGCCCTACTGCTGCAATTATTTCGGAGTCGCCAATGTCCTGTCCCTCGCCCCATTCCTTATCCATCATAGCCACTACATACTCACGCAATAGTCCATGCTCTTCGGCGAGCAGGGATCCTGCACCCGCTTTGGTAGGATCAGTGGTAATGGGTGGTGGATTCATCGGAATGCCCATCTTCTTTGCTATGCGGCGAATATCCTGGCGAACCAGCGGAATTTTAACTTTGGCCCGCTCTGGCGCAGAACGGCCTGTCCAACCGGCAAGTGGCTTCCATTCAAATTCAGCATGAAAATCATCCACCAGGGAAAAGATCGTTTTAGAAGCTATATAGCAATAAGGGCTTCTAAAATTAAAAAACAGGTTTATCTTTGTCGCTTCGGTCATAGGATGACGTCCTTTGCTTTGCCATCAGCGCCCTACAGCGCGCAGTTGTTGTGGCGTGAATTGATTTGGGCGTAATGGGCGTGAGGGCAACACTGGCAGCAGTTGTATGGTAGTGCAGTGTTCGGCCTGGACATCAATCATTGATACTGCGTCTGTAATGCCTCCCTGCCAGGCTTTGTTATCCGGATGGTGATACTCAGAATCAGACACAGCCACCAAGCCGATCTTCCACAGTTTACCCGCTCTATCGTATATTTTGGTCACGGCAGGGCCGAAGCCTTGAGCATCAACATAGAAAATGCGTTTGGATAAGGGATGCTCGCGCGACTTGGGCACCGCTTCAATAACGTAAGCTTTGCGCAATTGCCAGGTCACATTTGGAAAACACGACCCTCTTCCATGAAAATCAACCAATTGAAACCCGGTTTCTTTATCGTTTGATTTGGAATCGAGTGATTCAACAGGCAATTCACTGTGGCGATAGAGTGGCATGAGAATCCACCGGCTCTCAAGGTACTTCCAATCCATGTCCATTATACGGCCGTTATAACCGAGAAAATCTTCGATCATAATATCGCTGCCCAGAAATGCATCAGTAGTCTGACCCGTTGCCAACACCCGAACGCGTCGCTGTGTAGCGCTGTACATCCAGGCTTTTTCGCTGCGAGTATCGTCTTCTTGCCGGTGAACCAGAAGCTGTGTGTTGCGCACGTCTTGTGGGCGATCAACACGCAGGTACAACGCATTGAATATATCGGCACGATTGTCAGGCAGCTCTGGCATGGGCTGATGCGTATGCCGATGCTTAAATCGCAACATACCACCGTACATTTCCAAGGTGCGCTCAAGTTTGCCCGTTCGCATATTGCGATAGTGCCAAATAAACTCTCTCACCTCGTTTTCGTCAGGCGCGTAGCTGTAACGCATATTCCACGCAGCCTTATCACCCGCACGAACATCGTCGAGCGACAGAGGCCGAGGGAAAGGTCTTCCAAGGTGGTAGTTATTGATTACACCGGGTTGTTCTCCAAGTGTCACACCTTCGTAATGCGTAACAGTCGCTTGTACATAGTCCGGGTTTATCGCAAATGCATGGGTGTCGCCCACGGTAATTTCAAAATCGCCGGCGCGGATTAAACCCGCAATATCTGTGTCGACATAGGTAGTGTGCTGCGCGATATTGTCCGGACCTATTACAGTGCCCGCAGCAGGACCTGATTGTTTGGCGAGTTCTTCTCGATCTACATCAAACGATGACTCAATCTCGCCAGCTGAAATTGGCAAAGTCAATAGCGAGAAAAATAAAACAGTGATACGGCACATCATCTAACCGGTCTTTGACATAGTTAGCGCAAGGTCCTCAATCATGTCTTCCTGGCCACCGACTGTTCCACGTTTACCCAACTCAACCAATATGTCGCGAGCTGAAACGCCGTATTTTTTTTCTGCGCGCTGCGCAAACAACAGAAACGATGAATAGACGCCGGCATAACCCAGGGTTAAAGCATCACGATCAAGTCGAATTGGCTGATCCATCATTGGAACAACGATATCCTCAGCAACGTCCATAACGCTGTATAAATCGATGCCCGTATGAGCCTTCATTCTATGCAGTACTGCGACCAGAACTTCAAGCGGTGTATTGCCAGCACCGGCACCCAAACCAGCCACGGAACCGTCGATGCGAGAGGCGCCCGCCTCAATGGCCGCCAGTGAATTGGCAATGCCCATGCCTAAATTGTGATGGCCATGGAAACCCACTTCGGTATCCGGTTTCAGCTCCGAACGCAGCAGACCAATCTTTTCAGTCACTTCATCAGGCAACATATAGCCCGCTGAGTCGGTGCAATACAAACAGTTTGCGCCGTAAGATTCCATCAAACGCGCTTGCTCCAGGATTTTTTCGGCTGGCACCATGTGGGCCATCATTAAAAAGCCAACCGTGTCCATTTCCATTTCAGCCGCCAGACCAATGTGCTGCTGCGATACATCGGCCTCTGTACAATGTGTGGCTACCCTAATAGTTGTAACGCCACACTCTTTGGCCATTCTTAGGTGATCCACCGTTCCAATGCCTGGAAGCAACAGTGCGGATATTTTTGCCTGTTGCATTTTCGGAACCACGGCACGAAGGTATTCTTCGTCACTGTGAGCAGGAAATCCGTAATTTACCGATCGACCACCCAGGCCGTCGCCATGGCTGATTTCAATCAATGGCATTCCCGCAGCGTCCAAGCCAGTCGCAACATCAATCATCTCCTGTAAGGAAATTTGATGTTGCTTTGCATGCATGCCGTCACGCAAGCTCATGTCGTGCAATCGTACTTGTGTTCCTTCAAGGTTCATGTGATCTCTACTCAGTTTTTCCCGCTACGTTACTTAGCCGCGCTGTGGTAATTGCAGATTTCCACTCGCCGACTCTTCGGCAAACAGTTCGGCAGTGCGTAAAGCCGCAGCCGTCATGATGTCCAGATTACCTGCGTACGTTGGCAAAAAATCGCCCAGGCCTTCCACTTCCAGATACACTGTGACGCGCTTGTCTTCGAACACCGGTCCGTTCACCAAACGATAACCTGGAACGTAGCGCTGCACCTCCCCTATCATCGCGTGAATTGAATCGCTGATAGCTGCCTCATCAGGCGCGTCTGTTGTCAGGCAATGCACAGTATCTCGCATTATTAATGGTGGCTCAGCGGGGTTTATAACGATGATCGCCTTCCCCTCTTTAGCGCCACCTACCTGCTCTACACCCGCCGCTGTTGTGCGAGTAAACTCATCGATATTAACCCGCGTGCCTGGCCCGACCGATTTCGATGATACCGTCGCTACAATTTCCCCGTAAGCCACTTCCTGAACACGTGAAACAGCCGCCACAATTGGAATAGTTGCCTGGCCACCGCAAGTGACCATATTCACGTTCATTTCAAGCGTTTCAGCGTGTTGTTTAAGATTGACCGGTGGAATACAAAAGGGGCCAATCGCCGCGGGCGTGAGGTCAATCATGACCACGCCCAGCTCGTTTAATTTGCAGCTGTTCTCAGCATGGACATAGGCCGAGGTCGCATCAAAGGCTATTCTGACATCGTCATTGAGCACATGCGGTACTAATCCATCCACACCTTCAGATGTGGTTTTCATGCCGAATTCGCGCGCTCGCTTGATACCTTCCGATTCTTCTATCCCCACCATCCATACTGGCTCAACCCAGTCGCTGCGCATGGCTTTCATGAGCAGATCGGTACCGATATTGCCTGGGCCGATAATGGCGGCCTTTAGTTTGTTCATTGTGATTCTCTGTCTTTGCAATCTATTACAACTATACGAAGCGCATGCTGACGGTACCAAGGTCCTGATAGCGCACGACTATGGAGTCACCGCGTTCAACCAATACAGCGGCAGTGATGCCGCCAGTCATGATAAAAGTACCTGCAGGAATGCTCTCGCCACGCTCATCTAACATGCTCGCTAACATAGCAACGCTGGCAGCTGGGTGATCCAAAACCGCCGCGCCAGCGCCCACTTCTACCACTTCGCCATTCTTCTGCATCACCACGCCAACAGTAGCCCAGTCGAAATCTTCTGGCTTTGCCGCATGGCTGCCCACGACGAAGCGCGTGGAGGATGAGTTATCAGCCTGAACGCTCACAAGATCAAATTTGAAGTCTTTGTATCGCGAATCAATAATTTCGACCGCAGGAACCACCAACTCGGTAGCGTCTAACACTTGTTCTACTGTTACGTCTGGCCCTGATAGTGGTTTATTGGTGACAAACGCGAGCTCGGCTTCTACTTTAGGGTGAATGAGTTCATCAAACTTTACGTCAGCGTTGTCGGAAAGGCTGAAGTAATCCGCCAGGAAACCGTAACAGGGTTTCTCAACCCCCATTTGTTTCATTTTCGCCCAGGACGTAAGCCCCATTTTCATGCCCACCATTTTGTGACCGCGCTGTTCCTTGCGACGACGAATTTCCCATTGAACATCGGTGGCATCAACCATGGTCATGTCGGGGTAATCGTCGGTGATTTTGGTTACCTCAAAGGCTTCCAATTCAGCTTTTTCCAAATGTTCGGCCAGTTTCGCTACGGCCTCTTTACTCAAGGTTCTGCTCATTTTGGTTCTCAGCTAAAATTCAAGTCACAACGGCCCATGCCACCAATGCGCACACTCATGGAGTCACCCGCAACTACCGGTACCAGTGGCACCAATGAGCCTGACAGTATGACTTCACCCGCTTTCAAGCCGATCTCGAACTGCCCCAAGGTATTCGCTAACCAGGCAACGCAATTGACCGGGCTGCCCAATGCGGCAGCACCAGCCCCCGTGCTTATGGTATTGCCATTTTTGCTTACCACCATGCCACAGGTGGCCAGATCAATTTTTCTGGGGTCCACTGCGCTGGCTTCAGCCAGCGCGAATAATCCACAAGACGCATTGTCTGCGACCGTGTCCTGTATTTTTATATTCCAATCCTCAATACGGGAATCCACAACCTCAAAACACGGCATTACCAACTCGGTGGCCGCTAATACATCAGCGTTTGTGATACCGGGGCCTATCAGGTCTTTCTTCAGCACAAATGCGATTTCGCCTTCAGCGCGAGGTTGAATTAGCCGTTCGCTTATTGGCATTTCATCAGAAAACACCATAGCGTTAGTCAAGTAACCAAAGTCAGGCTGATGCACGTTGAGCATGCTTTGCACGCTCTTGCTGGTAACGCCTATCTTTTTACCTATGATGCTCTCACCCGCTTCCAAGCGCCTCTCCAACATCTGCAAGGAGATATGGTAGGCGTCGTCAATACTGATGCCGGCATGCTGATCCGTTAAAGGAGCAATCGTTCTACGATCCTGCATTGCGGAGTACAACTCATTACCGCAGCGTGCAATTTGTTCACTGTCCATTTCAGTTTTGTTCCTTAACTTGTTGTGCTTAAAACAGGGGCTACAGCTTGATACAGATGTTTTTCATTTCCGTATAAAACTCGAGGGAATGCACGCCGCCTTCGCGGCCAATGCCTGATTGCTTTGAGCCGCCGAATGACGTGCGAAGATCCCTGAGAAACCAGCTGTTAACCCAAGCAATGCCTACCTCAATCTGTTCCGCAACGCGAATTGCTCGGGCGCTGTTTTCGGTCCAGATTGCTGTTGCCAAGCCGTATGCATTGTCGTTAGCCAATGCAATCACTTCGTCTTCCTCATCGAACGGACGAATATGGCAACATGGACCAAAGATTTCCTCTTTGATCACGCGCGCATTATCATCAAGATCGGTCCAGATTGTAGGTTGCACCCAGGCACCAGGTGCCAGATCTTCAGTCATGTCTGGCTCGCCACCGCCAAGAACAACTGTGGCGCCCTCCTCAACCGCAAGCCGATAATAAGACAGTACTTTTTCTTTATGTTCCAGACTGATCAAAGGACCCATTTTGGTGTCGGGATCTTCTGGCCGACCCAGAGTAAGCTCACCGGCCTGATGGGCCAGGCGTTGCACGAATTCTTCAAATATTGGTCGCTGCACGTAGACGCGCTCTGTCCCAAGACACACCTGCCCACAGTTCGCGAAGGCCGAGCGCATCGTACCTTCAATCGCCTTGTCCATATCGCAGTCAGCGAACACAATAGCTGCGTTCTTGCCCCCGCATTCCATCGACACGTCCCGTAGGCCTTTGGCTGCTGCGCGAGTGATGACTTCACCGGTTCCCGTCTCCCCGGTAAACGTAATAGCATCAACTCCCGGGTGCTCTGTTAGAAATGCGCCTGCGGAATCTGGTCCGAAGCCATGCACTACGTTGTAAACCCCTGCTGGTACCCCGCAGCTATTCATCACCTCGGCCAGCAAAGTAGTTGTTAACGGGGTTTCCTCTGACGGTTTAACCACGACAGTATTGCCACAGGCGAGAGCCGGGCCGACCTTCCATGTCATCAACAGTAGGGGCAGGTTCCAGGGGCTTATCACTCCGATGACGCCTTTTGGCGCACGGTGCGCAACATTCACGGCACCGGTACCATCTGGCGTTTCCATCCGGTACGCCTCGGAGGGTACGTTTTTAATCATGTCGGCAAACACTTTGAAATTTGCAGCCCCCCTCGGAATGTCAATGTGGCTAGCCAGCGAACGGGGTTTGCCGGTGTCAAGGCATTCCGCTTCCAGGAACTCGTCGAAGCGCTGATTGACACCGTCTGCAATCGCGTGAAGCATGTCGATTCGATCATCAATCTTCATTTGGCCCCAAGGACCAGTCAGTGCGGCTCGAGCGGATTCCACGGCATGTGCAACATCTTCTTTGCTCGCCTCATGAGCCACAGCGATAACACTGTTATCAACGGGTGTGCGAACCTCAAAGGTTTTTCCACTAGTGCCTTTGCAGAACTCGCCGGCAATGAAATTCTCTATCACGACATTGCTCATAACTAGGTAACCACACCGAGGAAGTTTTCGTTCAGTACGCGATCGTGATAAAAAATCGCTTTGCCCAGTTCACTGGCGTCCCAGGTAATTACTGGCGAATCCGGGTAGTAGTAGTTACCGCCTGCACCATCACAGAACACTTCATTACGATTGCCTGAGGGATCAAAGAAGTAGATTGTTTGTCCGTGTGTCAGACCGTGCCGGGTAGGACCAATGTCCAATGAGATATCATGCATCGATATCAGATCCGCCGCCCGAAGTACCTCTTCCCAGGTATTCAGGAAAAATGAGGCATGGTGAAACTTTCCTTTTTCTTCATGGCGCACCCAGGCTATGTCATGCGCTTTCATCGAACACGTCAGGAATTGAGCGATACGTAGATCGCCGTCCATCACTTCTTCGGCCAGATCAAAGCCCAGTACTTTTGTGAACAGCTCCAATGAGCCGTCCAGATCATCGCCATAGAGCAGGCAGTGATCAAAGCGGGAGGTCTTCATTCCTTTTAGATCTTCAGGCCACGCCTCCGGATTACGAGCGGTAACGCCCCATTTCCCGGTCTGTTCTTTCTCCGCGTAAATTTCGAAGAAGTGACCAGTCGGTGAATCAAAACGCACGCGTTCTCCACACCCGTTCAATTCACCGGCTGGAATGTTTTCAACCTGACACCCGAATTCCTTGAGTTCGTCGCGAAGGGAGTTCATTACATCTGTACTGGTGACCTTGAACCCCATAAAATCCATACCAGCTTCATCTGCTTCGCGAAGCACTACCGAGTACTTATCAATCTCGGTCCACGCTTTCAAGTAAACCCTGCCCATTGAGTCTTTGTGCATCTCGATCAACCCGAGTCGATCGCGATAATGAATGAGAGCCTCGTCCATATCCAATACCCGGATCTGAACATGTCCTGGTCGCATTACGCCCTTTTTCATAGTAGTCACCTTTATCTGTTAATTACTCTCTGGCTATCTGATGAGCCAGCACGCATCGTGCTTTTGTTGTCATACTGAGTTGGCGTCCGCAACTCAAAGATCACATCACTTCGCGGGAAGGTTCGACATGCCAACGTGAGGTTCTCTTTCTGTTCTGAATCACCAATGAACTTTTTACTCATTTTTTTTGTCTCGAAGTCACCACTAATGATGCGAATTCGACATCGCCCACACCCGCCACCACGGCACCCAACAGGGATGAGATCTTTGGCTTGTCGCTCCATCGCGATCAATAGCGGCCTATCTTCACTGCACAAGAATTCCGCGTTCGTGCCGGCACACCTGACCTTATGCATCTGCATCGCAAACTCTCAGCCCAAGCCCTTGAACAAGGGGCTTTTTGGCTTCACGTCTTTACTTTCGTTGGTATAGAAATTTTCCATGTACATGTGTTTTTCGAACAGTCGCCCACGCATCAATGTGGTAATGCAGGAATCGATCATAATCGGTGGACCGCACATATACGCCTTATTCCCTTCAAATTTTCCATCGTAGTGCCGCTGTGCCACATCATGCACATAGCCTCTCTCACCTTGCCAATCGGAATCGTCAGGCTCGTCAGATAGCGCGGGAACATAATGGAAATTTTTGTGTGCGCGCTCCATTTGCTCGAACAACTCCCGATAATAGAGCTCCTGCTGATTACGCGCGCCGTAGATCAGAGTAATGTCGCCAGTGTCATCCTTTTCCAACAGATCGAGAACCATGCATTTGGGGCTGGATAATCCGGAACCGCCCGCAAGAAATATTTTTGGTTCAGGTGCGGAGGTTCGCACAAAGAAGTGCCCATAAGGCCCACTGAAAGAAATCTCGTCACCCACTTCGAGTTCATTGTGCAAGTAAGCGGTACCCTCGCCATCTGGAATCAGGGCAACATTAAGTTCAATGAGGTTTTTCGAGGATGGCGGACTTGCTATTGAGAACGCTCTGGGCGCGCCATCCAAACCTGGAATGTTGATGTTCAAGTACTGTCCGGCCTGAAAATCCAGACCGTCGCCTTCCAATGCCAGGAAAATTCCTTTTATTCTCGGCGTGAACTGCTCAATCTTCGTGACAACAGCTAAATAATCCCGTACCGCATGCGATTGGGCATCAGGCTCCTCGTCAACATCAGCCTCAATGACCAGATCAGAAATCGGTACAGCGCAGCAAGTCAAGCACTTACCTTCTTCGCGCTCCATGTCCATCAATGCAAACGGAGACGCGTCGCCAAAATCAACGTCGCCCTCAAGCACATCCACTTTGCAGGTAGAACACAGACCATGGCCACAGGCATGCGGTAGATACAAACCAGCACGCAAGGCTGCATCCAGGATAGTTTGCCCTTCTTCCACCTCAATGGATTCGCCCAATGGCTCTATTTCAACGCGATAAGACATTTCTTAAGTTCCTGTCGATAGTAACGTCATCAACTACCAGAGCCTGCAATTCCATTGTCACCAGGTGTAACAAACCGCAGCAATGATTTATGTCCAATACCGTTCTCGACAAGACTGGCCGCGCGGTCTGGAGAAAAGGGCGCGTCGTCGAGAATCCACTCAACATCGCCCCAATCAATCGCTTTGAACAAAGGATGTGAACCCCAAACACTGGGTATCAGCTCATCGACCAATGCAGCGAATGGCATGGACGGTGGCAGAGGAAACGCCAATGCCCCGGAAAACAAACGGTGCTTATCCCAGTCGATATAAACAACCTGGTTGCCGTGAAAATTTTCAACCGCATCACGGTCGTTATCCACATAGTCTTTAAGAGCGTTTATTGCCATGAAGTTACTCCTTAGCTTGCGTGCGCTTGCGTTCGATCATCTGATACTGATTCAGCAGTACCCTTCCACTCCTGCCAGCGTTGATGATCAGCAGAACCTACGTATTCACCGCCGTCTTCCGGCTGGAAGTTATACCAGTCCAATACTTCGGAGACTTCAGACCCGCCACAGTTACCCTGGTATATTTGATGAACGGGCAGCCAGGCTTGAATATATTTTTCAGGCTCAAATTCGAATATGTCGCGACATCCGTCGCCACACGTGTGGTACTTGGAGTTGTTGTGAATTGACACCCGGCGACTAACCATTGTTGGATCATTAAGAACGTCAGTAAACACCATTGGAATCTGACAAACCTGGCAGAGCTGAGGCAGGCCATTGATGTAATGGCGCTCGCCGGCCGCTTCCATTTCTCTAAACGTTTCGAAACGCGGTCTGTAGTACTCGTCGAACGTATTCGGATACTTCTCTGACAACCAATCCATTTTTTTAACATCGGGCATCCAGGTGTGAAACGCTGCTGCATGGCCATAGTTGTAGAATGTGGCCCAAACCTGGTGGCTAAGATGCTCAGCCTCTGCCGTAGCTACCTCGTGGTACTTAGGCATTCGTAAGCCATAACGGCCCAAGTCATCAAACAATGCGCTGCAATTTTCTGTGAAGTAGATGTCCCATGCTGCTTTCCAGGACATAGGGCTGTTGGGCAACATGTAGTCTTGCATCATAGCCACCAAACCCAGTACGCGGTAGGCACGCCAGAAATGCTTGTCAATGAAACGCTGAACAATGGGAAGGTTGTCTTCGTGCTGCTCCACCATGAACTTTATAATTTCCAAGCCCAGCGTCATGTGGCGAGACTCATCCGATTGCGCGGAGAAGCCAAAAGTCACCGTCGCCTGGTCGCCATTAAACGCAGCACCTGACATAAACGGTACAAACAGCAAATTGGTCAGGACATACTCAAATGCAAACGAAACCGATGTAATAAATTCAAAAGGACCGCCCGTCATCGCATCTTCGAAGTACGACTTCGGTACCGACAAGTACCAGACACGGTCCGACATGTGCCACGGATCATGCATCCCGTTGAAATGCTTGTTGTAATGACTGAGTGTATGTATTTGCGTTTGAGCGTGTCGAAGTTCATCAATCGATTGCATCTGGCAGGCTACACGGGCTCCTTCGCCTCTGAAATGCCGGCCTAAGTGTGCGTAGTGACGATGTGCTCCGTACTCTAACGGAGTCACACCCTGGATAAACAATTTCATCGCATTGATGTAACGTGCGTCGCTAAGGTTTAGCTGCCCGTTGTTTTGCGCAAAGCTGTCCATGATCGCGTACAGCTTTTTATCTTTTTCAGCCTGGTACTTCCAATACGAATCAACGGCCAATCGAAAGGGGTCTTCCCATTTATCCCAGTCTTTGATTTTAATGCCTTCGTAAGTGTCGTACGGAAACACTTTGTCCATGGGCTGATGAGTGGTTTCCCAACCCATTCCCCGGGTCAGCGCTTCATAGCGCTTGCGCATGTTTAGACGTTTGGCTGCCATTTTTCGTTTTCCTGTTCGTAGTTATTGCAAAGGGTTACGATCGAGTTAACTTAAAGTACTCGTCTTCTTCCTCGACGTTTCCACTGAGAGACACCATGTTCAAATGCACTTCTTGCACATCCCAATCTCTACCCACCAGCTCTGAAACCGTGTCGCGGTTTACGGTTAGCTTTCCCTCGGCTTCAATACGCACCATTCCAGGCTGGTACTGGATAACAACGCCTTCGTTATCCTGATCGATCGCTTCAATGATGGGTCGTGCGTCTTCGTTGTCCTGCAGGATAAGAAACACTGTGCTCATGATATTGCCTCTTTAGTGCTCGTAGTATTTTGCATAAGGCTCATACCCCTTGCTTCTGTAGTCGTTGCATTAGCTCATGCGACACTTGTTTTACAGTCGCTTCACCGTTTTTGTCTAAGGCATCATTTGCAATACCGACCAAGGCATCCGATATCCGGTCATTCCAATGGCTAGCCCACTTTGACAATAACGTCTTGTTTGCATCGGACTCTGCCGCAGTTACCTTTATGAGTGTGTTAGTCCAGCGCTCGGTTTCTGCGTACCACTCACTCATAAACTGGGTAAGCAGTGGCATAACCGTGATGCCGCTCGCAAGGAGTTCGTCAACAAGATGCTGATAAATCAGAGGGTATAGCAGACCATCCATTACTATGTTCTGAGCAACCATTGTCTCAAACCAATCTTCGAGTACAAATGTATCCTCAACCACGTGGCGCAGGTCTTGCCAAATATCCCTTTCTAGCCAATCTTGCTTCGCAGCGTCCAAACCCGTGGTTTCGTTCTGCTCAAGTATCAGACTAATGCGAGTCAGATATTGGGCAATACCCAACCGGTCCATGGAGTTAAACGTGGACACTTGAGTAATCGCCGTACCATAACCGCAATCGGTAATGGCACAATTGTTCATATTAGCGCCCCACTCTACATGCCTAAGTGGAATGAATATTTCGCGAACAATTCGCTGCGCTTCAACGGGTATGGCCTGCAGTAACCCACGCTTTTCAACAAACGAAAAATTAGTATCGGCTATCTCTTGTTGCTTTGCGCGAGCAGCTGTGTACGCGCTGTAGTAGAACTGGCGTGGGTCCTTAAAGGCATACCAGTCTTGCATTTCGATCCCGGTGCGCCCTGTGTCATAGATATCGTGGTCTTTATCCCATAAAGGTCGGTAGTGAAAATTGGTGGTGGCTTGTAAGTCGAACGTCGCCTCCTGATACCTGGAGCCGGGTTTGCCTTCCCCTATCCTTCGGGCGACATGGGCATAGGTCTGGCGAATCGGTGGAATTGCTTTAGCGGAGATATCAATACTCATTTTTATGTCGTCCTCTTTACTGTCTGTATCTGTTTGTACGGCCAGGTTTCCCGGCTAGCTCTGAAACTCATTAGGTGGCTATCCCGGGCGCACCAAAGCGCCACTTCAAACGATCGTAATCAACCGCTGCAACCTGTTCCGGTGTCAAACGCTGCGTTTGATACCGATTGCAAAACTGTTCGAATTCCGGAAATGGCAACACCAGTTCAACGCACAGCGTAGGGTCACCAATGGAATATTCGAATTCCACGAAACGTTGGTGCAACACCCTGGTGATGCGGACATAGTGTTGCTGGTCCACTGTCCTGGGTTCACCGTTTTTTTCTGATTCTTTCGGCATGCCCGAATTATGCAAGGCTAGTGCCAACACCAAAATGCCTTAGTTTTTCAATCATTTAGCATGTGTAGGCAACTTTGTGCATAGACTGCCGGTGAAATAGATTGATGATTTCATAAGAAGTTGTGAAGCGACTGCTGATTTAGTCAATTAGAAAATGACGGGGGAGAGTCATCGGATTGTCGAAGAAGCAACTTTGACTTCTCTTTAACTTTTATGATTTGATCGGATTTTTTTATGATATGGTTAAAATGAAAGGCCTTCAGCGCAGAATAATTAGACGTCTGCCGTCACTCCAAAGGGTTGCCTCATGGCTTCGGAAACACCTCTCGTTCCTTTTCCAGACAATAGCGATCTAGCGCAGCAGGTTCACTTCCATCAGACGGAAGGAAGAATCTGGCTGGACGAACAACGTGTAGTGCTGGACACCCTGCCAGCTCTAGCCAGCCTTTGGCGTGAAATGATGGAAACTTTAGGTCAGGAACGGGCTAAGGGGTTTTTTATGCGCATGGGGCACAAAAATGGCGTCACGGATGCTGAGCTGGCCCGGAAACTAAGACCCGATTCCTCTCCTACCGACATGTTTCTAGCAGGCCCGCAGCTGCACATGCTGCGGGGCATGGTAAAAGTGGAGCTCGAGGTCGTTGAGATAGATATGGAAGGCGGCCACTTTTACATGGAGAATTCATGGCACGACTCCTACGAAGTGGAGATTTGCCAAAGCGAACGGGGGTTGCTGAACGAGCCAGTCTGCTGGAATTTAATCGGGTACGCGTGTGGCTACTCTTCTGCAGCACTGAATATGGATATTTTGTTCAAAGAAATAGAATGTCGAGGGTGCGGGGATAAGCGCTGCTTTATTGTAGGTAAGCCTGCAAAAGAATGGCCAGACCACAAAGAGTATAAGAAGTACTTTGAAAACGATTCCATTATTGATCAACTCTACGACCTTCAGTCACAAGTCACCGAGCTACGCGAAATAAAATATGCAGACAATCTGCCCTATAAACCGGTTGGTGCATCTCAAGTCTTCCAGAAGGTCAATCAAA
Organism: Gammaproteobacteria bacterium; assembly: GCA_030429735.1. GTDB lineage: Bacteria > Pseudomonadota > Gammaproteobacteria > Pseudomonadales > JAUIET01 > JAUIET01. Next base: position 30,616 of record JAUIET010000003.1, read on the forward strand.
TGGCCAGCAAGGCGGCCGTGTCGAAAGTTTCGGTCCTCCTTACAGGTGAAACGGGCGTTGGCAAAGAAATCATGGCGCGCAGTATCCATGCCCAAAGTGATCGTTCAGAGCAACCCTTTATAGCCATCAATTGCGCTGCCATCCCGCCTGACCTGATTGAAGCGGAGCTTTTTGGGGTTGCCAAAGGGGCATACACCGGCGCTACAGCTTCACGGGCCGGGCGATTCGAGCGAGCTGATTCGGGGACTATATTCTTAGATGAAGTGGTCGAATTATCCCCCAGAGCTCAAGCTACATTGCTGCGCGTTTTGCAAGAACGAGAATTTGAACGCGTGGGCGACAATCAGGTACGCACCATCGACGTGCGAGTGATTGCAGCCAGTAACGAAGACCTCGCAGACGCGGTAAAAGACGGTCGGTTTCGTGCGGATTTGTATTACCGACTCAATGTATTTCCCGTCCACATTCCGCCGTTGCGCGAACGTCGTGAAGATATTCCACTGCTGATCGAGCATTTTTTGGAAAAGTTTCACACGCTGTACCACAAAAAGACGCAAGGCTTATCCAATAAAGCCATGCACTGGATGATGGACTACAACTGGCCGGGCAATATTCGGGAGCTGATCAATATACTCGAACGCGGGATTATTATGACGGACAATAACGACAGCATTACAGCGGAATCGCTATTCCCCGGTATTGATGATCGAGACTTTGAAGATGTATCAATTTCTGAATCGGGTGACCTAGAGACAGTGAGAATAGAGCGACGTCGCGCACCACAAAGCAGCGCCTCAAACTGGATTGACGAAGTGTTTAGCTCCGAGCTGCCACTGGACACCATTGAGCAAACTGTCATCAATCGCGCTATGATGGTTGCAGAAAATAATGTGTCGAAAGCAGCTCGCCTGCTCGGCCTGTCGCGCGCGGCTTTAGCGTATCGATTGACGAAGATGGACGGTGGCACAGCCTAATCGACCTAGATTGATGATTTGATCAAAACACGAGTTCTATCATCTTAAGTTAATCAATTCATAAATTGATCATCACACACTGAGCCTAGACCGGCGTGTTCAGGGAATACGCGCCCACAGCTTTTACTTTCTATTTTTCAACATCTTATCTTCTTAGGCGAAGTGTTTTCCTGACATTGGCACGCCTATTGCTGAACCCATTCACAAGGTACGCCTGCGTTGGTCAATTCTGCGTCGCGTGCAATAAACATAACAAGCCTGGGCGTCAATGAATGCAAAAAGCGCTGTACAGAATATTTTTCGGGTCACTGTTGTATCTGGGTTTGATTGGCTGCGAAGCCGAGCTGCAGTTGCAAGGAGTGGACTCTGAACTGAAAAAATCAACGAAACGTTTCGATCAATACCAGGCGATGACTACGCACGGGGAGAATATCGTTCTGTTTGGCAGTCATGGCGTCGTATTGATCAGTGAAGACAACGGTAATTCCTGGCAACGAAACATCATTGACGAGAGCGCTAACTTTATCTCAGCCGCGCATTGCGAAGATGGCACTACGGTCGCGCTGAGCTTCGACAAGCGCGTCTGGTCAAGCACAGACGCTGTGTCGTGGCATGCATCTCACGTCGAAACTACTGAAGATCTTCAAACAATCGCCTGTGCGCCTGATAACAGTCTATGGCTAACCGCCAGTTTTTCAACCTTATTGCACAGTAAAGACAAGGGCAAAACTTGGATGGAGCAGTCATTGAACGAAGACTCTTTGCTTACTCATGTGCAATTTTTTGACAGTAACACCGGTGTGGCCGCAGGCGAGTTTGGCGTTTTCTTTACGACTGAAGATGGCGGCGCAAGCTGGACCCGTGGCGGTTCCATTGGCGATGAGTTCTACCCAATCGATGCATGGTTTCGCGATTTAGAAAACGGTTGGGCGGTTGGTCTAAATGGTGTTGTTTACCACACTAATGATGGCGGCCAAACCTGGGCACGGCAAAACACGCAATCGCTGTCATCTCCTCTTTACCGTCTCGTTGGTAATGATACGCACGTGTTTGCCCTTGGGGATCAAGGCACAGTAGTCGCCTTGGAAGACAATCAATGGGTAGCCGTAGAAACAGTCAAGACACCAGTGCACTTCAATAGCGGTGTTATTGCCGATGACGCTAACCTGCTGGTTATTGCTGGCGGGTGGGGCTTCATCGCGCGTATTGAAATACCATCAAGCTGATGTGTTCGTTGTTAACAAAACCAGGCCATGAATAAGCCATGACAAAAGCACTGAACTTTATACGCAATCTGGATGATAGTGTTTTTCGTCATCCGAAGAGCTTTCTTGCCGCGATTGCAGTTGTTACTGCGTTTTTCGCCTTGCAGATTCCTGCGCTAAAAATGTATTCGGACTTCTCCGATCTGCTTCCTCAGTCACACCCGTATATTCAACTACACAACGAGATCAAGGATAATTTTGGTGGCGCCAATGTCATCATTGTGGGTATTGAATTCACTGATGGTGATGTCTTCAGTAACGAAGCGCTCGCCACGATTCACAGAACCACGCAGGCAGTTGATAGCTTGCCTGGTGTAAATCACAACCTGGTAACCAGTCTTACTCACCGAAATTCTCGCAATGTGTGGCTCACAGAATTCGGCAACATCAACTCAGAGCCTTATTACAAACCTCTTGATGGGGAACTTAATCAGCAACAATTGAACGAGTTACGAGCAGACGTCATTGCCAACCCACGGATCTATGGCCCGTTGGTGTCACCTGACATGAAGGTTGCGTTAATCAAAGCCCAACTCAATGAAGGCCAGCTGGATTACGAAGAAACATTTGCTCAGTTGCAGGCACTTCGCCAGTCGGAAGCACGTGATGGCATCAGCATCTACGCGACCGGCCAGCCTGTCCTGCAAGGATGGGTTTACACCTACAAAGAACAGATTATCGAAATATTCCTGTTTACTGCGTTGATCATGGTCGCATTACTGGTCTTCCATTTTCGCCGCCCTATGGGTGTATTGGTGCCATTAATGGGTGTCATCATTTCTTCAATCTGGGGCATGGGGATTATCAGCCTATTAGGTTACAACCTTGATCCACTGACCCTGGTCATACCTTTTCTGATTTCAGCACGTGCAATGTCACACGGCATTCAACTGGTCGAACGCTATTACAGTGAACTCGCTGTTTGTGATGACGCACACAAGGCTGCGCAGCACACTTTCGACAGTCTGTTTCGTCCGGGCACCCTCGGTGTCGTCTCCGATGCGATTGGCTTGTTACTTATAGCGATCGGTTCCATCCCTCTAAACACTAAGCTCGCTCATTATGCGTCCCTGTGGGCGCTCTCGATCACAATTACCGTGCTACTCGCTGTGCCACTCTTGCTATCGGTTCTGCCCAAGCCGGCTAATACAGAGCTGAAGACCAACGTGTTACGCAGCATTGGCAGTGCCTGCGCTCGATTGCTTGCAAAGCGCGCTGCGCCACAGGCGATACTTGGGATCGCAGCCGTTTTCTTATTGGCTGGATTTATCGCGTCGTCGCAAGTCACGATCGGCGAGGCTGAGCCTGGCTCACCGATACTCTATCAAGACCATGATTACAACGTATCGTCCAAATTGGTTAACGATCGTTTTCCCGGTTCAGAAGAACTCTATATTGTTGCCGAGCACACCGAAAAGGGCGGGATTAAAAAGCCCGAAGTACTGCACTCCTTAGCGGATCTTGAACGGCATATGCTACTGGACCCCGGCGTTGGCGGTGCAAAAGGCATTCCTGATTTGATCAAACAAGTTAACCGCTTGATGCACAACAACGACCCACGCTGGTATCAGATACCAGCGGATGCAAACTATACCGGCGGACTGATGTTTACCTACATGGCATCAAGCCCTATTCCCGGTGCCCTGAACGAATTTGTAGACACCGATGAGCGCATTGCGAATCTGGTGTTTTTCTACAAAGATCATCAGGGAGAGACGATTCGAAGAGCCATTCACATGGCCAAAGAATGGATCACAGAAAACGAAGGCAACGTTGAAGGTCTGACTATACGGCTTGCTGGCGGAACAATTGGCGTAACTGCCGCGATGGATGAAGCCGCGTTTGATACCAATAAAACAGTATTACCACTTGTATTCCTGTTTATCGTTCTGATCGTTACGTTGTTTTATCGATCACTGTACGCCGGCTTGTTGATGCTACTGGCAATGCTGTTTGCGACCACCATGACCTACGCCTACATGGGCATCCAGAAAGTAGGCATCAACATCAATACTGTTCCAATCATTGCTGTGGGTGTCGGTGTTGGCATCGACTATTCGATATACATGATGGATAGGATTCGCGAAGAAATGGGCCGCCTTCATGACCTTGGTGCAGCCGTTAGCCGGGCAATCAGTACAACGGGCTTAGCGATCAGTTTCACAGCACTTACGCTCATTGCCGGTATCGTTATGTGGGTGGCACTCTCTGATCTACGTTTTCAGGCCGACGCGGCCTTATTACTGAGCGTCATGATAGTTCTTAACGCACTGGCAGCGCTGCTGCTAGTACCAAGCGCGATCCTTGTGCTCAAACCTAAATTTATTACAAACGCCAAAGACCGTACGGAAGAAGAACTTATAACCGCTAGCAATAATCCGGTGCAAACCGCTTAAGCGGATGTGCCTATCTATTAGCTTCAATGGATTAACCAACAATCACATCAGAGGAAACTCGTATGATATCGAATACTAGAAAGCGATACTCACCATCACTAGGGCTAATGACCATGTTGCTCTGTACGATAGGTGTTAACAGCGCCGCAGACGACACGGAATGGAGCGGTTTCTCAGAGGCTGTCACGCACTATCGGGATGGGCCAGGCTTATCCAAGGCTCGTGTTGGATTTCAGTTAGAAGGCCTTAAATTCATTGGCGATGCCGGGATCTTCAGCAATTTTTCTATCAACGGGACCTTGCGGCTTAGCTACGACGGCGTATACGACCTTAACGATGATGAATTCGGCGATGAAGCAGGCGGGCCGATCATTCTGGAAGGCGGTCTGGTTAACACACCGCATGGACAAGGCTTTGTTAACGGGCCCGTGGTAGCCGGTGCTTTGGGGCTTGTTAATAATGCCTTCGCAGATCCCGCCGTACTGGCGATGACCAATCCCAATCAAGGATTGCGGGTTTTGGGTGACCATCTGCACCCGCAAGCCGGTGGTGTGGGCTTTGGGGTTCCAGTAAGACCATGTGACACGGATTCGCGTGGTTGCTTAAGAGACTACATGGACGCCGATAAAGACGAGCTGGCGGCACCGGAAATATTCAGTGATCGACTCGACTTCATTCGGGAGCTTTACATTGATGGCACCATTCCTCTCAAGAGTGGCCAGCAGATCGATGTACGGCTGGGCAAACAGCAGGTAGTTTGGGGACGCACCGATTTGTTCCGGGTACTTGACGTGATCAATCCGGTTGATTTCTCACGTAACAATATCTATGACGAGCTCGAAGACATACGAATACCAATGTGGATACTTCACACGGAATATCGTATGGGTTCGAACGAGGTGTTCGATGACATTAATCTGTCGATGGTATGGAACTTCGATAAGTTCAGACCGAGCAACCTTGGCCAATGTGGAACGCCCAATGCCATATTGGACGCCGGATGCTTCTTTCGTGGCATGAAGAATCTATGGGAAAACGGCGGCACGGTCTCGAACTTCGCGGCGGTACCCGATGGCGCGGGTGGAACCTTACCTGGTCTTCAAACGACTGACTTTGGACCGAATCAAATAGGCATACGTAATGTTGATCTGCCCGACTGGTCCTTAAGCAACACACAATTGGGCTTTAAATTAGAAGGTGTGATTCAAGACTTCACTTTCTCACTGAATGCATTGATGTTTCGATCGCATCTGCCTTCGTTACGAGGCAGCGATTTTGAATCGGTCAATGCCTTTACCGGTGAGTCAGCTGTATTTGACCATCTGATTGCTTTTGATGTCGCGTTCCCAAGGGTCAAACTACTGGGTGGTTCGCTGGACTACTACGCGCAAAGCATTGATACCGTATTCCGTATGGAAGCGGCCTATACCTCTGGCGAAGAATTTGCCAACACGATTCAACCGAGATTATTTTCTGAATCGGATGTTGTGCGATATGTGATTGGGGCTGATAGAAACTTTTTTATGCGAGCCATTAACAAGAACCGCGCCTTCCTGCTGTCGATGCAAGTATTTGGCCAGCACTTACTGGATCATGAAACTCAATCTGCGGCTTTCGGCACGATTGGCATGCCAGATTGGGAAGAGAACTGGATAGCGACCGCGTTGCTGAAAGGCTGGTGGATGAACGACCGCTTGAGTCCGCAGTTGATTCTCGCGCATGACTTCCGAGGCGAGGCAACAACCGTTGAAGCATCAATGGACTGGCTAATATCAGACAACTGGCAATTCATCGTTAAAGCCAATGTAAAACTAGGCGACAAGCAATTCCAATTCGATGATTGCCGTACCTGTAATCCCTGGGGTCCATTTACGGCCACGCCCGCACACGCCGACCCTTTCCAATCCGGTTCAGTAGGCCTACAAGGCTTCGAACCTCTCGGGAGATTCCGGTCGGGACCAATTGGCATGGCCCAGGAAGAAGACGAGATCCAGATTACCGTTCGATATCGCTTCTAAGTTGATTTTTAAGACTCTAATGAACATTTACTGAGGAAAGTAATATGAAACTATCTATCTATTGTGCTGCGTTGGCAGCAATTTGCAGCACCCTAACGGCTACGAGCAGTCTTGGGGATCCTGGAGATGTAGTTGATAAGTCCTTTTACCCCTATCGTGATTCCGTACCAACTGCGGAGGGTTTATCCGTAGGTATGGTCATTGATCAGACCAATATTGCCAGCGTTAAAGATTCAGTTGATCCGGCATTTGCAGAATACATCAGCAATGGTTGGACAACAATCAAGGTTGGCGAGACTACCTCTTTTGAACTTCACCCTAACTATGTTAAAGCAACCCGCGACCACATGAACAATGTGAAGTTGGGAGAACAAGTAGGCGAGATAACAGGTTCGGTAGCAGGTCGACCTTTCCCCCAGGAGCCGGATTTAGATGATCCCCGCGCTGGAGAAAAGCTAGCCTGGAATTACAAGTTCGGTTATAACTGGGGTGATAACGCTGCTATCTACCCGTTCTACTGGACATATCGGAATCTTGAAACGGCAAAGGCAGAACGTCAAATCAAGTTTAACTTTCACTTCCTGAACTATACACATCGTGTGAATCAAGAGCCGACACCCGCGATTACACCAAACCCTTCGAACCTGTTCAGAGCCATCTATGTTCAGGTACTCGAACCCTTTGATGTGAAAAACACGCAGCTACTGATTCATCGTGCAGAAGACGACTTGCAACGAGATAACTCGTATTTGTATCTCGGTTTTCAGCGTCGCGTGCGACGGCTTGCAACCGGTCAGGTCACCGACTCTTTTCTTGGGTCCGATTTGATGATTGAGGACTTCGAGGGTTATAACGGTCGAACTTCAGACATGGAATGGAAATACCTAGGCACACGAAATGTGTTGTTGCCATTTTACAATCACAATGAAATGACGCTTGACCAGGAAACGCATTCAGATGACGACGGCTACCAGGTGATTGCGTTTGGTGGCAAGGGCGGTTGTTTCCCAGACATTACATGGCAACTCCGAAAAGTCTACGAGGTTGAGGCCATTCCTGTCGACAAGAATCATCCAGTGGGAAAACGCGTATTCTTCATGGATGCTCAAACGTTTACCATCCCGCGAACCAACATTTACGATCGTGCTGGTAAATTGTGGAAAAGCTTTCTGATTGGCCAGGCTCATCCCGATCATCATTTGCCCATTAACAAAGGTACCGGTGTGTCGATCGATGATTCATTCATGATGTTGGATGTGCAAGCTGGACACTGCACTACTGGACAATTCAAAGGCCAGGTTGATCCTTCATTAAACCCGACAAGTTTGTTTACGGTGCAAAACATGCGCGCCACAGGCAAGTAGGATTCCTCACCTAAAATGCAGCTAGGCCTTCGTTTGAAGGCCTTTTTTTGGCTAAAATTCTTTGCTAGCTTGAGAGAATACGATGCTTGAACTCTACACTCACCCGATGTCATCCTGCGCCCAAAAAGTGCGGATTGTACTGGCCGAGAAAAGTTTGCCTTGGACAGCTCATCACGTAAACCTTGCAAAGAAAGAAAATCTCAATGCTGAATACCTAAAGTTAAACCCTTTGGGTGTGGTGCCGACATTAGTCGATGACAACAATCCGGTTATAGAATCATCGATCATTTGCGAGTACCTTGATGATTCTTATCCCGACGTGTCATTGTGGCTCAGCGATCCACTTCTACTATCCAAAATGCGCTTTTGGATGAAGCATGTGGACACCAAACTGCACCCAGCCTGCGGCGCTATTGTTGCTTAGCCATACCTCACCGTCTCAAAAAGTAGATGAATTAACATTTGATAAGTAGCCATTGTGAATCTCCGGGAAGTAACCATAGGCGACCGGAGAATAGGGAATCAGCAAAATTGCCGTAAGAACGCCACAGAATGGAGGATTATAGCAGGAGCCCGGCTTCAACACGGTCAAGTAACCATGGAGACACCTGACTGAAACCGCTGTCTTATTTCCGCTTAAGGACAATTTCGTCTTTGCCGCGCTGCAGCAATATCACCATATCATCTGGTCCGCGCTCTTCGAACGTAAACGAAAAGTCCATTTCTTTCACCGAGAAAACGCCATTAGCATCTGGTTTTAGCTGACTGCTCCCTTGCGGTGAGTCAAGAACAATATGGTCTGGGCCGGCGATCACGTCAAAGCTAATTGGCATGAATGGAACCTTGTACGTGCCTTCATATTTCGAAAAAGGAGAATGCACCTTGACTTGTTCCAACTCAGCCACAGTCCACGGGGTGGCCCGATCAGCAGTAGCCGCACGAACACTGGCCACCTGTTCAACCGATATTGGGCTGGCTGCATTTCCCCATTGCCGCCTGATATAGGTGAGTAAGCCAGCGACACTCTGATCATCGAAGCTCGGTAAATGACCGTGGCCGGGCATACTCATATTCCACTCTTCTCCGAGTACTGTCATTGGCCCAGTCACGCCCTGCAGAACAATGCGCGTTAACCATTCCGGTGGACCATTCACCCAATCGGATTCAGCCAATGGAGGAGCCAGCCCGGCCTGGCCTTGACCTTTGCCGCCATGACACGCGGCGCATGATGGAAACAGCGTTTTACCCTGCTCAACCAACTGCTGTTGTGCTTCGGTCAGCGGTTCAAGGCCTGCCACAAAATCGTCACCTGGCCAGGTAAACGCAACGCGGGCACGATAGAGGGCCTTGCTAACATCGCTATCCGTAGAGTCTTGCAGGGCCATAAGCGCTGGCGCCTGGGCAAACTTAACCGGCAAAAAATTCTCTGCCTTTGCCGCCTCGCGAAGACCATTTAGCCAGGCGATTAACTGCCAGGCAGGTATCGAAGTCGCGTTGCGCGCCAGCCAATCAAAATGGGCGGTGATCGCGTCTGTTGGTTCTTGCTGGCCCAGCTGTTCACGCGCGCTCAGATAAGCCATCATGCTTAACGTCGTGTGCAACTGCTGCGCGCCATCACTGTGATCGCGCGATGAATCAGTCAGCCAAGCCTGCATCTCGGACGCCGCGTCATGCCCCAACCCTGCCGCATACACTCGTCGGAAATACGGATTTTCCATGTGCTTGATCACCAGTTCGCGGACAAACGCCCTGCTTTGTTCATCAGTGACCAGGGCCGCCAGCAAATGAACTTCCTCAAGCGTTGACAGTGAATTGGCGCGCGCCCAGGCACGAATGTTATCGCTCTGTAACCGCGATGTTAGCATTTGCAGCGCGGCGATCCGCGGTGCGCCCGGCGCGTCAAGCCCCGCGTAAATATCTTCTTCCTGCAGCGTATTGGTTCTATGCTTTAACCAAAGTACGTCTACCTTGGCGTGCAGCGGCACCGACTCAACCGACAATGCCTTAACGGCGGGTCTGTATTCTTCCTTCTCCAACACTCTTGATGCGGTTTGCCGTGGCCAGACATCAACATGCTGCAAGGCCTTCACCAGGCCTTTGCTGGAATCCAGCTCGAAGGGGACTGCTGGCGCCGCATCAATAGCGCTTATCCGATAAATTCGACCCATGCCAATAGGCTCAACCAAACCCCGCTGCTGGGCCTGCGCGCGCAATTCATCACTGATAAATTGGCGGTGTTGGATTATGCCGCGATACATGTCAATCACGTACAAAGCACCGTCCGGACCAAGACGCATATCCACCGGTCTAAAACGCTCATCGGTGGACGCCAGAAATGATCGCTCGCCCCATTCATCGTCTGCATAATTCACTGATTGCGCGCTCAGCTGCACGCCATTTTGTTGCAGAGCGAGCTGCACAATGAGGTTACCCGCAGCTTCCGGCACGAACACGTGCCCTTGCATCGAGTCGGGTAGCTGCGAACCAGAATAATATTGCACACCGCTGGCCGCCGTTGCGACGTTGAGGCGATGATCATCTCTCAATACACCTTCAGTGTAAGCGCGATTCACACCGGGGTTAATGCGAATGGAGTGCACCTGCTGGTCTGCTATTAGCATTTCACCCAGTCCAACCCCGGCATCGGGTCCCAAGCCCCGATGGGGTGAACGCAATAGGTAGTGGGCCGGAAACAAATCGCCCAGCAACAGCGTGGAATTAGTGTTGTACAGAAAACGACCCGTAGGGTCAGCACTCAGGCCCCACTGGCCGCGAAAAGCAGTGATCTCGGATTCCAGTTCGCTATTGATCACACGCCGCCTCACGTCGCTCTTGGCACTGTAGAGCCAGCCATCAAGTGCGCGCATCAGGCGGTTTTCATCGTGCTCCACGTCGTCAGGGTCGCCATTTCCATAGTCGCCAAGCCGGCGTTTTGTATCGCACAGGTTTTCGCTATTGGGCATTTCGCACAGCCAGAGATTGGGCGGCTCAGCAACGACAACGCCTTCGTTAACGATCGCGATGGCTCGCGGGTTAACCAGGCCATCAAGGAACAGCTCGCTGCGATCCATCTTGCCGTCCTGATTAGTGTCGCTAAGTCGCACCACGCGCCCAAACGGTTCGGTTTCGCCCGTGCCATAGCTGTCACGCATAAAACCGCGCATTTCAACCACATACAGGCGGCCAAATTCATCCCATTCCATGGCCACTGGATCACCCACCAGGGGCTCTGACGCTACCAGCTCAATTTTGATGCCTGGTGCTGTTCGAAATGCACTCAATGCCTGTGCAGTGCTCAAAGGCGTTGCGTCGGGAATGTCCATGGACTGGTAGCGTTGCTCCCAGCTGGGTGCTTCACTTACAGGAGAGCAACGATTAGTGCAGGCCGCCAAGAACAATGAAAGCAAGGAAAACAGGAAAAGATTGCGGCGCGTCATGAATAAACCAACTCTACGGTGTAAAATGGCGGGTGGCCCAAGCGCTTCGCTTTCGCTGAATACCCCCTGCCGGAATGCCGACCATGTTAAGTCAAGAATTGCTAGACGCAAAGTACATCAGTTTTGCGACCCAAAAGCGCGATGGGAGTATGGTCGCCACGCCAGTGTGGGCCGGCAATGAACACAGCAGTCTTTTTGTGTTTTCGGAAGCCGACGCGGGTAAGGTTAAGCGGCTTAGAAATTTCAGCCACTCGACTGTTGCGCCCTGCACGGCCATGGGCCGCGTTACCGGTAACAGCTATGATTGCGAAGCTCGCCTTTTGGCGACTGACGCGGACATTGAGCGCGCCTACAAAGCGCTCTACAGAAAGTACGGTTTGCTGATGCGCATGACGGACTTTTTGTCGAAATTAACCGGGCGCTATAACAACCGCGCTTTAATTCAGATAGATGTTGGCGAGCAAAGCCACTAATGCCGCAGAGGATTCACTGAATGCATGGCCCTGATCTGGCACTGGTAATCACTGCCATCATTCTCACTGGCTTTGCCTGCCAATGGTTTGCCTGGCGCGTAAAGCTACCCGCCATACTGTTTTTGTTATTGGCTGGTTTGGCATTGGGGCCGGTCAGCGGAGTGCTGGACCCGGATGAGTTGCTCGGAGACCTACTGTTTCCCGTTGTCTCGCTGAGCGTTGCGATTATTTTATTTGAGGGCAGCCTGACACTGCACTTTGAAGAAATTCGCGACCTCAACGCAATTGTGCGACGGCTGATCAGCGGTGGAGCCCTGTTAACCTGGGTGTTAATTGCAGCCTGTGGCAAGCTGCTGTTCGACCTGGATTGGTCAATCGCATTGTTGTTAGGTTCGTTATTGGTGGTTACCGGCCCGACGGTGATCGTGCCGATGCTTCGAAGCGTTAGGCCCAATGCCCGGATTGGCAGCGTGTTGCGCTGGGAAGGCATAGTGATTGATCCCATCGGTGCTTTGCTGGCCGTTGTCACTTATGAATATATTGTGTCGTCGGCACCCGGCGCCGCACTGGAAAACTCGCTTGAAGTGTTTGTCAGAATATTGGTGATAGGCACGCTTTTGGGCCTGGCTGCCGGGTTTCTGCTTGGCTTTTTGCTGCGCAAACACTGGCTGCCAGAGTTCCTACAAAATTTCGCCACCATCGCACTGGTGTTGAGTACATTCACGGTCAGCAATGCCTGGGAGCATGAATCAGGGCTGCTTGCGGTGACTGTGATGGGTATCTGCCTGGCCAATATGCGCAATATACATGTTGACCACATTCTGTCGTTCAAGGAAAACCTGACGGTTCTGCTGATTTCCCTGTTGTTTATATTATTGGCAGCACGGCTCAACTTCGAGTCCTTGCAGCCCATTTTGTGGCCTGCCCTGGTTTTATTGTTGCTGATGCAATTTGTAATACGCCCGTTAATGGTGTTTGTGTGCGGTATTGGCACGGACTTGAACTGGCGCGAAAAAGCGCTGATTGCCTGGATAGGTCCACGCGGCATTGTTGCAGCGGCCATTTCGGGCCTGTTTGCGTTACAGCTTCAGCAGAAGGGTTTTGAGGTTGGCGAAACGCTGGTTGCACTGACCTTTTTTATCATTATTGGCACCGTGGTACTGCAAAGCGCCACGGCCGGCTGGGTGGCACGAAAACTGCAAGTTGTTGACCCTGCACCGCGCGGGGCGCTTATCGTTGGCGCTAATCCGCTGGCCAGAGCACTCGCAGCCGCATTGCAACGCAATGAATTCACGGTATTGCTGGCCGACCCGAGCTGGGAAAATATTCGCGAGGCACGATTGATGGGGCTACCCACATTTTATGGCAACGCAATCTCTGAACACGCCGACAGAGACCTTGATCTGGTGGGTATCGGCCGTTTAATCGCAATTTCGCCGCGCCGGGAAGACAATGTGCTGGCCAGTATGCGCTATCGCTATGAATTTGGTCGCGAAAATATATTTGCGATCCAAACCCAGGCCGAGGCAACCAATACAGGGAAGAAAACAGCGATAGCCGATACCTACAAAGGGGCGTTTATTGGCCCCGAAGACTTTACCTTTAGCAAAGCCTCGCAGTGGCTTAAACAAGGTGCGCGAATTGGTACTACCACAGTAAGCGAAGAATATACGTTTGAAGATTTCATCAACAATAATGCCGGCAATGTCCTTCCGCTATTTGGTATAGACCGTAAACGTAACCTGCATGCATTCACAGAACATGAACCACCGAAACCGAAATCCGGCTGGCAAATTGTGAGTATGTACAAAGAGAAACCGGCGCCGGTTCCGAACAACAAGCCGGACACGCCACCTGCGGACAAGTTACCTGCATGACCACAATAGATAGACAGTTTCCTGCAACCCGTATGCGTCGTTTGCGTGCCACGCCGTTTGCGAGGGCATTAGTCAGCGAGAACGGCTTATCCCCAACCGATTTCATATACCCTATGTTCGTGCTGGATGGTAAAAACAAGCGCGAAGCGATTGATTCCATGCCGGGCATTGAGCGTTTGAGCATTGACCTGCTCTGCCAGGAGGCCTCTGAATTGCATGCCCTGGGTATCCCGGCAATTGCGTTGTTTCCGGTAGTTGGTGCTGAGAGTAAATCGGAATTGGGGGAAGAAGCCTACAACCCAAACGGACTCATTCAACGCGCACTGAGTGCGGTGAAGGACCATTGCCCTGATCTGGGGCTTATGAGTGATGTGGCTCTGGACCCGTTTACCGTGCATGGCCAGGATGGAGTGCTGGATGACAAAGGGTACGTGTCCAACGACGCAACCGTAGACACCCTGGTTCGCCAGGCGCTGTCGCATGCGCAATGTGGCGCTGATATTGTCGCACCTTCGGATATGATGGACAGCCGAATTGGCGCAATAAGAGCGGCTTTGGAAAGCGAAGGCCACAGCAATACTCTGATCATGGCCTACTCAGCAAAATACGCCTCGGCGTATTATGGCCCGTTTCGTGATGCGGTCGGATCGGCGGGCAATCTGGCGGGGGGCGATAAAAAAACCTACCAGATGAACCCGGCGAACGGCGATGAGGCTCTGCACGAAATAGCACTGGACATTCGCGAAGGTGCTGACATGGTGATGGTGAAACCCGGCATGCCGTATCTGGACATCGTTCAACGCTGCAAACGGGAGTTCGGCGTACCCACCTTCGCCTATCAGGTCAGTGGCGAGTACGCGATGCACCAGGCGGCTGCGGCAAATGGCTGGCTGGGTGGCGAAGAGGTGATGATGGAGTCCTTGTTGTGCTTCAAACGCGCCGGCGCGGATGGCATTCTGACGTATTTTGCGAAACACGCGGCACAAGTCCTAAACCGCTGATTGCGAGCCCCGCCAACTTCCGCTAAAGTACCGGCCCTTCGTGGTGAGGTGTCCGAGTGGTCGAAGGAGCACGCCTGGAAAGTGTGTAAGCCGAAAGGCTTCGAGGGTTCGAATCCCTCCCTCACCGCCACTAATACCCAAGCCTATAAATTGGCAACATCGACTATGTGCTTCAGCAAGCAGGCAGTAGCGCGTTCAATGTCCGCCAGCACAACTGCAAAAGCCCCGTCTTCGCTATAGTATGGATCAGCCACCTGACCCTGCTTATGCCTGGGTGTGTAATCCAGCAGTAACTTCATTTCACCCTGAAAGTCAGTCGGCGCCCAGGCAATCACATTGCTGAGATTGTTTTTGTCCATTGCTACAATAAAATCAAAGCGTGTGTAATCACTGTCATCAATTTGCCTGGCAATTTGTTGGCTTATATCAATGCCGTGTTCAGAGGCGGCTGCAATCGCGCGTGGGTCCGGGTGTTTGCCGAGGTTAAATGCTGCGGTGCCACAGGAATCGGTGTGTATTTTATTGTGCAATCCGGCCTCATTCACTTGCTGCTGAAAAATGCCTTGCGCCATGGGCGAGCGGCAGATATTACCCAGACACACGAACAACACCCCCACTTCAGACATACTTTTGGAACCCCTGGTGAATACAGGTATCCTACCGCAAGAACCCGTTCACATTATTCTTAAACCTATGGAAAAATTCAGCCGAATACATCAGCGAGCTTTGAAACGTAAGGGCGGTGAGAAAGCGCTGTCAGCCTTTTTGCCTAAAGTGATCCGCCCAAACAAACTGAAGGCGGTAGGTGACGACCGTTTTCTGGCGGAGATGAGCCGCTGTGTGTTTCAGGCAGGTTTCGTTTGGCGTGTGGTCAATCAAAAATGGGATGCATTCGAGAAAGTGTTTTTTGGTTTTGAACCGGGCAAGATTGTGTTGCTGAGCCCGGAACAAATCGAGAACATTGGCAAGAACCCGGCGATTATTCGAAACATGCAGAAAATCGTCAGTGTGCAAAAAAATGCGCAGTTTGTGCTGGACGTAGCGCAAGAGCATGGCAGCTTCGCTGCCCTGGTCAGTCACTGGCCGCCCGGTGATCATATTGGTTTGTATAAACTACTAAAGCAACGCGGCTGCCGTTTGGGGGGTGCCACGGGACCACGGGCACTGCGCAATCTGGGCATTGATACATTTATGTTGAGTACAGACGTGATTCTTTGCCTAAAGAACGCAGGGCTTGAAATTGCCAGTAATCCCAGCAGTCAAAAAGACATGAGGGCAATTCAACAGGCGTTCAACACCTGGCATGAAGAGAGCGGTCTTCCCTACAGTCACATGAGCAGAATAGCGTCGTGCTCTGTAGGCGAAAATTACGACATTGAGGTTTTCTCGCACTAGACCCCTGTTGCTCAATCACCCTGCAAACCCTCTAACTCTTCCTGCAACTGCAACCACTGCTCCTCAAGTTGAGCATGCTCCTGACTTTGCCTGGCTTGATCAAACAATACGTCATCCAATTCGGACTTGTTCTCGGCCTCGTACAGGCTGGTGTCTGTGAGGCGCTGTTCAAGTTCGGTTAATCGCTGCTGGCATTCGGCCAATTTACGCTCTACGCGAGCGATCGATTTTTTTAAGGGCTGGAGTTTTGCACGATTGGCGGCTGATGCTTTGCGTTGCGCTTTACGGCTGGCGTCATTTCTTTCAGTATCAGGATCAATATCACTGCTGATTTCAACCGCCGATGCCAGCTCCTGTTCACGAACGGAACCAGATTCTCTGCTAAGCACCCATTTCTGATAGGCTGCAATGTCGTCTTTATATTCATCAACAAGCCCATCATGCACCAACAGCAGTTCATCAACCGTATTGCCGAGAAGGTGACGATCGTGTGTAACCAAAACCACGGCCCCGGTAAATGCTTGCAGCGCTACTGTTAGAGCGTGGCGCATTTCAAGATCCAGGTGGTTGGTTGGCTCGTCCATAATCAGCAAGTTGGGCCGCTGCCATACCGTAATCGCCAACGCAAGACGGGCTTTTTCACCGCCGGAAAAATCTCGAATCTCGGAGCTGGCAACACTGCCATGGAAATTAAAGCCGCCCAGAAAATCATATATTTCCTGCTCTCTTGCTTGCGGGCTTAGACGTTGCAGGTGCAATGCCGGGCTGGCTTCAAGGTCCAGTGCCTCCAGCTGATGTTGGTCGAAGTACCCTATCTGGCAGTGCGCACCTTCTACACGATCGCCAGACAACAGACTTTGCAAACCTGTTAGGGACTTTAGCAAGGTAGATTTACCGGCTCCGTTCTTGCCAAGCAAGCCAATTCTGGCACCAGCGTGTATCTGCAAATTGACCTTCTTCAGTACGGTGACGTCGCCATACCCCAGATTCGCTCGATTCAGTGACAGTATTGGGTCACTGGCGCGTTTGGGCTCCGGAAAACGAAATCGAAACGGAGAATCAATATGAGCAGGTGCGATGCTCTGCATGCGCTCAAGCTCCTTAAGCCTGCTTTGAGCCTGTTTGGCCTTGGTTGCCTTGTATCGAAACCGCCGCACAAACTCATCGATTTCGCCAATACGCCGTTGCTGTTTCTCGAACGCAGCTTGTTGTTGTGCAAGACGTTCGGCACGTTGCTGCTCAAACGACGAGTAATTGCCACGATATTGAGTAATCGATTTGTGCTCCAGGTGCAGCACCTGTTGGCAACACGCATCTATGAATTCACGATCGTGTGAGATCAAGAGCATGGTGCCCTGATAATTCTGCAGCCATTGTTGCAACCAAAAACTGGCGTCCAGGTCCAGGTGGTTAGTGGGCTCATCCAGCAGCAGCAAATCGGAGGGTGTCATCAGGGCTTTGGCAAGATTGAGCCGAATGCGCCAACCGCCCGAGAAGTCACTGACTTTGCGATGTTGGTCCCCCTGTTCAAAGCCCAGGCCAAGCAGCAATACTTCGGCGCGGTGAGCAATGTCGTAACCATTCAGCTCGTCGAGCTCGCTGTACAATACGCCTGCGCGCTCATAATCTTGTTTAGCTTCTGCGGCGAGCAATTGCTGACGAACCGCAAATACGTCGCTGTCACCCGCAATCACGTATTCCAACGCCGGCATGTCACTGGCTTCGACCTCCTGCGCCATACACGACAAGCGCATGCCTCTAATACCCTCTACGTGCCCTGTATCGGCTTGCAGTTCGCCCAGCAACAGCGCAAACAGACTGGATTTGCCCGAACCATTTGCGCCGATCAGCGCCAGACGCTGCCCCGGCTGAATGGTGACGTTGGTATCCTGCAGCAGTAGCTTGGCACCGCGCCTCAAGCCAAGTTCACGAAAGATAATCACGTGTCAGAGCTCGCTGTGGCCAGCTGGCACCGTCGCCGGTAACGCAACGCTGTTAAGTCAGTATTTTCCATTTGGTAAGCAAACATCACTTCAGCGCATCAAATAAGGTAATCTAGGCTGCAGCACAGCCGCTCGATTGGGCGCGCATGATAACAACTCTGGAACAAGCATGCGAAAAATACGAATGGGTATGGTCGGTGGTGGCGAAGGCGCGTTTATCGGCGCGGTTCATCGCATGGCCGCCAATATTGACGGTCAGATCGAGCTGGTCTGCGGAGCGTTCTGCAGCGACGCTGAACGCAGTATTGAATCCGGTAAAGCACTGTTTTTACCGACATCCCGCTGCTATCCGGACTATCAAACAATGATGGCCACAGAAGCCGCACTGGATAGTGACAAACGCATGGATTTCGTCGCAATTGTGACACCCAATCACATGCACTACCCGGTTGCCAAACTGGCCCTGGAGCACGGCTTTCACGTGATGTCTGACAAGCCGGCAACTTATAGCCTTGCGGAGGCGATCGCCCTCAGGGAGATTGTCGAAGCGCGGCAATTACTGTACGGCTTGACACATACCTACACCGGCTATCCCCTGGTCAAAGAAGCGCGCGAGCGAGTTGCCTCGGGTGAACTGGGTGCTATTCGCAAAGTAGTGGTTGAATATCAGCAAGGATGGTTGGCCACACCTGAGGAAGATAACGAAAACAATAAACAGGCGGCCTGGCGACTAGACCCGGATCGCGCAGGAGTGAGTTCATGCATGGGGGATATTGGCGTACACGCAGCCAATTTGGCAGAGTACATTGCTGGTATCAAGATTACAGCATTGTGTGCTGATCTAACGTCATTTGTTGAAGGTCGATCTCTCGACGACGACGGTTCTGTGCTGCTGCGCTTTGACAATGGCGCTCGCGGCGTGTTGGTTGCCAGCCAGATTGCAGCCGGAGAAGAGAATGCTCTTCGAATCCGTGCTTACGGCGAGCAAGGTAGCCTCGAATGGAATCAACAAGAACCCAATAGCCTGATTCTTAAATGGAATGACAAACCGATGCAGGTATTGCGCACCGCATGCGCCGGTCTTGGCGACACGGCCAATGCCAATTCGCGCACTCCTGGCGGTCACCCGGAAGGCTACCTGGAAGCCTTCGCAAATCATTACCGCAACTTTGCCGCCCAGATCAGTGCGCGTATTTGCGACGAAGTACCAGATCACGTTACCACCGATTTACCGGGCATCAAGGAGGCCGTGCGTGGCATGGCGTTTATAGAACACACAGTTAGCGCCAGCGCTTCCGATCAAAAGTGGCACGAACTGCCCGATTATTAATTGCATTCAATAGACGCAGTCAATCTGCGCGGAGAACTCTTATGAAAGGTCCTGCAATATTTCTCGCCCAGTTTGCCAGTGCGGAAGCGCCCTTCAACAGCTTCCCGGCTATCTGCAAATGGGCAGGAGAATTAGGCTACAAAGGCATTCAGATCCCAAGCTGGGAGTCCAGCCTGTTTGACCTGAAGCAAGCGGCCGACAGCAAGACGTATTGCGATGAGCTGCAAGGAATTGCAGCCGACAATGGACTGCAGATTTCCGAGCTGTCCACCCATCTGCAAGGACAATTGATTGCTGTGGCACCGGCCTTCGATGAACTGTTTGATGGCTTTGCCGATACATCCGTGCGCGGCAACCCCAAAGCCCGCCAGGCCTGGGCCACCGACCAACTCATGCTGGCTGCCAAAGCCAGTGAGAATCTGGGCCTGAAAGCACACGCCACGTTTTCCGGCGCGCTGTTATGGCATACGTTTTACCCGTGGCCCGCCAGGCCGGCCGGTTTGGTGGAATCCGGCTTCGAAGAACTGGGCAAGCGCTGGACACCGATTCTGAATGCATTTGACGAGGCGGGTGTGGACGTGTGTTATGAAATTCACCCTGGCGAAGACTTGCATGACGGTGCGACATTCGAGCGCTTTCTCTCTGAGGTCAGCAATCACCCACGCGCAAACATTCTCTACGATCCCAGCCATTTCGTGCTTCAGCAATTGGATTATCTGGCGTTCATTGATATTTATCACGAGCGCATCAAAGCGTTTCATGTAAAAGACGCTGAGTTTAATCCGAACGGACGCAGTGGTGTGTACGGTGGCTTCCAATCGTGGGTTGACCGGCCTGGGCGGTTTCGTTCTACCGGCGATGGCCAGGTTGATTTTATTTCCATTTTCAGCAAATTTGCGCAGTACGGTTACGATGGTTGGGCGGTCATTGAATGGGAATGTTGCCTCAAACATCCGCAGCAGGGCGCGGCAGAAGGCGCACCCTTTATTGAACATCACATGATTCAAACGACCGACAAAGCCTTCGACGATTTTGCTGGCGCGGGCACGGATGATGCCGCCAATCGGCGCTTACTCGGCATCGAATAGCATTCGCAGTTCAAAGCGGCTTTTGCAGGAAGAAACAGTATGACAAAAACTCCGCTAGCGATCAGCGAGCTGGTAAATTGACGACCCGACTCCGGGATTGCTGCTCTAAGCACTTTTCTGGCAACAAAGGAAATAGCCGCCTGCTCCGCTATTTGCCTATGTGAACAAGTACCTCGCGCGCGCCACTATGGTGCCGGTGTTCCCACAAAAATACACCTTGCCAGGTGCCGAGTGCCAAGCGTGCATCAACAATAGGAATGCTTAAGGAACTCGCGGTCAATGCCGCTTTAATGTGCGCAGGCATATCATCGGGGCCTTCAAGTGTGTGCGTGTACAGTGGGTCATTTTCCGGCACCAGGCGATTCAGCCAGGCTTCGAGATCCATCCTGGCAGATGGATCGTAGTCTTCCTGAATTAACAAGCTGGCGGACGTATGACGAATGAACAGCGTACACAATCCCTCTGAGAAGCCACTGCCAGCCACCAGCTCAACCAGGCGGTTGGTGAAACCGTGCAGCCCCTGCCCCTGCACGTTGATAGAGAGCGTATCTATCATTGCTTGGTGTACATCACGAACTACCGGGCAATTGATAGGTCACAGGCGCGTCAGGCCCCAGTGGCCAGCCAAGGTACACCCAGGCAATCATCAACGCCACGCCGGAAACCAACAGCCAAATGGCGTACGGTATCATCATCGCGGTCAGACTACCCAAACCAAAATCACTTTTCCAGCGCTGAGCAAACACCAGAATCAACGGGAAGTAGACCATCAAGGGCGTAATAATATTGGTCGCACTGTCGCCGACGCGATACGCAGCAGTCGCTCCTTCCGGACTGACGCCCAGGAGCATAAGCATGGGTACCAACACCGGTGCCATCAACGCCCACTTTGCGCTGGCTGAACCAATGAACAGGTTTAGCACGCCGGAAAACAGCACGATCAACCCAAGCACAATCGGCAAAGGCAAGCCCGTAGCTTGTATCGCTGCTGCACCGTGCACTGCTGAAATCAAACCGAGATTTGACCAGTTAAACATGGCCACAAAATGCGCAGCGGCAAACGCCAGCACCAGATAATACCCCAGCGTTTTCATCGACTCGGCCATCATGTCCACCAGGTCGCGATGATTTTTGATCGTCTTTGCCGCAGCGCCGTACGCCCAGCCACTGGCGAGAAAAAGTACAAAAAACGCGGCCACCAGACTTTTGTAAAACGGTCTGAAGGTTGTGTGTATGGAACAGCTGCCGGTCTCTATCGTACCGGGTGCACAGGCTTCCTCGTTGATCAATGGTGTATTGGGGCCGAGGGTCATCGCTGCCCACGCGGCAATCACCGCCAGTGCGGCCCAGCCTGCGCGACGCAAACCCAGACGTTGCGCATCCGTTAAAGGTTTGTTTTCACTGCCTTCGCCGTAGGCTTCAGCGTCTTCAGAGCTTGGCTGCCATTTACCCAGGCCTGGCTCAATGATCTTGTCTGTCACGTACCAGATGATCGGCAGATACAAGAAGGTCATCACAAAAATGAAATACGCGTTGCCGGCAATATTGCTGTTCCAGGTCGGGTCCAGCGCACTGGCTTGCACTGCTTCTTCCGTTATTCCGAACAATAACGCGTCAAGCTGACCTGGGCTTATATTCGCCGAAAAACCGCCGGATACGCCGGCAAAGGCGGCGGCAATACCGGCCAGCGGATGGCGACCAGCTGCGGCAAACAACACGCCAGCCAACGGAATTAACACCACATAACCTGCATCGGCCGCATGATTGCCAACCATTGCAACCAATGCGACAACCGGTGTCAGTAGCGCTTTCGGTGAACTGCGCACTGCAGCACTCATTGCCGCAGCGAAAAGCCCGCTACGCTCGGCAACACCGGCACCGAGCATAACAACTAACACATACCCCAATGGGTGAAAATGGGTAAAGGTTTTTGGCATATCAACCCACAGGCGTTGAATATTTTCGGCACTGAGCAAACTTGCTGCAAATATTTCCACCGAATTACCATTTGCGTCTATTTTCGTTGGATGCAGCGCAGACAGCTCAAAAAACTGAAATATCACCGAAATCACGATCAGCAAGAGAGTGAGGTACAAAAAAATAAACACCGGGTCTGGCAATCGATTACCCGTTCGCTCTATCCAGCGCAGAAACGGATTCATTTGAGCCAAGTTGTTATTCATATTGTCTCCGGAACAGCTTGAACCAGTGCCAATCACTTGTTGGCGATTAAGCTGTAATAGTTGTAGAAGAAGCACATCTCATGGAAAGGTATACTTATCCCCGCTATGACAACATTAACATATTCAACTCGCAAATTTTACGCATTTCTGACACGCATGTTTGCGTTGTTTTGGGTCACTTTTTACTGCGGTTCTGCGATCGCTGGCGATAAACCCAACATTTTGTTATTGATGGCAGAAGACCTGAGCCCCAGAATAGGCGCGTTTGGCGATCCCGTTGCCCAAACGCCCCATATTGATGGCCTGGCCGAACGTGGCGTTCGTTTTACTAACGTTTTTACTACTGCAGGAGTGTGTGCGCCCAGTCGAGCCGCGACCGTGATGGGCATGCATCAAATATCAATTGGCGCCCAGCACATGCGCAGCTCTGGAAAGGACTATCACGCGGTACCTCCCGCCGAGGCAAAAGCGTTTCCTGAATTGCTGCGCAGACACGGTTACTACACACTCACCGATGGCAAGCTGGACTATCAATTCTCCAACGCAATGGGCGGCGGACCATTCACCATTTGGGATACTCAGGGAAGAAAAGTTGGCATTGAAGACGCGCCGCTTAACAAACCGTTCTTCGCACAGCTCAATTTTACAGTCACCCATGAGAGCGGTGTATTCCCGCCGCTAGGCAGCTGGCCAAACAGTATCACGCACTTCGTCATGCAGGTCGTGAGGTCAATATTGGGCTGGTCAATTCCAGAGGGCAAGGCGGTTGACCCTGAAGCCATTGTTCTGCCGCCCTACTACCCCGATACAGCCACCGTCAGGGCAGATATAGCACGCCACTATCAGAATATCTCGGCCATGGACACGCAGGTAGGACAGATTCTGGAATACCTGCAACGCAGCGGCCTTGCTGACAATACGATTATTATCTGGACCAGTGATCACGGCGACGGCTTACCACGTGCAAAGCGCGAACTTTACGACAGCGGCTTAAACGTGCCCATGGTGGTTTACTGGCCTGAGCAATTTCGACCGGAGCATCTACGTCCGGGCTCAGTAGACTCTCGACTGCTTAGCTTTGTTGATCTTGCGCCCACAATTCTGTCACTGGCAGGCATCAGTGCGCCGGCCAATATGCACGGACAGGATATGTTCGACAGAACTTTACCCAATAGAAAATTCGTCTACGCATCGCGTGACCGGATTGACGAAGTACCCGACCGCCAGCGTGCGATTCGAAACTCGACGTTCAAGCTGATTCGCAGTTACCGGCCTGAACAAATTGGCGGGCATGCTCTGGCCTTTCGCGACAATATACCAATGATGCGCGAAATGAGGGCTTTATTTGAAGAAGGCAGTCTGAACAGCGCGCAGCGACGCTGGTTTGAGGCACCAGGGGAGCTGCGTTTGTTCAACACGCAAAGCGACCCACACGAATTAAACAACCTAGCCGATAACCCTGAGTACCAGCGCGTACTCAATGAGCTGAACAGCGAGCTGGACCTGTGGCTTGATCGCGTGGGTGACTGGAGTGATGATAGCGAGCAGGACATGATTGCGCGTTTCCAGCCTAACGGCAAGCAGCAAGTCACGCCCGTGCCAACGGTTCGTATTGGATCGGGTCGGGTTATCATACAATCCAGAGAACGACATGCATCACTGGGCTACCAGTTAAACGAGGGCGATTGGCAATTGTATAGCGGGCCTATACCGGCCAAGTCAGGCGACCTGGTCACGGCCAAGGCAGTACGCTATGGCTGGGTTGAAAGCGAGCCCATCAGTGTCACGATAGGCAACTTACATTAACAGGCGGCAATCGTGCAGTGCTGGCAAATAAACGAGTACGGTGAACCGCGCGACGCGCTAAAACTGGCAGATAAAGCGGTGCCAGTACCAGGAGAGGGTGAGCTGTTACTTGAAGTCAAGGTTGCTGCTCTTGGCCTGCCAGATGTACTGATGTGCCGCAATAACTATTTATTCTCACCGCAGCTGCCGTTTACACCCGGACAAGAAGTCGTCGGTACGGTGCTGGCCACGGGAGAAAACTGCACAACGTCGGTTGGCAGTCGAGTGATGGCTGTGACGGCTTTCTACAATGGTCATGGCGGCCTGGCTGAGCAAGCCATTGCAATTGACGCATCCGCCTTTGCCGTACCCGCGACCATGCAGGATGCAGAGGCTGCCGGCTTTACCATACCCTATCACACTGCCTATGTGGGCCTGGTCACCAGGGCGAAATTAAATCCCGACGAAACGGTGCTCGTGCATGGTGCAGCGGGTGGCAGCGGTATTGCAGCTGTACAGCTCGCGCACGCCCTGGGAGCAAGGGTAATTGCCTGCGCGAGCAGCGATGAGAAACTGCAACTGTGTAAGCAATCAGGCGCTGATCTACTGATCAATCACCGTAAACAGACTGTTCGAGATGCGGTGATGGAATACACTAACGATATTGGCGTGGATATTGTGTATGACCCGGTTGGCGGGGAAACGTTTACTGACTCGCTGCACTACGTCGCCAGCGAAGGGCGTGTGCTTGCGGTAGGGCTTGCGAGCGGTGAGTGGGGGCAGGCATCAACCGGTTTGGCGGTGATCAAGAATTGCAGTGTGATGGGCGTGTATGTTGGCGCTTATGGACCAGACCACATGTCGGCCGCTCACGCGCACTTAATGGCCTTGTATGGCGAAGGCAAGATTGCACCGGCAGTGGATCAATGCATTCCGTTTTCTGATGTTGCACGCGGTTTACAACGTCTCGCCGATCGACAAGTAAGAGGCAAATTAGTGGTGCAAATTGCTTAGCTTGGTCGTTTCTGGATTGCGCTACTCCAGTCGCGCTTCAACGGCATCAAGAAAACCGAACATATCTACCACGTTTTCCTTATCGGGCTCACTGGTTTTTCCTTTAATATCGCCGGTGATAGTGCCATCGGCCACGGTTTCTATCAAAGCGTCTTTGAGTTTGCTGGCATAGTCCAGCAATGCTGCATTGTCTTCGCGCTCACCGAGTGTTGCCAATGCATTCGCCAGCGCGTAAAGAAGTGCTGACGAATTGAACAGCGCCACCTCTCCATCTGACTCCAGATATTTTAAGTACAAATCATGCGCTGTGCCGTGCGGTGCTTCGTACAACATGGTGCCGTCCTTGCTTTCAATAATAGAACTGGCAGTGGCCAGGCTGCCACCCAAGGCCGCCGAGATATCAGAGAAAATATCCCCATCCAGGTTTTGAGCTGGGTACGAACCGTTGCGCGGTGGGTCGGTAATCAATTTCTTCAATTGGCTGGACGGGCGCATGATCATGAACGAAGGGGGCGGCGTGTCTTGCTTGGCAAGTTCTCGGCGCACCTGTGTGATCACGGCGCTGAATACTTCATCGTATTCCATGTATTCACGCTTCAAGCCAAAGTACACCTCCTTGTTGTTTCTGGAGGCATCACTGAACACCTGGCGAACCCAATCTATGATCGCTTCGCGGTCATTGGACATGAGCAGCACAGGGTCATTCCTGTTGACACGGCGGGCGTGCTTTTCATCGCCATCAACAATGACTTTTAAAATACCGTCCTCGCTCATGGGTGCGTTGTAACTGCCGTACTGATCTCCGCCACCGGCACTCATGCGTGAAATAGAAACCCGCGTCTTACGTTCTGACAAACCGTAGCGCTTCAGTTCTTCAACCAGCTTGTACAGCTTGCGACCCGTGGTATTGTCTGGCACGCCCCACAAAGCACGTTCAGGGGGGTTGGCAACAATTCGCGCAGCCTGGGCATCAATCAACTCATAGTGATACTCTAACCCCAGCTCCGCAAACTTTTGCCGGTAGTCCGCTTCGAAAATTGCTTCGATAGCTTCGCGCATAACGCCGTCATATCCGGGAATCACGGTGTCTTTAAGCCCCAGATAGGTATCGCGTTTTTCATCGACTGCCCGGGTAAAGAAGCTATGCGCCCACTGTTTTACCTTATCGATATCGTTCGTAGCGAGCAACCAGGGATCGCCTTTGTTGATAAAACGGCGATGCAACTCCTGCGGTTCGCCGCTGCTGCCCACAAACATCAGCTTGAGCACGCCGGTATCGCTCGCGAGCATATTGTGGCTGTGCTTGATACCGCCTGTTTCCATGGTATCAACCACAATATCGCGGTCCTTCCAACCGGGCCTTCTCAGCTCAAGGTTTCGAAACGGGATGTCTTCCCGAATGATATTGCCGCCAATACCCTTGCGTATAGCACCATTAGGTGATTTGGTTGCCAGGCGGTGTAATTTGCTTTCATCAATATGCGGGTGCTTGGCCAGCAAATCATCCAACTGCTGCCGATTGACCGTCATGCCCGCATTTTTGATGCCAACGCCATACTCTTTCAAGGCATTGATAGCATCAAGCACCGCCTCACCATTGCTCAGCAAGCGATTCTCTGCGGTCAGATCGATCTCTACCAATGCGATATCGAGTCGGCTGGTGACAAATTGCTGCAGAATCCGCTCAAAAGCGACTTGCGCCATCTCATCGCCATGCAGAACCACCAAAGGGTTTTCTACGGCTAATTTCTTACTCATATCGCGCCTTTGTCCTTGTCACTCATTGCACGCAGAATAGATAGCCCACAGATTGAATGCAAGTTATAGTCTTGGCCTGATTTGTTACACCAAGGGGGCCACAATGCCTGCCAAGATAATCCTATGGTTTTCCGCTGTTATGCTCGGTCTTTACGGCCTTGCCTGTTTTTTTGATGCCAGTTTGGCGGCCGGTTATGCAGGTCTGGCGATCACAAATACTGATGCCAGAATTGAGATGATCTCAATGTACGGTGGCGTGCAGATCGCTGTTGCCTTGTACTGTTTATTCGGCGTCATGAGGCCTGCGCACTACCAGCAATCGGCATTGTTATTGCTGGTGCTGGTGTTTGGTGGGCTGGTCATGGGCCGCAGTTATGGCCTGTTAACAGGTAGCGACGGCGCTACACTGTACACCTATGGCGCACTCGGCTATGAGGTTTTTTCACTGCTGTTCGCATTGTTTGCCATGAGTCGGCAAAGCCCGCCACATAGCGCGGAATAACGCAGCTTAGAGAGTGTTCAGGCCTCGCTGAACACCGACTCGCTATTGAGCCCCTGCTTTTCCAGAATCCCGCGCAGACGCTTGAGCGCTTCTACCTGAATTTGACGAACCCGCTCACGGGTCAGGCCAATTTCATGACCCACCATCTCCAGGGTGCTGGGTTCATGGCCAAGCAAGCCGAAGCGTCTGGCGATTACTTCACGCTGCTTTTCAGACAATTCCAGCAACCAGGCACTGATGCTGGCGCGCATATCGCTGTCTTGAAGTAAGGTTTGCGGGTCAGATACTTTTTGGTCCGCAATAGTATCCAGCACTGTTTTATCGGAATCGGCACTGAGTGGTGTATCCACTGACGTTACGCGCTCATTCAGTTTGAGCATCTTCTTAACGTCATCAATGGGCTTGTCCAGTAGCTCGGCAATTTCTTCCGCACTGGGCTCATGGTCAAGTTTCTGAGCCAGTTCGCGCGCAGCACGCAGATACACGTTCAGCTCTTTAACCACGTGTATTGGCAGGCGAATGGTTCGAGTCTGGTTCATGATGGCGCGTTCGATGGTTTGTCGAATCCACCAGGTGGCATACGTTGAGAAGCGGAAGCCACGCTCCGGATCAAACTTCTCTACGGCTCGAATCAAACCCAGATTGCCCTCTTCAATAAGATCGAGCAAAGACAGGCCTCGATTCAGATAACGTCTGGCGATCTTGACCACCAACCGCAGATTACTTTCAATCATGCGCTTGCGCCCGGCGTCTTCGCCGCGTTGCGCCATGCGCGCAAAATGCACTTCCTCTTCCGCTGATAACAGCGGGGAAAAACCAATCTCACTCAGATACAGCTGAGTGGCGTCGAAATTTCCACTGACATCTTCTTCCCGTTCTTCACGAATCTCACGAACCGGGTCAGTATTGATTTTTTTGCCCGCCTTGGCCTTGGCCTTGGTTTTACTAACCTTTGCGCCTTTTGCTGAAGCCTCTTCTGTTTGAACTTTACGCGGACGACCACGTTTTGGCTTGGCGTTTTCTACGGGTTCTTGTATTTCCAATGTTTCGGTCACTTGTTCGTCATTTTGAGCGGTGGCGGGTGCGGCCGTTTTGGCCGGTTTCCTGGGACGTCCTTTTTGCTGTTTAGAACCACCTGATTCAGGTAGAGCATTTTCGTTCCCAGCTTGCATAACAACACCTTCTTTTGTCAGTTTCATACTTTTCACAAATAAGGGTCGCTAAAGTATAGACGCTGATTTGTGAGCCTGTTCAACAATTCATTGCAAAATTGTTGACGTTTATTTTCGTTGTGCTGGCGTGTTCTGTGCATAAAGCCTCCGCACAGACACTCCCTGATACGCTGCAGTTAATTTGGTTCATCCTCGCTTTGGTAAAAAACTCAAAGGATTAACCGGCTTTCCTGACTTGCGTATTTCAAAGTGCAGCTTCGCCTGGCGAGCGACACCACTCTTACCTATTTCGGCAATCTTCTGTCCTTCTTTAACGTGCTCGCCTTCTTTGACCAGCAGGCGACTGTTATAGGCATACGCGCTAAGATAGTCAGCATTGTGTTTAACAATCAGCAAATTTCCATACCCGCGTATACCATTCCCTGCGTACACTACTTTCCCTGCCCTGGTTGAGTACACTGCTTGACCAAGCACGCCCTCAATGTCGATCCCTTTGCTCGCAAGCTGTCCGCCTGAATTTTGACCAAACCGGCTAAGCACTCGCCCATTGGTGGGCCAATGCCAGGCAGCGCTTGCAAGCGACGACGGCGGCACAACCGACCTGGGTCGCGCGGTTGGCCTAATGGGCGCAGCCGCCTTCGCCGTTCTCGCGGTAATCAGTTGCAGGCGCTCACCAGCGTGAATCACATACGGCGCTGGAATGTCATTTACTTTGGCAAGCCGTTTGAAGTCTTGCCCGTACATCCAGGCAATTGAATACAAGGTCTCGCCACGACGCACCGTGTGTTTTCCTGATGCCGGCATAGCCTGTCGAGCAAGCTTAGTTCGGCTGCTCGATACCGAGTCGCGTTCAACAACTGGTATAGCACTGCCGCTACACGCCGTTACGAACACACACAGTACGAGACAAAAAAGCCGCGTTGTGGATTGCCATGCCCACATTATTACTCATTCCGAAATGCCGAGTACCATGCTGCAATCAAATCGATATCAGCGCAAGCCGAAACGCGATAATGTATTAAGAAATGGTCTTATGTCACTGTTTTAGAAGATAATTGTTCGGGAATTTTAGAACAGACATTAAGAATCAGGCGATTGCTCACTCGGACCCAGCCGCGACATCAGATACACCAACACCACGCCTAGCACCATCAGCAACACTACGGTTATCGTGTATGGGTCCTGGCCCGTTAACTGCGCAAACTCGGCTGGCATCAGATTCTCTGTGCGCAATGCCACCACTCGGCCGTCGGATTTTTCGAAGCTTTCCACCGCATGCTGCCATGGCCATACCATTGCCAGAGAGCCTGCAAGAAAACCTGTTAGCAAAGCCAGTACCGGAGCTCGAAATCGATTGATCAGGTAAGACAACACATGAGAAAAGCCAAGTAAGCCAAGCAGGCAACCCGATGCGAAGGTAACTATAAATACAAGATCAAACGACTTCAGGGCGTTGATTACCGTAGGGTACATACCAATGATTAGCAAAATGAAGCTGCCTGATATGCCGGGCAGAATCATCGCGCAGATTGCAATCGCGCCGCTGAAAAAAATGGTCGCGGTGGTAGGCTCTATGTCACTGGGCCTAATATTGCCAATGAATACAGCCACAACAATGCCAAGCAACAGAAATACACTCTCCTGCCAGCGCCAGCGAACCTGGGTGCCAAGATAAACACAGGACGCAAGAATCAGCCCAAAGAAAAACCCCCACACACAACTGGGGTAGTTTTCCAGCAGCCAGCTGATTATTCGCGCCAAAGACAGAATACTGATTGCTATTCCAGAGCCAAGCACAGCCAGAAACGTACCATCAATGTGAGCCCAGGCGGCGCCGATGCCCTCCTTGAGCAATACGGCTATCGCTGAGGGTACGGATTTGATGGCGTGCAACAGGCGAAAATAAATTCCGCTAATAAACGCTATTGTACCGCCGGATACGCCAGGCACAACGTCGGCTGCACCCATAGCCGCGCCGGTCAAAAATAATCGCAACATTGCTCAATCCTCAACAGACGCCTGCTTTCAACGGTACAAATCGCACCGGCTCAATACTGTTTACCTGCCAGCCTTGCTCGGTGCGCGTTACTACCTGCAGCTCTTGCTGTGACTCTCCAACAGGTGTCACTAGCCGGCCGCCAACTCGCAGCTGTTCGTAAAAGGCCTGCGGAATACTCGCTGGCGCCGCGGTGGAGATAATGACATCAAACGGAGACTGGCTTGGCCATCCGGCAAAGCCATCCGCATAGCGTAACTGCACATTGCGAAGCTGCATAAGATTTAGACGACGACGTGCTTTTTCCTGCAGCGGCCGTATACGCTCTACGCTGTATACTTTCGACACAAGTTGAGCGAGTACAGCCGTCTGGTAGCCGGAACCCGTACCTATCTCAAGCACCTTCTCGGCACTGCCATGCGCCAACACAAGCTCGGTCATACGCGCAACGATATAGGGCTGCGAGAGGGTTTGCTCAAAGCCTATTGGCAAGGCGCAGTCTTCATAGGCTCTGTGCGCCAGGGCCTCATCTAGAAATATATGCCTGGGTGTAACCCGCAAGGTATCCAGAACTTTCTCATTACTTATGCCCTGCTCACGCAAACGCTGAATCAGCCTTTCGCGCGTGCGCTCAGACGTCATCCCGATTCCTTTGAGGTTAATGCTATTCACTCAGCCACGGGCTCCTGTTGTTCTTTGCCGCAGCATTATACGCAGCAACAGCTTATTGTTAACGCGCGGTTGCTTGCACAATTTCACGTATCAGGCTCGTTGCGTAACTACCTCGGCGCAAACCAAACTCCAATCGCAAGTCCGTCCCACTTATACGCCACGATAAATCGATGGCCAGGGCCCGTAATGCTCGCCTCGCGGCGCGCATCGATACATCTTCCAGGCCGTCCACGAGCAGGGAGTCATGACTCATTGCCTTGCGCTCCAGTGCCAGCGCTGCACCTTGCGGTTGCAGACCACCGTTTCCATGCAAGGGTCCAGTTGGATGCAACTCGCCTGCTATAACGCGGTTTTGCAGCGTGTCATCAAGCGGCTGACTGAACACGCTGTTACTGGCCTCCAGCTGCAAAACGTCACCATCAATGGCCCTGTTCCACAGGCCGGCCTCAATACGGTCTGATAACGCGCGATTAAACAGCAAGGCACGGCTTGCCGACAGCAGAAAGCCATCTTTGCCGCGAGCCTTGAACGTGCGCTTGCGACGTTTTTTAAGCCGCTCGAACATTGAATACGCCGCCGCAATATTCGAACCATTGTAGCCAAAGCGCTGCTCGCCGAAGTAATTGGGAAAGCCACCCGTTTTGATCTGCTGCAGTCGAGCTTCAAGCTCGGTAGGCGGACAGGACAACTCACAGAGATTGATACTGAAATAATTCGCACGGTGCGAGCCAATACGCAACTTCTTGCTGTGCCTTTTGCTGTCTATAACGCGCAAATTCTCTGCTTCAAGCTGAGCCCAATCCGGCGTCATGTGCACACCGCAATGCACGCTAAACCATTGCCGCGTAACGGCCCGCCGATCTTTTAAACCGCAATAGCCGATACCCGCAGAATTCACCTTTGTAAGCCGCTGCAGGGCAAGCGCAATGTCAGCCGTGTTCAGGTCCCGCTTCTCAATGTACACACAGACATGCTCACCGTGCCCATCCAACTGAAAGCCAAGGTCCTCGTGAACGATAAAGTCCTCGCATGTGGCTTTAAGACACGCTGTTGCATCAGGAGTACCGTACGCGTATCGAAATGCTGGAATAGCGGAAGCAGTCGCTTGATCTTGCCGCGACGGATCAGACATTCAAGAGGTGAGCTCTATCAAAACCACAGCATGCGCAGCCAAACCCTCACTGCGACCAAGATAGCCGAGTTTCTCGGTGGTTGTTGCTTTAACATTAATGCACTCAACGGCACATCCGCACACCGTCGCGATGCTTGTTCGCATACTGTCTTTGTGATTCTGCACCCGGGGTTGCTGAGCGACAATTGTTACGTCGGCATTCACCAATGCAAAGCCGCACTGCTGCAGCTTGTTCACGGTTTGCTTAAGCAGCTCTTTGCTATCAATCCCGCGTAATGATGGATCGCTGTCTGGGAAATGCTCACCAATATCACCAAGGCCAGCAGCACCAAACAGCGCGTCGCATAGCGCATGCAGTACAACGTCGCCATCGGAATGCGCTTTAACGCCACGTTCGTGGGGTATAGGCACGCCACCCAGCATCACATGGTCGCCGTCACCGTGATTGTCTTTAAATGCGTGAACGTCATAGCCATGGCCTACGCGAATCATTTTTACGCCTCTTTCAGCCGCTGACGCAGTGTCGCCTCAATGTAGGCAAGGTCTGCATGATAGGTTAACTTGATATTGTCACGCCGGCCAGGGTGCAACATCACCTTGTATCCCAGGCGCTCAACTGCTGAAGACTCATCACTGACCGCTACACCGGCTGCGGTGGCCGATGTTAAGGCTTCATACAATACGCCGTAACGAAACACTTGAGGGGTCTGCGCTTGATGCAATGCGTTTCTATCAACGGTTTGCTTTACATGGCCGGTGCTGTCTGCTCTTTTCAGGGTATCAACTACCGGAATACTGAGCAAACCTCCTGCGTCATGACCCTTTAGTGCCGCCAGCATCAGACCAATATCGTGCGCGGCAACACAAGGTCGCGCTGCGTCGTGAACCAGAACCCAATCCTGTGCGCCAGCACGGCCTTGTAAGGAATTCAGGCCGGCAAGAACCGAATCCGAGCGCTGGGCACCGCCGCTAACAGCGTGTATCTGTGGGTGGGATGATATTTCAAGCCTTGCCCAATACGGGTCGTTGTCCGCAATTGCCACCACGATATGTACGCCCGGACAGGCGCGCAAAATGGCATACAATGAGTGTTCTATAACACTTTTGCCAAGTATCGAAACATATTGTTTTGGTACACTTTGGCCAGACGATTTGGCTACAGGGTCGGCAAAGCGCTGCCCAAAGCCGGCGGCCGGAATGACCGCCCAGTGGCACTGATCAGTTGTCACACGTCAACCCCGGAAGGTAGTCAGAGAAAAACTCAGTCTTGGGGTTCATCAACAAACAAGTAAAAGGTTTCACCGCGTTTGATCATGCCCAGTTCCTCTCGAGCACGCTGCTCAATGGCGGAAGGGTCGTTTTTCAGACTGTAAATCTCGCGTTCGAGACGATTGTTGCGTGCACGGTGCTCAGCCACACGTTGCTGTTGCCTGTCGATTTCAGCTTTGAGGCTGTGCACATGCGCGAGGCTTCCTTCACCAACCCACAGACTGTGTTGCAGCGCCACCAGCACGGCCAGCAATACCAGACTGAAGAGTTTATCGATCATCCAGGAATGAATTCTTTAACTTCTAAATTCGGCACGACCACGGTAAGCCGCGGCGCTGCCTAATTCTGCCTCGATGCGCAGCAGGCGATTGTATTTAGCTACCCTGTCGGAGCGACATAAAGAGCCTGTTTTTATTTGACCAGCCGCCGTTCCAACCGCTAGATCTGCGATCGTACTGTCTTCCGTTTCACCCGAACGATGCGAAATTACCGCTGTAAAGCCAGCTTGTTTGGCCATTTGAATGGCCGCCAGCGTTTCGCTCAGACTGCCAATCTGGTTGAATTTGATCAGTATGGAATTGCCAATGTTCTCATCGATACCACGCTTGAGAATACTGGTGTTCGTTACAAACAGATCATCACCGACCAATTGCACCTTGTCGCCGATCTTGCGGGTCAATGTAGCCCAACCGTCCCAATCGCTTTCATCCATGCCGTCTTCAATGGAAATAATCGGATAACGTGCCGCCAGATCAGCCAGATAGTCGGCAAACCCGGCGGCATCAAACGCTTTACCCTCACCGCTTAAGTCGTATTTGCCGTCTTTGAAAAATTCTGAAGAAGCGCAATCCAATGCCAGGGTTACATCGTCGCCCAACGAGTAGCCTGCTTTCTGAACGGATTCACTGATCGCTTCAAGCGCGGCTTCATTAGACGGCAAATTAGGCGCAAAACCACCTTCGTCGCCTACCGCCGTGTTCAAACCACGACTGTTAAGTACCGATTTCAATTGATGAAATATCTCTGCACCACAGCGTAACGCTTCTGCAAAACTGCTTGCGCCAACAGGCTGGACCATAAACTCCTGGATATCGACATTATTGTCGGCGTGCTCACCGCCATTAATGATATTCATCATCGGCACCGGCATGGAGTATTGCCCACTGCTGCCATTGAGATCGGCAATATGCGCGTACAGTGGCACGCCTCTGGCGCTGGCTGCAGCTTTGGAAGCCGCCAGGGACACGGCCAGAATGGCATTCGCACCAAATTGAGCCTTGTTGTCAGTGCCATCTGCATCAATCATGGCTTGATCAAGTTCACCCTGCTCAACTGCATCTTTACCCAGCAGCAAGGATTTTATTGGCCCATTCACGTTTGCAACTGCATTGAGCACGCCCTTGCCCAGGTAACGCTGCGCGTCACCATCGCGTAACTCCAGCGCTTCGCGAGAACCTGTGGAAGCGCCGGACGGCGCACAGGCCGATCCAACGTGACCATTTTCAAGCGTTACCTCCGCCATCACGGTTGGATTACCGCGCGAATCCAATACTTCAAAACCCGCAATATTACTGATGTTTGCCATCACACTTCCTCATTCAACGTCCAGGCCATCCAGTTGTTTGACCAGTGAATCCAATTTAGCCAACTGTGCCAGAAATGGCTGCAGCTTATCCAGTGGTAACGCACACGGCCCATCGCATTTCGCCTGCGACGGGTCGGGGTGTGCTTCGAGAAACAGGCCAGCCAAACCTTGGGATATTCCGGCCTTGGCCAATTCAAATACCGCGGCCCGTCGACCATCTGCAGAATCTGCCCTGCCGCCCGGCATTTGTAAAGAATGGGTAACATCGAAAATTACCGGGCAGTTCAATTGCTTCATTATGCCGAAACCCAGCATATCAACTACCAGGTTGTTGTAACCGAACATGGTGCCACGCTCGCAAAGTATCAGATCGGAATTACCCGCTTCCTGGCACTTTCTCATAATATGCTGCATTTCCAGCGGCGCCAGAAATTGCGCTTTCTTGATGTTTATCGGTTTGCCGGTACGCGCCATGGCAACCACCAGGTCCGTCTGGCGCGACAAAAATGCGGGCAGCTGGATAACGTCAGCTACTTCTGCAACGGCTTCAGCCTGCTCAACTTCATGCACATCGGTAATTACCGCCACAGAATACTTGCTCTTGATATCAGCAAGAATTTGCAGCCCGGATTCCATGCCAGGTCCTCGAAAAGAGTGCATGGAAGAGCGATTCGCTTTGTCGAAAGAGGCTTTGAATACGTAGGGAATGCCCAAACGCCCACAGACATCAACATAATGACTGGCAATCTCATCGGCGAGTGCGGCTGATTCCAGCACATTCATGCCACCAAAAAGAACCATCGGCAGATTGTTCGCCAGGCGAATAGAGTTGAACTCTATCGTTTTCACTATCGCGTCTCTTCTGTTACTAGCGTTCTTGTTCGGCGTGCTCTATGGCCGCAGTCACAAACCCGGTGAATAAAGGGTGCCCATCTCGTGGCGTTGATTTGAATTCCGGATGAAACTGACAACCCAGAAACCAGGGATGGTCCTCCAGCTCAACCATTTCTACCAGGTCATTGACATTGCTCCAGGCGCCCACTTTCAGCCCGGCATCCATCAGCTCTGCCACGTAATTGCTGTTGACCTCGTAACGATGCCGGTGGCGTTCATTGACGGTATCTGATTGATAAATTCTGGCGGCCAGCGAATCAGCAGTCACCCGGCAACTCTGCCCGCCCAAACGCATGGTGCCGCCAAGATCGGCATTCTCATCACGAGTCTGGATGCTGCCATCTTCATCCTGCCACTCGGAGATCAAGGCGATCACCGGGTGGGCAGACACACGATCGAACTCGGTGCTGTTGGCCCCTTTCAGACCCGCAACATTGCGCGCGAATTCAATCACAGCCACCTGCATGCCGAGACAGATACCAAGATACGGTATTTTGTTCTCGCGAGCGTACCGTACAGTGTCAATCTTGCCCTCTACGCCGCGATTGCCAAACCCACCCGGCACCAAAATACCGTCGGCATCACGAAGTATGTCTACACCTTCCTGCTCGACCCGCTCAGAATCGAGATGGCGAATATTGACCCGCGTGCCCGTCTGTATGCCCGCGTGGCCAAGTGCCTCGTTCAGCGAAATATACGCGTCAATCAGCTCCATGTACTTGCCAACCATGCAAATCGTTACTTCATGCGTGGGATTGTCTCGTTTTTCCAGAACGGCATCCCACTCAGACAGGTCCGCAGGCGGGCATTCGAGCTGAAGCTTCTCAACCACAATATCGTCAAGCTGGTGCTTATGAAGAATTCTTGGAATGCTGTAGATCGTTTTTGCATCGCGCAGTGGAATAACGGCGCGCTGTTCCACATTGGTGAATAAGGCGATCTTGCGCCTGGAATCTTCATCGATGTCATGCGCTGACCGGCACAGCAATATGTCAGGCTGCAACCCGATGGAGCGCATTTCTTTAACGCTGTGCTGGGTAGGTTTTGTTTTCACTTCGCCAGAGGTCGGAATGTAAGGCACCAGGGTCAGATGAATGAACAGGGCACGTTGGTGGCCAAGCTCCAAACCAAGCTGGCGGATAGCTTCAAGAAACGGCTGCGACTCTATATCACCCACGGTGCCGCCAATTTCAACCAGCGCAACGTCGTGGTCCCCAGCACCAGCGTATACCCGGCGCTTGATTTCATCAGTCACATGCGGAATGACCTGTACAGTGCCACCATCGTAATCACCGCGCCGTTCCTTTCGAATAACACTTTCGTAGACTTTACCGGTCGTAAAATTATTGCGCTTACCCATGGTGGTACGAATAAAGCGCTCGTAATGCCCCAGATCCAGGTCAGTTTCTGCGCCATCTTCAGTAACAAACACTTCGCCGTGCTGAAAAGGGCTCATGGTGCCCGGGTCAACATTAATATAGGGGTCTAGCTTAAGCATCGTGACCTTCAGACCACGCGCTTCCAGAATGGCAGCCAACGATGCAGACGCAATACCCTTGCCCAGGGAAGACACTACACCGCCGGTTATAAATATAAAACGAGTCACGCTACTTTCTGGCCTCCGCGGACCCTCAATGGGGGCCGGTGAATGGAAAAAACGGAGTACAGCGCAGAAGTGCTGACCCACACAAGATGGGCGTTCAGCCTACCAGAAAGCGTGGCCGGCCTCCAGAGGATTGACACACACAGCGTGTATTTTCTGCAAGTCATCAACACGGTAATCGCTCCAGGCGAATATTCTCTACTTGCCAATCGTTCGACCTACTGACGCAGCGCTCACCGACGGCGACCAGTTGCTGCTGCACAAACAGCAACGGTGTTCGCTCACGCAACCAGGGCGGCACGCGGTGTTCCTGAAACCACTGTTTCAGGGGCTTGCTGCTGCGCCCGGACTCACGAACTATTTCACCGCCGCGGCGAAATCCTACCCGCACAGAAACGTCCATCAGTGGTGGACGTGCCCAGCTAACATAAAGTCGCCCGACACCCTCAAGCGCGGCCTCAAACACCTGGTCATCACTGCCCGTTCTTTGCCAAGCCACTTCAGTAGAAGAACAAACGCGTGGTAGTTCACGTAGCAAGTACAAACGGGTATTAAACCGCCTTGCTTCTCCGCCAGACCAGCTGACCTTGGGCTGCCCATCTTGCCTGGCATCAATCAACTCGCCCATGATCGCCTTGAATGCCTTGCGTGGCATTGCAGCTATCGAGAAGTGGTCACAGGCGTGGCGCACTGCGCCGTGCACCCGTAGAGGCGGCAAGCGCATAAGGTCACTCAGGTGAAGACTGCAACCATAGATCTCTTCCCGCAAGCCGCTGGCTTTCGCATCGAGCTGTGCCAAATCCTCCAGTGTATCGGCTGTGCTTGCCAATATTTCCGCAGAATGCGCCCAATTGCCCGCAAACCCTGGCCAGCGTGCCTCCAGCAATGGCAGAACCTGGTGGCGCAGGTAGTTGCGATCCAGGTTCAAATCGTTGTTGCTATCGTCCTGGATATAGTGAAGCTGATGCTGCTCCGCGTAGTGCTGTAGCTCCGCCCGGCCGTATTTAAGCAAGGGACGCAACAGCCATGCCTCACCAAGTGCCCGCTGCTCAGGCATGCCGGATAAGCCGCGCGCACCCGCGCCCCGCAGCAAACGCAACAACATGGTTTCAATCTGATCGTCTTGGTGATGTGCCATCATCAGCACATCTCCCTTCAATAAAACTGACTCAAATGCCAGATACCTCGCCTTCCTGGCCGCGTCTTCCAGGCCCTTGCCTTTGGCCTCGGGTGGCGCGAGCTTTACGACCGTCAATGGCACGGTCAGCTCATCGCAGAAAGCCTGCGCATGCGACTGCCACGCATCCGAATGAGCGCTCAATTGATGATTCACGTGCACAGCGTGCAATGGCGGATGCTCTGGCAATGAGGCCAATTGGTGTAGAAGAACCGTTGAATCCAACCCGCCACTGTAGGCGATCACCCAACGCTGACTGTGCTGACAGGTCGCAATTGCCTGCAGAAACTTTTTCAACGTCGTGTTAGTTGCCGATCGCCATCAAGCGGTTATAACGACGTTCAAGCAGGGCCTCCGTGTCCATCGCACACAGTGCCTCGAGTTGTCCACCGATGTGATCACCGATGCGCTGCGCCATAAGATCCACGTCACGGTGCGCACCACCCAATGGCTCTTCGATCATCTCATCGACGATGCCGAGATCGGTCAGCACGTCAGACGTTAGCCCCATAGCTTCGGCGGCTTCGGGGGCTTTCTCGGATGTTTTCCAAATAATATTCGCACAGCCCTCGGGCGAAATCACAAAGTAGGTAGAGTATTGCAGCATACACAAATGATCGCCCACACCGATTCCCAAAGCGCCGCCGGAACTTCCCTCACCGATCACAGTGCACAGGATGGGCGTTTTCAGGTGCGACATCACCGCCAGATTTCGCGCAATCGCTTCGCTGATACCACGTTCCTCGGAATCGATACCGGGGTACGCCCCTGGGGTGTCAATGAAGGTGAGTACCGGCAACTTAAAACGCTCGGCAAGCTCCATTAATCGCTTGGCTTTGCGGTAGCCCTCGGGTTTTGGCATGCCAAAATTACGCTGCACCTTTTCACTGACACCGCGCCCCTTCTCCTGACCAATGGCCACCACAGGCTTGCCTTGAAAGCGGGCAATACCACCGATAATTGACTTGTCGTCACCAAACTGCCGGTCGCCGTGTAACTCGTCGAATTCAGTGAACAGGCGGGAGAAATAATCTTTGCTGTACGGCCGCAGAGGGTGGCGGGCAACACGCACAATATCCCAAGGCTTCAGATTTGCGTATATTTTTTCGGTGAGCTTGCTGCTTTTTTCCTTCAGGCGAGCCACTTCGTCGCCCAGATTCACGCCGATGTCGTCGTCCTGGCTGACCAGGCTTAGCTCATCGATCTTAACTTCCAGCTCCGCAATGGGCTGCTCAAAGTCGAGATAATTAGGATTCATTGCTGCTGCACACCGAGAAACATCACAGGCGCCTAGTGTAACCTACTGCCGCTTTAAACGCCCACGTAAGCCATGAATGCGTGCATAATTTGTGCAGCTTTTACCTTGCCGCGCTTAATGAGTATCGCCAAACTCCAGCTGTACATTGTCTGACCCATATTCTGCCCGCAGCCGCTGCAGAAACTCATCGCTGGGAGCCACTGACCATTGCGGGTCAAAGTTCACCCGAGCTCGCGCCGTTGCCGACTGGTATTGAACACTCACGGGCACGGTGCCCCTGTCGGCCGCGCTCAGCGTACTGCGTAAATTGGCAACACTGTTGTCCGGCAGGCTGCCGGCGTGCAGGTTGATACGCACGGCTTTTGCGTAGGACTGCCGTGCCTGCAGCATGGTATCAACACCCTTTGCACGCATTTTGAAACCATCAGTGTAGTCATCAACACTCACCACACCTTCCACGCAAATTAACGCATCCTTAACCAGCAGGTCGCGTACGCTTTGGTAGAGATCCGCGAATACAGATACTTCTATGCGCGCCGACTTGTCATCCAACGTGATAAACGCAATGGTGTCGCCTTTCTTGCTGCGCATGGTACGCTGCGCCACCAATAGCCCCACTACCTTTTGGGCTTTGCCGTCCGGTCTCACATCGGCAATACGAACCGTATTGAACCGGGCGATCTCTGCTTGATACTCATCGATCGGATGACCACTTAAGTAAAGCCCCAGGGTTTCCTTCTCACCGGCCAGCACGTCCTTTTTTCGCCAGGGCTTAACCGAGCGAAATTCTTCATACACGTCCTGGACTTGCTTATCCATCTCACCGAACAAATCGACCATACCGGCCACTGCATTTCGCGACTCTTGCTCAGCCGATTTCTGCGCCTTGTCCAGCGCCGCCATCAATACGGCTCGCGACTCGCCAAGGCTGTCAAACGCACCCGCTCGAATCAAGGCTTCTATGGCGCGGCGGTTTACTTTGCGAGCATCGGTTCTATTGCAAAAATCAAACAAGTCAGTAAAAGGGCCTGATTCCCTGGCAGCAATAATGCTGTCAACAGGCCCCTCGCCCAAACCTTTAATGGCACCAAGTCCATAGACAATTTGCTGCTTGTCATCCACCGTGAATGACAGCACACCAATGTTGACATCTGGCATGACCAGATCGAGGCCCATGCTGCGGCATTCCTCGATCAGAAGTACCACTTTGTCGGTGTTTTGCATATCAGCGGATAAAACCGCCGCCATGAATTCTGACGGGTAGTGTTGTTTTAACCAGGCAGTCTGGTAGGAGACCAGCGCATACGCGGCAGAGTGCGATTTGTTGAAGCCGTAGCCCGCAAACTTCTCCATCAGATCAAATACGTGCGTGGCCAGTTTGACATCAATGCCGTTTTGTTCCGCGCCGGAGCAGAAAATCTCTTTCTGGCGCGCCATTTCCTCCGGTTTCTTTTTGCCCATTGCCCGGCGCAACATATCCGCCTGGCCCAGTGTGTACTTCGCCATCACCTGGGCAATCTGCATTACCTGCTCTTGATAGAGAATAACGCCGTAGGTATTTTCCAGAATCGGTTGCAGCGAGGGGTGGTCATACACCACTTTGGCGCGCCCGTGTTTTCGATTTATAAAATCGTCCACCATACCTGACTGCAAGGGGCCAGGCCTAAACAACGCAACCAAGGCAACAATGTCTTCAAAGTTACTTGGCAGTAAACGCTTTATCAGGTCTTTCATGCCGCGCGATTCAAGCTGAAATACAGCCGTGGTCTGGGCATTCTGTAATAGCTTAAATACCTCAGCGTCATCTAACGGGATGGCATTGATATCAATTGAGGGTGGACCGGGCTCCTTGTTGCGATCGATAAGCTTCAGCGCCCAATCAATAATGGTTAAGGTACGCAGGCCCAAGAAGTCGAACTTGACCAGGCCTACCGATTCAACATCGTCTTTATCAAACTGGGTAACCAGCCCCCCGCCATTTTCGTCGCAATACAGCGGTGCGAAATCTGTTAATTCTGTGGGGGCAATGACCACACCACCCGCATGCTTGCCTACGTTTCGGGTAACCCCTTCCAGTTGAAAGGCCATGTCCATGATTTCGGCCACATCGTCACTTTCTTCAACGAACTCGCGCAAGCTTTGTTCCTGCTCCATGGCCTTGCTGAGTGTCATTCCCACCTCAAAGGGAATCATCTTCGACAACTTATCGGCCAATCCATACGGTTTACCCTGCACTCTAGCAACGTCTCTAACCACCGCTTTGGCGGCCATGGTGCCAAAAGTGATGATTTGCGAGACCGCGTCGCGACCGTAGCGATCGGCAACGTACTGAATCACCTCGTCACGGCCATCCATGCAAAAATCTACGTCAAAGTCCGGCATGGACACGCGTTCAGGGTTTAGAAAGCGCTCAAACAGCAAATCGTATTCCAGCGGGTCCAGATCGGTAATCTGCAAGGCATACGCAACGATCGACCCTGCACCAGAGCCACGGCCAGGACCCACCGGTATGCCTTGCTCTTTGGCCCAACGAATGAAATCCATTACGATTAGAAAGTAACCCGGAAACCCCATCTGGATAATTACGTCAAGCTCAAAGTCCAGCCGATCGAAATACTCCTGCCGACGGGACGCTATCTCAGGGTTCAGGCTCTGCAGTTTTTGCAGCCGTTGCTCAAGACCACGTCTGCTTTCCTCACTGAAAAACTCCTCCAGAGTACTGCCTTGCGGGATCGGGTAATCTGGAAGAAAGTACTCACCTAATTGCAAGTCCAGATTGCAGCGCTGCGCGATGGCCACTGTGTTCTCAATCGCGTCCGGTAAGTCGGAAAACAGCTCCTGCATTTCAGCCTGCGAGCGAAAATACTGTTGCTCGCTGTACACACGCGGTCGACGGGGGTCATCGAGAGTACGGCCTTCATGGATACAGACGCGCGACTCATGCGCTTCAAAATGCTCGGCACTGATAAACCGCACGTCGTTACTTGCAACAATGGGGCAATCGAGTTCGTCTGCCAGAGCCACGGCCGCTTGCAAATAGGCGTCTTCATTTTCACGATTGGTACGCTGCAACTCGACATAAAAACGATCAGGAAAAATCGCCATCCAGTTTTTCAACCGCTGTCGTGCTTCTTCAGCACGCCCGCCAACCAGAGCGCGACCAACGTCACCCTCTCGGCCACCCGAAAGCACCAGCAAACCTTCGCTGTGTTCGCTCAGCCAGCTTTCACGAATAGCGATTAATCCCCGCCGCTGCCCCTCAAGGTGTGCACGAGAAATCAGTTGGGTGAGATTTTTATAACCCGCGTTATCCATCACTATCAAGGTAAGCAGGCTGGCAGACTCTGGTTCTTGTGCGGCTTTCTCATCGTCAACAACACTCACGTCACAGGCACAAATGGGCTTTACGCCCTCGGCATGACAGGCGCGCACAAACTTGACAAGCGCGTACAGATTGAAGCGATCGCTGAGTGCAACGGCCGGCATGGCGTCGCTGGCCGCCTGTTTGGCAAGCTCCTTGACACGCACCAGCCCATCAACCAGTGAAAACTCGGAATGGACCCTAAGGTGTACAAACATAGTCAGGCTTTGTTGTTGAGTAAGCGTTTAACCGGTCCGAAACTTGTTCTATGTATTGGCGCCGGACCATGCTCGGCCAATTGAGCCAGGTGCAGTTTAGTCGGATAGCCCTTGTGCCTGTCAAGACCATACTGCGGATACAAGTGATGCAGACGCTGCATCTCGCGATCACGGCTGACTTTGGCCAGAATGCTGGCAGCCGCAATCTCTTCCACCAGGGCGTCACCACCCACAATGGCCTGGGCACGATAAGACCACTGCGGAAGGCGGTTGCCGTCGACCAGCACTTTGTCAAAAT
Organism: Gammaproteobacteria bacterium; assembly: GCA_030429735.1. Taxonomy (GTDB): domain Bacteria; phylum Pseudomonadota; class Gammaproteobacteria; order Pseudomonadales; family JAUIET01; genus JAUIET01. The sequence continues at coordinate 75,054 of JAUIET010000003.1, forward strand.
GAATTGTCAATGCATCAACCGCCCTGTGCATGGCCAGCATGGAAGCATGCAATATATTTAGTTGATCAATCTCGGCAACACTGGCTGAACAGATAGCCCATCCTGCGGCGTATTCCTGAATCTGTTCGAACAGTTGTTCGCGACGCTTTTCGCTTAGCTTTTTCGAATCGTTTAGCCCGGCGATTGGCCTGTCCGGATCAAGAACAACAGCCGCCGCGAACACATCCCCAGCAAGCGGCCCGCGCCCGGCTTCGTCAGTGCCTGCAATGACCTCTGGCTCGCTATTGTTCAACGACACGCCAGGCAGGACACTAGCCATTAGGCGTCAGCAATTCTTCCAGCGCACACGCCGCCTGTGCGCTGGCATCCATCCGCAACTGGTGGTGAATGTCGAGGAAGCGAGCCTGCAAGCTGGCTTTACGAGAGTCATTTTCCAGCTCGGCAAGAACGGCAGCACCCAACACGTGTGGCTCGGCATCATCCTGGATAAACTCCGGCACCAAGGCGTCATCGGCCAGCAAATTCGGTAAAGCAAAAAACCGTGACTTTACCATGTGTTTGACGATGGCATACGTGGCGGCACTGACCTTATATGCCATAACCATGGGTGTTTTCAGCAGCATGGCTTCCAGTGTGCTCGTACCTGAGGCAAGTAATATTGTATCTGCCGCGCCCATAACGGCTTGCGATTGACCGTCGAATACGGTGATTCTTTCGCGCAACACATGGTTCGCCAGCAGCTCATCCAACATCGCACGAATCACCGCGTTTGCGGCAGGTACAACATAATGAATATCGGGCCTGCGTTCACTCAACCACAGCATACTTTGTAAAAACACCGGCATCATGCGTGCGGACTCTCCACGCCTGCTGCCTGGTAACACGGCTACATAGGTGTCGTTTTCGTTCAGCGCTAATTGCCTTCTAAATTGCGCTCGATCAGGTTGCAGCGGCAGTTCGTCTGCCAGTGGATGACCAACAAAGCGCACAGGTACGCCATGTTGTTCGTAGAATGCGGCCTCGAATGGAAACAAGGTCAGCATCAAGTCCACTGACTGTTTGATTTTCAACACTCTTTTTTGCCGCCAAGCCCACACGCTGGGACTCACATAATGTACTGTTCGAACGCCTTGACGATGCAACTCCGCCGCCACCCGCAAGTTAAAGTCGGGTGAGTCAATGCCCACGAACAGGTCCGGGCGATTGGCCGTAAAGTAGTTTACGTAATTGCGCTTTATGCGCAGCAATTCAGGCAAACGCTTCATGGGCTCGAACAGACCCATAACAGACAAGCGCTCCATATCCACTTGTGAATGCAATCCAGCAGCCGTCATTTTGCTGCCTCCAATGCCCGCAAACCTGATATCGGCATTTCGATCTCGCAGGGCTTGCATCAGCGACGCGCCCAGCACATCGCCGGAGGCTTCCCCCGCCAGGACAGCGAGCGTATTCACAAGGCCACCTTAACGAGTAATGCCCCGCTCGGAGTTTTCAACCGACTTCAGCAAAGGCGCCAGGGCCGGCTCTGTTTCTGCCAACACACGAATCTGCTCGATCGCTTCATCGAGCTTGTGGCCGCGCCGGTAGAGTATCTTATAGGCTCTCTTAAGCACCGAAATTGTGTCGGAACTGAAATTGCGACGTCGCAAACCTTCCTGGTTTATGGTCCGCACTTCAGCAGGTTGCCCATACACCATCATGTACGCAGGTATGTCCTTAATCACATGCGATGCCATGCCAGTGTAAGAATGCGCACCAACATTGCAATACTGATGGATCAGTGAGTAACCACTGATGATTGCCCAATCATCCACGCAGACATGGCCGGCCAGAGACGCGTTGTTTACCAGAATAGTGTTGCTACCCACCACGCAATCGTGCGCGATGTGCACGTACGCCATAATCAGGTTATTGTCACCTATGCTGGTCAGTGATTTGTCCTGCACCGTGCCGCGGTGAATCGTGACGCCTTCGCGAATGATATTGTTGTCGCCAATCTCTAATCGAGTCGGCTCACCCTTGTATTTAACATCCGGCGTGTCTTCGCCGACCGTTGAAAACTGGTAAATCGTATTACCCGCACCAATCCGGGTCGGGCCCTTTATGACCACGTGCGAATGAATCTTGCAACCGGGCCCTATTTCAACGTCTGGCCCAATTAACGTCCATGGACCAATTTCTACGTCGTCGGCAATCCGTGCTGTTGGGTCTATAGACGCTCGTGAATCTGTGGATGACATGGGCACGCGGCTCGATCAGGCCGGCCTGTCGGCGCACAGAATATTCGCTGCTGTCGCTAACTCACCGTCAACGCTGGCCTTGCACTCAAACTTCCAGATGCCGCGTCTGTTGGACACTATTTTTGCTTCCAGCTGCAATTGATCGCCCGGCACCACCATCCGCTTGAAGCGTGTGTTATCACAACCAACAAGATAGTAAATGGATCCATCGGCAGGTTTTTTACCAACGGATTTAAAACCGAGTATGCCAGCGGCCTGGGCCAGCGCTTCAATGATCAGAACGCCGGGCATGATTGGCGAGTCGGGAAAATGGCCGTCGAAATAGGGTTCATTCACACTGACGTTCTTGTACGCCACTATGGACTCTCCAAGAACCAGGGAATCCACTCGATCAACCAACAAGAATGGATAGCGGTGCGGCAGGTACTCTTTAATTTCTTTTACATCCATTCTCATTACTCAGCCCTTTCCGCTACCTTCTTTTCCAATTCCGCCACTCGACGGAACAATCGATCCAAATGCAAGAAGCGCACTGCGTTTTTCCTCCAGCTCGTATTGTCGCTCATGGTTGTGCCAGATGAATAAGTACCAGGCTTACTCACCGATTTGCTTACCAGGGTCATGCCGGTTAGATGCACGTTGTCACCGATGACCAGGTGCCCGGCAACCCCCACGCCGCCACCCATCGTACAGTTAGCGCCGATTTTGGCACTGCCGGCGATACCTACACAACCCGCAATGGCCGTATTGTTACCAATCACAACGTTGTGCGCGATGTGCACCTGATTATCAATAATCACGCCATCACCGATCTGGGTGTCTGTGATTGCTCCCCGGTCAATTGCCGTGCTGGCGCCAATCGACACGTCATTACCAATCCTGACGGAACCCAGTTGGTAAATTTTTTGCCAACCGCCAGACGCTGGCGCATAACCAAACCCATCAGAGCCGATCACGCAACCACTGTGCAGCTCAACCCTGTCGCCTATGTGGACCTTATGATACACAGTGACCTGCGCTTTTAAACGGCAATCTCTGCCCAGGCTGCTGCCATCGCCGATGGCGCAACACGCACCGATGGCGGTTCTATCGCCAATAGTGACGTTATCACCAATGACACTGTTCGCGGCAATTGATACCTTGTCGCCCATACGCACATTCTGGCCAATTACAGCGCTTGGATGAATGCCAGGCACTGGCGTAGGCGCGTCGTTGAACAAGGCTGTCACTTTCGCATAAGCGAGATACGGGTCTGCAACCTGTATGCAGCTCACCGGACACTGTTCTGCGAATTCGCTTTTCAGCAATACCGCACCAGCTCTGGTGTTCCTCAGGTGTTCAACGTATCTCGCGCCAGATAAAAAGCTGATATCAGTGCTACTCGCACTGTTCAGTGGTGCGATGCCGCTGATTGTGGCGTCATTATTACCACGCAGCTGACCGTCAACCGCGCGGCAAATGTCGGCCAGTGTAAGCAATTACTTTCCTGCGCCGGCGTTCAGCTTGTCGGTCACCTTGGACGTGATGTTATAGCTGGCATTGGCATGCATTACGGCTTCAGCGCGCAAGATAAGGCCAATTTCTTCTGCTTTAACCAATTCTTCGACTATTTTTTGTACTCTCGGGCCAACTTCAACACCCAATTGCTGAATCACATCATTTTGTGCTGCCTGCAGCTTCTTCAGGTTGTGCTCGATGTCAGCTCGTAAGGTGGTAATTTTCTTTTGCGCTTCGGCTTGCTGCGCGGCTGACATAACAGCTGACTCTTTTTTAAGCTCTTCAACCAGGTCAGCGTAGTCTTTGCGTAACTTGTCATGTTGGGTCTTGTTATCCACAAATTCCTTTTCTTCCTGGAGCTTCTGCAGACGTTGTTTGGCCAGCTCAGAGTTCAAGATGGCTTCCTGAGGGCTAAAAACGGCGATTTTGCCCGTCTGCGCCTGTGCATTGAGTGCGGCACTGCCAAAAAGCAGGCTCACCAGAATTAGTTGAATCAATCTGTTCACTGTAGTTCTCCGTAGTTGACAGAATAGTGGTTTAGAGGGCTCTGGCAGTACCAGGTTTCTCAACAAATGTTAAAAGCTCCGACCGAGCGAGAATTGAAATACTTCGGTTTCATCTTCCGGTGTGTCATTCAAGGCCTTGGCCAGACTGAAGGTTAATGGCCCAAAGCCTGATATCCACGTCAGGCCAACCCCCACAGAATACCGCAATTCATCGGTATCGACATCAAAACAGTTGACTTGCGTTGCTCCACACTCGGTGTTAAAGACGTTACCCACATCCAGGAAAAACGCAGACCGCAGCGAGCGCCTGTCCTTAATAAAAGGCAGCGGAAACAGCAATTCCATGCTGCCCTCTATCTGCACATTGCCGCCGAATGGGTCAGGATCATCGTTGACAAACGCGGGTGCCACAGCCAGCTGGTTTAAAAATTGACCAGGGTTGTTCGGGTCGGCCAACAGCTCGTAGGCAAATCGTTGGTCACGCTGCGCTACGGTAGTGATTTGTTCACGATTAGTCGGGTCAATTTCATCAGTCGCGTAGCGCAGTGCCGGCGTACTTCGAGGCCCAAGCGTGTTGTTTTTAAAACCGCGAACCGAGCCAAAGCCACCTGAATAGAAATTCTCGAAGAATGGCAAACCCTGTGTACTTCCATATCCATCGCCATAGGCAAGCTGGGTTCTGAAACGCAAAGTCCAATTGTTGGTAATCGGCACGAATAGCTGCCCATCGTACTGCAGCTTGAAGTACTCGAGATCGGACCCTGGCACAGTAAATTCGAACGACAGGCTTTGTGACGATCCACGTGTGGCGAGCAAGCCCCTGTTTAGCTTGGACTGGCGCCACGATAGGGTAAACGGAAAGTTGGTAAATCGGGTGCCGTTTTCATCAAGAAAACCGGGAATGGGGTCAACAATAGCGCCGGGCACCATGCGCAAATCATCAATCAGGCCCAGCACCGGTGCAGTGACCACGGTATCCAGAATACCGTTGCCATCACTGTCTTCAAACACACCTTTTTCGATAAAGTAGCGTGCACTCGGATTGGCCAGATCTTCTGCACCAATATTGTCATTAATACGCGGGCTGCCAATAATCTCTCTGACCGCAAAGTCGCCTGTCGTGATTTTAGTATTGTTGATACCCATGCTGAAGCCGAGTGATTCGGTTTCACTGATCGGGTAGCCAAAACTCATTGCCCCGCCAAAGGTGTCGGTCGAAAAGCGAGAGATATTAATTTCGTCCAAATCAGTTTTGCGATAAAAAACACTGAAACCACGACTCACACCATCCTCAGTGTAATACGGATCGGAATAGCTCAGGTTGTAGCTGGTTTGAAAACGACTGTTGCTGACCCCAATACCTACACGCTTTCCTGTGCCCAGAAAATTATTCTGCTGCAGATTGGCGCTGAGAAGCAGACCGGCATCTTGCGCATAGCCCAGGCTTGCTGAAATGCTGCCAGAGGTTTGCTCTTCTACCTCATACTCAACATCAATGAGGTCGTCGCTGCCCGGTACTTCGGGCGTTTCCACTTTAACTTCCTTGAAATAACCCAATCTCTCCAGGCGAATACGCGATTGTTCTATCTTGGCTCTCGCCGCCGGCGCAGACTCCATTTGCCGCATTTCACGCCGCAACACTTCATCTACCGTTTTGGTATTGCCGCGAAAATTAATGCGCCGCACATAAGTGCGTTTGCCAGGATCAACAAAAAACTTGATCGCAACCGTGTTGTTTTCATCGTCAATTTCCGGAATACCGCTGACTTCAGCAAATGTGTAGCCCTCGTCGCCAAGCCGGTTGGTGATGAACTCTTCAGTGCGCGTGACTCGTATTTGTGAAAACGTTTGATCTTCGGCCACAATCAGATAGCGACGCATCTCGTCTTCTTCAAGAATAAAATCACCACCCAGGGTAACCTCATTCACTTTGTACTCAACGCCTTCATTAACATTCACGGTGATATAGACAGCGTCTCTATCAGGCGTAATTGCTACCTGGGTGGAATCAATCGCAAAGCGAATATAGCCACGATCCTTATAAAAGGACTCCAGCGTTTCCAGGTCGCCAGACAATTTTTCCTTCGAATATTTGTCATTACCGCTGATGAATGAAAGCCAGCCGGTTGTATTCAGTTCAAACAGGTCTATTAAATCTTCATCGCTGTGCGCAGAATTGCCAACGATATTGATATGCTTGATTTTAGCAACAGAACCCTCGTTTACATTGATATTCACAGCAACGCGGTTCCGCGGTTGTTCAATCACCTCGGAATCAATTTTGGCATCATAGCGACCCTGGCTAACGTACTGGCGTTGCAGTTCAAGCCCCATGCCCTCCAGAGTCGACCGTTTAAACACTCGGCCAACCGCCAAACCGGCCCCTTTCAAGCCATCCAGCAAAGCTTCAGTCTCAATGGCCTTGTTGCCCTCTATTTCAATTTCACTAATTGAAGGGCGTTCAAAGACAGTAACCACCAAGATGTTCTCATCACGGGAAAACTGGATGTCGTCAAAATTCCCCGTTTTAAACAAGGTTTTCGCCGCCGACACCAGCATACCCTGCGACACGCGGTCGCCAACACTGACGGGTAAAGCATTAAACACACTACCCGCCGTAATTCGCTGCAATCCTTCCACTCGAATATCATTTATCGTGAAAGGCTCCATACCTTGCGCGCGTAACGACCCGCTGAACAGGCACAAACTGAGAACAAACAACAGCAGGGTTCTATATTGCATCGTCACTGAAACGCTCTTCACATTCTATTTATTGTCGGACCAATGCACATCACAATCTGGCGATGTCGTTGACCATAACAAGTACAAACACACCGATCAGCACAAACAAGCCAAGTTGCTGACCAATTATCTGGACACGCTCTGACACGGGGCTGCCCTTGAATATTTCCACCACAAAGTACAACAAGTGGCCGCCATCAAGCATGGGTATCGGAAGCAAATTCATAATACCAAGGCTGATACTCAACAACGCCAGCAAATTCAACCAACTAAGCCAGCCCGCCGACGCTGAATCGTTGGCCACCTGTGCAATAGTAATCGGACCTGCCATATTCTTCGGTGACATTTGACCAAACAGCATCTTTTTGACGGCATTCACGGTGAGCACAGACAATTCCCAGGTGCGACTTACCCCGGCTTGCAAGGCTTCCACCGGCGAATAGCGATACTCTCGAATCATGTGTTCAGGCCATTTGCCCATGGAAGGTGCAATTCCCACCCGACCTATGTCCTCGCCCTGCTCATTCGGCACGCTCTGCGGAACAACCACGGTTATCCTGGTCTGTCCCTCACGCCTGTACTCGAGGTCGATTCCCACGGCCGGTCGCGCCTGGATGTAGCTCACCAGCTCAGTCCAAGACACAATCTGCTGACCATCAACACGCAGCAGCTCATCGCCGATGCGCAAGCCTGCCTGGTCCCCCGGGCTGTTTTCTTCCACCGCGCTCAACACCAGTTCGATGTGAGGACGATACATTTGCAGCCCGAGAGCACCCAGCACATCAGGCTCGGCCTCCCCTTTAAGCCAATTGTTCAGCTCGATCTCAGATTGATACACCAAGTCTGAATCGGGATAACGAACACTGAGCAGCAATGTGCCGCTCTCACCAAGGCGTTTAAATAATTGCAGCTGCAGTGCGCGCCGGGTTGGCGTTTCCGAGCCGTCTACTTCAACAATTTCCTGCCCAGCTTCCAGTCCTGCCTCAGCGGCCATGGATTGCGGTGCTACCTGCTCAATCACAGGCGCCAAACCACGTTCGCCGCCGAGATAAACACCCCACAACACCAAAATTGCCAGCAACAGATTCGCAACAGGTCCAGCAGCAACAACAAATATTCTTGCCCATACCGATTTAGCAGTAAATTCCTGGGATTCTATTTGCTTGACCGAACAGTTAGCCTCATTGGCGTATTGCTCTAAATCGCAGTCCCGTTGGTCCAGCATCTTCACGTAACCGCCTAAAGGCAGTGGTGTGATCGCAAACTCCGTGCCACGCGCGTCATGCCATGTATAAAATGGTTTGCCAAAACCGACAGAAAAACGCAGCACCTTGATACCCATGCGCCGCGCTGCCCAAAAATGGCCGTACTCATGAAAGGTGATGAGTACACCAAAGGTCGCCACAAACACCAATATCGTCGTCAGAAAGCTCATAGCTGTTCGCGCTGCCCGGGATGATTGTGTGTTATCGATAACTGCATGATCTGCCTAAACCTGAGTTGCTGCCAGGCACTGCCTGGCGCGAGCTCGTGCGGCTTTATCTACCTCTAGGACAGCATCAATGCTGCTCAGTTCAACCGAGTTCGCCATGCCCAGACATTCCTCAACAATACGCGCTATATCCGTAAACCGGATATCATGTTGCAGAAACGCTTCCACCGCGATTTCATTGGCTGCATTCAGCACGCAGCTGAACGATCCGCCCGCCAGAGCAGCGTCAGTAGCCAGACGCAAACAGGGAAACCGTTCAAAATCCGGTCGTTCGAACGACAGCTTCGCGACTTCAACCAAATTCAGCGCCTGCACACCGGCAAATACTCGCTCTGGCCACGCAAGTCCGTGGGCTATCGGAGTACGCATGTCGGGATTGCCCATCTGGGCCAATACCGAACCGTCATTATACTGAACCATCGAGTGAATGACGCTTTGCGGATGCACCACTATTTCCACATCTTCAACCCGCGTGTTGAATAGCCAGACAGCTTCTATCAGCTCCAGCCCCTTGTTCATCATGGTGGCAGAGTCCACCGAAATCTTGGCACCCATATTCCAGTTGGGGTGATTGCAAGCCTGTGCAGGTGTGACATTCTGTAGCTGTTCAATCGGCATTTGACGAAAAGGCCCGCCGGAACCAGTCAACAAAATCCGCTCTACTGCTTTGGCCTGCTGCCCGGCAAGATAGTTGTTTGGCATGCACTGGAAGATGGCGTTATGTTCACTGTCTATGGGCAATAGCTGAGCGCCCGATCGAGCGACGGTATCCATAAACAACTGACCCGACATGACCAGGCTTTCTTTGTTCGCCAGCAGTACTTTCTTGCCTGTACGCGCTGCAGCAAGAGATGATGCCAAACCAGCGCCGCCGACAATGGCAGCCATTACGGTATCCACCTGATCCAGTGCCGCCACATCGACCAGCGATTGTTCGCCGGCCAGCACTTCGGTGGGCAATGAATGGGTGCGGCATTCGCTGACCAGCGCACTCGCTGACGCAGCATCACTCATTACGGCGTATTCCGGTCGAAACTCTTTGCACAGGGCCAGCATATCGACGACATTCGTGTTTGCGGTAAGCGCTGCAACACGCCATCGGTCGGGATGCTGTCGAATCACATCCAGTGTGTTTTGGCCGATCGAACCCGTGGCGCCCAATACGCAAACCGCTTCAGTGTTCATCCAGACCACCCCATGCTCAGCAAGCACAAGGCGTACACAGGCGCTGCTGCTGTCCAGCCATCCATACGATCAAGCACACCACCATGACCAGGCAAAATCTGACTGCTGTCTTTGATACCAGTGTGGCGTTTCAGCATACTTTCCAGCAAATCACCTAATACCGAGCTCAGCGCAACAATCAAACTGACCACTAACCACTGGCCCGCGCTCAGAGGGATAGCGGCCACACTAAAGACAATGAACGCCAGCAGCATCGCCGCCGTTATTCCGCCCGCCAGGCCCGCCCAGGATTTTCCAGGGCTGACTTTTGGCGCCATTTTTTTAACACCCCAGGCTTTGCCCGCAAAATAAGCACCTACATCAGCGGCAGCCACTAAAGCCACCAGATACAACACCAACCAGATGTAAGGGCCAGACGCTCGCAAATACACGAAGGCAAGCAAGGCAGGTAGCAGCACCAGTAAACCCATGATCGATCTTGTTATCGGATGTTGCCACATCACGGAGCTGGCCGGATAACTTTGCACCCACAGCAGAGCGAGTGCCCACCACAGGCCGGCAACAGTGAACACTGTTAGCAAACGTTCGGGGTCTATCGAGCCTGGCAAGCCACTGTATAACAGCAAGGCGACTGCCAGTGCGGTATGGCCAACAACATAGGCACCGCGCGCCGCGCGGCCTTTAAAGCCGGCCAGCTGTGCCCATTCCCACGCCGCAATCGCAAACACGGCAAGAGCCAACACAGTGAAGCCAAACTCAGGCAATAACAACACTGGACCACCAACGAAAACCACCAGCAATAACGCTGTTGTAATTCGTTCTTTAAGCATCAGGAGCCACTCTCTGTGGACACCTGATCGGCTGATTTACCAAAGCGACGCTGCCTATTGGAAAAATCCTCAATCGCGGCGTTAAAATCTTCACGGCCAAAATCCGGCCAAAACTGTTCGCAAAAATACAGTTCGGAATAGGCGAATTGCCACAGAAGAAAGTTACTGATGCGGTGGTCACCGCCGGTGCGAATACACAGGTCTGGTGCCGGCAAATCATTGAGACAGATATGCTGGGCCAATTGCTGTGCGTCAATCGAATCAACCGACAGTTCACCAGCCTGCACTCGTCTCGCTACCTGTTGTGCAGCTTGTGCAATATCCCACTGACCACCATAGTCTGCCGCAATAACCAAAGTTCGATCAAGGTTAGACGCTGTCTTTTGCTCGGCACGCTCTATCAGTCTCAGCAGCTCCGGGCTAAAGCGGGCGCGCGAACCGATAACACGCAAGCGCACACCTTTTTCATTGATCTCGTCAATCTCATTGCTCAAGTATGACTTGAACAAGCGCATCAAGGCGTCCACTTCTTTGGTAGGACGTTGCCAATTTTCGCTGCTGAATGCAAACAGCGTAAGCACTTCCACACCATGCTCTTCGCAGGATTTCAGAATAGTGCGGATTTGTTCCACGCCCGCCTTGTGGCCACTTGTCCCGGGAAGTTTACGCTTTTTGGCCCAGCGGTTATTGCCGTCCATAATAATGGCGACATGGCGCGGTACAGCGGTCATCGGAAATCCATCTGAGCGGCAAGGCGAATCGTCAGATTTCGCTCAGATCGGCTTCTTTCACCTGTAATAGCGCGTCGATCTCAGCAATTTTTGCATTGGTTAATTTTTGCATCAAGTCTTGCGCTTTGCGCTCTTCATCTTCGCTGATGTCTTTGTCCTTCAGCAATTCCTTGAAATCGCTCATGCCATCGCGTCGGATGTTTCGAATCGACACTCGAGAATGTTCAGCTTCCGCCCTCGCCTGCTTAACATAACCTTTTCGCGTTTCTTCAGTCAGCGGTGGCATGGGAATCCGGATCACGGTGCCGGCCGTCGAAGGGTTCAGGCCCAGATCCGACTTCATAATCGCCTTCTCGACTTCAGGCACCATGGACTTTTCCCAGGGAGTAACACTGAGCGTACGTGCGTCCTCAATATTGATATTCGCTACCTGGTTGAGCGGTGTGGAATTACCGTAATAGTCGACGCTCAACCCTTCCAACAAACTGGGGTGCGCGCGGCCTGTCCGAATTCTATTAAAAGCATTTTGTAAAGCCTCAATGGTTTTACTCATACGCTGGCCGGCGTCTTCAAGGATATCGTCGATCATCGTGAACTCCCGTATCGTAATTAGGCAACTGAATCTATGAGAGTGCCTTCAGCGGCACCCATAGCAATGTTGAGCAAGGCACCTGGTTTGTCCATTTTGAACACCCGCAACGGCATTCCGTGGTCCTGACACAAACAAATCGCGGTCAAATCCATCACGCCGAGCTTCTTTGCCAGAACTTCATCATAACTGAGATGTTGATATAGGGTCGCCGCAGGGTCCTTGACTGGGTCAGCAGAATAAACGCCTTCCACCTTGGTGGCCTTTAATACCAGCTCGGCTTCAACTTCAATCCCGCGCAGGCAAGCCGCAGAATCTGTTGTAAAGAAAGGGTTTCCTGTGCCGGCGGAAAATATGACTACGTTTCCCATTTCCAGAAAACGCATAGCATGGCGGCGGTCATAGTGGTCGACCACCCCGCTCATGGGTATGGCCGACATGATTCGGCTGGCGATATTTGCCCGTTCCAGTGCATCGCGCATCGCGAGACCATTCATAACCGTGGCCAGCATGCCCATATGGTCACCGGTCACGCGGTCCAGCCCCGCTGCATTGAGCGCCGCCCCACGGAACAGGTTACCGCCGCCAATCACCAGCCCAACTTGCACCCCAAGGTGTACCAGCTTACCAATTTCAGAGGCCATTTGGTCGAGAACTTTGGGGTCGATGCCAAAGCTCTCTTCACCCATCAGCGCTTCACCGCTGAGTTTGAGCAGAATGCGCTTAAAACAAGGGCTAGGGCCTGAGTCGGTTGCTGACATTGTCTCTCCTTTCCAGGCCGTCGTACCCCGAGGTTTACTGATTCAGTTGCTCGGCAACCTCAGCGGCAAAATCAACCTGCTTCTTTTCAATGCCTTCACCCACTTCATAGCGCACGAAAGACACAATTTTCGCACCACCCTTGCCCGCCAGGTCACCCACTTTCACGTCGGGGTCCTTAACAAACGCCTGCTCGCTGAGGCTGATTTCAGCAAGGAATTTTCGGATGCGTCCTTCCACCATTTTCTCAATGATTTCAGCAGGTTTTCCACTGTCAGCGGCCTGCGCGGCAAAAATTTCACGTTCTTTTGCAACCACATCGGCTGGCACGTCTTCAGGTGAGACATATTGACTGTTCATTGCCGCGACATGCATCGCGATGTCTTTGGCCAAATCAACGTCACCACCACTGAGCTGAACCAGTACACCGATTCGCTTGTTGCCGTGCACGTAGCTGCCAATAACGCCGTCATTGCTACTCATCTGCTCGATACGGCGCACCGAAATGTTCTCGCCAATTTTCTGCACCAGGGCCTCACGTTTTGACTCCAGGCCAGCATCCATCAGCGCTTCAACGCTGTCTGCCTTGGCTTCCGCTGCAGCGACAGACACCTCATCGACAAATGCAAGGAAGTTATCGTCGCGCGCAACAAAGTCGGTTTCGCTATTGACCTCAAGCATTGTCGCATTCTGATTGCTTGCATCCACACGAATGGCAACCACGCCGTCTGCCGCGGTACGGCCGGCCTTCTTGGCCGCTTTCATACCACTGCTCTTGCGCATATTTTCGATGGCTGTTTCCATATCGCCATCGGCTTCGGTCAACGCCTTCTTGCAATCCATCATTGGCAAGCCAGTGCGCTCACGTAGCTCTTTAACCATTGCTGCAGTAACTGCACCCATGACTATTCTCCAAGTATTTTTTGGCCCCCGTTGGGCCGATATTGTCAGTATCGCAGTGCGCGGTGCGCACTGCTGCTCGGCTTATTGCTCGGCGGTGTCTTCCGGTTCCGCGCCATCGACTTCAACAAACTCGTCTTTCGCCTGAGCACCACTGGCATCCGCCTTGCCTTCGGCCACAGCATCCGCCATGGCTGACACAAACAGTTTCACAGAGCGGATGGCGTCATCATTGCCAGGAATAACATAATCGACGCCGTCGGGGTCACTGTTCGTATCAACAACGCCAATCACGGGTATCCCCAGCTTATTGGCTTCAGTGATTGCAATGCGCTCATAGTCTACGTCGATCACAAACAAGGCATCCGGCAAACCGCCCATGTCCTTGATGCCGCCAATGCTGCGCTCCAGCTTGTCTTTGGCGCGACTGCGCATCAGAGCTTCCTTCTTGGTCAGCTTGGCAAAAGTGCCGTCTTTTTCCTCAGCTTCCAATTCACGATAACGCTTGATGGAAGCACGGATCGTCTTGTAGTTGGTTAGCATACCACCCAGCCAGCGATGGCTGACGTAGGGCATGCCTACACGCTCGGCTTGCTCTTTAACGACCTTACTCGCGGCACGCTTGGTACCCACAAACAACACTTTATTGTTGTTTCGGGCAAGCTCGCGAACATGGTCTAGCGCCGCGTTTGCCGCTGGAACAGTGTGCTCGAGGTTGATGATATGGATTTTGTTGCGGGCGCCAAAGATGTATTGCTCCATCTTGGGGTTCCAATAGCGGGTCTGGTGGCCAAAATGCACACCAGCCGCCAACATTTCACGCATGGTGATGCCGGACATAGTAATTACCTTGTATGGGTTAAGCCTCCACATACCCCATGTTTCCACCCTGTTCGGCGTTTACCGCGTCGAGCACCCAGAACCATGTGTCGGTATGTGTGTGTTTTAGTGGCAGAAATCAACGTTGTGACCTGCCTGTTATCGGCTCTTATGAGCCGGCGCGCTTTATACCATAGTGCGCCGAAAACATAAAGCAAAGCCCAACATCGACCGGCAATATTAATGATTTACGGGTATAATCGCGGGTTTAGCCTACGCTTTTGCTAGGAACACATCGCTAAGCACAGTAATCACCATGAATGCACGCGCCAAAACTCCAGACGAGATAGCCAAAATGCGGGTAGCTGGTCGCCTTGCGGCCGAAGTACTGGAAATGATTGGCGATCGAGTGGTGCCCGGTGTGAGCACTGGCGAGCTGGACAAAATATGCCACGACTACATTGTTCACGAGCAACAAGCCATCCCGGCCTGCCTGAATTACAAGGGCTTCCCAAAATCCATCTGCACCTCGGTCAACCAGGTGGTGTGCCATGGTATCCCAAGCGACACCAAAACCCTTAAAAATGGTGACATCATTAACATTGACGTCACGGTGATCAAAGACGGGTACCACGGCGATACCAGCAAAATGTTCGTCGTTGGTAAAGCGGCTCCGCACGCCGACCGGTTAATTAACATCACTCAGGAAAGCCTGTACAAAGCGATAGAGATTGTGCGCCCAGGCACTCGGCTGGGCGATATCGGCCACGTTATCCAAACCTATGCAGAGAGCAATTATTACTCTGTGGTGCGCGAATATTGTGGTCATGGCATTGGCAAGGTGTTTCATGAGGAACCCCAGGTGTTGCATTACGGGCGGGCCGGTACAGGCATGGAGCTAAAGGAAGGCATGACGTTCACTATTGAGCCCATGCTCAACGCAGGCAAGCGGCACACAAAGCTGTCCAAGAAAGACGGCTGGACGGTTGAAACCAGAGACGGTCGCCTTTCTGCGCAGTGGGAGCATACGATCGCCGTTACGGCCAGCGGCTGCGAGGTACTGACCGCGCGCAGCGAGGAACCCTTCGCTGGATGAATGCTATAGCGAGGGCGCTGGACAACTGCCGTTCGCTGCACACGTCACGCAATATTGCCGATTACAAGCAAGCCATTGCGGCGCATCGCGCAGCGGCCGATGAGGCCTTTAGAGACCACGCTGACGTTAGAGAGCTGATTTCGTCTCGAGCCGATCTGATCGATGCCGTTCTGACGGCAGCCTGGCAGCAATTTGTTCCCAGCGAGCAGCATTATGCCTGCCTGGTCGCGGTCGGCGGCTACGGACGGGGCGAACTACACCCGCACTCGGATATTGATCTACTTGTGCTATTGCAACGTGCGAACGAGATTCCGGATGATTACAACATAAGCGGGTTCATCACCTTCCTGTGGGATATTGGTCTCAATGTTGGGCACAGCGTGCGCTCTATCCAGCAATGTCGCAGCGCCGCCAGACAAGACATCACCATCGTCACCAACCTGATGGAGTCTCGCCTGGTATGCGGCGAAGCTCGTGTTTTTGAGGCGATGCGTAAACGCGTTGGCCCCGATAAAATCTGGCCTGACAAGGACTTCTTTGCCGCAAAGTGGGCGGAACAGCGTGAACGTCACGAACAATTCACAAACAAAGAATACAACCTGGAACCCAACATCAAGAGCTCGCCTGGAGGTCTGCGCGACATCCAGACCATTGGCTGGATTACCAAACGGCATTTCGCTGCGGATGATATAAGCATGCTGCTGGGCCGCGGCGTGTTAACCGACAGTGAGTTCGAGCAACTCCGTGCCGGTGAAACGTTTCTATGGCGAATTCGCTACGGACTGCACATGCTGAGTGAACGTCCTGAAGACCGGCTACTGTTTGACCACCAGCGCGAATTGGCCACTATTTTTGGCTATCAGAATGACGGTGAAGGGCTCGCCGTTGAACACATGATGCAGGACTACTATCGCTGGGCCATGACACTGCACAGCTTGAACGACATGCTGATTCAATTTTTTGATGACGCCATCATTCGAGCGTGTGAAGCGGAAACCATCCGCGAAATTAATACCCGTTTTCGCGTGCGCAATGGTTATATCGAAGTGTGTAACCAGCGAGTGTTTGAAAAAAAGCCCTCGGCTTTGATTGAGATTTTTCAGATTTTGGCGCGGCGCGAATCCATTCAAGGCGTACACGCCAACACGCAGCGCTTAATTCGACAAAGCCTTCACCTGATTGATGACAAATTTCGCGCCGACCCAAAAATCCAGAAACGGTTTATTGACCTGTTGCGCTCCAAGAACAAATTAGCTCGTCAACTGCGTAGGATGAACCGCTACGGTGTGCTGGGCCGGTACATCCCCGAGTTTGGAAAAATCGTGGGCAAAATGCAGCATGATCTGTTCCACGTCTATACCGTGGACGCCCACACAATGGAATTGATTCGGGTTTTACGCCGATTCTGGTACGAAGAGGAATCGAAGACCTTTCCCATTGCTGCACAGATCGTCAAGAAATTACCCAAGGTGGAGTTACTCTACATTGCCGCGCTGTTTCATGACATCGCCAAGGGGCGTGGAGGTGACCACTCTGAGCTGGGCGCAGAAGATGCGCGCAAGTTTTGCCAACTGTTTCGGTTCGATGAAAACGATACTCAACTGGTTACCTGGTTGGTCAAACAACACCTGCTGATGTCGGCGGTTGCCCAGCGGCAGGATTTGCAGGATCCAAATGTGATTCATAAATTTGCCGCCGAAGTGGGCAATCAAACATCTCTTGATTATTTATACGCATTGACGGTTGCTGATATCAACGCAACCAACCCTACACTATGGAACTCCTGGCGAGCGTCGCTGATGCGACAGTTATACTTCGAAACCAAACGCGCCCTCAGGCGTGGCTTGGATCAACCTGCCGACCGCCAGGCGGCAATTGACCGCACTCAGGAAGCAGCGCTGGCCAAGCTTGCCACCAAGGGTATTGGTCGCGAAGCCGCTCGGCAGATTTGGGGGCAATCAAACGACGAGTACTTTCTGCGCGAGCGCGCCAATGACATTGTCTGGCATGTTGAGGCAATCATTGCACATGGTGACTCCACCGAACCTTTGGTCGCAATCAAGGAATCCACCGGCGTTCAGCAGCAGGACGGAGGCACACAAATCTTTATCTACACACGAGACGAAGATCTGCTGTTTGCGGTGATTACCACGGCACTTGAACTGCTTGAGCTGAGCGTACTGGATGCTCGGATTTTTACCTCAAGTCAAAACTACAGCCTCGATACGTTTGTAGTACTGGATGAATTTGGCAATAAGCTGGGTGATGATATAGAGCGCACTGAGCACATTCGCAGTACCCTGACAGAAATGCTGCGTGACGCAGCAAGCTACCCTGATGCGGTACGACGGCGTACACCACGGCAAATGAAGCTGTTCGCTATTCCCACTATTGTAGAAATCGGGCTTGATGATGATAGCAGCCACACGGTCATCGAAGTAGTGACCGCGGATCGCCCGGGTTTATTGGCGGTGTTGGGCAGAATATTCTCAGAGTTCAAGCTGAAATTGATCTCTGCTAAGATCGCCACGCTTGGCGAACGCGTTGAAGACATATTTTATGTTACTGACCATAACGACCAGGCTATTTTTGATACCGATTTATGCGAGCAGATTAAACAAGCGATAGAACGCCAATTGGACGAGGCGGTGCGCAGTAGCAGTCAATGAAGCCAGAAATTTTACGTTTACAAGCTTATCCTTTTCAGAAATTAGCTGAATTGAAGGCGAACTCTGTGCCACCGGCACATCTCAACGCCGTCTCTTTATCGATTGGTGAGCCGCAACACGCCTCACCTGAATTTGTGCTGCAGACACTTCGCGATAATGAACTGCGATACGGAAGTTATCCGGCAACTCGTGGTCTGGAAGAGTTGCGGGAAGCCTGTGCACGATGGCTTGAGCTGCGGTTTTCACTCAGCAATGTTGACCCTAACCGGCACATATTACCTCTGGCAGGTACCAGAGAGGGTTTATTTTCCATTGCGCAATGCATTGTAGACAGTGCTACAAAACCGCTGGTAATGATGCCCAACCCGTTCTACCAAATCTACGAAGGTGCTGCGCTGTTAGCCGGTGCGGAACCGTATTATCTGAATGCAGATGCGAACAATGCTTACTTTGCGGATCTCGACGGTGTGCCGCAATCAAAATGGGAGCAGTGCGCTTTGCTGTACGTTTGCTCTCCGGGGAATCCAACTGGTGCTGTGTGTTCAATAGATTATTTTGTAAAACTCATTGAATTAGCAGAACGATACAATTTTGTGATTGTTTCTGACGAATGCTATTGTGAAATCTATTTTGACCAGCCGCCGGTCGGCCTGTTACAAGCGTGCGAGCGTCTGGGTAATACGGAGTATTCTCGCTGTCTCGTCATGAACAGCTTATCCAAGCGTTCTAATCTCGCTGGGCTGAGGTCAGGCTTTGTCGCCGGCGACGCCAATATTCTTGAAAGCTATTTACTGTACCGCACCTATCACGGCAGCACATTGCCGGTACCGGTGCAGCTGGCCAGCGCGGCCGCCTGGTCTGATGAACAGCATGTGCAGGACAACCGCGACAGCTACCAGCGTAAATTTACGCTGGCGAAGTCGATATTGGCACCGCACTGGGATATAGCCATGCCTGATGCCGCATTTTTTTTATGGGCCGCGACACCCATCGACGATCAGGCCTTCACAAAACAACTGTTTGAAGCCACTAATGTGACTGTATTGCCTGGCAGCTATCTGTCCAGAAAAACGGCTGAGGGAAACCCGGGTGCGGGCCATGTGCGCATGGCGCTGGTCGCCGATGAGCAACAATGCACTGACGCCCTGCATCGCATCGCCAATTTTATGCAAAAATTCTAAGCGAACCTCGTTTAGCGCTGTCGTACACAGCTCAGCCTCGTACCTGATCACGCTTTTTGCTATGCTGCGCTCCCCCAATGAATGAGTAGTATCCACAATGATTACGCTGTACGGAATCAAGAATTGCGATACCGTGAAAAAGGCCCGCAGATGGCTTGACGCAAATGGCTGCGAGCATCGCTACCACGACTTTCGTGTCGATGGACTGGACGCGGCTACCGTGGATAGCTGGCTGGCGGTGTGTGATTGGAACACGGTGCTGAACCGGCGAAGTACAAGCTGGAAACAACTCAGTGAAAACGATCGAAATACTGTAGATGAAACCAAAGTGCGCGATTTATTGCTTGGCAATCCTACTCTGGTAAAGCGTCCGGTAACGGTTAGCGGCGATACAATTTTGATTGGCTTTAATGAAGACAGGTTTCGCGACGCATTGTTGACGTAACCACAACCAGCAGGAAATAAGGAGAGCAAACGAGTGACACATTTTTGTTTGGCCATCGGTATTGGCAGTTGTAATTCCAAAGGCGAACTACTTGACGTTTATTACCCATCGCCGGCATTCAAGCCAAGCGCTGAACTGGTCGATGCGGCGCGCAGCGCGCTCGCCCTGGATAACGGAAATCTGTACGTTGAGCTCAGCACTGAGCAGCTGCAACGCTTAAGCGGCGCTGTGTCAGACTACTGGCCACTCGGTGCGTCGCTTTGTAATGACATGCGTGAATTGTCTGCCAACGCCAATAAAAAAGCAGTGCTGTGCGTACTCGATACAGATGCTGCACCGCAATCAGTTGCGGAGGCGTATCTGAAACTGCACCTGCTTTCACTGCGCCATTGTAAACCCCACGGGGTGGACCTGACCGGCATTTTCGGGATACTCCCGAACAATGCCTGGACCAGTGAAGGCGCTATCGATCCTGCCGAATTGGAACAGCGTCAGTGGCAAGCTCGCTTGCGTGGCGACGCATTAAGCGTTAACTCGGTCGATAAGTTTCCAAAAATGACCGATTACGTTGTGCCAAGTGGGGTGCGAGTTGCACACACGGCACGCGTTCGGCTGGGCGCCTACCTGGGCGAAGGCACCACTGTGATGCACGAAGGCTTTGTGAATTTCAATGCAGGCACCGAAGGGCCCGGTATGATTGAAGGTCGAATTTCGGCGGGTGTGTTTGTTGGTAAGGGTAGCGATCTTGGTGGTGGCTGCTCAACCATGGGCACATTGTCGGGCGGCAATAATGTGGTTATCTCCGTTGGCGAAGAGTGCCTGATCGGCGCCAACGCCGGCTTGGGCATACCACTTGGTGATCGTTGCATCATCGAAGCCGGCCTGTATGTTACCGGCGGCTCACTGGTCAGTGTATTGGACGAAAAGGGCGACGTCGTGCAAACCTGCAAAGCCCGGGAACTGGCGGGCAAGCCGGACCTGTTGTTTCGCAGAAATTCCCTGACTGGCAAAATTGAATGCAAAACCAATCGCTCGGCAATCGAACTCAACGAAGAATTGCATGCACATAACTAACAGGCCGTTGCTATGAGCGACTCAGACGTACTGGCACTAAGCAAGTCACTTATCCGCCTGCCCTCTGTCACACCGGACGACAAAGGCTGTCAGGCACTTATGAGTGACCGCCTGAGGCGCGCTGGTTTCACCTGTGAGTCACTCCGCTTTGGTGAGGTTGACAACCTGTGGGCGGTGCATGGCAACAATGGGCCCTTGGTCGTATTTGCAGGCCACACAGACGTTGTGCCAACCGGCCCGGAAGCACAATGGAGCAGCCCACCGTTTGAACCCGAAGTACGCGACGGTCTGCTGTACGGTCGTGGCGCCGCCGATATGAAAGGTAGCCTGGCGGCAATGTTGCTGGCAGCAGAGTCTTTTGTAATTTCAAGCGCAGCAGCCTCGATTCGTTTGGGCTTTTTAATCACCAGCGACGAGGAAGGCCCGGCTACGGATGGTACAGTCAAAGTGATGCAGACCCTTGCCGAGCGCGGCGAGACTATCGACTATTGCATTGTGGGTGAACCCTCAAGCACCGCACGGCTTGGAGACGTGATCAAAAACGGCCGCCGTGGCTCGCTAAATGGCCGGCTGACTGTGACCGGTACGCAAGGTCACATTGCTTACCCGCATCTGGCTGACAACCCTATTCATGCGGCCATGCCGATGCTGGATCGTTTATGCACTGAGCAGTGGGACAATGGTAATGAGTTTTTTCAACCCAGCAGCTTTCAGATTTCAAACATAAGTGCAGGCACCGGTGCCAGTAATGTGATTCCTGCCGAGTTACAGTGCGATTTCAATTTTCGATTTTCGCCGGAAACCAATGCCGATGAGCTGCAGGCACGAACAGAGTCGTTGCTTAGCGAGTTTGGGCAGCGTTTCCACATCGACTGGTCACTGAGTGGTAACCCTTTTATCACCGGGCATGGCCGGTTGTTGGCAGCCTGCGACAAAGCCATCAGCAAGGTAACCGGGCATGCCCCCGCGATCAGCACCGGCGGCGGCACGTCCGATGGTCGATTTATCGCGCCCTACGGTGCCGAGCTGGTCGAGCTCGGACCGGTTAATGAAAGCATCCATAAAGTGGACGAGCACGTGCGCGTCGCGGATCTGGAAATGCTGCTTAGCTGTTACAAAGAACTACTAAACGAACTTGCCGCTGTATAACACGCGGTGGTCAAGGTCAGCTGTTACTAAACCATTATCAGGAGTAACCCCATGAGCAATGACACACTCAATATCGCATTTATCGGCCTGGGCAATATGGGCGGCCCAATGGCACAAAATTTGGTTTCCGCCGGCCATAAGGTCACGGTATTTGACCTGGCGCCGGCCGCTGTTGCCGCTTTGGTGGATGTGGGCGCAGCAAGCGCAGACAGCGCCTTGGAAGCGAGTAACAATGCGGACTGCGTTATCAGCATGTTACCGGCGGGAAAGCACGTAGCAGGCGTGTACCTCGGCGAGGGAGGTTTACTTAACTCGCTGGCCGCCGGAACCGTTGTCATCGACTCCAGCACCATCGACGCTGAAACCGCTCGTGAGGTAGGCGCTGCCGCGGCTGCAAAAGGCGTGCATATGATTGACGCGCCGGTTTCCGGCGGAGTTGCGGCCGCGCAGGCGGGTACGCTGTCATTTATGTGCGGTGGTTCAGCCGAGGCCTTCCAGAAAGCACTGCCCATCTTGCAGGGCATGGGTAAAAACATATTCCACGCGGGTGACGCAGGGGCAGGTCAAGTGGCCAAAATGTGCAACAACATGCTGCTGTCAGTAATCATGATCGGCACCTCAGAGGCCTTGCAACTTGGCCTTAAAGGCGGCCTGGACCCCAGCACCCTGTCAGACATTATGCAGGCGAGCACCGGGCGCAACTGGACACTGGAACTGTATAACCCCTGCCCTGGCGTAATGGACACAGCGCCAGCTAGCAACGATTACAAGCCAGGCTTCATGGTTGACTTGATGTGTAAAGATTTACACCTGGCGATAGGCAATGCTGAGCAAGTTAACGCGTCAACACCTCTTGGCCGCATGGCCAAGCAGCTGTTTGACGCGCATGCAGCTGAAGGCAATGGACAGAAAGATTTTTCCAGCATTTTTACTACATTGGAGTGAAGCGTTGCTTCGCATTCCATCCTTCGTACCGTCGAACTTTACCCCGCGCTTTCATTGCGCTACAAGTCTCGGCCAGTGTAGCCATGGCAACCACGACAGAAAACCGACAAATAGGCGACACCGCAATAAAATTGCTAATTTAGGAGTTATAACTTCGCAATTGCGTAGCAGTCATAACGCACAAGTTTGCCTTTGTAAGCAAAACCGGGCTTGGGGCCTGGTAAGGGTTCAGCTCGCAATGGTCGCTTGACGACAACCCGATGGCTAGCGGTCTGCAGCGCAACATCAAGCAAACGTGCCTCGCCTTCTTCTGAGACGGCAGGTAACAACTCCTTCAACGCTTGTAATTGCTTACGCGCCAAACTGCTTTTTCCATGGCTTGGAAACATCGGGTCGAGATACACAATGTGCGGGCGGCCTGCTGAAGCGAACGCTGGCAGGTGGTGCAAGGCATCGCCCTTGCACAATGCAAGCCCGGGCACAGGGTCCAGCAGCAGTGCATTCTCCAGTAATTCCGCGAGCACTGCGGATTGCTCAATCATCGTGACCTGATGCCCTGCGGCTGCCATCAGCAAGGCATCCGTACCCATACCGGCGGTTGCATCAACTATTCTGCGCACCGGACTGGCCAGGCCACCAATCGCTTTAACGAGTAACTCGTGGGCCAGTTTTTTCTGGCTGGAGAAGCGATGTCCATGGGCAGACAAGTCAGCATGAATGTGACTGAGGTGCGCTTTGCCAGAGTGCGACAGACACAGCCTGTCTGCCGAAAAGTGCAGCACCCAGTAATCACCTGCTAAGTCGAGGCGCTCTCGCGGAGTAATGTGGTCTATCGACAGTTTATCCGCAAGCCTGCGCAGAGGCGCTTCGGTGCCGATCGCTATGATGCGGGTGTGGGTTTCTGGCATAGTCGGTATGATGCGCGAATAACGTTCTGATCGCGAGGTTGTGCTGAATAAAATTCTGTCTTCGCCGTGGCTTCGAGCCCTGGGTTCTGCGCTTGCCGGGTTTTTAGCCTATGGCGCGTGGGCCTGGCTTGCGAATATGAACCACGGCGGAGATATGGCCATGCGCGCCGCGCTGACACAGGGCAGCTACAGTTTTGCAGTTACGCTGATTCTAACCGGGCTAATGGAATGCTTGTTCGCGCGTTTGCGTGACTGGCCGAAGCAACGCAGGCTCTACGGCAGTGCAATTCCAGTGTGTCTGCTGCTGTACCTGAGCTCCTATGGCGTAAATTACCTGGCGGGTACACCTAACATTTTGCTCACGATATTACCGGGCGCACTTATAAGCACCGTGTACTCATTCAGTTATATTGGGGCACTTTCAAAAATTGAGAACAGGTCTGATGCCTAAAAACACCAAGCACCGCGGCTTATCCATCGTCTTATTGGCATTAATGGCGTCGTTAAGTCTGTCACTTAATGCTGGCACACAGAATGCTGAGCGACATCAGCAGTACGACAAGGCCTGGGACGCCTTTATTGAGGGCCTTCAACGCGCCAGGCAAACTCTTATTGAGCAAGAGCAATTTGCGCCCCCCAATCAGGATGATCGCATAAGCGCCGAGGGTTATCGCTATTTGCTCGCTCACCTGGAGCGCATGATCGACATGAATTTTCGCATGGACCCAAAGTTTCCCGAGTTTCATGCGTCGATGAATATGTTGCGCAAATGGACCATTGAAAATCCCGACACTCTGTATCTCAAAGCGCCCATTGATGCGACGGGGTATTACAAAGTTACTGGTCGAGCCGCGAATCATCAGGAATGGGATACATCGAAACGCGGTCTTAGTGGACCAAAAGCACCCCGCCTGGTGACTTTCCAAACCATTACCAATGTTCCAGGGGACAGTGGCGGGCTCGAGGAGATGGCCGATTGTACAAATGCGACGCTTGATTTTAACAACAGCTTTTCACTGCAGGTCGAAAGCGATGGGCGCTTCGAGATACTGATTGGGGCCGAAAAACCAAAAGGCTACCAAGGCAACTTCCTGGTGTCTCAAAATGAAATGACCTGTGCAACCACCGGCACTACAGCCGTAAGAGAAGCCAATTACCTCGCAGTGCGCGAGATTTTTTCAGATTGGGAAAATGAAGTTCCACTGGACATGGAGATCCAGCGTTTAGACAGTATTGGTGCTCAACGTCCACCGATGACGCCCGCAGACGTTTCGAACACTCTGGAAACAATAGCTACGCATTTGCCGAATCAAATCAGGTTCTGGAACCTGCTGCATGCGATACCGTTGGAGGTCTATTCTGACGAAAATCAGGATGGTCGACGCAACCTGCCATTAAATGGCATCAACCCACCGGCTCTGCCCTTCACCGCCGGCGGAGTAGCGGGTGCGAAACAACTGTATGCCGCTGGTTCTTACCAGTTGGCGGCTGACGAGGCATTGCTGGTGGTGGTTAAGGCACCGCTTGAACCACATTATGTTTCGTTTCAGCTCGGCACGCCCTGGGGCGAAGGACCGGATCAACGAAACTATGTCAGCAGCCTTACCGGTCATCAAAACCCGGTGAGCAGCGATGGACAGCGATACTATATAGTGTCGCCAACAGATCCGGGGCTGCAAGGTTGGGTGGACACTACGGGTGCCACGCGAGGTACACACTCCATGCGATTTGTGTTTAGAGATCATCCAGAAGAGGCCTCAATGCCAACCGCCACCGCCTCTGTGGTCAAGTTGTCTGAGCTGGCACAACGCTTACCAGCAGATCACCCGACAGTTTCGGCTGAGCAGCGAAGGTCAGAAATCGCTGTGCGCCAATCGCATATTAAGCAGCGCTGGCGAGGGCACTAGGCCGATGGCGGTCTTTGCCCACCGCAAAGTATGTCAGTCACTTTTTCCGTATCCATGTATTCCTTCAGCTCGAGTAGCTTGCCATCTCGCATACGAAACAAAAAGTGATAAAACTGATGGTAGTGCTTGCCGGAGACGTGTTCACCCTGGGCTTCACATTCGCAGGCAACGGTGTCGCCCTCGGCGGTGAGTGTTTTGATGGTGTAATCAAGTCCGTTGGGAAACAACTCCAATACGCTGCCTGCAAACTCCCGAATTTCACTAACACCGCGTGAACCCGAGATCAGAGTATTTCCCATGGTGGTCACTTTACCTTCCGGGTGATAACACCGGGCCAGCGCTTCGGCATCGCCACTGGCAATGAGCACCAGGAAGTCCCTGACGAATTGCTTGTTGGTTTCAATAGACATATCAATTACCGTAAATCAGGAATCAGTTTGGAAAATTTTTCAATCATCGGCATCACAATATCCGGCTTGTCCCAGTTTTCCATCCCTACTCCGATATTAACCCGTGCCACACCAAGGTCTTGATAGCGTTTCATCAAGTCAGTGCTCAGCTCGCCCATCGCCACCATGGTGATTTCGACGTCTTCCGGCCTGCGTCCAAACTGTTCCACTTTCGCATGAAAATCCTTAATGCCCTGCTCCACGCTGGGCATCGCAACATCGACCGGCATCCAGCCATCGGCCCATTCTGCCGCGTGCCGAATACCCAAAGGCCCCATAACACCCAGGGTAATGGGCGGACCACCGCTCTGCACCGGTTTTGGCTCAAACCAAACGGGGTCAAAATCGATTAGCTCGCCGTGATATTCAGGCGTTGCATCACTAAACAATTCGCGTTGGGCAAGCACCGTTTCCTTTAGTGCAAGATAGCGTCGTTTCCAGGGCAGAGACGTGGCATTTTCAAATTCCTCTTCATTCCACCCCACGCCAGTACCAATCAATACTCGTCCAGACGATAAACGGTCCAGTGTTGCTATGGTTTTTGCCTGGGAAAAAAGTTCGCGCTCAAGCAGCAAGGCGATGCCGGTTCCCAGCTTCAAGGTAGTGGTGGCTTCAGCCGCCACCATTAATGACAGATACGGGTCCATCATGCGCTTGTACGGCTCTGGCATATCACCGCCTGGCGGATACGGCGTTTTTTGTGCGCAGGGGATATGGCTGTGTTCGCCATACCACAATGATTCGAACCCTGCCTGTTCCAACGCTCTGGCCAGTTCCGCTGGCGGTGGGTCGTTGGGGTTGTTCATTGAGCTGAAACCAAGATGCATAGTGGGCGCTTCCGTTGGAGACCTTAAATATTTGACCTTACGCGCGCAACGATCACACTAGGGGTTCACACCCACTGTTGCCACCGGTGCCGGGTTGAGCGAGACGCGCGAAGCACAAGTTGCCAAACCTTTCAGTAAGTAATTGCGGCACTCGCGCGGATCGATGATTTCGTCGTAGGCCATGGTATCACCGGTGGCCCAGGCACCGCTGCGTTCCGCTCGTTTTAGTAATGTGGCCGTGTCTTCGTCCACTTTTGCAGCTGACCCACCGCTCAAGGCCGGGATACCACCCAGGGTTATACCTGGAAATGCCAGGCTGAGTGTCTGCTGGTCGAAAGGATTCATGCCCATTAAGGAGCTGCCGAAGCCAAAAGCTTTTCGAATAGTGACGTGTAATTTTGGCGACTGCAAGGCTGATTGAGCCGCGTACATTCTTGCAGCAGCTCGTAAGGTGCCAGCGTGTTCTGCTGCTGACCCTGACATCACGCCAGGATTATCAGCAAGGAAGATAACAGGCAAGTGGTAGGCATTGCACAGGCTGATAAAGTGGCTGGCTTTCTCTGCCGCATCCGCGGTGATAGCTCCGGCCATGAAGGTAGGCTGATTCGCAACACAAGCAACCGCTTGACCACCAAGACGAAAAAAGCTGGTGATCAGAGAACGGCCGTAGTCAGGTTGAAACTCAAGGCATTGATCCGCTTCATCTGCCAACATTGCTATCAATTTGCGCATGTCATATGCGACTCGATCGTCTGCCGGAATTAAATCGAAGATACCATCCAGGCGTCGCTCAACCGTATTTGGACCCTGCATTACGGGTGTTGTATGCCAGGCGCTGGACGGCATGAAGCCGAGATAATGGCGCGCAAGCTCAAATGCGGCGGTGCAATCGCTGACCATGTTATGAGCCACGCCACTACGACTGGTGTGCATGCGCGCGCCGCCAAGGTCCTCCTTGGCGACCTTTTCGCCGAGTGCGGCCTCAACCAATGGCGGCCCGGCAGTAAACATGCAGGCGTCTTCAGTCATGATAATAAAATCGGTGAGCATTCCGGTGAGTGCACCATGTCCAGCCGACGGGCCCGTAACAATCGCAATCGATGGCACATTGCCGGACAGCTTGGCCGATAGCTGCAAATCTCCCGGGGCATTCGCCCGCCGATCAAGCGCGTTGGTAGTGCGTTCGCCAGACCCTTCCAGAATGGTGACAAAGGGGATTTTCTCCTGCAGTGCCAAGCTCGCCAGTCGTTGTTTTTTGGCGCTGGTGCCATGCCCGATGGACCCGCCCATGGTCGTGAAATCCTCAGCAGCTATAACCACCATCTGCTGATTGATCTGACCAAGCCCACCAACCAGTGCGTCTGCGGCGGCCGTTGTTTCACCGTGATAACTCATCCCGCCGACCAAGGTACCCAGCTCCATAAAGCTGCCTCGGTCCAGCAATTGTTCAATCATTTGCCGTACATTGGGTTTCCCGGCATCAGCGCGACGCTTCAGTTTGGCCTCGCCTCCCATGGCACGCCCTTCAGTCAACCGTCTTTGATGCTCTGCCAGTAACACCTGCCAGTCTTCGGGTATTGCGTCACTCATTGCGGATCAATACTGCCTTTTCCTCGAAGCCGTTTACCGCGTTTGTCGATACTGCCCTTCAGTAGGTCGACCGTTTCGGAATCAGTCGGATAGAACGTGCCCAGGCCACAACTGGCACCGCGCATAAACCGCCCGCCAAACTCATTCAACACCGTGACCTGATCGAGATTGCACAAACGGCTCGAACGGGTTTCAAACATGATGGTATCTCTGCGCGACAAACCTGGACAGCGAAAGCGCAGGCGATTGACATAAATTTCATCGCCGCG
The DNA here is from genome assembly GCA_030429735.1 of Gammaproteobacteria bacterium. Taxonomy (GTDB): domain Bacteria; phylum Pseudomonadota; class Gammaproteobacteria; order Pseudomonadales; family JAUIET01; genus JAUIET01. The sequence goes on from JAUIET010000003.1 coordinate 103,853, forward strand.
CATGTGAAACACAATCGACTGGTTACTAATCACTTCAGACCGGTCCAGGCGGCGCAAATTAATACAGCGCTCGCCGGCATCCTGATCAACAAACTCATTGATAAAATCACTTTCATTCAGCTCAGGTTCAGCTGATTCCTGAGCGGTCACGAGGCTGGCCGTGAAGAGAAGCGGCAACAAGAAAAGGCGCGCGGTCACAAGCCTTAGATTGATCCTGTAATGATTTCGCATACGGTAGAAGTGTATCAGCTAACAAGGGGTAACGCATAAACCCGCAACAAATGAATGTGCTCTCCAATCGACTGTTGCGATCGGCTGCGGCGGACAGGTCTTACTAATTAGTAACGCGAATACCCGCGTATATTGGCACCAGTACGGTACACATTGCTCGCGTAATCCGCCGTAGCAGGTAAAATTAGGCTATTGGCAATCACCGGGAGCCAGAGCATGGCAAAAGCAGCAGATTACAAACTAGGGCCTTCAACTTACCCACGCGGCTGGTTTATTGTCGCTGAAAGTTCGGAACTGAAAGATGGACCGCTGGCTGTTCGGTTTTTCGGCGAAGACTTTGCGCTGTACCGTGGAGAATCAGGCAAGCCCATAATGCTGGACGCCTACTGCGCTCATATGGGCACCCATATCGCGGCCAGCAAGAGCGCGATGATCGTGCAAACGGGAAAACAAATCGAAGGTGATTCGATTCGTTGTCCTTACCACGGCTGGCGCTATGGGCCTGATGGCCAGGTTGACGACATTCCTTATCACGAAGGCGCCTGTCCAAAGTCCGCTGCAATAAAGTCGTATGAAGTACGTGATGTCATGGGTTGCGTGATGATGTGGTTTGATCCTGAAGGTGGAGCCCCCGACTACGAGCCACCTATGCTTGCCGAATGGAACGACCCACAGTGGATTCGTTGGGAATTGGATCACCTTGGCGAAATTAATCTGCATGGCCAGGAAATTCTGGACAATATGGCTGATGCGCAGCATCTCGGCCCCACTCACGGTGCACCTTGCGAATATTTTGAAAACGATTTTCGCGACCATTTGTACATTCAACGCCAGGGTGGTTTTCATCATGGGTATGGAAGCATGCTCACCAGTACAACATGGTATACGGGGCCAGGTATATTATTGTCCAAACAGAACTTTGGTGGAGCACAGAGCTTTGAGTTGATTGCCAACACGCCGGTCGACGATGGAGTATCGAAAGTGTGGCACGCCGCGCTGGCAAAAGCGGCCAACAATCCACCCAACGACGAAGATTATGAAATGGCCAAGCGAGTTCAAGCAGGTGCATTGCAAGCATTTGCGGCCGACTTCGACGTCTGGCGACATAAACGCTCAGCGGTACGCATTATTCAGTTACCCAACGATGGGCCCTTCAATAAAGGCCGCAAATGGTACCAGCAATTTTACGCCAACCGTGATCAAGCCAAACAGTTTCATGATGACATCAATGGCGTGTATCACATTGACACCCTGGGCAAACCGCCTGCAGCAGAGACGGCAGAGCTGGAAGTCGGCCTGCAATGGAATAATTAATCAGTGCCGAACCTTGGCAGCTTGGGCAGGCTTCTCTGTTGCTGCCAGGAGTTGCTTACCAACCTTGTTGGCGATAGGTTCAGCGCGATAATTGCGATGCCCAGGCACATACGATGCTACCAATGGAACCGGCTGTAGAAACATGCATATGTCACAAAGGTCTGCTTCCTCAGCGGCCTGGCGAACATGTGCGGATATGGCTTGCGCTGTTTGTGCATCCCGAACCGACCGGACAATGGCATATTCCTTGTTGATTTTCGCACCCGCGAGTTCGCAGCCTTCTTCGTTCGCTGCGAAGCGGGCGTGGCTTATTTGCATGCCCGTAGCGCCGGCCGCCAACATCATCTCGATGAGTTGTTCCACATCGTCACGATCTACCACCGAACAAACACTTACCATGTCTTTGCGGTAGTTCTGCCGGCAACGCTTAGCCCGCGCCTGCTGGCGACTGCTTTGAACAGCGCTATACGCGCTTTGGTCGCGCCAGTGGGTATGCCCGGACAAATTGTCGATCGCCGTGATGATTTGCTGCATGTTCGCCTCATAGGCGTGTGCACTCGAACGGCTTGGCAGATTGAACATGCCTCGCGCCAGCGGCATCATGAACATGTAGCCACGACCAGGCAGATGCATTTCCGCCGCATTGGCCATAGCGCTGAACACTTCTCTGGAGCGGCCTTCATCCACCAATACGGTAAGAATTTCCTTGTCGACCTGTTTTGTAATGCGCAGCCAACCAAGATGATCACGCAAACCATGCCCTTCCCCGTAGAAAACGATGGGGCCGTGCGCCCCGGCAGCGATGGCCGCTTTGCTGACTGCTCGCGTCTGGTCACGCTCCACAACGCAATAAATCACGCTTAGATCTTCCTTCAAATCCAGCAGCCCAAGGTGCGATTGTTCTTGCTCGGGTAATGCATCTACAGGCCAGTCATGAAACGCGGACCCTGCCCACACATCGTCACAAGCACTGGCAAACACAGCGCCCGCACCTTGCTGATGCAACCGACCTTTCTCGATAACGATTGCAATCGCGGTATCCAGCTGCGCAGTCGGAATCAGTAATTGCAGCATTACTTTGGCAGGACTGATGGTCGGTAACATTTGCCGATACCACTTATCATGCAATAGCGTTCCTCTCGCGTTCCATAACAACGCGCTGGTTCCTGGGGATTCGATCAAAGACGCAATCACCACGTCAGCGTATTGCTGCGGCAGGATTGCCGTGAGCTCAGACAATCCTTGTTCAGAATGCGTTTTCATGACACCACCGCCTCAGCCACTGGCTCTTCTTCTGTATCATCTGCTGATAACTCGTCGTTCTTACTGGTCATCAGGCCTACCGCTAACACCGTCATAATGGGGCCAACAGATGCCAGGGCAAGAATGCCAAAACCGTCGCTCACCCCCGGGATGTTGCCCCCAATTCCAAGGCCCATCGCAAGCACAAGCGGTACCGTGATCGGACCAGTAGTGACACCGGCACTGTCCCAGCCGAAATTAACAAAGTCCTCTTTTGAAAACCAGGTGAGTAGCAACACAACCATGTAAGGTGGTACCAGCATCCAGATCAAAGGTAAGTTGTAGGCGATTTTGCAAATGCCAGCTGCAATACCGAAACCCACACCAATGGCTACGCATTGCATCAGCAATGGCTTGCGAAACGCACCGACCGTGATTTTTTCTACCGTATCACCCAGGGCATTCAGCGCAGGCTCAGCCAGTGTGGCACCATAGCCCAGGAAGAACGCAAATAAGATAGCAACCAGCTTACCGGTGTGCTCTGACTCGAACAGTGGCCCTTCTGCATACTTCATCCCCCAGGGAGTTATTTCTGCGAAGCTTACTGGAACATTTCCGCCGAGTTGCCCCCCCAAAGGCATCAGACCCAGCGCAATACCCAGGCCAAATAAGCTCATGCCAATTACCGCAAACAAAATTCCGGCCTGCAGCTCTTCGGCACGGTGCAGTGGCTGCTTAAGTACGAAGCGCTGTACGAAGAACAGGAAGAGGCACAGCGGTACAATCGCTCTTAGCGCATCGAAAACAGCGGTCTTGGCCTGCTCCGCCAAAGACAAATTGCGATCCCAGCTTTCGTCACTGAATGCGTGGAAGGTTCGTTCGGATTGCTTGAAGATTCGTACCTCCGGGTTCTGCAACACCAATGCGCCATCAACCAGTTCACTGTCACTGGCGCTAAAGCTAACGTCGTAGCCATCCGGCAGCTCGCCTGTTTCCAGGTAGCGTTGATACTCGGCCTCACTGACTTTTTCCGGTGGCCGACGTAGCAGTTGGCTGGCATTGTCATCGCCAACGAGTATTGCCTCACCCGCTGAACTTTCCAGCGAACTTATCAGCTCACCCCGATAGTGTTCCCCACCGTAATAATCCTCGACGTTGTAGTGGTACAAGGCCAGTAGCAGAACTGCAAGAATGGGAAACAAGGAGGCCAGCGTAACAATGCCAAATCCGGCGTTGTGATCTGAGCCGGAATTGACGATACGACACACTCCGATACCCAGAGCAAGCACCAGTGGGACTGTCACCGGACCCGTGGTAACCGCACCACAATCCCAGGCCAAACCAAGAATATCGTTCAGTAAGCTTGTCTGGCTGAAGTATATGGACAGGCCCAACAGAAGACTGACCGCCGGTATCGCAAGGTATTTGAGAGACCAGCCATAGAAGAAACGCAGCACACCCAGCAGTACCGCCAACCCGACGCCGACACCAACGGCGCTGACCAGTTCACCCGAGAAGTCATTCAACAAACTGTACAGTAGCGGCGCGGCTTCGGGCTGTACCCCGGCTCCCGCGGTTTTCAGAACAGCGATGGCAGGCTCGGCAAATGTGGCTCCGAGGCCCAGTAGAAAAGCGAAGCCGAGGATCAGTACCATGTTGCCGCTGCGCGGCAGTACCACACCAATGGCTTCGCCAAGTGGCATCAGGCCAACCCGCAGGCCTTCCATAAAGAACATCAGCCCAAGCGCAACAACACCGATCCCAACCGCAATCATCGCGGAGTAAACAAGTGGTAGATGCAGTACCAGCAATTGAAACAGTATCAGATACGCGACTATGAACCAGATGCTTTTTAACTGGTCAGTCAAATTACGCTTTGCGTAGGGCAGTAGTAGCCGGTAAGTGTCGCGCCAACCGAGCGTCAATCGGTTGGAATGGGAGTGTGTGCTCATGACCCTGCAATCCTTTGCGGGCAATCAGCGGAATGCCATTAGCCCAATACCTACTGGGCTTAACGGCAAGCTGAAGTTATTCTTTAATGCGCTGTATAAAATTCAGGCGGTTCATTAGCAAAGCCTGACCATGACGAGGCAGAAAACGCACATTTTGGATGTAGTGGCTGGCCTCTTCGCTGGCGCTGCGGACCTCATCTTTATTGCCTCGGCTCACAAACTCAACCTCCGCACTGCCAATCAAACGTGACGCTTGGTGGAAGTCCTGCATTGCGCGCTGCCTTCTTTCCGCCAACATACGCTCTGCCGTCGAGAAATAACGGGCGTAGCGCTCCTTGAACATGAGTTCAACATTTGCCTTTGGCAGGTCAGTGTCTGATAAATGCAAATCAGGTAGCAGAGCTTCAAACTGCTTGCCGATTTCAGACACCGCTTCGCGCTGATCCAATAGTGCTTCGCCATCCAGTTCAGTCGCTTTCTCAACGTCCTCTATCAGTGATCGAGCGCGCTTCACGGCGGTGCGCTGACGCTGCAGATTATGAAGTTGCTGCTTTCTGTTCGCTACCGCAATGCGGGTCACATCGGCAAGTTGCTGTTTGAGCTCTGCCTTTTCCTCGCTTCGCATGACACCAATCACCTTCCATTGGTTTCTAATACCCAACATTGCTTCAAGTGAAGCAGACGACGCGGCTTGTCGGCTCAGACTTTCCATCAGTGCAATCAGTTTACGACCCTTGTCAGCATTGTGGTCGTATTGCTGATGCAGCATTGATTCAATGTTCTTGTAACTGCGTTCAAACAGCTCCTTAACCGGTTTGGTCTGCTCCCGCTCCGTTGGTGCATGTGCCTGCCATTGTAGTCTAACAACACCCAGCATAGACTCTACACTTTTCCAATCCATGGCTTTCCAGTCAGACTCGGCGTAAAAATCTCTCAGCGATTCGGCCAGACTGGTGCGCTTGGCCAGGTTATCCGCCAACTTCTTCGCCAGCGCCGAAAAATACGCTCTACTCGGTTCATACGCTTTATCACCAGCAACAGCAAAACGTTGATCAAGATTACTCAGATAGTGTTGGTCTGACAGACTAATGTCTTTCCATTGCTGCCTTAAGGCCTGAACCCGCTTCGCTCTCACCCGCGGGTCCAGCGTCTCAGCACACAGTTGCTCCATTGCGGCCAGCAAAGCTTCTTTGCGAGCGTTAAGGCTTGGAATCGGACGTTCACGGTTGCCCTGAGTTAGCGTTGGTACTAATTCAGCGCCCTGCGCGGCTAACTGCTCGGCAGTTGCAGCCGCAGGCAGGTGCGCGTGCAACGCTTTGGCCGCTGCTGTGACCGCAGTGGGTATTTCGTGCGCGCTCAGCAATCGTGCAGCATCCAACCTCAAGCCCAATTCTTTGACCAGGAACAACTGCTGCTCGGCATCCGAGTCAGCGCATTTCAGAAGATGGTCTCTGAACGAGCCATGACGTTGGGTCTGATCGATATGGAAGCGTATCGAAGCGCCCAAGCGCATGAATAGCTCCCGGTCAGCTTTGTAAACCTGGCGACGGCTCGCCAGAAGCTGCCAGTATTTATCCTGATCATGCAGCGTCATTTGATACTCAGTCCGCAAGGAATCGGAGTAAGGTCTTTGGCCATAAAGGGCGATCAGCAATTGTTTGCGCGCGGCGATCAGCTCTTGTACGGATTCGAATGTTCTGGTGTCGGAAAGGATATCCGCCTGAGTGCGGCTTGGCGCGTCATTTGATTCTAAAGGTCCGACCGTTGATTGCGGCAAAGCACTGATTCCGGTGTTCACAGCGTGCACAGTGCCACTCCGTTGTGCAGCAGCTGGGGCGGCTTGAAACTGAGTTGGTTTCTGTAGAGAGCTAACGCGCGGTTTTGACAAGCGGGCATTGCCGTTGGACTCACTGGCACGTTGCAGCTGACGCTGAATGGCGGAATCACGTCCACGGTGCAGTAAAGATACCTGCCCCTGCCTGCGCTCTGCTTCACCAGCACCGTGTGACTGACCAATTTTCATGCCTATGCTCCGCCAAATCGTTGCCGACGGGTGGCAACCACGTCGGTTCTATTGCTGGAACAATTTACCGACTGCTAGCTGATCAAACAATAAGCAGCAAAAACAATTAGATAAGTGGCATTAAAATGAGCCTTCCATCGCCAGCTCGGCACCGCTGGTCACGAGGTAATGTCAGCCAGGAATTCCAGCAAGCAGCGATTGACCGCCGCTGAACATTCCAGTTGGACCAGATGCCCAGCATTCGGGATCATTTCGATACGGCGCAAATCAGGAAATTGAGCCCTCATCAACGAAATGGGATCATCGCCGTGAAAGTGCTCCAGGTCCACATCGTGCTCGCTGCCAATAAAATACGCAGGCACGGTGCTCTGCAGACCTTCAAATGCCTTGCGTTGCTGCCATTTCAAATCCATCGACCGGTACCAATTCAGACCACCTGTGAATCCGGACTGCGTGTAGGCCTGGACATAAACCTCAAAATCTTGCTCGGACAACCATGGCCAAGGCAGGGCCGGGGCTTCTGGCAAAGCGTCGAGATAGGTGACCCCCGGCGGGTGCGCCATAACCTGACCGAAATCATAATCACCACTTAAGGCGAAAAACACTCTATGCAGAAACTCTCTGGGTGCGGCGGCCAGATCAGCATCCGCGGGCCCGACAGGACGGAAGTACTCGATATGCAGAAAGTGGTTCTTGGCCATTTCCGCGTATTCGGTCAGTGGCGGAATATCGGGGTTATGGGGTGCGGCCGGATTCTCAAGACCTATTATTGCCCTGACTCTGTCCGGCGCTTGCAGGGCCAGATCGTAGACCGCAAAAGCGCCAAAATCCAGGCCTGCAAAGATAGCCTGCTCACACTGCAGATGATCTAACAAGCCAAGCAAGTCTGCAGTAATCGCATCAACACCATATAAATCTGCACTCAGTGGTGCTTCTGTCTTGCCCATACCACGCATATCTGGCGCCACAACCCGGAAACCGGCTGCGGCCAATACGGGAATCTGTCGCGCCCAACTGTACCAGGTATGTGGAAAACCATGGCACAGCACTACCACAGGCCCGTTGCCCTGCTCTACGTAGTGCATTGAAATACCATTAATCGTTTCTTGATGATGCTTTAGCACATTGCTCTCCAAAGACAGTTTCATTTGTTTACCGATACGCTCTGTAGGCGAGCACACTGGCGGTTGCTGTAGCTAGCATCGCGAACACAAATGACAGAGTAACCACACTGCCTAACTGGGGATAATTGCTTGGGCTAATATCGGCGTTACCTATGAAGACCACCATCAACAACATAACAATAGCCGTGCCCAGCATATTACCCAGGTACCTCGCCAGATTGAGTATTGCGGTAGCTGCACTCAGTCTTTGTGGATTTACCGCCCCCAATGCCGCGTTGTTATTTGGCGTGGTAAACAGTCCCATTCCGATACCATTGAGTATCATTGCAAACACGATAATACTCAACGCACTACTATTATCAACAAATGCCAGTATGGCAAACCCGACAGATACCATACCGCAACCAAAACAAACCAGTGCTCGATCTGAGGTTTTTGAGCCGAGCTTCCCGACAAACAAGCTGACGGCTGCAATAGTTAGAGTTTGCAACAATATGATCAAGCCAGCTTGCGACGGTGTAAGCGCAAACAAAAACTGCAAAAAAAGGCTCATTAAAAACACCATGGTGTAGTTTCCCGCATACACAAAAAAAGCGGAACTAAGGGAGCTCACAAATACCGAGTTTCCACGAATGGAATGCCAGCGTATCAGGGGCGTCGGCGACCGCTTTAAATGCTGCATAAAAATCCAGGCGGCAAGACAGGCTACCAGCATTAAGCCTGTTGGCACCAGTACTGTATGCAGTTGCGAACTCAGCTTTGCCGACTCTGCTATCGAGAACACAGCGCTAGTAAGTGCCACACCAAGAATGGCGACACCCGGCCAATCGACAGGCATTGGCTCCTCACTCTTCCACTCCGACTTGAGGTAACGCAGTACCAGCAGCACGCAGATAAGTGAAACAGGCACCTGTGCAACAAACACACTTCGCCAACCAAAATACTCTGTTAGAAAACCGCCGGCGACAGGTCCAAACGATAAACCCAGATAGATCGAAGACGCCGCCAGCGCGAGTGCGGCCGGCCGCTCCTTATCCTGGTAAATACTCGCGATTATCGCCATGCCCGTTGCATGCAGCATCGCGGTGGAAATCCCTTGTACAGCGCGGCAGAACACTACCCATTCGATACTGTCAGCGAAGCCCGCCAGTAGATTGCCGACACCAAACAGAATCATTCCAGCAAGATAGACTTTCTTTCGGCCTACCGAGTCGGCATAGCGCCCCATGGGTAGAATAAAGATTGCATTGACTAACAGAAAGGCCATCGGTATCCAGCTGAGCATAGTTGCGCTGGGACGCAACTCTCTGGCGATATCCGGGATGGCGATCTGAATTGAAGACAGGGTCATGGCAGATTGCGCACTGCCGAGGCAGACGACAATCAACGCAATCCGTTTGGCAGTATGCAATTGTCGATCGCCTAGTGTCATCTCAGCTTGCTCGCTGTGCGTGCCTGCAAGGCTCGGCCGTGAGCGAAACCCGGCTTCATCGCGCGTTTATAACATTCCGCGTAAGCTATGAGAGTAAATCAGCAAGTGGATTGTCTGACCAGGGTGGCTCAAAAAACTGATCAAGCAGGGGTGCCGGCACATCAGCAAGCGACTTGAACTGCCATTGAGGATTTCGGTCTTTATCAATCAGCAATGCACGTACCCCTTCCGCAAATTCGGGGTGACGTACAATATTGGTGCCCAACAGAAGCTCACTGTTAAACACTTCCGCGAGATTCATAGGCCTGGAAATCGTCAGCTGACGATCGATCCAAAGCAAGGCCAACGGCGACCCATGCAATAATCCGTCGCGAGCCTTGGTAAGCCATTTATCCTCTGTGTCCAGTGCAACAAAATTCTGATACACCTGCTGAGTGCTGCCAGTGCACAGGGCGTTAATATCCGCTAGTCGTGGTTCAATAAACCCTGGGTCTGTCTCACAAACTTCCCGTGCCGCGATACCCTCGAGACATTGGCTAACAAGACTAGCGCTGGAGGCATCGGCTGACCAACCGATTGCAAGCAGCGCATCGAGCACGGCCGGCTTGCTTGCCTGCGGCAGCATCACATCAGCAAAACCGGCGTACAAGCCATCATTGCCATTAAAACTGGCAGCGGTAAGGCCTAAGAAACGGCCAATACTGCCAGGCATCCGATTCAAAAAATAACTGCCACCGACGTCTGGAAACAAGGCAATCGTTACTTCAGGCATTGCGAAGCGTGTTCGCTCAGTGACTATCTTGTGACTACAGCCTGCAAAAATACCCAGGCCGCCCCCCATAACAATACCGTGGCCCCACACTATGAGCGGCTTAGGGTATTGATGCAGAGTGAAATTCATCCGGTACTCGCGTTCGAAGAACGCTTCTGCGTAATCACACGGACCGCCAGGGTTCTCCACGGCCGACCTATACAGCGCCTGCACGTCACCACCGGCACAAAATGCCTTCTCACCGCTGGCGTCTATAAATACCGCCTTTACACCCTCATCATCAGCCCAGCTATCCAGCGCGGATTGCAGCTGATCAACCATATCGAGAGTCAGTGAATTCAGGGTTGCCGGCGCTTCCAGGGTAAGCAAGCCAAGACTGCCACTACGGTTTACAACAACTCTTGCATGTTCATCCATAAACGCGGTCTCTAGGAGATTTTGCCAATTACACTGGCAAACAACTCCTCATCAGGCGGCAACACTTTGGGCACCGGCAAGGGCTTGGCAATCCAGGTAACGTTAATCAGGTTACGCCAGTTAATATTGTCATTGGTGGAGTTTCCGCCCCATGTTCCGCAGCCCAGCGAAAATGTCTGGCGTAATCCATTCCACAAGTTGCCGCTATTGGAGGGCGCCTGGGGTTGATTCACAATCACCCTGGAGGTCTTGGTGCCCATTCCCAGCTTAAGTACGTTTTCCTCGCTGTTTGAGTAGATACCACAACTGTGCCCCATGCCTTGATAGGCTTGTATCTCATTGGTCAGAGCTACCGCCGCATCAATGTCCTTGACTTTGTAGAACGCCATAATGGTGGACAGCTTTTCGCCCGAGTAAGGATGCTCTGGCCCGGTACCCGTTTCGGGCATGATGATAAATAGGCGATCTTCCGGAATATCAACGCCAGCCATTGCACACAGAACCTGAGGCGTTTTTACAACCGCATTGGCGTTCAGATGCCCGTCTTCCCAAAGTACTGCAGCTATCTTCTTATAATCGTCCTGATTGGCCAGATATCCGCCTTGTGCAATCAGTTTCTCCAATAGCTCGTCGTAAATCGCTTCCACCGCAATAACCGAGTTATCAGAAGAACACGAAGCAGCGAGATCCAGTGTCTTGGATATTCGAATTTTTTCGGCGGCGTCATCCAAATCCGCTGTTTCATCCACTGTAATAACGGCATTGCCAGCGCCCACGCCCAGGGCCGGAGTGCCGCTGGAGTAGGCCGCTCTGACCATCCCGGGACCACCGGTTGCCAGAATCAAATCACACTGAGCCATCAATTGCTCAGTGCTCTCCAGCGTGGGTGTATCAATACCAATCACAATATCAGCCGGAGCGCCCATCTTTTCAATCGCGGCGCGCATGCGATCTACAATCATTTTATTGGTGAGCTTTGCCCGTGGGTGCGGTGCGATAATGATTGAATTGCGACCTTTCACGGCATTGATTGATTTGATCACCGGCGTTGCTTCCGGGTTTGTCGACGGTGACAGCGCACCGATAACACCCACCGGTTTGGCGATCTTGATAATGTTTCGTTCCAGATCCTCTTCAATAACACCAACGGATTTGTCATCAATGATATCCATAAGAGACGCACGGGTCTTTATCGCAATCTTGGCATACTTGCCGTTATAGTCACCGAGTTGTGTTTCATCCAGTGTATGCTGCGCAATCTCCTCAGCAACACCCGGCTGACAACAAGACCACACCATTGCTGTAATCAATTCATCAATCTGTTCCTGCGAGTACTCGGCAATTTGTGCCTGAGCTGCTCTGGAACGGGCCATCAACTCAGCAATATGCCTCTCAGCGTGGTCTTCGTGGTGTTTTTCAAGCGGATTATATTCAGACATGAGCATCCCTAATTGGTATTACAACGCGTGACAGCCGCTCATAATAACAGGCTGGAAGCAGGCTGAATATAATGTAGGGGGTTTGGAACTGGGGTTTTAGCCGAGGCCGGCAATCAACTCCGCATCCGAGCGCATCAACAGTCGTTCCAGTCTGCGCCGGTTCGCGTGAAGGGCTTCCATGTACGGGTTTTCGCCATCGAAGTGGGCTTCCACGTAGCGATAACGTCCCGCGAAATAGCCATCAAGTCGGTGCTCCACAATCGACTGCATAAAATGTGGCGTTTTGCGCAGTAACTCTTCGGCTGATGCATAGATTACTTCAACATCACCCTGCTCGTTAACACATTGCGTCACACCGGCGATTTCAAATTCGTTGTACAGGTTCTGGTAGCATTTTTTCAGATAGGCATCGTCGGCCATCTGCGCTATGACATCCGCTGTGCCTACCAAAGCGCCTACTACATGATGCCTGTGATCCTGCAAGGCGATATGTTCCGGGCTCAGCTCATAGCCGGTGAAATGGACTATTCGCGTCGCCAGTTCCGCGTGATGTCCAAGACCAATAGAGGGAAGATACTCAGCCATAAACTGCGCACTTCGGGTCACGTGCACCTTGGTGTACTCGGCGCCATGGCTATGGGTTCGATCAGCAACGCGCCTTATGTATCCTGAATCGTGGAACAAGGCAACAATAATCCCCAGCAAGCTGAGTTCCGCGCCCAGGGACTGCTCGCCCCTATGTTCCTGCTCATAACCATCAGCCAAACGCGCGAACGCCAACGTGACATCAAGCACATGTTGTAAATCATGATAGTCGGTTTCACAGGGATGGTATCCAGGGTATTTACCACGATAAAGCCGGGCCAGATCCGTGAATAATCGATCAAGCACGCGGAATGGTCGGCCGGGGTAGCGTGCTTCCATAATGCCTTTTACGGCATTCAAAACGCTCTCCGGGTTTGCAACGTTGACGCTGTTGGTTACATCATTTGGCACTGGCAGACTCTTTTATTCGCCAGCCAATATTACCGTTCTTCAGTAATATCAGGACTTTGGCGGCTCTTTGGGTACAGTGTAGTGATCGCTTTTTCATCAGCAAGCGACTTCCCCTGAGAACGTGAACTGCGTGGCAAATAGTAATCCTGAAGACCCATTATTATGGTCTTGGAGTTCTTGATGTGAATATTACAGCGCAAATTATAGGCGTATCTGGATCGACCATGTTTGTCGGTTATCTTGAAGCGCCGAGCTACTTGGCCAGCTGAAATCCCGGTTTCTCCGGTGAGATAGGCATGAATGGCAACCACCTCTTCATCAGACAGCACCAGACCTTTGAAACCTTCCAGATTGCGGGTCACGCGCTCCAGAAATTTCTGCGCATCCACGTCAATCAGATACGCGCCATCACGATTGGATGTTGGAATCTGTGCTTTGAAATCGCCAACAAAAATTTGACCGGCTTGAGCCAAATCCAGCATTCTAGCCAGTTCAATGGTGACTTCACCAACGATGTAACTGTTCATCGTCGGGTTCAGCGCTTCCGCCTGATAAAACTCATAGTGACTGCCTACATGAAACCCGGTCCGAATCACAGGTACCGTATTCCCCACTGATTTGCGCTTGGCAATCGCGTTGTCAGCGATGGAAAGTAACATGAACTGAAACAAGTGAATCGTACTGATCGCTTCCAGCGAGCGCACCCACACGTAAAAGCCATCGCCAGTGGTGGTGCGGCGAAAATCAATATCAATGCCCATTTGCTGCAGTTTGTTATAGGCGCTGTTGAGTGAATAAGAAAGACTGGTTAACTGGCTGGTTTGCTCGAACGGTGAAAACAGAGTGAAATCGACAATATCAAACAAAAGCACCGCTCGGCTCGGCACGAAACTGATACTGTGTCGCTTCACAATGTCTTCGACCTGGCTGACAATATGCGGCTCTTCAGACAGAGGAATGGGGAGCTTCAGCGAGGTTCGTTGCAGCTGCAGCTTTTGCTCGGCGCGCCTGAACTGCTCTGGCTTCATCTGCCTACGGTTACTGATGAGCTCGCGAATATAGTCGGAGTTCTCCTCGGCCCGGCGGTCAGCGTTAACGTCCTCACCTTGCGCTGCAGCGTACGCGCCCAGAAAATAATGTGGCGCCATTAACAGGTCTATGCCCGATCGACACGGGGCCCAGCACAGCACTATGTTCTGACCCAGCGCCCAGCGCTCATGGATTGCTTTCTCGAGAAAACGTAAATTCCCCTGCTGGGCATGACCGCGGCCGGTATTTTTCGCTAGCAGGTTCTTAGGCAGAATGACTTCTTGTTTGGCCATCAGGTAGTTCTTTATTATCGCTGCATGTCGCAAGCCATGGGCTTACCATAGAGTGTAGCCTAGTGCTTTACACTCGTCGCCGCAGGCTACGCCTCAGCCATTTAGCATGCGTTCAGCGCTGGACACATTCGGCAGCATATTAATCTTCGCCAGAAGGCTGCCCAAAGCCTCGAGGCTGTCCACTTCCACCGTGATTACAATACGGGCAATGTTTGATTGCTTGTCGGTATGCGTCTGCACCTGAGTAAGATTGCATTTTTCGGCCGCAAGCAAGCCGGTTACGTCGCTGAGCAAGCCACGCCGGTCGTAGGCTTCTATTTTTACTTCAACGGGATAGGAGCTCGAATCAGTGCCATCCCAATCCACCTCAATAATGCGCTTTGCATCTTTTTCAAGCAGCGACAATATTCGTCCGCAATCCTGGCGGTGTATGGATACCCCTCGGCCTTGCGTCACATAACCGCGAATTGGATCACCCGGCACCGGTTTACAACACCCCGCGAGGTGACTGAGCAGATTGCCGATGCCACCTACCCTGACGCCACCAGCAACCGACCCACTTTCGCGTTGATTCAGCCGCGGTGCGAACTCTTTATCCTCGCTGCTTAGCAGGCTCTGCGCGGCATTGAGCACCTGACTAAATCCTATGTCACCAGCGCCAATTGCGGCGTACATTGACTCTACTGACTGACAATTAACCTTGCGTGCCACATAACTGTAGTCAAGACTGGTCAATGCCAGGCGTTTAAATTCCCGCTCAACTAGTTGCCTTCCCGCAGCTACGTTCTCTTCTTGATCGAGGCGCTTGAACCACTGACGAATTTTGGACCGAGCACGAGCGGTTCGCGTATAGGCCAGTCCGTCTCGTAACCAGTCGCGACTGGGAGCAAACTGATTGCCAGTAATAATTTCTATCTGCTCCCCCGTGTTCAACTGATAAGTTAGCGGCACAATACGGCCGTCAATTTTTGCGCCTTTGCAGCGATGCCCAATTTCGGTGTGGACATGATAGGCAAAGTCTATTGGCGTGGCGCCGCTTGGCAAATCAACAATATGTCCTTCCGGGGTGAACACATAAACGCGGTCGCTGACGATTTGGGAACGAATCTTTCGCCCCTGGCCTTCCGAGAGCCGCATGTCCGCGCTCCATTGCAGTACCTCACGCAACCAGGCAATCTTTTTTTCGTACGATGTATCGGAGCCTTTACCCGCGTCTGAACCCTTGTAAAGCCAATGCGCACACACGCCATACTCGGCTTCCATATGCATCGCTTCAGTGCGAATTTGCACCTCCAGGGTGTTTCCCTCCGGGCCCAAAACAGCGGTGTGCAAACTTCGATAGCCGTTTTCTTTTGGATTAGCAATATAGTCGTCAAACTCGTTTGGAACACTGCGCCACATCAAATGCACAATTCCCAGCACTGCGTAGCAATCGTGTGGCTCCTTCACCAGAATTCGAATTCCCCGAATATCGTATACTTCCGAAAAGCTGATCGACTTGGCGCGCATCTTTCGCCAGATACTGAATATGTGTTTCGCGCGACCGGATATCTTCGCGTCGATCCCGGCATCTGACAGCGCCGTACCCAGTTGCTCTGTAACTGCGTTGATAAATGATTCCCTATCCACCCTTTTTTCAGCGAGTAACGCAGCGATCTGTTGATAGACATCGGGTTCAAGGTAACGAAATGACAGGTCTTCGAGCTCCCACTTCAGTTGACCTATGCCTAAACGATGCGCCAGTGGTACGTAGACATTGAAAACTTCACGCGCGATTTTAGTGCGCCGCTGCGGATACAGCTTGGCCACCCGAATCGCCGCTGTGCGTTCGACAAGCTTTAGCAGCGCGATACGAACATCGTCAACCATCGACACCAGCATTTTGCGAATCGCCTGCGCCTGATTTGCGCCCTGGCCTAACACCGACAAGGTCGGGTCGTCGCTGATCTGACTGATCATCGCCATGCGCTGAACCCCATAAATCAGGGCACTGACAGCTTCGCCAAACTCTGCCTGAACGGTGTCCAGGCTCAGTCGTTCCTTGCGCACCTGACGGTAAAGTAAGGCAGCCACAAAGGCATCACTATCAACTTTGAAATCCACCAGAATCTCGGCCATCTGCAAGCCAATTCGAAAGCTGCTTTGCGGCTTTTCCAGGTAATCTGACTCGCCTGCGGCTAACTCCGCCTCGGCGCTCATCTGCACGGCCCGCTTCAGCAGCGATGAATCGTAGGCGTCAGAGGGGAGTTCCAGCTCCGCAAACCAGGTGTCAAACTGAAACTCGCTGCTCTGTGCAGACAGCCTGGCGCTACGAGTCTGAACCATCAGCAAATACTCCGGTGGATGTGTAGCGATCACCCCGATCACAGATGATGCAAACGATCATCGCGTCCTGCAGCTCGGCATTGAGCTGTAAAGCAGCTGATACAGCTCCTCCGGAAGACACACCACAGAATATACCCTCTTGTTTTGCCAATTGGCGCATCGTGCGCTCAGATTGCTGCTGACTGATATCAATCACCCTATCCACTCTCTGCTCATCGTATATATTGGGCAGATACGCCTTGGGCCAGCGGCGAATGCCGGGGATTGCCGAGCCATCCTGCGGCTGCAAGCCAATAATCTGAACCTTATTGTTTTGTTCTTTGAGATACCTCGATACGCCCATAATAGTACCGGTAGTTCCCATGGAACTGACAAAGTGTGTCACCCGGCCACGGGTCTGACGCCAGATTTCAGGACCCGTACTCAAATAATGCGCCTCTGGATTGTCGGCGTTCGAAAACTGGTCCAGAACCAGGCCTTTGCCATCGGCCTGCATTGCCAATGCCAAATCTCTAGCCGCTTCCATACCGCCTTCCTGGCTCACTTCGATCAACTCTGCACCGTAAGCAGACATGGCCTGCTTGCGCTCATCACTCATGTGAGCTGGCATAATAAGTTTCAGTTTATAGCCCTTGATCGCTGCCGCCATTGCCAAGGCGATACCGGTGTTGCCACTGGTAGCTTCGATCAGCGTGTCACCTGCCTTAATCTCACCTCGCGACTCAGCAGCGCGGATCATGTTGAGCGCTGGTCTATCCTTTACTGAGCCTGCGGGGTTATTGCCTTCCAGCTTTAACAAAACTGTATTCGAACTGTCACCCTGCATACGCTGCAGACGGACCAGTGGAGTGTCGCCAATGCAGGATTCGATGGTAGGAAAATCAATGTCTTGCATAGCGTATAATGATATACAGCGGCGGGTATTGGCCGTTGCTGCAGCGCAACCAGGACCGGCATTTTAACATCATGAGAGCCATAATCGCATGCCTGTATGGTCATTAAAACGGCGTATCCTGCTGATCAATGTCGGCGCACTTGGAGTCGTGCTGATATTATTCGGTGTTTATTTCGTCAATACCCAGCAAACCTTCCTGAGCAGCATGCTGATTGCCCGGGGCATGTCATCGACTGAGCAACTGTCAATGCTTGGTGCTCGCAGCGTCGCCAGGGCCGACAGCGGGGAGTCGCTGCAAGAATTGGCGGCGCTGATTCTCGAGCAACGGTCTGTCCGCGCGGTGCAGATTCATGATGCGATCAGCAACCAGCGATACAAGGCCGGGCCGTCCATGCTGCAGGTACTGCGCGAACGAGCGGACTTGCACCAAAGAGACGTGGTGGTCAGCGAGACCGATGGTTCCTATCGCTTTGTTCGACCAATGACCATCACCGACGCGAATGGTCAACAGTCCGATTACGGTTGGGTGGAAATTGAGTATGCCAACCATCCCCTGATTATTCGCATGTTCCAGACGCTGCTTACCTCAGGCTTAATTATTCTGGGTATGCTTGTAACAATGATTGCGCTGAGCGTGTTTCTAACGAGCAAATATAGCCGTAAGGTACAGAAAATTCTGGAATCAGTGGACGCCGCGGCTGACAATTCCGCAGGCACTGAAATCATTCTCGACGGCGAGGATGACGAACTCGAACAGCTCGCGGCAAAGCTTAACCAAATGTGGCTGGATGTGTACTCGAATCAAAAGGAGACCGAACGTAGTGCGGCACAGACTACTCGCGACCTGCGCGAAACGCTGGAAACACTCGAGGTACAAAATATCGAACTGGATTTGGCGCGTAAAGAAGCGGTAAATGCCTCTCACGTAAAGTCGGAGTTTCTTGCCAACACCAGTCACGAAATACGCACACCTCTGAATGGCATCATTGGCTTCACAAATTTATTGACTAAAACCCAGCTCACTGACAAACAAGCTGACTACGTCAACACAATTCGTCAATCCGCCAACGGCTTGCTGAGAATTATTAACGACATTCTTGACTTCTCCAAGCTTGAGGCCGGAAAACTGGTATTGGATTACATTCCAATTAATCTGCTCGACCTGCTGGAAGAAACACTGACACTGCTGGCACCCATGGCGAACGATCGCAACATCAGTCTCAGCATTGTGTATCAGCACAATGTGCCCGAACAAATCACCGGAGACCCGCAGCGTTTACAGCAGATCATGACCAACCTGGTGCACAACGCGATTAAGTTCACTACTGATGGCGAAGTAAAAATCGCGGTTCAGTTGCTGGACAATCGCGAGCTGGAAATCAGCGTGACTGACACGGGCATCGGCATGAGCGAGGAACAGCAGCGGAGCTTGTTCAATGCGTTTAGCCAGGGCGACAATTCAGTGAGCAGAAACTACGGAGGCACTGGCCTGGGCCTGGTCATTGCCCAACGACTTGTAGAACAGATGGACAGTCGCATATCACTGCAGAGCGAGGCCAATGTAGGCTCAACTTTTCGCTTTAGTTTGCAGACCAAGTTTATTCAGCACGATGTACCTATGACAAACTTCAGCGACCTGACGGTATGTTTCTTCACTCGTTCTGATGGTTTGACGCAATCGATGCAGCAGCTATTTCGGCGCTGGCGCATAAGCTCACAGCGTATTACCGATCTGCAGGCCGTTCCGGACGCGGAATCAGTTGCTGCATCAGCGGAAGTCACGGAAGTGATGCTTCTGTCACTTGATAACAGCTGCCTGGACGACAGCAGACAAGTCCAGCAAGTCGTACGCATCGCAAAACAATACAAAACGGTGATCATGTGCGCCAGAGAAGTACAGAACCGTTTGCAATCGCTTTTGAGTGAGACAACGTTTGACACGCTTTTCGTACCGCTAAGACGCACCGCACTGTACGACATATTGTGTTCAGCGATCGCACAACCTGGCCCGCAAAGTGGGCTAGAGAGCAAAACCATCGAGCCTGGCAATTTACCCTCGTCGCGGGTACTGATTGTTGATGACAATCAGGCCAACCTAAAGCTTCTGCGTCTAATGCTGGAAAATGAAGGGTTTAGATGTGAAGCCGTGGACAATGCCAAATCAGCGATAGAAGTGTGCGATACAGAAGTGTTTCAGCTGATTTTCATGGACATCCAGATGCCGGAAATTTCAGGCTTGGAAGCCACCCAGAAAATTCGCATGCACAGTATTCTTAACCGGGCAACACCCGTGATTGCGGTAACCGCACACGCACAGACCGAAGATAGAAATGCGTTCATGCGGGCAGGGATGAACGACTACCTGGGCAAGCCCATAATGGAAGAGCAGCTTGCTCAGGTGTTAAATCGATGGGGACAAAACGGGCCGGGTTCCAGTGTTGAACGCACGGATCTGGAGCAGGAAGTGGCTGAAAACACGGCGCCGGTGGACCTGCAAATGTGCCTTACTGCAACAGGACAGAAGCCGGAGCTTGCCAGGGAAATGCTACAGGGCTTGCTGGATTGCTTACCCGCCGAGCGCCAAACAATCGCTGAACTGCGCCAGCAAGAGGCGTTGGAGTCCTATTCCATGGCAGTCCATCGCCTGCATGGACATGCCTGTTACACAGGGGTACCTGTGCTCAGGCAAATTTGTCACTGTATAGAAGACGACGTTAAGTCGGGGCAGATTGAGAAGGCGTACGCCCGCGCTGATCAGCTGGATGCGGAAATTGCTCGATTGCTTGCCTGGCATGAACAACACGACCTGGACGTATTGTTCGAGTAAGCGCAGTCTATGTCTTACTTTTCCGGAATATGTCGCGGGAGTTCAAGGTTTTGCCTTTCAGCATATGTTGTAACGCTTGCTGGTTAACGTGCTTGAGAGTCTTCAGCACCATTGGCTCGCTCCATTCACCGCGAAGCACTTGTTGCAATACCTCACCCGCAATCGGTAATACCTGTTTGTCTGCTGCGGCGCTGGAAACTGGCCGGAAGCCAAGTCCCGCTAGAAACTCGTAGTGCTTTGCCGCACTGATGGGGCTCAAACCATCAGATTCCCTGTCGAAGCTCAGACCATAACCCAGGCTGTCCATTAACTTCAGCTCAAAGTTGCGTAAATGGGCTTCGAAATTAGTGGTTTTGTGCAGGGCGAGTAATACATCCTCATAGGCCTGGAACACGTCCGCCTGTTGTACATGCGGCAATAGCAGATGGTACAACAGCTCGTTTAAGTACAATCCACTGAACAGCCTCGCGCCGTGTAATCGTTCAAAGCCAAACTGCGAATCGATTTCAAAGCTTGCGACCGATTTCAGATCACCACGGCCAAACAACCCCAGATGATAATGCAGAAATGGCTCCGGGCGTGCCCGCGCTCGAGTGCCCTTACGCCCGCCTTTGAAGACGGCTGACACGCGACCTTGCTCACGAGTGAACAAGTCCAGCATCAAACTTGTTTCACGAAAAGCCCGAGCGTGCAAAACATACGCCGTATAGGTCTGTGTACGAGAGCGTGCCACGCAACACTTACCCGCTAATCGAAGCCCAGGCTTTTGAGCGCCCGCTCATCATTGGACCAACCCTGCTTGACTTTCACCCATAAACGTAACATGACCTTGGTCTCAAACATTGCTTCCATGTCGGCACGGGCCTGGCTACCAATTGTGCGCAGCCGAGAGCCCTGTTTACCAATAATGATTGCTTTCTGCCCCGGTCGCTCCACATAGATAGTTGCTGCAACATCGAGTAAGCGACCATCGCTTTTGAATTGCTCGATTTCTACGGCGGTCTCATAGGGCAATTCCTTGCCTAACTGCCGCACCAGTTTTTCGCGAATCAACTCAGATACCAGGAAGCGCTCACTTTTGTCCGTCACTTGATCGTCAGGAAAATGAAATGGGCCCTCGGGTAATCGGGCTGTTACTTCTTGTTGTAACTCGCTTAAGTACTCGCCATGCAAAGAGGCCACCGGCAAGAAGCTGGCGAAGCTGTAGTTGTTCTGCAAGTCTTGAATAAAGGGCAGCAGATCCCGGCGGTCTTTGAGTAAATCGATTTTGTTAATGACCAACAACACTGGAACCTTGCTGGCTTGCAGCATCTGTGCAATCCATTGTTCTTCCTCGCCCCAGTGAGTGCGATCGACAACAAACAACACCAAGTCAACGTCATCTATTACCGATCTTGCTGTTCGATTCATGTATCTGTTGACCGCACTGCTCGTGAAATTTTTATGCAATCCCGGTGTATCCACAAACACACACTGACTGGTCCCCTCAGTTCGAATACCGAGGACACTGTGTCGGGTTGTTTGTGGTTTGCGCGAGGTTATGCTGAGCTTCTGACCCAACAGGTGATTCAACAGGGTGGACTTACCTACATTCGGTCGACCGATGATTGCCACATATCCACATCGCGTGGCCGTTGTAGTCATAACGAATGCGTCACAGTGGATTAGTCATTGGATTGCAGCCGCTGCAGTACAGCCGCTGCGGCGCGCTGTTCGGCTTCCCGGCGGTTACCGCCTGTGCCAGATAACGGTGCTTGTAGCGATGTCACCTGACACTCCACTTCAAACAGCTGCTCATGCGCTTTTCCACTGGTTTTCTTCAAGCGATACTTTGGTAAGGGTTGTTTTTGAGACTGCATAAGCTCCTGTAAGCGCGTTTTGGCGTCTTTACCCGGGTTGTTCGGATCAAGCTCATCGAGTCGTGCGGAAAAAAAGCGCTCAATCAGATTTTTGCTTGTCGCGATGTCGGCGTCAAGATGAACTGCACCTATAATCGCTTCCACTGCATCGGCCAATATCGATGCTCTGCGACGCCCACCACTTTTCGCCTCGCCCGATCCAAGCTTCAAGTTCGGTCCCAGGTTTAACTCCGTGGCAATGTTGGTCAGGGTGTTGCCCCTGACCAGATTTGATCGCATACGGCTCAAATCGCCTTCGCTGCATTGTGGAAAACGATTGTAAAGTAACTCGGCAATGGTGAAGCTCAGGATCGCGTCACCAAGAAATTCCAGTCGTTCGTTGTGATGTGCAGAATAACTGCGATGAGTCAGCGCCTGGCTCAGCAGGCGTTTGTCAGAGAAGCAGTAATTCAGTCTGCTTTCGATTGCTGACTCGGCGGCTTCAGCCACCGCTGCGTTCCGCCTGCAGTGTAATTGCGGGGAACTTCAGTACAACGTCCATATTCCCGATCAGAGAGGACCTGCGTTCATAATCAAGAGTCGCCGTCAGACTGCTCTTTGTACGCTCGAAACTTACGTCATTTTCACCGAGAAATTCGATTCTATTCACCTCAAGACGCCTGGACAGCATACTCCTCAGCTTCTTTTTCGACACATTACCCTGCGTTGCAGCTTCATCCAGCACGTCCTGCAGCGCTTCCTCTACGGTCCAATGATCCATATACATCGGAAACACCTTAATGGCAGAGATCACGAGTATGGCGCCAAACATGATCGCAAACACCACAATCAAATCGATAGCACCGCGCTGCCGATAGCGGTGATTTTCAGCTGGAGTAGATACCTTCATATTCCTAACCTTACTTTGGACAACTGGGTGATCATTCAAGTATAGGAGAAAGCGCAGCGGTGGGCTATTTATCGCTATTGCACCTTGCCAACTCGCGAAAAGCTGGGCAGGCTTAAAAACTCTTCCCAGTGCATCCAAATCGCAAAGGCTTTGCCCACAATATTTGCCTCAGGAACCTGACCCCACACCCTGGAATCGCTGCTATTGTCGCGATTATCACCCATTAGAAAATAGTGGTCCGGACGGACTTTCACGGAAAAATCATCTAACAGATAACGGCGCAGGTCTTGCCTGACTTTATGCTCAACGCCATTCAGGGTTTCTGTTACCAGGCGCTCACTGGGTCGGTTGGGCGGCAGATCGGCGAGCAAGGTTTGCGGCTGCTCAACACCATTGATGGTCAACACTTTGTCTTTATATTCGACTAAATCACCGGGCAAGCCAATCACACGTTTAATGAAGTACTGTTTGGTGTGTGGCGGGAAGAACACCATCACTTCACCGCGCTTTGGCGTATTCATTTCCATGACTTTGGTTCTGATCACCGGCAGGCGGATACCATAGGTAAATTTATTGACCAAAATAAAATCACCCACTTCAAGGGTAGGAATCATTGATCCGGAGGGAATCTGGAACGGCTCAACAATGAACGAACGCAAAATCAACACAATGGCGAGCACGGGGAACAGGGATCTGGAGTACTCTACCAGAACGGGCTCGCTTGCCTGCTCTTGGGCAGCCGCCAGGAACCGCTGTTGATCGGCGCTTCCTTCCTTGTCCCACTCGGGCCAATCCAGCTGTAATTGCTCAATGGTAGCCAGTCGATTGCGGCGCATCGTAAGCGAATCCAGCAACCAAATCATGCCG
Source organism: Gammaproteobacteria bacterium (assembly GCA_030429735.1). GTDB lineage: Bacteria > Pseudomonadota > Gammaproteobacteria > Pseudomonadales > JAUIET01 > JAUIET01. The sequence continues at coordinate 127,779 of JAUIET010000003.1, forward strand.
CTACCAAACACCAGCAAAACAAGAATCAGAGGGAAGTTTAGATATTCCATGCCTTATTCGCTCACCTTCAAAACGGCTAAAAAAGCTTCCTGCGGAATTTCCACCCTGCCAACTTGTTTCATGCGTTTCTTACCCGCTTTTTGTTTTTCTAACAATTTCTTCTTTCGTGTTACGTCACCACCATAGCATTTTGCGGTCACATTTTTTCGCAGCGCCTTGACGGTTGTACGCGAAATAATTTGCCCTCCAATCGCTGCTTGAATAGCCACATCAAACATTTGCCTGGGGATGAGTTCCTTCATTTTATCAGTCAATGCCCGCCCACGTGACTGAGCCTGGTCCCTATGCACGATTGTAGCAAGAGCATCGACTTTCTCTCCATTGATGAGTATATCGACACGAACCAGTGGCGCTGCCTGAAAACGTTCAAAGCTGTAATCAAGCGATGCGTAGCCGCGACTCACTGATTTCAAGCGATCGAAAAAATCCAGGACGACCTCATTCATAGGCAGCTCATAGCTTACCGACACCTGCTGAGCCAGAAAGCTCATGTCTTTTTGAACACCGCGCTTTTCCACACACAGCGTGATAACACTGCCCAAGTGCTCCTGCGGTACCAGGATATTTGCTCTCACGATCGGTTCACGCATCTCGGCTATGTTGCCCGAATCTGGCAATTTTGACGGATTATCAACCGACAACACCTCGCCTTTGTTATCGACAACTTCAAACACCACGGTCGGGGCTGTGGTGATCAGGTCCAGGTCGTATTCACGCTCCAATCGTTCCTGAATGATCTCCATGTGCAGCATGCCAAGAAAACCGCACCTGAAGCCAAAGCCGAGTGCATCGGACGTTTCAGGTTCATAAAACAGGGATGCGTCGTTTAAGGTCAACTTGGCCAGCGCATCGCGGAACGCTTCATAGTCATCGGTGCTGACCGTAAACAAGCCCGCATAGACTTGCGGCTTGACCTGTTGAAACCCGGGCAGAGCTGCAACCGAAGACTGATTTGCACTGACGATGGTATCGCCGACGGGTGCGCCGTGGATTTCTTTGATTCCCGCCACAACATAGCCGACTTCACCTGCCTTGAGCTCGCCTTTTGATTGGCGTTTAGGGGTAAAAATGCCGACGTCGTCTACCTGATGGCTGCGGCCAGTGGATTTAAGAGTGATCTTGTCGCGGGCACGCAGCACTCCATGCTTGACCCGCACCAATGACACCACACCCAAGTAGTTGTCGAACCAGGAATCAATAATCAGGGCCTGCAAAGCGCCATCAATATTCCCCTCCGGAGGCGGCACTTTGGCGACCAGCTGCTCCAGTACATCAACTATGCCCATGCCGGTTTTTGCACTGACGTGCACGGCCTCGGATGCGTCCAGGCCGATGATATCTTCAATCTCCTCAGCGACTTTGTCTGGATCGGCCTGCGGTAAATCCATTTTATTCAGCACAGGAATCACTTCCAGACCCTGATCAATAGCCGTGTAACAATTGGCCACTGATTGTGCCTCCACGCCCTGAGCGGCATCGACAATCAGCAATGCCCCTTCACACGCCGCCAATGAGCGTGACACTTCGTAACTGAAATCCACGTGCCCTGGCGTATCAATAAAATTAAGCTGGTAGTGCTTTCCGTCTGCGGATTCATAGTCCAAGGTTACCGATTGGGCCTTGATGGTGATGCCACGCTCGCGCTCAATATCCATGGAGTCAAGCACTTGTTCGGCCATTTCACGCTCAGCCAAACCACCACAGTGCTGTATAAAGCGGTCGGCCAGCGTCGATTTGCCGTGGTCAATGTGGGCAATAATTGAAAAATTTCGGATATGTTGAAGGTCAGTCACACATTGGCACTCAGACAGCTAGTCGGCGCTGTCGTAGTCGCGCCGTTAACGGGCCGCGATTCTACCCTATTTCACTGCCTGGGGCCGCCAAGCGACCCCGACAATGGGGATTTAACCGGTTAATACCGGTGTCTTTTCCAGCTAAACGCTATTCGCTCACTTTGATAGCGACAAACCCGGGTTGTCCGCCGCGAACAATTCGTACCGCCACGTGTTTATTCGCAGGCAGTCCTTCTACGATCGAATCGAAGTCTTCCAGAGTATCTGTCGCTTTGTTGTCGATTGAGGTAATGACATCACCGCTGCGTAGACCGCCTTCGCTTGCCGAGGAGCCGGGAACAACCGAGCGTACCACCACGCCACCCTCAAGTTTCAGGCGCGCTTTCTGCGCGTCGCTCAAGTCGAGCACAACCAGACCCAATCGGCCACCATTTGCCTTACGCTCATCCTGGTTACGGCTGGCGACATTGCTGACGCCGTCGTCCAGACTGCCGGTTTTCATGCGCAGGGTTTTGCGCTTACCATCGCGGAATACCAGGACGCTGACGCGCTTATCCGGTGCAGTGCGGCCGACAATGTGCGGAAGGTCCGCTGACTCACCAATCTCCTGGCCGTCAAACTCCAGAATCACATCGCCCACTTGAATGCCACCTTGTTCTGCAGGTCCGTCTTCAACCACTTGCGATACCAGTGCGCCGGCCGGTTTGCTCAAGCCAAAAGATTCAGCCAAATCACGATTTATATCCTGAATACCGACGCCTAACCAGCCACGTACTACCTGACCATCGCGCTTGAGCTGATCGATCACATTTAACGCGGTACTGACGGGTATGGCGAAAGACAGGCCAATCGAGCCCCCGGATCGGGTGTAAATTTGCGAGTTGATGCCGACCACCTCGCCATCCATATTGAATAGTGGGCCGCCGGAATTTCCGGGGTTGATGGCCACATCAGTTTGTATAAACGGCACGTAATTCTCGCCTTTTTCAGTGGGTAGCGAGCGCCCCTTCGCGCTAACGATACCGGCGGCCACTGAATAGTCCAAACCAAATGGTGAGCCTATTGCCAATACCCATTCGCCCACATCGAGGTCTTCTGACTTGCCCATCTTGACCGTTGGTAATCCGCTGGCCGCTACTTTGAGTAATGCAAGATCCGAGCGCTCATCGGTGCCAATGACTTCGGCAACAAACTCTCTCCGGTCCTGCATGATCACTGATATTTCATCAGCGCCATCCACAACGTGATTGTTGGTCAGCAGGTACCCATCTTCTGAAATAAAGAAGCCGGAGCCAAGCCCCTGCCCCCTGCGCTGCCTGGGTTGCTGGTCAAAAAACCGACGAAACATCTCCGGAATCTCCTGATTGTCTTGCAGATCCGGCGTCCGGCTCGCGGTTGGTTTACTCACCGTGCTTATCTTGACCACGGCAGCCGCACTTTCTTGCACTATTTCAGTAAAATCGGGAAGTTCAGCCGCGTTAGATACGCTAACCGTGCTAAACAGAACAACAAACAGGCACTGCGACAAACGTTTTGCCAAGTATTGACTCGTTACAGTAGACAACATACTTATTTCCTTTGTACTAAACATATGATGGCATTTGGCTATTTTACACCTCTGCCTTAATGCTATGACAGACCGAATAGCACTGGGTTGCATTGAACCGCTGTTAAAAGTGTAAAGAGATTGCAAATTATTGTTTTAGCTTAGTATTTTCACCAGCTTCGGCGTGTAGGACGCGCTGACCGTGCGCTGATCCACCGCACGACTTAGCGCGAACCCCGCGCACAAGCCCATGAATGAGCCGGTGATCAGCGCCAATTCGCTGCTTGTCCACATACTCAGAGTTAAGGGGGTAACGATCATTGTCGCCAATGGCAGTAGATACACACGCAACGCACCGAACAGCAAGGCATTGTCCGGTAATTCAAAACTTACCTGATCGTGCAGCTTGGGTTGCTTGCCTGAGTGGCCGATGGTGCTGATCTTAACCTGGCGAGATCGCTCAGGGTAAAGTGATGCGAGCACATTCTGGCCGCACGCCTGTTTCGCCGCGCATCCGCCGCAGGTTGACTTTTCGGTGGTCTCTATCCAGACAGCCTCCTCTTCCAGCGCAACAACTCGACCAATTTCAAGCATGGCGGCTTATTTTTTGCTGACCGCGACGGCACTAACGGGCTTCATGTGATCCGTCAGCTTCACCGCTGTTTGAATAGGAATTTCGCCCACCACGGTCACGGACATCCACTGCTGGCCGATTTTCTTGGGCACCCAATAGGCGAGTGTACTGCCGGTTCGAACTTCAAAAGGTTCAATCGCCGAATCGGTTTTTTCAACGAACACTGAAAACAAGGTTATGCCATCGGTGAAGTGCTGTGACTGCACCATTTTATTCAGGTCTTCCATTCTGTGCCGATGGTGACTGGCCTGCATAAACCCCTTAGGCAACCAGGCCAGCTGCCAACTCGATTCGCCAGGCTCACTCGAGTTCAGCGGCAAGCTGTGGTAATTCTCATGCAAAGCCTTATCGCTGTTGATTTCTGCGGCCTCAGGGTCAACTTCCTGGCCAATGGCAATCTGGATAAATTGTGACGTTTCCAGTACCCGTTCGTTAGAATCCAACACCTCGGATTTCAGTAATATGCCGGACGCTTTGTCCAGATACAGCCGATGTTTGTAGCGATAGCTGTCTTCCGGTATCACACTCAACACTTGCACAGGCCGCATCGCCACATGGGTACTGCCGCCCAGTTTTAACCGATACAATCCGGTAAAATCGAAGTTTCCGCCTCGGCCTACGCCCGCCAGCAAGCCACCGGTCGCCCCACCCATAATCAGCTGACCGCCCGCATGCACGCAATCTGTTGGGTGGTTCGCGCGAATCACCTCTACCGGCTCGCCGTCGAGGTACTGCAGCCGCTCGTGCTCCCGTCCGTCCTTCACCAGATGAACAATTCGCATCGAACGCATGTCAGAGCCGCGATTAGCGACCAGAATGCCATCGTAGTCTTGTTCCCGAAAGCCACTCGCCATCCGTTTCAGCCAGTACGCCGGCACACTCTTGTCACCCACTGCCGTTTGTTCTGGCGCTGGGTTAGCGGCAGCCACACTGGCAAACGCCAGCACGCACAACAGCGTGCCAAACAGTTGAGTGACTGCTTTCACCGCTCAACCCTGTAATTTGTGACTCTGGCTAACGGCAATGCGCCCTGTGAGCCATTCATGCTTGCGTGCTTTGCGTGAATTTGCATGTATTGACTGAGTCTTTGCTGCAATAAAGCCTGCGATGCTGCGCGATCCGTCTCATCATTCGAGGCCAGATTTGTTTCAGCGACTGTGCGCGCATTTTGCCTGTCGGTCAGGGCTGGCAAGGGGGACGCTGTTAAGGGCGCCAACTCGGCCAGCTGTGCAGGTCTTTGCTCAGGCCCGACTCCATGCAGCCCTTGTGTCGCAAAGACAACCACCGCAGCCACACTGGCGGCCACTGCAAAACCGCCGGCGGGCTTCATCCAGCCCCAGCTCCTACTGATTGCTGCTTCATTATCGATCGCTTCAGCGACAGCCCCACTAATGTCGATGCTTGCCCAATCCGCTTGATCATGCATTGCTGCTTGCGCGGTTGAGTAGCGCCTGTATTGTTCGCTCACTGCCGTCGACTCAGATGCCTGCTTGAGGATCTGACGCACTTCAAAATCCGTGGCTTCGTCGTCCATCAAGGCTGATAAGGATTGCCGCAATTGCTCTGTCATGTTCCTATGCTCTCTCACTGAATGCGAACCGCGTATTCCTGCGGCCCGGGATAATCTTGCTAATGCCGGACGGCTCGTTCGGCTATCACATACACTCTTGCCCTGTTTAGTCGCCTTATCTGAACAAAGGTTCCAATTGCCTGTCTATTGCTTCCCTGGCACGAAATATCCGCGATCTAACGGTGCCAACCGGACAATCCATGATATCGGCGATGTCTTCATAGCTCAGACCATCAAATTCCCGCAAAGTTACTGCGGTACGCAGATCTTCCGGCAATTGCGTGATGGCCTTGTTCACAATATCTTTAAGTTCCGCGCCAAACAGCTGATTTTCCGGGTTTTCGATGTCTTTCAGCTGCCCAGCCGACTCAAAATACTCAGCGTCCTGCACGTCTATGTCACTGCCCGGCGGCCTGCGGCCTTTGGCCATCAAGTGGTTTTTAGCCGTGTTGATAGCGATTCGATACAACCAGGTATAGAACTGGCTGTCGCCTCGGAATTTTGGCAGTGCGCGATAGGCCTTGATGAAGGCTTCCTGAGTGACGTCCTGGACCTCACCGGAATCTCTCACATAGCGCGAGACCAGACCCAGAATCTTGTGCTGGTATTTGATCACCAGTAAATCGAACGCTCTTTTATCGCCTTTCTTAACGCGCTGAACCAGCTGTTGGTCTGACTGACTGCTTGGCTCCACTGACTGACCTCAAAGGCGGCTTAAAGACGTAGGCGCGACGGCGCATTCCCTATTACAATGCACGAGGCTGTAACAAGCGGGCGCTATGGTAGCCGGCTGCTGCCATTTGGGCAACTCAGCAAGGCGGGGTAAACGAACAGTAGATTCTATGAATACAGACTTCTCCCACGACGTTCTGATAATTGGCAGCGGGATTGCAGGCCTGTCACTGGCCCTTAGCTTATCTAAACGAGGCCGAATTGCCGTTCTCTCCAAGGCCGCTATGCAGCAGGGTTCGTCTTTCTATGCACAAGGCGGAATAGCAGCTGTAATCGACCCTGAAGACAGTGTTGAGTTGCATGTCAGTGACACGCTGAATGCTGGAGCGGGGCTCTGCGACGAAGACGCTGTGCGCTTTACTGTTGAGAACAGCAAGGCAAGCGTTGAATGGCTTATCCAGCAGGGCGTTGAATTCACGCGCGGCGATGACAACGATTATCACCTTACCAAGGAAGGTGGCCACAGCCACCGTAGAATTCTGCATGCGGCGGACGCTACCGGCAAAGTCGTGGTCGAAGCACTGATACGCAATGTGCTGAATGAACAACGCATCGATATTATGGAAGAACACGTCGCCGTCGATCTAATTGTTGAACAAGGTCGCTGCGTTGGCGCCTACGTGCTTGACCGCAAGAGCAGCCACGTGGACACTTTCAAGGCACGTTTCGTTGTTCTGGCCACTGGCGGTGCCAGCAAGGTGTATTTGTACACCAGCAATCCCGATGGCGCTTCCGGCGATGGTATTGCCATGGCCTGGCGCGCGGGTTGCCGCGTGGCCAATATGGAGTTCAACCAGTTTCATCCCACCTGTCTGTACCACCCGCAAGCAAAGTCATTTTTGCTGACTGAAGCCCTGCGCGGAGAGGGGGCTTATTTGCGACTGCCGGATGGCGAGCGCTTTATGCATCGGTTCGATGATCGCCTGGAGCTGGCACCGCGCGATATTGTCGCCCGCGCCATTGACCATGAGATGAAGCGACTGGGCAGTGACTGCGTGTATCTGGACATTAGCCATAAACCCAAAGAATTTGTTGCAGACCACTTCCCCACGGTCATGGAAGGCTGTGCGCGTTTCGGACTGGACATCACCAGTCAGCCAATACCGGTGGTACCCGCCGCCCACTACAGCTGTGGTGGCGTGATGGTCGATCAAAATGGTCGTACCGATCTTGAAAGTTTGTATGCAATCGGTGAAACAACGTTTACTGGCCTGCACGGCGCAAACCGCATGGCCAGCAACTCCTTGCTGGAGTGCATTGTTTATGCAAAGTCCGCCTGCGAACACATTGAGTCTCTGTGGGACGTGGTGGATACTCCGGCCACACCGGATGCCTGGGATGAATCCCAAGTGACAGACTCTGATGAAGACGTTGTGATTTCGCATAACTGGGATGAGTTACGCCGCTTTATGTGGGACTACGTAGGCATCGTGCGTACAGACAAGCGATTGCAACGAGCGTTGAATCGAGCGGATCTTCTGCTGGCTGAAATTGCTGAATATTACAGCAACTACAAAGTCAGTAGCGACCTGATCGAACTGCGCAATTTAGCGCAAGTGGCGGAGTTGATTATTCGCTCGGCAATGCAGCGCAAGGAAAGCCGTGGTCTGCATTACACACTGGATTATCCGCAACTAGCTGCGCGCGCCGAAAACACCGTGCTTACGCCGTAATTCCTGCTTTTCTGAGGATTCATTGCGTAAAGCAACTCGCAACAAGCGCATCAGCTCGGCGTCGGCCGAATCATTGAACAGGCATACGCTCGGTTGTAGCAGTATCTTCGGGCAATGCTGCGCCCGATCCAGCTTGAACGACAGGCAAATCAGACTGGCGGTCATGGTCGAATGGTGCCCCACCAATGTCGCAGTATGCCAATCCTGGTTTGCGGTTTGCAACGACCAACCCGACTCGCTCAGCCGAACAGCAATCACTGACGATTTCGCACGCAACAGATAAAAACGCCGGTAAGCATCCCAAGCAAGACACAATAAGCAGAGTAAGGCAGAAAGTGGCACTACTGAGCTAGCCGACTGAATCCACACCATAACAATGGCTGCCAGACAGGTGAGTAGCAGCACAACCAGTAGCAGAAGGAATATCCTGGATGGTTTAAGACAAATCTCTAGGGGTATTTGCATGTTGCACAATCCTTTGCACAATAGGGCGAAGCGATTCTTCCTCCGGCTGGCTACGTTGCATCATCCACGCGTAGATTTCAGTGTCTTCGCAGGCCAGTAGTGCCCGGTAAGCGTGCTGCTGCTCTTCAGTCAAATTAGCGTATTGCTGCTCAACAAAGGGCACCAGAATCAAATCCAGTTCCAGCATTCCGCGCCGACTGTGCCAGTAAACCCGGCGGGCTTCTTCATCGCTGGCCATTGCTGCTAATCCTTGGGAAAGATGCGCTATTATAACCGACTCAACACTGCCAAGGTGTGCGAAGCTGAAGATTCGTACCCGTACCGAAGAAGCTGAATGATGCCAGATGCTACAGAGCGAGCAGCCCACTGGAGCTGCTTACGTATTGAAGGTCCAGATACCCGGCAATTTTTACAGGGCCAGCTAAGCAATGACGTCACAATGATAACGTCCGAACAGGCTATTTTCGCTGGCTTGTGCACACCCAAAGGTCGCCTGCTGGCTAACTTTTATTTGGTGCAGACTGGCGCTGATGCTAACGAGCTATTGCTACTCGTGCCTGAGTCGTCGGCTCAGATTGTGTTAAGCACGCTGTCAAAGTACATTGTGTTCTCCAAAGCAGAGATTTCCATCGTGCCTGAGTGGACAGTCGCCGGCGCAGAAATCAATGGCCATTCTGGGTCAACGGTAAAACTACCCGCTGATCAATCGCTGTCATGCACCACCTGCGCCGGCGGCATCATAATACGCATAACACAGGGGCAGCCACGCTGCTTGCTGGCCTGTGACGTCACTGATGTGAGCGCCATGGATTCTGTGGTGACAATACAAAGCGCGAATGATTGGGCGCTCAGTGATATACGAGCCGGGCTGGGTTTTGTTGAACAGCAAACCAGCGATCAATTTATACCGCAAATGCTCAATATGCATCTCACAAACGGAATCAGCTTTACCAAAGGTTGTTACACTGGCCAGGAAATCGTCGCAAGAACAAAATACAAAGGGGCGGTAAAGCGGCAAATGGTGCGTTTGCGCGTGGCTACTGATTGCTTGCCGATTGCAGGAACACCACTTGACAATGAATCCGGTGATAAAGCGCTAGGTACGGTGATTTCAGCCGCGCGTGCGGACAATCAATATATCGAGATGTTAGCCGTTCTCAACAATCCGGAAATGCCCGCTTATTTTGAAGGTAGGGCAACGCAAACATTGCCTTTGCCCTATCTGGCTTAACGCACAACTTTCAACCACTCGCCTGCTTTTGGTTCGCCATAAGGGTAGTAACCATTCATCAATCGCAGCTCTTCTTCAGCGAACTTCTTGATCGGGCTTTGCTCGGCCAGTTTCGCAAACGTTGTGCCGGGAGGTACTTGCTGCCAGGTAATGTGCCTGGATAGTGCTATGTTCTTCTCATAGTCATTGAGTGGTCGAAAGCTCCAGAACGTTGCCATAAACAGGGTATCGTAAAAACTGTTCTGTTTGTCTTTATCAACCTGAGCAACGAACAGGAATGCGCGCTTCTTGTGAAACATCACCGCTACCCGTCGCTCGGGGTACTTATCAGATGCCGGAACACGGCCTGTATATCCTTTCACTGTGTCAGAATCCAGCGACTCACCATCAATCAAATTGCTGAATCCACGCGACTCCTTCAGGTACTGCTCAGGGGACACATCTTCTTTCAGTTTCTTGACTCGCATCTGAATCACCGCCCCATCACTTGGACCACGCGCCTGAATAATTGAGCCCCGGCTTTTAATCTTCCAACCGCTTGGGTAAGCCAGCGTGAAGTCCATCGGTCGGTTTAAATAACGGCTACCATTGGTTCTCGTCACCAGCGGGTAATCTTTAAACTTGAATCCTTCCATTTGGCGTTCAAATTCGCCGTCCAGGCCACGGCTAACCTGTCCTTCCTTAAGCCCCCCCACCTCACGAACCAGATTTTGCAGGCGTTTATCATTGCGCGGGTGGGTGGAAAACAAGCCGTGATAGCCAGACACTTTACGCCCTTCCTCTTTCGCCTTGAGTCGTTCAAATCGCTCGTGGTCCTTGAGTGTGGCGATTCCATCAATCATGGCGTCCGGCGGATAACCGGCGGCGAGCAAGTAGCGCGCGCCCGCCTCATCTGCCTCCAGCTCGTTCTCGCGCCCGTAGCCGGTGACCAACGCGGTACCGGCCAGGCTACCCAAACTGTTGGTCGCGTTGGCTGCTGTACCACTGCCCGTGGTTACACCAACAGCAATGGCTGCAATCGTTGACAAGGCTTTGCTCAACCCGGATGCCGTCGACCTCTTTTCCGGGTGGCGGTGCACCAGATGGCCAATTTCATGACCAATTACGCCGGCCAGCTGCGCCTCCGACTGAATATACGTTAACAACCCGCTATTGATGTAGACGAAGCGCCCCGGTGTTACAAAGGCGTTGATGGTCGGGTCGTTGAGTACAGTGAATGTCCATTTCTCATCCGCCATTTCACTCTGCGACACCATCAAATTGCCCAGCTTGCTCACGTACGCTTGCAGTTCCTCGTCTGGGTAACGGCTTTCGCTGTTCAGCTTTTCGTATGCTTCACGGCCTTGCTTTTCAGCCTTTGATTCCGCAATGGCAATGGGTGAGAAGCCTGAAGTGCTGAAAAGCAGCAAGCATGCAACAACTACCAGCCCTTTGTTAAACGCGTTGACCATTGGCTACTCCTTCGCTCTAGGCGTCGGGAAACATCTGATTTATCTGGCGAGACAGGCTGTTGCATATAGACGTTTTGACTCTCGCAATCAGTGGCAGTGGTACAACAACCGCTGGCATGTAGGACGTTCCTTCGGCACTGGCGCTCAGCTCGGCAACGGGCTGGTCCTGGGTAATATCCCACACTGAAACCTCGTATTCGCCATCATCTTCCCAGGTACCGAACCCGAGGCAACCCGCACCACCAACGCCAATGGAACATGAGATACCGCCTGCGCTGTCACCTCGCACAGTTTTACCATCAACCCAGACTATATACTGCAAGCCCATTTTTTTGACTTCTTCAGCGATGATTGGTTTCGCCAGCATTGCCTTCAATCGACCAAGTTGCAGTGGCGCAGTTCGCGGCTCGAACCACGGATACAGACGGTCTGCAAACTCGCTCTCTGTGTACACTTGAACGGCATTCTTGCCTTTGCCAATTTGCTTGCCAATGCAAGACACCACAAAAGGTTCAGTAACAGCGCCGCTGGTGTGCCTGCGCCCCAGGACTGCAATCGATCTATCCGCTAACAGATCAACGCTGTCGCGTCTGTATTCATCGATGGTGGTCGTTGTGCACGCTGACAGCAAGGCCAAAACTGCCACAGCAAGCAGTCGCACACGGTCTGCTAGTTTCATCATTCTCCCTCCACTTTCTGTGCCGCCCGCCGCTGGCGCTGTTCTCTGGCTTGCAGCCATCGTTCTACGGCCGGTAACGCGCTGAATCCCGTTGAAAATGCAGCGCCGCAATCACGAAGCGCCATTTGAGTCGCTGCCTGCAGAGCATCTGCTTGTGAGGTCATCATTGCTGACGGTGTTTTGCCATAGCAGGGCAGATTCCAACGCGTCACGACATCGTCGTTGTTGTCATAAATCACGAAATCGTACTGCAACCAGATTTCGTACACTTTCGTTCTGGTCGATCGCGGCGTTGTGTATTGCAGGCGTTTAATCTCAGGCACAACGTATAAATCCATATCCCCGGGCCTGTTTTCCGGCTCCAGGGAATCGAGCAAACTAGCTTGCTGGAACACCGGTGGCAGAACGCGACGCACCATGCGCGCTTGCGCCTCACCCAGTGCAACACGCATCTTCAGTCGCTGCTTACGCTTGTTCTTGGCGTCACCAGCGTCTTCTGAATTATCGGCCGCCTGTTCCTGTTGCGTAGACTGCGCAGAGCGCGCCGCAGTGGCCTCCGCATTCTCGGGATTTGTGCCCGAGTCAACGCTCGCTGGCTCATTCGCCGAGGTCTGTTTAGCGCTGCTCTCTGCATCGCTTCCTTTCTCGGCGATTTCTTGCTTACCGCCGTCTGCCTCTTCATCGCCTTCCTGCTGTTCAGCAGCTTGAGCTGGAGTTTCCTTTTTTGCTTCCTTTTTTTTCGGTTTGTTTTTTTTCTTTTTCTTTTGCTTTACCGGAACATTTTCAAATTCCTGATAAACGTATTGTTCAAACTCAGGTGATATGTATATGCCCATGTGGACCGGGGATGGAACAACCAATGGTGTCGGGAACTCTTGTGATACATCCACTTCCAGATTGGTAGAGCTGGCACAGCCGGTCAGCAGGCCCGCCAGTATCAACCGCGGTAAATGGAGACTTGAATTGGAATTTCTGGCGGCGATCAAACTCATGCAAATTCCTTTATCATTGCGGGGTGCGGCATACTGTTCATAAGCGTCTTTTCCAGCTGGACATCAAACAATGAATACTATTCCGGCACAAGCCCAACGAAACTGCCGCCATTGCGATAGGTCATTTCACGCATCATGGTCGCAAAGCGGGTGGGGCTTGCGCCGGGCCTTACACCACGTCCGGCGATCAAATGCGGGAAACCAACGGCATGAATGCGCACCAGCCGCTTGCCATCTTCAATTTCGCGGTTAATGCTGTCAATGGTTAGCAAAACACGTTCGATAGATCCGCCGTTAAAATCATCACCGTAAACAAAGATACTGATTTTCTTACCGGGTTCATAATAGGTTCTGACGGCGGCTTCCAGGCCCTCAACAGGACTACTATTGCTGAACGGCGTCCAGTTTTGCAAGCTGCGTATGATTGCGCGGCGTCGATGCGGCTCATCCGTCATCCATTTTTGCCGAAAACGGGTGAACATATAGTTGCCCATATCATTCATGATCTGAATTCCTTTTACCTCAGGGTAAACATCCAGCGTGGCAATAATCTCTCGCTGCAAACGTGGCCAGGCGGAATTCACCATCGAACCTGAGGTGTCAATAATGAAGATCAGGTACTCGCTGTCCACAGGTATACCGCCAATAATGTCGTTGCTGCGCTGTGACGAGTCGCCCAGCAATCGCTGCATTTCCTCAGTCAATGCCTGTCGTGCGGATGCTAATTCACCGGCAAGCAGAGTATTAGTATCGGCGTCATCATCAGTTGCATTGAATTCACCGCGCAGTACGGTAAGTTCGCCCTGCAGCTGAGCCACGTACTTTTTGATTTGCGACAATTGCTCGCGTTTTGACAGCAAATCTTCGTTTTCCACACGCGCGTCGCCACGAACCTCAAACAGCTGCTCTTGTAATTCGGCAATACCCGCCTCGGTAGTCTGAGGCGAGTCCACAACAGCAGCAGGATCCATAATCTTGGTGATCAGGAGCAATAGGATAATCGCGCCGAAACCGCAGCAAATGACATCGAGAAACGCGATGTTCATATCGTCACTGCTTCGTTTTCTGAGCCTCATGGCCAATCCTTGGATGGACTGAGAAACGAACCGCGCGTTCGAGCGGCAAGATTCCAGTAGGCAGCTGCGGCGATTGGATCGCCCTCCATCGGAGCCAGTATCACGTTAACCGGAATACCTTCTGGCAAGTTGCGTACTGCTTGCACAAACAGCTTCAGCCGCTTATCGCTGTTCACCTGGCCTGAAGAGGGCTTTTCACCCTGGGTCGGCAACCCGTCGGTTAACAAAATGATGTTATCCGGGCGAGTGACAAAACCATCGATTGCGTCGAAGGCGTTCGCAAGACTGGTACCACCAGTGGGCACCAGTCGCCTGACCTCGGCCATCGCCTCTTCCAGTAGCGGCGTATCCGATACGCTGAGCCATTGACCATCTGTACCCTCCAGCACAGATTTCACGTTTGTATTGAACGCGTAGATCTGATATTCACTGTCTTGAGGAAGCTGCGCCGTTAACCAGTCGACCATAGCAATAACAGATTGCCATTTGGGCGCCCTACGCTGTTCCACCGCGGGTAAATTACGAAGCCTGAGGATGTTGACCACAGTTCGGTCCAGCATACTCGAAGAGGCATCCAGCAAGATAAGAATTCGACGCCCGCCCACTCTTAGACCGGTCAAATATTGGCGCTCACCTTCACCACGAACAAAGCGAGAGCGTCTTCCCTGTCCTTCAAGATCCGCAGAGCGCAAGCGCTCAAGCTCCTCTTCCAGGGTATTGATCTCTGTTTTTAGCTGGTTGATATGCTCAATCTTCGACAGACTGTCGGCATTCTCTTCGGCCAGCTCTTGTTTGAGATTACGAATTTCCTCCACCAGAACTTTCGACGCACCGTTTACTTCAACAAGCTCCTGCTCAACAACTTTCCTGGCATTTTTGGCTTCCGCCAGAAGCTCCTCTTCCAAGGCTATATCGCGTTCCAGTAATCTGACTTCTGACAGCTCGGCATTCGGATTTTCGACAGACTGAGTACTGTCAGCATGTTCAACAATCAGAAAAATCAGTACCACTGCGCCGAAACCACAGGACATCACGTCCAAAAAGGACAGATTGAACGTGGTTGTGCTGCGCTTACGCCTCATTCCCTCGTGCTCCGCCAGCGCCTACCACTTCGATCAGCCGCAACTGCGCTCCGTTTTCTGTCAGCCGTATCACATCGCCTTTTCTAAGCGCGGCCACTTCGCCATTTTGTTGAGACGAGTTGTTGAGCCAGTATTGCTTGCCATCAAGCGGGATAATACGCAGTTGGCCATTGGCATCACAAGCTAACTCAGCAACCGCCACACTGCCCGATTGTTGCGACCAAACGATGGCGTCACCCAGACAATCCAGATAGACAGACTTGCCATGAAATGGCCAGGCCGCATTGTCGATCATGAAATGAGTAATTTGACCAACTCCGCGAATCGTATCCGCAGGGTCTGCAGCACTGGACTGGTTGACTGACGCGAATCCATGGCCATCGCTTTTGTTGGCCGGCAATCGCGTGATAAAAGGCAAGGTAGGTGTGTTAGTACAAATTTTTTGTTGATACTTTTCCACAGCCTCAGCTGCGGCGCCTCGTCCCATCGCTTGAATTCTGGCATCCAATCCGGCAAATCCGGGCAATTCTGCCAAGCGATGACTGCACAGTATCTGTTCCACCGGGCCAAAACTGTTCAGCCTGTGCTCGAGCTGTTCAAAAAACTTCTTCACGGGCGTCAACATAATGTCCCGTTCAATCTTTGCATGGTGCTTGTTCAGTAAATCAAATTGAAAGACAGTGGCACCAGTATTGTTCTGCAGCTTGGCTGGTAGTAAATCCCATAGCTGTTGCTCTATGGCCGCATCGTGCAGGGGGTCGAATCGACACTGCTGAATAAACGCATCCGCAATTATCCGTACCCACTGCTCGTACAGGTCAATGAGACCAAATCCATCGATACTCATGGTACCGGTGCGCTGGACATACCCATCGGAAAACTCGAAGCCGCCAATGGCCATCTGATGCAGTTGCAGGTCACAGAACACTCCAGATGTCGCCTGATCAGCAGTGCTCGCCATAGCCACGGTTTGATCCAATAGGCCCACAGCTTCGAAAGAGCACTGTTTCGCCACGCCAAGCAGCACGGCCATGTGTTGCTCGTCGTAATTCGGTGGCACGACAAACACGCCACGCTCAAATCCTGTGCTTTGTTGCTGCGCAAACTGCAGAAACTTATACGCCAGGTCAGCATGATGTCTGGCGAATGGGTTGAGTTCAGGTGTTTCAACCATTGTTAGCTGTTGAATGAAGCGGTTATTTATTTGCAATGGTTGCAAGCGCGCACAGGCACGCGCCTGTTCGCCAAACAATAGCCCAGTCGACTCAAGCAGCGCGTAAGCTGGGACGCTGGTACTCTCAGCGCCCTGCCAAATTGAGAATTCAATGTCGTTGATTTCTATCGCTGCGTCGTACATCTTCCAATCCGGTTCGGTTTATCGGTCACGCGAAGCCTAACGTACCTGCAGATGCGGCATCAGGTTTGTGTCACAATACTGCTGGCTATCGAGTACAAGTCGCTCTTGCATTAATTGCAACTGATGCATCAGAAACATGATCAAAATACTGACCACAAGAGCAACAAAAGTGGAGTTAAATGCGACACCCAGGCTACTGGTAACCCCGGAGATATTGCCCTCCACAGCCTGGTGCGCCTGACCAAGCGCTGAGCCAATCCCGCGCACAGTGCCAATAAAGCCTATCGACGGTATCGCCCAGGCGATGTATCTGACCATCGCCAATTCCGAATCCAGCCGGTCAGCCTCGCTTTCACAAACCTCCTTGATCGACGTAGCAACGTCCTGGATGCTTTCAGTTGAACCAAAGCGCTGCAACGCTATCAATAAGGCTCTGGGAAGCAAACTTTGCTTTTCTTCCGGTGGCAATGCTTGCAAGCCGCGAGAATGATCCCTCGCGTCTCTCGGCAACACGCTGGTGCCAGGGCTGATATTAAGCAAGTTCCGGTCGAGCATTTCTCGCTGCCGACTAATGCTGCGCGCCTTGTAACCCATAATCGCGATAGCCCATAACGCCAATATGAAGCAGGTTTCCTGTTCGTAGTCTTTGAGCACGACATACAGTGAGCGCGACGGTATATATGCGCCGCCTTCTGCCTCCAGGCGTGCCTGCTCCGCGAGCAGCGATTCCGCCTGCGGACGGATCAGACCTACGTACACGGTGTGCACTACAATCACTGCCAACAACAGGGCGAGCAATTGGTACAAAAATTCACTGCTTACATTATTTTTCATTAGCGCACCTGTTCTCCAATGCTTTTGTAACCGCCATTCATTCTAAATATCTGCCGGAAAAGAAACGGACAGATCTTCCGAAACTCTCTCTGTTGGCTCAAACCGCTTGGGTGGTGGTTTGTCCGATTGCGCATCGTCAGGTACTTTTACAGGCCCCTCGCCACTGCCATCATCACCGCCAGCTTGTGGTCGGGTTTTCCCAACCGGAGCTGAACGACCACTTAACTCAACATCGCCTTCTTCCGATTCTCCAAGTCCACGATCATCGAGAATAATAAAATCATCATCGTCCTGTGCGATTACCGAATTGCCTGGCAAAAGCGCCAGAACCATCGCTAAGCCAATTGCCCAAGGCGATTTTTTAGTGAGCATAACGAGCAATTCTGAAGCCAAGGTCATCTCTCTTTTTGTCTGAATAGTCTCGATAGGACAGACGCAATTCTACTTGCGAGCCGTGCCGCCAACTGGACCCGCGAACAACGTGGTAGTTACTACTCTCTGGCCCAAAGGGGTCAACCTGCTCGCCAGCGGCTTGTCCTGGCGCATAAAAATCGTGCACCCATTCTGCGACATTACCGCCAATATCATACAAGCCGTGCTGATTCGGAGTGAATTTCGCAACTGGTGCAGTCGCTGCAAAGCCGTCGTTATAATGTCGAATAACGCGTGACAACATGTAACTTCCGGACGCATCAGCGAAGTTTCCCGCCTTCGGTGGTATAGGCCATTCCTGCCCCCACGGAAATTTTAAAGTTGTCGAGTCCAATGTGCGGGCCACCCAGGCCCACTCAGCCTCTGTTGGCAGACGATAGCCATTCGCCTCCTTATTGACGGCAACCAGCGCGTCTTTTTCTATTGTGTACACCGCGTCCAGACCCTGCTCGGCGCTCAACCAGTTACAATACAACGCGGCGTCAATCCAGCTTACCCGAACGACTGGCTGCTGGTCACCATTCAAACTCTTATCTTGTACACGTTTCGACGAGTGAGCCGATCGAAACTGACGATACTGCGCGTTCGTTACCTCGGTTGTGGACATGTAAAAGAATTTCTTCAGTGTTACCTTGCGCAATATCTCGTTTGCCCTTCGCCCCGGTTCACGGCGTGATGCCCCCATAGTAAATAGCCCCGGTTTGAACAGCAGCATGGTTTGACCCGCCGGGCTGCTGATTGTGGGTTCAATTGCCGCAAGACGGGCCTGCGCCGGGGTTTGCAGGCTCACGTCGAGTCGTTGTCGAAAGCCTGGCCGAGGGGTGATTGTTGTCACAAACGGCAAATAGCCTGTCTTGCTCACCCGGATACGGTGAGGAACCGCGGGTAGCTTCAGTACGCCACTGGTGGGTGCTACGGCGCGACCGTTGACATCAACGCTAACGCCTTGCGTACCCAGGTTCAATTGAATCTCACCGGTTTGCGCACTCAGCGACAACTCAAGCGAATGCTCACTGGCCGACGCATAACTGACAGTCTCTCTTTTCTTGCTGAAGCCCTGCTTAAACAATTCAATGTTGTGTGTCTGGTCCGCAGCCAGCGCTAGCTGCAACGGTGTTTGCCCTCGGTAATCGCCATTGACCAGAACGCCCGCATCATCTGGCCGGCTGCTAAGGTTCAACACCGCGTCTGCGGCTTGTAGCTCAATCGTGCCCATTGCATTGGCAACCCCGGCGGTGACCTGCAGTTCTTTTTCCCAGGTTTTGAACTTGTCGAGCTTTAAGCTCACCGTACGCTGGCCCTGAATGAGTTCGCCCGTGAACGGCGTTACGCCGAGCAACTGTTCACCGGAGAACACCTCGGCTCCTTGTGGACTGGAATCAATACTCAAGCTGGCCCAGGCCGGCTCTAGCTCGACTACCAACTGCTGCTTGAAACCACCCCCCAAAACACTCAGGGTCTGCTCCTTGGTAAAGTAGCGCGGATGTGAAAAACTCAATTGCCGGTCACCCGGTGCTAATAGCACGTTCTGTAAAGGCGTTTCGCCATGCTCTTCACCATCAACAGTGACCATCACCCCTTCCGGTGAACTGCTCACCCGGTACTCATCCGGTTTACGCTGCAGTACGTACCGAAATGCCTGCTGACTGTCCTCACCCACATCAAGCTCGGCGTGCAGTGTTTCGAACTCAGGGTGGCTGATCGCTACGGTGTAGCGCCCAGGAAACATGAGCCGCCGCTCACCCAATAGCAGCTGCAAACCGCCATCAACATTAATTTCCGGATTGTCTACCTGAGCAGTGATTCGAACAGATTTGGCTTGCATCAACGCAAACAAGAGCAGACCTGCCACGCCAACAACCGGCAACACCACCACCCAAATGCCTCGCTTCACAACTGCCTGCGCTGGCGCCGCATCGGGCATTGGCGCAAAATCAACGGGGCTTATATGCGCCTGCGATGAGGTGTTCGGATCGGGCTGTTTACCCGATGTATTAGATGGGTTCGACACAGCGAATATCCACCTCAACGGCGTTCGAATCCAAAGGCACAACAAATTCCTTGCGTACGTCGCGATATCCATCGCGAATACCAACCGCTGCGTATCGCCCAGGTTTCAAATTCAATCGATGCTGCTGAATTGTGCCAAGTCGTGCAATGCGCGGCAAAGAAACCTGCGTGAAGCCATCAGAATGTATCGTGACCGGCCTGGATTCTCTTGACGCTCGCAACTGTTGTTCCAGAGTGCCGAGTTGAGAGCGCAGGCGCGGGCCAGGTGCCGAAATAGCGCGGCCAGCCGTAACAATCTTCAGTGCTTTTTGATAAATCTCGGCGTTAGCCAAGCGCAAGGGATCGTTACTCAAGGTTTGCAGCGCCGAGTCCATTTTCAGTCGTTGACGGGCGTAAGCAAGCCGCTTGCTTGCATCACCGAGCTTGCTATCTATCGTCAACGCAGCCTCATATGCCTCAACGGCAGCAGCCCAGTTCTCCGCAGCCTCGCTGCGCTCAGCAGTGTCGAAATGCCCAGCCATTGCATTCAGGGCTTGTTCATTTCGCACTTGCTTTATCGCAACTCCGGGTTGCGTTTCATCCGGTTTTAGCCTGGCGGCCGCATTGAAGGAATCAATCGCCGCCTGGCGACGACCGGCGTCCAGGTTACGATAACCTTCCGACATCAGGCGCGTATAGTCCGCGTCTCGAATTCGATCAGCCAGATTACTCATTCGCGGCGTCAAAACATCGCTACGGGCGTCATCCAGCGCCAGCGCATTCGCCAACTGCGTGCGCGCAGCACTTAGGTCACCTTGCTCTTCAAGTGCGTCGGCTGCTAACAGTGCCACATGTACTTCATCCAATACAGACAGCCGTGCCAGCCCGACGTTGGCATCTTCATTGTCCGGACGAATCGCCAGCACTAAATCAAAAGCCTGCCGGGCTGTTTGTGCATCATTGTCAGCAATGGCTTGATTGCCTTGTTGCAAGGCGTCAACAATACGTTGATCGACGCTATCAAGTAAGGTATCGGCGATGCCAAGCGCTCTTTGAAAGGAATCTGTAGCCTGACTGAATTTGCGCGTTCGATAGAACTGATCTCCTTGCTCAGCAAGTTCCAGAATGTTTCCAAACTCTTGCTCACCCCACCGCTGCACCTGCAGCTCCTCCAATTGAAACTGCTTATCCAGCAAGGGTTCAAGCGCCTGCTGAGCCGCTTGCCGCTCTCGTTCCATTTGCGCTTTTTGCCATGGGCTGCTTTCCGCAGCGGGCGTTTCCACTGCCGCGCTTGCGACGTCGTCGTTCGGATCGCTGGTCGCCTGCGGCGGCGGCACAACTCTGGGTAGCAAAAAGATGACGGCGAGTGCGAGAACCAGTAGTGCACCAACAGTTGGCAGTATCCAGCCGGGGCGGCCTGCCTGCGCCCCTAACTCAGTTGCACCCGCTGCAGAGTCAGTTTCCAGCGCGCTGAAATCAAGATCAATCGGCGCAATTTCCTGATACACGCTGTCATGCATGTTCACGCCAGCGGCAGATTCCGAGTCGGGTACACGCGCAGAGGCCGCATCGATTCGCTTGGAGCCATTACCGGGGTTGGCCGGTGTATCTGATGGTCTGCGACTCACGTTAGCCTCTGTCGTTGCTTAACGCAGGGGCCTCGGCAGCGTTCTGGTCTACGTCAATCGAGAGGTTGGGATTTGTAAGTTCCTGACCGTTCTCTCTTCGGTATATTTCTCGCAGAAGTTCCCGCCATTGCTGGTATTGGTCTCCCACAGTACCGGTCAGCGTGATGGTCTGGTCTTCTAACTCGATAACCTGCGGCGTAATGGCCGCCGTTACCGATTCGCTTATTTCTATGAAGTCGGCCTCATGCTGGCCACGTTCCTGACTTTTCTGAATAGCGCTGGTTATCAGCGACGTGCCAGCGTAAATACCAACACCACCGCCCGCACGGTTCGCACTGCCGCCCTGCCCGATCGCCACAATACTGGCGATCACTGCCGCCGCTCCAGCGATGCCGCGGCTCATTGAGCTGCGCCGCAAATCGCGAATGGCAACAGCGTGATCATAACTACGTTCACGCCATTCAAGATAGGGTACATCCATCTGCCGATGGAACACTCCATAGTAGTCCTGCAGCGTATCAACAAACAAATAATCGCGATCGCGAATCTTGCGAACCCGCTGCAGCATCGGGTCAAGTTCCGACGGCAGGCGCTTCACTTGGTAAATGCCATCATCATCTTGTTGCAAATGACCACCGAATGCCTCCGGTGAAAAGTCCTGTGCAAATCTAAGCTCAGCCACTGTTCTTATATCACTCACGTCCGCAGCACTCAGTTGCTGGCGATATTGCGCAATGTCATTGGAAATTCGGTTGTATATCGATTGGAATGGTTCCTCGTCCACACGCCGTTTTTTGTAGACAAAATCGCTGATCACCTCGCGGTACTCGCGATCAAACCAGTGTTTGCCAGTACTGTCTTCAACCTTAATTTGCAGCCCAAGACGCTCGCCATCAGATTCCAGAATTTTCCCATACACATGCACATCAACTGACGCGATGGTCGACGGTACTACGCGCACTGCACCCCAGTGCCCCGAGCTTTGCATCGTTTCCATCAGGTTAAATGGCAAGTATCGCGCTTCGCCTTCTCTGACTTCGGGGAATATATTCTGCTCATCGCCGGCTGAATCCAGACCGGGGTCAAATATATTTATCCCCACATCCAACAGCAAATGCTCAGGTAGCAACTGTTCAGCCACTTCCAGGCTTTTTACTTCCGACGTTTTCACCCGTGTCGTCGAACAGGCCTGCAATACAAATGCGCACAGCACGCACACCACAATAGAGCGATTGCGGCGCAGAGATTCATGAAAAGTGCCAACGCTCATTATCGCTGCCCAGCCTTGTATTTGCGGTACTCTTCCCAAAGCTTGTCCCGGAGTTCAGGATCTTGCTCGCGCTCAGCTGCTTCGCGAATCTGTCTGGCCACCAGGTCATCGTCATCACCATCGGGAATATCATCAGGCACGGTATTGGTGTTGCCTCGACCCCGATTACCGCCGGATCGCGACCCCGAAGCACCTGCTGCGGTTTCGCCCCCACCGCCAGTGCCGCCCGCTGATTGAGAACCTGATGGTGGTGGTGGAATTCTGGACTCCTGGCCACCACCCTGCTGGCCACCACTCTTGCCACTGGGGCCTGAGCCATTGCTGCCACCGGGTGCGCCGGATTGACCGGGCAAGCCGGGCAAGCCGCCACCCGAACTGCCACCCGCACCAGCCGTCTCCATACCTACTGCACCCGCTTGCCCCGCCAAAATAATACCGTCGAACACATCAAGCGACGCTTCAAACTCAATATCCAGACCGTCCTGTCCGCCAGACGAGACACCGCCTGAGTCGCTGGCCTCACCTAATACACTGCCGCCACCACTACCTTCCAGACCCGGCAGGCCTTCGATACCCACGTCAAAATCGACGTCTTCCAGCCCTGTTCCAACATCATAGTCGTCGTCAGTCAACACCCCACCAGTGTCTGTACCACCGTTTGCGCTGGCAGTCTGAGATCCGCCGGTGGACGGCTGAGCATCGGTACCGGCACGGCTGGTGCTAGGTGCCGGTAGTTCGCTGGCACCACTTTGCGTTGCTGCCGTTGAATCCGCGCCCCCTTCGCGAGTATCACCACTTGACGGCAGAGCCCCGGTAGGTACACCGGCAACCGGTGCTGTTGGCATGCCACCAGCTGTCGTTGAACCGGCTGCCGGAGACCCGCTCGAAGGCGGCGAGGATGAGCTGCTGCTGGTCTCTTCTTTGCACGCAGACAACAGAATCAGCGGGGTCAATAACACTGCAAAGCCAAATTTACTGCTCATCGTGAGTCTCCGCGTCGGTCGATGCATCTTGTGTTGCCTGGTCGGCCCGTTGTGCATCGGTCTGAGTTGCCGAATCGGCCTCTGCCACCGTTGTTTTATCCTGCGACGAAGCCTCGCCGGCTGGCGCAGTACGTGCCGCTACCGCCGGGTAGTAGTAAACATATCGATACTTCATTCCCTCGGTACTCACAGGCTCTCCATCGACAAAACGCGGCCGGAAACGCCGCCCCTTGAGCTCACGCATTGCGGCTCTGCGCTTTGAGGGAGTTTGCGGATGTTCTTCGATGAAACTGGCATTGCTTACTGACCCAGTGCGCGACAAATCCAGTTCCAGCAATACATACCCTTGCGCCATGCCCGGCCCAATTGGATCCAGATAATCCACGTAGTCTGCTGCAAAATCGAGCACCGCGGGGGCACCAAACAACTCATCGCGGATTTTGATTCTCTGCTCGTCACCACTGAGCAATTCATACGCCTGAGCGTAGGTCTTGATTGCGGACTGACGCTTATTGAAGCGCAGATACCAATCGCCCAACTCTATGATCGCTTCGGCTTGTGCTCGTGGACCAACCTCTTCATTGTGCTGGTAGATCTTTACCACTTGCCGTGAGCTGCGCAATCCCGATAGATACCCCTGCGACACCAGACGCGTGCCCTGACTGAAGCTGTGGTCACTCTCACGACCACCTATGTTGTGCAGTTGCTCAAGCCGTCGTTGATCTTCCGCTTCCTGCTGCATGATATGCGCCAGGTAAAAATCGGCGACTCGCCTGCCGCGCAATTGCTTGGCCAGGCGCAAGTCAGTTTCACCAAAATTTATTTCGATCACCCGCGAGGCTGCCGCGAACAGGGATCTTGCCATCTGCAGGTGGTGCACAGGTTGAGGGGTAACGTCTTCGAAAAACGCGTACATATGCCAGCGGGTCAATTTATCAAGCACCGGCAGCATGCGCTCATCTGTCCAGCCAAAACTCTTGCCATTTATTTCCATCATAAAATGGTGCTGGTCGTCTACCGCTTCCCAATCACCCAGGTGGGCGTAGCTTTGCACCATGTTTTCCAGCAACGGCAATACACTGGGAGAAAACAGGCCTTCATTGATGCGCCTTATGTGGGCGCTCTGGTTGAATGTCTTGATTGCTTCTGAGTGGTCGCCCATCTGCTGCTGGGCTTCACCCAAACCTTGCAACGCTTCCGACAGCCGAGGATTGTAGGCTCCAAATTGCGCATGCAATGCCTCAACTTCAGCCTGGTACCGCTGCAAACGTTCCTTGGCAGGGCTTGAGACAAACTCAGCGGATGAAAATGGTTCTCCGGTTTCTGTAAGGGGATCAGTCGCTTTGTCAGCAAGCGAGGTTGTGGCGATTGCAGACGCACTTAGCGCCGCGAGGGCGAGCGACAACATGCTCCGAATAATCACAGAGCGAGGCAGTTCGCCGTCACCGGGGCCGCTTAAAACTGTGTTTCTATCCGTGTCCGTCATTGGCGCGATTGTTTTATTGGCAACACCCATTAAGACCACATTCTGAAGCGTTCGTTCCAGTTGCTGTAAGCATGCCACAGTGTGCTCAGATATTCATGAACAAAACCTGAATGTTACGCCCCGACAACCATCGGCGCCGACCAATACCGCCCTCGTCACGCTCGCGGCCTAACTCGCCTTTAACTGCAGCCTTCGCTTGTGCAACAAAGGCTCGGTATAGCCACTGGGTTGTTCACACCCCTTAAATACCAGATCGCAGGCAGCCTGAAATGCGATACTCGTCTCAAAGTCGCCTGACATGGGCTGATAAAGCGGGTCGCTTGCATTCTGCTGGTCAACAATCTTCGCCATTCGTTGCAAGGATTGTTCTACCTGCTCAGGGGTACATACTCCGTGCAGCAGCCAATTGGCGATGTGCTGACTGGAAATTCTAAGCGTTGCCCTGTCTTCCATCAGTCCTACGTTGTTGATATCGGGTACCTTGGAACATCCTACGCCCTGATCAACCCACCGGACCACATAACCCAGGATACCTTGCGCATTATTATCCAGCTCCTGCTGTATCTGGGCGTCACTCAGCGCAGAGACATCAGGGCATAAGGGGATGGTCAAAATGTCGTCCAGGCTCGCCAAAGGTCGCCTGGCGAGGTTCTTCTGCACGTCCGCAACACTCACCGCATGATAATGCATAGCGTGCAGCGTGGCAGCAGTGGGTGAAGGCACCCAGGCGCAATTGGCACCGGCACGCGGGTGGGCTGATTTGACCTGCATCATTTCGGCCATTTCGTCAGGCTTGGCCCACATGCCCTTGCCAATTTGAGCACGGCCGGACAGTCCGCAGCGCAAGCCAACGTCAACGTTCCAGTCTTCATACGCTTTAATCCAGGCCTGGTCTTTCATCGGCCCTTTCGGCACCATCGGCCCGGCGTGCATGGAGGTGTGTATTTCATCACCTGTACGGTCAAGAAACCCGGTGTTGATAAAGATCACGCGTTCGCGAGCGGCGTGAATACACGCTTTCAGGTTAACGGTGGTCCGCCGTTCTTCGTCCATGATACCGACCTTCAAAGTATTTCTTGCCACACCGATGAGGTCTTCAACGGCAGCAAACAAGCGGCAGGTAAACCCGACTTCTGCCGGACCGTGCATTTTCGGTTTCACAATATAAACACTGCCGGCACGCGAATTGCGGATGGGACTGTTGCCCAACAAGTCATGCTTGGCGATTAAACTGGTGATCACGCCGTCCATAATGCCTTCGGGTATTTGCTCACCGTCGGCGCACACAATCGCCGGATTTGTCATCAGATGGCCAACGTTTCTAATCAACAGCAGGCTGCGTCCGGGCAGCGTAAGCGCACTGCCATCAAGTGCCGTGTATTCACGGTCTGGATGAAGTGTGCGAGTTAAATCCTTACCAGATTTACTAAAAGTCTCTTGCAAGCTGCCGCGCATTAAGCCCAGCCAGTTGCGATAAACACCCACCTTATCGTCGGCGTCCACCGCGGCCACAGAATCTTCGCAGTCCTGGATCGTGGAAATCGCAGACTCCAGCAGCAGATCTTTAACGCCAGCCGCGTCGGTGCTGCCAATAGGTGAAGCAGGGTCGATCTGAATCTCAACGTGAAGATTATTGTTCTTCAGCAAAATTGCGCTCAACACACCATGGTCGGATTTGGTACCCAGCAGCTGGCCAGAATGGCGCAGCTCACTCTGGAATTTGCCTTGTTTGACCACCAGCCTGCCATCATCAACACTGTATTGTGTTGCATCTGCATGGCTACCAGTCTGCAAAGGAAAATGCCGATCGAGAAACGCGCGAGCATACTGAATCACCTTTTCACCACGCACCGGGTTATAACCTGCCGTTTTCTCAGCGCCTTCAGTGGAGGGGATTACATCGGTACCGTACAGGGCATCATATAAACTGCCCCAGCGAGCGTTTGCGGCATTCAGTGAAAATCGGGCATTGGAGATCGGCACCACCAGTTGCGGACCTGCTATCTGCGCTATCTCGGCGTCTACGTTGCTGGTTTCTATCTGAAAATCGCCTGGCTCTGGCAACAGATACTCTATGTCTTTCAGAAAACCCGTGTATTCGGCCGCATCGAATTCTGTGCGTGCATTGGCTTGATGCCAGGCATCTATTGTCAGTTGCAACTCTTCTCGTTTTTCAAGCAACTCGCGATTCTCTGGCGCAAACTGCTCGACAATCCGCGCAAATCCCTGCCAAAACTCATCTTCGCTTACACCGGTGCCCGGCAGCGCTTCCTGCTCGATAAAATCAGCGAGTACTTCGGCCACCTGCAGACCATGCTTATTGATCAATTTGATTGTTCCTGTAACTTGGTGAAATTCTTGTAATTTTATCGCAATTGAGGGTGATTATCCATGCGCATGGAAATGCTGCGAGCATAGAAAGGCTTGCCGATTAGCACGTCGTGACTTATGTTAAGGGACACTAGTGCCCCTTACGGGCGGACAATAACCGGGCGCAGGAAGGTTTTTGCAATTCAATTCCGGATCAGCGGAATTCGATCTCCGTTGTTGTGCTTAACGGGGGCCGTATTCGAAACCGCGATCAAGTCTTCTGCCATAAACGATGCATCTCGTCGCTCAGCGCTTACATCACCGTACAGTGTTGTGCGCATTCTGGGGACGCGGCCCGCCAGATGGATTAATGCTTCCATCTGTTCCGGACCGGTTTCCTGGCCGTGATCAGCACCGGCGGCTCGAGTGATCGTTTCGTTCATCAACGTGCCGCCCAGATCATTGGCGCCCGCCTGTAAGCAGCGAACAACGCCTTCATGACCCATTTTTACCCACGATGCCTGGATGTTGTCGATATAGCCATTGAATACCAGGCGCGAAACAGCATGCATCAGAACACATTCTCGAAATGTGGGCCCCTGACGGGCTTTGCCCTTCAGGTACATGGGCGCTTCACTGGCGACAAATGGCAACGGCACAAATTCAGTAAACCCGCCGGTGCGCTTCTGGACCGCCAAAACGCGCAACAAATGGCGCGCCCAGTGTTGATAAGCCTCGACATGGCCAAACATGATGGTTGCAGTAGTGCGAATACCAAGAGAGTGCGCCTCTTCAACCAGCTGAAGCCACTGTGCAGTATTTATTTTATCCGGGCAAATAACCGCGCGTATGGAGTCGTCCAGTATTTCAGCCGCGGTGCCTGGCAAGGTAGATAAACCCGCATCTTTAAGCTGCTGCAAAAAAGCCAGGGTGGAAATACCCAGCGTGGCCGCGCCTTGCCATACCTCCAAGGGTGAAAACGCATGAATGTGCATATCCGGTGCGGCGTCCTTAACGATGCTGCAAATCTCAAGGTATTTGTCGCCGGTGTAGTCGGGGTGTATACCGCCTTGCATACAGACTTCGGTGGCGCCGCGCTGCCAGGCTTCTGCTACACGCCGAGAAATTTCTTCGTCGCTAAGATCATAGGGGCGACCGCGCAGGTTCTCACTCAGTTTCCCCTTGGAAAAGGCACAAAACTGGCATTTGAAGTAACAAATATTGGTGTAATTGATGTTGCGGGTCACCACGTAACTGACAGTGTCACCATTGACCTGCTCTCGAACGGCATTGGCCGCGTCGCACACATAAGCAAAATCGTTGCCACGCGCTTCAAACAAACGAACAATGTCAGTCTCATTAAGCTGTTCCCGGCCTTGCGCTTTGGCCACGATCTCGGTGATCGTACGGCTAGCCGAGGCTCGGTTAAGGCGCTCTGGCTGGTCCAGTAATGCGCTGTCTCTGGGGGGGCATACCGAGTGAGAATCGCCGGTCAACCATCGATCAACACGCGGCAACCCCTGGCCATCCAGGTGTTTTGCCACCCGCGGCTTCATCTCGTCATCCAGCCAGTGATCGCCGTTTTGTGCAAAGGTCGGGTATATTGTTAAACGCTCGTGTAACTGTTTACCCGCATTGGCTGTTTCGCGCTCGAGCTCTTTAAGATGCGGCCATGGCGCTTCCGGGTTAACGTAGTCCGGTGTCACTGGCGATACCCCGCCCCAATCATTGATACCGGCGGCTACTATCTGCGGCAACACACCCGGGCTCAAATTGGGTGGTGCTTGAATACTCATGTCGACGCCGAACAATATTCTCGCCACAGCAATCGTCCATAACAAGTCACCTAGGTCAGGTTCCGGGGCTTGGTGCATCAAGGTGCCAGGCTTGGCGCGAAAATTCTGGACAATTACTTCCTGAATATGCCCGTATTGCTGATGCAGACGACGAATTGCGAGCAAAGACTCAATACGTTCAAGCCTGGTCTCCCCGATACCAATCAGTATGCCAGTCGTAAACGGAACTCGTGCTATACCTGCGCGCTCTATGGCTGCCAATCTTGTTGCCGGTTGCTTATCCGGTGAACCGTAGTGCGGCATGCCTTTTTCGCACAGCCGTTCCGAGGCGCTCTCCAGCATGATGCCCATAGATGCTGAAACAGGGCGCAGCAGGGCAAGCTCTTCTGTACTCATGCATCCTGGGTTCAAGTGCGGCAATACGCTGGTTTCTTCGGCGACACGTCGTGCAACATGGGCCAGGTAGTCAATGGTGGTTGCGAAGCCCATCTCTTCCAGCGCACGCCTGGCTGTGCTGTAACGTAACTCGGGCTTCTCTCCCAACGTGAATAAAGCTTCCTTACAACCTTGTGCTTCAGCCTGTTTTACAGATTCCAGTACGGCATCCACGGGCATGTAAGGCAATTCTATGCGTTTTGGCGTTTGCGCAAAGGTGCAGTAATGACATACGTCCCTGCATAAATGCGTTAGCGGAAGGAACACTTTCCGAGAATAGGTCACCAGCTGCCCGTGACCGGAGTCGCGCAGACTGCCAGCCAAAGGAATCAAGCTCTCCGCCTCATTCAACGCAACCAGGCCGAGCGCTTGCTCATCATCCAATACCGCGCCAGCTTCCAGCAATGCGAAAGTGTCTGCGGCAGTATACTTCTCTGTTGAACGGTCAGTTGCCAAGCGGCGCTCTCTAGGTTGTTAAAAAAGTGTGGACATGCTCAGCCATGGCCAGCTGCTGGTGTTTTTTTAACTGCTGCAGGTCAGCAATTTCATCTATATCGAGACTTGCGCCAGGCAAATCAATAACTTGCGATTGTATGTTGTGCTTGTTCGCGAAAGCCAGATGTTTTGCCAAACTTCCCGCACCGTAATAAAACTGCATGGCTGCAGGGGGCGACACAAGCAAGCAATTTGTGCCCAATTGATGTCGATCTGGCGCGATCGATAGCTTGGTCCGAGAGTTTATACTAGCATGGGCCGCCAGCAGTGTTTCCACCTCGTCAGCATTCAGCAGTGGCAGATCACCATGCACTACCAGCAGGTTTTTGCACTGGGTCACGAGTTCTCTCGCGGTTAACTGAACCACCGGGTTCAGGCCGGTGCACCCGTGCGGTTCCGCAATAGCCGTTGCGCCCAGCGTGCGTGCCAGCGCGGCGGCTTCGCTGTCGTCGCTTACCAACATGACCCTGCCTACGGCTTTGCTACTCAACAAGGCCTTCAAGGTGTCTTTTAACATCGCTGCGACAAAGGCAGGGCGCGAGCCATTTTCCAAATGCGGGGCGAGTCTGTTTTTGCCACCACGCAGGCTGCGAAACGGAACTATGGCAATGGTATCCACAAACACCTTAAGCAGGCTCACGGGTTAATGCATGTAACAAGGTGCTTGCTAATTGAGACTGGTCACTCACGCTGCGCATGATTGTCGGCATACATAGCACCTGCATACCGAGCGATTCGATCTCGCCCGCCAGCCCTGCATCTTGCTCATCGATCACAAAATGACTGATTACACCTTGATAGTATCGAGCCACGCCCAGTGCGTCACACGGCATGTTCAATTCTTGCAGCATTTTGGCAGCCGGTCCTTTCAACGCCTTGCCGCCAACTATGGGTGACACTGCCGCGACCGGTACCTGCAGACTGCCCAGTACCTGCCTGACATTGGCCAGGCCAAGTATTGGGTCCACGCTGACAAACGGGTTTGACGGGCACACAATCACCGCTTGATACGTATTTGCGGTAAGCGACGAGTAGTAGGCAGGCAGTGGAGTGGCCGATGCCTGCCCCTCGAACCGAAACCCATGCACCTTTGGTTCACATTGGCGCGCTACAAAATACTCCTGAAACTCAAGCTCACCCTGTTCGGTATCGACCATGGTGCACACTCTGTCATTGCTCATTGGAAACAAAGAATGCTTAATGCCGAGGGCTTCGCAGAGGTTCTGACTTGTCTCACTGAGGCTTAAGCCTTGACGAAGCAGTTCGCTGCGCTGCACATGCACGGCCAAATCCCTGTCGCCCAGCTGGAACCAATTCGCCCCATTTAGGCGGGTCAGTGTTTCCAGAAAGTTCCAGCTTTCGTTAGCAACGCCCCACCCCCGTGCGCGATCATTAATGCCCGCCAGGGCATACATCACTGAATCAAGGTCAGGGGCAATGTACAAACCAAGGTGCTCAAAGTCGTCGCCTGTATTGGCGACTATCTGCAAACGCTCGGGAGGCAGCACGCTGGCCAGACCAGCAGCAAGCTTGGCGCCGCCCACGCCACCGGACAGCGCTAAAACAGGCGCTTTAGACGTAGTCATAAAAACAAATCAAGAGAGGGGTCACGAATCAGCACACTGGCATCCTCGTCGAGCGACGCCGTGACGGGCGCCCCGCGCATCAGCACAACTGGACTCGCTTCTCCAGCCTGCCCCATCATCATTGACGCGGCGGCGGCCATCTCGTCGGCAATGCCTACCGTTGTGACACGCAACTCGTTGCCAAACATATCCTGACCGCCGATTAAATCCTGGACGGGTTGCAGGCCGGATGAGCCGATGGCTATTCCGCAAGTGCCATTGCGCCAGGCCCTACCGGCACTGTCATTGATAACAACAGCCAACGGACACGCCGCCGCCCTCTCCAGGAACGCACGTAAATCGGCAGCACTCTTGTTCGGGTCAACGGGCAACAGCAAGGCGCGCGGGGATTGCTCGCTGGTTTGAATATTTGATTGGTCTATGCCCGCGTTAGCATGCACAAAACCCAGGCGATGTCGGACAATAAGGACGCCCGGGCGTTTGCGTACAACCGACTCGGATTCTTGCAAAATCAATTCAACCAGCCGCGGGTCTTTGTCAACGTCCGCCGCCAACTCCAGTGCGGTCGCCCCCGGTACCACCTCATGCAGATTGACGTATCGATTTTCGGCCTTGGATACAATTTTTTGTGCTAGCAGCAGCACATCCCCGCCTTGAAGAGCCAAACCATTGGCCTGGATACTATCAAGAATCAGCTTGCCCAGATGATCGCCAGGTTCTATCAGAGGGAAACTGCCAAGCGCAACTATTTCCATGCGCCTCGCCTGTGTCGGGGCGGTTGAGGTCGCCATACAAAAGTCTATTGTGGCCGGTCGCGGTTTAGTCCAGCCCGGTAATGCGGATGCCCGCATGACATTTATAACGCTTATTGATGCTGATCAGTATTGAGGTCAATGCCTCGGCAGCAGCTGCATTGTCAATCGGTCCGGCGTGAAAACCGCGCATACCGGCGGCTTCGATAAGCTTGATGACTTCACTGCGTGCATCCACATTATTACCCGTTACCAGTACATCGCAATCAAGACCATGGCCTTCTTGCAAATGATGGGCCGCAACATTTTGAAAGGCCGATACCACACGCACCGAATCACCCAACAGGGCTTGTGCACCAGCACCCGCCGAACCTGATTCGGGGAGCTGCACGCGGGCAACTTTGGGCGGTACCAACGGAACCGTTACATCCACAAGAATTTTTCCATCCAGCGCGCCCTTTACATACTCCAGCGTACTCAGCTGATGACCGAATGGCACAGTCAATACAACCAGATCGGCGGCCTCAGTGGCAGCCAGATTTTCCATGGCGCTGACCGCGTCAGCAGACGCACCACGCTCATCCATGA
Organism: Gammaproteobacteria bacterium; assembly: GCA_030429735.1. GTDB lineage: Bacteria > Pseudomonadota > Gammaproteobacteria > Pseudomonadales > JAUIET01 > JAUIET01. The sequence goes on from JAUIET010000003.1 coordinate 160,704, forward strand.
CCTGTTGCAGGTCTTGCAGGGCTGCTTCCGCTTTCTCCTGGGTTCTTGAACCAATAATCACTGCATAACCGGCTTGCGTCCAACGTCGAGCGAGACCCGTGCCCAGCGCACCGGTTCCGCCGAGTATTGCAATTGTTGGAAGTGACGTAGATTCGTCTGACATAGTCAAAGCCTTATGTAGACAGGCAGTACACTGCTGTAGACAGGCAGTACACTGCGCGGTCTTGTTGTGAAGAGGGCCGGCAGTTTAATGCGTGACCACCGATTGTTTCAAGCCTCAAGTGTTTGTTCTAATACGGTCTGGTTAACGATGAGTGAGTGACAAACGTGGAAAGCAGCGTCAGCAACAGTCTGGATATGAGTAACAGAACCGTGATCGTGACCGGTGGCGCACGCGGCGTAGGTCGTGGGATAACGGAGGTATTTCTCGCAGCAAATGCCAATGTACTGATTTGCGGGCGCACGGCACCGGACGATTTACCTGCTGTACGGGGCAATACCGCAGTATTTGTTGAATGCGACGTGAAAGACCCCGAGTCTATCCAGGCCTGTGTTGATGTGGCCATGGCCAAATTTGGCCGGATTGACACGCTGGTCAACAACGCCGGGGGTACACCACATGCCGACTCGGCAAGCGCATCGCCCCGATTTAACGAAGCGATAATTCGGCTGAATCTGGTTGCTCCATTTACCTTTGCCCAGGCTGTCAATCGGGTAATGCAAGAGCAGGACGACGGCGGCTCAATCATCAATATCGCCAGCGTGAGCGCAATTCGCCCTTCCCCTGGTACTGCAGCCTATGGTGCCGCCAAAGCTGGCCTGATAAACCTGTGCTCATCATTGGCGGTTGAGTGGGGGCCTAAAGTTCGGGTGAATGCAGTGACTGCAGGCCTGATTCAAACCGAACAAAGTCACCTGCATTACGGGGATCAGGAAGGTATCGATGCGGTGGGGCGCACAATCCCTCTGCAGCGCATGGCATTTCCCGAGGATATCGGGAATGCCTGCCTGTATCTTGCGTCGCCTTTGGCAAGCTTTGTAACAGGCACCAGCCTGGAGGTGCACGGCGGTGGTGAAATACCGGCAATTTACGATGCCCAGAACGCGACCTGAATGACTTGAAAACGAGCACATACAAAATCGATCAAAATCCCTACTAATCGCTTACTATTCCACCATATAAGTATATTTTTCAATCACTTAGAGCGGAAATTGTACTACCTTTCTTGCTGCATTCATGCGCCCTTGGTGCGATAATTCCGGTCATCTAACACCGTTTTAGAGGCCGCGGCCATGCCCGAACAACTGATGATTGCAATCGCCTTGCTCTGCCTGCTGTTCATCGTTGAATACATCCTCGGTCTGTTGCCGGGGGACCCGTTCAAGAGCATCAAGATCATCGGCAATGTGCTTCGTTTCCAGCGCAGTGCGATGTCCCGGCAATACAGCATTCAGAAAGGCAGCATCCACAAAGTAATTATCACGCCTGGTCACATTAGCCTGAAGTTAAATGAGAACTATGGTAATAAGGTGCTGAATCTGAATTTTGAGCGGCGTTATGCGCAGCAACTGCACACCTTTCTTGCCGAACACCTGAGCAATGCCAGCTTTGAGTTCATTGATGCTCGACAAAGCGCTGAAGCAGCCACGAAGCCGTTCATCAGCGTGGTCGAATAAGTAGCCAGGTGCTCGAATAAGCGCAATCTCCTGTAGTGCAAACGCAGGTATCAGCTACGCTTAAGTTTTAGCTGTATCAGCTGCAAGCTGCGCGTTGGCGATGAGCAAAACCGACAATTCCACGCAAATTGCCAAAGAGGCATTGACCTTATCGCTCAGTAATTATCTGTGCCGAATTATTTATCTGGTTCGAGGGGTTGGCGTTGCCGCTTTGCTTCAGCCAGAGGTTTATGGTGTCTGGAGTGTATTGAAAGCACTGCAGGACAGTACCGCATTCAGCAATATGGGTTCATCCTTTGCATTATTGCGGGAGGTCGCCCTTAATCGCGGCAAAGGCGCTATAAATAATGACTACGCGCTGCAACAAACCTCGCTGAACCTGTCTCTGCTGGTCACCGTGGTGATTGCCATAGTCTTATTGGCACTCAGTTTTACCCCACTGATGCCCGATATTGGCCCCATATTACGCATCAGCTTGATTGTGATGATTTTATCGGCCGTCACGTATTACATTCCACGACAGCTGCAAGCCCAGACTGAGTTTTACTTTCAGGCGCGTTATCTTCTGGTCTATGCATCTCTAAACACCGGGTTCAGTTTGCTTGCCGTGTATTTTTGGGGGCTTACGGAAATGCTGTGCGGTTTGATACTCGCACATGTGCTGGCAATTGCCTACGTGCACAAACACGGGCACTTGCAGTTCAGCCTGTTTTTCGAAATGGCACTGGCGAAAAGATTGATTGCGGCGGGTTTGCCGGTAATGCTGGGTGCCGCCCTGTTCTTCTTTCTTCGCGCGGTTGACCAGTTTCTGGTGTATGCCCTTATTGGAGGTGTGGCCGCAGGCTATTACGCCATATCAAATTTCGTCGCCATGACCGTCACCCAGGTGCCGGTCGCGCTTGCTGCAACGTTGTTTCCGCGCATGATGGAGCGGCACAGCGATGGCGCGAGCCGCAGGGAAATAGAACATCTGTTTTTCGAACCGTTAAAGTTCCTATGTATTGGCACCCCAATTATTCTGGGCCTTACATTTTTTGCGATAGAGCCTGTGCTGCACTTTTTTCTGCCAGCTTATTTTCCAGCGCTGGCCGTGATACGCATTGCTCTTATCGGCATTTACTTTCAGTCCATCTGGTCCTTGTCACATTCTCTATTGCTTACCTTCGAAAAACAAACACAGCAAATGTGGCTGGCGCTGGCTTTAATCGTATTCAATGCGCTCGTTGTCGCCGTTGCCATCGGTCTTGGCGGCAGCGTTGAAACAGTCACCTGGGTAGCTTCTGCTGTCAGCCTGCTGTCAGCGATTTTGATTTTGATTTACATATTCAAACTGTTGCAGCGCCCCACAGGCAGCAACTTGAAAACCCTTGTCGCCATTCTATGGCCGGCAAGCTATGGCGTAGCAGCCTGTTTGCTGATCGATTCGATGTTGGATGTTGGCAGCGGCAGTTACGCGGTATTGCTTGATGGCAGTGTAAAAACAGTCATCTTTGCGGTCGTCTCCTTACCATTGCTTGGCTTACTGTGGCGTGGCTGGCAGCAGCGCGAGACTGTTACAACACTATAACGAAAACACCAGCATTTTCAGGCTACTTTGCGAGTTAATGTCTGGAAATGCGGCGGAGTTTTCCAATCTACCTACGTATTCACTGGCAGGTAAATACTCCGTAAAAGCACTCCGCAGAAAGTGCTCGTTCAGATTCGGGGCATTCAACATGGCCAGAACTAAAGCGTCCTTGCGCAATAGTCGCGGCAATTTACGAATCAATTTCGGATAATCCGACTTCGCCACAAAACTCCCTGGTTGAAAACTTGGCGGGTCTACGATCACCAGGTCGAAAGGGCCCATTTTCGCCAGCCGCGATACCGAGCGAAAAAACTCGTAAGGCATAAACTTCGCTCTCGACAATTTATCGGGCATTTCTGAAAAATTGATATGATGATTTCCTTGTGCGGTGCGAATAGCACTTCGGCTCATATCAACATTCACAACTTTGGCTGCGCTACCCTGTAGAGCGGCCACGGAAAAAGCACCCGTGTATGCAAATAGATTGAGAACCTTTCGATTGTTAGCGTTCTGCCGAACCCAGTTACGGGCCGGTTCAGCATCAAGGAAAAAGCCGATATTCTGATTGCCAGATAGGTTCAACTCAAATTCCGCACCATGCTCTTTAGCAACAACCCGGTCCGGCACAACACCATCTAACACTTCTATACTGCTTGGCTTGGTGTAGCGTCGCAGCAGAGCGATGCAGCTTATGCCTTTATCAGCGGCGAGCGGCGAAATTTCTTGCGTCCATGCCATGATGGCTGCGTCGCTTAAGGAGTCATCGAACAAGCTGATCAGCATCAGGGGTGCAAATACGTCGACGCAGATGGATTCGAGACCAGGGTAAGTCAAACCTCGCCCGTGAAAAATACGACAACTATCTTCACCAAGGCGTTGCAGACCGAGCTCGCACTCAGCACTTAGCGCACTAAGATTCATGCCAGTGTAAAACCAAGTTCGCCTAACAACAGACGATTTTCAGTAGGCAATGAAGAGTCAGTCAGCAAGGTTGTTTTGGCGAATTCCCGACGTAGCGGATAGGACTTTCGCAACAGATCAAACGCCGTACCCATATCTGCGTCATTCACGGCGCGACGCAATCGTGCATCGTCCTCGCGCACATCATAGGCTCTTAACACAATATCTCGAACCTTCACTTGCCCTTCGCAATCCAACAGATTGTCAGAGTTGTCTTCGCTGCTTGCGCACGATGTTAGGGCAAAAAAACGGTAGAGAGCATCCACAATCATTGCAGTGCCCCTTTTTTTTGCGTCAGCGGCATAGCCGGCGATGTGCGGGGTTGCAATACTCGCCATCTTCAGCAGCTCACGATCGATATTGGGTTCGCTTTCCCAGACATCCAACACCGCATGCACGCCGGGATTGTCACGCAAACAGCGCTTTAGGTCCTGCGTGGCAATTGCCGCACCGCGGCTGGTATTGATCAACATCACCCTGGCAGGTAGTTGCGAAAGAAAAGCCTCATCGACCATATGAAAGCTTGGATGAGAACCGGTATGGCTGAGCGGAACATGTAGAGTGACCAGATCGCAGTCAGCCAGCTCATGCAGGGACTTAGCCAATGGGCAGACAGAGTTTGAGAGAAATGGGTCGTAGCCAATCACCTCATAGCCGAAGGCCGCCAAACGGCGAGCCACCCGCCCCCCCACCTGCCCCAGCCCAATAACTCCAGCTCGCAGTTGAGCGTCCGCTATACGGTCTGGCTCTGGCACGAGTGCGCAAACAGCAGAACATACGTAATCGGCCACCGAATCGGCATTGCTACCGGGAGCATGACAAAATGCAATATCGGCCTGCTTGAGATAGGCTAAATCAACATGATCAGTGCCAATGGTGGCACTGCCAACGAAACGCACCGACGTGCCTGCCAGCAGCTGTTCGTTAACCTCTGTCACTGAACGAATCAACAAAGCGTCGGCGTCTTTTACGTCAGCTCTGGACAGGGATCGGCCCGCCAAGGTTCTGAGTTCCAGGTTGGAACCAATACAGTGTTCGAGCGCGGCAAGATTCTCATCTGCCAGCACTTTGATGGTCATAACGTGCCCCAAACAGCGCTTTTTTCTATTGTGCTCAAAATGCCCCCGGTCAGCCCGATTTTTTGCAGATAACGCGTTAGTGCACGCCGCGAGGGTACATCCCATCGTAAATCGGTAATCCGGAACGACATGGGCACCCGATCTTCCAGCTGCACAAGTTGTCTTGCAATCGCTATTTGTTCTGCATTCTCTTGTAAAGACAAGCGCAAACGCGCTCCGCCCCGCCACTGCCCGTTAGTAAGGTCATCAAGATTTAGTTGCAAGACTGCCAGCGTATCAAAGTGGTTCAGCAGTTTCGCGGCGGTTTTCGCTCCTATTCCAGGTACGCCAGGAATATCATCAATTGGGTCGCCCAAAAGCGTTTGATAGTCAACTAACTGATCCGGGCGCACCCCGAACTTTTCAACAATCGCATCGCAGTCAAGCACTCGCCCGTCAGCCGGATCAAACACGCAATCACCGGATTTTTTGATCAGCTGAGCTAAGTCTTTGTCACGGGAGACTATATGCACCGGCCGGCCGCTACCGCGCGACGCGCGCGCCAGGCTGGCGATTAGATCGTCAGCTTCATACCGCGTATGTGCGTAGCTGCGAATACCAAGCAATTCTGTCACTCGCTGGCAGGCTTCGAGCTGAAAAACAAGGGAGTCATCGGGCAATGCGCGACTGCTTTTGTAGGCCGGGTAAATGTCATTTCTAAAACACTGGCCCAGGCTTTCATCGAAAGCAGCCGCTATGCGTGCCGGCTTAAGCTCCGATAGTAACTTGAGTAAAAACAATGTGTAGCCGTACACTGCGTTCAGTGAAAAGCCTTGATCGTTATGCCAGGCATCTGGCATTGAAAAGTAGCTTCGAAAAATATAAATTGAGGCATCCAGTAAATACACTGGCTGGCGGTTAGCCATCAGCGCGAATCCGGCTACTGACATGCTGTCGCCCATAAAACGCTGTCAGCGCCTGGTAAAACTGGTTCGCTCTGCCAGGCAGTCCATCGACTAAAAATCGTTGTCGTTGTGCAGCTCGACGTTGATTAAACCATTCACTTGAATACTCTGGAATTTTCAGATTATCGAAACTGGGTCGAAACGGGTATCCAGATGCCAGCGAAAACAATTCCTCCAAGGCTTGCGGTTTTACCTCTGCGCGCTCGAATGCTCGCTGTTGCTGCAAGGTTCTGTCGGCAATATACCAATAGCCATAGTCTGTTTGCGTCAAACGCCGTGCGCCTGCCAGGCACCAGTGCGCCACTTCGTGCAGCGCGCTTGCGAAATAGTCAGCGGTAAAGATAACGCGTGCGTAAGAGCAGTCGTCATTGGCCGGCAGATATAATGGCTCATCACCACCACTCACCAATATTGTTTTTTCCTGCAGATAAAACAGATCATTAAACAGGCGGACGAGATCATTCGCGCTGTGTCTGCCAGGGTCTTTTGTCTGGGTTGGGTCAGTGAGCTTCATTCAGCACGCCAAGCGCTTCTTGATGCAGAGCAGGTGTTGCCGCCGCAATAACTTGACCACCCGAGCGTAATGGTTCGCCGCTCCAGGTGCTGATCACTCCGCCGGCGGCCTCTACAATCGGCACCAGCGGGAGAATATCGTAATCTTGCAGATCAGCTTCAATAACCAGGTCAATTTGCCCCATTGCCAGCAGGCAATAGCAATAGCAGTCTCCACCATAGCGCATCAAACGGCAACGTTGGGCAACGGCCTGATATCGATCAAACGCGCCCGGAATATGATCAAATATCTCCGGGTGAGTACTAAAAAGCGTTGCCTGAGCCAGCGACTCAACGGAACTGACGCGCAACGGTTGACCTTTCTCCAACTGCTCTCTAAACAACCAGGCTTGCGGGCACTGATCATCACGCAAGCCAATAAAAGTCTCTTTCAGGTAAGGCTGGTGCATCGCCCCCAGCAACGGTTCGCCTTTGTAGAGAAGTGCCAGCAAAACACCCCATGCGGGTACACCTGAAATAAAAGAACGTGTGCCATCAATAGGGTCGATCAACCATTGGTAGTCATTGTTTGTTGCCCCTTCACGCGGTTGGAATTCTTCGCCAACAATTGAATGCTGTGGAAAACGATGCTCGATAAGCTCGCGCAGTCGACGTTCTACGGCCTTGTCGGCTTCAGTGACCGGGTCAAATTTGCCTGGCAAGGCTTTGTTTTCGACGCTCAGTCCGCTGCGGAAATAGTCCAGGCTTTTTGCGCCAGCCGATTGCACTGTGGAGTAAACAAAGCGAAACAGTTCATCAAGGTTATCTGTTGGTAATGGATTCACACCAGGCCTGAATATCTCGTGGATCAAGAAACGCTATACTATCGCATAATAAGAACTGAGCAATGAGAAGCCACCGATGTTGAGCTTAGCCGGACTGATAATAGCCCTCCTTTTGCTAATGTGGGTAACCTTGCGTGGCGCAAACCCACTGGTAGCCGCACCGGCGTGCGCAATCATTGTGGCCGTTACAGGTGGGCTGGATTTTTTTCCTACTCTGAACGCGAGCACGGAACAAGCCAATTACGTTGAGTCCTATATGCAGGGCTTCACCGCGTTTATTGGTGCGTGGTTTTTCATGTTCTTGCTGGGCAGTATTTTTGGCAAGCTCATGGAAGACAGTGGGGCTGCGGCCAGTGTCGCCCATTGGATTTTAGCCAAATTTGGCTCGCAGCATGCGCCATTAGCCGTGGTATTGGCGTGCGCAATACTCACCTACGGCGGTGTCAGCGTTTTTATTGTGGCGTTCTCTGTGTACCCAGTTGCGGTTGGCTTGTTTCATGAAGCCAATCTGCCCAGACGGTTCATACCTGGCTGCCTCGCATTTGGTTCAGCAACATTTACCATGACGTCAGCAGGCTCACCAGAAATCCAGAACTGGATTCCAATTGAATTCCTGGGCACGTCACCGTATGCGGCCTGGCAGGAAAGTCTGGTGGTGGCCGTGATTATGGCGGGTGTGGGTTACGTTTTGCTGAATCGTATGGTACGGAATGCGGTGGCCGCCGGGGAGCATTTCATCGCTCGGGACGATGACCCTCAGGCAGACACATCCAATCTTCCCAATCCGATGGTTTCGATGCTACCACTGCTTGCCGTACTGGGTTTCAGCTTTGGGTTTCATCAAAGCCTGGGCAAATACGCATTGGTTATTGCATTGGGCGCCGGTTGTTTGCTGACCTGGGCGCTGAACGTCAAAACACTGAAAGCGCCAGGCGTGGCATTGGGGATTGGCGCTATGGGCGCGCTGGTGGCAATCGGCAATACAGCCGCTGTGGTGGGTTTCGGTACGGTTGCAAAAGCCTCGCCCGCGTTCGATTTGGCGGTAGGCTGGTTAACCAACCTGCCCGGCAATGAGCTGATCGGCGCGTCCATAGCCGTAACCATTATATGCGCGTTAACCGGCTCCGCCTCAGGTGGGCAATCCATTGCTTTGCCTGCCGTGGCACCACACTACCTTGAACAAGGGGTTGATCCGGATGAATTGCACCGGATGGTTGCCATTGCATCCGGTGGTTTGGATTCACTGCCGCACAATGGCTATGTCGTTACAACCATTCGTGCGATCTGTGGCGAAAACTACCAAAACGCGTATCCACCGGTCGCCGTGCTGACAGTATTGGTCCCGATGCTTGGCATGGCCATCGCACTAACCTTGTTTACCGTGTTCTAGCCCGACTGTTTGCGCACCCAATAGAGGTAACTTTCCTTAACCCGGGAAGTAGACAACAGCTCATGGCCTAGAAATTCGCAGAATTTTGGGATGTCCCGTTGCGTTGATGGATCGGTTGAAAGCACCTTGATCACATCACCGGGCTCTGCATCGCGAATACTATTGTGCAATAGCATGACCGGTTCAGGGCACAGCAGACCACTTGTATCCAGAACGTGCTGCCATTCGAGCTCGCTCATGATTCACCTGGCGCTGGCACTGTGTGTAGAGCAAGATCCTTGGCGGACACCAGGTTGCAGCTATCAGAGGCAGCATCGAATACTACCCGCACATCACCGCTTGCCAGCTGCCGCTGCACGGCCTCGCATTTCTGGGAAAAGCTAAAGTCCTGCTGCCCGTAATCTGTCCCTTCGCGGCTGACAAACTCCTCAATAAGTCCCTGCAGAGCCTCTGCCGACAATCGATCTGTGGGTATAATCAAAACACTATTCTACGGAGGGCGCATCTGATGCAATCCCATATTGTATTTACATTCATGGCACCAGACAAACCTGGCTTACTGGAAACTCTCGCCGCAACAGTAAGCGCACATGACGGCAGCTGGCTTGAGAGTAAACTGGCCCGCCTGGGTGGCCAGTTCACCGGTATAGTACGCGCCGAAGTACCCGCCAGTCACAGTGATGCAATGATGAATGATCTGCTTAAGCTACAGGACAATGACTTTGTCATTACCTTGCATGCCGAGGCAATGCCAGGCAACGAAACATCTCGCACGCTGCGCAGTGTTGAGGTACTGGGAAATGACCGGCCCGGTATTGTCCATGAGTTGTCACGCGCATTCAGTAAATGGAATATCAATGTTGAGCAGCTCAATAGCGAAATTCGCAGCGCTCCAATGAGTGCTGAGCGCTTGTTCGACGCTGAATTGGACATTGCGGTACCGGGTGATCTGGACGCCGAGCAATTTGAAGATGAGCTGGAGCAGATTGCCAATGAACTGGACCTGGATATCGCCTTGAAATAGCGCCTTGAAATAGAGGCACGCAATGTAGATTACTTGCGCAAACCCCTGATAAAGATCAATAAACCAGCCAGTAAGGCACCCAGTACCGCCGTGGCGGCAATCAGGAGTAGGCACAGCAAAAAGAACTCGAATTGTTCCTCGGGATCAGCACCCCAGGTTTTGATAGCCGATCCTACCAACACGACAGTAGCAACAACGGCAAGTATAAGCGTTTTTGCCAGGCGCCAACGGCGCCGCGCTTTGCTTACCATGGTTCAGGCGTTTTCCAGCTGACGAAAGAAGCCCTTGTCTTTGGTCCATTCACAACGCATCTCGAACTCGTGCGAGCCTGGCACATGAAATTGATCGGCTGTTTCCCAAATATGCGTATGAGTTCCGGAAAACGGCGTTTCAAGATGTACAACAGCACTCACCCAGTACATTTTGCCCAGCATGTCTTCGAAGGCCTCTAGCCAGTGCTCCCATTCATACTCTACACCCGCGTATGGCGCGCCGAAATGCATCATTGCGGAATAGTAGCCGCCTGCGTTAATACTGCTGTTGGGGATAGAGAACATATCTCGGTACAACAGGGTACAGGCATTGAACTCCGGCAATTCGAGCAACACTCTTCTATTAGTGATGAGCCGATCCTGGGTATCAACGGAGGGAGCAAGCATCACCTCGTCCCGGACAAAGCCGTAGACCGTGGTTTCGTTTTCGCTGATCGGCGCGAGCATGCTTGATATGGTGACTCTTGGAATGACGCAGGGGAGGATTAAAGCAAGTTCGAGCGCGCAAGCCAATGTGAAGAATGAATATTGCCAAAGACTGGACCGGATTGACGGTCAACATGGCATTTTCTTTGCGTAATCACGCGGGATTACCTCTCAACACCAGCGTTTTGCCCCCGGTCACGCAGGGCATGGTCCAGCAATACGATTGCCAGCATCGCTTCAGCAATTGGCGTTGCGCGAATTCCGACGCAAGGGTCGTGTCGCCCAGTCGTTACAACTTCGACGTCGTTGCCTAGTTTGTCAATACTTTGACCAGCCTGGCGAATACTTGAGGTAGGCTTGAGTGATAGATGCGCCACAATGTCTTGACCACTACTGATGCCGCCGAGTGTGCCGCCAGAATTATTGCTGAGAAACCCTGCGCTGGTTATTTCATCGCGATGCTCGCTGCCTTTTTGCTCGACAACCGCACAACCGGAGCCCAATTCCACCGCACGCACGGCATTAATACTCATTAATGCGTAAGCAATCTCGGCATCAAGTTTGTCAAATACGGGTTCCCCCCACCCCACTGGCACACCGCTGGCTATCACAGAGATCTTTGCACCAATTGAGTCGCCTTCTTTGTTCAACTCAGCCATATAACGCTCCATCTCGGAAACAAGATCCGGGTCGGGGCAAAAAAACGGATTATCTTCAATTGTGTCGAGGTCTATATTTCGAATTTTAAGTGGCCCCAGTTGCGACAGGAAGCCATAGATCTTGACACCAAATTCAGCCTGCAAATATTTCTTGGCAATCGCACCGGCGGCGACGCGCATTGCTGTTTCGCGAGCAGATGCCCGGCCGCCGCCACGATAATCTCTAATACCGTATTTCTTATGGTACGTCAGGTCAGCATGTGCGGGGCGAAAGCTGTCTTTTATGTTGGTGTAATCTTTTGAGCGTTGATCTGTGTTGCGAATCATCAGGCCAATCGGAGTGCCGGTGGTTTTACCCTCAAACACACCAGACAAAATCTCTACCTCATCCGCTTCTTTGCGTTGAGTGGTATAGCGGGAGGTACCGGGCTTGCGCCGGTCAAGATCACGTTGCAGGTCGGCAACATCCAGCGCCAAACCAGGGGGGCAGCCATCCACGACACAGCCCAGTGCCGGGCCATGACTTTCACCAAAGGTTGTTACTGTGAACAGTTTGCCTATTGTATTGCCGGCCATAATTATTCAGATCAACAAAAAAGAAGTTGCGGAATTATACGCGCTTGACGGCCTGATGACGGGGTGTCTGACTAAAAATGTTTTTGCAGCTCGCTTTTGTCCAGTACAAAAACACCGTGCCCACCGCGTTCGAATTCAAGCCAGTTGAACGCGATCTGCGGGTAACTGGCTTCCAGCGCTGGCTGGCTGTTACCGACTTCCACAATCAGTATGCCCCTCTCATTCAGACGTTCTGCAGCGCCTTTCAACAGACGATGCACGATATCAAGCCCGTCGTTGCCAGCGGCCAAAGCCATTTCCGGCTCGTGTTTGTATTCAGCGGGCATAGTCGCGAAATCTTCCGCGTCGACATAGGGTGGGTTACTGACAATAACATCGTAGCATTCGCCATCAGGCAGAGACGAAAACAAGTCAGAATGATAGACGCTAATACGGGACTGCATATTGTGCTCAAGCACGTTGATGTTTGCTAATTCCAGTGCCGATTGACTGAGGTCAGACAGCGTAACCTTTGCCGTTGGTAAATAGTGCGCCGCGGCGATACCGATACAACCCCCGCCCGTACAAAGATCCAGTACGTGTCCAATTTCTGCCGCCGGCTTCCATGGCTCAAACGCGCGTTCAATCAGCTCGGCAATCGGTGAGCGCGGAATCAACGCTCGCTCGTCTGCCTTGAAACGCAGCCCTGCAAACCATGCTTCACCGTTTAAATACGCCGCAGGTATGCGCTCCTTGATCCGAGTGGCGATCACGACAGTCAGTAATTTCCTTTCTTCAGACGTTAATCGTGCGTCCAGCACCTCACTCCCGGTTTCGGCAGGCAGGTGCAGAGCGCGCATCACTAATTGCACTGACTCATCCCAGGCGTTGTCCGTACCATGGCCAAAACACAATCGATTTTCGTTGAAACGTGACGTGCCCCAGCGGATGAAATCCCTGACCGTTAGCAACTCCTTGCTGGCAATGTCTAAATCGTTCATTACGGTTCCTGGTGATCAGTTACTGGGGCACAATGTCGCTGCTGAGTAAATAGCGGCCTGTGGGCGATATCTGCAATTGAGAAAGAGGTCTGATATTATGCCAGCAGAACTTTACGCAGTACGGAAATATTGTCATGAAAGAAGCCTATGAAAGCATAATCAGCGCTGTGGGTGAGGATCTGGCACGACCTGGTTTGCAAGATACGCCAGCTCGCGCCGCGAAAGCGATGCAGTTTCTGTGCAACGGCTATGACAAAACTGTGGATGATGTCGTTAACAATGCGCTGTTTCCATCGGACTGCAATGAGATCGTGTTAGTCAAGGACATCGAGCTTTACTCATTGTGCGAACATCATTTATTGCCGTTTATTGGCAAATGTCATGTTGGGTATTTGCCGCAAGGCAAAGTGATTGGCTTATCCAAAATAGCAAGAATTGTGGATATGTTCGCTCGCCGACTTCAGATTCAGGAAAACCTGACTTTACAAATCGCCGAAACCATTCGAGACGTTACCAATGCCGCGGGCGTGGGGGTAATTGTCGAAGCAAAGCACATGTGCATGATGATGCGCGGCGTTGAAAAGCAGAACTCATCAATGAAAACCTCCGCGATGCTGGGCACTTTCCGCTCAAGTGAAGTAACACGTATGGAGTTTTTATCGCTGGTTAAGGATTGAGTCGCTTACTCGATTATCAGCAGCTCCAGCCTGTCTTCACCTGGTTTTCCACCTGGCGCCAAAGGCCCCAGGCCATGAGCTTCAACAAGGCTTGCATCAGCGCCAAGCTCAATAAGACGACCGCGTAACAAGACCGCCATGTCCAGCGATTTTTTCTTCATGGCATCAACGCTGCCTGCCCCATAGGCGTGGCCAACCACATGAACTGTTTTACCGGAGCGGCTCAGCCAGTCCACCACCTGGCTTAGCTTTGCTGATCTTTCCTTGATCACGGCAATGTCGGCAGGCAAACCAACACGGCCACTTGCTTGCAGTTGATCTGACCAGCTTTTCACGCTGCTGCTTTCCGGCTGCGCAACAACTAAATCAATGCGGGCGTACACTCGCTTATTACCGCGTTTGATGACATACACAGCAAGCAGTTGATTTGCTCGTTCAGATATCAGGTAATGCTGGTTTGCGTCAGGCCCATACAGGCGTTTTTCACTGTAGATCACGTTCGCCCATTTATTGCTGTCTCCGCATGAGCGACCAGCACAATAAAACACATCGTCGAATCCGGCGTCTGCTATTTGCGATCGAAAGTGCTCAAATACATCTGCCGCCGTGACCCTATCTGGGGCCCGGTAGGTGATGCTGGTGTGAGCGCCGTACACCCGGCGCTCCTGTTCGGCCTGCCATCGATTATTGAGCTTTCGCACGCGAGCCAATGCAAACAGGAAGTCCGCATTATCGTCATGATCATAGCGAACAATGCCAGAGTCTCTGTAGCGGGTGAGAAACTCAATATCCGCGCTACCGTCTGCATCAGGCACCGCAGACTGCGCATGGGCGGGCGATTCGCCTAACGCGAGACACAAGAGCACCGCAAGCGGCAAAAGGCATTTAAGCCGGATAGGTTTTATCGCATACATATCATTCATTGGCCAGAAACTGCCTTATACGGGGCACTATCTCATGAACCGGGTCTTCCATGTGAAAATGATGGTTTCCCTCGACACTTATCATCGTCACCTTTGCGTTTTTTTCTGCAAATTCCTTTAAATAGGGCGCACGCTGCAACTGAGCTTTGCTTACAAAAAACAGGGTGTCACTTTCAAGATCCTGATACAAGCTCTCATTCATCTCGCCGCTCAGCTTAACCGCGGACCGGCCTTTGAGTCGCTCGTCATGACGCCAAACAAAGCCGCCACCCACTGCGCGGCTGCCACGGCGTAAGATACGAATAGCAGAATCATATTCTATCGGCATCAGTAACTGCCGCAATTCAACCGCTTTATCCAGCGAGTCGAACGGCTTTTGCGCCACATTCTGTGCTTTTTTCGCCAGGTAACGCCGCTCATCTCGAATGTACTCACGCAGATTTTTGGTCGCCTCCTCAACAGGGCTTGGCATAGGCATCAATGTGTCCAGAGTCAGCAGCTTGGTTACACGCTGCGGCGATGAGATGGCCAGCAAAGTCGCGATCATACCACCGCGAGAATGACCCACTACGTTGAAAGTGTCCCACCCCAGTTGGTCGCATATTGCCAGCAAGTCCACCAGGTCTGACCAGATAAGGTACTGACTACTGGGTGGACGGTGACTGCTGAGTCCCTGCCCGGATAAATCAACCGCCACAACTCGACACTGCGTAAGCAATGGCGCCAACACATCGAAGCTCGCCGCATTGTCCAACCAGCCATGCAAGGCCAACAACGGAATGCCATCTTCTGGCCCAAAGGCTTTCGCCGCGTAGCGCATATCACCTACATCAAAGTGCAGCTCGTCAACAGCATCGTCTACATCAGCTGACATCGGCATGCCCATCAGTACCCGTAGCAGTGCTCACATCGGTCGCCTGCAGAAATTCTACATCACTGGTTTGCTCACCACTCATCAGCCGACTGATCACTGCTCCAACTTCCTTGTGCTCAATCAAAATTGCGTAGAGTCCGCCCACCAGCGGCATGTAGATCGCTCTATCGTCGGCCATTTGTTTGACCATCTGTAGCGTATTCAGGCCCTCGGCAACCTGTCCAAGTTCGGCCACAATAACATCCAGCGATTTACCCAAACCAATCTGGTAACCCAGTTGATAGTTACGGCTTAATGGCGACATGCAGGTGACAATCAAATCGCCAACCCCGCTCAAGCCCAAAAACGTCATTGGGTTAGCTCCCATATGGACCGCAAAACGGCTCATCTCTGCCAGGCTTCGCGTCAGCAACATGCCGATAGTGTTCTGCCCTAAATTCATTGCCCCGCCAATCCCGGCCACGATTGCATAGATGTTCTTCAAGGCTCCGCCGAGCTCAACACCAAACACATCGGGGTTCGCGTACACGCGGAAGTTAGGCGATTTCAGCAGGCTTTGAACAGTTTGCTGAACGTCTTTATCAGCACTGGCAATGACTGTGCCAGTCATTTGCCCCGCTGCTACTTCCTTGGCCAGGTTTGGGCCGCTCATCACGGCAATTTTAGCCTGCGGTAACTCCTCAGCGAGTACCTGGCTCATCAACTTATAGCTACCGCTCTCAATACCCTTGGTCATACTCACCACCAGAGTATCCGGCGTAAGCCACTGCTGCATGGTATTGGCCAGCTGTCTGCTCGACGAGCTGGGTACTGCCACGAAGACTACGTCACAGTTTGAGACCGATTGACGCAGATCCGTGCTTGCTATCAGGCGTTCATCCAATCGAAAGTCCGGTAAATAGCGACTGTTGCAATGCTGCGTATTGATTTCTTCCGCATCATCGGCGTTACGCAACCACAGGGTTGTGTCATGCTGATTGCCAGCGAGAATATTGGCGATAACCGTACCAAAACTGCCACCGCCCAGAACGGCGACTCTTGCGTTTCCGCTCATAGGTCCACACTGCTTATTATTGGTCGCTGCAGGCCCAAGGCACGTGCTGCACTTGAACCTGCAGTATACTCATCAACTGGCCCCGAACAAGCCAGCGACCTGACTGGCCCGGTAGCCGGCTAATCCGTAAGCTCCAGCAGCAAACGATTCAAGCGCGCTACAAAAGACGCTGGATCTTTCAACTGGCTGCCTTCTGCAAGGCGTGCCTGATCAACCAGAACGCTCAGCAGCTCCTTGAACCGATCTTCATCCGCTTCTGAGTCAAGCTTGCTTACCAGGGCATGCTCAGGGTTCAGCTCAAGTGTTGGCGTTGTTTCCGGCACCTGCTGCCCCGCAGCCTCCAGAATACGCTGCATCTGCGCACCCATATCGTGCTCGCCCACCACCAGACACGCCGGTGAATCCGTCAGACGATTGGTAATACGAACTTCTTTGACTTCGTCACCCAGCGCCTCTTTGGCCCGTTCAACCAAGCCACTGTGTTTCTCCGATAGTTCCTGCTGGGCTTTTTTATCGTCTTCGTTGTCTAACTCGCCAAGATCAAGTTCGCCCTTGGCAACGTCTTGCAGTTGCTTGCCATCAAACTCCATCATGTGGCCCATCAGCCAGTCATCAACGCGGTCGTGCAACAACAAGACCTCAATGCCTTTCTTGCGGAACACCTCAAGATGCGGGCTATTCTTCGCTGTCGTCAGGTTCTCACCGGCAATGTAATAGATTTTGTCCTGACCTTTCTTCATACGCTCAACGTACTGCGCCAGAGACTGATCCTGATCTTCGCCCTCGCTGTGCGTTGTTGTGAAGCGCAACAGGCCTGCGATCTTCTCTTTATTGTTAAAATCTTCGGCAGGGCCTTCTTTCAGCACTTGGCCGAACTCTTTCCAGAACCTTGCGTATTTCTCCGCATCGTTCTTGCTCATTTTCTCGAGAGTATCCAGAACCCGCTTCGTGACCGCATTGCGAATACTGTCGATATTGGGGTCGTTTTGCAGTATTTCGCGCGACACATTCAAGGGCAGATCGTTGGAATCGATGACGCCTTTTACAAATCGCAGATACAGGGGCAGAAATTGCTCGGCATCGTCCAGGATAAAAGTTCGCTGCACATACAACTTCAAACCACGCGCTGCGTCGCGCTGCCACATATCGAACGGCGCGCGACCCGGCAAATACAGCAAGCTGGTGTATTCGAGTTTGCCTTCAACCTTATTGTGGCTCCAGGCCAGTGGGTCTTCGAAATCGTGCGAAATGTGTTTGTAGAATTCTTTATATTCATCATCACTGACGTCTTTGCGTGACCGCGTCCATAACGCCGTAGCGGCATTAATCGCTTCGTACTCCGGCGCCTTTTCGGCATCATCCTTCTTTTCTTCGTCCTCGTCTGCACCCGGTATTTCCTGCTTCACCATCATCACAGGAATGGAAATGTGGTCAGAGTATTTCTTGATAATGCTGCGCAATCGGTAAGCGTTGGCAAACTCAGCTTCATCGGATTTGAGGTGCAGAGTAATCGTTGTTCCTCGACTGTCTTTTTCAGCATCTTCAATGGTGAAGTCGGCTTCTCCAGCAGACTCCCATACAGTGGCTTCATTGATAGCGGTTCCGGCTCGACGAGTAAGCACCGACACTTTATCCGCAACAATAAACGCAGAATAAAACCCAACGCCGAACTGGCCAATAAGCTGCGAATCTTTCTTCTGATCGCCGGTCAGGCTTTCCAAAAACTGCGCCGTGCCGGACTTGGCTATAGTACCGAGATTGGTAATCACTTCATCGCGCGACATGCCTATGCCATTGTCGGCAATGGTGATGGTCTTGGCTTCTTCATCAAAGTCGATCTGAATTTTGAGCTCGCTGTCGTCACCGTACAGCGAGCTGTCAGACAAGGCTTCAAACCGGAGTTTGTCGACGGCGTCAGACGCGTTAGAGATTAACTCACGTAAAAATATCTCCTTGTTGCTGTACAGGGAGTGGATCATCAACTGAAGAAGTTGCTTGGCTTCGGTTTGAAAGCCCATTGTTTGCTTGGCGGCCGTCTCTGCGGTCATGGATAGGATCTCCTTGATGAGGATTACTTGAAACTTTGCTGGTATATTGGGGTTATTTCAGCTGTTTCAAGGGGTTTGGAGAGGAAAAAATCAGTGCTTTTCGAGAGACCGCTGATTTAACATGCAATCTCGCCGATAGGGAGTTACGAACCACAGCCAAAAGAGAGCTCGCTACGGAGCTCAACACCAAACAGGTTGCACTGAGAGACGCCGAATCGAGTATCGATCAGAGGCGAGCACTAAGCGCTTGCACATGCATGTGCAAGCGTCCAGGGAGGCAGGCAGGACAGCGGGGCTCAAGCCCAGCCGGTAATCTCACCCAACGCCTTGCCGATATCCGCCAGGCTTCGAACGGTTTTAACGCCTGCATCTTCCAGCGCAGCAAACTTCTCGTCTGCCGTGCCTTTTCCACCCGCGATAATCGCTCCCGCATGCCCCATGCGTTTTCCAGCTGGCGCCGTGACTCCCGCTATGTAGCTGACCACAGGCTTGCTGACGTTGTCTTTGATAAATGCCGCTGCTTCCTCTTCCGCGGTTCCACCGATTTCACCGATCATAACGATCGCTTCGGTTTTAGGGTCTTGCTCAAACCTACCCAGAATGTCGATGAAATTGGAACCCGGTATTGGGTCACCGCCGATACCAACACAGGTTGATTGGCCAAAACCCGGATCCGTTGTTTGCTTAACGGCCTCATAGGTCAATGTACCGGAGCGGGAAACAATTCCCACCTTGCCCGGAAGGTGAATCTCACCAGGCATAATGCCAATTTTGCATTCGCCAGGTGTGATCACACCCGGGCAGTTAGGACCAATTAATGTGACGCCTTCACGATCACAAACAATCTTTGCTTCCAGCATATCCAGGGTTGGAATGCCTTCAGTAATACAGACTACCAGCTCCAGACCTGCGTTTGCCGCTTCCAGTATTGAGTCTTTACAAAACGGCGCGGGCACATAAATAACAGACGCCTGAGCACCGGTTTTTTCAACCGCCTCGGAAACCGTATCAAATACCGGAAGGTCCAGGTGTTTTTGCCCACCCTTGCCCGGTGTAACTCCGCCAACCATTTTCGTTCCGTAGGCAATTGCCTGCTCGGTATGGGAAGTACCTTGCGAACCGGTCAGACCCTGACAGATAACCTTGGTGTTTTTATCGATCAGAATACTCATTACTTGCCTCCCGCGGCTTTTACAGCCTGTTCCGCTGCATCAGTCAATGATGAAGCAGCAATGATGTTGAGACCGCTGTCGGCCAGTTTCTTGGAACCCAATTTGGCGTTGTTTCCTTCAAGGCGAACCACCACAGGAACACTCACCCCCACTTCCTCGACAGCGCCAATTATGCCCTCGGCAATCAGATCACAGCGTACGATACCGCCGAATATATTGACCAGAACCGCTGACACATTCTCATCTGACAAGATGATCTTGAATGCCTCGGAAACACGCTCTTTGGTCGCGCCGCCACCTACGTCCAGAAAGTTGGCTGGCTGACCGCCGTGATGCTTCACAATATCCATAGTACCCATTGCCAGCCCAGCACCGTTGACCATGCAGCCAATGTTGCCATCCAGCGCAACGTAGTTTAACTCCCACTGAGAAGCGTGCACCTCGCGTTCATCTTCCTGAGAGGTATCGTGCATTTCGCGCAATTTTGGCTGTCGATACAAGGCGTTGCTGTCTATATTGAGTTTGGCATCCAGGCAGTGCAGATTGCCTTCTTTGGTAATAACCAGTGGGTTAATTTCCAGCAATGCCAGATCATTTTCCACGAACAGTTTGGCCAGGCCCTGAAAAATCTGGGTAAATTGCTTGATTTGCGCGCCTTGCAAGCCTAACCGAAAGGCAAGATCACGACCCTGGTATGGCATGGCGCCAACCAGTGGGTCGATTTCCGTTTTCAGAATTTTTTCAGGCGTTTCATGCGCGACCTTTTCGATCTCTACACCACCCTCAGTGGACGCCATGAACACAACACGCTGAGTGGAACGATCGATCACTGCGCCCAGGTACAACTCCTGGTCGATGTCCGTGCAGGCTTCAACCAATATTTTGCTTACTGGTTGGCCGTTCGCATCTGTTTGGTAGGTGACCAGGTTTTTACCCAGCCATTTATGCGCAAAATCTTCTACTTCCTGCTTGGTTTTAGCCAGCACGACGCCCCCAGCCTTGCCACGGCCACCCGCGTGAACCTGGGCTTTGACCACCCATATGTCACCGCCAAGTTTGCCGGCTGCTTCAACCGCTTCCTTGGCACTATCGACGGCATAGCCTTCTGAAACAGGCAAGCCGTATTCTGCAAACAGTTGTTTGCCTTGGTATTCATGCAGATTCATTGCAACACCTTTGTTGGTTTTTGGTTTGGAACTCTGTCGTTCCGGTAAGGACGTTCAGGCACAGTCGCACCAGCGGCGCGTATTGTCCCGTAAACGGCGTGGTTTATCAATGTGAGAGCAAAGCCCTCACACAAAAAGTGGGTTATTTCACCCTTACTTCTTTCTGGGGCGTTTGTTCTGAATGTGTATGGCATGTCCGTTTGCCGCTAATGCTGCTTCATGCACTGCTTCCGACAAGGTCGGGTGGCCGAACACAGTCAGCGCAATATCCTCTGAGCTGGAGCCAAATTCCATGGCTATCACGATCTGTTGAACCAAATCGGCCGCGCTGGGGCCAACGATATGGCAGCCAAGTATGCGGTCGGTATTACTGTCGGCAATCAACTTGACCATACCGTCGCTGTCGTTGGCGGCCAGCGCTCTGCCACTCGCGACGAACGGGAATACGCCCACTTTAAAGTCTTCACCGGCAGCTTTCAGCTCCTGCTCGGTTTTGCCAACACTGGCCACTTCAGGGTGGGTGTATATAACATTTGGGATGCAATCGTAATTCATGGCCGTTTTCTTGCCGACAATGCGCTCGGCTACCATCACACCCTCTTCGGAGGCTTTATGAGCCAACATCGGCCCACGTACAACATCACCAATCGCAAACACGCCTGGCGCTTCAGTTGCGCAGTAATCATCAACAAAGATAAAACCGCGCTCATCCATATTGACTCCGCAGTCTGCAGATAGCAGGTTCTCACTGTTCGGTTTGCGGCCAACAGCAACAATTAGTTTATCGAATGTCTCCGTCGAGTCTTCATCACCGCTACTAAAACTCACCTTAACGGACTTCTTCTTGGCGCCCGTCACCTCCGTACCTGTTACGCGACAACCCAGGCGAATATCCAGCCCCTGTTTGGTCAGAATTTTTTTGGTTTCTTTGGCGATTTGTACATCCATTGCCGGTAAAAAGTCCTCGAGTGCTTCCAGAACAACGACTTCTGCACCTAATCGCGACCATACACTGCCTAATTCCAGACCAATAACCCCTGCACCGATAACGCCCAGTCGTTTGGGCACTGCATTAAATTCCAGCGCTCCGGTTGAATCTACAATCGTTTCATTGTCGACTGGCGCGGGTGGGATGTTTATGACCTGCGAGCCAGCCGCGATAATTATATTGTCGGCATCCAAAATGGAGCTTTTGCCATCGGCTGCCGTCACTTCAACTTTCTTTCCAGCCAGCACTTTTCCATGGCCTCGTATTGAGGTCACACCGTTCGCCTTGAACAAGCCGGCGATCCCACCGGTAAGCTGCATGACAATTTTGTCCTTGCGCGCCTGCATTTGCTTAACATCCATGGCAACTTTGCCAGTGCTGATGCCGTGCACATCGAAATGCTCTTTCGCCTCAATATACTTATGAGAACTGTCTAACAATGCTTTTGAGGGGATACATCCGACATTTAGACAGGTGCCACCCAACACAGCTTTGTCCTTTGCATCTTCCCATTGTTCAACACATGCTGTGGTCAAACCAAGTTGAGCGCAGCGAATGGCTGCCACGTAGCCTCCTGGGCCTGAACCAACCACTACCACATCGTATTTATCTGACATACCTTGCTCACCTTGCCCTTAAAGTTCTAACAATATGCGCGCCGGGTCTTCCAGCATGCCTTTAATGGCCACCAGAAACTGCACCGCTTCTTTACCGTCAATCAGACGATGGTCGTAGGACAATGCCAGATACATCATCGGCAAAATCACCACTTCCCCATTCACCGCCATGGCACGATCTTGTATGTTGTGCATACCGAGAATGCCGGTTTGTGGCGGGTTTAGTATGGGTGTCGATAACATCGAGCCAAACACACCACCATTGGAAATGGTAAAGGTGCCGCCGGTCATCTCGTCGATGCTCAGCTTGGCCTCAGATGCTTTGTTTCCGTAGTCGACTATTTTCTTCTCGATATCCGCCAGACTCATACTGTCTGCGTCACGTAACACCGGAACCACAAGCCCACGTGGGGAGGACACGGCAACACCGATATCGTAGTAACCGTGGTACACAATATCGTTACCATCTATCGAGGCGTTCACCGCCGGGAAACGTTTTAGAGCTTCTGTTGCTGCTCGAACAAAGAACGACATAAACCCTAACTTGGTGTTGTGAGCTTTCAGGAATTGGTCTTTAAACTTACTGCGCAAGTCCATTACCGGCTTCATGTTCACCTCATTGAAGGTGGTCAACATCGCCGTTTCCTGACTGGCTTGCAGCAAACGCTCAGCCACTTTGGCGCGCAAACGAGTCATTGGCACCCGCTTTTCCACACGCTCACCCGGTGCAACCAATTCTATCTCTTCATCCGGTGCTGCAGCGACAGGTGCGCTACTGGCAGGTTTGGCGTTGCGTGCAGCGTTCGCGGCGTTCATTACATCTTCTTTCGTAACCCGCCCACCTTTGCCTGTGCCGGTAATACTGGCAGGATTCAAACCTTCCTCTTCTGCAAGCTTGCGCGCCGCGGGACTCAGAATCTTTTCGCCACCATCAGCGGCACTGGTGTTCTCTGTAACTGCATCACTTTCCTCAGCGGACTCGTCCGCTGGCGCAGCACCTTCCTCAAAGTGCGCGATAAGCTCGTTGGAAAGAACAACATCACCTTCCTGCTTTAGTATCTCGCTGATGCTGCCGTCGGCAGGTGCAACGACTTCAAGCACAACTTTATCTGTTTCTATATCAACAATGAGTTCGTCACGACTCACTGCCTCGCCAACCTGCTTATGCCAGGTGGCAATACTGCCGTCGGCGACTGATTCTGGAAATTGTGGCGCCTTTATTTCTATCGCCATTGTCTTGCTCTCCGTATTGTTTTGCGTTGTGCTGTTAAGGCGCGGTTATTCGAAAACACCTGCGTCCTTGGTTAGTGCATTGCTAATCAGTTTTTCCTGCTCTTGCAAATGACGCGACATATACCCCGCTGCGGGTGCCGCGGAGGCAGGCCGAGCGATACATTCCAGGAATATACTGCGTTTGTGCTGGTACAACACATTGCGCATGTGATGCTGGCTCGAATACCAGGCGCCCTGATTCATGGGTTCTTCCTGGCACCAGAACACCTCACTCAGGTTCTGGTAAGGCGCGAGAATATCGGCAAGCTCTTCCTCAGGGAACGGGTACAGCTGTTCGAGGCGCACTATGGCGATATGGTTCAACTCCAACTCATCACGGCGCTCAAGTAAGTCGTAATAGACTTTTCCAGAGCAAAGAAGTACTCGCTTGACGTCATTGGGCTCTATCGCGTCGCTGGTTTCACCGATCACATTCTGGAATTCACTGTCGGCCAATTCCTCCAGGCTTGAAACCGCAGCCTTATGTCGCAACAGGCTTTTCGGGGTCATCACAATCAGCGGCCTGCGCATCGGGCGAATCACTTGGCGCCTTAACATGTGGAAAATCTGGGCAGGCGTTGTTGGTACGCAAACCTGAACATTGTGCTCGGCGCACATTTGCAGAAACCGCTCCAACCTCGCGCTAGAATGTTCCGGGCCCTGCCCTTCATAACCATGTGGCAACAGCATGGTCAGGCCACTTAATCGTTGCCACTTGTGCTCACCGCTGGTTATAAACTGGTCGATAACCACCTGGGCGCCATTGGCGAAGTCGCCAAACTGCGCTTCCCATATCACCAGGCGGTTGGGCGCGGTTGTGGAGTAACCGTACTCAAAGCCGAGAACGGCCTCTTCAGAGAGAAAAGAATCGTAGATATCAAAGTCTGGCTGTCCGTCGGCGATGTGCTGCAACGGCACGTGGCGGTCACCGTCTTTCTGGTTGTGCAACACCGCATGCCGGTGGGAAAACGTACCGCGGCCAACGTCCTGCCCGGTGAGCCTGATCGGGTAGCCTGCATCTATCAGACTCGCGTACGCCAAAATCTCGGCCATACCCCAATTCAACATTAAGGTACCCGCCGCCATTTTTCGGCGATCCTCGATAATCTTTTGAACCTGGCGTTGCAGTACAAAACCTTCAGGTACGCGATTGACAGCCTCACCGAGGCGCTGCAGCGTTTTCAGATCAAGACGCGCATCAAATTCCGCCGTCCAGTCATGGCCTAAATAAGGCGTCCAATCCACAAACATGGCCTTATCTGGTTCGCTAACCAGACTTTTGGCCACGTGCCTGCCATCGTCGAGCGCCGTACGATAACCATCAACTAACTCTTTGTCTTGCTGCTGATCGATCACGCCGGCTGCAATCAGTTTCTTGGCGTACAGATCACGGGTGGTAGTTTGTTTACGAATACGCTGATACATCAGCGGTTGAGTTGCGGCCGGCTCGTCAGCTTCATTGTGACCCCGGCGGCGATAGCATATCAAATCAATAACCACGTCTTTATCAAATTGCTGGCGATAATCCATGGCCAGTTCGGTGACAAACAACACTGCTTCGGGGTCGTCACCATTAACGTGAAAGATCGGCGCTTGCACCATTTTCGCAATGTCAGTGCAATATTCGGTCGAGCGAGCGTCTTCCTGCCGGCTGGTGGTAAAACCCACCTGATTATTGATCACAATATGAATCGTACCGCCAGTTGTGTAGGCACGCGTTTGCGACATCTGAAAGGTTTCCATCACAACGCCTTGGCCTGCAAAAGCAGCGTCACCATGCATTATGATCGGAATCACCTGATCTCTGGCCGTGTTGTTGCGACGATCCTGGCGAGCACGGACAGAACCCTCGGCGACCGGACTGACAATTTCAAGATGCGATGGGTTGAACGCCAGTGCCAGGTGCATTTCGCCATTCACGGTCATCACGTTCGATGAGAAACCCTGGTGGTACTTAACGTCACCAGAAGTTTCCAGTGACACATGTCCCTCAAACTCGTCAAATAACTCAGCCGGATTTTTGCCCAGGATATTGACCAGCACGTTCAGCCGACCACGGTGCGCCATGGCCAACACAATTTCTTTGGCAGAGTAATGGCCGGAGCGCTGAATTAGCGCATCCAGCATTGGAATCAGACTTTCACCGCCCTCCAGACCAAACCGCTTGGTACCGGGGAATTTTGAACCCAGATATTTCTCCAGACCTTCAGCAGCCGTCAGCCGTTCCAGCAAATGAATGCGTTCTTCCGCACTGTACTCCGGCGCAGAGCGCACCTTATCCATTCGTTGTTGAATCCAGTGACGCTCTTCCGATTCTACAATATGCATGAATTCAGCACCGACACTGGCGCAATAGGTACTCTGTACTGCGTCGAGAATCTCTCGAAGCGTGGCTTCTTCCTTGCCAATGTAGAGACTGCCGGTCTGGAAAATGGTGTCCAGATCCGCTTCTGACAGTTTGTGGTAGGAAAGTTCGAGATCGGGGACACGTGGCCGCTGCCACAAGCCTAATGGGTCCAGGTCTGCATGCTGATGTCCGCGCTGCCGATACGCGGAAATTAGCTGAACAACCCGAACCTGTTTACGCTCATATTCTGTACTGGTGCTCTCCGAGCTGGCCTCAGGTCGCACGCCACGTGCGTGTTGTTTAGCCAATAATTGAAAATACTCACGCACTGTAGAGTGCGGAATATCCTGAGTTGTGCCATTGACCTGCGGCAATCGCTCGAAATAGCTGCGCCACTCCGGTGGAACGGAGTTCGGGTCTTCAATGTACTGTTCATACATTGTTTCGATATAAACCGCATTGCCACCCGATATGTGCGAGGTGCGCCACAATGCGTGCATTGAATTGTTCTGCATTGACTGTCCTGTCCTGGTGCCCATGCTAAAGAGTTGAAGGGCTGCATTACTTCAAGAGTGTAGCCCTGTTCTAACTATAAACACAAATGCATGCACAGAGCGGGACGATGCCTGTCTGACAAGCATCGTAAATTTGACTAACAGAACCGTTTTGTACGAAAAATAACCACGTTTTTCATACCCTCCCGGTTTACGTTGCGCGCTGTAGCAACATATTGCGGATATGGCCGATTGCGCGCGTGGGGTTTAGTCCTTTGGGACACACAGAGACGCAGTTTTGAATACCATGGCAACGAAACACACTGAAAGGGTCATCCAATCTTGATAAACGTTCCTCAGTTGCCGTGTCGCGACTGTCCGCCAGAAAGCGATACGCTTGCAACAAGCCTGCCGGACCAATAAATCGGTCAGGATTCCACCAGAATGATGGACAACTTGTTGAACAGCAAGCGCACAGAATACACTCGTAAAGCCCGTCAAGTTTCTCTCGCTCCTCCGGTGTTTGCAAACGTTCGATACCGGGAGCTGGTGTGTTATTGATCAGGTATGGCTGTATTTTCTCGTATTGGGCATAAAACATGCTCATATCAACAACCAGGTCCTTAACGACCGGCAATCCAGGCAGGGGACGTACTACTAACTTGTTATTTTTTACCGTTTCTGACAAAGGTGTGATGCAAGCAAGACCATTCTTGCCATTCATGTTCACGCCGTCCGAGCCGCACACTCCTTCCCGACACGATCGGCGGAACGTCAATGACGGGTCCGTTGCCTTAAGCCTTTCCAATACATCCAGGACCATCAGATCTTTCCCGGCAGTATCTATCTGGGTGTCCTGCATCCAGGGTGCTTCATCGGTTTCAGGGTTGTATCGATACAGGCTAACGTTCAGCATTGGCCATCATTCCTAGAGTAAAAATTGCTGGTATCACAAGCACTGGCGCATCACCTGCGCTTAGTACGTTCTCAGTTTTGGTTCAAAAGTATCCACAAGTTTAGGCTCGAAGTTCACTTTGCGCTTGCCAACGCGCTTTTCGCCAGGGAAATACATCGAGTGGCACAACCAGTTTTCGTCATCGCGATCCTGGAAATCTTCACGCGCGTGCGCGCCCCTGCTTTCCTTGCGTTCTTCCGCAGCGATCGCCGTGGCTTCGGCTACTTCAAAAAGGTTTTGCAATTCCAGCGCTTCAATGCGGGCGGTATTAAATGCCTTCGACTTGTCACCGGTCGCAACACCCTCCACGCGAGGCCTCAAGTCAGCCAGTTTGCGTATACCTTCCTGCATAAACTCGCCATTTCGGAATACGCCGAAATGGTTTTGCATAATGCCCTGCAATTCCGTACGCAGACCGGCCACACTTTCGGTACTGGTAGACGATTCCAGACCGTGCAACCGCGACATGGCTTGCTCTATGTCCGTCTCACTGGCAGCGCGCTGCTCTATTCCATCACGTAAGGAGTTCTCAATGAACAAGCCGGCAGAGCGACCGAATACCACGAGATCTAACAATGAGTTACCGCCGAGGCGATTTGCTCCATGCACTGATACGCAAGCGACTTCACCGCACGCAAACAGACCTTCCACGACCACATCTTCGCCCGCCGCATTTTGGGTGAGTGCCTGACCATCAACATTGGTGGTAATACCACCCATCATGTAGTGGCACGTGGGCACGACCGGAACAGGTTCCTTCACCGGGTCGGCGTGCGCGAAGGTTCTGGACAATTCAACAATGCCTGGCAAACGGCTTTGCAGTACTTCCTCACCCAGGTGATCGAGTTTCAGGAAAACGTGATCGCCGTCAGGGCCACATCCACGCCCTTCCAGGATTTCCAGGACCATAGAGCGGGCAACCACATCACGCCCTGCCAAATCTTTTGCGTTAGGCGCGTAGCGTTCCATAAACCGTTCGCCATCTTTATTGACCAGATAGCCGCCTTCGCCGCGACAACCCTCAGTCACCAGTACGCCGGCGCCGTGAATACCGGTTGGGTGGAACTGCCACATCTCAATATCTTGAACGGGAAGGCCCGCGCGCAATGCCATGCCAATGCCGTCGCCCGTGTTGATGTGTGCATTGGTTGTTGAGGCGTAAATGCGACCAGCGCCACCTGTTGCAAACACAGTGGCTTTTGACTTGATGTAGACGACTTCGCCTGTTTCCATGTCGATGGCCATAACTCCAACCACCACGCCATCCTGGTTTTTCACCAGATCGGTCGCATACCATTCATTGAAGAAGACCGTGTTGTTCTTTAAATTCCCTTGATAAAGCGCATGCAGTAATGCGTGACCGGTTCGGTCAGCGGCGGCACATGTGCGAGCGGCCTGGCCACCCTTACCAAAATCTTTGGATTGGCCACCAAACGGACGCTGATAAATCCGTCCTTCTTCCGTGCGACTGAACGGCAGACCCATGTGCTCAAGTTCAAACACCGCTTCCGGGCCCACATTGCACATGTACTCAATGGCATCCTGGTCACCGATGTAATCAGACCCTTTGACGGTGTCATACATGTGCCAACGCCAATCGTCATTTGGGTCGGCGCTGGCAATCGCACAAGTGATCCCGCCTTGTGCGGACACTGTGTGCGAGCGCGTAGGAAACACTTTCGAGATAACGGCTGTTTTATAGCCAGATTGCGCCAGCTGTAATGCCGCTCGCATACCGGCGCCACCGCCGCCGACGATAACGCCGTCAAATGAAATAGTGCGAGGTTTACTCATTAGATTCCCCAGAGAATTTGTATACCCCACACGAGGTAATAGAAGGCCAAAAGTGCGGCAACACCCTGCAGGAACAAACGCAGAGGCGTACCAATAGCACCGAGTTGGCGCGTGGTAATGTAGTCGGTTGTGACCGACCATAGGCCCACCCAGGCATGCACAATCATTGACAACAAGGCCAGCAGGCTGAAGGTTCGCATCCAGTTTTGCTGAAACAGCGCTTCCCATTCATTGAACGTCAGCGCTGGGTTAGTCAGCATGAAAAAAGTCAGAAAAACGACATAACAGAGAAGCACAACACCGCTGACGCGCTGGGCCATCCAGTCAGACAGACCACTGCGCCCATAATTTGTAATCGACGTTACCATACCCATAACCCCGCAAGAATGATCAGAACAATGGCTATAGCCAACGTTATTTTGGCGGCAAGCTGACCACCCTCCAGTGATTCACCAATCCCCATGTCCATGAAGAAATGCTTGACGCCGGCCGCGGTGTGGTACGCCAGCGCCGCCAACACAAACCAAAGAGCAAAACTTGCCCCGGGGCTGCTAAGCATCACCTTTACGTCGGCGAAACCTTGTGCTGAGCTAAGGCTAGCGTCGAGCAGCCAAATCAGCAGACCAACTCCTGCAAACAGGAAAACACCGGTCAGGCGATGGGTGATTGACATAATCGCTGCCAATGGCCAGCGAAATGCCGCAATATTAAGGTCAACAGGTCGTTCTTTTTTCACGATTTATCTTCGCAGCTCAAGGGGGCAGTCCACGCTGCCTTCCAATTGATGGTTTGGGAATAACAGCATAGCGTATACGCGCTACAGACGGCGCAAGATTATAGAGACTAGGGTTTTGAATTACAATTACCCTCATGCATGGCATGGCTGGATTAACCTCCTGGCACGCAATTCATTGACAATATTCACAATCAATTTATGATTCCTTATAAGTTTGCGATGCATTCACATCCAGGCGATAACATCATTTCAAAAAGTCACCTAGCAGCAGGAGCCTCTCCATGTCCGATAACAAGGCCACTTTAAACGTACCTGGTCGCGATCCGATAGATCTCGACATATATTCGGGTACTCTCGGCCCGGATGTTGTCGATGTCAGTGCGTTAACGTCGCAAGGGTTGTTCACCTACGACCCCGGCTTCGTATCTACCGGCTCCTGCGAATCGAAAATCACCTTTATCGACGGCAATAAGGGTCAACTACTGCACCGCGGCTACCCTATTGACCAGCTTGCTGAGCATTCCAACTACCTCGAGACCTGCTACCTACTGCTCTACGGAGAGCTGCCCACCAGGGATCAATACAATGAATTCAGCGGCATCATCACCCGACATACCATGGTCCACGAGCAGATACGCACGTTCTTCCAGGGCTTCAGGCGCGACGCGCACCCGATGGCGATTATGTGCGGCGTTGTCGGCGCCTTATCGGCCTTTTATCACGACTCTCTGGATATCTCAGACGAGGAACATCGAAAAATTGCGGCCTTCAGACTGATTGCGAAAATGCCGACGCTGGCTGCCATGAGCTACAAGTTTTCAATCGGCCAACCGTTTGTCTACCCGGACAACTCCAGAGACTACGCCGAGAACTTTCTGCACATGATGTTTGGCAATCCGTGCGAGGAAAGCAAAATTGACCCCGCTCTGAGCAAGGCAATGGATCGCATTTTCCTGTTACATGCGGACCACGAGCAAAACGCCAGCACCAGCGCGGTACGACTGACCGGCTCTTCAGGCGCTAACCCCTTTGCCTGCATCGCCGCCGGCATTGCCGCACTCTGGGGGCCTGCACACGGTGGTGCGAACGAGGCCGTTCTCGAGATGCTGGAGGAAATTGGCGACGAGAGCAATATTGATACCTTTATCGATCGCGCCAAGGACAAAGACGACCCTTTCCGCTTAATGGGCTTTGGTCACAGGGTGTACAAGAACTTTGACCCCCGCGCCAAGGTGATGCGCGAAAGCTGCGATGAAGTTCTTGAAGTATTGGGGATGGAAGACGACCCACTGTTCCGAATTGCACGCAGGCTTGAAAAAATCGCTTTGGAAGATGAGTACTTCATCGAGAAGAAACTGTATCCGAACGTAGACTTTTATTCGGGCATCATCCTCAAAGCGCTTGGTATTCCGGTGAACATGTTTACGGTTATTTTCGCAACCGGCCGCACCGTAGGCTGGATCGCACACTGGCACGAAATGATCAGTGGCGAATATCGAATTGGCCGACCCAGGCAGCTATACACGGGTTCAGTTCAGCGCGACTACAAAGATTTTTCCAAGCGAAAGTAACGATCGCACTGCATCAGCGGGCAAGCAGCTGCGGGGCTAAGTACCGGGGCTGCTTGCAGGCTATTTCTTAAAACCCGATTCAACCTGCGCGGCGCGGGCCGCCGCGGACTCAGGTGATGTATAGAGCTCAAGCGTGAACCCCTGCTCCCAGCGGTAGCATTTGTTGATGTCCTTCCCTTCTATGCCATTCAATGCTTCTTTTGCCAGACGCACACCGTCTGGACTGTTCGCAGCTATTTTTTCAGCAACTTCTCTCGCGGCAGGCAGCAGCCGGTCTTTTGGTAACACCGCGTGCAAGCTGCCATGGCTGGCGACTTCCGCCGCGGTTAAGGGCTCGCCTGTGTACATGCAGTAACGGGTTTTTTGAACACCGACCAGGCGCATTAAATGCGTAGCGCCGCCCAGCGCGCCTACTTTTACCTCTGGCAAGCCGAACAAAGCATCCTCTGCAGCAAACACCATGTCGGATGCACCAGCAAGCCCAATTCCACCGCCAAGGCAATGCCCCTGAACAACACTGATTACTGGCACCTGGCAATCGTACACCGCCGCAAACATGGTGTAGAAACCATGGTTACACGCGCCTATCAAGGTGGCGTCTGAATTCAACTCTTTGACGTCCGCGCCAACGCAAAAGTACTTCCCCGCCGCCGTCAATAAAATGACTCGCACATCATCGCGTTTTCCAAGCTCGGTAAGCGCCGAAGCCACCTCCAGCGTTTCTCGGATGTTGAGCGCATTCACTTTTGGGAAGTCCATGCAAACTTCAGCAACGTAATTCTCTATATGGCTTATAACAGGCATTGTCAGTGACTCTTTAAAGGTAGGGTGTGCACAGCAGACTTGCTAAACGAGATCGCACATAAACACAGGGATATTACGATCTGTACGCGCTTGATATTCGTCAAAATCCGGATAAAGGCTCAATAAATGCGGCCATAGCGCCGCTTTTTCTTCATCACTTACGCGCCTTGCGCGCATCCGGCGAGTTTCCCCCATCACCGTGATCTCAACATCAGGATTGGCCGAGACGTTGTAAAACCAGTTGGGGTTTCTATCCATACCGCCCTGTGATGCCACCAACAATTCCTTATCGTTGTAAGGCAGGTGAATCAGGGCAACTTCCCGCCATTCACCGGATTTAGCCCCCTTCGAGCCCAAAATACATATTGGGTACCCCCCGGGAAAGGTGTTCCAGATTCGGCCATTGCTCGCCTTGTAGGTCCATACATTCAGCTTGGTAAAGAATTTTAGAATCGGGCGCGCATATTTCAGCTGTTTTTCTTCAAACTGCTGCACATCTTCGCGCTTGGTTTTAACGTAATCGTATTCAACCATTATGTTAGTCCTGGAACACCTCAGCCATGAAGCCAATCATCTCAGGTTGATGAATACCCAATATCAGCGTTTTTACAAAGCCTTCTTTTTCGGCCGCTTTCCATTTTGCAGCCTTCGCGGCAATCTGTTCTTTTGTACCAGTCAAGGATACTTCTTCAAGCAGCTCTAGTGGCAGCGCCTCCGCAGCCTCTTCTTTTTTGCCACTGAGATACAAATCCTGCACCTTGGCCGCGGCCTCTTCATACCCCATACGGCATGCCATCGCGTTATAAAAGTTTTTATTCTTGGCTCCCATGCCACCAATGTACAGGGCGAGCATCTGCCGGGTTGCGTACAGGTATTCCTGCGGATCATCTGCGCAATAAACACCTACAAACGGTGCTATATCAAAGTTGTCCCATGATTTACCGTTACCGGCCTTGGTAAATCCTTCTTCCACCGGCTTGGTGATCAGGCCTAACTTGTCGGGTGAAGCAAACGATGGAAACAAACCATCCGCCACTTCGCCACTGACCCGAAAGCCGCCAGGTGTGAACGACGCGGTATAGACGGGAACTTCGGTCGCCTGCAAAATTGACTTGAGCGGTTTACCCAGGCCAACCGAACCGTCACCGGCGTACGGCAATTGATAAATCTCGCCGTCGTATTCTACCGGGCCTTCGCGCTTCATGATCTTCTTAACAATCTCAATGTGCTCTCGAAGACGGGTGAGCGGCTTTGCGTAACCAATGCCGTGCCAGCCTTCAACCACTTGCGGACCGGAAGCACCCAAACCAAGAATGAATCGGTCACCAGATAATTGTGCGAGAGACATTGTGGTCATGGCAGTCATCGCCGGCGTGCGTCCAGGCACCTGAAAAATAGCCGTACCCACCTTGATTCGCTTGGTTTGTGCCAGTATCCAACTGCTCACAGTAGCGGCATCCGAGCCATAGGCCTCAGCCACCCACACAGAATGGTAGCCGGCCTGCTCCGCCTGCAGCACCATCGACATTGGAATCTCGAGCTGTTTACCCGAGTAGCCCAGCAATAAACCTAAATTCATGGCATGTAATCCTGATCAGTTAGCACACGATTATACCGTCAAACCTGCATCGAATGCAGTTTTTGCAAGGCCAGCGGTGATCGCTTAGCGAATACTCAGAACCACTTTACCAATGGTTTCATTGCTTGCGACCAGAGCATGCGCCCGGCCAGCTTCCTCGATCGAAAAAGTGGTATCAATAATCGGTTTCAGAGAACCGTTTTCAAAGTGCGGCCAAACATGTGTCTTCAGCGCGCCAATCAATTCAGCTTTGGCAGTTAATGAACGCGACCGCAGGGTGGAACCGATAATACGCTGGCGCTTCATCAGCATGACGCCCAGGTTTAGTTCGGCACTAAGCCCACCCATCAAACCGATCACGACCATTCGCCCATCAATCGCTAAACAGTGCTGATTGTCTGCCAAATAAGAAGCCCCGACCGGGTCGAGAATAACGTCTGCGCCCTTGTCAGCGGTCCAGTCCTTAACAGCAGCGACAAACGATTCACCGGAATGTCTATCGAAACCCGAATCCGCACCCAGCGAGCAGCAATAGTCCACTTTATCTGCACCGCCCACTGTGACCATGCACGGATTGTCAAAAACCGTGCACAGCTGGATAGCTGCGGTGCCAACACCACTTGCACCAGCATGCAGCAACACGCGCTCGCCACGCTTCGCAGTCGCTTCAATAAAAATGTTCAGGTACGCCGTTGCATACACTTCAGGCAAGGCCGCCGCCTGCTCAAAGCTAAGCTGCGCAGGAATAGGAAGCAATTGCCCATAAGGCACTGCCGCGTATTCAGCATAACCACCACCGGCCAGCAGCGCGCAGACTTTGTCGCCCACCTGCCAACCATCAACGTCGGCGCCGACAGCCTCTATCACGCCCGCGCATTCCAGCCCCATAATGTCACTGGCGCCTGGTGGTGGTGCGTATAAACCGGCTCGCTGCATCAGGTCGGCGCGATTAATTGCCGTGGCATGATTGCGAACCAGAACGTCGCCCGGCCCTAGCTCGGGCAATTCACAATCACGCCAAAGAAGCTGTTCCGCGTCAATGCAGATGGCTTTCATGATGCAGCCCGCGACGTCAAATTAACTGTCTGTACTGCTGGTTTTATTCTTGTCGTATAACAACTCAAGCCGCTCTCCGTATTGCTCTTGCTGGGAGACAGTTTCTGCCACTTCAATGGCTCTCTGCAAGGACTTTATTGCACTGAGTCGCTCACCCATGGCCAGATGTGTTCTGGATTTCAGCTCGTGCAGCAAGGCCTCATCCTGCTTCAGCGTCAGAGCGCGACGCAGCAAGTTCAATGCGCTCTCGAAGTCGTTATTGTGAAAGGCTTCCCGCGCTGTAAGCAACAGATAGTAGGGATTTTTTGCGCGATACCTTTTGACCAGCTGGTCGTAATACTCAGCGGTTTCTATCTGGCCCTGCGCACGATACATCGAGGCCAGATTGGCCAGTGCCGCCTGTTCTTCAGAATTCAGTGCAACCGCGTGTAACAAGGCCGCTTCCGCGTGTTGGAGCTTGTCTACTCGGCTCAAAATAACGCCCAGATTCGACCAGATAAAGGCGGCATCGGGGTCTAGCAGCAAGGCTTTACGCGCAAACAAAAAAGACTGCTCATAATCCTTCAGATGAAGGAAATCGATAGACCGATTGTTGTAGTACTGCGCAAACGCCTGCTCGTCACTAAGCTTAGTTGACTCCAAGCGAATGACATTGTTTTGCGCCCGGCTGATGTCCACTACCTGATCATATTGCCGGCTGATCTTGATCTTGACGTTGACGTGACGCCGTAAGGTCATTGACCCGCTGCTCAACTCCCATTCGGGCGCCACCAAAACATCCTGATAGTAAGCGCGGAGTCCAGCCTCTCTGGCCAGGGCAATAAACAGATTGCTGAACGCCAGGCAATTGGCTCGTTGCGCTTGGAAAGCACCTATCGCGGTTTTTGTTTGCGTGTCGTCATAGCGTAGGCCCAACACGCCTGGGCTGAGCACCGCACGTAACAAATTTGATACCTTGCCAGTTCGGGTTTTGTACGGAGTAACATGGCGTTCCACGAACTCTCGCATGCCCTGATCAACTTGAAGAATATCTTCATCAGGCAACTCATCAGGGTCATACCGTCTACCCAGAACAGCAACGCCGTTGAGAATTTCGTCGAGTAAATTCGCATCCACTGTGCTGGCGGCGCCCTCCGGTCGATCAACCGTAGCACACGACGCGCTCAGGACAACCCAGCCTGCAAGGATTAGCAGGCTAATTCCTTTCTTGGCAATACCAGAAACCATGGTTATTGGACTGCCTGGTAGTCAGTTTGTTTCATCTGGGCAAAAAATTCAGCCCATTGCTTGCTGTTCAACTCAAGCGGGGGCCCTATTGCCAGGCTTAAAAGATATTGCCGGCACAACACCTCCAACAACCTGGCACTGTCGGCGGCCTGCTTAAGACTCGCTCCTTTGCTTAGCATGCCGTGTTTTGCCAGTAAACACGCATCACAGGCTCGCAAACCGCTTACTGCGGCTTCTGCCAGTGCACGGGTACCGAACGTGTGATATTCCACGCATGGCACATGATCTAAACCCAGCATGCCCACCATGTAATGGAAACCTGGCAGATCCTTGCCATGGCAGGCAACCGCCACACAGCTGTCGGCATGGGTATGCACAAGGGCCTGAACATCTGGCATTTCGCGGTAGACGGCAGCATGCATTTGCCATTCTGAAGAGGGTTTCAATACATTATCGGACTGACCGTCCAACGACATCCTGACAATACTCTCACTGGTGATGCTAGAGGTGCATACACCACTGGCGGTGATCAGCATGCCCGACTCGAAGCGGCAAGACACATTGCCGGCAGCCAGTGCCAGCAAACCATCCTCGCCAAGCCTTTGACACTCATCCACCAATTGCTGGCGTAACAGGGCTTCTGTCATGGATTTTCCTGCTCAGATTGGGCTAAGGATAATATCTAACCGTGTATAATTCCACGCCCATTCTCACCGAGACAACCCTGACAATGAGTGACTATCACGCCCCAACCGATGACATAAAGTTTACCATGGAAGCGGTGGCCGGACTGCCACAGTTACGCACCCTACCTGCGTTCAGCGAACTCAGTGACGACCTGGTAGACGCTATTTTGGAAGAGGCCGCCAAGTTTACCAGTGGTGTCATAGCTCCCTTGAATCGCAGCGGCGATGCCGAGGGTACCAAAGTAGTTGATCACGCCGTGCAGGAAGGCAGCGGGTTTGCCGAAGCGTACCAGCAGGTTGTAGACGGTGGCTGGAGCAGCTTGTCCGCCAGCGAAGAATATGGCGGTCAGGGATTACCTGAATTGCTGGCGGCTGGCGTTGGCGAAAGCATTATGTCGGCAAACATGGCATTTTCGCTGGTCACTTTGCTGTCTCAAGGGTCAATTTCGGCACTCAGCAATCACGGTTCGGACGAGCTTAAGCAACGTTACCTGGGCAAGCTGATCAGCGGCGAGTGGACTGGCACCATGAACCTGACAGAACCACAGGCCGGCTCAGATCTGGGCGTTGTCAAAACGCTTGCCACGCCAAGTGGCGATCACTACCTGCTTAGCGGCCAGAAAATTTTTATCACCTGGGGTGATCACCAGATGACGGAAAACATTGTGCATCTGGTGCTGGCAAGAACGCCCGACGCGGTGGCCGGTTCCGGTGGATTATCGCTGTTTATCGTACCCAAGTTTCTGGTTAACGACGACGGCTCGCTGGGTGAGCGCAATGATGTGTACCCGGTATCCGTCGAGCATAAGCTGGGCATACACGCGAGTCCAACCTGCGTTATGAGCTTTGGCGACAATGGCGGTGCTGTTGGCTACCTGGTGGGCGACCTCAACCGCGGCCTGGCGGCGATGTTTACCATGATGAACCACGCTCGTATTGGTGTTGGGCTGCAAGGTGTCGGCATCAGCGAACGCGCTTACCAGCACGCTGTGCACTATGCAAAAGACCGAGTCCAGGGCGGCGGTCAGACCATTATTCAACACCCTGATGTGCGCCGTATGTTAATGCAAATGCGCGCAATCACTGAAGCCGGCCGCGCTTTATGCTACAGCGCCTATGCCAGCACCGACTTTGCTGAGTTTGGCAGCACTGCTGAACAACGCGAATTTGCGCAACAACGTGCTGACCTGCTTACCCCTTTGGCAAAAGGCTGGACAACAGAATTGGCCAATGAAGTTACGTCGCTGGGTGTTCAAGTGCACGGAGGTATGGGCTTTATTGAAGAAACCGGCGCCGCACAACACTACAGAGACGCGCGCATTCTGGCAATTTATGAGGGTACCAACGGCATTCAGGCAATGGACCTGATCGGGCGAAAACTGACTCGTGACGGCGGCAACATGATGGCCGCGCTGATTGCCGATATTGATTCGAGCCTGGAACAACTAAAAGAACAGGGCTCTTCATTGTCGGACATACACGATGCGCTCGCTAGCGGTCGTGACACCTTGCAACAAGCCAGTCAATGGGTATTAGACAACGCGAAAGAAGCCGATTTAACGGGCAGCGTTGCGTTCGATTATATGATGTTAAGCGGCTACGTCACCGGCGGCTGGATGCTTAGCCAAAAAGCCCTGCACGCCTCGCAACAGCTAGCTGAGAACACAGCTAAGCAATCGTTTCTGAACAGTAAGCTGGCTGTTACGCGGTTTTTCATGAACAATATACTGCCGCGCTCGATTGCCCACTGGCAGGCCATGCAGGCCGGCACCAGCACGATCATGAGCCTGGCCGAGAGTGACTTCTAGAAGCCCATGAGCACGCGCCAGGCATGAACCCCGCAATCGCCAAGTTAGTCAGACCACACTTTCGAACCATGAAAGGCTACGTCTCTGCCGGTATGGAAGCCGGCAAGGATGCTACCCGCGTATTCATGAATGCGAATGAGAACCCATTTGAGTTACCCGGCCTGGAGGGGTTCAACCGCTACCCGGAACCACAGCCGGAGGCTCTGTTGCAGGCGTACGCGCGACGGTACGGGGTCAATGCGAATCAGTTGGTAGCCACACGTGGTGCTGATGAAGCGATTGCAGTACTGACCAAACTGTTCTGCGAACCGGGTGTGGATGGCGTGGTGATTTGCCCACCCGCGTTTGGCATGTACAAAGTAAACGCGCTTGCCGCGCCTGCGACCGCCATCGAAGTTCCTTTACTGGAATCCAATGGCGTTTTTTCGCTGGACGTCAGCGCTACAATCGATGCGGCAAAACAACCCGACTGCAAGCTCGTTTTTTTATGCTCACCCAATAACCCCACTGCAAACAGTTTCGCCCTGGACGACTTGCACGCGATCTGCGCAGGTACGCTTGGCGAGAGTATGGTTATTTTGGATGAAACCTATATCGACTTTGCTCTGCAGCAAAGTATGGTTAGCTGGCTTAACGAATACCCGAATCTGATCGTGCTGCGCACTTTATCCAAATCGTATTCGATGGCCGGCATGCGCATGGGCAGCTTGCTCAACTGTGATGCCGAGTTTGTGCAGTTGGTTCGAAGCAAATGCCTGGATGCGTACCCGCTAACCAAAACATCGATTGACGCTGCCTTGTTGGCGCTGTCCGATGAATTGCAAGCTCACGTGCAGGCGAACATCAGTACCCTGCGCAAGGAGCGACAACGTTTAACTGAGGCCTTGCGGAACACAGACTTCATTACTCGGGTGTATCCCAGCGACGCTAATTTTGTTCTGGTGGCTTTGAATTGCGTGGCAGAATTTCTCGCGTACGCGGCACAGCACAACATTGTACTGCGCGATTTTTCGCAGCAAGCACTGACCCCCAACTGCATCAGAATATCAGTGGGCACACCGGCACAGAACGATCAGTTGATCGAATTGCTTTCCACATTCCGTGTATAATGCGCCCGCGTACGCGGAGGCAAATTGAACACTGAATTTTTTGGCAAGACCCTGTCAGGGCCGTTCACAATTCCATCTGGAATCGTATCCACGACCGGTCCCATTATCGATTACATCATCAAACATATTCCTGAGATTGGCGTTCTCACCACCAAGAGTATCGGTCTTGAACCTCGCGCCGGTTATCGCGAACCAGTGCTGAGCCAATACGCCCCCGGCTGCTTTGTCAATGCAGTGGGCCTGACCAACCCAGGTGCTGAAGAGTCGGTTAAAACCTTATCAGCCCTTACTATTCCGGAAAACCGCTTCTTACTGACCTCTATTTTTGGTGCAAACGCCGAGGAGTTTGCACAGGTAGCAAAAATGCTGGCACCATTCAGCGATGGCCTGGAGCTCAATCTTTCCTGCCCGCATGCCAAAGGCTA
The DNA here is from genome assembly GCA_030429735.1 of Gammaproteobacteria bacterium. Classification (GTDB taxonomy): domain Bacteria; phylum Pseudomonadota; class Gammaproteobacteria; order Pseudomonadales; family JAUIET01; genus JAUIET01. The sequence goes on from JAUIET010000003.1 coordinate 200,977, forward strand.
TGGCATGGCGATCGGACAGGACCCAGACATGGTGCGTGAAATCGTAGCGGCCGTAGTGTCTGTGACTGACCTGCCCATTGTCGCAAAGCTGACACCTAATACAGACAACATCGGTGCCATCGCTCAAGCGGCCGTAGAGGCCGGTGCTGCGGGTTTATGCGCGATCAATACCTTGGGCCCGGGCTATCACACGGCGCATGGCAAACCCGTTCTAAGCAATGTGCTTGGCGGCATGTCGGGCAAAGGTGTTCTGGCGATCGGCCTGAAGTGCGTAAAACAGATTCGCGACGCGGTTGACTGCCCGATCATAGGCTGTGGCGGCATCAGCAGCGCCGACGATGTACGTGCTTTTCAGCAGGAAGGCGCAAACATTATTGGCATTGGCTCAGCACTGGTTGGCATGACCAGCGTAGAAATGGAGAACTACTTTAGTGCCTTGTCATCGGAGCTGACACAAACTGTTGAACATGGAACGGCAGAACAGCAAGTTCGATACGACATTGACATGAACTTCCGACCAGTCACGCTGGTTGATAATCAACGGGTAACGGAAGACATTTCGATTCTGACCTTTGACCGCAAGATAAATATTGAAGGTGGAGAGTTCTTGTTCCTTTGGATTCCGGGGCTAGGCGAAAAACCATTCTCGGCATTGACTGACGATCCGTTTTCGCTGGTGGTCATTAACCTCGGCGAATTCACGGCAAAATTGATGACGCTGAAGCCGGGTACGCAGGCCTATGTGCGTGGCCCCCATGGTATTCCCGCGTCGCACCCGGCAGATGCTGCGCTCATCACTGTGAGCGGCGGCACGGGCCTGGCGGCTGTTTACCAGGTAGCGCGCGACCATGTCGCACGACGCCAAGGCGGTAGTGCAACTATGTTCGTGGGCGCGCGCACTGCGCAACGTTTGTATTTCCAGGACGAGTGTCGCGCTTTCAGTGAACTGCATATTGCAACCGATGATGGCAGCGAGGGCTACCACGGCTTGGTCACGGAGTTATTGCGGGAGCATTTACAGACTTTGTCTAAAGGTGAGCTTGAGAAGGTGGTGTTCTACAACTGCGGTCCTGAGCCTATGGTTCATGCAGCAAAAGCGGTTCAGGAAGAATTTTGTTCGCCCGCGCAGATTTTCAGCGCGATTGATTATCACACCAAGTGTGGCGTTGGGATTTGCGGTGCCTGTGGCACACCGGATGGACGCAGGCTGTGTGTGGACGGGCCGTTTATTTCTGACGTAGCTTGATACAAGACCGCTGAACGCGCTCCTCTGTTCAACGGTCTGGCGTCAAGCTAGCCCAGTCAATAATGTCTCTGAGAGCTTAGCTATTTGCAGTAAGATACATCTCAGTTAGTGCAGGATTCCATAGGCATGGCATCAATCCACTCACGAATCAGACTAACGGCTTCGTCGTGTATGATCGTTTTACCTATTTCCGGCATGCGTATATCTAACTCGTTCGACGCCATGCGGAACGCCAGAATGGAGTCAGCGGCGCTTCCAGGTACAATATCGTAGTCCAGCATGCCTGCGCCGGCGCCAGCCGCAACCGGCGGTTTACAACGCCCGTAATTTATATCGAACGGTCTCCAAAACTCGAGAAACAACTGTGACGTTCTGGCCATACCGGCTTCGCTGTGGCAATGCGCACAGTTGATATCCAGATAAGCGCGTGCGCGCTCATCCAGGTTCGCAGCGTTGTCTTCCCAATCCGGAACAGTGACAATGCTGGCCGTATCGGCAGGCACACCAGCCAAAATGCCATCCGCCTGCCACTGTGTAAGCTGGTTTTCGTTGCCTGCCGCATACGCAAAGTCGTGATTCAGGAATCGTGCTTTGGGCCCGATGGGCAGTGTTTCATCTTCGCCATGGCAGGTCTTACAGTCGTTCGAGTCCGGCACCCGGTAGTTTGTGCTGCGGGCTGACCCGTCTGTGTGTATCCAGCTGACCGTTTGCGTGGCACCCGCAACGCTGAGTTCGGCGTCTGTTTTATCCTGAGTCCAAACGTACGGCAGGCCAACCCAGCCATTCTGGCGATGAATCAACAAACGCGTCTCTATGATTTCCTCGCCAGCACCCGGGTCGCGCAAATCATTGGCAATCGCGAAGGTTTTGGCAATCACGGCTCCTACTGGAAAATCAAACACGTTTTGCTCGCTGTACGCGGCGGTGGCACCTTGCGGCAAAAACACCACGCGATACTTTTGCGCGTAGTCCGTAAACAGCTCGGTGATCAGATCATACGGTGTGCCACCCACCGCATTCTGTGTGGGGTCCGAACTGTCTGCAAACAACCCATAGCTCGACAGATTCGGGCAATCCACCTCCTTAGCGTCGTGGTTAATTCCTTCTACCTCAGCATCGCAAATCTCCGCCACTTGCTCATCACTGAGTGGGACTTCACCATTTTCGATTACCTCAGGCGTGTCAAGTACAACAGCCGGCAATGAGGCGTGCGCGCAGTCGAAATAATCAGCATCAACCATTGTGGTTGGGATAAGCACACCGGAACGAATATTTCCGTTGTCTCGGATGCATATTCGTTGATTTTCGGGAAGAAGCCCGGTTGTTCCCAGACCATCGTAAAATATATCGGGCATGGCCTCACCTTCACCGGCAAAAACGCCTTCTATGGCCGCTGCAATGTCCACGGGATCGTAGGAATTGTTTATAAAGTTATTGTCGTGAATGTAGATTCGCTCGGGCAGCGGATCGTAATTTGGGTCATCGGTGGTTGCGACAATCAGATAGTTGACAATCACAATGCCAACCGACTGATTGTTTTCAATGGTGTTGCCAAACACCTCAATATCATCATTGGCCATAATCATGATACCCGTGCCGGTTGGCACTGTGCCCACGATATTGCCCTCAGGGGCAAAATTTGGCGTGTTGTTGTCTCGAACAATATTGTCATACACGCGCGTTCGCTCGCCGCCTTGTATCTCAATATTCGGCAGATCAAAGACCAGTATTCCGCCAGTGTTGTTAATGGCTTCGTTCTCATACACATCCGCGAAGGTCGAATTTTCTATTTCAATTCCTGCTACGTTGAACTCAGCGCGATTACGACGCACGATAATATTTTGTGATTGGCCTACATATACGCCCGCATCGCTTGCACCAATGACCAAGCTGTCCTCGATCAATACATTACGGGTTTGTACCGGGTAAAAACCATACGCCCCATTGTCCGTACTCGGTCCATTGGTCCATTCGGCTCGTACACGGCGGATGGTCACGCCGTTACTGCCTTCGACCTTTATTGAGTCGCCAGGGGGATCTTCAATGCCAATATCCTCAATTACAAAGTTGTCTCCAGTTGCCAATATGCCTTGAGCGCCGGAGCTTTGCTGAGCGAAACTTAACACGGTGTCGTCCATGCCCTGACCGCGGATGGTCACATCATTCTCGCTGACGCTCAATTCATCCATAAACTCAAAATTGCCAGCGGGAAATTCAATAATGTCTCCGGGGTTGGCGTTGATAAGTGCCTCCTGGGCACGTTGTTCAAGATCCGGACCGGGTTCTAACAAGGTCACGTTGTCAGGGATTGATGGCCCGGGTACGTATTCGTTGAACAGGGTATTTTCACCATCGCCATTTGAACACGTGGTTAACGCGACCATGCACAACAGCGCGGCGCCAAACTGGCGGCAACGCTTAGCAGGCAATATGCGAAGTGAAGACATCGTAAACAGAGCGAAAAAAGGTACAATAGACATGCTTTGAACTCAGAAATGAGCAATGTGCTGAGAGCACTGTGCCAGTGTTGTTATAAAAATGTGCTGGTATTATTCTCCTGCGTTGAAACAACTTACGCAAGTTACCGAATGAATACACAATTTACCTTCAACAGTGTCACAGATCTGTCCGTTGGTGTGGGCGCTGTTGATCAGCTTGGTGCAATCGCCAGGAACCTGAATGCCGAGCGCCTGTTTGTTGTGACCGATAAAGGTGTGCTCGAGCATGGTTTGCTGGATGGTGCGCTGTCGTCACTGCAGTCTGCGGGTATAGGTGTCGAATTGTATTCGGACGTCATTGCCGACCCACCCGAGCAGACCGTTATTGATGCTGCCGAGCGGGCCAGACTGGGTGGCTGCGACTCGGTGCTTGGCTTTGGTGGTGGCAGCTCCATGGATACAGCCAAATTAGTCGCCGCACTGCTGACCGGCACTCAGCCATTGTCTGATATGTACGGCGTTGATCAGCTGCGCGGAGGCCGAGTACCGCTGATTCAGGTACCCACGACGGCGGGCACCGGGTCTGAGGTGACCATGGTCGCAATTGTCACCACCGGCGAGAGTACCAAAGCTGGCGTTGTAAGCCGGGCGCTGTTGGCAGATCATGTAGTGCTGGACGCACAATTGACGGTTGGTTTGCCGGCTCACGTGACTGCAGCGACCGGTATTGATGCCATGGTACATGCGATTGAGGCCTATACCAGCGCCAGACTAAAAAATCCGCTGTCAGACATGGTGGCCCGCCAGGCCTTGGGCTTAATGGCGCCCAATATCGAAAAGGCCACTCACCAGGGCGACGACCTGGAAGCGCGCAGTGCCATGCTGCTTGGCGCAATGTTGGCAGGTCAAGCGTTCGCCAATGCGCCTGTTGCCGCAGTGCATGCGTTGGCCTACCCGTTAGGCGGGGTGTATCACATTCCCCATGGCTTGAGCAATGCGCTGGTTTTGCCCCATGTGCTGCGTTACAACAGTAGCGCTGCCGCTCAGCTGTATTGCGAATTGGCGCCTCTCTTATTGCCAGCCGGCTCCGGGTTCAGCGCCAATACCATTGGGGATGTGCTGGCAGAGCATTTCCTCGCGCTATCAAATCGACTTGGCCTGCAAACTCAACTTCGGCAATTGGATATTCCGGAAAACAGTTTGCCCGATCTTGCCGATGATGCGATGCTGCAGCAACGACTTTTGATCAACAACCCGCGACCATTGTTGCGGGAAGACGCTGTTCGGATTTACCGCCAAGCCTTTTAATCGTGCCACTCACCTTGTTTATGCTCAATGTCTGACCACAATACGCAAAGAGACAAATACGCCTATTTCTCACGAATCCAGACGCGATGGATGGATAACGACGTTTATCAACACATTAATAATGTCGTGTATTACAGTTTTTTCGATACCGTGTGCAATGAGTACTTGATAGAGAAGGCTGGATTCAACCCGGAAACGGCCCCCGTGGTTGGCTACATCGTCTCTTCTAGCTGCCAATATCTTGCCCCCTTATCGTACCCAGTCAAGATTGATGCCGCATTCAGGGTAAATCGTTTGGGAAACAGTTCTGTGGAATATGGCGTAGCCGTGTTTGCCGAGGATGAATGTTCAGCCGCCGCCTGGGGAACCTATACCCACGTGTTTGTGAGCAGAGAAACAGACAAGCCCACCTCGATTCCGGACCAGATTCGACAAGCACTGGCGGCCGCCCTGATCCATCCCTAACGCTTTTTTAGAGCACGTGTATCAATAGCGCGACCTTTCTCCACACCTTCTCGTGCAAGCTTTTTTACGTCAGCACGCCTGGGCTTGTTAGAGGCGGTTTTTGGCAACTCGTCAACAAATAACACATAGCCCGGCGCCTTGAAATAGGCCAGACGCTCCAGACAATCCTGAACAATAGAGCGCGCCAGGGCCTCTCCTTCTTGCTTGCCTTCATTCAGTCTGGCTGCCGGAATAACGCAAGCGGCTACTTCATCGCCACGCATCTCATCGGGAACGGCCGTGACAAGCGCCTCTGCTATTGCCGGATTCAGCGATAATGCGGCCTCAACCTCCAGGGCAGCAATGTTCTCGCCGGAACGACGGATGACGTTTTTACGCCGGTCAACGAAATGTAAACTGCCATCTTCACCCTGACGCACAACATCGCCAGTATTCAACCAGCCATCCTGCCAAATTTCCGCTGTTGCTTCTGGGTTTTTGAAATATCCCGAGAAAAATGCACGGCGCGGATTGGACCCAGCAGCGCGCACTCTTAACTCGCCCGGCTCACCAAATGGCACCTCTTGACCCTGCTCATCAACCAATTGGTATTCCACAGAAGCGTCTGGTTTACCAAAACAACTCGTTCCGACGTGTCTGGGTTCTCTATTGGCAGTTACACAACCGCCCGCACCGCATTCAGTCATCGCCCAGCTTTCAATCAGTGGAAAGCCAAAACGCTTCTCAAACGGTGCATGGTGTTTTGGGTTAACCCCTGCGCCAAAGCCGAACTTTAGCTGCTTGCTGAAATCATCGGCTTCGCTTTCAGGGAGCTGCAACAATATCGCCGGTAATACGCCAAGATAATGCAAGATCGTGGCGTTGGACTCACGCACTGTTTGCCACCAGGTGCTTGGGTGGAATCGATCGAGCTGAATAATACAGCCGGCATTCATGATCATAGCGGTGCTGGATACCGCCATTGCATTCATATGCCCTAAGGGCAAGGGTGTGAGCAATCGCTCTTTGCCCCATTCAATTTGGCCCAGGCCATCAAGCTCCCGGTACCAATCGCCAAACGCGGTAAAGTATTCGTTACTGAGAATGCATGCCTTGGGTTTGCCCGTGCTTCCAGAGGTATACAGCAACGCACATTCAGTATTCGCATCTGCTTTAGTCTGGCTTGCTCTGGCTTCAAAATCTGGCAAATCATTTATGTTGGTGTGGGCAATAATGGGTGGTGGGGTCTGGATTCCATCGACTGATTGTGCAAGCAACCGGAGCTTCTCCGGAATGGCTACAACAGCTACAGATTCACTGTGCTCGAGAAAATACCGTATTTCTTCAGCCGGCATTTCGCCATTAATGGGCACCACGCTGCAGCCAAGACCGTTCAAAGCCAGCCAATGGATAAAGAACTCTGCTCTGTTCTCGAGCAGCAATGCCACACGCTGCCCCTCCCCCAGCCCACGGCCTGCATACTGCTGCGCGCAAGCGATTACCTGTTGGTAGGCCTCGCCGTAGCTCAAATCAATGGCATTATCAGCATACGCCTTGGTCGCAATGGCTGGAATGTGCAGGAATGGCTTCTCTGCCGCCCGCTGCTGGGTACGTTCAAATTCCTTAAAAACGGTGCTCAAGAAACTCTCCGAGGGTTGCGTTTCGACAATCCGATATTTTAAGCTTAAAATAGTCTGGCGGGAAGAGCTTATGTTTTTTCAGCCTGCGATTTCCTTCGATGCGGGCAATAATGCCGAGTCCAGCGCATCTTTTAGATGTTACGCTGCAAACGTGCTGACCAGTCGCGCACTGCTCGCGCGGAATAAACCCAAAAACACTGTGTATATTATTGCGCCCAATGAATTCTGATCGAAAGGACAATATTGCCGTTGTTCTTGTTAACTGGAACAGTGGCTCGTTTCTTAGAGCCTGCCTGGCGGCCCTTGAGTGCCAGACTTTGCCGCCGCGACAGGTGGTAGTTGTCGATAATGCCAGCACCGATGACTCGCTGCCAAAGCGCGAGGAATACCAGCTCCCCCTGCACATAATTCGCCTTTCAAGTAACACCGGGTTTTCGCACGCTAACAACCAGGCAATCAAGCAACTGGATAAGTCAGTTAACTGGGTTGTGTTGTTAAACGCTGATACCAAACCACTGTCGACGTGGCTTGCAAAGCTAGTAGGCGCCGCAAACAAGAACCCGGAATTCGATTTTTTTGCGTCAACCCTGCTAAGTATGGAGAACCCTTCACTATACGATGGCACTGGAGACCAACTTTTTTACTCCGGCTTAGCGAAAAGACACCGATACCAACGGCCCGTATTAGGCAACCGTAGCCATTGCGAAGTGTTTGCTCCCTGCGCCGCAGCGGCCATGTATAAGAGAGCGATTCTTGATGAAATTCAGGGCTTTGATGACGATTACTTTTGCTATTTCGAAGATGTAGACCTTGCCTTCAGGCTTCGCCTAAAAGGCTACCGTTGCTTGTGGGTATCGGATGCGATGGTACATCACTATGGAGGAGGGCTAACAGAGCATATCGCCGATACGCCGATCTACTACGGTCATCGAAACATGGTCTGGAATTACGTCAAAAACATGCCGATGCCACTGCTGATTGCACTATTGCCTCTTCACCTGTTCGCAAATTTAGCGACACTGATTTATTACACTGGCAAGGGTAAGCGTAAAACCATAATCAAAGCCAAGAAAGACGCCATAGCAGGGCTTCCGGCAGTATGGGCAAAACGAAAAGAATCGCAATCCGGACGCGTATCATCCTGGCGTATTTTGCACGAATTGACCCCTAAACTATGGTGAACTCACCCTTTTTCTAATCAAACCCTGGCACACTGTGTTCGCTGTCGCTTCAATCCCTCTTTGCGGATTGATAGCATTTTCCTGAGAAGTTTGTACATTCCTCAAAAGTGCGCCTGGCTGACAACGGTGATATCCTTGTTCACCTTTGCAGTAAGCCCATGTATTCCGGGTAGATTTCCGAAACTTTCCGGGCTGTCACGTAAAATATAGTGTTACATCCGCATGAGTACACAATCAGAATTTCGGGGATCGAGCACCCTTGATTGATCGAGACCTATTGGCGTATTACTCGGTGTCAAAACTGAGGGCTGAAGTGCAGCGGAATTACCTGAGTTACGTGTGGTGGTTTCTTGAGCCTGTTTTTCTTATCACCGCATTCTATCTCGTGTTTGAAGTAATGCTGCGGCGCGGTGGCGACGGCTTTATCTATGACTTACTAGTTGGCGTCATAGTATGGAGCTGGTTTGGTAGCACGGTCACACAAGCCTCAACCAGTATTCTCCGTGCCACGAATCTGATTCAATTAATTGATGTTGACAAGCGTTTATTCCCTCTGGTCGACGTATTTGTTCTAAGCATTAAGCAGTTGTTTGTTCTTATACTGCTGTCACTATTCGTGGTATTCAGCCATGGCATAGACTGGTCATGGATGTGGTTGCCGTATTTGTTTCTAGTGCAGTTTCTACTGATTGCCAGTCTCTCCATTCTGGTGGCTGCGGCAGTGCCTTTTATTCCCGATCTGCATATTATTATCGCACTTATGATCCGGTTTCTAATGTTCTGCTCCGGCGTATTCTTTACCGCTGATTCAATATCGGCCGAACACCGCGAACTTTTCCTGATGAACCCTGTTGCAAATCTAATCGAGCAATATCGAGTTGTGATGTTGCGAATGGAAACACCTGATCTAACAGCTTTAAGTATCATAGCTGCGCTATCTATTCTGTTGTTTATTGGCGTAAGCCAGTTCATGCACCAGCACAGCAAGGCGTACCCACGGCTGACAATGCAATGAACCAGGGTTCGTCACCTCTAATGAGCTTACAAAAAGTGAGCGTACGGTATAAGAAGTACCGAACGTTGAAGCGTGCCCAGTATCATCAAGTATTGACCGACCTGGATCTGGATATTTATCCCGGTGATTCGATTGGCGTCATCGGGCGCAATGGAGCAGGGAAAAGTACTTTGTTAAGGCTGCTTGCCGGTGTGATAGATCCGGACGGCGGTGTGATTGACCGCAATCAAAGCACTGCGGCATTACTCACTTTGCAGCTTGGCTTCGATCAGCAACTTGATGGCAGAACCAATATCCTCCTAAGCGGCATGCTGATGGGCTGTCGCCGTGAAGTGCTGGAGGAAAAAATGGCAGACATAATCGAGTTTTCCGGCCTTGGTGATGCGATCAGAGAACCCGTCAAACACTACTCGGCTGGCATGAAAGCGAGACTTGGTTTTTCGATTGCGCTTATGATTGACCCCGATATATTGCTCATTGATGAGGTTTTAGGTGTCGGTGACGAAACTTTTCGAGAAAAGTCCGCTGCAATTCTAAAAGCTAAAATGGCCTCGGATCACACAGTAATTTTGGTGTCGCATAACACCCACACGGTGAGAAATTTATGCAATAAAGTGCTGTGGATTGAAGACGGGAAAGCCAGAATGGCGGGAGAAACCCATCAGGTCGTTGACCACTACATAGAGTCAATGACCAAACAAGAACTCAACTGACTACAGGACAGCATTAGTAATGCTTATGCCCATTCGACAACATGCATGGCTTTTTTTGCTATGACAACTGATAAAAAGCCCACACTTTTTGTGCACATTGGTATGGGTAAGACTGGATCAACCGCGATACAAAAACACCTGAAAGCCAATGCCGAACTGTTGCTGGATCATGGCATTTTGTATCCAAACAGCTATATGGCCTATGGCTATGTTCACTACCACTTAAACGCGGTATTCAGTTTTGTTCCTGGCGAACCAAAAGAAATTGACCGCGCGATATTCGATCGCGAAGTTGCAATGTCCGGTGCACATTCCATTATCATCAGCAATGAATTCTTCACCACGCTAGGCAAACAGCACCGGGATGAATTCAACGAGTACTTTAGCGGTTACAACATTAAGATTGTGGTGTTTATCCGGCACCACGTTGACTGGTTCATTTCAATGTACGGACAATCTCTGTCCAATCAAGAGCCGATCTGGTCACCGGGATTCGAGAATTACTGTGAGTTTCAGTTGCGTTACAACCCTCAACCTTGGATGTATTCCGATTTGCTGGCCGAATATGGCAGTGTGTGTGGGCCTGAAAATCTCATAGTGGTGCCTTACGACCCGCCAATCTTTGAAAACGGCTGCATCGCCCACCATTTTCTCAAGGGTATCGGCGTGTTAAGCCCGGAACTGGCGACTCAGCTGCCAACGGCAAAACGAGAAAACACCGGATTAGACCCGCGGTTGTTCGCAATGATAGAACGCGCACTGAGAGATGAACGCTTGACAGAAGACCAGAGAGATCGCGCGCGCAAAGACCTGGTGGAAACAGCCATTTTCGGTGACCCACCACCTCCCGGGATTGTTGATGGAATGCGGGCATTCGCAAAGCCTTTTTTTTCGAAGCACGTCGCCGAATACCCGGAAATATGTGAGAAGTATCTACAGAATTATCCAGACAGCGTATTCATGCAACCAGACAGATCTGATATCGTGTGACGCCGCCGTTGAGATTCATAAGGTGTTTCCTGGTTTATAGCGCCAGCGCTCGCAGGTCCCAAAATTCATGATCAAAGTCAATCGCAAACAGCTGAACAAGCTCGCTAAATTTGGTATAGATATTTGGGGAAACAGTAAACTGATCCCGCCAGAGGCAAAATTCGAACCACCATGCGCCACCAAAAACTGCGAATTAAATTACATGGTGGAACTGGGCGCGTTCTCATATGCGGTTAGCGGTTACATGTCGAGCGTAAGAACCGGCCGATATTGCTCTTTCGGAGAAGACATACAGATTGGTCGCCAGGCGCACCCGATGGACTGGCTTTCAACCAGTCCATTTACTTATATGAAAAACACCGACGTTTTCGAATGCCCGCCCAATTTTCATCACCTGTTACGTCATGACAACAACCAACCAGTTAAGGCGGGCCATAACCAGCCACCTGCTACTAAAGTTCAACACACTATTATTGGCCACGACGTTTGGATAGGGCATGGCGCTTTCCTGAAGCCAGGTATACGAGTGGGTACAGGAGCCATGATTGCTGCAGGTGCGGTTGTAACCAGAGACGTGCCGAGCTACGCAGTCGTCGGTGGCAATCCGGGTAAGGTTATCCGATACAGGTTTGATGAAGAAACCATTTTGAAGTTATTGGATTCCAGGTGGTGGCAATACACCCCCAAGGATTTATCCTTGTTACCGGCCCATAAAATTCATGATTTTCTCACAGCGCTGGAAGACCATCGCGATCGCTTCACGATCTATGCGCCGAAGAAAATTTTGATCGGAGGCTTTAATTTTGCATGATCAAAATCAATATGATCAGCTGGCATTCGTGCATCTGCCGAAAACCGCGGGCCAATCGGTCCACCAGTTCCTAATCGACCGATTCGGTAAAGACAATATTTGTTCCGCGCGCGTACAGCAACAACTCGCCAATATCCAGGTTGCCGAGTTGCAACAGAAAACCGTGTTTTCAGGGCACTTCGATCTCAGCCTAATCGACATGTTGCCCGGTCGCGTATTTTCGTTCACTGTCTTGCGCGACCCTATGGACAGGTTATTGTCCTTTTACTTTTACCTGAATGCCAAATCCCAAGACATGACGGAACAACAGCTAAGCCAACCTGAACATTCCGGGCTGCATGCGGCCCGATATTTGAGCCCCGACGAGTACTTTTGCCATGCGGAGCCTGGTATGCGGGCATTTCTGGATGATCACTACGACAACTTCTATATGTACTTCTTTGCGGGTGGGCATTACAACGCCCGTCGTCAATTACACACGACGCCAAAGCGCGATGTAATTAATCGTGCTATGAAACGTATTTTGAGTATTAACGCGGTCTATACACTGGATACGTGGGTCAACCTCGACAAAGATCTGAATGCAAATTTCGATTTGGCTGACAGCGAGGCAAAAGAGTATCGAATGAACGTGGGTTCGGTGAGCAATGATCCAAGTGTTCGGCAAAGCAAATTGAAAGAGATGGGCGCTACCAGCAAAACCTTTCAAAGGTTGGAAGAAATGGTTGAATACGATCGAATCATATACCGGTACTTTGCCGACATTGAAGCTAGCCAGCAATGAACAATGACTAACTTGAAAAACGATAACACAGTCTCTTGCCGATGAAGCTGTTCGACCAGAAGAAGCTCGGTATCATAGTGCCTGTGTACGCGGGTTGCGAGGAGCTTCGCGCTTGTTTAGACAGCGTATTTCAGTCAGACAATAAGACTCGCTACGAACTACTGGCTATCTATGATCAAGGCCCCGAACCAGAAATTCTGGAGTACCTGAGAGAGCTTGAGCAACAAGGTCGCATTAAACTTCTGGTTAATGACAAGAACCTGGGCTTCGTAAAAACCGTTAACAAAGGCCTGGCAGCTTTCGATAGCCTTGATTGCATCATACTCAATTCGGACACAGTGGTCGCAAACGCCTGGATAGATCGCTTAAGCCAACACGCAAATAAACCGTCGGTTGCTACGGTAACGCCATTTTCGAACAATGCCGAGATATGCTCTTTCCCAAACTTTTGTGAAAAGAATGAGTTGTTTTTACAGAACACCACGGAGAGCATCGATCGAATTTTCTCATCCAATGTGCAGAAAGCATCGATTGAAATCCCAACCGGCGTCGGGTTTTGTATGTACATCAGCCGTCGCGCGTTGAACAAATGCGGGACCCTTGATGAAGACCGATTTGGTCTGGGTTACGGAGAAGAAAACGACCTATGCGTTCGCTTCGCGAAAGCCGGCTTCAAGAACGTGCTGGCAACCAATGTTTTTGTGGAGCATATTGGTGAGGTTAGCTTTTCTGATCAAAAGCAGGCCCTGATACGTCGTTCGATGTATGTGCTTGAGCAACTGCACCCCAAATATCACATTGATGTAGCGAAACATATCGATAAAGACCCGGCTCAGGCATATCGGCTACAAGCTATATTTGGCCTCGTCAGCACCTGTCAAAAACCGACCGTACTTCACATTAATCATAATCTAGGTGGCGGTACGCAAAAATACGTGGATGAAGTTGCGTCAGCGACGTCTGATTCCGCGATCCACATTCTGCTTCAGCCATTAAGCACAAACAAAGTACAGCTGAGTTTTGATTATTGCTCGGCCAACTATACGATAAGCTTCACACTCCCCGCTGAACAGAGACTGCTGCAACGTTGTTTTTCGCTTCTACGTATTCAATTGGTTCACTTACACCACGTAATGGGACTTGAAAAAAATCTCACCAGTCTACTGAAACTGTTGAAAGACAGACCGCTTATCACTTCCTTGCACGATTACTACTTTATCAATGGGAGACCGACGCTGTGTGTACCCGGCGAGGAGTTTGATATTGATAGCGCAAAAGAAAAATTGCCCTCTGAACTGGACAGAACACTTGCGTGCGGAATTAGCGTCAATACCCTGCGTTCATTGTCAAAGCAGGTATTTTCCATGTCGGAAATTGTTTTGGCCCCGAGTGCGGGCGCGAGAAAAATCTATGATCAGTTTTTTCCAGAGCACAACTTCAGCAATGCATTTCATCCGGACTTCCAGGCAGATTACCCATATCCAGGCATCACCCTTCATCCACCCACACGGGTAGCAAGAGTATTGGTCATTGGCGCATTGAGCATTGAAAAAGGAGCCGACCTTCTAGAGCAAGTTGCCGGGGCTGCCGCCATGCGTGGCTACGCGCTGGATTTTGTTTTATTAGGTTATGCCTATAGGTCTTTGAATAATATAGTGTCAACGCTTGGTGCTTATGACGATGACGAGCTGGAACAACGACTGATGGATTTAGCACCAAGCCTTGTCTGGTTTCCCGCTCTATGGGGTGAGACCTACAGCTACACCTTAAGCACTTGCTTGAAGGCCGGTTTGCCCGTGCTGGCACCCGATCTTGGTGCATTTAAGGAACGAACGCAGAAACGCCCTTACACGGCAATTGAAACCGCCAGTTATGATGTAGACGATTGGGTGTCCCGTATTGTCAGCTTGGTGGAACGCTTGCAGAGAGGGGAAGAACCGACCGCATGGACTGACCAGCCAGAAGCGGAGCATTTTTATAACAGCCGCTACCTGTCCTACGCGTGCAGCAAAAAGACCGCGGCGGACGAGTCCAGCGCCAATATCGATTTCTTCAGAAAACTGACGGCTAATCGAACCGTCAACAAGCCACTTGGTGAAAGAATGTTGCATTATCTATTTCGCTCCAAAGGGCATGCAATAGTTAACAGGATTGCAAAATCGATTCCTATGGGTGCAAAGGAACGGTTAAGATATTTACTGCTGGGAGGCAGCGCTGTCCCAGCGCACGAATTGATCAGCCAAAAGAAAGACAATCCCTAACCGAACGCCAGTATTCTTGTTAACCAGGCTCGTATGCTCGATATCATTGTTTACAGTAAAGTGAATGCGGAAAACGTGTCTGAGCAGCTCGGCATGGCCGAGTACAGTTATTTTTTCGTACTGCAAGACTTTCTTCCCTCTCTCGAAAAACTGGGCGCTGTTCAAATAGCACTGGATAAATACGACATTCTCCGACGGGTGACAGACTCCAACGAATTGGGCAAGCAATGTATCGTGCTGCAATTCACAGCGCCGCACAATATGTTTCTGGATATTCCAGCTCCATCCATTCCGGTGTTTGCCTGGGAGTTCGACACCATCCCCAATCAACCCTGGGGTAATGTTGGTTTGAATGACTGGCGCGTTGGCTTATCAAAAGCTGGCGCGGCAATTACTCATTCCCAATGCACAGTCAGCGCTGTGAAGAAAGAAATGGGTGACGACTATAACGTGGTTTCCCTGCCCTGCCCGGTTTGGGATGATGTGCAAATGATGGGAAAAAAACGGCGCGAAGAAGGCCGGCTCAATGAATTTACTCTGGTGTTTGACGGTGTTGTGTTTGACAGCCGCTGCATGTTTGTCACAGACGAAATGCCACCACCGCCCTGGCAAGAGTGGGATGGCAATGAGCCCGATACGCAAGACTCTGCCCATGCGAGGCAATCTGAGCAGCAGCCCACCGCTGAAACACTGGGCGACGCTAACGAGCACTCGGATCATGAGGAAACCACAGACGAGGAAACTGCCAGTGACGCCGTGGTGACCAATGCGGTTTATATAAGTGGCACGCTGTATACCACGCTGATGAACCCACATGATCATCGCAAGAATTGGGAAGATATGCTGCTCGCATTCTGCACCGTGTTTAAAGAAAGAAGCGATGTCACATTGCTGATCAAAATTTCTGCCAATCATATTGTGGCATTCTCTAACCAAGTGGTAGGTTTTCTTTCATCGATACCGGTTTTTAAGTGTCGACTTGTACTTGTTATGGCCTATTTGAGCAATGAGGACTTCGAAAAGCTGGTTCAGGCGACTGACTTTTACATAAATACCTCTTACGGCGAGGGTCAGTGTATTCCTCTTATGGAGTTTTTATCCGCGGGTGTGCCAGCCATCGCTCCAGCAACGACGGCTTTGGCTGATTATATTGATGATGAAATAGCATTGGTTCTGAGCGCTCATGAGGAGCCTACATTTTGGCAGCACGATATAAGACAGGTCAAAACAGCGCTACGATGGCGTGTAGACTGGCGCTCATTATTGGCCGCTTACGAAGCAAGCGATGATCTGATCCGTAACAACTCTGCCAAATACCAGGAAATGAGCGAAGCAGCAGTACGCAAACTTGAAACGCATTGTTCACGACGCGTATTTGAGAACAATTTGAATCAGTTTTTTGAATCTCTGGACTTATAGTTTAAGCGCTTGGTTTGCGCGCTATAATTGCCTGTGATTTTGCGATGTACTTATCCAGTGCGGCTTTCGTTGATGGCCCTTTTTCATGCTCGAGCAAGTAGTTCCATAATTTCGCCCACATCACATCAATTTCGCGATCATCAAACCATTTTATCAACCACTCAAAGCATAAATAGAAGCCTCTGAAGCTATGTGATTGTACCTCAAGACCAGACTTCTCTATCAATCTTAGAAATTCATCTCGCTCAAAAATGCGAATATGATTCGGTTTCGCAAAATACTCAGGGGGCGCCAGCATCTCCTGAAGCCTTTCATTCAGCGTGTCAGGCACGGTTATCAAATACGTCGCACCAGGCTTGCCAATTCTATACAACTCCGTCATGACCTGATCAGGGTCATCCACGTGTTCCAAAACCTCAGTGCAGACGATCTTATCGGCTGATTCATCTTCCAACTGCAAGTGTTCGCCGTTCGTCACAATGGTTTGCACGGGGCATCGAGCGACTTCACGAATGTGTTGATCAGCCAGTGCCAGGCGCTCTGCATCAAGATCGCAACCAATCACTTTGGCAGCAAAGCCGCTGGCAAACCGAGAATAACCACCACTACCGCAACCAATATCAACGAACACATCAGAATCATTAATCTGAAACCCAGGTGCCAGTGTCGCAGTATCCTGATCCAGCCAACCACTGGTGACCATTTCTCGTATACCGATTGCTGACAACAGTTCGTTCTCCTTTTGCCTCAGCAAATCCAACTCCGGCATAGATTCATACAAGCCGCATTCATCCAGAACATTTTGCAAGGATTGAATCGCGTGTGGGTCTGCCAACAGGCTGCTGGCCGATTGCCTCGCCATTTTCCGAAGCGACATGTAACCCTTTGGAGAATGCACTGCGATATGAAGTGCTCCCTTGAACAAGTCAGTCAACGACCGCTCGGCACTGACCAGCCAAGGGTAGTTGTTCGGTAAAGAATACAGTTCTTTTAGCTCCGACTGCCCAATAACAGGTATTAACGCTGCCCAATATAGCGATGCATAAAACTGATCACTCAAGTCCGGATTACTGACGTACGCGAACGCTGGCTGACACGATGGCTCAGGCACTCTATCAGACCTGAGCGCAGTGGAATCCACACAAATGACTCGGCACAAAAACCCTGGCTGCTTCGCGATAAGCTCGGCAATAGTTTCCGCCGCGTCGTTCTTGCTTTGCTCACTAAATGCATTAACGAGATGCAACCTGAGCATGACACTCTTATTGTTTCGAAATGCCTGTGTAAACTCGACAATAAGCTTTTCTGTCCAGATCGAATCCGCCGCATCTATGGTCGCTGCGAAAACAAAGTGAGGTTCATCAGTTTGATGCTCGCCTTCGCTGGTATCCAGAACAGCGTTGCCAAGGTCACTCTTTGTAACAGCTGTCCCGACACTACCGGTTCGCAGCTCCTGGATATGCGCGTTGTTCCATACCGGCCAAGGTACGGTGAAACCACCAGCGGGGAAATATAAGCCAGCATTGCGCGCAATCAGAACGCCCTTGCACAGCTCATTGTCAACCGCACTCTTGTCAGCAAGCGGATCCGCAATACACAAAAACGGCAGGGTGAACTGAGCAATATTCTCGACATCCGGACTGAAAGCGACGATAAGTGTTTCCTGATCGTCTTCAACGGCGCTGCTCGCTCGAACAAGCTCTTTAAGGCCATTAACATATTGAACATCTCCGAGTGCCTCGAACACTCTGAAATAGAGATCGCGTAGCTGGGCGCCGCGGATCGATTGAATCGACGTAGCATCTTCATTTACATAGAGTAAGAACATCGTTGGCCTCAGTTAGCAAGTGGTCAGGTGGCAGAAGCCAGTGAATGGACAAACTGTGTCAGTTTGTCTTTGGTAGAGGCGACAGAACAGTGCTTTTCGAGATCAGCAATAGCGTGCTCGCCCAGGCGTTTAAATTCGTTTGGTTCGTTCTTTGCAACATGATAACTGCGCTTGTATGCATCCACCAGGCTCAACCAATCCGGCCTATAGCGAAGACATCTCAGCGCCTTACGCGGGTCATGTTGCCAGTAAGTGACCTCAGGGTTGGATTTGAAGATAAACGCCGAGTGATCAAATACATACTCTTGCATCGCCGTGTGATTTGATGAGACTGCGGGTATCCCACACGACATTGCTTCTGTGAGCGGAATAGACTGCCCTTCGCCATACGATGTGTTTACATAGTATGTGCTGGCACTAAGCAATTCCAAATATGACTTATTGTCTAGAAAGGCGTGAATAGCTACCACCCTGCACTTGAATGGGGCGACGCCTTTAAGATGCATTACCAGTTCATCAGCAAAGGTCACAACATGACTTGCCGTTAGCTTAATGAGCAGAGTAGCATCAGACACCTCTTTAAAAGCCCAGCAAAAGGCAACCACCATATCACGCCAGTTTTTTCGAAGATCGTATGGATTAAGAATGGCGGTATAGATA
Source organism: Gammaproteobacteria bacterium (assembly GCA_030429735.1). Lineage (GTDB taxonomy): Bacteria > Pseudomonadota > Gammaproteobacteria > Pseudomonadales > JAUIET01 > JAUIET01. Next base: position 219,715 of record JAUIET010000003.1, read on the forward strand.
CAACCCTCAAGATAAACAGCCGTGGGTACGATCGAATCACTGTTAACCGCCTCCTCGGCCGCCTTTGCCGCCGCTGCCTCAGCCTCTAAATCTCTGTCGATCTGCGCCATTTCGGCGCTCTTTGCGGCAGCTAACTGTCGCGCACTGTTCACATGGGTTTCAACCCTCGCGACTTGTTCCCAAGCGGGCTTATCTTCTTCAACATTGAATTCGGATTGCTTTACCCGCAGCCAGTCCAGGAATCGGTTGTCCTGGGCATCCAGTGCGGCGTGACCTTTATTAATGTCTTCCGCTAATGCCGTCCACTGAGCGCGCGCTTCCTCCAGCATTCTATTGGCAGCAGCACTTATCTGTAGATTAAGCTGTGATTCTTTGCGAGCAATTCGTTCGGTTTCTTCGGCGATCTTGCCTTCCAGGTGGTGCCATTCTTCCGCCATAGTCTGGTACAGCTTGGCCTCTCTGTGGCCGAGCTCAAGCTCTTTCAGCGTTAGACGTTCCTGTGTGCTCTTCAATTCGAGCATTTCCTGATCGCCCTTTCTCTTCTCAGCCTCTACCTCTTCTTCGGTCGGCACAACCGTAAAGAGGTCCATGTTATTGGAGTCAATCAACACACCCTCGAAGTGTATCGCGCATTTCCCCAGAGGCTCAGAGTTCTTTAGCTTTTGACGATATTCGTTAAAACGGTCCCAAACAGGGCATGGTATCGAGACTACTGGGTAGTCATCACCCATTAAATCTTTTATGACATCAACCGTGTATTGACTGATGGTGATAGCACCTATACAGCGTTCAAAAGCAAAGCGCCAATCTTCGAAGCCACAATTATTCCATGACTCAGATGGAATGGTGCTGTATTCCCATGCTAACACATGTATCGTGGGACATTCTATGCCAGGGATGTAATTCTGCGGCGCAGAAAAATGCAAAAACAGGCTACATTCGCCATGCTGCAAACGGTCCTGATAAATTGTATCTACTTCATTTTTGGGGTCGTAAACATAATGGATTGTTCCCAAGCTTTCCAACAAGGGTAGATACTCTTTCAGAATCGAATAGTAACTGTACTCTGGCATCCCGGCTGCTTGTGCAATAGTCTGCGCATTGGTTTGCGAGTAGAGAATCAGATTAAGTTTTGTGTGGCTCATTGATTGTGGAAATAGTTATCGATTCAAGCTGAGACACGAACACCGTGACTGAGGAAATTCTGCAAGGTTTCTTCCAGTACTACCAGGGAATTGTACTCACGACTCGCTTCAATCGCTGCATCAGACATTTCTACATACCGCCTCGCATCGTTGTGGGCAATCTCATAGGAATACTTAAAGGCTTCCACCAAGTCGGGCCACGATATTTTGTGGTGTACAGTGCGGTAAGACTGCCTGGGATCCTGCTGCCAGTGGGTGGGTTCAATATGAGAATCCGGCACGAGACAACAGGTAGTGTTTATATAGTCTTCCATTGCGGTAATCGCCGGCGATATGCAGGGTATTCCCGAGGCAAGTGCTTGTGTCAGAGGTATGCACTGGCCCTCACCATAGGAGGTATTAACATAGAAGCTGGTGCCTGACATCAAGTGCGCGTATTCCTTATCGCTCAAGTGAGCCTTAATAATAATGACCCGGCATGAAAACCGGTCCAAGCGACGTAAATGCTCAATGAGCTCATCAGAAAATCTGGTGATAAATTGAACTGAAACTTTTATGACGAGAAAGGCATCATTCCTGTCTCTCAACGCGGTGCAAAATGCGGTAAGCATATCTCTCCAGTTCTTACGCAAATCCAGAGGGTTCAAAATCGCCGTATAGACAACACCCTCTGCAAACACCCCATTGTCAGTCACCGGGTCTTCATGCACCACATCATCGAAGTTTGTTTCGATTGGCGTTTGCTCTTGCTGGAACAGTTTTTTCCTTACCGTTGAGATTGAGGAATGAAACTGTTCAAATTCAGGATATTGCAGGGTTTGCCTGAGCAGCGCTCTCTTTAGAGTGCCGAGTGCAAAACGCACTGTGTTCCTGGCCTCTAAATGCTCCTGAATATTGGCAGAGAGTTCCGCGCGTAATTGTTCTTCAATTTCTACTTCGCCTTTTTCTACCAGAGCCTCACGTTCCCGAAGCTCCGCTTCTTTCGCATCCAGCTCCAAGCCTCGCGTGTATAGAAAATAACTGTAGCGTGATTCCGTCAGCGCCAGCTCTTCTGCTTCCTCAGCGCTGGGAACATAGGGCGTCAATCGCATATCTTGCGAATCGATCAATAAACCGGAAAATTCAACTGCCAGGCGCTTTAATGGTTCCGACCTGTTGGAACGCACCCTAAGCGTCTCCATCATCTCAAACGTAGGAGTGGGCACGGATACCACCGGGTAATCATCGCCCATCGCCTTTTTTACAGCTCTTACGGTATGCTCAGACAACACCAAAGCGCCGGCGACAGTGCTTAGACCTACTCGCCAGTCATGTTTACCATTGTTCTCCCAATACTCGGTAGGGATAGTGTCGTACTCCCACGCAAACACCAATATTGTTGGGCATTCAATCCCACTGACCACATGTTGAGGCGCCGTAAAATGGAGGAATAATGGCCTTTTGCCCTCTTCAAGCGCCTGGCGATACACATCATCGACTTGTTCGGATGGATTATCCACCTCAATCACATCTCCCATTTTCTGCAGCAACGGGAGATAACCTTTTAAAATAAAATGATAACTGTACTCGGCGCTGCCCAGACTTTTGGAGAGGTTTTGCTCCGTAATCCGGGAACAAACGATGAATTGAAAATTCTGCGACATACTATTTGTCTATTGGCCAGCGCGGGTCTTTAGGCACTCAGCCGACACAGGCCTAGAGCTGCTCTAATTTTCTCCGAATAAGAAAATAGGATCTACCTGAATAATACCTGAAAGGTGCATTAAGCCCTGCCGACTGGATCGCGCAGGGTAGGTTTCTCCAGCCGCTGCGCTACGATTCGGCGGCCTTTCCGCCGAAGCGGGCATTCAACAAAACTATAATTCATCTCCGCCAATACAAACATCAGTAAGTAGGCAGCCAACACAAATAATGCCTGCTCTACAGAACTAGAGGGTGTGTGATCACCAGTTGCACGCAACCAGCTTTCTCTGCACAGAAAGAACGCAGGGATGTGCGTAAGATACAGAGCGTACGACCGGGCTCCAAGATACACCATGACGCGTTTCATCACGCCGTCTCGCATTACATACGATTTATCATAAGATGCGGCGTACACCAGCCCGCCTGCCAGAATAGCAACCAGGCTCATGCGATATGAAAAGCTGCTCATAACGGATGATGCCGCAAACACTAACGCTAGCGAGCAGCCACCTATCACAAACAGGCTTGCAAATCGGTGCTCCAAAAAGCGAGGGTCAAACCTGCCGTGATACCTTGAATTGCCCAACATTGCTAATAAAATCCCAAACATCAAAGCATCTGTGCGCAGCATCATCATCAGCATTGATCGCTCGGAAAACAATTGAAAAAAAAGCAGCGCAAGCACCAGCCAAACGAACCACGGTCTGAGAAAAATAAGCACTAAAGGAAACACCAGATAAAACTGTTCCTCTAAAGAAAGACTCCAGTACACAAAACTGGCACCGTATGGATAATGCCCAAATGCGTCCGCGAGCCGAAAGTTGGCGAAGTTCAAAGCCCCGGCTAAAGTGGCCCAGGCATTTGTCGTAACACTTCCAAACACTCCGGAACTATTGAAGAACATACTGAGTAGAAGAATAATGGCTAGCCATAGCCACGCTGAGGGTAAAAGACGCCAAATACGTTTAATCCAAAAATTGATGGCTTCTTCAAATTTCGCCGCACCGTCGCGCAAGCCATCTACTCTTTTCATAAAGTCTTTGGCGATAACGAACCCGGATATGGCAAAAAACAGGTCAACGCCTGAGCCGCCATTGAAGTAAGGGATAAGCGCCGATGCCATGCTTGGCCAGGTGATCAGATTTCCAAACGTATGTTGTAAAATGACAAACAGCACGGCGAGCGCGCGCAGCACTTCTATGTCATCGATTCTGGTATTCATTTGCACATTGTTTCGCTATCACCGCTCGCTATGAGTGCATCGTATCCAACTTGACTTCCAATTTACTCAGACACACCAACAGATCACGCAACTCCGGTACTGATAAGGCAGACAGAAACTCAGCCTCCCATTGCAAGGCGCCAGGTACCATCTTTTGATACAAAGCCCGCCCACCTTCAGTCAGACCGATAATCTTCGCTCGATTATCTTCAGCGTCCACTCTTGACTGCAGAAGACCCTTGCTCTCCAGCGACGCTATCGCCCTTGACACACGGGACTTGTCCATAAATGTTGATTCTGGCAACCCTCTGGAGCTGAGCTCATCGTGTTCACCCAGTCGGGCCAGTAGTCGCCACTCGGCTACGCTGATCCCATTCGGTGCACCAAAATCAGCATTGCATGCATCGCTTACCCGCTTGGCGAGATTGACCAGCCGATACGGAGTGAACTGGCTCAATACCAATGTACGATCATCATTCACGCCATAAGCCCCGCCAAACTTTTCTTATATGAGAACATATTATTGAGTTCAAGCACTAATCGCGAGCTTTTAAACCGTTTATTTTGCAGAATCACTTGCAATATGCTCTCACATGAGAGTATATTGCTCTCTCTATAATAACTGAGCGTTACTGAAACGCCATGGAGATTGCCAATGAGCGCACCTGAAAACAACTACATCTGGAACTGCTGGTACGCGGCGGCGTGGGCACATGAAGTTGAAAGCGCGGGCAAATTGGAACGGACTTTCCTGGATAAACCTGTGGTCATGTTCCGTGGTGAATCCGGCCGCTACGTGGCCCTGGATAATCGCTGCTGTCACAGGGCAGCGCCACTGTCGATGGGCCGAGTTGAGGGAGACTGTATTCGCTGTATGTACCATGGATTGAAATTCAACTCCGATGGCATCTGCGTTGAAATACCGGGCCAGGATAAAATTCCAGCAACCCACAGAGTGCGCAGCTACCCGGTCGAAGAGCGGGGTAATCTGCTGTGGATCTGGATGGGCGACCCAAACCTTGCCGATCCGAACGACATAATTGACTATGAGCCGCTGACCAATCCAGAGTGGCAAGGCCTGCCACAAGAAGCCTATTTGCATTACGACTGCAACTGGATGCTGATTATCGATAACCTGGCCGACTTTTCACATCTCGCCTTCGTTCATACCAACACACTGGGCGGCTCTGAAGCCTACGCAGTAGAAACCAAGCAAGAAATTGAACGGCTGGACAATGGTTTTCAGTTTGAACGCTGGCACAGAGAGAGTGCACCGGCTCCTTATCATGTGAAGGCTTACCCGAATGGCCCTGATGTGGTAGATCGGCGTAACTATGTACAAATGTTTGTGCCAGGCGTATTCCTAATGGAAACTGCATTTGGTCCGGTTGGTTGGGACCAAAGCGACGATCAAAGTGACGTAAAGCAATACCGGAACTGCCAGTATATGACACCAGAGACCGGCAGCACAGCGCACTTTTTCTGGAATTATCTGCGCAACTATGAGCAATCAGATGAGAGTATTTCGATATCCTTGCGTGACAGTCTCCTCGAAGGTTTCTGGGAAGATAAGGTGATCATAGAAGCCCAACAGAAATTACTGGAACTCGACGACCCTTTCCAGCCCCGCGGTATTGCGGCCGATTCTGCGCTGGCTCATTTCCGCAAAACCTGGGATACATTGCTGGAAAAAGATCATACAGAGCATCCTCAGCCGGTTGCTGAAGTTAGCAGAAGCATACTGTAACAAGCAGCCATCTCGACGTCTGGGACGCTGACACTCCGTCCCCACGAAAAATAGTGGCCGGGTTGCACCACTGCGCGCCAGACCGCCTATAACTTGCGCAAGTTCACCGGAGCGCGTAATGTTGGTCCTATATAAGAAAATAGGAGTGGTTCAATGGAGCAATTATCCGGTCAAGACGCCATGTTTTTGCACATGGAGCTGGAGGGGCTGCCGCAGCATATCGGTGGTGTCAGTATCTATGACCAAAGCACAGCACCTGATGGCATAGTTCGCTTTAAAGAAATATTATCCACTATCGAGAATCGGCTACACCTGTCTCCGATTTTTACGCGAAAGCTGGAAACTGTGCCCTTGGGTCTCAGCCGGCCGTATTGGGTTGAAGACGCGGATTTCGATCTGGAATATCATATCCGTCATATTGCGTTACCCAAACCAGGCGACTGGCGGCAATTGTGCATTCTTGCAGCAAGGCTTCACTCAAGACCGCTGGATCGTTCCCGCCCCCTGTGGGAGTTCTACGTCATTGAAGGTCTGGACAATGTGGAGGGCTTGCCATCGAATTGCTTCGCTCTGCTTCTGAAAGTGCACCATTGTGCAATGGACGGCGCAACAGGGGCGCAGTTCATGAATGTGATGCATGACTTCACACCCGAGGTTACGGTCTATGAAGACATCCCGCCACGCGTTATCGAGCGACCCTCCAAGAGTTTCATGCTGGGTAGAGCGTATGTTGATGCCTGGAAAAAACCGGTGCAAACCTTCGACATGCTTAAACAGGCGCTACCCACTTACCAGCGTTTGAAAGCGGGTCGTGAGAACCAGGATTTTCACGAACTGGATGAAAAGCAGAGAACCCGATTTCAAGGCAAAATCTCACCCCATCGCTCTGTCGGGGCCACTCGTTTTGCCTTTGAAGACATACGCGAAATCAAGAGCGCGGTACCTGGTGCCACCATTAATGATGCCATGTTAACGATAGTAGCCGGGGGTTTACAGAAGTACTTACGTAGCAATGGAGAACTTCCCGAACAAACCCTGGTGGCCGGTTGCCCGATTGATGTGCGTTCCCCCGAAGAGCGCGCTGCTGGCGGAAATATGGTCGGCTTTATGAATGTGGCATTGCGCACAGATATCGATTCGCCCTTGAAGCGTCTGCAAGCTGTTCACGAAGAGTCGCGCTCCGCAAAAGCATACGCTGAAGCGCTTGGCCCAAGAATTGCGATCGATCTTACCGACATTATGCCTGGCAACGTTTTATCACTTGCACTGCGTGCCGCCAGCGCCACGGGGCTTGCGGAAGCGAGTGTCATTCAGAATACAGTGGTCACCAATGTGCCCGGGGCACCGATGCAGCTTTTCTTGTGCGGTGCTGAATTGATCGACTCTTTCAGTCTTGGCCCGCTGCTGCCCAATGTTGGTTTATTCCATATTGTGTACAGTGCGGTACAAAACAAGGAAGGCAGAATCACGTTGTCGTTTACGGCGTGCAGAGACATGCTGCCCGACCCCGGGTTTTACGCTCAGTGTTTACGCGAATCATTTAATGAGCTGAAGGCTGCGACCGAAAAATCCGCTGCCAAGCAAAAGTCTAAAGCCAAGCCGACCAGCAAAGCAAAAAAAGCGAAAAAGAAAAAAAGCACTACAACGTCAGCGTAAACCTAAACTTTTGCAGCTAACTGTTGTGTGTACCCGCAGTTAGTCAATCGGGCGCGGGACGACATTTCCTCGGTAGACCGTGCCCCATATTTGAATATCACTAAAACTCTCCGGTGCTGTCTCAAAAGGATCGCTCTCCAGCACCACAAAATCGGCGGATTTGCCCGGCTCGATGGACCCAATTTTGTCTTCCTGTTGGATAGCTTTTGCCGCATCGATGGTTATGCCTTTCAGCGCGGCATACACGGTCATCTTCTCGGCAGGGGCCAACACATTGCCATTAGCCGTCAGTCGAGATGCGGCAACACCAGCCAGTGTTAGTGGCGAAGCAGGGGCCATGGGCAAATCAGAATGAAACGATACTGCTACATCATTGCGTTCCAAGTCACCCAAACGAGTAATAAACTGTGCGCGCTCGGCACCTATGCCAACGTCAGAATACTTATCCCCCAATGCCCAGAGATAAAAAGGATTGGCCGACACCAAAACGCCAAGCCGTGACACTCGTTCGGCCTGGTCCTCGGATGAATACCCATAGTGATGCAGAACCGTTCTATGGTCTTCTCTTGGTGACTCGTTCATTAGTTTCTCAACGATATCCAGCACCACTTTTACGCCCCAGTCGCCATTGACATGGATGTGCAGCTGATAGCCCGCCTGCCAATACAATCGTGCTGCCGCTTCAAGCGCGTCTGGCTGCATAATCCACTCGCCTTCATGGCCATCCAGGTAGCCATCTTGCATCTGCATTAATTGCGAGTAAAAAGCACCATCCGCTAACAGCTTCACCTGTTTTGGTAGGTAGGTCAGCTGGGCATTGCTGCGCAGTGGCAGCTGCTCAATAATATCGAAGCCCTTTTGCATTCCCTCAATGGCCAGCGACTTGCCATTGCCAATCAGCAACATGTTCAGTGGCAGTTGGTTTTGTTCGATAACGTTGCTCAAATGAGCCATCTCCATGCCCAGATCAAACAGCGGCACGCCTTGATCACAGAGTGTGGTTATGCCATTCATTTGCGCATGCACTAATCCGTCTCGCATGCCTCGAGTAAATCGTGCGGGATCAAGAATAATAGGTGCGAGTTTCGGGAATAACGCGAAAAGGCCGGTTTCCCAGAAGTGCCCTTTCTCAATATCAATGGCCGGATGATTTGCAAACTCACCAACAGAAACACCCAGCCTATTCAAAGCAGCAGTATTGACGATAATTTCATGAAACGAACGCTGCCAAATGATGATTGGCCGCGTCGTGGATACGGCGTCGAGATCACCACGGCTTAGCTCACCATGAAATAATTCATGGTAACCCCAGCTAATCAGTAATTCTTCCGCATCATTTATCGAGGCGTCCAACTCGTTCAATCGTTTGCGAAATGCCTGCCTGCCCTGCACGCCTCTAACAGTTCGACCAGGTAGCTCCCAATCATACGGGGTTATAAATCGAGCCGGTAACAGAACACCGGCTAATGCCGGATGCAGATGATTGTCAATAAAACCTGGCATCAGCACTTTGTCCGCAAAACGCTTATCAACACTTAGCTCATGGGTTGGCAGAATCTGCTTAACAGCCTCTAGCGAACCCACGGCCAGAATTTTGTCATCCTGAACTGCGACCGCCTGACCTACCGAGCGAAAGCTGTCCATGGTATGGATTTTTTTCGCAACAAAAACCGTGGCTTTTTCCGGCGATTTTGTCGCCAGGGCGGGCGGCACTTCACGCCCTCCAGAGCATGCAAGCAACGAAACGATTACTGAAATGAAAAAAACTCTGAGCATGCTGTTTTGCCTAACCTTGATAAACCGGAATACCACGCTTGATGGTTTTCAGCACCTGTATGTCTTTGATGTTCCGACGGTCTACCTCGAATGGATTCTCTTCGAGAATTACGAAATCAGCCATTTTACCAACTGTAATTGACCCCTGCTTCCTGGCCATGAGAAGGATGCAGGTATGATTCGTTGGTCACGCACAGCCACCGCAGCGGCTTCAGGAACCGATGGATCAACCGTGATAATGAACCCGTTATGGTAGATATCCGCCGTATTCTCTCCTGATGGCATTGCGGCCGGTACACCTGTACAGGACGCCACAAGCAGGCAATAGATCAAGGCAGCAACAGTGGGTCGATCGTTCATCAATCTCTCTGTCTCGCAATTAAGACTGCAATGGTACCGCAGTCAACGGGACCTAAACCATGCCAAGATAGGCCTTGCTCACCTGACAAGAAGTCATTACCAAGCTCATGGCGTTGCTCACAAATTACCAGGTGATTATCGGCCATGGACTCGCTTCCACAGCGCGCTCACTCGCGGCGCCCACCGTACTTGATATAGTATGCCGCAGCTGAGGAGTGTTGAATGCTAAACCATCGTTTTTTCCCTGGCACTGTCCTGCTGTTGTTGCTGATTTTTATATCAGCTTGCTCAACAACACCCAGGCAGAGCCAGACTGGCTGGCTGATCCAAAACGCCCGTATCATTGATGGCACGGGCAAACCAGGGTTGGTTGGTTCGGTGCGCGTGCGTGGCGCGATCATTATGGATGTTGGCCAACTCACACCGGAACGCGGAGAGACGGTGGTGAACGCCAGCGGTTTTGTGCTGGCACCCGGTTTCATCGATACCCATTCGCATGCCGATGATGAATTGCACACCAGACCTCTTGCCACTTCGCTAACCAGCCAGGGGATCAGCACCGTGGTCTTCGGTCAGGACGGTGAATCACACTACCCACTCAACGACTTTCTTGAGCGCTGGGAGCGTGAGCCCGCTGCAGTCAACATCGCTTCTTTTTCGGGGCACAACACGCTCAGACACAAAATACTGGGGGAAGATTACAAGCGCCATGCGCGCATTGATGAAGTATCAGAAATGCGCACGTTGCTCGAAGCTGACCTGCGCAGTGGCGCCCTCGGTCTGGCGACCGGGCTTGAGTACGACCCCGGAATATTCTCCAATACCGACGAGATTGTAGCGCTGGCAAAGCTGACTGCGCAGTACGGTGGACGTTACGCGTCACATATTCGCAGCGAAGATCGACATTTCGAGTCAGCTATCAATGAGGCATTAATCATAGGTCAGCGTGCCAATATACCGGTGCACATTTCGCACCTGAAGTTAGCGATGAAGTCTCTGTGGGGCCGCAGTGATTGGCTATTGGAAAAACTTGATTCCGCCAGAGCACGCGGAATACTGGTCAGCGCAGATGTGTATCCCTATGAGTATTGGCAATCCACGCTGGAAGTGCTGTTTCCAAAGCGTGACTTTAACAACCTCAACACCGCACAGGAGGTACTGGAAAACATTGCGCCAGCTTATGGACTGCTCATTTCAGAATACAAGCCTGAACCTGCGTTAGTCGGCAAAACAGTTGCACAGATAGCCAAAGCCCGCGGGCGCAGTGATGCGCAAACCTTGCTTGATTTAATAGCGGACGCTCAGCGCTACACGCGTGACAATAATCTGGATGATGGCTCAATCATCAACAGTGAAATGGTGATTGGCACCAGTATGATCCGCGACGATGTTGCTGATCTGATCGCATGGCCATTCAGCAACATATGCACTGATGGTGGTCTGAACGACAGACACCCTCGCGCTACTGGAAGTTTCCCCAGAGTGTTGCGCTGGATGGTACGTAATACCGGCGATCTTAGCCTTGAACAGGCGGTGCACAGAATGACCCTGCAAGCCGCAGAGAATATTGGTTTGCAAAAAAGAGGCATTATCCAGCAAGGTGCTTTCGCGGACCTGGTGCTGTTTGATCCCGAAACTGTTGACGATCGCGCTACGCCGGAATTTCCGCAACTTCAATCAGTGGGTATTAAGCAATTGTGGGTAAATGGCGTAACAGTGTTCGAAGACGGCCAGAGCACCGCGCAAAGACCCGGTAGAGTATTACGCCGCACCGGTAGCGCGAGATGATTACGCTGGAACAGCCTTTCGCGATCTATCTTGGCAATGTGCAAAACCCACTTGATGCCAAGACAGGTTTTGGTCTTGCGCAATGGCGACCTGCAGAGTGTGTGGCCCAGATCAAACGCAGGACATGCAGCGTGGATTTGGGTATACCGAGCATGAATATTGCTCAAGCACAAGCAGCCGGCGCAAAGACACTGATCATAGGCGTGGCACCCAGCGGCGGCACGCTTCCGCACAGCTGGCAGGAAGATGTCTTGACGGCGATTGAAGCCGGTCTGCATGTGGCCAGCGGCTTACACCAACGCTTAAACCAAATTCCCGAACTGGTAAAAGCGGCTGAGCGCAGTGGTAGCCATTTGATAGATGTGCGCGATACCGATCGAATATTCAATGTGGCAAGTGGGCGTAAACGGTCAGGCAAGCGGATTCTCACTGTTGGCACCGACTGCTGTGTCGGAAAAAAGTACTCCGCCCTGGCGATCCATCGCGCATTGGTGGAAGATGGCGTGAACGTCGATTTCAGAGCCAGTGGCCAAACGGGCATTCTGATTAACGGCGCAGGAATCCCTATCGACGCGGTTATCAGCGATTTTATCAGTGGCGCTGCCGAAGAACTGTCGCCGGACAACGATGCAGATCATTGGGATGTCATCGAAGGTCAGGGTGCTATCTATCACCCTGGTTATGCGGCGGTGACCCTGGGTTTGCTGCATGGTTCCCAACCTGATGCGTTGGTGCTCTGCCATGATCACGGCCGGAACGAAATTGACGAATACCCCGATTTCCCTATACCCAGTATTGAAGACCATTTACAGCATTATCTTATATTAGCCAGGCTCACTAACAAGAATGTTCGCTGGGCGGGTATTTGCCTGAACACATCCCATGTGCATCCAGACGACCGTCAGAACGTTCTTGACGAATACCGCAGGCTGTACAAGATGCCGTGCGTTGACCCTTTAATTGACGGGGTTGATGATATTATCCAACAACTACACCAATACTGATCAGTCGCTGCATCGCGCGAAAGATACAGGTATAGTATTTCGATAAAAAAACAGAGAACATATAGGAATGCAGTATTACGATGTCATTATCGTCGGCGCCGGTTTATCAGGAATCGGGGCTGCGTATCATTTGCAGCGCCAGTGCCCAGACAAGACGTTTACGATTCTTGAAGGTCGCGATGCGATAGGTGGTACGTGGGATTTGTTTCGCTACCCTGGTATTCGCTCTGACAGTGATATGTACACCCTGGGGTATGAGTTCAAACCCTGGCATGGTGGCAAAGTACTGGCCGACGGCCCTTCCATCCGCCGTTATGTAGAAGAAACTGCTGAAGACAACCATATTGTTGAGCACATTCAGTTTAATCAAATGGTGCAGCGTGCGGATTGGGACAGTGCAAGTGCCACCTGGACTGTTACGACTGAACATAAGGACGGATCAGTACATCAGCATCAAGCCAATATGCTGCTGTTGTGTGCCGGCTACTACAATTATGAGTCCGGCTACGAGCCCGAATTTCCCGGCCGCGAAAATTTCAAGGGTGAGTATGTTCGTCCGCAACACTGGCCTGAAACATTGGATTACCGTGGCAAGCGAGTGGTGGTTATTGGCTCCGGGGCGACCGCGGTCACGATAGTGCCATCAATGGCGGAAGACGTTGAGCACATCACCATGCTGCAGCGTTCACCCACTTACATGGCAAACCGCCCTCAGTATGATCGCTTTGAAAAAGTGCTTGGTGCGATCGTACCTAAAAACACGCTGTACCGGCTTATTCGCTGGAAGAACGCAACACTGCAGCGCATGCTGTATGGCGCCACGCGGCGCTGGCCAGGCACCATCAAACGAATGTTCCTGAATCAGGTAAGAAAACAGCTGCCAGACTACGATGTGGATACCCATTTCACGCCCAGGTACAACCCGTGGGATCAACGACTGTGTGCCGTGCCGGACAACGATTTTTTTGAGGCAATCAAATCCGGCAAGGCCGATGTTGTCACCGACCACATAGATCACTTTACCGAAGCTGGAATAAAACTGAAATCCGGTACGGAACTGCCAGCCGACATAATCGTCGCGGCCACTGGTTTGCAATTGGTTGTAAATGGCAAAATCAAGTTCACACGCGATGGTGAAGCGATTAATTTTGCAGATACCTGGTCGTATCATGGAATGATGTTTACCGGCGTGCCCAACATAGTGTCAACCTTTGGCTACATCAATGCTTCCTGGACCTTGCGAGCGGACTTGAATGCCAATTTTTTCTGTCGCCTGGTAAACCACATGCAAAGCAAAGGCGCAAATGTCGTAGAGCCTGTACTGCGCGATAGCGACCGCGACATGGCACCACGGCAGTGGATCGAGGATTTTCCTTCAGGATATATGGCCCGCTCCATGCACCTGTTTCCGAAGCAGGGCGACAGAGCACCATGGGCGAACACACAGAACTACCGGTATGAAAAAAGAGTCATAGGCAAAGCGAACCTCGATGATGGCGTACTCACGTATTCCACATCAAGCATTAAACAAAATGCTGCTGCGTGAGCGTTCCAGCAAGAGACCGGTTCAGTTAGGCCCATGGCCGCTTGAAGCACTGAAAAGAGATCCCTCTCTACTTCGAGGCACACTGTATTCCCCTGCAGAAGACAGTCACACCACAAACGATCCAGACAGTACGCTTGCCGATGTTGCCAGTTTATACGGCAGTTACTACTTGCCTTTTATAGAGGGACCGGCAGCCGATGAAAAAGCGCCGGTGCCCGATGAGCTGGAGAAACGAACCGCAGAAATAAAAGGTGCAGCGTATTATCTTGATGCAGCACAAGTAGGTGTGTGCGAGATAACTGATGCCTGCTGGCGAATAGATCACTCCCCGAAACACCCACTCGCCGTTGTACTGATGGTTGAGTTCGGCAGAGACATTGAAGCTGAGAACCCAGCCAGCGAGTGGATTTGCGGTGCAGAGCACGAGATCGCCAAACTACGAGCACTTGAAATCGCTTGTTGCCTGGCCGGACACATTCGCACCCTTGGTTATAACGCGCGCGTTCATACAGATGGCGACCCACTTGTCTATTTAGAGCAATTGGCTCTGCGCGCCGGTATCGCACAGAGGGCGAACAGCGGCGCGCTGTCAAACCCTTTCCTTGGTAAGCGATTCGCTCTCGCGGCGATCAGCACGGATTATAAGTTAACTCTGGATACGCCGTTAGCACGCGATGCCAAAGTCAGCGGCTTAAAACATTGGTTAGGAGTTAATGGCGCGATGTCGGGGCGCGAGCGCAATCGGCACGCTGGCCGTGCTTCCCATCTAAGCCGCTACCCGATGGAGCAAGTCAGACGTGTTGAGAGTCCGACGACGCTTATTCTCGATGACGAAATACCCAGGGTTCCGAAACGGGCTGAATTTTTTACCCGCGCCAGATCCGGCGATTTGGGTAAAAAAGCGTTCAGGGAAGTTCAACGCTTTGCCTACAAGCACCCGCTCACAATGGGGATGATGGGGCCATTGCGCGCTCTGGTTCCCCACCAGGACGGCAAAACGGCGACTGACCAGGACCCATCACTGCAAGACCCGACCGCCAATACAAAAGCCATCAAGTCACTTGCCTATCATCTTGGCGCAGACCTCGCAGGAATTTGTGAGGTTCCTGACTACGCCTGGTATTCGCACACAATTGATGGACAAGCGATCACCCCTTATCACAAGTAT
The DNA here is from genome assembly GCA_030429735.1 of Gammaproteobacteria bacterium. GTDB lineage: Bacteria > Pseudomonadota > Gammaproteobacteria > Pseudomonadales > JAUIET01 > JAUIET01. The sequence continues at coordinate 234,810 of JAUIET010000003.1, forward strand.
GCCGTCGTTATGCTGATTGACCAGGGTTACGACACCATGGAAGGCGCGAGCGGCGATGATTGGATATCCGGTTGCCAATCGATGCGTGGCTACTTGCGTGGTGCGGAAATGGCCGGCGTGATGGCCGAATTTTTACGCCGCAAAGGCTATAGTGCGCGTGCTCAAACCAATGCAGACAGCCACGTATTGCACATTCCTCTAGTGCTGCTCGCTGGCTTGGGCGAGCTGAGCCGAATTGGTGAATTGGTGCTCAACCCGTTTGTCGGCCCAAGGTTTAAATCAGTGGTGCTCACTACCGATCTGCCCCTCATCATTGACAAGCCAATCGATTTTGGCCTCCAGTATTTCTGCAGCAATTGCCTGAAGTGTGCGCGAGAATGCCCGGTGAGTGCCATTCCATTTGGCGATAAAGTCATGTTTAACGGCTATGAAATCTGGAAACCCGACGTTGAGCGCTGTACCAGTTATCGAGTTAACAATTCACGCGGCTCAGCCTGCGGTCGATGTATGAAAACCTGTCCATTAAACAAAGTGGTTTCAGCGGACGGGTCAATGCTTCACCGCATAGGAACCTGGTTAGGAATAAATGCGCGATGGTTAAAGCCACTCATGGTGCCTATTGCGGTAAAACTTGACGACACGCTGGGCTTCGGCAAACGCAACCCGATCAAACGTTGGTGGTTGGACCTGGAAATGGTTGACGGGAAGGTTCGAAAACCACGCGCTACCAACGAGCGCGATTTAGATCCTGACGCTGATGTGAGCGGCCAGAAATCGCCAATTGGCTATTACAATGCGGCCGATATGCCTGCGCCAGATGCTGCGCAAGCTGTGCCGGTCAACCATAAGCAGGCCGTAGAACGCGCAACACTTATTGAAACCGTTGAACAGGCGCGGCAACGTCGAGCCGCTGGCGGGCCACGGCCCGACCATTACATCGCGCGGCACACGTAGTATTTTCTAAGATGCTTTGCCGTGACTTCCGTCGCACAGCGGTTGTTTGTCGGTTGCTTTGCAGCCGCAGAAATACACACGCGTTGTATCTTCAGCCGTATACTTCACAGGCGTAAAATCAGACCCTTTATGGGAACCATCACAGAAAGGCTGATTCTGGCTTTCTCCGCAGGAACACCAAAAATACGACTCTCCCGCCTCGACATCGGTGGCGTAGGGCATTTCCCGGGCGCGTTTGGCTGTACTCATATGACTCTCTTTGGTGTGGTAACAATACTGGGAAACTCTGGCCGATAACTGTGCCCAGGTCAAGTACGAAAGAGTTTGGGTTTGGGGCCGGAGCGTCAACCCAAGCTTTCCCATTGATTTGAGTACCCTGGCCCATATTCTTGATGAATTATGCAGGCTAAATGGTGCGAATTTATGGTAAGGGACACTAGCTATTCAAACGATACCTCATCCGCTCAATTAAAACAGAACCAATCAATCCAAGCCGTTCTCGCAACCTTAGACATCGCTCCAGGAAGGAATCGCTTTGTGGCAGTGAAATCCAAAGGCGCAGCAAATGGCGTTTTAGCTCCGGCTCTTGGTGGTCTACATAGTGTGTACGGCTATGCAGCACCGTGTGGTTTGAAACCAGCTGTATGTCCCCGGGCTCAAGCGTCATATCCATGAACAACTCTGGAGACTCGCAAATTTCGTCATAGAGCGCCAATGCCGCTAATTGCTGTTCGGACATTTTAATATGCGGGTAGCGCTGTGCGGTTCGAAAATAGTGACTATGGCCGAAGGTGCGAAGCTCACCTTGATGAAATCGGCACGGTTTAACCGGCATGCTGAACATGCCGCCCTCATGGTGGGAGTCAAGGGGAAACACGGTAAACATCACACGCGCGAGCGCAGGATCTCGCTTGAGCATTTCATTAAATACCGACACAGAGCTGACCAATCGGCTGTCACCTCCCTGCTTCGCCGTTCGCAAACACAACAGACCAACTACGTCTGCTGCATCACAGTGGAAAGGGATTGCGGATCTTGTACGATATTGCCTAACGGTGGGATCATTAACGTCCGAACCATCGTCCCGAACATGCCCCAATAACTCATTGTGGCGATTTTGAGCGCCGGCCAGACCCAGGTGTTGACCAAAACACCAGAAAAACAGGTGCTGCTGATCACGGGTCCAGTTGTGCAGTGGCACGCCACGTATCCGCTGTACGCCCAAGCCGGTGCTCAGCTGACGACGCCATTGCTTGATGCGCGGCGCCAGCGTTGGCAGTGGCATATCCTCTGCCCGCCGTTCATGCAGGTTTTTGTCTGTTGCGCTGGCGGTGGCTAATGCTGCTTCAATCTCGTTGCATTCAGACTCATTGAGTGTGTAGCTCCACTGGGCCTCATCACGCATATCGTCGGCGCACCAAGCAGCCAGACCAGTAACAGGCGCCTCAGGCATACCACTGTGCGGCCGGCTAAAATAGTGCAATGTCTGCGCCTGGAAGGTGTTGTACATGTTGATTTCGAACTATTAGACCAAGATTGCGTTAAAATACCACAGTGCGAAACCAGCAAAGAAGCAACAGACTATGTATGACCTCAAGATACGCGGCGGCCAGCTTATCGATGGAACCGGCGCGAAGCCCTATCAAGCAGATATTGCAATAAAGAACGGTGTAATCGTTGAAATTGGTGATTGCACCGGTGAAGCGATTAAAACGGTAGACGCCAGCGGCGCAATCGTCACGCCCGGCTTTGTTGATGTACATACCCATTACGATGGCCAGATCAGTTGGGACGAAGAGTTGATGCCCTCAGTGAATCACGGTGTTACAACCGCAGTTCTTGGTAACTGCGGGGTTGGATTCGCCCCTTGTCGTAGCGAAGACCGTGACAAATTGATTCGCTTAATGGAAGGCGTGGAGGATATTCCCGGCACAGCCTTACACGAGGGCATTCAATGGAACTGGGAAAGCTTCCCCGAATACATGGATGCTATAGATGCTCTGCCGCACACTATTGATTTTGCGGTGCTGGTTCCCCACGACCCGGTGCGCGTGTACGCGATGGGCGACCGTGCGGTGTATGACGAGCCGGCCAACGAACAAGACGTCGCCAGGATGCGCAACATTGTGCGTGAAGCCCTGGAAGCTGGCGCTGTAGGTTTCAGTACGGGCCGCAGTGATTTACACAAATCCGTAGATGGCGAATGGACCCCGGCCAGCGAGGCGGGCAAGGCTGAGTTAGCAGGTATTGCTGCGGCGTTTCAAGGGCTGGAGCATGGTGTACTGCAGGCAGTGAATGACTTTGACATGGTGCGCCCACAAGATAATTTCGATTACGAATTTGAGCTGATGGAAGCGTACTTTCGAAATTCGGGCGGCCGTCCTGGCTCCATGTCATTGATGCAACGTGATTTTGCGCCGGATGACTGGCAAAAGATTATCGATCGGGTTGAAAAGTTAAATGCTGAAGGCATGAATATCCGTTTGCAGGTGGCACCGCGCGCCATCGGCGTGTTTCTTGGTCTTGAATGCACATTCCACCCGGTCATGGCCTTCCCGAGTTACATTGCCATCAAAGACAAACCGCTCAGCGAGCGTGTTGCCATCATGCGCGACCCGGAGTTCAAAAAGCGGATGCTGTCTGAAACGCCGGTCAAGCTGGCAGGACCGGGCTCGCCTATTCCAGAGATAACCGACCTGCTGATCGAAGCCTACGAGTCACTTGCCGAGAAACACTTCAAATTAGAGCGCAATGGCGTGGTTGATTACGAACAGGGCAGCGATACGTCAGTAGCAGGCATGGCCAGGGCCGACGGTGTATCTGTGTGGGATAAAAGTTATGACCTGCTGCTTGAAAATGACGGTAAGTCCCTGCTGTATTTCCCGGTGTATAACTACACGGAAATGAACTACGACAATGTCTACACTATGCTGAAACACCCGGCCGCATTGCCTGGGCTGTCGGACGGCGGTGCGCACGTTGGTACTATTTGCGATGCCAGCTTTCCAACCTACCTGCTGTCGCACTGGACGCGCGACCGAATTCGCCAGGGCGGTGACGGTATTGATCTAAGTCGTGCCATCCAGATGCTCACAAGCGAAGGGGCTGACTATCTGGGCATGAGTGATCGAGGCCGTCTGCAAGTCGGACTCAAAGCTGATATCAATGTGATTGACTACGATGACCTTAAACTGGGTGTACCTGAAATGGTCCAAGATCTGCCCGCAGGCGGTCAGCGACTATTGCAGCCGGTCTCAGGTTACCGTGCAACATTTGTCAGCGGCGAGCAAGTGATAGATCGCGACCAATTGACAACAGCACGACCTGGCCGCCTGGTGCGGGCCAGTTCCTGATGAATAACGCCGCCGGCGCAGTCAGCCAGCTGATAGAGAAAGCCAGAGCCGCGCAAGCGGTTTTCAATACGTATAACCAGGCGCAAGTTGACGAAGTGGTTACTGCCGCGGCGTGGGCGCTAATGAATCCCGAGAACAATCAGCGGCTGGCAACATTGGCTGTGGAAGAAACCGGCCTTGGTAATGTCGCTGACAAGATTACCAAGAACCACCGTAAAACTCTTGGCTTGTTGCGTGATTTGCAAGATGCCAGGACAGTGGGAATTATCAATGAAGACCCGGCACGCGGTTTGATAGAAATAGCCAGGCCAGTCGGTGTAGTAGGAGTCATCGTTCCGTCTACCAATCCGATCGCCACACCAATGAACAATATTCTGAATGCGCTGAAATGTCGCAATGCCATTGTATTGTCACCGTCGCCTAAGGGGCAGCCTTCCTGCGCACGATTGCTTGAGCTTGTTCATACCGAACTGAAACGCGTGGGTGCACCAACCGATCTTGTTCAGCAGCTACCGGCACCGGTGAACAAAGAGCTAAGTCAGGAAATGCTCCGCCAGGTGGATTTAATTATTGCTACCGGCTCACAAAACAATGTGCGGGCGGCCTACACCAGTGGCACACCTGCATACGGGGTGGGCGCTGGCAACGTCACTGTAATTGTTGATGAGACGGCCAGCCTGAGCGAGGCTGCAGCAAAGATCACTGCCTCAAAAACCTTCGATAATGCCACCAGCTGTTCATCCGAAAACTGTTTGGTAATTGTTGATTGTGTGTATAAAGACATGCTAGATGAATTGCAAAGCTGCGGAGCAGATCTGCTCAGCGCCGAAGAAAAACAGAGCTTGCAGGAGTCCTTGTGGGTTGAAGGAAGATTGAACCCTGCTATGTTGGCCAAGCCCTGCAGCTACATCACCGAAACGGCAGGTCTGACCCGGCAATCGTCAGCGGACGCGCGGTTCCTGATGGTAGAAGAAAGCAGGGCTGGCGCGCAGGCTCCTTTCTCCGGCGAAAAAATGTCCCTTGTGCTCACCGTGTATCGAGCGCGGGACTTTAATGATGCCAAGCGCATTGCTACCGAGATCCTGAATTACCAGGGTGCGGGTCATTCTCTGGGACTGCATACCCAACAGGAACACCGTGCGACTGAATTAGGCCTGGAGTTAGCTGTAAGCCGCGTTATCGTCAATCAGGCACATTGCTTTGCAACCGGGGGCAGTTTTGATAATGGTTTGCCATTTTCCTTGTCCATGGGCTGCGGCACCTGGGGCGGCAACGTCACGGACGAGAATGTGCACTACAAACACTACATGAATATTACCCGTGTGGCACGCACCATAGCACCCCGGGAGATCTCCGCAGACGAATACTTCAGCGACTATCTGGCGAAGCATCAACTCAATTAAACTCAGACTCACTCAAAACGAAAACAATAAGGATTGAACGTGGACGAACTGATCAACTCGGCGGTACAACCGATTACCGCGCTCGTTTCCAGCATTATCTTTTTTAAAGTACATCTGTTTGGCGCTGATTTGCCACTGGTGGTGCTGTGGCTGGTGATCGGTGCTTTGTTCTTCACTGTGTACTTCGCGTTCGTTCCCATTCGTGGTTTCCGCCATGCCATTCGACTGGTGCGTGGTGATTACTCGCATCCTGATCACAAAGGCGAGGTGTCTCATTTTCAGGCTCTGGCAACCGCAGTTTCTGGCACCGTGGGTATCGGCAATATTGGTGGTGTGGCGGTTGCCATATCCATGGGCGGCCCGGGCGCTACTTTCTGGATGATATTGGCCGGGCTGCTTGGCATGTCAACCAAATTTGTTGAATGTGCGCTGGGAACAATCTACCGGCGAGAAAACCCGGACGGCTCTATTTCTGGTGGGCCGATGTACTATCTGGAACATGGTTTGTCCGAGCGCGGCTTGGCAAAGCTTGGCAAAGGCATGGCCAAATTCTATGCACTGGGTATTGTGATTGGCTGCATGGGCATAGGCAATATGTTTCAGTCTAACCAGGCGTATGTGCAGTTTGTCAACGTAACCGGTGGCATAGACAACAGCTGGTTTAGCGATAAAGGCTGGCTGTTTGGCATTATCATCGCCAGCGTAGTGGCTGCTGTGATTATCGGTGGGATCAAAAGCATTGCCAGAGTGACCGGAAAAATTGTGCCGTTCATGGCTATTTTTTACTGCACGTGTGCGCTGGTCATTATCGCAATGAACTATGAGGCTTTGCCCTTTGCCTTCAATGCAATTATGCAAGGCGCGTTCAGCCCCGAGGGTGTCAGCGGCGGAGCGTTGGGTGTGATGATTATTGGTTTTCAGCGTGCCGTGTTTTCCAACGAAGCGGGCATTGGTTCCGCCGCAATTGCCCATTCAGCAGTGCGTACCAGTGAACCGATGACGGAAGGCTATGTAGCATTGTTAGAGCCCTTTATTGATACTGTTGTAATCTGCACGATCACTGCGCTGGTGATCGTGACTACGTTTTACTATGATCCGAATTTCACCGAAGGGCTCGACGGTATTGCTATGACCTCGGCTGCGTTCGAGCGCAATATTTCCTGGTCGCCCTATACAATTGCAGTTGCCGGCATATTGTTCGCATTCTCAACGATGATTGCTTGGGCGTACTATGGTTTGAAAGGCTGGACGTATCTGGTGGGTGAAAGCCGCGCCGCAGACCTCGGGTTCAAAGCCGTGTTCTGCTTATTCATCGTTCTGGGTGCCTCTATCCAGTTGGGCGCGGTTCTCGACTTTTCAGATGCGATGGTGTTTGTAATCTGCGTACCAAATATTCTCGGTCTGTACCTGCTTACCCCTGTTTTGCGCAAGAAAATGGACGGTTACACGCAGAGATTGGATTCCGGGCAGATTACAAACTACCGGGAAAATGCGTGACAGACAGTCCAGATGCGCGAACTTATGTTATGGGACACTAGGAATTTAGTGATTCAAGCGGGAAGAAGAAACTCTCGAATACCACATTTTTCAAGTCGAGCAAGATTCCGGGCAATCTGGTTTGTAAGCTCTTCAAACTCGTCTAAAGCGCTTGCCTGAAAGCGCGCGCTGGCAAGCACCTGACCGACGCGCATGGGCATGGGCTTATCACTATTGCGAAGCAAGGATAACTGCTCGGCGTGCGGATCGTTGAGCTCTAACTCGGTACACAACACGCAGTAACACCACAGACTCAGCGCTTTGATCAAATGCTTTGTGCTGAGACCGAATTCGAATGCGGGTAACCACCGCTGGGATATCTTCTCACTGCTGTCCATGGCAATTTGCGCACAGCGATGCTTAAGATGAGGGTTTCGATACCGCTGCAATAACTGATCCCGATAGACACTCAAATCAAAACCCGGCGGCGCATCAATGGCTGTGACAAGCTCGGTATCAATCAATCTAACAACATACTCTGCCAATCGTCGGTCCGCCATGACTTGATCAACCGTATCCAGGCCCGCCACTAAACCGCACATTGCGATGGCCGAATGACTGGCGTTTAGCACTCGCAGTTTCATGTTTTCAAAAGGCACGATATCGTCAACAAATTCAACGCCGACCTGCTGCCATGCCGGACGCCCCGCGGCAAAGCAATCTTCAACTATCCATTGAGTAAACCGCTCTGTGCTGACAGCACCTTCATCTTGCACGCCTAGTAAGTCCGCTTGCACCACTTTTTGCTCGGAAGTAACAGCCGGCACTATCCGATCAACCATCGAACAAGGAAATGCCACGTTATCGCTCAACCATGGAATCACGTCAGGAAAACTCAAGCGCATGTACTCTGTGAGCACCCCTTTTAAACGCTTGCTGTTCTCAGACAAGTTGTCACAACTGAGCAAAGTGATCGGTTCACCCCCGCTTGCCATGCGCTGCCGCAAACCAAGCGCGACCAGACCTATCGCTGAAACAGGCGAATAAGGGCTTTGCAGGTCAGCCTCGATAGAGGGGTTACGGCGATCCAGTGAGCACCCATCAGAGGCCAGGCAATAGCCTTTTTCAGTGATCGTGAACGTCACTATTTGAATTGCCGAATTGGCAATTGCCTCGGCCACTCTGCCCGGGCTCTCCGGTGCCACTAGAACATCGAGTATTGAACCTATGACACGAATCTCGCTGTCGCTGGCGTCCTGACTGAGAACCGAATAGAGGCAGGCTTGCGGTAGCAACTGACGGGCAACCGTGTCACTGCGCAGAGACACGCCAACAATCCCCCAGTCGCCGCCGCCTTGCGCGATGGCTTCATCTGTATAGACAGCCTGATGGGCACGATGAAACGCGCCCAGTCCCAAGTGCACGATACCCGCACCCAGGTTCTCTCTGTCATAAGTGGGTGTTGAGACATCCGCAGCCAGCTCTTGCAGGGTGCCAGTGTGCAGTCTGCGTATCATCGATTACAGCTTGTACGCTTGCTTGGCAAGCGAATAACTCAAATCTTGCGCCAATTCATGCGCATCATTCATCCCCAAACGATGTTCTGCAACCAGCTGTGCCAAAAACCGACAATCGATTCGTCTGGCCACATCATGGCGAGCGGGAATCGACAAAAAAGCACGCGTGTCGTCATTAAAGCCCACCGTATTATAGAAACCTGCGGTTTCACTCACCTGCTGGCGATACCGCAGCATGCCTTCGGGACTGTCGTGAAACCACCAGGCAGGGCCCAGTTTCAGCGCGGGGTAATGCCCTGCTAACGGAGCGAGCTCGCGAGAGTAGGTCGTTTCGTCCAGCGTGAACAGAATCAGAGTAAACTCGGGTTCATTACCAACTCGGTCCAGCAATGGTTTGAGGTTACGCACAAACTCGCCGGGCAAAGGAATATCAGCACCTTTGTCACGGCCGTAGGATTCAAATAAGACAGGGTTATGATTTCGATATACGCCCGGGTGAATCTGCATTACCAGACCATCTTCCAGGCTCATTAGCGCCATCTCGAGCAGCATCTGGCCTCGAAACAACTCCGCGTCCGCTGTAGACAGGCTGCCCATCAACGCACTTTGATACAATCGCTCACAATGGGCCTTATCCAGATCGGCCGTAAACGCACTTGGGTGACCATGATCACTTGATGTTGCACCCAAACTAATAAAGAACTGCCTCCTGTTGCGGAGTGCATTCAAATAGGCGTCGTAGTTGTCGCAGGCAATACCGCTCAGTTCAGCCAAGGCTGCAATATTGCTCGTGAAACCCTCATACTCCGGATCAACCACCGGGTCTGGCCTGAATGCCGTTATTACCCTACCCTGCCAGTCATCCTGAGCCAACATCTGATGCGACAACAGGGAATCCAACGGAGATTCAGTGGTTGCTATCACTTCAATATTGAAGCGCTCAAACAACGAGCGCGGCAAAAACTCTGGAGTAGCCAATTGCCGATTGATTTCGCAATACACTTCCGCCGCAGTCTGCCCGTTCAGTGCGGTTTGAATGCCGAACACCTCTGCAAACACATGCTCCATCCACAGCTGCGTGGGCGTGCCGCGAAACAAGTAATAATTAGCCGCGAATCTGTGCCAAACCTGTTCAGGGTCCACGTCTGATGTGCTGCCGTCGCGCCGGGCAATGCCCAGTTCGTCCATGCTAATGCCTTGACTGTACAGCATACGAAGCAGGTAATGATCTGGCTGTATTAATAACTCAGTCGCATTCTTAAATGGTTGATTGCCGGCAAACCAACTTGGGTCTGTATGCCCATGCGGACTAATGATAGGCAGGTCACACACAGTTTGATACAACTCGCGCGCAATTGACCGCTGAGTTTCACACGAAGCGAATAACCTGTCTGGGTGAAGTGGCGAACTCATAATTACATCACTGGCGTTTTCGGTGGCGGGCTAAAGGGCGGGCTAAAGAGCGGACTAAAGTGCCATCTTGCTAAGGTTACCATACGATATTCTGGCCGTGCGCATGGGTTGCGGCGGGTTATCGCGCTCTACAAAGAAATAGCGCGCGCCACTTTGCTTCGCCGCGTTTATGAATTTTGGGAAATTGATCTCGCCTTCACCAACGTCTGCCATTGCCCCTGCTGCATCAATATCCTTCAGATGACAGCTGGAAAACCGACCTGGGTAACGTTCCAATGTCTCAAACAAATCAACACCTGCTTTCGCTACCCAGTAGGAATCCAGCTGAAACGTCACTTTTCCAGGATCCGTATTTTCCAGCATCAACTCATACGGGATTACGTTGCGACCCGCTGTGTCTTTTACCCGCGCAAACTCCCAATTATGATTGTGGTAGCCAAATAAGACGCCGTTGGCAGAACAGATGTCTCCGGCCTGGTTCAGCAAATCAATGTTTCGCAAAACACCCTTTATGTCCGCGAAAGTAGCGGGCATCATCGCCGGTAGATTAAGTATTTTCTGTTCGAAAGCGCTCGCAATCTCAAGCGAGTACTTTACGTTATCAAGAAAGCGCTCCGGCGCACTGTGCCGCATAAAAGCCGCTCGCATATCTTCCTGGGCTTGCTCAAAGAAACCGCTTGGTAGCTTAGGAGATACCCGACCTACCGGGGCGGTTAAACCATAGTCTGAAAGCAGTGTTTTTACCTGCTGTGGATCTCGACCCATTAAACCCATCGCGGAGAACTCAACCTGCTTGTAGCCCACCTCCGCAACCGCAGCCAATGTCGCGTCGAAGTCCTCGCTCATAAGTGCGTTTAATGTAGACAACTGCAATCCGATCTGAGTGCGACCTGTCATCGGATTATGCCTTGCTTGTGGAACGCTCTGGCAAGCCGTCAATACACCTGGCAGCACCATCGCCTGACAAACAAAACCTACGAGCTCCCGGCGTCGCATAGTACACACTCCCAACTGATAGCCACTTCGACGGTATCAACCACATCCAATCGAGTCAATCGATTTGTCCTGACCTGCCAAGCTAGAGCTTCCCTGGACTTTATTCCCTATGCTCTTCTGGTGCCGGGGGACATTCGTTAAATATTCTCGTGGTACATGTGGCACAAATCGACTGATCCAGCGCCGGAACAATGGCTGCAATTGCATCCCCTTTGTTCGAAAACACATTTTTATGACCGATGGCGGTCACCACGCCAAAACGACGATATTTATCGCTCACTTGTCGCTGGCGCATCGTGACGTACAAACGCCCGCCACGAGAGCGACGACGAACCGATTCTTCAATCAGCAATTGCGAACCTGCCATGTCAATGTCTGACAAGTGCTTCATTAACATCAGCAGGTTTTTTTGATGAGGGCGCTCACGTTCAAGTGCTCTTAGCTGCCGCCGAACATCATCAACCGAACCGAAATAAAGCTGCCCGTCGAGACGACCACACACCAATTGTGGGCACTCCTGCAAATCGAAAGCGCGAGCGTTACGGAAAAAACGCCGCCGTTCTGCACTGGGGTCGGGCGCAGTAATGGCCAGATACGCCGTTGATGATCTGCGCAAAAACAAGCTCAGCGACACGAATACACCGATGATGATTGAAAACTCCAGGCCGACCAGCAGCGTTGCCAAAAAGGTGATTACCATCACCGCACTGGAACCTCGGCTGGTGGTGAATACGCGTTTAATTTGCCGAAACGACACCAGACGAATAGCAACCAGTAAAATGATACCGGCGACAGCAGCCACTGGAATCAGTGAAATCCACTGCCCAAACAACAGCACAATGAGCAACAGAATTAAAGATGCAAACACGGCGGCCAGGGGCGTGCGTGCACCAGAGTCCAGATTAGCGGCCGAGCGCGTGAACGATCCTGACCCCATATACGCCGAGAAAAAACTGCCTATGATGTTAGACAAGCCCTGTCCGGCAAACTCCTGGCTGATGTCCACTTCATGATCCGACTTAATCGCCAGGGCTCGGGAAATTGCCGTGGCTTCCAGCAAGCCAACCAAGGCCAACGCAAACGCGGCCGGCGCTAACAGTCGAAAATCTTGCAGTGACATTTCCGGCAACTGCATGGCTGGAAACTGTAAAGGAATGCTCGACACATAGGCTATATCTGCGCCTTCCCTGCTCAGCAGCATTGCCAGCCCCGCCGCAAACAGCAGCGCTAAAAGGTAGTTAGGCCAGCCGGGTGCAAACCATAGCAATGCCGCGGCAATCAGCAACGCGGTCACGCCAATGATTGACTCAAACAGTTGGAATTCGGAAATGTGCGTTCCTATCTCCTGAATAACACCCGCGGTTGTTGTGCTCACCTGCAGCTCGATGCCAAGCGCTTGCGGCAGTTGACTGATAAAGATGATGACTGCTGCACCGGTGGTAAAGCCGATCATCACTGAGGGCGACACGAAGCTGGCAAGGCTACCCATGCGCAAGAAACCCAGCGCCAACTGAAACACGCCTGCCATCAGTGTGAGCAGTATGGCGGCCTGCACATACTCGGCGCTGCCCGGCTGGTAACTGGCACCAAGGCTTGCAAACACCAGCACTGAGATGGCCGTGGTTGGCCCGGAAATCATGTGCCTGGACGAGCCGAACAGCGCCGCAATGACAGGAGTAACTATGGCGGTATACAGCCCGTGCTCAATGGGCATCCCGGCAATCGACGCAAATGCAATGGATTGGGGTAGAACGAGAATGGCCGCTGTCAGGGCGGCAATTAAATCAGCCTTAAGACTGTCTTTACTGAGTTCTGAACTCCAGCCTCTGGCTGGAAACAAGTCAATGCTGTTCGCCATAGAACCGACGAACCACGTGTTTCGCTTCAATAAAAAACAGCCAGCGTTCCAACAACAAACCGAAGTAGCCGCACAATACGGCGAACACCGCCAGGCTCAGGCTGCTGCTGTCTCTGGACAGCTGCAGAGCACTCAGAACCAGAGGTAAGACGAATGCCAACGCCAGCGTTATCTTGCGCGCCAGCGCTTTGGTTTTTGGCCCTACCACATAGACAAATTCTTTCTGTAAAAAATTTTCTGCGCTGTGCCCGGTGTCAAACAAACGCACCGTCGCTTCCGTGAACGTGGTTGCTGTGTTTATGGTTGTTTTGGAAGGCTCGCCAACAAAGGAAAAATAACTGAGCTTGAACAGCAGCCCAATAAACGCCAATACACACCCGCTAATCCAGACTGCAGCGTGAGGACTTCCGCCGTCCGCGACAACAGCAAGTGCATACGCCAGCACACCGCTGTAGACAAAAAACAGCGAGAATCCAAACGGCACTAAACGCGTATGCCATTGAGGGAATGTTTTTAAACTGGCATAAATCATCGCGGTGCAATGCGTCAGCACAAACCCCAATACTACACACAGGCCACCTAAGGCATAGGCGGCGGCTGTCGTTTGCCAATCGTTTAACCACAGCGCTGTTACGTAGGCCAGCGCAATGGGGTAATACAGCAGCGCTAACACGCCCTCACGCGACAGCCATGAGGTACGGAAGCGGCTAAACGCTCGCCATGCATTCTTTGGGTTCGCCAGGTGAAATGTGGACGACAACAAGCCAATGGACATCAACACAAAGGCTAGCAGCAAAGCAGTGAGGTAAGCGTTCGGGTTGTCAAATGGAGACCCGCCCAGTAATTGCGACACTATCAACAAGGTCATCAAACCATAGCCGAACCCGGAGGTTACCGTAAAAACCAAAATTGAAAGAGCAGGATGCATCTCAAGTCACCGCGCTATCATTTTATTGACCCAGCCCTTCAGTGAAAAGCCATCTCCGGATGAATCTACCTCAAACATTTCCACCGTCGCTTTCTCTCTGGGTGGAAGATACTTATTGGTCGGTTCGTAACCCAGCTCTGGCATCAGGTCACGGCCGCCACGCTCTCTGGCCTTAATACTGACTTCCGATTGCGGGTCGTCAAAATCGCCGAACAAGCGCGAACTGGTGGGGCAGGTTAACACACAGGCTGGCTGGCGTTCTTCTTCGGGCAGGTTCTGATCGTAAATGCGATCAACACATAAGGTGCACTTCTTCATCACTCCTTGATCCCGATCAAGCTCGCGCGCGCCATACGGACAGGCCCAGGCGCACAGGTTACAACCCATGCACTTATCCTGATCCACCAGAACAATACCGTCTTCCTCGCGCTTGTAACTGGCACCTGTTGGACAAACCGTCACGCAATCGGCGTTTTCACAGTGCAGGCACGACATCGGGAAATGCACAGTCTTGCTGCCCGGCGCGTCGCCAACTTCGTAAGTACGTATACGATTCAACCATGCGCCATCCGGATCCTTCCCGTACGGATTTGAGTCTGATAAAGGCCCAATTGTGCCCGATGTGTTCCACTGCTTGCACGCTGTTGCGCAGCCATGACAACCAACACAGGTATCTAAATCAATAAGCAATCCCAGCTTCATCTCGAACCTCCGCGGGTCAGAATATCGCGGTTCGAGCGACTCAGATTGACATTATTGTGCGTTGCGTAGCTAATGCTCTCTGGCGAACTCTGTTGCTGCGGCAAGGCATTCACTTCGTCAAATTCGGGCCAGCTGCCCTGCTCTTCAGCAGGCGCGGGACGTATGTTTACCTTTAAGTCGTACCACGCCGCCTGGCCGGTAATGGGGTCAGAGTTGGTAATCGACTTCTGCTGCGGCAGGGATTCAGAGATAAGATGATTCATCAGAAACCCCTGCTGGGATTCGTTAGCGTCTTTGGATAAACCCCATGCGCCGGCTAGTTTGCCAATTGCGTTCCAGGTCCATACCGTATTTTTCTCTACCGCTTCCATGTATTTGACCTGCACACGGATGCGCCCATTATGCGATTCAACCCACGCCCAGCCCAGATCATCAATACCCAGTTCAATCGCCTGCTGACGATTTATGTACATGTAGTTCTGCGACGTGATTTGCCGCAGCCAGGCATTTTGCGAATCCCATGAGTGATACATGTGCATGGGTCGTTGATTGATCGCATAGAACGGATACTGGCTTTCGTCTTGCTGCTGCTGTTCCAGAGGTTTGTAAAAGAATGGCAGCGGATCAAAATACGTCACCAGGCGTTCAGCCTGGGCGTCTGTATTCGGCGTGGGGCCGTCATACACGCCCTCCCCGGCCAGGCGAAACGTTTGCAATGTCTCGGAATACAGCTCAATAACAATTTGATCGGTAGAACCCACCCAGCCAGCCTCCTTGGCGAACTGCAGGTAGTCCAGGTTGGCGTGTCGAAGAAAGCGCTGATTGTCACCAAGTTTGAACTCGAAGAAGCTTTCATTCTGTATATAAGCTTCCCACTGGTTTGGATTGGGTGCTCCCACCAGATGCTGATCACCATTTTCACCGCGCCATCCGGCAAGAAACCCGATACCCGGCGACTTTTCGTAGTTAACGATGAAGTCTTTGTAGTCCTTGTATCTGCGCCGCCCCGTATCATCAATAAACAACGGCAATTCCAGGCGACCGGCCAGCTCGATCAGCACTTCCTGCCAGGAACGCACGTCTCGGTCAGGATTTAGAATCGGATGACGAATCGCGTCGCAGGCCGCATGTGGTTCAGAAATGGGTCTGTCCAGCATTGATATAGTATCGTAACGCTCCAGATAAGTGGTGTCGGGAAGCACCAGATCCGAAAAGTTCACCGTCTCGGAATGAAACGCGTCGCAGCTGACAATAAAGGGGATTTTGTATTCGCCGCTGTCGTCTTTTTCACGCAGCATGCTCATGGTTTCGGCGGTATTCATGCTGGAATTCCAGGCCATGTTCGCCATGAATAACATCAGTGTGTCGATAGAATACGGATCGGCGTGCACTGCATTGCGTATTACCATGTGCATCATACCGTGGCTGGCCATTGGCGCATCCCAACTATACGCTTTGTCAATCCGCAGTGGATTGCCGTTGTCATCAATCAACAAATCCTCAGGGCATGTCGGGAAACCCAATGGCGGTGACTCCAGCGGCGTGTTGGGAGCACAGGTGCGCGCTGGTTTGATGTGAGGAGGTATGTGCTTCGGGTACGGTGGCTTGGCCAGGTGACCACCAGGACAATCAATGGTACCAAGCAGCGCTTGCAACAAATGCAGGGCGCGACAGGTTTGAAAGCCATTCGAATGCGCCGATATTCCGCGCATAGCGTGCATGGAGACCGGCCGGCCAATAAAATGGTCGTGCGTGCGACCTGCCCAATCGGTCCATTCCGTATCGATTCGAATCGTTTCCTTGAAGGCGACTTGTGCCATCTCGAGAGCGAATCGTTCGATGTCTTCTGCGGCTATACCGCAAATGCCGGCGGCGTTCTCAGGCGAGTATTGCAGATCTGAATATTTTTCCAGAATCAGTGTCATGGCTGTTTTTACAGTGCGGCCATCCGGAGTTTGATACTCGCCCACCAGCGCGGGTGACACATTCGGATCGCAGGCCGACGCGTAGTTCTCACTGCCCTGATCCCACACGGCTGGCTCACCTTCCTCAGTGCGTAAGATCAGCCCATGCTCGGCACCGCCAGGTGCTTGAATAATTAACTGTGGCGCATTGGTATAGCGCACCAGAAACTCTTCATCAATCAGGCGATGCTTGAGCAACACATGCACCATGGCCAGCGCAAACAAGCCATCAGTACCAGGTTTGATAGCTACCCATTCATCCGCAATGGCCTGATAGCCGGTTCTGACCGGGTTCACCGCAACAAACTTGGCACCGCGCCGCTTGATCTTTTCAAGCCCGATCTTGATCGGGTTCGACGCATGATCTTCGGCCACACCCCACATCATGAAGTATTTGGTGTTATCCCAATCCGGTTCACCAAACTCCCAAAACGAATGGCCGGTGGTGTACAGGCCGGCGGCTGCCATGTTCACTGAGCAAAAGCCACCGTGCGCCGCCCAATTGTATGTTCCAAACTGGCTAGCCCACAGTCCGGTCAGTGCCTGCATCTGGTCGCGACCTGTAAAAAAGGCCAGTTTGCGCGGTTCTGTGGCACGAATATGCGCCAATCGCTCACTGAGCATATCCAATGCTTTGTCCCAGGAGATCTCCACAAACTCGCCACTGCCGCGTTCACTGCCAGGCTTTCGCAGCAACGGTCTACTGAGCTTCGCTGGCGAGTTCTGCTTCATGATGCCTGCATTGCCCTTGCCGCAAAGCACACCTTTGTTCACCGGGTGATTCCGGTTTCCTTGAATAAAGCGAACCTGACCATTCTCAACCGTGACCTTAATGCCACAACGGCAGGCACACATATAGCAAGTAGTGAACTTTACTTCCTGCTCGGAATGATTCTCGAATGCCGGCAAATCACTGGCAATACGCGCTGACTCCGTCATCGTACGTTTCTCGTTCGTGTTTGAAGGCTGCGGAAGAAATACGGCAGCAGGACTTGCATTATAACTCTTGGGTCTATGCTAATTCCATACTGTTATTATAGGCGAATCGACCGAAGTTTGTTTTTGGGTAATCCAGAGACGACTAAATTTGAAATATAGTGTCGTTCACATTGCCTCCTGCTGTAGACAAAGAGAAAGAGAAAGCGAATGACCAATCAACAAGCAACGCCAACGAGCACCCCTGCCGAGCAATATGACGCAGTGATCATTGGCGCCGGCGTCAGCGGCATGTACGCCCTATACCATCTTCGAGAAATGGGCATGTCGGTGCGTGTATACGACGGTGCCAGTGATATTGGCGGTACATGGTGGTACAACCGCTACCCCGGTGCCCGGGTAGACGGGCCCGGAAGCCCCTACTATTGCTACACATTCTCGGAAGAGCTGATGCAGGAATGGGACTGGGCAGAGACACAATCTACGCAGCATGATGTATTGGAGTATCTCTCGCACGTGGCCGACAAGTTCGACTTCCGCAAGGATATTCAGTTTGAAACCTGGGTTGAAGACGCCCGCTATGACGAGTCGGCGCAGCGCTGGACGGTCAGCACCAGCACCGGCATCAACGCCTCTGCACCGTTTCTGATTTGTGCGGTAGGTGCTTTATCAACAACCAATATGCCCAATATCCCCGGCATTAATGAATTTAGCGGTGAGTGCTATCACACGGGTCGCTGGCCACATGAACCGGTGTCATTTGAAGGCAAACGTGTCGCCGTGATTGGCACCGGCTCTTCCGGCGTGCAGTCGATTCCCGAGATCGCCAAACAGGCAGAGCATCTGACAGTACTGCAGCGCACCGCGCAATTTACTTTTCCTGCCAATAATCGAGCGCTAACTGCTGAAGACCTGGCGGTTCCCAGAGACGATTTTGACGGCATGCTGCAGCGCATGCACGAAAACGAAGGCGGCTTCCCTATTGGACCTTTCCCAACAGGTTCGGCGCTGGATCTCTCGCCCGAAGAATTAAACGCGCACTATGAAGCCCTGTGGCAGAAAGGTGGTTTCGGATTCTTCAACAATCTGTTCAGTGATATTGCCGTGAGCGAAGAGGCCAATAAGACGCTGGCGGATTTTGTACGCAACAAGATTAAGGAGAGTGTTGATGACCCGGAAACTGCCCGCAAATTGATGCCCGACCACTTTGTTATGACCAAGCGTCCCATTCTCGACGATGGCTATTACGCCACTTATAACCGGGATAATGTGACGCTGATTGATTTACGTGATGACCCCATTGAACGCTTCACGGAGACCAGTGTGATCACCAGCACAGGGGAACACCCGATAGATATGCTGGTGTTGGCAACCGGCTACGATGCCATCAGTGGCACGATGTTGCGCCTCAATCCAAAAGGGCGCGGTGGCGTCAGCCTGAAAGAAAAATGGGCTGATCGCTTCCACAGTTACCTGGGCATGACCATTAATGGCTTTCCCAATCTGTTCATGATTCACGGCCCGGGCTCGCCCGGTGTGTTCTACAACATGCCGTTAGGCGCCGAACGCCAGCTGGCGTGGATTGGCCAATGTTTGCAGCACCTGAAAGATCAAAACCTGGGCGCTGTTGAACCTTCCATCCAATCTGAAACCGCATGGGGCGAGGAAGTCAGTGCTATCGCGGATTTCACATTATTTCCACGCACTGATTCCTGGTGGACAGGGGCTAACGTTGAGGGCAAACCGCGTTACTTCACTGCGTATCTGGGAGGCGGAATGTACTATCAGCGCATTGCCGACGTGGCAGAGGCTGACTATGAAGGGTTTGAGTTTGAACCGGCTGTGTAGCGGCGTTCAGGAGAGGCCAGAATCGAACCTACAGCCAGACCAAGTGTGCGGCAAGAAGCCCGTCGAGTGCTAGCCGGCAATTCCAGAAAAGTCGTAGCTCACGGTTCGCTTGCGTGTTTTTTGGCCCGGTGCGGACAAACGAACCACTTTCGCTTCCTGAGATTTGCGAGCGCTGCACGCAGGCATCGCTTCTCTCGAACACGTTTTATCATGCTGAGAAAGTTGTTTAGCTTGCATATCAATCACCTCGCGTTCAGGGTTATCCCAAACTGAGCTTCAGTGTACGCCAGCCATATAGGTTTGTATTGGAATATAAAATGCTAACTATATTCCAGACTGCTATATCAATGTACTGCTCTTTATAACATTTAAAAACAATAGCTTACGGAAAGCTGGCCCGTTGCCCTCGGCAGGCTGTGCTTAATAATTCAGCTATTTCGAGTAGAGTGCTGTTCTGGATATCTCGAGATAAGTCCAGACAATAATGATGACGAAAACGGTTGCTCAAATCCACACCCAGGCCTAATGCGCAAACAGAAATATCGGCGCGCGCGTCAATAGACCGAATCACCGATTGCAGATGTCGATCCAGGTAGTCATCGCCATTGGCAAGATGGGTACTGGTGTCCATGGGCGAACCGTCAGACACAAGCAGAATTATTTTCTTTTGTGCAGACTTGGTGTTCAGGCGCTCCGCTGCCCATGCGAGCGCTTCACCATCCAGCCCTTCTTTGTAGCTCTCGGTATGCAGTAAAGTTGCAATACCCGGTCTCGCTCGTCTCCATTGTTGTGCCGCCGACTTAAACACAATATGGCGGCATTCATTGAGCCGGCCTGGCATGGCAGGTTTACCATCTGTCCGCCATTGTTTGTGCGGCCTGCCGCCATTCCAGCTGCGAGTGGTGAAACCCAGAACCTCGGTGCCGATCGCCGCCTGGCCCAGTATGCGATTGAGTTGGTCGCATACTAAGGCAAGCGGGGCTGCGTGCTGCTTCATTGATCCGGAGCAATCAATCAATAAGGTAACGTGGCAATCTGGCGCGCGCCGCAACCCTTCCTGGCGGAATACGCGGTAGTCACGAGGGTGAGCAATCAAACTGCCAAGACGCGACGGGTCCAGGTAGCCAAACTCTTCTGAGGTATTCCAACAACCTAAATGCTGGTCGGCGAGTAGCTGCCTGAACACATGCGCGCAGCGCGCGGCATTGATTCCAGACTGCTTCACAAGTTCATCCAGATGCTCGCGATGCTGTGCGATTTTTTCTGCACGCACTAAATCGGCTGCGTCTGCTTCCTCGTCATATTCAGAGGAATACACCCTGTATTGATTGGCTTCATTAACAGTTACCCTGCTTTGCGCCATGGAGTCATCAGCACGCATCTGCTCACCACCCTGGGCGTCACTGTCCGAAACAACAAGGCCTAAATTGTGAAGAGTGGAACGCGTTTGTTGGTTGGCCTGAGCCTGGCTGGAGTCACGCTCACCACGCAGCATGTTGGCAACGCCGCGAGCGATAATGCGTGCCAAACCGGCATACCGCGCCTGTTCATGCTTATAGCGAGGGAGTTTCTGCAGTGCTGCACCCACTTCAACCCCAATTGCATGACGAGTGGCTTCAATCATGCCATCTATTTCCAGTGGCACATCCAGATTGTTGAGTCGTGTCCAACAGGCAACCGCAAGAGTAAAGACCAATATACCGGCATGGCTGTCAGAAAAACCACTGGTTTGCGAGTGATCTATCCATTCAGCAAAATGCTGCTGCAGATTTCTGCGCATCCCGGGATACGTGGCCACCGATTCAATACGCAGTTGCTCAAGCATATTAAACAGTAAACGTTCAATATCATCGGTGGGCCTACAATGCGTATGGACTTCCGTATCGTGCGCAGTGAAGCGCATTGCGTATGCATCGGCAAGCGCGCGTCGCTGCACACTGCTCACTGACCCTTCATGTATGGGCGTGTGCAACGCAGGTGTGCTGATCTGTTCCTTATTCCTGAACAGCAAGTCAGCTTGGAAATACGCCTCAGGCTGATGACCTAACGCCCGAATACTGGCGGCACAAAGCTCGCGGTAGTGTTGCACACCCAATGGGTGCTCAGCGGCGTTACTGCCCGCCATCTAACTCTTGATCAAAGCAGCGCTGATACAGCTCGCCAAGCAGGGCTAGCTCAGACGGGTCACACTTGTTCAGATAGGCATAACGAAGTGCGCTGTCCAGCCGCTCAAAAACGCCAAGGTTTTCCGCCCATGCAATCACGGTTCTGGGTGACATCAGAGTCGACAAGTCACCTGCCTCGAAGCCATTGCGAGTAAGACCAGCAAAGGCCACCATTGCCTCAACCGTCTTGCTACCGTGCTCCGAACGCATTTGGGGAACCCGCGACAGCACAATATCGGCTTCAATCGCGGGTTCAAGATAGTCCAGCAAAGCCACCACATTCCAGCGGTCTATCTGTGCCTGATTGCCGAGTTGACTGCCGTGGTACAAACCATTCAAATTCCCAAGCCCAACCGTGTTCGAGGTGGCGAACAGTCGGAAATACGGGTGCGGGGTGATCACCCTGTTCTGATCCAGCAGCGTAAACTTGCCTTCCCTTTCCAGCACGCGCTGAATAACAAACATCACCTCAGGTCGCGCAGCATCGAGTTCGTCAAACACCAGTGCCATCGGGCGCTGCAGCGACCATGGAACAATACCTTCCTGAAACTCGGTGACCTGCTGCCCGTCTTTTATCGAAATGGTATCTTTGCCCACCAGGTCAAAGCGGCTGATATGGCCGTCCAGGTTCACCCGAAGGCAGGGCCAGTTCAGACGCGCTGCAATTTGTTCGATATGGCTGGATTTACCAGTACCGTGCAAACCTGCAATCAGCACACGCCGGTTATGGGTAAAACCAGACAGTACCGCCAGAGTAACCTCGCGATTAAACACGTAGGCGGTGTCGAGATCAGGCACATAGTCGTTGCGTTCAGCGAACGCGTCCACTAGTAGCGTGGATTCAAAACCAAACGTGTCGGCAACCGACACCCGTACCTCAGGCGCCGGCTGGAAAGCGTCGGTCATACGTAGTCTTTGTATTTTTCAAGGTAACGAACCGGCTTGCTCAAGGCATCACGTCGGAACGGGTCGCCCAGTTCGCGAGTGCACATCACTTCGATCACCGTGGTTTTTCCACCATTCATTTGCTTGTCCACCGCAGTTTCAAGCGCGCTGCCAACCTGCTCGAGATCATCAACGACAACACCTTCAGCGCCCATCGCCTGACCAATACTGGCAAAGCTCGGGTTATCCAGCAAGCCACCCACAAACCGTCGGCCGTAAAATTCAACCTGGTTCTTTTGCTCCGCACCCCATTGGCGGTTATGGAACACAACAGCCGTCACCGGCAAATCTTCACGAACGGCAGTCAGTATTTCGCCCATGCTCATACCCCAGGCACCGTCACCGGCGTAGGCAATGGCGGGTCGCTCGGGCGCTGCTGCTTTCGCGCCTATCATGGTGGGCAGTGCATAGCCGCAGTTGCCAAAGCTCATTGGTGCAAAAAAGCTGCGCGGTCGTTCAAAGCGCAAGTAACTGTGCGCCACTGAATTGATGTTGCCGATATCGGTCGACACCATCACGTCTTTTGGCATGGCTTTTTCAAGTTCGCGCAGCACCATGCGCGGGTGCAGCCAATTGCCCTCTTCACCCGCTTGCTCAGCGATCATATCCAGGCTGTAGTCATCTTTCTCATGAGTCCATGCGTCCAGCTCTTTTTCCCACTCGGCTTTTTCCTGCGCTATTTCCGCGGCACGAGCTTCTTTAGTAGCATCACAACTCAATTCCATTTGCGCAAGCCGCGCGCTCAAAGCAAGCGAAGATGCTTTTGCATCGCCACATATTCCAACAGAAATTTTCTTCACCAAACCCAGCATCTTGTGATCTGCGTCGATTTGAATGATTTGTGCGTTTTCGGGCCAGTACTCAAGTCCGTGTTGCGGCAAGGTACCGAAAGGCCCAAGCCGCGACCCCACAACCAACACCACGTCCGCGCGTGAAATTAGCTTCATACCCGCTTTAGAACCCTGGTAACCCAAAGGTCCGCACCATTGAGGGTGGCTGGCCGGGAAGGAATCATTGTGCTGGTAGCTGTTAACAACCGGAGCACCGAGCCGTTCAGCCAGCGCAATCACTTCCTGCACCGCATCAGCCATGATCACGCCACCACCCGACACAATCACCGGGTTTTTGGCCTTGGCCAACAAATCAACGGCTGCGTTCAGCGACGTCTCACCACCGGGCCCGCGATCCAGATGTTGCGGTTGCGGTATCTCTACGTCAATGTCTCCGTAAAAGTGATCCCGCGGAATGTTCAGTTGGGTTGGCCCGATTTCGGACATCGCGCGATCGAAGCAGCGTGCCGTGAATTCCGCCATGCGTTTTGGGTTCGCCACGTGGGCCTGGTATTTAACAAACTCCTGAAACATTGGCAGTTGGTTGGCCTCCTGAAAACCACCCAGGCCCATGTTCATAGTGCCGGCTTCCGGGGTAATCATTACCACCGGGCTGTGCGCCCAGTAAGCTGCGGCAATAGCGGTTACGCAGTTGCTTATACCCGGGCCATTTTGCCCTATCACGACGCCGTGGCGACCACTGGCGCGCGCGTAACCATCGGCCATGTGTGCCGCGCCCTGCTCATGAACGACAGGTATTAAACGAATACCTGCCGGTGGGAAAATATCCATGGCATCCATAAAGGCTGAGCCCATAATGCCGAAAATATCAGTCACGCCATGAGCTACCATGGTTTCAACAAAGGCTTCGCTTGGGGTCATTCTTGGCATGGTCTTGTCTCTGTAATCATTGAAAGTAAGGAGTGGCGCTTGGGCGACTGCACTAACAGCAAGCTAGGGTAGCCTGTAAACAGCAGGCTAGCTAGGTCCAGTTGTCAGTCACAAATGGCGCCAGGTATTAGCGCAGCAAGTCTTTGAATTCCTTCGGCAATTTTATCATCTGATACGGAAGAATAACCGAGCCGGAAAAAATTCTTTGGTGGGTCATCCTGAATAAAATGCACAGCCCCCGGTTCGATAATAATCCCTTGCGCCAAGGCCGCCGTTTTTAACTGATCAGCGTCCAGTCCGTCAGGGCCGCGTACCCAAAGACTTGATCCGCCAAAGCCAGGCATATGGGCTGCAACAGCCAATTGCTGATCAAGTGCCTGCATCATCGTACTACACCGCTGGCGATAGGTTTTGACCAGCTGACGGGTCAAAGTGTCCTGGTACCCTCGCGCTAGAAACAGAGCGACCGCGCGTTGATTATTGCTGGCGGGATGGCGCACCATCAAACGCCTGAGTGCCCGCAATTCAGCAATGACCGCGGCTGGCGCTACGACATAGCCCATACGTAAACCTGGTGCCAGAGTTTTCGACAAGCTGCCCACGTAAATCACACGTTCGCTTTGATCCAGACTCTTCAAGGCTGGCGTCGGGTTGGCGGCAAAATTTATTTCGCTTTCATAGTCGTCTTCGATGATAACCACGTCTTTTTCAACAGCGCGTTGCAATAACTCATAACGGCGCTGAATAGGCATGGTCACAGTGGTTGGCGATTGATGACTTGGCGTTACGTAAATACAGTCACAGTCGTCCAGCGCTGCATCTACAATCAGACCTTTATCATCCACAGGCAGCGCTTTAACCGTGGTGCGGTTTAATAGCGCGATATTACGCGCGTCAACGTAGCCGGGATTTTCCAAGCCTATCACGCCAGAATCATCCAACAGCAAACGCACCAGCATGTACAGGGCCTGCTGTGCGCCAACAGTAATCAGAATCTGTTCAGGCTGCGCCCATATGCCACGACGCGGCAGCAAGCGTGTACGAATCTGTTCTATCAGTAAGGCGTCGTCATGATCCAGTTGGTCGTTTGACCATTCCTTGATCGCCGCTACGCTCAAGGCATCACGGCAGCATTCCCGCCAGTTATTGGTTGGGAACAATTCGTAATCCAAATGGCCGTAGATAAACGGGTACGGGTACTCCTGCCAGTTCTTCGGTTTGTGGATGCTTTTGTAGTGCGAGGCCTGCGAGGTTAATCGTGCCGACCAGTCTGGCTCACCCCCTTCGGGAACCCGTAATTGCGGGTCGATCAGCGGCCGCGCCAGGGTATCCGGGTTGACAAAATACCCGCTGCGCTGGCGACTCAATATATAACCATCTTCCAGCAGGCGTTCGTACGCCAGTACCACTGTGTTGCGCGCAACACCCAGTTGAGAGGCCAGCGCCCGGCTGGACGGCAAGGCCTGGTCATGGGGTATTTGACCATTCTGAATAGCGGTCACAATCTGCGTTCGAATCTGTTTTTGCAGGCTGATATCGCTGTTTGGGGTCAGATGGAATAACTGGGCAATGCTCATCTCAGGGATACTTTTTTAATCATCGTTTGAGCAAACTCTGGACCGACACTCGAGGCCTATCTGGCCCTATTGGGTCGCGCCAATATGGGCCTATATTAGCCTGACTGGGGGATTTCCTCTACGCCAAAACCGACCCTCAGTCATCTGTAACAAGACGAGACCTGTATTGCCATGAACGCCAGTGATTCCACTATCCAGCATGACCGCAACCATGTCTGGCATCACCTGACCCAGCACAAGACGTTCGAGCACAAAGACCCTATGGTGATCGTCGAAGGTAAGGGAATGCGGGTATGGGACAGCACCGGTAAGGAGTACCTGGACGCTACATCCGGTGGCTTATGGACTGTGAACGTGGGTTACGGGCGCGAGAGCATTGCCGACGCCATTGCCGCGCAGCTAAAAAAGCTTTGCTACTTCACGCAAACGGCTGGCAATCCACCTGCTGCCGCATTCGCCGCTCAGTTGATCGATAAAATGCCCGGCATGAGCCGGGTGTATTTCTCGAACTCCGGCAGCGAGGCCAATGAAAAGGCCTATAAGATCATTCGCCAGATAGCGCATCGTAAGTACGGCGGCAAGAAGCACAAAATACTGTTTCGCGAACGTGACTACCACGGCACTACCATCACTGCGTTAAGCTCAACCGGGCAATTCGAGCGCAAAAATCAATACGGCCCATTTACACCGGGCTTTGTTGAAGTTCCACACTGTTGCGAGTACCGTTCTCAGTATACCGATGCCAATGGCATGCCTCTGCAAGGCCGTGAGTATGGTGTGCGTGCAGCAAAAGCCATTGAGGACGTAATACTGCGCGAAGGCCCCGACACAGTCGGCGGAATCGTACTTGAACCCATTACCGCCGGCGGCGGCGTGATTACACCACCTGAAGGTTACTGGGAGACCGTGCAGGCCATCTGCAAAAAATACGATGTGTTACTGCATATTGACGAAGTGGTGTGCGGCCTGGGTCGTACTGGCACGTGGTTTGGGTATCAACATTACGGCGTACAACCCGACATCGTTACTATGGCAAAAGGTGTCGCTTCAGGCTACGCAGCGATCAGTTGCACGGTGACGACCGAAGCCGTCTTTGAAGAATTTATCGACGAACCGAGTGAGAGAATGAATTACTTTCGCGACGTCTCAACGTTCGGTGGTTGCACGTCTGGTCCGACCGCAGCACTGGAAAACCTGCGCATCATTGAAGACGAAGGCCTGCTTGAAAACGTGGTTATCCAGGGTAACTACTTGTTTGAATGCCTGAACCAGCTAAAAGCCCAACACCAACTGATTGGCGACGTGCGTGGGAAAGGCTTATTCGCAGGTATCGAGCTGGTTGAGGATCGCGACAGCAAACAGCCGGTTGCGGAAAGTGTGGTGATGCAAATTGCCGCGCATTGCAGCGAAAACGGCGTGATGATTGGTCGCACCAATAGAAGTTTTAGAGAGCATAACAACACTGTCGCATTGAGCCCGGCGCTGATCTGCACCCGGGCTGAGATTGACGAGATTGTTGCCAGCCTGGATAAGGCATTTGCCAGCCTGGGGCACTAAATGTTGCTCGCTTGCGGCCAGTGCACTGGCTGCTGCGACAAGATCATTACCGCGAGCAGCTAACAAGCCTATAATTCGCGTATGACGCGCGAAGAACTACTCAGTAATAAGTCGGTCCAATTCTGGGGGCTGCAAATCGGTGGCTGGGCGGGCTGGGGCTTGTCGTTTTACATTGGCATGATGTTCTGGGGCAAATCAGAGCAATATCATTTGTATCTGCCTATCATCACTACCATTGGCATGTTGTTGTCGCTACTGTTGAGAGAACTGTATCGACGCACCTGGGACCGGCCAGGCTGGCAGCTTGGCCTGACTGTGCTGATCGGCTCCTATGTGATATCCCTGTTGTGGTGGGCCGCTCGCTCCACTATTTTCTATCAAATTGTCGCGCCGGAAAAAGCGCACGAGAT
This sequence comes from Gammaproteobacteria bacterium, assembly GCA_030429735.1. Lineage (GTDB taxonomy): Bacteria > Pseudomonadota > Gammaproteobacteria > Pseudomonadales > JAUIET01 > JAUIET01. The sequence continues at coordinate 262,533 of JAUIET010000003.1, forward strand.
CAGCAGTTTTAAGGATCTGCATTTCTACATTGAAGGTATTACCTCGGCGTACTTTGTCATGTTGTGCTGGAGTGGCTTGTATCTGGGCATCAAGTTTTCCCAACTTCTGCAGGAAGAACGAGAACGTGGCTTAAAAATATCGGCAATGGCACATGAGGCGCAATTGAAGATGCTGCGTTATCAGTTGAACCCGCATTTTTTGTTTAATACCTTGAACGCTATTTCCACACTGATTCTGGATAAAGACAATACCCAGGCCAATACCATGGTCACGCGCTTGAGTCATTTTCTGCGATATTCACTCGACAATGACCCAATGCAAAAAATCAGTCTAAAGGAAGAGATTGAAGCATTGCGCTTGTATTTGAGCATTGAAAAAGTGCGCTTTGAAGAGCGGCTAAAGCTGGAAATAGATGTAGACAGTGACGCCGAGCGCGCACTGATACCCAGCTTACTGTTACAACCGATTGTTGAAAACTCGATTAAGTACGCAATTGCCGACAGCATTGACGGAGGGTGTATTCGCATTGCCGGACGCGTTTTCGCAGGCGATCTGCTGATAGAGATGAGCGACGATGGACCGGGCGTTGAACTTGGCGGACAGACGTTACCGGCCGGATCGGGTGTTGGTTTGGTCAATATTCGCGAACGACTGCAGGAACTGTACGGCAGCAATCAATCCTTCAGACTGGATGACAAGGCCTCGGCAGGCCTCACCATTCATATTCGCATCCCGTACGAGGTAGAGACCGTATGAGCGCGTTGCGAACTGTGATTGTCGATGACGAGCCACTGGCCCGACGAGGTCTTAAACTACGCCTGCAAAACTCAGATGACATTGAATTGGTTGCGGAGTGCAGCAACGGCTACGAAGCGTTGCATGCGGTCGCTGAGCATCGTCCGGATTTAATGTTTCTGGACATACAAATGCCGGGGTTATCCGGCTTTGATGTTGTTCGAAAAATGCAGGGTGACACAATTCCCTTGGTTATCTTTGTGACCGCATTCGGCCAATACGCACTGGACGCGTTCGAGGTACACGCCATCGACTATTTGCTCAAGCCTATCGACGAAGAGCGCCTGAGTGAGGCGGTGAGCCGTGCGCTGGAGCAGCAGACTTTCCGTTTTGAACGAGGGCATAAACAGCAATTACTGGATTTGGTGGCAAATCTTACCGGCGAATCAGCGCTTGAAATTGACCAGCGTTTGCTGGACGACGGTTCAGCGCGCACTGATCATTGGCCTGCGAAGTTAACGATCAAGGACGGCCAGGAAGTACACATTTTGCCAGTAGAGGATATAGACTGGGTGGATGCTGCAGGCGACTATATGTGTATCCACAGCGACTCTCTAACGCATATTATGAGGGTCACCATGAAGGAGTTGGAGAGAGTTCTGAACCCGGCTATTTTTAAGCGGGTACATCGGTCTACAATTGTCAATGTAGGGCGGGTCAAGAAAATTCGAGGCGCAGGGAATGGTGAGCATCTTTTGACGTTGCAGTGTGGGGCGGAGTTGAAGGTTAGTCGGACTTATCGGCAGGTTGTTGTTGACCTTTGTGAGTAGTTTATTTCAAGATCGGTCCAAGATTCCTATTTAAAAATTCTGACACGCCGTGAACCCATCCATGGGGGCTCGTTGAAAAGGTCCCTCTTTTCAACGGTCTGAATTTTTAAATAGAAATCTTGAACCTAGTGCCAGATTTCCGTCTCTACATCTCATCGCAAGCTCAAAGCGCTTCGTCTCAACTTCCGCTTTTTCCCCTTCAACCTTGTTACTGTTGTGATAACAGAAATTTCTCACCATCACACATGCAACTAACAGCAAGCTCAATTCGAAATCCGGCCAGCGTCGGCGTTGCCGTTGCTTTAGTGGTGATATTCGGTTTGTACAGCTTGAGTCAGCTGCCGGTGCAATTGTTTCCGGATATTGAAACGCCGCAGATCAGTATTCAAACGAATTGGCGGGCGGCATCGCCGATGGAAATTGAATCAGAGATTGTTGAACCAATTGAGTCGGTTATGCGCGGTTTGCCTGGTATGGAGGAGATGGACTCACGTGCAAATGCAGGTAATGCCCGGATCAGTTTGAAGTTCGGTTTGGAAACCGATATGCAGAAGACTCTGATGGATGTGATCGCCAGGCTAAATCGATTGGATCCACTGCCACGCGACGCGGATCAGCCGGTGGTTAGCATGGGAGGTGGTGGTGACCAACCAGCATTAACGTTTTTCTTTTTGCAGGTGTTGCCAGGCAATGCCAATTCTATTGAAGATTATGCGCAGTTCGCTGAGGACATTATTCGGCCAGCACTGGAGAGTGTGCCAGGAGTGTCCAGCGTTCAGGCCCGCGACGGTGCGGGCAATGACGAGGAACTGCAGATCCTGTTCGACCCATACCGAGCCGCTGAGCTTGGGGTGCCCCTTTCCCAGGTGGCGGCTCGGTTGGGACGATCTAATGACGTGTCGGGTGGTTTTGTTGATGTGGGGCGACGTCAATACACGCTTCGATTTGAAGGGCGCTATCAACCACAGGAGTTAAAAGACCAGGTTCTGGAATGGCGCAATGGACAGCCGGTTCGTTTAGGGGATTTGGCTGATGTGGTGGTTCGTCGCGGCGAGAGCAACGGCATAGCTACGCAGAATGGTAACCCTGCCCTGTCCATTCGGGTGGACAAGCAGAGCGATGCGAATGCGCTTGAAACCCTGAATCGAGTCAAGCAAGCGGTTTCAGAGCTGAATGACAATGTGCTGGCAGACAAGCAATTGATGATGGCACAATCGTTTGACGCGTCTGTGTTTATTTATCGCGCCATAGGTTTGGTCAGCAGCAATCTTGTTTTGGGTGTGCTGCTGGCCATCGGTGTTTTATGGTGGTTTTTGCGAAGACTGCGCGCGACGTTGATTGTAGCAATGGCTATTCCAATCTCGCTGCTGGCTACTTTTGTGGTACTCCATGCCAGCGGTCGCAGCCTGAACGTTATCTCACTGGCAGGTTTGGCATTCGCAGTCGGCATGGTTCTGGACGCGGCGATTGTTGTACTGGAAAACACTGTGCGATTGCGTGAGCAAGGAATGGCTGGCGAGCAATCGGCCTTACAAGGTGCCACGCAGGTGTGGACAGCGTTACTCGCTTCTACTGCAACCACGGTCGCGATTTTTTTGCCCGTGGTGTTTATGCGTGAGTTGGAAGGTCAGTTGTTTGGTGATCTTGCGGCAACAATCGCCATTGCCGTTGTGGTATCAACCCTGGTAGCGATGACGGTGTTACCTGTGGCTGCCAACCTTTGGCTGCGTGATAAAAAAGGTAACGATGCTCACGCCAGCCTATGGCCAAAGATCAGCAATCGTGTGATGACTCTGTCGAGCACTGTCGCCAAGCGCCGGGTATTGGTCGTAGGTTTAATCAGCGGGCCAGTAGTGATCAGCGCGTTGTTGCTGCCGGAACTGGATTACTTGCCCCCAGTAAAGCGCGATGCCGTTGACGTATTTTTTCGAACCCCCGCGGGCGCAAGTAAGGAGAGCATTCGCAAGGAATACGTCGCGGTCCTGGACCATCGTCTGGCACCGTACATGAGTGGCGAAAAACAACCCGCCTTGAAAAACTATTACATTCTCAGTTGGCCCGGTGGCGGCACGCTGGGTATTCGAGCGCAGGACCAGGCACGGGTGGATGAGTTGCTAGCCATCGTGAAGAATGAAATTCTGGCGGGCTTACCAGATTTCACGGCATTTGCAGCCCAAGGTAATCTGTTTGGCGGCTTTGGCGGTGATCGGGAAATAAAGCTGCACCTGCAAGGAAACGACAGAGACGCACTGGCGTCAACTGCAAAGCTGGGCAAGACCCTGCTTCAACAACACCTGCCCACAACGAACGTACGCATTGAGCCCTCGTTGCAGCAAACGCAGCCAGAACTGCGGCTGCAGCCGAATGATCAGGCGCTGGCTGAGCATGGTTGGACTCGCGAAGATCTTGGCGCGGCGGTTCGATCCCTGGGCAGTGGATTGTATCTGGGCGAACACTTTGACGGGGAGAAGCGCAAGAACATTATCCTCCGCGCCAAGCAATGGAATAGTCCGGAAGCCCTGGCGGGAATGCCATTGGCAGACAGCAATGGCAATATTGTGCCGTTAGCGAAGCTTGCAAACGTACAGAGAACGGTCGGGCCGAGTGAATTGCGCCGCGTTGATCGTCGTCGCACAGTAACACTGAGCCTGCGCCCGCCGGATGACGTCAGCTTGGAGCATATTGTTGATGTCTTGCGGAATACTGTCGAACCGGCCCTGAATGAGCAGCTGCCAGAAGGTGGCAATGTGCTGTATGCGGGCAGCGCTAATGCGCTGCAGCAGGCGATTACGACCATGAGCAGTAACTTTGCGGTGGCAATCTTGATCCTTTTCCTGTTAATGACCGCGCTGTTTCGGTCCCTGCTGGACAGCCTGCTCGTAGTACTGGCCATGCCGCTGGCAATGGTTGGAGGCATAGTATCACTTCGCCTGTTGAACCTGATTAGCTTTCAGCCGCTGGACCTGCTGACCATGATCGGTTTTGTCATTCTGCTGGGTTTGGTTGTGAACAACTCTATATTGCTGGTACATCAGACCAGAGCAGCCGAACGGGAAGGCATCAGCAGGCACCATGCGGTTGAGCAAGCTCTGACCACGCGACTGCGCCCCATTTTCATGAGCACGCTGACCAGTATTTTTGGCATGTTACCGCTTCTGCTGATGCCGGGCGCTGGCAGTGTTATCTATCGCGGCCTGGCCGCTGTGATTGTAGGGGGGATGTGCGTAAGCGCCGTGTTCACCGTGCTTCTTTTACCTTGCATGCTTCGGATGGGAACAAACAAAGCAAGCCTGGTCAGTACTGCTGACCCTCAACCAGAACACCCTGCGTTGCAATCAGTCGCATGAGAGGGACTTCTATGTTGAATCACATTCTGAGTGCGCTGGCGCTTCTCTGGCTCTCGCAATACGCAGTAAACAGCAAAGCCCAAACACTGCCTGTTGTGCATGTCGCACTTGCCGAGCAACGCGAAATGGCCGGCACCGTCTGGGTACCAGGTACCGTCGTTAGTCGGCAAGACGCTGTTTTGTCAGCTGAAACAGAGGGCCAGTTGCTGTGGATCGCAGAGCTTGGGGTGCAAGTGAAAAAAGGGGATGCAGTTGCTCGTATCGATGACCGCGTATTAAAACTCGAGCTTCGTCGCAATCAAAGTAGCGCTGCCAGAATTATGGCACAGTTAGCGTATCAGAATCGTCAGATAGAAAGGTTACAGGAATTAACCCTGCACAATAACAGCTCACATTCCGAGCTCGATCAAGCCAGATCGCAGAGCGCGATGCTGGAGCAGGACTTGAAGATGGCGCGGGTAGCTATTGAAACCACTCGTTTGCTGTTGGATAAAACCAGTATTCGTGCCCCGTTTCCTGGTGTTATTGCCCATCGAGAACTGATGATTGGTGAATTCACTGAACCGGGTAGCGAGCTGGTTCGACTTGTGAATACAAAACAACTGGAATTAAGTGCACGCGCACCGATCGCGCTTGCACGTCACGCAAAAACGGGCATCAAGCTAACACTTCGCTCAGAACACAATTACGAAAGCGGTGTGCTTCGAACACTGATTCCGGTCGGTGATGAGCGAACGCGAATGCTTGAAGCAAGGGTGACGCTGGCTGATCCGTCGCTATGGTTTATTGGTGAAGCGGTGCAATTGGCAATGACAAACAGCCCCACCCAAACAACAATTGCGGTGCCTCGAGACGCGCTGGTATTGCGCGAGGATGGTGCGAGCGTTTTCAAAGTAAGTGATCAGCAGATCGCCAGAAAACTGCCTGTTACTGTGGGTGCGTCCAATGGAGATTACGTGGCGATATCCGGCGCCGTGCAAAGCAACGATCTATTGATCGTTCGTGGAGCGGAAAGTCTCTCCGACGGACAAAAAGTTCGGATACTGCCAGCGTCCAATGCATCTGGTAAACCACCGCAGCCCGAGAGCGTTTTGTCTCAAAGCTAGTTTTTCCACACGACTTCAACAATACACTGCAAGTACCACAATATGTTCGGTAATGGGGAAACCACTATGATCGTAAAACCGGGTATTTATCTGCTAGGGCTCCTGATCGCATTCGCAGCGCATGGCGAGAACTTTACTGCAGACAAGGTCAAGAGAGCCCAGCAAATCATTGAACAGGCGATTGACGCCCATGGTGGACAAGCAGCGCTTGATGCGCTGCAAACCATCGTTGTCGAGCACGAAACCCACGGTCACGCCGTCAATCAAAGCCTCAAACCGGACAAGCCATGGGACAAGAACTATACCAAGGGCATCAGCGCCATAGACGTCAGCAATAAGCTGTTCGTCACCAGGAACAAGGGTTACAGCGGTGGTTTCGAATTCGATACCGCGACAATCATTAACGGCGAGCAGAGCTTTACGATCGATTATCGCACCAATACCGCGCAACCTGTGAAAGAACCCGACTTTGACACAAGCTCTGGGCCATTCGCGAGGGTGACACCTGCTCTCCTGGTTAAGCTGATAAAACAAAGGGCCCACACTGCCCTGTACCTAGGCGACGTACAGCACAATGGGAAAGCACATTCCGTGGTCAGTTTTAGCATGGCGGTTGGGCCATCCATCAGCCTTTACTTTGACCAGGAAACCAGCCTGTTAACGCACAGCGAACGCTTTCTGGACCGAGCTGGCCTGGTGGAATACGAATTTCTCGACTACGACATGATTGACGGGGTTGCGTTCAATAAACGGTTCGAACTGTATGTGAATGGTGACCTGGATATGCAACGCGAGAACCAGTCGATCTCCGTAAACAAGACCTTCGCGAACCTGACGGCCATTGACCCCACACTAACCAAAACCGACCCGATTGGCCCGGATGAGATGCGCCTGGCTGAACTGAGTGCGGGCATATATCATATTGGTGGCAATGGTACATACGGCATGTTCATTGATATGGGGGATCATGTAGTTGCTATTGGCGGCACCGGTGGCGCTGAACAACGAATTAAACTACTGCGCGGTGCGGTAGGCGATAAACCCATACGCTTCGCAGTCATGACGCACCACCACTCTGATCATATTATGGCAGCGAAAGTGTTTGCCAAAGAAGGCGCAACGCTGATCGCAGCAGAGCAACACAAGCGTGTTGTAAAGCAGGCCCTCGACGGCATGGACACAAAAATCAGGACCGTGGCTGCACATGAAACCATGAAGTCAAAGCAGCACACGCTGCAGTTGATTGACATTGGTCCTACTGCACACAGCGAACACATCCTGGTGGCCTGGTTACCCAAACAAGGAATACTGTTTTCCGCGGATCACTTTAATGTGCCTAGAACTGGCCCAATTCGCCCTGCAGTGCAATCAACCAGAACATTTGCCCAGGCATTGAAACGGGTGAAACTTAAACCAACGGTACTGGTTTCAGCGCACAGCCCAATGACTGGAACAATGAAAGACTTGCAGCAGGCTCTGGATGCGAACGTAATGTCCAGCAAACCGGAGGTAAACATCAGCAGCGCCGCTCGGCGTTACCAGTTTTAGCCAGTGGGCCAAACTTTCGGAAAGAAGCGATCGTCTGTCGGCGCCTGTCCGGGTGCCACAGACACGTCCTCAGGATTTACCGTAGGATCCGCGCCGCTGTGTGGATGCCATATGGCATCGTCTCCCAGCCACCGTGTTGATAAAGCCGCACGGCGACTGGTCTGCGATTGATTGCCACCCGCCCAATGCAGAATCCACGATGAGAACAAAACAGCATCCCCGGGTTCTACGTCCCAGCCGATAATATCGTAATCAGCACGATTGGCCTGAATATCTGGAACCGGCTCTGCCTGTGACTTACCTGTCCAGGCGCTGTTCGGATGATCTTCGCGCTTGCCAAACACTTCGGCCTGATAATATTTATTGTCATTATGCGAACCACGGACAAACTCCATTGCGCTGCCCGCAATGGTAGCCGGCGTTAGCGCCAACCATATCGAACACACCTGCTTGCCCAGAAATGGCCAGTAAGGAATGTCCTGATGCCATGGCGTAATACTCACGGTACCTGGTTCCTTGACCAGCAGATGATCAAAGTAAAATCGGGCTGACTCACTCTGCATAGCTGTAGCGGCAAGTTCTGCGCAAGGTGAGTTGAATACGTAGTCTCTGATCGGTTCCACACTTTGCCACATGTACCGATCGGTGAACATGCGGTTTGTGTCAGCGCCCGGTGAGCCATCATTGGCCCATTTGCCGGGCGTTTTAAGTTGCTGTTCGGCAACCTTGAGCAGTTTTTCTACCCATGTTGAATCAACGGCGTTTCGAATAACGATAACGCCGTCATCCTGGTAGGCTTGAATTTGATCTTCATTGAGCAATGCCATTGATCAATACCCACTATTCCAGTCAGGCATGATCACGCCATTTTCCTTAGCGTATTGTTCCCACATCGCCTTCATCGCATCAAACTGCTCAGGAAACTGGTCTGCCACGTCGTGACGTTCAGCCAGATCAATGCCCAGGTTATGGAGTTGCCATTCACCGGTTCCCTGCGGTTCCCACATTTCCACCAGGGTCCACGCACCCTGGCGAATACTGCGTTTGCCAAACAACTCCAGGCCAAGCACCCGGCTGGACGTATCGAATGGTTCTCCCTCAAGAACAGGCACAAAACTCAGGCCGGTCATGAGTGCAACTTCCCTGCCCTGAAACTCACCTTTGTGCTGCTTAATACCCGTGAGCTCCAGCAAAGTGGGCGCAATGTCCTTTACGCTGAGCAAGGCATTGCTGATGGAGTTTTCAGCATTGCTTAGTTTGGGGTAGTGGATGAATGCCGGTACCCTGGTCCCCCCCTGTGTCACATACGCCTTATAGCCACGAAAAGCGGGGGCTGCCGCCCAACCCCAGCCCTGCCCGTACAAAACGTACGAACCAGGCCCGCCCATGGAGTCCAGGTCAAATTTGTGTGAAGCAAACAACCATTCCCTGGCCTTTGGGAAATGCTCTTCCGGAAACAAGCCATCAATATCATGGCCCTCAGCACCATTGTCAGACATAAACACGATGATGGTATTGTCCAACTCTCCTGTGGAGCGCAAATGATCTAACAAACGACCCGTGTGGTTATCCACTTCGTCCAGCATGGCGGCATAAATTTCTTTCGCCCGTGCTGAAATTCTCTTTTGCTCGTCGCTCAGCGACTCCCAGGCCGGTGCGTCAGCGGGTCGTTGGCTGAGCTTAGATGCTTCAGGGATTAAACCAAGCTCAATCTGGCGAGACAGTCTGCGCTGCGCGACAGATTCATAGCCGTCGTCAAACTTGCCTTTATACTTCTTAATCGTGTCCGCTGGTGCTTGCAATGGCCAGTGCGGCGCCGTGAACGATAAGTAGGCAAAGAACGGCTGATCTTGTTCACCACCCTCCAAATACTCAAGCATCTGATCCACATAGAACTGCGTAGAGTATTCGAAGTTGTCCGGCAGTTCATCCAGCAACTTGCCATCATTGGAATACTTTGCCTTGCCCAGGCTGCCTGGCACATTATGGAATAGCGCCGCCATATCGCTAAAATGCCCCGCCCCGCCTTCCAGAATTGCAAAGGCACGGTCAAATCCACGCGCGGTTGGCCCCTGACCTTCTTCCAAACCGAGGTGCCATTTACCCGCCATATAGGTGCGATAGCCTGATTGCTTGAATATCGCCGGCAACGGCGCAACTCGTTCGTGCAAGTAGCCTTCGTAGCCGGGTTGTCCTTTTTGGTTTGGCGCAAGTTCCTCAAACATATTGCCCAAACCAGCAATGTGGCTATCTACGCCAGACAGCAACATAGAGCGTGTGGGTGAGCAGGTAGGTGCCGTATGAAAATTGGTGAGTTTTACGCCGCTGTTAGCGAGCGCATCGATATTCGGTGTTGGAATATTGCTGCCGAACGCCCCCAGTTCCGCGAAGCCGACATCGTCAACAACGATCAGTAGCACATTGGGAGATTTGGCTCTGGGTATAAGCCCGTCAACCGAGGAGCATGACGGTAATGCGGTAATAAGGAGAACAAGAAAAAACCGGAGGGCCAAAGGCCCTCCATAAAAATCTGCGGTTTTACCCACAGGTCGAGGAAAGGTTTAGTTTAGAAGTTGTAGCCAACAGTCAGCCCCCACCACTGCGGTGGTCCGTACACGGCAGTGCCACCGAGAATACCGAGGTCCAAGGCGTATTGCTTGTATTCTTCATCACCAACATTCTTAACCCAGGCACGCGCGTACACTTGCTCGTTGGTCCAGGAAATACTGGCATTGGTCACATTGTAGGCTTCCTGAAACGCCGCACCACCGTTGGTGACTTCCAGGTACTGGTCGCCGTAATAGCTGCCATCAATCTGGAATGCCATGTTGCCGTTAGCCACATCAAAGTTATAGCGTACAAGATAATTGAAGCTAATGTCTGGCGTATTCGGCAGTTCCATTCCGTCCAGGAAATCTACCGGCCAGTCAACCGCAAAACCTACCGGTGTGCCTTGCAGCTGCGGCGTTTCGACATTGTCCACACTCGAATCTTGCAAAGACACACCAAGAATGATGTCCCAGTTCTCAGTGGGCAACAGCGTCAGTTCTATTTCAGCGCCGCTGTTCTCAGCCTGCGCATTGCTAACACTGGGCGTACCACCAGAGAAAGTGAACGCTTGATAGTCGTCGTAGTCGTAGTAGAACGCAGTCGCATTCAATCGAGCACGACCATCCATAAAGTCAGCTTTAACACCAATCTCAAAAGCGTCTAACACTTCCTCTTCATGACGAATCTGGGCAAGTGTCACGTTAGCCGATGGCGCAAAGTTGCCGCCTTTGATGCCCCGGTTGTAGGAACCGAACAGCAGGGTATTATCATTCAGCCGGTAATCAATCTGCAAACGCGCGGCGTAGTCGCCGTAGTCCACGTTATTTTGTGGATCACCGCCTGCCGCCGCCACTGCCTGAGCCAGGTTCAGGGTTTCAACTGCAACCGGAGTTCCATCGTTCGTGCCAGCTGCAACATCAGTTATCAGAGCATCGGCTCTGAATGTGGTAGTGAAATCCAGGTCCTTATCATCTTGCGAGTAGCGATATCCGGCAATCAAGGTCATCGCGTCCGTCAGGTCGTATTCGAACTGACCAAATACGGACCAGTTGCGTGATTCCAGCAGATAGTCCTGATCAACCCGCGCATTGACGGCAAGATTATTGCCCGCCATATCAAAAAACCCAAGTGCAGCCGCCTCGCCACCAACCGGTGCACCCACCGTGGTTACGTCAGCATCAGTCTCCATGTCAAGAAAGTACACGCCGGCCGTCCATCGGATCCGGTCTTTCTCAGATGACAGGCGAATCTCCTGAGAGATTTGCTCAAAGTCCGCAACCGTAGTGAATTCAATAATGGGTGGGGGTATTCCGTCACCATCTTCCGTGTAGAACTTATCAGTCGCCGAGTAATTGGTAATCGACACCAGACTCAGTCCGTCATTCATTTCCCAATCGAAACGCGCCGTAACGTTGGTGGTGTCCCGATCCATAAAGCCTGCGTAATCCGAATAGTGCTTAAACGGCTCTGGAGAATCACCGGTAAAAGTGGTTCGGCCTGCTGTGTCTACCGGCGCAAAACAATTGATTTGATCATTACAGAAAAATATCGCCGATGTTGCGCCGGCTGGTGCGCCAATCACATCTGTGACAAAGCTGGTGAACTCTGGTGGAACGTAGGCATTTGGATCCGCCGGATCACTAGGAGCGCCGCCACCACCGCCGTAGGGTAAGAAGCTATACCCACCGGTAGGCACGTCACTGTCCTCAGAGTACTTGACCATTAGTTCCAGAGTGACTGCATCCGACAAATCGAACTGAAAGGCACCGCGTATTGCAAAGCCGTCTGAGCCACCCAGATCCTGGCCGCTTGCAGGTGGTAGCGCTCCAACAGGTACGTCAGTCAATGCTTGAGGATACGTAGCGGACTCGATGTAGCCATCAGACTCTTCCGTTCGAACCGCAAAACGATAACGCGCACTATCGGAGAAAGCACCACCAATAGCTGCCTCAATGCTGTATTTGTTGTAATCCGAATACGTGCCTTCCACATAGCCGTTGAACTCTTCATCGTCAGCGCTGTTGGTTACGTAATGAATCACACCACCTGTGGCATTTCGGCCAAACAGGGTGCCCTGCGGACCACGCAACACTTCAACGCGCTCTATATCAAAAAGCTGTCCGCTAATAGCGTTCATACTTGCTACATAGGAGTCATCGATATACACAGCAACGGGCGCTTCGTTGTTGTCCGTGAAGTTATTCTGCGACACACCGCGAATATTGAACGTCACCAGATTCGGCGAAAAGCTGGTCATTTGCAGACCGGCAATCTGCTCGGTAATTTCGGTTGTGTTGGTAACGCCCAGTGCTTTCATCTGGTCGCCGGAGAAGGCCGTTACTGAAATACCAACGTCTTGCAGGTTTTGTTCGCGTTTTTGGGCGGTCACTAGAATCTCTTCCAAAACAGAGGCCTGGACGCTCATTCCGATACTGGCTGCCGCAACAGCCGCCGCTAATTTACCGGCCCGAAAAAGACCACTTTTCCGATTACTGATATTCATAGTTTGTCCTCGGTGTTCAGCCAGATGCTGATTGTTGTTTAATTGATCGGCATATTCGCGCCGAACTGCGGTTCTCAATAGCAAGACCACCCATTCTGCACGACTCTCCCAACGCTACGCAAGTTACCAATAATATGTTCGCTCCGGCTTGGTATCGCGCGCAGCGTGCGTTGGCCGAGAGAGAACCCTCGGAAAACCACCTCAGTGCTTGGACAATTGCTGACCTGCACGCTCACCTTCGTGCACCGCGCCTTCCCACATCTGCATACCCATCAATTCAGCGTGGGCAAACGCAATTCGACCATGCATCGCTCGAATCACATCGCTGGGCGCCGGACTGCCTTGTTTGCCAAAGAAAAAGCCCGGCGGCGTAGCTGCATACGCATGCCCCTGGCGATTCACAATAATTCCGGCAATATCGCGCTCCGCATCAAACCCCCCGGCAGCAAACATTTTTGTGAACTGGCGTTTCACATGCTTTTCAATGTCGGCATAGCTTAACGAGAACATTTTCATGCGCGCTGCGACGGTTTGTTTCTCAATAGGCAAACCCGGCATGCAGAACGAGTTGTACATGGTCAGCATGGTGGGTTTGGCGGGGTCCAGTGGCATGGGTTCTTTGCCATCAAGAATCATTTGCCGGCGAAGCGTGGTGAACCAACCCATGTCATCACCAAACCAGCGTACAGAGGCCACACCCAGTTTGTCCATAAACTTCCAATTGCTCAGTGCCACATTCACCATCATCATAGGCGCATGCATAAACTGATCCATGGCTTGAGTATGAGTTTCAGGTAGATCAGCCACAACACGCTTGTTCATATGCTGCTGACCACCCATCATCACATGCTTGGCGGTGACTTTATGCATCTCACCGCCGTTATGATAAATCACATCGACGAGCTCGGCAGAATCTGGCGACCCTCTGTGCTTAACGTTAACAACCAGTGAGTTCAGCCGGAAACGCACCTTTTGGTTTCGGCTATCAAGCAAACTTCGATCAACGGGATTTGACAACACATCAGTAAGGCTTGGTGAACTTCCGAATAGTCCGGGTATTAGTTCTTTCACAATGTGTCTTAGGGTACCGGTATTACCACCTGGCCACTGCGCTAATATCACATCGTTAGTGGGGTCGCCCATATCAAGTTGACGAGCGTACTCGGTGACGCCCGGTTGCAGGAAATTAGCAGCCTGCAGCGCAGAAATGATATCGCCGCCCATTCCCATACCCATTGCGGCTCCAAACGGGTTCAGATAATCATGAATAATCGGATTATCCAGGCCCATTTCGTTGATCAGAAACTCTTTGTAGGTCATGGTATCCAGCCATTGATCCCAATCGTCACGTTCGGGCGGCTGCCGATAGGTTTCCATCCACAGGAAATCGTTCTTGGTTTTTTGGTCGAATGGTACATCGCGAAATCGATTTGACCAGGGATTCACCGCCATACCGTGGCCTTCATGAAACCACCCAAGATCGGTTTTTTCCCAGGCTAGATGCATTGGTGTGTAGTTGTCTTGCGGTATTTTCAGGTCTGAATTTGTTGCTTGCTGCCATTCGAAATGTTGTGGCAGTTTCAACTCATCCCAAATCGGAGAGAACATACCAATCTTTTTCGCGACCGGAAGCGGCCATACAGCGCCGGTAGAGCCTTGCGGTGCCCACAGTTTATAGCCGTCTACCTCCACTTCGTTTTGCCGCGCCTCGCCGCCAAACATATCGTGGTTATCAAGAATCAGCACGCGCGCATCAGGGTGTTGTTTTCGATAGGTATACGCAGCGGTACAACCCGCAAAACCCGCCCCAACCACTACTAAATCGTATTCTTCATCGCTGTCTTTAGCGCTTTTTACGCGGTCCGCAAAGTCGTTATTTCGAAATGTGTGCGCTGCATTGACCTCGGCATGAGTATTGCCATTCGCACCCGCGTAGTCCCCAACGCCACCTGGTCCGGTCCAATTTTCATCCAGACCGGTCAGCGGAAGTGGCATGGTATTGCCGAGCTTGAATTTGTCGGGCGATAGTTTTGGTGCTACCTTTGCGGCGCCGGGTGCTGAAGCTGATAACAAAGCTGCACCGCTGCCGACCAAAGTGCCACCCACAAAATCGCGTCGACTGATTGGCTTATTTATCGTTTTATCCGAGCCTTTCTTAGCCATGTCTTTGCTCCTTATTTCATATCGAATTTACCGACTACGTACATCTCACCGTGCGACCACCATTCACCATCAATCTTTTCCCACAGAAACAGCATTTTGAACGTAAACGGTTTTTCTCCTGACTCCGCTGGTGGTGTCACATGGAAGTTGACCCAGTCCCAACCCGCATCGCCATTAACCGTCGCATCAAAAGACTCGACCCTTACCTCTGACCCAATGACTTCTTCATACACCGGACGCAATTCTGCACGTCCAATTTTGGTGGTGCCGTCAGGGCCTGTCGAGATAGCCTGGTCGGAATAGAACCGATTCAAAATAGGTTCCACATCATTGGCCGCAAATGCAGCCTCTTTCATATCGTACTTGCTGCGTATAGCGGTCTTGAACGCGGCGAGTTCATCAATGGCGGGCTGATCGGTTTGCTTGTCCGGACTGCTTGAGCAGCCAGCAAGCGCGATGGACACAAGACATAAAAGGCATAGTATTCGCATGAGTTTTCTCCGCAGCGCGTGGGCCGCGCATCTATTGAGTCAGGCGACCTATTATTAGTCAGTCGACAAAATACAATACAACTCGTATAGTCTCAAGAGATTTATACTGCATCCAGGGATATAGCAATTGCGACCATCAGTTAGAAAAGGTACTGCCACACGACGCGCCGGTGCCGAAACTGCTGCGAAGCTGATTGCGACAGCGCATGATTTGCTGGAAACCGAGCCACTCGCACGATTCACCATGCGTAATGTTGCCGAGAAAGCAGGTGTAAGCCTGGCGAACCTGCAGTACTACTTCCCGCGACGTGAAGACCTTGTTCACGCGATGTCTGTTGACCTGGACCAACGCTATCGCCAGGCTCAGGAAGCTGTGTTATCGGGTATCAGGGTCGACTCTCCGCTGAAACGGTTCAAGAGCGTTCTGCGTTATCAGTTGGAAGATATTAAGTTACGTAAAACGCGCCAATTCTTTATTCAATATTGGGCGTTGCTAGGTTCGATGGATGAGTTTGAAGGAGAATACCTGAGAGATTTGTACAAGTATGATATTGCGCAGATTAATGAACACTTGGCCGCTCTGCGCCCTAATCTGCCAGAAAAGAAACTGGTGGAAAGATCCACCTTGATCGCCGCGATGATTGAGGGGCTGATGCTTATGCTGGGTGGAGAAGACGACAACGAGCAGACTGCAGCCAACCTGGTTGATGCTGCCTTTGAGAACGCCTTGGCAATCGCCCTGGCGGATTAGCAATATAATGGCGTTTTCTCTGCTAGAACAGCTCAAACAGCCTTTCCCTGAGCAGCGCGGCGGCCGCAAATCTGTAGTAGACAGCGCGGCAACGGGGCTTTTTGTCGCTGCTTTCCTGTACTTCCTGCAACCATTCGACATGTCACGTTCGGGCATTCCTCCTCTGTGGCACAGCCTCGCCTACGGAGTGGTTACCTTTGTGGTCAACGTTTCTTACAACTGGTTCTGCAATAAGGTACTAAATCTGCAGACCGATATTGAATCCTGGACGCTTTGGAAATGGGTAGTTCGAGTCACCGGCTTAATCGTTTGCATCGCGATAGGTAACTTTCTTTACTTCAATTACAGCTATGACTGGAACGATTTAAATTTGGGCACTTTTAGCCGCACCCTCTCAAATACGTTTCTGGTCGGCATATTTCCAACCATTGCCTTCGGTCTGATCATGCAATTGCGAGCAGCACAATCCAATGTGCAAAGTGCTTCTGAAATTGTTACTCCTGCTACCACCCACACGGGCAATATAGCGGAGCAGCAATCTGACGCAAAGCGTGCAATATTGAGTTTCGGTGAGATGCCTTCGGATAAGCTGGATCTGGAGGCGGACGCTATTCGCTATATAGAGGCAATGCAAAACTATGTATCCATATGCCATATTGCTGACGGCAAGCTCAATAGACATTTAATTCGACAAACGCTATCTAGCACTGAACAGCAATGCCTCAACTCCACTATTGTGCGCTGCCACAGGTCATTCCTTGTCAACACCATGCACATACACTCAGTGTCGGGCAACGCTCAAGGGTTGAAACTCAAATTACACAAGGTGGATGACACCGAAGTCCCAGTGTCCAGATCGTATATTTCTAAATTGAAGCAATTTCTTGACTCACCTGCATAATGCGGACCAACAGCTTGCAGTTCGTCCCAGAGCAGTGAATTTCATCACTTAAGCGTGTTATTCGTCCCAGGGCGGTTTAGCACCGGCTTCGGCTGCGCTAGTTTTGTTCCGACTTTACCAATGAGGAGAAAACGTGATGGGCGAGCTGGCATTCAGTATTTTATTAGCAGTGCATGTTGCCGCGGGACTAATCAGTCTGATTCCTTTCTGGGTGCCGGTTGTGGCCAGGAAGGGAGGTGTCAACCACCGCAAGATTGGAATCGTGTACGTAAAACTTATGTGGCTGGTGGTTATCAGCGCTGCCTGCATGAGTTTGCTCAACTTGTTCAGTGGTCGAATTGTGCAGGCCATATTCCTGGGGTTTCTGTCCTTGCTGACCGCCAAACCGCTCTGGTTGGGCATTGCAGTACTTAAGCAAAAGCGAAACCCGGCTCCCGGGTTCCAGCGTGCAGGCCTCATCTTGAATGGTCTGCTATTGGTCTGCGGTTTGGCCATGATTGCCTATGGCTTAAGCTTGCTGGGCGAAACAGTTGCACTGTTAATGATTGCATTTGGCGGGCTTGGAATGCTTGGATTGCCAGAAATCATTGCCGCGTTCAAGCCACAGGAACGTACTGAGAGTTGGCTTCGCGGACATATTGGCGACATGATCGTCAGCGGCATCGCCGCTTACACCGCATTTTTCGCATTCGGCGCCGGCCAGTACATGGCCACCCTGTTTTCGGGGACCTGGGCAACCATACCCTGGCTGGCACCTACCGCCATTGGTTCACTGGGAATTGTCTACGCGCGTTCCAGATTTATCCGCAAAACCGTCAAGGTATGAAGGCCGAATGACAGCAAACCCCTGGGCGCTTCAATATCTACAACAATTTGTAAGAACTGGCACTTGGCGGCTCCAATTAAGGTAAGCTTGGGCTTTCACTATAGTGTGAGCACAGCGGTGCTCCTCCACTATAACCACCGGCTTTGCAAAGCCGCTTTGCGGTGAGGCGCAGACCATGAAATTGAACCCGAATAATACCTGGCGCCTCGTACAGGAACACATGGAACGCGAGCAAGACCCTAAAACGCGTCGCAATCTGGAACTTGTGCTGCAGCATATGAAAAGCGAAGCACAAGGCGACATCGAAGGTGTTGTAGCCACTTTGTGCGAACAACCTACCTATATTGCCCACGACGTACCGGACGAGCCAAGTATGAACCCGAAAGGCAACAAAGACGCTGTACGCGCGTTTTATGATCTAACCATTGTGCAAACCGGTGCACACCAGTTAGAACTCAATTGCGATCGTGTCATCGCTGACCGCGAAGCCGTAGTCACCGAGGGCGTTATGCGTATGGCCTACCCCGGCGCCACGCTTGCTGCAATGGGCGTCGACATTGATGACCCTGATGCCTACTACCTTTACCAAACCCGCATGAGCGTGGTGTGGCCAGTAGACCCGGAGTCTGGCCTGCTGAGGGGCGAAGAAACATACACCGGAACCGATGGTTTTGTCGGTATTGCTGAACGCAAAATCACGGCTGAAGACATTGTGCCTTTATCAATCTAGTTCAATTAAAGCAGCAGCGTCTGTGCGCTGATTGTATGTCGCGCAAACCCTAGCAGGAGAAAAATAATGAGTTTGACAATATCCCCCACTAAGGCGAGTTGTGGCGCTGTGGTTTCTGGCGTGGATTTGTCGAAAAAAATATCAAGCGATTTGATCGCCGAGCTACGAGCCCATTGGACCGAGCACAAGGTACTTGCGTTTCCAGATCAGCACTTAACAGATGATGATCTGGAACGTTTTACGCTGTATTTCGGCGAGTTCGGTGAAGACCCTTTTTTTGGTCATATTGAAGGCCATGAACACATTGCTGCTATCCAACGCAACGCCGATGAAACGACACCGATATTTGCCGAAGTGTTTCATTCAGATTGGAGCTTTCTCGAGATTCCACCAGCAGGCACCGTGCTTTACGGCCTGACAATACCACCAATGGGTGGCAATACTCTGTTTGCAGATCAGGTCGCGGCGTATGAACAATTGCCACCCATATTGCGCGACAAAGCGGACGATCTTACAGCGATACACTCAGCAGAGCTTGGCTACGCGCCTGACGGTGCCTATGGCGACAACGATCAAGATGGCGGGCGCAGCATGCAGATAATTCCCAGCGAACGTGCCAGAGAAAAACGTGAGCATCCTTTTGTTAGAACTCACCCTGAAACCGGGAAGAAAGCACTGTTCTCGTCCGCCGCCTACATCCAGGGCTTCGCCGGTATGGAAAAAGCAGAGAGCGATTCACTCCTGATGGAGTTTTATGCGCATCAAACTCGCGATGAATTCGTGTACTCACACGCCTGGCAAAAAAACATGCTGGTGATGTGGGATAACCGCTCTCTTTTACATGCGGCAACGGGCGGCTACGATGGTTACGATCGATTATTGCACCGCACAACGATTGCCGACACGCAGTTCTGATCATCTGTGTCGGTACCGCGCCGGCGACCACACTGAATGCCGCAATGCCGACCGCTTTGACACCAGCGCAGCGAAGTTCCTGCGCCGGCGCGTCTTTCAAGCGCTTTTGTAACACACTTCACAACCGATGCAGGCATGCAAGAATGGCAGAAAACGAGGGCAAGCTGTCCTAACCGTTATTTAGACCCTGATGTATTCTACAGACATGAATACATATATTGAAAAACAGCAGCAAAGCCACAGGTCGCGACACGTGGTCATGGTGACCTACCCTCAGGCGCACATACTCGACGTGGTTGGCCCTATTGAAGTGCTGACCGGTGTTAAGTTGTTTACCGATGAGCAAGCAGAACCTTACACGGTCAGCATTGTTGCCGAATCGCAAGGCCCAATAGAGACCACCTGCGGCATTCCGATCAACGCTCATCATGACTTCGCCACCGCGCAAAATGCTCTTGAGCATATTGATACGTTAATCGTCGCCGGGGGGCACGGAACCACGGGCGCACTGGCAGACGCAGCACTTTTGGATTTCGTGACCTGGGCTGCCGATAAAGCCCAGCGCGTTGTATCCATTTGCACCGGCGCGATGATTCTTGCAGAGGTTGGGCTGCTCGATCACCGGCGCGCCACAACGCATTGGTTCTGGTGCCCCACTCTCACGAAACAGCACCCCAAGGTGATGGTAGAGAGCGATTCCCTGTTTGTACGCGACGGCAAAATCTGGACCTCGGCCGGAGTAACTGCCGGCATGGATCTTTCCCTGGCGCTTATCGAGGAAGATTGGGGCCACGATATTGCGCTACAGGTTGCTCGCTACAATGTGATGTACATGATGCGACCTGGCGGCCAGTCGCAGTTCAGCGCCGAGCTTATTGCCCAGCAAGCGGAAGGCGGTCCGATGAAAGACACACTGGACCATATACGTGAAAATTACGATAAGAATTTAACGGTCACGACTCTAGCCGCCAGGGCATTCATGTCTGAACGGACGTTCGCCAGAAAATTCAAAGAGAGCGTGGATATGACGCCTGCGCAATACGTGGAAATCGTACGACTGCAAGCCGCGCGTGTTGCTCTGGAACAAGGTAACGACTCGGTAGATGTCATCGCTTCAAACGTGGGCTTCGCAAACTCTGAGCGAATGCGCAGGGCGTTTCAACGTCATCTGGGAATTGCCGCCACTGAATATCGACAACGATTTCAGTCCAAGAGCGCTCAGGCTGCCGGTTTGCAAAGCACTGATCCGAAAGGAGATTCAACATGATGTTCAGCCCCTAGCTTTTCAGTACAAAGTGTCAGTACGGCGGAGGATGCTGCTTTCCATAGCACGGTTCACTCCTCACTGACTGAATAGATAGCCTTAAACACACACATTTGCGCCAAAGATGGCGTACGGGACAACTTTGTCTCAAAAAAAGCCCATTCACACTGGAGCACGGCTTCAGCAAGGAGAAACAGCATGACAATTCAACGCAAAACCATTGTCACCGTACTGCTGGGTATTTCAGCCGGCTTACTTGCCACACTGATTCCTGGCGGGCCAATCGAAAACCGGGATTTCTCTCATATTGATCCGCTGATTCTGGCCGCGTTCAATGTATTCCTGACCTCACTGGACCTAGGCACCCTGGTCCTGATGGTGTTAACCATCCGTGGTCAGGAATGGGCAATTGCCAGCGCCTTTTACGTTGCACTTGCCTACTACGGGGTCTATGCAATCGACCTTGCGCAAGTCTTCCCAAAATCACCCACGCCTATGTCGCCGGTGTTAGCGAGAATTGAGCTGGTCGGTATGAGTACCTCAATACCGTTAATGATCTACAGCCGCTATGTCATCTCAAGTGAAGTTGTAAAACCCATTGACAGGCTTCCAGCATGGTTGAAAGTAACAGGGCTTTCCTTCGTCGCGGTACTTGGCCTGGCAATCACCTGGTTCGCGACCGACTCGGCCGTGCATTCCGGTCTTTCGCAATAACAAACTGCTCACCTATCTGGAGAACGCTATGATTTTTCGAACACTCTTTTTTGCTGCACTGCTAATGCTGACCGCCTGCGATGGTGGATCGAATACAGCACAAACAGACGCCAACTCGCAAGCCAACCCATCGTGGCAGTCAAAACTGCAAGGCGTCTGGGAGCAAACCGGCTACGGGGAACTGGTGGTGGTTGAGCAAGCACAGGCCACTCAGTACCAGTTCACCAGCAGTACCTGCGTTCGGCTTGAAACAAGCGCGCTGGACGACATCAGCAATATCACATTTGCCGAGAATGACAACGCGTTTGAAATTCGCGAAGCGGAACTTGGCTTCGCCGAGTATTTTCGAAGAATCGATGAACTACCCGACGTCTGCTTAAGGCCGGTTGGCGAATCACCCGTGGACATCTTTGAACATGTGTGGCGTACATTTAATGAACGCTACGCCTTCTTCTCCGAACGCAACGTCAACTGGATGCATCAGTACGATGCAGTTCGCGATCAAATCAGTGAGCATATGCCTGACAATGATTTATTCATTGCTCTTGCCACGTTGCTGTTGGCGATTGATGACGCCCATGTCTCACTTACCGCCGGGGAGGAAGCACACTTTTCGCCCGCGCAGCCAAAAGGCGTGCTTAAGCAGCTGATCGACGAATTCGACAACCAGCATCAGTTTTCTGACCTCGATCAGTATTTTGATCACGCGCTTTCACAATGGACGGAAATTCTCGTCGACAACTACCTCGATGAGCCCTTTTTTGCTGCTGGCGGACAAGGTAATGACATGCTGCTGTGGGGAACAATAGGCACAGATATTGGTTATCTCCGCGTGGATCGTATGGTGGTCTCTGAACAAACCGACGACGTGCAAATAGACGAGCTGAATGAGATTCTGGATGAGGTTTTTCTGCACATGTTGAACACTACGGGCATGATCGTTGATGTTCGCATCAACCAGGGCGGCACCGACGCGATTGCCCTGCAGATTGCAAATCGTTTTGCAGACAGCCAGCGCATGGCCGTACGTAAATTTGCGCGCTCCGCAAGCGGTGACAACCCTGCCCAGGAAATTCTGTTTCAACCGACCGCCGCCGCGTATCTGCAGCCAATAGTGCTTATCACTAGCGGCACCACCACCAGTGCCGCCGAAGTGTTCACCGTATCAATGCGCGAACTTCCGCATGTTACCCATATGGGTGAGCCCACCAACGGGTCGCTATCCGACGCTTTGGAAAAAACCTTACCGAACGGCTGGCAATTCAGTCTGGCAAATGAAGTGTACAGCGGCTCCGATGGCGTTGCCCATGAGGCGACCGGCATTAGGCCAGACATTGAAATACCAGTCTTTCATCACGCTCTTCGACAGGCAGGACAGGATTCGGCGCTGAACGCAGCGCTTGAATTCTTGCACGGCAATCGTTGAGTTATTCATTAGTCTCTTAGCACAACAAGGAAAACACCATGAGATCAAACACTCTCTTGACAAAATTCATCAAGCAACAAAAGGAACTTACCATGAAAACCACTCTTCAGATTTGCGCAACCACGTTCGCCGCCTGTGTAGTGACTGGCAACGCTGTCGCAAGCGATGCCATTGGGCCCGGTGACCGCGAGGCGCGCTGGGTTGTTGGCGGCGGTGCCGGTGTATTAACCAGCGTCTACCGCGGCGAGAACAAAACGGCCGCTGCAATTCCAAATATCCGTTACAACGGCTCACGCTTTCTTATTCGAAACGCAACATTGAATGTGTCCTTACTGCAGATGGGGCCGTTTAGCGGCGGGCTGATCATAACCCCTGACAGTGGCTTGCTGAGTGATAAAGACGAATACCGAGACAATGCGCAGCTGGCCGGGTTAAATGAACGTGACGCCACGGTAGAAGGCGGCTTCTACATCAACCACAGCAGCGACCTCGGCCGCGCCACATTGACTGTGTTATCAGACCTTGCGCATGAGCACGACGGTCAATCGGCAACACTGAGCTATACCTTCGATCTAAAGTTGGGAAACTGGTTCATCAATCCGGAGTTTGGTGTGCAATGGCTAAGCGCGCAGAAAACCAATCATTACTACGGTGTCAGTGCCAATGAAGCCACTGTAGACAGGCTGGCATACAATGCTGGTTCCGCATTGAATGCGTTTGCTGCACTCAGGGCTCGCTATGAATTCACGCAACGGTGGGATATGGAACTGCATGCCGGAGCGAAACGACTCAACTCCAGCATTTCAGACAGCACGATTGTCGATGAAGATTACTGCGCCTACGGTGGGCTGTCGATAAACTACAGCTTCTAACCCGTATTATTTCGTAGTGGCATGTCCGGGCGCGTCTGCTGTTAGATCGTCCGGGCATCTAAACTCTTACCGTAGGCACTGCCAGGCCACGCCGATAAACCTTCGAATACGCAAGCGGCTAACACTGCGGCCCGAACATCGCCAGCACGGTGATGTCTTCTTCAATATCGAAGAAAGAATGCAGTGTATTCGCTTTCACAAACAACACGGTTCCGGGCTCTATGTCATGATCTTCGTCATTAACCCGCAAGCTGCCTTTACCGCTTAGCACAAAATACACTTCGTCTTCCGCGTGCGGAGATTGCATGTCTTTACAGCCCTTGGGCAGATGGTATACCGCGCAGCTCATGCTGGGCACATTGATAAACTCAAGAAATCGGGCTTCGTCGCCGCGTACTTTTTCTACCAATTCCTCCAGCTTAAAAACCTGCCAGTCAGCGCCTATGTCTGTTCTCATATTTACCCCGCGCGATTCACCAATAAGTCACTATTCTACAGCACGAAGCTCGGCAATAGGACCAGAAAGACAGCGGTATGCCGTTGCATAAATAAGCCTCTTAGCGTCTAAAAAACAGGGACGCCGGCCAGATAAGGGTGCAGCCACGCCACAACCGCGTAAACCACAACACCAATAACAACAACTTTAATGTCGGCAAGCAAACCCGGTGATTCCGGCTTTTGCCATGCGCCTTCGCGTCGATTTATAAAAAGCATTTCCAGAATAGCCCACACCAATAGTCCGCCGAACAGGATTACTGATCGGTTGTCGCCATTCATCAATAAATGCGCGATCGACCAAACCACAACGCTGCTCAGTTGCGGGTGACGCAGAACACGTTTAATCGATGTGGGTGGTTTGGATGCAACAAACAACACAAAGGCCAGCACCATTAAGCCAACGCCCACTGGTCTGAGCGCCGGATCGGGTACGTAGACCAGCGTGGGCGTGGTTGCTTTCCAACCAAAAACAATCATTGCCAGCGCGGCCAGAACCAGCAAGGAAAAGCTGCCCATATAGCCGCCCTCGCCCAGCGCGTTCTTCCAGGCCTGCTTAATACCTGGCATCAACGAGGGCACAAAGTGCACAAAAGACCACAGTAGCAAACCCGAAATCAACAAGCCCATACCACTTCCCCACGATCGTTTCGCGTGATGTTACGCCGCACAGCAACGAAATTCCATAAGGTTACCTCAATAGTTACGCAACACACCTCGCTCCGTTTGGTGCCTGTATCGTGTACCGATGGCATTTTTTATATGGCTTGGGCATACTCTGTCAGCCGTGCAAAAATAGAAAAGCGAGAAACGACATGTTGGCTGATACCAATACGGCGTCTGTAGACGTCAACAGCCCCAAATCATTGTTTGCTGCAATCTATCTGAGTGTTATAGGTGCTGCCGTGTTTATCGTTCAACCAGGCTTTGTGCAGGGTTTGGTCGAGATATATGGTTTCTCTGAGCAGCAAGCGGGGTATATCGCATCAGCTGAAATTTGGGGCCTCGCTTTAACCACCGTTTTATTGGCACTGGGTGGACACAAAGTCAGCTGGCGCTTGATTCTCAAAGTGTCGATCATGCTGTTTGCGCTGGGCAATATTGCGTCGTTGATGAGTCAGGATTTTACCTTGTTCAGCAGCATGCGCTTCCTGGCCGGCATGGGTTCCGGAGGACTGGTGTCGCTGACATTTACGATGATTGGTCTGACGCAACGAGCCGATCACAACTTTGGCTATCTCATCATGGGGGTTCTCACCTATGGCGCGCTCGGCTTGTGGATAATGCCCTGGGCACTGGATACAGTTGGTATGAACGGTGTGATTATCTTTTTTGCACTGTTTGCTCTCAGTGGATGGCCTTTCATTGCGCACACACCCGACTCAGGGCAGGAGCATCTTCAGGTTGAGGCCGACGCCATTGACCTGTCTGGCGTGTTGCGTTGGTGTGCCATTGTGGCGATGTTTACCTACTTCTTTGCGCAAGGCGTTATCTGGGCCTATCTGTTTCTGATCGGCCTCAACGGCGGTGTCAGTGAACAGGGGGTTGCCAATGGATTAATGCTGTCTCAATTTCTTGGTATTGCCGGCGCTTTTGTACCGGCTCTGTTAGGAAATCGCTACGGGCGCATCATTCCACTGACTATTGGTATCATCGGTGGCTCTGCCGTACTTTACGCACTGTATGGTGAATTTACCGCCATGCTTTATGCGGTTACAGTCTGTGTTTATAACTTCTTCTGGAACATGACACACCCTTTTTTGCTAGCGGCCATGGCAAGTTTCGATCAGCATGGCCGTGTTGTAGTCTACGCGGTGGCCGCGCAAATGCTGGGGCTTGCTGTTGGCCCGGCATTCGCAGCCAATCTGTTAGACGGTGGCGATTATGCCCGGGTAATTACAGCAGGCATTGTCATCTTCCTTGCCTCCTGGGTGTTGATTATGGTGCCGCTTTTCAATCACCGAAGTAAGGCACGATCCAAGGCAATCGATATCGAATAGTGCCTACTGTCTGTGCTCTATAGCTGCCTGGAATGCAACAAGATGGCGTGCTTGTTCGAGATGCAGTACCTCCACCATCGCACCATTTACTGTGATGACACCCTTACCTTTGTTTTCTGGCGAAGCGAACGCGGCTATTACATCTTTGGCATGCGCAACGGCCTCCGAGTCAGGTGCAAACAGGCGATTAGCGGTCTCAATTTGAGAGGGGTGTATCAGAGTTTTGCCTTCGAAACCCATAACACGCCCCTGCTCACACTCCGCGGCAAAGCCATGCTCGTTCCTGATGTCGTTATACACGCCATCGAGTGCGACCAGATCAAACGCCCGCGCGGCGAGTAAAGTCAAACTCAAAGCCGTTTGCAGATTGCTCCGGTCGGCTATTGCCGATGCATGAAGTTCCTTGGCGAGGTCATTCGGGCCCAGCATGAACCCGGCCAGGCGCGTGGTTCGCGCTTGCGCCGCGATGTCCTGAATATTCAGAATTGCCAGAGGCATTTCGATCATCACCCACAACAAAAAATCCGTGGGTGCATTCAGTTCGCTGAGTATCCCGTCAAGATCACTAATATCTTCGGCACAGGTCACTTTAGGCACCAATACACCATCGGCCTGGCCACGCACGGCCATTTCAATATCTGCCCGTCCCCACCGCGTGTCGAGTGCATTACTGCGCACCACTACTTCACGATAACCATACGCTTTTTCCTGCAGCGCGGATTCGATGTTTATCCGAGCGTCATCCTTGGCGTCTGGCGCCACCGAATCTTCCAGGTCCAGAATGATCATGTCAGCAGGCAGGCTGCGAGCCTTTTGCAGGGCTCGTGTATTCGCACCGGGCATGTACAGACAGGAACGTCGAATTCCGGCTTCATTTTTTAGGGGCATTTGTTGCTACCAATCATTGAACTATAAATCATGCAGATACTAAACGATCAGTCAGGGAAAACAATGGGCGACGTTCGACGCCCGCCTACTGCCTGAACACTGGCTTGTGCACTGCTGTGGGTAGTTCGTGACGAATTCAAGTTAAAAGGCGCCAAGTTTGGTTGCGGAGCCGGATTGTGTGGCGCTTGCACAATGCACATTGATGGCAGGGCACAACGCAGCTGCGTATTGCCAGTATCGGCTGTCACCGGAAAAAGCGTCACTACCATTGAAGGTCTGGGGTCTTCCGACAAACTGCACCCGCTACAACAACGCTGGGCTGAACTGGGGGTTCCCCAGTGCGGTTATTGTCAGTCCGGCCAGATCATGGCCGCCGCTGCGCTATTAAGCAGTAACTCCGCGCCTACTGAACAACAGGTGGAACAGGCCATGGCAGGCAATATTTGCCGATGCGGTTGTTACCCGGGCATCAAGCGGGCGATTCTGGACGTGGCGGTAATGTCGAACGTGCAAGGCGACGGGGTTGCCTACTACACCCCAGCCTCAGGCAAAGAGGGGCATAGGCATGGCTGAGTTGAATCAAAACACAGCGCTGTCCGGCAGCCTCAGCAGCATAAATCGACGCGAGTTCTTACGCAGCACGGGCCTGCTTGGTGGCGGATTGATTGTGGGGGTTTCTTTGAGCGGCTGCAGTGACGTCGGCCCGGCGATCAAAGCCAGCGAAAGCAGTTTCACACCCAATGCGTTTCTGCAAATTACCAGCAACAGCGACATTATGTTTCATAACCCGCGCGACGAGATGGGCCAGGGCGTCTACATGGGCCTGACCACGCTTATCGCTGAAGAGTTAAACACCCATCCTGAGAAGATTCAGGTGGTGATTGTTGATGCGCACCCCGCGTACGCGGCACCCAGTTCAGGCGTTCAGGTTACTGGGGGCAGCGGCAGTATTCGCGACCACTACCTGCCCTTGCGCCAGGCCGCCGCGAATGCGCGCTCGCTGTTATTGCGGGCGGCCGGCAATACGCTGGGCGTACCCGCTGAGGAATTGCGTTTGGAAGAGGCCGAAATCTGGCATGGCAGCAAAACCTTTGCAATCGGCCAGTTTGCAACGGCCGCGCAAGCACTGACTTTGGCGAATAATGCGCCGCTCAAGCCAGGTTCCGAGTTTAGATTTATCGGCAAAGAAATACCACGAATAGACGCCATCGCAAAATCCACCGGCACTGCCCTGTATGGCATCGATGCCGAGCCTGATAACGTGCACAGAGCTGTGGTTCGCCACTCACCAGTACCCGGCGTGGTCGATGTCATTGAAATGCATTCCGGCCTGGCAGTGGTTGCAGATCACTATTGGCCGGCGAAAAAAGCCGCCGCATTGCTTGATATTGAATGGCACATACCCGACGAGCTGCGCGGCGTGTCATCCGCCAGAATACGCGCAGACTACGAGGCGGCAATGCGCAGTGACGAAGGCAATGTCTACATAGAAACGAATGATGTGCCCGTTACCGAAGCAGCCAGGCATACACTTGACGCGGATTACTGGACTCCCTATTTGTCGCACTCGCCAATGGAGCCCATGAACGGAACAGTTCGTATCCAGGGCGACTGGGCCGAAGCGTGGGCCGGTAATCAAAGCCCAATGGCTGTTCAAGGCATGGTCGCACGATATGCAGGCATTGATGCCGATCGCGCCAGCGGTTGCCAATGCGGTGTTTCGAGCAACCGGACAGCGGCTTAGAGATTTGCCCTTACGCCTGACTTAGCACTTAGTATTCATGAACCCGCGGCTGCAACCGGCTTTTGCAATCTCTGAGGTTCCCATTAGAACCAGAATCGCAAACCCACCACCCAATTAAATTCATCAGTGTCCTTTCCCGATTGCCGAACCAGATTGGCGGTCTTACCAAACACCCGCCCCGCGCTCACGCCGATATAGGGCGCAAATTCTCTCACTATCTCATAGCGCAGGCGCAGTCCAGCTTCAGCCCCACTAAAGCCGGTACCCACATCGACAGCCTGATCATCAGAGAAGGCGGCATTTATTTCTATGCGTGGCTGCAATAGTAAACGCTGTGTCAGTCTAAGGTCATACTCTGCCTCAATGCGAACGGATGCGTCTCCGTTTTCGCTAACAAACACGCTGGTATCCACTTCAAACCAATACGGAGCCAAGCCCTGTAAGCCAACAACCGCGTAAGTTCTCGTAGGCGTCGGCTTTGAGTCGTGGCGAACACCTGCTTGCACATCCCAGAACGGGCTTACCGCCTTGCTGTATAGCGCTTGAAACTCCACTTCCTCAGAATCACTTTGCTCAAGATCATAATGCCCTTCCGTTTTCAGCCAAAGTTTGTGCGCGTCGCCTCCAACCCAGGCTTGAGCATCCCACAGCAAAGCTTCGTCACTTTGCCCAGAATGCATTTCCAGTCGCTCCATCAATAACATAGAGTGTATTTGCGCACCGTGGCCGGTTTTTATAGCCGCACGCGCGATGTTCATTGCCTCGCGGTCATAATAAGCGTCCGCCGCATTCTGAGCCGAAGCAAAAAAACTATACACAATCGTAGCCAGAAAAACTAACGCTCTAATCATGTGTCGCTATCCTGGTCGAGAACCGACACAATCCGCATCATTCCAGCGTGCATGTGATACAACAGATGACAATGAAAAGCCCAGTCACCAACTGCCTCTGGGCTTATATCCACCGCCATTTTTTCGCCGGGTTTCACCACAATCGTATGCTTTCGAGGTTTAAAATCGTGTTCCCCGGTAACCACATCAAAGAACATGCCATGCAGGTGAATCGGGTGAGGCATCATAGTATCGTTGACCAAGGTAAGGCGTAAGCGTTCGCCTTTATAGAATCTGATCGGTTCATTGACTTCAGAGAATTTCAAGCCATCGAACGACCACATGTAGCGCTCCATATTACTGGTGAGATGCAACTCAATCTCACGCCCTACAGTACGGGTATCCGGATTGATCTCCAGGCTTTTAAGGTCGGTATAAACGAGCACACGGTGGCCGACCGCCTCTAGCCCGACCGGTCGTTCGCCCAGTCGATTCACTGGCTTCATTGCAAGACCGACTACACCCGGCCATGTTGGATGATCATGCGCCTGCCGCTTGGCACCGCTGTGCTCAGCATGCCCCATACCGGCGTGGTTCATGTGGTGATCATTCTTTTGCTGATGATTCATCGGCGCACGGCCAGAATTTGAATGATCCATCGCCATGTCTTTCATGGATAAGGTTGGTCGCGGTCTGAGCGAAGGAACGGGCGCTGTTGCGCCTGGCCGATAGCTTAGCGTTGCGCGAGCAAACCCACTGCGATCATTACTTTCCGCCATTATCGTATAGGCAGTTTCCTGTTTAGGTTCAACAACTACATCGTAAGTTTCGGCGGTTCCTATCTGGAACTCATCCACCTCAACTGGCTGCACGTTTAAACCATCAGCTTGAACTACCGTCATCGGCAGGCGCGGTATTCGCACATTGAAAATGCTCATCGCCGATGCATTTACATACCGCAAGCGAACTCGCTCTCCTGGTGTGAATAAACCTGTCCAATTGTCAGATGGACCATGGCCGTTGATCAGGTAAGTGTACGTTGCTCCGGTGACATCCGAGATATCAGTCGGGTTCATCCTCATCCCGCCCCACATCATGCGTTGCGCCAAAGCCCCATCTAAACCGGATTGTTCGACTTCGGCAAAAAAGTCGCGCACCGTGTGTTGTTGGAAGTTGTAGGAATCGCTCATTTTCTTGAGCTTCGCAAAGACTCTGTGCGGGTTTTCGAAGGTCCAGTCTGATAGAACAATGATGTACTCACGATCGTATTTGACCGGATCCGCGCCGCGCGGCTCGATTATTATTGGGCCGTAGTGTCCTAGTTGTTCCTGCAATCCGGAATGACTGTGGTACCAGTAGGTACCAGCCTGTATCAGAGGGAACTCGTAGATGAATGTCTCTCCTGGCTTGATGCCAGGAAAGGACACGCCCGGTACGCCATCCATTTGAAAAGGCAATAACAGCCCGTGCCAGTGTATTGAAGTATCTTCACCGAGCTGATTGCTGACCCGCAGAGTGACTTCGTCTCCCTCAGTCCAGCGCAACAATGGTGCAGGTAACTGGCCATTAATCAGTATCGACCGACCTGCTTTCCCATTGATAACACTGGAATCATCAGCCACATTCAGATCAAACGTGCTTCCACTCAAGGCGCCAAGACCAGTCAAATCCGCCTGTAACCCGCCGCGCGCCCACGCTGGTAACAGACTGTGCCACGCAGCTGCGCCTGCCACCAAGGTTGAGCGTTGCAGGAAGCGACGGCGAGCGGCATTGTACTT
Source organism: Gammaproteobacteria bacterium (assembly GCA_030429735.1). Classification (GTDB taxonomy): domain Bacteria; phylum Pseudomonadota; class Gammaproteobacteria; order Pseudomonadales; family JAUIET01; genus JAUIET01. The sequence continues at coordinate 293,941 of JAUIET010000003.1, forward strand.
TTCAAAACTCTTCATAGGTGTATACTACATACTCCTATAGGGTATATGTCAAGACAAATGAAACTACAGCAAGAAGCGACAATCAAGCGGCTCAATCGCATCGAAGGCCAGGTACGGGGTATTAGCCGTATGATTGAAGAAGAGCGCTATTGCATCGACATATTGCAACAGCTTAGAGCTGTAAAATCAGCGCTTGCCAGGGTTGAAGACGCGATATTGAAAGACCATTCTGCGAGCTGCGTAGAAAAAGCAATCGCCTCAGGTGATGCCGATGAACAACGCAGAAAATTTGGTGAGTTAGTGGATTTGTTGTCAAAAGTGAAAAACTAGGCGGCAGCACGGGCAGCGTGACACGGAACAAATGACTAGTGAAGCAGCGGCGTAATCGCACCTTCTCGAATAATCTCCGGACTGTACGCCGTGCGTGAAAACACCTCTCGCACCATCGGTGCGAAGTGCTCCAGGTCATGACTGTTAAATCCCGGATCAAAAGAGGCCTGGTCCCAACGTTCGCAAAAAGTTTCGCAGGAACGGAAACACGGGTGGTCTTTAAACTCATCGCGTGCGTTTCGGTCCCATCCATAGTGGTGCGCGTAATAGATCATTTGGAAAATACCGTGGTGTTCAACTACCCAGCTAACATCCCAGCGCACAAACGGGCGAATCACTTCGGCGGCAAATCGATCGTGGTTTTGTGGCGCCAACCCATCGCCTATATCGTGCAGCAAAGCACCTATAATCCAATCCGGATCTGCACCGTCTCTTTCTGCGCGCGTGGCCGACTGCAAGGCGTGTTCCAATCGGCTGACCCGGTAGCCCTCCAGCGTATTTTCGCCCTGGCGGCGTAATTCATCGAGAATTCGCTCAGCCGTTTGCGCATGGTAGTCAGCCTCAAAATCGCGCAGCAACAAATAATCCTCTCTACTGCCATCTTTCATTTGAGTGAACGAAACCACTTTACTCATTGCGGGAAAACCTCAATAACTGGGTTCTGACCCATTCAGGCCAAATTCGAGCCATGCACCGTGCACATAGGTTTGGCAGTTACCGTAGCCTACGCCACCGCCAATGGGATCGTGCACTTTGATCATGCAATCGCGAAACTGTGAGTACCGTTCGAGAACATCCGCAGCAGCCGCGTTCTGAACATAGTCTCCATCAACGAACTGCGTTCCACGCCAACTGCCATGATAGTGGCCATCACCGCCGTGATAATGGCCGGCACCCAGATAGAAACCGGTTTCCGACAGCTTTTCAAAAGTCATTCGTCGCTCACTGCCGTCACTCATTTGGAACAGAAACTCACCGCTCTGCAAGCGTTTGTTTGGAGAACTGAAGCGCAACGACGGTGTCATTCCAACGATCGACTCTGTTTGTCCGGCATCGGTTTCAACACCACCTTGCACCTTCTGATGCAAAAAGCCCTCGCCGGAAAACTGCAGATAGTAGTGATGAAACGCGTAGCGGCTGCCGTCTTCTCGGAAAAACAACATTGGGTTCCATATCGCCAACGCCTTAGGTATGTGCTGATGGAAATCAGGTTCCATGTCTGCTGCCGGCACACCTACCGACGGTCGAATTCCCCAGGACTTATCGCGCGTTGATACCCACTCATTGGGTTTTACATCAGTGCGCACACCATCGATTTCAAGCCAACCTGTCGCGGTTCCTGTCTGGTGATAGCGTATTTGATCAGTTGCTTTGCGATAACCATGCATATCACGGCGGTCCTCCCGCTGCTCTACAACACACGGCACGGCGGATTCAAACACAATATCAAACGCAATCGCTTGCTGATCATTGGCCGCGAGCGACACGCGAATTTTGTGCAGCGGTTCCAGAATTTCATAGCGAATAGGCCCCGCGTTGACGCTGTCAGGGTCTGCATTCAACGCGCGACTGCTGCGCACTACCCACTGTTCCGTGCCACGAGATATACCGGCGTAGGCGTCAACCACATTACGATTAGTGTATTTACCAAAGCCAAAGGCTATCTGCAGGGAACCGTCGATAGCAGCCGCCATGCCGCACACTTTTTCCGCCCAGGCCGGATCGCTTTGCCCAACACTGGCAAAGGTTTCAACAAGCTGATGGTTGAACTGCTCATCAGCGGGCAGCAGTGGCCCAATCGTTCCGCTCATATTTGTTACTGTCTCACTCGCTGATAGTTATGGTGCTGCGTTGCAAGGCATCGTAAAAACACTATTAAAAAGCGGTTAATGCTGCCCCTGTTCTTCGTAAAACACTCGTAACACAACGGGGCTTTCCGGCAGCGTTGAGCCGCCATCGACAATGATGGTTTGACCGGTTATGTACGAAGCCTCATCGCTGGCAAGAAACAGCATGGTGTAGGCAATGTCCTCAGGCTTGCCAATCTCTCCCTTGGGAATCAATGAGGCCATTTCCTTAAGCTCATCTTCGTCGGCGAGTATTCCCATGGCTTGGGTCATGATGTACCCGGGTTCAACGCCATTGATGGTGATGTTTTCTCGCGCCAGCTCCAGAGCGGCTGTGCGAATAAACGCGTTCATTCCGCCCTTGGAGGCCGCGTAATTTGACGTACCCGGCATAGCCACCGTTGGGCCGGTAACAGACGACGTTAAAATAATGCGCCCACCGCCCTGCTTTCTGAAATGCGGCAAGGATTCCTGCGTTAACCAAAAACCGGCTTTCATGTTAACCGCCAGAGTCTGGTCCAAAACGTCATCCGGCATGTCGGCAACGCTGTGCATCGGGAAGATTGCCGCATTGTGAATGGCGATATCCAGCCTTCCCCAATGCTTAATCGTAGCCGCTACCAGTTTTTCGATTTCAGAGCGCTGCCCAACATCACACTGAACCAGCATTGCCTGCCCGCCAGCGCTATTAATATCATCCACTGTTTGTTGGCCATTCTCTGCCGTACGGGTAGCCACAACCACTTTCGCACCAGATTGCGCAAACACTTTGGCAATGCCCTCTCCGATACCCTGGCCTGAACCGGTGACTATGGCCACCCGGCCATCAAGATTAACGTGCATTGTCATATTCTGTGTTCTCCCAAGTTCAATCCGCTAACCGTGCGGCAATTAATATCCAATTCGAGCCCGGCCTACAGCAATGCATCAACGATCAGGAACAATATTGAGGGCGCCAGCAAGCAGCCAACACCCGTGTAAAACGTTGCGGTCATCGCGCCATAAGGTACAAGCCTGGGATCGGTTGCGGCCAGGCCGCCAGCAACGCCGCTGGTAGTACCCATTAAACCACCGTAAATCATTGCCGAGTGTGGATTGTTTAAACCAATAAGCGGGGCCACAAACGGTGTGCCCACCATGACCAATACGGATTTGATCAAACCCGCTCCGACACTGAGTGCAATGACTTCAGAACTGGCATTCAACGCGGTACCCGTGACAGGACCCACAATATACGTGGCCGCACCGGCGCCAATGGTGCTGACAGACACGCTGTCTGTATAACCAAACGCAAGCGCTACAATCGCGCCAACAGCAAACGACAACACCACACCCAGAATAATCGACAGAACACCAACAAAACCAGACCGCTTTATTTCACGCAGATCAGCACCATAAGCCGTTGCAACAATCGCGAAATCCCGAAACATCGCGCCACCAAGAACGCCCACACCAGCCAGTAGACTGATATCGGCCACTCCTTTGCTGCCTCCGGTAGCGGCACCTGCCACGTAAGCCAGAACCAACCCAAGAATAATAGCAATGGCCGAACCATGAAAGCGACCATTGGATAACTTGTCCGACGCATAGTAAGAAAGCCAGGTCAACACACCAACAAACACAAAGGCAACGATCAAGGAGTTCTTTGCGAATACGTCGCTAACAATCGACTCCATTACTGATCACCATTGTCTTCAAGAGACAATCGATTCTTGCCTATTCGTGACAGCACAGGAACCATCGCAAATGACAGTAGTACCGCTATCACCCCGGCCAGTACCGATACCCAGCCACTGTTAATTGCCGCAAATACATTCTGCTTGGCCGCCATCGCAATCACGATCGGAATGTACATGGCACTCCAGAACGTAATGCCCTTAGAGGTTTCCGCACTAAGCTCGAAAGTTCGTCCGCTGGCGTTATGGATAAGAATCAGTGCTAACATAGCAATGCCAACACCGCCCACGTTCGCGCTAATACCAATCATCTCTCCAACCAGCTTACCAGCGATGGTGCCCAGCAACAAACATCCGCTGAGTAAGGCAACTCCATAAACGATCACGCCGTTTTTCCCGTTAACGCGCCTGGCAACACATCAAGATTCCAGCGCGCTGCTTGCTCATAGGCGTAAGCGATTTGCAGCACAGAAAAATCCTGATACCTGGGTCCAATAATTTGCAAACCCATTGGCAAACCGTTAGCCCCAAAACCCGCGGGCACATTAATTACCGGACAGCCCGCCAGTGTGCCTGGAATAACCACCTCCATCCAGCGATGGTAGGTGTCCATGCTACGACCGGCAATGCTGGTAGGCCAATGGATGTCAGCGTCAAACGGAAAAACCTGTGCGGTAGGCAAAACCAGAAAATCGTAGCGTTGAAACGCACTCTGCACCGCGGCGTACCAACGCGCTCGGCCGGCTGATGCGGCATACACGTCCAGTGCGCTTAAGTCAGCAGCACCCTGCGCCTCCCAAACGGCTTCCGGCTTCAGTTGCCTGCGTAGTTTTTCATTCTCAAACAACTCGCCCATTCTGCCGCGATTTAACCAGTGTCTAAACACCAGCCAGATCTGCCATAGCTCAGCCATGGAGAAGTTCACGCTGGCATTCTCAACCGTCGCTCCTACAGTTTCGAAATTTGATAACGCTTTTTCCGACAATTCAAGCACGCCTTCTTGCATGGCAAGATAACCCGAAAAATCACCCAGCCAGCCAATTCGCGTACCTTTGAAATCCCGATCCAACGGTTGTTCAAATTGAGAACTATCAATGGGCAACGAAGTGGGCGAACGCGCGTCAAACCCTGCCATTGTTGCGAGCAATCGGGCTGTATCACTTACGTTGCGAGCCATCGGCCCATTACACGGCAGTTCTTCTATGAACGAGCGAGACAACGGCACGAGACCTGGCGTAGGTCTGAAGCCAATGACGTTGTTATAGGCTGCGGGATTACGCAGTGAGCCCATAAAATCACTGCCATCTGCGACGGGTTGCAGTCGCAAGGCAAGTGCAGCGGCTGCCCCACCACTGCTGCCTCCAGCGGTGCTCTTGCCATCATAGGCATTTTTGGTCGTACCAAACACGGTATTGTAACTTTGCGAACCAAGACCAAATTCGGGCACATTACTTTTGCCAGTCACGATTGCGCCAGCCCGTTTCATTCGCGCTATGTGGATGGAATCGTCATCAGCTACATTGTCACGGAAAATGGGAGAGCCGTTACTGGTCACAAACCCTTTGGCATTGGCCAGGTCCTTGATCGCAACCGGAAAACCATGCATCCAACCAAGATAATTACCGCGTGCCAATTCGGCATCGTACTCTTGTGCCTGAGCCATTAACTGATCTGGCTCGGCCAACGAGACCAGAGCATTGAACTTTGGGTTGAGTGACTGAGTTTGTGAAAGGTGAGCAGCCATCACTTCTTTGCAAGACACCTCTTTTTGCCGAATGGCTTTTGATAAGCGCAAGGCAGTCCAATACATTGGGTTTTCGCGCAATCTGGGCGGCTTATCCATCGCACTCGCGCCCATCGTATGCACACTGAGTGCGCTCGCCGCACCTGCTATCGCTGAGTTTCGCAGTAACGCTCTGCGCCTGAATCTGGTTGTCGACACACTTTACCCTCTTGTATTTGTGCTGAAGAGAAGATCAACTTAGACTGAGCCCTGCGTTGATTACTGGCCAGCTTGCGCGTGAACCCAATTGAATTCACACCAAAATTATCGCCGCGCTTTATTGTGTATGTGCGCAATTATTTGCTCGACTGCAATATCGACCCCACACCGGTGTTCGAGCATTGCGGCATCAATGACGTCACTGACGCCGAGCACGCCGTACCACTGCCCACGGAAAAGTTAATCGAACTGATCGACCATGCAGCCCTCGTCAGCGAGGATAGCCTTCTGGGCTTCAACATGGCAACCCATTTCCACTATGAATCCAGCGCACTAGTGGTGCTGGCAATGCTCGCCGCACCAAACGTGCAAATGGCACTCAAAACGCTGAACCATTTTGATCGCTACGTGGATACCGGGATTTCCACGTCTTATGAGTTTGGCAATGATCGCTCGGTGTTTCGCGCGGAATTACTCGGTGTTGATAGCGCGCGCACCGCCCACCTGAACGAGTATTTGCTGACGTTCACCGTGCACGCATTAAATACTGCTACCCGACAAAACATGCCCATCACTGAAGTGCATTTTCAGCATCACCGATCGGATGGTATTGAACAACTGGCCACTTTTTTTAATTGCAAGATTAAATTCAATCAGAAAAACAATCGCCTGTTCTTTGTCAGCAGCTTTTTAAAAGAGCCTTTATTCACTGGAAACGAATTGCTTTTTGAGATTCTGCAGAACGCATTGAAAACGTATTTTTATGCGGAATCCCGTGAAATGGGCTTTGTGGACTCAGTGTGTCGTGAACTGATTGTCAGCAGAGAAAACAATGATGGCGCGTCTGCTGGCGATAAAAAAGATACCTTGGACTGCATTGCAGAAACCCTGGCACTGTCTCCCAGAACGCTAAGGCGGAGGCTAAAAGATGAAGGATACACATTTCAAGAGGTCAAAAATCTTGCTCGTGAAAGGCAAGCGAAGCACTACTTGGCAAACACTCGAATGACTTTGGCAGAGATAGCCTATGCGGTTGGTTTTTCCGAGCTCAGCGCGTTCAGCCGGGCGTTCAAACGCTGGACTGGCAGTACACCTCAAGAATACCGCACGACCGTGCGCAAGTTGATCACGGCGTGAGCAATTGTGATTAACTTTTCTAAAGTCGCAATTCATGCGTGTTTTGGTCAATAATCTGTCCTGTTTGGTCAAAGAGATTCAGTGCATCGCTGGATTAAGCTGCACGCTGCGCTGAGAACCAATGCTGTGCTGCGCTTGCGCCCACGCATGCACCTGCGGCACGAACGATCATAATGGCAATAACACTCACCTTGCGCTATGGAGCAAAAAACTATGCACTCGCAGTTCAAATTACAAAAACTCAGCTCGGCCTTATTGGCTTTAGGTGTGATCTCCCAAGTTGCCAGCGTACAAGCGGCTACCTTAGAGGAGGTGGTGGTTACCGCCCAAAAGCGTGAGCAGGGTGCGAATGATATTGGTATCACTATGAATGCCTTCAGTGGTGATTTGCTGCGCGATCTGGGTGTTGCAACCGCGGAAGATATTGCCGTAATCACCCCCGGATTGACCGTCAACGAGACGGCCGCCACCGGAGTACCGCTGTACACGATTCGCGGTGTAGGTTTCCAGGATTACTCCACTGGCGCCTCATCCACAGTGGGCTTGTACTTCGACGAGGTGTCCATTCCATACACGGTGATGAGCCGCGGTGCCGTGTTTGATGTTGAACGCGTGGAAGTGTTGAAAGGCCCGCAGGGCGATTTGTACGGCCGCAATACAACCGCGGGGCAAATCAACTTTGTCAGTCGTAAACCCACTGATGAACTGGAAGCGGGATTTACCGTTGGTATCGGCAATTACGGCACCTATGAGTTCGAAGGTTATGTCAGCGGGCCGCTATCAGACTCAGTAAATGCGCGAGTAGCGCTGCGTACTGAACAATCCACCGAGGGTTGGCAAAAAAGCCTGACCCGGGATGACGAACTCGGTGAGAAAGACATCAGCGCAATTCGGGCGCTGTTTGATTTTCAACTCAGCGACAACGCCAGCCTGTTGTTGAACCTGCATTATGTTGACGACGGCTCGGAAAATCGTGCCAACACGGCATACGACAGAACTGCTATTGGGCTACCAAACGATCTCGCGCCCTCGCCGTTCAACAACCCATACACCCCGTTGGATCAGTATATCCTCCCCACCGGTGCAAATTTCGGTGAGACACCGCCGTGGTACTCCACCGACAATAACGAAGCCGCAGACTGGACCAATAGCTACACCAGTCTGACCGGCGAAGTGTTCAACTTGCGGCCGCAGCGTGACAACCAGCTGTTTGGTGTGTCAGCACGACTGGACTGGGATCTGGGTGGCGTTAATCTGGTCAGCTTGACGGCCTTCGACAAGTTCGACCGCGAAGAGGCCAACGATTGGGACGGCGGTTTCTTTAATGATTCCTCAAATATAAACACATCGGAAATCAATGTATTCTCGCAGGAATTTCGCCTGACTGGCGGTACCGACGAGTTATCCTGGATTGCCGGCCTGTACTACTCCAAAGACGAAGTGGATGAGTACTATCACTACTTTATGTCCGACTCAGTATTCGGTTTGGGATCCATTCCCTTTGGCGTCGGTCTGTTTGCGGGAACACCCATCAGGGAGCTGGACACCAAGTATGTCCAGGACACCGAATCTTATGCGGTGTTTGGACACGTAGAATGGCAGTTTGCCGAGCGTTGGCGTTTGACCGCAGGCTTGCGTTACACCGACGAAGAACGTGATTGGGAAGGCTGTACGTTTGTTGCGGCCGACGGTAGCCTGGCCGGATTTCTGAATGCTCAGTTCGGCGCGACACTTGGGCCAGGCGATTGTGGCACAATCAATGATGACCCAAGCACGCCAAACTTTGTGCTGTTCCTGGCCGGTACACCGCAGGCAAACGACGCCTTCCCGGTGTACACCGACTCCATCAGCACCAGTAAAACCATGGGCAAGCTGGGTGTTGATTTTGCACTCTCGGATGACGTATTGACCTACCTCACCTATTCTACAGGCTTTAAATCAGGCGGCTTTAACGGTGCCAACTCAAACACCTCACAGCAACTCGCCCCTTATAAGGAAGAGGAGCTAACAGCCATTGAACTGGGCCTGAAAGCAACGCTGCTGGATGGCGCAATGCAGTTGAACGCGGCGTACTTTGTCTATGACTATGAAGACAAGCAGGAACAAGACCCCGCGGTAACCTTTGTGGGCAATATCTCAGGCCTGACCAACGTGCCGGAGTCCGAGATTAAAGGCGCGGAAATTGATCTGCAGTGGCAGGCGACCGATGGTCTGTACCTCAGTGCCGGTATCGCCTATCTCGATACCGAGATCGAAGAATGGGAAGCCACATCGCAAACCAGCAGCTATGATTTCGCTAACCTTCAACCCATAGTTGAAACGTTTGACGCGTCTGGACTGGAACTTGCCCAAGCACCAGAGCTTAGCTACCACGCACTGGCGTCTTACACCTGGGGACTCGGCAACGGCATGCACATGGAAGTCGCCGCCGACGTCAGCTTTCAAGATGACACCACGGGTGGCTCGCAGCCAACCGATGCCACGGAGGATTTCACTCTGCTTGGCGCGCGTATCGCGCTGAGCGGTGCCGATGAGCAATGGCGGCTGATGTTGTGGAGCAAGAACCTGACCGACGAAGACTATTACCCCGCCGCCTACACGGGTGGTAATGGGCCCTTTGTCAGAGTGAATGGCATGCCACGTACCTATGGTGTATCGCTGGCCGTTCAGTTTTAGTCACCTCTACCCCTGCGCGTGAAACATCGCGCAGGGCAACCCATACTCGGGAAACAACAATGCGACGATTAAAGATTATTGCCACCCTCAGCGTTGGTTGCATGCTCCTGTCTGGCTGCGACCAAAAAACACAACCCAGTGCAACTTCCCCAAGTTTGGCTAGCAGCGCGGATCTGGTTGTGACCAATGCCTCGATACATACCATGGATACTGCGCTGGAAAAGGCTGCAGCCATTGCCGTCAAAGACGGCAAATACGTGTACGTGGGCAGCAACGAGGGCGCCAAAGCGTATGTTGGAGCCGACACCGAACTCGTTGATCTCGGCAATAAAATGCTGATGCCCGGTATTAATGATATGCATCAGCACCCAATTGAAGGAGGTGCGAAAGAACTGTTTGAATGCCAGTTCCCGTTTACCGCGGGACCGGACGATATAGCAGCAGCGATCAAAGCCTGCGTGGAAGCACAAGATGATGCCGAATGGATTCGGGGCGGCCAGTTTTCCAGTGACTTTTTTGTGCAAAACCCGATGGAATCACCGCGGGAGTGGCTGGACGCCGTTTCCGGCGATAAGGCGGTTGCACTGGTTGATGATGCGTATCATAACGCCTGGCTGAACAGCAAAGCACTGCAGAAGTTAGGTGTTACCAGTGAAAAAGATCTGCCTAAAGGCGTTGAAATGCACATGGACCCCAGCGGCAAGCCCGATGGCTTTATGATCGAGGCATTTGGATTTGTAAAAGACAGACTGCACTGGACACCTGAGCAATACGAACAAGCGGCTGCAAAGTCGGTTGAACTCGCACACAGTTTTGGCATTACTGGCTTGAAAGCAACGGCCATAGGTGACTATGAATTGGCCGCGTTCAAATCGCTCGCGGATTCCGGCAGATTATCAGCGCACGTGGCAGCCGCCATTGTCACCCCCTATGGGCACCGCGAAGAACCTCTGGATATTGATGAACTGAAAAGTAAGCGCGAGCAATATAAGGCGCCCAACTTCAACACTAATTTCGTCAAGATATTTATGGACGGCGTACCAACCGCGGCTCGCACTGCGGCTATGTTAGCGCCCTACACGCCTGCAGAGGAAGGTGGCGAGCAAACCAGCGGTCAACTGCATATCTCGGCGGAGATGCTGGCAACCGATCTGGTCGCACTGGATGCGGCCGGCTTTACAGTAAAGATACACACTGCCGGCGATCGTTCTGTGCAAGTAGCACTCGATGCTATCGAAACCGCGCGAACAAAAAATGGCGACAGTGGCTTGCGCCATGAGTTGGCACACGCGGGCTACGTAGGCGACGATGACATGGATCGCTTTGCCAAACTCGGCGCTATTCCGGATTTCTCGCCTTACATCTGGTTCCCTTCACCGATTATGGACTCTGTGTTAAGCGCGGTTGGTGAACGCGGAGAATTTTATTGGCCAACCAAATCACTGCTTGCCACCGGTGCACTGGTTTCCGCTGGCTCAGACTGGCCGGCGGCAGTGCCCAGTATGAACCCTTGGCCTGGCATTGAGGCGATGGTGACGCGCGCAGACCCATTCACCAATGGCGAACAAACGCTTTGGGCGGATGAAGCGGTACCGTTGCAAGATGCGCTGCGCGTCTTCACCAGCAATGGTGCAAAAGCACTGCTGATCGATGATAAGAGTGGCTCAATAGCGGTTGGCAAATCGGCTGATTTTATCGTTCTAAACCAGAATCTGTTTAACGTACCAGCCACAAAAATTAGCGATACAGACGTCTTGATGACCTACTTCGCTGGCAAGAAAGTGTTTTCCAGATAATTCCTGGTTAGGGCCAAATGATGAAGTACAAACTGGCAATACTCGGCATTCCTCTGCTTCTATTGGGCGCCTGTCAAACAACACCCGTGGCTCCAGCGGCAGATTTGATTATTCATAATGCCAGGGTGTACACGGTAGCCGAACCTGAGTGGGCCGAGGCCATTGCTGTTAAAGGCGATAGAATTGTTTTCGTAGGAAGCTCTTCGGACGCCATAAAACTCGCCAGTTCAAGCAGCCGCGTTATCGATCTCAACGGGGCTATGTTGATGCCTGGCATCAACGACGCACATCTGCACCCGATCACGGGTGCGATGAAAGTGTTGTTTCAATGCAATTTCCCATTTTCGGCTGACCTGGCACAAGTGCAAAAGACGGTGGCTGATTGCGCTCAGAACACCGACCGTGAGTGGATTACCGGTGGTCAATGGGATAGCGACTTTTTTCTGAACAACGAGGTTCTTTCACCACGTCTGGCCTTGGACAAGGTGTCAGGCGACAAAGCTGTGTTCCTGGTCGCTGATTCCGGCCATGACGCCTGGTTAAACAGCAAAGCGCTGGCGCTTACTGGTATCACACGCGACAGCAAAGACCCCGACGGCGGCACCATCGTTCGTGATGCCGATGGCGAACCCACGGGCCTGCTGCTGGAAAAAGCGCAATATCTCGCGCAATCCAAACTGCCTGCTCATTCTGACGCCGAATACGTGCAAGGCGCACACAAGCTGATGGAAATTGCCAACGGTTTTGGTGTAACAGGCATGAAGGACGCGTCCGCCGACCCAGCCGATATGCGTGCCCTGGCGGCGCTGGCCAAAAACAATGCACTGTCAGCGCATATGGCAATGGCGATCAATGTCAAAAAAGAACACTGGACCGAACAAGGCTTTGCCCTTGAACGCATAAGCGATCTTCGCGACCAATACGCAACAAAGAACCTGGACACCCGGTTTGCGAAAATTTTTCTCGATGGTGTTCCAACGTCCTCGCGTACGGCGGCTATGCTGGCCGACTACTTACCAGTGAATCAGGGTGGTGAAACACACTCTGGTGACACGCATTTTAATCTTGCGCAACTCAGCGAAATGTTGATCGCGCTGGACAAGGAAGGCTACACCGTAAAAATCCACGCGGCCGGTGATGGCTCCGTGCGCCTGGCATTGGATGCCATCGAACACACCCGTAAAACGAATGGTGACTCTGGCTTGCGCCACGAGCTTGCCCATGCCGGCTATATTGCTCCCGAAGATATCCCACGGTTTCAGCCCTTAAATGCGGTTGCGGATTTCTCACCGTTTCTTTGGCATCCTTCACCAATCATTGATTCCATTGTGGGCGCAGTAGGTCCTCGGGCGCTTGAATACTGGCCAACACAGGATTTAATCAAGAGCGGTGCACCCATGCTGGCCGGTTCAGACTGGCCAGCGGCGGTTGCCAGCATGAACCCCTGGCTTGGTATCGAGGCTCTGGTAACGCGGGCCGACCCTTCCGGTGTGCATGGAGGGCAACTCTGGTCAGAACAAGCCATTTCACTGCAACAAGCGCTCAAAATCTTTACCCTGGATGGCGCCAAAGCACTGCGAATGGGTGGCAAAACCGGCTCTCTCGATGTAGGCAAACTCGCGGACTTTATCGTTCTTTCCCACAATGTATTTGAGCAGCCAGGTTCGAGCATCAGCGATACCCAGGTGATGACGACCGTGTTTGGTGGCAAAGTCGTATTTGCACGTGAGGGGGCCATACTCAGGCCGTTGAACAGAGATTGACCCCCTGATTTTCTGCCTATAAAGTGTGGGTTCGATAACAACATCCCATAACAACATGCACAAAAGTGGTCAATTAGTCAGCACCACCGTCACTTCAAACTTTGAGCAGTTCAATCAGGCTGTTGTAAATACTTTCTGCCCGATGATCTGCGAGCAAATTGGCAATACAGAGCCCTTTCAAGCGGAGCTGCTGGACACGCGCCTTGATAGAATTCACCTGAGCAGAATCAGCACCTCGCCATTACGAGTTCAGCGGCGCAAGACTGACATAGCACAGGTGGCCGGTGACTCCACCTACATTGTGAAGTTTCAAATTGCCGGCGAAGGCCTGGTGACGCACCGTGGTCATGAAGCCCATTTACGGCAAGGTGACTTTGTCATGTGCACCACCAGTGAACCGTATCAATTGCAGTTTCCAGAACACTATCAACAAGCGACATTAGCCATCCCTCATGGCGTTTTAAATACTATGTTCAAAATGCCCGAAGACTATCTCGGCATTAAGATGTGCGGGCAGTCACCTGTTCATGGCCTGCTAAGCCAGTTTATCGATTCCTTGATCACCCGAATTGATCAGTTAGAGCCACAGATAGTGCAACGGCTCGAGGCGAATATCCTCGATCTACTGGTCACCTCATTGCATGCCGAGTCGCGCGCGAAACAGGAACACACTGAGGACAAACCGAGTAATCAACTGCAAGACATTAAGCGATTTATCAGTCTTAACCTGAGGGACTATCAGTTGTCAGTCGACCACATCGCCAAAGCCCATGGCATCAGTAAACGCTACTTGCATTTACTGTTTAAGCCGGAAGGAATTTCGGTGTCGCGCTACATACAAAAGCAACGCCTGGCCGCATGCCACAGAGCGCTGCTGAACGGCGATATGAAACACTTGTCAACCACGGAAATTGCCCTGGAATTTGGCTTTGGCGATCTGTCGCATTTTTATCGCTGTTTCAAGGCCCAGTTCAATGTAACACCCGGCCAACTGCGCGACCAGATCGGTCAAACCAAGTGAATGCGCTTACGACCAACAGAGGCTGCACTACTGGCCAAGAAATTTACCGACCATCATGGTCAACTCACCTATCCACCTATTAAGAGAGCGAATAATCATGCTGCAATTTAATATGACGATTAACGGCAAACCTGTGCAATCTGCAGAGTCTTTTGAAGTCATAGACCCGGCGACCGGCGCACCGTTTGCACAAGTACAAAAAGGCACCGTCGAGCACGTTGATCAAGCCATTGCGGCGGCAAAGCAGGCCTTTCAAAGCTGGAGTAAAACCTCTGACGAAGAGCGTCAGGCAGCATGCAATGCACTGGCGGCCAAAATTGAAGCCAATATGCCAGAACTTATGGAGCTGGTGACCAAAGAAACCGGTAAACCCATGGGGGGCCTGAATGGCATTGGCTCAGGAATGGAAGTAGGTGGTGCGGCTGCCTGGGCACAGTTTACTGCCGGCCTGGACCTTCCGGTGGACGTGCTGCAAGACGACGATACGGCACGCGTGGAAGTTCACCGTAAGCCTCTGGGTGTGATTGCTTCCATCACGCCGTGGAACTGGCCACTGCTGATTGCCATTTGGCACGTATTGCCTGGTATTCGAACCGGTAACACGCTGGTGATCAAACCTTCACCCTATACACCGGCAGCCACCTCGCGATTTGTGGAGCTAGCCCAGGAAGTACTGCCACCTGGCGTACTTAACCTGGTGCACGGCGAAGGCGAAGTCGGTGGCGCATTGAGTTCACATCCGGACATTGCAAAGATTGTCTTTACCGGGTCAACCCGTACCGGCCGCAGAATCATGGAATCGGCGTCAGCAAGCCTCAAGCGAATAACGCTTGAACTAGGTGGCAACGACGCAGGTATTGTTCTGCCCGATGTTGACGTGAAGGAAGTTGCACCCAAGCTGTTCGGTGCCATGTTCCACAATAACGGTCAAACCTGTGCGGCGCTAAAGCGTTTATACGTTCATGAATCACAATACGACGAAATGGGCGCTGAATTGGCGGCCATTGCCAAAACCATCAAAGTAGGCAACGGGCTGGAAGAGAGTACCGAATTAGGGCCGATTCAGAACAAGGCGCAACTTAATATTGTGCTGGACCTTGCCGAATCAGCACGCAAGGATGGCGGAGAATTCCTCTGTGGCGGCAATAGAATGGATTCACCCGGGTATTTCTACGAACCTACGATCGTGGCTGGTCTGAGCGATGGTACGCGCCTGGTGGATGAAGAACCATTCGGTCCCATTGTGCCGATCATTAAGTACTCCGATATTGAAGACGTCATTGCCCGCGCAAATGCAAACCCACAAGGCCTGGGCGGCTCAATCTGGTCCAACGATACTGATAAAGCCATCGAACTGGCACAACGCCTGGAATGCGGGTCTGCCTGGGTTAACCAGCACGGCACTCTGGCACCCAACGTGCCTTTTGGCGGTGTTAAGCAATCCGGTGTCGGGGTAGAATTTGGCACTTACGGTTTGGAAGAATACACCTCCATCCAGGCGCTGAACGTGGCCAAACAATAGATTGATGATAAAACGCAGGAGAGCGATCATGCGAATAACAATTGTGACCGGATTCATTGCGTGGGCATTCTCTGTAGGTGCGATAGCTGCAGACCTGCCGCCCCCACTTGAGATTGAAGAAACAGGCAGTGTGGAATCCTTGCCAGCGAGCTATCCGGAATCATGGATGATGGTTGATGAGGCCAGTTTTTTCAGCATGTACGGTGGCAGGGTCATTATCCTGGATGTATTGGAGACCAACCCTGCAAAACGAATCAAGGGCATGGTACACAAAAATCTGCTGGGTAATTTTGGGCAGCACACACAGCGCTCGGAATTTTATGTGCTCGAGTCGTTTCATGAGCGCGGCTGGCGCGGCAAGAAAACCGATGTGTTTGTGGTCTACGATCGAAGTACACTGAAGATCAAAAAAGAAATTGTGTGGCCAACGGATCGTATGCAGGTGTTGCCCGAGCGTTACGCCATGACGGTATCCGGCGACGGTGATTATGTGTTTGCCGCTAACTTCAACCCGGCTGCATCGTTCTCTGTTGTTCGGCTGGACGATCATGAGCTACTCGACACTATTGGTACGCCAGGCTGTGTACTCACCTACCCTGTCGGCAAACGCAGCGTTGCATCGCTGTGCAGCAATGGTGGCATGCTGACAACCGTGGTGAACAAAGATGGCAGCCTGAAGTCACAGCAACGTATGGAGCCATTTTTTGACACTGACAAAACGCCTATATTCGAGCGGCCTGCGATCATCGGCGGGCACGCCTACTTCCCCAGCTTCAAAGGTGTTATGCACGATATCGATGTGAGCGGCGAAATAGCTAAATACAACGGTTCCTGGAGCATGCTCAGCGATGAAGAGAAAGCAGCGAACTGGCGGCCAAGTGGTCTGGGGCTGCTGGACAAAGACGACTCCGGATTGATTTATGTGATCATGCACCCCGACGGCGCCGAGGGCACTCAGTCACATGGCGGGCCGCAAATCTGGGTTTTCGACCCCAAGAAAAAGAAACGCGTAAAGATTATAGAAGCGCCTAACCATGCTATTTCTGTGGCGGTCAGTCGTGGTAAATCGCCCAAGCTGGTCGTTACCAACGGCATGCTGGGGCTTGATGTCATTGACGCGCAGTCGGGTGAGCTGGTGCAAACTGTCACAGACTTTGGCAATGTCACGCCATTGCTGTTGCACAAGTCTTACTAAGCATGAACCTGTTCGCTGTTTTTGCCGACTCCGCCGCCGTCTTTTTAATGACTGTGCTGTTGATCGCGGGCATTCACAAGCTCAGCCCAGCCAACCAGAACTATTATCGCGGCGTGCTGGAAGGATACGGCTTGCCCTACCATTCGCAGTTGAATCTGGCCAGTCTTGTGCTTGGCGTGGTTGAAGTGTTTACCGCGTTTGCCATTCTGATCCCGGTATCAAGGTCGCTCGGGGCATTATTTGCGATTGCCTTGTTCAGCATTTATCTGGCAGCGATGGCGGTTCAATTAATCCAGGGCAAGCGTGACCTGGATTGCGGCTGCGCTGGCCCGCTTGGCAGTTCAACAATAAGCCCGGCGTTGCTGCTGCGCAATGCCGTGTTAATCGGTATTGCCATCTACTGCCTGATTGAATCAGCCAGCCTTTTCGGGCAACTTACCAGCATTGCCTTAAGCGCACCCTTTGCGCTGCTGGCATTGATGGTTTACGTGTGTTCTGAACAGTTAATCGCGAACAGCCAAAAGCTAAAGCTGTTGCAACGCAGAGTGTCGTAGTATGGAACCGTTACTGATCTCAAATATTTTATTGTGGCTGGTGGTGATCGCTATGAGCGTGGTCATTTTCGCTCTGACCCGGCAGATCGGCATCTTGTATGAGCGGGTAGCGCCCGCCGGCGCATTAGCGGTAAATCAAAATATCTCGGTGGGTCAGGATGCCCCGGCGATGTCGTTCCAGAGTATCTCCGCTGAGATGATTCAGATAGGTGGTGAAAGCCAGCAGGGTAAATCTCAGTTGCTGTTCTGGGCATCACCTGATTGCCCGGTGTGCAAAACCTTGATGCCCACATTGAAGTCAGTTGCCAAAGCGGAAGCAGACTGGATACAACTGGTGATCGCGTCAGATGGCATGGAGCTGGACCATAAATCATACATCAAACAGTTTGGCCTGGATGACTTCCCATACATCATCTCTGAGGTGCTGGGTAAGAGTTACGGTGTCGCGAAACTGCCTTATGCGGTTGTTATTGATGAAACCGGTAAAGTTGCATCGATGGGAATCGTGAACTCAAGAGAGCATTTGGAAAGCCTGTTTGAAGCGAAGGAACGAAAGGTCGCGTCAATTCAGGACTATATGGCCGCACGCGGCGATCAATAGTTAGCACAAGAGTAAGAGAAACAGGTAAATACTATGAACATTCTCGATAAATTCATGGAAAAGTCTTCCAGGCACGTTGCGCAGCGAAGCTCACGGCGCGGCCTGTTACGCGGACTGGGAACCGCCATGGTCGGCGCCGCCAGCATTCCGCTGTTACCTGTTGCGCGCGCTTCCGAGGGTGGCGCGCAAGCCAGCGCGCCGGTTGATACGGGTGACCCAACCACTTGCGACTATTGGCGTTACTGTGCCATTGACGGCTTTCTGTGTGAGTGCTGTGGCGGTACATACAATAGCTGTCCGCCCGGCACGGAAATGTCGACCCTTACCTGGATTGGTACCTGTACTAATCCGGACGATGGTCGCAACTACGTGATCTCCTACAACGATTGTTGTGGTGCTACACAGTGCGCCAACTGTTTGTGCCAGCGTGATGAACGTGACCGGCCGGTGTATCGCGCTGACAAGTCAAACGACATCAACTGGTGTCTTGGTTCGTCGAGTTCGATATACCACTGCTCAACAGCGATTGTGGTTGGATTGGCATTAGAAGATTGAAGAATTGCGCTTGGCTCATCCTGTTTTTTGCAGTTCTGCCTGATTATGGCCAGGCGGACTCGGACCGCCGTCAGGCAGACACAGATCAAAGGCGGGCAAAATTTAATTACCAACTGTTTTGCCAGGGTTGTCATGGGCCCGATGGTGCCGGTCGCAATGGTGTGCCCAGGATCCATTCTGAAATTGGTGTGTTTCTAAAATCTCAGGCCGGACGTGAGTATCTGATAAAAGTACCGGGGGCGGCCAATGCGCCGCTCAAGGACGCTGAGCTCGCCGATGTAATGAACTGGACGTTGAATCAATTTGCCGGCAACAGCCTACCCGAACAATGGCGGGAATACACCGAACACGAAGTCGCCGAGTACCGTAAGCAACCTTTACTCGAAGTACTCGAACACCGCAAGACATTGCTCCAGGAACTCAGCACTCAATGAGGTCAATAATGAAAACGCACTCTTTTGTATCAACTCTGCCGTTTACCATTTTGTTGCTGCTGGGCGTTTACGCTCACGCCGAAGACGGTAAAGCGCTCGCACAGGCATGCATTGCCTGCCATGGTGAAAACGGAGTGGGTTCTGCACCGAGCTGGCCCAACCTCGCTGGGCAAAAACGCGACTACCTGGTGACGCAAATTACTGCGTTCCGTGACGGTGAGCGCAAGGAGCCCACAATGCTGCCTTTCGTGCAAAACCTGAACGACACTCAAATCCTTGCATTGGCAGACCATTATTCCACGTTGGACACGCCCGGCAATGCGGGTGCCAAACAGGTCAACCAGGCTGGGCTAAATGTTCGCGCAAATTGTCTTTCGTGCCATGGTGTACACGGTAAAACCGTGAACGATTTGTGGCCCAATCTGGCCGGCCAGAAAGCGCAGTACCTGCTGAAGCAGCTTCAAGACTTTAAACAAGGCACGCGGTACTCGCCAATTATGAATGTGATCGCCGGCGAACTGAACGAGCAACAAATGAAAGACGTGGCGGAATACTACAGCCAGCTGGCCTACTGATCCGTTTTTCACATACTTTGCCCGACCGCTTTTACGCCTACTGCTGTGTATTGCCGATCGCCGGCGTTTTACTTGGCCATAGAGCAGCAGCCGGATGGGTGTGGGATCTTGCCAACGGTTTTGGCTTCGCCGCGCTCGCAGGGCTTATCTACTTAAGTGTGCAGGGCAGACAACGTAAGCTGCAACAAATACACAAGCATTTTAGCTACGCCGTTACCATCATGGTGGCGGCTCACGTGTTGATTCTACTCAGTACGGATGCCGTCGTTATCAACTATGTGCTGCCGGGTGCACCGTTGTATATGTGGGCAGGCACATTGGCCCTGTTCTTACTGATTTTTATTGTACTGAGCTCGGTACCCGGTAATCGCAAGCGTTGCTTCAACGAGTTAGAAGGATTTCGAGCGTGGCACAAGCCGCTTAGCTGGCTGCTCATTGCCAGCGTTGTGTATCATATTATTGGCAGCGGCTTCTATTTTCGATCGGTGCTGCAATGGTGCGCATTGATACTGCTGTTAGCCCCACTGTTACTTTCTGCAAAACATCATGACCGAATCGGGCTACGGTCGTTCTCTCCTGTCACGTTCCTGCTAGGCGGCTCATTGGCTTCAGGCTTGCTTGCTCTCGTACTGAACTGGCAAACAGTGTGAAGGTGTACGCTCTGGGTATTCTGTTTTTCTTGTTTGCAAGCATTGCTTTACTCGTCTATCTGTCCAGCGATCATCACCGCGCAACCGCAGACATCCACCACCAACCACGGCTGGCGATGACCTTCGACCATCAAACCCACGGCAAACAACAATGTATTGCCTGCCATCACAATTTCGTTGATAAATCCGGGCAAGGCTTGTGCCTGGAGTGTCACGTCGCAACCAAAGGTTTACGCCTTGAATTCGAAGAGCAGTTTCACAACTTGTGCCGCGGATGCCATGAGGAAAAACAAGCCGAGGGCGAAAAGCATGGCCCGATTCGGCAATGTCTGGCTTGTCATACTGAAGACACGCTGCCGTAACCGCACTTTACGCAAGGAAGCTCTGAAAAATACCCGATGCCTCTGCTTCCTAATCTTTTGATCTCGTCGAAGCTTTCACTGGGCGGTTCAGTTCTTTACCCAGTCGACGTAGTGTTTTCGCCGCTTTCACGATTGGTTGATTTGTATCAACCCACCGGGAACCTGGACTGTCCAGCATTCGATTTCCCAGCGCCCGGATTTCATCCAGAGAGGACACAAGGCCAACTGAGATCCGCGCGTTGGACCACAGAGCGGAACGCTCCATATGGTGAGCACATGCGTGCAGGTTCCATCCGGCCAGCTTTAAATCGTTTTGATCCCTGGCGGCCATAGCCTGCAGCAAGTAATGTTGCGACAGCAGCCAGTGAGCGCGTGCAAATAGCGGGTCAAAGTCCCCCACCGTTACCGTTGGTTCATGAAGACGACTTGCGAGATGTTCCATACTGTCTACCACATCTAATATGTCTGGCGCCAACCGCTCATCTGCACGATTTGCTTCAACGCCTATATAATTTTTCGCAACCACTAAATCAGCGGCAGCTGCGTCAAAATTCCGAATCAGAAAAGCGTCGCGGATTCTGCGAAAACGTCGCGACGGCAAATCATAAAACGTAACCCAGACCTCTCCGTCTGGCTGAAAAAAACGCTGCTTTGTATCGCCGTCAGCCACAACCGAATCGGCAGCAATAACGAACAAAAAAAGCGCAACGCGCTGGTAAACCTTCATAGTGAGCTCCTGGTATGGTTCATAGTCACTATCTCCACTGTGGCTTCCACAGGTGCCTGCTCACCTGTCAGTCGTGTTTCACACATAGGGTGAAGCAGCGGTATTCGCCACACCATAGATCCTAATTTTTTATAAGGCAAGCAGTCAGACGCGGGTTATCCAATTGTTTTGTTGCGACAACTGGAAATATTGCAGCAATTAAAGCGTTTTATGACTCCAACACGGGCGAACAATAAAAATACTCCACATCCCTGAATGAAAGCAGCGGCTCACCACTCCCAAAAATACGCACTGACGTGAAGAGCTTACGACGATCGGATTGAATCCGCCAAATACCAGCCTCCTCTGCCTGATACTCTGCATCCAAGCCATGTTTGCTAACTCCGGTCTCAATTTGCTCGCAATCGTTGATTAAACGAAGCACGAAAGCTGGCGAAACGTCGCCGCGCATGATCTGTCTCGCATGATCATTGCGTGCGTAAATATGCAAAATTACGCTGATACCATCCGGTTTTGGGAAATGGTCCGGAAAAACTGTATACAGCAGGCTTGCTGCATCAAACAAGTTTCTACGCAATGCCACACGTGCCGAAGATTGCCAAATCTTGCGATCGTTTGCATTAACACATAACTGCAAAAGTTCGTTACGATCAAGGCGTCCACCGGTTTTATGCTCGATAACATAACGAGCCGCTACCATTGGATCTCGTTGTCTCAATCCATCAATACATCGCTTACGAATTTGCTTGCCCTGCAATCGCCAGGCATCCGAGATCTGCATCTTTTCCAGCAGCAAGCGAT
This sequence comes from Gammaproteobacteria bacterium, assembly GCA_030429735.1. Lineage (GTDB taxonomy): Bacteria > Pseudomonadota > Gammaproteobacteria > Pseudomonadales > JAUIET01 > JAUIET01. Next base: position 316,105 of record JAUIET010000003.1, read on the forward strand.
AATCATGGTCATCCCAAGCTTCCGGAATTTCATGCACGAATCCGAATTGTGCAATTTCAACCTCAAATCGAGCTTCGCCTAGCATCCTGTTCGCTCCAAATATGTGCAGTCTTTTATCTGTGGCCGGTGAAGGTCTGGACGCAATTGGTAGTGCTTGAGTCACATTTAGGTTCTTTAAAACATCGAACATTCCACAGGATTAACCGAAATAGGCTTCGAGTCTGGAGATCGGCGCAGATGACCATTATTTGTGTGACTCCGCTTGTTCATGTATCGTCAAACAAAGGTTGCATACCGGTGACCGCTATACCTGATTCCAGATACTAATCCAATGAATAACAAGAACGCTGTGAACCCGCCAAAACCATCGCTAAAGGGCAGCGGGGATGTGTGGGGGGCCTACGATCCAGGTCAGTTTTATGATGAGCTCATCCGCAACCCGGGCAGCGCGCGCGTGTGCGCGAGACGTGCTGTGGACTATTTTCAGAAGATGTCCATGCAGCGACTGATATCGCGACAGAAAGCCGCAGATTTGGCAATTCTTGAAATGGGTATCACCTTTACCGTGTATAACGAGGGGGAAAACATCGATCGCGCCTGGCCAATGGATATCATTCCACGCATTATTCCCTTGAGCGAATGGCGTACATTGAGTGATGGATTGCAACAACGATTGACAGCTCTGAATTTATTCATCGATGACATTTACCATAAGCAGCAAATTCTCAAGGACAAAGTTGTCCCGGCGGAGCTGATTTTGAATTCACCGGAGTACTTGAAAGAGTGCCGCAACGTGAGTCCACCTTTTGGAGTATGGGCCAATATTTGTGGTACAGATCTGGTGCGCGACAACGATTCTACAGTCTATGTGCTGGAAGACAATCTGCGAGTCCCGTCAGGCGTTTCCTACATGCTGGAGAACCGCGCTATTTCGAAGCGGGTGTTGCCACAGCTTTTTAAGAATAACGACATCCAGCCTGTGGATGACTACCCTTCACAGTTGTTTGACATGCTTGCGTCGCTTTCGCCTAGAAAAATTGAACGTCCGGAAATTGTTGTACTAACACCTGGCATCTACAACTCCGCCTATTTCGAACACGCCTACCTTGCGCAACGGATGGGTGTCGAGTTGGTAGAGGGCTCAGATTTGCTGGTCGACAGCAACGACATCGTGTATATGAAGACGATTGGCGGTCTTGAGCGCGTCGATGTTATTTACCGTCGCATAAATGATAGTTTCCTGGATCCGGAAGTCTTTCGAAAAGACTCTGCACTTGGCACGCCAGGCCTGTTCAGGGCCTGGGCCAGAGGCAATGTAGCGTTGGCGAATGCGCCGGGCGCAGGTGTTGCCGACGACAAGGTCATTTATACCTATCTACCCGCCATCATCAAATACTACCTCGATCAGGATCCAAAAATCGCCAACGTGCCTTCATACCCCTGCGTGGACGATCAATGCCGCAAGCATGTGCTCGCCAATTTGGACAGCATGGTCGTCAAACCGGCCAATGAATCCGGAGGCTATGGCATGATGATTGGTCCGGCCGCGAGCAACAAAGAGCGCGAAGAGTTTCGTGCTTTGATACAGAAAAATCCGCGAAATTACATGGCACAACCGGCGCTTAGCCTTTCAACCGCACCTACCTTATGTGGGGAAACCATCAAGCCGCGACACCTGGATCTGCGACCCTTCATATTGCATGGCGAAACGCAGTACATCACAGCTGGGGGGCTAACTCGGGTCGCGCTTAGGGAAGGGTCTCTGGTGGTGAATTCCTCTCAGGGTGGTGGCAGCAAAGATACCTGGGTAGTTGATACGGAGGCCAGCTAATGCTTTCTAAAGTGGCACAGCGAATTTACTGGCTTGCGCGGTACCTGGAACGCACTGAAAGCACTGCGCGGCTAATACTGGTGCGGCACCACTCTGTATTGGACCTGCCAAAGGAAATTCAACCCGAATGGAGCCACTTGCTTCAGGTGTTAGGCTCTCAACAACAATTCAGCAATCTACCCGGAAAGGCCAACGAACGAAATGTGATCCGATTCGTTTTTGGCGAGCGCGACAACCCCTCATCCATCATTAGTTGCGTGGCCAGCGCGCGCGAAAACATGCGCACTACCAGGGAAGTACTGCCCAGCGAAACTTGGGAGCGTGTAAACAGTCTCTATCTCAGTGTTGCCCGCCGCTCAACCAAGGAATTGCCACGTAGCGTTCGCCACAAAGTCCTGAACAGCATCATTCAATCCTGCCAGCAGATAACTGGTATGTTGGCGGGCACCATGAGTCATGATGCGGCCTACCAGTTCGTGCGCCTGGGCCGCAATCTTGAGCGGGCCGATATGAGCAGCCGCATTATTGACTCAGGCAATGCCAGTATACCCAGCCAGCGCGATGAATTGGCGCCGTACCGCAACGTTCTTTGGATCAGCGTTCTGCAGTCGCTAAGTGCGTATCAAATGTATCGCCAGAACGTGCAACGCAAGGTTAGTTCCTCAGAAGTTATTGATTTCCTGCTGCACAGCCGGGTATTCCCGCGCGCCATAGAACATACGATTCAGGAAATTGACCAGGCGATGCAATTGCTGCCAAACAATCAGATCGCCGTACAATGCGTCACCAGGTTAAAGAATGAATTGAAAGATGGACGGGGAAACACGCCCACAGGCGATACACTACAATCGTACATCGACCAGTTACAACTTCGCTTTATGGAGGTTGATCAGGCCATTCACGATAGTTGGTTCTCACCCACTATAGAAAATTGACCTCATAGTTTTTTAATTGAACTCGACACCGAAAGCAGTACCTTGCAGGGGTCTGTTGAACCTTCGACGGGTGCTGCAGACCAAGGCATGGATGTGCATGCCAGCGGGATGTGTGACGAACCCGCAAAAATTCCGGAGGTTGGATCTAGGCCAATCCAGCCAGCTCCCGGCAGGTAGACTTCAACCCAGGCGTGCAAACTCGCGCGATTAGTTTCACTCAATGCAGCATTCGTGCTGGCATCCGCACCGGAGTCAAACTCAAGCAAATAGCCTGATACAAATCGCGCTGCAATATTCGAATGCCTCAATATCTGTATCAGCAACCAGCTGATGTCTCTGCAAGAGCCAGAACGCATCTGCAGGGTGCTATCAACATGCTGTACACCCTCTTCTTCCCGAACGACATAATTGATTTCCTTGGGCAATCGCGCGTTGAGCTGTACCAGAAAATCAAGCGTCAATGCCGACTGAATAGTAGTACTCTGTCGGTCAATGAATTGGAACAATTCAGGCCCTGCCTCCTCTTTTATTAAATAGGGAGCCAAATCATCGGCCAATTGCGGCGAATAGTGAAACGGCCAATGAGTGACGTAATCTTCGAGAAAGAAATCGAATGGGTTTATGTCTACCAGGTCGGCTTCAAGTCGAACATCAATTTTGAGAGAGGTAGTCTTAGAACTGAAAACAAGTCGGGCGATAAAATTCCCAAATGGGTCTTGTTGCCAATGCAGGTAATGATCGCCAGGAGTCACTTTCAGACTGTATTGGCCTATCGGGGTTCGACTGTGCGCAGCAGGTCTCAGGCGGATGAGATGCGGAGACAATGCAACTTCACGATCGAATTGATAGCAACTACTGTGTTGAACTTCAACTCTTGTGGTCATTGCCCGTGCAGCACAGGATCAGTGGCCGCGATTCAGCGGCGTAACTGTGCCCGGGCCGTCCTGATCGTCAACCTCGCCGACGCTGGAACAGGACAAATCTTCCCATGCGAACAATGGCAAGCCCGAAAAAGCAGATTGAAGCGCTTCATTCCAGGCATGGCGAATAGCATTCAGATACGGGTCATGCTCAGCCAATTTAATATGATGATCAGACTCGAATGTACCCGCTTCATAAACCAGTATTTCTATCGGTGGACCAACAGTTGCATTAGCCCTGATCGTGGAATCCATTGATACCAGCGCGCAGCGGGCTGCATCTTCAAGACTGGTTGTTGGACCTAAAATTCTGTCCAGTATCGGCTTGCCGTATTTACTTTCGCCAATTTGCAAATACGGCGTTTCCGCCGATGCGGAAATAAAGTTACCCGCCGGATAAATCAGGTGAATGGCGGGCTTACTGAATTGGGTTTGCCCACCAACAATAAAGGACGCTGAAATATCGATGCTTGAGTCGCTCACGGCGAGTCGTGCTTGCTCCTGCACTTCACGGCTGATCGAAGCGATATAACCTGCAACCTCCACCATTTTACGAAAGCTTTTCAGGGAGATCTCGGCACCCGGGTCTTCCAGCTCAGCTTCAATGCGACTTATCACGGCCTGCGTAGTAGCCAAATTGCCGGCACTGAGTATTACCACCATGCGATCGCCACTGAACGCAAAGGTGTGCATCTTGCTGTAAGACGACAATAGGTCCGGACCCGCATTGGTCCGAGAATCGGAACAAAAAACCAACCCATCCCCACTTTGAATAGCGACACAGTAGGTCATAAATCAGCATCCTTGGTTCGGTAAGCTGGCGAAATAGCTAGGGAAGAAAATAGCAGCTTTTGAAACGATCAGGAACAAATATCGTCAACTATTTATGGCCTGCTAAGATGCCACGGCAAAGCGGGCCTTTTTACCCATTTCGAGAACTTGCGGCTGGCGAATCAGAGACGCGGCAGGCGCAGAATTAGTCACATTAACGCAGGTTGCTAAACGAAATAATTTACTAGCCAGACTCTTACCAGGCACACTTAAAAATATCGTAGATGTCTCAAGACTATTGCCTTACTATTGGCCGTCACGGTCAATCTCTTGGTACCAGCACTAGGATGAAGTTAAACGTATCTCTTGGCGCATTCGCCCTTATGTTCGCGGTGTTGCTACTCCCCTGTCCGGTTGAAGCTGTGCAGACTTCTGCTGAACATGAAGCGTTAGATGCTCGTGCAACACATCTTATAAATCAGCTGGGTTACAATCCAGCTGACGATTTTCGGCGTCAGATACCATTACCGAAACTTGTTCGAAAGTATCAAAACTTAAACAATATTGATGAAACTGGTCTGGTCACTGCAGAGCTCATTGCCCGTATGGAGAGAGATCTGAAAACCAAGCGTTATCACGATGATGTACTGAATCAGAAAATACAGAAAGCAGTCAGTATTGAACTACCAGTGGGTGATATAGCCAAGCTGGTATGCGATAACGTGGTCAGCCAGGACAATGCTGACAACTGTATTATTTACACTCTGATGAGCAGGTCCGGTGCTGATGGCGGCACCTCTCAGCGGTTGCTGTTTGCTTTGATCCGAAACTTGCAGCCGGTAGCAACTGACTATGCAAATTGCGACGCAGTTAAGTCGCTCATCGGCCAGCTGAAAAACGAGTTATTCGAAGCCCTTACAATTGAACAGCTTTATAAAGGGATTGCTGTTCGCAAACATGTCTATCAATGCGGTGATATATCGCGATTGCAGAAAACGCTTTTTGATCATTCCTTCGATCGGCAATATTGCCCGCTTTCGATGTCAAATTCCGCCGACGTGCTGAGTTGTTGGAAGAAAAGTATGTCGGAACAAGATTTGGAAGTAGCGAGACAGTCTCTGCAGCAATTCTACGAGGTGCATGGAGTTGCGGTTCCGCATCGCGCGATGGAATTACTTTCGTATCACGATATTGCGGATACTCTGCTTGTCGGGCTGAAAGAAGATAATCGACTGTGTGAGGCTCAAAAACAAACAGTATCGAGCAGTAAAATAAGGTATAAGCCGGAAACCCGGCATCTTGGTTCGATAATTGCCCGTTTCATCTATGCTGGGCACACCAGCCTTGAGCTCGATCAGGTGCAGGTAACTCGCCACCAAATTCGCCAACGATTTACCTGCCAAGACGTCAAAGAAATCATGCTTCATTTCGATAGGCGCCAGCTCTGAGTAAGCAAAAATTCGAGCTATGGGACACTCCGCACTCTTCTCTGGCTTTCTCTACCGAACGTAAACACCCCCTTCTTGCGTCTCTTCCTGTTGCGAATCGCCCTGGCGCCAGGCCGGTTTATTGGGGCTTGTGACTATTTTTTCGAATACGCATCTACTAATGATCTAACCAAGAGTATGTCGCTATGACTAGTTTGTTTGCAATAGTTGCTTTGTTGCTTATCAACGGTTTCTTTGTCGCTGCAGAATTTGCGCTGGTTAAAGCAAAAGCTGTTCGAATAGAAACGCTGGCCACCGAAGGGAGCGCTTCGGCACGCCTAACCGTCGCCATTCAGCAAAATCTGGAAGCCTATCTCGCTGCCTGCCAACTCGGTATCACCATGGCTTCACTTGGCCTGGGATGGGTTGGAGAACCGGCCGTAGCTGCGCTGCTGGAGCCGCTGTTTTCATCAATGGGAATGCCGGAAGAAGTGCTGCATACGGTCGCGTTTCTGGTTGGCTTTTTATTGTTTTCCTCGCTGCACATTGTGATTGGCGAACAGGTCCCGAAAACCTTCGCCATTCGTCAAGCTGAGCAAGTTTCGCTTTGGGTTGCCTACCCGCTTTACTGGTCCTATATGCTGGTTTGGCCACTCAACTGGTTGCTAAACTGGGCATCGCGAAGTCTGCTAAGCCTGTTTAATGTAGAGGAAGCAACGCACGGCGATGTGTACACCGAAGGTGAACTAAAAGACCTGGTCAGCAACACCCAGGAACACGGCAGCATGGAACAAGAAAAAGCCCAGATGCTACACAACCTGCTGGATTTTGATCAGCAGGATCTGGCTAGCGTCATGATTCCGCGCAAGGCAGTTACTGTGCTGGATACTTCACAACCGGGCACCGAGCTTGAACAAATAATCTTACAAAGCAAGCACTCCCGATACCCGCTGATTGATACCAGCAGCGGCGAAATCCATGGCGTTATATTGAGCAAATCGATATTGCGCGCCATGCACTCTACAGCGCCATTCGACTGGACCAGGCTAAGTGAACACGTAGTACCCGCACTGGTGGTGCCAGACAGCCTCAAGATAGTCAGCATGTTCGAAATGATGCGAGCTCGAAAAAGCCACATGGCACTGGTTGTCGACGAATACGGCGATTTCGTCGGCATTGTCACGCTGGAAGACCTGCTTGAGGAAATAGTCGGTGATATTGAAGATGAGACAGATGGCTTGGCTAACGCCGCGCCTATCGAGGTGCTAGGCGTTGAGAGTTGGCGAGTTTCCGGTCTGGCCTCATTAATCGATGTGCAACGGGCAACCGGACTCAGCGCGGAAGCAAGCCTTGATGCAAACTCCATATCTGGTTTGTTAATCGATAGGTTGCAACGCTTGCCATCAGTGGGAGATGTAATTCGGGAAGGCGAGTTCACTCTCTGTGTTTCCGAGCTGGATCAAAGGCGCATCAAGACCATAGATATCGAGAAATGCAGCAATGATGAGTACCCGGACCCCACAGAAACCAGCAAGTAGGTTTGCTGCTTTCTGAAAATAAATTTATGCTGCAAGCATGGATTTAGAACTTTTAAGAACTTTTCTTGAGGTTAATCGCTCGCGCAATTTTGGCCGCGCTGGTGAGACCTTGTTTGTTACGCAGGCGGCTGTCAGCGCGCGGATCAAGCAACTGGAGGGCCTGCTGGGTGTAAAGTTGTTTGTGCGCCAATATCACGATCTGCAACTGACGCCGGAAGGGCATCGTTTGGTTCGCCACGCCGACATCATGCTTGCCGGCTGGCGTAAAGCGCGTCAGGAAGTGGCTATGGGTGATGCTTTGCAGCAACTCACCGTGGGCGGCAGCCTGAGGCTTTGGGACGTTGCTCTTCAGGACTGGTTTCACAATGTCCGTCGTGGCATGCCTGATCTCGCCATAATTGCTGAAAGCCACACACCAGATCTGCTCACTCGTCGCATGTTAGATGGCCATCTAGACCTCGCCTTTATGCTGGAACCGGCGCAGCTGGATCTCTTGCAGATCAAGAAAGTCGGCGAGATTGATTTAGCCATGGTTAGCAACGTCCGGGCACAATCCTTGGAACAGGCGCTAGGCCAGGACTACATAATGGTGGACTGGGGCCTTGCTCATGGTTTGCAGCACCGGCGTATGTATCCGGATGCACCTGAACCCCGCCTGCGTGTTTCACAGGCAAAAATGGCGCTCGCTCATATGCTGGCGCTGGGTGGCAGTGCCTATCTGCCAAAGCGGATGATTGCAGCCGAACTTGAACAGGGTATTCTGTGGCCGGTAGCTGGCGCCACTGAAATCAATACCAGCGCCTTTGCTGTGTATCCAATTCGTTCCCCCAAGGAAGTATTAATAAAACAAGTCCTGGAATACTTCGAGTACAGGGTGGAAGTCAGCCCGGCTGACCTCACGCATCCCGATCACCAATAATCCGAACCTCACGTTGCGGGAACGGAATCTGCATATTGTGTTCCTGAATGCTTCGCCAGATGGAATGCATTAGATCAGCGGCAACACGGTTCTTGCCATCGTCGATACCCTCCATCCAGAACTCAACAAGGATATCGATACCCGAATCACCAAAACCGGCAATTTCTGCATCAGGCCGGAATTCTATGGCTATGTGTTCGCCACTGATAACCGACGGGTGTTCATTGCAAATGGCTCGGATATTGTCGAACAGCAAGTCAAGATCGGTAGAGTATGCGACCTGAAACTCTATCGGGTAGCGTTGCTTTGGATCTTTGTGTGTCCAGTTCGTATACGACGAAGTAATGAAGGCTTCGTTCGGCACCATAATGTCCTTGCCATCGTAAGTCTCCAGCACACCGAAGCGCATATTCAACTCGCGCAAGGTCCCCGAGCGTCCATCTTCTAACTGAATAAAATCACCAATGGTGATTGATCGGTCTAGCAGAATAATGATGCCGGAAATAAAATTGGATGCAATTTGCTGCAGGCCAAAACCCAAACCCACGCCTAGGGCACCGCCAAATACCGCTAGCGCTGTAAGGTTTATTCCCATGACCTGTAAAAGCAACAGAAATACAACAACGTATAAGGCAATTTCAAACAGTTTGACGAATACCTCCCTGGTGCCAATATCCAGGGTTTGCTGATTTCGAATCACTGCCTTGCCTGCGGTGTTCGATATTCTTCCCAACCAGAAAAGTAAAGCTCCAAATACCAGGGTGCGCAGCAACGCGAGCAGCGTCAGGTGAATATCGCCGATGGAAATTGCAATCGAATCGAGATAAGCAGTCACACTATCCAGCCAATCGAATACATGCAGGGTGGCAATAGGAATACCAACCCACTTGCCCAATGCCCGCATCGCTGGATGGCTAATGTATTGGTTGATCACCGAAAACAGGAAGAAAACCAGTGCCAGACTTTGCGCTATCTTGATTAGCCAACTCTGGGCCAATCCCGTTTCCACAATACTGCTGGCAACGCCAAGTAGTGTGATGTTCAACACAGGGAAAAACAGGTCTTTCAACTTGAACAGCAATTTGCGCAACGTGCGGAAAATGGCATCCTGTGTTGACGGTTGCGCGTTGGTAATACCTGCTTTTAAAAACCTGGCCAACACAAAGGCCAGGACAATTGCTACCGCAATAGCTGACAACTGAATATAGAAATCTGGTGATGTCGCCCAAGTGACGAAGGACTCCCAGGCATTCTTTGACCAGGCGGCTAACTTAGAATACATATCTGCCATAACTTTCTGCTCATTTTATTGTTAGTCAATCAAGCCAGGCGCTAATACGCGTCATTTGCATGACTGCGCCAGTTTATGTTCTGGAAAACCGGGCTTGCCAGATGATACGGCTGACTTCTGGAGAGCTATGCCCGGAAACTTTGTCTTTATACAATCGACGCGACGCAGCGCTGTTTGCCAGACCGTCCGGCGATCAGGTTCGCCGCAAACGCGTCGACCCAGCCATTCTAAAGAATTTCCCAGTCCTTTGGACGGAAAGATTAGTCTTTGAGTCACAATACTTAAAACAGTGCATGCTGCATCTGATAGTACATTGACTATTAACTTAACAGGGCGGACTATTCTCTACTCGGTGACTGATTCGCTATCTTCGACATCCAGACAACAATGCATCATTATTCTGCCAGGACCACAATCATGCGCTTCAAGACTTTTAACATTGCATGTTTGCTTTTGCTTAGCTCTGCGATTTGCAATGCGCAGGCAGTGTTTACCGTGACCTTAAGCGAAGCAATGACAAACACAATGATTGCTGCGATGTTCCCACGTCAGATTAAAATCGAGAAGTCAGTGGTTTATCTTCGAAATCCAAGAATAGTGTTTATGGGCCAGGAACGACTTGGCTTGAGCCTTGATCTGGACGCAAGACATCTGCAACAGGCACAGTCCGCTTCAAACGGTCAGGCAATGATGTCTGGTCGGCTCAATTACGACGCTGAAAACAGTAAATTCTCATTACAGGACCCACAGCTGGAAACCCTGGTAATGGACGGCCAATCACCCGATGAGAAAAAGCTTGTCAAAGATCTTGAGGCACATTGGACAAAATCGATTAATGAACCAATTGAAATTCAACTTCCTGAAAACTCCCCTGTATACGCCTACAGAACAGCCATCAAAAACGTGACCGTGGGCTCAGATGCGATTAATCTATTAGTACAATTTCCTTAGTACGCACACGGAGAAAACTAAGGAGCCTCGGAACTGCTGGCCTCATCGGTAACAAGATCTTTCACCTTAGGCTGCCGGCGCCGCCGCGTTTTGGCCGGTATCATTCCACGCATCGACTCGAGCTTACCAAAGCAAAGTAGCTTGTCCCCTGCCTCTAGAATACGATCTCTTCGGGGGTTTGGTATTACTTTATTGCCGCGATACAAAGTAAGCACATTGATGTCCTGCTCTGAAAGTTTGGTGTCGGTAATCGTGATACCCACAAAGTTCGACCCCTCAGGCACATAAATTTCACTCACGCCGTAACCTCTGCTAACAGTGAGCCGCTGGCGAATATCTATTTCAGGAAAATCCACCTGCGCGGCAATGTAATCAATCACCGCACCAGCAACATCAAGATCTGTGCAGGTTTCAATCCCTTCCAGCCCAGGCGAGGAGTTGACCTCCATGATCTGTGGACCTTTTTTACCTTCCAGCATATCTACCCCCGCTACGCGCAGGCCCAGTATTTGGGCTGCCCGCACAGCAGTTTGCTGGTAGTCTTCTGTTAGCTCAACCGCTTCTGCCAAGCCACCACGATGAACGTTGCTGCGAAATTCCTGGCCCTGAGCAACACGCCGCATCGCGGCCACAACTCGGTCACCAACAACGAATGCGCGGATATCCTTACCTTTGCTTTCCGCCACGAATTTTTGTACCAACACGTTCTGTTTCTGGCTCTGCAATAGTTCGATAATTGATTCGGCAGCACTCATGGATTCAGCCAGCAGCACGCCAATACCCTGTGTTCCCTCAATGAGTTTGATGATTACTGGGGCACCACCCACTCGTTCAATGGCAGGAATGACATCTTTTTTGTCGCGAACAAAGGTCGTTCTGGGAATACCCAGATGATGTCGGCTTAAAATCTGCAAACTGCGGAGCTTATCGCGAGAATTTATGATGCCATGCGCGGTATTTGCACAGAACACATCCATTTCCTGAAATTGCCTTACTACGGCGGTACCATAGTAAGTAATAGACGCTCCTATTCTCGGCAAAACAGCATCATAGGTAGACAGTGCCTTCTGTCGGTAATACAGGTCCGGTACACCTTGCTGCAAATCAATCGCAAACTTCAGAGTATTGAGAACCTTCACGTTATGACCGCGTTGTAGCGCCGCTTCCTTCAAGCGCCGGGTGCTGTAGGAATTCGGTCCGCAGGACAATATTGCGAGTTTCATATGAGTTCACCTGGTTGCAGCTGAATTTAGAGTTCTCAGCTTTTTCGGAATTGTCGGGCTCTAGCTCTAGTCAAGAGCCTCAAAACAATAGACTACCGTAGTTTCAGAATACATTGAAATTTATTTTTGGATCTGTACTCTAAAAACCGTCACAACGAAACGACATTTCTTGTACTCTCAGGACTACCAGCGTCAATCTCCAGATTGGCGGCCAGTTTTTCCAATCCACGGTACAAACGCATCTTTGTCGCGCTCAAACTAAGCCCCAACATCGAGCTGATATCTTCCAGCGAATGGTCGCCGAAAAAACGCAATTGAATCACGTCACGTACTCCGGGTTGCAAGGTTTCTACTTCCCGTAGTATTTGTTTGTAGTTGATGTCCTCCAGCCCGGTAGCAGGCCGCAAGACATGCTCATGAATGCGAATCAGCTCCGCAATATGATCGGAGACCACGTTGCGCGATCTGCGCCGAATTAAACTAATGCATTCGTTGTAGGCTATGCGTCCAATCCATGTGCGCAGAGAAGATCTGCCTTCAAATTGTGGCAGGTACTGATACACCTTTAGTACAACCTCCTGCGCTGCATCGTCTGCGTCGGCCTGATTGCGTAGAATTTGCATGCAGCGGGCACGAATCCAGGGGTAGTTGCGCTGGAGCAAAGTCGCCAGTGCCTGCTCGCCCAGCAGGCCACCAAGGCGACTTAAACGAAGCAACGCCTCTCCATCCATGGACTCTTCGCAAGCCATTGTTTCTAAACATAAAAAGCTCATTCTATAACTCTCTTTTGGTCTCTCATTACCTGAGATGCAGAGATTAGGAGCTTTCACATAACAAATGAAACTACGAATTATTGTCGTATGAGACAATTATTTTTATGGTAAGTAGATCCGCTATTTAAGCCGTTCGTTGTATAAGCAGACGCTAAACGAACCTATAAGGTCACCTCAGATTTGCGCCGCACCTGCCGTAGAGCACGCATAACTTGACTTCAATCAACGCCCTGACCTAAGCAATCGCCGTACACTTCAACATCCGCTCCCAACGACCAGGAATTGAATGCCCAACGGAAAGCAACGATCGACCATGCATGTCGGAAAAGCGCGCCCGCTCGCCTTTCTGAGCGATTATTTGGCTAGCTTTGTGAAGAGCCAACTTTGGCTCAAAGTTCTGGTCGGTATGTTTCTCGGCATTGTCGTAGGGATTATTTTGGGTCCTTCTGTGGGGTTGCTGCCGACGCGCGTGGCTGCAATAGTTGGTAACTGGCTGGCATTTCCTGGCCAGCTTTTTCTTACTCTGATTCAAATGATCGTAATACCGCTGGTCTTTGCCTCGGTCATACGAGGAGTTGCCGCGGGCGAAAGCCTGGATCAACTCAGAAGAATGGGTTCACGCGTGGTGCTTTACTTCTTGTTGACCACAGCAGCCGCGATACTTATCGGTATCAGTCTAACGCTGTTAATCAAACCCGGTAGCTATATTGACAGCACTTTGGTGCAAGCCGCGCTGGGTACCAATACGAATGTTGCAACGACCGGGGCTCTTGTTGAACCGAGCTTGGAAGCACTGCCCAGCAAACTGATTACCTTATTGCCCAGCAATCCACTGACATCAATGGTGGAAGGACAAATGTTACAGATTGTCTTATTCGCGCTGGTGTTCGGTGTGGCGTTGGTAACCATGGCTCCACTGCAGTCGAAACCTTTGCTTGACCTGATGGCGTCCTTACAAGAGGTGTGCATGACGGTGGTGCGCTGGGCTATGCGCCTGGCGCCTTTCGCCGTTTTCGGCCTTATGGCTCAACTCACGACTAAACTCGGCATTAACGCCTTACTGGGCATGGCCGTGTATGTTGGCACCGTATTGCTGGGCTTGCTCGTTTTAATGCTTGCCTACCTGGCGCTGTTATTCGCGTTTACCCGGCAGCACCCGCTGGCGTTTGTACGAAATACACGTGACGTTTTGTTACTGGCTTTCTCTACATCCAGTTCGGCGGCGGTGATGCCATTGTCTATCAAAACCGCTGAAGAAAGACTGGGTTGTAGAACATCGGTTGCACAGTTTGTTATTCCCCTGGGAGCAACCATCAATATGAATGGCACGGCTCTGTATCAAGGCGTTGCAACGGTCTTTCTTGCACAGGTATTTGGCATCGACCTCAGTACTGGCGGTTTATTGCTGGTAGTCATCACTGCGGTTGGGGCCTCTATCGGCTCACCAGCAACACCGGGGGTTGGTATCGTTATACTCGCGCTTGTGCTGGACAGCGTAGGAATACCCACCGCAGGTATTGCGCTCATTATCGGTGTTGATCGAATTCTGGATATGAGTCGAACAGCTGTCAATGTATGCGGAGACCTCGTTGCATGCGTACTGGTCGAGCATTGGATACCCGGCGACCTGACACCAACCAGTGCGGCTAAACCCAACACGGGCTAAGGCGATGATATTATCCGCGGTGTAGACCCAATGTGAGCGTCAGTGTACACACCAGTTGCTCTCCAGTCGGAGCAACTTGCTGCTGAACCTGAAGCGATCTCATCGCCACGCGGCGCAATTAAAATTGGTAAACGTGGTGACCAACGAACCATTAGCAACGTCCACTTTACGTCCGCCTATATAGGCTACAAGCAGCACAAAGCCACAATGCCAGCCGTTTCCAGCTGGCTTGTCGGAATACTCGTGGGCTACACTCAAAGAAAACCAATCATTCCGATTGGAAGAAAAACGACATATCTTGTCCGTACATAGCTTATGAACAGTTTTTCCGAGGCCGACCACCAGCGATTCTCACTGATTGCAGAGCAGCTCTACAATGTGAGCAAGCACATCAGAGTATTGAGTCACATAAGTTGGCCGAGCTCCGCGAAAGATCAATTTTTACGTGGCGGAGCTGCGCAACTGCCAGACGTTAGCTATCCTGACTTTAACAGCCGTGAACCCCTCACCTTACTGCAAGATCTCCGCACGCAACTGGGTGATACACCGGTAGACAATTGGCTCTCAAAAAAGGCCGACACCCTTGAGCATAGTGTTGCGCTACTAGCGGCCACTGGCAGCGATAACTTTCACAAGTATTCGACTCTATTGTATGGCACGCCTGCCCTGCCTTTACCAGATGAAAGCAATACCTGCCTGGGTCTTGCTGAGCAATTCAGTGCCAATACAGAGGTATTTTCTCGTCTGGACATAGGGACTCCGCCACCGGCTTGCCACCTTGCCAGCAGCGTGGCTGCAGCATTGCAGCAAGCCTGCGGTGACTGCTTCGGAAATGCCGCTCCGGCTGTTCAGATTGTCGAGGAGCTTTCTGCCAATGCACTGGCCGGCCCAAAACGAATACGCCTGCGCCGCACGGCCTGTTTCACTGACAAGGATGTTGATCAACTGATTCACCACGAGGCGTTCGTGCACGTTGCAACGTCGTTGAATGGGCTAGCCCAAAATAAGCTTAAGATTCTTGGAGCGGGACATCCCGGCACAACTAAAACACAAGAAGGTTTAGCCGTATTCGCTGAAATCATTACTGGCTGCATGGACCTGGATCGAATGCAACGATTGTGCGACCGCGTGGTCGCTATTCAGGCAGCGATTGACGGGGCTGACTTTATCGATATTTATCGATTTTTCCTGGAACGCACTGGTAGTGAGGATCAGGCGTTTGAAAACAGCCGTCGGGTGTTTAGAGGTGGAACACTTAAAGGTAGCGCACCATTTACCAAAGATATCGTTTATCTGGACGGCTTACTGCGCGTACACAATTTTATGAAGGTTGTCGTTGATGCGGGTAAAACCGATTATTTAAAGTTATTGTTTTGCGGAAAACTCGATATTGAAGACCTGCCAATCATTGCTCAGCTAAGCGACGCAGGTTTGTGCAAAGCGCCAATGTATTTACCGCCCTGGCTTGCCGACATGCGCTACCTTCTATTCCATCTGAGTTACAGCACGTATTTGAGTGGCGTGAATCTTATCCAAATCAAAGAGCATTACCGGGAAATGCTTGCCACTGATCAGGCCTAGTCGTCGTGATAAATTTCGATTAAAGGCTGCTGATTGACTTGAATTAAACCCCTCTTGGGGCGAGTGCCCAAAACCACCTCAGGCACATGAATTTGCAACAGAGCATTTCTCTTCGCCTGGCTGTCGAACATATCATTAAGCGCCTTTACGAAAACTCCGGTAGTGATTGGTCTTGGGTCGTCATTGGTTGCGATAATTGCGAGGTCCCAGAGCTCCGCTTGCAGTTTGCGAACTCGCTGGTTGTAGCCTTTTCTCTGCTCACGCTTAGTCACGTCTACCACACTCATCTCTATGCGCAGGTCGACATAAGTTTTGAACAATTCCCTGGCTTTAGGTTGATGCTCGGCTGGTAATAAATCAGCGCGCAGAATGGCCGTGCCAATCGCATTCGCCTCGTCGATCAGCGCCGCCGTACGACCGTCAAACCGCTGCATTGACATACTAAATGTAAACCCTAGCAACAATGCTAACAAACCTAAAATGCTGCCCTGTATTAGGCCGGTTAGCGATTTATAGCTTACTGACCACCGGATGCACGAATCTGCTCTTCCGCACCGTCTTCACGAACCTTGACGACAGCGCGCGTTCGAACGATTTCCTCAATGGCGGCTCCCAGACGGGCATGGTCCCATGCGGAGTTTTTCCGCAAAACGTTGGACGTTAGGGCGACCAGATAACGCTTTTGACCCTCGCTCACTGCGGCCGGCGTCTGTACGATTGCAATCGAGTTCATTGCATTCTCCACATTGCCTTTGTATTTTCCACAAACGAAATCGATCTCCTCACGGCACTTATATAATGAACCACTCTTGAAGAATACCGCGGCATTTTTCAGTTCTTCAGAAAAAATGTAACGATAACGGCGAGTAGTTGTATACAGGAATTTCTTCATCTCGAGGCTGGACCAGTGATCAACCAACTTGCCCTGTTCCAGCCGCAATAGATAGCGTGCCAGTTCTCTGGGCGTTGCTCTGGACCCGCCATTGCCCGGAATTAATTGCTTGGCCGTTCGTGTCCAGAAATTTCCCACCCACAGAATATCCGGGTCCAGCTTAGCAGCCTGCATAGGTTCGGACACCGCATTTGACGCCAATTGCCAAAGTATTTTCTTGGGCGTTTCACGGAAAAACTGCGCCTCCTGCTCAGGCGATGGCGGGTAGGCCTTGCCAAAATGGCGTAGCAATACACTTTCTTTCCAAACTGTCGCTGCAGCTGAATTGGCTGATGATGCGATCATGTGATCAAGCCATTCGGCCAGCGTAAATTGTTCGCCTGGTCGGATTATGGCACTGCGCACAGAATTAGTGTCGCGGTTGTATCGGGGCACCGCATGCTCATCCCAATTTACCCACTCACCCGCAGTGACGACATGCTCGCGCAATAAACTTCGTCGATGGTCTATATTCGGAAATGCCTTAGCCAATTCAGAGAAGAATGCCAGCATAGTGGTGATCTTGCCAACACTGCCCGGCAGCCGGGAGTTATTTTCCCGAACACCCGCCCACGCAAGCTTGTCAGGGTCCGTAATATCAATCACTAGCACACCGTAGGAGCGATCTCGTTGCTTGAACACGCTTTCCAGGGCACGCTGCAACTCCGCGTCCTGGTTATTGGTATCTATATCCCAATCAACACCCGGTGACTCCAGCAAATTCAGCCGAATATCGTCGCTGCCCAGTAGTGCGCCCGGTGGTTGTCGCAAGGCCCCTTTGGCAGCCGTTTGCGGGTCAAAACCTGCCAACCGACTGATGCCCGCATAGCTATTTCCGTCCAGCGGATAGGCACGCAGATTGGGCGCCGACAAGATGCTCAAGGTCAACAGTACGCCGAGTCCGATAAGCGTTTTGCACAACGCCAATTTGAAAAATTGGTAAGGAATCATATTGCTCATGTATCAGACACCCTAACGCAGTAAATTATCAGTGAGATTTACGCGACTATCTCCGACGGGTCTGGCAATTATCGCTGACACAGCCTGCTCCGCAGCCACTGCGCCACGCTGCACCAGAGGTCTTATCTGCAGCAACATTAACTTACCCTTGGCAAAGGCGAATTCAATGTCCCATGGCAAAGCCCGGCCGTCGCTCGCCAGGCTGGGTGGGTATTTGCTAATGACTTCCTGCGCCAATGCTCTGAGTTCCCGCATTTCGGTTACCTCAAGCACACCACCCTTATTGGCCGCTTTCCAGCCGACGCCGCCTTCCTCGCGCAAATATCGCTGGTACGGTGCTTTAGCTTCCGATAGCAACACATTATTACCATCGGCCTTGAGCAGATACGACGCTGCACTCTCGTTGTCGACGGCGCCACCGACTCCCCACGACAAGGAAACGGTGTACGCATCTCCAGCATCGCTACTCAAATCGGTGGTTACCAATACTCCGGATTTATCTGAGGGCACACTTTTCATCAGCAACACCGAGGAATAAACCTCATCCGGATTACTTAGTATGCGTGACCGCCATGCCATCGCTCGGCGAGAATACACCGACGACCAGACACGGCTAATGGCAGCCAATTGATTATTCAGGCCAATCACATGCGGCACGGTTTCGTTTAACCCGGCACCGGTAAATTGCGGAAGATCCTCCATGTTGGTGTCGGACCTTACGAACACCCCATAATGCTCGCCAGCCCCAAATTGAGCATTCATCGCATCAACCAGCGACTCCCTGAATGCGCTTTGCAGCTGAATCTTGCCTACCTCGTCACGCGCAACGTCCAATTCTATCTGGAATTCCTGCTCGCTAATGTCGCCATGGTTTAAGCGTGAGAAAGCCCGTTTAACCCTTAAACGCGGTGCCTTATTGCCCGCCTCGGTATGGCGGGCAAAAACACCGAACGGCAAAGCAACTGCTGGCGCAATACGGTCAGGAAAAAGGCGCGCCAGCTCACCTACATTGGCGGCTTTCGGACCCACAACCCGGCCGGATAAGCCGGCATGCAATTGCGCCAATTGCAGTGGCTGAGTGGCGCTGAGGTCGGGCACCGGTGCCAACACTTTTTCAGTGGCATTGGGCGATTCTGCCGCAGCAGTAGCTAATTCCGCTGTACTCGCTGTTTGCTCATCTGTGACTTCCTGCAGCACCACGCGGCCGTCTGCTGAGGCCGCCAGTTGCACTATTTTCCGGTCATGCGCTGTTAGCTCCGATAGCAATGATTCCGCAATAACAACGTTTGGAATTCCCAAATTGCGGGCCAGCATTTGGATATGCGACAGCGGATTGCCCTCGCCAACGGTGACAATGCCGGCGGCCGGAAACAGGCTGGACGTGGTATTGGGTATCACCACAATATCGTCAGCATTAAATTGATGACCGCTCAACTCTTCGCCGGCAGAGAACACTTTTAGGCGTCCTGTTGCCAGACCCGGATTAAGACCCCAAACACTGTCTTGCGTTATTCCAAACAGTGATGACGTGGCTCCCGTTAGTTTGCTGCTGTCCAACACCAGCAAATGGGTTAAATTGGCGAGCGGCATCAAGGAGGAGCCACGCAGTAAATCATCCACAAATTGAGCAGCGCGTGGATCCAGTGCCTGGTAGTACACGAGTGCTTCGGCAAACGCATGCTTGACGCTTGCCTGAGCCCAAGCCGGCGCTAGTTGCAGACGACGTATCAATCGACGGTAGTGATCCTGGGTCAAACCATCGTCGCTCTTTAACGCAGCGGCAATCGGTTCGGACAAGGCTCGATATTCACCTACAGACAACCAGCCGAAATTATGCGTCGCCTGCAGTAACAATTCGATCCGTTCCAATGCCTGCTGACGCGTTTGCGGCTCTGGTGCCGTGCGAGCAACGGCTAACAACTCTGCTTCCAGTTCCGTCATCATATTCAGGCGACGCAGGTTCTTGCGTCGATCAGTCGAATTGCGCATCGACTTGCGCAAGCTATCAACAGCGGCAACCAGGTGCGTGATGCGCTCCACACTGTTAGCACTTTGCGCGGCGCTGTGAATCAGTTGCGCAATTCTCTGGTCCTGTTCGCCCAGCCCTGTCGCCAGCGCACTAAGTCGCTCAGCACCTCCCTTAAGGCTGTACAGGGCAGTCAGATCGTCTGCCAGACCTGACGCAATGGCGTGAATTTTATCGCTTGCTGCCGGTCTGTCGGCCAGCCATTTGCGAACTTTATCAGCGGTACTTCTGCGAGGTTGGCCATGAATCTCGGCCCTTAACGGCTCGAAAGATGCGTCTAACTCGGCTAACAGCTGCGATTGCCTTCTTACGCCACGCGTGGGATCGTCGGTTTCCTGACTGTGCGGGATCACCCGCACCAGTTCACGCAACAGTAGAAAATGCTGCTGCTCCCATTGTTGATCTGCCAGCATGCCGAGCAGTAGCTCAGCGCCGGCCTTTTGCTCGTCTTCAATTTGCACTCTGCCGCGATACGAATTCGCTTTGCGCAACACCCAGCCATCGTCTATATCGATTAAGTATTGCTCCAACGGCAACTCGCGAATGCGCCAATACGGCCTGGCCGCCAATGCCTGCGCGTTACCGGCTTCATCAAACGCGGCAAAAATCGTACCCACCCGCCAGCCAAGCTCTGCCAATCGCTTGCGTTGGCTGGAGAAAACAGCATGTTGCTTGCCGCCGCCACGGCTACTGCAGGCGTAAGCCTTCGGTGGCAGAATGGCACCATCATTGCAGAACCAGCTGATGGCCTCGTAAGGGCCGCGCCGATTATCTTTCATTGCCGCCACAATCTGGCGTGCCTCGTTGACCACCTCTGCTGGCGGTGCTTTCATAATCGGTGCTTGCGCCGCCAGCTGCTGGGCACCAAATGCCGACAGGACGGTACAGAGTATCGCCAGACTTCTGGTGTTGATAAAACGAATGCTGCACATCATCTGGCGGGCCTTGCTGCTATTCATTCGGACGTGGCAAGACACTTTCAATCGCTGGCACCAGGTCTTTCATAATTTGCCCGCCGTTGGCAGACTCCACCATGCCTACCAAAATGTAGCGGCGCCAAACCGGGCCCCAGACAATTGCCGAATCGGCGTGCCAGTTCTTCCAGGTACCCGATTTACGATAGATCTTTGCATCCGGCGCCGTTTGCAGTAGCGCTGCGACAAACTTATGTTTGATGCCAGGATCAACCAGAAAATCAAGCATCTCCCTGGAGCGCTCACGGCTCACCAGGCGCCCGGTTGCCAGCAGGTAATAGAAGCGTGCCACCTGGGTAGCACTGGCACCGTGGCTGATACCAAAGATTGGATCGGGCACCCGGCGGCCACTCTTCTGATAACGCTTGCCAACCCACAGTCCGCCACCAAGCTTTTCGTCATACAGTTTGTAGCGCGGATCTGTTAATACGGCGTTTACTTTGTCCAGGCCGCCGACCCGGTCAATCATCTGTGTAGCAGCCGTGTTGCTTGACTTTCTAATCATGGCGGCCAGTTCTTTCTTCACTTCCGGTGTCATTGTCAGCTCGCCATCGTCAATACTCTGAAAAGCCGCCAGTAAAATGGCGATCTTGGGCATGCTGGCGGCGTACATGGTTTGTCGACCGTTAACGCGGGCAAAATGTGGATTATTCGGATCTGAAAGATCAACCAGGGCAACGGCCATTTTCTTTTGTTTGATCAAACGCTTCCACTCAGGGTTTTTATTCAGTTGCAGATCCAGTGCGGTCTGTAAGGGTTTATAAACGTGTTCGTACAGCGGTAGCCAGGAATTTCCTTCCAGCAGAATTGGCAGTGGTGGCGCCTCATCAGCTGCCAGTGGGGGCACGCAGGTAACAATGGCGAGCAAAATGGCAGTAAAGTATTTCATGATCCAATCTCGTTAGTGGTGACAGAAAGAAGCTAGCTCGCTTTGCGCAAGCCCCATCAAGCTTGAATGGCAGCCGTGCTTGGCTCCAGCTTGTCGGCTTCCCATTTTCTTCTCTCCTTCAAGATCAGAACGGCAACGATAAGCCACATAAGTATTATGACGATATTGAGCAGGAAAAATTCCATTGTTGTAGCACCTAAAAATCGTGTGCCAATAATCACTGTGACCGCGGCCAGTCCATCGGCAAAGCGTACACACATCGTGTCGATAGCCGCTTTTGCCTTATACAAGGCTTCTCGCGCAACCGGCAGCCACAATATATGTCTGGCGGTATTGGTTACCGAGTAATTCGTCGCGTTCTCAGCAGTTTTAGCGACTGTCAGCAGGCCAACACCGCCACCGCCGGCAGTCATGGCACCATAACCGGCGAGTGATACGAAAGGTGGAATGAGCAGCACACCTGCAATGCCGCCGTAGAAGAGCAGGCGTGACACTACGAAAGCCTGAAGCAACATGCCAATCAAATTAACCCAGAAATATATTTTGCTGTAAAAAGTCGCCGTTTCATCCTGCTGTATCCGACTTGCCTCCTCCGCTGACATGTTGGCAAAGTCGTAACTGTTGGCGATCGATTCTTGCACTGCCGCAAATAAAATGTTCTCGCCATTGGTGGTAACCCAATTCAGCAGAAACACGAAAGTCGCAATAAGCAGCAGATATCGACTACTCATTATAATTCGGAACGCATTCCTTGGATCTTCGTCAGGCTCATCATCCGCAGCGAGATGCTCATGACCCTGCTGTGTTTCGCGACGATCAACTACGTAAATCAACCAGCTCGCTATCAATAGCGGAACGGGGGCCAAAAGCAACATGCTGTAGCTGCCGAGGGCCAGGTCTTTGACCAGATAATTGGTTAGCCAACTGCCAATTACCGCACCGGACGAGGCGCCCAAAGCGATCAATGGAAACAGCCGTTTTCCGTCCGATTCGTCATACAGGTCTGCCGCAAACGCCCAGAATTGGGCCACAACGGACACTGCGAAAATGCCTATCCAGACGTAAAACACCACACCGGCGAAAGGAATCTGCTCAGCGAGAAACCCTGGGCGCAGCAGCCAAAAAACCGGGAATAGCAAAATGAAAAAGAAATTCACGCCGATCAATAGCTTGCCCCGCGGCACCCTGTCATAGAGATGCGCATAAACAGGAATTAGCGCCATCAGCACTATGGATTGCAGAAAACCCGAGTAGGCTTTTATTTCGATTTTCGATAAGTCAGCAATCACTGAAACCGCCAGCCAGCTCTCGCGCACGGGCTTGGCGAGATAATAGGCGGTTAACATCAAAAACACTGTCGTAAATAGTGTGATCGTAAGCCGAATTTCACCGGGATAGATCTTGGTGAAGAACGACAGGAATTTCACTCCCGCGGTTTGGATGAACCGCGGGTTGGCATTGTTGTTATCCGTCATGGATTGACACATCTCAGTTTATCAGCACGCAAGGAGCGCAGTTTAACCTGTCTCACCAGGTAATGGTCGAGTCGGGAATTATGACAGAGAAAACCCGCCATGTAGGCGGGTTTCGATTACGCGCAGTGGTTTTACAGAATCGGCTTGATCAAAAGATCAATGCGACGGTTCCGCTTGCGACCTTCAGCGGTTTCGTTATTAGCTACCGGTCTTGATTCACCAAAACCTACCGCTGTAATTTTCTGATTTTGCAGATCATTCATGTTGGCTTGCAGGTAAGTCAAGACGGCGTCTGCGCGCTTTTGCGACAATACGAGATTGCTGGCATCTCCACCAAAAGAGTCGGTATGTCCTTCAATAGTCACTTCCGAATTCGGAAAGATGCGCATTGCATCGATCACTTTGCGCAAAGTCACGAAATATTGTGACGAAATAACCGATTTTCCGGAATCAAAATTCAGACCAACCATACGGATCACCACGTTGTTTCCCTGACGATACACTGAGGCCTCTTCACTGTCGAACATGGCTTCCGTTTGCACGAATTTGCGCCGAATCTCCTCTTGCTGCTTCATTCGATTCGATTGAGTACCCAGCTTTTGTTCCAATAGGCGTAACTCACTTTCTAACGCCATGATCTCATCTCGACGCTCGCTGAGTTCAAACGAGTCTTTGCGCAAACGCTCGATGCTTGCTACCAGTTCTTTTGTAGGCTTGTCCAGGCCGCTGTCGAATTCGACCACCATATCAAGTGCACTGCCCACACGCTCCAGGGGTTTTTCCGCAGAAAGTGCAAAGTCTTCCAGGCTGAGTTCTTTATCCTTAACGCCTTGCAACACTTCGTTCAGATAAAGCGCATGCTTTGCCTGGTACTTCGCCTGCCGAGCAAGAGAGCGAGCTTCGTCCGTGTCGTAGCGATTAGAGTTAAGCTTCTTCTCTGCATCCGCCAACAAGGAGCGCGCCTGCTCCAAAGTTTTTGGCGCCAGTTTTTTAACTTTCTGCTTATCGGCCAGCTCAATGAGACGACGCGCCTCAGCAAGATAATTATTCTTGATCGCTGCCAGTTCTGCCGCGCGGTATTTTCCATTGGCATCAGCGCCTTTGCGTTTGGCCGAGTTTATGTTCCCGCCTTCAAGCCTTCGCGCAGCCTCAGCAAACAATTCTTCCGCTTCCTGCCATTCTTCAGCCGCGTACTTTTCCGCTTCAGCCGATTCGGCATCATTTCTCGCTTGAATTTCCGAGGCCAGGCTTACTTCAGCAACACGCGTTGCCGCGACGGCCGCGCGCAAGTGCTTCACTGCTTTTTCAAGGTCAGAATTTATCCCTTCCAAACTTTTTTTGCGCGACAGCTTGTCTTCCGCAGATTTGTAGTACGCAGTCGCTTTTGAATAATTATCTGGCGCGAGTATGTGCGCGCGGGCTTCATTTGCTGCCTTCACTGCATTGTCGGCCGCGGCAAATAAATTGCCACGAATATCTTCAGCGCTGGCTGTTCCTGCAAGCAAAAAAATCAGTAGCACAAGGCCGGAAAAACTGAAAATGCGGGTAATCATGTTGCGCATAGCGATATCCTGTGTAGGTTTTCTCTGCTGCATAGACGTGGGGGCAGAGGTAAGAGTCACATTCTTTTTTAGCAACCGTGTGCCAGCTAACGGTTAATCTCCAACACTTCGCCAACAAAGATTTCATTGGCATCGTTAATTTCATTGTCGGCAATTAATTTGGCAAGTGAAATCTGATATTGTTTTGCGATTTTGTACAAAGTGTCGCCTTGCTGAACTTCATGCTCTATGCGTTTTGAAGCTAATTTCCCAGCCTTTGCTGAACTGCTGACTGCCTTCGAATCAGCGGTGCGCGGTTGTTGCGTCCCGAAAACGGGTGCTTGGTCAAAGTCGTCGGCGTCAGTATCCAGTTCATCGAAGAACTCACCGTCGTAAGGCTGTGCTATTTCTTCTCCGCCTTCACCTGCTTCTTCAACGCTCGTTCGCCGTTCACGCAACTGCTCATGCTGGGTGTATTGATCTGCTAGCGATTCGTTTTTTTCGCTATTCCTGCTTGCAACTCCCGGGGAATCAGGCGAGCTAATCCGTTTCGTGTCGGGAGCTTCTGCATCAGAACAAGCGCCCAGCAGCAACAGAGGTAGCGCGAGCACGACCGCAAAACCTGAATGAGCGTGCATATTCATAAGATCACCAGTTATTCGGTTTACGACTCCTGATAGACGAAGCGATCTCTTCAAAAGTCACACAAATTCTGGAGATCAGTTCCGGAGCATATGTACCTGTACGTTAAGGGACACTAGAGCGAACTGCGTATCTTGCCATAGGCTTTTTTCAGTTCCTCGCCGAGCAGTTCAATGGCAGCTTCAAGATCTTCAGAGCTATCAGCTGCCTGTTTTTGCACCTGACTAATTTTACCCTCAAATCGCTCCCATTTAGCCTCAAGCTCTTCCCATTCATCTTCCAGCTCGGCTTTTCCCAGGTGGATTTTCAAACGAAGCTCATCTCGCTCGGTTTTCAGCGTTTTAAAAACGTTTGCCATCGGTTTTTGTTCAGTCATTTGGGACTCTCTGTGGTTCATTTCTCTTGTAGACGGCAATTTAAACTAAATTGTCACAGCCTAGTGTCCCTTACCATAAGTAAGCCCACTCAGATTACACTGGCATGTATGTGAGACCATGCGTCATACTTGCTGGTTTGCAAAACTAACAAGGAAAGCTTTACCTGGAAATTGGCTCTTACTGAATGATGGACATAACTCAAGTATTTCTCATTGAACCCTATAGCTGGCCGGCTGTTGGCACCGCCGTGTTTTGTGGGGCAATAATTGGTCTGGAGCGGCAATTGCGCGGTAAACCAGTAGGTATTCGAACATCTTCTTTAATAACACTGGGCACCTATCTTTTTGTGGCTACTGCTTACATGCTGGATACAGAGAACACTGACCCTACGCGCGTCATTGGGCAGGTAATTACCGGGATCGGGTTTTTGGGTGCCGGCGTCATGCTGGCCAAAGACGGTGGCGTGGTAGGGGTAACATCTGCCGCAAGCATCTGGGTATTAGCGTCAGTTGGTGTGATTGTCGCGATGGACCACCTCTTGCCGGCAATAAAACTGTCTTTACTGGTGGTAATGATACTTTACGGCGTGGATTTTCTCGAAGTACATACCAAGGCCTTCAGCCGCGGTGTGCACGCAAGAATGCGTGGCTTTACCAGTAATAAAAAAACACGTGGTGAATAGCAATCTCAAGCATGTGACTCAAAGCCTTCTGCAGCCGTCAAAGTAAATGGAATTCTGCATTGATGCAACCAAGGAGGCGACATGGCTGTTGAGCAAAGCAGCTTGGTCAGTCAATATCCGGAAGTAACCGCGCTCACCGTATTGGCGTTGGGCCTGTTGCTGGCCATCGCCGCTACCCGGCTGGTAACTTGGCTGTTTTCGCGCGTTAATGCGCTTGCCACAGACTCCGACCACGCCACCAGCGGCGCGGTTAAAACGGCCAGACAAATTGTGTTCTGGACGATACTCGCCTTTACTCTGCTATTGTCTATGCGGGTTATTGGCAAAAGTTTTGCAGCTACCTGGCACGAAGTCTATCTCGACTACGCGGCCCAGACTCTGGTGGCATTCACAATTATTGCACTCGGCTATGGGCTTGGTCGCCTGGTGCGCGATTTGCTATCAAGCTCTCACTCGTCTACAGCCCTGCCCGAATTCGTTTTTTGGAGTGTTGTCGGCGGCTCGATGATCATCGCGCTAGACCAGATTGGCCTCAATCTAAGCTTGCTGACTACTATTGTTACCATTGCGGCGGTCCTCGTACTTTCATCATTGGCCCTGGCTTTTGCGCTTGGCTCAAAAGACTATGTGGCTAATCTTGTCGCTCAAGATGCCATGCACGCCATTAACGTGGGTGATCGAATGAGGATCGACAGCTTTGAAGGTGTTGTAGTGCAGATTCGTACAACAGGATTCGACATTGCCATTGAAAATGCGATCGTAACCATTCCTGCTTCTTGGCTGCACACGCGGCCGGTAATCAAGGTAGTTGGTGAAGACGATGGCGGAGCCTGAACTTGTTTCAGGCAATGGCCCGTTACGGCTTAGCCTGCTGGAGCGATACGCTGCAACGGACCCGAAAAAAATGATCCAGAAGATGGCAGAGTATGATCACAAGGAAATAGCCACGACTGTTGCCAGCTTATCACCACGCTCAGCCAGCAAATTACTGGCGCTACTGCCAGATTCGATATCGGATTCCATCTGTGGCCATGCCAGTGACGATACGCTGGCCGCCTGGATAAAACACGCCAGCCCGGATGACGCACAATCGATCGCACTGAGACTGCCGATTGCACGAAAACAAGCGCTTACCAGCCTGCCCGGAAGTCGCATAATCAAAAGCAGGCTTAACGTATTCGGCGGGGCTGGCCTGGAACGCATGGTGAATGTCAATTTTGTTCGAGTGGGTTCCTCGGCTACGTTGGACGACGTTGTAAACGAACTGCAGGCGAACCAAAATCGTCACTGCAGCGCCGTGTATATCTGCTCGGATAAGGGGTTATACCTTGGTGTGCTCGATCTGCACCGTGCGTTCACGGCGGCCAGGCATACACGTGCACTTGATGTGTCGCGCAAAATACGCGCCTTGCCAATTACCAGCTCATTACAGCAAGCGACAAGAGTGCCTCAGTGGAGCACTCATCGTGAACTACCCGTAGTTGATGCGCGTGGCCGATTGCTTGGTTCAGTTTCCTACATGGATTTAAGAAAAAATCTAGAGACGCAGTCACCGCCCATCACCTCAACAAAAGCCAGAGGCTCTGCTCAGGTTTTCGAGTTAGCAATAGCCTTGCTCGCAAAACTGAGCGCACTTTGTTTTTCATCCCGGCCCAGGTCTCGATCATGAATATGAGTGACACACTCATTGAGAGTTATTTCAATGAGCACACAGCTGACGCCGCTCAATGGCTGGAATCGCTGTCATCTGACTCTTTGAGAGAATTTGCCCCAAGTGTCCCCCTCGAATCCATACTACCGGTATTCGATCGACTGACGCCGTCACGCAGTATGGAGTTGTTCGATGGCTTACCCGCTAAAGATCAGCTCATAGTATTAAGCAGTTCACCTCCCAGAGTGGCCGTATTGCTGCTCGCTGGTGTAGACCCGCTAACCCGAGAACAGCTCCTTGCCCAACTAAGCGAGCCGGTTCGCAACGAACTGGTGCGTATACTTAACTTCCCCGAAGATACCGCGGCCAGACTGATGGACCGCGCGCAAGACACCTATCTCATTTCGATCAACGTTCGCGAGGCCCGAACGCGCCTGCGCAAATCCCGTAGCCGCAGAGCGCGATCAATTTACGTAGTCGATGAAAATGTCAAGCTGATCGGCCGAGTTGATGTTCAGGACCTGGCGACAAGCAGTGAATCCACGCCTTTGGCCAGCATTATCAATGAGGTCGATGGCGTAGTAGAGATGAATGCCAATCGGGAAGAGCTTGTGTTGGTTTTTAATCGCCTTGGGCTGGATTCCATACCAGTGGTTGACGCCGATGCGAGGCTGATCGGCATTGTGCGCTATCAAAGTCTGTTTCGCGCAGCAGAAAGTGTCGCTTCGGCCGACCTGCAGAAAATGGTGGGTGTCAGCGCAGATGAGCGCGCGCTGTCTTCTCCTGTGTTCGCAGTTAAAAGGCGCCTGCCCTGGTTACATATTAATTTGCTTACGGCCTTTCTCGCAGCAGCAGTTGTTGGATTATTCGAAAACTTGATTGCTCAATTTACGGCACTAGCCATATTGCTACCGGTGGTAGCCGGTCAGTCAGGGAACGCAGGCTCGCAGGCACTGGCAGTAACAATGCGCGGACTTAACTTGCGCGAAGTAGGTTTAAACCAATGGCGCGCAGTCATGAGCAAAGAAGCGCTGGTAGGCTTGATCAATGGTGTGGCGCTGGCGTTCACCTGCGGCCTAGGCGTGTATGTCTGGAGTCAGTCGTTTGGCTTAGCCGTGGTCATTGGCATTGCTATGCTGTTATCCATGGTCGCAGCTGGAATCTCGGGTGCCGTGGTACCGATGCTGTTGCTGCGCTACGGTCAGGACCCCGCTACCGCTTCATCAATCATTCTAACCACAGTCACAGATGTTAGTGGTTTCTTCGCTTTTCTGGGAACGGCTACGCTGCTTTCCAGTATGCTTTAGGGCACGCCGTGACCGATTTACCGCCAGCCGATAAGCGAAGGCAAGCCGATATCAGTCGGTCATTCTGAACGTTGCCAATGCTGGATTTTCGTAATAATATTCTGAAAACGTCGACAAATGATTGAGTGATTATTTCAGATATCCTCCTGCACGCCGCCGATCTCTTCGCACTAGGCTTAGTAATAGTGCTGATCTGGGGATACCATCTTTATTTGCGAAGGTTGGCACGCAACAATCCATCGGCGGTTCTAACTTTCGCTACCAAGGCGGTGCGCAGTCGTTGGGTAGAAGCCTTATCCGAATCGGAAGGCGCGCTGCTTGCAGTTCAAACGTTACGAAACTCATCCATGGCTGCCTCCTTTCTTGCATCTACCACGGTGCTGCTGATGATGGGTGCACTGACACTGACTGGTCAGTCGCATGCATTGGAAGACACGTGGAAGGGGCTAAACTTAATAGGAACGCTGTCGAGCGAGATCTGGTTAATTAAGATTCTCTGCGTGCTGCTGCTCTTGTTCTTCGCTTTTTTCAATTTGCTGAATGCCATTAGAGTGTTCAACCATGTTGGTTATATGGTTGCGATACTCGCAGCCCCTGAAAACACCAATCTTACTCCCACCATGGTGGGCAGTGAACTTAACCGCGGCCATAGCTTCTTCACACTCGGGGTGCGCAGCTATTACTACCTTATCCCCTTGGTATTCTGGCTGTTCGGCCCAATTTATATGATCGCGTCCGCCTGCGTTCTGGTATTCGTGTTGTTACCTAGAATCGATAAAACACCACACGCATTCGGCAACGGTTCGTCTGATAAAAAATAAAGTAAGCACCAGGCCTGCCCATGTAAAGTACACCTGTTCGTGATGAATTCCATCTATGAGCCTGGCTGCCTAAGAGCTTTCACCAGCGATCCATAAATTTCGTGGTTTTGGTACACTAAACCATTTAAAGTGGAATAAGGTCGTTTTGCGAACCGTCAACATAGAGATAATCACGCCTTGAGCAACGCCGATGCCGATTTTCGAGCGCAATTGCTGGATGCGCTGCCCGCCTTGCGCAGGTTTGCGCTGGTCTATTGCCGATCGAAAGCAGACGCAGATGATATGGTACAGAGCACCGTGGAACGTGCCTTGTTGAAGCAGGCGCAGTGGTCGCGGAAGTCTCCTTTGCGATCCTGGTTATTCTCAATATTGCGTAACCGTTGGCATGATGAGCAGCGCGGTCGACGAAATGAGGTGGATGAGGAGTACATAGATACAGAGAAAGCGCAAAAAGACAGCAATCTCACCACACTGGAATTCGAGCGAGTTCACGAGAAAATCTTACGGCTCCCTGAGAAACACCGCGAGGTGTTACTACTGGTGGCGGTTGAGGGCATGAGCTACCGTGAAACCGCCGAGTGCCTGGGTGTTCCAACAGGTACTGTGATGAGTCGCCTGGCCAGGGCACGCAGTGCTCTGCTCAAAGACATGGGGGCCAATAACGATGCGTGATGAAATTACCGACGAGTTACTGGGCGCCTATCTCGACGGAGAAGCTTCGCCCGCGGACATTGAACTCATTGAGCAACTGGCAAAAACCGACCCTGATTTGCAAGAACGAATCTCAGCCTTGCGTAAAGTCAATGAGCAGGTTTATGCTTCGATCACAGCGCTAGGACAACGTACGGGTGATGATCCCCTGCCAGATCTCATTCGCCGACAAACAGGCAATCGGAATATTTGGCACAAACGTTTACGATGGCCTGTACCTCTTGCCGCCGGCCTGCTGTTAGGTTTGCTTCTGGCGTTGAATCTGCGCAATGACGTACCCCGCGCAGTTTGGCATGATGATGTAGCAGCTTTCCATGACCTCTATTCTGTCCAGGGATTGACAATGCCTATGGCCCTGGACGTTACCGAGCGTTCTAAGTTACAGCCGACCGCCAAAACACTATTAGGAGAAAGGGTCGTCATTCCAAAATTCGGTGATTCCGGCTACTCTTTCCACGGAGCGCGTATAAAAGCCAATTCACACGGAACCGTACTTCTTGTCCTATTCAAGAATTCGTCGCGTCACTGGGTCACTCTAGGCATTCGCAAGCGTACAGAATTCGGCGCGGGCGAGCACGAATACGCTGCTTGGGAAAATCAACACCATCAATACAGTTTACACGGTGGTAGCGGCGATGAAGATATCGCCAGCTTGTTCAATTGGGCGCAGCAGCAAACCATTCAGTAGATCAATTACGAAAGGGGCGTGCTTACCCAACAGGAACAGCATGGGTGATCAGGACTGTTCGAAAGACTCAGAATACATTTTGCTGAAAATAAGTCGTATTCAATCATTCGCTCGCATCTGTCTATTTAATTCGTCAATAACTTACGCTTTCTATTCTTCTCGAGGCCCAGTCATCACTCGGTTTCATTCCTGTTATTCCCTCTATGGGTGTACCTCTTCGTTATAAGACGAGGTTGATGCGGAGTTATTCCAAAATTAGCTGGAATATTTTTTTGCTCAATCGCGTCTGTGCAATATACTTCCATTTTAGCCTCATTGTCTGCCACACAGTACGAGCAGACTGGCCGATTTGGTAACGCTACAACCAATTGAAAGTGACCTGAATTTTGACCAAAATTTTCGCCTATTTAGTGGTGGGAATAGGGTTTGGCATGCTTGCACGAGCCTTCCCTTTTCGAAAGCAACTTCCGGATACCGAATTTTTCTGGAACCTACTTGGCATGTTCCTGACCGGGGCTTGTTTCGTGGCTTACGGCTTGCTGTTCGCAAGCCCATTCACTGCGGCTTTCAGCGGCGTCGAGACTGTCTCTCAATGGCATCAAGAGGTCAAGAGTTGGCCGTGGATACCAATGCTGATAGTCAATTTCGCGCTAGCTGATCTTTTGAACTACTTCGCCCACCGCGCACTTCACACAAAGTATCTTTGGCATTTCCACGCATGGCACCACGCACCAGAAAATGTTTCCTGGATGTCTGGGCTGCGCGGCTCCCCGGTACACGTGTTCATCAACCTGTTCCCCTACACGCTGGCTTACCTGATATTCCCAACTAAAGCAGGCGGCCTGCTCGGTATTGCAATGGTACTGCTGGGTATGGCCAACCAGCACTGGCAACACTCAAATATCCGCCTTCCCTATGTAGAACTAATAGAGAAAGTATTCGTCACGCCTAGGTATCACTTCGTGCATCACAGTGCAAAAGAGGAATACAACAACTCCAATTTTGCTGCGTTTTTCACTTTATGGGATAGGTGGTTTGGCACTTACACAAACCCTGCATCCATAGATGTGGAAGAGCCACTCGGGCTGAACTACCAAAACTCAAAGCTCCGTATGATGCTTGGTTTGCCGCCACGTCAGGCGTCAGGAACCACGACTAACGATTTCGAGCATTCCACATAACATCATATTACTGAGTAAGGCTGCAAAAAACGCGCACTTACTTAGATCTGCTTTTCCCGAATCCCCGATTCGGTTCGTTAGCGCGTTCGGAAGATACGAAAGATTTCAAGCTTCTTCTTCATGGCTGTGAATATATCTGGGTAAATAGCCATATATAATTCCAGAGCCTTCTTATCGCCTTCCAGAATACGCTGAGTGAGGATGAGGCGTCCCATTTCAGATTCAGGCGACCTGTTTGTAAACCGCTTCATAGCATTCTCCAACGTGGCGCCAGGAGTAATTCTCAATCGCTTTCTGTCGATTGGCAAAGCCAATTTGTTCTCGCAGGGTACGCTGCTTGGCCAAGCTTTTTATCGCGGTGACCAGACCTTCAACTGAGCCAGGCTCTACCAGAATTCCGTTTTCCTCTTTAACGATGTCTGGCACACCACCAACTCGTGCACCAATTACTGGAAGACCGCAGGACATGGCTTCCACGAAAACCATACCAAATGACTCAGCCATTGATGGGAGAACAAAAATATCACTGATGTTATAGAGATGGATCAGGTCTTCACGCGGGCAGTAGCCATGAAAGCGTACTTTTGACCTGACATTGAGCTGATCTGCAAGCGCCAGAAGTTCAGTCATATAGTTACCTTCGCCAACAATGGTCAGATAGACACAATCATCCAGCTGGCTGATAGCCTGCAGCAACACCTGCACTCCTTTGCGCTCTATTAAGCGTGTGACGCAAATGAGCTGTACATGATCTGTAGGGTACAGTTTTCGATGTTCAGACTTGATATACGGGTCGCATAGAAACAGTTCCGACTCTATACCGTTCGGGATTATTCTAATGTCTGTATTGCTATCAACCTTAGAGGCAGTTCTCGCCAGATCGGCGCTTAATGCCACCACCTGGGCAGCTTTGCGCCAGATAGTACGCGTGACTGGGTTCAACAACTTGTGGACGAGTTGAAGGCTCCAGTTAAATGCGTCGTAGTTCGGAACATCGGACCCACGAAGAGACACGATGTAGGGAATTTTACGGTGCCTCCCTGGTAAAAATCGAAGTAAGCCGGTAGGCAAACTGAAAAAGTAGTGAACGATGTCGTAGTCCCTACTGTTTGTGAGACGAAGAAATACTGGCGCAGCGAACAGCAAGAACGTAAGCGCCCCCCTAAAACCCGAATCATGTATGCCTTTGCGGTAACTTTTAACTCGATGAACACTAAACCCGTCCACCGATTCAACTGCCTCAGATCCCATCAAACCCGAAGTGAGAACGTCAACTGAATGCCCGGCAGCCGCTAGCTCTCTAGCAAGATTATGGGTACCTCTGCCCGCCCCTCCTCCCAGCGGAGGAAACTCGTAGTTAATAAGTAAAATGTTCAAGGAACTGAGGAATCTCTCGGTGCTGTGGCCCGGTGACTTTTCAAAGCACTTAGACCGGCAGACATCCCACTTTCACAGATAAACACTGTGAACGGGCAACATGGCTAAAGAGCAGGCATATAGATTCGCAACCGGGTTGGCCTGTTTGATGCGCTCAAACATAGCGTGGCGGCGCATTCCATGAGCATTTCCTGCCGTGTTCGCGACAACTAATTTACACTTTCTACTCATTCTTTCATTCTGCTTGCTCATGTCCAGCCTATATGACGATCCAAGAGCGAAGTTATTCCCAATTGCGCTGGAATATTTTTCGGACGAGCGGCGTCAGGTAATAGAAACTTCAGATTCACATTGCGAACTGCGAATGCAGACGAGTCTCCAAACTGGTTCGGCAGAACGTTTTCATACTCACTACCCGGGTCACAATACACATGCAACGATTACGAAAATATCAAGGGCTGCGAAATACTGCGCAAATTGCGCTCTTACTTTGCATTATCATTCTTCTGATCGTGACGATGCCAGGGGAATGATAACGCTTACTTCAATCAGGTATTCATCAGATAATGAACATATATTCCTGCGGCATATCCCAGCGCAATAACCGGCGTCCATTTCAGGTGAGATAAAAAAGTGTACTGCCCCCGCGCCTGCCCCATTAATGCAACGCCAGCGGCCGACCCTATTGACAGCAAGCTGCCCCCTACCCCGGCGGTTAAGGTAACTAGTAGCCATTGCCATTCATCCATGGCGGGAGACATTGACAATACGGCGAACATAACAGGAATATTGTCGACTATCGCAGATAACAGCCCTACGGCAATGTTAGCCAGAGTCGGACCCAATTCCCCGTATAGAAATTCCGACGTGACACCAAGGTAACCAATAAACCCCAAACCACCCACTGCGAGAATTACGCCATAAAAGAAAAACAAAGTGTCCCATTCTGATTTTGCAATATTCGAAAATACATCGAATTCATCGTCAATATTGCTGCTGGTGGGATTATCTGAAGGGTCTATATGTTCGATACTATGGCTCTTGATAAAGAAGGCATAGAATTTCAAATACGCCAAACCTGTCATCATGCCAAACACAGGAGGAAGATGAAGAAAGTTCTGAAAACTGACGGCTGTGACGATGGTTGCCAGAAACAACAACGCGATAAGCAAACCGCCTCTTTTTATCGGAGCGATTGCGCCGCCTATGCTATCTGGCCGGCCAGCAGGTAGCGCAAACTGCATGAACATCGCGGGTACAAGAAAATTCGCCATGGCAGGCAGCAGGAGTTTGAAAAAGGTGGTAAATGACAAAATTCCTGCCTGCCAGACCATTAGTGTGGTGATGTCTCCAAATGGACTGAAGGCTCCCCCAGCATTCGCTGCAACCACTATATTAACGCAGCCTATCGCCACAAACTTCGGTTGGTCATGCCCCACAGCCAAGACAACCGCAGACATAATCAAAGCGGTAGTGAGATTATCAGCAACCGGAGACAAGCAAAACGCAAGAAAACCGGTCAGCCAGAACAAAGATCGATAGCCAAAGCCCCGTTGAATAAGCCAATCTCGTAGCGCATCAAACACGCCGCGTTCAAGCATGGCGTTAATGTAAGTCATTGCGACCAGTAGAAAGAAAAACAGCTCTGTGTATTCTAGAAAAATGTGCCGAATCGATTGATTGGCAGAGTGAGTGTCGCCGATGCTACTCATGTAGATGGCAATCAGAATCCAAATCAATCCCGCAGCCAAAAGGACAGGCTTAGATTTGCGCAGATGAATGCGCTCTTCAAGAATAACTAGAATGTAGGCTGCAATGAAAATACAAAGCGCCGTAATTCCAACCCAGTGATTTGTGAGATCGACTGTTACAGCCGTTTCGATGGCCCGAGTGTCAGCCGAGAGGAACATCAGTGTTAGTAGCGAAATTCTTATCATCTTCTTAACCCGCGACTTCGCAGCTCGTATCGTTGAGTCATAACAATTGATCCATAGTAAGCAGTACCTGAAGCGCCTATCCGCTGTAACAGACCGGCGCGGCGACTTAGGTTTTTTCAACAGATTTGTCGGGGAACATCACGTTTAAAGGAACTACATTGCCCTCACTTGACACGTAATTGGCATGCTGGCGGCGCAGCAGTCTTGGTTCGGCTACTCCACAGGAATGCGCAATAACGCACACCTCTTTAACCATGTTTTTTGCATAGTGCGCCACGCGCTCTGCTTTATTCTCCGGTACAAGACCCTTCTGCAAATCGGGGTCGTGTGTCGTCACGCCCGTGGGGCAGGTGTTTTTATTGCATTGTAAGGCCTGAATGCATCCGAGCGAAAACATGAAACCGCGTGCGGAATTGACGAAATCAGCACCCATGCACAGTGCCCATGCGACGTTAGCGGGCGTAATCAATTTACCGGACGCAATGACTTTCACCCGCCCTCGCAGGCCATAGGTGTTCAGCTTATCAACGACCAGTGGCAAGCTTTGCTTCAATACAAGCCCCACATTATCCATCAGCGCCTGCGGAGCTGCTCCCGTTCCGCCATCGCCTCCATCAATGGTTATAAAATCCGGTGCGGTTTGTTCACCACGCGCATTGATTTCCTCGAATAAAGTATCCAGCCAATCATAAGCGCCAATGACTGCTTTGCAGCCCACCGGTTTTCCTGTCACGTCACGCACATGCTGGATCATGTCTAACAGTTCCGCGGGTGAGCTTATTTCCGGGTGTCCATTCGGGCTAATCGACGCCTGACCAACCGGAATGCCGCGAATGCCTGCAATTTCCTCATTCACTTTAACCGCTGGCAGTATGCCACCCTTGCCAGGTTTTGCACCCTGGCTGAGCTTGATCTCAAACATTTTTACCTGCGCATGCGCGGCTACCGATCGCAACTTTTCATCCGACAACTTACCGTCCAGCGTTCTGACGCCGTATTTCGCCGTGCCAATCTGAAATATCAAATCAGCACCACCTTCAAGATGGTACGACGACAATCCGCCCTCACCAATATTCAGCCAACAGCCTGCTTTTGCCGCACCTTTTGACAGCGCACGAACTGCAGGCGTAGATAGCGCGCCGTAACTCATGGCAGAAACATTAAAGAACGATGAGGCGGCATAGGGCTGCAGGCAATAGGGACCAATCTCGATCTTGCCAACCGTAGCGGAATCTTTCTCCAGCGCGGGAAACGCACAATTGGCGAAAATGATCGAGCCCGTTGCCGCAAGGTTTTGCGTGGATCCAAAAGCGATCGTACTGTCCAAGTTTTTTGCCGCACGATATACCCAGCTTCGCTCCGCGCGATTAAACGGCATTTCTTCCCTGTCCATTGCGAAGAAATACTGCCGAAAAAACTCCCCCATCTGCTCAAAAAGGTATCGAAAACGACCAATAACAGGAAAATTTCGTCGAACTGCATGTTTTTTCTGGGTTACATCCTGTACATACATAACAATCAGCCAAATCAACCCTGCCACCAGACCGATCGCAACGAGACCACTGATCAATTCTGTTACGAGTATTAGATTGTTCATTTGACAACTCCTTTGGCATTTTGGACATCTGAGTCGGTTGTTGACGATTCGCTCATGCGCGGGTCGAGGACCAGCGCGATAGGTGTGTGATCCGAAACCGCAACAAACGGTTCATCGTTGGTTTCATGCAATGGCGCCACCCTGGTACGCCGTCTGACTGCAATACTTGCGATAAGGGCAACATACATGGCAGCGGCAAAGGCAAACATGCCGCCATTGCCCAGAGGAGTTGTCATCATTAGCCCGGCCAGCGGTGCGCCAATGGCAGAGCCCAAACCGTTGAGCATCAGCAAACCAGAACCGATCACCACAAAATCCAGCTGCTGGGTACGATCGTTAGCGTGCGCCACACACAACGCGTAAAGCGGCATACAGGCTGCGCCGAACAGAAAAGCCATTATTACGGCGGGTATAAACGCGAGCTGATCAAAGATTGCCAACAGCGACGCCATTACCGCTGCGCAGGCCGAACTAACCATAACAACTACGCGCCGATCATAACGGTCAGATAATCTGCCGATGGGAATTTGAGACAGCGCGCCTCCTGCCACTGCTGCAGAGCTGAACAGCGTAATTTGCAAGGTATTTAAGCCACTGGACTCTGCATAAACGGGCGCCAGTGACCAAAATCCTCCGGCCGCTGCACCAGCCAGCAACGTTCCAAAGAAAGCCACGTGCGAAGTTCGCCATAATAAGCGCAAGTCAATCTTAACCGATTGAATTGGCGCAGGCGCGTCGGTCGCCAACGCTACGGGAACAAGTGACATTGACAATAAAATACTGGCGATACTGAACAGAAAGCTACTATGCAGGTCACCAAAATTTAACATCATTTGTCCGAGCATGATCATGCTCAGATTAATAAACATATACACCGACATGAGCGTGCCGCGACTCTCATTAGTCGCACTTTCGTTGAGCCAGCTTTCTATCAACATGTAAAGGCCGGCTATTGCCCAACCAATTGCGAATCGTAACACCAACCATGGCACAAACTCCGGCCACATCGGCAACAAAAGAGCGAACACCGACATAGTGCTGGCAAGAATGGCGAAGGTACGAATATGTCCTGCTCGGCGAGCTATGAGCGGCGTGAGTATGCACCCAACCGTGAACCCGACAAAGTAAGCCGCACCAGTCAGGCCTATCTCTGCCAGTGT
Organism: Gammaproteobacteria bacterium; assembly: GCA_030429735.1. GTDB lineage: Bacteria > Pseudomonadota > Gammaproteobacteria > Pseudomonadales > JAUIET01 > JAUIET01. The sequence goes on from JAUIET010000003.1 coordinate 354,858, forward strand.
GAAACCTTCGAGCTTGGCTCGCAGCGGTAGCAACGTCATCACCAACCCATGGCCGACCAGCAACATAGCTTGCGACAGCATCAGTAATGACAGAGGCTTTATTAATTGAAACATGTTTGTTAGATCAGATTCCAGAGGTAAGGCGCGAACAGTCTTAACTGTGATCCGGGATGTTACTCTCCATAAACTTACCGACCAACGCGCGGATAGCGTCCGCGCTGTCCAATCTGCTGGCAGAATCGACCAGCATTTCCAGTTTTTTTGTATTCACACTACGAATCAACTGCTTGGTATGCAACAGCTTGGCAGCACTGACACTGAATTGCCGCACCCCCATACCCAGCAATAATGGTAACGCAGTGTCATCTGAAGCTAGTTCACCACACACACTCAACGGCAGGTCTATCGACCGGGAAATAGTAGTAATACGAATCAATTCGTGAACGATGGCCGGATGAACCGGATCATAACGGGCCGCTACGCGAGTATTGTTACGATCAATAGCCAGCACATACTGACTTAAGTCATTGGAGCCAATTGACGCAAAGTCAATTTTCTTGCGCCAGAACGCGAGCTGAGAAATAGCAGCAGGTGTTTCAATCATAATGCCCACTTTCGGTTTTTGAAACTGTATCTTCTCAGATTCAAGCTGCCCAGAAACCGTGCGCAGAATGTGGTGAAATGCATCCAGTTCTCCAGTGGAAATCACCATCGGTAAGGTTATGTGCAAGTTATTGGAATTTTCCGAGGCAATAATCATTGCTCTCAGTTGCGTTACCATCAATTGCATATTGTCCAACGAGAAACGAATGCCACGCCAACCGAGCACGGGATTACTTTCGTTGTCTATCGGAAAATAAGGTAAGGGCTTGTCGCCACCTATGTCGAGCGTTCGCATGAAAATCGGTTTGCCAGTGTATGCGGAGAAGACCTTGCGGTATTCTTCGATTTGCTCCTTCTCACTTGGGAAACTATCACGAACCATGAAAGGTATCTCGGTGCGATACAAGCCAACACCGTCAGCACCGTACTTTACACCAGGCGAAATATCGGCAAGCAGGCCAGTATTGACAAATAAATTTATGCTTTCGCCGTCCACCGTGCGAGCCGGCAAATCGCGATACTGCATAAGTTCGCTCTGGTGGGCCTGCTGCAAATCGAACAACTGTTTGTATTCAGTGTGCATCGTGGCATCGGCGTGCACGATTACCTGGCCATGATCGGCATCAATAATAAGGCGTTCTTCTGCCGGAATCTCTGGCACAGTGGCAAAACCCACAATGGCTGGAATTCCCAGCGCGCTGGCAAGTATGGCCGTGTGAGACAGGCTGGACCCTTCAAAACTGATTATTCCAGCCAAGAACTGGGTGGGTACAGTGGCTATATCAGAAACACTGACGTGCCTGCCCACGAGAATAACCGGCTCCGTCCACTGCCCGGCTGAGGCCTGCTGATTCTGGTTACCTAGTAAATGCTCATACAGCTTATTTCCCAGGAAAAGTATGTCCTCAGCACGCTGCTGCAAGTAGCTGTCGGGCATCTGCCGGAACAAGTCGGCAAAGTAAGAGATACTAAGCTGCAAGGCCTTCGGCAGCCAATGCCCAGCACTCAGTTCTAATTCAACTTTGCTGTTAAGTGCTTGGTCCTGCAGTAGCAATTTGTAGGCTTCAAACACCGAATTGATGTCGTCACCCACTTGACCCCGCAATTTTTTCTGATCATTTTCGATCGCAAGTGCAGTAGCAGCCCTAATCTTTTGCCACTGTGCAATGCCGGCCTCAAGGTCGTCGCATACGCCATCCGGCGCCGAAGAAAGCTGTAGCTGATCGCAGAAGTATGGAATACCAATGCCGATACCTGGAGCACCCTTTAGGCCATGGATGCATATATTTTTTCGCACCTTGCCTTGCGGCAATTGCTCCAGTTCGGGAATAAGCAACGCGAGCTGGCATGCGAGCGTAAACAAAAATGCTTCATCGTCGCCACTGAATGCGGTGGCTGACGAACTCTGAACTGCCAGCGCGCCAATGACAATGCCATTACGCACTAACGGCACACCACAGAAACTGTGCAGGTGCTTTTCGCGAATTTCAGGTACCTCCAGAAAATCAGGATGTGCCGGCGCGTCGTCAATGTTGAGGGTTACACAGTTACGAATTACATGGCCAATCAACCCCTTATTCACTGAAAAAGCAACTTCTGCACTGGGTTGCAAGCCGTGGCAAGCAACCAATACCGCATTCTTATTGCTGTCCAGGCCATATAAATTGCACACCTGTACCGCGAGAGTTGCACAGATTTCATCAACAATAAGATTAACAGCCGCGCTGGCTGAACTGGCGCTAGCCACTTTGTGTACAATTTGATGCAGGACATGAATGCGATCTGATGATGAGCCGGGCGTCATGATTATTTCTTCATCCCGCCCGTCAGAGTAAGTCGCATCGCGGTTTCAGCATCAATATCCAGCTCCACCAGCTGATCTCTGTCCACGTAAATAGTGAACCCACCCAGTTGATAACTCATCGGCAGATAGACACTGACTTTATCAGTAAATACCTCACCAAACAGTCCCGCAGCGTCGTTATTGGTCACGAAGCCTATCAGACGGATATCGCCAGCCATCTGGACACTCACAGCACGCTTGGGTGTATTGGTATCGTCTTGTGATAGGAACTGCATAATATCCTTGCTGCCCGAATACAAGCTGCTAACGAGCGGTATTCGTTCCAGTAGTCGGTCTCCATACGTAAGAAAAAGGCGGAAAAGATAAGCTTTGGCGAGCAGCCCAATGACGAATACTGTAAAAATACTGGCGAGTATGCCAAGCCCAGGAACGTAGGCCAGGTCCGGAAACAAGCCAAGCATTGCCCGTTTACTGATGTCCTCGATGCTGGCACCTGCCCATGCAACAATATAAGCGGTAATCAATATAGGCAGTACGACAACCAAGCCGCTGCTAAACACTTTCCACAAGCCACGCATACATCGCCTCTATCGGATACCGGAATTTAGATTAAAGAATTCAGTGACGACCACCGTTAGATCAGCGGGAAGATCTGAGGTAATCGAGAACAGACACAGGGCGTACTTATAAACCAGCGCAGCTCAAAGTTCCAGTTCATTGCAATTATATTTGTTACGTGTTGAAGTGACTTGAAGCGCGATTGATGCGTCATTGATTGGGTAGATCTAATACATCGCAATCCGATGGCGGTGCGAGTTACCTGATCACGCTCTGCGGCAGCAATAATTAAGATAAACAAGGCAGGAGTACTTGAATGGACTGGCTAACCGACCCTCACCTATGGCTTGCCTTCGCAACACTGGCCACCCTCGAAATTGTACTCGCGATCGACAACATTATATTTATTTCAATATTGGTGAATGGCCTTCCCGAAGATCAGCGCGAGCGAGCGCGACGGTTTGGGATTGGATTCGCGCTAGTTACTCGGCTGATGCTGCTCGCGTCGCTTGCCTGGCTGGTCAAACTTACCGAGCCGTTGTTTACTTTTATGGAACATGCGGTTTCCACGCGCGACCTGGTATTGGTTATCGGCGGTGTTTTCCTGATTTATAAGGCAACAGCCGAAATCCACAATAGCCTGGAAGGACCTAAAGAAATGGGTGCGAACGTACTGGTTGAACGTGGCTTTTTGGCAACAGTATTGCAAATCGGTTTGATCGATATAATTTTCTCTCTGGACTCTGTCATTACGGCAGTAGGTCTCGTGAATCACCTTCCGATTATGATTGCAGCGATTCTGGTCGCCATGGTGTTAATGCTGTTTGCAACGCGTCAGATTGGCGAAATTATTGATACGCACCCAACCATCAAGATGCTTGCTTTCAGCTTCTTACTGTTAGTAGGGTTCACTCTTGTGGCCGAAGGCGCGGGGGTGCATATACCGAAAGGCTATATTTATTTTGCCATGGCGTTCTCTATGAGTGTCGAATTTCTGAATACCATGATACGAAAACAAAGAAACAGTGCGGTAAAACTTAGGAGCGTTCTGACAGACGAGGAAAACCCCGCCAATAGCAAATACTGACTGGGTTGACGATCGACCTATTGCTTGAGGAAAAAAATCGCTGTGATGCGCGCCAACGAGGTGTAATGAATGGTATCTGATTAAAGTTAACTTACAATTACTTTCACCCGCAAACCTTTGTAAACTACCCCACCTTCTCTACCGGGCAGTATTCAAAAATGACTGATATCTTTATCTGGATCGGAATCGGTCTCTGTGTGGTGCAATCGGCGATGTTTTCCGGCCTGAACCTGGCAACCTTTAGCCTCAGCAGACTTCGCCTGGAAGTCGAGGCGGAAAACGGCAGCAAAGCCGCTGCAACGTTGCTGGGCCTGCGCAAGGACTCCAATTTTCTTTTGACGACCATTCTGTGGGGAAATGTTGGCATTAATGTATTGCTTACCCTGCTTTCCAATTCCGTGATGACTGGAATCTCGGCCTTCTTGTTCTCTACTTTTTTAATTACCTTCGGTGGCGAGATATTTCCACAGGCCTATTTCTCTCGCAATGCTCTGAAAATGGGCTCGCTGCTGGCACCAGTGCTGCGGGTTTACCAATTTATTCTCTATCCAGTGGCTAAACCCTCCGCAATGATCCTCGACATGTGGCTCGGTCATGAGAGAGTGGAATATCTGAAGGAACGCGACCTGCAAAGCATATTGGCAATGCATGTAGACTCAGAAAAATCAGATATGGATTACATCGAAGGTCAAGGTGCGTTGAATTTTCTGTCTATTGATGACATATCCGTGGGGCGCGAAGGCAATCGGGTGGATAAAAGAAGCATCATCAGTTTACCCACTCACGTGGATCTGCCGATCGTTCCTGCATTCGAGAATTCTGCAAAAGACCCTTTTCTTCAGAAAATACAGGCCTCCGGAAAAAAGTGGGTGGTACTAACTGATCTGTCTGATACGCCATTGCTGGTTATTGATGCGGACGGGTTTTTACGTTCCGTTTTTTTTGATTCCGACAATGTCGACTTTTACGCATTCTGTCATCGCCCGATTGTCGTCAAAAATGATCACCTGCCGCTTGGCGACGTCATCAGGAAGCTCAAAAGGGACACTCGCACACCCAATGATGAAGTAATTGAACGTGACTTGATTCTTGTCTGGTCGAATGAAGAAAAGCGTGTTGTTACCGGCGCCGATATACTCGGTCGTCTTCTGAGAAATCTGGATAAAGTGTAGAGTACCCGCTTAGTCGATAAGAACAGCGATTTCTGAAAGCCGATAAATACAGTAGTCATGAGTAATAATACTGCCCCCGCCAAAAACTTCGGACAGCAACTGACCCGATTTCTGCACACTGAAACTGCCGCGGGCATGATGCTGGTGATTGCCGCAATACTCGCGATGATCGTAAAAAACTCACCATTGTCGGACTTATACGCCAGCTTTCTAGCCATAGAAGGTGAAGTTCGCATAGGAACACTTGCCGTCGAAAAAGCGCTGTTCCTCTGGGTGAACGATGGTTTGATGGCAGTGTTTTTCTTCCTGATCGGTTTGGAACTGAAGCGAGAAGTGTTGCACGGGCATCTGGCCGATCGACGTCAAATCGTTCTGCCGGCCGCAGGTGCGATAGGCGGAGTTGCCGTACCCGCCGGAATCTACATCGCCCTTAACATAAATAATCCGGAAGGCGCGATAGTGGGCTGGGCCATTCCAACAGCCACAGATATTGCCTTTGCTTTGGGTGTACTCGCGCTATTAGGACCATCAATACCGCCAGCCCTGCGCGTGTTTTTGATGACACTGGCAATTATCGACGATCTGGTGGCAATAATAATCATTGGCTTGTTCTACACCTCCGGTCTGTCGTTTGTATCGCTGACGTCGGCCACTGTATTTTTGCTGATATTGCTAACACTTAACAGATGCAAAGTGACCGCTCTCACGCCGTATATTCTCGCCGGAATCGCGCTGTGGGTATGCGTACTAAAGTCAGGGGTGCATGCAACCCTTGCTGGTGTATTAGTCGCCCTTTTCATACCGTCCATAAAGGCAGATGACGATGTGGAGCCACCTTTGGACAGTTTGATAGCCGACCTACACCCCTGGATTGCGTTTGCTATACTGCCGTTGTTTGCATTCGTGAATGCGGGTGTTTCCTTTGATGGACTCAACATTGGCAAATTATTCGACCCGGTTCCGCTGGGTATCGCCCTGGGATTACTGGTAGGAAAACCAGTTGGCGTATTGTTTTTTTGCACTCTGGCGATAGCAAGCAAAACAGCACGTTTGCCGGCAAACGTTAATTGGGGACAATTCGTTGGAGTCGCCTGCCTCTGCGGTGTGGGTTTCACGATGAGCTTATTCATCGGTGGCTTGGCTTTTGCTGAGGAAGGAACAGGCTACGCACGAATTGAACGCCTCGGGATGCTGATTGGTTCCTTGTCAAGTGCGCTGCTTGGCTATCTCATTCTTAGACTATCTACTCCTCAAAAACCTGCACCGCCTCCGTCACCGTTTCCCAATCCTGACCATACAAACGCTTAAACATGTAAGGCCGCATCACGGAACCTTTTGCTACGCCGCCTTTCCACAGGTCGTATCTCGGAACACTGTAGCGCGTAAAAAACGCATCAATTTTTTGGTCCAGATCTTTTACCACCGCTTTTAGATCTTCCCGTTCGATCAAATTGTGATTCTGTTGTGGATCAGTCTGCATATCATACAGGGCATTCCCGCCCACTTGCGGGATGCGCTTCCAATAGGCATAGCGGTTGGTACGAACCCCCCTGCTCTCTTCCTGCTCGTAAAATACGATATCGTTCCAGTTACGTTCATCGCCTCGCAAAACGGCTGAGAAGCTGCGGCCCGGGCTGCCTTCAAATTCCACATCGTTGATACCTAAATAGTCAAGCACGGTGCGAGGAATATCGTACTGGCCAATCAAACGCTGATTGACCTTTCCGGCGTCTATTTTTCCAGGATGCTTAACGATAAGTGGAATATTCAGTGCGGCTTCATAGAGATTGGCCGGTGTCGTGACTGTAACGTGTTGCCATAATCCGTGCTGGCCATAGAAATTCCCCTGGTCAGAGGAAAATATCACCAGGGTATTGCTTTCCAAACCGGCGTTTTTGAGTGCTTGCAGCACCTTTCCCACACCGTCGTCAACAACCGTATTCTGCGATGCAACATTGGCCAGAGATTCAGGGTCGTTATTGTGCAGTATGGATTGCTTGTGCATACCTTTAATAAAATCCGAAACGTTCGGGTCAAACAATTGCGCCAGTATATTGGGGTTAACCGCCAATCGCGGGAAAGACTCGAATGCCGAACCAAGGTAGCTCTCATAATGTCGGTTTCTGGCCGGCCCGGTATTGGTCGGCGGATTCAAGTATGGGCCGTCAAAATTAAGCTGCAAGTAGAACGGCTTTTTCCTGTCGTGTTGCGCAATGTAGTCAACGGCTTTCTCGGCAAAAAAATCAACTATGTGTTGGTCTGCAACCTGGTACTGCTGGTCGTTTTCAATAACCGTATTGTTCCAGAAATCCACCGTGTGACCATCAGTGAAGGTCACCCAGTGCTGATAGCCAATGGATGCTTGCCAAGGTTGACCAAGATGCCATTTACCGATCATGGCGGTTTGGTAGCCACGCTGCGCAAGTGTATACGGCAGCGTTCGGTACTCCGCCACTGCAGACCAATCTTTGGGCCAGTGCTTTAGCTCCTCATCGTCTAGCCAGTTGTGTACACCGTGTTGCGAGGGCATTAATCCGGTCATCAAGGTTGCTCGTGTGGGCGAGCACATACCATTAACCGCAAACGCATTCGTGAACCGCATGCCCTCGGCCGCCAGCCGGTCTATGTGCGGCGTTCGAACATCTTTATTACCGTAGCTTCCAATAATCGAGGCAGGCTGGTTGTCAGTCAGGATAAAGAGAACATTGAGTGGGTCTTTCGCTGCCGAGAGTTGCGGCACAAAGGTAAGCAACAATACCGTCAGTAACCAACGGTAAGAGATGGATACGCCAGATGATGGCAGGATTGTGTTCATTGTTATAGTCTCCGTATGAGAAGCGCTAGTCGCAGCGTCTTTCCGAAGCGGCGGTATTCAGGATTTCTTCCAACAGCACTGGTCTGTCCGTCATAATGGCATCAACTCTGAGATCAATCATCCGCAACATTTCCTCACAGCTATTCACTGTCCACACTTGCACGGCCAAATTAACGGCGTGCGCGTCGGCCACAAAGTCGGGAGTAACAACCTCAAGGAAAAAATCATCCGGTATCTGACTGATCTGACTCGTATCTGGCGGCACCTGAAAGGCAACATGCTCCGGAACATCAGGCATGGCGGCTGGACCCTGCGCGCCTAACACAATACCCGTGCCCTGATTCAGAGGTATAGAGGTGTGCACGCACGGTGCTACCGCTTTGAAATTGTTAGCCGCCTCATCAACAAAAGACGCCGCTATCACATCATTGAAACGTCCATAGCGCTGCAGTAAATCTGCCATTTGCTGTTCGTAGTTGCCATTGCCATCCAGGTCGGGTTTCAACTCAACGTTTATCAGATGTCCAGCGAACCGCTGCAGTGCCTGCTCAAGGGTGGGAATTTTAAAGTCGTCGGCGGAGTAGCCGGGTGGCGGCGGTTTGTCACCGGTTGCAATACCTCTAAACACATATTCTTCCGCGGGCCGGCCTCGGGGCGTGCCTACCCCGGGTACAAACCAGTAAGCAGCATCCAACGTGCGCAATTCAGCCAGAGTCAAATCCACCACATTGCCACTGCCGTTTGTGGTTCGGTCCACATCAAGGTCGTGCAGAATGACAAGCTCATTGTCCGCGGTTTGATAAACGTCCATCTCCAGCACATCAGCGCCAACCTTCGCCACTTCGGCATAGGCGTACAAGGTGTTCTCCGGAAAATCAATCACGCCGCCTCGATGCGCGTAGTTCAAGGGGTCGGCGTCAATCACTCGCCAACGATTGGGTTGCGCTTTAACGTAGGGCGAATCGCAAACGCTGTCATCATTGGCTATGGTGCCAATTACGGTGCCTGAGTTGAGCACAGCATTGTTACTGGTGCGTGCGGTCAGCTCGAACGTTTCTGCTGCCTCTTCAACGTCGTCACCAATCAGCGTGACATCAATACGAGCCTCCAACGAGCCTGGAGCAATCAATACATGGTCGTCAGCCGCGAGAAAATCCTGGCTTTCTGTCGCGGTAATGGCCTGGGTGCGATAATGGACGGTAACCACCTTGGGTTGCGGTTCTGACATCAACACTTTAAAGCTCAAGGTAGTCATCTCACCCAACGCACCTTCCGGGCGTGCTGTAGGCACTATCGTTATCAGGGATGGCTCAACATACTCTTGAAACCGGGGCGAACCGGCGTCGGAACACGCGCCGAGTAACACAACCGCGGCACAGCAAATCAACGGCTGGGAAAAACGGGGATTAAATAATTGTCTAACCATAGTTTCTTACGCCCTACGCGGTGTACAGCAGTATGTTACAGCATGCCAGCCCGCATTATTCGTGAACCCACGGCTGTAAGTGCGTTCACAATTATACGGGCGAGTTGCGTAAAGTTTCAGTAAACCCGACCTTTTGACACGATCTGGGGTGGATACCACATATAATTTCATTGATCTAATAGGGAATCCAGCAGCATGCTGAATCTGTACTGGAAAATTTTTCTGGCCTTTTGGCTAAGCACACTGTTAATGATTGGCGGCGCGTTCTGGCTATCGCAATACATCCCGGTCAATAACAGTTTTGAGCAAGGACCGCCGCCCAGGGCACTGGCCAGAGAGGCACGGCGCATTCTGAGAAGTGGCGACCTTGAAGCGTTTGAACGTTGGGCAACACAGCTCAAGCGTCGGCATCACGTGGAGTTTTTTCTGTTCGATCGCGATGGCAACGCCCTGTTTGACCCAAGTTTATCGCCCTATTCTGCTCCACAATGGCATGAGTTTCTTCACGCTCTGTCGAAAGCACGCGGTAATACGCTACCCAGGGGTCGGTATATATACCTTAGTCGCAGCGCTCACCATAGGGGATTTCACCGCACAGACTCTGACATCGCCCGCTACGTGATGAAAGTTCCTGCACCAAAAAGTGAGTTTGAACGCTTGTTTATTCGCAATGCCAGCATCAGGTTTGGCATCTCGGTAGTGATCAGCGGGTTGCTGTGTTTGTTGCTGGCACGCTATTTCACAGTGCCGATCCGCCGGCTTAGAACCGCTATGAACCAGGTAAGCGCTGGCGATTACGGCGTTCGCACCATGGCCGGCACCGCCCCCGGCAACGATGAGTTAAAGCTACTTGCCGCAGACTTTGACCGCATGACAGAGAAAGTGGAAGACACACTGGGTAACCAGGCGCGATTGATCAAAGATGTATCACACGAATTGCGTTCACCTCTGGCTCGGTTGCAGGCGGCACTGGGTCTTGCCCAGCAAAAAACCGCTGGCGAACGCAGTAGCCCGGACATTAGCGCTGAGCTCAACCGCATTGAGTCCGAAGTGCAGGCCATCGATGAGCTCATTGAACAAATTCTCAGTTTGCCCCAGCAGAACATTGCGTTAACCGATGCAATCGATATTAAGGGGTTGCTGACGCATTGTATTGCTCACAGCACAGCCAGTGCAGCTGATAGGGAGGTGAGTATCATTCTCGATACTGATCTGGAAGAAGCTGTAGTGGCCACCCGTGGACGTTTACTCAACAGCGTGTTCGAGAACTTACTGCAAAATGCAGTGCGGTTTGCACCACCTGGCAGCCAGGTAATGGTGCAGCTGACGGCCGACCAAAATCACGTTCACATAAGCGTCGAAGACCGTGGTCCGGGCGTGGAAGATCATCACCTTGATAAGCTGTTCACGCCATTTTACAGAGCATCTGATGCGCGCGAGCGCGACAGCGGCGGCCATGGTTTAGGGCTTGCTATAGCCGAACGCAATGTTCGGCTTCATAAAGGTAATATTCGCGCACAAAACGCAACACCGAGCGGTCTAATTATCAGCGTGAGTTTACCAATTGACCGGGAAACACCTTTTCATACCGATTGATCAATCGCGGGGCGGTGCTTGTCATTCCGCCTCCAAGGGTTGAAAATGATTGGCCATCGACAGATGTATCAACAATAAGCTAATAATCTGGAGCCCGCATGTCATTTGATTACCGCGTAAGATCTTTATTTCTCACACTCTTATTGGGTCTGCTAACAAACCCGGCAGTTGCACAGGACTGTAAACCCTCTCAGTGGGGCAAAGATGACCAGATGGGAGCCGCCAACCTGGTCACACCTGACAATACACTGAAAGCTACAACGCTGATCAAGAAAGGCGAAAGCCATCCTCTGGGTATTGTGATTGATCCGAACATGCCGGCGTTTTCGCCAAGGAAAATGATGTTGCAGGTGGTTCAACCCAACCAGCAAAATGGTCGTTCGCTGAAGAAAGATTTTGGCTGGGATGTGGTCTATAACGACGATCTTGCTCAATTGTGGTGGGGAATCGGACCGCAGCTCGATGGTCTTGGCCACATGGGCGAAAATGCGGAGTACTACAACTGTAACCAGGCAACTGAAATCTCTGAGCTGACCGGGCTGACTCGACTGGGCATACATCAAATTCCCCCGCTCGTTGGTCGAGGGGTGCTGATCAACATGGCAAAGCACTTTGGTGTGGAGACACTGTCAGGCGGCCAGGCCATCACCCGCAATGACCTGGAAGCTGCGATGAAAGACCAGCAAATACAGTTGCGCAAGGGGGATGTGATTCTGTTGCACACTGGCTGGACCGACAGCAAGCTGGCATCAGCACCACAAGAGTGGGTTTCAACCGAACCAGGGTTGAATAATGACGCGGCTGTTTTTCTTGCCGAAAAACAACCGATGGCCGTGGGTGCTGACACCTGGGGCCTTGAAGCTATCCCCCCGGCACCTGGTGACAAAATGTTTTACGGTCACGTGACGATGCTAAAACACAATGGCATCTATATTCTGGAAACAATGAACACCGGGCGGCTAGCGAAGGAAGGCGTGACCGAGTTTATGTTTGTACTGGGCCAGGCGCGTTTAAAAGGCGCGGTTCAAATGATGATTAATCCAGTAGCCATGTGGTAACGCGGCAAAAACCAATACTCTGAGACTGACTATGAAACACAGTGTATTGATTTGGTTTCTATTCGCGTTGAGCACGATTGCGCTCGCCCAGGAAAACGCTGCTAATGGCTGGGAGTTAAAGAAAGATAAACGGAATACAGGTTTACACACGCAACGTGGAAGGCTCAAAGTTCAAACAGGTGCGCAGTGTTATGCACGCTGATTTTCGCTTGCAGAGCGTGGTCGCCTTGATTCGTGATGGCGAGACATGCCCGCGTTGGGCGGATCTGTGCAAGGAATCGAGGGTGGTTAAGGCCGTCAGCGAAACCGAATTTTACGTCTACAATCTGAATGATATTCCATGGCCGGTCAAAGATCGCGACGCAATTACACATGTGGTATGGGAGCGCAACAATGGCACGGGGTTGGTAACAATGACCGCCACAGCTATTGACTCTGACCTGGTGCCCGCCAGCAAAAAAGCAGTACGACTGAAAAAAGCCGTCACCCGATGGATGATGTTACCCAAGCCAGACGGCACACTCGAGATATCCAGTGAAGGCCATATAGACCCGGCTGGCCCAACGCCTGCCTGGGTTACCAATTTGATGCTCATCGACTCGCCGTTTAAAACGATGGAGAACTTACGTAAGGAAATGGCGGAAGACGCCTACGCTGACGTTAGTTTCGAGTTTTTAAGCAATTAGTTAACGCCAGTTTGGGCGCTGCGCCGCACACCGTTCAACGCCGCAGTTGCGCTCCGCCGTGAATCAATGGCAAGTCCAATGGACTCAATATACCTGACTTGCCCGCACAAACCGCGGGAATTGCGTTGACTATTCGATTTGCCGCGGAGCAGTTACCACCACCAGCGGGGCCCGGCTCCACTGGATCATGGCCGTGAAAACTGACGATCAGCTCAGGGTTACCTTTGATGATAGCCTGATGACAACCTTCTCCTTCGGCAGGATAAGGCCAGTCTGGAGCACATGATTGATCAATGCGCGTGATGTGCTCTACTACTATTCTGGATTTTCCGGCAACCATGCCGCGCACCTCGAACCGGAAAGCCCCTTGCGTGCCGGCCTCGAAGTGCCCCATACCATCAACATCAATAGATTCAGTAAGCGGCAAGCGCTCTACGTGGGTTTCAATAGCGTCCAGCGGATAATCAAGAGCTGCAGCAACGATCTCAACCATGGGTGCCCAAACAAGCTTCAACGAATTATCTTCCAGCATTTGTGGCAAGGTATCCATGGCTTGCCCAAAGCCGATCACATTACGCACCACTTCCGGTTGGTCGTACAGAGCGTAGTTAAACACTTCCTGCATGCGTATCTCTTCGATATCTGACACAACGCCACTGAGCAACACAGGAAGAATATCCATCGCCCAGCCTGGATCAACACCTGATACAAATACCGAGCATTTGTTTTGCTCGCAAACCATGGTCACCGGGTCAATGGCTTCCTTAATCGCGCCTTGCCCGTTCGGGTACAGCAGTGGGTAAAAAGAAGTAGACACTACATTTACACCAGCCCCCAAGCAGGCCAACAGATCCATGAAAGCGGCTTCTCCCCGCGTATCGGCACTGGCGGTGTATACCAGCGCATCAATATTTGCGGCGGCGATTACAGCTTGCCAGTCATCGGTTGCAGTAACACCCAGCGGCTTGATCCCGGCCAGAACGCCTGCGTCCTTACCAACTTTCTCCGGGTTTGACACCACAACGGACACCAGCTCAAGATCACGGTGCGCCGCAACAGCTCTGATGGCCGGACGCCCTACGTTTCCCGTTCCCCAAACTGCAACCCTTAATTTTTCGCTCATTTGATTTCCTGCCACGGTGAGACTGCTTTGCTGCGCTGTGATCGGTTGGTTCAGCATTCTGTCGTGGGCACAGTGTATCTTTCAATACGGCGAGCTGCTGTGACAACTTGGTTATTCGAGGGTTTTCTTCCTGCGGACATGCGACAGCAATGCCACGTTACTACGCCCTGCAAAATCGGTACAATCAACCCATCAAGTTCTAAAATCTCTGCTCACAATGAAACACTTTTGCATACCGTGTCAGCTGGCTGTGGCCACGCTCTTGTTGTCTATGCCTTCTCTTTTAATGGCGAGTAACGATGTAGATGCGAACATCACCGGGCTGTTTACAGCGTTCGATGCCGGCGCACAGCCAGGCGTTGCCGTATTAGTGCAACGTAACGACGAGGTAGTGTATGAGCGGGGATTTGGCCTGGCGGATCTTTCGGAACACAGGAGAATCGATGCGCAAACCCTGTTTCGGCTCGCTTCGGTATCCAAGCAGTTTACAGCAGCAGCGGTGCTCAAACTGGAGGAGCTGGAGCGCTTGTCGCTTGATGATCTGGTTAGTAATTATATTCCGGAGCTGAGTAGCTATACCGGTGTTCGGATTCGACATTTGCTGAACCATACTGCGGGTTTACCAGATTACTACGATCAGTACAGGTTCGACCCCGGATCAATGCCTGCCAACAGCGACGTTGCACTCGCATTAAAAGACTTGGCAAGCCCACAATTCACTCCAGGTGAGCAATTTGACTACAGCAACGCTGCCTACGAAATGCTTGCGCTGCTGGTAGAACGCGTCAGTGGCATGCCGTTCAGGGACTTCATGCGTGAAAAGCTTTTCTCTGCTGCGGGCATGAAGACCGCGATGGTATTTGACCACACGCGTCCAAGCATTGCCAAGCGCGCGCTGGGGTATTCACCTGACAATAACGCATACCGTCTAAACGACTACGACTTACTAAATGGCATCACGGGCTCTGGTGGTGTCTACGCAAGTCTGCGGGATTTTACGGCCTGGCTGAACGCGCTGTACGCACAACAAATACTCCCAGCCAATACTCTAGGCACGGCTTGGGCGCCAGGCGTACTCACTAACGGCGAACTCATTGATTATGGCTACGGCTGGAACAGCGACAGCTACCGTGGTTTTAAACGTGTCAGCCACGGCGGCTCATGGGTGGGCTTTAGAACGCACTTTACTACGTTTCCCGAGCAGCGCTTGAGTATTGTTGTACTCGCAAACCGTACAGACATAGAGCCTGCACACTACGTTGAGCAGATTGCTAACATTCTATTGCCTGAATACGGGAATTATCTGGCTCCAAATACAACGCTCAAATGGCAACAGAACCGCCTGAAAGGCATACCCGAGGATGATATTTGGTGGACCGCAACTGGCAAAGAGATGGCCTGGATGCATAAGAATCTGCCTCAAATGTTCCCAACCGTCACTGTGCATCGTTCAGGTGCGGTAAAACCACTTGCGCAACAATTATTGCCGGCGATTGCAGAACATCCTGTGAATACACCAGACGGAACGATTGCATTCGATGAATTTTTGCAATCGGAGTATTCAACCGCAATGGGCGTCGTTATTCTCCATAAAGGTAAGCTTGTGTTTGAGCGCTACCCGCGAATGCAAGCGTATGAGAAGCCCATCTACTGGTCGGTTGCCAAAATCCTGCCCGCCACTTTGTTGCGCATAATGGAAGAACGCGGTGAAGTCGACGTTGATAAGCCAATCGAGCACTATATTTCTGACCTGGCAAGCTCTGCTTTTGCCGGCACCACGGTCCGCAATGTACTGGATATGGCCAGCGGCCTTAACTGTGAAGATGAGTACGAAGACCGCAACTCCTGCTATTACCAGTATTCTGCAGCAATAGGCGATGGTTATCGCGATGAACATTCCGCTGAGAATCCGTATGAGTTCCTCAAAACACTTGTCGCAGAAAGACACGCTCCGCAAGGAACGGTGTTTTCTTATTCCGGGGTAAATACTTTTATTCTTGGTTGGCTGCTGGAAGTATTGACGGGGCAACCTCTACAAGACGTGGTAAGCCAACAAATCTGGTCGCAAATTGGCGCTGAAGCTGATGCCGCTTTCGTAGCCTACCATTCGGGTATCCCGTTGGCTCATGGTGGCTTTCTGGCTCGCCCAAGAGATCTTGCGCGCTTTGGTTTATTGTTCACCCCCAGCTACCACATGGTTACTGACAAGCGAATCGTTTCGGCTGACCATATACGTTTTCTGCAAACACAGGGTCGTCCCGAATTGCTTGCAAAAGCCGGCCTGGCTGCCAACAATCCGGACGGTATTGCTCACAATATCTATCAATGGGATCAAGTCCGCCACAACGGCACCTTGTACAAAGGTGGCTGGGCAGGACAAGGGTTAATTATAAACCCCGAACATGATGTGGTAGCTGTCTTTGCCAGCTACTTTAAAGACGCTGACTATAGTGAGATACCACTGGAGACGGTGGTATTTGATGTGATTAATTCGGTATTCAAGCTCAACGAGCACACGGTCAAGACTGATTGATACAAGCGCTATACAGCTTCCCAATTCGGTATGAGTAGCTCTTCACCACTTTCGGGGTCTGTTGCTTTTTCGAAAATAGCTCTAACGTTCTGTCCTATGCTGACATCTGTCTCATCACTGTTAACGATATTGCCAATCGCATTACAACCGGGTGCGCCACTCAAGGATATCACGGCGACATTGTAGGGTACACGATCTGCCAGCAAGGGATGCACAGGGTGCTGAACTTCAACCACACTCTCTATGACCCCTTCTCCGGCAATTGCACGAAACTCCAGGTCTGTACTCTGGCACCGAAAACACACATCTTCTGCGGGATATCTGGCGGCGTCACAACTGTTGCAAAACTGCACATGTAATTGCCCGTTGGTGAACCAGTGTCTGTTGTCTGGTTCCAGCGCAGGAAGAAGAAAACTGTCGCCTAGGTATCTATTTGCCATAATACTAATCTCGTCCAAACAACACGGCGCTGCCGGGTGCATAACCGGGTCCACCAACAGCAAACGATAAGTCGACCTTATCAACCTGGCAGGTGGATTCACCGCGTACTTGCCGCACCGCTTCATTGATCATTTCAAAGCCATGAATATAGGCTTCACCGATATTCCCACCACTGGTGTTAAATGGTAAGCGCGCATCCGGCCCTTCCAGCGCACCATTGGCAACAAAATCCTGCAACTCACCCGGTTCGCAATAGCCCAATTCACATAAGGACATCATTACCGGGCCCGTGAAGTTCTCGTACATTTGCAAAACATCAACGTCAGTCGCGCGAATACCTGCGCGTTGCCAGATAGTTTCAGCCACACCCTCATAGAACATGCCCGGAAACCAGCGCCCCTGAAACGAATCAATACCAATGTTCGGGCCAATGCCTTGAGCGGTAGCAAGTATGGGCACTGCCTCCCCTTTTAGATCTCTTGCTCTGTCAGGCGTCGTAATGATCACCGCAGCCGCGCCGTCATTTTCCGGGCAGCAATCATACAGATGAAACGGCTCCACTATCCAGCGAGAGTCATGATACTTCTCCCGCGTCAGCGGGCTGCCGTAGCGCACGGCGCGCGGGTTACGCTGCGCATTGGCATAGCAGGCCATTGAGATATCGCACAGGGCTTCCTGCGTGATGCCGTAGTCGTGCATAAACCGTTTGGTGTGCAGCGCGCATTCCTGTGCTGGCGAAATAAGCCCGTACGTATGTGTCCAGGCGTGTGGCCCGGCTGCGTTGGTCATACCGGAAAAATGCGAACCAAAGCGTGAGAACTGACCTTGTGCGAGGGCACGAAAAGCAACCACATAACTGGCATACCCGCCGCTAACGGCTGCGTCCGCGCATTGGATGGCTGCAGCGGAGTTGTTTCCACCACCTGCCCATGGCGTCATGGCCCAGCGCAGCTCTTTCATGCCTAACGCAGCCGACAAACGCAACGGGTCGTTGCGGTTATCCATGTAAGAGACCAGTCCATCAATTTCCGACAGCTCAAGACCAGCGTCTTCGGCGGCACGGCTGATCGCCTTGACAGCCAATTGAAATTCGGTCTCCTGGGCACCGCCGCGTTTGTAGTATTCCGACTCGCCGATGCCAACGACTACTGCGTTTCCGTTCATACAATCTCCACACTCATACCCGCTAGTTTAATAGAAGCTGAACCAGAAAATTCATGACTGAATAGTTACTGTGCGAGCGATTGCTACAAGTCGATGATGGGGTCAGGGCAATATTCTCTGCGTCGACAGTTATGACAATATTCGCCTAGGTAAAGCTCGTCGACCCAATCCATCAGTTCCTTCAGCGACTCTGGGTCATCAAATAGAAACCCCGCCTCAAAATTGCGCTTGTCTTCATGTTTGCTGCCAAGCCCTGCACCCGTCAGGTTGGGGGACCCGACGAACGCCTCGCGCCCGTCTATGATGATTGCTTTGGTATGTACCCTGGGACACAGAATTCGCTCGAACAGCTGATTGTTGATCAAGGTGTCAAATCGGTCAAAATCTTCCCGAAATCGGGGGCCCGGTTCTTTAGCGTGTATTAACCGAATGGCAACGCCGTTTTCAACCAGCTCAGACAATAGTTGCAACAGCGGCACAAAACCCGTGCCGTATTCCACATACATGTCTTTAATATCGGCGGTGACAATCCAAACATAGCGCTTCGCATTTGGCAGCCGGTCCTGGATCACCTCCAGATAGATATCACGATTAAGCAGAAGCTTGTGCATACTCGCAAGTCGCTCAGCAGGTACGACCTGGCCGGCTAAAAGCTGATCGACGTTTCCAATGTGTGCCAGCGCCCGTCGCGAACCTGTGACAAAGTAGACTCACTGACTCCCTGGTGTTTATCCGGGCCAAAAGACAATGTGTAACCGAAGATATCGGTGTAATTGTCAATCGACTCCAGGGCCGCAACGAAGGAATCCACAGTGAGATCACTACCCGCTCTGCGCAAGGCCTCTACGATTACGTCGGCATTGCGATAGGCTTCCATGGCGACGTATTCGGGGTCGCGGCCATGACGTTCAACAAAGCGGTCCCACCATTGAGCGGCCGCCTCGGTGGGTGGATTGTCGCGGTACATCATCGCCATGTGCACAAAGGCATAATACCCTTCACCCGCACCGCTCTCCTGATCAGCAACAACCTGGTTATACGCTGCATTGCTGCCTACAAACGAAGCACCTGTCCAGCCCAGTTTACGCACAGATTCTAACACCAGTATTGTATCGCGAACCACGGTTCCCATCATTACCAGATCACACCCTGCATCGCGCAGTTTAATAATGGCGGCTGTGAATTCACTCTCAGTCGGTTTATGAGAACTGGTAGCAGTGATGCCAACACCCAGCTCCGCCGCTTGATCATTGGCAGCTTGCAAAGTTTCTTCGCCATATTCAGTATCCTGGTAGATAACACAGACAGACTTCGCCCCCTTTTCTGTAACAAAGTACTTCATGGCAGCGCGCATCTCGTCGTAATACATGCCTCTAGCATTGAATTTGAGCCGATGAAAAGGGTCAACCATGGTCCGGGCCCCCGTAATCGGAAACAGGTTTGGTACACCCTCTTTCAGTTGCTGTGTCAGTACGGCGTTTGTGGTCGGGGTACCCAGAGCAATCGCCATCGCAAATATTTTGTCTCTGTGAATCAATTTATTCGCCGCTTGAATGGCCTTGGGCACCTGGTATTGCGTGTCTTCAACCACATAACGAATTTTACGACCATGAATACCACCCTCGGCATTGACTTCGTCAAAGCGCATGCGCGCACCATTAATTCCATCAACGCCCAACGTTGCAATTGGACCGGACAAATCGGTATGCGAACCCAGCACAATCTCAGTATCACTGACTCCGCGTACTTTAGTAGCAGCGGATGCATCGTTCGACTCATTGCCCTGTCCGCAGGCTGTGAGCAAGCCACTCATCGCGAGCAGCATGAAAACGAGTCTTGGCATTGGTGTATTCGTCATAACACAGTCCTCAGTACATGCTGTCAATCAGATCAGCGTATTTCACGTTTACTACTTTGCGCTTTAGCTTCATTGTGGGGGTTAATTCTTCATCTTCGGGGTCAAGCAATTGGTCGATTAAACGAAATTTCTTGATCGTCTCTACGCGCGCAAATTTGCTGTTTACGCCTTCAATTTCTTCCCATATCAAGTCCTTCACTTCGCGAGTGTGACACAGGCTGGTGTAATTGGTAAACGGCACGTTCGCATCTTGAGCGAACTTGGTAACGTTCTCTTCATCGATCATCACCAGGCAGGTCAAATAGGGTCGCTTGTCTCCCACTACCACGGCGTCGGATATATAGGCTGAGAACTTCAGGCGGTTCTCTATCTCACTGGGTGTTATGTTTTTGCCGCCGGCCGTAATAATAATGTCTTTTAGTCGGTCAAGAATATAGATATAGCCATCGTCATCAATACGGCCAACGTCCCCTGTGTGTAACCAGCCATTAACAATTGTTGACGCGGTTTTTTCTTCGTTATTCCAATAGCCCTGAATCACACCTGGGCCACGAATCAGTATTTCGCCCTCTGCTGAAAGTCGCACCTCGGTGCCTGGCACTGCTTTACCAATACTGCCGATGCGGCAATCACCAGCCACGTTTGCGGTTGCAAGTCCGGTGCATTCGGTTTGACCGTACACTTCGTACATTGGTTTTCCCAGGGCCCAGAACCAATCGATCAATTCAGGTGCAATCGGTGCCGCCGCAGTGGAGAGCCATTTAGCGTCATGAATACCTAGGTACTTACGGCAATTTTTTAACACCGCATGATGCGCACAAAAACCTTTAAGCCTTAGCCATAAAGGTGGCGGTCGCGCTGCTTTCAGGTATTCGGCAAGTTCAGCTCCAACGGCCAGGGCCCAGTCATAACTCCAGACACCAAACCTTGTGGCGTCTTTTAGCTTGATCGCAATATTTGCATACTGCTTTTCCCACACGCGCGGTACGGCAAAATGGATGGAGGGGGAAACTTCTTGCTGGTCCTGATTAACTGTTTCAAGGCTCTCCACAATATTTACGACAGAGCAACTTTCCATGGGTGCAAAGGTGTAGAACATGCGCCCGGCAATATGCGCCAAAGGTAAGAAGCACAGCTGCTCATCGTCAGGAGTAATATCGTACACATCTTGCAAAACTTGCGTCATATACAGCATATTGCGGTGACTGATCATCGCGCCTTTCGGCGGCCCTGTCGTGCCTGAGGTGTACGTGAGCACCATCACATCATTTGGCTGTGCAGCGCCAATTCGTTCGGTCCAGCACTCGGGGTGCTCATTCGCATAGTCGCGCCCTATGGTTTGCAGCGCATCAAAACTGATGCACTGGGGGTCATCCAGTGTTTGCAAACCGTCCATATCAAAGATGATGATTTTTTCAAGGCCGGGTGTCCGCCCGCGCACCTCCAGCACTTTATCGAGCTGTTCTTCATCTTCCGCAAAGTAAAAACGGGTGTTGCTGTCGTTGATCAGGTACTCCACCTGCTCTGCAACATCAGTTGGATACACGCCATTACAGATACCACCGGCACCGATGATGCCCAGATCAGCAAACTGCCATTCCTTGTTGATTTCGGATGCGATAGAGCACACGTCGCCACGTTGTAAACCCAGGGCAATCAAGCCCAATCCGGCCAGTTTTGCCTGTTCTCCATAATCAGCCCAGGTGTATTCGTTCCAGATGCCAAATTCTTTCTCGCGCAGCGCGACCTTATCCGGCAAGTCAACAACACGCTTCCAGAACAATTCACTGATGGTGTTGCAGCCAGCGACTTCTATTACCAGGGAATCGGTACTCATTAGCGCCAGGTCTTCCGTTGCTTCCACCGCCGACCGCCTCGAACGCCTTCGTCTTTCATACCCAGATAGAACTCCTGAATATCCGTGGCCTGCTTGAGCCGCTCTGTTGTGTCTTCCATCACAATGCGACCGTTTTCCATCACATACCCGTATTCGCTGATATCCAACGCTACTTTTACGTTTTGTTCAACCAGCAACACGGTGATGCCGCGCTCCTGATTCAAACGCGTAATAATCGATGCAATCTCAGCCACGTATTTTGGTGACAAGCCAAGCGATGGCTCATCCAATAACATGATCCGCGGCGCCAGCATCAATGCTCGGCCTATTGCCAGCATTTGCTGTTGGCCGCCACTCAGAAAGCCGGCTGCTTGTGCGCGCTTTTCCAGCAGTACAGGGAAATAATCATAGACTGCGTGCAGATCGTTTCTTACACCTTTGTCTTTCCGACTGTATGCGCCCATCAACAGATTTTCTTCAACGCTCAAAAACGGAAACACTTCGCGCCCCTCAGGCACATGTGCGATACCGCGACGGGCAATCACATCCGGGTCCAGATTAACAATCGGCTCACCGTCCAGATCAACCGAGCCTTTTTGCGGTTCCATTGCACCACTGATGGTTTTCAATACAGTAGTTTTACCAGCGCCGTTGGCACCCAGCAAGGTCACGATCTGCCCGGCACGTACTTCCAGGCTTACACCACGTATGGCCATGATAGGGCCATAGTACGTTTCTATATTTTTTACGATCAGTGAGCCAGCCATTAATCAGTCACCAAGGTACGCGCGCTGCACATCTGGATGATTTTGAATTTCTGAGGGCGTGCCCAGTGCCACAAAAGCCCCATCTGCAATGGCAAGTACCCGGTCGGACGAACGCGATACCAGATTCATATCGTGTTCCACCATAATGATTGTTGCGCCATAATCACGACTGATGTCTTCAATCCAGAAAGAGACATCCTCGGTTTCTTCAGGGTTTAGACCAGAGGAAGGTTCATCAAGCAGCAATAGTTTGGGCTGAATACACAACGCGCGTGCCACCTCAACCATTTTGCGCACACCATATGGCAGGCTGCCTATCACCTGATTTCTATGGCTTTGTAAATCCAGCAGGTCAATCACGTCTTCCACAATGCGTCTGAATTCAAGCTCTTGCTTGCGCACCGAATGCAAAAACAAAAGTTCACTGAACAAATTGCTGCACCGATGAACGTGGCGACCAATCAACATATTGTTCAACACAGTTTCATGTTCAAACAACTCTGTGTTTTGAAATGTGCGAGCAATACCCAGTGAGGCAATTCGGTGCGCTGGCTGGGAAATGATGCTTTCACCCGCAAACACAATATCGCCCGAGTCAGCGTTATACAGTCTGCTGATCAAGTTAAAAATGCTGGTTTTACCAGCCCCGTTCGGACCAATAATGCTGAATACTTCGCCTTGTTCAACATCAAAACTGATGTCACGCACTGCATGCACACCACCGAAGCTGAGCGAAAGGTTTTTCGCGCTCAACAACGCACTCACCGCAAACGCTCCGTTCGCAAGTAGGACTTCTGCCGCTTATGCGTCGCTTTGCGATACAGTGGGAACTCATCAAAGAACTGTTTTACTTTCAGCCAGCGACCATAAATCCCTAAAGGTTCAAAGATCAGAAACAGAACCAGTATCAAACCAAACAAACCCGGTTCAAGGCCCGGCAGTTGACCTATTGCGGTAGGCAGCGTGTCACGCATAATTGCGATAAACTGCGGCAGCACCACAATGAATATGGCGCCATAAAACACGCCATGCATTGACCCCAGGCCACCAACAACCACCATCAACAATAGTTGTATAGAGGTTAACATTGTGAATGCATCCGGCGCCAGGTAGCCCAACTTATGTGCGAACAGCGCGCCTGCAACCCCCGTAAATCCGGCGGACACCGCAAACGCGATGGTTTTCGTTCGTGCCAGATCAATACCCATGCTTTGCGCCGAGATTTCCGAGTCCCTGATCGCCACCATGGACCTGCCGGTCGGGCTGCGCAGTAAATTCAGTGCCGCCAGCAAACACAACACAACGACAAAAAGACACAGATAGTAGAACGGTATGCCACGGCTTAAATCAAACCCCATGAATACCGCATCCGGCACCAACTGGCCGCGAAACCCCCCGGTAACTGGCTCCCAGTGGGCAATAATCTGTTCAACAATATGTGCAAAAGCTAAAGTAGCGATTGCAAGGTAGATTCCCGTCATTCGTAGCGTGGGCCTACCCACCATTGCACCCGCAGCCGCGCTGAGCAAGCCGGCAAGCAGTATCGATAACGGCAGCGGCCAACCTTTACCAATAAACCAGGCATGAGCATAGGCACCAATCGCCAGAAACGCAGCGTGACCCAGGCTGACCAACCCGGTATGACCCACCAGCAGCATTAAGCCTATACCCGCAATGGCATAGATATACACCAATGACAGTTCGCCCAGATAAAACGTGTCAATAAAAAGCGGAGCAACAATCACCAGCAAGGCAAGCAAGCCAAACCAGAAGCGCTGACCATTGTGTTTGAATACGTCAATGTCTTGCTGATAGTGGGTTTTGAGAATGAATCGCATGACGGGAGGTAGCCTCTATACCTTCTTCTGCTGAATGCTGGCAAACAAGCCTTGCGGGCGCACCAGTAACATCACCAGCAGCATCACATATGCCGTAGTAGCGGCTATGCCCGGTGGTAGGTATAAGTTAGCGAACTGTTCGGCGACCCCTACAATCAGCCCACCCAGGATCGCGCCAGGCAAACTGCCAAAACCACCGACAATAGCAGCGCAAAACGCTTTGATACCAATAAAACCCATCACCGGCTCCAGCAGGGAAACCGGTGCAACGAGTACGCCAGCTACCGCCGCCAATGATGCAGACAATGCCCACACCAGCGAATAGATTCTTTTCACCGGAATGCCCACGTAATACGCCGCCAGCTGATTTTGAGACGCAGCCTGCATGGCAATACCCAGCCTGGTGAAGCGGAAGAACAAATAAAACGTGACGCACAGGGTTAATGTGCCAACTATGATCGCCAGATTTTCATAACCGACCGATAAATCGGATATTCTGGCAACACTACCTGTAAACGGGTTGGACAGTGTTTTCGTTTCTGTACCCCAAATCGCGCCAGCCACTGCGCGCAGAATAAAGCCCAGACCAATCGTTATCATCAGCACCGCAAACGGCGGCTCGCCAATCATAGGCCGCAGCACCCCGCGCTCGATAACAACGCCAATAATCGCCATGCTGATAACGGTGGCGATAAAGCCGGGAATATAGCTCATTCCCAGAACATTGATGAAGGTGTAGGCAAGATAGGCGCCCAGCATCATTAATTCGCCTTGCGCGAAATTCACCATTTCGGTGGCTTTGTAGATCAGCACAAAGCCCATGGCGATCAGCCCATAGACACAGCCCTGGGAGACGCCACTGATTAGTATTTGTAGAACTTCCATCGTCTTATTTTTTGCTTATCTTTCTACGCCGGCTTTATGAATCTTTGCTCACAAGCGGTCATCCGCGCAGCTAGACCGGCGCCAGCTTGGACGCATTGTAACCTGCCACAAGTGATTCTGACGAAGCCAAGGCAACTGTTTTAAACTCGGTAGTGGGAAGCGGCAATCAATCACCCGACAACACGCTCATATCCCCTTTAAGCATCGCCCATCGAACATCACGCCTGACGATTCGCCAACCATTGCCCTGACACTGCCAGCGGTCTATATACTCGCCATTGCTATCAAAAAAGCGATCTGATTTATCGCCAGCGCCTTGATGGCGGGCCTGCACGTAGCTGCGAGTAATTATCTCGTTGCCTTGCTGCTCGACCTGAATACTGCCCAGTAGATGTTGAGAGGGGCCACACGGGTCCAAATAGGTCTTGAAGTTTTCCGTTAGCGCTTCGATTCCCTGTTGCTCTTTTCCGTCTCCGTAGTTAAAGCTGATTGCGGAATCAAACACCTCAGCCACGCGCTGCCATTGGCGACCATCCAGAATGCGTGCAAATTCTGCGAGTTTATTAAGAATTTCGCGCTCATCAGCATGGGAAATAGACATTGGTTGTACATTCGTCTGCTTGTTTAATCGAAGTATACCTTAGTTAAAATCGTCGACATGAGCTGTAAGGCACGCTCGGTGAAGTAACAATACGTTGGCGTAAGCGAAGGTTCTTACCTTATAATCTGTTTATCCAAAACTCCGGGCAACATCACATGAAAAAGTCATTCGAAGACGATCTTTCGGAACTAAAAGCGCGCGCAACTGCAGAGTTTGACGATATAGAAGCGGAACGATTGCACCGCAAACAACGCCTCGCAGCCGGCCTGCGCACCATGGGTCGATTGCATTTGGCCGAAGGGGTCGCGGGACATGTGACAGTACGTGATCCTGAATACACCGATCGATTTTGGGTAAACCCATTTGGCCACAATTTTAAACTGATGACGGTAAGCGACCTGATTTGCGTCGATCACACTGGTAAGGTTGTGATTGGAGACCGCCCGGTTAACGCAGCCGCTTTTGCGATTCACAGCGAGTTGCACAAGGCACGGCCCGATATAATAGCCGCTGCACATTCTCATTCAATGTATGGGCGTACTTTCTCAACGTTAGGTAAGCCATTAAAGATGATCTCGCAGGATACCACTATGTTCTATAACGATGTGGCTCTGTGTGATGATGGCAGTGGAGCCGTCGTCGTGGATACTGAGGTATCGCGAAAAATGGGCGTAGCGCTGGGCAATAAAAAGGCGCTTATTCATCAAAACCATGGCTTGATTACAACCGGTGGGTCGGTTGATGCGGCCGTTTGGTGGTTTGTCTCTTTGGAGCGATGTTGCCAGAGTCAGTTACTGGCTGAATCCGCCGGCGAACCAATTGAAATTCCTCAGCACCTGTGTGAAGAGGGCTATGAAGCGCAAGGGCATGATCTGGCAGGCTGGTTTCAGTTCCAGCCATTTTGGGATGAGCTGGTGGCCCGTGAACCTGAGTTTCTGAACTAGCACTTTTCGATACACAGCCCGGTAACACCTTTGCCTTTTTATCCAGCTCCTTACACAAATTGGCAGCTCAGGTAACGCCATTGCGCAGAGTGAGTTGTTGTACGGAGCCTGGCCCGACGCTTGCCGGCTATTTATGAACCAGCGTCGCCGGGCAACTAAGGTTAGACCAGCCTACTACACTGCGCTGAAACATTGACCCTGAGCGGTAACCACCGACAAGGTTTTTGCGATTAGATCAGCCCTGCCCGGCATTACCGAACTACAAAAACTTTACGCCCTCTTTACGATCGCCTAACACTTCCCGCAGTAACAACTGATTAAGCTCGATCAACTGCAACCTTTTCCGTCGCAGCATCGTCAGGTGTTACATGAATAATATAATTTCGCTTTTTTCGCGGGCTAACAAAACTCAACCTTTTGAACACCTTGTGGCACCGCACGTTAGCGGACTGTACAAACAGGCGTATCAATACATGGGGAACGCCAGTGACGCTGACGATCTTCTGCAAGACGTATTACTGGAGCTATTCAACAAACAAGAACAAATGTCGCAAGCTGACAACCTGCCTGCCTGGCTTAACCGTTGCCTGTTCCACCGCTTTGTGGATCGCTGCCGCAGCCGGAAGCGCGCGCCCGAATGTGACAACATTGATGACATCAATGTTAGCGATGATCGGCGCAACATGGAGCCCGAGCAATACTGCTTGAACCGCCAGATTATTGCAGGCCTGCAGAATTTGAACCCGATACAACGCGCCGTTGTCAGTCTGCATGACATTGGCGGATTCAGTCTGCCGGAACTGGCAGATATTGTTGATATGCCACTGGGTACCTTGAAGTCCCACTTGCATCGAGCCAGAAAACAACTCAAAAAGAACTTGCAGCTGCAACCTTTTGATGGCCAAGCACGTCAGTCTGTATGAGTGGAGATTGAAAATGAAATGTCACGAAATAGCAGAGTCGTCCGATGAATTTCTTGACGATAAACTTCAGGCGATGCAGCGTCAGAAGATACAACAGCACCTGGCAAGCTGCACTGTCTGTAGCGCAACACTGGCTGAGCACAATGAGTACAGAAAGCAGCTGTCTCAATTTTCAGTTCCAGAACCCGCCGCAGGTTACTATGCCCTATTGTTGCGCCAGGCCCGTGTTAACGGCGAACAGCAAAAACAGCGACACGTAGCGCGACGCTACCGCTTACAGGGCTTTGCTGCAGCAGCAGTTCTCGCGTGCGGAATATTAGCAGCCTTCAATCTCGGTCAATCCGGTTTACCGTCTGACGCTAGCGCTGAACAATTCGCTCAACAAACCGAACTTGTATCGGAAGAGATCACTGTTCTGATTAATGTGCCTGCCGATATGCTCGGGGCCAGACTCGCACTGGAGTTTCCAGAAGAACTAATACCGCACGGTATAGAGCATGGCCAACAATTGGCCTGGCAGCTTGACCTGAAAAAAGGCGCCAATGCCATCACTCTGCCGGTGTTGACATCTGGCTCCTTTGCCCATGGCAAAAAGATGCTGGTGTCAGCCCAGATCGAATACAACAATAAAAGCAAACTATTTCAACTTCCCGTTGAATTCTTCTCGCCTCACAAAGCCAGGTATGACTTGGTGCCCAGGCACCGCGCTCATGCCACTTACTTTATTTAACGAATGAGGAATTATCATGAAACATGTATTAAGCAAGTCTATTCTATTTACAGCTATAACTGCCGTGAGTATTGCTGCTGGAGCAGCTGAAGACGACGTTGACCTAGACGATATAACGATGAATATAGTTACTGACAGCACCTTTGAGGCTACTCAACTGAACCGCCCTGACCGTCGAGCAATCATGCAGTATCGGGCAAACACGGAGACAGGCATGCCAGACGCAGAAAGCCGTGCCGAATTCTGGCAACAACGCGCTGATAATCTGCCAGATGATGCACAGCAACCCTCTGAAGAAATGCGTGCTCACTTCGAAGCACTGCATGAAGCACTGGCTTCTGGTGACACAGCGGCGGCGGCTGATATTCGCGAGCAGATCGAGTCGCAAATGAGCGAATTGGGCTTGGAGATTCCTGAAGGCGTTCCAGATTTTACAGGCGGGCGCCCTGAAGGAGCCCCGGAGTTAGGTGAAGGTCGCAAGCCACAAGGCGTGCCTGATTTCGTTAACCGACGTCCTGAGGGCGCGCCTGGCTTCGACGGTGGCGGCAGACCCGATTTTGCAGGAGAGCGCCCGGAAGGTGCACCTTCGCGCGACGAAATTCGCGAGATCATCGAATCTGGTGACGAAGACGCCATTGCTGAGTTGCGCGAAGTCTGGGCAGAGCGCAAAAGCCGCGGCCGACCACAGGACTAACTCTGAACGTAAACGGACCTTTGCCTTGATTTAGAGGTGAACGCGACCTCGTACTGAGGTCGCGTTCTTTTTTAATTGCGCACGGTCTGGCTGTTTTGAACGATTCAATGAGGTTAAACAACGATGAAAAAAACAGTGCTGGCAGGTGCATTGTTGCTATTGAGTTTTGTTGCACAGAGTAAAGATCTTTCGGCCGAAATATTAGAACAAAAAGCAAGGGCGAATTTTGAGTCAGGCAACTTTGAACAGGCACTGGAATATTATGTTGCAATAAACAACCATCGGGAGGGTGCCGAACACTCAACAAGCGTGCGGTATAACATCGCGGTTTGTCATTACAAATTGCAACAATGGGAGCAAGCAAAAAAATTATTCACCCAGTTACACAATGAACAAATAGAAGAGCCTCGGATTACATACAGCCTTGCCGTAGTGGAAAAAAACCTTGGAAATACTCAACGCGCTGCCGCGCTTTTTCTAGAAGTCTCAGCGCTCAGCAACGATTCAACACTCAGCGATGCCGCCCGCAAGCAATACCGATCACTATATAGCTCAGGCAATTCCACCACACAAACCACACGTAGCCATAAGCCACTAAACCTCAGTATTGAGCTGCATAAGGGCAACGACAATAACGTATTGCAACCCAGCGATCTCAGCAGTACCGGCCGCAGTGACCGCTTTACCGAAGCAATAGCAATGGCAAGCTGGCAATCAGACGAGCCGGCGAGAAATCGTTGGGTAGTGGATGGCTTCGCGTACGCGTCACGTTACGACACTGTTGATGAATACGACTTTGATATGCTGGACATTGGCCTTCGCAAATATTTACCAACCCATTCCGGCCGCTGGTTCTGGGGCTTACGAAGCAACATCAGCGCGCTAGGAGGTGATGCTTATCTTCATAGCAGCAGTGCACAGTTAGGCGCTGAAGGTTGGTTGCAAGAACACTACAAATGGCAGGCCAGTTATCAGCTTAAAAACCACCGAAGTTTAAACGAGCAATTTGATCCCTTTGCCGGGGGCTCACACAGACTCAATCTTAACCTGTCCGGAAGTCTGCTTGATAACGGACAATGGAAGCTCGGCTATCGCTACGAGTACGATGATAGAGACGACCTCGACCTCGGCGACCTGTTCACCAGCTATTCCGCTCGGCGTCACAGTGTCCACGCCGACTGGGGGCTTAAGTGGGGGAAATGGAGTGGCAAATTATCGGCAAGCTATCGTAACAGCGACTATATGGACAACAACATTATGCTCGATGGCAGTAGCGCTCTGCGAAAAGACCAACGCGTAAAACTGTCTTTTCGCAATAGCTGGGCACTGTTCGAAGATTGGTCATTGTCGAGTGAATATTCCTACGCTAACAATGAATCCAACATAGAGGCCTATGATTTCGATCGACACATGCTGATGTTTGGTGTGCGCTGGGATTGGTAAACGTTCCGCTGCTCGACAAGTCCTAGTGTCCGTCAACTGCGATTCCTTACCGCTATTTGGAGAAGAACTGGTAAACTCTGCAGCGAACTGGAAACCACCGGCGAACACAATGATCGACTTTTATGGCATGGGCAGCCCCAATGTGCTCAAGGTAGCAATTCTGCTCGAAGAGCTGGGGCTTGAATATCGAAGCCATCGCGTGGGTGTACTGAACGGAGAAAACTACGAAGCTGACTTTTTGAAGCTAAACCCGATCGCAAAAGTACCGGTTATCATCGACCATGATGGCGCAGGGCCAGACCAGCCCATATTTGAATCCGGGGCTATCCTCATTTACCTTGCCGAAACCTATCACTCGCCGCTATTGCCGAGCAGTGGCAGTCAACGCTGGGAAACTCTCCAGTGGCTGATGTTCCAGATGTCACTGGTTGGCCCAATGCTGGGCCAGGTGAACCACTTTCAATTGCAACCCAGTGAGGAAAACAGTTACGCGGCGAGGCGCTACCGTGACCAGGCGGCCAGAGCGCTCAAAATCATAGATGATCGTCTGACTGTATCGCCATTTCTGGGCGGTGAAAATTATTCAATTGCCGACATCGCCGTGCACCCGTGGATGGGGTACATCACGCGGCATCAGCTGGACGAAAACGATTACCCCAAACTGATAGAATGGCGGACTTTGCTGGATCAAAGGCCCGCGTTCAAACGAGGTGCGGCAGCGATAGCAGAAATGGACGCCATGGCCCCCGCAAACACTGGCTTGCCAACTGACCAGGAAATGGATAAATTCTTTGCGCGTCGAAGCCCCGGACCCAAAGTGGATCTGCTCAATTATTTAGGCAAGGGACCAATGTTCACCACGGAAGCGGATAAACACGCCAAGGATTGAATACGCCGCTACCACCTCTTTTATTGGAACGTAATCTATGACGACCAAAGTAGGCATTAATGGTTTTGGGCGCATGGGTCGCTTGATCATGAGAGCGGCCTGGAACTGGGACGAGATCGAGTTCGTTCAGATCAATGACCCCGGCGGCGACGCCACCACACTGGCGCATTTACTGAAGTTTGACTCGGTGCATGGCCAATGGCCTAACGCGGTAAGCGTAGACGGCAATCAAATCCGTATTGGAGCTGTATCGATTATCTGTAGCCGCAACAAAGCTATTGAAGACACAGACTGGAGTGGGTGTGACTTGGTCATCGAAGCGTCCGGTAAAATGAAAAGCAAATCCGTACTGCAAGCGTATCTCGACCAGGGCGTAAAGCGCGTTGTTGTCACCGCCCCGGTGAAGGAAGAAGGCGTTTTGAATGTTGTAATGGGCGTGAACGATCATTTGTACGACCCTGCGAATCACCCGATTGTAACGGCTGCGTCATGCACGACCAATTGTTTGGCCCCAGTTGTAAAGGTAGTTAACGAGAAACTCGGTATCAAACACGGTTCAATGACATCGATTCACTCGGTAACCAACACCCAGACTATTCTTGATGCACCGCATAAAGACCCTCGGCGGGCACGAGCGTGCTCGATGAGTTTGATTCCCACAACCACAGGCTCTGCTACCGCCATCACTCATATTTTTCCTGAATTGACGGGCAAGCTGAATGGCCACGCCGTGCGTGTTCCGTTAAGCAACGCCTCGCTATGCGATTGCGTATTCGAAGTAAAACGCGCTACCAACGCAGATGAAGTAAATTCACTGCTAGAGCATGCCGCTGACAACGAACTGCAAGGAATTCTTGGTTACGAAGAACGCCCGCTGGTGTCCATTGACTACAGAACCGACCCTCGCTCGGCGATTGTTGATGCACTATCAACAATGGTGGTTAATGATACCCAGGTGAAACTCTATGTGTGGTACGACAATGAATGGGGTTACGCCAATCGCGCCGCCGAGCTTATGCGGAAGGTAAGCCAGCTCGTTTAAGCAATAGATAACCCACGCCCATGCGCGAATCACAATTGTCGCCAGATGTTCGCCAGTACCTGATCGTTACTGGCAACTACTGGATGTTTACCCTGACCGATGGCGCACTGCGCATGTTGGTGGTCTTGCATTTTCATCAGCTGGGCTACAGCCCATTGCAGATAGCGTTGCTGTTTTTGTTTTACGAAGTATTCGGTGTTATCACGAATTTGCTGGGCGGCTGGCTTGGCGCGCACTGGGGCTTGAACAAAACGATGAACATCGGCCTGTGCTTGCAGGTACTGGCATTGAGCATGTTACTCGTTCCGGCTTCGGCGTTGACGCCCGCCTGGGTTATGGCGGCGCAGGCGCTATCCGGTGTTGCCAAAGACCTGAACAAAATGAGCGCCAAGAGTGCCATCAAGTTGTTGGTTCCCGAGCAGCAGCAAGGCAAGCTGTACCACTGGGTCACTTTGTTGACCGGATCCAAAAATGCGTTGAAAGGGTTTGGCTTTTTTCTTGGTGCTGCATTGCTGACCACGCTGGGTTTCAAAGGCGCTGTAGTACTTATGGCAGTGGTACTGGCCTTAGTTGCGATACTCAGTGTACTGCTACTGACTAAAGAGTTCGGCAAATCCAGCTACAAACCGAAATTCACTCAGCTGTTTTCCAAAAGCCCCGCTCTGAACTATTTGTCGGCCGCACGTTTGTTTCTGTTTGGTGCGCGCGACGTCTGGTTCGTGGTTGCTTTACCCGTCTACCTGAGCGCGACACTTGACTGGAGCCACGAATTTGTCGGCGGATTTCTCGCACTGTGGGTTATTGGCTACGGCATCGTTCAGGCAAATGCGCCGCGTATTACTGGTATGAACTCTGGACAGACTCCGGATGGTCGTACTGCGTTTCTGTGGGCAATGACTTTGGCGGGCGTACCCGCATTGCTGGCAATCGCCTTGCTGGTATCTTCGCACGCGGCACTTATACTTGTGAGCGGCTTGCTGGTGTTTGGCGTGTTGTTTGCGATTAACTCGTCAGTGCACAGCTTTCTGGTAGTCAGTTACGCAGATTCCGACGGCGTTTCTTTGGATGTCGGTTTTTACTATATGGCCAATGCCATGGGGCGGCTTATTGGTACGGTTTTGTCTGGTTGGCTTTTTCAAACCTCTGGCCTGGTAGCATGCTTATTGGTTTCTTCCGTGTTTGTTATTGTTGCCGCACTGTTGGCCAGGCTGTTGCCTGTGCACACGCCCTGAAAATGATGCCTGATTCACACAACAGTAACCCGAGCAGCAATGGAGGAATGAAAAGCCAAAGCCAGGAATGCGGGCTTGTGGGCTCTGGCAAACGCAACCCGGCCGCTACTTCAGCTTACCTGTCAGTTGCAGAAAAAAGCCTGCGAAAAATAAATACGCAGAAGACAACACAATGACCGCGTCTACCAGCATCGGTGGGTCAAGCTGGTAGTAGATGGCAAGTAAACCGCTGACCAACCATAACGCAGACGCCGTGAGGCTCGGCACCCGCCATACCTTCACGCGTACCGGGTGAATAAACAGCATGGGTGTAAATGTCAGAATCGCACAGGCGGCTACCACCAACATGGAAAAATATTCGTTGGGCGATAACACGAACAAGCCAAAAACCACCATGTTCCAGACTACGGGAAAACCAACAAACCCATAATCTTCACTCTTCATGCGTGTGTCTGCGTAATAAATTGCAGAGGTAACCACAATAACAGCAGCGGCAATGAAAGACGCGTACATGCCCAGCAAGCCGCTTTGATACAAGGCAAACGCAGGTAACATAACGTAGGAAAAATAGTCGATCACCGCATCCAGAATATCGCCTGAAAAATGCGGCCACCATTTCTTTACCTCTAGTTTTCGCGCTAGAGGTCCATCCACCGCATCCACGAACAGGGCAATTCCCATCCAAAGAAACATTTCCGGAAACTGGTTTTCAGCAGCAGCAACCAATGCAAGAAAGGCAAAGAATGCGCCTGAAGCAGTTAGCAGATGGACACCAAATGCCCACAAGGAATTTCTGGAGAGGCCGAACACGAACACCTGACTCAAAGAAGTATAATGTCTGCCATTCTATTCCAAGACAGACTCAAGCAGCGCAATTAAGGTTTAATTTATGCATTTTAACGTTTACCTCTCCGGAGAAATACATACCGATTGGCGCGAGCAGATTATTGACGGCTGCAACGCACTGAACTTACCCGTATCTTTTTCATCGGCCGTTACTGATCACGAAGCCAGCGATGCGGCGGGAGATGTGCTTGGTCAGGACGAAGCAGGCTTCTGGCGCGATCACAAATCGGCCAAGGTTAATGCTATTCGGATCAAAACCCTGCTGGAACACGCCGACGTCGCTGTTATTCGCTTCGGTCAGAAATACAAGCAATGGAACGCGGCGTTTGATGCCGGCTACTGCGCCGCACAAGGTACGCCTTACATTACCTTGCATGACGAGAATATTGTGCACGCGCTCAAAGAAGTGGACGCTCAGGCAATGGCCTGGGCAAGCACACCGCAGCAAGTGGTTGCGCTGCTGAAACATGTTTGCCGTTAAGGTATTTTGCCTATGATTCTTCTACGTTGTGCCCGTGCAACTGAGGCCGTTGCCAACTGAACTACTCGTTAATTCCCAGCAGCTCAACGTCGAAAATCAGTGTTTCATCAGGCCCTATAGCAGCGCCCGCACCACGGCTCCCGTAGGCTAACTCGCTGGGAATAAACAAACGTGTTTTTTCGCCCACAACCATCAGCTGCAAGCCTTCAGTCCAACCGGCAATCACCTGATTAAGGCCAAACGATATGGGCTCTCCACGGTCCACAGAACTGTCAAATACGCTACCATCGATTAAGGTGCCATGATAATGCACTTTAACACGGTCCTTCTGCCCGGGACGCTCACCGCCTTCACCAGCCTCTAACACCAGGTACTGCAAGCCAGAATCCGTTACTTTAACGCCCTCTTTCTCTTTGTTCGCTGCTAAAAAATCCAGACCGGCCTGCATATTACTTTCTCCTGAGGCTTGTGAGTTCGAAAATCGCTGATACAAAACAACCGCCAGTATCAACAGTACTAGCCCGATAGCATATTTCATGGTGTTCCTATGAGTGCGGATTTTGTTCAGGGTGCGAGTCGGCATAATAACTGTTTCCTGTCGGAATGAAAATCGCTATACCACGCCCTCATGCGCCAAATTCAGAGTTGCTTGGCCAGATCATTGACTTGTGACCGCACTTCGCCTTTAATGGACTACTGTTTATTTATACAGCTTTCATTGTGCCGTGAAACTCTATATCGCTGAAAAACCAAGCCTCGGCAGAGCCATCGCCGACGCGCTTCCAAAGCCACTAAAGAAAGCCGACGGGTATATAACCGCGGCAAATGGTGACATTGTGTCCTGGTGCATCGGCCATTTACTCGAGCAAGCAGAGCCTCATGAATACAACTCGGCCTTTAAGCGCTGGAATCAAGCCGATCTGCCAATCATTCCGCAGCAGTGGCGGCTCAACCCAAAAAACGGTACACACAAACAACTCGCGGTATTGCGCAAACTCATCAAACAGGCCGACCAGCTGGTACACGCTGGCGACCCGGATCGCGAAGGCCAGCTGTTGGTTGATGAAGTGATCGAATACTCCGGTGTAACCGGGCAGAAGAAAAGCCAGGTTCAACGCCTGCTAATCAGTGACTTGAACACCAGCGCGGTGAAACGTGCCCTGGGTCAACTAAGGAGTAATCGGGAATTCATACCTCTTGCTACATCGGCGCTGGCCAGGAGCAGGGCCGACTGGTTGTATGGCATAAACATGACGCGCTCGTTCACGCTCGCAGGGCAGAAGGCAGGCTTCAGCGGTGTGTTGTCTGTCGGACGTGTTCAAACACCGGTGCTGGGGCTGGTGGTCAGGCGCGACAGGGAAATAGAACATTTCGTTCCAGTACCTTATTTTGAAGTTTGGGCAACCGTGCGCTGTGATGACGGTGCGCAGTTCCCGGCGAAGTGGAATCCAGGTGACGCCTACCAGGCCTATCAGGATCAACAAGGTCGCGTCATCGATAAAAAGCAGGCGAGCAAAGTAGCAGAGAAGGTAAAAGGTCAGCGCGGATCAGTCGAGCGTTATGACAAAAAACCGAAATCACAACCCCCTCCATTACCCTACAATTTGTCTGCTCTGCAGATAGATGCCGCAATTCGTTTTGGTCTACCAGCGCAAAAGGTGCTGGACGCCTGCCAGACGCTTTATGAAAAACACAAATTGATCACTTATCCTCGATCAGATTGCCGTTACTTGCCAAAGGAGCAAGTCAGCATGGCGCACAAGGTAGTGACCGCCATCGGCAGCAGCTGCCCGTCGCTCTGTGACGCAGGTTTAAATGCCGATTTATCGCTACGAAGCCGCGCCTGGAATGACCAAAAGGTAACGGCACACCATGCCATCATACCCACGGCCAAAGCCGCACACACCGCCAGTTTAGGGCGCGCAGAAGCCCAACTCTACGAGTTAATTTCGAGGCAATACCTCGCGCAATTTTATCCCCCGTACACGTTCAACGAAGTAAAAGTGGCTGTTCGATTTGATACTGAGCAGTTCACCGCGAATGACAGAAGCACGCGGTCCGCCGGTTGGAAAGCACTGTTCCCCAGCAGGCAAGTGTCTGCAGGCGAACATAAGAATCAACACACTATTCCAGCGCTTCATAAAGGCCAAGCGGTAGATTGCGCTGACGTTGAAGTCAAAGACAAGCTGACCCAAGCACCTCAGGCCTTCACAGATGCGAGCTTATTGGCCGCAATGACCGGAATTAGCCGCTTTGTGAAAGACCCTGATGTCCGCAAGATTCTGCGCGATACTGATGGACTGGGCACCGAGGCAACGCGCGCTGGTATCATCGAGTTGCTATTCAAGCGCGATTTCCTCACACGCAATGGAAAGAACATTGTCAGCACAGCGTCTGGGCGTGCATTGATCGATTGCCTGCCGGAATCTGCCAGTCTGCCTGACATGACGGCACGATGGGAAAATCATCTGGAGGCCATCAGTACTCGCACAGCGAATTACCAAAGCTTTATGCAGCCATTGATCCAAACCCTTACCGAATTGGTCCAGTTGGGCGCCAGCGCAAATGCCGAGGCATTTAAAGGTTTGTCGTCGGGCATGTCTCGCCGTAAAAGAGGCAAATCATCAGCGCGGGCCAAAAGTAGCAGCAAAAGAAAACAATACGCTGTCGCAAAGCCGCCACTAAAAATGCGCAACGCACATTAAGAACCCCGGACTACCCAAACATCTGGTCTACTGAGTTCTCTTCTGTATTCTTAGCAGCTCCGTTTTGGTCTTTCTTGGTCATAATTGGCAGAGGGTCAAACGAGCGCCATGCGGGAAGAGTAGTCAGCAAGCTCGCCAGCAACGACCCACCTCTAAGAACCCATGCAACAACGCCAGTGCTCAGAACGGCACTGCTGCCCATCACTGTTTGTACCAGAATCCGATCCGCTTCATTGACTTCTTCAATCGTTTTCAGATCACGCCACAGATCATCATCTGCAAACATTAACTCCAAAGCCTCCAGATTCAGATCAACATTCCCGGAGCCAGAGTCAAGCCGGTGTGGAGAAACGTCATCATCAAGTTCTTGAGCCTGTTTTTCAAACTCCACACTGGCGATATTTGGCAACAACGACTGCCCAACAGCACGCGTATTTAATGCAAATTCAGGCAGTGCAGAATCAAAATATGAGGGCTCTTCAACGAATTCACTAGCCGACGACTGCTCATCCAACACAGCCGGTGGGGTTACCTCGGGCGCAGATTCTTCTTCCTGTACTGGCTCTTCCTTCTCTGGCTCAGGCTCAGGTTCAGGTTCGATTGTCGTCGCACCCGATGTACCATCATCCTGGACAATCAGTGACACAGTTTGTACCTCGGAGCTTAGCTCACCATCCGAAACACGATAGGTAAAGAAATCCTGACCTACAAAGCCTGATACCGGCCGATACACCAAACGCCCGCTTTGATCCACAGTGAGTTGCCCGAACTCTGGGGCGTCAACCAGCACGATGCTGAGGACGTCACCTTCAACATCGACATCATTTGATAATAACTGCGCAGGCTCCAATATCAACGTTCCGTTCTCAATCAACTCGAACTGCTCGCCCTGAGCTGTCGGTGCGTCGTTAACAGCCTGCCCCGTAAGCCGCTTTTCACCGATCACCGGTGCTACTATGCCATCTGAAACGCTGACACTCAGAATGAAGTCACTGCTCTCATTCTCAGCAGGGGTGAACACAACAGTTGCCAACAACGTATTGACATCGTCCACGGCACCTGACGCACGCCACTCTCCACTGTCAGCATCAAATACTGCAATCACTGAACCGGACGTTCCGGTGCTTAACGTGCCCACATCAGGGTCCGACATGGTTAATGTTACCGTGACGTTCGGACTATCAACATCCGCCACAACAATCGGTGTTAATGCAAGTGCCGTGTCTTCAGTATACGTTTCCGCCTCAGTCAGATTGCTAACCATGGGCGCGTCATTCACCGCAACGTTCCTCATTAGCTTTGTTCCGGTAACAGTTGCAGCACCGTCACTGACTGACGTTAGCAAAGAGAAATCTGCCGAAAAATTGGTGGCCGGCGTGAAGATCACATCAACAAGCAATGCATTCACATCAGCAATGGTTCCGGTGGCCGACCACACACCGGTTGCAGGATCAAACACAGACGTAGTTGCACCGACCGTTGCTGTGCTCAGTTGCCCCGCATTGACATTGGATAAGGTCAGAGTTGCCGTGACATTTGCACTATCAACATCAGCGATAACGATATCGGCAAAATCGAGTGGCAGATCTTCAACAAACGTTTCTGGCGCGTCAAGATTGGTTGCGACCGGCGCGTCATTTATCGGCGTAGCTGAAAGAGTTTTCAGGCCTGTGATGGCTGGTGCAATACCATCATTAACCGATGTCGCAATGCTGATATTCCGGTCGTAGTTTGATGCCGGCGTAAACGTGACACCTGCAAGCAGAGTGTTGACGTCGCTGACAGCGCCGGACGCGGTCCAAACGCCTGTAGCAGGGTTAAACGAAGAGCTGACCGCCCCAGAACTTGCAACAGAAAGAGTACCGGCTGCCGCATCAGACAATGTCAGCGTGACCTGAGTGTTGGTATCGTCTACGTCAGTCACTACTATGTCGCTTAAGTCCAACACTGTGTCTTCGGTATAGACTTCGGGTGTGCTCAGATTGCTCGCCGTTGGCGCGTCATTAATCGCCACTGTTGTTACTGTTGTTGTGGCAACAAGGCTGGCATCGCTGCCATCATTTACCGATATCCGTATTATCCGTGGCGAAGTATCCGGGTTTTCTGAGGGGTTTTCATAGGTCAACGACTGAAGCAGCGTTTGATAGTTAGCAACGCTGTCAAGCCCGGTAAAACTAAAAGTTATAGAGCCTGGTGCACCGGTTGCAAACGCCAGAACACTTATATTCGAACTTGGCAGAGTGAAGTCAATCGTTTCGACGTTCTGTTGCCAGAACAAGGTAATACTCATTCCAGCCAGGCTTGTATTGTCGATATCAGACAGAATCCAGTCATTATCAGCAATACTGACCGGACCACCGTTCTCCGTGAAGACAGTATTGTAATCAACCCCTGTTGCACCTGAACTATTGTCACCATCAAGGTCCAGCACAGGCGCGTCATTGACGGCAGTGACTGACACATCAATAGCATCATTCGCGCTGCTGAACGCTGTGGACCCGCCGGATGATGCAACGCTCACCTTGCTTCCAGCTGTTCCTGATGATTGGTCCCACGCCTTCCAGGACAACGTAGAAGAGTCCGCCCCTACGAGTGGGTCAGGCACATAGCGCAGACGGTCATTATCGCGCAGCAGCAATGCGCTGCTATCATTGACGCTTCCCAGGTTTGCCCAGCTGACGCCTGCGTTCGTGGAATACTGCCAGGTTCCGCTTCCAGGCGACAATACACTGCGGATTGCAATACCTTCTACCGCACTGGTGTCTGCATCCGTTATTGGATCGCCCCCAGCGCCCCTGGCAATAATATCGGCAATAAGATCACCACTATTATTAACATCGTCTTCAGTAATTGATGTCATGGAGGGCACGCCGGTATTGTCCAATACAGGGGCATCGTTAAGCGCTGTGACGCCAACGGTTAAACTGCCTGTTGCCTGCGCCGCTCCGCCAATTCCCTGGCTACCGCTATTGCCATCATCGAACACGTAGTCAATTAGCACTGAGCTCGGTGGTGCTGCACTTATGTTAGCGTAAGTTATCTGACTTAACACATTGTCCACGTCTGCTGACGTCGGAATTTCCGAATTCGCGTCAGTGAAACTGATCAGCAGCTCGCCGGCGGTCGTGGTGGTATCGAACGTAGCAATGCTTTGGCCATTCTTCAGCAGATTTCCAGCCAGCAGCGTAATGCCGTTGTCATCGCTGAAACTGAATACGTCGTCACTGTTGACTGCGCTGTGCCGAGCAAGTGTCAGTGTTGAACCACTGTAGTTGCCAGCACCACCGTTTAATGAGCCCAACTCGACGTCACCAATTCCGGTCGTAGAATCCAGTAAGGTTGCCGGACCACCTTCAGTAAAGTTGGGAGTCTCATCAAGCCCCGTAAAGGCAGGCGTGTTATTAACCGCAGTGACCGATAGCACGGACACCGCAACATTGCCGTCATTATTGCCATCATTGGCAATTACTGTAATAGTGCGAGGGGTTGTGTCTGGTACCGCGGAGACATTGTTGTAGCGTACCGTCCGCAAAACCTGCTCATAGTTGGCTATTGTATCGGAACCTGTCAAAGACAGAACGCCGGTGCCGACAAAGTACGTTCCTGTGATCGATGTGCCGGTGGTGTTCGCGGAGAGAAATTCTGCAGCGCCATTCAATGGGTTACTAAGAGTTACCGTGACGGAAACAAGATTGCCGCTGTCCGCGTCGC
Organism: Gammaproteobacteria bacterium; assembly: GCA_030429735.1. Taxonomy (GTDB): domain Bacteria; phylum Pseudomonadota; class Gammaproteobacteria; order Pseudomonadales; family JAUIET01; genus JAUIET01. The sequence continues at coordinate 396,350 of JAUIET010000003.1, forward strand.
TGATCGTAGCGTCAGTATCAGCAGCCTGCACGGGACCGCCATTCTCAGTAAAATCACCGACATAATTTGGATCCGCGGCGGAACTGCTGTTGTCACCATCCAAATCAATAAATGGCAACGGTAAATGAGACGAGGCAACGGCTGAGAATTCGGATGAGGCTCCGTAATTGCCGCCACCAAGGTCCTCCGTAGCAATAGCGGATACAAACTCACCAGCATTTAACAATTGCGTTAGCGTGGCGGTAAATATTCCATCACCGGAACCATCAGTACTTACAGTCGTAAAGCCAAGGTAACGCTGCCCTTCTCCAAACCCCGATGCATCGGCCGTGGTGTTGGCATAAAAATCGATTCTGAATGCGCTGCTGGCTGTAGAATTTAATGCGCCATCAATCGTTATGGAGTTTGAGCCATTGGTGGCTACGTCAATCAGTGCCGGATAGTTTTGCAGGTTGTTTGGGCCTGAATCGATATCACCGACATCGTTGGGGTTCGAGCCGTCGCCTTATAGATCAATGCCTTCGCCAGCGTTCGCAAAGATACTGTTCGCTAAAATCGACGCGTTTGCCGACCCTGTGACCACCAACCCGTCGGCGCCTACTTGGGAGATCACATTCTCGTCACCCATTGCTAGACCACCTATTGTGATGTCCGTCGCATCATCAATGCGTATTCCATTTCCGGCAATTGCCCCGGGTGATAAGCCATCAGCTAACAAGCCCACGGTATTGCCGGTGATGACAATGTTGTCAACGACCGGTGCGTTCGACTGATTGATGTGTAGCCCGTCATTGTTCGATGATGCGATCACATTGTCACTGATGATCACATTACTTGTACCGTTGACCGCACCATTCCATACCCATATGCCGCTGCCGCTGTTATTGCCTAACAGCGTAGATCCATCAGCCCCCAGTCCGACATAGTTGTTTTCGAAGCGCAGCGTATTACCTTCACTGAAACCACCCATTGAATCGTTAGAAGTGATGACGTTTCGATCACCTGCCGTTGCGCCACCGATCGTAACATTGTCACCTTTGCTATCGAAACCATACACCTGATTGTGCAGAGCAACGTTGCCGGTAAAGTCTGTGCCAATGTAGTTACCGCGGACCATGACGTCCGTGGCGGAATCTTCAATACTAATACCATTACGCAGATTGCCTGCGATCACGTTTCTCCCACCTGCGGTACCATCACCAACATTGATATCCGACGAACGCAGATCAAGACCATCCAAGGTGTTTGCAAGCGCGCCCGTACCCGCGGCATTTGTGCCAATAAAATTACCCAGAATGGTAGTGTTGCTCGACGAGCCGTAAACGAAAATTCCGCTTTGATTATTGCCACTTATAACGTTCGCTTCGCCAGCAGCAGTACCCCCAATCGCGGTGTTTGCTCCACCACGCACATCGATGCCAGCACGGTTCCCAACGGCCGCCGTTCCAGCCGCATTGGTACCAATATAATTACCCCTGACTACGACTGCATCGCTACCATTGTCAATCGAAATGCCATCGCGCCCATTTCCGCCAATTACATTACGACCTGCTATGCTGCCGTCGCCAATATTGACTCCCATCGCTGCAACACTAACGCCGGCCATGCTATTGCCAACAGCTGAGGTGCCAAGCGCATTCAGGCCAATCAGATTGCCTAGAACATCGGTATTGCTTGCCGAGCTATCGATACGAATTCCGTGATTGTCATTCCCGGATACAACATTGCCGGCACCGGCGGCCAGGCCGCCGATGGTATTGTTGCTCGCGAAGTCGTAGACCTGAACACCATCATTTAGGTTGCCTAGCGCCATATCGCCCGTCGCATCAACGCCAATATAGTTGCCCTGTAAGACATTGCTATTTGTACCCAGGTTACGAATATTAACGCCAATATTATTGCCGGCGATGACATTTCCGGCGCCTGCTGACGTTCCCCCTATCGTATTACCTGACGCTCCATTCTCAATCTGAATTCCGAAGCTTGTGTTTCCGCGCGCAGCTAAACCTGTCACATCGGTTCCAATGTAATTGCCGCGAATGGAATTGCCGGTAGTAGTCGAGTCTGCAAGATAAACACCCCAGCCGTTGCCTGAGATAACGTTCCGTTCCAGCGCTGTACTGCCCCCTACGATAGTATTCGTTGTGCCATTTTCAATTTGTACGCCGCTGTCACTATTTCCCAATGTACTTGTTCCAGCTGCGTTCAGACCAATGATATTGCCGAGCACAACATTACTGCTCGCATTATCAATGTAGATACCATCGTCCGTATTAGCTGAGATCACATTGCCAGAACCCGCAACCGAACCACCAATCGTGTTATTGGTTGCCAGATTGCGAATCTGGACACCGCTGTCCGAGTTACCCAGCGCCAGATTTCCGCTTGCATCGACACCGATGTAGTTGCCCTGTACTACATTTCCCACTGAACCCGCATCGCGAATATCCAAACCGACCACGTTACCGGAAATAACGTTGCGTGCGCCAAGCACGGTACCGCCGATGGTGTTATTAGACGCACCGTCTTCGATTTGAATACCATAGTTTGTATTCGCAATCGCGGCGGTGCCAGAAGTATTGGTGCCTATGTAGTTGCCCTGCACTGTATTGTTTGAGGTTCCGACTTCGCCAAACCAGATACCCCACAGATTACCGGAGATCACGTTTCGCGCGCCAGCCAAGGTGCCACCAATTGCATTTCCGGAGGCACCTCCACGCACTTCAACACCGGTGTCTGCATTGCCAAGTAATGCGCCGGCCACGTCCAGGCCAACCAGATTACCGATAATGGTGTTATTGTTGCCATCAACGATAGCGATACCATCGTCATCGTTACCGGAAATAATGTTCTGATCGGCCGCCGTTAGGCCACCGATGGTATTGTTAGACGAACCGCTATTAATGTGAATTCCGTCAACGGCATTCCCCTGATCGAGCAGGCCGGTAATATCGGTGCCGATAAAGTTGCCGGCAATCGTATTTGAATTGCCACTCACATCGATTCCATTCGAACCAAATCGAGAGATAGCCAAGCCGCGAATGGTGCTTCCATCTGTATTGACATTCAATCCATTAACGGCACCCGCGCTTACGCCATTGAGTTCAATGATCGGCGTGCTGATAAATCCAGGCTGCGTTGACGCGTCGATAACCACGGCATCCGTGATGGTCGGCAAGGCTGCACTGATGGCAATAGACCAGTACTCATCTCCGCTACCTGGAGATCCGGGGGTCGGATCAACATAACCGGCGTCGGTTGTTGCGATATTGAAAGAGAGCTGGTCGGGCGCACCAATGTTGCTTGTATTATTGGACGCTAGAATGGCCTCGCGAAGCGAAATCAAACCGTCGATGCCTCGGTTAGCAGTCAGTGCTGAAATACTGGATGTATCACCATCGAGTGTGTCGCTTGCGGTATCAACAACAAGCACACCGGCGCCTGAGAACTGCGGGCTGAATTCACTGGTACTGGCGAAATTACCTCCACTTAAATCTTCCGTGGCTGTAGCGCTAACATTGAGAACATTGCTAATGGTCACTGAGTTGAGGCTTGTGCTGAACGATTCGTAGCCCGCTACCCCTGTAACGGTGATGTCTGCAAACCCAACGAATGTCTCGCCTTCACCAAAGCCACTACTGCTCAAGCCACTTGCGTTGTCAAAGAACTCGATTCGATAGTTCCCTGCAGGTAGATCAACATCGAAGTCAATATCCAGGTCGGCCCCGTTTTGAGTGACGTCAGTAAGGATTGGAAAGTTCAACAGCGTATTCGCACCAGTGTCGGCATCGTCAGCATCATTGGTCGTCACGCCGTCGTCACCAAGATCAATTCCCAGGTCACTATTCGAATGAATACTATTGCCAAGAATATGAACACCTGATATAGATGACAATACCCGCTTGATGGTTACCCCGTCGTCGCTGTTAAAGGCAATGATATTCCCTTCTCCGGGGTTAACTCCGCCAATTTGTACATTACTAACAACGCCGGCCCCACCGGTGACCCAAATGCCAGATGCGCCGGTATTACCTAATGCCGTTGTACCGTCAGCCTGTACACCAATATAGTTGCCTTGAATAATCGTATTGTCTGCGCTTTGCAGCCAAATACCGTCGCTGGCGTTACCGCTAATAACGTTTCTATCAAGCGCAGTACTTCCGCCGATTGTCACGCCATCGCCCAGTACATAGATACCTTCACCGCCGTTGTTTTCACCGGCGCCGGCATCGGTACCAGCGGCGTTAAGTTGGCCAATGTAATTACCTGCTACCAAATGATTGTTCGAATTGTTGTGGATGTGGATACCATGGCTGCCGAAGTCTCGAACGATAAGTCCGCGAAGAGTGCTGCCATCAGCATTGTCAGTCAGCGTCAGCCCGCTACCTGCGACATTGTTGCCATCCAGAACAATGATTGGAGTGCCGGAAAAATCCGGCTCACTTGTTCCATCAATGCTTACTGCATCCGTAATATCAGGCAAAGCACTAAGCGGTGTGATTGTGTGTGGACCTGAACCCGCGATGCTAAACTGAATTTGATCAGGGGTACTGCCATTTGTCGTGTTGTTGGTAGCAGTAATGGCTTCGCGAAGCGAGATAAACCCGTCCGCCCCTCGGTTGCCCAACAGACTTGTAATACTGCTGGTGTCGCCATCTGCAATGTCGCTGACGGTATCGACAATAACGACAGGCTCGATCGCCGCGAAAGTAGAAAATTCGGAAGAGTCGCCACTGGCATTGCTTGTTACCAAGGTAATGAATTCGTTGGGTACGACTGACGAACCTGTGAGTGTTCCGCTTACTGAGCTCTGGCCATCGCTAACACCGCTGATCGAACCGAGGAATCGCCTGCCTTCTACCTGGCCGCCATCGAGATCGGTACTGGCATAGAAATCAATGGTGTACAACCCGCTGCTCAGGGTAGTGGTGTCAATATCATAAACCAGTTGATTGGCAATATCCGCAGAGGCTGAGTTGATAGCCGCCCAGTTTTGTTTATTGTTTCCGCCGGCATCAACATCGCTGGCGTCATTAGGGTCGGCACCATCATCAACATTGGGGTTTAAGTCAATCCCGATGCCCGCGTTGCCGTAGATACTGTTGCCACGAACTGTGTTCCCGCTGGCGCTGTCCTGAATTGATACGCCGGCACCAAACTGAGGGGCGATACTGCCGCTATAGGCGATAATATTGCCCTCACCGGCACCCGTACCACCAATCGTATTGTTAAATGCGCCGCTCTCAAGCATGATGCCGTTTTCACCACTGCCCCATACCCTGTCCTGTGCCACGTTGGTGCCGATAGCATTACCCTGGATAAGGGTGCCGGACGACATGCCATCCAATTCGATGCCGGCGAAGGTGCTACTGGCGATGACATTATCAAGAATCTGGGTATTGTCAGGCCCAGAGTTGATAAACAGACCATCTGTCCCGAGATCCGAACTGCCGTCAGCTGACACACCTATCCAGTTATTCTGAATAGTGTTTCCGTCGGAGGTTTCATTAATTACCTCAACACCGTTACCGTTAACGCCAGCTATAACGTTTCGATGAGCAACCGTAGCGCCACCCACCGTATTTGCCGCGGCACCGGATTGTATTCTAACGCCATCATTGAGCGCTCCGGCCGTCACATTGCCGGTTACATCAGTACCGATGTAGTTTCCGGCGATGATGTTGCCCGTTGCCGCTGCCCCAGACAACGTAATACCGTCTCCACCGCCGGCAATCAGGTTCCTGTCAGCAACTGTTGTGCCACCGATTATTGCATTCGCAGCTTGGACAAAAACGACCGACGCGAAAGTTTCTTCGCCCGCCACTTCATTACCACTACTGTCGAAGCTGCCCAGAAAATTGCCGGCTACGGTTACGCCATCCGCACCGCTGTCCACCTGAATCGTATTGCTGCTGAAATCTCGAATAACCAGGCCACGAACCTCGCTGTTTCCAGCTGCGGCTCTGAATTTCAAACCATCGCCACTAAGATTATTGCCGTCGATAACAATCGGTAAAAAACTGCCACCCACCCAGTCGGTTTGAGTTGTGCCGTCGATCGACACAGAGTCTGTGATGTCAGGTAATACTGAACCAAGAGCGATTACCTTTGTGCCATTGCCAGCAATATTAAACTGTATTTGATCCGGACCACCGATATTGGCGGTGTTGTTGCTGGCGATAATAGCCTCACGGAGCGAAATAAATCCGTCAGCGCCCTTGTTGGCGTAAAGAAACGAGATGTCGTGAGTTATGTTACCTTCAACCAATGCGGCATCATTGTTGTCATTGGTGGTGTCGACGACAGCCAGATGCGAATTGGCAAAAATCCAGTTTGTATTACTGCCACCATCATTTCCGTTCAGGGCAACGATGGTGGCACCCCCGCCGGCATTCGACCTTGAGGTGTCAACAAAGGTCACGTTCTGGGTTGCACCGGCATCAACATTGAGCAACCAGTCAGATACCGTATCACTCTGCAATGTAAGCAACTGGCCCGCGGCGCCACTGAGATTGAGCGAACCGCCATTGGCGATTGACGTAGTAGAACCGTTCTCAAACGTTAGAGTATCCGCGACGGCTACTGACTTGATCAAATCAAAGAAGATGTTGGAGCCATCGACCGATTGGTTGCTGCCATCCAGTGTCACTACACCGGAATTATGATTGAAGGTGGCGCCGCTGTTTGTCCAATCGCCTGCGACAAATGTGTTCCCGGACGTTGCGGTATATGTCCCTGCGGTCAGCACAAATTGACCGCTGATATCAACAATTGAGTCACCACCGCTAAATATGCCGCCACTTTGAATCCAGCTGGCCGCCTCAATATTCCAGCCGGAATTCTGTACCAGGGTACCCGAAGAAAGCGTTATCGCACCGTCGGCCTGCAGACTGCCACCTGTTAGGAACAGACTGCCACCCGATTTATTGATATTTATATTTTGAAAGTCTCTATTCGCTCCGGTGCCACCGGTTGCTAAAGACTGATCGGCCGCACCAACGAAACTCACGCTGTTTGACGAAATAAACGAACCGGTTGTTCGCATGTCACCGCTCACACTCAGCAGGTGCCCGCTGATGTCCAGCGTACCCGCAATTTCCAGGTGATGAACGCTGGATGTACCTGCTGTATCCAGTTGATGTCCCGCAGGTATCAGTAGGGTTGTGTTCGCCTGCAATGCCAGGTTGCTTACGGTAGCACCATATATGTCATTAATATCTGATTCTGAGGCAATCTCCGCCGAATTTAAATCGGCGGTTTCCAGGGCTGTACCATCTTCTTTACGAGCAATCAAATGATCCTGATAAAGATCAACCGACATCGGGTTACCATCATAAACAGTCACCGCAACCGCGTTTGCCGTTTCGTCTTCCAGATAAACTGTAATGATATCGCCGTTGCTGAGCGTTAGGCCAGAGAGCGAGTACTGTCCAGTTGTTGCGTTGCTTTCGGCAGTGCTCTGATCCACACCATTAATGGCAACACGCACAGTTTGATTCCCCAATGGGGTAACACCCGCATCGCTGTATACAGTGCCTGAAACATCAAAACTCTGCGCAATTGATGTGTTGCTGAATTCCGAGGTGCTGCCACTGGCATCTGTCACTGTTGCTGAGATAATCGAGTTTATCGCTACGTTCGCCGATAAGGCTGCATTGATCGCCGCATTGCCGATACCGTCCGTATTGACAAGCGCTGAGCCGATGTAAGTCTGACCTTCACCATTCCCGCTGGCATCCGCTGTGACCAACGGGCTGGCGTAAAAATCCACTTCGAACGTGGAGCTGGGAACACTGTTCAAGGAACCGCCCACTATGAGGGTTGAGGATTCGTCGGTTGTTGCGAATGCATCCAGTATCGGCGTGTTTTGTAGATTGTTTGGACCGGAGTCTGCATCAAAAGCGTCATTGGCGGTGACACCAAAAGCATTTTCAGAACCCGCTTCTATGTCTATGCCCAGATCGTTATTGGATACAATCGAGTTGCCGCGAATCGTATTTCCAGTTGACGCACTGGAGTTAATTTTTACACCAGCGGCACCGTTAAAAGCAATTCGGTTTGCCTCACCAGCAGCGATACCGCCAATAGTGGTGCTGCTTGTGCTGGTTCCCAGTTCTATCCCCGCATTATTATTGCCAACAGACGCATCGCCACCGCCAAAATCAGTCCCAATGTAATTACCAAATACCTGATTGCCAGTGCCGCTACCGGCAATCTGTATACCATCATCATCATTACCACCGATGAAATTTCTATCCACCAGAGCAGTACCACCAATGGTGTTATTGCTGGCGCCTGAACCAACGCTCACTCCGTCATTGCCATTCGCCAGCGTGCCAGTGCCAAGAATGTTTAATCCAATCACATTCCCTGCAACAGTACTGTTGTCACTGCCGTCCAGACGTACACCATTATCACTATTGGCTGAGATTATGTTGTCACGCACCGTTGCATTGTCACCTGCGACAAGCACTCCATCCCCATTATTGCCGCGGTTGAGCACTCCGCTTGGGTCGGTTCCGATGTAGTTGTCTTCTACGACGGCATCGTTTGAGATTACACCAATGCCATCACCATCGAACTGATTGACGACCAAACCTCGGATGCTGCTGCCGTTGCTGCCACTTTCCAACAACAGGCCATCAACTCCGGCACCGGCTGTTGTGCCACTAAGCTCAATGATAGGCGTAGATATAAAATCGGAATCAGTGGTGCCATCAATTACGACGGCATCAGTAACATCCGGTAACGCACTGCTTGGTGACAATAGGTGAGAACCTGATATCAGCGACTCTGGTATCTCGAAGTAAATATTGTCTGGACTGGCACCGTTTGCTGTGGCATTCGCGGCTAGAATTGCTTCGCGTAATGATATTCGACCGTCGGCGCCCTTGTTGTTTATCAGATTGGTCAGCGAGGTAACGGTGCCGTCAACAACATCGCTTGCGGTTGTGACCACCGCGGTATTGTAGTCGAGAGCAACTACGTTTTTCGAAAATTCGGATGTATCGCCAATCGTACCAGCACCAGAAGTGATCAATCGCGCGGTAGCGCTGATGGAACTCCCGACGGGCACACTGACACTCAAGACCGCATTAAATTCAGCGTCACCAGATGCATCGGTAGAAATATCCGCGAACCCGATATACGTTTGCCCCTCGCCATGGCCAGATGAATTTGCCGATGCATTGCTGAAAAATTCAACGCGAAACATCTCATTGGCATGGCTGTTCAAGGCACCAGATATGCTGATGGACGTGGCGCCATCTGAGTTTGCTGAATACAGAACCGGGAAGTTCTGTTGATTATTACTCCCCGCATCGACGTCGAGATGATCATTAAGCGTAATCGCAGAGCCACTTAGATCAATCCCAAGGTCAGAGTTTCCGTAGATCGAATTAGACGATATTCGGTTACCGGTTCCAGAAAGGATGTATACACCATCATCCGTATGGTTGGCGATAACGTTGCCGGTATTTGCCGTTGGAGAGCCAATGTCGTTCCCGCTTGAAGAGATGCTCACACCCCATGAGCCGTTGCCCAGCGCTGTAGAACCATCGGCGCCTACGCCAATACTGTTGCCATAAACAAGGTTGTTGTCACCAGAGGCAAGGTATACGCCTATGTCATCATTGCCGGCAATTACGTTGCCATCGTTGGCACCTGTACCACCGATCATATTACTGCCGGAACTGTTGCTGAGAAAGATACCGTAATCGCCAACGCCTGCGTCTGCGTTTCCGCTTGCATCAGTACCGATGTAATTGCCAGCGATGGTATGGCTGCCAGATCCTCCAGTAATATTTACTCCGTGGAGTGTCGCATTGTTGATAACAAAACCACGAATCGTCGAACCATCGCTGCCAGCCCCAAGGTCAAAACCAACGAACGCACTGGCTGCATTTACTTCTATCAGCGGGACACCGGCGTAACCAGGCTGGGTTGTGGCGTCCAGTGTGACGAGATCACTGATCACAGGGAGATTCGACAGCAGGTTGATGGTCTGTGCACCCCCACCACCAATGTTAAATGTTATTGTATCGGAGCCACCCGCTGCATTTGCGTCCAAAATTGCCTGGCGAAGCGAGCCCGCACCGGAATCATTGGTATTGCTGACAATGAAATTAGCCAGGCGTTGTTTCTGTGGCTCTTCAGCAGACGTGCCGACAACTGTTTCGTTTGTGCTGTTCGAATTGAGCTCGACCGAAACACCTACAGGCGTACTTTTTGACGGTGTAACACCCTCTTGCTGATCGTCAAAAAACACCGGCCGACTTTTTTCAGGCGACGTGTTTTGCATAGTGGAGCCGGGCGCCATAGAGGCAAAGCCCAGCGACACGGTTTCCTGATTGCGCTCGAAGTCAGCATCAATGTTGATGTTGTCAATAACGCTGGTTACAGCCCCCAGATTGGCCAGGCCCTCAATACCTGCAGAAAACAGAATGCGCGGCTCCAGCTCTTCAATCACGGGCTTGCCGCGCTCAAGCGAACCCGACAGCTTCCTGCCAGTTCGACTTGTTTTTTTGTTCCTAGTGTTTCCCGGCATTGAAATAATCGGTCCTTCTACTTTTCTACAAGGCTTGCGCGTAAGCTTCCTGCTTACGAGCCCGCATACCGGCTTTGAGTGGCTCAGAAATAATTCAGAAATTCATATACTTAAGTGTAGGCCGGGTGACTAGTGATGCTCATTTCGAGCGTGACGCAGTCCTCAATAATGGAGTTCCAAGAGCACACCTGCAGATTAGTAGTGCACAATAATTGGACAGCCCAAAACCATTCAACTAGGGAAGCTGAAAAATTCAGATGTTTCCCGGGCTTGCGCTACCACGCTTGCCCGTGACTCAGAACCCATTCACGCAAGCTATACCAGAGTGAACCCCTGGCTAACTTCGGATAAACGACCAGCGGTATCAAAAATAAATCCCCGGAACGATTGATTCCAATATTGGCTGCCCTCTCCTGTTGCAAATGATGAGTTCGACCAACAACAGGAATGATCGTAATGTCAGCACTGGCAAAGCAAAGGGTACTGGAGCATGAACGCAGGCGAGTGGAGCAATACATTAGTGCCGTATTTCTGCGTCACCACGGCGCAAAGCTGACGTATTATATGCCCACACTTTTTTCCCTGAGCGATGAAACATTAATCGTAGGTGCTATCGGTGTTGGGCTTCTCGGTAAGGAACCTGCCTTTCTCGAAAACTACTTGCCGCAGCCTGTTGAAGCTTGTGCCTCAGACGCGGCACAAAAAATTGTTGCCCGAAGCAATATTGCTGAGGTCGGTAATCTGGCATGCAGCAGCGGTGGCGCAAGCCGTCAGCTGATTGCCGCACTGTCTGAATACCTCAGCGATTTAAATATCGAATGGGCAGTGTTTACCGGCACATCAATGGTAGACATCATTCTGCGGCGTTTACGCATAGAAACACACTACCTGGCCGATGCCTCGCCAGACAAAGTTAACGGCGAGCTAAGTGATTGGGGCACGTACTACGCACACAATCCAAAAGTGATGCTTGTCAACGTCGAGCAGGCGAAACAAGCGACGAAGGGCCTGATAAAACGTGAAGTAGCAGCTCATGTCTGAACTCTTAACACGCATCTTCGATCATGCGATAAAACAACCTAAATCCACCGCCCTTATTTGTCCCGAACGTACCGTTTCATACGCGAAGCTTGCTGAGCTTGTGGATAAGACTGCTGTTTGGCTGCGCACAAATAATGTTCGGACGCTTGGTTTACACTGCGACAATAAACTTGAGTGGGTCACGGCTGATTTAGCCGCTATCCAATTGGGTATACCTGTTATCCCTATTCCGGGATTCTTCAGCGAAGACCAGGTCAATCATCTGATCAGTGATTCCGGAGTGGATGCAATTCTTGCAGATAGCATTCAACGTTATCGCTGTGAGATCGGGCAAATTCACCATAATGACAACGAAAAACTAAGTCTGAGACAACTTAAAAATTCAGGGCCAACGCAAAAACACGGCTACGCGAAAATCACATACACCTCCGGAAGTACAGGGAGGCCCAAGGGAGTTTGCTTGTCGCAGTCAACCATAGAAAGCGTCGTAGAAGCGCTGAGCGATCGCCTGTCTGATACAACCATGGAACGCCATCTTTGTATGCTGCCGTTTGCAACATTATTGGAGAACATTGCCGGGTTGTATCTTGCCTTCTGGAATGGTGGTTCAGCGGTTATCGACTGCCCATCCAGATTCGGATTGCGTTCAAATAACGATTTTTCTGCCAAGTGCTTCTTTAGTGCGATCGCATCCCAGCAGGTCAATAGTGCAATTCTTCTGCCACAAATGCTAAAGGCCATCGTCCAGGAAGCTCAACGCAGACAAACGAACGCTGAAGAAGCAGAATATCAGACATTTTCTTCCCTCAGTTTTCTGGCTGTTGGCGGTGGAAAAACGCCTACCAAAGTGATCGAACAAGCGCATCAACTGGGGCTACCCGTCTACGAAGGGTACGGATTGTCCGAAACAGCTTCAGTGTTGTGCATCAACACGCCATCGCATAACCGAACGGGCAGCGTGGGCCAACTTCTTGACCACGCCAGGATGAGTTTCGCCAAAGACGGCGAAGTTGTAGTCAGCAAGCCAATAATGGAAGGCTATCTACACGAAGAACGAAAAACCGAATTCGTTTCCACTGGAGATATCGGCCACATCGATGAAGACGGCTTTGTTTTCATCAATGGTCGTAAAAAAAATTGTCTCATCAGCGGCTTCGGTCGAAACATTTCGCCTGAATGGGTTGAGTCTCATTTTCTTGGTGAACCTGAAATACACCAGCTCGCAATATTTGGTGAAGCACAATCTCATTTGTCGGCTGTTGTTGTCAGCCGTTCTCAGTCAGACTCTGACCGAATGGCTCAGTTGATTGAAACGCGCAACGCAAGCCTTCCCGACTAAGCCCAGGTAAAACACTGGGTGTTGGCTGATGGCCCATTCAACTCCGAAAATGGACTGATGACAGCCAACGGTAAACCCAAACGTGATGCCATATTCCAACGGTACAAAACATCACTCTCAGTAGGAGCTGTCGACGCATGAACGCTATAACATCGCTACAAAAACACAGACATACTCGCGATAAACTCGCGAACGCAGGCTGGGCACTATTACGCGGTGAGTGTGGCGAGGCGCAGCAGTTTGATGGCTTGCTCGAATGCTTTTTAGATAAAGTCACATTCGATCCTGCACGAAGCTCAGCGAGCCAAAAAACCCAGAAGGTAGATTCCGGTACCGGCCCTATCGGCCTGCATATTGAAAATGGCAACACGCCATTACCGCCCGATATCATTGCTTTTCATTGCCTTCACGCCTCCAGGATGGGCTCAGAGACTACTGTATGTGACGGCCTGGAATTGTGGGGGCGCCTGCCCACTCGCTTGCGCGCGGTGTTTAGCAAACCAATTACGGTTCGTCGAACACTGCCTGCTACGATCTGGAAGCGCTACGTGGCTACAGCCCTTGGACAAGTGGATCACGAACTCATTACGCCTCAGGAGCTGCACGGTTTCTTGAAGCAGATTCGAGGCCAGTCCGGCGTGCTGAACAACGATGGCTCGCTTGACTACTCTCTGGCGCTCAGCGCGGTTCGTGAGGATAACATGTCAGGGGCAAAAGCATTCGCAAATGCCTTAATGGGCCCCTCTTTTAACTACGAGAAACCGACCTATTGCACGATAGACGGGGCCCAGATAGGTCAGGACGTGATTGATGAGCTCTGCGAGTTGGCGGAACCACTTGTACACGAAATCAGCTGGCAGGCGGGTGATGTTCTGTTGATTGACAATAAACGAGTAATGCACGGACGGCGTGCCATTGTCGGACCAGCATCGGAGCGCATCATTAATATTGGTATGGGGTCAAAAGCATGGATATGAACAACTCGGTAACATTACTAACCGGTGCAACCGGTGGCATAGGGCGCGCTGTTGCCATGGAGTTGCACTTGACCGGTGAATCTATCTTGATGGTCGGACGAAACGAATCATCATTGCAGAATCTGCAACATGAGCTAAGTGAGTTGAAAGCCGATTCCAGCGGAAAGCTGGATTATCTGGTGGCAGATATCACCGATGACGCGGATAGAGACGCTATCTTGCGCTATGTGCAAAAACATTCAGCACCTGTCACCCGTCTGATCAACAATGCCGGTGTCAACGTCTTTGGAATGTTCGAAGATCAAAGCGCTGATACAGTGCAAGAAATCATGGACACCAATGCGTTGGCCCCAATTCAACTTACCAGGACGCTATTACCCTATCTTTTAGAGCAAGCGCCTGCCGAAATTATCAACATTGGCTCAACGTTTGGTAGCATAGGATACCCCGGCTTTAGCAGTTACTCCGCCAGTAAATTCGCGTTACGCGGATTTACCGAAGCATTGGCGCGAGAATACGACAGTTCAACATTGCGAATTCGTTACTTTGCCCCCCGCGCAACCAGGACTGAGTTGAACAGTTCTCACGTTGAGCAGATGAATTCCGAATTGAATGTGCACATGGACTCCCCTTCGCAAGTTGCAAGGGAGCTGATGGCGTTTATTCACAGCCAAAAACACTCAGCATCAATGGGTTGGCCCGAGAAAGGATTTGCCCGTCTTAACCAACTGTTTCCAAGACTTGTGGGCCACTTTATTCGTAAAGACCTGGAGGTAATTCGACAATACGCGAAAGCCAGTCTAACCGCGTAGTCGTTTGTTTACTCCAACAGAGTCGGCCCACTGTCGTGTTGTCACATGACAGCAAAAAAAGGATACTCGCGATTGATTGAACGCAAATTCGTTCTCTACTGAATAATAGAGGCAAGATTACACCGCACAACATGTCAGAACATTCGGAAGACAAACGCCTGGTAAAGCGCATGCTGAACGGCGAGCAGAGTGCATTCGATGAGTTTTTCAGTCGCTATCACCCGCGCATCCATCGGTTTTGCAGCAATCGGGCGCCAGAAAACGACGTAGACGATATTGTGATCAGAGCAATGCGACAAGCTATGCGACGTGCAGAGACCTACCGCGGTGAATCCAGCTTATTGGCCTGGCTTTATCAGGTTACTCGCAGTGAGCTGAGTACTTATTACAAACATAGCGGTCGTCAGAAAGACACGCTGTTTATTGAAGACAACGTAATGGCGATGCAGCACATCGATTCGCTAGCAGTTGACGAGCAACTCACCCCGGAAGGAACGCTAAATCGCCAGCGGCATATTGCCTTGATTCATACCATGCTTGATCAGCTCCCAGGCGACTACGGTAGGGTACTGGAAATGAAGTATGTTGAAGGAATTACCGTTGATGATATTGCCGAGCGCCTCAGCACCAGCAGCATCGCAATACAATCAATGTTGGCACGGGCCAGAAAAGCGTTCAAATCCACCTATGTAAATGTGATGGCGGCCGAGGCCGAATAGCAGGTTTCTCAAGATGAAAGACGACTCTGATGAATTTAGTGATCTGTTTGCGGAGGTGCCATTAAGGCAAGCCCCTTCAATGGACAGCACTCGCCTGGCACACGCCGCACTGAATGACGAATGGCAATTTGCTGTGGCACGCAAACGTAAGCAGCTTAGACGATGGCAAGGCTTATCCATGGCTGCGGGTGTTATGTTAGTGGCTATGGTAGGCATGCTAATGTGGCCAGAGAATCAATACGATACTCTTCAGGTTCGTTCAGCGCCGCATTTACTAATAGACAGTCAGCGTGTCAATGAAGACATATTCAATATTAAAGCTGAACAGAGGATTCTGGCGCTCAGCCAAGCGTCTCTTTCTGCCGGTGACCTTCAGTTGCGTCTGGCTGCCGGCACGGAATTGATCTGGAATGATCGCTCCGAAATACAGCTCAAAAAGGGCCAGATTTATGCAGATGCCAAAGGCAAAAGTACTTTGCTCGTGCATACACCTTATGGAACTGTTGCCGATATTGGCACCCAGTTTTTGGTCACATTACTTGAAAACGAACTGCAAGCAAGCGTTCGGGAAGGCACGATAATTGTTGAATCAGACAACAGTCAGCATATCGCCAGTCCACGAGAAAGTGAAGCCGCTGTGGTAGTACTCAGCGAAAATAACGTGCATCAATATTTTGAGACCAAGACCAATAGCCGGTGGGATTGGGTGCATAACACGGCGACCAGCTACGAATCTGAGCGAGTTGCAGATCTTTTGTCACTCATTGCGCAAGACCTCGGTAAGCACATTGAATACGAGAGCAAGGGTGTGGAAGCCAGTGTCGCTACCATGCGCATTAGTGGTGCGCTGAATCCGGCCAAACCCAGAGAAACTCTGGATATTATTACCCGAAGCTCTAACCTGAGCTATGCAGAAAACCAGCGAACGATTAAGATCGGTCGATTGCACTGAGCCGTTTTGCCAAGCCGGTGCCTTTCTCTGCTTAATTAAAGGCGTCTTTTGTCGAATTTCTTGCAGCGTCAATTTCTGGCGTGTATTTCCCTGGTGAGTATGGGCGCCCTGGCCCAATCACCACAACTGGTCGAAGGAATGTTGCTGCGCGACGCCCTGGAGTCGTATCGCGCCGCGGGCTATGAGGTGATTTATTCCTCCGCGTTGGTGAACTCATCGCAGCAAATAAACTCACTTCCCAAACCCGATACAACCTTTACGGAGCAAATTCGATTTTTGCTTGAGCAGCACCAGCTGGACTTGACAGTAATACGTGAAAAATACGCATTTGTGACCAGCATCAGCGATAGTATTGATGAATCCAGCGTAGACATATCACCCGAGGCGCCGATCGGCAGGACCGAAATGCCGAGTATTCTGGAGGAAGTCTGGGTCTCTAGCACCTATCGTCTCGGTGCAAAAGATAAAAATATCCATTACATAGACCAAAGAGACTTCGATGCTCTGCCGAGTGCGGGCAGGGATACTTTGCGCGCTATCGCTACCTTGCCGGGTATAGCGAGCAATGGTGTATCGGCTAACTTACGTTTGCGCGGCGGCGATCAAAATGAAGTGCTGTATTTGCTTGATGGCCAACAAATTATCGAACCATTTCACCTTAAAAATTTTCAGAGTCTGTTTACAGCGATTAATCCTAATGTAATTGAATCAGCCAATGTTTACGCATCCGGATTTTCGGTTAATCGAGGTTCTCGGATGAGCGGTGTAGTGGATCTAGAACTGCATGACCCTAAGCAAATCGAATCAGGCAGAAAATCATCTGGCAATTTGGACATAAACCTGGTCAGTGCCGCGTTGGACGGGCGTGGGAAAACAGGGAAGCTAAGCTGGTTGGCATCAGCTCGACGGAGTGTGATCGATACAGTGCTTGGCCAATTAGACACTGACTACGGAAAACCACAATTCCATGATGAGCTATTCAGATCCACGTGGGAAAGAGGCGAAAATAGTATTCGTTTTGGTCTGCTAAATTTCGCAGACAAAATCGCCCTGCGCGACGAGCGCAACTTTGAGTCAGGCAGCTCAAAGTTCAAGTACACCAGCACCTGGATTCACTGGCTTAAAGATCGCGCAGGTAGCACCACCCAGTTAAAACTATCGCATGTGGATGCCGATGCTGATCGGGAAGGCGAAGTAAACGATCCGCTGGGTTCAACCGGTGAAATTGAACAGAGCAGCAATTATCGTATCAGTAAGTTGTCGTTTGATGTTACGAAGAAAACCTATCACGATATCGAGCTTCAGTGGGGCGGCGAGGCTCAATATCAACGCGGCCAGTTTAGAGCTGAAAATACTGCTGTCTTTGCCGTGCTAGGCAACGAACTCGGAAAATTCGAACAGGAGCTGCAAAGCACACTGAGCCGAAGTGGCTTGATGGGTGCAGCCTATATAGGCGCGACTGTCGAACTCGGTCCTCAATGGGGGCTCACAACCGGTGTTCGACATGACTACCAGGATATAGACCCGATTCACGAGAACGTATTCAGCTTTCGCGCCAGAGTATCGTATTCTCGCACAGAGAACAGTCATTTCTTTTTGGATGCGGGCCGCTATGCTCAGCATCAAAATCTATACGAACTACAGCTCGATGATGGCAAGGCCGAGTTGGACGCTCCGCAGTTTGCCGATCAAATTAGTGTCGGCTTTACTCATCAGTTTCAATCCGGGGCGTTGCTGCGCATTGATGCGTATGGGCGAAACATTAAAGACCCCTGGTCGCGATTCGAAAACATATACAATCAATGGGTTCTCTTGCCTGAGCTGCACGCTGACCGCATAGAAATTCGCGCGACCGAAGCCAGGATACGAGGGCTTGAATTCAGTGTCCGCCGGGATTTCAGCGAGTTCTTCACGGCCGACTTCAGCTACAGCTACTCACGTGCTGAAGACCGGGTAAACAACCGTTGGGTCAATAGACCATGGCATCAGGAACATTCCGCAAAGCTCGGCATACGGTGGGACCTCGACCTTTGGGACATCGGTGCTTTCGCAACTTACCACGATGGCTGGCCAAGCACAGGCCGCGTGAGCATGGCAGACGAATTGATCACGAGGCTTTATAACGAACAGTTTTCGAGTTTCTTTTCTTTGGACCTTCATATTGGCCGCCGCATTCCCACCCGACATGGTGATGTATTACTATATGCAGACGTATTGAACAGCACGAACCGAAAAAATAACGGCGGATATCGGTATCGCGAGTACAACGGCGATGTGCGTAAGACAGCGAGGCATTTGTTTCCAATAGTGCCGGTCATTGGCGTGCGCTGGCGATGGTAAAAGTTTAAAAAGCGCTTTATCAGCTATCTGCTTAACACTCACTACGCACTCAATTAATATGGTGGCGGATTCACTATCGGTGACAGCGAACTACACAAACGCCGCCCTGGTGTACCACTGATTCCGTTTATGGCCCCCTATTTCACCGATGGCAAGTTTACTCGAGCGGAAGGTATTCCTACCTATGGCGTTGGCGGATTATCCCTGGGTGCGGACGATGCACGCGCACACGGTCTGGATGAACGAGTACCTGTCTGGTCGTTTTTTGAAGAAGCGGATTACCGGTACGATTTAATAAGGGAACTTTCGCCTAACTGATTCTGTTAGTAGGCTAAGGGTGCTGGGCAATATACGCTGGCAGATCTTTTTGCATAATGCCGGCAAACATTCTGGCCATGAACGGTTTACCCAGTTTCATGAAGTACTTGCCAAGACCTTTAGGCTGCATCACCACAATCCATGTTAAGTGACATCGGCCATTGCCAAGGTCTTCAACAATATAGTCTTCACCAAACAGCTCTATGTTGTTTTTGTTGGCACCAACGAACTTGAATGCCATGCGGGAGCCCCGTTCCCAGGCGATGAACTCTTCATAGCCTTCCAGATTGCCTTTCATATAAACGGTGCGAGTTGTTCCCACACCAAAGGGCTTGGGTGATGTCCATTCCACCTTGAGAATGGTACCTACCCATTGCGGCCAGCTGTCGGCATCTTCAAAAATGTCAAACAGTCGATCTGGCGTGCATTCTAACTCTACCTTGGTTTCAAAACGCAAATCGGCCGTATCGAAATACGCCAGATCGATGTCCTTCATTGTATACATGATGAGACTCGTGTTTGTTTACTAGGGCTTGCGGAACTTAAGCGTCCAGCGATCGGTGTTGCCTGACACGCTTCTTCGTCCCACTTCATACACAAGTTCGTCGTCTGCCCGGTAATGCAGTGGTGAGTAGTCTTCAAAAACAAAACCGGCCGCCTGAATTTCCAATATTGCTTGCACAGGGTCAAAGCGTCGACGGTTTTCTGGGCTGAATTCCTGCATATGACGTTGCGTGTGATCTACCACACCATACACACCACCGCGCTTCAATGCCTTGAATACTGACGCGTTTATAGCGGCACGCGACTCTGCATCAAAGTTGTGATAGTTGCGAAACGTCAGCACCATATCAACATTTTTTGCATCTATATCGGTGTTGCTGGCCGCATAAAGCCGCGCTCCTTCTGGCCTGCCCATTTTCGCTTCCTTGGCAAGCACCTTGACTTTGTCGAATCCGGGGAGATCTTTCAGCGCCTCACTGGCTCGCCCGGCACCGTAAGCAAGGTAGAGCTGGCCATTGTCAGCCAGGGTTGGTGCCAACAGGCGCGTATACCATCCGCCACCGGGTATGAGCTCTATCACCTTCATATCATCGCGCAAACCGAAGAACTCCAGTGTTTCAACCGGCTTACGATTCTTGTCGCGCATCACGTCAGCCTCTGGGCGTGATTCGGCCTTCATGGCTGCTTCCAGTTTGGCTTTGGTAGCGTCAAAATCGGCCGCTGACGCGTTGCCAATCAGGGCTATGGCAAAAAAGCCGAGCAGCAACGACGACAAGGTGACTTTTAGGTTTCCCATAATCAGATCCTCTACTTTAGTGAACAACAAAGACCAGTAGTCTACAGCAATTTTCGTACTCTAATCGATTTCCAGGGCGTTTCAATAGGTCTCATTAAACGCCCTGATAAAAGCCGCCAGCTCAGCGCGCGGCAAATCTTTAATACCTGCCGCAGCCTCGCGCCCACCACCAGTTGGGAATTGCCTGCACAACTCAGATGCCCCCTGCTTATTGTTCAACGGGGCTCGAACGCTGACCAGATAATTGCCATCGCCTTTTTCAGTAACCACCGCATGGGCACGGTCTGGGTGTTCAATAGCCAGTTTGTTTCCGAATACACCGCGAACCCGGATTGACCAACGCTCATTGGGCAGCAGAAACACGGCGGTGTTATCCGCACGATGGATAGGGTTCAAGTGGCCAACCCTGTCCATATCTTCCAGATAACCCGCACGAAGCTTTTCATAATCAGGGGAACTGGACACAAACTCCAGCGCTGATCCCGCGTCGTATAAGGTGCGGTAGAGGGCTTCCGGGCGAAAGTGCAAATCTTCGATCGATTGACCATACGCATTGTAATTGAGATAAATGCCCAGATTTCTTAAGGACTCCAGATCCTCGCCGGCCAGATTCAGTGGTACGGCCAGTCTTCGCGCTGTCTTTTGAAGATTATCGCCAAAAGCACCGACAATAGCCCAATCAGGATAGGCGCCCTTTAAATGACCATTGACCAGTACGGCGGTACATACATCAGGTGCCTCATTAATGATGGCATGAAGGTGGCTGTGCTCGGGTATATCACCGGCAAAGTGGTGGTCTACATAAAATACCTTTGCGCCATTGCCAAGTATTCGATGCAGGGCATCACTGTTTTTATCCATGGATACGTCAAGTACCGTAAGCCGGTCACCTGCATACGCTTCCACCCTGGCGAGCAAATTGAAATCACGCTTAACGCCAGTCACTAGCGTAGCGTCTCGGGGTTCTGCTTTTCGAAGTTGCAGCAGCGCGCAGATACCATCTGCATCGCCATTAAACACGTCGTAATCAGTCATGCGAAAACCGGCGGCTGCTCTTCAAAAGAATGACGCTCTACTGGTAACAGGTATGAGAGTGTGAGGAGACACTGGCTCCGAGAGGTGATACATGCCTTCCATCTATGCTCCGCCGACATGGCAACAACCGCGGCGTACCGCTAGTGTCCCTTAACATAAGTTCAGCGCTTATTGTAGCAACAGCGGCAGAGCAATGCCCAACAACTGTCTCACGCACTGCCCCAACGAGCTATTGCAATCAGCACTCGCAACGCAAGAGCAGCGCTGCATCTATCCGATAAATGATGAATAATGCGGGCTAGGAGTTTTCATCAACTATGGAATTAATCGCGTAACTCGGAAAACCCATCAGCGACGACCATGACCGTGGTGTCTGAACTTCCGGGTTACGTCTGTATTCTCGCATCAGCCAACTGATCAGTTCCCGGGTTAGCTTGGAGTGATCCGAACCCGTATTCTTTGATACCCAGGCCAGACTGTTTACCCAGAACCAGCCATAGTTATTCAGGTTGCTGAGTTCGGGTGCCGCATTGCTCTTATCTGAGTTGGGATCAACATAGTACACCATCCACCAGTTATTACCGCGCTTTACCAGCTGGTCGTTGACTATTTTATTGACAGCAGTTTCGATCGCCTTGTGTGTACGTTCGCGGAGTTCTGGTTCGAGCATATCGTTTTCCAGCGCTATGATAAGGCCTTCAACCAACTGCCCGCCCCACACAGGCTGGCTGCCACCCAGCCCATCGTTTTGCTCGATAATGTTGACCGTATGCTCAACGAGTTTGTTGGCGATCATCTTATAGGAGGTTCCCACGTACATGGTTGGCCAGCCAGACTCCCCCTTGCTTATGTATTTGGTACCTTCATCACCAAACAGGGCATGGCCATAATAGAGGTTTCGTAACGCCCAACCACCTATTCGGTAGTGCCTGCTGCTCCAGTCTGTGCGTGTGTAAGCGAAATACGCTGAGTTATCGATTTGCATACGGGCAATTTCTTTCGGCCAGATCTCGCCTGTCAGATGACTGTACAGCAGCAGAGCGCGACTGTGGTAATTGAATTCAGGAATGGACGGCTGGCACCAATGAGCTTCCTCTACCGTACACGCGCCTTTACGAATTCCAGCGCCGGATTGTTTCTGTGGGTAAGGGTGAAACTTGCTGACCTGAACATCCATGATATTGCGCACCGCGGCTCTGGAACGATCCCATAGCCACTCATCCCCGGTATTCACCCAGCCAAGCATCAAGCCGAGCGTTAGATCGTACTGAAGTGCTGCCCAGTTAATCACCCACTGATTTTTTTCGTTATAGTACGGTGCGCTGATTTGATAATCACCGTAGTTTTTCCATCCCCAGTTGCCGGCCTGCGCATCGGCTCTAGCGATCAATTTCTTAGCGTCGACCAATAAGCTTAGGTATTGTTGGTCTGTTGTTGGCGATCCATCGAGCTCAAGCCACCAGTCTGGGAACCCTGGTAATGGTGCTTTATCAACCAATGCCGTCAACTCATTTGCCGAATAGTTCTCGATATCGAGTGACAACGCAAAGTCTATGGTTATTCCAGCCCCCCCATACAGCACGGTCGGCTCTCTGATTGCACGCCAGGAAATTACCTTGCCCGAGGTTTCCGCGCTGATTGGAAACTTCTTCCAGAAGTCCTTGATATTGAGTGCGAATTGCTGCGACTGCAGCACAGCGTCTGGTTGGCGTTTACCAAACAGACTGCCTACTTTAAGCTGCTCTATGTTTTGCCGCTCGTGCGTCACGGTTGTTTCAATGTCGAAGCGCAAATCCTGAATGACCCTGCCCTGCCAGAATTCCTTTTGCCAGGATCCGCCACTTGGGTGATTGTCATGCCGATCTGTAACAGAGAATGACAGACTGATCACCGGCACACCTGGGTGAAACTGATAGCGCGCGACATACCATAAGTTGTCTTGTTTTGAGTACCAGCCACGCATCTCCAGCCAGGCCTGCTCTTCGTTTCGGTAGAACTCCAGAGGTTTACCTATATCGATCACTTTGCCTTTAAACGAGACACTTGAAGCTGCATCAGCAATGAGTAACTCACTCCCATGATAGACATTCAGACCAAACCGGTCCTTGGGTATGCAAACCTTATAATTCGAAAATCGAGCGTCGAATTGCCCGGTGTTTTCCTGCAGCGCAAAGACTGTGCTCGAGGACGAAGGCTTGCACGTATCAAATGCCAAAACAGCTGGGCTAGTGAGCAGCAGCACGAATACGAAGGTAAAAAGCAAAAACAAGGCCTGTAAATATGTCCGATTTGTGTTCAGCCTGGAGTAAACCGCTGGAATAGCCAAATGGGAGTGATTGCTGAACATAACTGGCTCGATAGGCGTAATAGTGAGTGTGCAAGCTTAAATATAGGAGTGGAAAGCATTATCGACAAATAGCTGGCCTTCAGCCCTGCAACACCTGGTTGGCCACGTATCACTATATAATGGCCAACAATTCGTCATCCAAAGTTGATAAGGAGGCGCCCACGTGCAAGTAGGCGCATTGATCTCAATTGTAATACTGGCCGCGCTGGCAACGGATTTGGTCGTGCCAATCCTGCCGGTCATTCAGCGTGAATTGGCCACCAGTGCGGGCAATGCTCAATTGCTTATCTCAGTGTTTCTGGCCAGTTATGCGCTTGGCCAAATACCCTGTGGTGTCGCCGCAGATCGTATCGGGCGTCTGCCCGTACTGTATCTTGCATTGAGCGTGTTCTTTGTCGGCAGCATTGTTTGCATTTTTGCCGGGAGTATAAACAGCTTGTTCATTGGTCGATTTATTCAGGGTCTGGGTGCCGCTGGCACTGCGGTTATGTCTAGAGCTCTGGCGCGTGATTTACGTTCTGGCCACGAGCTTGCAAAGCTGCTGGCGCTGTACGTTGCAGTGCTGGCCACGCTGCCTATTCTAGGTCCAGCCATCGGCGCCTGGTTGGGCGCTGCCATTAGTTGGCAAAGTGTATTCACATTGATAAGCGCAGCTGTGTTACTCAGCATTGCGCTCTGCATGATCGGCCTTAGGGAACCCGGTAGGCAAAAGCTATCTGCCGACGCAGGGCATGATGGCTTCTTAAACACCCTGAGGCAGTTTTCGGCGTCGCGTCAATCGGTGTGGGCCAGCTTGCTACTTGGTTTCGGGTTTTTCGGTTTTATGGCGATACTCAGCGGTTTTGGCAATGTCATTGTCGACGTGTACAAACGCCCCGCCATAGATGTTGGCCGGATTCTTAGCACGGCAATGCTGTTCTTCGTTGGTGGCAGCGTACTAAGCAGGATGAAAGTCAGCACGGTTGGCGAATTCACACTGATTAAATACGGTGCCTATATTTTTCTGTTCGCCACTCTGCTAAATATTGCTGTTCTCGCGCTGCAACCGGTACCCATGAGCTGGTTTTTAGCCGGCGTCACTTGCTATATGTTTGGCTTGGGTTTGCTGTTCCCTAATACAACAGCAGTGGCCCTGGCACCGCTTCCTCATATCGCCGGGCTAGCGTCTTCACTACTGGGTACAGTGCAAATTTCCTTCGCGTTCACGGGCTCGGCACTAGCGGCAAGTTTGTATAACGACGATTTAAATCACATTGCCATCCCGCTCATCATAGCGGGCTTGGGCGTGTTTCTACTCTATTTGCGTCGGTTCAATTACCAGGAACGCTAACCGTATTTAGCGCGAGTCACTAACTCGTTTGTAGGCTCTATTGATCCGTACAGGTGTGGAGAGTACCTGCCCTTTCAGAAATTCTATTTGTGTCAGGCCGCCAAGATCGCGGTCCGAAATCTTGCGAGCAACATCGATGCCCGCAATCACTCGACCAAACGCAGGGAAGCCACGTTCGTCAGGCTGATTGCGAACGCCGTAGTCCATCGTTGGTGTGTCGCGAAAGCAAATCACAAACTCTGGAATAACATCGCCGGTTTTCAATAAGTCTCTGGCCATGGACACCGTGGCGAATTGATGCCGCAGACCACTGTCTTTGGTCGTATCGAAGTCTTTCAGAGATGGCACGTCGAAGTCGTTTATGCCTAGAGCGCCAGACCGGTTCAGCGCATGGTGCAATATGCCGCCTTGTATAATCTGACGCTGATCAGAATCATCAAGCGACGCGGCCCGATAAAAGCTTGAGCCATTGTAATCACCACGTTCAACAAAACTCAGAAAGTAAGCGGCCGTTTTGGGCGCGCGAGCAGAATCAATTTCCAGCACGATATCACCCAGTTCGGTTTCGAACACCACTGTTGTGGGAGCATCATCTGCAACGACGGTCATGCAGAGCAGGGCCAGCAGCACAAAGCATAGACTGCTGACACTCTCGATGCCAAGCCGCCAATAGTGGGGCGAACTTACCAGGCCACGGCGCATGGTTGAAGTCTAGAAGTTGTAACGCGCTTGTACCTCAAGCGTACGGGGCGGATCTATGTGCTGGAAATACGTAAACGCAAATCCAAGGCCGCCGAGTGGTACATCGTTACCCCACGTAAACGTCTCTTCATCAGTAATGTTCTTACCGATCAAGGCGAGACTCCAGTCACCGTTAGATGATGCCAAGCTAATGCGCGCGTTGGCCTTAAGGTAACTATCCTGAATCAGGTTCGGGTCAAGGTCATTAGCAATTGCTACTTCATCTGACCAGTTCACTTCCAGGCCGAAGCTTAAGTCAATAGCGTCATTGATCGGGGTTACAAATTCAGCACCAAAATTCATTGCCCAATCGGGCGCGAACTGCAGCGTTTTACCACTCAAATCCTGTACTCCACCATTGGCCGCGCAACTTCCATCGGCAATCTGAAACGCGTTGCACGCGGCATTCGGAAAGTTTTTATAGCTGGCATCCAGATGCGCCAGACCACCGGTCAATGTCAGCTTATCCGTGGCTGCTATCATCCAGTCAATTTCTATACCTTGCACTTCAGTCTCTGCTGCGTTACCAACCACGAAACAGCAGTTCCCATCGAATGTGCTGACTTGCACGTCTTCAAATTCGCTATAGAACGCGGCGACATTCAGTCGCGCGCGACCGTCCCACAAATCCATTTTTGAGCCAATCTCAATCGAGTCAACGTTTTCGTCCTCGAACTCTTCGTTCTCAACCAGACCTAGGCGGTTGCTTTCATCGTAACCGCCGCCTTTGTACCCATTGCCAATAGTTAGATAGGTCATGACGTTATCGTTAACATCGTAGGTTAAGACTTCCAGTAACGTGCTCTTCATCGCGCTCGTTGTTAAAGTTAGGGGTATTGCCATCAAACTGGTGACACGCGGCAAGTGCCAACACAGATTCATATACGAAACACAATGTTGGGTCAGCAATTGCGTCGGTATTAAACAACGGGCCAATTGCATTTGTTTTGGTCATCTCCTTATGATCGTCGGAGTAACGCAGACCGAGTGTGGCGCGAAACGAGTCACTGATGTTCCAGGTAAGTTGAGTAAAAGCGGACCAGGTCTGCGTTTCTTGCTCAAACCGCCCATTACCGGTTCCGTCGAAGCCGCCTAAGCCTTGCGCAGCCAGCACAGGTACGTTGCTGAACAATACATCCAGAATTTCATTGTCTAACAGCTCGTTATCCTGATAGTAAATGCCCGCCAAGTACTCGAACGTGCCACCAACAGGAGAGCTTAATAACAACTCCTGGCTGAACTGTTTGTGTTCCTCAATTCGCTGCGCAGCAAGAAACTGCAGAGGCCCGTAATCAGCGTCCTGGTAGTTTATGTACTCGTACTCTGTATAAGCGGTGATTGAACGCAGGCTGTATTCACCCAACTGATAGTCGGCGGTAATTTGAAAGATGTCTGCTTCCGTGTCGTCGAATTGCGGACCACGCGCACCGGGGCCCTCGATATTATTGGACGATTTCTCATAGTTGAATGCTGGTTGAAAATTTGGGTCGCCAACCGTAGGGTTGCGGTATTGGCTGAGGGCAAAATCGCTTGCGATACTGATCAAGTCTTGCCGACCATCAACATTGAACTCGCCATGCTCCGCTTTCGCGGTCAAGGTCAGGTTATCCGTTACATCCCACACCAGTGTGCCGCGAAACACCCTGTTTTCTTCAGCGGGACCGTCTTCGCTGCTGAAGGTGTTTTTTACATAGCCATCGTCTTCATATACCTTCGCCACCAAACGACCACGAACTGTGTCCGACAGCGGACCGGATACAACCCCGGTAAAGCCAATACCGTCAATTTCCGTTTCGTAGCTGCCCTGGACATAGCCTTCAAATTCGTCGCCAGGTTTCGCTGTTGTGATATTAATGGCACCTGCGATCGTGTTTTTACCAAACAGTGTCGATTGGGAGCCCTTCAGTACTTCCACACGCTCCAGGTCAAGAAACGCAGCACGGGCGTTGCGACCACGACCAAAGTAAACACCATCCACAAAGGTACCCACTGATTGTTCAAAGCCGAAGTTGATGCCCGACCCAATGCCACGGATAAATAGCTGCGTGCCGGTGCCACCCTCTGCTATGTGCACATTAGGTAAAAACACAGCCAAATCTTCCAGCTCCGTAATACCCTGCTGTTCTATTTTTTCGCCGCTCATTACGGACATAGAGATTGGCACGTCCTGCAAGCCCTCTGCGCGCTTGGTGGCTGTCACGATAATCTCTTCAAGCATTGGTCCTTGAGAGCTTGCAAGCTGAGATAATGCAATGGCGAATATCGCCGACATTTGCACTGCGGTCTGACGTAATCTGCGGGTTGCTGGCATCATGTGCTTCCTGGGTGGTTACTAGTGAAATGTCGCACTGCTCTGGGAATCAGTCAGCTGCGAGCCGACACCATAACGAATTCACCCCAGGCGGACGTATCATTTCGCGACATATAACATACCATTACGCGACTAATGTTTGCGTGAAAACCAGCATAGGCATTCGCACCAGTTACGGAACAAGCGGCTAGGGTGACCGTGATTGAAGCATGTGCTGCGGGCGCATTGGCAAAGACAAGACATCCTGGAATACCTGCCATTGGCGATCACGATCCGCTCCGGCGCGGCGTTCTACATAGCGGCGAATGATTTCCTTACCAAAGTTATAATTGATGACATAGGTTCGCATGGCATCGATGAAATCCAGTCGCTGAGTGGCAGTACCGCGCGCTTCCAAACCAAACGTCATTAGCCACTCGATTGCATCGGCCTTCGACATGCCTTCATACAAGTACTTTCGCGCTACTTCATTGCGGGCGTAATTCAGTTGATCTAATAGATCGAAGTATCGGTAGTACAGCGCCAGTTGCGAACTCTTTAAACCAGCCATAGGCAGAACGACATCACGCTCAAAGCGAATACGCTCCTGCCGTGGAAATGCCAGATCAACGCCATAATTGGCCGCACCTTCAGCGATCACTGCCAATGGCCCGTGCAGTGGAATAAAACTGTACTCGATCCAGCCGCGTTTGTTCAGCAGCTCTTCTTCGACCAGGCTGGCATGCGTATGATGGCCCGGGTAGGCTTCATGACAACCCAGTTGCAATACACGCTCTACATGAATTGGCACCTGATTGTTGATGTGCACAGTCGTCTGGCTTCTGCCAAGGTATTGTGCAAAACCAACCCAGTGCTTGCCTTCTGTGATGTTCAATTGTACTGCCTCGTCCGACGGAAGCTCGATGTGCTGCTTGGTACGCTTACGGCACTCTGTCATCGCTGCGGCAATGACTTTTTCAACGCGATTCGCGGGAATCACAAATTGATCACGAAAGCGTTCGACGCGCGCCGACAACGCACCTTGTCCTGGAATGAGCTCATCCAGTTGCGCTGCGAGTGCCCGAAAATGATCTTCGTTGTAGCGTGGCACCGTGACACCAAAGACCAGTTGCGTTTCCTCATCAAAGCTTGCTGGCGTGTTGCCTTGCAGAATATCCAGGCGAGTTATCATTGCAACAATCCGATCTAACAATGCAGCGCGTCGGTCTTCGTCAACTGCGCTCAACGCGGCGGGTGATTCCTGCAAATGATCAGTAAGTGAACGCAGACCCGCCTGAATGACCGGTATAGCCTGAACATCTGCTCGTGCTGTGTTGAGCCATTCTTGAGGCCCGATATAAATGTATTCGAGCTTATCGTGGTTCTGCATTTGCAGACCAAAGCGCACGTATTGCTCAGCCACGCGATCCACAGCGTC
Source organism: Gammaproteobacteria bacterium (assembly GCA_030429735.1). Classification (GTDB taxonomy): domain Bacteria; phylum Pseudomonadota; class Gammaproteobacteria; order Pseudomonadales; family JAUIET01; genus JAUIET01. The sequence goes on from JAUIET010000003.1 coordinate 425,875, forward strand.
TTCAGTTGCCGTTTGACCAGCGAATGCCGGTGAATTGAGAAACAGGTACCCTAACAGCGCAAGCAGTGCCGCTAAAAACCTGACAAAGGAGTTCATACGAGTAATCACTGGACTAAGCGGTATTTGTGTTGCTATTTAGGTTCAGTGGCTTGCTCTTCGCGGTGCTGTTGCTGTGTTACCAGTTGGCGAACATCATCCAGCAAATGCTGCGCGTCGAACACAATGCCATCTTTGATCGTATAGCGGATGGCACTGATCCGGGTCATCTTGCCCGTGGCGTTGTCCAGGCGACTATGCCCATTGCCGTACAGTATCTTGAAGTTTGCCAGCGGGTTTTCGTCGACGATAACCAGGTCAGCCTTCTTACCTAACTCTATCGTGCCTATATCGGCCGCGAGCCCAAGCAACTCTGCTCCATTGATAGTGGCGGCCTGCAGTACTTCCAGCGGGTGGAAGCCCGCCTCCTGCAGTAACTCAAGTTCGCGCACATAGCCGAAACCGTAGATGCCATAAATAAATCCTGAATCAGCACCGGCAGCAACACGCCCACCTGAATTTTTATAATCGTTAATAAATGACATCCAGCGTTTGTAATTATCTTTCCAGGCAACTTCATCTGCCGTCGTCCAGTCGAAGTGAAAAGAACCGTGAATTTTTGGGTTTGGCTCGAACGCTCTCTTCATATACGGCATTGCGTAGTCCGCCAGCCAGTCCTTGGAACGCGCGCGCATTACATCGCGATTGGCCTCATAAATTGTCAACGTGGGAACCAGAGTGAGGCCAAGTTTGATAAGCTCGTCTCGGGTATTTACCCAGCTCTGCGAGCCGGGCTCGGCAGTTTGTGCCCATAGCCGACCAGCTTCCCTGAAACGATCCTGCTCATTGCTGTAGTTGTAGCCGAATGGGTAATTCTGTACGACTTGTCGTTCGAACATCGCTTCTGGCAAGCCGTACCAGTGCTCCATACTGTCCAGCCCCATTCTCGCACTATCTAACACGTTAGTTCGCGTAACAGACAGTTGCGAATGATGATACGCTGTTCCCATGCCAAGTTTCCTGGCTTCAGATATTGCCGCGCTGACAAGTTCCGGAGCTGCACCGATGAACTTGACGCCATCTGCGCCTTTTTTCTTCACGGCGCGAACCCACTTGCGTGCCGCCTCAGGTGATTCCATGATTTCAGGAAACACGGCATACGCCTGAATCCTGGGTGCTGCAATCGCACCTTGTTCGCTCAGCTGTTTGTGCTTGAGCGTCCAACTCAGCCCCATAAGCGAGCCGGCGTCGCGAATCGTGGTGATACCGTGTGCCAATAAAAGCTTGCCGACATACTCCGGATCGGTCAGTGCACCGCCAAAGGCGTGCGAAGGCGTGCCGAAATGAACGTGGGAGTCAACGAAACCTGGAATGACGTATTTTCCAGTTGCATCAATCACGTGGGTATCAGCACCGAATGATTCATCATTCATATGCAGTGAACCGGTACCACCGCCATTCAAAGCCACAATGCGATCGCCCTCAATCACGATCGTCACCGGCCCCATGGGAGGCGCTCCGGCGCCTTCAATTATTGTGGCACCCTGAATGACCATGCGCTCATAGGGACCTGCACTTTCATCACCGCGCGAAGACGCAATTGTCGGCGGCGCAAAGCCCATTTGCATAACTGCAGTAATCACTTCCTCGCCCGGCTCTGCAGCCGCGACAAAAGGCCCACAGGCCGCCAAAACACTCAGAACAAGTGCACTGTTAATGCGTGTGGTTAACGTCATAATCCTTAACCTTATTCCTGCAAATGCACGTCAGGCAACGATTCAAAGCCTGAATTTTCGTTAGATTATCGGCACCGTACATCAAATCTGCGCAGGAAACATACCATTTTGCGTCATTGTTGTTTTTTCCAATGCTCCGGCGCCAAACCGGTGGCTTGTTTGAAGGCCCTGGAGAAAGCACTGGCATTCTGATAGCCCAGCAGATCAGATAGCTCAATCAGCGAAACAGTTGAGTCTCGAAGATACTGCTCAGCCATTTCCTGACGCGCCCCGGCCAGCAGCTGCCTGAAGGAAGTGTTGTGAGCTCTGAGTTCACGCTGCAACTGACGAGGATTCAGGTTGAGTAATTGCGCGATGCTATTTAAGTTACAACGATTGGAACCGAGATTATCCTTGATGTGGTGTAACACTTTGGCAACCACGCTGTCCTCTTGCTGATAACCCTTCACCATTATCTCAAGATGCGCGATCAGCATGGAATGCACGGTTTCATCCGCAGTAGGAACCGGTGTCTTTAAACACGTTTCAGGAAATATGATGCAATCTGATTCCTGGTTAAACAACACGGGCACATTAAAATACTGCTCATAGAGTTTCTTATTTTTTTGCGCGGAGTGCGAAAAGCAAATCTGGCTTATGGGCAGTTCATGCCCACATACACTGTTGAGCGCCTTAAAGACCAACGTAATCGACAGAATCTGCATCTGCAGCATGGGTGTGTTACAAAGGACCCGACCGCGACGCAAGAGTTTGACATAGCCGCTCTCGCGGATCATTTCCCAGTGAGAATATTCACTGTTCAGCAGCGAGAAACGCAGAGCGTCCTGAATGGCCTGCTCTAGATTAGCGGAGAACCTAAGCAACTTACCCAGCACGGCGAAACGAAGTGGCGGTTGGTGTTTCGCCACCAGAAAACCGAAATGCTGGCACTCAAACCGCTCAGCGGCATCATTAAGAAAGGCGAGCGCCTGATGCAGCGGCATGTAACCGGACGGAGATACTAACTGCACAGGCGATATTCCGGTCAGCTTGAGCGTTTCGGAGATATCCACACCAAGCTCCTGCGCGGCTTGCAAGCTACCAAGAATAAGTTCGCTGCTGACCAGAAGCGGTTTTTTTTCGTCGTAGCCAGTTTTCATCGCTTTGACTTCCCAGAGTGACCAGGCTCAACGAACCTGGTAACCTGACTATCTGCCGTTACGAATCTGGGCACTGATAACGCTGATTCTCGTAACAAATCAGTTGGAAATCAATACCGTAGAATTAATATGGCTTTTATTCTCCAACGCAGACAACATGAAGTGCGCCACATCGGCCCGCGAAATATCCCCGGATGTGACGCCCGCCATATCTGAGACTACTCTGTAAGTTGCTGAGCTCGATTCGTCATTTAGAAACCCAGGGCGCACGATCGTCCACGTGGAATCACTGTCAACGATAAGCTGCTCGGCAATGTCCTTATCTCTGTAGATAGTATCGAGAAGTAAAGGTTGCAGAATCTTGTCGTAGAAAAAGCCGCCATGGCCACGACTGTCGCCTGCTCCAATCCCCGTTACAGTGATCAATCGCTTCACTTTATGATCACGCATTGAGTTCAGCAGATTTGCCGTGCCTTTGGAAAACACAGTGACTGGCTTGCGCGTTGGAGCTGCACCAATCGAAACGATCACAGCGTCTTTCCCCGATACGGCCTGATCGACGGATCCTGGGTCCAGGATGTCACCTTTGAACGTCGAAAGCCTTTCATGTGACAGCTCCATTCTCTCGGGACGGCGGGCCATCGCGGTGACGGAGTGTCCGCGTGACAGTGCTAACTTAACCGTTTCCAATCCAATCCCTTTACTGCCACCTACCACTAAAACATTCAACACAGCAGGTGGCGTGGGTAGAAGCGTTGGCGCAGCTGTGCCGGTTTGGGATAAATCACTGCCACCACTGCAGGCAGACAAAACGAATACGCCTATCGTGAACAGCAGAACGTTCAAGTTCATGTTGTCTTCTTCCTCAACATTGATTCTTGCGCAACCGAGGCCACCAATCGGCCGCTCTGTGTATAAAAGCTACCACGGCTAAAACCACGCGCGCCAAACGCGGAAGGGCTATCTTGATGATACAGCAACCACTCATCGGCACGGAATGGCTGATGAAACCAGATAGCGTGGTCAAGGCTGGCCATAGACAGTTCGCTGCTGCGCCCAGTTGCCGGATGCGCCAGCAGTGCCGCGCCAAGCAGCGTGTGGTCTGAAATATAAGCAAGAACAGTCTGATGCAAAATTGGCTGTTCCCCTATGGTGTCAACCAGGCGAAACCAGTAGTTTTGTACTGGCTCTTGCGGTTGGGGGTTCAGGAAATCCCGCCGTTTGACCGGGCGGCGAAAAAACGCCTGCCCTGAAGGTTTTTCAAAACGATCCGGATACTGTTCTGACATTCTGTTCCAATAATCAAAATCGTCCTCCAATTTTTCCGGGCCAGGCACGTCTGGCATAGGAAACTGGTGTTCAAAACCCTTTTCTTCAATATGGAACGAGACCGACGTGCTGAAGATAGCGATGCCTTCCTGCTTGGCCACCACCCGCCGAGTGGTGTAGCTGCGGCCATCACGAATTGGGTCTACTTCGTAAACAATCTGTTTCTTCGGGTTACCGGGACGCAGGAAATAGGCGTGCATGGAATGTGGCATGCGGCCGCTGTCATCAACCGTTCGAATGGCCGCATTAAGAGACTGCGCCAAAACCTGACCGCCAAATACGCGCGGCGGAAACCTGGGGCTGCGACCAGTAAACAGGTATTTGTCGACCCGGTCTACTTTTAGCAGGGCCAATAGCTTTTCAAGATGTGTTGCCAACAGCTAGCGTCCTTTGGAAACTGCGAAGTTGCGAATTGTATCTCAGAGCTAAGAGGCTGGGTGAATTGCCACCGGGATATTTCCCATTCGAGGCATACCCGTGATGGGATCATAGTCTACTTCGGTACTGAGCAGCTTGCCTACATTACTGCCCTGTTCAAGATAGCGATCGTCTTCATCAACTAAACCGCCAAAGGCATGCGACAACGCAACCAAACCACGGCGCAAGCTGTTATCGGCCTCGACAATGGCCGGAATGCTTCCGTGTAAACTACTGATGCGAACACTGTCACCGTTTTGCACACCTAAGGCCGCAAGATCCTCCGGATGCATCCATGCCGGGTTCCAGCGCCGCCCACCTGAGAGTTTTTTAATCGAGCGCCCAGCGGAGTTCATAAAATTATTATGCCGCCGCGGTATATACCGGAACGGAAACGTCGAGTCATTCCAACTTTGCCGAAAATCTTCGGCAAATACCTCGGCCAGCTGCGCCAGCATGGTATCGTTTGCGCAATCCAGGCGCGCTTCACAGTCTGGCTCTTTGTCGGCAACCCGTACTTCCACATCCCATATTTTTCCATGCGGGTATCGCTTCACTTCTTCCAGAGGAATACGCGAGCTCGCACAGATTTGAGCATAGATATCGGCCGTGCTTGGCTTCTTGTCCAGCGGTAACGGCATCACCACCATGTCCGCCTCCTTGTACTTGGCAAAGCCAAACACAGCGGCAAAAAACAACTCTTTGTTGAGATGCTTTGCCATGTCATAGAAAAACGACCATTCTTCGACAAGATCAGACCCGTGCGGTGGGTCGGCGACAATGTCCGAGTATTGACCGTATGCATCCTGAAAACCAATACCGCTACCAAAGTATTTGATATTCTCGCCGCTCTGACTCATGCCTGGTGTTTCCAGCGTTTGCTTACAAGCAATCACATAGTCAGCAAGTCTGGCGGTACTGCTCATCTCCACGTCGAAGCACACCAGTAAATCCAGCGCTTCCATTGCAGCCTGAGTTTTGGCCTGATCTGGCCAGGCCGCCATCGGGTTTCCGCCAATGCAGATCAGGGCTTTCACCTGGCCTTCACCTTCCAACAAGATCTCATCGGCCAGGGCGGCGGTAGGCATGCCGGCGGCCGTGTCTGTCAAACCGCGCACACGCATCTTCTCACCGTAGCCCCAACCTTTAAACGGCGCCAGGGCCTGTGCATGCGGCACGTAGCTTGGCAACATCGCATTCGGACGCGTCGCTTTCTGCCCTTCACGCACGTAAGCGCCACAAATGGTGTTCAGGCACATCAATAGATATTCTTTCAAATTGCAGTACATCGAGAAGCTGGGTCCGGTACCGCTATTGGCATGCTTTATAGCTGCGCTTGCAAACATGCGAGCAGCGCGCACAATGTCTTGCTCAGGTACGTCCGTGCGCTCAGCAACATACCCTGGTGTAAATGCTTTTACTTCTTTGGCCAGTTGGTCAAAGCCGCTCACGTTTTCACGCACGAACTCCTTATCATAAAGTTGCTCTTGAATAATGATATTCAGCATTCCGGCCAATAAAACGTGGTCTTCACCGGGTCTTAGCTGAAGATGAACCGCCGCCTTGCGCGCCACATCCGATACCCTGGGATCCACTACAATTAACTGTAAGCCGCGCGCCTGCGCTTCTTTAAGTTTCTGCGCGGGGTTCTGTCCGGGAATGCCGGCCGACTTGGAGATGATTGGATTACTACCCAACAACAGCCAGGCATCGGCGTCGTCGAAATTCGGCTCACCACCCAGCCACTTTCCATGCACAGCCATCGCGATTTGTTTTCCCGGTTGATCTATGGTGTTAGACGTAAAGAACATACTGGAGCCAAGAGCACGAAGGAAGGCATTGCCCACTGAAGCTCCGGCCGGATAGGCTACGTTAGGTGTACCTACATACACGGCCACTGAGCGTGGACCATGTTCTTCCACGAGAGACTGCAATTGATCAGCAATTTCGATGGCCGCCTCGCTACTGGCCACCGTTTTGAACTCACCAGGTGGGTTGCGCTTGAGGCTTGTTAATAGCCGACCTTCATGGTTATGCAGCTCAGGCAATGCTCGACCCTTGGGACAGCTATAGCCTTTGAATAACGGATTGTCCGGATCTCCCGTGACTTTAGTAACTTTGCGCCGGCCCGCATCGTCTTCCACATGGGCAAGCACGCCACAATGGGCAATACACAGCCTGCAAACAGTAGGTACCACGTCAGTCATTATTGCCTCCTAGTCGGCAGATCAGGTTTCAGGTGAGGCGGCCCTTTAAATCAGGGTGTTGCTCAGTGGTTTCTGCTGGCCACCGCTTTGAGTTATATTGTTTGCGTCAATTATTGGAGATACCCATTGCGCTGTCTATTGCTGTTTTGTTTAGTTAGCCTGATGCCGACTGCCTGGGCGGACGCAAATAAAGCATTACTGCAACTCGCCGACGAGTATTGGGCCAATCAGCTGCGGGAAGATCCGTTGCGTGCTACCTTCAGTGGCGTCAATGATTACAACGCACTATTACCAGCTGTAAGTCCCGCTGATCAACAACGCCGCCACCAGATTGCACAGAATTTTCAACAACAACTGTTCGCTATTGATGCGAGCGAGTTGACTGATAGCAATAAGGTAAACCGTGATTTATTGGCGTTTATCCTCAAGCATGATTTGGAGCTGTCTCAATTCAAGGGCTGGCGAATGCCCATTCTTGCCGACGATGGTTTTCACAGCACTATCGCCTATGTGGTTGATAGAACTCCGTTTGGCAACACGCAGGACTACGAAAACTACCTTAAACGCTTGCAGGCTCTACCCGCTTATTTTGCGCAAAATGTCGCCAATATGCGCCTTGGCCTCAAGGAAGGTTTCACCCAGCCAAAGCAAATTCTTGGCCATATTTTACCGTCGTTTAAGGCACTTCTCGTTAGCGATGTCGAAACCCACCCCTTGTTTCAACCCTTCTTGAATATGCACGATAAGGTTTCTGCAAAAAATCAGAAGCACTTGCGCGCTCAGGCATTGGCATTGTTCAGGAATGAGCTGGGCCCGATGTTTACAGAAACTGCAACGTTTTTTGAGCAGGAGTACATGCCAGGCGCCATTGATAAAGTGGGCGCACTATACCTGCCAGATGGCAAGAACTACTACGCCGCTCTGGTGCGTTACTACACCACCCTGGATGACGTAGCCCCCGACTCCATTCACGCTCTCGGCCTGCAGGAAGTAGCCAGAATCAGAGCCGAGATGGACCTAATTATTGAGCAATCTGGTTTTGATGGTGAGTTTTCGGATTTTCTGGAATTTTTACGCACTGACCCGCAGTTTTATGCGCGCACTGCTGAAGAGCTTCTGGCAAAAGCCGCCTGGATAGCCAAAGATGCCGATGGCAAGCTACCGGGTTTCTTTGGCAAACTACCAAGACAACCGTATTCCGTGGAGCCTGTTCCAGTAGAAATTGCACAAAACTACACGACAGGTCGATACGTTAGCGCACCAATAGATTCAAAAATAGGCGGCCAGTACTGGGTGAATACCTATGGTTTGGAAAGCCGCCCATTGTATCAACTGCCTGCACTGACCTTACACGAAGCCGTTCCCGGCCACCATTTACAAAGCGCTTTGTCTAAAGAGCTGAGCGATTTACCAGCATTTCGCCGAGAATTCTATCCGCACGCCTTCGGCGAGGGCTGGGGTTTGTACGCCGAAAAGCTGGGAGTGGAAATGGGTGTGTACAACACGCCCTATGAACATTTTGGCCGGCTGTCCTATGAAATGTGGCGCGCATGCCGCTTGGTCATTGATACCGGCATTCATGCAAAAGGCTGGAGCCGCACACAGGCGATGGATTACCTCGCCTCGAACACCGCTCTTTCCCGGCACAATGTTCAAACCGAAGTGGACCGGTACATTTCCTGGCCGGGCCAGGCGCTTGCATACAAGATGGGAGAATTGACCTTGTTGGAACTGCGCACACAGGCGAAAAAAGAACTGGGGGATCGCTTTGATGTTCGTGATTTTCATGACGCCGTCTTGGCTCAGGGCGGATTACCCTTGCAGCTGCTCAGAGAACAAATTGAGCGGTATGTGGCCAGCCAACATAGATAGGACGATGTTACGTCATTGCTCGAACAGCAGAGGCGGTAACTGATGTTCGATCGCGCGGAAATTACTGCAACCAAACGATGGATCGAAACGGTAGTGATTGATCTGAATCTCTGCCCATTCGCAAAGCGTGAGTTCCTTAACGATCGAGTACGGTACAAGGTATCACAGGCCACTGAGCCAGAGCAGTTGCTATTGCAACTGCTTGAAGAATTGCAGACCCTCACTCACCGCCAGGATATCGAAACCAGTTTCCTGATTCATCCACACGTTCTGCTCGATTTTTACGACTATAATGATTTCTTGTTTTCTGCGAACGCCTTAGTGTTGGAACAGCATTTTGAAGGTGTGTATCAACTCGCAAGCTTCCACCCGAACTATCAGTTTTCTGAGACCGAGCAGAACGATGCATCCAACTACACGAATCGATCGCCTTACCCAATGTTGCATATTCTTCGTGAAGAAAGCCTGACCAAAGCGATTGACGCGCATCCGGATGTGAACGCAATACCCGAGCGCAACGTATCATTGCTTAATCAGATTGGCAGCAGCAAACTTCGGGCCTTGCTTTTCTCCTGCTTCCAGCAGTAGCCGACACGTACGCAGATTTGCCTTGCATATGTGCAACCAACCCTGAGCGCGATGAAAGAACTGTAAGCGCCAATCGCTTGCAATGCGTAAAAAAGGAGGTACGCTGCCGGTCTTAACTTTATCGGTATTCTTGAGAGTGCAAGATGGACAACGTGAACAACATGAACAAAGGGTTTTTGGCTGCCGCTGTGAGTATCGCGATCGCGTCTCCGCCTGTTTTGGCTCAACAACTAGAAGAGGTGATTGTTACCGCGCAAAAGCGGGAGCAATCGCTTCAGGACACGCCTATTGCCATTACTGCGTTTGGCAAGAACGATATCGACGCCCGCGGAATATCGAGCGTAAAAGACCTCTCGCTGTTTGCACCGAATGTGCAAATTGCGGAATCGCCTGGCGGTTCTACCGGCGCAACTATCGCCATTCGTGGTTCTGCCACAATAAATCCGGCCATCACCTGGGAACCTACAGTAGGCATCTATCTCGATGGAGTATTTCTGGGCAAGAATCTCGGAGGTATTTTTGAAATCGCCGAGCTGGAACGTGTTGAAGTATTGCGCGGCCCGCAGGGCACCTTGTACGGCAAGAATACCGTCGGTGGCGCAATCAACATGATTACTGCCAGACCGGCAGAAGAATTTGGCGGAGAAGTCAGTTTAACCGCGGGCAATGAAGGCTTAGTCAAAGCAAAGCTGCGAATCGACACGGGCAGCCTGGGCCAGGTGGGCGAAGGCATGGGCGCATTCAGGGCTAGCCTGGCGTACTTGAAAGCCGACCGAGATGGTTTTTACGACAATGTTTATTCAGACCCGACAGCTGGCGCCAACCCATTCATTAGCCCTGACCCTGGACGTTCCAGTGAATTCAGCGACTTGGATAGCCAGGTGTGGCGTTTGGACACTCAATTGGATGTTACAGACAATCTCAGGCTGCGCTATGTTTATGATGCCAGCGAGCGAGACCAGGCACCTAGCATGGGGCAGCTAACGGATGTGAATCCCGCTGTGTTTGATGGCTTTGGTGTTGGTTTTCTTGCCCCTCTGCTGAGCTTGTACGACACAGACGAAAATGAACGTGCCGACGCAATATCCAATGATCAGGCCGGCAGGGAAATATCTGATATCGAAGGCCATTCTCTGTTCGTTGAATGGGATGCAGGCGACTGGGGAGCAATGGGAGAAGTCTCTTTCAGGTCAGTAACCTCTTTTCGCGATATGGAATGGAGCGATACGCTGGACATAGATGGTTCACCCATGAATTTGTTCACCTCAACACGAGCAGTAGACTACGAACAATTGAGTCAGGAATTTCAGCTTATCGGGCAGACGGACTCGGTGAATTACGTAGTGGGCTTGTACTACTTTGAAGAAGAGGGAAACGTATTTAACCCAATCAGTTTTTTCGGTTTGTTTGGCGCACCATTTGACAACAATGAATACGGAATGGACAACGACTCCATCGCCTTGTACGGGCAAGCGGAATGGCGCCCATCATCACTGGAACAACTGGCGTTAACAGTTGGCCTTCGATATACCGATGAGGAAAAAGATCAGTACATCATTCATCCGGTTGCTTCAATGGGCGGCGTGGGTGCTTTCTCTGAAACCGGTTCAGACAGCTGGGATAACGTGTCTGGCTCGCTGGTGGCGGCCTGGGATTTCAGTGATCAGGTAAATGCCTACCTCAAAGTGGCTCAGGGTTGGAAATCGGGCGGTTTTAATGGCGAATCTCCAACCGCTGAAACATTCAGGGAAAGCTATGAGCCTGAGGAAGTGCTTTCAATTGAGTTGGGTATTAAATCCCGTTTATGGGATGATCGATTGCAGCTTAATGCAGCAGCGTTCAGCAACGACATTAGTGATATGCAGTTTTCCGTGTTCCTTGAAGGTACGGGCGGTGCCGCATCTACTGTTGCCAACGCAGGGGCCGCGACCATTCAGGGACTGGAACTGGAAGCCGCACTGCAGATTACAGACAACGTGCGCATTGGCCTCAACTACGGTTATCTGGATACCGAATATGATGAGTTCATAGAGCTAGGGGTGGACGTTCGGGACCAGAAAGACTTTCCTTATGCGCCAGAGAGTACAGCAAGCATCAGTCTGGACTGGGCAATACTTCAACAAGACTGGGGAAAGGTTGACTTGCATGTCGACTGGAACTTTAAAGACGATTACGTACCCTATACCAACCCGGATCAAAACGCGCCGAGCCAAATCGACAGCTATGACGTGCTCAATGCCAGTCTGATAGTCAGTGAGGTTCGACTGACTGATGATGTGAGCATGCAGTTCGGGCTTTGGGGCAAAAACATTACTGACGAAGAATATCGTCAAAACACCATCCCTTTCGGCTTGTGGACAATCAGTTACTACGGAGAGCCGGCAAGCTTCGGCTTTGACGCTCGCCTTAACTTTTAGCGCTGTGTAAGTAAAACCGCCGGGGTCTCAGCTGTTCACATAGGCCAGGGTTTCTTGTGTGCGAGGTGCTAACAAATACGTTTACACAGGTAGGTTAACACCGCTGATTGGTGATGAGCATTCGTCGGGAATGACTGACCCGGGCAAGCACCACGGCAACATTATTGCCCGCTCTTACACCGTAGCTGATGATGCACTTTTCAACGCGGATGTGCCCAATGCCATTGAACTATGGAATTCCGGAATAAGGGCGCACAGCTGTGCGCGCTTTGTGCCGGCGCCGCGACAGCTCTATAGCCCCCATTATTCATGAACGCGCGAAGAGAAAGTGTCAAAAGCTGGCCCCGCGAGCAAAACGACGAGCTAATCACTGAATCGTAAGGGGCAGAATTGTCTGTCCGCTTCACCGTCGTACAAAAAGTTTGATCTGGGCCAGCACTTAAGATAACGTGACATAATATATGTCAATATATAACAGAAGCTAAGGGAAAATGAAGAAAACACTGATAATTTTTGGGAGCCTGTTGCTCATGGTTGTGACCGCAAGAGCGTTGATAAAAGTACCTGCTGTGCAGGACACGCTATTGGAACGCGGCACCGCCGCCATTGCCAAGCGCGGAAGCACACCCTTTCCTGAATCAGACAGTCTCAGAGTGTTTGTATGTGGCAGCGCATCACCACTAGGCATGGGCCAGGCGCAGGCCTGCATAGCAGTTATAACGCCAGAACATTTTTTCCTGATCGACTCTGGGGCCGGCTCCACCAACAATATCAATCGCATGGGCTTACCGCTGAACCGTCTTGATGGCGTGCTACTAACTCATTTTCACTCAGACCACATCGCGGAGATTTATGAAGTGAATTTGGCCTCCTGGGTACAAGCCAGGCCGCAGCCATTAATAATCTATGGCCCACAGGGTGTTGATGAAGTAACGAATGCAGTGAATGCCGGCTATCGACAAGATCGCGTGTATCGCACCAGTCATCACGGCGCCGATTTGCTGCCACCAGCGCTTGGAATATTGGACCATGAAACGATCACGCCTGGTGTCATTCTTCAGGATGGCGAACTTACCATAAGCGCCTATGTTGCCGAGCACCCACCCATTGAACCAGCCGTGGGCTATCGCTTCGACTATCGTGGCCGCAGCGTTGTGATTTCGGGCGACAGCAACGTGAACGGCGACACGATGAAGATTGTCGATGGCGCGGATTTATTGCTGCACGACGCGCTGTCACTGCCTACGGTAACCGCACTATCGAAGGCTCTTGGTAGTGCGGGCCAGCCACGTCAATCCAGGATTGTTGCTGATGTGATGGATTACCACGCATCAACCGATTCCCTGATTAAACTTGGTGAGAACTCAAACGTAGACATGGTGGCCTTCTACCATCTGGTACCAGTGCCGCAGGTTTCTGTAGTGGAAGATGTCTTCATTCGCGGCGTACCGGACAACTTCCTGCTCGCAAAAGACTTAATGTCGTTTGAGTTGCCCATTGGCAGCGCTGAGATTCTTGTTAATAAGCCGTAGCAAAATAAGGGGTCGGAGGGATTAAAAAATAAACAATTGCACGTTTCGATTAGCTAGCCAATAATACCTCTACACCAAATGGCAGCTAGCAAAAGGAATTGCAATGCCCAGAAGACCTCGGCAGTACTTGCCAGGCATGCCCTATCACGTGCGCCAGCGTGGGAATAATCGGCAAGCCTGTTTCTTCGAAAATGACGACCGACGGGTTTACCTCAACCTGCTCCAAACTGTTCTAAAGCGTTATGACGTATCTCTGCATGCCTATGTGCTGATGACAAATCATGTCCATTTGCTAATGACACCGGTAGCAGCCGATGGGGTCTCTCGCTCAATGCAAGTGCTTGCGAGCCGTTATGCGCACCACATCAACAAAAAGTATGGGCGAACCGGTTCACTGTGGGAAGGAAGGCATAAATCTTCAGCGGTACAGTCAGATCGCTACTTGCTTACCTGTTATCGCTATATAGAAATGAACCCTGTTGTTAATGGCCAATTAAACTGACCCACTATCGGCCAATAATTTTGACCCACCCCTGACTGGAATGGGCACTGTTGCCCTTATTCTTCCCGACCTTTGGCCGGGAGATTACCTTGAAGGAGTGGAC
>JAUIET010000017.1 GCA_030429735.1 Gammaproteobacteria bacterium
TTGTCCACTCCTTCAAGGTAATCTCCCGGCCAAAGGTCGGGAAGAATAAGGGCAACAGTGCCCATTCCAGTCAGGGGTGGGTCAAAATTATTGGCCGATAGTGGGTCAGTTTAATTGGCCATTAACATCAGTTTACCCACTGTACAAATGGTCTATACCGACATAGATCATGAGGCCGATCAAAAAGGGCCTGGTACAGTGCCTGTCCAATTTTGAACTTTGATCGCTAAATTCGAACTGTACACGGGCTGCACTAAGCAAATATGCACATTCCACGTGCAAAATATAGTACGCTCACATGCAGCAATAACTTGTACAGTACTCACATCAGAATATGGAGAACGACATGCTTGGATACGTGACCTTGGGTTCAAACCAATTCGACAAAGCGGCGGAGTTTTACGATGCGCTGTTTGACGTATGTGGTGCCAGTCGCTTGATGGAGTTAGACGATTTTATTCTGTGGGGAACGTCCATGGAGGCCGCCGGCATCGCTTTGTCTAAGCCTTACAACGGTGAGGCGGCAACGGTTGGGAATGGTGTAATGGCTGGTATTCGCGCTGAGTCAGCCGACGCCGTGAATGCCCTCTACCAGAAGGCAATCGAATTAGGCGGCAGCGACGAGGGCGAACCTGGACCAAGAGGTGATGGATTTTACGCCGGCTATTTTCGCGATCTGGATGGCAACAAGCTCAATGCGTTTTATTTAGGTTAACGACGCGTCCAATGAGCAACGCACTAGTCGCCAGATGTGATTGCGGTAACGTGGAGTCAGTAACCACAGAACAACCGTTGCTTCAATTGTGTTGCCATTGCAGTGATTGTAGAGAGGTAACCGGAGATGATTTCACAACCATTGCCTTTTTCAACAGCGAAGCCATTGGCGAGACGGGTGTGGTGGTGGAGCGACAGTTTACCGCGGCTTCCGGGAGCCAAACTGCGCGCGAACTATGTGCTGAATGCGAAACCCCAATGTTTGACAGATCAGCAGGTTTCCCAACATTGATTGGTGTGATCGCAAAGCAAATCTCCGAGCCGTTTGTGGCTAATCCATCGCACCACGTCTGGACGAAAAGCAGGGTTTCGCCCGTTTCTGTCCCCGAAGGGATTGAAAGCGTTGAAGAAAACCTGTTCTAGGACGCCAGTTTACCCTTTGTCTGCAGTGATCACCGCGCGCCGTTCACGCTCGTACATCACGGAACACTATAAAATATACGCTTGATTGCGGTGCTTTATCCCAGCTGATGTATTCGGCTGCTATAAGTGCATATTTGGGCTGTGCTGATGGATCGCGCGAAGATCTCTATCGTTTCTCAACTTGCAATAGCGGTTGTCAAGACCTAAGCGAGCCAAGCCCTCCACACCAACAATTTCGCCTCCTTGCAGGATAAACCGCTTTCGTAGCGAAAAAGAGATTCAAGAAAGCGATCAAGCTCACAATGGCTCACGTCGCATCGGAACGGTAACTCGTTCTCCGCGACATTTGCAGCACAGAACCTCAGTTGCATCGCTTGCTCATCCAGCCAGCTGTAGAACAATATCGGCGATTCCATACGTTTGCGATCAACCATATCTCGACAAGCAAGAATGAATTCTCTGACAGACGAAGCTCCCCATTTTTCAAAGCATTGCTGTGACGCCCCAATACTGAACATATTGTCCGTGGTTTGCGATAGTACATCACCCTCCGTGTTAAGGGCTATTTCGCCATCAAATTCGGATAACCACTGTGCCAATTGATCATTCATGAGTTTGAGTTTAAGCGTTTTCTTCGAACTATCTCGAAAGTAGCGTCAAGTACTTGGAATCAAAAAATTGAGTTAGCGCATGTACTAGCTCGTTCCAGCATTTTGCACCGTTGCTTGATAATTCGCTCAGTGATTCCAAGCGAATTAGCCAGCGCGGAGGGTTTCTCGTTGAGTCGGCAAGCCGTGCTTCAGATAGCCAGATGGAATATCCATCACCACGCAAAACGTACCATATTGGGAATTCATCTGTAGAGCGTTTTGCAGAACGAAAGCCAAGATCATCAAGCAAATCACGGAATTCTTTCGGCCAGGCACTGGCCTCAATATTGAAGTCTATTGTCAGAATCTTATCGCTCACGCTAGAACCTGATCCAACGCTAATCAAGCACGTGAGCAACAGCAACAATTGATGCAAGAAAGCCAACGATGTGCAAGCAGCAAATGGCAAACAAGTAAAATCCATGTGCCAGCAGTGGGCTCACAGTGCTCAGTTCCGACTGTACACCGTCATTGCATTTCTGAATGGAACCGCGCAACGCAAATCCAAGCGACAATAAGGCCAGCAATTGCCAGTGAAAAGCATGAAGTGAACCAGCCTCAGGGATTGGCGCAACGAGAACCACTGATAACATCGTGGTTTCGTAGGCGCCATTTGCGTGTGGAACAAGGGAGGCGAAAAAGGCACTGAACCACCAAATTGCCCAGCAGTAAGCAAGTGTGGCAACGCAGGCGAAAATACTTGATAATCTCATGGTTGGCTCCCTTTAAGAGCTCAACCCTAGCGCAACACTCTGCTGTCCGCAACGCACAGAGTGCTAAAAATTGAGCAAAGCGCGCGTTTATTGTGGCACAATGCAGTGAAGCGAACGCTTTTGGACATCCTCATGATTTCCTCAGCATCGAAAATATTCCGCTCTCTGTGGCCTGTATTTATGGTCATTACTCTCTCTTTTCCATTTATCTCACACGCAACGCTTGCGGCAACTCGGTCTGAGGCGGTTGGGTTTGTTTGGCAGTATCAGGACAATGATGGTTGGCAGGGCCGCTGGGAGCGGGTTGGCACTGTCGAACCCATCGCGGAGTTCGTCCCTTTTGAGGGCGTATTTACCCGGGGTGAGGAACGGCTCTCGGTGAATTTGCTGATACGAATTACGAGAGCAGGCGAGGTCACGGTTTGGCGATCCAACGGCAAGCAAGCCACTGGTGTTTCTGACTGCACTTACCAAGGTGTAGCGGACCCTCCCATACAAACTTTGGGAGGGGAAGGGCGCTCATACCTCGCCAAGACGATTGTACGCGGTCAGTTCACTTGCTTGAATGATAAGGGAAAAGTGTTCGAGTGGTCTGCCGAATTTAATTGATGGCTTCGGTCACTGATAAATTCCTTGGGTCTCGCAGGCGACTTTCGAGCCTACTGGCAAAGCAGTGGCGTTGAGTGGTGCGTCATGGGTAGGGAGACGGTATGATGAAATCGGTTCTTATTTTTCTGGCAGCGCTCGGCGCAGGGTTGGGAATAGTCTTTTTTCAAAATGAACCGATTACATTTCTTCCTGAAGCGAACGCAGTACAATCGGTGCATGTTTGGTCTTTGGCACAATCCTCGCATTCGAGAACGGTACGGTCGTTCGGCCAGCAATCAACAATAAATTATACAGAGTATTGTAAAGGCCGTTGCCGGTGCGACTCCTATTTCGTCACAGAAACGGTGGCTAAGCCCGGAATAATCACGGCAAGCATCGAGTTTGATGCGGGGCCTAACCCGTCGCCCAGATGCCCTGGAATTGGAGGTACGCACAATGCCCAACCAGTTCCTGGCAATCCAGACCAATGCTATGTATGTCCGCAAGGCATGCTTTACTCTAGCAGTATGCGGGGTGGTGAGGATGTGCTTAGGCGTTGGAATTTTGGTGAACATGTCTGCGTGAAGGTTGAGCGAAAATGCACAAAATGAAGAAAGTGATGATGACTGGCAGAGGGGTATTTCTCGTTGTAATGTCGTTTTGTTTGGCACCTGCAATTCATGGCCAGTATTTTGAAGGAAATGATCCCGGTTCCGACTACCAGTGTCAAAATCCAAGCCCACAAGTGAGTTCTATCTGGCAGGCTTTTGATATCTATGTGAAAGGTGCGTACGGCAAAAAGAACGCAGTTGTCGGTCTCGATCGTGCATATGCTTACGGTCATGCACTCGGTCGATTAGCTCAGGCGCATGATAATAATGCGGAAAAACTTCAAGCGGTAAGTTGCGTCCAATTAGCGATGGAGCAGCTGTTTGGCAATGCACAAGCGTATCTCGGTACACGCGAGCCAGGTAGAATCGCGCGCGAAACTTCGCTTGGCTACCACGATAAAATAGTTGCTGAGAAGTACGGTGTGTATGACCGTCGTCCACTACACGAGGTTTTTGAAGCGGCGCTGAAATTGTCAGGGCGAACACAGTACAGCGGTAGCTCGGGTAGCTACTATCAAGTTGCCCGCGGTAACCCATACACTACAAATTCGCGCTACGGCACGAACTCCTCCGGAAGTGGACCGGATATCATTTCGTCAACCAGCCCAGGAGTAAACGGTGTGGATCAGCCGTGCATGACCGGAGACCGCGGTGCGGGAATAGAACCATGGTCTTTGATGACCGGCTTGCAGTTGATCAATAGGGCAAGGGGAATGGGCGAGCAGCTGGTTGGTACTTGTAGCGGCGATAACTGGTACATATGCCGCGATATTAACGACCTACTGCATCAGGCACGCGATCACATCTTTCAGGTTTTCGACCAGAATAATGATGGGGTCGCTAATTGCCGACTCTGCAATTATGATCGTGCTCACGAAGCAGCTGGCCTGTTAGTATGGTGGGAAACCTGGCTTGGCGAGAGATACTACAATGCATCTGGTCTTGGCAATATTCAGCAAACGATAGCGGGTAACATGAGTGATCCATTGTGCAGTATCAGAGTAAATCCCGTTGATATTCCCGTTGGTGGCGGTAGCAATGGCGGTGGCAAGACCACATATCCAGCAATTGATCCGATTCAATCACGAACCCATGTCTGCGGGTTGAAAGAATATCCTTCGCGGGCGAGCTGGAAGTTCTACCGCTATATGTACGGGGGTGGTGACAGGTCATACCAGGAAAGAGATGGCTACGTATGTATGGGTCGTACCAGCTATCGCAAAATAACCGGTAGTTCCTGGGATGAGTACAAATGCGATTATAAATGGGAAAACTGCAAGCTTGTTCCCAATTTAAGTAAGAGCATCGTGGAAGTAAAATCGAATTATGCCGGGCCTGGCGTAGTAAAATACGGCTATGACAAGGGCTACGGAGTGCGTACACCAAAATAGCTGGATTTTAGCGTGGAACTTGCTGTCGCCTGTTTGGTGTCGAACAAAAATCACACAAAGTGACTGATATTCGTTAACCATTCATCTCGCGCGCAGTCTCGTTTTCAACTCGCTCTCTATACTGTTCTGATAGATCGTGCCCATGGACGGACATGAAAATAGCGGAACAGCTTATACATCACGTAATAGGTGATGTGTCATCCTTATCTCCGATGGAGAGATTCCACAGCCGGCTGTGCGCTGGAATAATGTTGGGGGTAATCTTTGCAAATTTGCTGCTGTTCGTTATCTGGTTCTTTCTTGCGGTTGAGAGAACGCAGTTGGGTCTTGTGTCCTTCGCTGTCGCCTTATCTCTGTACATAGCCAGCTTGGTTCTTTACTACCTGACAAAAAATCGTTTGCTAGCGTGTCATGTGTTTGTGGCGATGCTTGCAATTTTATTATTTACCGCTGTTACCCTGACTGGAGGAATAAGCTCTCCGGTTGTTTCCATTTTAATCATTGTGCCAGTGATGGCTGTGCTAATGGGCGGCAGCCGCAGCGGCGCGGTTTGGTTTGGCGTTACATTGGTAGCCTACGCTACCCAGGTGGCATTTACCTTACTTAACGTTTCAGTACCTATGGTTTTACATCCCGGCGACCGGGAGTTCTTTCAGCCGGCTTTGTGGATTACTGGCACAAGTCTGATTTTTATTTCCTTGATGGTGTTGCTTGCTGCCAATAATCGCTTATCCGAATCTATCTATCGAAGCCAGCAGAGGTTCGAGTATCTAGCCCATACTGACGCCACTACCGGACTGAATAATCGCCGCTATTTTGAGCGAATGATGTCTGAGTTAACGGATCTCGAAGGTTCCAGGCGCTCGCCATTCTGTTTGTTTTATCTTGACTTGAACGATTTCAAAGCAGTCAATGATAATCACGGCCATCAAGCCGGTGACCTGATGCTCAAGCATGTAGGGCATTTGCTCACATCTACCTTTCGATCAAATGACTCTGTCTTCAGGTTGGGAGGTGATGAGTTTGCAGCTATAGTGCAGTCTGAACTGACCCATCAAGTGGCAGAGCGGCTGCTGGCAGAGTTGGATAAAGCGTGCGAAGCTCCGCTCAAGATCGCTGGAAAAACGCTGACGGTATCCGCCAGCGCGGGAACTGCACATTTTCCAAGCGATGGGGTTGATATGGACGCGCTGTTGCACGCTGCTGATTCAGCCATGTACGCACAGAAGCAGCGAATCAGGAAATCTCAATCTGAAGCTTAAGGCGCGTGGTTCCACCAGGCCAGGTCGGAATACGCACGCAGATCCAGCTCGTGTGTCCACGCGGAACGGTGCTGTTGCGCGAGGTGGTAGTAGGTTTCCGCAATTTGCTCGGGCAGTAATAAACCGTCATTATCGCCACCGCGCGTTTCACGCAGTTTCTGGAACAGTTCGTCGCCTAACATTTTGCCGAGCGTGTCTGGGGCGTCTACAGCACCGTCGATGATTATATGAGCGACATGCACACCTTTGGACGCATACTCCGCATTCAGGCTTTGACACAGCATGCGTCTTCCACCCATGGCTGCCGCATGTGAATGCTGGCCCGCATTGCCTCTGACGGCCGCAGTTGCCGAAGTAACTAACAAGGTGCCACCACCGCGTTTCACCATTAGTGGTATCACTACTTTCGCTGCTCGAAACAACGCGAAGGTGGCCATCTGCCAACCGAGAGTAAAGGTTTTGAGCTCGGTATCCTCCAGCGATCGATTACCAATCTGCGCGCCCAGGTTAAACAGCACAACTTCGATTGGGCCAACGTTTTTCTCTACATCAGCAATAACATTCTCAATGGCATCTTCATTTACCGCATTGAGTAAATGCCCGCTGGCAGAGCCACCATCCGCCTCGATAGCAGATACCATCGCTTGCAGACCATTTTCGTCACTGCGCCGGCATAAAGCGGCATGATATCCATTTTGTGCGAATTTCTTACCCACACTGCCACCGATACCGGCCCCAGCACCAATCACAAGACATACCTTCATTATGTAGCTATCTCCCGACCGAGATGAAACCTCAGCTTGCAACTATTTTACCACACACGTTGTCAGATAATTTTTGTCAAGTCAGACGCTGGTACAGATTGAGTAGCATGAAATGCTGCTATTTGCTCCGTATTTGAGCAATAAATCAAACTATCAATCGCAATCTGTCAGCAATCATCTAACGTTTAATTATGGGAATCGATAAGTGTTAGCTACGAGGAAAACGTGAAATTAAAATTAAATCTGTTTTTTTGGCTTTCTGCTATGGCGCTTGTATTGTCTGCATGTGCATCGTATCAGCAGAAAGTAACCCCCGAGTTGCAAGAAAGGGTATCTTCCCTTCGGGTTGTATCCTTTCTGCCGCAAAGTGAGCTGTCAGTCAAAATCAACACGTCTAACTCTGCGGCCCACATGAGTCATCAGGCAGGTGCACTGGGTGCGTTGGTAGGGGCAATTGTAGATTCAGCCGCTAACAATAGCGCGACCAAGAAGGCGGAAGCTCGGGCCGAACGATTTCGAACCGCACTTCAGGATACAGACTTTTCCAGCGATCTGCATAACGCTTTTGGCGCTAGTATCAACGCTATCAGCTGGGCTGATACGGTCTATGAGCGACGAGATGGTGAACAACTTGGTAGCAATCGAAAGAAATTACTGAGTGAAGTAACTGAGGACGCGCTGCTTATTCTAACCAGCAACTACGGGCTTACTCCGCAGCTGGAATCTTTTGAGATTTACACACAGTTTGAATTTTACGAGCGTAACAAGGCTTCCAATAAAACGGGCTCGGCGCAGGCAGCAAAACTGGAACGTGTCGACTTTGGCGGGTTGAAGTTCCAAAGTGAGCTGGTGGTGCCCAGAGTCATTGTGGCAAGCCCCGAAAAAGTGGACGCCGAACGTAACAGAATCAGAGAGGAATATGCCCTTAAGATAAAGAGAACCGGGGACACGCATAAAAAGCAAGCACTGATGGAAATACGAGACAAAAAACTGCGGAGAGTTGAGGCCAGACTGTCCAAAAAAGTGCAATCTGACTACGTGCCTGAACAGGGTGAAGAAGTTTGGTTGGCAAATGGCGCAGCACGGCTTGTTGAAACGATGCAGGCAGGCGCTTTAGAGCAATCAACCTTATTGTCGATTGAGTTATCAGACCCTTACTTGTCAAAATATCACAGAGACAATCTGCTCGCTCTGCCAACGATGAGAATAGTCCCGGGTGGTGCTTTCTCGCGCGGCAAAACAAAGATTCAAACCACTACAAACAAGGCATGGCTTGTTGCCCACGAGAATGGCCGGAAACGGTGGCGTCTACGCAACGGCCAGTTATACAGCGTGTCAGACGGGGATTTTGTGCGTCTGATGGCGGCAAATATTCAGTAACATCACTGCCTGGCGGTATGAATCGATCTGCCATGTTGAGAGTTCGTTGTACAGCGTGCCTGCTGTTTCTTGTTGGCTGCGCAGGCACCGTGCAACAGCTCAACCCGAAAGCAATCAAGCAGAGCGCCACATTTGCAGGTTTTGAATGCCACGCGCCAATCATTGTTCGCGACGCGCGTCGATCCGAAACAGAGCACTTCAAACACTTGGCCACGGAGCAAGCGCTCGACTGGTTACGTGGTAGTCTACAGGCGATAACTGACAATCGATTGGTTTTTCTTGATGAAACTGATGGTGCCAGTAATGCAGTCACCATCGAGCTGCGACATGCGTACGTTGCGAACAAGCTGCAAAGCAAAGTCGGTATAGTGTCAATAACCGCCAGGCAGAACAATTATGAAGAGAGTTTCAGGGGGCATTCTGCCAAAATGAACTGGTGGGGTAGTACACTGGAATACACGCTGCAGCTGAATGTGGTGATGAAGGAGGCTTTATTAAAATTCGCAAGATCGCCCAAATTCTGCAGGTACCAGGCAGACGGCTCAGTGCCGTAGCGCAACAACGAAAAGCGCTGTGAAAAACTGCAATCAATGCGGTAAATGCTGTATCAACTACAGCGACGGGGGCTTGGTTGCAAGCGATGAGGAGATCACCCTTTGGGAGCTGTTTAAACCCAATATTGCCAGGTATGTGGCGGATGGTGTAATTTGGGTAGACCCAAACTCGGGGCTGCCGCTCAAGCGCTGCCCGTGGCTTGGCGAAACGACGGATGCGCGCTATTACTGCGAAATTTATGACGATCGACCAGCAGATTGCCGACACTACCCGGTCAGTATTGTGCAAATGGTGAAAGACGAATGTGAAATGCTTGAGCTGAAAGACCTGGCCAATCCGCGCCAGGCACAAGTTCGCCTGAACAGCGTGACGAGCAGCGAGCGATAAAACCTTTGTTGTTAAGGTAGTTCAGTTGGCTCAGGCAGCAGTATGCGCGTTTAAGGTAAGCGTTTAGGGTAAACGTTTAGGGTAAATGGCGTGTGGGTCTCATGTGCTGATCAATCAATTAATGTGCCGTGATAGAAACGACACAATATCTTCACCAGACGGATCTACAATACTGAAGTTTGGATCGTCTGCGTAAACAACACTGCTTAGCCCAACAGCATCAGCGGTTTCTTTTAGCGCTCGCGCATGCAAACTGTGATGGAACAGCAGGTCAACCAGATCGTCGGGCGAAGGTGTGGTATTTGACACGAATATGGGGGCGTCGCCGGCATCCATCAACGCCAACATATCAAGGTTTGCGCGCAATGCCAGCGAGTCCGGCGAATCAAATTCATCGACCGAACTAATCGCAAGAAACGACAGCAAAAGATCCGTTGCGCCCACCGCGTTTGAGATTGTGATTACGTCAGTACCTCCCAGAATGGCTGCGAATGGTGCCAGTGCGTCATCCAGAACCTGTTCCCAACGACCGAGGTCATAGGTGGCTTGGGTTGCCAGCGCACCGGCGGCCTTGATGCGTGAGGACTCTCTCAGTACGGGGTCTGTACTGTCAGGTTCAGCAAGCTCGTCTTGCGACCCCAGCCACAGTGCCGTACCCGCTCCGGCCGATACACCAAACACGGCAACATTGTCGGGGTCTATGTTCAAGCTGTATGCTTGGTAGCGCATAAACTGTAAAGCACGTTTGCTGTCATTCAACGATTTCATCACGCCGTTTGTATCCAGCGGATCGACACTGAGCAAATAGTAGTTTGTGCTGGCAACGGCAATACCTCTGTCCAGGAAACCACGCACAATATCGGCGATTGGTCCTTCCTCAATGGCTTTGTCGCCTCTCGTGAATCCACCACCATGAATGTATATCACTAAAGGAGTGGGGGTATCGCTATCAGGTAACCAGATATCAAACACATTTCGTTCTTCATCGCCATAAGCTACGTTCCCGGCAAATCTGGCCTGGCTGGTTTGCACATCGATAGGAGAATTTGTGAACGCAAGGTTCAGCGTTGGAATCTCTGCAAAGGCACCATCCGTATGTTCGGAATCACTGCACGACACCAATACGACCGCGAGCGCACCTATGCTCAACAATCGCAAAACGGATTTTAGGCCAGAAATATGTTTGTACACTGTCATTGAATTACCGGTTACTGAGCGCGAACATAAGCCCTGTATTCTACATCATTGGCAACAGTTATTGATTACCGTTCATTCTGGCATTGTGCGACCAATGTCGGTACTCTATTTGCCGCAAATTGTCAGGTAAGAGAGTAAATGGGTCGCTTGTTATACGCCGTAATTATCGTGATAGTGGTTTCGGCCGTCCCGGCAGCAGCGCAAGAGAACGCAGGTGCACCAGTACGCACGGTACTGGTGCAAGAGCAAGCCATTACTCAGCGGGTGCAGCTTACAGGCACGGTAACATCCCTTCGTGATGCCAACCTCTCGGCGGCAACCAGCGGCCTGGTCACCGAGCTTGTCGTCGACAGTGGCAGCAAGGTTAGCCGTGGCGATGTGCTGCTGCAGCTTGATGCGGAACTTGCCCGCTGGCAATGGCAAAGCGCACAGGCAGACATGAAATCCGCCGAAGTGCTGGCCAAGGATGCGCGCAGAAAATGGGAAGAAGCACGTGAGCTTTTACCGAAGCGCAGCATCGCACAATCTACTGTACGTGATCTTGCAGCCGTGCTGGCCTCCAGTAACGCGGCGCTTGAGCAGGCCGTGGCCGAGGCCAGTTATCGCAAGGCCTTACTCAACCGGCATACCTTGCGAGCGCCGTTTTCAGGGATAGTACAAAACAAATACACGGAAGTTGGAGAATGGGTCGTGCCGGGTAATCCGGTACTGTCTCTGGTTGAAACTGATAATCTGAGTATTGATTTTCAAGTGGCTGAGGATTACCTGTATTCGATAGAGACCGGCACATTGGTTAACTACTGGCTTGGCAGTGATTTACAAACCAAACGAGAGGGCAGGGTGAGTACTGTTGTGCCCATCAGTGGTCAAGGGGCGCGTACGTTTCTGCTGCGTGTTAGCGCTTCAGAGAAAGATTCAAGAATGATTCCGGGGAAGTCGGCCCGTGGCGAGCTGCACCTGAATACCGGCCGCACGGCGTTGACCGTGCCGCGAGACGCGTTGGTCAAGCGGTCAGACGGTCGTATACTGGTCTGGCTTGTACAACGGGCTGATGGCGGCTCCGTGGTTCAGGAACAACCTGTAACAACGGGTCTGGTCTCTGGCACAACGGTAGAAATTTTGGCAGGTCTGCAGCCTGGGTCAGAGGTGGTCACTCAGGGCAATGAGTCCTTATTGGCCGGGCAGCGCGTTAACGTGTTGCGGTAACGAAGCTAAATACATCTGATCATGTTTGAGAAATTAATCGACCGGCCAACGCTTGTGTCAGTCGCAGCACTGATTATCTGCGTGCTAGGAATAGTGGCGGCCTTGCGTATTCCTGTGCAGATGATTCCGGATCTGGATGTTCGCGCGATCAGCGTGCGCACAACCTGGCCTGGCGCAACACCGCAAGACGTTGAAAAGGAAATTCTGATCGAGCAGGAGGAATATCTCAGAAATCTTCCCAATCTGTCGCGTATAACGGCCACTGCATCGTCGGGCCGAGCCGAAATTGAAATGGAATTTCCATTAGGTACCGACATCACCAACATGCTCATTCGGGTTAGTAACGCGCTAAGCCAGGTTCCGTCCTACCCGGAAAACGTCGATGAGCCAAGAATATTCGCCAATTCTTTCTCCAGCAATGCGTTCATGTTTTTTAGCGTCATGCCCTTGCCGGGAAATCCGCGTCAGCTCGACATCAGCATGTCGCAAGACCTTGTTGAAGACATTGTGAAACCGCGCCTGACCAGCGTTACCGGCATCTCGGAAGTCAGTATTTTTGGTGGTGTAGAGCGGCAGGTACAGGTGCTGGTTGACCCTGTAAGGCTGGCTCAGCGTGGCCTGACGCTGAACAACGTCCGCAACGTGCTTCGCAGTCGAAATCAGGACCGCTCAGGTGGCACGGTGGATTCCGGCAAAAGGCAGTATCTGTTACGTACCGTCGGTCGCTTCAATACGCTTGATGAATTGTCTGAGTTGGTATTGGCACGACGCGGCGACTCGATTATTCGCTTAAAAGATGTTGCAACGGTGCGCCTTGACCATTTTGAAGAATCCAACATCACGTCGTTTAATGGTGAGCGAAACATCTTTATGTCGCTACGCAAGGAAGCCGGGTCAAATGTCATAGACATTAAGCGCGCAGTAAGCAGCGAGGTTCAATCGCTGAATAGTGAGGTGCTGCGAAGTGTCGGTTTACGTATAGAGCCCATTTCTGACGACGTAGTCTATGTTGAGGAGTCCATCAGGAACGTGTGGCAGAACCTGGCGCTTGGTGCATTGCTGGCGGCGGGAATCATGTTTTTATTTCTGCGCTCGGTAAAAATAACACTGGTAGGGGTGATGGGTATTCCGGTTTGCGTGATCATCGCGTTTCTGGGTTTGTTGCTAGCTGGTCGAACCATAAATGTCATTTCTCTGGCCGGAATTGCGTTTGCCATCGGTATGACGCTGGACAACAGTATCGTCGTGTTAGAAAGTATTGCGCTTGAACGCCGTAATGGAGCTGCTCGATTACAGGCAGCAGCTGAAGGGGTGAGGCAGGTATGGCCCGCTGTGCTGGCATCCACACTGACGACAGTACTGGTATTCGTTCCGGTTGCCTTCGTGGAACAGGAAGCTGGTCAGCTGTACTCCGATGTTGCCATTGCCATTACCGGTGCCATTCTTGCATCCATGCTGGTGGCCATCACATTAGTGCCAACGGCAGCAGCACGCCTGTCGTTTGCTGAGCGGAGTTCTACAACGAAAAGCCATCAGGTTTTCGATGGCTTTGCTCATCGAGTGATGGTGATTGTGCGAAAAATACTGGCCACAAGCCGCAGTCGTATGCTGTGTATAAGTGGCTCGGTGCTGTTAAGCGGCTTGATAATTTGGGTACTAACACCGGCAGCGGAGTATTTGCCTGAAGGTGAGGAACCGAAAATATTTGCAATGATGAATGCGCCTCCAGGGTACAACATTGCTTCTATGAATGCGCTGGCGCAGGAAATAAAGGACTATATGCTGCCTCATGTAAACGCCGATCGTGATGCATACTCCAGGGGCGAAGTGGCGGTGCCACCAGTCAAATACATTAATCTTCGTGTCAATGCGCAACAGGTACGTATCATTTCGGAGCCCGTGGTTGCCGGCGATATAGAAGCGTTGATGGATGCCGTGACGGCAAAGTATCGCGAGTATCCTGGCATGCGTGCATTTGCCGCACGGGGTTCCATTATCACCAGTAACCAGGGTGGAACGCGAAGTATTAACCTCGACATTGCCGGTCTGGAATTGCATGAAATCTATGCAGTTGCCCAGGCTGCCTATCAACGCGCAGCTGAAATCTTTGCTAACCCTCGTATTCAAAGTCAGCCCGGGTCATTGGCCCTGGCACAACCCATGGTGCAGGTGCATCCCAATTGGGACAGGGCCGCTGAATTAGGTCTTGCCGGTGAAGAGATTGGTTTTATTGTGGCGGCAATGACAGACGGAAGTTATGTAGATGAGTTCTTTCTCGATGACGACAAACTGGACATCTTTTTATACAGCGATGCAGGGCGCAACATTGAGCTGGCCAATCTTTCCCAGTTACCGATTTATACATCAACCGGGGAAGTTGTACCGCTGGGTGCTTTGGCAGAGATTGTGGAAACAGTGGACACCAGTTCATTGCGCAGGGTCAATGGCCGACGTACTGTCACTCTGAACATCATACCGCCACGCTCGATCGCGTTGGAGGACGGGGTAGAGATTGTGCGCAGCGATCTGGTGGCCTATTTGCGCGGCACCGGCGCAATTCCACCACAGGTCGACGTGGTGATATCCGGGGCGGCGGATCAGCTGGACGCCACGCGTGAAGCACTTGTAGACAACTATCTTGTGGCACTGGTGGTGATTTATCTATTGATGGTGGCCATTTTTAATCACTGGGCTTATCCCTTGCTTATCATTACCACAATACCGGTTGGTATCGCTGGGGGTATCGTTGGTCTATCAATGCTTAACGGCGTTGGGGGGGGGGTTGTCGCTGCTTGGATTACCTTCGGTATCGCAACCTTTCGACATGATCTCAATGCTGGGTTTTCTGATCCTGATGGGCACGGTGGTGAATAATCCGATACTCATTGTGCATCGGGCGGTTAGCAATATGAAAGTACGTAGCCTGGATGCGTCAGCTGCCGTTATCGAAGCTGTGGAAGTGCGCTTGCGGCCGATTGCCATGTCGACGCTCACCACCTTATTTGGGCTTGCCCCTTTGGTGTTTATACCGGGTGCGGGTACAGAGCTTTACCGAGGTGTTGGTGTTATCGTTATGTTCGGAATTCTAGGGGCTGCGTTGGTGACATTAACGATGTTACCTGCACTGACGGCCAGTGTGCTCAGTTTTCAAAGCAACAAAAGCACTCGTTAGTTTCTACTCTTAAGCAGTTGTTTCTATCACGTTGGATATCCATAGCGTCTGATAGGGTGCCAGTTCTATAGAACTGTTAAGATTTTCAACGGCTTGCCCGCTGACCAAGTCTATCCATGAGCTGGTTGCGATTAGATTTACTTCTGACAGGCGCAAAAGTGTGGGTTCAAGCGCCACATTGCTAATACAGAATATGCTTTGCCGCCGGTCTATGCTCTGACGCCAGAAACCAAACAGCTGTTCGGGTAGTTGCAGTGTAAACTGAGTGGCATTGGGGTGAAATGCGGGTTGCTCGCGCCTGATAGTGAGCAGTCTGCCCAGCTCAGCCAGTACCAATGCCTGTGTGGATTCAGGGTCACTCAAACAGCTGTTCAAACCTCCTGCGTCCCATTGGTGGCGGTTGATTGACCTGTTGTGACCACTGTGCTCCACTCGCTGGTGGTCGTTAGGTGTGGCCACAAAACTGTGGAAATACACCGCAGGTATGCCTTCCAGGCCAAACATAATGGCATGAGCACAGATAAAGCGGGCGATTCCATACTGATCCGGGCCTGCCAGGCTGCCGCTCAGCGCGTCGAACAGCGAAATATTTAACTCGTAAGGCTGCACTGTGCCGTCGGCAACGGTACGCCAGGAAACACGACCGCCAAATCCGGTGGTGGTGTCAATCAGGTCTTTCAGTTCAGCGTCATCGAGAATTCCTTCGACCGGCCGCAAACCGATACCATCATGCGACGCGATAAAGTTAAAATACGCCGTACCATTTTGTGCCGGCGGCATTGCCATTAACCACTGCTTCAGATAGCTACAGTTACCAGACAGCAGTGTGTGAATGAGTAAAGGAGGCAACGCGAAGTTGTAAACCCAGTGTGCTTCGTTCGCATTGCCAAAGTAATCCAGGTTTTCTTTGTTAGGTATGTTGGTCTCCGTCAGTACAATTGCCTTGGGGTCCGCAAACTCGATCAAGGTGCGTAGCAAGCGAACCATTTCGTGCGTTTGTGGGAGGTTTAAGCAGTGGCTGCCAACTTCTTTCCATAAAAAGGCAATCGCATCGAACCGGAATATGCGCACGCCTTTGTCCAGATACTGACGAATGATTCGTACGAATTCGAGTAATACGAGCGGATTTCGAAAGTCAAAATCCACCTGGTCCTGGCTGAACGTGCACCACACATGCTTTATGCCATCGGCAGTAGGTGTTTCTCTCAGTAACTCAGTGCTTCTTGGTCGAATGACATTGCTTAAATCGTCTTCAGGATCAGCCGTAAAAAAGTAATCTCGTCCGGGTTCAATACCTTTGATAAAGTTTTGAAACCACAAACTGCGAGCTGAGCAATGGTTGATGACCAGGTCAGACATCAGGTGATAGTCATTGCCTATTGCCGATACATGTGCCCAATCCCCGTGCGCCTCATTCACGCTTGAGTAGTCAATAACCGAGAATCCATCATCCGAGCTGTACGGGAAAAAAGGCAGGATATGCACGGAGTTAATAAATTGTCTCAAGTGCGTATCAATAAACGTTTTCAAGGTGTCAAGCGGCTTTTCGCCAGGGGTGACCACCGTATCCGCATACGTGATTAAAACCACATCGTTTTGCGACCACAGATTGACGTGCGTGGGAGGGCAGTCCTCGACGCTCGTCAAACGCATGGCCTCAATCAAATCATCGCTTAAAGAGTTACGCGCTGATGGGCAGAGTAACCCGTCATAAATTAGTTCCAGGTGCTGAGCGGTGCGTTGCTCAAGCTGAAGCAGTGCTGACGTCATAGGTTTGCGTTACTACATAAGGGATATGAGGCGCAGGTGCAAACTGTACGTTGTCCAGTTCTACTGCTTCAGCAATGCGCTCTTGTATGTCGGGAAGCGCGCTTACAACGCGATTCCAGCTTGGAATAAAAGGTGTATCCATTGGGTTATCCAGAAAGGCTTTACCTGCGGTCATGATGTTTTGCGCAAAAAGCTCAATCGCTTTTTCTTCTTTATGTATATCCAGTACCAGACCATTCATAATGGCATCGTTTCGAAATGTTTCTACCAGATCGAGTGCAATTCGAAAGTAGGTGGCTTTGAGAGTGCGGAAGCTCTCCACGCTAAAGGTTTCGCCTTGAGTTGCCAATTTGCGGAATAAGGCTTTGCTGATATCAATCGACATTTTGGACAGGCCGGCGTTTTGGTCGTCGAAGGACAGGTCCTGATGTTTATGGTCGTAGGTTTTTGCAATATCAACCTGACACAGGCGATTGTTGGCAAAGTTACGATGCATCTCAGACAGCACACCGATCTCAAGCCCCCAGTCGCTGGGAATGCGAATGTCGTTTAATACGTCGCGGCGAAAGGAAAACTCACCGGCCAGCGAGTAGCGAAAGCTGTCCATGTATTGCAGATATTCCAACTCTCCGCAAATTTTCTTCAGTGCTCGTAATAGAGGTGTCACCAGCAAGCGACAGACGCGGCCGTTCATTTGCTCGTTAGCAGTGCGTGCGTAAAACCCCTTACAAAATTCATAGTTGAATTGAGGGTTGGCGACAGGGTAAATAAGCCTGGCTAATAGCTCGCGATTATAGGTGGTGATATCGCAATCGTGCAGCGCTATGGATTCTGCGCGGCTTGCCGCCAACACATAGCCCATGCAGTACCATACGTTTCTGCCCTTACCGAGTTCAGTCGGTGCCAGATTCAGCGCTTTGAGCTCAGAATCCAGTTTTTGAAGCCTGGGCCCGTCATTCCACAGAACGCGGTGGTGTTGTGGTAAATCTGAAAAAAATGACAGCGCTTCCCTGTACTGCGCTTCGCTGGCGCGATCCAGGCCAATCACTATTTCTGACAAGTACGGCACGTTCTGAAGCTCTGAGACAATGTTGGGAAGTGCAGCGCCTTGCAGCTCTGAAAAAAGCGACGGTAAAATCAAAGCCATTGCGCGTTTGCTGCTAAAGCGCAGCAGGTCGGCTTCCAATGCATCAATCGGTCGGTCCGACAGATTATGCAGAGTTGTAATGATTCCGTTTTGGTAAAAATCAGCCATGTCTTGCCTCCAAGGAGTCCAGAGTTTCGCGAAGCGTGTTGCTCCAACCCAATGGTCCGTAATCTGTTGTGACTTGTGTTTGGCTTTGTCTTTGTAAACGTGGCATATCCTTTACCGGCGAGCGTACGACAATAGCCGTATCGCTGGCTTCAAGCATCGGCGCATCGTTCTGACTATCGCCTAGAGAAATGGTATGGAATGTCTGCTTGGGTTGCCGCTCGCGGTAATGGCTCAACAACCAGCGCAGGGCTGAGCCCTTGTCGCCATTCCCATTAATAGTAAGGAAACGACCACCTTGTTGCACAAACGCACCTGCACGTACCAGTTCGTTGATAAAGGCCTGGCGTTTGATGGCATCACCCGTCCATAAAAGTGGTTCGGAGTATTGTCTCTGATTGGCCAGCGTTGCTTCAGCCACGCTTAATTCTGCCGCGCGGGCGATACCCCCTGGACCCAGCTGCGAAAATGATTCAAAACAGTTCTGAAACTGTTGGTTGAGGCGCTCCAGTATTTGAAGCCAATGTGCGCGCGGTTCGGCGAATTCTTTGACCCAGTACTCTTCGCGCAGAAACGTGCCGTAGGGCTTTCGGCCAAAATAGTCTTTGGGTACATACACCGCAGAACCATTTTCTACAATAAAAGGGTGATGGTTGTGTGTGGCTTGTCGAAGCGGCTCTATTTCGACCATAGTCTTACTGCTTGAAAAAACCAAAGGAATTTTTCTTTGTTGCAGCTCGTTGATTAAAGCCTTGGCCGGTTCGTAGTCATAGGTATGGTGGTCGAGAAGAGTCCCGTCCAAATCCGTGAACACTAGAACTTGCATATCAGTTGAGTCGCTTGGCCTGTGGATGGTGAGATGGATAGACAAAAGTGTGCGTTTTCCCAGGTCGGCGGGGTACGTTCAACCTTCCAAAATGTGTGCAACTTTCAATTTTTCGCGCCAATCTGGTGCAGAGCTTCTCGCTGTTGAGCGTTTCGTTTATTCCTGCAAAATGTGCAGTTGCCGCTATTTTCTGACTCTTCATCTGTACGAAATTACGCTGGTTTTCGAAGAAATCGGGCGTGTTAACTTAATGTGCAGGCTCTTTATTGCGAGGGTGGGTGGGTATTTCATCTTACTATCTCTGCTCTGTTGACTCGCCTTGTGCTCTATAGCGAGTTGGTTTATCTGACCGCTGCGGAATCATTGCAGATAGCGTGCCAGCTTTAACTGGCATTGAAATTGCTTCATACATTCCCGTCGGAATCCCGGCAAGCAACCGTGCGCACGTGTGTGTCTAGCGGACGCTGCTGTGCACTGTCGTGTTTCAACTCTAGCTGTAAATGAAGTGAAATTATGAGAAAGAACAATGGGTCGTCCAAGGCAATGTACTGCATTTCGAGAATTGATGATGATGCGCATCGTACGTATGCCTGGCGGGTGAGTATGTGTCGGCGCAATAGGCGCTACGTTAGAAACTTCAGTGATGGAAAGCTCGGTGGCAAGCAAGCTGCCTTGAAAGCCGCACAGGCTTATCGTGACCAATTGCTGGCCCAACACGCGCCTATTACTCGTGAGGAGTTTTCACGGGCAAAGCGGCGCAACAATAAATCCGGTATCACAGGTGTGTACACCTATGCCAAGCGATTCACCCGCAAAGACGGATCTGTTCGCGAAACCTGGTATTGGGAGGCAAACTGGCCAACTGAACGGGGCGAGAGTGCTCATGAGTGTTTCTCTGTCCGGCAATACGGCGAAGAAGTTGCCCGCCAGAAAGCCATACAGGCCAGAGAGCGTGGTTTGAGACAGCTGGAAGGTCTGTACTGGGCGTCGGAAAGAGGAGAGAACCACAACAAGGCGTCAAGCATTTGCACTGCACACAATATTCACTCGGACGGGGCCAATCATCACGCTGCGTAAAACCGGGTCGGCCAGAAGGTGTTAATTGGTTTCCTTCGCAGCCGAGATCACCTACCTGCTTTTATCCAAGCATCTGCATTACGGTTGGTAAATGGCGATATTGACCGGAGTCGGTTACTGTTAGCGGATGAAATGTATAGATGAACGTTCGATTGGTACCTGGCAACAAACAGCTGATTTCGTTGTGGCCGGATTTGGTATGGCGGGTGCGTGTGCCGCACTGAGTGCACGAGAGCGAGGCGGCAGTGTTGTGGTGCTGGAACGCGGCAGCGGTGTCAATGGCAGCGCCACACAAGCCGCCGGGCATTTCTATCTGGGTGGGGGTACGCGCCCTCAATTGGCCAATGGGCTGAACGACTCAGCGGATGAAATGTATAACTACTTGCACGCCCTGACTCCTGAACCGGAAGATCAAAAGATACGGCTGTACTGCGATGACAGTGTGCAACATTTCAATTGGCTGACTGAGCAAGGTATTCCATTTAATGATGGTTTCTATAAGCGCAAACACGTAGAACAACCTACTGATGAGTGCCTGATCTGGTCTGGTAACGAGAAAGTCTGGCCTTATTCGGAATTGGCGCAACCCTGTCCGCGCGGGCACAAGGTAGCTGTTGAGGGCAGTGGTGGAGCGCTGGCAATGCAACGCTTACTGGAACAAGCCCTGCGTGTCGGTGTTGCCATAGAGTTTGACAGTGCCGTAACCGCATTGGTTAAGAATGAGCAGGGACGGGTTGTGGGGGTTTGTTGTCGACGCTTCGGTGAAGAGACAAGTATGCAAGCCCGCAAGGGCGTGTTACTGGCAACCGGCGGCTATGTAATGAACAAGGAGATGCTGAAGAAATACACACCTGAGGCCTTGTTTGAGAAGTTCTGGCCGCAAGGTGGCGCCAACGATGACGGCAGTGGCATCGAGCTTGGGCTGTGCGCTGGCGGCGAAGCAATACGAATGGAGCGTTTTTTCGCAACGTCGCCTATTTACCCTCCCGAACAATTGCTGAAAGCGATTGTGGTGAACAAATATGGCCAACGGTTTGTGAACGAAGATTCCTATCACGCGCGCTTCGCCAGAGCCTGCTTGGATCAGGATGATGGGATAGCGTATTTGCTGTGCGATAACGCTGTGTTCGCACGCCCGGAATTCCAGATGCAGGAACTGATAGACGCGTGGGAAACGGTAGCTGAGATGGAAGCCGGCCTGTCATTGCCGGCCGGCAGTTTGCAAAATACTCTGGATAAGTACAATGAGGATGCGGATCGCGGTCACGATTCGCTTATGCACAAACACCCGGACTGGTTGCAGGCCTTGCGGGAACCACCGTTTGGCGCTCTGCAGTGTTCCCGAGGCGAAGCGACTTATACTGGCTTCACTTTGGGCGGTCTGAAAGTCTCTGTGAATGCTGAGGTGTTAAGCCCGTCTGGCCAGGTGATTGGTGGCCTCTATGCAGCCGGTGCATGTGCATCAAACATAGCGCAGGACTCCAACGGATATTCGAGCGGCACCTGCCTTGGCGAGGCAAGTTACTTTGGCCGACGCGCAGGCCATCACGCGATCAGCGCACAAGCCATGAGCTGATGATCAACACCAAGCGAACCTCCACGAATGAAATAAATCACAATGTTTGACCGGGTCAGAAAGCAACTGTCTGCCTGCCTGATGGTGTGTGCGTTGGCCGCCTGCGCACCACAAACTCCGGCACTGGCACCTGCACCAGCTGACAGTTTCGCACAAGCCATGCTGAGCTACCGGCAACATGTGGGCAGTGAGCGGCACTGGGCCCGCGTACTAGAGGCACTTGGTGTACCCCAAACCATGGCGCAGGGCTACCTGCTGCAGCAAAGCTATGTTGACCTCAGGTCTGTCAGAGAGTCTCGTGCAGGCTATAAAATTGCACTGGGTAATCAAGCCAGCCAGGCTCTGTTGGGTGCTTCAGAGCCAATCACGGGCATTCTGTTTGCCAATGATCTTCTGCCGTCAGGTTCACGGATCAGCGTGCGCGGTGGGGTTCGCTTGGCTGTTGAGGCTGATTTATTGGCAACAATAGGGTCTGCCGATGTTAATCAGGCACGCACTATCGACGATGTTGCCAAGCATATTGAGAATCTCCACGCCTATATAGAATTGCCCGATTTACCATTTCCATTCGAGCGCACCATGGCATCGCGATTTACTGCAACCAATGCCGGCGCCCACCTTGGTATTGTCGGGAGTACGGTCAAAGCCTCAAGTAGCCCGGAATTTGTCGATCAGCTTGGCGCCATGCAAGTAATACTAAGCACAGGCGCGACAGGCGATGCACCGCACGTCCTTGCCAGGGCCTTTGGCCGCGATCTGATGGCTCACCCCTACAACGCTGTTTTGTTTTTGCTGCGCAAGTTGCAGGAGCGCGGGCAGGCGCTACAAGCGGGCGACGTTATTAGCTTGGGTGCCTACAGCAAACCACTGCCGGTAAATGGCCTGCTGACTGGCGAGACACTTTCTGTAAGCGTTAGCTACCTGGGTTTGGTTGATCATAAAACCGGCAATACGGCCTCGGCGACCGTCTATTTCTACTGAAACCCCGACCAGCGGTGGCAAAACCGCCGATCTGATCCATACTTTGGTCATAACTCTAAAGGAAGACCAATGGCATTCAGGACGACTGCGCACCGCGAGAAGCGGTATCGGGCAGACAGGGTGCGGGCACTGTAAACACAATGCTAAACAGAAGCATTACATTAGTCGGACTCAGCGGCGCGATTTCCAGCATTCCTTGCGTTGCTTTAGGCCTGGGACCTGTCCAACAGCAATCGGCTATTGACGAGCCACTTGCTGCGATCGTTAAGGTGTTGGATAGCGCAGACCTGAATATAGACTCACTTTCGGTGGTATCTGCCAGCAGCGCTGAGTTCGAATTGCGTGGTCTGAGTGCGCAGAACTTTGTAGAGGATCTAAAAACGGAATTGGTTCGCACAGAGGGCAAGGCGCCGTTTGTACGGCTAAGCAGCACTGAGCCTATAACAGCGGCAATCATTAATTTTGCGCTGAAGGCTGAATGGGAAGAAGGCAGCTTGATTCAGCAATACACGCTGCTGATGAAGGACCCGCCTGCAGAAGGCGGAGAAAATTTTATAGACGATGACGCACTGAGTGCGTTGAGCGACCTTGAGATGTTGGAGTCAGAGGCTATGAGCACGCAACAAGAAGATAATAACAACACTGTGTGGAATTTAGACAACGATGTAGAGCGCCGAACTGAATGGAAGGTGAGCGATGAACGCAGCTTGCAGGAAATAGCGGTGCACATACGACCTTCCAATACTGTTAGTATCGAGCAAATGGTAATTGCGCTGATCAAGAAAAACACCGAGTTAGTGCAGCAAAGACAGTCACTCGCTCTGGATGCAGGTGATATGGTGAAATTGCCAAGCAACGAAGAAATAGCGGCGGTAAACAAGCTGAGTGCAGGACAGGAATTGGCCGAATTGCAGGAACGATTACAAGGCGATCAATCGACAGAAGCCCATTTCCCATCCGACGCTGCCAATGAACCAACGAGTACCACTTCTAACAATTTGTCAGCGCAACAATCCGGCGTGCTTAGCCTGGGTAGTGTTGAAATCTCACACCCCGGCGCAAAGCCAATGCAAGGAACGGCCGACAGAACAAAAAGTACCGATCTTGCCCGCCGGCTTGAGAATGTGATTGCGCGCCTTGGGGATGCCAATCAAGTAATAAACAGCCATATACGCGAAATAAATGATCTCAATGTTTTAGTTGAAGACCTGAAACACACTATCGACTTAAAAAACGCTGAACTGGCTGCTTTGCAGGCGCGCGTTCTGGGTGCTATGCAGGCGCAAGACAGTGTTGAGCACAGTGCGCAAGTAGCGAGTTCGCGCGGAGCAGGCACGCTGCCAACACAGGCTATGAACGACGAACTGAGCACGCCAGAAAACGTCGAACAGGCAGGTCTCAGCAGTGCGGCTGAGCCTACCACGAATCACTCTGTATTCGCCGGGTTTCTGGCCATTATGGCCGCGTTATTCAGCACGATCACGTTTGCTCGTCTGAGAGCGCGACGCGCTCAGCTCAGTGAATCCAACGTGGCAGATGCTGAGAAGGTGGAAGCAGAAGCCCGGCAATCAACCAAACCAACGTCACAGAGTGATGCAAGTTTGTGTTTTGATGACGACGAATTACAAAAGCACTTTGATGAGCAGAAAGGTTCAGTGATCGGTGAAGCAGAAGTGCTGACCGCCTTTGGACGACACGAGCAAGCCATCGGCCATTTGAAAAGAGCGCTGGAGAAAGACCCTCAATCCAGTGAATTGATGGGGGCCTTGCGAGAAACATTTATTCTTTCAGGAAATTATGAACAGGCGGCGGAGCTGTTCCCTGATCTTGAATCCGCAAATGACAACGCGCTCATTGATTCAGACTATGTAAAACAGACGCTGGTAATAGACGATCTCGAAGAACCGTTCGATGAATCAAAACCACCAGTTTGGCAACCACCTGCCGCCGCATCGGACAAATCAGCTACTGCCGATAACACCGTTCAGAGCGGTGCTGACACAGAGGTTGCACACAATCAAAATGACGGTGTACCAGTTGGCGAAAGCGAGCAGGAAAAACAGCAAACATCTGCGGATAAAGCGGCCGCCCGAAAGCGGAGTCGACGTGCCAGGAAAGCAAAGGTCGCCAAGCGCAGGAAATCGAATAAAGTGGTCAGCAGTAAGGAAACAGACAAGCCAGCCAAGCGTATTGCGAAGACAGCACATTCGAAGGTCCCTGAAAACGCACGTGGCTCGAGCACCACTGCTGTTGAATCCCGCACAAACGCAGCAGGGTCAGCAGCGAGTACATCTGAACATAAGAACACGGCCAAAGCGAAGCCCGCGTTGGCAGCGCCAGAATTGACGCAAGATAATCAATCATCCGAGCAGCTTAAGGACAATACTGATATGTTTACGGACGACAGCGACTTTTTCACTGAAGTAGAAGCAACGCCATTCGAGTTAGTTCAAGCGTATATTGAACTGGACGATCGCGAAGGTGCTCGCCGCATGCTTGAGGACATTCTGGGTGATGGCAAACCCAATGAGCGCGCCCGCGCGAAAGAATTGCTGGAAGAAATCGCTTAAGGCGTTCGCTACACGAGCTCTAGTTCGCGCAATGCAGGCAACACATCGCTGGCAAACAAGGTCAAGCTTTGCCATGCCGCAGTCGGTGATATGCCGCCACACATTGGGTGCGTAAGCAAGTGACAGTTCGGGTGCTCCTTGCAAAACTCTATTAGAGAGTCTGGGGTAAACAATCGGTACATGGGGCTGTCACGCAGTTCGTCAATAGTGTTGTAATGCCGGTATGGCGTAAACACATTCGCAGATTTCGCCCAGGCAGCATAAGTGTTGGTTTCGTGTTGTAAGTGTGGCGCAATTTGGGCCCAGTATTCGTCAACGTCGTTGGCGACAAAAAATACAGAGGAGGGCGCTTCTGGCATCGGGCCCGGGTCGGGTTTACCCAGTTTCGCCAGCTCTTCGCGATACATTTCAAAAATCTCTGGGCCAGACGGAATAAAAAAATCAGCGTCTCGGGCTGCTCTGCGGGCGGCCGGTCGACTGCTACCGCCCATGAATAGCATGGGCCTTGGCGCAGAATGTGGCGTAGGCGTGACGCGCACGCTTCGGCCCTTGTAGTCAAAACGTTCACCGCTCCAGGCTTTACTGAGCAAGGGCACAATATCGTCCATATACGCTTTGCGATCACCGATGTCCTTGCCTAACTGATTGAATTCTTCAGCGCGATAGCCGGCGCTGATGATAGGGATCAGCCTGCCAGCGCTGATGATATCCAATACGCTCAAGTCTTCCGCCAGTTTAATGGGGTCGTGAAGTGGTGCGATGAGCGCCGAAATCATGATCATCAGCGACTCTGTCCTGGCCGCTACAGCACTGGCCAGCAGCAGCGGTGATGGGCAGTAATTGTCTTCGGCGCCGTGGTGTTCGGACAAATGCACCGAACCAAATCCATTCTGCTCAGCCCAGGCGCACTGTTCAATCGCGGCCCGATAGCGCTCAGCCTTGTCTTCAGTAGCGAAGGCCGGCTGGCGCATGTCGTATCTGAGAGCGAAATCAACCATATTTGAACGTGGGTCGGACGTGGTTCAGCTAAAGTGTAACAGATGATTACATTTTGTTCGCTATTGCACGCTGCCCAGTACCCTATACACTTAGAGTATTAGGACACTTGGCTTGGAGACTTCCTTGATCACTTCTTTTTTCGACAGCACGCAGAGACGTCTCGATCAATTGGACGCGGCGATGGCGGAGGCCAATGACTATGAGCAATGGCATGAACTCGCACTGGAACATGATCGGCTGAGTGGTGCAGAAGATTGGCGTCATAACGACAAATCCTCTTTGTACGATTACCGTAACCTCAGTATACGTTTAGCCAATCTTCGCCAACTGCACAAGAACAATGACGATCAT
Organism: Gammaproteobacteria bacterium; assembly: GCA_030429735.1. Lineage (GTDB taxonomy): Bacteria > Pseudomonadota > Gammaproteobacteria > Pseudomonadales > JAUIET01 > JAUIET01. The sequence goes on from JAUIET010000017.1 coordinate 26,416, forward strand.
GGATTGTTGTTCGCTCTGAATGAAGGTATTCATGGCAACATGGCCGGCATGGGTGGCGCAAAACTGCACACCAAAGCCAAGTGCGGCACTAAATTTCTTATCGAAAATTACGTCAATAAGATTGAGGAGTCTCTCGATCGTTTGGCTCCAATCGATTTCCCGGCCATCCCGCTGCTGGAACGTATCGAGTTTTTTGAACGCGCCAGTCACTGTTATGGGCGATCCGCCCTGATGCTCAGTGGTGGAGGCACGCTGGGGTATTTCCATCTTGGTGTGGTCAAAACACTGATCGAGCAGGGCATGCTGCCCGCTGTTATCTCTGGTGCCAGTGCCGGTTCGTTTGTTTGTGCGGTGGTTGGTACGCGCACTGATGAAGAATATTTGCAATTGTTCGAAGACGATATGGTGCAGCTGGCGCTGAGCGAGAACAATGAAGAACTTAATCTGGGCTTTGGCAAACTGAAAGAACTGGATATGGAAGTGGTCAAAGACGGTATGGCCAGATTGATACCCGACATGACCTTTGAAGAGGCCTATAAAAAGACCGGGCGCAGCATCAATATTTCCATTTCACCTGCCGAGCCCAGGCAAACGTCGCGCTTACTGAATCATATCGCGTCTCCCAATGTGCTGATTCGATCTGCGGTGCTGGCAAGTACAGCATTACCAGGGGTCTTTCCACCCGCGAGATTGGAAGCCAGAAACGCGAAAGGCCAGACGCAAGCGTACTTGCCCTCCAGGCGTTGGATTGATGGCTCCTTTTCGCAAGACCTGCCTGCCAAGCGATTGGCGAGAATGTACGGGGTGAATCACTTTATTGTCAGCCAGGTGATGCCGGTGCTCGGCAATGAAAAGAAACGCAAGCCATTCATTAGTCAGTTGATTTCTGACACCACGGTTGCTGCATCCAAGCAGTTTGTTCGTGGCTCGCTGGAGTTTCTGCAAAAGCAAGCCCGGCTTGGCCCAAATACAGCCACTGCACTGAATGCGATGAATGCATTGCTGGACCAAAGTTACAGCGGAGATATCAACATATTTCCGAATTTTGGGATTCTGAGCCTGAGCAAAATTTTGAAGAAACTGACCCCGGAAGAGACTGCAGAAATTATCAAAGCCGGAGAACGAGCTACCTGGCCCAAGGTCGCTACTATTCGAACCACAACTCGAATAGGTCGTACATTGGACAACATAATGGATGCTTACGAACTTGAGCATGTGCATTGGCTCAGAACCGGTTCGGACGCGTCAAAAAAGTCAACGTCGCGCTCGACTACCGGGAAGAAATCGGGTAGCCGAAAAACGAAAAAGCCCTCGACTGCCAAGACCAGACGTGGCCGTAATGCGCGAGCCGTAGCTGCTAATGACAGCAGCAAGCGCACGCGCGTCAAGCGCGCCTGATAAAAAACGTTTTTAGTCTTGCCGTTGGGCGCAGACTGATTACCCAAGCTATCTAACATGAAAAAAAATGCGCTCGGTGCTTGGGAAGCTCTGAAAAATACCCGATGCCTCTGGCTTACAGGCGAATCCAGAGTTGAGGCGCGAGTTCGCAGGCTTACTGGTGGTAAGTCAAGAACTTGCAACGACAAGGCTGGATTCGCCTGTAAGCCCCGCAGGGCGCGGCCTGTAGCGCACCGTGGCTTCGTTGCGCCGCTCGCCAAGGACAACCAGCCTTGGCCTTCTCGACGCGCCTCACCACGGCACGCTACAGGTCACGCAGAGGCATTGGGTATTTTTCAGAGCTTCCCTTGTGCAGCATTATTGCTCAGCCTGTCGGTGTCGCCAATATCATCTGCGTATACCGAGACAGGTGACGACGCTGGGCGTGATACTGGCGCGATGAGTGCCAATGCGATTTTGGCGGAGCGCAATCGACGTGTTGCGGATGGCTTTAGGCTGGCTGCTCTGCAGCGAGTAACTGAAGGAGAGCAGACACGATTTGTTCCGCTATGGAAGAAAAATTCTGATCATCTGACGCAGCGTGTGCGCTTTGATCTCAGTCGGGAGGCCTTCGCAGACGCGAAGCGGCGCTACCAACATCAAGGCTACCGCGTTCTCTGGTCTCAGGAATACAGCGTGGGGAGCGCGCTTAAAATCGCGGTAATCTGGGAAGAGTATGAGTCGGCCAAGGTGCAGTTTCGACACCGGGTCGCATTTGAAAAAGCCATCGAGGAGTACCGTCGTCAGCACTCCAGCGGTCTTGTGGTTGCGGCTGCGCGCCGCGGCACTGCCTTGTTTACTCGAGGCTACGGAGATCTGCACCAACAAGCCGTTTACGCCGATACTGTGTTTCCAGTACTGGCTGCCAGCCAGGCCATTGCCGGCGTGCTTGCCGCCAGACTGGAACAGGAGAAGCACACGGCCGCGGGCATTCCCATCAATCTGTCTCTGGACTGGGCGGTGGCCGATTTATTGCCAATGATGCCAGCAAATGCAGCGTATTCAGCACGTCATGTGTTTGCGCATTCGGCCTGCGTCGATAACCAGTACGTTGACTCGAGTGTTCTGCAAGGAGACAGGGTCGAAACCGCCGCGTATCATCTGGCCAGTACGGTATGGAGCCGCTCACCGATTGCCGGGTGTATTCCGGGTTACCTGCAGTTCTATTCGCAGCCTGCTTACCTATTGCTCGCGGCTTTTTTGGAAGCAGCAACTGGTCAAACTATTGACGAACTGCTCAACAATGAGATCAGTCAGCGGTTTGGTCTTGCCTCAATAAAACCCTCCCTGGCAGGCAGCGACAATATTCTTGGCCTGGGAATACAGGCCAATGCCCTGGATCTCGCTCAATTAATCAACGGTGTATTGGATGGCACTGTGCTTTCTGCCCGTACTACCCATGCCCGTTTATGGAAGCCGGTCAGTCAACATTCTGAATTTGGCTTGGGCTGGCGCCTGGACGGACGTCGCTACGCCGAAGCACGCGATGACACAGCAGCCTCATCTGTACGAGTGTGGGTAGATCGGCAGAGGCAATCGGTGATTGTCATCCTGGCGTCGGAATCCACACGTGAGCATTTGGACGCGTTGCTAGGCAGTCTGCGCCGCCTACTCTAATATATACTCGTGCAGACCGCACGCCGCTTTCATCTCTTTGTAGTGCTTTATGCTTCCCGGGTACAGAAAGGGCGCGTGGCCTGACGCTGAGCGGTAATAGCTATTGCACGAGCTGTGCCCCCACGAGAAGTTTGAAATGTTTGCTGCAACCCAATCGCTGAATTGCTCATGCAATTCCGGTTTCACGGCGAGCGTGTCAATGTTCTGGTCCGCTTTGTCAGCCAGCAATTGCGCCATGGCTTTCACGCATATTTCTATGGTGACGAAATACGAGGCCGACAGCAGTAAGCCATTCGGGCCGATCACGTAGAAATAGTTCGGAAAACCTGGCACTGCCATGCCTTTAAACGCCACCGGAGCCTGTTCCATAGTGTCCGTGAGATTGCGATTGCGTTGGCCGATCACTTCAAAACGGTCAAAATCCATTACTTTGTAACCGGTGCAGTAGATAATGACATCGGCGTCGATTTGCCGGCCACTCGTTGTTTTCACACCTGTGGCGGTAATCTCCGCCGCCGCGTCGGTAATTAATTCGCAGTTGCTGGCTTGCAGGGCGTCATAATAACCATCGCTGACCAGTCCACGTTGGCAGCCGTAATGGGTTTTTGGCACAAGCGCCTCGCGCAAAGCGGGATCTTTCACTTTATTATCCAGGTATTTGAGCGCCATATTTTCGAAATCCTGCATTCTTTTATGGCCCATAGTGGCCGCCTGGTAGACCAGCCCCATAAAGAAACCCTGAATTTTCCTGACCAGCTTCAGGCTGGGTGGAAACAACGCGAACAGACGCTGTTGGAATTTTGAATAGGGTTTTTTGCCACGCTCCATGATCCAGTTGGGTCGTCGCTGGATAACGGTCAGGTGCTCGACTATTGGAACCAGTTCGGGAACGATTTGCACGGCGGCGGCGGCAGAGCCAATGAGAGCAACGCGTTTTCCTCTCAGATCAACATTGTGATTCCAATCGGTGGAGTGCCAACTGGGCCCCTCAAAGCTGTCTATACCCGGAATGTCTGGCATTTGTGGAGTGTGTTGATTGCCACCAGCATTGATCACAATGTCAAACACTTCCTTTTCCGTGTCATTCAGTGTCAATTCCCAACGCCCGTCACCCAAATAGTGTGCGGCGTTGACCTCGGTGTTGAATCGAGTGAGAGGCTCTACACCAAACTCGCGTGAGCAGCGCTGCAAATACGCTTCGATTTCGTCGCGCTCTACAAAGTTGGCAGACCAGTTGGGGTTAGGTGCAAACGAATAAGAATAGGAATGAGCCCATACATCGCAGGCCAGTCCTGGGTAACTGTGCTGATGCCAGGTGCCACCGGCTGCCGCGTTCTTTTCAAGTACGGCGACGTTCTGAAACCCCTGGAGCAATAATTCGCGGGCCATTGCAATACCCGCTGGCCCACTGCCTATTATGGCGATTCGACAAGTTTGCTTGCTACTACGGTCACTCATCGGTGAAATCTCCTTGAATTTTGTTTCGCATTGCTGGCACGGCATTCAGATGGGTGGTGTTTTACAATCGTTTACGCCATGCGATTATCCGACAAGTGTACTATCGACAGTAGAGATATTTCTGACGAAGCTGCCATGATTGAACTCGCCACGTTTTTTAGTGTTTTTTCTGGAGTAATTGCTGCCCTGCTGCTGCATGACTGGATTCGCAGCCGTCATGAGCAGTCGATATCTGAGGCAATGGCACGGGTGAGTAAACAGTTGGATGAAAGTATCACCGTGCAAGGTGAGATTCGTCAGTTTTTGGTCGCTACCAAGAGTGCCGCGAATGCGACTAATGTGCTGGCAGAAGAGATATCCAATTTAGTGCGAGACATCGCCAACAGCGACTCTACGGCAGACGACCAGCGCTGACCATTTTTGCCTTCAACACGCTGTGCGGCACCCACTCAACAATATCATCAAATTCAAAGCCTGTTTGCTCTGAGTAGCGCTGTTGGCGTTTGCTGTCCGCTGTACCATCCGCGTGTTGATTCGGATTGAAATTTCTTGCTTCACTAGTGCTTCGCGCCACATTGCCTGCGCTACCGACCATTCTTATTTTGCCGTGACTGAGCACTATGGCCGGAAGTTGTTGTGCGATTGCAGTGCCGGTGTTATCGAGTATCTCCAAATTGCCCGCTGCGCACAGAGCAAAACTGACGCCAGCCGGTGCTGTTGCACAGGAAGGTGTAGTCTCGTCATCGTCGGCGAATTCTGCCGATACAAAATAGGCATATGCGTGATTCCAGGGGTCTTCTCTGCCTACCGCAAGCGAGTGGTAGGGTAGATTGCCATACGAGCTCACACATACCTGTTGTCCCGCAACAATCTGTGTGTTCTCCTGGCCGTCACCAGTGGTATCAGGGCAGGGCAGGCGGCCTTCGGCCATGGCGTGACCAATCAACGCTTCCTTAATCGTTTTTAACTGGGACTGGGCCTGTTTTCTTTCGCTGGTTTCCAACTGATGAGACAGAGGCCCCAGTAAACCGCCAAGTGCCAGACCCAATACCACCAGCACAACGGCCATTTCTATCAGCGAAAATCCGTTGGGCCGGCATGCAGGATTGCGTACCGGGAAAGCAGGTATGTGTGTTGCTGTCTTTTTAATCATGGCTTCCTTGCTCGACGTGTCAGATTAACAACCCACATTATTGCAGGCCACATCATTGATCGATGTACCGTTGCCGGTCACAAATGACTCATCGCCAGGTGGAATGTGTGCACTGCCGGTAGCGGGTTGATTCTGACCTTCCAGGTAGTTTTCTATTCTGCCCTTGTTGGCGTAGCCAACGCGTGTTTGGCCGCTCAGTTCTGAATTCGCAATTAGCACAATAAATTCGCTGACAGTACCGTTCAGCTCCAGGGCCGTGCTGGCCGCGCCCGCCGGATCAGTGTGCTGTTCATGCACGGCGTAGAATATGTGTTCCTGCCAGGCGGGCCACCAAAACCACGCAAAACAATCCTGTCCTGTGCTGGTATCCGGATCCAACGGCCAACTGGTTGCGCCGGGCGCATTCAGCGCGGCAGGAATGCGTCCAAATCGCTGCCCAGTCTGCTCGACATATACCGGGTCTGCGCTTGCATCCAGTTCAGCAGCCCAGGGATAGCGCTTGCTGCCTACGATATTTAACTCACCATAGCGTGCAACGCAGGCTTGTACCTTGCTGGCCACCCATTGATTCATGCGTTTAAAAACGGGATCGAACTTCCTGCGGTCAATCCACACCATTCGATCGTTGTATGAAACGCCCTCAAAGGTTTCTTGCTTGCTCGCAGATACAAATACGGATGGACCACTGTCAGGCAGTGGATTGGCGCCCGGATCATTTCCACTAGCACCTTGCTTACTGCCATCGGCGTTGCTAATACCGTTTAACCTGTCGAGGTAGTTGATTGCACGGTTGATCATGTCACCGCTGTTAACGGAACCGCAGTGTGTTCGTGTGCTGGCTGCAAGTCGATTTTGCGTGTATTTCGGCGCTGCCGGAGTGGCCCCATCAATGCTCAGTACCGGTCCAGGGTCGAACACAACCGCAATAGCTCTGTCTGCCGCTGAAGCTCCCACTATGATTTCACCACTGCCATTTTCGATCTGAAAGCTGCCCTCGGTGCTGGCGTTCAGCACCGGTGGGCTTGCTGTTCCCGCTGGTGATTTAAATCCCGCCGAGACCGCATACCAAAGGCAGTCTGCCTGACCACTACTGCCACCCGGGCGCGCCAGCCCCAGCGTTCGCCACGGTAAAAACCCGATACTGCTTTGATTCGCGTTATCGCATTGCGTAATATCTTCCAGGCCGTCACCATCAATATCCGGGCAGGGGAGAAAGCCAGGGCTGGCATTTGCTGTGCCAGGATGAGTCTCGGGATAGCTGAGCGCATACCCCAGCAACGCATCTCTTGCTTCGTTAAGCGTGTGTGCATTGCCTCGCGCCAGGCTGGCCAGAGAGCCGTCGTTGCTGAGAGTAGATAGAATCAATGCCGAACTGCCAATCAGCACGACAAGCGCAACGAGTAGCAGAACGGCACCTTTTTGGTTGCGGCGCGATGTGATTGTCATGGTTGCGCACCCGGTTCATCGCTTAACAGTTGTTCCTGAGACGACTCTGCCTCACCGTCAGATGCTGTGTTGTCTGCGGCTGCTCTCGGAACATTGAACGCCTCTAGACGTCTGCCGGTGATCAAGTCCAGTTGCTGGCCCGGTTTAAGGGTGACATTCAGCTGCTTTGCGGGCAGAAACAACTCGATGCTCTTGCGATTCGATTCAGGGTTCAGTTCGGTGCCACTTTCGTCTGCTGGCGAGCCGTTAAGCCATATTGTCGGCTGCTTTCGATCCACTGTAACCACGCCATTTAACTGCAATGACTGTGTTTGAGTCTGGCCTCCGTCCCCTTTGGCTTGCTCACGTCCATAGCGACGACTGTCCAGCAGCTGCCTTTCCTTTGCGCTGGTAAACAGGCGATCTAAGGCGATTGCTTCAATACTGCCAAGGACGCTGAACAATACGATACAGAGTTTGATGATAATCCTCACCCCAGGTTCCTTCTATACGTCCGGCGCCGGCATTCCGGCGGCGAGGTCACCGCCGATTGCTGAACTGTTGTCGTTGAATACGAATTTGTAGATATTAATTTGGCACTGTGCAGACAGCATTGCTTCCAGGCGATGTAAGCTGGGTTTGTCCCGTGTGCGGCGCAGTTCGCACGATTCAAAGCTGAATAAACCGAGGTTGCTGCTGGCCAGATAGCGCTGCATTTCCAGCAAGTCACCTTCATGCAACATGGTCAGTTCCAGCTGCAAAGGTGTCTTGTACAAACCCAAGCCCTGCGCAGGAACCGGAACCGGTAGTGGCATTCTTGTGTGTTCATTGAGCTCATACTTACTCAGCGGTATCCTTAAGTGGCGTGCACCAGTTTCTATTTGTTCCACCCAGTCCAGTTTATTGGCCTCGCTGAAGTAACCATCTGCTTCTAGCTCGATGAACTTGTCAGAATATTCCCTATGAATTCTCCGACGCTCAGAGTCAACCCGCTGACGTGCCTGTATGGCGCGTATATCTGCAAGAATTCGCGTCTCTGCACGCTTCTGATCCTGCTGATAAGCGTACGCGGCATAACAGAAATAACTGCTTACAAGCAAACATATCGCCAGTAAGGCCAGCGCCAAACGCAGGCGTTTTAGCTCAAAGGTAGGTCGTGTGCGCATTCTTGTTTACCAGTGTCATCTCTAACTCGAATTCGGCTGTGCTCTGTTCAGCCCGGTCCATCATGCCGGTGATCTCGCCGGTCACTCTTGCCTCGGAACTAAGATCAATTGGCAACTTGCTCAGGTTTAATGACACAACGCCTTCACTTGCCTCCAGGCGATTGGCGAATGCCTGAATACGCTCAATCGCATGGCGCAACTCACCAGCGTAATCATCTTTCTTGCCTTTTATCGTAACGATAAATTTTTCTTGGCCACTTGGCATATCATTGGCAACTGATGGAGCGAGTGAGGCTGGCTCTGACGGTTCTCCGTCGACCATTGGTGCAGGTATGTCCATTGCAGCCATGCCATTGTCTTCAGAAGCAGCGCGCTCCCAATTCAATTCACTGATGACTATGTCCGGAAACAGCCTTAGGCTGGTGCTGATGTTCGTCATCAGCTGTGCGGGTGGCATGGAATGTTGCTGTAACCACTCGACACTGAGTACAGCGGCTTCCAGTTGATCGGCTTGCTGTGCCAGCGCTGGTGCAGAGGCTTCCAGTTTCTCGACTTGCACAATGTCTTTCTCAAGCAATGCGCTAAGTTCCTTATTGCCGTGATCGATGCTCATACCGCTGAGTACGAATGTTCCACCAAATGCGGATATTGTAGTAGCCAGGGCGACGCTGGCCATGGCAATACCCCAGCGCGCCTGATGATGTCGATAGTGAAACAAGCTGTCTTTGGTGCCGTAGTGACGCTTGTGTCGATGGCGACACAGATCTCCAGCCAATACATCGTCGAAAAAAACATCCTGGTCCATGCTTTTCAGTTTGAGTACTTCTGCAATCCGTTCAGGTCTTGCGTACTGCACGTCAAATTCTTCCGGGAGCTTTAGGCGCCCTGTTCTATGCACAGTTTTAGCTGATTCAAGCACTAATGTGGTCAGTTTTGAAAAAGGATCCAGTATTCGGTGGCTGGTCAAGTAACGCCTTGAGCCGTCTATTTCATCGGCGAGATCTTCTGTGAAATTGTGTGACTGATCCAAATGGAACGTGCTTAAACGAGTTAATGCCAATGCACCGTCGGTAAAAAAGCACTGCCGGAATGAAATCTGATTTTCAATCTCATTATCAACCTCGGAAAGTACCAGAATGTTTGAGTCAGGCAGTATGTCCTTCAAGCAATGCTGAATAAGCAATGGCACTGAGTAGATACCAGCGAGGGCCAACTCCATTTCTTCAATTCGGGTCAGGAGTTTGCTCAGCATCTCTGACTCGTGCATTGTGTAGAACAGAACCCTGTCGTCCTTTCGTCCGGTTTTTTCTCTATCAATAACTCGATAACCAGCAAAGGTCTGGTCCAAAAACATCTGGTCTTTTTTGCGGTCAAGAAGCAGCTTTCGATCTCTTCCCCGTGTATGCGGAACCTTTTCAAGATGGAACTCTTCTTCCAGAATATCAGTGATAAGGTACAGCGGTGAGCGCAGGTCTTTTTGCAGGTATTCAGCCAGGGCGGGCCAATAATCGGCCTCCATATCCAGCTTTATATCGCGGATGATTTTGCCACGCCTAACGTGATAAGCCTGGATATGGTAGTTGCTTAGAAGAAGTACGCGCTTACTGCTCATTGTGCTTATCCTACCGTTCCGATCAGATCGTACAGCGGTCCAAGTACAGACAGCATTATCCAGGCGATGATAAATCCGATGACAATTGTCATTACAGGTTGAATCATTGCCTGCATCTTACCGATCGCTTCATCCACTTCGCGCTTGTAAAAATACGATACATTCACCAGCGACTGGTCAAGCCGGCCGCTTGATTCACCGACCCGGATCATACGCACCACCAGAGGTGGGAATATATTGGTATCGCCTAACGCCGTGTGGATATTTTTACCAGCAGTTATCTCCTGGCCTGCTATATCCAGTGCGTATTCCATGTGTTTATTGTCTGTTATTCGCTTACAGACTTGCATACAGCGCAGCACAGGAATGCCTGCGCTAAACAGCAGGGCGAAGTAATTTGAGAATCGAGCCAGAATGATCTTGCTGAGTATCTCGCCGAGAATCGGAATTTTTAGTTTTAAGCGGTCGAACTGATAATGGACCCGCTCGCTGTACTGTATAGCCACTGCCAGACCCGCCGCGAATAAAAAGGGTGCGAGCAGCAAAACGTACCAGTAAGCAACAAAAAAATCAGACACAGCAATCAATGCCAAGGTGTGTGCTGGCAGCTCCTGGCCCATTGACATTATGAAAGACGTTAGTTGAGGAACCAGCTGTGTCATCATGTAAAACAGCAGGCCAATCACCACAGCAATCATGAATGCCGGTTGAATCAGGGCCTTCTTGGTTTGCGCTATCAGTTCATCTTGCCACTTTAAGGTGTCGCTCAGATCGGACAATACTTTATGCATTTCGCCACTTTCTTCGCCCGCTTCAATAAGACTTACAAATGAGTTGGAAAATACCGCAGGGTATTCGCCCAGTGCTTCCGAGAATTTTTTCCCCCCTTCAATGTGTTGGATAAGCCCGGTATCAACACGCAACAGTGCGCCTTTTTCCAGACTGTCTCGCAAATCCTTCAGGGCGTCCACCAATGGAACACCTGCACCTTGCAGCTGTTCCAGGTAGAAGCAAAAGTTGATGAGGTCCTGGCGGCTGGGTATCGCAGCTCGACTGTTAATGATGCTTGCACGCTTTTGCTTAGCGTGTATCAAATCCAGTTTCTGCGCCCGAAGGCGTACTTCCAGATCAGCTAGGTGTTCAGCTTCTGTATCACTATTGACGATTTTTCCGTTGGCATCCATGGCCTTGTATCTGAAAACGGGCATGGTTGTTACTCGATACGGCTGGTCAGGTCGGTCTTTCGGGTAGCCTCATCCAGACTGGTAGCGCCGCTCATTACGTGGCCAACCGCGATGTCAGCAAGTGTTTTAAATCCTCGCTCCTTCGCGACAGTCTCCAGCTCGCCGGCGCTGGCCTTGCGTGCGACCATTTCGTCCAACGTGCGGTCCATGCGCAATGCTTCAATGACCGCGACGCGCCCACGATAGCCAGTCTGTTCGCATTTGGGGCAGCCGGCTGCCTTGAACAGTGTCAGGCTGGGGCTGGGCTGTACTTCTAATAGTTGACACTCTATGTCACTGGGTGTGTATGGCTTGCGGCAATGCTTACACAATCTACGCAGCAGTCGCTGCCCGATAATCCCAATAACATTGCCACTCAGAACGTCCGGTACCAATCCTATGTCATATAATCGGGGGAACGCACCTATCGCGGAATTGGTGTGTAGCGTTGACAGCACTTGGTGACCTGTCATGGCTGCCCGAAAGGCCATTTCTGCGGTTTCCTGGTCTCTAATTTCGCCAACCAAAATAACGTCTGGGTCCTGGCGCATCAGGGACTTGATCCCTTTGGCGAAATCCATCTTTCCGGATTGACTCATCGATGTTTGCCGGATTAACGGAATCGGGTATTCGACTGGATCTTCTAATGTCATGATGTTAATCGCTTCGTCATTGATCGCGTTTAGCATCGAATACAGCGTTGTTGTTTTCCCCGAACCGGTAGGACCTGTAACGAGAATTATCCCTTCTGGCCGCGACATCATCAGGTTGATTGAGCGATAGGTGGGATCATCAAGTTGCATCGCTTCCAGCGGCAGTATGCCTTTGTTCTTATCCAGGATTCTAAGAACAAAATTTTCACCGTGTATGGTTGGTTGTGATGCAACACGAAAATCAATTTCCCGACTGCCAATCGACAAACTGATGTGGCCGTCTTGCGGAAGTTGTGATTCAGCGATATTCATATTCGACATTACCTTGAGTCGAATGTTAATCGCTGGCCAGTATTTGATGTGAATGCTGCGAATCTGGCGCATGATTCCGTCAATACGATAACGTATTCGCAGAAAGCCATGCTCCGGTTCGAAATGAATGTCCGAAGTGCCTTTCTTTACCGCATCTGACAACAACGCATCGACCAAGCGTACCATTGGGTGACTGTATTGTTAGTCGTCACCACGAAACTCTTTGAAGTCGACCTGACCTGTTTCGATTTCCTGAAGAATACCGTCTATTGAAAGGCCGAAGCCGTAAAAACGATCGATTGCAGACTGAATCTGGTTTTCTGATGCCAGTTTAGCCACAACTTCGATATGCCGGCCGACTTTCGCTTTGATTTTGTCCAGAGTGATAACATCGAAAGTATCTGCGAGAGCAACAACCAGGTGTTTGTCCTGGTCCAGTGAAATGGGCAGGGCATGCATTTGTCGACACATTGTTTCTGTGAACAGATCAAGCACATCCGAATCAATAACAATGTTCTCCAGGTCAACACTTTCCTGGCCCAGTGACGTACCCAGCACATCACGTACAACCTCTTCCGTGACGAAGCCGAGTTTCACCAGTACTTTGCCCAGAGCGTTGTTAGTGGCTTTTTGCTCCAGTAACGCGATCTTCAACTGGTCCTGACTGATCAGGCCACTCTCGATTAACTGATCGCCGAGTCTTAGCTTGGGTTTCTCATTGGCTGCCTGATTGGCCACTATTTGTCTCCGTGCTGAAGTCGTTGTCGAAGCAAGCGCGTATCAAAATCAGCACCTCGCGTTTCCGCGAGATGCAAAGCCTGCTTATAGAATTCTGCCGCTTCCCTGACTTTACCAAGGTGATCCAACGCTATGGCTAGATTGAACGCGTAGTTAGCATTGTTTGAATCGATTGCAAATGCGTCAAAGTACGTGGCCTGTGCTTCGGCCCACATGCCAGCAGCCGCAAATTTGTTACCCAGTAAATAGGCAATCTGATCATTGTCCGGTTCTGATAGACGCATGCTTTTCAGCGTGCTTACGCTGTTGCCCGGTGCAGTATTGTCATTATCGGTTTTTGGCAGAGCTGCCAATGTTGCCAGTGCCCAGGCGTTATGCCTATCAAGACTTAACACGTGCCGCAAGTGCGCGCGAGCAGTAAGCAATTCATTGTTGGCAATCGCGACACTGGCCAAACCTGACAGAGCGGCAACTTTGTTCCTTTCTGTTCCGGCCATGCGAGTATAGAGTCGTTTTGCCTGGTCCAATCTACCTTGCTTGAGTGCAGTGTGGGCACGCAGCGCGTCAGCTGATGATGTTCTTGCTGGTAAAACAACACGTACCACATTCTCGGGAACGGTGGTCGTTGTCGCGCTTTCCGGGAAACTCAGACGTTTTGGAATTGTGTCAGGTGCTATTTCCTCCAGCACAACCGTATTGCTATTACCGGTTTCGTTGGCTGCCAGCACGGGATCAAAGCTGCTTGCCGCTTGCTGCGCGGCGGCATCAACCATAAATGTTTTGTACACAGCCAATACTGTAATGAGCATCAAGCTCATCGCGCCAAGTAATAACAGCTTCTGGCGTTTTTTTTGGGCCTGACTGTATGCCTGAACAAGCGGCGCATCTTGCAACATTTCCATGGCCAGTGATTCAGGTTCTGGTGCGGCCTCGATCAACAGTTTGCCGTTATCATCCTCGCTGGTGATCGGTGCCGTTGCTTCGATATTATTGTGCTGCTGTTTCTGTTCAGAATTGTTGTTTATTGTGCTCGATTGTTCTGTTTTCAGCTCAACCGAGGGTGTGTCTTTATCGCTGGCTTCAACGCGCTCCATAACTGGGGCGGAAAGCGGTGAGACCGACGGCATGCTGGCAATTTCGTCACTTAGCTCGTCAATTCGGTGTTGAGTTAGTATTTCGTCTGCATCAATGGTGGCCTCGTTGGCCGCGTGTTGTATTTGTGCGCTTAGCTGATGCTCAGACTCGAGCAGAGCGGCGAACTCATCTTCGTCAAACTCTACGTCTGCATCAATCTCAGTGGCACTTTCCACTGCGTTGAGTTCGGCATCGTTCAATTGCTCTGCGTCTATCGCTTGCAGAGACAGTTCGGCTGTCGGCTGTTGTTCCGGCGCAGGGCTGTCGTTCGCTGCTAAAGCCGCCTCAGAATGAATGTTTGCGTCGGGCGTTGCCTTGTCAGCAGACTTGCTCCGGCCGCTGGTTTTATTCAGTGCGTCGAGTAACAGACTCATCGTCCAGTCCTCGCGGGATGTAACGCTCGAATTCCACCAGGTCCCGTTTTACGCTTGCTTCGCGAATCACAATTGGGCGAATAAAAATAACAAGCTCTGATTTCTGGGTTTTGTCGGAATCATAGCTGAACAAGCTGCCCAGGCCTGGTACCCTGGATAACCAGGGAACGCCTTGAGTCGATTCTTCGACTGTGTCCTGCATCAGCCCGCCGATGACGCCGATGTTTCCGCTCTGGATTTTCAGAAACGATTCCATCTCTCGAACCTGAATTTCGGGGATCAGATTTTGTACATCTGAGTCAATAGTGGCTGGATTAGGGTCTTCGACAAATCCTAGAATGCGTGAAATAGTGGGTCTCGCGTTCAAGGTTACAGTATCGTGACGACTGATTTGTGGCGTGACGCTCATCACGAAACCAACTGGTACGGTGTTTATTTCGGTCTCGAACGTGCGCAGTATGTTGTTGTCGACAATTTCCACATCCACATCAGTAGTGAAGTACACTCGGTTATCAACCACTTTTAATAATGCTGTCTGATTGTTCAGCACCATCAAGCGCGGGCTGGACAGCACTTTTGTGTTGCCGAACTGGCTGAGCATGCGCACGGTAGAGCTGACATCAAGTACTCCGTTCACGCGATTGCTGTAGTCCAGTTCAAAGACCGGCGTATTGCCCAGATTGGCACCGATAAAATCCTGCGAGAAATTCAGCCCTTCGGTCGCGCCGTCAGCGAATTTTTGCCAGTCGACACCGGCCTGAAATTCGTCGTTCAAGGTCACTTCAACAATGGTCGCTTCGATCAGTACCTGTCGCTGCGCTTGTTCCATTGTGCGATCCAGGAAGGCTTGTATCTCACTGTGTTGCGAGCGGTTTGCCCGAACAGTCAATGTGCCGCTTTCGGGGTTTGCGATAATGCTGGTTGTGTCCTGTTCCTCCGAACTCTGTCCCTCTGAACCTTCTGATCCTTCGGAGCTGTCACTGCTTCCTTCCGAAGAACCACCAGGAATGCTGTCACCACCTCTGACAATCGCCGTCACATTGTCAATAAGACGTGCCCAGAAATCGTTGTTTGATACGTTGTTAATCGACGTGCTGGATATGTTGCCGCCGCCTGCACCGCCGCCACTGCTTTCGCCGGCACCCATGCCCGTGGTGGCCACTTGTGTCGCAATAGACACAGTCGATTCACTGCTGCGCGACATATTGGGGTAATCAATATCGTAAGAGACTAAAAATGGCGAGTCCGGTACTACGGTCACCAGCGATGGCGTGATCGTATAGCGGATGCTGGCCTGATCAGACATACGATCAAGAATCTGTTGCAAGGTCTGGTCTACGGCATTGATTGTGATGTTACCGTTGACGTCGGGGTGAATATCAAAATTGATTCCAGCATCTCGGGCAATCGTAAAAAGCACTTCGCTGATAGGTACATTAACCACCACTACAGAGAATAACTGCGAGCGCGCTGTCGATGGAGCGGGTGGCGGTGGCAGAACGGTGACAGGCTCTGGAATCATATCCAGAGCCTCTTCGCTGGTGCTTTTTAAGTGCGCCCCATCATTATCGATTCTGGTGTCGACAGAGCTGCACGCAGCCAGTAGGGCCAGCGCAACTGCAAAGGAGTATTTCCTGATGATCATGCCGAAACCATTCCATGGTTAGTTCAGTGGGTACCCGCTACGCTCCGCGATGCAGCGCGTAGAGGGCGGCCAGGGCCGCGTGTGCTGCGCGCCCGTGCCAGCCTATTTGCCCGCCGTTAAGCGCGCTTGCATAACCAGTAGGTAGTTTCTTGATCGTAAACGGTCTCGGTACCGGCATTGTACGGGTGAACTCCACCGCGCAAATCACCCGATAGTGGTTTGCCGTCGTCCAGTTGTCGGTCAAGAATTTCTGCGTTTTTACCTGTGATGCCGCCCATGCAAATCTTCAGCGGACCACTGGGCCAGCCGTAAGCCCTGTAGTAGCCAACACCTGAAAAGCCACCGAATGCGTTGGTGGGCGATGCAGTTGCAGCGGCTCCGTCAGTAGGGCCGCTAACCAGGCCTGACAAGCGCAGATGATGCCAGAAATGGCCTTGTTCCCAGCCGGCAGTGGTCTGGTTCTGGTACCACCAATAGTGCGTAACCTGGCCATTGCCATTGCCACTGGTGGCGCCGGTCCAGCGGGTACCTGCTTCAGGGTCATCACCTGGCAGCGCACCGTAGCGGTCGCGATAACTGTAAATAGCGGCTGTAATACCGTTAAATTCATTGACCGCGTTTTTGATTTTGGCGTTATTGATAATTTCCTGTCCTTTCAGAACACCACCAAGCAGCAACCCGATAATGACTAGGACGATGGAAATCTCTACCAGGGTAAAACCCTTCTGGCGATTTTGAAACATTGTGAACTCCCTTTCTGCCGCAGCATCGCGCGCACTTTCCTGCGCAGCGCGATGTCAGGCGCACCTTTCCCTGTGAATTTAAAACCTTTCGGTTACTGTGAAGTATTGCCTAAAAATGATATTTCAGGCTGTTTCTTGCGCGAAATACCCAGATTTTTCTAAATCAGTCCTGGTTTTGCGAACCTGTACCGGATTTTCTGTGACGCAGTTGGATTCCATAATGGTCCAATCGCGGGCTATCAACTGTTACAATGTCCGGCTTTAAAACGGTGGTTCCGCTTTCGGGTAGTGCTCCCACAAAGCCTCTGTGCAAGGTATTGTAAGGTAATGAAACTATTAGCTATTTTGTTGTTGCTCCAGCCCGCAACAGCGTTCGCGTATTTGGATCCGGGCACTGGCAGCATGATTCTGCAAGGACTTATTGCAGCCATCGCCGTTGCCGGTGTCACGATTCGTACCTATTGGTATCGAATAATGCAGTTTTTTGGCAAAGAACCGCCGCAAACCGGTTTGCTCGATGATCTCGATGATGAGATTGAGGAAGAGCCTGCCCCTGCCAGCACTGACGGTCGTACAGGCGAATAGTGGTAAGCGCACACGGTGGCGGCCATGCACATTTGCCGGGGGGGCAGTTGGCTGCTTCTTTTCGCGATCCTTCCGGCTTCATGTTTCGCCATGAAGGGAGGGTACTTCGGCAGGTAAATAAACAGTATCAAGCGAACTTTGAGGCTTTGAAAAGCTCTGGTTTGTTTGCCGCACTGTTCAAACACCGCCTGCTGATTGAGCATCAGGAACTGGACGACTTGTCGCTCAAACAAAGCGATGAGTGCTTGGCCATTCTCGAACCCGAGCAACTGCCATTTGTATCCTACCCGTACGAATGGAGCTTCAGCCAACTCAAGGATGCGGCTTTGCTCACGCTCAAGATTCAAGCCCTTGCGCTAAAGCATGGCTTTATGCTCAAAGATGCCTCTGCGTACAATGTGCAATTCTTGCGCGGTGCCCCGGTGTTTATCGATACTTTGTCTTTTGAGGTGTACACCGAAGGAACGCCTTGGCCCGCGTACAAGCAGTTCTGTGAGCACTTTCTGGCGCCCCTGGCGCTGATGAGTCATTGCGATATTGCCTTGTCCAAATTGCTGGTCACCTATATTGATGGTATTCCACTGGGTTTGGCGAGTAAGTTGCTGCCGACATCCACCCGTTTGAATTACTCACTGTTGGCGCACATCCACAGTCACGCGAAAGTTCAGGATCGTTACGCAGATGCTGCAGCAGATTCCGATGACGCGGTGAGTAAAGCAAAAAACAAGGCTCAGGTGTCCAAGAAGGGGGTGGGAGCGCTGACGGAAAGTCTTGGCCAGGCTGTGAACAAACTTAATTGGAGCCTGCCGAAAACGGAATGGGGCGATTACTACGACAATACAAATTATTCAGGTGATGCGGACCAGGCAAAAAAGCAGCTGGTTGAGAACTTCCTTAAATCTGTTCCTGGGCCTCTTTCAATCGTGCAGGATCTGGGTGCGAACACCGGTGCTTACAGCCGAATAGCAGCGAAACATTCTGCTCTTACAGTTGCGCAAGACATTGACCCGGTGGCTGTCGAGCGAAACTATTTGCAACTTAAGGCGGATAAATCCACCGAATTACTGCCCTTGGTGCAGGACTTGTTCAATCCGTCACCGGCAATTGGCTGGGGCAATACAGAGCGTGACTCGTTTATTGATCGAAGTGGTGCTGATGTTGTGATGGCTTTAGCATTGATTCATCATCTAGCGATCAGCAACAATGTTCCATTGACGGATATTGCCAAGGTATTTGCGCAGTTAAGCGCCTGGTTAATCATTGAATTCGTCCCAAAAGAAGACTCACAGGTGCGACGTTTGCTTGCAAGTCGTGATGATATTTTTCCGAATTACACCCTGGAAGGCTTTGAGAAGGCGTTCTCACACTATTACAATGTGGAACAGAAGTCCGCCGTGGGTGACAGCGAAAGAACCCTGTTCTTGTTAAAAAAGCGCTAGCAGTTTTTCCGCTACATCCAATTTTTTATTGGTGCGCGGCTGCAAGCCGGAGCTGTCCGAGTGGGGGTTGCCGTGCCAGCGCTGTGTCATATTCGCTAACACTGTGTCGCTGATAAAGCGACTTCGTGAGCCATAAACATGCTTATCCCCGTGGCGATGCTGTTGGGTCACGTCAAATCGCAAGGGGGCGCTTAAATGCAGGCTGCTTTTTGCTCTGGTCATAGCCACGTACATTAAACGGCGTTCTTCTTCGGTTTGCTCAGCGTCGCCAGTTGCGAACTCATTGGGAAAGTTGCCGTCAGTCACGTTTAATACATACACCGAATCCCATTCTTGTCCTTTGGCAGAATGTACCGTGGATAAAATCAAATAGTCTTCGTCTACCAAGGCGTTTCCCGCGTTATCTCCGGTTGCGGACGGAGGGTCGAGGGTGAGCTCGGTGACAAAACGTTCCCTGCTTGGGTACTTCGCCGAGATGAGTTCCAGCTGATCCAGATCACTTGCACGTTGTTCTGCAGATTCGTACAAACGTTGCATGTGCGGTTCGTACCATTTTCTGACCGCGGATAATTGCGACTGCCACAGAGAATTTTCGCCGTTCTGCGAGTTTGCCAGAGTACACATTAGCTCGCACAAGGCGGGCCAGTCTTCGGCCGCAGCACTCGGTGGTGAGTGCTTGAGCATGGCTTGCCAGTTATACGCAGCAAGTGCCAGGGCGTCGAAACTCCGCGCGGCATTGGCCGGGCCAACGCCGGGAAGTATTTGCAACACCCTGTAGGCAGCGGGCTGGTTTTTTGGGTTATCAGCCCATTTTAGCAGGGCTAACAAATCCTTTATGTGAGATGCCTCCAGGAACTTCAAGCCGCCGTATTTTACGAACGGGATATTGCGCCTGAGCAACTCTACCTCCAGTCGATCACTGTGGTGTGAATTTCGAAAAAGCACCGCTTGATCTTTTAGTTGCTGGCCGGCTTCTCTGGCAGCCAGAACCTGAGTGACAATATAGTCGGATTCAGCGTCGACGTCCTCGGTTGCGACATAGAACGGTTTTTGTTTTGAGCGTTTGGAGGAACACAGCTGCTTCTGATAGCTTCGCGCCGCCTCGGACATAAGCTGATTTGCGCTGTCCAGTATTGGCTGTACGGAACGGTAATTCTGCTCAAGGCTGACCACTTTCGCTGGCGGGTTGAACGTGCTCGGGAAATTCAAGATGTTGTCTACGCTGGCAGCCCGAAACGAGTAGATGGATTGAGCGTCATCACCAACAGCTGTCACGCCTCTGCCCTCAGGTTTCATAGCCGACAAAATGCCAGCCTGCAGGGCGTTGGTGTCCTGATATTCATCAATAAGAATGTGATCAAAAAATTCACCGATCTCAGCGGCGATATCTTGATCTTGCACAAGGTGATACCAGTACAACAACAAATCATCGTAATCCAGGCATTGATGCCGTTGCTTCAGTTCTATGTAACGACGGAATAGCAAGCTCAGTTCAGCGTGCCAGTCCACGCACCAGGGGAATGCAGTTCGTAAGCAATCGGCTAATGGTTGCTGAGAATTAACGCGTCGCGAGTAAATCGCGAGGCATGCGTCCTTTCTGGGGAAGCGCTTGGCGAGACTGGCAAGCTTCAGCTCTTGACGGGCAACATCCATCAAGTCGGCAGAATCGCCTCGATCGAGAACCGAAAAAGAAGCCTCCAAACCCACAGTGTGCGCGTAACGGCGCAGCAGGCGGTTAGCCACGCTATGAAATGTGCCAGCCCATTCGAAGCGGCCAGTGGAGTTGCCTTTATCCGCTGAATCGAGTTTGCATTGCCGAACAATGCTTTCAGCACGGTGAATCATTTGCGTTGCCGCTCGCCGGGTAAATGTCAGCAGCAGTATTCTTTCGCTGGCCGCACCGTTAATAACGAGATGCGCTACACGGTGCGCCAGAGTGGTGGTTTTTCCGGTTCCGGCGCCTGCTATGACCAACAAAGGTTGGCTGTCAGCGACGACCGCTTCTCGCTGTTGGAGGTTGAGTGAATCAAGGTAAGAGGGGGCTGTAATTGAGTTCATTGGCTACCATGCTTTTGATTACTGATAATATATACAGTAACTGTTTGCATGCACAGTAGTTTATTCCGGGCCGTGTTGTCCAGCTGTCAACGGCGGCAATTGTGTACAGAAATACAGGGTACAGCTTCAATCACTAAACCAGGCCATTTTGCTGCTTCGCGGCTCGCACTGTGTTGTGCATTAAACAGGCAATAGTCATTGGCCCAACACCGCCTGGTACCGGTGTGATGGCGCCGGCATGTTCTATGGCTGCATCGAAATCAACATCCCCGACCAGGCGGGATTTGCCATTGTCGTCAATGCGATTGATCCCAACGTCAATTACGGTAGCCCCAGGCTTTATCCAATCGCCTTGAATGAACTGCGGTCTACCCACGGCGGCAACCAGTATATCTGCGCGGCGACAGACATCGGCAAGGTCTCTGGTGCGTGAGTGCGCGATGGTGACGGTGCAATGCTTCTGCAGCAATAAGTTGGCCATTGGCTTACCTACGATATTGGAGCGGCCCACAATAACCGCGTTCAGGCCACTCAGGTCACCCAGGTGATCTTCAAGCATCATTAATGAGCCAAGGGGTGTGCAGGGCACCAACAGATTATTGCCAGTGGATAAAGCGCCCACATTCGCGACATTGAAGCCGTCAACGTCTTTATGCGCGGCAATCGCATTGATCACTGCGGCGTCATCAATCTGGTCTGGCACAGGAAGCTGAACCAGAATGCCGTGCACACTGCTGTCATTATTGAGCTCGTCAATCAGAGACAATAATTGTTCCTGGCTGGTGGCAGCATCAAGCCGATGTTCCCGAGATTCAATGTCCAGCTCTTCGCAGCGCTTGATCTTGTTGCGCACGTATACCTGGCTTGCTGGATCTTCGCCAACCAGCACCACGGCGATACAAGGCCTCAAGCCATGCTCAGCTCGTAACTGCTTCACTTCTTCAGCCAGCTTTTCACTGACTTTGTTCGCAAACGCCTTACCGTCGATGATCGTGGCCATGGAAATTCTCTAAAGGGCGGAAAACGCGCATTGTGCCCCCGCAAATGGCTGTGTCAATAGCAGAGCCGTAGAAAGGTTCCCAACGGCGACATTGGGTGATGCAAATCCGCCTTGGCTGAAAATGCACAGTCTTGCCAGCAATCATTTAGCGCTACAATAGGCGCCTTGATAACTGGGTGTAAGACCAATGAGTCAAACGAAGGCAAGCGTATCCGAGCTGGTGCGACATTGGCAAGACGTGCCCGGCGGGCTAATGCCTGCCCTGTGGTCGATACAAAACGCTTTTGGGCACGTTCCAAGTCACGCTGTCCCCGAAATAGCCAGTATTCTGAATTTGTCTGTTGCTGAAGTGCACGGAGTCATCAGCTTTTATCATGATTTTAAAACTGAACCGGCGTCTGCGCACTCCATAAAGCTGTGCCGTGCGGAAGCCTGTCAGGCTATGGGCGTAAGAGCATTGGAGACATTTGCCGAACAGCGTTTGGGTGTCAAGTTCGATGAGCAAGGTCCTTTGGTGTGCCTGGAATCGGTGTATTGCCTGGGTCTGTGCGCCTGCGCGCCTGCTGCGATGGTAGACGGTAAATTACATGCGCGCCTGAACGAGCAGAAGCTTGGCAAACTGATCGACGAGTGCGAATCCACCGAGGCTGGCGCGCATGACTAAAACAATCACGGCGTACGTGCCGGCAGACGCCTCCGCAGTAGCACTGGGTGCTGATGATCTCGCTACCGAAATGGCACAGTACTGCGCATCAGCAGGCATTGAGCTAACACTGGTTCGCAATGGTTCCAGGGGTTTAACCTGGCTTGAACCATTGCTTGAGATTGATCAGGGCGATGGCCACCGTATAGGGTTTGGGCCTGTGACGCCTGCCGACGTGAGCAGCGTGCTGCGCAGTATCGACGAACCTGGCAGTGAACATGAGCTTGCCGTGGGTAGGGTAGAAGAGCTGCCCCTGTTTGCACAGCAGCAGAGGCTTACGTTTGCGCGGGTAGGGGTGACTGACCCACTGTCGCTGGACGATTACCTGGCCAATGAGGGGTATATTGGCCTGCAAAACGCTCTGCAAATGTCAGCACAAAACATTGTTTCAAGGATTACTGAGTCCGGACTTCGGGGGCGCGGAGGTGCGGCGTTTCCGGCAGGAATTAAATGGCAGACGGTGCTTGATGCAAGCAGCAATTCCCACCCTGTGGGCAAGGGTAAATACATTGTGTGCAATGCGGACGAAGGCGACAGCGGCACGTTTGCGGATCGCTTGCTGATGGAAGGCGATCCCTTCTGTTTACTCGAAGGGATGACAATTGCAGGTATTGCAATCGGCGCAGAGCAAGGCTACATCTACCTGCGCTCAGAATACCCGGTGGCTCATGCCACGCTGCAGGCGGCTATTGCTGCGGCGCGCGATCGCAATTACCTTGGTGACAATATTTGCGGCTCAGGTAAACATTTTGATATCGAGGTGCGCCTTGGCGCAGGCGCGTATATTTGCGGTGAAGAAACCTCATTGCTTGAAAGTCTGGAAGGAAAACGTGGCATGGTGCGTGCGAAGCCGCCATTGCCCGCGTTAGCCGGCCTGTTTGGGCAACCTACGGTTGTAAACAATGTCATTACGCTGGCATCGGTACCGGTGATTCTGGCGAAAGGTGCGCAGTACTATCAGAATTTTGGTGTCGGGCGCTCGCGCGGCACATTGCCAATTCAACTGGCAGGTAATGTTCGCAGGGGCGGTTTGTTTGAGTTGCCGTTTGGGATCTCAATCAGAGAAATTATTTTCGACTACGGGGGGGGCACGCTAAGCGGTCGCCCCGCAAAGGCCGTGCAGATCGGTGGACCGCTCGGGGCGTACATTCCGGAACCAATGTGGGGCACGCTGTTGGATTACGAAGCGCTGGCAGAAATTGGTGGCATGTTAGGCCACGGCGGCATTGTGGTGTTCGACGATTCGGTTGATATGCTGGAACAAGCGCAGTTTGCAATGCAGTTCTGTGCTATTGAATCGTGTGGCAAGTGCACGCCCTGTCGGATTGGGTCTGTGCGTGGGGTCGAAACCCTGGAGAAAATTCGTGCCAATGAGGATAGGGAATCTAACCTGATACTGCTGGACGAACTGTGTGAAACAATGCGGGACGCGTCGTTGTGCGCGATGGGCGGATTAACACCGTTTCCGGTCACCAGCGCGGTACGCCATTTCCCCGAGGACTTCGGAGGTGAACAGAATGCTTGAATACTATGATCCTGTAACAACAGCTGCATCAGCCAATGGCATGGTGGTGGAAGTTGATCTGGGGACACCTGCGGTCAACTCGGACACACTGATAAGCCTGACCATCGATGGTGTATCTGTACAGGTGCCGGAAGGCACGTCCGTGCTGAGAGCCGCCGCCAGTGTCGGAATCACAATTCCGAAATTGTGTGCAACAGATTCTTTACAAGCGTTTGGGTCGTGCCGATTGTGCATGGTGGATATAGAAGGTGTGCGCGGAAAACCGGCTTCATGCACAACACCTGTTGCACAAGACATGGTGGTTCACAGCCAGAGCGAGTCGCTACAACGCTTGCGTCGAAACGTTATGGAACTGTACATTTCCGACCACCCGCTGGATTGTCTGACGTGTGCCGCCAATGGCGACTGCGAATTGCAGGACATGGCCGGTGTGGTAGGGCTGCGTGATGTGCGATATGGCTTCGACGGCGCCAATCATCTTGACTCGGTCAAAGACGAGAGCAATCCTTACTTCAGTTTTGATCCCGGCAAATGCATTGTGTGTTCGCGCTGCGTGCGCGCCTGTGATGAAGTACAGGGCACGCTTGCGTTAACGATTGATGGTCGTGGTTTTGAATCCAAAGTGGCAGCCGGTCAGAACACAAGTTTTATGGAATCTGATTGCGTTTCCTGCGGCGCGTGTGTGCAAGCGTGTCCAACCGCAACCCTGGTTGAAAAAGAAGTGCTGTCCATCGGCCAACCTAAACGCTCAGTTGTAACAACCTGTGCTTATTGCGGCGTGGGCTGCTCGTTCAAGGCCGAGATGCGGGGTGAACAGCTGGTTCGTATGGTGCCTTACAAAGGGGGCAAGGCCAATCAGGGGCATAGCTGTGTTAAAGGGCGCTTCGCATTTTCGTATGCCAGCCATCCTGACCGAATCACAACACCACTGGTGCGCGACAGTATTGATCAAGATTGGCGCGCAGTGGACTGGGATGAGGCAATTGCTTTCACCAGCAATAAGCTCAAATCACTGCAAAAAACCCATGGCGCCGACAGCATTGGCGCGATTACCTCCTCGCGCTGCAGCAATGAGGAAACGTACCTGGTTCAGAAACTGGTACGCGCTGGCTTCGGTACCAATAACGTAGATACTTGCGCGCGCGTCTGTCACTCGCCAACAGGCTTTGGTCTAAAGGCAACGCTGGGAGAGTCGGCCGGTACGCAAACGTTTGATTCCGTGCAAAAAGCCGATGTCATAATGGTGATGGGTGCAAATCCCACCCAGGCCCACCCTGTGTTTGGCTCGCAGCTCAAGAGACGCCTGCGTGCCGGTGCGCAATTAATTGTCGCGGATCCACGGGCAATTGAATTAGTGCGTTCGCCGCATATCGAAGCGGCATACCATTTGCCGGTGAAACCCGGTACGAATGTGGCCTTTATCAATGCGATGGCGCACGTCGTGGTCCGTGAAAATTTGATCGATCGTGATTTTATAGCCGCCCGGTGTGATCAGGGTGCAGCTGATGCCTGGCTGCAGTTTATTGCGCGTGACGATAACTCACCTGAGCACACCGAAGCGATTACCGGTGTGCCGGCCAAGGATGTAATTGGCGCTGCGCGCTTGTTCGCAACCGGAGGTAACGCCGCGATTTACTATGGCTTGGGTGTAACCGAACACAGCCAGGGCTCTACTACCGTAATGGGCATCGCAAACCTGGCGCTGGCAACCGGAAACATTGGCCGAGAAGGCGTGGGTGTGAATCCGCTGCGCGGTCAGAACAATGTGCAGGGTTCCTGTGATATGGGGTCATTTCCGCATGAATTTCCCGGCTATCGGCATGTGTCTGACGTCAGTACGCGCAGCCTGTTTGAAAACGCCTGGCAGGTGCCTCTGGACGATCGGCCGGGGCTTCGCATACCAAATATGTTTGACGCGGCGATTAACGGGCGCTTTAAGGGGTTGTACTGTCAGGGTGAAGATATCGCTCAATCGGACCCGAATACGAGTCATGTTGAACTAGCCTTGCGGTCTCTGGAATGCCTGGTGGTTCAGGATTTGTTTTTGAACGAAACGGCCAAGTTCGCTCACGTGTTTTTACCGGGCTCCACCTTCCTGGAAAAAGATGGCACGTTCACGAATGCCGAGCGGCGAATCAATCGTGTGCGCCGGGTCATGAGCCCTGCTGCCGGCAAAGCCGATTGGGAGATTACGGTAGCATTGAGCGAAGCGATGGGTTACCCGATGAATTACAGTCACCCGGCAGAGATTATGGATGAAATAGCGGCGTTGACGCCTACTTTTCATGGGGTCAGCTACGCAAAGCTTGACCAGCTGGGTAGCATCCAGTGGCCGTGCAACGAGCAATTTCCTGAAGGCACGCCGATCATGCACGAGGATACATTTCCGATAGGCAAGGGTCAGCTGGCAATTACTGAATACGTGGCAACTGAAGAAAGGGCCTCACGTCGTTTCCCATTACTGCTGACAACCGGGCGTATTTTGAGTCAGTACAATGTGGGTGCCCAAACCCGGCGCACTAAAAACAGTGAATGGCATGCTGAGGACGTGTTGGAGATTCATCCACACGATGCCGAAGAGCGCGGCATTGTCGATGGCGATTGGGTTGGTGTCAGCAGTCGTGCGGGTGACACCGTGTTGCGAGCCAATGTGACCGAGCTGATTCAACCGGGTGTTGTGTACACGACGTTTCACCATCCCGTCAGTGGTGCCAATGTAATCACTACCGACAACTCGGATTGGGCAACAAATTGCCCCGAATACAAGGTCACGGCTGTCCAACTTGAAAAGGTAAGTTCGCCGTCTGATTGGCAAGAACAGCACCAGGCTTTCTCCAGGCGCCAATTGAATCATTTGCAGCGCGCTCAGGCTGCACCGTGAACTCTGACAGGGCGCAGCGCGGTCCTGGTAAGTTGGTGCTAACGCAAGGCGGCCAACAGTGCCGGCCGGTGCGACGCTGGGAAGAGAGCAAGGCGCACCAGCTGGACGATAAGCTGGCCACAGAGACGGCAGTTGCGTTTGTCTACAACGGCATATCGCACGCAGTGATGATGGCAAGCCCAATGAATCTGGCAGATTTTGCCCTGGGTTTCAGTCTCAGCGAAGGCGTGCTGTGTGCGGCAACCGAATTGTACTCCTTGTCTGTTGATGAGATGAAGGCCGGTATCCAGCTGGACATGCACATATCAGCCGAACGTTTTGCCGCACTAAAACATCGGCGCAGAAGTCTCGCGGGCGTATCCGGGTGCGGCTTGTGCGGCGCTGAGTCACTGCAGGATGTGCAAAAACCTGTCACAGCGCTTGCAAGGGCTAAACCTGAGTTATCTCCGGTTTCGCTCGACAGTGTGCAGTGTGCGCTGACCGAATTTGAATCCATGCAAACCATGCGTGCATCCACCGGCGCTATTCATGCCGCTGCCTGGTGTAACACCGATGGCAGAGTCGCCTGCGTGCGCGAAGACATTGGGCGTCATAACGCCGTGGATAAAGTGATAGGAGCTCTGAGTACCGAGACCTGGAACCCTGATCACGGGTTTTTGCTGCTGTCCAGCCGTATCAGTTTCGAAATTGTTCAGAAAGCGGCGGTGATGGGTATGACGAATATTATCGCCGCATCGGCGCCATCGACACTGGCGGTTGATCTTGCCAATCAGTACGGCATAAGCCTTTCAGGAAGGCTCAGCAAGCGCCGAATTACCCTGTACACTGACGCTCAAGGAGTGCGCTTGCCATGACCGATCACATTGCCCAGCAAGTGCAGCACAACCTGAAAATGTTCAATGACATAGCGCGCAATCTGGGTGTTGGTCGCGATGAGCAACAAGCAGCTGAGATGATTGCCGCCCATGTAAAGCGATTCTGGTCACCGATGATGATTGACACCTTGCTTGCTGAACGCGAGTCGATTGAGCCTGAGTTATTGGCGCCGGCTAAAGCTGCCCTAACAATCCTCGCCAACTAACGCCGCCGGCCCTAATCCGAGCTTCGGGCTGACTACAGGGGCATTTCAAACGCGACTTTGATCGCTCCTGCAGAGCGATCTGCCGCTGTCGCAAAAGCGTCTGTGGCTGCCTCCAGCGGATAGCGGTGACTGATCATCGCCTTGCTTAACTCGGCTTGGGTGAGAAGTAACTTTGCGGCCTCATCAAACGTGCGACCCGGCGTGCTGCATTTGTAGCTTGTTGCCGACAGCAAGTTGACTTCTTTCATCTGCAATCCCTGGTCAAATTCGATACCGTTCCATGGTGTGCCCAGCAAGCTGATGGTCGCCATTGGCGCGCAGCATTGCACGGCCTGGCGCATGGATTCGGTACTGCCTACCGCATCAATAACCAGGTCATAGGAACCCAATGCCTGCGCACTGGCGTGGGATTGCGCACCAAGCCGGTTAGCTGCCATCTGCTGATGCTCGTAGCGGGCGATGATATCGCAAGCCAGGCCGCGTGAAATGCACGCCGCTGCTGCCGCAAGGCCGATCGGACCTGCGCCTATCACAAGGCAGTTACGTTTCCGTATAGCGGCAGAGGGCACTCGGTCCAGGCCTCTTAGGGCAATAGCTACGGGCTCAACCAAACATGCATCTGCCGGTGACAACCCGGTCGGCAGCTCGACCAGACGCTCAGGGGGTACCACCGCATGCTCGGCCATGCCTCCATCACGCATAACGCCAAGATACTGCGCTCCGTGTTCGCAATGCGCCAGATGCCCCTCGTCACAATAGTAACAACTGCCACAGCCAAGCACGGGTTCAACTGCCACTGCCTTGCCATTCGGGGCAATGCCTGAAAACTCGTGCCCAGGCGTTCGCCCTTCCAACCAGCGAAGGCCCATAAGATGCAGGTCTGAGCCGCAGATTGAGCTGCTCACCACTTTGATAGTGACGCCCGCGGAGTCGTCAATGTCGGTCTGCACGAAGCCTGGTTTACCTTCGCTTATTACTATCGCGTTCGTTTTCAAAATGATTCCACCGCGTCAACCGGTTATTCGCTTGTTTTCAGCTGACAAGCCTACAATATAGAATGTTGCTTCAGATGATGATTTGCTAATGTCCAAAGGCATTGTGCTGATAGGGATGGCCGCAGCCGGCAAGACCACGGTAGGGAAATTGCTGGCTGATTTGCGTTCTTGCCCATTTGTCGATGCCGACGAATGCATCGAACAGCAACACGGTGCTCGCCTGCAGCACATTGTCGATACTCAAGGATATACTGCGTTCAAACGCATTGAGGAACAAGTGCTGTTGGGCATTGACCCCAGCGACTGTGTGTTGGCAACGGGTGGCAGCGCGATTTACAGTGATCCAGCGATGCGCCATCTGGCGCGCCTGGCGCACGTTGTTTATCTGAACGTGCCAGCGCCAATCCTGCAGAGTCGTTTGGCCAATGCGGATCAACGAGGGTTGGCTCGCAAACCCGGGCAAACCTTTGAGAGCTTACTTGCCGAACGCCTGCCGCTGTACCAGCGATACGCGGAAATCAGCGTTGATAGCCAGGGCTTGAGTGCGCTGGAAACGGCTAGAATGATTGTTGAACGCGTTCGCTGAGCTGCAACTCGTCGGCTAATTGGCCTATGTGGGTACTGTCAGACGGGCGGCCAAGCTAAGAAAACATCTCTCTAGTGTTTTCTAATTTATTGATAAATAAAGACAAAATAAACCGCCGCGGGCGATTAAGCGCAATAAGTTGCTGTATGCGACGTGGTTCAGGGTTTGCCCTTTCCCTGTTTGACAGTTCAGCCCTTTACAACTACCGCTGAAGGTTAAAAAATGATCACTTATCGCATGGCGAACATTTTTTGAGGGCAGTACACATGTCAGGCTTACAACGGTTTGGTAAACAATTAGGTATTGGGGTTGCCACAGCGCTGCTGGCGGCGTGCAGCTCAAACCCCACTGTGACAACCAGTGCTGATCTGCAAACACAGGCCGATCTGGCGTACCTGCAGGGTGACTGGCAAACCGCTGAGGGTTACTATCAGGCCATTGCTGAGGCGGTTCCGGACAACAGTACAGCGTGGCTGCGTACCGGCAATATGCGCCTGCGCCAAAGTGATTATCAGGGCGCTATTGACGCCTATCAAACCGCTGCCAGCACCGAAGCAAACGGCGCAAAATCACACTACAATCTGGCAACCAGTTACATGATGCTGGCGAGGCAGTCTTTGCTTAAAGCGCGAGAAAACCTGCCGGAGCGCGATGTCGGCCAGATGATTATTGACGCAAAACTGGCTCACTTTGACGAGATTATGAGCTCATCTGTGGCTGGCGTTACTGTGCCTGAATCAGGCGTGTTTCGCTAAGTACCTGCGAATACCCGCATTAATCGCGGCGTAGAGCAGGCCGCTTACTGCTCCTAACAGGTGGGCTTGCTCAATCACTTCGCCACCCAGCCAGGCGGTGTCGGTACTCGGCGCTGCTGTATTTTCGTACATTAATTTTGCAGCCAAAGCCAGCAATAGCAAACCGGCGAAACCTGGTTGGTGGCTCAGCAGGCGGATGCCGGCTATCGCAAACCAGCCGTGCAGAAGCCCGGATAATCCCACGTACCATTGGATAGTCGGATGCCACAGATACAGGCTGACACTTATCGCCACGGCAGAAAACAAACCACCAAAGATCACATCGTCAGCCTGCCAGGCAGACTCGAACAACATCGCGAGCAACACCAGCGCGACTGCATTGAGCCACCAGTGATTCCAGCTCAGGTGTACCAAATGACCGCTAAGCAGGCGCCAGAGTTCCCAGTTCATGAGACCGCTCATGTCGTATCGAAGAAGAAGCTGGGTATCATGTGGCAGGAGCTGCGCGCAGAGACTGGCCAGCAGAATAATGCCGGTCACTGCAATTGCCGATTTTTCAGGCAGCTTTATGATGTGCGTCTCTCATTTTGGTGAAAACAATCAGGCTTACTATAGCGAATTAACGCGTCAGCACACCGAAAAACCTGGGTACGAAATTACTAAATAAAGCCTAAAGCTTTCAGCACATGCGCCGATAGCCTTTTGTAGAGTCGGTGATTCATGTGGGAAGGGGCAAGGATGCTCCTGGATCGCGACTCAGGACCGGTTTGACCGCCGGCCCGAAACTACGAGGGTGTAAAAACCCTGTGCGTGGGGCGCGCTCCCGAAAGGGAATTTGGGAGCAACCCTCATGTACGTTTCTTTTCTGGCCTTACATTTTTCTACAGTAATTTAGCCCGTCTGGTGTTTTGCCGCGGGTTATTATTGTTGTTATGAAAACGCTTATTCTGTACGGAACCGATTACTGCCACCTTTGTGAACAGGCCGAAGCGCTACTGCGTGAGTTACCTGGGCAACAGTATCATGTGAAAAAGATCGATATTTCCGAGAGCGACGAGCTAATGGACAGATTTGCGTTACGAATTCCGGTTGTGCAAATCCAATATGACTCTGAGGATCTGGGCTGGCCTTTCAACAGCGCCAGCTTGGCTGACTACCTGAATAAAGGCAGCGACAGCACTACCGATTGATTACCCACTCGTTGGTCTTGATGAACTCAACATCATTCTCCAGACGGTAATCATAAATGGCCGCAAACATCAGGACATTTTGTACATAGTTTCGTGTTTCTTTAAACGGAATAGTGTCAATCCACACATCGAAAGCCTGCGCACGGCTGCTGCGTTTTAACCAGGCGTTGGCGCGATGCTTACCGGCGTTATACGCGGCTGATGACAGAATGCGATTGCCCCCGTATAAGCGTGACAGCTCACCCAGGTGGGCTGTGCCAATCATCGAGTTCACTTTTTCGTTGTGTAAGTCCTGGGCTTTCACGGGCAGCGCATTGCGTTTTACAGTTTCTTTTGCCGTGCCGGGCATCAACTGCATCAAGCCCTTGGCGCCAGCGTGCGAGGTTGCGGCCGGGTTCATGGCGCTTTCCTGGCGGGCAATCGCGTAGGCCCATGACAATTCAATGCCCGCCATGCGCGCACCTCTGTGCATGTATTCGCGATAGCTTAACGGGAAACGCAGGCTCAGCTCGTCCCAGGATCGAGCCATAATAGTCGTCAACACGGCCTGACTTGCCCAACCCCAGTCTTGAGCAATATGCGCCGCGGCAATCATGTGGGTGGCAGGCAGCTCCAGTAAGGCATGGCGCCATTCACGCCGCGCACTGACAAGCTCACCGGCTGCGTACAACTCCAGCGCAATTTCCAAACCGGGAATCTGCTTAATCTGGGTCTGAAAGTCGGGGCTAAAACTGATCGCGTGGTCGTTGAAATCAAAACTGCGTTCCAGCAGCAGCGCCGACAGAAACCCATAGTAATCGCGCTGCTTGGCGAGCTCTGCAAACGCATTGTGCTTCCACACATCGTCGAGTTGCGGGTTTTCCTGCATGCTGGCCTTGGCATGCCAATACTGCCAGCGATTGGTTTTCTGCAATGACTCAGGCATGTGCTCTATGGCCATAAGCACGGTTTGCCAATGCTCGAAAACCAGGGCGATTCTTGCCGCGTACACGGCGACATCCGGGTCTACACCGGGCGTAAGCTGCTTTCTAATCCAGTCCAGGCCCGTTCTGCTGGGCTTGCTGAGAATATGAAAAGCCAGCGACTTTTGTGCCTCGGCAAGATCGGCTGCATTAAATCTCATGCTGCCAAGGGTGCTTAGACTTTTTGCTGCGGCCATGGTGTCGCTTCGTGCCAATCGTCGGATGGCGTGCAGGGCAATGTCAGCGTCTTGACTGGACCGCACACTGAGTACTCCACGCTTCTTTACTTGCGCAGGTTGGCGATGGAAACTCAAAAATTTTTCCGCGGCACGTTTATCGGCCCCAGTCATGAGTCCGGTCAGATAATTTGCGAGACTGATGTTGCTCTTGCTCATCGCCATCTTCAGGCGATTCCAGGTATGCTCTCGCGTTCGCTTGCCGGCGTTGAGCCATTGATCAAATAATGGATCGCAGGCTTTCGGTTGCGAGTGACCGACCACCCATAAGCTTGGCACCAGGGGCCATACATCTTCGGGCTTGCCTTGTTGAAGCCGCGATCTCAGGTAATAACAACGTAGCTGAGTGTCAGCGAGCGTGTCGTCATAAAAGCCCAGATAATCCTTCCATTTCTTGTTTTTACCCAATTGCTTAAGCCATCTGGCGCGCAGTCTTTGGGTTACAGCAAGATGTTGATACTGTTCAATAAACTGGCTGATCTGGCGGCTGTTTGCGTTGCTAAGATTTGCCGACAGTTCCGCGTATTCCAGATAGGGGTAAAGTGGGTAGTCTCGCAACTGTTTCTTGAGCTTTACGTACTGCTTTATATTGCCACTTTTTCTCAACTGTTTAGCGCGCAAGTAATCCGCGCGTTGGTCTTGATATGCCTGCTGGGTATCGATCGCGGCGAAACCGGTCGGAACAGACAGAACGCCTAAAATGGCGATGATGACCGCGGCATACTTCATGGATAGGCTCCAGCCTGGTGTGCTTTCGTTGGGGGTGATCAGTCAGGATTGAACGCGTACCGCCAAGACGTCACAGCTGGCGCCGTGCAATACGCCATTTGCCGTTGAACCCAGCAATAGTGCGAGGCCGCTGCGACCATGGCTGCCAACAACAACCAGGTCAATATTCTGTTGTTCTGCCAAACGATGAATTTCTACTTCTGCGCGGCCAAGTGCAATGTGCTGGTTGTCTTCGGCAACATTGTATTGTTGCGCGAAGGCCTTCAACTGAGAATACGCCTGTTGTTGTATCTCTTCCTGTACGGACGACAAATCCATGGGGATATCGCCGCCATAGGCGAAGCTCAATGGTTCAATCACATGCAACATGCTTAGCTGAGCACCGAATGACTCCGATAAGGCTTTTGCTCTCGATGCAACTGCATGGGCTTCTTCGCTGAGATCAATGCCAACAAGAATACGCGTGTAGTGAGCCATGACTCCTCTCATTGAATTGTTCTTAGAACGCTGATGCGAATATAGCGCACAGAGATTAGGCAGGCAAAGGGCGATGGCGGTAAGATTGCTGCTTTTCTAATCGAGACTCAAGCCATGCAATTCCCAACCCCCGGTATTTATCAGCACTATAAAGGTCAGCAGTACCAGGTGATGTTGGTCGCTAAACATACAGAGACAGAAGAGCAAATGGTTGTCTATCGCGCTCTTTATGGCGAGCGAGGCTATTGGATACGACCTCTCGGCATGTTCTGTGAAACGGTTATGGTCGATGGAGAACAGCGACCACGGTTCGAGCAAATATCAGTCATTGACGAATGTCAATGAGCACAATGGCTGAAAAATAGCGGCCCAAAAGCTTCTCGTAATTGCGCAGACTGTTCTACTCTAAAAAAATGAGTCTGTGCCTTGCTATTGACCGCGTGGACTTCTGCCCTTATATATGTCGCCCCAGCGATCGCAGGTCGCCCGGCTATAAGTGGTGCCGGACCGAATTCACAGTTGTAGGAACCCATGGGTAAATCTCTAGTCATCGTCGAATCCCCCGCCAAAGCACGTACCATCAATAAGTACCTTGGCAAGGATTACATCGTAAAATCAAGTGTCGGCCACATTCGTGATCTGCCAACCAGCGGATCGGGTACGACTACTGACCCCAAAGAACGGGCACGAGCGGCGGCTGAAACACGCAAAATGACGCCCAAGCAGAAAGAGAAACACCGCAAGAAAAAAGCCAAGGCACAGTTGATCCGGCGCATGGGGATCAACCCTGAGAAAGGCTGGAAAGCTGATTATCATGTGCTGCCCGGCAAGGAAAAAGTGGTCAGTGAACTCCAGAAACTGGCTGCCAATGCCGACGCTGTTTACCTCGCGACTGACCTTGATCGTGAGGGAGAAGCGATTGCCTGGCACTTGAAAGAAGTGATTGGTGGCGAGCCAACACGGTTCAAGCGCGTGATATTTAACGAAATCACCAAGAATGCAATACAGGAAGCGTTTGAAAAGCCAGGCAAATTGGATGTTCAGCGCGTAAATGCGCAGCAGGCGCGGCGTTTCCTCGACCGGGTAGTGGGATTTATGGTGTCACCACTATTGTGGTCTAAGGTGGCGCGTGGCTTGTCGGCAGGGCGAGTGCAATCCGTCGCAGTACGACTGATTGTGGAACGCGAGCGGGAAATCAGGGCCTTTGTGCCTGAGGAATTCTGGGAGCTGGATGCGCATTTAAGTTCGGCTGCGAAAGACGCCCTGAAGCTCGCTGTCAAAAAACACAATGGCGAGAATTTTCGCCCGGGTAGCCGCGAGGCCATCGATAAGGTGTTAGCGGAACTGCAACCGGCTGCGTACACCGTTGCAAGTCGCGAAGACAAGCCTACTCAGAGCCGGCCGAGCGCGCCGTACATCACGTCTACGCTGCAACAGGCGGCCAGCACCCGGCTGGGCTTCTCAGTCAAGAAAACAATGACCATGGCGCAACGCTTGTATGAAGCGGGCTATATTACGTATATGCGGACCGACTCGACTAATTTGAGCGCTGAGGCCGTCAGCAATTGTAGAGACTATATTGAGGCGGAATTTGGCAAAAAGTATTTGCCTGACTCGCCGAACAGCTACGGTAGTCGTGAAGGCGCGCAGGAAGCGCACGAGGCGATCCGTCCTTCAGATGTCACGCTCAAAGCGCCGCAGCTGCAGGGCGTTGACCGAGATGCCGAGCGATTATACGAATTGATCTGGCGTCAATTCCTTGCCTGCCAAATGCCGCCTGCGCGCTTTTTGAGCAGTAAATTGGTGGTGTCAGCGGCCGATTATGAGCTTTGGGTTAATGGCCGTGTGATTCAGTTTGATGGCTATATGAAAGTGCAACCGCCGCAGAGCAAGAAAGAAGATCAGGTGGTTATACCCGACCTGAAACCTGGCGACTCATTGACCTTGAAGGAACTGGTTCCCAGTCAGCACTTTACCAAGCCAACGCCGCGCTATACCGAGGCAAGCCTGGTTAAAGAGCTTGAAAAGCAGGGTATTGGTCGGCCATCCACCTACGCTGCGATCATATCCACCATTCAGGATCGAGGCTACGCGCGGGTCGAAAGTCGCCGTTTTTACGCCGAGAAAATGGGTGAGATTGTTACAGACCGTCTGGCCGAGAACTTTAAAGAGCTAATGGACTACGGCTTTACGGCCAATATGGAGGAGGCGCTGGACAATGTTGCCAATGGTGAGCGCGATTGGAAAGGCTTGCTTGATGAGTTCTACACCGATTTCCTGACACAGCTTGATGCGGCCAATGATGAAGATGGTATGCGGGCTAACTTGCCGGTCGAAGTCGATTTAAAGTGCAGCGATTGCGGCCGCCCGATGCAGGTGCGAACGGCCAGCACCGGCGTGTTTCTGGGGTGTTCCGGTTATGCATTGCCGCCCAAAGAGCGCTGCAAAAAAACGGTCAATCTTGTTCATGGCGATGAAGTTGTCAGTGCTGAGGAAGACGACGACAGTGAGCAGGAATCCATTCTACTGAGGAAACGCCATCGCTGTGCCAAATGTGATACGGCCATGGACAGTTATCTGGTTGATGAAACCACCAAGTTGCACGTGTGCGGGAATAATCCAGACTGCACAGGGTCAGAAATTGAGAAAGGCAGCTATAAGATAAAAGGCTACGATGGCCCCATCATTGAATGCGATAAATGCGGCGAGGAGATGCAGCTGAAGACTGGCCGGTTCGGAAAGTACTTCGGCTGTACCAGTGATGATTGTAAGAATACTCGTAAATTATTGCGAAACGGTGAAGCGGCACCGCCCAAGATGGACCCGGTGCCGATGCCGGAACTGCAATGCCAGAAAGTTGAAGATCACTATGTGTTGAGAGATGGCGCCGCAGGCATATTCCTGGCGGCCAGTCAGTTCCCGAAGAACCGCGAGACTCGCGCGCCATTGTTGCTCGAGATTCTGCCGCACAAAGACGCCATAGATCCCAAGTATGCATTCCTGTTTTCGGGCCCGACGGAAGATCGCGAGGGCAACCCTGCGATGGTTCGCTACAGCCGGAAAACCAAGGAACAGTATCTGATGACTGAATCAGACGGAAAAGCGACCGGTTGGCAGGCCTATTATGTGGATGGTAGCTGGCAGGAGAAACTGCCCGCGCCGAAACGCAAAAAAGCTGCGAAAAAATCGACCGTAAAGAAAGCGGCGCGCAAAAAATCAGCAGCGACCAAGAAAAAAACAACAAAAAAGACGACCAACAAGAAAGCAGGGTAAATGGTGTTTAAAGGCCGATCGAGGTGCTATGTCCGCTAGAGGCCTGTGCAATCAAGAATTGGCCTATGCTCGCGAGTTACTGGATGCGGGTGACAGCCCAGCATTGCGCAGTGCGGCGCGCTTGCAGCTGCAATCTGCGCTGCGCTATTTTTGGCTGGAAATTGCCGCCAGTCATGATGTCATTCCGACAGAGAGCTTTCACAATCTTGGTCAGCTCAGAACGGCACTGCAGCGCAAGCTCGGTGAAAACCACCCGGTGGAAGAGCTGACGCAAATGGAAGAGAGTGCGCTGATCGAGGAGCTTCTGCGCCGCTGTGATCCTGCCAGGATAACGTTTGAATTGTCGGTTAGTTCCCGGAAAAAAGCTAAAAAAAATATAATAAAATCATCGCAAGTTATTGAAATAAAGGAAGTAACTGCTGAAGATTTCGAGAAAGAAGTGCTCAATTTCTTGCAGCGGGTTATCAGCGAATGGCGTGAATATAGCCAAGAGTATTAGCGCGTTCATAGAATCGCTGGTACACTGCGCGGCATCGTAATCAAGCCGAGTAATGCTCGGCAAAGAGTCAAAGTGCCTTCATCTTTTCTGGAAATTGTTGAACTGCCCAACGGCGAAATAGTGCTGCTCAGAGCGGACGGCGAGGGCGAGCCACTTGTGAATATACGGTTTTCTGAAGAGTCAAAAACTCACATGCCAGAAGCCCGATTGGAAATTGCTCGCGCAATGATTCAGGCCGGTATTGAGACAGCCGTCATGCTAAGCGAAGAAAACGAGGACGACCCTGGTGATTTACGTGGCGCCTTCATCGAAGAGGATGAGGAATCTTCTGAACCTAGAGTACTGCACTAGCCGCTTATACGCGTTAGTGAACCGACGTTCTGTCGCTGATCAGCAATAAATTACATGAGTTGTGCTTCGCGGCTTGTTCGAGAATTTCTGTTTCCCGAAAAGAAAGTTCCTGGGCCGGACCAATAACCCAGGAACTATTTGCGGCCTGGAGGGCGAGATAGAGCAAGTGGAACACACTGCGCTGCTGGTCCTTGTACACTAAACGCAAATGATCCACATTCAGATCATCGCGACTGAAAAAATGTTTATGGGATTTCGGCGGGTTCACCCAGGTTACCCACTGCTCGCTGTTCTGGCCGATGAAATGCACGGTGCCTAACAACAACTCCAATGCTTTGCCGTTGCCATCGCCCAATTCAAGCCGTGTGGCGTCAAATCTTTCGGTATAGCGTCTGAAAGGAAGCACATTGCTGTGCTGACGAATTGTTGAGTTAAACATGGTGATGCTCTTTATCGAGGTTAAAACTAAGTTGTGAACCGCTTTAGCTGGAGGATCTAGCGGCGAATAATGCCGACACTGAGGCCCTCAATAGTGCATTCCTGTTCGCGCAGGTCGACCTTGATCGGCTGATAATCCGCATTTTCCGGCAGTAGCTCAATCAGGTATTTGCTACGGCCACGCTGCAACCTTTTGACCGTTACCTCATCGTCCACGCGCGCAACCACAATATCGCCATTGTTGACGTTCTTGGTACTGTGTACAGCCAGTAGGTCGTCTTCAAAAATGCCAGCCTCTATCATGCTGTCACCACGAACACGCAAAAAGTAATCCGCCCTCGGCTTGAACAATGTGGCGGGCACCTCGCAATGGTCTTCCACATTTTCTATCGCCAGAATCGGAGCACCTGCTGCAACCAGACCAACAATAGGAATGCCCGTCTGCATGTCCGGAATCCGTATTCCGCGCGACGCGCCGGGAATCACCTCAATAGCCCCTTTACGTGCCAGCGCTTTCAGGTGTTCTTCAGCGGCGTTCGCCGACTTGAAGCCTAATTCAGACGCTATGTCGGCCCTCGTTGGTGGATACCCCGTGTCTTCAATATGTTGCTTGACTATGTTCAGTACTTGTTGCTGACGTTCAGTGAGCTTGATCATTTGCGCTGAGCCTGTTTGTTTATACAGTTACTGTAGTTTTATACAGTTTTGAGGTCTGGTCAAGCGAATGTGGCGGAAATAACGATTGGCAATTGTGACTTTCTCACACCTGTACAGAACTCAGTCAGGCTCCGCTTCAGGTATGACTATACTTTCGGGGGTATTCAGTCAAACCTTGCCTGCTCGGGCGAAGTGACTATTCAATTTGGAGCACAGCGGTGGACGAAAGCAAAGTAATTGAGGCCTGGCGGGTTTTGAGAATTCAGTCGGAGCTGGTGCAGGGCATAGAGCGCCTGGCCAAGCTGGGTGGCGCTGTCTCCGTGTATGGCAGTGCCCGGTTGAAACCCGGAACACCTTATTATCAGGCAGCGCACGACCTTGCAGCCAGTTTGTCGGCGCAGAATATCGCAGTTATCTCAGGCGGTGGCCCAGGTATTATGGAGGCGGCGAACCGTGGCGCGTTCAAGCAGGCGGGTGCGTCGGTGGGTTTGAACATAACGCTGCCTGAAGAGCAGGAGAACAATGCTTACCAGGATGTGTCCCTGCAATTTCGCTACTTCTTCGTGCGCAAGCTTATGTTTGTTAAACACGCGATTGGCTTCGTGATATTCCCCGGCGGTTTTGGCACCATGGACGAATTGTTCGAAGCGTTAACCTTGGTGCAAACACTGAAGGTTGAGCCGTTTCCGATCGTGTTATATGGCAGTGAGTACTGGGACGGGCTTGTCGAGTGGCTTAAAACCACCATGGTTAAACAGGGCTGTATTGGCAAAGAAGATTTGCAGCTGTTTAAAGTGGTTGATGACGTGGATCAGGCTGTGAGGATAGTGCTGGAGCATCACGATCAACTCAGTCGCGAGCCGAACAACTCAGGTGCCTTCGGTCGTGAAGACTGAGCCATTCACTGCGAGCGTGCTTCGTCCGGGAGCGGCTCAATTCTGATCAGCATGCCGAGTACAGGGTGGTCGAGGTAATGCGTTTCCTTGCTCCGCAGCCGACGTTCCTGGTCGAACAGAAACACCTGCTCAACCGCCGGCGTTGACCCCAGGTCTCCGGTACTGGTGAATGGCGGAGCAGGCAGGGTGAACGGTTCCAGTTCGTCGAACCCGCCGAGCGCCGAGTCTGAATCAAGCTGATCAATTGGCGGGTCTGCCTCATATGTGCTGTTTGCGCTGCCCTCGGCGGATTTAAATCGGGTCAGCCAAAACTTTGCTTTCACATGCAAATATCGCTCTACGCTGATTTGCAGACTGCCTTCCAGCTCGCGATGTGGTCCTTCACGTTCCCCGCCGCGAATGTATACGTAGGGCGCGTGCTCCTTGTCCAGTAAGCCCTGTTCCCAGCGGTGTGAAAAAAGCACACGTTGATCTCTTGCGCGCTGTATTTTTTGTTTTGCCTTCTGCAAGTGACCATCGAATGACAATTCACTGAACAGTTCAGGCTGACTGTTGTTTCTGGATTCCGACGGGAAGCGAACCAGGTTATCAGGGAAGCCAAGTTCCGGCCTGTCTGTCCAGTATTCAGCATACCCGGGGGCCATGTATTGCTCGAAAACAATCACTTCAATACTGAACCAGCGCGGCTCGGGTTGTGCTGAAAGCATTGGCGCGAACAATACGCAGCAAAGTGGCAGGAGTAAGCGTAAACGGTGCATGGTCATCTTTGGCAGTAGAGCAGGCTGTGATATTAGCACTCAGATCAAGCGGGTGGAGTGAATATTGCCAACAGCTGGTTAACGAATGTAAAGCGTTCCTCTGCTTGCTCTAATGTTTCGCTGAACTTGAGGGCAGTGGCGCCGTCCATACGATAGGTCATGCTCTTTTTCTGAACCAGTGTGACCAGCACCATTGGGTCTATTCGAGTGTTCGCGGAGAACTCCAGGCGCCCGCCGCGGGCACCGCAGTCCAGTTTGGCAATACCAATGGCGGAGGTCTGAATTCGCAGTGCGGCAATTCTGAACAGATTCAGAATTTGTTCGGGCAGCGGCCCGAAGCGATCGATCATTTCTTCGCGTAAGGCAATAAGTTCATTGTCATCGGCAATGGAAGATATGCGTTTGTACAAAATCAAACGGCTGTGCACGTCGGGCAGGTAGCTGTCCGGAATGAGTGCCGGCACATGCATGTTGATTTCACCGCCTGGCTCCACCGAAGTTTCCAGATCTATTTCTTCGCCGCTTTGCAAAGCTCTCACTGCGCGCTCCAGCATGTCCATGTACAGTGTGAAGCCAACGCTTTGTATTTGGCCACTCTGCTCGTCACCCAGCAGTTCGCCTGCGCCGCGAATCTCAAGGTCATGCGTTGCCAGCGTGAACCCGGCGCCTAGGTTGCCGGCCTGTTCAATAGCTTCCAGTCGTTTCTGCGCGTCACCAGTCATGGACTTGGGGTGGGGGGTGAACAGGTACGCGTATGCCTGGTGGTGTGAACGGCCAACTCGGCCGCGTAACTGATGCAATTGGGCTAGGCCAAACTTGTCCGCTCGCTCGATGATAATGGTATTTGCGGTGGGCACATCAATACCGGTTTCAATGATGGTCGTGCACACAAGCACGTTAAAACGGCGATGATAGAAATCCGACATCACCCGTTCCAATTCCCGCTCAGGCATTTGGCCATGGGCTACCGCGCAGCGTGCTTCCGGAACCAGCGCGTTGATGTTGTCGACCGTTTTTTCAATGGACTTCACTTCGTTGTGAAGAAAATAGACTTGGCCGCCGCGCAGAATCTCGCGCAATATTGCTTCTCTCAATACCGGTTCATGGTATTCCCTGACAAAGGTGTTGATCGATAAACGCTTGGCCGGTGGGCTTGCGATGATTGATAAGTCGCGCAACCCGGACATCGCCATATTCAAAGTTCTTGGGATGGGGGTCGCGGTCAGGGTCAGTATGTCCACCTCGCTGCGCAGAGCTTTCAAGGCTTCTTTCTGTTTCACGCCAAAGCGATGCTCCTCATCTATGACCAATAGGCCAAGCGATTTGTACTTGATGTCTTTTTGCAACAGCTTGTGGGTACCAATAACCACATCAAGTGTGCCTTCCTTCAGCGCCGCAATGCTTGAATTTTGCTCTTTCGCGCTTTTGAATCGTGACAACACACCGACATTGATTGGCCAGTCTGCAAACCGGTCGTTAAAGGTTTCAAAGTGTTGTTGCGCGAGCAGGGTTGTAGGCACTAATACAGCCACCTGCTTGCCGTTTTGAACAGCGACGAAGGCCGCCCGAAGTGCCACTTCCGTTTTGCCAAAGCCGACGTCTCCGCAGACCAGACGATCCATCGGTTGTTCGGAATACATATCCCCCAATACCGCAGTAATCGCGTTTGCCTGGTCGGGTGTTTCCTCAAACGCAAAACTGTCGGCAAAGCGGCGGTAATCATCGCCAGGATCTTTGAACACATAGCCGGGTCTGGCGGCGCGTTTTGCATTGAGCAATAACAATTCGGCGGCAACATCCGCGACTTGTTGCGCTGCTTTCTTGCGTGCTTTCTGCCATTGCTCGCTGCCCAGTCTGTGCAACGGTGCACTCTCTTCCTCTGAGCCCAGATAGCGGTTGATCAGATGAAGAGAGGAGACAGGTACATACAGTTTCGCTTCTTCCGCGTATTCCAGATGCAGGAATTCAGCGGCCTGACCATCGATTTCGAGAATGATCAGTCCTCGGTAACGGCCGACGCCGTGATCGATATGCACCACCGGCGCATTGAGTTGTAGCTCCGTGAGGTTTTTAATTAATAAATCCGGGTTAACAACGCGTTCCGGGTCGCGCTTGGCGCTGCTGCGAACCTGTTCCCCAGCCAGTTGGTCTTCGCAGATAATGGCCAACCCGCGGTCGGTAAACTGGCACCCATCGAGAAGAGGGGAAACAACGCTGAGGTAAGGCGCGTCGCTGTCCAGAAAGGCCTGCCATGAGCCCACCATTTCAGGCTGGACGCCCAGTGTGGACAAGTTGCGCTCAAGCGTGTTCAAGCGTCCTGCGGACTCAGCGCTGAACAGAATGCGCAGCGGACGTTCAGCATTACCATTCGCATCAAGCGCTGCGCTCAGTGAATGAAGTGGCTGCTCTGCCCGCCGGTCAATTTCAATATTGGGCCACAAGCGCGTTGCAAACGTCTGGCCTTTCTGGCCGTCGTTGGTGGCGTCGCTGGACAGCACCACCTGAGGCAGTGCTTTCAATTCAGCAAACAGCTCTTCTACGCGCAGGAATACCTGCTCGGGAGGTAGCAAGGGCCGGGTAGGGTCAACACCGTACTCGTCAAAACGGTTGCTGACTTCCAGCCAGAACGTCTCTGCTGCTGCGTGAACGTTTTCCTCGCTGATCAATAAAACATCGGCCGGCAAATGATCCAGCAGCGAGTATCGACGATCAAAAAACAACGGTAAGTAGTATTCGATACCCGCACTGGCAAGACCGGCGCTAATGTCTTGATAAACAGGGCAGGCAGAATGATCAACGCTGAATTCGGCGTGCCAGCGTTGGCGAAAATGCGCGATCGCGCCGCTGTCGAGCGGAAACTCCTTGGCAGGAAGCAGTGAAATTGCATTTACGCGCTCGGTAGTGCGTTGCGATTCGGTATCGAAAAATCGCAGCGAAGCAATATCGTCATCAAATAGTTCAATACGCACAGCAGCATCTGAACCCATGGGGAACAGGTCAACGATCGAGCCTCTTACCGTGAACTCGCCGTGTTCATAGACGGTGTCTACCCGGCTGTAACCGGCGTCAACCAGGGCGTTTCGAAAGCTGTTCACCAAAAGCCGCTGGCCTTGCTGCAACGCCAGGCTGTGCCGGCGCAGATAGTCCGGTGACGTGGTGCACTGCATGAGAGCAGTGATCGGTACTACCAATATGCCGCGTGTTTGCCCGGTATCGCCGTGCAGCTCGTGAAGCGTGCTCAACCTGTCCGACACGATATCCTGGTGCGGCGAAAAACTGTCGTATGGCAAGGTTTCCCAGTCGGGTAAATGCCAGACTTTAAGATCCAGGTCTGTACAAAAAAAGCGCAACTCGTTCTCGAGTTGCACGCTTCGTGCACTGTCTTCGCAGACTACCAGGGTCAAACCGGGTTGTTGCATGGCCGCCTGAGCAATGGTCAGTGGCTGGCTGCACGCTTCCAGTCCGCGCCAATGCAGGCGGCCGGCAGCGCCGGGTGGGAGCGGAGGGTTGAACACAGATGCGAGAGGAGTAGACATAGAAATGCGTGAAGTTGACGGTACGCCGGTCGGCGTTGCC
The DNA here is from genome assembly GCA_030429735.1 of Gammaproteobacteria bacterium. Classification (GTDB taxonomy): domain Bacteria; phylum Pseudomonadota; class Gammaproteobacteria; order Pseudomonadales; family JAUIET01; genus JAUIET01. The sequence continues at coordinate 70,756 of JAUIET010000017.1, forward strand.
GTTGCCGAAAAGCGGGGCATGTTAACCGATTAGCCGTTCGCGTGGCAGTGTCTATACTCAGACAATAATATTGCGCGGCGGCCGGTTGTATTTACCGCCCTGTACAAAGATAATACGCCCCGCCAGCCCGCTGGCTGGTACGCACATGGGCAATTGGGAAGGGTTTGATGGCTAAGGAACAACGCAGAGAGCGTCCGGATGATTATTTTGCAGACTGGAAGCAGCGCGAAGCGCTTGCTGAAGGCATCATTCCGCTGGTAGGGCAGCTATACCGGCAGAACAATGTAAAGACCTTTATCTACGGTCGATCATTGGTTGGTCGTTCTGTAACCAATATTATGAAAACCCACCGCTTTGTTCGCCAGGTCGAGCAAAACGAGCTTTCCGAATTCGAAACCTTTCCGCTGCTGCAAGCGCTGGTCGAACTTAGCCCTGGCCCTGCGCACATAGATATCGGCATATTAACGGTCGAGTATATGAACGAAGGCGATGGTAAATCGCCCAAAGAATTTTTGAAGCTCAAGCTTAAGGACATACTGGCCAATACCGAGCACCCGCTGGATCAGCCACAAGATATCGTATTGTTTGGCTTTGGGCGTATCGGGCGTTTGATGGCCAGGCTATTGGTCGAAAAAGTGGGCGGTGGAGACTCGTTGCGTTTGCGCGCTATTGTTGTTCGTAAAGGCGGTGACGATGATCTTATCAAGCGCGCCAGTTTATTGCGCCGGGACTCTGTGCATGGTTCATTTGAGGGCACTATCAGGGTAGACGAAGAACGCCAGTCATTTGTTGCCAACGGCAATGAGATAAAGGTGATCTATGCGAGCGCTCCGGATGAAATTGACTACACAGAGTACGGCATCAAAGATGCCATTGTGGTGGATAACACAGGTAAGTGGCGAGACGATGAAGCGCTTGGCCTGCACCTGAAAAGCAAGGGTGTTAAGAGTGTGATTTTGACCGCACCCGCAAAAGGCAATGTGCCCAACGTGGTGTACGGCATCAATAACGATATATTGCGGCCGGAAGACCGCATTGTGTCAGCGGCTTCCTGTACCACCAACGCTATCGTGCCCCCGCTAAAAGCGCTGAACGATAAGTTTCAGGTACTCAACGGCCACGTTGAAACCGTGCATGCCTATACCAATGATCAAAACTTGATCGACAACTACCATAAAGGAAACCGGCGCGGTCGCAGTGCGCCGCTTAATATGGTGTTGACTGAAACCGGTGCGGTTAAAGCGGTGGCGAAAGTACTGCCAGAGATGGCAGGTAAGCTGACTGGCAACGCGATCAGGGTGCCAATCCCGAATGTTTCAATGGCAATTCTTAATCTTGCGCTTGGGCAGGAAACGTCGGTTGAAGAAATTAACGAGTACATGCGCGACGTTGCGCTGCACGGTGATCTGCGCAGGCAGATTGACTACACCGCCTCGCCTGAAGTTGTGTCCACCGATTTTGTCGGTTCAAGATACGCGTGCATCTTTGATGCGCAGGCGACGATAGTGAATGGAAATCACGTTGTACTGTACTTCTGGTACGACAATGAATTTGGCTACACATGCCAGGTAAACAGGGTTGTTGAACAAATGGCGGGCGTGAAATACGTATCCTACCCAAGCGTAGCAACCGTCTGAGATAGCGAGAGTTGGCGCCTGCCGATAGTGTCGGCTGGCCGCTAAAAAATCACGCATTCTTGGCCGCTCTGATGATGGCGTTCTGGCGCAATGATCAGTATACTGCGCGCACCCTGTTTTGGGCTTCAGTCAACCATTGTTCTGATGTTTGAAGTCCTGATGGGTCTCCAAACAACAAGGTTCAGCAAGCCACAGTAATGTGGAGTACTGCATGCGAGGAGCAAAGCGCACTCAATGATTAAGATCAGTAAAGGCCTGGATATTCCCATCAGTGGTAGCCCGCAGGCGCAGATAGACGACGCGCCGAAAGCGCGCTCAGTCGCTGTTCTCGGCTACGACTATATTGGTATGAAACCAACGATGTTGGTCAAGGAAGGGGACAGGGTTCGTACCGGGCAGGCATTGTTCACCGACAAAAAAACCGAGGGGGTGCAGTACACGGCGCCTGCCACTGGCGTGGTGTCTGCGATTAACCGCGGCGCAAAGCGCGTTTTTGAGTCGCTGGTTATTGAGTGCGAAGAAGACGAGTTTGTCGAGTTCGAAAAAACCAGCAGCGACGATCTTGTCAATTTGCAGGCAGCTGATGCGACCAAAACCCTGGTGGAGTCAGGCATGTGGACCGCGCTGCGAACGAGGCCGATGAGCAAGGTGCCAGCGCCCGACAGCAGAGCACACTCTATTTTTGTAACCGCCATGGACACGAATCCGCTGGCCGGCAATCCGGTACAGATTATTCAGGCCCATCAGCAGGCGTTCAGCAATGGCTTGACCGTGTTAAGTCGGCTGGAAAGCGGCACGGTATATGTCGTGACGGCAGACCACAGTGGTTTGGTGGGCGCCAACATCAGCGGCGTGAGTTACGAATCATTTTCCGGCCCACATCCAGCGGGGCTGGTTGGCACACACATCCATTATCTTGACCCCGTGCACGCCAAAAAAACGGTATGGACGATTGGCTATCAGGACGTGATCGCGATCGGGTATTTGTTCACCGAAGGCAAACTGTTTACTGAGCGTACGGTTGCGTTGGGTGGGCCAATGGTGCGCAAGCCAAGAATGCTTAAAACACGCATGGGCGCCAGCTTGCTGGAGCTGACCGCCGGTGAACTCGACAACGGAGAACACAGAATTATATCGGGCTCGGTATTGTCTGGTCGCGCAGCGGCTGGCGTTACTGCCTACCTTGGTCGCTATCACAATCAGGTGTCGGTATTGGCCGAAGGGCGTGATCGAGAATTCATGGGGTGGTTTTCTCCCGGAGCTAATCGGCATTCGGTGAAACCTATTTATCTGTCTCACTGGTTTGGCAAAGGTCGAAAGTTTGATATGACGACTAACACCAACGGCAGTGAGCGCGCCATTGTGCCCATTGGTGCCTACGAAACTGTGATGCCACTCGATATTCTGGCCACACCTCTACTCAAAGCACTGGCTGTCGGGGATACCGAAATGGCCCAGCAATTAGGCGCGCTTGAGCTGGATGAAGAAGATCTGGGCTTGTGCAGCTATGTGTGCCCTGGTAAATACGAATTTGGGCGCGTGCTACGAGACAATTTGACGCGTATTGAGAAGGAAGGCTAAGGCATGAAAGCAATCCAGAGCTTCTTCGAGCGTATCGAGCCGAACTTCACCAAGGGTGGCAAGTTCCATGCGCTGTTTCCCTTGTACGAAATGTTCGATACATTCTTTTTTCAACCGTCGACGGTAACCGGTTCGGCAGCGCATGTTCGCGATGGGCTGGATCTCAAACGCGTCATGATCACTGTTTGGCTGGCAACCTTTCCGGCCATGTTTTATGGCATGTATAACCTTGGTTATCAGGCCAATACCGCCATGGCGGCCATGGGTATTACTGAAGTGGATAATTGGCACGGCGCCATCATCAGTTTGCTCGCTGGCTATGATCCTAACAGCCTGTGGGACTGCTTTTGGCATGGTGCTGCCTATTTTGTGCCAATCTATGTGACTACCTTTGTGGTCGGAATCGCCTGGGAGTTGCTGTTCGCTGTTAAGCGAAATCATGAAATCAACGAGGGTTTCTTTGTTACCTCGGTCTTGTTTGCGCTGATCGTGCCACCGAGCGTGCCGTTGTGGCAGGTTGCACTCGGCATTAGCTTTGGTGTTGTGATTGGCAAGGAAGTGTTTGGCGGCACGGGTAAAAACTTTTTGAACCCGGCACTTACCGGTCGTGCGTTCCTGTTTTTCTCTTACCCGGCGCAGATGTCCGGTGATACGGTCTGGACGGCGGTTGATGGTTTCTCCGGAGCAACACCCCTCAGTCAATTGGCCAGCGGCGGCGTAGACAGCCTGCAGCAGCCATCCGGAGAAATGCTGACCTGGTTTGATGCGTTCAGCGGCAATATTCAGGGCTCAATTGGCGAAGTATCCGGAATTGCGATACTGCTCGGGGCGGCATTGCTGCTACTGACGCGAATTGCCTCTTGGCGAATTATGGCGGGTGTATTGCTGGGCATGGTTGCCACTTCTTTACTGTTTAATGCCATCGGTTCCGAGACCAATCCAATGTTCAGCGTGCCTTGGCACTGGCATCTGGTCGTGGGCGGTTTCCTTTTTGGTGCCGTATTTATGGCAACTGATCCGGTTTCGGCCGCCATGACGGATACAGGTAAATGGGTATTTGGTGCCCTGATTGGCGTGATGGTGGTATTGATAAGGGTAGTTAACCCGGCGTTTCCCGAAGGAATGATGTTGGCGATTCTGTTTGCCAACCTATGTGCTCCGCTTATCGATCATTACGTGGTGCAGGCAAATATTAAGCGGAGGGTTGCACGCAGTGGCTGATAAAGATTCGGTAAAACAAACTCTTATCGTTGCATTGCTGATATGCATTGCATGTTCGGTTGTGGTTGCAACCACTGCAGTGGCGCTGAAGCCTGAGCAACAGCGCAACAAGCTGCTGGATCGCAACAAGAATATTCTGGCGGCTGCCGGCCTTTACGATGAAGACCAGCATTCTAACAGTGACATACCTGAACTGTTCGAACAGTTCACCGTGGGCTTGGCAGACCTTGAAGCGAACACTTTGCTGAGCGCCGAGCAAGCTGCGGAGCAGGGCATTGATCTGGCCAGTTACGACCAACGTAAAGCCAGTAAAGATCCTGAATTGTCCAAGGCTTTAACAGGCGATGAAGACATTGCAGGCATCGGCCGACGCGAGCGGTATGCAAACGTGTATATGCTGAAAGACGGTGACGATATACAGCGCATCGTTCTTCCGGTGCGCGGCTATGGTCTGTGGGGAACGCTGTACGGCTTTATGGCACTGGAAGGCGATATGGATACCGTTGCCGGCCTTGGTTTTTTCGAGCACAAAGAAACGCCCGGGCTGGGTGCTGAAGTGGATAACCCAAAATGGAAGTCGATCTGGGTTGGCAAGGAAATTTACGCTGAGGACATGAGCGTGGCCGCTGAAGTGTTGAAAGGGGCTGTCAACAACAATAGCCCAAAAGCCAGGTATCAGATTGACGGGCTGTCCGGCGCAACGTTGACCAGTCGTGGGGTCAGCAATTTGGTCGAGTATTGGATGGGTGACAATGGCTATGGGCCATTGTTAGCCACGCTAAGAAAGTAGATGAACATGCGGCAGATTGAGTTACAAACATTAGTGGAGAGGGTGTAGATGTCACAAACCAAAGACGTTCTGATATCACCGATATTCAACAACAACCCCATTGCCTTGCAGATTCTCGGTATCTGCTCGGCGTTGGCGGTCACAACCAGTTTGAACACTACTCTTGTGATGTGCATAGCACTCACGACAGTGTGTGCGTTTTCGAACTTGTTCATCTCTTTGATCCGCAATCACATTCCGTCCAGCATACGAATAATCGTGCAAATGACGATCATTGCCTCGCTGGTGATTGTGGTTGACCAGATTTTGCAGGCCTATGCCTATGCCATTAGCAAGCAGCTGTCAGTGTTTGTGGGTTTGATCATTACCAACTGCATTGTGATGGGCCGCGCAGAGGCGTTTGCCATGAAAAATCCGCCGATGCCCAGTTTTCTTGATGGGGTGGGCAACGGGCTTGGCTACAGCGTAGTGCTTTTGTTCGTTGGCGTGATACGCGAGCTGTTCGGCTCAGGCAGCCTGTTTGGCGTGAATATCCTGCCGCTGGTCGCGGATGGTGGCTGGTATCAGGGCAATGGTTTGTTGCTGTTACCACCCAGCGCGTTCTTTATCATAGGCCTGTTCATCTGGTTACTGCGCAGCTATCAGCCCGAGCAGGTTGAAGAGTCGGATTTCGATATCATGCCGCAATCCGCGAACACGGAGGCTCATCATGCTTGAGCACTATCTAAGCCTGCTGGTTAAGGCTATTTTTGTTGAGAACATTGCCCTGGCGTTCTTTCTTGGTATGTGCACCTTTATTGCTGTATCAAAGAAAATTGCAACCGCTGTAGGCCTGGGCATTGCGGTTGTTGTTGTACTCACAATAACCGTGCCATTGAACAATATTATCTACGGCTATCTTCTGCAGGAAGGCGCGTTGGCGTGGGCGGGTTTGCCTGACGTCGATCTTGGCTTTCTAGGTTTGCTTAGCTACATCGGCGTGATCGCGGCAATGGTGCAGATTCTTGAAATGGTGCTTGATCGGTACATGCCGGCTTTGTACAACGCTCTCGGTGTATTTCTGCCTCTGATTACGGTGAACTGCGCCATTCTGGGTGCATCCCTGTTTATGGTTGAGCGCGACTATTCGTTCGGTGAAAGTCTGGTGTTTGGTTTCGGTTCAGGCGTTGGCTGGGCGTTGGCAATCGTGCTGCTGGCAGGAATCAGAGAGAAGTTAAAGTACAGCGACGTGCCTGATGGATTGGAAGGCCTGGGCATTACATTTATCACCGTAGGTTTGATGTCGCTTGGCTTTATGTCATTTGGCGGCATCTCGTTGTAAGACTCGCGTGAGTCGCGGTTAAGGGTAGAGAACTGATGGATACTGGAACAATTATCACGGGCGTCGGCATGTTTACGGCGGTAGTAATGACCCTGGTGCTGGTCATTCTTGCTGCGAGGTCGCAGTTTGTCAGCTCTGGTAACGTGACCATTGAGATTAATGACGACCCTGATAGAGCAATTACAGTGCCTGCTGGCGGCAAACTTCTTACAACGCTTGCCGACAAGGGCATCTTTCTATCCTCTGCCTGCGGGGGTGGCGGCACATGTGCACAGTGCAAGTGTCAGGTGTTAGACGGCGGTGGCTCCATGTTGCCAACTGAGGAAGGCCATTTTACGCGCAGAGAAGCGAATGACGACTGGCGCCTCAGCTGCCAGGTGGCTGTTAAGCAAGACATGAAAATCCACATTGACCCTGAATTTTTCGGGGTTAAGAGCTGGGAGACTACGGTTGTTTCCAACGATAACGTGGCAACCTTTATCAAGGAACTCGTGCTCGCAATCCCTGAGGGTGAAAGTGTTGACTTCCGTGCGGGCGGATATGTTCAGCTTGAAGCGCCGCCTCATACAGTAGACTACAAAAACTTTGACATTCCGGACGAATATCGAGGTGATTGGGATCGATTCAAAGTGTTTGACAACGTGTCCACAGTAAAAGAAACCGTGGTTCGCGCCTATTCAATGGCCAACTACCCCGAAGAGAAGGGCATTATCAAATTCAATATCCGCATCGCATCGCCACCACCGGGCAGTGAAGGTATTCCGCCGGGTGAGATGTCGTCCTGGGTGTTTAATCTCAAGCCCGGCGACAAGGTGAAAGTATTCGGACCATTTGGGGAATTCTTCGCCAAGGACACCGACGCAGAGATGGTCTTTATTGGCGGTGGTGCCGGAATGGCGCCATTGCGTTCGCATATCTTTGATCAACTTAAACGTCTGAATTCCAAACGCAAGATTTCATATTGGTATGGCGCGCGAAGCTTGCGCGAGATGTTTTACGTCGAAGATTTCGATACGCTTGCTGAGCAGTTTGAGAACTTCAGTTGGCATGTCGCGTTGTCTGACCCAATGCCTGAAGACAACTGGGAAGGCTATACAGGGTTCATTCATCAAGTGGTGCTGGATAACTATCTAAAGAATCACCCGGCGCCGGAAGACTGCGAGTATTATCTGTGTGGTCCACCGATGATGAACAAGGCTGTGCTCAATATGCTCGATGAGTTGGGTGTTGAGAAAGAGAATATCTTGCTTGATGAATTTGGTTAAGCCTTCCATGAAGATTGCATTCCAAAAGCCAGGGCTTCGTGCTCTGGCTTTTTTGATTGTGATAGTGTTGCAAGCCTGCACTACCGAGCAGCCTCATCAGGTGCTCAGCGGCCGAATCATGGGTACCACCTGGTCGGTACAAATTGCAGGAACCGTGCAAACACAGGAACAGCAGCAAGCACTTGCCAGGATCGAGCAACTTCTTTCAGAGGTAGATCAAAGCATGTCTACCTATAAGCCAGACTCCGAATTGAACCGTATCAACGCGGCCGGTGCAGGCAGTTACCAATTGTCAGCACCGCTGTTTGCGGTAATCGATCTTGCAAAAGATATCTACTTGCGCAGCGACGGCGCGTTTGATGTCACAGTGGGTCCGCTGGTCACGCTATGGGGCTTTGGTAGCGATCCTGCGCCAGAACCCGCGACAGTGCCGGAACCCGCAGCGATCCAGGCGGTTCTAAAAAACACAGGGATGGGCAGTGTTCAACTGGATAAAAAAGAACGCCGCGTAACACTTGCTGAACCAGTGACATTGGACCTTTCAGCAATTGCAAAAGGTTACGCGGTCGACAAAGTTGCACTCAGTCTTATTAAGTCAGGCCTGCGCAATTTCCTGGTGGAGGTAGGTGGTGAGCTGCGGGCCAGCGGTGTGAATAAAAAGGGCAATCATTGGGTGATTGGTATCGAGACACCCGTTGAGGACCGCAGACAGGCCTATACCGGCGTGATGCTTAAACAAAAAGCGATTGCTACTTCGGGGGATTACCGAAATTTTTTCGAAGTGCAAGGCAAACGTTACTCGCATACCCTGGATCCTCGCAGCGGTTACCCGGTTGAACACAAGGTTGCCTCAGTCACTGTGCTTGCCGATAGCGCTGCTGCTGCGGATGGCTGGGCTACCGCTTTGAATGTGCTGGGCTTAGATGCTGGTCTGCAGCTTGCAGAGCGCGAGGGTCTGGCGGCTTTTTTTATCGTGCGTGAGGGCGAATCGTTTGTATCCAGGGAAAGCAGCGCGTATACAGCGTATAATAATACTGTTCCTTAGAACCTGCGCTTGCACCATTTATCGCGCCATTCAGGAGATACGAAATGATCACAACATTGATTACTCTGCTTGTTATGCTAACCGTAGTGGCGGCGATGGCCATTGGTGTGATTATGGGGCGCAAGCCCATCAGCGGTTCCTGTGGCGGTATTGCGGCGCTGGGTCTGGATACCGAATGTGAAATTTGCGGAGGAGACCCGGCCAAGTGCGATGTGGAAATTGCAAAGACCGAGAATGCGCCGCGGGACGACCAGTTTTATGATGCATCAACTCAGCGCAAGGACTGACTCAGTTAAGGTTTGGTCGGTGTTTGAGCACGGAGTGGATTACATGGTCGTGTTCGAAGTAAACAATAAAGCCGGGGTACTCCCAGCGTGAAATAGGTGGCTGGCCACGGGCGGCAAAGCGCTGTACGGGTTCGCCGTGTTGTTGCTCTACGTGCGCCTTGCTCTGGCCACGCTGCGGCTTGGTGATGTGCCCAAGTTCTTTGTGCTGCTCACCCACCGGAATCTTAATCTGCTCGGCAAGTACCGGGCAGGGAAGCAAAGGCCACACTAACGCGAACACCAGGAAACGAGGTACGCAATTCTTAGGTAATTCAGGCAGACAGCGCATTCGATCAGGCCTTTAGCAGTCGGCGTTGTTTGGCCTGCTCACGCAGCACGTGCCCAGCCAGTGCGTCGCGGTCGTGTTCATCACGCCAGCCGAATTCAGAGTTCACCTGCCAGTGGCTTGCATTGTCTGCAGATGGCTCACAAGACAGGACTTCTGCAAAACAGTGAAACACCAGTGGCTCACTCTCAAGCACTATTCTGACCGCTATCCATTGCCCAAGCTTGAGCTGCTCGCCGGCCAAAAACTGCATACCTGCTTCGCTCAAAATGATGTTTTGTAAGAGTTTGTTGTCGTTCTGCTGTGAACCGATCACTGCGCGTGCCAACAAATCGATTTTTTGACTCTGGATACGCAGGTAACTGGCCAGCTCCGCATCACGTTCGGCAAGTACGCGTAACTGCGCGCTGCTCTCTCCATCAAGGCGCTGCAAGTCGCTTGCCAGTTCGCAATCTGTGGTGTTGAAGTGCGCCGCCGCACTGCCGCTTAGCTGCGAGTGTTTAATCGGCCGATAATCGACCCAGGCGGTATCGTTGATCCTGAAATATTGCCGCTGTTCGTCCATAGTTCTAATTGTAGTGCTCGCTGAGCAAGTTTTACTGGTAGATTCTGGCACTTTCACCAAATAGGCGACAGTCAGCGAGCGCTGATGTGGTTAAATAGCGGCATGTTCCGTCCATTATCCGTGTATATCGGCGCACGTTACACGCGTGCACGCCGCAGAAACCAATTTGTATCGTTTATCTCGATGCTGTCCTTGCTCGGTCTGACCTTGGGCGTTGCTGTGCTGATCGTTGTGATCTCGGTCATGAATGGCTTTGAAGCGGAGATCCGCGATCGCACGCTCAGCGCGATTCCGCATTTAACGGTCACTCAATCGACTGGCTTGGATGCCGAGTCGATTCAACAGCTGAAGCACAGCCTGTCTGCAGACCCGGATGTCATCGGTATGGCGCCGTATGTTGACGGCAAGGCCATGCTGAGTGTACCTGGGCTGGTGCGCGGAGTGCAGGTCACTGGCGTCGACCCGGCTGAGGAAGCTGCCGTCGCCGACCTTCATTATCACATGGTCAGTGGCAGTCTGGATGCATTGCGCGGTGGTGATTTCAGTGTGGTAATCGGAGGGGTTACTGCCAACCATCTTGGTCTTGCCTTGGGTGATGGCTTATCACTGACCTTGCCACAGATTGCCGTCACGCCATTGGGTTTGTTCCCCAGAGTCAAACAGTTCACAGTTGTGGGCGTATTCGATGTTGGTGCGGAGGTTGATTCAAGTACGATTTTTATTCACATTGAAGATGCCGCCAAACTTTACCAAACAGGCGGCAAAGTAGATGGCCTGCGGGTAAAACTGCGCGATTTGTTTGACGCGCCGGGCGTTCGACAGCGCTGGACGGAACGGCTGGGGAATGACTACTCGATTGGCGATTGGAGCCAGTCGCAGGGTGGACTTTTTCAGGCGATCGCAATGGAGAAGCGGGTAATGGGATTGTTACTGATGATCGTCGTGGTAGTCGCGGCGTTTAATATTGTGTCCATCGTGGTCATGATGGTCGCCGATAAGCGCGCCGCAATTGCCGTTCTTCGAACCATGGGTATGCGTGCACGCTCAGTGGTCGCCATTTTTATCACTCAGGGCAGCTTAATCGGATTGCTTGGCGTAACAGTGGGGACCTTGATTGGGGTGCTTGTTGCGCTGAATGTCAGTGAGATTGTCGCAGGGCTGGAAAGCCTGTTTAGCCAGCAACTGTTCGACCCGACTGTATTTCAAATCGTGCATATGCCCTCGCTGGTTAGAGTGAGTGATGTGCTCTGGATTAGTGGCGCGTCACTCGCACTGAGCATTCTTGCTGCGCTGTATCCGGCATGGAAGGCTTCCAGTATAGAGGCCGCTGAGGTTTTACGTTATGAGTGAGTTGGGCGTTGATGCGCAGGATAATGCGGTCATATTGCAGTGTAAGGGGTTGAACAAAACCTATACCCAGGTTGGCGAAGACCTGCGGGTGCTCAAGAACATCAACTTCTCCCTCGCCAAAGGCGAACGAATTGCCATCGTCGGCGCATCCGGCTCGGGAAAAACAACATTGCTGAATATGTTGGGCGGATTGGACTTGCCCACCTCTGGGCAGGTATTGATTAACAATACCGACATTACCCGGCTAAGTGAAAACCAGCGCGGTTCGATGCGCAACGAATTTCTGGGTTTCGTCTACCAGTTTCATCATTTACTGGGTGAGTTCACGGCCCTGGAAAATGTATCTATGCCATTGTTGATGCGCAAAACACCCATCAAGCAAGTGCGCAAAGCGGCCGAAGAATTACTGGAAGCCGTTGGTTTGCAGCAGCGAATGGGACATAAGCCGTCAGAATTGTCGGGTGGTGAACGCCAGAGAGTAGCCATTGCCCGAGCTCTGGTGACCAAACCTGCGTGCGTATTGATGGATGAACCTACCGGTAACCTGGACCAACACACCGGGCAACGCATTCAGGATTTAATGTTGACTCTCAACACCGTGTCGCACTCGAGTTTTGTGACAGTAACTCATGACCATGCTTTGGCAAACACCATGGATCGCGTGCTCACTTTGGTTGATGGTCAGCTCGAAGAATGATGCGTTCGCTGCCTGTTTTTGTCGGTCTGCGCTACGCCTCAGCGAAGCGTGGAGGCATGTTGGTCGCTTTTCTATCGCGAATTTCCGTTGCTGGCCTGGTGCTTGGAGTGGCGATGCTGGTGACGGTGTTGTCGGTAATGAACGGCTTTGAAAAGGAGTTGCAAACACGCATTTTAAACCTGGTACCGCATACCATGGTTGTATCCAGTGAACCGATTCGTGAATGGCAAACCCTGCGTGATGTCATTGCCCAGCACCCGGATATTGTGAACACCGCACCGTTCATTAGCCTGGATGCTTTGTTGAGTGCAGGGCGTCATGTCGAAGCAATTAAGGTGCACAGCGTAAACCCTGAGCTTGAGCGCTCGCTTACCTCTATTGACAGCTATGTTGTTGAGGGCGAATTTCTGACGCTGGCCGGCGATAACAAGGCGATGGCTTTGAGCGCAGAGATAGCAGCCAGATTGCAGGTTAGTCTGGGCGATAAAGTACGTTTGATCGTGCCGTCTAACCATCATTCCGGAGCCAATCTCCGGCCCGCTATTGCCAGCTTTACCGTGGCGGCCTTGTTTCATACCGGTACCACCATAGATCAAGAGCTGGCCATTATTCCGCTAGGAGCGGGACAAAAGCTTTTGGGGGTGGGTGACGCCGTGCAGGGTGTGCGTGCGCAAACCAAAGACGTATTTCGCAGTCGCGAAATAAGCTGGGACATCATTCAGCAGTTGCCGCCAGGTTATTACGCAAGAGATTGGCGTCAATTGCACGGCAATTTGTTTCAAGCCATTCAAATGTCAAGACGTCTGGTTACCTTAATGATCTTTATGGTCATTGCGGTGGCGCTGTTTAACGTAGTGTCTTCGCTGGTAATGGTTGTGACCGATAAACGCGAGGACATTGCCATACTCAAAACCATGGGTGCAGGCACGCGTGAGATTCTTAAGATTTTCCTGATTCATGGCGTGATTATCGCAGTAGTTGGTACCGGCCTTGGCGTGTTGCTGGGCTGCTTGCTCAGTATCAGCCTGCCGGATCTGGTTGCCACACTGGAATCAGCCATCGGTTTTCAGTTTCTGAAAACCTCAGTGTACCCGGTAGACTACATACCCTCGGATTTACGCTTGAGTGATGTGGTCGTTATCGCCTGCAGTGCGATAGTGATGAGCGTATTGGCTACTGTGTACCCGGCGTATCGTGCCAGTAAAGTTCAACCTGCCAATGCCTTGCGTTGGCATTAACGGGGCTATTAATGCGGTTATTAATGCGGGCTAATGTGTTTCCGCGCGTCGTTCCAGTCGGCGCAGCTTACGCTGCCGCTTTCGCTCTTGCCATCGGCTAAGTACTTGCCAGCGCCATACACGCCAGACAATGGCGTGGGCGAGCAAGCCTGTCATCACGCCGCAGACAACGCAGCCCAACACCAACGGCAGCCAGATATCGGTTAACTGATTGGAAAGTGCGCCAAGACCGACGTCGAAATTGATCGCGACAGGCTCGATGTTCAGCAACGCTGAACCCACGCGATAGGCTGCGTAGAACATCGGGGCGAATGTGACCGGGTTGGTCATCCACACCAGTCCTGCGGCAATTGGCAGGTTGGCATGGAAGCGCAGTGCACAGACCGCAGCAACCAGCATTTGCATGGGTATTGGCAGAAACGCAACGATACATCCAATAAGGAAAGCGCGAGCCACCGACTGCCTGTTGATATGCCAACAATTCGGGTCTTCCAGACTGCGCCCCAGCCAACGCAAATGTCTGGTCTGTTTCAGCGTTTCTGGGTCGGGCGCGTAGCGCTTAATAAATCGTCGCGGCATGGTTACAGATAATGAGTCACACTGCGGCGTTGTCATGGCACCGCTGATTTAAGTCTAGCATATCGTGTTGTGCATCAATGCTTTGCAGACGCTGCACTAGCGGGTACTATCTGTGCTTTATTCACGCAAACCTGCACCAGGGAAGGTGATTAATGGTCGTTCGTGTGTATGCAATGCTGCTAGGCATTGCCGTCGCTGCGTTTTTACCTCTCGCTGACACAATCATGGCTTTACTCGCGGCGCGGGAAAGTTGGTTTGGCTATGGCGTGTGCGCGGTCATCATTGCAGCCAGTACCCGGTTCAGGGGCCTGCTGCTAAGCGGCTTGCTTGCATTCTGTGCCGGGCTTTTATACGCCTCAACACATGCCAGTGCAATGTTTGAGCGTCTGCCGTGGGTATCGCATGAAGGTGAGCTGTTTGAGGTAAATGGCATGGTCGTCGGTTTGCCGCGTACGGAATTTCGCTATGGCAAACCGGTTCAACGTTTTGATTTGCAGGTCTACGGCAGCAGCTGGTCAGTATCGAACAAACCAATTCGTAAACTTCGACTGTCATGGTATGAAGGCAAGTCAGTAGGTGCGGGTGAGTTGTGGCGCATGAGGGTTGCCGTTAAGCGCCCGCGCGGTTTTGCCAATCCGGGCAGTTTTGATTACCAGCACTACCTTCACACGCAGAATATTGACGCAACCGGTACCGTACGCTGGGGCGAGCCTGAAATCACCGAGGCTACCAGTTGGCGTAGCCAAATTTATGCCTTTCGTCATCGAGTGGCGAGTCGTTTATCGGTACTCACGCAGGGCATGCAACATCACCGGTTTGTGCGTGCATTGGCATTGGGTGATGGCAAAGCGTTGAGCTCAGATGATTGGGCGTTGTTGCGCCGTACTGGCACTACTCATCTGTTCGTTGTGTCTGGTTTGCACATTGGCATGGTTGCCGGCATCAGCTATCTGGTGTTGCTTCCAATGGCGCGAATGGTGGTTGTTTGGCTGCGCGCCTGGTCTGCACAAAGTCTGGCGGCGCTCGCTTCTCTGTTGTGCGCTTTTGCATACTCGTGGCTGGCGGGCTTTGGACTAGCCACGCAACGCGCGGTCATTATGCTTGGCGTTGGGCTGATCGCGCACCATTATCTTACTCCGCTTCGTTTCAGTCATCTGCTTGCCTTCGCTGCGCTACTGATTGTGTTGCTCGAGCCATTGTCAATCCGAAGCCCCGGATTTACGCTGTCGTTTCTTGCAGTTGCGACGCTGCTCTACAGTTTTGCTCACCGACTGAGTGTTAGTCGCTCGGTACTTGTGCCCTTTCTCAAAGCACAGTGGGTGAGTTTTATCGCCTTAAGCGCAATACTATTGTTTCAGTTTCAGGAAAGCAGCCTGCTCATGCCATTGGCGAATTTTCTGGCAATTCCAGCGTTGAGCATTGTTTTGCTGCCGCTGGTGATGTTTCTGCTACTCAGTACCTTGTTGTTTGATCAGATTCCCGCGATTGCACTGCGCATTCTGGACGTGCTTTTTAGCCATCTATGGCGCTGTCTGGATTGGCTGTACAGCGAAGCAGGGACTGTGGCTATGGTGCAAGGCTCACTACCGTATTCGTCACTGATGTTTATCGGACTTGGCGCTCTGTTACTTCTTGCTCCGCCGGCTCTACGTGTGCGCACTGCATTTGCCATACCATTGCTTGCCTTACCCCTGGTGCATGCGTTGCCATCCCAACACTCACTGGCCAGGCCCGCTGAGAAGCAAGGTATATGTGGTGCGGCAAAGCTGACCGTGTTGGATGTAGGCCAGGGCCTGGCCGTTGTGTTCAGTGCCTATGGTAAGCACCTTTTGTACGATGCAGGCGCGCGGTTTTCCGCAGAATTCAACAGCGGTGCTGCGATTGTAGCGCCTTACCTGCGCCACGCGGGCGCCAGCGTTGTGGATACCCTGGTCATCAGCCATTCGGACAATGATCACGCCGGCGGCGTACCTGGCTTATTGGAAACAATGACAGCTCGTAAAATGCTAGCGAGCTACCGTTTCGATGGTGCAGAGGTTGAGTCCTGTCAAGCAGGCCTGCATTGGCGCTGGCAGTCGGTGCGCTTCTCGATGGTGAGCCCGGCCAACAGCAGACTAAACAGCGCCAAAGCAGATAACGACCAATCCTGTGTTCTCAAAATTGATACGCCTGCTGCCAGCGTGCTTCTAACGGGGGATATCAGTCGAGACATAGAGCGCGACCTCGTGTCCAGTGGTGCAAGTCTGAAAGCCGACATTCTGGTGATGCCACACCACGGCAGCAAATCATCTTCCAGTCGTGACTTCATTGATGCGGTGGCGCCTGACTATGCGATTGCGTCAGCCGGCTATAAAAACAGATTTAATCACCCGCACAGCTCTGTGCTGTTGCGTTATCAGCAGGCCAATGTGGAAGTGCTGAATACCGCCAGCAGCGGTGCCATCGAGTTTGATATTCCATTGTGCAAGAACCAACCACTTTCCGCGCCTCGTGAATACCGAGCACAATCCAATCGATTCTGGTTGCGTTGGTAAATTTGCCAGATACGCATAATTGACGCTTTCGTTTCGTGCGCGCTTGAGTATTCCGGTCTAAAGTAATATGAGACATATCAATAGGTTCTGGGGGAAAAGTGTTCGAACTTGTGAAGCAGGGTGGCTGGTTGATGCTGCCGATTATATTTTGCTCGGTGGTTGCATTGGCGATTACTATTGAGCGACTCCTTGCCTTGAATCCAAACAAGATCGCGCCGAAGAATCTGCTGGCGGAAGTTTGGACCTGGATTAAAAACAGCCAGATTGATTCGGAAAAGTTGAAGGGCCTGAAACAGACCTCGCCGTTGGGTCAGATTTTGGCGGCTGGAATCAGCAACTCGCGAAATGGCCGCGAGGTGATGAAAGAGAGTATTGAAGAGGCAGCCGCGCAGGTTGTGCACGAAATGCAGCATTATTTGAGCACGCTTGGTACGATTGCGGCCATCACGCCCTTACTTGGGCTTTTGGGTACCGTGATAGGCATGATCAAGGTATTCAGTGAAATCATGGTGCAGGGCACTGGAAACGCCAGTGTGCTTGCGGGTGGTATATCGGAAGCCCTGATCACGACGGCATCGGGCTTGGCGGTTGCCATTCCGGCCTTGATTATGCACCGTTTCTTTGAACGCAGAATTCAATCCATTGTGGTCACGCTTGAACGTGAAGCCATTAAGCTGGTGGACGCTTTGCATGCAGACCGTCGAGTTAAAGCTCGCGAGCCAGAATAGCCAGAGCAAGCACCGCAAAGAGTAGCCTCACATGAATTTTCGTGATTACACAGACACCTCAGTAGACGTCAATCTAACCCCGCTGATTGACGTTGTTTTCTTGCTGCTGATCTTTTTTATGGTCTCCACCAGTTTTACAAAGGAGACTCACCTGAAGATCGATTTGCCTGAAGCGGTTGCTGAGAAAGCCCAGACGGTAGAAAACACCATCGAATTGGTGGTCAACAGCGACGGCAATTACGCCTTGAATGGGCAGGAGTTGGTGGACACCAAGCCGGCTACGCTAAAACGTGCCTTGGGCGAGTTTGCTGCCGACAACCGCGATATACCTTTTATGATTACAGCGGATGCCAATACGCCGCATCAGGCGGTGGTGACCGCTATGGATGTGGCCGGCCAGATGGGCTTTGTGCATTTGAAAATTGCCACGCAGCGACCCAGTCAGTGAAAAGACGCACCAGCCAGACGTAAAAAAGGCCGCTATCACTAGCGGCCTTTTTTATGGCTTGCACTTTCTAAACGCTAGAAGTTAAAACGCCCTGTCAGGCCTATCGTGCGCTCTTTGACCAGCTGAACCCGGGTATACGAGCCAAATTCGGTGCCAGAGGCCGCTATATCAGTCGCATCAGCGCCTTCCTGAATCAAAATGGTGTCGTCGTCGGTGAGGTTCTTGGCCCACACAGAGACTTCCCATTGGCCTTCGGCAGCTCGTACACCCGTGTACAAGTTGAATACGGTGTACGCGTCAAATTCGTTAGTGACGTTGCCCAGGCCTGCGGAGCCAGTCAGGTTCTGGCGGTCACCGTTGTGCTTTAACAGGCCGCGAACAAACCATTCATTGGCACCAAACGGAACCGTGTATTCGCTGTTCAACGACAGTGCCAGCTCTGGCTCAGAGCTGATGGGAATACCGCCGATATCGCAACTGCCAATGGCCTCCCCCGCGGCACGGTCGTTGCACGGCGCGAGTGCACCATCATCCCATTCCGCCTGGCTGTAGCTGAAACTACCTCCGAGCATCCAGTTTTCAGAAATTAGCAACTGACCGTCTAGCTCCAGACCATACACGGTAGCGTCACCGTTGAATACCAGGCCGCCTGCGATATTGCTCAGCGTTTCCGTTGTGGTCCCTGCGGTTTCATCGATTTGCAAGCCCGTTACTCGGCCGAGATAGCCATCGAATTGCTGATAAAACACAGCGCCGTTGAGTGTGGCCCGACCGTCCAGTAAACGGCTTTTAAAGCCAAGTTCGAACGCCGTACTGTCTTCCTCGTCGTACAGCAACTGCCCGGTAGCACCTACAGCGGCAATGTTTGGCCCAGGCGAAATAGACACACCATCGGCCCGGTTTGCCCGACTGATGGATGCGTAGCCGGACACGTCATCATTGAACTCGTAATTCAGCGCAATCAGGCCGGTGACGTTGGTTGCGGAACCTCGCTCATCCTCTGCCTGAACACCTTCGAGAGGGAACCGCCCAGCAAACGCGCCTTCCACGATACCTCGAATACCTTCAAGGAATGGCGGCAAAGACAGCAATCCCCCGAAGTTTACCGTGGCCTTTCGGAAGCTGTTTCGCTTCTGAACTCTGGCGCCAACATCCAGCGTCCAGCGATCATTAAAGTGAAAATTGTGGAAGGTGAATAGCGCGAGGTTTTCTGTTTCGACAGGAATGTCACCGCTGGTCACGAAATTGATGGAAGGGGCCGCGACAGACGCCGATACGAATTCAGTGGCTGTGTCCTGGTCAAGGTAATACAGGCCAAACATGTATTCCCAACTGGAATCGTCAATAGAAGACATCCGAAGTTCAACTGAGTTGCTTTCCAGCAGCGTCAATGAGCTCTGGTTAGTGACCAGTCCGGGTGCGGAATACCCTGCACGATCATTCTCTGTTTGCGACAGTTTGTCACTGGTTTGGTAACCAGCAACCAAATCAAATCGATGCCCTGCGGCTTCAAGCCCCATTTCCAATGTGGTTAAATTGTAGCGAATCTCGGCAAAGTCGTTAGTTGGTGAGAGGGACTGACGATCAGATGCATTCAGTGTTGGACGTACTCCGAGAGCGTCGGTGCCATCAAGAATCTTTGGGTCGTCAGTGAAGCGCTCAAAATACTGATGCATCAAGTGCGCGGAGAATACGTCATTCGGTTCGAACAGAATGGCGATGCGGCCCGATTTAGCCTCTTCGGTGGATTCCAGGCCTGTGTTCAGATTGTGTGCGCCATTCACGTCGTTTTGGTCATAGGCAGCGGCTAAACGAACCCCCAATACGCCTTCCAGCAGAGGTACACTCATTGCAAGCTGACCATTGCCGCCATCATTATCAGATACCGAGCCTACGATACTGCCGTCAAACTCTTCCAGGTTAGGTTTTTTGGTTTTAATGATAATCGCGCCGCCCGGTGACGTGCGACCTTGCAGTGCGCCCTGTGGGCCACGCAGCACTTCAACGCGCTCCAGGTCATAAAGCAGACTGAAGGCGGTATCCGGACGGGTAATAACGTCGTTGTAGTACAAGTCCACACCCGCTTCGGAACCCGATTCAGGATCATTTGAAATGCCGCGTAAGCTGACGTTTGCTGTACGGGCATTTTGTACGTTTAATGACAAGCCCGCGGTTAACTGCTCTAAATCCGCAAAGTTAAACGCATTGAAATCATCAATGGCCTGGCCGCTGACCACGTTAACTGTCGCAGAAATGTCTTGCAAACTGGTCTCGCGTTTCTGGGCCGTAACGACTATCTCCTCCAGCACCAGGCCTTGCGTGTAGGCGGGCAGGGCTACTGTCATGCCGATGGCTGCGGCAATCGCGCTTCTTCTAAACAGGGGGATACGGGATTTCATGGGTATTTACCTCGAGTTTGGCAGCTTTATAGCAGCTTTATAGGGTGTCAATGTTGTTTTATGGTTTGAGAAATTTATTATTTTTCAGATACTTGGCGTTAATTTTTTGCTTCATTTATATTTTGAAGGCGGCAGTGTAAGAAAACTGTCTGGAATATACAAGGTTTGAACGGTTGCGCCTGATGGCTGTTATGTAATATGCACGCTTAGGCCCTGCAATATGGCTTCGCTTATTGCATTGCCAAGGCGGCATGCTATGTTGGTTCCAGGGTGATGGACCCTGCCATTGTTAACTACGATCAGGACACGCGATTGGCCGTTGACCAAGCTACGCATACGGCCTCCGAAGATTGGGCTCTGTACAAGCGACTGTTAGGCTTTGTACCTAATTGGGGGCACTTTGCGATCAGTGTGCTTGGCTTCATTCTGTATGCCGCCGCCGCTGCGTTGTTGGCGGATCTGCTGCAGCTGATTATCGACGCCGCTGGCGGTCAACTGAGCATCGGAAGCGGTTTAGCCACTGATTTCCTGACCAGGCTTGTGGGCAGTCACGAGCAATTGCAGGCAGATGCTCGCTGGCTGATTCCGCTGCTCATGGTGGCCGTGATCACGCTGCGGGGCATTGGCTTTTTTCTCGGCAATTACTTCATTAATTCGG
This sequence comes from Gammaproteobacteria bacterium, assembly GCA_030429735.1. Classification (GTDB taxonomy): domain Bacteria; phylum Pseudomonadota; class Gammaproteobacteria; order Pseudomonadales; family JAUIET01; genus JAUIET01. The sequence goes on from JAUIET010000017.1 coordinate 91,424, forward strand.
TGGCACGCTGCTTGATCCATTCGCTGCGCTGCACCGTGTTTGACAGATTGCTGTTGTTGCCCTCCAGCTATTTCGACGGCCAACAGAGTGGCCATCTGTTGTCGCGAATTACCTACAATGTTGAGCAGGTTGCTGCGGCTGTTACCGATGCCCTTAAAATTGTCATGCGGGAAGGCTTCACCGTGATCGCCCTGCTGAGTTATATGCTTTATCTCAATTGGCAGCTTACATTGGTGTTTCTTGCCGTTGCACCGCTGATTGGTGCAATTGCGGGCGCAGTGAGTCGTCTGTTTCGTCGTTACAGCAAGCGTATCCAGGATTCGATGGGTGATGTTACTCATGTTGCCAATGAGGCCATTCGCGCGTATCGGGAGGTGCGTATCTACGGCGGCGCCGATTACGAGCAGCAGCGCTTCCATTCCGCCAGCGAGTATAACCGGCGACAAAGCCTTAAACTGGCGCTGACCAGCTCACTCAGCCCGCCAATCATCCAATTACTGGTAGGCTTGGCGATGGGCGCGCTGGTGTATCTGGTGTTACCGCCGTCCAGTTTCAGTGAGTTGAGCTCTGGGCAGCTGGTGGCGTTTCTGACCTCGGCTGGCATGCTGGCCAGGCCGATCCGGGCACTGAGCGACGTACTCGGTATTATTCAACGCGGGTTGGCCGCCGCGCAGGATATTTTCGGCTATCTGGATACGCAAACCGAACCTGACCTCGGTACCCACGCCGTCGAACGCGTACGTGGCGAGATACGCTGCAGTGAACTCAGCTTTGCTTATGGTTCCGATCAATCCGTCATTCTGCGCGACATTAATTTCACGGTGCTGCCAGGTCAGACAGTGGCGTTAGTGGGGGGGTCCGGTGCCGGTAAAACGACACTTGTTAACCTGCTATGCCGGTTTTACACCCACGAACATGGCAATATTCTGCTCGATGGTGTGGATGTGAATGACTACAGGCTGGAGAATTTGCGTCGGCACTATGCCTTCGTGTCGCAAAATATCAGCCTGTTCAACGACACAATTTTCAACAACATAGCGTACGGGCATCTCGCGAATGCCACTATGGATCAGGTAAAGGCCGCCGCCGCTGCAGCGAATGCGCGTGAATTTATTGAAAGTCTGCCCGCTCAATACAACACAATGGTAGGCGAGAATGGGCTGCGCTTATCGGGCGGTCAACGGCAACGCATTGCAATAGCCAGAGCCTTGTTAAAGGATGCGCCGGTACTGGTGCTGGATGAGGCGACCTCGGCCTTGGATACAGAATCGGAAAGCCATATCCAACAAGAGCTTGCCAGCTTAATGGCCGGGCGCACCACGATCGTTATCGCACACAGGCTGTCAACCATAGAGCAAGCCGACCTCATTCTGGTCATGGAAAACGGAGAAATTGTAGAGCAGGGTACACACGCTAGTTTGCTCGCTGCTAATGCTCGCTATGCCCAGCTGCATCAACGCGATTTCAATGTCTGACGAAAACAAACGAGCCCCTGGCCAGTTTCGCAGCCGCCTGGAGCAAGCTCTGAATGAAAGCTGGTACGGCAACAGGCGCTGGACCAGAAAGTTGCGCCCGCTGAGTGGTTTGTACAAAACGGCAGCGCGCTTGAACAAGCCGAACCGCAAAGATGTGTATACCTCGCCGCTGCCGGTTATTGTGGTGGGAAACATCACGGTTGGTGGTGCTGGCAAGACACCGCTGGTGATCTACCTGTGTGAACTGCTGCAGGCCAATGGCTGGCGGCCCGCCGTGCTTAGCCGTGGTTACAAATCGAATATCGAACAATACCCGCACATGGTCGGCAGTAATGACAACGCATCCAGTGTTGGTGATGAGCCATTTATGCTGAGCCGGCGTCTTGGTATTCCAGTGTGTATAGACGCGCAGCGCTCCCGCGGGGCGCGCTTGTTGCTGGCCAGGCAACTCTGCGATGTGATCGTCTGCGATGATGGACTGCAGCATTATAAGCTGGACAGGGATATTGAAATTGCCGTTCTCGATGGGCAGCGAATGCTGGGTAATGGTTTGTGTCTGCCTGCCGGCCCGCTGCGTGAACCTGCCAGGCGCCTGGCTAGCGTAGACTTTGTTGTGTGCAATGGGGAGCCCGCGCACGAGGAGCTCGACATTGATGCGGTCATGCAGTTAACGGTTCAGAGCATTGTTAACATTAAATCGGGTGAAAGGGTGTCACTGGACAATTTTGTTGACATGAATGCCGGTGCGCCACTTCATGCATTGGCTGCAATTGGTAACCCCTCACGTTTTTTTAGTCTGTTGGAGCAACTCGATCTGGTGTTTGATCGGCGTGTTTTTCCAGACCACCATAAGTTCGCCCTGTCTGACCTGTCTTTTGGCGACAATAATTCTCTTATAATGACTGAGAAAGACGCCGTAAAATGCACGGCGATCGCCACAGATAAGTGTTGGTATGTGCAAATCTCTGCGCAACTGCCGAAAGATTTTGATAGCCGCTTTATCGACAGGCTGGCTACATTGTGCAAAGGCCCGGCCACAGGTAACGCGACGGCGGGAGGTAAATCGGAGCGAGTGAGTAAACAATGACTTTTACGGTACTCATTCCGGCGCGCTTTGCGTCCAGCCGCTTACCCGGCAAGCCGCTGCGCGATTTGGCCGGAAAGCCGATGATCCAATGGGTAGTCGAAGCGGCAGAGGCAAGCCAAGCCGCACGGGTGGTGGTCGCCACCGATCATGAAGACATAGCCCGTTGCGTTAGTCAGTTTGGTGGTCATGCAGTGATGACATCGGCTACGCATGTGTCTGGTACCGACCGCCTGCAGCAGGCCGCTGACCTGCTTGGCTTGTCAGAGAGCGATTGTGTTGTCAATGTTCAGGGTGACGAGCCTCTTATTCCTGCCGACGTGATTGACCAGGTAGCCAACAATTTGTTGGAGCAATCCTGGGCGCAAATGGCCACTTTGTGCGAGAAAATTCATGACCCAGCTGAGTATTTAAACCCGAACGCCGTCAAAGTTGTTTTTGATGACAGAAACGCCGCGCTGTACTTTTCCAGGGCTCCGATTCCACTGTGCCGGGAAGAGTCTGTAAGCACATCACAAGCCGCGATGCCTGAGCAATTGGCCGCCTACCGCCATGTTGGGATTTACGCGTACCGCGTGGGTTTTTTGAACCAATTTACGCGGTGGCCAGAACACGCGCTTGAGCAGTGCGAAATGCTGGAGCAGTTAAGAGCGCTCGCGCATGGCGCTGCGATACATGTTGAGGAAAGTCGTTGCGCGATTCCGGCGGGTGTGGATACCGAAGAAGACCTTAACAAGGTGGATCAATATTTGCGTAAGGGACACTAGTGTCCCTTAACATAAGTTCGTACCATTTAGAACCAGCACAATGGCGTTCTTCTAGGCGTGTTCCGCAGGGAATATCGACTATATTGGCAAGGGACACAACAACGAAGAACGCCATTGTGCTGGCTCCCGGAGGGCCCGCCATTCGAGGCCTCCAGCTTCGTTGGACTCTTTGCGAATAGAGCCCGCTAGAGCCTGCCCCGCGAGCGAC
>JAUIET010000004.1 GCA_030429735.1 Gammaproteobacteria bacterium
GTGTTTTTCGTCCCTGGCTTTGTTGGTCGTCCTTGTGTAGAGCCCGCTACACGGCGTCCTCCCGCCGCGCCAGAAACAAAAAACCCCTCGCGCTTTAAGCAAGTTATTTCCGGGACAGGACACTAGCCCTGTTCGCCGCATACACTGCGAAAGCCCCCGGCCACGAAAGGAATCATATGATTGTAAGCGGCCTGAAAGTCTGACGATTTGCAGGCGTTTCTGGACAGTTTGTCTATGCGGCCTGTCTGCGCGAAGGTTAGGGTCAGCGCGCCGGACAAATAGTTATAACACCAGAACAGTTGTTTGTCGGTGGCGTTTGGCAGGGCTTTTCGCAAGGCTTTTATAAAGCGCTTGATCAGCTTATCAAAATGTCGAGACATCAGTTCTTTACCCCACACCGGTGAGTTATTTACGTACGCCACCAGCGCGAGGTAATGTTGCCAGCCATCATCGCCGGTCTCTTGTGCCATTTCGAGCGGTCGCAAGAACGCTTCAATGATTTGTTCAACTGTCGGCCCGTCGGCCCCGGCATTTTCTTCACACAGTGTCAGGGCTTCTGCGCGATATTGATTGAGCAGCTCTGCACGGCGTACGAAAACCGCTTCAAATAACTCTCGTTTGTTGCCGATGTGGTAGTTAGCCAATGCCACGTCCACGCCAGCTTCGGTGGCGATTTTGCGTAATGTCACGCCATCATAGCCATGCCGGGCAAACAGCTGCTCTGCCGCATCCAGAATACGTTCTTTTTTGCTTATTCCATTCTTGGCCTGCATTGAGGTGCTTTTGGTCACGTGAGAGTAATGCCCAAATCAGTGTTTTTTATCATGGTACAAGATTAGTGGCTGATTCGCATGCCCATCGTGAAGCCAATAGCTGAATTATTCAACAAATGATGAAATTATCGAACATATTGTCTATTAGCGGTTGACTATTCAACGTTTGTTGAATTATGGTGCGAATTCAACAGTTGTTGAAAAAGTTAAATATAAGTCGGAGACCTCTGAATGAAATCGCACAGCCCCCAAATAGTACTAGCAGCAGCGTTGGCTGCTTCCCCAACGCTTGGATTGGCGCAATCACTGGAAGAGGTGATAGTCACGGCCCAGAAACGTGAACAATCAATGCAAGACGTGCCTGTGGCGGTTACTGCGTACGACTCGATCAGCCTTGAACAGGCCGGGATTCAAACTATAGCCGACCTGGAGCGCAGCACACCCAACACCACGTTGCGCCCGAGTCGTGCCACAAACACCACATTAACGGCCTATATCCGCGGCATCGGGCAGAACGATCCCTTATGGGGGTTTGAGCCGGGTGTGGGCTTGTACATTGATGATGTTTACTTCGCCAGGCCGCAGGGGGCAATGCTGGACGTGTATGACGTCGAGCGGATCGAGGTATTACGTGGTCCGCAAGGCAGCTTGTACGGTAAGAACACCATTGGCGGCGCCATCAAATACGTTACCCGGCGAATGAGTGGCGAAGCGGAGTTAGGCTTGAAAGCGACAGTCGGTTCGTATAGCCAAACCGACATAGTGGCCACCGGACAACTACCGATTGTGAGCGATGTGCTGTACATAGGCGCATCGGTGGCCTCTTTTAATCGCGATGGTTTCGGTACCAATGCGTTTACAGATACCGAGAATTACAACAAAGACATTCAGGCCGCCAGACTCAGTGTTGAGTATTCGCCCGGTGACGACTGGTTTATCCGTCTAGCAGGTGACATCACCCAGGACGACAGCAACAATCGCACTGGCTCAAGGCTGGTACCCAGTCTGCAAACCGGCACACCGGCGGCCACCGATGTATTCGACAGCAACGGCGGGGCAGGCGCGGAGCAGGAAGTTGAGAACTCCGGCGTTAACCTGACCATTGAGTGGGATGTTAACGAGTCACTGTCAATAAAATCCATCAGTGCGTATCGGGAAGGGGAGACCAACGGGTTTATCGACTTTGATGGTACTCCAGTCAACACCTTCGATACGCCGGTGCATTATGCGGATCATCAGTTTACTCAGGAAATTCAATTTAATTACAGCAGTGACAGATTGACTCTAGTGGGTGGTGTGTATTATCTGGATGGCACAGCCTCAGGTGAGTTCGACGTAATAGCTGGTGCGGCTTTGGGTGAACCCGCCGTTGTACCATCAGCGTCAAGAACCCCTACCTTCAACGCTGCAACGGTCGGTAGTGCAGACACGGAAAGCTCGGCTGCTTATCTGCATGCCAGCTGGTCTATCAGCGATGCCTTGAATGTGACCCTGGGTGGCCGGTACACACGCGATGAAAAAAGTGCGTCCGTTTACAAAGCTCGCCTGTTTACCGTGGGCTCAGTACAAAACGGTGCATCGTCAACATTCGGTGGAACCGACCTGGCCGTATTGGGTTTGCAGTCAGACTTTAGCGAAGGTGACACCTGGAACCAGTTTACGCCGAAAGTCGGTGTTGACTACAAGCTGAATGACGACACCTTACTGTATGCAAGCTACGCAGAAGGTTTCAAGTCAGGCGGTATCAACATGCGTGCGGACGTAAGCGCGTCGCCGGCGGGCTTTTCGCACGTGTTTGAGCCTGAAGAGGCGCAGAGCTACGAGCTGGGCATAAAAACCGAGTTGTGGGACAACCGTGTGCGTATTAACGCGGCCGCGTTTCACACCGATTATGAGAGTGTACAGGTGACAACGACCGTGCTGGTGGGCACCAACTTCGTGCCGGCTGTCAACACTGACAATGAGCAGTCAATTGATGGTCTGGAATTTGAATTAACGGCGCAGCTAAGCGATTCCCTGTCTGCGCTGTTCAATTTTGGCTACATTGATGCGCAATGGGATCGATTTGTAACCGCGGGTGTCGACCTGGCCAGCAACACAACGATATCCAATGTGCCGGAAACAGCGGGCATGTTTGCACTGAACTATGCGGGCGATCTAGGCGGTCGAGGACGATTCGTTCTGAATGGCAGCGTATCTTTCACCGACGACATTGCGGTGGAAGTCAACACGCCCAATCAGTTGATTGATGCGGATAGCTATACGCTGATAAACATCGATGCCGTTTGGTATTCGGCAAACGAGCAATGGACAGTGGGCCTGCACGCGAAAAACCTCGGTGACGAAGAATACCGGGTAGCTGGCTACAACTTCCCGAACTTTTTGGGTGATGACAGTATCCTGGGCTTTTACGGTGATCCTCGAACCGTCAGCTTATCTGTGGGATACACGTTCTGAAACCCGCTTGTGCGATCGGTCTGCTGTGCTGATCTGATCTGGGCTTGCTTTAGCTGACTTTGGCGCCGGCGGCCCGACACAGAGACCGATCTTTTTTTACCCGGACCCCCATGTTCTGCCAATTCTGGAGGAATAGCGATGGCTGCGTATTTTGACAGCCCGGCACCGCTGCTGCCGGAGATTATTGCCTTGCATGGAAAATGGCGAGCGCACAAGCCAGCAGTCATCAGCGAGGATGAGCAGCTGAGCTGGCTGCAGTTTACGCAGCGCACGGCACAGCTCGCCAATGCTCTGGTTGCCGCCGGCTGCAAGCCCGGTGACCGGGTAGCAGTGCTGATGTCCAACCGCATTGAAACGGTAGAGGTTCTGTTCGGTATCATGGCGTCGGGGTGCGTGTCAGTGCCGATCAATCTGTCGGTAACCAATGCTGCGATCATTGGGATGCTGGAGGACAGCGGTGCAAGCGTACTGTTTGTCAGTGATGATCAGCAGGAACGATTGCTCGCTGAAAAGCAATCACTTCCGGCCTGTGTGACGTTGATTGTATGCGCCAGCAGTGCCAATACTGAATCGGAGGCTCAGCCTGACTGGCTGCAGTACCACTCTTTCCGAGACGCGCAGCCCAATCACGCACCGAATGTCATCATCCAGCCGGATGATCTGCTTAATATCATCTACAGCTCGGGCACAACAGGGCTGCCCAAGGGCATTGCTCACAGCCATCGTGGACGACGAGACTGGGCCTATGACCTGGCCATTGCCTTGCGCTATCACGGCAGTGCGCGAACCTTGCTAACGCTTGGTCTATATTCCAATATTTCCTGGGTTGCCATGCTCTGCACCGTGCTGGCCGGTGGCACCCTGGTTGTACACAGGCAATTTGATGCGGGTAAATTTCTGGAAACCGTTGAGCAGCAACAAATCACGCACACTGCGATGGTGCCGATACAGTTCCAGCGAGTAGTGGAGCATCCGGACTGTGGGCAGACAGACTTGTCATCGATGCACGCCATGATGAGTTGTGGTTCGCCACTTTTCGCTGATCTGAAGAAACGCATTTTCAAGGTGTTTCCCTGCGGAATCATAGAACTTTACGGCTTGACCGAGGGCATCATAACGACGCTGGAGCCGGAGGAGGCAGAAGGCCGGTGGCAATCGGTGGGTAAACCCTTAGTAGGCACAGATATTCGTATCATTGGCAGCGACGACAAAGAAATGCCCATTGGTGAATCCGGTGAAATCGTATCTCGCGGACGTATTACCATGCCTGGCTACTACAACCGTGAGCAGTCTACCAAGGATGCGTGCTGGCTGGATGACGAAGGTCAGCGATGGCTGCGCTCGGGTGATATTGGCGTGCTTGATGAGCAGGGCTTTTTGAGTGTTGTTGATCGCAAGAAAGACATGATTGTCAGCGGTGGGCAGAATATCTATCCGCAAGACATAGAAGCCGTTGTGCAGAGCCACGTGGCAGTCAGCGAAGTAGCTGTTATTGGTGTCAGCAGTCGAACGTGGGGTGAAACACCATTGGCGCTTGTGGTTCCCGCCAGTTCGAATGAACTGTCTGAATCGGAATTATTAAGCTGGAGCAATTCCCAATTGGGTAAGCAGCAGCGCCTGACAGCTGTACGGTACATTACCGAGCTGCCAAGAAACCCCAATGGTAAGATACTGAAGCGCGAGCTGCGGGCACGCTTTGCCGAGCAAGAATTTGAATAGGTAAACGTAATGACAACGGAAACTGCGCAACCATTTGAAGATGTCTGGTACCAGAGCAAGGATGGTTTAAAGCTGTATGCGAGACACTACCGGTGTACTGGCGTGCAGCGCGCTTCCATCCTGTGTATGCACGGTTTAACCCGCAATTCAGCTGATTTCAGCGAGTTATGCGAACGATTGCGATCAGATTATGAATTGATAGTGGCCGACCAACGCGGCCGTGGCCGTTCCGAGTACGACTCCGACCAGGCGAACTATCAGCCACTGGTCTATGTTCAGGATATGTTCGTTTTATTAGACGAATTAGGTATTGAATCAGCCATTCTTATTGGCACTTCAATGGGTGGATTGATGGCTATGACAATGGCCAGCATGCAGGCTGAACGCGTTTGTGCGATGGTTCTGAATGATATCGGCCCCGAAGTTGACCCTGCCGGCCTGCAACGCATTATGTCCTACGCTGGCAAAGTATCCGGTGTGAGCAGCTGGAGTGAAGCGGCACAGCAAACTGAAGCGGTTAACAGCATTGCATTTCCAGATTACGGCAGTGCCGATTGGCAGAAGTTCGCACGCAAACTGTACGTTGAAGACGCCAATGGCGTGCCGCAACTGGCGTACGACCCCGCGATTGCGCAGGCTATAGACAATAACGCCACCGCCGCGGTACCGGTTGATTTATGGCCCATGTTTGAAGCACTTGGCGGCATTCCCACCCTGGTTATCAGGGGCGCTACATCCGATATTCTAAGTGCTGATTGCGTGGCACGAATGCGCAGTTGCCACCCTCTGCTCAGCGCCGTGGAAGTGCCCGGTCGTGGTCATGCCCCCATGCTTGATGAACCCGAAGCCGAGTCAGCATTGAATGACTTTTTGGCTGGGCTGGACAATAGGGGCTAATCGGCGTAACCCCAGTAGGTAAAGCCAGCTACCTTCGGGGTAGATGGCATATACATTGAATCCATTTCCTTGATGTTAAAACCACCTTCGCGCAGCATCGCTGGAATATCACGGTTCAAATGGCAACCTCCTGCCAATTTCCCCCAGGTTGAATTGATTCTATTCTGCCAGCGCTGTACCTTGCTGTCTGGCGCTTTACCGTGTTCGCTGAACAATAACTTGCCGCCAGGTTTCAGTACGCGACGCATTTGTTGTACGGCCTTTGCGTAGTCTGGGATTGTGCATAGCGTATACGTTAGAACCACGGTATCAACGCTGTCGTCGTCTAATGGAATTTCCTCGCCAGGCAAGCCCAGCCATTCGAGCTCAAACGGTGCGGCTGCTACGGCGTCGCTGGCTTTCACGCGCATTCCCTCAGAGGGTTCCAAGCCCCATACCTTCTCGACTTTGGCAGGGTCATAGAACGGTATATTGATACCGGAGCCCATGCCGATTTCCAGAATTCGCCCTTCCGCATGTGGCACCACCTTCTGTCTTTGCTTAAGAATGGGTTTGGTGCCGCACGCAAGATGGATGACGTGCGGTAATAAGTATCGATCGTAAATGCCCATAAGAATCTCCTGTTGCCGCAATCATAACGTGATTAAGATCACCGTGCAGCCAGAGCTCAGTGCGTATTATTGTCCAGCACCGTGCTCAGTTTAAAAAGAATCAGCCCGCCGGCGATCAGCGCTGCCGAGAACGCGGCTTCCTGAGGGCGAGCGAATGCCGCAAATACAATGGTCCATGCGGTAATAGCCAGGAAAATCACCGCCGGCACTGGAAAAAATGGCATGGCGTACGTGGTTGATTTACCAGCCAATCTGCGGCGCAAGATGAATACGCAAGAAACAGTGAGAAATGAATTGATCGCCAGGGTCAGCCCCGCAAACACCAGAATGGATTCGAAACTCGCTGTTATTACCAACACTAAGGCCATACCGCCCTGGAAGTAGACCGCATAATCGGGCACGCCACTGGTATTTTCATGAGCGAACAATTTAAATAGCCGGAAGTCCTGACCGATCACTTGCAATACCCTGGGCCCGGCTATAGTCATTGCACTGACCGTTGACACCAGCAGCAGGGCGAGAACAACTCCTGTCAATTGTCCGCCACTTGGACCAAATGCCGCTGCAGCTGCTATATAGGCGATTTCGATTTGCCCCTGCATCGCTTCCATGGGAGCTACTCTGAGAAAAACGTAATTGAGTGCCACATACAGCAGGCTGACAATTGCAGTTCCAGCAATCAATGTGATGGGCAAATTGCGCTGCGGGTTCTCTATCTCGCCGCTGAGATACGTTGCTGCATTCCAACCTGTGTAAGCGTAGCTCACGTAAATAAGCGATACGGCGAATGCCGCAGTCCCTAGAGTGGCCATGTCATCTTTGTGTGGCATCAGGCGAATGGTTTGCAATTCAGGGCTGAGCACCAGCGCGGCAACACAGAACACCACAATCAGTGCGATCTTGATCAAGGTAAACACCTGCTGGGTGAAGGCACTGCCAGAACGACTTCGGGCATGAACCACCGTCATGATCACTACCAGACTTGCCGCAGTAAGACTGGTAAGTAATGTGTTCTTTACGCCCAGAGAGGGCAGCAGGTAACTCGCGAAGGTAATTGCGCTGAGGGCGACGGGTGCGGCGAAGCCAATGCTGAGAGATATCCAGCCAGAAACAAAGCCCGCAGCCGGGTGCACGAGACGACCCAGAAAATTGTATTCACCCCCCGACCTCGGCAGTGCAGCTCCCAACTCTGCGTAGCTCATTGCGCCGCATAAGGCATTAACGCCACCCAAAACCCACAACAAAAGAATGACAAAGCCGCTGCTGATATCCAGCAACTGGAAACCAAGGCTGGTAAATACGCCAGTGCCAATCATGTTGGCAACAATCACCGCTGTGCTGGTTCTAAGACTGAACCTGGGAGCCAGGCTGATGCTCATCGTATTAGTCGACCGGTTTGCGCCGCTTGCGATTCTGGTTGCGTTTCTGGTTTGGGTTGGCGGTGCGCTGCGGTTTAGCCGGCGTGCGCAAGGGTTTGCTGGGCAATGGCCGAGTTGGTTCAAAGCCAGTCACAACTTCGCGTGGCAGCTGCTGTTTGATCAGCCGCTCAATGTCGATGAGTTGCTTCACTTCATCCTCACTGACCAGTGAAATTGCCTCGCCCTCCATACCCGCACGGCCGGTTCTTCCTATTCGGTGTACGTAGTCTTCTGCAACATTTGGCAAATCAAAATTTACTACTTGCGGTAGTTGATTAATATCCAGGCCTCGCGCTGCAATATCTGTTGCCACCAGCACTTTTGTACTGCCGTCTTTGAAACCCGCTAGCGCCCTGGTGCGCGCGCCCTGGCTTTTGTTTCCGTGAATTGCCGCTGCGTTGATACCAAACGCATCAAGTTGTTTGGTCAGCTTGTTTGCGCCATGTTTTGTCCGTGAAAACACCAGCACCTGTCGCCAGTTGTTGTCGACGATCAGATTACACAGTAGTTCTGATTTGCGTTTCTTGTCCACCGGATGCAGCCATTGCTTGACCGTGGTTGCCGCGGCATTGCGTGGGCTGACAGCAATTTCCACCGGATTGTTCAAAAAGCCGCGTGCAAGTTTCCGAATAGGTTCGGAAAACGTTGCTGAGAACAACAGGCTTTGTCGCCGTTTGGGTAGCAGGGCCAGTATGCGGCGAATGTCATGAATAAACCCCATGTCCAGCATGCGGTCTGCTTCGTCCAGAACCAGAATTTCCAGCTCGGAAAATTTCACGGCGTTTTGGCTGTACAAGTCCAGCAAACGTCCTGGAGTGGCAACCAATACGTCGCTGCCACCGCGCAGGCGCTGCATTTGAGGGTTGATTTTCACCCCTCCAAATACCACGTTTGAACGCAGTCCCATATGGCTGCCATAGGTCGCCACACTTGCTTGTACCTGCGCGGCAAGTTCTCTGGTGGGTGTTAATACCAGGGTGCGTACATTATTTGATCGTGCCGGCTGACCGTTCGCCAGCAGCGTCAGTATCGGCAGTGTAAAGCCGGCCGTCTTGCCAGTGCCGGTTTGGGCAGCGGCCATCAAATCGTCGCCATTCAGCACGATGGGAATTGCTTGCGCCTGTATGGGCGTGGGTTCCGTATAGCCCTTTTCGTGTAAGGCTTTGAGAATAGGTTCGGGCAGGCCTAAGTCATCGAAGGTCAGCGCAGTAGTATCAGACATTAAAGATCACAGGTGAGATTTACGGAATGCCGGTGAGATTCGCCATTCACGGAGCGAGCGGAGCATACAGTAAACGGAAGTTAAGTGCCATCAAAGGACAAGGTCCGGCCATATTCATGAAGGTCAGAGTAGTGCTGAAACAGTGCAAATTTTGAGCGAATAACACGCCGCGGGCTAATGTAATGCGGGCTGCGGCCGATATACCAAGCAGAAGTACAGTTCAGCGGTGGTCTATGAATACCAGAGAAAAAGCGTTGCGGGTCAATCTTACCGATCAGGTGTATGGCAGCTTCGCGGAAATAGGCGCTGGCCAGGAAGTGGTGCGTTGGTTCTTTCAGGCCGGTGGCGCAGCCGGTACTGTGTCAAAAAGCATATCTGCCTACGACATGCGAGTGAGCGATGCGATTTACGGCGAATGCAGGCGGTATGTGGCGCGCGACAGACTTGAGTCAATGTTAGAAAAAGAATATTCACTGAATCTGGAGCGTCTGGGCGAACAACGTGGTGCCGAAACTGCATTTTTTGCGTTTGCCGATACTGTTTCGGCGCGAAACTTCGCGGGCACGAATGCCTGCCATGCCTGGATGGGTGTTCGGTTTCAGGCAGCACCCGGTGATGCATTTAGTCAGATAATCATCCACGTCCATATGAAGGATGCATCGAACGCCCTACAACAGGATGCCATTGGTATTACCGGAGTGAATCTGGTGTATGGTGCCGCGTTTCACTCGGCGAACCCTGACGAATTACTACGTTCTCTGATGGATGGCCTCACTAGAGAGCGGCTGGAAGTCGATATGATTGAATTTACTGGCGCGGCCTTTGCAGACGTTGATAATCGCGTGATGAGTCTTCGCCTGGTGCAATCGGGCTTTACCGACGCGGCAATGTTCGCTTCGGATGGTCGAGTGCTGCAGGCCTGTGAGTATCTTCGCAAGCAATCCGTGGTGGTGCACAGGGGCAGATTCAGACCGCTGACGCATGTGAATATCGATGTGCTGCATTGCGCTGAAGCACAGTTCAAGCAAGACTATGCCGACTGCCAGCCAATTGCTCTGATGGAAATGACGATGAATCAGTTATCCGCTGACGGCGGCGTGTGCCTGGAGGATTTTATCAGCCGCGTTGACGTATTGGCCGCCACTGAACACGCGGTGCTGATTTCCGATTTTCTGAATTTTGATGCGCTGGCAAATTATCTGCGTCGCTCGGGCGTGGCCAGAACGGCGCTGGCGGTGGGTATGGACTCTGCGCAGAAGTTGTTTGCGGAAACTGACCCAAAGGATGCGGGCAGTTTGTTTGAAAGTCTGGGGCGGCTGATTGGTAAAGACCTGACTATGTATGTTTACCCCATGCTTAGCGAACGCACTGGTCAGGTGTTGGGCATCAGCGACCTTCAGCTCGATCATTACAGTGCAAAGCTGCTGGAATATTTGATGGATCTCGGTGCCGTGAAAGCGATTCAAGGCTATAACCCCGAGGTATTAAAGATTCATTCGCCCAAAGTGCTTGAGTATATTGCTGCCAATGATGCCAGCTGGGAAAGTATGGTGCCGATCGGCGCGGCTGACATCATCCGCGAGCGGAAGCTATTCATGGCTAAGTAGCACGCTGCGTTTGTGCACAGCAAACCTGCGTAACCGCGGGCTGCAGCAGCTCTTGTCTGCGCGTACAATGCGGGTTCACACACCCCTGCAGAGGCTCATTGGCGCTATGACTCCCACCGATGTTTTTATTCAGTACGCTGGCGAATTTGAAAAATCTTATCAGGATAATAACTGGCAAAGACTGTATGGTTTTTTTCATGACGATGCCACCTACACCATTATTGGCGAACCTTATTCCTGCTGCTTAACCGGGCCAGAAGCGATATTTAAAGGAATGCAGAAATCGTTGGATGGTATGGACCGTCGATTCGACTCGCGAGATATCGCTCTGGATGGCGAGTTTCAGGAAGAGGGCGATGACATGACCGTCAGTTGGCGTGTCACTTATGGCAAGCAGGGCTTATCCGATTTCGTGCTAGCAGGCACCTCTCGAATGACTGTAAGCGATGGCAAAATTGCTGCCCTGAGCGATCAATTTCCGGCTGAATCAGTGCAGGCTATGCAGGACTGGATGGCTAAGAACGCGTTTGAAATTGACCCTTCATACACTTGAATTGAATGCACACGAATAGCTTATTGCTTGGCTTTACTTCAGAAAAGCGTGCTAACCAATTGTTTTTACGGCAATTAATGATTTAATTGATCAATAATTGTTTCCAATTGGGCGTTATCGCAAAATCACCGACCTGATTTGGAAAGCAAAAACTAAACTAAGCAGTAAGCCGGCGAATGGTGTCCAGACAGAAATCGACCTCAGCTTCATTGTTCAGCAGGCCTGGTGAAAGCCGCAAATAAGACCGGCTATAGGGTGCCTGTGAGGCAATGATACCGTACTTGCGCAAGGTGCTTACACTGTCTCTGGGCGACAAACCGCGCACTTCGAAGGCCGTGATGCCAGATGATATCTCTGTATTCAACGGGGTTTTCACGCTCACACCCGGTATCTCCGCAAGCCCTCGTTTAAGTCGTGTATTCAGTTCATGAATACGGGTCTGGATTCGCTGCTTGCCTATCTGCTCATGCAATTTGAACGCTTCTGTCATTGCCCAGCGGTGTTCGTAGGCATGAGTCCCGCCTGGTGTCATTCGAATAGCACCGGGTATCGGTGATTCGGGCAAGAACTTCATCCATTGCAAAAATGCGTTCAGATCAAAGGTTGGTACGGTAGGGTTAACATGCTGCCAGCTGCTTGCCTTACCCCACAAAATCCCTGTGCCTCTGGGACCAAACATCCATTTGTGGGTTCCGGCAATAAAGAAGTCACAGCCAAGTTGTTGAATGTCGATATTCTCAACGCCAAAGCCATGCACACCGTCTACACAAAACAACAGGCGGTTTCGTTCGCTACGCCCAATATTGGCTTTTGCAACTAAGGCGGATATTTCTGCGACCGGTAATTTTACTCCGCTGGAAGAATGCACCCAGGTCAGTGCGAGCACTCGAGTGGCAGGTGTGATGGTGTTGTTGATGGTGTTGAGTATCTGTTTCGACGTTACCTCCTGCGGGTTTTCTTCGTCGTAAAGCGCTATTCGTTTTATGCGGGCGCCGCTTCGCGCCGCGCTGAATTCCAGAGATTTGAACGTGGCGTAGTGATCATGAGAACTGGTGAGAATTTCCTGGTCAGGCTCTATAGCTAAGCCATGATAGAGCGTTGCCAGCCCTTCTGTGGTGCTCCTAATCAGGGCGATATTGTTTGCGCTGTCATTGATGTAACCGGCGGCCGCTTTCAGACTTTCAAGTTCCAGAGCATGGTCTTGTTCCATCAGGAATTGGGCGGGGTTCTGATCCAGTTGTTGGCGATATCTGTCGATCGCGTCGCTGACCGGTTTTGGATGTGAGACGAGCAGAAATCCCGCCATGTGTTTTACATCTGCCTGCAGTGGAAACAGCGCTCGTACCTTTGACCAGCTATCGAGCGGAGGAATCGGCGGGACGCGCTCGGATTGTGCAGATGCCCGCCATGCCTGCCCCTGCACAGCCAGTGCAAGCGTTCCAAGAACACCGGTTTTTAGAAGATCGCGCCGTGCCTTTGCCTTCATAATGTTCTCCCAGGGTTTTGTTGCTCAGCCAGCACGCTGGCGATAGCGGCTGCGTTAACGATATCATCTGTGCTGCAGCCGCGAGACAGATCCAGCCAGGGCTTTGCAAGGCCTTGTAAAATAGGGCCGGTCGCGGTAGCGCTACCCAGGCGTTCGGCCAACTTATAGCCTATGTTTGCCGAGTTTAGATCGGGGAAAATAAGTACATTGGCCGTGCCGGCGACTGGAGAGCCAGCTGCTTTTTTTGCAGCAACGTCTGCAATGATGGCCGCATCAAGTTGAAGTTCGCCGTCAATGATCAGGTCGGGTTGGCTTTTTCGTACAATTGCCAGCGCCTCACGAACCGGTTCAATCATTTTGTGTTGCGCAGAACCCAAGGTAGAAAACGACAGCAACGCAACCCGTGCGGCTTCGCCTGTTAGCGCTGTGTGGCTTGCCGCACTGTCTATTGCAATTTGGGCCAGTTGTTTGGCATCAGGCTGGGGGTTCACCGCACAATCACCAAACGTCATTTGCCGATAGGGGTGATCGATCAAAAACACGCTGGATACCAGCGAAGAGTTCGCAGCCAAACCAATACCTCGCAGACATGCTCTGAGCACAGTGGCACTGGACTGCACCGCGCCGGCAACACCGGCATCGGCATAGCCCAGATTTACCAGTACAGTGGCCAGCATCAATGGGTTGGCCAACTGAGATCTTGCTTCGTTTTCGCTCAACCCTTTGTGCTGTTGTTTTTCAAGCAAACTGGCAACCGCACGATCCATTAGGCCGGTCGAGTCACTTTGCTCTCTAAAAGACTCGGCATTAAGTCCCGCAACAGGCTCGATCAGAATGGGTTCGCACAAGCCCTTCGTTTGAATTGTCTGAATCGCTTCAAAAACACGTTTGTCATCGGGTTCGCTAAAAATAACTCGCTTATTAAGCGACGATGAGCGTTGTCGCAGTTGCTTGAGTAAGGAATAGCTCGACATATCTATGGCGTGTTCTGAACGGTGGCGGCAGGCACCCGCTGGTAAGAAAGGTGATGTTCGCTTAGTGCATCGCCATTGCGCATCACAATATAGCCATCGATTGTATTGGCGTCTCTGCGATAAAAACTGATTCCGGAGAAATGCAGCTCACTGTCAGTTTTTGCCACCAGCCGGAAGTTTACGTAGTCTTGCTTCTCTTCCCAGGCGTGAAAGTCGGCGCTGAAGTGTTTCACCTTCAGGCTCAACGAACCGTCTTGCACTTCCAATATCAGTATTTCATAAAACTCGATGCCAGAGTCATCAAATAATTTGAACGTGCCAACCATGGTCCCGGCTGAAGGCGGACTCCAGACTTCTTCAAACCGTTTCCCAAACGCCGAACCGTGCCAGGAACCAACCAGCCATGCGGCATCGGCAAGTGACGCGGCAGGTCGAAGTTCCCCTTCAGCCAGACTGTAAGTATGCTCAGTTCTTGGTGTAGCGGCTAACAGCGTGATGCTGAAACTCATGCCAATACACATCAGTAAGTAACGCATGTTGACCTCGGCTAATGACTATTAGGTGTTTTCGGTATGCACGCCCTAGCCTACAGCAGCCTGACGGGTCTGGAAAGTCTTGCCTCTTCGACACTTCCCCAGCCCACTGTTTATGCGGTATTGTGGCGCCAGTTTATTGTGGAAAGATGGTATGAACCCGCGATACAAAGCGCTTTTCGAACCCATAAAAATTGGACCTGTTACGGCACCCAATCGCTTTTACCAGGTACCACATGCCAGCGGTATGACGGAGTCAAATCCTCGTGTTCGAGCCGCGTTTCGGGCAACTAAAGCAGAAGGAGGCTGGGGGGTTGTTTGCACAGGCGCTGTATCAACCCACCCATCCTCAGATGATAGCCCGCTGCCTTTCGCGCGTCTTTGGGATGACAACGATGTTCGCTCACATGCCCTGGTAACTGACGCTGTCCATGAGCACGGCGCATTAGCCGGCGTGGAGCTATGGCATGGTGGTGCGGCTGTGATGAATCGTACGTCCAGAATCAGTCCCTATTCACCGTCGGGCATCCCATGGGCTGCGACACATGTCGGCTTTATGGGGCTGCAAAAACCCCGAATTATGGATAAGAGTGACATACGCGATGTAATTAAATGGCAGGTCGCTGCGGCCTTGCGGGCTCGGTCTGCCGGGTTCGATATTGTCTATATATACGCCGGCATGGGGTATCTGGGGTATCAGTTCTTGATGCCGGAAACGAATCAACGAAGCGATGAATATGGCGGCAGCGTTGCCAAACGTACACGTTTTGCTCGTGAGCTGATTGAAGCCACTAAAGAGGCGGTAGGAGACACCTGCGGGGTTGCTCTGCGCATCAGTCTCGAAGAGTTACGCGGCAGACCCAGCGATCATTATGAGTCGCAAGCGCATGAGGTAGTTAGCCTGTTGAGCGATGTTCCTGACCTTTGGGATGTGAAGATGGATTCCAGCCCAACCGATTGTGGTGCATCACGTTTTCGTCCTGAGGGCGCTCACGAACCTGTGATCGATTTTGTAAAGCAATGCACTGCTGTGCCAGTCGTTGGCGTAGGGCGCTTTACATCGCCAGATTCCATGGTGTCGCAGTTAAATCGCGGCGTACTGGATCTGGTCGGCGCCGCGCGGCCCTCGATCGCAGACCCATTCTTGCCTAACAAAATAGCGGAAGGCCGAGAGGATGATATTCGTGAATGCATTGGCTGTAATATTTGCATTGCGTCCTGGCACGATGGCGTGCCCATTCGTTGTACACAGAATGCAACCATAGGCGAAGAATGGCGCAAGGGTTGGCATCCCGAGCGCGTTACCAAAAACGTAACTAATGAATCGCTGTTGGTGATTGGTGGCGGTCCCGCCGGGCTGGAGGCCGCGCTGATTGCTGCGCGACGTGGTTATGACGTTATGATTGCAGAAGCAGCGACAGAATTTGGCGGTCGGGTGAATTTTGAGGCGCAGTTACCTGGCTTGGCCAGCTGGGGGCGAGTGACTGACTATCGTATGAATGCCTTGAAACAAATGCCTAACGTGCAGTTGTTCCCAGCCAATCGCTTGCAGGCAGATGAGGTGCTGGAGATTGGTGCGTGCAACGTTGCGATTGCGACCGGCTCGTCATGGACTCGGCATTTGTATTCGTCGCTTGAATTGCCGGTCAACGAGCTGAATGGTCCAAACGTGTTCACGCCAGATGATTTTGCTGCAGGGCGTTGGCCAAGTGCCGGCCCCGTTCTGGTGTTCGACTTCGATAATTATTATCTGGGCGGGGTATGTGCTGAAGCACTCAGTAAGCATGGGTTAAAGGTGCATTATGCCACGCCTGCGGGGCACGCATCGGCGTGGACTATCATGACGAACGAGCAGCCGTACGTGCATCAGGCGCTAGCACACAACGGCATTGAACTGAGTACTTTGACGCTGTTGGACTCTTTTGACGGAGAGCACGCGGTGCTGAGTGACCTATTCTCGTCCGAAACGCGCCGGATTGATGCTGCCGCGGTGGTTATTGTGGGAATGCGATTACCCGCAGACGATTTATACCATCAACTACTGGAACGCGAAGCAGAGCATGCACAGGCGGGCATCCATACCCTGCAGCGCATCGGTGACGCAAGAGCACCTGGCGCTATTGCACATGCTGTGTATTCGGGCCACGAATACGCTCGTCAGCTAGGTGACACCGAACACGCTTTGTACCTCCGGGATTTACCGATTACTGAGCATGAACCAGGACCGGCCAGTGTGAATTGAGCAGCGGCTGGTATACTCCGATGTGGTCTCATTAGCTACGCCATATGATGCGAAAGAAAGAGCATAATGCGAAAGAAAAACGATAAAAAGACCTGCTGTCTCTGGCTTGTGCTGCTGCTTCCCATGATGGCACTGGCTGATACCAACACGATTCGATTTGAGCTGCAAGCTCCGGAAATCGTCCACAGTGGCGAAGAGTTCACCGTGTCCATCAAGCCAGTAAAGATCACGCCGGCACAAGCGCAGGGTGCGAGCGTCAGTTTGCGACACGGGTCCAGCGCTGTTCCAGGCAAAGTTGTCAAGCTCTCGGCGCATGATGTCACCGACACCAGCTATGTTGTAGGGACGGGCGGGCACGCGGTACTCATCGCAGAGTTAGCCGATGGCACTGCTGTGTCTGCGGACGTCAGAGCCATTCCGGGCTGGTTGTCTTTGGTGCCGCCATTGATCGCAATCGGTCTGGCATTGTGGCTAAAGACCGTTATTCCCTCATTATTCCTGGGCCTATGGGCAGGCGTGATGATCCAGAATGGTTTCACGGTGTCGTCCTTTTTCGGTTCGGCACTGGAATCGTTTTCAGTGCGTATCCATGGAGTGATGACCGACCCTGATCACGTGTCGATCATTCTGTTCAGCTGCATGATTGGCGGTCTGGTCAGTATTATTTCGCGAAACGGGGGCATGCTTGGCGTGATCAATGTAGTGATTCGCTGGGCAAATACGGCACGGCGCGGGCAATTGTCTGTCTGGTTTTTGGGCTTGTGTATTTTCTTTGATGACTACACGAACACCATGGTGGTGGGTAACTCAGTCAGGTCGGTCACCGACAAGCTGAAAATTTCTCGACAGAAGTTGGCCTATCTGGTTGATTCAACCGCTGCACCGGTGGCCTGTGTGGCGGTCATGACTACATGGATAGGCTACGAAGTGAGTTTGATCGACGCTGCCAGCGCTGGGCTGGAAGGCTTTACCGAGTCTGCCTATACAGTCTTTCTTAATTCTCTGGCATACAGTTTCTATCCGTTCCTGGCAATATTCTTTGTCTATCTGGTTGCTTCCAGCGGTCGTGATTTCGGTCCCATGTTGAAAGCTGAGCAGCTGAGTTATCTCAACGATGGTCCGCCGCTGGCTGCGTCCAACAAGAGCAGTTCGCATGACGCGTTAAACCCGATGGTCGGCGCTGAGTTACCCACTCGCGCGATCAATGCGGTATTGCCTATATTGGTTTTGGTGTTCAGTTGCATGGCAGGGTTGTATGTGACGGGTGAGGGCGACAGTATCCGCGACATTATGAGCACCGCTGATGCGTACAAATCACTGATGTGGAGTTCTTTTGCTGCCGTTGCGGCGGCTCTGTTACTCACGGTCGCGCAAGGCTTGTTAACTCTGGAAGAAGTGGTGGATGCCTGGACGCAGGGCGCCCTGATCATGGTGGCACCGATGATCATTCTTATTCTGGCCTGGGCTCTGTCTGATGTCACCAGTATATTGCATACTGCTGATTATCTTGTACGACTGGGCGGTGACAGTCTCACGCCTGCCAGCATTCCCGCCTGGACATTCGTTTTGTCCGCGGCCGCCGCGTTTGCCACCGGCTCAAGCTGGGGAGTAATGGCCATTGTACTTCCATTAATCCTGCCGGTTGCCTGGGCCGTTCTGGGCGCCGATGGTACGGTAGCTGCAGACAGCATGCACATCATTTATTCAACTGTGGCGTGCGTGCTAGCCGGGTCCGTATGGGGTGATCACTGTTCACCTATTTCTGATACCACGGTTTTGTCGTCCATGGCATCAGGCTGTGATCATATAGAACACGTGCGAACCCAAATTCCTTACGCAATGACGGTCGGCGGTGTGGCGTTGTTTGGCGGAATTATTCCGTCTGCGCTTGGGGTTCCGTGGTGGCTGGCAATGGCGCTGTGTGCGCTGTTTCTAATACTGATTTTACGATTTTTTGGTAGGCCCGCGTATGAGCCGTCGTAAGCGCAGGCCAACACGCACCAGAGGTGCTATTGAACAATTACCCTGGCAGCAACCGGTCAATACGTTCGCGCCGTTAGAAATTATTTCCGAGGATCAGGTTGAGAGTATCATCAATGCCGCATTGAAAATACTCGACGAAAAAGGCATGCGTTTTTTGCACGCGGGTAGCCGTGCTTTGTTACGCGAGAAAGGTGCGAGTGTTTGCGAATCTTCGCAAAACGTGCATTTCCCACCAGTGCTGGTCCGCGAAAGCATCGCCTTGGCACCCGCCGAATTTACACTCAGGGCACGCAACCCGGAGCACAATCTTCGCCTGGGTGGCCAGCATATGATTTTTGCGGCTGTTGGTGGCCCAGCGTTTTGCAGCGATCTTGACAACGGCCGGCGCACTGGAAATTATCAAGACCTGTGCAATTATTTTCGCTTGATTCAAAGTCTGAACGTAGTGCACCAGGAAGGTGGCATGGCGTTTGAACCCATGGATTTGCCTGCACAAACACGCCACCTCGATACGCACCTAGCGCAATATCGCTTGCTCGACAAAAATGCGCAAGCCTATCCGTTAGGGCATGATCGTACCGTCGATGGTATTGAAATGGCGTGCATTGCCTTAGGCATAAATCGTGATCAATTGCGCAAGACTCCAGCAGTTCTTGGCATTATCAATACCAATTCTCCGATGCAGCTTGATGTGCCAATGACTGAGGCGATTTTGGAGTTGTCGGCAGCGGGGCAGGTGAGTTGCATTACGCCATTTACCCTCGCCGGTTCCATGAGCCCAGCCACACTTGCGGGCACCCTTGTGCAGCAAACGGCGGAGGTTTTGGCAGCGGCAACGCTCGCTCAGGTTCACAATCCAGGCGCACCCATCATGTATGGTGCTTTTGCATCCAATGTGGATATGAAAAGCGGCGCACCTGCATTGGGGACGCCGGAGTACACTAAGGCGACACTTGCCAGTGGCCAGATTGCTAGGCGGCTTGGTCTGCCGTTTCGGTCCAGCAACACCACTGTATCAAATTGCGTCGACGCGCAATCTGCGTATGAAAGCCAAATGTCATTGTGGGGTGCAATGATGGGGCACGCCCATTTGGTTAATCATGCGGCGGGCTGGCTTGAAGGTGGGTTAACTGCATCCTTTGAAAAGCTGATACTTGATGCTGAAATGTTGCAAATGATGCTGGCCACTATGCAACCGATTGAAACCAATGATGATCAAATGGCGATGCAATCAATTATGGACGTAGAGCCAGGCGGTCATCACTTCGGTACCGCGCATACTTTGGAACGCTATGACACAGCGTTTTATACGCCTTTGATGTCGGACCGCCAGAATTTTGAGAACTGGCAGGAAGCGGGCTCTATTGACTCGACGATGAGAGCAAATCAGATTTGGAAACAGTTGTTGCACGAGTACGAACAGCCGCCCCTGGACCAGGCAATTGATGACGCTCTAGTGGCCTATGTTACCCAGCGAAAAGAGCATTATGCCGAGCAATCCTGATTACCCCGGACTGCAGTCACCCACTGCAACACTGCCAGCCAGTTGGTATCTTGATCCCGATCAATTTGAGCGGGAACTGGATGCGGTTTGGTATCGACATTGGCACTATGTGTGCAGAGCGGAGGACATTGCCAACGCAGGGGATTATCGTACCGTAGTGATTGGCAACCAAAATATCATCGTATTGCGTGATGAAACAGGTCATTTGAAAGCATATTTCAATACCTGCCGGCACCGCGGTTCAATACTCCTAACCGAGGAATCCGGGAAACTCGACAAAGCCAGTCGCATACTGTGCCCCTACCATCGTTGGGCGTATTCCTCTCAAGGCGACCTGCTGGCCACTGGCACTGGCACGCCGCCCGCGGGTTTCAGCCGAGCGGAGTACGGATTGTATTCTCTGCCGATTGATGAATGGTCCGGTTTCGTTTTTATCAATCTGGACGCGCATTACGCCACCGCACTGGCAGATAGTTTTGACGAATATTCGGTGTCTTTGGCTAACTGGCCGCTGACCGATGTGCGTCGCGGAGACACTTTTGAGACAGTGCTGAACTGCAACTGGAAGTTGTTCTGGGAAAATTTTAATGAGTGTCTGCATTGCCCCAATTTGCACCCTGATTTATGCAGCGTGGTGCCAATTTACAAGCGCGGAATTATGGAGGCGTTTGACGACCCAGATTGGCGCCCCGGTAGCAGTGATGAGCCTGCACTGGCCGGCGGAATTGCGGATGATGCCGAGACCTGGTCATGGGGTGGACGTTCGACAGGGCATCATTTCAGTGAACTGACTGAGCAGGAGCGCAGAACAGGGCACCACTATGCGATGTTGCTACCGTCAATGTTTATTGTGGGCCATGTTGACCACGTGCGGACTGTTCAATTGCGCCCATTGTCAGCGGTTAAAACGCATCTGCGCGCAGACTGGTATTTCCCTCAGGCTGCGTTGGATGACCAGACGCTGGACATTTCACATTTTACGTCGTTTGCAAAACAGGTTATTGACGAAGACGGCCGTGCTGCTGAACTGAATCAGCAGGGGCTGACCAATCGCGCTCATGCGCAGGGTAGCCTGATGGCAGAAGAGTACGACGTGCATCGCTTTCAACAGTGGGTCAGACAGTGCTTGCAGTCACATACAACATCTCAAGCCCCAAGGTAGCGGCTGCCAGTGCTGTAATATCGGCGTGGTCGTAACACGGTGCTACCTCGACGATATCCATGGCCACCAGGTTTAGTCCGCCCAGTCCGCGAATGATTTTTAGTGCCTTGTCGGTAGTCATCCCGCCAACGACCGGAGTGCCGGTGCCAGGCGCAAAAGCGGGGTCCAGGCCATCAATATCAAACGTCAGGTAGACCGGCAAATCGCCAACCATTTCGCGTATCTTCTCCACGATCGCCATTGCCGACATATCATTTACAGTAGCGGCGTCCAGCACCGTAAATTCATGGTTCTCCACATTGTATTCGGTGCGGATACCAAGCTGAATGGTGTGTTCTGCGGAAATCAAACCTTCTTTGGGAGCGTGGTAGAACATGCAGCCGTGGTCGTAACGATCCGAATCCTCGTAGGTGTCTGTATGGGCATCGAAGTGAATCATGGCAACTGTGCCATGCACCTTGTTGACCGCACGCAGCAACGGCAAAGTGACAAAGTGATCGCCGCCAAAAGACAGTAGTTTTTTACCCTGTTGCATAATCTCAGTGGCCGTGGCGGTTACAGTTGCCAGCATGGTGTCACTTTCGCCAGGCGGGAATTCAAGATCGCCATAATCAACGACCGAGATCCGATCGAATGCATTGAAGCGCCATGGCCAGCGTTTTTCCTCCCAGCGCAAATTCGCTGAGGCGCGCCGAATGCCTTGCGGGCCCTGGCGCGTGCCGGCACGGCCAGTTGTGCCCAGGTCATAAGGAATACCCATTACAACGACATCGGCGTTCTGTATGTCCCTGCTCAATGGTATGTCCCTGCTCAATGGGGTGGACAAATAGCCAAACGTATTTGCAAACATGGAGTGGCTGGAAAATTCAGATATATCAGACATTTAGGGCTTCTACTTGTAAGGGTGCCATTGCAACTGTGTGGGCGTGAATCAGTCAAACCTTCCGTTGTTAATGGAAAACAGGTAAGTTGTCACCGACGGCCTTAATGATACGTTAAAGCCCTGCAAACTGAAACGCGAGCCAATCGCAGATCGCAGAGTTACCAGCGGAGTAGTGTCACAGCATGAGTACAGTGCACGGGGATGTTTCGCTAAAAACCTTGCTGCTGCCTTTGCTGCAACACCCGACCATTGCCGCCATCATCAAATGGTCGGTGTATGGTATTTTGGTATTCAACGCCATCATCTATCTGATGGATGATATTGGTGCCTACCGAAGCTCAATCGGAGCCGGTGCCTCGTTTGCAGACGTTCTGGAAACTTTTTCAACCACCATCGACACCATGGCCTGGTTGGGCCTGATATTTCTTCTGGAACTCGAAACCTGGTTGTTGTCTGACGAAGTGCTTGAAAGCTGGGTTGGTAAACTTCTGTTATGGCTGCGCGTTATCTGCTACATCTCTATCGCTTATGCTGCCTATGGCTATGCGACGCAAGCGCAGGACAATTACAAAGTAACTGTACGTGATGATGTGCAACATCTTTGCGATGTGGCCGGTCACGGACTGTTTCTACAAACAGATAGCATTGACTACACAAGCATAGAACAGACCAATTGCCATGAGCTATCGGTCGGGCCTCCGTTCTATAGAATTGATAACAAGGTTTCGCTGATTGACGCACCCTCGCTACAACGCGTGCAGACTATGGAGTGGATTAACGTGGTGAATGCGTTTGTCTGGGTGATTGTGGTATTGCTGATTGAAGCTGAACTCAGGCTGCAATGGAACGATCGGTATGGTACTCGCTTGCTGAAAGGCATTCAGCAATCAAAAACGGTGTTCTACCTGGTTCTTTGGGGGTGCGCGTTCGCATGGTTGTTCTTTGGTTACCGTTTGTATGGCCTGGACGCGATCGTGTGGATCGCAGGATTTTGGGCTATTGAGCTGAATCTCGCGGATTGGGAGCAAGAAAGAGTGGCCGAGCTACAGCAGCAGGACGCATAGCTTTTTCCGGCGAAGGGACTTCAAAGTGCGCCATACTAATACATTCATTCTGACACACTCGCTGTGATAGCATCAGCAGCATCAATATCAGGTTAATAAGGGCCGATAATAATGAGTTCGACAAGCGCACGCGAGAATTGGCAAGAACTGGATAAAAGCAGCCATTTTCACCCGTTTACTGATCTGACCGAGTATGCCGCAAAAGGTGGACGAGTTGTTAATCAGGCCGAGCACGTATACATTCATGATGCCGACGGTAACCGTATTCTGGATGGAATGTCGGGTTTGTGGTGTTGCAATCTGGGCTATACGCAGCCAGCTATCGTGGAGGCGGTATATGAGCAGTTACAAACGCTGCCGTACTACAACAGTTTTTTTAATTGCTCGAATGACAAAGCGATTGAACTATCAGCCGCATTGCTAAAAGTGATGCCAGCGCATTTCAGAAAGATATTTTTTACCAACTCAGGTTCTGAAGCTAACGACACCAATATACGACTGGTGCATCGGTACTTCGATTTGCTGGAAAAACCCGAAAAGAAAATCATCATCAGCCGCAAAAATGCCTACCACGGCAGCACTATTGCCGCTGCCAGCCTGGGTGGCATGAAGGGAATGCATGAGCAGTTTACCCGCCTGCCTTATGTGCATCATATACAGCAGCCACACTGGTTTGATGAAGGTGCAGATATGCCGGCCGATGAGTTTGGTCGTGCAGCTGCGCGGCAATTGGAACAGGCGATAGATGAGTTGGGTGAAGACAAGGTCGCTGCTTTTATCGCGGAACCTGTACAGGGCGCGGGTGGCGTTATTGTGCCGCCAGAAACTTACTGGCCGGCGATTAAAGAGATATGTGAGCAGCGCGACCTGTTGCTGATCAGTGATGAAGTGATATGTGGCTTTGGCAGAACCGGTTCCTGGTTTGGTTGCGAGACCTATGGTTTTAAACCGGATCTAATGACGTTTGCCAAAGCAGTGACAAATGGTTTTCAACCATTGGGCGGAGTGGCCATCGGCGATAAAGTCGCAAGCGTGTTAACCTCCGGGGGTGGCGAATTTGCACACGGTTTTACGTACTCCGGGCACCCGGCGGCCTGTGCGGCTGGTCTTGCTACCCTGGATATATTACAGCAACAAAATATGGTGCAACATGTCTCCGAGTCAATTGGACCGTATTTTCGTCGGCGATGGAGTGAACTGGCAGAGCACCCGATTGTTGGCCAGGTACGTTCGCAAGGTATGTTTGCAGCGCTGGAATTGGTGCAAGACAAAGGCAGCCGCGAGCGCCTGGCACCTGACAGTGCTGGCGCAATCACCTGCCGGGACGCGGCGGTGGCCAGTGGGCTCATGGTACGGGCTGTTGGCGATTCGATGATCAGCGCGCCTCCGTTTGTTTGTTCTGCAGATGAGATTGACCTATTGGTCGGGCGTTTGCATCAGGCGTTGGATAAAACAGCGGCTGCTTACGGTATCAAAAGCCCATGAACATAACTACCGACAAACCCGGTCAACTACCGGCCTCGCTTGAGTTGTTGATCAGCGACATCAATGGCGTACCGCGCGGCAAAACAATCGATAGCAGCGCAATTGAAGGAGAGGAATTGCCTCACTTTCCGAAGGCAGTTTTATTGCAGACCATTAACGGCGATTACTGCAGTGCCATGGAAACGCTGAACCCGAAAGACGATGACCTGCTTCTGAAGCCTGACTGGACCACTTATAGATCGACTCCCTGGAAGAAGGAAACGGGGCAGGTGATTTGCGAGTCGATTGACAAAGACACCGGGCAAGCCATTGAGTTTGATTCGCGCAACGTGCTAAAACGTTTGGTTCAACTGTATAACGAACGCGGTCTGTTCCCAGTTGTGGCCCCTGAGCTTGAGTTCTATTTCCTGGAGCCTAATCAGAAAGGCTCTTTGGAATTGACTCCGGCAATTGCCGAGGACGGTTCTACTGAGGCGGGTGGTGAAGCCTTTAGCCCTGACTCGCTCGATAAATACAGTGCGCTCATTGAAGATCTTAACGAGCTGTGTGACCAGACTGGCCTTGCGACCAGTGCGTTGGTGCACGAAATGGGACCGGCGCAGATAGAGCTGAACGTTGACCATGGCGATGTGATGGATCGTATCGATCAATTGTTTTTGCTAAAGCGTCTGGTAAAGGCGTGCGCTGTGCGGCATGGAAAATTAGCAAGCTTTATGGCCAAACCGATGGCTAACGAGGCCGGCAATGGCTTGCATACGCATTGCAGCATGCTCGATTCTGATGGAAACAACGTATTTGCGCTCGAGAATGGTCAGGCCCCGCAAATGTTAAGAGACTTCATTGGTGGCCTGCAAACCTACCTGCCCAAAGCATTTGCGTTGATCGCACCTAATATAAACAGTTATCGGCGTTTCGTGCCGGGCGTATCAGCGCCGATAAATCTGGAGTGGGGTTATGACAATCGAACCACTGGATTTCGTGTGCCATTTGGTCCGGATTCGGCCGGGCGTATCGAGAACAGGGTTGCCGGGGCTGACGCTAACCCCTATTTATTAATGGCGGCCAACCTGGCCTGCGGTCTGCTGGGTATCAAGGAAAACCTTGAGCCCAGCGCCGCGCATGAGGGCGATGCCTATGATGGTGCGGCTGATTTACCGGAACACCTGTATCCAGCATTGAGCGCACTTGAGCGCTGCGCACCATTAGTTGGGCTGTTGGGCGATGATTTCGTCCAGGCCTTTCTGTCTGCGAAGCGATCTGAGTTGAGTCATTTTGGTAAGCATGTCTCGGCGTGGGAGATCGCCTATCTTGGAAATCAGTTGTAGCAATGTCGGCGGCGGGACAACAAGGTGGCAATTCCTCACTGGGCTATGACGAGTCGTGGTACTACGCAAGTCTTGGTAGCGTAGATCATTACCCGTCATTGAATGGTGACATTGATGTTGAGGTCTGTGTTATTGGGGGCGGTTATACGGGGCTTTCTGCCGCAATAGAATTAACCGACCAAGGCCATTCAGTAGCCGTTCTGGAAGCCCACAAAATCGGTGCCGGTGCGTCAGGGCGTAATGGCGGAGTGCTGGGGATGGGGCAGCGCAAAGACCAGCTTGAGCTGGAACGTTGGGTTGGCAAGGAAAAAGCGCAGCAGTTCTGGCAGATCGCCTGCGATGCCAATCAGTTGGTGCGTGAACGCATAAATAAGCACAACATTGACTGCGACCTTCGTGATGGTTCGCTGACGGTTGCCCATCGGCAGCGGTATGAGGGCGAACTCTGGGATTACGTTGACCACCTTGAAGCGTATTATGCCTACACAGGGAAGCGCAAAGTGGATCGCGACGAAGTGCGCGCGATGTTGGGCGTTGATACTTACTTCGGTGGTTACCTTGATAGCAACGCCGCACACATACACCCCTTAAAGCTTGCGCAAGGCCTTGCCAGGGTGGCTGATAAACAAGGTGCCAGCCTTTTCGAGGCAAGTGCTGCGCTGAGCTATCTGGAAGGCGACGATTGCATTCAGGTGGAGACCAGTAAAGGGCGTGTTCGCTGCCAGTACCTGATTCTGGCCTGCAATGGGTATCTTGGCAATTTTGAGAAAGCAGCCGCTGTCTATCAAATGCCAATCAATAATTTTATTTTGGCAACGGAGCCGCTTGGTGAAAAGCGTGGTCAGTTGATCAACCGGGATAACGTTGCTGTAGTTGACACCCGTTTCGTGGTTAATTACTTCCATAATTCGCCTGATCATCGGCTGATATTCGGTGGCGGAGAGAACTACTCATCACGGTTTCCTAAAGATCTGAAGAAATTCGTACAAGCCAAAATGCTAGAGGTGTACCCGGATCTGGGGGACGTAAAGATTGATTACGCATGGGGTGGCACCCTTGCAATTACGCTGAAACGTATGCCCCATTTTGGACGTAAGGGCAAACGTGTTTACTGGGCGCAAGGGTATTCAGGCCATGGTATTGCAATGGCTAATATGGGCGGAAAGTTGGTGGCAGAAGCCATACATCATCAGTCTGACGGATTTGAGCTGTTTGCCGGGCTTAAACATCAGGCGTTTCCTGGCGGCACATTGTTGCGTTGGCCGGGCCTGGTGGCTGGCATGCTTTATTATTCGATGTTGGATAGATTCTAGAAACAATCTTGCACGCAGCCCTTAGGCTGTGTTGTCGTTGTATCCAGCATTGAGAGCCAGGGCTAATGCGGGAAGCAATGTTAGGGAACCCAACATATTCCAGAAAAACATAAACGTTAGCATCAGGCCCATGTCCGCCTGAAACTTGATCGGTGAGAAAATCCAGGTGCCAACGCCCACGGCAAGAGTAAGACCTGTGAATGCAACCGCGCTGCCACTGGTCTTCAGGGCTTCAAAATACGCGTTGCGCAGAGAACTTTGTGCAGACAGTGCTTCACGCATCGCACTGTATATATAGATACCATAGTCCACGCCGATACCAACGCCTAATGCAATGACCGGCAGGGTAGCGACTTTCACACCAATGCCAAGGAAAACCATCAGTGCCTGAGCCAGCACTGACGTTAATGCCAGGGGTATTACGATACAGGCGGTCACCCGGGCGGAGCGAAAATTCAACAGGCATAGAAGAATAACGACGGCGTAAACCCAGGCCAGCATTCGGTATTGGGCCTCGCTAATAACCCTATTAGTAGCCGCCTCAATACCGGCATTGCCTGCGGCTAAAGTAAACTTCAGCGAATCAGAGTTGTGCTCAGCCGCAAATTTTTCTGCGGCAGTCACCACAGCCTGCAGCGTCTCGGCTTTGTGGTCGTCCAGGAACAGTAATATGGGCACCATACTGCAATCTGTATTCAGAAGATTGCTAGGCACGCGACTTAGCGAATTATTCAGGATGTACTGATTATTGCTCAGCGCATGCCATTTTGGGTGACCTTCATTCATTCCCATGATAACTAATTTGGAAATATCCACCAGCGACAGCACAGATTGCACACCGGCTACGTTTTGCATCACCGTCTGGAATTGATCGATTTTGGCCAAGGTATTTGCCACCCCACACTGCTGAACGTCGGTTGTCGCCATGACCACAAATACATCGGTGCTGGTAGCGTAGTTCGCTGTTAAATAGGCATTGTCAAGGTTGTAGCGGGAGTCTGCACGCAACTCTGGCGCACCTGGGTCAAGGTCACCAATCTGCTGTTGCTGACCAAAGTACAAACCGACTAGGAACAAGGCACTACTGAACGCGATTAGGGTATAGGCAGGTCGTTTCGTTGCGAGGGCAGAGAGCAAGTGCCATTGCTTGAAATCAGATGTCTGCTTGCTGGTAAGGTAATTCCGACCACCACGGCTGATTCCAGTAAACGATAATACGATAGGGAGTAATATAAGATTGGTCACGATCAGAACGGCAACGCCCATACTCGCTGTCATAGCCAGTTCCTGGATAACCGGTATATCGATAACGCGCAGAGTGAGGAATCCAACGCCATCACTGAGTAAGGCAATGAAGCCCGGTTTGCTGATTTGCAGAAAACTGATTCTTGCGGCGTCCGCTTTTGCTTCTCCGGACAAGCAATGCTTGGAAAATCGCTTCACTATTTGCACGGAATGGCTTATGCCTATAGCAAATACAAGAAACGGTACCAGCATCGAATATGGGTCTAAGCCGAACCCCAGAGTCTTCAGTAAGCCCAACTGCCAAACCACGCCAATCGTAGAGCACAACAGCGGAATACTGGTGCACCAGTAACAACGAAAATAGGCAAATAGCATAACAGCCGTTATAAGGAAGGCAATTGCGAAGAAAACAGCAACCTGACTGGCTCCGTCAATTAGATCACCAATCAGTTTTGCGAAACCAATAATGTGTATTTTTATCTGATCGGACTGATACTTATCGCGTATTTTCTCCTCCAGCTGCGCCGATAATTCTTGATAGTCAAGACGCTCTCCGGTTTGCGGGTTAACATCACTTAGCGGCGCCAGTATGATCGATGATTTAAAATCGTTGGCAACCATGCGGCCGATCTGGCCGGATTTCAATGTATTGTCTCTCAACTGCTGCACGCTTTCTGTCGAGCCATCGTAGCTGTCTGGAATAACGCTGCCACCGACAAAACCCTCCTCGGTGACTTCTTGCCAACGCACGCTGGGTGTCCACAGAGACTGAAGTCCAGACCGATCTACGCCAGGTATGTAAAAGACCTCGTCGGTGATCTTTTCCAATAAGGCCTGGTAATCTGCGTTGAAAATGTCACCGCTTCGGGTTTCAACGACAATACGCACCGAATTTCCCAACCCTGACAGGTCATCACGATTTTCAAGGTAGTTGACAATATAGGGGTGTGAAACCGGTAACATTTTAAGAAAGCTTGCATCAGCACGCAGCTGCGAGGCCTGATACAGCAGCAAAAGTGTGAGTG
Source organism: Gammaproteobacteria bacterium (assembly GCA_030429735.1). GTDB lineage: Bacteria > Pseudomonadota > Gammaproteobacteria > Pseudomonadales > JAUIET01 > JAUIET01. Next base: position 29,482 of record JAUIET010000004.1, read on the forward strand.
CTGCGAAAACTGCGAGCATTAGTTTTCGATAGCTAAATATTGCGTTTGCTATCGCTCTGTAAAAACGACCGTATTGGCTTTCATCTGTCATGCTGTGTAAAAGTGTTATAAGGTATTTTTATTAATCCTTTCATACTGGCCAACAATACGTCGCCACTATGTGTTTTTGCCAGACCAGTAAAACTGTTGCGACTGCTGTGATAGCTGGCCTGAAATGCGGTGCCGTTGTTGATGCTGGACAGCAGCGCACCGGCTGCACCAGCTAGCAAGACCTTGCCATTGGGAAGCAGAAGGTCGGCAAACAGGCTTGCGGTATTTTCGCTGCTTACCGCTTGCCAGCTAGCGCCCGCATCCTTGCTCAGGTAGATGTTGCCGCGAAGCCCATAGCACAGCAGATCTGTACCATTGACTATGCTGAGGCCAAATAAACTGCCGTCATAAGGAGAGGTGAGTGAATTCCATGAGACACCATTGTCAGCGGATCGATACAGAATGCCGAGTTCGCCACTGGTGAATAGTGTTCCGTCCTGCGCAACCACCAGGGAGTAAAGATGATATCGATCGGTGTTGCTAAGCTGCGTGCCGCCATATACCCATTCGACACCGGCGTTATTGGTTTTGTACAGCATTCCATAGGCACCCACCGCCCAGCCGTTGTTTTTATCTAAAAAGTAGACATCGAGAAACGGGTCATTCGGGCCGTTGTCCAACGCTCGTTGCGCATCTTCAACGGCGTATTCGGCGTCTTCCAGTTGCAGTCGCAGTTCCTGCAGGTGTTCTGGATCGGATGCTGAAGATTCCAGTGTGGCGAGTATATTACCTATTCTTGTTACTTCTCCGAGACAATGTTCTAACCACGCCTGATTAACGTCATTGCCATCGTATTGCAATTGCCAGCTTTTTCCACCGTCGTTACTGTGCAGTATCACGCTGCCGTGCCCGACTGCCCAACCGTAATCTGGGGTTGGGAAGTGTACGGCAGTGAGGGTAACAGATACTGGCACGCGTGCTTGCTGCCAGCTTGAGCCGTCATCCTCGGAGTACACGATCAATCCGCGTTCACCCACTGCGACTATTCGTTGACCGGTATTCTCAAGGTCAAGATATTGATGGGTATCAAGCCGGTCTTGCTGAATGGCAGGCGTAAAGGGATAGCTTGCCGCGGAATGGTATGCGGCAAACAATAGTACCAGGAGCACTACAATGCCGAGTAAGATGTGATGCTTGTGTGGCATTCGTCCGTACTCTGTTAACGTCTACCAGACCGCCTGAGTGCTGCAGGTGTGAAATCGTCGAAACTCCCCTGGTAGTCAAAATCGTACTGGTAGCCGGATTCTTCATTATCCAGCCCAATAACCAGGTAACGTCCAGATAGCACGTCGTGAAGTGACTCTGCGGCCAGCCAGGGAATCTTTACCTGATAGTGCATGATAGGGTGCGCCTCCTTGTACTTCCAGAGTTCGCCACGACCATCATAGTGATCTACCAGGGCGATTTGCCAGGTATCTTCGTCCACATAAAACGTCCGGCGTGCATAAATATGTCGCGCACCTGCTTTTAATGTGGCCTCGACTACCCAGGTACGATGCAGCTCGTATCGCAGATGGTCCGGGTTTAAATGACCTTTCAGCAGAATGTCTTTATAGCTTAGATTTCCATCACGGAGTTTGTAAGAGTTATAGGGTATAAGCATCTCGCGTTTTTCAACAAGCTTCCAGTCATAGCGGTCTGGCGCGCCATTGAACAAATCCAGGTCGTCAGCTGTTCGCAGCCCATCTGATGCAGTGCCGGGACCATCATAGGCAATATTGGGTGCCCGCCTTACCCGGCGCTGACCGGCGTTGTAGACCCACGCTGATCGCGGTTCCTTTACCTGGTCGATATTCTCGTGAACTAACAGCACATCACCTTCTACGCGTGCCGGAGCCAATAAACGTTGTAAGAATACAAACAAGCGATTCGGATAGGGGTTGTTCGGTACTCGATTCGCAAACATTACTTGCTCTTCAAACAGTACCGGGCTGAAATTTCCATTCGCTTGTACCGGAATTTGTGTGTAACGGCGTTCGACCCCCAGTGCAGTACGGTAACGAGCTATGTGATTCCAGATCACCTCAATGCCAGATGAGGGAATGGGAAAGGGTGTGGTTGACACAAAATCACGCAAGCCATTACCGCCCTCAACCAGCTCGGTTCGAACAGCACCCTGCTTGATTTCATCGTACACGCGTTGTGGTAGTGCTGCACTACGTCGAGACGGGTATACGTTGAGTCGATAGGTGTCCGGATATCGCTTTAACATTGCGAACTGCCCCGGTGATAAGGCAGCTTGGTACTGCTGGTAATTATTGGCATCAATCGTATACAGAGGCTTGTCCGAGGCGAACGGATCCACCAATTTCTCGCCTTTTACATAGTTTGCCGGTGGATTTTCTATCCCGCCTGTCCACTCCGGTATTGTTCCTGCCGAGTTCCCGGCGCGTTCTGCGCCGATTGGCGTTAACTCCGGCCCTCCCAATCGTGCCGCTTGCGCTGCCGAAATTTTTGCTGCAGAGGGATGCGCCGTAATTAGCAGCACAACTGCAATAGCGAACAACATGGCTTGATTGGGTGTGCTTTGGGTGTTCATGCTCCAGGCCTCAGATGATTATGTGTTGTTAGAATGCGATGGAGAAACTGAAAGAGATAAAATCTCGATCATTGATTTCATTGTAATCGCCACCAAAATAATTCGTGTACGAAAGGTTGGCTTGGTAAAGATTAAGATACTCAGCCTGTAAGCCAACGCTAATCGCTTTACTGCCTTCATTAAAATTAGGAGGTGGTGCGTAACCCTGCACATCGTGGGACCATGCAATGCTGGGAGTCAGGTTGATTCCCATGAAGGCATCCGAGTAATCAAGACTGGCGCGCACTCGATAGCCCCAGGAAAAGCTTGTGATGTAACCATCATTAGTGCAGTTTTGTGGCTGGGTGTTTGGTTGCACCAGCAGGGGAGTGGTGTTGTTTGCGCACTGAACCGGTCCAAATGCGGTGTTCACTGTACCGATGTTGCCAATACCAAAAGCGGGTGACCGGCCAAAGCGCAATTCACGATCGCTCGGCAGCCCGCTAATGCGATCTGCGCCTATTTCCGTCACGAAGCTCAAGCGTTGTGCGCCAAGAACCTGCTCAAAGAATCGAAGGAAGGTGAATTGCAGCTGAGTAAATTCAACCTCTCTATAGCCTTGCACAACGCCGCGTGGCCCCGCATCAAGCACAGCTTGCGACATTTGGCTCCATGGCGCGAGATTGCCCAGTGCCAAAGCCTGGTTGATCTCAGTTGTATTGATGGCCAGTGGCAATGCAGGTCTGTAACTCAGTTCGCCAGACACTGCCCATGCGTTTATGTTGGTGGCAAAGCTCAAAGCAAATACTTCTATATCTTCCGGAAAAGCAAAGAAATATTGCGGTTTATCTTCCTCACTGAGGCCCAACAGGGACTGACCTGGTACGGTGCTGTTAATGCCACTGAAAATCGGTGTACGGCTGTGGTAGTTAATGTAATAGGCGCCAAATTCAGTGTAGTTCAGTTGCTCGGCGAAGTACCTGAGCGCCAGGCCCCATTGGCCACTGTCATCGGGTGTTGTGTCAGCGGCGCGAGAAATAAACGTCGGTAATGGGATGTTGCCCTCAAACATATCGCGATCTGTAAACGTAGAGAACAAAGTAAGCGTATTACATCCACCGCCTGATACATCCGCGTTGGAAAAATAAGTGCCGCATGGATCGAGAACGGTGGCTTCCCATTCGTATTGATAAAAGGCCTCCGCGCTGAGGTTTTGAGTAAGGCCGATATTGGTATACAGCAGACCAACAGGCAGCAGCGCCTCTTTGAGCTCTGCACCTGGTTTTCGCAATGCTGTTACATCAACCGGATTGATGGTATTCACACTGTTTTGTATAAAAGTCGATTCGCCCCAACTGAGAACCTGTTTGCCGATCCTGAGTTCAAGAGGCATCTCACCCCATTGCAGATCCGCGTATACATAGGCATCGAGCAACTCAAAGCCAGAAAATTTTGCCAGATCATCGTGATTGGAATCGTCTAGACTGCTGCCTGGTATGTAGCCATTGGCTGAACTGCCATGAGGTCGCGAACCGGATTTCAATTCTTCGTCGTACCAGTATTTCACGCGGCTGAAGAGCCCGACGTTCTTATAGGCAAGATCCAGGTCATGAAAACCTTTTATAACCAGTGAGTACGGCTCATTTTTACTGAAATTCAGGTTGCCGTCGTCAGTGACGCTGGCCGAGGCACGACCAATACCGTTGGTATTGCCCGGGCTCAGCAAGTCTGGATCCGGGGCCTCGGCACGCCAGCTGACGCCAACTGACAGTGTCGAAGTAAAAGTACCCTCGATGTCGCCCCAGTTAAATTTGATCGCGGCAGCCGGGAACGACATTAACACCGCGCTTATTGCCATCACAATTCTGCAATGACATGGCGAACCTGCGTGAATTGAATGAATTGCAGCGCCCATAACCGTTGTCCGTCGTGATCGTGGTTCAATTTACGATCCGATTATAGGCAGCACGCATCGATGCGTACTTGATCTAAAACAAGATTTTCTCGGTTAGCTGCTCATCAGGAGCACAAGGTCATGGTAATGAATCGAGATCAGGGAATTGCCGCGAAGATACGCAATAAGTTAGGCTCTGCGGCACGGAGGTCATACTCACGCCGTCACTAAAGATGCTAAGCTAAAGCACACAACACTGATAGTTGAATCACTGAGTCACTATGGATTTTTTGTGGGTCGCCGTGGCGTTTGTCTGCGGTTTTCTTGTCCAAAGAGTCAACCTGCCACCGCTGATTGGCTATCTAGCCGCAGGCTTTGGTTTACATGCGTTGGGCGTTGAGCCTGAATCTTCCATGCAAACTTTGTCGGACATCGGCGTTGCGCTGTTGTTGTACACAGTGGGGTTGAAGCTTGACGTCACGAGTCTATTGAAAACCGAGATTTGGGGCAGCTCGATCGCACAAATGGTTGTTATTGTTCTGCTGACCGTTGCAAACAGCCTGTTGCTTGCCTATTTTGGCTTTCTCTATTTTATCGACCTCGACTGGCAAGCGGCAGCGCTGATTGGCTTTGCTGTCAGCTTCAGCAGCACAGTTTGCGCCGTGAAATTACTTGAAGATCGAGGTGAGATGCGCGCCCGGCATGGGCAGGTCGCGATCGGAATTTTGATTATTCAGGACTTGGCCGCGGTTATATTTGTGTCGATGACTGCCGATAAATCACCCAGTTGGTGGGCGTTGGCATTGTTTGCCTTACCGTTGCTCAGACCGCTCGTAGACCGGCTACTGATTCAATGTGGACATGGCGAAATGCTGGTGCTGGCTGGCTTCTTTTTGGCATTGGGTGGCGGCGAGTTGTTTGCTCTTGTCGGCATGAAAGCGCATCTTGGTGCACTGGTTTTTGGTGTGTTATCGAGTGGTCAGAGCAAATCAGGAGAGCTTGCCAAGTCCCTGCTTGGCTTCAAGGATATCTTTCTGATCGGCTTCTTCCTATCGATCGGTTTTACGGCACTTCCAACCGCTGACATGATGGGCGTGGCGCTGATCATGGCGCTCGCTCTGCCAGTAAAAACGGCATTGTTCTACTTCTGGCAGGTACGCCTGAAAATTCGCAGCAGAACGGCGTTTTTGTCTTCTCTTAGCCTTTCAAATTACAGTGAATTTGGTTTGATTGTTTGTGCAGCTAGCACCAGCTATGGTTTGCTCGCAAAAGAATGGCTAGTAATTATGGCTCTGGCTGTGTCGTTTTCGATCATTGCTTCCAGTATTGCCAATGCAAACGCACACGGTTACTACGCGCGACTGGCGGCGTGGTTAAAACAGTTTGAGAGTTCTGAGCGTTTACCCGAAGATCAGCTGGAGCAACCTCAGGGAAAGATCTGGGTTTTTGGAATGGGGCGAGTCGGTGCCGGCGCGTACGACAGTTTGAGTAACGAGTTGAATATGGATGTATGTGGTATCGACGTTGATTCCGAGCGCGCACTGATGCACTCACGTGATGGTCGCCGGGTTACGCAGGGCGATGCTGAAGATCCGGATTTCTGGGAGCATGTTTCGGTAGATAATGTGGAACTCATTATCCTTACCATGCCCAACTACAAAGACAACATCGAGGCGATGAAACGGATTCGCCTCGCTGGCTTCGAAGGGAAGACAGCTGGTATTGCTACATACGAAGATGAAAAACAGCTTTTGCTGGAAGCGGGCGTGGATGTTGTGTTTAATTTGTATGGCAATGCCGGTGCTGGCCTGGCTGAGCACAGCGTGCACTTCATCGAACCAAACGCAACTGCCTGAACAAGTGAGCGCCGAGCGGTTGTCGCACGAGAGCTGTTAACGGCATAAAAGCGGTGGTAATGCTGCCAACGCGTCAATTGAAAGAACTACCCGGAAACTATTTGATTAGAATCAAACGATGGTCTGCTGCGAGCGTTAAAATGATATTAAACCTGCCTGCGACCAGCGATCATGCCTGCCAGAAAAACAATACCCAGATCGAAAGACGATGATTATTCAGAGTTATGGGCGCGAAACCGGCGTGACTTTGTTGTTGCGCAAACCGGGGCACAACTCAATCATGTTGGTCACTACAGTGCTCTCGATTCTGAGTTGCAGGGCAATATCGAGAATTTCCTTGGTGTAGCGCAGGTTCCGATTGGCATCGCCGGTCCATTATTGGTAAACGGCGAATACGCTCAGGGCGAATTCTTTGTACCACTTGCCACTACTGAAGGCACCCTGGTTGCAAGCTATAACCGCGGCATGAAAATTCTGCATCAAGCAGGCGGTGTTAAAACCACTGTTAGTGATGACGCGATGCAGCGCGCTCCCGTGTTCATTTTTCCCAGCGCGCGAGAAGCCAGGCAGTTTGGCTTGTGGGTGAGCGCACATTTTGATGAGATAAAGGTGCATGCGGACGCCACCACACGTACGGGCAAGTTAAAAGGCATTGAGCAGTATTCTGCGAGCCGTTTCCAGTTCCTCAGGTTTGACTACACCACCGGCGACGCGGCCGGGCAGAATATGGTGGGTAAGGCAACTATGGCGGCGTGCGAATGGATCGACAGCCATTACCCGGGGATAGAACAGTATTATCTGGAATCCAATTTTGCAACCGACAAGAAAACGTCCCTCGTGAACATGCTGCATACGCGAGGCAAACGCGTCACCGCAGAGGCAACCATTCCCAAACAGCTTATTGAGGGGCTTGCCCACGCGAGCGTCGACGAAGTATTTAGAATTCGCCAGGTAGCTACAATGGGCAGTATGTTGTCGGGTGCGAATAATAATGGTGCACATTCAGCCAACGCGATAGCGGCTGTGTTTATCGCAACTGGCCAGGACGTAGCGAACGTTGCTGAGTCATCTGCTGCGATCGCTCATGCTGAAATTACCGCCAACGGTGATTACTATTACTCGGTGACCTTACCTTCCCTGATCGTCGCAAGTCACGGCGGAGGTACAGCGCTAGCTACACAAAGTGAGTGTCTGAAAATGCTGGGTTGCTTCGGTTCGGACAAAGTAAAGAAGTTGGCGGAGATCATCGCGGCAACAGTCTTATGCGGCGAGTTATCGCTCGGTGGTGCCATTGTTGCCAGAGAGTGGGTGTCCAGCCATGAGCGCTTAGGGCGAAATCGATGAGCTGTAGTTCATCACCACGAATATGATGTAAGAGAACCACTGATGCAAGTTGATGAACACTCCGATACAGTCTCGCCCACGGGCAGCGCCGCTCTGCGACAGCTCGACAGCGTTGAAGAGTGCGTCGATCAGACTTTGGCGGCTGTTGGTAGCCATTTAGTGATTGCAGCACCGTTGGGACTGGGTAAGCCTAATCAATTGCTCAACGCATTCTACCAGCGAGCCAAATCCAATCCTGACATAAAACTTGAAATATTAACGGCACTCTCGTTGGAAAAGCCCACTGCTGGCAATCAGCTTGAAGCAAACTTTCTGACGCCCTTTGTTGAAAGGCAATTCGGCAACTATGAAGCGCTTGCCTACGTGCAAGCTCAGCGCAGCGGAACCTTACCGGATAACATTCGGGTGTCAGAGTTCTATTTTAAAGCTGGCTCAATGAAAAACGTTTCAGATGCGCAGCGAAACTACATCTGCACAAACTATACTTTCGCGGCTCGTGACTTATTGGCTCGCGGTGTCAATGTGCTCGTTCAAATGGTGAGTGAAAAAGTTATTGACGGAAAACCAATGCTCAGCCTGTCATGCAATACTGACGTAACGCTCGACTTACTTCCAGGATTGACCGACAAGCATCAAATGCTTGCCATCGCTCAAGTTCACTCTGAGCTTCCATTTATGTACAACAAGGCGATGGTTGACCCTGCAGCGTTCGATATGATCGTTCGCAATCCTGCATACAATACTACGCTGTTCGCTACACCCAATACCTCGGTAAGTGCTGCTGATGCGGTGCTGGGTTTTCACGCAAGCATGTTGATTAAAGATGGTGGTACTTTGCAGATAGGGATTGGCTCGCTTGGCGATGCAATCACTTATGCGTGCATGCTCAGGCATCAAGATAATGAAGCCTACAGGGAGTTCGCCCGGCAATCCGAAACAGATATGGACTTGATCGAAGAGTTGGGCGGCCTTGATACATTTGAACGCGGTCTGTACGGCTGCAGCGAAATGTTCGTGAATGGATTTCTGCATCTATTGCGAGCAGGTATTCTGAAACGCGAGGTGTACGACAATGACGTGTTGCAATCGTTGGTGAACAAGGGAGAGCTCAGCGGCCAAATAGATGAGCACACACTTCGCGCGCTGTTGCAGGCGAATCTGATTAGTGCCACGCTGAGCGAGCAGGATGTTGAGTTTCTTAAGACCTGGGGGGTTTTCAGTGCTGAGCTTATGTATAGCGAGCAGGAGCTGAGTTTAGGCAAGTACTCTTTCACAAATGATCTGAATGATGCGGGCAACTATCGCTTGCTTTGCGAGCATGCGCTCGGTGATCGCCTAAAGAATGGCGTTGTTATGCATGGTGGCTTTTTCCTGGGGCCAGCTGACTTCTATGACGCATTGCGCCGAATGACGCGGATTGAGAGCGAGAAAATTGCGATGGACAGTGTGCGGCAGATCAATCGCATAGACAACGTTGCCTTGCACAGCGCGCAGCGTCAGCATGCTCGCTTTATTAACACAGGAATGATGGTCACGCTGGGTGGCGCGGTGGTGTCTGACGGCCTGGAGAATGGACAGGTAATCAGTGGCGTAGGTGGGCAGTATAATTTTGTAGCGCAAGCGCACGAGCTGGAAGGGGCACGATCAGTGATCTGTGTCAGAAGCACGCGAGGGACGGGTAAGAACATCAAGTCAAATATCGTGCCATCTTATGGTCATGTCACGATACCCCGTCACCTGCGCGACATAGTCATCACCGAGTACGGTATCGCTGATCTCAGAGCAAGGACTGACGAAGAAATCATTAAAGCCCTGCTGAACATTAGTGATTCCAGGTTTCAATACGAGCTGCTTGGTCACGCCATTGCCTGTGGGAAAATTGATTCCGACTACTCTATACCGCTTAAATACTGCAACAACACGCCTGACAAAATCAGTGAGCGCGTCAGCGTGTTTCGGCGCAAGGGTTTGTTTCCACCATTTCCGCTGGGCAGTGATTTCACGGATGAGGAAATCGCTTTGGGCTCCAGTCTGAGAGATATGAAAGCCATGCTCGATGAGCCCAAAGCGATGATCAAGGCATTGATTCGATCGTTTACGCACAATATTGATGAACACGAAGCACAGCATTACCTGGAGCGCATCGGCCTGGAGCACCCGGATACGCCCAAAGAGGTCATCCTCCAGCATTTATTGCTACTCGAGCTTGAAGAGCACGGTTACCTGCGACCTATATAGCAGCCAGCTTGGGCGCTCAGGCTATGACTTGGGTCTATGGTTTTGGCGCGTACGTTTCCCTGAGCTCTTTCTTCAATATTTTCCCGGACGGGTTGCGAGGCAGAGGATCATCCCGAATCCAGATATAGCGAGGTACTTTAAATCGTGCCAGCTGCTCCGAGACTATCTGGCGCAGCTCGCCTTCGTCCGCACTTTCGCCTGGCTTTAAAACGACTGCAGCACCCACTTCTTCTCCCAAGCGTTCATCGGGAACGGCAAAGACCCCCGCTTCCATCACGGCGGGGTGATGGAAGAATGCGGCTTCCACCTCGGCGGGATACACGTTCTCGCCACCCCGGATCACCATGTCTTTGGCTCTATCAGATAGGTAGACATAGCCTAGCTCGTCGGTGTAGCCAATATCACCCGTGCAGAACCAGCCGTCTTTGAAGTCTTCTTCATTCGCGTCTGGTCTATTCCAGTAACCGTCAATCACCGCGATGGATTTAGCCCACAATACACCGGCTTCATTTGCAGGCAATACATTACCTTCATCGTCTCTAGCCTGAAGTTCCACAATCGGATGGACGAAGCCGGCGCTGGTCGGATTTGCTTCCATTGCTTTGCCTGTGAACGAGCAAATAGAGGTATTTGTTTCAGTCAGTCCCCAGCCACAGCCTTGATAAGGGGACTCTACTTTTTGTGAAATCAGCTCTGTTACCTTGGGTGGTGTCGCTGAGCCGCCAGCGCCAATGTTAAACAAACTGGAGGTGTCGGTTCGGTCAAAGCTCGGAGAGTTAAACACCTCTTGCAGCATGGCTGGAGCAACACTGAATATAGTCAGCCGCTCCTGTTCGATGAGCTTTATGGCTTTCTCCGCATCCCATTTATACATCATGACCAATTTTCGACCGCCGCGTAGGCCGAGCAAAAAACTGGCATGCAAGCCGCTCATATGAAACAGGGGAACCGCCAATAACCCAGCCTGATCATACCCTTTTTCCAGCATTCGCCCGACGGCTTCCGGGTTGCACATCGAGCATGCATACGCATTTACGTCAAAGCTGTACATGGCTTGGCTCAAGGAGCGATGGGTTGTCATCGCCCCTTTAGGCCGCCCGGTTGTGCCAGATGTATACAGCATCATGAATAGATCATCAGGCGACACCTCGGGCAGTGCCGGACGCTGGCCCTGATGTTGGCTTAACAGTGCTGACCAGGAGCTTACCTTGGGCTGACTCAGCAATTGTTCATTCGTTCGCACAGCAATTGCCTGAACACCGAGCTGCGCCAGATCGTCCACGATGTACGACAAGCGCTGCTCGTCGATGATGACCAGCTTGGCGTCGCTGTCCGTCAGTCCATACTCAAGCTCCGGTCTTTGGCCCCAGCTATTGAGAGGCACAGCGGTGGCACCCGTGTATGCAATGGCCAGGAAACCCATAATCCATTCGGGGTAATTACGCATTGCGATGGCCACGCGATCCCCAATACCAATGCCAAAGTCTGTGATCAGAGCGTGCGCCATGGCATCGGCTACGGCGAATACCTCGTTGTAGGTGTAGCGTTCGCCTTCGTAAACCAGAAAATCTTTGTCTCCATGGGCGCGACCGCTTTCCAGGTGCGCGACCATGGTATCCGGCGCGTTTTTGTAGATGGTGTACTCGTGACCTTTGTGTTCCATGACACCCAGTTCAAACATCGCGCCTTCTTTGGTCAGTTCGGCAATGGCGTTATCGTACTGCTCTTTGTGTTCGGCAAGTGTTGTCATGTGAAATCCTATCGGCTTGTTAGTATCACCGGCATTTTTTTATAGCCATTGATATTATTCGATCGTATGCGAGAAGGCTCGCCATTTAATTCTATTCGCGAGAAATTCTTGAAAAACTCTTCGAAAAACAATCGCGCTTCCATTCGAGCGAGATTTGCGCCCAGACACAAATGAATACCGTAACCAAACGCCATATGAGGATTGTGTTGGCGTTTTATATCAAACGTCATTGCATTGTCGAATTCATCTTCATCGAAGTTGGCCGAGCTGTACATCATCACCACGCGGTCACCTTCGCGAATTGTGCACCCGGCCAGTTCAGTGTCGCAGGTGGCGGTGCGCCGAAAATAGTGCAGTGGGCATGTCCAGCGCAACATTTCCTCTATCGCCGTAGGCAGGCCAGCGGGTGTTGACTCGAGTTCAGCATAAAGTTCCGGTCGCTGAACTAATTCATACATGCCGCTGCTGATAAGGCCGCGAGTGGTTTCATTGCCGGCCACGGTCAATTGCACAAACAACGAGGCGAAATCGACTTCAGACACCGTATGCCCATCAACCTCGCTTTCCAGCAATTGGCAAATCAGATCATCACCACCGCTGGCCTTGCGCTCAACGGCGAGCTCGAAACCATAGGTGCCCATATCGATGGATGCTTGCTGAATTTCTTCATCAGAGCCACCTAAATCAGGGTCGGAGCCCGCGGTTTGTTTATCAGACCAGTGTCGTATTTGGGTCCACATGTCTTGCGGTATGTCCAATATTGAGCAAATAACCGCGGTTGGCAACTCGCAGGCCAGGGATTCGATAAAATCGGTTTCGGTTTTATCGCGCGCGGACTCCACAACGCTGCGTGCGATATTGTGTACTTTTGGCTCTAGCGCGGCCAGCATGCCGCGCGTGAAATGCGTGATGACCGCGCGTCGAATCGGTCCATGGTCCGGTGGGTCCATGCCCAGTAACTGGCTTTGCGTGCGCTCCAGAATGTCCGGCGGCAAGTCGTCCACCATCACAAAGCCTTTTTGTGCACTGAAGGTTTTGTGATCGCGAGCAACCTGCATAACATCAGCGTGCTTGCTGACCACCCAATAACCTCCACCATCCGGGTGCTTGTGCCAGAAAACGGGTGCATTTTCACGTAGCCAGGCAAATTGCTGGTGCGGAATACCCTGCAGGTAGTTGTCCGGGTTATAAACGTCTATTGAATCTGCTGTCAGCGTCGAGTTGTTCATTGCGTGCTTGTAAAGACATGGCTGATGCATTTTAACCGTTGACGGCGTATTCTGCCCACCAGGATGACGGTCATTGACGGAGGATTAGATGACAGACATGCAATCACAAGAAGCGGTGCATTTTGCAGCGGATGACTTACCTTTTGTGGATATTGGCGATGGCAGTTTGCTGAAAGTGCTGCAGGTGAAAAAAGGTGAAGGTTTATGGATAATCGAGAATGTTTTTCAGGCCGGTTATGAAGTGGAAAAACACCGCCATACGGGCCCGGTGTTTGGTTATACCACGGCTGGCGCCTGGAAGTATAAGGAATATGACTATGTCAACCGGGCGGGCTCGTTTCTGTACGAGCCAGCAGGTTCCGAGCACACATTACAGTGCATTGAAGACAATACCCGTGTGTGGTTTCAAATGTATGGCTCGAATGTCAATCTGGATGCTGATGGTCATATCACGTCGGTCGTTGATGGTCTGTTGACGCTTAACTTCTATCTGATGATGTGTGAAGAGCAGGGCCTGGCACGACCTAACGTGCTGGTTGAGTGAGTCATGGTGGCTGCGTTAACACCGTTTCACCTGGCTATTGGGGTGCACGATATTGCAAAAGCGCGCTGGTTTTACGGCGAGCAGCTAGGGTTTGGCGAAGGTCGCAGTGATACGCACTGGGTTGACTTCAATATGTTTGGACATCAGTTGGTTGTGCATCTCGACCCGGAATGTTCAAGGCCGAATGACCTGCGATTTAAGCCTGTGGATGGCAAGCAAGTACCTGTGCCTCACTTTGGTGTGGTGCTGACCATGCCGCAGTGGCATGAATTCAAGGAGCGACTGGAATCTGTTAATACCCAATTTGTTGTTGCACCGCATGTTCGATTTAAGGGACAGGCGGGCGAGCAAGCCACCCTGTTTTTCATGGACCCAAGCGGCAATGCACTGGAATTCAAAGCATTTGCTGATATAGATGCGGAACTGTTTGCTTGCTAGTGTCCCTTAACATAAGTTCGCACCATTTAGAGCCAGCACAATGCCGTTCTTCTAGGCGTGTTCCGCAGGGAATATCGGCTATATTGGCAAGGGACGCTAGTCACCGGCTGTAATTCGGGTAGTCGCTATAGCCTTGCGGAGAATTAGTGTACAGAAACTCATTTTTCACGTCCGCCAGCGGTAAGTCTTCTGCCAGGCGTGTTACCAAATCGGGGTTGGCAATATACGAGGTCGCAAACGACACGGCGCTGGCACCCCGTTCGTCAATGGCCTGGGTTGCACTGTCTTTCTTATAGCCACCGTTCAGTATCAGCGGGCCTTTGAAAAAATTCTGACCCAGCTCATACACATCCACAGGACTTGCCCGCATTAAATGCAGATAGGCAAGACCCAAAGGCTGGATTGTTGAAAGCATGGCCTCGAAACTCTCTTTTGGGTTGGGGTCTTTCACGTCATTAAACGGGAAGCCGGGGCAGATTCGAACACCCACCTTGTCAGCACCATCGACCATACTCATCGCTTCGAGCACTTCGGCAAAGAAGCGCACGCGATTCTCTAAAGAGCCGCCGTACTGATCGTCACGCTGATTGCTGCCTGGTGACAGGAATTGTGCGGGTAAGTAACCGCTGGTTCCATGCAGCTCGACACCGTCAAATTGGGCGGCGTAGGCGTTCTCGGTCGCCTGGCGATACTCTTCGATTACCTCGGGTATTTCCTCACTGCGCAGGGCGCGAGGCTCGCTAAATGGCTGCATTCCGGCTTCGGTAAACACCTCGCCTTCAGCGGGAATAGCCGATGGTGCGACGGTTTCTGCAGTTTCGCTCTTGTTGTCAACATGAGAGCAGCGACCGCAGTGCATGATTTGCAAGACTATTTTTCCGCCTTCCTGATGTACCGCTTCGGTGATCCCGGCCCAGGCATCGATTTGCTGCTGGTTAATAATGCCGGGCGTGCGACAGTAGCCCTTGCCGTTTTCTGACGGGTAGGTGCCTTCGGCAATAATCAATCCCGCGCTTGCCCTTTGGCGATAGTAATCAAGCATCATCGGCGTAGGTACGCCCTGGTCATCCGCGCGGCTACGCGTCATCGGTGCCATGACCACACGATTTGCCAGTTCAATACTGCCAAGACGGGTGGGTGTAAATAAACTACTCATTGTCGTTTCCAGAGGGTTGGCTGTGTTTGTCATACGCCCAACCGGCATTTTACCGCGGGGACGCGGGTGATATTACAGCAAAGTCACTACAGCGGCATGTGTGTTGCTAAGGCCTTATAATTTGTTCATCTTCCCTCATGCCGAGCCTCCCATGCGTATACAAGAATCCCTTGCCCGGCTGACTTACGCAAGTGTCTGTTTGCTGCTCGCAGGCTGCGGAGATCCGGCGGCACCACTCAGTGATTTCACCGTTTTGGAGCATGTGTCAGATACCCAGTCTCCGGTTCGCCCGTGTACCCACTACAGCGCCACCAAGAAAGCGTACTTCGGTGATCTGCATGTCCATACTGCATTATCCAATGACGCATATTCGTACGGAAGCCGGGCTACGCCGGACGACGCGTATCGCTATGCCTTCGGGCATGGCGCCATCTCATTGCCTGTTAATCGGGGAGACACAGAACTAACTCGATCGGTTAGCATCGATCGCCCGTTGGATTTTATGGCGGTAACGGATCATGCGGAGTTCTTGGGCGAACAGACGCTGTGTCAAAACCCGGAGCTTGCGAAAACTGCGGAATTTTGTGATGCGTTCGAAGAAGGTGAGGGGCGTAACCCTAAGCTGCTGGCGAAGATATTCAGTCCGTTCCCGGCACGCGATGACGAAGTGTGTGGTGAAAACGGTGAGCGCTGCAAAAATGCAGCGATAACACCCTGGAGAGAAGCGATCGCGGCGGCGGAGGCGTGGAACGATGTGAGTGACGCTTGCGAGCGTAGCACTTTTGTCGCGTTTGAATACAGTTCGGTTCGGCTGGGCAGTAATCTGCACCGCAATGTGATTTTCCGTAGCACCCGGGTGCCTCAGCGTCCGATCAGCTATCTCGATGCACCACGGGAATGGCGGCTCTGGGAAATACTTGATAAAAACTGTTTGGGTGACAAAAGTGGCTGTGATGTGCTGGCCATTCCACATAACTCCAATATCAGTAACGGGCGCATGTTCGCGGTGGATTACGCCGGTGCTCGCAGCAAAGCAGCGCAAGTGGAGCGCGTCGAGCTTCGCCGACGTATCGAACCGGTTGTTGAAATTATGCAACACAAAGGTGATTCCGAATGCCGAAATGGCATAACCGGCGTGCTTGGCGGAGAAGACGAGCTGTGCGATTTCGAAAAATTTGAAAACCTTGCATTCAAGGCGGTTGCCGGTACAGAAGATATTGATGATTGCTATACGGGCCCTTTCGCCGACTATGTGCCGCATAAAGGTCCCAATTGTCTGTCGCGAAACAGCTATGTACGTTATGCGCTTATCGAGGGAATGAAAGAACAAGAGCGTATTGGCGTCAACCCGTTTCAGCTGGGAATCATGGCGTCAACCGATACTCATAACGCGATGGCTGGAGGGGTACTTGAGCAACGGTTCGCTGGCCACTTGGGCTGGGGCGATGGTACCGCGGAACGGCGCGTGACGTACAAGACCGAAGTGCCGGGGAATACAAGCAATAATCCCGGCGGGCTGATCGGTGTGTGGTCCGAGCAGAACAGCAGAGAAAGTTTGTTCGATAATATTCGCGCAAAAGAAGTGTTTGGCACCAGCGGCCCACGTATTCAGCCTAGGTTTTTTGCGGGTTCTGATTTTTCCTCCAAGCTGTGCAGTGATGCGTCCATGCTTGACTATGCCTACGCTAACGGTGTGCCGATGGGAGGAGAGTTAGATGCTAGTTCAAGCTCGCCAATGTTCCTGGCCAGTGCACTGGCGGATTCGGGCACTACTGCGTACCCTGGCACACCGCTGCAGCGCTTACAGATGATCAAGGGCTGGTACGATGAGGATGGCAACCATCATCAAAAAGTGCATGATATCGCTGGTGATCCTGATAATCAGGCAAGGGTAGATCCTGAAACCTGCGAGCCGCAAGGTGCCGGGTTCGATCAACTGTGCGCCGTCTGGCAAGACCCGGACTTTAAACCCGGCCAAAGAGCTGTTTACTACTTACGCGCTGTGGAAAATCCAAGTTGCCGCTATAGTGCACGACAATGCTTGACGTTTTCAGCGGATCAGCGGCCTGCGGATTGTGACAACGACAGCGTTGCAAAAACGATTCAAGAGCGAGCCTGGAGTTCGCCTATCTGGTACAGTCCTGAGACGTGATCGTTGCGAATTCTCTGTTGACGCGGTTTCTCAGCCAGAGGTGACTGACGAAACCCAGTACCAGGTTGGCCAATGCTGTGGCAACAAACAAGCCATTAATGCCCCAGAAATGGCGAGCCAGCAGTGCCATCGGCAAATACAGAACAAGCACTCTACAGCTTGAAATCACCAGAGCAGGGAATGGCATACCAAGCCCATTGAATGCTGCACAAACCGACATGACTATGCCATATGCACCGTAACTGAGTGGCACAATGGCGAGGTAGGTTGCGGCAACATGCTGAACCTCAGACGAATCGCTGAACGCACTGGCGATGAGCCGACCAGCAAAAAATAATATACAAGCGAGAAGCAAGCCCCACGCCAGGCAAAACCGTGTCATAGCGCTCTGCGCGTCGTGCAGCCTCTGTTCAAGTCGGGCGCCATAGTTTTGACCAAAGAGTGGCCCCATTATGCTGGACAGAGCATAAAAACACACGAGGGCCAATGGTTCGATACGTGCGGCGACACCCAGCCCGGCGACCGCTGCATTGCCGTACTGGGAAACCAGCAGCACAACAATACCGCTGGCAACCGGGATGATCATGTTGGTCGCCATCGCCGGAAGACCCACATGGAGAACAGCGATCCACGAGCGGCGGACCTCGGGCCAGGGTGCAAACAATGGCGCGATCATCTTGTGTCTAACACAAAGGATGTAATACACCAGGAATAGACCAAACACTCTGACTGCCACCGTCGCCAGCGCGGCGCCTTGTAGTTCCAGGCGCGGAAAGCCCGCGAGCCCGAAGATCAATAGTGGATCAAGAACAACGTTGAGCACACACAGGCCAGTCATAATGCCGCCTTGCAGGCGCGCTAGCCCCATTGCTCTCAACGTGGTCATGAACACCTGGGATACAATCAGGGCTGGTACGCACCAATACCAGGTTTCCATATACTCTCGAATATAGGGCATCAAGTCCTGTTCGGCACCAAGTAAGGCAAACACCGGCGTGATCAGTTGATAACCCAGCAGCGCAAACAACAGAGATATAACGCTGATCAGGATCATGGCGTCGGTGAATACCCGTCGCGCCGCTGTTATATCATCCGCACCCAATAACCTGGCCAACGACGACGATACACCTGCGCCCGCACCAATGGCGACACTGGTGAACAACATTTCGACCGGAAAGGTAAAACTCATGGCGGCGAGCTGCGCATCACCCAGCTGGGCAACAAAAAAAGTATCCGCAGCGTTGAAAGACATCATGGCCAACAATGCCCAGACCATAGGCATCGCCATGTCGAACATGCGGCGGGAAACCGGGCCTTCGGTAAGCTTGATGGCCATTAACGCGGTGACCAGTGAGAGTATGTGGCTATCAAGATGGAGTGCTTTTGCCTTTTGGCTTTATGGAATTGCAACGGGCCGCTACACGATCAATGCATAATAGACTGATAACAGGCTTGACTCTACGTTTGACGTGATGCCGTGCGTAATATCGTCTTTGTAAACCAGGCGGCGGATAATCGCGGTATCATTGGCAGGCATTGAAACCAACGAGTGACACAGGAGTGATGTATGCAACAGCTAAGCGAGCAGGTGTCTGTTTCCGGGCAACTGGCGGTTGATGATTTGCCCTTGCTAAAGGAGCAAGGCGTAGAGTTACTGGTGTGCAATCGTCCTGATGGCGAAGCTGCTGATCAAACAGCGTTTGCAGACATAGCCGCAGCGGCCCGTGAAATAGGCATGCAGGTAGAAAATATACCGTTTGCCGGTTCAGAGATGACAGAGGCCCATGGGCGCGCATTTGCTGCCTTGCTGGCACACGGTAAGCGGACTCATGCTTATTGCCGATCGGGCGCGCGATCGGGCAATCTGTTCGCACTCGCTTCGCAATTGATGGCGGAGCAATAGTAAGCACGCCTGCTTACTGTGGATGGTGCGCCGTGCAGGAAAGTGTAACAGGCAGCGAAATATACACGGTTGACGCGGCTTATCAGCGTGACAATGCAGCGGCAATACATGTGATCCGTTCTGGCGATCAGCTGGCGATCGTTGATACCGGTACTAACCACTCCATTGCCAACTGCACTGCAGCTATTGAGACATTGGGATTGGGCTGGCGCAATGTGCGTTACATCATCTTGACTCATGTGCACCTTGATCATGCCGGCGGGGCTGGCGAAATGATGAAGTTGGCCGCCGCGGCCGAATGTGTTGTTCACCCACGGGGTGCCAGGCATATGGTTGATCCTGAAAAGCTCATTGCCGGCTCAAATGCTGTTTACGGAGAAGAGCTCGTACAACAGTTGTACGGAGAAGTGGCGCCTATCGATGAATCTCGAATCGTCATTCCGGCCGATGGCGAGGTCATCAGTCTGAATGCACGCCCGCTGCTGTTTATTGATACGCCAGGTCATGCCTATCATCACCAGTGCATTTGGGATGCACAGAGCAAGAGTATGTTTACCGGCGATACTTTAGGTGTGTGCTATACCGCGCTGCGCGATACCTCGGCGGCGTTTTTACTGCCTACTACATCACCGGTACAGTTTGACCCCGTCGCATTACACGCGTCAATTGAACGGGTAATGGCGTTTAATCCAGAAAATCTCTACTTAACGCATTACGGTGCTGTACAACCCAACCGCGAAATGATTTTGAGTTTGCATGCCCAAATTGACGCAATGATTGAAATGACGCAAGTGGCAGCCGAGCAAAGTGGGCTTGGTGCTGATTTCGAGTCGCAGCTCAGTGCGAAAATACTTGAATACCTGCTGGAGCGCTGTCGGGCCGCGGTGCCAACAGTCAGTGACGACGATATGCAGAAGTGGTTGCCGTTTGACGCCGAACTGAATGCCCAAGGACTTGCATTCTGGTGGCGTTACCGCCGGAACGCGCCCAATGCCGGCGTGTGACTATGCGCGCTCCGCTTGACTCACAGCGGCTTGCGCAACCAGCTGGTAGTACACAAAACCACCTGCTGCGCCTGCCAGGCCTTGCAACAGCAGGCCAACCAGTGAGCGGGTTGGCGCAATAGGCGTTAGGCCGAACACTGTATTGAGTGAAAAGATCAAAGTCAGCAGGGCGCAAAAGCCGGCCAATGGGTAGAGTATGGCTGTGGCGACTGGGAAACGTTTCGTCAGCCAGGCGCACACCAGAAAGGCAATTAACAGAGCAATCAGTGACAAGGGCAGGAACAACGTCACCATATGGGTCATGTCGTGCCAGGCGGCTTGCAGCCGAACAGTGAAATCAACAGGCAGACCGAATGCAGCCACTGCCGCAAGATTACCCTGGCTGACAAAAATAGTAGCGAGCAGGTAGGTGGTTAATACGGCGGCTAAAAAGCCTTTGATTTTTTTCACGTGTCTTCCGTCCGCGCAGTGAGACCGTATAATGGTCAAAATCACTTTCAAGTACAAGCCGAATGAAACACTGCCTGCGCACTCTGCTCTTTTGTCTGTCTTTGGTAAGTGCTCACGCCGCACTCGCAACGCAGTACACACTTGAAACCGTAGCGGAGGGGTTCGCGTATCCATGGTGCGTTGAATTTATGCCTGACGGTCGCTACCTGTTGTCCATGCGAGACGGTGAGCTGCGCATAGTCAATGAAAATGGTTCAGTCGGTGAACCGATAACCAATGTGCCAGACACCTACGTGGCCGGCCAGGGGGGCTTTTTCGATGTGGTTCTGGACCCAGGCTATGAGCAAAACGACACCCTGTATCTGGCATTCGCTTACGGTGATGTCAAACGCAACGCGACGCGAGTGGTAAAAGCGCAGCTTAAGGACAATGCCCTGGAAAACGTGGAAACCCTGTTCACTGTATCGCCGATGAAGCGTGGGCCAGTGCATTATGGCGGCAAGCTATTGTTTCTTGCCGATGGCAGCCTGCTGCTGACAAGCGGCGACGGGTTTGATTTTCGCGAGGCTGCACAGGACACATTTAGCCAGCTGGGCAAGATTCTGCGTATGAATACCGATGGCTCTGCACCAGCCGATAACCCGTTTGCCAATGGCGAGCAGGGCGACCCTTTTGTGTGGAGCTACGGTCATCGAAGTCCGCAAGGCCTGACGTGGAATCCGGATACCGACAACGTCTACATGCATGAACATGGTCCGATGGGTGGTGATGAGGTGAATATTGTTAAGCCAGGCGCTAACTACGGCTGGCCCGCGATTACCTACGGGCTCAATTATTCAGGTGCTTACGTATCACCGTTTACCGAGGCACCCGGAATGCAACAGCCGATCAAGCAGTGGACGCCAAGCATTGCACCCTCCGGCATGGTCTATTATCGCGGCGATAAATTCCCGGCATGGAAAGGCAGTTTGTTTGTCGGCGCACTGGTTGATCAGGAAGTTCGGCGCTTGACCTTGAGTGGCGACACAGTTACCTCAGAAGAAGCCTTGTTCGGCGAACTGGGTGCAAGAATACGCGATGTCAGAGAGTCCCCCAACGGTTACCTGTATTTACTGACCGATAGCGATGAGGGCAAGTTGGTGAGGGTGCTACCTAAGTAAGCACCCTCAGCCGCGACATTAGGCGTCCAGACTTTGATAATAATCTGACAATATCTTGGCAACTTCCGGGCGTGAAAATTCGGGTGGCGGTGCAATGCCCTTGCCCAGCATTTCCCGGACTGCAGTACCCGACAACAGCACAAAGTCGTCCTTGTTATGGTCGGGTACGTCTCGCATCATCACAACCTTACCCAGTTTCTTGCTGTAGGCAGTGTGGTCGGCGCTGAAGATTTCCAGTTCCAAAGCGTCATCGGGCACCTCTTCCTCAAAAATGGTCTGCGCATCAAACCCGCCATAGTAATCGCCAACACCGGCATGATCGCGACCGACAATCAGGTGGGTACAACCACAGTTCTGTCGGAATACGGCGTGTAACACTGCTTCGCGCGGGCCGGCATACAACATGTCAAAGCCATAGCCAGTGACCATCACCGTGTTGGGTGGGAAATACACATCAACCATCTTTCTAATAGAAGCGTCGCGCACATCAGCCGGAATGTCGCCCGGTTTCAGTTTGCCCAACAACATGTGGATTAAAATACCGTCCGCATCCAGTTGCTCCATGGCCATGCGACACAATTCTTCGTGTGCGCGGTGCATGGGGTTACGAGTCTGAAAAGCAACCACCTTGTTCCAGCCATTGGCTTCAATTTCCGCGCGAATTTCAACTGCGGTGCGAAAGGTGTCCGGAAAATCAGATCTAAAATAAGAGAAATTGAGCACCTGAATGTCGCCGGCAATCATTGTGTTGCCAAGGTCATTGAAGGTCGCCACGCCTGGGTGGTTTGTGTCCAGTGTGCGGAAGATTTTTTCCGCCATAAAATCGATTTGCTCCTTGCTGACGTTTTCCACACTGCTGACGTCCATCACCGCCAGTACGGGGTTTCCATCAACATTGGGGTCACGCAGTGCAATGCGTGACCCAGCTTCAACCCAGTCTTCGTTGGTGAGATTGACAATAGGTACAGGAAAGAACAAACCGTTTTCGGTGCGCATATGTTCTGCAACGCTTAGCGCGTCTGCCAGATTCATGAAACCCGTCAACGGGTTAAAATAACCACCCGCTAACATGACCGCATTTGCTGCCGCTGCGGAGTTCAACAACAGTGATGGCAGTTCTTCCGCTTCCGCCGCGAGTGCAGCACGAGCGGTATCGTCTTCAATGTACAACGCATTCAGCGTGTCAGAGCCGTGTGGTTTGATCATTTTTTTTTAGTTGCCTCTTTGTTAATGATGCCGCGTTCACGCAAAACAGCCATTACCAGGTCCACTTCTTCGGCCAGGCTCTGCTGGTCAGAATGCAAATGAACTTCAGGTTTGGTTGGAATCTCGTAAGGATCATCTATGCCAGTAAAGTTCTTAATCTCGCCGTTTCTTGCTTTCTTGTATAAGCCTTTGGGGTCGCGCGCTTCGGCCGCTTCCAGTGAACAATCAACGAATATTTCAATGAATTCCATGCCAGCTGCTTCATGCAATGCACGCACCTGCTCACGATCGGCAAGGTAAGGGCTTATAAAGCTGGAAAGAACAACCACGCCGCTGTCGACAAACAGTTTTGCAACCTCGCCGATACGGCGGATGTTCTCGGTACGATCTTCTGCGCTAAAACCCAGATTACGGTTGATTCCTAGTCGAACGTTGTCGCCGTCTAAACGGTAGGCGAGAATTCCGGCTTCGTTCAGCCGACCTTCAAGCTCCACGGCAACCGTACTTTTGCCGCTACCGGACAAGCCGGTAAACCAGAGCGTTGCACCTTTGTGACCTAGCAGCGTTTCGCGATGCTTGCGGGTAATGTCGCCTTCGTGCCAGTGTACGTTTGTCGCCTTTTGCTCGGCCATGCTTTGCTCCTCTGATTTTAGGTGCGCGAATTCTAGGGTAAAAACTACTATATGGCAATCCGGATATATTGGTTGTAGCTATCGGATAAGCCGGTAGCTATACTTCATGTTCTTATACAAGTAGCGGAGTGGCAATGCGCTATACGCTTCGTCAGCTGGCAATCTTTATTGCGGTTGCAAGACATCAAAATATTTCCAGAGCCGCGCTTGAGCTGCACATGTCCCAGTCTGCGGCCAGCGAGGCAATGCTCAAACTGGAAAATACCTATCAGCTGGAGTTATTCGAGCGCAGCAAGAATCGCTTACTACTTACTTCGGTGGGCGAGTCACTGCGGAAAGAGGCAGAAAGTGTGCTGGCAAGCTGCCAGACATTGGAGCAAAGCTTGCGCGGCCATAAAAGTATTGGCCATCTCACGGTCGCTGCCAGCTACACCATAGGTAATCATCTGGTGACACGGTATCTGGCAGGGTATCTGCGGGATTTTCCAAACGCTGATGTTCAGCTTGAGGTCGCCAATACGCCGGAGGTGGCGGCTAAAGTACTGAATTATGAAGTTGACATTGGCATGATCGAAGGCGAGGTGCAGCATCGTGATCTGGAGTTGATTCCGTGGATCAAGGATGAGCTTGTCGTTTTTTGTGCGGCGGATCACCCTTTGGCACGACAGGGAAAACTGACCGCGCAGGACGTACGTACGGTCAACTGGATCTTGCGTGAACCTGAGTCAGGCGCCAGGCACACACTGGATCGGGCGCTGGAAGAATTGCTGCCAACTATGAATATTTATCTTGAGTTAAAGCACAATGAGGCGATCAAGAATGCGGTAGAGACGGGCTTAGGCATTGGTTGTCTTTCCAGAATTGTGCTGCAAAAGAATTTTGATAGCGGCGATCTTGTACCGCTGGCACTGCCAAGGCGAGATATGAGCCGCACTCTGTATTTTGCCCTGCCAAAACAAAGAGCGCAGTCTGATGCGGTGCAGCACTGGATGGATATATGTAATCGCTGAACGCGGGCGGCTGTTGTCCTCACCGCGGTGGCAACTCGAACACGGCAAGCCTCGAGTCATCAACATCGGACGACACATCTTCAAACACTGTATCTTCACCAATTGCTGCATCAATTTGGATTTCTTCGATAAATTCTCCGTCAGATGAGACGCGCTGAATGATCGGCTCAGTCGTGCTTTCGTCTGACAATAAAAGCACGACGTCATCCATGCTATAGGTGAGCAAAATATACGCCAAGGCGAACGTCGAAGGGCGGGCCGAGTTGGCACCCTTCTTTCTGGAAGATTTGTTGTTGCCGGAGTAGCGCTTGATTTACTCGTCTTTGAATTCCGGGGTACGACCCTGTTTACGCGCCCTGATCGCTTCTTCAAAGTTCTGTGTCGTCATACGCACAAACAACTGCGCATGGCTTTCATGATTCATGTGCGAATGCAGGCTTCCCGCTTCGAGCCCAGCGTTCAACATCTGCTTGCTGAGTTCCACACCCAGCCGACTGTGCCGCTGAATTTGCTCAGCGACCACCAGACATTCGTCCAGCAAATCGGCGTCCTGCGCCACGCATTGAGAAACAATGCCTTTTCGTTCCGCCTCCAGCCCGCCGACGTCTCGCCCGGTCAACATGATTTCGTTGGATGCCGACGAGCCAATAGCGCGCGGTAACAAATAACTCAGCCCAAGTTCAGCGGAGGTGAGCCCGTTGTTGATCCCTGCGGCACGGAACACCGCTGACTCGACGCAAAGCCGAATGTCGGCGGCCATCGCCAGACAGAACCCGCCACCAATGGCGGGTCCGTTAACGGCCGCGATCACAGGCTGATGCATATCTCGAATGGTCTTTATAACCTCATCCAGCACTCGCATTGCACGCCGGGATATTCCTGGCACCGTTAGGCCGTTAAATATATCCAGCCAGCCCGGGTCTTGTAAGTCAGCGCCGGCACAAAACGACGAGCCTGCACCAGTGATTATCACAACCCTGACACTGTTGTCATAACAGATGTCTTCAAGTTGTTCGCGAAACGGAATCATCACATCAAACGCCATCGCATTCATGCGGTCTGGGCGGTTCAAGGTAACCAGCTTGATTCCGGGTTTGGGTTCGGTGACGTCTACGAACGGCATGGGGTTTCCCTTGGCAAGCGTTGGTGATTAGTGGCTCTAGCGCTAAGGCTTCTCGCTACTAACAGCCCACATCGCAAAAAACTGTGCGCTTGCTCCATAAGCGTGGCCAACTGCCATTTTCGCACCTTCCACCTGATGCTCACCCGCCGTTCCACGTACCTGCATAGCTGATTCCGCAAACCGTATCATCCCGGAAGCGCCAATAGCATTGGTTGACAGTACACCACCCGAGCAGTTGAACGGAATTGAACCGCCAATTTCAGTTTCGCCCGCTTCGGTCAGTTTCCACCCTTCGCCTTCATCTGCAAAGCCCAGGTTTTCAAGCCACATAGGCTCGTACCAGCTAAACGGCACATACACCTCAGCCATGTCCACTTCCTTGCGAGGGTTGCCGATGCCTGCTTGCGCATATACATCTTTCGCGCATTCGCTGCCAGCCAGAGGGTTCACCTCGTCACGCCCCTTGCATGTCATGGTCTCGCTGCGCATTGCCATACCTCGAATCCAGGCAGGTTTATTCGGCCCTTTTGTTGCAAGCTCCTCGCTGGAGATAACCAGCGCGCAGGCCCCGTCTGAACTGGGGCAGCTTTCAAGAAAGCGTATCGGATCCCACAGCATGGGTGATTCCATGACCATTTCCAGCGAAATATCAGGAATTTGCAAATGCGCCAGTGGGTTCTTTAACGCGTTTTTGCGATCCTTTACTGCCACCATTGGTCCAACATGCGCGGGTGCGCCTGAGCGACGCATGTATTCCCGAATATGCGGAGCGAAGTGACCACCCGCGCCCGCGTTCAGATGCATCGAGAAGGGCCTGGGAATAGACAAAGCCCACATCGCATTGGATTCGGACTGCTTCTCGAAGGTGACCGTCAGTATTCGATCAAAGGTGCCGCTGGTTACATGCGTGGCCGCAACAACCGCGGTGGAGCCGCCAACGCTACCCGCAGTATGCACTCGCAACATAGGTTTACCCACGGCACCCAGGGCGTCGGCCAGATAGAGTTCTGGCATCAATACGCCTTCAAACATATCGGGTGCCTTGCCGATCACGACCGCGTCTATATCGTCCCAGCCCAAGCCAGCGTCTTCAAGCGCACGGCGTGCGGCTTCATTCACGAGGCCTCCCATGGATACATCTTTGCGGGCCGACCGGTACTCGGTTTGTCCAATACCTACTACAGCAGCTAAACGACTCATGATACTGCCTCCAAAACGGCGACCAGATTGTGTTGCAGGCAAGAGCCCGAGGTAGCGTGGGCGACACCGCGGGTATATCGCCCGGATTGGATCATTTTTGCTGCATGACCAATACGATCCAGACCAGCGGCCATCATCGTATTTGCGGCCAGCGCGCCTCCGGATGGATTGATATCCACCGAGGCATCCAGGCCAAGCGCTTTCTGCAGCAATATTTCCTGATGACTGAATGGCGCATGCAATTCGGCGAACTCCACCGGTTTACTGCCAACCCCGGCAGCCTTACCGGCAGTTTCTGTCGATCTGGATACCGTGAGATCGCGCAAGGTTGGCATGGAACTCTCAATACGGTTATCCAAGCCGGATATCACCACCGGTGTATCGCACCATTGCCGAGCTTTCTCGGGCGTGGCAATAATCATGACCGATGCACCATCAGTAATAGGTGCGCAATCGTGCATCCGTAGAGGTGACACAAAGGTCGGCTCGGCAAGCAACTCTTCGATGCTGTAATCACCGCTGAGCTGCGTGCCCGCTACCGATTTGGCGTTGGCTCTGCTGCGTGACACCACTGCCGCCATATCGGCTTCGCTCAATACACCCTTGTCCAGGCATTGTGCGGCTTGTAAAGCGGCAGCGCTGATCGTATCCAGCCAGAGTGGAGCAAGATAGTAAGGGTCAAGTTGCAGGCTCAATACCGAGCGCAGGTCGCCCGGCGATGATTTTCCAAACCCATAAATCAACGCAGAGTCGGCTTCGCCGGTTCGGATTTTTAACACAGCTTCATAGAGTGCCCATGCACCATCCATTTCAACGTGCGATTCTTTAATCGGCGGGAAAGGTCCAACGGCTTCGATGGCTTCAACAAATGCAAACGCTGCACCTGCCAGGTAGTCGCAACTACCGGAGCACACGAAGTCCATATCACTGAGTTCAACACCTGATTCTTTAATTACGCCCTGAATTACGCTTTGCAGCATTTGCAGCTCGTTAGTCGCAAGTGAGTCGCGAGTCGCAGGCGTTTGTTTGTAGTTAACTATTGCTACATCTCTCATAAACTATGCCTCCTTCGCCAGTTCTTCGGCCAGCGCATCGGCTTTGTCGATTGGTGCGAAGAAATGTATGTTGGCAGGTGAGTGAGTGCGCTCAGCTTCGGGCTTCCAGACAGCTTTGACCCGCATGCCGATGTCTATGTCGTCGTTGTCGCAACCACTGATCAGGTGCAAAAACGTAATGTCTGCGCCATCAAGAAGAATATTGGCAACCACGAAGGGTGGTTTGATGGGGTTATCCGGAATTGGAATATGAACGATCGTGTACCAGTGAACCTTGCCGGTGTCGGGCAGTTCAACCAGTCGCTCTGCCGGCAGGCCGGTTTCCGGGCAGACGGGGCGAGGCGGCACATACACTGGCGCCCCTTCACTCACCTGGCTGCCAATAAACTGGCCATTCCTGATTGACTCAAGGAAGCGTGAGGTGTGGTCCGAGGCAGTGAACCGATAGTCGAGATTTACTGGCGCGTACATAATGTTGACGCGTTCTGCATTGGGGTCTTTTTTCTCAGCCATGTTCAGGCTCCTGTTACGTCAAAGGCGACGATGTCAGTCATGGTACCGCTTCGCTCGTCTGCCCAGCGCGCCTTCACTCTGCTGCCAACACTGATCCTGGCTTCATCACCGCAGTCGACCATATGAATAAAGTCGGTATCGGCACCATCCAGGCGGATGGTAGCGAATGCGAACGGGTGTTGGATATGGTGATGCTTGATTGGGTTCTTGACCCAACAGAAGCTGGTGACCGTGCCCTGATCGCTGACATCAACCATTTCACTAAGTGGTTCTGTGGTAATCGGGTCGAATTCCATGGGTGGCACCAATGTGCGGCCATCGCTGCCCTTGATGCCTAGAATCTGTTTCTTGTCGCGCAATGCCGTTAGAAAGTCGCCGATTACAGGCCCGGTGGAACGGGTGTACGTGTAATGGACGCTGAAATCTTCCTGCATGATTTCTGGTGAGTTCAATGTTCTGTCCTTTGCTCTATGAGATCGGGGAATTGAATACGGTTCGACAGTGAATATCGCATTTACTGGCGCGCCGTGAATCCATCCTTGGAGGCTTGTTGAAAAGGTTCCTCTTTTCAACGATCATTAACTGCGACATTCTCTATCGAACCTTACTTGGGTGCGTTACTAAATTCTGAATGGCTATTTGTCAGTTGATTGGCTAAATCAAGTAGAACGCTTTGGCCCGCCATTTTGCCCAGGCCACCGAGAACCGGAAATAACATCCAGATGTGGCAGAAAGGCCTCAGGATCGAGCTGGCCAGCCAGATTAATTTCACGATCAAGGAATATTGGCCACCACAGATGCGCTGACAGCTGTTCGCGCATCGGCAGCAGGGTAGCTATCGGATCCCAAGGGCTGGGATGCAAGACGAGCTGACCATCAACCGCTTCGCGGTGCGCAGTGCCGTACTTGCTGCGCACATGCACAACATGTGGCGGAAAGTCGTACTCCTGCACCGGCATCACGGCGGCTTTACGGGATACTTTTATCCACCACTCATGCTGTTCGAACTCGTCTTGCGGTTCGTTTTGGCCGCTGGACACGCCACTGAATTCAACGAATGTATAACCCTGGTGCGAACAACGCGCTGTTACGTTATTGCCCATACGGTAGTAAGTAGTGTCACAAGGAAACTTTGGCTGCCCGTTGGTTTGCTGACTGGTGAAGATGGCCGACTCCTGATCAATGCCGTAGCCCAGTGTGTACTCGCCAGCGATACCGTTATAGTCGGCGTCTACGGTCATGACAATGCCGTACTCGGGTTCGTCGGGCACCGGGAAGTTATAGATAGTGACATTCACATTGGGGTTGGCGCCTGGTTCGATCCCCGGCGGTAACAGAGCAGCGATCTTGTCTTTATCGGTGCGATAAACAATTTTCAACATGGGCCAGTTGACGATGTCACCGGTATTGCCTTGTGGTGAAGACATGATGTTTCCTCTCAGAGTGTTGATTGCTTGATCAGCGGCTATCTGCCGACAGCGCAATTCATTGATCTGCGCGGCAGCTTACCTAACAAAGCGTAACCAAAGCCTGTTGGCTTTCGCTTTACCTGGGCGGTGCAAGCACCATAGGATGAGCCGAATAGACCCATGCTACCCAAGGGCCGGTAGGTATTCCAAGTTAACTAAAAGTTACCCGGAGGAACATTGTATGCCATTGTCTTTACAGCAAATTTCCGATCGAATCGAGATTGAGGACCTGATCTGGCATTATTCTGACATTATCGACCGCAAAGCATTTGATGAGTTGCGCAGCGTGTTTACTGAAGACGCGTTCATAGATTACAGCGTTTTTGGTGGTTCCAAGGGAAACCTGGAAGACACCATTACATTTTTGCACGGGGCGATGGGGGCTTTTCCATATACCCAACACCTGAACGCGAATATGCAAGTGACATTAGATGGTGACACAGCCAAAGGCCACATTATGTGCCTGAACCCGCAAGAGATGGCGACGGGCGAGGGCAGTAATCACACCTGGATGCTGGGGCTGTGGTACAACGACGTCTATGTGCGCACCGCGGATGGTTGGCGCATCAAAGAACGTGTCGAGCAGCGTAGCTGGAAATTCAATACGCCGGAGTTTATGTCATTCCTGGATGAGTGATCGCCTCTTTTGTTTTCAGTCGCTGACCGCGTAGCTGGTTTTTACTGCGCTACGCATGGCGTCCTGCAAACCGGCAAGTGGTCGTATCCACGGTTTCAGTTTCTGGACAGATTGCGGCAATGAAGCAACGGCGGCTTGCGCGTCGGCACGTGTTTTATAGACTCCGGGAATAAGCACGTACAGCGGTTTGCCATCTCTTGACACTTTCACGGCAGTCATATCCCAGAGGTTATGACGTTCCACAAAGTCCTCAACTTGCTTGCGGGTCGAGACCGCAATCAATTGAACCGCAAACAAGTCGGTCGGCAAATCGATAACGCGTGTTTCTTTGGCGGGCTTGTAGGCCAGATGCCAGTAGGCCGGCCGTTCCGCCGAACATACCGCGCTGCTTAAGGCGAACAATAATGTAGCCAAAAAGCTTAGTAGGTAATTGCAGAGCGTGGGTCTTTTCATGATGTTATCCATTGGTCATGGTTGCAGCGTATTCATAAACCGGCGAGTTCAATCGTAAATGGAAAGCGGACAGTGACAGGCAGCCCTTCCACCTGACTTTTCTTGTCCAACGGTTCGTCGAAGTCAAGGTGAGCGAGTATTTTCATGCTCCGTAACCCCAACGGTCTGGCGAATTCAGAGGGCAGGCGGTGTGTGATTTCAGGCAGCGCTGCGATATGCGCGCCTACGGTTTGGCCGTCAGGAAGTTTCACCAGGGCGCGTTGTCCGATTTTCGCGTAGCGGGAATATTTGGGGTCTATATAAGCAACAACGGATGCTTTTCCGGGTTCGCCGATCAAGGCGATACTGTCTCCCTGACGGACAATTTCGGAATCGCGTACAAATACGTCCAGAATTCTGCCATCGATGGGCGCTCGCTGAATCAAACTGCGACCGCGTTCTTGCAGCGCCTTTAGCTCTGCTGCAAGTAATGTTAGACGCTGGTTCTTATCCGGAACGGCGAGCAGTTTATCAAGCTCCGCCTCATATTCCAGCAGCGCCAGTTTCGCGCGCTGTACCGTTGTTCTGGCAGCATTCAGGTCAGCACGCGTTGCGGAGCGACGTGCAAACAGGGTTTTCATTGCCTGGTACTGTTCTGAATAGAACTCATGGTTCGCACGTGCCAGACGTATATGCTCGCGTATCGATGCCAAGGCTTCCTTGTCGGCTCCATGACGTTGACTTTCACGAAGAAAGGACAATTCGGTGCTTACCCGTTCAATGTCACTGTGTAAGTCGTAGTTGGTAAGCCGAGCAATCACGTCACCTTTGCGTACGTCTTCGCCTACCTCAACGGCCAACTCAACGACTTTGCCGGGTGTCTCGCTGTTCACTTCGAATTTGCCGATGCTGATATGTCCGGGCTCTTTCACCAACAGCATTGACGATAATGCAGTAACCAGCACATACAGCAGCGGTGAGCAGACGATGGTCAGTACGAGATACCAGGACGCCTTGGATTCGACCCGCTTTGATGGAGCATACGGCAGCTTGTAGCCATGTTCGGCGTCTGGCTCTATCTTGCGAGGTGAGCTGAAGCTGACCTTCATTCAGGCATCCTTTGCAGATCACTCCAGGATTGCAATAACAGGCTGCTGATGCTGAATGGTTCCAGCTTTTTTGTTAGTTGCTCAAGACGTGCGTTCAGCTCAGCTCGGCCAACCGTGGCATGACTTTCGTCCGCTCCGAGTACGGGCTCGACACTTTGTGCGACGCTGAATTGCAACTGTGGGTAGCGACGGGCCACCTGGCTTGCAATCTCCGCCACCCGTACCGGGTTGCTAACATAAATCATCAACGTGATTTCATCGATATCAGTCTTGCTGAGCCGACAGCCAAGACAATACCCTTCACCCGGGTTCAAGTCGCGATAATGCAAGCTCATGCTCAGTGGCCACGGGCTGATGGTGCTGACTTCGTCGATGGTGTCGGCCAGTTGATTCATGATGTCGCGGCGGTCGTAGAGGCGCTCATCGAACATGCCCGGCTCAATATCAAGGTGCAAACCGTCAAACGGGATATCCTTTAGGTCCTGAACAATGTTAAGCAACAATCCCCGACGATTTGGCAGGATCCAGCTCGGTTCGCCCAATAACAACTCAACAGCGATGCGCTGTTTCCTGGCATCAATGAGCAGCGAGAGCAATTTTGTTCGCTCACGGGTATCGCGCAGTGAGTCTATCTGGCCACCATCCAGTGATAGCAGTACCCGGCTGATGTTTTGTGACTTTAGCTGGCGCCAGAATTCACGACGATGATCTTCACTGCTGATTAGCCTGCCACTTTTCCAGACATAAACGCCAACAGATTCCGGTTGTCCGAGGTTTGACTTTGAGGTCCCCACTGGGCTTTTACGTGCGTCCCGCTCGTCGGTGTTTTCAAAAGATACCCGCTGCACGCTTACGCTGCTGTCAATAGATCCACGAGCATCTTCGAAGCGAACGCGCGCCATTGATGCCTTTTGTTGTAACGCTTTCTGTGGTTCCGAACTGGCATTTGTTCCAGTAGACTCAGGAAGTCTGGTAGATTCCGGGATCACCTCTTTTAAATCGGTCAGATTGCTGGCATCGGGAGTGCGAACTCGCGGGCCCACTACGTTGTAGAGAACTCGGGTGATTCCCTTAAACAATGGGGTATCAGTCACAGTGATTGATGCATTCTGTGTCGTTTTTTCGGCAACTGAGTTTGCGGTTTGTATCGATGCTGAGGCCTTCTCCTGAGCGTACGGCAATGCCTGGTCGTAGTCGGGCTGTGATGGTCTTAGATTGAGGGTATTAGCCCATTGATTATGCAAAGGCCTGGCCAGAATAATCGGCTCGTGTTCAGGCTCAATGTGCAGGTCCGGCTCGAGTGGCTGACACTCACGCTCAGACAGAGCGAGGATGCCCACGGTTGATTTGAGCAGCAGGCTTTCGGCGTCAACCAGATCGAGTGAGGTGCGGTAGGTTGAAAACCTGGCTTGCTGCAGTTTTTCCAGCGTATCACCCGCCAGCGAAGCGGCGCGCAGTTGTCTTTCTCGAACGGTTTCAAGTGCAGCTGCAACGCGGGTCTCGGCAAAACTGAGGTTTTCAACAGATGTTCGATATTTGCCAATCGCCGCGTTGACTTCATTCATAACTTCTTCGGTGCGTCGGTCCAGCTCCAGGTTGGCGCGGCGAAGTTCAGCAGACTTGGCATATCGGGCATATTTGCGTGTGCCAAGAAACTCAACCGGCATGCGAAGATTAAAACTGAGTGCCATGCCATTGTCGGTTAGGGAGGAGGGTTCATCCTGTCCGACCGAGGTGCTGAGATGCACGTGGCCTTCGACATCGGTGCTGCGTTTGCGTAAGGAGCGCAGCGTGTCTCGCCGCGAACGAAGCAGTTTTAGCTCGGGGTGCTCGTCCACCACGTATTGTCGCAGTCTGGATTTATTCATACAGGCAGACGGCAATTTCGGTGCTTCGGGCTCAAAAGCGGGTAGTGAGTCTTCAGTCAGCAAAGCCATTACGCCAAGCGTTCGTTGTCTTATTTCTTCGTCGCTTGCGGTTGCTCTTCGCGCCAGGTCAAACGCCGTCATAAACTCCAGCCGATCAGCCTCCAGCACATGCCCGGTTTTTGTGCGTTCAAGTAACCAGTTGTTCGCCTCAGGTTCAATGGACAGAAACTCTTTGGAAATAGCCAGGCGCTCCAGCGTAGCCCAATAATCAATGTAGTTGCGGCGCAGTGTGGCCAGTGCGCGCTTGCGCACGATAGCGCGCTGCTGCTCACTTGCGTACACACTGTTTTCGGCTTCCAGTACCGAGTTTTTTTCGCTTGCGTGGGTCCCAAACAGAGGATAACTAAGCCCCAGGGTCAGGTGTTTGCGCTGGTAGTCTCTGCGCAAATCGTCCGTTACTACTTCTGAAACATCGGAATAGCCCGCATTTGCGAATAACTTCAGACCGCGACGCAAGCGTTCGCGTTTAAGTAAATAGATTCGCTCCTCAATTTCTGCGGTGGCGATTTCAACTTCTCTGGACTCGTCTAGCATACTTTCCAGTTTTGCTAATGACAGGCTTTTCTCAGCGTAAACGGGTGTACAGACCAAGCCTGCAAGCAGCAGCCAGGCAAGTGTGGCCGGCATAGAGAATGGCCGCTGGCGATTCAAAACTTGGCCCTCTTTAACACCCACCACGGCGCCATGCTGGAGTCCAGATGGATGTGACGGATGATTTCGTCGACACACGCGAATGCTGACCAGCATCGAGTAGCAAAGGTGAATATGGGTATGAACGGGAGGCACCAGATCAGCTTGAGATCTTCCTTCTTGCGATCCGACAGCAAAAACACGCCCACCAGATACATGGCCATACTAATCACAAAGTAAAATATGTACACCAGTAGCAGTACTGCCATTGTGGACGACAAGGGCGCAGTCACCAGCAAAAACAGGGTGTAACTGACAATGATGAATGGCATTACCAACTGAAAAAACAATCCCATCCAGACCAAAGCGATAAAATTTCGCCAACCCAACAGACCGGGCTTTAAGCTTTCGCCATGTTTGAGAATGTAAAGGTAGAAAAGATCACCGTCCCAGCGATGGCGTTGCTTGAAAAATTCTTTGAACGTACCAGGCCCATCAGTATGGCCAAGCGCGTAGTACTCAAACACAATGCGCATATCCGGGTAACGTGCGAAGTACTTTTTCAGGCGCAGTGTCAGGTCAAGATCTTCGGCGGTACCTGAATCCCAACCGCCGATGTGCTGCATGACGCTCTTGCGAAAAATGCCAAACGCACCGGATACGTTATTGACGATATTGAACTCGCTTAATCCGACTTTGCTGGTGCCAATCGACATCATGTATTCAATGGCTTGCAATTTGGCGGCTAAACCATCTTTTACATTGCGCAGGCGCAAGTTGCCGGACACGGCCGCAACATTGGGATCCTGGAAATGCTGTACGGCGTTGGCAACCATGTCATTGTCAAACGACGTGTCGCCATCCAGCACCATGATTATTTCGCCGCTGGCAATTGCCAACCCGGTATTTTCCGAGGAAACCCGGCCGCCCCGCAGCCACTTTGGAATGACCCGCAATGACCGGTTGGAAATGCGCCGTACCTTCGGTTGCATTTCCTGTGCCGCGTCGTAGGTGGGTTTGTTGGCAACCGCACCGTCAATCATCGCCAATATTTCGATATGCCCAGGATAGATCTGGTTCGCCATGGAGCTGATGGTGGTTTGCACGTCCTTGCCTTCCGAATAGCAGGTCACAATGCAGGTTACCGACGGTGAGAAGGTCAACAAGCCCGGTGTTGTCATGACCTTTCGGCGGTAATATTTGAGCACGCCGATAAAAATAAGCAGATACAAGGGCAATTCGAACATGGCGATGAATGGCGCCAGTTCCATTGCATAGGCAAATGCGTCGCCACTGCTAAAGTTAGCGAGGTACACTTCGTAGGTTGCGAAGGCTTCCTGAAACAAGTCGATTATTTGCATTGCTCAGATTGCCTGCAGTGCTCTGAGAACCGACGCGGTTGTATAGCTGGCCGGCAAATCCTCTGGTACGCTCAGGCCAACAAAATTCAGGTCGTTATGACCGGAGTCGGGCCGCAGTTTTTCGGCTAATTGACGTGTTTGATGCTCGAAGTCAGCCCGGCCTTTAGAATTGTTTTTAGGCAGCAGAATCCAGATTGTCTGCGCGCTTAGCCGGTGAATTAAATCGGTTTCACGGGTTAACTCGGCGATACGCTTGAAGAACACATCATTGTTTTGCGCCTGAGCAGTGCTTTGCTGATCCGGCGGCGTCTCAATGGTGATCGACAACAGACTGAAATTTTCATCAGAGTATCGTTTTGCCAAGGACAGCAGCCAATCAACCATCTGGGTAAAGTAGGCCGGGCTGGCAAATTGACTGTCATCAACGAGTTCGGTGGGCGTGTGCATTTCGCCGTGTCGCACCGCGTACAGCGCTCTGCCAGTTAATTCAAATTCATTGACTCGACGCGAACGAAGCCATTCAGGGTGGTTACTGCTGTCGCAGGACAGGCAGCGGGCAATCACACTGCCCTCGATGAATGCAGCATTGCAATTACGACAGCGATACTCTTCAAGTGGACGGTCGTAGTCGACACCAATATGACGAAACTTGGCTTCACATTGCGGGCAGCACAGGCTGTCTCTGCGAATGAAATTTGCTTCAGGCGCTACGTGCCCGCAGGTGAAGCAGTGGAAGAACTGGGAGTTTTCTATATCGATGTTTTGGCAGTCGGGACAAACGTCTATGAAGCTTAACTGAGCGGAATCGCAGGAAGCACAATCGCGTACCCTGTCAA
Source organism: Gammaproteobacteria bacterium (assembly GCA_030429735.1). GTDB lineage: Bacteria > Pseudomonadota > Gammaproteobacteria > Pseudomonadales > JAUIET01 > JAUIET01. The sequence continues at coordinate 66,349 of JAUIET010000004.1, forward strand.
TCAGTCTTTTGGGGTGTATCAAGCCGCGCAACTCCAACTCGCTCAGGCAGGTTTGGCTGCGCTCTTTGCTGGTACCGAAGGCATCCACCAGGGGGTATCTCCACAGCTCGGATTGCTCCAGTGCACGCACCGGTAATACTGTTTTCTCAGGTCGAGAATAGAGATAGGCGCACAACTTGAATTCCGCCGTAGGCATCTGCATATCCTGCGGTGGCAATTCAGCCAGTTTATGGTGAATGTGGCTGGCAGCTTGCTGCAGCTCTGTAAGGGTGTTGACTACGCCATCACTTAACTCGTTCGATTTCTGGCTGGACGCGCCTGATAGAAACACAGGCATTGCCCAAAGTTGCTCATTTTGCCGAATCTGGATAAGCAACTGCTCGGTTTCTCTGGGGTCTGGTGAGGTAATAAGTACCGCATCGGTGTCGCTAAGAACCTTGAGCACATCGATTGAATCTGTACGTTCCAGTCGAACGCTACTGAGTTCCGTAAAGGCCCTGCCTTGCAAAGAACTCGCGCCAATTTCCAAATGGAGAATGCGCTCGCTGTGACTGTGCTGTTGTTCGGGATACATCAAAAACCTGGTCTTTAGTGCCAAAGCGAGTGTGCCAAAGCAGATGTGCCGCTATCGTGCAGTGCGCGTGCGCGCAATTCACGTAAAGCCAGCATCATCAGAGCTAGAGCTATGTATCCGTGTGTTAAAGACCTCCCGAAAGCTGGGTTTCGGTGTTTCCGTGAGTTACATCAGCTTGTTTAATCGGTTAAAAAACGATCATTTATCTATATAAAAAACAATCACTTAGAACCAATACATCAAACACACTTAAAGAGTAGTCAATTTATCGACAGGCGCCATTCGTCGGGTACCGTTCGTCTAACTAGAACGTAAATTATCCAGGCACGAAGTGCCTGGACGTGGGGAGGATAGCCGCTAGAAATTGCGAGAATTGAAAGGCACGTAATCATCGCTAAGGCAATCTCTACTGATAATTACCTTCATTATTTCTGATGTACCGGCATAGATGGTGGATATTTTTGCGTCCGTATACTGGCGTGATATGGCGTATTCATCCATATAGCCAGCGCCACCATGCAATTGCACACCAATATCAGCCGCTTTGACTTGCAACTCAGAGGTGATCAACTTGGCTTTGGCTGCATCAACCGCCGTCAGTTTGCCCTGATTATGCACGGCAACGCACTGATCAACGAATGCCTGCGCCACGTCCAATTCAGAGCGAAGCTCCGCTAACTTGAACTGTGTGTTCTGAAACGCCGAAAGTGGTTTGCCGAAGGCTTTGCGCTGCATAACGAACTCTCGGGTCAGATCAAAGCTGAGATGCGCCGATGACAAGTAGCCCACTGCACCCAGCAAACGTTCTTCGGCAAGCCCTTCCATCAGGTAGTAGAAGCCTTTGCCTGGCTCACCCAATACATTTTCCGTGGGCACTTTCACGTCATTGAATGCCAGCTCAGCAGTGTCCTGTGCCTTCAGCCCCATTTTATGCAGGTTACGGCCCCGCTCAAAGCCTTCCATGCCGCGTTCAACGATGAACAAAGTCATTTCGTGCGGGTTGTTGTCGGGGTTGGTTTTGGCAGCGACAATAATCACATCCGCGTTGATGCCATTGGAGATATAGGTCTTGGAACCATTCAGCACCCAATGGTCGTCTTTTTCAACCGCCGTACTGCGCATGCCAGCAAGATCTGAGCCTGCGTCGGGCTCAGTCATCGCAATCGCTAATACATACTCGCCGCTGACGCATTTTGGCAGAAACCTCTGCATCTGCTGTTCACTGCCAAAGCGGGACAGATACGGGCCGACCAGCCGACTGTGCAGCGTGTTAAACCAGTCACCGGCGCGCGCATAGTTGGTTTCCTCAATAATAATCTGCTCGAAGCGAAAATCGTTGTCGCCCATGCCGCCAAAGCGTTCATCAGGCCAGATCATCAGGAAGCCCTGTTCACCGGCTTTCTGAAATGCTGTTCGGTCAACAATGCCTGCCTCGCGCCATTGCTCCATATGCGGCACAATCTCTGCCGCCAGAAACTTGCGATAGGCGTCTCTGAACATGGTTTGTTCTTCGGTGAATACTCTCATTAATAATCCTTGGTGCGACTCACAGTGCGTGACATATTAAAGTCTGGCCCACAAACTGCAAGATGGCTTTGAAAACTGACTTATGACTAGAATTTTTGCTCTGTCGGATCTGCATGTCGATTTCAAGAACAATATGCGCCACATGCTTTCGCTGTCCGACTCGGATTATCAAAATGACTGCCTGATTGTCGCTGGCGATGCCTGCGACGACCTTGGCCGACTCGAGCAGTTGCTGAGTAGCCTTGTTGCCAAGTTTCGACATGTCGTATTCGTGCCCGGTAATCACGAGCTCTGGGTTCGGCGAAAGGAATTCTCAGATTCACTCGATAAATTTGAGCAGATCATCCACCTGTGCCAGCACCTGGGCGTGCATACGCAGCCTGTTAGAGTGGGCAGTACCAGCAGACCTGTAACAGTTGTGCCGCTTTTCTCATGGTACAGAACAGCTGATGAAGACCCATTCAGCCTCAGTATCCGCAAAGTGGGCGAAGACTGGGAAAGCTCGCCATGGGCTGATAAATACTATTGCAAGTGGCCGTCAGAGTGGAGGAAAGAGCGGAAGTCAGAGCAGCCGCCGGATTCCTCCACGGCCGCTAATTATTTTGCGGACCTGAATTTGCCAAATATCAAAGCCTATGAAACGCCCGTGATCAGTGTGAGCCACTTTCTCCCCAGGCGGGAATTAATATTTAACGAGCAGAAACACATCGACAGATTCTGTAAGGACGATGCGCTGATTCCGGCTTTTGACTCAGACCCGATGCCGAGCTTTAACTTCAGTCGAGTTGCCGGATGCAGCAGAATCGACCAGCAAATAAGGCAACTCGGCTCAAAAATGCATGTTTATGGCCATCAACACCGGCATCGGAATCGCGTGATTGATGGCGTACACTACGTGTCGCATTGCCTGGGGTATGCCAGAGAGCGGGCTATTCTTGGGCACAATACCCAACCAAGACTTATTTGGGACGATGGCGATTTTGTTCGACCGGACCGCTCTGAATAAGGCGCATTTTAGGAGTAATACATAGAATGAGCGAACCGGCGTCCAGTACCTACCAACACCTTCTACTTGAAAAACGGGGCAGCGTAGAATGGCTGACATTGAACAGGCCGGAGTCGCTCAACGCATTGAACCCCGGTTTGACCCGGGATCTAAGTGATTACTTCACTCGACTTCGTCGCGACAAGAGCGTTCGGGTTGTGGTGCTCAAGGCGGCCGGCCGGGCGTTTTGTGCAGGCGCCGATTTATTGGGTTTTTCAGACAGTGAGTCGTCAATCGGTACGATTTATGATGGCCAGACGGACATTGCCGATATCATGAAGGCGATGCGACGCTGCCCACAACCGATCATAAGCCTGCTCAATGGTGCGGTGTGTGGGGGTGGGTTCAGCCTGGCATTGTCGTCTGATATACGCATTGCGACACCCGATTGCAAAATGAATGCGGCGTTTATAAAGGTTGGTCTAAGCGGCTGTGATATGGGCTCGAGTTATCTGTTACCGCGTTTGGTGGGTACCTCGGTGGCGTCTGAATTACTGCTTACCGGGCGATTTATTCACGCCGATAGAGCCCTGGCCGTGAATCTGGTATCAGAGGTGGTCGATCGTGAACGAATCGAGGAGGTGGCTCAGGGATACGTTGATGAAATGCTCGCAACCGCTCCGATGGGTTTGAGAATGACCAAAGAATGCCTGAATTACAGTGTCGATGCGCCGAGTCTGGATGCGGCGATGGCAATGGAAGACCGACACCAGGTGCTACTCACCCAAACTGAAGATCATTTGGAAGCGGTTGGTGCATTTTTCGAGAAGCGCGCACCAGCGTATCAGGACAAGTAATGAGCGAAGGGGCACTCAGTCATCTGAATATAGTGATTGTTGGTGCGGGTATCGCTGGTAGTTGCGCGGCGCTGGCCTTGTGTCGCCGTGGAGCCAGAGTCACCTTGCTGGAGCGTGCTGCACATTCGAATGAAGTGGGTGCAGGGCTGCAGATACCGTCTTGCGCAACGCGAGTGCTTAGAGCTCTGGGATTGGGTGAGCAGCTGGCTGCGATTGCCTCGACCCCGGCCCAGCTTCATTTTCGAGAAGCCTACTCCGGTCGCCTTGTTATTAATGGCGCGCCGGACAATGACCAAAGCGATTGCCCACACTACCAAGCGCATCGTGAAGACTTGCACGCACTGTTGCTGGACGCGGCGGTTTCGCACGGCGCCGACGTTGAATGGGGCGCAAGGGTAGTGTCTGTGCAACAGGAAAATAAAACGGTAGTTGCATGCCTTGAATCAGGTAATGAATTGCGCGGTGACCTTCTAATAGGCGCCGATGGTATTCGTTCACTGGTACGCCAACAGCTGTTTGGTGATGGTTTCCCGCAATTTACCGGCAATATCGCATACCGCGCCATGATCGACGCGTCCAGGCTCTCACGGACTGTTGCGCCTGGTGTGTTTCTGGGCCCAGATGCGCATTTCGTTATTTACCCGTTGCGGCAAGGCCGTGTCGTGAACGTAGTTGCGCAATGTCGCAGCGATCAATGGCTCGAAGAATCCTGGACTACGCCCGCAGATGTGGCTACTGTGCGGCATATCTACCAGGGGTGGCATGACGATGTTGATTTGCTGCTTTCTGCGATGGACGAAACCTATAAATGGGCGCTGTACACGCGACCGCCAATGCCTCGCTGGTCTGTCGGGCGAATAGGCTTGATTGGCGATGCCTGCCATCCATCATTGCCAAATTTGGGGGCCGGTGCAGCGATGGCTATGGAAGATGCCTTTGTGCTGACTGAGCTGTTGGCTAAAAGCCCAAACGGACTAGAAGCCGCGCTGGACACTCTTTACCAATTGCGAATAAAACGGTGTACTCGCGTTCAACAGGCATCAAAGCGCAACGCGGAGTTGTTTCACATCAATAACCCGCTGCGGCGTTGGCTAAGTTATAGGGCGCTGTCACTGCTTACGCAAACCTTTCCAGGGCTGATCGCCACCCAACTTCGCTGGCTGCAAGAGCACGACGCGACAAAGGTCGTTTCCGTTACCTGAATGCGGTATGTTGCCAGTTATTGTCCTGGGCTTGATGGATATAGTGAACCACCAGTTCCGGCGAGCGCATGGGAATAAAGTGGTCCATATCTGGCAAGTAAACATCTCTGCCAACGGGTAAGGCATTGGCCAGTTCAGGCCACGTGGGCGAAGCGCTGAAATTGAACTCGGGCGAATCGCCGGGTGGCGCCCTAAGTACGGAGGTTGGCACATTCATGTCGCCGAGTTTCTGCAGAATATCGGTGTGATTGACGCTGCTCAGGTAAATAGAGGCTTCATTGATCGGGTTGCACGCCAGTTGTCGCATTCCCGCCTCGTCGGCTGGCAGTAAGGCATAATCACAGTAATCGCGAAGCACTTCGGGTTGCCAATACTTGAATGGTTCGCGTTGTGCAAAGCGGTCGAACATTTCGTTGGCGTCACGCCAGTTGTTTTTTCTGCGCGCCACCGGGTGGTCAGAGGCTGACAGGCCGGCTACATCGCTGCGGGAACGTTGTGCAAGCTCTGCTGAGACTATTACCGGGTCTAACAAAACAAGTTGTTTAAAGCGATCTGGCCTTTCAACCGCCGCCCTGAATATTAAATGGCCGCCAATCGAATGCCCAACCCCGACTATGTTGCGAAGATTGAGTTGCTCGATTAATTGACACAGGTCGTTGGCAAACAAAGACCAGTCAACTTTGGCGCTGTTTGAGCTACGACCATGAAAATGAATATCAATCGCGTAAACATGTTGCTCAGGCATGCGCAGTACGACTTCGTTCCAGCAGCGGCTATGGAAGCCAGTGGCGTGTAATAGCATGACTGGATCACCGCTGCCTGGCCACTCATAGACGCATAGCTCTACCGCACCGATATCAACAATGTATTCAATGGGTTCACGCACAAACGCTTTCCTTTACGCCTGGCTACCAGCGCGTAGCGCACGACCGAGTTTTTTCTGGCCCAGCACGTCCATAAACTGCTGGTCTTGCCACACGACTTCGCCATTAATCAACACATGTGAGACTACGCCATCAGACCGATTAACCATTTGCTCGTGCTCAAACAAGTCACGATAGATGACCTGCCGATTTTCATTGGAATCATAGCGGGCTAGCTGTTCCGGGTCGACGATAGTGATATCGGCCTGCGCACCGATATCCAGGCGGCCCACATTGAGACCGAAGAATTCTGCCGGTTCACGCGTCAGGCGGCGTATGATTTTGGCAACGCTGTCTACGCCGTCTTCCTGTGCGAGTTTCAGTGCCATCAGATTGACGTCAAAAAACGCCATGTTAGTGATATGTGCTCCCGAATCTGAAAATCCTGGCATCGCCTGCTCGTGCATCATCAGTTCCTTGACGGTGGACTTGGTGACATTGCCCACATCAACCCAGTAACGAAAATTGCGGTCGTGTTCGCGCAACAAATGCAGCATGAAGTTTGCGTCGTCTTCGATCGGTGAAGGGAATTTCTCGAACTCAGTTCGCTCTTGCTCGTTGCGAGCGGCGTCTGCATTGCCGGATTGAAAACGTTCCAGGCGATCAAAGATGGCTTGCATGTTTTCGCCATTCCAAACCTCTACAGGCGCGCGGTCAAAAACCATGCGCACGAGATCACGAATGACCAGGCTATCCGGCATACCAATCTTGCTCTTGAAGTGCGCGAGGTTTCTGCCCTGACGCCCGTGATGCCAGTCTTTTCTGAATTGTTCGACGAATTCTGGGTCGTTCAATAAGGCTTTGCGGCCTTCAACGTCGTCGTACTCCTTGGCAATGAGTCGACAGGTCGAATCCAGTTCTTCATACAAAGGGCTGACAATGCCATCGGACCATATGCGGAAATTGGTGGCCAGTGATTGAAAATGCATATTGCCTTTGAACAACTTGCTGTTCATCAGCTTGGCGAACCCCAAAAAGCCTTTGCTGGCATTGGGCATCAATACAAATTCCATCACAGACAATGCAGATGTTTTCAGAGTTTTACCAAACAAGCGGCCGCTGGTTAACGCAAAATAGACAAACGCCTTGGCACGATTCTCGATAATTGGCGTGGTTTGCCACACTCGATCTTTGTCTCTGACCACTTGCAGCAGGCGCTTCAGCTCACCAAACTTCGCGAACTGTGTCGGTATGCGCTGGTCCGTATAGGGCTCGCTTGCCAGAAAATGAAACGGCAGACCGTCGGTGCTCATGCCTACATAGCCCTGGTCCATGGCGTCTGAAAGCAGCGCTGACATTTTCTCCAGCTCGGCATCGGTCGGGTCACGTGTGATGCTGTCTTTCAGACCCATGACCTCTATGCGTAGCATGGAGTGAGGTAGCAGTGCGGCAATATTTGGGCCTAAAGGCACATCGTCGAAATGATCAAGATATTCTGCGGGTGAGTTCCAGGTGACAGCGTCTACGCACTTACGCAACACCGGCTTGGGTATGTTTTCCACTCGGGTAAAACAGTCAACAATCGGGTTTTGATCGCCGTCGATTTGTTGGCCAAAACTGGTGCCCAGGCTGCAATTGCCAACCAGCACCGTGGTCGTGCCGTGTCGCACCACCTCGGTTAGGCGTGGGTCAAGGTCCACTTCCAGATCAAGGTGGGTATGAATGTCCAGCAGTCCTGGCATCAGCCATTTGCCTTCGGCGTTGATGACTTGCGCGGCCATCTGAGGTGCCAACACTGATCCCTTGGCCACAATGGCACCGTCACTGATTGCAATATCCAGTTGCTCCGGAGCGTGACCACTGCCATCAAACACCAGTGCATCTTGAATCAGGATGTCCCATACTTTTTCGTTTGCTGCCATTGGTTAGGCCTCATAGAACTGTTGGCAAACACACAGTTTACCGCAATCTCCGGCGCCACACGCATTCTGGCATTCATAAGGGCGTTGTATTGCTATCCCGTCAGAATGATTGCGCGGTTGGCAAGCCTTTGTTCCAATCCTGGCTCACAATTGATACTCAGGTGACCGCTATGGGCCCATTGGAAGGCATTACCATTGTCGAAATTGTCGGTTTGGGGCCAGCGCCTTTTGCAGCGATGCTGTTGGCAGACATGGGGGCAAATGTCATACGAATTGATCGACCCTGGGGCGGCACGTTTGGCGATCACCAAAAACCACAACTGGACCTGCTGAACCGAGGCAAACGTTCGGTCTGCGTCAATTTGAAGACGGAAGAGGGCGTTGAGACAGTGCTGCGGCTAATCGAGCAAGCCGACGGCCTGGTGGAGGGGTTTCGTCCCGGGGTTATGGAGAAGCTGGGTTTGGGTCCCGATGTATGCGCTGCACGAAACGAAAAACTGGTGTTTGGACGGATGACCGGCTGGGGACAGAACGGACCACTGGCCCAGGCCGCCGGGCATGACATTAACTATGTATCGCTGGCCGGGGCAGCCCATGCGATTGGTCGTGCCGGTGAAAAACCGGCAATTCCTCTTAACCTGGTCGGAGATTTTGGCGGCGGCGGATTGATGCTGGCATTCGGAATGGTTTGTGCAATTCTGGAATCCAGGCGTTCGGGGCTTGGTCAGGTGGTAGACGCGGCAATGATAGATGGCGCAGCGGCGCTAATGACCAGCGTATTCGCGGCATTTCAAGCTGATTTCTGGAGCGACCAGCGTGGTACTAATATGCTGGATAGCGGGGCCCATTTCTACGAGATTTATGAAACGGCAGACCAAAAGTACGTGTCAATCGGCGCTATTGAACCGCAGTTTTACGCGGAACTATTGCGCCGCTTGGGCGGTCGGGCGGAGGCCGATTTTGCCAATCAATACGACATCGCCAGCTGGCCAGCGATGAAAGAGCAAATGGCTGAATTGATTAAACAGAAAACGCGCGACGAATGGGATGAGCTGCTGGCTGGCAGCGACGTTTGTTATGCACCGGTGCTGTCAATGGCTGAAGTCAGACACCATGAGCATCATCGTGAACGGGGTACGTTTATTGACGACGGTGATGTTTGGCAGCCAGCACCGACACCACGGTTCAGTCGCAGCCAGGCAGAGATTACGAGATCGCCGGCTGTACTGGGGCAGCATACGCGTGAAGTTCTGCTTGAATACGGGTTTGCTGCGGATGAAATCAACGCTTATTACCATACCAGTGTTGTTGCGTAAGCCCATAATATATTATTTGAGCTGTAATATAACGTGCGTTTGCAGCACAAAGGCTTTTTGTGTTGTATAATTTGAAAAATTGAAGTTACCCGAGGCAAATATGGAACAAGTTCAAGCGGATGTGAAGGCGGTGTTAGCCAAGGCGCTGTTGCGCGCACAACAAGCGATGTCGTTGGAAAATCAACAGATGGCGGCCATTCTTGGCATTAACAGAACAACGCTTTCCCGCATGTATCAAACCCAACAGATTGACCCGGAACAAAACCCTGGGCGCCTGGCGGCACTTGTGCTGAGGATTTATCGCTCAGTGCACACATTAATGGGCGGCGACACGGTCAATGTGCAGCATTGGCTGAGAACGCCAAATCGTGCGCTTTCCGAACAGTCGCCGCTCGAGATGATGCAATCAATTGATGGACTGGTGTCGGTAGCGCAATACTGCGATGCAATGCGTGGGCGTGCTTAGTTGATTGTGTCTATCAAATGAGTAGCCTCGACGAGGTTCACATTCAGCTAGAGCCCATGATGGGGCGGGCGCATCGCCTGGTGGAAAGCCAGGAGTTAACAGCTACCCTGGCGCTTGCTGATACTCTGGCAGAACAGGATGTACTGGAAGCCATTATTGATGCGGCAAAACCGCCCGTTCAGGCGGATTGTCGCAACAAGCATTACTTGTTATCCACACCGTTTCGTTATCCGCCGCTGCAACATGGCTCACGTTTTGGCAGGAAAACAGAGCGGGGGATCATGTACGCAGCGCGGCAGATGCTGACCTGTATGGCGGAAGTTGCCTATTACCGCTTCTGCTGGTGGCACGACATGGTGATCCCGCCGCCCAAGCCGATTGACAGTTGCCACACCTTGTTTGAATTCAGCTATCGTACGGATTCCGGCCTGGACTTGAGCAGTTACCAGCACTCTGAAATAGCTCCTCTACTTGCTGATCCGGTTGATTATCGGGCAACCCAGAACCTGGGTTTGCGACTGCGTGAGCAGCACGCAGAGCTGCTAGTGTACCCATCTGCGCGGTGTTTGCAGAATGGGCGAAACATCGCGATATTCGCACCTGCTGCTGTGTATTCCTCGGTGCCGGAAATGCCGCAAACAGTGCTTTGCCATACACGAGGTGAGCGTGTCTTTTTCGTGCAATCGGAAAGGCGCTACGAATTTGCGCTCCAGGATTTCCAGGTTAATGGCGTGTTACCGCGCCCGTCTGGATGATTGTGCAGATACTGTAAAAGGAAGGTGCGTGCTGTCCGGCATTGCCGTGTTCCTGAGTATAGGGCGCTGTTGAAACGCTAGTGAAAATCCCGTGACTTGCTGTCCAGGCCCTGCAGGGATTGGCTGTAATCGAGCAGGTCGCCGGCAACTACGTGAATAACCGACCCCTTGCTTTCCATAACCCCTTTGACCAGCATGATTTTTGCCTGCATCAAAACCTGTCGGCAGCGTTCCTGCAAACTGTTCCAGATAACGATATTGATATTTCCGGTTTCGTCTTCCAGGGTCAGAAACACCACACCGGATGCTGTGCCCGGGCGTTGTTTGCCGGTTACCACACCAGCCACTCTGACGAAGCGACCGTGGTTCAGATGCTGCAGATCACGTGCAGTTTTACAGCGTGAGAATGGTGTCTTGTCACGCAGTAATGCCATGGGGTGGCGTTTGATGCTAAGACCTGTTGCGCGGTAATCTGCTAATACATCCTGCACCTCACTGGGGGCCGGCAGTTCTATGCCTTCACGCAGATCAGCCGGTGTGGCGGCCATCAATGGAGTGAGGGGTTCGATAGCGGATGTTTCCCAATGCGATTGATGCCGGTGGCCGCTTAATGCCCGTAAGGCATCGGCGCTGACCAGTGCCTCTATTTCCTGGCGGTTCAAACAGGCCTTGCGCGCCAGCGCCTGCACATCAGCAAAGCCCTGATGCTGGCGTGCTTGCTCAATACGAAGCCCGGCGTCCCGGTTAAACCCCTTAACCAGGCGCAGTCCCAGCCGCAGGGCCGGTTGCGCGTTCATCACACTGGCTGAATGAGCGTGCAGGTCCAGCGTACAGTCCCAGTGGCTGTGCAGCACATCGATATCAAGCACGCTGATGTGATGCCGTCTGGCATCCTGTATCAGCTGTGACGGAGAGTAAAACCCCATCGGCTGGCTGTTTAACAGCGCGCAGTAAAATGCCGTGGGATAGTGGCATTTAAGCCACGCCGATACATACACCAGCAGGGCAAAACTGGCCGCGTGTGATTCGGGGAAGCCGTATTCGCCAAAGCCCTTCATCTGATTGAATACCCGCTGGGCAAAGTCCATATCATGGCCGCGCGCCAGCATGCCATCGATCACCTTGCGTTCGAAGTGCATCAGGTTGCCGTTCTTGCCCCAACTGGCCATCGCGCGTCGTAACTGGTCGGCTTCACCGCCGCTGAATCCGGCCGCCACCATGGCCAGTTTAATGACCTGCTCCTGAAAGATGGGCACGCCCAGGGTGCGCTCAAGCACGGCCTTGATCTCATCGTTGGGGTAAGTCACCGCTTCGCTGCCTTCGCGGCGGCGCAGGTAAGGGTGCACCATGTCGCCCTGGATCGGCCCGGGCCGCACGATAGCGACCTCGATCACCAGGTCATAGAACGTGTGTGGTTTGAGCCGGGGCAGCATCGAAATTTGCGCGCGTGATTCCACCTGAAACACGCCGATGCTGTCCGCCCGGCTCAGCATATTGTAAGTAATAGGGTCTTCACTGGGCACCTTGTCCATGCTGAGTGGAACGGGCTGATAGCTGTTGATCAGGTCAAAGGCCTTGCGAATGGCGGTGAGCATGCCCAGCGCCAATATATCCACTTTCAGCAGGCCCATGGCTTCAATGTCTTCCTTGTCCCACTGAATAATGGTGCGCTCGGGCATGGCGGCGTTTTCAACCGGCACCAGTGTGCTGACCGGGCTGCGGGTAATAATGAAGCCGCCAACGTGTTGAGACAGATGGCGTGGGAAGCCGAGAATGTCATCAATGCGCTTCATAAACATCGCAGCCATGCGCGAGCCGCCCTGAATGTCGGCTTCAGCAAAGCGCTTCTGTAAGTCACCTTTGCGGTCCCACCAGGCCAGTGATTTGGCCAGCTGATCAACAAACAGAGCGTCCAGCCCCAGTGCTTTACCGACATCGCGAATGGCACTGCGAGGTCGGTAGGTGATGACGGTTGCCGCCAGCGCCGCGTGTTCGCGAGTGTACTTGCGATAGATATACTGAATGACCTCTTCGCGGCGTTCGTGCTCGAAGTCAACGTCTATGTCGGGTGGCTCATCGCGCTCTTTGGAGATGAATCGTTCGAATAACACCGAAATGCGATCGGGGTCGACTTCGGTAATGAACAGGCAATAACACACCACTGAGTTGGCGGCGGAACCTCGGCCCTGACAGAGGATGTTCTGGCTGCGGGCAAAGTACACAATGTCAAACACGGTCAGAAAATAATATTCGTAGTTCAGCTCCTTGATCAGTGTCAGTTCGTTTTCGATTTGCTGGTGTACCTTTGGCGGTATGCCGTTGGGCCAGCGCTGATCAGCCCCCTGCAAGACCAGTTCGCGCAAATGCTGATCTGGCGTCAGCCCCGGCGGCACCAGCTCTTTGGGGTAATCGTAGCGCAGTTCATCCATAGTGAACCGGCAGCGTTGCGCCACGGACAGTGTTTCCCTGAGCAGAGCGGCCGGGTAGCGTTGCTGCAATTCGGGTATCGAGCGAAGGTGTTGCTCGGCATTGACCTGCAGCTCTGTGCCCAGCTGTTGCACAGACGTGTTATGCCGAATAGCGGTTAATACGTCCTGCAGGGGTTTGCGCGCCCGGCAATGCATATGCACGTTACCGCAGGCCAGAAGAGGGCGCTGGCATTGCCCGGCCAGGTCTTTGTAATAGCGATATCGTTTCGCGGAACTATCATTAAGTGAATTATTAAAACCTACCCATAAACTATTGTTAAATAAAGTTTTTAAAGGCTCAATATACTGTTGGTTAAAAGGGTCCTGATAAACGGGCAGCCAGATCGCGAGCTGCTCACTGGCACTGCGTTCAAGGTCTTTAAGCGCAATGGCGTACTCGCCTTTCGGGCTACGCCGGCGGGCTACCGTGATCAGAGTTGACAGTTGCGCATAGGCTTCTTTGTGCGGGGCCAGTAACACCAGCCTGAGGCCTTCCTCGAGGACAAACTCACTGCCCACCATCAGCTGAATGCCACACTCTTTGGCGACAACATGGGCTTTCACAATGCCGGCCAGGGAACACTCATCAGTGAGTGCGATCGCACAATACCCGAGCGCTGCGGCTTGTCGCACCAGTTCGCCAGGATGTGATGCGCCGCGCAGGAAGCTGAAGTTACTGATGCAATGCAGTTCGGCGTAAGCCACCACGCCATAGACCCTGAGTGTTGTGAGAGAGGCTATGCAGGGTAATTCAGATCTAAACAACTGTCTATATATACAGTGCTTCAGGTTAAAGATTCCCTCAGCGTTTGGCATTGAAATCAATAGGGCACCAGCCCGCATTAATCATGAACCCACGGCTACAACCGCCACTAGCCTATAAAACACGGTGCGTGCTCCTTGCAGGTGCTCGACGGACTGTCAAGTACGCCAGTGCGCCTTCCAGTCCGCGCCACACCGAGTTTTACAGACTATTGACGCTTTCGCTTCGCGTGTTTATGAATAATGCGGGCTAGTGATCATCAATGCCAGTCGCCGGCGGCAAGTGCTTTGCCGGTAGCGGTTTTTTCGCCGCGACTGTTCAGAGTCATATTGCCGTCATCGGCCTGACCGAGTTGCGGTGTAGCGGTTAATAGCACACAGCGTGCGATCGGCGTGGAGGCGCAGGTGCTGGCAGAAATATGGTAAAAGCCATTTTCTGACACAAAACTCCCGCTACTGAGATTAGTAAACCCTACAGCCGACAAGTCGGTAGAGTAGGTCATATTGTTCATGAAAAAGCGTTCTTGCTGTTGCAATACGCTGGTTAATGCCGACTGGGCTTCCGTGCGCCGGGACTTTCGCACTGAGTCCTCGTAACTTGGGATTGCCACAGCAGCCAGGATGCTGACGATAACAATAACAATCATCAGTTCAATCAGTGTAATGCCTTCTTGGGTCGTGCTGTAAGACATCATAGAGCCTCCTTTATCGTTAGCGGTTTTCGCGCCAGTGGGTTCTGAACGCACGGCCCTTCTCAAGACCACAAGCGGCAGCACTAACGGCAGCTTGCAGCGCGCTGTCAAAAGAATCGGGATCGTAGTTTCCTTCCTCACATTCGTCTGTCTCCGAATCGTCGGATTCAACCGGTTCTGGCGTGACGCATTCCGTGCCAATGCACACAACGATGTTGGGTAGATGAAGCACGGTGGCTTCTGGTGGCAAGCCGGGTCGTTTAAGATCAACCCATTCTTCCGAAAACACACTTTTACCAGAACCAAGGTTGAGGAAATAGGTTCGCCCGCCCCCGACACCGCAGGTGGAGTCTCCGTCCTGGGCTGGCATAAAACTGGAGACTATAACGACGTTATTGAAGGTTACCGCGGACTGCAGGATCTTCTCGCCGTTTCCACTGAGGTCCTTGTAATAACCATAGCTCGGTACACCGCTGAGGCTATCGACATTAACCAAATCGGATGCTTGAATGACAGAACCACTACCCCCCGCAACGTATTTGTAACGCAATGTTTCTGCAGCACTTCCCATACGACGCTTGCTGGTGTATTGATCGTACACAACATAAATCCGATTAGTCGGTTCAGACAAATTGTTGGGATGCGCACGATAACCGGAGCCCACCACAATATTGAAACGGTCATCGCCTGCGGACGGGTCGCTGCGGGAGATGTCGAGAGGGGCGTAGAAGCGACGGTTTTCTCCACTCGGTGATAAATCGGCAATGCGGCCACCGGTGGCCAATTGGTTGGAGGCAGCCGATTTAGTATTGTCAAAATCAACACGCCAGATATCACCACTAACATCAATGGCAAACAGCATATCAACGGCACCATCGCCGTCTGAATCGATGACCGATGGGCTGGCAGCGATGGAATGATTCATCGCAAGGCCGAGCTTGTGGGTATGTTCGCTGCGATCGTCGGAATTGTTACCAGCAGACCAGAAGAAATTCTGCCCACCGGTGGCCAGGTCGACTATATAAATGGCGTTGCCAATTGTGTTAGTTGGCAGTGGGCCATCAATATCGTACGCTTCGTCGTAGCCGCCTGAGAAGATCAGTACTTCTGTTTCCGTACAGCTCTCGCCCAATGAATTGCAGGATGTTTTTATCTTTGCAGGAATCATTTCAGACCAGGTTTGCCCGAGATCTGAAAATTCTGGTTGAACGCCCCCCAGAATTTTCCAGTCAACGCTTGGGGCTGTTCCAATATGAGCATTGCTTGCGTCGATGGCATAATAATTACGCCCGCCTCTCCGCTCACCAATGTATAAAGTCACTTCACGGAGGAGGAAACTGCTGGGCGTACTCGAACTTGCTTCGCGCTGAACAATTGATATTTCACCATCAAGGCCGTACGGCTTGGGTGAACCCGCCTTGTTTAATGCGTATTTCCGAAGATTATCGAGGTGCTGCTCCGGGATATAGGACCATATTTCATCGCCGTCACTTGGATCTATCGCTCGTAATGAACCTAAATTGTCTGCTTCAAACACCACGTCTTTCGCGGTTGCTGCGCTTGAACCGGCGTAGGTAATGACAAAGGGTTTGGCATGCAAAGGATCAGCGGCAAACAGGTTTGGATCTGAAAAAGACGAATCGCCATCTTCATTGAATACGTCTACGCCTCTGACCCAGTTGAGCAAATCGGTACGATCATCGGCCAGCGTCGTGCACACAGAAGCACCGGCGGTGCCGTCGATATTGTACTCAAGAGCATACTCGACGAAGCTGGTGCTACTGGGGGCGAGAGCTTCCAGAACCAAATCGATGCTGGATGCACTTGCCGGCAAAGTTGCCGTGCATTCCTGCACTGCGGACCCACCGGTATAGGTTTGCTGGCAGACTGAACTTATCGGGTTGCCCGCGAGATCTTTGGCGCGAACTTCAGTGCGAACGTTTCCAGAAGTCGTCAGCGTAAGTTTCACGTCTGTCGCGCCGTCAACGGGTAGGCCGGTTTCAACCTCGGTGGCGCTACGCGATACTGTAATCGAATTGGCGACGCGATCTGCCGCTTCTTCACAAATGCTGCCGCTTACCGAGCCCAAACCCATGCTGTCGAAGCGCAGAGGCGTGTTTGCCTGTACGCTTACCAGGCCGCTCCCGCCGCTCTCAAGCGCACTGGCATCAGTATACACGGTGCGAGCAGCGCTGAGCATGCTGCGGAAGCCACCTTTATTGACCTCATTGCCGTCGACTTCGCTGCTCCAGTAACTTCTGGCGTCTTCTTTTATCGATCCAGTCGCGGGATCTATCGCTGGACTGCCATTGGCGTCCAGTATGACGCCATCTGAACCGATACTGTACTTCTTGACATTGCCACCCCATTTAGGTGCTGTACTTGGTTGGAATACACCGTAGTACAGTTCATTCCGGTGCCGCAGCTGATTGAACGCATTTACCGATATTGCCGGGGCATTGTTAGTGAACGTGATAGTTTTTACTTCTTCAATCACCTGTTTGATCAGTTCGACAATTTTCGTTGTATCGCTGACTGCGAACGTACCTTGAATGTAGCGGCGCGGCTTGCTGCCAGGACCTTCAGGATCGCCTGCATTGTATTCTACCTGGCCTGTATAGTTGCCCCCCGGCGAGGCGATGGCTGCAGCGGCTCGGGACGCGGGTGCATACCAGCTACCACCGGGCGGCACGTGCAGGATTGTAAACTGGCCCTTAATGCCATTGGGTAATATGGAGCCGTCTTTTAGCACATCGTACTCACCAAAACCCGGCAATACGCCTGCGAGGTTATGATGTGGGCTGCCGGTAGAGACCAGGGAGGAGCAGCACCCATTGTAGTAATCGCGTAAGGCATCGGTGAAGAAAACAAATTGCACATTGGTTGCCTCACTAACGTCTAGCGCGCCGCCGGCGGCATACACATTATCGCGGCGCATTTTTGAAAGTGAACCCGGTTGATGGTCCTGGAAATAGCGCCAATTTGGAGAACCGGTACCGTAGTGACGATTCCAGTTGGTGGCGGTTGCAGCATCATCGGTAAATGGAACAGTTATGTTGTAAGTGTGTTCCCTTGTCCAATGCTGAGTACCGTACTGCACAACCGCCACTTTTATATCATTCAAGTCGCTGTTAAGTACTTCTGTGATCGTAGCGTTAATTGTTCTACGCGACGCGGTAAACTCACTTGGGCTCATTGAGCCTGAGTTATCTACAATAAAAACAAATCTGTATTTCTCCTGAGAGACCGTTGAGCACTGTTGCAGATCGGTATAAATCTCTGTGTCATCGGCGAATGCGGGTGGAATTAACAATGGTGCACTTAGTATCAGAAAGACTAAGTTCCATGGTCTTTTTACCAGTGAATAGAGCAGTGCTACCATAATTGAATTCATCATTTGTCATTCATTTGCGCTTCGGCATCAGCATGATCCGTTCGACCAGGCCTTGGCCCCGATCATCAAATCGAATCGAAATTGCTTCGTGATTGCGGTGTTTTTCCAGTGAGCGGGCAGCAATGCTTTCCCCATTGCCGTCAATTATTTCGGTGTTGCTATCCAGGCGAGAATTAATTTCGCATTTGGCTGAGGTGCATTGCGCTTCAGCGATTCTGACGGGGATGCTAAATTCTCCATCGGCACCTTGTGCGGCGAAACCAACAATTCGAAAGTATGAGATGGGTGGACTGTTGGGGCCTTTTTCCAGGAACGCATCCATCATTTCTGCGTGCTCATCTCCAATTTCGCTGTTTGGCTGCTGTGCAATCGTTGCATGACACAGTACCAGGGATAAGACTGCTGTAATAAGTCGTAGAATATTGATTCCAGTCGATTGCAGAGCAGTGTGAGGCCCGTAAGTTCTAACATCGTTCATAGTACGTCGTACCTCATGTCTCAATCGAAGGTTGTTACACCGCTTTGCGGAAGCAGGTACCAAAAGCCCTGACTCTGGTTGGATGTCGCTGCGGAACTGCTCATCGACGCGATGCTGTTGATCTGCCCTCTATACACTTTGGTGTATTTTGAGTGCGAAAACCCGGGTGGACTGGGGCAGCTATCTATTTCGCATAAAGGCATGATGCCGACGGTTTGGTCAAATGCACTGCTACCTGCATGAGGCCCGAGTAGTTCGTCCGCTGCAAAATCCAGAGTTGCACCCAGATCAATCTCGAGAAGCGACAGAATAATCTGATCATCGTCGTTGCTTGGATTGGAATTTATAAAATCGACCTGTGCATTTATTTCAGAATTAGAGACCCGATACGCATTAACGTAAAACTGATCATTGCGTACCATGTTCATCTGCATAGTCGTGTCGGACATTGAACCAAGCGATAGTAGAGAAATAGTGGTCATAATGACCAGTACAACGATAAGAGTAGCGCCTTTGGAACCCACGTAATTGGGCGGTCTACACGCTCTGCGCATACAGAGTCCTGGCGTTCTTTCATTAGTCCCTGGCATTGTTGATCATCACAGTAGTAGAGAACGATTGACGCTTTGCCCGATCTGAAACAACAATGTCATCTGCGTCGAATAATGAATATGTTTGAGACGCTGCACCCGAACTGCGGTCCTGGGTACCGCTACTGGCCAGCAGCGCGACACGAACTGCTTTGATATCCACCCAGGATGACGAAGCACCCTCCGGAGGAGTCAAGCCGTTTATGGTGTCAGCCGACACATATCGCTCGAGGTTGGTATCAATGTCACCGGCTTTCTGTATATCTGTTATGCCGTACATAATCTGTAAGTTATCGATACCGCTTACCAGCACCTGGGGTGTGGCGTTTATCGCAGTTGCTATTCCATCTGCGTCGATAATAAAGCTCTGGCACTGCAGGCTGCTGATTCCATCGACGTCATCGGCAACTAAATAGAGGTTTGCAACAACGGATTCAGCAGCGACTGTGGCGTTTGCCGAAATCGGGTTACCGATACAATCTGGATCGGTTCCGTCATCCGGAGGTGGGTTCAGAAGCACGGCAATACGGTCCGCCTGGGTCCCGACGCCGTTGGCTGTACAAGGGTCAAAACCGCCGCACGTACCCGTATAAAATTGACCTTGGGGGATCTTTGCCCCTGGACTTAACATGTCAACATGGCCCGCCATTCTGATCATATGAGTAATTTCATCCAAGGCGAAGCGGGCGTTTTCCTGTACACGTGAGCTGGCGTCCTGGGTGCTGTGGGCGGTACGTGCACCGAGCAGGAAACTGGTGGCCACGGTGAGAAAGAACGCGCTTATCGCAACCGATATCATCAGCTCAATCAAGGAATACCCTTGCGCGCTGTGAGTCTTGGCGGGATAGTTCCGAGTCACGGTCGGAACCTCAAGGAAATCTGCTCAACGGCGGCGGCGTCGTTTAAATTAGCATTGCTCTCTGCAGATTTTGATACCCAGTTAACCGTGATTGTCATGTCGACCCCGGCGGCACAAGCTGCATCGCAGGTCAGCCCAACACTAAAGTCAATTAACTGGGAATCGGCACCGCCATCAACACCGCAAAATGAACTCCATACGTCATAGTCGGCGAGGTCTTCTGCGCTGCATGCGTCCGCAGCTCCGGCAATCTCTGCGCAATTTGCCGGTGGAGAGTCGGAACATTCTTCAAAATTCTCGATAGCCGTATCGTATTGCGCGAGGGCTTCATCACTATTGTTCGCAGACATTCTGTCAATTAAACCGTGGGCCCGCCATAGAGCGATGGAGCGTTGCTGACTGTCCAAACTCTCCTGCATAGACCGTGTTTGCAAGGCGCTGTATCCCATCACACTGATACCGAACAGCAGCAAAGATATGAGAACCTCAATCAATGACACTCCAGACTGCTTGCGCACAGCAGAGTTAGGGAGACCGGAAGCATGGGGATCTACGGAGTACACGAGTCCCCCGAACCAGCATTGATTTTGCGTTGTAATGACCGCCCAACCTGGCTGACCTGCACAAAGCGGCCATAAGCAGCACCGCGATCATCGCATACGCCAATGCTCACGTTGCCCGCCTGGGCAAGCCTGCCTCTTGTGGTGAAGTCGATACCAGCCGCGAGATCGGTATTGGACGCAAACTGGATTGTATCGCTGCCCAGCGTGAGAGATTTGATAAAGTCTTCATCTGTGGTCGCTGGGCAGGCGTCGCCAATGGCATCAACAATGCAGATGGAAATCTGGTTGTTGTTATCCAGCTCAAGATGGGTAATGCGATTGCGTGCTATCGCTTCAGTGCGGGCCAGTCGTATCGACGACATCAATACTTGCGAGGCGGATTGCAGGCGATTGTTCTGCACCATGTTGCTCAGTGGCGGCCCGGCAACGGCAACCAGAATCGCCGCAATTGTGAGCACAATCATCAGTTCAATCATTGTGAAGCCCGCGGCGTTGCTGTCTTCCGCGCCAATGCTGGATGAATTTGACAAGAGATAACCCAAAACGACGATCATTTAAATGACCACAACTCATGTAAAAATAGTAGCTGCTGTGAGGCACGTCAAAATTTGGTCAGAAGCAGTGATAAACGGCAGGTATTTTCAGACTGCTGACGATATAACAATGGTAGTCAGGCGCGAACATAAACCACGGGTTATTGTTGTTATTGCGGCTGCGGAAATTTTAGACAGGTGTTGTTTGTTTGGTGATCAGCTGCGCTTGGTGACGGAGCATTTTCTAGTGGACTTGTTGACCCCCTTTGATGACAACGTCAACAGCTTGCAGAATACTGATGTCGGCCAGCGGATTACCAATAACGGCAATAAGGTCTGCATAACGCCCGGGCTGGATGGTGCCGACGTCGCTGCTCCAGCCGATGTATTTGGCGGCCACGGATGTGGCCGCCTGGATTGCCGCCATCGGTGTCATGCCACGTTCAACCATAATGGCAAACTGGCGGGCATTGTCGCCGTGCGGATACACGCCGGCGTCAGTGCCGTAAATGATCGGCACGCCGGCTTTATGAGCCTTGCTGAACACCTGACGTTGCGCTTCGGTGGTTTCGTCGTTCTTGCGAAGAAACTCCTCCGGCCAGTTTTGTTGCCTGCCAACCGTGGCGATATAGCTACCGTTGTATACGTCCATTGAAAACGCCACATCGTACTCCAGCGCCAGCGCAATGGCTTCGTCGTCCGCCAGTGAGGCATGTTCTATTGTGTCTGCGCCGGCAAGAATCGCATCCTTAATCGACTCTGCGCCATGGGCGTGCGCAGTCAGCGTGATGCCGGCTGCGTGCGCCACATAGGCAACCGCCTTGATTTCGTCAAAGCTCATTTCCGGAGCACCGGGCACACCGCCATAGGCCAACACTGCGCCGGATGCAATCGCTTTCAATACGTCGGCGCCGCCGTCAACCGCGGCCTGGGCTTTCTCGGCAAACTCTTTGGGTCCACTGGCTACACCAAGGCGGGCATGAGCGGGTATGTTGCTTTCCGGTTGCTCAGGGATCACCAGGTCACCGCCACCTGCCGGTACGGTCAGATAGAACCCGGCGGCTTGAATTCTGGGGCCTGGAAACTCCCCGCGCTGAATTCGATCGCGCAGTTCCCGGCCAGCCCAACCGTAGTAGGCACCGACATTGCGTACAGTCGTAAAGCCGGCCGCCAGTGTGACCGCCGCGTTGGACTGTGCAATCGCCATGGTCTCTTCAAGATCGCGCGTGTAGTACACCTCCAGATTGGCGGTGTCCGGCGGCTCGGTAATGTGGGTGTGGGTGTCAATCAGGCCTGGCAAACAGGTGTGATTGCCAAGGTCAAGATAGTCGCCCTGCGGTCTGCCCGTGGTGATCGAGTGAATCCGGCTGTCCTTGATGTGTATGGTGCGGTCGCGCAGGGCCTGATCAGCAAGACCATCAATAAGTATTCCGCAATACACACGGCTTATCGCTGATTGCGATTGCGACCGGGATTCATCAGTATGGGGCACGGTGCATGACATCAGTGCCAGAGCGGCTGACAGGCCGCTGAAATATCGAATAAGCATGGCGGGTCTCTGTGGATATGGTCGCGAGAGCGTAAGCGGCGCAGGAAAATGGCAGACTCCGAGCCGCTTACGTTGTCAATTGTACAACGGCTGATAAGCATCGGCGATCGTGGCGTTGCAAATGTGGCGAGGGTGCTTGTTCCGGCACGCGGAAGCCGTACAATGGCGTGAGACCTATAACAATATCCGCTAGGGCGTTAAGGGTTCGATAGGGCGCTGGTACATGTCTCGACTGAACGGCATGTCCCGCCCAGGAATCCTGTTGTGCTGCTTCGGATTAGAGGAGAATTATTGCTATGTACCCTGGAAAATACGCCAAACAACACCCTGACAGGCCCGCCTTTATTATGGCAAACACCGGCGAGTCGGTATCGTACGCAGACTACGAAGCCCGCTGCAATAGGCTGGCCCATCTGTTTAGAGAATACGGTATTGCCCGCCTTGATCATTATTCTGTGTTCATGGAGAACAATAGCCGCTATCTGGAGTGCTGTGGTGCAGGTGAACGATCGGGATTGTACTACACCTGTATCAATTCCTATCTTAAGGCGGATGAACTGGCGTACATTGTTAACAACAGCGAGTCAAAAATACTGATTACGTCGTCTTCTCGTCTGGAAGTGGCCGCCGAAGCACTCAAGTCATGCCCAAACATTATTCTGTGTCTGGTGGTAGATTTTCCGGCGTCGCTGCAAACCATTGACGACCGCTTGCGGGACTATGAAGCGACTCTGGCATCGTACCCGGTATCACCAATTGCAGATGAATACCTCGGTACATCAATGCTCTATTCGTCAGGCACTACAGGTCAGCCCAAAGGTGTCATTCGACCGCTGGAGGAGGTGCATCCATCCGAGCCCTTGCCGCTGTTTGGTTTCCTCAAAGAGCTATGGTGGTACCGTGAAGACATGGTTTATTTATCGCCCGCGCCGCTTTATCACTCGGCGCCGCAGGCCGCAGTGGGATTGACAATCCGACTCGGCGGCACTGCTGTTATCATGGAGCACTTCGACCCCGAGCAGTATTTGGATTTGGTTCCCAGGTACAAGGTCAGTCACAGTCAGCTGGTGCCAACCATGTTCAGTCGCATGTTGAAGCTGCCAGACGACGTCCGAAACAAGGCTGATTTGTCATCGCTTGAAGTCGCAATACATGCCGCAGCACCGTGCCCTGTACCGGTAAAAGAGGCCATGATTGATTGGTGGGGACCTATAATTTACGAATATTACGGTGCAACAGAAGGGCTGGGCTTCGCATCAATCACCAGCGAGGAATGGCTGAAGCACAAGGGCAGTGTGGGCAAGGTGGTGCTCGGTGAGATACATATTCTGGATGAAGACGGTAAGCCATCGCCACCGGGTGAGCCCGGTGAACTCTGGTTTGAAACGGCCAGCCAATTCAGTTACTTCAATAATGCAGAAAAAACCAGGGAAGCCACGTCGGCGGATGGTGCCATGAGCACAGTGGGTGACGTTGGCTACCTGAAAGACGGGTATCTGTATTTGACCGATCGCTCGACCTTTATGATCATCTCCGGCGGGGTTAACATTTACCCGCAAGAAACAGAGAACCTGTTGATCACACACCCCAAGGTGGAAGACGCGGCTGTGTTTGGTGTGCCCAACCCTGATTTGGGTGAAGAGGTGAAAGCATTGGTTCAGGTTCGCGACGGCATTACTGCTGATGATGAGTTAGCGGCAGAGTTGATGAGCTTTTGCATGGAAAACCTGTCGCGCCAGAAATGCCCGCGGTCAATCGATTTTGAAGAGCAGCTTCCTCGGCTGCCCACGGGTAAGTTGTATAAGCGCGTATTGAAAGAGCGCTACTGGGCAGACCACAACAGTGGCATTGTCTGAGGAGAATCCTTGGCAACGCTAACAGAACCGCCGGGTAAGGGTTGCCGCAGTTTTTTGAACTTCCCTTTGCAGCTTGATCTGGACCAGCTGTGTGCAGATTTTGCGGTGTTAGGTATTCCGTACGGAATGCCTTATGGACAGTCTGACTGGCCAAATGATCAGTGCCTGGCGCCTGATGCCTTGCGAGCGTATGCCACTGAAGAAGACATTGCCTACACTCTCAAGCATTATGACTTCGACCTTGGTGGCCCTTTATTGGCTGATAAACCAGTTTCGGTGGTGGACCTCGGCAATGTCATCCACGAGCCTAACAAGCCGCAACATCATTATCAGTGCGCGGAGCAAGTGGCTCGTACTGTGTTTCAGTCAGGCGCTGTTCTGGTAACGCTGGGCGGTGACCATGGGGTAACGATTCCAGTGCTAAGAGCGATTGACGCACTTAAGCGGCGCGTCACGCTGATCCACATCGACGCGCACTTAGACTGGCGTGACAACATCAATGGCGTGACAGAGGGGTATTCCAGCCCTATACGCCGAGCATCTGAGATGCCCTGGATTGACTCGATAGTGCAAATAGGCCTTCGAGGTATTGGCAGTGCCCGCGCGGCTGAAGTTGATGCGGCACTTACCCATGGTTGTCAGGTGGTAACGGCCTATCAAGTGCATGAGCAAGGTATGTCTTCGGTTCTGGCAGCGATACCGGATGGACCCTACTACCTGAGCATTGACGCTGACGGAATAGACCCAGGCATTATGCCAGCTGTGCTCGCGCAGACGCCGGGTGGCTTGCTTTGGCCGCAAATACGGCAGTTAGTGCATGGTTTGTCGGCGAAAGGGCGGGTTATTGGCATGGACCTGGTTGAAATAGCACCGAGCTATGATGTTGGCAACATCACTCTGATTCACGCAGAGCGTCTTATTTGTAATTTTATTGGCAGCTCAATTCGCTGCGGCCATATTCGCGATCAACAACACCTATGACGCGCGACATCGCTACCGTCCGACACTGGCTGGTGATGGCCGTACTCAGTTTGTCGGGCGGCATTATATTCCTGTTGCCGTTCTTGCAAGAGGTGTACTACAAACCCTTATCATCTGCCTTGTCATTGAATAATACTCAAGTTGGTTCTCTGATGAGTGCCTTCGGCATCACCGCCATGTTGAGCTATTTCCCGGGTGGATGGTTGGCCGATCGAGTCTCGCCCCGTATGTTGATCAGCAGTTCTCTTCTGATCACCGGTGCATTGGGCGTGTATTTTTCAACGTTTCCCAACTACCAGATCAGTCTTTTGATTCACGCGGCATGGGGGGTGAGCATTTCCCTGCTGTTTTGGGGTGCGATGATTCGCTCTACACGGAATTGGGCGCCTTCCGGTGAACAAGGGAAAGCGTTTGGTGTGCTCGAAACCGGACGTGGTATTGGTGAGGGCTTAAGCTCTGTCGCGCTACTGACAGTGTTTGGTTGGCTGGGCAGCTCTGAGCAGGCCCTGTCAGTAGTCGTCCTGCAATGCTCCATTTTGATTCTGATTCTTGGTACCTTGTCATGGCTCATACTGGATGATGATCACAAAGGTGGAAGCGATGACGAGCACGCGGCAGTGGGCATACGCGAAGTGCTTGAAGTGCTTCGCATGCCGGAGGTTTGGCTGATCAGTCTTATTGTATTGACAGGCTATAGCGCCTATTGGGGTACGTTCCGCCTAACACCTTATGCAACCGATGTGTTTTTGATGAGCGTGACAGCTGCAGGAGTCATGAGCGTGTCGAAAATGTTTCTTAAGCCAATAGCCGCGCTGCTGGCCGGGCTGACCGCCGACAAGATCGGTGTGGCCAAGACCATTGGCATAATTTTTACACTGATGATGTTCTCTTTCAGTCTGTTTGCTTTTCTGCCTTCTTCTGCCAACCTGCTTCCACTGATGCTGATCAATGTGGCGGTGATTTCGATTGGCGTATTTGCAATGCGAGGTGTTTACTTCGCGTTATTGGACGAGGGTGGAATACCGATCAGGGTGACGGGCACAGCCGCTGGAATTGTGTCGGTCATTGGCTTTACGCCGGATATTTTCATGCCGTTGTTAGGCGGTGTACTGATCGACCAGTTTCCTGGCACTCAAGGATATCGATACTTTTTTCTAAGCACGGCGGCAATTTGTCTTGCCGGTTTACTGGCAACAGTGTGGCTATACAAGCGGTATATTGTGCCCCGCGTTCCAAGGTAGCGCTGATAAATCTACATTGCCACCACTGAGAATAATGCCAACATGCTTGCCGGCAAAGCGTGCTTTGTTGTTCAGCACAGCGGCCAGGACAATGGCTGAAGAAGGTTCAACAATGAGTTTCATACGAGTCCATATAAGCGTCATTGCTTCGACAATGGACTTGTCATCGAGCAAAATAATGTCGTCAACCAAATCACTGATAATCTGAAAGTTCAGCTTGCCGGTCGATGATCGAAGCCCGTCAGCGATGGTGTTGGGTGCCAGCTGCGGGCGCCAGGTGCCGGATTGAAAGGACTGAAATGCATCGTCAGCACCACTGGGCTCTGCGCCACTGATGGTGAGAGAGGGCTGCAATGCGCGCCCGGCAACCGCACTTCCGCCCAGTAAACCACCACCGCCAACCGGTGTGATCAGGTGATCCAGTTGCCCGTCTGTCTGCTCCAGAAATTCAAGTGCGGCGGTACCTTGCCCTGCAATGATGTGTGCGGAATCATAAGGCGGTACCAAGGTGGCGCCGGTGCGTTCAGCAATGGCTAAAACCGTTTTCTCACGCGCTGCCATTGTTGCTTCACAAAACGTAATCTCGCCGCCGTAGCTCTTTACCGCGGCAATTTTTGCGGCACTGGTATTGTCTGGCATCACGACATACGCCTTGCAGCCCAGGCGTGACGCGGCGAGAGACAGTGCCGCAGCATGATTACCGGAAGAGTGAGTGGTGACGCCTTTAGCGCGTTGGGCATCGCTCAGCTGCAGAACGGCGTTATGTGCACCACGCGCCTTAAACGCACCGCATTTCTGCAAATTCTCGCATTTGAAGTCAATACGGCAACCGGCCAGCTCATTGATCAATGAGCTGTTCAGCACCGGTGTGTTATGAACATAAGGCGCGATTCTTACCGCGGCCTGGCGAATATCGTCAATCGATACGCTAAGCACTTACTATGCCTCCAGACTGATCGACAACAACACCGGCTGCACCTTGCAGCATACTGGCACGCATATCATCGGGAACCTGGGTTTTCTCAAGCTTGTCAGCGCTGACAAGCACGTATACTACTTCCGCGGTCGCCACTGGGCGTTCGCTTGGGTAATCGCTCATAACAACGTCGAAGATATAGGAGGTGTTACCTATGTGGCGCACGGCGACATCAATAGCGAGTACATCATCGAACCTGGCCGCTGATTGCCACTCGATCAGCAGCTTTACTACCTGGTTTTCCAGATTCCTTTCGACCAATGCGTTATAGCCACCGACAATATAACGCTGAAATTCGGTGACAGCATGGTCTACGTAATCAGCGTAACGGGCATTGAATACCACTTTTTGGGCATCGCATTCGCTGTAACGTACCCTCAGAAGGAAGCGGAATGTATCGGGCATAGGGCTCTCTCTATCAACGACAGGGAGGATACAATACGGTTTAGGGAGCGCCGGAACAAGTATGCAATACCTCTGCTGTATGTGATTATCGATGCTCTCGCTTGCGTGTTCAGGCAAATAAACCCTGTACGTACCACGTCTTGCTGGGTATATCCTGATACACCCAATACAAGCAACCTTGCTCATGCTCGGCGATGTAATAATCGCGTTGTTGAGGCGCCTTCCACCAAGCGGTTTCTATACGCTCAGGTCCTTGCAGCAAATCAAGTTTTCCCCGCCAATACAAGCAATGTTCACGTTGCTGGATACGAACCGGCTCGCGCAGCAACCAGGTAGGGCGGGTGGGATATTGAGTCGCATTGTTACCTTCTGAACCCGCTGGCGAGCGTGGTTTAGTTTCTGACAAGCGAGCGGCATTGGTCTTGCTGGCCTGCTCAGGTAAATGTTCAGGCTCACAATCAATGCAGTACACCGTGCCTTGCCCCAGGCGCGCTTGCAGTTTGTCAAGCAAGGTGTCCAATGGTTCGCTGTGGTTACTGGTAAACAAGTCCTGACTGTGAGAATTTGCGGGTACGAAATGATTGGCTCGCAATTCGACGGTATGAACGCCCTGGTTAAGACACAACTTTTCAAGTTGAATACGAGTCAGGTTCAAAAAATTGTTTTTACTGACCTGAGCCTGGCCGAGACGAATATCAACCTGGCTTTGTTTTCCGCCTTGATGCAAATGCCAGCTGAAATGATTGCATTGCAGTTGCCTGGCCAATAAAAAGTGGCAAAACTCATCCAGTAAACGCTGCATGGGAAACAGCAGCATTTGCGTGTTTTCTATGGGTTCCAGAAAAAACAGCTGGCTGGCAAAACGCTCAATGGGTTTGATTGCTCGCTGAGGGTCGTCGCACTCACCGCACAGCTTTTGCAAATATTGTTGAAAATCGCGGCCGAATCGCTTGCCCAGTGCACTGGTGGGTAAATCAAGTAGCTGACCGAATTCACTAAGGCCCATTTTCCTGAGCTTATCGAGAACTCGCGGGTAGCTGCGTAATACGCTGAGCGGGAGCTGGCGCAGCGCTTGCAGGCTGCTATCACGACTGGGTACGTGCTCAAAAGGGGGCGGCCTGGAGAGTAATTGACTGCCAAAAGCCAGCAGGGCGGCGGCTTTCGGTGTATGTGCCAAGCCTATTGTAAAGCTGAACCCGAGGGCGTTTAGCTCTTCTGATATAACCTTAAGAATATTCTGTAAGTTCTTGAATAATTTAAGACTTCCTATTATTTCAACAAGCAATAAGTGTTGTTCCTCCGCTTCTTGCCCAATGCATACATTAGGGCTGAAACGGTATGCCCAATGTGCCAGGTTATGCAGCTGTTGGCGCTCATTAGAAGGTGCTCGCTCAAAGGTTTTGAGTTGTGGGCTCAGAGCCAGTGCTGTGCTGAGTGAGCTGTTGATCTGAACGCCATTGCTCAGGGCTTGCGCGTTGGCATAGCTCACGCGCTGACCTTGAATAACCGCGCATGGCAATTCGTCGGTGCTGCCGCGAGTGAAGATCTCCAGAGGCAGTAAGGGTAAATGGATAGCTAACCACAACATGTTTCTTTAAATCCCAATCATCTACGCGCAAGGTGTTTTGGACCAAGGTGTCCGGACGTGGCAACAACACATGCTGCCCGGCCCAACCGCCTTGCTGTTTTAAAATACCCACTTTCAGGTGTTTCCTGGTCGCCAGCAGCTGTAAGCGCAGCCTGGCCGGCGACGAATGCTGGCTGAAAGAACCTGGTTGAAAACTGACCGCCCAACTGCGTCCTTCCTGCGCAGTCAGCTGCAGTTTCCGCTTGTTTGCATAACTGAGCTTGCGATCGTCCAGCCAGTTCAGTACAGCGGCAAAATGTCCGCAGCGCAGCAGTTGTTCAGATGCCCACAGCTTGTCAGCCAGACTATGGGCTTGCACAACCAGCAAACGCCGCAGGTCAATACTCTGGCTTGCCAGAGCCGGAGCGTACGGAATATGTGGTGGTGCCACCAATGCAAGCCAGCGATCTGGCTCGTGCTGCAGTTGCTGGCTCAGAGCAGGTATCAGCAGGCTCAGTTCACCGATGCCGGAATGCTCACAGAGTAACTCGGTACTGCCGGTGCGTGGCCAGCCGCCCAGGTGCAGAGCTTTATCGAGCTCTGCATAGCCGGTTGTGTGCGCTGCATTACTGTCTGAGCGAGTATCTGCCCGGCCAGCCTGCCAGAGGGCAGGATGCTCCAGCAGTGTGGCCAGTGTTTGTTGTGAGGGAGGTGACGGCATTGTTACAGGCTATACCAAATTCATAATACTGTAAATATATACAGTAGTTTGATAGTGGCTCAGTTTGAATTCGAGAGGCGCCCTGCAGTACGCCTCCCGAATTCAAACTGAGCCACAACCAGTAGTTTTGGTGCTTTGGTTTTAAGTGTCGCCCAATATTTATTTTATCGTGTGAAATTGGCACTGAGGTGACGAATCGAATACTCCTTTTGCTGGACCTTCAAAAAGAGGGACCTTTTTGAAGGGTTCCCAGGGATGGGTTCACGGCGTGTCCAGCAAAAGGAGTATTCGATTCGGCGCCGGTCCAGATCTAAACCACTTGGCAAAGCCCCGATCCAAACCCCACGCCACCTGACTCCACAGTAACTTGCATCAAAGCGCGTTCCCCCTAGTATGTGCACCTCAGATCAGGCAGCAGGAGTACAGAATGGCTTTCAACGGCAAAGTAGCGTTAATCACCGGCGGCGGCAGTGGCATGGGACAGAAGGCCGCGTTAATGCTGGCGGAGCAGGACGCCCAAGTGGCGATCTTTGATGTGAATGACGCTGGCATGGAAGAGACTTGTGCCGGAAATGACACCATCAAAAGATATCACGTTGATATCTCCGATACCGATGCCGTGCAGGCTGCTGTAGCCCAGGTGGAAAGTGAGCTTGGACCGATTGACCGCGTTGCCAATGCAGCTGCCATCATGCCGTTTGGGAAACTGCTTGAGCAAGACCCCAAAGTGCAAATCAAGTTAATGGAAATCAACTACAACGGTCTGGTCAATATTGCTACGGCCACCGTACCCGGTATGGTCCAGCGAGGCAGTGGTGATTTCATCAGCTTCTCTTCCATGTCCGGCATCATTCCCGGCTTACTGATGGGCGGCTACTGCGCGACCAAAGCCGCCGTATCAATGTACACCGAAATTCTCTATCACGAGAACCGCGATAGCGGCGTGCGATTTGTCTGCGTATGCCCGCCGCCGGTTGCAACCCCGCTGTGGAAGCAGGCCAAAGACACGGTGGTACCCAAAGTGACTCAGGTTGACGTGGTGCTAACCCCGGAAGAAGTCATTAATCATGTTGAAGCCTCGCTGGAGAAAGGCGAGTTTCTCTCGTTTCCTGGTAAGGGTACGAAAATCGGCTATCGAGTTAGAAACTGGATGCCATCAAGAATATGGGATCACAACCATAAAGTTGAAGGGTTCTAGGGAAGCAGAGCTGCCCTAGAGCTGATCTTCCCCGAATAGAATTTCCAGCCTGGCTGTGAAGCGAGCAACGCCGTCGCGGTCGCTGAATACAGGTTTGTCATACACAACGCCTGGTGGTGGCTCGAGCATGTTTCTGCGCCACACATAGGCTGGTTCAAGTTCGAAAAACAACCACTTGCGCAGAAAATTACGGCGGTAAGTGGCACCCAAACCATAACCACGCGTTAGTTCATTGGGCCGGGTGTCACCCTCGAAATTGACAAAGTAGGAGATTGCTGAGCGATCGTTGATTTTGCGAGACAGCGACACAAAACTTGTCCATTCGACACCGCGAGTCTTCTCTCCCCAGTCAAAACGACTGGACCAGCGTACAAATTTATCATCAGCTAACGGGCGGTCAAATTCTAAAGTGGTAAATGTGCCAAAGCCCTCTCCGTCGCGAAAATAAAGTTCTTCAACAAAGCGACCCAGAATTTCATTCGGGAGAGGTTGTTCGTAGCGATAGCGTGCGGCTAACTTTAATTTCAGGCTGGAGCGAAAACCCAGCTTGAAATCAAGCCGCGAGCGCTCTTCATCAATACTGGTGTACTGCAAGGCAACGTCATTTTTTGGGTTGCCGTCGGACAATGCCTGATCAATGGAATCATTTTGGCCGGAAGCGTCACCGTTTTCGTCTGAAAAAATGAGGCCTACGCGCTCGCTTAAACGCGGCAGTACCACTTTACCCCGGACTCGAAAGCCCAGGTCACTGTCTTTTTCCTCATCCCACTCATGGTCCAGCTTCAGTCGCAGAAACGACTGAGCAGATTCCAGGTCAGTTCTGGGAGAGCCGAAAAACCCATCCAGCCAACGGACCATGGTATCGGACTGACGGGTTACAAATAAATGACTGGAATCCATCCACCCTTTTTTGGCGTCGTCTTCGGTGTCCGAATCGCCCTCAGGCGCCTGCTGAAGGGTCAAATCTTCTAGCGATGGCGTAGCAACGCGTTCCTGTGCATAAACGGCAGAATGTTGTAGCGCGGCAAGTAAGCAAACGCCGGTCAAGCAGCGTAAAGAAAGATTCGACATTCTTGCAGTTAAGCGTATGCGAGAAAAATATTCAACCGGAAAACACAGGGCCGAGTAACACAACTCAACTAAAAGGGTATTCTTCCGGTCCGCGCATGCTGGGTAAGCCATCTTCAAGAATCTCGGTCATGCGTTGTTTGATCAAGGGTAAAGAGCCTTCTCTGTGCGGCAGAATGTAAAATTGGCCAGATTCTATCGCAGAAAAACATAAGTCAGCGACCGCCGAAGCCGACATCGCGTCAGCGAAAATGGGCGAGGCGACGTCTGCAACTGCTTGCTGCTCAGCCAGCCATTCTGGCGTCTTTTCGACATTAACGCGATTACGGCTGGACGTATAAATATTGGTACTCACATAGCTTGGGCAGAGCACCGAAACGCCAACATCTTTGGATTCGTTGCGCAGCTCACCGTGCAGAACTTCCGACAAGGCGACCACCGCATGCTTACTAACGGTGTACGGGCCAGATGACGGCGCCGATACCAGTCCCGCAATCGACGCTGTATTTACAATGTGCCCGCTGTTTCTCTCTACCATGTGCTTACTGAACACTCGAATCCCGTGAATGACTCCCCAGAGGTTAACTCCCAATGTCCATTCCCAGTCTCGCGTGGTCAGATCCCACATCGCGCCGTGCCCGTCCACGCCCGCATTGTTGAACAATATATGAACATCATCAAACGCGTCGAATGTGCGTGCGGCAAAGTTATCCATTGCTTCAGCGCTGGACACATCGGTCTGTACAGCAAGCACCGTTCCTTTTTTAGACAATTTCATTGTGGCGCGGTCAAGCGCTTGCTGTTCCACATCGGCAATGGCTACTTTCATGCCGCGCTCCAGGGCGGCCTCCGCTATGGCATACCCGATGCCACTGGCACCACCAGTGATGGCTGCCACTTTTTCGTTAAAATCCTTCATGTGTCTATCCTGTTGCACCTGATTGCAATGAATTTCAGCGTGGATCCGCAAGTTTCAACAGTTGTTTACCCTCATTGGCGCCGTTGAACAGCCGCAAAAACGTGGCCGGAATATGATCGAAGCCCTGTTGAATATCTTCCTTCCATTTTAGTTTTCCATCGGCAAGCCATTGCCCGAGATCGGCAAAGGCCTGGTCAATTTTATCCATGTAGTTGATCATGATAAAACCCTCCATACGCACGCTGAATTTTACGAGGTTCATAAGATTATTGGGGCCGGGGGCTGGTGACGCATTGTTGTACTCAGAGATTGCTCCACACAATACGATACGCCCAAATTGCGCAATGTGATCGATCCCAGCCTCCAGCGTCCGTCCGCCCACATTGTCGAAAAATACGTTAATGCCCTCGGGACACAATGCGCTCAGGCGGTCACCGATTTCTTCATTTTTGTAATCGATCACATGGTCGAGCTTTAGCTCATCGAGCAGCCATTGACACTTCGTCGGCCCACCGGCAATGCCAATCACACGGCAACCTTTCAGCTTGGCAATCTGCGCAGCCACTGAGCCGGTAGCCCCCGCCGCGCCAGACACCAGTACGGTTTCACCCGGCGTCGGCTTGCCGATGTGAAGTAAACCAAAATACGCGGTTAACGAGGTGCCTCCCATAATAGTCAAAGGGAGAGTCGGGGGTACACCTTCAGGTATCAGATTGGCTGGAAACATGTCATCTCTCCCGCTGCCAAGCGCATAGTCCTGCCAGCCAAACATGCCCTGTACCAGTTGACCTTCCGGGAAATCAGGGTTTTCGGAACGCACAATCTGGGCAACCGCGGTAGAACGCATCACCTGGCCCAGTTCGACTGGCGGTAAATAGCTGGGCTCATCATCCATCCAACCACGCATGGCGGGCTCAAAGCTCAGATAGAGATTGCGCACAAGATACTCACCATCCGCCAGTATGGGCTCTGGTACATCAGTTTCAAGGTATTTGAAATGGGCTTCACTCACCATGCCGCTTGGGCGTGAATTGAGTAACCATTGGCGATTGACTTCGTTCATTGTTTAATAGCTAGGGCGATCGGGGGCGAGCTTCTATAATACGTGTATGTGGTTCGCGTACTGATGACCTATCGGTAATCGCACGCATCGCACCCATCGCGTCAATGAGTATTCAGGCACATGAAGCAGCTGCGAATCATCTACCACAGTCAGGGAAGTCACGTGGATGCTATGGCGAAAGCCGTGTACAACGGGGCGTGTCAGGAAGAGACCGTGAGCACGCGCTTGTTACTGGCCGGTGATGCAATGCTGCAGGATTTGCTTGATGCAGACGCGCTGATTTTTGGAACGCCTGAAAACTTTGGGTATATGTCGGGCATGTTGAAAGATTTTTTTGACCGTACTTTCTACCCCGCAGAACCCTATAAAATAAATCTGCCGTATGCCTTGTTCGTAGGCGCCGGAAACGATGGCACAGGAGCGATCAACGCTGTTGAACGCATTGTGCTTGGTTATCCTCTACGCAAAGTCGCGGAACCTGTTTTATCGGTTGGCGGTATTACTGATTCCGCGCTGGAGCAATGTGAAGAGTTGGGCCTGAGTATGGCGGCGGGCACGTCGATGGGTATTTTCTGAGCAGTTGCACCGCTTGTCCGCTATGCCAATGCGAGTCATAGAGTTGGCCCGATAACTGCACTTCATTCTGGACATCTCCGCAAGGAGCGAAATAGGTGGGTGCGTCACCGGGTCAGACGTCAAGAAGTCGTCAACATACGCGTTGCGCACTACAGTTTGCTCTTGAATGTCGGAAAATTGACTGCCTGTTGCAGACAGTCGCGGGCAACAAGTAATAGAAAGGATTGGGTCAGAACGAAATGGATGCAGGTCGAGTTGACGTAAATAATGTGTTGCAACAAATGCGGATGATGCGTGAGCAAGCTCAAGCCGGTATTAGCAATCCGATTCAGGGCGATACTGGCAATGCCAATGCACTCAATTTGCGTGGCATTAATCAAGGTCCGAATGCTGTGGCCAAATCAGACTTTCAAAATACGCTCAGTTCGGCAATCGACAAAGTCAATGAGCTGCAAAAGACGTCCGGTGCATTGGCGGAGGCTTACCAGTTGGGCGACACCCGCGTATCGCTCAGTGATGTGATGGTGGCATCACAAAAATCTGGCGTGGCATTCCAAGCAATGACCCAGGTACGAAACCGTCTGGTAGAGGCCTACCAGGAAGTGATGAATATGCCTATCTAGGCTGTCAATAATAATTGAATGTGGCACAAGGAATATAGTG
Source organism: Gammaproteobacteria bacterium (assembly GCA_030429735.1). GTDB lineage: Bacteria > Pseudomonadota > Gammaproteobacteria > Pseudomonadales > JAUIET01 > JAUIET01. The sequence continues at coordinate 101,938 of JAUIET010000004.1, forward strand.
CGTGGCAACAACTGATTCGACCGCCGTATTAGGCTTTGCAGGCTTCAACGGTCTCAGTTTTCTAAGGCAACTTGGTTTGATGCTGGGTTTAGCGGCCAGTGTTGCTGTGGGCTTTGGTGTTGTGCTGTGGAGCCAGGAACCTGAGTATCGTCCATTGTTTGACGGTATGGAATATGTGGATGCCAATGAAGCGATCACCATACTTGATGGCAATAGAATTCCTTACAAACTCGACTCACGCACCGGAAACCTGCTGGTTGAAGCCGAGCAACTTCACAGTGCACGCCTGAAATTGGCAGCCGGGGGGATCAGTGCGAATCCGGCGGTAGGCCTGGAAGTGCTGGACCAGGAGCAATCGTTGGGTACCAGTCAGTTTATGGAGACAGCGCGCTATCGTCGCGGTTTGGAAGGCGAACTCGGGCGTACTATCAGCAACATTAATGCGGTGCGCAGTGCTCGTGTTCATTTGGCCATTCCAAAAGCGTCGGTGTTTGTACGAAATGCGAAACGACCGCGCGCGTCAGTATTCGTAGAGCTGTTCTCGGGCCGCGCGCTCAGTAACTCACAGGTCAAAGCCATTCGGAATATGGTGGCCTTTAGTATTCCTGAGCTTAACCTCGAAGATGTCACTATTGTTGACCAGCTGGGTAACCTCTTGTCGAGCTCGGAAGACGGTCGCGACCTGGAAATGGCAAGTCGCCAGCTCGACTACAAGAGCCGCTTGGAGCAAGACTTCAATGAACGGGTAAACAGCATTCTGGGTCCTATTGTCGGTACGGGTAACTATCGTTCTGAGGTCACTCTGGACGTTGATTTTACCGAGATGGAACAGACCGATGAGATATATAACCCCGACCTGCAGTCGGTGCGCAGTGAAGAAACCCTGGAAGAGCAACGCAGTGGCGATGATGCATTGGCAGCGGGAGTCCCCGGCGCGTTAACCAATCAGCCACCGCCTGCAGCCAATGTGGCTGCCAACAACCCTGGTGCAGGAGCCGCTGCTGCGGATACTGGTGGCGCCGGTAGTTCAACAAAAAGGCAGAGTACGCGCAACTACGAGCTTGACAGAACAATCAGTCACACGCGCCACCAGGTTGGCAAAGTCCAGAGAATATCGGTGGCGGTTGTGGTTGACCATAAGATGGTTCCAAAACCTGCTGAGCAAGCCGCGCTTGCAGAAGGCGAAGAAGAAACGGCCGAAAACGATGCTGAGGAAGAAGGCGAGGAGACCGCACCAACGGAGCCGGAGATGATCGCCGAGCCATGGGATGAGGAAGAGCTGCTGCGCCTGACCCAGCTGGTAAAAGATACTGTTGGTTTTAGCGCTGCGCGCGGAGACTCGGTCAGCGTAATCAATGCGGAGTTCGTAAAACAGGCGCCGGAAGTTGTGTTTGAAGCGCCACCTATTTGGGAGCAGGCGTGGTTCAAAACGTTGATCAAACAGGTGATGGGTGGAATATTCGTGCTGATTCTGGTCTTTGGAGTGCTGCGGCCCACACTGAAAAACCTGAGCAAGGCAGCTCCGCCGGCACCGCCACCTGCACTCAGCAATATTGAAGGTCCAGACACCGATGCATCCACTAAAGAATCAGCGTCTGAAAGTCGGGTGACGGAGGAAGACGCTGATCGGTCGCTGGGCGCTGATCGAAACAGTCCAAATGCGGCATTAGCTGGCGGCGCTGCTGCGGCGCTTGGCGACGGCTCGGATCAGCTGATGATACCCGGTTTGCAAGGAAGCTTTGAACAACAGATGGATTCAATCAAGGGCCTGATAGAGCAGGACCCGAATCGTGTTGCGCAGGTTATTAAGAAATGGGTAGCCGAAAGTGAGTAATGGTGGGGAAGAAACAGTCGGATCACTCTCCAAGCTGGATCAGGCGGCCATATTATTGATGTCACTCGGTGAGGCAGATGCCGCAGCTGTGCTAAAAAACATGGGCCCAAAGGAAGTGCAAGCCATTGGTACCTCGATGTCGATGCTGGCTGATGTTAAACAGGAGCACGTTGAAAGTGCTGTTAGCCGATTGCTGACAGATGTTGGTGGGCAAACAGGCCTGGGCGTTGATTCAGAAGATTACATTCGCAGCATCATGGTCAAAGCACTCGGCGAAGATAAGGCCAACAGTCTAGTTGATCGAATTCGACTTGGGGGTTCTACGTCCGGTTTGGATTCACTCAAATGGATGGAGGCGCGTAAAGTAGCCGACATAATTCGGCACGAGCACCCGCAGATTCAGGCCATCGTTATTGCGTATCTTGAGGCTGAGCAATCAGCAGAAATACTGGAATTTCTGGACGAAACCAAACGTCTGGAAATTATTCGCCGCGTGGCTGAACTGGACACCGTTCATCCGGCAGCGTTGCAGGAGCTCAACGAAATATTGGAGCAGCAATTTGCGGGACACGCTAAAACTCAAGCCCGGCCGATGGGTGGGCGGCGTATAGCGGCAGAGATCCTGAACAGTCTTGATAAGAAACTGGAAGCCGATGTGATGGAGCAGTTGACCGAACAAAACGAGCAACTGTCTGTTGAAATAAAAGACTTGATGTTCGTGTTTGAGAATCTGCTGAATGTTGATGATCGCGGTATTCAAGTGGTTCTCAGAGAAGTCGATACCGACAAACTGATCACGGCTCTGAAAGGGGCCAGTGAGGAACTGAAAGCCAAAATATTTGGCAACATGTCCAAGCGTGCTGCTGAGTTGCTTGCCGATGATCTGGAAGCCAAAGGCCCTGTGCGCGTTAGCGAAGTGGAAGAAGCGCAACGTGAAATTCTCACGCTGGCTCACAAGCTTGCAGAAGATGGCGAAATTTCTCTGGGTGGCTCTGGCGATGAGATGCTCTAAATGTGGCAGGACCGAATACCCGCAGCCCAGGCAGGCGACATGGAAAACTGGACTCCCCCTGAGCTGGGCAACGACAAAATAGCCTTTGTTGGTACCCAGACCGGCACGTCGACAGCTCAGTTCCCGGCATTAAATGCGCAGGCACAGAAATCTGTCAGCACAGAACAATCTGGCGGCCGAAAAAAAGTCACCGTCGAAGAACTGGAGACCCTTATCTGCGAGGCAAAAGAGCAAGCTTACAAGGAGGGTTTGCAACAGGGTAAAGAGGCTGGCGAGCGACAAGGTCGAGAAGAAGCGCTGCGCCTGGGCCAACAGGAAGCAGAGCAGCGTCTGGGTTCTGCGCTGTCAGTTGTTGCACGGCTGGAGGAGAACTTGCCGACAGCCCTTAACCTGCACAATCAGCAAGAACGGCGATTGATGTTACAGCTGATAGAAAAAATGGTCTGCAGCGTCACACGTGCTGAGTTGAGTATGGGCTCGCGCAATCTCGAATCAATTATTGAGCAGGCCCTGACCAGCCTGTCGGATCATGATCAGGTTTTGGAAGTGCGTGTCTGCGAAAGTGATTGCGCCACATTGCAAGGCTTCAAGAATGACGGTCAATGGCGACTGGTGAGCGATACAACACTGCAGACAGGCGATTGTATTGTCGAGTCGCGCAGGGCATTGCTTGATCATACAGTGCAGCACAGAATAGACGAGGCGTTGGCCGCGCTCCAGTCCCAGCTAGGTGCGGTGGGTGAGGGCGGGTCATAATGCTTGAAGAACTCAGTGCCGCGGCTAATCTGTTCGACTTTCAACCGGAACCAAAGGCCACCGGCAGATTAAGTCGCGTTCTCGGCTTAACCATTGAAGCAGTTGGCCTGAAAGCAGCAGTGGGAAGCCGGTGCCTGATAGAGCACCCTGAGCATGCGCCTGTTGAAGCCGAAGTTGTTGGTTTCTCAGATGAAAAAACCTTTCTCGTGGCCTTGTGCGGTCAACATGAATTATACCCGGGTGCACGGGTTCGACCCGTGCAGCAAAGCAGCAAACTGGCGGTTGGGCCGGAGCTGCTCGGACGTGTGATAAATTCTTTGGAACAGCCACTTGACCAACTGGGCGAGCTGAAGCCAAGCAGCAATGTGTTGTTTCGTTCCTCGGCCATCAATCCTATGCTCAGGCAAGCGATTGAAAGTCCACTGGACGTGGGTGTTAGATCTATCAACAGTCTTCTTACTCTGGGGAAAGGCCAACGAGTGGGTTTGTTCGCAGGCAGTGGTGTGGGCAAGAGTACCTTGTTGGGAATGATTACGCGATATACCGAGGCCGATGTTGTGGTTGTTGGTCTGGTAGGCGAACGCGGCAGGGAAGTCCGCGAGTTTATCGATCAAAACATGGTTGAAGAAACGCGGCGGAAAGCGATAGTGGTTGCTGCACCGGCCGATGAAACTCCATTGATGCGGGTGCGCGCTGCCAATGTTGCGACACGCATTGCGGAGTATTTTCGAGACCAGGGTAAGCACGTGCTACTACTAATGGATTCTCTTAGCCGCTTCGCTCAGGCGCACAGGGAAATTGCTTTGGCAGCAGGCGAGCCACCGGTGACACGCGGATACCCGGCCTCTGTGTTTGCAAAATTGCCGTCGCTGGTGGAGCGCGCCGGGAATGGGGCGATTGGTTCCGGAAGCCTGACCGCTATCTATACGGTTCTTACCGATGGCGATGAGTTGCAAGACCCGGTTGCTGATGCGGCGCGAGCCATTCTTGATGGCCATGTGGTCTTGTCACGCAAGCTTGCAGATGCTGGCCATTTTCCGGCGATCGATGTGGGTGCCTCAGTCAGCCGCGTGATGCCCAGCGTGACCGACAAAGGCCATCAACAGAACGCCTTGCAATTCAAGCAATGGAGTGCCGCCTATGAAGACATTAGAGACTTGCTTGCGATCGGTGCCTACCGCCAGGGCGCTAGCCCCAGTGTTGACCGGGCGGTGGCAAAATGGCCTTTTATGCAGTCCTTTCTGCAACAGAGTGTTGATCAGGGAGTCAGTATTAAAGACGCCATTGACGGCTTGGATCAGCTGGTTAAAAGCGGCACAGCCGGGGAAATGCAAATTTCAGCTGAACCGATTGCTGCAGTCAGTCATGAGTAGCACCACTTAGATGCCGGCTGATCTGCGAAGAAGGCGGCAGGTTCTTAGTACCATGAGCGCTGTTTTAAGAAGTGAGGAGCAAGCAGTAGCAACTACGGTCGCCGAGTACTCTGCGTTGTTGGATGCTGGCATGAGCAAATACACGCAGCTAAACGCCTATTTTTCCGAATACCTTGAGGCCATGCGCAGCGCTCAGGGTAGCGCAAAAATTGATCCGGCCGAACGAACCCGCAAGCAGCTGTTTTTGAATCGTTTGCAGTCGGTGATTGAGCAGCAGCAGCGAGAAAATGCCGCTATTGAACAGCGCCTGGTGCAGGCTCGCGAAGTATGGGTTGAGGCTCGGCATCGGACGCAAAACATGAACAACAGTTTGCAGGAGGTGGTTCGCTTGCAGCGCCAGGAAGCATTTCGTCGGCAAGAGGCTCAAACTGAAGAGGAGATCATGCAGCGTCAAAACTACTTGTAATACGCCGCCAATGTAAAGGGTGTGCTGCAAGCTGCCAATTGGTCAGGAGCTGCTAGACTTAAATGAGCTAATATCTGGAGCCAGTAAACATGTTTCTGGATCGACGACTTACCAAACGCAAAGAAGACCTGTCTGATGATCTATGCCAGCAGGCGCAGGCGAAGTATGCATCAGCGCATTGCTGGTTTCTTGAATTTGCGTTTCGAAATGCTGAGCTTTGTGAAGCAAGCCCGGTTCCCGGAATTCTGGATGCACTGATTGGCAGTGGTTTACCTGAGTCGGCCAGGCCGGATGTGCACACAGTCATCAATGAGCTATATGTGAATGCACTGGATTACGGTGTACTGGCGATGTCCGACAGCCAGAAACAGGGCGAGGACAGCTTTTATCAGTTTCATGAAGATCGCGACAAAAAGCTCCGCAGGCTTGCCGAGTTAGGCGACTCGGCGCAAACCTGGATCAAGATTGATTGCATGCTGGATATTGCTGACCGTCCCCGCCTTGAAATAGTGGTTGCTGATTCCGGGCCGGGAATGGCAGATCTGGTCAATGAGGAAGCGTCGCATCAAACGCCCAGTGAACACATGTCTGGCCGTGGCCTGCATATCGTGCGAGCGCTTGCCAGTGAGTTACAGTTCTACGGGCAGAAGAATCAGATCAAAGTCGTCTATCAGTGCTAAGATCGCAAGCTATGAGTAGCTTGCTTGATGATGAACACCTCAGCGAATTGAGATTTGTGCTTGGGGATGATTTTCCCGCCTTTATTCATGCCTTTATTGATGACACCGATCGAAAGCTTGAGCAGCTGCAGGCACTGCTTTCTGACGCATCTTTTCAAGCCACCAAGGACCTGGCCCACAGCCTGAAGGGAAGTTGCCTCAATTTGGGTGCGAAGACTATGGCGCAGCTGTGTCAGAAATTAAATGCGGCTACAGAGCCGGCAGATCATCAAGCACAATTGCACCTTTTGCAATTGCAATGGGAAGCCACCAGGAAAGAACTCAGCGAACAAATCGGATAAGCGTATTTGCGCGCCGGTAAGTTTCATTATTGGCAAGGCAATTGCAACGTAACTGTAGGAGCAAGAGCAGGTATGCTCGTTTTTTGACCGACAGGAACGCTATGACAATTTCCTCTATGCTATCGCTGCAACACAGCGGTGCGATTCAAATCACCAGCAACACAACTGATACTAGCCAACTCACTGAATTAGCGGGCTATTTTCAGGCCGCGCTGGAACAGCAAATCTCTGCAGCGGAGACAGAGTCGAATATCAGCGACAATTGGGCAGGTTCGCAGCTCGCAGTTGGAATGGACTCTCAAACGCTGGCAAGCGGCAAGCAATTGCCGCTGACAGGCACGGCTTTGCCGATTGAACAAGTCTTGGCGCGTATCGCAGAAGCAATTGAAGCTCATACTTCAGCCGCTGCATCCACCGAACAGGCAACGGATGAATCTGGAATTACTCCGTCATTTTCCCTAAACGACATCGAGCAGACTCTGCAGAGTCTCAGGCAGTATTTCGTCGGGCAACAGTCTGTTGCAGGGCAGCAGTCCACCGCTGAACATCGGTCATTTAACGGGGTAAATGCTGAGGTATCTACAACACAGGCCCAGGGGCTTGCACCTGATAGGTCAACACCCGTGCAGTTCAGCGAGCTTGCGTCGATTATAGCCGACTCACCCGCATTACAATCTGCTCTGAAAATGGCTGAACGCAATGGCCGTCTTTTTGAAAGCAGTTTGCCAGGTCGTGAAACGACTGCCGCACAGCACAACGGTGCTACGGCGAAGGCGGCAGTACCGCTAACGGATAATACAGTTACGCATTCCCTATCAAGCGTCATTTCCAGTGCCAGGGCAATGGCAATGGCCTTGAATATTCCTGATACTGCACAGACCGGCGAAGGACAGCGAACACCGGCAATTCAGAGTTCCGACTCGCCACAAACCCTCGCAGACTTAAGTCGACGCTATGACCTGAAGTCTCTGGACGTATCCAGGTTTCTATCGCAAAACTCCGGACCAATAGATCAAGCCCTTCAACAGGGAGTAGCGTCCAGGTCGATTGACCTGAGCCCGCAAGGGATAAGGTTAAGCACTGGCGTATTTGCTCCATTAGACGAGGTTACGGACGCCGTCACTTTGCGTACCCGTGTCGACAACACGGCGGCAATACCGCCGCTGGTCAGTAACGATCAGCGGGGCCTTTCAAGTACTGAAGCTGGGCGGTCAGTAACCGGTGGCGTGGAGACATCAGCCGCGAACACCGGGCTACATAATCAAGCCATTATGGATGAACTCGTGCAATCTCGACTTGGCAACACCGCTGTTTCTGCGCTGGGCGAATTGAGAAACACAACGTCAGAGGCGAGAAGTCAGCTGATGTCTCCGGTTGAATATTCGGCAATTAATGGAAAGCCAGTCAGTATCAGTGTTAGCACACCAGAACTGCCGCTACCAGACCCCGCCGCGGTACTTAATCGTCAGGCATTGAATGCAGAGGCATTTCGCAGCACGGTCCGTGCGGCATTCGATAGAGGGCTGGGTCGTCAGCAAGATAACACGATGCGCACTGATCACAATCCAATGACTGACACAAGACCCGTCGATGGGGACGTAGGCAGAACAATTGCGCTGCCTTCGGTGACAGCCGCCCAGTCTTTCATTGCAGCTGCCGGTGGCACCGCTTCACTGAGCAGCGGCCTGATACCAGGCATGGCTGGTGCACAAGCTGATGCGGCTGCGGCTCTGGGTGACAGAATACAATGGATGATCAACTCCAGTGCCCAGCGTGCGAATATCCAAATCGACCCACCTGAACTCGGTTCAGTGAGCATTCAGATTGCACAGGATGATCGTCAAACAACAGTCTCATTTGTTACCCAGACCGCGAATGCGCGTGAATTGATCGAACAGTCGCTACCGAGATTAAGGGAGCATCTTGAGAGCCTCGGTATTGAATTAGCGGATGCCAATGTGGAACAGCAGTCTGCTGATTCGGCAAACCAGAAAGATGGTGAAGCCGGCGCCTTGGCCAACGCTGGCGATGACACGCTGGTGACGGACGAAACAAACGCCGCTGATGCTGGTGTCGGCGCTGAATCTCAACGCGATGGGGGTATCGACGCTTACGCCTGACCGTGCGCTGTCAATATTTTGACTGCAGTTCTGCCAGGTGCACTTCTAATGACGACAGTGCAGCCTTCTAAGCTCTTATAAAACAAGGTATTAGCCCGTAATTCGCATAGCTGGCATAGCTATTGCTCTTCTATTTGTCGGTGCCGGAAATGTCCGGAATTATGACGCGGCCGCGGTTGCGTTTACGTGCCGATAATGGTTAAGGAATAGACGAAATGGCAGACAAAGAAGCAGAAGACGGCGAAGAAAAGAAGAAAAGTAAACTCCCTCTGATAATCGGTTTGGTTGTTGTTCTCGCTGGCGGTGGTGCAGGCGCGTGGTTTAGTGGCCTGCTGGGTGGCGGCGGAGGTGAAGAAGAAGTCAAGGAAGTTGATGTCAGTCAACTGCCGGCTCAATACGTGTATCTGAAGCCCGAATTTATCAGTAACTACATTATCGACGGTCGATCACGCTATATGAAAGTGGAGGTTGCTGCGATGACGCGGGACGACGAAGTGGTTGTAGCCATGGAGCAACATATGCCAACAGTTAGAAATCAATTGGTGATGTTGTTTGGCAGTACGGATTATGACGCCCTGAAAACGCACGAAGGCAAGCTGGCCTTACAGCAAGCTGCACTGAGCGAAGTGCAGGGGGTAATGAAGAAAGAATTGGGCAAGGAAGGCGTTGAGCAAATATTGTTCATGGATTTTGTATTGCAATGAGTGAAGGCGGCGAGGGCGATAAGGACCTTCTTAGCAAGGAAGAAATCGACACATTGCTCACCGGAGTGGATGACGGTGATGTAGAAATAGAACGCAGCGTCAATGACGGTGTGGCCGTTCCGTTTGATTTTAAGCAGCAAGATCAGATCGTTCGGGGTCGAATGCCGACCCTGGAAATGTTAAACGAACGTTTCGCCCGCTTTTTTCGAACGACGCTCTCCGATATGTTGCAACGAAATTGCGGCGTCAGCGCAAATACGATTGAGGTTCAAAAATACGCCGAATACGCGGGTGACTTATACGTTCCTGCCAGCCTTAACTGGGTAGAGTTTGCGCCACTTTATGGCAGAGGTTTAATCACGCTTGATGCCACCCTGGTATTCAAGCTCGTTGATCTTTTCTTTGGGGGCAACGGGCAAAACGTAAAAGTGGAAACTCGTGAATTTACCATGACCGAGCAGCGAATTGTGAATCGGGTTATCAACGGCAGCTTTGCCGACATCAAACAGGCGTGGCAGTCAGTGGTGGACTTTGCACTGCAATTAAAAAGTCATGAGAGTAACCCTTTGCTGACAAACATGATGGCGCCATCAGAATCGGTGATCGTCAGCCGTTTCGAGGTGGATCTGGATGGAGACGCGGGGCAATTTCATATTGTTCTGCCGATCAGCATGGTAGAGCCGATCAAGGACACCCTGGGCGCGGGACTGAAGACAGATGTTGATTCCAGCGACGATCAGTGGGGCGACGAATTACGACGGGAACTGATGCACGCCTCCATCGACCTCAATTGCAAGGTAGTGGAGCGACAAATCTCGTTGCGCGACATACTCGATTTGGAGGAGGGCGACGTAATACCCGTTGATTTACCCGAATACGTCAGTGTGCTGGCCAACGATAGATTGATTTACAGTGCCAAGCTTGGCGTTTCTGGTGACCGCATGGCATTGGAAATCCATCAGCGGGTTGCTGCAGACGAATAAGCAGGATTGAAAAGCGCGCGGCCGTAAGCCGTACAATACAAAGGAAGTAGTTATGGATGACACACAGTCAGTTCAACCCGAGGACGACAACGCGAACAACAGCGAATTAGAAGTGAGCCCGCCGCCAGAGAGCAATGCCTTGCCAGACGCGAGCAACGATGATGCGCCGAAATTGGATGTCATACTGGATATTCCGGTTACCGTCTCTATGGAGGTGGGGGCTACCCGTATGCCTATCCGTAAGCTCTTGCAATTGAATCAGGGCTCGGTGATTGAGCTGGATCGCATTGCGGGTGAACCTCTGGATGTATTGGTCAACGGCACGTTGATCGCGCACGGTGAAGTGGTGGTTGTTAATGAAAAGTTCGGTATACGGATGACGGACGTGATCAGCCCCTCAGAGCGTATTCAAAAGCTATGAATGAATTTCCACAGGCGTCACAACTGGGAAATTTGCTGCTCAGCCTGATCCTGGTTGTGGGCTTGATTGTTGTCTGCATCTGGGTGATCAAGCGTTTATCGAGCATTAACCACGCCAATGGTCAGCAGTTGAGTACGATCGCTTCGCTATCGCTGGGTGCGCGTGAGCGACTTGTTCTTGTTCAAGTCGGTGAGCAGCAAGTATTGATAGGTGTTGCTCCTGGTCGTGTGTCAAGAATTCAGACATTCGCAGAACCTGTGGTTGATATTGCTGAAACAAGTACATCAAAAAAAGATTTCTCAAGTCAGCTTGCGAATTTGCTTCCAGGTGCGCGCCAGCATGATTAGTGTGATTAGCAAGTTTTTGCTCGTTCTGATGCTGTCTCTCGCAAGCCTTGGCAGTGCAGCGCAGGTTCGCGACGCCGCACGCGTTGATCCGCAAACCGTAGCAGCCGCGGCAGGCATTGCGGCGATACCTGCAATGAAAGTAGTGACGAACAAAGACGGCAGCGAAGACTACAGTGTCACTATTCAGATTCTCGCTTTCATGACGATTCTGAGTTTACTGCCATCCATTCTAATGATGATGACATCCTTTACTCGTATCATCATTACGTTTGCAATACTGAGGCAGGCATTGGGTTTACAGCAAACACCATCCAATCAGATTCTACTGGGAATGGCACTGTTTTTAACGCTTTTTATTATGACTCCCGTGATAAAACAGGTAAATGAAAGTGCCGTGCAACCGTATCTGTCAGAGCAGCTGGGTTCCAGTGATGCCCTGAAAACCGCGCTGGTTCCCTTTAGGGAATTCATGGTTGCACAGACACGGGAATCTGATCTCAACCTGTTCATGAGAATTGCAGACCATGGCCCGGTAAATTCGGTGGATGAGGTACCGTTCACTATTCTGGCACCGGCATTTGTCACTAGTGAATTAAAGACTGCTTTCCAGATTGGGTTTATGCTTTTCATACCATTTCTGGTTATAGACCTGGTGGTTGCCAGTGTGCTGATGGCCATGGGTATGATGATGTTGTCACCCATCATCATCTCACTGCCATTCAAGATAATGCTGTTCGTATTAGTCGACGGCTGGGCGCTTATCATTGGCACCCTGGCATCCAGTTTTGCTATTTAAGCGAATTGGTTGCCGGTTGACCTGTTGATCAGACGCGTTAAGGAATAGAAAATATGGGCCCGGAAGTTGTTGTCGATTTGTTGCGCGAAGCCATCTATCTCATCATTGTACTGGTGAGCATACTGATTGTGCCCAGTCTGATTGTTGGCCTGGTGGTCAGCGTGTTTCAAGCGGCCACACAGATTAACGAACAAACTCTCAGTTTTCTGCCTCGCTTGCTCACCACATTTGTTGCCATGATGTTTGCTGGTCCATTTTTGCTAATGAAGTTGACCCAGTTTACCGAGCGTCTGGTCGCGAGTATTCCGCTACTCATAGGCTAGCGACAAACGCACATGCTGGAGTTCAATCTGTCAGAGCTGGAAACACTGGTGGCCAGTTATCTGTTGCCCTTGTTTCGAATCACTGCGTTTCTGTCAGTTGTGCCGATCATTGGAACACGAATGGTCCCAGGCAGGATACGCCTGATTCTCTCACTGATGATTACCGCCATCCTGGCGCCTCTGCTGCCACCACTTGATTTTCAGCCCGGATTTACCGGCGTGACCATTATTGCTGTTCTGCAGGAAGTGCTTATCGGTGTCTTGATGGGGTTTATGTTGCAAGTGTTTTTTCATCTGTTTGTTATTGCCGGCCAGATTATTGCAATGCAAATGGGCTTGGGCTTCGCCTCGATGATCGATCCATCCAATGGTGTATCAGTCGCGGTTGTCTCACAGCTGTTTGTCATTCTAACAACACTGTTGTTTCTATCAATGAATGGCCATTTAGTGATGATTGAAACGATGCTGGACAGTTTTCGGCGCATACCAGCGGGCGGTGAATTTCTAATGGCAAGCACCGGTTTGCAAATAGTTGAGCAGGGAACATGGATGTTCGCACACGCTTTGTTGATATCTCTGCCCGTGGTCAGTGCCTTGCTGATCGTCAACCTGGCGTTTGGGGTGATGACAAAAGCAGCTCCGCAGCTCAACGTATTTTCACTCGGTTTCCCAACCGCTATTGTGCTCGGTAGCGTGTTTCTGTGGTTTGGTCTGTCGGGGTTTGCGCAACTTTTTCAACAGTTACTCGACATTACCTTGCATGATATGACAACATTTGGCTCCTAGCCCGCCTTCCTGGTGAATCAGATGTGTCTGCGCAGGTCAGCAATATGACGTACAGCTACTACTACTGTGATGACGAGAGTCTGAAAACCGATATATTGCGGGCTGCGTTCAATTCGGAGGCAAGCAACTATACTCTGGAGGTTTATGCGCGTGGCAGCTCCGGCGACATAAAGCGTTATTCATCAACCGTGAATAATGAACGCCGAAACAAGGCCATGCGCGGCTCGATTTACGCGGTGTCTGCCGCGATCGGTGCGGTGATTGCGAGTGTATTGTTTTTACCTCTACTGAGTCCGGCTGGGCAGCTGGTGTACAGTTCACTGATTATGGTGGTCGCGATACTGGGTGGCTGGGCAGGAGGGGCGTTTAGCCGGGCAGTAGCGCCAGGTGGTTTGCGTAACGGCTTGCGTCAGTTGAAGCAAGGTCAATTGTTCATCGTTGCACAGGGCGATAAGCGCACCCAGGATACCTTACGCCAGGCACTGGCGCGCTACAGCAATGTCATTCCGCATGAACAAACCAAAAAATCATCGGTTGAAGCGAAGTTGGATTCAAACTTGCATTCCCAGACCTAAATATCATTAAACGTCAAATGTCTGGCGGGGATTGCAGTGGCTGAAGAAGATCTAAGCCAGGAAAAAACCGAGGAACCCACCGCCAAGCGCCTTGAAGAGGCGCGCAAAGAGGGACAGATTGCCCGTTCCAAGGAGTTGAGCACGGCCGTTCTTCTTATTGGCGGCGTGGCGGTACTCTGGTTATGGTACGAAAATCTCGCCAACAGCCTGGCAAGATCAATGCGCGCGAGTTTTGCTCCCAGCCGCGAACAGTTGTTCGACCCCAGTAGTATGTTGAATATGCTCGATCGAAATGCGATGGACGCGTTGTGGACCAGTCTGCCGCCACTTGTTCTATTGTTTTTGCTGGGTGTAGTCGGCCCTATGCTGCTCGGCGGCTGGGGGTTCAGTTCAAAAGCACTGGCGCCAAAGCTCGAGAGAATCAGCCCGCTGAAAGGTTTGAAGCGCATGTTCTCAATGAATTCCTTGATGGAGCTGATAAAAGCCATTGCAAAAGTAGTATTGGTTGGCAGTGTTGCCTGGTTCTGTCTTAATTTCTTCAAAGCGGATTTACTATTGCTTGATGATCTTGGTCTTAACGATGCGATTGTCAGTGCCAGTCGGGATATTGGTCTGGCCACCCTGGCAACCAGTCTGGCTCTGTTGGTCATTGCCGCGGTGGATGTGCCCTTTCAGATTCAGCAACACATCAAGAAGCTGAAAATGACCTTGCAGCAAGTCAAGGATGAAATGAAGGAAACCGAAGGTCGACCAGAGGTAAAAAGCAAGGTAAGACAACTGCAGCGCGAGTTTGCGAGAGCTCGCATGATGAGCGACATTCCAGACGCAGACGTTGTAATAACGAACCCCACACACTTTTCGGTGGCATTGAAGTACGCCAGCGACACAAGCAGTGCTCCCGTTATTGTTGCCAAGGGCGTTGACCTTGTGGCCTTCAGAATAAGAGAAGTTGCGCAGGCAAATGATGTGGAACTGGTCGAGGTACCAGCGCTCTCGCGGGCCCTGTATTACACCACTGAAATCGGCGAAGAGATACCGGATGCCCTGTATTTGGCGGTCGCTCAAGTTCTGGCGTATGTATTTCAGTTAAAACAACCGCGCAGAGCAGGTGCTAAGCCTACCCTTGGCAATATTGAAATACCTGAGGAGTTTCAGTACGACTAGTAGTGTGCTGGTCGACCGCTCGTCGGTCATTGGCAATCATCAGTAATTTCACAGCGAATTTGCATGAATATTGCAGTTACACACCAGGTACTGGTAGCGCGCGTCAGAAAAGCGAGCATGTTCGACTTTTTTGCCATGTGTTGACCAGTAAACGCTGTCGATCGAATACGGATTGATCGACGCTACGTCATAAAAAAGGAGTATTGCGGAGTGTCTGCCATTAATTTGGCGGAGCAGTCACCGCCCGAGCATGGACGCTGTAGAAACCAACGCCCCAAAGCCGCTGCTGGAAACCGCCAGGCACATAGTGCAAGGCAATTTTGGTGTGCCACTTTTGTTGCTTGTCATCATGGGAATGATGACCTTGCCCATACCACCGTTTCTTCTGGACGTGTTCTTTTCATTCAATATAGCCCTGGCGATTGTTGTATTGCTTGTGGCTGTCTACGCTCTGCGGCCACTTGATTTCGCGGTATTTCCAACCGTGTTACTGGTCGCCACTTTGCTGCGCCTGGCGCTTAATGTGGCTTCAACCCGTGTCGTGCTGCTTGAAGGGCATACAGGTGGCGCGTCAGCCGGCAAGGTTATTGAGGCTTTTGGTGAAGTGGTTATCGGTGGTAATTACGCCGTTGGCCTGGTGGTGTTCCTTATCCTGATCATCATCAACTTCGTAGTTGTCACCAAAGGCGCAGGTCGAATTTCCGAGGTGAGTGCGCGCTTCACTCTGGATGCTATGCCCGGTAAGCAGATGGCCATTGACGCCGATTTGAATGCCGGATTGATTGATCAGGAACAAGCCAGGATAAGACGCGAGGACGTTTCCAGCGAAGCGGATTTTTACGGGGCGATGGACGGCGCCAGCAAATTCGTTCGTGGTGACGCGGTGGCAGGCATTCTAATTCTGATCATCAACCTGATTGGCGGTCTGGGTATTGGCATGGTGCAGCATGAGCTTGAATTTGGTGATGCCATGCAAAAATATTCCCTACTTACCATCGGCGACGGTCTGGTCGCACAGATCCCCTCGCTGCTGTTGTCAAGTGCGGCCGCGATTATGGTCACCAGAGTCAACTCATCCATCGATATGGGCCAGCAGGTGTACTCGCAAATGTTCGCGTCCCCTCGCGCACTGTCCATCGCAGCGGGAATACTGGCACTGATGGGCGTGATTCCCGGTATGCCACATGTTGCATTCTTGTCGCTGGCTGCGTTGGCCGGTGGTGGTGCCTGGTACATCAAT
Organism: Gammaproteobacteria bacterium; assembly: GCA_030429735.1. Lineage (GTDB taxonomy): Bacteria > Pseudomonadota > Gammaproteobacteria > Pseudomonadales > JAUIET01 > JAUIET01. The sequence continues at coordinate 117,859 of JAUIET010000004.1, forward strand.
CAGCAAAACGGTGAACGAACTCAGCTTGAAGAAAAACAGGAAGAAGACGTCAAAGAAGCACCTGCGGAGCCTGCCGAGCTTGGCTGGGAGGATGTGGCGCCTGTCGACCGAATTGGTTTAGAGGTTGGTTATCGATTGATACCACTGGTTGACAAGAACCAGCAAGGCGATCTGTTGGGACGAATTCGCGGAATACGCAAGAAGCTGTCGCAAGACATTGGTTTTCTAATACCACCAGTGCACATCCGCGACAACCTTGATCTCGGGCCTAACACCTACCGAATCGTACTGATGGGCGTAGGTATTGCAGAGGCCGAGATCTTTCCTGACCGAGAACTGGCGATTAATCCGGGCCAGGTGTTTGGCGAACTGGAAGGTGTTGCGGTTACCGACCCCGCCTTTGGATTAGACGCGGTTTGGATAGATTCACAGCACAAAGAAAACGCGCAGTCGCTGGGCTATACGGTGGTTGACGCAAGTACGGTCGTAGCAACTCACTTGAACAAGCTTTTAAAGTACCACGTTAATGAGCTGTTGGGCCACGATGAAGCGCAGCGAATACTTGATCGGCTTGCCGAATCCGCGCCGAAACTGGTTGAAGAGCTGGTACCTAACACAGTCACTATTCAAGTTTTTCTTCGACTCCTGAAAATGCTGCTTGAGGAGCGGGTACCAATCCGTGATATGCGTACTATCGCGGAAGCAATCGCGAGCAATGCCGATCTGGCTGGGGATATTGATCAGCTGTGCAACGCTGTGCGAATGGCCTTGTCGCGCAACATTATCCAAACCATATATGGCGATGCGGAAAACTTGCCAGTGATCACCTTGGATCCTGCGCTTGAACAGATGCTGCAGCAGAGCGTGGCAGCGGCACGCCAGGGCGGCGACAATAATCTTGACTCGGTGATTGAGCCTAATCTTGCCCAACAACTGCAAATGAATCTACAGGAGCTCGGCCGCAAGCAGGAAATGGATGGTAAACCGGCCGTACTACTGGTGACTGCTGCGATTCGAAACCTTATGGCACGGTTTGCGCGCATTTCGTATGGTGAATTTCACGTGCTTGCGTTTAATGAGATACCAACAAGCAAGAACCTCACAATCGAGGCCAGCATTAGCTAACTATTACATTCAATAACAATCAACACAGGGACGACACAATGACAACACGGACAATACTTGCCAAAGATATGCAAGACGCGATGGTCAAAGCCAAGGACGAGATGGGTGCGGACGCGATTATTCTAAAAAGTCGCAAACTGGGAGACCACATTGAAGTGGTTGTTACAGACGACCCCAGTTTCTTAATCGCGCTGTCGAAAGACAATCAACAAACCAAGCGCAAGGAGCACGGCAGTGATACAACGGCCAAGTCAGTAACTACCAGTCAGACGCCCGCCGCAAATGATGAGTTACCCTCGCAATCAGAAGCCACCGAACTGAAAGCTGACGAAGCCGTTTCGCCCCCTAAACGAACGCTGGCACAACTTGAGCAACAGTTTTTGCGCGAAGACGCAGAGAATAGTGCAGAATCGATTGAGTCGGACGACGGGGCCGACAAGGTTTTTGATGTCGGTCACGCTAATGATATCAGCCCGATCGAGTCGTCGCCCAATGCGTTCTCTGTACCAGATGATGCGCACATACCGCCATTGGAATCTGCACCTGTCAGCCTGCCAATGCCAGAAGCCAATAGCCAAGGCGAGCCGGGCTCGATAGATGCAAGCCGCTTTCCGTTTAAGACCATGCACGATCCTGCCTTGAAGCGGCTGGTTGGCGAATTACGCTCTATCGGAGAGTTTTGGAATGAGTTTGGCATCTACTGGGAAACGTACGCAGAAAGCTATCAGTACCCCTGGAGCAAACAATTACGAGAGCGGGTGGATTATCTGCATCTCAGTGCCGACTTACGTGACAAACTGGTCGGAATGTTCCGAGAAATACCCGAGTTTGAGCAGTCCTGGCAGTTGGTACTGTCTGAACTACAAAGCAATATTGTCTGCGGTCGACACGATGTGGTTCGTGACGGCGGCACGTTTGCTTTCGTAGGCCCATCCGGTGCGGGAAAGACAACTACTATCGGCAAGCTGGCAGCAGAGTACGTATTGCAGCACAGCCCAGAGGATGTCGGCTTGATCACGACTGACATCTTTCGCATCGCCGCGTATGAGCAACTGGTGACTATAGGTAAAATACTGGACGTGGAGGTCGAAGTTGTCGACGCGCACCAGGGCGGGCTAAACACTGCAATTGAGCGATTTTCAGATAAGTCATTGGTGCTTATTGACACCGCAGGTCTGCGCCACACTGATCGTGATCTGGCCAAGCAAATGAAGGAACTGCGGCAGCTTGGCGAGCGTGTGTCAACCATGTTGGTATTGCCAGCTAACCTGCAATACGAATCCATGCAACGCGCAATGGAAACCTATGAAACCCGAGCATACCAGGGTTGCATTTTTACCCGACTTGATGAATGTCCCAGTCTTGGAGCCGCTGTCAGCTTGCTGGTCAATCATGCCATTCCGGCGGCCTACTTGGCGAGTGGACACACGATCCCAGATGATCTTGCGCGGGCCACGCCCAAATTGTTGATTGAACAGCTGCTGACCTTCGCCTGCCAGGAAACCGATGTCAGTAAGATCGATGGTGGAGGTATGGCCGACTCTCTCGAACCAATCGCCGAACGTCAGATAGAGCTGATTTGATGTTGGTTAAGAACTTAAACAAGGAAGTTGAGGGTAGCCAGTGAAAAACAAAAATGGAATTCAGGTGGTTGCGGTCACGGGCGGCAAGGGCGGTGTCGGTAAATCGAATATTGCGATTAATCTCGGCTTGGCTCTCGTGCGAATGCACAAAAGAGTGGCCTTGCTGGATGCTGATCTTGGCCTGGCCAATATTGACGTGCTGCTCGGGCTAACGCCAGATAAAACACTTGAAGATGTATTGGCGGGTCGCTGTGATCTGAAAGATATCTTATTGAACGGGCCTAAAGGGTTGCAGATTGTACCTGCTTCTTCCGGCAGCCGATCGATGGTTAACCTTGAGTTGTCGCAACATGCTGCACTGATTAACGCCTTCAACAGCATCGACAACTTGTTGGACGTACTGGTGATCGATACAGCATCAGGTATAGAAAACCATGTGATGAGTTTTGTTCATGCCTCGAATGAAGTGATTGTTGTTGTCTGCGACGAGCCTTCGTCGCTGACGGATGCCTATTCGCTGATCAAGCTCAGCAACCGTGACTATGGGCGCGAACGTTTCCGCATCCTGTCAAATATGACGAGTTCAGCGAATGATGGGCGACTTTTGTTCGAGAAGCTGCAACGGGCAACCGATCAATTTCTTGATGTCAGTGTTCAGTACGCAGGCCACATCCCATACGATGAACAGCTGCGCAAGGCTGTGCGCAAACAAGTGGCGCTTCTCGAGCATTCTCCGAGGTCAAAAGCTGGACAGGCATTCCGAGCACTGGCTGAAAAGGTGGATCGCTGGCCTGTGCCATCGCAAGCCAATGGTCAGTTGGAGTTCTTTTTCGAAAAGTTGTTACTCAGCAATGCGCTCTGAGACTGAACCTATGCAGTATAAAAAAATAATGTCTGAGGCGACGAGGATTCTATGAGCACAGCAAAATCGTCCGGTAGCGCGAAGCTCGCGGTGAGCAAAGTGTCGGTTTACAGTGAATCAGCGAACGATATTGACCCTGCCGTTATGGTTGAACGGTATGCGCCTTTGGTGAAGCGTATTGCGCAACATCTGATGGCACGATTTCCGGCCAGTGTACAACAGGACGATTTGATTCAGGCTGGCGTCATTGGTTTACTGGAAGCCGCCAGAAATTTCAACAGTGGCAAAGGCGCCAGTTTTGAGACCTACGCAGGAATTCGAATTCGTGGCTCCATGATTGACGAGGTACGCAAAGGTGATTGGGCGCCCAGATCCGTACACCGAAACGCTCGCCGAATTGCCAAGGCGATACGAAATGTAGAAGGTCGCCTGGGCAGGGAGGCTACCGACGCAGAAGTCGCGGAGGAGCTGGAAGTTGATCTCGACAGCTATTATGCCTTTCTAAAGGATACCGCGAGTAGCCGCTTGCAAAGTCTTGACGAGATAGTTGAACGAGAAGACTCCAATGAAGAGCCGATAGACACGCAGAAGGCCAGTCCTGCGCAGTCGATCCAGGAAGCCACTCTCAAAGAGGCGGTGGTCCAGGAAATAGGCAACTTGCCTGAGCGCGAAAAGCTTGTGTTGTCTCTTTACTATGACGATGAACTGAATCTGAAGGAAATTGGTGAAGTACTGGGTGTCAGTGAGTCACGAGTAAGCCAGATTCACAGCCAGGCGATGCTGCGACTGCGGTCGCGTCTCTCTGCCTGGCAAATTAAGGAATAGGGTAGATAGCGGTTATGGATGCTCTTAGCTTAATCGGAATTATCATCGCCTTCGGGGCTGTTTTCGGTGGTAATTACCTGGATGGTGGGCAACTGAGTACGTTCCTGAACTTACCGGCCGGTGTTATCGTTGTTGGCGGCACACTGGGTGCTGCGGTGTTGCAAACGCCAAAGGGGCAGCTGCGTTTTGCTCTTCAACGCTTGCGCTGGGTGTTATACCCCCCGGCATCTGCGGCTGAAAGCCATTTAGCCAAAATTGTCAGTTGGGCTGCACAAGCCCGCAAACTCGGCCTGCTGGGTTTGGAAGAGAGCGCCGAAAAAGAGACTGACGGCTTCATACAGCGTGGGTTGCAGATGTTGATAGATGGCGGTGAACCCGAGCTGATTCGCGGAGCCATGGAGACTGATTCAGCGCTGCGCGAGCAACGAGATCTGGAAGCTGCCAGGTTTTTTGAAAGTATGGGTGGGTACGCGCCTACCATAGGCATTATCGGCGCTGTGATGGGGCTGATACACGTGATGCAGCACCTGACTGAGCCAGAGAAGCTTGGCCCCGGTATTGCAATCGCTTTCGTTGCCACTATCTATGGCGTTGGTCTGGCGAACCTGGTTTTGTTGCCGATTGCGGCAAAACTGCGTAGTTGTATAAAAATTGAAGTACAAGGCAGGGCGCTTGCCATCGAAGGGATTGTGTCGATCGCAGAGGGAACCAGCCCAAAAGCCATTGAACGCAAGCTTGGAAGCTTTCTGCCGGGTAACCGCTAGTGAGCTCCGCGTTAATACGTTCTTTGCAGACGGAGGAACCGGTTCGACATGATCGCTGGTTGGTGTCTTATGCCGACTTGCTGACCCTTATGCTGGCGTTCTTTGTCGTGATGTACTCGGTCGCGCAGCTCAATGAGCAGCAGGCCACGGCATTTTCCAAGAAGCTCAGCGACATGTTTGCCTCACCTAACGCCAGCGCCAGCACGATCGGCGAGAATGACGCCGAGGCCAAGTCCAGCACCATGATTGATCTGGGTGGTCATGCCGGTCAAAGCAATGCCGGACAAAATGTCAGTGAACAAAAAACGGAAAATTCGTTGGAAACCGAAGGCGACACAATTGTGCAACGGTTTAGTGGAATCAACGAATTACAGATTCGTGGCAACGAGGAATGGCTTCAAGTGGAGCTGGATTCCAATTTGTTGTTTCCGGCCGGAACAACCGAGTTGACCACCGACGCGTTAATTTTACTTACCCAGGTCGCTGAAGTTTTGAAAGACTATGAGTTGCCGATGAAGGTTGAAGGGTTTACTGATGATACACCCGTTGCCGGAACCCGCTTTGCTTCAAACTGGGAACTGTCGGCCGCGAGAGCGGCCGCTGTGGTCAGATTCCTGAGTGATAAAGGCGTTGCACCTGAGCGAATGGCCGCGGTTGGTTACGGTAAGTATCAGCCGGTCGCGCCCAACACGTCGGCGCAAGGGCGGGCTAAAAACCGAAGAGTGACTCTGATGATTGCGCGCACGCCAACTGTCAGACCCAGCATTATCCCGGTTGAACCGGAACTGTTCAAAGACGTGAAGAATGACGCGGGAATATTTGTAAAAGGTATCAATCGCGACCAGGAAGACAACAGAGCGGCAGCGGAATCCATTGTTAATCAGGAGTTGGGTGCGCGACTACCGGTGGAGCTGAAGCCCGTATTACCCGAAGGGCTGAATCCCGAGCAAATTGAAGGTAACGCGACACCACCGCAGTTTAATACCATTAAGCTTGAAGGTGGCGGCTTGTTGTTTACCAATACGCCGCCGTCTGAGTCCAGCGAAAGCAGTGACACCGGTATTGCCGAGTCTGGAGAGTAATGATCAAGGTCATGGGTGCTGGCAACTGAATCCTAGCCTCTATAGAATGCCCACTGCTTTTGCGGTTGGCCTGTAGACAGTGCTTGAAATTCGGGAATTGTGTTGTGAACGTGGTGAACGCCTGCTCTTTGATCAGTTCAACCTGGTCTGTGGTCCCGGCGACATTATCGAGATACGCGGCGCAAATGGTTCCGGAAAATCCACATTACTTCGAATACTTGCCGGCTTGGCACAGGATTACAGTGGCACAGTATCGTGGCGGGAGTCGGCCAAGCAGGCAAGCAGCGAGGTTTCGCCGATCGAGTTTCGGCGCTTGAGTCTTTATCTCGGGCATGCGTCGGCCGTTAACGCGTCGCTAACGCCACTTGAAAACCTGATGTGGCTGACAGAACTAACAACACCGGTTGACGAGTCGCGAGCAATCGCGGCTCTGCAACAAATGCAACTCGGGGAATGCGAAGACGTTTTTTGCCATCATTTATCGGCCGGTCAACAGCGTCGGGTCGCTCTGGCTCGCTTGCTGACGGTTGACGCGAGACTGTGGATTCTTGATGAACCTTTCACAGCGCTGGATAGCGCTGGCGTGGACTTATTGCATCAACTCATCCAGCATCAAGTGCGCGACGGTGGTGTGGTTGTTCTGACCACACATCTGCCGCTGACAGGGCTTGCCGGCGTTAAGGTGGTGCAGCTTTGATGGCAGGCAAGACCATTATAAAAGCGGTACTGCGTAGAGAGTTTTTGCTCAGCGTACGAAATGCATCGGCCAGCTTGAACGGAGTATGGTTTTTCGTGCTTGTCTGTGGTCTGTTTGCCATTGGTATTGGCCCGGATAAGGAGCAACTCGGTGGTTTGGCTCCGGGGTTGATCTGGGTAACCGCATTGCTTGCAGTGATGTTGTCTGTTGATGCGTTGTTTCGCCACGATTATGCCGATGGCAGCCTTGAGCAATTGTTACTCGCGGCGCATTCGCTGTACTTTCTTGTGCTTGCGCGGCTTATGGCACAAGCCTTATTGATTGCGGTACCGCTTGCGCTGGTCTCGCCATTGTTGGCCCTGATGTTGGGAATGAAAGCGGCAGGTTTGCCGGTATTGATCCTTAGCCTCCTACTGGGAGTGCCAACCTTGGTAATGATTGGTGCGATAGGAGCAGCGTTAACCGTCGGATTTGAGCGCGGCGGGCTGTTGCTGGCATTGCTGGTGCTGCCATTGTACGTACCAGTGCTGATATTTGCCGCTGCCGCTGTGGTATCGGCGGCAGACGGCTATACCTATGCTGGCCAGCTAATGATTTTGGCGGCGCAATTCGTATTGGCAGTGGCATTGAGCCCGCTTGCGGTTGTCGCGGGTTTACGTCTCAATTATTACCATTAGGCACCGTGGTCTAGGCAAAGCAACGTATAATCTCCTGATGTGGTCCTGGTTTCATAAATTTGGTTCTCCGCGCTGGTTCTACGACTTTAGCACGCGTGTTTTGCCCTGGCTGGCGGTGCTTTGCGCCGCGTTCCTGCTGGTGGGTGTTGTCTGGGCGCTGGCCATTGCGCCGTCTGATTATAAGCAAGGTAACAGTTTTCGAATTTTCTATATCCATGTGCCAACCGCTGTGATCTCGTTGGTGGGCTATTACGTAATGGCTATTGCAGGGGCGGTCAGTCTGATTTGGCGCATGAAACTCGCCGATATTGTTATGAAAGAAGCGGCACCGATAGGTGCGCTGCTGACCTTTGTGGCGCTGTTTAGCGGCGCGGTCTGGGGTAAGCCAACTTGGGGTACCTGGTGGGTGTGGGACGCCCGCGTTACGTCCATGCTGATACTGTTCTTTCTTTACGTGGGCGTAATCGCCCTGCACAAAGCGTTTGATAATCCCGAACAAAGCGGGAAGGCGTGTGCGGTATTGAGCCTGGTGGGAACGGTGAACATACCGATAATCTATAAATCGGTGGATTGGTGGTACAGCCTGCATCAACCCGCAACCATCAAGTTTACCGAGGAGTCAACCATACACCCGGATATGTTCTGGCCATTTCTGGTTATCACAACTGGCTTTTATCTATTGTACGCCGTGGCATTGATCGCCAATACACGCTTGGGAATTCTGCAACGCGAGTATCGCACCCAGTGGGTGCGGTCCAGGTTGCAGGAGTGAGTGGAAACGATGTGGTATTTTGATTCCTTGAGTGATTTTTTCAATATGGGAGGCCATGGTTTCTTTGTATGGCTGGCCTATGGCGTATGCACGCTGACTTTCCTCGGGTACTGGTTGTTGTATCGCCGGCGCAAGACAGTACTTATCAAACAATTGCGTCGCAAAATAAGCAGTAGGAATCATGCATCCACAACGTAAACAAAGACTGCAGATCATCGTGTTTGTACTTATTGCAGTGGCCATTGCTGCTGGTCTGCTGTTGTATGCCCTGCGTGAAAACATCAATCTTTTTTATCCGCCGGCCGATATAGCCGCCGGTAAGGTAGCTGTTGGTCAGCAGATTCGAGCGGGTGGGATGGTGCGTGAGGGCAGCGTCGAACGCAGCGAGCAAAACCTGCAAGTTCGTTTCGTTGTGACTGATTACGCAGCCGACCTTGTGGTGAACTACGACGGAATTTTACCCGACATGTTTGCTGAAAATGCAGGTGTTGTCGTGGCCGGTAAGCTTACTGAGAATGGCGAGTTTGAGGCCAGTGAGGTGCTTGCCAAACACGATGAAAATTACATGCCGCCGGAGGTTGCTGAAGCACTTGAGCAGAGCGGTGGCAGTAGTGAGGCTGAGTACTAATGATTCCAGAGTATTCCCATTTCAGCCTGGTGTTGGCCCTATGTCTGTCAGTATTGCTGGCAGTTTTGCCTCTGTACGGTGCGTTGCGCGGGGATCGCCAGCTGATGCTGACGGCGCGCAGTTTGGCTACCGGGCAGTTTGTTTTCGCGCTGGTAAGCTTTATTGGTTTAACCTGGTCGTTTGCAGTTGACGATTTCTCAGTGATCACCGTCGCGCAAAATTCCAACTCTTTACTGCCAATGCATTTTAAATTGTCGGCGGTGTGGGGGAACCATGAAGGGTCAATATTGCTGTGGATATTGATTCACGCCAGCTGGACTCTGGCGGTTGCCATGTTCAGCAGACAGTTGCCTGTCGATATTCTGGCCAGGGTGCTGTCAATCATGGGAATGATTGGCGTTGGGTTTATCTTGTTTTCCTTGTTGACGTCGAATCCGTTTGAGCGTTTGTTTCCCAATGTTCCACAAGACGGAAATGATCTTAATCCCTTGTTACAGGATATTGGTCTAATCATTCATCCGCCGTTGCTCTACATTGGATATGTGGGCTTTTCGGTCGCGTTTGCATTTGCCATTGCTGCCCTGAGTACTGGACAGCTGGATTCAGCCTGGGCACGTTGGACCAGGCCGTGGACTAACGTTGCCTGGTCTTTCCTTACCTTGGGCATCGCACTTGGCAGCTGGTGGGCGTACTACGAGTTGGGCTGGGGCGGCTGGTGGTTCTGGGACCCGGTAGAAAATGCATCGTTTATGCCCTGGTTGGCGGGCACCGCGTTAATTCATTCCCTGGCTGTGACCGAAAAACGCGGTGTGTTCAAGGGCTGGACAGTGTTGCTGGCAATCACGACGTTTTCGCTGAGTTTGCTGGGCACTTTCCTGGTTCGCTCAGGTGTGTTGACTTCCGTGCACGCCTTTGCCAGCGACCCTGAGCGCGGGTTCTTTATTCTGATGTTTCTGTGCGCGGTGATCGGTGGCTCATTAACCCTGTATGCACTTAGAGTGCCTACGGTAAAATCCCAGGTGCGTTTTTCCTACCTATCGAGAGAGTTTTTGCTGCTACTGAACAATGTTGTGCTGGTGGTGGCGATGCTCACGGTATTGCTGGGCACCTTGTTTCCATTGTTAATGGACGCACTGGGGCAAGGTCGGTATTCGGTTGGACCGCCGTATTTCAATACGCTGTTTGTACCATTAATGGCCTTGTTATTCGCGCTGATGGGCTTAGGGCCCAGAGCTCGCTGGAAATCCAGTACCAAACAGCAGCTGTTCAAGCCACTCTTGTCGGCCGCCGTCGCCTGCACTGTGGTGGCGCTGCTCAGCCCTTTTATGTTGCCGGGCGAGTATCATCTGGCGGTGGCTTTGGGGATATTGCTGAGCGCATGGATTACCGTAACGGCTTTCATGCACTTGCATACAGCTATCTACAGTAAAAGCGAATCGCGATTGAAATTGCAGCGTATTCGGGCCAGTCATATCGGCATGCTGCTTGGTCATGTTGGCTTGGCAATAACTGCACTGGGTGTGGTGTTAACCAGCCACTACAGTAGCGAACAGGATCTCAGGATGCAGCTGGGTGATTCGGTGACGACGGGTGTTAATGGCCAGTACACAATTAGCTACGTGAACGATGGTGAGGAGAGGGTTGACAATTACCTGGCCCAGTATGTTCTTTTTGAGCTAAGTAAAGACGGTAAAGTGCTAAATACCCTGCGCCCTGAAAAACGCCGCTACCTGGCGCAGCAAAATGTCATGACAGAAGCCGCCATCGATGCCGGACTGAGTCGTGACGTGTACGTGGCACTAGGCGAGAAACTGGACGCTGATGCCTGGGCCGTGCGAGTGCATTACAAAGCCTTTGTGCGCTTGATATGGCTTGGCGCATTATTGATGGGTGCAGGCGGTATTGTCGCTGTTCTGGACAAACGCTATCGCCGGGTGCGCTCGGCCAGGTCCGCAATGTCGCCCACGTTTGATGGTACCGCACAAAGTGCCGGTTGAACGGGGAATAAAAACGTGCAGCGCCTGAAACTGTTTTTGCCACTGCTGATTTTTGCGCTGCTGGCCGCCTTGCTTTTCGGTCGCCTGGGTGAAGACCCCGAGTATTTGCCCTCAGCGCTGATCGATAAAGCGATGCCTGAGTTTGCCTTACCTGAGTTATATGAACCAACTAGAATCGTAACTCGCGATGATTTGCTCGGTGAACCTGGCCTGCTAAACGTGTGGGCCAGTTGGTGCTTTGCGTGTCGTGTAGAACACCCGTTTCTAACCAAGATTGCCCGAGAATACGGCGTGCCTTTGTATGGTCTCAACTACAAAAATGAAACCGATGAAGCTCAGAATTGGCTGCAAGAGTTTGGCAACCCGTATCGCTTACATATCGTTGATAGAAGCGGTCGCCTGGGTATAGATCTGGGCGTGGCAGGGGCACCTGAAACCTTTGTGTTTGATCACTTGGGGCGAATACGTCATCGGCACATCGGAATCGTAGATGAGAAAGTCTGGGCTGAAACCCTTGAACCTTTGTTGCAACAGTTGAGATCTGAGCAATGAGCCGGTTTATTTTTTCGACCGTAGTCGCCGTATTTATGCTAACTGTCGGGCTTGTTTCAAACCCGGTGGTTGCGCAGGATTCGGCCAGTGCCATCATGCCATTTGAATTTGAAACAGAATCTGAGCGGCAGCGATATCAATATTTTTCGAAAATTCTGCGCTGCCCAATGTGCCAAAATCAGAACCTCAATGGCTCTAACGCAGGCATTGCCACAGATCTGCGCAGGGAGCTGCATCGCTTGATTAGTGAGGATTACTCTGACCAGGAGATTATTGACTTCATGCAAAGTCGCTATGGTAATTTTATTTTGTACGAGCCGCCAATTAACAAATCCACGTCGGTGCTTTGGTTTGCACCGATTGTGTTCCTGCTGGTTGGCGTTGCCGTTCTGATCGTGCTTGTCCGACGTCAACGTGTCAACGATGACGTAGCAGTACTTTCCGATCAGGAACTGGCCGCAGCCAGAGCTCGGTTACAAAGCCTGCAAGCGCAGGACGCTAAGGATAGCAAGGAGACTTCGGCAGGTATCCCAAGTAATTCTAAAGCGTTGTCCGGCAAGTGATTGTATTTTTAACACTCGCCGTTGCTGCCGCGTTTTTCATCGCCTTCCCATGGCTTAAGCATTCGGATAATTCAGCCGATGGTGAGACTGAACCGGAGCGAGCAGCCCACAACCAGCAAGTTTTGGCCGAGCAGATGACTGAGCTGCAGCGGGAATTGGATGAGGGGTTGATAGATCAAACACAATTCGAGTCCATCGAGGCAGAACTGCTCAATCAGTTCAATAAGATTGAACAGGCTGCGTCGCAAGCGCCTGCTGCTTCCGTAGCCAAACCGGCACTGCTTGTATCGACGATTCTGCTGCTGGCCAGTTCCGTGTGGATCTATTCTTCGCTGGGTTATCACACGGATGTCGATTTGCAGCAAAGAATTGACAGGTTTGCCAGTCTTAGTGAACTGACGGCTGAACAAAGACGACGTGAATTACTTGAGTTGCTGCCTGATATTGCAGAGCGTGGCGTTCAGCGAGACGATAAACCGGGTTGGTTGTTTTTGCAGGCGCAGATCGAAACCGAATTACAGCGTTATCCGGAAGCGGCCGTCTCCTACCAACAATTGCTGAAAGCAGAACCGGAAAATGCGGACCTTTGGGCCCAGTATGGCCAAGTATTGTATCTCAGCGCGGGGCGTAAAATGAGTGCAGATGCAGGCCAGGCCTTGCAGCGGTCACTATCAATAAATCCGCATCAACGAACAGCGCTTGGCTTGATGGGGATGAGTGCCTATGAGGCAGGTGATTTCGCTGCGGCAGAGCAGGCCTGGGCGCAATTGCTTGCCGGCTTGCAACCAGGAAGCCAGCAGTACCGCTTGATATCGACAGCAAGGCAGCGGGCGCTGCAGCAGATGGGCGCCGCACAAGGTGCAGCAGAGAGTGGTGGTGATAGTGCTCGAACAGATGATGTGACGACCGCAGAAGGACTCACCATAGCGGTCAGTGCAGCGTCAAACATTACGCTGCCGGCGACAACCCCTGTGTTCATTTACGCACGGCCTGCCGATGGGCCGAAAATGCCGTTGGCAATTGCCAGGAAAACCCTGGCTGATCTACCGCTTACCGTCACCTTAACGGATGCTATGGCAATGATGCCCAACATGAAGCTATCGATGTTCGATAGCATCGAGGTGCTCGCCCGGGTGTCGCCTTCCGGCAACGCCAGCGCCCAGAAAGGAGATTGGCAGGCAAGCTCCGGAGCACTCGATCGTGCGACAATCAACGACACGGTCAGCTTGCATATCAGCGATCAATTGCAATGAATAAGCATTGATCTATTTCAGAGAACTGGCAAACAAGATACACTACAGCCCCTTCCGGACAGGCACTTGCGCCGCTTTAGAGTAGCAGGGTGTTTTGTTAACAAATTCAATCATTTGCAAGATATAATTCAAGTAAAATATGCGGTTAAAGTGTATCAAGCTGGCCGGGTTCAAATCGTTCGTTGACCCAACGACCGTGCAGTTCCCAAGTAATTTATGTGCCATCGTCGGGCCCAACGGTTGCGGTAAATCCAATATCATCGATGCGGTGCGTTGGGTGATGGGCGAAAGCTCCGCGAAAAACCTGCGTGGCGAATCGATGGCCGACGTTATTTTTAATGGTTCGTCTGCGCGCAAGCCGATTGGCCAGGCGTCCATCGAGCTGGTGTTTGATAACACGGACACACGGCTGAGCGGTGATTTAGCCAGATATAATGAAATCTCGATTCGTCGCAAGGTGATCAGAGAAGGCACCTCGCAGTATTACCTGAACGGCACCAAATGCCGGCGCCGAGACATTACTGATATTTTTCTGGGCACCGGCCTGGGACCCCGCAGCTACGCCATCATCGAACAGGGAATGATTTCACGCCTGATCGATGCTAAACCGGAAGAGCTTCGCGTGTATGTAGAGGAAGCTGCCGGAATATCCAAGTATAAGGAGCGGCGCAGAGAAACTGAAAGCCGCATCCGCCAAACACGTGAAAACCTGTCGCGCCTTGAAGATATCCGCGAGGAATTGGATAAGCAATTGCGCACGCTCAAGCGCCAGTCAGAGGCGGCTGCCAAATATAAAGAGTTTAAAGTTGAGGAACGCCGCCTGAAATCACAGGTGCAGGCGATGCAATGGCAGGCACTCGAGTCGGAGAATGTGCGGCACAGGGAGGCTATTACGCAGCAGGAATTGCAGTTGGAATCAGGGATTGCGCAGCAGCGCGCGATTGACACTGAGATTGAAAAAAATCGGCAGCAATTGACCGACAGCAATGAAGCCTTCAACCAGATTCAGAGCCGGTATTACAGCCTGGGCGCAGATATCGCCCGTATAGAGCAAACCATCGCCCATCAAAAAGATCGATTACAGCAACTCTCCGTGGATTTGCGTCAAATTTCCAGCAGTCGCGAGGAAATTGATCAGGAGTTAAACCAGGACAAGATCACGCTGGATAACAGTATTGCTGAGCTTGGCGTGCTCGAGCCTCAGCTTAATGAATTGCAGCAGTTTGAGCAGGAGTCGCGCGAACGGCTGCAGGTCACTGAAGCTAAGATGCATGAGTGGCAAAGCACCTGGGATGATTTTAATCAGGGCGCTGCGAAAGCATCGCAGGCGGCCGAGGTCGAGCAGTCGCGAATCAAACACATCGAGCAGTCTCAAGGCAGCTTGCAGCAGCGCATAGAAAAACTGGAACAAGAGCGCAGTAGTCTGGTCACAGACGGCGACGAACGCGATTTAGTCCAATTGGATTCGGAACTGGCCACTGCGGAGCTGGCTGTGCAGCAGTTAACGGCTGAAAATGAACGGCTGATTCGTGATATTGAAGGGCGTCGCCAGGCTGTGCAAGAGCGAAATTCGGAACTCAGCAGTGTGCGTTCCCAATTGCAATCGCAGCGCGGCAAGCAGGCCTCGCTGGAGGCATTGCAGCAAGCCGCACTTGGCCAGAAAAATACCGCGACTGCAGACTGGCTGCACAACAATGGTTTGGATTCAGCCAGCCGGCTGGGTGAGACAATTGCGGTAGAAGCGGGTTGGGAAACGGCACTGGAAACGGTACTGGGCAGCTACCTGCAAGCGGTTGACGTGAGTTCGATTGACGCGTTTGCGGAGGAATTGCCGCAGCTGGAGTCTGGCAGTTTGGTGCTCCTTGAAAGTGAGGCACAGAATGGTGAGTTTGCCAATCCGAACGGCCAGGCAAGCTTACTGGCCAAGCTAACACGTGGTGCTGACGGGCGCCTGCAAGAGCTATTGCACGGCGTACAGGTGGCGGAGGATCTCTCGCAGGCATTGCAGCGCCGTTCCTCCTTGCGCGATGGCGAATCGGTAATAACCAAAGACGGTATCTGGCTTGGACGAAGCTGGATGCGTCTTGCCAGAGATGAAGACGCCCAGGCAGGCGTGCTTTCAAGACAAGCCGAGTTGCAGGCCCTGCAGGTTGATGTGGCCGAAAACGAAGAGAAAGAAAAGCGCTTACAATCCGAATTGGCCGATTTAGGCAGCCACTTGCTGGAGCAGGAGCAGCTGTTGGACAACCAGCAGCGACGGCTGGCCGAAACAGCCCGCGCACAAGGCGAAACCCGGGCGCGTATCAGCGCCAAACGCGTGCGTCTGGAAGAATTTGCGCTGCGCAAGGAAAGAGCAACTGCAGAGTTAGTCGATAACAAAGGCCAGTTCGACGAAGAGAGTCTGCGTCTTTCTGATGCAAGAGCCAAATTGCAAGAGGCGTTGGACGCCATGGCGGCTAATGATGCTCAGCGCACCGAGCTGCTGTCATTGCGAGATGCACTCAGAGTTGAGCTGGATCAGGCCCGCGAGCAGTCCAGACAGCGCAAGGATCAGCATCACGAACAAGCCATTAAGTGCCAGTCCTTGCGCTCTGGCATAGCGGCGCTGCAGCAGTCGATTGCGCGCATGAACGTGCAGGTTGAGCAGTTAGGCTCCAGGCAGAGCAGTCTTGACGAGGCGCTGGCAGAATCTGAAGCGCCAATGCAAGAGAGTAATTCGGCGCTGGAGACAAAACTTGAGCAACGCCTTGCCGTCGAAGAAGAACTCAATGGCGCCAGGCGCAGATTGGAAGAGGCCGAGTCTTCGATGCGAGAATTGGACGAGAAACGTCAGAGTGCTGAACAGGCGGTGCAGAAGCGGCGTGGCGATCTCGAACAGTTGCGTCTGAAAACACAGACCTTGCAGGTGCGCCAGGAAGGTTTGATTGAGCAGCTTCAGGAAACCCAACATGACTTGCAAGAGGTGATTGCCGGTCTCCCGGAAGACGCTGAGCTATCCGAGTGGCAACAGCAATTGGAGCGGATTGGTAACCGAATACAGCGGCTAGGTGCGATCAATTTGGCGGCGATTGAGGAATACGACCAGCAGCTAGAGCGAAAAACCTACCTTGATGCGCAAAATGACGAATTGCAGGCGGCATTGTCGACGCTTGAAAATGCAATTCGCAAAATTGATCGCGAGACACGCAGCCGTTTCAAAGAGACCTTTGACGCGATTAACCAGGGCCTTGGCGAGTTGTTCCCTCGCGTATTTGGTGGCGGGCATGCCTATCTGGAGATGACTGGCGACGATTTGCTGGATACGGGGATAGCCATCATGGCCCGACCGCCAGGTAAGCGAAATAGCACAATACATTTGCTGTCGGGCGGCGAAAAAGCCCTGACAGCGATTGCGCTGGTGTTTTCCATATTCCAGTTACGCCCGGCGCCATTTTGTATGCTTGATGAGGTGGACGCCCCCCTCGATGACGCCAATGTTGCACGCTACGCACGCATGGTTGAAGAGATGTCTAAAAGCATCCAGTTTATCTATATTTCACATAATAAGATTGCGATGGAGATGGCGAAACAGCTGATGGGTGTCACCATGCACGAAGCGGGTGTGTCGCGGCTGGTTACCGTTGACGTTGATGAGGCCGTTCAGCTCGCGGCTGTGTAATATTCACCGCTTAATCACTGCAGCCCAGCGAAGAATTGCATTAGCATAAGACTCTCGGCCTAGCGGCAAACTTCAGAGGCTTAGTATCAAGTGGAACTCGGCATACGCGAATGGATGATCGTTATAGGTGTCCTTCTGTTGGTTGCAGTACTGCTGGACGGTATACGGAAAATGCGCGCGGAGCGCCGCAACCACATTCGCGTGGCATTCAAGATGGGTGGCGGAGTTTGCGACGAAGACTCTTACGTGGACCCGGTTGATCGCGAAGTCAGTAAACCAAGAGTCGTTGCACCCTCCGAAAAATCAGCGCATCGGCCGGCCCAAACGACGGCTACTCCCAATCTCAGCAAGCACACATCCAGCAGAGTCCGAAGCAGGTCTGAGTTATCGGTATCCGAAGAGTCCAACGCACAGCTAGCGAAAAGTGTCGAAGCGCGTGAGGCAACGGTCGCTGCCAGGACGCGCATCGAGCCGAGCATTGGTGAGGCGGTTGATATAGAACTGCTTGAGTCAGCCTGGTCGGCGAACGATGAAGCGGCGGCTGCAAAACTCGAGCAGGCACCGAGGCCCAAAAAGGTTAAAACAGCCGATGAAAGTGTGACCAGCTTTCGTGGTGGTCGAACACCTAAACCAAAAGTAGAGTACTTTGACGAATTTCTGGCCGTCTATGTGTTGGCTAAAAATGACGCCGGGTTTAACGGTGCAGATCTGCTGCAAATTTTGCTGGCATGCGATCTGCGGTTCGGCAAACGCAATATTTTTCATCGCCATGAATACAAGAATGGTACCGGCCCTGTGCAGTTCAGTATGGCCAATATCAGTGAACCGGGCACCTTTGATCTGAATACCATTGAGTCCTTTCAAACCCCCGGCATTTGTTTCTTTATCAGTTTGCCCGGGCCTGAAGATCCCTTAAAAGCATTCGACTATATGGTTGAAACCGCCAAGTGTGTGGCCAGAAACCTGGATGGTGAACTTAAGGATGAAGCTAGGAGCGCCATGACCGGGCAGACTCTTGAACATTATCGCGCTCGAGTCCAGGAGTTTGAACGTCGACAGTTGACGATGTCTGTTTAGCTCATCAAGATCTTTACCCGAATTCTTGAGTAAAGACCCATGCCCGACATACCTGCCGCCTCGCGCATAGCTGAGCTGCGCGAACAGCTCCATCAGCACAATCATCTGTACTATGTGCTGGACACACCTGATATTCCGGATGCCGAATACGATCGTATGCTGCGGGAATTGCAGTCGCTTGAAGCTCAGCATCCAGAAATGTTCGACCCTAATTCTCCAAGCCAACGAGTTGGCTCACCCATACTCGACAAGTTCACTTCGGTTGAGCATTTGGTGCCAATGTTGTCGCTGGATAACGTCTTTACGGAAGACGAACTGACTGCATTCGAGCAGCGTTTGCAAGAGCGCCTTGGGTCCGACAGCCCCATAGTTTTCACCTGTGAACCCAAGTTGGACGGTATCGCGGTGAGTTTGTTGTATGAGCAAGGCAATTTTGTTCGGGCGGCCACAAGAGGTGATGGTCGCCGCGGTGAGGATATATCCGCGAATGTTAGAACGATAGCTTCCATCCCTTTGAAACTTATGGGCTCGTATCCGCAACGCCTGGAGATACGTGGTGAAATATTTATGCCGCTGCAAGGGTTTTATGAGTTCAACGCCCAGGCAGAGCGCAACGGTGAAAAACCATTTGTGAATCCAAGAAATGCAGCGGCTGGCAGTTTACGGCAACTGGATTCCACGTTGACGGCACAGCGACCTCTGGATATGTATTGCTACTCCATCGGGCTGATCGAGGGCGGTGAGCAACCCAACAGCCAGTTTGAAGCGCTGGCCTATTTGAAGACTCTGGGCTTTAAAATCAATCCCGAGGTGGTGCGGGCCACTGGCGCTGAGCAATGTTTCGCGTACTACCAGGCACTGCAGGCCCGACGCGATCAGCTGCCGTATGAGATTGATGGCATTGTCTATAAAGTGGATGATTTCCGGTTGCAGCAAACACTGGGCTTTGTCTCCAGGGCGCCGCGCTGGGCGACCGCGCACAAATTTCCGGCCCAGGAAGAGATGACGGAATTACTGGCCGTAGAGTTTCAGGTGGGTCGCACCGGGGCGGTCACCCCGGTTGCACGTCTGGCCCCGGTGTTCGTGGGCGGCGTGACGGTGAGCAATGCAACGCTGCACAACATGGATGAGGTAGACCGTCTTGATGTGCGTGCGGGCGACACGGTTGTGGTGCGGCGTGCCGGTGATGTGATTCCGCAGATTGTGCAAGTGGTGAAGGGCAAGCGTAAAAAAGGCGCGCGAAAAGTTAAACCACCCGCCGTGTGCCCGGTCTGTGAATCAGCCGTTGTGCGTGAAGGTGACGCCGCGGCTTACCGGTGCACGGGTGGTTTGGTGTGTGCAGCGCAGCGAAAGCAGGCGCTCAAACACTTTGCCTCCAGACGAGCGATGGACATAGATGGCCTGGGCGATAAGCTGATTGAGCAGATGGTGGACGAAGGCTTGCTGCGCTCAGCGTCTGATCTATACACGTTGCAGGAAGCGGATCTTCTCAACTTGGACCGAATGGGCAGTAAGTCGGTGGCCAATGTGTTGTCAGCAATCGAGGCCAGCAAAAAAACCTCGCTGGGGCGCTTCCTGTACGCCTTGGGTATTCGCGAGGTTGGGGAAACCACGGCCAACACTTTAGCAGCTCAGTTTGGCACGCTTGATGCCATTGTGTCAGCCGATGCTGAGGCGCTGCTCGCGGTTGACGACGTTGGCCCAGTGGTTGCGCAAAACCTGCTTGAGTTCTTTGCCAATAAGGACAATGCCCGGGTTATTCAGGCACTGATTGAGGCCGGTGTACACTGGCAGGATATAGACCTTGCTGATCGCGGTGGCCAAGCCCTGGCAGGCAATACCTATGTGCTCACCGGCACTCTGGAGGGCATGAGCCGTGATCAGGCCAAGCAGCGCCTGCAGGCGCTGGGTGCCAAAGTGTCTGGCTCGGTGTCTTCAAAAACAACAGCACTGATCGCCGGAGAAAAAGCAGGCTCGAAACTGGGCAAGGCCGAAAAACTGGGTGTTACCGTGCTGAGTGAAGAGCAGCTGTTAGCGCTGTTGGCGGAGTATGAAGGCTAGTGTCCCTTGCCAATATAGTCGATATTCCCTGCGGAACACGCCTGGAAGAACGCCATTGTGCTGGTTCTAAATGGTACGAACTTATGTTAAGGGACACTAGACCTAAGCCGTTTTTCCCATCCCCAATTGCCAGTGTATACTCCTTCTATGGATTGCAGACGAACCTAACTGAGCAATGATCTCTGACCAGGCCATTAGTGAATTGACGCAGCGATTACAAAAGGTGGGCTTGCGCCCAACACGGCAACGCCTTGAGTTGCTGCATTTGTTGAGTGGCGAGGGCGACCGGCACGTTACTCCGGAGCTGTTGCATCTTGAAGCACGCAGGAACGGCATCAGGGTATCGCTGGCGACGGTTTACAACACGCTAAACCAGTTTACTGACAAGGCCGTATTACGCAGGTTGATTACTGAGTCAGGCGTAACCTGGTTTGATACTAATACCAGTGACCATCACCATTTTTATAACGAAGTCAGCGGCGAGCTCATTGATTTCCCGGCGGATGGCGACGTCTGGTCGTGTTTACCAGCTCCACCTGAGGGCGCGGAGATTACCTCGCTCAGTATTGTTGTCAGCATTCGTTGAGAAGCTTATATTAGAATTATTCTAATGCATTGACAGCGCGGTAGTGCTGTCATACTCTCTTCACGTTTTATAAACCGCGCGTCGATGCGCACATTTTCATACAGGAGAAGCCAATGTCTTTGAAAGGCAGCAAAACCGAAGAAAATTTGAAGGAAGCCTTTGCTGGTGAGAGCCAGGCAAACCGTCGTTACCTTTACTTCGCCCAGAAAGCGGATGTTGAAGGATACAATGACGTCTCGACTGTTTTTCGCTCAACGGCGGAAGGCGAAACAGGGCATGCCCATGGGCACCTTGAGTACCTGGAAGAAGTAGGCGATCCTGCGACTGGTAAACCAATAGGTTCAACAGCGGATAACCTGGCCGCGGCTGTTGCTGGTGAGACGCACGAATACACTGATATGTATCCGGGCATGGCTCGCACAGCGCGGGAAGAAGGCTTTGACGAAATTGCTGACTGGTTCGAAACTCTTGCGAAAGCGGAGAAGAGCCATGCGGGTCGATTCCAGAAAGCCCTGGATAATCTCGACGCCTGATAGCGTTTATCCATGCTCCGGCCAAGCGCTCCGCTTGGCCGGTTTCAGTTCATTGAGGTAATTATGCGAGAAGGCAGTCTTGACGCGCCTGTTCGACACCCGTTGGCGTGGGAGTCGGATGAGTTCTATGACGAGGGAAAGCTGGACGAAGAAACTCGTCGAGTGTTTGACATTTGTCACGGTTGTAGACGCTGCTTCAATTTATGCGATAGCTTTCCGCGTCTTTTTGATTTGATTGATGAGTCAGACTCCGGTGAGCTTGATACCGTTGACAGCAAAGATTTTAAGCCTGTTATTGATGCGTGCACATTGTGTGACATGTGTTTTATGGCGAAATGTCCCTATGTCCCACCACACGAATTCGACCTTGACTTTCCGCACTTGATGCTTCGCCACAGGGCAGTACAGCACCGCAAAAATGGCATACCGTTCGGCGAATCTCAAATGATCAAAACCGACCGTAACGGCAAATTGGGCTCTGCGCTGGCGCCGTTGGCAAATGCGGCCACGGCTCGGAGCAACACCTTACTGCGCCCCATTGTTAACCGGGTGCTTGGCGTGCATCAAGACGCCGAGCTGCCAAGCTTTTCTAAAAACACCTTGACCGGCACCTCTGCCGGAGCAGTTAAGATCAATCCTGATGGCGCGGGTGCTGGCAAGAAGGTGGCACTGTATGCGACCTGTTATGGGAATTACAACGTCACTGAAATAGGCCATGCCACGCAACGGGTGCTCGCCCTTCAGGGTGTGGAGAGTGTCTTTGTTCACCCCGAATGCTGCGGTATGCCACAGCTTGAAAAAGGCGATATAGCCGCTGTTGCAGCAAAGGCGAAGAACATTGCCGCCTGCTTTAAGCCTTATATTGAGCAAGGCTATGACATCGTTGCCCTGGTGCCAAGTTGTGCATTGATGCTCAAATTTGAGTGGCCACTGATTGTCACTGATGACGCAGATGTTCAAGCGCTGTCCAATTCCTGTTTTGACGTGGCTGAATACCTGCTTTCCCTTAAAGAATTATCCGGCAGCATTGAGCCAATTGCGCAGACAGTTAACGTTCACATAGCGTGTCACGCACGTGCCCAGAACATGGGGCATAAAGGCGCTGAACTACTGCGTAAAATCCCTGAATTAAATGTGAAAGTGATTGAGCGTTGCTCTGGCCACGGCGGCAGTTGGGGTGTCATGAAAGAGAATTATGAGGTAGCGCTTAAACTAGCCACACCGGTTGCCCGGCAAGTCAAACGTGATGGCGCGGATATTGTTACTTCAGAGTGTCCGTTAGCCGGGATTCATATCGGCCAGGCGCTGGAAGAACTGGACGGCGCGCCCGACGTTGTGCACCTTAGCCATCCAATCATGCTGTTGGCGCAAGCCTATGGAATTGACGTACCCGCCTAAGCAGGAAGTGATATTAATGCAAACCCAGATAACAGCCAGCGATTTGTTGTCGTACGATGATTATGTAGCGGTCAGAAAGCAACGCAAGGCCGAGATTCTTGAACATAAGCGTCCGCGTCGAGTGGAAATCGGGCCGGTGGCTTGCTGTTACTTTGAATCCTATCAAACTATGCTGTATCAGATTCAGGAAATGCTGTATATCGAGCGGGGCGGCGACGAGCAGATTCCTGATGAGCTGGCTGCCTACAATCCGATGATTCCGAATGGGCGAGAGCTCAATTGCACCGTGATGTTCGAGGTTGACGACCCTATTCGCCGCGCTAATTTCCTGGCGCGCCTGGGCGGCGTTGAAGAAACCATGTTCTTCAGTTTTGCTGACCATGAGATTATCGGCAAGCCGGAAGAGGATGTCGATAGAACAAGCGCTGATGGCAAAGCGTCTTCTGTGCAGTTCATACATTTCCCTTTTACCGATCAGCAGGTAAGCGATTTCCGCTGCGCGGAACAGGTTGTACTGGGGTTTAAGCATCCGCAATATGCGCACATGGTTATTTTGCAATCCGAAACGGTAGCGGCCCTGCAAGTCGACTTCGCCGGTTGACCGCGTTCTCCTTCTAAAATACGCTGAGGTCGCTCAGGCCTATGGCATTCTCACCACAAGTGAGGCTGCACTTTGCGCGCATTTCTGACTAAAATACCCGCTCCACTGCACCAACCTTGTTGTAGATTGAAATGAAGCCGGAGTTTGAAAGTCGATTCGTGGAACTTGCACGCAATGGTGGTGACCACGCGCAACTGCTTGAGCTGCTGTGCCTGCTGAGCAAGCTTGAAAATCCTTCGGTATCAGTAGAGGCACTTAAGGCACGCCTGGACACATTGTGTCTTCAGGCGGAAGTACGGTTGGATGATGTGACGTCAAGCGAGGAGCGAGCGTGGCAACTCTGTCGTTTTCTTGCGCTTGAACAAAATTACCGTGGCAATACAGAAGATTATTATTCGCCCGCAAATAGCAGTCTGGACGAGCTTCTGCGTACCGGTCGCGGCATTCCGATCAGCCTGGCGTTCTTATACATTCATATGGCCCGGTCAAAATCCTGGTTGGCGCGCGGCGTGAGTTTTCCGGGGCATTTCCTGGTGGCCGTGTATCAAGGCTCGCCGGACGCGTTACAAGGGGGGGATTCAGCACAGCAGTATTCCTTGCTGGATCCGTTTCGAGGTAAGTTGATGACACGGGCTGACTGCCTGGATATGCTCCGCTCGCAATATGGCGATTCAGCTCAGTTGCAGGAACGATTTTTTTTACGGGCGGACAATTCCGTGATCGTTCGAAGAATGTTGCGCAATCTTAAGCATTGTTATCTGCGGAAAAAACAATACTCCGATGCACTGCGTCTGGTGAATCTGCTACTGGCGGTATACCCCTCAGACACCTCGGAGCTGCATGACAGAGCGGCCATATTGGAGCATATGCAATGTTATTCGGCTGCCGCTGCAGACCTGCAGACCATCAGTCAGCAGCGTCCTGATCACCCTCGACTAAGCGAAATAAAGACATCAATTTCTCGATTGGAGAAGCTGTCACCTGCGACGTTGCATTAAACCAGGAGTCTGTGCGGCTCCGGGTGTATTATGCCGCGTTAAGACGCAGTAATAGTCCGCGTTTGGGCAATCTTAAAGCTGATTTCCGCGTTACTCTGTGGTTTACTTCTGGCGGGAAAATGGTACGACGCTATTATCCCTTTTCGCGACATACCTGCGTCGCGATTTTTAAGCACATGGAGTTGAGTTTTGAAGCCAACAGACATCAGTGACCCCGAGTATTTTCATAAGGTGGTTGACTGCCAATACGCCTGTCCTGCTCACACCCCCGTTCCTGAATACATTCGTTTGATTGCCGCTGAGCGCTATACGGACGCGTATATGGTGAACTGGGAGTCGAATGTATTTCCCGGCATTTTGGGTCGTACCTGTGATCGCCCCTGCGAACCAGCGTGCCGGCGCGGCCGGGTTGAAGAAGAACCGGTTGCCATCTGCCGTCTGAAACGCGTTGCGGCCGACTATAAGGAAGATATTGCCGAGCGATTGCCGTCAATTCCTACTGAAAAAAATGGCAAAAAAGTTGCTTTGGTGGGTGCCGGGCCAGCGTCCTTAACCGTTGCCCGAGATCTTATGCCGCTGGGTTACGATATTGACCTGTTTGACGAACAGGCACTGGGCGGCGGCTTTATGCGCAGTCAGATACCTTCATTTCGCTTGCCAGAGGAAGTGCTGGCTGAAGAAGTGAATTACGTGCTTGATATGGGTGTGATAACCCACTTCAACACCTATGTCGACAGCCTTAAGTCACTACTCGATAAAGAATATGATGCAGTGTTCGTGGGCAGCGGTGCGCCTAATGGTCGTGATCTCAAAGTGCCCGGGCGGGAAGAAGGTGCTGCCAATATTCATATCGGCATCAATTGGCTGGAAAGCGTCGCCTTTGGGCATACCAGCTCAATTGGTGAGAAAGTGATTGTATTGGGTGGTGGTAACACGGCAATGGATTGCTGCCGAACCTCAAGGCGCATTGGAGGTAAAGACGTAAAGGTTATCGTCCGCAGCCCGTTCGAAGAAATGAAAGCATCGCCCTGGGAAAAAGAAGACGCGATGCATGAAGATATACCTATTATGGACAATCACGTACCGGTCGATTTTGTTGTTGATCAGGGTCGACTGGTGGGCATGCACTTTGAAAAAGTTCGCGCCCAGTACGATGAAAACGGCAAACGCTCACTGATTCCGCTGGATGAACCTCATGTCTTTGTAGAATGCGATGATGTGTTAGTAGCGATTGGTCAGGAAAATGCGTTTCCCTGGATAGAGCGAGACATTGGTCTTGAGTTTGACCAATGGGACATGCCGAAGCTGGATCCCCAAACTTTTCAATCCACTAACCCACGAGTGTTTTTCGGCGGTGACTCAGCGTTTGGACCGGAGAATATCATCACGGCGGTTGCCCACGGTCACCAGGCCGCAATTTCTATTGATAAATTCTGCCAAGGGAAAGACGTCACTGCTCGGCCCATGCCAGGCACCATTTTATCCAGCACCAAAATGGGGGTTCACGAGTGGAACTTTGACAATGCGGTGACCAATGACTTGCGGTTTAAAGTGCCGCACGCCGATAAATACCAAAGCCTGTCAGATCGCCATATCGAAGTGGAACTGGGCTTTGATGAAAAGCTGGCTTATGCTGAAGCCGAGCGTTGCCTCAATTGCGATGTGCAAACTGTGTTTACAGATTCCCTGTGTATTGAATGCGATGCCTGTGTCGACATTTGTCCGACCCGTTGCATCACGTTTACAGAGAGCGCAGAGGAAACGGAGCTGCGTGGCAAGCTGTCGGCGCCAGCGAATAATCTTGCGCAAGACCTCTATTTGTCTGAGCCGCTAAAAACCGGTCGTGTGATGGTAAAAGATGAAGACGTTTGTTTGCACTGTGGATTGTGCGCTGAGCGCTGCCCGACCGCGGCCTGGGATATGCAAAAGTTTCTCTATAGTGTGACTAAAGCAGCGGAGGTTCAGTCGTGAAGTCCAATTCCGCTGTCAACGAATTCGTGATTAAGTTTGCCAATGTAAATGGCACTGGTTCTGCCAGCGCTAACAATATGTTTGCAAAAGCCATTTTCCGTATGGGCATACCGGTCAGCCCAAAGAACATCTTTCCGTCCAATATCCAGGGCTTGCCAACCTGGTACGAGGTGAGAGTCAGCGAGAAGGGCTATCTGGGCCGACGCGGCGGTGTGGATA
The DNA here is from genome assembly GCA_030429735.1 of Gammaproteobacteria bacterium. GTDB lineage: Bacteria > Pseudomonadota > Gammaproteobacteria > Pseudomonadales > JAUIET01 > JAUIET01. The sequence goes on from JAUIET010000004.1 coordinate 144,341, forward strand.
TTGTCTTGTCAGTGAACCCGCAAAGCATGCAGGAAGATGTGGCTGACGTATTACCTGGCGGCTATTTTGTCTACGACTCAACCAAGCCGCTGGACCTGCGGCTGGTGCGCGATGACATTAATTACATCGGTTTACCCTTAACTCGCATTTGTGCCACTGAGTACAGCGACCCAAGGCAACGATTGCTGTTCAAGAATGTGATCTACGTGGGAGCGTTGGCGGCACTGCTCGATATTGAGTTTGATGTCTTGACGGATATTGTTCGCAGCCAGTTCAAAGGTAAGGACAAGCTGATTGCACCAAACATCCACGCGCTGGAACTCGGGCATCTTTACGCAACCCAGAATTTTGACTGCCCGCTGGGTATCCGGGTAAAACGGGTAGACAAAGTGGGCGACAGTATTTTGATTGATGGTAATGCAGCCTGCGCCCTGGGCGCCGTTTACGCAGGGGCTACTGTGGCTGCATGGTATCCGATCACGCCTTCAACGTCGGTAGTGGACGCGTATGAGAAATACGCGAAGCGTTTGCGAATAGATCCCGGAACCGGTAAGACCAATTTTGCGATCGTGCAGGCCGAAGATGAGTTGTCAGCAATAGGAATGGTTATTGGTGCTTGCTGGAATGGCGCACGTGCCTTTACGGCCACCAGTGGGCCCGGTGTTTCCCTGATGAGTGAGTTTCTGGGTTTGGCGTATTTTGCCGAAGTACCCACCGTTCTGTTTGATATTCAGCGAACCGGACCTTCAACAGGAATGCCAACACGTACCCAACAGTCTGACCTGTTCGCTGCTGCCTATGCCTCGCACGGTGACACAAAGCATGTCCTGTTGTTTCCGTCTAATCCACGCGAGTGTTTTGATTTGGCTGCAGAAGCGTTTGACCTGGCCGAGCAGCTGCAAACCCCTGTGATAGTCATGAGCGATCTTGACCTTGGTATGAATGACAATCTGTCCGCTCCCTTGAGCTGGAATGACCAGCGTGAATACAAGCGTGGCAAAGTGCTTGACGCAGAACAACTTGAGGCCAGTGAACGATTTGGTCGTTACCGTGATATCGATGGGGACGGAATTTGCTACCGGACCATTCCGGGTACGCATCCAAGCAAAGGCGCATTTTTCACGCGCGGTTCCTCTCGCGATGAGTGGGCTATTTACACCGAAGACGGCAAGCAATACGCGCGCAATATGGAGCGCTTATTGAAAAAATGGGAAACGGCAAAGAAACTTGTTCCGGCACCAGTTCTCAGATCAGCCGGGCAGCCTACACCGCTGGGCGTGATCTACTTCGGAACCAGTGTTGACGCCACACATGAGGCCTTGGACTATTTAAGTAATGAAGGCATCGAGCTGGATGGGCTGCAAATTCTGGCGTTTCCATTTAATGATGATGTCGTTGACTTCATCGAAAACCATGATCGTGTGTATGTCATCGAGCAAAACCGCGACGCCCAGCTGCGCTCCTTACTGATGATAGAGTGCGACGCTGATCCTAAAAAACTGGTTAAAGTGCTTGAGTATGATGGCATGCCGATCACCGCCAGCAAGATACGATCAGCAATCAAGCAAGATTTACCTGGACCGGCATCTGTGACTCCTCTGCGACGCAAAGCGGCTGATTCCTAGATGCGAAGTACTGACAAGAGTGTTAGCAAATGAGTTATATCAAACCATCCTTTCGACACCCGGAAGCGCCAACAAATAATATTGGCTACACCGAGGCTGACTATGAAGGCGCGCTGTCAACGCTCTGTGCCGGATGCGGTCATGATTCCATCAGCAGTGCCATTATTCAGGCTTGCTTTGAAATGTCGATCGAACCGCACACCGTCGCGAAGATTTCGGGCATTGGTTGCTCTTCAAAAACGCCTACCTACTTTCTCGGTAATTCACATGGCTTTAACTCTGTACATGGACGAATGCCGTCCGTTGCAACAGGTGCCAATCTTGCCAATCGTCATCTTACCTACATTGGCGTATCTGGTGACGGGGACACCGCATCAATTGGCATGGGGCAATTCTCGCACGTGGTCAGGCGTAATTTGAATATGCTGTACATCGTCGAGAACAATGGATGCTACGGTCTAACCAAGGGCCAGGATTCTGCCACCGCCGATGTGGGTTCGCATAGCAAGAAGGGCGCGGTCAATCAATACCAGTCGATTGATTTATGCGCGCTTGCTATTCAGCTGGGCGCTGATTTTGTCGCTAGATCGTTCTCAGGAGATAAGGCGCAATTGGTACCTTTGATTAAGGCGGCTATGTCGCATCAGGGTTTCGCATTTATTGACGTACTGTCTCCCTGCGTCACGTTCAACAATAACGTTGGCTCCACCAAAAGCTATGAGTTTGTAAGAGAGCATATACAAGCCACTGGCACTGTGGATTTTGTGCCCATGCAGGAAGAAATCACAGTAAGCTACGAAGAGGGCGCCAGCCAGGAAGTCTGCTTGCATGATGGGTCTGTGGTACGCTTGCGCAAGAACGGTAAAGATTACAATCTGCGGGACCGAGCGGCTGCACTTGCGGCTGCTACCGATCACGCTCATTCGGGTGAAATCCTGACCGGACTGCTCTATATGGACCCGGATACCGAAGATCTGCACACCCTGTTGGATACTTCCGAATGTGCTCTGAACAAAATGACGGAAGCCGAGCTATGCCCGGGCAATCAGGCACTGCAAAAGATTAACGACAGTCTGCGATGATCCGCGCAAGGGCATTTCGCCTCGCGCAGCTGATCGTTAATGGCTTCGACTCGTTTTTCGCCGATTACCTAAACCTCACACTGGGTGCGCATGTTCGTTTCGAAAATGCCGCTTGGCTGGATGTGCATCATGCACAGCAACGCAGGCAAACGCTGTACCAGGAAAAGATTGCCCAGGTTGTCCGGCTGGCCAGAAATACGGTAGACAGTAATCTCGAAGATCCGGAACTTTGGTTAGAGGTGAAAAAGAAATTCATCCCTCTGATCGAGAATCATCGGAATCTGGAAGTTGTAGAGAGCTTTTATAACTCGGTGTATTGCCATGTGTTTCAGCACAAGGTGATTCGCGACAAATACGCATTTGCAAATCATTCTACTGCGCCAACAGGTCGTGAAATAGATAAAACCATTTATCGTTCATACTCTGGGTCAATACCAGTGCGCGAGCTGTTGCCACAGTTGATTGAAGACAGCGGTCTCGAAAACGAATTTGAAGACCTGGATAGAGATGTGGGTTTTATTCAGAAAGTCCTACAGCGCGACCTCATGCCAAAGTTGCCGTCGGGAGCGACAGCTGACGACGTAAAAGTGCAGGTGTTACGAAGTCTGTTTTTCAGAAATAAAGCCGCCTACCTCGTGGGTCGAACGCTCTGCCTTGGCCAGGTTTATCCATTTGTGATACCCATACTGCACAGCGAAGATGAAAGCCGCCGTTTGTACGTTGACACGCTGCTGTTGGAAAGCAGTGATATCAGTATCGTATTCAGTTTTACGCGAACCTATTTCATGGTGTACACAGACCAGCCCTCTCAATACGTGGCCTTTCTGCGAAGTTTTATGCCACGCAAACCCGTATTCGAAATGTATGCCGCGATTGGCTTTCCAAAGCATGCAAAAACAGAATTTGTTCGTTATTCGGTGCGGCAAATCAAAAAAGCCAAGGATCAGTTCGTGATAGCACCGGGCATCAAAGGCATGGTCATGCTGGTATTCACTCTGCCGTCGTTCAACTATGTATTTAAGGTAATCAAGGATCGATTCACGCCGCCAAAGTCAATGACCCGTGAAGAGGTCAAAGAAAAGTATACACTCGTCAAGTTGCACGAACGTGCTGGCCGAATGGCAGATACACAGGAATTTGACAACCTGGTATTCGATCGTCGCCGGTTTTCTGACGAGCTGCTTGAGGAGCTGCGCAAGGAGGTCCCCTCAGTTCTGGAAGAAAACGGCAACATTTTGCTGCTACGCCATTGTTATGTTGAACGGCGAATGATCCCGCTTAATTTGTTTCTACCTGGAAAAAATGACGATGAAATTCGCGACGTCATTGATGAATACGGCAATGCGATCAAGCAAATGGCCGGTGCAAATATTTTTCCGGGCGATATGTTGCTAAAGAACTTTGGTGTAACGCGCCACGGTCGAGTTGTTTTCTACGACTACGACGAGATCTGCCTGCTTGAGGAGTGCAATTTTCGCGCTATTCCGGAACCCAGAACGGAAGAACAGGCCATGGCCAGCACACCGTGGTACAGCGTTGCCGAAAACGATGTGTTTCCTGAAGAGTTTCGCCTGTTCTTTACTGGCAATGCCAAAGCCCGCAAAATATTCGAAGAGTTGCATGATGACCTGTATGACTACCGCTTCTGGAAAGCGATGCAAGAAAAAATTGCCAGTGGCTCAGTCGAAAGTGTGTATCCGTACCGACGGATGAAGCGTTTCCAGCAACGTTAGGCAAATATCGACACCAGGCCAACGAGCAGACAGTAAGCACTAAAGTAATAGAGTTTGCCTTGTTGCACAATACGCAGCATTAATGTGCAGGCAAACAGGCCAGAGAGAAACGCAGCGGCAAAGCCCGCGAGGCTCACGCCCAGCCCCAACGACCACAGCGTCGGGTCTTTATAAATGTCTAATCCATCCAGCAAAGCTTGCCCGAAAATTGGAATCAAGACCATCAGGAAAGAGAACTTTGCGGCCTTTGCACGATCAATCTGCATAAGCAGCGCGGTTGCGATTGTCGCACCCGAGCGAGAAATCCCTGGCATCACCGCAAACATCTGCGCCACACCGATAATAATGGCGTGATGCCAACCGATAGAGCGACCAGTCCCTTTGATCAATGTGGTCAGCAGTAAAAGTGCTGCGGTCACAATCAGCATGCTGCCAACCAGAGTAAGATTACCGTGAAACAGGCTTTCTACCTCTTCCTTGAAGAACAAACCGACTATCGCAACGGGTATTGACGCAACAATTAGTTTCAGGCTGTATTCCCAGGAGTCGTTGTAGCGAAGTTTGAGCATACCGCGGATCAGTTCAGCAATGTCTTTGCGAAACACCAGTACGGAAGCCAATGCAGTCGCGACATGAACAAGAACAGTAAAATCAATACCGATGTCCTCTGTTCCAAGAATGGCCTTGCCCAGCTCAATGTGACCGCTGCTGCTCACTGGCAAGAATTCGGTCAGACCCTGCACAATGCCGAGAATAATGGCTTCAATTATGTCCATAACACGCAATACTGTTCGACAAACCCTAAGAGTAGCAAAGCCTGTACGGTGCTTCTGTATAATTTGTCGATATGAGTCTTATACGTATACAAAACGCCCACCTGGAATTCGCCGACCAGGCCATACTGTCCAATGCAGACTTTAGTATTGAACGCAGGGAGTGCATTGGTTTAATCGGACGCAATGGCGCCGGAAAGTCTACCTTGCTACGCATACTGACCGGCGAGCAGGAGCTGGATAGCGGCGAGATTCACCTGGCTGAGCATGTTCGAATCAGCGTACTGGCTCAGGAATTGCCAGCGTGTGACGAGATTACCGTCGGTGAATTCGTGTTACAAGGCTTGGGCAAGCTACAGTCCTTAATCGATGACTTCGAGCAACTCAGTGAATCGGCAGAGTCAGCGAGCTCGCTCAATGAAATGCAACGTTTACAGAACGCCATCGAGCAAGCCGGCGGCTGGACGCCACAGCAGAGAGTTGACGCGGTACTGTCGGAATTTGGTTTAAACAATCAGGACAGTTTGTCCTCCCTGTCTGGCGGCTGGCGAAGGCGGGTGGCATTGGCCAAGGCATTGGTCTCAAAGCCAAATCTGCTGCTGTTGGACGAACCAACCAACCACCTGGACATCAACACAATAGAGTGGCTTGAGACCAAGCTTGCCGCATTTGACGGTAGCATTGTATTGATTACACACGACCGCAGTTTTTTGCAGAAGCTGGCCAGTCGTATCGTCGAAATTGATCGTGGTCGATTGCTGAGTTGGGACGGGAGTTTCCAGCAGTACTTGCGCCTAAAGGAAAAAGCCGACGAGGAAGAAGACCGACACAATGCATTGTTCGACAAGAAACTGGCCCAGGAGGAACGCTGGATTCGCCAGGGCATTAAAGCGAGGCGCACTCGTAATGAGGGACGTGTTCGTTCGCTGGAAGCAATGCGCGAGCAACGCAAAACGCGTGTTAATCGGCAGGGGCGGGCGGAAATTGCCGCAACAAACAGCGAGTATTCCGGACGCAAGGTGATTGAGGCCAGAAAGCTGAGTAAATCGTTTGGCGAGGAACGTATCGTTTCCAATTTTAGCCTTCGCATTATGCGCGGAGATCGCATCGGTATTATCGGCAATAACGGTGTGGGCAAGTCAACGCTGTTGAGTCTGTTGTTGGGCGAACTAAGGCCAGACAGCGGTAGCGTGAAGCTCGGTAGTGGTTTACAGATTGCTTATCTGGATCAACTACGTAACGAGCTTGACGGCGCACAATCGGTTGCCGAATTCGTCGCTGATGGTAAGGAATTCGTAAATGTGGGCGGGCGCGAGCGCCATGTTATTTCCTATTTACAGCAGTTTTTGTTTGGGCCGGAGCGGTCCCGAACGAAAATCAGTGCCTTGTCTGGCGGTGAGTGCAATAGGGTGCTATTGGCCAAACTGTTTACTCGGCCTTGTAACTTGCTGGTATTGGACGAGCCCAGCAACGATCTGGACATAGAAATGCTGGAAGCCCTTGAAAACCGACTGGTTGAGTTTGACGGAACGCTATTGCTGGTCAGCCACGATCGGCAGCTGCTGGACAATGTTGTCACCAGTGTGCTGGTGTTTGAGCAGGGTGGTCACATCAACGAGTATGTGGGCGGGTACTCCGACTGGTCTGCCCGAAAACAGCGTCTGGCCGTTGCCGAATCTCCGGTGCATGCTGATATTCCCGCGCCAACCGCGGAAAAGAGCGCGGTACCGCGTCAACAGCAGACCACACCAAAATCCGGTCTGAGTTTTACCGAACAACATGAATTGAATGACCTGCCAGAGCAAATTAGCAGTCTTGAGGCGCAATTGGGTGCGCTGCAAAGCGAAACACTGAACGCTGAGTTTTACAAAAATACTCCCGATCTAATTGCTGAGCGTCTTAAGCTTCTCGAGCAGCTGCAACAATCTTTGGAAGTTTTAACAGAACGCTGGTATGAACTAGAGGAAAAGAACAGCGCACAATAGTGTAGAATCTGTACTGGACTACGTAGTCGCGACACGTCAGCAATGAAAGGCAATGCATAAACCATGAGCAATACCCTGGAGACTGTTTCCATCATTGGGACAGGATTGTACACACCCAGCGAAGCGATCAGTAATGACGAACTCGTACTGGCTTTTAACCGCTATGTTCAGCAATTTAATGAGTTACATGCAGAGGAAATTGCGTCTGGAGAGGTCGCAGCGCTGGAAGAGTCCAGCACTGAGTTTATAGAGAAAGCGTCGGGCATCCACAGCCGGTTTGTGATGAACCGAGACGGCATAATTGACCCAGACAGAATGTGCCCTCGCTTGCCTGACAGAAGCAATGACGAGCAGTCTATTCAATGCGAAATGTCCGTGGCCGCCGCGAACGAAGCGATGACCCGGGCAGGAATCAGCGCGTCTGACATAGACGCGGTTATTGTAGCCTGCTCAAACCTGCAACGACCGTATCCCGCCGTGGCAGTAGAGGTGCAAGCCGCACTGGGCATAGATGGCTATGCGTTTGATATGAACGTGGCTTGCTCATCGGCTACGTTTGGCATCCAAACGGGCGTAGACGCTATTCGAAACAACAGTGCCAAAACGGTACTTATGCTAAACCCCGAGATATGCTCAGGTCATCTCAATTTTCGAGACAGAGACAGTCACTTTATTTTTGGCGACGCTTGCACAGCGGTTATCCTCAAGGCGGGTGATGACTCTGGCTATCGTATTCTTGGTAGTCGTTTGAAAACGGTGTATTCGAATAATATTCGCAATAATTTTGGCTTTCTTAATCGCGGCGATGAGTCTGGAGTAGGCGCGCGAGATAAATTGTTCGTGCAAAACGGACGCAAAGTATTCAAAGAAGTATGCCCAATGGTTGCCGACCAAATCGTTCAGCATCTGACCGACCTGGGCATATCCAACGAAGCGTGCAAGCGCATGTGGCTTCATCAGGCAAACCTCAGCATGAATCAGCTGGTCAGCAAACGAGTGCTTGGGCGCGAGGCGACGCCTGAGGAAGCCCCGGTTATTCTCGATCGTTATGCGAATACCAGTTCTGCCGGTTCCATTATTGCATTTCATTTACACAGTGACGACTTAAGCAGTGGCGATATAGGCGTAATATGTTCGTTTGGCGCTGGCTACTCCGTTGGTAGCGTGATTGTTCAAAAAAACTAGGACCTGAGCTGTGGCTGATTGGAACTTCGAGACGGATGTCGTCGTTGTGGGTAGCGGTGCGGGTGGTATGAGCGCTGGCGTATTCGCGTCACTGGCGAAGCTGGATTGTATTGTTCTCGAAAAGACGGACCAGTGGGGCGGCACAACAGCCATGTCAGGTGGCGTTGTTTGGGTGCCCGCAAACGCACAAATGAAAGATGTGAATATTGAAGACTCAGCTGCTGAAGGCTTGAGCTATGTTCAGCAAGTGGCGGGCTCAGTCTCACAGTCGCGGCTGCGGGCGTTCATAGATGCGGGTCCAAAAATGCTGCAGGTATTGCGCGAGCATACTCACGTTCGCTATGCACCCATGCCGGAATACATGGATTACTACCCGGAATTTGAAGGCTTCAAACCCGGCGGTCGATCTATGGAACCAGAGCCCATCTCGATCAGGGCAGTTGGTGAGCATATAAAAAATGTTAGAAAACCGGCCAATCAGGGAATACTCAATCGATTTGCAGTCACGGCTGTGGAAGGTCAAAGTATTGCCAAGTTTACGCTCAAGTCCTACTTCTTGCTGGCCAAACGACTATTAACCTATTGGCTTGATATACCGCAACGATTAGAAGGTCGGGAAGATCGACGCCAAACCATGGGCAGGGCGCTGGTCATACGCCTCAGAAAATCCTTAGTCGATGCTGATGTACCTGTCTGGTGTAACGCCAGAGTTCTGAAGCTACTGCAAAGTAAAAGCGGTAAAGTGCGCGGCGTGGCCATAAAACTTGATGGCGAGCTTAAAACAATAAAAGCCAGGAAAGGTGTTATTCTCGCGTCGGGCGGCTTCGCCAAGAATACGACACTGCGACAGAACTACCAATACAAGTTTGTTACAGGGGATTGGACAGCTGCTTCTGACGGCGATACAGGAGATGCCATTGCACTGGGCGCACGCGTGGGTGCCGCATTCGAACATATGCAGTGTGCATGGTGGACACCCACCTATATTCGCCCAGATGGTGTGACCGAGGCACTTATTTCCGGGAAGTCAATGCCAGGCAGCATTTTCGTAAATTCTGACGGGCGACGTTTTGTAAACGAAGCGAAACCGTACGAAGAGCTGACAAAGATTCAGCTGCAAGCACACGCTCGCGAAGGAAACTGCCTGCCGTGTTTTATGATTATTGATGCAAACTACCGACAGCGCTACCCGGTTGGTCCTATAGGCCCGGCCAAAGCACAACCGGATTCAGCGCTTGATTCGGAAATTTTGAGTGACAAATTCCTGGTCAAGGCCAATAGCCTGGCTGAACTTGCTGCAAAGCTCTCCATCAATGCTGCGAATCTTGAGCAGACAGTGCGCCGCTTCAACAAATTTGCCATTGAGGGTCACGACAAAGACTTTTTGCGTGGCGAAAGTTTGCATGATCGCTACTACGCAGACCCAAGAGTAAAACCAAACCCCAGCCTCGCTCCGCTCAGCAAGGGGCCGTACTACGCATTGCGTATCTACCCAGGTGACTTGAGCACCAAAGGTGGCTTGAAATGCGATGAAAATGCTCAAGTAGTGAACACCAGTGGAGAGAGAATCGAGGGACTATACGCAACTGGCAATTGCTCCGGTGCTGTATTCGGTGATTCATACCCCGGTGCGGGGGCCACCATTGCGTCCGCAATGACATTTTCTTATCAGGCGATAGAGCACATCCGCCGCAGTAATTGAGACTTGCATCACAGCCTGTCTGGCTGCTCAAACAAGCTTCGGCCTTCGGTCGGATCTGAATGGATCGGAGTGTGATCCTTGTCTAGTTTTTGATGTATTAAGCCGTTTGTCCGCTCGCAGTGTCGTGCCAGGCGGCATCGCATGTCAGTTGAGCAAAATCGAGTGCACTATCTGAAATCGCAAAGTGTTGGTCTGAGTATGATTGTTGGGACTTTGATGGTCATCGCCATCATTGCCTACCAATCTCTGTACTATCAAAAGAACAACGAATCACTGCATTTACAGCAGCAGGGGCAAGCGCTTGCACAACTTATTTCCGAGGTACCCGCGGATGAATTGGACGAGCAAACGACACGCAATGCACTGAAAATACTGCAAGAAAGCCTGTCAAAAAACGATCTCGCCTACGCAATGGTGGTCAGCGCGCAAGGATTACCTTTGTCACAGATCACGGCTGCAGGTGTAAATCCTCCGCTGCCTCAGATCTCAGCTGCACCCAGTTCATGGACTGGTGAAACGCGACTGGCACTCGAGGATGGTCGCACTGTGATGGAGTTTTATGCGCCGTTCCTGATTGATGGCGAGTACAAAGGCTCAGTTCACATTGGGCTTTTTGAACCTGAAATAAGCGCAGGGTTTGAGCAGCTGTCGTTTCTGGCGAGCATGGCCTTACCGGTATTCTTGCTGGCGCCACTGTTCTACTTCCTGATGCGCAGGCAGTTGCAACCTTTGCAGAATACGCAGCGCGAAATTGCGCAACATCTGCAATCGGGCGCTCTGCAGAATGTAAAACTAAGTGCCAGTGGCGAGCTTGGCGAGTTCATGGAAAACTTTAACGCATTCTTTCGTGAGGCAAGCGACAAGATTCAAGCGCTTGAGCATGATAATCACAGCATGCTTGCGTCCAGCAAGGTGCTGAATTACAAGTTCAACCGAATTGAGTCGGTGATCGAAGCGATACCTGGCGCCGTATTGGTGTTTGATGCAAGTGGCAGTTTGATGTTCGCCAATTCCAAGGTAGAAACATTACTGGGGGTTGACGCCGGCGTAGCTTTGGAACAACCCATAGCCAGCTGGTGCCCGAACGATGAAATATTTCGGTTTCTCGCGCGCTGCAGTGACCCGGCGAACCGTGCCATTCCCGAGCTAAGAGTTGAGGTGGAAACAAGCAATACGCGCAAGCAACTGAATTTCAATGCCTACCCATTGTTCGTGTCAGCGAATGATGCGCGAAGTAAAGGCAATTTAGTATTGATCAGGGATGCCAGCCGGGAGGTCGCCGCTGAGTCCAGTCGTGAAGAGTTTGTGGCGCACATTTCCCACGAGCTCAAAACACCGCTGAACACCTTGATGATGTACAGCGAAGCACTACTTGGTGAAGACGGCAGAGACGCGGAGTTTCGCACTCAGGGCCTGAACGTAATATTCGACGAATCGGAACGGATGGCTGGCTTGATCAGCAACTTGCTTAGCATTACTAAAATTGAAATGGGAAGCCTAAATATCGATAGGCAACGGGTAAAATTTAACGAATTCATAGAAGACACTTTCCGCACCATTGAGAAAGGCAGTGGTGACAGCGGTTTGAGCTTTCAATTGCAGCTACCAGACGATGCCATACCGGTTGCCATTGACAAGGATCTGATGCGTATTGCGGTCAATAACCTGCTCACCAATGCGGTGAAATACAACCGCCCAGGTGGAACCGTGAGTTTGGATGTGGAAGACCTGGATGACGCAGTTCGCATCACAGTGAGAGACACAGGTATTGGTATCTCCAGTGAGGACCTGGAGCATGTGTTTGATAAGTTTTATCGCAGTGAATCAGATGAAGTAAGAGAACGGACAGGTCATGGTCTGGGTTTGTCCCTGGCCCACGATATTGTACAACTGCACAATGGAAGACTCAATGTAAGCAGTGTTCTAAATGAAGGTACCGCCTTCACTATAGAGTTGTTTAAAGAAAGTGAATTACTCAGGAATGTGGGTTGATGGCGAAACAAATTTTATTGGTTGATGATGAGCCTCATATTATCCGCGTAATGCAGATGGGCTTGCAACGGGCGGGTTATGACGTTGTCACCGCACGCAACGGCCTGGAAGGTCTCGAGAAATTCAGAGCGCTGCAACCGGATGCGATGGTCGCTGACGTGGACATGCCGAAAATGACAGGTGTCGAACTGTGTACCACCTTACATCAGGAATGTCCTGATACGGCATGTAAGATATTTGTATCGACATCCAGAGCGGAAGCCGAGCTTAGGGTATGGGCACAAAAGACCGGCGGCATCCAGTTTCTTGAAAAGCCAATCAGTATCCGTACCTTAACTGCGGCGCTGAATGACCATTTTTCAGAGCTTCCCTAGCATTCCCGGGCTTACGTAAATGACTATGCATCGCGACCCGCTGCTTGCGTGTTTAAATACGGCACATTTTTTCTGTCTTGCTCGAGCCCTGTTTCCCGGAATTCATGCAATGCGAATGTTAGGCGCGCAGCAGGATTTTCTGGAAGAGAGTGATGGTGAATCGGCAAAATCTGAGCAGTCACGGATCGCAGAAATCAATGAGCTTGTTGATGAAGCCGGCTCACAGCGTATTGAACAGGGGTATGTAAAACGTATTGCTGATCAGCAATACCTGTATGCACGTAATTTAAGAACGTATACAGACGCGCTGATCGGCACCCTGGTTGTTGAATTTTCTGGCATTCCCGAATATGACCCTGCCAGCCTAACGGCGCTTGAAGAATTATTCGTCAGTGATTACCAGCTAAACATGGAGCTGGATTCCGCTACCATGGAGTTAACCGACCGCTACGAAGAGCTCAATCTGATTTATGGAACAGATGATTCTGCCGAGCAGTTTGACAAGGGCCATTCAGTGATGGCAAACCTGGTCTTGCAATGTTCTGAGAGGATGAATGTTGCAACTACTATTCTTTGCTTGCCTGACCAGGACATTCTGATAATTGAGAAGGCTGATGACCAGGTTTCAGCAGTAGATATACGGCAATTGGCAATTGACGTGTTTATGCCATGGCTGGTTTCAGTGGGCGAGACCCTGGTGATTAATGACATGAAGGACGCAGCGCTTAATCAGCAGTGTCCAGGACTGGATCAAAAGCTGATTCTCTGCCCGATTTATGGCTACGCCAGCCAGGCTTGTGGCTACATAGGTGTATTGAATGACGCTGACTGCGATGACTTCAGCAATAGTGATCGAAACCTATTGCAAATACTAAGTCGCAAAGCCTCCAGGGTTGTGAAGAGTAATTATGATGAACTCACCGGCCTGGCGAATAAGGAAAGCTTCGAGTTTCTACTCGATGATCTGATCAAGCAAGGTGTCTCAAATTCTGCCTCCAGTCTGCTGTTGATTGATCTGCGCGGAGTACATGTTGTCAATGATTCCGCCGGCAATGAAGCCGGTGATGCCTTGATTCGGGAAACCGGTCGCTTGCTTGATAAAGGGCTCAGTCCTGATAGTTTCCTGGCCAGACTGGAAGGGGATGTTTTCGCTATTGCCTTTCGGGGTTCGGATATTGATCACAGCTATGAGATCGCCAGGAACATTCTGTCAGCCATAAATCACATGCAGTTTGAGTGGCAGGGCACACGCTTTCACACCAATGTGAGCATGGGGCTTATCCCTATCAGTCTGGAGCAAGATGCGCAGCAGGTGATCAGCACGGCAAAGATTGCGCTGCAGATGGCTTGTGACAAAGGCAATAATCTGATTGAAGTGCAGAGTTCAGGTAACGATGAGATTGCATTGCGTAAGGAGCGGATGCGCAGTCTGAACGTTATTCATGAAGCGTTGGAAGCGGACCATTTCGAATTGTATTGCCAAGGCATTTTCGCATCACAGTCAGTCTCATCACCACATCACTACGAGGTGCTGTTGCGTCTGCGGGATGCGGATGGAAACGTCGTATCACCCGGCGTTTTTATTCCGGCAGCAGAACACTACAAGGTGATGCCTGATATAGATCGTTGGGTTGTCAGCCATTGTTTGCGCACCTTGACAAACGACTGGGACGTACTTAAACATACCTCACAAAGCTGGGCGATTAACTTATCCGGGCAAACGTTCTCACAGCCCGATTTAATCGACTTCATTAGCGAAGAGTTAGAGCGTTGCATAGTACCTGCTGATCGAATAGCGTTTGAGATTACTGAAACAGTTGCGGTAGATGATTTAACCGCGGCGCGAAATACCATTGAGGCAGTGCAAAGCCTGGGTTGTGAGTTTTACCTGGATGATTTCGGAACAGGCTTGAGTTCGTTCACTTACTTGCAGGAGCTGCCTTTCAATCATGTCAAAATTGACGGTCGGTTTATTAAGAATGTCGTTAATGACAAAGTAGCGCACGCTATGGTCAAAGCAATAACCGACGTTGCCCACGTACTGGGCATGTCTACGGTTGCCGAGTACGTCGAAGACGAGTCAATTATATCGGCGTTGCGAGATTTGGGCGTTGAATACATGCAGGGTTATTGTTTGCATAAGCCTGAGCCAATGATGAATATCATTGAATCTGTTCGCACAAACACTCGCCTCAGCGCTTGAGTTGAGACATGAACGCACACGTAGAAATAAATAAAGAGCTTATTCAGCGCACACAGATAGGCGTAATGACATATCTGGCGCCAAAGCAGTCCATGACGGAAGCTTATGTGCGAGACGCGTTTGATGATTCAGTAGAAGCCTGCATTAGCAAAATGCAAGTTAACCTGGTACTCGATCTGGCTGCAATTCAGATAGTAAACAGTGCAGCGATGGAGTCGATGATTAATGCACAAGACCGGCTGCTGCGCCTTGGCGGTTGGTTAAAAGTGGCGAATGCCAGTCGTCTGCTGAAAGAGATATTCAGAATTACTCGTTTTGGCGACTCAGTCGCGATCATTGACAATGATGGCGTCGTAGGCGAAGTCTCCGAACAACAGCAATCCGAGATGAAGCTGGGTGATATTTTGCTGGGCAAAGGCTTGCTTAGCGAGATGCAACTTGAGCAAGCGATCAAACTTCAGCAGGAAACTGGAAAGAAGCTGGGGCAAGTGCTGATCGAATCTGATTTTGCGCCCGAAAATGAGGTGTACGAGGCTTTGGCACGCCAACTTCAAATGCCTTATGTCCGTTTAAAGATGGGCTTGTTCGACAGTGACGTCGTTAAGCAGCTGGATAAATCGGTTCTGGCGCGCCTTGGCATACTGCCCTTGTTCTGTATTCGAAAAAAGCTGATGGTCGCGACCTCCAGTCCGCAGGACATGCCATCGCTCAACGAAATTGAAGAGCGCTTGGGCGTACAGGCGGTTCCCATTCTGGCCAGCCCAAGTGATATCACCAAGCACATAAACGACGCGTATGAGAGCAGTGGCTTCGCTGACGATATCATCGTTGATCTGGAAGATGGTTTTGAAGTTGTTGATAACTCCTTACGAAACGACTATGACGCAATTGATGAGCTTGCCGCAGGAAGCCCGGTTATCAACCTGGTCAATTCGGTTATTCAGCGCGCGGTGCGCGATGGCGCGAGTGATGTGCACATTGAGCCGGGTCGACAAAAGTCCAGAGTGCGTTATCGAATAGACGGCGTGCTGTACGAAGCCATAGCGCCCAGTGCAGATATGCACCCGGCAATCGTCTCCCGGCTCAAGGTAATGGCCAATCTCGACATAGCGGAACGCAGAATGCCTCAGGACGGTCGTATTCAGGTACAGACGCAAGGTCGGCAGGTTGATCTTCGATTCAGTTCATTGCCGGGTATGTACGGCGAGAAAGTAGTGCTGCGTGTGCTTGACAAGAATCAGGCAATTCTTGATATCAATAAACTTGGCATGAAAGACAGCAATGTCGATAAATTTCGTGAATTGATGACGCGCAGCTACGGTTTGGTATTGGTCACCGGACCGACCGGCAGTGGCAAGACAACCAGTTTGTACGCTGCCTTGAATCACCTGAATTCAATAGAGAAAAACATTGTCACGATTGAAGATCCGGTGGAATACCAGTTGGATATTATCAATCAGAATGAGGTGAAAGCGGGTATCGGACTGAGCTTCGCAAAAATGTTGAAACACATTTTGCGCCAAGACCCGGACATAGTGATGGTTGGTGAAATTCGCGACCGTGAGACTGCAGAAATTGCCGTACAGGCCGCGCTTACCGGTCATTTGGTGCTGTCTACCTTACATACCAACGACAGTATTGGCGCCGTAACCCGCATCATTGATATGGGCGTTGAACCTTACCTGCTGTCATCAGCATTGCTCGGAGTGGTTGCCCAGCGCCTTTTGCGCACAATATGCCCCGCCTGTAAAACCAAGTTTGTGGCTCCGAATGATGTGTGTGAACAATACGGTTTTGATAACAGCAACCCGGTACAGCTCGCAAAAGGGCGCGGTTGTACCGAGTGCTACGACTCGGGTTATCGCGGACGAGCGGGTATACATGAAATTCTTGAGGTCACGCCTGCGCTGCAGCAACTGATAATGACCAACCCAAGCCGTGATCAGCTCAACGAGTACTTGAAGGAATATGAGGTTGAAACCTTGATGCACAGCGGGCTTGAGCGCGTACTCAGGCAAGAAACAACGCTCGAAGAAGTGTCGCGTGTAGTGAACACCTAACGCAATGGCAATCAATATCAAGCAACTGGAAGAACAGGGCGGCACGTCGCAAGTTGCTGCCAAGACGTCGCTACGTGCGGGAGCAGCGAACGACGGGGAGCCGTCAGTTCGCAAGTTAAGCGATGTCCATATCAACCTGGACTTCCTTGCGCCAAGCAAAGTTACCGCAAATGACCGAATGTTCTTTACCGAGCAGCTCGCCTTGATGCTGGATACCGGCAACAGTTTGCTGGAGTCCTTGCGCAGCTTGAGCCGCTATGGTGGCAGCGTTGCGCTGAAAAAACTGATAAACAGTATTGCCGATGATGTAGAGCAAGGGCAGTCATTTTCCTTCGCGTTGGCCAAGCACCCTGAGGTATTCAACAGCACGTATTGCAATCTTGTTAAGGCCAGCGAACAAGGCGGGTTCATGAGTGACGTGCTGGAAGAACTGATGGAAATGGATGAAAAGCGGTCAAAACTGCAAGCCACGATGCAGTCAGCTTTATCGTACCCAGTGTTTCTTGCCGGTTTCTCAGTACTTGTCGTTATTTTTGTGCTGGTCGTGGTGTTCCCCAAATTTGCGGATATGTTTGGCGCAATGTCACAGCATTTGCCTGCTACCACCGTTATCTTAATGGGCTTCAGCGAAAGTTTGATTGCCCACTGGCCTTACTATATCGCCGGCACGGTAGCGCTCGTCGGCGGTGTGTTTGCAGCGCTTCGATCGTCAGCAGGACGCTATTTTCTAGACGGAGCCAAGCTGCGAGTGCCAGTTGTCAGGGATATTTTTTCTGAACTCTATCTGGTGCAATCAATGCGCGTCATGTCGATGTCTATGTCGCGCGGTGTTAGTGCTATCGAGACGCTGGCGGCGTGCCGCGATGTCATTGCGAATAAGCGCTACAGAGACTTTTTCAGATCGATTGAAAACGATCTGCAGGAAGGCAAGGGGCTGGCGGCAGGTTTTCGCCGCGAGGGATTTATCCCTGACCTCGTCAAACAAATGATCACTACGGGTGAGGAAAGTGGCAATCTGCCAAAAGTCATGGCTCGTGTGGCCAGCTATTATGAGCGCCAGTTGGAGAAACGGCTGCAAATGGTGTCCAAAGCCGCGGAACCCCTGATGCTAATTGTTATGGGCGCCGTGGTTGGCGTACTGGTCAGTTCTCTGATTCTTCCTATCTTCAAGATGTCAACGGTTGCTCATTAATTGAGCTGCGACCGCTTCATACCGTTGGTCCGCTGCCGCCTAAAATAGAATCACTTTGGGACGACTGTCTCATTATCTCGTCTAATCTTAAATAAACGGATCTGCATTCTGCGCGAGCAGGCGGCAGCTAAGACGCGACGTATAGGGTAGTTACAATGTCAAACACCAACCGATCACACCATTCAGGATTTACGCTTGTTGAATTACTGATTGTTGTCATCATTCTTGCAATTTTGGCAGCGATTGTCGTGCCGCAGTTTTCGGCCAGCACAGACGATGCAAAAGCGGCGGCACTGGAATCGAACACCAATGCATTCCGGCAGGCATTCAATGTCTACTACCAGCAACATGGGGAGTATCCCGGCGCTAACCTGGCCAACAGTCCAGCCGCGTGTGAAGGAACAGCAGTTACCGGCGCTGCTGCCGAAAGTGCTGCTGCTGTGGTAGCGCAACTCACCCTATATACCAATGCCGATGGCGAAGCTTGCCAGAGGCGCGAGGACAGCGGCGGAAACGTGGTTTTCCCCTATGGACCTTACTTGCGTGAGATTCCGGAAAACCCCAGCAATGGTCAGGATACGATCGGTACTCCGTTAACCACGGGTGATCTGGTTCTCAGCGCGGATGCAAGCTCAACCGTCGGATGGAAAGTTGATGTTAAATCCGGTGTGGTTGTTGCCAACACTGCTCCGTAACTGTAACCAGCTTACGCTGTTCTACTACTGCGCGGATGGAATAGGGTAGCTGTCGACCAAAGCAAACGCCAATGCCAACATATCCGTCCAGTCGCGCAGGATACACACTTATTGAGTTACTGGTGGTAGTGGGTATTTTGGCTATCATTTCCACCATCATTCTGACCAATACCAACAGCAAGAATCACGAGGCGCGTCTGGATGCGGCTGGCACAGAGTTAATTAATGCGGTACGGCAAGCCCAGGCACGCTCTGAAAGTGACAAGGTGTACACGGCGCTCAGAATTCAGGAAACCACATCAATTGAGGTGTTAGAAGTGGATGATACGGCGACGCCACCTGAGCCAAGCACCACTCAGATTATTCATCCTCTAAGCAAGAGACCCTACCGTATATTATTATCTGAGAGACCTGCCACAGCGGGAATTGCTATGGATATTAGTAACGGACCTTTCGTGCACAGTGACAGCAGTACAACCGAGTTTCTGTTTTTTGATCCTCAAGGTCGTCCTTACGTCGTTGGTAATTCAGGCACTGGCTTGCTTGCCGCGACAAATATCAGTGTTTCTATCGGTGGCGTATCACGCACACTGGATATTGACAACCTGTCCGGTCGGGCGCGCATGGTGCCCTGATGAAAGAGGCAAGTACACAAGCGCATAAATCCCAACGCGGCATCAGCTACGTTGAGGTTCTGATCGCCAGCGCGATTATCGCGGTCAGCCTGGTACCGGCGATGGAAGCCCTGAATGCATCGGTAAGATCCAACCAATTAAGCGCAACGCTGCAAGCCCAGCATTTTCTGTTACTTGAGAAATATGAGGAATTAATGGCTCAGAGCTTTGATACGCTTGATGCAGAAGCTCTTTCGTTAGCTGATCAAACAACGGCAAGTACGCTTTTTTCAGACCCTTCTGGTACCAGCAACCGACGGCTCGTGTATTTGCAGCGCTTTGATGCCGACAACTTAGACAATGACGATAACCCTTTCACAGGTGGTGATGGCGGTTTGTGCTGGCTGCGCGTTGAAATCGCGGGAACAAGCATCAATCGTGAAGTTCTGGTGAGCAAATATTGAACGCGCGATACAGAGGCAATACTGGTTTCACCTTGCTGGAGCTGATGATCACAGTCGCCTTGTCCGGATTATTACTGGCAGGATTTACCCGCTTGATCAATGCAACAACGGATGGTGCGGCCTTGATCAATACCCGTAACCAGCTTCAAGCCGACGCGCAGTTTGCGATGAAACGCCTGGTGAGCGCGGTCCAGCAGGCCGACGTATTGATTCTACCTCAACGTGACAACCCTACGACCGGTTCGATCAATGAGAATATTCGCATGCAGAATGTTCCACCAGGTGCCGGTGAAACGGGTCAGGCCGTGCTTGCGGTCGGCCATTCTCGTTTTATGGACGCGGATTTTGATGACAGTGTTGACGTAGATAATGATGGTGATGGCCGAATCAATGAAGACCCGTCGGCGGATTGGAACAATGATGACGCACCGGGGATCTGGCAGGTGGATGACGATGCCGATGGTCAAGTAGATGAAGGCAATGCAGCCGATGATGATGAAGATGGCAGTGACGACGAAGACCCTATTGATGGCATAGACAATGATGGTGATGGTCGTATCGATGAAGACCCGGGTGAAGATCGTAATTCCGACGGTTGCGCCGGTAAATGCGGTGTTGACGACGATGGGGATTTATTCGTTGATGAGGTAACAGCAGCCAATGATGACGAAGACACAGCCACCAATGAAGATTGGTTAGACACCAAAGTGTTTCAGATTTCAGGTGCAAGTTTAATTGAGCGCACGCCCGTGAATTTCGATTTGAACGGCGCTGACGGCATAACCGGAAGGGATATCGCGGTCGAGACTATCGCCGAGAATGTATCGATGCTCAAGTTTACCCGGGAATCGCCAGCCGGGTCCAAGCAGGAGTACGTACGAATTGAGCTTAGACTGGGCAACCCGGAAGGCGAGCATGTGCTGTTGGAGACTGCGGTGCGCGTGGGTACTGAGCGATGACCATGTGGACTGCGGCCAGATATAAGCGCGAGTCGGGTTTTGCGTTGTTGCCCGTTGTGCTCGGGATTGCCTTGCTGGGTGCTATAACGTATATGATAAGCCGTGAATCGGCAGGCAATATCAATATTGTCCGCCAGGCGCAGGATCAGGCATCCGAGCGAGCCCTGCTGGATGCCGCTTTGGCGCATGGTAAGTGGTTGGCCATGAACAATGATTGTGAAATACCGGGTAATTTGCCGGCACAATCGCTCAACGGGCAGCAGTACGATTTGAGTTTTGCTGGCACGACTCAGGCACTGGATATTGTCGGTACCGTTTCACGAGATGACGGCTCGGTGATTTCAGACAGCGCGAACGCTATTCCCATGTATGATTACGCGAACCCCAGGCAGCTCGAGTTGGTCGCCAGCGATGATGCATTCATGCGCTTGCAACTCCTGAATAACAATGGCCAGCATGGTGGTGAAAACGAAATCAAAGTTAAGCGGAAATTCAATGACAACAAACGAGGTTTGCTGAAGTTCGATCTTACGCAGGTACCCCCCGGTTCTTTGGTCGACTCTGCGAGTCTGCAATTATACATGAACAGCGCTGATAGTAGCGAAAACGACATCGCCTTTCATGTGCTGCAAACCGACTGGAATGACAGCGACGTTTCGGGAACCAATCCCTGGAGCTCTACTGGCGGCGACTTTAATTCAAGCAGTGAACTGATTATGCCCGGCACCAGTAACACGGGTAACTACAGCATTGAGATCAGTTCATTAGTAGAAAGATGGTTAAACAACGAGCTCGACAACTACGGTGTCTTGCTTAAGATGGTCAACGAAAACAGTGGGAACAATGAGTATAAGTTTCGTAGCCGTGAGTACTCAGATCCAACACAACGACCCAAACTCTTCGTCAATTATGTATGCCCCTGCGATGTGCCGTGTGAGGCAGGTATTGTGTTGGAAGACCTGTTGATTGGTACTGAAAACACGGTTGATATCGCCGGACAAACGCTTCGTCCTGAAGATCTGTTGCGCTACTCGCCGGGAGGTCCCAGTGCGGAGCCGTTCTTTGACGGGTCGGCTGCGGGTCTTGGCGAGGATATACGCGCTGTGCATCAATTGGAAAATAATCGCCTGTTATTGGCAATCAAGAATCCGGTCACCTTGAATGGGGTGAATTTCCAGCCGCAAGACGTGTTGGAGTACGCGCCCGAGGATGGCTTGTTCAGGATGTATCTGGATGGCAGTGCTTTCGATATTGATGAAAACATAAGTTCGCTTGCCCTTCGCGCCGATGGCGTGCCTGTCATCTCGCTGGAGCAGCCAGACCAAGTATTTGGCACGCAATACCAGAATACCGACCTGTTCGCTGTGGATATGCAGGCGCGAAGTAGTGAACTGGTGATGAATGGCAGCGCCCATGGCATTAACAAGGAAATTGATGCATCTCATATAACAGCCGATGGTCAGCTTCTGCTGTCATTTAAACACCCTGTTACTTTAAGTGGTGTGGATTTCAAGAAAGGCGATGTGGTTCAACTCAATCCGGCGAGCAGTCAGGCAATTGCCTATTTCGACGGTACGCAGTTTTCAGATACTACGCGGCTTACTGCACTGCACGCAGGCAAAGGCTTCGGTTCGATAAACCATGCCGACCTTCATTTCCCATTCGAATCGGACAGTGTTGGCACTACGCCGGATGTTATAGGGTCGCGGGATGGCATCTTGCTAGGCTCACCCGAGTGGGTGCCAGGCGGTATCAATGGGGCGTATCGATTTGACGGTATTGATGATGAAATACAAGTAGCAAATGACGCTGATTTGCAGCTTGATGGCGACTTTACCCTGTCGATGTGGATTTACCAGGAGGGCGATCGCGCTGGTGAGCAGTATCTTGTCACCAAGCAAAACCCACCTGAACCGGATAAATTTCTGATGGGTTTGCGTGATGGCGCGTTGTTCTGGGCGCTCGAAAAAGACACCGAATCGGTAGAGTTTGGTCCATATACTGAATTAGACGCAGCCAGCTGGCATCATATTGTCATCACGCTAGACACGCTGGCCGATAAGGCTGTGTTTTATCTTAACGGTGAACAGCTTGCGTCCGTGGATACTGGCTATGACCCGGTCAGCAATGGGTTTGATCTGCACTTCGGTCAGGGCTTTGAGGGTGTGATGGACGAAATTCGATTGCACAACCGCGCCGTGTCAGCGATCGACGTAAAACGTTTGTTTGAGCAGAGCCCGCCTGCAGCGCCAGACCAAGCACCCATGGCAGCATCGATGGTGGCACCTGAAAGTGCTATAGGAGCATGTGACGGCTCTTACGCTGATTTTTTCAATGCAGGTTCCTACTCGAACAGTGATGGCACACTTTATTGGCCGGACCCATGGAACGAATACCGAGACGATGGCAGTCCGAGCAGCGGCAAGGTAGAAATTGCCAACAAACGTTTAAAATTAAGCGACGAAGACAGGGCGCTGTACAGAAAACTGCCCATTGGTAATGCCTCATCTGCGGATCTCGCCTTCAATGTGGTTGCAATGTCTTTCTCTGTGGGGGATAGCAATCATCTCGGTGTTTACATCTCCAGCAGCGGCGCCGGCGGCCCCTGGACCGAACTGGCTCAGTTGAAAAAAAGCGATATCTCACCGATAGCCAAGCAAATAAACTTAGACAGCTATATTGGAGGTGATACATGGATCAGCTTCGATACCAGCTCAGATTCCTCTGCTTTCGATTCGTATGAAATAGACAACGTGCAGATACGTTGCCAACCCTAAGTGAGAACCAATCGATTAGGTTGGCTGTTATTTGAACATAGGAGAACTGCTGCTCATTCTTGCAACATGTTCTGTCATTCTATCGCGCCAAACAGCTTCAGACTTGGTAGCGCAGGGTCAGCACCGCTATTCTTGAGTGAGCAGTCACATCCGCAACGCCAAATAGTCGCTGTAGATAACTGCGACCAGACCACAGAAAATTAATTCGGTACCCAATGGATCGATGAAAGCGATTGCCTGGAACAAGCTACTGCCCGGTACGGCGAGCGATGCGCGTGGCGTTGTGCGCAGCAATATCGGCCTTGAAGTATCCCTGCATAATCTAAACCTGGTACAGCTAGCCCAGAATCCGGCAGGCAAGATACGAGTGCACGGCTGGGCAAGCCTGCCATTGGTCTATGACCGAGAGGAACTGATTTACAATCCTAAAGCATTTAAAACCGTGAGTAAGCAGATCAAGCAACATGCAGCATTTTCGGGCAAAAAAATAAATGCAATGCTGCCGGCGTCCGAATTGAAAATAATGTCGGTGAATTACGAAACCAAGGAGGGGCAGGACGCTAGCCTGGCGATAGCGCGGATTATCGCGGATCGGGTAGACGGCCCATTGAGCGATTTTGTCATTGATTATCTGCCCGTCAGGCAAAGTGAAAAGTTTGGCAAAGGCCTGGCAGTAGTCGCCATAGCCAAACAACAAAAAGTCATTGCCTATCTCGACAGTCTTGCCGCGGCAGGCTTCGAAGTCGCTGCTTTGGACATTGGTCCGGCGGCGATAAAACGTTTGGTCACCGCACTCAGTGGTCCACGTGTAGGCGAGACTGTACTGGTCATAAATTTTGGTAGCAATCTGTCGTATCTTTCTATAATTTCTGGTCGGCGCCTGTTGTTCGACGAAGAGATTCGGTTTGGTGAAGAGCAATTGGTGTCTGAAATTGCCAGCGCCCTGGATATGGACAGCAATCTCGCCAGAGAGCAAGTGCGTCGCTGTGGGCTTGGCAGTCACAATCAGCCCGATCTAAACCCAACGCTGAGTGATGTTGCTGACACGCTTCTGCAAATATTAAGACCCAGCTTTCGAACATTGGCCGATAGCCTTAAGCGTGCGTTGGTGTACTCGGTCGCCGAAACGCGGGGTGAGCCGATCAGCCAAATTTATCTCCTTGGCAGCGTCGCACGGTGGGCGGGTGCTGCAGACGTGCTCACTGCTTTGATGAACCTGCCAGTCAGCGTTCTGCCAGACCCCATTGCTGCTTTTGGAGCGAGTTTCGAAGAAGGCGAGTTAAACATTCAACACAGCCACCCGGACATGGCATTAGCCACCGGACTGGCGCTCAGGGACCTGGATATCGATGGCCAATATCGACCTGGTACCTGACGAGTACCGCTATTGGACCTGGCAGCAGCGTTGCTTAAAACGAAGTGGCCTAATTGCCGGCGCCTTAACGCTTTTATGCGCTTTGGTATGGCATTTCCTGCATGTTGATGCGGCCAGGGCCGATGAGAAACTTCGCATACTGCAAGCGCAGAAGCAAGTCAGCCAAAATCAGCAACAACGCCTTGAGTATCTCAGCGCACAACAAAGTTCACTGCAGCGCCAATGGCAGCTATTGCTTGGCTTGCGAGGTGGCGCAACGGTTGAAAACCTGTTCGTTGCTATTGATCGTGCGCTGCTCGGTGATCAGGTCTGGTTTGACAGCTGGCAATTTCAGAGAGCCGGACAGGAACTATCAGAGCAGCAGATTGCGCCCGAGCGCGATCGTGGCGCCTATATCATTATTCTGCCCGACCAAGCGCAAGCGTCTGCAAACACGCCATCGGCCTGGTCGATTGAAACTCATCTGAGCATCAGTGGCGGTGCCGACGATCACGCTGCACTGTCTGCGTTTGTGGAGCGGCTACTGCGCCAACCCAGAGTCAGTGATGTCAAAGTGCTGAGCACCAGTTTGTATTCCAGTAGCAGCGACTCATCCGCAATTAAGTTCAATATCAGCGTGCTGGTCAACAACGCCTATGGGGTAGACACGTGATTCGTGAACAATTGATCGTCATGCCAAAGAGCAGTTTCCTGATGATTCTGAGCTTGCTGATGCTTGTGGTGTTTGCCGCGCTCACTGTGTATGGCGTAGTGCCAAAGTACAAGGCCTGGGTTAAGTCCAATCATTCTTATGAGCTCTTAAGCAATGCCGCGGGGTCTACGGTTGATCTGAATGAACAAATCAACAAAATGGATTCCGAGCTCAAAGAGCTTCAACACAAGCTCAATGGCGACAGTGCCAGCCTGCCGTTCAAGCAGTTCGAGTCACATGTAATCGGGCAACTACAAGAGGTGGCATGGCAGCATAACGTGCAACTGGCTTCGATTACACCACGACGTGGTGATCGCGTAGACATGTTTCGCGAAATGTTGTTTGAAGTGGATATTAGTGGCGATTACTTCGATATTCATCGCCTGTTAAAAGAATTCAGAAACAAGCTGGGATTTGTTGTGGTTAAGCAATTTGATCTCAAGCCAGGAAATGACTCAGCAAAGAAGTGGTTGGATGTTTCGCTAACGCTGGCGTCATATCGAGTGGAGAAGAATTGATGAGTGTGTTTCAAATGTTCAATTCGGTTAGAACCTGTCTGCTGTGTGTTATTGGCATTAACGTGTGTTTACTGGGCAGCAAGTCATACGCGCAAAACGATTATCAACTGCGTAACAACCCGTTTGCCAGAGCGTTCGAAGATCAGCCAAAAGTGGGCTACAGCAACGCCGCGAATGCGGATGGCGACATGGACCTGCGCGCTATTTTGTTTGATGAACAAAGGCCAATGGTGAATGTCGGCGGTCATATTCTTGAACTTGGTGATAAGTACGCGGGTTATATCGTACGGGAAATTCGTCGCGACAGCGCTATTTTCTACCGTGATGGACGTGCAACCCTGTTGCAAATGGAGGACGGTGACGATGATATCGCCGGGTACGCTGATGCGAATTGAAGTAAATGGAACGAATAGATTGCGAACCTCCGTTCGGATGCACGCACGTGTTTTCATCGCTTTGCTGTTACTGGCGCTGTGCACAAAAGTACTTGCCTCAGACACCGTGGACTTGACGCTACGTGACGTAGAGCTTTCTGCGGCGATGGAAATGCTATCCAAGCGCGAGAAAATAAATATCGTTCTGGCCGACGGTGTGCAAGGCAAGGTATCTCTGAATCTGTACGGAGTGGGGGTTGCTGATGCGATCCATATTATTGCCAATGCCGCGGGCTATTCTGCTGAGCGCCGTGGCAACAGCTTCCATGTTTTGAAACACGAAGACGTTAATAACTACACCAGCAGCAATAACCTTCGCATAAAAACCTTCAAATTGCGCTATTCGAATGCCGCAGCCGTCAGTGAGGTTCTGGGTCAGTATCTCTCCTCATATGGAACGATTACGCTGTTGGAAGATCGCAATATGATGGTAATAGAGGACACGCCTGATTTTATTCGGCGAATTGGTATTCTGGTCAAGGAACTGGACTACCGGCCAAAGCAGATACTAATAGAAGCGAAGATTCTCGAAGTTCGCCTGGATGATGCTGAAGTTATGGGTGTGGAATGGCAACGCTTGTTCAATTCTGCTGTTGGTGGCAGCAGTGGTAGCTTTGGCACGCAGGGTTTGTCGAATCCAACCAGTCCAGGCTTTTTTGTGGATCTTGGTGATAACAATTTCCAGGCTGTTTTGGATGCCTTGGAAACTCAGGGCAAGGCAAGAACCTTGTCCAGCCCGACCTTGCTCACGGTGGAAAATCAGCCCGCATCCGTAATCGTTGGTAATCGATTAGGGTATCTGAATACGGTGACCGTTAATCAGGTCACTACCGAGACTACGGAGTTTCTGGAGAGCGGGGTTATTCTCGAGGTTACGCCCAGTGTGGATTCAGAGGGCAATATTCTGTTGAAAATTCACCCCGAGGTCAGCACGGGCACAGTAACAGACGGGGTGCCTTCACAGGACACCACAGCTGTGGATACCCAGTTGATTGTGCCAGACGGTGCCACCTCATTCATTGGCGGTCTAATGCGTATTCAAAGTTTTGAAGATCATCGTGGCGTGCCAGTGCTTGGCCGTATTCCTGTGGCAGGTCGCTTATTCTCCCGTCAGGAAGACCGACAGATCAGAACCGAGATTATCGTGTTAATAAAGCCTAAGATTGTCGACCCTTCATCTTCTGCCTGGTTCGAAAAGCAGCAACGGGAAGTGGACGACAGCAGCGCTCATATTCTGGAACAAATATCAGAAAATCCAAGCGCTGCGCCACCGGTTGCTGTTGCGCAGGAATAAGGATCGATTTATTGGCTAGTCAAGACGCAATGCAATGAAGGATTCGCAATAGGATCGGACCTGCTAAATAAGCGATAATAGGCTTCGCCTACGGACTGACTCTTTTGAACACGCTGCGTTTTCCCTTTGATTCCATACCTGAGTTTGGCACGGTGCTGCCTGTTGCCCCTGGCGTATACTGGTTGCGTATGCCGCTACCGTTGGCCCTTAACCATATCAACCTGTACCTGCTTGAAGACGATGACGGCTGGGTTATTGTCGATACCGGTATGGGTGGCGAGGATATTCAGCGTTACTGGCAACAAATCTTCGATGGCGAATTGAGCATCGACACAGTAAATCGGGTGATTGTGACTCATATGCACCCGGACCATGTTGGTCAATCGGGCTGGTTGTGTGAGAAGTTTGCCGCACCCTTATTCATGACGCGAGCCGAGTTCTATGCGGCCAGAGTAATGTATGGAATTCCAGAAGGCTTGAGTTGGACGACCGAG
Organism: Gammaproteobacteria bacterium; assembly: GCA_030429735.1. Lineage (GTDB taxonomy): Bacteria > Pseudomonadota > Gammaproteobacteria > Pseudomonadales > JAUIET01 > JAUIET01. Next base: position 172,562 of record JAUIET010000004.1, read on the forward strand.
CAGTATATGCGCCGCAATGCCAGTTCTGAACAGCGTATTGAGGCAGCCAGGGACAGCAAGTTCCGCATGTCGCATATGGTTGAACCCATCCCCATGGCCTACAACAGAATGCGGGCAGGTGATGTTATCCAAATCGGCGGGCGCGACTGGGAAGTTATGGTTGGCGAGGGGCACTCGCCAGAGCACGCCTGCTTGTATTGCGCAGAAACAGGCGTACTACTGTCTGGCGATCAGATTATTGCGAGTATCACCTCTAATGTCAGCGTGATGCCTATGGAGCCAGAGGCCAACCCGCTGGCGGACTGGCTGCGAACGCTCAAAGAGTTTTTGGTGCTTCCCGAAGATACCCTGGTTTTGCCATCCCATAATCGACCATTTTTCGGTCTGCATGAGCGGATTGATCAGCTGGTTACGCATCACGAAGATCACATGCTGGCATTGGAGCAGGCATGCGTCAGCGCCAAAACACTGCCAGAGCTGCTTCCGGTGATATTCAAGCGTACTCTGGACGATAGCCAACTGGGTATGGCGCAAGGGGAATGCATCGCGCATTTACACTTGTTGATGGATCGCGGTCTGTTGCAACGTGAGCTGCGTGAAGACGGCATCTATTGGTATCAGACCATGGACGCTGATTTGCCAGGTAAGTCATTGTCAGATTCGTATCGGGGAGACGATGCCCCGCAAATGGTTTAAGGTATAGCCATGAGTGAATTCACGCACTTTGACGATCGCGGTAACGCGCATATGGTGGACGTTGGCGACAAGCAATTAACGCGTCGCGAAGCCCGTGCCAGTGCCAGTGTGCGCATGCAGGCCGACACACTCAAGATGATCGCAGGCGGTGGTCACAAAAAGGGAGATGTGTTAGGCGTTGCACGAATAGCAGCAATTCAGGGCGCTAAGAAGTGCAGCGATCTTATTCCATTATGTCATCCACTGCCGCTGACATCGGTCAGCGTTGATTTCGAATTGCTGTACGAGCAAAGCACGGTGCGCATTAGTACCTGTTGCCGCGTTGACGGCAAGACCGGAGTGGAGATGGAAGCTCTGACAGCGGCAACTGTTGCTGCGCTGACCATATATGATATGTGTAAATCAGTGGATAAAGGCATGCAGATAGTGGCGGTTGAACTGCAGGAGAAAATTGGTGGACGCAGCGGCCATTGGCGACGCGAGGATTTGTGATGGCTCAGGATGGTGATACGCCGGTCAAATCCGGCATTACCGTGCGCTTGTTTGCGAGTTTACGAGAAGACCTTGGCGTGCCCAGCTTCGAATTCGATTTATCCAGCATCGATGGCGAACCGACAGTGCTCCAGGTTCGCAATAAGCTGATTGAGAACAATGGGGCCAATTGGCTCGCACTGGCATCTGCCGACATACGAATTGCAGTGAATCATACGCTTGCCCAGGAATCCATGAGCTTGCAATCTGGTGATGAGCTTGCCTTTTTTCCCCCAGTTACTGGTGGCTGATTGATGACAGCTCACGTACGAATTTGCGAGGATGATTTTTCGATCGATCTGGAAAACAGTCTGTTGCTGGAGAGATCAGACGGCATTGGTGCGATCGCAAACTTCATTGGTATTGTGCGCAATCATCCGGGCGACAGAACTCTGCAGTCTATGCAACTTGAGCATTACCCGGGTATGACTGAGCGCAGTATTCATGAAGTAATAGAACGTGCCTGCCAGCGTTGGCCACTGCTCGCTGTCAGTGTGATTCATCGAATTGGCTGTTTGAAAGCGGGTGAGCAAATTGTCTATGTTGGTGTCGCCAGTGCACACCGGCAGGCCGCGTTTGATGGTTGTGGTTTCATAATGGATTTCCTTAAAACGGAAGCTCCTTTTTGGAAGAAAGAAACACTGCTAACAGGCGAATCAAACTGGGTGTCGGCCAGAGACGATGACCAACAGGCTTTGCGCAAATGGCAAAGCGAATAACGATTGATAATCAAAATTGAATAAGAATGGGTAGTACAAATCAATGATGGACAAAACCATAGAACTTAGAAATGCATTTGGTCAATTTCCCACGGGGGTTACTGTTATTACGGCAAACCCGGATGGCTATGAACCTTTTGGAATGACAGCGAATTCGTTCTCATCTCTGTCGCTTACCCCTCCACTTTTGTTGTGGAGCTTGCAAAATGATTCCGAGTGCTGGGATGCGTTCCAAGCCAGCAGTCATTATGCGGTCAATGTTCTGGCGGCAGATCAGGAAGAACTGTCGCGCGCATACGCGAAGAAGGGCGATCATACCCTTCAGAAAAATCACTTCCATATTGGGAAATCTGGCTGTCCAGTACTTAATGGAGTAATTGCCAGTTTCGAGTGCTCTATTCATGAGCGTGTGGATGGCGGAGATCATACGATATTGATTGGTCGTGTGCTGGAGTTCAATAGCAACGCAGACGCACAGCCACTGGTGTTCCATGCTGGAAGGTATCGGAGAATTATCGAGTGAAATTCTGCAGTGAATGCGGCTACTCAGTGAGCCTGCGAATTCCACCAGATGATGATAGACAGCGACATGTCTGCGACGATTGCCATCATATACATTATGAAAACCCGCGTGTAATCGTTGGAGTGCTGCCAACGTACGGCAGCAAGGTGCTGCTGTGCAAACGCGCCATAGAACCCAGAAAAGGTTTTTGGACAATACCGGCAGGCTTTTTGGAGAATGGCGAGTCGACGGCAGATGGCGCCAGTCGCGAAACCTGGGAAGAAGCGCGAGCGAAAGTGGGAGAGTGTAGTTTGTATTGCGTCTTCGATTTGCCCTATATCAACCAGGTGTACATGTTTTTCCGTGCTGAAATGAGCTCAGATGAATTCTCGGCGGGACCGGAAAGTCTCGACGTGGCACTTTACGAAGAACAGGATATACCCTGGTCTGAGCTGGCATTTCCCGTTGTAACAAGCTCTTTAAAATACTATTACCAGGACAGGCAAAGCGGTGTGTTCCCCACCCGCAATGAAGTTATGTTATTTAAACGCCCCAGAAACGGATGAAGAGACATAGCGAATGACGGAATTGTTAAAACGTTGGCATGAGCAAGCAATTCACTACGCGGACACACTCACCGCCAGTACGCTTCTGTCATTGGCGGCCATTGCGATGGGCCTGCTTATTGTTGGGGCTGTATTATTGGTAGTTGGCAGAAAGCGAAACATTGCTGCTTGGACAGCTGCCCAAATTGCGCACATTGAAAATGAGCAAGTGCGAATCGAGTTGCAACACACTCTGGATATAAAAACGCAGGATTTTGAGACCCGCGCTACGCATCTGAATGAGCAGCTTGGTGTTGCAAGGCGCCGTGCTGATGCGCTGGAAGATCGCCTGCAAGATGCACAGGCTGCCTACCACAATGCTCTGAACGAACGCGATATTGCTCACGAACAAACCAAGCAACTTCCGATTTTGCAGGCGCGGCTTGAGAAAATGGACAAGCAGCTTGATGTCTACAGAACCGAGCTAGGTATTAGCCAAAGTGAATTATCAGCACTGAATGTACGCTTAAGTGAAGAGCGCAAAGCCGCGGTAGAGAAGCTAAAAATTCTGGAAGATGCGAAAGAGCGGCTGAGTAAAGAATTTGAAGTTCTTGCGAATCGTATATTTGAGGATAAAAGTGATAAATTAATTCAACGAAACAAGCAATCGCTTGAAACCACCTTGAACCCGCTACGGGAGCAATTGACCGGCTTTCGTAAGAAGGTAGAGGATGTGTATGACAAGGAAACTCGCGAGCGAGTATCGCTGCTGCACGAAGTAAACTCCCTAAAAGAGCTGAATCAAAAGATGAGCGCTGACGCACTAAATCTAACCAAGGCCCTCAAGGGTGACAATAAGTTGCAAGGCAATTGGGGTGAATTGGTATTGGAGCGCGTATTGGAAGACTCCGGCTTGAAAAAAGGTCGGGAATACGAGCTGCAAAAGAGTTTCAGCGCTAACGATGGCCAACGCCGTTTACCGGATGTGATCGTGCGTTTGCCCGACGCCAGAGACCTTGTGATCGACTCCAAAGTGTCGTTAGTGGATTACGATCGATACTGTGCTGAAGACGATGAAGAGCAGAGGCAATTTGCCTTGCAGGCGCATATTCAGTCGATGCGCCGCCATGTAAAAAGCTTGAGTATCAAAGACTACGCGAGTCTTGAAGGAGTTAGAACGCTGGACTTCGTGTTTGTATTCGTTCCGATTGAACCCGCTTTTTTGCTGGCGTTCGAGCATGACCAGTCATTGTTTCGGGAAGCGTATGACCGGAATGTAATTGTTGTCAGCCCGACCACGCTGCTTGCCACCTTGCGCACGGTTCAGAATCTATGGCGTTATGACGACCAGAACAAGAACGCCGAGAAAATAGCGCGCATGGCTGGCGGATTACACGATCAGTTTGCACTGGTTCTGGATTCCATGGATGATATGGGCAGACAATTGGAAAAAGCACGTTCATCTTACGATACGATGATGAACCGCTTTTCTCGTGGCCGGGGCAACCTCGTGAACAGAACACGCGCATTGGAAAAGTTAGGTGCCAAAACCAAACGACAGATCCCCAAGAGCATCCATGAGCGTAGTATCAGCGCCGAGCATGATGTCTTGGCTGATGACAATGTAATGAGTGACGAGGTTCGGCAAGAGTCCGAAGCACTCGCTGAAGAAACCTGAGAGGAGACTGTTCACAATGGCTTTACCCAAAATCGGCAATCTGGCGCCGGCATTTACGCTGAAAGATCAGAACGGAAAAAACGTATCGCTGAAAGACTTCAGAGACAAGAAAAATGTGGTTGTCTACTTTTACCCCAAGGCGCTTACGCCAGGTTGCACGGTTCAGGCCTGTGCGATTCGCGATTACAAAAGTGAATTTGCCAAAGCGAAAACCGTGGTACTCGGTATCAGCCCTGACCCTGTGAAAAAGCTGGCCAGTTTTGAAGATAAGCACGATCTAAACTTCACACTATTGTCTGATGAAGACCATAAAGTAGCTGAAAAATACGGTGTTTGGGGGCTTAAGAAGTTTATGGGCCGCGAATACATGGGGGTTAATCGCATGAGCTTCATTATCGGAAAAGATGGTCGTCTGAAGCACATTATGGAAAAAGTAAAAACCAAGACGCACCATGATGATGTGTTGGCGATCATTAAGGCCGGTCTTTAGGGCGCCGAGCTTGATTGGCTATTGAAAGAGGCGTATTGCGTACCGTCAAATGATTTGAAATATTCACCCAAAGCCGGATGGTTTATCTGTTCTGGCGCCTGGGCAGCTTTCAGATGACATTCGGCAACATAGGTGGATTGCACTCCGTTATGGACCAGAACGTGATACCAGGGTTCATCGACAGCTGGCCGGTTCAGAGCTCTGTGCTCGTACCATTCGTCGCTGCCCATAAACTCTGAATCAACGTCAAATATGACGCCGCGGTAACCAAGCAAGGTATGCTCAACCAACTCACCGACAGCGAACCTGGTTTGCGTAGAGGAGGGCAGAACATGTGGTTTACTCATGCTGTAATAAGAAGTACGGTTAGCATCGATATTTCATGTGAAGACTGCGAAATATCTTATAAGTGCTTAGTTTGCATTAAGTTTTAGGTTTTGAAAAGCGGCAGGATTGGTGATTGTGCTGGCTTTTTGAACGGAATGTATATTGCCCACACAATTTGTGTGATTTTTTGCCAGCGGCGGGATAAATGGTAGAGTTTTCTTCAAGGGGTTCCTATGAGTGACAAGAAGGTGTGTCTGATTACCGGTGCTACCAATGGCATTGGCCTGGCCACCGCCGTAGAATTGGCGCGCAGGGATTACGCAGTTTTTCTGCACGGTCGCAACCAGGCCAAGCTCGCTGACAGCGTTCAATTCATAAAAGCACAGACAGCAAACTCCGATATCCACGGCTTGCAGGCTGACTTGTCTGTGCTTGCCGACGTGCGTGGGCTTGCAAACCAGTTTCTGGCAACAGGAAGGCCGCTGGATTGCCTGATCAGCAACGCCGGTGTAACCAATACCGCGAGAAAAATAACCTCCGATGGCTTTGAAGAAATGTTTGCGGTAAATCATCTCGCGCCGTTCTTGCTGACTAATTTGCTGCTCGATCACATAAAGGCGAATGCGCCGGCGCGCATAGTGGTGGTGGCATCCGGTGCGCACGCGTTTGTGAAAGGCATCAACTTTGACGATCTCGGCTTTGAATCAGACTTCTCGTCAATGAAAGTGTATGGCCATTCCAAGTTGGCTAATGTGCTATTTACCCGTGAACTCGCCAAGCGCCTCCTACCGACCAGCGTTACGGCGAATTGTTGTCACCCTGGCGCGGTTGCTACGGGTTTGGGCACTAATAATGGCTGGTTTGGAAAAGCAGTTATGGGCATGATGAAGCCGTTTTTCAGAACAGCAGAGCGAGGTGCAGAAACCAGTATTTATTTGGCGGACTCCAATGATGTCGCTGACTATTCAGGTGAGTATTTCTATAACTGTGCGAAGAAAACGCCCAAACCGTGGGCAGAAGATGATGACGCAGCGGCGCGCCTTTGGTCGCTTAGCGCAGACATGGTTGGCCTGTAGATGATGCCAGCTTGCACGGGGGTACACAGGTCATGAAGGATGAATACACCCCGGTCAGCCCCCAACTGGAAAGCTTGTGTCAATATCTGGCTTTACAAGCAGTGTTGACCCGGATTGTGCCGGGCAACCACCATTTGCATATTACGTCCAATGCAATCTCACTGAGAAGCTTGGCTTCACATCACTCTCACCGCAGGAAACCAAATGAAAATTGATGCATCAATGCTAACGCAGAACCCATCGGAGGCGGGTCCATTCGCGGCAGAGCTGGAGCGGCTGGATTTAGACGGCGTGTATACCTTCGAAGGGCAGCATGATCCTTTTTTACCTTTGGCGGTGGCAGCAGAAAATACTGAAAAGATAGAGCTGATAACGGCGATCGCGGTCGCCTTTGCGCGCAACCCCATGATTCTGGCAAATCTCGGTTACGATTTGCAGCTGATGTCGAAGGGCCGGTTTACGCTGGGCTTGGGTTCGCAAATCAAACCGCATATTGAAAGGCGTTATAGCATGCCTTGGTCCCGACCCGCAGCGCGCATGCGGGAAATGGTAAAAGCCATGCGAGCTATTTGGTCGTGCTGGGCAACCGGAGAGCGCCTGAATTTCGAGGGCGAGTTTTACACGCACACCATGATGACCCCGGTGTTCAACCCAGGACCCAACCCCTATGGTGACCCCAAAGTCTATTTGGCCGCGATCGGAGAATTGATGTGTGAAGTGGCCGGGGAGGTAGGGGATGGCATTTTGCTACACCCTTTGAATACACCAGGATTCATTGATTCTCATACGATACCTGCGTTGCAGCGCGGCTGGGAGAAGGCCGGCAAAAGTCGCGAAAGCTTTCACATATCGTGCCAGTTTATGGTCGCCACCGGCGAGACTGAGGAGGAGTTTGAAAATGCCAAGGCGCTGGTTAGAAACCAGATTGCTTTCTACGGCTCCACCCCTGCGTACAAGCCAGTGTTGGATCACTGTGGCTGGGGAGATCTGCAGCCGCAGTTGCGGGACCTTTCCAAACAAGGGAAATGGCAGGCCATGGGCGGGCTGATCAGCGATGAAATGTTGCACACCATCGGCGTGATCGGTACACCCGAGGAAGTAGCAGCGGAGATCAGGAATAACCGTAGCAAGCATGTCGACCGCGTATCACCGACAATGTATGTGACCAATAACGAGTTGCTGGCAACAGTGGCACGCCTGATCCGTGGCGATGAAACGCAGGCATGATGCGGTGCAGACTGGCAGTGTTGACAGTATTAAAGGTCGCATGAAGGGCTTCAACAAGCTCGTTGGCGTGCAGATCGAAAGTATGGGGGAAGGTCGTGCTGTGCTCTATCTGGACCTGCTGCCAGAGCATTTGAATTCAGCGCACATAGCACATGGTGGTGTGCTGGCAACACTGTTGGATTCTGCCTGCGGTGCTGCCGTATTCTCGTTGCTGCCCGAACAAAAATTCGCGCCCACAACCAATATGTCCATCGCATTTTTGAATTCTGCGGGGGAAGGGCGAATAACCGCCAAGAGCCGGGTGTTAAAGCACGGCAATAAACTGCTGCATTGCGAAGCTGAAGTATTCCACGAAGATCTGTTGCTCGCAAAAGCGCAAACGAGTTTCACCGTGGTAGAGCGTCGAGAGCCACTTAATATTGAATCAACCCAGAATGCGGAAGTATAAGTAGGTAAATGAAGGTTATTACATTGAACGCCAACGGCATTCGCTCGGCGGCAAAGAAAGGTGTTTTCGACTGGCTGTCCAGGGAAAAAGCCGACGTTGTCTGCATTCAGGAAACCAAAGCACAGCGTGATCAGCTCGATGACGAAATATTCCACCCACAAGGCTACCACTGCTTTTATCACGATGCCGAAAAGAAGGGCTACAGTGGGACTGCCTTGTACAGCAAGCGCGCTCCCGAGCAGGTCACCACGAAGTTGGGTATAGACTTGTCTGACAGGGAGGGCCGCTGGCTACAGGCGGACTATCAGGACTGGACGGTGGTGTCGCTGTATATGCCATCGGGTTCCAGCGGTGAGGAAAGGCTCATGCTCAAACTGCAACTGATGGCCGATCTGGAACCCGTGTTGCAATCGCTGATGAATAGTGGTCGGTACGTGGTCGTTTGTGCTGACTGGAACATTTGCCACAAGGAAATAGACTTGAAAAACTGGAAGGCCAACCAGAAGAATTCCGGTTTTTTGCCGGTTGAGCGAGAGTGGCTTGATCGGATGCTCACTGAACAGGGCTGGATAGATTCGTTTCGAGTCGTCAATCAAAGCCCCGAGCAATACACGTGGTGGTCTAATAGAGGCCAGGCCTGGGCAAAAAACGTGGGTTGGCGGCTGGATTATCAGCTGGTCACACCGAACGTGAAGAAAAAAATCAAACATGCAGATATTTACAAAGATGAGCGTTTCTCCGATCATGCACCCCACACAATGCACTACACAGGAAAATTAGTATGAGCTTTTTCATTCCGGAAGCGATGGCACAAACTGCCACCCAGGGCCCGCCACCAAATGCCGGCATGATCCAGTTTGTGATGCTGATTGGCATATTTGTACTGTTTTACTTCATTGCGATCCGACCACAGCGCAAACGCCAGAAAGAACATGAGAGCATGGTCTCTGCGCTGAAAAAGGGTGATGAGGTGGTTATGTCGTCTGGCATGTTGGGAAAAGTGACCGGGCTTGACGACCCCTATACAACCATCAAAGTTGCTGATAACGTCGAGCTCAAGTTCCAGAAAGCCGCCGTACACGCGGTTCTGCCCAAAGGCACTTTAAAATCAATCAGCGTTCAGTAAGCACTAGCCCGCATTATTCATGAACCCACGGCTACGACCGCCACTAGCCTGTAAAACGCGGTGCATGTTCCTTCCAGGTGCTCGACGGGCTGTCAAGTACGCCTGTGCGCCTTCCAGTCCGCGCCACACCGTGTTTTACAGACTGGTGACGCTTTCGCTTCGCGCGTTCATGAATAATGCGGGCTAGCGAGCTGGTATTTCCCCAGCGACTGAGGCTGGCTCAAACTCCCACGCCCTTGATGCCTATGCATCGATTTTGCCTGGCACGGGGATTGCCGCTGATTTGGCTGAAACGCGACGACTTGACGCATTCGACTGCCAGTGGCAACAAAATTCGCAAACTGGAGTTTTGTCTGGCCGAAGCCATGCAACAACAGGCGGATGTGGTGTTGACCTATGGTGGCCTGCAAAGCAACCATTGCCGCGCTACCGCGCTACTGTGCGCGCAGCTCGGTTTGCGCTGCCACCTTGTTTTGCGAAGCTCTTCGAGACCCGCTGAACCTGCGGACGGCAATTTGTTACTCGACCAACTGGCCGGTGCACGCATTAGCTATGTAGCTGCGAGAGAGCTGGCCTGTGATGCTGAGCGTATTGAAACCGATATTGTTAATGAGTATCACCAGCAGGGGCTACGCACGTATTGCATTCCGATCGGCGCCAGCGACGCGACAGGGCTTTGGGGTTATGTTGCCGCAGCGGCTGAACTGGCCACTGATTTTGATATTCACTCGATCAATCCTGCCCATATTGTGACGGCGAGTGGTTCAGGCGGAACGCAAAGTGGCCTGATGGCCGGCGCGGTCGCTTTTGGCCTGAGTGCGAAGGTTTGGGGTATTAACGTTTGCGATGATGCTCACTGGTTCCAGCAAAAAATACGCGATGATTTGACTCAGTGGGATCACAAATACAGCACCGGCATCGACGTAAATTCTTTGACGGTTAACATGCTCGACGGGCACGTTGGTGAAGGCTATGCGAAAGCCAGTGATGAGGTTCTGGAGACAATCGCGGCGGTTGCACGAAGCGAAGGTATTGTGTTCGACCCGGTATACACCGGAAAGGCGTTTCATGGTTTGCTAAAGGAAATCAGGGCCGGTCGATTTGATCAGCCAGACGATCTGGTGTTTATGCACACCGGTGGAGTCTTTGGTTTGTTTCCCTTCAAAGATCGTTTCTCGCAGTTGGTGTCTTGTTAGGCTATTGATCAGGCGTATCGCTGGAGAATGCGGTTGACCTCATGCAGGTAAGCATTTCCAAAAAGATTCAGATGATTCAGGAGATGGTACAAATTATAAATTGGCTGTCGTTCGACGAAGCCTGATGGCCGGGGCCTGAGCTCGTCGTATATGGAAAAAACAGCGGCATCGAAGCCTCCAAATAACTGCATCATAGCCAAATCCGCCTCCGGCCAGCCGAAGTAACAGGCCGGGTCAATCAGTGCCGGTTCACCCGTGCCCACTGACAGCACATTCCCGCGCCATAAATCACCGTGCAGCAATGCCGGAGACTGTTCGGGAATCAGTGCGGGCAGCCGCAAACAAATACGTTCAATGGAGTCCAGCTGGGCTGCGTCAAGCAAGCCCGATTCAAATGCGCGCTTCGCTTGTGGCATTAAACGCTGCTCGGCAAAGAAGACATGGCCGCTATCACTTTGACGATTGTGCTGACGACTTGGGCCGCAGTAGTTATCAGAGGGATAACCAAACATGGTCGACCCGCAGGCATGCTGGGTAGCCAGTCCGTGCGCAAGGCTGGCGTTAAAGCTCTGATCCGGCCGCGCCGGTGGCAACCATTCAATCGCAATCCAACGTTCAGTGTGTGCCAGACATTGGGCGACTCTCACGCCTCCGGACCTGTTCAGTTCGAGAAGCCCAAGTGCTTCCGCGCTGAAAAAATCAGCCGCACAGTTGGTGTTGACTTTCAGAAAGACGTCACGGTCGTCGTCCAGTCTCACGCGATAATGTTGGCTGAAATCGCTGTTTGTGCAGCTCCTCAGCGAATGTACTCTTGCATCCAGCATCTGCGCGAGTAAATCGCGATCGGCAACGGCTAGCACGAGTCGATATCCTCCGTGTGTAGCAACTTGGCATCTCTTGCATAGCATGCCACACTTAGGCAACGCTTGGGGGCTAGCTCATGGCAGACACCGCCGCAAAAAAACTGACTGTTGCGATCTCATCGCGAGCACTGTTTGATCTGAGTGACAGTCATGCTGTCTATACAGAGCAAGGACTGGAGGCCTACAGTCGTTATCAGATTGATAATGAAGACACGCCGCTGAAGCCTGGTGAGGCCTTTCCGCTGGTGCAAAAGCTGCTAAAGATAAACCAGGCATTGGACGGTGAAGACCGGGTCGAGATCATTCTTTTGTCCCGAAACAGTGCCGACACTGGGCTGCGGGTGTTCAACTCCATTCAACACTACCAACTGGACATTTCCCGTGCCGCGTTTTGCAGCGGTGAGAGCCCGCATCGATACGTTGCGGCTTTCGGTTCCCATCTGTTTCTTTCTACGGACGCCAACGATGTACGCGACGCGCTTAACCAGGGCATTGCCGCTGCTACCTTGCTGACAAAAGGCACTCGCTCGGTCGACAGCGAAACCCTGCGTTTTGCATTCGATGGTGACGCGGTTTTGTTTTCTGATGAAGCAGAAAGGGTGTACAAACAGGAAGGGCTGGAAGCGTTTGCTGAAAGCGAACAACAGTCAGCCCGAACCCCCTTGACTGGCGGTCCATTCAGGGAATTTTTGTCGGCTTTGCAGAATCTGCAATCGGAGTTTTCCAGAGATGATTGCCCGATACGGACCGCGCTGTTTACTGCACGCTCGGCCCCCGCGCATGAGCGAGTTATTCGCACCTTGCGAGCCTGGAATATCCGTATCGACGAATCACTATTCCTCGGCGGAATGCCAAAGGCAGAATTTTTACGGGCCTATGGCGCGGATGTGTTCTTTGATGATCAGCAAGGGCATTGTGACCTGGCCAGTGAGCACGTGGCAACCGGCCATGTCCCGCACGGTATTGCCAACAAGGCCTAAAACAGTCACTGGTAGCTAGTGGGCGCGCCCTCACACGATTACGGCTAGGAATCGAAATACACGTATTCTCACTGATGATCAGTCGTTGTTGCGATCAGCTATTGCATTTTTTTGTATTCTGTAAAAGAATAGCTGATCGGTTTTTTATTCTTTTAGGGTATAAGGCGCCAGCGCTGGTGCCGAGGAGCAATCGTGAAATTACAGCAGCTCAAATACATTTGGGAAGTGGCTCACCATGACCTCAATGTGTCCGCCACCGCCCAAAGCCTCTACACATCGCAGCCAGGCATCAGCAAACAGATACGTCTTTTGGAAGATGAGCTGGGCATCGAGGTATTTGCCCGAAGTGGAAAACATCTGACCCACGTCACGCCGGCCGGTGAAGCGGTTCTGCAAGCTGCGGGCGAGGTGCTTAGAAAAATAGACAGCATCAAACAAGTTGCCCAGGAGTACAGCAACGAAGAGAAGGGCAGCCTGTCAATCGCCACAACACACACTCAGGCAAGATATGCCCTGCCTGGCACCATCACCTCATTCATTGAGCGTTATCCAGATGTTGCCCTGCATATGCATCAAGGCACGCCTATGCAAATTGCGGAGCTTGCCGCGGATGGCTCGGTTGATTTTGCCATTGCGACTGAAGCCATGGAACTATTCAGCGATCTGATCATGATGCCGTGCTATCGCTGGAATCGTTGTGTGGTGGTGCCCAAGGATCATCCACTCGCGCAGGTGTCCAAGCTAAGCATCGAGGATCTTGCCGAACAACCGCTGGTGACCTACGTGTTTGGTTTCACCGGCCGTTCCAAGCTTGATGATGCTTTTGTCAATCACGGTCTGGCCCCGCGAGTTGTCTTTACTGCAACCGATGCTGACGTGATCAAGACTTACGTAAGACTCGGTCTGGGCATAGGCATTGTCGCTCATATGGCGTATGAACCGGAACTTGACTCTGATTTGGTTGCCCTGGAAGCGTCGCATTTGTTTGGTTCCAGCGTTACCCGCATAGGCTTCCGGCGCGGCACATTCTTGCGCGGATTTATGTATGACTTTATCGAAAAATTTGCACCGCACTTAACGAAAGATGTGGTTACCGAGGCCTGTGAGCGACATACCAAGAGCGAAGTGGATGAGTTGTTTAGTAATATCGAACTTCCGCAAATGTAGTGCGCTGCATATATTTTGAGTATTTACTTTAAATACGCAACTTAAGTTGCTGAACTAAAACAATTTATGGCATAGTTGATACATCAAGCGTCAACGAGTTTCGCTTATGCCTGCCGAAGAAGTCAGCCACGCCCCGACCGGTGATCGCCGCCACTCTGAGAAAAGCTATTTCCGCTCACCGCGTACGGTGTACATCAACAGCCACTGGTATTTCCTGAGTCGAGAGCGTGGCCCGGAGGGGCCGTTCCGAACCCGGGAAGACGCGGATGCCGCGGTACAACGCTATATTCAGCTGGTTACCTCCCCGTTATTTGAGGACGAACAGATGTCGCGCATTAACTCGCTGCGGGTCTAAATTATTCTTGCCAACAAAATAAAAGTCATAAACCACTTAACCAAGCTCGACCAACTGGCTACACTGCGCGTTTTTCGGTCGTAGGGTAACTCATGGAAATCGCGTGTCTGGACTTGGAAGGTGTATTGGTTCCCGAAATTTGGATTGGTCTGGCCGAGCAGACCGGCATAGACGAACTGCGAGCGACCACGCGCGATATTCCCGACTACACCCAGTTAATGCGTCAGAGACTCGATTTGCTGGCCAAACACGGTCTGGGTAACAAAGATTTGCAGGAAGTAATTGGCGGTCTCGCCCCGTTGCCAGGTGCGATTGAGTTTGTCGATTGGCTACGTCAGCGGTTCCAGGTGGTGATTTTATCAGATACCTTTTACGAGTTTGCAAAGCCGTTGATGCGCCAACTGGGTTGGCCAACCCTGTTGTGTCACCGGCTTGAAATTGATGCCTCGGGCAAGGTCACGGACTTTCATCTTCGCCAGGCCGATCCCAAGCGCCACGCGGTGATGGCCTTTCAAGGCCTTAACTACCGAGTGATTGCGGCCGGCGATTCCTATAATGACACAACAATGCTGTCCCAGGCCGAAGTGGGTATTTTGTTCTCAGCGCCGGACAATGTGCGCGATGAGTTTCCGCAATTCGCGGCGGTAGACACTTATCAGGCCCTGCAAGCGGAGTTTCTTAAAGCCAGTGTTGAGGTCGACGAATAACGCAACCTGGCGGGAGCGCATCGTGTGAATTAAACCGGCTGATAAGGCGTCACCTCTGGTTAAGCACCGTTAACAGGCGCCCAATCTTATTGTCAATTTCCTGCCATTCGGACTCTGGCGTGGAGTCCAGCACAATACCTCCTCCACCCCAGCAATATACTTGTTGCTGTTGGCACAACAGCGAACGAATCAAGATATTGCTGTCCAGTTGGCCATCCGCGCTCAGATAAAAAATCGACCCACAGTAAATGTCGCGCTGGTTAGGCTCAAGTTCCTGAATAATTTCCATCGCACGATGTTTTGGCGCTCCCGTTATCGAACCGCCAGGAAACACCGCTGCCAACAGATCAAGCGCATCTTTGGCTTCCTCCAACTCGCCGGTAATGGTGCTGACCAGATGATGTACCAATGCGAAAGACTGTAACTCAAACAATTCCGGCACTTTTATGCTGCCTGGCACGCAGACCCGACCAAAATCGTTGCGCAGTAAATCGACGATCATCAGATTCTCGGCGGTGTCTTTAGCACTGGCGCGCAATTGTTCCGCATTGAGTTGATCTATCTTAGGGTCTGAAGACCGCGCTGCAGTGCCTTTTATAGGCTGGGTCATTACCTTGCGCCCAACCAGGCTAACAAAACGTTCCGGCGAAAGACTCAGGGTATCGCCCATTGTTCCGGAAAAGTAGGCTGAAAAGGGCGCCTTGGTTGCTTCTCGCAGGCGTAGGTACAACTCCTTGGGGTCGCCGGAGTAAGGCGCCTGATAGCGTTTGGAAAAATTTATCTGGTAGCAATCGCCGTCCAGTATGTACTCGTTAACCGCCTCCAACGCAGCCTGATACTCTGCCCAATTCAGATTGGCGGCGAGTTCTTGCTGTAACTTGAAGGTTTGTATTTCGCTGGCGTCGCTCGCCAGTAACTCATCCAGTATTCGCTCGCTTTCTCTAGAACCGAGCAGGCTGATAAATGTACAGATTTTTTTCTCATGGTCTTGAATAATTGCCCAGTTGTACCAGCCCGCTTCGGCACTGGGTGCCTGGTCTCTATTCTGTGATTGCTCGCTCAAGCCTTCTAACTGCAGGCCGAAACGATAGCTCAATAAGCCAATCAAACCGCCACAAAATGGTAAGTCCGTAGTCAGGCTTACCTTGGCGGCGCTTTGCGCTTCGCGAAGGGCATGAAGGAAATCCAGGGGGTTGTCGTCCTGGCAGCTAAACCATGTGGAGGGGTTGGCCGCCAGGATATCGAACCGGCCGCGCGCGCTGCCATTGCTGTCCAGCCACACCGGATGCGCAAGGTGTCTTAGGGCTGAAAACCAGCGTAAAGATCCGCTATAATACGGGAGCTGTTTCTTGAACAGTTGCTTCATCAACTTACCAAACGATTGGTCAGGCCAATGCCTGCCCGGCTGAGGGCGGCATTGTAGCTTAGTGCGGGTTGCTGACGCTGGCTGTAATTAGTATTTTCGGCCGTAAACTATCAAACGACAATAAGGTTCTTATATGCCCAAATCGGACACCATCATACCAAGCGTTGAAAACCCCTTTGCCGAGCATCTGGAACAGGATTTTTCCGTTCCAGGACAAATCAGCGAAGCACCTGGGCTGTATGAAGAAAACCTTAAAAGTGGATTCGAGCTGCAGCAGCGCCCGCGCCTCGCTGCAGGCACCACAAATATCCGCAAGCAGCACCAAAAAGGGCGGATGACCATCTGGGAGCGCATCAGTGTTCTAACCGATGAAGAACCCACTGTATTGTTCCAGAACTGGGGCGAAAACCTCGATGGGGCGTCTCTCGTCACTGCGATTATTCGTATTGAAGGCAGGGATGTGGCCCTGTATGGCCATGACTTCACCGTCCGCGCAGGTTCCATGGATGCAACCAATGGTAAAAAATTGGCCCGCTTGTTCCAGCTTGCGGCGAAGCGGAGAATCCCGCTGATCGGCCTAAACGACAGCGCCGGTGCGTACGTGCCAGCCGGTGTCGGTGGCCTGGATGGCTATGCGGAGGCTTTTACCGCTCTGCGGAAAATATCGGGTGTGGTACCCAGCATTATGTGCATGTTCGGATTCAACGCGGGAGGGGGGTCTTACCTTCCAAGGCAGGGCAGTTTTCTTATTCAGCCAAATGAAACGTTTTTCGGATTGACTGGCCCAGGTGTGGTCAAGTCGGTACTGGGCGAGGATGTGACGCCGGATGAGCTTGGCGGACCTGCAGTGCACAGTCAAAGTGGTGTGACAGACTTTGTTGTTGAAGATGAAGTTAGTGCCCTGAAACACGTAGTCACACTGCTGCGCTATCTGCCGGATAATAATTCTGAGCTGGCGCGTTATCAGGCCACGTCCGACCCCGTCAGCAGAAAAACATGGGATATAGACTTGCTGTTGAAAAAAGCGTTCAATTCGCCTACGGGCTTCAATACGCCGCTCGACATCAGCATAATCATTCAACAAATATGCGACCACGGCGACTTCATGGAAGTGCAACCGGATCGCGCTCGAAATACAGTCACTGCGTTAGGTAGGCTTGGTGGCAATGTCGTAGGGTTTGTTGGTAACAATAGCGCCGTTTCATCCGGTCAAATTGATATCGACGCTGCGTACAAAAATGCGCGCTTTATTCGCTTTTGCAATCTCTACAACATTCCGATGATCTTTATGGAAGACACCACCGGGTTTTTGCCTGGCAAAGATCAGGAGTCGCGCGGGATCGTACAGGCAGGGCGCGCCATGCTCGACGCTATTATCGACTTGCGCACACCGCGCTTTTTATTGATCGTACGAAATGCCTTCGGTGGTGCGTATGCGTCGTATAACAACTACCCGACAGGGGCTGACTTTGTTATCGCGCTGCCGTCCACTCGTGCAGCTGTTATGGGCCCGGCTGGTGTTGAATTCGTCTACAAAGACGAGTTGAGAGCCATACGCGGCGCCGTTAAACGGAAAACGGCCGACCGCGTTGCCCAATTGCGAAAGCAAGGCAGCTCTGTAAAGAAGGCAGAAGCGCAAGCGCAGCTTGACATCGCACAATGGGTTAAGGAACAGGAAGCGGCCTTGACTCAGCGTTACGAAGCGGAACTGATGAACCCTAACGAAGGCTTGAGTCTCGGCTCTATCTCACAGATTGTGATGCCATCGGATTTACGCAAAGTACTTGCCGAAAACATGCAATTCCATCTACGTCATTACACACCTGAACCCCTGCAATCAGTGCAGCGGGAATTCCATTAAGGCGGGTCATGATCAATAAGGAAATGAAATCAAACATGCACAAACATAACGACACTAAACAAGATTTTTATCGGCACAATCCGCTGATTAACGAGGATCGTCGCCGATCACTTGCTGAATCTGAGTGGGTGCGCAGCTTCAGTTGCGAAATGGCAAAACCCCTGATCATCTGCCGCGGACCCATCCGGAAAGAGGCAATGGATGTGTTCTCGGAAATGGGTATCAGTGATTTTGGTATCTTGTTGTCTGAGAAAGACTCAATCGTTTATCGAAACGCATTGGCACCCGAATTACGCGTGATGTCCGACCCTTCTCGAGTGCACCGCGTTCCGGATTACACGGGTGCATCAGGTGAAGAGCGATTGCAGCGGATTGAGCAGATAATCGCGATCGCTAAAACCAACGGCTATAACTCGATTTTCGCGGGCTATGGCTTTATGGCTGAAGACGAGGAAATGGTTTCCGCCATGGAACGCGCGGGTCTGGTGTTTATTGGCCCGTGTTCTAAAACGGTACATGATGCCGGCCTGAAAGATGAAGCAAAGCGAACTGCGTTAGCTGTTGGCGTAAGTGTTACTCCCGGTGTCGATAATGTTACGGCACTAACCTTGCTCAATAAGCACAAAGACCTTAATGGCTTAAAAGCCTTGGTCAAAAAACACAAATTGAAACTGGCCAGTCAAGTATTGGACGATGACAGCATCACACTAGAAGACAAAGCGGACGCCGTGCTTGCCGCGTCGTACGCAAAGGGTATTGACCTGTACACCATTGATGAAATGGTGGAGCAGGTGAAGCGGTCTGTAGAAGAGATGTACAGCCGTTACCCCAGCAATCGCATTCGACTAAAGGCTATCAGCGGCGGTGGTGGAAAAGGCCAGCGAATTCTTAAGGCGCCCGCCTCGTACAAGGGAAAGTCTGAGAAAGACCGGATCAAGCAGGCTGCAAGCCATGCACCTGGTTTAGTGCGGGAAATTCTGAATGAAGTCAAAACCACGGGTGTAGGTGACAACAAGAACGTCTTGATCGAGTTGAACATTGAGACTACCCGGCACCAGGAAATTCAGGTTATTGGTAATGGCGAATGGAGCTTGTCGCTGGGTGCGCGTGATTGCTCGCTGCAGATGCATGAACAAAAACTGCTCGAAGTGTCAGTAACCAAGGAAACCCTGGAAGAGAGCGTTGCGCTGGCGTCAGCAGCGGGTGCACCTACCGCTGAGCTAAAAGCACTGCAGCAAGATATCAAGACGCTGGCCGCCATGGAAACTGAGGCCGAGCGTTTCGGTGAAGCGGTTGGCCTGGATTCTGTATCCACCTTTGAGTGCATTGTTGATCGTGATCAACATTTCTTTATGGAGATGAATACGCGCATTCAGGTTGAGCACAGAGTCACAGAGCTTTGTTATGCCATGGATTTTGTCAACCCCGAGAATGAAGGCGAGCGCTTCACGGTTAATTCACTTGTTGAAGCGATGGTGTTGTTGGCTTTCCATAAAAAGCGATTGCCGAAACCGCAGCGTGTGCGACGTTTGAATTCTTCAGTCGAAGCTCGCCTTAACGCCACTAACCAGGCGCTGGCGCCGCATGCAGGTGGCGTGGTGCATTCCTGGACCGACCCGCTTGAGGACGAAATACGGGATGACCAGGGAATTTGTTTGCATAACCCTGACACCGATGTATTTATGAAGTACACCCTGGCCGGAGCCTATGACAGCAATATCGCTCTGATACTAACTCACGGTGAAAATCGACTGGATAGCTATGAGAAATTAGCGAGCATTTTGTGCCGTACCAAACTGCGCGGCCAGGACCTGGCTACCAATCTGGAGTTTCATTACGGGCTTGTGCACTGGTTTATCGGCAATAACATCAACGCCCGACCAACAACGCAGTTTATTCTGCCTTATTTAACGGCGGTTGGGTTGCTGAAAGAGGCGGCAAATCAGATCGACGCAGCTGCGTGCTATCAGGCGATTTGCGACAGGGAGCTTGCAAGTTGTGAATCTGACGAACAACGCTCAGCACTGAACATCGCGCTGCAAAGCAAGCAAACATTGTTGTTGCGCCCCCTGCAAATGTTGTTAGAGCAACCGCACATATTGTCTGGCTGGATGTCAGCGAATAAGCACCGTTTTGATGTGGCAGGCAAAAAATCCAAAGGCCAAACTATTTCATGGTTGGATAATCCACTGCGATTGCTGGCCGACCTGTATGGATTTCTGAACATGGAATACTCGGAAGGTCGAGCGGCCGCCAACATGGTTTGGGACCATGACCATGCTTTGTTGCAGGAAGGTCTGGCGTTCTATGATGATCTGCGTGCCAGGATGAAGTTGAATAACTATGGCGAAGTATTGGCGCTGCTCGAGCAAGACGACAAACCGAAAGGCATCAGTAAATCGGTGTGGCAACAAGTTCACGCATCGCACCGAGGCTTCCAGGCCGGTATGGACTTGCTCAAGCTGCTTCCCTACCTTGCCTCAAGCACTGGCTTCTTCGATTTAAAAGTTAAGCCCGATTTGAGTATCCACATACCCACACGATTGCAGGACGCCGAATTACAGGATGCTATGCGACAGGTGCTTGTGCCACCACCGGTAGCGAGTTCCAATGAAATACTTGCAGTGAGTGGCGGTATGTTTTATGCACGCGAAGCACCGGGAATGCCTGAGTTTGTGCAGGCAGGAGACCACTTTACGGAGGGCGACCCGCTGTACGTTGTTGAAGTCATGAAAATGTTCAACAAAGTCTACGCGCCGTTTGACGGCACGATTGAAAAGGTACTGGTGGAAGGCGATGGCGTAATCATCAGTAAAGGCCAGCCCTTGTTCAACATCCGACCCGATGTCAGCATCGTGCAGGAAAGTAACGAGGACATAAAGGCGCGCCAGATGAAGGCGGCTGAACAATTTATTGCGATTCTTTGATTTTTCCCCTCAAGGCGCAGGCAGTATCAGGTAAAGGCGTACGACAAAACAAGCTGTAAGGAACCAACGTATGGCAGACAAACCCGAATCATCCGACCAGTTAAAAGCCTGGTCTGAACTTGCCAGCAAGCAAATGCGGGGTAAACCGCTGGATTCATTGATCTGGAAAACGCCAGAGGGTATTGATATCAAGCCGTTGTATACGGCGGCCGATCTCAATTCGGTTGAATATCCGGACAGCTTGCCCGGGATGGCACCGTATATTCGCGGCCCGCAGGCCACAATGTATGCCGGACGGCCATGGACAATTCGCCAGTATGCGGGCTTTTCCACGGCCGAAGAATCCAATGCTTTTTATCGCAAGGCCCTGGCTGGCGGAGGTCAGGGAATTTCAGTCGCTTTCGATCTTGCAACCCATAGGGGCTACGATTCAGACCACCCACGCGTAGAGGGCGACGTAGGTAAGGCAGGGGTGGCCGTTGATTCTGTGGAGGATATGAAAATCTTGTTCGACGAAATACCGTTAGACAAGGTATCCGTTTCAATGACAATGAATGGTGCCGTATTGCCTGTCTTGGCTGGCTACATAGTTGCCGCTGAAGAGCAGGGAGTTTCGCAAGATTCACTGAGTGGCACCATACAAAATGACATTCTGAAAGAATTCATGGTGCGTAACACGTACATCTATCCGCCCGCGCCTTCCATGCGAATCATTGGCGACATCATCGCTTATTGCTCATCCAATCTGCCCAAGTTTAACACCATATCAATCTCGGGATATCACATTCAGGAAGCCGGCGCAGATGCAGCTTTGGAACTAGCCTATACGCTGGCAGATGGGAAAGAGTACATTCGCACTGCGCTGGCAGCGGGCCTTGGTATAGACGACTTTGCACCCAGATTATCTTTTTTCTGGGGCATCAGCATGAACTTTTACATGGAGATCGCAAAGCTGCGCGCTGCCCGGCTACTGTGGTCTGAAATTGTCGGCGAGTTCGGCCCACAGAACCCCAAATCGAGCATGTTGCGGACACACTCACAAACATCTGGCTGGTCACTGACGGAGCAAGACCCCTATAACAATATCGTGCGAACAACAATTGAAGCGATGGCCGCCGTATTTGGAGGAACGCAATCCTTGCACACCAATGCACTGGACGAAGCGATCGCGCTGCCGAGTGAATTTGCCTCTCGAATTGCCCGAAATACCCAACTTGTTATTCAGGAAGAGACGGGAATTACCAAGGTAATTGACCCATGGGGTGGCTCCTATTTAATGGAATCATTGACCCAGGATATTGCCGATCGTGCTCGCGCCCTGATTGAGGAGATTGACAACCAGGGTGGCATGGCCAAAGCCATTGAAACAGGTATGCCCAAGTTACGAATTGAAGAATCAGCTGCCCGCAAACAGGCACGTATCGATCGCGGTGAAGACGTAATAGTAGGTGTTAACAAATATGCGAATGAAGAAGATGATCAGGTAGATGTACTGGAAATTGACAATGTTGCCGTCCGGGATTCACAGATTCAGCGGCTTAACTCGATTCGCGCCAGCAGAGATGATGCCAGCGTTCAGCAGGCGTTAAAGGCACTGGCAGAGTGTGCTGCGGGTGGCGAAGGCAATCTGCTGGACCTGAGCATAAAAGCCACGCGCGCGCGAGCTACCGTGGGCGAAATTTCTGACGCAATGGAGAGCAGTTTTGGTCGCTTCAAAGCGCAAGCCCAAACCGTGTCTGGTGTGTACGGCAATGCTTATCAAGACGATGAGGGATGGCGGATGATCAGTTCTGATATCGATGAATTCGTTAGCAAACACGGCCGAAGACCACGCATGCTGGTATGTAAGATGGGCCAGGACGGTCACGATCGTGGCGCAAAAGTGATCGCGACTGCCTTTGCTGATGTTGGCTTCGATATTGATCTGTCGCCAATGTTCTCCACCCCGGAAGAGGTGGCTCGCCAGGCAATAGAAAATGATGTTCATGTTGTTGGTGTATCTTCCCAGGCCGCTGGACATAAAACGCTGGTGCCGGCACTGATTGAGCAATTGAAGCAACAGGGCGCCGACGATATTCTGGTGATTGCCGGTGGTGTGATTCCGCGCCAGGATTATGACTTCCTGCGCGAAGCAGGTGTGATCGGAATATTCGGCCCAGGCACAAAAATCCCCGTTGCCGCCAGGGAAGTGCTTGATGCAATTAATGCAGCCACAAGCTAAAAGGCGCCTGTAGGTGGAGTCGCTGGAGGCAATCCGCCGCGGTGATCGCAGGGCCCTTGCCAAGGCGATTACGCTGGTGGAGAGTCGGCGCGAAGATCACAGGCAACGTGCTCAAGGCCTGCTGGAGGAATTACTGCCCGACAGTGGCAACAGCGTACGCATTGGTATCACTGGGACACCTGGCGTAGGAAAATCGACATTTATTGAAGCGTTTGGCATGTATTTGCTCTCCTTGGGTAAACGCGTGGCAGTGCTTGCGGTGGATCCCAGCTCTCCGATTGCCGGCGGCAGCATTCTTGGTGATAAGACCAGAATGGAAACGCTGGCGCGCGAGCCGGATGCGTTCATAAGGCCGTCTCCTTCGGAAGGTGCCCTGGGCGGCGTGGCCCATAAAACCCGCGAAACCATGTTGCTCTGTGAGGCTGCAGCGTACGACGTAATTCTGGTTGAGACCGTCGGTGTAGGTCAGTCAGAGTACGAAGTAGCCAGCATGGTGGATTTCTTTTTGGTGCTCATGCTACCTAATGCAGGCGATGAGTTACAGGGTATAAAAAAAGGCATTATGGAGCTTGCCGACGCTTTGGTGGTCAACAAAAGTGATGGTGAGAGTGTCAACCTGGCCAGACAGACGCAAACGCATTACCAGAGTGCCTTACATTTGCTGAGCAGCAATTCCTTTTGGTCACCGAAAGTACTCAGCTGTTCTGCACTTGAAAATCGCGGCATCGATAACGTCTGGCAAATGATTGAGGAGTACTGCGCCAGTGCAGTACAAAACGGCTATTGGCAGGAACGCCGTGCCGAGCAAAACAGGCAATGGCTCAAGCGTTTACTGCACGATATGTTGGAAAGGCGGATGGACCAGAACCCTGAAATCAGAGCGCTTAAGCCCGAACTGGAAAGACAGGTAACTGATGGTGAAATCACACCTCTGTCGGCCGCGAAAAGACTGATCGACCTGGTGTGATCGCTGACACTCAATACGCTAGACAGTTCGCCGTCTGCTGACACCGGATACCGCTAATATTCGCCCGGCAATTTCCTCAATGGACAGGTGAGTTGTGTCCAGGCTTGGAATATTGAAGCGCGCAAAAAGACTCTCTGCCATCCGAATCTCACCATCGCATTGTTTGGGTGATGCATAGCGACTGTCCGGCTTACGTTCCTGACGAATAGATACCAAGCGCTCGGGGTCTATATTGAGTCCAAACAGTTTTGATTTATGCTTGATGAGGGCTTTGGGCAGTCGAAGTTCGTTGAGATCGTCCTCGGTCAGGGGGTAGTTGGCAACATACAGCCCGTATTGCAAGGCCATATAGATGCTGGTGGGTGTTTTTCCGCTGCGCGACACACCAATCAGAACTATATCCGCTTTGTCGTAGCTAGACGCGTGCTGGCCATCGTCATTATCAATCGCATAATGGACGGCGTTGATTCGAGAATTGTACGCCGCGTCTTGTACTACCGAGTGGCCGCGGCCAACGGTGAAGTTCGATTGTACCTGAAGCTCCTGCTCCAAAGGTGCGAGGTAGCTCGTAAACACATCCACCAGAAAACCCTCGCTTTCCGCCAGCTTCTTGCGGATATCAGTATCAATAATGGTTTCGAAGATCAGAGGCCTGAAGCCGGTAAGCTCTGCTGCCCGGTTTATTTCGCTGACGGCCGCTTCGGCACGTTCAAGATCGTCGACGTACCTGATCACTGTGGTCTCAAACTCTATCTGCTCAAAATGAGACAGCAAGCTGTTTCCCAAAGTTTCTGCCGTGACGCCGGTGCTGTCCGAGACAAAAAAAGCGCTGCGTTTTTGCATGTTGGGCTCCATTGGCCTGCCGGTGTCAAATCACACCTTGCGTCTTATTTTACCGATTTTGCCGTGGTTTTACGCCCTTTTGTGGCTTTAATCTATTATTATGCGGGCCTCTGAATCTGGCAGCTGAGGTGTAAGTGTGAGCGATTATGTACTGTGGTTCGATAAACTCGGTATGGAGGATGTCGACCGAGTAGGCGGGAAGAATGCATCGCTTGGCGAAATGATCAGCAAGCTGTCTGGTGCCGGTGTGTCAGTACCCAACGGGTTTGCCACAACCGCAGCTGCCTATAGGGACTTCATCTCGCAAAGCGGGCTGGCAGACATGATCAGCGCAGAGCTTGCGGCGCTGGATGTGGATGATGTCAATGCACTCGCAGAGTGTGGTAAAAAAATTCGCGGCGCGATCATAAACGCTGAATTTCCCAGCCGACTCAATGACGATGTAACCGCAGCATTTGCACACTTGAGCGCCGGGAATCAAGACATTGCCGTCGCAGTGCGGTCCTCTGCTACAGCAGAAGATCTGCCGGACGCTTCTTTTGCAGGCCAACAGGAAACGTTCCTGAATATTCGCGGGCTGGACAATGTGCTGGTCGCAATAAAAGAAGTGTTTGCGTCGTTGTTTAATGATCGCGCTATTTCCTATCGTGTGCATCAGGGCTTCGAACACGAGGAAGTTGCTTTGTCAGCCGGTATTCAGCGCATGGTTCGCAGTGAAACCGGCTCAAGCGGCGTTATGTTCACGCTGGATACCGAGTCAGGTTTTGATGGCGTTGTGTTCATCACTTCATCGTATGGCCTGGGCGAAACCGTTGTTCAGGGCGCGGTAAACCCGGATGAGTTTTACGTTCACAAAGCGGGCATCAAGAATGATCGCCCAGCTATCTTGCGCAGAAACCTGGGCAGCAAACGAATTAAAATGGTGTACGGAGAGAGTAGCGACACTGGCAATTCGGTTGAAACTGTGGATGTCGATGAAGCAGATCGTACCCGGTTTTCTTTGTTGGACAGTGATGTAACCGCGTTGGCCAAGCAGGCGCTGATCATCGAAGCGCACTACGGGCGACCGATGGATATTGAGTGGGCAAAAGATGGGGATGACCAACAGATATACATCGTACAAGCCAGACCGGAAACAGTAAAAAGTCGTTCGAGTGCTACAAATATCGAGCGCTACATGCTCAGCAATCGTGGCCCTGTACTGTGCGAAGGTCGAAGCATTGGCCAAAAAATTGGTGCTGGTCCGGTACGAGTGATTGCTGGCGTAGAAGCGATGGACCAGGTTCGGGAGGGTGATGTGCTGGTCACCGATATGACCGACCCGGACTGGGAACCTGTCATGAAAAGAGCGTCGGCGATTGTTACTAACCGTGGCGGTAGAACCTGCCACGCGGCGATCATCGCAAGAGAATTAGGTATACCGGCCGTAGTTGGTTGTGGCAATGCCACAGAGTTACTAGCAGATGCAGGCGATGTCACCGTATCCTGCGCCGAGGGTGATACAGGGCTGGTATACCAGGGCTTACTTGCGTTTGATGTACAAGAGAACAATGTTGAGGCAATGCCGGAATTGCCATTCAAACTCATGATGAACGTTGGCAACCCAGATAGAGCGTTTGATTTCGCGAATATTCCAGGTGATGGTGTTGGGCTCGCACGGCTTGAGTTTATTATCAATCGAATGATTGGTGTTCACCCAAAAGCGCTGCTTAACCTGGATACTCTGGACCCTGAGCTGCAAGCAGCGATAAATCGGCAAATCAGTGCTTACGCCTCACCAAGAGATTTCTTTGTTGAGAAGCTGGTTGAAGGTGTTGCCACTATTGCCGCGGCGTTTTACCCCAAGAAGGTAATCGTGCGCTTATCGGACTTTAAGTCAAACGAATACGCTCATTTACTCGGGGGTAAATCGTACGAGCCCGAAGAAGAGAATCCAATGTTGGGGTTTCGTGGCGCTTCACGCTACATTTCGGACTCTTTTCGCGAATGTTTCGCGATGGAGTGTCAGGCAATGCGTAGAGTGCGCGACGAAATGGGGCTAAGCAATGTGGAAATCATGGTGCCATTTGTGCGCACCGTGGGTGAGGCCAAGCACGTTATTGATCTTCTCGCTGAACAAGGACTGGAACGTGGCAAGAATGATTTGCGATTGATCATGATGTGCGAACTGCCGGCGAATGCATTGCTCGCCGATGAATTTCTGCAGTACTTCGATGGCTTCTCAATTGGTTCAAATGATCTAACTCAACTAACGCTTGGTCTTGATCGCGATTCGGGGCTGGTTGCACACTTGTTTGACGAACGCAACGATGCGATCAAGGTATTGCTGAGTATGGCGATTCAAGCCTGCAAGAAAGCCGGTAAATACATAGGCATTTGTGGTCAGGGCCCCAGCGACCACCCTGATTTCGCAAAGTGGTTGGTAGAGCAGGGCATAGACAGCGTGTCACTGAATCCCGATTCCGTCATTGAAACCTGGTTGTTTTTGCACGAAGAGCTGGCGAGCAAATAACTTGATCCATTGCTCCCGCCGAGCTCCGGAAGCGAGTAGCTAAGCTGCGCCAGTCTCCAGGTTTGCTACTTGTGGCGCAGCAAAGCGATTACGCGCGTAGTCAATACGATCTGCAGGTTCAGGGATCTTCCTGTTTTTTGCATAGATGAAATTATCTTCAATGTCTTTCAATCGAGAGAGCAAACCAGCCTGATTTGCAATCTGAATGTTCAAGCCAGGACGTGCGTTCAGCTCGAGCATTAACGGGCCACGAGTGTCGTCAATCACGATATCGACTCCCAGATAGCCCAAATCCGTCATCTCATAGCACCGTGCTGAGAGGTCTAATATGTCATCCCAAAACGGCATGGGCAGGCCGCTCAGCTGGTTGCCAGTATCGGGATGGCTTAGGGTGATTTCGTTAAACCAGACGCCTTGCAAGGTATGGCCGGTGCTGATATCCAGACCTGCACCAATAGCGCCCTGATGCAGGTTGGCTTTGCCTTGTGATTGCCGGGTGGGAAGTCGCAACATCGCCATTACCGGGAAGCCGCAGAACACAATCACGCGCACATCCGGCACTCCTTGGTAGGCAATTTGGTCAAACACATGCGAAGGGCGAATTCGTTCTTCGACAAGAATAACATCTCGGTGCCCGCCCAAGCTGAACAGGCCTGCGAGAATATTTGAACAATGGTGCTCCATTTCCTTGGCTGTAACTGCCTGGCCACTTGTTTTGATGTAGCGGCCATTGTGTGATGCCTGTATCACCAATATGCCATCACCACCAGCACCTTGAGCTGGCTTTACAACGAAATCCGGGAACGGATCTAACACCTTTGTGATGTCTTTTGCAGCCGATTCAGAGTCCAGGTGAGTAAGCAAGCCGGGCACTGACACGTCATGTTCTATGGCAAGTTGCTTGGTCTTGAGCTTGTCATCAACCAGGGGGTACTTCTTTCGATCGTTGTAACGCAGAATATAATTCGCATTGCGGTTATTAATAGTGAGCACACCGTTGCGTCTGAGTTTTTGCAAGCGAGACCACATAAACTATTTACCCAAGGCCTTGAATCGGGAAAGCTCGCTCAGCCGGTAGCCGCTGTAACGGCCAATCATCAGCATTAACGCAAGTAAAATCAGTGTGATGCCCGGGAAAGCAAACATCCAATGTTCAAACAACGGGATATTGATGACAGCATAGGTTATCGAGGCGGCAATCAGACTACCAATACCGGTTTTTATCGCCTCAGCGGCCCCGCGCTCCTCCCAGATTATTGACATACGTTCAATGGCCATAGTCAAAATAACCATGGGGAAAAGCGCTATTGATAAACCACGCTCCATACCAAGCTTGTGACCAAGAATACTGATCACACCCATACACACGACCACTACGGTAAGAATGACAGCCATTCTCGGCACCAATAGCAATCTCAGCTGTTCAAGATAGAAGCGCACCAGCAAACCAATACTGGTAATCAAGGTGAACAGAAAAATGCCCCAAAGTAATTGGGTCTCCCGAAACGCAAGAGCGATGAGAACTGGCGTAAACGTGCCAAATGTCACCAGCCCGACAAAGCTGCGCAATACCAGAATAACCAACACCCCTAACGGCACAGTTAACAGTGTTTGATAAACAATTTGTGTTTGTACAGGCAGACCACTGAGGGAGAATTCGCTGAAAAGCGAAGGACGTCCGCGCAAACGCATGTCGGCAAGTTGCATCGAATTGAGAACGTCTTTGGAAATGCTGAACGACAACTCAGGATTTCTGACACCATTGGCAGTAAACACCGGCCCGTCGCCTTTCCACCAGGGCAACATATCTTCGGGTAAACCCTCGTCGCCAGTGCCTATGTCAAAATACAACCATTGCTCGCCGTTGTAACAGCGCAACCATATCTTGGGCTCTATGTTGACACCTTGCTTTAGAGGTAGGGTGTGAATGATTTCGGCAGGAATATGCGCATGAGAGAGTAGCCTGACTAAAACGGAGGCGCGGGCGGTGGCCGATACTGCTTTGTCAAGCAACAGTTGGGCGTTGTTATTGTCGCTATCGGCCAGCGTGCGAATGGCCATAGTCACAAAGGTATGGATGTCGGCTGTCTTTGAGCGAATTTCGGCGGTGAGTGATTCGGCGGCTAATTCCTCAATCGGCGTGCTGAATTGGTTTTTTTGCGTATAGGTAGCACCGGGTTTTTTCAGTTTGCGAGCATCGGTCATTTTTGCCAGGGAAACGGTGTAGTAGAGTGATTGTCGACCCTCGGGTTTGCGGATGGACCAGGTCACCAGCCGGTTGTCATCTTCCTGCTCCACCTTCATGCCATAGCCATCAGACACAAAGCGCTCGTGCAAGGACTGGAACCGCTCCTTAAATTCTGGCAGATACATCGAGAGCTTGGCCGGGCGATTTCTGGCATCAAATACGAGGTTGGCTTCAACCGTCCAGATTTCTTCCTTGCTGTCGGGAGTGAGAGGTACACCAAGCGCCGTATGCTGATAGTAGGTAAGTGCGACGCCCAGAGTCATCAAGATAGCGACCAGGATATGAAGATGGTAACGGTTGGACATTGGGAAGGTTTTTCCTGGGGCTAAATGGAAAGATTGCGCAATTCGGCGCTGCTACTCGCTCGCGACCAAAGATAATCAAAATGCTCCGCCCGGTCGGCGGCTCCTGCCCGATCATCCGGAGCGAACCAGGCAGACTTTTCCTCTTTCGCTTTTTTTGAGACAAAACCGGTCCGGTCAGCCAGTATGTAATCTTCTCTGTATCGGTCTGCTGGTTCCAGTAATACACGGCACTGGCAAAGGCTGGGCAGCGCGCGCGCAAGATCCAGCAGCCGATGAGTTCGGCCGGAAAGGTCAGCGCGGGCTGATACCAGCACGCGAGCATGTGAGCGTTTGTTGGCGCGGACCATGCTTGAAAGCCGTGCAACAAAGGCATCATCGCCATACACCTCGGGTTCGAGTAACTCGCTGTAGATTCTCACTTCCCGCTGCGTGTGTTCAAGCAGCTCAAGTGCTGAGCGCAGATAACCGGCAGGAAAATCAATGTCACCGGGCGGTTGCGTGCTGCGCTGCTCATTGTTGTTGTCGGAGTTCATACACTCGATGTTGTAGCGCTGAAAGTAAAAGGGTCCTGTTCAATGCGCTTATTCTATCGTCCTTATGACTGCAATGCGATTTTATATCGTTATGGACTACGATATTGGCCGCGCATATCCACTCCAGCCACTCAATGCTGATGCCAGAAACGGGCAGCGCATGGCCGTTAAAATAAGCGCTGGTGCTTCGGTCGTCATGATAAAAGAATGACCTGGCACCGGGAAACCGTCGCAGTTCGGCGCCACCGGCCAAGTAAGCTTCCAGCTCGGCCCAGGACGGCGGTTCAATATCAGTGCCATCATCGAAATTAGTACTTTGAAAGATACCCAGCGCATCTGCAATCAATGATTCATCGCTGAGCAGGGCTTCGAGCAAGGTTTTTGCCTGATGCACAGCGGATGGTGTGATTTGATGCATGGATTGATCAACAGCCCATGTTTGAGGGTCTTGATAGCGACGCCAATCGTCGGCCAGTAAATGCGCCCACTCGCCGGCCAGTTCATTCGCCGATGGTGCTCGAAAACCGATGGAATAACAAAGACTGTTGTCGTTTGATACACCCCAGTGAGCAAGTCCTGGCGGTATGTAGAGCACGTCGCCCTGTTGCATAGTAACTGCGGCCTGCTGGGTAAACTCCTTGAGTATCCTCTGGCCCGAACCTGCGTCTATCAATGAATGTTCATCGCATTGCTGGCCGACGCGCCACTCGCGTGACCCTTGCCCCTGTACCAGAAACACATCGTAGTGGTCGAAGTGGGGGCCAACACCGCCACCAGGTACTGCGAAGCTGACCATTACATCCTCGAAGCGCCAGCTCGGGATGAAGCCAAACGCATTGCGCAGTTCGAGCAGCTCCGGAACATACTGCTCCACCGCTTGCACCAGCAAGGTGGCATCAGCAGACTCAAACGCCTGCAAACGTTTTTCTGAAAATGGGCCGTGTTCTACTGTCTTGCGCAGGCCGCTCACAATTCGGCTGGCGACAGTGTCTTCACAGGCTAGCCCGGCAAGCTCATCAGCACTGACTGGGTCCTGGAAGCTCGGCAGCGCCGCTTTAAGAAAACAATGCTGCTTCTGCCAGTAATGAGAAATAAAGTGCTGTTGTTGCGCTGGCGTGGACAGGCCATTCAGTGTCAGCATCGCTCAGGATAGAGTTTTTGCCAACTGCGCAGCAAGCCCCGTGTATCCCTGCGGCGTTAGCTGCCGCATCATCTGCTTGGCTTCTTCAGGCACATCCAGATCATCAATAAAGGCCTCCATAATATCCTTGTTGACTGATTGCCCCCGCGTCAGTTCCTTCAGTCGCTCGTAAGGATTGCTGACACCATAGCGTCGCATGATAGTTTGCAATGGCTCGGCCAGTACCTCCCAGCTGTTGTCCAGGTCATGCTCGACTATGCGTGGCGCCAGCTCGAGTTTTGAGATACCTTTCATAGTGCTCTGATAAGCAATTAGTGAATGCGCGATACCGACACCGAGGTTACGCAGTACCGTTGAGTCGCTCAAATCTCGCTGCCAGCGCGAAATGGGAAGTTTGTCGGCCAGGTGCTGGTTGATCGCGTTTGCCAGCCCCAGGTTGCCCTCGGAATTTTCGAAATCAATTGGGTTTACCTTATGCGGCATGGTAGACGAGCCAATCTCGCCTTTAACCGTTTTCTGCTTGAAGTACCCCATGGATACATAGCCCCAAACATCGCGGTTAAAGTCGATCAACACGGTATTAAATCGATTGATGCCTGCGAACAGTTCAGCAATGTAATCGTGCGGTTCAATCTGAGTGGTATAAGCGTTCCATTGCAAACCCAGTGTGGTAACAAAACGTTCAGCCAGTGCTGGCCAATTAACGTCGGGGTAACTTGCCAGGTGAGCATTGTAGTTACCAACCGCGCCATTGATTTTACCCAGTAGCGGGCTTTCGGCAATTTGCGCAGTTTGGCGCCGTAAACGGTGAACAACGTTAGCAAATTCCTTGCCTACCGTGGTCGGGCTTGCCGATTGACCATGAGTTCTGGACAGCATTGGGACAGCCGCATATCGATCGGCCAGTTCTCCAATGGATGCGGTGACATTGTGCATTGCCGGCAGCAACACCTGTTCGCGTCCTTCTTTTAACATCAGCCCATGAGCAAGATTATTGATGTCCTCTGAAGTACACGCAAAATGAACAAACTCAAGATGTGGGGCCAGCTCTTTCCTCGCTGCCATTTTTTCTTTTAGAAAGTACTCGCACGCCTTTACATCATGATTGGTGGTTTTCTCCGTATCTTTAATGCTTTGTGCATCACTGATATTGAATTGCGACACCAATGCGTCCAGGTAGTCGATATCGTCCGCTGACAACTCGGGCAATTCGCCGATACCAGGCTCTGCGGCCAGTGCTTTCAGCCATTCGACTTCCACAGTGATCCGTGCCTTTATCAAGCCGTACTCACTGAACATTGGTCGCAGCGTGGCCGTCTTGCCACCGTAGCGCCCGTCAACCGGTGACAGAGCGGTTAATGCAGACAGTTCGAGTTCACTCATTGTATTTCCGTTAATAGATGGGTTAAGTGTTGTTGATATTGTTTGCGTTTCAGGAGCAGGTTCAATCGAGAGCCGCCTGACAAACGCCACAATCGAACAGACCGCACGGCGCACAGCAGCAAGGCACGAATACAGTTGGCAATGTGCTCATCTTGCAGGTGTTGCATATTGCCTTTTACATGAATTCGGTATTTGAGTGTGCTCAGCGTGTCTTGATAGATGCCCGCCACTTGTTCCGCCACACCCTGATTGTCCGAACTGAAGTGGTCGCGGTGATAAGAGGCGTGCTCGAGTCGGTTGCGAATAATCTGCAACATATCCTTGTTCTGGCTTAGCTTGCGCTCAAGGTGCAGGATTGAAACCGCGTACTGCAACAAGTTTTGAGTACCTTCAACACTGTCCCGTAGCAGCAATTTTTGCAGAATCAGCAAGCCGGGTCGCAGGGAGCCAGGCTCTCCAAAGGCTTGTTGCGTGGTTTCATGGTCGGTAATAAAGAGCTGCTGCAGGCAGTCGCCCAGTTCGTCGTAGTTTACTGAGCCACTGTTAGCCAATTGATCCACCAGTTGACAATGTTGCATGAGTGCTGCGAGACACAGGGTTTGCTCTCGAATACTCATGCGCTACGCGCCTCCGTCATGGTTGCGTCTATTGCGGAGAGAATGACGCCACCGCCGAGGCAATGTTCGCCCGAGTAAAGCACGCAAGACTGTCCTGGAGAGATCGCCCGCTGCGCCGATGCAAAGCGCACGACGTAAGGGCCATTTTCAGAGACTGCATCAAGCTCGCATGGCTGGTCGGCTTGCCGATACCGTATTTTCGCCTGCAACGCCGACCCGCCCACAGGCGGTTTGCCATCAATCCAATCTATCGTTTCAAGTCTCAGCGCGTTGGCAAACAGTGCAGGGTGATCATTCCCCTGTACTACCAGCAATACATTATTTTCCAGGTCTTTTCGCGCAACATACCAGGCAAGTTCTGGCTGACCTTTTTGACCACCGATTCCCAGCCCCTGCCGCTGACCAATGGTGTGGAACATAAGACCGGAATGGCGGCCGAGAAGCTCACCATCAAGGGTGCGGATTTCTCCTTCCTGAGCCGGTATGTATTGCATCAAGAAGTCTTTGAAACGCCGTTCTCCGATGAAACAAATACCTGTGCTGTCCTTTTTATCATGAGTGATCAGCCCTTGTTGTTCCGCAATTTGCCGGACCTCGCTTTTGTGCAATTCGCCCAATGGAAACAGCGTGTACTGCAGTTGCTGGCTACTCACCGCGTGCAGAAAATAGCTCTGATCCTTGCCCGGGTCTTTGCCCTTAAGCAAGCGCGCAACGCCATCTGAAGAATCCACTCTGGCGTAGTGCCCAGTCGCAATTGCGTCGGCGCCCAATTGAAGAGCGTGGTCGAGAAATGCCCGGAATTTAATTTCCTTATTGCAGAGAATATCCGGGTTTGGCGTTCTGCCTGCGCGGTATTCGCCAAGAAAGTGGGCAAACACCCTGTCCCAGTATTCAGCAGCAAAGTTTGCCGTGTGCAGCTTTATCCCGAGTGTTTGTGCAACGTGCGCTGCATCGGCTAGATCGGTCATGGCTGTACAGTATTCAGTGCCGTCGTCGTCATTCCAGTTCTTCATGAACAGGCCTTCAACCTGATATCCCTGTTGTAACAACAGATAGGCAGCCACTGACGAGTCCACACCGCCAGACATACCAATAATAACTCTCTTGGCCGTTTTATGGGCCATGACTTTTTCCATGTGTGTGTGCCGGGTCAGGGCCTGTTATGAAACAATGGTATCGAAGATACCGCGCTCAGATCGAATTGTTGGCCATTCAGCCACGTGTCCAGCGTGTGTAGCACCAGATCGCTGCGCATTTTATCACGCTGTGCTTGTAATTCATCCAGGCCAAGCCATTCCACCGCCACAATATCGTCATCTATGATCAACTCGCCGTGCTGTCTTAGCGCATCGGCTGCAAACGCGAATCTGCAATAGTGCTGACCAGCTGAATTGCTCGACAAAAACACGCCGATGAATGCGGTCAGCTCTACTTGCCAGGCGGTTTCCTCAAGTGTTTCTCGGATGGCGGCCTGCTGCAGGGTTTCCCCTGGCTCCCAATGTCCCGCGGGCTGATTCAATACCTCTCTTCCGTCAACTTTTTCGCGCACCATCAGAAAGCGGCCGTTTCTTTCTATCACGGTAGCAACGGTCAGGTGTGCATTGGCAGCATTCATGGCTGTTTACCCGGTTGATTGCGAGGCGCGAATGCCAGCGATTCCGCTCTGAGCTCGCCTGGCGCAAGATCACCCAGTGTGTATTCGCCAATCCGATGCCTTATCAGGCGTAGAGTGGGGTGGCCAACGCTGGCCGTCATACGTCTCACCTGTCGATTTCTGCCTTCATCGATCGCTAGAGCCAGCCAGCTATCGGGAATATGCTTACGAACTCGAATCGGTGGGGTTCGTGGCCAAACGGGCGGGGCATCTATCCGGCTTACCTGCCTGGCGCAAGCGGGTCCGTCTTTCAAACTCACCCCTTTTGTCAGCTCGAGCAACGCCTGGTTGCTGGGTTCCCCTTCTACCTGAACCCAATAGTGCTTCAATGTCCTGAATTTGGGATGGCTGAGCCGGTGTTGCAGTTTTCCATCCTCGGTGAGTAGCAACAGGCCTTCCGAGTCGTAGTCGAGTCGACCTGCGCAATAAATGTTTGCGACAGTTATGAAGTCTTTAAGGCATTGCTTGTCGCCATCGGCGGTAAATTGCGACAGCACACGAAACGGTTTATTGAAGAGGTAGACTTTGGCCATCAGTCAAGAACCGAGCATGGTGCAAAAGCCAGCTGAAAACTGCATGGACAGTGATACAATAGCGGACTTTTGCGAACGCAACGTTTTTTTACTTCGGAGTTGAACATGGCCTACAAACATATCAAAGTCCCTACGGAAGGCGAGAAAATAACAGTCAATGCAGACCTGTCCTTGAACGTGCCTGACAAGCCTATTATCCCTTATATTGAGGGCGATGGAATTGGTATTGATATCACGCCACCAATGCTAAAGGTTGTCGATGCGGCGGTTAATAAGGCCTACGAGGGAGCACGTCAGATTGTCTGGATGGAGGTCTTCAATGGCGAGAAGGCGGCGGAATTATACGACGGCGACTGGTTCCCTGAGGAAACCTTGGACGCCATCCGTGAATACGTTGTTGCAATAAAAGGCCCGTTAACTACCCCTGTTGGTGGTGGCTTCCGTTCGTTAAACGTCGCATTACGACAGGAAATGGACTTGTATGTATGCCAGCGCCCGGTGAAGTGGTTTGAAGGGGTGCCGTCGCCTGTGAAAGAACCACAGAAAACGAACATGGTGATTTTCCGTGAAAATTCCGAAGATATTTACGCTGGCATCGAGTGGAAAGCCGGTACTGACGAAGCTGAAAAAGTCATCAAGTTTCTACGCGAAGAAATGGGTGTACAGAAAATTCGTTTCCCTAACGAATGTGGTATAGGTGTAAAGCCGGTATCAAAAGAAGGTACCACTCGGCTTGTGCGCAAAGCTATTCAGTATGCGATCGATCAGGATTTACCGTCAGTGACCCTTGTACACAAGGGCAATATTATGAAATTCACTGAAGGTGCCTTTAAAGACTGGGGCTACGAGACCGCGCAGGAACACTTTGGCGCTGAGTTACTTGATGGTGGGCCTTGGTGCACGCTGAAAAACCCCAAGACTGGTAATGAAATCATTATTAAGGACGTGATTGCTGATGCGATGCTGCAGCAAGTCTTGCTAAGACCTGATGAGTACAGTGTGATTGCCACGCTGAACCTTAATGGCGATTATCTGTCTGATGCACTAGCGGCGCAGGTGGGGGGTATAGGCATAGCGCCCGGTGCAAACCTTAGCGATGAAGTAGCATTGTTTGAAGCCACTCACGGTACAGCACCGAAATACACAGGGCAGGACAAGGTCAACCCTGGGTCACTGATATTGTCGGCGGAAATGATGCTGCGGCACATGGGTTGGAACGAAGCCGCTGACTTGATTGTCACGGGAATGGAAGGCGCGATTATGGCAAAAACCGTAACCTATGACTTCGAACGCTTGATGGACAACGCGAAGCTGCTGAAATGTTCTGAATTCGGCGATGCCGTTATTCAGCACATGGGCTAGTGCCTGGCCAGGGAGGAGAGTGGCTAAGCCATCTCCTCCAGTTCCTGCTCAGAGCGTTCAGCAACTTCATGCGAGGGCGTCTCAGGAGACGGGGTCGCTTCGGCAGACTGAATATTGACCGCATGCAAGCCTTTTGGCCCCTGCTCAGTTTCGAAGCTGACTCGTTGTCCGGCTTTTAGTGTTTTGTAGCCTTCCATTTCAATGGCGGAATAATGAGCGAAAATGTCACCACTATCATCTTCAGGCAAGATAAAGCCATAGCCTTTCGCGTTATTGAACCACTTTACGACACCTTTCTGCATGGTATCTTTTCCTTTAAGAAGTTTGCCTAAATGCTTATAGGCCTTTATTTTTTTCTTCGTTTGAACAGCCAGCTGAATTCGTTTGTGAATCAGGGGCTTATCTTCCTGACATGTGTTCAGCGTACATTGTTTAACATGCAAGGGGTGCGCGTCAAGTCATAGTCTTCTATATCGCTGCTGGCGGTATAATGAGACGCTGGTAACATTCTCAACTTCTCGTCCCAAAAAGAGTTCTGCAGATGGGTCAACTTTATAAAGATCGGCTAAGGTTAAGTAACGGGGCCGACAACGACGACGCACTCGATTACGACAGCGATACGCTGGTCGAAGATGCACGCCCCGCATTGAAGAAACCACCACTTTATAAGGTGGTATTAATGAACGATGACTACACGCCGATGGAGTTCGTTGTTCATATTTTGGAGCGGTTTTTCCACTTCGGCCGGGAAGAGGCAACTCAGATCATGCTGTTGGTGCATACCAAAGGCAAAGCGGTCTGCGGCGTTTTTACCCGGGATGTTGCAGAAACAAAAGCGGCCCTGGTAAATGATTACGCTAGGGAAAATGAGCATCCGCTGCTCTGTGAGATTGAGGTGGCAGATGACCAGGATTGAGACTTTAGAGGCAGATCTGGATGTTAAGTAAAGACCTGGAAAATACACTCAATGACGCCTTCCGAGAGGCCAGGTCCAAACGTCATGAATTCATGACGGTTGAGCATTTGTTGCTCGCCTTGCTGGATAACAGCGTTGCTGCTGACGTGTTGACCGCCTGCGGCGTTGATATGTCTCAACTCCGGGAAGAATTGGACGATTTTGTAAATTCCACCACCCCTATTATTCCCGATGATTCAGAAGAACGGGAAACCCAGCCAACGTTGGGGTTCCAGCGCGTATTACAGCGCGCTGTGTTTCACGTGCAGTCATCCGGAAAAAAAGAAGTGTCTGGTGCCAATGTACTGGTTGCAATTTTTTCAGAACAGGAAAGCCAAGCGGTTTATTTCCTTAAGCAGCAGCGTGTAGCGCGTATTGATGTCGTTAATTATATCTCCCACGGTATCTCTAAAGTCTCTGGCCAGAATGAATCACCCATGGACCAGGAAACGGGCCAGGAAGACGACCTCAGTGCGGGTGGCGAGCAACAACAAAGCAGCCTGGAACGATTTGCACTTAATTTGAATGAAGAGGCCATTGCCGGGCGAATTGATCCGCTGGTTGGTCGCAGTCACGAAGTGCAGCGTGTGGCGCAAATATTGGCTCGAAGGCGGAAAAACAACCCGTTGCTGGTTGGTGAATCCGGTGTTGGCAAAACCGCGATCGCTGAAGGTTTGGCCAAGCAGATCGTCGATGGCGAGGTGCCGGCCGTCTTAAATGACAACATTGTCTATTCGCTGGACCTCGGCGCTTTGCTGGCCGGCACTAAATATCGTGGGGATTTTGAGAAGCGATTCAAAGCTTTACTTAACGAACTTAAGAATCAAGATGAAGCCATTCTGTTCATCGATGAGATTCATACAATCATCGGTGCCGGTGCGGCTTCCGGTGGTGTGATGGACGCGTCCAATTTGCTAAAGCCCATACTTGCAAGCGGGCACCTTCGTTGCATCGGGTCCACCACGTTCCAGGAATTCCGCGGCATATTCGAAAAAGATCGGGCGCTGACTCGTCGCTTTCAAAAAGTGGATGTCCCAGAACCGACAGTCGATGAAACCTATGAAATTCTGAAGGGCTTGAAGTCCCGTTTTGAGAAGCATCATGGGCTGAAATACACGCATAAAGCACTGCGCGCCGCAGCGGAGCTCTCTGAACGCTACATTAATGACCGATTTTTGCCCGACAAGGCGATAGACGTTATCGATGAAGCCGGAGCGCATCAGCAATTGCTGACTGAAAACAAGCGTAAGAAAACGATTGGTTTGCATGAAGTAGAAGCGATTGTCGCGCAGATCGCCAGAATTCCTACCAAGAGTGTATCCAGCTCTGATAAAAAGGCGTTGGCTGACTTGAGCGACAACCTGAAGATGGTTGTCTTCGGCCAGGATAAGGCAATTGATGCGCTGTCCACGGCCATTAAGTTGTCGCGGGCGGGTTTGAACGCACCTGAAAAGCCAATTGGCTCCTTCCTGTTTGCCGGCCCTACCGGAGTAGGCAAAACAGAAGTATCGCAGCAGTTGGCCAAAATTATGGGCTTGGAGCTGGTGCGCTTCGATATGTCAGAGTACATGGAGCGTCACACAGTATCGCGTCTGATCGGTGCTCCACCAGGCTATGTTGGTTTTGATCAGGGTGGTTTGTTGACAGACGCCGTTACCAAAAATCCGCATTGTGTTGTGTTGTTGGATGAAATTGAAAAAGCGCATCCAGAAGTATTCAATTTGCTCTTGCAAGTGATGGACCATGGCACGCTGACCGATAACAACGGACGGCCGGCTGATTTCAGAAACGTTGTGTTGATTATGACAACCAATGCCGGAGCAGAAACCATCAGCCGCAGTTCAATTGGCTTCACGCAGCAAGACCATAGTTCCGATGGTATGGAAGCACTCAAGCGCATGTTTACACCGGAATTCAGAAACCGGC
This sequence comes from Gammaproteobacteria bacterium, assembly GCA_030429735.1. GTDB lineage: Bacteria > Pseudomonadota > Gammaproteobacteria > Pseudomonadales > JAUIET01 > JAUIET01. The sequence goes on from JAUIET010000004.1 coordinate 212,549, forward strand.
TGGATGGCATTATTCAGTTCGATAGTCTGCCTGAAGAGGTGATTCTGACCGTGGTTGACAAGTTTCTGGTTGATCTTCAAACACAACTGGATGAGAAAAAAGTTGTACTTGACGTGGATGATGCGGCTCGCCGGTGGCTGGTTGCTGAAGGCTATGACAAGAACATGGGCGCGCGACCGATGGCGCGTGTCATTCAGGAGAACATCAAGAAACCGCTTGCCGAAGCAGTATTGTTCGGTGACTTGTCGTCCAATGGCGGCACTGTGACGATCACCGTGCAAGGCAAGAAGCTGAAGATGGAGTTTGAGCAGACTGAAGCGGCCTGATCGAGGCAGGCATCAGTGTGCCCGAAATAGGGGTGTTTACCGCTCTCTGTAGGTAATGCGGCCCTTGCTGAGGTCGTAGGGTGTTATCTCAACCTTTACCTTGTCACCAGTCAAAATACGAATGTAGTTCTTACGCATCTTGCCCGATATATGGGCAGTGACCACGTGGCCATTTTCCAGTTTTACTCGGAATGTGGTGTTCGGTAAGGTGTCAATCACCTCGCCATCCATTTCGATATTGTCTTCTTTTGCCATAATGCCTTTTGTGTGCCCTTGAAAGGGCGTGATGTACTAGCCGGTATTGTGCACACCAGTACTTACTGGCGCAGCGGCGCGCAGTTTGCCGCAAATAGCGCCAATACGCAAAAGAAAAGGGGTAAATGGGTATTAATTCAACAATACCCAGTCGTCGTTAACATACAGCTCGATCGGCCGGTATTCTGTTTTGTAGCTCATTTTGGCGCATTCTTTGATCCAATAGCCCAGGTACAGCGCTGGAAGGTGCAACTGCTGCGCGTACTCAATTTGCCAGAGAATCGCAAAGGCGCCCAGGCTGCGCTTGGTCTCATCCGGGTCAAAAAAGGTGTATACAGCGGATAAGCCGTTTTCCATTTCGTCGAGCACCGAAACGGCCAACACCTTGGATTCCAGGCGAAATACCGCGAACCTCGTTGACTGCCATTCACAATTCAGAAAAGAGTCGTATTGCTCACGCGTTGGCGGGTACATATCACCGTCTTGGTGCCGAGCCGATATGTAGCGCTCGTACAGCTTGAAATACTCTGCTGCGCCAATAGTGTCGGGATATTCAACGCTGAGGTCTGCATTGCGTTTTAAGATGCGTCGCTGTCTGCGATTTGGCTCGAACAGGGCGACGGGGATTCTGGCGGGCACGCATGCTTTACACTGTTTGCAATGAGGTCGGTACAAGTGCGTCCCACTGCGTCGAAAACCAAGCTCTGAAAGCCGCGCATAGGCGCTGCCGTCAATCTGGGCGGTTGGGTCGACAAATAGCGTGGTGGCTTCCTGATCATCCAGGTAGCTGCATTCGTGCGGATAGGTAGCGAATATTTTTAGCTTGGACAGTACAGTCACAGTGGAGGCTACTCGTGAATCACTAAGGGATGAAACCTTGAACGATGTGTGGGGCTCTGATCAATGGTTTTCGCTTCCGGCTCACAGGTTCTTTAACTATAGCCCCATGATATCCGCCAAGGCTGCTCTTGACCACCACCGGTCGCGAAGCGCGCAAGATATTCCGCGAACTGTTGCCTAGGGAGCATCTCAGCACCCATTGAGCGCAAATGTGGGTTGTCCACCTGGCAATCTATGATGGGGTAATCCCATTGTTCCAGTTGCCGGCACAGGCTCACCAGGGCCAGCTTGGATGCACTAGCTACTCTGGAAAACATCGATTCGCCGAAAAAAACGCGGCCGATCGCAAGACCATAAAGACCGCCTTGCAATTCGTTGTTTTCCCACACTTCAATGCTGTGAGCAATTCCCTGATTGTGCAGGTCTATATACGCAGCTTTCATTGCACTGGTTATCCATGTGCCATCGGTATATGAACGCGGCGCGGCGCATCGCTCGATGACGTCAGCAAACGCAGTATCGCAGCGGATCTCGAAGCGATCAGTGCGCATAAGCTTGCGCATACTGCGCGATATGTGGACACGGGAAGGGAACAGTACGCAACGGGGGTTGGGCGACCACCATAGTATTGGTTGGCCTTCTTCATACCAGGGGAATACACCGGCTTGATAGGCGCTCACCAATCGCTCGCCACTCAGATCGCCACCAACTGCTAATAAACCATTCGGTTCTTGCAAGGCAAGGTTGATGTCTGGAAAGCTAAGTTGCTCGGTATCTAACCAGGGAATTTCCATAGTTGTTTTCGTGGCACAACGACAAGGCCTGGACGTGAATTATTGGCTGAAGCAATACCTTGGCGGGTGGTAAGCTCAGCGGCCGAACAGACAATATAGCAGACTTGCTCAAGCCATGATGAAGACTGAAACTGGCATTGCCAGGCACTGGGTGCGTGAAGGTATTTTTATCGGCCTGTTGGCGGTTGGTGTCTACCTGCTGTCCGCGTTGCTTACCTTCGATCCGGCTGACCCCGGCTGGTCGCGCACGGGCGGTCCAGGACCGGTTCGAAATGCCATGGGCGCTAGTGGTGCATGGTTTGCTGATGTTCTGTTTTCCTTGTTTGGCGTTATGGCCTATCTGTTTCCTCTGATGTTGTTTTTGCGGGGCTGGCTTATTTTCCAGGACCGAGACCCGGAATACGAGTTTGAATGGGTGACGCTGGCGATCAGGGTCATTGGTTTCACGCTGGTCATGGTGAGTGCAACCTGCCTGGTTGCGCTCAACATCCAGGCCTTCAGCGTGCTGCCATTTGGTCAGGGTGGTGTGTTTGGTAAAGAACTCGCTGACGTGTCGCTAGGTGCATTTAACCTATTGGGCAGCCGCTTGATAATGCTGGCAATAGGCTTGTTTGGGCTAACAATATTTACTGACATTTCGTGGTTGAAGTTGATGGATCAGCTTGGTTCGGTGACCCTGAACAGTGCAAGTAAATTCTGGGGTTATGCCCAACATCGGCTTGATCAATGGCACGACAGTCGACAGGTGCGCGAAGTCGTTGAAAAGCGGCGCGAGAACGTGGAAGTCCACATAGAGAAACGTAAGCAGAAACCTGCGCCGACCATTGCAGCGCTGCCGGCGAAGCCGGAGCCAGGCGAACGTGTGCAGAAAGAAAAGCAGGGGCGACTGTTTGACACAGAAGTCAGTGGCGATCTTCCGGCCCTGAACTTGCTTGATGAAGCGCAGTTATCCGATAAGAAAGGCTTCTCAAAAGAGGCTCTTGAGGCACTGTCACGCCTGCTGGAAATTAAATTGGCAGACTTTGGTATTCAAGCCGAAGTCACTGCTGTGTACCCCGGGCCGGTAATTACCCGCTTTGAAATACAACCGGCAGCGGGTACCAAAGCCAGTAGAATCAGCAACCTGGCAAGGGATCTTGCACGCTCGCTCGCGGTCATCAGTGTGCGTGTTGTTGAGGTCATACCGGGCAAATCCGTGGTTGGTATTGAAATACCCAATGAAGATCGAGAGGTGGTATTTCTACGTGATGTTCTGTCGTCACGCGCGTATGAAAAATCCAAATCGCCGATTAGCATTGCACTTGGACATGATATTTCCGGGGAACCGGTGGTCGCTGACCTCGCAAAAATGCCGCACTTACTTGTCGCTGGCACCACGGGCTCGGGTAAGTCTGTAGGCGTTAACGCAATGCTGTTAAGCCTGCTGTACAAAGCCGGGCCGGACGAGGTGCGCCTGCTGTTGGTTGACCCCAAAATGCTTGAGCTGTCGGTCTACGATGGAATTCCGCATTTGCTCACCCCGGTGATCACCGACATGAAAGATGCGGCAAACGGATTGCGATGGTGCGTGGCCGAAATGGAGCGCCGGTATAAGCTGATGGCCGCAATGGGTGTCCGAAATGTGGCTGGTTACAACAAAAAAATTGACGAGGGTATGCGCACAGGTCAGCCGCTAACAGACCCTTTATGGGTAGCAAATGAACTGCTTGAGAATGACACAGAGGCACCCGAACTGGAACGTTTACCGATGATTGTCGTGGTGATCGACGAATTCGCCGACATGATGATGATTGTTGGTAAAAAAGTTGAACAGCTGATCGCCAGAATTGCACAAAAGGCCAGAGCAGCTGGCATACACCTGATCCTTGCGACGCAAAGACCGTCCGTGGACGTCATCACCGGCTTGATTAAGGCCAATGTGCCCACCCGTATTGCATTCCAGGTGTCAAGTAAGGTGGACTCCAGAACCATTCTTGACCAGGGCGGTGGTGAACAGCTGCTTGGTCACGGCGACATGCTGTATCTGCCGCCAGGCAGCGGTATGCCAGTTCGTGTTCATGGCGCGTTTGTGGCGGATGAGGAAGTTCACCGCGTGGTAGAAGACTGGAAAAAGCGCGGCGAGCCGAACTTTATTGACGGATTGCTGGATGAAGGCGCCTCCAGTGGCGACATTGTGCCAGGCATGGGGGGAACCAACGACAGTGATGAGGAGTCAGACCCTTTGTATGATGAGGCTGTCGCGTTTGTGACAGAAACTCGCAAAGCGTCAATCTCCTCAGTTCAACGCAAGCTAAGGATTGGTTACAATCGCGCAGCACGCATGATAGAAGCTATGGAGATAGCCGGCGTGGTCACAGAGATGGGAACCAATGGAAATCGAGAAGTACTTGCTGCCGCCCCGCCGAGAGACTAGGGAAGCTCTGAAAAATACCCGATGTCTCTGGCTTACAGGCGAATCCAGAGTTGAGGCGCGAGTTCGCAGGCTTACTGGTGGTAAGTCAAGAACTTGCAACGACAAGGCTGGATTCGCCTGTAAGCCCCGCAGGGCGCGGCCTGTAGCGCACCGTGGCTTCGTTGCGCCGCTCGCCAAGGACAACCAGCCTTGGCCTTCTCGACGCGCCTCACCACGGCACGCTACAGGTCACGCAGAGGCATTGGGTATTTTTCAGAGCTACCCTAGAACCTCATTTTTACGCTTTGCGTGCCTTATGTTGTGCAGTTGCATGCACAGTGTGTTTGCCGCTGAACCGACTCTGAAGCCTATTGATCAATTGCAGCAACATCTGCACGGTCTGGATAACTACAGGGCTGATTTTCGACAGGTGGTCAGTGATGAAGATGGCAATGCACTGCAGGAAAGCAGCGGCGTCTTGCAGGTTCAGCGCCCGCAGCGTTTGTACTGGCAAAGTGTTGAGCCTTTCCAATCCGTGACGGTCAGCGACGGCATCACTATTTGGCACCATGATATTGATTTGAGCCAGGTCAGCCGAACCGCGGTGGAGGGAGACTTAAGTCGCGCACCCGCCCTGCTCCTGGGTGGCGACAGCGCTGCCTTGCAGGCCCAATTCACGGTTGAAATGTCATTATTAAAGGGCGGTGGTCAACGGTTTACCTTGATACCCAAGAACGAAGACGGTGCGTTTGAGTCCCTCAGCCTGGAGTTCAGCGATCAGTCTGTGCTCAGTGCGATGACAATCGTTGATGCCTTGAGCCAGATCACACACATTACGCTCTCTGTCCCGCATGGCGCAGCGCAATTTGATGCCAGCCTGTTCGATTTCGTGGTACCCGACGGCGTTGATGTGATCGAGTCAGGTGGATAATACGCCCGCTTTGCAGCAGCCATTGGCCTCGGCGCTACGGCCGTCCGTGCTCAACGAGTTTGTTGGCCAGGAGCACATACTCGGCCCAGGAAAGCCTCTTCGCGTTGCGATCGAATCGCAACAATTGCATTCCATGTTGTTCTGGGGACCCCCTGGTGTTGGCAAAACCACATTGGCGCATCTTATCGCCAACTCCAGCTCGGCAGCTCTCGAACACTTGTCGGCGGTCCTGTCCGGCGTCAAAGATATTCGCGCCGCTGTGGAACGCGCGCAACATCGTCAGCAAATAAGCACGCAGGCAACCATATTATTTGTTGACGAGGTGCACAGATTCAACAAAGCGCAACAGGATGCATTTCTGCCCTTTGTTGAAGATGGCACGGTTACATTTATTGGTGCCACAACCGAAAACCCTTCGTTCGAATTAAACAATGCACTGCTGTCACGCAGCCGCCTGTACGTGCTCAAGCCATTGTTAGCATCTGATTTGGAGCTGCTAATACAACGAGCGCTATCACACAGCACGCAAGCATTCCGAATGGAGCAATCAACAAGACAGCGCTTGGCCGAATCGGCAGACGGTGATGCCAGGCGACTGCTGAATCTGTTAGAGCTTGCCATGCAACTTGCCGAATCGTCCAGTACCGATGGGAGGCATATTTGCGAAGCTACTCTGGATACCGTATTGCAAGACAGCTGGCGCAAATTCGATAAGGGTGGTGATGTTTTTTACGAACAGATTTCGGCGTTGCACAAATCGGTACGTGGGAGTTCGCCAGATGCTACGCTGTATTGGTTTAGTCGAATGATCGATGGCGGCTGTGATCCGCTTTACATTGCCAGACGCATGTTACGTATGGCCAGTGAAGACATCGGTAATGCCGACCCTAGGGCTTTGGGCCTGGCACTGGATGCCTGGCAAACCTATGAGCGATTGGGAAGTCCGGAGGGCGAATTGGCGATTGCACAGGCATTGTTATACATGGCCTGTGCACCGAAGAGCAATGCTGTTTATACCGCTTATAAGGCGTGCGCAAGCGATGTGCAGCAGCAGCGCACCTATGAGGTGCCTGAACACTTGCGGAATGCGCCAACGCGCTTGCATAAGCGGCTGGGTTATGGCGAAGAATATCGCTATGCGCACGACGAACCCGAGGCATTTGCAGCCGGTGAAAATTATTTCCCCGAGGCACTAAAGCACAGCCAATATTATCAACCCAGTGATCGCGGGCTTGAGCAAAAAATTAAAGCCAAACTGGAGCATCTGGCTGAGCTAAATCGCAGCAGCACAGTTAAGCGATACTCTAACAACAGGCAGCAAAAAATATGATGCTGCTGTCGGTGGCGATCGGTGGCGCGCTCGGAGCGGTAGCGCGTTTTCTGTTGGCGGTCCAGCTACAGGGTCGTATAGACCATCAGCTACTTGGCGTACCCGCATCGACACTGCTTGTAAACCTGGCGGGCTCTGCTCTGATCGGAGTGATCTATGTGTTGCTGATTGAGAAAAACAGCGTAAGTGCCGAGTTACAGTCTTTTTTGATGGTTGGGATTCTTGGCGCTTTTACTACTTTTTCCACATTCTCTCTGGATTCAATACACTTGTTGGAAGCAGGGCACTATGGCTTGGCAATTGGCTATATAATATCGAGTGTTGTGTTGTGCACGGGCGCATGTTTCGTGGCCATACACATTACTCGCATGATGTAAGCGGATCAACGTCCGCCAGCTTAACCCCTAGGACAATCGATGTTAGACGAAAAGCTTTTGCGGAAAGACGCAAAACTCGTTGCAATTCAAATGCAGCGTCGCGGTGTGCAATTTGATACCGAGCTGTTTGCTCGTCTCGAAACGAGACGCAAATCGCTGGATGTGCGGTTACAGGATTTACAAGCGCAACGCAACGCGGCGTCAAAAAAAGTCGGCGAGCTGATAAAGTCAGGTCTGGAGGTTGATGCTGCCAAGGCACAGGTGGCAGAAACACAACGTGATCTGGATGCGCAGCTGGATACGGTTAAACATGAACAGTCTGCAGTGCGTCAAGAGCTTGATGAGTTGCTGATGAGCTTGCCAAACATTGCCGCTGATGATGTACCAGATGGCAGCGATGAGGCGGCAAACGTTGAAATAGATCGCTGGGGCGAACCACCAACCATGGATTTTCAACCCAGAGATCATGTTGATTTAGGTGGCCAGCAGCGATTGCTGGACTTTGAATTGGCCGCCAAAATTACAGGAAGCCGATTTGCAGTAATGCGCCGTGATATTGCCCAGTTGCATCGGGCATTGATCCAATTCATGTTGGACACTCACATAGACGAGCATGGCTATCAGGAAGTGCATGTGCCATTCATGGTTAACTCGGCCTCTATGACTGGAACTGGGCAATTGCCTAAATTTGCAGAAGACAGTTTCACTGTGCCGCTGCATGGCCAGGACCACTACTATTTGATTCCGACTGCCGAAGTACCTGTAACTAACATCGTACGGGACGACATAGTCTCCGCCAAGGACACCCCGCACCTTGGAGATTTACCGATCAAGTTCGTCTGCCACAGTCCGTGCTTTCGTAGCGAAGCAGGCAGCTATGGCAGAGATACACGTGGCATGATCCGCCAACATCAGTTCGAAAAAGTGGAGTTGGTTCAGTTGGTCCCTCCCGAACATTCAGATGCCGCGCATGAAGAACTAACCGCACACGCCGAAGCTATTTTGCGCAAGCTCGATCTACCCTATCGCAAGGTGGTGTTGTGCACAGGAGATCTTGGCTTTAGTGCCAGAAAAACGCTGGACCTGGAAGTCTGGCTACCTGGCCAGAATGCGTATCGCGAGATATCCTCTTGCAGTAATTTTGGCGATTATCAGGCGCGCCGAATGAATGCGCGATGGCGAAATCCGCAGACCGGCAAACCTGAGCTTCTCCACACCTTAAACGGCTCCGGGCTTGCTATTGGCCGCACATTGGTTGCTGTGTTGGAAAACTATCAGCGTGCTGACGGTTCCATTGCATTGCCGGAAGTGTTGCGCTCCTATATGGGTGAGAAAACTCACATTTTGGCGCAGTAACCGGCATGTCTCTGCCAGTCAATCTCAATATTGATGGCGGCAAGTGCATACTGATCGGCAGTGGCGAGTCAGCCACTCGCAAAGCCAGATTACTGTCTAAGTCTGGTGTCAGACTGACTGTTTTGACCTGCGAGGTGGACTCCGAAGATAACAATAAAGAACTTGCGGCTCTGGTTCACGGGTCGAAAGGTTCATTCGAAACGTTTGGTCGGAATCGAAGATCAGTCGGGGACTGCCTTGCAGATTTGCTCGGGGATTGTCAGCTGTGCGTGATTGCTTGCATGGGTATGAGCTATTCAACAAAGCAACAGTTGGCATCGCTCTGTCGTGACAAAAATGTGCCAGTCAACGTGGTCGATACACCGGAGCTTTGCAGCTTTACGTTTCCTGCAATGGTCAAGCGTGGCGCGTTGACTGTTGCGATTTCAAGCGATGGAAAAGCACCGGTGTTAGCGAGACAGCTGCGCGCACACATCGAAACCTTGCTTCCCACGCAGTATGGTGATCTTGTAGAGCTCGCAGGCGATTTTCGCGCCCGCGTAAAAACAGCAATCAGCGATTCAGTATTAAGAAGGCGTTTTTGGGAAAATGTATTTTCTGGGCCTGTTGCAGAACACGTGTTTTCCGGGAACATCGATTCAGCGCGTGAGTCCCTCGAGAATCAGTTGGCCACGACGTCAGATTCAAGATCCGGTGAAGTGTACCTGGTTGGCGCGGGTCCAGGTGATCCTGAGTTGCTGACTCTGCGCGCTTTACGTTTGATGCAGAAGGCCGATGTCGTAGTGTATGACCGCTTGGTTGCCGATGACATCATGGAACTGGTTCGTCGAGATGCGGAGAGAATTTATGTGGGAAAGGAAAGGGCAAATCATTCGACACCGCAAGATCAAATCAACGAATTATTGTTTAAACACGCCAACGAGGGGAAGCGGGTTTTGCGCTTAAAAGGCGGCGACCCCTTTATTTTTGGTCGCGGTGGTGAAGAAATAGAGCATTTGGCGGCGCAAGGTATAAATTTTCAGGTGGTGCCGGGCATAACTGCTGCAGCAGCGTGTGCAAGCTACGCTGGCATTCCACTGACACATCGCGACTACGCGCAGTCTGTGCGCTTCATCACCGGTCATTTAAAACATGGCCAATTGGACCTGCCGTGGCAAGACTTGCTTGATGAACAGCAAACACTGGTTTTTTACATGGGTTTGCACGCGGCCGCTACGATTAGCGAGCAACTGCTGGCGCACGGCCGTCATAAAAGCACACCAGTAGCTATCGTTGAAAGTGGTTCTACGCCGTCGCAGCGCGTACTCATCGCTACTTTGGCGACGTTTCCGGGCTTGTTGGCAGAGCACGATATTCGATCACCGTCGATCATTATTATAGGCTCGGTGGTGCAATTGCACGAAAAATTAGCTTGGTTTAGGGTTGGGGATAAAGTTGAATAGCGATTGGTCGTTAAAGTATTCAGAGTAGTTTGAAATAACCACTAGGGATTAAGCCGTACCCTGCAGCTAATGCGAGGTTCACGTGATCAACTTTCCTACACTATTTCCCCAACGCAGCGTTAGGGACAATAATCGCCCCAAGAAAAAATCGGCGGTGAAAGCGAGCAAGGAGTCCGCCGAAGTGGCGGCTGAAAAGCACGTGGCCACTACCGAGCGCCGCCGCGATCCAGCGCATCGCGGGCGCCTTTACCAACCCGGTCAACTTACGCTGCGTGAACGCAAAGAAAGACCGAAAGAGTCCAAATCCAAGGCAAAACACATCGATATCGAGGTGTGATGTGGCATACTTTGCGCACTCTAAAGCTGGAATTGAGACGCAATGGTATCCACTCATTGTTCGGATGAAAAAGAACACGAATTTGATCTGTTTGTTATAGGTGCAGGCTCCGGCGGTGTGCGTGCCGCGCGCATGGCTGCTGCCACTGGTGCGAAGGTCGCGGTTGCTGAGGAACGATATCTTGGGGGGACCTGCGTAAATGTTGGTTGTGTGCCCAAAAAACTATTTGTCTATGCCTCGCATTTCGCTGAAGACTTTGAATCATCGCAGGGGTTTGGCTGGACACTTGGCGAGCCGGTGCATGACTGGCCGACGCTGCGAGATAATAAAACCAGGGAAATAGAACGTCTGAACAGCATTTACCAGAACTTGCTCGATAATGCAGGCGTCTGCATTATCGAGGGTAGGGCGCAGGTGATGAATGCCGGCACCGTACGAGTAGGTGAAACCGAATACAGCTGCAAGCGAATATTGCTTGCCATGGGTGGCTGGCCAAGCATTCCGGACATTCCGGGTAAAGAGCATGTTATCGATTCGAATCAGGTGTTTTACCTTGAAAACCTGCCTGAGAATCCCGTGGTTGTCGGAGGTGGTTATATTGGCGTGGAGTTTGCGGGAATTTTTAACGGTTTGGGCTGCAATACGCGTTTGTTGTACAGGGGCCCAAAGCTACTGAAAAAATTTGATCACGATCTTGGTGAGCACGTTACCAAAGAGATGGCTGCTAAAGGAATCGAGATCCAGCTCAATACCGAGATTGAAGAAATCAGGAGCTTAGGGGAGGGGCAGTACGAATTGCAGCTCAATAATGGCGAGATGCTGCACTGTGACTGCATTTTGTATGCGACTGGTCGTAGCCCCTTACTCGAGGAAGCCGGCGCAAATACGCTTGGTCTTGATTTAACGACAAATGGAAAAATTGCGGTTAACGATAGCTTCGAAACAAGTGTTCCTGGCATATATGCGCTGGGCGACATTATTGACTCGCCGGAACTGACTCCGGTCGCAATTGCAGAAGCGATGGTGTTTGTCGATCGGGTGTACAAGGGCTCCGGCCGTACGTTGGATTATTCGAATATCCCCACGGCCGTTTTTTGCCAACCGAGCATTGGTACGGTTGGCTTGACTGAGCATGAGGCGAGGCAACGGTTCAGTTCGGTGCAAACCTTTCGTTCAGAATTTCGAGCGCTAAAAAACACGCTGGGAGGGAGCAGCGAGCGAACGTTCATGAAATTGGTTGTTGATGCCGAAACAGACAAAGTGCTTGGCGTACACATGGTGGGTCCAGACGCCGGGGAGATTACCCAGGGCATGGGAATCGCATTAAAAGCCGGCGCACGCAAACGTGATTTTGACGACACAATCGGTATTCACCCCACATCAGCGGAAGAATTTGTGACCATGCGTGATCCCGATAATTAGTGAGTGAATAGAGTGATGAGTTACATACAGCGTATTGTATTTTGTCTTCTGCTGTTACCGCAGCTTGTTGCTGCGGCCAGCAATCCGAACGTGATTGTGTTTGTTGCAGATGACCTCGGCTGGAATGATGTTGGCTATCACGGCGGCGACATCGATACACCGGCTCTTGATCGCCTGGCAAAAGAGGGTATGCAACTCGATCGCTTCTACACAACACCCATTTGCTCTCCTACGCGAGCAGCGCTGATGACGGGAAGAAACCCGATGCGATTGGGTGTGGCTTACGCTGTGATCATGGCCTGGGACAACAATGGTATTCACCTAGACGAACATTTTATGCCGCAGAGCTTCCTGGCTGCCGGGTATCAGACAGCGATGGTGGGGAAGTGGCATCTTGGCCATGCGCAGCAAAGCTACCATCCCAATAACCGCGGCTTCGAACATTTCTACGGTCACTTGCATACGGAAGTTGGCTTTTATCCGCCATTTGCAAACCAGGGCGGTAAAGACTTTCAACAAAATGGCGTTTCGATTGATGCGGACGGTTATGAAACGTTCTTACTGGCTGATGAAGCAAGCCGTTACATTAGAGAGCGGGATAAACAAAAACCGTTTTTTCTTTATATGCCGTTTATCGCGCCGCATACACCACTTGATGCACCACAGGAATTACAGGACAAGTACAAGAACATAAACACCGATTTGGCACCCGCGCGCAGTGAGCAGACCGACAGCACACGCCGAATGTCTAAGCTATTGTTGCAACCGAGTGCAAGGCCCATGTACGCGGCCGTTGTCGATGCGATGGACCAGGCGGTCATGCAGGTATTGAATACGCTGGACGCTGAAGGTATTGCGGACGAGACCATTGTGCTGTTCTTTAGTGACAACGGCGGCGCTGCGTATTCGGTGGGTGGTGCTGATAATCACCCTCTACGGGGTGGCAAAGGTGAAACTTTTGAAGGCGGTATACGTGTTATTTCGCTGATTCGCTGGCCTGGCCAAATACCGGCGGGCAGCAAACTGACCGATATTATGACTGCGATGGATGTATTCCCAACCTTGACCGATGCGGCTGGTGTTGCTGCTGGCAATCAGTTTATGCTGGACGGACGTTCTATGTGGCCGGCAATTAGTAAAGCAAAACCCTCGCCTAGAACTGACTATGTGTTTTTTGCGTCAGAAACACCGATCTACGGGCATTTTAATCTGACCGTTTTTAATGACGACTGGAAGTTGGTGCAAGAGGTGCAGCAGGATCAATTGACCACCACAGTGACCAATCATTTGTTTAAGATCAATGACGATCCAAATGAATACAATAATCTCGCCCAACGATACCCAGAGAAAGTTCAGGAGCTTGCTCAGCTGATACGACAATGGCGCGCGCTTTACCCAATTTCAGGTACGCGCTCGCAGTTGATTCCACCACCGGGCTGGAGAGCACCCAAAGACTGGGCAACTTACCCAATACCGATAGAAGATTTGCAGGACACCCCCGCACCTGGAATGGCTCCCAGCGAAACGATCAATCGCGTACTGGATATGCAACATGGTGAAAGAGGTCGCCTGGTGTACGACTGTGAAACGCGATGGTATCTGGGTGGGCTTTGCAGCAAGCGATACTGAATTGCGCAATAATCAAACTGTTGCTATGAAATTGAGCACTGATTCTCGATAAAGCCTCAAATGTGTGACCCAGCTCACATACAAAATGCCAGATCGCGTGGAGATTCTCGATAAGGCTGCCGATACTGAAAAGCAAAAGAGCGATTCCCGTTAGTGGAGACATCGCCGATAAAAGATTTGTTTTTCAATTGGGAGCCAACACATGTCGCAATATTCATTGCCCGTAATCGGTTTGAGCGGGATTCTTCTCGCAGCTCAAGCAGGAGCGCTTGAACTGGGAGGTATCCGCGTACTTTCCGAAAAGGACGAACCGTTTAAAGCGGACATTGAGTTAAGTGATGTGGGAACGCTGAGGCCCATCGATATCGCTGTTTCGCTGGCGTCTGAGGCGGAGTTCAAGCAAGTACGCTTGCAGCGCCCCGGTTTCCTGATGGATTTGCAGTACGACATTATTCTGAATGGCAAAGATGGCGGCGTGATACACGTCTCCAGCCCAGTTCCAGTGCCTGATGATGAATGGGATTTGTTGCTGGAAACACGATGGCCTAATGGCCGGGAGCTTAAGCAGTTTGTCGTTGATACAGACAAACGTTATTTTGCCAATGATGGTGAACGATTTGCGATTGATGAAAGCAGCGGTTCGCAGGCTGCAATTGCACCAGTGACCAATGACGTCATTGAAGCTGACTCCTTAGAAGATATAGTCACAACCACGCCGGAACCCGAGCCAGAAGCACCACCTGCGCCGGTCGCGATAGTTGAATCGGCGACGGTTGCTGATCCCGAGCCTGAACCTGAACCCGAGTTAAACGATGCGGAACTCGAAGCCAATGCAGACTCTGACCCCGTTATATCCGAGCCAAGCGCCGAGCAAGTCAATCAAGCGTCCTGGTCTGAGCAGCCATGGAGCGCTGAAGATACCTACACAACAGTTCGCGGTGATGTGTTGTGGCGTATCGCACGCCGGGTGCGCCCAGCCGATGACGTGAGTATTTACCAAACATTGTTGGCTCTGCAACAGCTCAATGAGAATGCTTTTGTCAGGAACAATGTGAACCGTCTGAAAGTTGGCCAGGTTCTGCGCATTCCAAATGAGGCGCAGGTGCGGGCAAACGAGCTTAGCGTTGCGCGGCGCGAAATCGGCGATCAGATTCGCGAGTGGGAAGCTGAAACAGGTGCTGCTCGGCAGATTGATGCACGATCAAGCGCTGACAGCAGTTTCACCCCAAGTGTTAGTGACACACCGTCTTTGTCATTGAGTACAGATTCAGGTGATGGCATCAATACAGCAGTGGATGATAACCAGCGTGTAGAGGAGCTCACAAGGCAATTGGAGGACGCATTAGCACAACTTCAAAAAGCGCAGCAGATGACCGCCACACTGAGCGAAGAAGTTGCCGAGAAGAACCGTCTCATTACGGATTTGCAGAACAAACTTAAACTGCTAAACGCTCAAATGGCCGAGTTGCAAGCTCGCTTGGGTGATGAAGCTGAAGACACTGAAACCGTAGATTCCTCGACAGATGCCATCGAGACTCCTGAGTGGTCGGCGGAAGCGGAAGATCCTGACAGCGAGTTCGAAAACGTGGTTGAGGAGTCTGTAGAGCAAGCAGTCGTTGACCCCAAACCTCAAACAGTAGAACCGCAAAAAACGTGGAAAGACCAGCTGTTGAGCTGGCCCGGAGCTGCTGCGATTCTGGCGTTACTATCCATTCTGGGTTTGTTCTGGGTCGCCAGGCGCCGCAAGGATGCCGAAGAGCTTAGGGCATTCGAAGAGGAATTTGACCTTCCTGAGGAACGTCAGCCCGGCTACGCTGCACCTGCGGATGTGACCACCGATGCAGAAGATTTTGGTGACAACGACCAGCGCGTTGCCGAGCAGGAAGCTGCTGAGTATGACGAAGGCGAGACATTTGACGACGCTGAAGAAGATAGCTCTGATCCCTTAAAAGAGGCGGACATCTATCTGGCCTACGGTCGCTTCCCGGAAGCGGCGGATATGTTAGAGCAAGCACTGTCCGAAGAGCCTGACCGAGAAGATTACCTCGAGAAACTGGTTCAGGTTCATGCCGCTGCGGGAGACGAACAAGCGGAACAGGCTGCTATTGAACGTTTGGCCAGTATCAGAGGCAGTGATCTGTTCGATGATGAGCTTCTTGAACTCGAAGAGGCCGACGAGCACGACATGCGCATTGCCGCGAGCGAACTCGACGAGCTTGAACTCGATCTCGATGATGGCTTGGATGACCTGGGCGATGACCTGGATGAGCTTGGTGACGACTTCAAAACAGTTGCCGACGAGATCTCAAGCCCGGAATTTGATAGCAATGTCGAGCAATTGTCGTCGCTGACCCCATTTGAAAGCGAGCGCCAGAACTTTGAGCTGGATGAGGTGCAACCGTCTGTTGTATCTGATGACATCGAAGGATTTCCAGCAATTGAAAGTCTCGATACAGTGGACTCAGTCAATATTGATGACGTGGAAGCGCTGCAAGACCTGGAGGACCTGTCAGACTTTGATGAAGTGCCTGCAGATGAGGACTTGCTGGACTTGCAAGATGACGCTGCTCCAGCGTTCAACGTGTCTGAAGAGCATGAAGTGTCACTGCATTCCGCCCGACAACTGATAGAGCACGGTGATCAGCTCAACGCTCGACACGTTCTTGAGCAGCTGGTCAGCACAGGCACCGCTTTAGAGAAGCAGCAAGCAAGAGAACTGTTGTTGCAGCTGGATTAACCCCCCTGGGCTCGACTGCTTAACAGCGCGGTGTGTCCAGTACATACCGCCTTGCTGTTCTGGCTTTGTAGGTAGCAGTGTCCCGGCTACTACCTATCAGCGAATCGGCAGCGTGCGTCCTACGGGTGTTCTACTGACAATAGCCTGAAAAATGGGCTGTGAATCCAGCAGTATCTGGCCTGCTTCCTGCAAAAAAGGGTCGGTTTCCTCGTTGGACTCAGTGCTCGCGCTGGGGTCTGTTGCTGGCGCGGACGCAGTTTCGTCATTATCAGTTTCATCCAGACTGGCCAGAATATCCAGGCCCTTGAGTTTCCGCCGCTTGTTTTCAAGGGCGAGCTGAGCGGCCTTGTCATCCTTTCTTTGTTGCCGGCGTTCTTGCTCATTAAGTGATACTTTGGTGCGTGCCCTGGATTTGTTAAGCAAGGCTATCTGCTCACGCAGGTAGATAAAATCAGGGTCATCTTTAACCCGGCGTTGATGTTGCTCTATCAGCGAAGGCAGGTTGTCATCCAGTGCGTAGTAGTGCTGGTGTTGAACTGCATGAATCGTATCCCAGCTCAATGCATAATCCAGAGCGCTTTCACCCACTTGGTCTGCATCGTACAGCTCAGGGAACTCGATATCAGGGATAACACCTTTATGCTGTGTACTGCCGCCTGACACACGATAGAACTTGGACTCCGTTAATTTCAAATGCCCTTCAGTCAATTGCGTCAAGGACTGGACCGTGCCTTTGCCGAAAGAGCGGCCGCCGAGTACCAGGCCTCTGTCGTAATCCTGAATTGCCGCCGCAAAAATCTCCGACGCCGACGCGCTCAGGCGGTTAATCAGAACAACCATAGGGCCGGTGTAGTGCGCCCCTCGATAACTGGACCTGGGTTCTCGGTCTACGCGCGAGTTTGCGTGACGAATCTGTACTGTTGGGCCCGAATCAATAAACAAGCGAGTGAGTGCATTGGCTTCATACAAGGAGCCACCACCGTTATCACGGAGGTCGATCACAATTCCCGATACCTCTTGAGCTTCCAGCTCATCGATCAGGCGCTGAACATCTTTTGTTGTGCTCTTATAATTTGGGTCCCCGCGACGGCGCGCATCAAAGTCGATGTAAAATGTAGGGACATCAATCACACCGATGCGGTGCAATTCATCGTTTTTCACCAGCTCAATTATGCTGCTCTTGGCCGATTGCTCTTCCAGCTTGACCTTGTTTCGCACGATGGTGATGATTTCATGCACATCATCCGCCGCAGCGTGTGCCGGAATGATCTCAAGTCGCACCTTTGTGCCTTTCGGTCCACGGATCATTTCCACCACTTCATCCAGGCGCCAGCCAACAACATTGACCATTTCTTCACTGTCGCCCTGGCCAACGGCAATAATGCGATCAGCGGGCTGCAGGTTGCCTGATTTGTCCGCCGGTCCCGCCGGTACCAGCCGCACAACTTTTGTGAATTCTTCCTCGCGTTGCAATACGGCGCCAATACCCTCAAGCGAAAGGCTCATATTGATATTGAAATTTTCTGAATTGCGCGGCGATAAATAGCTGGTATGTGGGTCGTACAACTGGGCCAGAGAGTTTAAAAACACCTGGAAAACGTCCTGACTGTTCATTTGATTCAAGCGCAATATCTGGTTTTCAAAGCGCTTGCTCAATATGGTTTGAATTTCCTCGTTCGTTTTGTCCGCTAAACGCAGGTTCAGCGCGCTGGCTTTAATGCGCTTATACCAGAGTGCATCTGCTTCTTTTTGATTAGCAGGCCAGGGCAGTTCAGATCGATCAGTTTCCAGAACGTCGTTTTTTGTGTAGTCGAAATTAGGCACCAGCATAGGTAAGCGATCAAGGTTTTTCTCCAGACGTTCAGTCAGCAGCTCTCGGTATCGCTCAAAAATCTTATAGCCTGGACTCAGGTCACCTTTCTTAAGCTGATCGTCCAGCGAAAAGCGATAAGTTTCAAAGCGGTTCACATCAGCTTGAGTAAAGAAGCTTTTTCCAGGATCAAGATTAATAAGATATTGATCGAACAAGGTCGATGACAATTCATCGCCGAATTCCTTGTCTTTGTAATGGTTACGACTGAGGCGTTGAATTACCTCACGCGCGGTGCGAGATTGCTTGTCAGAAAAACTGATCGCGCTTTGCTTGGTAGCAACGCTGTGACCACTCACGGTCATTGCTAACATCAGTGCTAGCACACGGCAAATAATCTTGATAATACGGCTCCAGTTGGCGTACTTTATACGGCTATTGTAGCGCATCCGTACGCCAGCTCACAGCGACTAACGGTGCCTTGGCGGTGCCGTTTGCCCGCCAAGACTGCCATTCATTACTGACGACTTAACAGATCTCTGATTTCAGTCAGTAACACCTCTTCTTTTGAGGGCTCTGGTGGTGCTTCCGGTGCTTCTTCCTCTTCTTTCTTCATGCTGTTCATACCCTTGATCACCATAAAGATCGCGAACGCAACAATGAGGAAATCGAATACGTTTTGAAGAAATGCTCCGTAATTTATCGCCACCGCTTCGACATCACCAGCCGCCTCTTGCAGTGTCAGCGATAGGTTTGTGAAGTCTACGCCACCCACCATCAAGCCAATCGGTGGCATAACCACGTCGGCTACAAAAGACGAAACGATCTTCCCAAATGCCGCGCCTATAACAATACCGACCGCCATATCGACTACATTGCCGCGCATTGCAAAATCTTTGAATTCACTCATCATGCTCATACTGAACCCCTTTAAGGAATGTTTGTTGTGTTTGTTTTATAGGCAACGATCACTTTCCGCTGCACTGCGCTTATTTGATCGCTTTTTCGCACGGCTTGCACGTATTTTTTTAAGAAAATGATTATAAATCAATCGGTTTTACATTGTTTTCAACTTAATACTTTAAACTGCTGCCCATGCCGATTATCGTTGCTGAGCGTGACAATGAGCTACACTTTTGAAACACCGTCCAACCGGATGTTCACCGAAACGGGATCTGGAACCACTGTATGAATGTTGTGATGATAGGCGCAGGCTATGTTGGCCTGGTGTCGGGTAGCTGTTTTTCAGAATTTGGCGCCAATGTATGCTGTATTGACGTCAATAAAGAGCGAGTAGACAGCTTAAGCCGCGGTGAGATACCCATCTATGAACCCGGTCTCGACGCGCTGGTTGCAAAAAACGTTGATGCCGGCCGTTTGCGGTTTTCGACTGACATCGAATCCGCAGTTCCCAAAGCTGACATTATTTTTATTGCCGTGGGAACCCCAACCCGGCGCGGCGACGGGCACGCTGATCTGCGTTACGTCTACGAAGCAGCAAAGAACATAGCACCCTTATTGGAGGGCTATACGGTTATTGTGAACAAGTCGACTGTTCCGGTTGGTACCGCGAGACAGGTTAAACGCATTATTGGCGATACTAACCCAAGTGCCGATTTTGACGTGGCGTCAAACCCCGAGTTCCTGCGCGAAGGCGCGGCGATTGGTGATTTTATGCGTCCCGACCGGGTAGTGCTTGGCGTAGAAAGTGAACGTGCAGAGGGTCTGCTGCGTGAGCTTTATCGGCCGATTAACCTGATTGAAGCGCCCATATTGTGCACTGGTCTGGAAAGCGCCGAGTTGACCAAATACGCAGCCAATGCCTTCCTGGCCACTAAAATCAGCTTTATAAATGAAATATCAAGTCTGTGTGAAAGCGTAGGCGCCGACGTTCATGCGGTCGCCAAAGGTATGGGCCTGGATGGCCGAATCGGCCGAAAATTCCTGCACCCGGGGCCGGGTTACGGTGGTTCCTGTTTTCCAAAAGACACCACCGCACTGATACGAATTGCCCAGGAAAATGATATTCCGCTGCGTATCGTCGAAGCCGTTGTTGACGTGAACGATGCTCAGAAAGCACGAATGGTCAACAAGATACGCACAGCGTTTAAAAACGATGTGGCGGGTAAAAAAATTGCGGTGTTTGGCTTAACGTTCAAGCCTGAAACTGATGATATGCGCGAGTCGCCGTCTATTGCAATTTTACCGCCGCTGATGGATAAAGGCGCGATCATTCGAGCACATGACCCTAAAGGCATCGAGCAGGCCCGTAGTTTGCTGCCGGACGCGGTAGAGTATTTTGATGACGCGTATGAGGCCGCAGCCGGCGCTGACGCCATTGTATTAATGACGGAGTGGAATCAGTATCGATCGCTTGATTTGCCACGCCTGCTGTCGAATATGAATGACACACACTTTATCGACCTACGTAATGTATATGATCCCAAACGCATGGCGAAAAGCGGATTCAAATACGTATCAGTGGGTCGCTGAGCCCATATCAGCCGGGACATCCACGTCTCTCAGTACTCCAGCGTCATCAACGTCCAGGCTCAAAAGTTCTCTGGCTGCTAAAGTGCGCAGTACTGAACTACCGCCCTGGTCGCCACGCAAGGCGGCGATGTCGGCAAACAAATTCCGGTGCAAAAGCTTTGGGTGGCCTGCGGTCTGTTTGTAATACGGTTGTATTGCTTTGATTCCAGATGACGTCCCAGCCGCGCTGAGTAAGCTGGAAATCGTGCTCGACCTTAGAAAAGGCATATCGGCAAGTGCGACCAGTGCAAACTCGGCGCCTACTTGTTGCAATCCGCAATTCAATGAAGCCGACATACCCTTGTGTGCCTCAGCGCACTCGTGCAGGTTATAACCCGCTGGCAACTGAATAAATTGATCTGATTCGCCTTTGCCAACAATAATGTGACCGGATACACCAGCGCTGACATAGACATTCAGTGACGCTCGCCATAGCAATTCGCCGCTTGCCAGCCTTGCGAAGCGTTTATCGCTGCCAAAGCGCACGGCTTGCCCAGCGGCCAAAAAAACCAACTCACAGTTCAAAGTAAATCCGACAACAGAATACCGACACCAAATCGCTCAACGTTCGCGTTGTAATCGATCAGGCTTTCACCATAGCCATTGAAATACTGCGCGAAACCTCGAATACCACGCCACAAGGGGAACGTGTAATCCAATTGAACCGCCCCACGATTTTCGGAGCGAAGGTTGTTACGTAACATCAGACTGAATTCTTGATTTCGTTTACGGTACAGCGTAGTGAATTCGAAATGGCCCATGAATTTTTCGATGTCCGGGTTGTCATCGCCTTCCGCCTGTAATCGATTTTCCTTTTCATCTTCCGGAATCCGCCACCATGGTTTCAGGCTGAATACCCAGCGGTTCTTTTCCCAGGTGAAATTGGCGTAGATTCTATTCCAGCTGCGTGACAGCGTGCCGGTTTGCCCGTTTGACTGGTGACTAAACCCAAAGCTAACAACATTGGCATTGAGGCCCAGCGGGCGCCAATCTATTGGCGCAGTCCAGAACAGCTCTGGTTCATAATTAGTCTCACGGAAGGGGGCAGAGATGTCACTGTTGTATGCCTGCCAAAATGACAATGCTGTGAACCCAAAATGTATGCTGTCGTCTTTCAGCAACAGGTCATTAATAATATTGAATTTCAGGCTGAGCTGAAACTTAATCTCAGTAGAGTTAAGTTCTCGCCCGGCATTGAATTCTGGAATAGCCTCTCGGTAGGGGTCTTCGTTAGGGTCGCCTAAATAGGAAACCGGCATCAGATAATTCCGATTATGCGGCGTCAGTATCGAACGTATGCCTGCTGTGGCACGTTCCCTGACCATTCTGTCCAGCACCAGAGACAGGCTGGGCGCATTGGCGCGCTGGCGGCATTGCTCCTGCAGTTCACCAACCGTCACGCTGGGCTCGGCTTGCTTCAGCGCATCCAACAAACAGGCATCACTAATGTCTTCTTCAACTATTTCATCGGAAATGGTTTGTGCAACAAGATGAGTGCTGGCCAGCAGCGCCAGTATTCCCGTTAAGGTTTTAAGTTTTTGAATCGATAAACGTCTCACAATATTCCTTGTACATTGCCCTGATTCCTTTGTCGGTATAGCCGTATTCTTCCAGAGTGTATTCGTGTACCGGCCGATCTTCGCGCCTGTTTGCCTCGCGATGTTGTTGCATCGCCAGTTTTGCCTGTTCGGTCATTGGCATGCCAAGGAATTGATACATTTTTTCGATCACTTCGAAAGGCCTTGCAACGGTGTCCTCAAACCAGGCATCGAAAAACTGCTCTGAATGTTGTTTGCGAACTTCCATGGTGTGTTTTACACCATTTGCAAACAGCAAAGACCACTCTCGTGCCACGGCCAGTTTGTCTGCGTGATCAGAACAAGTGATCCAAAGGTTGTAGTTCATGCTTGTAATCGAAGGAACCGACAACACGGGGTCACGGTGGGTGGCCAGTATTTGTGCGTCAGGGAATACAGACAACAGCAAATCCATAAAGTGCAAATGATGAGGCGTTTTCAAAAGCCATCGCTCGGCCGTTTCGCCACGCTGCTTTTTCTGCCACTGCAGAAACTGCAGCTGCCGTTTGAGGTATCGATACGCAGGTGCATTGTCACTTCTGGCCACAAACTGCGTATAGCTGGGAATATGGGCAAATGCATTCGGCACATAGCTGTAGAAACTGTGCTCCAGCAACATGATTTCCTCGTCAGCTCCGAGTGGATCCATCGGGTGGATCGCGGCGAATTCGGGGTTGGCCGCCAGCAAAGCGTTGACCTCTTCAGTTGCTTCAAGCAGACGTTGATCTGCTTGATCCGCCGACCAATCCATGTACGGGGATGGGTTGCGTACCTCATACCAGAGCGGAGCATAGAAACGCGCATCGTTGGCCAGAATACGATGGAGCATGGTGGTGCCAGTGCGCGCCAAACCGACAATGACCACCGGCGGGGCAAGGTCTTCTTGTGCAATTTCGGGGTAGCGGCGAAACCACTCTTCCATTCGGGCGCGGTTTTTTAGGCTGTTTAAAATTCGTTGATATTGGGTTATTCGACCAACAGCATTTAATTTGGCTTCCTTTTCCAGTGCTTCAACCAGCACTTCGAAGGCGGGCATAAAGTGCTCATCGCCGAAATCAGACAGCCCTGTTTCCTCCCGGGCACGCTTCAGTATTTCTGCAGAGTCGAATTTTACCTCAGGAATATCATTCATAATCAAAGATTTATGTTGTATTTCAACAAATCACATTAAGTCTGTGATCGGTTTCACAGCGCATTCAACGGGGTATAATTTGCTGTCATCTGCGCCAACCCAGCGCCACAGCATGCCACCTTCAGTGTGGCCGCAGGTTTCTACCCAATTCGGATACGCCTCTCCGGGCTGCTGTGCTGACACCACCAATACAATGCTGCCGTCTGTTTCTTCTGCTGCGCTGTGTTTGTTGTACGAAATTCTGTGGTAACGATAATCCAAAGATTCCATCCAGTAATTAGACAATTGAAAATTCCATGTCGTGCACTCGGGAATGTCTTTTGCTCGGATAACCAAGGCCTCATTGGGTGACAGCCGCCAGTAACTCTGCAGATATAGAATGTTGGAATCACCGCCAGCGCGCTGGCATTTCGCTTGATCGTCGTAGGGCAGCTGGTTTATGTGGGACGAGTACTGGTTCATCCAGTTTATAAACAGGCCGGCCGTTGATGTGACAAACGCCGCGCTTGCCCCCAGGCGTTTTGTGAACTCTTCGGGACGCAGTGCGTCAGTATCGCGAGGGTTTAAGCATTCAATGCTGTATTCAGCCGGTGTTTCTCGTGTGCGATCATTGAACGTTTGCCTGACAATCAGACTTTTTGTCTGTTCCTGCATGGGCAACCAGTTGCCGGGCTTTGGTGTACTGCTGATGATGATTTCGAACGCCCCATCTTCATTGAGTTCTATATCATCGGCATCAAGATGGCCGCTATGTTCCATGGTACCTGTGGTTTCATAACTGCCTGATTTGGTGCCAAAGCTCAGATAATGTACGCTGCCACGTGTTCCCCATACGCGATAGTCCATTGTGCCGTCGATATTCGCGTTGTGATAAATGTTGTCGGGGTTATCGTTGCCAATCTTGATGGTTTCGTTGGCCAATTGAAAAAAACGCGGAAAGCTGGGGTTTGATGATTCAATCTGGCTTTCCAGGCCAGCGCGCAACAGGCGGGTCAAATACCGGTAACCTTCAGCACGATCAAAAACAGTTGCTGGCGTAGTGTCACCCTCAATTAAGCGCCCCGCCGATTTTAACTGCTCACAAAAATCGTCCCATTGCCGAGCCAAGTCGTCCATATCAGTCATGACAAAACCTATTGAATAAGAGCGACAGATTTAATCTGTGCCCAGACCTGTTTACCAACCGTCAATTGTAAGCGGTGCAAAGATTTCAGCGTGATCAGGGATATCAATTCCTGCTCGTTTGCCAGTAGTAAACGTACGGCAACTGTGCCGTCTCGATTGTTGGGCACTATAGCACCGACCTTGGCCGGAAGAATGTTCAAAATACTGCTGTCTTTTGCCTCAGATAGCGCAATGCTCACGTCTTTCGCATAGATTTGCACGCGTGCATTATCGCCTTGCACCAGCTGATCACTGCGTAAGTGTAAAACCTGATCACCAAGTGCCAGTGCCACCAGGTGCGCCTGTGTGTCTACCGATGATATGAATGCGTCTATAAGTGTGCTCGGGTTATCTGAATATTCGCTGCCGCGCTGATACTCGTTAAGAATAGTCACCGGATCACCCGCGGTAAGCAGCCTGCCTCGCTCCAGCACCACCAGATAGTCCGCTAACCGACCAACCTCCTGCAGTGAGTGGCTTACGTACAGAATTGGAATGCCGGCCTCATTTTTAATGCGTTCCAGGTAGGGCAGCAGTTCTCTCTTTCTCGGGGCATCGAGTGAGGACAGTGGTTCATCCATGAGCAGTATTTCCGGATTGGATAGCAGAGCACGGCCTATGGCCACGCGTTGTTGTTCACCACCTGACAAGCCGTGTATTGGTCGACCAAGCAACGGGCAAATGTCGAGCAGATCAAACAACTCATTGTCACGGGCGCGTGCATCCGAGCGAGAACGCTGGCCAAAGCGTAAATTTGCTTCAACATTAAGGTGGGGAAACAATCTCGGTTCTTGAAAGACGTAGCCAACATTTCTCTTATGGCAGGGCAGGGTGGTGTGCTGGTTTTGCCAGATCCGCTCACCTATATGCAGCTCTCCATTCGGATCATGTTCCAATCCCGCTACACAGCGCAGAAAAGTGGTTTTTCCTGCGCCAGAGCGTCCGAACAGCGCAGTGACTCCTTCTCCGGGCAGCTGTGTATCAACATCCAACGCGGGGTGTGACGATTCAGGGCTTGAAAATGCGATGTGAAACTTTGCGCGAATCATGAGTTTACGACGTGGTATTAATTCGCACCAGGCGCGCGGAAGAGCCATTCAGGCTATAAACGAGGGTAAGTACCACCAACGCAAATATGAGCATCACCAGTGACAAGGAATGTGCCTGTGTGTACTGCAACGTTTCTACGTGCTCGTAGATTTGGACCGATGCTACTTTTGTCTCACCAGGTATATTGCCGCCAATCATTAACACAACACCAAACTCTCCCACTGTGTGAGCAAAGCCCAATGCGGCAGCAGTAACAAATCCGGGCTTGCACATTGGCAGCACAACTTTGTAGAAGCGTTGCCAGGCATTTGCTCCGAGCGTAGCAGCTGTTTCTACCGGCCATTTACCCATTCCTGTCAACGCATTATGAATGGGCTGCACAACAAATGGCAGCGAGTACACAACCGATCCAAGGACCAACCCCCAAAAGGTGAATGCCAGAGAATCGGCACCCACCGCTTGCGTTAGCACACCCACAGGTCCATCCGGGCTCATCGCCAATAGCAGGTAAAATCCCAGCACAGTCGGTGGCAGAACCAGTGGTAGCGCTACTATTGCACTGACTATCGAGCGCATTCTTGACGTGCTGTAGCTAAGCCACCAGGCAATCGGCGTTCCAACAAACATCAGCAGCGCAGTGCTGGTCGAGGCCAGCTTAACCGTGAGCAACAAGGCCTGCAAATCACCTTCCGCCAGCATTAGCTATCGAACCTGCGATAACCGGACTGGACGATCAGCGTACGAATTTCTTGAGTTTGCAGATAGCGGTGCAGCGCGACTGCAGCGTCTGACGTGGCTTGGCCGAGCAATACCATATCTTGCCGAATAGTGCTGTGCAGGTCGGGCGGGATTGGCCAGCTAAGACCTGCATAGTTTTGTGGTAGAGAGTCAATCTGAGACTTTGAGACAAACCCTATATCGGCGTTTTTGCTGTGTACAAAATGAAACACCTGCGACACATTTTCACCAACGATCAATTTAGTTCGCAGCTCACTATAAAGTGTCAACGACTGCAAAACCTGTTGCGCTGCCAATCCATACGGCGCCAGCGCCGGATTGGCAATTGCAACGCGTTTGAATTGACTTTGGCGCAAAACATCTGGCGCGGACTGATCTTTCCATTCGGCGGTAGTCTCCGCATTGGCCCAAAGTACAAGCTCCCCAAACGCATATGTAATCAGACTGTCGTGCTGCGCCCGGCCTGCCGTTGTAAGAGCTTTAGGTTTGATACTGTCTGCAGACAAAAACAAGTCGAACGGAGCGCCGCGGACTATTTGTGCGTACAATTTCCCCGAAGAGCCTGCAATCATTCTTACCCTATGTGTTGATTGAGCTTCGAAGCGTTGGCTGATCTTTTCAAACACAGGTGCAAAATTTGAAGCGACCGCCACCGTTGCAAGGTCCGCAGCTGCAGTAGTCGCAAAAAAACAAAACAAAGTGGGCAGCAGTCGTTTCATGGCGGCGTAGTCTGATCTATGTGGCGTGGTAACTTAAGCAGACTGCCTCTCGCAGCCCACTCTCAGGCCAGGGACTTGCTAAATAAATTGACGAAGCCTTTAATGCCACTGTAATGCACTATATTGGCTGCGGCTTCGCCCACTAGCGAGGAGTTTGACGAAATGTTGATGATTGCAGATCATGTTCAAGTCAACGCACCTTGTTCCCTCAGAGCTAAAACTTCCGCATCGCTATAACCGAGCTGTTCGAGTATGACATCGGTATCCGCGCCAGGCTCATGCATACCAAATTCAACGCCACTAGGTGTGGCGCTGAACCGCGGAGCAGGCCCTGGCTGCGTGTGACCGTCTACCTCAATAAATGCATCGCGTGCCACGTTATGGGCATGTGATTGTGCCTCAACCATATCCAGAACAGGTGCAAAGCACACATCACTGCCCTCCATTATCTGGCACCATTCATCCCGGGTTTTCGTTTTTATCACATTCGCTAATTGTGTTTTTAGATCCGCCCATTGTGATTTGTTATGTTGGTCGGAAAAGGCATCCGGATCTAAACCTGCTTTTTCAATAAGCAACTGATAGAACTGAGGCTCAATTGAGCCAATCGATACGAAACCGCCATCTGATGTTTCGTAGGTGTCGTAAAAATGAGCGGCGCCATCAAGAATATTATCGCCGCGCTGAGTCGTCCAGCCGCCTATATTCAAGAACGAGTGAAACATGGACATCAACAAAGAAGAACCCTCAGTCATGGCGGCATCTACCACCTGACCCTGGCCATTTCGCTGAGCTTGCAGCAGAGCTGCGAACATACCCGCAACCAGGAACATGGCGCCACCGCCGTAGTCGCCTACTAGATTGAGTGGCGGTACCGGGCGTTCACTTGCACGTCCAATAGCATGCAATACACCACTCAGCGAGATGTAATTTATGTCGTGTCCGGCTGCTTGCGACAGTGGGCCGGTTTGCCCCCAACCCGTCATACGGCCATAAACGAGCTTGGGGTTGCGTTCGAGACAAGTCTCCGGACCAAGGCCAAGGCGCTCCATAACGCCGGGACGAAACCCCTCGAACAAAGCATCTGCAGTTCCGATAAGGCGCATAAGTATCTCAATACCCTCTGCGCTCTTCAGGTTCAACGCGATACTGTGCTTGCCACGGCGAGTGATATCAGTTGGGAGCACGCTACCAGGTTTGCTGCTGCGATCTACGCTGATGACTTTTGCCCCCATATCTGCGAACAGCATGCCAGCAAAAGGCCCCGGCCCGATGCCAGCCATCTCAATAAACGTCATTCCTGTCAATGGCCCCATCGCTGGCTCCCTTGTTCAATTAAAATGCAATTGTATCACTGCGGTGGGTTCAATCGTATTGGTGCAGCGTGTTAAGGACTTCTGACTAATTCGCTCCGCGCGTTCATGAGTAATGCGGGCTAGCGAGAGGGCAGAAACTCGTGTGCGCCCATGTCAATGCAGTGCTGAAGATGCCGCTGAATCATGGCCAGAAACATTTTGTCACTGCGCTCACCTGGTGAACTGAAACAGGCACCGAGCACGGTAATCATCACGCCATGCATGCTGTATTCACGATACAGGTTCCAGCAATCAACATCGCTAATAGTTACGCCGTTGCGTTCAAGCTCAATGCGGTACTCTTTGACGAGCTGACGTTCCCAGGTACGGCGATTGTCAGTATCTACGCTGCCGCCCATAAAGTAAGCCACGTCAGTAACGGCGCTTGATTCGCATACTGTTTGCCAGTCAACCACAACAATTGTTTGCTCTGCGAATAGAATATTCTCGCTTCGGTAATCGCCGTGGGCGATGGTTTTAGGCCCTGCAAATCGCGACGCAAAATAGCCATGATGCCTGGCGTAATGCTCTCCGAAATCAATTTGCTGTTGATTCAAACCGTGACCGAAACGATCGAGAAAGACTGGCCAATACTGAATCATCAGCTCCTGACCAAATGCACCACCATCATCTCTGGCGCTGGACATTACATAGTCTTTGCTGCTCAGATCATCATCACCATAAAATGCCGCCGCCAGCTTGGCGGCCTCGCTAATGGCCATCTGGCAATGGACCTTACTTTCACCCACCAATTGGCTTCCAGGTTCGCTGGGCGCCATGTCTTCCATCAACAAAAGAAAGCCGGTTCGGTCTGCACTTAACTCGCTTGCATAGATAGCTGGAGTGCGCATCGCCGTATTCGGTGCCAGATCTCTATAGAACATAACCTCGTTGTAATACGCTCCCTGCGCTCCAGCCATTGCGCGGGCATGCTCGTCAGCCGCTGGAAACTTGGCAATGATTGAGCTTGGTGCCCCGTCGGTGATTTGGTCATAGCTGAGCGTAATACGTGCATTGTCACCCATCTTGCCTGTACCTATTAACTGGTAGGCGCTTTCAGTGATACGCTCATCAATCAAAATACCCTCGCGGCGCAAACACTCCGTCAGATATTCATTCGACAGCTGTTCCGGGCGGGTGGGAAAATCAATATCACTGTTGGACACAGTCAGGCTCCTGATAAACAAACGGGGTTCTACAAACCGAACTATGCACGATACCGCGATTGAAAAGAAGTTACTGTATAAGCTTTAACATAAACCATGCTCTTATCCTTGTACTATAGGCATACGGTGTGAAAAATCGCATCTCGATCCTAATAATAATCTCAATAGAACAACGGAGATTTCCCTATGCCAGCCTACAGTCGAGAGGAAATGGAGAAAATGGTAAACCGGTGGCTCGCAATAAATGATAAAGCGGAGCGGGAGGGCAACTGGCGCCAGTTAGCCGATTATTTTGCGGAAGATATCAAGTACGGTTGGGAAACGCCCAATGGTAAATACGAATTTAACGATCGCGAAACGGTGCGCGAAACCTGCGTTGGTGCCGCGATGGATCCCTATCAGGGATGGACCTATCCATACGACAAGATCGTGATTGATGAACATAAGGGTGAAGTATTCGCCACCTGGTGGCAGACACCGCCAGGGTCGCCTGTGCGCGAGGATGGCTCGCCTATGAAAGTCATAGGTGCCTCGTGGTTTCGTTATGGGGGTAACTTTGAGTGGGCTGAACAGTTGGACATGTACGACTATACAAACATCACCAATTTGATCAAGGAGTGTGTTGAGAAGGGGATTCTTAAGGAAATGCCATTAATGTCTACCCATCAAGTTAAGAACTAAACCAGTGATAGACATGCAAAAATCTGCTTTAAAGCAGCCTCCTAAGGTGAGCGGCGCCTTGCAAGATGGCGGCCACATGGCCGAATTCGCTGACAATTTCTGTACTTTTCTTTCTCGCGCACATGCCGAATGCGGAGAGCTTGCTGAATTTGATTTTGGTGGTCAGAACACTGTATTGATGAGCGGCCCGGCGGCTCAGGAAGTGTTCTTTCGCACGCCTGATGAGCAGTTTAGTCAGGCGCAAGCGTACCAGGTCATGGTGCCAGTATTTGGCCCAGGTGTTATTTTCGACGCACCACCTGATCGTTGTAAAACACAACTTAAGATACAGGTGGATGCGCTGCGCTATCAGAACATGAAGGCGTACGCGGGCGTGATCGCGCAAGAGGTTGAGGATTGGATTGCCGATTGGGGGGATGAAGGGGAAGTTGAGCTATTGCATGCTTTCCACGAATTAACCATGCACACAGCAACGCATTGCCTGCTGGGCAAAGAGTTCCGCCAGAACATGACGGACGAGTTCTTCAGTTTATACAAAGACCTGCAAGCGGGCGTTCAAGCGATTAGTTTTGTTGACCCCTATATGCAGCAACCTTTGTTTGCAGCACGTGATGCAGCGCGTGAACGCTTGGAAGAAATCGTCAGCGAACTGGTCAACAAGCGGCGAGGATCTGGCAAGCAGTATGGTGATGCGCTCGAAACGTTTATGACCGGCACTTACAATGACGGATCACACCTGTCCGATACGGAAATTACTGGACTGATCATTGCGACAATGTTTGCAGGGCATCACACCAGTTCAGGCACCGCGGCTGAAACGCTGCTGGAGATAGCGAAGCACCCGCAATATGCCGCAGAGCTCAAAACCGAAATAGACGCCATCTATGGAAACGGTGAAGAAATCAGTCTTGCTTCTATGCGTGCCATTCCCCGGCTAGAACTGTTTATCAATGAAGTACTGCGTTTGCACCCACCGCTTGTCATTCTGATGCGCCGCGTCATGGAAGATACAAAATACAAAGGCTATATCATAGAAGCCGGAAAAACGGTGGCCGTGTCTATTTTTGAAAGCCACATGAATCCCGATGTGTTCCCCCAACCAGAAAACTTTAATCCGCACCGGGAAGAACCCGAGCAAGCATTCGCGTATATTCCCTTTGGTGGCGGTCGTCACAAGTGTGCGGGGAACGCCTTTGCCTTGCTGCAATTGAAAGCTATTTTCAGTGCCTTGCTGCGTCGCTACGACTTTGAACTGACCGGCCCCGCTGAGGACTACGTTGACGAAATAAGCAATATGACAATTCGTCCAAAGGATCCTTGTGTGATCAAGTACAAACGCAGGCGGGCGTAGCATCATGAAAATCAGCATAGATGGTGATTTGTGCCAGGGTCACAGTGTGTGTATGGCTGAGTGCCCTGAAGTGTTTCAAGTAACAGAGCCACAAGACGGTTATCCAGTCGTTACGGTTTTAGTATCTGAGCCTGCAGAAGCGCTTAGAGAAAAGGTTACTATGGCCGCAAAATACTGCCCGAATAACGTCATTATCATTGAAGACTGATTGTGAGGGTACTGATTACCGGTGGCACCGGGCTGGTTGGATCGCACGTGTGTCGCGTGCTAGCCGCGCGCGGTCATGATATCCGCTTGCTGGTTCGAAATGCCGAGAAAGCGCGTCAATTCTATTCAGGCTTGGCCGTCAAGCAACCGGAGTTGTTCGTTGGCGATATCACTGATGCCGCCATCGTTAAACAAAGCCTGGCCGGCTGTGACGCACTTGTGCACGCGGCAGCCGGCACACCTCTGCAGAGTAAATCAACTGATGCTCTTTTTCAGGTCAATGTGGCTGGTGTCAAAAACGTTGTGGAAGCGGCATGCAATCTGGGGCTGCAACGTATAGTTTGTTTATCCAGCATCACCGCGATTTTTAATGAGGATGGAAGCAAGGTCACAGCTGATACTCCGCCGGTAAAGTCCTCAATGCCCTACGGCCAAAGCAAAGTCGAGGCGGAACTCTATCTGCGCGAACGCCAAGCCGAAGGCGCGCCAATCGCGATCGTTTACCCTGGTGGAATCATAGGGCCGGATGCGCCTTCGTTGTCTGATTCCTGCAAAGCAATTAAACACAGAGTCGAGCACGGCTTTCGTATATTCGCAAACGGCGGTATGCAGTTCATTGACGTGCGAGACCTGGCCCACTTTATTGCCTTGCTTTTGCAAGATGGCGGTTACGGGCGCTTTTTACTGCCAGGTGTATTTAGCACCTGGGTAGAGCAAGCCGATATTATAGAGCAGGTTTCCGGTGCATCGCTTAAGCGCATTAACGCGAAAGGTTGGACACTGAGATTGGCAGGTAAACTGACAGATCTGGCAAGGCGCGTTAAAACGATTGATACGCCGATTTCTGCTGAAACAATGCGCTACGCAACACTGTGGCCGCGTATTGCAAATACGCCGGAATTAAAGCGGCTTGGTATACAACTGCGAGATCCAAGCGAGAGTTTTGACGACACCTTGCGATGGATGGTCAACGCAGGGCATCTGGATGTTGCTTTGTGCCCCAAATACAAGAAAAAGCAATCGAGCTAGTCACTTGCGCAGAGAAGACCTTAATCGTTGCAGCAGTTTGTCATCAAAAGGCGCGCGCATTCCAAACAGGGCCGACAGGTCAAACCAGCCCTGGGTGTACACTGTTCGTGCATGACTGAACTCCAGAAAACCCTCGCGCCCATGGTACTGGCCTATGCCGCTCGCCCCTATGCCGCCAAAGGGTGCATCGTCTGCTCCTGGGTGCATTGCTATTTGGTTGATAGTCACCCCGCCAGACCGTGTATGATCCAGAACATTCCGCTGTTCTTTTTTGTCGTTTCCAAAATAATATAGCGCTAATGGCTTTTCGCCGGCATTAACAAACGCTATTGCGTTTTCAATGCTGTCATAAGTGTTCACGATTAAAGCAGGACCAAATATCTCTTTCTGTGAGATCACACAATCGTGGCTAGGGTTGATGACTAAGTGAAGTGGTAAGCTATACCCGGTATCTTCCTCCGGTTCAGCCAAGGCAATGACTCGCACCTTGCGAGCACGAGCATCTCGAAGGTAAGTATTAACCCGCTGGAAATGCGTTTCATTAACAATGGCACCGGCTTCTGCATGTGACTCTTGATAAGTCAGTTTATAAAAGGTCTGGCAGGCTTCAATGAATTCATCGAGTTGTTCCTGAGGTACAAGTACGTAGTCGGGTGCTACGCAGAGCTGACCATTATTTATCGTTTTGGCAAATATAATGCGCTCTGCAGCTTTGAGTAATGATGCAGAACGCCCTATCACCACCGGTGACTTACCACCCAGTTCCAGCGTCAATGGGGTTAGATTAGAGGCAGCAGCAGCCATAACAGCCTTGCCGGTGTTTGTTCCCCCGGTTAGTACCAAGTGGTCAAATGGCAACTCAGAAAATGCTTTTGATACAGTAATGTCGCCTGCAATGACCGCAAGATACTCACGATCCACATAATTCGGTAGCAGGGCGCAGAGCAATTCAGCCGTGCGTGGCACAACGTCAGACGGCTTGAGCACACAGCGATTTCCGGCTGCAATCACCTGAGCCAATGGGCTAAACAATGTGAACACCGGGAAGTTCCAGGTGCCCAGTATACCAATGACCCCCTTGGCCTGATACTCTATTTGAACCCTGGCGCCACTGAAGCCGAATGGAAACGGTGCGCGGCGGCTTTCCGCCTGCATCCATTGCTTGACGTGTTTGCGCGCGTATTCCAGAGAGGCAATTGAGCCTAGCACATCGTACATCAGCGTCAGAGCGGCAGGACGGCTTCCGTAGTCAGTTTCTATCGCATGAATAATATCATCTGAATTGTCTTTGAGCAGCGCGATGCAGCTGTCAATCAGGCTAATGCGCTGCGCTAGCGGCATTACCTGATGCGTATGCTCGGCTGTTTGCTGTTTGGAAAATAATGCACGCAGTGCGCGTAGATTTTCGTCTTGAATTGTCATGCGTCGTAGAGCTGGCGTGGAGATCCTTGTTTCATTTATCAGAGTTTTCCAGGTCTTCCTGGGCTTCAGCAATCGCTTCCTCCATAGGCGTTAACAGCTTTGCTGCTTTCGGATAACCACAATATTGAGCGATTAGAATATGCAATTCGCGGATTTCTTCCGGCGTTGTTTCACCACGCTTCAGAGAGGCTTTCACTTGAATTTTAAAGGTATCTTGCTCACCCTGGGCGGCAATCATGCCGATCAATAATATTCGCTTGTCGCGCATCGACAGTGTTTCTCGGGTCCAGATGTCAGCAAACAACGTTTCCAACATAATGTCCGTGAAGGCATGGCCCTCCGGCGGCGTGATCACATCACCTGCGTAAACATCTTTAATCTTTTCTTCGCCACGTTGGCGTTTGGTCTTTTCACTCATAAAGGAGACTCCAAGCAAGCTCAGGTGGTTTACTGCTCTGGCAGTTAAACCCGATGCATTGCAGTATACCAGTGCAGCTTTCCCACGATGCCAGAAAGCACATACACGGCGGTCAATCATAACGGCTGGGTAAGGATTAGAGGGTCTTGTGCCGTGCTATCATCGATGAATAATTGACTTTGCCGCCCGTTTGCTTGTAGAAAATCACCTCGGGAGAAGTACATTGACTAATCGACATGTTGGCTACATAGGGCTTGGCAATATTGGCAAGCCTTCTGCTCTTCGTTTGCTGGATGGGCACTTTGTCGTTCACGTGTTCGACATTTACCAGCCGGCCGTTGATGAGTTAGTTGCGCAGGGAGCGATTGGCTGCAGCAGCGTCGCCCACTTGGCGAAAAAGTGCGACCATATTGGCATTTGCGTTCGTGATGATAGCCAGGTGGAAGAACTGCTGTATGGCAGCGCAGGCATTTTTTCCAACGCCGCAGCTGACACCGTCATTAGTATTCACAGCACTGTCACTCAAGCCAGTTTGCTTCGCTGGGCTGCCGATGCAAGCAGCAAGTCGCTGCACCTTATCGACGCGCCGATAACCGGTGGTGCGCATCGAGCGGCTGATGGCACACTTTGTTACATGGTGGGTGGTGAGGAAGAAATTCTGGACCGTTGCCGGCCAGTCTTCGCCACATCAGCGGAAAAGATTGTGCATGCTGGCCCTTTGGGGTGTGGCATTGCGCTGAAACTATGCAACAACTTTATTCAGTACGGCGAGTTTGTACTGATGGCCGAAGCAAGCCGGCTTGCGGATTCAACGGGCTTGTCAGTTGATACCTTGCGTGAAGTTGGCTTGTCAAACGGTGTTGTCAATGAGCAAATGCATATGTTTGTGAGTGGGCGAAACGCGATGGCATTAGGTGCCAGTGCTGAGCAAATGCAAGAATATTTTGGTGCAGTCGGACAACTGGCAACAAAGGACCTGGACTGTGCACTCAGTACGGCTGCTGATAACAATGTTGAACTGCCAACCGCTGAATACTTGCGCGAGAGAATTGAAAAAGTATTTCTCGCGCAAGATGAATCCCGACCTGTGGCGCACGAGAAAGAGTGACTGATGAATCCTGAAAACAGACTGTTTATCAATGGCGAGCTGACAGCTGCGGTCAGTGGTAAGACCTACACAAATATTAATCCCGCCACAGAACAAGTGATCGGACAGGTTGCTGACGCTGGGCCGGAAGATATGGATCGTGCCATTGCTGCAGCAAGAACTGCGTTTGACTCTGGAAGCTGGAACCGAAACCATGAGTTCAGGCTTAAATGCATCAAACAATTGCAGCAAGGTTTGCAGGCTGAAATGGAAGACTTTAAACAGCAAATTTCTGCGGAAACCGGTGCACCACTCGGCATATGTGGAGCCGGCGGACCACAATGCGAAATTCCGATCGGCTTTATTGACTTTACATTAAAGAATCTTGAGAGCTATTCCTGGAGCCGCGATATTGGAATATCCGAGATGATGGGCGGCAAAAGTCGGCGGCTGGTGGAGAAAGAGGCGATAGGAGTAGTCGCCTGTGTCACTCCGTGGAATGTACCACTGCAAATTAATCTGGCCAAATGTATTCCAGCATTGGCGGCTGGCTGCACCATCGTTCTGAAAGCGGCGCCCGATACGCCCTGGTCTGCAACGATGTTGGGGCGTATTGTGCATGAGCACACAGATATTCCTGCCGGTGTGTTTAATGTTATCACCGCAGAAGATCCGGCAGAAGTTGGTGATCAACTGGTCCGTGACCCTCGGGTAGACATGGTCTCGTTCACGGGTTCCACGTCTGTCGGCAAGCACATTATGGTCAGAGCGGCAGAAACAGTTAAAAAAGTGTTTCTGGAATTAGGCGGCAAGTCTGCAAACATTATTTTGGATGATGCTGACCTGAATAGCAGCCTACTGAGCACGCTTGCAGTGTGCTTTCATGCTGGGCAAGGCTGCGCTCTTAATACCCGGTTACTAATTCCTGGAAGCATGCAAACCGACGTTGAAGAGTTGTTGAAAACCTATTTCGGCTTTATCGAATATGGCGACCCATCATCCGAAAACCAGATAATGGGGCCAGTGGTGAATGCCAGACAACGCGACCGAGTGTTATCTTATATAGAAGCAGGCAAAGCCGAAGGAGCGCGTTTGCTGCTTGGCGGAGGGACACCCGCGCACCTACATAAGGGGTATTACATAGAGCCAACCGTATTCGTAGACGTTACAAATGATATGCGTATAGCGCGCGAGGAAATTTTTGGTCCAGTGTTATCGGTGATCACCTATAACGATGACGACGACGCTGTTCGCATTGCCAACGATTCTGATTTCGGCCTGTCTGGCAGCGTGTGGTCCGCCAGTGAGCAAAGAGCGCTGGATGTAGCCAGGCGCATCAGAACAGGAACTATCAATGTAAACGGCGGCAATTTTTATGGGGCTGACGCGCCGTTCGGCGGTTACAAGCAAAGTGGCATTGGCCGAGAGATGGGCGTAGAGGGTTTCGAGGAATATCTGGAAACCAAGACAATTGCGATAGGAGCGTAAAGTGAGCGATCTACTCGGGTACAGGAATCAAAATGTTGTTGTCACTGGAGCAGCATCCGGTATGGGCTTGGCAGCAAGCAACTTGCTGATAGACCTGGGTGCCAAGGTGTGGGCTTTGGACATTGCTGCTATCGATGTGCCTGAGGCACAGGCTATCCAGGTAGACATGAAAGACCCGCATGCAATTGATTCCGCGTTGCGGGAACTGCCTGAAACCATCGATTCGCTGTTTAACTGCGCCGGCGTGCCTAGCCCGCCATTCTCTGCGCGTGATACTGTGCTGATTAATTTTTGTGGCTTGCGCTACTTCACCGATGCTCTTATCGATCGAATACCCGACGGGGGCTCGATACTATCGATTGCTTCCACGGCCGGTATGGCATGGAAATCGAAGCTTGATAAGGTGCAAGAGTTTCTCGACCTGGATAATTCCTTTGCGTCCGCTGAACAATGGATGAACGCGAATCCGGAAGCGTGCGCAGATGGTTATGGTTTTTCCAAGCAATGCATCATTGTGTACACCATGCGCAATGCCAAGCCCTTGGCCGCCAAAGGCATTCGAATAAACTGTGTGTCGCCATCGCCCACCGACAGCGGTTTTATGGCAAAACTCAAGGGTGAGGGGAACATGCCGGATGAAGCCATTGACTTGTTTCTGCCGTCAAACGGACGTTACGCCAGTGGTACCGATATGGCCGAACCGATGGTGCTGCTCAACAGCCGCCTGGCTGGATTTGTCAGCGGTGTGAACTTGCCGATCGACTACGGGTATTGCGCTGAAGTGTTTGTTGGCCAACGTGATAACTTGCTCGGGATTTCCTGACTAGTGTGGCCATGATGCCCCAAGGCCTGGAATCTTACAGTCGAGCCATGCTTGCCCAGATTGCTCGTGAGTATATGTTGCTCGGTCAATTGAACAGTCGCACAGGGTATGCTGCGCTGGCCAAGAATCACGGCCAGCAAGCCTACAAAGACACCGCAATCCACAACTGGATGGCCGCCAGCCCGGTGTACAGCAAACGCATGCAAACGGCCATGAGACTGACCGAAGGCTCCGATGTTGAAGGCATTCTTAAAGGCTTGCAATTGGAATGTGGTTTGAGCCATCAGTATTTCGATGCCCACTTTAAGATGACTTCACAAGACGAAGGGTTCTTCTGGCTGGATCGTTGTGGGCCATTGCTTGATACTGAACCCCGTGGTGAGGCCGCCGTTAAAGTAATGTGCCACGATATAGAAGACCCAACATTTGATGCAACGGCAGCGGCAGGCAACGCCAGGGCTCGTGTACGCCCCGTTCACAGGCCGCCTCGGGTACCTTCAGATCGTTCTCCTGTATGCCGCTGGCGAGTGTTTATAGATCATGCCGCAGAACCGCGGAGTTTACCGACTGTCGCGGAACCAGTTATGGAAACCCGGCTTGCAAACACGCAAATCATGCGTAGCGAGCCTCGTGAGCCGGGCGGCCTTGATTACTACAACGGCCCGTTGTTTGAACAGCTGGAGCTGGAGCGATTTTCTCATCAGGCGCTGGCGCTGATCTGCAAAGAGCTGGGCATTCAAGTTCATTTGCTGATTCACACTCTGGGACTTGCTGTTGCTGCGCGTTATGGCGATGCGGCGGTTGACGATATCACCGCTTTTCAAATGACAGGCAGCTGTTGGGTGGCCAGTGAACGACTTGCATCCTGTTTGGGGCATGCCGGCGGTGGTATAGATGCGGTTATAGCTATTCTCGATATTCATCCGGCGTTTCAGCCGCGTGAGTACATCAGCACGCGAGTAAAGAAAACCGGACCTCATAGCGCGACTTTGGAATTAGGAAACTGTGCGGCGAAAGAAGATGATGTCGTGTTTAGTTGGTTTAATCTACTGTTGTCAGGCCGTGATGAAGGCCTGGCCGCGCTCGTTCAGGGTATCGACAGTCGTGCAAGAATCGCACCTACTGAACGTGCACTTCAGTGGCAAGTAACTGTTGATCCTGACGCAATCCCCGCGGAGGCGCCACTTTCCGTACAAGTTGCAAAAGGCACACCACTGTCTAACTTCAAGCTGGAAAATCATATTGAGCTTTTGGATGTTACTCCTTAAGCAGATAGACACCGGGAACTTTCACAATGCCAGACTCCTTATTCGATGTTAGCGGTAAAGTAGTAATTGTGACTGGCGGCAGTCGCGGTCTTGGTAAGGCCATGGCCATTGAATTCGCCCGCCGCGGTGCCAGAATTGTGATCGCCAGTCGCAAGCTTGATGAATGCGAAAAGGTAGCAACGGCCATCCGTGAGGAGGGTGGAGATGCGTTGGCCCTGAGTTGTCATGTTGGCCGGTGGGACGGACTTGAACATCTTGTGCATCAGGTGGTCGCGCACTTTGGCAGAATTGATGTGTTGATCAATAATGCGGGCATGTCGCCTGTTGCGCCCTCTTTACTGGACACCAGCGAAGCTTTGTTTGACAAGATCATCGACGTCAACCTAAAAGGGCCGACTCGTCTCACGGCTTTGGCGGCCTCGCAAATGGCGTCTCAGGGAGGTGGTGGAAGCATCATCAACATTAGCTCAATTGCGTCTTACAAACCCACTCCCGTTACAACTATCTACAGTGCGGCTAAAGCGGGACTTAATGTGCTGACCGCGGCATCGGCACAAGAGTTTGCCGGCGCAGGCGTTAGAGTTAATTGCATTGTTTGTGGTACGTTTGACACAGACGCGGTGGCCGGCTTCGTGCGTAATGAAGAGACATTGCCGCAGGTGCTTGAGACTATTGCATTAAATCGCGTTGGCGAGCCGTCTGAAGTGGTGGGTGCTGCATTGTATTTTGCATCCAGTGCCTCCAGCTATACCACCGGCACTTGCATAACCCTGGACGGTGGTGTTGCCCCGTAAAACTCTATACTCGTCGGAGCCAAACGAGCGGAATTGGCCGGTCAGTCTGTTCGCGATATTCGCGCTGATGATCGTTTATGTTGAAGATCATTGGCAGCAATGACTCCGCCTCTTTCCGGGGCAGCTCTTCAGCCACGGCGGAAAAACGATCGGTACCCAATTGGGCAATGCATTCCGGCTTTGCTTTCAAATTGTAATACCAGGCAGGGTGTTTATCCATGCCACTGTTCGATGCCGACACTACGACGGAATCTTTGTACGGGTAGCAGCAAATAGGCACTACACGCTTTGCGCCCGATTTACGTCCAACAGTTTCAAGCAAAACGCAATCGATATTACCCAATTTGGCGCCGAATCGGCCGCCGCTCGCGCGATACAGCAGGCTATGAATCTTGCCGAAGTACTTCCAATTCATTGATGTACTACCTTTTTAGAAAAAGCGTTTAGCGAAGCTCTCAATTCTACGCTTCTTGGCGTCGATACTCGACAACATTGTGTGTCCGTCATCATCCAGAAAGTGGGTGCCGTTAACCATCGTGACGCCTGCCTCAGCAAGACGTTCATGCGTACCATCGCCAGGATTTTTCACCCCAGTCCAAACGTCAAACGACTTGTTGACGCCGGCAGCTGATCCTCGAATCTCGTGCAGTCTTTCCAGTAATGGATACAGTTCCTGTTCTTCGTGAGTAACGGCCATCCAGCCATCAAAGCGGCAGGCACGGCGCATGGCGGCGTCTGAATATCCGCCAATCATGATTGGGACTGCTTCAGTAGTAGCAGGTGACATTTGTACAGCCGGCAGCTGGTAATATTTGCCGTCGTATTCGGTTATTTCGCCACTCATCAAGCGAGGCAAAATTTCAAGCATCTCATCGGCGCGTTTACCACGGGTATGAAAGTTTTGCCTGACCATCTCAAACTCGGTTTTTTGCCACCCTACGCCAGCACCCAATACCACTCTATTGTTTGAAAGATATGCCGCTGTAGACAGTGCTTTGGCAACAGACACCGGTTCTCGAAGTGGTAACACATAGATAGTGGTTAAAAACTGCAACCGGCTGGTGGCTTGTGACAAGGCGGCGGCCAATACCCAGGGGTCGGCCCAGTGGGTATCGGGGTTCCAGAAAATCTCGCCGCTGTCGCGGTACGCATAGGCGTCCAGCTGCTGCTGGGTGGTCACCAGGTGATCGCCGTAAGATACACCGTAAAAACCCAGGTCTTCACAAAATTGAGCAAGCTCAATAATTTGATCCATTTCCACAAAGGCCAGCGACTGCCAGAATTTCATACCGGTACCAAACGGCGAGTGTCGCTGTGTAGTTTGAACCAGAGGATATTGGTTGGCAATGTGTTGGATCGCACGAAGTAACCCTCTATTGTCCGCGAATCCCAATCAGCTAAAGAATAAATAACTAAGTTTGCGTTTATTTTCGTTCTATAGTTGCTTCGATTAAAGCTGGTAAATTCGCAAATCCCCCACCATGTGGGCGTAACTGCAGGGCTGAAGAAGACATGTTACTGAAGGGCAAAGTAGGTTTGGTAACCGGTGGCGGCGATGGTATAGGCCGCGCCACCTGTGTGATGTTTGCCAAGGACGGTGCCAAGGTTGCGGTTGCCGATGTACGCTTGGCTGCCGCCGAGAAAACTGTGATGATGATTCGCGACGCGGGCGGTGAAGCGATCGCTATTGAAGCGGATGTGGCCGATGAGACCGCTGTAAAAGCGATGGTTGACAAGACGGTAGAAACCTTTGGCAGGCTGGATTGCGCCTGCAATAATGCCGCTGGCGCCGGAGGCTTTAACCCGGTTCAGGAAGTAGAGGCCGATCGCTGGGACCATTGCCACAATGTGACGCTGAAAGGTGTATGGCTGTGTCTAAAGTATGAAATACCGGCGATGCTCGATAATGGAGGTGGGGCCATTGTCAATATCGCCTCCTTGTCCGGCGTTCGTGGTGAGGCATTACAAGCACCCTACAGCGCAGCCAAAGGCGGCGTGATTGCTCTTACTCGTACAGCGGCCGCCGAAAATGCACAAAAGGGAATTCGTGTGAACGCGGTGAACCCTGGCGGCATTTTAACCAGGGCAATCAAGGCCTATTTCGAAAAAGTACCCGGCGCAAAAGAACATACGGCGGGTACACACGCGATGCGCCGTTTGGGAAAGCCCGAAGAGATTGCCGACGCGGTGTGCTATTTGTGTTCTGACCGTGCGTCGTTCATCACCGGGCATTCGCTCAACGTGGACGGCGGAATCATGGTTAACCCTCATACGATTTAAGAGTTGTTCGCAACAAAAAATTACAATGCTTGGTCAACTGGATGACCATTGAAAGGGGAAGGTACGATAACGATGGGTGATAAAAGTCAGCAGGAACTCCAGCAGATTGAGAATGATAAAAACGAACTGCGTGCCGCATGGGATGACTTGATCGACAATTTACAGGCCGCACGAGATGTGATCGATAGCACCGACTTGCACGCACCAGAGCCCACGAGCCGAGTATTGGCGGAAGGCTATCGCTACCTTGCTGGCTTTGTTCACCACGGTATTGAGCGCACGTTCCACGCTGATCCTGAGTTTCCAGCCTTTCGTAATGCGCTGTCTATATTTAACAAGTCGACCATCGAAAATGCAGACGCAATCTACTTCTACGCACCGATTGACGGTCGCAATCGCTATTTGGTCAGGGGTAAAGCCGCCGATTTTCGACATTGGCGGGGTGAACCTCGTGCCGAACACGGGCCTTACGCGCCGCAGTATCTGATTTTCGAAACAGCAAACGGTCCGATGGCGGGTGATACTGGGGACTTAAGTGAGCTGATTCCAGGGTTTCGTACAGGCTTCGGTACATTGGATACGGCCACGCTGCAAGTGGAGGCCAACGGTGAATTTGAACTTTTACTGGGCCCTGAAAAACCGCAAGGGTTTACCGGCAACTTTATCTGCACGGTCAAGGGGCCGAACAAACGTGACACCGATGCTGCAGACCGTTACGCGACATTCATCAGCGGCCGCCAGTTATTTTACGATTGGGAAAACGAAGAAGCGATTCCTTTGAGTATTACTAACCTGGATCGGGCAGGGGAACACCCTCAAGTACTGACAGCGGCGAAATGTGCGGATGAGCTGCGTCAAATGGGCGCGATTGTTAATGGTCAAATGCGCTTCTGGCTTGATTTTTACGATAAGGTTTTAAATGTTAATGGAAACCACGGCGGACCGGAGCAAGGCAAATACTTTTTTCCAGTGAATGGTTACAACAAACCCAACTGTGCGTCCAGCGATACGGGTGGTGGCATGAGCACTAACGTGTATGCGGGCGGTTTATATGAGTTGAACGATGACGAAGCCTTGTATATTGAAGCACGCTACACTGGTGACCCGGTCTATGTCAGCGTTCATCTTGGCAACTTGTGGGGTGAATCGCCCGACTACGCCAACCATCAAAGCAGCCTTAACTTGCATCAGATGTACATGGGAGAAGACCGAGTGCAGCGTTGGATAGTGTCGCACCGTGACCCGGGAATACAAAACTGGCTCGATACTACCGGTCTGCCGCGCGGCTTCCTGTCACACCGCTGGGCCTATTCCCAGATTCCTCTCGAGAAAGATTGGCCAACCATCAAGGCTGAAAAGATTCGGTTCGATCAAGTAGGCAACTACATACCGCAAGATATGCCCAGAATAAGCTTGCAGCAGCGTCGAAAGATTATCAGTGTAAGGCAAGCGCACGTACAGCGGCGTTACAGGGTATTTTGAAGTGTCGTTCATCAACGATGGAATATCAGTTAAAGCGTAAATCAAGTTTCTAGTGTATACTTGTCACATCCAGGAACTCCGTTCCGATCCTCTCCCGAGCTTTATCGCCCGCTAGTTCATCGGCTGTTATCTTTTCACGCTCTTGGCATTGTGCCAATGAGTCTTTGCCTGCACGATTTGATTATCAAATTGCGCCTTTGCGTGCGCCCTTTTTCTTAAAGCGCACAGCATACAACCGACTGCAGAGCCACCGGCCATTTATTCGAACGGCCGAAAGGTTTATCAACGAATTTTGGACCAAATAATTGAACAAAAGCCAAGAAACGATCGCCAGCGATGAGCCATGCACTACCGCACGGCATGCCTCACAACCAACGATTCTGAATTACTGTAAAGACCTTCCGAACCTGTGCTCTTTTGCTGGTCTGGCGTGCACGGTTTGCGCTATCTATTTTAGTATCCTGGGTATCTACTACGCTGCAATGATTGGCATGGTGTGGGCTGTTGCGTTTGATTGGGCTGATGGGCTGGTCGCTCGAGGAATGCCCAATAGAACGGGCAACGAGCGGGCTCTTGGCGGGCAACTGGACGTCCTTATTGACATAGTTAGTTACGGGGTTGCGCCGGCAATTCTTCTGATGAGCTTCGGTAATTTCGAGCCTTTCTACGTGCTAGCAGCCTTTATTATGCTCGCGGCTAGCGCACTGCGGCTTAGCTACTTTGCAACCTACGGTCTAACGAATGATTCAAAGTACACTGGCCTTGCCTTGGATAACAATAATCTTATCCTGGTTTTTGTATTTCTGTTTGAAAGCATCGTTGGCGATGCCGCGTTTACAGCTATTCTTCTTGTCAGCTGTTTGCTACTGGCAGCGCTCAATGTTTCACAAATCAAAACGCCTAAATTTTCAGGTCATTCCGCAAATGTCTATCGTTTAGCAATCTATACCTTGGCAATTAGCTGCATTTATATGTGGAAGCTGTTTATGTGAATTAAAAGGTCTGCGCGTTGGGCCAAAAAACAATCTTATTGGTACGGAGTGAAAAGATTCAATGCTAGTTTATACAGTAGGTACATTCGACTTATTGCATGTAGGGCATCTTGCCTTACTGGAGCAATGCAGCCATCTGGGTGATGTAGTGGTAGTAGGCGTAGCATCCGACAGTGTAGTAAATTCCTACAAGCCTAATGTACCTGTCATACCGCTCGATCAACGGGCGGAGATGCT
This sequence comes from Gammaproteobacteria bacterium, assembly GCA_030429735.1. Taxonomy (GTDB): domain Bacteria; phylum Pseudomonadota; class Gammaproteobacteria; order Pseudomonadales; family JAUIET01; genus JAUIET01. The sequence continues at coordinate 257,519 of JAUIET010000004.1, forward strand.
AAGAGCTTTGCGCTGCGTAGACATGGTACGGCCCTACTATGAGCTTGAATATGTGTCAGCGTGCATAGACCTGGATGTTGATGTGTTTGTGGTGGGTGAGGACTGGGGAACCAAACCACACAATACCGACGTGGAGCGTCACCTAAAGTCGCTGGGCAAAGAGATCGTTCAAGTTGTGTATAACCCGCGAACCTCATCTACGCAAATTAAATATGACGTTAGATCTCAGCAACGTACAGGGAAGACATTAAGCGCGAATGACGCAAAACACTCCGTGCTGGTGCATTAATTAGGCGCGGTTTTACATTAGATGTCTGTGGACATCAATCCAGAAAAATCCACCAACGGAGTAATCCTCATGAGTAAAGAGAAAAAAGGCAACAAGGAAAACAAGAAAGCACCGGCCATGACGCAAAAGGAGAAAAGGCAGGCGAAGAAAGACAAGAAATCCTCTAATAAAGGCTCTGTCAATACGATCTCTTAATGCTTTTTTGCGCTTTAGGTAGTGCAATCGCTAGGGATTGATTCCCTGATTGTATGAGATCACACTCTACATTCAGGGTTTATTGGCAGTGGTGGTCGCTGTTTTCTTCAAAGGGCCTTTGAAGGTCTGGCCGCTCTTGCCAATCTCGATTTGCTCAATTTTGCCGCCGCGTTTGAGAAAATCTTCCATCGCTTTTGCATGCAGGTCTCTCTCGGCTTGTTTATCGGGTCGTTTGCTCTTTGACATTTGGAATCCTCCTGGTGTTTCGTGCTCTGCGGGCTTGGACACGCAACACTATCGGACAATATCAGAAAGCGGGTGGCCTGATTGGCAATGTAGTGATCATATCATGGCTGAATCTTAGTGTACGCTGGAACATAGCTGGGATTAAGACGAACGGCGTGTTCCGGCACACTGTGAGGCTTCAATTGTCAGCGTTACCGAACACCTTTTCCGCATGTTCTTTCAGGTCATAAGCACAGCGATTAAAGCCCTGTTCTACCAGCGGCGCAAAGTGCTTCATCATCCCGGCCATTTCTGGTCCGGCGAATTCATCGATTGTTACGTAGGTGCAGCTGGTCTCACTGACTTTTTTCACATACTGGCTGCGCACAGCATGCACCGGGTCTTCAGGCTTGTTGTCCATTGCCCAGGCGATGCAATGCCCTGGCTCAATACGGCAGATATACTCCACCTGCCTCGACAATTCACCACCCATGTTTACCATCATTTCGACGGCAGAACCCATTTCCAAGGATTCATTTTTAATATCGGGACAAAAGCCGTTCCAGTCGCTGTAGTTTTCAAAGTCCAGCAGTATATCCCACACCAATGCAGCAGGCGCCTGTATTGTCACTTCGTCTGATTGAACCGTGTTTTCCGTAATCATTCCTGTGTTTTCCTAGCATAGCGTATTAACTGATGATCAATCCTAAGCAAAGCTTGGCGTTGCCTCAATCATCAATTGAAGCACGCGCGAGCGGCTAGTCATATCCAGCCGGCGCACTTAATACTCATTGATGGATTGTAGCAGCAATGGTTGATTTACCCGATCTACGGTAAACTATTGCGACCCTATAGATTTCACCTGCGGCCACCCGACCGCAATATGCCAGGCGCCGCATGCTGTGCAGTATACGGCCGCTTATGGTGGTGAGCGTCTGACCACCTCGATTAACTGAAATGAAAAACGCCAACCTTGTTAGAGTAAGATCAATAATACCGGCTCTGATATTGCTGTCAGTAACTCCATTTGGGCTTGCAGCAGATGCTGAATACTATGTTCCTAAACCGGGCGAAGTCTTTTCGTATAAAGATGTTACACCGGAAATCTGGGATGCGACAGACGCCAACAAAAAGCTGGACCCGATGAATGCATTAGTTGAGACGATGAGAGTCAACCGCACTATCGCCCTCAATGATCCAAATGCACCACAACGGTTTGGCGGGCAGGATTTACTTGCGGTAGAGTTCTCATCATCGACTGCGCCCTGGCAGACGCTGGAAGACGTTTTTCCGTTCGATTGGGCTGCGATTGAGGCAGAAAGTGCTGAGGAGTTATCGCAGCTAAGAAACGCGTTAAAGGTAAAGACCGTTCTTGATCATCCTGATTTAAAAATCATCGAGCTTACGCTAGGAGCAGGTGCACTGTTGCCTTTACATGCAGAGCCAGCACCTGGGGCTTTTCATGTTATTGAAGGGCGCGCCGAAATCGTGGTTGGAGATAGCGCGATCAAGGCCTACACGGGAACATCGGTAAAACTCGAACCATTGGTTGAACGAAGACTAAAAGTCACGTCAGGCATGGCCTTGAAACTACTTTGGTTTCGCTGGGCACCCGGTGGGCAGCAAGACTATCTGGATTATGGCTATTACTTGACCGGTAGTAACTTTCACGCACAACCACTCGAATCAGTGATGCCCACTGACTATGAACACTGGCAGAGTTCTTTGCGTAAGACCTATGAAACTGTGCCGACTCCTGCAATTAAAGCGCGTACCAAGCCAGGTTTTTACTCTGAACAACGACGACAGCTATCAGCAGCGAAGAACCAACAAGCATCTACCGGCGTGTCGGATCTTTATCCCGCAACTCCGAAATTTTCCAATGAACTGGACGTAGCCTGGCTCGACTTTGAGAATATTCCCGCTGATGGGTTCTTTTGGGCAAAAGATGCCAGCAAGGCCGGTCATGCCCTCAAAGCCTGGAACAAAATGGTACGAATGAAAGGCATTTTTCAGGCTAAAGTTCCAGATGCTCAGTACGACTTTAACCTGTCCTATATAGCGGTCGGACCGAAAGGCAAGTACATCACTCACTCTCATGCCGCGCCTGAGTTCTATTATATTTTAGGTGGCAAGACAGAGTGGATAGTAGATGGCGAACGCTACATTGCGAAAGCGGGAAATGTTTATGTTCACAGCCCCTACATGGACCATGAAATGCGCGGTCTGGTAGAAGGAGTTCCAGAAATCGCGATTACAGGTAGTTGGTCTCCCTTTGGCGATCGTCGCGTTTTCGAGGAGCCTGGCTACCTAACTGAGCGTTTGCCTCAGCAGCCTTCGCGATCATTCTTATCGGATGACTTCAATTTCCATGATTTTAAAATCAGAAAAGAGCTGGAATTTCGAAATGTACCCGCTAAATGAATTGAATTGAGTAATTAGCAAGGCGGTCTTTGCGAAAATTCAGAGCGCTGTACATCGGTATGGGCAGCACAATGACGTTTACGATTTTTACTGCGCTTGTACGCTATTTGCCCGGTGGTCCACAGACTGGGAGATGAGGAAACAGTATGGAGTTTGTAATCAGTTTCGATATGCGTGCACCTGATTTTGGTGCGCCCATTGAAGAATTGTACTGTGCAGCCCTGGATATGAGTGCATGGGCCGATGACATCGGGTTCAATGTCGCAAGCCTGGGTGAGCACCATGCTGCCATTGATGGCTACTTGCCTTCGCCACTGCCTATGGCGGCCGCGATCGCTGCGCGTACGAGTAAGTTGAACATACGCCCGAACGTCTTGCTCGCACCGCTCTATGAGCCCATCAAGCTGGCAGAGGATGTATCTGTCGTGCAATTGCTCAGCGGCGGGCGCTTGCAATTAGTGCTAGGGGCAGGCTACAGGCCCTATGAGTTCCAGATGTTTGGTACGCGCCGCGAAGATCGCAAACAGCGGTATCTTGAAGTGTTTGAGATACTACGAAAAGCGTGGCGTGGCGAAGAGTTTGAATATAAAGGGCGCAAGGTCACAGTGTCTCCTGTACCTGAACAAGCTCCACCCTTACTATTGGGTGGTGCGCATCCCGCCGTCGCCCGTCGCGCGGCCAGGATTGCGGACGGCTTTTTTCCGCCTGGTGGTGAGAACTGGCACATTTATCGTGAGGAGCGGATCAAGTTGGGCTACGCAGACCCGGGTGAGAAATTTCATTCGCTGGGTCCGATCTATACACACGTTACTTATGATGTTGAAGCGGCATGGGAAAAAATACTACCGCACGCTGTTCATTGCGTTGAATCTTACTCCGAATGGACCATAGAAGCCTACGGTAAGGCAGATGGGCCTTTCGCAAATGGTGTTAACCCCGCAGACCTTCGCAGCAGCGGAGCGTATCAGGTACTCACGCCCGAACAAGCCGTGGAAATGATTAATGCACTTGATGATATCAGTACCTTTATTTTGGTACCCCTGCTAGGAGGTATAGACCCCGATTTCGCATTCGAAGGCTTACAATTGTTCGAAAAAGAAGTGTGGCCGCACGTTCGACATCGCGCGGCTGATATGCCGATACAGTGGGTTTAGAATCGAGCCCCTCGTCCAGCAGCTGCGGCTTTTACCTACCTAATGGCCCCTCTGGGCATAGCCTCTGATCAAGCAGCGTTGGCAGGTCGTTCAGTGGGTTTCGAAGACACTGCCGCTGCTTTGAATCAAATTCGTGCAGAACGAGCCAATCTGAATGCGTATGAGTTTCTATGATAGACGACAGTCAGCGGCTCACGGGTTTCTTTTGCAGTTTTCGCTGAAGGGTTCTGCGGTGCATGCCCATTGTGCGTGCCGCAGCAGATATATTACCTTTATGTTCCAGAAGTACCTGTTGAATATGTTCCCACTCAAGCCGTTTAGGAGATGGCGCTGATTCAGACTCGTTCGGTATCGCTTGCTCGGATGGTGCGCTGAACGCCGCCAGAATTTCGTCTACCCGAGCAGGTTTGCACAGATAGTTCACCGCGCCCAGCTTGATTGCAGTCACGGCCGTAGCGATGCTTGAATAACCCGTTAGCATCAGTATTTGCACGGCTGGGTTAATGTCCAGCAGCGGTTGTATTAGTTGCAAACCGGTTTCATTTCCGATTTTCATGTCAAGTACAACGCGGTCTGGAATGCGTTGCCTGGCGGCTTTGAGCGTGTTTGCAGCATCATTCGCGGTAGCGACAGAAAAGCCCCTGTTTTCAAGCGCTCGCGTCAGTGATTGCGCAAAGGCGTTGTCGTCATCAACCACTAAACAGTGTTCAAGTATTGTCATAGTGTGCCTTGCATCACTGGTTCAAGACAGGCAGCATAATCTGCGTCAGTGTGCCGCCTTCAGGGTGATTAAACAGGCGGATGTTACCACCCAGCCGGTTCAACGTGGCATTGGATAAAAATAAACCCAGCCCCATTCCTGTCTCTTTATTGCTCTGAAACGGTGTACCCAGACTGTCTGCCAATTCCAGCGAGATGCCTGAGCCCCTATCGCGCAATTCAATTTTCAGGTCATGATTGCTCAGTCCGATAGTCATCTGTATCAACTCCGGGCTTGCGTCTGCGGCGTTATTGAGCAGGTTCAGCAGGGCTTGGCGCAATGTGGGGTCAGCATGAAAGCGTGTTGATTTTATGTCTTCCTGCTGCCAGCTCAATTCAATCGGCACTTCCGGTCTCAGCAGGTACCAGTGATCAAATAAATCAGCGAAAAAGTCTTCGCTGGTGACCACGCTTGAGCGCACGCTGAAGGAGTCATTGGCTGTAGTCACCAGATTGCTCAGGCATTCTCTGCAAATATCCACTTGTTCTTGAAGTACTTCGATCGCTCGGGCCTGCTCTGGAGCGTGCGCGTTCAGATGTGCAAGTTCATCAAGATTTATGGCGATCGTGGATAGCGGGGTGGCTAATTCATGGGCTGTGCCTGCGGCCAGGGTGGCAACGGCCAGCATTTGTTCGTCCTGCAGATTTTTCTCGCGAGTTGCCTGTAATTGCCGCTCACGAATGCGCAATCGAGCCGCCATGCGAACAATAAAATAGGTAATGATTGCGGTGCTGAATACAAAGTTAAGCCACATGCCGACGATATGCGGATTGGTTTGCGCAGTATGAAGCTCGTGGCCAGAAAGCTCAAACATGGCCAGTGGCCGATAATAGAACAACAGAAAGGTATAGGCGCCAACGCAACCAGCGGCAATAATCCAGGTTAGATTCCAACGCAATGTGGTTGCAGCGATACTGATGGGTATCAGTAGGAAAGAAACGAACGGGTTGGTGGCCCCCCCGCTAAAATAGGTAAATATGCTGATGGCCAGGACATCCGCCGCGATATGGGCAAACATCTGCGCTTCTGAAACATAGCTGGCGTGCTTTAGGTGTACCCACGCGTAGCACGTCAAGGCAGACATGACGACAATGCAGATCAGCAGTGGCAAGTAGGGCACCTCAGCATGTACCCCGAACAATGCAGTGGCCAGGGCGATTATCTGGCTGCCAAGCACAATCGCGCGAATGATCAATAGCTGCTTTAAGTTCTCAGCAGCGGCCTGTGAGATGGTCGACATGGCACGCATTCTACTAGGCTCTTAGCCATAAACGAATACACAGGCAGCCCGATAAGCAAACTACGCGGTCGAGATGCGACAATTTGTCGCATCCTCAGCGGAGCTTCGTTTAGCTATGATGATATGCGGCTGTAAATCAGGGCATTCAGGTCTCGGTCGGGATTGAACTTATTTGTGCAGCAGTAACACTCCAGATGAACAAGGAAATGCACTTGGTCCGATTAACTTTACTGATTTCAATTCTGCTCAGTTCGGTCGTGGTTGCGGACCACGACGAGGAAGTAGATGTGACGGGTCGTTATCTCGACGAGCAGGGGATTGTTAAGCCAGCGAGCATGGGCGTTGTTGACAGTGCAGAGTTGTTGGCGGAGTTACCCGGTGCAAACCTTAACGCGAATGGTTTGATTACCGGTATTGCACAATATCGGGGCCTGTACGGTGACAGGGTGGCGGTGAGTATTGATGGTCTCAAGACAGTAGGCGGCGGCCCCAACGCGATGGATGCGCCGTTATCGTACGCATCACCCTTATTACTCGACAATTTAAGCCTGGAACGAGGTATTAGTAGCGTGTCCAGTGCCACCGAATCTCTCGGCGGCCACATTCACGTTGCGTACAATCGCGGAGAATTTGCCAGCGATAACTCGCCCACGCTTAGTGGTAGCCTGCAAGGAAATTTGTCCAGTAATGGTAATGTCAGTAGTAGCGCTTTGCGAATGGTAGCAGCAAGCAAACACCACAAGCTTGCACTGCTCGCCGGTCTGGATGACGCGGATGATGTCAATTATCCGGGCGGGAAAATTATTCCATCAAGAATCAACCGTCAACGCTATGATGTTAGTTATGCGTACCAGCGCGGCCAGCGTCACATACTAACTTACGCCGGACGCCTGGACACCAGCGACAGTGGGACACCTGCGCTGCCAATGGATATCCGGTATATCGACACCGATCTATTTGGCGTTCGTTTCAGCGACAAAATCGCATCTACCAGCGTAGACTTATCCATTAGCTACGCTGACGTTGACCACCTGATGGACAATTTCTCGCTACGTACAGCGCCAAACAGCCCAATGAGTTTTAGAGCCAATCGTGCCACTGGTGATGGCTATCAGTGGCGTCTTGCCAGTACAACGCCCATCGGTGTTGGCGAGTTGCGGCTTGGCCTGGATGGTGAAAATGAACATCATGATTCGACAATCACCAACCCTAATGCCGCGATGTTTGAGGTTCGCAATTTCAACGATGTTACCCGCGAGTTATGGGGCGTGTACGCGCAGTGGAATCAGTCCTTTGCCGGTGATATAGAGCTTGAGACGGGAATACGCCTCAATCGCGTTGAGCTTAGCGCGAATGAAGTATCGGCGCGCATGCCCGCAGCCAACCCCATGATGCAAATGAACGTAGGCATGCTAGCTGTTGACTTCAATGCAGCTGACCGCACAAGCAAGCACAACAACGTGGATGCAGTACTGAAACTGAACAAACTGGTCAGCGATGGCTTGCGAGGGTTCGTAGAGCTGGCCCAAAAGTCCCGTGCACCTTCCTATCAGGAGTTGTACTTGTGGTTACCACTGCAGGCCACGGCAGGGCTGGCTGACGGGCGAAGTTATGTCGGCAATACCGCATTGGAATCCGAAAGGTCACGTGAGATCAATATAGGTGTTGTTTTTCGCACCACCCAGCACTGGTTCAGCCCGCAGTTGTATTACAAGGATATAGACGACTATATTCAGGGCGAGCCAAGCACCAACGCCGTCGCAAACGGGGTGGCAACGATGATGTCTGGCTCTGCGGCACTGGAGTTTAGCAATGTCGAAGCAGATATTTATGGTTTTGACGCGAATTGGGGTGTGAAACTTACTGACACACTATTATTGGACGGCAACCTAAGTTACTCGCGCGGCAAGCGTAGCGATACCGGTGATAAGCTCTACCGGCTGGCACCACTTAATGGTCGCATTGGCCTCAGCTATCAGAGTGCTCAGTGGACTGTTCAGCTTGATGCTGTATTGGTCCAGTCTCAGAAGCGAGTCTCGGCTTTCAATAATGAACGTCAGAGCGCCGGCTATGGCCTGGCTAATCTTAAAGTCGATTGGCAACCGCGCGCGGACCTGATCATTACAGCAGGCATCGACAATGTGTTCGACAAGCATTATCAAAACCATTTGAGCGGAACAAATCGCGTTGCTTCAGTAGATTTGGCGCAGGGCGAGCGTTTGCCTGGATTGGAACGCAATATCACTGCCGGATTTAGGCTTAGCTGGTAAACATCATTAGACAGGGGCTCGCATTCCCCGGTAATTAGCCAACTTTCTCTATCGCGCTCCTGCCAGTATTGCTACTACTCAAATCTTTTTGTCATCAGAGCATAGGGCCACTTCCGCTACTGCAGTGCTCTGTCCTAACTTGAAAACTGAGCACCAATGTTTGTGCTTTCAGGCTTCCCAAAGATCATAGTGCTGCTCTTGAGAGAAACGGTGAACATCGGTTTTTTAGGTAGTCCGAGAGCACGCAGTTCTTTCGCTAAGGGGTGATTTTCGCCAATATCTGGTTTTTTGCCACCCAGCGAGAAAGTCAGACCGGAGCCGCGATTGCTGCCATAGGTTTTCCATGCTTTGCCATCTCGAATCGCCAGTGAAGCCGCTTGCTGTTCACCGGAGGTTTTATTACCCCCGGCTTTAGCCTCAATTGAATAGACCAGCTCACCCTCGTCAATAAATGTGCCTCGGGCTAGATTGGGGCCGAATTCAATATCTATCTGGCTCATCCACTTGGGGAAACCCCAGATGAATCGCCCTGCATGGGTGGTAAATTCCTGATCTACTGGCATTCTGTAAACAAAGTTGCCGACAGTGCCAGTTCCCATGGCTTTCATCGCGCCGAAAAATGGAAAAGGCTTCTTTTCGCCTGGCGAGAGCACCGGGAAAATAATCGCCCCTTCGTTGTAATCGCCTAGGTCGTTCTCTTTGTAGTCCACTGCCAGCAACTGCAGGATCGCTTTACCGGGGAATAGCTCGACCACGCGAAAACCAGTGCCTTCGAGCATTGACTGTGCGACTTTTGCATTCACAAGAAAGCCGTTCATTAGCATAGAAGCGTCGGCTACGACTACAGGAAAACTAATCTCCTTGCCGTCAATCGTATAGTTGCTCTCGGAATTTTTTGCGCAAATGTCATTCGTTAGCCTGGGACCCTTGTCGCTGTCGACAGCGGGTTCCTCGAAAATAGCGCCGGTTGCTTTCATAGGGTGTCCAGAATAGTTCAGCAAAAGTTTTGATTGTAGCAAGGTTCATACATAGCCGTTTTCTCGAAACCAGGCGATGGAGTCCTCGATGGCTTGTTCGATAGGGCTCTGGGGCAGGCCTAGTTCTGTCACGGCCTTGCTCGCATCAACAAAGTTTTCTTGCAAGATATACTTGGTGTTCTTGTAGGTTGTCATGGGCGCCGTTCCGGTTATTTTCGACCACAACTCCATAAGGCGTGCTGCTCGCAACATAGCGGTTGGGGATATTTCTCGTGTTGCAACGCCTTCGACACCAGCTATGCGCCCGATAATCTCTATCAGTTCCTTGCTGCGCATATTAGCCGCGGTGTTGGTCAAACAATAAGATTCACCGATGCGCCCCTTCTCCATAGCCAGGATATGGCCGCAGGCTACATCGCGAACATCCACCAGGCAGACGCCGCCCTTCCACCAGTTTTTAGCCTTGCCTTGCAGGACCTGCAATATCACGCTCCCCGTGGGAGTAGGCGCCCGGTCACCGGGGCCGAAGGGCAGGCCGGGCAACACCATGGTTGCGGGCAAGCCTTTGCTCACCAGCCCCTTGACTACCTGGTGGGCAATATACTTGGACATGATGTACTCGCTTGCCCAGGGCCAGGAGTTGAACGGTGTTTCCTCATTGGACATTTCTCCGGGGTTGATGCCGATGGCAGCGATGGAACTGGTGTAAACGACTTTTTCAATATCAGCCTTTAATGCTTCCTTCATCAAGGCCTCAGTACCCTGCACATTGATCTTGTAGTGCAGATCCGGATCCCTGGTCCAGACCGCGAACAGTGCGGCTAGGTGGTACGCGCCAGTGATCAAAACTTTACCCATCAGCTTCTCTTTTGACGCAAAACTAATCGACGGGAACCAAGCGCACAGGCAGGTTGTCTTTTGGCTTTGGCATGGGCAGATACTGCCAATCGGGATTGTAGTCAGGGCGCAACTCAATATTGTGCGCGCTGATCAGATGATACATAAAACTACAAAAAACGAGTTTAGCAAAGTGCATGCCGATGCATTTGTGTGCGCCTCCGCCGAAAGGATGGAACAAGAAAGGGTGCTGCTTATGTTCACCGCGCGCAAACCGCTCGGGGTCAAATTTGTGTGGCTCCGTCCACCAACCCGGTATTACGTGGTTGTAGGTAATCGCATTCATCAGCAAAGTATCTGCTGGAATTTCCATTCCGGACAATTCACAGGAATTTATGCTGCGTCGTGGAAACAGAGGTACAGATGAGTGCAAACGCTGAGTTTCATTGAACACATGGACAAAAGAGGGTAGTGAATCCAGATCATCCTGATTAATAGATGACTTGCCCAGTGCGCGCGCTTCATCGCGCAGACGCTTTTGCCATTCAGGGTGTTTACCAAGTTCATAGCAGGCATTAACCAGTGAAGCCGTGGTTGTGTCCTGCGCTGCAAATAACAACACCACAAAGTTTTCTACAATATCGTAGTCAGAGAAATAGTTGCCATCCTCATCTCGCTCACGACAGAAGTGTGCAAGGATATCGTCGTCATCGTTATGACGTTTATCGGCAATGAGCTCACGAATAAATGCGGCTATGTATTTTTTGGCTCGCAAGCTGCGCCGGTAACTGAAGCCAGGGAAATTAACCTGAAAAATAAAATCGAAACCGCTAATGAATTCCTCGAAGGCGGCCTTAAGTTTCCCTTGCCCGGTAACACCGGTGAAGGTTTGAGCGGCAATTTCGAGCAGGGTTGATCGAACCTGACCGAGTAACTGAAATTCCCCAACGCCAAAGAGGGATTGCAGTGTCTCTGTGCAGATCGCGTTGATGCGTTCAGCGTACCCATCCATGCTTGATTTTTTGAAGGCCGTTTGCATTAATCTTCGCTGAAATCGATGCTCCTCGAAGTCCTTCATAATAAGACTGCCACCAATCAATGTCTCAAAGTGGCCTAGCCCTTTAGCGGAGGAAAAATTCTTCTCAACGTCGAGATGCAGTTCGCGCGCGTTGTCAGGTCCCAATGCCAGAACTACATGCGAAGGACCCATGGCAAATCTGGAAATTGCACCGTAGCGGAGAAAACGTTGATCACAAAACTTCTGCGGGTTAGCCGCTAAGCTGAGTGCATTGCCAATAATTGGCAGGCCATAATCGCCAGGTATCTGGCGCAAATCTCGGTTATCCGGGCGTTCCAGATAATGAATCTCATTCAACAAGTACTTCCTTCTGGTGAAGAACCATCAATCAATTCCGATACTTTAGATTGAAAAAGAACCTGCGCGGCTCTGTGTAACTGACGGTGGTGGTTCCAAATGCATCAACACCAAAGCCGCCGCGAATTGCGCGTTCGTCTGCCAGATTGCGTCCGAATACACCAAATTCCCATTTTTCGTCGGCTGTTGTATAGGCGATGCCCGCATTGACGATGGAGTAACTGTCCGCATTGAGTCGCTCAAAGCTGCTGCTCTGCTCATCATCGCTGTAGAAAATCTCACCTTTATGGGAAATATCTCCACGCAGCCTGAGATTCGCGCCATTACCAAGCTCGAGGACATACTGAGCCAACAGGTTAGCGGTCCAATCTGGCGTGTTGCTAAAAGGACGGTCACTAAGGTCTTCCAGCATTCCGGTGGCCGGGTTAACGGATTCGAAGCGATCGTATTCGGGGTCGATATACGACAGTCCGCCACTAACGGTAAGGCCCTGCGCGGCTAATACAGTAAACTCCAATTCAGCCCCCCAGAGAGTAGAATCCGCCGCATTATCAACCACCAGCGCGAGCGCACTAGCGGCGGAGCCAGATGGTCGATTCACCAGGAACTGACGATCTTTATAGTCGTTGTAAAACACGGCACCGTTGAGCCGTAGCCTGTCGTCCCAGAGTTGAGATTTTATTCCGGCTTCATAACTGACCAGCGTCTCTGGCTCGGCCACAGAAATTTGTTCGGTTGCCGTCGGCCTGCCATTGTAAACGCCACTTCTAAAACCACCGGATATGCTGGCGTAGGCCATCATGTCGTCATTAATTGTGTAATCAATGCCAATCCGCGGTGAAAATTCGTCCCAGGAATCATCGCAGGTAATGATCGACCCGTTGCCAAGTGCGATGGCATCGCTGCAGGCTTCTGGACTTGTCGGCCCAGGAGCCAAAACCGGCGTTTGACTTGCACGCTTAACGGAGAACATGTCCATTTTCTTTTCATCGCGGGTGTAGCGCGCCGCCAAATTAACTCGCGCCGCATCGCTCATGTGCCAGGTGACATTGAAAAATGCTGCGTAGCTGGTTGTTTCCTGCTCACGGTCATAAGACAGCGTTAAATCCAATGGCGGAACACCAATCGCTTCAAACAACCCGCCGCCGATAGTCACATCACTGACGTGCCGACCATCTTCTACAAGGTAGTAGGCACCAATCAGCCAGTCCAGGCTGCCACCAGATGCATTGCTCAGCAAAAACTCCTGACTGAATTGCTGCACATCAAACAGTGAGCCAACGGAAAAGTAGTCACGCACGTCATTGTCGGCATCTCGATATGATTCGGTCTCCATATCCCGATACCCGGTGATGGATTTAAGCGTTACATTGTTTAGGTCCCAGGTATTGGTCCAGCTGATTCCAAAGGTATCGTTCTTGTCTTTGTCGAGTTCGTTAAGTGCGCTACTGCGGTCTATATCGTCGATATTGGTGTTACAGCAGGACTCACCCAGAGGCGCCAGTACCACACCATTGTAAATGCCGGCAATAACGGCCGTGGGATTGAAGTCGCTCAGCACTTGCGGGTACACGTTTTGATCAACTGATGTGTAATCGACAACCAGGTGGGAATTCCAACTGGCGCTGAAGTCTGCGTCAAGGTGCGTACGAATTGCCCACATATCGTCATTACCGGCATCATCACCTCTATCGCGCTTTTGCCAGCCATCCGAATTTTTGCTCAGAACGGCAACGCTCGCGGCCACATCGTCAGTGATCGGAAATTCGAGATACCCATCCAGCCCAATGTAGTTATCTTCGCCACCAGTTAGCTCAACACTGAAATCGGTTTCACCAGAGGGTTTACGAGTAGTCACGTTGATCGCACCACCAATCGTATTCTTGCCAAACAGTGTCCCCTGCGGGCCTCTTAGCACCTGGATCTGTTCGATGTCGGCCAGCTGAAAGTTTGCGCCAACGGTACGTGCCAGGTAGATGCCGTCCACGTACATGCCAACCCCAGGGTCTACTGTTAAGGCAAAATCGAATTGTCCGACCCCCCGCATGTAGGCTTGTAGGGCGGTGCTGACGCCGTTGTCGGACGCTCGCATGGTCAGATTTGGTGTGCGTTGCTCGATATCGGCCACGTTGATCATATTGGTTTGATCGATCAACTCTCCCGAAATTGCCGTAATGGCGATCGGCGTGTTTTGAATATTCTCTACTCGCTTTCTGGCCGTGACTTCAACTTCCTCCAGAACAAGTGCGCCCTGTGCCAGCACCTCGGGTGCGCCAGTCAGGGAGGATAAGCCGGCAGCCAATGCAATTATGGATGTTATAGAGCGATTAATCATGACACTTCCTCGTTCAATTTGAAGGGAGTACAGTGAAAACGCAAATATCGAACGTTTTGTGAGAGCAGACTCTATCGCTTTAAGCAGGTATCGAAAAAGCTGTAAGCGTGAACTGACTGTCCATGGCTGAGCACCAATAGAAACGACATTGTTCAGTGCCTGATCTATTCACGGGGTTGAGCGGGTCTCGCGACGCAATGATTACCACTCAACTAAAGACAATCAAATTCCGTGAAGGATCTTTTCTCTACACCGTAGCGCAGCTAGAGTAACACGCTAACTCTAATGAAAATCATACCAATCATAAGGCGATCAACATGGATCAATACGATGGGAAACTCGCTGTTATTACAGGTGCTGCTAGCGGAATTGGCCGAGCACTTTCTAAACGGTGTGCCCGAGAAGGTATGCGCCTTGCTCTGGCAGACCTGAATTCGGAAAAGCTCGATTCGCTGGCATCGCAACTTGAAGCTGAGGGTGTAACTGTTCTGACTCACTCTCTGGACGTATCAAACGCAGCAGAATTCAAAAAATTTGCCGACCGCTGCCTTAGTGTACTTGGCGTGCCGGATCTGCTGTTTAACAATGCAGGCATTCTGCGAGTTGGTGAGGCCTGGAGCCACTCCGCTGATCAATGGCAGAAAATTATGTCCGTTAATGTAATGGGCGTGGTCAACGGCTTGAATGCATTTATACCCAAGATGCTTGAAGAAGAGAAACCCGCGCACATCGTTAATACCGGCTCGGTTGGTTCATTGGTGGCGGCGACAGGAATGGCGCAATATACGGCCGCTAAAATGGCAGTACGCGGAATTACCGAGTGCCTGGCTAATGATCTGGCCGCTAAGAATGCAGCAATCGATGTGTCCTTATTGTGTCCAGGACCGGTGTTAACCTCTATCAGCGATGAATTGCTGGGCATAGAGTCCGGCAGGGAAGAACAAGACCCCACCGAGCATTTAATGGCAGGACAGCCCGATTTTATAACGCCGGAAGAGTGTGCTGATAGAGTGTTCAGTGCGCTTCGTGAACGCCGATTCTGGATATTCACACACCCGTTCAATCAATACATCAATGATATGACTCGGGACATTGTAGAAGGGCGAAACCCGGTATATAAAGAAGTACAGTTCGATAAATAACGCCCCCGCCAAAAACCGAAATGTAATATGTTAGGCAATCACTCACTGCAAGAGGGTGCGCCGGCTGAATAACGCTACAAACCGGGATCTGTAGAATCCAGGCCAAACAGCATGCCGCCCAGATTGACTGAGAAAGGATCTGACACGTTGGCGATGTGCGCCTGGCTGGCCAGAATATCAAGATGCAGCTTGAGAAGATGACTATCATTTCGGATTCCGGATGATCCTGCAGATTTCAGCATGCGGGACGACAGTGCAACGCATCGATCTGCAACCACCGAGGTGCTATAACGGTATCTGGCGCGATCTTTCTGGCCCACTACCTGGCCTTGTCGTGCACAATCCATCAGGTGGTCGAAGCTGCTGAATAAACGGTTTTTCATGCTCGCTATTGCGTCGTCCACTTCAGCGGCCAGGCGTTTGGCATTAGGGTCATCTTTCATCGCAATAGGTCCCGCCAACCGGGACTGAGCGACATCAATGTAAGCGTCAAGTGCACCTTCTATGGCACCGAGAGCAGGGGTGGAAACGGCGCGCGCGAACACTTGCATGAAAGGCAAACGATACAAAGGTGCTTTGTGCATGAACTTTCTTCCGCTATCGTCCTCCACCATATGGTGGGTGCGATGTTCGGGAACAAACGCGTCATTAACCACAATATCGTGGCTACCTGTCCCTTTTAGGCCTACAACATCCCAGTTATCGACGATTTTGTAGTCCTCTTGAGGCAGAAGGAAAGTGCGGTAATTGAGCATGTCCCATGGGGCATCCTCGGTGGGCACTACCGCGCCCAAAAACACCCAGTCACAATGCTCACAGCCGCTCGAAAAGCTCCAGCGACCGCTGAGTTTGAATCCGCCTTCCGTAGGAGTTACTTTACCCACGGGAGCGTAAGATGAGGAGATCAATACGGAGCTGTCCTCGCCCCATACTTCCGCGGAGGCGGGCTCGTCAAACAGGTTCATTTGCCAGTTGTGAACACCAATGACAGCGAGAACCCAGGCAGAAGACATGCACGTCTTTGCTATCTCCAGCAACACAGCGTAAAACACCTGAGGGTCCATTTCATAACCGCCGTATTCATTCGATTGCAGTATTTTGAAAAATCCTGCGTTGTGAAAGTCTGCGATGGTGGCTTCTGGTATTTGCCGGTTGTTGCTGCAAAGGTGCAAACGTGATTCCAGCACTGGCCCCAGACTTCGTGCTGCGTCAAGAAGGGCTTGCGCGCGTGGTGAACCGAGGCTATTTGAGTGTTGTGTGGCTACTTGAGTTTGCTGAAAGTCGTTGGCGATAGCAGTCATGGGAATCCCTCTTTTACTCATTGCTCGACTGTCCGGAATCTCCTTGGCAACAGGTATATTGTGTTACGCGTGAGATGCCTGTTTCGTCCGCAAATACTGTAGAACCCCTAGCATTTATAGAGAAGGCGCTAAAGATAATTTCTGTGTTTTCGCTGGCAGCGTAATCCTTACTACCAGCGGTCTTGGAGGCTTGCAAGCGCATCAACGTCATGCAGACTGTGCAGGTAGATGACTAGAAAATCGATGAAGTAGCGTACTTTAGCGGACAGGTGCCTGGTATTTGGGTAAACCGCCCATGCGATGCGGTAGTAGCGGCACCAGTCTTGCGGTTCGAGAATGACCAAGTCCCCACGTGCCACCTCTTCTTTGATGTAGAACTCTGGTAACTGAGCAATACCAATACCAGCCTTTGCCGCCGCAAGAAGATTGGCGCCATCCTCACTTATCCAACTTCCGCTCACCTTCACCTTGGTGATGTCTCGGCTGTCCGGGGAGTTAAACAACCAATAGCGATCCGGGGTGGTAAGGCAATTATGCTTATCGAGGTCTTTTGGACAGGTCGGCTTGCCATTCGTTGCCCAGTAATCTGCCGTCGCACACAGACACAGCAAATGTCCTCCCAGGCGCCGGGCCACCAGGCTTGAGTCCTCAAGCTTGTCATAGCGAATCGTAAGGTCGTAATTTTCCGTCAGAAGGTCAACGTCTTCGAAACTGGAATGCGCTTCTACAGTTAGCTCGGGATACTTTCGAGCAAATTCTGCTACGGCCGCAGCCATGTACTGGGTTCCATAGCGGCTGTTAAGTCCAAGCCGCAGAGTGCCTTTCGGGCTTTGCTGCATATCCGAAAGCGTAGACTCCGCCTGGTCGAATTGATCCGCCATATCTTTGCAATAGGCGAAGAAAGTATTCCCAGCCTCCGTCAATGTTAAACGGCGCGTAGTGCGTTGTAGCAGTCGAACCCCGAGCCGATCTTCCAATTGACTCACCTGTTTGCTGACGTACGACTTCGATACACCCAGCTGCTCCGAGGCCGCAGTGAAACTGCCTGAGTCCACAACACAGATATATTCCTCGATACCCTCCCAACGCCCCATGTACCAAGCTCCCGTACTGACCACTGTTACCGCATTCGAGTCGAATATAAACCGAGTTATTGTTTCCCCACAAGCCTTAATTATCGATGAAGTGCTGACCGAAAAACCGGGCGCAGCCTGGTTTTCTGCGCTTAGCCCCGTTTAGCCTAGGGTCATCGATTTTTAACTAGCACTTATAAGGAAACAGTCTTGCCACAGTGGTCGCCTTTATACAGGCATCAGGCTCGTGTAAGTTGTAGGCTTTGCACCCTTTCCGCAGAGCAATACTGCTGTAACATGCCCAAGACTGATCTGCATATATACCTCTCTTTGGCCTTGTTGCTGTGCGTGCCAACCGTATGCGCGCAACAGCAGCCCAACATTGTTCTGATCGTGGCTGATGATATTGGCTACTCCGATTTCGGGGCCTATGGCGGCGAAATCGACACACCGAACATCGATAACTTGGCTACAGAAGGTGTACGTTTCACCAATTTTCGTACCGCCTCAAGCTGCGCGCCCACACGTGCGATGCTGATGACAGGGGTAGATAGCCACTTGGCCGGCATTGGCAGCATGCGCGAATTGGTGCCACTTTCACATCGCTGGAAACCAGGCTACGAAGGTGTACTCAATAACAAGGTAGAAACCATTGCCAGCAAACTGAAATCGGCGGGTTACCGCACCAGCGTTGCCGGCAAGTGGCATCTGGGCACAGAAACCAGAAATCTGCCGCCAGCCCGAGGGTTTGATTTTTCAGTGATACAGGCGGACAGCGGTTCCGACAATTTTGAAATGCGACCTTATCTGCCGATGAAGCCGGAAGCGTATTGGTATGAAAACGGCAAAAGAATATCGTCCTTACCCGATGATTTTTACTCGTCAACATTCTTTGTAGATAAAACGATCCATTTTCTCGAGTCTAGCAAAACGCAGGGTAAACCTTTCTTCGCTTATGTGGCTTTCCAGGCAAACCACACACCTATTCAGGCTCCGGCTCTATTTATTGATAAATACCGCGGGCGTTATCTGCAAGGTTGGGCTGACGTGCACGCTGCCCGAATAGAGAAGATCAGAGAGCTTGGCTTGATTCCTGAGCGGGCAATTCTTGCGGCAGGCCCCACACAGGATGACTGGAACACCCTGAGCCAGGAACAACAATATTTTGAAGCTCGCCGCATGCAGGCTTACGCGGGCATGGCGACGGCAATGGATCACGAAATCGGCCGCCTCATCGCGTATCTTAAAGACATAAAACAATACGATAACACTGTATTCGTGGTGCTATCTGATAATGGCGCAGTAGCCAATGAACCCTATGAAAATAAATTCGGCCGTCGCTGGCTGGAGGAGAACTACCATCGCGAGGTGGAAACTCTTGGCGAGAAAGGCAGCTGGGTGGCGGCTGGTCGTTATTGGGGACAGGTCGCAAACACGCCATTTAAGGGCCAAAAATTTTCAGCAAGCGAGGGCGGTGTCAGGGTTCCGCTCATTATCAGCGGGTTGCCAGAGATTGAGTCTGGCGCGCTTAGCCACGAGTTCGCCTACGTTACTGATATTACGCCAACGCTGTTGGAAGTTGCAGGCTTGTCACAGACATTAACGGAAGAGGGAAGGGAGGCAATATCAGGTCTGAGTCTTCTCACCATTTTCGACACGGATTCCGGCCCGACAATCAACTCTCGGGAAGCAGTGGGTTATGAGTTTTCCGGCAACGCAGCACTCTATCTTGGCGAGCATAAGCTGGTACGCAACCTGCCGCCGCTGGGCGACGGGCAATGGCGACTGTTTAACATGAAGAATGACCCCGGTGAGACAACTGACTTGAGCAAACAGATGCCGAAGCTCTATCAGAACATGCTGCGAGAGTATCGGTCTTACACAGAACGGACCGGAGTTCTGCCCATGCCAGACAATTACACAGTGTCAAAACAAGTGGCCATTAATGCCGCGCTGTTTGCTTATGGGCCGCGCTACTCGCCCTACATCGCTGGCGTGATTCTGGCTGTAGCCTTTCTGTTGCGTCGCGTGCTGCGCAAGAACCCTAAGCCGGGTTGAATGAGATTAATTATTATGAAAAGTGTTCTGGCCGTATTAGCACTATTGAGTTTGTTCGGCTGCGGTCCAGTGGATGATCCCACACTTTTTCCGGAATTCGACCCAGCCAATACTAAGCCCCCGCCAGCAAAACCGGCCGTTGAGATCGATCCAAATAGACACCTGCTTTGGGGTGATTTGCATATACACACCAGTTACTCAACCGATGCCTATACCCTCGGAGTAACAGCTACACCAGACGATGCCTATACGTTCGCCCGTGGTGGCACAATAGAGCACGCGGCCGGTTATCCCATTCGCATTGATCGTCCACTGGATTTTGCCGCGGTAACGGACCACTCCGAGTACATGGGAGCCGCGCGACTTGATGACACCGTGAGCGCACTCGAATCACGCAGTCTTCGTACTCGGTTGTTGAATGACGGACCGCTTTCCCTAGCGTATGCCATGGGCACGATAGTAAGAAACGTCAAAGGCCTTGAGCTGTATGCGAACTCGCCTGAAGTCCGTAAAATCACACTTGATGCCTGGAAACTGATGATCGAGACCGCCAATGCGCATTATGAGCCTGGCGTATTTACCACTCTGGCGGGCTACGAATGGACCTCGATGCCAAGCGGCCAAAACCTGCACCGCAATGTGATTTACCGTGATACCAACGTACCGGAAATGCCGTTCAGTTCCCTCGATTCCGAAAATCCTGAAGATCTCTGGGACGCACTTGATGATCAACGAGAGCAGGGCATGACAATGATGGCGATACCCCATAACAGTAATGTATCCAATGGCCTGATGTACGAGCGAGCGCAAGCTGATGGCAGCGCGATCACAGAGACGTATGCCAAACAGCGCATGCGCAATGAACCGGTCAGCGAAATCATGCAGATCAAGGGCACGTCGGATACCCATCCGATGTTATCACCTGAGGATGAGTTTGCAGACTTCGAAATTATGTCGGCGCAACTCAGCGCTACTGCAGACTTTAGTGAGCCGCGCGGCAGTTACGCTCGCGATGCTCTGCGTGCGGGTATCGAATTCTCACATTCAGAGGGTTTTAACCCCTATCGCTTTGGCGTAATCGGCAGCAGCGACAGCCACAATGCAAGCAGTTCCGTGCAAGAAAACAAGCATCACGGTAAATTACCGCTAATGGATGGAAGCGCGGGACTGCGGCTTGCTAAATCCATATTTCTACCGGGATCGCTGCATAGGACCCGAAACTGGGGGGCTGCGGGATTAGCCGGTGTGTGGTCAGTGGAAAACACCCGCGAGTCTGTCTACGACGCGCTCGCCCGTAAGGAAGTATTTGCCACTTCCGGACCGCGAATCAAGCTCCGCTTTTTTGGCGGCTTCGCTTACACGCCTGACATAATGGAAAGCAGCACCTTGCTTGAGCAAGCCTATGCTAACGGAGTACCGATGGGAGGTGTTCTCACTACAACGAAAGATAAAAAGGTTGACCAGCAAGCGCCTGCTGAATCGCCAGTCTCACCAGCGTTTATTGCCTGGGTTGCCAAAGACCCTGAAGGAGCCAACCTGGATCGATTGCAGATTATCAAGGGATGGGTAGATACACAGGGCGTTAGCCACGAGCGTGTGTTTGACGTTGCACTCTCCGGAGGGCGCCACCCAGACGCAAACGGTTCAGTACCCGCCGTCGGTTCGACAGTGGATGTGGCCACGGCTAGCTATACAAACACGATCGGTGCCGGCCATTTAAAAACGTACTGGCGAGACCCCGAGTTTGATCCTGATCAGAATGCTTTCTACTATGCGCGGGCCATTGAGATTCCAACGCCCAGATGGTCAACCTTTGACGCAAAACACTTAGGCGTCGAAGCACCGGACCCTGTCAGCTTACAGGAACGGGCGATCAGTTCGGCCATCTGGTATCAGGCGAAGTGAAGTGCGAGCACGGTGTCCTACCAATGCACACCCATTGCTGAATAACCCTCTGATGGAAACACTCTTGCCACAATGACGCGGTTTTTAATCGCCGCTTAACGGTGTAATTTATGGCTCTTGCGAGATAAGGAGGCAACAATGTCCGATCCGACTCAGGAACCGAAAACCAGCCCTGGCGAAATAAGCCAGTGGCCAATGCTCAAGATCGTTTACCGAACTGATCCCGAGAAAATAGCCGAGCTGTTGCCACCAGGCATAGCTCCCAGTGATACAGCCAATGTGACACTGACTATCTACAACCTCCCTGTTAACGAAGAACCGGAGTATGGCATCTTGATGACGGTGGATGCGAGCTACGATGGGATCGCAGGTGAATGGGCGCTTGGTTACGGCATTGATCAGGAAGCCCCGATTCTACTCTGCCAAGTGGCCAATGGTCAGCCAAAATTTCCTTGCCAAACCGACTATTATCGCCTCGGTGACAAGGTTAGCGCTCGTTGCACACACCAGGGCTACACCTTTGTCGAGTTCAGCGGCACCTTGGGTGACGAAGACCCATTGAGCTCTGAAGGATTGGAGCGCCACGAATGGTGGGTGAAGGTGTCGCGACAGGTCGATTTTGGTAAGGGCTACGATTTTCCTCCGCACGTGGTGCATGTCCACGGAAAATACGGGCCCGGACACCGTGTTGCACTAAACGGTGAACTCAAGCTACGTGAGAGCCCATGGGACCCTATCGCTACCCGCTTGCCCATGCTTGAGCAGGTATCTGCCCATTTATGGTGGCCGGAATACTTGAGTCGGGATATCACGCTGGCGGGTGCATTGGACCCGGAGGGTTTCTGGCCGCATATAGACACCATTTCAGGCAGTCGCTGGCCCGGCCTCAATGGTGGCCCGCTGCCGGCATAAGCGTGGTAACAACAGGCTAAACAGGAGTATCGGTTATGGACCGTTATCTGATCGTTTCAACAGACGGCCACGCGGGTTTGCCAATGGAGCGTTACCGCGATTATGTCGACAGTAAATACCATGCGGCATTTGATGAGGCTTTACCTATTCAACGCGAAATGACCCGCCGTGCCGAGGAAAAACTGCTCATCGCTGAATTCAATGACAAATGGCGCGAAGGCATTGAGCAAGATCTCAAAGGCGCCTGGGACGGTTCAGTGCGTAATCGGGTAATTGATAGCGACGGTGTGGCGGCTGAAGTACTATTCCCGGACGGCATTACCGAGCAGAACGCGCCGCCATTCGGTGCCGGTCTTGGCCTGAAACCCTGGGGAGTTAACCCTGAATTGCAATGGGCTGGTGCGAGAGCACACAACCGTTGGATCGCGGAGTTCTGTCAGGAAGAACCAACACGCCGCATCGGTTTAGCCATAGTGCTGATGCTGTACGACGTGGATGAGGCGCTGGCCGAAGTGAAATGGGCTTATGCTAATGGCCTAAAGGGTATCCTGATTCCGGCATTGATGGGTGATTGGGACCCCTACAATCACCCGAAATACTATCCCATCTGGGAATTCTGCGAGAAGCACAATATGGTTGTGCATACGCATTCGGGGCCGTCACCTGACTACAATTTCGAACTCCCTGGTGCTATGGGCGTATACCTGACCGAGTTCGCATGGTGGGCCGGGCGCCCAATGTGGCACATGATTTTTGGCGGCGTGTTTGAAAAATTCCCCAGGCTCAAGTTTGCGCTCACTGAGGTCAGTGAATTCTGGGTGCCGCATTTGCTTGAGATGATGGACGTTCGCGCTTCTGTTAAGCACACCACGGGCAAATTAGGGGATTTTCGTTCCAACCTAACCATGCCACCCAGTGAGTATTTTAAACGCAACTGCTGGATAGGCGCGTCGGCACTGTTTGATGAGGGATCAACCGCGGTTCGTCATGAAATTGGGATCGACCGGGTAATGTGGGGTACTGACTACCCACATCCTGAGGGCTCCTGGCCGAATACTCATGAGAAACTTTTGACGTATATGAAAGGGCTGCCTGACGACGAGATTGCCGCAATGCTGGGCGGCAACGCATTGAACTGCTATGACCTGGACGTTAACCAGCTACAAGTAATTGCTGAGCGCATCGGACCGCTTAAATCCCAATTTTCTGATGTGGCCGCATAGAAAACGATAGGAGAGATCTCATGTCAAATCGATTTCCCATGCCAATACCTTTCGGCTGGTATTGCATAGCCTACAGCGATGAACTTGCTGTTGGCGAGGTACGCAACGTTCACTATTTTGACCGGGACATGGTGCTTTTCAGAACCAAGTCTGGCAGGGTAGGCCTTACAGCCCCTGCCTGCCCACACCTGGGCGCGCACCTGGGGCATGGCGGCACTGTACAAGGTGAATCGATCCGTTGCCCATTTCACCACTGGCAATACGATACGAACGGAGTGATTACCGACATACCGTATGCGGAACGCATTCCGCCAAAATGGGAAGGAAAGCCTTGCTTGAAAACCTATTCGGTGTGTGAAAAGAATGAGGTGATTTGGGCATGGTATCACCCCGACGAGGCGGCGCCAGATCATGAGGTGATCGCAATTAACGAATTTGATGATCCGTCATGGACAGAGCGTAAACGATTTCAGTGGGCGTTTAGCTCCTGCCCGCAAGAGATTGCTGAGAACGGTGTTGATGTTGCGCATTTCAAATATGTTCACAGAATGGAAGCCGTGCCTGAGGGAGAAACGTGCTACGAAGGCCATATCCGTCGTAGCAATGTTAGCGGGAGACGCTTCGTCACTGATGAGAATGGCAATGAGCGCGAGGTTGAGTCCACGATAAAGGTGGTTCAAAACGGTGCTGGACAGAAATGGGTGCGTTTCGCAGGTTTTATGGATTACACCCTGCAAGTACTGGTAACCCCGGTCAATGACGCTTCGGTAGAGGTGCGTTTTTGCTACGCGTATCAGCCCTATGCCAAGGATTCGTTTGAGTACCAGGGAATGCAGGCCGCAATAGAAAGTACCAATGGGCAACGTGGTTTGGAAGGCGATCTTCCAATATGGCACAACAAGTTCCACTTGGAAAACCCCCTACTCTGCGACGGAGACGGACCCATCATGCGGTTTCGAAAATACTTTGCGCAGTTCTATGTGAACGGTCCCTATCCAGGGAAAAGTGGCCTGCCAACTGAGCTAGAGGCCGTGTCCTGACTAACAAATAAATCCTGTGCGATACCGGAGCAGCAAGTAATGGACAATTCCTTCGAGGGGAAAACAGCGGTTATAACTGGCGGTGCTTCTGGCGTGGGTTACTGTATGTGCGAGTTGTTTGCCCGCCAGGGAATGAATGTGGTGATGGCTGACATTGAGTCGAGCGCTCTCGCACAAGCCAGCGCCCAATTGCGCGAGCAAGGTTTGAACGTAATAGGTTTGCAAGGCGATGTGAGTAAACCAGAGTCAATGGCAGCCCTGGAAGCGGCCAGTCGCGAAGCATTTGGCAACATACATGTATTGTGCAATAACGCAGGTGTTGGCATAAAAGAAGCCCAGCGTCGAATGTGGACTCTAACACCGAATGACTGGGACTGGGGCTTTGGTGTGAACGTAATGGGTGTGGTGAACGGGGTGCGTGCATTTGTGCCGAATATGCTGGCACATGGTGAGCCAGGTCACGTTGTTAACACATCCTCGGGGAATGGCGGGCTCACTTCCATGCCTACCACGCCTATTTATGCCTCTACTAAAGCCGCTGTTACCAGTATGACCGAAGTGCTCCATTATCAGTTGCTTATGGAAGATTCTGTGCTTAAAGCGCACGTGTTGTTTCCAGGCCCACATCTGGTCAATACTAATATTCTGAGTTCAATGCGCAATCGGCCTGAGCATCTGCGGGACGACGATGAGCCAGTCGCCTACACTACCATGGCCGACCTTGCCAAAGCTTCCGGAATAAAAAACATGGTGCTCACAGAGCCTGAAGAAGTAGCTGAAACCTGTTTACGGGGAATAACAGAGGGCAAATTCTGGATTCTGCCTGCCAGCGAAGTCAATGACCGCAAATTCAAAGAGCGCTCAGAGAGCATACTGGCACGCGCAAACCCGGAATTACCCGCGTAGTCGAGATTCTGGCTCAGGAGTTATGGGCTGTTGACACTTCAGTTTCAAGTGCAGCCCAGATGTTCTCAACCCAGTGACGAATCGTCAAAGCTTCTTCAAAACGATTTGACAGTTCCTTGCCGTCGGCATCCGTAAACGCGTACTCCGGCGGGCCAAGTTCGCACAAGAAAATTAGCGTGTCATCCTCTGCGGATCGGGCGCGCCAGGAACGAAAACCACGTTTCCACCAGTCTTTGAAAATGGCAATCCATTTCTGGTTCTGCGGGAAATGAAGCGCGATCTGTATTTGTTCGTGGCTGGACACTCTGCCCTGAAAACTGTCCGAGCGTTCCAGCAAGCGTTGTACCCATGCTTGGTTCTCATCCGTTATTGGCGCACTCATTTCGCGATTCAAACAATAATGCGACAAGTCGGCTGTCAGTCGCATCTCCGGAATGGCATCCAGAAGCTGCAGTGTCATAAACATATCGTTAGTGATGCAGTCGCGGTGCGTCTCAAACTTGATCGGTATGCCGATGTCATCGGCCATGTCCAGCCAGGTTCTGATAATCGGCACGGCCCCTTCCACGTTCATCGGAAACACCGGTGCGATCACATTCGCATACGGTGCGCCCATCTCCTTGCTAAACTCCAGCAAAGGCCGCATTTCCGCAACGGTGTTTGGAAATACGTTCACCAGACAGCCCAGATTCAGTTGTTTGTACAGCGGTTTTAAAGCCAGGAATTCGTCTATCTGACTGACACCAGGGTCCAGGCACAGGCCAGCGTAATTTTCCGAGGCGGCTTGCTGAAACACCTCCTCATGTGGTCGTTGACCTTCGCTGGTGGGGCAGGTTTGCATACCCCACAAGGACTGGTACACCTCAAGCTTCTGCATGAACCCCGTCTCCTCAGTATTCGCGTAGCGCCCTGCCATCGTACCTGGAGCTGCCTTCGCGCCACAATTTCTTTAACATCTGCACCTGGTAGGTCCAGTAGCTGATGGTTTCGGGCTCATGCCCCAGACCCGCTACCATCTCGGCATGCAACTCAGGCAGCTTATAGAAAGGTACTGCCGGATAGCTATGATGCGCCGTGTGGTAAGGCATGTTCCAGGCCAGCCAGTTGAGCAGTGCATTGGTTTTTATGCTACGCGTGTTGATCAGAATATCGGATTCATTTGGCATGCCTGTGTGTTCGGCCAGGTTCTGACAGTTGTGAATAAACTTGGTACTGAACATGGGCGCTATCCAGTACGCGATGGCAAACCAGCTTTGAAAGTACCAGGAAACAAGCGCAATAGTGGCATACCCCAGCATATAGATGCGCGCTTCCTTAGTGGCAAGTTTTCTTTGCTTGGCGGTAAAAAATGCGGGGAAGCGAAAAGTGAACGCGGTACCAATGGTGCGCCAGATAATACCCAGCCAGTAACCGATGCCCGATGCATACCAGAGATACGATGGAAGATCGTAGTAGGGCGAACCCTGCAATTCACCGTCCAGTTCCGGGTCCTGGGTGAAGCGGTGGTGTTGATAGTGCTCCATGCGATCGTGTTCCCTGGGCATAAACACCAGGAAGCCAAACAAATGCCCAAACACGTTATTGAGCCAACGCGTTTTAAACACCGTCCAGTGACTCAGTTCATGCTGCCCGGCGTATAGAAAATTCAGCAAGGTGCCCAACACCACAAACCACAACACCGCCCAATAGCTTCCCCAGGTGTGAGACAGCGCATAGCCTGACAGCACAATAGCGGCAACATGGCTTAGCACTTGTAAGCCGCCACGAAGATTAGTGCGCTGGTTGTATTCGCGAAGGTGCTCAGGCGTAATCAGGCGCTTGTTGCCAATAAAATCATCCACGGTTTTGCTCCCAAAGACCCGTACAGTCTTCATTCAGTATACGGCTAGTCGATGCGACTATAAATAGTAACCTATAGACTTTATGTTCTGATAAATTAGACCTATTATTGCACTATGCAGATCCAGGATGTTGATTTCCGATTGCTGCGCCTGTTTGTCAGCGTTGTTCAAAGCGGTGGGTTTACTCGTGCGGCTGATCATCTGAATGTTGGTCGCCCCACGGTCAGTACCCAGATGGCAGATCTTGAATCCCGTTTGGGTATGCGCTTGTGCGAACGAGGGCGCTCAGGATTTTCTTTGACCGAGCATGGCGAGCAAGTCTATGAACGAGCGCTGGGGCTGTTGGCGGCGGTCGATGAGTTCGGTTCTGATATGGACGCCATACAAGGGCACCTCAGCGGTGAATTGAACCTTGGACAAATTGACTACATGACCTCGCTGAGCGAGTTCAATATGTCGGGTGCGGTGCGGAGATTTTGTGAACGGGCACCCGACGTGGTTCTTAATCTGGAAGTGTTGCCTGAAGACGCTGTTCAGCGCGGCGTGCTTGATGGACGATTACACCTCGGTATTATCGGTTCCCCGACCAGGCTGGCAGGGCTGGATGTGCACGAATTTCTTGATGAAAACCTCTATCTTTACTGTAGCCAGGAACACCCACTGTTTGAAACCCCGGATAAATCGATTACCACTCGACACCTGGCCAGGTATCGTATGGCGGGTTCCACCATCGATACCGATCTCAACCGCACACGGTTAGCAAACGACGCACGTGCCAATAACCTTGAAGCAGTGCTGATTCTGATTTTGTCCGGTCAATACATGGGCTATCTGCCCGACCATTTTGCTCAAAGCTGGGTGGATGATGGAAGAATTCGCGCCATCAAGCCGCGGCTTACTCATCGGTATAACGAACTGCCGCTGATCACGCGCAGCCGCGCGCGAAAAAGTCCGCAGCTTGACTTGTTCTTATCGATACTCATGCAAAGCAGTCAACGCGTTGCAATTTGAACACTGGATTATTCTCATAGTGCATGCAGCTGGTGATAGCTGGTGCTGGGTATCAATTACTTGTCCTGAGCACCATTCCGATCGGTATCGCTTATGCAATTTGGGCGGGCTTGGCTTTAGCGTGCATTCCCCTGGCGGATTGCAATTGGCACCACAATGCCCGACAGACCATAGCACCGCCAAAGTCGCATAGCGCTTATCGCGTGCCCGGGCTGGCCATTTTAGGGCGGTCGCGTTACCGTAAACGCTTGGTAACTAAACGAGGTGTGCATATGCCTTCGCAGATATTTAGCGAACAGGAATTGCGCCAGGCAGGGCGGCTGACGGTTGATTTGATCGGTGAGTCGCTAGTGTCCCTTAACATAAGTTCGCACCATTTAGAGCCAGCACAATGCCGTTCTTCTAGGCGTGTTCCGCAGGGAATATCGGCTATATTGGCAAGGGACACAACAACGAAGAACGGCATTGTGCTGGCTCCCGGAGGGCCCGCCATTCGAGGCCTCCAGCTTCGTTGAACTCTCTGCGAATAGAGCCCGCTAGAGCCTGCCCCGCGAGCGACGCGAGTGTTTTGGGTATTCACTGCAGAGTTCGCCTCACTGGAGGCCTCGAATGGCAGGCTAAATGGTGCGAACTTATGTTAAGGGACACTAGAGCAAGGCCTGGATAATGATGCAAAAGCACTGGTCACCCGTTTCCAGGAAGAGCTGATGACCATGTTCTATAGCTACACCGGTTGGGAGAAATCGATACTTGAGTGTATTGCTGAGACCGACGACCAGGCTACCAGCGCTGAGGCGTTGGCGAGTATCGAGAACTGGGATATTGGGGTTATGCGTGAAACGCCTCCATAAGTACCAGCAGGCATGGTGATGGAAGCTAATCAACATCGGCTGTGCGCTTTTTTCTTAGACGTACTGCTCGGACAGATATTCCTGTAAAAGCATCACATTTTATGTGTGGAAATATGCTCTAAGAATACAGCGCGTTCGATCAGTTGAGAAGCTGCCGACAATCGAAGTTCGATTCGCATTCGATTGACCCCTGTGCTGCCAACTCCCGTATGCACTCGTATGCGGCTCCCAATTCCGGGAACTCTTGGTGTATGTCCCCAGTCGGCAATACCCCATCAACGAACACGGAGTTATCGCTAAAACCTGAGACGCTGAATTCTGACATTTGTTGAGTGCCCTCTATGAGGGTATCACCCAGATCCGCGCAGAAATATGTTCTAAGAATTGAACAGAAATCATCAAGGAAGCGGATCGAAACAATCAAATTCTGTTTCGCATTCAATGGACCCTGTTGTGGCCCACTCGTATATCCAATCTATGGCTGCACTTAATTCTGAGAATGTGTGGTGAATGTCTTCACCAGGAAATTCAGCATCAACGCAAACGGAGAGATCACTAAAACCAGACACACTGACTTCCGATATATGCGAAGGCTTGTCGTTCGGAGCGCAGAGGTACGTTGATTGCCAAGCTAAAAAAGTACAGCCGTACGATGCTTTGCTTGGGCGGTTGTTCACACCATGACTATTGTCATTTGCTGGCGGACAGGTAAAGGATTGGACAACGTTATCCATCGCTCGATCCAATAATGGCCACTACAAGCGCCTGCTGTACCAAGAGTTGCTCGAATCTATATGATGAAAGTGGGCCTCCAAAGGCTCACCTTTTGTGTTGTCACTTTCCAGCGTTACCCCGCAGAATGGGCAATGACTGATTCCAATCACCGTTTGCCAGATGTGGTCACCGACTTCCTCGATATACTGAAACTCTTCCAGGTCAGCTTCCGTGGCCTCTCTGGTGATCACTAAGCACCATTGCCATGCACTGTCACCCAGAAAATGCTCAGCGGGGGCAATGCTTGCTCCACCAACGGGCATCCATTCGCATTGGTGTTGATAGCCGTCATTCATCGCAGGTTTTCTTCGGTGTACAAGGAAATTTCCAGCATCCGTTCTAACAGTTCGTCGGGCCGCATGCCTGGGAAATTCTTTAACACCAGTTCTTTGGCGTACAGTCGGCAGATGTAACGCAGTTTTAGCGCTTTGGTTTTGGACGAATACACGAAATCGCGATGACCACTGTTGACGATGATCAAGTTGCGATCCACGTCAAAGCGAGACCGCCATAACTCACCGGCCGCGCGTTGAAACGAATACGCGGGCAAACCCTGCTTGTGCTCATCGCCTGGACGCGTGCTTTCTACCAGCGTTTCCGTCACGGTGACCAATCCCTCGGCCTCGCAGACTAAATTGCCCTCAGTGGCGATCACGCCCAGTTTGACGAGTCCCGGTTCATTGGGTGCCGTGAAGGACACAATTTCAGCATCGGTGTTATCGAGTTGAGCGGTGCCCTCCAGAACCCGCCATTGATACAAGACTTCGCGATCAATCTGGCGTTTCTGATGGTCTCTGGCCACCGCTCGGAAGGTTCTTGATTGGCCGACACGCACGACACTGGACGTCGGCGCGATGCGCACAGTGGTTAAAGGCCCCGTGTATTCGAAGAACTGTTTTTGCGGTGTGTCCGCTGGTTCGCCTTCCGACTCTGCTGCCTCACCGGGTGACGCGATTGAGACACCGTCTAAGATTTGTTCGTCACTATCACCATCAAAGTGGTTCCCTTCAGGCGTAGTCGCCAACTTACCGGCGGCCGGCTTGAGCGCACGTTCTCTCTGTAAATCGAACCAATCGTACTCTTCGGCCGGCAAGGTGATCAAGGCTTCGCGAAAAGCCCGCGTAATGGTGCGTAGAATATGACGGCTGGCGCGTTCCTCTTCGGCGCGCCGTTGTGCGTCAATTTGTTCGGTTAGCAAGGCTTCACAGGGCTTGAGTTCCTCGACTAACGCTTGCAGGTGTGCATCCTGAATGACGCCCAAGCGCGTGCCCGGTGTCAGATTGAGCTGCGGGGCATCCACAATCCCTTGCAAGTAGGGACTGTTCCAGGGTGCGTGATTGAATGCATCCAGTTCGGTGATCGACGACAGGACGCGAGTTCCTGACCGATACAGCCCCACTCCGGCCTCCGGCGCGGGTTCGGCCAGATAGATTTCCAAGTACACTGAGTCTGAAGACGGCAGGTCGTGCAGCAAGCGCCCGTCAAATTGTCGGGGTTCGACCAGGAATTGCTTGCGCGCTGTACGATCAGTGACAGTCACTTTCACCTCGGATTGGCGGATTCGATCTCTCAATTCCGAGGCAAGATACCACTGGATTTTCTCGCCTGAGAATTGACGGAGACCGGAGAGCAACGGCGTGATGGTCAGCTCTGTTCCGCTTTCAGTAAACAAAGTTCGGCGTTGGCTGACGGTGTAATTAGGATCACCCTTCGCCATGCGCATCTCATAGCTCTTGCCATCGTCGGAGGGCGAGCGCATCACCAGCGTTTCACCGACGGTCCAGAAGCTCAACAAGCCAATGCCAAATTCGCCCTGTAGGCCACGGCCTGATCCGCTGGCTTTCAGTTGGCGCTTGATCGAATCACAAATATGAGTGGCCACGTACTTGAAGTTTGGCAAGCCTTCCTCGTTTTTTGGAATCCCTCGGCCGTTGTCTCGGATACGCAAATAGGGCTCGTTATTTTCGCGCCCACGAGTAATTTCTATTTCGGTCGCACCCGCATCAATACTGTTTTCGACAAATTCCGCCACCGCCTTGAGGGGATTGCTCTGCGACAGCGCAATAATCGTGATTGCATTCCAATCATCCCCGATACGAAGCTTGCCCTTCGTTTGTGTGCTAGTTTTACGCGCCATGGTTCAGGGATAGAACGGCTCGGCTAGCCAGGCTGCGATAACCGCACGATTGGTCTCGTCCAGCGTAGCAGCGGCCTCCATCAGCCCAAGCCCTAAGCTATCACTGCCACTCCATACGGCGTGAAAAAACTGGGCCATGACACGTTCACCGTGGGAAAGCACGCTCATCGCTTCGTTCAATTCATCCTCAAGACAGCGTTTTTCGCCGATATCCCAATAGCCGGTCAATGTGGGGTACTGAGCCAATAGCTCAAAGAAACGCTTTTGCTCTGACGACAAATGGAATTGCCTAGTCACCACGCTCATGAGTCGATGCTCTGCTGTTTTTTATCCGTCTCGTCGGTAGGTAAAAAGAGGTCCATCAATGTCTCCCGATCATCAAGCTCGTTCTGACGCTGGCAGCCAGCGATATAAGGTGGGTACCGAAACGCCGAGGTTGTGAGCCACATCTTTCGGTGGCACACCACTAGCCAGTAGTTGTTTGGCGGATTCGATTTTGCTGTCGGTCATGCTTCGTTTGCGACCGCCCGTGCGACCCAGCCGTCGGGCGACTTCCAACCCAGCCCGTGTCCTTTCGACGGTGAGCTCTCGCTCCATTTCGGCAAGACTCGCCATCACGTGGAAGAAGAATCGTCCAGACGGTGTGCCGGTATCGATCGAGTCGGTCAGACTCTTGAACTGTACGCCTTGCTGATGCAGATGGGCGGTCAGGTCGACGAGGTTCTTGACGCTGCGGCCCAACCGGTCCAATTTCCACACCACCAAGGTGTCGCCATCACGCAACATGTCCAGTGTTTTGTCGAGACCTGGGCGTTTAGCGTGACGACCACTGAGTGTGTCATCAAAAATGCGTTCACAGCCCGCTTTAGTCAGTGCTTCGCGCTGTAGCTCCAGATTCTGATCCTGAGTGGATACCCGTGCATAGCCGATGAACATTGCTAGCTGGCCTCGTCATCCTTCGGCAGTGAATCGAGGATTGCTTGCGCTTGAGTCTGCAATTCGGGCAGATCAGTTTCCAAGGTTGTCCAGACAATCGTCAGGTCGACTTTGAAGTAGCCATGCGCCAGGGCATTGCGCATCTCGTAGGCGGGGGCTAAGGGCAATTCCTGGTGTGCTGCAGCAAAATCCGGATAACGTTTTTCGATATTGCGGCTGGCTTCGCCGATCACTTCCAGGTTGCGTATAACGGCGTCCTGCGCCATCTCGTTTTTGAGAAACTCGGCTTCGTCGATATCCTCGGTATAACTTTGAATGCGTCCAATAGCCTCCAAAATATGCGCAAGATAGCTCGGCAGTCGCGATGCTTCCTTCATACCGGTAGGGCCGTGGCCAGCACCGAGGCGCGGAGTGTGTCCGGAAGCGCCGCAGGTGTTAAGACATCCACCGGAATACCTAAGAGTGTGCGCAGCTCATGTCGAATGGCGCCAATATCAAAGAGTGTGGTGTCCGGCGTTGGATCGACCAACAGATCCAAATCACTACTATCTGTGTCATCACCGTGAACGACCGAGCCAAACACGCGGGCATTGCTGGCACGGTGGGCGGCCACGACGCGCCGAATGGCGTCGCGATTGATGCGCAGTGCTTCGGAAGGTTTCATCGCCGACTCCGTTATCGAAACTCATTGAAACAGTAATGTATTGAGAATAGTATTTCAAGAACTGTTTTCGAGAATGCCGAAGCCCTTGATTTCGGCCTTATCACGCTGGCTGAAAAGCCTTATCAAAAACGACCGTTTTTAATAACCATAATACGATGCCCACACGTACGTGACGGCTGGCGATTCTGGCCGCTGATGAAATCCAAGACCTCTTTGGCCTGCCGCAGCTAAGGCCGGATGAGCGAGAGGTTTTCTTCGCACTCGATCCTGCTGAATCCGAGATGGTGGAATCGGCGCGCTCACCCACTATGAAGCTGTTCATTGTATTGCAGCTGGGCTACTTCAAGGTCAGCCATCAGTTCTTTATGTTCACCTGGCAAGAGGTTGCTAACGATAGGGCGTATTTGGCGGCGCGTTACTTTCATAACGAACCACTCACCGATCGGCTGCCGAGCAAGAACACTCGTTTGCTGCAACAAAAACGAGTCCTGCGCTGCCATCAATACTGCCGCTTCGGCCCGACTGCATATCGATTCCTAGTGGCGAAAGCGAGGCAACTTTGCCGAATACACGTCCAGCCACGTTTCATGCTCACGGAACTGCTGAGAATACTGGAGACAGAACGCATTGCGGTACCTGCTTACAGCACCTTCCAGAAACTCATCAGTCTGGCCACCACGGAAGAGCACCGTCGATTGAGCGCGCTGATCCAGACACAGGTACCACTTCCCATTCAGCAATCCCTCAATACACTATTGACTGTCGAGGGTTCCTTTTATCAACTCACGGCCCTAAAGAAACGTGCGAAAGACTTCAAGCTCAATCAAATCCGCCAGGAGATCCAAAAGCACGTCAACACCCATCCGTTGTATCAGTTTGCTCAAGAGTATCTGCCGACACTCGAGATTTCGAACGAGAACATTCGTTACTACGCGTCGCTCGCTGAATACTATCCGGTTCATCGACTGCAGCACATGACCACCAGTCAAGCGCACCTTTATCTATTGTGCTTTGTCGCTCATTGCTTCGAGCAAATAAGCGACAATTTGATCACCAGTTTTATTCATCAGGTCACCGTCACGGCGCAAGAAGCTCACCAGGTGAGTCAGCAACAGTTCAACGATTACACCCAGGCGCATCGGCAGCAGCTCGAGCAAACCGGTCTCGTCCTTAGTCTGTTCGTCGATGAGTCGATCGATGAACACCTCCCATTCGGCACTGTAAAGCAACGAGCCTTCGAACTCATTGATGAGGATAACCTTCGGCAAATGGTGGACTATCTGTCAGGCAAGAAACTGAATCGTTTGCACTACGAATGGGCTTGCATCCAACAACTGTCGCGTCGAATTGCGCTCAACATCAGGTCATTATTCATGGCGCTAGATCTCAGCAGTACCCGTGAAGACGATTCCATCGTAGCCGTCGCCGCGTTACTTAAGGAAGCCTACCTTGCCGGGCGAACGACTATCTCTCCGACGCTGCAAGCGCGCTTCGACCGAATCATACCCAAAAGCACGAAACCCTGGTTGAGCCACCCATCCCACTATGAGTTCTTCCTCTACCAGCAGCTTAAAAAAGGGCTGGACGCGGGTGATCTTTATTACAGCGGCAGCACACGGTTCAAGAGCTTTGAGGACGATCTCATCAGTCTGGAAGAAATGTCTTCGAAGAAGCACCTGCTCGACTCTCTCGACATACCGCAGCTCTCTACCCCAATGGCGCAACGTCTTACCGACCTAAAAACCGAGCTGGAGCAGCGCTATCATGCCGTCAATGACAACATCCTGCAGGGCAACAATCCACACCTGAAGTTCTCACAGAAGAAGGATGAAATTCGTTGGCGACTGCCGTACAAGAAGCGAGATGACGCTGTTAATAATCCATTCTATGAACAGCTCCCCAAGGTCGGGATCATCAGCCTCATGCAGTATTTAGAGAAGCAATGCTGTTTTATGGGCGCGTTTAAACACATTCAACCACGGCATTCAAAAAGCCAGGCTGACGAGAGCAATGTGATGGCCTGTATTATTGCTTGCGGTGAACGCTTAGGATTATCTGCGATGGCTGACATCTCGGACACCAGGCACCATCTTTTGCGGACCACAGCAAACAATTACCTCCGTCTGGACACTACACGAACGGCGAACGACATCATTGCCAATGCCATTGCAGATCTGCCCATCTTCCAATACTACGATCTAGACATTGGCACCTTGCACGCGAGCGCTGATGGCCAGAAATTCGAAGCTCAGCGTGCCACTTTCAAGGCTCGATATTCCAAGAAGTATTTTGGTATCAACAAAGGGCTCGTCAATTACACCTTGGTGGCTAACCATGTTCCCGCCAACGCCAAGTTAATCGGTGCAAATGAGCACGAAAGTCACTATGCATTTGATATTGTGTTCAACAATACATCGGGCATTAATCCTGATGTCATCTCTGTGGATATGGCCGGGACCAATCAGGTGAACTTTGCGTTGCTGGAAACCTTTGGGAGAACCTGGGCTCCCAGATACACGCATATTGATCGCAAAGCCACAAAGCTGGTTGGACCAAACCCCTCCAGCGATTATCCAGACAATTACTTGATAAAGTCGCTCAAGCCAATCGATGATACTCTGATTCTGAATGAAGCAGAGAATTTGCATCGCATCTTTGCGTCAATGGCCCAGAAATCGACGACTCAAAGCACCATTGTCAGAAAACTGAGTTCGTACGCCCGGCGCAACCGTACCAAGAAAGCCCTGTGGGAACTGGATAATATCTATATGAGCCTGTATGTCCTGGAGTACATTGATAACCTGACATTGCGCCGCAATGTACAGCGAGCACTCAATCGAGGCGAGTCTTATCATCAACTCCAGCGCGCCATTACCCAGCGCAATGGTGGCAAATTCAGAGGCACAACAGAATATGAAATAGCGTTAGAGAGTGAATGCAGTCGCCTCATCGCGAATGTCATTATCTACTACAACGTTCAGATGCTGTCCAAATTGTTCGAGAAGTTCGAACAGGAAGGCAAAGAACAAGAAGTGGTACTGGTTAAACGATTGTCACCAGTGGCCTGGCAGCACATTAATCTATTTGGTCGATACGAATTCAATGGAGTACCGAGCATGCTGGACATTGACGAAATGATAGCCAACATTCGCGTCAAACGTGGCGCAATCTAAGGCTACTGGTACTTATGGAGGGGATTCACACAAAACCCCATATTGCTCCTGAGCGGCAGGTGGAAACGCGTGGGGTAGCCAAGACCTGGCTAGCTGAGCTCGAAAGCATTCAGTCTTTGATCGATGCTGGAAATACTGAAGAAGCCAGCGAACGCGGCAAGGGCTTGCGAGAGCAAGCACTTAAGCTGCACGATGGACTGACGTCGCGGGTTTCTGCCTTATTATCCATCATCTATGAAGCCCATGGAGAACAAGAGCTGCAGCGCGTGCTGAACGTTGTGATGAAACCCGAATCCATGGACCCTAACGGCAAAATATCGTTTCGGCAAAAGGTTGAAAACATCATGCGCTTTACCCGCTGTCATCTCTTGCCATTCACAGTGATAGAAGACGAAGAGAAAGTAACCTTCATGCCCAACCCTTGCCCAAGTGGTGCGCGCTTGATACGCGCCGGCCATTACGAAAGCCCGCGAAACAATTCAATCGTTCGCGACATTGGGCCCATGACGTATGGTCGAGCAGAGATGCCGATTTACTGTTGCCATGAACCAGCCATGGAGATTAGCTCAGCGCTGCGAACCGGGGCGCCTATTTTCATCGTTGACCCACCCCGGGATATTGGTATTTCGCCGTGCAAGATTTATGATTACAAAGACCCGGCGAGTATTCCCGAGAAGTATTTTCAGCGGCTGGGTCTATCTAAGCCGGAGGGCGTGATAGCAAGTTCAGTCAGGAGTACGTCTTAAAGATGAACTGGCGTATGCGGCCATCTGCGACTTGCTGGCACCTATTAACAGACAAGCCTCATGCTCGAAGCAAAAACAATCACGCTCTCACTAAAATAGGCCAAAAAGTTACCCCAGTTTGATATGAGTCAACAGCTTACTAAAACGAGGTGTCATTATAATACCTCGAACGGCAGTAAAGATTTTGTCTTTGATTTCATGCGAAAAAACAAATGCTTAGCGACAGTAGGGCAACCATATGGTAGCGATACGCAGCCAGTGGCAACAGACACTGTTGCCACTGAATTTCCACAAACTGAACCAGAGAAGCCTACCTTTCGATGAACTACCCGCTATCGCTTGTTGCCGCTGTGTGCTTTTGCCTGTGCGTACAAAATTTGTCGGCACAGGTATCTGTCAAAGAGTTGACTATGAGAGATGCGGTAGATGCTGCTGTGGCTCAAGCTCGCGACTTAACAATAAAGGCTGAACAGGAACCGCAGAGCGTTTCCTGGCTAGCCGCTGCGCCAAAGCTCAGTGTGAGCTACCTCGACAGCCGTGAAGCCATAGGTACTGATGAAACAGAAGTCAGCCTGATGTTGCCTATAAAGTCAGGCTGGTTGCGCCGAGCAGATGCCGCGCTTCGACACATGTCCAGTGAGATCGCGCATGCCTATGAACTAAGGACTCGCTGGTTTTATTCCGGTGTGCTGCGAGAAACACTCTGGTCACATCGCCTGGCTACGCAGAAGCTGGTATCCATCCGCGAGAAACTACAGCTGTTAAAGCAATTGGAGAGACAGCAGCAAGATCTGGCTACGGCCAAAGTGAATTCGGATCTTGCGCTACTACTGGTTCAGCAGGAACGATTGCAGGCGGAGCTTGCCGAGCTTGAATACCATCAATTGTCGGAACGATGGTTACGTCGCTATCGAGAATTGACCGGGCTGCAGCAACTGCCGTCAACCATCGCAGAGCAATCGATAAGCATCATTGACTCTTATCAGCAGCACCCTCTCGTACGCTTGCTGGACCTCGAATACCAACGTGAAAAGGAACTGCTGGCGAGCACCAGCCGCCGCGCTGAACCTTGGACTTTCTCCGTCGCTTCCAAACAACTGGAATCCCCGGACCTGAGGGAAGACCAACTGGGCATAAGTCTTGAAATGCCGCTGTCATTTCTCATGGGTGAAGATCAATCCTATTCGAGCGCCAGCTTGCAACTTTCCCAGGTCTACTGGAAAGCCAAAGACGAATTGTTGGAGCAATTGCATGCCCAACGAAACAAGATAATAAACGAAGTACAGGTTTTGCAGAAGAAACAACGGTTGCTGGATGAATCCGTTACCCTGAGTAAAACACTGGGCCAGCGAGCGACTGAACTACAGGCGGCTAATGAAATTAATGCAGAGTTTGTCTTGCGCCGTCGCTTAGCGGCGGTGGATGCAAGAGCTGCCGCTGCATCAAACAGGCTGCAAGTTGAGAAAAGTAAGGCGCTTTTAAACCAGGCCAGGGGATATAGCTTATGAAACTGAGAACTGCAATGATCGTCATCGTGTGTGTGCTTGCAGATTCCACCCTGGCTCAGACAATACCTCTCGATCAGCTATTGCGACTGGACGCTCGATTTCAATCCATTTCTTCTGTAAGCAACCAGCGAGGTGAACAGCTTAATGCAACAGTGAGTTACCAAGCGGGTGATGCGTACACCTTGCTGGCCCCGCGTACCGTGCAACAACTGGACCTATTGATTGCGAATGGCACTGCAGTGAGAAGCAAGCAGGCATTCGCAACACTCCGCGGCCCTGAACTGCACCATTTCCTGCTGGAATTTCGAGTCAACGTCGAGCGTATGCGCGATGCAAAACGTCGGTTCGACCGCAACAAGGTCTTGTATGAGAAAAATGCGATCAGTGCGCAGCAATGGAAGGAGATCAGCGCGGACTATTACGAGATTTATCTGGAACATGAACACATGCAGCACTTTTACTATCTGGTGCTTGACGAGGACGAGGAGCGTGATCAAATCACCATTGCTGCACCTATTGACGGCAGAATCAGTTTTTCAACTGCCAGCCAATATATTGAGCAAGGAGAGCCGATTGCCTCATTTATTCCGGAAGCTGCTATACGTTTGCACGTATTGGTGCCGCTCCATTATCAGGAGTCCTTGCACAAACTAAGCGTAGGGGATTGTGAACTAGCTATTGATGAGCGCTCTTCACTAGCGGAAGGCTTTTTTATTCAGGCCTGGACAGAACCTCTAACGGAACAGTGCCCATATATGCTCGGTCAGACACTGCTGGTCACACCGAAACTGGAGGCCAACGCGTACAAAATCCCTAAAAGTGCTGTGTTTCGCTGGTCACAACGTAATGCAGTATTTGTGCTTGCTGACGATCAATTGACGCTCGCCTATATAAAGTTGATCGGGGAAGAGGAGGGCGACTACATCGCGACAGCAGAACGTCCATTGCACGACCAACAGGTGCTGAGCAGTTCGATCAGCGCAGTGCAAGGCATTCTGCTGGGCCTGGGAGGCGAATAGTTGCTGTCATCTGTTATACGTTTCTCACTGACACAGCGTCTTTTTGTCAGCTTGTTTTTTGTTGTTCTTGCAGGCGCCGGTATGCGCGCCTGGCAACACTTGCCGATTGATGCGTTTCCCGAAATTTCTCCGGTGCAAGTTAAGGTTATTCTTAAATCTGCTGGCATGACGGCAGAGGAAATGGAACTGCAAGTCACCCGGCCGCTGGAAACCGAGCTGCTGGGCATACCCCACCAGAGTATGTTGCGCTCCACCACCAAATACTCCCTGACTGATGTCACATTGGATTTCGTGGAAGGTACTGATATTTACTGGGCACGACAACAGGTCAGCGAGCGGCTTTCCTCTATCAGAGGCGAACTTCCAGACAACATCGATGGCGGCATGGCGCCAATGAGCACACCGCTCAGTGAAATGTTTATGTTCACTGTAGAAAGCCAGAGCTTGTCACTGACTGAGCGGCGCCAATTGTTGGATTGGGAGATACGGCCCATTTTGAGAACTGTGCCTGGAGTGGCAGATGTTAATGTACTGGGTGGCTTCGCAAAGACCTACCAGATTGTTCCCAGAGCCGGCCTGATGGCAGCCGCCGATATCACTCTGGACGATCTCAGGCGGGCAGTAAGAGAGAATAACTTTAATGGCGGAGCTGGTCGGATAGTCCAGGGCAATGACGCACTGATCGTGCGCACCGAAGGCCGCTTCCATGATCTGAAAGACATTAACGATCTGCTGATAAAGAGTGTTAATGGTCAAAACATACGCGTTTCGGACGTTGCAGAAGTTTCCGTAGGACATCTTACTCGTTATGGTGCGGTTACGCGTAACGGGGAAGAAACCACTCAAGGCCTGGTCATCGCGTTAAAAGATGCGAATGCCGCCGATGTAGTCAGAGGTGTTAAGGAAAAACTGGCTGAACTTGAGAACAGTATGCCGGAAGGTACCGAGCTGAACATTTTCTATGATCGCTCCGCGCTGATAGCCACCGCGACCAACACTATTTTTACTGCGCTGTTTCAGGCGGTTATTCTGGTGATCCTGCTGTTGGCGGTGTTTTTAGGGCATTTTCGTGCAGCGGCTGTTATTTCGCTCTCTTTGCCACTGGCCGCCCTGGCCACTTTTTTAATGATGTCCTGGTTTGAGTTGTCTGCAAATCTGATGAGCCTAGGCGGTCTGGTGATTGCCATTGGAATGATCGTGGACTCGTCTGTTGTTGTCGTAGAGAACATCATGAGCCAGCTGGCAAAGCCCAGTAAGTTACCAAGATTGCACTTGATTTATCGCGCTGCCGAGACCGTCGTGGTACCAGTGGTGTCCGGCACAGTAATCGTACTGATCGTGTTCTCGCCGTTGCTTACGCTTACAGGCTTGGAAGGGAAACTATTCACGCCGGTGGCACTAACCATCGTATTCGCCATGTTTGCCGCACTGGTAATTGCGCTTACGATTGTTCCTGTGGTGGCATCGTTGCTGCTCGGCGACAAGCCCGCGGAGGCACCTCGCATTGTTGCCGTTTTACAGCGCAATTATCAACGCAGTCTGGAACGCACGCTGGCCAGGCCAATGCCGCTACTCTTAGGTGCCGCCACAAGCGTTGTTCTTAGCCTGGTGCTATTTATATTCATCGGTAAAACGTTCATGCCGGTTCTTGATGAAGGCGACATCATCGTGCAATTTGAGAAATCACCCAGTATCTCACTGCAATCGTCAGTGGAACTGGACAAACAAATTGAACGAGCCTTGTTGGACGAGGTAGCCGAGATTCGCCAAATAGTCGCACGAACTGGCGCCGATGAAATTGGACTAGACCCGATGGGGCTGAACGAAACTGACCTGTTTATGGAGCTTCAACCAAGGGGTGAATGGGGTGTACGCAGCAAACAAGCACTAATTGACAAAATTCGAGGCGTCATGAAAGGATTCCCTGGTATTAACTTCAATTTTACTCAACCTATTCAAATGCGGGTATCAGAAATGCTGACCGGTGCCAGTGGCGATATATCCATTAAGATATTCGGCGATGATATTGGTACGCTGTCCAGATTGGCGGATAAATTAAGTCAGCTAACCAGTGAATTGGACGGAGCGGTTGATACACAAAGTGCTGTAATAGAGGGTGGCTTATTCGTGACCCTTGAGCTGCACGACAATATCGCCCGCCAGTATGGTCTGTCGCAGAGCGAGTTCTCAGAGTACGTGAAATCGCAATTAGAGGCAGTCTCTGTTTCGCAACTGATTGAGGGTAGACGGCGTGTCCCCATTGTGATTGCCGGCGCAGATTCCGCCCTGCCACGCGTTTCTCATACTGGTATGCTCGAACATCGTATGATCGTGCTCCCAGATGGGTCACTGATGCCGATCACCAATATTGCCAAACTGAGCTTCAAACAGGGGCCACAACTGATTGATCGTGAGAAGGGCAACCGCTTTGCTCAGGTCAGTACCAATGTCAGTGGTCGAGATATAGTGGGCTTTGTTGATGAGCTAAAAAATATAGCGGCAACAAAACTGTCGTTGCCCACCGGCTACATCATCGAATACGGAGGTCAGTTTGAAAATCAGCAACGCGCCACTCGAAACTTGCTGCTGGTGGTGCCCGCAGCGCTTTTTCTAATCCTGCTGATACTGTTCATCACTTTTCAGTCCATCTCCCTTGCATTGCTGATCCTGGCCAACATATCTTTTGCGATCGCTGGTGGCAGCATTGCCTTATTCTTAAGCCGCGATTATTTGTCGGTCCCTGCTTCAGTCGGTTTCATTGCGCTGTTGGGCATTGCGGTTCTGAATGGGGTCGTAATGGTAAGCCACTTTGAACGGCTCCGTAGCTCAGGCCTGGACCTTTACGCGCGTATCGTCAGCGGTGCAACAAGTCGCCTGAGAGCGATATTGATGACGGCGACTACCGCGATGTTTGGTTTGATACCTCTGGTGTTTGCCAGTGGGCCGGGCGCTGAAATTCAGAAACCACTCGCCATTGTTGTTCTTGGCGGTTTGTTCACATCTACCGTGGCGACGTTATATTTATTGCCCTTGTCTTATTATCAGCTGGAAAAACGGCATGCACGCTGATGTCATGTCTCTAATCGTAGTAGTCCCAAAGCAACTGAAAGACGCGATTGTTGATGCGCTGATCGGTCTTGAATGCATAAGTGGTTTCAACATGGATACGATCGCAGGTTTTTCGCGTAAACATAGCCATCTGAATGTACATGAGCAGGTGCAGGGCTATCGCCACTTGATCCGCTTTGAAGTCATCTGCGATCACGCTCATCTCGAAGAATTGCTGGCGGTCTTGCAGCCCGTGTGCGAACCAGCGCGAGCACGCTACTGGATAACGCCTGTCATCGCACAGGGACATTTCACTGAGTAAGCGATTGTGGAACCATAAACCCATCAAAAAATTGACTTAGCGCATCAAACGCTGTGAGAGGCACGATGTTGGCAACGTGCTGATCGGGGCGAACTACAACCATACAACCTGAAAGCCGATCTATGCCGCGTTGATCAAAAATATCGCTGCTCGGATTTGTGTGGAATACTTTCTCATAATCTCTTAAGCCGTACTTTCCTTTTGCTGGCCAAAGAAAATTCGGCAAGTCTTGGATCGCCAGATCGCTTTGCTGAAAAACCGCATAAACATCAATGACTGAATCAATATCAGCGTTACGTGGCGTATATTTTTGTACTGGAGAAGTTTTCGAAGTTGCCAGAAATTCTACCAGCTGGGAAACAGTTGAAGATGCATCTGCAGGGCTTTGTTGATCACCAAACACAAATATGCGCCACCGACCGTCGGCTTTGATCAGGTGTCCCAGGTGTTGTGGCCTGCCGTCAGCAATTCGAATCACTTTTGCTGAATGGAAACGTTGACCTATCTTAAAGCCGTTGGCCAGGTGTTGATTCTCGGCTCCTGTGCAAATGTAGGAAAAGTCGTACTGAATTGATGTGCCAGCAATAAACCCGTTTTGTCGTGCGATAAATTTCTCAATATCTGCCGTATCGGTTTTTCCCTTGCCAGAGCTGTTGTCAGCTCCAGGTTGAGTAGCTACCAGCGCCGACATCTGTTTGTCCGCGTCAATAAGCATCTGTGCGACTTTTCGCCGCTCTGAGGAATAGGTTTGCAGCACTTTAGCCCGGCATTTTCCTTGTAATACGGAAGCCAGCTTCCAACCCAGATTAAAGGTATCGGGCAATGATGTGTTCAACCCCCAGCCACCTTTCGGGCTGTGTGTGTGGCACGCATCACCGGCGACAAATGCGCGCGGGATAAGCTTATCTGCATTTTCCTGAGGTCTGTCATCAAATCTCTCAGCAAGACGTTGCCCAACCTCGTAGATTGACCACCAGGCAACCTCTTTCACTTCCAGCTTATAAGGGTTCATGATGCGTTGCGCCTTGGTAATAACATCATCAACACTTAGGTCAAGATTCGACGCTCTCTGGTTCATCCTCAACAGATCGAGTTCCACATATAAGCGAACAAGGTAACCACCTTCACGCGGTACGAGCATCACCGCGCCGTTGTCCTTTGATTGG
Source organism: Gammaproteobacteria bacterium (assembly GCA_030429735.1). Classification (GTDB taxonomy): domain Bacteria; phylum Pseudomonadota; class Gammaproteobacteria; order Pseudomonadales; family JAUIET01; genus JAUIET01. The sequence continues at coordinate 302,356 of JAUIET010000004.1, forward strand.
ATAAAGCTCTTTACCCGGATATCCGGAAAATCTGTTACCAACAACACGTCCATAACCCCCCAGGCCTTTTTCGCCGAGTCACCTTGTAACTCTATCGAGAGGCTTTTCCTAACGGCGCTTCTTGCACCGTCGCAGCCCACTGCGTATCGTGCCCTGATAGTTTCGACTACGGGAGTTCGAGCGGAATCGCCGCGTTCAAACGTCGCGGTGATTGGGTATGCGCTCAAGTCCTGGGTTGTAGCGGGGTCAATGTGCAAATCCAGTAGCTTGCGCTGGTAGTGGGGTACGAGATGGGTAACTGATTTCTCCATGCCATCCAGCAAAATATCGTGTAGCCGGGCCTGATTGACAACGCAATGCGTAAACTCAGACAAGCCAAGCCGTGCATCAGACACTTTATGCGTGCGCTTTATATGCGCTGGGCGCTCTGCATCGGGTTCCCAGAACGCATTCTGGTGAAGCTGGTAAGCCTCTTTGACAAGTTCATTGCTATTGAATGCCTCCATAATCTCCATCGTGCGACATGAGATACCATCAGCTTGACCAAACAAAAGAGGCCCGGATTTCTGATCAACAATGCAGCTTGTAATATCAGTAAATTCAGACAGCTGCCGTGCCAAAGTCAAGCCCGCGGGACCGCAGCCCACCACCAACACGTCGACTTCGTTCGGCAGGTCCACAATAGGAGGGGCAGGTGATGGCTCACGAACTGCGTCTGGGATTTGGTAGTTACCGGGTTTGAAACCGTTTAGATGATATTGCATTACGTACTCCTTCTCGCCGTCAGCGGTGTCCAAGCAATGATTCATTGCAGACGATGCGACTACCTCACCAATTCACAGCTTCTTACAGGACTGTGCAATAGATAGTCTTCTGTGCGAATTTGTTCAGCACAGAGCACCTCAGCGAGCTGCTGTTGAACAGAAATATACTCAGGTAACCCCGCGATGTTCTTTAACTGATAAGGATCATTTGACAAGTCATATAGTTCTTCGGCTGGGCGTTTCTGGGTATGAAGAGAAAACAACGGTTCAATTCGCTTTCTTGTTGTCGGGTCTGATAGCAGGCCAGGATAGGCTTCTAGAAAGCGGGGCGGATCTCCGACTGGCCATCGGTCATGATAATAATTTCGGATATAAGCAAACCGCTTGGAGTGTACTGCGCGGCGGGGGTAGCGCAGGTTCTTTTCTCCTTCACGAATATTAAGCGAATGGCGTTCAAAGGCAGTGAAAGCGTAAGTACTGCCCGGGTCGTTGATGCCGTAATTTGCTTCAAAGACCGCCGTTAGACTTTTTCCTGTCATCTCTTTTGGAACACTAATTCCAGCGAGATCCAAGAATGTTGGTGCAAGATCTGTGAGACTTGTCAGGCTTTCAATGCGGCGACCCGGCTCTACCACTGGCGGCCAACGGACCACCAAAGGCACCCGAACTCCATACTCATAGTTTTGCGTTTTAGCTCTGGAAAACGGCATACCATTGTCAGAAGTAACAACAACAACGGTGTTTTCGAGTAAACCTCTCGATTCAAGTACTTGATACAAGGCGCCCACATCCTCGTCGAATAGCTCTACTTCATTAAGATAGGCGGAGATATAGCGTCCAACTGTGGCGTTCTTAGGCAAAAAATCTGGAATTTCCCTGTAACTTTCTTCGGAAGCGAACCGATTTTCTACGGACATATCATACGGGCGATGAGGTTCTACCGAACCTACCCAAAATGAAAATGGTTTACCGACATCGCGTTGGTCAAGAAACAGTTCGAAGTTCTTTACCAGGTCAATTTGCCCCAGGTGTGGGGACAAATTTCTTTTCGCAGCGTTGAAACTCTTGCCGGTAGGGCTAAGACCGGTTGATCGCTTTTCCAGAACTCCTGGTCCCCACCCTTTACCGGTATAGGCAACTTCATAACCACCCGCCATGAGTAAGTCCTGATAACTGATTAACTCACTGGTAAATTTTCCATGAAGAAGCCCAGCTGAGCCCAACCTCCAGGTATGTTGCCCGGATATGATCGCTGAGCGCGATGCCGTGCAAGTAGGTGAGGGCGCATACGCGCGTTCGAAGTAAAGGCCTTCATGCGCAATTCGGTCTATATTCGGTGTATTGACCGCTGAGTAACCCGCCGATGAAAGATGCTCCCATGATTGGTCATCAGACATAATCAATAAAATATTGGGCCTGCTGCCTTCCAACAGTGCGATGTCCTTGCTGCAGCCTGCCAAAAGGTACACAAGTAGTGCAAGAGTCAGCGTGCTGTGGAGCAATGGGCGCTCCTTAGTCATAAAACAGGAGAGTTTTTCCACTATTTGAATTCACCTGAACCAACCAATCCTTCTCTAACATAAGTGTCATGCTTTATGCTGTATCGGGTCATCTTGATAATATGCCGGCCCTGCGTGCCGCGCTTGTTGTAAAAAAAGTATTCTTTGCTGCGATCGTTGCTAATCGCTGAATCGTTCATAAGATCAAAGCCCTGCATGTCGGGATTGATGGGCAGGCCTACCTCGTCGAGCAGTGTTGGAGCAATATCAAGTATCGACGTTGGCGTTTCCTTATACTTCAGTGCAACGCTGCCTTCATCACCAATCGGTTTAATCATCATGATTGCTCTGGATCGTGCTCTGGCGTATTCGAGTCCGAATCTGAAATCCTCGTTTTCACTGAGCTTACGAAGCTTGCCATTCTCATAGGCAAAACCGGAGCCATGATCGCTGTTGACTATTATTAAAGAGTTCTTGAAACGACCGAGGCGTTTTAACTCAGCAATATAGTCTGTAATAACCTTGTTGGCGCACTCCGTGTGTGTCTTTGGACTGGTCTTATACTCTTTGCCAAATTCACAATTACTGCTGAGCGTATGGGGGAAATGAGGAATCAAGAGGTGCAGTAGCTGGTAGCGTCCATTCGCTGGCAGATTTTTCTCATTTGCCATCATGATTTTAGAACTGTTGTAAGAGATATTCGGCGCTGAAGTACTTAGCAGGTTCTTGTAACGAAGCTGGTCAGCGTCTGTGTCAGCTAGAAACACGCTACTTATCCGTGTTGGGAGTACGCTAAAAACCCAAAGCTTAACCAGGCTTTTACGGTCTTCCGACGGATCATTTTTCACTATGGATTTATGAAAAAGCACAGAATCAAACTGGTTTATCTTAAAATCGAACACGGGATGCATCACGGCAGAGGTGGAATAGCCAGCTTCATTCAAGGTATGCAGATAAGAGTCTTGTTTCGCTAAAGCAGATTGCTGGAACTCAATGGGTGGAGACTTGAAATCATAGTTCTTTCCAAGAAACATGGATGGCAGAGACATTTCCGTGCGACCGAAAACACTGGTATTGTTCGAGAACATTACGAAGCCACCCAGCTTTTTCTCAAGCTCAGGGGTCACCGTATTGCTAAACAATTCGGTTTGATACTCATCCATCACAAAGTGATAGATATTGGGCAGCTGACGCTGCCCGGCCGGTTCGTCCATGGCGCCCAATTGCTGACTCCCGCTGTCACCGATGCCTTCGGTTGAGGCCAGTTTTACCAGGTCCAAAGCAATGAAGGCTATTGCAATGAAAGCGGCACTTCGCAGATACAGTTCGGTTTTGGCATTGTTTCGCAATAAGAATGCTGCTACAAAAACAATGCAGCCTATGGATGCCAACCAAATGGTCTGATAACGCATTGCAAACCAGGTGTTTAGCCCTAATTGATATATCCAAAAAAACGGTATTATCAGTAGTGCAGTCCAGATAAGAAAATTACTTAAACGCAGCTTGCCTAGATACATGCTCAGTTTTATGCACAAAAAACACAGTGCCGCTACTAGCAATGCAATCAGCACAAAAGGCAGCACTATGCTGACGTCCGCGGCAAGATCCTGCTGGTTTTTAAGAAAAAGAACGATTGCAGTGGATGCGAAAATCAACCAAGGCCCTGCCAACATCGAAAGATAGGCTGACAAGGGCAGGGTAGTGGCATGCTGTTTCATAATACGATGTACCAATGGTTTTCAAGAAACGCACCTTATATTCAGTACGCTTAGCGAACTCTGTTTGCTGTTTAGTCAGCGGTGCTGATTCCGAACAAGTAAACCCGATTGACTGCATATTGGTCAAGGTACTGCTGCCGCTTAACGCGCTGGTAAAGTAGTAATCTTAAAACGCGGTTTAAGAAAGAACTGTGTTAGATTAAAACCAATTTTGCGGGCGCGGCACACTGGGAAGAGCGTCTAATATCGATTGTCGAAGATAAAGGAGTTTCTAACTTGAAACGCTCTCATCCGATGCTGTGTGTTTTCGCGATAGTGCTGCTCGCATCGTCTTGCTTAAAACCAGAAGAGCCCGCGTTTACCATTCTTGGAATTGGGCAATCAAACATGGTTGGGGCTTCCACTTTTGGTCAGGCAGATCTCTCCAGAAATGAAAACGTCGAGGTTTGGAACCCAAAGTTATCCCGTTGGGTTGTTGGAGAAATCAGCGAATCGTTCCCCAAGTTAACCGGAATGAACAGTGGCGGAAATATCGCCTGGTTTGCCGCTAAAGAGTATCAGCGCCGATACGGCGGAAAAGTTCGCGTTGTTATAGATGCCTGTGGTGGCCGGCCTATAGACGACTGGTTGAATGAGCTGGGCACAATAGACTGCGTGATGAAAACCAATAAAATTACAGACAACCGATTTCTTAGTGCGATGAAGCAGCTACAGGCCGCAAATGTGCGGCAGGTTGATCTGGTGATTTTTGCTCAAGGAGAGTCGAACAATAATAAAACAGGCCGCTCTCAGATCAACACATTTGAGGAATATCGAGATGCCGTTGGCGAGTTGGTGGCCAGACTGGCGCGGGAACCCAACATAGGCAATAAAACGCCTTTTATCATGACTGAACTGGTAGACGTTACCAATGCCAAAGGCGAACGGTCACCACAGAGTCATCGGAATGATGTGATCAGCAATCTTGGAAACGAAACCGTGGATACCAACCCTTACACCAGAACGGCTCGTGCAACTGTCGACAATGGTGAGTACCCGCCAAATAATGACCTACACCACTGGAACACAAAAGGCCTTGAAGTGATGGGGAAAAGAGTAATCGATGCATTGGAAGAGGTTTATCAGGACGTTGGCCGCTAGAGCAATGACTCGAGTGCTTTAGCTCAACAATAGATCATTTAACATAATATATATTATACGCAGTATGGTATTGTGTTTGTTCATGTGAGCCGCCAACATTAAGCACAACTCATTCGTACAAGAATCGCGTTATTGATGGACGCTTCCGACACTCTGGCGTTTACCCGCCAATCCATCAGCTCAAATCGTTTGCGCTGCTTTTTAACGACCTTGGGCATTGCAATTGGTGTTGCCGCGGTTGTGTTGCTGACATCGTTTGGTGCAGGCCTTGAACATTATATTGTCGGTCAGTTCAGCCAGTTTGGTTCACATAACCTGGTGATCACACCGGGCAAACCAGACACCGTTGGAATCGGTCCGCCCGGGGTTGTAAACACCCAACGCCCGCTCACTATTGAAGATGCTGCGGCCGTTGCCGACCTGCCTGGTGTTGAGGCATCAATTCCTGTCAGGGTTGGCACTCTTGAGGTTAAAGCGAATGGTCGTGTCCGCGAGACGCTTGTTCTTGGCGGTACCTCAGAGATAAACCAGTTACTTTTTCTGGAGCTTAAGCATGGTCAGTTCTTGCCCGATGACAGTTCTACATCACCGCGTGCACTTGCCGTGTTGGGCAGTACTGTGTTTCGTGATCTGTATGTGGACAAGAGCCCGCTTGGCGACCGCATTCGAATTGCTGGCAGTCGTTTCAGAGTCATTGGTGTTCTTGAGGATAAAGGCGATGTTCTAGGCATAAACGTTGATGATTTAGTGATCATACCAGCGGCTCGTATGTTGGAATTGTATAACTCCGAGAGTTTGATGGAGATTGATGTACGTTATTCGGAGCATGCCGATCCCAAAGAATTGGTCGCCAGTATCAAGCGCCTGTTGATTTCAAGGCATTCGGTAGAAGACTTCAATGTAATTACCCAACAACAGATACTTGATTCATTAAGTTCAATTCTCGACGTTATTACGGCGGCCGTTGCCGGTTTAGGCGCCATATCACTGATCGTGGGCGGCGTAGGTATTTTCACGATTATGACCATCTCTGTGCGAGAGCGGACACATGAAATAGGTTTATTGCGAGCGGTTGGCGCAACTCGTTTGCAGGTAAGAAATCTGTTTTTGAGCGAATCCGTCTTGTTGGCGATCATCGGCGCTTTTGTTGGGCTGCTGCTTGGAACCGTTCTGGTTCTGGGGCTGAGTTCGATAATAGCCGACCTGCCCGCGCGCCTTTCGCCTTTTTATATGCTTGCAGCGGTTCTGGTCGCTCTTGTCATTGGTATACTTGCCGGAATTGCGCCATCCAGCCGCGCTGCGCAATTGGCGCCCCTGGAGGCATTGAGGGCTGATTAGCTTATCAGTGAGTCGACTGACACCTACTCGATAATAATTTTCAGACGCGAGTGCACTGTTTCCAACACACGCTCGCAATCGGCGCGGTCAGCGGCATGTATAATCACATGACCGAAGCGGCTGTAGGACGACGTAGTCGACACCAACCGATCACCAACACCGTAATACAGTTTTATTTCAATAACGCCGGCCAAAGCCAATGAGCTTTGAACGCCAGATATTTGTTTGACGATGCCATCTTCTGAAAACATGAAGTCGATCATTGCCACTCGGTTGTAAGCGACAGTATCACTGATAAGACGCTCTCTGAATGCAGCCCAGGCAACCAGTTGTTGGTACACGTTGAAACCCGTTACCATTTCGACCAGGCTGGAAATCGCGTCGCCGGCTGCTCTGTTATGTCCTTCAATAATATAGGCCTTGCCGTTGTGAATCTTGAGCTCAGTATGAGATGGCCCGTTTTTCATCCCCAAGACCGTTAGGAATTGGCGTACGGTATCCCAAATAAGCGCATGATCTTCCTGCTCTAAAGTGGCCGGAAATACATGTCTTTTTTCAATAAATGTGTTGGGGTCTACTGTCTTCTCCGTAACACCAATTAATTGGTGCTCGCCGGCAAAGCTAAATACTTCAACCGAAAATTCCCTCCCCTCAATGTATCGCTCGGCCAACAAAGGGTAACTGGGTGCGATATTTTCACTGGCCGCGTCCAGCCGATTAATTCTAGATATGTTCTGGCTTGCGACACCTTGGCGCGGCTTGAGAACAATGTCGCCCTGCTCTTCCAAGAACTGTTGCAGTTGTGCCTCGTTGTGAACCAGTGTATAGGCAACCCCATTGAGCGCACTCGCTGCGAGTACACTTCGCATCGCGTATTTATCCTTCAGCAGGGTCTGATCGGCACAACTTGCATACTCAATATTGAAACGATTGCTTATTTCTGACGCGATTGTTAGGGCACTCTCTGCCGATGTGAGGCAAGCCACTATATTGCGCTTACGACACAGTGCTTCAACATAGTCCCACAGGTTGGGATCATGTTCGTAGTCGAGCAGTATGGTTTCGGTGGCCGTGCCTGGTTCAAACAGCTTTGGCTTTTGAATGAGTGCGTAAGGAACCTGATAGTACTCGCACCAGTCGAGAATCCATTGACCTGCACCGATCAACAATAACTCCGGTTTCAACTCTGCACACCTCCCGCATGCGACAACAATACCTGCCCGCAATCTAGCGGGTATAACCAGGAGGAGATTTTACTGAATACAAGTGAAGTGAAAAATCAACCAACAGGCTGGTTGATGCAATCGTTTCTTGATCATACAGTCTATATCCTAACGCGATTATAATTGTTTTCGCATAGCTCAGGCTAGTATTTGGTTTATGTCACTATTACCTGATTTTTAGTGTTAGAGAAATTTATGGAAGGCCAAACTGACGATTGAATGCGTGTCGTCAGTTCGGTGGTATTGATTATGCCTAGTGGTAACTGCCCCATGGCTGAAAAGTGCTCCGCCCTGCCCTGGCTTTGCACCTTATGATCCGTCTTTTCTTTCTTTGCAGGTTGATAGACCAAGCTTCGCTCTTCATGGCCAACCGGCAAGCCATCAATATCACTTTCGAACAAATACTGTCTTATTCGTGGTCATATCGATTCGAGCAGAACACAGAAATGGCGAAAAAATTTATAGCGCTGAAGAGTATTACGAAAAATAGGCGATCACGCAGGAATCCCCCAGCGCCGAGAGTCTAGTCGTAGGAATGAAAAGGCTCGCAACGCCCTGCATTTCTAAGCGCTGTTGATAAGTCCCTGGAGGCTTGAACAATTTGTTGAGCCAGGTTACTGGGGAGATTGAAACTGGCGCTATTTACTCCGCTTTGAAACAATTGAACGAGCTGCGGGTAACGGTCGCGGTCTGCCTGTGTGAAGCGGTCGGCGGAAAGCGCTACTTGATTGAGGTAGTTTAGAAGTTGACTGGCATCGTTTCTGTTGACTGGCGCCGATTGAAAGCTTGGCCGCGCATTGGTGTTGAGCAAACTGCGCGTCAAATCACTGCCTACAACTATCTGATAGGCCAACTTGCGGTAATCAATGATGTCTTGATCGTCTTGAGCTGTGTGGTAGCACGCACCAATTCCATCTGTGAAAAACACAGAGGGCACACCAGCATTGAGGAAATTGGTGTGATCACTTAGCCGATTACCAAACAAGGCGGTAAGCTGGCGGTATTGAATATTGGAATTGTTCAAGGCCTGCTGAAGCGCGTTTTGAAGTACGCTTCCGCCACTCTCTGCTGCGATCACGAGGCTGTTGTTTACCAAACTGGGCATGACATTCGTGCCGAGTATGTCAAAGTTTACGTAGGCGACTACCTGATTGAGTGGTACCACCGGGTTATTTACGTAATGCTGAGAACCCAGCAAACCGAACTCTTCTTGATCCCATAACGCCAAGATCAGGGAGCGACGGCCTTGAAAATTATCATCGCTCATTTTCTTAGCTATATCGATGACAGCGGCAACACCCGTTGCATTATCGCTGGCACCGTTGCACACCACATCAGAAGACTGCGCAGTCTCACAGTTGCTGCCAAGATGATCAAAATGTGCCCCAACCATTACATATTCATTCGCTAAATCAGTGCCCGGAATGACAGCGAGAATATTTGTACCACCGTTGTACAATTGCTTGTAACTGCCAAGTCCACTGCCGCCCATCAGCCCAGTTGCATGAGGACTTAAACGTTCGATAATGAAGTTCTGAGCAGTTACTGAGCCTGGACTGCCCGGTAAACGTCCTTGCATGATGTCGGCATTCGAAAGATTTTTAACATTCTCCTCCGGGCAAGCGGCAAGAAGCGCGCTCACAAACAAGATTAATGCGCCTTTCAGGTAACGTCGATTTAGTGTGAACATCTGGATTCAGACCCTGTCATTCTAAGGCTAGTGCTGAGGAGTAGAGCACCCAGGTTCGAGATGTCGCCCTGTGCGCCGTGTTAACGTGGTTGCATCCCTGGAACCCAACCCTGAAATGGTAGCATAGCGGCTGACTTTCTCCATGCTCGAAATGCAATTTTAGATCATATATTAATCTATTTGTCTGGAAATCCAGCGCGCTGGTGAAACTGCTGATTGAGTTCGGCAGCGCGGCGATTTAGGCCGAAGTAACGCTTCACTGAAACAAACTCACGACCCATGTCCGACTCTGCATCTACCTGGTCGAGAATAAAATTTGCACCAATTTGGTCCAGACAATGCTGCATTATTTGATCTAATTCAGCATGGGATGGCGAGCGATCTGATGAACGGTACATCACTCGGGCGGTCCGGTACGGTGAGTTGGAGCCAATCAAGGAATAACTGGCATTCAACGGATCTTGCTCATCAGCTTTCAAAGAGAGAGGTAATACCATCTCGATTTGATCGTCAATTCGCAGTGCCGCTACCCATAAATCTTCGGACACCCCGAAATGCCGCCAATATTCCCATTGGTACTGGAACTCATCCTTGCAGTGGGCCGTCGCCACTGGGCTCAGTGCATCATACGTCTGTTTTAGAGAAAGCCATTGACGGGTGCACTTCACCACTAACAGCTCTACTTCTCTACCCGTGAATTCGGTTACCAAAGCCGGTTTTGGCAGCTTTTGCGGCGTTTCCGGCCGCCAATACTCGCCGTCTTTGAATTCCCAGCGAATGCGGCCCATCTGATGACCACCTCGCACACAATCGTTTTCCCGTAAATGCGTTTCATACCCCCACCGCGCTACCAGCCTTCCAATACTCAGCCAATGCTGCAGCGCTTCTCCTGTTGCGATCGCTTCTATGCCGCTCCTTGGTTGCCACAAGTCCATTTCATGAACCATTCGCGAGATTACGTCACGCCCGCGGCCGCGGAAATCGGCTTTTACACAGTATTCGTCAATGTGCACGATCAGCTCGTCTCGCTGGTGATACAGGCTGCGATCATGGAAGTACACCAGCATATACCCTACCAACTCATCGCCGCTGTACAAGCCAAAGCTCAGGTTGTGATTTCGACGTTCGAGGTTAACGAACAAGGCCAGCAATGAATGAGTTTTTCGACAGAGTTCGGCAGGTAACAAGCTGCGTGAGAGCCTGATTACGTCGAGTGTCTGTCGCCACCCTATTCTTCTAAAGTGAATATGTGGTTGGCTCATTGATTCAGCAGGTCCATAAATTGCTGCGCGGTATCGTAGGCGTGTGTCTGAAAGTTACAGGGAACGCTTACCCGTTCTAATTGGGCTTGGATGGATTTCTCGCAGTAAATATGCATAGTCGTCAGGCCATCAATGAAATGGTCGGCGACAAAGCTGGAAATTCCCTGCTCGTCACAGATGTCTTCAGGTAGAACTACGTGAGCCGCAAGTTCAGAATTCTGCACGCTCAGCAATGGGTTGTTGCTCAAGAAATGGCGGCAGGCTGGAGAAAAATCCTGCACTTCAAACTTCATTAGTCCCTGCGGAACAACACCCGCACTGACATTCGCACCCCATTTCTTCTTGTACCTCAATATTCCATCCGATAGCACAGCGCGGCTATGGCCCATGTCGATAATCTGACAACCGGTATCAAACGCGTGTTTCATGCAAAACATATCGAGCGCATCAGCTACACCGCGAAGTTCTGGCCTATCATGCAAATTTGCAAGTCCAGTCCAGCCCAACAAGAGACCAGGGCCCTGAATATTTATCTGGGCAGCACCGATTACTTGCTCATCCAGTAGCAATTGAACAATTTGACTCTTGCGTAGCTTTTTAAGCGCTGTTTGCCGGTCGATCACAACAGCGCTTTCGCCGTGGCGTTGCCGAATGTAAGGCGCGTATAGACGGTCGTAGAATGCCTCAGCGTAAGTGTTGCCTGCAACCACACGGGTTCGCAAATCGAACTTGCGGATCATGCGCTGCGCTTCACGGCGGGTTTTTCTGCGCATGCGGGCCAGATAGGCGTCCCAATCGTCGCTAAGCTCGATTTTTTGTTTGAGCCAATAAGGTACGGCCAAACCGGGCAGTCTGAGTATGTAATGCAACGGAAAATCAAAGTCATAAATAACCAGCGCCTGGGTTGATGTCTTCCAACGTTTGCGCAATATATCGGTGATCTTTAGCGTGCAGCGGCTATGTTCCGAAAGAGCCTGCTCTGAAAAGAGAGATTTGAGATAAGCCAATTGAGACCCATCGCCAATGTATTGGATGCTTGGCACGACGTTTTCCATACCGTCGGGAGCTTCCAACTTAATTGAGTAGTATTGGCTGAACAGCGGCTTAAACGATAATCGGTACGCTAAATCGCGAGCGATCGACAAAGTGTGACCAATGTTCATTCCAGCCAGCCTTGCTTCATTTCGCGACTCCTCGATCTTTGGTCGATTATTGATCTGGGCGACCGCATTCATGAAAAGCGCAGAGTCAAGTTCAAGGTGGTCAGGTTGTGCATTTTTTGATTATAGCAATGCCCTGTTCGTTCGCTCGTACGAAGCGCAAATTATCACCTATAATCAAAGAATAATATCCTGTCTAACCGCTTTGAGGCACAGCATGCCTGAATCTCTTGATCTCTCTATCATTGTTCCCTTATACAATGAAGAAGAGTCTGTACCCTTGTTGCATCAAAAAATTCGTGATGCAGTCGAGCCAATGGGCCTGAACCATGAAATTATCTTCGTCAATGATGGCAGCAAAGACAATACGCTTAGTGTTGCTAGCTCCCTGATTGAAGAAGATCCGCGACTGCGAGTGGTAGAGTTCAGAAAAAACTATGGTCAAACCCCTGCAATGGCTGCTGGCATTGACGAAGCGCGCGGCAAGGTATTGGTCACTATGGACGGTGATTTACAGAATGATCCATCCGATATACCAATGCTAGTAAACACTCTATTGGACGAAGGCTACGATATTGTTGTTGGTTGGCGGCATCAGCGCGAAGACAAGTTGATCACACGTAAAATTCCTTCAAAGATTGCTAACTGGATAATTGGAAAAGTCACCGGCGTGCCCATTAAGGACAACGGCTGCTCGCTGAAAGCCTACCGAGCCGCTGTTATGAAGAGTTTGCCTTTTTACAGCGAAATGCATCGCTTCATTCCTGCTCTGTTATCGCTTTCTGGCGCCAGAGTGAAGCAGGTGAAAGTTAAACATCACGCGCGGCAGTTTGGAGAATCCAAATATGGCCTATCAAGAGTTTACAAAGTAATTTTCGACCTTTTGATGATGAAATCAATTCTGTCAATCTTGACCCACCCTGTTCGTTTTTTTGCGAAGTTTTCCTTGCCCGCATTAGTAGGGGGACTCGCCTCTGGTGCGTACGGCGCGCATTTGATGCTGAACAATGAACAACCAATGGTGAGCATGACAATTGCAGTCATTCTAATAAGTCTCGCAGCGTTTATTTTGGCGCTAGGCTTTATTTGTGAACTGATTTACGAGAAAGGTGATGTCAAAATAAAAGAACTGGCGCCCCTTACCATTCGTATGACACAAGAAGGATAGCATTCTAATGGGCAGCAGATTACACTTGAACGACGTCACTGAGCAATCAGTCAATCAATCCAGGCAAGCTATTATGGCTTTAGAAATAAGCGTTATTGTTCCCGTCCGGCACGACCCAGGTCAAAGCCTTGCGCAGCTTCATCAGGGCTATGCAAGTGCGATTTCAGAGGGTGGCGCCAAAAGCTTTGAATTTATCTACATACTTGATCCGGACTCAAGCGCTACCAAGCCAACCCTGCTTGAAATAGCAAAAAACAACGACAACGTTCAGGTAGTAGAGCTTGCCCGAGACTTTGGTGAGGCCACCTCTATTAACATTGGTGCCGGGCAGGCCAAATACGATGTGATTATGACGCTCCCCTCTCAGGAGCAAATTAAATTCGAAGCTATTCCTCAGTTCATTACCGAACTGGAAGGACATGATGTAGTACTGGCGAAACGAGCGGAGCGTGTAGACACGACGATCCGTCAACTCCCGTCCAGGACGTTAAATAAAATCGTTAATAGCTTTTCCGATGCTCCCTTCGCAGATGCAAGTTGTGGCGTGCGATTATTTAGAAAAGAGATACTGGAAGAAATAAACCTGTATGGCGACTTTCATCGATTTCTTTCAATGTTGGCTTATGAGCAAGGCTTCCGAATTAAGTTGGTTGACCTGCCACAGGCTGCGGGCGATAAACGTCCTTTCAGTTCGCCGGTAACCTATGTTCGCCATTTACTTGATGTTTTGACCGTTTTATTCCTAACACGTTTCAATAAAAGACCTTTGCGATTTTTTGGATCAGTAGGCACAACATCATTGATTGTTGGTGCGTTGGGAATGATTGTAATTGCCTTTCAGAGGTTGTTCATGGACATGTCTGCAGCGGATAGGCCGCTGTTGCTATTGTTCGTTCTTTTAGCTGCGCTAGGCATCCAACTTATTGCAATAGGTTTAGTGGGCGAAAGCCTTATCTTTACTCATGCACGTGATATAAAAGAATACAAGATCAAAAAAGTCCACAGTAAATAAAGTGGGCTTGGGCATATGCATATGCTCAAGAATAGTCTTTCGCTTTCGCCTCAGCCAGCTTCGAATCGGGCTTTGCATTTGAAAACAGGAACACAAGCCCGCAGATAACACTTGCTGGAACAGTCAGCAAGCGCAATGTGATAGAAGCAATAATTGCCGGCTCAGTATCGATACCCATGGCAACGGCGGCACCCACCAGCGCACTCTCGTAGACCCCTATGCCGGCGATCGAGATAGGAAGCATGATAGCGATACCACCTACAGCCGCAATCACCGCGCATTGGGATAAGGTGGCCTGGTAGTCGGCAGCAATAAAAAGTACTTTCAATAAAACAACTGCGCTGATTTGAAACAGGAAACACAGAGCGATAAAAGCCCATAAAGTGACGCCAGGCCTCGCAATTAATCGCAGGTTATCGGTTAGCGGCCCAAGTTTGGCGCCAATTTTGGGCAAAGCTTCAAGCTTCTTGATCAAACCGACTTTCAAACCAATGTAAAACCCTGGTACAACAAGACATAGACAAACTGTAGCGACAGGTACCAAAACGTTCAACAGCTCAATGTCGCCAGCACGCCACAGCGACACCGCACCAGCATAGCCCAATAAGAGCAGGCAGCTCAACCCAACAATTCGGTCCAACAGCGTCGCAGAAAGACCACGAGATTTGCGCCCCTCTGAGGGCAATGTTTTAAACACTCTGTATGCGTCACCGCCAATGCCGCTGGGTAGAAAATTATTCAGAAAGTAAGCAATGCAGCCAACAGTTTGCAAATACCAAAAACCAAAATACACATCGTGCTGTTTCAACGACAGCTGCCATTTGGCGCTGCTGATAGGAAACTGCAGCACTATAATCAGGAAACTCAGCATCAACAATAGCGGGCTTAGTGACGCCACCTTGGCCAGTATTTCCTGCCAGCCGACATTGGAGAGTAGAAAGCCAATCAGTGAAACACTCACCAGGGCCTTTAATGCGACAACCAAACGGGATTTACTGAGCATTGCTTTTTACTTTCTACCTTTTTTTAAGGGTGTTATGAAGCCACTACTTACGCGCAGTATGTGAGGCTGAAGCCTGGTGAGTCTAAAAGCGGATGTTCTCTCTGAATTCTGGACGTAGTGGCCTGGCGCACATTCTATTGATGTGATGCGGACTTCAAGGGGTAGAACCAAGCATAAACCGTTCGTCATTTCCGCGCGTCTGAACGCTGAATACAAGCGCTCCAGAACACCCTGGCGCTCTTTCAAACACTCGTTTCTATGCTAGTCTATGACTTATTAATATGCAATTTTCTGGAAGCAGTGATAATGGTAGATAGTTCCCAACTGGCCGCGCAAATGGAACCCTTTGACTCGTTTTGGGAAGGCCCTCCAGATAAAGAAAAAGGCTATTCAAAATTTCAGGCGTTCTATGAAAACAATTATCTGGATAAGATGCCGAAAGACAAGAACGCCAATATTTTGGTTGTAAGCTGCGGGCCAGGTTATTATTTGAACACACTAAAGCAGGCAGGATACCAAAACGTGCTTGGCATTGATTCCACTGCAGAGCAAATACAATGGGCTGAAAGAAAGGGTTTCAATTGCAAGCAAGAGCGCGCATTCGAATTCCTCGAGCAAGCCAGCGATGGTGAGTATGACGTTATTTTCTGTGAGCAGGAGATCAACCATCTGACAAAAGATGAAATTATTCAGTTTATGAATCTGTGCATGAGAAAACTGTCTGCTGGCGGCACTTTCATAGGCCACGGACTCAATGGTGCAAACCCTATCACCGGCGCTGAGGCGCTTGCTCAAAATTTCGACCACTACAACACATTTACTGAATATACTTTCAACCAACTACTTAGTCATCTTGGTTTTGAGCGGTGCAAGGTATTCCCCCTCAATTTGTATGTGTTCTGGAAAAACCCGGCGAACTACGTGTTAATTGCTTTTACTACCCTGGTTCACTGGTTTTTTAGAGCAATGTTTATCATCTACGGCAAGAACAACAAAATTTTCACCAAGAAAATCGCCGTTGTGTGTTACAAGCCCGCATGAAGATTTGTGTTACTGGCGCAACCGGCTTTATTGGCAAGCAGCTCAGCAATTACTTGGATGGCGCGGGTCATGACGTAGTAGCCTTGGTACGGTCACAACCTGAAGGCAAGGCTGGATTTAACGATGGGATACAGTTCGCCATTGGTGATGTACGCGACTCTGACAGCTTGAAAGCAGCATTCGAAGACTGCGAAGTTGTAATGCACCTGGCAGCGCTGTTTAACCATCCAGAATTAAGTTTGGATGACTATAAAGCGGTAAACGTGGATGGCGTTCACAATGTTTTGCAGACCGCAAGTGACGTAGGCGTTGGAAGAGTCGTCCATTGCAGTACCGTTGGAGTTGCAAGCGATGGCACGCCGCCCTACTCTGAATCAGCACCCTACGCGCCACCCGAGTGGGATAAGTACGAAACAACAAAATGTGCTGGCGAAAAGTTGGCGAGAAAGTTTCATGCGGATACAGGCTACCCGGTGATTATCATTCGCCCAGCACAAGTGTATGGCCCTGGGGATGAAGGCAAAATCAAGTTTTATCGCATGGTTAAAAAGGGTGTGATCGTTAACCCTGGTAAAACCTTAAAGCACTTAATCTATGTCGAAGATCTGTGTAGGGCTTTCGAGCTTGCCGCGACTTGCGATGATGGTTTTGGGGAACCAATAATCGTTGCATCATCGAAGCCTACGGCTCTTACCGATCTAATTAGCATGGTCGCTAAAGCAATAAACGTTGATGAACCAAGAATTCGTATACCAGCACTGCCGATTACGATACTGGCTACAGTTGTCGAATATATTTTCAATTTGATCGATAAGAAGCCGCCGATCTTTCGCCGCAGCACTCACTTCTTTACTAAATCAGTGGCATTTGATGCGCATAATGCGGAAAAGTACCTGGGTTTTAGCAGTGAAACTACCACGGAACAGGGCGTAAAAAACACTGCGGATTGGTATGTCGCGAATGGGCATATTTAGAGTGTGACTTGCCATGTTCTTTCAGAGCAGCTCTGAGTTACTAATTCAAATCAAATGTAGATGTTTTGCCTAGCGTAGTCGTAACTTGGCATTGCCCATTTCTTTGTCACACTGTGCATTATCCCAGCCTTTTATAGCCGCTACCTGCTGCAGGATCGCATGAAGTGTAGAGTCCCCGGGGTTTCCTCCGGTTGCCACATCCGTACGTCGGAAAATCACATCTGAGAATGTCTCGACCATTTCATCACGACATACATGCTCTATTTCCGCCGCAGTAACCGTAGTGTTCTCATAAACGCGCTGCAGTTCCGAGTCTTGTTGCGCCAAATCAATTATGCGGAATGAATCGCTACCATAATTATGTGCGAGGGCTTCAGTCACCTGCTCAGACCAAAATAAATCACATTTTTTTCTCAAGTCTGACTTGAGCTGATCAAACGTTTCGAAATTTGCGGAGTCGAGCTTGATGAAATCTGACTTAAAAGCACAACGAGCAAGTGATAGTTTCTTTTGCGCTAGACTAATAGCTTTCTCAGTTTCGCCTCGGGCCATCGTATAGCGTAAGCCTATTAACGAAATGAAGTTATCCAAGCCTTCTGTTTTGCTATGGTCGATCATATTCGATCGTTTACCATAACTAAGGTTTTCTTCACTGCTTTGCTCTTCTCCAAAAGGAACTAGCCCGGCGTTCCACAGAACCACATCATCAACTGTAAGCTTCAAATGGGGATAGGTGCCGTTAATTTCCTTTATGTACAATGCAAGTTCTTCGTCAGAAACCGTGACATCTTCTGGTTTGATATCAGTCACTTTGTGCCAAACACCAATCAGCGTAAAATCTCTCCAGGGTGCCAAAAATAGATGACGCTTTTCCCGCGCAAGCAAGGCGTCCGGATCTGCCGACTCACCCTGTACAGCAAGCGCGTAGTCACTTGAAAAGCGGCGCTTAACAACAAAGCAGGCGTCTCGCGAATACACGCCTTCCGGTTTGTACTTCCCATTAGTGACCGAACTGAGCCAACGCTCTGCCCATGGGCCAGCTGTGTTCAACACGCACTTGGCTCGTATTTCCAAAGCCTCACCCGTTCGAGCGTCAGTTGCTTTGACACCTGTGACTGAACTATTTTCGACCAGAAGCTCGTCAGCGCTTACATAATTTGCAGCGGTAGCCCCGGCATTCATGGCATGCCGAATAAATGCCCAAACAAGTCTTGTTGGGTTATAAAATCGCCCATCATTAAAAACACATGCACCCGTTAGACCGTCATCATCCAGATGGGGAAATTCCTTCAGCACCTGTTCTTTGTTCAGAAATTTGGTGTTTGGAATTCGCCTGCCTTTATCCTTGATTCCAACATTTCGAAATGCGGTGACACAGTCAAACGCAATACTGCCTGCACCGAGAAACGGCTTGCCCAGTATCCCATAGCCGTAAGTAGGAATCATTATCGGTAAGGGCTTACAAAGGTGCGGCGCAATTCGAAGAAAAGCACTTCTTTCTCTGGCAGAAGACAACACTCGCGGAATATCAGCATGCTGCATGTAGCGAATTCCACCGTGAATTATCTTATAGGAGTTTGCAGAGGAACCATGTGAGAAATCAGTTGCCTCGATGAGTGCAGCCTTCATACCGCGCATAGTAGCTTCCCATACGGCAGTCGCACCAAAAATGCCACCACCTACAACTAGTAAATCATAGTGGCTAGCGCTTAATTGTTTGATGTTTTCTTGTCTCAAAGTGATAGCACCTGCTTATCGGATGGAGTAACGAGTTAGACGAGGAAGAGTGGTGAGTAAGGAAACAAAGAATTTGGCAGTATGCAGCTTTTAGCCGTTGTTTTTCTTCTGTTCCTTCGCAACTTCAAGATCCTTTTCAATTTCCTCAATAGAAATCTCGTCTTGCACTGGAGCAAGCCCGCTTTCTTTGTCCTTGATCACTTCTTGCATTAGCTCTGCGTCAATTCTTGGCCGTTGCTCCGAAAAACCATATACCAGAGCAGTATCCGATAGCACGTTAATCAATCGCGGAATTCCCTTAGAGTAAAGCCAGATCAAGTGGCAACTTTGCTGGTCAAAAAGGTCTGGACTGCCACCCGCCATGCTGACTCGATGGGTAATGTACTCAATCGTTTCCTCTTCGCTTAAGCGCTTCAAGTGATAATCCACAGCTATTCGTTGCGCAAATTGAACTAATTCAGGAACCCGCAGCAAATCTCTTAACTCGGGTTGACCAACCAATATGAACTGTATTAGTAAGTGTTTTCCAGAGTTTATATTCGAGAGCATTCGTACTTGTTCTAGCAATTCCACACCAAGCTGTTGTGCTTCGTCGATAATCATCACGCAGCGGCGGCCTTCGCCATACTCTTCAATCAAAAAATGGATAAAGTCATTGTAAAGTTCAACATGACTCTTACCCTCGAAATCCAGCCCGAAGGAAAAAGCAATCCAGCTGAGTAGTTCTCGCAGGTCAGCCACCATCGTATTATTCAATAATCCAACGGTAACTGTAGGGTCGTCTTTTTCGAGCAACTTTCGAATCAGTGTTGTCTTGCCTGCGCCTATTTCACCAGTGATGACGGTGAAACCTGCCTGGCTTGACATGCCATACTCAAGCATGGTCAGTGCCAGCTTATGCTGTTTCGTCAGGAACAGAAAATCTGGATCGGGTAGTAGTGAAAACGGTTTTTCGTTGAGACCGAAGAACGATTCGTACATTAGTAATAGCCACCATAGTTTAAGCTATTACTGTCATCAGATTTGTTTAGAACGCAACCAAGCACATTGACGTCTTTGAGTAGATGCAGAGCATGTTGAATGTCCGGTCGTTCGGTAACGCCATCTTCAACAACGAGAATTATTGCATCGAGATGAGATGAGAATGCTAAAACATCATCACCAACAAGAATTGGCGGCAAGTCAAAAACTGTAACCTGATTGGTCGAAGACTTTTTCACCTGTTCAACAAAGCGTGTCATCTTCGGGCTATTCATTAGCTCCGACGCGCCGCTTTGCCCCTTTTCACAGGGTAAAATCGCAAAGTCTTCAATTCCTGGGGACACTAACAACTCGCTGGTTGGCGTATCTCCTGTCAGGTAGCTACCAATACCTCGTTGGACATCCAGGCCAAAATATTCTGCAATACTGGGTCTGCGTAAATCCGCGTCAACCAGAAGAGCTGAATAATTGCTGTCTAATGAAATTGCAATGCTAAGGTTTATTGCTGTAAGTGATTTACCTGCCTTAGGGTGTGTGCTGGTGATACCAATTGTGTTCCATTTATTCTGCCTCATTCGCTGTAATACTCGCGTACGAAGCATTCTATAGGCATCAGCTCCAGGCGAGTTCATGAAAGAACTCATTACCTTCTTAGCAACTAGCTGCTCTTCACTCACTTCAACATTTGCGGCTCTTGCAACGGTGTGATTCACTTTCGGAAGCGGGTCAGTTACATTGGCGGCCGCGGTAGCTGCGCCCGCATTTGCAAGATTTTTCTCTTTAGCCAATTCGATGGCTTTTGTGATCCGATCCATTACTTTATGCCTGTATTGTCTTTGTCACTCTCTGGAGACTAATTTTTGCTACTTTAGTACCGGAATGACCGCCAGTGGTGGTGCATCAAATACGGCCGTAACTCCTGCAGTTCCGTAGATCTTTTTGTCAAACATGCTGATAAGAGCGATGTAACCAAAACTCAATCCCAAGCCCAAAATAACACCAAGTGCTAAAAGTATTGGTATATTGGGGCTTGAAGGTGCTGAAGGCAGCGCAGCATTTTTGTGTACGATATAGCGCTCGCCTTTTTCCTCTTTTTCTACTTGTTCTGCGAGCCTGGCTTCCATCAACTTCTCTTTCATT
The DNA here is from genome assembly GCA_030429735.1 of Gammaproteobacteria bacterium. Taxonomy (GTDB): domain Bacteria; phylum Pseudomonadota; class Gammaproteobacteria; order Pseudomonadales; family JAUIET01; genus JAUIET01. The sequence continues at coordinate 323,206 of JAUIET010000004.1, forward strand.
TGCTGATAGTTTTTATTGGCCTCTTCCAATTCTCGATTGATTTTTTCATACTCCAACCCTATTGTTGGTGCATTAACCAATCTGGTTTCATATTCTCGTATCTTTGTTTCTAATTGCTCTTTGGATAGCTGCGCTGAGCGTAGCTTTTGATTGACTTCCGCAAGAGCGGCATTTCTATTGATGTTTGCAGCCTTTTGCGTCGAACGCTGAATCTCGGAATCTCGAGTAATAAGTTGCCCACCCCTGCCCGATTTGATTTCCGCTTCCATAGCAGCAATTTCGGCCTTCAATTTGCGTACATCTGGGTGGAGCTCAGAATAACGGGTACTTGCTTCGGTTAGCTGCACTCTAAGTTCCGCCAAGCTTTCTTTTACTGAAAGATCGCCACTCTTTGACACTGCGATCTCAGATTCAAGTTGACGTTTTCTAGTTGACCAGCCAAGAATATTCTCATTAACAATCGCTAAGTCATACTCAGCTTTCTCGAGGAATTCGCGATTCGTTTTTTCCTGCTCTGGAAGCGCATTTACGTTTTCTTTCTTAAACGCGGTGACATTGGCGGCAAGGTTTTCAACGTCCACTTTAAGGCCGCCAACTATCTGTTCGAGAAATCTAGTGACCTCTTCTGCTTTGGCACTCCTTGTTTTGGCATTTTCTTGCACATAGAGCTCCGCAAGATCACGAGTAACATTGCGCGCGGTTTCAGCGTCACTAGACCTGAACGAAATAGTAAACATGAATGTACCCGCAGAACTGCCAGTTTGAGCATGGGGGTTTACTGTTTCAAAACTTTCAATCTCTCGCTCTATATTGGAACGCATGCGACCTATAATTTCACGTTTGTCTTCTTGGGTTCGGTGTTCCTTGTACAATTTGTATTTCTCAACCAAGGTCCAGAGATTGTCGTCAGACTGCGCTCTGCGCTCTACTTTCTCCAGCTGTGCATCAATATAACCGCCGGTTGTAGTCGGCAAATTCTGTACATCAGCCACTTGAATCAGTATGGTTGCTGAAGACTGATAGACTGCGGGTAAAGAAAGGGCCAAGATCGACGCCAAACCCACACAGGTCAAGAATATTGCCATAAGGACTAACTTATTTCGCTTGGCAATATTTAGAAAATCACTGTACAACATAGTTTGTTCTCATTTTACCCGCCACAACTCTCCGTTGCGTAGCGATAGAATTGGCAGTTACCTGGCAGATTTGTCCGGTTGGTAGTTCAATGTAAGAAACATACCATTGCTTTTCACGTCTTTTGGGCGCGAGTCGTCGTCGCTCCAGCGAAAGCGGTATTGCAAACCCAAACGCCAATATTGGAATACTTCATAACTCACGCCCGGCATGACAATGGCATACTTTCTCTCGGGAAGCGCTGATGTATCACTGAAAGCATCTTGCGTAATAAAGTAACTCGCATAAACGTTGAAGTGAACTCGCTCACGAAATTTGGTGCTCAAACTCGCACTGAATTGATCAGTCTCGAGAAGCTCACCTTCACCGCTAGGTGCCAGTAATCGCTCCACGCGAACGCTTGAATAAGTTCTCTCTGTCTGTTTATCATAGTTCAAATCGAACAGGACACCACTGTCATCGGCAGTTCCAGTCGGCTGCGTGAATTCCGTATCGTGCCCACCTATATTTGCCCAAAGCCGGCTGGTCTCCGACAGTCTCTTTTCATATCCCAACCGTAATTGCACACTATCGACTTCTTCCCCTCGCTCAGACTCGTACTGAGCGTATTCGATTTGGGGTTTCAGTGCGCTGGTTTCACTCAATTTAAAGCTGTAGAAACCTCCTACGCGATGAAAATCGTAATCTTGTAGAAAACTTGTGCCTGCATCGGTATCAAATTCCACGTCTTCATAAGAATAGTTCAAACCCAGCGAGCTGAGTTCACTTAGTTCCATCTGCCAGCGCGGTTGTACCCGTAAAGTACTTCGATCAATCTGGGTAGATACCAGGCCCGTGTTTATGTCAAAAGAGGATGTGTCTTCTGACTCCTCTCCAGAGCCACCCACCGTGTCTCCAACATACTCGATGGTTAACTCAAGTCCTTGCAGTTCTGCAGGCTTGTATCCCGATTTGAATCCAATCACATAACTCTCTGTATTGTCGAGAGAATCGTCGTCAGCGGATGTGTACCCTATGTACGCCGCACGAACATACGCACGCATCTCGGATACTTCCGACAGTCTCGCTAACTCCAGGTTGCCACCGATTCTGGTTTCAACTGCAGCATCATCGTCGCCGTCGCGGAGGCGAATATTGTCATCGTAACCAGTGCGGAGATCGAAGGAGGGATCAATTTGCCATGCTTCGGCACTTGCAAACTGGCTGGACAGCACTACAACGGCGCAGGCAGAGGTAATGGAAAGTGTACTACCAATACCAGCTGACAAAGGTTTAGACATCAGGTATGAAATCCTCACGGCACCAGTACCACGTCACCACTCTTTAAAGTGATGTTCTGCTCAAGTTTCTTACCAGCCTTCACTTGGGAATAATTAAACGGCAGCGTCATTTCCGTTCCATCAGGCATGGTTCTAATCACCTTAATAGAGCTCTCTTTAGCATATGGCGTCAAGCCATCAGCGAGTGTCAGCGCTTTAACGACAGATACGTAGGAACCTAGTACGTACTCTCCAGGATTATTGACCTTGCCCATCACATAGATCTTGTATGCTGCAACCTTAATGACGGAGACGCTCACGACGGCGCCAGGCACATACTTCTCAATTCTTTCAGTTAATAATGCCTGAACTTCATCAACAGTCTTTCCGGCGACTAAAACATTACCCGCCAGTGGAAAAGATATTCCCCCGTCTGGTCGAACGACAACCTGTTTACTCAGTTCTTCTTCTTTCCAAACAGAGATATCAAGCACGTCTTCAGGACCAAGCTTGTATCCCGCCCCTCCGCCAAATGAGTCTTGCGCTACAGCTGTTGAGGATGTGCTCAGCGCAAACACGGTCAACATGGCAGCAAGCAAATACCGACCTGTATTCGAGAGTTTAGTGTGTAAAGTCATTGCAATCCTTTTAGTACCAGAGCTTGTTCAGGAATCTCTAAATGATAGCAGCAAATAGGTTTTCTTGATGTTTTGATTCCAGGTGTTTGTTCAGTAAATGTTCAGCTTTGCTGTTGGTCGTGCAAACTTTACAGAAATTAGATGCACTACTACTTTGAAGTGAGTACACCGACATTCCTTCGCCCAACAGAACAAGAATCATACAGCCCAGTGATCTTTCCAAACTAATCATGGCGGTATTTCGGAACACCGCAATAGTGACGCTGCTGTGTCTCCTTATAGGAGAGGTGGTGACGCGCGCATTCATTACATCGCCAAGCCCTGCTAAATCTGACCCTGAGCTAGGCTGGGTTTATAGACCAGGTGTAGAAATTTTTCATACCAAAGAAGGCTGGGGACGAAACCAGATGAACGCACTTGGCCTAAATGATTCGCCCTTACATGAGATACCTGTGGGTCAAAACATCGCCATTCTGGGGGACTCTTTCGCAGAGGCTTTGCAAGTAGATAGGCAGGATAATTTTAGTGAGTACGCCGAAGCGCAATTAAGCTGCGCTAATGTGGTAAATGCGGGTCGATCAGGCATGGCGCTTACGCACTTCCCAGCAATGGCACGGCGGCTCGCAGCCGAGATCCGTCTAGACCTAATATACGTCGTACTCAATAGTTGGGACTTCGACGATACTCTGCAACACGCGGGAAAACTCACATACGACGATGATGGTCAACTGATCGATATTGATGTTCAGTTTAGACAACAACATAGCTTACGCCGTAAAGCCGCAGTGATCTTTGATAACTCGGCACTAGCAACGCATCTCTTAGAACGATTAAAGCTAATGCTTGAAGGCCGAACCGTCCAGACACAGGCGACAAACACACAATCTTTTGAGAACCCCAGCGACAGCGAACTACGTCAATTTGCCGATATTTTTGGGTTTGTTACAAGCAAACTTTCTGAAATCGCGCCGGTGAAGATAGTGTATATACCGAGACTTGAGTACTCCGATTCCGGAAGAAGCACACTATCGGAAGACTCATACTATTACCAGGAGATATTGCGCGAGTTATCACTAAAGAGTGACATTCAATTCGCGAGTGTAGGGTCTAACTTCCAAAATGCGTATGCATTACATTTAAAACCGCCTGTTGGTTTCCACAATGCCGGTATAAAAATGGGCCATTTAAATGAGCTAGGTCACGCCGCTGTCGGTAAAATCCTGGTTGAAGATATTGCACCAACTTGTGCGAATCTTGCATTCGGAGGTGAAGGTTAGTGATTTTCACCTCGCTGAGTTTCTTGCTGTTTTTTCTGTCTGTCCTTTTGCTTCTGGCGGTTTTCAAGCGGCAGGCCGCACGAACCTACATCCTTTTGATTGCAAGCTATGTATTTTACGGGTGGTGGAGTCCCGTATTTGTATTGCTCATTCTGGTCACTAGTGTTTGGGCATGGGCGTTTGGGCTGCTGATCGACCGAACGGACGACGAAGTCAAGAAATCACGCTATTTGTTTGTCAGCGTAGCTTTCAGCCTGGGCGTGCTTGCTTACTATAAATACGCTGAGTTTCTGGCCCAGTCTTTCTACGCGGCACTGGGATGGCAGTGGACCTATGATCTGGGCATCGTTCTACCCGTAGGAATATCTTTCTTCACGTTCCAGACTTTGAGCTACAGCATCGATCTGCGGAAGGGCAAAATCCCTGTCTGCGAAAGCCCAACCAAGTTCATGCTATTTGTCGCATTTTTTCCTCAGCTCGTTGCCGGGCCTATCGTCAGGGCATCAGACTTTCTGCCACAGCTTGAGAAAAAAATACGCATAAGCTCAAAAAACATTGTTATTGGTGCGCAGCTTTTCCTCGGCGGAGCATTACAAAAAACCCTGATTGCCGATAACATGAGTACGTTCGTTGACCCAATTTTCGCCGAGCCAGCCCTGTACAGCGCAGAAACGCTTTGGCTTGGTCTGGCAGCTTACAGCATACAGATCTTCTGCGATTTCTGCGGATATTCTCTAATGGCAATCGGTATCGCTAAGATGCTTGGGTTCGATCTTCCAGAGAATTTTCGAATGCCATATCTCTCAAGATCCATTACGGAGTTTTGGCGGCGCTGGCATATTTCATTGTCTTCCTGGTTACGCGATTATCTGTACATCGCTTTAGGGGGCAACCGAAAAGGCAAGGCACGAATGTACAGCCATCTCATGATCACGATGTTGCTCGGTGGTCTTTGGCATGGCGCAAGTTGGAATTTCGTACTCTGGGGTGCTCTGCACGGAATTGCATTGGCTATACACAAGATCTGGGACGATCGAACCCGAGACTATAGTGAATTGAAAGCCACGCCCTTATACTCGTCAATAGCTTGGCTATCCACACTGACTTTCGCAGCCCTACTCTGGATACCGTTTCGTTGTGTCGATTTTCCGACAATGCAGGTCTATGTGTCTAGATTGTTTGGTGGTGCCGACGGCATCGACTGGATAAACCCACAGGTCATCACACTGCTATCAGTTGTCGTTATATGGCACCTAATCTATCAGTTCAAGCCTGCCGTGTTGGCGAAGTTCCCAAGCGATAACCCCGAGCGATTTGGGGTGCAGTTTGCACTGGGCATTAGTATCTTTGCGATAATTTTATTTGCACCACTGCAAACGTCACCATTCGTGTACTTTCAGTTCTAAAAGCACAGCTGATACGTGATCACTGCACGGAAATACTGGGTGGCGAAGGTTCTGCCTTTGACTGTACTGCCTGTGGCGGCGATACTTCGGAAAGTGAAGAATTTCCATCGCCAAAGCGGACCTCATCAAAATAGAAGGACCGATCAAACTGGTTGTCTTCACCGGCGTAGCTGCCCATTTTGAAATAGCTGGAATTAGAGCCAGGAGAATGCCCGAAGCCAATCGGCCCTCGATAATCAACAACCTGTTGCTGATCAATCCAGACTTGCAAGCGACCTTGGCCGCCTTGAGAATTGGGGCGATGATCCCAGTGAATATGATAGGCGAAATCAACCCAGCGATCCCTTGGCATTTTCATTTGGTAGTGGTTGATTTCGTTAACATGCTCCCACCAGTTGGAGGGCGGTGAGCCATTGTAATTTCGCGACGTGATCGTAATATCATTGTCTCCATCGAACGACACTTGTAGTACGCCGGGCTGAGGTCCGACATCATGCCATTGCATCAGACTATGCCAACGATGCGCTTTCACTACAGAAGTGTTGAAACTGCTGGGAATATACACAGAGACCCCCAACCATCTGTCTTGCATGTGTCGGTCCACAAGAAACCCGGCGGCTGAAACCTCTACCCTATTCCCGTGGCCTGCGACGGGAGCCAGGGCCTGCGAGCGCCCCCTACTAAGTCGTAAAAATTTCGATCCTGCCCTCGCACTTGCTGGCCCACCATTTGCGCTATCATTCGACATATAAGTCGCTGATTGTGAAGCACAGCACATTTGTGATGTATTCGGGTTCCCGTCCCTATAGGGCCATTCTCGCAATGAGCCGCTTTCCGAATCTGCTGTATGCACTATGGCTGCTTGTGTATTCACGGACATGCTGGCTGCGAGGGCTACGCTGCCTGCGAGTAAGGTTTTTCGGATTCGAAATTGCATTGAGAAACTCTCTTCGTTCACTTTCTATGACTAGTTAAAAAGTACATGGTTCAACCATAACACTTAGCTAAGTGTAGCCAACGAAACTGAACATAATTTGAACTGATTCATGTAATTGACAGATTCTTTGAGGGTATTGTGCTCGATCCAGCAAGAGATTGGCGCCTTGTAGCCTAAAAGTGCTGGCTACAGCTCAAGCGCCTGGTAAGCAGCAAGCAGTTTGGGTTCCTCATGATTCCATTGCAGTTCATTGACTACTCGCTCGTAGCCCATCTGCCCCATTGACGCACGCTTTTCTTCATCATCCAGTAATTCTATGATCTTGTCAGCCATGTCCACGGGGTCGTTGTTCTTTGCATACAATGAGGCGCCCTGCGCAGACACGCGCCCCTCGGTTAGGTCGAATTGTACAATTGGTTTTGCCAGAGCCATGTACTCCATGATTTTGTTCATGGTGGACTTGTCGTTCATTTCATTGGCCACGTCCGGATTGACGCATACATCAGCTGTGTTTAGCATCGCCAAAAGTTCATCATCCGGCACTCGGCCCGTGAATGTCGTATATTCAGTAATATTCAATTCAGTTGCACGCTGTTTTAATTGATCCAGTTCAGTACCGCCACCTACAAGGCCAAAATGCACGTCTTTTCGCCCCAACTTGTGCACGATGTGTGCGGCAGCATCGAGAAGATAATCAATACCTTCCTGTTTGCCCATCACACCAACATAGCCAACCATATACCTTTTACCGTGCTTCAAATCACTATCGGGAGGCAGGATTTCAAGGCGGTCCAGCTTAGGGCCACTTCGCACAACATACACCTTGTCCGGCAACATGCCGCCGCGTTCTACAGCAATGCGTTTATAGGATTCGTTTGTTGCTATCGATACATCCGCCGCTGCAAATGTCAATCGCTCAAACAACAGCATCAGTTTATAAAAGACGTCTCGACGACCAAACTTGGCTTCATAGAGTTCGGGGTTAATATCATGATGGTCAAACAGGAATTTCTTTCCAAATAGTTTAAAGAACCCGCCAACAACAAAAATCAGGTCGGGAGGATTGCACGCATGAATGACATCAAAACCGCGCGTGAATAGAACTTTGAACGCGAGTAGAAACTCCCAGAATAAAGCGGCGGAGTATTCAAACAAATATCCCACTGCACCATCAGCCTCCAACGGCAAGGGATGACGGTAGATATGGATGCCATCGATAATTTCAAAGCGCTTTTCGTAACCCTTACCGGTCGGGCAAATAATATTCACCTCATAACCGTTGCTTATCAAAGTCGTTGCTTCTTGCCAAACGCGCCGGTCAAAAGGACTAGGCAGGTTCTCAACGATAATTAGTACACGTTTTCGCTTATTACCAGCAAATGCCATCATAAATTCCAGCTTGGCTCTTATTTTCGGATATTCGTACAAAGTCAATGACAACTTGACCATCTTTGATACGGGTCAATATGTCCTTAAATTCCGGGTCATTATTGCCAATGATAATGGTGTCGCTGTGAGCTATTACTTCGTCTATGGAACTAGTCATTAATGCTGATATATGCGGTATTTTATTCAGAATATAATCTTTGTTAGCTCCCACAATACTTGCCATTCGAACGTTCTGATCGTAAATTTTTAGCTGATAACCTTTGCCGAGCAGACGTTCTATAATTTCTACGATCGGGCTCTCTCTTAAATCATCAGTACCTGCCTTGAAACTAAAACCGAGAACTCCAACCTGTTTACTTTCCTTGTCCATTATCATTTTAAGGCCACGCTCAATCTGATACGCATTGCTCGGATTTATGGAACTTATAATCGGAAGATCCAAATCCAGACTCTTGGCTTTGTAGTTAAGCGCACGAACGTCTTTGGGAAGGCATGACCCGCCAAACGCAAATCCAGGTTTCATATAATAAGGTGATATATTCAGTTTCGTATCTTGGCAAAAAATGTTCATAACTTCATGACCATCAAGCCCAACTTCCTTACAGATGTCGCCTATTTCATTTGCGAAGCACACCTTAAGAGCGTGCCAGACGTTGTCGGTGTACTTGACCATTTCTGCCGTTGCAACATCAGTTCTGATCAATGGTGCGTCCAATCCATCGTACAGAGCCGCCAACAGGTCACCGCTTTTCTCATTGGTTTCGCCAATCACTGTTTTAGGTGGATTGTGGTAGTCGTAAATCGCAGTACTCTCGCGCAAAAATTCCGGATTGATACACACACCGAAATCATTTCCTTCCACTAGCCCTGATGCCATCTCAAGTGCGGGGATCACGGTTTCATTGATTGAGCCGGGCAACATGGTGCTCCGAATTACAACTACATGATAATCGCCTTTTTCTTTTAAGGTTGATCCTATTTGCTCGCAAACCCTACGAACGTATGAAAGGTCCAGGCTGCCATTGATCTGGCTGGGAGTACCAACACATATCAATGACAGTTCGCTTTCCAGTACGGCTTCATTGAGGTTGGTAGTGGCGCGTAATTTACCGCTTTTGGTGCCTTCTGCAATTAACTCAGCCAGCCCGGTTTCAACGATGGGCGATTCACCATTGTTAATCAACTCAACTTTAGTTTCGTTCGGGTCCACTCCAATGACGGTATGCCCCCCATCAACTAAACACGCGGCTGATACGGCACCGACATACCCAAGGCCCATAACACTAATTTTCATTGCGCAATTCCCAGACAATTCAACTTCTTGTAGCAACTCATAAATTTAAGCCCAATATACAGTTATTTACCACTTCCTGATGAGTACACATAGAAAGGCTTTTAACACTATTCTGACGTATCAGCCTCTAGAAGTTCGATCGTGGTGCTGAACTCCGCAGACTGATGTATCTGCATCCGACCAAGAACCATGCCGCTTGGTTCTTTTTCATCAAGTTTGGCTGAGTACCAACCCATTATCGGTTGAGTCTCGCCGCGGTGGAGGCTGATCTGCAGTCTTGGATCGAAGAAGATTTTCATTTGCACAGCGTAATGCGGCCTTGAAACAATCAGCGTATGTTTATCCGCTAGGCGCAATTTCAAGCTCGGTGCAAAATGCAGCTGGAATTGAAGGGATGTGGTGCCTGGGCCCACGAGATTATCCGCTATGTGGATTCGGTCTTCCACAGTGCGCAGACTTATTGCCCTTTTGTGGGTCCAACCAATACGCTGGTAACCATCATGCACACCCCGAACGATATGCTGTTCGTCATCCCGTTCTATATCACTAATTTGTGCAGCAGCCTGTCGCGACCACATAAATGGCCCGGCGATTTCAGATTGATCAATCTCACCAAGCCGAATGGTATTGTGTGCCAAAGTGCCGCGAAAGTAGTTTCTCCACTCTTGGCCCGAATGATACGCGTAAGTGCCAGGATCAATAATCCACCAATCAGCACCAATTGCAACATTGAAACTCAATGCGTCGGCATGACCATGTGCAGCGATCGAGGTGTAGCCAAGTGGCCCAGCATCGAAACACACCATAGCAGCTTTTCCTTTCAGTACCGCGTAGCCTCCTTCAGGCCAGACTTTGGAATCATTGCTGCGTTTTAAAATTCTGGGCGCGTCACGCTCGAGCGAAGCGATAGTTCCGTACCAGAACGCTTTTTCACTTCGTCTATCTATATCACCCAATTGTAAATCAACGGCCATTGACTGCTCGATAGCCAATAGGCAATCAAGGTAGGGATTGCCTGGTGTTAGCGCATCAAAACGAACAACTGTGCCGTCATCGGCGTCTCCAATTTGTGGTGGGTATCCACCGACTGGCATCAAGTCCCTTAGAAAAAGCGCCATTTTCTCTATGGTTTGTTGAAATTCCTTGCTGAACGAATGTCCAGAACGTTCGCCAACCAACCAACAAAAAAGAAAATACTCCATTACCCATAAGTGGTAATAAATTGCCTGCTCCTTGTTGACTCCATCGCTGTGTACTTGAAGCTTCGCTTGCTTCTCCAGCATTGTCCGCGCGAACTCTGCCCACTGCTTACCGTGCTCGCCCAGACCAAATACTTTGCACGCCACCCATAACCCGGTGAGTTCGCCAATGAGGTGGTTGTTTGCGGACGAGTACAGCGAAAGGTAGTTTCTAATAAAATAGGCCTGTTGATAAATCGATTGCCGCAAGGCCTGAGGCTTGTCCACGCAATCGAATATACCCCGAGAAAACCCACACTGACATAACAACCCATGTACAACGGCCCAGGAACTTAATCGCAAGCCGGCTTCCAATGAGCTACACCAATGCACGCCCATGCAGTAGGGGTTTTGTTCTATCCATGTTGTTATATCCAATACAATCGAATCGAGAGTTTCTTGATCTCTCTGCTCGTAATAATGTATCGCAAGGGGTACCAGGTGCTGATGCCGGCCCCATTCCCATACATACTTGATGTTGCCAACAAGTTTGTCATCTCTGTAGTCAATGGACTTTCCAAATATTAGCGGTGCAACAGTCCCTGTTTTCGGATCCTTATGCCAGTTTTTTTCGGCGCCAGTATCCAGGTAATCACTGCCGAAAAAATCTATTCGTCCCTTCTGCAAATTACTGACTGCGGTTATACGACTGGGTTTGTCCGCGGACACACGCTGTGGAATTTGCCCGAACAGCTTGAATTCGGTCAATTGCCAATCATGTTCGGGTACAATACCCAGCAGGCTCACGCACAGTTTTTCCAGAATTTGGCGGGCGGCACGAAGCAAGCGAAAGATCATCTCCTGAACGCTCATCCGTTGCAGGCGATTCAGCAACCACGTAATCTTATTTGTCATCGATTGGGGAGGTACTCTCTGTACCAGAGTTCAAGGTTTAGCAATGACCAAAGAAGCTTCTCGTGGTTTTGACGCCCTTCTGCATGATCAGCAATGAACTTTTCCAGAACTCGTGTATTATAAAACTCTCTGGTCAACGATTGCCCTCCGCACAGAGTGTCAAACAGATACCCTCTCATCTCGCCTCGAAACCACTCATTAACGGGCACTCTAAAACCAACCTTCGGTCGCTCCAGTATTTCTTTGGGAAGCAATTTTCGCATTGCTTCGCGAAGAATCCATTTGGTTTGCTTCCCTCTCACCCTATATTTGTCCGGTAATCCTGACGCGAACTCGGCCAGTTTGTGATCCATCAATGGCATACGTGCTTCAATAGAAGCAGCCATTGTCATGCGATCTCCGCGTTCTAGCAGGTTATCTGGCAACCAACTGGTCTGATCAAAATACAGTATTCGGCGCAGCGGCGAGGCAATCTCCTCACTCGAGATGATGGAACTCATCGCTGTACTTCGGTTGCTCTTGACAGACTCGCTGACTAATTCCTCACGTTGTGAAGGTGTCAATGCGCCAAACCAGCCAGCCATCCTGGCTTCGAAAGACTTGATCCCGAGATTGCTGATTGCCGTCTTCGCCCGACGAAATCGATAGGGCAGCGCTGAGACACCCGGCTCGACAATGCCGCTTCGGAGAAATGCGGGCAGGTATTGATACGCCCTCGCGTACCGTTCAAAAACGTGCTTCGGATAACCGCCTAGTATCTCATCACTACCCTCACCCGTTAGCACCATTTTCACACTCTTGCTTGCCTCGACTGCAAGCAAATAAATAGGGATATCACTAGGTTCTGCAACCGGTGCATCTCGAAACCTTATCAACTTTGGTAATTCCCTCATCAGATTGTCAGCAGAAATCGTCAGCTCGGTGTGTTCCGTCTTAAAGTGCCTCGCAATATCAGCCGCGTAGGCAAGCTCGCTGTAGTTTGATTCGTCGAAGCCAACTGAAAATGTTCGTATCGGAGTAGAGCTATGTTTACTCATTAAAGCAACGACGGCCGATGAATCAATGCCTCCTGATAGGAAAGCACCGAAAGGCACGTCGCTCACCATACGAATTTCAACCGCTTCTTCCAGCAATTCCAGAAATTTTTCCACCGGCTCTTCAATCGCCTTGGGTTTCAGCAAGGCTTTTTGATCGGGTGGAGAATAGTAAGTCTTGAACTCAATGTTCAGTTTAGAATCAACCGTCATTGTGCTGCCAGGTGCAAGCTTAGTGACGGAATGGAATAAAGTTTTCGGTCCGGGAACGTATCGATAGGAAAAGTAATCCCACAAACCATCATAGTCGAGATCGCTCTCTATCAAGCCAGTAGCAAGTAGTGCCTTTATTTCCGACGCAAATAATAGCCCTTGAGGGGTTTGAGCGTAAAACAATGGCTTCTTGCCAAACCTGTCTCTGGCTATAAATACCCTGTCTTTACTGGCGTCGTAGATCGCAAAGGCAAACATTCCGCGCAAGTGGTCAACGCATTGCTCGCCATAGTGCTCATAAGCGGCGATAATGACTTCAGTATCAGAGCTTGTAGAAAACTCTCGGCCGGCGTTTTGTAAATCCTGTCTTAAATCTCGATAATTATAAATTTCACCATTGAAGACGATCTGAATGCTACCGTCAGTATTGGCCAAGGGCTGATGACCGGACTCTAGGTCTATAATTGCCAACCTCCTGTGTCCAAGCGCGACAGAGGCTTGACCATTAGCGAAAGTTTCATGGAAAACTCCCGCGTCGTCAGGACCCCGGTGGACGATCTGTTCCAACATGGCATCTAGTACAGAATCTATATCCCCATTTTCGTTGCGCCCGACAATTCCAGCAATTCCGCACATGTATTCAATTCGTTGTCAGTTTATTTTTTCGATCCGTTCAGCATAGCAGATATAAGCTTGTCAGAAGATCGGTGCTACTATTTACTCATGCTCTTCTTGTTTGCACGTCGATTTTGCCTGCATGATTTCTGATCAGAAACGTTCAATCTTACTTATTGGTCCGGAAATTGCTGCCGTAAGTGGGGTATCAACGCATCTTCGGCAAATAATGCAAAGTTCCTTAGGGGAGCAATGCGATTTGTCTCAATTTCAGATTGGCTCAGAAGGCCGTGCCCAGTCCAAGCTGCAAAAATTACGGCGTTTGGCTTCTGATCCTTTTCGGCTGTGGGGCGTTCTTTCCGACAAGAGAATCGACCTGGTTCACATTAATTCATCACTGGACCATAAAGCGTATTGGCGGGATATTGTCTTTCTTTTCATAGCTAAACTTGCCAGAGTCGAAATAATATTCCAGTTGCATGGCGGCCAGTCTCCAGAAGAGTTTTCTCGTGGTTCTGGTGTTCTGAGCCGATTGATGGGGAGAATATTCTCGCTTGCCGATTATTTCGTTGTGCTCACAAGTCGAGAGTTAAAAAATTACGCACGGCTGATATCGCCAGGAAAGCTCTATCAGATCCCAAACTGTATTGATCAGACAATCAGTAAACATTTGCCCAGTAAATCCTTCTCTCCTGGCCTAATACACTTTGCCTATATAGGTAGGCTGGTGAGCACCAAGGGCATTTTCGAAATAGCCGATGGCCTTAAGCTCGCCAAGCAAGCCGGACTGACCGGTTTCGAACTCCATGTCGCAGGCGATGGGCCCGATAAAAATACTTGGCTAAGTTATGTCAGCGACTGTGGATTAGCTTCTGAACTCGTTTATCACGGTAGCGTAAGTGGTGACCAAAAGAACGGGTTCTGGCAAAAAGCTGAAGTATTGTTACTACCAAGCTATTCCGAAGGTCTACCCTACTCGGTTCTTGAAGCGCTGGCTTTTGGGGTCCCTGTCGTGGCTACTGATGTTGGAGGAATACCCGATGCGATTGAGCACGGGGTTCATGGCTTGATCATTGAACCACGAAATGCAGAAGCTCTGGCCAGCGCTATAAGTGAACTGGCCGGCAATATTGAACAGCTTGACACCATGAGTACCGCATGCAGATCCAGGGCGGAAGAGGAATATAGCATCAGTACTTTAGTCAACAGTTTTAGCCCAATGTATCTCGGCGCTAGAAAATGAACACCACAAATAAACTAGTATCGCTTGAAGTTGGGCGTGGCGTAGCCGCACTACTGGTTTGCCTGTTTCACTACGCGGGGTTGAATCAACATTACTTCGGTAGCAGTAGTTTTGGAAGTTGGTTTATAGGGGGGGATGCCGGTGTAGAGTACTTCTTTGTCCTCAGTGGCTTCATAATCTACTGGGTACACAGTCTGGATGTTGGTCAACAAGAAAAAGTCAGGCCATTTTTTCTCAAGCGCTTTATCCGCCTTTACCCTATATATTGGTTCATCGTAATTCCCGTTGCTTGCGCAATGTTAGTCGTACCCACACTAGGGCAGGATAAGAACTTGTCCCTCTGGAAGGTTATTTTGGACGTTCTGCTCATACCGCGTGAAGGAGAGCTTGTAATACCACCGGCGTGGACCTTGCACAGAGAATTGGTTTTTTACGTATTGTTTGGTACTGCCATATGGAAACCAACATTTGGTTTCTCGCTGCTGTTAGCGTGGCAGTTTTCGTGCTTGGCGAATGCATTGGTGGCATTTACACCAAGCAATCACACACTTCCGATCAACGTTGTATTCGGGCGTGAGAATCTCGGCTTTGGTCTTGGATTGTTCGCAGCTTGGCTATGCTCAAGATTCATATTGAGCAAAATTTTTGCTCGCGCAATTTCCGCTATCGGCATATTGTTGTTTAGCGGCTTGATATTCTCGCAAGGGTATCTTGAAAGTATGACCAGGTCTGGCTGGGGGGCTGTCAGTGACCGCGTTGTGTGGGAATATGGCCTCATCTTCAGTCCTTTCCTTATAGTATTGGGGCTGGTAAATCTTGAGCAACATGTAAAGCTGAACGTTCCAAACTGGTTGATCTCAATGGGATCGGCATCCTACGTACTGTACTTACTGCATTTACCAGCAGGTTCCTTAATTTATAAGCTGCTTAGCGTACCCAGCGTTTCGGTACTGCTGTCGCCTGGCGTTTGTTATACGCTTGCTACGCTTATTGTCGTTGTATTATCAGTGTACGTACACAAAGTAATTGAAAAACCGCTTCTTAAATGGAGCAGGCTCAAGTTACTGTCACGCTGAGAAGTAACTCCCAAGCTTCAGTTTCTACTTAGCTTGTTTCTCAGAATTTCTGCCCCCTGGATAGCGACTTCTACCTTAAGCAGTCTGAGCAGTACCAGATACACTATTAAGAAAACAGCGGATCCAATAACCGCCGTGACAATTGATTGCTCGAGATGGGTCGAGAAAAAATAGGTTACGGGAAGTGCTAATAGAAAACATGTGCTTATGGATACTATCTGCTGCCAGTCAATAAGTTCTGACAAGCGAATTCCAGTTAGTGACAATACTCTGCCACATAAAATTACTGAGAGTGCGACTTGTGCGAGAAGAAATGCTATTGCAGGGGCAAAAAGTCCTAACTCATCGATTAGCAGATACGTGACACCAAGGTTGATTGGAATAAGCACCAGATAACCAAGCACAGAATTTACGTTTTTGTTCAGAACACGGATGATAAAGTTGAAATCGAAGCATTGAATTAGCGAGGCAAGCATAAGTAGGCGGAACACAGGAATCGCCGGTCTGTAAGCCTCGGAAAAAAGGAAAATCACTATTGTCTCGGCATACGCCGCGCCAATTGAGCATACCGCAAGCATCATCAGCCAATAAAAGTTTGTCACTTTACGCCAGGGCTCCAAAGTATCTAGAATCTTACCCCTGTCGTTTCTAATGACAGTTGGGAAAAGCACGTCCGATACCGATCCATACACCAGGCTGGATATCATTACTGCGTAGGTACCTACAAAGAAGTACGCGAGAGCTTCTTCACCAAGCTTTGCCGAAACGATCAACTGTCCAATGTTAAAATTTGTTGCTTCTAACGATGCCATCAGTGCAAGCGGAGAAAAAAACATAACTTGCTCAGTAGTTATTTTTGATGATCTTGCGTTCGGTACTTTAATGTTCGAGTACTTAAACAATGTGTACACAAATACGAATAGCATTCGAACAAGTTCGACGCAAATAAGACTGAAAATCATGCTGGATACACTCTCGTAATACCACGCGCAGAGTATTACCGCCACTAACCGGAACACAGATCGGGTAATAGTGTATGTAACTACATGACGAATAAGCCCCTTTGCTAGCCAAAGATTTTCGACATAATCAAGATTGAGGAAAAGAAGCAGATATATCGCGAGTTCAGGCACATACTTAAAATCACCAAATAGATTGAGATTTAAATGCAGCATCCAAAACAGGCCTATCACCGCGACCGATCCGAGCAACACGAAAAGTATGCTTTGAAGTACTATTTGTCGCTCGTACTCTCCATACTTCGGAATCATATAGAGAAGGCTTCGATTGACAGCGAAACAACCCAAAATACTGCCGATATTTACGTATACGAAAAACTCGCGATAAACACCGTAGTCATGAACAGAGATCAACCTGACAAGAATTATTGGGCCGATAAACATAACCGCTTGGTTGGCCAGCCGCGCGATACTTAGTGCCAGACCGCTTTTGACCAAGGACATCTTACTGTTCCGGATTTGCAGGATACAACCAAATTTTGGCGCTGCCATTCTCGTTGCTATAGACGAGTTCGTGCGGCCATCGATTCACAGACTCATAAATTCCATTCGTTAGGTGATCTGCTCGGTTTCCATAAGAATTTTCCGGGTTTCCTATAAGGTATAAATCGGCTCGTGTGGGCGAACCAAATATGGCGTCCGCAGACTCACCATCCAATATCGTGGGAGTTCCTGTATAGATATCGACGTAGCGTCCCTGTTTTTCTCGCACAAACTGCGCGGATAGTTCCTTACCAAGCAGCCAGTAATCAACATTGCCCAGGTAATAGGTTTGCTGTAAAACGTCTTCCGCAATAACAATGATATTGTCTTCCAGATCCAGACTTTTCATATACTCCGCTTGCGCCCGATGATCTGGAATAGGCAAACAATTATTGGCAATAGTCGCACACCCTTTATTTACCGTGCGCACCAATTCAAAGGGACGTATAAATAAAACGCAAAGAACAATCCCAATAACCACCACAGCATTCCTACGATTACCCAAGTTACGACTCTCAAATTCGTTACTCCAGTACTGAAGCAACAAAAATGCGGAAAGGATAAAGAAAGGCAGAAATCCAAACATATATCGAGGTGGCGGATACCACGTGGCCAGACTGATTACTGAGATTGGCACTACTACTAGTGCCAGAAAAACAGCGACGCCGTATGGAACTGGTTCAGATGCGAGAAACCTGAGTGCAATCGGTGCTATCAGTGCTGCAAATAGCATAGATGCCAAAGGAAACTGACCCAGGAATATAATCCATGGCCACAAAGACATTTTCTGTGTGTTGTCGCGAAGGTAGGCCTGTATGTCCCAATTAGCATTATTCAGCTGCCACAATATGCAAACGGCCACCACCAGTACAACTAAGCCGGCAATCTGCCAGGATCCATACAACCTGTAGTGCAGAAACAAACCGAAAACCAGCAGCAAAAAAGATGCGCTCACTGGTCCAACTATTGCAAAAACAATTGCCAACGATAAAGCAACTACTGAAATTCCGTGCGCAAAGCTATGTTTAACAGTTTGTGTAATTGCCAAGTATGCAGTGATCAATAGCAATGATATGGGCAATAAATAGCGGACAAAAGATGTGCCGATATCGTGCGCACTTGCTGGTGAAGAATCGCTGATTGTATTGATTAGTTTGGTGCTGTCTTCATACATTGCGCTGGTAAATGCCCAATGTGAGGCAAATGCCAAAATACATAAACCAATGCCCAGTAGCCCCTGATTGAATTTCCTTGGATTGTAGTCAATGCACATCGGGAGAGCGAAAGCAGCGAGACTGAATATCATCAATGCTTGAAAATCAAGACCAATCAGAAAGAATAGAGCTGCAAGCATCAAATCACGTAGCTGAAGGCTCTGTCCCCACCGATGAACCTGCCACACAAACAGCATGATGATCATGAAATAGAAGATGTAAAATCTGGCAGTTTGAGATGCTTCTATCGTTTCCGGCAAAAAGGTCATCACGGCAACAAACATCAGTGCCCATGGTGCTGACAGCAATTGCCGAGAAAGCAACCAGGCAACAATTGGCAAAAGAGAACCAAATAAAGCAGATGGAAATCGTAATGACCATTCAGATTCGCCAAACGCAATGACTGAAGCAGCCATCATATACAGCTGGCTAAGCCCTCTAGAATAGAACATGTCGCTTGGCAACAGAGGCAATCCGTTTTCCACTATGCTTCGCACTGGCATGGCCATGGTCTCTTCATCACCATGTAACCCTGCGCTTCCTAGCCCCCAAAAGTGCAACACAATACCAACTGCAGTTATAAGTAGTAAGACAAAGACTTCAGCAACAGATACCCTGGTCTTTGCTAACGAGTATCCTGAGAAATAATCGTCCAACCTAAATATTCTCAACTGGGCACAACCTCTGTACTGTTTGAGTCAATCGGGTCGGCTCCGGCATCGAACGGTTCGACTTTGATTCCAGGAGTAAGATAAGCTTCATAGGCTATTCGCATTATTATGCCTATAAGTGACCATACATAGAGCCATGGGTTGAACAGATCTACAAAAACGATAGCTCCTAACAAAGCGATAAAGCCGTATAGAAAGGAAATGATTACGCCGGTACTAGCTCTATTTGCGTACTCCAGACTTCGTTTGAGATATGTAATAATTGCCAATAAAATCCCTAATACTAAGCCCAGACCAATCGCACCTATCTCGAAAAGATACGCGAGGTAAGTGTTATGGGGAGCCATATTGTACTTTGTGACATTCTGATAAAGTCTGGCCATTTCGTCAGCCGATTCCCAGGTAGACCATCCATAGCCAACGATGTACGTGATTGGCTCTTTGTTCATTCGTTTAAGCGCTTTTTCCCATATTTCTGTTCTACCGGAGCTTATAGATTTGGCACTACTGCCGTATCCACTGCTGCTCTGCTCAATAAAACGTTCGGTAAGCAAACCTTCAGATTGAATTGCGACGAAAACGACGATCGCGGAAGCCGCGATCGCAAGACCCAGCCCACCAGAGAAAAAATATCGCTTGTCAATATGTTGCCATACATACCCAGTGACAAGAAGTGCGGATATGGCAAGCCCCACGACAGCTCCTCTTGACGCGGCAAGCAGCAGAACACCAAGACTAACGATCGCTCCAATTACGAAAAAAAGGCGTGAAACGCCCTTGGTAATGAAGCATATATACACAGTAAGCGGCAAAAACAATACAAGGAAAGCGGCATACTGATTCGATTCGCCCATGGGGCCGCTGACCCTACCATCAGCACGTTGATGAATTATGCCAAGATCTGGAAAGTCAAGTGCGTCAGCAAGCGTAATTAGGTTGCCAATGATGATGATCACCAACATCGATTTGAGCATCCAAAACGCTTCTTCACTACTTGTCAGGCCATAAAAGAAAACAAGCAGGAATAGATATCGATCAACAATATCCGTCTTAAACGCGATAACGCCCTGAAGCTTGTCGTAGTCGGGCAAGTAGAGCACGGCCATAACGAAGAGCATTGATATAAGCGCATAGAATATGAGCATGGCATATAAAACATGAATCTTACCGACGCTAGCTCTGCTGACAATTTCCGGAGAATATCCGACATTGCTGATAAGCTGGGAATTGAGCCTTCTGTCTCTTACCTCTGTTAAAGCCATCAAGGCGAGCATTGCGTACAAGAATAAGTTTTTAACACTTAAACCTGGCGCCAAACTCAGCTCAACACCAAAACTTTGCGCGACAAAGAGTATTGCGAACAACGCTAGCAATAAATACTTCTGCATAAGGTTTGAGAGCTATACCGCTCCTTTCTGGAAAAGGACGGCAGGAATCGTCTTAATCAGAATCTTGAGGTCTAGCTCAAAAGACCAATTGTCTATGTATGCCAAGTCCAACTCGAGCCACTTCTCAAAGGATAGATTGCTCCGGCCCGAAATTTGCCAGATGCAGGTTAACCCTGGTATCACACTAAAACGTTTTCTTTGTACTGCCTTGTCAAACAGATCAACGTCGCGGATCGACATTGGTCGCGGACCAACCAAACTCATAGTACCCATCAGAACATTCCACAGTTGGGGTAACTCGTCCAGGCTGGTTTTCCGTATGAACCGACCGACGCGAGTAATTCTTGGATCATTTTCCATCTTGAAATTCGGACCTTCCGCTTCATTGAGTGCCTCAAGTTCCTTAATTTTTTCTTCGGCATCAACGACCATACTTCGGAATTTGTACATTTTGAATTTTCGTTTTCTGAGTCCAACACGCTCTTGCATGAAAAAAACTGGCCCACCATCATCAAGCTTTATCGCCAATGCAATAAGCGCTACCACTGGCACTAAGATGGGGAGGGCTGCCAAAATACACACGATGTCAAATATTCGTTTTAGCAATAAGCTGCCGTCATCAAAAGAGACTGGAGCAAAAGTAACCAGTGGTACTCCAGCAAACAGATCAAGCTTGATACGCGATGCACCGATATCAAACAAATCTGCCATAACCCGAAGTTCAACTCCCTCTTCATCGCAGGAAGCAGCGATACTTGAAATAGAACTCAGCATATTTCTGGGCACTGCGACCATCACTTCATCAACAACGTTGTCACGCAAGACCCGATGAATTTGCTCTACCGTACCAATCACTTTTACGCCATTAACATCATTTCCAACAAGCGAAGCATCCATATCCAGGTGGCCTATGACGGATATACCCCATTCTGTGTTTTTGCTAATCAATTCACGTAGTTTTAACGCCCTTGAACCAGTCCCAACGATCAGAACTTTATGATAATTAAGTTCGCTCTCGACCCGCCTTTTGAAGTACCACCAGATCAAAAAATAGCGAACGCCTACAATCGTGACGATTGATGCGAGCAGAAAAATACCAATGACCAATCGGCTTACATACTCGATATCGAGCAAGAATATTGAGACTAGGACCGCCACAAGACCGCCCAGAAGTCCTCGCAGCACAGACAGAAAGTAGCTGGTCACAGACGGTGTAGTGAGCGATTTATAAGTACCGAAATAATAGAGACTAACAGCAGAAGCCGAAACCAGAGGCAGTAGAAACAGAAGGTGGCGTGCAAAAAAATCACCGCCTTTGTCTGTCAAGCCAATATTAATATGAATAGAAACCAGATAAGTGAACGCAATCAAACACGCGTCCAGCGTAACCAACAGCCGCGTAAGATACTGCGTCTTGTTACTTTGCAAAATCAGGGTGCCGGCCAAGCCAATGTCCTTTTAGTTATCCTATAAAAGCATAGATATGTCACTTGAGAAATCAACCAACGGCCTTTACTAACGCTGATCAATTGAAGTAGAGGGAAAAGCTGGAGTTCGCTGGAATTTTGACCTACTATTTGTGTTGAGATCAGCCTCACTGCGGCAATGAGCTAGAATCTATATAATAAGAGTTGCTTCCTGCTGCTATAACTTTCCCTTTGTGCACTATACGAATGCTGAAATTTTTTTTCAAACCCAAGTGGAACCATAGTAACCCAGTAAAGCGTTTACGGGGCGTACAAGAATTGTCCGCGCAACACGATGAGCAGCATGAAATACTGGTGGACATAGCAGTAAATGATCTCGACCCTAGAGTGAGGTTACGCGCCGTTGAAAAAGTGTGCGATCTTACCGCACTTAAACAGATTATTCTCAATGAGCCTGATGAGATTGTGCTGAACGCCGCACAGAACAGATATTACTCACTATTGGCGGGCACTGCGTCGGACAGCACACCGGAGGTTGTAACAGGGCGATACCGTATTGTTGACGACTCTGATGATGAAGACCTGAAGAAATTTATTATTCACCACAGCCCGGACGAAAAACTGCAGTTTACGGCTCTGCAAGCCTTGGTTAGTGTGGATGATGTTGCCCGAATAGCGATCAGTGCACCTAACCTGAAAATCAGAGATGCCGCCGCTCGCATGGCCGAGCAAATGGCCAACAAAATCACCTCGGCACCTACCCCGCAAGCGCTGCCCGCCGACGCTGCGGATGGACCTAGCGCAAACGATTCAATCGATACGCTGCGCGCTGAAGAGGCAAAGGCCAAGTTACGAGCTGAAATGGGTGTTAGACCCAGGCCACCGAAAGGCGATGCGCCCGCATTTCGTTCATCCGGTGATACTTTGCAAATTGACGAAGATTCTGCAGACGCGCTACAAGCTCTGCTCGATCAAAAACTGGCCAACCGAAAGAAGGCCTGAGCTTATTGCTCGATCTGCCCCAGATTCGCATCGATGACCGCCCCATTGACCACCGGATTCTGAGCGCAAAACAACACAACATTCGCGATCTCTGCAGGTGTGATCAGTCGCCCCATTGCGATCGTTGACGCAATGCCCTGCTCTATTGCCGGATCGGTGCCTATATGCCCTCTAAGCATCTCGGTATCGGTAAAACCAGGGCAAATCGCAGCAGTGTGAACACCGCTTCCAACCAGGTCCTGACAAGCAGAACGCATCAAGCCTATCAGCGCGTGTTTTGATGTCACGTAAGTGCAGCTATTGGACACCGCCTTGTGACCCAGTGTAGAAGAAATAAACAACACAGAGCTACCCTCACCCATAAGCGGTCGAAGCAAACCGGTAAGCACGGCCGGTGCTGTCACATTGAGCATTAGTACTTTCTGGAATTGCTCGGCCTGAACAGACTCAATAGTGTCTTTGAGCAACACAGCCGCGTTGTGCACGATAAGCAGTTGGTCGGGTTGCCCTACATTACTGAGGATTTCCTGACTGCAATGGGAAAGCCAGTTAATCTCAGTCATGTCCACGGTCAGGTTGATAACTTCTGGAACATCACAGCGACTGCGAGAAAGATTAATAACCCGATACCCGTTGTCGACCAGCACTTTCGCGGTAGCCTTGCCAATACCTTTACTCGCTCCGGAAATCACGGCGCACTTATTCATATCGTTCCTATGTAGATTGTGATTGAGCTTGCGAATCAATCGCAAGATAATGTCGAAGTTTATTGGTCAGCACGTAAAATGGCAGGGTATCCAGCAACGCCACCAACATCTTGAACACGTAATTGCTGGCCATCAGAACCAACATTGTTGCCAGTGCCATCTCACCCGCAAAAAAAACGGCACCAAAGGTGATGCCTATCACCATGATTGAGTCTACTGCCTGGCTGATCAACGTGCTGAAGTTGTTTCTAAGCCAAAGGTGTTTGCCCTTGGTTAATCGTTTCCAGAAATGAAACAGCTGCACGTCAAGGTATTGTGCTGCTATATAAGCAAACATAGATGCGGCAACTGCGCCGGCGGTGCACGCATATAGAATTTGAAACAGCTCAACACTGCCGCTGAGTACATCACCGTTTGGCAGAGACAGTTCACCATTGATTTGCAGCACCTGCCAGGGGGGTTGCTCAGCAAGTGGCGCAGCCGGCAGCATATTACCTATTGCCAAAACAACAAGAATAAAGACGTTCAACACTAGCCCGACGCTGACCAAAAAATTGGCCCGGCTCCGCCCGTACAATTCGCTGATCAAATCAGTGCATAAAAAAGTAAGCGGGTACGGCAACACGCCAACCGCAACCGTCATTGGGCCGAGGTCAACGAAACGCGTGATACCGATCACATTCAGTAATGTCATTGCGCAGAGAAAGAAGCCGGCCAAAACAATGTAAACTCGCTCTCTGCGCTCCTGAATATCCGAGTTACTGGCAGCGGTTAGCTCGTGGTTATGCACGCTGATCACCCATGGAGTCTAGCGATTCCATTCGCTATACGCCCATTGATCCGGGCCAGAAGAAACTCCCAGTACAATTTGCTCAATTTCATGCTTCACCAGCGTGTCCCTGGACTTGAGTACCTGCCGTAAAAGATAGTCACTGAGCTCCTCTATGGTGACGTTGCGAACCGGAAGAATCAGCACATCGCTTTTCAGAAAGCTCATGGTCACGTCATTGTGTGTTGCCAATAAGGTATCGCCCTCCTCTTCGATAGTTAAGTACGGTGACGATTCCGGCAGCAGCGTATACTCATCGTATTGCGCACAGAGGTTCTTTAACAGTTCCTTATAAACCGCATAATCAAAGCACAGTCCATCAAATTGAACCGGGCCCGTGATCGATGCTGACACTCGCCAGTTGTGCCCATGCAGACGCTCTCGTTCAGTGGCTGAAAATATTGTGAAATGGGCTGCGGAGAAATGCAGGTATTGCTTTCTTATTTCAATCGTGGTCATTCGTTGCATGGGAAAACTCGGTGTATTGCGCAGTGCGAACTATTATCCTGTTTTTTGCGTGACATTGGCAGCTGCTTTATTTACTGTCTGTGCAGTGATCCACCCAAAGATGTCCCTGCCAGCCTCCAGTCGTAGGTGAGCGCAGAGCATGGCTGAACGTTACAATCAATACCCTTCCCAATAATCCATCTTCGTTTAAATGGCCGCGATCATTAGCGGCCATGGACCAGGCCGAATTTCGATGGTTGCTGGGTAGCAACCTTGCTTTCTTCCTCGCGTTACAGGGACAGATTCTGACGCGCACATTTTTGGCGTGGGAGCTTACCGGCGATGAAATGGCACTTGCCTATGTAAACGTAGCATTTGCCATACCAATGCTGATATTTTCATTCCTGGGCGGCGCCATCAGTGACCGCTCTGAACGACGCTTGCTCGCCCTGCTTGGTCAGGCAACCATCGTCTGCACTGAGGCCAGCATTCTTATCCAGCTACTGCGTGGCACGCTGGAGTTCTGGCACATCTTGGCCGCTGGAGCCGTTGGTGGCGCGGTGTTACCTTTTAGCATGCCGGCCAGAACGGCACTGGTTTTCAACATCGTAGGCCCGCAACGGCTGGGAAACGCCACCGCATTGTCAGGCGCAGTGATGAATATCTCACGTGTTGCAGGACCGGTTTTGATGGGCTTTACCATTGATCTATGGAGCGTTACTGGCGCCTATTTTGTAGCAGTAAGCCTGCATGCCCTTGCGCTGCTCTTTCTATTTGGTATCAACCGCTACACCGTCGTGCAGACTGTCAAAAAGAGATTTACAACTGATATCGCGTTAGGCTTTCGCTATGTTTTCGAACGCAAGGAATTGGCAGCCTGCCTGCTGTTTGGCATGATCCCCATGTTTTTAGCGATGCCGTTTCAGAATTTGCTGGTGGTCTTCGCGGATGAGGTCTGGCAAGTGGGTGAACGTGGCCTGGGGATTTTAATGGCCGCTGCCGGGCTCGGCGGAGTGATTGGCTCTGTCTGGATGGCTCATCGTGGTGATGAAAGCAAGCGTACACGTTTAATGGTGATCACCACTTTATTGTTTGGCGTGTTTCTTGGCGCGTTTTCATTAACCCCCAGTTTCTGGATTGCATTGGTTCCGCTTATCATCGCCAACATTTGTGCCAGCGCCGGGCAAACGCTGAATACTACGTGCACTCAGCTGCTGATTGAAGATGAGTACCGCGGCCGGGTGTCGGCCATCATGTTGATGACCTTTGGTTTGATGCCAATGGGCGTTGTACCGTTGGCCGTACTGGCGAGTAATTTTGGTGTCCAAACAGCTATCCTGATCGCTTCATTAACTTTGTGTGGCGTGGTCATTGCGTTCTACGCCATCAGCCCAAAACTCAGGCAACTGGACGAGTACGTCGTCGGCAACGTGCACACCATGGAAGCGGTTCAGCGGCGCAGTGTGTAGCCGTGCAGCCACGGAAGTGTAGCCGCTTTAGTACCCCCTGGCAGCACCCAAAGGCCTGCGAGTGTCGCTGGCACCATGCAGGTATCCATTACCATTGAAAAAGCCAGGATCGATCATGATCGATTGTGTCCGCCCAACGGTGCGCTTGCCAATATCCATGCTGTGGCCTTTCATGCCCAGGAGTTTCAGCGTATCGGGGCTAACGCCACTCTCCACTCTGAGTTTGTCTGGCATCCATTGGTGATGAATACGAGGCAAGGCGGCTGCGGTGGCCACGTTGTCACCGAACACTGTGGCATTCAAAATGACCTGCAACACCGAGGTTATTATCAAGCTGCCACCCGGGCTACCCGTTACCAACCAGGGCTTATTGTCTTTAAACACCATGGTTGGGCTCATGGAAGACAAAGGCCGCTTGCCGGGTTCGATCGCATTAGCGGTACCACCAAGCAGGCCGAATGGGTTGGCGTGGCCGGGGCGCGCCGAGAAATCAGCCATTTCATTGTTCAACAGCATGCCGGTTCCTTTGGATACGATTCCGGAGCCAAAGCTAAAGTTCAGTGTGTAAGTATTGCTGACAACATTTCCATGCCGGTCAACCACGCTGTAGTGTGTGGTGTCATTGCTTTCTTCGGGTAACAGCGCGCCCGGCCGAATGTCTGCCGAAGGCGTTGCCACATCGGGCTTTATTGATGCGGCAAGTGTGCGCGCATAGCTCTTTGCGGTTAGCTCCGCAACCGGTACTTTGACGTAATCAGGGTCGCCAAGATACTGACTGCGGTCGGCGTACGCAAACTTCATGGACTCAGCCAGATGGTGCAGGTAGTCAGCACTGTTGTGCCCCATCGCCACCAGGTCAAAGTGTTCCATAATGTTCAGCATCTGGATAATGTGCACGCCGCCACTCGATGGTGGTGGTGCTGAAACCACGTCGAAGTCGAGAAAACGACCTCGAACCGGTTCTCTCTCACGAACCTCATAGTTAGCAAGGTCTGCAAGCGTTATAAGCCCATCATTACGCTGCATGTCTTTTACAAAGCGCTGCGCCACTTTGCCTTGATAAAACGCGCTGCGACCGTGCTTTTTGATCTGCCTCAATGTCCATGCGAGGTCAGCTTGTTTTAACCAGTCGCCTGGCTGCAAATAGGTACCATCTTTTCTGAAATAGATGCGTTTCGCCTCTTTATCTTGCCAGGGCGCATAATCACCTCGCCGGCTTATGCCTCCCGCCAGTGCGTAGCTGACCTCAAATCCTTTTTCCGCAAGTTCAATAGCGGGCTCAATGGCCTCAGACAGTGACATCGTTCCATACTTTTCAAGTGCGTGTATCAAACCGGCAACTGTCCCCGGTACCCCCGCGCTCTGGCGGCTAGCGTAATATCTGGAGCGATCGACATTGTCATTCTCATCAAGATACATATCTCGGTAGGAGGCAATCGGTGCGGTTTCACGGTAGTCAATGAAGTGCTGTTCGCCGTCTTTATGAATCAACATGAAGCCGCCACCGGCCAGATTACCAGCACTGGGATAGGTAACCGCCAATGCAAACCCTGTTGCCACCGCCGCATCAATTGCATTCCCCCCTTTTTGCATAATCGCCACACCCACGTCAGCGGCCAATTGTTCAGCTGCCACCACAATACCGTGTTGATACGTATCCGGCAGGAAACGATTTTCAAAATTGATAATCGGGCCCGCGGTTTTACCCGCATCAGCGTGTGCTGCTTTGGTGAAAAAAAGCACAGGGGCAAGCAATAATACACTCAGCGGCATGAGTCTTGAGGGCACGGCAACTCCAAAGGATGTTGTTGGTTAAAGAGCGGAATTTATAACACAGGGTTGGCTACACATATAGTGTGACGGATGTCGCTTACGCGCGGAACAAAGTTGGCGACTTCGGTACCTGAGCTATAGTTGATTATGAATTGTACAAAATATTGATTTCCAAGCCTTAGCATCATTCACAGTTACATGGTGTGGCAGTCATGGCAGAAAAGCATGTTATAGTTCAATGCTTTAGCATGCATAACTAGATTTACAATTAACATTGGACTTGCGGAACCCTGCGCTTATGGCGCAGCTCGCGGTCACGAAGACCAAAATCGGGGATCAGCCACAATGAAGGGTTTCAACGCGTTAGCCCTATGCTTTATCTACTCTTGCGGCGTGCTCGCACAGCAGGCAGCGGCAGACAGTGCGCCAACCCCTGAGCTTTCTGAAAGTGTCACCCAGCTCGACAAACACCCAGAGGATAAACCTCTGGAAAAAGCCGAGAATATTGACCTCGACAAACCGATCGAGAAGCTGCCCGAACCAGCGGTAGAAAACCCAGTGCCCTCGTCGGACGATACAGATAGCGTCCAACAAACGGATGAGCAGGTTCAAGACAGCGATGACGACTACGACGATGGCGTACCCTTCGTCTTGCTTGGTAAGGAAGTTCCACCGCGTACCGCTACCCGGATGTCCTGGACACCCAGCCAATCCTTTGAAGGTATCGCAGGTTCAACACCGGTGCTGGTCGTGAATGGGGCGCGGCAAGGCCCGGTACTGTGCTTAACGGCTGCCATACATGGCGATGAGTTGAACGGTATCGAAATTGTTCGACGTGTGATGTACGACATAGAGCCTGAAAAATTGACGGGCACGGTGATTGGCGTACCAATCGTGAATTTACAGGGCTTTCGCAGAAACTCCCGTTACTTAACTGACCGCAGGGATCTGAATCGTTTTTTCCCGGGCAATCCGGATGGCAGTCTGGCGTCACGTATTGCGTATTCCTTTTTCAGTGAGATCATTGACAATTGCAGCTATCTTGTTGACCTGCATACCGGCTCATTCCACCGCACGAACCTGCCACAAATTCGAGCCGATCTGCTAAACAGTTCGGTCGTTGAGTTGTCGCAAGGGTTTGGCTCTACCGCAGTACTGCATTCAGGTGGTGCAAAAGGCACTCTGCGCTACGCGGCGAACATGCACGGTATACCAACAGTCACCTTGGAAGCCGGCGAACCCATGCGCCTTCAGGATAAGGAAGTAGCCCATGGTGTGAAGGCGATTCAAACCTTGATGAACAAGCTGAACATGCTTAAAAAAGCGCGTTTCTGGGGTAAACCCGAACCAGTGTTTTACGAGTCCACATGGGTTCGCGCTGATTATGGCGGTATTTTATTCAGCCAAGTGTTTTTGGGAAAGCGGGTCAATGAAGGCGAAGTGTTGGGTACGGTTACCGATCCAATCACCAACAAGCGCCATGAAGTCCAGTCGCCAGCAAAGGGGCGGGTGCTGGGTATGGCGCTTAATCAGGTGGTGATGCCTGGCTTTGCAGCGTTCAGAATCGGTATTGAGCGAGAAGAAGACGAAGTAATCGGTCCGGCGGTGGAAGATCCAGACAACCTCGATTCGTCGGGCATCGATCGAAGTTCGACGGGCGATGTGGCCGCTTCAGACCCTGACTACGAGCCGGAAACCGCTGAATAGAGTGTGTTCGTATTTACTTGATCGCAAAGCAAAAAATATTCTCGCCCAAGCCCACTGATTAAGGGTGAAATTGCGCTGCGCTGCTAGACTTTAGGAGATGTATAGCGCTTGTTTTCAGCGGGCTACCGCCTGCATCCGTATCCTGCTTGGTTTAGTAACGCTGAGCATGTTTTCCTTTCTGTACAGCGCCGCAGTGAGCGCCAGCGCAGGCATTACAATGAATATGCGCGACGCCGATGTGCGAACCGTTATTCAATGGATGTCGGAAACAACAGGTCGAAGCTTTGTTGTTGACCCTTCTGTTCAGGGCAATATCACGGTTCTCTCGAGTCAACCACTCAGCGAAGAGCAGGCCTTCGATGTGTTCCTTCAGGCCTTAAACCTGAATGGATTTAGTGCTGCAATAAAAGGCAATACCGTGAGTATTGTGCCGTCCGCCAAGTCCAGTCAAAATCACAGTGCCGTGCTGGATTCCTTTGACGGCCACTCCGGTGGCGAAAAAGCCGTTCATGTTTTTGAAGCCCGCTCAATCAATGCAGCAGCCGTTGCCACGCAATTGCAACCGCTACTTGGCGAGCATGGCACTTTGTCGCACCTGCCTGGCACCAACACGCTGCTGATTGCCGACAGAATTGACAATATTCGTAAAGTTCGCAGCTTGATTGACCGTCTCGATCAACGCGGGCAATTAGATATAGACATTATTTCTCTCAAGCATTCTGACGCAGAACAAACCGAACGAGCTTTGCGTAATCTGCTCGGTCAGCAAGACAAGCAAGAGCTGGCCCTGGCAGTTGACAAACGCAGCAATTCTTTATTGGTGACTGGCTCGGAGAAAATAAGACAGCAGGTGCGCGGCCTGGTTGCGCAGCTGGACCTGAATCAAACGCGCGATAGCCGCACCGAGGTCGTTTATCTGAATTTCATAGCAGCCGAAGAAATGCTGCCAGTGTTGGATAGCCTGCACAGCGCTGACGAAACTGGCCGCACGCACACCAGCGTTCAGGCAGTTATGTCTTCTAACGCGTTGGTGTTAACCGCTTCCAAGCCCGTTCTTGAACAAATGAAAGCGGTAATCGCTGACATTGACGTAGAACGTCGGCAAGTGCACCTGGAGGCCGTGATTGTCGAGGTGAGCGACCAGCTGATAGATTCTCTGGGCGTACAATGGCAAACAGCATTTAACGGGCGTGATGTTGAGGCCGCAACTGAATTTGGTCTTGACCAGGCAGAACGCGTGGTTGATGCCAATGGCAATATTCTCAGTGAGAATTCAGTGCTGGGACAAGGCTTCACGCTCGGTTACTATCGAAACGGATCGCTCAGGGGTTTATTGAACGCGCTTTCACAGACCGATCAGGCCAATCTGTTATCAACCCCATCGGTGGTGGCTCTGGACAATGAAGAGGCCGAAATTCTGGTGGGTAGCAATGTACCGGTGGTCTCTGGTCAGCAAACATCGCAGGCCTCATCAACCAGTGATCCATTTACCACAATAGAGCGACGGGACATCGGTGTTAGTCTGAAAGTCACGCCGCAAATCAACGAGCAAGGGTCAATCACTCTGGATGTTCTTCAACAGGTTGAGAGCATCAGCAACAGTACTGTGGCCAGCGATTTGATTTTCGACAAACGCAGCATCAAAACCAAAGTGCTGGTTGCCGACAATGAAGTGCTTGTTCTGGGCGGTTTGACCCGCGAAGACAAGCGAGAAGGCGTCGACCGAGTCCCGGTACTGGGTTACATTCCAATTCTCGGTCGCTTGTTCCAGCGCAGCACTGATGAGAGCGTGCGAAGCAACCTGATGGTGTTTGTTCACCCTAGAATATTGGACAAGAAAGCGGCTCGATCAATCAGCCGCGAGCATTATGAGGGCATGCGTGAGAAACAGGCAGATCAACAGACAGGCAAGCTCAGCAAGCAAGCCTCACCACTGCTCCAGGATTTCGACCTCGATCAATAAATTTTCCTGATAGCGGAGTATTACCCCGCTACTGGTGATCTCTTCCAGGCGTAGATCCTGACTGATCGCTTCCTTTTCGGCCACTCTTTGGCCATTGATAATAATCGTGCGCTTTGACGCATCATCCGCGTACACGTGGAATGAAAACTCCAGAGCACGCACAACATTTTGGGCATCCACGGGCGCTTGCCATAAATGTACGCGCTTGTCTTGCGTGGTCAGTTGCGCGACCTGCTGCCCAGCCTGTAGGTTTTGCGCTGGGTTAAAACGCTCGCTCGGTGCCACATCCGAAATTTGTCGCGTTTGCGTATCGTTTGCCAAGCTAACGATGTCCCGCGTTTGCTCCGATTGCGACAGCCAGTACCAGCCGCTCACATTCACAGCGAGCACACCGAGCACAATCACAGGCCACTGCATACCCATTCGCGATTTAACAGGCATTCCTGGAGGCGACTGGACACTCAAGCTGTGCACTGTCGGTGCCAGATTCTCCTGTCGTTCCTGGTCGGCTTTGCGAACCGCATCCAATATATAAGACATATCGTACTCTGTATCCTTAACCGGCAATACGACGAAGGTGTCGGCTTCTTAGTGACTGCACAAATCTGGGCGAAAGACCTGGCTCTGTTAGCTCAACGCTTAGTTTGGCTTTATTGATAGTCCGCAGCAGTGCCGCATCCACAGGTTTCGACATGTTTAGCGCGTCAAGGTTATCATCATTGGCCAGTAGATAGCTGACCCTATCTATCGAAGGTAAGCTGTCGCGAAACGCCTCGTGTTGATTGGACTCACTCTGATCAAGTCTGCCGCGTAGCCAGTTAACGAATGGGTCCCGTTCGCCTAACGATACGGTGCTTCTATAGCCTTCAGGCTGGCGCCACAACCAGGTGTAGCTTACCGGCCAGACACTCGCCAGGGTTGCTGGTGAACGCTGCTCCACACGGCCATCCGGGAACTCAACGGTAAAACGTGTACCGGGCGTGCCACGCAATATCACCCAACCTTCTATATCAGTTGCGTCATTTTTATCAATATACGCCACCACAGAGGTCCCAAGGTTCATAAGCTCTGCGGCGTCTCCCTGCCCTTGTTGACAATACAGTTCCTGCTCTTCAAAGACACTGCAATCACTGCCGACGTTGCTGGAGTATTGCTTGGTAAAGCCCTCCGCCCGGGCGAGTTTATGCAATAAAGCTGCGTGCTCATCGGTAGCAACAACTTTATCTTCAGGCGATAGTGAATTCGACGGTGCTTGATCAATGAGTACCGTAGATGAGGGGTTTATCGTCGCTGCCTCCTTGCCAGTGTGATGTACAAACAGCGCTGCGCATGCAACGGTCAACAATGCAGCTGCGGTCAACCGAAATGGAAATCGCCAACGTCGCAATGATACCCGCCCTACCACTTCTTCGATTGCTTTCTGACAAATTGCATCATCTACCAGATTGCCGCCGGTACTGTAGACACCAAGCAAGCATCGATCACAGATAACGTTTATAAGGCGAGGAATTCCGCCACTGGCTTTGAATATTTTACTAAGCGCGTCCTCACCGAATAATAAGCCATGAAACCCGGCGATTTTCAGCCGGTGCAGAATATACGCACGTGTTTCAGCTTCGCTCAGCGCGCGCAGGTGAAATCGTGCGGTAATTCGCTGGGCAAGCTGTCTGAGCTCTTCGCGGGCAAGCAAGTCGTTGAGTTCAGGTTGACCGAGTAGAATTAGCTGCAACAGCTTTTTTTCATCCGTTTCGAGGTTTGTCAGCAAACGTAACTGTTCAAGCACATCTGCGCTCAGGTTCTGCGCTTCGTCGATGATGAGTACCGCACTTTTGCCTTGAGAGTGTAAAGACAACAGGTGCTCATTGATCAGATCCACCAGATAATTACTGCCCTGATTCTCCCAGAAGTAGTAGATGCCGAATTCATCGCAAACTGATTTCAGCAGTTCAGTTTCGGATTGCTTTGGGTTTACCACATAGGCTAGCTCACAATGCTCGGGTATCTGATGCAGAAACGCCCGGCAGATCGTGGTCTTTCCGGTACCGACCTCACCGCTGAGCAAAACAAAACCACCCTGCTCTCCAACCCCATAGATCAAATGCGCTAACGCTTCCTTGTGTTGTTCACTAAGAAACAGATAATTTGGATCAGGCGCGATCGAAAAAGGCAGTGCGCTGAAGCCGAAATACTCTTTATACATCAGTAGCTAGTGTCCCTTAACATAAGTTCGTACCATTTAGAGCCAGCACAATGGCGTTCTTCTAGGCGTGTTCCGCAGGGAATATCGACTATATTGGCAAGGGACACTAGCGTTTCCAGGGTGGGTTAAAACGTTTTTATTCCTGCAAGGTGAGGCTGGCGCTCAACGCGCCACTGGCTTGCTGGTCCAGCTGAATTTCTCTGACAGTGATGTTGTGGTCAGAATGCAAACCCGCTATCCACTGTATCAGGTTGTCAAAACTCACACCTTCCAGCCATACACGCATTGATGTCTTATCAACCGGCTCGAAACGTTTAAAGGCTATGCCCCAATACTTGGCCTGTTCCGAGGCTGTGCCCAGTAGCGTTTGACCGTCGTCCCGAAGCACAGAGGATTGACTGCTTTTGAACAATGCCGCGTTGGCTTTCATCCAGCTTAATGTTGCTTGTTGATTCTCTGCCGACGATCTGGCGGCTGCCGCGTATTCGTGGGCAGGCTTTAACAGCAGAACATACATGAAGACGCACGCCATAAATACCAGCAGTACCTTCAAGGCCCACTGGTCTCTGTCGCGCATGCTTGTGTAGCGTGCATACAGATGCTGCGTAATCGTTAATGTCTGCAGCGAGTTCCAGCCTAGCGCCAAACGATCCAATAACGCGTTTGCGATATTCATTGTCTTACCTCAATCACACAGCATGATGACGTTCACCGATGTATTCATAGCCTTGCAACCATCACCCGACCACGAACACCATCGCTTTTTTCGGCCGCGGACAGTAAACTGACGTCGAGATTTCGCTGCTTGAGCTTCCGCGTGTAAAGCTCAAGGTCATCCAGCTTTTCTGCATTGACGTCAAGCACCATTCCATCACCGTATGCGTCGTAACTTATCGATTGAATGGGCAACAACTGTTCACCCATAGACGTGGTTACCGCTTCCATCAAATACAGAAATTCAGCGCTAAACCCACTGCCCTGTTGGCGATTGAGATGACTCTGGAATTGTCGCCTGGGGTCAACAACACGTTGCTCATTTGGGAACAGCGCTCGGTACTGCTGTTCGTTAGCAACAGCAAATTGATCCGCTTTCGTGTTATACCACCACGCCGTTGTCGTGAGCATGGCAATCTCTGCCACTAGAAAAATCGACGCTGCAAGTGCGATCCAGCGCCACGGAAACCGTGGACGATCGTCGGCTCTAGCCCTATACCCACCTTGCAGCAAATTGAGAATACGAGTTCGGTCGCGGACCGCGGTAATTGCCTTCAGTTCAAACGGCGACTCTGTGAACAGCCGTTCCTCAAGCTTATAACTGAGTAACTCCGTCTGGAACTGCTGCAGCATCCGGTTGGCTTCTGCGTCATCTTGCTGAGCCATCAAGGTCAGCGATGGTCGCTTATTAATACCGAGTTGCAAATCGGCAGGCTGATCAATGTCCTCGCTTGTGCTGTTCGCGGCTTCCTGGAAATGCAACTTCAAATAAGTACCAAGAAGTTCCGGTTCCACAGACGTTCCCTGGTGTTCTGCAAACTGTATAACCGCACGATCGCGTTCCACCAGAATACGGGTCCCTGAATCGCTGCCAGGCAACACCAGGTACTCTGGGACAAGCATGAAAGGTTCCAGATCATACGTATACAACAGGTCAAGGCAGTGAATCAGTTCAGCATGACTCACGATGGCTACCGAGTTTTCGCCCGCGCCACTGTTCGGAGGCAGCGCAACGTGCACATCCTCCAGATCTTCAGCGAGGCTTTCCTCAACCATATGGGGCACAACCGTCTTTAAATGCGCGACATGTTGCGCGGCGACATGTACGCGGCTCATTCTGACCCTGTCGCCAGACAAGATTACGACCGTACGATACTCCTGGCCGGCGGCCTGATGCTCGGCAAGTTCGGCCAGACAATGCTGCCCGGAACCGATCACATGACCTTTGCTATCCAGCAGCAACCAATCGCACAGCGTTGATTCTGGATCAGGATCAGCGTCTAGTTGTAGGCACAGATAATTCATAGCTTAAGACTGAGTGTGTTCAAGAAGTTCTCGCACAAACTGTTTTCCTTCTGCACGATCCAGAATTCGAAGTTCTCCGTCGACGTTGCGGTGTAAACGGGTGCGCAAGTAATGATGGGCATTGCCAAATTGAGCATGCGCTTGCACTTCAAAGTATTCGCTCTTTACATCAAGCGTAGTCGAAGTCGAGCTATAGTTCGAAAGTGGCGCTTGATCTACGCTGATAAATGCTTCTGAAGCACGGGTTTCGATTATTTTTCGAACAACACTGTCGGATTCCTTGGGCAAAACCGCTTGCAACACCGCCTCACCCGCAGTGTTCAGATTAACGGCCAGCTGTGAATCTGGAAGTGCTACCAGGAGTGATTGAAGCGCAACCAGCTGTTGCTGATTAATGTTCAGTAGCCCAGCGAGCTCACTGATGTCCTGAAATGTATGGTCTTGTAGATACGCCAGTAGTATGTCCAACTGCGCCGTGGGTAGGCCGTGTTGCAACCAAACCTCTCGCAATGCACTTTCCGCGGCGGTAGAGGCCTGCCCCTGTATGGCATTCAGGTTGATTCGAGATCGCAGATCAATAACTTTAATAACGAGTTTGCCATCCTCTAACTCGAAGCCACGAAAGCTCTCGGCCCACGTATCATGAAAACTATCTGTCGTTGCTTGCCTGGCTTGTGTGCCTTGCACAAAATCCTCATGCAAAATTTGACGACCAAAAGTTTCCCCGGCTCGAGAATACCAAAACGCTTGTCTGAGTTGCGCTGTTTGCTGCGCGTCATTCAGCGCAGCTGAAGTTTGCCGCATAAGCTGAGCAGAAAGAACAATAGCGATGGTAACCACCAGCATGACGCTTAGTAAGGCCAGACCTTTCTGAGACGCCAACATTACAGGTTTAGTGGGTCGCATGGCGTCAGTCTCGCAAAGCTATCAGTACCGGTCCAGACACTACTGACGTTTCAATGCCCAGCTCAACCGCCCTGGGTACTCGGTCTTTTTCAACGCCATCAGGCTGTTCCATGGAATCCAAAGAGGATGAAGCGACTTTCTGAGGTTGTGGCCAATCACGGTGCCATTGACCATCGCTGTCCATAAATCGCAGTGATGCCGATTCGACATTGCGTAATAACAGCTGCTCTCGTTCAACTCCCTGATAGTCGCCGTCCATTGGACTTATGTGCCGAACAAGATCGAATCTACCTTGATCTACAGAGTTAGTAAGGTCTTGCTCTTGCGTCTCGCGCAATTCATAACGCACGCGAACCGCAGCCGATCTATTTGGTCCTGCACTCGGACCATAGGCACCGCGACTGAACTCCAGCATAGTAATTGGGTCACTCAAAAATGCAGGCTTTGCAGGGACAACCGGATTGGATGACAGCATTTTTCTGGGGACCGCGTTTCGCAAATCACCAGTGATCACATTAATCGCCTTTCGATAAACAAACGTTTGATCCGATGAACTCTGACCAACATCAGTCACAGCAGCGGTTGAGCTGAGCAAACGAAAAGCACCCAGCGCGATAAAGCTGAATATGGAAATAGAGACCAGCACTTCCACCAGGGTAAAGCCGCGATCATCGCGCTTGTGCACGTGAACGCCCTTGGTAGCTAGTACGCCTTCAGTCACTAGTGAGCGCCCAGGTAAGCAATCATGTTTACAACTGTACTATCGTGTGATTTGCCAGCCGACACTGTTTTCCCTGAGTCAGCGGGGTTAGCCGCAACTTTTATGACGCGCATATCAGCTCGTCGGGTGTTTTCTATCACCACATCAACATTCCATAGACGCTCAGCGTACTTAACCACTTGTCTTTTTCGGCCGTCTGTTGCCAATGTCTCCATTAATCGATACTGTTCGATCGTATTTTCAACCAGCTGAGTTGCTACGCGCTTGGTTTCCAAACTCTGTTGTACGCGCACACTCGACGTTGTCTGCCCAGCAATAGCCGAACTCAATAACGCAAAAATCGCTAAGGAAATTAAGATTTCCAACAGGGTAAACCCGTTACATCTTGGTCGAGTAGCGTAGCCTTTGAAGCATGGCCGGTGACTTGGTGCGTTCGCTGTTAACACATCTACTCCTCCAACCATTCTAAGTTAAGGCCGTCCGACTGCAAGTGAAATTCTGGCCCTTTGTGCTGCTTGCTTGAAAGCGTCAGCAAGAAAGCGCTTGTTTCGCCATTGGCATAGGCGATCAAATCTGGATTCGACGTTACTGGCATTCGGCCTGCGAGTCGCTTTCCCGCCCGCTGATTGAATTCATACCGTGTGCTTTCATTCCACATGTAGTTGCTGTGAACAATACCCAGATCTTGCCAGGCGATAGGCGACCAACCGTCTAGACCTGTTTCTGATTCATTCAACTGAACCAGCCGCCATTGGCCTGGACCGAGCCTGACGCCATATTGCTCGCTATTGCGAACGGCAGCAGCGCTCATTTGAGCAAGCAGAGATTGAAAATTCCGAGCTTCGCTCTCCAACGCTCTGGCACTATTGAGCGGAGCGGTTAACAACACCATACCGGAAAACAGACCGACTATGGTCAGCACCAGCAGCAACTCGATTAGCGTAAAGCCAGACGAATGATCAGGTTTCATCATGCGGTAATTGAGACTTTGAGTAAGAACGAACTGGCGATCCAGTTCTTCCTAGCCCTCTTCCCAGTTCCCCACATCCGCGTTGTAGCCTTCCCCGCCCTGCTTACCGTCGGCACCCAGGGAATAGACGTCGTAGGCAGACTGTGCACCAGGGCTCAAGTACTGATAGTCGTTACCCCATGGATCCTTTGGCAGCGATTTTCCGCCAACATAACCTTGCGGATTCCAGTTTTTTGCAGCTGGACTGCCACTTGGTTTTTGAACCAGGGCCATCAGCCCCTGATCCGTTGTCGGGTACGAGTGGTTATCCAGCCGATAGAGCTCCAAAGATTGTGACAACATACTCACATCCGCTGCTGCTGCAGTAACCCTGGCCTCATCAACACGCCCCAGTACATTCGGGGCAACGAGCCCAATCAATACTCCGATGATTACGACCACAACCATGATTTCAATCAATGTAAAGCCAACTTGTTTCGTATTCACAACTGTTCCAGCCTCGATCTAACATTCGTTATTTGGGTCATATGACAATTCCTCTATATGAGCTGATTCAACGCAAATATCGGCTGAAGTATGGCCAATACAATGGTGAAAATCGCACCACCTATAAACAACAAGATCATCGGTTCCACTAGTTTCATGCTTCCATCAATTGCATAATTCAGTCCGCGCTGCTCGTGTTCGGCGGCCTTGCTCAACATGCGGCCAAGTTCGCCACTGGCTTCACCACTGGCAACCATATGCAGCAGCATTGGCGAAAACTGGGCACATTGTGTGAGAGCATTGTGCAGACTTTCACCTTCTTCCACAGAACGGATTGCTGCCGTGAGCTGCTCAGTTAAATAGCGATTCGAAAGCACTTCTCTGGCAATTTTCAGAGATTCGACCAACGGCACACCACTCATGACCAGAATGCTTAGCGTATTACTGAATTGTGCGGTGGCGCTGGCACGCGTTAAGCCGCGCGTTATGCGCGAGTTAAGCAGCACACGGTCTTTCCATAGCGCTGGCCCCTCAAACGAAAAAATCCAGCGAACAACAATCAGCAACATCGCAAACAGTAGTAGTAGCAAACCACCATTGACCTGCAGAAAGTCACTGACGGTAATCAACCATTGAGTAAGCACGGGCAGTTGTGCATTCTGCTCGGAAAATACACCGACGACCTGGGGGACGACATACGTCAATAGTCCCAGTACCATGAGCATGGCCACTGAAAAAAGCATGGCCGGATAAATCAATGCCAACTTAACCTTCTGGCGTGTATCGCTCGCAGTTTCCAGGTGGTCTGAGAGTTGTTCCAACACTGTGTCCAGGTAACCTGAATGTTCACCGGCCGCGATCATTTCACTGAAAGTGGGTGGGAACGCGCTGCCCTGCTGGCGGAGCGCGTCTGCGAGGGAATGACCTTCCAACACTTTTGATCGAACCGACAGCAATATTCCTTTGGTCGCCTGCTCCTCAGCCTGTAGCGCCACTGTGTTCAGACATTCTTCAATAGGCATGCCACTCTGTACAAGTGTTGCCAGCTGGCGAGTAAGTATCGCAAGATCTTTGTGGTTGATCTGGCGACGCCAGGAAAATAGAGGTCTTACGGAGACATTGGCCGCAACCTGGCTTTGCTCGCCGACGCTCAGGGGTACCCACCCTTTACCGCGTATCTGCTCGCGCACCTGACGCGAACTGTCCGCCTCTAAAACACCATTTTGCGTGTGGCCACTGGCATCCAGCGCTGAATAGGTAAATGCAGACATTCGAGCTTATTCCGAGTGCGTCACGCGAAGAACTTCTTCCAGCGTCGTCTCATGTTGAATTACGCATTGCAAACCGTTTTCTTGGATGCTCATGCTGGATAATCGTGCTGCCGCTTCAAGCTCTGCCTCACTGGCACCGCCGTGAATCAGTTGCCGAATGTCTGTGTCCACGGCAAGCAATTCATAGATGCCTTTTCGACCTTTATAACCGCTGAAACTGCACTCTTCACAACCCACCGCCTGAGCCAGCTCTACACAGTGTTGGTCATAACGCTGAAACAAGGTCTGTTCAAAGTCATCTGCTTCGCGAGTGCTTTTGCATGCGGGACAAAGTGTACGAATCAATCGTTGCGCAAGCACGCCCACCAGACTTGACGATAGCAGGAATGGCTCAATACCCATGTCCTGTAAACGCGTAATCGCGCCTACGGCACTGTTTGTGTGCAACGTTGACATCACCATATGCCCCGTCAAGCTTGCTTGCACTGCAATCTCGGCTGTTTCCAGATCTCGTATTTCTCCCACCATAACCACATCTGGGTCTTGCCGGAGTATGGCGCGCAGACCTCGCGCAAAGGTCATGTCGGCGCGCAAATTAACCTGCGATTGACCCACGCCTTCCAGGTTGT
The DNA here is from genome assembly GCA_030429735.1 of Gammaproteobacteria bacterium. GTDB lineage: Bacteria > Pseudomonadota > Gammaproteobacteria > Pseudomonadales > JAUIET01 > JAUIET01. The sequence goes on from JAUIET010000004.1 coordinate 364,115, forward strand.
ATTCGATAGGGTCCTCGATGGTCAGAATATTGCGGCTGTGATCGTTCAGTTCGATCAGCGAAGAATACAGCGTGGTGCTTTTGCCCGAACCAGTAGGTCCGGTGACCAGGAAAATGCCATGAGGTTGGTTAATTATGCCGCGCAGACTCAACAGCGACTGTGGGTCCAGGCCCAAAGCATCAAGTTGAAAGTTGTTAGACGCTTTATCGAGCAAGCGCAGAACAACGCGTTCACCGTAACTCGACGGCAGAGTAGAAGCACGCACATCCACTTCCCGGCCTCCTACTCGTAGGCTGATACGACCATCTTGAGGCACTCGTTTCTCAGCAATGTCCATCTTCGCCATTACTTTTATTCGCGAAACCAACAATGCAGCCAATTCACGTCGCGGTTGCACCGCAGTACGAAGAACACCGTCGATGCGAAAGCGCACTGCCAGCGAGCGTTCGTAAGTCTCTATGTGAACGTCAGAGGCGCCTTGCTTTACTGCCTCATTGAGTACCGCATTAATCAGTCGGATAATCGGCGCGTCGTCTTCGCGGCTGAGCAAATCTTCAGCCTCTGGAACAGAGTTGGCCAAGCTGTCCAAATCAAGCTCGTCACCCAGTCCCTGCACCATTTGCATGGCTGCTGCACTGTCCTGCTCATAGGCAGCATTCAGCGAATCATCGAACTGTTGATCGTCCACTGAGTGAAATCTGTACGGTCCGTTGTAAGCAAGAATACGTCTTGCTTCAAGAATGCTTTCCAAAGTCACGCTCTGTCTGTGCACCAGGCTCAAGCCTTCAGCACCTTCGCGACAAAACACGCCAAACTTCCGCGCGAATGCTAAAGGAATTTTTCGTTCAATGGCTAAGCTGCGCTCAGAATCATCATTTGCGGATACAGAATCCCCAAACATCATTGGCACAGTAGGCTCTAAGGCATCTAGCATAGATTGTCCGGTAGCGGTGTGTATTTGATTTCTTGTACTAAACTATAGTTGCGACCGAAACATTCGACCAGCTTATGATCTATTTGAGCAACAGAGTGATTGGTGCACGTTTTTTAACCACATCACATCACAGACTGCGATCAGGTGTTTCAAATTAAATCAATAATTGTTGATAGACCACGCGTTGTCATTGGCGCAGCCAGCCTGCTGTTGGGCGCTGCTTTTGTTTTGCACACCGCAACGCTCTGGTGGCCGACCAGTACTGGTTCTCAACTTTCGAACAACACAAAACGCAGTGCATTGAACTTCGATGTTGAACGCATTGTATCCAGTAACGTATTTGCCATTGCCAATTCATCTGCAAATTCGGCAGAAGGCAAACAAAAAGCTACCACCGTGAGCCACTCGGAATTTTCCCTGCAGGCAATTTTTGAATCCTCGGATGAGAGCCGCAGCACAGCGATAATCGCCAAACCAGGACAGCCTCCACGCACGTACGCTGTGGGTAGCAATCTGGCTGACGGCATCAGTGTATCGAGTATTGAACGTGATCGTGTGTATCTGAATACTCACGGTGAACGCGCAGTGCTGACATTCCGACAAGCAGCACGCACACCAGGGAATACCATTCAGCGCGCAGCGGATAAACTTCTGAACCAACTCCCAAATGACGGCAAACTCGGGCAAGTCCGACAGCGCCTGGAACAACTGCGTAAACAAAGTCAGGAGCAGTAATTGATGACGGCAAACAGACATTCTGGCAGCGTGTTTTCGCACCTGTTTATTTTCAGACCGCAATTACACCGTAGTGTGATTCTTTTAGCGGTCATGCTGTTGCCTCTATTGCTGGCTCAAAACGTCGCAGCGCAGAGCGCACAACCGGCCTTCGATGCCGGCAATGATGGCGTCACCATGAACATGCGCGATGCCGACATACGCAGCGTGATCCAATGGGTATCCGATATCACTGGCAAGAATATCCTGGTTCACAATGCCGTGACCGGCAACGTCACTATTATTTCGGCGGGGCCCGTAAGCTCTGAAGAAGCCTATGAATTGTTCCTCTCTGCGCTTCAGGTCAACGGCTTTGCGGCACAGGAAAATGACGGAGTCATCAGTATCGTACCCGAAAGTGTTGCCGCGCAGGGCAACACACCATTCAGTAGCGACAGTGGTTCTTCGGTGGTCACCCGCGTTTTACCGGTAAAGCACATTCCAGCTACCCAGCTGATAGGCTTGTTGCGACCTCTGCTGCCAGAGCACTCCCAGATTGCGGCTGACAGTTCATCAAATTCGCTGGTCGTCGTTGATAGAGTCGACAATATCGAGAAGATTGAGAACATCCTGGCACGTATGGATAAACCCAGCAACAGCGAATTTGATGTTGTAAAACTCAAGCACGCCAACGCTTCCGACATACTGCAAAGTCTTTCCCAACTGATGCCGCCTGGCGGTGATCCTGCAGCATCGCTGAGTGTTAAGTTCTCTGTTGATGAACGCAGCAACAGTGTACTTATGTATGGTGACGCCTCTCGGCGCAGTAACCTGCGTAAGCTGATAACCCGCCTTGATCAACCGGTACAAGGTGATGGCAGCACACAGGTGGTCTACTTGAATTACGTCGATGCGACCGAGCTGGTGCCTATTCTGGAAAGCATGGCCGGTGTGCAAGCGCAGGAACAGGGCCAAGAGCGCATGAATGTCAGTGTTGAAGCCAGCGAAAGCACGAATGCATTGGTGATCAGCGCACCGCCAGCCCTGATGTCGGATATGAAGCGAGTAGTTTCTCAGATTGATATACGTAAGGCACAAGTGCTGATAGAAGCTCTGGTAGTACAGGTTAACAACAGCGTTGCAAACGATATCGGCGTGAGCTGGATCTCCACAGAATCTGTGCTCAACGATCCAGACGGTGGTGTGCTCAGTGCGGTGAACACTTTGGGTAACTTGCCGCTGGCCGCCGTATCTGATGCACTTTCGCCGGTCCCCAATATTGGTACAGATTTCAACCCGGCAGCGGGGCTAACGTTTGGCTTCTTCCGTAACGGTTCTCTACGTGCCGCTATTCGTGCTCTATCATCAAACAGTAACGCGAACATTCTTTCAACGCCAACCATCATTGCCCTGGACAATGAAGAAGCCGAATTGCTGGTCGGGCAAAGTGTTCCGTTTTTGACTGGCCAATCAACTGGCAGCGCATCATCTACTGCCGACCCGTTTAATACTATTGAGCGCCAGGATATAGGAACGTCGCTGCGAGTCACACCTAGAATTAATCAGGGTGACTCTATCGCTCTGCAATTGGAACAAACCACTGAGACGATCGACCAATCGGTCGACCCGGCGGTAGCGGACGTAGCAACGGACTTAATTACCAGAAAGACCGAGATGCGAACTCGGGCATTAATAAAAGATGGCGAGGTGCTGGTGATTGGAGGCCTGATCAGTGACGAAGAACGCGAACGCCGCAGCAAAGTCCCTGTACTGGGCGATATACCGGTCCTGGGTAAGCTGTTCAGTTCAAAAGGTGTTACAAAAACCAAGAGTAATCTGATGGTGTTTATTCATCCTGTGATACTGAAAGATGCAGCGCACAGACGGGAATTGACCAAGAGCCGCTACAATTTTATGCGCGATCAGCAGGAAAACTCTGATCTGGGTGGCAAATGGCTGCAAGACTATAAATTCAAACCCTTGCTTCCACAATTTGAATTGTATGCGCCCGGTCCAGCGCAAGATCATGCAAGCTCAGATCACTGACCGAGCGCTACCACACCCAACAGGCTCAAAGTTACCAGCACCGGTATCACCACGGTGATCATGCCAACGTCACGGTAGGCCTGCTTGTGAGTGAGTTGCGTAATGGTGAGCATGGCAACCACTGCACCGCAGTGAGGTAAGGAATCAAAACCACCGCTCGCCATCGTCGCAATTCGGTGCAAAGTTTCCGGCTCAATGCCCATTTCCAAATACGCTGGCGCCATGGTTTGCATGAATATTTGCAAGCCACCGGACGCGGAGCCTGTAATTGCTGACACCAGGCTGACCGAGAAGAACATAGACAACAGCGGCGGCAAAGAAGATTCCAACACATACTGTGTTGATTCTGCGAACACCGCTGTTTTAGTCACAACGCCACCAAAACCAATCACGGCTGCTGTATTTACCAAGGGCATAATGGAATCCTGTGTGCCCAGCCCAATGGTATGCAACGCGTTCCTGCGAACGGCGGGGAATAACAGTACCGCCAGAGATGTCCCACAAAACAGTGCAATGCTTGGCCAGACGATCGGCTGCTTATTGGCAAAATTTAACAACTGAGACAGGGCAGACTCTGTGGCCAGAGTATCCTCGCCAAACAACAGCAATAGAATTCGCGGTAACATGATAGTAAGCAGCACGACGACGAGAGGTAAACACGCCACTAACCAGTGTGGTAATTCACTGTCACTAAGCTCCACGATACGATCTCGTGGTCCAGGTTGAAACCCTTCCCCATGTGCAGATGCCAGACGGCGCTGTCGCTCGAGATACCAGATACCACCCGCGAACATCCCGATACCGCCTGCCAGGCCAAGCCAAAAACCTGCAAACAAATCAGTGCCGAGGGAGACTGATGAAATAACATTATGAATGGATGGCGTACCCGGTAATGCCGTCAACGTAAACGTACCCGCACCCAGTGCCAGGGCAGCGCAGAATAGGCGTTTAGGGATATCAGCTTCCTGCAGCAGTTTCAGACCCAGAGGGTACATTGCAAAAACAACCACAAAAACCACGACGCCACCGTAGGTCAGTAGAGCACAGGCTAGCGTGGTGATCCATAATGCCCGATGAGCGCCCAGCTTACGAACCATCGCCATCGCCAGACTAGCCGCCGCATGGCTGTCTCCCATGACACGCCCGAACATCGCACCGGCTGCAAACAGCAAAAAAAACTTACCGGCAAATGTAAATGCACCCAGCGGACCAAAAGAAAAATACTCGGTAAGTCCCTGCGCTATCGGCAAATCATTGGTGATGATAACGAGCAAAGAACACAATAATGCGGCGAAGATGATATCGACACCGCGCAGCGCAAGCCAAATCAGCAGTGCGACGGAGACGAGTAATCCTGCTATAGCCATAAGATTCCTGTTGTTATTTTGGTCACGCTCGCTGCTATGGTATTAACCGCTGCATCGATTGGCAAGCTGTAAGCGTTTAGAACCAGCGAGTTCCCTGTAACCGATTCCACCAACGCATCAGAAGGTCGTCCAAGGTGCTTGTTGCCGCCATACCAAATCGTTGCTGCAGGCTCTTCTTCTCTTCATAGCGAACTTGATACAGGTCGGCGTCGTCCACTTGATTAAACAGATAGTCATCACTGGTACTTATTTCGTCAGCAAGCAGCAAGTCAATGGCTCGTTTACCGTACCAGGTTTCGCCGGTCGCAACTTTATCAATATCAAGTTGAGGTCGGTGCTCCGCCACCCATTCTTTAAACAATACGTGGGTTTCCTCCAGATCCTGCTTGAATTTCTCGCGTCCCTTATCCGTATTTTCGCCAAACAAAGTCAGGGTTCGCTTGTATTCACCGGCTGTTAATATCTCGACGTCAACCTCATTCTTTTGCAGCAGGCGATGAAAGTTAGGTATCTGTGCCACGACCCCTATCGAGCCGAGCACAGCAAAAGGTGCGGCAACAATTTTATCCGCCAGACATGCCATCATGTAGCCACCACTGGCGGCAACCTTATCAACACAAACCGTAAGCGGTATATTGCGCTGTTTGACTCGCTGCAATTGTGACGCTGCCAGGCCATAACCATGCACCACGCCACCCGGAGTTTCCAGCACCAGCACAAGTTCATCCTGAGGTCTTGCAAGTGATAACACACTACTGACTTCTTCGCGTAAATGATCGACCGCTGATGCCTGAAGGTCGCCATTGAAGTTCACCACAAAGATGCGCTTTTTGCCTAGTTCTGGTTCCGCGCTGCCGGCGTCAGCATCAACCTCGGAATGAGCTGGCTTTTTATCGGTTTTCTTGAGTGTCTTCTTCTCCGATTTAAGGCGTTTTTTTTCGTCTTTTTGCCGTTGCTTTTCTTCGGCTTTGAACTGCGGTTCAGATAACACGGCGTGCCGCAAGGTGTCGCGCATATCATTGTATCGGCGGTTCAGATTTTTGACTTCAATATGGCCATCTTGCGATGGCTTGCCGCGCTGGGCAGCAGTGGCCGCCGATGCAATAACAAACATGATTGCGACGGCAATGGTGACTACTTTGGCAAGGAACAAGCCATATTCTGCGAACAATTCGAGCACAAGACGCTCCGTAGACGTTTTGGGGGCGCGAGATTATAGCGTGAAACCGTTAACAGCAGACAGGGGCCGAATTGAATTACTTCCAGGTGTCTAGCGCTGCGACCGCCTGCTCGTTGGTCGGGCTTGCTAGCAAGGTATTGCCGCTCAGCACCACCTCAAAACTCGCCTCATGCGCCATGGGCATGTACACGGCACTGCCGTATTGAGGTCTCAGCCAGGGCAACCTTTTATGCAGCCCGTGCAGTAATTTCCAAGTATCAATGCCAAAGTCCGATGCGCCCAGTTCATGGACATAGCGCGGGTTATTCCGCTCCTGTTCCAATATCAGATAGCGGCCGGATAAGCGTCCTAGCCTGTACAAGGGTTCAATGTTAAGCGACGCGAGCAAGCCACGCCAGGCAATAATGCGAGTATCCAGCTGCCATTGGTCACCATGCAATTCGAACGCATTTTCAGGTTGGCCAGGAACGCTGACAGTCGCAATGTAAATTTGCGGCTTGAACTCAGTGAAACGAATATTCGCGATGCTCTGCGCCGCGAGTAATGGTTTGTAGGAGCGCATATCTCCCGCCATTGACGCGAGCAATGCAGCCAAAACGAGAAACGCAACGCCCGCACACCCTCTTAGCCAGGCAAGAAACCAGTTACCGCGCAAGAGTATCTTAAGCGCTGCGATCAACAGCAACAGCACTGCGATCCAGAGAATAATTTGAGCCGTCGTACTGGTCGTCATCCTTAACTCAGTGGTTAGCTTGTTATAGCGCTGCCATCATCCACAGCCTTTAAGTGGTATTTTTCAGGCCGCGGCCGGGTAACCGATTTCGGTCAGGCTTTCATCGGCAACGTCCAGTACGCTGTCGTCAGCATCCTTGCGAAGCTCCAGTTGCGCAAGATAGTATTCCAGACTGATCAGCGCATCAGCCAGTGTTTCCAGTATGCTGTTGTCTAGCTCGCCCGTCTTGTTAATTGCAGATTCAATGAACTGTGTCGAACGCAACAGTATGTCCGCTGCACGCGGCAGGTCAAGCAATTGCAAGCCGCCACGCACCGAATTCAAGGTTGTTGCGATGTTCCCAAGATGCGCTCGATCAAACCCGGATTCAACGAATGAGGTAATCGCTCGTTTGGCCAGATTCAGACCGGCTTGCGCCTCAGTAACCACTGCCAATTCCGCACTTTGCAAGGCATTAGCGTCGGCGTTTGCAACCGGATCCGGTACATCCTTCGCCATACCATTGGCGTTCTCCAGCACACTTTCCACCATGATCAAGGTATCTGCAAGAGGCATCAGCCCCTCCCAGCTGACACTCTCAGGCTGTTCGGCCCAGCGACGCACATCCTGCCGTCGCGCAACCAGTAAACCACTGAGCGTCTCTCCACCGGTTTCTCCAAGACACGCCAGAATGTTGTCTAACTGACTTTCGAGCTTCTCAAGGTCTTCCTTGTGAAACTCATTCGCACGCGAGGCCAGATCAAGATATTCGCGCGCTGATGCCAATAAGGAAGCCAGTTTGTCTAATCTTGCCTGTTCCACGTGCACATTATGACCGTACACGTACGCCCGCTCTTCACGAAGCACTGGCTCAGAGTCGGTGATTTCAAATCGTATGTCCTTAAGCGCCAGCGATGCCAAAGGGTGTACTTGCTCAGTTAGGCTGAGAAAATACAACAACTCGTCTCGTTCACTGTCAGCCAGGCGTTGCGCCAGCTCGTCTTCCATATTGGCAAGAAATTGTCGGTACATTCGGTCCAGCGCCGACAGCCAGCGGACTCGGGACGCGTTTAATTCCAACTTGCGATTTGCCAGTGTGGCAATCACGGCAGAGCTCAACACCCATCGCTCCGAAGCAGCGGCGGTGCGCAGGCAACCATACATGCGTTCGCAAGCGCGTTGCATCAGCCCCAAATGCATGACTGGATCGCCCTCTCTCCGGATAATTGCAATTAACCCGGTTTGATACATTTGTCGTAAGCGACGAACTGTCAAGCCGAGCTTTTCCAGGTCGATAACCTGGCTGGCGTCCAGCTCGGGCAGCGAGATGTCGCCGCTGGCCTGGAAGCGACTGAATCTGAATTCGGGAAGGCGTGATAAGCCGGCGAGCGATCGTACCTCAGTGATTGCGGGTGCAAGCAATACGGGTTTGCCCTGCCCGGTTGCCCGAACAAATTCCAGATAGCGCGGCATAGCAGCCAAAATGTCACTGATTGACTGCAGCGCGGGTGCTGCAGGCGCCCTCTCGCTGCTCAGTAATTGCTCAGCATAACGATGAAGATCTTCGCTGAGGGCGGCCAGCCCACGAAGTTCAATCATACGCAGGGCACCGTTTGCCTGAAGCAGACTTTGAGCAGCAGACTTTAACGGGGTTTTATCGCTTGGATCCTGTACAAAGTTGTGCCAGGCACTGCCCGCAAGGCGCAGAGTTTCGTCAAGCTCACTACCGAGAATGCTGAGAGATGATAAGTTGACCGCGGATAAATCTGCCATGTGGATAACACTATTAATCACTGATCTTTAAAGTATAACCAACCCGCGAAATTCTGCCGGCGAAGCATTACACCCAGATATTTCAAAAACTGTTGATTAGATCACTCTACGTACTGTCAAAGCACGGCTGATGAATTACAATTAACTGTGTCTCAATAAAACTGTGCACGACCCACGAACAAAAACAAACGCCGATTGCGCGGATACAAAACATCAAAGGACACCGATGATCAAAACGTATAACGAGGCCCTGGCAAGGAACTTTCTGGGCCAATCTCCACAGTGGTATAAAAACTCAATCATTTTTTTTCTGCTGTTTAACCCAATCGCACTCTGGCTGTTTGGACCGTTCGTCACCGGCTGGATATTACTGCTTGAGTTTATCTTTACGCTCGCACTTGCGCTCAAATGTTACCCGCTGCAGCCCGGCGGCCTGCTCGCTATTGAGGCTGTCTTACTGGGCATGACCAGCCCGGGCGCGGTTTACCAGGAAACCATTGGCGCCTTCGAGGTCATTTTGCTGTTGATCTTCATGGTAGCTGGCATCTACTTCATGAAAGACCTTTTGCTGTTTGTATTTACCAAACTATTGCTTAAGGTTCGATCCAAACTGACCTTGTCTATTTTGTTTTCAATCGTAGCCGCTGTTCTCTCTGCATTTCTGGACGCTCTAACGGTAACCGCGGTATTGATCAGCGTCGGTGTCGGTTTCTACTCTGTGTACCACAAAGTAGCGTCCGGACATCACAGTGAGCACCATCATGGGGATGACACTCACATACATCATTACCAGCGTGAACACCTGGAGCAATTCCGTGCCTTTCTAAGAAGCTTGCTTATGCATGGCGCAGTAGGTACTGCCCTGGGTGGCGTATGCACTCTGGTGGGTGAGCCACAGAACCTGTTAATTGCTGAACGCGCTGGCTGGACGTTCATAGAGTTCTTCCTGACCATGGCCCCGGTCACGATGCCGGTATTGATTGGTGGCCTGCTGACTTGTGCGTTTCTTGAACTAACGGGCTGGTTTGGTTACGGTGCCAAACTGCCTGAAGAAGTGCGCTGCATTCTCGAAGACTACGACAAGGAACAAAGTGACAAAAGGACGGCACGCGATGATGCGGCCCTTATTGTTCAGGCCCTGGTAGCGCTGGTTCTGGTACTTTCGCTGGCCTTTCACGTTGCATCGGTAGGCCTGGTTGGCCTGATGATTATCGTGTTGCTCACAGCTTTCAATGGAATCATCGAAGAACATCAGATCGGGCACGCGTTCGAGGAGGCGCTGCCGTTCACGGCTTTACTGGTGGTTTTCTTCGCGATTGTGGCGGTCATCCACGATCAGCATCTTTTCCAGCCGGTGATCGATTATGTATTCAGCCTGGATGTAGGCGTGCAGCCTGCCATGTTCTTCGTGGCCAACGGGGTACTGTCAATGATCAGCGATAATGTGTTTGTCGCCACTGTTTATATAAATGAAGTGAGAGCCACTTTGGATGCCGGAAAGATCAGCAGAGAGCACTTTGACATGCTGGCGGTGGCAATTAACACTGGCACCAATCTGCCAAGCGTAGCAACACCCAATGGCCAGGCAGCCTTTTTGTTTCTGCTCACCTCGGCACTCGCCCCCCTAATTCGGTTGTCCTACGGAAAAATGGTGTTTATGGCGTTGCCCTACACACTGGTACTGGGCAGCCTGGGCCTGCTGTGCGTGCTCAATTACCACAGTATCTCTGCGGCGATGGGCTTATCGTCTTAAGAGTTAGGTTAACGGGCTTAGGTTTAGTCGGGCCATACCAGGCGGCCGCCACTCATTTTCCTGATGGCCGCTAATCGAGCTTCATGGGCTTGCAATTCGGCGTCGGTAGCAGCAATAACGCGGCCAGGCCTACGCCCTTTAAGCTTAATGTGATCGCTACTTACCGCGGCGCCACGCTGCTCACTGTCACCTTCGGCGCTCAAGCTGAGCCGGGTTTGGCCACCTGTCATTACCAGATAAACGTCGGCCAGAATCTCGGCATCCAGCAGCGCACCGTGTAAGTCTCGTTGCGAATTATCGACGTCGTAGCGCTTGCACAAGGCGTCCAGGTTGTTCTTTTGGCCTGGGTGTTTCTGCCTGGCCAGCACCAACGAATCCACCACCGAGCAAATGTCGTTTATTCGCACGCTGTGACCTAGCAAGGCAAGCTCGTTGTCAAGGAAACCAACGTCGAACGGTGCATTGTGTATCACCAGTTCAGCTCCTCTGACAAACTCTACGAATTCTTCCGCAATATCTGCAAACAGCGGTTTGTCTTGCAGGCTTTCCAGCGAGATACCGTGCACTTCCTGCGCACCTTCGTCAATCTCTCGCTCGGGGTTTATGTACTGATGATAATGCCGCCCGGTCAGCCGCCGCTTTTCAATTTCGACAGCACCTATTTCGATGATTCTATGCCCGGCGCGGGGTTCCAGGCCCGTTGTCTCCGTATCCAGCACTATTTGCCGCATTACACACGCTCCAATTCATCAATCCCGCGGTTCGCTAACTGGTCGGCTATTTCGTTTTCCCGGTGCCCGCTGTGCCCCTTCACCCACAACCACTCAACCGTATGTCTTGCGCCCTGGGCATCCAGCTCCTTCCACAAATCCACGTTTTTAACAGGCTTTTTCCCAGCCGTTTTCCAGCCATTCTTCTTCCAATTGGCCAGCCAGTTCAGAATACCCTGGCGAACATACTGTGAATCGGTGGTGAGGCGTACATTGCACGGTTTCTTCAGCGCCTTCAAACCTTCAATCGCGGCCTGCAGCTCCATACGGTTATTTGTAGTGTCTTTCTCGCCACCGTATAGTTGCTTCTCGGTCGAGCCCGAGCGAAGCAGCACACCCCAACCGCCCGGCCCAGGATTTCCGCGGCAAGCGCCGTCGGTAAACAATTCAACGCTGTGCGGCTCAGCCATTCTTTACTGTCTCTCTGGCCGCTCGAGTGCTTGGTTTCATAATTGGTACCGCCAACCCTGGTGTCAGATCTGCCCATCGTCGCCGAACCGGGGTTAACGTGCTGCTTCGTTTCTTCGCGCAGATCACCGCACTGGCTCCCAGTGGTCTGGTTAAACGGTGAAGAGGACGCTCAAATTTAATCACTTTTTCCGCCAGGCTTGAACGATGAATGATTGGTAAGTGCCAACAGTAGTCCACGGACTCAACTGAAAAATCCAGCAGTCGCAACCAATCCTGCAATTTTGCACTACCCGGCGATGCCATGGTCCAGGTTCTCTTCTGCCATTTGCCAAGTAGTTTTTGTTGCAATCCGAGCATGCTCCATGGATTGAAAAGAACCACAATAATGAGCCCATCTGGACGGACTACTCTGGCCGCTTCGCGGAGTATTGCGTGTGGATCATCTGCAAATTCGAGCACGTGGTGAATTAGCAAACAATCAATGCTGTGTTGCTCCAACGGAAGTTCTGTGTAATCGCTCAGTGCCGCATAAACGCCGCCTGCTGTAGCGCGGGGCGCGAGGGCAAAACAGTGATTTATCTGGCTGGCCTGAAACAACTGGGTTTGCTGAAGTATTCCCAGCTGCAACAGGTGAACGCCAAACACTGGGCGTAACAGCCGATCGATCACCCGCTGTTCAGCACGCATGAAAATCTGACCGGCTGATGAATATAGCCAGCGCACGGCTGATTGCTGTTCCTTCTGAAGCATACGCGCGATGGTACCTCAAACGTTCTTGTGCTGCATTGCACAACGACTTTATATGACATTTAACCAACAGACGATTACCATAGCGACCGCCGCTGCCCTGGCCCCCGGATAGTGATGCCGCACGAATTGTGCGCTAGCCATGTAAAAATAGCCTTTAGCCGAACGAAGCGCTTGCAACTATACTTTTAAAAACCAAGTCGCATTAGAGCTTGATTAGATATATTATGAATTATTTAAATAAAAACAAAAGCTTACGGGCAGCATCTCTATTTGCTCTAGCTCTACTGGCCTCTTGCAGCCTGCCCCCCTCTGCTCAGCGTAGCGACGAGCCAGCCATTCCCGAACCGATTCTGGAGCTCACGACAGCGTCTCAGCCACCCCACTGCGAACCAGAAGACGCATTGGCCGATCGATGGTTGCAAGACCCGGCCACCGCCGAGCAATATCTCCCAGCGCCCAGACATGCTGACGTTTGGGCTCGTATTGAGGAAGGCTTTGAGCTTCCCAAACAGAGCAACAAAAGAATCGCAGCGCAAAAGCAATGGTTTCTTCGCAACACCGATTACATGGATCGCGTCAGCCGACGCGCCGCGCGCTATCTGCATTACGTAGTCACCGAGCTGGAAGACGCCGACATGCCAATGGAGCTGGCGCTGCTGCCAATTGTAGAGAGCGCGTTTGATCCGTTTGCCTACAGCCATGGTCGCGCCTCAGGAATGTGGCAATTCATCGGTGCCACCGGAAAACGCTATGGGATGAAGCAAAATTGGTGGTATGACGGACGTCGGGATATTGTAGCGTCAACAGCCGGCGCTATCGCCTATTTAAAAGATCTGCACCAGGAGTTTGACGGCGATTGGTTGCTGGCGCTGGCTGCATACAACACAGGAGAGGGAAATGTTAGAAAAGCGATTCGGCGCAACAAACGCGCTGGCAAGCCGGCTGATTTTTGGAACTTGAGGCTTCCCCGCGAAACACGAATGTATGTGCCGCGTTTGCTTGCGGTGGCAGAGCTTCTGCAGCAAAGAACACAAAATGGGCAGGTGTTTAACCCGATAGCCGACGAAGCCTACTTCAGCATTGTGCAAACCGATTCGCAACTTGACCTGGCTCAGGCGGCCGCATTGGGTGACCTGGACATGGAAGAAATTTACTTGCTTAACCCTGGTCTTAATCGCTGGGCAACTCCACCAGATGGTCCGCACCGACTGCTTATACCGGCGAAAAACGCAGGCTTGTTTCAGGAATCACTTGCCGCGCTGCCAGTCAAAGAGAGAGTCAGCTGGCAACGCTACACTATTCGCTCTGGCGATACTTTGTCGACTATTGCACGAAAATTCAACACATCCGTTTCTGTTGTCAAATCAGCGAACAAGCTGCGCAGCAATCGAATTCGGGTAAACCGTTCCTTACTCATTCCTGCCGCCATGAAGAGTGAATCGCTGTATGCCTTGAGCGACCCACAGCGGCGCGCCAGAAAAGCGGCACGCGCCGCTGGAAATGGCAACAAGATTACATATCAGGTCCGTTCGGGCGATAGTTTGTGGAGTATTGCCAAGCGCTATCAGGTCTCTGTAAAGAAATTGGCCAGCTGGAACAGCATGGTCCCGCGCGATACTTTACGCGAGGGCCAGACCTTGCAAATCTGGACAACATCGGCACCGCAAGCCGCAACGGGGCAAATGATACGTAAAGTGGGCTACAGAGTCCGCCGAGGGGATTCTTTATCCCGTATCGCACAACGTTTTCGGGTGGGAACGGATGACATCAGCCGCTGGAATGGTATCAGGAAGAGCAGTATTCTGCGCCCGGGCCAATCGCTCACGCTCTACGTGGATGTGCGCAACGCGATCTGAACCCTTATAATCAGTGGCGTTAACCACAGAGAGGTCCAAACCGCTTGCTGTTTTCGCGCACACCACCTTACGCCGCCCTCGCCCTTTTGCTGGCGTGTTGCGTCATAACTTCCTGTGCGCATAACGCCATTGTCGGGCCAGCTGTCCTCAGTCCGGGCCATGAAAATGCTCAGTTCGTGCAGGTCGATAACAAACGCCGACCGGTGTCACCAACCCCCCTCGCAGGCCAAGCTATTCAATTTTGGTTCCCCGCAGTGGCTGGCCACTTGTTTGGAACACCCAACATAGAATCAAGCTGGAGCGCGACGCCAGACGACGCTGGGGCATTCGTATTCCCGCTTGATGAAATAGCGCACGAAATGCAAAAAATGTCGCGCGCTTTTGACGCCAGCGAAACCGCTGTACTGCTTGAGCCCGAGACTACTCGTTTTGCCCGGATCGGCAGCTACGCGCTGCGTGAATTCGATGGCGAGCCCCTTGGTTACACCAGCTGGATCGCCCCCAAAACTCGCGCAGAATTGATATTGGTCTATTTCGACCGTGGCTGCAGAATGCTGGGCTCTGTGTTTCATGGCAAGGATGAGATACGAGTCGATTTGCGCATTCCGGCAGCTGGGCTGTACTGGTTGCGAAAGCACCGCACGTTTTTTGGAACTACCCGCCTGGACCTGTCTGCGCAGCCAGACAGCCTAATACTTGCAGTGCAGCCCGACAGTTGAATACTGCCTAGCCCCGGACGTCGAATTTTCTTACAGGCGCGCTAAACCAATTTCCAGCTAAGGAAGCTAACCATCTGTTCTAGAAAGGGTTTTTCACATTGGCCTGATTCCTGCTATCAATAACTACAAAGAGCAACGAATAGTCGTACTACTCTTAAGAGTATGTCGTGAGCAGCAGGCAGGAGATCAATATGGTTCGCAGAGCAGGTGAAGAGAACCGTACTAGCAATTTTTTTCGCACCGACCGGTACATTCAAATCAACGAGCAGTGGTACTTCATGACCCGAGGAGGGTCGCAGGAAGGGCCGTTTCGAAATCGTCTGGAGGCTGAAGAGTCGCTCAAATTGTTTATAGCGGTGCGAAACAGCGGTCTTGATAAACAACAACTCAGCGCAAAAAAACAGCTGCCGCAAAACAAGCCAACACTAGCCAGCAAGCGCAGTGAGGCCGGGTTTCCGTTTGGTCAGGTGGCAAAAGTGGAAACGCCCCCGTTTAATGTCCGCCGAATTGAGTTCACGCCTGTCGCCCATGACGTCCAGGAAGTAGACGGTGCCAGTGCCAGCAGCGCGAACGACGGCTTCCACTTTTGCTGTCTATAAGCACAAGCTGAGATGACCGAATAGGCGCTGCCCGAGGAAACTCAGAAACTCGACTCCCTGACCCGACGAATTCGGTCGTACACAACTTTTCGAATTCGATTTACGGCACCCAACGGTTTATGAGCCAACAAGCCATGCCAAGGGTTAAACACCATCTCTTCGCAGCGCATAAGCTGCTCGGCAGAATCAAAGGTTTGTGCGCTGAAGTGGAGCTCTGCGACCGTCTCAAAGGGTGCACTGTTTTCAGGCCAACGCTCCACCACATTCTCTATTGAATAATCCGGGCCTGGTTTGCGCTGAACCATAAATGCCATACAGGACGATGAGCTGGCCAGCGCAGCAGCCATCGCGGCCCTGAGAAAGTTGGGGTCGTCGGAATCTGTTTCGTTGTCAAAAGTACTGCCCTGGCATGGTTTCACCGAGTACTTCACAGCCTGCCTGGCCTCGCCTTCACCCAGTTGATAGGGCACCACCGACCAGTAACGCGCGGCCAAAGGATTGTCGATGTGACTGCGCAACATCTGAAATGCGTTGTAAGAACCCCGCAGCCCGAGCACAAATGGTAATTTCAACCAGCGCCGCCAATCGCCCGACGCACTGATCGCAAAGAACTCTGCGTAATCCGCTGCGTCATTAACGAAGAATACCGGATGACTTATCAGTAGAAAATCCTGAGCATCCGCTTGCGCCTGTACATCGGTTAGCTTGCTTCCCTGCACGCCTCGGAGCTTGATTGCCATTCCACGCGTATCACCTTTCTCATCCGCTTGCTCCGCATCCGCACTGCCATTGGAGAACCGCACCGTCGACTCATACACTGCCCCGGGTACAAACACACCACTTTGTAAATCGAGAGGTATGTCACGAGCAACTCGAAATTCAGCAACCGGACAGCCATGCGCCTTCGGATGTGCATCACGCTTAATCAAGCCGTCGCCGTAGCGTGCCCGAATCTGCTGTTCAACAATATCCCCAATGGCTTGCGCGTGCTGCTGTTCACCTTCATGCAGGTACTCGCCAATCGCAGTATCAACCGTCGGGTATGGCAGGCTAGCCCCAGCTAGGCTCCTGCTACCTGTCAGCAGCGTTAAGACTACGACTATCAGCCGAATTAAATTGCTCACGTTAATAATGTCCATACACACCCCAAGTCATCAATACATACACCCTGGGCTTGCGCTTCCCATGCGTCAGTACTTTACTTCTATACAAGAGCGACTGTTTGCAATCAGCACTGGACTGATCAAGGAAGACGGCTCAGCATGAGCACAATACGCATTTATCTGGATATTCCCAAGCAGACCTTACTGCAATATTACAAGGGAAACGCACAAAGTGTACTCGCCACTGCCAGCGACGGCCGGCGTATTCGTTTCCCAATAGCGTGCCTGAGACCTTTCGTTCGTAACGATGGAATCAAAGGCAGTTTCGAATTGAAAATAGATTCTCAATACCGCTTACACAGTATCGAACCCATTGGTTCAGCGATCAGATAACAAGTGATATAACGCCCCATCGCCGATCAAAAAAGGAACGACTGTATTTTTACGCAAACCTTTCTGTAACCACGGATCAGCTGCAGCAATACTCTGGGCCTGTTCGAGATCACGGGCGTTCAACAGCATTGCGTAATCGCCCTCGTGAAACTCACCGTCCAGGCTCAGTAAGGGGCCACTGGCAATCAGCTGGCCGTTAGACTCCAGCTTCGCAAGGTATGCGCTGAACTCAGCTCGATAGGGGTTTACGTCAGTCAAGTTTCCAACAGCATGGCTCAGCACCCAATAGATTGGTTGGCGCTTGAAGCGACTGGTTTTGGCCAGCAGTGTGTTCGCAGAAACTTTATTCGACATACAACAACTATCGGCCGACAATGGATACGCTTAAGTTGCACTGCCCGCATGGGCACCACCCAAAAACAGATCAACTATTGTTCAACCGTGCTGTATCAGTTAGGCATCAGCCGCTCAGCGATTGAATTTCAGCCAGGCTGATCACTACGCGATCAAAACATGCTCGTTCCCCCGGTAAAGATCGATCAATGCCTGTTTTCTGCAGCCTTTTTCTAACGTATTTTTTTGCGTTTATGCGAATTGGTTCTATTCTTTTATTGAAACCAGTTCACTTTCGAAGTGACGAGTAATTCACTTAAGTAACGAGCGAGACGAGCGATGAACCCGAATAATTCTAAACCTGCATTGATGGAAGTCGAAGAAGTAGAAACCAAACAAGATGCCAAGCAAGAGAAAAATACAGAGAAAGGCAAGGCTGACACTCCCAACGCAAAAGCAGATGCTGAGGCCGTTGCTGCTGCTAAAGAAGTGAAGGAAGAAGCAAGTATTCCCACACCCGCAGCTGATGACGACATGGCAAAAGTGCAGGAACTTCTGTTCGGAAATCAACTGCGCGCAGTCAACCAGAAAATCATGCTGGTCCATAAGGACTTCAAACAGTCCATGAGTGATCTTGATCGTAAGATTGAGCAACAGCTCGCCGACCAGGAAACCATGATCAAGAAAGAGCTGGCCAATGTTGTTGATCAGCTCCGTGCTGAAACTAAAGCCCGTGAAAATGCCGTGGAAAACGCCGGCATGGAACTGCGCAAGTCCAGCAATAATTTGCAGGACAGAATTAATGCGATGGAAAAAACCCACTCTGCGGCGAAAACATCCATGGACGAGCAACTTGCACAGTCGGTTCGTGACCTGGAGCGACAAATGCAAGAAACGCGAAGCGAACTGCAACGTCAACTGGACGGCACTCGAAACACGCTGGACGACAATAAAGTGGATCGTGCCGCTTTGTCAGAGTTGCTGGGTGGTATTGCCCAGCAAATCAGTTCAATTGACAAGATCCCGACTGTCACGCAACGCAGCGATGCGGCAAACTCTTCCAGTGATGCGCCAAGGTCAGGTGCTGCCTGACACGCAAATCGTTTAAGCGCTCGCTAAAAGGCCAATGCCCTCAGGGACTTTGGCCTTTTTTATTGGAAGCGTATTGGCTTTTTTATGGGTTAGTCTATCTCAATCAGAACTTGCTGCAGAACAAAATAAACAGCAAGCCGGCGTGGTGTTGTAAAAGCCCGCCGGTAGCGCTGCAGCTGCGGCAGATGACTATTCGCAAGTTGCTGTAAATCCTGTTCCGTGGCTGCCTCGTTCAGGTGGATCTTGTAATCGATAATCCATGCATGACCGGAGCTGTCTTCTACTTCCCGATCCAGCACAATGCTCGTTACTTCCTCTCCGTCGAAAAGGCGAAACTCTATTTCCGAGCGACCGCCATGAAAAACCCACTGGTGTCGGCGGTCTTGTCTGGCTGCATTGAGCGCTTTTTCGACCCACTCGGTCGCGTCATTCAGGTCGCTTCGTAAACCGTTAGCAAGCAGCTGGGTTTTGATTCTTACGCGCTGGTCCTTGTCCGATATTTGCCAATACTGATCCTGGTCATGCGCTAACTGCTGCAGGTTCCTGTGCACAACTACACCGATGCAACGCTCAAATAGGTGTCTGGCATCATCAGTGGACGGCAGAACCCAGTCTGTGGGTTTACTGAGGTTATTCGGTACCTCGGATGGTGCACCATCATGCACACCTCGCTCAGCGTTTTGTAAGGTTTTTAAGGCACCAAGGTCCAGACAGTGTTTCTTTGAGTTTGCCGATAATGGCCGCGGGCTGCCAGCCACACCGCTTTCAATGACATTCGGACTTTCTATCCGAGTTGCGGGAACCGGCAGATGCTGCCATAACAATGCGGCCAACGAAGTGCTGGCGTTTTGATCCGGTTTAGAAGATTCAAAACCACGGTACACATACAGTCTTTTTCGGGCGCGGGAACAGGCAACATACAGTAGACGCGCGGCTTCATGGCGAGCTTGAATACGATTTTGCTCTCGCACATAGTCGTAGGCACTGCGTGTGGCATACCTGTTTTTTTCCGGCACGCCAAGCAGTAAAGCGGACTCAGTAGGCGAAACAAATTGCTCAGTCCAGCTCAACAACTCAGCACCCTCACTCTTAACACCCAGGTCCAATGCCGGCAAAAGTACACTGTCAAATTCAAGTCCCTTTGCCTTATGCATTGTCATTAACTCGACCGCGCCGCTGTCGGTGTTTACAGCAGCGCTCGTTCTAAGTTGCGCCATGTGCTCATCAATCTGCTCCCAGCAAACTGCACCTAACGCGCTGTTCAGAGTAAGAAGCTCAGCGTGATATCTCCGAATGGCCGTTTGATCCTGCCGGTCGGAATAAATCACATCACCTCCCAGGTATTTCCAAAGTCCGACCACATCGTTGACCAATGATTTTCGCTGCCGACGCTTGATCATCACTTCGTACGCAGCAAGAAAAACTGTTAGGCGTTGTTTCGATGCTTGCTCCAGGCTATCAGTCTGCTCAGCCAGCTTGATCGACTTAAATACGTCATAACGACTGTAATGAGAGATTTGCAGCAAATCCGCCAGGGGCAGGTCCATAAGCGGAGAGCGTAAGAAAGCATACCAGGCAAGCTGATCAGCCGGGTTCAGCAGCAAGCGAGTGAGGTTTAGTAAATCGGCGACGACAGGTTTGTCAATAAAGCGGTCAAACTCTGTGAAGGCGACATCAACTCCGGCCGCGCGCAAGGCCGGCAGAAAATGATTCGCGTGGCGTCGATTTCGTACTAAAATCGCGATACTGTCATTCGGGTATGAAGACTGAAGCACCCGAACTCTATTCGCCACATACGCAGCCTCAATGCGGCGATCAGGGTCCTGATCAATGGCAAACTCGTAAGCATGTACCTCGCTGTCTGGCTCTGCTGGCGACCTGGTACAGGATGTTGCCACATACGCAGGTGCATTGTGGCGTAAATCATCCTTGCCGGGGAAAACGTGCTTAAAACAATGATTCAACCACTCAATGATTGGCTCATGCGAGCGAAAGTTTGATTGCAAATCGAGGTTTTCGCAGCCTACTCCGGCAAGCCCAAATTGGCGCGCGTGCATGAATAGGGCCACACGCGCGTTGCGGAACGAGTAGATCGACTGCATGGCGTCGCCCACTAAAAATAGACTGCGCCCGGAATTATCTGTTTCCGACCACTCCTGGCAGATACGGTCCAGTAAATCGTATTGCAGCTGCGAAGTATCCTGAAATTCGTCCACTAAAATGTGCTGGATACTGTAGTCCAGCTTCATCGCCAGATCACTGTTGTCAGCTAAAGCCTCCAACGCCTGCAGACTGGTCGCGACGAAATCAACTTGCTGATTTTTCTGGAATTCCAGTTCAAGGTAGGCCATGGCAAGGTGCAGTACGTTCATCAAACTGCCAAGCAATGGTTGATGGCGCCTGATGTCTTGAGGATCGGGGAGAATATGCAGTTCTGCCAGAATCGCGAAGGCGTCTTCATTTTCACCAATGTGCGCTACCAAGGCCTTGAAGTCGTCCACGGTGTATTGTGGTTTGTTTTTCTTTGCCGGAAAGCCCTGCCTGATATTGACCGTTGCTCTCAAGCTGCCCTGCTTCGTTAGCAGAAATTGCGCTACCACCCGCCATTTTGGCAGTTCTTTTACTGTAGGCTTGGGTAGTGCGCTCATGACTTCGTCGCATTCATTCAACAGCACATCGCCGCCAAGCTCATGCAACTGGCTGTTTGCAAAATTGATCAGGCTGCACAATTCGCTCTGAAATGGGTATAACAACTCATGAGCTTTGTGTAATGTGAATTCCACTTGCTCGCAGAACCACTGGTGCAACACCTCAACGGCCTGCTCGGGGTTTCCTTGCATGCTCGCAAACAAGCCGCGCCACTGATCTCTTTTTGCCAGCATTTCAGTCAACAGTGAGGCCACGTGACTCACTCGAACATTCATATGCAGTAGCAGGTGCTGCAGCGATTCGGAATGCTCCGAAGCAGAACCGAGATGGTCTAACACATGCTCTATTGCCTGTCGATAGAGTATGTCGGGGCGTTCAGCCGGACTGGCCGCGCCACCGAACCGACTCGCTATCGGCATCTGACGCACCAACGACGCACTAAAGGCATCAAACGTGTACACCCGCAAACGGGCCGGATTGTCGAGCAAGCCCCATTGTCGTTCATTATCGGCTCGTAAAGCAGCCTGCGCTAGCTGCATCGTCTTTTGTCGATGGGCTGGCAAGTCATTCGGTGGCTTATCAATTGCTTTTGCCTCGGTCAAGGCGGTTAAAATGCGCGCTCGCATCTCCGCTACGGCTTTGCGCGTGAACGTGATCGCCAGAATGGCTTCGGGTTGCTCAACAACGGCCAGCAACGACAAATAGCGCTGCGTGAGCAGTTCTGTTTTTCCGCTGCCGGCCGGCGCGGTGACAGTAAATGAACTGCGCGGGTCGATTGCCCGTTCACGGGCCCGGGCGTCGATAATCACGCGCCAGCCCCATCTATCGAAAAGCGGCAGACGCTCGCATAATCACATTGCCTGCACGTTTGCAAACCTTTGGCCGGCTCGGTGTTCGCTTCGCCGGCAATGAAAGATTGGTCCAAGTAAGCAATTTGTTCGCGCCACATCTCGATTTGTTCGGACCATTGTTGCGCCCTGCTTTCATCGTCCTGCTCCCACTTAAGCAGGCGTCTTTGCAACGGCATATCGGTGTACTTTGCCCGACCTGCACCAATCCATCCGCAGGCTTGGTCGTCGATACGGCAAATAGCACCACCACTAGCCTGTTCTCCACCGGCCGAACGGTAACGCAACAAATACAAAGCGAGCTGCGGCGCCAGCACGGGTGCCTGCATGGCATCTTTCTCACTGACGATGCCGCTTTTATACTCCAGCAATAACAGGCTGCCATCATCCAGCACGTCGACACGGTCGATGCGTAAAATTGCGTCGCGCCCGGCTATTGTCGTTTCGACAGCACACTCCAAATCAAGCACAGTAAAGGGTTCACGCTGCATTTCATACCGCAACCATTCAGCTATAATGGCGCGCAGACGATGCGACTCAACCCCGAGATACTTTAACGAATCACGGCCGCGAAGCCGTCGCCTGGCATTGCCCACAGCGGTATCAACGGATTGTTCAATAAGCGCCTCCAGCGCTTGCGAACCGATACTTTTCAGCGAACTCGAGCTCCTGGCTTCGCGCCAGAAAACTTCCATAGCGTCGTGCAATAGGATCCCGCGTTCTCGACCATCAAGACCCAAGCGCATCGGCTCAAAGGGGCGAACATGCAAGCGGTGACGTGCAAACGCGCGGAATGGGCAGGCCGCCTGGTCGGTCAACACACTGCTTGTCGCGCGCAGGGCTTCATGCTCAGAGAGTGGCACCGCCTGTAACGAAACACTACGTGGTTTGCCATCGCGGCCCGGCGGGGATCGCGAGGGTTCTGCCAAGTCCGCAGCCGTATCGATTTGAGCAGACGTGATGAATTGGCCGCTGATTAACGTACTTGGCAAAACATCCGACTGCCCGTCATGCGCGGCGACACTGCAGGTCAAAAATTGCGACTGCTGTCTGTAGCGCTGCAACAATCGTTGCGCGAACTCGGTCTCGCGCTGTGCGTCACAATGCGGCATTCGTAACTGGCGCTGGAGCGCATAGGGTATGTACGGGGATGGCTTGGGGTTGGCGGGCCACTGCCCCAGAGAAAAGTCGCACAGGTGCGCATGGCTGAACGGCAAACCGGCGCCCTCCAGCATGCCCAGAATCTGCACCCTGGAGTCACTGGTTTGTGCCTGAAAGACCTGTGCTCGAAGCACTTCCTGCAGCAGCTTTAGAGCTTGTACCGGGGTGATATTCTCACTCGGCAGGAATCGCAGTGCAGCGAGTGTCTGGCTATTGCGCAACGCCTCATTGAACCCACTCAATTGTTGATACTCTACCGAATCGATGCCTCTAACACCGGGCCAACCCGCAGCGATAAGCTGCTGCTGGAAGCATTGCAGATGATCGTTAAAAGGCGCTGAGCCAAGTTCACGGCTCAGACGGCGCGCCTGGGTCAGGGCCTCACTCAAGGACAGAATGCAGCTGTCGTCCACAGGCTGCTTTGTCTGCTGTATCGAACAGATGCGTTCCGCTTCCCTGAGAATCGTGCCCAAAGCAAGCTCAGAGTCACCGTAGGCTCTCAAACGATGCTCCAGCTGGTACAAAGCGGCCATATCAAGACCATACGAATGCATGAGAAAAGGTGAATAGAGTAATTGCGGCAACGCCGTACTTGGCATGGGCCGCAATACCCAATTCAGCAATGTGAGAGCCGCTTGTATCACCGGAGTACTCGCCAAAGAGACTCCCACCGATATATTAAACGGTGCGACCTGACGCCTGGCGAACGGGCTACTGATGTTTGGCGTGAACACCCGCTCGAAGCAGCTCTCCACATACGGCCGCCGTAACTCCAGTTGTGGCACTATTACCGCCACCCGGGCCTGTGCATCGTTACTGACAATGCGGTGAGCCCAAGCGGCTGCAGCCTGCAGTTCGGTATCGAAGTCCGGGTAGCGCGTGACCTCCAATGGCTGCGCTTCGGCATTGCTGTCGATGTTAAGCTGAACTAGCTGCCACCTTGCTTGCCATTGTTGTAACAGGTGCGAATGAGCAGGTAAAACCTCTTCAAAGCCATACAGTAAAATCTGTCCTGACAGTGGCGACGCAAGCTCGCCCAACAACCCCGGTATCTGCGACGCGGAGATCGCACCTATTTGCTTACATTTGGCAAGCATGTGATCACACACCGATAGAAAGAAAGCGCCATTGTCGTTGAGTTGAAACGCTGAACGCTGTGAGGAACAGTTGAGATCAACACTCCACTGACAGATCACTTGCCAGGCCTGCATCAGTTGCTGAGCGGCCGATTCAGGCGCTATAAATTCTGTGTCCAGGCTGGCGAGCATGGCCTGACGCCACAGTTCGAGTTCTTCCGCAGGGCTCAGCACCCAATACTGCCGACACGGGTCCACGCCTGCGGCGGTTGCATTTTCCCACAGCCGCAGCAACCAGGCGGAAACAGTCATTACAGGCGGTGCTAACCAGCTTTCTTGATCGCCCGTTAACTCAATAAGGTCTCGCTGTCGCTGAAGTTGCTGGGCGATCCGCTGGTTTGGGGTCAGAATAAGGCTGTGTTCCAGCGCAAACAGATCACTTAAACCACTGACGAAGGCTATATTACTGGCGTCACTCACTGTCAATATCGCTTTTTAATAAGGGCGCTTATGGTTTACCATTCGCGACCTTAAATCACGGCGCACTGGTGTCAGCTAGAGGCCGTAGTGTAATACAGTCGCGCACCGCTGACCTATCGAGGAATCATGAACAGCCCGGAATTTGATGCATCTTTGCACAATGTCAATATCAGCTCGCAGGCCGTGTTACCTACACCGGCTGCGCTGAAACAAGCACTGCCAATCAGCGCACGCGCGGCACAGACAGTAGCGCAGGGGCGAACCACTATTAAGCAGATACTGCAGCGCAAAGACCCGAGATTGTTCGTGGTGCTGGGCCCTTGTTCTATTCACGATGTCGACGCGGCAATGGAATATGCGAACAAGTTGAAGACGCTGGCCGATGAAGTGGCAGATACTCTGTACCTGGTAATGCGCGTTTATTTTGAGAAGCCGCGAACAACCACCGGTTGGAAGGGGCTAATCAACGACCCGTACATGAATGATTCCTTCGAGATTGAAGACGGTCTGCGCATTGGACGTCGTTTGTTGCTGGATATCAGCGAACTCGGCCTGCCAACCTCCACCGAAGCGCTGGACCCCATTTCGCCGCAGTACCTGCAAGACCTTATTTGCTGGTCTGCCATTGGTGCGCGAACGACAGAGTCGCAAACCCATCGTGAGATGGCCAGCGGTTTATCCTCTGCCGTTGGCTTTAAAAATGGCACCGACGGCGGCCTCAAAGTGGCCATTAATGCACTCCAATCGGTGGCCAAACCTCACCGGTTTTTGGGCATCAATGAGCACGGCCAGGTGGCCGTAACCCACACGAGCGGCAATGAGCAGGCTCATATCGTGTTACGCGGGGGCAGCGATGGGCCCAACTACGATTCTGTGCACGTGAGTTTGGCTGAGAAAGCGCTAAAAGAGGCCAATGTTGCACCAAATATTATGGTTGATTGTAGCCACGCCAACTCAAACAAAGACGCCAATCTGCAACCCCTGGTAATGGATAATGTTGCGAACCAGATTCTAGCTGGCAATCAGTCGATTGTTGGCTTGATGGTCGAAAGTAATTTGCAGTTCGGCAGACAGGACATACCTGCAGACCTGAAAGACTTGCAATACGGTGTATCTGTGACCGACGCATGCATCGATTGGGCAACAACGGAAACGTCTGTGCGATCAATGCGTGACAAGCTGGCAGCGGCGCTTGCGCAGCGGGTTACTTGAAGTAAGCGTTGCTTCTGTCGGTGTGGTCGGTTACGTCACGCACTGAGTTCAAACCCACCACTTGCTCAAGCAGAGTTTTTTCGACACCGTCCTTCAGGGTGGCATCAACCATGCCGCAGCCCTGGCAACCACCACCAAACTGCAAGACCGCAACCCCCTCCTCGACCACTTCAATCAAGCTGACTTCGCCGCCATGAGCCGCCAGGGCCGGGTTCACTTCGTTGTACAGTACGTAGTTGATACGGTCTTCGATCGGGCTGTCGTCATTGACTCGAGGCATTTTCGAATTCGGTGCTTTAATGGTTAGCTGACCGCCCATTTTGTCTTGATCGTAGTCAACGACCGCGTCTTCAAGAAATGCTTCACTGCGTTTCTCGAAAAATGCATCAAATTTAACGAAGCCCACTTTGACATCGTCTTCACGAACGTCTTCTTCACGGCAATAAGCGATGCAGGTCTCTGCTCGTGGTGTACCGGGGTCGTTGATAAAAATGCGAATTCCCAGCACTTCGCCGTCTTGCTTGTCGAGCAAGCCCGCCAGATAGTCAATTGCCGGCTCAGTAATCGTAATCATACTAGTCTCTCCATCAACCCGTCATTCTACCGGATAGTACCAACGGTGTCCCGCTGCGCTACTATTCTTGTTAAAATACGGCGTTGATTTATCACTGTGCGCCTCCGCCGCACCTTAACAAACCGAAACCCTCCCTATGACGCATCCCCCTTCCGGTGAACTGATCCGGTCTTTACTCAAGCAACGCATTCTGATTCTGGATGGTGCACTGGGCACCATGATCCAGCGCTATAAGCTCAACGAAGAGGATTTTCGCGGTCAGCGCTTTAAGGACGTTGACATTCTGCAAAAGGGCAATAACGACTTGCTCAGCCTGACCAGGCCGGATGTCATCACAGAAATCCACAAGGCGTATTTGGATGCCGGCGCCGACATCATCAATACCAACACGTTTACGTCTAATCGTGTTTCGCAGCAGGAATACGGCCTGGAGGAGATTACCTATGAACTGAACCTGACATCGGCCCAATTGGCACGGCAAGCAGCAGATGAAGCGAGCAGCGAGGCCAAACCGCGCTTTGTCTGCGGTGCTGTGGGCCCAACCAGCCGGACTGCGGGATTTTCCCAGGATGTCAGCGATCCGGGGGCCAGAAATGTAACCTTTGATGAGCTGCGAGATGATTATCAGCTGTCGATAAAAGGCCTGATTGATGGTGGTGTTGACCTGTTGTTGATTGAGACCATTACCGACACGCTGAACGCCAAAGCCGCTATTTTTGCGGCTGAAAACGCCTTCGCTGAATCTGGCAAGCAGCTGCCGATAATCATATCGGGCACGATTACCGATGCGAGCGGCCGCACCTTGTCGGGTCAAACGCCGAAAGCCTTCTGGCACTCAGTGGCTCACGCTGAACCACTGGCGGTGGGGCTGAACTGTGCGCTTGGCGCAAAAGAGCTGCGTCCGCACCTTGCCGAAATTGCCGCATCCGCTGATACCTTTGTCAGCGCGCATCCCAATGCCGGCTTGCCGAACGAGTTTGGTGAGTACGATCAAACGCCCGAAGAGATGGCCGAAATTGTCACCGAGTTTGCCAGAAGCGGCTTAGTCAATATCCTCGGCGGCTGTTGCGGCACAACGCCGGCCCACATTCGATTAATTGCCGAACAACTTGCCAAGCTGGAACCCAGACAGGTCCCGCGATTGGAACCCGCGTGCAGGCTGAGTGGGCTGGAGCCATTCGTTATTGATCAAAACTCCTTGTTTGTGAACGTTGGTGAACGAACCAATGTGACCGGCTCGGCCAAGTTTGCACGTCTGGTCCTGGAAGGCGACTACGCGACTGCGTTGGACGTGGCTGCCGAACAGGTGCGAAATGGTGCACAGATCATCGACGTTAACATGGACGAAGGCATGCTTGATTCCGAGCAAGCCATGGTGACGTTCCTGAATCTGATTGCATCAGAGCCCGAGATAAGCCGGGTGCCTTTGATGATTGACTCATCGAAGTGGAACGTGATCGAAGCAGGCTTGAAGTGCGCCCAGGGCAAGTGTGTGGTCAACTCAATCAGCCTGAAAGAAGGTGAAGAGGCGTTCCTCGAACAAGCCCGTTTATGCAAACGCTATGGCGCAGCGGTCATTGTGATGGCCTTTGATACCGATGGTCAGGCCGACACATTCGAACGCAAGATCGAAATCTGTGAACGCTCGTATCGTATTCTGGTCGATGAAATTGACTTTAACCCGGCCGACATTATTTTCGACCCCAATATTTTCGCTATTGCTACCGGCATCGAAGAGCACAACCCGTACGCCGTCAATTTCATTGAAGCCTGCGCATGGATTAAAGAGAACCTGCCACACGCCCTAATCTCTGGCGGTGTCAGCAACGTGTCTTTCTCGTTCCGCGGCAACAATCCGATCAGAGAGGCCATTCACGCGGTATTTTTGTTTCACGCGATCCGCGCCGGCTTAACGATGGGTATCGTCAATGCCGGCCAGCTGGCGATTTACGAAGACATACCTGCCGAACTGCGCGAGCGCGTGGAGGATGTGGTACTAAACCGTCGTCCAGACGCCACCGAGCGATTACTCGATATCGCCAATGATTATTCGGGCAGTGGCAAGCAACGTTCTGTGGAAGATCTGAGCTGGCGAGAATCTGACGCCGCCAAGCGGCTGGAACACGCCCTGGTTAAGGGGATATCGCAGTACATTGAGGAAGACACCGAAGAAATGCGACTGCAAGTGGCGAGGCCTATTGAGGTCATTGAAGGGCCGCTGATGGATGGTATGAACGTGGTTGGTGATCTGTTCGGCGCTGGCAAAATGTTTCTTCCGCAAGTTGTAAAAAGCGCACGCGTAATGAAACAAGCGGTTGCCTACCTGCTGCCTTTTATTGAAGAGGAAAAGACAGCAAGCGGCATCGATTCGGCCAGTGACACTAATGGCAAAATACTGATGGCCACTGTAAAAGGCGATGTACATGATATAGGTAAAAACATCGTTGGCGTTGTGCTGCAATGCAATAACTACGAAGTGATAGACCTCGGCGTTATGGTTCCTTGCGAGAAAATTCTGGAAGTCGCCGAGCAGGAAGATGTTGATCTTATTGGTTTGAGTGGATTGATTACCCCTTCACTGGATGAAATGGTGCACGTGGCCAGCGAAATGCAGCGACTTGGTAAAACCTTGCCGTTGCTGATTGGTGGTGCGACAACGTCCAAGGCACACACGGCGGTGAAAATCGAGCCAAAGTATCAGAACAACATTGCTACCTATGTACCGGATGCGTCACGCAGCGTGTCGGTGGTATCACAACTGATGAATAGCGAGCAAAAGCCCAAATTTGTTGATGAGCGAAGAGAAGAGTACGCGGCTCTTAGAGAACGCAACGCCAACCGAAAACAAAAGAGCAAGCGTCTGAGTTATAGCAGCGCGCTTTCACGTCGCTTTAAGCCCGATTGGAGCAATTACACGCCGCCAAAACCAAGCTTCGTCGGCGTTCGAGTAATCGACGATATTCCTATCCAGACGCTGGTGGATACAATCGACTGGACACCTTTTTTCATCACCTGGGAACTGGCGGGTAAGTACCCAAAAATTCTGAAAGATCCGGTAATCGGTGAAGCCGCCAGCAACCTGTTTGCCGATGCGCAGGCCTTGCTGAAAGACATTATCGATAATCGGCGCTTACAGGTAAAAGCAGTTCTTGGCTTTTGGCCTGCACAATCACGGGACGATGACATAAGCCTGTTCGCCGACGAGCAGTGCGATGCATCGATTGCAACCCTCCATCATCTGCGTCAGCAAACCGACAAGGTGGACGGCAAGCCCAACTACAGCCTTGCAGATTTTGTTGCCCCTCACGATTCTGGCCAGAAGGATTACGTGGGCGGGTTTGTCGTTACGGCGGGACTGGGCTGCGATGAGATGGTCGCCAAGTTCGATAAGGAGTTGGATGACTACAACTCTATTCTGGTGAAAGCATTGGCTGACCGGCTGGCAGAGTCGTGTGCAGAGTACTTGCACAAACGCGTGCGAACCGAGTTCTGGTCGTATGCACCCGACGAGTCACTAACTAATGAGGAGTTGATAAAAGAGAAATATCAGGGCATTCGCCCGGCACCGGGTTATCCATCCTGCCCGGATCACTCCGAGAAGCGGACTCTTTTCGATTTGCTTGAGGCGGAAAAACACATTGGCGTCGAGCTTACCGAACACTTTGCTATGACGCCGGCAGCCTCGGTGTCCGGTTTTTACTACTCTCATCCTGATGCCCGTTACTTCGCCATCGGTAAGATTGATAGAGACCAGGTAGACGATCTGGCAAAACGCAAAGGTGTAGCCGCGGAGCAGCTGGAGCGCTGGCTAAGACCAAATCTGAGTTATGATACCTGAGGACACAGCAGCTGAGCGAAACCGCCATGAGTGACGACACTGATCGCGAACAATACCCGGCCGAAAAGCTTGGTTTTTTTCAAGTTGTTGGCAGCGTGCTGGCCGGCGCCTTGGGCGTGCAAAGCAGCAAGAACAGACAACGCGATTTCTCCCAGAACAGCGTAATGCCGTTCATTGTGGGCGGAATCATTTTCACTGTCTTGTTTGTTGGCACCATAGCCTTACTGGTTAAACTGGTTTTATCCAGCGCCTGACCAACGGTTGTTTGCTTATTGTCCGGCAACCCAAAACGTTGCAGTGAGCACAAACAAGGCAATCAATGCCACTGCGGCCATTGCGTCTGCTGCGCTATCACTTGGGTCGGGGTCACGTTGGTGCTCTTGAGAATCCATAGGGTCATTCCTGTTGCAATGCTCGCCTGAGCCCTCCCATGGGTGGCCCAGACTTACGGTTGTGTTTCGATTATTATAGCAACGTGGCTATGCAAGCATCCACCTGCATATTGCCTTTCGGCATTAAGCTTATAACCATTTACACTGACAAAAAACAATTAAACCACTGAATTCAATAGGCTTTTGTATCAGCATACGGTATTATTTCGGCGCCTGAGAATCGCGCTTGAATGCGATCCAGCCTACCTAACCCGCACAGTAAGATCTCGCCAGCATGTACGTCTACGACAACTACGACCACACACTCGTTTCCGAACGTGTAGAGCAATTCCGTGACCAAACGCAGCGCTACCTCGCCGGAGAGATCAGTGAGTCTGAATTTTTGCCGCTTCGATTACAAAACGGCTTATACGTGCAAAGACTGGCGCCCATGCTTCGCATAGCGATTCCATACGGCATGCTGTCGTCCACCCAACTGCATAAGTTAGCGGATATCAGCAGCAAGTACGATAAAGGCTATGGTCACTTTAGTACACGACAAAACATGCAACTCAACTGGCCAAGGCTGGAAGAAGTACCGGATATTCTCGCCGAACTGGCGACGGTTGAAATGCACGCTATTCAAACCAGCGGCAACTGCATACGCAACACCACCACGGACCAGTTTGCGGGCATTGCCGCCGATGAGTTGGAAGACCCAAGACCATATTGTGAGTTGATTCGGCAGTGGTCCACCCTGCACCCTGAATTTGCATACTTGCCACGCAAATTCAAAATTGCGGTGTGTGCCTCCGAGCAAGACCGAGCGGCCGTGCATGTGCATGACATCGGGCTGCGCTTAAAGCACAACGACGCGGGAGACACTGGCTTTGAAGTACTGGTTGGCGGTGGGCTTGGGCGAACCCCGGTGATTGGTCCCACCCTGTGCGATTTTCTGCCGCGTAAACACTTGCTCGCCTACCTTGACAGCATTTTGCGAGTCTATAACCAACTCGGTCGCCGCGACAACAAGTACAAGGCACGAATAAAAATTCTGGTTCGGGCGCTTGGGGTAGACACGTTTAGAGAAAAAGTGGAACGCGAATTTGATCTATTGAAAGACGGCAACATGACCGTGCCTGACTCAGAATTTGAACGCATGAAGCGCTTTTTTAGCCTGCCGGATTACGCAGAAATTGATGCGAACGAGGCCTCCGGGCTATTGCGCCAACAAGCGAGCGAAGACAAGGCGTTTGCCAACTGGCTAAAGCGAAACACTCACCCACACAAACAAGCTGGTTACGCAGCAGTGACACTGTCTTTGAAGCCAACCGGAATTGCGCCGGGTGATGCAACCGACAAACAAATGCACGCTGTTGCCGATCTGGCAGAACAGTTTTCTTTTGGCGAGCTCCGCGTGAGTCATGAGCAAAACCTGATACTTGCCGACGTCAGACAAACTGACTTGTTCGAAGTGTGGCAAGCTGCACGAGCCATTGGTATGGCAACACCCAATATTGGCCTGATGACAGATATGATCTGTTGTCCAGGTGGGGATTTTTGCTCACTCGCCAATGCGAAGTCCATTCCGATTGCTGAGTTGATCCAACGGCGCTTTGACGACCTCGATTATTTGCATGATATTGGCGAACTTGATCTGAATATATCGGGCTGCATGAACGCTTGCGGCCACCACCATGTTGGCCATATAGGAATTCTTGGTGTTGATAAAAAAGGGAAAGAGTTTTACCAGGTGCAGTTAGGCGGCAACTCGGACCTGGATGCATCACTTGGCAATGTGTTGGGGCCGTCGTTTTCACAAGAGCAGTTGCCAGATGTTATCGAAACCATAATTGATACCTACGTGAATTTGCGTAGTGACGAAGAGCTGTTTATCGATACGTATCGCCGTGTCGGCCTGGCGCCGTTCAAGGAGCGTGTTTATGCCTGACGACACTCAATCATTTCTGATAAAAAACGATCGGGTCGTTGACGCCGACGCCTGGCTCTTTCTTGACAAAGAAGCAAGCAGTTACCCACCGACTGGCGCGGTCGTGGTACCTTTGTCACTGTGGCTCGATCACCGCGTTGACTTGCTGCAGCGAGAGCAATGCGCGGTCTGGCTGGACAGTGAACAGGAACCAGAGCCATTACGTCAAGATTTAGATACCCTGTCGATGGTGGCGATCAACTTCCCGGTGTTTTCGGACGGCAGGGGCTACAGCTACGCGAGACGGCTCAGACAACTTGGTTTCCTCGGCGAGGTGCGGGCCATCGGTGATGTCTTGCCCGATCAATTACACTATATGTCGCGCTGCGGTTTTGATGCGTTTGAACTGCGAGGCGATAAAAGCGTGGAATCGGCACTTGCTCAAAAGTCGTCAATCAGCGTTACCTACCAGGCGGGGCAGGACCAGCCGAAACCATTATTCGCACGCCGCCAACCGTAAAGGTTAATGGCTTGGAACACGAAACGCTCACCTACTCGTTCTTTCTTATCTTTACAGGCGCTGCCGTTCTGGCAACGCTGGCGCTGGCTACCCGACAACCGATCATCATTGCTTACATAGTGTTGGGTGCCCTGCTGGGACCGTCCGGCTTTCAGCTCATTAACGATGTGAACCTGATTGCGGAAGTGTCCAAGATTGGCATCGTCTTCCTTCTGTTTCTATTGGGTCTGGATATGCAGCCACAGAGTCTGCTGCATATTCTTCGCAAAGCCACCGTGGTCGCAATCGTCAGCTGCGCGGTGTTTGCGCTGGCGGGTTTTACCGTTGCGATCAGCTTTGGTTACTCCACGATGGAAAGCGCCATCATTGGCATCGCCATGATGTTTTCAAGCACGATCATCGGCATTAAACTGCTGCCCACCACTGTGCTGCACCACAAACCTGTCGGCGAGATGATGATCGGTTTGTTACTGCTACAAGATTTGCTGGCCATTGTGGTACTGATCATATTATTGAGTGGTGAATCGGGGCAAATCGATTATTTCGCCTTAGGCAAGGCGGCTCTGGCTACACCGCTGCTTGTCGCTGTTGCCTACGCGTTTGTGCGCTTCGCACTGCTGCCCATTATCAAACGCTTTGACCGCATTCACGAGTTTATCTTTTTGATCGCACTTGGCTGGTGCCTGGGCTTGGCAGAGCTTGCGAAACTGGTTGGGTTGTCGCACGAGATTGGCGCATTTGTTGGTGGCGTTTCATTGGCAACCAGCCCAATCGCACTCTATATAGCAGATCAACTGCGTCCGCTGCGCGACTTTTTCCTGATCCTGTTCTTCTTTAGTCTGGGTGCTGGCTTCAATCTTGATATGCTGGCGGAGGTGGCACTTCCAGCACTGGTGTTAGGTGCGTTAATGCTTGGTTTGAAACCCCTGGTATTCAGAGTTTTGCTTGGCCAGCTCAGTGAGCAGAAAGCACTATCGTGGGATGTAGGGCTGCGTCTGGGTCAGAACAGCGAGTTTTCATTGTTGATCGCTCAGGTCGCTATTGCGGCCTCTTTGATAGGCTCAGAGGCTTCCCACCTTATTCAGGCAACCGCCATCTACACCTTCGTCGTGTCGTCCTATATTGTGATCTTTAACGTGCCAAACCCGATCGCTGTTTCCGATCGCTTGCGTCGAGACTAATTCTAGGGCAGCTCTGAAAAATACCCGATGCCTCTGGCTTACAGGCGAATCCAGCATTGAGGCGCGAGTTTGCAGGCATACTGGCCGTACGCCAAAAACTCGCAACGGAAAGGCTGGATTCGCCTGTAAGCCCCGGAGGGCGCGGCCTGTAGCGCACCGTGACTTCGTTGCGCTCCTCGCCAGGGACACCAACAGTAGGCGCTTTAGGCGACCAGCACTGGCCTTCGGAACGCGCCTCATCACGGCACGCTACAGGCCGCGCAGAGGCATTGGGTATTTTTCAGAGCTGCCCTAGGCCGGTTCAAACCGCAAGGAAAAAGATACTGGCACCACACGACCAATCGATGTGAGACCAGCAAGCTCTCGCAACTTGTCCACACCTGCGTTCATATCAAAGCTGGCTGGATTCAAGGTAACCGGTGCCAAGGATTGAACCAACAGCCCACCATCAGCCAAGCGAGTCACGTTCACCCGGGCGGACAATGTCTGTGTCTCGCCGTGTAAATCCAGAGTGAGCGAGATGTCCCGGCTGAGAGCCTGGCCTTTCCTTAATTGCTGTGTGCGGTGATCACCCAATGGAACGGCGATATTCGCGGTTGCGAATTGTGCAATCTTAAACAAATGCTCTCGCATGCGCTCATTACGTATGGGTATGCCAGTGTCTACCGACGCCAGATTAATTTGAACTTGGGCCTGCTCACCTTCAGCAACAAACCCGGACAGACTGGTAAACCGGTGTGTTTCACCAATCGTATTGTTCTTTACACTCATGAAACTCAATTCGCTGAGCTCATTGTTGAGCACATGAGAGCGTTGACTACCGGAAGTACTGACGCCGTTGTTGCTGCAAGCACCTACGATAAGCAATGAGAGGGCAACAATAATCAGATGACGCATGCGGATAACTCTAGTAAAAGCTGAACATGGAGGCTACAACAAACGCGGAATAAGAAAAACCCCGGCGATAGCCAGGGTTTTTCAGTAACTCGCCAAAGACAGTGAGCTTACAACGCCTCTGCCAGTTCTGGCAGCGCCTGGAACAGATCGGCAACCAGACCATAATCGGCGACCTGGAAGATCGGCGCGTCCTCATCCTTGTTGATAGCGACAATCACCTTACTGTCCTTCATGCCGGCCAGATGTTGAATCGCGCCAGATATGCCTACTGCAATATACAAATCAGGCGCGACGATCTTACCGGTCTGCCCCACCTGCATGTCATTAGGCACAAAGCCGGCATCTACTGCGGCTCGGGAAGCCCCCATCGCCGCACCCAACTTGTCGGCCACGGCTTCGATCAGCTTGAAGTTCTCACCGTTTTGCATGCCACGGCCGCCAGAAACAACGACCTTCGCAGAGGTAAGCTCAGGTCTGTCTGAAACAGCCACTTCCTCACCAACAAAAGTGGATACGCCCGCGTCATGCGCTGCATCAACACTTTCCACGGCAGCCGACCCACCTTCAGCAGCAACGCCATCAAAGCCTGTAGTTCGCACTGTTACCACTTTGATTGCGTCTTCTGATTGTTCAGTGGCGATAATGTTGCCTGCGTAAATCGGTCGCTCGAACGTATCAGCGCTGACAACAGCTGTGATGTCGGAAATTTGAGCGACGTCCAGCAAGGCAGCCACTCGCGGCATCGTATTTTTGCCACTGGTGGTCGCTGGCGCCAGTATATGGGAATAGCTTTTACCCAGGTCTGCGATCAGCAGTGCCACGTTTTCCGCCAGCTGGTGTTCATACGCGGCATTGTCCGCACACAGCACTTTGCTCACGCCGGCAACCTGAGCTGCTTCACTGGCCGCTGCGGAACAGTCTTTGCCGGCAACCAGTACATCGATATCACCACCAATCTCAGCGGCAGCAGCTACTGTGTTTAATGTTGCCGTTTTAAGGCTGGCATTATCATGCTCTGCAATAACTAAAATACTCATCAGATAACCTTCGCCTCATTCTTTAGTTTATCAACCAGTTCGGCCACACTCTCAACCTTGATTCCCGCCTGGCGCTCGGGTGGTGGCGCCACCTTCACCAGCTTGACGCTTTGCGTTATGTTCACGCCAAGATCGTCAGGTGTTTTGACATCAAGCGGTTTTTTCTTTGCCTTCATAATGTTTGGCAGCGACGCGTAACGAGGCTCGTTGAGGCGAAGGTCACTGGTCACAACCGCTGGCAAACTCAAGCTGATTGTCTGTAAGCCACCATCAACTTCGCGAGTCACCTGCGCCTTGCCGTCTTCGATCTTAAGTTCAGAGGCGAATGTGCCCTGGCCCATATTGCCCAATGCTGCAAGCATCTGGCCGGTCTGATTATTGTCGCCGTCAATACTCTGTTTGCCCAGAATAATGATTTGAGCCTCTTCCTGTTTGGCGATCTCATTCAGTATCTTTGCCACGCCCAGAGGTTGCACGTCTTCGTCGGTCTCCACCAGGATGCCGCGATCCACACCCAGCGCAAGCGCGGTACGAATCTGTTCCTGCGCTGTTTTGGGTCCGATGGAAACAGCAATTATTTCAGTGGCTGTGCCCGCTTCTTTGAGACGAACAGCCTCTTCAACCGCAATTTCGCAGAATGGATTGATCGACATTTTTACGTTGTTCAGGTCTGGCCCACTGCCATCACCTTTGGGACGTACTTTTACGTTGTAGTCAGCAACGCGTTTAACTGCTACCAATACTTTCATGTATATCTCGTCTTAGTCTGGAAGTGATTTTTGTCGCCACTCTGCAGAGTAGGCAAAAAACCGCGCTGTATGTTGCAGCTAAAGGCTGCACAGGTCAAGGCCAGGTACGCCAATATTTTACCGCGAACGGACAGGCGGGTTGCATAAAACCTTAGGTATCAGATAGATAGCTTTCGTACAAGCTTGTGCATCGAATTCATGGATCTGTATAATACCGCCGCCTTTAATCCCCCCTGGAGAATACCGTGGAACACGCTGTGGAAAGAGAAGCGATGGAATTCGATGTGGTCATCGTTGGAGCGGGCCCGGCAGGCCTGGCTGCGGCGTGCAAACTGGCCACGATGGCGCAGGAAGCCGAACAGGAAATCACGGTCTGCGTGGTGGAGAAAGGGTCTGAAGTAGGCGCGCATATCTTGTCGGGCGCAGTCATGGATCCCAAGGCCATGAATGAGTTGTTTCCGGACTGGAAAGAGCGTGGCGCACCGCTGAATACTGAAGTCAGCAAAGATCGTGTTTTGTTCAACCTGAATCAGAATACATCCATACCTGTTCCTACCCTGTTTGCGCCAGGCATGGCGAACCACGGCAATTATGTGATCAGTCTTGGTAATGTGTGTCGGTGGCTTGCCGAACAAGCCGAAGCGCTTGCGGTCGAAGTGTATCCCGGCTTTGCAGCCGCTGAGGTGTTGTATCACGACGATGGCAGTGTGAAAGGCGTTGCCACCGGTGACATGGGCGTTAGCGAAGCTGGAGAGCCCAAAGACAGCTTCATGGCAGGTATGGAGCTGCATGCCAAGTACACGGTGTTCGCTGAAGGTTGCCGCGGCCATCTTGGTAAGCAAATCATAAGCAAATTCAATCTGGACGACGGCAAGGAACCGCAGCATTACGGCATTGGCTTCAAGGAGTTGTGGGAAATTGACCCAGCCAAACACGAACCTGGACTGGTAGTACATACCATGGGGTGGCCATGCGCCAAAAAAACCGTCTCGGGCAGTTATCTCTATCACGCTGAAGACAATCAGGTCGCACTGGGCTACGTTGTACCACTCAGTTACGAAAACCCCCACCTGTCGCCTTTCGACGAGTTTCAGCAGTGGAAGCAACAGGCCCAGATTAAGGCCTACCTTGAGGGTGGAAAGCGCCTTACCTACGGCGCGCGGGCGCTGATCAAAGGTGGCCCGCAATCCAGGCCTAAAATGAGCTTTCCTGGAGGCTTGTTGATCGGTGATGACGCAGGTACTCTGAATTTCGCGCGCATAAAGGGCACTCATACCGCCATGAAATCCGGCATGTTAGCGGCGGAAACTCTGTTTGAAGCGCTGACAGGAGGGGCTGAAGGTCACACTGAGCTTAACGACTACGCGAATCGATTCGAAAAATCCTGGCTCCATGATGAGCTGCAAAAATGGCGTAATTTTGGCCCGTTGGTACACAAGTTTGGCGCAATCGTCGGCGGCGGGCTGTCTTTCATCGATCAGGGCATATTCCAGGGTAAATTGCCATTCACTGTAAGTGATACCACGCCAGACCACGCCACTTTAAAGCCTGCGGCATCGATGCCGAAGATAGACTATCCGAGACCGGATGGCGTTTTAAGCTTCGACAAATTGTCATCGGTGTTTTTATCAAACACCAATCATGAAGAGGACCAGCCCTGCCATCTGACCCTTAAAGATCCCACGGTGCCGATTGAAAAGAACTTACCGATGTATGATGAACCGGCGCAGCGCTACTGCCCTGCTGGCGTGTACGAAGTGGTTGAGAAAGACGGCGAGCAACTGTTCCAGATCAACGGGCAAAACTGCGTGCACTGTAAAACCTGCGATATCAAAGACCCGAGTCAGAATATCGTTTGGGTTACACCAGAAGGCGGTGGCGGGCCCAATTATCCGAATATGTAAGTGCGACGAGAGTCGCGCTTGCTAAGTCTAAGTGATTGTTTTTCATAACAATTCACTTAGACTAACACCCAAGCATAGCTGTGTAGCTAGGCTTGGTAATCGAAAATACAACGTCTTTTGGATGTTGTATTTTTGTCTCTCAAGAGGAAGGTTTACCTCCCTTTTGGGAGTAAGAAATCGGCAACGATTTCTTGTTTTGTCGTTCACTGTTACGGTGAACATATCCTCAATTTCTTTTTAGATAACGAGGGTAGGCTTTTTAGCCAATCAGAAGGAACCAGTGGGAATGCACCTGTGAAGGCCCAAACCCATGAAACTCTTGAGAAGCAAGCGCTGTGAAGCTGCTTGAACTATTGTCTCGTAACGGTAACGTTAAGTGAGACCGGTTATGCAACTAGCTGTAACCTAGGGGCAGTGCACTTCTGGTAACGGAGGTGTGCGAAGCGCCCTGACAATGTACCCCCACTTCGGTGGCGTTAGGATCGTGAGTGACTAACTGGATACTGCCAGCTACAAGGCGGTTGAGGGGCTAGGTTAACTGGCAAGGAGAACGTAAGTGAATGACTGATAAACGTCGTTATAGAGGACGAAGCCGAAGTAGCTTTTAGGCTTTAACCAAAAGGTATGTGGTTAGCTATCTCTCTTTACATTGGAGATACGTTGCTATTAGTACCACCGGCGGATAGGTCACTCCTAACCCAGTTGTGTAGTTCAAGTGGAACTCGGTAAGCCCATTGCTGCGCCCTTCGGGGCAAGAGAGCCGTAAGGCAATCTGATGCGGTAGCGGGTAAAGGAGGAGAGAGTAAGCGAAGGATCGACTGTAATGGTCGGTATATCGGGATGAAACATGCCCGACAGTGAAAACTGTGCCCACTTCTCTCTGGTCTTTCATCGCGAGATGGCAGGCTAACCCTCGGCAGAAAGAAAAAACCCGCAAGGCGCGAGCCAAACGGGTTCTTCTTTACTGCCACAACCTCAAGGAAGGCGGAATGTTATCCCGCCTTCTTCAGAGGCGGGTTCCGTTTTCCTTGTCTTTGCAAGGAGAACAGCATGAAAGAGTGTAGCACATCGATAGATGCGCGTGATACATCTGCGTTCTCCGAACGACCGGATGACTGGCACCAGATTAACTGGCCGCACGTCTACCGAAACGTTCGAGGGATGCAGGTTCGTATTGCGAAGGCGGCACGGGAACAGAACTGGCGCAAAGTGAGAGCTTTGCAACGGAAACTGACCCGTTCGTTTTGCGGCAAAGCGTTGGCCGTAAGACGGGTAACCGAAAATCAGGGCAAACGTTCACCTGGTGTGGACGGGCGACTCTGGACAACGCCGAAGGCTAAGCGTGAAGCGATAGACCAGTTGAACCGAAAAGGATACAAGCCTCTGCCCTTGCGGCGAGTCTATATCCCAAAGGCCAACGGTAAAAAGCGAGCGCTGGGTATACCCACTATGCGGGACAGGGCAATGCAGGCATTACACCTGCTGGCACTGGCTCCGGTGGCTGAAAGTAAGGCTGACCTTAACTCTTACGGGTTCAGGATTGGCCGCTCTACCGCTGATGCGATTTGCCAATGTCATCAGACATTTAGCAAACCCGGATCGGCGCAATGGGTACTGGAAGCTGACATAGAAGGTTGCTTTGATCATATCGATCATAGCTGGTTAATCGACCATATCCCTATGGATAAGGTCGTGTTGCGTAAATGGCTTAAAGCGGGTGTCGTGGACTTAGGCACGCTTAAAGCCACCGAAGCCGGTACGCCACAGGGTGGGATCATATCCCCAACTTTGGCAAATCTGGCTTTGGATGGTTTGGAACCGCTCCTTGCTGATCACTTCGGTGGCAAAGGGAGCAAGAAAAATAGGAAGCACAAAGTGTATATGGTGCGATATGCTGATGATTTTGTGATTTCAGGCAGTTCGAAAGAGCTGTTGGAGAGCAAAGTCAGACCCATGGTAGAACAGTTCCTTGCGGAACGGGGGCTTAAACTCTCCCCTGCCAAGACGCATGTCACATCCATACACGATGGTTTTGATTTCTTAGGCTGGAATGCCCGTAAATACGGCGGAAAGCTACTGATCAAACCTTCAAAAGATAACGTGAAAGCGTTTATGGAGAAGGTTCGAACGGTGATTAAAACCAACCCATCAGCTAATCAATCCAGCTTGATTTGGCAGCTTAATCCCATCATTCGTGGTTGGGTTAACTACCATAAACATCAAGTGGCGAGTGACGCTTTTGGGCGTGCGGACGCGCAGCTGTTCAACGCCTTATGGCGATGGGCTAAACGGCGACACCCCAAGAAAGGGAGACGATGGATTGCCAAGAAGTATTGGCAACACATCGACAACCGGAATTGGACGTTCGCTGAAACGTTGAGAACTGAGGCGGATGAGGCAAAGGTAGTGAAACTGATTTATTTGTCAGACACTCCCATCAAAAGGCATGTGAAGGTGAAGGCGGATTTCAATCCGTTCGATCCTGAATACGAGTCTTATGGTGAGCAGCGACTGCAAGCGAGAATGAGCGATAAGCTCCACTATCGCAAGCAAGTCAATGCGCTGTTTCAGTCACAGAATGGTAAATGCATGCTCTGCCATGCGGCAATTACCTGGGATACTGGATGGCACGACCATCACATTATTCACCGTGTTCACGGCGGAAATAATGCACTCAGTAACCGGGTCTTATTGCATCCCACCTGTCACAATCAACTCCACTCTCAAAACCTTATGGTTACTAAACCGGCCTCTCAAGAGGTTTCGTGAAGGCTTGAGCCGTATGCGGGGAAACTCGCACGTACGGTTCTTAGGGGAGGGACAGCCAGTAATGGCTGTCTCTTACCCGACGCTCTGGCCTTACAAATTGCCCAGTGAAAATTCGGCGTTGCCAGACTTCAGCGCCAAATAAGGCGGGGTGGCATCGAGCTGCTGCTCGCCCCACTCCACCCATTCATAGAACACGCTACGGCTGACCTTGGCCCACAGACCGCGTCGAACATAAACGTAGGGAATGTCCGCCCGCAACTCAACAGCATGTTCTGCGCCCAACAGCAGCGAATCATCCATATTAGTGCGCACTGCAATCTGAGAAACACTACTGTCGTCAATGAACCGAGTTGACTCTACGATCGTCAGCGGCGCATCCTCAACACGGATCCTTAATTTCTCAACCGGTGTAACAAGATAGTATTCTTGATCTTGCTCACGCCGAAGAATCGACGCAAATAGCTTGCGCAATTCCTTGCGCACAATCTCCGAGCCCTCATGCCACCAGCTGCCGTCTGAGCGTATTTCAATATCAATCTCGGCGGACCGCTCTGGCTGCCAATTCTCAATGGGTGGCAGGTCGCGGAATTCCAGATCTGCGATTGAATCAAACAGCGATTGAAGCTGCGTCATGCTGGGCTTACTCGGGCTGCTCAATCAAGCGGACATTGATAACACCGTCAATGCCGCGAATCTCTTCCAACAAGGCATTGTCTGGCGCGTCTGCTATATCAATCAAGGTATACGCCACATCATCCCGGCTCTTGTTCAGCATATCGATCACATTGATGTCGTGATCAGCGATGATGGCCAGAATGCTACCCAGCATTTTAGGAACATTTTTATTGCTGATTGCCAGACGAAACCCCTCGCTGGGTTCCAGGTACAAGGTAGGGAAATTAACCGAATTCTTGATATTCCCATACTCGAGGAAGTTGCGTACCTGCACCGCGGCCATCACCGCGCAGTTTTCTTCAGCTTCAACGGTGCTTGCACCGATATGCGGCATCAACATGGCTTTCGGTTCACGAATCAATTCCGGTGACGGAAAATCCGTAATGTAGTGGCCTAGCTTGTCGTTTCGTAACGCCTCTGCGACTGCATGCGTATCAACCACTTCGGAACGCGCGAAATTCATGAGTTTTGCGGTGCTCTTAAAATGCTTTAACAGCTCCGCATTGATCAGGCCTCGCGTGCTGTCGAGTACTGGTAAATGTAAGCTAATGAAATCAGCCTTTGAAACCAGTGACGGCAAGTTCTCCATACTCTGCACGTCACTTGGTAAACGCCACGCGGCAGCCACCGAAATAGCAGGGTCATAACCCATGACTTTCATGCCCAGCATCAACCCTACCTCCGCAACCAGCGAACCGATCGCACCAAGACCAACAACGCCAAGAGTTTTACCCACCAACTCCTCACCCTTGAAGCGCTTCTTCTCTTTCTCCAACAGAACGTTCAGTTCACGCTCGTCTGTAATCTCTTTTAAGCTGCGAACATATTCCATGCCGCCGGCAATATCGCGAGAACCAAGTAACAAGCCAGCCAACACCAACTCCTTCACGGCATTGGCGTTGGCGCCCGGTGTGTTGAATACAACAATACCGCGATCGGTACACGGCTGCAGCGGAATATTGTTCACGCCAGCCCCGGCGCGCGCAATAGCTTTTACTTCAGGTGTAATTTCGGCTTCGGTGAGTTTGTGGCTTCTGAGAACAATTGCGTCGGGGTTACCTATCTCGCTGGCAACTTCGTAGTGTGTACGTGGAAACTGCTCCAGGCCTTTGAGTGCAATTGCGTTAAGGGTCAAAATTTTGTGCAAGATGATCTCCGTCAAAAACTATTTCTGCGCCCCGTGCGACGGGCGCCGCAGTTTATCAGAATGCGCCACATAATTCTCTTCCCGCGACGCAAGCAGGGAAACAAAATTGGTGATTTAAATTAGCGGAACGAGATGCGTGATTCTTCGAATGATTGCAGAGGAATCGCCGAGAACGATTTCACGCTGGACAACGCTTGAGGAGACGCAATAGCGGCCGCGTGATCCACACCAACCTCGAGTAGTTCGAAGTGCCATTGGGATGTGTCATCCTCAAGAGCGGCGTCAGCCGTAAAAGTGATGGGGCGAGAACGCAAATCAAATGAAAAGTCGCCAAGGGGAATGGCCAACCCTTTGCCTTTGGCTTTGATGTAACTTTCTTTCAGGGACCAATAGTCAAAAAACCGAAAATGCTGACATTGCTCATCGTTAGAAAGCAGTTCGTCCACTTCACTTTCGGAAAAAAACCGATGGGCAATATCCGCCGCGCGAACGTTGTTGCGACGCCTCTCAACATCGCAGCCAATTTCATAATCTGCAGATATCAACAACGCAACATAGCCCTCAGTGTGCGACAAGCTGAAGTTCAAATACTCCAGGCCAGGATTAACAATATAGGGTTTACCATGCCTGTTCTTTCTGAAACGCCAGTCTGCTGGCGTCAAATCTGCGTATTGGCTGAGCGCATAACGCACCAGTGCGTGGCTAAGCAGAAACACTTGCCGATGTCGCTCAAATTTGAATCGCTGGCGGCGCCGGCGCTCATCGGCGTCCAGCACGGAATCAACTCTGCGCAGATACTCTGCGTTGTCAGAGAGCAGCTGTTCGGGACGGCAGTGCCAAAAGTGGACTTCCTGGGCAGACAGGGAAAGCATTCGCTAGGGAATATTAACGTCCGCTGTTGCTCGCACCTCTTTGAAATACTCGTCAAAAGCGCGGTTACCAGACATCTGGGCGATGCTTTGACGTAAGGCTTGACGCTGTCGTGCAGGTATCCGGTTGGCACTTCCCGCCTGAACGTTACTGACTTCCACCACGGCATTATCACCATTCGGCAGCTGCGCCAGCACCAGTGCTCGTCCATTCGAAAATTCATCGGCAGTGAATGCCGCATCGACAATTGCGCGATCCAGGGAAAGCGAGTTTCGCTCCGCCTGCAGTTCTACTTGCCAGTCGACACCAATCGCCTTTGCGGTATCTTCGACAGTTCCACCTTTCTGCAATTGGTCCAGAATACTTTGCGCTTTCTGCCGGGTGGCGGCGCGACGACTCTCTGCAGTTAACTCCGCACGAAT
The DNA here is from genome assembly GCA_030429735.1 of Gammaproteobacteria bacterium. Lineage (GTDB taxonomy): Bacteria > Pseudomonadota > Gammaproteobacteria > Pseudomonadales > JAUIET01 > JAUIET01. The sequence goes on from JAUIET010000004.1 coordinate 408,930, forward strand.
AGTGTCGCTGACTTCAATCAGTGGGCGAGGTGTGGCCTCACGAAACTCTTTGAGGCGAACGATCACAACAGACTCCTCGCCCAGCTCAATCGCCTCGCTGTTCTGCCCAGCAGATAAAAACTCGTCACTAAAGGCCAGGTTTCGCACTGCAGGCTGTGCAGCAATGCCAGTACCGGTGTTGCGGTCGAAGAACTCGGTAGTTTGCAGTGGCAGCTCAAACTCATCAGCCGCCAGGCTCAAGTCATCGGCACCAAACGTCGCGTCTTCCAGCTCTTCCCGACGCGCAATATAATCCGGGGTTGCCGTGGCCGCCTTCAGGTCATTTTCAATGCGTTCTCGGCTGACCTCAAAGCTGGGAAATTCGCTTGTAGTTTGTTCGAGCAGTTTGATCAAATGAAGGCCTGAGTCAGTTTCAACAACAGGGCTGACTTCACCGACCGACATGTTAGCTAGCGCCTCGTCAAATTCGGGAAAAACGCCAACGCCGACCAGGCCAAGCAAGCCACCCGAGTCAGCGCTGCCGCCATCATCGGAATACTCACTTGCCAGGGTGGAAAAATCCTCACCGGCCGCTAGCTTGGTTTGCACCTCGGAAATCTTTTGTTCCGCAGCGGCTCGCTCATCCGGGTCGTCTATCGCGACCAGAATATGCGCTATTGAGCGCTCTTTCTCAGGCTCAAAAGCAGCTTTCTCACGTTCGTAAACTTCTCGCACCTCGCTTTCGCTTACGTCTGCGTGAAAATCGCTAATACTCAATTGCAGATATTCCAGCTGCACCTGATCAGGTCGCATGAATCTCTGTTGATTCGCATCGTAAAAAGCCTTTATGGCGGCATCATCTACGGTCGGCAAATCAGCAGCTGCCACCGCCGGTACTCTAATAAAGCGTATATCTCGGCGCTGGTCAGTTATTTTGGCCGTAATAGCGACGTCAGCATTGGTTGCGAAATCAGATTCCGCCAGGCCACTGAGCAGGTGACTGGCTGTAATCTGGGTTCGCAATTGATCTCTGTGGCCTGATGGCAACAATCCATTTGAGCGCAGTAGACTTTCATAGCGCAGTTTGGAGAACTGGCCGTTTTCCTGAAACTCCGGCGACTCGACAATTTGCTGGTCCAGCAAAGCATCTGACGCAACGATACCAAGGTCTTCTGCCTCGCTTTTGAACAACTCGCGCTGCACCAGCGATTCAAGCACCTGCGGTTTCAGCATTGCATCACTGATCATATTGGGATCGTACGATTCCCCTAACTGAGCTTGCAGCTGCCGCTTTCGCGTGTCAATGCCAAACAAAAGTTCCCGCTCAGTGATTTCAGTTCCGTTCACTTCGGCAACGTTTTTGTCGCCACCACCCTGGAAGAAGGAATCAATGCCAAAGAAAACAAAGGGCACGATCATCAAAGCGACAATGCCTTTGGCAATTGTACTCTGTGATTTATCGCGAATGCGTTGCAGCATGAGCGCCCACCCCTTGTTCTTCGGTCAGTTGTTGAGAGTTATACGCCTAACTTAGTTCAGCGCGTCTTTGAGTGCCTTACCCGCTTTGAAAGAAGGTACTTTAGCCGCTGGAATTTCCATTGCTTCACCAGTCTGCGGGTTGCGACCCGTTCTGGCTGCTCTGTCTTTGGCCTGAAAAGTTCCAAAACCTACCAATGCTACCGAGTCACCCTTTTGCAGCGCCCCAGTGATAGCGTCTAGTGTGGCTTCTAAAGTGCGAGCCGCACTTGCCTTGGAAAGATCCGCTGATTCGGCAATTGCATCAATTAGTTCAGTTTTGTTCACGAAGTACCCCTTATGGTCCAATTAAATTAGTATCGACCCAAAAAATCGACGCGCGAGTGTATACAGGGCATCGAACTCGGGTCAAGCTCAGTGTGTGTTCAGTGCGCTTTAGGCCTGATTTTTCCGCGTCTTTCGCCTTCAACTGACGTTTTCTTCTCAGTCGCCGGATAAAAATCTTCATCTGACAGCGGTTCAGGCATGTGCTCCAGTGCAAGTTCCAACACTTGATCAATCCATTTTACCGGTTGAATTTCAAGATCTTGCTTGATGTTATCCGGTATTTCTTTCAAATCACGTTCGTTCTCTTCAGGAATGACAACGCAACGAATCCCGCCCCGATGCGCGGCCAACAGCTTTTCCTTCAAACCACCAATCTTCAATACCTGACCGCGCAGAGTAATCTCGCCGGTCATCGCAATGTCTGAACGCACAGGAATGTTAGTCAGCGCCGATACCAACGCGGTACACATTCCAATACCAGCACTCGGACCATCTTTTGGTGTGGCGCCTTCCGGTACGTGAACATGAATGTCGAATTTTTCATGGAAGTCCGATTTAATACCTAACACCTGCGCTCTGCTACGAACAACAGTCATGGCCGCCTGTATGGACTCCAGCATGACATCGCCAAGCGAGCCAGTTTTCACCTGCACCCCTTTGCCGCTGACGCAGGCAGCCTCAATAGTAAGTAGCTCGCCACCTACTTGCGTCCAGGCGAGCCCGGTCACCTGGCCAACCTTATTCAGTTTTTCGGCCACGCCGTAGCTGAATTTGTGCACGCCACAGTAGTCTTCGAGTGTGTCTTTATTAACATGCACTGGCGTCTTGCTCTTGCCTAACGTCAGCTCTTTGACCACCTTGCGACATACTTTGGCTATTTCACGCTCTAGCCCTCGTACACCGGCTTCTCGAGTGTAGTAGCGAATCAAGTCGATAACTGCGGATTCCTCGATATCGATTTCATCGCTCTTTAAGCCATTCTGACGAACTTGCTTTGGCTCAAGATAGCGATGCGCAATATTCAGTTTTTCGTCTTCGGTATAACCCGGCAAGCGAATCACTTCCATGCGATCCAGCAAGGGTGCGGGAATATTCATTGAGTTAGACGTGCATATGAACATAACGTCTGACAGGTCGTAATCAACTTCAAGGTAATGATCGTTAAAACTATGATTTTGCTCAGGGTCAAGCACCTCAAGCAACGCAGAAGCCGGATCACCGCGATGATCCATACCCATCTTGTCGATTTCATCCAGCAAAAACAGAGGGTTTCTGACCCCCGCTTTGGACATCTTCTGCAGCACTTTGCCAGGCAGTGAACCAATGTAGGTGCGACGATGGCCACGAATTTCAGCCTCATCTCGTACGCCGCCCAGTGCCATACGAACAAATTTTCTATTGGTCGCCCGTGCGATTGACTCGCCGAGAGAGGTTTTACCTACGCCCGGAGGGCCCACCAGACACAACACTGGACCTTTTAATTTCTTGACCCGTTTCTGAACGGCGAGATACTCGAGAATGCGATCTTTAACTTCTTCCAAGCCATAATGATCTTCATCAAGGATTTTTTCCGCACGCGTCAGGTCAAGCTGCACTCTGCTGCGCTTTTTCCACGGGATATTGACCATCCAGTCGATGTAGCTTCTGACCACAGAGGCTTCCGCAGACATGGGTGACATCATCTTTAATTTGGCGAGTTCCGCGTCGGTTTTCTCCCGGGCTTCTTTCGACATGCCTGATTCTTCGACACGTTTCTGTAATGCGTCTACTTCATTGGGCACGTCATCCATGTCCCCTATTTCTTTTTGAATGGCTTTCATCTGCTCATTCAAATAGTACTCGCGCTGGCTTTTCTCCATCTGTTTCTTGACCCGTCCTCGCACTCGTTTTTCAACGTGTATCAAGTCCAGCTCAGATTCCATTAATGCCAGTAATTGCTCGATCCGCAATTCAATATTGGCGACCTCGAGCAATTCCTGCTTTTGGTCTACGGTGAGCGCCATATGGGAGGCCACCGTGTCAGACAGTCGACCCGGGTCGTCGATGCCCGTTAAAGAAGACAGCACTTCCTTTGGTACTTTCTTGGTCAGTTTTACGTACTGCTCGAAGTCTTTCTGCAAAGTAGTGACATAAGCGTCGGCCTCGGCCTTCTCAACCTTGCCCTCATCCAACTCAATTGCATGAGCCTGAAAATACACACCATCGCTGTCAATACTCTGAATAGCGCAGCGGCTAATGCCTTCGACCAGCACTTTTACCGTACCATCCGGCAGCTTCAGTAACTGCAAAATATTAGCAACAGTGCCGATTTCGTAGAGGTCCTCGACAACCGGGTCATCCAGCCCTGCATCGCGCTGCGCCACCAGCAGAATATGCTTGTCGTTGGCCATAGCCGCTTCCAGCGCTTCAATGGATTTTTCGCGACCGACAAACAGCGGTATAACCATGTGCGGGTACACCACAACATCACGAAGAGGCAGCAAAGGAAGATCAATAACTGTTTCTGAATCAGACATATACAATGCACATGGACGAACGGTCGAAGCGGCCAATATACAGGATGCGCAGCGGCATTGCTTGTGAAAATGGCGCTAATAATTCCGGCTTACCGCCGATTTTAGCTGTTGCTGCGGGGCCTTGCAGGTGTTCCCGCCCGGGAAACTATTCCTTGGGTCCGGCCTTGCCGTTTTGTGCCGTTTTGGGTGCCGGAGCCGCCTCTTCCTCTGTCTTGCTCGGCTCTGTCTCATACACCAGCAATGGCTCAGAATCACCGGTGATTACCGAGGCATCTATTACAACCTTGCTGACATTGTCTTGCGAAGGAATGTTGTACATTGTGTCGAGCAACACCGATTCGAGGATAGAGCGCAAGCCTCTGGCCCCGGTCTTGCGCTGCATGGCCTTCTCGGCAATGGCGCGAAGCCCGTCTTCGCGAAAATCGACTTCCACATTTTCCATTTCGAACAGCTTTCCATACTGCTTGGTCAGGGAATTGCGTGGTTCGGTAAGAATCCGTACCAGAGCTTGTGCATCCAGCTCTTCCAACGTGGCAATGACGGGCAGACGACCGACAAATTCCGGGATCAATCCGTAGCGAACCAAATCTTCGGGTTCCAGATCTTTCAATACCGTACCAAAGCTCTTGGCATCTTTTCGCTTCACTTCGGCGCTAAAGCCGATACCGCTCTTCTCGGAACGATCACGAATCACTTTGTCCAAGCCAGCAAACGCACCGCCGCAGATAAACAGGATATTCGACGTATCCACCTGCAGGAATTCTTGCTGCGGGTGCTTGCGGCCGCCTTGCGGTGGCACTGATGCAACAGTGCCCTCAATGAGTTTCAACAAGGCTTGTTGTACACCTTCCCCGGATACATCGCGGGTTATTGAAGGGTTGTCGGATTTGCGGGAAATCTTGTCAATTTCATCAATGTACACAATGCCCATCTGAGCCTTGTCTACGTCATAGTCGCATTTTTGCAGCAATTTCTGGATGATGTTTTCAACATCTTCACCCACGTAGCCTGCTTCAGTCAGGGTTGTTGCATCAGCAATAGTGAAAGGTACATCCAATAACCTGGCCAGGGTTTCAGCCAACAGCGTTTTTCCGCTGCCGGTCGGCCCAACCAGCAGGATATTACTTTTGCCTAACTCAACATCATCCTTCTTGGCATCACCGTGCTTGAGCCGTTTGTAATGGTTGTATACCGCGACAGCCAGCACTTTCTTGGCGCGGCTCTGGCCAATAACATATTCATCCAGAATGACGTTAATCTCGGTTGGCGTCGGCAGTTTGTCCTGCTGGGCGTCACCGCTGCCTTCCTGCACTTCTTCGCGAATAATGTCATTGCAAAGATCCACGCACTCGTCACAGATAAAGACCGACGGCCCGGCGATCAGCTTTCGCACTTCATGTTGGCTTTTACCGCAGAAGGAGCAATAAAGCAGTTTGCCCGAATCGTCGTTGTTGCCTGTATTGTCTTCTGCCATTTACTCAAATACCTGTTGGTTTTTAGGCTCCGGGCGGGTGCCGACCGCCAGCCACGCGAAAACTTTGCCCGAAGTGGTAAAGATGCGACGTTTTCGGTCGCTTTTCAAGCCCCTAATAGACAAAGCGCTCGGTTTTTTACCCCGCCGGTCGACTTATCAACCCTCTCCCACGGACTCGCGCTTCTGAAGCACAGAATCGACTAATCCGTACTCAGCTGATTCCGCTGCATTCATAAAGTTGTCACGTTCAGTATCACGCTCGATGGTTTCAATATCTTGGCCCGTATGTTCGGCCATAATTTCATTCAAACGGCGTCTAAGTACCAGAATTTCCCTGGCATGAATGTCAATATCGGTCGCCTGTCCTTGAACGCCGCTGCTGGGCTGATGAATCATGACGCGAGAATTCGGCAAGCAATACCGTTTACCCTTGGCACCGCCGCTGAGCAAGAATGCCCCCATGCTGGCAGCCAAACCCATGCAAGTGGTACTCACTTCACTACGAATAAACTGCATGGTGTCGTAAATCGCCAAACCGGCGGAGACCGAGCCGCCTGGCGAATTAATGTACATATTTATATCTTTGTCCGGGTTTTCTGATTCGAGAAACAACAACTGAGCAACTATAAGGTTGGCCATATTGTCTTCGATCGGCCCAACCACGAAGATCAGCCGCTCTTTCAGCAGCCGGGAATAGATATCGTAAGAGCGTTCACCTCGGGCCGACTGCTCGACGACCATTGGTACAAGGCCCAGATTATTCACTTGATGATCGGTTATATGTCTAGTCATCGACGGCTCGCTGGCAATAAATGGAAAGAATCGCGTGTTATTGACTGCAATTGTGCTTTGTCGTCACGCACCTTAAGTGTAGTACTTTCCAGCTTTGCCTGGCCCCGTTGGTCAGCCGAAAGCGGTCAAATTGCCAATCAATTAACCTTCTGGCTGAACGGCTTCCTTGTAACTCATCGGCTTGTCAATCAGGTTCATGTCAGCCAATAGCTGATCCACAACTTGCTGCTCCAGTGTCGCCCCTTCCACGGAAGCCAACTGTTGCTCGTTCTGGTAATACCACTCGACCACCTCTTCCGGGTTTTCGTACGATGACGCCATGTCCTCCAGCGTAGAGCGTACTTTATCCGGGTCCGGCTTCAGGTCTTGCTGGCGAATAATCTCACCCATAATCAGGCCAAGTTTGACCCGCCGTTCCGCTTGCTCACTGAACAGCTCATCCGGCAGCATGGAGGCGTCGAACTGGCCCACGTCACCACCAAATTGTTGTACGGATTGCTGACGCAATGCATTGATCTCGTTCTTGATCAATACCTGTGGAATCTGAATATCGTGACTCTCGATCAGCGCCTCCATGACCTGATTCTTGATCTTTGCCTGAATACCGTTTTTCAGTTCGCGTTCCATATTGTCCCGCAACTCATTGCGAAAGCCCTCTTCTCCTCCTTCCTTCACACCAAGTTTTTCAAAAAACTCCTCGTTCAGCTCGGCCAGTTCCATTCGGCTTACTTTATTGACAGTCACTTTGAACTCTACTGCCGCACCTTGCAGATCTTCGCTGTGGTAATCATCGGGGAAGCTCAAGTTGAGGGTGCGTTCGTCGCCTGCTCTAGCACCTAATAAGCCACTTTCAAATCCTTCGATCATTCGGCCGGACCCCAAAATAAGGTCGCTGCCTTCCGCACTGCCGCCGTCGAATGTCTCGCCGTCACGTGTACCCACGTAATCGATGTTAACTCGGTCACCGTCTATCGCAGCATCGTCAACATCCGGCCAGGTACCTTGTTGCTTACGCAGCGTTTCGACCATCTCGTCAACGTCAGCGTCGGTCACTTCGGCTTTTATTGCCTCAATGTCCTTGCCTTTGAGATCCGCAATTTCAAACTCCGGAAACACTTCAAAGGTAGCAATGTACTGAAAATCACGTCCTTCCTGCAGGTTCTTTGGCTCAATGCTGGGGGCACCCGCCGGGCGCAGGTTTTCCTGCTCAACCGCTTCGTAAAAGGTCTGGCTCATTACCTCACCGGCAACTTCCTGACGTACGCCAGCACCGTAGCGCTGCTTAACGACCCGCATTGGCACCTTACCGGGCCGGAAACCATCAATACGAACATTCGGTAGCGCTTTTTGTAACCGTGCCGTCACTTCTTTCTCGATTCGTTCCGCTGGAACGCCCACAGTCAGGCGCCGCTCCAGGCCTCCGGTTGTCTCAATGGATACCTGCATGCCAATTCCTCTCTAAATCGTGTTGCTATCGCCTGCTCAGCAAATAGCTTCGGTAGGTACCTACCGCTGTATACTGTGGGACTGCATCGCCAAAATTCGCGGTTCAGGCAACACAGTAAGAATATAAAGGTGGTGCGAAAGGAGAGACTCGAACTCTCACGTCTTGCGACACTGGAACCTAAATCCAGCGCGTCTACCAATTCCGCCACTTTCGCAAAGTAACCTACACCAGGCCGCATGTGCAGCGAGGCCGTCGTAAACCAAGGGTCACTCGATTTTAACCGGCGCGAATTGTGCCACAGTTGCCCGCCGTCAGCAACGCCGACGCTTGTTGTACGTTAGTTTGGCGCAGCAATCAACACGATCGCCGTTTCGGCGGACTCATTCAGCACCTCTGTCGGCAATAATGAGGCTGGGATCAATGCCGCTTGTTCACTCACACAGCGACAATTGGCGAACGTCACCTCACCGACCAGCGTCATCAGCAACAGATAACGCGCGCTGCTCTCGCCTATACGGACACATTCAGCGGCCGGGATGGTGTATCGCCACACAGTGAAGCCCTCAAAATCGACAATTTTCTCCCTGCTGCCATTTCCGCATGCTTCTTTACCGAAAACTGCCGCCCGGTAGTCGCGCATGTCTGTGACCTGCATGGCCTCATCCGTATCCCAATGCGCCTGAGTCAATACCCGCTGCGCAAACGACACTATTTTCCGTTCATACACTGGGGTTTGGAATTCAACCGCGCGCACGCCGTGTTGCAAGCTGTGTGGCAGGTTTCTGGGAATAACCACAACATCGCCGACCCTGATCGGGTGCAGCTGAGTGAATGCTTCCATTGTCTCTCGCCGCTGCTGCTCTAAGCGCTGAAGTGAATCTGGCACCTGCTCGAGTGCGCGTTTAACACTGCCGATATCACAGGGGTCGGCAGCCTGCAGATCGTTGTCGAGCAACCAGTCATCAATCTCAAAACGAACCTGCCGATAGGCGTTAACCGATTCGGTGTAAGCGCGCTTAAACTCATTGTCGCTGGCATACTCTGCTCGCTTTTTCTCGTGAAACCCTATTCTGATCGCGCCCTCGCCATTCGGCCATGCAGCTTCGCTGATGGCTGAAATCACATACACTTCCTGCTTGATTTCGTGTAACTCGAAATATAAATCACCAAGTACCGGTTCGTCATGAGGCGCGAGAATTTTCAACAAGACAGGTGCTTCGCCTGACGCCAGCCCGCTGCGTTCAGCGGGCATTGTTGCCAGCCACCAGGTCAGTGGGCAGCCGACGCTCTGAGTGACTACCTCACTAACCCCGCGCGCTTCAATACCGGTATACCACACCTCCTTTCCCCACGGTTTGGCGATGTCCACCGTTGACAGTTGGGCGGGCTGTCTGGAATCGATCACAGGTAAACCCTGCGAGCAGGCCACATCGAGCATACTGACCCGGCTGGACTGCAGCTCAGATGCTGCCTTGGTGATATCAATTTCTGACGGGCACACAATGACCTGAAAGTCACTATCCAGGCAGTGATAAATCGCCCACAGCGTCTGCTCCGAATCTGCGACTGCACTGTTCGGCAACACAAGCGGAATTCTTCGCAGCTGGTACTCGGAACCACCCGAGGCGACAAATGCGCGCACATGCTCCCCAGGCAAGGAAGCCATCAGTGTTCCGTCTCCGTCAGGCAGGCTGGATCAAACACGTACCCACCGCGAAGCCAATCCAGCAACTCGTTTGCAGCAGGGTGTTTGTCGTGACGATATCTATCTTCAAGATAGGTTTTCTGCGACTCAGACATATTGTTCAAACCAACCTTGGTGAGCAGATCAGTGTCTTCCAGTAATCGTTGTGCAAGCGAATCCCCCAGTTCGCGACTCCAAATGGATTTCAGCTCGGCGGACGGCTGCGCACTGTACACGGCCGGTAACGTTGCCAGTGGTAATTTGGAAAGCGCGCATTGATTCATTGGATTACTGTAGTGCGCGCTTAGAAACGCTGCCGCTGCGCTGTCGCGATCGCGAAAGGGTTCAAGATTCAGAAAGTTGCTGGCGCGCTCACCATCGTTCACCGGGTAATTGTCCCAAAGCGCCAATGGTCGTTTGAGTAGATCGCAGATTGGCTCAAGATCCGCCCCTGTAATTGCCTTTGAACACACTTCATTGCCCGTCCAGAACATATCTATTTCCGGATCCACATGAGCACCCAGTGATTCCCAATAGCCGGCCGGTCGAGCACCGAACACACGTTCCAACACCGGGTCGTACGAATAATAGCTCGGGCACACCAACAAACGCTCAACGTGCACGCGCTGGGCAATAAAATCCACAATTTCGCTTTGGCGGACAGCGAGATCCGCATGCGCACAATGCATATCATCAAACAGAATTGCCAGCACGCTTGGCGCCAGCTCATTCAACTGGGCCAACTTTGAGGCCAGCGCTGTCCGCTGAGCTACCCCGAACTCATGCACTGCGCCCAATGGCGAAAGCCCTATTCCCCATCGTAGGTGCGCCTTGCTGGCCGCTGTGGCTATTCGGTGAAGGCGCGAGCTGTCCGCATCACTGAATGGCTGTTGCCACTTCGCACGCAATACCCCATCACCTTTCGGTGCGTAAATATACTCATGGAAACCGCGGGCACCCAGCCACTCGATCATATCGAGCCGGGCTTGTTGCGCCCAATCTCGCCCGTAGAAGCCTTCAATCAAACCGAATTGTGGTGATGTCATGGTATTGCGTTGTTAAAAACCGCCTGCATGGTACACAAGGGCTGTTTCATGCAGCAAGGTAATTGCCAACGGTTCCACAGTTTCGCGCGTGACTGGATAAAATCCAATAGAAATTGCTTAATTATTAGACAATGTATAAATTTTGACCATACTTGGATTATGCCATTGACTTGTCTGGCAACAAGGCACGGCTGCGGAAGTGAAGGCTTCCAGAGGACTAACCCTCGTAGTTTTACCCCATTGGTCTTGACCCGAAATCCCCCCAGGTTTCGGGTTCTTTTTTATGTACAGGATGTACGGTATGCCCCGAGAGGCAGGAGCCGACAGGGGCGTCGCACCCGCAGTCTCATCTGAAACCCAAACAGAATCAAGAACTTCCAGATACTACCAATTTGCCCCGAGAGGCAGGAGCCGACAGGGGCGTCGCACCCGCAGTCCCATCTGAATCCCAAACAGAAACAAGAACTTCCAGATACTACCAGTATGCCCCGAGAGGCAGGAGCCGACAGGGGCGTCGCACCAGCAGTCTCATCTGAAACCCAAACAGAAACAAGAACTTCCAGATACTACCAGTATGCCCCGAGAGGCAGGAGCCGCACTCACAACACCTTGGGCACTCAAACGCTTACATAGTATGGGTAGGACGATCAGAATCCAACGAGCCCGCCAGATAGGTTTCAATTTTCTTACTGGCGGTATCGTCCATATTGCTGAATTGCACGCCGATACCGGCCGCGCGGTTTCCCTGCGCGCCTTTCGGCGTTAGCCAGACCACTTTTCCTGCAACCGGTATTTTTTCCAGCTCTTCCATTAAGTTCAACAGCATGAATACTTCATCGCCCAGCGAGTAGGTTTTACCAGTTGGGATAAACAAGCCGCCATTGGCCAGAAATGGCATATAAGCCGCATACAAAACCGCTTTATCTTTTATTGTCAGTGACAAAATTCCGTTACTGGCTCCGGGTCTGGCACTCATTATCAATCTCAATAAGGTGAAGTGAAAAATCCATGCGCCGCTTGCCTTGCCTTTCGCGCCTGCAGGGTTGGCGGCTTATCTGCAAAGAATAGCTCAAAGTCCTCAGTCCTGCTGCGTGCAAAGTGCCAGCCGGATAAACAGATCTTCCAATATCAGCTGATCATTAAAATGGCTTCCAGCATGAATGCTTTTGAGTGTATTTTGCACAAATTGTGCATGTTCAAGCAGTTTTCGCACATCCCAGTCTTGCTCCGCTGTCTTCAGCCACGCTGGACGCTCCTCCGGCGCAAGGCTCGCACCACCCAGTTTGCCCCTGACTATTGCAGAAAGCAGGCGTAGGTAAGCGTCAAACAGAGATTTGATCTCAAAGCTCAGCAGCGGCTTTGTCAATTGAACGATGGACGCCCGACTGCTAACTGCCATTTGCATAGCAGCCGCCAATGCCTGATTCATTTTGAGCAATTGTTCGCCTTGCTCAAGCGCCAGCAATGGCTGTCCGCTGCTGAGCTGAAGATATTGCTGAGCCAACTCTTCGTCCAGCCCGCAACCGCGTAACCATTGCTGCGCTTGCTGGTCGTCCGGCTCGGATACGCGCACTACCTGGCAGCGTGAGCGAATAGTGGCTGGCAAACGACCCGGATTGGCACTGCTTAGCACGAACTGGGTGCTAGGCGGCGGTTCCTCGAGGCACTTCAGCAGTGCATTCGCCGCATTTCGGTTCATCAAGTCCGCCGGCCAAACCACAATGGCCTTTTGTGCAGCTATTTGCGGGGTTTTGTAGGCAAACTCCAGCAAGCTCCTGACTTGGTCAATGCTGATCACTTGCTTGCCCTCTTCCGGCTGTAAATGCCAAAAATCCGGATGGTTTCCTGCCGCCCACAATTTACACGAATGACAGTCACCGCATACCTTCTCGGCGTGGGTACACAACATCGAGCTGGCGAACGCCAGGGCAAGCTGATGCTTGCCAATCCCGGATGAGCCAGCCAGAAGGAGAGCGTGCGGTAAATGCTGATCGCGGTGCAAATGACACAGCTTGGTGTAATCCTCAGCCAGCCACGGTGGCAGGTCACCAGCCCACTCTGGTTTCGTCGTGAACGAGTCTGAACTTGCCATCCTATGGGCCATCACAGAACCTGAGCAGTGACTTCGACAGATTGCGCTGAACGTCGGCCAGGGGTAAACCCGCATCAATTACCGCAAAACGCTGTGGGTACTGGCTGGCACGATCCAGGTAACTCTTGCGGACCTGCTCGAAAAAATACGCAGATTCCACCTCGAAGCGGTCGAGCTCGGCACGTGCGCGTGCCCGCTGCATGCCAATCTCGGGGTCTATGTCAAGCAAAATGGTTAGGTCAGGTTGTAAACCTTGCTGCACCAGGTTTTCCAACAACGCAATGTGTTCGCTGTTGAGCCCTCGGCCACCGCCCTGATAGGCATAGGTCGCATCAGTGAAGCGATCACAAAGAACCCACTGCCCGGTTGCTAAGGCTGGCCGTATGACGCTTTCCAGGTGTTGGGCGCGTGCTGCAAACACCAGCAACAGTTCACTTGTAGCGTGCATGCTTTCGTCGGATTTGGCGAGCAAAAGATCCCTGATGGCTTCCGCCAATGGTGTGCCACCTGGCTCTCTGGTACAGATTAAGTCAATAGAGCGTTGTTCGAGAAATTCCTGGATATACTCGATATTGGTGGTTTTACCCACGCCCTCGCCACCTTCAACAGTAATAAACCGGCCGCGTTCAGTCATTGGTTTTGCCGTACTGGTGGATGTGAACTGGCCAATATCTCATGGTGACGATCTATAATCCTGCCGCCGCTTCAGCTGATACTCTCGCACGGCATTCTCATGTTCTTCAAGCGTTTTCGAAAAGTAGTGGCTGCCATCGCCCTTGGCCACAAAGAACAGAGTGTCGCCGTCAGCGGGGTGCAGGGCAGCGTGTATCGCAGCTCGGCCCGGTAAGGCGATCGGCGACGGTGGCAAGCCGAAACGCGTATACGTATTGTAAGGAGTATCCTCGCGTAGATGGCGGCGGCGGATATTGCCATCAAATTCAGGCCCAAGGCCATAAATAACGGTTGGGTCGGTTTGCAGGCGCATGCGCTTATGTAAACGACGCACAAATACTCCCGCAATTTCAGCTCGCTCACTGGCGCGGCCGGTTTCTTTTTCAACGATCGAGGCCATGATCAATGCCTCGTAAGCGGTTTCGTAGGGAAGGCCCTCAGCCCTATTCTGCCATTCACTGGCCAAAACATCCTTCATTTTTTGATAGCCAGACTTTAACAGACTGATATCCTTTGTCCCTTCAGCGAACAGAATCGTATCCGGGTAAAACCATCCCTCAAGCGCCATGTCGGGCGCAATGCCCAAGGCATTTTTTAATGCATCTTCTGACCAACCGTCCACCGTCTGTTTGATGGCAGAGTGCTCCCGCAGAATGCCCAGCATATCGGAATATCGCGAGCCTTCGATGACCCGAAGTTGCTGCAACTCGACATCACCATCCACCAGTTTGTCTAGCAATTGCGCCGGTGTGAGTTCCGCCTGCAACCGGTATTGTCCGGCCTGAATCTGCGTTGCCAGACCTTCGTAGCGAGCATACGCCAGCCACACTGTTGGATAGCGCAGCCATTGTTTGTCGGACAGTCCGGTGGCAACGCTGCCCAGTGTCTGGCCACTTCGAACTGTAAGCTGCATAGTCTGTTGTGGGCCTTTATGCAGTGGCGTTTCGTGTAACCATTGGTACGCGAAAAAAACGGCAGAACAAAGCAGCAAAGCGGCGCACAGCGCGCCAACCAGACAGGCCTTCAGCCATTTCATTGCAGATGTCGCGCGCTGCGCGCCCGGTAATGATCGATGGCATTTTGAATACGCAGCCGCATCGGACCAACAGCCCAATGCAAGTCCTCACATTGCCTGCAAGACAAACTGCCAATCAAACTGTTGGTGATAAACACTTCATCTGCTGCGCGCAAATCATGCCTCGTGAGCCGCCCCACTTCTGTATCAATGCCTAACTCTGGCGCAATGCGATCGAGAATTTCTCTGCGCATTACGCCGCTCACGCCACAGCGATCAATAGCGGGCGTTCTAAGAACATCATTAACAACAAGGAACAGGTTGCTCATAGTGCCTTCAACCAGGTTATCGTCTGTATCAAACATCAAACCTTCAAAAATGCGGTCGTCCTGCCACTCTGCACGCGCAAGCACTTGCTCCAGACGATTGAGATGTTTGATGCCAGCAAGCACTGGATTTAAACTTAAGCGCATGGCGCAGAATCGAAGTTGAATGCCTTTTTTCTGTAACTCTTCAGTCACATCTTCATATGGGCTGCAGCCGATCGCAATATGTGCCGGGGCTGACGTTGCACATGAATAACCCCTGGCAGCCCCTCCGCGACTAACGATTATTTTTAGCCTGGCCACAGTTGGCAGTTGTAACTGATGCATGTACTTTTGTACTTGCGACTCTATAAGCTCCAGGTTCGCTGCGATTCCCAGCGTTCGCAGTCCAGAGTGCATTCTTTGTATATGCATAGGCAGGTTGAGTGCAACCTGATCTTGCACTCTAATAGTTTCGAACAAGCCATCCCCATAATGATAGCCACGGCTATCCGCAGAGATAAATTGCTGGTACTCGCCGTTGATCATCCAAGGCAAAGTATCCATGGGCTTACGCTCGGCTTGACAACATTCTCAACCGATCAAGGCGCTTTTCGAAACACCAGACTGCCATTGGTTCCGCCGAATCCAAACGAATTCGAAATCGCAACGTCTATATTCTTATCGCGCGCGGTCAGTGGTACGAAGTCCAGGTCGCATTGTTCATCAGGCTCATCAAGATTAATGGTTGGCGGCAAAATTGAATCGCGCAATGCCAACACTGAGAAAATCGCCTCAACCGAACCGGCAGCGCCCAGAAGATGGCCGATCATTGATTTGGTAGAGCTGACCGCCACGTTTTTGGCTGCATCGCCCAGCACCGACTTAACGGCCAGGCATTCAGCCACATCTCCGGCGGGTGTAGAGGTACCGTGCGCATTGATGTATCCGACGTCCTCGGGATTGATTCCGGCGTCGTTGATCGCATTGCGCATGGATGCCGCGGCGCCCGCGCCATCTTCCGGCGGCGAGGTCATATGATATGCATCACCGCTCATGCCGAACCCTATCAGTTCCGCATATATAGTAGCCCCACGGCTTTTGGCGTGTTCATACTCTTCAAGCAGCATTACCCCAGCGCCATCACCCAATACGAAGCCATCCCGATCTTTATCCCACGGCCGGCTGGCCTGCTCGGGCGCATCGTTTCGCGTTGACAAGGCTCGCGCGGCTGCAAAGCCCCCCAGACCGACGGGGGTTGTTGCCATTTCTGCGCCACCAACCAGCATCGCGTCAACTTCACCCCACTGAATAAGTCTGGCACCCAGGCCAATATTGTGGGTGCCCGTAGTGCAAGCCGTTACGACGGCAAGGTTTGGCCCGGTAAACCCATAGCGAATCGACAAGTTACCCGCAATCATGTTGGTAATCGAGCCTGGCACAAAGAACGGCGATATCTTGCGAGGCCCTGCACCGTGGACTATGCCATGGGTCTTTTCAATCGAAGTGACCCCGCCAATTCCGCTGCCAATCGCCGAGCCCACTCGATGGGCGTTGGCAGCTGAAACTTCCAGCCCGGAATCGTCCATTGCTTGAATGCCAGCAACCATTCCGTATTGTATAAAAGGGTCCATTTTTCGCGCTTCTTTAGGCGTTATGTACCCTTCTATATCGAAGTCTTTGACCGAGGCGCTAAAGCGCGTGGTGAACGCTGACGTATCGAAAAAATCAATCGGCGCCACGCCGCTTCGACCTTCAACAATGCCCTGCCAGGATTCCGCTACAGTATTTGCCAGTGGCGACACCATGCCAAGGCCAGTCACTACTACACGCTTTCTTTCCACTTGTCGTTTCCCCTTAAACACAAGAGCCGCTGCCCCAAAGGACAGCGGCTCTATCAAGTCAACGTAGACTTACGTGTGTGAACTGATGTAGTCCACTGCCAGTTGAACGGTGGTAATGGTTTCCGCCTCTTCGTCTGGAATCTCTGTCTCAAATTCCTCTTCAAGCGCCATCACCAGCTCCACAGTGTCCAGTGAATCGGCACCCAGATCTTCAACGAAAGACGCCGAGTTTTGGATTTCTTCTTCTTTTACGCCCAGCTGTTCGCTAACTATCTTTTTGACGCGTTGTTCAATGCTGCTCATGTTTTCAAAGGCTCCTGTGCCTGCTGCGTTGTGTTAAGTGAATTAACATTTTCTCAGTCTCGCCACTTCGTTTACTGATGTTGCGTAGCGCAAATCATCCAGACCCAGGGCACTGCTGATGGGCGCATTTTACAACAAAAAGAGGGACTTGAAAGTAATGTCAGAATGATAAATGCGCAAATTCACTAAATTTAATAAAATCAATGGCTTAAGCCATGTACATTCCACCATTGACATGCAGGGTTTCACCACTTATGTACGCACCACCTGCACTCGCAAGGAAAGCAACCACCGCGGCAACCTCCTCTGCGGAGCCCAATCGCGCCAGCGGAATCTGCGCCAACAGCGCCTCTCGCTGCGCCTCTGGCAGCTCGCGCGTCATGTCTGTATCGATAAATCCTGGCGCCACTGTGTTGACCGTAATGTTGCGCGACCCAACTTCGCGAGCGAGTGATCTGGCAAACCCGGCAACAGCAGCCTTGCTTGCGGCATAGTTACTTTGCCCTGCATTTCCCATCGCGCCCACCACTGATGAAATGTTAATAATGCGGCCGCTGCGCGCTTTGGTCATGCCTTTAAGAAACGCTTTGCTGAGCTTGAAAACAGCGTTCAGATTGGTCGTCATCACCTGATCCCACTCATCCTGCTTCATGCGCAGCAGAATGTTGTCTCGGGTAATGCCGGCATTGTTCACCAGCACCGCTGGTGTGCCAATATCGGCCACGGCTTTCAGAAATTCCGACATGGACTGTTCATCTGCCACATCGAGCTGAAGCCCCTTGCCCTCACAACCCTGTTGCTCAAGATAGTCGCTAATAGAGTCAGCACCAGCGGTTGATGTCGCTGTACCAATAACGAAGTACTGCTCGCCAAGGGCCAAAGCAATGGCCTTGCCGATACCGCGGCTGGCACCGGTTACAACAGCAAGAGGTTTGTCACTCATAGTCATGTCTCGTTTGAAGTAGGTTTAGGTGCTCAAGGCCGCATTTAAGCTGTCAATGTTGTCCAGCGTCTGTAAGCTTGAACCCTGAAGGCTCTTATTGATTCGTCGAGTGAGACCTGTCAGGACTTTGCCTGGGCCGCATTCTACCAGGTGCTCTGCCCCGTTTCTCGACAGCGCTTCCACACAGCCAACCCATGGTACCGGGCTGCTGATTTGTTGCACCAGCAGTTCCCGGATTTTCTCAGGCACTGATTCCGCTTTCGCATGCACGTTGTGAATAACCGGGACAGAGGGAGTCTGTACGCGAATATCTTTTAATACTTCCGCCAGCTGCTCGCCCGCGGGCCGCATTAACGCGGTGTGGAAAGGCGCGCTGACTGGCAGTGGCATGGCGCGTTTAGCGCCAAACTCCTTGCACAAATCGCCAGCCCGTTGCACCGCCGCCGCGTGTCCGGCGATCACAACCTGGCCCGGTGAGTTGTAGTTCACTGCCGCGACCACTTCGTTACCAGCGGCTTGTTCGCAAGCATTATTTATCTGCTCATCATCCAGGCCAATAATGGCTGCCATCGCACCCACTCCAACCGGCACCGCCGACTGCATAAACCGCCCACGTTGTCGCACCAGATTGACAGTGTCAGCGAATGGCAGCGCATCAGCGCACACCAGTGCAGAAAACTCGCCCAGACTGTGGCCGGCCATTTGTGCCGGACGAACCTCGCTGCGCCGACACCACAGCCGCCACAAGGCCACGCTGGCGGTTAGAATCAATGGCTGGGTATTTTCAGTCAGGTTTTGCTGCTCTTCAGGCCCATTCTGGGCAAGCGCCCATAGATCATAGCCAAGCGCATCTGATGCCTCAGCGAAAGTATCTATAATTAACGATTCCGTTGCTGCTACATCAGCCAGCATGCCAATCGATTGCGAGCCTTGACCGGGGAAAACAAACGCCACTGTTTCTGCTGTCATAGTGTCTATAACCTTTAGCTTCCTTGAAATGTATCTTTGTGTTGTGCAAGCCAATCATCGCGCACCAGGTCGCATGCGCTTCGTAAGCTGTTTACCGTAGCATCGATGTCGGCGCTACCGTGACTTTTAATGATAACGCCATTCAAACCGAGAAAAAACGCACCATTGTGATGAGCCGGTGCGAATTGCGCCAGGCGCGCGCAGATCATCGCTTCGAGTTCTGCCCCTACCCTACCCGATAAGACAGAGTTTATTTCCTGCAGGATGTGTTTCGCTGCCGACTCAGACGACTTTAGTGCCACATTGCCGACAAAACCATCGCACACAACAATGTCGGCGGTCGCGTTAAACAATGCCTCGGGTTCAACAAAACCGACATACTCCAGCTGTTCTGCGCTACCAAGCAGACGTGCGGCTTCTCGCAATGTACGAGTGCCTTTGCCAGGCTCTGTGCCATTGCTCAGCAAAGCAACTGTCGGTCTGTCCAAACCTTTTTGCAGAGTAGCTAACAGGGCAGCAAGTTGACCAAATTCAAGCAAATTGCGCGCGGAACATTCCGAATTCGCCCCAAGATCCAACAGATAGCTGTCACCGCGTTTACTTTCAAACACTTTGCAAATCGCCGGTCGATGGATGCCACTGAGTGTACCCATCAGGCGCAGGCCTGACACCATCAGCGCGGCTGTGCTGCCGGCGCTGATGGCGGCATCGGCGCGCCCATTGGCAGCAGCTTGCACAGATTGGAATAAGGAGCTTTGCCGGCCATTGAGCAATACCTGCTTACCGTCGCACACTTGCGGGTCCAGCGCCAAGGCCGCTTCAACGCGAACGCGAGAGCGAATGTCGGCTGGTAGCGCAGCCTGGAGAGTATCGTGATGGCCAAAAAGAATGGCGTTTACATCTGGGCGGTCTCGCACCAGTTCGGCCACCGCCGGCACAATCACATCTGCCCCATAGTCTCCGCCCATGGCATCGATCGCGAGGCGCATGAGCCGTAATTAGAGGTGCGGCAGGAAGCCTAAAACAGGCCTGGGAATCGGACTATTCGTCGTCACCGATATTCAGCACCTTTTTGCCGCGGTAAAAACCGTCAGCTGTCACGTGGTGCCTGCGGTGACGCTCACCGGTCGTTTGATCCACGCTCAAAGCAGCTGTATTCAAGCTGTCATGCGAGCGTCTTTGGCCGCGTCGCGAACGTGTTACTTTACTCTTTTGTACAGCCATGCTCGTACTCCATTAATGCTTGCCCAGCATTTCTGCCAAGTCTTCAAAAGGTTTCTGTCGAGATTCCTGCTCGGGTTCCTCAACATTTATAGGCCGCTGGCCACCACATTCCTGCTCATGCAGGCTAACGATGGGCAACGCCAACAATAACTCGTCCTCAACCAAGGCGTGCACATTAAGCACGTCGTCGGTGACTATCACCGGTTCGAGTTCGTTCGGCAATTGCTTCGCGATGTCCTCGCCAGCGACCACTGCCAGTGCAAATGCTTGTTGCACGTTTAATGTCATCGGCTCAAGGCAGCGCTGACAAAAAACAGCCACCTCAGCGCTTACGCTGCCGTTTATCACCCTGCGGCCCTCGTCATCACGGGCAAACCGCATTTCTACATCAACCCACCCTTCATCGCCCGCCAACAAATCCAGCAAACGCGTGAGTTGATGTATACCCATACGCCCGCTAAGCATTGCTTCCGCGGCGACCAAACGAGCGACGGATACTTCGCTAGGCAGGTCTTTGTGTAACTGCATGTCCAAGCCGGTAGGCGTCATGGGCGCGCCATCATAGGGAGTCGCTCAGAAACTGTCAAACAGAATGGAAAAAATCCTCAAGTCTCAAGCAATTAGCGCAATTCGGGCATGCTCACTTCCAGTCGTTGACCAACAATACCCTCACCAATTGCCACCCCCAAACGACTGAGCGCCTGCTCTATTGGATCCAGCTTCATCGTATAGTCGACAATATTGTCTTGACCAAAGAGCTCCCTGGCAACATAACCTGCGCTACCCAATCCATCAATAAGCCCAAGCTCCAGCGCCTGCTCACCAGACCATATAAGGCCAGAAAAGAGATCTGGATGGTCGCCCAACCGATCGCCACGACCTTCCTTCACCACGCCAACAAACTGCTCGTGAGTGACTTGCAGTACACTTTGCCAAAATTCTTTCTCTTCTTCATTTTCTGGCAAAAATGGATCAAGAAATCCTTTATGGTCTCCTGCCGTGTATTGGCGACGTTCTACACCGAGTTTCTCCATGGTCTCAACAAAGCCGAATCCGGAGCCTACGACGCCAATTGAGCCAACAAGGCTGGCTTTGTCTGCGTATATTTCATCAGCAGCTGCCGCGATATAGTACGCACCAGATGCGCCCAGCTCGGCAATTGCAGCATACACTTTCTTTTCCGGATGCAAGGCGCGCAGGCGTTTTATCTCGTCGTAAATCTGCCCGCTTTGCACGGGGCTGCCACCCGGGCTGTTAATGGCCAGAATCACGCCCTCACACGCGTCGTTTTCAAAGGCTCGCCGCAAACTACCGGCCACCGCATTGGCATTAGCCATCTCTTCGGCGGCAATCACGCCTTTGATCTCAATCACGCCAATGTGTGAATCAGCGACGTCCGCACCTGCCCCTCGATAAAGGAACACGCCGAGCAGTACGGCCAGATACGCAAAAGTCAGCAGCTTAAAAAATATACCCCAACGCCGCGCTTTTCGCTGCTCACTGAGCGAGTTTTGCACTACGTTTTCCAGCACATCCAATGCGCCTTTTTCGGAGACGCCGCTGCGAGGTTCAGAAGTGCCGTCGCGTGATTCCATATTCATCGTTGTTCAGTTCTTTTGTGGTCATATCATCACTTAGTCTACAACAGATCGCGTCGTTCGAATCGCCGTTCAGCGCCCTGACACGTGTTGCGCAAACCATTCGGATAGCTCGGCATAGGAATTGGCGATAAATCGCGCACCAGCACCCTGCAAACGCGCGACAGAGTGAACCCCAAAGCTCACACCTACCGCAGTGATTCCCGCGCTTACTGCCATAGCCACATCATATTCTGTATCCCCCACCATCACGGCCTCAGTCGCCGGTGTACCCGCTTCCGCCAGCAGCTCCATTAGCATCTGCGGGTGCGGTTTGGAGCGGGTTTCATCAGCGCAGCGACTGCTGTCAAACAAACACCCCTTCCCGGTCGCATTGAACACCCGGTCAAGCCCGCGCCGGCTCTTGCCGGTTGCCACCGCGGTTCGATGGCCGCGTTGGCGCAGTTCGCTGACAAACTCCATGCTACCGGGAAAAAATGAGCAGGGTATAGAATCGCGCTCTACAAAATGCCGGGCATAGTGTTGCTGCAATCGGGTCTTTTCCGCGGTGCTTGCCTGTGGATACAACTCAGCCGTGGCTTCATGCATTCCCAACCCAATGATCTGGCGTATGTCGTGGGCACTGCGAAGCGCCAAATTCGCATCAGTCATCGCCGCTTGCATAGACGCCACAATCTTGTCTGCGGAGTCTATCAGCGTACCGTCCCAGTCAAATATTACTAGCATAAATAACTACTTACGAATTTTTTCTAGAAATTGAGTTAACTCTTGATCCAGGTCGGCACGGATACTGATTGGCTCACCGGCCACACTCAAGCGCAATTCGCTCGCATGCAGGAACAAACGCCGCAAGCCTTTCTTTCTGGCTTCCTTATTTGACTGGTCTTGCGCGTATTTCACATCACCCGCTATTGGATGCCCCTTAAATGCGGCGTGCACCCTTATCTGGTGCGTTCTGCCAGTCACCGGGCTGGCCTCAACCAGGCTGGTGTCGTCGAAGCTCTCAAGAAGCCGGAACAGCGTTGTGGCTGCCTTGCCGTCCTGACTCACTCTCACCATACGCTCGCCCGAGCTTAATTCGTTTTTGCGTAATGGGGCATCAACCCGCTTGAGCGTTTTTGGCCAGCGCCCGAACACCAGCGCGAGATAGGTTTTATTCATTGTTTTGGCCTGCAATTGCTGATGCAGGTCTACCAGCGTTTTTCGGTTTTTGGCGATCATCAAACAACCAGACGTATCACGGTCCAGCCGGTGAACCAGCTCCATGCGCCGACACTCCGGTCGCAACAGTCGCAATGCTTCAATCAGGCCCAGAGAAATGCCACTGCCGCCGTGCACCGCCACCCCGGCGGGCTTGTTGATCACCAGCAAATCGTCCGTTTCATACAACACCGAGGTCTGCAGGCTTCTTGCCAGCGAGTCACTGACGAACAGCGGCTGTTTTTGTTCGTGACCGACAGCGACTCGTACTGGAGGAATTCGAACACGGTCACCCGCCAGCAAGCGATAGGTTTGCTTTGCTCTTCGTTTGTTCACGCGCACCTCGCCGGAGCGCAACATTCGGTATACACGCGACTTGGGTATGGATTTAAGCTCAGTGAAAAGAAAGTTGTCCAGTCGTTGGCCTGCTTGCGATTCATCTATGGTGACGTATCGCGCTTGTTTATTTTCCAATCAGCTGCTCACTTTCGATTCGTTTCACGGTTGCGCCCACGCTGGCCGCGCTAAAAAGGGCGCTGCATACTGCCCCAACACGCCAAAATTACCAGCAACGTGGCCACAGCTGCGATTGAGGGGCATCTCGTTAACTGCTATAGTGCAGATTAGACCCATGAGGTATAGACCTATTATCTCTCGAAGGGTTGAAAGAAGCGAGCAAGACTCGCAAGGCGCCGAGACAACAGCGGCAGATCATAATGAGCCTTGCGACAATCACGCCGCTATTTGTAACCGCCGACCAGCCTGTGCCCGCCCTTAACGAAGATCTTTTGGGGCGCGATAAGAGTGAAAGCCACTCACGCACAAGCCGGGGCAGTAGTGATGAGACTCACGACAAACGATTAAACGTATATTAGCCCGCGAGCATGCACGCAATGAACCTGCCTATAAAATGACTGGCAGGCGCTGCTCCAGGCCCACCAGAAAGCTTATCAGTTTTATTAAGAACATACTGTAAGCCTCTGAAACAAAAGAACTATCTTGTAACAATTACAAGATAGAGTATATGAACTGCAAGCAGCAAGTACTGAGAAGGTACAAGTTGCTTCAATGGTGGTGAACGGTACCTGTGGTATCGCTCAATCACTGTTCGGTTTCAGTCTTTGCATTCAGTCTCACCCTGCTTCCCACCGCTGATGTTGGCCCACACATCATGGAAGCAAACCTATGAAACGCATGTTAATAAACGCAACCCAACCTGAAGAGTTGCGTGTTGCAATGGTCGACGGTCAAAAATTGTTCGACCTGGATATTGAAAACCGCACCAGGGTTCAAAAGAAATCCAACATCTACAAAGGCAAAATTACCCGCGTAGAACCCAGTCTGGAGGCTGCGTTTGTTGATTTCGGCGCAGAAAAGCACGGTTTCCTTCCCCTCAAGGAAATTTCCAAGGAGTATTTTTATCGCAAACCGTCCGATGTTGAAGGCCGCTTTACGATAAAGGATGTCGTCAAAGAGGGCACCGAAGTCATTGTTCAAGTCGATAAAGAAGAGCGCGGCAACAAGGGCGCGGCGCTCACCACCTTTATCAGCCTGGCTGGCAGATACATGGTTTTAATGCCGAACAACCCTCGTGCTGGCGGCATTTCCCGTCGTGTTGAAGGCGATGAACGCTCTGAATTGAAATCGGTGCTCGATGCGCTGGATACACCCAAAGGTATGGGCGTGATCGTGCGAACCGCAGGCGTTGGTCGTAATACTGACGAATTAAAGTGGGATCAGGACTACCTGTGCGCCGTATGGGAGGCAATAACCGAAGTTGCTGAACAACGCGCAGCCCCCTTCCTGATCTATCCGGAAGGCAATGTCATTATCCGTGCCATACGAGATTACCTTCGCCCGGACATAGGTGAAATTCTGATCGACTCTCAAGATGCCTTTGACGAAGCCACTGAGTTTGTCAGTCAAATCATGCCGCACAATGAGTCCAAGCTGAAGCTGTATCAAGACAGCGTACCGCTATTTAACCGCTATCAGATCGAGAGCCAGATTCAGTCTGCGTATGAGCGCGAAGTGAGCCTGCCTTCTGGCGGATCCATTGTCATCGACCCAACCGAAGCTATGGTCGCCATTGACATCAACTCAGCCAGAGCAACCAAAGGCAAAAACATCGAAGATACGGCCACGCGCACTAATTTAGAGGCCGCTGACGAAATTGGCCGCCAACTCCGTCTGCGTGATATCGGTGGCCTGGTGGTTATCGACTTCATCGACATGAACGAGAACCGCAATCAACGCGCTGTTGAAAATCGCATGCGTGAGGCGCTGGAGATGGACCGTGCCCGTGTTCAAGTTGGAAAAATCTCCCGTTTTGGGTTACTGGAAATGTCGCGCCAACGCTTGCGCCCTTCTCTTGGCGAGACCAGCTCAATTGTTTGCCCACGCTGCAAGGGTCAGGGCCACATTCTCGACACCAAATCAACGGCGCTCACCGCGCTTCGGGTTATAGAGGAAGAGGCTTTAAAGGAACGCAGCGCAGAGATCAGAGCGATTGTGCCAGTGGAAGTTGCCACGTATCTTCTCAACGAAAAACGCCAAGCCATTCTGGATATCGAAAAGCGCAATGGCCTACACGTTCTGGTTGTGCCAAATCTGAATCTGGAGACCCCTCATTTCGACGTTCAAAGATTGCGTGACGATCAACAGCAAGTGCATGACATTCCCAGCTATGACCTTGAAACAGACACATCAGTGCTCGATGAAACCGAAGCCGACCTGCAAACTGTGCTGGCGGTTCAGGAAGAGCCGGCGCTGAAGCGAGTCAGTGTGGCACCCCAGGAACCCGCTCCCAAGCGCAGCGAACCCGTTGCCGCGGCGGCAGCGCCAATAGCGCCAGCACCGGCTCCTGTTCCAGCTGCACAGTCCCAGAGCGAGGGGCTGATCACACGCATGTGGAATGCAATGTTCGGTAGCGCTCCTGTTGTAGCTACCCCTCCAGCTGCGCCGGCCACAGCCGCACCTGCAACTGAGAGCAGAGAAAAAGCCGAATCAGCCAATAAGCGTCGCAGCAACAAACGTGGCGGCAACCGCAAACCACGTCAGCCATCGCGTTCACGCCAGGAAGGTGCAGAAGCGCCAGCGCAAGAAAATAACGCAGCGGAAGCCAGCCAAGCGGAAGGCAATCGCCGTGGCGGGCAACGGCGTAGAAATGGTAACGGCCAACGCCAGGATAAAGCAGCTCACCAGCGCGACGATGCGCAGACTGCTGAACAAAGCAACGACAGCGAGCGACCCAAGCGTCGACCCAGCAATAGCAAGCCCAAGGCCGCTAGCCCGAAGAAGCGCCAGAACCGTCGCGAGCGCCCGATTGATGCGCTGCTGGCTGCCAACTCTGACGTGACATCGGAGTCGGTAAGCACGGACGAAGATGCAGCTGCCGTGGAATCGGTTGATTTGCCGACGCAACCTAATGATGGCGTTGCACAAGAAACAAATGGCTCAAGCATCGAGATGGCGACCGTTGGCGATACCAATGCGCAACCCTTGATTGATACGCCGGCTGCGGAGCCGTTGGCGGATACGATGGACATTGCCGAAACAAGCGAGTTGTCGAGCGAAGCGAAAGAACCTGCAGAAGTGTCTGCTGAGTCGCCGGTTGCGACGACTGCATCTGTCGCTGAACAAGCAGCTGCTGAGGTGCAAGACACCCCGCCAGTGCGCAGCAATGGTGCTGCCGCTGCGTCTGCCGCCATCGATTTTGCAGCACTTGGCCGCGCCGGTAACGACCCGCGCGATAATCCACAGCCGCGCGCCGATTTTCAGATTAGAAGCCGCACCATAGAGCTTATTGACCTGCAGGCACCACCGCTGCAAGCGGAATCACTTGGCGAGGACGAAATAATAGCGATGCGCGCTATAAATGATCCCAGACAGCGACCCAGCGACCAGCCAAACGCGGAATCGTAAGCGGTAAATCTGCCACGGATTAATTGTCATGGGTTCTTGTCAGGCGCAACAATACGGATATAATTGCGCCTCCTTTGCGGAGGGGTGGCAGAGCGGTTGAATGCACTGGTCTTGAAAACCAGCGAAGGTGAAAGCCTTCCGAGAGTTCGAATCTCTCCTCCTCCGCCAACTTATTTCCACCCCTGTTTTCAGGGCTCTACCCCATTAACGGGGGATGGGCACTCATTAAACCCGATTGATCATACCATCCCACCCACAGTGGGCCAGTACTCTCATTCGATAGTTTTCAAAGTTTCTGAAGCCATAGGCTCGCCTGGA
>JAUIET010000022.1 GCA_030429735.1 Gammaproteobacteria bacterium
ATTCACATCTATTCATGCTGGGAGGAGAGAGCTATCGATTGAAGCAGAAATTAACCCAATAGCCCCATGACGGGGTGGGTCAATTTTATTGGCCGAAACTGGGTCAAAATTGTTGGCCATTGACACCTGTTGCCGCAAATCTAGTTTGTCGGCCAGAGCATTACCACTGGTCCAGCTATGGAAGCAACGCATTGCAACAAAAAAATCAATTGATTACCCCTCATGTGAGCTATCTGGCATTAGGCAAAGATGCGACAGCACGTTGTGCCAATTACAAACGACTGTTTGACGAGCGATTGTCGACTGCAGAGGTGGAGGATGTTCAAGTGGCGATGCATTATTGTTTGCCTCTGGGTGGAAAGGCATTCTGTGCTGAGGTCGAACAGAAGCTTGGCAGGAAACTGGGACACCGCGGGCGTGGTCGCCCAAAGAAAACGGTTAAGGAATAATCCCTCCGACCCCACTGCTGTCCCACATTTTTCTATGCCCACAAACTAAATTGCGGTGGGCTTCTGCTTTCTGTTGGTGGATTGGGTTGAATCAACGTCATCAAATCCCGCTTCGCGAATAAGTTAGTCTGCAACACATGCATAATGCGCTGTTCAGACCATCTTCCTTTCGAAAGAAACTTTAGGTAACTCAGCAATAAATACGTACACAGGGCAACCCAGACTTGTGTCAACACGGCGTTATACGAATTGCCAACGAAGGCGTGTATCTTCAGGTTTTGCTTGATTGCCTTAAAGAACAATTCAACTTGCCAGCGATCCTTGTACACGGCGGCAATAGTCTTTGCCGACAACTCAAAATGGTTCGTAAGAAATACATAGTGCTTGCCCGTTTCTGGATCCCGATAGCCGACCCTTCGCATTTGAGGCATATCCTGCCCCTTGAATTTGACACCGGTGAGTTCGATGACCTGATCGGAACTCACTCCCGATCCCTTAGGTACTTTGCGGCGCTCAATCACTCGATAACGTGCGTTCGTCCGCTGCCTCGTTACGAAGAAAATCCCTTTGTCTGTCAACTGCTTATACCAGCCATAGTCGTTGTAACCTTTATCCATTACCACTAGGCTACCTCGGGGGAAATTAAACTCTCGACCGACCCGAACATCATGGGCTCGCCCGTCGGTCACGGTGGCAAACACGGGGAAATGCCCGCCGTGATCGAGGCCGACATGTAACTTGACTGCGCCCTTGTGGCGATTGTGGTCCGACCAGGGAAACAGCTTCAGCGAAAGTTCAATCAAGCTCGAGTCGAGTGAGATCAATGGGTTCTTAAACCGAAATTTGTGTTTGGGAGCCGGTCCTTGGCAACGGGCTACCAGCTTAGCGAACAACGCTTCATACAGAGTATATGGTTGCTTCTCATTGACCCGAGCCAGAGATGACTTGGAAATACGACAGCAGCC
Organism: Gammaproteobacteria bacterium; assembly: GCA_030429735.1. Classification (GTDB taxonomy): domain Bacteria; phylum Pseudomonadota; class Gammaproteobacteria; order Pseudomonadales; family JAUIET01; genus JAUIET01. The sequence goes on from JAUIET010000022.1 coordinate 1,415, forward strand.
CAGATGGTAGTGGTGTTTCTCTTGGGCGTTCATATTGGCTTCGATATCGCGCAGACTTTGACGACCGGACAATTGCGCCATCAGCAGTCCGACGAATTGATTCCAGCGGCTGATTTTACGGAGCCGCTGCCCCTTGTGATGCTCGCGAGCCAGCAATTGAAATTCATGTCTCGGGACCAATTTGAGGAGCTGTGAGAGAACTGTGTTAGTATGCGACAAGGCCTTAATCCTTCTGTTTCTACAGTGTTTGCTAGCACACTCATTGTATCAACCGCCGAAGATTAGGGCCTTTTTATTTGCGTAAATGTGGGACAGCAGTGCCTCCGACCCCTTTTTACTTTTTACAGGTGACGAGTTTGTTTATCGATTATCATATGCCCTACTTCTGCAAATAAACCAATAACATTGAACCTTGGCGCCACACAATAAAACCACAGCGAGTTTGCAGTTGGAAGGTTACGCAACCAGCGCAGTACCTTCCACAGTGTCGGTATCAGGGCTTCGCATCGGTTTGGTCAATGGCGCGCTGGCCTTTGCAGTGCCCGGGCTCATTACCGGACTGGAGGTGGGTGGCGCATTGGGGTTTAGCACCAGCGTGGCCGCTTTTCTAATTGGCGGTCTATTACTTGCGCTGTTTGGTTTTATCACCGGCTACGTGGGTTACAGAAATCGCTTAAGTGCTTGCATGACTATCAAATGCGTATTTGGCACGCAAGGTGCGGCACTGATCAACTTGTTAATCGCCTTGTCATTACTTGGCTGGTACGGCATTAATATGGACTTGTTCAGCAGCGTTATTGCAGAGCTTCTGCAGCGCTGGCAGGGCCAAGAAAGCAATGTTTTCGCTACAGAATTAGGCGCAGGAATAGCGATCACTTCAGTGACCTTGTTTGGTTTTAGCCTGATGGAAAAGCTCTCTGCTTACCTGGTTCCTGTGATGATTGCGCTTATCGTGTATATCGCATTAACGCTAAGCTCCTTCGATATCGACAGCGGGCCAATTAGGGGCACGCCGGGGCTCACATTGAGTGAAGCCGTCTCGGTGGTGCTGGGTAGTTTTATTGTTGGCGTGGTTCTGATGCCAGATTTCACTCGCTTTGCGGGAAGTACGCGTGGCACCATAGCGGCTTCGGTTGTGCCATTCCTGGTTCTCTCCACCCTGGTTTACGCGGTGTCGGCCGCAGCCGGCTTAATGGTCCGCAGCACCGATGTGCTGGCGGTATTACTCGCTTTGGGTGTGGGAAGCCTGGCATTCCTGTTAATAGTGATTTCCTCTTTTCTTACGAATGTTGTCAACCTGTACAGCGCTGGCTTAAGCATCAACGCGGTGTTCACTCAGTTGAAAGAGTGGCACATTGTGCTAATCGCTGGCTTGCTGGGTACTGTACTCGCATCCGTCAATTTACTAGACCGCTTTACCGATTTTCTGTTTGGCTTAGCCGTTATCTTTGCACCCATTGCAGGCGTGTATGTTGTGGATTTTTTTCTAACACGCCGCAGCCGAATTTATTTGATCAACGAATATCCTCACACAACGAATAGACAAAAACTCGCTGTACTTTGTTGGATAGCTGGCGTGCTGGTATCGATGCTCTCACAAGCGGGCAAATTGCCGTTATTGGGTTTACAGTCGCTGGACGGCTTAATAACAACGGTTATTCTTTACGCTCTTCTTAGCCGTATTCAAGATGGCAATCGGTCAGAGGCTAATTGAGTCGCAGCGGACAGAGCACCTTAGGTCGCTCGCTGCCGAAATCCAATATACCTCTTTTAGAATTGATATTACGTCGATAAACAACGCTATGTGTTCAATGGGAAAGTTAGCTGACACCCTATGCCCTGAGCTATTGGGTTCACAGCTCGTCTTCCAAGGAAATTTCTGACTCGCCATCCCAAACACACAGCGGTAACTGCCCTAAAACCAATACGGCAATGTCAGCGCCATAGTCTTGCTGTTTTTCGCGTTTTTCGTCTGTGACAAGCATAGTGATCATTTCGCCTGGATTTGGAATCATTTTTTTTCATAGGCCAGCGCTTCTTGCGCACAGCTTGCGAGGAGGTCGCCGCTTTCGGAAAAAACCCGCGTGCGCGCAAGACCTCGGCCTGCACCAACCCAGTCAGCGGATTGCTCAAACAGCAGCCATTGGCCAAGCGGCGCTAAGCGATGAAACCAAATTGAATGGTCCAGACTCAGATAACGCAGTGATGGATCATCAAAACTCCATCCTTTTCGCAGAAACACGCCGTCTCCAACAGTTGCATCCGACAAGTAGGCCAAAACCACATTGGGGTGTTGCAACTGCCCTGCAATATCTTCTTTGATTCGTAACCAGACGCACACATCAGCTTCTTCGCTACGTTTTTCGCCGGGCAAATTAACGTATCGACATTCCAGCCCATCGGCCCAGGCCCAGTCACTTTCAAATACATAGTCAGATAATTCATCGTAGTGCGGCACGTTTGGCATTGCATCATACAATTGAGTCGTTTCGCCGCGTTCGCGGCTGAAAGAAGCCATCAATCGAAAAACATCGCCTCCGTTTTGTTGTGCAATTACCTGCCGGGTGGAGGAGCTGCGCCCATCCCTGACCTTCTCTACCTGGTATTCAATGTCCGCGCTTGAGTCTCCCGGCTTTAAAAAATAGCTGTGCAGAGAATGAACCGACTGGTCTTCTGCCGTGGTGTTCAGCGCTGCAAGCAAGGCTTGCGCGATAAAGTGCCCACCAAACACCTGGTGCGGCGTTTCGGTTTGGGCCGGGCCAACAAAGCGGTGTTCGCCTAGCGATAGTAGTTCTGCTGAAACCATAGTAGTGAATCCAGAATGCACACAAAATGACGCGCATGATACAGAAGTTACCGGGTTTCCTGTAGGGGTAAAAGAGGGGCAAAAAAATGCTGCGTGTGTTTCCATTACGCAGCTGGAAATAGGAGACCTGGCCTTGACGCTGGGATAGAATGCAGACTATCGGTCACACGAGTGGCTTTACATCAATTGGGGAGAGAACATCATGACCACCACTGGTAAACAGCTTTTCAGTACACTTGCAGATGGCAAACTCACGGTAGAGGTTGTAGACACTGAATTCGCTGCACCGACTGGCAATCAGGTGCTGGTCAAGATGGAAGCGGCTCCTATCAACCCATCGGACCTGGCAATACTGACCAGTGCCGCTGATTTCGACAAAGCCGAGTTTACGCCTGGTAAATTTGTTGCCCCCATGCCAGAACCCTTTAATAGCGCGCAGAAAGGTCGCCACGGACTGCGCATGCCTGCAGGCAATGAGGGCGCCGGCACAGTCGTTGCCACGGGTGACGGAGAGCTTGCGCAATCCCTGATTGGGCAGCGTGTCGCCTGTGTTCCTGGCACAGCCTATTCGCAGTATTGCATTGCAGAGGCCATGATGTGTTTACCCCTGGGTGATCTCTCATCCGAGCAAGGTGCGTCAGCATTCGTAAACCCAATGACGGCTCTTGGCTTTGTTGAAACCGCTAGAATGGAGAATCAAAATGCAATTATCCATACGGCCGCTGCGTCAAATCTCGGCCAGATGCTGGTCAAGATCTGCCTGGAAGATGATATGCCGCTGGTGAATATTGTTCGCAAGCAAGAGCATGTGGAGTTGCTGTCTGAGTTGGGTGCCACGCACATCGTCAACTCTTCTGCAGAGGATTATCCTGATCAGCTGCGCGCTGCGATAAGCGAAACCGGAGCATACTGCGGCTTTGACCCTATTGGCGGTGGTCAAGCTGCAGATAATTGTTTCAAAGCGATGGAACAGGTAGCCGTAGCGAAAATGAGCGAGTATTCGCGCTACGGGTCTGATCAGCCTAAGAAAATGTATATATATGGCCGCCTGGATCTTGGCCCAACCATTTTGACACCCGCCTACGGCTTTGGCTGGACATTATCTGGTTGGTTGCTCACACCATTCTTGCAACAGGCCGGCATGGAAACCATGGGCCGCATGCGTCAACGTGTGCTTAATGGGCTTACCACAACGTTCGCCAGCTCATACAAGCGCAGAGTTAACCTGGAAGAAATGCTGACAGAAGACGCAGTTACGGATTATCGGCAAATGAAAACCGGTGAGAAATACCTGGTTACACCGCATGGCTGATGGAATAAAAACACTGGATCTTTCACGATGGGCATTTGCGAAAAGACGGGACAACGCCTAACGGTACAAACCGTCGATAACTGACAATCCAGATTGATCCCATACGTCTGTTACGCATTCATTCTCCCAGCGCAGAAAATCGGGATCACTTAACAGGGTTGTCGCATAGCGCCGGCATTGTTCTTCCATCGGTACCGAATACGTCCGCAAACGCGTGGCAACAGGCGCGTAAAAAGCGTCTGCGATTGAGCGCTCACCCAATAGCCACGGACCAACGGATGCATATCGCGTGCGACAGCCATTCCATATTTCAAAAACTCGTCTTAGGTCGCGCTGCGTATCTTCCTGCCAATGCTGATGCGGGCAACGGCGTTTAATGTTCATACCCAGATCTCGCCTAAGACCCGCAAAACTGGAGTGCATTTCGCAAGTTACTGCGCGTGCCTCTGCTCGAACTTCGGGCTCAGATGGCCAGAGCGAAGGAACTTGCTCTGCCGCCCACTCTGCGATCGCCAGGGAATCCCATATCACCAGGCCATTCGCATTTAAAGCAGGCACCGTGCCACCGGGTGACACCGACTTAACATCAGCAATCTCACCCCTGCCGTAACCGGGCTGATCCAGAGGAATATAGTTTTCGTGGAAATCGATAGCCGCCCAACGCAAAATTAACCAAGGCCTGAGCGACCAGGACGAGTAATTCTTCGGACCTATATGCAGGGTAACTGGCATAAGCAAACCGACCGTAATTGTGACGAGGTCTTACAATGGCACACAAATATGACTCTGTCTTCTGCTAACTTAAACTAACTCAATCTGTGATCGTGTTGAACGGCGGTTGAATGCTATCACTCAGCTCCAGGCGATGCGTGAGGCTAATCGCTGACCACGCTTTAGCCAGGCTGTCCGGCAGCTCGCCCTGCACACTCTCTCGCTTTACGGCCCCTTCTTTGTCGATGGAAAATATAGCGTTATTAAACCAGGCGACAGCTAGTGTTGGCTGCTCGGCCTCGAATAAAGACTGACCCAGAAAGTAATTTGTTGCGGGCTTCAAATCCAGAAGATGGGCCATGCTAGGCGCGAACGCCAGACTGCTTGTGTTACCTGCATCAAACGCAGCAGGCAGGTTGTGGACTGGACTGTGCACCAGCAGTGCAATTTCATCCACGGGTGTTTGATTAAAGCCTTCTCCAGCCATATTGATATAGGGTCGCTCCGGCCAATGAGCATGATCACTAGTTAGCACAATAATCGTATTGTCGTATCGCTCACTTTGTTCAAATTTCTTTAAAAACGCGCCGAACGCCATATCAAAGGTATGTAAAGTATTCAAAATGCGATTGCTGCCGTCACCGTACTTCAGGCCATCTGGCTTTGAGTCTTGACCAACGTGGCTGTCCTTAAAATAGCCTGCAACGAATATCGGCTGCTCGCCTGGCGCCTCACTAATCACTCCGTCCAAAGCCTGAAAGAGTTGTACGTCGGTAAGAAATGGACCATAGAGCGTCTGGTTTTTTAGATACCTGCGTGTAATGTCTTCTCTGTAGTAATTATGGGTAAAGCCCACGCTGCGAGTTTGGTAAGCGAAATGCATATGGTCATGTTCATCCGGACCTAAAAACAGAGTTTTGTAGCCCGCTTCATTCAAATGGTGGGGTAGACATCTGTAACGAACAGACGGGGGCTGAAAATCCGGGTTGGCCCATTGTTTAGGCTTAGTGGTATGCACTGGGTAGCTGGAACAAAGCTGCCCTTTAATACCTCTGAAGGTTGATTGCGTATGATTAAAGTAATTATCTACGCGCATCGATTTTGCCGCGAATCGATCAATGTTGGGTGTCACATCAGAAAACTCAGCACCATATATCGGCAATTTCCGCGCGGACAATGCTTCGACAAAAAAAACAATTACGCTTGGTGCTTGCTGCTCGAACTCTGAGGCAAATGGCAGAGGTGTATCGAAAAAAGAAGTCTTTCGCAGCGGATACTCTGAGTTGGGCGCCAGTCTGAATCCAAATTCCCTCAGATCTGCAGGTACCTCTGATGGCAACTCCAGTTCTGTTGTGCCGCGGTGCTCTCTATCCATATAGTGCGCCAGCAACAATGCGGAAGAATGCATGGGCGAAATTCGACGTTCAGCGTCCTCACTTAAATCAGAGCTAAGGTGTACGCACAATAGAGCAAGTAATACTAAGCTTGCGACCGCAAACGGCAAAGAATTATTCCGGCTATTTGATAAGTGCTTCAACAGTGCACGCAGTAGTGCGAACCCACCAACGACCAGAATGCCTATAATCAAGGCTTCAAGTACCGAACTTCTGCTGACAATAGTTTGCGCGGCAGCAAAGTTATCGATAACCAGCGGCGAAACAGGTTGGTTTGAGAACCACAATGAGACAGTTTGAAACACCCAAATGAACAATATTGCTGGAATTAGCGCCCAGCGGACTAGCTTTGATAGCTTGCCGGCTCTGAAGGAGAATACTATCAGCGCCGACAAAATAGAAAATTCGAGCAGATACTGTGAAAACTCGGCGAGACTTCTATAAAAATATTCTTTGTCACCTGGGTTCTCGCGGCTGCCAAATTGACTGCTCATTACTAACAAAAACAGAGCAGCGCTTGCGAATAGCGCCAACATAGGCCTGGCAAGAGAAAAAATCACTGTGTCTCTCCTTAACACATAGGTATCTTTAGGATTGCACCTCGCGATTACATACTACAGCCAACTGCGACAACATGTCTTGGGCAGAAAAGTCAATTTTTAACGGGCTTGCCAATGTCACTTATCTTGGGGTACTTTGCAGAGTAGAACCAGTGGATGGATTTTCAATGCCATGTCAGAAACAGCTTATTCCGATCAGCCCTATATCATCGAAAGCACGCTGAATAACGTACGTTGGATAACACTTAACCGCCCGAAGCAGCGCAACCCCTTGTCTATACGTATGATTGAATCGCTTATCCAAGCACTGAATGATGCCGGTGCCGATACCGCTGTGCGCGCTATTGTGATTGCAGCATCCGGCCCGGTGTTTTCAGCAGGGCATGATTTGAAAGAAATGGGTCGGCAAGACGGTGAAACTCTGGATGCTCAGCGGGTGCGCGTAAAGGAGATACTTGAGCTTTGTGCAAGTATGATGCTTGGGATTGTGAATTCACCCAAGGCAATCATTGCCTGCGTGCAGGGCACGGCGACTGCCGCCGGTTGTCAGCTTGTATCGGCTTGTGATTTGGCAGTCGCTGCTGATACAGCGACATTCTGTACGCCTGGAGTAAACATGGGTGGTTTCTGCACCACGCCATTGGTTGGCATTGGACGCAACGTGCACCGTAAGCATGCAATGGCATTGGCTTTGACTGGCGATTCTGTATCAGCGAAACATGCGGTGGATATTGGGTTGATCAACGAAGCTGTTCGCGAAAATGAACTTACCGACACAACGCGCGAGCTCGCCGAGCGTATTGCATCCAAATCGGCACAAGGCATTCGCCATGGCAAGGCCGACTTTTATCAACAAATTGAGATGCCTATTGAGCAGGCGTTTGCGTATGCTAATGAGGCTATGGTGCGCGCAATGACATCGTCAGACGCACAAGAAGGTAACGCCGCGTTCTTTGAAAAGCGTCCACCGCAGTGGGGAAACGCGTGACATTGCATCTCTCTCAAGGCTAAGTTACGTTACGCCTTTGAGCCGCGTCAAACAATCGAGGTTTCCACTACAATTTTGTTGTGCAGCGTTTTATGAACCGGGCAACGATCAGCGATTTCAAGCAGTCGCCGGCGCTGCTGCTCGTCCAGGTCCCCGTCCAGGCGAATTTGACGCCGAATAACATCAACCTGCCGATGCTCAGCATCGCAGTGCTCACAGTCCTGACCATGACTGCGGCCATGCTCAAGCTCTACAGCTACATGCTCTAACGGCCACTTTTTTCGGTTTGCATACATACGCAGCGTCATTGACGTACAAGCACCCAGGGCTGCCAGTAAATGTTCGTAGGGGTCGGGACCTCTGTTATTACCACCCATGGCGGTCGGCTCATCCGCCAGCCATTCATGCGAATCGCTGCGCACTGTCTGCATGAATACGTGATTGAGCTCCTCTACCCTGACAGACCCTTTGCCCACGGGAGCAAGCGGCTCAGCTGCACTCTGCGCCGCATCTACATACCTGACGGCCCAGCTGGCAATCATTCCGGCAACGTAGTTTGCATCACTGGACTTTGTCAATAAATGGTCTGCTGTATCCAGGCTTACAAAACTTTTTGGATGCTTTGCAGTACGATAGATTTTTTCTGCTTCGCCAATGGATACCACAGTGTCTATTGGTGAATGAAAAACCAATAGCGCTTTTCTCAAGTTGGCTACGTGTTCAATGCCCTGTTCGCTAATGTCATCTAGGAATTGTTTTTTTATTGTGAATGATCTGCCAGCAAGATCTACTTCAGCTTCACCGTTTTCGGAAATTTTATCGATGTCGCACTTGAATTGTTTTACAACGTGCCGGGCGGTGGCAGGTGCGCCTATGGTCACTATGCCTTTAGCTTCCGCAATACTACTGGCCGCTTTTAGAACCGCGGTGCCACCTAAACTATGACCAATAATAATACCGGGAGCCTGCATGTGTTTGCGCATGTAATCTGCCGCAGCCACAAGGTCTTGCACGTTGGACGAAAAATTGGTGTTGGCGAAGTCACCATCGCTATTGCCCAGGCCGGTAAAGTCAAACCTCAGCACAGCAATACCACTTGAGGCCAACGCCCGCGCTATTCTGGATGCAGCGGCAATGTCCTTTCCACAGGTAAAGCAATGAGCAAACAATGCGTAACTTCGAATATTACCCTCGGGATACTCCGCCAAACCAGCCAGAGAAGAACCGTCATGACCATTGAAATTGATTTTCTCTCTTCGTGTTTTCATGGCATTCCTCGAAGCCGGGTTGCGTATAATCGGGCGCTAATCACATTTAATTCATTGGAGTCGGTGGGTAAGAGGAAGTTCACTGCGCCTGTGCACGCGGTTTGGACAGCACAATCACGTTGCCTGCCATAATCATCACCACACCAAGCAACATTAATGCCGTCCAGTTCATGTCTTCCAGAAGGGTTGAGATAATCAAAGCAACTGTTGAATACAATATGCTCACATAAGAAGCCCGCGGCGCACCTATGTTTGCTACCAACGTGAGGTAGGCGTAAAAGGCGATCACTGTTCCAAACAAAGATAGGTAGCCCAGAGAAGCGATGTATTCGATGCTGGTATCAAATTGCATTGGCTTGCCAGAGTAAAGAATATAAGCCAGCGTCAATGCCGCACCATACGTCATGCTCCAGGTATTGGCATGCACCACATTTACGCCACGCATGCTCAGGCGATGTGACACAATGTTTCCCGTGCCTGCACTAAACGCAGCCGTGAACGCGAAAGCAAGCCCGGCAAAAAACACCGGGCTGATCTCAGAACTGAGAATTTCATCCAAAAAAAGTAAGGTTAAGCCCGAGATGCCCAGTGTTGCCGCAATCAGAAGGCGGCTATCGGGTCGCTGCGAGTAAATTAGCCACATCTGAAAAGTATTGATCAATATGGTCATGGAAAAAACCACACTAACCAGACCAGACACCAGCCTCTCCACCGCCATGTACACTACAACGTAGTTCAGCGAGAACATACAAAAACCCAGCGCGATAAAGCGATAATGGGTGGAGATTGAAAATCGAGGCATATCGCGCCGAACAGCAACAATCAGCCACATAATAATTGCAGCACTCAGGTAGCGATAAAAAACTGACTGTTCGGCTGGCACCTCTCCAACTTGCATAGTGACCGCAAAGAAGGTGGTTCCCCAAATAAGAACCGTTATTGCATAGAGACCGAGACTCAACTGGCAAACTCCAATAGCACGTTGTTTAATGTGCTCAGGCATTTTTTGCTCATAAAACTTTCCGGAAATTGCACGTAACTGAGGTTAGGACAACAATAGCATTTTAATGATTAACATGTTTAACAAGCCCACGAAGTAAACAGCAGGTTGAGGTGTAGCGAGTGAGTGCCACCACTGAACAGAATCGAATTCCTTTGCTTGATGTACTCAGGGGCTTTGCCTTGCTGGGTATATTATTAGTGAATATCATTGGCTTCGGCATGCCAAGTTCAGCGTATTTAAACCCCATTATGGGTATTGGCAGCGCGCTGGACGGGATAGTATGGGCTGCTGTGGATGTTTTGTTAATGGCCAATTAAACTGACCCACTATCGGCCAATAATTTTGACCCACCCCTGACTGGAATGGGCACTGTTGCCCTTATTCTTCCCGACCTTTGGCCGGGAGATTACCTTGAAGGAGTGGAC
>JAUIET010000023.1 GCA_030429735.1 Gammaproteobacteria bacterium
CATTCACATCTATTCATGCTGGGAGGAGAGAGCTATCGATTGAAGCAGAAATTAACCCAATAGCCCCATGACGGGGTGGGTCAATTTTATTGGCCGAAACTGGGTCAAAATTGTTGGCCATTGACAACTGAATCTCATTTCACCGTTCTTATGAGCTTGCGTGAGTTCTTCTTCAACTAATGCTTACATAGTTGACCTAGCTCAAGGAAACGAAAGGTATTCCCAGTAGAATGCACTCGTCTAATCAATCTTCAGTGAGCGACTTGCGTATCAATTTGCACCGATTCAGGAGTTTCGAGTTTATTATCTATGAGGAAGAAAAAGAAGTCATCGTCGAAAAGAAAACCCTCATCAGGTAAGAAACTCGGCTCTAAAAAAACATCAAAAAGTAAGACAAAGTCCGGTACTAAGAAGTCATTTGTCTTTGACCTTAGCGCCAAGAATAGAGAGCTATTGTGGAATGAAGATGGCCGGTATCCCTATAAGGAGAAAATGGATGTCTTGGTCTATGAACAGAAAAAGCATCTGCTGCAAATCGAACTGCTGAAGGCCCAAAGCTGGATAAAGGATACCAACCAAAGAGTAATTATCATCTTCGAAGGGCGTGATGCCGCTGGCAAAGGCGGAACCATAAAGCGCTTCACCGAACACCTGAATCCGCGTGGTGCGCGGGTGGTTGCGCTGGAAAAACCGAATGCTCGAGAACGCAATCAATGGTACTTCCAGCGCTACATTAATCATTTACCAAGCAAAGGCGAAATCGTTCTGTTTGACCGCTCGTGGTACAACCGAGCGGGAGTGGAAAAAGTAATGGGCTTTTGTACTGACAATGAATACCTTGAGTTTCTGCGTCAGACGCCGCAACTGGAGCGCATGCTGGTTAACAGTGGCCTCATTCTATTCAAATACTGGTTCTCCGTAAGCCGAGAAGAACAGTTCCGGCGTTTTAGATCACGTCAAACCGATCCGCTTAAGCACTGGAAACTAAGCCCGGTTGACATGGCATCGCTGGAGCGTTGGGACGAATACACCAAGGCCAAAGAAGACATGTTTTTTTATACCGATACAAAAGACGCGCCATGGACCACTATTCGTTCAGACGACAAAAAGCGGGGCCGAATTAATTGCATGACCCACTTTTTGTCAAAGTTGGATTACCCCGACAAGGACTACCAACTCATATCTGAGCTTGATGAAAGAATTGCGGGGCCTGTTGATAAAGTACACGAGCGAGATGAGATGGTTAAACAATGACTCGTAGTCGCCTATCGCACATTTCGAATACAAAAATCTGCAAAGTAACTGCACGCCTTTAAACCCTGATTGAACATAGCGATTGAGAGCATTATGAAAGAGAAAAAGAGAATCAAGCACCTGGAAGAAATGATTGAGATGTCAAAAAGCCGTTTGGAAAGAGCGGTTGAACAGGCTGAGAAGGCATCGAGGCGTGCAAAGAAAGCTCGAGAGCATGCAGAGAAGGCGAATGAGCAATTGAAAAAAGTCGAGAAGGCGCTGATTAAGGAGCAATCGAAACGAAAGGCAAAGAAAGAATCGAAGAAAAAAGCCATCATCAAGGAGGCTAAAGATACTGCAAAACACGGAAAACAACACAAGAAACGCAAGCACAACCATAAGCACAAGAAATAGATTTATCGTCGTGCGGCTTGGCGGGCTCCCTCATCCCAGCCAGGGCCCTGTCTACCAGTATGCACCGATTGATAGGCGCGCTTCGGTGGCCACATTTTTGGATAAACTGAATCTCAGATCAACGTTTTTGCCGATTTGAATTCTTGATTCGAGATCTGCAACAAATCGGTCGGTGTAGTTGCTATCCACAAAGTGCTGATTGCCCAAGGCCCATCTAATTCGTAATTTCGAACCGAACTTGTAACTGCCGAACGCTTCTATTTTGGCACTCACATGCCCATAGCCGTCTTTTTTGTCCCGCACGTCACCCACCAAAGCGATACCGGCAACGCCATTGCGAGAGGTTTGTAGACTTATGCCTTTGCTGGCCTCGACGCCAAATCTGGAACAACGCTGGCAGCTGAGTGCTGGGGACTTAAACCCGGCACTCAAGGACCAGGTTGCGCCGTTATCACCGGAAAGGCCAGAGACGCTGGTATTAACGCTTTCGATGGCAAGGATATCTAATTGTCGAATAGACACTGCATCATCGAGATAAGTGATCTGCGCCTCCAGCATGCTCAACCTGGAATGCGCTGCCTGCCCCGCCCCAGAATCCAAACTGTCATAGTACGCGGGACGAATTGTGATCGAGAAGCCGGTGTCGAGAGTACTGCTCCTAACCACGCTGAGTTCTGTTCTCCCGGGTTTTCTATCTTCACGGACATTAACCACTGGTGGCTCAGCACGATTTATTGCTCTGGATGGAAGCGCGAATCTGGTTTTAAGAGCCGACTGGTAGAGCGTGTGGCTGTAGCTGCCTTCGTTGTCATCGCCTTTCTTACGATAAAACGAGTAAGCCAATAGAGCATCAAGTATATTTTGTTTTTGTCCCACTTCCAGACTCAAGAAGTGGGCACTTCTCAAGATGTCTTGATTACTGACTATGTTTGCCAGGTAATCCTTCTCCACATCAGACAAAGCCTGATACTGTTGGTGGAATTCAGACAGATTTGATGGGTGATACGTCACACCAGAAACCAGCGGTACGCTGTCACGCTGAATTGAATTGAGATTTTGCATAACACTGGTAGGTATCGTCCACGGCCTACTCTCCGGTATTAGCCTCACCCCAGGCACCAGCTCAAGCACTTCCGCCATCCTGTATGCACAGTTTTTTCGGAAAAAGAAGTACGTATAATTTTTGCCGAGCAGCTCCCACGAGTGCGCGATAATAAGATCTCTTTCTTGATCGGTGAGCGCCAACTCATACTCCCATAGATCCCGAGACTCCAGCGAGGTGTAATTGTGATCGTGATAGTAGTATTGTCTGTGCGTAAAGTTTGATTGATACCCGCCAAACATTCCCTTCACAATATAAACCGCGGGGTTTTCCCCCTGCGGAACAAGCGCTCCGAAATTGGTTGTACTGTCGAGAAGCTCTGATTCATTGGCGTTACTACCACCATTGAACTTTAACAAAGTATGCCCATAGTAAGACGCCGGGTTACCCAAATAACCGGTGGCAAACACCACGCTGATAGATGTTATTGATCCGTTACGTGACCATTTTTGGAACTCGGTGCATTCAACGGCGGCCACTTTCTCATCAAACAATTCTGAGCGGTGTGCAAGAGTACTTTTCAACCACAGATACCTCGCTGGGAATCGGCAGCGGGCGTGTACCTCTCTGTTTACAGGCGCTGCCGAAACCGAACGAAGCGTTTCAATAAGCTCTGCCAGGGAATCTGTTTTGCCTTCTTTCGAAAGAAAAAAATCGTCGCTGTTTATCGCGCTGGTTTGACGCTGCGAGAAAATTGAAGGCTTCTCATAATGCAGAAGTTTCAGCCAAACCGGCGAATTACTTAACGCCTGCAGTTCAGTATCTGTTCGCGAAAAACCCGACTTTGAAGATGCCGGAAGGCTGAAAAACAGGCAGACCACTATGAACAATATTATCGCGGTCGGCCGCAACTTTACGTATCTGTTGAACCGTAGCGGCCACGCATGGCTGCTCACCGGTATATGGCACAAAGGAATTTATCAATTGGCATTGCTCAGCCACCTTGAACACTGCCACTGCAAGCGGCGTGGGTTACACCGCGTTACTAGGACATATCACAACTGCCATTGAATTCAGCAGCAATAGCGTTGTGGACCACGTTGTAGTACCCCGCTGCCTTACTGACACTGTCTTGTTGTGAATAGGAAGGTGACGCGACCATCTGGGCAACAGAGGGGCGAATCGACTGTATGATGGTATCGTGCTGAGCTGAATTACAGCCGAATATCTCCAACACTGCCGACAGATGCTCTCCGCTTCCCTGAGCGGTCTGTTCTACTATACTGGGGTAGGTTTCATTGATGAATTTCGCAGCAGCCACAGACTTTGCCTGGCAATTTTGAGGGCTGGCAGTTGCCGATGTGATACCAGTGACACCAAGATCCCAAATAACATTTGACGTTGCAGCAGCCCAACCGGTATTGGGGAATAACGCAGCACCAATTCCACAATCAGTAAACGGATTTGGGCCACTACCTGGCTCTTTACTTTCCTCTTGGGCACAAGCGCCCATGCTAACAGCCGCGGAAAAAGCCGTGATTAATAGACCGCTAAGGAGTTTTCGCATCGTATTCACCAAATTAGATTCGTTATTTTTAAAACTAGACCAAAATCTAACGAATTCAATTTATATTTTATGCTTTTTCTTTCCAGCTCTCGTACCTTGCATAGGAAGACATTCTCAGCGTTAGCTCAGTTTGAACGATTAATATCCATGAAAACGAAGCTCTTCAAAGGTGATGGTCAAACCTCGCGGTTACAAGATCACGAATACCCGAAATCAAGCCATTTCTAAACGTTTCTGTTTCTCATTGGAGGGGTTTAACAAAGCAATACCTGAGATTTACGTGAGCGATCCCGCACAGAATAAAACAGTTCAACCCCACCAAGGACCTGGGTCGCACAACTCAATAAGTGAATCATAAAATCATGCCACTTTCTTAAACTGATTCGAACCCAACTTAGCGTATACCCCCGCTCCCTCGGGCAGACTAAGTTTGGGCACGTACTGCTGTCACGCATTCTTCTCACTCTGCCAAATAAGTCAGCGCCCCGTGCAGAGCCCTCGCCATACTTTGGTCTTCGGATACTGCCTCCAGTCCCGAAACGAATGTGCCGCGAGAGGCCAGGTCTGGGGCAGCATAGATTTTGACTTGACCATTGTCATCAGAAGCAGGAAAGACTACACGGTCAAATTCAAGCTCATCGCTAAGCTCTGCTTTGTAACTGCCAGCAATCTGTCCGCTCTCGAACATTGAAATTGCCAAATCGAGAATAGCGGCAGAGCCACTAGCGCCGTTGTATTCGAAAGAACCTCTACCCTCAGCATCCACATGCGCTTCGCCAAGCTCAGTGTTGTTGATTGAACTCAGCAGCGTGTAATCGCCCGCAAAATTCTCAATGGGCTCCTGGATGCCATAAATGGGGTCGTACACCAGTTGTAGCACGCCGGCATCTGCACCAACCTGAATATTTATGCCCCCACCAATTCTTGGTGACAGATTCCCGTTTCGTAGTAGTCCGGGTTCCATGAAAGGGTCGTCAACCCGCAAATCGAATTCGGCATCTATAAGAGTGAGAACGATATCACTATCAATCACCGCGCCTGTACCGTCAGTTAATGACAGCTTTTGCTCCGGAGTGAAGGGCGCGCCAAACAATGTCATGCCCATGTGACCCTGCCGCAATCGTAGCTTGTCGCCTTGACCAGATTCGCCTCCGGGTTGCGCAACTTTCGTGGGTTCGCGGTTGAAACAAAATAGCTGAAAATTCTGGGTGCTGTGGCATATTAAATCGTGCACAACACCTCTGATATCCAGGGTCGCACGCCAAGTACCCCCCGTGTCCTCGGCTTCTGCCGGTACAAAGAACGCTTTGGAAGAATCAAAAGATTTGCCGGCATTTTGCTCCACAGCAGCAAGAGGTACATTGAACACACAAAATGAATTTGGAGTATTGCAGCCTTCAAACCGCAGTGTCTTTTGTCCGGGCTCGGGAATGGCAACGAAAGTTTCTGTGTAAGCAGTTGTAACCACCCAACGACATTCTGCCTCGCCATTAATATGGCTACAGTTCCGTTCGCCACTTGCTGAAACTATGTGGCCGAAACCATTAACAATAAAGCCGTGTTCACAAGCGGATAAGAACGCAGCCAAAGCCAGAGCAATCCATTTTAAGATATTCATCCCGCACCTCCCATTTTGAATGCAGATAACGCTTCAAACTGAATGAAACAAGTCGCAGGTACAGGCTGTACCCCGAAGAAAAGGGGGCATCACAGGCGAAATAACGATATTTCAACTACGAATAATACTCGTGCTTGATATACCGTCAATAATCACCCTAGATCCAATAGCGATTAAAAAACTTGCTGGAAAGAACGAATGGCTATGAAGACAATTGCTGATCCAACTTTTGACGATCAAATTGGACAGGCACTGCATAACGAACAATCTGGACCTGGACATGATCAATTTGGACAGGCACTGCATAAAGAACCAAGATCCTGGCGCTTCAATCAAATTCAACTCAATCTTTATCGAATTGGCATGTGTCTGTCCATTGAGGATTTCCGCATGTGCCTGTCCATTCAGGTTACTTGTGGCAAAATGTGTTCGTTGAATCACCAGAAACAACACACTCTACACCGAGGAATACGAAATGCTTGATTCATTGAAATACAGCGCTGAGCAATGGGATGCAGATGCCGCACCAGATTTGGAATTCTTGTTCGAGGCTCGCGTTCAGCTGCATTTACCAGCAATGGATTCAGGCACCATGTCTGATGGCAACAGAGTGATCTTTTTGGTTAAGGGCGGTACGTTTGAAGGTCCCAATCTTCACGGGCGAGTAGTTCCCGATTCTGGAGCTGACTGGATACGAATACGCCCAGATGGTGTGGGCATGCTGGACGTCAGGTTTTGCCTGGAAACTCATGACAACGCGTTGCTCTATCTCCAGTGGGAAGGCAGATGTTGGTCAGATCCGGAGGACTCTGAATATGCATTCGATGTTGAAAAGCCAGACGACCCATCTGGCGCATGGCGTTACTACTTTCGATCAGCGCCGCAATTCGAGACTGGTGATCCACGCTACAAATGGCTCAACGACATAGTCAGTGTATGTAAATCACGAACCGGAGATGGAGGGCCAATACACCGCATATTCGCAGTTCGTTGATGAATCAGGGTCATACTGTGCCACGGGTCATACTGGACAGGCACTGTATAAAGAATCAAGGGGCACACTGGACAGGCACCGTACAGGCAGTACAGGCAGCGGGGATCCTGGCGTTAAAACAAAGCTCAACTTAGTGACTGAAGCCTAGCCCAGAGCATAAAACCCGGCTATCTGGTGTAAGTGCTGAAGACAAGGTAGCATTAAGGTTCTACTTACGGGGAGATAGAAGATGAAATTACAATCTCTGACCTTAACATTGGTTTTGATATGTTCTTGTGTAGTCAATGTTTCCATTGCTCAGTCTGCAGAAACAAAGGTGGAATCTGCAGATATTTTGGTATTCGTTAAACGCATGACCTCAGATCTCGAGTTGGTAAGGCGTGCGTTGAATAAACCAGAAAAGACAGAAGTTAGATTCAAGGTTCGCTCGGCGGAACCTCGACATGTTTACTTTCACACGCAAACTATTTTTCGAAAAATGAATCAGCTTGCGCGAGACGTTGCGTCGGTTGAGCGTTTGGTACCCACGCCCGCGCCGGAAGAGGATGAGATTCAGTCCAGCGATGTGCTAGGTTTGCTTAAACAGGCGCAGGCTCAGTTGGAGCTTGTTAAGCTTGAGCTCGGCATCACTGATATCGTCGCTCAACAACCGCGCAAACGTTCTGTGAACGATGATGAGCTGATGCAAGCGCTGGTGGTGGCCAGCCAGCGTACAAGCCAGCTCTTGGATGAATCGTTTGAACCAAAAGATGTTTACAGACAACTCAGCCTTTCTTCCAATTATGTAGCTGGCGTATTGGCAAAATACGAAGGTGAGGTTCCCTTCCCCAAAGCCCCAGAGCTTGATCCAAATGCACAACCTTTTGAAGTTTTACTGGCCATCCGCGAATGCATGCAGTGGAACAGAAAAATTGGCCGGAAAGCTCGCATACCTGTTCTATCCATAGATGCGGATACTCTGTCAGAAAAAGCAACAGAGCAAGCGATGAGCGACGATGAACAGGCACAATTTCAGGAACAATTACGCAACGCCAGTTTGTCACTGAATTTTGAAGCGGCTACTCTGTTGTTGGCCGACATCGGCTATTGGACCTGGAAGCTGGGTGGTAACGACATAGAACCGTCGTTAAACACCCCGAAAGAAATTACCACTTCAGCAGTGTTGCAAAAAGCATCTCAGCTCTCTGCGCAGTTACAAGCTTTGTATAGGCGACTATAAACAATACTCATGAAAAATTGTTTTTCTGAGAGTCTTTGAAGGGGTTCACACTGGACAGGCACTGTATAAAGGGTTCACACAGAGGGTTCTGAGGTTTCGGGTTCGTACTGGACAGGCACTGCATATAGAACAGAGGTTCAGGAACTAAAACAGAACTCAACTTAGTTTGTTGTAAATCGATAAATGGTGGCGAGTTTGATTTACTCGTCAATTACAAACCAAAATTCGTCGATTTTGATATCAACTGCAGCTATGTTCATGGGATTTCTGATTCCTGGACTATCCTGGGGGATAGGTTCTAGCCATTCGCTAGTCGGGGTTGCTTTGGCGCTGTGTCCATATTCCCAATCAATTCAAATTGCGTACTATTTCGCAACCATTGATCTCTTCTCATGCCCAATCGGTTCAATATTGGCGCAAGGTGCACGGGGATTGCACCGCGTTTGTCACCGCGAATTCTTC
The DNA here is from genome assembly GCA_030429735.1 of Gammaproteobacteria bacterium. GTDB lineage: Bacteria > Pseudomonadota > Gammaproteobacteria > Pseudomonadales > JAUIET01 > JAUIET01. The sequence goes on from JAUIET010000023.1 coordinate 8,550, forward strand.
GACCGGTCCAGTCAATCAACTCAAGGTATTCTTCAAATCTGCACGGTATGACCGCTTCTTCATCCTTCCGTAGTGATCCTGCAAATTTGGCAAGGGGTTTGACCGGGACGGTAAAGTCTTCGGATCTGTTACGTAGTTCTTTATCATCAGTAGGTGCAACACGCTCCTTAATACTTGTGTATTCGGATTCTTCAGGTGATGGTGCCATACCTGCTCTGACTGGGTTCAGATCCACGTATGCCATGCATGACAGCAACGCTGCATTACTGCGCAGCGCTTGCGACTTAAAACGTGCTTCCCAGAAATGCCCAGTGCAGCCGTCCTCCTTGTTGGCCTGCCGTGCGATTGGTTCATTGAGGCTTTTCATAAACCAACTTAGGTCTCGGAGACGATCACGGTAAATCGCTAATGTGTCTGTAACTTGCTGATATTCAATACAATTCAGAGGCTCACCGCGTGCATAGCGTTGAACCAGCAGCGTCCCTCTATACAGTACTTGCCAGCGCTAGAGAACGTCGTCGTCAGTCCATTCATCCGTTTGCCTAGGCTCCAGCTTCAGAACGATGTGGTAGTGATTGCTCATCACCGCGTAAGCACATACATCGATCGCGAACACGGATGTAAGTAAGCGTATTCGCGTTTCGATCCACTCGCGGCGGTGCTCGTAATTGACTTGAGTTTCTTCATCAAAACCGCACAAGAAGGTGCGACGGACGCAGCGTGAAACGATGTGGTAATAGGGTGTATCCGCAATGGATACCAATTCCTTCCGTGGACGAGGCATCGTTAGTCCTTTAACGATTAAGTTGTGGTTTTATCGTACAAGCGCTAAATCATGGAGTCAATTGGTTTGTGTCCAATCAATCGGATTGTGCCTGTCCATTTAATCGTTGGTCTCGGTACGCTCGCCGCAGATCTGTGATAATACTGCCAAGCTCCCAACCTGTGTTCCAAGCCAGTGCGAGTGAATCGAATATCGCGCCTAAACCAACCTCGGCAAAGGCGCTAACCCAGTCACCCAAACTGTCGGGCTCCCAGTTAGCCATCGCTTCCGCAACTTCAGGGATCGTTTTCTTAATTTCATTGAATGCATCAAGCGCAGCTTGCTTAGGGTCATTCTTCTTGAGTTCGGTTAGGGCGTGGTCAAATACAGTGCCGAGCCAGCTTTCTGCATCTTCTACTGCAATTGGCGGTTGTGGTTCTGGTCCCGCCCCACTTTCGTCCGGCGCAAGCCCCAATACGTCAGTCAGTTGAAGTGGGTTATTGGTTACATAAGCGTAAGTGTTTAGTCCGCCCGCGAGCCCGATGGGATCGCTCTGAGTGTATCTCCCCGTATTCGCCTCGTAGCTGCGATAATAGTTATAAACTGATCGGCCCGACGGGCGTCGTAGCCAGAAGCGGGGTTTTTCCTAGAGGAATCAGGCTGTTAAAGAGCGAATGCGCTTAAGGCACAACCAGCTTACCGTAAAAAAACCCCAGACGCACTTTTCGATTCTGCAAACTATCTAACGAGGTGACAATGACATTTCCTTTAGCCGCCGCGCCGGCAGGCGCAACAGCCGCGTCAGCGGCTAAAGGAATGGATTGGGTACGTTGGTATTGGCTTGTACTCTGACGCAGCCTCAGCGGTCTTGTTACAGCATACAGTAGCTACGACTCCCGAGCGGCAATGCGCTTAATGGGTGTGGCACTTTTAGTTATTTAGAATGCTTTTGTGTTGATGTATCACCTGGCTACACTCCGAAGGGCAGGCGCATTGGTGGGCAGGGGAGGAGCGGGAGAGGCGAAGCGGAGGTTAAGCCCCCTTCAGGGGCGATAACCGACTTCCTTATCTGCCTGTGAACGAACGGTACTCCCTTGGAGCTCGCTCTACAGCTTATAACGAAGTGCGATCTGCGGCTGGCAACTTTATTGCCGTCTTTTTGCAA
>JAUIET010000005.1 GCA_030429735.1 Gammaproteobacteria bacterium
CATCACTTATCTCCTTTGAAGCCAAGGTAACGGCAAAATGCCGTTCGATAAGTGTGACTAATAGAAAGTGTTTAGAAAATGGGGAACCACCGAGTGAGTAGCTACCGCGAAGCGGTTTAGTTCAACACCCAAGTATACGCCCACCCAACGTACTCAATTCAACCACACCGAAATATATCACCCCTAACAAAAAATAACAGCGCTACTCCTAACTATTTGATTAATAGGCCATTGCGCGGTGGCCAGGTTGAGTCGGGTGTTAGGAAATACGTCAAAAGACGCCGGCTAATCGATCTCTGCCCAGGCGCGTTCGGGGTAAAGGTCCGTGGCTGGTTTATAAAGCCACTCGTCGCGGTAAGCCTTGCGTAGAAGCACGGGAATAATATCTTCGTCGCTCAGTGCATTATTGTTGATGAGGTTTACAAACTCGGCTCTGCCTTGCTCAATTGAGCGGGGCTTTGCCCCTAACAATTCAGTCAAATCAGCCAGCTCTGCCTGTGTTACCGCGTCGCCATACCGTCGGCGGCGGTCCATGCACTCTATCAGCCGGCTCACGTCAGTTGCGCGTGAATTGGCGAATTTATCCGTGGTTGCCGGTAGCACATCTTTGCGTTGCATATGAATGGCTGAGTCGGCCAGTACGTCGTTACAGCCGGTATTTTCCGGCATGCCGGGTTTCTCTATGGGTATGTTCATTGCTGCTGCCAGCATTTCGGCGGTGGCGCGGTCGCCGAGGTAGCGGTAGCACAGGTACCAGGCCAAAGACTCCTGGTCGTTACCTTTGTTGGCTACGTAATGAATGGGGATCATGCCGCGCACGTTTTGTTGCACGGCGTAGTATTGGGCGCGAAAGCGGTCGTATGGTATGCCAGACTCTTGCTCATACAGCGTGAACAATCCTTTCAAGCCACCACAGGGGTTCCAGAATTCACGCACCATTATATTGCCCAGGTCTTCGAGTGGGTCACCATAATGGCCGCATTCCCAGTCAATCACAGAGCTCACGGTGTTGCCTTGAAACATAAAGTTCACCGGGCCGGTGTCGCCTTGCAGCAGTGATACGCGGGCTACGTGTGCAGGCGCGAAACGTTCCAGCCATTTCAGGCCATAGCTCATCAGCGGGTCGTTGTAGGTGTTCATAAAGAACCCCCATTGCGCCACCAGTTCGTCCACTTCTTGCAGGGCACAATCGCGTGCGGTTTTCGGCCGGTACAGCATTACGTCATCCAGGCCAAGCTCGTCCGGGTCCAGCTGGTGGAAGCGGGCTACTACGCGCATAAAGTCTTCCATCACGGCGCGCTGTTGTTCGCTGTTGTCCAGCGTGTCTATATCGGCCCTGCCGGGGTCCCGGTCCATTAACACGGCACGGTACGTATCGCTCCACGCGTGTATTTTCGGGGCGGGTATGCCGCGTGCGGCTATGGCTTGCAGTATTCGTGTTTCGCGCTCCAGTCGGCGTGGGTCGCCGCCGCTGTCGCGTTGCAGTCTTAAGAAGCCTTCAATAACGCTGCCATCGTTAAGCGTCAGGTCCACCTGCCAGGCTTCCCGGCGCGCTACGTGGCGTTGCAAATAACTGATCTGGCCTTGAGTTGCCTCACTCAACCAATCCAGTAAGCCCTCGGGCAGGTCGTTCTGGGCTATCGCACGGTGTGCGTCGCTCATACCTGGCGTGGCTCGCAAATAAACACGGGTATGTTGCGGTCGGTGCGCTTTTGATAGTCGGCGTATTCGGCGTAATGCTCAACGCATATTGGCCACACTTCCGCTTTTTCGGCGTCATCGGCCTGGCGGGCGCGCAGTTGCATTTTGTTGGCCTTGTATTGCACGGTTACGTCCGGGTTTGCGCGTACACTTTTTACCCACACCGGGTCTTTCGGGGCGCCGCCCAGGCTGCCCACCAGAATCACGCCTTCCTTGTAGGGCACATACATCAACGGAATGGTGATTTCTTTACCGCTTTTGGCACCGGTCATGGTGACCAGCATCACTTCACGGCCGGCCAGCTTGCCCATAAACTTGCCGTTGGTGAGCTTGTAGAAGAATACGTTAATCTTGGCGTAGTTTTTAATGAATAATCGAGTCATCGAATATTCTTTGTCGGTCATCGGGTTTTCGGCCATGGGGTGGCTCCTTGTGAGTGTGAGCCAATGATAACCGCAGAACGGCAGCTGATGACAAACCGCTGCTATAGCGATTTGTCATCAAGTAAGCGCGGCCGCTTACAGATCACCGGCAGGTACGTTCTTGATGGTGGGCCATTGTGCGTCAGACTTCACCAGGTTACCTGGAATGTCTTTGCGCCATGATTTGTACACGCTCAGGTTTTTGTTAACGTACAGCTGGCCGTCTACTACCTGGAACGCTTTGCCATCTACCGCAAACTTCTTACCGAATGAGGTGCCCAGTGCGCAGTAACCGCCGTAGGCCGGGGCGTATTTGGCCGGGTTTTCCACAAACAGGTCGTGGTTTTTGGTGCTGCTGAAGCGGTAAATCGCGCCTTCGTACACGGCGGTAATCTCGGCATTGCCTTTAACAGCGGCCTTTCGGTGTGGTACGCCACGGTGTCGTAACCGTTTAATATCACGCCATTGTCGTTAGGGGCAGTTTCCACACCTGCCAGCGCGGCTGTGCTCATTAGCAAGGTGAAAATGCATCGCGCCTACAGCACCGCTAACTGACTGTTTCGCAAATCCGTCACCAGCATATCGCCGGGACTGTGGGTTATGCAAAATGGCGGCCTGGACTGCTCTACAACGTTTTGCGGTGTTACACCGCAGGCCCAAAACACCGGAAGCTCACCGGGGTGAATGCTCACGCTGTCGCCATAATCCGGTGCATTTATATCCGTTATGCCAATCAAAGCCGGGTCGCCCAGGTGCACCGGTGCGCCGTGCACGGAAGGGAAGCGGGTGCATATTTGAACGGCCCGTATGGCGTCTTTGGCCAGCATTGGGCGCATGCTTACTACCATATTGCCTGTAAAGCGCGCGGTGGGCTGGCACTCAATATTGGTTCGGTACATGGGCACGTTCTTGCCCTCAGAGATGTTTCGAATCTCCAGGCCGTCGGCCAGTAAGGCTTCCTCAAAGGAAAACGAGCAACCAATCGCAAACACCACCAGGTCGTCACGCCAGTCTGCGCGTATGTCGGGCACGGTTTTTACCAACTTGCCATTTTCAAACACGCGGTAATTGGGCAGGTCGGTTCTAATGTCTATGTCTTCCCCAAGTGCTGTCATCATCGGGCTGCCAGCGGTGTCGCTCACGCCAATCAGCGGGCACGGTTTGGGGTTCAGCGTGCAAAAGCGCAGAAACTCATCGGCCCAGTCGGCGGGCAATATCATCAGGTTGCATTGCACAAAACCCGGCGCGCACCCGGAGGTATTGCCGGTGTATTGGCCGGCGCGAATGCGGTGGCGTAATTCCAGAGGGGTGAGTGCGCTGTTCACGGCCTATGCCTTGTTTGTTGGGTTGCTTGTTTACTGCGGTTAGCAAGCGTAAAGAGTACCGCGCATGGTCTGCAAACGCCAGTGAAGCGCGCCACTTGCTCGGGCGAAGCAGTCTCTACGCTTGCCGTCTCATGCCGCGGTAACAAAACACCGTGTTCAGCGACATTGACGATTAGTAACAGCCGCCGTAGCATGGTAGCGAACATGCAATGGAAAAGTCATGGGCCAAAGCCTTCGAATAGACATAGTGTCAGACGTTGTCTGCCCCTGATGCATTATTGGTTATCTGCAGTTGCGCAACGCGCTCGCTACCTTACCCGGCAACGTTGCTGTTGACCTGCACTGGCAGCCGTTTGAGCTGAATCCGGCTATGCCCGCCGAGGGGCAGAACCTGCGCGAGCACCTGATGGAAAAGTATGGGCCGTCAGCCGGCCGTGGGAACGGCGCCAGAAAACAACTTACTGAGCTGGGTAACGAGCTTGGTTTTGAGTTCAACTACCACGATGACATGCGCGTAGTGAACACCTTCAAAGCCCACCAGTTGCTGCATTGGGCCAAACAGCATGGCCTGCAAACCGAGCTGAAAATGGCTTTGTTCACGGCATTTTTTACCCACTGTCAGGACGTCAGCCAAAACGAAGTTTTAGTAACGGTGGCTGAATCGGTGGGCTTGCCGGCCGCTGACGCAAACACTGTATTAAGCAGTGAGCAATATGCCGATGCCGTACGCGCTGCACAAACGCGCTGGCTGGAAAAAGACGTACACGCAGTTCCCGCATTTTCGTTTAATGATGCGTATCCACTGCCAGGCGCGCAAGGCGAAGCCACGTTTGCCCGTTACCTTTCCAAAGTACTGGCTGCCTGAGCCTGATGCCGTTGCAGCCGGAGTCGCCACCCATCACCGTTGAGAAGCCCAAACCGGGGCTTGCACGCTGGCTGGCTGCGTTTACCAATTCGTACAATGGTTTGTTGTATGGTCTGAAAAATGAAGTGGCCATCCGCGAAGAATTACTGTTGCTTGTGGTCAGTATCCCTTTGGCGTTTCTGCTCACAGACAGCACAGTATGGCGCCTGGCCATGATTGTCAGCGTAGCGGTGGTGTTAGTGGTGGAGCTATTGAATTCTGCCATAGAGGCCACACTAGACCTGCTGCATGAAAGCTACCACCCGCTCGCCAAAGCTGCCAAAGACATGGGTTCGCTGGCTGTGTTGGTCAGCTTGCTGGCGGCTATTGCTGTATGGGTTGTGGCTATTATACAACGTTAAGCTAAACAGGCGCTTGTCAGCTGACGCATTAACCGAGTGTGTATGATCACCATTAGCGAACTGTTCATCTACCCGATCAAGTCTTGCGCGGGAACTGCAGTTAACTCCTTTGTGTTGGACCGATTCGGGCCGCAGCACGACCGGCGCTGGATGGTGGTGGACGAGCAAGGCGTGTTAATAACACAGCGCGAAGTGGCGCGCATGGCGCTGATCACGCCCGCACTCACAGACAACGGTTTGCGTATTCACTATCAAGACCAGACGCTTGATGTTGACACACCTGTTCATGGCGCAGCCAGGGCAGTTCAGGTTTGGGCTGATAAAGTGCAAGCGTTGGATGCCGGTAACAAGGCCGCCGGTTTTTTCTCAACGGTTCTTGAGCGCACGGCGCGCCTGGTGTGGATGCCAGAGACAACTGAGCGCCCGGTTACTCACCGTGACGCGAAGCGCGGAGAAACCGTTGGCTTTGCTGATGCATTTCCCTTGCTGCTGATATCGCAGGCGTCTCTGGATGACCTGAACGCCAGGCTTGAGAACCCGGTGCCTATGAATCGGTTCAGGCCCAATATTGTGGTGCAGGGGTGTGAGGCGTTTGCGGAAGACAGCTGGTCGGGCCTGCACTCGGAAAGCGGTGTATTGAGCGTGGTTGAACCTTGTTCGCGCTGTGTGATGCCGTCCATCGATCAGACCACGGCTGAGAAAAACAGCGCCATTCTCCGTGCGCTGGCAAGTTACCGGCGCGCACAGGATGGCAAGACCTATTTCGGGCAGAATCTATTGCACAAGAACCACGCGCAGCTGAATGTTGGCGACGTGCTTGATTCAACATAGCCTACAGGTGGCGTAGTCATCGCAGGGCCTGCCCGGGCTTTTTCGTTCAGTGGATTTAGTCAGACAAACTGACCTCAAGACTGATTGGGCTTCTAACAGTTGCGCCGGATGGTAAGCAATCTGTACCTGGCAGCAATCGCATATCGGGAAAGCGCTCCAGCAACACCTCTATACCACAGGCAATGTTTCGCCGCGCAAGGTGCATGCCCGGGCAGGTTTTCACGCCGCGGCCAAATTCCAGTGTGTCGTTTGCATTGCGTTCAATGCGAAATTCATCCGGTGCGTCAAAAACCTCAGGGTCGCGATTGGCTGATGCCATTGCAAACAGGGTTAACGAATTAGCCGGCAGCAGTGTGCCGTAATACTCCATATCCTGCGGTCCGCTCACCCTGGGCAATACGGCAACCGAGGTTTCCCAGCGCACTATGCAGTTCATTGCCCGGAAGCAGATCGTTTTTGAAATCAATCATCAGGTATTACCTGCCACTCTGGCGCTTCAAACTCACCAATCGGCACTACGGTCACATACTCAGCCTGCTCGGCGATGATGCGGGCTATGGCCTCGTCAGCATTGCCCTCCATGGCGTCGCGGGCGTGCTTTGACTCCCAGGTGGCAATTGCCAGAAGCACCGAGTCGTCACCAATTTTACGGTGCAGTCGGGTGCCCTGTGCACCGGGCGCTTTTTGTATGAGTTTGCTGGCGCGTACCCAGGCTTCGGCGTATTGCTCGGCGGTGTAGCCCGGCTTGATGTGAACTTCAAATATAAAATGCATGGCCTATTGTAATGCAATTGCAGCGATCCGCACGGTAGACTGTCGTTGATCATACGCTGGAGTCATGTGATGAATCGATTGTTTAAAGCGGCACCTGCATCGGCACTGGTTGTTGCTACGTTACTTGTGGCAGCCTGTGCTGAGTTTGCCGGTGTTGGCAAACCCCTGGTTCAGGGCGCCGAGGCGCCGAGCCGCTTGTTTTTACAGCAGATCAGCAGCCAAAGTGCAATCATCAAATGGCGCGGCGAGGCAGATTATGCCTGCGCCAGTCCGCGCGAGGAAACGCTCAAGCGTGCTACGTGCCGTCGCTCTGTACTGACCGAGGGAAATCACAATGAAGTGTTGCTTGATGGGCTGCGCGCAGATACTGAATACGTCTATAGCGTGGGTGGGTACGCTGCCGATACCTTGCGTTTTCGCACGGCGCCAGAGCCGGGCGAATTACCTGCTGATGGCAGTGTTCACATACTGATACTCGGTGACTCGGGTACCGAGTCCAGCCGCATCAAAGGGCGGGCGCCATTCGCGGGGCTGTCAACGCAAGTGTTGAACGGCTACCTTGCCTACCAGCGTGAAACGCAAAGCAAACCCGCTGATTTGTTGCTGATGCTCGGCGACAACGCGTATATGGAAGGCACCGATGAGGAATGGCAGCAAGCAGTTTTTGATGTCTACCCGGAGCTGCTCAGTCAAACGCCGTTGTGGTCTACTATTGGCAATCACGAGATGGGTGCGGCAATTATTGATGTGTCGCTACTGGGCGAAAAAATTGCCAAGCAGTTGGGTAAAACCGAAGGTGAACTGGTTCTGGGCGGTGTCAGTACATCGTCTGATCCCAATTCCTATGTAACCAGCAATAATCGCACACCGCGGCGAATGCCATACCTGGATATTCTTAGCTTGCCCGCTAACGCTGAGCTTGGTGGCGTGCCCAGCGGTACGGAGCAATATTATTCCTTCGACTACGGTAATGTGCACGTGGTCAGCCTGGACTCGCAACTGTCAATGCGCGACCCGCTGCAACGCAGCGCAATGCGCGAATGGCTGGAGGCTGACCTCAGTGCGAACGAATTGGATTGGACGATAGTTATATTCCATCATCCGGTCTACACCAAGGGCAGCCACGATTCAGACACCAAGCCCGCTTCACGCTTTGGCATTGACCAACCGATTCTCGATTTACGCACGGAGTTCACATCGGTGTTTGAACAGCACGGTGTAGACATTACCTTTTCAGGTCATAGCCACAGTTATGAACGCTCATGGTACTTGCACGGCCATCGCGGTGATGCGAACACCTTTGATGCAAAAAAACACGCCGAGCTGAATGCTGCCGGTAAGCCCGCCATTGGCCATGGCGACGAAGCCTATCATCAACACAGTTGGGGCAGTGATAAAGACGATAAAGTAGTGTATACCGTGGCGGGAAGTTCCGGCCATGTCAAAATGGGGCATGGCAAGTTAGATCACCCCGCGCATGCAATCCAGCAAAATGACCCGAAAAAACGCCATGGTCTGGAAGAAATGGGTTCCGTTGTCATTGACGCAACCGCCACTGACTTAACCGCGCGTTTTATCAATGAAAAAGGTGCAGTGCTGGACACTGTTGTTATTAAGAAATCCAGCGACAAATAAAAGGAAGTACTGTGATCCCTGAAGCGAATGATTTTTTGAGTGAAAGTAATGCCTTGCATGAACTTATCACTACTAACACCGACGGCTCATTGAATGAAGTCACTTTTTTTAAAGAATGGTCGTTCAATGAAATTGTTCGCCATCTGCATGTGTGGAACAAATTGGCGTATCTGTCGCTGACAAACGCAAATCAATTTCAGAAAGAGTTCGAGATTATCATCACCGCTGTGCTGGAGGGCGCCGGCCAGCGCGGTGCGGAACTTCACTGGTTTGGTGATATGCAAGGTCAAGCCCTGTTGGCTGAGTGGCACAACTACTACCAGCAATTGGCAGACGTGTTTGCGCAAGCCGATCCAGAGCATCGTGTGCCATGGGCTGGCCCGGACATGAGCGCTCAGTCAAGTATTATCGCGCGTTTGATGGAAACCTGGTCGCACGCTCAGGCTGTCTATGACGAATTAGGTGTGGTGCGCCAAAATGGCGACCACATAAAAAGTATTGCCGAGCTGGGTGTGCGTACCTATCGCTGGACTTTTGTGAATCGCAAACAAGAAGCGCCCATGCCGAAACCGTTTGTGAGGCTGCACTCACCCTCTGGCGCAATTTGGGATTGGAATGAACCCAGTGATGTTGAGCGCATTGAAGGCGACGCGGGTGAATTTTGCCAGGTAGTAACCCAAACGCGGAACATTGCAGATACCAATCTGAATGTTAACGGGCCGAATGCCAGACTATGGATGTCTATTGCTCAGTGCTTTGCCGGAGGCGCCGAAAACCCACCCGCACCTGGTTTGCGCCGCACTAAAAGCTAACAGCTCGCTGCACCAAAGCTCAGCCCTTGTCGTTATTGACAACAACATTTTTTACAACGCTGTCTATGGTTTGTCCTTGCGTGTATTGTCCGAACAAATTGATGAATTCATCGGAACGCACGCCAAACGCCATTAAGCGCTCGAAATAGCTGTCTTCGCCGTCCAAGCCCAGAATCAAGTCCAGCAGTAGCGCAAAGGTGCTGATCGGGCTTAGCAAAAAGTCACGCCCCGCGTCGGCAAGTAGCTTGAGCTGAAACAATAGTAAGCGACCTATGGCTAGCCGCACGCCTTGACGTTTTTTCATTTCGGGGCAACATGTGTTGTGATGGTGTAGCATACTCCAGACTGTTGCTGTGTCGAAGCCTTCGGGGAGTGTATGCTCAGAAAAGTGGGTTTGCTTGGGGTTGCCATTGTCCTGTTGTGCGGCTTGTTGGTGTTAGCAGCCGGCCCTCTGTTTGACAAAATGACCGTGACGCCCGAGTGGGTTCCCGCGCCAGCCCCGGCAGTAGCCGATGATATGGGCCAGCAGTTGCCGCGTCGCTGCACCGATTACAACCCGCTTGGCACAGCGTGGTTTGGTGACCTGCACATTCACACCGCCTATTCCATGGACGCGCGCTCCCGAGACATGCTGGGCACACCGGATATGGCGTATCGTTTTGCCCGTGGCGAACCTGGTGGTCTTGGCCCTTTTGATGAAGACGGCCAGGCCAGTCGACCAAGAATGTTGTCGCGTGCGCTGGATTTTGCGGCAGTTACTGATCATGCCGAATGGATTGGCGAAATTAATATGTGCACCAAGCCAGGCTCTATTGCCTACCACACTGAAGATTGTCGGGCGTACCGGGGCGAACCAGATGCGCAATTCAGCGGCATACGTGGCTTTATTGGAAAATTCATTTCCATGCGCATGATTGGTTTACGCGGATCAGGCGAACGCCATCCTGTTGTGTGTGGTGAAGACGCTTCAGGGTGCAGAGACAGTCTTAAAGATGCCTGGCAGGCTACTCAGTACGCAACCAACAGCGCCAATGACACCAGTGAGCATTGCCGGTTCACGGCGTTTCATGGGTGGGAGTTCAGCGACGGGCCGGGCATGTCTAAAGTACACAGGAATGTCATTTTTAGAAACGATGCGGTCCCGGAATTACCGATATCGGCGTTTGAAACGCCAGGGCCGCTGCGGCTGTGGAATAAACTCGACGAACTGTGTACCAATACGGGAGCGGGCTGTCAGGCAATTACTATTCCGCACAACTCTAATGTGTCCAACGGCCGCATGTTCGCAGTGGTTAATCGTGATCGCAGTCTTGCAGAGCAACGTGAACTGGCCGAGCAAAGGGCGCGTTTTGAGCCCATTGTGGAAATGATGCAAGTCAAAGGCGAATCAGAGTGCAAGCCCGGCCTGTGGGGGGTACTGGGTGACGACGATCAATGCGAATTTGAGAAAATGCGCGGCCTGGGAGATTCTCGCCCCAAGGACTGTCGTGATGAATTTGGCAGCGGCGCTATCATGGGGCTGGGTTGTCAGTCACGGCTGGATTTCGCGCGGTACGCGTTGATCGAGGGCCTGCGCGAAGAACAGCGTTTAGGGGTTAACCCCTACCAATTTGGATTAGTGGGCGGCACGGACAACCACAACGCCGCACCCGGTGATGTCAGCGAAGCTGACTACGAAGGCTGCTGCGCAAACAAGGACGCCACCATTGACAAGCGCTTGTCAGAAAAGCGTGGCTTTGCCGGCAAGGGCCCGATTGCCAGAAATCCGGGTGGATTGATGGGGGTGTGGGCTGCACAAAACACGAGAGACGCATTGTTTGATGCGATGCAGCGCCGTGAAGTGTTTGCCACCAGCGGCCCGCGTATTCAGCCCCGGTTTTATGCGGGCTGGCAGTTGGATAATGACATTTGTAGCGGCAACGTTGCGGCTCTGGCACAGGGTAAATCCGTGCCGATGGGTGGTACTCTTGATGCCTCTGATAAAACCGTGTCACCATTGTTTGTGGCCACGGCACTGGCGGACCCAAATGAGGCCGGCACGGCAAGCAAAGGTCTGCAGCGCCTGCAAATCATAAAGCTATGGCATGACGAACAAGGCAATTTTCATCAACAGGTAAATGATATTGCCGGGTCAGCAAACAACGGCGCGAGTGTGAATCTGGACACCTGCGAAACGCAGGCTCCAGCGAACACCGCTACTCAAAATGCATTCTGCGCTACCTGGCGAGACCCTTCTTTCTCAGCCGATCAGTCGGCGGCATACTATGTGCGGGTGCTTGAGAATCCAAGCTGTCGATGGAGCTGGCACCACTGTTTACGTCAGCCTGAATCTGAGCGCTCGGCGGCCTGTACGAACCCGGAGGTAAACAAGGTGATACAAGAGCGTGCCTGGAGCTCACCCATCTGGCTGTCTGGCAGCACTGCCACGGAGGCTTTGTGAGAAAAATAAGTTTGTTGCTTGTTGCTGCGGTTCTGCTGGCGTTTGTGACGTATAAGATGCGCCAGGGCGAGCAATTGCTGGTCTCCGTAGTGCCGGTGCAACGAGGCGATGTAGTGTCGTCGGTCAGTAATACACGTGCGGGCACGGTCGATGCTTGCCGCCGAGCGGGCATCGCCCCCAATAGTGGCGGCACGATTACGGCGTTATACGTTAGCGACGGCGACCTGGTGCGCAAAGACCAGTTATTGCTGGAGCTTTGGAATGCAGACCTGAAAGCGCAAGTAACAGTGGCGCAGCGGGATGCCATTGCTGCCAAGTCGCTCAGTCGCCAATCCTGCGTTACAGCTGACGTTGCCAAACGCACCGCTGATCGATTGGTGACACTGCGTAAAACCAATGTGGCGTCGAAAGATGCGGTAGAAAAAGCAGTGGGCGAGGCGGAATCGACGGCTGCGGCATGCCAGGCCTCCAAAGATGTAGCCCGCGTTCGCGAAGCTGCCGTGGAGGCGGCAGTCGCCTCCCTGGAACGCACTCAATTGCGCGCGCCGTTTGATGGTGTGATTGCCGAGATTAATGGTGAGCTGGGTGAGTTTGTCACTCCGTCGCCGGTAGGGGTGGCCACACCGCCCACAGTCGATCTGATAGATAACAGCTGCCTGTATATTCTTGCACCCATTGATGAGGTGGATGCGCCACAGGTGGTCGCGGGCATGAAGGCCTGGATTACCCTGGACGCATTTAAAGATCGAAAATTTTCAGGCAGTGTGCAGCGTGTTGCACCGTACGTGCTCGACAGGGAAAAGCAATCTCGCACTGTGGATGTGGAAGCCGTCATCGACGACCCCGAGATGCAGGTACTGTTGCCGGGCTACAGCGCTGACGTTGAAGTTATCATTGGCGAAAAGAAAGATGTGGTGTTTGTGGCAACCGCCGCTGTGCTTGAAGATTCATCCGTGTATGTGATCCCCAAAGACGGTGGCGTGATCGAAAAACGCCGCATTGAAACGGGCATCAGCAACTGGCAGCAAACGGAAGTAATTGCCGGCTTAAAGCCTGGTGAGCACGTGGTTCGTACGGTTGACAGAGATGGCGTTGAAGATGGCGCTGAAGCCAGTGTTGAGTAAACAGGGTGATTGAACTGGTAGATATCTGCCGTGAATTCACGGTTGGCGAAGAGCGTGTGCAGGCGCTTAAGAACGTGAACCTGAAGATAGAGCAAGGTGAGTATGCGTCTATTATGGGGCCTTCCGGTTCCGGAAAATCAACACTGCTGAATGTACTGGGTTTACTCGACACACCCGATTCCGGGAAATATTTTCTGAATGGCAGCAATGTGGCGCAACTGAGCGACGACGAGCTGGCAGCGCGCCGCCAGCAGGTGATTGGCTTTGTGTTTCAGTCCTTTCACTTAATTTCTCGTATGACTGCATTGGAAAACGTTGAATTGCCTATGACCTTGTCCGGTCTGTCTGCCAGCAAGCGCAGGAAGCGCGCCGAGCAGATGCTTGAGCGTACCGGGCTTGCCGATCGAATGGGGCATCGCCCGGATCAGTTATCAGGCGGGCAGCGTCAACGAGTAGCGATTGCGCGTTCGATTGTGATGGAGCCCAGACTGTTACTGGCCGATGAGCCCACCGGCAACCTGGACAGCAAGTCTGGCAGCGACGTGCTGGCCTTGCTTGAAGAATTGAATCAGGAAGGAATAACCCTGGTAATGGTAACCCATGATCCGGCAATAGGTGATCGCTCGCGCCTGAGTCTGCGCATGCACGACGGCGAGTTAACCGCGGAGCGCAAGCGGTGAAACTGCTGGACAGCGGAAGCATCGCCGCCACCGCGATTATCCGTTACCCGCTGCGCAGCAGTATGTTGCTGCTGGCGATAGCGATTGGCGTCTCCGCGGTATTGATACTGACATCGCTTGGGGAAGGTGCCAGAACTTATGTCACCAAAGAGTTTAATTCACTGGGCACCAATTTGTTGATTATTACGCCGGGCAAGATAGAAATTGGCGGCAATGCCAGTGCAGCCAGTATCGGTCAGGCGGTGCGACCGCTCACCTTGCAGGATGCAATGGCGATTGAACGAAGTCCCTACATTGAATCTATTTTGCCGTTTATTGGTGGCAGCGCCGCCGTTAACTTTGACGGGCGTGAACGCAACGTCAATATAGTGGGTACCAACCACAATATGGCGGTGATATTTGACTATGAGATGGCCAAAGGCGGGTTTCTGCCGGCAATTGCTTTGGATAAAGTCAGCCAGGTGGCAGTGTTGGGTGGCACGGTGGCCAGCGAGTTGTTTCAAAACGAAAATCCGTTGGGGAAATGGCTGCGAATTGGCGACCGCAGAGTACGAGTTATTGGTGTTGTCGAGCAGACGGGTCAGTCTGGCAGTGTAGACGTTGATGAGACCGCGTTTTTGCCCATCGCCTTTGCTGCCCAGGTGTTTAACACTGAGTCAGTGCAAAAAATGATGGCTAATCCGCGCGATGCGGACGTGATGGAGGCCGCCAGAAAAGACATCGTTCGGACAGTCATGGCCAGGCATCAAGGGCATGATGATATAACCGTGCTTGATCAGGGCGCGATACTCAACACATTCAACTCGATTTTTTTAGTGCTGACGAGCACCCTGGGCGCCATCGCGTCAATCAGTTTGATTGTTGCCGGCACACTGATTATGAATGTCATGCTGGTGGCCGTGTCGCAACGCACTGCAGAAATCGGCTTGATAAAGGCCCTGGGGGGCCAGCGTCGGCAAATCATCACGCTGTTTATGATGGAAGCGGCGATTTTGAGTTTCATTGGGGCTGTTTTGGGTGTGCTATTGGGCGAAACCGCAATCTACCTGATGCGCGAACTGTATCCGGCGGTAGAATTTCACGCACCCCTATGGGCAACTATGGCAGCCGTTGCACTGGCTGTTCTCTGTGGATTGCTGTTCGGTATCATGCCCGCCCGCCGGGCAGCGGCACTGGATCCTATTGAGGCCTTAGCCAGCCACTAACAGACGGTCTGGCCAGCTGCCAGTAGGCTGACCAGGAATTAAGGAAGCTCTGAAAAATACCCAATGCCTCTGCGTGACCTGTAGCGTGCCGTGGTGAGGCGCGTCGAGAAGGCCAAGGCTGGGTGTCCTTGGCGAGCGGCGCAACGAAGCCACGGTGCGCTACAGGCCGCGCCCTGCGGGGCTTACAGGCGAATCCAGCCTTGTCGTTGCGAGTTCTTGACTTACCACCAGTAAGCCTGCGTACTCGCGCCTCAACTCTGGATTCGCCTGTAAGCCAGAGGCATCGGGTATTTTTCAGAGCTTCCTTAAGTAAACAGCGAGTGCAAATAACGTAAAATACGAGAATCTAATCATAAAGGACACCCCCAATGCGTTTCGCAATTCTTGGTTTTGTACTTTTTTTGACTGGTGGCGTTGCCACGGCCGCCGATTATTCGCCGCCTGTCGCCAATGATTACCCCACCAGGTTGCTGTGGGGCGATACCCACGTTCACAGCTATTTATCACCTGACGCCTTTACCTTTGGTAATCGCAGCATCACTCCCGAACAGGCATTTCGTTTTGCGCGCGGCGAAACTGTCGTGTCACAAGGTGGGTTAAAGGCAAAATTATCCAGGCCGTTGGATTTCCTGCTGGTGTCTGATCATTCAGAATATCTGGGCATTTTCCCCAAAGTGTTTGGTGGTTCGCAAGACATACTCGCAACACCGCTCGGACAACGTTGGGGGTCGTACTTAAAAGAGAACCAGGCAACCAAGGTGTTGATGGAGTTCGGCATACTGTCTATGGGTAGCGAGCATCTGGAACACACCCTAAGCCAGCTTGACGATTCCCTGAATCTTGACGCGGACGTGTTGCGCGACCCGGAGCAAACCTCAGTTCCGGAGTCTATAAAGCAATCGATCTGGAACAATGTGGGCGCTGTGGCGGACCAATTTAATCAGCCTGGCCGGTTCACCGCCTTTATCGGCTATGAGTGGACGTCTATGCCCGGCGGCAATAACCTCCATCGTAATGTGTTGTTCCGTGATTCTGCCGAGAAAACATCGCAACTGCTGCCGTTCTCATCCATTGATGGCGGCGACCCTGAACAACTATGGGAATACCTGGCCGCCTACGAAGAAAAAACCGGTGGTAAGGTATTAGCGATACCGCATAATAGTAATGTTAGCAATGGTTTGATGTTTGCGGAAACCACACTGGGTGGCGACCCTTTGAGCGCCGAGTATGCCCAGCGGCGCAGTCGCTGGGAGCCGGTAATTGAAGTCACGCAAATCAAAGGTGATAGTGAAGCGCATCCTTTCTTGTCACCGGATGACGAGTTTGCCGATTATGAAACCTGGGACAAAGCCAATCTGTCGTTTAACGCGGTTAAAGAGCAATCCATGCTAAAGCATGAGTATGCTCGGTCGGCGTTGAAAATTGGCTTGGCTCAAGAGGCTGAGATAGGAGAGAACCCGTTTAAGTTTGGCATGATCGGCAGCACTGACTCGCACACCAGTCTGGCCACCGCGGATGAAGACAATTACTTCGGAAAAATGGCCAGTGCTGAGCCGGCAAAAGACCGGGCGTATAGATCGTTCTTTCCTCAGGCAGCGGCAGAAGACCAGATTCAGCAAGACCAGTGGGAAAGCGCTGCCTCAGGGTACGCAGCGGTGTGGGCTAAAGATAATACGCGTGAAGAAATATTTGACGCGATGCAGCGCAGGGAAGTGTATGCAAGCACCGGCCCGCGCATGACCGTTCGTTTTTTTGCCGGTTGGAACTTTGTGGCGAACGATGTGCATCGTCCTGATCTTGCTTATCACGGCTATCGTAATGGCGTGCCGATGGGAGCCGACTTGCCTGCAAATGCAAGCGAAAATGCAGCGCCCACCTTCCTGCTGGCCGCACAGAAAGACCCCATGGGCGCTAACCTTGACCGCTTGCAAATTGTGAAAAGCTGGTTGGATGCCGAGGGCGAAACGCACGAACGCGTTATCAATGTTGCGGCCTCAGACGAACGCCCCATTTTAAACAACAAGGTCCGTCCAGTGGGAAATACGGTTGATACCAACACAGCAACGTATCTCAATACCATCGGTGATGCCGAGCTGGCGGTAGTGTGGACGGATACTGAGTTTGATCCGAACCAGTCTGCCGTGTATTACGCCCGTGTGATGGAGATTCCAACACCGCGATGGACACACGTGGATGAAGTGTTCTTTAAATCACAAGCCCCGGAACAGGCGCCTAAATGGACCCAGGAGCGCGCGTATACCTCACCTATTTGGTACACGCCGCCATCAGACCAGGCAGCAGAAAAAGGCGATGCGCAGTGAGCTATAACTTTGATCCGGAATTTCGCGATTTAATAGCGCTGATTCCTGCGGCGGATTTCTCGGATGTGGAAGGTTCGCGCCAGGGCATAGAAGCAATGTTGGCTGACATCAATGAGGCAGTGGATACATCCGGTATTGATATTGAAGACCGAATGATACCCGGCCTTAATGGAGCACCCGAACTGGCCATACGCATTTACCTGCCTAAACAGCGTCAAGGCACAACCGGAGCGCTGTTGTACATTCACGGGGGTGGATTTGTCGTCGGCAGTCTGGATTCAGAGCATGCCAGCGTGTGCAATTTCGCAAACGAATTGTGTGTGCCGATAGTGTCCGTTGATTATCGTCTGGCGCCGGAGGCAGGTTACCCCGAGCCGGTGGATGACTGCTACGCGGCTTTACTGTGGTTGCATGCCAACACCGAGGAATTGAATGTTGACCCGGAGCGCATCGCGATCATTGGGTTGAGCGCGGGCGGCGGGCTAAGTGCGTCAACTGTGTTGCGTGCGAAATCTGAGGGCGGGCCCACAATATGTCACCAGTTTCTCGGCATTCCGGAACTTGATGATCGGCTGCAAACCCCCAGCATGACTCAGTTTACCGACACGCCGCTCTGGAATCGTCCGAATGCTATTGTCAGCTGGGAATTCTATTTGAGCCCGCGTTATGCGCCGGGCGCGGAGAATGTCCCCGTAGAAGCAGCGCCTGCGAGGGCGTGTGCTGACGATGTGAAAGGATTGCCGCCTGCGTTTATCTCGGCGATGGAGTTCGATCCCTTGCGCGATGAGGCAATACACTATGCCTTAACCCTGTTGGAAGCGGGTGTACCTGTAGAATTGCATGTTTATCCGGGAACCTTTCATGGCAGTTCCCTGTTCACCGAAGCGGCTGTCAGTCAACGGCAACAAAACGATTTGCTTGGCGCACTAAGTCGTGCGCTCAAAATACCCGCCTAATAATGAGGCTTGGCCTCGTAACGCGGCGGCTCAGAGTGGCAGCGATTACTCAGCAACGCGACGGTAGAAATCATCGAATAACGGCGCCATGTATTGGCTGCCAAACGTTGAAACGTGATCGTCATCTCGGTAGACGGCGCCACCCTCTCTAACAACCGGGCACAGGTTTTTATCTGCTTCGTTGACACCACACAGATACGGGGTGGGGTCAAGCAAGGTCAGCCTGTATTGTGGCTTCTCAGCCAGCGATCGAATAAACGCATTCACGCGTTTTTGCCGCTCGGTGTGGTCCTGAACGGATATGCCCAGCGTATTGAGTTCATCACCCTGCCATTTCCGGCTGGCCAGGTAGCGTGGCGAGGTGTGCTCATCCTGGAGAGGCACTTGAAGCAGCAGAGTCACGTTCGCTGTCTTTGATAGCTCGGCAATCATACCTTCCAGGCCCTGTTCAAACGCGGCGCGAGCTTCAGCAGCCGGCGGCTTGCCTTTCGACAGCCAATTCTCCGGCCGCTTGCCGTTGGCATCCAGCGCACCAATCATTCGGTCTTCCGGATAAAATGCCCAGCGCCCCAGCAGCAGTACATTGTCAATGCTTTCCTTGCGGACCCGCTCAATGACAGCCCGGTTGAATGCATCACAGTTATGCAAATCGCCGGTGTCGTAGCGGTAAACGCCGAGCATGGGCGGGCAACCGTTGTAGCCCGCAAACAGACCAGGAATGCCTTTTTGCGCGCTCAATTGATCGAGTAGAGGCATCATTGAGTTAGCGTGGCTGTCACCCACGGCCAGGAACGCAGGTTTGCTCTGCGAGTTGGTATCACCCAGCGTGCAGACTCGCTCGGGATTGAAATTCATGTAGTGCGGGTTTAAGCACTCGCCGCGCCGCTGATTGTAGTATTCATGCCCGCTGTAAATAGACAACACCTCAGGTTCGAAGCGGTTTGGAAAGCCGTTGCTCAGATGCCCGGCCAGGCCAATACCGATACAGATAACCGCGGCCACAAGGGCGGCAACAAAAACTGATTTTCTTGTTTTGAAGACTTCACCGCGACGAATTGGCCCTTCCACGAAACGCCATGAAAAATAAGCCAACACAAAGCTGGCCGCCATGGCTGCCACGTTGAGCATCATGTTTTCTTCACCGGTGGTGTGATAGCGTACGAATACCAGTAAAGGCCAATGCCACAAGTACAGTGAGTACGACAGCAGCCCAACAAAAATAACCGGCTTAAGTGCCAGCAACTTGTAACACCAGGTTTTGTGCTCTGGCGATTGGCTGAAGATGATAAAGCCGGTGCCAATACAGGGTAGCAAGGCGCTGATACCTGGAAATCGCGTTTCCTTTGTATACACCAGACACGTGTAAATAATCATCACCAGACCGGACATGCTCAAGACTTCACGCAACCATCCCGGCGCACTGTTGCTCAGCCTGATGAAGACCAACAGGGCGCCAATGCTGAGCTCCCAGGCGCGTGCGGGAAGCAGAAAAAAGGCCGCTTCCGGCGCACTTTTCACCATCTGGTGGCTGAGTAACAGGGAAATGATCGCCAGCCCGCCAATCACCAATACTCTGAATCGGGCGCGGCCACCGGCCAGGGCCATCATCAGAAAGGGAAACAGCAGGTAAAACTGCTCTTCGATCGCCAGTGACCAGGTATGCAGTAAGGGTTTTAATTCGCCAGGTCCGGCAAAATAACCGGCCTCGGTAAAAAACAAAAAGTTTGACGCAAAGACAGTGATCGCAAACAGCGACTCGCTAAAGTCTTTGTAATCGTCCGGGAACAGCAACCACCAGCTGCCGATCAGCGCGAACAATGCCACTACCATTAGCGGTGGAATAATTCGGCGCACGCGCCTTTCCCAGAAGTCGATAAGGCTGAACGAACCTTTGTCTACTTTGCTGACAATAATGGAGGTGATCAGATAGCCGCTGATCACAAAAAATACATCTACGCCAACATAACCGCCTGAAATGCTGCTCACGCCGCCGTGAAACAGCAACACGGCCATAACGGCAACCGCCCGAAGTCCGTCGATGTCAGGCCGATAGGTAAAAGGGTGGGACATTGCTGGGAAACAACTCCTTTGCGAGAGACAGGAACTTCTACATAAACCCTAGCTGAAAACCCTTGTATCGTGAAACCCGATTGGCTCGCAAGTGTAAGTTTATGAACATTTTTTTCTGTTCCCCCGGTAATTCCTCAGCAGCGGTGCACTATTTGATCGCTCAGCACACAAACACATATAACTCTGTATAATCGCTCGCCGTTGTTGCCATCGCTTTCACCCAGCTCCATGACCGACCACTACACAGATCGTCGTACGTTCGCGATAATTTCGCATCCGGACGCCGGTAAAACGACCATCACTGAAAAACTATTGTTGTTCGGCAACGTTATACAGCAAGCCGGCACGGTCAAAGGGCGCAAATCTGACCGGCACGCCACCTCAGACTGGATGAGCATGGAGCAGGAGCGGGGTATTTCCGTAACTTCGTCTGTGATGCAATTTCCGTACAAAGGTCGAACAGTCAACTTGCTGGATACGCCTGGCCACGAAGACTTCTCCGAGGATACCTATCGCACTCTCACGGCCGTGGATTCCGCGCTAATGGTGGTGGATGGTGCAAAAGGTGTGGAGGCGCGCACCATTAAGTTGATGGAGGTGTGCCGATTGCGCACCACGCCCATACTCAGCTTTGTTAACAAAATGGATCGCGATATTCGCGACCCAATTGAATTGTTAGATGAAATTGAAACGATATTGAATATCGCAGCGGCACCCATCAACTGGCCACTGGACATGGGGCGGCAATTCAAGGGCGTGTATAACCTGTACACCGACACCATTCACGTGTTTCAGCAGGGTCAAGGCAAAACAATCCCTGAGGATGTACAAATACAGGGCCTGGAAAGCGATGAGGCCAAGGCTCTCCTTGGCAGCATTTATGACGATGTGTTGGGCGAAATAGAGCTGGTACGCGGTGCCAGTCATGAATTTGACCGCGACGCCTACCTTGCGGGTGATCTCACACCGGTTTATTTTGGCACGGCTTTGGGCAATTTCGGTGTGCGAGAAATGCTCGACGGTTTTGTTGAATACGCGCCGATCCCGCAGCAGCGTAATGCCGGCGACCGCGACGTGCAGCCCGGCGACGATTTCTTTTCGGGCTTCGTTTTCAAAATTCAGGCGAATATGGACCCAAAGCATCGCGATCGAATTGCATTCATGCGGCTGGTATCTGGCAGCTATCAGCGCGGCATGAAAATGCGCCATGTTCGCATTGGCAAAGACATACGCATAGCCGACGCCGTGACATTCACCGCAGGCGAGCGTTCGCATGTGGAGGAAGCATTGGCGGGCGATATTATTGGCTTGCACAATCACGGTACCATTCAAATTGGGGACACGTTCACCAGTGGTGAAGAGCTGCAGTTCACTGGCATTCCACATTTTGCGCCGGAGTTATTTCGCCGAATTCGGATGAAAGATCCCTTGAAAACCAAACAGCTGCAGAAAGGCCTGCAGCAGTTGTCGGAAGAAGGGTCTACTCAGGTGTTTATGCCCGAACGCAACAATGACCTGATTGTGGGCGCGGTGGGCGTGTTGCAATTTGAGGTGGTGGCTTACCGCTTGAAAGACGAATACGGCGTGGATTGCTTGTACGAAAACATCAACGTCTACACCGCCCGCTGGATTGAATGTGACGACACCAAAATGCTGGATGAATTCAAGCGCAAAAACGCTGACAACATTGCCATAGACGGCGGCGGGCACCTGACCTATCTGGCACCCACCCGGGTAAATCTGAGCCTTGCCGAGGAACGCTGGCCTGAGGTCACGTTCCGGGCTACCCGGGAGCATCATTAGGCTTGTCGTAGATCACCGAACCCAGACCTTCAGCATTGCCTGAGACCGCCCTTGCACCTATCATGGTTGCATCTTTGATCACTTGGGGCTGATTCATGTCGCAAAATGTTTACATTCTAGGGGGCGCTCAAACCGATTTTTCCAGAAACTGGGCCCGCGAAGGTCTGGATTTGTTCGACATGTTCAGCGAGTGTCTGACCGATGCCGTGAGCAGTGCTGGTGTGCAGCCAGAACAGATCGAGGTAGGCCATGTCGGCACGTTCAATGCGCAGCTGTTCACCGGGCAGGGCATATTGGGTGGCCTGTTTGCCCACGTATTCCCCGAAATGCGAATGATGCCAAGCTCCTGCCATGAAGCCGCCTGCGCGTCGGGTTCAATGGCCCTGCTGGCCGCCATGCGCGACATACTGTGCGGCCACTATCAGACCTCGGCGGTGATCGGTATCGAAATGATGCGGAACACCGACGGCAAAACGGCCGCCGAATACCTGGGCGCGGCCACCTGGAAAGGCATTGAAGCGCAAGACGCTGACTATCCCTGGCCGCATATGTTCGATTTGATCGTTGATGAGTACGATCGTCGCTACGGTATTAACTGTGACCACCTGAAAACCATTGGCAAAACCAATTTTAATAATGGCCGCGAAAACCCGAACGCGCAGACGCGCAAATGGGACTTTCCGGAAGGCTGTTTTTCCGACAACGACCAACTCAATCCGGTGATCGAAGGGCGAGTTCGCAAGCTGGACTGCGGTCAGGTGACGGATGGCGCGGCGGCAGTCGTGCTGGCAAGCGAAGACTTTGCCCGCCAGTACGCGGCAGATAGAGGGCTAACACTGAGCGATATTCCCAGAATCAAAGGCTGGGGGCATCGGTGCGGACCATTGCTGCTGGACCGAAAGCTGGAACTGAGTAAGGACGAGCCACTGATTTTCCCGCACGCAGCATTGTGTGGGCTGGAAGCGGTTCAGCGTGCCGGCTTCGAGAAGGTCAGCGATCTGGACGGCCTGGAAACGCATGATTGTTTCTCAATCACCGAATACATGGCCATTGACCATCTGGGCTTAACCGCACCGGGCCAAAGTTGGCAAGCAGTGGAAGAGGGCGTTATACAGAAAGACGGCAGCTTCCCGATCAACCCCAGTGGTGGATTGATCGGCCTCGGCCACCCGGTGGGTGCCACCGGCGTGCGCATGCTGCTCGATTGCTACAAGCAATGCACTGGCACCGCCGGCGGGTACCAGCTTGAAGACGTACAAAACATGCTGACGTTTAACGTGGGCGGCAGCACAACTACCTGCGCCAGCTTCGTGGTGGGTACTGGTCAATGACGCAAACAGACACTAGATGAGTGAGCCATTGTTACCCTATAAGCTGGGTTGCCCGATGTGGGGCAATCGGCATTGGGCTGAGCGTTTTTTCGCGCAAGGCGCGAAAGTGTCTGACTACCTGCTGCAGTACAGTTCTGTGTTCAATACCGTCGAAGGTAACACCACATTTTACGGTTTGCCATCACCCGCAACGGTGGACCGCTGGGCGCAAGATGCGGATGATCACTTCCGGTTTTGTTTTAAATTTCCACAGCGCATAACGCACGCGCAACGGCTGCAGGGCTCTGAGGAAGAAACCGCCAAGTTTTTCTCAAGCATGGAGCCGATTGCTGACAAGCTTGGTCCATTCCTGCTCCAGCTGCCGCCCGATTTTTCGCCCGAGTCCCTGCCCGTTCTGAAAGCCTATCTGCAACAGTTACCGGAACACTATTCGTATGCGGTGGAAGTACGCCACCTTGGCTTTTTTCATGACCATGATGCGGATGATGCGCTCAGCGAGCTGTTACAGGGTAATGGTATAGACCGGGTAATATTTGATACACGCCCACTGTTTTCTGCGCGCGCTCAAACCGAGGCGGTGCGAGATGCCCAGGGCAAGAAGCCCAAAGTGCCGGCAAATACCTACGCGTTGGCACAACATCCAAGTCTTCGATTTATTGGGCACCCGGAAATGGAACGCAGCCTGGAGTATTTTCGCCCCTGGTTGCGAAAGGTGGCAGGCTGGATTGAACAAGGAAAAACACCCTACGTGTTTATCCATACGCCGGATAACGCAGACGCGCCGGAGCTGGCTCGGCTGTTTCATGCGGGCTTGCAAGAGTTCCTGCCAGCGCTTCCTGCCTTACCCGGTTTTCCCGCGGAGCGTCAGCAGCAAAGTGAGCGTGATTTGCGCAAGCGCAATCGGCAAATTATGCGGGCGGATGTTGATGAGCACCAGTACGACCTTTTTTGACATTAGCTGCACACCCTGTTGATCGATGGAGAACACCATGAACACCCGTATAGTTAGAGCAAGTATTGCGCTGATGTCGTTGTTTATTACACCAACGCTGATGGCTGAAGAAGCACCCGCAATCACGCTTGGTAACGGTGAGAAAAACTGGATTATTGTTGATGATGTAAAGCGCAATGAGTCTGTGTTGACCTTCTCTGAAGTGCATATCGATGGAAACGGCTGGTTGGTCATACATCCGTTCGAAGATGGTAAACCCAACGGTGATAAATACGTGGCATCAAGCTACCTGACAGATGGCAAAAACAGCAATGTTGATATTGAGGTGTACAAAGGCTTGAGCAGTGGCGAAATGTTTATTGTGATGCTGCACCGCGATGTCAATGAAAACAAGGTACTGGATTTTGTCTTTATTAATGATACCGCGGTGATGGATACGGCTGTGTTTGAAGGCAACAAAATGATTGCCCACGCAATTCCTGCGCCCTGACCCCTGGCTGTGCACTGTAGTGCCCCGATTAAGGAATAATGATTATGAGAACAAGAAGAGAAATGTTAGTTTCGTTGTCGGCTGCGAGCGCGCTGGCCGCTACTGGCTGGTCTGGCTCGCTAGTGGCGATGTCTGGTACACCGGCGACGGTAAACAGGCAGATTGTATTGGCGTCTCGGCCAAAGGGTAAACCGACACTGGATAATTTTCGACTTGAAAAAAGCGCGATAAAACCACCTGCCACCGGTGAGCTGTTACTGAAAACGCGTTACCTGTCACTGGACCCTTACATGCGCGGTCGAATGACCGCCGGCCCAAGCTACGCGCAAAATGTCGCGCTGAACGACGTAATGCTGGGTGGCACAGTATCTGAAGTACTTGAAAGTAAACACCCTGATTTTGCAGCTGGCGATATTGTGCTTTCCAATTCCGGCTGGCAGGAGTATGAAACCACCAGTGCGCAAGGCATTCGGAAACTGGATCCGCGAATCAGCCGCCTGTCCTATGGGCTTGGCGTGCTTGGGATGCCCGGCTTGACGGCCTATGTGGGTCTGCTTGATATTGGTGAACCAAAACCAGGTGAAACCGTCGTACTGGCTGCATCCACGGGTGCGGTAGGCTCGGTGGTTGGCCAAATTGCGAAATTAAAGGGTTGCCGTGTGGTGGGCATTGCCGGCGCCAAAGAAAAGTGCGAGTACGCCGTGTCGGAGCTGGGCTACGACGCCTGTGTCAGCCATTATGATGACGATATGGCGAGCCAGCTGAAAGCAGCCTGTCCTGACGGTATTGACGTGTATTTCGAGAACGTTGGCGGCTCGTCCTGGGAGGCGGTTATGCCATTGCTGAATACCCATGCCAGAGTGCCTGTATGTGGTCTTATCGCTCATTACAACCAGACAGAACTGCCACCCGGACCGGATCGTATGTCGGTACTGCAATCAGTGATTCTGACCAAGCGCATCAAAATGCAGGGCTTTATTATTTCCGATCACGCTGATCGAATTCCTGAATTTGTGACTAATGTATCCACCTGGCTGCAGCAGGGGAAAATTAAATACAAAGAAGACGTGGTTAACGGCCTGGAAAATGCGCCTGATGCGTTTCTCGGTTTATTCTCAGGTGCAAATTTTGGCAAGCTGGTAGTGAAAGTGAGCTAGGGCAGCTCTGAAAAATACCCGATGCCTCTGGCTTACAGGCGACTCCAGCATTGAGGCGCGAGTTTGCAGGCATACTGGCCGTACGTCAAAAACTCGCAACGAAAAGGCTGGAGTCGCCTGTAAGCCCCGGAGGGCGCGGCCTGTAGCGCACCGTGACTTTGTTGCGCTCCTCGCCAGGGACACCAACGGTAGGCGCTTTAGGCGACCAGCACTGGCCTTCGGAACGCGCCTCATCACGGCACGCTACAGGCCACGCAGAGGCATCGGGTATTTTTCAGAGCTGCCCTAGGTAAGCAAGCACTATCAACATCAGTGACTTTGCTTTACTCATGCCAGTGTAATTTTGGCAGTACCGCGCTGGGTTGTGGCGTCAACAATAACGCGTTGCTCAAGGCGCTGTGAGCTGCGGGTGGACAAAATTGTATTCACGAAATAGTAGTCAGCGCTGCATTGCTCAGGTGTGATGGTCAACACCGCATAGCCGCGATCTGCCGTATTGGTATAGCGGACATTTTCATTTCGGGCTTGTATGATTCGCCCGAATTTCTCAGCGTTTATGCCCAATACCTCTGATACGCCGGGCGAGGTGACACTGCTTACTGCAATTTCTGCCGCAACATTGACACTATTGCTGGGGTGCACAATATCATTTGCCCAGGCGTTATGCGTATCGCCGGTCAGTACGACCGCATTGTTGGCGTGCAGGAGCACGGCATTCAACAGTCGTTCCCGTGCTGCCGGATAACCGTCCCAGGCATCCAGGTTATATGGCAAACCGAGAGCAGAAAACTCAGCGAACTGACGTGCTCTTGGAATGAGACTGGCTATTTCCTCGGCGGAAAAATGCTTGGCCATATCGGGCGCCAGTACATTGGCCATAATGGTTTGATTGCCAATCAACTGCCAGGTTGTACTTGCCATCGCTGAACGTTGCAACTCTTCGGCCAGCCATTTTTCTTGCTCTGTGCCAATCATGCGCCGCTCAGGATTGTTGAGTATTTCCCGCTTGAAGCGGGGTATGTCCGGTCTGGGTTGGTCGCTGCCGGCAACCGAAACATAAGGCAAGTCTTCGGAATAGCTCAGGGCTTTGTCTCTGCCGGATAAGCGTGTTTCAAGGATGATAAGGCTCAGTAACTTGCCAAACTGGAAGCTGCGAAAATTATTTTCGCGATGTGCCAACGGTTCACGAACCGGCATCCATTCGAAATACGCTTGCAATGCGGCGGCTTTGCGCTCTTTCCAGCTACCTTCGCTGTTGTCATGGTTTTCCGCGCCCAGCTGATAGCTGTCGTTAGCTACTTCATGATCATCCCAGGCGCATATAAATGCGTGCTTTGCATGTGCCGCTTGCAAGTCCGGGTCTGATTTGTATTGCGCGTGGCGAAGCCGGTAGTCGCTGAGGCTGAGTACTTCGTTAACGGGTATGGTTTGCCGGCCCATTTGGGACGCTTTGGGTGAATCGTATCCCCCGGATTCGTATTCGTAGATGTAGTCTCCCGCGTGATACACCGCATCAAGGTCATCGTGTTCTGCGAGGTAGCGGTAGACATTGAAATAACCGAATGAGTAGTTGGAACAGGACACAACTCCCAGTTTGGCTTGCTGCACGGATTCAAATGCCAGCGTTTTAAATCGTCCCGTTGGGGAGTGTTGGGGGCCACTCGCAAAGCGGTAGTAATAAATCGAACCGGGTACGAGACCTTCAACGTCTACTTTGCACGTGAAGTCCTTGCTGGCGTCGGTGAGCACCGAACCGCTTTTGAAAATAGTTCGAAACTGCTCGTCCAGTGCTACTTGCCACGTAACACGGTGCTGGCTGTCGGCCGCTATCGCATTGCTAACGGCTTTTTCATTGCCGACACCCGATACCCGCGTCCAGATAATCGCACTTTCCTGGCGGGGATCACCGCTGGCAACACCGTGGGCGAAGCGGGTAGGTCCAGTTGGTTTAGAGGTGCTGCCCGCGCAGCCTAGCAAAGGTGCGCTGGCTGCCGCGGTTAAGGCTCGCTTGAGTAGGGTTCTACGCTGGTTCAAAATCGAGCACGGACTCTATCGCGTCTTCCAGCTCGGCCGGTGTGGTTTTTGGTGAGAACCGGTTCAGCACCTTGCCATCAGGATCGACCAGAAACTTAGTAAAATTCCACTTCACGCCCGTGGTACCCAGCACGCCAGGTGCTTCGCTTCTAAGGTGTTTATACAAAGGGTGTGCACCACTGCCATTGACCTCCAGTTTGGCAAACATCGGAAACTCCACGTCATAATTCAAACTGCAAAATTCCAGAATTGCCTCATTTGAATCAGGGTCTTGATTGCCAAACTGATTGCACGGAAAACCAAGGATTTCCAGGCCTTGATCGCGATATTTGTCGTACAGTGCCTGTAAGCCTTTGAACTGTGGCGTAAATCCGCATTTACTGGCTGTGTTAACAATCAGCAGTGTTTTGCCCCTGTAGTCACTAAGTGATTTCTTTTCACCTTGAATGGTTTCAACGTCAAAATCATGCACTGTGCTCATAATGGCCTCCGCCGAGTGATTCACAAACGGGAGTATAGGGCTTTGTAGTTGGGCCGACAATTACTTATAGTAAGCTGGGCACGCCACTGCGCACGCAGTCAGCTGATCGGAAGAATCGCACTATGCCAGTTAATGAACAAGCCAGGGCGGTATTGGACCTGATGGGAGAGCAAGCACTCAATCCGCAAACCATGACCGTGGCAGAGTTGCGTGAGGTGACCAGCGTATGAAAGAAAGCCCCGCCACCGACTTGCGTGTAACGCTTATTCAAAGTGATCTGCGTTGGCATGACCCGCAGTCAAACAAAGCAATGTACGCCGAGAAAATTGCTGCTATTGCCGGCGAAACGGATGTTATTGTGTTACCGGAAATGTTTACATCCGGCTTTACGACGGAGATCGATGGTCTTGATGCTTTGGGGGCACCAACAACCGAGTGGATGAAAGCGCAAGCAAAGCTGTCTGGCGCTGCGATTACTGGCAGTACTGTTTTTGAAGTGAATGGCGGCCACGCGAATCGCATGCTGTTTGTAACGCCAACCGGCGATGTGCAGCATTATGATAAAACGCATTTGTTTCGCATGGCCGGTGAGCACGAACGTTACGTGGCGGGAAACACGCGTGTGGTTGTGCACTATCACGGGTGGAACATTCTGCTAACCGTGTGCTATGACCTGCGCTTTCCGGTATTTTGCCGAAACAAACAAGATTACGATCTGTTGCTGTGCGTAGCCAACTGGCCTGCTGCACGGCGCGCGCCCTGGCGCACTTTGTTGCAAGCAAGAGCAATAGAGAACCTGGCCTACACAGCTGGCGTTAACCGCATTGGTCTGGACGGCAAAGGCCTGGAGTACAGTGGCGACTCAATGCTAGTGGACTTTAAGGGTGATGCGCTTATTGATCACCCAAGAGATACCGAATTCACTGAAACGCACACCATTAGTCTGGCAAAGCTGGCAAATTTCAGAGACAAATTTCAAGCCTGGCGCGACGCCGACCGTTTTGAAATGCAGTTATAGTCGTTTAGTTGAGTGCTTCAACACGCGCTCGCGCTTGGTCTACGTCAAAATGAGTGATGCTACTGGGTGCAAGCGCAACGGCTTTCTGATAAAAGCTCTTGGCACTGGCAGATTTGCCCAACTGATCAAGTGATACCGCTAGATTGAAGGCGTAGTCAGCGCTGCCATTGTCCCGATTAAACGCGTCAAAATACGCTTGTTGTGCGTCGGCCCAGCGCTTGTCGCGTGCGTACCAGTTACCGAGAATGAACGGCAACTCAGAGACGGTTGGGTTATTGCGCGCCAGTTTCATCAAATCGCTTTCAAGTTGCTCGCGGTTGTTGGTGCTGGACAAGCTTGCTAAAGCTGCCAGCGCATACGCATGATCGGGTTGGTTTTTTACGGCACGCACAAGATACTGCACTGCAAGATCGTTGTTGCCTTGCTGCTGAGCCATTGAGCCCAGCCCAACAAGTGCTTCGGTGTCATCCGGATTAGCCTGCAGGATACGTTCATAGGCAGCTTGAGCACCGCTTAGGTCGCCACCTGCCCATTGTGAGTAAGCCAGCTCATGCGGACTGACGTCCGCTTCGCGCTGATCAAATGTGATGCCAAATTCAGATTCTGCAACTGGATAGTAGCTATTTTCTGCGTCGGCCAGAGCGTCGGGCTCGTACAATGATTCATCGTAGTAGTTGAACTCTTCGGCGCCAACACTGGCAGCGTCTACCTGGTCAGTCGCGATCGCAGTGCCCTGCGCTGATGACGCATTGCCTGGTGCAGTATCAACCGCCATTCCAACCACAGCGCCTGAAACCGGCTCATTGACGGATTGATAACGCGGCGGAGGCACACTGCCTACCGTGGGTGTGCTTACGTCTGGCACGCTTAAGGCGCGCATATTGGCGCTCAATAACAGATACACAATGGTGGCCGCTATCAATACCGCACAGACCGCGCCGGCACTGATTAGCACCAGCTGTCGGCGTTGGGTGGCCTGTGCCGCGCGCTGTGCTTCTCTTTGTTCAGCGAGCACGCGCTCGTTTTCCATGTACATATCAACCAATGCCTGCGCAATTTTCTGAGGGTCGATATGTGGAATTTCGCTGCTGAGTTGTAGTGCGTTCGCAGCGGGTTGTGGTTCGATTCGGCTGACGACGGCAATGTCTTCGTCGTGAAAATCGTCGTTTGCGCTGTGCAAAGGGTCGCTGCCGTGCCGGGTTTTCTGTTCTTGAAAATCGTCAGCAAGCGTAAAAAGCGTGTGCTCCTGGTGCTCTGAAAGATCTGCCGATTCATGCTTGGTCTGAGCAGCATTGTCCGAGCTTGATTCATTCTCCAGCTCAGCAAATTCCACATCAGGGACGGGCAAGTTTTGCAACCCGAATTCAGCGGCTGTTGGTTGATCTGTATCCAAGGGAATATGTGGTTCTGCGCTGGACTCATGGCGGCCCTTGTTCAGGGACTTAAGCATACGACTTACCGTTTCTTCGGTAGTTGCAAGCGCTTCTCGCTCCATTTCATCGTAGAGGTCGTTGTAGTCCAACGTGCTCAGTTCGCCCATCCATTCGGATTCACCGGCAGATTCAGCGTGGTTGATGAGCTCGGCGTTTGAGAGGCAGTTGTTTGTAGCCTCGGTTTCCAATTCGGGAAGCAGCTGCTTAAGGCTGATGATCTGGCCTTTCGTGACGGCCTGCACAAGCGCGGGTTTTTTGCGGTGTCTGAGACTCAGCAGCCGACGTTCTATTTCAATAAATGCATCGTCCAGAAACTCATCAGCAAACTCCTCGGCTTCGCGCAAGGCGCTAGCGTAGAGTTCGTCTTTTGTGTCGGTATTCTGGTGTGCACATGTGCTGGATGGAGCGTGCTTAACAGAGTCCATTCCGTGGCTCTCTTTGTTATTCCCTTATCTTAAAACTGTAGCAGTGGGAGCCCTTAATTCAAGCAGCCTGAGTAACGCTGATCGTCACCGGAAGCGCGCGGCGCAAGGTTTTATAC
The DNA here is from genome assembly GCA_030429735.1 of Gammaproteobacteria bacterium. GTDB lineage: Bacteria > Pseudomonadota > Gammaproteobacteria > Pseudomonadales > JAUIET01 > JAUIET01. The sequence continues at coordinate 30,803 of JAUIET010000005.1, forward strand.
AGCGGATCGTTGGCGCACATTTGCTCAATTTCAGCGGCGCGTTCACTGGCCTTAACTTCAAACTGCAAATCTATGGCTTCCAATGGGGGGCGGTCGTCATCACCGTTCAGTAGGTTTGAGCAGACACCGGTGCTGCTTGAAGTCACCAATTCCATGGAAACACCGGCCAATTGGGCGCGTTGTACCATTGTTGCCATCACGCTGCTGGTCAAAGCGTGCAACAGATGTTCAACTGAACTTGCCGACGTGTCTGAGCCGCGTATATCAGCAAATTGCGCGGCATTGGTTTCCAGAACAATCGCCGTTTGCCGACTGCCGTGTGCATCACGTTCCACACGCGATCGACAACGCAGTCCCCCCAGCCAGCGCGATCTTATTCGTGCAATGCTACTGGCTGCTACTGTGCTTGTTTCGTTCAAGAGGCATCTCTTTGTGATTGCGGTCACAAAAAAGATAGTATATGTTCAAAAATTGAACAAATATTTAGAGTATGAAGCGTAGTATTCCCGGATAGATGGTCTATATGCCATCTATGCAAGGCGCCTAAATCAGTTTTTTCGGATCAAGCAATTGCTTCAAGCGCTTTGGCTCTATGTCTGTCATCTCCGCCGCTACCTCGGCAATGGGTCGGCCCTGCTGGTATGCTGCTTTGGCGATTTCGGCCGCCTTGTTGTAACCCACTTCGCTGTTCAGCGCTGTCACCAGGATTGGGTTACGGTGCAGGCTTTCATTCAGTATGTCAGCGCGCACCGTAAAACCGGCAATTGCGTCATCGGCCAGCAGGCGGCTGGCATTGCCCAACAGCTCAATACTCTGCAACAGGTTATACGCTATGACCGGCAGCATCACATTAAGCTGAAAATTGCCTGATTGGCCGGCCACCGTAATACAGCTGTCATTACCGATCACCTGGGCAGACACCATGGCCACTGACTCGGGAATAACCGGGTTTACCTTGCCAGGCATTATGCTGCTGCCCGGTTGCAAGGCCGGTAAGGCAATCTCACCCAAACCGGCCAGAGGACCGCTGTTCATCCAGCGCAAGTCATTGGCTATTTTCATAAGGGCCACAGCAAGTGTCTTGAGTTGCCCGGACAACTCAACAGCGGTGTCCTGGCTGCTTATGCTCTCAAACGCGTTGCGATTCGGTTTAAATGCCAATCCGGTGCGTTCGCTCAAGTGGCGCGCGAAGCAGGGGGCGAAACCCAATGGTGCGTTAACCCCTGTGCCTACTGCGGTGCCTCCTTGTGCAAGCAGCATCAAGCGCTTGCGAGTGTCATTTATGCGCCGGGTTGCCGAGGCTAATTGCGCGCTCCAGGCTGACAGCTCTTGCCCCATTGACAAGGGCATTGCATCCATTAAATGAGTACGGCCCGTTTTCACTGTTTTGCGCAATTCGCGTGATCTTTGATCAATCGTAGTGCGTAAATGGGCTATGGCTGGTAGTAAGTGTTCACTTAGCTGGCATGCTGCGCTGACATGAATTGCCGTTGGTATCACGTCATTGCTGCTTTGCCCATAGTTAACGTGATCATTGGGGTGCACAGACTCGCCGAGGGCTTTGCTGGCCAAATTGGCGATAACTTCATTGGCATTCATGTTTGAACTGGTGCCGGACCCTGTTTGAAACACGTCTACCGGGAAGTGCTCGTCTAACTCATTGCTGGCAACCTGGCTGGCGGCCTTGATAATCGCATTGGCAATGGGTTTTGACAGGGTACCCAACTCCAGGTTAGCCGCGGCGGCACTCGCTTTGACGTCCCCAAGGGCGCGTATGAATGCGGCTGGCATTGCCAAGCCACTGACGGGAAAATTATTGACCGCGCGTTGCGTCTGGGCCGCGTACAGCGCCTGACTGGGGACTTTAAGCGCGCCCATGCTGTCGTGCTCAATGCGGGAGCGGGTGAGCTTTGCCCCGTTGCCTTTACCCGTCGACTTGCCTGTTTTCTTGCTCATGGCCGCTATTGGCCTTTCAAGCGCTCTAGCACAAACTGCAAAATACCGCCGGCAAGGAAGTAATCAACCTCTACCGCGGTGTCGATACGCGACAGCAATTGAAACTCTTCGACGCAGCCATCCTCACGGTGTACACGCGCTTCAAATACCTGTTTGGCCTGCATTCGTTGACCGTGTGCGCCAAGCCCCAGAATATCAATTCGATCAGTGATGCCCAGCTTCAGTGTTTCGCGAGTTTGCCCATTCATGAACTGCAGCGGCAAAACACCCATGCCTACCAGGTTTGAGCGGTGTATACGTTCAAAGCTTTCCACAATGACTGCCTTAACCCCCAACAAAAGAGTTCCCTTGGCTGCCCAGTCGCGACTGGAGCCGGTACCGTATTCCTTGCCGGCAACCACCACTGTAGGCGTACCTTCCGCCATATACTGCATTGCTGCGTCATAAATTGACAATACTTCATCGCTGCCGGGTCGTTTGGTGTACCCCCCCTCGGTACCGGGTGCGAGTTGATTGCGAATTCGAATATTCGCGAAGGTACCGCGCATCATTACCTCGTGATTGCCGCGTCGGGAACCGTAACTGTTGAAATCTCGTCGTTCAACGCCGTTGTCTGTCAGGTACTTCGCGGCTGGACTGTCAGCGGCAATTGATCCGGCGGGTGATATGTGATCGGTTGTCACTGAATCGCCTAACAGAGCAAGCAAGCGTGCACCGACAATATCCTGGTCTTTGCCTTGCGTGTACTGCGGTTCAAAAAACGGCGGCAGTTGAATATACGTACTGGATTCCTGCCATTGGTAGGTTTTGCCTTGTACGGTAGGTACGGCCTGCCATTTATCATCGCCGGTAAACACGTCGGCATACTTGGCCGTGAACATGCTCTCATCAATTTTCGCAACTTCTGTGGCTATTTCCTCGTTGCTTGGCCAGATATCCTTCAGATAAACCGGATTGCCTTCATTGTCTTTACCAAGCGGTTCGCTGCTCAGATTTATGCGCGTGCTACCGGCTAACGCATAGGCAACCACCAATGGCGGAGAGGCCAGCCAGTTCGCTTTCACCAGTTGGTGAATGCGGCCTTCAAAATTACGGTTACCTGACAAAACACTGGTTACTACCAGGTCATTGTCTTCAACTGTTTTGTGCACTGCTTCTGGTAGTGGTCCAGAATTACCAATACAGGTTGTGCAGCCATAGCCAACAGTATTAAAGCCGAGTTCATCAAGATATTGCTGCAAGTTGGACTTTTCAAGATACTCAGTCACTACTTTGCTGCCAGGTGCCAAGGACGACTTGACCCAGGGTTTTCGTGTCAGACCTTTCTCAACTGCTTTTCGGGCAAGCAAACCGGCGCCCATCATTACTGCGGGGTTAGATGTGTTTGTGCAGCTGGTGATTGACGCGATCACTACATCACCGTGATTCAATGTGAAATCACCGCAGTTGAAATCCGTATCCATTTCGTCAGCTTTGCCATCAAGCTCAATAAAGTCTTCAATCGCCTTAGGCATTTCGCGCAAAGGCACGCGATCCTGGGGTCGCTTCGGCCCCGACAGGTTGGGTTCTACGGTACCAATGTCCAGACTCAAACCAGACGCAAATACAGGTGCAGGCGAATCCGCATCGCGCCACATTCCCTGCGCTTTGCAATACGTCTCTACCAGTTGTACTAGATCTTCCTCGCGCCCGCTCAAACGCATGTAATCTACCGTTTTCTGATCGATCGGGAAGAAGCCGCAAGTAGCACCATATTCAGGTGCCATATTTGCAATAGTGGCACGGTCTGCCAGCGGCAGAGTGTCGAGCGCGCTGCCATAAAATTCAACGAACTTGCCAACTACACCGTGTTCGCGCAGCATCTGCACTACCTGCAGCACCAAATCAGTGGCGGTGATGCCCTCACTTAATTGACCAGTTAGTTCGAACCCGACCACTTCAGGGATTAGCATAGACACCGGTTGGCCAAGCATGGCAGCTTCGGCTTCAATGCCGCCAACACCCCAGCCCAGTACTCCAAGGCCATTGATCATGGTGGTATGGGAATCAGTGCCCACCAGGGTGTCGGGGTAGGCTAGCGTTTGACCATTGTGCTCCGAGCTCCAAATAGCTTTGGCAATGTATTCCAGGTTCACTTGATGACAAATGCCAGTGCCAGGCGGTACCAGACTGAAGTTATCGAACGCAGCTTGCCCCCATTTCAAAAACTGATAGCGCTCCGCGTTACGCTGCATTTCCAGCTCAACATTGTGATCAAAGGCGTCTTCTGACGCAAACTGGTCAATCACTACCGAATGATCGATCACCAGATCAACCGGCGATAACGGGTTGATATTGGAAGGGTCAACCCCGGCCTTTTGAAGCGCATCGCGCATGGCCGCAAGATCTACAACCGCGGGTACACCTGTAAAGTCTTGCATTAACACTCGCGCCGGATGGTACGCAATTTCTACCTCGCGCCGGGTAACCGCACTTTGTGCCAACGCCTTAATATCGTCAACGGTGCAGGCAACGCCGTCTTCATGCCGCAACAGATTCTCAAGCAGCACCTTGATCGAATTAGGCAGACGGGAAATATCAGCCAGATCCGCTATCTTTTTCGCGCTAAGGCTGTAATACCCGTAAGTCTTTCCCTGTACATCGAGAGTTTGGTAGCTGTCAAAACTGTTGTTGCTGGTTCCATTCATTTAAATTCTCCGGATGGTTTAACATACCATGACATAAAGTGCAGCTAAGAGTATCAGAGAACCGAATGAATCAACAATCTACTCGATTTTTTGATCGAATAACAATTTACAGTGCGCAAGCTGCGCGTCTGCGCGCTGAAATGGCGCTGCTTTTTGGTGCAGACGCTGGCTTATTCAGGCTGGGAAATACCGATATTGAGGTGGTCTCTGGCAATCCACACTCTCTGAAGGGAAGAGCAGCGCTAGTTGGCGGCATATCGCTTTACACAGATGCCCGACATCTTCCGGCAGACAGAAGAGGCTTGCTCATTCAACCAGCACAGCGCCCTGCAGACCTGATAACCCGGGTAGCGGCAACTGAGCCGGGCATCCAGTCGGTTGATCACCTGGTGCTGCGAACCGGAGATGCCGATGACTGCATACGATTATTCAGAGACGATATTGGTATGCGGCTGGCGCTAGATCAAACCGTGCAAGAATGGGGCGGACGAATGCTGTTTTTTCGCGAAGGTGGTATGACGCTGGAAGTGATAGAAAACAGCAGCAAACGACCCGAGCAGGATTTTTTCTGGGGCATTTGCTACCGCTGTGGGGATATCGATGCTGTGCATGCCGAGCTGGTAGCCAGGGGCGTTTTACTTAGTGATATTCGAGAGGGCAGAAAGCCGGGTACACGAGTTGCAACGATTAAATCGCATGTTGGCGGCGTGCCCAGTTTGTTGCTTGGGTGAACCTTGGGCAGCTCTGAAAAATACCCAATGCCTCTGCGCGACAGGCCGCGCCCTCCGGGGCTTACAGGCGAATCCAGCCTTTTCGTTGCGAGTTTTTGGCGTACGGCCAGTATGCCTGCAAACTCGCGCCTCAATGCTGGATTCGCCTGTAAGCCAGAGGCATCGGGTATTTTTCAGAGCTGCCCTTGTTATTTGCAGTACTTGTTTAGCGCCTTATTGAGTTGACGAAGCACCTCTGCACGCTCTTCGTCGCTGTAATACTTTCGCTCGCCACTTTTGTCCTCAGTATAAATAACGCCGTGCTGCTGATATTCGCGTTTGCGTTGGCGCAGTTGCTGACAGGCATGCTGGCGCTTTTGCTTCGTCTGCCTTTGCTTAGCGCTGTTCTTCTCTTCAATCGCCGCTTCGGTCGCGGCCGCCTCACGATTTCGTTTAATGTACTCGCGATAAGCGTCCAGTTCTTTATTTTTGCGGGTGTTATGAACCTTTACATCAACCTTCGCTGCATCCTTAGCGTTCTCCGGTTTCTGGTCGGTATAATGAATATTGCCCTGCTCATCCACCCACTTATAAACCTCAGCCGCAGTGACTGCCTTACTAAGTAGTATCAATATGCTCAATTGGCATGCAGTGACCGCAAGTACTCTCTGAATTTTTGTTCTTTCCGGCATTTGGCTGTGTAATAATCCGCTCAATCGTACCTTACTAGGAGAATAGACCAAATGATTGGTTACGTAACGATTGGCGTCACAGATATGGAGCGCGCCAAGGCCTTTTGGTCAGAACTGTTAGCCGATATGGGATGCACTGTGTTGTTTGATATGGGTCGCATCGCAATGCTGGGCCGCAGCATGGAAGAACCTATGCTGGCCGTATGCATACCCTACGATGAAGGCGAGCAAAACCCTGGCAACGGCAACATGGTTGCCTTCGCACCCGGTTCGCGGGAAATGATCGACAAGCTGTATGCCAAAGCGCTGGAACTGGGCGGCACTGATGAAGGTGAGCCCGGGGTGCGTGTGGAAGATGTATTTTATGGCGCTTATTTTCGTGATCCTGATGGGAATAAGGCGGTGTTTTACGAGATGGGCTGAGGGTTGGTGGCACTGGGTCAAACACCGGTCTCGCAGTTACATCAATTTGTTGTTTGCTTTTGCGGTTTTTTTGCCGAATTCTCTAATGTCATGGTCGCCAAGCTACAAAGTCTCAAGCAAATCCGCGTAACGATTCAGACTAGCCTGCATTCGCGCGTGCTGTTCCGCGTCCATTGTTTTAAAAATATCGTGCAGCCCGTCAACCAGCAATCGCCGGTTACTTTCCACTTGATACGGAGCAAAATTCTCAAGCAACGTACTGCTGGTCAAAAGATGCTCCAGAACCGCATCGTATGACACGCTTCGCTTGTTTAGCCGCTGCAAAAGTTCAATGAACTGACCATTCCACTCCGTCTCAAGCCGCAGCTCTTCCCATGGGTTGCTTTGCCATTGGGTGGCAATAGTCTGTATTCTGGATTTTTGTGCTTTGGTCAGCGGCACGTCAAGAAAATCTGTAAACAATCCGACCATTTCATTACGGCGTTCGCGAATCAGTTTTTCTGTGCCGTTGCCCCGGTGCAAGCGCTTCAGGTCCCGTTCCATGTCGACAATTTCGTCCTGCAAGGTTTCCTCGATCTGTACGATCTGGGCAATACTCAGTGAGCTGAACAATTCATCAAGCCGCGGCCATGGCGCATTTTCCATGTTTTTCATAGCCTGTTCGATCCGGTCGAGCTTGGCTCTTATAAGCTCACGTTGGAGTAATGCGCCACTGGCCGATGCGTTCGCGATATCGCGTAATACGCGCGCATAGATTGGGAGTTGCGTCGTTCGATGCCAGTGGTGCAAGTCGTCTGCTACGGTTTCGATCAACTGGCTTTGGTGTTGGTCGAAGTCGGCGTATTCATGCACATCATCAATGAACGAGTCTCCCAGCCCCTCGTACATGTTTTTTACCATGAACTCCGAGCTGCATGCGCTACTCAATAGAATGATGATGCCGAGACCAACGAAGCGTTTAAATTCTTTAGGTGATTTCATGTTTCTCTCCGAATGTATCAAAAGGTAAGCCTGATGCCGATCGACGGCAGTAGCCCGTAACTGTCTTCTTTCTCCAATGCAAACTCAGATGAATTCGCGACAGGCTTGTAGACCACCGAACCGCCGTTGTCTCGTCCGTATGCATTGATAATGTCGATGTAATACGAGCCCTCCGCGCCCCATAATGTGAGTGGATGCTCGGCGCGCAAGTCCAGCCGATGGTAGTTGCTGGCTCGTTCGCTGTTAAGCGCGCCATACACTGGTCGGTAGAAGCCCGGGAAATCCGGGTTTTCTTCATTGCCGATAATAGGTGTGAATGGCAGGCCGCTGCGGTAATTCCAGCGCGCACCGAGGTTCCAGCGACCCAGCTGGTAATTGAGCACGGCTTTGATAACCAAAGGTGTATCGTAGTCGGCTTTAGTGATCTGTGCATTCAATGAGTTTCGCCTTTCCGAGCGCGCGTAGCTGAATGACAGCCAGCCGTACCAGGGAGAATCAGCGACCTGGCGGCGTAGCATTAGCTCAGCGCCGTACGCTTTCCCATTGGCCGCATTGAGATAATTGCGCTGGTCGTCGACATCAACCGCGAGCTTTTTCAGGTCTTTATAATAGACATCGGCATCAACAAACCAGTGTTCGGCTAATTTCCCACTGAGCCCAAGCAGGTAGTGGCTGGACTCAGGTGAATCCAGGTCTGGGTTACCGATGACAGGCACAATTTCATCGGCGTCCGGGAGTTGATGGTAACGACCCCATGCACCGTTAAAGGCCCAGTTTGCATCCAGAGCCCAGCTTAGCGTCAGTCTTGGTTCGACATGCGTTTCGCCAAGATAGGACGTGTGCTGCCAACGTACTCCCGGTGTAATCACCAGGCGATCGGTGGCGGCCCACTGGGCGCTGGCGTGCACCGCAGACGTACTCAGTGACTGTGCATCAGTTTGCTCAAGTAATTCGCCAGGGACTGTGTCGCAGTCGGTGGAAAATTCGGAACAGCTTCGGTAACGCGCATTGAAATCGTAGTCCACATCGTAGTCACGGTATTCAATACCTGATGCCAGTTCCAGAGAGTCGTTGAATTGGAAATGATAAGTGCTTTTGACCGTCAAGCTGCGACTGTCGATGTTCAGGTACTCGCTACCGTTTGCGATTCGATCGCGGCGCGACTCATTCAACTGACCTATTGCAGTCTGCCAGTAGTGACGTCCATAGTCTGCAATCCAGTTCGCTCCAATACTGCGAAACTCTGTATCCAACGATGCAGTGCCTGATGACCCGGGGTCGATCAGGGCTTCATCGGATTGATCGCCAATATCGACCGCACCGCGGTCGCTGGCACCGAGTGCCAACACAGAAATACTGTGCTGGTTGCTGGGGCGCCACATGTATTTGGCCTGGTAGTCTGAAGCACGCGGGTACTGCTTGAATTCAATGTCATCATCGTCTTCTTCCTTGTCAGCGTCTTCTATTGCCTTGATAAGTAGATGCACCAGACTCTCACGCGCTGATACATAGAACGTATGGTCTTTCGCGATAGAGCCCTCGAACATCAAGCCTGCGCGCAGAAAGCTGGCGTCAACGGTTGTTTGAACGGGTTGCGCCCGCGGATCCCTCAGGGCCACATCGAATACGGCACCGTTGGCGTCGCCGTATTGCGCACCAAAGCCACCGGGCTGGAAACCGAAATCCCGGATCAGGTTTTCATTAAATATGCTGTTGCCAAAATCATGAAACACATAGGCAGCTGGCAAAAAGTCGATATTGAAGGCATTGTCGCGTGGACTGGAGCCACGTACTGCAGGTTCTCCATCATCGGTTTCAAGAACCCCTGGCAGCGAGTAAATGGCTGACAGCGGGTCGCCCAGCGTGCCAGGTACCTTGAGTAACTGTTGTGTCAATTGCGTGGGTTCAGTCGCTGGGCCTGTTTCCTGGCCTTGCACGTTCAGCTCTTCCATCGCAGGCGTTTCGCTGTCTAAGGCGGCTGCTGAAACCTGAACGGTGTAAGCGCAGGCTGCCAAGGCAATCAGTGATAGGCGAGCGCGGGTGTTAGATCGGTGTAGAGTGCTCAATGGTTTGCTCCGTGATGTGCTAGGGAGCAGTGTATGGCGGCAATACTGTTACGTCTGTTGTTGGATTGTCCCGGTTTGTTGGCCTATGTAACGGTGTGTATCACGCCAGGACTAGGAATCCCTCGGTAGCCGCAGTAAAAACTCAGCGCCACCCATACTTGAGGTACGGATAGTGATGGTGCCACCCAGCCATTGGCAAATGCGTTTTACGATGGCAAGGCCCAGACCGTAGCCGCCTTCGTCCCTGTGTCTACTGCTGTCGGTTCGGACGAACGGCTCAAATATTCGTTGCCGCAAGTCCTCGGGAATGCCTGGTCCGTCGTCAGCCACGCTAAGACAAAAGTGACTGGTGTCGACAGTCACTGTGCAGAGAATCTTTGAATGTGCATGCCTTGCGGCATTGCGAAGCAGGTTTCTAACTGCCCGTTGCAATAATCGCGGTTCCACATAAGCATGCATTGTTTGCTGAGTGCAGGGTTCGGGTGTGACTACCTCATATTGCACTTCGCTGAAGTCAGCCATTTCCTGCGCAATCAAATCATTTAACCAGCTTTTGATCTCAATTTCGGTTTTATGTAGCTCGGGTGCTGGCCGGTCCATACGAGAATAGGTCAGCAGTTCGTTGACCATATCCTCCAACTCTTTCACATCGGCTTGCATGCCCGCCGTGTAGCGTTGCTGGTCTTGCTCGGAATTGGTTTCTTCAAGCATATCGAGTGCAAATTGCATTCGGCTGATTGGCGTTCTCAACTCATGAGAGACGGCGTCGGTCAATTCTTTATGTGAATTCAATAATTGGCCGATTCGATCGGCCATGGAATTAAACGTATCGGCCAGATCTGCAACTCGCGATCGTCGCGATACCTTAACCCGCTGTTCCAATTCGCCACTGCCCAGTGCGGACGCGGCCGTGCGAAGCGCAGACAAATCCAGCCACAGCGGTTTTATCCAGAAGAACAACACGATTGCTAACAGTGACGCGAGAATTAACAAGGCCAAACTGGTGACAATGGCCGATGAGATACCCTCTGTGATGGGTCCGATCTGCAGCGCAAGATCGCTGTTGGCGAGTGTGCGAAAGTAACGTTCCGTATCACCCTCTATGTCGTACCAAACCAATTCCCCGCGCTTAAGTTTGGCAAGATCAGTCTCGTCAACCGCCGCATCTTCAACCGGAGTGATAAGCACAGGAAAATTCGCATGCTGCGCATAGCTTTCGATAAGCGCTGGCCAGTTTTCTGGCGGGCTGCTCCCCAATTGCTGTTCGATCATGGAGATAAAACCCAGAATCGTTCGCTCTGCATGCTCAGTATTGCTTTGCTCTATGTCCATGCGCACCACCAGGTCGGTGGGTGCAAAAGGCAGCAACATATACTCGACGTCCTCGCGCTCATCCTCACCAACGGCCACCAGGTTCTGGCTCAGCCTGGCGCTCACCTGTTCATCGTTGGCAAAATCCTGCAGCACGTGCAGCCGAAGAGGGTAGCCAAACTGACTGCTTTTTGCCTCAAGAACACCGCGCCATTGGCTGGACGGAGTATCTTTCAATTCTTGCTCCAGAATGTATTGCGGCAGCGAGGCAATACCGTGCGCATGCTCATACAGGCGCTTCTGTACTACACCTTCCACCAGCATCGGTATCCCAAACACAAAGCCGGCCAGCGTGAACGCAATCAGCAAATATAATGAAATAAAGATGCGCCACATGGCGGTATCAGTTCCAGCTGTCGGCTACAAACAAATAGCCTTTATTACGAACCGTTTTAATCCGTTTCGCCGGCTGTGCGTCATCACCGAGTTTGCGCCGCAGGCGTGAAACAGCAATGTCTACCGAACGATCGATGCCGTCGTACTCGATGCCTCTTAGTGTGCGCAGAATTTTGTCTCTGTCCAGAACGCTGCCGGCATTGCCGGCCAACAAAGCAAGCACATCAAATTCGCCGGTTGAGAGTTCGATGTGTTGCTCATCAAGCTGAACCTCTCGGCCTGCCAGGTCGATACGCAAGGTACCAAAGTTTAGGTTCTCCAGCTTGACACTGGGACGTTGTGCGTTGGCCCGACGTAAGTGCGCATTGATGCGCGCGAGTAACAGACGTGGTTGTACGGGTTTGTTGATGTAATCATCCGCGCCAAGTTCCAGGCCAACGATCTGGTCAATGTCTTCATCGCGCGCGGTCAGCATTAGAATGGGGGCGGTGTAGTGCTGTCGCACTCTGCGGCATACCTCAAGGCCGTCTATACCAGGAAGCATAATGTCCAACACCAGCAGATCGGGTTTGCTTTCAAGAATGTCGTCGACAGCAAGATCGCCACGCCCTTGAATACGAACGCGAAACCCATGCTTGGTCAGGTATTCTTGCATCAGGTCTGCCAGACGTTCGTCATCTTCGACCAGAAGTACGTAAGGTGTGTTATCCATTGTTGCCAGCTATCAATATCACGTTGTTGAAGTGTGCCACATAAGTTGTATTTGTCTGTACTGGCGTGTTTTCGAATGTAACGGAATGTAGCCGCGATACATATCGTTACGCGCCGCTACCTGCGCCAACAGACTATCGCCTGTAAGCCATTTAGTCTAACCCCGTATCAACATTCGAGGAGTAGAACATGAACTTGCGAAATACCTTTCTGGCTATAATCGGCACCGTTGCCTTAACCGCCTGCAATAGCGGCGGCTCGTCGCGTACCAGCGAATCAGTGCCAGTCGTACCTGAGGTGGTACCACCTGCAGCAACGAGAGTCTGCGATGTTGACGCTGACATCAGGGAAAACGCATTTGCAGAGCAGTACCAAAGCATTATCAATGGCACCTTAAGCGCCACAGGTTTGCCAGGAATCAGCGCCCTGGTCTATACCCCAGACCAAGGCATGTGGATGGGCGCAGCCGGCTATGCCACCGTTGAAACCAGCGACGAACTCACTACCTGCAATGTTATGTTTTCAGGCAGCGTGGCCAAAATGTACACCGCTGTGGCCGCGCTGGGTCTGGTGGAAAACGGGCTGCTGGGACTTGATGACCTGATTGCAGATTACCTCCCGGACGAGATCGCGGACAACTTGCCAAACGGCAGAACTGCGACGGTCAGACAACTATTAAATCACACCGCAGGAATACCGGATCACGATGACGAAGAAGAACTCAACCGATACGTCGAAGAAAACGACGGCCACCTTCCTTCCGCTGAGCAGCAACTTGCCTATCTCTATGATAATGAACCTGACTTTGCCGCTGGCACCGGTGTGGCATATTCCAGCGCTCATACAGTGGTATTGTCCCTGGTGGTTGATGCGGCGGCTGGCGAACATCATTCGAACTTGCTGAGTCGAAACATCATTGATCGTCTTGGCCTGATGGATACTTACTACAAGAATGAAGAGGGTTTTCGAAGCGATCTCGTTAGTGGGTATCTTGGCACTGGCGACAGTCGAATTGATATTACTGAAGAATCGATCAACTATGCGTTGGATAGTCAGGGCGACGCCGGCATCATGGCCACGGCGCACGACTATTACTCGTTTATACGCACTGTGTTCGACAGCGAGCTGCTAATGCCCGAAACCGTAACTGCAATGCAAGACACCAGCTGGTTGTACAACGATGGCGATATTGGTCTTGGCTTTGGCTTGGGGCTGTTCTCGATCGCCCGCGGTGGAGACATTGTAAAACTGGGTCACAGTGGTGCCACCCTGGGAGGCATGTCACACGTCTATTATTACCCGAAGGCGGGCAGCTATATCGTGCTGCTAACCAATACGCTCATTATTGACGACAGTGACCTACTCACAGCCTGGGGTGAGAATCTGTTGGTGGGGTCGGAAAACGATTCAGTGTTGGCGCAAATTGAGCAATTGATCGGGATTGAGTAGCGATCAACTGGCTCTGAATGCGAGTTAGCAGGGAGACCTTATCTTTGACCTGGTTTGCCGTTACTTTTTCTTATCTGGTAAGTAAGGTTTACAGCGCCGAAACCTGGGCCGCAACACACTTGTGCCAGGGAGTGCCGGCAAATTTGTCGCGTTGTTGCGTGCTGGTCAGCTCATTGGCGGCTACTCCCTCGCGTCGGCCATCTACATTGTCCAGCCCGAAACCATTGGGCAGAGACATATGCCCGGGCTGCATACGATCATTAATTTCGATAGTAGTGACCGCGCTGCCAACCGCTGTGGTAATACACGCTCGATCACCGTCACCCAAACCCAATTGCTGCGCGTCTGTCGAGCTTATGCGCAAAGCCCCGCCACGATCTTTGCGGCGCCAGCCGCCGTCACGAAATATGGTATTGGCTGAATAGTCGCGTCGCTCGCCGGCCATTAGCAGGTAGGGGAATTCTTCGCTGGTCATCCGGCCGGGTCCGTCCTTCAAGTTGGTCAACTCATTGAGCAGGTCGTTAATAACAAGGTTTATTTTGCCGTCAAAACCGTTGTTCTTAATTCGCCGCCAGCTGTTGTCAATAGTGTCTTTGGAAAATACAACACCTGAATGACCTGACACGATAGCATCAAACAATGAATCGGCCTGCGTTATTGGGTCACCGTTGTAACCCGCTTTTTCGAGAGATTCTGATTCACCCATCGCAAAACCAAGGCAAAGCGGCCACAGCAATGCGGCTTCCTTTGCACCGTTCGCAAGGCTGGGCCCCAGCGTTCTATACAAAATGACAGAAGCAACCGCACTCGCTTCCGGGTGTTCGGCCAATACCTGCATGAATCGGTCTCGGTAAGCATCGCGCCCTGAAGTCGCCAGTATATCCGAGAGCTCGTCGCAAATGCGGGTAGGCATGGCACCCATCGCTTCTATCAGGCGCGCATGAATCTCGGCTTCCGATAACGTGTTTTCAAGAGGAGCGAACAAGGGTTTTCGCAGGTGAAAATAGTTATCAGGGAATTCGAAATTAAAAAACGTGGCTTCCCATTTTTCGTACTGCGTAGAGGCAGGCAATATATAGTCGGCCTCTTTACAGGTTTCAGTCATCGCGATATCAATCGCTACCACCAGATCAAGGCTGCGCAGTGCCTTGCGCATTTGGTCCGAGTTAGCCAGTGAATGTACCGGGTTTGCTGTTTCTATAATCATTGCCCGATAGCGATCAGGGTGATCGGTGAGTATTTCTTCCGTTATTACATTGCAAGGTACTAACCCGCTGATGATAGGTGCACCCACAACGGGGCTGTTTCTGGAACTGCGACCACTGCCTGCAATATTTTGCAAAGCTACAGGAACGTACTGACCGCCTTTCTTGCCAAAATGTCCGCGCAGTACCCACAGCAGTTTTTCCAGATAACTCACCAGTGTGGAGTGGCGATTCATTTGAACACCCAGGTCTTCGTACATCGCAATACTGTTGGCCGCCACAATCACCTCAACAACTTCGCGTACCTCACTCTCAGAAATTCCACAAAAGTTACAGTACTTGTTGACAGGGATGTCAGCGAAGGCTGCAACGATAGCGTCCAGACCCACCGCATGATTGTTCAGCCACTCCTGGTTATAGCGTTGATCCTGGCACAGCACGGCAATCATGGCGCTCAGCAGCCAGGCATCAGTGCCAGGTTTTACACGCAGATGAAAGTCAGCGAGCTTGGCGGTTTCGGATACCACCGGGTCGACAACAATCATTGTGCGTGCAGGATCTTTGCTGAAATCCCTTAGCCATGCTCGGGCACGTGGAATTCCATGTGAATGCCACGGGTTCTTGCCCAGAAAAATCGCCACGTCACAATGTTCGAAATCACCGCGAACCTGTTGCCCGAACATCTGCGAGTTAACCCAGAACTCGCCTGTTTTTTCCTGCGCCAACGCGTTGGAACGGTACTTTGAACCTAGTGCTTTGCGAGTGGCTGCTGAATATCCGCCCGGCAAATGATTGCCTTGTCCACCGCCGCCATAATAAAAAATGCTTTGCCCACCGTGTTCTGACTTGATCGTCAGCATGCGCTTGGCGATCTCTGATATTGCCGTATCCCAGTCTATTTCCTCAAAACTGCCATCGGTAGTACGCCGAAGTGGTGAGCTCAATCTATCTTTGCCGTTTTGGTAATGATCCAGTCCGGATGCTTTTTGGCACAAGTATCCTTGTGATGCCGGATGAGCCTCGTCCCCTCGTATACGCGTTATGTGTCGCCCGCCCTCACCACCCAGTTCTACTTTAATTCCGCAATTGCATTCGCAAAGAATGCAGGCGCTGCTGTGCCAATCGCTCATGTTCGTTTTGTTCTATGCTGTTGGACGCACTAATATAGCGTATCGCGCGACCGAGGTCATGGTGATCTGCCCAGTGCGAATTCGCGTAATCTAAGTGCATAAGCGCACTAGCGTTTGTGAATAATGCGGGCCAGACACCTTAGATGACGTCCAGGGGCCGGGCAGCGCTGAGCTTCGCCGGATTGCGTATCACGAATATGCGGTTGATTTTGCCTTGCGCACAACTCAGGCTAACGCAGGCGTACGGCGTATCGTGCTCGGTGATCCAAAGGCCGGAGCGGCCGTTCACGGTACACAGTGAAATCTGATGATGTTCTCCGGTATTGACCAGCATGCGCAGAATAAAGCGCTCTATTCGCTGTTTACCCTGTAATGGTCGCAGTGCCGCCAGTACTTTACCGCCACCGTCGGACACCAGTTGAATGTCATCTGAAAACAGATTTAGCAATGCTTCCAAATCACCACTCGCACTGGCCGTTGCGAACGCCATAAACAATGCTTCGTGTTCGCTCGCATCACTTTCGGAACCAGGCCGGCTTGCATCCAGTTTGTTTTTGGCGCGTGATAAAATTTTGCGGCTTGCGGCTGTTTCAATGCCGAGTACTTCAGCTATTTCCATGTGGTTGAATTCAAACGCCTCTTTGAGAATAAACGCCGCGCGTTCTTTTGGGCTCAGTTGCTCCAGCAATGCCAGCAATGCAAACGACAAAGAGTCGGCGAGTTTCGCCAATTCGGAAGGTGTTTCGCTGGCCGCCAACAAGGGCTCGGGTAGCCAGGGACCAATATAGGTTTCTCTGTTGCGGCGCGCAGAGCGCAGTACATCAATACTCATTCGGCAACATGGCCAAGGATAACAAGCGCCAGAAACACGCCAGCCCAGCGATGTAAACGCTGGCGTGCTGACAAACGCCGAGAATGGCGACGATTAATGAATTGCAGGGCCAGCCCGGCAAGCATATGAATCAATAGTGGACCAATCACAAACAGAAGTTCAATAATTGGGAGTTGATAGAACTGCTGAGCTGCTTTTTGAAAACGGTCATAGCTTGACGGACCCAATATGCCAAGCACGGCGTTGATCAAGTGGATGAAAAGAACGGGTAAAAACGCGACGGCTGAGCCGATTTGTGCTGTTTTCAAGCGTTTTTCAATTGCTTTTGAGTAAATCATCATGGGGTTCTCATTCATCAGATACAAGACCAGCCGCACTTTTACAACTGATTCATGAGAGAGACGAGGCAGTGTCACAAAATGTGACGCTTTTTTCCGGATTGTGCGAAGCTTTGTTTCAAGCGACTCGCATGATTTAATCTGTTTGACATCATTTCGTGGGGCCAACGATGAATACAGTACTACTGAAGACTCTGATAAGCCCGCTTGTCGCCAGAAGGCCTTCGTAGCACTTTACAGTTCTGCGTCGGCGTATACCGAATACGCAACATACTGCTGGCCTTCAAGGCTCGCGCCCAGGCTACCAACGGCCTGGCTTAGTGCCGCGAAGAAGCCCGCGGCTATCAGTCGGTCAACCGCGCTTATGGACTCGTGCTGCAGCGCACTAATCCACTGTGTTAACAAAGAGTCGCTAAAAAATCCAAATGAAATCAGCACAGCAACCAAGAAGATCATTGCATAGGTGGCGAACATGCCGAGTATTACGCTTAGAATAACAGTTGCGTTGCCAACCACCAGCAGTTCGCTCAATGTGCCTGAACTAGAGTGAAGTATTAGTTGCTGCTTATGCAGTATAAATAGGGAGCTGATACCTATCATTGTTAAAGAAAGCAAAACGACAGCATTCCGAGATACACAGCAGGACGAGAAAAGCCGCCTTGCAGCGGCTACACCTTCAATAAAGCCTATGCCTGGTACGGCAGTGCGTTAAGCCATCACAGCGCAACGGCCGTACTCAGGGCAGAAGTTACGGCGAGTTAAACTGGCGGGGGTCGGCGCCCCATCACAAAGAAAACGACCGCGAGAATCAATCCAACTACAAACAGGATCCACGCGATTTCTGATGCGATTGCCGCAATTCCGGTTAAGCCAAGTACACCGGCAATGATTGCCACGACGAAAAATATCAAAGCCCAATACATCATTGTTCTACTCCTTTTTTAGTGTTCACCATGAGAACAGCAAGTTGTGTGCCAATCGTTGCAGTGGATGGTGAACAAGCTTGGTTTGGTGACATCGTTCACCGCTTGATATTATTCTAATAATCTATAGAATTATAGAATATGAAATCAACTAATGCCGTCTCATGCTTGAGCGCGCTTGCTCACGAAGGCAGGCTAAATGTGTTCAGAGCGCTTGTGCAAAGCGCGCCTGAAGGTCGTGCCGTTGGTGAACTCGCAGGATGTTGCAAATTAAACATTGGCACGGTGTCAGCGCAGTTGTCTGTGCTTGCTCAGAGTGGCTTGATCAGCGGGCATCGACAGGGTCGTTGCATTCGTTATCAAGTCAATTTTGAACGGGTAGATGATTTGCTTGGATTCCTGATGAGAGACTGCTGTGGCGGTCGTAACCTGGAGCAGATGAAATGAAAAGAGTGCACATACATGTAGGCGTCAACAATATGCAAGAGTCTGTGCAGTTTTACTCGGCATTGTTTAACGCTGAACCCGAAGTTTCGCGCGACGACTACGCAAAATGGATGCTGGATGACCCACAATTGAATTTTGTTGTTTCGCAGGGCCACGCCAAGATCGGTATTGAGCATGTGGGTATCCAGTCTGACAGCGACAGCGAGTTTCAGGAGATGCGCCAGCGTATGCTGGATGCAGACGTTATAGAAACAGTGGAAGAAAAGGAGACCCATTGCTGCTACGCGAGGTCTAATAAAACCTGGACGACGGACCCGCAGCAGGTGGTGTGGGAGTCATTCCATTCTTTCGGCGAGGCCGACAGCTACTACGGAGAACGCCCCGCGTTTTCAATGCCGGAGCAAATCGCTGAAAAAAACGCTGGCTCGTCGCCTTGTTGTGACAATTAGTGTCCCTCTGGTGGTTCTTGCGAACGTGAACTAGCCAACGGGCTCTGTTTCCTTTCTCAGCAGTTGCCATAGCAGTAGTGCCGTGCCTACGCCGGCACTGCCCAGAATCATGGCCATGATCATTATCTGGTAACGCACTGCAATCAGTGGCGAGACGCCGGACAATATCTGACCGGTCATCATGCCTGGCAGAGCTACCAAACCAACGGCCAACAAAGCATTTATTTGCGGTATCATGGCTGCGTCAAACGCTTTTCTACGTGCCAGCAGGCGATCAATACCGGATTCCAGTTCGGCATAAAAGCGCTCTGCCGCCAGACTGATCGCAGTCATGGTATTGGCGAAATACATACCTGCCAATGGAATCAATACTTGCGGTTCGTACCATGGCTCAACTTTCAATACCAAAGCAATTGAAATGCTCAGGTGTACAGCCACCGAAAAAAGTAATGCGAGCATGGCGGGCAGCATAATACCCTGGTGTTCTTTAACCGGGCGAATTGAAATCCAACTTGCCGCAATGAGCATAACGAGTAACACAGCCGTAGAGATCCATAGCGAAGGGCGGGTAAAAACGACGACCAATAGGTAACCAACAGCAATTAATTGCACCAGCATGCGAGCACTGGCGAACAATGGTTCCTTCGTTGAACCTGACCAGCGCCAGTAAATGCCAGATACCAGCGAAACGGGTATAAGACACCAGCCAAGCTCCACCCAAGAAATGGTTTGCATTGATTTGATATCGCCTCAGTAAATTCGTTTCCCGATTGTGACCTTGGTCACAATCTGCGCTGTCATTCTAACGCGCTTTGCTACACTAAAGGCAGTGTTTGCAACATTCCTAATAGCTGCCAGAAGCTAACAAAAACGATATTGGAAACGCCGCACACACTTTCAAACAGGTAAGAACAAGGAAGCAGCTTGCCAGCCGACGCGTCGTTGTCGGCCAGCGATTTGTGCTGCGTGATACTAGTGCATTGGATGCCAAAACATAAAAATTGCGCAATTGCAGGGGCCATTCCATTGTCGAATCTTAGATTTTTCCATAGTTCACTTTCACAACAAATTGTACTGGCTGCACAAGCTTGTTTGCTTGCCTACAGTGTGTCGGTCACTGCTAACTTAGGCGCCGAGATTGACCTTATTGAAACCAGCCGGGGAGAGGTTATTGAATTTACTCCGCAGCCAATAAGTGCCCATATCAATAAGCCATTTACTGTCCGAGAGACGCTTGACAATGTAAGCGGCATTAATGCCCTTCAGCTAGTCGCCGCTCAAGGTTACGGCGAGGGTCTTAGTGGTGTGCAACTTCGTTTTGACGAAAGCCGTAATTTGCATGATTTCTGGCGTGTGCGCTACCAATTGAAGAGCAATACGGGGTCAGACCGTGTGAGCCTTGCGTTGGAATTGGTAACCCGATCGCCTGATCAAGACGATACAACCATCTGGCGGCAAAAAACCGATTTTCAACTAACGCTTGCCGACATATGTGACACCTGGGTAGAAGTGGATAGTGCCATTCATGTAGATCACTTCAGCCGGCGACCGGGCACCAGAAGCAATGGTTCGCTGCTTGAGCTCAGTGACGTTATTGCCATAAATGTTGTTCTGGTTTCTAGAGAAAGCACCGAAGAACGCGCTGAGATTTCGATTGATGCAATCGAATTTTATGACGAAAGCCCCTACAGCGAGCTGGTCAGTGAATTGGAGCGCACCGAAATTGGTGCGGTAAACCCTACTTTGCCGAGCGAGTTTGCTGCCGGCAGTCATAGCCGTATGGCTGTCTATATTACGGATACAGATTCCTCATGGTTAGCCTTTGTTGCGTCATTGAAGAATATTGGTATACCGGTGAAAGTGGTTCCAGAGCTTGAGCAGGCATTGTCCCACGATACCGTTGTGATATACCCGCGTGTATCCCGACGTGACTTGAGCAGTAGTGACATAAATGCGGCACGCGAGTACGTTAGCGGTGGTGGTACGCTGATAGGCTTGCAGCTGGTCGACACGTCCATGAATGACGTGTTCGGTATAAAACGCAGTGTAAACCTCGCCAATGATCCCGATATTCGTGATATCAAATTTGATACCGAAAACTATCCGCAGCTCACCGCCAAGCTTGATCATGAATATGATCGACGCGTAAGTATTTATCGACGCCTGGGTGACGACAACGGCATTATCTTTACGGCCGAGGGTCCAGATCGTCTCGATCGATTGAACCCGAACGACAGCGACGATGGACTTATCTGCGGTTACGAGCCAGGTGCCGCGCAAGTTATCGCAATCTATGATAACGAGTTTGATGAGGACGACACCGGCAACGAGCGCGCTGCGATCACCCGACACCCGTTTGGCAACGGGGTAGCCTACAGTGTTGCCTGGGACGTTGGTTACCAGGCGGTTGTTGGTCAAAGCCTTGAGTACGCCCCCATGGGTAGGTTTTATTCGGACGCGTATTCACCGGGCTTTGATGTGATCATGAATTTCTTCAAAGATGTGTATCACAAGGAAAGTCAAACAGCGGTAACGCTAAGTACTGTGCCCAACGGCAAAGACTTGTCAATTATCATCACCCACGATATAGATGGGAAAGACGCGAATATTGTCAGTCCCGAGTTCGCTCAACTTGAACAGGATTACAACGTACCGGCAACCTATTTCTGGCAAACCCGTTACATGAATGACGCGCGCGACATGCGCTTTTTTGACAGCGCGGCCATCACTGCCATGAATGATATTCTTGAACATCCTGTTGGTCATGAAATTGGCAGTCACGGAATCTCTCACGCCTTTGATTTTTCGAGATTTAAGATTGGCGAGAACCCCCAGTTTCCGGATTACGCACCGCGCAGTTTATTGCGAGACAATCATGAGGAACTGCCAGAAGCCAAAAAATACATTGTTGAAGACGGCACTGTTCTAGGTGAAATGAAGATCAGCAAATTTCTGCTTGAGGAGATGACAGGTCAAGCGGTGACATCTTTTCGCCCCGGCCATCTTTCCTACCCGATCAGAATGAATGAGATTGCTCAAGCAATCGGGTATGGCGCTACGTCAACCACCACAGCGCCTTATTCGTCAACGAACCTGCCGTACCTAATGACTTATTTGCGTAGCACTGGTTATGTGCAAGCCGAACGTAAAGAGCAGTTACTGGATGTGGTGGAAATTCCGTTGAGCTGGGAAGATGTAGGTAAGAATACCATTCTAAAACCAGAGCATGCAGATGACCCTGAGCGGTTCGGCATGATGGAACCCGAATTCCTGGCAGAAACTGAAGAGTTTCTGCGCCAGCTTAGCCAATATGGGGGTGTGTTCAACTTGCTGATTCATCCGACACGACTCGGGCTTGAGCACAAGTTGGCCTATCAGCGTTATCTGCTTGACTTGTTCCAGCCAGGCAACGGTCTTGCTGGTGTGCAGCCGCACTTTTCGACCGTGCAGGTATTTGCACAATGGTGGTTAGCCCGTTTCAAACTGGACGTAGACGTAATGGTCGTTGAAGAGCAGGTTGAACTGACGATCGCCTCCGCAAGAGATATTGGCGGAGTAACTTTGCAGATACCTGAAACCTGGCAGCTGCTGGGTGATGTGCCTGGTGTACGTTTATCGGGCAATCGATTGCGGCTCGACCAGGTGTCCGCCGACTCGGCGCTACTGATTCGTTTTACCCGATCAGGAAACGCGCTATAGTAGCCCCTTTGCCACCATGGTTAGGGATACATATGCTGAACAACAAGCCACTGATATATCGTGGTTTGAATTATCCATGGGGGCGTGACCAGGTTCCAGAAAGCGCGGAGCCCGAGCAGGTCGCAGACGGTGTTTGGTGGGCAAGATTCCCAATGCCTATGTCGCTGGACCATATCAATATATGGTTATTGGAAGACGAGGCCGGTTGGACGGTTGTTGATACCTGTCTGGATCTCCCGGAATCCAGAGCGGTTTGGGAGTCGCTGTTCTCAGGCTTTTTGAAGAATAAACCAATCCATCGCGTCATTTGTACGCACATGCACCCGGACCACGTTGGTCTGGCGGGCTGGCTGGTAGATCGATTCAATGGCGAGCTGTGGATATCACGGGAAGAATTTTTGATGTGTCGCGCCCTGGCCAGCGACACCGGCCGGCAAGCCCCCGAGGTTGCGCTGCGTTTTTACCGGGCGGCCGGCTATGATGAGCAACAACTGGATACCTATCGCGAGAAATTTGGTAATTTCGGTAAGGCCATTTATCCCTTGCCAGACAGTATTCGCCGGCTGGTTGATGGGGAGACTATCCAGATCAATGGCCGCTACTGGCAGGTGATGGTCGGCAGCGGGCATTCACCAGAGCACGTCTGCTTATATTGCCCGGCATTAAAGCTGCTGATTTCAGGTGATCAGGTGCTGCCTAAGATCACCTCCAATGTCAGTGTGTTTCCAACCGAGCCCCAGGGTGACCCGCTAAAGGAATGGTTGAGATCCTGTGCACGATTGCGCGAAAAACTGCCGGATGACCTGTTGGTATTACCCGCGCATGAGTCACCGTTCTATGGCTTGCATGTTCGACTCACGCAATTGATAGAGGCGCATGAGCGTGATCTTGATCAGCTGTATGATCACCTTGATACACCTAAACGTGCGGTGGATTGTTACCCCGCGTTGTTCAAACGCAAGATTGACGCTGGGATGGCAGGGCTTGCCACAGGAGAAGCTCTGGCGCACTTGAACTGTTTGTTGGGCAGACGGCGCATAAGCCGCGAGCGCGATGAGCATGGCGTTGATTGGTATTTACAAAAACCGGAAACCGCAGAATTTGACTGATTGCTTCTTGCGGTTTATGTGATTTCAAACGGCATACCAACCGCAATTTGACCGTCGCCTAAGGCATTTGTGCGCAAGCCACCATTCCCGACAAAGGCCTTAACCACGGCAGGCCCCGACATGGTGTCTGTAGCCAGTTTGTCGCCAATGCCTTTGCAAGGTTCACACAGCTCCACACCCATAAAGCGTACATTGCCTACCGTGAACTCCTTGCCTACCAGCGCGTTTAGATCGACCCCTGTAGTGATTACCGTGCGGCGTGGGTCGCTTTCATGAATGTCGCGCTGGTATTGTGTATTGAACGCATCAATTTTTTCTTTTTCTATAAAGGTTACGTTTTGCCCCGGCCAATTACTTTTGCCAAAGTTTCGATCACCAACAATACCTTTGCCGGCAACCACATCTACCCGGTCTACGCTGCTCAAGTCGGCATCATGTTGCGTCGCTATGTATATTGCTTTGATCATATGAACTTTCCTAAATAGCCACGCCAAACACGCGAAGAATAGCACGCATACCAAGCCCAAGTGTCAGCAGTACAATGAGTGCGCCAGCAATGTTCGACCAGAGCCCATTGGCGTATTCGCCCAGTAGCGCCTTGCGATTCATAATCATTAGCAGTAGCGTCGCAATAACCGGCAATAGCAATCCATTGGCAATCTGGGCAATGATGATTAACGACACAGGCTTTATGTTAAGCATGGCAATCAGGCTGCCTATCAATATGATCAACAAGGCAGTGATCTTGAAAAACGGCGCATTGCTGCCCGCAGGCTTTTGCAGAATTTCACCGAGCACATAGGCGGTTGCCATCGGAGCCGTGATCGCTGAGGTGAGCCCCGCGGCAAGTAAACCGATGCCCAGCATAACTCGTGCGGCGCTACCGAATAATGGCTCAATGCCCACGGCCATATCACCGGCATTGAGCACTTCAATACCGGTGCCAAACAAACTTGCGGCGGCTGTTGCAACAATAAGAATAGATACCAGCCCACCCAGGCCTACGGAGATTACTGTGTCAGCACGCGCTTCTGCTATACCTGCGCCGCTGGGCCAGCGTTGGCGACAGGCAGCGGCGTGCAAAAACAGGTTGTATGGCACGATGGTGGTGCCAATAAGAGCAACCGCCGTCAGCACGCTGCCTTCAGGAAGGCTGGGTACAAAACCCAGCAACAGTTTATGCAGTGGCGGACCCACCAATATCGCGCTGATGATAAACGCTGCACTCATAAGCAACACAAGGCCGATTAGAATACGCTCCAGCACTTTGTATTTACCCACCAGCAATATGGCTGCCGCCAGCATTGCCAGAGCCAGTACAATCCATCGCCTGTCTATGCTTGAACCGCTCAGAATTGATTGCAAACCAATCGCGCTGCCGGTCAGGTTGCCGGCCTCATAAGCGCTGTTGCCAAGCGCGAGTGCAGTGAACACCAGGGCCGTCACCAGCCACTTCAGCCAGGTTCGCTCACTGATTTGCAACAAAGCCTCGCCCAAACCCAGGCGTGCTCCGGCTCCAAGTCTTGCAGCCATATCCTGCAAAATAATGGTTGCTACGGTAGCGAACGCCAGAGCCCATAACAACGCGTATGCGAAGTTGGCGCCAGCCAGTGTGCACGCGGTAACCGTGCCGGGTCCGATAAAGGCTGCTGCAACCAGTGCGCCGGGTCCAATGGTTATTTTCAATTCTGCCCCCCGTTTACGATTAAATAAGACTTGACAAGGTTCGAGTCCATACCCGTTATACTACAGCTTCATTTGTGGAGAAGGTATCGCCGTGCAACAATCCCATACACCCTCGAGCGTCAGCATTCAGCCCCGCAATCGACGTTTTGACATTGCTTCGGCGCTTTCGCGTGACTGGTTCGACAACAACGCATTTATAACGGCGTGGCACAACTCGCTGTCGATTACTTTTCCCCTGGGTGAAAAATTCTTCATCGACAGCGTGCGCCATTTTGCAAGCCAGATAGAGGATGAAAAGCTTAAAGCAGAGATCCGCGGCTTTTGTGGCCAGGAGGGATTTCACCGGCGTGAGCACGAGTTGTACAACGAAACTTTGTGTAACGCCCGGGGTTACGACCTTACGCTGTTAGAAGGCCGAGTTGCCAGGCGTCTGGAATTTGCCCGAAGGCGCTTTGACCCGATGACGCAGTTGGCGATCACGGTAGCGCTGGAGCACATCACCGCAGTCATGGCAGAATTTCACTTGCGTAACGACAGTCCGTTTCGTGGTAAGCCCGAAAAAGCGATGGAAGAGCTCTGGCATTGGCATGGCGCGGAAGAGCTGGAGCATAAATCAGTCGCATTCGATGTGTATCGGGCTATGAACGGAACGGAAGCAATGCGCATCAGCGCGCTGCGCAGAACAACCGTGCTTATCATCTGGCGCGCGCTGACCGGTATGCTGCACATGTTTCGTAAAGACGGCAATCTGTTCAGCTTGCGAGTATGGGCTCAGGGTGCAAAGTTTTTACTCGGCCGTGAAGGTTTGTTTCGCTCGGTATGGCCTTCTTACAAGCAATTCTTCAAACCTGATTTTCACCCCTGGCAAATAGACACGCAGGACATCTTGCGCGATTGGGAGGCAGGGCAACTTAGCGCGACCTGATCTCGGTGCCTTCGCCCGCGGTTATAAACACTGCGGTGGCGCTGGTCTCTATATCGGCCGTGTGCCAAACCCCGGGAGCATTGATCGCATAGTCACCCGTTTCCAGACTAACCGTCGTGATGGTGCCGTCGGTATGTTCCTGATGCAGTACGATAGTGCCGTCAACACACAATACGACTTCTGAGCCCACTGGGTGCATTTCCCAGGTGTCCCAATCAGATGTAAAGGTATGCATGCTGACCAGGCGGCCCTCCTTACCGTCTCCGCCATTGCGTTCACTATAGGCTTCGTACCAATCCATCTGGCCCGTGAAAGCAGGTTGCACAAGTGCGGTTGCCCCAAGACCAAGATGAATTGGGTTTTTGCTTAGGCTCTCTTTGCTCACGCGTTTCTCCGTGTTATTGAGTCGTAATTTAAAATTCGACGAGACCACTTTTCTTCAGTGCTTCCAGGTCGTGCGACACTATTACCTGCCTATTTGGTAACTGATCAATATCTGCCAGCCATTGCCGTAAGCCAGCTAATCTCTTGCGCGATTCAGGTACCATAAAAGTGCTATACCATAGTGCTTTTGGCGTATTCGTCAGCAGGTCCTGCTTGGTGTTGGTGATGTCGCCGGAAAACAGCCAGGTGTAGTCTTCGACTTTCGCTGCGTATATCGTGCTGCCAGGCGTATGCCCGCCGGCACTAATCATTAACAAGCCGGGAAAGCCAGGCACATCGTTTACTTCTGGCCCTGGCAGTTTCGTGAAATCAAGACAGCTAGCTTCGTCAAGCAGCACTCGACCCATATCAGTTACGATATTTCCCCAATCTGCCTGCCACGGAGATTGAAAAACGGCTATTGGTCGCTCGGCTTTGGCGCACAATGCACTGGCGCCACCTGTGTGATCCTGGTGCAAATGTGTAAACGCAAGGCCGCCAATTGTGGCCGCCACCGTGCCAAGCAGATCAGCCACGGTACCGTGAAATTGAATTGGATCTGCTGCAAACGCGGTTTCAGAAATGTTGCCGAACTCGATGGTGCCTCGCTCATCCATGCCAACGTCCAGCAAAAAATGCTGGCCGTCCTTCCATTCAAACAAAAAACTGCTGTGAGTCATCGGGCCGCCGTGAGGGCTGGTCTGGCTGGCGTTTAGCAGGTAACGTATCTGAACCGGACCATCTGCCTTGTTGAGCCTGTAGTCTATTTCCTCAAGAGTGGGCAGTTCAGGATTAACCTGGCGGATATCCCAATGAGCTTTGCCAAGAATAGCTGTCACCGCCAGCACTAAAACAAGAACCAGAGCAGCAAAAATCTGAAATATTTTTTTGATCACTACGAATGTCCCGGCTCTTTTCAATCATCTTATCACTTAGCCGATGATCGTTTATAAACAATCCGCTACACTGCGGCAATGAATACAATCAGCTCACTTTTAGCCGGGTTCAGTATCGTCAGTGCCATGATGTTGTTCAGGCAAAGCTGCTGCGTCTAGAAGAGCTGATGAGCAAAGAAAAACACTACCAGGATGAGGCGCTGAATCTGAATGGCCTTGCGGAACTTGTTGAGCTGTCACCGCATCAGTTATTTAACACTGCGTTGGTTCGTTAATGAGCCTGGGTGGACGCAAGCCAGTGTGACTGTTCTCGCAGAAGATTGTTGGCAATTACACGATCGCGCCCGTAGCGGTCAGGGGTGAAGTGTAAAAGACCTTTATCGTCAAACCACGTAGTCATATACACCAAATAAACTGGCAGTGGTTGTTCAAGTGAAATCGATTGGCTAGCCACGTTTCCAGGTCGTGCCAAGTTTTGTAGCAGCGTGACTTTCGCAGGGCTGCGTTCAAGAACGGCCTTGGCAAGCTCAAACGGATTTTCGATCCGCACGCATCCCGAACTGAAATTCCTGTTGGGTAACTCAAACAGTACCTTGTTGGGCGTATCGTGCAGGAACACGTTGAAATCGTTGGCGAATACAAACTTGATGCGCCCCATACTGTTCTGCTCACCCGGGTCCTGGCGCAGCCGGTACGAAAAATTCTGTGCATTAACCTTTTGCCAGTCAATGCTGCGGCTATCCAACTCAATACTTTTTCCTTCTTGACGGGTAAACACACGAATATTCTTCTGCGCGAAAAAGTGTTTGTTCTTTTTTTGTAATGGCAGCAAATCGTTGACGGCGATTTTGTGAGGAACTCCCCAGGCAGGGTTGACCACCAACTTGTCAATTGATGAAACCAGGCTGGGCGTTGCTCGGTAAGGTCGACCAGCAATTGCGCGAAACCGCAGTTTAACCGTGTTGTGCTCTACCAACTGCGCGAAGGCGCCGGCTGTATTTACCCAAAGGCGTCGATCCGCTATAAATCGTGGCATCCAGCGCCAGCGTTCCAGATTCACGTGTATTTGCTGCAGGCGCTGGCTGACAGGCACGCGCAGCGCTGTTCTGGTTTGGCGATCCAGAATTCCATCGGCGAGAAGGCCGTGGCGTATTTGAAATTGCCGTACGGCTTCCGCCAGTGCTGGACCGAAGAAAAAAGGGTCTGCTTGCATGGCGCCGCTGTAGTCGCCTTCAATCCGCAGTCGATTCCGAAGTGTTTGAATTTCGCTATGGCGCTCACCAGGCCTTAGAGTCTGATCATTATCTTCCAGCATTGGCCAACCGCCATTGTCTGCGATGGACTGGTACTGCAGCAAAGCACTGACCAGTTTTGCGTATTCTGCAGCACTCGGCAGTACCCCTCGCAGAACTTGGTCAAGTGGCTGGCCGTCACGAAGCTGTTGGCGAAGTGGCGTCAGTAGCGCGTCTTCGGTTATTGAGGCGGGGGAAATATGCCAGTCGTTATCAGTCGTTGGCTGCGTGTACCCTTGATGCAAGGCGAACACCAAGGTGCTAAAAAGCTGCTCAAGTTGGGCATTTCTTAACATCTTTACCGGTAACGCGTTGGCTGAATTTTCTGCAATTACAGGTGCCAAGCCCAACGTAGATGGACTGTTTAACAGCTGAACTAATTCTTCACCTTGAGCGGTAAGGCCATGTTCAGTTCGCCACAGAGGCTTACCGGCTTGTAAATCCGCTGTTGCCGGTAGGCTAACAATTCCTGCTAGCAGAGCTGCGACAAGTCTGCCGGCACGGAGGAAACTAAGGCTGAGTTTCAAGCAGGTGCCCAACATCTTTTAATATTGTGCCATTCTTCAGGGCCACGTCGATAGCGTGAATTACGGATTGCGAATGACGCTCGCCCAGCAATATTCCTTGAATTGCGCTGCGACCTGCGTCTACGTTGGCACTGAAGCGGCCGGCAACTGATACCAGGTTCGCCCCATGAACACTGCCGCCAGCAGAAAACGTGGTAGCCGCAGTCGTGCTTGTCCACTGCCCATTCCAATCGGGTCGACTGCCGAAGCTAATGGTGATGTTGGCGGTGGTGGATGTGTTGCGCTGCAGGCTGCCGGCGAAGTGCAAGCTGATTCCCTGACCGCCATTATTGATACCTTCAGTCGTTAGTTGATCCAGGGTCGCCTGACTGCTGGCAACGCCCCAAACAAAATGCCCACCGTCTGCAGGTCGGTTGGCGTGACTGGCACCGTGTTCAACGAACCCAGCGGTGCCGTGCCCCCACAGTCCGCTGGCAACGATCAGTTCGCCAGCATTGTTTGCTGTGAAGTCGCCGGCAACCCCGGATTCAACATCGCCGTTGCTCGCATGAAACGCGCTTTGCCCCTGGTAGCTGCTGGCAGTCATTCCCGTCAAGGACGCAATTTCATTTTCGCCTCCGCGATCAAACACGAACTGGCTGCCATCGCTTGCCAGATCGAAGCGGCCTACGGTTTGGTCTTCCGGCACCGAACAAAAGTCTGGATCAAGTACTGCGAAACCACAACTGCCGCCCGCTTCGCAAAGGCCTAACGGGGGCTCAGGGATCATCGGGTCGATAGGGTTCATTGGGTCTGTTGGATTCATTGGGTCAACTGGTGTCATCGGATCTATTGGTGCGATGGGGTCCATGGGATCGACCGGATTCATTGGGTCGACCGGGTTCATTGGGTCAACCGGGTTCATTGGGTCAACCGGGTTCATGGGATCCACGCCATTCGGCGGACGATTACCCGGCGTAAACGTATCCGCGAACTCCGGGCGAAACTCGTAGTCATCGTGTAAAACAAGCGATTGAGGGGCGTCGGCTTCTGGTCCGGATGCAGGGCTGAGCGCTTCCCACGGTCCCCAGCAGCGCACTGAATTGGCAGCGGCTGGATCAGCGCATGGGTCTTCAACCGGTAGCTCTTCAGCCAGACGTGCAGTATCGGCAGCAAGCAGTTCCCGGCATCCTTCAACCAGGTGAGCGGCTACAGAATCAGGATTTTGTGCCCACTGCTCGAGAATTTCAACGCAGTCGCGCTTACTGGTGGCAAGACCCGTAGCCACGGCCTGCGCGGCGACAAATAGAAATGACAGGCCAAGCAAGGCGCTAACTACTTTCCTGCCAGGTATATTCATGAAAGACACTCCGAATACAGCGTTTAGACGTTGCAGCCAGTATACGGATGTGAATCAGGCCTTACATTGCAGCTCGTCTTTTAACGGCTTACAACGCTACCACTTGTCTGCTGCTCACTACCGGTGGTCGAAGCCGCCTGTACAAAACGACGTTCGGCAACTTCAGCGGGCATATGCAGCCACCATTGATGCTTATTGATCGAGTACAAAGGCGTGTAGTGGGGGAGCGATTTGTCACTGAGCAGAGAGTTGGTTTTGTTGTCAAGAATAACTGTCTCTTCGCCGCGTGTGACCGCCAATACGGCATGCGCTTGTCCGGCCGCCGTGTCTTGTACCACCACCACGCGCATTGAACGTGATGGAACGCCCAGGTGTTGTAAGGCCAGCATTTTCGCGATCGCGAAATCTTCGCAATCGCCGCCGTTTTCCATCAGCTCTAACGGTGTTGCCCAATAGTCCTCACGAGCGTAGTTGTGCCTGTCTGCACGGTAGTGAAATTGGTTGATTGCGGTGTTGAGCCTGGTGAGAAGATCATGCCCGGAATATTCCTGCCATTGCTGTAACATTGAGAACCAGTCGTTTGTTTCACAGCGCGCATCTTGCTTTATGGCACAACGTTTTAGTTTGTGATGTTCTACCAGGTAGCGGCTTGACACCTCTGTCATTTGCGGAAACGACGCACTGTTTTTGTTAGCTTGCTGAAAAAAACCGAACAGGCTGCGTTCCATGGGGGAGGCAAGCGCACAACGGCTCGCCACTATTGAGCAAATTATGAGCGCTAGTGCGGGTCTGAACTGTTTGGTCGTCAGCAACACGACTGCAAAGCGACTGCTATAGTCAATAGAGAACTCTTATGCGTATAAACGCGCTCAAGCTATCGTGATGCGTAAACAGCCTCAACAGAAAATAACCCAACATCTGCACACTTGCGTGTGTTGGTTGCGTGGAGTGTTTGTTTATTTACTGTTTTTAGCCGGTGCAGTCACCAGCAGTGCGTTTGCACAAGATTCCGCAGGCGACGAAAACAAAGTGCAGCCGAAAGCAGACCTGCAAAGCATTGATGATGCTGATCAGCTGTTCGCAGAGGCAATGGCGGCCCTGGAAGGTGATGACTTGCTCACGGCGCGCAATCGATTTGAACGTATTCTGGCCAGCAATCCGGGTCTGCATCGCGCGCGGCTGGAATTGGCCCGGGTGTACTACTTGAGTCTTGACTATGAAAAGGCCAGAGAGGAAACCTTGCGAGTGCTTGACGACCCAAACACTCCGCCACAGGTCAGAGTGACACTTCTCGCCTTTCTTGCTCAAATTGACGCAGACCGCAAAGAGTTAAACAAAGCGCATCGCTGGGCCGGTTCCTTATATCTGGGTTTGAGTTACGACACCAATGTAAATGCGGGCCCTGACCAGAGCGTGATAGATTTGAATGGCACTCAGTTGTCATTAACAGACGCGTCGCTGGAACGATCAGATGTAGGTGGCGCTGCGATTCTAGGCATAACCCACAATTACAGCCCGGGTATAACGTTCGATTTTGCTGAACGCAGCGGTTTTTTCCTGTGGCAATCTCAGGCAAATCTAAACACTCGCCTTTATTTCAGCGAAGACGATTTCAACCTCGCCGTGCTGACACTCCGAACAGGTCCAGCCTGGATTGTGCCCCGCCATTGGCGTGCAGGCATTGCACTGCAGCTGGACAGGTTGTGGTTGGGTAATGAGAGTCTGGCGCTGTTCTCGTCGCTAAACCCATATATTGTTTGGCAATGGGCCGACAACTGGGAATTTGGTCTTGATGCGGTCTACACCGATCGGGACTACGACGATGAATTCAATACACCAAGAAACGGTGATTACCTTGCTGGGTCTGCCACGCTGTCCCGATATTTCTCTGATGCTGACATTGGTGTGCAGGCAGGTCTTGGGTTCTCGAACTTTGATGCCGAGGCAGAGCGCTTCAGCCATTCAGGCCCTGATGCCTTCGTATCAGTGAACAAATCGATGTGGACTGATGGCTCGGTGTTTGCGCGCTTGAATTGGCGCGCATACGAATACGACGGCGTGGAGCCGGTGTTTAATGTCGCTCGCGACGACACCGAACTTCGTCTGACCGTTGGCTTTCAGCGGCAGCTTGAATGGTGGCTGCTGGACGGCTGGCAGCTGTTGGCTTCCTGGAGTGTTACTGATAACAGCTCCAATGTCGAAATATTCGACTACGACCGCCAGCTGATCAACTTAGGCGTCTCTCGCCAGTTTTAACAGGTGCCTGGCCCGCATTGACCCCACGGCTGCAACCGCCACTAGCCTTAAAACACAGTGCGTGCTCCCTTCAGGTGCTTGACGGATCGTCAGGTACGCCTGTGCGCCTGTCAGTCCGCGCCACACCGTGTGTTACAGACTTTTGACGCTTTCGCTTCGCGCGTGCATGAATAATGTGGGCTAGCAGCCCGCATTCCTCTACAATCCTGTGCATCAACAAACATCCACGCCCGAATCGAAGCGTGGCTGCAATGTAAGCAATTTCCAGGAAAACAAGTATGACCTCTAATTCTGTGCCGCTGGGCTTAAACCTTGGTATTTGGGACCGAATGAGCAATTGGCAAGACACTGTCGAGATTGCTCGGCTAGCCGATGAGCTTGGTTACAGCACCTTGTCATTGCCCGAGTCATTTGGGCGTGATGGCGTTACATTGTGCGATCGATTACTTGCGGCCACAGAAAATATTAATGTCTGCTTAGGTATAGCGAATGTGTTTTCGCGCTCACCGGCGGTGCTTGCATCGACCGCAGCGACACTCGATGAATTGTCTGGCGGACGCTTTATTCTCGGCTTGGGCGGCAGCACGCCAAACCTGATTGAGGGCTGGCATGGCTTGGAATTCAGTGCGCCGCTGCAGCGCACGCGTGAAACAATCGATATCTGCCATAAAATTTGGGCACGAGACAAGTCACCTTATGAAGGCGAAATATTTAAAACGGGCGGTGTAAAGTTAACCTTCACTCCATTGCGCGAATCAATTCCAATTTGGCAGGGTGCAGTATTGGATAAAGGTATTGCAACCTGTGCGGATAAGGCAGACGGTTGGATACCATCCAGTTTGCCTAGAGAGAGCATTGAACATGGCTTGGGCATAATTAATGAAACATGTTCGGCCAATGGTCGCAATGCAAGTGAAATCAGTGTCGCGCCAACATTTCAGTTAGCCGCACACGACGATGCTGATCAATTACTACCGCTGGTGAAATTCGGAATCGCGATGTATTACGGTGCTGCCAACAGTCCTTATGCCAAGGCAGCCATCGGTCTGGGTTATGGTGACGAAGTGCAAGAACTGCAGGCAGCCTACGTCAACGGTGGCGCACCGGCAGCTGCCGAAGTGTGCTCGGAGCAGCTGGCCAGAAGTGTAGCCCTGGTAGGGTCTGTTGCTGAGTGCCAACAACAGATTCGAGACATATTGGCCGCAGGCGCAAGCCAGGTTATGGTCACACTACCAGCTGGAACTCGCGCTGAATGCGAGCCAATCCTCGCGGGTATTCGCCCTTAACTCTAATAATAATTATAGGTAGACAAGTATGAAGAGGTTTTTTCTTTCGATATTAGTAATCTTTGCTTTGCTTGTTATTGGCTTTAATTTATGGGGTTACGCAACGCTGGGTACTATTGATGTGGCGGAAAATGCAGAACGACAAGAAGATGCAAATGCCGTTGTTCTAGTGATGGGGGCTACGGGTTCCGCCGGAGACGGTTTGCTCAAAGCCGCCATTGAAGACCCAAGCGTGAAAAAAGTGTATGTGTTGACCCGGCGTAGCACACCGCGCATCGACGCAGGCGTGGCATCCGGTAAAGTCGATATGCGCTTGCATAAAGACTTCACCGACTATTCCGCGTTTGCAACCGAGCTGGCTGAGGTGAATACAGTTTTATGGGGTCTGGGCACGTCGTCGCTTAAAGTAGACGATGCAACCTACACACGAATTCACGTAGACTTCACCATTGCCTTTATCAAAGAGTGGCTGTCAGCGAGAAACGAAGCACCCATGGCGCTGCACTATATTACCGGCATGGGTACCGACCCGAAGGGAGATGCGCATTGGGCGCGCGAAAAAGGCCGCCTTGAACGAGAGATGGCTGAGCTCGCCGCACCAACGCCGCTGCGTACATTCAGCTATCGCTCAGCGTACATCCGGCCCACCAGCGAAAACTCAAATGCGCTGACGTATCTGGGGGAACTGCTTTTGAAACCGGGAAAACTGGTGATCACCTCAAAGGCACTGGGCCAGGCAATGCTGGAGATAAGTACTCGAATCACCGAGTTACCGAATGGCACTTTGATAGATAATGCCGACAGTATCGCGTACGCGCAGGCTTACCAGGAGAGCATGGCTCAATGATCAGAATCAGCAGTGGATTTGATGCAGGCAATATAGAATGCATGAGTTGCAAGCACGCCAATGACATTCGGCTAGCGATCCGAAAAGACAATAATTCTGATTTTTATCAATGGTTCTATTTTCGATTAACCGGGGCCGCTGATACCGCCTGCACATTAAAGATCCTCAATGCCGCCGGTGCCGCTTACCCTGGTGGTTGGGAAAATTATCAAGCGCTTGCCTCCTACGACCGAGATATCTGGTTTCGTGTGCCTACACGCTATGAAGACGGCTGTTTGACGATCGATATTGCGCCCGATCAAGACAGTATTTACTTCGCTTACTTTGCGCCCTATAGCCTTGAACGGCACAGCGATTTAATCAGCCACACGCTTGGTTCTTCCATCGTGAAGCTGAGTGTGCTGGGCAGCACATGCGA
This sequence comes from Gammaproteobacteria bacterium, assembly GCA_030429735.1. Lineage (GTDB taxonomy): Bacteria > Pseudomonadota > Gammaproteobacteria > Pseudomonadales > JAUIET01 > JAUIET01. The sequence continues at coordinate 66,212 of JAUIET010000005.1, forward strand.
TGGGCGTGATATTGAATGCCTGACTATTGGTGAAAACGCGGCAAACAAGAAACACTATTGGGCAATAGCTCGCCAACACCCCGGTGAGACCATGGCGGAATGGTGGATGGAGGGATTTCTTGACCGATTGTTAGATGAAGACGACGCAGTGTCTCGCGCCTTGCTGGAAAACATCGTCTTTCATATCGTGCCGAATATGAACCCCGATGGCAGCTTCCGTGGTCATCTTCGCACCAATGCTGTGGGTGCAAATTTAAATCGGGAGTGGGCCGAGCCCAGCGAAGAGCGAAGCCCTGAAGTATTCCATGTAAGGCGCGAAATGGAGCGCACCGGCGTTGATTTTTGCCTGGATGTGCACGGCGATGAGACATTACCCTACAATTTTATCGCTGGTACAGAAGGTATAGAACAATGGAACGATCAGCGAAACAATGTGCTGATAGGGTTTAAGAAAACCCTGCAGGCGATCAATCCTGACTTTCAGATTAAAAATGGGTATCCACCCAATTCAAGCGGCAAAGCAAACCTGAGTTTCTGCAGTAATAATATTGCGCACAGCTTCAATTGTTTGGCGATGACACTGGAAATGCCTTTCAAAGACACTGCCGATACACCGCAACCTGACACCGGCTGGTCGCCTGAACGTGCGAGAGCGCTTGGGGCTTCCTGTCTGCAGGCGATTTATGCGGCGAAAACGGAGTTTTGAAATCCATCCATAAAAATTTCTAACGAGATTTATGTGTTTTTTGCGAAGAAAGGTTAGCTTATTGGAGCTGCAGCAATGAAGTTAAGTGTATTTGGCGCTACTGGCGATCTTGGTAGCGAATGTCTTAAACAAGCGCTTGATGCAGGGCACGATGTGACCCTTTTGGTACGATCGCCGGACAAGCTCGATTCGACTCTACGAGAGCAATGCAATATCCATCAAGGCGATGGCTTAAACGCAACCGATGTAGATTCAGCGATAGACGCTGATTGCGATGCAATACTATTCGCTATTGGTGTAGACAAACAGTCACCAGAACACTTATGCGCTACCGTCACCGAAAACATTTTAACCGCCATGAGATCTAAAGAAATTCGCAGATTCGTTTGGTGTGGGGGCGGGGCGACTCTATTGGAAGGTGATCAGTTATCGTTTGGTGCGCGTTTCGTTGAATTTTTTTCCAGGGTGTTTATGGCGCTTAGGCATCGCGACAAACTGAAGCAACTGGAAGTGCTCAGCAGTGCTGATGATATCGACTGGGTTGGCATAAGGCCGCTGCAAATGCTCCATGGCCCGCGTACCGAGAGTTATCGTTTGGGATACCACAGCTTCAGCGGTCTATCGAAAATCAGTTTTGCCGATTGCGCCCATGCAATGCTGGAAATGACCAAAGATGACACGTGGATTAGAAAGGCCCCCATCATCCAATATTGAACCGAGAGGGCGTTCGCAGTCAATGTGCAGCGTGTTATTCAGAGTTCGTCAAATTCGCCGTGACGACCTCGACGAGAGCGTCGGCGGAATCCGGGTCCATCGCATTTCTTGCTTCGCTTCTGTTGTGAATAACAGTCCAGACGTGTTCTGTTTTTTTCTATTTCAATTGTCATTTATTAGTACAACTCATCGCGATAGTTTTCCTCCAGCGCCGCGTCAAACTCTTGCTCGGCGTTTTCGTCGCCGCCCATCTCTGCCACAAACTGCTTGACCATCGGAGAACCGGAGGGCTGAGTCCAGGAATCAGGCTTCCACAGCTTTGATCGAATCATTGCTTTGCCGCAGTGAAAAAAGCACTCTTCTATCTCGACCAGGCTATACAGCAATGCAGGTTTGTTGTTTACCTGTAAATTCGACAGTACGTCAGGATCGCGGTGTAACGTTGCCCGGCCTTTTACCCGTAGAGTTTCTCTTTGCTCGGGAATAACGAAAATCAGCCCAATCTTTGAGTTGCGCAAAATATTCCTAAAACCAAAAGCCAGACGATTGCCTGGCCGCTCGGGAATGATCAGTCTGCCGGATTCATCTATTCTGACAAATCCCGGTGGGTCCCCTTTTGGCGAAGTATCAATGTTGCCCTGTTCGTCTATGGTCGATACAAACGCAAGCGGCGATTGGCGAATAAAATTGGACATGGGCTCGTCCAGCGACTTTTTGATTTTTGCCACCACGAAATCAAATGGCTCACCAATGATGTGCTTGAGATCAGCTTCATTGTCCACCCTGTATTGATCCTGCATTTTTCGCTCCGCGTGAGATTTGTGGTATTACTTCGTACCCTGCAACCGGTCATCATTCTAACTTATTTATCCGCAGCGCTACGTTCGCAGCTCAAATACGTGGAAATAGAGTAGAATCGGAGCCAGCCCAGACAACCGCAGCCCTTTTGGCATGCAGGTGCGTTTCGCGGGCCGTACTTTGTTGGTAGGTGTCATGAAATTACCGAACTTTCCTTCTGTGGAAGAGGTGGTGAATACTCTTAAACCCAGTTACCCGGTGTACTGCCTTCGTCCTCAGACTATTCGCGCCTCTGCGAAGTTGTTTCTAGACCACTTTCCGGGCCGCGTCATGTACGCTGTGAAATGCAATCCTAATATCGAAGTGATGCGTTTGTTGTACGGGGCTGGTATTCGCCATTTCGATACCGCCTCACCGCGTGAAATAGCGCTGGTCCGCGAGAACTTTAAAGACGCAGACTGCTATTACATGCATCCGGTGAAAGGCCGGGCAGCGATTCAGCTTGCGCACGAAGTGTATCGGGTAGATCACTACGCGATCGATCATGTTGATGAACTTCAGAAGATCATAGATATCACTGGTGGCGGCGATGCCAGTGTTATTCTAGTGAGAGTAAAAACGCCGCAGCACAAGGCGCTGTTCAAGCTGGCCGACAAATTCGGCTGTGAAGTTGATGAGGCGGTTGAGCTACTGCGCCGGGTTGAGAAATCCGGCTTTCAGCCTGGGCTGGCCTTTCATGTGGGTTCGCAATGCCAGGAGCCGGAAGCCTATGCTTCTGCGCTGCAGGTCATTGATAAAGTAATACAGGCCGCCGGCGTAAACCTGCATTATCTTGACGTAGGCGGAGGTTTTCCGGTGGACTACGTGAATGACATTCCGCAACCGCTAACTGACTATTTTGATGTTATTAAACGGTCTGTGAGCCAACTTAATTTACGTCGTGATTGCACCTTAATGTGCGAGCCGGGCAGGGCGCTTGTTGCCAGCGGTTGCACCTTGATTGTCCAGGTGCACTTACGAAAAGGCTCAAACCTTTATATCAATGATGGCGTCTATCATAGTCTGTCGGAAACCATGGTCTGTGGTCTGGAATTACCCATGCGTGTCATACGAAAAGTAGCCTCCGAAGCCGAACTTATACCTTTTCGAATATATGGCCCTACATGCGACTGTACTGATGTTTTGCAAAAAACAGTTCTTCTGCCCTGCGATGTGCACGAGGGCGATTGGATCGAGATAGGGCAGGCAGGCGCGTACTCAAACTCTATGAGTACTCAATTTAATGGCTTTTACCCGGAAACGTTTGTTACCGTTGACAGCCCGCCATTACTGCCTGATCGACATTAAGTGAGGGTCGATAGCGCCCCTTGCCCAATCTGACCCCTTTGTAGGCCCCCTTGTCGGCCGTATACCGTTCGTCGGTCAATTACATAACCATTGAACTAAGGGTACAGAAAATCAGTACCATAGTAACTTGCAGTCCCCAAGGTATGTTGTATGAACGTGTCATCGTCCATTGTGCCGCTCTCATTTGCAGTATTGGTTCTGAGCGCCTGCTCCAGCGACACTGCTTTCGAAGGCAGTGCCCGGTTTTCTGATCTCAGTGCGGAACAAATCGCCGCGCAGCAACGCATGGAGCTCAATAGCCAACTAAATGATCTGTTAGAGCTGGTCGCGCCCGGGCGCGGTTCGACGGCGTTTATTTTCCCGGAAGCTTCGAACCTTGATGCGATTCCGCAAGATCCGAGTAATCCACTTACGGCCGAAAAAGTTGCGCTGGGGCAGTTGCTCTATCATGAAACCGCACTCGGCCAGGTAGGCAATAATCCGGCGCTGGCAGGTTCTTACTCTTGCGCCTCGTGTCACCACGTCGCGGCAGGCTTCAAATCCGGTGTGCCGCAGGGTATTGGTGAAGGCGGCACAGGTTTTGGTATTAACGGTGAAGGCCGTCTAATGACTGATGGTTTTGATGCTACTTTGCCGGACGGTGATCCGATGAAGCCGGACGTGCAACCACTAACGTCGCCAACCACCTTGAATGTGGCGTATCAAGACGTCATGCTTTGGAACGGCCAGTTTGGCAATGCCCTAGATGGTCAAATCAATGTCGGTATTAACCCGGCTGTTTTCACCACCACAGGTACGCCCAAAGAAGCCAATACCCGTATGCTGTCTGGTGTCGAAACACAAGCAGTGGCGGGCCTGGGCGTGCACAGGCTTAATGTCGAAAACAACTCAGTCTTGCAAACCAATTCGCGCTACCAGTCACTGTTTGCGGCAGCTTACCCTGGCGGCAGTAGCGATGTGCTGGAAGACGCGGCTAAGGCGATTGCTGCGTACGAACGCACACTGCTAGCCACGGAGGCGCCCTTTCAGCGCTGGTTGAAAGGAGACAGCGAGGCACTTAGTCTGGCTGAATTGCGCGGTGCCGAGGTGTTTTTCGGTGACGGCGGTTGTGCGGGATGTCACCGTGGACCGGCGCTAAGCTCGGAAGCTGGTGCCGGAGCGGATGAGGTGTTTTTTGCGATTGGTTTCGCCGACTTCGATACGAATGATCCTCGGATTCATGGGCCGGTAGACGATGCCAGCAGCCGAGGGCGCGGCGGGTTTACCGGCAATCCGGCTGATGACTACAAATTTAAAATAACTCAGCTCTACAATCTGGCAGACAGCGACGTATTTGGTCACGGCGCTTCGTTCACCAGTATCCGCGAGGTCATTGAGTACAAAAACTCCGCTGTTGCCCAACAGCCACTTGCCATGAACAACCTTGATCAGCGTTTTGTACCACTGGGTCTCAGCGAGTCGCAAATGGACGACCTGACCTTGTTTCTAAGGGATGCGCTGTATGACGCCAATCTGGAACGCTACGTACCCAACAGCTTGCCTTCCGGGCAGTGTTTCCCGGTGAATGATGAGCAATCGCGGTTGGACCTTGGCTGTTAATTCGATGGTGTATTCGAGTCAAGCCCGCCAGTGAGTACTCAGTCCGCCGATGCTGTCAGCTGCTCAGCGAGATCGCGATTCGGAACCGGTAGCCAGCGTTCGCAATCACCCACACTGCTTAACTGGATGTTTTGAACAGTTTGCCCATCCGGCGAAAGCTCGGCGTAAATCTGGCATTCGTGATCTGTTGCTGCGGCATACTCGTTGCCAGGTGAAAGGAAGTAATCCTCTGATTCCTGACCGCAATCATTGGCACTAACCTGGCCTGCCGCATTGGCAGCACAGGGCGAGCCGCTGACTTCAGATTCCAGTAGCTCAACAATGGCCAGGTCGTTGCTGCTGCTCACCCACGACAGGGCGGGTGCAAGCCCGATTTCCGGCATACCTTCAAAAGTTTCCACAGGCGTGCCCAATGCGCGAATCATTGCTTGAGTTTGTGCGCCATTCCACGCGGCTACGTCAGCCGCATAGCCAGTTGCGGGCGCTTCGCGCAGTGCAGCGCTGTCAATCTGAGGGCTTTGTGAGGCGCAGCTTGCCAGTGTGAACAGTGTCACACCGAGGATGCACTTTTTCATCGTCATTCTCCGAGCAGTTACTCAAAAGAATAGTATGAAAAATGATCAGCCTGGTTTCTAAACACCGATTCTGCGACCTGGCGCACAAGCCAGCCAGGTGCAGGTTTTTGCGGTTTAGGAATACACCTCGTTAAACATGGCCAGCATTCTCGTCCAGGAATCTTCGTCGGCGGCTTTGTCGTACGCCACGGGCAAACCGAAGGTGGCATTTTTCTCATCGGCGGCAGTATTGCTAAAACCGTGGCCTGCGCCGTCGTAGCCTACAAATTCATAGGCAGCATTGGCTGCATCCATTTCTTGCTTGAACGCTTCGACATGGTCGGGCGGAATCATTGCATCATCATTGCCATGGCAGACCAGAATGCGTGCTTTCACCGCGTTTGGCTGTGCAGGCGAGTCGGTTTGCAGGCTGCCATGAAAACTGGCCACGCTGGCCAGGTCCAGGCCGGCTCTTGCCATTGCCAATACCACTGCGCCGCCAAAACAGTACCCGATTGCACTGATCGCTTGGTCATTGCAATGCGCGTGGTCGCGTAGCGTGTCCAGCGCCGCTTGAAACCTTGCCGGAGCCGCGTTGGCGTCGTCCAATACCGCTTGCATTAAGCCCGCTGCCTCGTCTGGCGAGGTGGCCGTTTTGCCATCGCCGTACATATCGATTGCCATCGCAGCGTAGCCTTGTGCGGCCAACATTTCTGCACGTCGCTTTGGGTAGTCATTCAACCCCCACCACTCATGCACCACGAGTATGCCGGGGTATTGAGCGCCATCGTCCGGTCTGGCCAGATAGCCTTTTAACTGAGTGTCGCCAGCGGAGTAATGAATTGTTTCGGTGTGTATTGCATCAGGCATCGTAAGTTCCTCAAAACCTTGATAGGGTAGCCGGGTCTTATGATAAAGAATTTAAACGCTGTTTCAAAACGCTGTGATGCAGTGTGCTTATAATTTTTTGCCGAGTAAATATATGCCAAACAGTTTTCCGATTGATGATGTCAGGGCGCAATTCCCAGCGCTGTCGGTAGGGGACAGAATCTACTTTGATAACCCTGCGGGTACTCAGGTGCCGGCCAGTGTTGCGGCGGCTGTGGCAGATTGCCTGCTGTACAGCAATGCCAATCTTGGCGGCCATTTCGCTACCTCTCGCGCAGCCGATGAGGTGGTTGCCGCGGCCCATTAGGCCATGGCTGATTTCTATGGTGCCCAAGACGCCGGCGAGATCGTTATTGGCGGCAGTATGAGCGCCCTAACGTTTCATATTTCGCGCAGTATCAGCCATAATTTCAGGCCCGGTGACGAAATCATTCTGACCAATTTTGACCACGAGGGTAATGTGTCCCCCTGGCTCCATGTTGCTCACGACAAGGGGCTGGTTGTTCGCTGGGCAGAGGTGAACCGCGATACCTGGCGCATAGAACCCGAATCAGTGGCAGCACTAATCTCGGACAAAACGCGCCTACTGGCACTGGGTTATGCAAGCAACTTTATGGGTGCGGTCAATAACGTGGCCGAGATCGTGGCTCTGACACGCGAGGCTGGCGTGTTAAGTTATGTGGACGCTGTGCAGTATGCGCCACATGGCCCGGTAGATGTTGGTTCTGTCGGTTGTGATTTTCTGGTGAGTTCTGCGTACAAGTTTTTTGGCCCACATCTTGGTGTGCTGTGGGGCAGGCGGGATTTGCTGGAGTCGCTTCCCGCCTATAAATGTCGTTGTTCCCCCGAACAACTCCCGTGGCGGTTCGAAACCGGCACGTCGGCCATTGAACAGCAAGCGGGTTTAACAGCAGCGGTGGACTACTTTGCCTGGCTGGGCGGCAAATTGGGTACGCAAGGCAGCCGTAGAGAACAAATTGTTGAGGCCTTTCGCGCCAGTCAGGACTATGAAGCCGAGCTGAGCACGCCGCTACTGGAAGGCCTGCTGAAGCTGCCAAACGTGGACGTGTTTGGCCCGCGACCCGGTGCTGAAGCGAACGGTGTTGAGCGGGTTCCTACCGTTTCGTTCCGCCACAGTTCCTTATCGCCAGACCATATTGCCCGAGCATTGGCCGAGCTGCAAATATTTGTTTGGCAGGGCCACAATTACGCGTATGAAATGGCGAAGTCGTTGGGGATAGAGGCTGAGGGAGGCGTTCGCATAGGGCTTGCCCACTACAATACGGTAGCGGAGGTAGAGCGAACGCTGGCCGCGTTGAACAAGTTGCTGAGCTGATTACACCTGTCTCGATTGAAATATTTAAACAGCAAGGGCAGCTATTGAAGTGGTTAAAATAGTGTTTTGTTTTTCGCTTGGAGAAAACCATGCAAACTGAATTTTGCAAGCAATTAGGCGTTGAAGTACCAATTTTTGCTTTCACTCACTGTCGTGATGTGGTGGTAGAGGTCAGCAAAGCCGGCGGTATAGGCGTGCTTGGCGCAGTTGGTTTTTCCCATGCACAGCTGAAGGAGGAGCTGGACTGGATTGACGAGCATATTGGGGATCATATTTACGGTGTTGATACGGCGATTCCGCAAAAATATGAAGGGCAAGGGGAAACAGACCCGGACAAACTGGTTGAAATGCTTAAAGCCGCCATCCCGGAACAGCACCGAGAGTTTGCCAATAAGTTACTGGCCGATCACGGTGTGCCGGAATGGCCGGAACAAGATGATGAAGTCACGTTAAGTTTTTCTGAGGCACAAGCACAGGTGTTAGTTGATGAGGCGCTAACTCGCCCCAAATGCAGAATGATCGTGAATGCACTGGGAACGCCACCAGCCGCCATCGTAGAGCAGGTGCATCAATCAGGGCGATTGATAGGTGCGTTGGCGGGCCGATTAAAACACGGTATCAATCACAAGAATGCGGGCCTGGATTTTATCGTTTGTCAGGGCTCAGAGGGCGGTGGGCATGCCGGCGAAGTGACCTCTATCATTCTATGGCCTCAAATGGTCGATGCCGTGGCCCCGTTGCCAGTGCTGGCCGCCGGTGGAATCGGAAACGGCCGCCAGATAATGGCCGCCATGAGCATGGGAGTGCAAGGTGTTTGGCTGGGTTCTCGCTGGCTCAACTCAAGCGAGGCGCATGCTGAACCTGCTCAGCGAGAGTCGTACATGAAAGCGACGTCTGAAGACACGGTGCGCTCGCGCTCTTTTACCGGTAAGACAGCGCGCATGCTGAAGAACGAATGGACCGAAGCCTGGGAGCGTGACGACACGCCGGACCCTTTGCCCATGCCATTGCAAGGGTATCTTAGCTTTGATGCCCAGCGCCGAACACATCGTTATGCAGGTGTTGGCGATTGCCAAAAGGTGGCATTTAACCCTGTCGGTCAGATTGTTGGGGAAATTAATGAAATAGAGTCGTGCCGTGACATCATGATGCGCCTGATGACAGAGTACAGCGAGGCATACGACCGTCTGCATGCCATCAATCCTGAATGAGCACATGAATATGATGTCAGCTGGCCTATGCAAATTGTCGAGTCATCGCTTCATGCACCTGCTGTTGGTGATTGTTGCGGCGTGCGCGGCGAATTCCACGCAAGCGCAAGACAAACAACTGAGCCCTGCAGAGCAGCGCATTGTGAATTGGATTGATGCCAATGTAGACGGTCTGGAAGCGCTTATTGAAACTCAGGTCAATATCAACAGCGGCACCAATAACCCGGCTGGAGTTAACAAAGTGGGTGACGTGCTGGAGAAGGAATTGCAGGCTTTGGGTTTTGAGACCACGCGCTTCGTTCTGCCTGAATCCATGCGGCGCGGGAACCACCTGTTTGCACGGCGTGGTGTGCACAGCGCTTCACAAAAAAAACGGCTACTGCTGATCGGGCATTTGGATACCGTGTTTGAACCTGATGACCCATTCAATCGTTTTGAGCGTCAGGGTGATTGGGCCAGCGGCCCGGGTATATCGGATATGAAAGACGGTAACGCCATTTTGATCTATGCGCTTAAAGCGCTGGCCAGCGTGGGTGCACTTGATGACGCGCAGATAACGGTCAGCTACACGGGCGATGAAGAGTCAACCGGCGAGCCACTGTCAGAGTCTCGCAAACCACTTATTGAGGCAGGCAAATGGGCAGACATATCGCTGGGGTTTGAGTCGGGTATTGTCGATGAGCATGGCGAGTGGGCGACGGTCTCCCGTCGCAGTTCCAGTGGTTGGTGTTTGCAGGTAACGGGCAGGCAAGCGCACTCTTCGGGCATTTTCAGCGAACAAGCCGGCGCGGGCGCTATTTTTGAGACGGCGCGTATATTGAATCAGTTTTACGAACAGGTCAAAGGCGAGCAATACCTCACCTTTAATGCGGGAACCATCATGGGCGGTACGGACGTTCAGGCCGATTGTGAAACGCCACGCGGTGTGGTGTACGGGAAAACAAATGTGATTCCAAATCGGGCCGTTGTACGCGGTGGCCTGAGAACAATCTCTAATGAACAACGCGACCGCGCCAGAGAGGCGATGCGCAAGGTGGTGGCCGAGTCATTACCACACACCTCGGCCAGTATTGAATTTTACGAAGGTTACCCTGCCATGGCGCCTACCGCGGGCAACAAAGCCTTAAAAAATCTGTTGTCTGACGTGAACCAAGCGTTAGGCGGTAACGCCATGCTCAGTCTTGACCCGTCCAGGCGTGGTGCGGCCGACATCTCATTTGTTGCCCCGCACAGTGATGCGCTGGCAGGGCTTGGCGGTTACGGCGAAGGCGAACATTCACCCAAGGAGCGGCTGGACTTGCGCTCGCTCCCGATTGCAACCAAGCGCGCCGCGTTACTTATTTACCGCTTAACGCGCTGAGTTGCGACAGAGCACAGGCATTTGTACAGCAAGGTCGCTTTACAAAGCACTGGCAATTTCGCGGCTAACCTTGAGTTTGGCACTGAACTGCGGATTATTCGCAGCGCTGGCTTTCTTCTGGCTTGAAAACCAGGCAATCACTGTATTCGCGCTGCGGTTTATGTAAATCACCTGGCCATGTATACCCACTGCAGCGTATTCCCCTTTATCTGCGTTCAGAATCCACCACATATTGTGATACGCCTGCCACGGCATATTCTGATACTTGGTGTTGGCACGCATGTTACGTATGTGCGTTTCGCTAAGGTTGAGACTGGCGTCCACCCAGGTAGCGGGCACCACTTGCGTGCCTTTGTATTTGCCCCTTTGCAGTATCATTTGTCCAAACCGTGCGGCGTCGCGTAGCGTGCTGTTCATGCCGCCCGTGGCAACCGCCATGTAGGCGCGATCGGCAGCGATAAAAGCATCATGTTCGGTATGCAGTTTTGACCAGATGTTTTGCTGCAGGTATTTGTGCAGTGGCATGCCCGACAGTCGAGCAACCAACCAGCCTAATACATCGGCATTTGTCGAGTTATAATCAAACGCTTCGCCGGGTGATATCGATGTGTCCGGTTTAATGTAGTCACTCAGAAAGTCATGTACGCCGTAAATCGTCTGCTCACCGGGTGCGGTGTCGCGCGCACCTGGCATATAGGCCAGGTTTAAAGCAGGTGCGTAAAATCGCGCGAAATCCGAGTTTAGATCGGTGTAGTTTTCCTTGAAATCCAGAGCAGTGCTGTGATCCAGAACTTGTTGTATGGTCACGCGTGCGAATCCACTGTTTTTTAGCTCAGGAATGTAGTCAGCGGGCGATTTTTCCAGGTCCAGTAAGCCCTGCTCAACCAGAATGCCTGCAGCGCTACTGACTAAGGATTTTGTCATTGAAAACCAGATATGCTTGTCACTTGCCTGCATGCCTGCAAAGTAACGCTCATAGAGAATTCTGTTGTTCTTAAGCACCAGGAAGCCGTCTGTGTCGTTGTCCGCCAGCAATTTATCCAAATTGCGCTCCTGCGTTTGGCGCCAGCCTAGCGAAGCGATGACCTGGCTTTCTTTGCTCTTGTAGCGATAAATCTTTCCCGCCCGGGGTATATCCAGGGTATTGAAAAATGCTCCGGTATTGCGGAAGCTCCAATGGCTGAACGGTTGTTCCCGGTAGTTCGCAAATGTCACCTGCGAATTCGGACTGGGAGGAATGCCCTGCATTGCCGCGTCGGTTTGTGCTCTAAGCAGTGTGCTGGGTAACAGAGTGATAAAGGCGACTAATGCAAAAATTTTCATAATGATTCGAGCCGAAGAAAGGGTTGCTTATAGTGCTATCGACGACGTAAACGTGCAAGCCGTTTGCAACGGAAAACGGCTACACTATGCTAAGACAAATTGTTTATTCCTTGCAGCCAGTGATAACATCCCGGCGGCAAACAGGTACCCATCTATGAACACCCTTTTTACTCGATTACTCTCTGAGAAACCCTGGCTGTTGGCCGACGGCGCGACGGGAACCAACCTGTTCGCTATGGGTTTGATGAGCGGCGATTCGCCCGAACTCTGGAATGCCGAGCATCCAGACAGAATCAGTGCACACTACCAGAGTTTCGTTGATGCCGGGTCCGATATTATTTTGACTAATACGTTCGGTGGAACACGCTACCGACTGAAGCTGCACAATGCGCAAGACAGAGTTCATGAGCTCAATGTGAATGGCGCCAGGTTGTTGGTGGATTGTGTGCGTAGCAGTGGTCGCGACATTGTTGTGGCCGGTTCGATGGGGCCAACAGGGGAAATTCTGCAACCGGCTGGTGAGCTTGACCCGGCGCTGGCTGAAGCGGCCTTTGCGGAGCAGGCAATGGCTTTGAAAGAAGGCGGGGTTGATGTGTTGTGGATTGAAACCATCTCATCCACCGAGGAAAGCCAGGCAGCGGTCAAAGGTGCGGCGGTTGCTGGCTTGCCCATTGTGCTGACACTCAGTATCGACACGAATGGCCGAACGATGATGGGCTTGACCGGCGAAGATCTTGTACGCTTGCAGCCGCAGTTACATGCGCTGCCCGCCGCATTCGGAACGAACTGCGGACTGGGTGCATCGGAAGTTGTGGCTGCTGTAGTGAACATGAAAACAGCCTGTGAACAAGCCGGCGTAGAGCCGTTCATTGTTGCCAAGGCGAACTGTGGCATTCCCGAATGGGTGGACGGAGAAATTCGCTACAACGGCACACCGGAATTGATGGCGCAGTTTGCTACTATGGCTGTGGATGCAGGTGCCCGCATCGTGGGTGGTTGCTGTGGCACAACACCGCAGCATATTGCTGAAATGCGTGAGGCGCTCGACAATCATCAGCGTGGTGAGTTGCCTGGTATGAACCACATCATTTCCACCCTGGGTGACATCACGGCAGGTGCGAAAGCGCAGCTGGCCGGCGACACGAGTATTGCAGGTGGCGCTGTGGGTGGCGCCCAGAGGCGCAGCTCAAGGAGAAGGAAGTAATGCGTATGAAAACGTTTATCGCAATGGTATTGCTGGCGCTCTGTTCTAGCCTCGCCCAAGCAGAAGCAATTCAATACATCAATATTGAGAACGCCAAAGCCTTGCACGAAAGTGGTGCCCAGTTTATTGATACCCGCTCAATTATCGAAACAAAACTTGGCATGATTGAAGGGGCACTGCACATTCCCTACGATCAAGTGCAGGAGCAGCAAGCCGCCATAGATAAGCAAAAGCCGGTTGTTTTATATTGCGCAGTGGGAGGTCGGGCCGGCAGGGCGGCTGATACCCTGCACTCGCTGGGGTATCAGCGAGTGCATGTAATCGGCAATGGACAGGGCTTCAGCGACTGGAAAGATGCAGGCTACCCGCTGGAGCCCTAGGGAAGCAGCGTCAAGCCATCACTGTAACGCGTACCGCGTTGATCGCCATTACAATCAGACAGGTACTTGATAAAGCAAATAGTACGACGCGCACAGGGACAGTGTTAATCAATATCTGCCAAAGGCTGTGGGCAATACGCAAGCCAACATAAGCCCAGGCAAGCTGCAGGTTGAGTCCACTGCCTGCGCCAGCCAGGGCCAGCACTGCAACCACCGCGTAAAACAGCGTGGGTTGTTCCATCAAGTGCGTGTAGTTGTGCGACTTCCAGTTCACTTTTTCCGGCAAGGAACTTTCAATATCCTGGTAACGGGTGCCGGCTGGTCCATTGGCCAGGTCAATTCCTGCTTTTTTGAACGCAGGAAAGCGCGTAACAATCATCCACATCATTACGGTTAAAGACCACAGAATAAGTACGGCGGCTGGGGCGAGGATCGGGCTGTTCATAAAGACTCCTGATTATTGATGGAAAAGCGTTGATGAAAGTCAGGTAAGTCGATGCGAAAATCATCGGCTTTATAGAATTCTTCATCACTCATGGCGGGTTGCTCGTGAGCACGATACCACTTCGCGTAATTCGTTTCCTGCGCTGAATACTTCCGGTAATGACTGGAGTAGGTTTTCACTGAAATATACGGCGTGTCGGCACCGAGATTAAACTGCATCAGCCGAAACCAGCCATCGCCAATGCCAACCGGTCGGTTCATCATCGGGTCCAAAGGCTGACCAGCGTCCAGGCCCACCTGGCCACGGTCCTGGTAATCGGCCAACACCTGATGCACTGCCTGACCAAATGCATTGTCATCTACGCGGTAGTTCTGCCCATGTTGGTGGCCACACACGACCAGGAATATCTGCGAGTGTTGACTGAATAGCTTCTCCCACATCTGTTGTGGCCCATTATTTCCGCCGGGGTCTGCCGCTGCAAGGTCTACCAGTGGGTTGGCAATTCGTTCTCCGCGGGTATTTAGATAATCGTGCGTTGAGACGATCGTGGGCTTGCCTTTGTGCGCTTCAAGCACGCTTTCCGCCCAGTGCAGCACATCGTCACCAGGCTGCATTTCCAGCGCGATGTGCAGGAATTGATAGCCGCCAGCACTAAACACCTGCGCGCTGCTGGTGCCACCTTTGTAGCTTGCTACGTACCAGGGTTTGCCATCAAAAAACGCCGTATCAGCACCGAACACCGAGCGAAAATTATCCAGGCCACCCACATGCAAGGTTCCGATGGCTTTTACGAACGCGCGTTCAGGCTCAGGGATCGCCGCGTAGTCGGGTGAATACCCCTCTACGCTCCACATAGCATCGTAGTCGTGATTGCCCGGTGCAACGCCAAACGGTAGGCCGGAGTCGCTGATCAAGGCATAGGCCTCACGCGCTTTTGGTAGCTCGAAACGCGCGGTGCCATCTTTGGGGCCTAGATAGTCATTGAAACCCGCAGGCAAATCCATGCGTGCCTTGATGCCGCGCGCGGCATGCTCGTCATCCATTGCCTTGCTTTGGTGCTGCCACACGTCGCCTACGGAGGCTACAAATACAATGTCACCGCCATTGTTCACCGCGTTGTTGGCAATGTGCCGCATTTGTTCAACAAACAGATCGCCAGCGTCGATGGCAAACCCCTCGTTTTTCTGGTGCGTATAGTCGGCGTAATTTTGAGTATCTGGAATAACTGCGACAGTGAAGGTCTTGCTGTTGGTAGAGCCTGCGGTCGGTTCAGCGGCGCAGCCCGCAACAAGCACAGCGGTGACGCCGCACAACAGCAATCTGGACAGCAATTTCCTATGCATTTGATGATTCATTGTGGCGTTCGTCCATTCCTATACGCAGCGTCACCAGTGTACACTTTGATGCGTTTCGATTGGAGTGTTTTGAGACCATGGCAGTGACACAGAAAGTACAGATTCTGGATGGCGGCATGGGTCGCCAGCTTAAAGCAATGGGGGCCCCGTTCCGTCAGCCTGAGTGGTCGGCGTTGGCTCTAATGGAAGCCCCGGACGCTGCAAGTCTGGCCCATCGACAATTCGTAGAAGCCGGTGCCACCATCATCACTACCAATAACTACGCGGTTGTTCCGTTTCATTTGGGGGATGCACGTTTCGATGAACAAGCAGAAAAACTGATTGGTCTTGCAGGAGCACTCGCCCGGCAGGAAGCGCAATCTGCACTGGCGACTGTGCGCGTAGCGGGCAGCCTGCCACCTTTGTTTGGCTCGTATAGACCTGAATTTTTTGACGCCGAAAAAGCCGAGCCGCTGTACCGAAGAATCATCGATAGTCTGGCTCCGCATATCGATATCTGGCTGGCCGAAACAATCAGTTGTCTGGCCGAGTTTAATGCGATACGTGATGCATTGCATAATCAGCGTGCTGACTTTTGGGTGTCTTTCACGTTGAGCGATGAGCTAACAGTAGACGGTCGTGCGCAATTGCGCTCAGAAGAATCGATCGCGACCCTGTTTGAAGGAGTCAGGGCGAGTGAAGGCAAGCCAGTGCAAGGGGTTTTATTCAATTGCAGCCAGCCTGAAATGATCACGCTGGCTTTGCAGGAGTTACACGAACTGCTGGCTGCAAGCGACAGGCAATGGCTGACTGGAGGCTACGGCAATGCGTTTACTCCGCGCGGCAAGCAGGCCGAAGCAAACAGCGATATAGCCGATTTGCGCGATGAGTTAACGCCAACGCACTACGCTGAGTTTGCGGACAGCTGGCGCCAGCTTGGCGCAACCGTGCTCGGCGGCTGCTGTGGAATTGGTCCAGAACATATTGCGCAGGTTAAAAAGGTCATGGAAGCGGGCTAGCGAATGTCGCGGTTCTGGGTTTCCCGGATGACAACCGTGCCGGCAAGTTTGTCATGCCAGCCTTGCTTGCGTTGGTCAAAAGCAACCCAGATAAGCCCCAGCCCCAATGGTATTGCCGCTATATAGTAACTTAGGTAACGGCCAATAAACTGCGCCGTGGAAGGCTTGTCACCATTGTCGGCGTCTACAATGCGCATTTTCAGTATTATTTTTCCAGGCGTGGCTGATTTATAGATCCAGAACAAAATGATAACGAGTGCCGGTGCCAGGTAGTTGAGAATAATGCCAATGAAGCCGCCGCCACCGGCTATTAACGCATCTGCGTCTAAAAACAGGATGACTATGGGGGCGATCAGTATCAGTATAAATATCGAATCAAGAATAAACGCCAGAAACCGAATCCAAAAGCCTGCGAATTCTACTTCGTTCATCGTCTGCTTGCCTTTTGTTCGAATTTTTGGAAATAACGCCGTCGCGTAGATTGGCTGCCAGTCTAACCCTGCGGATGCCGCGTGGCTACTGCCAACTGGGCTTTGACGTGATTGTGACAAAAAGTAAAGACCGGCATACTATTGGCTCTGTAATTAAGCGCGCTTACGAGCTTGGCTTTACAGACCATTCAGCGTTTCATATAAAGGCTTTAATCGAATCCAGATTGGCTCGTAAACAGGGAGCATCCTGAATGCCATCTCATACACCACGCAACTTTGAGCAATGGTTGCAGTCTATTGAACTGCTCAATCCCTGCTATGCATTCAGCCCTGACATCGCGCAACTATTGCGCATTACCGCTGGCCTCACCGATTACGCTGTGTTGCTCTGCAGCGGCACCAGCACCCTGGCGTATGTGCCCTGGTTGCGAGACGGTATGTCCATGAACAGCCGCTTGCTTATTCATTTGGCGGCTGAATCCGGCCCGGCGGAGGGCTTGCTGACACAGCAAACACAAGCTGATATTCGAGTGGCAGGCCACCGTCAGCAAACCGAAGAGTTTCTGGGCGATATCTCACACCATCGCATGAACCTGTTACTGCTTGAGTTGACTGATGATTGTATGCAGTGCATGCCTGAGTGGCAGACCATTTTGGCTGACAACGGCTTGCTTGTGTTACTGGGCCAGGCTGAGCGCTTGCAAAAAATGCGCGCGGCGTACGCAGATCAATTCTTTTTTGCTGCCATTGCGCCAACTGCAGGCAACGCTGGTATGGTGCTTATGACCCGCAAGGGCTTGCAGCATACAGCCAGCCGACGCGGTGGCCGATCTCGCCGCAAAACACGGGTATAATCAGCACCGAATGATTGGAATCGTACAGGCCTCTTTATGACTTACAGCTGTTTTGACCTAGAGATAAGCAACAATATCGCGCACATCACCTTTTCAAGGCCTGAAAAGCGCAACAGCATGCCGCCATTGTTTTGGGATGAGCTGCCTGAGGCGGTAATCGATATTGATCTCAACTGCAAAGCGCGAGTGATCGTGATTTCCTCCACTGGACCCCACTTCACGGCCGGTTTGGATATCGGTGCTTTTCTTGGTGGCGCAGCGGATGCAGCGGAGGACGAAACGCTCGGTAGTGGCGGTGCAACGTTCTATCGCAAAGTGAAACGTATGCAGCAGAGCTTTACAGCACTGGAAGAATGCCGTATCCCGGTATTGGCGGCCATACAGGGCGGTTGCATTGGTGGAGGTGTGGATTTGACTACGGCCTGCGATATGCGATACGCAACGGAAGACGCATTTTTTGTGATTCAGGAAACCAATATAGGCATGACTGCAGACGTAGGTACGTACCCGCGCCTGCTCAATCTGATTCCAGAAGGGGTTGTACGTGAGCTGTCTTACACCGGGCGGCGGATGCCGGCGGCGGAAGCCAAAAGTTTCGGCCTGGTCAATAATGTGTACAGCGATCAGCAAACCATGTTGGACGCAGTCATGACTATCGCCGCCGACATTGCCAGCAAGGCACCGCTGGCCGTGCATGGTTGCAAGCGTATGATTACCTACTCACGAGATCACAATACGGCTGATTCGCTGGATTATATTGGTATCTGGAATGCCAGCATGTTGAACAGCGAGGAAATGCTGGAAGCAATTACCGCCAGTAGTGAGCAGCGCCCCGGTAATTTTCGGGAATTGCCTAAGGTGAGTTTGTACAATTCGAAGTGAACTGTCAGCAGAGGCCGCATTTTGGCTGTGCACAACAAGCATCATGCCTTACGAATCAGGGCTCTTGCCTTGCTGCCTATCGGCAAATGCTGATAAATGCGATTCATCCAGTCCTTGGATGAATAGGTCTGCCAGTCGATCAACTCAAACGATGTGGTGTCCAGCAAGTAGATAAATGCCGTGCGGCAATACTCGTTGCAGTGACCTGGGCGCCACTGTTCAGAGTACTTTTTATTCTTTAACCCCAGATTTTTTAGAAAACGCTTAACGAGGTAGGCGGCAGATGCTGTATTCGGGAACTCGAAATACGCATAGCCGCCCGGCTTCACCAGGCAATCAATCTTTTGCATTGCCAGGTGTGGGTCCGGCAAGTGTTCGAGAACATGTTGCAAACACACCAGATCGAATATTTCCCGGGTGCCGTGCGTGTATTCAAGAAAATTGGCGACTGTGACCTTAATGCCCTGGTCTTGTTCTATGGCTTTTGCCGCACTTTCAGACAGCTCCATGCCTTCTACTGCCCAACCATCCAGTCTGGCAAGATACAGCATGCTGGCGTTGCCACACCCGATATCCAGAATACGCGCTGGACTTGGAAACATTCTGGATAAGTAGTTCCATGTCTGCACGCTGCCATGGTGCTTGTTCAATGTCATGGATGCAGGGCTGGTGTACTTTGCGGTGTATTGGGTTTGATCGAGACCCAGCCTCAGATCGTAGTTCCACAAGCGACAATTTTTGCAGCGATAATAGTGCAAGTTCCGGTTTGGGCCGTCGGACATCCAACGCTGCAGATCACCACTCGCGCACAATCTGCAGTTAAAAGCGCATGTATTGGTCATTCGTCAGTGTCGCCTGGGAAACTCGTGTTCTTTTCTCGCATGCAATTCATCTGCTAGGGCATCTGGTTGAATTCAACCAGCTCAAAGCGGTCGCCTGTTTCCAGATTAATCTCCAGAATCTTTCCTACGCCGGGTTCATAATACTTGTGTTCCTCCACGCCTGGGTCAAGTGGTGAGAAATCTCGCGTTTGCAGGCAGGTATTTGTGCATGTCACTGCAGGTACGGTCGCGCTGGCATCGATTGCCAGTATTTCAATAACATCTTCCGCATTTGCCAGAGATACCTCCTGGCGAAAGATCTCGCCTGGCGTTGGCGTGAACGGAAGTTGAATGCCCGCTTTATCACCGTCGCGACCGGCCTTGAATGATCCATCAATCGCAATCAACTCGGGCAAGGGGGGTTGGTCATCTTCGAACGTTTCATAGTCTTTGACTTCCTCGCCGCAATACCAGATGTTGCCCTGCAGATCTTGCGCAAACCAGTCATCAGTGTCTTCCACCAACTCCCCATTTTTTGTGACTACATCCCGCACAACCAGGCATAAAATACCGTCTACGCTTTTTACCTTATCTGAAACACTGATACGAATTTCCTCCGTGATCGTTTCGCCGTCTTCCTCAAACGTACCTGAGTAGACCCACTCATTGCCATTTACCATCGGGAAATACGGATTGGGAGTCACAGTTCCACCGATGTTTCTCGGGTCAACGAAGTTGGATGCGAAGTTCGCACCAAAGTCGGGTTGATAGATAGCATCATTGAGTACAGTACAAAGCTCGCTACGCGCTTCGAATACGTCGCCACATTCCTCCATGGCGTCTTCCTGATCTCGTTCAACGCTGGCAAGACAGGATTCAGCGGCAGACTCGTTACTTGTGTCGACGCACTTCGCAGAATCAATAAATGCTTCATCCAGTACTTCGTAGCCACAAGCGGTAAACAAGGCGCGTGCGCTGTTGGTACAGGAGGGCATATTGGCTGTAGAGGCGATTCGGGTACCATGTGTGAGTAAATCTTCGAGGTCCGCGAGTGCTTCCTGCTGGTCTTCACTAAGGTCGAATAGGGCACCTGGGTTTCCATCAAGCTCGCCATCCGATAGGTCAGCGGCAAGAATGGTGAGAGTGTCTGACTCGCTAGTATCAGCAACGGCTGCAGCTGAGCGCATTAGCGTTGCTACAAAGACTGATGCGGAAACAAGAGCATCCTCATCTTCACTAGAGAATGGGCTACTACCTTCACCATAGAATTCATCACCGGAGGCGCCGGCTCCCAGCGCATTCAGAACGTTGGACTGAGCTTCCGTCAACGCATTCTCAATATCGGCTTGCGCAATTGCCGTGCCGTCGCCGTCCGGATCAAGTTGTTGCTGCACAATTCGAGTAATCAGGCTTGTATGTGGTGTAATGTTTGCTACGCCATTTCCACCCGCAGATACGCCTGCAGTCATACTCAGTAAGTGCAATGATGAACCGCCAAAACTGCCATCTGATGAGCCATTGGCGTCGAATACCAGAAACAGCGCCTGATCTGCAGATTCCCCAGAAACCTCTATAGAGTAAGCCGGCCCGGAATCGGGCGCACGAGCAAGCGTGACAATTGGCGCGGCATCATTCAGCGCTTGTGTGCGATCTTCTGCCTGATCAGCCGCCGCCAGTGCTGTGCTAATAGAGTTGGAGTCGAATACGTAGATAGTGCCGCCGCTGACCGGTCCGTCGAATACATTGCCATTCAACGTCAGTGCAGCCGGAGGGGGTGGCGGTGGTTCAGTGATTAAAGGGTTGCGCGAATTGCTGCTACCGCAGGCACTTAGGACCAGACCTGCCGAAAGAGCTAGCAGCGTGGTCAATGTGGGTAAAGGTTTCATCGTTTATTCCTCTCGGTTAGGCTGATGCGTATGACAGATAAATGGCTTTAATTGACTGTGAACTCGATGAGCTCAACCCGTGTGCCTTCAATAAGATCAACTTCCAAAATCTTGCCGATACCAGGCGCATAGAATTTGTGTTCCTGGGCTTCAGGATCAAGTGGTGAGAAATCAAAAGTCTGTAAGCACTCGTTGGTGCAGGACGCTGCGGGGCTTGCCTCAGAAGCATCGATGGCCAGTATTTCGATCACGTCTTCGGCATTGGCAATGGACAGCTCTTGTCGAAACAGATCGCCGACCGCGGGAGCGAATGGTAGCAAGATACCACCTTCATCACCGTCTCTGCCTGCTTTGAATGAGCCGTCGTCAGAGATTAACTCGGGCAATGCTGGCTGATCATCATCGAAGGTTTCGTAATCTTTTACTTCTTCTCCGCAATACCAAACGTTGCCGTCAATGTCCTGGGCAAACCAGTCATCTGTGTCTTCGATCAGTTGGCCGTCAATAACAACGACGTCGCGTACTACAATGCACTGAATGCCGGCGATCAGTTTAACTTCCGGTTCAACGGTGATGGTTATGCGTTCTGTGATCTCTTCACCATCTTCTTCAAAGCTGCCTTCGTAAACCCACCGGTTACCCGCTGTCAACGGAAAATAGGGGTTAGGCGTGATAGAGACACCAATCTGTGTGGGGTCGACAAAGTTATCTGCGAACTCTTCGCCATACTCTGGTTCGTGTGCCGCGTTGTTGACTTGTGTGCACAGTGTGAATCGTCCTTCATTGATGCCGGCGCATTCTTCTCTGGCCTCCGCAGCATTGTCCCCTGCGTCTGCCATGCAATCTTCCAGGTTGGCGCCATCTGAATCCAGGCAAATGGCGCGCTGCGTATGGAAGTCGTCTCGCACTGAATATTCACATGCGAGAGCCGCGAACCTGGCGCTGGCCGCGCAGCCAAGTTCAACAGCGTGAACGGCGCCAGATACAAGCGCGCACATTGCCAGCAAAAGCGTGCTTGTAAGGTGC
Source organism: Gammaproteobacteria bacterium (assembly GCA_030429735.1). GTDB lineage: Bacteria > Pseudomonadota > Gammaproteobacteria > Pseudomonadales > JAUIET01 > JAUIET01. The sequence goes on from JAUIET010000005.1 coordinate 88,330, forward strand.
CAGTGATTGCTTGCTGGCGTGCGATGGTTGTTAGTATGCATGGTGGGCTCCTGATCGCCGGTATTTGTGGTTTCATTGGAGCAGCCAGCTCACCGTTTTCTGTTGAAAAAAGTGGCAAAAATAGCGCGAAAATAGGTAAACCAATGCGACAGATTTCGAGTGTGAAGGTACTCTCACTTAGGTTTAAGCATTGAATATTGCGTCATCGGATTCAGCGTTCTTGACTGACAAGTTGTGTATAGTACGAAGTATGTCCAACGGGCGACGAACAGTGCTTTTGAGCCAATACCGATTCAACCGTTGCATTGTCCTGATTTGGTATCTGATGATATCCGGCCAGGCAAATGCCGCGAGCTCCAGTTTGTCTGATTTGATCGACAAGCTGCGCGCTGACGGGCACTCCATCGTCTACAGTTCTGATTTCGTGAGCCCAAAGGTCAAGCTGGAACTGGAGTCGCTAGAGAGTGCAAGTATTTGGGATCTCGAAGAACAATTGCATACACTTGGGCTTGCGTTACGCTATGAGCGTGGTAGTTGGTTTGTTATAAAAGGTGATGGTGGTTCGCAGAATCTGCAGGCCAGTCAACCTGACGAGATTTCCAATCAATCATCGATGCTGTTGGAGTCGCTGATTGTAACTGGTAGTCGTCACCGTTTGTCAGACAGGAGTCAGTCTGAGCAGATTAACGAAATTACTGATGCGGATATGCGCAATACACCGGCGCTGGGCGGAGACGCACTGCGTATAATCACCCGCCTGCCAGGTGTTGCCAGCGTGGGGGTTTCCGCAAAACCGCATATTCGCGGCGGAGTACAGGATGAATTGCTGATCATCAGTGACGGTGTAGAACTGCTTGAGCCGTTTCACCTGGCTGATTTTCAAAGTATTTTTAGCAGTCTTGACCACCACACTATAGAGTCTGTTGACTTCTATACCGGTGGATTCCCGGCTCGGTACGGCACTCGAATGAGTGGTGTAATGGATATAAGACCGCACAACTATTTCGCCAGGCGCAGCACCAGCATTGGCGCGTCGTTGTTTTCTGCGCGCTTTTCCACGCAAGGGAACTGGGACGGCGAGAGTTCGCCTTCTTGGCAGATGTCTGTTCGTGAGAGCATTCTTGATCAATCTTTACAACGGGTCAATTCCAAATTGGGAAACCCGCATTATGGTGACGCGTACGCACGATTGAACGTGCCGCTCGGTTCTCTGAGGTGGGCACAGCGTGCTGATTTAGCGCTTGGTTTTATTCGCTCCGAGGATGACGTGACCTTGACCGCGGATGAACGTTCCGTTCTGTCCGACATAGAAAGCTACTATCTGTGGAGTAAATTAAGCGCAGACCTTGATAATGACACACGGCTGTCCAGTGCGCTTGCGTTAACGCTTCAAGATAAACAAAAGTCAGGTCGTAGCGAAGAACCTGAAGCAAGCAGTGGTGAGCTGCATTTTGAGCAAAAGACCGAGAAGGCCAGCTTTACATTCGATTACGCCACCGCTTTGACTCGCGGTCGCATGGAGTTGGGCGCAAAAATTGAATACGCTCGCAGCAAATACGTCAGCCAGGCTGATTTTGATCGGGGGGTGATAGCGCAGACACTGTCGTTACCTGCACTGGTACAACGAGACATAGCATTGAAACCCGCAGGTTTCAGCTACGCAGCCTACGGCTCAGTGGAGCTGCCATTGACGGATAAGCTGTGGGTGCAACCGGGGCTGCGCTGGGACCAGCAAAATTACTATTTTCAGGGTTCGCAGCAGCACTGGTCGCCCCGTTTGGGTGTTCGTTATCAAGCAAGCCCGGCATGGATCTGGCGCCTGGCTGCCGGTTTTTTTTATCAACCGCAGGGTATTCATGAGCTGCAGGTAATTGATGGTGAACAGCAATTTCACTTACCAGAACGTGCAGATCAATTCATTGCCGGGCTTAGCTGGAAGTCCAGCCGTTCACGGTTTTCGATTGAAGCCTATTACAAAGACTACCATCGGCAAACAGTACGATACGAAAATTTGTTTAACACTTTTGTGATTCTGCCAGAGATAGAGCCGGATCGATATCAGGTGCGCACGAATGTGGCTCTGAGCAAAGGGCTGGACATTGAGTTCAGTCATGACTGGTCTGCGCATGGTCAATGGCAGTTGCGCTATAGTTACCTGGACGCCAGCGAGGACGTGGATGGACTAACAGTACCGCGCCGCTGGCAACAGCGTCACGCAGTCAATGCCATTACCCGCTGGCAAAAAAACGGTTTGTCGATCAGTGCAGCGATCAGTTGGCACAGTGGATGGCGCGCCACAGAGTTGCCGAATCAAGTACGCCTGGGTGAGACGCTGGCGATCAATCAGTTGCTGAATAATTATCAGCTACGCAACTACTTTGCCATTGATTTGTCCGCGTCCAGGGAATGGCGTTGGAACGATAAGCAACTGGAGTTGTATCTTGATATCAGCAATGCGAGCAATCGATCCAATTCAGCCGGGCTTGAGTACGCGCCACAGCTCGAAGAAGGTATGTTGCAGTTTGAACGCGAGCGCGAAGTACTGTTGCCGTTGGTGCCGAATATCGGCTTTACCTTTACTTTCTAACGTTGATGAGAATAACTCCATCGTCTGATATAGCGTGTTCAAGACTGGTGGTTGCAAGCACTTGCTCCAGCGAATCGGCGGGCCGGCTTTTACTATTGAGCTCGCCGCTGAGTCGTATTTGGCTGGCCGCACTTTGTACTTGCGCATTGGAATAATGAATTCCCAAGCCTGTTTCCTGGCTTACCCATACAAGGTATTCATTGACGGTGCGTCCATTAAGAGAAAAATGGCTTGCCAGGTCCTGAATCCAGTTCCACTCTGTACCGTATCCACTTGTCGGGTGTGGGTCTAGCGTATCTGCGCTCAAATCAATTCGCTGGGCGTGATCCGGCGTGGCCTCTGCAATGACTGTTTGAGTGCTATTCGTAACCTGGATAATGCCTTGTCTAACGGTTGCCGCATTGCTATTGGCCGATATAGTCACCATAAACTGTGTGCCAATATCAGTCACTGAGCCGAATTCGGTTTCCACAATCATGGCAGCGCCGCTTTGGTGGCTATTGGCCGATTCGTCTACGTAAATTTGGCCCGCGAAGAGTTTTACTCCATCTGCCGTTAATTCCAGCGTGGTCTCAGCATTTACCCGTATCTGATGCGCGCGAAATTGCAGTGAAACAAGCCCATTGCTTAACGTGTGCAGCCTGTCGCCCGTGAACAAAGAGCTGCCACTGTGCAGCGCCCGCTCTCCATCAGCCTGCCTGATTTTGCTGACACCAATCACACTGTTTACGATGGAATGCGACTCAGGTGTGATAGTGATCTGTGGCGCAGGCCAAAGTAAAAACGCAAAAAACGCTGATGCAGCGACTAAAAGCGGGGCGAGCGCAGGGTGTTTGAGCCAACGACTGCTCTGGGCTTGTTCAGCAGGCTGCTGTTGACGCTGTTGCTCAATGCAGTCTGCAAAGCTTGCCGCCAGCCGAGCTTTCATCGCTTCAGGCATTGGCTGAGGGTTTGCGGCTGTTCGAATCAGCTCCGCAACAATGGACTCTTCCAGTTGCTCGTCTTCATGTTCTGAGATTGATTTGTCAGTCATCCGTACAGCCCTCCGCTTGGGGCGTCTTTTGTAACGTGTTTCATTAATGCCAGTAGTGATTCGTCGCACAGTCCCCGGAACGCCCGGCGCGCCCGCGCAAGAAGGGATTGAGCTGCCTCGTCGCTTATCTGCAGTTCCGTGGCTATGTCTTTTGAGCCCATTTCCCGAATATATTTCAATTCCAGTGCCCTTGCATAATTGGGAGGCAGCTGATCCAGCACGTCGCGAATAAGAATTGAGAGTTGTTCGCGGGCATGCATTTGATCAGGATTATCCGTGCTAGGAGCTGCGTGAGAATCGACCACTAACTGTAAGGTTTCATTATCCTGCCAGCGCTGATTGAGGTTCTGGTAACGTTTTTCTTTGGCAAGAAAGCGCGAAGTTTCGTGGCGCAGTATCTGGATCAGCCAGGTCAAAAGCGCGGCTTCGCCCCGATAGGAATGCAGATACTTGGCCGCGGAAATCAAGGTGATTTGCAAAATCTCCTCTACGACTTGCTCGTCCTTGAGACGCACGATGGCGTACCGGAATAGTTTCGGCAAATACTCATCGTTGAACTCCGCAAACGCACGCTGGTCTCCGGCTATCAACTTGTTCGCCAGCGTTTGATCACGCGCATATTGTTTTTTGTCAATCATTTTGCCGTTAAACCGCCAATTGTCAGCCGCACCCACTGTCCTGCCGTAGTGTCCTGCCGTAGTATTTTCCACCCTACCATAGTGCTTAGAGTCACCCTATGGGTGTTGTCTGTCGACCGATTGTCGGAAGAGTTGCAGGTCGGTGTGACCAATTGAACAGTGCTCTGCGGGCAAAGTGGCGCCATTTGTGTATTTGCCGGTGAGCGCGGGCTATCTGCGATGGATTCGGGCTTTCTCTGTCTGCAATAGTGGGCTGCCATGCGTGGCTTGAAAGGCTGAACATATCGGGTTCAACTCGATGTATGGATTGCCCATGTTCCCAAAACTGCTTAATGAACACATCTACAGGGCCACGCACCGTCTCACAAGCACTAAGTAGCAGCTTTGCTGCATGTGGACTGATCGCGTAGGCCGCCGTGCTGTATGGGCAGCGGGTCAACACGGCCAAAGAAAAAGAGCCGGATTCCTCGAGAACGGTTTGTGACCTTGCTTGCCCTGTTGATAGTCGAACGTATCCATAGCGGTCGCACCAGGCCGGTAATAGGTGCCTGCCAGCGATAAAGTGCCGGGTTGGAGTCACATCATCCTCAAGAATCGCAATGGGCTCATTCATTGCAACGCAGAGTCGCCACAGCCGCTTGTGGCTGGCGAAACAGGCGAGCTCAGCAGGGCTTAGCAAGCGACCTGTGTTGAGTTGGCAGGTTTTTTGGTCGATGAATCTGATTTCCTGGGCTGCCTCGGCAGGTTCAATCGCAGCAAAGAATTGAAACGAAATGTCGTATTCGGAAAAGCAGGTTTTGATATGGTCGCGGCGCTCGGCGGCGGTTTGGAGACTGATAACAAAGGTTTGCATGGGCCGGTCCGGTAATGGGAGCGGCTTAATAAGAGTAATGCAGTCAGCAGAATCTGTCGTATAGCAGGGTTCTTTGTGTCTACCCGTCCAGGGCTGGACAAACTACACGCGCAGCACACCAGGCGCGGACTAACACAGTTGGCCAATCACTTCGGCGCTAATGGTGGCGGCAATCAAGCTGCTGTCAGAGTCCATGTCAGGAATGTCGATTCTTTCTACTGATAAATCAATATTGGCTGTTTGCACAGAGGGCGTCTCCCACAGCGCCGCAGATTGCTCCTGCACGCGCTGGCGAGCAATTTGTTCTGCAAGCTTGATGGCTTGTTCGCCATTTTCGCAGCGGATCGGGCGACCTCCAGCGTGGACCAGAAAACTGCCTTTCGATCCACGTGATACCTCGATGCGAACTCTTGCTTTGGTCATGCCAACCGCGGCACCCACTGCGTTGGCGATGCCACTGTACTCCGGAATGCGTGCTTGCACACCGAGTCTGCGACCCACTTCCGGGTAGACAATGCCGGCTGGCCCGCCAACTGCGATCAGTTCAATATGTGGGGTCAGGTTCACACTGAGATCGTTCAAGCTATGCCGGCCGCTGGCCGTGCTATCTATCAAGGTGTCGTCCTCGGCAAAGGCTTTTCCAGCCAGGCAATCCAGCAGCACCCGCGTACTTTTATAGGCCACCGCATCCAGCACATCTTCGGCCAGTTTTTTAACATCGCTGAGCGTGTCATGACCGCTCACCCGGCCGCACCCTCGGCCTAATAGCTCGCCGGCTAATAGAGAGGCTTCGGCACACCATTGCGATTGTTTTTGCAGAATATGGGCAGCGTCGCTGAGTGTGAACCCGGACATTCTCAGGTAACCCTGGTCAATCAGTTTTGGTACGCGAGAGCGGTCAGCCGCATTGTGGACAACGTCGCGATACAGGCTGGGGTGGGCAGGATTGATTCGTTGCAACAGCTCGATACTTTGCCGGTCCAATGTGCGATAGCCGGTTGTTGAGGCGCCATCAGGATGCATCAGGTAGCAGCTGGCACCCAGCATGCCTTGAGATTGGCCCAGCGCCAACTGTAGCGAAGTTGTGACCTGAGGGTACCGGTGCGCCAGCAATGCGACAGGCACTACGCGATTACTCAGTAAACTAACGTTTCCAGTCGGGTCGAATTCCACTGCGCTGTCGCCACCAAGGCCGATTGTCTTCATATCGATAGCACGAATCATGGTGCGAAAGCCGCCAACATCCGAACCTTGTTCGTTCAGTCTGGGCCAGCCATTCTTGACCACGGCCACATCCGTGGTGGTGCCACCGATGTCGGAAATAACAAAATCACTGATGCCCGACAAATGATGTGCGCCGATAACACTGGCCGCTGGCCCTGACAAAATAGTTTCTATCGGGCGATTTAACACCGTCTCAGCACGGGCGATAGAACCGTCGCCTTTTACCATCATTATCGGTGCAGAAATTCCCAATTCCAGTAGGGTGTCGCGTACAGCGCGCTCCAGCGTCGCAATCAGCGACAGGATTCGAGCGTTTAATGTTGCTGTGAGCGCGCGGCGTGGTCCGTCCAGTTCATCGGCCAAATCGCAAGAAGCGCTTACTGGCTTGCCGCTTATTTGAGTGATCAGATCGGCGGCCTGGCGCTCGTGTGTTGAGTTTCGAACCGAGTATATTGACGCCACCGCGAATGCCTCAAGTTCTTTAAATGGGCCTTGCAGTGCGGTTTCAATGGCCTGCGTGTCAAGCGTACATAATTCACTGCCAGTATGGTGATGTCCGCCAGTGGCAGTTGCAATGACAGTGTCGGGTGCGGCTTCAGCGATTCGCGTGCGAGCAATCATGTCCTTACTGAAGCCAATCAGCAGGCAGCCCACAGGCGAGCCATGACCTTCCACCAGGGCATTGGTTGCCAGTGTTGTTGACAGCGATACCATGGAAACCGAGGTGACGGAAAATTCACCTCCTGCACTGTCTATTACAGAGCGCAGTGCTTCGCCAACGCCTAAGGCCAGGTTGCCTTTAGTGGTCAGTGCTTTGGCGCCGGCAATAATTGCGTGTGAACGAGCATCAATGATGACCGCGTCAGTGTAGGTTCCCCCGGTATCTATGCCAATGGCAAATTTATTCGTCATACCTTAGCTTGCTGTTTTCACACCCCGGCCAGTACCGAAACGGCCACGCGCTAGAGTAGCTGTCTGGCGCAGGACTGGCAATCGCTGATGGATTTGCCCTACGTCAGTAAGCAGTCACGATAAGCGCGTACCAGAGTCTTTACCTGATGGCTAATGGCAGCTTGGCTCACATTCATCTCACACGACGCTAAAGTAAAGCTCATGTGTCTGGTGGCGCATTCGAAAGCACGCAAGCTGTTGAGTGGAGGGAGGTTACGACTCATTGACAGGCCCTGAAAAGGTGCGAGAATCGGCAGTTTATAGATTAGCTGTATTAATGCATAGGCTTGATAATACTTGCTTGTTGGAACGTTGCTCTGGGAGCACACTTCGGCGTTTACGCAGTTAGAATAATTAAAGAGGGCAGTACTATGTCTAGACGCGCCGGTGGCAGAAAATCAAGGGTCGCGTTGCGCAGCGCACCACTCGCCGAGGATAAGAAACCCGTTCAGCCAGGCGAAACAGGTGGCTGGTACAAACCATTGGCCGAGCCGGATATTCCGAAGATTGTTGATACTGCGTATCGAATTCTTGAAGAAGTAGGCTTCGCTCAAGCAACACCGCACTGCATCGAAGTATGCACGGCATTTGGCGCTGTTTACGGGGATGACCAGCGCCTGCGAATGTCTCGCGAGGTGGTTGAAAAAGCCCTAGGCCTGTGCCAACGCAATTTGATATTGCATGGCCAGGTTCCCGAATACGATCTGGATCTCAGTGGTCAGCGCGTGCATTTTTCTACCGCGGGCGCGGCCGTGATGATTGCTGATACCGAAACCAATAGCTATCGTGAATCGCAGTTGCAGGACCTGTATGATTTGTCTCGTATTGTCAGCAATTGCGAGCATATTCATATGTTCCAGCGCATGTGTGTTGCGCGCGATGTTGAGGACAATATGGAGATGGACCTGAACACAGCGTATGCCTGTGTGATGGGTACGCAAAAACACATCGGCTCATCATGGACTGAAGCGCACCACGTAGAACAAACTCTACAAATGCTGCACGTTTTTGCTGGCGGTGAACAAGCATGGCGCGCACGACCGTTCATGAGCCAGTCTAACTGCTTTGTAGTGCCGCCAATGAAGTTCGCTGAAGAGTCGCTGGAGTGTTTGCGCGTAGCGGTAGAAGGTGGAATGCCGGTTTTACTGCTGTCAGCGGGGCAGGCCGGTGCAACAGCACCAGCGTGTCTGGCCGGTACGGTCGCGCAAGCCTGGGCCGAGTGTTTGGGTGGTCTTGTGTATGTTAACGCTATCGAGCCCGGTGCGCCGGCCATTATCGGTACATGGCCTTTTGTCTCTGACCTTAGAACAGGTGCAATGAGTGGCGGGTCGCCGGAGCAGGGTTTGTTGTCGGCGGCTTGCGCGCAGCTTGGGCATTATTTCGATTTGCCAACGGGCACTGGCTGCGGCATGGCTGATGCAAAAATGCCGGATTTTCAGGCCGGTGCCGAGCGTGCCTATACAGCCGCTGCTGCCTCTCTGGGTGGGGCGAATATTATTTATGAATCTGCCGGAATGTACGCAAGCCTGTTGGGTTGTTGCCCGGAAAGCTTGTTGCTCGATAACGACGTGCTGGGCGCCTGTTTACGCATGACCAAGGGTATTGCGGTAAACTCGGAAACGCTGAGTTTTGATGTATTGAAAGATGTATGTTTGTCGGGCAAGGGTCATTACCTGGGTTCAGATCAAACCTTGGGAGTGATGCAGTCTGAGTACATATACCCGGAATTTGGCAATCGAATGAGTCCTGGCGACTGGGAAGAGGCGGGCAAGCCAGAGCCTTTAAAAAATGCTGTGCTCCGAAAAAAAGAAATTCTGGCCAGCTACTTCCCAACGCATATCAGTGACGAAGTAGACCAGGAGATTCGGCAGAAATTTCCGATCAGGCTGCCGAGAGAGAGTATTGGCCGTGCTTAGAAATCGTTTGGTTTCTTGTACAAGAACATAATAGAGAACACTATGAAAGAACACGCCCAGGTTGTTGTCATTGGCGGTGGGTCACTTGGCGTTAGCCTGCTTTATCATTTGAGCAAAGAAGGCTGGACCGATACTTTGTTGATTGAAAAAGGTGAGCTAACCAGTGGTTCAACCTGGCACGCAGCTGGGCTGGTCTCAAATTTTATCGGGAATCACACCGTTGCAAAAATACAACAGGCGTCGATTGAGCTGTATACCAAAACCCTGCCCGAAGAAACCGGCGAGCCATCTCCGTTCCACCAATGTGGCAGCCTGCGCATCGGCTATTCAAAACTGGAAGAGGAGTGGTTTCGAAACCTTGCAAGCCGAGCGGCTAACGTGCCGTGCGAATTCAATATCGTAAGCAAAGCGGAAGCGCAAAAACTGAACCCATTGATGAACTTTGATAACGCGCGAATTATTGTCAGCACGCCAAACGATGGTCATGTAGACCCAACGTCGGTGGTAATGCCAATGTCGCAGCTGGCCAGAGCCAACGGTGCGACAATCAGCCGCTTTAACCGTGTAGTGGATATCAATCCATTGCCCAGTGGCGAATGGGAAGTAGTTACAGAGAAAGGCACTGTGCGCGCCGAGCACGTAGTGAATGCGGCAGGGTGTTTCGCACCGGAAGTGGGCGCCATGGTTGGCGTGAACGTTCCGATCATCAATCTGGAGCATCAATATCTGGTTACTGATCCACACCCCGAGATTGAGAAGCTCGATTTCGAATTACCCGTCTGTCGTGATTCATATAGCCATGCGTACATACGTCAGGAAGGCAAAGGTTTTCTGGTAGGTCCTTACGAAACCTGGGGCTCCAAGCCGTGGGCACTTGACGGAATGGACTGGGCATTTGATAGGGAGTTGTTTGCCGGCGACCTGGAACGCTTATTGCCATTTCTTGAAAGAAGCATGGAGCTGACGCCATCTTTTAGTGAGGTAGGTGTTCGCACCGTGGTGAATGGCCCGATCACGCATACTCCCGATGACAACGTTCTTGCCGGGCCGCAAGCGGGTTTGCGCAATTTCTGGAATTTGTGTGGGTCCAGCATCGGTATTGCCCAGGGCGCCTTGGGTAAATACATGGCGCAGTGGATGATATACGGTGAAACTGAATTGAATATGGCGTCCCTAGACAGCAGACGTTTCTCTGGTTGGGCAGATAAAAATTATTGCATCACCAAAGCCATTGAAAGCTACGAAGTAATGTATACCGCGATGGGGGCGACAGAAGCGCGACCGGTGGGCAGGGCGAAGCGGATTAGCCCCTTGTATGCCCTGTTAGCCGAAAAAGGGGCAAAGTATGGCGTTGTGCAGGGTTATGAAAAGCCATTGTGGTTTGCAACCGACTCGATTCGAGGCGAACAGCCGCATTGGTCGCGCAGTGATGCGCATGCGGTGGTGGCGGAGGAATGCGCAGCGGTACGCGATAACGCAGGTATTATTGATATTTCCGGTGCGGCTACCTTCGCAGTTACTGGCGAAGATGCCAGTGCTTTCTTGAATAAGCTATCGTGCAACAAGTTGCCAGCAAAAGACGGCCGCTTAAGTCTTAGTTTATTCCATGGTCCCAATGGCGGGATTATGACTGAGCAATCCATTACGCGCATCAGTGCAGACCATTATTTGCTGGTTGGCCCGATCGCCGGCGAGCACCGCGATTTGCACTGGATGCAAACACATTCTGACGGTTTTGATGTGACGATAGAAAATCAGACGGACGAGATGGGGGGTGTTTTGCTGACTGGCCCAAAATCACGCGATATTTTGCAAGCGATCAGCACATCGGACTTGTCACACAGCGCCTTTCCCTGGCTGAGCACGCAGATGATTCAGTGCGACAGTGCTGATGTTCGCGCCATTCGGGTCAGCTACGCGGGTGAGCTCGGCTATGAGCTGCACATGCCGGTATGGCAGCTGCCAAGTATCTACGAGTCTTTGTTCCGGGTAGGTGCCGAACACGGCCTGCGTGATTTCGGTGGCTATGCGTTCAATAGCCTGCGTATGGAGAAAATGTATCACGCATGGGGTAGCGAATTCACAGAAGAAATTTCCGGTGTGGAAGCGGGTATGGGCCGCTTTATTGATACCAGCCGCGATTTTCTTGGTGTGGAAGTGGTTCGCGAACGTGAAGCGAATGGCGGTGAGATTCAATTAGCCTATCTCGCTTTCGACGATGATATAGCGTGCGAATGCTATGGCAACGAATCTGTATTCCATAATGGCGAACACGTTGGCCTGACCACAGGCGGAGCGTTCGGCTATCGTGTAGGTTACAGCCTTGCGTTTGCGTACATTACGCCAGATCTGGTTCAGCAAGGCATTGAGCTGGAAGTACAAACGACACTTGGTATGCGCAAAGCCCATGTGGAAATAGATGCGGTGTATGATCCAGGCAACGAAAGATTGAGAAGCTAATGGCAATCGTACCAACGGAAACAGAATACCTGATTATAGGTGGTGGCATTATTGGTTGCTCAATCGCGTATCACCTGACGAAGCGCGGCGCAAATGAAGTAGTAGTGTTAGAACGCCAGCAACTGACCTGCGGCACCACCTGGCATGCGGCTGGTCTTTGTTCCATGCTGTGGCCCACACCAACATTAACTAATCTTGCCAAGTATACTCACCAGCTTTACGCCAGTCTCGAACAAGAAACAGGGCAAGCCAGTGGCTATCGGCGCATTGGCAGTCTTAGCCTCGCTCGCGATGAAGAACGTCTTGAAGAGCTTCGCCGAACCTCATCGATGGGTAAAGTGTTTGGTGTTGAAAGTGAATGGATAGATCATGCCCGCCTGGAAGAGCTTTACCCCGGCATTAACACCGACGGCGTGCTCGCAACCATGTACATCGAGAACGACGGGCAAACTAACCCAATTGATACGACCATGGCCCTGGCCAAAGGCGCGCGTATGGGCGGCGCACAAATTATTGAAGGCGTGACCGTTGACGATGTGCTGACCGATCAGGACAACGCAGTTGGAGCACGCTATCGAGTAAACAAAACGGGTGAGACTGCAGACATCAAGGCGCGCAAGGTGATTCTGTGCGGCGGTCTCTGGTCGCGCGACATTGCCGCCAAGATTGGCGTGCAGCTGCCGTTGTATGCCTGTGAACACCAATACGTGGTCACCGAAGAAATGCCGGGTCTGACCAAACGCCCGGTGTTGCGCGATTTTGCCAAGGGTCTTTACTTCAAGGAAGACGCTGGGAAAATGCTGGTGGGCTGGTTCGAAACCAACGCTATTGGTTGCCCGATGAGCAAGATCAACCCCGACTTCAGCTTTGATGAATTCCCCTGCGATATGGACCATATCGAACCCTATCTATTAGGTGGCATGGAAACCTTTCCCGCGTTCGGTGAAGCCGGCATTCGCACATACTTCAATGGCCCCGAAAGTTTCACCAACGACAATTTGCATTTGCTCGGCCCCACCCCGGAAGTTGAGAATTTCTGGGTGGCTTGCGGCATGAACAGCAAAGGTATTGGCGCGGGCGGTGGCGTGGGTAAAATCATGGCTGACTGGCTGCTGGATGGTTACCCTTCCGGCGAGATTACTGAAACCGATGTGCGGCGCAACAACTCTGTGCAGCGCACGCAGAGCTACGTAGAAGAACGCATACCGGAAGCGCTGGGCCACACGTACTCCATGCACTGGCCGTTTTATCAGTACCATACTGCCCGTGATCTGATCCACTCACCCATTCACGAGGTGCTGAAAAAACAGAATGCCTGTTTTGGTGAGGTGGGCGGTTATGAACGCCCAAACTGGTTTGCCGCTGAAGGACAGCCTGCCGAATACAAATACAGTTACAAACGTCAAAACTGGTTCGAACGCTACGCCGAAGAGCATCGTGCCATGCGCGAAGCAGTAGGAATCTATGATATCTCAAGTTTTGGCAAGTTCGAAGTGAGTGGCCCTGGAGCCATGGCCACCGTTCAGCGCCTGAGTTGTGCCGATATGGACGTTGAGGTTGGTAAAGTCACGTACACCCAATGGCTTAACGAACGCGGCGGCATCGAAGCGGATCTGACCATTTCCAAGACTGGCGAAAACTGCTATGCGGTGGTTACTGGCATTGGCAGTCTATATCGCGATTGGTGGCGCTTGAAAAAACACCTGGCGCCGGATACCGAACTGAAAGACTTCACCACCGGCACTGCTTGTTTTTCCGTTCAAGGACCACACGCCAGAGAAACGCTGCAGCAGCTGACCAATGAAGATCTGGGCAACGAAGCATTTCCGTTCGGAACTGGACGATTCCTTAATATGGGCGGCGCCACTATCTGGATGCAACGCATCAGCTATGTTGGTGAATTGGGCTGGGAATTATTCGTGCCAGAAGAGTATGCGGTGAATTTGTTTAATGCGATTCATCAAGTCGGTGAACCATTCGGTATCCGAAACGTCGGCCTGCATGCCTTGAACAGCTTGCGGCTGGAAAAAGGCTTTCGGCATTGGGGGCACGACGTTGCCGCTGAAGACAACCTTATTCAAGCCGGCTTAAGCTTTACCGCAAAACCGGATGCCAGCGACTTTATTGGCCGAGATGCCTTTGTTGCCGCAAAGGCCGCCGGCTTGCCAGATCGCCGACTTGTGCAGTTTAAATTGCACGACCCGGAGCCGCTTCTCTATCACAACGAGCCCATCATTATGAACGGTGACGTTGCTGGTTATCTCACCAGTGGCATGTATGGTCATACGCTGGGAACCGCGATAGGGATGGGCTATGTAAACGCCCCTGAACTCACGCGAGACGCATTGACAGCGGCTGAGTTTGAGATTGAGGTAGCCTGTGAACGATTCAAGGCTGATGCGTCATTGAGTGCGTTTTACGATCCTAAAGGTGAGCGAACGAAAGTTTGATGTCGAGGGTTAGTTTCGTTGTTCCTGGATTTGGTGGGTGGTTGAGTTTCTGCTTTTGCCTAAAACCGGCCCTCCAGAGTTAACAGTTTGCCATGTGAAGTGTTAACTCTGCGCTGAATCGCCGCTATTGGTACACCCTTGCCTATTCCAGCAGCTTTGTTCCAGGTACACGGGAAGCCTTACGATCGAAAGTAATCAGTGGCGTCATATCATTTGAATAGGCGACCGCAATGTGAAAGCAGTCTGCGAAGTCTGAATTGTTATCGGAGTACAAATTTAACGCAACCTCTACAGAAGACTCTTCTTGAAATTGAATCTCACGGGATTCCAGCAGCTGATTGAAAGTGGATATGATCAACGCCTTGTTTAAGTCATATCGAGACCGCAATACCCATTCTAGTTCGATGGAAACCGTTAGAGTTATGAAGAGAGCTTCATTATCGATAGCTGATTCTATCAAAGACTTTGCGGTCTGAAATTGTTTGTCATTGTCAGCTACCAAGTATCTGACGAGCACGCTAGTATCTAGTGCGGGCAACTCAGTCCATCCTCATATCCTTGATGGCAACTTTCTTCTTTACTCCCTTTAGTGTGCCGGCCAACGATGTCACCGACCGAGATTTCGCTCGCATGATAGTAGTCCCGTTTGGTAATAAAGTGAAAACCACTCTGTCTTTCGGACCAATGTTCATTTGCCTTCTTATTTCGGCAGGTATAGTAATCTGCCCCTTACTAGTCACAGCTGCTTCCGCCACTCTTTACACCCTTGAATCCTTACATTTCATTTAATTGTAAGGATGTCGGTATGGTTTTGCAAGCAGTTTCAGCCTAACAGAGTCAAATCTGAGCAGCTGCTATTGGTACTGAACGGCAATTCGAATTCTATCGATACCAAGCTCAACTAAATCGCGCATTTGATCCTGGCAACCCAGGATACGCTAAATAATGATATCGCTTTTCTCTATTTGACCTATGGTCGGAGTTGCCAAAAAACACTTGCCATCAGTCAACTGATCGCAAGCTTATGTATTGCTACGACGTGTAGCCAACCCAAAAAAGCCTATATTTACAGTGTTTTCTTTAATGCTGTTCATTTATACAGTATAATTATCCTTCGGAAAACTGATCCATTTTGAGCGCTTGGCAAGGAAAACACGATGGGAATGCACCTCGAATCAATACGCCGAAACTGCAGCAATCCGGTTGTTGTTCAATCTTTAAATGAACTGGAAGCCCACAAGTCAGACGAAGAACTGGAAGATGAAATCACCACCCTTGCCGCGAATATCAATGCGGCAACTTATCGACTACTGGTATTAATCGCTGAGTTCGAGCAGCGGCGCGCCTGGCGGGGTTGGGGTTATAAGAGCTGCGCGCATTGGTTAAACGTGCGCTGCGGTATAGGTCTTGCAGCCGCCAGAGATCGCGTTCGTGTGGCGTGCGCGCTTCGGCAGCTCCCAAAAATCAGTACAGCTTTTGCGGAAGGTAAGCTCAGCTTTTCCAAAGCCAGAGAGATGACACGGGTTGCTCATACCGAGAATGAAGATTATTTGTTAATGATTGCCGAGCATGGGTCAGCACAACACGTGGCGGAGCTGGTTCGTAAGTATCGCGGGGTGGAGCGTAGAGAGGCGTCACGAAAAGCCATGACTCAGCAGCATGAGCGGGTGTTTACGCATTATTGGAGTGAGGACGGTTGCCTTGTGTTTAACGGTAGATTGCCACCTGAGCAAGGTGCGGTGTTCTTACAGGCGATGCAAACGGCTGTTGAGCAGATTGAGTTTGTTGATGAAGAAGCAGAATTGAAAGAAGGCCTGGAAAACGCAACCGCGGTTGCGTCTTTGCTGAGTGAGCATCAACAAGAATTGTTGGAAGAGCAACGTAACAAAAAGGTAAACGGGCCACGACAACGAGCAGACGCATTGAGCCTGATGGCCGATCACTTTCTGCAATCTCCTGAGCGTGACGGACAGCCAGCTGACTGCAAGACAGCCGATAGATTTCAGGTGATGGTCCATGTTGATGTGGAAACTTTGGTGGACGATGTTGAAAGCCCAAGCGTTGGTGCTGAGCATCAGCACTGCGAAATGGATAATGGCACGCGTTTATCCGTCGATTCGGTCAAACGACTATGCTGCGACAGCGGACTGTTAGCCATTCACACTGATTCAAGTGGTAACCCTTTGAATATAGGCCGGAAAACACGATCAATTCCGCCTGCGATGCGAAGAGCGCTGATGGTTCGTGATAAAGGCTGTGTATTTCCTGGCTGCACTTGCCGTTCCACGCGTTATGTGGATGGTCACCACATCAAACACTGGGCGGACGGCGGTGAAACCAGCCTGGACAATCTGGCCAGCCTTTGCCGCGCACACCACCGGCTGGTTCACGAAGGCGGTTTCGGTCTCAGCCGAAACAACGCCGGGCAATTGGTCTTCTCCCGGCCGGATGGATCAGAGCTGCCAGCCAGGGCACCTGTTCACAATGCAAGTCACACTGTTGAAAGGTTGAATACGCGAAACAGTATGTTCATTGACGAGAATACAGTATTTCGGCAAAAAGACAGTTCGATGGATTACGCCATGGGCGTAGATGGTTTACTTAGGCGGCGCCAGAATATGTTGACGCGAAACTGATTTATTACCGGAAGAATCCTCGGTTTCAGGTCTGGCGTTGGTCATTCCCTTATCTCAATTTTGTATCCTAGCGGTGTATTGCCTGGTCTAGGATTCGGTTTAGAATAATGCGCATTCACCACATTATTTAAAGGTTAGGATGGAAAAGCTATAGATGGATAAACACAAGAATCCACTGAATCGGCGCAAAGTCATTGAGGTTATGGACGCGCATACGCTTCCGGCAATTATCCTCTACCGCCCTTATCCCCCCTATGATCTTCCAGAAACGAACAGTTTTTTTGGTGGTAGGCCATTTCTACCCGATAATTTTGCTTGGCCACGCAGTAGCCGCGGATGGCCGTTAACATTCCTCGCTCAAATTGATCTCAGCGAATTGCCCTCGATTTCATCTGTAATGCCTATGACCGGTTACTTGCTCGTGTTCGAGAAAAATGGTGTTATTGAGGAAGAACAGAAAAAGATGCTACCAGAAGACGTGGGCTGGCAAATCTTCTACGTCGAAGAGATTGGCGCTACAGCTCGAAAACCTCCGGATGATTTACCGCCTGTTCAGTCAACCAGGAAGACTCCTCCAAAGTACTCAGTACAACTTGCCAAAGAAGAGTATTTTTTTACGCTTCTGACCGAAAACCAGACGCCGTATGAGGATCTGCATTTGTTATGGCCACCAGTGTCGAGCCAATTCGAATACAAGCGTTGGCCTGTCTGCTCCCAGAGAATACGTTCGTGGCCTAATGAGGAATCTTTACCAAGTCAAGCCGATGGGGCAGACTCTTACTGGGATATGGAATATTGGGCAGTTGATCATGAGCGCCGAAATTCAGAAGCATTGGGAGCCACTGGACTGATCTCGACATTTGAGCCTTATTGGTCAGGCTACAACCCATACAGGCAAAACGACCGGCCAGTCTTTCCGAAAGACATCAGCGAGAGTGAGCGGTTCCCCCAGTGTTGGCTTATGGTTGAGTATCTGTCGCGTTATCTTGCAACAGCACTTGCTGAGTGCGCTCAAACCATGTTGCGACGAAATACCGATACATCATATGACGCTATTCAGTACATTAAGCAGTCTACCAAGACTGCAGTTTCATGGATTTGTCTTGCAAGAGGGCAGGATAGCTATCAGACCTTGCCAGAAAATGAGCGGGATAACTTTGCAGATTGGTTAACGGAGCTAGGGAATCACGACGAACGTGCAATTTATCTGATTCCGGGCCGCGCGATCAAAGCTATCATGGAGTATCTTGTCATAGACTCTGTTGATGATCGTAAATTAGCAGCCACCATTCCTGCAGATTATTATCACCAAATGGCGGGATCCCTAGGAAGTATCTACATCGACCGCTTCTCCCAAATGTTTGGTCACCCACCTGAAGAGCACAGTGCTAAAGATGACTATGGCGATGACGATGTACTGCTGTTGCATCTCTACAGCGATCGGGCCGCCGGTTTTTGTTTTGGCGATGGCGACGCCGTTGATTTCTGGATAAAAAGAGAGGCGCTTGAAAAGCTGGATTTCAGCAATGTGGAGGTCTGGCTAAACGGGTGGCATGCCAATCCTGAGTAGGGGATTCGGCTCTTCGTTCTGCAAATTTTTTTAGCAATTTAACGTCAGTACATCTTATTTACCGGATTTTGTCAGAGCATTGCCAATTCCTTCAAAGCCTCACCATATGGGGTGAGCAGCGCGGCGTCTGTAACTGCGGGCGTAATCGATAAGAGGCATTAGCGCCGGATCACCACACAATCGGTTGTATTGATGAACCTGGTCGAGAGGTGTGAGCTTGCCGCCTTGCTCACGCCACTGGCGAGCTCCGATGGATGCGCCCTTACTCACTCATTGGATATTTCCACATGGCAACTTATACCCGACGATCACGTACTCATTGATGGCTGGGCTGAACCTATTCGACAGGTATGGCGAAGCATTGACGAGAGCAAGGCCAAATAATAGCAATAGTGTGACTTTCTTGATTGCTGTAGTCCAGGGCAACGCTCATCATCATCTTTTCATCGTCTGTAAGGTTCATTGCTTTGCGGACGCCGGCTGACCAAACTCAACTATATCGCGCCCCTGTATCCTGGCGCTCCAAGATACGCGCGAAAATAGCGCTTTTCCGGTTTACTCAGTCGGCGCCAGAATATGTTGACGCAAAACTGATTTTCTTGCGGGAAGAAGGCAAGACCATTAACCAGCTTGAATATTGTGCAATGCCTGCAGTGGCTTATAATCGCGCTATTCAGACGCCCCTTAACGAGAGAGACAAATAACCATGAAACTGGAATCAATTGCATTGCATCACGGCTACGAACCTGAACCAACTACGCATGCTGCGGCGGTACCTATCTATCAAACAACGTCTTACACATTTGATGACACGCAGCACGGGGCTGATCTGTTCAATCTCGCTGTTCCAGGTAACATTTATACCCGCATTATGAACCCGACTACCGCTGTGCTAGAAGAGCGAGTTGCTGCAATGGAAGGCGGTATAGGTGCTCTGGGCGTTGCGTCTGGGATGGCGGCCATCACCTATGCAATTCAATGTTTGTGTTCCGTGGGTAGCAATATTGTCTCCACCAGCCAGTTGTACGGTGGCACTTACAACTTGTTTGCTCACTCGTTTCCAAACCAGGGAATAGATGTGCGCTTTGCATCAGCAAGCGATATCGGTGCAATGGAAGCATTGATTGACGCGAATACCAAAGCGATATTTTGTGAGTCAATCGGTAATCCGGCCGGCAACATTGTCGACCTGACCGCTCTGGGTCAGCTGGCGGAAAAGCATGGCGTGCCGCTTATTGTCGACAATACTGTGGCTACACCTTACCTGTGCAAGCCGTTTGAGTACGGCGTGCACATAGTGGTTCATTCGCTGACAAAGTATATTGGTGGTCACGGCACCAGCATAGGCGGCGCCATTGTCGATTCCGGCAAATTCGACTGGGCTGCGAATAAGGAACGGTTCCCTGTATTTAATGAACCTGACCCTTCGTATCACGGAGTTATTTACACTGAGGCACTGGGTGAAGCCGCCTTTATCGGGCGCTGCCGTGTTGTACCGTTGCGCAATACCGGTGCGGCTCTTTCGCCACAAAACGCGTTTAATATTCTGCAAGGCCTTGAAACACTTGGACTGCGCATGGAAAGACATTGCGAGAACGCGCAGGCGCTGGCTGAGTATCTCAGTGCTCATCCTAAAGTTGAGTGGGTAAATTACGCAGGACTGCCCGACAGCCCATATCACTCACTATGCAAGGATATCTGCGGCGGTAAGGCCTCCGGTATCATGAGCTTCGGTATTCAGGGTGGTGCCGACGCAGGCGGGCGGTTTATCGACGCGCTGGAAATGATTTACCGGCTGGTAAATATTGGTGATGCCAAGTCCCTGGCATGCCACCCCGCCTCAACAACTCACCGTCAACTCAATGAAGAAGAGCTGGCAAAGGCCGGCGTAAGCGCTGATTTGGTGCGGATATCCGCAGGCATTGAACACATCGACGATATTATTGCCGATGTTGCTCAGGCGCTTGAGAAAGCGTAAGTGCTACCTGCGCGCCAGCTTTAGGGGGGGGTAATGCGGTGCATAGCGCACTGCTGCTCAGCAGTGCGTCCATAAAGCCAACGTCACGTGATGTATAACGCGTACACCTCAAAGTATGGAGGTGCTTAGCTGTGGTCCCCGTCGCTTAGGTTTCGAACAGGGCGGCACAAAGTGGCTGAGAGTTTTCTGGTACTATTGGCCCATGCATAAGTTGTAAGTTGGACTGACAATTTATGCATCAACGAACTTGTCTCAATTGCCGTATCGCGGTGATGTAAGTGCATTTTGCTGTTATTGGACGTTTCGGTATTGGAGCTTGGTTTCATTGCTGCGCATTGACCCATCTGACGCTCTTAGCCCGCACAAGTGATCGTTATTCTAGACCGTATTTAGGGAGCATTTCTACCACCAAAAATAAGATGGACGTAGCCCTGCCCTTCAACCGCGCCGCGCGAAATCACTAGTATGTCATCGACGCCGTCGCCATTCATATCACCAGCAGAAGTAATGGCCGCGCCAGTTTCATCATTTGGCTTGTCACCCATAAAAATGCGACCTTGATTCTGGTCAATGCTATTGAGTTGAATTTCTCCACCATTCCAACTGGACTGACCAAAGACTACGAAGGCGGCTCCTTGGGGTATGCCACCCCGTACCGCCGCTTCTGGCGACCCAATAAGAAGGTCGTTTATTCCATCGTTATTGAAGTCACCGCCCGATGTTGCGCCTTCGCCGCCAGCGATCATTATCGCTTCAGCAGAGTCCAAATTTGTTAAATCGATTGATCCGCTGGAACCGATGCCAGGGTGGCCAAAAACTATGTAGTCTCCTTCGCTCAAGTCACAGATTCTGTCACCATTAACGTCACCAACAAAAGCCGTTGACTTGCGCCCATCAAAGTAGTTCAGGAAAGTGTCACCGCCTTCAATATAGAAGCCCTGTGCAGCTGCGAGGTCATCTAACATTAGAATAGTGTCTTCAAATGGCGCTTCTGTTCCGAAAACAACGTAGGATCGCGCTGCACCTGGCACACTAAGAATAATGTCATCAATTCCATCCGCATTGATATCGCAAGCGCCATCAATGTTAGAGCCGGCGCGGTGATTTTGCTCTGAGCCCCATAATGCGACTCCTTCGCTGACATCCATTTCCTGAAGATTTATAACTCCTGAAGAACCGATGTCTTCGTTGCCAAACAATACATACACTCTGCCCGCGGCAAATGGTAAATAATGAAATTCTTCGTTTAGCTGGCCATAGGCTTTAGGCATTGAGATGAGCAAGTCATCAATTCCATCGTTGTTAAAGTCACCAGCGGAATCGATTCCCATGCCAAGCAGTAAAGGTATATCGGACTGAGTGACACAGGGTAGAAATTCAATCCTGAACCCTTGGCTGGCGCTCATGGAAGCAAGATCGATTTGTCCGCCACTGCCAACTTCACTTCCTCCAAATACTACGTAAGCACCTCCGCATGAGGATCCTGGCAGCGTAAAGTTTGGGGCTCCAATTAACATGTCGTTAACGCCATCACCATTAATATCGGCCTGAATGCTTACGGAAAAGCCAAGGTCATACTGGTCCACATCACTGTTAATGATTGAGAAACCTGCGCCGTTTTCTATCTCTGGCAAACTTCCGCCCAAATTCGACGAAGCACTACCAAAGATTATATAGACCTCACCAATAGCTGCATTTGCTCTGGGGGCACCGATGATGGCATCGTCAACTCCATCGCCATTTACATCAGTGCCACCGTCGGCAGACATATAGCTTGCGGAGGAGAGCCGTCCATTAGTTGCCAAGATGTTCCTCCCACTCCATACTCGTGCATACTGCCACCTGATGGGGCCGTTAGTAGTTAGGCGTTCAAGATCCCATAAGCCATTGGAACCGACAGGTTCGAAGTTGGCAATGAGTGGTGGATAAGCCTTTCCCCAGTGTTGCTGCACGATATTAGACGGTAAATTAAACGAACACTGTTTGCTGAAAACCTGACAGTAGTTCCCCCAACCAGCGAACTGGGATGACCCTTGTGGGAAGGCCATGTAAGTTTCTAGGTAATCGTTAGCGACCAGATTCTCGCAAGGCGAAGTTTCTGCAGAGCAGCGTCGAGTACCACTTTCAGAGAGTATTTGCCCATCACCATTGACTTCTAGGGGATGAGAGCAGGCAAGCTGCAATACAAAGCAAATGGCTACGCAACTGTGCTTTCTGAATTGATCCAATTCGATCTCCCTGGATGTCGAAAAAACTTACAAAAGAGGCCGAAAAACAGCCTGATTACTAAGATTGTGCAATATTTGTACCAGAAAATTCGTGTAGATATTTGTCCGAGAATCAGTTGAGCTGACATTTCGAGGAGGCAAAATCGACTGAGTGTTAGTGTCAGGTAGCAGGCTTCGCGACGGATGGCACCCCACACGTAAAGGGCGCTATTCCGCTTTGCTACTGAATCGAGCTAGTTAAAACACCTAAAAGCCGCTTTTCGATCTTGCAGCTCCCGTAGCAATGCTTTGTGTGGGCTAGAAACTGGTTGCGTGCTGCATCCGTTTCTCAGTACAAATAAACTCCCCCTCCGCCAACCACAAGAGTCGTACCGTCACCGCTTAGGCTTAGTGATCGGCCAAAAAAGTCGCGAGCAGCTGTATCGCGGGATTTGACATACGCTTGTTGTATCCAACTGCCACCTTTGGACTGAAACACATAGGCAGCGCCAGCAACTGACAAACTGTTATCACTCTCATCGCCCGCAAGACCGCGAGCATTACCAGCTTCGACAGTAGCTCCAATTAGTAGCGTCATACCATCGGCGCTGACTGCGACCCTTTCACCAAAGCGGTCGTTAGCGTCGGCATTACTGGCTATAATAGTCGCCTGCTGTGACCAGTCTCCATTTACTCGCGTGTACAGATAAGCGACTCCTCCGCCGGGACGCGCACTATCGCCTGCTATAATGACGTCCCCACTGAAATCGATATCAATTGCCGAAGCAAATCCATTCAGACTTTCAATCGCGGTCTGCCTCCATTGTTCTCCAGATCGCTCAAACACAAAAAATTCGGAAATACCGGACGCCACTAACGTGTCGCCCTGGCCACTTAGTCCAAGCTGAAACCCAAAGAACCTTCTGTCTATTATTTCAGCACCGGATTTTAGGTATGCCTGTTCAACCCACGTATTCTCCAGCCGCTCAAAGACATAAACCGCACCAACAGCAAATCCGGAATTATCGTTCTGATCTCCATTAACTCCGCTAGCCGCACTACGCTCACGTGGAGCGGACACAGCTAAAGTATTGCCATCTGCGCTGAGTTCTACCGATTGACCAAATCCGTCGTGGGAGTCAGGGTTGCTTGCTCTAAGTGCAGCATCTAACTGCCAGTGAGTGCCATTTCTCTGAAAAACGTAAACATCGCCTGCAAATTCTTCTGGTAAATCTCGAAACCCCATGAATTCATTAGCAATCCGCGTACCTGAAGTACCAACAGCCAAACGGTTACCGTCTGCGCTTATACTTATGGATCTGCCAAATCGCACTTCACAGGGATTGCTAGGTTGTAGCACGGCCTGTTGTGCCCATACAGAACCGTTGCGAGTAAAAACGTAAACTGATCCGGAACCCGCGAGAGGAATAGGAGAGACAGGGTCACATTCAACGTCCATGGTTTCAAGTTGATCGTTTGGGGAGGCCACGGCAAGCGTGTTCCCATCTGCGCTCATGGTGACGGTTTGTCCGAAACTTGGAGACAAACGGTCCGGGTCTATGCGGCCAATGCTACCCAGCAATGAGCCTTCCACGTTGACCACGGCTGAGTCATTGCATCCATAGGCAAAACATGTCTGCAGAAAGTATTGAGCGTTTGTACGTGTGTGCAATGGCACTATATGTTGGTAGGATTCTGTATCCGCTGGAATGTCTTCTCCAATTTGAGTGAAACCAGAGGAACCGTCTTGATTCTCCATTAACACATAGTGCGTTGCATCTATTGTATCTTCCCATGTGAAACTAAAGACCTTAATTGGTTCATAGTCTAGAGTGACTGCACTAGCTTCGTTGCTGAAGGTGACTGCTACCTGGCAATCTGTGGTAATGGCACCTGTCCTATAAATGTTACCTGAAAGCTGACCGTTGCAGCCCGTTGCGGACGCTACAGCGTAACCTGTATCAGGAGAAATGGTGAAATCTACAAACGTACCGGCGCCAACGATAGCATCCGTTTTGTCGAGTGTGCCACCCTCGCCGACCTGTAAAGAAACCTCAAAGCTTTCGTTGAAAAGTGCATTGCCAGAATTGCCTCCGTCGTTACATGCACCCAATATCAAGATTAATGCAACGATAAATGGCTTGGCTACAACGTCTCTAGGCATGCTTTTCGTCCTTGCATCAATCTCGATCGTTTCGGCTTTCAGGGGAATCAGAATTCTAACGTATTTTCCAATTATAGGAGCTAAAGTCGGACGTACGGCTCCTGTCGGGATCTCACGTAGAGATCCACTTGACGCTCATTGCCTGCATTGGTCGAGCCTAATCCTCAGGAAGGGCAAAACAGTTCGACGTTGTTAGGAAATGCTGCTGGAATAACGTCTAGATTTGTCCGCAGATCAATTGTACATTTGTGCAGTACTGACCGCTGCTGTGCGTGTCGTTATTTCATTATCTCCAACTAAGGCTTGTAGCTGGCTTGACATAGAAATTTATTCTATTAAATGCAGGCAGACTCCCCTCGTCGGAAACGTGCCGCACTCAAGCCTCAGCCAATCATATTGGTCTAACATTGTAGTGTTGTGGCCAATTAATACGCTTTATTTCTGGAGCTGGCCCTTCTATTGGAGAATACGATGCATCGAGTGATCCCGTCCATGGCTTTGGTGCTCTTTGTGATGACCGTATCACCAGCGCAAGCCTATCAGTTTTTTCTAGGGGTTGGATATTCAGAGTCCTCATTTGAGTTTGACTCTGCCTTTCTCGCCGATAGAGACTTTACCGAGGTATCCATCGCGGGCACGTACTATTTTGGTGATGTTGATGTTTCCACGGGGCCACTCGCACTGGCCCCGTTTATTGATAGAGCATCAGGCGTATCACTGGCGATCGATAAAGGTGAGTTTGATAGCGCATTCGGTGATATTGATAGCAATGGCTATTCGGTGAGTGGGCTTTACAATTTCAGCAACACAGGCTGGCTTGTTGGTGGGCACTATGGCCATGAAAAAACGGACGGCATTCGAGATTCAACTGTTGACGTCGCAAGTGTTTACGCTGGCAAGTATATTGCGCCGCTGACCCGAGTGATCGCATCAGTGCGGCGTACCAACCGCGACAGCGGCTTTTCAAGCCAGGATGACGACGGAGTAAGTCTTGCCATCAGGCACGTCAGGATGTTGGATGGTTCCAGAGCATATAGAGCCTCTTTTAGTATTGGCTATGAAGATGCGGCGGATGGTGATGACGCGGTACGAGTTGGACTATCGGGAAGGTACTACTTTAACCGCGACGTAGATCTGGGCGTAGGTTACGATGTTAGCTCCGGCGAATTTGCGGATATAAGCTCAGTGGCATTGCGATCCGAGTGGTTCGTCGTGGAAGAGTTCTCCTTGAGCGCTATCTACAGCGTAACTAAGTACGAAAGCAACCGTGGTGTGGGTTTTATTGTCGGGAACGAGTTAGTAGGTGACGCCGAGGCGCTGGGGACGCCAGACAGCGATACGACGCGCTTTGCGCTATCTGCCGAATTCAGATTCTGAAAGTTCGACAGACGCACTGAAAACCGCGGTTTTAGTTTCTTCTCTGGCAATAGCGGCTTAAACAGAAGCCACCTGCATTGCTTATAGGCCATTGCTGGCAGTGCTTTACTCAAGCGTGGCCAGTCTGACTTCCACTCGTCGAGCTTCCTGGTCGGTACCTGTGCCGGTTGTGCTGAACGGCTTTTCGAGCACCAGGCGATCTTCATCAACCCCCATGGCAAGCAGTTGGGCTTGCACTGCTTCGGCCCGCTTTTTTGCCAGGCGCTGATTAGTCGCCAGGTCTCCGCTTGGGTCATGGAAGCCGGAGAGCACGGCGACGGTTTCGGGGTTTTCGTCCAGCTCATCAATGGTGGATTGCAATGTCTCTGCTGCGTCATCTGGCAGGGTATGACTGCCTAGCCCGAAGTACAAACGTTGGGCTTCTGAGTTATCGACAAAGCCGTAGGCGGGTACTTCATAGTTTAGAAAGTCTGTGTCTGCGGCCCCAGCAGCAGCTGAACCTGTTGCAATCGCGGCACCGTTGTTGTCTGCTGCTCCACAGTGCTCCGCTTCTGCGTCTGCAGCAACCACATTGGAGCCGCAGTTTCTGCCGCCGGGGCCGAAGCCCAGCAGCCATAACAGCAGAACCAATATCAGCAATACGATGGCCACTGTCTTCCAGGTGTGGCTGAAGCTATCCCAATTTGGGACTACGTACGTTTCATTACTCATTGTGTTTATCTCCTGATTCTTTTCAGCACGTCTGACGTGGGCTTACACGCCGCCGTCCAGCTCGTCTTGCCATTTCTTAAGCTCTGCCCATTTGTTCTGGGCAGCCATGCTGGCCTGCTCCGGCCACGTGCCTGGCTTGGCGAGGGCATAGTTTTTGCCAGCTCTATCCAGAATGCCCTGCAGTCGCTCAACCGAGGTATTGCCAAGCTCAAAGAAGGTATCAATTCCATCGTTGTGAATCAGGTCATTGATTTTTGGGCCAATGCCTTCAACTACGGTAAAGTCATTGGGGCCACGCTTTAGCGTGAATCCGGCTGCTTTGGCCGCTGCCATGTCAATTTCCGGGCCAGTGTCAGCAGATGCTTTTAGTGCGGCCAGTTGTGCTTCCAGATCTGCGTTACGAGCGCGCAAGTTGTCCAGCTCATCATCATTGCTTGATGAGCCCATGGATGCAGCAGCCGCGCCACCGACCAAACCAAGTGCCGCACCACCAAGAGTGGAGCCATCACCAGCGGAATTGGCTTCAGCGGCGGCAAGTTGTGCCTCCAGTTCGCTGATTCGCGCCAGGTGCGCAGGGTTGTCTACTTCAACCGTTACTTCTTTCTCGACGATTTTTTCAACTTCCTTCTCAACAATTTTTTCAACCGGCTTTTCAACAGTAGTTTCCACCAGTTTCTCTACTGGCTTTTCAACAACGCGTTCACGTACTTCTGCAAATTTAAGCCGTGCTGCCAGCAAGCCGCAAAAAAGCCAGCCCAGTAAACCCCCAAACAAAATTGGCCATAGGCCACATAGAAAATCACTCATACCCTTTTTCCTTCTTATCAGTTGCTGCGCCCCATGCGCAACGTGTAAGGAGGGCTCAGGCTATCACGTAGATTCGCGTGGAATAAGCGCTGTGTTTGATCAACACACGAAAATTTACTCTTTTGTACAAAATTTGAGCCGAGAGCTGTGCTTGTTATACTGCAACGGCCCATAAAAAAAGTGGCAATAACACTATGACCCCAGTGCTCGATCGCAAAGTATTCGGCATCTCCATCGTTTTCGTGATGATTGTTAGCGGTATGCTGATCATTGCACCCGAATCGTCGTCGGCGCTTTCCCAGCAGGCTATGAAGTGGGTGACCGATCAGTTTGGCTGGTTTTATCTACTGACTGGCGTGATGCCTTTGTGCTTCGCCGGCTGGCTTGCGTTCGGGCGTTTTGGTCAAGTGAAGCTGGGTGCCGCGGATGAAAAGCCGGAGTATTCAACCGTGAGCTGGGTGGCGATGATGTTTACCGCCAGCATGGGAGCCAGCCTGATTGCCTGGGGCTTTGCAGAGCCTATCTTTTACTTGCAAACACCACCTTTCGATATAGAGCCGCACAGTCCCGAAGCATTCGAGTGGGCGCACATGTATCCGATTTTTCATTGGGGTTTCACACCCTGGGCTATCTATTGCCTACCGGGTATTCCGATTGCGTATATGCTGTTCATCCGTAAAACGCCAAGTCTAAAAATCAGTGACAGTTGTACTGAATTGTTACCGGCAAAAGAAAACTCCGTTGCCCACATGCTGCTTGATATTTTCGTTGTAATTGGTGTGGTGGGTGGCGTAGCAACCTCATTGGGTTTCGGCGTACCGTTGGTTACTGCGCTGTGCGTCGAGTTGCTAGGCGTACCCGACACCTTAGGCACGCAACTCGTGATCATCCTTTTATGGACCATCATTTTTGGTACCAGCGCCTATCTGGGCCTGAAGAGAGGTATTAAGGTGCTTGCCGATATCAATCTCGGGCTTATGTTTTTTGTGTTGGCGTTCATTTTGATTGCCGGGCCAACGGTGTACATACTGTCCATGACAACCAACACGATTGGGTTGTGGCTGGACAACGTAATCCGCATGAGTTTTTGGACAGATCCCATCGAGCGCAAAGGCTTTCCAGAAGCCTGGACTATTTTTTATTGGGCGTGGTGGATGGCTTACGCGCCCATGATGGGATTGTTTTTCGCGCGTATTTCTCGAGGGCGTACCATAAAACAGATGGTTGTTGGCGTGATCGGTTTAGGAACGCTGGGCACATTCCTGTTTATGAGTATTGCCGGGGCTTATGTATTATATCTTGAAGGTATTGGTCAGCTGGATGCTTCAACCATCATTCGCGAGCAAGGCATGGCAACACTTGTGGCATTGGTTATTGCTGAGCTGCCTTCCCCAACGTTGATATTGACCGTGGTCACCGTGCTTTCAATTATCTTCTACGCAACCACGTTCGACTCTGCGGCGTACATTCTGGCCAGCATTTGCACCCGCAACTTACCCAGCGATAAAGAGCCCACACGATCAAGCCGGGTAGCCTGGGCGATTGGCCTGGGCTTAATCGCGGTTGGTCTGATGGTTGCCGGCGGCGGGGAAACCGTAAAAGCAATCACCGTGGTGTCATCCATTCCGGTCATGCCGGTACTGTTTATGATGTGCTTTACGTTGTATCGCTGGTTGCAGAAAGATTTCCCACACCTGGCCAGCAAGCCCGTGCACACTATCGATTGATGCTGGCGCGTGCTGTATCGAGTGCGTTGCGGTTGGCAGGCCTAATTCCAATCCGTCGCGGCCGGCAGTCTGAACAGAACTCCGTTCATGTCCAGTACGATATAGTCGGCGCGTATATCCAATAAAACGAGCCCAGGTGCGATTGTGTCCCCTCGGCGCTGGGTTCTGCCGTTTAAAGTTACCAGCCCCTTACCTGTTTCTTCGGCGTAGCCGTGCGTGGTGTAGCGCAGTGACGGTATGCGATCTTGCTGGTGGTCCGGCAATTGGCTGGCAAACGGTATACTGGAATACACTTCTTCGGCCGCGTTTTGCTGATCAATGTCAGCGTAGCGCTCCTCGTTCCCGTCGCCAAAACCGGCTTCTAACTCAGTAGTTGCGTGGCTGGTGGCCACGCCGACTTTGCCTGGAGTCTGCTGCATGGCGTTCGAGGAGTTTTCCGCTTGCAGCCTTTCATACAAGGCTGCAACATCCGCTGGTGTGGTATTTGACTCGACGCGAACGCTGCCAGCAGGCGGGCTTGTTGTAGGAGGTGATGTGTTATCCACGATGGCTATGCTTTGCGGATCTATCTGTGCCGGTTCGCTTTCAACAACTACCGAATCAGCTATATCGGATGAATCGGTCGGTGTTGTACCGGCTGACTGCAGGTAGATCACATAGACAAGTAGCAACAGTATGATCAATGCCAGAACAATCAATATCCAGTGGCGTGACTGCGCAGGCCGGGTATTGATCGCTATCGAGTGCTCTGTATCGATTCCTGGTACATCGCCTTGATGTTTGCGCTCGCTGTCCGCTCGCTGCAGGGCTTCCAGTAACAGCGACATTACTGCGTTGCTCCCTTCGTTAACAGCAAAGCCTCTGGCGCGCCTTGCAGCGCATCGTTCAACTTGAGAATCGTGTTAGCGCCAACAATGCCGTCTGCGTCCAAAGAAAAGTCGCGCTGAAACAGCTTGACGCGCGCCGACAGTGCGCCATTGAACGCCTGCTGGGCCAGTGGTGCTCGTTGATCAAGTTCGGCAAATTGATTGGCCACCCATTGCACCGCAGGGCCGCGCGAGCCGACAGCAATGGGTTTCTCGTAGGCCGCTGGTGCTAACCAGAAGCTGCGAGCCTCACCGGTCCATAGGCTGCCAATATCACTTAAGGTGCGGGTTTGTTTTTCGCCTTCGCGGTTTAATAGTGTCGCTGTGTTGTTTTCCACCTTGATCAGAGGCACATAGGCATTGAAGCGGCCAGGGGTTAACAGCGTAATGATGCTTACCCGATTTAGCGCGAGTAAATCCTGCCAGGCATCATAACTCGCACTAATGCATGCAATTCGTGACGTAGTGGCATTGTCTTTGCAATTGATCGGCTGCGTTATGCCCAGATCTTGAAAGTACGCCTCGACTGCTCGTATGGCCTCGACGTCATCTGTAAAGCTTGCGTTCCACCATTCTGGCGCTGGTGTTGCTGCACCGGAAAGCAATTCCTCTTGTTGTTCTTGATTGTCGTTTTGCTCTGATGCCGGCCGGGCAGTAGCACTGTGTTCAATCAGGGTTGCATCGTTGGCAACCGTTTGGGTTTCGCTTTGGGGCTGATTTGCCCGAACCAGCAGGAAGGCTGCTATGCCGAGCAGTAGAATGCCTGCCATTGCATTGGCAATCCATACACTTTTTTCTGTTTGCTTACCAGGCAGTTGCTTGGAATCGCTGCCAAATACTTCATCAATGGCTAGTTCAACCACATCATCATCTACTGTTTTGCGTTTTCTTGCGTAACAGCCGAGTAATATGCGATCGCACAAAATGTTGATTAATCGCGGGTACCCTTCGCTGACCCGCTGAATTCGTTTGACGACTCGCGCCGGGAACAAGGTTTGTTGCCCTGTCATTCCGGCAACGTGCAATCGGTGATCAATATACGCGGCCGTTTCCTGTTCGTTCAACGGCCCAAGACTGAATCGTGCGGTGATTCGCTGCGCTAGTTGGCGAAGTTCGGATTTGCGCAATTTTTGATCCAGTTCCGGTTGGCCAACCAGAATAATTTGCAATAATTTTCGGGTATCGGTCTCGAGATTCGTCAATAAGCGAATTTGTTCAAGGGCTTCTATTTGCAAATGCTGCGCTTCGTCGATCAGCACGACAGCACTTCTGCCCTGCGCGTAACTCTGCAAAAGGTATTGATGCAACTTGTCGGTTAAATGCTTCAGGCTCTGCCGTTCGGCGTCGTACTCAATCTTAAGCTCATCACAAATAGTGGCCAGCAGCTCGATCGGGTTCATCGCCGGGTTCAACACCAGGGCAATATCAGTATTATCTGGCAGCTGCTGAAGCAGAGCGCGAATGAGTGTTGTCTTTCCGGTACCTACTTCACCTGTAAGCAAGGCAAAGCCACCCTCGGCGCTGGCGCCATAGAGCAGGGTTGCCAGGGCATCTTTGTGTTGCGCTGTCATGAACAGATAGCCGGGGTTCACCTTTATACTAAAGGGAACTTCCTTAAGGCCGAAATGCTGATGGTACATAGGCGCGTAAACTCAATGATGTAGTGCCCACCCTGATTGCGCAAAGGAGCGCCGGGTGGATGCCGGCAAGCAGGGTACCAAACGCGATAGTATAAAGCAGCCTGAAGCTACACAATGCACAGCGTGACTGCTGCAGGGTATGATATGAGCCGTGTTGTTGAAAAGTGCCTGCTGCCCAAAATGAGCGACATTGAATTTCGTCAAGGCCTGCTGGATCATGCTCAGGTGGTCGAGCTGCTGCAGCAGCACTTGCGTGACATGTACGCAACCTCGCCGGTAGAGAGTGTTCACGCTCTGGACCTGGAAGAACTGCGCGACCCGCAACTCAGCTTCTGGACACTGTGGAAGGGCGAAGCGCTGGCAGCATGTGGCGCGCTCAAGTCGATTGACAAGCAGCATGCCGAGATAAAATCCATGCGCACCGGCCAGCATTTTTTGCGCCAGGGAATTGCCGACCAATTGCTCGGCCATTTGCTCGCGCAAGCCCGGTTGCGGGGTTTTCAACGCGTCAGTCTGGAAACGGGCACACAAGGCTATTTTGAGCCTGCCCGACAGCTGTATTTGAAGCACGGTTTTGCCTACTGCCAGCCGTTCGCCGAGTACCGGGAAGACCCCAACAG
This sequence comes from Gammaproteobacteria bacterium, assembly GCA_030429735.1. Taxonomy (GTDB): domain Bacteria; phylum Pseudomonadota; class Gammaproteobacteria; order Pseudomonadales; family JAUIET01; genus JAUIET01. Next base: position 120,745 of record JAUIET010000005.1, read on the forward strand.
CGTATTCATGAGCGTGCAACTTGTGTAGGCTTTAACGCGCGTCAAACCGAGAACGACTACTATGCTACACAGCAAAATACTCAATCTATGCCTGCTCGCTTTATTATCTGCGAGCATTCCGCTTTCCCAGGCAGGTCAAACCCAGCGCCCACCGCTGCACGGTCAGCACTGGGTGGCCATCACCGGGAAACCTCTGGCCACCACCAGTGGCGCCATGATGTTCCAGCAGGGAGGTAATGCGGTTGACGCGGCCATGGCGATGTTAGCAACCACGTCTACGATGTGGGATGTTCTGTCCTGGGGTGGTGAGACACAAGCCTTGATTTATAACCCGATCGAACGGCGAGTAATCGGTGTGAATGCACTGGGCGTGGCACCCAGTGGTGCAACAGCGGCGTTTTTTCGCGAACAGGACATGGAATTTCCGCCGGCACTTGGGCCTTTGTCTGCTGTTACGCCCGGTACACCCGGTGGCTTGCTGACCATGCTGGCGGAGTGGGGTAGCTTGTCGCTAGCACAGGTATTGGCACCGGCTATTGAGTTAGCCGACGGCTACCCCATCGAAGAGGATACCGTACGTCGAATACGGCGTGATCAAGAGGAATTAAAGAAATGGCCAGCGTCAAAAGCGCTGTTTCTGTATAAGCAGGATAAAAAGGGTTACGCCGGCCCGGTTGCGGGTGAATTGTTTCGGCAAAAAGACCTGGCTGCAACCCTGCGCGCGCTTGTGGCGGCCGAAGCTGATGCCCTGCGAGCGGGGAAGTCCAGAAGCGAGGCAATCTATGCGGCCTACGACCTGTTTTACAGAGGGGATATTGCCAAGCGCTTCGTGAACGCGGTACAAGCGCAAGGTGGTTTGATCACATTAGAAGATCTTGATAAATGGCAGGTACACATTGAAGAGCCCGTTAGTGTCAATTACAAAGGCATTGAAGTGTATAAGCTGACATCCTGGGTGCAAGGCCCGGTTATGTTGCAAGCCTTAAACATGCTTGAGAATGCTGATCTCAACAGCATGGGGTTCAACTCCAGCCGTTACACACATACACTGTATCAAGTGATGAACCATGCGTTTGCAGACCGTGATTTTTACTATGGCGACCCTTATTTCCCCCCGGCTGAACCAATGCAGGGCTTGTTGTCGAAAGCGTACAGCAAGCATCGGTTTCAGCAAATTGACTGGAACAAAAACAACCCTGACGTAAAACCGGGTGATCCGTATCGTTTCCAGGCGGGTAAAAACCCTTACAAAAATCTGTTAAAAAAATGGTCCACAGTTAAAAAACCCGTTACCGACAGCAGTGGTCATACCATTGCTCTGAATGAAGAGCAGCGCGATAAAGCCTTCAGGCTGGGTACAACCGCTATCCAGACCGCCGATAAAGAAGGCTGGGTGGTGTCGATTACGCCAAGCGGCGGCTGGATACCCGCAGTGGTTGCTGGTGACACGGGTATCGGTCTGTCACAACGCATGCAAAGCTTTGTGGTGGAGGAAGAAGATAATCCATACAATGTGGTGGAGCCCGGCAAGCGCCCGCGCGTTACGCTCACGCCGAGCATGGCCTTGAAGGACGGCAAACCGTTTCTGTCGTTTTCGGTGCAGGGCGGTGATACTCAGGACCAAAACTCGTTACAGTTTTTTCTCAATATTGTTGAGTGGGGTATGACGCCGCAACAGGCCGTAGAGGCGCCCAATATCAACAGCTATCAAATGCGCGGCTCGTTCGGTGCACACCCTTCGCAACCGGGTGCACTGGATTTGCGCGACGACACGCCGCAGTGGACGCGAGATCAACTGGAAAAAATGGGCTATGAGCTCAGTTTCAAGCCCAGAACGTCCGGCCCTTTGCAGGCCATCTGGTTTGATCGTGAGCACGGCACTATGTGGGGCGCGGCAAGTAATTACGGAGAGGACTATGGCATAGCCTGGTGAGCAGGCTCAATTAGGCAGTGCCGATTTCGTGCGTTTCAGTTTTTCTGTGGCTTTGTCTCCCATAGCGGTAGCCAACGCCACTTGAAGCGTATCCAGAATACTCAATTGCGCGAGCCGGCTGCTCATCGGTGTGAACAGGTTGGTATCTTCTTCGCTATTGAGCCGTAGTTTTATGCTGGCATTGGTATCCAGCAGAGAGTTGGCTGTAGTCAGGCTGATCACGGCAGCGCCAAGCTCTCTGGCGTTTTTGGCTGCCAACGCGAGCTCCTGATTGGTACCTGATTTAGAAATAGCCAGTACAACTGCTTTGGAATTCACAATCGCGGCCGATTGCAGAATAGTTGGAATATCGGTGTACGCTGTGCACGGAATGCCAAGGCGAAAAAACTTGTGTTGTGCGTCTTCGGCGACTATTCCGGACGCACCTACACCGTAGAATAATATTTGCTGACTTTCTTTGAGGACGCTGATGGATTGTTCCAGCGCCTCGGTGCTGATTTGTTGCAAAGCGGAATTGAGCTCGCTTGCACCACGCCGAATCACTTTCTGCGCAATCTCTCGAACGCTGTCATTGGCTTGAACATCGCTGTGGTAGCGCGAGCGCGTGTCGGCCAGGCTTTGCGCAAGGCGAAGCTTGAATTCCCGAAATCCTGAGCAGTCCATCGAACGACAAAAGCGAACAACGGTTGGTTCGCTGACGTTGGCATGATCTGCGAGTGAGGCAAGCGCAATATGCAGGCTGGCCTCGGGGTTTTCCTGTATCCATTGGCCCACGCGCCGTTCAGCGGGTGTGAGTGTAGATAGTCTCTGATCTATAGCGTTGAGCATAATTGTAGTTTAGCTACAAAAAAAATGAACTTGTACCCGACTAAATACCGAATAATATGCTATTAAGGGAGTATTACTACAAGCAGAGCACTCTTATGTCGACATTTGTTCCCGCAGATCCATTTGAGCTGGTGATATTTGGCGCCACTGGCGACCTGGCCATGCGCAAATTACTACCGGCGTTATACCATCGCGATCGTGATGATCAGTTCAGCGATGACAGTATCATTATTGGCGCCTCGCGCAGCGAACTGAGCCGTGATGTGTACATTGAGCAGGTTCATGCCGCACTGGTGGAACATGCCAATCTGGACGAAATTGACGAGCCCACTTGGCAGCGCTTCGCTGCACGAATCCACTATTGCGCGGTGGATATCACGCGCGATACCACCTGGGCGAGTTTGTCTGATGTGCTGGCTACAGAATCCGCGCGGGTACGAGTATTTTATTTAGCCACCATGCCCTCGTTATTCGGCGATACCGCATTGCAGATCGCCAACGCAGGCCTGGTCACCGACAACTCACGCATTGTGGTTGAAAAACCGCTGGGGCGAGATCGATCCACGGCAAGTGCAATCAATGACAAGTTGCTGTCAGTTTTTGACGAGAACCAGATTTACCGCATTGACCATTACCTGGGCAAAGAGACCGTACAAAATTTGTCGGCATTACGTTTCGCCAATGCGCTGTTTGAACCTTTGTGGAACCGTGCTCATATTGACCACGTTCAGATCACGGTGGCAGAAAAACTCGGTGTGGGTTCGCGCGGTTCGTACTACGACAAAGCCGGCGCTTTGCGAGATATGGTGCAAAACCACTTACTACAACTGTTGTGTTTGGTGGCAATGGAGCCACCCAGTAGTCAGCATCACGACGATATTCGAAACGAAAAACTCAAGGTTCTAAAAGCACTTAAGCCAATCACGCGCGAGGATGTAAAGCGAAAAACCGCCAGAGGACAATACGCGGCCGGTGCCATCGACAATAAAGTGGTAAACAGTTTTTTTGATGATCTTGATGATGAGGAACCCAGCAATACAGAAACATTTGTTGCCATAAAAGCAGAAGTTGAGAACTGGCGTTGGAGTGGCACGCCATTTTATCTTCGTACAGGTAAACGGTTGGCGACCAAGTGCTCTGAGATTGTGGTGCAGTTCAAGCCAGTTGCGCACAATATTTACGGTGCTGACGCAGGCGATTTGGAAGCGAACCGCTTGACCATTCGCCTGCAACCGGACGAAGGCGTGCAGTTGTCGATCATGAGTAAGCAGCCCGGCCCTGGTACATTGCAGCTTAGACCGGTGCCGTTGAACTTGAGTTTTTCTGAAACTTTTCAGCTGCGCTATCCCGACGCTTATGAGCGACTTTTGATGGAAGTGTTCAGGGGCAATCCCGGTCTGTTTATGCGCGGTGATGAAGTAGACGCCGCCTGGGAATGGATTGATCAAATCATCGCGTCCTGGGAACAAACCCGAATGCCGGCGGAAGCCTATTCGGCGGGCAGCTGGGGCCCCAAAAATGCGCTGGTGATGTTGGACCGTGATGGCCGCGAATGGCACAACACGCGCAGAATCGATTGAGCCATTCCACACTGATGAATAAGCACGACACAATGCCAAACAACGACTTAGCCGGAATATTTCATTCGAACTTCCACCATTATGTTGAGAATTCAACATTGGTGAACGAGTTGGCAGAGCATGTGGCACAAATTCTGGAAGATGCAATTCAACAACGTGGCCATGCGTTTATGGCCGTGAGTGGTGGCTCTACGCCAATACCTTTGTTTGAAAGGCTGTCCATAGTTGATATTGCCTGGAGCAAGGTAATGATCACATTGGTGGATGAACGTTGGGTTGAGCCGGATCACAAAGATTCTAACGAGGCTTTGGTGCGAAAACATCTATTGAAAAACAAAGCGGAATCGGCCGAATTTGTTGGTCTTAAAGTAGCATGTGCTACTCCGTTTCAGGGTGAGCAAGCCACGGCAAACCGCTTGCGCCAATTTGATGGTGCATTTGATGTGCTCCTATTGGGTATGGGCGTGGACGGTCACACCGCGTCGTTTTTTTCGAATGCCGAGCCTTTGCAATACGCTCTGGAACCACGCCAAGGTGAACCCTGCTGCGGCATTGTGCGAGGCGACCTTGAGCACCCGCGTATGACCTTGACCCTGCCAAGAATTCTGAATTCAAGAAATCTGTTTTTGCATACGGTTGGTGCGACCAAGTTGGATGTTCTACGTGCCGCACAAGAACCTGGGTCGATCAATGACCTGCCCATTCGTGCGGTGCTTCATCAGCATCAAACGCCGCTATTCCTGTATCACGCTGATCAGAGTCAGGGAGTTCCTGGATGAACAAAACGATTGAAGCTGTGACTCGCGACATTATTGAGCGAAGTCGCCCCGGGCGTGAAGTGTATCTGCAATCGATGATGGATATGCAGGCCCAGCAGCCACCCAAACAACGGCTTTCCTGCGGCAATATGGCGCACGCTTATGCAGCGTGCAGCACAGAAGACAAACAAGCGCTGCGTCTGATGCAAAGCGCTAATCTGGGGATTGTGACTGCGTATAACGACATGCTGTCGGCCCACCAACCGTTAAAAGACTACCCTGACATAATCAAACAAGCTGCGCGTGAGTTGGGCTCAACGGCGCAGGTGGCCGGAGGCGTGCCGGCAATGTGCGACGGGGTAACCCAGGGCCAACCGGGTATGGAGTTGAGCCTGTTCAGCCGCGACGTAATTGCCATGGCTACCGCGGTGAGCTTGAGCCACAACGTGTTTGACGGAGTGCTCTGCCTGGGTGTGTGCGACAAAATTGTACCCGGCATGATGATCGGTGCACTGCAATTCGGCCATCTACCGGTTGGTTTTGTGCCGGCAGGCCCAATGCCTTCGGGCTTGCCAAACAAGGAAAAAGCAGCGGTTCGGCAGCGCTTCGCCGAGGGCAAGGCCAGTAAAGACGAGTTATTAGACGCAGAATCTGCGTCCTATCATAGTCCGGGTACCTGTACGTTTTACGGCACTGCCAACAGTAATCAAGTGCTGATGGAAATGCTGGGCGTCCAGCTGCCTGGCGCGTCGTTTGTGAATCCTGACGACCCGCAGCGGCAAGCGCTAACAGTTGAGGCTGTGCGCCGCGTGATAAATGCTACCTATGAATCATCGCGCTACCTGCCGTTGTATGAGGTTGTCACAGAGGCATCGATGGTAAATGCCTGTGTGGCCTTGCTGGCCACCGGTGGTTCTACCAATCATGCACTGCATCTGGTTGCGATGGCTGAAGCAGCGGGTATCAAACTACAGTGGAGTGACCTTGACCGGCTTTCCAAGGCAGTTCCTTTGCTGACGCGGGTGTATCCGAATGGTCAAGCTGATATCAATGTGTTCCAGCAAGCCGGCGGTATGGCCTTCCTCGTCCATCAGTTGCGCGGCGCAGGTTTACTGAATGAAAATGTCAGAAGTTTGGTAGGCGATGGCCTGGGTGCCTACGAGTGTCGGCCGGAGTTTGAAAGCGGTTGTTCTGGTCATCGCTTGCAGTGGGTGAGTCCAGTCACGCAGAGCACGGTGCCGGATGTCCTAACCAGTGTTGACACACCATTTTCAGAAGAAGGTGGGTTGCGCATGCTGTCAGGTAATCTTGGCGTATGCGTTGCCAAAGTGTCGGCAGTTGCCGAAGAACACCAGGTGGTTGAAGCCGAGTGTGTTGTATTCGCCGAACAGGATGAGCTGAAGCGCGCGTTTGATGCGGGTGAATTGAACAAAGATGTTGTGGTTGTGGTGCGCTTTCAGGGGCCAAAAGCCAATGGGATGCCAGAGCTGCACAAGCTGACACCGTATTTGGGTGTGTTGCAAGACAGAGGTTTTAAGGTAGCGCTGGTGACTGACGGGCGAATGTCGGGTGCATCCGGCAAGGTGTTGGCAGCTATTCACTTGTGTCCTGAGGCTCTTGAACAAGGACCGATTTCGCGCTTGCGCTCAGGTGATGTCGTCCGTGTTGACGGCCAGACTGGCGAGCTGCGGGTGTTGCTTGACGACGACGAACTCAATGCCAGAGAAGTGGCGAGCTACGAAAGAACAGACCGCTCACTTGGGCGCGGTTTGTTTCAGAATTTTAGAAATGTTGTCGGCAGCGCCGATAGCGGTGCGTTGGTGTGGTAAATGAGAGAACCCCTTATGTCGATTATCGAAACGATCAATACATGTCGCGTTTTACCCGTTGTTGTTGTCAACGACGTTGAGCGAAGCGTCACTCTGGCACAGACGCTTGTGCGTGCCGGCATGCCTGCCATTGAGGTGACGCTGCGCACCGACAATGCGCTGGCATGCATCAGCGCCGTGAAAGAGCAGGTTCCGGAAATGCTGGTCGCAGCCGGAACGGTAACAAATGCTGCTGAATTGGCGGCGTCGGTGCAAGCCGGTGCCGATTTTGTGTTAAGCCCTGGTATCTCCGATGAAATTATTCGCGCGGCAAGCGCGCGCGAGGTATTACTTATCCCGGGTGTGGCCAGCGCCAGCGAAATTATGTTGGGTCGGTCGCGACAGTTGAATTTCTTTAAGGTGTTCCCGGCTGAGGCGATTGGTGGAATACCCCTGCTTAAGTCATTAGCGGGTCCTTTTCCCAATGTGCAGTTTTGCCCCACGGGCGGGTTGAATGCGGACAATTTTCGGGACTACCTGGCATTGGACTGCGTTACCTGCGTGGGCGGGTCATGGATGGTAAAAGCAGAGATGATTGAAAACGACCAATGGGAAGAAATAGAGAATCTGGCGCGCGCGGCAATGAGCGCGTAACGCTACTTTGGAAACGATAAGGGAAACACATGAGCAAACGTAAACCGATACGATTGGGTCTGATGGGCTTCGGGCAAACCGGTCGCCAAATCTATGAGCTGGCATCGCGCTGCGACGACATAGAAATAGTTGCAATCGCAGATATTGGTGATCCGAAGATTCTGCATTATCTGCTGGGTTCGGAAACGCGCAGTGTGAGCGCTCATCAACTGGAAGGCAACTACCTGGTCAATTCAAAATTCAGATCGCGACTGATGCCGATTGATCAGCCAGCTGAAATGCCGTGGGACGCATTCGGTGTAGATGCGGTTATTGATGCCACTGGCGTTTACAGAACTGAGAATTTTATGCAGTCTCATTTGAGCAACGGCGCTCAGCGGGTTTTCCTGCGTACCTTGCCTGTCGACACGATTGACCGAATCGTAATACCTGGGGTGAATTCCACCGCAGCCGAGGTTGGCGATACAATGATCTCGGCGGGTTCAGGTACATCCAGCGCCCTGTGCTTGCTGTTGCATATTCTATCGAAGCACTTTGATATCGAATGCGCGAGCATGACCAGTGTGCATGCCTACACCAGCGACCAGGCGTTGCAAGACTATGCCGGTAGTGACTTTCGCCGCAGCCGCTCTGCGGCAGAAAATATCATTCCCAACACTCATGAAGCTCACCTGTGGTTGGACAAAGTACTGCCAAAGTTCAGCGAACGAGTACTGACTTATGTGCTGAATGTGCCTATCCATGAAGGTTGCCTGCTGGATGTGAATCTGGTCATGGCTAACGCGGATGTTGCTGCAAGTGACGTGAATGATGTGATGCGACAAAGTGTGGCTGACCACGCCGGTGTCGTAGATGTTGTCGAAGACCCGATAGTGTCGTCTGATGTTATCGGCAGCTCATTGTCGCTGTTGTTTGACAGCAAAGGCACGATCAAGGCTGGCCAAAAAACCATAAAAACGCTGAGCTGGTATGAAAACCTTGGGCACGCAGCGAGACTGCTGGACGTGGTGAGGCTCTATGATTCGTTGGACCAAGCGGGGGAGGCTGCATAATGCGAGTTGCAATCAATGGTTTTGGTCGAATTGGCCGCGCTGTGTTCCGAATACTGGAAGAGCTTGATGATATAGACGTAGTGGCAATCAACGATCTGTTTGATCCGGAAGCGCTGCGCTATCTGCTTAACTACGACACGGTGATGGGTCCGTTCGGAAAATCACTGCAGTTACAGGACGGCTTTTTTGTTACCCCAGGAAGCAGAGCAAAGCTGCTGTGCGAGCGTGATCCTGCTGCATTGCCTTGGGCCGAGATGGGTATAGACGCGGTGGTTGAAGCAACCGGCGCATTCAGAAAGCGCGCACAATTGGAGCAGCACCTGCAAGCCGGTGCCAAGCGTGTGATTCTCACCGTGCCAGCCTCTGAGCCGATTGACTACACCGTGGTTCTTGGTGTGAATGATCAAGGTTTGACTAAAGAACATAAAATAATTTCGAACGCCAGTTGCACGACCAATTGCCTGGCACCTATGGCCAAGGTGTTGAATGATAATTTTGGCATTGTTGAAGGTGTGATTAATACGGTGCATGCCTATACCAACGATCAGCGTCTTGCTGATGTTCCTCATTCCGATTGGCGACGCAGTCGAGCAGCAGCAGAAAATATAATTCCAACATCAACCGGTGCAGCCAAGGCCGTGGGTGAAGTGCTGCCCGAATTGCAAGGTAAGCTGCACGGCATTGCCGCGCGTGTACCTGTGCCTGATGGTTCGGTGGTTGATTTGTTTGCTACGCTAAATACGGATGTTAGTTATCAGGACATACATGACGCCGTCAGGGAAGCCGCCAGCACGGAGAGCTTGCATGGTATTCTGGAGTTTACCGACAAACCCATTGTGTCGTCAGACATTATCGGCAACTCACATTCGTCAATTTATGACTCCGGGTTTACGGGGGTCACGAATGGTCGCTACGTGCGGGTGCTGAACTGGTATGACAATGAATGGGGGTATTCAAGCCGCGTATGCGATCTTCTGGGCAAACTAAGCCAATGGTAAAGCGAGAAAAGGTGCAACACGCGGGTGAGCAGACACACCAACTGCTGCGTCGCCAGGTTAGCTTGCTCGGCCGTTTGCTGGGCGAGGTAATTGTTGACGCGGAGGGTGCACCGGTTTTTGAAGCCGTTGAGAAAATCCGACAGTTATCCAAGGCGGCGAGAGCCGAGCCACAATCCGATTATCATCAGCTGCAAGCTGTGCTCGCCGAACTGGACGAAAATCATTTACTGCCAGTGGCGAGAGCGTTCAACCAGTTCCTCGCCCTGGCCAATATTGCCGAGCAGCGACATGCTGTTTCGCGTGCGATGGATGAACAGTTTTCGGCCACCAAGGAACTGGAGTCGGTGTTTGATTTGCTCACCACTTCCGGTGTTGCTGCCAGCGAATTAGAGGCAAACGTTGCAGCGTTGCAAATAGACCTTGTACTCACTGCACACCCTACGGAAATTATTCGCCGTACCCTGATACACAAGCACGATGAGATCAGCCGCTGTCTGGATGAGCTTGAGCTAAGTGGTCGCACGCAACGTGAAGAAGCGCTGATCACCACTCGATTGCGCGAATTAATCAGTCAGATCTGGCACAGCCAGGATTTCAGGTCGCAACGGCCAACGCCGGTTGATGAGGCGCGCTGGGGCTTTGCGGTAATAGAAAATTCTCTGTGGCATGCTGTGCCTGGTTTCTTGCGTCGCCTGAACAGCAGCTTGCTGGCAGCCGGCGCAAAGGGTATCCCATTGGAGGCTGCCCCGGTACGTTTTAGCTCCTGGATGGGCGGTGATCGTGACGGGAATCCAAATGTCACCGCGAAAGTCAGTCGCGAGGTATTGCTGCTCTGTCGATGGCAAGCTGCCGATTTGTATCTAAAAGATGTATCTGTGCTGATTGATGAGTTGTCGATGAGCCGTTGCAATTCGGCGCTTAGGTCGTTGGCGGGCGAAACCCAGGAACCTTACCGTGTGGTTTTGAAATCACTGCGCAAACAATTGCGCAAGACGATGAAATACCTGGAGCAGTCGCTGGAAGGGCAGCGACCGTCCAGCGCTGGGATAATCACGGACATTGAGCAATTGTGGCAGCCGCTCTTATGCTGCTACAACTCGCTGGTCAACTGCGGCATGGCAGATATAGCAAACTCCAAGTTGCTCGACAGCTTGCGGCGGGTGCAGAGCTTTGGCGTGCATTTGATACGCCTTGATTTCCGCCAGGAAGCGTCAGTGCACACGCAGTTGATGTCTGAGCTTACCCAGTATTTGGGATTGGGCGATTACGCCCAGTGGAACGAAACCGAGCGTCTTAGTTTCCTGAACGCTGAGCTGACAAATCCCAGGCCCCTCATTCCAGTGGATTGGCAGCCAAGCGAGGAATCAAATGAGTTGCTGACCACCTGCCGGCTCATTGCCAAGCAGCCGGAGGCTGCGATCGGTGCTTATGTAATATCCATGGCGTCTAACGCGTCAGATGTGCTTGCTGTAGAGGTGTTGTTGAAAGCCAGCGGCTGCCGGCAGGCTATCCCTGTCGTGCCATTGTTTGAAACCCTGGCTGATTTGGAGAATGCGGCATCGGTTGTTGACACCTTGTTGAGTGATGCATCCTACCGGCGGAAAATCGGTCACAGTTTGATGATTATGATCGGCTACTCAGATTCCGCAAAAGATGCGGGCGTAATGGCAGCGGCCTGGGCGCAGTACCGAGCACAGGAAGAGTTGCTGTCAGTGTGCTCAAACCACGACACAGAGCTAACCTTGTTCCACGGTCGTGGCGGCACCATTGGTAGAGGTGGTGCGCCGGCACACTCTGCCTTGCTGTCGCAGCCCCCAGGCTCGCTGAAGGGTGGTTTGAGGGTTACCGAACAAGGTGAAATGATACGCACTAAACTGGGCCTGAGCTCTATTGCGATCAAGACGCTTGCGCTGTATACCAGCGCAATTCTGCAGGCCAATTTGCTGGAGCCACCAAAACCCAAGCAGGAATGGCGACAAGTAATGGATGGTTTGGCTACGCGATCTTGCGACCACTACCGCTATTGGGTGCAGCAGAATCCAGACTTTGTTCGCTATTTTCGACAAGCCACACCCGAGCTGGAGCTGGCTAAGCTACGTATTGGCTCCAGACCATCGCGTCGCCGTTCTGACAACAGCATCAGCAGCTTGCGCGCTATACCCTGGATTTTTGCCTGGAGTCAGAATCGCCTGTTGCTTCCGGCATGGCTTGGTGCAGCGCAGGCGCTGGGTGAACTGCTGCAGCAAGGTGAGCGAGACGTGCTCAAGGACATGCAGGATCAGTGGCCATTTTTTGCCACCCGATTATCCATGCTGGAAATGGTGTTTGCGAAGTCCGATGCCGATCTGTCAGCGTTTTACGATGCCAGCCTGGTTGAAGACCCGCTGCAGTTCATTGGTCAGCAGTTACGTGAGCAACTGGCTTCGGACACCCAAACCCTGCTGGCCATTATTGAATCAGAGTCTTTGCTGGAAAATGAAAGCTGGGCAAAAACCACGATAGGTCTTCGCAATGTGTATACCGATCCGCTCAACGTGCTGCAAGTAGAGTTTTTGAAGCGCGACCGGAAAAATCCGGATCCTTTGCTGGACGAAGCGATCATGGTCACCATTGCTGGCATTGCCGCAGGAATGAGGAATACCGGCTAGCACATTTTCTCAGTTAAGATAACTTACTACCAAGTAGGAACAGACATGCCACATTTCGTTGTTGATTGTTCGGAAAACGTTTTGCTCTCTCAGGATGGAGACACAATCACCGAGAGGGTTCATATTGCCGCAAGCTCAACTGAGCTGTTTAGCGAAAGCAATATTCAAGTCAGAGTGAATGCTTTTCAACATCACCGGATCGGCAATAAAAAAGAAGACTTTATTCAGGTATTTGCCCATATATTGGAAGGCAGAACAACGGAACAAAAAGTACGGCTGTCAAAATCAGTGATCGCGACGCTCTCTGAGATGTTTCCCGATGTTGCGACGATAGGCATTGATATCATTGACCTGGAGAAGGGCACGGGCTTCAATAAGACGATGTTCTAAACGGTGCTGGCATGCTTGCGCAATAGCACACCTATTGTCAAAACAATCGCTGCGCAAACCACAAACATAGTTCTTCCCCAGATTGGGTTCGGAATAAGGGCCATTAATAGCATGCCCGCGCCCATACAGCTCACCATTGTGCCCAGTTTGTGGCGTTGTAGACGGTCATAATCGTTTTGCTCGGAATCGGCAATCACCGGTTTCTCAAGATCTTTGAAGAAGCTATCTGTTGCTTGCTTGTGTAGATCTTCTTGCTCATTGTAGAAAAAGCGGGTAGAACAAAAGAAACCGGCGGTTATAAAGAGTTGTGCTGCCAGGGTTAAAATCAGATTCATGTCTGCTGTCTCCCGGTGGGTCAAAACATCCAACCCTATCCAGTCAGCAACAAGCTCTGCCGTGATAACGTTCATCATTAGCCAGGACACCAACAGGCCAATTAGAACCGTAAGCCAAGGCGCCCACTGGGGCGTTTTCTTGATAAACAGACCAAACAGCAGTGGTATCAATATAGGTACCTGGATCATCGCGGACACTGACATCATCAAGTCAAACAGGCTGAATTCTTTCAGTGATTTGAAGTACAGAGCCATTGCGATAACGACTAAACCACTAAAGAAGCTGAGCAACTTGCTGGTGAAAAGCAGCTGCTTGTCGCTGGCCTGCTTGTCGTACTTCGTTAAAAGCGGTTGGTAAATGCTACGCACAAAGATGCCAGCGTTTTTGTTCAGCGCAGAGTCCATTGACGACATTGATGCGGCAAACAAGCCGGCAACAAGCAGGCCTACTGTTCCTATCGGCATCGCGTTGCGCACAAACACCAGGTACACCGCGTCTGCCGCTTTGTTGCCTAGCTCCGGATAGGCCGCTGCTGCGTCGGGGTACAAGATTGCAGAAGCCCATGGAGGAATAAACCAGACGATGCTGCCGATACCCATTAACAGCATGGCAAACAATGCAGCCTTTCGGGCATTTGCTGAATCTCTGGCGTTCAGAAAGCGAAATGAGTCGTTGATGTTCATTATGGTTATTAGCTGCTTGGCCAGGAAGAACACGAAAGTGCCAACCAGCAGCAGTCCATAATTCATATCGGGCCCCATGATGAAACCCGAAGGAAAGTTGCTCACTAACTCCACCGGCCCACCTACTTTCAGCAAAGCGACAAGTGCGCAAGCAACGGAAACCACGGCGACAACCAGTGTCTGTACAAAGTCTGATGCGACAACACCCCAGGCACCCGATAATACTGAAACAAACATAACAGCCAGCCCGGTTGCGATTATTGTCGTGCTGATGTCAGTATTGAAAACTGCACTGGTAAAAACGCCCAGCGCGTTCAGCCAAATCCCGGCATTGATAAAACTGAAAATAATAAGCGCAAACGAAAAAAACATTTCGTTCTGACTGCCAAACCGCCGACGAATGCCTTCAGTGGGAGTATCAACTCGCATCTGTCTGAATCTGTGCGAGAAATAGGCCCAACCGCAAAAATACGAGAAGGTGTTGGCTAGAAACACCAGGCTGACGGCAAAGCCGTCAGTAAATGCTTTTCCCGCGGCGCCGGTGAAAGTCCAGGCTGAAAACTGTGCCATAAATGCAGTTGAGCCAACCATCCACCACAGCATTCTACCGCCGCCACGGAAGTAATCGCTGGTGGATTGCCTTGCCATTTGCTTGAAGGTAAAACCAATACCCACAACAAGCAGAAAGTAAGCCGCTATGACTGCATATTCGTAGAACATGGCGATAGCCTTGTCGATTTACTGGAGTTGGCTCACGTCCGTCCAGTTGGAATTCTCTCGAATCAAGTCGATCAGTTGTTGGTATCGGCTTCCGTCTTTGAAGGTTTGGTAGGGTGCTACGGATTCACCGTTAATATCTCGCACGAATTCGCGAACCAGGTATTGCCAGTTCCTTTCAGTATCCCCTTTCACGTCAGGTACGTCGGCGGCAATGTCAGTGGGCAATTCTGTTTCGACCCAGTTCTTGTTCGCGCCGTAAAGGTACAAAGGGCCAGCGCCATAGTGGCCCTTAATGTAGATGGCGCCTTCGCTACCATAAAAAACAATGCAGTCATCGCCAAAGCGGGGGTGAAGCCCGCCATGCTTGAACAGTACTGACACCGGCTTTCGTGCCAACTGGCTTTCCAGCTGCGCCAGTACGGTGTAAGACCATTCAACATTGGACTCACCCCACTGTAGCGATGGGTCGGCAAGATCCTGCGGTATGAAATCGCGTCTGGTTTTGAAGTTATGCACACCCTCCACGATGGGTGCTCTGCCAAGGTCATCGCGAACTTCGCCCATAATCGACAGGATCTTTTCGCCAATCACCGATGTAACAATGGACAATTTGTGGGTGAAGTTGTTGTTGAGTCGCCCACCTCCGTCTTCTTTGCGATGGGACCAACCGAACGGTATATCGCGCTCCAGATTGAAATGTGAAATGCATTCCACTTCCAGGGGTTCGCCAATTGCGCCGCTAGTAACCAGCCTTTTGGCGTGGAGGACTTCCGGCATGTATCTGAAACTGGAAGCAAACGCTGTTTTTACGCCTTTGTCTTCCGCTCTGCGGTAAAGATCTACTGCTGATGCGCCGCTTTCAGTAAGCGGTTTGTCACAAAAAACATGACACCCAAAATTGATGGCTTGCTTGATAGGTTGATAATGTGCCCCACCCGGTGTTGCGATGGACACTACATCGGGTTCGCAATCAGTGAGTGCTTGCTTCCAATCTGTTCCCGCATAGGGGATCCCAAGGTCTTGGGCTACCTGCTTTACAATACTACTTGTTCGACCGACGATACCGACTACGTTGGCACCCGCTTTCCGAAAAGCGTCGGCATGTCCTTGGCCCGCAAACCCGGTTCCGAAAATTAAAACCTTAATTGTGTCTGCCAAGGCACTCTCCTGTTGTCGCTAGACCTTATGTGATTTCACTTCCAGTACGAGAACGCCCAGCCATTTGCGACGAACGCTGCAAGGTAGGTGCGCTTGCAAGAAAACAAGTATTACATCAATAGCGACAAGCCTGTTCGAACTGCAGGTTAATCTCGCTGGTTGAGAGCTGTGCCATTGAGATAGCGCTGCCTGCTGGCCGATGCTTTGCTTCGCAATTCCTGCAGAGCCATTTCTTCGGTGATATCAATCATCGAGCCCAGCAGTCGCGTGAAATGTGCACGCATCGCCTCGCGCGCGCCTGTGGCGTCCCTGTTGCGCAATGCGGTGAGTACTTCTTCGTGCTCAGAACGTCGGTCTTTGCCGTCTTCACTTGCGCATATTGCAGAATGCACGTCTCTGATGGCGGGCAAACCGGTGCGCATTTTCCACAGGTTCTCGATCGTGTATTGCACCGCGGCGTTGCCGGATGCTGCGGCAATGGCCAGATGGAACTCCTGGTCAGCACGTTGCGATGCTTCTTCATCGGCAGGGTTATCGCTGGACATGGTTTCAATCAGTCCTTGCAGGTGTTCCAGTGTTTCATCATCAATAACACGTGCTGCCAATGCAGCGGCTTCAGACTCAAACAGTGACCGTGCTTCGGTAAGTTCGAACGCGCTGACGTCGGGGACAGATGTGTGTGTATTTGTTCCGGGTTCCATTACGTAAACCCCGGAACCGGTTTTGATCCCTAAATAGCCCAGCGCCTGCAAGGCTATCTCGGCTTCGCGCACAGTGACCCTGCTGACTTGAAACTGCTCTGCCAGCTCTCTTTCGCCAGGCAATCTGCTGCCTGGGGGGTAAGCGCCATCCTGAATCAATTGCTTTATTTGATCGGCAACCTGATGATATAGCCGTTTGTCGTTCATAGCCCCCCCTAGACGGATAAGACCGCTGGCCTTTCCAGTAACACCGCAATAGTTACAGAAAGTGACCAAATTTCAAGCTTATTCGAATGACACGCGCTTCATTGGCGGTGCATTCGACGCTCAATTGAAGAATGCTGGCTTCTCCTTATTCAATCCTTTGATCTGCCCGATGCCAATCACCCCAGTTTATACCAGCAATGTTAATTGGTCCTACCAAATAAATCAAATTGGTATGATGATTTATTGCAAAAAAACCCCGATTGGTTTATAAATCTCGTCCTATCAAACTGTCGCAGCGCTCGCAATGGAGAAAAAATTGAACATTCTATTCATGAGGCTGGCGGGAGTGATCAAATACTTGGGTAGCTTAGTGCTGGTTCCGCTGCTGCTACTGCCCATATCAGCGCATACGGCAGAGCGCCCTGGCCTTGTCATGAGTAAATCCGGTATCGAACAAATCAGAGCACAGCTGGGCGATGTGCCGCTGTTTGACGCCAGTTTGGCGAAAGTGAAAGCCGAAGTTGATGCCGAGATTGAATTGGGAATACATACACCTGTTCCCAAGGACTTCTCAGGCGGCTACACACACCAGCGGCACAAGCGTAATTGGTTCGTAATGCAAAAGGCTGGCGCCTTGTTTCAGATTTTGCAAGATGATCGCTACGCTGTTTATATTCGGGACATGTTGTTTCAGTATGAGGCGATGTACAAGGGCTTGCCTCTGCACCCGCAGACTCGGTCATACGCTCGCGGCAAACTGTTTTGGCAATGCCTTAATGACAGTAACTGGCTGCTGTACGTCAGTCTGGCATACGACGCTATCTACGACTGGCTGTCAGAACAAGAGCGCCAGCAATTGGAACAAAACCTGTTTCGCCCGTTCGCTGACTTTATATCGATAGAGAACCCGCAGTTTTTCAACCGGGTGCATAACCACAGCACGTGGGGAAATGCCGCTGTTGGGATGATCGGGCTGGTAATGAACGACGATGAGCTCATTCAGAGAGCATTGTACGGCATTGAGGACGACGGGCTTGATGTTGGCGCTAAAGACAATGACGGTGGCTTTATTAAAGTGGAAGGGCAAAAAGCCGGCTTTTTAGCGAATCTTTACGAGCCCTTTTCCCCTGAAGGCTATTACACCGAGGGGCCGTACTATCAGCGCTACGCGATGTACCCATTCCTGGTGTTTGCCCAGGCGTTGAATAACGTCAAACCGGAGCTGCAGATTTTTAAGTACAAAGACGGGGTGTTGCTCAACGCTGTATCTGCCTTGCTCAACTTAAGTGATGCCGACGGAGAATTCTTCCCTATAAACGACGCACAAAAAGGAATGTCGTACCACACATCCGCTACGGTGAGCGCGGTAAATATTGCGTACTTCAATGGTGGACGGAATCCGCAACTGTTAAGTATTGCTGAGCAGCAGGGCGAGGTCCTGTTGGATGACGCCGGGTTTGCGGTTGCCCAAGCGATACGCGATGGAAAAGCACAACCTTTTCAGAAAGAATCCGTGGTGTTTTCCGACGGCCCGGATGGGCAACAAGGCGGCTTGGCGATATTGAGATCCGGCGCTGAAGATCTAACGCTTGTATTTAAGTACAGCGCTCAGGGCCTTAGTCACGGACACTACGACAAACTGTCATTCTCTTTATATGAAAAAGGCGAAGAGGTATTGCAAGACTACGGGCTGGTTCGTTTCGTTAATATAGGCCAGAAAGGTGGCGGGAACTACCTCAAGGAAAACTCCAGCTGGGCGAAGCAGACGGTGGCGCACAATACGCTGACTGTTAACGAAACCTCGCATTTCGAAGGCAGGTATGAAATTGGTAGCCAGCACCACTCGGAGTTGTTTTTTGCTGATGTGTCCCGTACCGATGTGCAGGTTGTCAGTGCGCGAGAGAAGAATGCCTACCCTGGTACATTGATGGCCCGCACGATGGCGCTGATTACATCAGAGTACTTTGAGAAACCGTTTCTATTGGATGTTTTCAAAGTGAATTCAAAAACTCGCAATCAATATGATGTGCCGTTTTACTATTTTGGGCAAGTATTACAAAGCAATCTCGAGCTTGAGACCCCTGGTTCGCTGACTCCGTTGGGTAAGAAAAATGGATATCAGCACTTGTTCCTTGAAGGCAAGGCGTCGGCGGCCAGCGGCAATACCCGATTTTCCTGGATGGATAATAGCGCTTTCTACTCATTAACGTCGGTAACTGATGCAGCGGATGAATTGCTGATGACCAGGCTTGGGGCGAACGACCCTGAGTTCAACCTGCGTCGCGATCCGGGCGTTATGCTTCGAAGGAAAAAAACAGCCGATACCACGTTTGTCACCGTGATAGAACCGCACGGTCGTTACAGTCCGGTGTCTGAGCTGGCGGTGAATTCGAACAGCAATATTGCTGAGCTTTCGCTTGTGCATGATGATGAGCGTTATACCGCCGTCACAATAGAAGATGTGCAAGGCCACAAACAGCTGTTCATAGTGTCAAATAGCGAAGCGTCGGCCAATCAAGCGCACACTTTGAAAACAAACGGTAAGGTGTACAAATGGAAGGGCCCTTATTTCTTTGGCGAGCTTGAGGCGGACTAAACTATGTCATTTTCTATCGCCGTTATTGGCGAATGTATGCTGGAACTGTCTAAAGCAGATCGTAGTGCGCCCGCTCGCGGTTTGCCGATGACAATGAATTACGGCGGCGATACGCTGAACACGTCAATCTACTTGAGTCGAAGTGGCGTCCCTACCCGGTATGTGACGGCCCTGGGTGATGACATCATGAGCGACTGGCTACTGCAAGAGTGGCAGGCGGAAGGTATCGATTGCTCTCTGGTTGAACGTATGCCTAACTCAGTGCCGGGTATGTATATGATCAACGTAGCAGCGGATGGGGAGCGATCATTCTTGTATTGGCGAAAAGGGTCTCCCGCCAGCCGATTGTTTGATGACATTGATCGAACAGAGCGGCTGTTTGACGCGCTTGCTGGATGTAGCCACTTGTATTTGTCTGGGATTAGCCTGGGCATTCTCCCGGAGAAATCCCTGCATGGCCTGTTTGGTTACCTTACCGCCTACAGGCAAGCCGGCGGAAAGATCATTTTCGATGGCAACTATCGACCAAACCTTTGGATAAATGCGGCGACCGCCAGGCAAGTGTATACGCAGATGTACAGTCTCACAGACCTTGCGCTACCAACATTGGAAGATGAGTCCTTACTGTTCGGCTTTGAAACAGCCGAGCAGGTGATTGATGCACTGCAGAAGCATGGCGTGCCCGAGATTGTGGTAAAGATGGGCGGGTCCGGGTGTTTGCTTGCGCAAGGAAAAGCGCGCCAGCGCGTTGCGGCAGTGCAGGTGACACCGGTTGACACCACAGCGGCGGGTGACAGTTTTAACGCGGGCTTTCTTGCCGCCAGGTTGAACGGCTGTTCGGGGGCAGAAGCCTGCCAGGCGGGCCATGCGCTGGCGTCCGAGGTTATTCAACACCGGGGTGCGATTATTCCGCGCAGCCGCTGAGCCACTCAAGCGGCATCGCACTCTGTTAGAAATTGGATTTACATACCTGCTGACAATTGGTATGTAAAATTGGTTGCTAAATTTGCTAGTCCAATTTATTATCCTAGCTTGATCATAAGGTATGCGAGTGCGCGTGCCTTGTGAGGACGCAGTATCCACTGGTTCCAAATAAGCTAAACAACACATGGATTTAAAATGACTATGAAAAACAAAGTTGCCATCGTTGCCGGTGGCGCGCGCGATATTGGAAGAGCCGTTTCCGAAAGTCTGGCGGCTGCCGGGGCAAAAGTAGTGGTTAACTACTGCAACAACTCTGAAAGTGCCGAGTCAACATTGGCGGCCATCAAAGCAGCGGGCGGTGAGGCCATTGCTGTACGTGGTGATATGACCAAGGCGACGGATGTAGCAAACCTGGTCAGCGAGACGCAAGCCGCATTCGGTGATTCGATTGATGTGTTGGTCAACGTTGTGGGTGGCCTGGTTGCTCGCAAGCCACTTGCTGAAATGGATGAAGAATTCTTCGAGCATGTAATGAAGCTCAATGTAACCAGTACATTTTTGACCACCAAAGCCGTGGTTCCACATATGCCACAGGGCAGTGCTATTGTGAATTTCGCCTCTCAAGCTGGTCGCGACGGTGGTGGCCCTGGCGCTGCGGCGTACGGCACATCAAAAGGTGCCGTGATGACATTTACCCGCGCAATGGCCAAAGAGCTTGGCCCATCCGGCATCCGCGTGAACTGCCTGTGCCCTGGAATGATCAGCACAACATTCCATGATACGTTCACCAAAGACGAAGTGCGCACTGCTGTTGCTGGCAACACCCCTCTGCGTAGAGAAGGGCAAGCCGCGGAAACGGCTGCTTTGGCGCTGTATCTGGCGTCATCAGAGTCCAGCTTTATCACTGGCGCGAGTATCGATATCAACGGCGGTACTCTGTTTTCATAATATATGGTGATCCCGAAGCAGTCCTCGTGCTGCTTCGGCAGAGTAGACAAATCCTGAACGTGAAAGGTGAGTGATAATCATGCGACCTGCCAGCTTGCTTACAGTCTCTCTGATACTCTTGCTCACCGCATGTGCACCGACTGATGCCATTCGTTCAATGCCATTCGATGCCGGCACTACGCTTGTAAGCACGGTTGAGGAGTTCGATAAGGCAGTTTCTGCGCTACAACCGGGCGACACGCTGGTGTTAGCTAATGGCACCTGGACTGACGCAGAACTGGTGTTCAAAGCAATCGGCCAGCCAGACAATCCAATTGAGCTGAAAGCAGAACAAGCTGGCAAGGTTATTATCAAAGGCCAGTCCAATCTGAGCATATCGGGCTCGCACCTGATAGTTTCCGGCCTGGTGTTCAAAGAAGGCTTTACGCCCACAAGCGAAGTTATCTCTTTTCGAACATCGAAAAATGATTTGGCAAACCACGTTCGGGTACACAATACTGTTATTGATGGTTTCAGTAACCCCGAGCGCTATTCTGCAGACACTTGGGTAGCGATTTACGGCAAAAACAATACCTTTGATCACAATTCATTGCTGAACAAAGGTAATCGTGGTGTGACTTTGGCGGTGAAGATGACCACTAAAGCCAGCCAGGAAAATGGCCACGTCATAGAATACAATTACTTTGGGCCGCGCCAGACTCTGGGTTCGAATGGCGGAGAAACGCTTAGGATCGGCACCAGTCATTATTCCCGTGACTATTCCAATACAGTTGTCCAGCATAACTATTTTGATCGCACCAGTGGTGAACTGGAAATCATCTCCAGTAAGTCATGCGGCAACATAATCAAGGGCAACGTTTTCTTCGAAAGTCAGGGAACCCTGACAATGCGCCACGGCCACAACACCCTGGTTGAGAACAATTATTTTCTGGGTAATGGCAAACCCAATACGGGTGGCATTCGCATCATTAATGAATATCAAACCGTTAAGAACAATTACCTGTACGGTTTGACGGGGCACCGGTTTCGCGGTGCTCTGGTGATTATGAACGGCGTGCCGAACTCCCCGATTAACCGTTACAACCAGGTTGTTGATTCACACATGCTGAATAACATCGTGGTCGACAGTGATCATATTCAGTTGTGCGCAGGCAGTGATGCAGAACGCTCTGCAACACCTGTTGGTTCGTCCATGCACAACAACATTATCATGAGCAAAACGAACCTTAATCCGTTTACCGTGTACGATGACGTGTCCGGTATCAGTTTTCAAGGCAACATCGTTAATGATGAGATCACAGTTCCAATCAACGGCGGTTTCGAGAAAGTGCCCTATTCAGTGTCTGAAAACAGGCATGGGTTACGAGTTCCGGCTCAGCACCTGATTGACGGCATTTCCTTCGGCGAAGTGAAACTACCTGTCGCCAAGCAAGACACAGGTGCGAGTTATTATCCAAAACCAGGACCAGGTAAAAAAGCGCCCAGCAACAATACAATTGCCGTTACTCCTGGAACTGATACCATTGTTGCCGCGCTTAAAAACAGCGGGCCCGGCGACACTTTGCTTCTTGAAAATGGCAAAGAATATCTGCTGAAAAAGTTCGCGGTGGTTAATCACCCAATTACTATCAAGGCCAAGTCAGGCGGCAAGGCCATCATTCGCTCAGAAAAATCAACTTTCTTCACCATCGAAAATGGCGGGGCACTTGTGCTTGAAAATATTTGGATGGATGGCAGCGAGTCGCCGGATACGGCTGGCAACAATGTGATCAGTACAAGCCGCTATTCGATGAATCAGAATTACTCACTAGCCGTGCGTAATTGCAAAGTGACGGATCTGGATGTGAATCACAGTTTTGATTTCCTGAAAGTGTACCGAAGCACGTTTGCTGATTCGATTGAGATACGCGATACCGAGATGAGCAATGTGAGCGGAACAATCCTGTCATTGGCTGAGGAAACCGATGATCTGGGAATGTACAACGTTGAAAACCTGGACATCATCAATAGCAAATTTACCGATATCCAGGGACCGATTGCACATGTCTACCGGGGTGGTACGGACGAGAGCACTTTTGGGCCTATTGTGCGTGTACACGGCAATGAGTTTAAAAATGCAGGTCATGGAAAGCGAAATAAGACTGGCGCTTCGTTCAAGTTTCACGGTGTGCAAAACCTGAACATTTCAGATTCTACCTGGCTCAACAGTTCACCGCTTGCTCTGCATCTAAGCAATGGTGAACCAATTACGATCATAGAAGACGTTGTTATGGACGGCACGGCGAACATCGTGGCGAATAATGACCAGTACAAAGTCAGAAACATTAGCTACAAATAGACGAAGATTATCAGCCAGAGATTTGGATTTACCTAGGCGGCAATACACGATTGGCGTGACGTTACGCAAGAACGATTTTCCAGAGGACATTAAACAATGCAAATAAAAAACCTCAGATGGTGGGTTATCACTTTAATCGCGCTGGCGACGGTCATCAATTACATCGACCGGCAATCGTTGAACGTGTTATGGCCGGCCATATCGGCAGATATTTATCCAGATAAAACCGCGGATGAGCGGAAAGAGATCTACGCATTTATCTCGGTTGTCTTCGTATTCTCGTATGCGTTTGGTCAAGCCATCTTCGGCAAAATATTTGATTGGGTAGGAACGCGTCTTGGGTTTGCCTTATCGATTGGTATCTGGTCTTTGGCGACTGCGGCGCATGCGCTGGCAGCCGGACTGGCAAGTTTCAGTATTTTTCGGGGCATTTTGGGTGTGGCCGAAGCAGGTAACTGGCCCGGCGCAACCAAGGGTAACGCGGAATGGTTCCCGATCAAAGAGCGTGCCTTGGCGCAGGGCATATTTAACTCGGGCGCGGCTATCGGCGGTATTATCTCCATTCCACTGATCGCCTATCTTTCGGTGTTTTTCAGTTGGCAGGCTATTTTTATTATTGTCGGCTTGGTGGGTTTGTTATGGCTGGTCCCATGGATGGTGCTGGTAAAGGCGCCACCTAAAGACCACCCCTGGATCACCGAGGAAGAGCGCGAGTATATTCTTACCGGGCAAAAAAATACGCAAGCCGAACAGGGCAATGAAGAAGGCTATAATCCGTCTACCTCGGAAATGCTGTCTCGCAAACAAAGCTGGGGCGTTATTATTGCCTCTGCCGCCATAGATCCCATCTGGTGGCTGTTTGTGTTCTGGATTCCAATCTATCTTTCCGAAGTGTATTCCATGGACGTCAA
The DNA here is from genome assembly GCA_030429735.1 of Gammaproteobacteria bacterium. Taxonomy (GTDB): domain Bacteria; phylum Pseudomonadota; class Gammaproteobacteria; order Pseudomonadales; family JAUIET01; genus JAUIET01. The sequence continues at coordinate 144,916 of JAUIET010000005.1, forward strand.
AACCATTGGTATCTATGGCTGGGTTCCGTACGTTGGCGCGATGGTGGGTGCCTGGTTTGGCGGTCTGCTGGCGCAAAACCGCCTTAAGTCTGGCTGGAGTGTTAACCGCACGCGAAAAACGGTAATAACTCTCGGTTGTTTGATCATGCTTCCAGCATTGCTGGCAATGTCCAACCCTGGGGCTCCGGTCAATGCTGTGCTGTTAATGGCGGTTATTCTGTTTGGCTTTCAAACAGCGATTGGTAACGTTCAAACCTTGCCCAGTGATTTTTATGGTGGAAACACGGTAGGAACGCTGGCGGGCTTTGCCGGTATGGCTGCAAAATTAACAGCTGCCGCGTTAACGTCACTGGTGCCCTGGCTGACGTCCGGTGGCAACTACACGCCGGCGTTCGTGATTGGTGCGTCACTCGCGGTGATTGCGATGCTCAGTGTTTGGGTTTTGTGCCCGAAGATTGAGCCGCTGGCAGCGAAACCGAATATGGCCCGGTCATAAGATCTGCAAGACGCCTTTGATGGCGATGAATGAAGTAAAGATTGAGAACAATAGAATCACTGTAAGAATAGTGTTAGCTACCCAGGTGTTAACATGTTCTTGCAGCAGATCTTTACGGTTACTCAGATAAAAAATACACAATACAGTAATCGGCAGGATAACCGCGTTGAAGGCTTGCGAAATAATCATCACAAGCACGGGTCTGGCTTCGAATATAGGCACCACCAGACCCAACAGGGAAATCAGAAAGACCATGACTCTGTACCTGCTCAAGGTCATGTCCCGCTCAGTGCCCATATAGTCGCACAGTAACCATGGAAGCATTAGCACATTTGGAAACTGCGAAGACACGCCTGCAGCAATAAGCCCTATAGCAAAGATCGATGTTGCAAGTGACCCTGCTAAAGGTTCCAGCAGTTCGATCATTTGCGATGCCTTTGTTAAGCCAATACCCTCAACGTGCAAAGTCCCTGCCGCTGCAGCCATGATCGATGCGCTGATCACAAACATCAATGCCACTGAGAAAGCTGCATCATTGCGCTGCTTCTTATAGTCCATCAAGGTCCAGCCGGCTTCCTTCACCAGCGTGGTGCGAATAATGAATAGGCCTGAAAACACGGTGGTGCCGATCATCGATGCAATAACCAGCAGGGCACCGCTGCCTGGAATAGGGCCGCCACCTGGTGCGTCCACCTGTGGGATGTTTGGTATCAAGCCAAGTGCAATATCACCCGGTGGCGGCATCATGATGAAGAAATTGATCAAAAAGCACGTAGCCATGATCGCGACAATGACGGCCAGGCTGCGCTCGAAGAACTCCGTTTTTCCATTCCAGAATATGTAGTACACCAGACTGACAAAGAAAGCCGCAAAGTAGATGGGTGAAATGCCGCCTTCGATGAGTGTTTTAGACCACTCATAACAGATATCCGCAACGATACCCATCACACCCATTACGCTGCCGCATACACCGGCAGTCAACGCGATAATAAAATAGATGCCTACGGCCGGGTGAAGGTGTTTTCGAAATGCCTGAAGTGCCGTCTCACCGGTAATTACGGTGTAACGACCGTACAGGTTGATCATGAAAAACGTGCATAAACAGGAGGCTACAATTGTCCATAGCAGTGACATGCCGTAGTCTGCGCCCGCTTTGGCCATGGCGGTAACGCTGCCAGTCCCAATATTGAAGCCAAGTAAAAATATGCCGGGCAATACAAGGGCAAGCATCTTGGCAAATTGGCTTTGGCGCTTGTTCGGTGTTGCAGTGCTTGTTCTTGTCATGGCGTACCCTGATTTCGCTTGTCATACACTTAGCCAGCAGTATGCCTCAATATCGGATATCAATTGGTATGCATATAATAAATATATTGGTATTACCAATATGAACTCATTGGTGTAATAAAATACAACTATTGGTAAAAAAAGATGGTATCTCCAATTGGTTTTATGTAAACTGACCGGCAGTACCATAAAAGAGCCTACCAATGGCCAATAAATTCATACCAAAGTGTGTTTAACACCCTAACCAAAGATGAGAAAACTACGATGAAATCATTAAAAAGAGGAGCCCCCACGCACGCTGCGCGCCCGTCGTCTAAAGGGCTGATGATTGGCGGCTTGTCGCTAACGCTGTCGGCACTGTCAAACGGTGTCTATGCGCAAACCAGCGAACCAGTTTTGGAAGAGGTTATTGTCACAAGCGGTATTCGTGGGTCTCTTGCCAGCGCTCTTAATCAGAAGCGCAATGCGGATAACCTGAAAGAAGTCATTATGGCGGAAGACATTGGTAAGCTGCCTGATCAAAACCTGGCTGAGGTTCTTGAGAACATTACGGGTGTCCAGATTACGCGTTCCGCCGGTATTGGTACCGGCGTTCAAATCCGCGGTACTAATTCAAACCGCATCGAAATTAATGGTGTATCTACCGTAGGTTCTGGCGCTGGTCGTAGCGGTATTGATTTTGAAGACGTTAACGCATCGATAATTGCTGGTGTGGAAGTAATCAAAGCGCCTGAAGCGAAAACCATCGAAGGTTCAGTTGGTGGCACTATCAACCTGAAAACAATTCGTCCTCTCGACCTTGATGACATGTTGGTGTCTGCTCGTATACAAGGTGAGGACAGCAGCCTCAGCACAGAAAGCACACAACCACGGTTTTCTGCGGCGTTTGGTAATAACTGGGAGACTGACGCAGGTAAATTTGGGGTTGTAATCAGTGGCAGCTACACCGAGCAGGAAGCGGTATCTTTCCGCCCTCGAACTGACCGCGACAACCTGTCCAGCGTTCCTGGCGGTCCGCAGGACTTTTTAGGCATTCAATTCCTTCTGCAGGAACAGGAAAATGACGACTACGAAACTACCAACTTAGCGACTAGTTTCGAATTTGCTCCCAATGACGACCTGAAATTCTATTTTGATGCCATCATCAATGAGCAAGAACGAAGCCGTGACAATTACAGAGTCCAGGCATCTGGAGTATCTGCACATAGAAACCGTCAGGCACCGGATGAGTTGGAGACACTCAATATCGGGCGATTTGGCGACTCTGATATAGGCACTTTAATGGCAGCGGTAAGGGGCACTATTGAGCCCGACCTGGCCAATGATGACGACGATCCAAACCTTCGATTCTCCAGCGAGACAGGTTCTCGTGTTACCGACAGCGAGATCTTTCGATTAGGTGGCGAATGGCAAAACGAAAGGTGGTCTGCTCGTGTTGAGCTTGCATCAACCAGCGCTGACACCACCAACCCAACGCTGAACACGACCTTAAACTTTATCAACCCCAACTGCCCGCTGGATGGCGCAGCGACAGGTGATCCAAGCACCAGTAACGATAACTGTGTGCCCTTTATTTATGACCTGAGAGGAGGTTCATTATCATTCGGCATCAACTTTGATTCACCGTTTGCCCCAACAATTGATCAACTTACCGATCCTGCCAATGTCGTACTGGATCAGGTGGATGTGGGTCGTAACAGGCAGGAAAATTCTGAAGAGGCGTTCCGCGCTGACTTTTCCTTCAAGCTTGACGAGTACAGCATTACGTCCATCGACTTCGGTTATCGGTACAACGAATCTGAAAGCAGTTTTGAGGACATAGATGACCGAATTGGCGGCTTCAGCCGATTGGAAGACAGCCCGCGAGGCACTCTGTTTCAAGAGCTTCTTGTAAGAGGTCCAAGCAATTATGGAGACGCCGATGGCAGAGCTCTTGCTATCCGTAATTTCCTTCTTGTAGATCCGGATCGTTCGTTTTCTGACCCCGAAGGTACCATAGCGATTCTTGAGCGTGCACTTGCTGAACAGCGCACATTGGAGCCTGGCGCTGACGGCGATCTCGTCTTAGAGCTGGAATCCGATCAGAACGCTTTTTATGACATCAGCGAAGAAACCCATGCTCTGTACGCTCAGGTAAACTTTGAAACAGGAATCATACGTGGCAACTTTGGCGTGCGTTATGTGCAGACCGATATTGATTCAACAGCGTTTGGTCCTGAAGACGCCAATGGATTAAGATCACTGCAAACAACGAGTGGTGACTATAGCTTCCTGCTGCCGCGTTTAAATCTGGTTGTCCAGCCAATTGATGAGCTGCTCATTCGCATGGGTGCCGGTAAAGATATCCGTCGTCCAGATTTTGATGACCTGAATACAGGGTTCACCTTTACTGAAAACGAAAATACTGCGATTCAGTTAGGAAATGCAGGCCTGGTGCCAGAAGAAGTAATTTCCTGGGATCTTGCTGCTGAATGGTATTTCGCGCCAGCGTCAGTAGTGAGTATCGGTTACTTCAATAAGGAACGGAAAAATCTGTTTGGCACAACCTTAAACGGTGCCGAGCTGACTCCAGACGGAATGGGTGGTTTCACAGCAGAGACTGATCCGACCTGCCCTGGTGGTGGTATCTTTAACCCTGACGTTATACCTAATGTATTGGGTGACCCAAACACTACCGGTTTGTGTGTTGACTTCGAGCAGCCTGGGAATGACACCGCAACAACAACCCAACAAGGCATAGAGCTGGCCTTCCAGTATGACCTCGCGCAGTTCGAAGATCGCCTGGGTTGGGCATCTGGTTTCGGCTTCATCTTTAACTACACTATGCAAGACTTCAGCGGTGGCTCAGCGATTGATACCACTTCGGGTCGTGGTGCAACTGTACTAGGTGATGTAAGCGCTCCAGAAGGTCTTCTCGATTTTTCTGAAGATGCCTACAACTTCACGGTGTACTACGAGAAGTACGGCCTGTCAGCCAGAATGCGTTACACATGGCGTGAAGCATTCAGAACTGAAGACTTCGCAGGTGGTGCTAGCGTTAACAGTACGTTCAGCTTCCCGGTTGTGACTGACGACAGAGGGCAGCTGAATGCCAGCATCAGTTACGATGTAACGGAGAACTTTACGCTGGGTGTTGAAGCCGTGAACCTGACAGAAGAAAACATTGAGCAGCGTTGTATCAATGGCGGTGGACCTCTGTGTTTCGTGGGCTACCCTGACCGAAGAATCACCTTTGGTTTGAGCTACCGCATGTAACATCGAGTCTAAATCCTCGACATAAGTGAGTGGCACTGAGTGTGAACGCTCACTTCTTAAAAGCCCCAGCTAAGTGCCGGGGCTTTTTTTTGGGTTTTGCACCCGCTTTCCGTACAATTGGCCTGAATCGCAAAGGATGCCAAACATGAAACAAGAAGAAATCGACGATCAGGTGTTTGAACTCTACGACGAGTATTGCCATGGCAATATCGACAGGCGCGAGTTTTTCAAGCGTGCCGGTCAACTGACATGGAACAGGATGGTTGGCTTTTTCCGCGAACATCTGTCTTGATCTGATCCAGGGTTGATGCTTGCCGGTAAATAAACTGGAGAATCAGAATTGAAAATTACCGGCGCTGAAGTGTTTATTGGTGGGCCTGGCAAAAATTACGTCACGCTTAAAATAAAGACTGATGAGGGCATTTACGGGTTGGGTGATGCAACGCTGAACAACCGCGAAACGCTGCCTGCTGCGTATCTGACGGATTACCTGATTCCTTGCTTGATTGGCAAAGACCCCCTCAACAGTGAAGACATCTGGCAATACTTTTATCGTGGCGCCTACTTCAGACGTGGCCCTGTGGCTATGGCGGCTATTGGCGCCATTGATATGGCTTTGTGGGATATCAAAGGCAAACTTGCAAACCTTCCTCTGTACCAGCTTTTTGGCGGTAAAAGCCGAGAAGGAGCATTAGTGTATGCGCACGCTACCGGCTCGAATCTGGGTGCGCTTTTGGACACCATCGCGCATTATCAGGATCAGGGCTATAAGGCAGTGCGGGTTCAGTGTGGCATACCCGATATGCCTGCTGGCGGTTACGCGATCCCAAAAAATAATGAAGATTCCAAACATTTCATCACACAATTCGGTTCGCTTCCAGAAGAGGAGATATGGAGCACTGCGAAGTATCTGCGCTATATGCCAACCGTATTCGAAGCAATCCGTGAGCGTTTTGGAAATGAGTTGGAAATCTTGCACGATGTACATCATCGGCTGTTGCCCAGAGAGGCCGCCGCTTTTGCGAAGGAAATTGAACAGTACAAGCTCTATTGGATGGAAGACCCCACACCTGCGGATGATCAAACTGCGTTGCGGATGATTCGGCAACACAGCACAGTACCCATTGCGATAGGAGAAGTGTTTAACTCGCTGTGGGACTGCAAACAAATGATCGAAGAGGAACTGATCGACTTCATTCGTGTGGCGGTCACTTACGCTGGAGGAATTACGCACGTTAAACGAATTGTGGAATTAGCGGCACTGCATCATGTGCGAACAGGCTTTCATGGTGCACCCAGTCATTCGCCAATCTCGATGGCTGCGCAGGGGCATATCAACGCGTGGGCGCCTAATTTTGGAATACAGGAATATCTGGTATTGGGAACACTTGAGTGCGAGGCCTTGTTTCCGTCACAGCACTACTATAAGGATGGTATGTTTTATATCTCTGACGAGCCCGGGCTAGGTGTCGATTTTGATGAAAAAGAAGCGCAACGCTATTCTTATAAGCGAGGCTATCACCCCGTTGTTCGTTTGGAAGATGGTACTGTTTGGAATTACTAGACAGTATCAGGCGTTCACCAGACCCGGTAAATCCCGCATCGAATTAAAGCTTACCGCGCCTGGAACCGAGCACGCTTCGCCAAAAACGTTATAAAAGTAGGTATTCATGCCTGCTTTAACGCCGGCTTCAATCCCGACTATCCCGTCATCAACTACAGCACATTGTTCGGCTTCATAGCCCATTGATCGAGCTGCCAACTTGTAGATTTCTGGGTCGGGTTTCCATAGATTTACGTCGTAGGCGCTGATGATATTACTTCCAAAAAATTCACTCAATCCGCAAAGCCGCAGAGATTGCGCTATCTTTTCGGGAGGGCCGTTGCTGACAACTGCTTTTGGCTGAGGTATGTGTGATAAAGCGTATTTCACGTCCGCAATAGGTTTTAGCTCGGCTTCAAATAATGCAGCCACTATTGCACGGTAGCGGGGAACAAAATCTTCGGCAAGGCTTACCTTGTGGCGAGACTGCAATGTGTCGAGAATTTTTGACAGCTTCCAGCCGCGGAATTCCTTAACCAGATCCAGTGTATCCAGCGTTACTCCATAGTTGGCGAAGGATTCAACGAAACCTTGATTGCAGAGGTGCTCACTGTCTACCAGTGTTCCGTCGCAATCAAAGAGAAGGCATTCAATCATTAGAAGTATTGTACCTTTCATGAGCGTGGTCTTCTATCCTGGCGTTCTCTGATTTAACCTGATGGAACCATGCTTTGATGGTAGGATTGCGCCATTGACGTAATGGATGGCGCAACCATGACCCAGACAGTGCAACTGCATCACTACAGCTTGGCCGCGCCTGCCGCGGTGATAGAAGAAGTCATAGAGTTTTATGACAAAGCGCTGGGATTTAAACCCGGCTTCCGTCCAGACTTCGGTTTCAATGGCGCGTGGCTGTACTCCGGTGATCATCCTTTGCTTCACCTAATAGAAGATCCGGGCCGCGCTGGCGAAAAATCAGGTTATTTCGACCACATAGCGCTACGCTGTGAAGATCTTGCAGGTACCATTGCAACTCTTGAGAAAAACGGCATTGAGTTTGGACGTCTGGATATGGACGTTATGAAGCAGGTTCAGTTGTTTCTGACTGATCCTGCCGGCACAACGATTGAGCTAAATTTTCTGGTTTAGGGCTCCGCCACAAAGGCAGTTCAGTAAAGCTTATGCATGTGTTTTGCAGCGAAGACCCAAAGCACATGCATACGGTTTGTTGAGCTGGGTATGAACGCTATTCTAACTCATCCGCTTAATCAACTGCTTACCCAAGGCCATCTGGTGCACCTGATCCGGCCCATCGGCCTGCCGGCACCAGCGCGCATAATTAAACGCCTCCGCCATGCAGTAATCTTCCGTTAGCCCTCCAGCGCCATGCAATTGCATGCAGCGGTCAATCACGTTCTGAGCCATTAATGGCACTTTGATTTTCGCAGCCGCTATCATATCCCTGGCCTCAGCCGCGCCCACTGCATCCATCTTATGGCAGGCTTTTAACACCAGTGAGCGCATCATTTCAATTTCGGCGTAACTGTTGGCAATATCCTCACGCACTGATTGGTGCTCGCTTAACTGCTTGCCGAAGGTTGCGCGACTGTTTGCACGAACACAGGCCAGTTCCAGGCATCTCTGCGCAGCACCTACAAGCCGCATGCAGTGATGCATCCTGCCGGGTCCCAGCCGGCCTTGCGCAATTTCGAACCCCCGGCCCTCACCGAGCAGCATATTCTCCGCAGGTACACGTACATTGGTGAAGCGCAATTCCGCGTGGCCAAGCGGTGCATCGTCATAGCCTAACGTTGTCAAAGGTCGGATGATGTCCAGACCTTCAGTACCCCTTGGTACCAGAATCTGGCTTTGCTGCAGGTGCCGGTTACTGTTGTCAGGGTCCGTTTTGCCCATCACAATAAATACGCCAGTGCGCTGATACATCGCGCTGGTGATAAACCACTTACGACCATTCAAAACGTACTCGTTGCCGTCGCGTTCAATGCGCAACTCCACATTAGTTGCGTCGCTGCTGGCCACTTGTGGTTCTGTCATGGCGTACGAGCTTGCCACGTCACCCTCAAGCATCGGGGTTAACCACTGTGCCTGTTGCTCCGGTGTGGCGTATTTCATGAACACTTCCATGTTGCCGGTATTGGGTGCGTTGCAATTGAACACTTCAGGCGACCAAAGTACGCGCCCCATTAATTCGGCCAGCGGTGCGTAATCGTAATTGCTGTAGCCATCATGGTCTGCAAACTCAGCATGGGCAGGCTGAATAAACAGGTTCCATAAACCCTGCTGTTTGGCCTTGGCTCTGAGCTCTTCCATAACAGGCACCAATGCAAAACGGTTTTCTGCATTCGAAATTTGTTCCGCATAGGTTTCTTCATTCGGGTAAATGTGTTCTTCAAAAAATGCGGTGAGTAAGGCCAGCGTGTCTTCAGATTGCTTGCTGAATGAATGCATACTTAAAAATCCGTATCGGCTTGGTTGGTTACTGGCAGTTTACCAGCAATTAGCTGTTCGTTTGGAGCGGCGCGGCGAATTCCTGGTTGAGTGACGGCTTGTTAGCCACCACGCAGCCACTGAGCTGGAATATTACTTTCAACCAGTTCAAGAATACTGACATTGATAATGTCATGTTCCCGACCAAGCTCATTGGCAAATCGAGAGGTATTGTTGTTTCGGGCAATAATGGTTGCCTGCGGGTATTTGCGGCGAAGCCACAGTGCGGTACGCAAATTTTCCTCTTCGCGTCCGGTACCCAATACAAACAGCGTGCTGTCTCCTTCCAGATTGGTCGCGTTTGCCGCTTTTGCCCAAACCTCAGGGTGGGTAAGATCACCCTGCAATACTTCACGGCGATAGCTGCCCATCACTTTGTCTTGCTCTTCAGCGACCAGAACGCGCCGGTTGGCATCAACATCAATCACAATCACCGTATCCAGTTCCGAGGTTGCCGTGGCTTTGAGTTCCTCCAGTACGGATTGTCCAAAGCGGCCGAACCCGGCGATTACAACCACATCTTCGCTTTTGGTTTCTTTGAAATGCTGCAACATACGGTTGCGCACCAGCCCTTTGGCGGCGAGATGGTAGGCGTTAAATGTGAAGCACTGTTGTGCTACACGCGTGTTCTCCATTGACCGCATAAAGCGCAATCGCGAGCAATGAATTACTATTCGTTCGCCCATGTCGGGTTTCATTGCCAGCAAGGCCGACGCTGTTTCATAGCAGGCCAGGCTACTTTCTTCGAACAAAAAAACCCTTGCCGCGTATTCGATTCTGAGGCGCTTGAAGCAGTGTTGCTGAGAAATATCACCGGCTACCACAATGGCGCCAAAGTCTTCCCTGTAGTGGTCAGCCAGCAAGCCGTCGGGGTTGGACGATACCACCATAACTTTGGTCTTGTTGCTGGAGCGCAAAGCTCGAAGGTAACTGGTGGTCAGTGGTCCGTCGCCAACAATCACAATATGGTTGCGCAAACGCCGAACCGCCCAGTGTGCCGGGGCAAAGGCCATCAGCAATGCGCTCATTACGGTGGAAGCCGTGAATGCCGGGGCTGCAAAGTAAGCGAACCAAACCAGTGCTCGAGCAAACGCGGAGCCACCAACTGGCGTGCCAAGATCTACACCACCAACAACAAACAGGCTGAGGCTGTAATAGGCTTTGACCAGCAGTCCGCTGTCTACAAGATCGCCGCGCTCAGTTGTGCTTACCCCCAGTTCAAAGCCAATCAGCGCGCACGCGACAATTGCCAGCGGTATCAGAAACCGCCATTGGTATTCGCGTATGTCCACAGAGAGAGGCCTTGCCTGATATGCGGCTAACCGCCGGTCATTGCTTTCATAGCGGCAGATTGTGACTCTAAGATTTTTGCGGTGCTTTCTTTTGATGCAACCAGTTCATACCACTCGCTGAGGCCATCAACTGAGGCCAAAATATCAGTGTTGTGCATGCCTTGCATGAGCTGGCGCGCAAGAAACAGCGTCCAGAAAGCGTAGATATCGACCGCTGTGTACTGTTCGCCCAACATATAGGGTGATAACTGTGCGCGTCTGCCCAGCGCGGCCATACCCTTGGCAACAGCGCCGGGTACTTCCTGGTGTGCTCGCTCGTCACGTTCACCATTGAACAAGGCTTCTGCTAAATGCCTGCGCGCTTGTGATTCAATGTACAAGTCGCAAATGCTTATTAGCTCGTCGCTGCGCGCCATGTCCCATGGGGAAGAAGGAAACAAGGGGGAATCACCCAGGGTTTCGCGCATAAACGTCAATATTGCGCGGGTTTCTGCAAGAGGCCCGAATTCGGTTTCTGCCGCGGGGATTTTTCCCATCGGGCTAATCGGCAGAAAGTCGTCCTTGCTATTGGGGGTTGCGTGCACAGGTTCAAATGCGAAGTCGGTCTCCAGCGCAACCTGTTTAACAATGTTGTAGTAGTTACTGATATCGAAACCATGGACTTTCATAAGTATCTCCGTTACTGGTGAGTGTGACTGAACAGGTGCTAATGCTAGCAGGTATTGAATACGATTGTACCTTTGGTAATCGCAGCAACGGCCGTTTATAAGGTAATCTCTGAACACTATTGCACAACGCGAGTGCAACTTTGCGATTTCGCGAATAAATATAAGGACAACACGATGAGTTCAGCGTTTGATCTAGACACCCGCCAAAAGAACCTGGGCCAGTGGTTACAGCAACAGCTCAGTGACGCTGTAGATGTTTCAGTAACCGATTTAACACGCCCTGAAGGCTCCGGCTACTCAAACGACACCTTTCTGGCCACTCTGCATTACACGCGCTCGCAAGTCGTGCATGAAGAGCGCATTGTTGTTCGTGTTAGCCCCACCGGCTTCCCGGTGTTTCCGTTTTACGACATACCGCAACAGTTTGATGTGATGCGTGCACTGGCTGATAACACCGATATTCCGGTGCCTGATTGCCTGTGGAAAGAGTACGACAAATCGATCCTGGGTGAGCAGTTCTATGTGATGCGATATCTGGACGGCAAGGTCCCGTCTGACAACCCACCCTATCATCGCGGCGGCTTTGTTATGGATGCCACGCCAGAACAGCGAGGCCAGATGTGGTGTAACGGTATTCGCCAGATGGCCGCGCTGCATGCCTTGAGCCCCGAGCAGGCCGGTCTGGACTTTCTCGCCTGGCCGGATCGCGATCAAAGTGATATTGCCCAGCATCTGGACTATTACGAGAAATACCTGGTGTGGGCGGCGCGCGGCAGGCCGCAGCCGGTAGCCGATTACGCGTTGCAGTGGCTGAAAGACAATATGCCCGAGCATGAGCCGCATGGCATTGTGTGGGGCGATGCACGGTTTGGGAATATGATGTTCGCCGGCACTGAGGTATGCGCCGTGTTGGACTGGGAGATGATTGCACTCGGAAACCCCGAAGCAGATCTGGCCTGGTGGATGTTTGTCGACGAATGCCTGGTCAGAGGCAACGGAAACCCTGAATTCGTAGGCCCTCGCCCGGACGGTATTCCAGACAATGATGCAACGGTTGCTTTGTATGAGGAATGCATGGGTAGGAAAGTAGAGCACCTCAAGTACTATCAGGTGTTTGCTGGTCTTCGCTTTGCGTGTGTGATGATTCGGATAATGCAACAGCAGGCGGCCGCTGGTACGATACCGGTTGAATTCACCGATGTGCTGGAAAGTGATAACACCGTTACCCAGATTACCGCCGAGCTACTCGATATTCCCCCGCGTTGAGATCAGCAGGCTCGTTCACCGGCTTGCTGAACAATCATGCAACTGACAAGCATTGCCAGCATTCAGGGCGAGGGCTATTACTCGCCGCTGGCTGACCAGGCCGTGTTAACGCGCGGTGTGGTTATCGCGCACAGTCGGAGAGGGTTCTTTATTCAAGATCCTGCGGGCAAACCAAATGCACTCACGTCTTGCGGTTTATTTGTGCTGAGCAGAAAGCACAGGCCACCAATAGGCAGTTTATGCGATGTCGGTGGCAAGGTACTGGATTATCTGGCCACCGAGTTTGATCGCCCTGTTACGGAGTTAAAAGCGGTAAAGGTGGATGTTATTAGCGCTCAGGGACCGGCGATAGAACCCATCACCATTGGCGCTGAATTACTGCAGGAAAGTCCGGAACTGCTCGCGCAGTTTCTGAATTCCCACGAAGGAATGCTGGCAAAAATTAGGGCTGGCGCCCGTTTTATCGCGCCCAGCAACCCGTTTGCAGACTATGTAGTCGCCCCGTCAGACCTGTCCAAGCAATTTGTGCGGTCTGAGCATGGTGGCGTATTGATAGATTCCGAGCTGCCCGATCGATGGTTCCCCAGCTTCCGGGTGGTTGATTATGAGCAAGCATCGACAGTTGATGTGGGGGCAAGCTTGGGTGCCGATATGATTGGTGCTTTGAACTACCGATCGCAGTCCTGGCAGCTTGCCTGCAATCAAGCTGCCACGATTGAAGCTGGTCCACACATCAGCGATACCGTTACCACGCTGATCGGCGACGACAGCAGTTTGACCGTGATGACTCTGAATACCTTGAATCTCGACGTAAAAGTGGAGTCAAAAGACAAAGTGTTGGACCCGCGCCGTGATATTGATGACGACGTGGGCGAGGGTCGTTTTTTAAGGCTGGCGCGCGCTATTGTGCGGCAGGGACGATCACCCGATGTGCTTGCGCTGCAAGAAATACAAGACAACGATGGTGCGGAAATAAGCGACGTCGTTGACGCCAGTGACACCTATAAACTGCTGATCAATCAAGTGCTGCAACTGGGCGGCCCGCGCTATGCCTGGTTGGATATTCCGCCGCAAGCAGGCGCTGATGGTGGGCAGCCAGGCGGTAATATTCGTAATGCGTATCTGTACAATCCCGAACGCGTCAGCCTGGTTGATAACAGCCTGCAGCGTCTGGCCAATAATCATGACGCTTTTGAAGGCTCGCGCAAACCGCTGACCGCAACCTTCCGTTTGAGAGCCAATGCCAATGCGCAACTCACGGTGATTAATGTGCATTTGGCCTCCAAGCGCCATCAGCGCGGCATGTTCGCACCAGAATTGCCAGGTCATGATCCAAAGCTGCACACGCGTATTGATCAGGCACGGTTTATAAGGGACTTGTTGGATCAACTTGAAGAATTGGGTAGAGACTACTTTGTAACAGGCGATTTCAACGACAATGAATTCAGCGCACCAATCAGAACATTGCTGGGAAAAAGCAGCGTCAATTTAGTGGATTATTTGCCGCCTTCCGAGCGCTACGACTATAACCACCGAGGCAAGTTGCAAGTATTGATGCACGGTATTGTGTCTGAAAAACAGAAGCAGGAAGGCAGAGCGCACTATGAGATTCTGCATGGCAATGAGTTGTTCGGTGTTACCCCGGGCGATGGCGGTGGAAAAGCCAGTGATCACGCGTATACCATGGCACGATTGAGCTACCAATAAGGCAACAACCAATGAGTAACGATATCGCCTATTGCAGTGCGCATGAGCTTGCGCAACGCTTGCGACAGAAAAACATAGGGGTGCTGGAGTTGTGTGACTACAGCATTGACCGAATCGAACGGCTGGATGCGCATCTCAATGCGGTAGTGGTTCGAGATTTCGATAGGGCGCGGCAAGCCGCCAAAGTGCTGGACAATACACCTGTCGAGCAGCGCGGTGTTTTGGCCGGGCTGCCAATCACGATTAAAGAGTCTCACAATATTGCAGGCTTGCCAACGACCTGGGGCATCCCCGAGTACAAAGACATACTGGCGGAAGAAGACGCGCACATAGTCACGCGGTACAAACGCTCGGGTGCTGTTTTTCTGGGTAAAACCAATGTGCCTCTCGGCTTGGCTGACTTTCAGAGTTATAACGACATTTACGGCACTACCCGAAACCCCTGGGATCTGGAGCGCACACCGGGGGGCTCTTCAGGCGGCTCGGCCGCCGCGGTTGCGGCGGGTTTAGCCGCGCTGGAAACTGGCTCGGATATTGGTGGTTCCATTCGCAACCCTGCGCACTTTTGTGGCGTGTACGGGCACAAACCCACGCACGGTATTGTGCCGCCGCAAGGGCACGCTCTGCCCGGGGCGATAGCCTCTCCGGATATTGCCGTTTGCGGGCCGCTTGCGCGCAGCGCCGAAGACCTGGCACTGGCCATGAGTATTATCAGTGGTCCAGAGCCGCTTGACGCACCGGCCTGGCAATTAGCGCTCCCGCAACCGGAGAAAACATCGCTGTCTCAATTTAGAGTGGCTGTGTGGTTGACCGATGAACAGTGCCCGGTAGATACCGAGACGCAAAACAAGCTCATGGCGGTTGCCGAGTTACTCAGCGCAAACGGTGCGCAGGTCAGTTTTTCCGCACGACCGGCGTTCTCGGCAGAACAATCTCACCGCGCGTATCTCACACTCATGCAATCGATCATGGGTGCTTCTGCGCCAGAGGATGTGTACCAGCACTCAAAGAAGTTGGCGGCAAAATTTGGCCCCAACGATATGTCGGAGCCGGCCGTGCTCGCCAGAGCAATGGTGGCTGATCACCGCGATTGGCTGCGGGCCAATAATGTGCGCGAGAAACTGCGTTACCACTGGCGCGATTTTTTCTCGCAATGGGACATTTTATTGTGCCCGCAAATGGCGTCTGCGGCATTCAGGCATGACCACAGCGACAGTATGTCGAAGCGTACTATCTGCGTAGATGGCGAAGAGCAGCCTTATTTTCAGCAAGTGTTCTGGTCAGGGCTGATCACCGCACCGTATCTTCCCAGTACGGTATTCCCGGCCGGGCTGACGGAAAGTGAGCCGGCCAGTGGTTTGCCAATCGGGATTCAGGCGGTAGGTGCTGAGTATAATGACTATGTGACAATCGATTTCTGCCGATTACTTGCCAATGAGCTGGGTGGGTTCAGGGCGCCACCGATGGATTTTGCAAAATGACTGAGAAATACACATTAATTGGTGCGGACCTATCCCCCTATTCGATCAAAGTGCGCTCCTATTTGCGTTACAAAGGCATTAACCACGTGTGGAAAGTGGGCGGTCCCTCAAAAAAAGGTGATTTTGGAAAATACGGAAAACTTCCGATCGTGCCATTGCTCATCACACCAGAGGGTGAGGGTTGGCAAGATTCAACACCCATTATGGATAAGTTAGAGGAAAAGTATCCTGAGCCAGCGGCACTGCCAGATGACCCGGCGCTAAAGTTTCTGTCTCAATTGCTTGAAGAATATGCGGACGAGTGGGCCAATAAGCACATGTTTCACTACCGCTGGAAAGCGGAAGCGGACCAGAACTCGGCCAGCCTGCGATTGGCGGAAACGCGTATGCCGCTTTGGATGCGCTATATCCCAATTGTGAATTCAGTTATTCAGGCGCGCATTGCCACCATGATCAAGCAGCGAATGAGTGGCCGCGGCTGGGTAATTGGGTCCAACGAAAAAACAGAAGGTCGAATTGAAGATTCCTTCGAGAGCTTGCTGGGCTTGCTGCAGGATCATCTGGCGTCGCGCAACTATCTGTTCGGTGCGCGACCCAGCTACGCTGACTTTGGCTTGTGGGGGCAAATCTATAACGCGTGGACTGACCCCACCGCCCGGCAGATCATTGAACAGCAATTTTCTGACTTGAAGCCCTGGCTGATACGCATGGAAAAACCCAGGCCTGAGGGAGAATTTGAAAGCTGGGGTCAATTGCAAGCCACATTACAGCCACTATTGGAAATAGAAGTGGCGGGCACTTTTTTACCATGGACGCATGCCATTACCGAAGCGATGAACGCTGGCGCAGAGGAGGTATCTGTAAACTTGTTCGGCGAAGCGTTTACCCACAGCATTGGCGGCCCGCAAAAGTACCATGTGAAGTCGCTGGCTGTGTTAAAGCAAAAGTACGCAGCCGTGGCCTCTAATGCCGAGCTTGACGCCATTCTGACCAGCACCGGTTGCAAGCAGTATCTAATCTGAATCGGCCGGCGTTTTTACAGATTCTCTGGCCTGTTGCGCGCCGCCTGCAATACTCTTGATGCTGTGCCGAATAGGCTCTTCCAGCAGCAAGTTTGCTTCTTGTTCAACCGCGCCAATGTTGGCTTGCCAGTGCAATAGGCCATCGTCGTCAATGCGCAAAAACTCGCGGTCTTTTAGCGTTTGTACGAAATTCTTGAAGAGCTTGCGTTCAAAATAATCCGGCGACCGTAAACCATGCACTACTGAGAGGCGTTCAGCGCATTGTTCACACAGAGTTTCAAGTTCGCTTTGTTTTAGCTGCCCACTGCCTTGGCGGCCAAGAATCACTGCGGTCAGATAATAGCGTTGTAATGCCGGCATTATGCTTTGCGCCAGTAGCATTAAATGCACCATGGCGCCGTCGTCTTCTGTGTTTCGTAAGTACTCACCCGAATCGTATTGAATCAATTGCTGTTCGCAAAATAACTCAAGAATGCGTTGAACCAGCGGCTCAAGAGCGTCAGCTGACCAATGCAGGAACAGTTCGGTTTTGAGAAACGGGTACGCAAGTTCCACCAGCCTGAGTATTTCTTTCTCAGGGAGCCGGTCGCGGTTCAGCAAGCACGCCGCAACGGTGCCAGGCACGGCGAACAGATGCAAAATGTTATTTCTGAAGTAGGTCATTGCGACGGCTTGTTCGTTAACGGTCAATACCAGCTCGCCCAGTGCGTGGGGTTCTATTTCGATGTACCCCATGCTCTCGCCATGCGTAATTATCTGGTCAATATCATGCTGTGGCAGATACATCTCATCTGAGTACGGAACGGTCTGCAACAGGGATAGCAAAAGCTCGATCTGGCGGGTCAGATCCTGTTTCGCAAGGTTGTGTCGCGGAGCCGATAGCAGTGCCAGTGCCAGCAGGCTGACAGGTGTCACCGCGGCGGCTCTATTGATGCGGTACATGATTTCGGAACCCAGCTCATCAACTACTGGGCCAAGCCATGCGGGTTTGTCGCCGGAATCGGCCGTTGGTATCTGCTGGCGCCAATCCGGATTGAGCGCTGTCAGTGTATCGTCGAGGTATATCGGCTCGCCAATGTTTGCATAGACCTCGCCAAATTCCTGTCGCAATGCCCGCAATGAACTGACAAATCCGAACAGGCTTTCTTTCTGTTTCTGGGCCCCACCTAATTCGGAAATGAACGATTGCCCCTCGACCATGCGCTCGTAGCCAAAATACACGGGTACAAAGGCGATGGGCCTATCGGTATCTTGCAGATAAGCCTGAATCGTCATCGCCAGCATGCCACCTTTCGGTGCCAATAGACGCCCGCTGCGGCTGCGCCCACCCTCGATGAAATATTCCATTGAATGCCCGCGGGCGATAATTTCCTGTACGTAGGCGCTGAAAACAGCCGCGTATAAACGATTCCCCGCAAAACTGCGGCGCACGTAAAAAGCACCACCGAAGCGCAGAAAAGGCCCTACCAGCGGCATGTTCAAGTTCAGCCCAGCGGCTATATGCGGCAGGGAAAAGCCCTGCATAAAGAGCGCATACGACATCAGCAGGTAGTCAATGTGGCTGCGGTGGCACGGTACGTAGACCAGTTCCGTGCCATCATCGATGGCTTGCAGTCTGTCCAGACCTTTAAATTGCACGCCATCGTATAAACGATTCCATAACCACTGCAGCAGTCGCTGCATAAAACGTATAGTGCGGTAAGACATGTCCGCCGCTATCTCAAAGGCGTAGTCGGCTGCCATTTCGTCTGCGGTTTTGCTCGGCAGGGAGTACCAGTGTTTGCGTTTGCCATACCCGGGTTTGCGTTGTTCGTTGGCAATGGCTTTTACCACGGCCGGGTTTCTGAGTACTGTGGCAATAATAGTGCGCTTGTGCGACTGATCAGGCCCGAGGCTGGCAATGCGTCGCTGTCTGAAGTGCACACGCAAAATTCGTGACAGTTTCCGCGCGAGACGGGGGTATTCGACCGTTGTCGCCTGCAAAGATCCTGTTGGGCCTTGATCATCTGAGCGCAACTGAACGGAATCATCCAATACGCTGGAGACCAGTAAGGGGTCACTGAAGCGCGCGAGTGTCTGCCTGCCATGCAATAGCGTGGTCAGGAATTTCCGGGTCCGGCTGGCTACGTCCCATTGATCACTGAACAACACCTTAATAAGCGAGTGTTCTTTGTCCGGGGCTCGCCCCCAGTAAATGGCAGTGGGCAGCAGCACCAGTTGTTCGAGCTCGGCCTGTTGCAGTAAATTTTCCAGGTGCTGTAGTTGTGGATGAGAGCGTCGAAAGAAAAAACCGCGACCCCGACGGATAACAACCACCGCTGCCCACTCGTTTGTTTCCTTGTCGTCGCGCTGCTCCTGCCAGCCGTGTATAGCTGAGCGTCGGTAGGGCAGAGGCAGTTTGTGTTTCTGGCAAACAATATGCAGCGCCAGTAAGTCTGCCAGGCTGCCGGTTTCCAGTACGTAACAAAGCTGACCGCTCGACGGCAGCAGCTCGGCCGGTATTTCAGGCAGAACGTCCGGTCGAATCCATAATGAAGCAATGCGCGCAAGCAGCGCGTACCAAAGGCGTTCAACGGTGCTCATAAAGCGGGGCTGGTGTTAAAAAGCACTAGCTGGCTGCGATGGCGCTGAATTTAACGACTTCCGCTTTAGGCGTAACAATATCGCCTTCCGGTAACAGAAAACGCCAATACACCATGCCCGAATTTCTGCCCTCGGTATCAATCCAGTTGGGCACGCCCGGGTTTTGGTGGGCGATGACCATTCGGAAGTTGCCATTGGCGTCGGTTTTGGTTTGCACACGGTTGAGCGATATTTGTCGGTTTGCATAGTCGTACGATTGCAGAAAGCGGTTCCACAGAGCCACGTTGGCAAACACGCATTTTGGAAATCGCCCGGTCATTATCAGGGCCTCGTCATCGGCAAGATAGTAAGGCGCCATGCTGTACGCGTTATCAACAGCAGAGAATGCCATGTTGCCAGGTTTTTCGGGCGGCATAAACTGATTGGGTATTCGTGATACCCAGGTGGGTGATTCTTGTTCGCGCTCAATCATGCCCAGGGTGCGGCCCGCTACCTGAGCGGTAACGCGTCGAATGCCAGCCGCGATACTGGCATCATCCGGCGTGGGAGGTGGTGGCAGCTCATCGGTAGACTCGATCGTCATCGGAATGTGTCGGCCAAGATCGGCCGCCACGCTGATATCTTCTTCAAAATAATGCCGGGTGGTAATCTGAGCGGCATCGTCAGGCAACTTCAGTGTGTTCCTTCCGCTAACGTCAGGACCAAGACGCAATTCGAAAGAGCCATCTTTCGCCACATCAAATTCGGTGTTATTGATGGCCGCAACCACGCCGGTAGCATAACTGCCATCGCCTGCACCCCCTTCAATCGTAATTGAGGTGTACACCGCACCTGCCATATTGCTGCGAATCAGGTAGTTGCGTCCGCCGCGAATACTTGCGTTGAAGTAGACCGCATCTGGATTGTCGCCCAGGCCCTTTCGGGTTGGCGTTACAATGCGGTGAAAAATCGGCTGGTCACGCGAGACATCCATCTCTGACACCAGTGACCACTGCAAGGAGTGCATTAAGGCGCGGTGGCCGTCAGCAATATCGCTTGGCCGGGTAATGCCGCCTTCTTCGCCCAGAAATCGTTGGTCTGCTGCCTGCAACGTGCTAATCAGTTCATCGAAAGCTGCCCGGCTTTCGGTCTGTATGCGCTTGTCGTCGAAACCGGTTTTGCCGTGCCCATCGGCCAGGCTGTTGCCAGTAAGAAGACTGGCGCTGCCTATCGCGCCGACAGAACCTATAAATGATCTTCTTTTCACGAGCCGCTCCTACTTTTATTGGAATGCGGAGATGGTACCAACCTTACTGGCTTTGTTCATCTGCTTGACAGGAATTAACCCGGAGTTTTTAACGGCCGCTGGCACGAAAAAACCGTATGATCTCTTCGGCACCGTCAATATCGCCGGCGGGTTTGCCGACAATGGCAGCATATTCAGGCGGCAAGCTTTGGTCATGGGCAGGGAATACATGCCCGGATCCATGCATGGTAATCAGCGACACCGTGCGACTGCCGTCATGTGACCAGGTTTTTTGGCTGATGGATGTGGAGACGTCGCCGTCGCGTTCAGCAAAGGTGTTGACCTCTGGCGGGCGCCGGTGGCCCGCCAGGCCCGCCCAATACAAGGCGGTTTCTCTGGTGGACATAACGGGCCCACGGCTTGAGTTTTCGCCGATACTGACCACGCCGCCCTTGAATGGGTTAATCGGGTCGTCAGTACCATTTATGATCAGCATGTTCACTGCTTGCCTGGATTGCTCGCAATCCAGGTTTCGCTCCTCGGGCAGTGACGCAATCACCGCTGCGTAGGCTTTGAACAGATTCGGTTTCTCCAGCGCCAGGCGGTACACGAGTTGCCCGCCGTTTGATAAGCCGGTTACAAAGGTTTGTGACCGATCTATACCCTGGGTGCGCGCCAGCTCCGTGATCAGGTCTTCAAAGAACAATGGGTCGTCAATGTCTCTGGTATTCGCCGCGTAGTCTGCTGACCCTCGGCAATCATTCCAGTGATTCTCAACCCCGTCAGGGTAGATCAAAACAAAGCCATACTGGTCGGCCAATTTCTCGAATCTGTTACCCAATAGAGCCTGCATCTGTTTACCCGACCCGCGCGATCCGTGCAGTACAAACACAGCGGGCGCTTTGCCAGCGGCTGACGTGGGCCTGTACAGATGGTAGGTACGTTCGATACCGCCTGACAACAAAGAGTGCGAACTCAGGCCAGCGGCTTGAGGCGGGGTAGTGCTGCATGCCATAAGCGCGAACAGGCCCGCCATCAAGACTAAATTCTTGCTCATCACCGTTACTCCTTATCCTTGTATGATTGATGGTAACAGACAGTATTGGTGAACCCTAAGGCAAACGCGCAGAGCGTGGAGTAACAGGCATGAACGAACTTCTGGAAATGGAACACATCAAGCAACTGAAAGCCCGCTATGTGCGCGCGCTTGATACCAATGACTGGGACACATTTGGCAACACCCTGCGTGATCACTGTGTCGCCGAGTACTCGGGTGGGAAATACAGCTTTGATGGTCGCGATGCGATCGTTAAATTCATGTCTGAGAACCTCTCCGGCAGTAAAATGCTGACCATGCATCAAGTGCATTCACCAGAGATTGAATTCTTTGGCGAGTTGAAGGCAAAAGCCTTGTGGTATCTGGAAGACACGGTGATCAATCTCGAGCACAACACTCGAATCTATGGGGCGGGTATCTACCATGACGAGTACGAAAAAGTGAACGGTCACTGGTTAATAAGCCGCACAGGCTACCAGCGCACCTTTGAATGTGCTGAACCTTTGGGCAAAGATCACAAAGTGTTGCAAAACATGTTTGCCTGAGCCACTTTCCATGCTTTAGCTACCTGACCCGAAGGCCAAGACCTGCTAAAATATCCGGCTGACCAAAACAGCCGGAGAATACAGTGGGAAGCGCAGTTTTACAGAGCTATCGTGAGCACATTAAGGAGCGTGAGCGGCAGGGCGTAGTCCCCAAGCCTTTGAACGCGGAATGGACCAATGAACTGGTCGATGCGCTGAAAAACCCGAATGCCGGCGATGAAGAGTTTCTGCTCGATTTGATCGCCAATCGCGTACCGCCAGGTGTGGACGAGGCTGCATACGTGAAAGCAGCATTTCTCGCTGCTCTGGTGAAAGGCGAGGTTTCCTCACCAATCATAGATAAAAAAGCAGCGGTTGAACTGCTGGGTAACATGCATGGTGGCTACAACGTTGCTACCTTGGTTGAGCTGCTTGACGACGCTGACCTGGCTGCAGCGGCCGCCGAAGAGCTGAAAACCACCATATTGGTGTTTGACGCTTTCCACGACGTGGCCGAGAAGGCTGATCAAGGCAATACCAAAGCAAAAGAAATTCTGCAAAGCTGGGCCGACGCCGAATGGTTCACCCGTCAGGATGCCGTACCCGAGTCGATCAGGATGGCTGTGTTCAAGGTGTCGGGCGAGACCAATACTGATGATTTGTCGCCTGCACCGGATGCCTGGTCGCGACCTGATATTCCGTTGCACGCCAGAGCCATGTATAAAATGGCGCGTGATGGCATAACGCCAGACGAGCAAGGTGTTACCGGCTGCCTGACGCAAATTGATGAAGTCAAAGCCAAAGGTTTGCCAGTGGCATTTGTCGGTGACGTGGTGGGTACCGGTTCATCGCGAAAATCAGCGACCAATTCCGTATTGTGGTTTTTTGGCGAAGACATTCCCGGTGTACCTAACAAGCGCTCTGGTGGTGTGTGCATTGGCTCAAAAGTAGCGCCTATTTTCTTTAGCACCATGGAAGACGCGGGTGCATTGGTCTTCGAAGCACCCGTCGAAAAAATCAGCCACGGTGAGGTTGTTGAAATCCGTCCGTACGACGGCAAGATTCTTGGCGAAGATGGCAGCGTTCTGAGCGAATTCGAGCTTAAGTCAGACACTATTCTCGATTCAGTGCAGGCCGGTGGCCGCATCAATCTGGTGATTGGCAGAGGGTTGACCGCACGTGCACGTGAGCACCTGGGTTTGAGTGCGTCAGACGTGTTTCGTCGTCCGGAAACGGTTGAAGACACCGGTAAAGGTTATACCCTGGCGCAAAAAATGGTGGGCAAGGCCTGTGGCATGGAAGGTGTTCGCCCTGGTACCTACTGCGAACCAAAAATGACCACCGTTGGCTCGCAAGATACCACCGGCCCAATGACCCGCGACGAGTTAAAAGACCTGGCTTGTCTGGGCTTTACAGCGGACTTGGTCATGCAATCGTTCTGTCATACGGCGGCCTATCCAAAGCCGGTAGACATTGAAACCCAGCATACGCTGCCCGACTTTATCAGAAACCGTGGTGGGGTTTCTTTGCGACCGGGTGACGGCATTATCCACAGCTGGCTTAACCGTATGTTATTGCCTGACACCGTGGGCACCGGCGGTGACTCGCACACTCGATTCCCCATGGGTATATCATTTCCGGCCGGTTCTGGCCTGGTTGCGTTTGCAGCAGCTACTGGCGTAATGCCTTTGGATATGCCCGAGTCAATATTGGTTCGTTTCAAGGGAGAAATGCAGCCGGGTATTACACTACGCGATTTAGTGCATGCCATACCCTATTACGCGATTCAAAAAGGTCTGCTCACCGTTGAGAAGAAAGGCAAAAAGAATGTGTTCAGTGGTCGCATTCTGGAAATCGAGGGTCTGGAAGACCTGACCGTCGAGCAAGCGTTTGAGTTATCAGATGCCTCAGCCGAGCGATCCGCTGCGGGTTGTACCATCAAGTTGGGTGAAGATACAGTTTCAGAATACCTGCGTTCCAATGTCACCATGCTGCGTTGGATGATCCAACAAGGCTACGGCGATATGCGAACGCTCGAGCGTCGAGCGAGAAAGATGGAAGAGTGGCTGGAGTCCCCAAGTTTGCTAAGCGCCGATGCCGATGCGGAGTATTTTGAAGTCATTGAAATTGACCTCGCTGAGGTTACCGAGCCCATCGTTTGTGCACCTAACGACCCTGATGATGCGCGGCTGCTGAGTGAGGTGGCGGGCGACAAAGTTGATGAGGTGTTTATCGGTTCGTGCATGACCAATATTGGTCACTACCGCGCAGCGGGTAAATTGCTTGAGCATGTGAAAGGCGGAATTCCCACACGCTTATGGATCGCGCCACCCACCCGAATGGATGAGCATGTTCTGATGGAAGAAGGCTATTACAACACCTACGGTGCGGCCGGCGCCAGAACTGAGATGCCGGGGTGTTCGCTTTGCATGGGTAATCAGGCGCGTGTTGCCAAAGGCTGTACTACACTGTCTACGTCTACCCGCAACTTCCCGAACAGGCTGGGTGAGGGTGCCAACGTGTATTTGACCTCGGCTGAACTCGCGTCAGTGGGCGCTATTCTAGGCAAGCTGCCCACCGTTGAGGAATACATGGAGTACGCAAAGAAAATAGACTCCATGTCGGATGAAATTTTCCGTTACATGAATTTCGATCAAATCGAGAGCTTCCAGCAAGCAGCCAATGAAGGGAAAGCAATTGCTGTTCAGCAGATAGACGTAGTAGGAACTTAGCAAAACAGGAGAATATGAGTGTTTAACGCCCCGGATTGGCGAACAAATTTGCAAAGGATTGTGCAGCGCAAACCGTTTAGTTTTTGCGACGAGATGCTCGCTCGCAATTACCGACGTGCTGCAGTACTTGTGTTGTTCTGGGACGAGCAGGGCCACCCGGCGACAGTAGTCACTGTTCGTTCCAACGATATGCCAACCCATGCTGGCGAAGTGAGCTTCCCAGGTGGGCGATTGCAGGACGGTGAAACGTTTGCGCAAGCGGCACTGCGTGAAGCAGAAGAAGAAGTTGGGCTTGATCCAGGCAACGTCAGAATACTCGGCCGACTGGATGACGCCTGGAGCGGTGCCGGCTTTGCATTGGTACCTATCATCGCCATCAGCGACGCCAAACCCGAGTTTGGCACCAGCAGCGAAGTGCAGCGCGTGATCACGATGAATCTGGCGACCGAGGCTGAGATAAGCGAACGAAAGGTGCGTAAATTCGGCTACGAGTTTACCGAGCCCGTAATTCGTGCCCAAGGTGCTGACGTGGTTGGCTTAAGCGCTGATATTCTCAGCGAGGCCATGGAAGCCTTGAATGGTGAGTACACCGAGCGTGGCCGGCGCCGTTATGAGCATTTTCAGCGCTACACTAGCGAGCTTGCTGCTTCGTAAGCTGCTGCGGTCGCCAGGCCTGGCAATACCTCTTACAATCATTGCTTCACACACTGCGTGGAGTAATGCTGTATGAGTCAGAATGCCAATACGGCGCACAGCCTGGAAGAGTCGCGGCGCGAGCAGGAAGCGCTGCAAGGCATGAATCGCTGGGTGAGTGAGCACCTGAACGGCGACGTAGTTGAGATCACGCGCCTGGAGCGCTGGCGGCCACAGTGGAAAGTGCGCTATTCCGTAGGTGGTGCTAGCAAAGCCGTTTTGTTCAGAGGTGATCGTTCCATCGCAGGGCAAAAAGACCTCAAGTTTGAAATGGAAGTGATGCTGGCATTGGAAGCCAATGGCATCAAAGTGCCGCATATTTTCGGTTGGTGCGACACCCCGAAAGCCTTTGTTATGGACTGGGTCGACACCGAAGATCGCGCGCCCGGTATGTTGCACACAGCGATCGACAACCCATCAACCATGAGCGATGAACGCTGGCAGGCCATGCTGAATTACATGGATCATCTGGCGGCCGTGCACGCCGTACCTGTTAGCGAGTTTGGCCACATAAAACGGCTAAGCACGGTGCCGCAAACTGCCGAGCAGATTGCCCTTGGGGCCACTGAGCGAATGTACATGGTGGGCAAGCACGCCTCGCACATAGACCCGCCACTTGAGTTTCTGCAATACTGGCTGCGTCAAAATGTACCCGCGCATCGTACCGACGCCCGTTTTATTTGCGGTGATGCCGGGCAATTTATGTCAGCGGGTACCGACGTACTGGCGCTGCTCGATTTTGAGATAGCCGCTATAGGCGATACACATTGGGACCTGGCCTGTTTTCGTGGGAGACACCCGTACGAAAACATGGGCGACATTCCCGCTTTGTACAGGCGTTACAGCGAAGTGACGGGGTCTGAAGTAGACTTGCCTGTTGTTGCATACCACACGGTGGCCTTCCTGCAACTCTCGGCGATCGGGGCCACCTTCTTTATGACGCCAGCGGCGCATGGCGCTAACTGGATTGAAGGTGTGTTGGAATACAGCAGTATTACGCGACGCGCTTACGAGGCTATTGCAGAACTGCAAGGTATTGAGTTGGATTACGATCTGCATCTTCCCGAACCTGTTATCAGGCGCTGGGAAGATTCGGGCCTAACGAAATTAATGGTTGATATTGAGTACCTGCCTACGAACAGCACGTTTGAGCCCTGGGAGCGTGGATTGCTTCACGCCATCCCTGAGTTCCTGCGCAACTACGCGCGCTACAGAGAGTGGTTTGAGCGAGAAACTATTGCAGACCTGAACAATCTTACCGGACAAAACTGCACCGATATGGGCAGCGCGGAAGCTGCCGCGATGACGATGATAGCGGACAATGACGCCGCCCAGGATACGGCCTGGGTGCAAGCAATGCACAGGCGTATTCTGCGCTTTTCGATGTTGATTGCGGGTACTGATCCCGATAGTGAAAACCCGCTATTTCATAAACTTGATCCTATTTTGCAGTAGAATATCGGAGTAGAACAATATTTCGATTTAGAACAATAAGGAGAGCCAGCATGGCAGCCACCTACACAGACTATCTGAATAAATGGAATAACGAATGCCCTGACAAAATGTGGCTTCGTGAGCTGGGTGAGCAGGAAAACCGCGACTGGAGTTGGCGTGACGCTCATCAGGAAATCAACGCGTTGGGCTCATGGCTTGAGTCGCATTTGGGTAGCTCGGGCCAGCGCGTTGGGCTGCTCTCCAAAAATCGGGCGCATTGGTATTTCGCTGATTTCGGGTCGATTGCAGCAGGTCATGTAGTGGTGCCGATGTTTACCACGCTTGCCGGTGAAACAGCGGATTACGTCATGTCATTTACCGATATGAAACTGTTGTTTGTTGGTGAAACTGAAAACTGGGAGCAGGTCAGGAAGGTTCTGCCAAAGGGTATTCAATTGGTCTGTTTACCGGGTGTGGAGTTGGAAGAGGACCATCTTCGTTGGGAAGACGTTGTAGCACCGCACAGGGGCTCAATGCCTGCTTATCAATGCAAGCCGGATGATCTGGTGTCCCTTGTATTCACTTCGGGCACCACTGGCGTTCCCAAGGGTGTGATGCAAACACACGATTCAAACGTAATTCCAATTACGCGTTTCAGTGATGCGTTTTCCATGCCACTGGGCGCTCGCTACTTTTCCTATCTTCCGCTATCGCACATTGCTGAGCGTCAGATTGTTGAGGGCGCGTCGCTGGTGAATTGCGGCGAAGTACATTTCAATGAAAACCTGGGCACCTTGTTGCGCGACTTACCGCAATGTCGCCCGCAAATGATGTTTGGGCCACCTCGTGTCTGGGAGCAGCTGCAACAAGGGATTATCGCCCAGTTTGGTTCCCCGGAAGCAGTAGATGCCGCACTGGAAGCGGATGCAGAAGGTATTGGAAAACTGGTTAGGGAAAAGCTTGGTTTGGACGAAGTTCAATACCTGCTGACTGCCGCGGCACCCACGCCGCCTGCTTTGATTCACTGGTACGACCGCTTGGGTATCGCATTGATGGAGGGGTTTGGCCAAACCGAATGCATGGGGCCCATTGTGTCGAGCGCTGAGCATCGGCGTATCGGGTCGGTAGGTAAAGCGATGCCGGGCGTTGAAGTTAGAATAAGCGAGGAAGACGAACTGCTGGTGAAAGCAGATGGCTGTTCGCCGGGTTACTACAATATGCCGGAGAAAACCGCCGAAACGTTTGTAGATGGCTGGGTGCATACCGGCGACAAGGTGAAGGTGGATGAGGATGGTTTTTATTATATAACCGGCCGAGTTAAAGACTATTTTAAAACCATTCAGGGTAAATTCGTAGCGCCTACCCCGATAGAGAACATCTTTGCCGAAAACCCTCACACAGAGCAAATTTGCTTACTGGGGCGGGGCTATTCCAAAACGGTGATGATTTGTGTGCTGACAGCAATTGCGCAGGAACTGCCGCGCGAGGAGATTGAAACGGCGCTGCGCGAGAGGGTCGATGCAGTAAACAGCGAAGTGGCTAAGCACGAGCGACTTGGCGCCGTGATTGTGTCAACCTCGCCGTGGACCATAGACAATGGCGTGTTGACACCCACTCTGAAAATACGCCGTGAGAAAGTAGAAGAGCTGTTTGGTGAGAAGGCAGCTGATCTTGCAAGACAATCTGCCGAGCAGCGTAAAGTATTGCTCGAGTGGGTATAAGTTAGGTTAGCAACATAGAGGCCCGATATGCTTCTCAAAGCAAACAAACTTGCCGAACTTGAATTTCTTGCCCTGGATGGGGAGATTGGAAAGTTCAGGGATTTCCTGTTTAACGATCGGTTCTGGAATTTGCGCTATCTGCATATTAGAGCAGGTGACTGGTTAACTGGCCAGGATGTGCTGATTTCTGCACAAGCCATGCAGGAGCCAAACTGGGTCAAAGAGTTGCTTCCAGTGAAGTTGACTCTTGAGCAAATCGGCGCCTGCCCATTGGCCGAGAGCGAACCGCCAGTGAGTAGACAGGCAGACGTCGACGGATCTGACAAGCTGGTTATCAAAGACCCCCACCTTCGCTCAATGAATGAAGTGCGTGGCTATAGTTTGTTATCTGGTTCCGACAAGGTAGGCGAACTTACGGGTTTCTTGCTTGAGTATCCCGGCTGGCAGATTCGCTATCTGGTGGTTGAGACCGGCGGATTGCTGCGGCACAAGGATATTGTGCTCCCCAGCAAATGGATCGAGAGCATTGATCATCACTGTGAGCACATTCTAACCGAAGTAAGCAGGGCCGCAATTGACGCTGCACCTGAATACCTTGCGGACGAGTTGTTTGATCGGCGCTATGAAAGCGAACTCCATGCGCATTACAAACGTGTACCCTATTGGGAGGTTCGTAATGATAGCGCCATGGCGAATGCTGAGACGCAGGAAATCCAGGCAGGTTAAGGCATTCTCTTGCTTACTGACGTGGACCGTTTTCGACACCTTTTGCAAGACTGCCATCGTGCTGTGGTGTTCACAGGCGCAGGCATCAGCACCGAATCCGGAATCCCGGATTTTCGTGGCCCGCAGGGCTTGTGGAAGCACGTAAAACCGATACAGTTTCAAGACTTCATTGCTTCGGAGTCCGTTCGGCAACACTACTGGAAGCAATGGTTTGAACACAGCGCCGCGCTGCTCAGTGCTAAACCTAATGCAGGCCATCTCGCGGTTGCCAAGCTCGTTCAATCCGGAAAGGTGTCTGCAGTGATTACCCAGAATGTTGATAATCTGCATCAAGAGTCGGGAATTTCAGCGGACAAAATCATAGAGTTACACGGCAACTCCACGTATGCAAAATGCCTTTCCTGTAAGCGTCGCATTGAGATGGCTGAGATTGAATCCGAGCTGCAAACGTTTGGCGAAGTAAAACCGTGCGGTGACTGTGGCGGAATCGTGAAAACAGCCACTATTTCATTCGGGCAACAAATGCCGGATCTGCCTATGCGCAGAGCCGCGGAAGAAGTGCAAGCCTGCGACTTGTTTATCGTGTTGGGGTCGTCACTGACGGTGTATCCCGCTGCGGCCTTTCCCCAAGCGGCCGCTGATAGCGGTGCCAGGCTTATCATCATTAACAAGGAACCGACTGATTTGGATCGCGTTGCCGACCTTGTGATTCACGCAGGGATTGGCGAAATACTTGGCGCGGTAGTCGGCTAGCCCGCATTATCGAATGAACAGGCCAGATGCCGTGAACCAACACTCTGGCGTCGCAAATGCGTGGCTGCCAACTCTAATAGAGCGTTAAACTGCGACATAGCTGGAGGTCCAAAATGGCAAAGTTTCCCGAAAAAGCCAAGGTCGTAATCATCGGTCAGGGCGGTATTGTTGGCGCGTCTGTTGTACACCATCTGATAGAGCGTGGCTGGGAAGATATCGTTGGTATCGATAAGTCCGCAATTCCCACAGACATTGGCTCTACCGCTCACGCATCAGATTTTTGCTTCAATACCATGCACGATCAGATGACGATCCACACCACGAAGTACAGCATCGACTTCTTCGAGAAAATGGGTCGCTATGAGCGAATTGGTGGCATAGAAGTGGCACGTGCAGGTGATGATGAGCGCATGGCTGAGTTAAAGCGCAGAGTGTCGTCTGGTAAGGCATTCGGTAATCGTGTGCAACTAATAAGTGCCGCTGAAGCGAAAGCGAAGTTCCCGTTGCTTGAAGAACACATGATTCAAGGCGCGCTGTGGGACCCCGATGCCGGTCTGGTGGTTCCGCGCTCGCAAACTGTGGCGGGTGAGCTGGTTGAACGAGCGGTTGAGACGGGCAAACTGCAGGCGTTTGCAAACACTGCCTGCACGGGGCTCAAGATTGAAAAAGGCCGCATAACCGGAGTCGAAACCACTCGTGGCCTGATTCAGGCAGAGTATGTGGTGGTGTGTGCCGGGCTGTGGGGGCGTTTGATTGCTGAGATGGCCGGCGAAGATTTGCCAATTATGCCGGTGGATCACCCGTTAACGTTTTTCAAACCTTTCAATGAGTTCGCCAATACAGGCAAAGACATTGGCTACCCACTACTCAGAGACCAGGGTAACTCCGCGTACCTGCGCGACACTGGTGACCCAACTACAGCCGAAGGTGGTCAGATAGAGTGGGGCTACTACGAAGAGAAAGACCCACGTATGTGTCACCCGCGTGATCTCCTTGAAAAAGAACAGGCACGCTTGTCACCGTCCCAGCGAGATCTCGAACTGGAACAAATCATGGAGCCGCTGGAGCGGGCCATGGAACTAACGCCGATGCTGGCGGAGCTTGGCTATGATGAAAAATACTCTTTCAATGGCCTGTTGCAGGTAACCGCAGATGGTGGTCCATCCATTGGCGAATCTGGCAACGTCAGGGGTTTGTGGTACGCCGAATCGGTGTGGGTGAAAGATGGCCCTGGCACTGGCAAAGTACTGGCTGACTGGATGACTGACGGTTACACCGAGCTGGACCATTCCGGCATTGATGTGGCACGTTACTACCCGTTCCAAATGGACGAGCAATACATTCACGATCGTTGCTACGAGTCTGCATTCAAAATATATAACCCCCCAGTGCACAACCGCGAACCCTACACGGCGGGCCGCGATTTGCGGCGCAGCCCTTTCTGGGAGCGAGAAAAAGCCTTGGGTGCGTATTTTATGGAAGCCGCTGGCTGGGAGCGCGCCCACGGCTATGCCAGCAACGAGCATTTGCTGGACGAATACGGCGACCGCGTACCGGTGCGTGAAAACGAGTGGGACAACCGCCACTTCTGGCGTGTGTCGAATGCGGAACACCTGAAGTTGTCTGACGATGTGGGTATGGTGAATTTGTGTCACTTCGCCATCTACGACGTCACGGGCGACGATGCGGCAGACTTAATGGAATACACCTGTGTTGCGAAAGTGGCGGGTGATACTCCCATTGGGAAAGGTGTGTATACGCACTTTTTAGACAGCGTGGGCGGTGTGCGCGCGGATTTGACGGTATTACGCTTGGGTGAAGATCATTTTCGTGTGATTGACGGTGGCGATGCCGGTAATCGTGACTTCGTTTGGATGAAACGCCTTGCAGAACTGAAAGGCTTCAGCAGAGTAAACATTGAAGACCGCTGTACAGACTTTGGCTGTATTGGTTTTTGGGGCCCGAACGCTCGAACGACATTACAAAAAATAGTTGATGATCCTGACGGGCTGAGCAAGGAAAACTTCCCATTCGCGAGTGTGCAGGACATTGTGATCAATGGTGTAACCGTTTCGGCGTTCCGCATTTCCTACGTGGGTGAGCAAGGGTGGGAGTTGCACTTTCCGCTAAACGACGGTCTTACAGTGTGGGACGCTTTGGCAGGACAGGGTGTACCGCCGATCGGTGTAGAGACTTACGCCAACAGTCGCCGCATGGAAAAGAGTTTGCGCTTACAAAACGCAGACCTGCTAACAGAATACAATCTGATCGAAGCAGGTCTGCAGCGAAAGTTGGTTAAAGCCGCAGACTTCCACGGCAAACAAGCCTACCTCGCCATTCGTGAGCGCGACCAGCAGCCAGCGTATTTGTGTACTCTAACAATGACAGATAATCTGGACTCGCAAGGTGTTGCGCGTTATCCAGTGGGTATCTGCCCGATCATTGACCCTGACACTGGCGAAACGCTGATTGATTCTATCGGTCGTCGTTCCTACACAACCAGTATTGCATATGGTCCCAGTGTGGGTAAAAACATCGCACTTGCTTATTTGCCTGCTGAATACTGCGAAGTAGGGCGTGAGCTGCGTCTTGATTACTTCGACGAACCGTATGCGGTTGAGGTTGAAGTGGTCGGGTGTGTAGGCCTGTATGATCCGGAGAATAGGAAGCAGAAGTCTTAATCCAGCTTTTCCAATGAACATTGATCTCGATCAATGTTCGGTGCACGGATACTGCGTAAAAATTAGTCTGGTAACAACGATGCTGATTGAGTCCGGGAGGTAAAGTGGGAAACGCACAAGTCGATGGTAATGAGTGTACGCACGTTGATGTGCTGATTGCAGGTGCCGGCATTTCAGGGATTGGTTCGGCCTATCACCTTCAGCAGCAGTCTCCGGACAAGAGTTATCTAATTCTGGATATGAAGGACAGCTTTGGCGGCACGTGGGAAACACACAAGTACCCTGGTGTGCGCTCAGACTCCGACCTCTACACATTCGGCTATCGCTTCAAACCCTGGGTGGGTGCGCCCATTGCATCCGCTGATGAAATTCTCAAATACATGGGTGAAGTCATCGACGAAAATGGTATTGATGAGCATATTCGCTATGGGCACAAAATCGTGCGGTGTAGCTGGGCTAGTGATGCCAATGCGTGGACTGTAGAGGCCACTCGAACATCGGATGGCGCGAGGCTCACTTACACCTGCAACTTTCTTTGGATGTGTCAGGGCTATTACGATCACGAAAAGCCCTACGTGCCGGATTGGCCGGGGATGGATAACTACAAAGGGCAGTTCATCCATGCGCAGCTTTGGGATCCTGGAATCGACTATACAGGTAAGCGAGTGTTGGTCATCGGTTCAGGCGCCACTGCGGCCACCGTTATCCCAGCGTTCGCAGAAAAAGCCGAACACGTCACTATGCTGCAGCGCTCGCCGACGTATTTTTACTGCGCCGAAAACCAAAACGAATTGGCCGATCGGCTGCGAGAGGTGGGTATTGATGAGCCTACTGTACACCGCTGTGTTCGCGCGCAAATCAACCACGACCACTGGGTGATTCAGCAGCGCTGCCTCACTGAACCGGATGTGGTGTTCGAAGAGCTGAAAGACATGGTACGTCAGTATGTCGGCGAAGAGTTTGAATTCGAACCACACTTTATTCCCAAATACCGCCCATGGCAGCAGCGCCTGGCATTCTGTCCCGAGGGTGATGTATTCAAAGCGGCCGCGGAAGGCAAACTGTCGGTGTACACAGACACACTTGAAACATTTACGGAAAAGGGTGTGCGCACGGCGTCGGGCGATGAGATTGAAGCCGATATCGTCGTTGCCTGCACTGGCTTCAACCTATCTGTCATGGGGGGCATTCCGTTCGAAGTGGATGGCAAAGCGGTCGACTGGCACGACACCGTTACCTATCGCGGCATGATGTTCACTGGTGTGCCCAATCTGGTCTGGGTATTCGGTTATTTCCGCGCTAGTTGGACCTTGCGCGTGGATATGCTCGGCGATCTGGTCTGCAAGCTTTTAAACCACATGGACAGCCTCGGTGCCAAACGCGTAGAGGTTGCTCTGCGCGAAGAAGACAAAGACATGCCGATACTCCCATGGATCGAAGAGGAAAACTTCAATCCCAACTATTTGATGCGAGACATCGACAAGCTACCGCAGCGCGGCAACAAGCCGGAGTGGCGGCACAATCAGGATTACTGGTCTGAGCGGGATGAAATTCCGGCCACCGACCTGGATGGGCCTGAGTTTCTCTATGATGGAGAGCGGACTAAGAAAGCGTTGAAGACTGCCTGAGAGAAGGCTGTCTTGGTTGCCAGTAAAACACTTCACCATCAAAATGGTCAATGGTCGTAAATTCGCCAACTGGCTTGCGCTTCAACTTGGTGAGCTGTTTAACTGGATGACCTAACGGGATAAGTGTGCTGATCGCGCACTATTATTACTTTCCAGCCTTGCGGATTACCACCGCTTGGGGCGAAGCGGGCATTATCCAGAATTCGGTAAAGCTGTTCGTCCGTTACCGACTGGTCAGTAAACTCGCGCGGCAAAAGTGGTGCGCATTGCGTTGTACAGGTCCATCATCTAACTCCAGCTTACTGCCGTAGCTGGCGTCTGCCAGGGTATTGCCCTTCAACAAGCTGGCCTTCGCTAATAATCGCCACGCCATTCACAATCACATGGCTTATTCCGCTGGCTTCCTGGTAAGGGTTTTTGTAGGTGGCATTGTCACGTACGGTGTCAGGGTTAAAAATCGTAATATCCGCGTCCATGTTTTCCTGCAAGCGGCCTTTGCGTTTAAAGGCAGGTACATAATCCTGTAATCGTTGTGCGGGTAGTAGCGTCATTTTTTTAAGCGCTGTGGGTAAGTCAAGCAACTGCTGTTCGCGCACGTATCGCCCCAGTATTTTTGTGAATGCACCATTGTGTGGGGCGACGTGTTTTTCTTTGGTTTCCATTGGCAGCAAATCACTTACGATAATCACCCCCGGTGTTTGCACGGCTTGCTGTGTCCATTTTTCCTTGAGGTAGTGGTGAATAACCTGGCCGCCTGGATACTCGCGGCGATACTCTTCCCACATGTCTTTATTGAAGCGTTCGCCCGTGGCTGCCCACTCTACGTCAGAGTACGTTATATTAAAAATTGTTTGCCAGTCTCTACCAAATACTGCGGAGGAAATCATTGCCGATCCGGCGTTGTAGGGAAGAACTTCGGTGGTGATGTCCACACCACTTTCTCTGGCAGCCGCAATTTCATTTAAAAACAGATTAAGGTTGCTAACCGCATTATGTGCTATGTGGCATATATGCACCGACGCATCAAATTGTTTTGCCAGCCCGATGACTTCGCGTAAGCCGCTTGGGTCGCCATCTATCCCGCGACGGACATGAACGAAAATGGGTGCGCTGCGCTCGGCAGCTACGCCAAATATCATGCGCATCTCCGCTTCCTGTATTGCGGTGCTGAAGTAATCCAGCGGCAGGCCTATTCCCAGGGCACCTGCGTCGAGTTCAAGTAACAGGGCTTCTCTGAGGTTCTCTAATTCATCTTCATCTGCAAGCTCAATGAAAGACGGTGCCATGGCGTTTTCGCGACCCGTCAGCCACACCATCAAAGCGGTCTTCCAACCCTTGAAGCCAACAGGCTTGGCGGAGTCTCCACCCAGACCCATCTGCACGCCATTTTTCTCCATCATGCGCAGGGATACATAGCCTGCGGATGCACCGTAATTGATCATTGGCTCAGCGCTGATTTTCGCTGCGTAGCTTTTTACCGGCGAGAAGCCTGCCTCAAGTTCCATCGCCGTGGTGACACCGTCGAAAGCCTGATAGTGCTGGCCCAAAGACGTGGGGGAGTGCGTGTGCAAATCGATAAAGCCAGGAGACACAACCAGACCGCTCGCGTCGATAATACTGTCGCCGCTTAAAACTTGCTCTGAGATTGTTTCAATACTGTCGCCGTTGATGCCAATGTGGCGAACAGCGTCCAGGCCAGTCTCGGGATCGATTACCCGGCCATTATTGATTACCAGTGAATAGCGTTCTTCGGCAGTCGTCATTGTTGCTATCGCTGGGATAATCAGCAACGCACAGCATAGTACTTTTTTTAGACTTGTGTTCACTGGAACCTTCTCACATGTGCTGTCGTGTGCTCGCCAGTATAATTCGGTTAAAGCATGTTATTGAAATACTGACGCTGGCTACGAGAATCGCATTGCTACAGATTAACAAATTTGACCAGGGTTAACGTAGGTGGCGTGGTAGCACTTCGCGGTTGCTGATAGCGTATGGCCAATAGCCCTTCTTCATAACCCGCGGTAGAAAGCCAATTTTCATGCTCGGGTTTTTGCTGTGATAACACAATACGAAAACGACCATTCGATGTTTTAATCTGTGTATTGTTCAAGCTCACTTGATGGTGATCATAGTCAAGTGACTGCAGCCAGCGGTTTTGCAATGAGGCCGACCAATACGGTGCGTCTGGTACGTCACCTTCAATCACTAGAGCTTCGTCTTGTGCAACCTTGAACCAGGTGCCAAGGTACTGATTGTCGTGAGTGGGGTAGAAAATACCCGCGAAGTCCTGGTTATAGCCTTTGGGTGGTTCTGCGCTGTTTGGCTCTGCGGATATCATTTGAGTGAGCGCTACAACACCGCTAAGAGTGCGGTTAAAAAATTCTGTGGCTTCTCGTATATTCTCGGCAACTGTTTTGTCATCTGGAGTTTGATAATCAACTGGGTCCAGGTTACGTATGTGAAACGTCGCTTCTGCGCTGTTCGGTCGGTCATGGAAATATTGTCTTACCATGATCATATGAATATCGTCTTCCAGCGCCAGCCAATTGCCATCATTGACTGCTGGCTTGTCTTTGCTCAAAACAATTCTGAAGCGGCCGTTCTCGTCTGTCCTAAGGGCGTCTTTGCCCAGGTTTGCCGCGGCACGATTCCAGCCATTAATGCCAGTGCCGTACAGCATGAAGCCCAAATAATCTGTTTCACCGATATTGCCCGTGACCTCATATTGATACGCCGGTGAAATCTCAGCGGTGTGATACACAGCATCCGGACTGTCGCCCAGTATCTTCCGGTAACCAGACATCCAATTGGTAAACTTTGGTTCTGCGACATTGCGCTTGGAAACCTTCATTTCCAGGGAAACAGACAACAGGTCTGCAAGTTGTTGCAAGCCGTCAAGACGATTTTGCGAATCATCAGTGGTAGAAAAAACCGTGGCGCCAGCCGCTTCCAGGCTTACCAGTAATTCTCGCCAAGCCTCCGCTGAAAGACTGTCTTCTGTCCAGTTGGCTGGGGGGGCGCTAACAACTTTAGTGGCATTCATTCGACCGAAGAAATAGGCGGCCGCAAGCAAAGCGAGTGCAACACTAAGAAGGATTGTTTTTTTCATCTTCTGTTACTCACTTACAGGTAAATTATGCAGGCTAAATGGTGCGAACTTATGTTAAGGGACACTAGGAACGAACTTGCAACTCTCTCAACATTCCCTCAAGGCCATTTGACTTAATTTCGTACATGAGAGCAAGTTGGCTGCCAAGTTTTCCCTGAGGGAAGCCCTGGCCATGAAACCACACCAGGTATGGCTCCGGCAGATCCAACAGTTTGCGCCCTTTATAACGCCCAAACGGCATAGTCTGGCTGATTGCGTCGAGTAATTCCTGGTGTTCCAAACTGTCGGTGCCTTAAGATAGGTGGTACTGCGAACTTAAAGCATACGCTTACCCGGGGCAAGGCCCTGGCGTTTATGTAATGCTGGTATCAGGAGCTTTTATGACACGCACCCAACAAGGTTTGCTGATGTTATCAATAGGTGTATTTCTGGCGATGGCGGCTGCCTATATTGGCCTGGCCAATGCTGAGGACGGCGCAAAAGGGCATGAAGTGGCGTTGCGCTGGACGGGTCGGCTGGCCTTTTTTGCGTTCCTGATCCCGTTTATTGCCAGCCCACTGCGCACACTGCTTAAATCTGAGCTTACCGCAGCGTTGGTGCGAATGCGCCGCAGTGCGGGAATAGCCTATGGCGGAATGCAGTCAGTTCACCTGCTTATTATTGCGGCTACTATAAAAGCCAGTGAAACCAATCCATTTGATGTGCCAACATTGATCGTAGGTGGCGCGGGTCTGGGCCTGGCCATTCTCATGATGTTGACCTCATTCGATGTGCCAGCAAAAATGGTGGGCCCTAAAGCCTGGAAAATACTTCACAACACTGGTTTCCATGTGTTCGCGTTTGTTTATTTCTTCGATTTCCTGATTAAACCATTTGGGGTGGGATTGCCGGCCGTTTATTGGCCGTTTATGGTACTTACTTTGGGTGCATTTGTGTTGCGTTGCGCAGCATTTCTAAAGCGCAGGCGTGACGCCAGTGCGAATATGGTTGCAATATGAAGAGGATGAGTATGTTTGTTCGGGCCGGTCTGTCGTTTGTTATATTGGTTTTTGGCGTGGCTTCTTCGGTTACCGTTGCCGAAGAAACAAGCGATAAAGCCCTGACCAGATTCAGTGGCGCGGATGTGTTTGATTTGGAATGGGCTTCAGAGCCTAAAATATCACCCAATGGGCGACAAATCGTTTACGTTAGAAAGCGTATGGATATCATGCGTGATGAGCGCCAGAGCCGATTGTGGCTGGTAAATTCAGACGGTACTAATCATCAGATAGTAACAGGTAACGACAGCAATGAGTCCGCGCCTGTCTGGTCGCCGCAAGGTGATCGAATTGCGTATATAGGGCAATCCGAGGCTGGCGCGAACATCTATGTTTACTGGCTGGACTCCGGAAAAACGGCAAGGTTGACCAGCTTGCCGCAGAGCCCCGCTAACTTGTATTGGTCGTCGGATGGCTCGCAGCTTGCGTTCACTATGCTGGCGCCAGAAAAACCGCCGGTATTGGTCAAGCCGCCCGAAAAGCCCGACGGTGCAGAGTGGGCTGAGATTCCACGTATTACTTCGCAGCTTAAGTATGAGAGTGATGGTGCGGGGCGGTTAAAGCCTGGCTTCCAGCAAATTTATGTACTCGATGCCATCGGTGGCAGCCCGCGCCAGCTAACCACAGGGGCGTTCCACCATCTGCCCGAGCTTTCCTGGTCACCTGACGGCCGATCGATAGTGTTTGCTGGCAACCGGAACGCAGATTGGGAGCGGGCATTCAGAAATTCCGAAGTGTATCGTGTGAATGTTGCCAGTGGTGAGGTGAGTGCGCTGACAGAACAAGATGGCCCAGACTGGCTGCCACAGTTTTCTCCAAACGGGAAATGGATTGCCTATACAGGGTATGCCGACAAAGTGCAGGCATATCAGCTCAACAAACTGTTGGTGATGGCAGCTGACGGGTCGTCAAAGCGCGAACTGTTAGCCGATTTTGATTACAGCGTGGATACGCTGCAGTGGAATGGCAACAGTTCGGGCCTGTACTTTCAATATGACAAACACGGCGATAGCAAAATAGGGTTTGTATCTCTGAGCGGAAACGTTCGCACCGTTAGCGATAATGTGGGCGGTGAAGCAATGGGCAGACCCTACGGGGGAGGCTCATTCAGTGTTTCAAACAATAACCGCATCGCGTTCACGTACTCAACACCGTATCGCCCGGCTGACCTTGCAGTAGTCGCACCCTCGGGCAAGCCCTGTATTATCACGCAGCTGAATGAGGATCTACTTGCTCATCGCAATCTGGGTAAGGTAGAAGAGGTTTGGTATAAGTCGTCATTTGATCAGCGCGATATTCAGGGTTGGATTGTATGGCCACCAGATTATGACAAGAAC
The DNA here is from genome assembly GCA_030429735.1 of Gammaproteobacteria bacterium. Taxonomy (GTDB): domain Bacteria; phylum Pseudomonadota; class Gammaproteobacteria; order Pseudomonadales; family JAUIET01; genus JAUIET01. The sequence continues at coordinate 184,678 of JAUIET010000005.1, forward strand.
AAGTCTTACCCGCTTCTAGTGGAAAACCACGGCGGGCCAATTTCCAATTATGGCGCGCGTTTCTCGCCCGAGATTCAGTTGTATGCCAGCGCTGATTACATTGTATTTTACCCGAATGCCCGGGGCAGTACTGGCTACGGCGAGGAGTTTTCGAATCTGCTGTTTAACAATTATCCCGGCGAAGACTATCAAGACGTTATGGATGGCGTTGACGAGCTGATAAAGCGTGGCATTGCGCAGGAAGGAAATCTATTCGTAACAGGTGGTAGCGCGGGCGGCATAATGACAGCGTGGATGATTGGTAAAAACAATCGCTTTCGCTCCGCCGCGGTTATCAAGCCGGTTATGAACTGGGTGAGTAAAACGCTAACAGCGGATAACTACTTTGCATATGCCGATTACAGATACCCTGGCCAACCCTGGGACAACTGGGAAACGTACATGAAGTTTTCGCCGATTTCTCTGGCGGGCAATATTCAAACGCCTACGCTGGTGATGGTTGGCACGGACGACCTGCGCACACCATTGTCTGAAGCCAAGCAGCTGTACCATGCCTTAAAGATACGCGACATTGATACACTGCTGGTTGAAATTCCAGGTGCATCGCACTTTATCGCCAAGCGCCCCAGCCAGCTGGTGACAAAAATAGACCATATACTGGCGTGGTTTGAACGCTCTCGTGCTGACAAAGCAGATTGAGGCGCTTGATGTCAGGTTTTATTTGTTCGCGTTAATCCAGGTCCGAATTTTCGCTTCCAGTAGCGCCAGTGGCACACACCCTGTCTCCAATACCTGGTTGTGAAACTGGGCGACATCGAACTTATCGCCCAGTTCTTTTTCTGCGATGGAGCGTAACTCGCGAATTTTCAGTTGCCCTATTTTGTATGCCAGGGCCTGACCGGGGTTTGCCATATAGCGCTCGATTTCCCGAATAATGCCATCTTCAGGCTCGGCTTCGTTGTCCAATGAGTAGGCGATGGCCTGTTCGCGTGTCCATCCTTTGCTGTGTAAGCCTGTGTCAACGACAAGGCGAATAGCGCGATGTATTTCGGCACTGAGCATTCCGAAGTATTGATAGGGGTCGGTGAATAGCCCTAACTCCTTACCAAGTGATTCGGTGTATAAGGCCCAACCCTCGCCGTAACCGCTGTACCACAAGGTTTTTCTAAACTTCGGCAAGGACTCGTTTTCCTGAGTCAGCGACACCTGATAGTGATGGCCCGGAATTGCTTCGTGCAGGAACAGTGATTCGCTGTCGAAAATATTATATCGGCTGGCATCTGGAATAGGGGTATAGAAAATACCAGGGCGCGTTCCATCCAGTGATCCCGAGCTGTACTCCGCAGCCGCTGAATTTTCCCTGAAGGCTTCCGTGCGCCGCACTTCAAAGGCTGTTTTTGGCTTCAGGTCAAACAGCTTCGCCACTTGCGGTTTCATTCGTTCGTGAATAGCGTTGAAGTGGTCCAGCACTTCTTGTGGCTCAGTGTAAGGCATCAGGTCTTGGTTGTTGCGCACGTGGTCAAAGAACGCCTTTAAGTCGCCATTGAACCCAACCTGTTCTTTTACCTGCTGCATTTCGCTTTGAATGCGCGCCACCTCTGAAAGGCCCAACTGATGAATCTGATCGGCCGTCATATTTGTCGTTGTGTACTTCTTTATCTGATGGCGGTAATACGCGTCGCCACCTGGAAGGGCGTCAATGCCGCTGGAATCACGCCCGGCCGCCATATACTCACTGGCCATATAGTCATGTATTTTCTTGTACGCAGGTACAACTTTGCCCTTCACCATTGCAGTGTATTGTTCGGTTAAACGGGCTTTCTCTTCGTCTGAGAAGGTGTCTGGAAATTTGTTTGCCGGCGTGAAGAACAGGTGTTCCTGAACCCTATCCGACGTCATACTCGCCAGTTGTGGCAGTACCTTTTTGATCAGCGATTTTGGCAGAACCCAACCCTTCTTAACGCCTTCGCGCATTTTTGATTCGGTTGCGTTTAACCACTCCAGGTAGGCATCAACGCGTGCCAGCCAATTCTCATAGTCTTCCACCGTGTCAAACGGCTGTGCAGAGGCACCGCTGGCAAGCTGACCAATGATCAAATTGACTGACCACATCTGATCAATTGGTATAAGGTCGTCGTCGAAAGCCAGGCCATCAAGGTTAATACCCAGTTCCCATTCCAGCACGTCTTTGGACATTTGCTGGCTGTTGCTGAGATCGCTGGCATCAAACTTTTGCAAGGCCGACAGATATCTGGTCAGCGTTGATCTAATGTTTTGTTCTACATTAGCGTCAAGATTGTTAACGAATTGATTGTTGTAGCGAGGGTCGCCTTCGAAGGTGGCCTGTAATGGATTCAGCTTCAGATAGTCTTCGTAGTATTGGTCCAGCAGCGCATCAAACTGGACTGAGGTCGTTTTATCGATTGAGCTTGACTGTTCGGTTGAAACGGCTTGCGCGACAATTTCGGTTTGTTTTTCATTGTCGCCACCGCAGCTGGCAAGTAGCAGAGCAGCAATAAATAGAAAGATAATTCTCATGACACACCCAAAAACGATTCAGTTTAATCGCCAGTATACTGCAACGAATCAGAATGATGCTGTTGTATTACTCGGGTATTTTTCAGAGCTTTCCTAGCATTTTTGTAGGTACTCCACTACTGCTGGGGTCCAGATGCCCAATGCCCGGTACATAGTTAACTTCAATGCGAATGCCGTCCGGGTCTTCAAACAAAACCGAGTAGTAGCCTGCTGCAAACGCATCTTCCTGCGCGCCGTGCACCAGCTTGCCGCCCGGCAGGGTGACAACAAAGTCTGCAATTTCGTCAATATCCTGCCGATTTCTGGCACGCAGGCAAAAGTGGTGTAAACCAATTCTGCGCTGGACAAACTTTGCGTCGTCATCGGTTTCATCCCCAGCGGTAATACAAATGCCGGTGCGGCTGCCCACACCGTAGAAGGCCATGCCTGGCTCATCGGCAATAATCTTCATATCGAGATAGTTGAGCAGGGGCAGGTAAAATTCGCGCGAGCGCGCCACGTCTTTTACCGTCAGCTGTATATGAGCAATACCATTCACTTGCATATCAGTTAAATCTCCTGAAGGTGGCGACGCGATCAATCAGCTCTACCTCGCAGCCCGCGTCATCGGTTAGTGGTTTTGGCGGGCAAATCGATTGGGTTAACGAGGCAACAGTGACCATTGCGATGAAGGAAACGCAGAAACCAATCAGGTCTGGTGGTATGTTGCTACCCATCGTGCCAGCAATTACCCAGCCAAACAAGCCGCCCAAAATACCGGCTAGTGCCCCATAATTATTGGCCTTGCGCCACCAGAAGCACAATATAAATGGTGCAATCGTCATTGCCAATAAAGGTGCTGCAGATTCAATCAGGACTTCAACCACTCGTTCTGCGCCAAATGCAACGTAGGTCGCCGCAGCCGCGGCGATTGGAATAGAGATTCGAGCCACCTTCAGGCGCAGTTTATCGCTGGGGTTCTTAACAAAGAACGGCAACAAATTAGTGCTGGCGATCGACCCTGTGCTCAGTAACACGCTGTCAGATGTACTCATAATCGCGGAGAGAATCGCGCCGATGAAAATGACGGTCACAACCGGGTGTAAATGTTTGACCGCCAGCTCTGACAGAATCGCGTTTGGGTCTGCAATGTCCGGCATAGTGACACTGGCAATCAGGCCCAGGGCGAGTGGTATACACCCAATGACTACGTAACTAACGCCTGCCAGCAGAAAGGAATTCTGTGCCACTATTTCTGTTCTGGCTGACAATGCCCTTTGTATAACGGAGTTGGCTGCTATGGCGGCAACACCAAGCGTCATCCAGACGTGGATGTAATCAACCCAGTTCTGGAAACTGTGTTCTATGGGAAAAAAGCGAATGGTGTTTTCCGGTAGTTGCACACTAATGGTGTTCCAGCCACCCACGTCGTTTAACACAACAAATAGCAATACTACTAAACCAATAACCAGAATCAGTGTTTGCAAAAAATCCGTTAGCACCACAGCCATCATGCCGCCCACCATGGTGTAACTGACGATCACGAGCAAACCAACCACAATTCCTGTTGCCATGGGCAAACCTGTCAGTGATTCGGTGAGAATGCCAAAGGTAAACAGCAAACCACCCACCCAAATAATGCCTGCGCCCACATCGGCAAATGCGGCGAAAAGTCCTGCAATTCTTCCGTAGCGAACTTCGAAAAATTCAATCCAGGTTATTCGGCGTGTGCGTCTGCAAATTCGCGCGAAGAACAACCCGCTGAGAAATAGAGCCAGTGCGGAGCCGAATGGTTCTGCAATCATGGCCAGAAAGTCACGATCATAGGCTGATGTGGCCGCGCCCATCATAATGCCGCTGCCAAACCAGGTGGCAAAGATTGACGTGGAGCACAGCCACAATGGCAGGCGGCGCCCTGCAATCATAAAATCTGTGGAAGATTCAGTGCCTTTGGCTGCGTAAATACCTATACCCAGCATTACCGCCATGTAGATCAACAATCCAGCCAGGATCATCGGCGCAGGCTCAATGGAGGCATTGGATATTTGCGCATACGATCATTCTGATTCCTCAAGCCTGATATCTGGCTGCAGTAAACCGCGTTGCTCATAGGCCTGCAACCAATCGACATCATGCGCCAGCAAGACGGTTACGTCGCCTTTTTCGTAAATATCAATAAGCGATCGAATTTGATGGGCAAGTGCTACGCCATCTTCGCCTGCTGCCCAGTTAGCCAACAAGGGCTTCGATTTCTGTTCGAGAATATTGACTTTATTCCAAGCGGTATCACCCGCAAACAACACTTCTTCACCGTTCGCCATGCGCGCAAAAATCATTTGTGCACCGGGAGTGTGTCCTGTGGCTTTGATCAGTACAACACCCGGTGCGAGGTGGTAGTAAGTGTCGTAATCTATCGCTTTTATGTCTCGCAGAATTTTTGGGTAGCGTAAGTTCGCTTGCTCTGCATTAGTCTGTTGTGCGGTATTGATCACAATCTTTTCTGCCAACTTCGGTAAGTTTGGAGATTTAACAACACCGCCAATATGATCAAAATGCTCATGCGTAAACACAATTTTTTGCGCCTGCAGCATGGCCTGTTGAACGCGATCATAAGCCGCTTGATTGAACCGCTTCATTAGAATGGCATTGGCATCATTCAGGGCCTTATCGTGCGGTGGGTCTATGAGGATGTTGTCACCATTGGCGTACTGCAGCTGGAATGCTCGAACATCAAGAGCGTAAGAACCCTCGCCACAGCCAGTGACCACCAAACAGCCAGGAAATTCGCCGCTTGCCACACTAAGACTGCCGATACCAATCGGCAAATCGGTGTCGTTGCGTAGCAGTTTCCTGACGTGCTCAAGATCCAACGCAAAGTTGGATTGCTCAGGAAGTTGGTCGTAATGAGTGGCAACAAACGCAGTCAAGGCGATTGAAATGATGATGATCGATACTGCCAGCGCTGCTTTTTTCATGAATTATTTGTGGGCTGCATTCTGTGCTTGTTTTAGAGGTGTGCTCCTCCCATTATACGCAAAAATGCTAAGCTGCCGTTTTACTGGATAATTTCATGGTTCACTATGGCAATCACTGGACTTGTACACATTAATATCAACTGCAGTGACTTTGAACGCTCTAAAGTGTTTTATGAGGCATTGGGCTTTGAGGAGTTTTTTGCTGTACCAGAGACGAATACGCCGGAAATTGCCGCAGCTGTGGGTATGCCCCCTTACAGAGTGCGTGGAGCCTTAATGATGCTCAAGACTTCCAGGGAGAAAGGCTTTCCGTTTACCATAGATTTACTGCAGTGGTTGGAACCTACGGATGATGAGCCACCGTATCCCCATCTTTATCATTATGGGCTAGCCCGCATAGCCTTGCGAACAGATGATCTTGATGGAGACATGGCCAGGATAAAAGCACTGGGTGCAGAGTTTATTTCTGAACCTGCCCAAATGCCCGCGTCTACTGGCAGCAGCGCTCGATTTGTCTGTTTCAAAGACCCTGACGGAACGGTTCTGGAGTTAGTGGAAAATCCAACTCCCGGAGAAACCAATTAAGGACACCTTTATAAATAACCTGGATACATCATGCTGATCAAACAAATTCCCATACGTAACGAACTGCGCAATTATATGTATTTGCTGGCTTGTGAATCTACCCGGCAAGCCATAGCGATCGACCCACTGGATCATGCCCTATGTCTGCAAGTTGCCAAAGAGATAGGCTTGCAGATTACAGTGGTGGCAAACACCCACCATCATCATGACCACATAGGTGGGAATGGACCTGTTGTAGCGGCCACGGGCGCGCAGCTGGTGGCGCACGCAGATGCGATGCAATCGATACCGGAAGTGGATCGGGGGCTGAATTCAGGCGACACTCTGCAGTGCGGAGAGTTAAGCCTTAAGGTAATGAGCACCCCCGGGCATACAATGAGTCACATATGTCTGTACTTTGAAGGGAATGACTCAGAAGCCCCTGCATTGTTTTGCGGTGATACGCTATTCAATGCTGGTGTAGGGCGCTGTGATTTTGGGGGAGATCCGAAGGTGTTGTATGAAACATTCGCTGAGCAGATCTTTATCTTGCCCGATAACGTTCGAGTGTTTCCGGGTCATGACTACATTGAGAACAACCTGCGCTTCACTCTTGATAGAGAGCCTGGCAATCAAGCAGCACAATCACTGACGGCGGAATTTGCTGCGGGGCTTGATGCCGAAAGCTACGTGACTACCATTGGCTTGGAACACGAGATCAATGTGTTTTTCAGGTTGAGTGAACCGGAAGTCCGAGCCGGCGTTGCGCAAAGTCAGGGCGTAGATGCCGCTGAGCTGGATGACCAGGCAACGTTTATTGGTTTGCGTGGATTGCGTGATAATTGGTAATTCCATGAAAAAAGCCAAACTAAAAAACGAAGCCGCATTAATGAAGGAAGCCCTTCGCATCGGTGGCTTGTATGCCAAGAAGCGCGGCGCGGGTGAGATTGAAGCGCATGACTCAGTGGATCTGAAAGTTGAGTTTGTCTACAAGCTGTTGGTGCACGACGGTCTGATTCAACCATTGGCAAAAGACAAAATCACCACGCCAAACATGAAGCACAAATTGGCATTGTGGATGGCCCGGCAGCTGCCGGAAGGGCACTCCTTACTTAAGGAGTAGGTACGCTCAGCATTTCCATTCGTAGCGGCGGTAAGCCAGTTCATCGAATACGCGGCGCATCATCAAGTACAGACCCCTTCCAGAAAACGTATCGAAAATGAAACCTTGGTAGAACTATCGCTATTATGTCATGCATTCAGCAATCCGAAACAAGGTCGGCAATCCTTTTAACAGCGTAAAAAATATTGACATAAAAAGTGTCATATTATAGCGTGGTGTGCTTGTGTTGAAAGGGCGATCGCTATGAAGGTTTTCTACGCTGCGTTATTGGCGGTATACGGTGCATGGTTTGTCTGGTACGGCGGTAGTGGTGACCCGGTAACGAATGCGGAACTGGAAGCTTATGTCAGTGCAATGAGCGAAAAGTCAAAATCCGGACCAGAAACTGTTGATGAGACCGCTGAGTTAATGCGTCGCTTGGGTGAGTTCGACACTGGCAACGAATTCTTAATGGTCAATCTGATCAAGTACCGTGGCCAGGCGGAGTACCCCAACGATTCGGAGTGGGTCGAAGAAACCGATGCGCTTGCAGCTGACGCCCGTTACTCCAGTGGAGTAGTGAAAGCACTGTTATCACGCGGCAGCCTGCCTATCCTGAAAGGATCTGTGATTGGCAAGTTTATGACTGATGAAGACTGGCGCGACTGGGACGTTGTGGCCATTGTTCGCTACCGCAGTGTTAAAGACATGTTAGATATGATTGTAGATATGGCTGGCAGCGGATTGGCGGTGCATAAATATGCGTCGATAAAGCAAACTCATGTTTTTCCGATTGAACCTGAGATCAGTTTGTTTTCGCTTCGAACCTTGATTGCTGTGCTGCTTCTGTCTTTGGCGTTAATCGTTCGTTCGTTCGTGAAACCGTCCTGACTTGCCGTTTTGATTGCAATGAAAAAAATTCTGATAACACTGTTCATTGCCTTGCTTTGTGCAGCGGCGCTTGGCTGGTTTAATCGCGTCGATATTGTATTGGCATTGGCGAAGCAGCGTGCGGCCAATGAGTATGTGGTTGCACCACACAAGACAGTAAGCTGGCAACGTGGGCCCGCACGTGCCGATGCCGCGCCTGGCGAGAGACCACCAAACATTGTGCTGATTCTGGCAGATGATCTTGGCTTTAATGATATTTCCACCTTTGGTGGCGGCGTGGCAGAAGGCCGGGTGAAAACGCCAAAAATTGATCAATTGGCTGCAGGTGGTGCCGTATTCACGCAGTCGTACGCAGGCAATGCAACGTGCGCGCCGTCCAGGGCGATGATATTAACCGGCCGATACCCGACGCGAACCGGGTTCGAGTTCACTCCAACCCCAGCCGGAATGCGCCCCTTGGTGTCAATGGTTGCCGATAGTATTGATAACGGTTTGCCACGTGGTTTATTTAACAAAGAGTCAGCCTCTGTGGAAGTACCTTACGAGCAGCAGGGTTTACCCGGTTCTGAGCTGACCATTGCCGAGTTACTGAAGCAGAAAGGTTACTACACGGCCCATATCGGTAAATGGCACCTCGGCAGAGCGAAAGGGCTTGCCCCCAATGATCAGGGCTTTGACGACAGCTTGTTGATGGCCAGTGGCCTATACCTGCCGGAAGATGACCCCGGTGTTGTGAATGCCAAGCTGGAATTCGACCCGATCGATCGCTTCCTTTGGGCGGGCATGACCTACGCTGCTTCATTCAATAATGGTGGTGATCAACGCTTTATGCCTGGAGGGTATCTGACCGATTACTGGACCGATGAATCCATAACGGTGATCAAGCAGAACACACACAGACCGTTCTTTTTGTATCTGGCACACTGGGGTGTGCATACGCCTCTGCAGGCAAGTAAAGAAGACTATGACGCGGTTGGCGATATTAAGCCGCATCGCTTACGTGTTTACGCGGCAATGGTGCGGGCATTAGATAGAAGCGTTGGCCGAGTAATGGATGCGCTGGAACAGGAAGGCCTGACAGACAATACCATTGTGATGTTTTCAAGCGACAACGGCGGCCCTGGTTATCTGGGCCTGGAGGATATCAATGCTCCGTACCGCGGCTGGAAGCTCTCCATGTTTGAGGGCGGTATCAGGGTGCCATTGTTTGTTCGTTGGCCCGCTCAGATAGAACCCGGCACTGTGGTAGACGAACCGGTTGCGCACATTGATTATCTGCCAACACTAGCGGCCGCTGCAGATATTAATGTTCCTGACGATAGAGAGATTGACGGTGAGAACCTACTGCCTTTGATGGTCAACGGCAGTGATTCTGAAGGGAGTTGGTCACGCGATACCCTGTTTTGGCAAAGCGGCTACTATCGTGTTGTACGCCACAAAGACTGGAAACTACAGTTAACTGAGCGACCGGAAAAAGCCTGGTTGTACAATTTGCAGCAAGACCCTACTGAGCAAAACAACCTGGCAGGCATACACCCTGAGAAGCTAGCTCAGCTAAAGGCTTTGCTTGATGAGCATCAAGCGTCTTCGCGGGGACCGCTTTATCCACACAGTTCCGAAATGCCGGTTGCTATCGATAAATCACTGGCCGAACGCTTTCAAGAAGGCGATGAAATTATCTACTGGCCGAATTGAAGCTGCCAAGAAAGAGTCCTTTTGCTCCCTGGCCGTCGGCAAACGTTTGATGGCTGGCATCACAGTTTGGTATTTCTTCTGCTCTTGCACCGAATACGCAAACAGGGCTTAATCAATTGTTCGATCATCCATTAAAAAGGCAGCCAGGCATGAACAGACTAAACAGTAAAATCGCCCTAATCACTGGTGCAGGTGCGGGTATCGGCGCGCAAATAGCTCGGCGGTTTAAGGAGGAGGGTGCAAAGATCATTATCAATGACGTGCGCATTGATGCTGCTGAGAATATGGCGAGAGAAGTCGACGGATCCGCTATTGCGGCAGACGTGAGCGACTCCTCCGCTGTACGTAGTATGTTTGAGCGTGTTAATGAGGAATTTGGGCGACTGGATATTCTGGTTAATAACGCTGGTATTGCGTTTGATGGAAACACCGAAGAGCAAACACGCAGGCTTACAGAAGTGCCATTGCAGCAAATGGCTGAGTTGCAGGCGGGTGGCCCGATTGAGACGCATGCCGACGTAACGGTGGAAGTTACTGATGAGCAGTGGCACCGTATGCTCGGTATTCATCTCAACGGCACTTTCTTCTGTTCACGCGAAGCGTTGAAAATAATGAACCCGCAAATGTCGGGCTGTATCATCAATATGGGTTCTATCATGGGAACAACAGGCGGCGTGGCACCGCATTATTGCGCGGCAAAAGCCGGAATTATGGGCTTTACCCGTTCACTGGCGCGTGAAGTAGTGACACGCGGTATACGCGTGAATGCGCTTGCACCAGGATTCATCGACACCGAACTCGTTGAACCGTTTGGGGATGCACGACGGTTGATAGAAGCACAAACGCCCATGTTACGCTTTGGCGATACTGATGATATTGCCTGGCCGGCTGTCTATCTGGCGAGTGACGAAGCAAAATTTATGACCGGGCAGGTCATTTCGCCGAACGGCGGTTTTGTGATGAGCCAATAAACCAATAAACCATTCCAGCGTTGCTGGTAGAATTTAAGAAAAAATAATCAGGAGACTGCAAATGAGCACTGAAACACATGATGCAGTGATTGTCGGCGCAGGCTTTGCCGGCGTGTACGCTTTGCATAAGCTCAGAGGGTTGGGGCTGGACACACTCGTTATTGAAGCGGCCGATGGCGTTGGTGGAACCTGGTACTGGAATCGCTACCCGGGTGCGCGCTGCGATATACAGAGCATGGAATACAGCTATCAGTTTTCTGAACAGTTGCAGCAAGAGTGGGAGTGGTCTGAGCGGTACGCGACTCAACCGGAAATACTGCGTTACATCAATGCGGTGGCGGATCGCTTTCAATTGCGAGACGGTATTCGCTTCAATACTCGGGTGACTGCTGCGCGATTCAATAGCCATGAACAGCGGTGGACAATCACTTCAGATGACGGGGCCGAGGTCTCTGCGCAGTATTTTATTATGGCCACCGGCTGCTTATCCTCGGCCAATATGCCTGACATTGCTGGGATCGACAGTTTTGCGGGTGAGTCGTATCACACAGGCCATTGGCCCCATCAGCCGGTAGACTTCACCGGAAAGAAAGTTGCGGTCATCGGTACCGGGTCCTCGGGTATACAGTGCATTCCGCTTATTGCGGAGCAGGCCTCGGAATTAACAGTGTTTCAACGCACGCCTAACTACGCAATACCCGCTCACAATCAGCCGCTGGATCCACAGTTTGTGGCGTCAATTAAAAACCGTTACGCAGAGTTTCGTGAGGAAAACAGGCACACAGCTTTTCATGCAGATTTTCGGTATGGCGAACTAAATGCGATGGATGTAAGTCCTGAAGAGCGCGAGGCCGAATTCGAGGCGCGCTGGGAGCAGGGTGGCTTACCATTCCTCGCGGGTTTTGCTGATCTGTTGTTTGACAAGGAAGCAAATGAGATGGCCGCGGAGTTTTTGCGCAGAAAAATTCGCAGTATTGTCAAAGACCCCGAAACGGCAGAAACACTGACTCCAGACAGCATCGTTGGCTGTAAACGCCTATGTGTGGATACCGACTACTACAAGACCTATAACAAGGATCATGTGTCTCTGGTTGATATTCGCGACACACCCATCGAATGTATCACCAGCAACGGTGTGCAAACAGTAAAACAAGAGTATCAGCTTGACTGCATAGTGTTCGCCACCGGCTTTGATGCCATGACCGGCTCGATACTCAAAGTGGATATTCAGGGTATTGATGGTCAACGCTTAAAGGATGCCTGGGCAGAAGGGCCTAAGACCTATCTGGGGCTTGCGGTATCCGGCTTTCCTAATTTGTTTACTGTGACCGGACCTGGCAGTCCGTCTGTGCTCACGAATATGATGGGCTCAATAGAGCACCATGTAGATTGGATTGCCGACTGCATCAACTATGTGAGCGAACAGAACGCCAAATCAATTCAGGCAACACCAGCAGCGCAGGAGTCCTGGGTGACACTGGTCAATGATATTGCTAATGCAACTGTCTATTACGGGTGTAACTCCTGGTATCTTGGTGCCAATGTTCCGGGTAAGCCGCGAGTGTTCATGCCCTATATAGGGTTTGATACGTACTATGAGCAATGCAATCAGGTGGTTGCTAACGGCTACCAGGGTTTTTCTCTAGGCACTTGAGTCAGTCGACAAAGCTGTCTGAGCGTGCTGGTTTCTCCACATACTAAGGTGCGCTAAGTGCCTGGCTTCTGAAATCGCTGGGCGCTTGCCCCGTATGTTTGCGAAAAAATCGGCAGAAATAGGCCGGGTCATTAAAACCAAGTTTGTAGGCAATTGTACTGACAGCCGTGGTTGTGTAAATCAATTGCCAGCTTGCTTCCGTGATCTGGCGCTCGAATATCAGGCTTTTTGGAGAGTGGCCAGATAAGCGCCGGCAGATGTCAGCCAGTCTGCCGGTTGTCACGTTAAGTTCCTTTGCATAGTTCGCCAGTGACCAATGCTCAGTAAAGTGTGCTTCGATCAATTCGTTGTAGGCGCGCAACACATCCAGTTCGGCACGTTTAGCGGGTGTTTTGCGCTCGGGTACCTGAGCGAGCCTGAATATTCCGACCAGCAACAGGTTCACCAGAGCCGCAAGGCTGTGTTCCCTGCCCTGGCGCGACTGGTAGTACTCATCGCACAACATTTTTACCAAGGTGCCCAGTCGCTCGGCATCTCTGGCCAGTGAAGTTGCCAGCGCACCCAATTCCATGAATACAGGCGTAGCAAAAGTACTGATCAGGGCCGCATCTTCTGCACTGGCCTGGAAGCGGCTGAACACATCCTGGCGAATCGTAATAGCCACACCGGCGGCGTCGTTGCTGAACACAAAGGAATGGGGCGATGTGGGTGGCGTGGCGAAGAATAAAGGCCCCTGGCCACTGTGCAAGTGTCCACCCAGGTTTACCTGCACATGGCCAGTTTCCAGATAGTGCACCTGATAGTACCTGTCGTGCCTGTGTGCTGGCATTTTCCTGCCAAAGCGTTCCGACAAATTGTACAAGCTGTCGATGTGCAAGAACGTGTTAGCAGTGGCATGCTCAGAGCGATCAATTAGCTCAATATTAGGTATATCTGCTTCTTTTTTTCTTTTTCGCATTGTGCATTCGTTTATCGATTTCGACAAAAAGTACAAGTAAATGCCCAAAAAGTCTATGGTTTCGCAGGGTTTGTGCGCCCAATATTGCGAAAACAATGAACAGCACATACCGGAGATCAACGTATGACTGCAAGCAAGCACGCCATTCAAGCCAGCGACAGTAGTTTGTTTGATCGTCTTCAGGCAGTCTTGCCCACGATTGCAAACAACGCCGCGCAGGCGGAGAAGCTGCGCACCGTGCCGGATGAGAATATTCGTCTGCTGAAAGAGGTGGGTTTCACTCGCGCGTTTCAGCCAAAAAAGTACGGCGGACTTGAGATTCCTCTGGAAGAATTCTGCCAAAGTGTGGTGGCACTGGCCGGTGCGTGCGGCAGTACTGCCTGGGCAGCTACACTGCTCAATACACACCAGCATCAGCTGGCATTATTCTCGGCCCAGGCACAGGAAGATGTTTGGGGTCAGGACCCCTTGGCTACCTTGAGCAGCAGTGTTGCCCCTTTTGGCAAGATTAAGGAAGTGGACGGCGGTGTTATGCTAAGCGGTGACATGACCTGGAGTACCGGTTGCGATCACGCTGAATGGGCAATTATGGGGTTTATGCGCGAAGGCAATCCGGTCAACCCCGATCCGCACACGCACTTTGCCATTGTGCCGCGCTCAGACTACGAGATCATTGACGACTGGTATGCCTGCGCCATGCGTGGAAGCGGCACAAAAACGCTGACAATTCGTGACGTGTTCGTGCCCAACCACAGAATAGAATCCGCTCAGGCCTTGATGACAGGCCGCTCGGCGGGCTGGGGTTTGTATCCAGACAGCGACATTTACTTTGCGGCTTATCGCCCGTATTTTGCCTGTGGATTTTCGGCCATTAGCCTGGGCATTGCCGAGCGTATGATTCAGTGGTTTATCGCACGCAGCAAAACCCGAGTACGCGCTTATACGTTGGCCGAGGTGGGTAAAGATATGCCCGCTTACATGCGTCTTGCAGAATCGCAACACCAGGTAAACGCGGCCCGCGCTTTGCTGGAAAAAGACTGGAAAGATCTATCTGATCAGTGCCGAAAGCAAGAGCTGCAGAGCGCAGACCAGTTGGCCAACTGGCGCACCAATCAAGCGTATGCCACCAAAATGTGCATCGCCGCGGTCGATCGCCTGTTTGAGTCCAGTGGTGCCAATGCCTGGTTTGACAGCAATGAAGCGCAACGCTTGTTTCGTGATTCCCACATTACCGGAGCGCATGCGTATTCAGATTACGACGTGTGTAAACAAATCTATGGTCGCCATCTGATTGGGCTTGAGCCAGATCCGCGCACCGCGTAAGGCGTGGTTTTACCGGCCAATACTAGAGGGCAAAGAAATGGGTGAAGTGGTATTAGCAGCAAAAGTAACGCATGTTCCGTCCATGTTCATATCGCAGCGTCCGGGAAAGTATCAAGGCTGCAGGCAATTTGCGATTGACGGTTTGAAGCACATCGGTGATCTTTGTCGCGACCGACAGGTTGACACAATCGTGATAGCCGATACGCACTGGCTGGTGAATTCGGGTTTTCATATCAATGCCAAGCCGGACATGAACGGGGTGTTCACCAGCACTGAGTTTCCACAGTTCCTTAGTAATCTGGAATTTGCGCACAAGGGCGACCCGGAATTTGGTCAACTGCTGGCGGATATAGCCAGTAACCAGGGCACGCATACTTTGTGCCACAGGGAAATCCCTTCGCTAAACTTGATGTATGGCACCCTTGTGCCACTGCATTTTATGGGCATAGGTGAAGAGATAAGAATCGTGTCGGTTGCTGGCTGGATGTATGACGCAGACTTGCAGGAGTCCAGAGTCGTTGGTGAGGCAATTGCCGAAGCCGCGAACGCGTCAGACAGACGAGTCGCGTTTCTGGCCAGTGGCTCATTGTCACACCGAATACCACCGAACAAAGTGGCTGGCGACTATCTACTGAAAATCAGCAGGCCGTTCAATGAAATCACGGACAAGCTTGTGTTGTCGATGTGGGAGCAGGGCAGGGTGAGTGAGTTTCTTGACATGTTGCCGCAATACGCGCACGACTGCGACGGTGAAGGGGGTATGCACGACACCGCCATGTTGTTTGGATTATTGGGTTGGGACAACTACAAGGGTAAGGCAGAGGTTGTGACAGAGTACTTCCCCAGTTCCGGCACAGGCCAGTGCAACGTGGTGTTTCCATTGCACTGAGTTTTATCAAGAACAAGTACGTCTTTAATGTATTTGATTTGGCTCAAAGAGAGGTGCGCTGTCTGCGGGTATAGTGCAGATCTACTCAAAGCGTGATTTCCTTATCATATGAACACTACTACCTACAAGAAAATGGCCGGCACAGCGGCTGTATTTGTCTGCGCGGATCTCAACAAGGCCTCGCCGGTCGAGCGAGATGGGCTGACCTGGTCTGCCAAGGAGCTGCATTTACAGAATTTACCCAGCGACTGTTGTATGAAGCCAGCCATGGCAAGCGTGTTGGCGCTCGAGGGATTGGAAGAGTACGACCCACCGCAAAGCGGTGACCTGCGAAGGGTTGAATCCCTTGGCGTAAATTTTGTTTACTCGGCCGGTATACGGGGCTGGGTGCAACAGTGACCGGGTTGGTCATCACGCGTGTTTTCGCCCCTTGATTCGTTTGGCTTGGCAATAGCGTAATGCTGCCTCAAAGTCAGTGTTCTGCCTTGTTTTATATTGGCATTACCTATGCCATAATGTAGCTACACTCTATTTTTTAGGAACTCAAGATGGCAAAAACGCTCGTCAACAAAGAACAGATGCTGGATCAAGTGGGTCAAAAATCCGAACCAGGCCCCTGGATCACTATCAGCCAGGATCGGATCAACACTTTTGCAGATTGCACAGAAGACCATCAGTTTATTCATGTAGATGAAGAAAAGGCAGCCGATACACCTTTTGGTGGCACCATCGCACATGGTTTTCTGACCTTGTCGATGCTGGTGAAGATGTGTGAAGACATAGGTATAGCACCTGAAAATACCGTGATGGGGCTGAACTACGGATTCGACAAAATTCGATTTTTAGCGCCTGTTCGCGCCGGTAAACGCATCCGCGCGCATGCTGAACTTATCAAGGTGGATCGCAAGGATGAGAACCGTTTTTTAAGCACGCAAAAAATCACGGTGGAGATTGAAGGCGAAGAAACGCCGGCATTGGTTGCTGAATGGCTGGGTATGGCTATAACAGGCTAGCTTAGTTGCGCGCAAGGGCTCACGCTCGGGTTCTTGCGCATTACTCATGTAATAAGCCTCAAAACCGATAGCTGACAGGCATTGACTTAAGGCCGCCCACAAACACCGCCTGCACCCACTCCGGCTCCGCGCTGACCTCCATGTGCTTTAGTCTTGGCAGCAGCTCTCGGAAAAACAACTCCACTTCCAATACAGCAAGGTGCTGCCCCAGGCACATATGCCCGCCATAACCAAACGCAAGCTGATTGCGGTTGTCCCGTTCTATGTCGAATACATCGGGGTTGCTGAACACCTCTGAATCTCTATTGGCAGACGGATACCACAGACAGAGACTTTCCCCGGCGGTAATGCGCTGACCTTGAAAAACCTCGTCTTGCGTTGTTGTGCGCATCATGTGCCGCACCGGCGAAACGTAACGAACCATTTCTTTCGCAGCACTCGCGCACAGGTCCGGGTTTGCTTGTAGCCTGGCCATTTGTTCGGGGTTATCCAGCAGCGCTTTCATGCCTCCGCCAACCGTTGCCGCGGTGGTGTCGTGTCCCGCTGTTGCGGTTATGATGAAATAGCTGATCTGATCCAGCTCCTCCATGGGCTCACCATCCAATAGTGCGTTTGCCAAAACGGTGGCCAAGTCATCCTGCGGGTTTGATGTTCGGTCTTCCACCAGGCTTTTGAAGTAACTGAAGAAGTCCAACAGCACGGCAATGTTTGTTTCAGGGTCTTCGCCGCGTGACTGGGTCGGGTCTGAAGCGCCAAACAGCTCTTGTGTAAGCTTTAGCATCATCGCTTCTTTTTCTTCAGGAATGCCGATGATTGACATAATGACTCTCAGTGGATACAGCAGCGAAATTTCTTTGACAAAATCGCAGTCGCCACCAAGGTCCTCAAGCTTATCGACGAATTCTTTTGCGATGCGCTGCACAGAACCAGAGAGCTTGCTAATTGGCCCTGGCTTGAACCAGTCACGGGTAACACCGCGCAGCTTCTTATGCTTTGGTTCATCCATATGGATAAGTGTTTCCAGACCATTTCGAGTACCAAATTGATCCAGCAATGCTTGCTCAAATTCTCTTTCCATAAGCACAGTGCGGGGATTGTTGAGAAAACGATTGTTGTTTTGCGAGATGAACTTCACGTCTTCATGGCGAGTGATTGCCCAGAACGGTTCAAAATCTTCATGGTTGACGTAGCTCACCGGGTCTTCGCGGCGAAGATAGTCGAACAGCGCATACATGGAGTTTTCATTGCCCATGATCGCAGGGTCCAGCATTTCAACGTTTCTATTCATACACTTTGCCTTCAAACGCAATTAGTTCATTATCCGGTCCGACGGGCCGGCTTGGCATTCTATCTCTACCTGTAGGGTCAGGCGAGTTGGATGATGGCTTGTGCGCCACAATCCAGAACAAATCACTATAGATCAAGATTCTTATGAAAAATCTGAATGGAAGAGTAGTCGCGTTGACCGGAGCGGCTTCTGGCATAGGACAACGCCTGGCGGTGCAGCTGGCTGGCCTGGGCTGCCAGCTGGCCATTGCCGATGTGGATGAGCACGGCTTGCAACAGACCATGGCATTATTGCCCGACGGTATAAAGGTGAGCTCATACACAGTCGACGTGGCCAATCGCGAGCAAGTGTATGACTGGGCTGAGCAGGTGATCACTGAACACAGGCAGGTTGACTGTGTGATCAATAACGCCGGCGTGGCATCAATGTGCAGCATTGAAAACACCCGCTATGAGGATTTCGAGTGGGTATTCAATATCGTTTTTTACGGTGTGTTGTATGGCACTAAAGCGTTTCTGCCGTACCTTAAGCAGCGCCCTGACGCAAACATTGTCAATATCTCCAGCGTGAACGGGTTCTTTCCGTTTCCGCGAAACGGCCCTTACAACTGTGCCAAGCATGCTGTCAAAGCGCTGAACCAAACCTTGATTCAGGAACTGCGTAATACAAATGTGAGCGTTACCTCAGTTCATCCGGGCGGCATCAAAACCAATATTGTTCGCAACGCCCGATTTTCGGAAGAAAACGCCGAGTTGATTGATAAGCCCAGCCGGGTGCAGCAATTCGATCAAATGGCGAAAACCTCAGCCGACAAAGCGGCGAGCATCATTATCAGAGGTATGCGTAAAAACCGTAAACGCCAGCTGGTGGGTGCAGATGCGGTGATTCTCGATATTTTGTGCCGATTGATGCCGCAGCGCTTATCCGACCTGGTTGGCGTAGCCCACGACAGAAGCAGGCAGGGGGCATAGCGTTGCCAGCGCTGGCTGCCTAAAAGACGCACAGCCTGACCAGGTTTGAGGCGGGGTTTATTGACTTTTCCGGTGCGACTGTGTTTTTATCGGACAATAAATTTTGAATAATATTCAAAAAAAATGAGATTGTCGACGCGAACGATCAGAAGCGCATTCTGTGCTGGTTTCCTGGCACTGGCCCAGCCCTTATGTGCCGGTGACGGCGCAGCTCTCTATGAGCAGCATTGTGCGCAATGCCATGGCTTGGATTTGCGTGGCTCTGCGCATGGCAACTCGCTGCTGGGAGCCGCTTTCGTAGATAAGTGGGGCCTCGATGGAGAGTCTGCGTCACTGGATGCGCTGCTGACCTACAACAAGAGCAGTATGCCCCCCGGTGGAGAGGTATCCTTGCGACCCGCGGATCACCATGCGTTGGCAGTCTTCCTGGCAGAGAAAAATGCCAGCATGGCGAAGCCGTCAGCCATTGATGCAAACGGTAGTGGTGACAATGAAGCGGCCGATTCCTGGTCCAGCGCTGATGTTATCGCTAGCATTGCAAAGAACAGATCCGCATTCAAAAACAATTCATTGCCCGATTGGCGCCCTGTGACAAGTGCCATGCTGAACAACCCGGACCCGGAGAACTGGTTGAGTTGGCGTCGCACACTGGATGGTCAGGGCTACAGTCCTTTAAAACAGATTACGCGCAAAAATGTAGACCAGCTGCAACTGGCCTGGGTACTTGCCATGCGCGATGGCAGCAATCAAACCACACCGCTGGTTCATGACGGCGTTATGTTTCTCGCGCACCCTGGAAACATTGTGCAAGCGATTGATGCGCGCAGTGGCGAGTTAATCTGGGAGTATGCCTACCAGTATCCGCCGGCCGCCAAAACACTGGGCGGGCCACAGCGAAATATTGCTCTTTTTGGCGACAAGGTCTATCTGGCAACCTACGATGCAGCAGTGATCGCAATTGATGCGAAGACCGGAGCGTTGGTCTGGCGTGCTGTCAAAGCAGACTACCAATCAGGTTACACCCACACCAGCGGGCCTATTATTGGCAATGGCGTGGTTTTGTCGGGCATTAATGGCTGCGAGCGGTACAAGGCATCGGGGTGCTTTATCACCGGGCATGACGCGGCCACAGGAAAAGAACTTTGGCGTACGTCAACCATTGCACTGCCGGGTACGCCGGGTGACGAGAGTTGGGCTGGGCTGGCACCTGAGTTCAGAGCCGGCAGTGACACCTGGATAGCTGGCAGTTTTGACCCCGAGTTGAACCTGTTCTATATCGGTACGTCACAAGCCAAGCCCTGGGTGGCGGCCAGTCGCGGCATGTCTCCGAATGACAAAGCCCTGTACACCAATTCTACTATGGCGCTTGACGCAAACACTGGTGAAATTGTCTGGTTTTACCAACACGTACCTGGTGAAACCATCGACATGGAGGTGGGTTTTGAGCGTGTGCTGGTCGACAAAGGCAGCAATCGATGGTTGTTCACTGTGGGTAAGGACGGCCTGCTATGGCGGTTGGAGCGACGCAGTGGCAAGTTTGATGCGGTGGTTGAAACCACGTATCAGGATGTTTTCGAATCAATCAATCATGACACTGGCGAACTGCGTTACCGCAAGGATATTGCTGCCGCCGGCATCGGTGACCCGATCAAGACCTGCCCGGGAATTTACGGTGGGCATAATTGGCAGGCGATGGCCTATTCGCCGCGCGAACACGCGCTGTACATACCTTTGCATAACTTGTGTTCCGAGCTGACCGGCCGTGAGGTGGAATTAGTGCTGGGCGAGGGCGGTTACGGAGGTGACTCGCGGTCATTTCCTGCGCCCGGCAGCAATGGTCTGCTGGGTAGCCTGGTGTCGTTTGACGCTGATAGCCTGCAGGAGCGGTGGCGCCATGATCAGCGCGCAATGTTTATGACGGGGGCGCTCAGCACCGCAGGCGGCCTTGTGTTTATAGGTGACCTCGATCGCAGATTCAATGCCTTTGACAGCCGTAATGGTGAACTGCTCTGGAGTGTTCGCTTAGGCGCGCCCACTCATGGCTACCCGATTAGCTTCGCTGTAGATGGTGAGCAATACATTGCGGTACCTACCGGGATGGGCGTGTTTCGCGCGATGACGGCGGTGATTAGCCCGGATATTTATCAGCCTGCGAATGGTCAGGCGCTGTATGTTTTCAAGCTGCCAAGGTAGCGCCACTACAGAGCGCGGTTGGCAGGGTAATGTTAGATATTATATTTTAACTGCATAGAGACTTGAGTCTGGAACGCACTAAAACAGGAGAGCACCAATGGCTGCACAACAAAACACTGACTATGACGTAATTGCGATCGGGGCCGGCTTTGCTGGCCTTGGTCTCATTCATTCGGTTCGCGAAGCGGGCTTATCAATTCGAGTGTTCGATAAAGCATCCGACATCGGTGGTACATGGACCTGGAACCGCTACCCCGGTGCAGCCAGCGACAGCGAGTGTTACTACTATTGCCTGACGTTCTCAAAGGAAATTCTGAATGAGTGGAGTTGGTCAGTCCGCTATCCCGGCTGGGAGGAGAACAATCGATACATGCATTTCGTGGCCGACAAATGCGACATGTGGCCACATATTCAGTTGAATACCGAAGTTACCAGCGCGGAGTATCAGGATGACACTGGTCATTGGCTGGTTACAACAGCTGACGGTGAGAAATTTACATGTAAGTACTTCATCAGTGCCATGGGAATGATTTCGGAACCTGTTATTCCCGATATCAAGGGCAAGGATACCTTTAAAGGCCCTTGCTTCCATTCGGCGCGTTGGCCGGAAGAAGGCCTGGACTATGCGGGTAAACGCATAGGGATTATTGGTACCGGTGCAACCACTGTTCAAATGCTACCAGTGGTGGCCGAGACAGCAGCGGAAGTGACCGTTTTTCAGCGTACGCCAAATTACGTATTGCCGGCCGTGCAAAAGCCCATGACTCCGGAATGGGAAAAAGAGATCAAAGACAACTACGACGAAATTATTGCGAAATGTCGCAATCATGTGTTTGGTATGGCGTTTGATAGCCCGGTTGGTCGGAACGTTGCTGATACGCCACCGGATGAGGTTCAGGCGATTTTCGAAGAGCATTGGCCGCGCGGTAGTTTCCGTTTCGTATTTGAAACCTTTGATGATTTGTTAGGGAGTGCTGAGTCAAATAAAGCTGCCGGGGATTTTGTTATCCGTAAAATGAAGGAGCGTGTGAACGACCCGGAAGTGGCAGAAATACTCACACCCAAGTACTCCTTTTTTGCGAAAAGACCTCCTTTGGATCACGGCTATTTTGAAGCCTATAACCGTGACAATGTGAAATTGGTGGATATTGGCGAACGCGAACCAATCGTTGAAATCACCGAGACGGGTATTCGCACTACCGAGGGCGAGTATGAGTTGGACATTATTGTCTTGGCGACTGGTTTTCAGGCCTACACGGGGGGGCAGGAGGCTTTGAATATCCGTGGCCGCAATGGTCTGACCATCCGGGAAAAATGGGACGAAGTTTCCTCATCCATCATGGGCGTATTTGTCGCTGAATTTCCTAACCTGTTTATGATCACTGGGCCGCAGGCACCTTTTGCAAACCTGCCAACGTCCATTGAGCAGAACATAATGTACATTGTTGACTGCATCAAGAAGATGGAAGCTGAAGGCTATGATATCTGTGACCCCAAGCAGGAAGCTGAAGATGAATGGGTTAAGGAAACTGCCGATATACACGCTCAAACGATTATGGCTCAGGGTGATAAAGTAAATTCCTGGATGATGGGTGCGAACCTTCAGGATAAGAAACCCAGAGTACTGATTTATTTCGGGGGTGCCAATGTCTACTATGACAAGATGCGCGATTCGGTTGCCGCAGGGTTCCCCGAAGTAGAGTTTGTTCGCGCGGGTGCATAAGTTCTGAAAGCAGTGCTTCGCATGCGTTAAGATGCGGAGCACTATTCTCAACCAGGCAAACAATTTGGAATCCTTCGCTGGCGTGAGCGCGGTAGAGCTTGCGCAGGTCTTTGCCGTTGTTGCTATCGCGTCCCTGTTGCGTTCATTTACCGGCTTCGGTTTTGCTTTGGCCGCGGTGCCGGGTTTCTCTTTGATATTTGCGCCTACAGATGCGGTCGTGCTCAGCGCCTTGCTCGCATTAACGATCAGCCTGCTGAGCTTGCCTACCTATTGGCACGACGCTGTTATAAAACCAATGCTGCCAATGCTTGGTACCGCTTTGCTGCTTACGCTAATTGGTGCTTCTCTGCTTAGCCACATTTCTGTGCGCGTGTTCCAGATGCTGATCAGCGCATCCATTTTTCTTGCGATGGTTGGGCTTATGCTGAATCGGGCAAGCAGCAGCCGACAGAATGTGTTTTTGCAATGTGCCGCAGGAGCAGCTTCGGGTTTAATGAACGGGGTCTTGGCAATTCCAGGCCCACCTGTTATCGCGTATGCCATGCTAACGCAGCCGGAGCCCCGACGAAGCAGAGCCATGCTGATGGTGTTTTTTATGCTGTCTGCATTGTTTGCACTGGTGTCTTATGTGTTCGCCGGATTTGTCCGCGGGGAAACGCTTGTTGTGTTTGTGCTGGCACTGCCGGCGCTCTATGTGTTCGACAGATTGGGCTACGCGTTGTTTGTGCGCTACGCCAACGAGTTTTATCGAACAGCTGCTATGTGGCTATTGTTTGGCATAGGGCTCTCGATCGGCATCAAGGCGATTTTCTAGTCATCTGCCTGTTCAGAGGCTGCGCAGGCGGCGGCGCGTATGTGGCAAGTTATTGCGGTGCGAAGCGCACGTTGTCAATTTGCGCGTGATGAATCGACAACGCAGACGGGTTGTAGACGGTGTTGGTATACCGCCATTCGATGGTGTGATCACCGGCTTCAATAATTTCCATGCTGGATGACTTCCACTGGGTGCCGAGCTGTAGCTGTTTTACGAAGCGGCCGTCTAAAAACAGATGTAGATAACCGCGACTATCACTTTCAAGTCCTTTCGCATCGAAAGTAAGTGTGCCAGCGGCAAACAAACCCTCCAGGAAAACGCTGCTTTCTATCGAGCGGTTGCCGGTACCGGACAGTAGGCTGCGTGAGCCGTCAGTCGCGTCAAAATCAACGGTTTGCCAGGCAGGCGCGCTACTGGCCCATCCGTCTGGTAGCGATTCTGCTTCAAACGATTCCTGCATCATGGTGATTGCGCCCACCGGTACAGACGCTGCATCGTTCGGATTGCTGTTGTACTCATTGATTTCTGCGGAGTCAGAAAACGAATCAGCATCGCTGTCTGCGTTGCTGGGCGATGTAAAATGCAATGTCAATTCATCACCGTCACTCAGTCCGTCGTTGTCGGTATCCGCGTATTCAGGACGGGTATTGTGCGTCTGAATCTCATCAAAATCCGAAATGCCGTCAGCATCGGTATCGCTGGATTGCGGATTGATTCCGGCAAGGTATTCTTCGAAATTGGTCACGCCGTCCGCGTCCGCGTCAGTGTTGGCGTCGTTCGGGTCGCTGTCGTCAAGCGAATGCTTGCGTTCCCACCAGCGCGGCAGACCATCCTGATCCTGGTCCTGACTCAGATCTATGGCTTCCACCTGAGAATATCCGTTAATAATCAATTTACCTTCGGTGTATGAAAGATTTCTGCCATTGTCATAATCCCACACTGCGTCACCGGTAGTGATGGAAATGGCCCAGGTTTTATCATCACCGGAGACAAACACATGACTGCTGAAGGCGATGAGATTGCTATTCAACTGCACGCCGCCCGGTGGACTCCAGACCCATAAGGTGCGGCCAGTGAATTCATCCAATACAAATAAAATGCCGTTAACGACCAGAAATATTTTTCCCTGGCCGACCGAGATATGATTTGAGCGGCCAATATCGCGTGCCCAGATTGGGTTGAGCGATGCTGAGTCGAACGCGCGCAGAACGCTGTCTTGAAAGAGAAGGAGTGTTCCCGTCTCACTCAAGGTTACAACATCGGGGTTTGTGTACGAATACGTAGACGGATTAAACGTATATTCCGCATTTTTTTCACCTGTCACCTGATCTATTTTGGTTAAGCGGCGTCCGTACGGCAGATTGTGATGATAGAGATAAACGTGATCTGCATCGGCGGCTGCGCCAATCGTATTCCCGATTTGATTGAATTCCCAAAGTAGTTCGTTACTGTCTTTATTGGTTGCCATTGCACGGGTTGGCCCACCACTGAACACTTCGACAATACTATTGTCGGTGGCAAGTACGGCTGAAAGATAGTTTGCTGAATCTGTTACAGCGGCCAGCATGGTGAGGTATTCACCTGACCTCAGATTGACGGAATTCAGAGTTTTGGTGTTGGTATAGTTCTCTCCGCGCAGATAACCGGAGAGCAGCAGCTGCTCGTTATCAAGGGCATAGCGATGCACCTCAAAATTGTCTGCATCAATCGGGAATCGCATGTCGACTGCGCCGCTGTCAGCATCGATAATTTCTATGTTTCGCGCGAAGTCGGTGCGGTCGTCATTCAGGCTGACCCGATACAAACTACGATTGGCACCTATGTACGTTGGCGCATGCACCTGTCTTCCGTTGTACGTGTGAGCCCAGGCGCGGCTAAAGCCATTTTCGTCCAGGGAAATTGGGAAATACGCGTTGTTTCTGTTGTTTGCAGTTTGACGGGACCATGGCTCAATGCGCGGATGGTCAGCGGTTTGCGCATCAGTACCCTGGGTGAACTCTTCAAAGTTGCTGTAGCCATCAGCATCGGGGTCTAGGCCTGCATCACTGGCATCCAGGGGGTTCAAGCCGTTCTGCACTTCCCAGCCGTCTCTCATACGGTCATTATCAGTATCCGCCAGTGTCGGTGAGCTCGAGTATGAATTCACTTCGTCACCATCACTCAAACCATCACCGTCGGTATCAGCTATCCTTGGGTCTGTGTCATGGATATTGACTTCATCGCCATCGATCAGGCCATCGCCATCGGTGTCAATCTCGGTAATACTGGTTTCGTGTAGGTATTCCTCAAGGTTGCTCAAATTGTCGAGGTCGCCATCCAGCTCCGCATCCAGTGCGTCATTATCATCAAGACCATTTTGCTGTTCCCACCACCCAGGCATACCGTCACCATCGGCATCGCCAATGCTGAGCTTGTCGAACTGTAGGGTCTGATTGACCATGTAAACTGCAATCAGTGAGCCGTAATCAGCCAGCAGACCAAGCGGTTGATAATCCAGTTGTATCTGGAATCGTGGTGTCTGAAAATCTGAACGCCACTGCGTCAATTCACTGCCGTTTTCCTGGTTCTCAACAGTGATCAGAGAGTTGTTTAACCAGTTGGCGATAAGCGATGAGTTTTCGAAGTCCCGGATTATCGCAGCGTCAGCCGTTCGATTAATACGACCCAGGTACGATACCAAATGCTGACCGTTGCCGGAGACAGAAAACATCGTGCCTCGATTGCTGAAATCGCGGGCTATACCATTTACAACTGCAAACTGGCCTTGCGCGTTCACACCAATATTCTGGATGTCAGTTGCACCGCCATACAACGTACGAGTAGCCTGATTCCATTCAAGCACTTGCGGTGCACGACTTCCCGGCCACTGACGCCTGTCTTGTTCCAGGCCGCTGGCTATATCGAGGCTAACGATTTCATCGGTGCTGAAGTGGGCTGCAAACAACAGGTTTTCGCTTGTTGTGAATCCTCGAATAGACCCGAATGTTTGTGAGTGATCACGTAATGTGTTGGGTGATGATAGTGATAAGCGTCGGATCTGACCATTTTCGTATGCAACGAATACGTCACCACTGCTTGCGTGATACGCAATATTGCTGGCATTCACGGCGAGGTCTATTGCCTTATTGCTTTTCAGGCTGATAGAGGAAAGATATTGCTCGGACTCAGTGTCCCATCGGTGCATAACCTGGCTGCCTGAAGGGAGCAGGTAAACGACACCGTTGTCGTCCTGTATGACGCTGGTTGGGTAATAAGGGCCGATTCTGGCACCATGATCACAGTTGCCGTTACTGCCATGCTCGTCCAGGTAACACATGGTATCGACTGCAAAAGCATCCAGACTCAAATTACTGGTGCTGTCTTCAGCGCTGAAACCATCGTTCCATTGATCGGGGTAGCCGTCTCTGTCGGTATCTAAGGAGGCAGCAATATCATCCGGGAATGAGTCTTCAGTATTGGCAATGCCATCGCCATCTCTGTCATTGTTGGGCTGGTATGAGCTGATTGTTTCAGTATGAGCTGGGCTCATGAATACTGCGGCCCCGGAACCATTGACAATAAATGCGTTCGGTATTTCGCGCTCAAGATTGATTCTCTCCAAAGGCTGGCCATCGACACCGCTTCGCAGCAGGCTATAGCGCGCTGGCCATTCGCCGTTGGCTTGTACGCTTAGTAATTCACCGTTGTTCAGCCAGATAGCGTGGCCTTGCGTGTTCGGGATGGTCAATGCCAGACTTAAATCTGTGGCGTTGTATACGGAACCATTTGACAGAAGCAGCAGTGAACCATCCGGTGACAAATCCATCCGGTCCACTGGCCGATTGCTGATAAGTTGTACGCTGGTGATGGCGCTGTACTCAGCGCCAGCACTGACAAGCATTTTTCTCAGAGAATATTGCGAAGTTTCATTGTCCCGCGCGACGCTGTATACCGCACCGCTTGCGGGGTGCGTAAAGTACGTGTGGTAACTCAGTAGTTGCGTGTCAATAGTCGAGAGCAGCTCGCCATCCAGATTATAGATGCGCTCCTGCTGTTGTCGCGGATAGGTGTAGTCTGGACCGTACTCGCCGTGGGCAATTATAAGCTCGCCAACTATGCCAAAACTGTGCAGG
The DNA here is from genome assembly GCA_030429735.1 of Gammaproteobacteria bacterium. GTDB lineage: Bacteria > Pseudomonadota > Gammaproteobacteria > Pseudomonadales > JAUIET01 > JAUIET01. Next base: position 212,331 of record JAUIET010000005.1, read on the forward strand.
CGAAATGATTCATCGTCGATTTTCAGCAATTCGACGGGCGTGGCGTCGGTGCTGTCGTCTGCAACGAAGTAGATTGTGTTGTCGTAGTTGTTGAAAAGCAGCCCACCCAGGCTGCCTGAGTGTTGGGCATCGCGGATGAGGCCGTGCTCTCGGGGGTCTGGACGAATAGGCGGCATAAATTGTTGGGTATTGGTTTGATAGCGCAGCACTTCGTTTGCGTTACTCAGCACGATGAACTGCAGACCCGAGTCGTTTGTCAGTACCTGCACGGAGCTTCGTCTTTCTCTAAGTCCATCGAAAGCGCAGCTGTCGTAGGTATGGCTGCCGGCTCCAGTGCATTCAGTATCATCAGGGCGAATATCCAGTTGGTCCAGCACGCCGTCTCCGTCTGCATCACTTTCGCTGAAGTTAGCAATCAAAGGTGGCATGGTTTTGAACCAGTTATCGCGCACTGTTTGCGCATTAATGTTGTATTCGCAGCGGTTCGGCTCGCGTGGGGCAAGACAGCTCTGCCAGCCGTCAAATTTCCAACCACGGTGAGGATGTGCGACGTAATAGGCCTCATAGGCACCGCCGACCGTGACTTTGCAGGGAGTATCCAGATGGTCACATGAAAAGTCGCTGCGGTTATCGCTTACCACACCTTTGCCGCTTACTTCGATCGGGTGGGTACAGCCATAATGAAGGGCGCTAAATAGCAGTAAGCTAATGATTTTTAATGCTTTATGTCTATTTATTCGCAAAATTCGGCCCCTTCAGAACGCCGAATTCTTCAACGTAATGATCAATATATGGTCAATATAAGACTAGGGCACGAAGTGGGTCGCGCAAGTGCAGAAGTGTTATTAACGATGAGCGGTCGGTTGACGAAATGGATGATGTTCCAGCACGTAAGCGGTGTGCACCACATTCCATTTGGTGGTGATTGGCTAATCGCTTTGCGAATAGTCCTTGTTCGGCATAAGAAACTCACACAGTTCCGCTTGTGGCGCGAAGATGGATTCAGTAGTGGCATCCAGTTTTTGCACAAGCTTGTTTTCCTTGCTGAACATCGGCCACGTGGGCAGACCATCACCATTGGGGTTGCCGCTGCGAATAAAGTTAAGCCAGTAGCCCATCATTGTATTCGTTAGGCGGGTATCTTCCGTGCTGGTTGGCAGCCAATGATCATGGGTGTTAAACATATAGGGTATTTCAGCGCCGTGGTAAGCGCGCAGAGTTTCGCCACCTATTCCTTCGCGTGAGCGTGAAAAATGATAAACCCAGGATTGACCCTGCTGTTCAGTGTTTCTGGCTGCAAGGTAGTAACCGCCGCATCTGAAAATCTTTCCACCGGCTAATTTGTCCAGCCGGATTCGATCCGATGCGTACGGCACCAATAGTGCCTTTACTCGAGCATGATCGGCACCTGGCAGCTCATCAGTTAACCACGCATCTATGGAGGCCTCAGTCACAGGTGGCTCCAAATACATATACCACTCATCGTCATTACTGCCGATGAGCATGTTGCGCGGTGGGTTGTTGCGTCGCTCATAGAGGTTCAGAACGGACGTGGGCAAAAGTGAATGATCCGCCACCGGGTAATTGAAGGCATCTGGATACTTCTCATCGGCCAGGGCGAGGAGCTGTTTGGCGTCCAGCGCCCGAAGGTCCGCCAATTGGCGGGACGCTGTATTCGCTTGCGGGTTCGGCAACAGTGTTTGCGCGGCCCGCTGAACATCGCGAAGCGTGTGCTCGTCGTATAGCTCAAACGAACCACTTTGATGAATTGAACGTGCGAATAAATTTCGCGCCGATGGTGTTGCCAGCAGGTAGCCAATGTTGGCGGCGCCAGCGGATTCGCCTGCAACCGTTATATTGTTAGCATCACCGCCAAAGCTGCTTGCATTTTCCTTGATCCATTGCAACGCAGCAATCTGATCGAGTAGACCGAAATTGGCAATATGTGCCTGTTTATCCGCGGCCATACCCGGGTGCGAGAAATAACCAAAAATACCTAATCTGTACGCGATTGAGACAACAACAATGCCCTCATTGGCCAATGCAGCGCCGCGATAATTGGGCTCATACGACCAGCCGCTTGTGTTGCCGCCACCGTGAATCCAGACAAATATGGGGAGAAGCTCATCGTTTGGCCTGGATTTGTGATTCGCTGGCGCCCAAACATTCAGGTAAAGGCAATCTTCACTGACGGATTCAGGCTCCGGTGCCACTTCCGGACCATGTCCGAAAGCGCCAGCAACGTCCTCATACCATTCCACACCGCCTCTGGTTTGCATACACGCCGGTGCAAACTGGGCTGTATTCTTGTGTTGGTCCACCGAATCTAATGCTTGCGGGGCGCGCCACCGCAGGTCTCCAATCGGCGGCTTGGCGAAAGGGATACCCAAATATTCGCGTACAGCGGGGTATTTTTCCGAGATTTGGCGTTGAAAAAACGGCTGGCTCGCGTGCGTTGGGGGAGCTAACAGGCCCTGGTTTGAGCAGGCAGCCAGCGCAAAGACAAGCATGAGCGGGCGGAGTTTGCCAAGATATCTATTCATAAGCGGCCAAAAACCGGCAATTTGTAGGGGTTTCCTGGGCTTTTATCATGTTGACTCCCTAAGGTCCTATACGCGGTTATCGCAAGCAACTTGAACGAGATGCGGAAGTGCTTTAGCATGCGCACGCTTATAATAACGACCAAAGCAACTCATGCGCACTTCTTTGCGCGCCATCAAATCGATCAATTACCGATCAAGAGGAAGGCCATAAATGAATCGACCCACTAAGAAAACCAGAATTGCCTGCGCCATTGCGACCGCTATTGCGGGTTCAAGCGCTGGTATTGTGCATGGCGGCATGCTCGAGGAAGTTGTGGTTACGGCTACCAAGCGTGCGGAAAGCGCCCAGGATATTCCAGTAACGGTTCAGGCGATCAGCCAGGAATCGCTGCAAGATATGGGTATTTCCAATTTCAAAGACTACATCAAGGTGCTTCCAGGTGTTAATTCCGGTGGTCGTGGGCCGGGTCGAAATGAGATTTTCATCCGTGGTGTATCGGTCGGTAAAGGTGGCTTGAAGATTGCCGGTGCCATCGGTACAGAGCCAAACGTGGCACTGTACCTGGACGAAGCGCCAATTTCTCTGGGTGGGCGAAACATCGATGCCTATATGACGGATATGAACCGCGTTGAAGTGCTGCCCGGGCCACAGGGAACGCTGTTTGGTGCCAGTTCACAGGCAGGTACGGTTAGATTGATTACAAACAAGCCTGATATGGAAGGTTTCTCTGGCGGCTTGGAAACCAGCTACACAACCACAAAAGGCGGTGAAGACGGCTATTCCCTGGAAGCCTATTTCAACCTGCCCATTATTGATGATGTGCTTGCCGCGCGATTTGCTATTTTCAATGTGACAGAAGGTGGTTACATTGATAACGTACCTGGAACCCTGCAAATCACCACGGCTAACCCGTCGTTGACCGTTACTCCAACAAATCGTGATGTGGCAGACAATTTCAGTTTTGCTGAAGATGACCACAACGAAGCAACTTACTCAGGTATTCGTGGCGCTGTTAAGTACACGCCGAATGACGACTGGGAGGTGTTGCTGCAGCATTTTCACCAGGAAATCGACAAAGAAGGTGTGTGGGATTACGATCCTGCGCTTGGTGAATTGAATTCTCAAACGTTTACTCCGGACGAAGGCGAAGATGTATTTGATCTGAGCTCGTGGACCGTAAACGGTCGTGTAGCGGGTTTGGAAATGGTGTACACAGGGTCTTTCCTGCGACGAACTGTTGAAGAGATTGCGGACTACTCGGGATACGCGAATGCAGGCCCGTTCATCCCGTATTACATTTGTGAGCCAGGCTATGACACCTGCGGTGCGCCGGATTTGTTTCTGGATCAGTACGTGAAGTTTGAACGTACCACACACGAATTCCGTGTTAGTACAGATGCCGACCGTAGACTGCGCGGGATCATCGGTGTGTTCGCAGATGACACTGACACAGTAGAGCGCGGTGACTGGACTTATCCCGCCACTGTTGATCGTGGTTTTCCGCTGAATGACCCGATCTCCACTGCAACCTCAAGCAACCCGAACACACGCGGTCCGGGTGTTACTTTCTTCAACGACTTTACTCGTGGCAAGAAAGAGCTGTCGTTCTTTGGTGAGCTGGCTTATGACATTACGGATGCCCTGACGGCAACTGTTGGCGCGCGTCGTTATGATCTGGAATTGTCTTTGCGTGGCAGTTCGAACTTTAATTTCCGGGTACCTGGCGATTTTGGACGCAATATCGATGAAATTCTGGAAGGGGTAAGTCCTGCAGATTTTCAGGATACGATCGTCAAATTCAATCTGAAGTGGCAGGTTAACGACGATATTATGTTTTATGGTACCTGGTCCGAAGGCTACCGCCCTGGCGGCTTTAACCGCAACGGTGGTGCCAGTTTGGTGCCGAATCAGCCGCCCTTCGTGCCTGACTTTTTCGAATCAGATGAGCTGACCAATATGGAGTTTGGTTGGAAGACGTCACTGTTTGACGGTACTTTGCGCTTCAATGGTTCGGCCTATTGGTTGGAATGGGACGAAATGCAGGTGATTACACTTGATTTCGACGTTTCTAACCTTGCGTTTATCAGCAACGCGGCAGATGCGGAAATCAAAGGTGCTGAGGTGGATGCTATTTGGGCGGCAACCGACAATCTGACCATTTTTGCCAATGTGTCATTCAATGACGGTGAACTCACACGTGTTCCGCCGAATATTGTCAGCATTGCGCCGGAAGGCAGCGAGTTGGCGCTGGCTCCCGAACTGCAATACGTGATTCGTGGTCGCTATGAGTGGGAAACCAGCGGAGGCAGTCCATTCGCGCAGGTCACATACGCGTATACTGACGACATGATCAGTTCAATCAACGTGGGTGCTTTGTTTGAGCAGGACAACTACAGTACAGTTGACGTTACCCTGGGCTACTCGCGAGACGATTGGACGGTCACTTTGTTTGTCAACAACCTGACAGACGAGTTGGCTGATCTGTTTATCAGTAATGAAGACGATATCATCAAAACGACCCCTAACCGACCTCGCTCGGTCGGCTTGCGTTTTGCGTATGACTTCTAAGCCTTGGCGCGACCCGGAAAGGCGGCTTCTTAGCCGCCTTTCTTTTGCCCGCGTTTTGCAAAGCGCAGAAACACCAGCAACAGAACTGCTACCGGTTAGATAAGCAATTGAATGAATCAATAAGTTATAAAGACAAGCAGGAATCATTGCTTCAAGACGCGAAGCTGGCGCTCAAAAACAATGATCTTGATCGGGCAACACGTACTCTGCAACAGCTTCTGGCGGCGAATGCTGAGCACAGAGATGGTTTGTATTATCTGGGCGTGTGCCAACGACAGTCAAAAGATCTAGCCGCGGCAAAGCAAACCTTGCTAACACTCACAAAAACACATTCCGACTATGGGCGAGCCTATCAGGAGCTCGGCCATGTTTTTCTTGGTCAGCGTAATGTTCACGCTGCCTACGACGCCTACAGAAAAGCGATTGCATTGAATCCGACACTCACCGCCAGCTGGAAGTCCCTGGCGTTGATTTATCAACGCGAAGGCAGGCAAGCCGACGCAGAGGATGCGTTGGATCGGGCGAGAGCCTTGTCGCGCCTGCCCAGTGAGTTACTCACTGTGAATAGCCTAATCTATGAAAAAAAATGGTTTGTAGCTGAGCAAATTTGTCGCCAGTTTTTGCAGCGCAAACCGCACCATGTCGAGGCAATGCGCTTGCTGGCAAGAATAGCGACGGAACTGAACATACTTGACGATGCTGAATTTCTGTTGGAGAGCTGCGCGGAGTTTGAGCCGAATTTTTTGCACGCTCGCTTGGACTATATCAAGGTTCTTCACCGGCGCCAGCGTTTCAAAAAAGCATTGCAGCAGGCCGATGAGGTGTGCGCAGAACACCCCGACAATATTGCCACTCAAATCGCCAGAGCAAGTGCGCTGCAAGCTGTTGGTGAATTTGACAGAGCACTGGAAGCATACGATGTGCTTGTTGCCCAGGCGCCTCAATTGCATACAACGCATATGGCACGCGGCCATTCGCTGAAGACGGTGGGTCATACGGAACAAGCAGTTGAGTCATATCGGCGCGCGTACCAGTGCAAGCCTGATTTTGGCGAAGCTTTCTGGAGTTTGGCCAACCTTAAAACCTATCGGTTTACCGAAGACGAAATGGCGCAGATGCGAGATCGTCTTGATCAAGCAGACACATCGGATGAGGATCGGATTCATTTTAACTTTGCGTTGGGTAAAGCACTTGAGGATTCTCGACAGTACGATGAGTCTTTTGCATTCTACGAACGTGGTAATCACCTGAAACAGCTCAACAGTGGTTATCGGGCGGAACGTATTGAAGTGGAGTTCGAGGCACAGAAAACTCAATTTACCGCAGAGTTTATTGCTGACAAAGCCGGCAGTGGCTGCAGCGATGCAGCGCCGATATTTATTCTTGGCTTGCCGAGAGCGGGCTCAACCTTGCTCGAGCAGATACTGGCTTCGCACTCTCAGGTTGATGGCACCATGGAGTTGGCGAACATCATTGGTCTGGCGCATCGCCTTAGTGGTCGGCATATTTCGGCGAAAGCCCAGCGTTATCCGGCAATTCTTGGTGACCTGGACGCCGATACGCTGCGCCAGTTTGGTGAAGAGTTTATTAAAGAAACGGCCTACCATCGGCAGGGCGGGGCGTTTTTCATTGATAAAATGCCGAACAATTTCAGGCATATCGGGCTAATCCATTTAATCCTGCCGGAAGCCAAGATAATTGATGCCAGGCGTCATCCAATGGCCTGTTGTTTTAGCGGCTTTAAGCAGTTGTTTGCTGAAGGTCAGGAATTCACCTATGGTCTGGAGTCGATTGGTCGCTACTATCGCGCCTATGTAGATCTAATGCGGCACTGGGACGAAGTGCTGCCCGGAAAAATCCTGCGTGTGCAACATGAAGACCTTATTGATGATCTTGAGTCGCAGGTGCGGCGCATGCTGGATTTTTGTGATTTGCCATTTGAACAGCAGTGTATTGATTTTCACACCACGGAGCGCGCTGTTCGCACACCAAGTTCTGAGCAGGTTCGCCAACCCATTTATCGCTCCGGCACGGAATTGTGGCAACACTATTCGGAGTTTCTCGCACCTCTTGAGCGCGCGCTGGGTCCCGCGCTAAGCGACTATCGTTGATATCGCATGTACGGTATTTTCAAACCCGCAGCACATCAGACGCTTAGGCCGGTTGATCGGCTTGATGCGGATTATAAACGTCTGCGATTGCAGGTTTTTATTGGAATCTTCGTGGGCTATGCGGGTTACTACCTGGTCCGCAAAAACTTCTCGCTGGCAGTCCCGTTCCTGATAGAAGAGCAAGGCTATAGCCGGGGCGAACTGGGCGTTGCCATGTCGGCACTATCGATAGCCTACGGAATCAGTAAGTTTTTGATGGGCAGTGTGTCTGACCGAAGTAATCCTCGCTTCTTTCTGCCGGTAGGTTTGCTCTGTTCTGCCGGTATTATGTTTTTGTTTGGCCTGCAGCCATGGGCGACGGGCAGTGTCACCATTATGTTTGCACTGTTGTTCCTGAATGGCTGGGTGCAGGGCATGGGATGGCCCGCTTGCGGACGTACCATGGTGCACTGGTACTCCGGCAATGAGCGTGGCCGTGTTGTGTCCGTATGGAACGTGGCGCATAACGTGGGTGGCGGTTTAATTGGGCCCTTGTTTGTTCTGGGCATGGCCTGGTACAACGATTGGCACAGTGCGTTTTATTTGCCTGCAGCCGTGGCAGTGATCATCGCTGTTTTCGTGCTGATTATCATGCGCGACACCCCGCAGTCTTGCGGCTTGCCATCGATCGAGGAACATAGACACGATTTTCCGAAAGATTATCAGGCAGCACATGAAAAGGAGTTCAATACCCGAGAGATTTTTCTTGAGCATGTGCTCAATAATCGCCTGTTGTGGTGTATCGCGTTTGCCAATGTGTTTGTCTACCTGATTCGCTATGGGGTTCTGGACTGGGCGCCTACTTACCTCAGTGAGGCCAAGGACTTTACCGTGGACCAAAGTTCCTGGGCGTATTTTCTGTATGAGTGGGCTGGCATCCCCGGCACTTTGTTGTGCGGTTGGATCAGCGACCGCTGGTTTAAAGGCCGCCGTGCCCCGGCCGGCATATTGTTTATGTTGCTGGTATTGCTTGCCGTACTGGTCTACTGGTTCAACCCACCAGGCAATCCTGCGGTGGATATGGTCGCACTTATTGCGATCGGTTTTCTCATTTACGGCCCGGTCATGCTAATTGGGCTGCATGCACTTGAGTTGGTACCTAAAAAAGCGGCCGGTACCGCGGCCGGGCTGACCGGCCTGTTTGGTTATTTAGGTGGTGCAGTATTTGCGAACATTGCAATAGGCTATTCGGTCGACTTCTGGGGCTGGGATGGTGGCTTTATGTTGCTTACAGGCGGCTGCTGCGCTGCGATTTTGTTAATCGGTCTTACCTTGAAGGGCGAAGAGGCGCATAGAAACGCGGCAAGGACGGACGCCGCCTAGAACCCCATCAGCTCGGCCATTGTTAACGGGCGAGTTTCATTGATGATGCTGTCGTGACGTTTTTGCAGCATGGCTTTAAACTCGGTCTGTGGAAACAGCCAGAATTTGCCTTCCTCAATTCGCTCGAAAACAAGGTCAGCAAAGTGGTCCGGTGTCAGCCCGTCCGCAACGCTACCGGCCACCATGTCATGAAATTGCTGTTCCGATTCGCTGGCCAGTACATTGTGTTGCTCGGGCGCTCGTAGTCGGTCAGATTCCCAAATGCCGGTCGCCACTTCAGCGGGGCACAGCACTGAGGCAGAGATGGGTGCTTTCTCCAATTCCAGCTCTTGATGGAGTGATTCGGTAAACGCAGTCACAAAGTGCTTGCTGCTTTGGTAAGGCGCCATAAACGAGCCGCCACCCAACAATCCGCCGATGGACGAGGTGTTTACAACTCGACCTGCCTCGCCTTGCGCAAGCATTCTGGGTACGAAGCTTCGCACGCCATGGATAACGCCCATAATATTCACGTCAATAATCCAGCGCCAGTCTCGCAGCTCTCGTTCCCAGCTTTTCCCATCAATCAGAACACCGGCGTTGTTGAACAACAGGTTTACCCGCCCAAAGTGTGTAAACACGGTCTCGGCAAGTTGCTCAACAGCTTGCGCATCGCTGACGTCCAGCTCATGAATAGTTAAGCTACCAGGGCTTGCTGCAGCAACGTTGGCCAATTCGTCGAGCCCGGTTGTATCGATGTCACAGGCAACAAGCTGCATGCCCTGCTTCAGGCAGTAGCGCGAAAGGCCTGCGCCAATACCGCTTCCAGCGCCTGTAATCACGGCAAGTTGATCGCTCCATGGGTTCATATGATGGTCTCCGTAGTGTGCCAGCGTCTTGCGACGTGTCCGCTATGGTTACAAACTATAACCGCCTTGAAACTTCAGGTAACTAAGTAATCAATCTGTAACTCAAGAAAACGATCAAGCTGGGCATACTTTCGAAAGCGGCACAGGAGCAGCAAATGACTCGGCAATATGATTATGCATTTGAAGAGCCCGGAAAATTCGCGCGTGGCTGGTATGTTGTTCAGTTCACCCAAGAACTGCAGCCAGGCGACGTAAAAGCACTGCACTTTTTCAATCAGGACCTGGTCTTGTTTCGCGGCAACGATGGCCAAGCCGCTGTGCTGGATGCTTATTGCCCACACCTGGGTGCACATCTTGCGGGCACCGGCAGCCGCGTTGAAGGTAACTGTATCCGCTGCCCGTTTCACGGTTGGCAGTTCAACGCCGAAGGGGCGTGCACCGACATTCCTTACGCAAAACAAATTCCCAAGCGTGCCCAGCAAGGGGCGATAAAAAGTTGGCCCTTGATCGAGCAAAGCGGCTACATCGCCATCTGGTATGACGAGCTAGGCGGAGAGCCGAACTGGGAAATGCCAGGCGTAGAAGTGTGGAATCAACCCGAGTGGGGCGACTGGGCGTTTAATCGCAGTGTGATCAAGGCTCATGGGCGTGAAGTCATCGAGAACATCGTCGACGTGGGCCACTTTCCGTCTGTGCACGGGGGCGTACCGCTGCAGTTTGATAATATTTTCAAACCGTATTCGGTCACACAAATTTCAGTGGTTGAGAGCAGAGCTGACTGCGATCTGATTCAACCCAGCGGTTTCGGGCTGGACCTTCTGGCCATGCGAGATATGCGCGAGCAAAGTAAAGCCGATGCGTGGGGGGATGCTACCTACCATGGCCCGGCGATCATGTACTACTTTACCGAATCGCGAGGCGAAGAAATGTCGTTTCAGAGTTGGTGGGTTAACTACCATACGCCAATCAACAATGAGGAAATTGAACTGACGTCCGGCGTAATTTGCGCAAGTCTTGACGACAAACCGCTGCCCGATGAATTTAAAGATATGTACCCCCGTTCGGCAATTGCCGCATTTGGACAGGATGCGGAAATATGGCGCACCAAGAAGTATCAGGCCAATCCGATTTTGTGCGACGGCGACGGTCCGGTTACAAAACTGCGTAAATGGTACGAACGCTTTTATCTGCCGCGGGAACAGGAAGCCTGGGACGAACCCCCAACGCCTATTTCCAGCATTCGGAACTGATCGCGCGTTTTTCCAGCACCGTGTAAAGCCGGTGCTGCAATGGGCCTGGTGTCCTTCCTATTCGCGGCACGGTAACGTAATATCGCAGCATGTTTTCCATGTCGCGCTTAGCCATCATGAAATGGGTGTGGGCAATCAGTGCTTTGTTGCTGTTGTCTGCATGCGCGCAACTGGTTCGGCCTGGTTACAGCACCGAACGGGTTGCCCTGAAACCAGGAAGTTATACACTTGACCCGGCGCACACCGCGGTGTTGTTTAAAGTTGACCACTTTGGGCTGAGTAAATACATAGGCCGATTTAACCACGTTGAAGCCAGTCTTGAGTTCGATCCAGATAACCTTGAAAACACCCAGCTGCACGCAATCGTCTATACAAGCAGTATTGATGTGGGCGACGCCGACTTTTCTAAAACCCTGAGCGGCAGCGACTGGTTCAACAGCTCTGAGCACCCGCAAGCGGTTCTGACGGCTGATTCTGTTCAATTCGCCGAGGGTGGCAACGTAGTATTCGCGGGCAGCTTGGCGATGCTGGGCGTGCAGCAGGCGGTAGATATCAATGTGCAGTTTAATGGCGGCGCTGACAATAGATTAACCGGCTACTACACCATTGGTTTTTCTGCAGCGGCCGTGATCAGGCGGTCCCAATTCGGCATGGACAAACACCTTGGCCTGGTAGGCGACGAGGTAGAACTGGAAATACACGCTGAGTTTCAAAAGCGCTGATGAGTTATAAGAAATTACTAGCCGATGTTCGCCAATGTACGTTGTGTGAGCAGGCGCTGAAGCATGGTGTTCGCCCCGTTCTGCAGTTTCATCCATCCGCAAAAATCCTGATTGCCGGCCAGGCGCCTGGCCGCAAAGTTCATGATACGGGCGTGCCGTTTGATGACGCCAGTGGCAAGCGCTTGCGCGAATGGTTGGGTGTGGATGAATCGATTTTCTATGATGTGAGGCAAGTGGCGATACTGCCAATGGGGTTTTGCTATCCGGGTACCGGGAAGTCAGGTGACTTACCGCCAAGAAAAGAATGCGCACAAGCCTGGCGCGCATCCTTAATGGAGCGCTTCGTTAATCTGCGATTAACGCTGGTTATTGGTCAGTATGCGATGGCCTGGCATATGCCTGATGTCAAAGGTTCACTCACAGAGGTGGTTTCCGATTGGCAACAGCACTTGCCAGCACAGCTGCCTTTGCCGCACCCGAGCCCACGGAACAATATCTGGCTGAAAAAGAATGCCTGGTTTGCTGAGCAAACCGTCCCTGCCTTGCAGGCACAGGTTCAGACTGTTTTGCATGATGACTGATTTGGAACTTGCTGATCTGGGGGTAAGGCTGCTCATATTTGGGCAGTACTCCATCGTCATTGGCGCCGTACTGCTTGCACTTCGAAATCGTTTTGGCCTCTGGCTAATCGTCCTTAGTCTGGGCTTGTTGGCGTATATGTATATCTCTTCCCCACCGCTTGTAAATCGGTTTTCTGGTGTATATGCGCCCGCACATTTGCTGGCGTCATCGATGCCATGGATATTCTGGTTCTTCATCAAGGAAGGCTTCGAATTGCAGTTAAACAGCGTATGGGTTTGGTGCACCTGGTTGGTATTGATGCTGCCGAAGTGGGTGATGTTCATTTTTTTCGCAGACCAATGGCACGATATTCAGCTCATTCAACGCGATCTCAAACAGCTGGTAGGTATTGTCATTGTGCTGCACGCGTTGTATCACTTGATCGGCGGTTACAGCGACGACCTGGTGGAAAAGCGCCGGCTGCTGCGCAAGGCGCTCGGGATTTGCACAGGTGTGACCATACTTGGAATCATGGCGGTTGAACTTGTGCTGGATTTTGATACACAGACGGCGAGCCTTAACCTGGCGGCCAGCCTGACCATCGCGTTGTTGACCCTGCTGTTTGCTCCGCCCATTATTTCTTATGGGCGAGACATCTTTCTGGTTCCGAAAGTGGCGACTGCGGAGGCGCCCGCGCCTGCGGGTGAGTCGGCAAAGTCGCAGGCTCAGCAGCAACTGCATGCTCGATTGAGCTCAGCAATGGGGGAAGGCGCCTATCGAGATTCTGGCTTAACAATCGGCGGTCTGGCGAGGCAGTTGGAGTTGCCGGAGCACCAGTTACGCAAGCTGATCAACGCCGAGCTGGGTTATCGCAATTTCAGCGCATTTGTGCAGCAGTATCGAATTGCCGAGGTATGCCGGCATCTCCAGGACCCGGACAAAGCACGAATTCCGATTTTGACTCTGGCTCTGGACGCCGGCTTTGGTTCACTTGGGCCGTTTAATCGCGCCTTTAAGAGCATTACCGGCATGACTCCCAGTGAATATCGTGAGAATCCACCTGCCGATACTGAAATAATCTGATCAATTCCGAAAACAACCACCAATTTCCGGAATGAGTGAGAGATTCCCGGCGTAAAAAGCAACACTGTGATCTTCGTTAATTGACGCATTGTCGTTTTGGAGAATCGCATGGAGTCAACAACCCTGGCTGATCTGCTCGGAATCTGGGCATTTATCTTTGTAGAAGATTTTCTACGCTATTTCCTCGTGGCGGGTGCGCTTGCGTACCTGCTGTACAGGTTTGGCGCCTGGGCGGATAGCCGCCGTATTCAGCCGCGTCGAGCCAGCGCCGCAGATCGCAGGCGCGAGCAGCGCTACTCCGCATTAACCATTTTTATTTTCTCTCTGACCGGGCTGAGTATTTTTGGCTTGAGCGAATTGGGTCTTGTTCATCTGAATACGGAATTCACCGCGCTGTCTTTGTTCGTTGAAGTGGTGTTGATTATTGTCGCTCACGACGCCTATTTTTATTGGATGCACCGCGGTTTGCACGCCAGTCGCCGGCTGATGCGCGTGCACGCTTTGCATCATCGCTCCAGAACACCCAGCCCCTGGGCCGCGTATTCTTTCTCGGCAGGTGAAGCCGTTCTGGAAGCCGTGTTTCTGCCCATTTATGCCTTGCTGATGCCTATGCACGGAATCACCGCGTTTATATTCACCAGCCACATGATCATCCGTAATGTGCTGGGACATGCAGGTGTCGAGGTGTATCCGCGCTGGTGGCCCAGACATCCACTGACACGCTGGATGACCACAACAACACACCATGACCTGCATCACGCTGAGTTCAAGCATAACTTTGGCCTGTATTTCACCTGGTGGGATCGCTGGATGGGTACCGAGCACCCTCATTATCTGGAGCGGTTTGAGCAGGCGCATCGCGCGGGAAATCCGTTAACGCCAAAAGCAGGCACGGGCTTTACGGCATTGACGGTGATGGTGGTTGGTCTGTGTTTTATGACGCATGGCACTGTTGCGCTGGCCGAGACAGGAGGAATAAGCGGTTGTTGGTCAAACAGTGCACATTCAATGCATGTGGAATTTAGGAAATGCGGTTCTGCTAGCTGCGGTGTGCTAAAGAACATCGACCGTGAGCGAATGGACAATAAGCCATTATCCGACAGTCGCAACACCCGTCGACGATTGCGTAAACGCGCCTTGTTGGGTATCAACCTGGCGCATCTTACGGAGCGCCAGCCAAACAACCGCTGGCGTGGAACGCTGTATAGACCTGATAAGGGAATAGTGCAGACCGCAACGTTTAAAGTGCTGGACAATGGTAGCCTGAAAATCCGTGCCTGTTCCGGACACCGCTGCAAGTCTTTGTATTGGCATCCGGTGGATACTGCGCGTTGTGAGTAGGCAGCGGTCCATCCTTTGACTACACTGTGTGGATGCAAAGAGTCCTTAATGTAGCCAATCGCTTACCAGTTACCATTGGATCCACGATTAAAAAATCATCAGGCGGTTTGGTCGCCGCACTGGAAGGTGTTTCCAATAATCATTTCGAATTGCAGTCCATCGGTTGGCCAGGGCCGGTGGACGACACGGCCAAAATCAGCGAGTTAAAACAAACGCTGGAATCTGATTACGGCTGCATTCCCGTTTTTCTGCCGGATGAACTGATTCAAGGCTATTACCATGGCCTGTCCAATTCCAGCTTATGGCCACTGTTACACTATAACCGGGCCTATATGAATTACTCCGATTCAGACTGGGCGGCTTATTGCCAGGTCAATGAGTTATTTGCCGATGCGATTCTCGAGATCGCCAATGACGACGATATTGTCTGGGTGCATGACTACCATTTGTTTTTGTTGCCCAGCCTGCTGCGCAAGCACAAACCTCACCTTAAGATTGGCTTTTTTCTGCACACCCCATTTCCTTCCTCAGAAGTTATTCGTTGTCACCCACAACGCGAAGCACTGATTCGCGGTGTGCTGGGCGCAGATTTGATCGGGTTTCATACCTTTGGCTATCTTCGTCATTTCCGAAGTTCAGCGCTGCAGCTGTTGGGTCTGGAATCCGACATGACGGAAATACAAATCGGCAATCACACAGCGTCGCTGGGTATATTTCCGATCGGCATTAACTCAGCCAGCTTCGAACACGAACTGCGCACCACTGACTACCAGAATACATTGGCCGCTTTTCAGCAAAATTGGGCGGGCAAGCGCCTGGTGCTGAGTGTTGAACGGCTGGATTACAGTAAAGGCTTGCTGCGACGGTTGTCAGCGATAGAAACCTTTTTGGCAGGCACCCAAAATCGCGATGATGTTGTGTTTGTGTTTGTTAGTGTGCCTACTCGCGGTGAGGTGAAGGAATACCAGCTACTGCGTGAGCGCATTGAACGCGAAGTGGGAAGAATCAACGGTTTGTACGCCAGCGTGCAAAACAGCCCGATCCATTTTATACACCAGTCCATACCATTTACCGAGCTGTGCGCGCTGTATTCCATGGCTGACGTTGGTTTGGTCACGCCGCTGGTTGATGGTATGAACCTGGTTGCCAAAGAATATCTGGCGTGTCAGGACGATGCCGACCCAGGCGTGTTGGTGCTCAGCGAGTTCGCAGGTGCTGCGCAGGAACTGGTAAACGCCATCATCGTCAATCCGTACAACAAAGTGGAAGTGGCCAATGCAATTGATCATGCATTGAATATGAGCCTGGAAGAACGCCAGCAGCGTATGGGCTACATGAAATCCAGAGTGATGCAATACAACGCTGATTACTGGGCGCGATCTTTTATCGATGAGTTAATGCAGAGCAATCAACTGCACAATAAACCACGAAATTTGCTTGACGATGAGCAGATGATCACGCAAGCACTCATCAATCACAGTAATGTTGCGTTTTTCCTGGATTACGACGGTACCCTGCGGGAATTTGAAGATAAGCCGGACGATGCGTTTCCAACCGCGGAGTTGCATGCCTTATTGCAGCAGTTGAACAAGGCGCCTATCGATGTGTACATCATCAGTGGCCGCTCGGGCGAGACCCTGCAGGAGTGGCTTGGTGATTACGACTTTACGTTAATAGCTGAGCATGGAAACAGATACCTCGCACCCGGAGCTGATGCGTGGGTATCACTCAATCCTGACAACGATTTTTCGTGGAAAGAAGCCGTACGTGAGGTGTTTAGTTTGTATGAAGGCTCAACGCCCGGAAGCAGTATTGAAGACAAGCAGTCTTCGGTTGTATGGCATTATCGCTTGTCCGACCCGGTATACGGTGGCTGGAAGGCGAATCAGTTGTTGAGTGATATGTACTCAATGCTGGGTAACTTGCCTGTTGAAATTCATCACGGCAAACGTATTGTGGAGGCGAGCTCCATGCACGTGAATAAAGGGCGCGCTGTAGAGTATTTTATGCGGCGAAACGACTACGATGCCGTTATGTGCGCTGGTGATGATCAAACCGATGAAGCCATGTTTCGTCGTCCAAGCAGCGATAATATAGTGAGTATCAAGGTCGGCGAAGGTGATACGCAGGCCGCGAACAGAGTGCCGGACGTTAAGCAGTTTCACTTGCTTCTGCAGCGCTTGACGCAATTGCTAAAAAAAAAGCATAACTCGAATAAGGCAGCCGAACTGTGAGTAATCGTAAAGCCCCGACACGCAACATGAATTGGGGTGTTATAGGCAACGGTCAGAGTGCGGCCTTGATTTCCGAGAAAGGCAGTATTGACTGGTGTTGTTTGCCAGCATTTGATTCGCCATCGGTATTTGCAAAGTTATTGGATGAGAATATTGGCGGCCACTTCGGCCTGCGCTTAAAAGGGCGCAAGGTAAGCATAGAGCAACAATACCTGCCGCAAACCAATATTCTGCGCACCGTATTTGATAACGGCACTGATGCTCTGGAAGTGCTGGATTTTATGCCGCGCTACAAAACCAGTTACGAATACATTTGCCCGCCCGATATTGTGCGGTATCTTCGCCCGCTTCGAGGCAATCCGGTTATCGTCTGCGATTACCAGCCAAAGTTGGGTTATGCCAAAGACGTTACTCAAACGATAGAACATGATGACTATCTGAAAAGTATCTGCGCCAAGCCCAGCTATGAATCGGTGTACCTGTATTCGAATTTACCACTGTCTGGTATCGCCAATGGAAAATCCATTCCGATCTTTGGCGACGCGTATTTGTGGCTCAGTTATAACGAAAAGATTGATCAACCGTGTCTGGAGCTTACGCGCCTGCAGTTTGAGCGCACCAAAGTGTACTGGATGGACTGGGTGGACCAAACCGTGGCGTTTGCACGCTGGAACGACACCATAGAGCGCAGCATGCTGGTACTTAAATTACTGGCGTACCAGAATACCGGAGCTGTTCTGGCCGCTATCACAACCAGTTTGCCAGAAGACATAGGCAGCGTGCGTAATTGGGATTATCGGTTTTGCTGGCTGCGCGATGCGTCCATGGTGGTCAAGATATTTACGCAGTTGGGTCACTATCGGGTAGCGAGTCGTTATCTGAATTTCCTGCTCGATGTGATCCCTTACAAAGATGAAAATGTGCAGATCATGTACGGCATTGGCCGCCAGAAGCAATTGAAAGAATTTGAGTTGCCTTGGTTGTCCGGCTATGAGAATTCCGCACCGGTGCGAATTGGTAACGCCGCGTATAAGCAGAAGCAGCATGATATCTACGGCTTTGTGCTCGACACCATCTACCAGCGCGTGGCAGACCACCCGAGTTCCATAGATCGACCTGAAGGTTTATGGACTATGGTGCGAACCATGGTGCGTCACGTTGAGCGGCAATGGCGTAAGCCGGACGCCGGCATTTGGGAAATTCGCGGTGAGAAAAAGCACTTCGTATTTTCCAAAGTACTGTGTTGGGTTGCCGTAGACCGTGCCATACGAATTGCCGGGTTGTTCAGCAAGCAATCCTACGTTGAGAAGTGGACACCATTGCGTGAAGAGATATTCAAACAGGTGATGTCGAAGGGCTATAACACCGACATAGAGGCTTTTTCACAAAGCTACGGCGATGAGTACATGGATGCGTCCAATTTATTGATGGAGCACTACGGTATGATCAGTGCCAATGATCCACGCTATGTAAACACCGTGAACCGTTGCTACGACGAACTGTGTAAAGATGGTTTGATGTTTCGTTACCGCAATACAGATGATTTTGGCGAGCCGCATACCGCCTTTACCGTGTGCACGTTTTGGATGATCAAAAGCCTGCACCGTATAGGCCGTAAAGAACTGGCCGCTGACATGTTTGAGAGTGTGGTGCGCTCTTGCAACCATGCTGGCTTGCTCAGCGAAGACATGGACTTTGAAAGCCGGCGCTTGCTCGGCAACTTTCCGCAGGGCTATAGCCATCTTGCATTGATTGATACTGCTATCGCGCTCAGCGAGTAGACGCCCTAACACTTTTTTCTAAGCGGCAGATTGCCTTGGCTCTGATCTGAGTTTCCTTGGCGGAACGCCGAACCATCGCATGCAACTTCTGCTCAGCGTGGTTTGATCACTGTAGCCAATCAGCGCCGCAACCTGAACCAGCGGCACTTTTGTGCGGCGCAGATAATAGTCGGCCCGCTTTTGCCGCACTTTGTCGAGTATATGATTGAAGCTCGCACCTTCGGCCTGCAGCTGCCGCTGCATGGTTTTCGGATGCAGCGCAAGAGCTGAAGACACGTTTTCGCGGTTGCAGCTGTCAGTGCCCAGTGTTCTAAGAATGACCATTTCAACCTGCTCTGTAAACGGCGCTTCCGGTGCGGGATATTCCTGGCGAAGATAGTCCAGCGCGATTTGCTTGATGTGCTCATTTCCGGACTCCAGATTGATCGCCATGCAGGCCTTGCTCACTTTTAGCGCGCAACGGTCGGCGTCAAAGTGCACTGGAATCTTGAAGTGCTGTTCATACGTTTCGGGGCTGCACAGAGCCCGGTGGGGCAGAAAAACCGCCAAGGGCTCAAACTGTTCCTTTGCCAGCAAGCTCAGCACGCGATACACCATTGCGATCGTCTTATCGTAGGCTTGAATGGCATTGCTTGGGGTAACGCGGGGTAAGTGAATGGCGACTCGCAGTTCGGTTCCGTCGTCAGCATCCTCTATGTCCAGCTTCAATGCCGGGCTGACCACGTACATATACGCAGCGGCGCAATTCATTGCGTCAGAAATAGACGTCGAGTTTTGCATCGCCACTGCCAGTGGCCCCAACACTTCCATGTCTTGAGCTTTGGAAACTCGTAAGCCCAGGTCGGGAGTATTGAGTTCCGTGGCGCAATGTTCCAGTAAGAACAATTGCTTTTCGTAGGCCATTAGCCCATCAGCGGATTTAAAAATACTCACATCCAGCCCTGACTCGCTGCACAGCTTCGCTGCGTCTCCGCCCAAAGACTCTATAAGTTTGTCAAAACCGCGAAGCGTTGTTACACGAACACTGGCAACCATGATTTTTTTGTACGCTGCTTTGTGGAGCCCAATTGTCAATAATATGTCCTCTAATGTCAATTTATCATTACCGGTCTGTCGGAGCGGTCGGCTGTCGGTGTGTCCCAAATTGTCAAAAAAACGTCCTGAGATATCAAGAAAACCAGCGCGCAGCGCCCTACTATGCGCACCATCAACAGTACCCACTTCAATAAAGAGGATAAAACCATGCGCAAATTTGCTTTTCCCCTGTCGGCATTGGCTATTAGCCTGGCCAGTGTCCATGCCCAGTCGCAAGCCCTGGAGGAGATAGTTGTTACGGCCACCAAACGCGCCGAAAGTTTGCAGGATGTTCCGATTTCCATGATCGCAATGGGTGGTGAAACTATTCGTGAGCTGGGAATCACCAAAGCGGAGGACTTTACCGCTAACATGCCGGCGATTACGGTTGCGCAGAACCCGATCGGAAACTTTGTATTCATTCGTGGCCTTGGTACGGCAGGTGCCAACCAGGGTATCGAACAATCCGTGTCTATTTTTCATGATGGCATATACATGGGTCGCCATCAGTTATCTCGTGCGCCCTTTATGGATTTGGAGCGAGTAGAAGTTCTGCGCGGACCGCAAAGCATTCTATTTGGTAAAAACACGATTGGTGGTGCCGTGCATGTGATTAGTGCAAAGCCAACCGATGAATTTGAAGGAATTATTACGGGCCTTTACGGCTGGGAAGACAGCGAAACCGAGATCAATCTGGCCTTGTCGGGTCCGCTCACCGATCGCTTGCGCGGCCGTTTGGCCATTCGAAGTTATCAAATGGATGGCTTTTTAGATAATGTTATGACCGGGCAGGAAGGGCCGGAACGCGATGACATGACCATCCGTGGTCAGTTAGCGTTTGATATCACAGATAACGCCGACGTGACTCTGCGTCTGGAACGCAGCGAGTTTGAACAGGTTCAGCAAACTACGCAGCTTAGAACTACCAACCCTCTGGGTGCCGGTGCGCAAAACACCAGTGGCTTGAACGCAGCCTTGATCGCGGTTGCAACTGGGGGTGACGGCTCTGAGCGCTACGACGATGAGCGTGCGGTGGACAATGATGGTGGCGTATTGCTTGGCCAGGTATTGCCACAGTTTGCCGGTGTGCCCGGTTTTCCGGACAAGCCAGAGGGCAGCGACAATGAAATGGATCTTGCCAGCCTGACCTTCAATGTCGGCATTGGCGAACATACCCTGACTGCTATTACCGGTTATGCCAGTTACGAATACAGAGACATTTGTGATTGTGACTTTGCGGCGATCCCCTTGATTCAGGTGGATGCGACAGAAGACTACGACCAGTTCAGCCAGGAAATCAGGCTGGCCTCACCCGGTGGTGAGAGCATCGACTATATTGTTGGGGCCTATTACCACCAGACGGATCTACTTTATCGGTCTATAGAAGGTTTCGGTACGCAGCTACTTGCCCCTGCCGGTCTGCCAGCCGCTCTGTTCCCGAACGTATCACGTGATTACAATTTCGATCAGGAGCAACGCCAGTGGGCAATCTTTGGGTCCGCAACTTTTACCCTGACCGATACGCTACGCACCACGATTGGTCTGCGTTACTCGGAAGAAAACAAAGAAGTTACCCGTAACCTGGACAAACTGTTCACTGGTGGCTGGGATTACAGTCCGCTCGCTGGCCTGCCCGCCGGAACCCTGGCGTTTGGTAATACGGCGGCTGATTACGATGCATTTATAGCGAACCCTGCGCTTGCTCAAGCGGCAGGCGTGGTTGAAGCGGCTATTTTTGCAGGCGCTCTTGGCACCTACGAGCATACCTTAGCCGCTGAGCGTGATGAGGAGTTTGTTTCCTGGTCCGCGAATCTGGAATACGATGCGACTGACAACATCATGGTGTTTGCTTCGGTATCTACCGGTGTTAAAGGCGGTGGTTTCGATGCGCGCTTCCTCAAAAACCCGGCAATTCCCGCCATTGGTAATGATAAGTTTGAGTACGAAGAAGAAGAGGCCATGAGCTTCGAACTGGGCATGAAAGCCACTCTGCTCGATGGTGCAATGACATTCAATGCAACCGTGTTCCAGACGGATATTGATGACTACCAGGTGAGCATTTTTGACGGTGCGACTGCATTCTTCGTTGATAACGTTGCCGACATTCGTGCTCGTGGTCTGGAAATGGATATGCGCTGGCGCGCCACCGATAATCTGATTGTCAATTTCGCGGGTAGCTTCCTAGATAATGAGTACACGGACTTTCCGTTGGCACCTTGTTGGGCTGCGCAAACCAACGGCGACACCCTTGTACCTGGATGTATAACCGATCCGGTTACTGGTGTGTCCGGACGTGATGCGTCTGGTGATCCCAACTCTTTCTCACCGGAAATCGCGTTCAACTTGAACCTGGACTACTCGCTGCCGATTGGTGATAGCCTCGAGTTTCGTACGGTGCTGAACTTCAATTACAGCGATGAGTATTTTGTTGCGGCAGATTTGGACCCGGCGATCGCGCTGCAAGAATCTTTCTTCAAAACGGATGCTCGAATCAGTATTGGCGATATCAATGGCGACTGGGAAGTCAGTCTGCTGGGTAAGAACCTGAGTGATGAGTTCAGCGGTGGTAACAGCAACGATCAACCTCTGGTTCCCGGCAACGGATTTGCTTCTACTGATCGCCTGCGGTATTTTGCCGTACAAGGTACTTATCGATTCTAGGAGAGTCCGTCATGAACGTAGCAACAAACCCCGCCGTTATTGGCGATTCAAGCGCCATTCGTGACACACTGGAGGCCGCGCTGGAAACCCAGCGCGCCGCCTATCTCGCGCAACCGACACCTGATTTTGCACAACGGAAGCAAGACTTGCTGGCCTTGAAAAGCATGATCAGTGACAACGTTGACGCCATCGTCGATGCCATTAGCCAGGACTACGGTAATCGGTCCCGGCATGAGACTTTGTTTGCTGAGATTATCTCGGTCACCGATGGCATCAATGACACCCTTAAGCACCTGAAAAAGTGGATGAAGGTGCAAAAGCGTCATGTGGATACCACTATGTTTGCCGGTGGCAAGAACCGGGTGATTCCACAACCGCTGGGTGTGGCGGGTTTGATCATACCCTGGAACTTTCCGGTTAATCTGAGCTTTTCGCAGCTGTGCGCAGTATTTGCTGCCGGCAATCGCGCCATGGTTAAGATGTCAGAAAACTCGATTGCCTTGAGCCGCTTGTTGATTGAGTTGGCACCAAAGTATTTCAGCGCCGACAAGCTGGCGTTTTTTGAAGAAACCGGCGGTGTTGGCGTGCAGTTTTCGCAGCTGCCGTTTGATTTGATCATCTTCACCGGTTCCGGCCAGACCGGTCGCGCGGTGATGGCGTCTGCAGCGCAAAACCTGACCCCGGTTATCCTGGAGCTCGGTGGCAAAGCGCCAGCTGTTATTGACCCTGAGTACTCTATGGAAAAGGCTGTAGAGCGAATTATGTTCGTCAAGCAGTTCAATGCCGGTCAGATATGTACCAATGTGGATTATGTATTTGTTCACGAAAGCCAAAAGCAGGAATTTGTAGAGTGTGCCAAAAGCTACGTGGCCAAGCACTGCCCGGATATCAATCACAAAGACTATACGTCGATCATTGATGATCGCAGCGTGACGCGACTGCTCGGCACGATTGAAGACGCGCGTAGCAAAGGCGCTACCTTGATCAATTTGTGCGGAGACCAGGAAGCGAACATCGAGCAGCGTAAAATTCCATTGCACCTGGTACTGGATACCAGTGAAGACATGACGATTCGCCAGCGCGAAACCTTCGGTCCATTGCTAATGGTGTTAACGTATACCGATCCACAGGAAGTGATTGATTATGTAAACGAGCGTGACCGGCCGTTGGCCTTGTATCCGTTCACCAATAACAGCAAATTGGCCGACATGTACATTGACCGTATCATGTCAGGTGGTGTGACAGTGAACGACGCCTTGTTCCACGTTGCCCAGCACGACATCCCGTTTGGCGGTGTAGGCCCGAGTGGTATGGGCCATTACCATGGTTACGAAGGTTTTGTCGCGTGCTCTAAAATGCGGCCGGTGTTCTACCAGAGCGGGTTCACTGCCATGAAATATCTGGCGCCTCCGTATGGTAAGTTTGCCGATAAGGTGTTTAACACGCTTGTGAAGCTGAAAAGCTAATAACGATAAAAAGGGAGAATCCGCATGAATCGTGTGGCTTTGATTGGTGTGGCGTTTCTGCTGACTGCGTGTGGTGGAGATAAATCCCAAAATGTGGTCACCAAAGACTCAGCGGAAGCAGCGGTCACGCAGCCCGTATCTGTTCAGAGCGTTGAATGGCCGCTGCACGGCAACGACTGGGGTGAGCAACGCCACAGCCCACTAACACAGATCAACCTTAACACGGTGAAAGACCTGGGCTTGCACTGGTCTTTCGATATGAAGAACAAGCGCGGCGTGGAAGCCACGCCGTTAATGGTTGATGGCACCCTGTACGTGACCGCCAGCTGGTCTGTGGTACATGCCCTGGACGCCAAAACCGGCGTTGAAAAATGGAGCTATGATCCCAAGGTTGACCGCGCTTTCCTGGCCAAAGGGTGTTGCGATGCAGTGAATCGTGGCGTGGCGTACGCCAATGGCAAAGTCATTGTAGGTGCCTACGACGGCCGTTTGATTGCCCTGAACGCAGAAGACGGCAGCGTTGCCTGGGATGTACAGACCACAGATCGCAGTCAACCCTATACGATTACCGGCGCACCTCGCATTGCGGGTGGCAAAGTCATCATAGGTAATGGTGGTGCGGAACTGGGTGTTCGCGGTTATGTGACCGCCTACGATATTGACAGCGGCGCACAAGCCTGGCGCTTTTATACAGTGCCTGGCAATCCCGCAGATGGTTTTGAAAATGAGTTGATGGAACAAGCCGCCGCCACCTGGACCGGCGAATGGTGGGAGTGGGGCGGTGGTGGCACCGTTTGGGACTCTATGGTCTACGATCCTGAGCTTGATTTGTTCTATATCGGCGTTGGCAATGGCTCGCCGTGGAACCAGGCGGTACGCAGCCCGGAAGGCGGCGACAATCTGTTTTTAACTTCAATTGTTGCCCTGCGTCCGGCAACCGGCGAATACGTCTGGCATTATCAAACCACGCCGGGCGAAACCTGGGACTTTACCGCTACCCAGCATATGTTGCTGGCCGATCTTGAGATTGATGGTAAGACGCGCAAGGTATTGATGCAGGCGCCGAAGAATGGCTTCTTCTATGTGTTAGACCGGGAAACTGGTGAGCTGATTTCGGCCGAGAACTATACAGAGGTTAATTGGGCAACACATGTAGACCCTGCTACCGGGCGACCGGTTGAAACGAAAGACGCGCGCGTATTCGATGGCAAGCGACCCTCGCTGCCCAGTAACGCAGGTGGCCACAACTGGCCGGCCATGTCTTACCACCCTGGCACCGGCCTGGTCTATATTCCGACCATGGTATTTCCGGTTGCGTTTCTGGCACCCGCCAACGATCGTGACCGACTACCCAAGCAGGGCAAATGGAATGTGGGCTTTGACCGCATTGCCAATGCACCGCCCGAAATTCCGGAACAAGACCTCGCCGCCGCACTGGACAAAGAGTTTTCGGGTCAATTGCTTGCCTGGGACCCTGTTAAGCAGGAATCACGCTGGAAAGGGGAGATTGGCCGACCCAATGTGGGCGGTATATTGAGCACAGCCGGCGACCTCGTGTTTCAGCCTGACGGTCATGGCATTTTGCGTGCGTTCAATGCCGCGACAGGTGAAGAGCTTTGGTCTCACGACACGCAAACGGGTGCGATGGCACCCGCAATAAGCTATGCAATTGATGGCGAACAATACATCGCCATTGCGGTAGGCTTTGGTGGCGGTCTGGTTGCCGAAGCGGGTGGGGTTGCGCACGCTTGGAAAATTCCGAACTTGTCGCGCGTGCTTGTATACAAGCTTGGTGGAAAACATACTCTACCACCGGTGACAATTACCGAGCAAACCTTACCCGAGCCAGCCGCGGTGACAGCCAATGCCGACGAGCTTGAACATGGCCGAGTTGTTTATCATCGCCACTGCAGCTACTGCCACGGTGATGGCTTAAGAACCGGCGGAGCCACCAAAGACCTGCGCTGGTCACCGCTGGCATCGGTGCCTGCCGCCTGGCAGAGCGTGGTCATTGATGGTGTAATGAGCGGTGCCGGTATGGTCAGCTTTAAAGACTACGTGAGCGCTAATGACGCGGAAGCGATTCGTCAGTATGTATTGAAGGAAGCAAACAGACTGTACAAAGCGCAACAATAACTTAACCCAAGGGTGGTAACACCAGGGCAGCATGCATGAAGTATCTATCCGGAATTGACAACCTTTTTCTGAACCAGGAAACGCCCACACAGCACATGCATGTTGGAGGTTTGGGTATCTACGACCCAACCTCGGCGCCGGGTGGTGCGGTTCGTTTTAAGGACGTATTGGCTTTTTTCGACCAGCGTATGTCGGCTGCACCTGTGTATCGGCGCCGGCTGGTACGTGAATCCTTACTGATCGACAGACCGTTCTGGGTCTCTGACAAAGAAGTGGATGTGGAATACCACGTACGCCATATGGCATTGCCTGAACCGGGCGATTGGCGACAATTGATGATTCAGATTGCGCGTATTCACTCCCGTCCGTTGGACCTAAGCCGCCCACCCTGGGAAGCGTACATCATCGGCAGCCTGAACAATGTGCCGGGCGTACCGAAAGGCAGCTTTGCGCTCTATTTAAAGTTTCATCATTCCGCCCTTGATGGTGAAGCGGCTGCTTCTCTTATCGGTTCGCTGCATACGCTCAGTCCAGACAGCATGGAAGCGCCCAAGCAACGAGTCGTGGTTGCTGACCGCGAACCGAACTCGCTTGAGTTACTTAGTAATTCAGCGATCAACCGCGCCAAACGCATGCGCAGTCTGGCGGATCTTGGTTTCAGCGTGACCAGGCATGCTCTGAAATCCACCACCGATAGCCTGCCAAAATTGTTCAGTGATCGCGAAGCTTATCTGCAGGAACTACTGAGTAAATTTCGAAGCAGCGAAGACTCGCGGCCCAAAACCCGATTTAATGCACCGATCAGCGCGCACCGCTCGCTCGACGCGTGTGGCCTGGCGCTGGATGACTGCGCTGTTATTCGCGCCAATGTGCCTGGTGTTACCATCAATGATATTTTCCTGACCGTTGCTGGCGGTGCCTTGAAAACCTACCTCACAGCGTGTGGTGAAACACCGGAAACCAGCTTAATGGGCACCATGCCAATGACGATTCGTGGTGCGGACAAGGGAGGAGACGAAGGGAATCAGATAGCGCAAACCTACTATTCTCTGCGCACTGACATTGACGATCCAGTGGATCGTTTGCGCGCTGTGCATGAAGAAACGAGTAATTTAAAAGACAAACTGGATACGGGTTTGGGGCGCGACTTTCAGGCGCGCCTGCTTGAGGTGTTGCCGGCCAGTATCATTGCCAAGCCACTGACGGATGCATTGGCGGAAAACGCGAATGTGAATGTGTCCAACGTGCGTGGTCCGAATCAGACCTTGTATCTGGCCGGTGCGCGTTTGGAGCGCTTCATTCCATTTTCGCTGGTGACGGAAGGCTGCGGATTGAATCTGACCGGGTTCAGCTACAACGGCATCCTATGGGTTGCCGTGACCGCGTGCAGAGAATTGCTTCCCGATCCTGCACTGTTCTGTGAACACCTTGAGAATAACTTTGCCGCTTTAAAAGCGGCGGCAACCGCAGGTTCGTCAGCTGTGGCGAAGCCCAAAAAAACAGCCGCAAAGAATTCATCTTCCAGAAAAACAGTAAAAAACACTGCGGCGGCCAGGAAAACCGCCAAAGCCAAAAAAAGCACTGCCGTTAAGAAAAAAACCGGCAGTAGCAAGCGACGCCGTTCCGTCCGCCCAAAAATCACGTCATGAGCCGGGAGTAACACTATGCAACAGCTGTCGGGACTCGATTCCATGTTTCTGACGATGGAAGACAATCGTCAGCACATGCACATTGCCTCCTTGGGTTTGTATGACCCATCCACCGCAAAAGGTGGCAAGGTACGCTTTCAACAGGTTCTGGATTTCTACGCCAATCGCGTGGAAGAAAATTCGTTCTTTCGTCGCCGCCTGGTGAATAGTCCTTATGAGATGGACAGGCCATTCTGGGTGGAAGACAGCAATGTGGATATTGAGTACCACGTGCGCCACATCGCATTGCCAGAACCGGGTGATTGGCGCCAACTGATGATTCAGGTGGCCCGTATTCATTCGCGTGCGCTGGACAAAAGCAAGCCGCTGTGGGAAGCCTATGTCATTGGTGGTCTGGACAACATTGAGGGCATCAAGAAGGGCAGTTTTGCGCTGTATTTAAAAATGCATCACTCGGCGGTGGATGGTCAGGCCGCGTCACAATTGATAGAGAGCATGCACACAACCATACCGCACTATATGAAGGGCTCGCGGGCCAAGTACATAATGACGGATCGGCAGCCCAGTGGTTTGGAGTTGGGTTTGCGTAGCCTCAGTCATCGTGGCCGGCAAGTTATGGATGCCGGTAAATTGATTGGCCAGATCGGTCGTGTGGGTCTTGGCCTGGGTTCAAAATATCGCGACGACATTCCGGATAAGTTTCGGGAAATGTTCGAGCGAGACGCGGGCGCGTCCAAGGGTAACAATAAAAATCGTTTTGATGGTGATGTATCTCCTCACCGCGTTATTGATGCGATTGGCTTGCCGTTTCAGGAATGCAAAACCATTCGCCAGCATATACCCGGTGTGACAATAAACGATATTTTTCTGGCAGCGGTTTCTGGTGCTGTGCGGCGCTATTTGCTTGAATACGATGAATTACCAACTGGCGCCATCAATACCATGATGCCGATGGCGGCGACCGGTGCTGAGAAAAATGCAGCGTCGGCAAATAATGTTTCTTCAGCCGTAGTGTGCATGCATACGGATATTGCGGAACCGCTGCAGCGTTTACACGCTATCCATAACAGCACCCGTGAAAGCAAAGAGATGCTTGACGATATTGGCCGCGACCTGTTACCCAAGCTGGTGGATGTGTTGCCGGCTGCAGCGTCCAGAGTGATACTTGAAAAAGGCATACAGACCCAGGCCAGTCTGACAGTGTCGAATGTTCGCGGGCCTGATATCGATTTGTATTTGGCGGGCGCGAAATGCCAGATGTTTGTGCCGGTGTCGATAGTAACTGACGGCGTTGGGCTTAACCTAACGGGCTACAGTTATCTTGGTACCTTGTGGGTATGCGTAACCGCCTGCCGGGAAATGCTGCCAAATCCAGAATTCTTTTCGCAGTGTTTGCGTGACAGTTTCCAGGAATTGGTGGACGAATCCATCGCGCTGGGTGCTGATGTGGCAAGTGGTAAACCTCAAGCACGCGCAAAGAAACGAAAAGCAAGTAAGAAATCTTCAAAAAAACAAACAGCAAAGGCCTGATAGTCGAATGAACAGAGTAACGATAACGGTATTGTCAACGTTTCTTAGCGCGATAGCTATGAATTCCCATCTGCTGGCCGAAGAGTCTTCGGCCAGCAATTTTTCCCCGTACGCGACCACCTCGGGCGATAAACGTGTGTTGTGGGGCGACACGCATTTGCACACCACATTGTCTCTGGATGCGCGTGCGTTTGGCGTGGAGCTTGATCAGGAAGATGCGTACCGCTTCGCACGCGGTGAAGAAATTGAGTCAACCCATGGCTTGCGAGTAAAGCTTTCCCGACCCTTGGATTTTCTGGTGGTGTCTGATCACTCGGACGCGATGGGGACCATGTCTGAAATTATTGCCGGCAATAAGAAGTTCATGAGTAACGAAATGGTGGCGAACTGGAACAAACGCCTGAACTCAACCACCGGCGATGAGCAGCTGAAAGCCCGCATGGACGTGATGACAGCACTGACCCAGGGGTCAGCGCCCGATATGCTGTATGACAGAGCGTTCTTTAGCGACATTTGGGGCAATGTAGTGAAGACTGCCGATGCCTATAATGAGCCTGGCCGCTTTACCGCAATCATTGGCTATGAATGGACCTCCAGCCCGCAGGGCAATAACCTGCATCGAAATGTGTTGTACCGCGACGGTGCAGAGCGTGCTGGCCAGGTATTGCCGCAAACCACGCTTGAAAACACCGATCCCCGGAATTTATGGAAGTGGATGGCGGAGTACGAAGCAAAAACAGGTGGTCAGGTGCTTGCTCTGGCACACAACGGCAACATCAGTAATGGCTTGATGTTCCCAGAGAGCACAACCGAAACAGGTGAGCCAATGACGGCGGATTACGTAGAAGCGCGGGCGCGCTGGGAGCCACTTTACGAAGTAACGCAAATTAAAGGCGATGGTGAGACACATCCATTTCTGTCGAAAAACGACGAATTTGCCGATTATGAAACCTGGCAACAGGCCAACTTTGCAGGTACCGCCAAAACGAAAGAAATGCTGCCGTTCGAATACGCGCGCGCCGCACTGCGTAGAGGTCTAACGCTTGAGAAAAGCTTGGGCACAAACCCGTACCAGTTTGGCCTGGTGGGTTCCACAGACAGCCATACGGCATTAGCCACCGGAGAGGAAAATAACTTCTTTGGTAAAATGAGTTACATGGAACCGAGTGCGCAGCGCGCAGCGGGTCGGTTGAGCAAGGTAGGAGATTTCATAGTATTGGGCTCGCAGATGACAGCCTCCGGCTATGCTGCGGTTTGGGCAGAAGACAACACCCGCGAAGCCATCTTCGATGCCATGATGCGAAAGGAAACCTATGCCACTACCGGACCTCGGATGACTGTGCGTTTTGACGCAAAGTTGGGTGAGCAAAGCGTGCCTATGGGCGGCACATTAACTTCATCTCAGAAATCTGCGCCGACATTCATGGTGAGTGCTCTAAAAGATCCGATTGGCGCAAACCTTGACCGGATTCAGGTCGTTAAAGGTTGGCTCAACGAAGACGGCAGCACTGATGAAAAGGTGTTTGACGTTGCCTGGTCGGGTAAGCGCACGCTTTCTCGCAAAGGCAAGCTGCCTGCCGTTGGCAATACCGTAGACGTAAGCAGCGCAACATACTCTAACTCGATTGGCGCTACCCAGCTCAGTGTTGAGTGGCAAGACCCCGATTTTAATGCCAGTCAGGATGCGTTCTACTACGTGCGTGTGCTGGAAATTCCGACACCTCGCTGGACTGCCTATGATGCCGTGCGTTTTGACCTGGAGATGGATAAAGACGTACCCATGGTGACTCAGGAGCGCGCGTATACCTCGCCGATATGGTACCAGGTTAAATAAGCTGGCTGGAATCGTGACATTAATGAAGCGCAGCTGGCAGAGTATTATTGTAAATGGCGTGTTACGCCTGCTGGTACGGCTGCGCTTTCGGGCCAATGCAGACCCGATAGAAAGCCGCGAGCAGGCGCTTCGAAGTGGTGCACGCCTGGCGCAAAAGCAGCTGACCAATACAGTCACTGAGCAGGTTTCGATGGGCGGCGTACCCGCGTTAAAGGTGTCGTTGCCTGATCCATCACTTAAGCAGCGAACGGGTAAAGTTCTACTCTACCTGCACGGTGGCGGGTTTTATCTGCCAGCCATGTCGCTGCACACTCAATACGTTCAAATGCTGGCTGAAAAACTGCAATGCCAGGTGTTTATGCCCGACTATCGCCTGGTGCCTGAACATGCTTTTCCGGCCGCTGCTGAAGACTGTCTGGCAAGCTATCGCTATTTGCTTGAGCAAGGATATGCAGCGGATGATATTGTTCTGGCCGGTGATTCTGCGGGTGGCAATTTGTCACTGGTTACCGTGATGTCGGCACGAGACAGCGGCTTGCCCTTGCCAGCCGGGGCAGCGCTGCTATCGCCCGCCACTGATTGCCTGTTTCGCGGGCCGGCCTATCGACGAAACCGCCACAGAGACCCGCTGTTCAGCGTTACAGCCGTGGACTGGATGTTGAAAAACTACGTTCGAAAAGATCAATACCGTGACCCCAAGGCATCCCCCTTGTACGGT
Organism: Gammaproteobacteria bacterium; assembly: GCA_030429735.1. GTDB lineage: Bacteria > Pseudomonadota > Gammaproteobacteria > Pseudomonadales > JAUIET01 > JAUIET01. Next base: position 243,804 of record JAUIET010000005.1, read on the forward strand.
TCCTTTGCCGGGCTTCCCCCGTTGCAGTTTCACGTGGGCAGTACTGAGCTATTGCTTGACAGTAGTATTCTTGCCGATCGCAAAGCCAGACGCCAAGGCGTGCGCAGTACGGTACATGTCTGGTACAAAATGCCACATGTGTTTCCGTTGATCAGCTTTCTACCCGAAGCGCGTCAGGCAACGGAGCAGATTATTGAGTTTATTCAGCAGTGTTGGGCTGAACGATCAGCGTCGGGCAATCAGATCGTGCTTGAAAGCAGTTCATCTAACACAAAGCATTTAGTGGGGGTGCCATGAGTATTGTTGAATCTATTAGCGATATTGTCGGCGCAAAAGGTGTTTTGCTTGGCGACGATGTGAAAAGCCGGCCCGCGTACTCTTACGGCCAGGGTGAGTGCGCGGCGAAAGCCATCGTCAGACCAGCAAGCACCGAAGAGCTCTCCAGAGTGATGAAGCTCTGCTACGAACACGAGCAAACCGTGGTGCCGTGGGGCGGCCTGACCGGCCTGGTGAACGGCACGACCTGTGGCACGGATGATATTGCCATCTCAATGGAGCGCATGACGAAGATCGAGACCCTGGATGCAGACGCCGGTGTGGCCACTGTGCAGGCCGGCGTTGCGCTGCAAACCTTGCAGGAACAAGCAGCTGAGCAGCAGTGGCTATTTGCGCTCGACCTTGGTGCGCGCGGCTCAGCGACGATTGGCGGCGCAATCGCAACCAATGCCGGCGGGAATGGTGTGGTGCGCTACGGCATGATGCGTGAACAGGTGCTGGGTCTTGAAGTCGTATTGGCCGACGGCACCGTGATGAGCTCAATGAACGAAATGCTTAAGAATAATGCCGGTTACGACTTGAAGCAGCTGTTTATTGGCAGCGAAGGTACGCTGGGAATGGTTACACGCGCCGTCATACGCTTAAGACCGCTACCAACGGCTGTGCAAACGGCTTTTCTGGCCGTGGACAGCTTCGCGAACGTGGTTGCCTTGCTAAAGCGCCTTGGCATGGCGCTTGAAGGCAAACTCAGCGCCTTCGAGGTGATGTGGCAAAGTCACTATAAATTACTGGTTGAAGAGCTGGATAAGCACCCGAAAGTGTTGCCAACCGACCATCCTTACTATGTGCTGGTGGAATCAAGCGGTGCAGACGCAGAGCGCGAGGAGCAGCTGTTTACGGAGGTGCTTGCCGACCTGATGGAACAGGAAGTGGTAGTGGACGCCGTGTTGGCGCAATCAGGCCAGCAGGCCACTCAGCTGTGGGAAATGCGCGATGATATCGAAGCGCTTGTACACACCTTCTTTCCGCCGGTTGCTTTTGATATCAGCTTGCCGCTGCGGCATATGGAAGCCTACGTGGACGCCGTTAATTCCAACCTGGCCGAAAGTTGCCCCGGTGTACGCTCGGTGGTGTTTGGGCATTTGGGCGACGGCAATATCCATATTGCGGCGGGGCCGGCAAATGATAAGCAAGCGGTTGAAAAAGCCGTCTATGAAGCATTGCAGCCATTCGGGGGCAGCGTATCGGCGGAGCACGGTATTGGTCTTGATAAAAAACCGTACTTGTCTATCTCGCGCGATGAAACCCAACTGGCGCTGATGCGAACAGTTAAATCAGCACTTGACCCCAAAAACCTGCTCAACCCGGGCAAAGTATTTGAATAGGATAGTCAGACAATGAAGATAACGATCGATGTGGATGTTGAGCCCGAAGAGTTGCGCCGCTTATTGGGCCTGCCGGATGCGAACAAATTCTGGGCGGCGATCTACAAACGCGTTGAAGAGGGCGACAGTGAGATGGCGCTGGAGATGATCAAGAATTTTGTGGGTGAAAGTTTTAAAGCCAATGAATACCTTGGCCGGTTTGCCGATGGTTTGAAATTTATGCAATCAATGCGCAAAACCAGCGAGAAGCCAAGCAAGAAAACATCTGGCACCCGCAAGAAAACAAGCAGAAAAAAGACCAGTTAACTCGCGCTCATGCGACTTATTGGCGTCTTTACAACGGAAGGGTCTAAATGAACGAAAGTGCTCCCACTCTTTTACTGTCTCGACCCTTACCGGATTTGTTTGTTAACGCACTCCAAAGCCTCGGAGACGTGCATGTTGGCGATGAGAAGCTGGACGACGCGATCTGGGCGCGGGCAACAGTGTATGTGGCGGTCGGTGTTGACCCGGTGCCAGCCGACTTAATTCGGAGGTTTCCAGAAGGGCTGGGGTTGATCGCCAATATTGCGACCGGCACCGACAATATCGACCTAACAGTGGCAGCAGAACGCGGCATTCAAGTCAGTAATACGCCGGTGGTTGCCGAAGATACGGCTGACCTGGCAATGGCCTTGCTGCTGTCGGCATGCCGTCGTTTGAGTGTATGCGAGCGCGCACTGCGTGCCGGCGACTGGGCAGCGGGTGCGTCACAGCTGGGTAGTCGCGTGCATGGCAAAACGCTGGGGATTATTGGCATGGGGGCGATCGGTCAGGCAATGGCGCGGCGCGCTGCCGGATTTGGCATGACAGTGCTGTACCACGGCCCGAATCAAAAACCAGCGGCGGAAGCAACGCTTGGCGTGCAGTTCAGATCGGAGCTGGACGCGTTACTCGCCGAGGCTGATATCGTCAGCCTGCATTGCCCACTGACCGATCACAATCATCATCTGATCAATAAGCGCAGCCTTGCGCTGATGAAGCCTGGCGCTGTACTAATTAATACCGGGCGCGGTTCACTGGTGGATGAGCAGGCCCTGATTACCGCGCTGGCAGATGGCCACCTCGGCGCGGCCGGGCTGGATGTATTCGAGTTTGAACCCGAGGTCAGCGAGGGGCTGCTGGACTTTGACAATGTCTGCCTGCTGCCACACATCGGTAGTGCTACCGTTGAATGCCGAACGGACATGGCGCTAAGAGCCTTTGAAAACGTCAAGCAATACATCACCAGCGGTACGGTGCCGGATCCCTGCATCTGAATCAACGGGTCGCTTTAAGGCGAGCGCTGTTTTTCGCGTGATAGCTCATACACTGAAGCCAACTGCTCCATCCCTATGGCGGTTTCATACTTCTGTTCCAGCTTGTCCAGGTTACAGACGTGTATTTTGCCGTAACGTAACTCGATATCGCCTTCTCGCTCCAGAGCTTTGAGCTCCTTGCTAACGCTCTGGCGTGATGCGCCGAGCATTTTGCTCAGGTCTTCGTGTGAAATTTCTATCGTCGTGCCCTGGCCATCGTCGCTGTTGCCGTGACTGATCGCCAGGCGCTGGATGACACGAGCCAAACGCTCGTGCAAATTCAAACCAGCGGCTTCCTCATTGAGAGAGTGCAGGAACCTTACCCGGCTGCACAATACCCGATTTAACTCGCGGCTGAGTTCCGGGTACCGGATACAAAGCTCATGAAAATGGTGTTTGTTCAAAACACGAAGTGATGAATCTTTGCTGGCAACCGCATGGCTCATGCGGGGTAATTCATCGATCAGGCCCATCTCTCCGAAGCAATCACCAGAACGAAATTCGCCAGTGATGATTTCACTGCCGTCCATTGAGTAATTGCATATTCGAACAGCGCCGTCCACCAGCCGATACATTTCGTTTGACGGGTCATTTTTGCGGTAAACAGCCGCACCTTCGACAACTCGGCGTGAAACACTGAGCTGTTCAAACTCGGCCTGAAGTTCTGCGCTCAGTTTGCCGATGAAATCGTGCATATGTATTATTTTTCTCATTGAGTGTTAATACCACAGCTTTCATTTAATTCCCAGTATCTCCCGCCGAGTTGAGCACGGGGTTTGTCGTTAAAGTGACAGTTCCGACAGTGTCCTGTCGGTATTGTAGACCGCGAAAAAACTCAGAGGAAATTGCCATAAGCGAGCACATATTACGGCCCAAACGAAAAATTCCACCTCCCTTCAACTTAATACCGTAAACATATTGATTCACTGTTCACAGACCTAGTGGACTGGGCGTTCATGGAACGCGGTGTGAGAGGCATGTTGCGGACAGTGCGGTCGATCCAGTCAGGGAAGGTATTGCCGACAATGCCACTGCGCCGACTGGTCACTCGAAGCCGGAAGAACACACTATATCGAGCGTTCAGGGAACTCGGCCGTATTGAACGCAATGTCTGGGGACGGTTTTGCAATCACGGCTGGACTTGTTTTGAGCCTCAGCCCTTGATGAGTCGAATGACTCAAGCATAGTCGAAAACCGCTCAACCCCGGGTCAGCTCCCGCCAACTTCGTGGTGAACTACCATGCGCCGCGCTGAAAGCTCTAGAGAAATTGCTCACGCTGCCATAGCCTAGAATATTGGACAGGTCCGTCAGCGAAATATCGGACTTTTCCAGGTAATCCCTGGCTAGCCGCATACGCTCCTCGAACAATAGCTGCTTGAAATTTGTGCCTGTGCCGGCGAGTTCCCGCTGCAGGGTTCTTGAATGAGCGCCAAACTGGTCGGCACAGGCCCTGAGGTTGCACCGGCGGGTGCCGACATGCTGGCGTATATAGTGCGTCACTAGGCCGATGAGGTCTACCTCCTTGTTGGCACAGCGTTCCTTCAGGAGTCTGTCGCAGTGCGCCCGGACAATGGCGTACAACTCGGGGTCTGACGCCACGTTCTGCAGGTACAGGACATGCTCTGGAATGACCACGCCATCAAATTCCGAGTTGAAGTGCACTGGGCAGCCCATGTAGCGGGAATACTGCCCGGCCTGTGGCGGTTCGGCATGCGTGAAATGGACGGAGCTGACTTGCCAGCCGGCGCCAGAGAAGTCTTTCATGGCCTTCAGCAACTGCACAATTCCCAGCGTATGTAGCTGGACAGAACTCGACGTGACGGAGTACCTGTCGAAGCGGATAACAGATGCGAATCCACTATCGACGACCAGTTCATGCCGCGACGTGTCGCTGTAGATCTCGATGTAATCATGAATGTTGACTACCGCCTGGTGCAGGTTCGGCGAAAGACGCAGTAGCTGTCGACCAGGGCCGAACCTGAATGGGAGTTGGTGCTTTCCAACGAGGAAGCCGAAATGTGGGCAATTAAATTGCTCCGCTACTGACTCCAGAAAACCGTAGACCTGCGAAACCCGCAGGAAACCCTCCGGCGACTCCAGGACAGACCGGTCTATTCTCTGTTCTTCGAGTATTGGTGATAAGTCCACCCCCAACTCTTCAGCAGCTTCAAGGCTACCCTGCAAGAGTTCAGCCATCACCAGCTGTGATTTCAGGTCGCTAGGTCCGTTGTCCAAGGTTGTTATCCAAACCTTCAGTCGCACATCAGTGTGTCGCCAAATGATAATCTTTTTTCAGCTAAAGGAAAGCTAAGGGCCGGCATTCGCTTTAGAGTACGCGAATGGCTCGAATTCGGGTAGTGAGACAGTGAATAGAGCTCTTTAAGGCCGATGAACTTATCGCCTCTACACATTCTGGGGATTTCAAATTGCAGATATCACGAAATCTTTCACTGATCGCTCTGATGACTATAGGAGAGTAGTATGTACGCAAAACCAGGTTTACGTCTGACCGCTATCGCTCTTGGCCTGGGTATCGCCCACCAGGCGGCAGCCCAGACACTTGAGGAAATAATTGTTACGGCTACCAAGCGTGCGGAGAGCATGCAGGATGTGCCGATATCGATGATCGCCATGAGCGGCGAATCCATCAGGGAGATGGCTGTTACCAAAGCCGAGGACTTCACTGCGGATATGCCGGCGATTTCCATTCACCAAAGCCCGGTGGGTAACGTGCTGTTTATCCGCGGAATCGGCACTCCTGGCAACAACCAGGGTATTGAGCAATCGGTGACCATCTTTCACGACGGCGTCTATATGGGTCGCCACCAGATGTCACGCGCTCCATTTATGGATCTGGAGCGAGTGGAAGTGCTTCGGGGTCCGCAAAGCGTCCTGTTTGGCAAAAACACGATCGGTGGTGCTATCCACGTAATCAGTGCCAAACCTACAGACGAACTGGAGGGGATGATCAGTGGGCTCTACGGCTGGGAAGATGGCGAGCAGGAGATCACCGGCATCATCTCCGGCCCGATCTCCGATACCTTGCGCGGGCGCGTCGCCTATCGCGGTTATGAACTTGACGGTTACCTCGAAAATGTCATGACAGGTAATGATGCTCCCGAACGCGACGACAAGACGCTGCGCGCTCAGTTCGCTTGGGATGCCACGGATAACCTTACAATTAGTGCCAGATGGGAGAACAGTCAGTTTGAGCAGGCACAAACCAGCTCGCAGTTGTCAATCATCGATCCTTTTACGCCGTCATCGGCGGCGACCAGCGCCCTGAATGCCGCCCTGGTTGCAACGGCTTCCAGCGGCAGTGGTATTGAGAACTACGATGATCGGCGTGCTGTGATCAATGATGGCGGCGTTTTGCTGGGGCAGGTGGTGTCTGGATTTGCGGGAATTCCTGGGTTCCCGGACCTTGAGGAAGGCAGTGACAATGACTCAGACTTGGGAATCCTCACTCTGGACTGGGCCATCGGGGATCACACCCTGACAGCGATCACGGGCTATGCCCACTATGACTACCGCGATGTCTGCGACTGTGACTTTGCTGCGATTCCCCTGATTCAAGCGGATGCACGCGAAGATTATGACCAGTGGAGTCAGGAAATTCGCCTGACCTCCGCTGGCGGTGAAAGAGTGGATTACATTGTCGGTCTGTATTACCACCAGAGCGACCTGAAATTCCGCTCGATAGAATCTTTCGGTACGGCCTTGCTGGCCCCGGAGCCAGGTAACCCAGCAGTACCAAACCTGACCCGTGATTACACTATGGAGCAGGAACAGGATATGTGGGCAATTTTTGGGTCGCTCACCTACAACTGGACAGACAGTACCCGTGTGACCCTCGGTCTGCGATATTTTGAGGAAAGTAAGGAAGTCAGTCACATACTCGACAAAAAGTTCACTGCTGGCTGGGACTTCAGTGCGATCGCGGGTCTTCCACCCGGAACCCTGGCCTACGGCGATACCGCGGCGGAATATGATCGCTTCGAAAACGAACTGCGAGGCGGTCCTCTGGGAGTTCTGGTGGATACGGCCAATGGTATCTACCTCGGAAATCTAGGCACGTCTGAGCACGATATCATGGGCCGGAAGCGTGATGAGGATGAATGGACCTGGGCATTGACGCTGGAGCACGATGTCAGCGACGGCACCATGCTTTTTGTCACGGCCTCAACCGGAACCAAGGGTGGCGGCTTTGATGGACGTTTCCTGGGAGTGAACAATGGGCCATTCTTCGAGTATGAAGAAGAAACCGCCATGAACTACGAAATTGGATCGAAAAGTACTCTGCTCGACGGTGCTATGACGCTCAACGCCTCGCTGTTTTATACCACTGTCGAAGACTATCAGGTAAGTGTTTTCGATGGCGCCACTGCCTTTTTCGTACAGAATGCAGCTGAAGTTGAATCCAAGGGTATTGAGATTGACCTCAATTGGGCCGCCACCGATAACTTGGTGGTGTCTGCCGCGGTGAGCTATCTCGACGCCGCGTACAGTGACTTCCCCAATGCGCCTTGTTGGGCAGGAACCGAAGACAATAATCGGGGTGACTGTGTGGGGCGCGGCACACCTACCGCACATCGTAACGCCAGCGGGGACAGCAATGTGTTTTCACCGAAGTGGGCTTTTAACTTAAATCTTGATTACCGCCAGCCGATAGGTGACTCTCTAGAGGCGCGAGCAATACTGAATATCAACTATTCCGACGAGTATGCTAATGGCTCGGATCTTGATGTGGTGTATGCCTACCAGGAATCATTTACCAAATATGATTTGCGATTAAGCCTGGGTAGTTACGACGGTACATGGGATGTCGCCTTCATCGGGAAGAACCTGACCGACGAGGTAACCAGTGGCAATAATAATGACCAACCACTGGCGCCGGGTAACGGCTTTTCCTTGACGGACCGCCTGCGTTCTTATGCGGTGCAGGCGACCTATCGCTTCTAGGTGGTTTGCTGATCTCAAGAATTCAGTTACGTTGGTCAGGCGGCACTTGTCGCCTGTTTCCCGTTCGACTTCCGAAAAAGAGCAGGATAATGATTATTCGCCCGGTGATGACAGGTAAAACAAAAAAGTTCATTTCAGTAATCGCGCTGTGGCTTCTGGCACTACCCATTCCGGCGTCTGAGTTGGATGTCGCCATTATCGGAGGGCGGGTGATGGACCCTGAAACGGGACTGGACGCTATCCGAAATGTCGGCATCCGGGCAGGGCTTATTGTCGAAATCACGAAACGGCCTCTGACGGCCAGTAAAACCATCGATGCCGCAGGACAAGTCGTGACCGCGGGCTTTATCGATACACACTTTCACTGGTCTCGCACGATGGGCTATAAACTGGGATTACGCGACGGCGTGACCACGGCCATGGACCTGGAGTTTGGCACGCTGGGCACTCATGTCGAGGCGTGGTACCAGGAGCGCGAGAGCAGTACTCAAATAAACTACGGTACCTCCTCCAGTCACGAGTTGGCCCGTTCCCTGGTTCTCGATGCAGCCGAAGCACGCGATGCGCCCGCAGCGACCACTTCGCGCAGTGCCGGAATGGGCTGGGCGGAGGCCATGCCGACAGAGGAGCAGGGGAGAAAGATACTGGATACGCTGGACGTCGGCCTGCGTGCCGGTGCGATAGGCATCGGCTCGACATTGGGGTACATGCCTGGCGTATCCGCGCGGGAAATGTTCGACGTGCAGAAACTGGCAGCGGGTTATGGGCGCCAAACCTCAGTACACCTGCGGCACACGCCCGGCACCCAGACAACGGAGCCGAATGGCGCCCAGGAAATACTCGCCAATGCAGTAGCCCTTCAGGCTCCCGCCTGTATCAACCACTTCAATAATCCGGGGTGGGAGCTTGTGTATGAATTGCTTGAGCGGCTGCGGCAGAACGGCCACAACGTATGGGGGGAAATTTACCCTTACGAGGCGGGCTCTACCACGATCAATGCGGTTTTCCTGCGCCCGGAAATCTGGCTCGATAAACTGGGCAATGCCTACGAAGACACCCTCCTCGACCCGCAGACCAATACGTTCTATACCCGCGAGCGTTATGAGAAGGTTGTGGCTGAACACCCCTCTACGGTGGTGGTGCTGTACAAAATGCCTCCCAAAATCGTACCACAGTGGTTGCAAATGCCGTTTGCGACAATGGCAAGCGATGGTATGCCTATTCCCGGAGACTGGGCTTGGGATACCGAATATTCTAACCTGCCTAACATGCATCCCCGCGGTGCTGGAGCCCGCGGCAAAAGCCTGCGTCTGTCGCGGGAGCACGGCATCCCGCTCATGCAGGTTCTTTCCCAGTTGAGCTACAATTCAGCGAAGTATCTGGGTGACATGGGGCTGGTGTCGATGCGTCGCCGTGGGCGTGTGCAGCTCGGCATGGTGGCGGATCTGGTCGTCTTTGATCCCGCTGCAATTACCGATAATGCAACCTATGAGCAGGGTACACTGCCCACCACTGGCATTTTCTGGGTACTGGTTAACGGGCGAGTTACTGTGGCAAGAGAGCGTGTGCTGCCAAACGTATATCCAGGTGAAGCGATACGATTTCCCGTGTTCGATCAGCAGAAGTGACGACCGCCTGGTTCTTGCTAACAGAACGGCGTCGCAAGTAATCTCTGCCCGAGCTTGCCGGGAAAGAAGGACCGTTAGAACAAAGTTAAATGATACGTTTTGGCCATGTGGTTTGAGATAGCATAACTACTTAATTACAGACTTTTTTTGCCGCAAGGATTGAATCCATAGTGATTAAGTACCACTCCTGCAATGTATCAAGAGTTCTGCTTCCGTGACTATTCATGCTGCTGTCGACCCTAGCCGCAAATGCTCATACTGAGGATGTCGACATGGCAGCGCAGGCAATCGTCGAAGACAATGCCGCCGAGTTGATTGCTAAGGTCAAGCAATTCCACAGGATGTGCTGGCCAGGACGGGGCAGGGTGATATGCCCGCCTTTCCCCATAATCCAAATTTCTACCTGGAGCCTGATGCTGTGTTGTGTGGCGCTCAGGCACTGAGTGCAGTATTACTCGAATTGCTGCCTTAACACTTACCGAGTGAAGTGGGGAAACGATGGAATATCTCGGGCTGATTGGAAGTGTAGTATTGCTTGTATCTAGCGACCGACTAGTGATGATAATCGGGCACGATTGGCTCTGCTCCGATAAGGCTGTCACAACTGTCTATCAGGGCCGCGATATCGGGAATCAGGATTTTGCCGTAACTGCGCTGAATCAGCCCAACTTCCTCCAACTGCTTCAACTCGCGACTGATGCCTTCTCGGGTGGAGGCCAGCAATCGGGCAAGATGTTCATGGGTAAAGCCCTCAAGTACTGACACGCCATGCTCGTCCTCTTCACCGACACTGTAGCCCAAGCGCGCCAAAAGACGCACGAGACGATCATTCATAGACAGTGCCGTGGCATCGTCGACAACTGTGTGCGCGAGCCGCAGGCGGCGGGATAGGAGTTTATTGATCTCTACAGTAATTTCGTGATATTCGGCGTAAAGTGTCTCGAAATCGCGTTTGTGGAGAACCAGGAGGTCAGTGGGCCCCTGCGCATAGGCGCTGTGTACGCGGCAAAGGCCGTCGATCAGACTCAATTCGCCAAAGCAATCACCCGCCTGAAAGACTATGTATTGAATTTCTTTGCCACTCAGTGTGTAGTTGCATGAACGAACTCTCCCGGATTCCACCACGTAGAGTTCATGACCCTCTTCACCCAGGACGTATACGGCTTCGCCATCACCGTAGTGACGATGATGCATACGTTGTGCCACTGCCTCGCGGATGTCAGGCGGCAAGTTGGCTATCCAGCTGTGCAAGGCGGGAATTCTTTTCATTTTCAAGGACGCTCGCCACCAGGTAAACACAGTATAAGTCAGAATTATCTGAACACGATACCTAGGGAGCCTCTGAATAAGTGTGCAATACTTATTCAGAGGCTCCCTCGCATTGCAGTTCCAGGCAACATGCCCTGAGAATGGGGTAATCACCCGTAAAAACAGCGCGTCATTGTGAGAATTGTTACGAACCCCACCTGCGAATACTCCTACACTGTCCTCAAGAACTGACCATGATGTAACACGGTGAGATCTGTCGTCAGCCCATGCTGTGCAGGCCCATCGCAAAACGGAAATGGAGACCGATGCCATGAGGAATTACCCTCACTTGAATGCCGCCATCGACGCCTGGTACCAAACCGGTCACTACTTTGACTGGGACGGCGCCCGTATTTTCTACCAGAAAGAAGGTACGGGGCCGGTCATGCTGATGGTGCACGGTTTTCCCACGGCCGGCTGCGACTGGGTAGATATGGCGAAAGGCTTGACCGAGCACTTTACGATTGTTGCACCCGGCATCGCCGATGCTGGTCATTCGTCAAACCCCAACAAGAAAACCTATAGATTGTCCGAGCATGCCGATATGCTTGAGGCGCTGATGAAGCACCTGAATGTTTCGTCGGTTCACTTGCTTGGCCATGATGTAGGGGATGCCATCTGTCAGGATGTTATTGAGCGGCAGAATGAGGGGACGCTGAGTTTTAAAGTGGAGAGTTGTTCATTCCTGAACGGCGGCATATTGATGTCGGCGCATCGCCCGGTGAAACTGCAATCTCAGTTGGCCGGCAAATACGGCTGGCTGGTTGCCCGGGTGATGAGAAAGTCCAACTTTATGAGTACCGTGCGTGCGGTCTGGGGAGATATCAAGCCAAGTGATGAAGAGATAGATGTGCTGTGGCAGGTCAGTAAAGGTATCAATGGTCGTTCATCCCTGGCGCGCCGCAGCTACAATCTGATTGACCGTCGTGAACATGCAGCCCGGAGGGCCGGGGCGCTGAAAGAAGCCACCGTCCCTATGTGTATGATCAACGGCATCAAGGACCCGATCTCCGGTGAGCATGCCTGTGACGCCATTGAAGCTGAACTTCCGCAGATCACCCTTACCCGCCTGCAGGGCGTCGGACACTTCCCGCTGATTGAGGCACCTGAACAGTGTGTCGAGTATCTACTGCGTTTTCATGAACAGATTCGAACTTTCAAGGAGAAATAGCATGAGACGTATCAAGGGCATCGTTTCCTGGGTTTCCGGTGGTGGCACCGGGATTGGTCAATCGGCCGCGATCGAATTGGCCAAAGCCGGGGCCACGGTGATTGTCAGCGGTCGCCGCCAGGAGCCATTGGAAAAAACCGTGGACGCAATTATTGCTGCAGGGGGGGCAGCGGAATTCGAGTTAATGGACCTCGCTGATAAACAACAGTGTTACCGGGCCGCCGCGAACATCATGGCGCGTCACGGCAAGGTTGATGTCCTTGTCAACAATGCGGCGACTAACATTCCAACGCGACACTGGCACTCGATGGAAGATGGCGACTTCGAGCATGTGATCAATGTGAACGTCAACGGCATCTATCACTGCACCAACGCGGTACTGCCAACTATGCGTGAAAACCGTGATGGTCTGATTATCAATATTGCCTCCTGGGCGGCCGTGCACAACACCTACCTGTCCGGCGCAGCCTACAGCACATCGAAAGCCGCACTTCGCACCCTCACAGATACCCTTAATATGGAAGAAGGTCACCATGGTATTCGGGCGACAGCCATCAGCCCGGCAGAGGTCGCGACGCCCTTTGCACAGCAGCGGTCAGGCGGCGGCGCGGCGAAAGGCGCATTCGATATTGCCCTGCAACCGGAAGATGTGGGTGAGACCATCGCCTTTGTCGCCCAATTGCCGGTGCGGGCTTGCATCAATGATCTCATCATCAGTCCGTCGAATAACCGCTGGTATACCCTGGCGCGGTCGGTGAGTAACTAAAACTACCTTAAGGAGATATCACCATGTCTACAAAAAAAAGTGACATCATTCATTCCAGCCCTAACAGTCTGATGAACCAGTTTCGCCAGGGTCTTATGAAGGGCGCTGGCTACGATACCAACGAGCTGAAGAAAAAGCCGCTCATCGCGATCGCCAATTCCTTCACCGAAATGACAGCGGGCCACAACCACCTGGACAAATTAGGCAACAAGGTAAAAGAGGGTATCCTGGTCGAAGGTGGAGAGTACGCAGAGTTCAATGTGCCTGCGCCCTGCGACGGCATCGCCATGGCCCACGACGGTATGCGCTATGTTCTGGCGCAGCGTGATCTCATCGCCGATATCGTGGAAACCCATGTGCGTTCACAGCCGTTTGATGCGGTGGTCTTTATCGCCGGTTGTGACAAGATCAACCCGGGCATGATGATGGCGATGGGTCGGCTGGACCTGCCGAGCATATACCTCTCCGCCGGCACCGGACAGATGAATATTCGCAACGCCCCGTCGTTCACCTCTTCCATCGATCATTTTGACTACAAGGGCGACCCTGAGGCAATGTATGAAACGATGCATTGCAGTACCTGTGGAGCCTGTGAAATTATGGGTACCGCTAACACCTTCCAGTGCCTGGCGGAGGTGCTGGGGATCTGCCTGCCAGGCAGTGGTAATATCCCTGGCTGGCACTCGGATAAGCTGAAAGCGGCGCGGGCTACCGGCCAGCGCGTGGTACAGATGTTTCATGAAGGGCTCAACGCGCGCCAGTTCCTTACCCAGCAATCGCTGGAAAACGCCGCAAAAATGCTGATGGCTATTGGGGGGTCCACCAACGGCATCCTGCACCTTCCAGCGATTGCGGAATCGGCCGGCGTAAAACTGACACTGAAGCACTTTGAACGCGCCACTGAAGAGATGCCCACCTTGCTGGCCATTAGCCCCAATGGACCCTGGGGAGTGCAGGACCTGTGGGCTGCCGGTGGCATGCCCGCCGTATTAAAGGTCATGCAGAACGATATCAATACATCTACCCCGACCGTTGACGGGGGCACGCTGCAGGATGTAATCGATAACGCCGCGGTCATCAATCCCAAGGTCATTCCCCCTCGGCATAATCCCTTTCGTTCCAATGGATGCATCGCGGTATTGCGCGGTAATCTCGCTCCAGAAGGATCAGTGGTGAAACGCTCGGGCGTTAAAGAAGACATGCTTCAGTGCAAGGGACCCGCCGTCTGTTTTGATTCAGAAGACGAGGCGCTTGAAGGACTGAAGCAGGGAAAAATCAAGGCAGGCGACATCGTTGTGCTGCGCTATCAGGGCCCCAAGGGTGGCCCCGGAATGCCGGAAATGCTGGGTTTCACTCTGGCACTGAAATCCGCTGGTCTGCACGATGCCGCCCTGGTGACTGACGGCCGTTTTTCCGGTGCGACCAGTGGCCCCTGCGTTGGTCATATCTGCCCTGAAGCGTCCGACGGCGGTCTGATTGCACTGATCGAGGATGGTGACCTGATAGAGATCGACATGATTAACAATACGCTTCATGCGTATGTGTCAGAGGAACAGTTCGATGCTCGCAGAGCGAACTGGCAGCCGGTGATGAAGGAGGTGGGTTTCGGTTACATGGACCGCTATCGCCGGCATGTCCGCTCGGCCAGTGAGGGCGCGATTCTTGATTGATCCCCGTTCGCTAAGGGCATCCGACATGTAACGTGAATGAGACGAATACATCATGAACAACCGGTTACTGCAAAAATGGCATGACAGGGAAAAATCCCTGGGGATCTGGTCCAACCTGCCCGATATCCACGTGGCAGAAATGCTGGCACGCACGGGCGCAGACTGGATCTGTTTCGACCTGCAACACGGCCTGATGGACTACACAGACCTCACCCGTCTGCTTCCAGCCGTCACGGGTACCCCCTTGACGCCGCTGGTGCGGGTCGCTGCCAATCAGCCCGACCAGATCGGCAAGGCGCTGGATGCCGGTGCACGGGGTGTGATCGTGCCCATGGTCAACACCGCGGACGACGCCCGGCAGGCAGTGACATCCTGTTACTACCCCCCCGCAGGGCAGCGCTCCTGTGGGCCGATGCGGGACGCGATGCTGGAGGGTTTCTCCTACCTGGGCACCGCCAATGACGAAGTCGCCTGCCTATTGATGATCGAAACGCAAGAGGGGCTGAAAAATCTGGCTGCGATTGCTGCGGTGAAGGGGGTATCCGGCCTGTTTGTCGGCCCGATGGATCTCTGTTATGGCCTGGGCCTAGCGCCGGGAGATTTCTCTAACGAGCGATTCACCGGCGCGCTGAAAGCCATTCTGACTACCTGTGAAAGCAACGGCCTGGCTTGCGGCATGTTCGGGTATGACGCGAGTCTGGCTGCCAAGGCTCTGGATGACGGGTTTGATTTTGCCTCCATAGGGAGCGACGTCAGTTTCGTGCGTGAGGGTGTAAGCCAGGCATTTGCGGTTGCCAGGGGGGAGGAGCGCAGCAGTTCGTCCCGAGGCGGTTATTGAGCACAATCCGGGCCCTGTTTCCACACACTGGCCGAGCGCCTTGCCGCCATGACACTCAATTTCTGCATCCGTTGGGTGCTGATCCACGCTATCTGGTTGCTGGTAGGGGCGACGCTATGGCCACTTGGTATGAAGCCCGTGCGTACGCGAGTAACGCTAATAGCGTGACCGTATTTGGCGGGCGGCCGACGATAGCAGCCGGGCACACTCTAAGCCGGCTGCTCTCCTATAAATCCCTCAACAACAACCACTTTGGCAGTGCTGCATTCATCGCGAATCTTCTTCGCGCCATTTTGGTATTCATCGCTGAAGTAAAAGGCTTCCGCGGCTTCCACAGACGGGAATTCGAAAATGACCAGACGGTCAGGGTTCCAGTCCCCTTCCAGCACTTTGTGCTCTGCGCCGCGAACCAGATAGGTTCCGCCAGCCGCTTCGATCGCCGGTTTTACCAATTGCATAAAATCCTGATAACGTGCCATGTCAATGATGTTTACATCGAATAGCACGTACGCTTTTGCTCCAGTACTTGTGCCTGGTGCTTCAGGTTTTGGCTGATCTGGTACTCCTTCAACCAGCACTATTTTGGACGTGCTGCTCGCATGGCGTATGGTCATTGCGCTTTGGTAGACATCACTTGCATAAAAACCCTCTGCCGCCGCGATGGATGGAAACGCCACCATAACCAGGCGGTGTGCAGGCCATTCGCCTTCCAGAACCTTGTGGGTGCCTCCTCTGACCAGATACTGCCCTTCGGCTGCTTTGATTGCCACCTGAGCTTCCGCCATATATCCCTGAAACTTGCCCGGGTCGTGAATCTCAACATCCATAATCGCATAAGCCTTGCTCATAGGTTTACCTCCTCTGCTTAAACATTTTCCTGTGTTTTCTACCGCGCGCGCAAAATAATGCGCCAATGACTGCCGGCCATTCTACTGGCTAAAATCCAGCAAAATCTTTCCATCACGACCTGGCTGTAACGATGCTGTAACTGCTTCCCTGGCGGCGGACAGCGGAAACTGAGCTTCAATAGGGCTGTGGAACAAACCCGCGCCGCTGAGTTGGGCCAATTCGCCCATTACGGCGCCTATGCTTTCCGCTGTTTGTGATGCAAGCCAGCCGGGTAAATAAAACCCGGAGATCGACGCATTGGACATCATCAGGTCACGGGAAAAAAGCGCCATGCTGGGCGCGCCCAGTGTGCCGTAGAGCAGCATTCGACCACCTTCCGTAAGACAGCCAATCATCTGCTCGGCCAATTCGCCGCCCACGCAGTCCAGCGCGCATTCCACACCACGACCTTCGGTTACTCTTTTTACTTCGGCGCGCAGGTCTTGTTTGCTGGTATTGATCACCACATCACCCAGTTGCTGCGAGGCGCTGTCTGCCGTGTGCTCGCCACGTACCAGGCTGATGGTTTTGAAGCCGAAATGGCGGCCAAGCGCGGCGACTTGTTTGCTGACTGCAGACGCACCAGCGCTTAGCAGCAAGTATTGACCTTCTGTTACACCCAATATATATCGTGACGTAAGCAGCGCGGTTAATGGATTCAACATCATCAGTGCAGCTTGTTCATCGCTGAGCGCATCCGGTACCGGGAATACCTGCTGGGGAGCCGCGATAACATACTCCTGCCAGGTGCCGCTGGGCGGGCCGACGAACAGACCAACGCGTTTGCCCAGCCACTGCTCGCTGTCTATACCCTCACCACAGGCGTCGATAATCCCTACGCCTTCACCGCCTGGGATACAAGGTAGCGAGGGGTGTGGTTTGCCGTGGGCGGCGTCAAACGAAGCATGGTCCACGCCATAGTTCCAGATCAGTCGTTCGATGCCGGCCAGGTAATCTCCGCGAATATAATTCAGGTCGGATGGGTGGACCGCAGCCTTGAGCATGCGCACCCGAAAAGTACCGTGGCCCGGATCTGGAATAGGCGTATCAATGATATCCACTCCGCTTAGATCATCTGATACATTATTGATTTGTATCGCTTGCATGCCCACTCTCCTGGTTCAGCCTGGTTCAGTTGCAACACTATGCGTCATTCTGGACTCATTCTCTCAAAAAGAATGTCATCAAACTGACAAAGTTTCGAAGCGATACTGGGTATTATGCGAGTATCAATGATTCTTCGCGGGAACAGGGAATACAAAATGACGAAGCAAGAGAAGAGCAGTAGTCGAATCTACCGTTCAGATAAAATGAAGTCTGGCCCCATCAAAGCGGCAGCCCGCGCCATGTTGCGCGGCATGGGCCTGGACGATGACGACATAGCGCAACCGTTTGTGGGGGTTGTATCAACGCAGGGTGAAATGAGCCCGTGCAATGTACGGTTAAAAGATATTGCACAGCACGCCGTGCGCGGTGTGTACAAAGGCGGCGGAACTCCGCGCGAGTTTTCTACTATCTCTGTATCCGACGGCCTGGTTAACGGCCACAGTGGCATGCATTTCTCACTGATGTCGCGCGAGATTATTGCCGACAGTATTGAAGTGGTGATGCGCGCACATCAATACGATGCCTTGCTGTGCATAGGCGCTTGCGACAAAAATTTTCCCGCCATGATGATGGCACTTGGTCGGCTCAACGTACCGGGTGTATTCCTAAACGGTGGTCCGGCCATACCTGGGCGCCATGAAGGCAACAAGGTAGAGATCAAAACTGTGGCTGAATATACGGGTAAGATGTTTGCCGGTGACGCCAGCGCCGAAGAATTGGAAAGCGTCTCCCGCAAGGCCTGGCCCGCGCCGGGATGTTGCGCCGGGCAATTTACCGCTAACACTATGGGTATGATTGCTGAAGTGCTGGGTTTGGCGCCATTGGGCTCCAGCACCATTCCTGCCGTCTATTCAGAACGACAAGCCATGGCGCGACGCGCTGGTAGAGAGTTGATGCGGGTGGTTGAAGCCAACTATCCATTACCCCGCGACCTGATCACGCGGGAGAGCCTGGAAAATGCCTGTGCTGCGGTGTCAGCAACGGGAGGATCCACGAATTCGGCATTGCATATTCCGGCCATTGCCAACGAAGTTGGGATTCCGTTCACAATCGAAGATGTAGCGGCTGTGTTTGAACGCACACCATTGATCACGCACTTAAGCCCGAGCGGCCCGTATCTTTACGCTGATTTACACGAAGTGGGTGGCGTGCCAGTGGTCCTGAAGGAGTTGCTTAAAGGAGGTTATCTGCACGGTAACTGCCCGACACTGGACGGTCGCCCGCTGGCCGAAGTGCTGGAAGAGTACCCCGACGCTGATGGCGAGATAGTGGTGCCCATCTCAGAGCCACGCACCGCAGGCGGCGGCCTATCCATTCTCAAAGGCAATCTCGCACCTGGGGGTGCGGTGATAAAAGTAGCCGGCCTGGAGCGCACCGAGTTTAACGGCAAAGCGCGCGTGTACGAATCAGAAGAACATTGTTTGCAAGGTGTGATCGCTGGTGAAATAGAAGATGGCGACGCGATCATTATTCGCAACGAGGGGCCGGTCGGTGGCCCGGGTATGCGCGAAATGGTGACGGTTACCGCCATTCTGTACGGTATGGGCAAGGGCGAAACCACCGCCTTGATCACCGATGGTCGTTTCTCTGGCGCATCGCGTGGATTCTGCGTGGGTTACGTCACGCCTGAAGCGGCCAGCGGCGGCTTATTAGCTTTGATTGAGCAGGGTGATTCCATCACAATAGACTTACAGAAAAAATCCATTCAGCTTGATGTCAGTGACGAAGAGCTGGCTCAGCGACGTGAGCAGTTTCAGGCCCAGGATAGAAACGGCAAGGCGTACATGGTGAAAGCGGGTTACGCACAGAAATACGTTGCCAGTGTAGGTCCGGCCAGCCATGGTGCGGTTACGCATTCTGGGAATCTTGAGTGGCCTGTGGAGGTGAGTGAGTGACTGATATGCAAGCCGATTTAGAAGAGCTGTTTGCAGCGCTGACTAAAATACTAGATAAAAGTAAAATTATTATATGAATCAGGCGCTTAAAGGATTTATTGCACAGCAAGAGTTGGCAGAAAAGCGCTGGCTCGAAACCTTGCCAGCATTGGAATCTGCGCGAGCAGGTAGATTAATGCCTGCGGAGCAGGTCTTTGCGTGGTTGCGAAGTTGTAACGCAGCGGAAGAATTGCCTAAGCCAAACCAGGAGTAAGCAAGATAGAGCCGCTTGTCACGGACGTCGCATTGGAACACTTGGCACATATTCATATTCTTCATGTTTGGCATCAAAGGTAGAGCGAACGAAACATCACACGACGGAAACCTTACGGACGACAGGTTAACCAGTTCTGTAGAGATTTCCTTTCTTGAACCTTCAGTGCGCTTGTGTTGAATGGACAACGCTAATCAAATGTAGTATTACTACATACACTATATCGCGCGGTTTGTGTAGGGGTAGTGGATGCTGTGAGCAGAGAAGTCTATCTGGTGCGAAGCGAGGTTCTGGCGGGTTTCAATGACCTGGTTCGGGAGCTTGGTGCTGACCCTAAACCCATGTATCGCCAGGTGGGGCTTACCGCCGCGTTAATGTCTAACCCGGATCATATGGTGCCGTGTGCCAATGTGTCCGCTTTGCTTGATGTTGCTGCAAAGACCCTTGGCCGGAGTGATTTTGGATTGCTGCTGGGCGACCGAAGGAAGGTGTTTCAGATTGGCTTGTTATGGCCACTGATTTCGCACTGCCCCAGCGTTGAGCAAGCGTTAAATGCAGCGACCAAGCATTTGCATCTGCACAATCAGGGAATCCTGTGGCAACTGGACGTTGAGGGCGGTCACGCCCTGCTGACGAGAGTAGACAGGGTACCCAGCGACGTGCCTACCTTTCAGTGGGCCGTGTACAGCACGCGCTCCATGATTGGCGGGCTGCAGGCGTTGTGTGGCGATCAGTGGCGGCCATCCTCCATAGGCTTTATTCACCCGCCGCCAAGGGATAGCCACACTTACGATCGTCTTTTTGGCACCAAGGTTGAATTCAACAGAGAGTTCAATCTAATCGACTTCCCGGCCTCTGACCTGGCCGGGAACCTTGCTGAACGCAGCAGCAGTCTTTACCATCAGATCAACAAGCAAGTGCAAGCACTGGAAGATGAGTATGAGCGCCAGGAAGATTTTTGCTCGAAGATAAAGTTGTTGATTGAACAGCGCATGCATAAGGAGGAATGTACCCAAACGGGAATCGCCAAGGTGCTGTCCATGCACCCGAAAGCACTGCAAAGAGAATTACACAGTCGCGGTGCTACCTTTCGGGAATTAAAAGCTGAAGTTCGGCTGGATATGGCCGAGCGCTACTTAAAAGACTCGGAAATACCACTGACAACAGTGGCGGACATACTGGGTTTTAGCGAGCTGAGCAGCTTTTCCCACGCATTCAAAACCCGTCATCAGCTGTCACCTGCCGAGTGGCGGAAGAACGCCAAAGCTAAAGCGGCATGAATAATGGTGTTAGCGCCACGCTGTAAATCCTGGTCGTCAGCCAAGCGACGCCAGCCCCATGACACAGAAGGTGGCGAACACCGGAATAAGCACAGTGATCATACCCACATCGCGGTAGGCTTCTTTGTGGCTTAGACCTGTAATCGTCAACATGGCAACAATTGCACCGCAATGCGGCAACGAATCAAAGCCGCCGCTGGCCATAATGGAGATTCGGTGCACTGCGCCGGGAGAAATGCCCATGTCAAGATAGGCCGGCGCCATGGTTTGCATAAATATCTGCAGGCCGCCGGAAGATGAGCCCGTGATAGCTGACACCAGGCTGACCGAGGTAAACATCGACAGCAGTGGCGGTAAGTCCATGTCCAACATAAGGTGGGTAAAGTTTTCGAAGCCAACAGTGTGGGTTACCACTCCGCCAAATCCAATCACGGCTGCGGTATTAATTAGAGGCATGACCGCATCCTGTGTTCCGTTGCCTGCAATTAACAATGCATCGCGACGCGCCACAGGAAACAAAGCGATCGCCAACAGCGTGCCGAGAAGCAGAGCAAGACACGGCCAGACGATGGGTTGGCCAATCGCAAATTGCAGCAGCTCAAAAGGCCATGCCTTCGATGCCAGCGTGCTCTCATGCAGTGAGGCGGTAAGCAGTCGTGGCAACATGATCGTCGATAAAACCAGTACCAGGGGCATGATGGCGAGTGCAAAGCGTGGGTGTTGCCCATCGTTATTGGTGTTGGCAATGCGATCCATTGGGCCTGGTACGAAGTGCTCGCCGTTTTTGGCGGCCAGCAAGCGTTGACGCTCCAGGTACCACATGCCAAGCCCGAACATGATTGCCGCACCCGCCAAACCCAGCCAGCCACCGGCAAACAGATCTGTGCCCAGACCGACCGCTGCGATCACATTCTGGACTGATGGCGTTCCCGGCAAGGCCGTGAGAGTAAACGTTCCGGCGCCCAGTGCCAATGCGGCGCAAAACAGGCGCTTTGGAATGTCTGCTTGCTCAAGCAAGCGAAGGCCGAGAGGGTACATCGCAAAAATCACGACGAACGCGACCACACCACCATAGGTCAACAGACCACAAGCCAGTGTGGTAATCCACAATGCGCGGTGTGCTCCCAGCCGCCTTACCAACGCCAGCGCGATACTGGCCGCGGCGTGGCTGTCGCCCATTACGCGGCCAAACACGGCGCCGGCAGTAAACAACAGGAAGAACTTGCCCGCAAACGTGAACGCACCGAGCGGCCCGAAAGAAAAATACTCGGTGATACCCTGGGCAACTGGCAGGCCATTGGTCACGATGACCAGCATAGAACTCAACACCGCTGCCAATACGATGTTCACTCCTCGCAAGGCTAGCCAGACCAGCAGAGCAACGCCACCCAGCAACCCCAGGTATGCCATCAGCTGGCCAGGCCTCCCTTTTCCAGGCAGTACAGAGCTTCCATCAGATAGAAATCACCCCAGATCAGCTCGTTTCTCTCAGCAACGTGCTTTCGGCCGTTCATGCAACCGTTGAGCAGCATCCCCACCGGGCGATCATCCTGATCGTCGACCGGTGTCAGGTGTTTACACAGACTCTCCAGCATGGGTTCTAGGCGATCAGTAAACGGTTTGGCTTCCTCCGGTATCGGGTCCAGTACTGCCAGACGCGCAAGCGCAGAGCAGACAATGGCGGAAGACGAGGTTTCCTGCGGTGCATCCGGGTTAGGGTCGTTAAAGTCCCAGGGTGGAATGTTTGCCCCCACTCTGTCCCACCAATAGTCGAATAGTCTTCCGGCCACACGCAGGTAGTGGGTGTTACGAGTATGTTCGTAGCCCCACAAGTTTCCGGCTATCGCCCAGGATTGACCCCGTGTCCAGCAGGAATCGTCAGCGTAGCCAAGTAGCGTAGGCAGCTCGGCAATCATTTCACCCGTTTCCCAATTGAACATGATGTTCTCAATCGTCGAACCATCCTCACGGATAAAGTGCTCTTCCAGTACCTTAAGCATTCGCTCGGCGCCAATCAGGAAGGTCTTGTCGCCGGTTTCTTTCCAGGCCCACCAATCCAGAATAAGGGGCGGATGAACGTTATCAACGCAGATGGTATTGCGAGATAGGGCGCCTTTTGCCACTTCATCGGAAAACTCTACCGCACCTAACACCTGGCATTGGCTGCCTACCGGCATGGCGCCATTGCCTTTGTTCGCACTGGAGCGCAATGCCCACGCGGCTGCCAGGGCCAAGGTGCGCATATGTTCATCACCGGTTGTCTCATACAGGCGCGCAGCTGAGTAGGCAAACCGGTGGCCGCGAAACATGTCGTCCAGTTCCAGTTTGTAGCGAATGGATTCAGTGCGTTGAAACGCCTCTTCAATCAACTCCGGGCGCTCAAGTAACTCACCAGTCATGCGCAGCATATCAATCCAGTGGCCATCAACCCAGTCTCCGGTGGGTACGGTGTTCCATTTGCCCGTTTCAGGGTCTGCGTTGTGCGCCCAGGCATCACCTATTTGCTCGCGGGTGCTCAGTACGCGCTGGCACAACAGCTCCAGCGCTTTTGCTCGATCGGCCATCAGACTTCTCCGTTGTTAGAGTGTGTGTTCTTATTATCGAGCCTGGTATTGCGCTGCTGCTTGATATGAAAGGACAAAGAAATCGGTGCTTTTAACGTGTGCGTCGCAATGTTGTCCAGTCATATCAAGCACAGTCGTCGCCGGCATTGAAATAATGCGTTGAGCGCTGACTCAAACAATGGCGAGATAACAAGGTATGACTGGAATCCTCGATGGCATCAGAGTGGTTGAAGTGGCCTCCATGGCTGCGGCCCCTTCTGCAACTGTAATTCTCGCCGACCTCGGTGCGGAAGTGATCAAAATAGAACCGCTGAGCGGAGACCTATGGCGCTATGGGCACAAACTGACGGGAATGCCACCGAGTGATGTGCCGCATACCACCTTTATCCAGAACCGCACCAAGAAGTCTGTGGCGCTGGACCTGAAGAAGCCTGAATCTCAGGAGGTTCTGCGCAAACTGGCGGCAACGGCCGATGTTTTTCTGACCAACTCACCACGTAAGGTACAGGAACTTCTCAAACACACATACGAAGACATCAAGGCGGTCAACCCACGAGTTATTTACGCCTCGGTTAATGGTTTTGGCCTCAGCGGGCCAGACAAAGACGCGCCCGGCTTTGACATGACAGCCTGGTATGCCCGCACCGGCTTGATGGAAGAGCTGCGACCCAAAGATGGCGACCCGGTATTGATGGCCGTAGGCGGTGGTGATATGGGTACGGCAACGGCACTGTTCAGTGCGGTTATGACCGGTTTGTTCCATCGGGAGCGCACCGGCAAAGGGTCGATGGTGTCGACCTCGCTGATGCACAATGGGCTGTGGTCGAACGCGAGTTTTCTGCAAGCGGCACTGGCCGGCGCACCGCCTATGCAAAAATACCAGCGCACCGAATGGCCCAATCCGGTGACAGGTGGTGTTTATAAGACTAAAGACGATCGTTACATCATTATCGTTGAGCTCAATCCCGATAATTTTGACAACTTATGTGACGCGCTCGGTATCGAACATTGCAAGAGCAACGAAGCGTTTGCAACCACCGAGCAGCGAGCCAAAAATCATCAGGCGCTGTTTGATGAGATGCAGAACAGCATTGGCACTCATGAGCTTTCTAAAATAAAGCAGCGCTTGAAAAGTTTCAATGTGAACTTCAGCGTAGTGCAGACCACCGAGGAATGTACCCGCGACGAACATATGCTGGCCAACGCCTGCTTCCCTGAAGTCGAAGGCTCGGGAGGGTTTCGAACGATTGACAGCCCGATCCAGATTCAGAGTGAAGGCGTAGACCGGGTTGCACCGAAAAACCCGCCAGCAATCGGCGAACACACTCTGTCTGAACTGATGGCGCTTGGCTATAGCGAAGAAGACATCAAAGCCATGGCTGAGGATCGGGTGATAGGTGTGCCTCGCTAGCCCTTAGATACACACTTAAATTGTCGTGCCCATTGCCATTGCAAACGCCAGTTGTAAACAAACCAAAAACTCTAGTGAATCTCAGTTGGGACATACAGTGAAAACAGTAGAAAAATTCTTTGAAGATTTCGAAATGGGAGAAACCCGGTCAACCAGTGCCAGGACTATTACCGAGACAGATATTGTTATGCATGCCATGCATTCGGGCGACTGGATGCCGCATCATGTCGACGCTGAATTCTGCAAAACCCAACCTTTCAAAAAACCTATTCTGCATGGCAACGCGACCTTCTCCATTGCCACTGGCTTATGCCTTCAGGGTGAGCCACTCAACCCTCATGGTATGACGTATGGATACAACAAAGTCCGCTACCCCAACCCGGTGTTCGCTGGCGATACCATCAAGGTAGAGGTAACGGTTGTTTCAAAACAGGACGATCCCAAGCGGCCAGCTCACGGGATCATCATTGAGGGCAAGACCACGACCAACCAGAAAGGTGAGTGTGTTTGTTATGCGGAGCATGTTCTTTACGTGGAAAAGAGAAACGTCTGAAATAACGTTTTCGCTGTGTATTAATCCTGGAGAGAAAGCACTATGGCCGATTTCAAATATATGCACACCGAGCGCAAAGGAAACATCGGTATTGTTACCTTTAATCGCCCTGAGGCGATGAATGCGCTCAATGAGGAAGTGGCCACCGAGGTTACCGATGCACTAATGGCGTTTGACGCCGATAGCAGTATTGGCTGCATCATTCTCGCTGGCGGTGACAAAGCCTTCTGTGCGGGGGCAGATCTGAAGTGGATCGCGTCACAGGATTTTGAAAGCGCTTACCAGACTGATCTGGGCGCCTATGTGGATAAAATTGCCGAGCTGCGCAAACCAGTCATCGCCGCCGTGAGAGGAGTGGCCTTTGGAGCCGGCACCGAAATATCGCTGATGTGCGACATGATCATTGCCGACAAAACAGCGGTATTCGGGCTGCCAGAAGTGACCCTGGGTGTTATTCCGGGTGCGGGAGGTCCGGCCCGATTGACGCGCGCAATAGGGAAAGCCAAAGCAATGTACTACGTGCTGACTGGCGCATCGATCAGCGCTGAGGAAGCAGAGGCAATCGGTATGATCACCAAGGTTGTTGATGATGGCAAACACATGGAAGAAGCGATAAAGACTGCAACACGTATCGCAAACAATCCACGGCTGGCGGTTCTGGCGGGCAAAGAATCGGTAAACCAGCAGGCGGAAGTGCCGCTGGTTCCTGGTCTCAATGTCGAGCGTCGTTTGTTCCACGGGCTGTTTGGTACGGCTGACCAACGCGAAGGCATGGCCGCGTTTGCCCAGAAGCGAAGGCCCAGGTTCAAGAAATACTGAGTGCAAGCCGGTTGGCTAAGGTTCAGGCCTACAAGGGAGGGCGAATGATTAAGGTGGTGACAACAGTAGAAATACTCCCGGATTGTCTGGACGATTTCCTGTTTGTCTTGAACGAGAATATTCCCAGGGTCAAAGCTGAGGAAGGTTGCCTGGCCTATGATGCCATGCTGGATATTGCTTCTGCGTTACCCACCCAGGGAAAACTGCGGCCAAACACCGTTACCTTGATTGAAGCCTGGGCGAATCTGGATACGCTTTATGCCCACCTGCACACACCGCATATGATAAGTTTTCGTGAAGTGGCGCAGGACTACGTGCAAGATATTGTTCACCGTGTATTGCGGCCACTGTAAGCCGTCCACCGGCAAATGCTCATCCGCCCACATCAAGCGATTATCTTTGCCTGCCAATAGCATGCACAACTGTTTAAACCGCACCCAGGTGCCAGGAGCCAACAATGAATTCATTAGTTAACGCATTACTCTCTCTATTGCTGATAGTGTCTGTACCCGCCGCGTTTGCTGTGGATGTGAAAGAGTCGCGCGACGGGTTTTCATTGGAACAAAGTCGTAAGTATGCAACGGCCACGGGGTATCGAGAGCTACTGGGTGGCGGAGAGGTCACATCCTGGTGGAGCCAGAATATTTCTCGCACCATGCGTACAGCAGTGATTCCCAACCGACTGCCGGCGAATATCTTCAAGCGCAATGAGGACGACTGGGCGAAAAAACTTGGTGCAGTAAGCGCTGAAACAGACCTTGGAACGATGACCTTATCTGATGTGATCAGTGATCCACGCGCGGCAACCAAGGCAATCATCATTCTGCGACAAGGCGAAGTGGTTTATGAGAGGTATCCTGGTTTACGGCCAGCCGACAGCCATTTGTGGGCATCGGTGGCCAAGCCAACCGCAGCCTTGCTGATAGAACAACTCATTGATGAAGGCAAATTGCGTGAGAGCGATACCGTCGATATGCACCTGCCTGATTTTGCCGGCACAGCATTGGGTGAGACCAGAATTATTGAATTACTGGACATGGTTCCAGGTACCGATACTCATGACAGCGTTAAGACGCGGCAGAATCCCGATTCCACCGCAACCCGGTATTATCTCGCCGAGTTTGATGAAACTTATAAGAACGGAAAAATAGAAACGGTGCGCGATATTCTGAGAGGTGCTGGACGCACGGGCCCGGCCGGCGAGGTATTTGAGTACAGCTCCGGTATTACCCAGATGCTGGTCTTTATCGCCGAAGCGCTGACCGGGCAGACCTGGGCTGATGCATTCGACGACAGGGTCTGGTCGCACGTACGGGCTGAGGGTGCTCTGCAAGTACATCTCGCACCGGATGGCATGGCGATGGCACACGGCATCGTGTCGTCGCGGCTTCGGGATTTGGCGCGCTACGGATTGCTGTACACCCCTTACTGGCCATTGGTTGCAAACCAGCAAGTAGTGTCTGATGCCGCTCTAGCCCGAATCCGTAAGCCTCATTACGACCATGATGTTTTTATCAAGGGTGATGGGAAGCGCTTTACCGCTTATCTTGGCGAAGCGCCACTTGGCAATTCGCGTCAATGGGATGCGGTGTATGCCGACGGAGGCATGTTTAAAGGCGGTATGTTTGGGCAGGGGTTGTATGTGTCACCAGACCAGGGCATTGTCATTGCCTTTTACTCAACGGTGAATACCTCGCCATTGATGCGGTTTTTGCGACCTCTGGCGAACGCGCTTTCCAGGCAAGATATCAAAAATGTGCCATAGGCTCACACCAGCAGCTGCTCGCGGCTGTAGTTTTGACTCGTAAAGCTGTCCATTCACATCAAGCACGAGGTTCCGTAACTGGTAATACTCTTGTTGGTGGCACTACCTTAACGCGCAAGAAACTCGAAAAGGCCAGTGCGACCCAGCAGCTGAGCGTGTGCTGAGATGCGCTACTCAATAACGACGTGGGAGAAAATTACGATGAAATCAAAAACAGCTAACAGTACGACTAATTGGGCGTTACGTGCGGCCATTAGCAGCGCATTGTTGAGTTCTGCCGCTACTGTACAAGCGCAGTCTATCTTGGAAGAAGTGGTAGTAACGGCCCAAAAACGCTCGGAGCGTTTGATCGAGGTTCCGATTTCCATTACTACGTTAAGTGCCGAGACAATTAACCAGAGCGGCGTCAGAGAGCTGAAGGAATTGGGCGACTTAACACCCAACCTGCTCGTTAGCCAGAACTCCGATTTTGGGACCAATATCGTTATTCGTGGCGTGGGTGCGAACAGCCGAAACATCGGGTTTGATAGTCGTGTTGGAGTCTATCTGGACGGTGTTTACATGGGGCAGTCGCCGGCGGCTAACCAGGGCCTGGTGGACTTGGCACAAGTAGAGGTTTTGCGTGGGCCGCAGGGTACTTTATTCGGGAAGAACACAGTTGCCGGAGCAATCAGTCTGACCTCAGTAAAACCACATGAAGAATTTGAAGGGTCTGTTGGGGTAATTATCGGCAATTACGACAATCTGGAACTGCAGGGTTCTGCTAACGTTCCATTGACTGACTCCACCAGCGTGAAAGTGTATGCCAATAAAACGACCCGTGATGGCTACGTTGACAACGTTTTTAATGGAGACAAAGTTAACGAAAGAGACGTTTTCTCTGGCCGTGTGCATCTGCGGACTGAGTTCAACTCTCAATTAGAGATGAATATCTCTGCTGATTTTCTGGAACAGGACCGGATGGGGTTCAATGGTGAGCCTTTAACCGATACCTTTGGTTTCTTCCGGCCGGCACAGGGGCAGGGTAAGTACGAATTGTCCCAGCAAACCCTGCTTGAAGACAAAGAGCTTAAAGGTGGCTCACTGACCTTCGACTACGAAATGGACAGCGGTTACCTGTTGAAGTCAATCACAGCCTACCGCGACAGCGAGATTACCTATGACGCGGATCCTGATTACGATAGCGCCGAATTCCTGGGGGTGCTTTACACCGACACGTATAAGCAAACCACTCAGGAATTCCAGATTACATCGCCTGATGATTCCAGCTTTAAGTACGTGGCGGGTCTGTTTTACTATCAGCAAGACAGCACCACAGACCGTGATGCGATTCCCGGCTCAGGTACGGTTTTCTTCCCTGGCGCTGGCGTCAACGTGCCCATATTGGCCTTTGGTATAGATCCGACGATGAAAGCCGTTGATATTGACGGTGAGGTTGATACCGAGAGTTACGCTGTTTTTGCCAATGGCACCTATGATCTGACAGATCGTCTGACCTTAGGGGTTGGCTTTCGTTACGGCAGAGAAACCAAGGACGTTGACTGGAGCATCGACGGTTCGAATTCCGGTGCGTTTAGAATGGCAACCACCCGAGTCATAGACAGCCGCACGGATACTAGCTTTGACCCTACCATCAGTCTGAATTACGCGGTGTTTGAAGACAGTTATGTCTATGGCCGGGTGTCCACCGGGTCCAAGAGTGGCGGGTACAACCTGGACTTTATCAATGTGGACCAGATAGAGGCCGGTATTGAGTTTGACGAAGAAACCGTGACCAGTTATGAGCTGGGCTATAAAGGCGAGTTCCCGGAACTAAACCTGCGCTTGAGTGTGGCTTTGTTTATGTCTGAATTTGAGGACTACCAGGTTAACCAGTATGTCGACCTTGGTGGCGGTCGCACAGCCTTGTCTATCACTAATGCAGCCGAAGTAACGACGCAAGGTATAGAGATTGATCTGATGTATCAGGCCACCGAAAACCTGCAGTTGACCGCAGCCCTCGGCGTACTGGATGCGGAATTTGACAGCTTCCCGGACGGCGACGCCGAGGGGGGAGATGCCTCGGGTAACAAGCTCCCCTACGCGCCTGAACTTACGGCGTCACTTGGAGTCCAGTACTACTATCCACTACCGTCTCTGAGTTCCAGCCTGTTGCTGCGAGCGGACTACAGTTATGCCGATGATTACTTTATCACCGCAAGTAACGATCAGGGGCACACATTGGCCGACGGATCCCAAGTTGCGTTTGGTGAAGTTGACGGGTTCAGCACAGTCGCTGCGCGCATTGGTCTGGTGAGTGATGCGGCTGATTGGGAGGTGTCTGTCTGGGGGCGAAATCTGACCGACAGCGATCATCAGAACTACAGCTTCCGCGACTTTTTCGGTACCATTTTGGGCGGCTACGCAATGCCTCGTACTTACGGTGTCGAAGCGAAGTACAACTTCTGATAAAGCCCGCTGTTGCGCTAGCGGGCAAGGTCGCAGCCCTTTACGCATACGACACTGAAGTCTGTGCGCTTGTGCAACGAAAGGCTGGATAAACGCATGAGGGCAAAGCCCCGCGACGAAAGCAGACGAGGTGCTGAGCTTCTTCTACTCTCGCTGCTGGTCTTTACCCTCACTGCCTGCGTATCACCAGATTCGAGCAAGCAACAGGCTGGTGAAACATCGCCAGCTGTTACCTCAGTAGAACGCCTTTTAATAGGCGGTATTCCACAGGGAATCGTTATCCGAGGCAGCAAGGCCAGCAATCCTGTGCTGTTGTATGTTCATGGCGGGCCGGGCAGACCGGTGTATCCCGCGTTGTACAACGATTCGCAGTGGCAGGAGATGGAAAGCCTGTTCACCGTTGCCTATTGGGATCAACGTGGTACAGGTATGTCCAATCCACCGGATCTGGATATCTCCACCATTAATCTTGATCGCCTGATACAGGATACGGTAGAAGTTACTGACTACCTGAGGTCAACATTTAACAAGGAAAAGATATACCTGCTAGGGCATTCCTGGGGAAGCGTACTGGGCTCACATACTGCCATGCGCCATCCTGACCTTTTCCATGCCTACATCGGCGTTGGGCAGAGTAGCAATCAGGCACAGTCAGAAAGAGAAACTCTCGCCTGGTTAAAAGCAAAGCGCGATGCCTCAGCCAACCCGGAAATCAGGCGCTCAATCGACCAACTGCAGTTGCCGGAAACCTCGGCTGTCGGGCCATGGCTTAACTATCTTGTTATCAATCGCCCGCTGGTCAATTACTTTCGCGGAGCGCGTTACGACAGAGTAGTAGCCGCTGGTGAGTATGTTCAGGGAATGGCCGCGTTGCCGCACTACACACAGCGCGAACGGGAGATCAACGAACTTGCGTTGAAGGTAAGTCTGGAGCAGTTGTGGCCCTACCTTATTGAAACCAACTTGAGTGACACTGTTTCCAGGCAAACCATTCCCGTATTTGTTTTCCAGGGCAAGCATGACTACCAAACCACACACAGACAGGCCAAAATCTACTTCGACAATCTGCAGGCGCCATTGAAATGCTTCTATAGCTTCGAACAAGCTGCCCACTGGCCACATGTAGAGCAATATCAGGAATTTGAGCGCATTGTCAGGCGGGATATTTTGGGCGCAGCACCTGGTGGTCACTATTCGGGTGAATCGAACTGTAGAGACTGAAGCCGGGAAAGCTCTGTAACTATTGGTTCGACGGTACTCTCAATTTCGCGCGGGCATTGCTACACCCACACAACGAATACGATTTACATGCCGATTGATAAGGTGGCGGACGGCATGGGCAAACAGCACCCGTCGCAGACCTTTCAGGTTTGTGCCATGTTGGCGATAAAAACTATCGGGGTCTGCAAATAGGCCAAAGTCATCAGCAATGCCTTCGCGTTGTATATAGGTGTTGTCGCCATTCCATTCGATTGCCGGCTTTTGCAGACATGGTGTTGCAATGCCGTAGCCAACGAACTCCTGCTCTGAGTCAGGGTAGGCTTGTTGGATTTTCTTGAGAAAAGGCTTGTCGATAATAAAACCTTCCAGTTCCAGCCAACGATTCTGGTAGTGAACTTCCACCCAGCTGTGCAGAATGCGCGCGGGTGCTGCCCACATCAGGTAGTTCGGGATGGCGCCGCGTTGTAGTTCGTTGTAAATGGTAAAGCCATGCATGCGGCAGGGTATGCCTACCGCCCGCAGCAAGGCCATGAGTAGATTGCCTTTGGTATTGCACTGACCATAGCCGTCGGTTAGTACTTCGCTTGCTGTTAGCGCATCGCTTGCATTGTAGCCAAAGGCTATTTCGTCTCGAACGAACGAATAAATGGCACCTATTGCGTCGTATTCATTCAGTTCTTTCCAGGCGCGCTGTTGAACAAGCTGTTGAATAGACGGGTGGGAATAGTTCAGGATTGCTGTTTCCTGTAGAAAATTGTTCATGCATAAGCTCCAAGTTGAAAACCAAGTCTAAACCGGGAGCTGGCTATCGGCTTGAATAAACGTGTCGTCTTCAGCCCAATGAAATAGCGGATGGCGTAATGCCAAAAGTAGACTTAAAAGTTCGCGAAAAGTGCGCTGCGTCTGAAAAGCCTGCGGCTATAGCGGATTCAGTCAGCGGTGCCCCGTTGGCAGCAAGGAGTGCGGCATGCAATAAGCGCTGCCACAACAGCCAGGCCCGCCATGGCATATCCAGCTGGTCTCGAAACACATGTTGCAGGCGACTGCGAGACAGGTGTACTTGCGCCGCTGCCCAATCTAGATTGACCTGGTCGCCGTCACCTGCCTTGAACATGTGCAGAACCAGCTCAGTCAGCCTTTGTATACGCGGCTCTATATGACGCTCACGACAAACAGGTAGGCCAAGTGCGCTTAGGATGGAATCGATCAATGCTTTGTCGAGCGTGCAGTTAGCGGTCATCGCTGCTCGTGCATGCGCAAAAAAATGGTGGTCACGCCCGTTTAATAACTGTTTGCCAAGTACTTTTCCCAGGTGACAGGCCGGGTCGATCAGCAATACCAGAATATCATTGGCCTGCAATGCGTGTCGGGTACGCGAATTGATAAGCGCTGCTCTGGAATCCTTTTGGCGCGTGCCAGCAATATCTAGTAGGTATTCCTGGGCTTCTATGGGCACGATGAGCTGCAATGCTCTGTGGGTATGCCCGACCGCGTCCACCGACGTACCACGGATGGCCAGGCAGCCGACGTCATAAGTGAATTGTTGGATGTGTGTGTTCACCGTATCTCGCAAAAGTTTGAGCTTATGCAGATCGCCGCACAGATTTGCTTCGGTCGCTAACGCTAATCAATCAGCTCAATCAGATCCGAATTAATCTCATCAATGCTGTTTACACCCATCAACGCCATGCCGGTTGCAATTTCCTTTTGAAACAGGTCGAGCAAATTCTCCAGTGCGACCTGGCCGCCGGCAGCAGCCGCGTACACCCAGGGGCGACCTATCAATACGCCATTCGCGCCGAGCGCGATCGCTTTTAGCACATCAATACCGTTTCGAATGCCACTATCAACGAATACTTCAATGTCATTACCTACGGCATCACTGATCGGCTTCAGTTTGCTGATGCTGGAAGCGATGCCATCAAGCTGACGGCCGCCGTGATTGGATACAATGACGCCATCGGCACCTACTTCAGCGGCGGATTTTGCATCTTCCACTTCCATCACGCCCTTGATTAACAGCTTACCGTCCCACTGTTCGCGCAACCATGCAATGTCTTTCCAGGTAACCGTGGGGTCGAACTGTGCATCAATAAATGACTTGTAGTTATCCAGATCGTTTGGATCGGCCACCTCGTCGCTGAGATTGCCAAAGGTATGCGGTTTGCCCTGTAAGCCGACACTGATCGCCCACAGCGGACTACTAACGATCTGGGCCAGTTGGGAAATCTTGCCTTTTACGCCGCCACCGAGCATGCCGTTTTTGAAATCGCGCAGCCGCGCACCGGCCACGGGCAGGTCTACTGTAAACGCCAGCGTATCGCAGCCGGCTGTCTTTGCCCTATCCAGCAACTTTAATACCAGGTCGCGATCTCGCAACATGTAAAGCTGAAACCAGAATGGGGCATTAATGGCCTGCTGCACTTCTTCTATTGGGCAGATGCCAACCGTAGAGGTGGTGAACGGCACACCCTTGGCCTGGGCTGCACGAGCGCCAATTGTTTCCCCGCGTTGTGCCATCATACCGGCCATGCCGACTGGGGCCAGTGCCAAAGGCATACTGGCGTCGCGGCCCATAAAGCTTGTGCTGGTACTTATTGAGTCTACGTCGCGCATGACTCGCTGTTTTAGCTGCCAGCGATTAAAGTCCGATGTGTTTTTTTCCAAGGTTACTTCTGCGTTGGCACCACCCTCGATGTAATCGAATATAAAGCGTGGCAATCGCCGTCGGGCGCGGCGTCGGTAATCTTCTACTGTGATCGGTGTGACATAGAATATGCTCATGATGACCTACCTATCCGAGTTGTAAACAGGGAACCACGGCATCGATTAGCCGAGGGCCTTCTGTTTGAATTGCTTCCGCGAGCTGAGTGGAAAACTCTTCTGCGGTTGTGGCTCGACTCGCTTGCATGCCAAAACCTCGCGCCATTGCCACAAAATCCATGGACGGATTGCCAATGTCCATCATCGACGCGGCCTTCTTTCCTGGTTTGCCGCCACGAGCACCGGTTCGGGCAAATTCGAGCTCCAGAATATTGTATTTGCTGTTGTTGCAGATCACGACTGTCACATCCAGTTGCTCGCGCACCATGGTCCATAAGGCCTGGATGGTGTACATGGCGCTGCCGTCGCCTTCCAGGCAGATTACTTTGCGGTCAGGGCACGCTACAGCTGCACCCACCGCACAGGGCAAGCCGTAGCCTATCGAGCCACCCGTCAAGGTCATCCAGTCGTGCGGTTTTGCTTGCTCGCTAAACGGGTAGCACGCCAGACCGGTGGTAGCGCCTTCATCCACAATAATGGCATTGTCTGGAATGAGAGCAGCCAGTGCCTGGGCCAGGGTCATCGCATCCAGGTCGCCCGTGGGCAGCTCCGGTAATTGTTCACCATTAAGCGCGGGTTCAACTGTTTCTGCATCCAGCTCTGCAACCAGAGCGTGTGCGGCCGCCAGTGAGTCTTCGTCTGTGTTGGCCAGTTCATAGATTGTGCAGCCATCTGGCTGCAGAACGCTGGGTACATTTGGATAGGCAAAAAACGACACCGGCGCGGGTGCGCCCAGCAGCACCAGGGTATCTACTTCTTTCAAATGATCGATC
Source organism: Gammaproteobacteria bacterium (assembly GCA_030429735.1). Classification (GTDB taxonomy): domain Bacteria; phylum Pseudomonadota; class Gammaproteobacteria; order Pseudomonadales; family JAUIET01; genus JAUIET01. Next base: position 278,946 of record JAUIET010000005.1, read on the forward strand.
GCCATTTCCGCAAGATAGGGCAGCTTCTCAACTTTCGCACTGCCTGCACCGCGGCTGATTCGGGTAGGAAACGTTTCCACACAAATGCGGCAGCCAGTTGCCTGGCTTATTCGGCTGAGTTGATGTCCCAGCTCGGTTGATATGTAGCCGCCCACAAATATCATGCCCGCATCGCTTTTGCTGAGCAGGTTTGCGGCTTCCTTGATTTTCTCCGGGCTCACAGGTGTTAATGTGTTTGGTGCCCGCACCTCAGGTAAGGGTGACGGATTATCACTCCATGACACATCAGCTGGCAGTACCAGGCTGGCGACATTGTTTGGCGAGGCAGCGGCCACGGCTGCGGCAGCATCATCGGCAATTTCGGCCGACGACTGACTTTGAATCAGAGTGTCGGAAATCGAAGAAGCAATGCCTTTGAGATCGGAGGTTAAGGGAGCGTCGTATTGCAAATGATAGGTAGCGTGATCGCCAATAATATTGATCACTGGCACATTGCCTTTGCGGGCATTATGAAGATTGGCCCAGGCATTACCTAAACCGGGGCCAAGATGCAGAAGCGTGACAGCCGGTTTGCCGGCCATACGCGCGTAGCCATCGGCTGCACCGCTCGCCACGCCTTCAAACAGCGCGAGCACGCCACGCATGCCATCCACTTCGTCGAGGGCGGCCACAAAGTGCATTTCAGATGTGCCAGGGTTGCTGAAGCACACCTCAACACCATTATTTACCAGGGTTTTTATCAGGCTTTCGGCACCGTTCATTGTTCTCCACCTATTGAGTTTCAGTACCGCGAATATTACACCGGACTGAGGTGACGTATTGTCAGGTTAAAGACAATTCTCGCACTTATTTGTATCGCCTGCGGTGACGGGCGCTATTACCGCTTACCAACCTTCGAGTTTGTGGATGTAATTCCAGGTGTAGTTAGGAAGCCAGCGTCGCATCCTGTAACCCATGCGGGTACTTTTGCCGGGGAATACCCAGAACTCGCCTTTATCGAGCGACGTTTCGATTTCTTCAATGACCTCAATCGGCTGCAGCTCCGAGCCTTCTTGTTCCTGCATGAGTTTTGGCCATGCGGTGTCTTTACCCTGCTTGAGTAAGGGGGTGGCAACCGGTGGAGGGCAAACACACGCAAAGCGCACACCGCTGTCCCGGTTCTCGTGATAGACAACTTCCGTCAGCATTGCCACCGCCGCTTTGCTTGCGTTGTAGCCGCCCATCAGCAACGCTGGCTGGATACCTGCCATGGATGCAAAACTGACGAAATCGCCGTTGCCCCGTTTCACCATATCGGGCAGCGTGGCTTTCATGATGTTGACGAAACCACCGTAGTTGATATCCATCAGTTTGTGGATTACCGCCGTGTCTTGTTCCAGCAGGTTGCCAAACGGCATGATGGCCGCGCAGTTATACACGCGATAAATGTCACCCAAATCGGATTGAACCTGGGCTACAGTGGCGTTGACGTCTTCCGTGGAGGTAATGTCTACGGTATAGCTGTGGATATTGCTGTTGCCGTGCGACGTTTCTTGCATTCCTGACGTGTTTACGTCAAACAAGGCAACTCGTGCGCCTTTGCTTGCAAAGGACTGGGCGGCAACACGCCCCATACCGCTGCCACCGCCTGTGATCAATGCAACTTTATCCGATAGTGGCATAGCTGGTTCTCACTGAAGATTTGTATTTATGGTCTTCATAGTACCGAAATTCGTATGCTGCGCAGCATGCAACGGCTTACGCTTTGTTCACCATTATCGATAATTCAGGTTGGCAAAATCTGGCTAGAAGGAACTGCCGGGCTGCTCTAGAAATGCCAACTCCTCTGCAGTGCTTTCACGTCCCAGAATCGCATTGCGGTGCGGGTAGCGGCCGAAGCGATCAATTATTGACTTGTGATGTTGCTCGAAACGGTAATTGCTTTCCAGGCCGGGTGCATCAAACAGCGGCAGTGCCCGCGCATGGATATAGGCAGACTCGCTGTGCATGTAGGGCATCAACAAGAAGGCCCGTTTGCTGCCTTGAAGTGCCAAGTGTTCATTGTTGGCGACGGCAACTTGCGCCAGCGCCAACGCCAGTGCGTCAGCCGCGAAAGCGTGTGCGTGGTCGCGAAATATATTACGCGAGAACTGGTCCAGCACAATGATCTCAGCCAGGCGCCCTTCGGTACATTGTCGCCAGTCGCTGAGTTCGCACGCTTTCGCAGCCGCCAGGGTGGAAGAAAAGCGCTTTTTGATAAGCTCATCAAAATCGGGGTCTTTTTTAAACCAGTTACTTTGCTCTGTTTCGTCAAACCAAAAGGTAAGAATGTCATCAAATTTTGTCTGGCTTGCCATTGTGGAAAATCCTTTGTTAACCGTCTTTCTCACTTTATAGTGTTGCAAAGTTCGTTTGCAAACTTAATCACGACACTGCACAGCACACGGTGAACACAATGCTCGACGATTCAGCGAGACAATGGTTTAAATCTGAAGTGGATTCTGTTGCTGAACAGCAACTGGATTCAGATACTTTGCCGCTGTTCAAATCCTTCACCCAGCATTTTATCCACATCCATTTGGCCGAATCGATGCTGGCCTGGCATCCGCGGGATATGTTTGGCGCATTGCGTGGATTGTTTGAATTCGTTCGTGTACGGCGCTGCGACAACGCAGAAATCAAGATTTTTAACCCTGAACTGGATAAAGACGGCTGGAAATCGCCGCATACAGTCATTTACATCAGCCAGCGCGATATGCCTTTCCTGGTGGATTCCTTGCGCATGGCGCTGAATCGAATGGGGCTGAATATCTACTTGTTCGAGAGCCACCCGGCATGGGTACGCCGCAGTGACCAGGGTGAAGCTCTGGCTATTGTGAAATCCGCACCTGGCGCTAATGCGTCCGAATACAGTAAAGAAGATTTCGCATTTCTCCAGATTGACCAGCAGGGTGATGAGCAGGAGCGGCAAAACATCAAGCAGGAGTTGGAGTCGGTGCTTCTTGACGTAGATCGGTGCGTCAGCGATTACCAGCCGATGCTGAAGCGCTTGAACGTCTTGATTGACGAGTTAGATGCCAGAGAAGATGTTGACCGTGAAGATATTGCTTTCCTGAGCTGGCTCAGAGATGGCAACTTTACGCTGCTGGGCATTGCCGAATTTCAGCGCTTCGATCTGGATGGCGAAGTGTACACCCGCGAACTCAGCGATGAGCGCATGGGTTTGATGTGCATGCGCGACCCTTTACCTGATTCGAAACTGGATTCACTCAGCCCAGGCTTTGCTGACTTTCATGACTCCACTGCCAGCCTCGCGTTTACCAAATCATCACACCGCTCAACAGTGCACCGGGACATATACTCTGATTACATCTTTGTTAAACGTCGAGACAGTAACGGCGCGGCGATCGGTGAAGTGCGATTGCTTGGTCTGTATACGTCGCAGCTGTATCACCGCAGCATATGGGATATCCCTTTAATTCGAAAGAAGGCCAGCCGGCTGGTTGATATGTCCAAATTTGAACCGGGCAGTCACGACGGCAAAGCCTATGCGGCGCTGCTTGAGGGCCATCCTCGCGATGAGTTGATTCAGACGGATCTCAAGCAAATGTTGATGATCAGCCTGGGGATCTGGCGCATAATTGATCGGCGCACTGTGCGTATGTTTATGCGTGTTGACCCGTTCGAGAAGTTTGCCAGTTGTATCGTCTATCTGCCGCGCGAGAACTTAAGCACAAGCACCCGTGAGCGAATCGAGGGGAAACTGCGGGATGCGCTGGATGCGGAAACCGGAGAGTACAACACGCATTTTCTGGCTGATTCTGTGCTGGTGCGTATCCACTACGTGTTTCGTATCAGTAATCGAAAATACCAAAGTATTGATGCAGCTGTGCTCGAGCAGCAAATTGTTGACCTTACCCGCGACTGGACCAGCGGTCTTCGCGAAGCAATTGTCAATCATTGGGATGACAACGAGGGACCCGCGTTAAGCAGAAAATGGAGCAATGCATTTGACCCTGCTTACCAATATCAATTTTCACTCGCCGAAACGATTGACGACCTCACCTGCATCATTGCATTGGGTGACAATGACGAGCTTGGTATTCGCTTCTATAATGAACCCGGTTCCGCTGACGATATCATGTGCCTCAAGTTGTTTCGTCGAGACACTAGTCTTGAATTGTCAGACATGATTCCAATGCTGGAGAATCTGGGCTTTAGAGTATTGGGGGAACATCCCCATCAGATTTTGCCGCGCGATAATTTTAAAATCTGGATGCATGACTTCACGCTCAAGTTTACGATGGATATTCAGGGCGCGCTGGATGTTAGTGCTGTTCGTGAGCAGTTTTGTAAGGCCCTGTTGGCTGTTTGGCACAAGCAAACCGCAAACGATGGCTTTAACCGGCTGGTGCTCGGCGCGCGCCTGGATTGGCAGTCTGCCGCACTTCTGCGTGCGTATGCGCATTATCTTAAGCAGCTTGGATCACCGTTTGGTTTGGCCTTTATTGCCGATGTACTGTCGCGTCATCTTGAGATTACGCGGAATCTTATCGCTCTGTTTAAGTTTAAGCTGGACCCTAGATTATACGCGACAGAACAGAGCGAAGAGGAGAATCGACGGCTGCGTACCGAGCGAGTAGAGCGCCTTACTGATAAAATTATTCAGGAGCTGGACTCCGTTGCCAACCGCAATGAAGATGAGCTGATTCGCCACTATTTACAGCTGATGCTGGCAACGCTGCGAACCAACTTCTTTCAAACGACGCAATCGGGTGAAAATCGATCCTATCTTTCGTTAAAGCTGGCAACGCAAACGTTGGAATTCGCTCCTCCACCACGCCCCATGTTTGAAATATATGTGCATTCGCCACGTTTTGAGGGCGTGCATTTGCGTGGTGGCAAAGTTGCCCGTGGGGGCATTCGCTGGTCCGATCGTTTTGAGGACTACCGCACTGAAGTGTTAGGTCTGGTGAAAGCTCAACAGGTAAAAAACGCCGTGATAGTGCCCACCGGTGCGAAAGGCGGCTTTATTGCGCGAGAGGCCAATATGGAAGCCGGGCGAGATGCCTGGTTTAAAGAAGGCATTGAGTGCTACAAGTTGTTCATCAGTGGTTTACTGGACATCACTGATAATCGTCGCGATGGTCAGATTACCCGGCCAGAAGGTGTTGTGTGTGCAGACGGTGAAGACCCGTATCTGGTGGTTGCAGCCGACAAGGGCACGGCCAGCTTTTCAGACACAGCCAATGAGTTGTCAGCAGACTATGGTCATTGGCTTGGTGACGCATTTGCGTCGGGTGGTAGCAATGGCTACGACCATAAAGGCATGGGTATCACCGCGCGCGGCGCCTGGGTGGCGGTGCAGCGGCATTTTCGCGAGTTGGGCGTTAATGTGCAGCAGCAAAGTATTGATGTGATTGGCATCGGTGACATGGGCGGCGATGTATTCGGCAATGGTCTGCTGTTGAGCGATAAGGTGCGCCTGGTTGCCGCATTCAATCATTTGCACGTGTTTATCGACCCGGATCCTGATCCGGCTGCGAGCTTTGCCGAGCGTCAACGATTGTTCGATCAGCGTGGAGGCTGGGCTGATTACGATGCGACGCTCATTTCAAAAGGCGGCGGCGTGTTCCAGCGCAGTTCCAAAAAGATCCCGCTGAGTAGCGAGATGCAAACTCTGCTGGGCAGCACCGAATCAAGTCTGGCGCCCGATAAACTGATTAATCAACTGCTGAAAGCCGACGTGGATTTAATCTGGAATGGCGGGGTAGGCACCTACGTCAAATGCAGCTCGGAATCTGACTCGGAGGTGGGCGATAGGGCGAATGACAGTGTGCGCGTCACTGGCGAACAGTTACGCTGCAAAGTATTTGGCGAAGGCGGCAACCTTGGTCTGACCCAACTGGGCAGAATTGAGTTTTGCCAACATGGCGGAATATGCAATACCGACTTTATCGATAATGCAGCGGGTGTGGATTGTTCCGACAATGAAGTCAACATTAAGATTGTGCTGGATACGCTGGTTGACGCCCAGCAAATAAGCACAGATCAGCGCGCGGCTATTCTGCGAGATATGACAGAAGACGTAGCCGATCTGGTTTTGCAAAGCAACTACCGGCAAACGCTGTCGATCAGTTTGGCGTTGCACAACCGTAAGCAGCACCATCATGACTACGTGCGCTTTATGCAGTTTCTTGAAGAGCGAAACTCGCTGGATAGAGCGCTCGAGTATTTGCCCGATGATGAATTGGTTAAGGAGTTGAACGGCAAGGGGCTGGCGTGGACCCGCCCTGAGATCAGTGTTCTGGTGTCGTATGCCAAAGTATGGCTTAAAGACACACTTTACCAGGCTGAACCGCACAGCGATGAGTATGTGTTGCGTTATCTGTATGCGGCCTTTCCGAAGCAGCTGAACGAGTTGGCCGCCACCGCTATCACTACGCACCAGTTGGCCAACGAAATCATCGCTACCAAAATTGCCAATGACCTCGTCAATCGAATGGGTTTTACGTACTGTTTTCGTTTGGTCGACTCATTGGGCGTTGAGCCACTGCAGGTGGCGCGTACGTTTATCACAGTGATGAATTTGTTTGAGCTGGACGACTTGTGGAAAGATATTGAAGGTCTTGACTACACGCTAAACAGCAGCGAGCAATATGACCTGTTCAGTCGTATTACCGAGCTTGCTCGACGTACCAGTCGATGGTACATCCGTAACCGCCGCGACATTCTTCCAGCCAGCGAAATTGAGCGCAGTAGCGCGTGCTTTAAAACCCTGATTCACAGCGCGCTTGAATTGCACCAACCCCACTGGCGGAACCTGAGTGAGCAAGAGGCAGAGCGCTGGCAAGCCAAAAATGTGCCGGCTGATGTGGCAAAACGTTGCGCGGTGATCGACAGTTACTTCTTTTTTCCCGGTGCCGTTGAAGTCGCCTTGGCAACTGAGGTCGAGGTATGCGACGTTACCCGTCTGTGTTTCTCGCTGACGTCTTGTTTGCATGTTGACTGGTTAATGATGACGTTGATTGATTGGCAGTCAGAAGGACGCTGGCAGGATTTGGCCAGAGAGTCTCATGTAGACGAGTTGGAAGCGTTAATGCGCCACTTGACGTTGAGCTTATTGAGCCGCGACGACAACAAAGATCAGAACATCGAACACATAGAGCTACAATGGCGTGAACAACGAAAGTCGGCCATTAATCGCTTTACCGAGTTGATGAACAGCTTGCAAACCGCTTCACTCACTGACTTGTCTGTGGTGACCGTTGTCTTGCGCGAGCTTAAAAACCTGGTTGAGCTGTCTTAGTTGCGCATTCGCCGGCGTGCCAGGGCCGGCTGGCTGGACTATTTTGAAGACCTGGTTTTGTCGGTCAGGTTTATTTTGCCACTGTCTTGCAAACGCAGCGCCGGTAGCCAGGTTGAGCCCAAATCCAGTTTGGTATTGAAGGCGTAGTCCAAAACCGATTTAGGATTATTCAGCATCTCGGAGAGCAGTTTAAAGCTCTGCATCAGGTTGGTTGATGCTGTGATGTGAAATTCAGCGGAACCATATGCCGGTATCTCCGGTATGTCATTACCGACACCTTCTACTACTTTGTAGCCATCAAGCTGCAAATCATACGCCAGGCCCAACACGTTCAGTGGCATCTTGTTGGGGTTAGACACCTTAAGACCTACATCGAAATTGATTTGCATCCCTTCTGAGGGCAGCAACGCGATTGATGTAACCTGCATGGTTGGGTTCTGGAAATTCGGCTGCAACGTTGTGCATGCGCTAAGCCACAGTAGTAGCGCACAGAGCCAGGCCTTTGCAACACTTGGCATCAGACGTCTTTCATACCGGCGATAAACGCATTCGATTCCTGAATGGATTTTTCCATTGCGTTAATCAGTCGCTCTACATCCGTGTTGACCGTTTGCAGCTCGCCTCTCAAGGCAGAAATAGCGCGCGCATTGAGATTATGTTTCAAGTACAACACCTGATCTTTCAATGTTGCCAGCACCGGATCTATGGTTTTCTCGGCACTGCGCATGCTTTTTAACAGACCGCTGTACTGGCGCTGGGTTTGCTTGAGTTTTTGCTCGCTATCGCGACGCAAGTTTGAGCTGCTGTACTGCTGTATTTCCTTTGCCCACTCGGTAAAAAGGTCGTCAGCAACATCTTCCACTCGGTCAATATTTTTGCTGATCTCGGCTGCTGCTTCGGCACTGTCTTCATATTCCGAATTCAGCCGGTTGTACATTTTTTCCAGATCGCCGCCGTCAAACTCCACCACCGATCGAAATTGTTCCAGCGCGTCGGCAAACTCTTCCTGGGCATCCTCTTGCGATTCCTTGGTGTCTTCAATGCGATCCACCAGCAGGTCGCGCTTTTCTTTGCCCAGTTTTTCCCAACCGCTGTAATAGGCGGTTTCGCAGGCAGTCAGAAAGATGGCCGCAGTGGCCAATATAGCGAGTCGTTTCATGGGGTATCCGTTGGTCTATCGAGTAAGAATGTGGCGCATACTCGCAACATTAGCACAGCGCAGTGGGCGAGCATAAAGCGTTACCACTATTTTACAAATTCGCGATCTGCTCCGCACTGAGGCCGAGAATATCGACCAGAATTTCATCCCTGTGCGAGTTTTCAGGTGGGCCAGGCCAGGCAGTCTGGCCGGGAGTATCACTGAGTTTTGGCAGAATGGCCGGTATTTCCAATGGCTTGCCATTGATCTCAACCTGTTCAAACATGCCTCTGGCGCGGTAATGTGGGTCACTGGCCATATCTGCGGCGGAGTATATCGGTCCGGCAGGAACCCGTGCTTCTTCGAGGTCGCTTAGCAATTGATCACATGTTTGACTGGCGCACCACTTGGCCAATGCAGCATCAATTTCTGCTTCGTGAATAACTCGGCCCTGATTGTCAGCCATGGCCGGGTTGTCGGCCATATCAGGCCTGCCAGCGGCGCGCATAAGGCGCTTAAAAATTGAATCGCCGTTGCCGCCTATGATGATGAATTTTCCATCGCTGGATCGATAAGTATTGGTTGGTACGATGCCAGTGACCGTCGTTCCAGAGGGCTCGCGTTGTATGCCCGCGCCTGAGTATTCAGGAATCACGGCCTCCAATAAGTTGAACATGGATTCATACAATGCCACATCGATTTCCTGGCCACCATCAGCATTGCCGCGCTCTCGTGCGAGCAAGGCCAAACAAATACCCAGTGTTGCGTGCAGACCTGCTACGGTATCACCCGTGCTCAGGTTCGGTCTCACGGGCGCCTCGCCTGGAAATCCGTTCACATAACGAAAGCCACTGAAGCCTTCGCACACGGAGGCATAGCCTGGTTTACTGGAGTATGGACCGTCTTGTCCGTAGCCGGATATGCGAGCTGTGATCAGCCTGGGGTTTTCCTTTTTCAGCTCCGCGGGTGACAGGCTCCATTCTTCCAGTACGCCAGGACGAAAATTCTCAATCAATACATCGGCACTTTGCACCAATTGACGAATCACATCACGGGCTTGCTCGGTCTTCAGGTCGAGACTGATGCATTTCTTGTTTCTGGCAAGACTTCGCCACCAAAATGATGTGCCGTCATCCACTTCACGCCAGCCACGGATAGGGTCGCCACCGGGTGGCTCTATCTTTATCACTTCGGCGCCAAAGTAAGAAAGCATGGTGCCGGCAAACGGCCCCGCCAATAACTGGCCCAACTCAATGACGCGTATGCCTTCCAATGCAGATGCCACATGAACCTCGTTGTCAGTGTTTTCTGGCTGCAATTAAGCCGCAGACATCTGCTAATATCAATGCCTGATCGCAGTCTGGGTCGAGTATGTTCAGTCAGAGTTTTCCACCGTTGGCCGACCGTCGCGCCAGGGTCCTGATTCTGGGCTCTATGCCCGGTGTCGCTTCGTTGAATGCGCAGCAATATTATGCGCATGCTCGTAACGCGTTTTGGCCGCTAATGTGGGCGATCTTGCACAATGGATCGAACCTGGATGCCAAGCTTCCCGCGTACAAAGAGCGATTACGATTGCTGCAATCTCGCGGCATTGCGTTGTGGGATGTGTTGCAATCCTGCTATCGTGAAGGCAGCCTGGATTCTTCTATAGAGGAAGACACCATCGTAGGGAATGATTTCTCAGGCTTGTTTGCAACAACACCGGAGCTAAAAGCGGTGTTTTTCAACGGTGCGAAAGCTCAGCAGAGTTTTGATCGTTATGTGCAGGCAGATGTTAAACGCCAGTATGCGCACTTGAGTTTTATTCGCCTGCCGTCTACAAGTCCCGCGCATGCGGCGATCAGTGTTCAGGAGAAACTACAGCAATGGCAAATAATAAAAAATTTTTTGTAACCGATACCAGCCGTTTACGCTTGCCGGCAAAAACTAGGGCAGCTCTGAAAAATACCCAATGCCTCTGGCTTACAGGCGACTCCAGCATTGAGGCGCGAGTTTGCAGGCATACTGGCCGTACGTCAAAAACTCGCAACGAAAAGGCTGGAGTCGCCTGTAAGCCCCGGAGGGCGCGGCCTGTAGCGCACCGTGACTTTGTTGCGCTCCTCGCCAGGGACAACCAGCACTGGCCTTCGGAACGCGCCTCATCACGGCACGCTACAGGCCACGCAGAGGCATTGGGTATTTTTCAGAGCTGCCCTAGCGTGTTGGTATTTTTGGGCGCGCTCATTGGCTGCGCTCCAGCAGAACAAAGTCTGGAGGTCACGGCCACCGCATACAATTCGCTGGCGTCGCAAACACACGGTAATCCGGAGGTGGGCGCGTGGGGTGATCGTCTGGACCCGGATACTCAAATAATAGCGGTATCGCGCGATCTGTTGTCTATGGGGTTAACGCATAATACAGAGGTTGAAATCGATGGCATGGCCGGCACCTGGCTAGTGCGAGACAAACTCAATCGCCGTTTTACCGAACGCATCGATATCTTTATGGGCAAAGATCTGGAAGCGGCCAGGGAGTTTGGCAAGCAGACGGTCACAATTCGTTGGCAGCCTGACCCATAGGCCGTGTCATTCTTTGAAGACTTTCGCAATCGTGCGGTTGAGCCCACGTTGCTGTGCAGTGAGAATGCGGTTGAGCTTTATCAGTTCCTGCGCTATCGCTATTTTTGTTCAGGAGCGCATATCGTACAAGGCGCGGTTGATACGCAGGCGCCGGCCAAGGTGCAGTCGCCTGTTGTTGCTGCCATGTTGGCGTCGGTCCATTTGAAACAGCCATTGACCACGGTACTCAATCTAGGGCTTGGTTGTGGCGCAATTGAACGTTATTTGCATGCAAGTCATCCGGCTTTGTCTGTTGTAACAGTCGACAATTCCATTGATATGATTACTTTGTGTGCGAAAGCTGGCCTGTTGCCAGAGGGTTGCTCGCCCATATTGTCAGACGCAGCGGACTATCTTGAGCACACTACGGCACGCTTTGACGCTGTGTTTTGTGACCTTGCGATTGGCGGTCAACAGCCAGACATGTTGCGCTCTGAGGGCTTCTACCGCGGGTGCATGAAACGTATGAATAGCGGTTCGGTTCTAACAATTAATATTTTGTGCGACGATAATCAGGGCTTGCGTGAGGTCTGTTTGGCGGCCCGCCGGGTGTTTGCATGGACAGCGCTTGTAGAAGTGCCAGGCTTCGACAATATTGTGCTGTTTGCGGCCAGCTCACCGCCCGCAATTACGATTGGTGAGCACGCGTGTCATTATGCAGATGACGCCGATTCGGCGAAAATTCTGTCGCGGGTTCGGATACTGCCCTGACACCGCGCTAGCGCTTGCGTGCTCTGACCGCGCGAAACAGCAGCGCTAACAGCGTGAGCAAGACAGGAATCAGCGCAATGTTTATCAGCTTCAAGCGGGTGCCCAGTGCTTCGATGTCACTACCCAGTTGGTGCTGCACTTCTCTCAACTGTTTGCGAATCGATAGTTTTTCCTGCTGGAATTTCTCAACTTCGGCCAATTGTTCCGGGCTTAAGCTAAGCACTTCGGCACCATCGTCTCCCTTTTGAGCCTGCAATTCAGCCAGCTTACTTTCGGTAGCGGCCAGGCTTTGTTGCAGTGATTCTTCCTTGGTGCGGAAGTTTTGCTCAGCGTGCAAACGAAGCTCATCAACCCGTTCAAAACGGCGTACATATTCGCCTCGGCTGCGGGTTGAGATAAGGTCTGCGTTCCCGATCATATTCTCCACTGCATTAATCAGAAAGTGGCCGTTGTCTGCGAACGGAGATCCAATTTGCTGGCCGAAGAAATTTTGCACCTGTATCCATAGACGGTTGGAGAGGAAATCGGTGTCGGCAACCACCAGCAGATTGATGTCTTCGCTTGATTGCGCAAGGTGTGGTCTGCTGGGCGTTTGTTCATCGTCTCTTTGTTGGGGGTCGTTTTCTTCGTTGTTTGCTGTTGAGTCCTCGCTCTGAGCAGTGTCTTCTTCACTGACTTCTGGCTGTGGAGCGCCATCCGGAAAAGCCGTATTTGCCGCGCCTCGAATTCTGGCTGCGATAACATGGTGTTGCCCGTCGGGTACAAAGCCGTCAAACAAGGTGTTTGGGTCCAGCAGGATTTCGAATTTGCTGGCATCGAGCAGCATGCTCTGATTGCTGGACAAGACCAAAGGCTGGAAATTCAATGCACTGTCTGCAAGTGGCTTGAGCACGCCTGCGGTACCAAAATGCAGCAGGTTCAGATCTCGAATAACAATATCATCTTTATCAAATGACGCCGGGTTATAGCCCAATATGCCAAGATGTCTGACCGGTTGCCCTGTGCGGGGCGAGCCTACCTGTAACGCGTGCTGTGCGTCGCCCAGTACCTTGCCCTCACTGAGCTCAAAGCCCCACTGGTTAAACAGTGTTTTCAGGTTGGAGCTGCGATTGGCCGCGCCTGGGCTTGGCATCATTGGGTTGGGTCCGGCCGCTTGCTCGGCGTTCGGGTCAACAAATGCAATCAGGTTACCGCCACGCAGTACAAACTGGTCAATCGCGTAACGGCTCTGCGCCTCAAGCTCGGGCGGGTGAATGAGTATCAGTACGTCAACGTCGTCTTCAATACTGGTGAAATCGGTTTGTAAGGTGACCACGTCAAACATTTGCTGCAATTGGCTAATGGCCATCCAGGCGGGAGTAGGCTGGCGGGTTTGCATGTCAAAACCACCACTTACCTGCAGCCCGGCAAGCATGGCGACCTTAGGTGCTTTATCACGCCCGACAATATGCAGCATCTTGGCGACATCGTATTCCAGATACTGTTCTCGCTCTGGTTGCAAAAACTCGATTACTTCGGAGTGGTCATTCGCGTTGCTGGCAGCCAGCCCAAGGTAGATTTCGGGTCCGCCGAGAGTTAATGGTGTGGATTGCAAGCCAAGTTCGGCTGCCCGGTCTTCCTCTTCTGAGAATGGCTCCGGATCAATGACCTTCAGCGTGACCTGGCCATTCGATTTGATGGCCATCTCTTCCAGTAACTCGCGTACCCGACGGGCAAAGTCACGCAATTGGGGTAGATCTGCCGTCAGCTTATCTGAGAAATAGAGCTCCAGCGTGACCGGATTCTCAAGTGATTGCAGCATCTCTACAGTGCCGCTACTGACTGTGTAGAGCTGGTCCTCGGTCAGGTCTATGCGCACGCCGCGCAATGAGACATTCAGTAAACCAACAAGCAGTAAAGTGATCAGGGCCAATACAACAAGGCCCGCTTTGGAAAACAGTTTTGCAGTATTCATCAGATCAGGAAGCCTTCTTGATGTCGATTACAATCGCGGTTGCCAGTAACCAGGCGAGAATCATGACTATAAAAAACGCAACGTCTCGCAGATCCAGCACACCTCGACTGATTGCCTGGTAATGACTTAAAAAACTCAGTGATGTAATCGCATCCAGCAGCGGTAGCGGTGCCCAATCCTTGAATACATCAAAAACCAGAGTGAAGCCGGCAAGAATAAACATAAAACACACGACCACGCTCAAAATAAAAGCGATCACCTGGTTATTGGTTGCGGCTGACATGCAGGAACCCACCGCGAGGAATGCGCCTGCCATCAGCCAGCTGCCAAGATACGCTGCCAGTATCACACCATTGTCTGGTGAGCCCAGGTAGTTAACGGTGAGCCACATCGGAAACGTCAGTGCCAACGCAATACCGATGAATACCCACGCTGCCAGGTACTTACCCAGCACGGCTTGAAAAACAGTGATCGGCAGGGTTAGCAATAGTTCAATAGTGCCGGACTTGCGTTCCTCCGCCCATAATCGCATCGCGATGGCGGGGACCAGGAACAGGTACAGCCAAGGGTGGAAACCAAAGAATGGCAGCAAGTCGGCCTGGCTGCGTTCATACCAACCGCCCAGGAAAAAAGTCAGTGCCGCTGACAGCATTAAAAAGATAACAATAAACACATAAGCCAGCGGTGTGGAGAAATAACTGGCCAGTTCGCGCTTGAATACTGTGGCAATCATGCAGCACCTCCTGCTGGAGTGGGTTGTCTTGAGTGACTGTCGACCAGACGGCGAAACACATCTTCAAGGCGCCCGCGCTCGGCAAACATTTCTTCAACGTCCCATTGTTTTTGCTTCGCGAGCGCTTGAATATCAGCGTAAAGATGGGTATCGGCGTTGGGTATTGCGGTCACGCGGCGCGCATCATCAGGATAAGTCTCAACCCGAAACACGGCTGGCAACGCCTCCAGATCGGCGCGCGGGTCGACATTACCACTCAGCTTGAGCGTCACCGCACCATGGTATTCGGATTGCGCCTCCAATTCGCCGGGTTGCGCGTCAGCAACCAGTTGACCATTGGCAATGATAATGGCCCGGCTGCACACAGCGTTTACCTCTTCAAGAATATGGGTGGACACGATGACTGTTTTATCGGCTGCGAGGTTGGTAATCAGCGAGCGCACCTCATGCTTTTGCATCGGGTCCAGCCCGTCTGTTGGTTCGTCAAGAATCAGCACCTTAGGGTCATGCAAAATGGCTTGCGCTATGCCCACACGCCGCTTGAAACCCTTGGATAGCGTATCTATGGGTTTGTGCAACACGTCGTTCAACATCAGTTGATCAACCACTTCTTCAATTCGTGCATTAGCGGCATTGCCCAGTTTACGAATTGATGCTGCGAATCGCAGGAACTGGGCCGGCGTCATGTCGGCGTAGGCAGGGGCGCCCTCGGGCAAGTAGCCCATCAAGGCTTTTGCTTTTACCGGGTCGTGGCCAACATCGTGTCCACCGACGCTGACCGATCCCGATGTTGGCGAAATAAATCCAGTGATCATTTTCATGGTGGTGGACTTGCCAGCCCCGTTTGGGCCCAGAAAGCCTAGTACCTCGCCTGGTGAGACCTCGAAGCTCAGGCGCTCTACTGCTTTGAACTGGCCAAAATACTTGCTCAGTTGCTCAACCTTAACCATTGCTCTGTTCCTGTCCATTAGTGATACCGCCGCCAGCTCGATGGTTAAGCGGCGACGTGTCGCTGTTAGGAAATATGTGTTTGCTGCTTCACAGTATGGCTATACGTATGCAATACCTTGAAACGGCGCAAGATTTTAGAAATTCTACGGATAAATGCAATACCCTGGAGAGATCAGCGGCCCGTAAAATTGCGCACTCAGGCCTATGATTCGGTCCCTAAGGGTTGTAATATTGTACCGAATTGCAGTGCGGCCGATTATGACTAATAAATGCTCGCTGTAAAGCGCCATTGATATGCAGTTTATCAGTTCGCGAAACCAAGTAATAACAAACAGAGACTCAATTATGGCAAAGCACATTGGCCGTCACGCAAATGACCAGGATGAGGGCGAAATTGATTTGACCCCGATGCTGGACGTTGTCTTCATCATGCTGATCTTTTTTATTGTGACAGCGTCGTTCGTGAAGGAAGTGGGTCTGGATGTGAACCGTCCTGAATCAAGCGAGGCGCCGCCAAATCTTGACCAGCAGAACATTGTTTTGAAAGTGACCGGTGGCGGTGAAATATGGTTGGCTGACCGCCGCATTGATGTTCGTTCGGTTCGGGCAAACGTGGAGCGCTTGATTGCCGAGAATCCCAAGGCGTCTGTAATTGTGCAGGCCAATGAGAAGGCGCAGACCGAGGTGTTTGCGGCGGTGATTGATTCAGCGCGTGAGGCTGGCGTATTTAACGTATCCTTGACGACGACACCTGACTGACAATTGTATTTAAGGCGCAGCTTTCTGCTGCGCCAGGTTCAGCCCTGACTGGGGCTTCTAACTAAGTAGTCTTCAGTGTGCGCTGTTCCTTTTGTGCCACTTCATCTTGTGCCACTTCATCGGTGGTCGAGAAATAGTTCCCTTCTCTGCGCAACTTGCCCCCTCCGGGGAACCAATGGCTTCACCATACCCTTGATCAGATTGTGCCTTTCTTCGAAGCTCATTTTTGTTCCTTCCGCTTTCGTCTTTTGCCTTCGCACAAGAAACTATGCATCGTTTGCCACAATTCCGTTGTAACTCGAACCTATTCGTTATCTTGCAAGCATCAGGCTCAATTCGGGTACGTAGGTGATGATGATTACCGCGAGCATTAGCACCAGCATGAAGGGGATGCTGGCGGCGTACAGGGTAGTAATTGGCTTATTGAAGCGGTAGCTGGCGATAAACAGGTTCATGCCAACAGGGGGGGTGAAGTAGCCAATCTGCATATTGGCCAGGAAGATGATGCCCAGGTGGATTGGATCAATGCCGAACGCAATGGCAACCGGCAGTATCAGCGGAACCACGATCACTATTGCGGCAAAAATGTCGAGAATGGCGCCCAGCAGTAACAGGAAGATGTTGAGCAGAAGCAGAAAGGTGAGTTTGGAATCTACGTATTCTTGGGTAAATTCAAAAAATTGTGTGGGTATGTCGGCATCGATCAGCAGGTTGGTGAACGCGAGTGAGACACCGAGAATCAGAATAATACCGCCAACCATGGTCATGGATTTTTGAACCACGCTAGTGAGGTTCTTAAACGGTATTTCGCGGTAGATGAATACTTCGACGATAAACACATAGAGCAAAGTGATGGCGGCGGTTTCACTGACCGCAAAAAAACCGCCATATATTCCGGCGAGCACCAGCAGTGGCAAAGGTATCTCCCAGCGCGCATCCCAGATGGCGGCACGCAGTTCCTGGCCAGAGAACGATTGCGTTGGTATAGCATGGCCGCGATTCACCCACAAGCTCCAGGCGCTGAGTAAGCCAATCATTAATCCGGCCGGCAACAGCCCGGCGAGAAACAGTTGTTGTATGGTGAACGGCTCGCCTACTTCGAGTTGCTGAGCCACTATGCCATACAAAATCAGTGGCAATGATGGCGCCAATAACAGGCCAAGACTGCCTGAACTTGTGACCAGACCCAGGCTGAATTTTTCGGTATAGCCGACCTGGCGCAGAGCGGGGTAGAGCAGCGCACCCAGTGCGACGATGGTGACGCCTGAGGCACCAGTGAATGCAGTGAACAACGCGCAGCTTATAAATGCAATAATCGCCAAACCGCTGGGTACCCAGCCGATCAAGGCCTGGGTAATACGAACCAGACGTTCCGAGCTGTTGCTTTCTGCGAGAAGATAACCGGCCAGCGTGAAAAACGGCAGTGCGATCAGCAAAGGAGTATCGGTGACGCGGTACAGTTCGATGGTGATGACTGACAGTTCCACGTCGCTGGCCTGGAAGCCAATCAGTGCTGCGGCCAGAATCACGGCAAAAATGGGCATGCCGGCAACCGCCAGCAGAAGTAAGCCAATGACGACCGCGGTGGTCATGCGGAGGGCGTGTCAGCGGCGGCTGCCACCACAGACTGCAGACCAAAGACCAGGTAGCGAAGACCTATGACGCACAGTGCGAATGGAATGATGGCCTCGCACAGCCATATGGGTACTTGCAAAAACGCGACATCACCGTAATCCATTTCTTCGCGCACAAAATGATACCCATACCAGGCAGCCACGCCGCACGCAGCCGCGGTGGCGAATTGAGTCAGGCTTGTCACGGTGTTCAACCATCTGGGCGGCAAGTAGTGTTGTACAAGATCTATCGAGATGTGGTTGTTTTCGCGGCTGGCAACCAGCGCGCCGGCCATTGCAATCCACAGTACCAGTATATTGAGCGCCTGATCAGCCCAGAGCAACGCGTCTGCGCCGGAGTTACGCAGGATGATTTGCGTCGTGGCCAGCACCACGGCACCGAGAATCAGGCTCAGCAATAAACCGTTCTCAAGCCAATGCAGTACACGAACAAAACCGTTCAGCATTGTGTTTGCGAGTTTAGTGTGCGGCAACAGAGTCGTTGGAACTCTGCGCGCGAAACTCATCAAGAAGGCGCTTCATTTCGGAATAGAACTCTTCGCTGACCAGCCCATCAGCGATGATTTGCTTTGTGGCGTCGTCAGCCCGTTGGTACCAGGCCTTCTGGTCTGATTCAGGAATGTTGACCACTTTGAGTCCTTGTTGCTGAAGTGCTGCGAACGCATTTTCATTGTCTTTGCGGTTTTGCCGGTCAATGCCGGCGAAACTCTCAGCAAGGCGTTTTTTGACCACCTGCTGGTCCGCCTCGCTCAGGCCCTCAAACGCGCGCTTCTCCAGCACCAGCGTGGCGAAAAAGTACATTAATGGCAGATCACTGATGTATTTCACCTGCGTATGCCATTGCAGCGCAATGGCTGCGATTGGCGAGGTGGCAACAGAATTGATCATGCCGGTTTGCAGCGACACCAGCACGTTGGAAAGTTCGAGTGGGTAGGGACTGATATCAAAGGCGCGCATGGCCTGCAGCGCCGCTTTGTCATTTGCCGGTGCCCACACTTTTTTCTCGCGCAGTTGGTCGACTTGGGTGACAGGTGTGTCGCTCATCGCATAGGCCAGCCCACCTTCGGCCAGCCCGAAACTGACGAAGCCTCCTTCGGCAATACCCTTGAGCATTTTATCGTCCATGTGCTGTCGCACATAATCCACTTCTGCAAAGCTGCGAAACAGCAGCGGCAGACTGTACGCTTCAACATCCGGATAAAACTGGCGCAGGCTACCGCCGGTCAGGGCCGCGCCATGCAATTGCCGTATGCGAATTTTGCGCAGCACAGCCGAGTCGTTACCCATGACACCGCCAGGGTAGAACTTGAGTTTTACCCGGCCTTCAGTTGCTGCCTCTATATCCTTGCCAGCGGCGCGCATGGTCTTCATCCAGCCAGAGCCTTCTGGAGACACGGTTGCAATTTTGAGTACTTTGGCAAAAGCCGCCTGGCTGGAAAGCATTAATAACAGGACTGCGAGGGTGAACAAAGGTAACACTCTGATAGGCATTAGAAATACTCCGCTGACTCGTCCAGTAATATCCGGGCTTGCTGTTTTGCTGCCAGGTTCGATAGTGTCAAACCTGGAGCCTGTGGGTCGCTGGCCATCACTTCGTTCAACAGTCGGTCATGCAATTGCTGATCAAACACCAGGCGTGCGTATTGTTGCGCGTAAATCACCTTGGCAAGCAGGTTCTTGCCCGCTGACAGGCGAATGGCTGCTTCGAAGTGTTGTTTGCCCAGCTCTGGCTGACCGCCCATGGCGGGTGGCAGCAAGGTTGCTATGCCGCCGAGATACAAATGCGCATTGCCGCCATCATGCGCCTCGTCCAATTCCACAACCCGGTCCAGGCATAATTTGGCGCGCGACAATTGAGCGACCGCGTTCCAATCATCACTGTGTGCTTGAAGCCAGCCCAGCCAGGCAACACCCAGCACATACAAAGGCTCTATGGCTGTCTCTTCGGCAACGGCCTTTTCAAGCGCGTGAAACTCGCTGATTTGCACGTCGCACAATGCCTTATTATGAATACAGGCAGCCCGCTTGGCATACGCCAGTGCCTTCTCATTCATCGCTTTGCTGCGTGCATCGTTTTGGACAAATGCGGCTGCATATGCGCCATTTAGCCTGGCGCCGGTTGTCAGCAGGCTGGCATCGCGCGGCGAGCTATCAATCAGGCCATCGATCAGCAACAAATACGCAGGTGCACCTTGTTCAACAGTCTGCAAGTCCTCAGAGTTCAATACCGCGTTGCTGAGACCATCCGCCAGTTTGCCAGTCTGCGCACTTATGATGCTCCCACAGGCTGACAGCGCCATAATGACGGCGCCTGCTACGCAAGATTTCAGGAGTTGATGCACAGTAAAAGATTAACTAGCGATATTCAGCAATATGACAAACTCGCTGATAGTGAGTTCAGCCCAGCCGCTATTGTAACTCAGAATGACGGCTTAGCCCGGTATCTGGAATCGAATAGGGATATCCAGCTGCAATTCCTCATTCTCCAGTTTTGCGGGCGCTGCCGGGAATGGAGCGGCGTCTTCCACCGCCTTGAGAGCAGCTCTGTTCAGTAAGGCAAACTCAGATTCCTGCTGCAGAGAGGCCTCAATCAACTCGCCGTCCTTTTTCAGAAGAACTTTAAGTAGTACAGTACCTTCCTGATTCCGGTCAATCGCGCGTCCCGGGTAGACTACTCGAGAGTAAATGATCTTCATTACATTTGAGCGGTATAGCAACGTAAGCCCGGCGGCCAATTCTTCCGCTTCCTTCGCCAGGCGTGCCTCTTCCGCTTGACGCCGCGCTTCTTCTGCCGCCGCAGCAGCAGCGGCTTCAGCTGCAGCCCTGGCTCGTGCCGCCGCTATCTGTTGTGGCGTTGGGCCCTGCGGCTGGGCGGGAGGCGAGCTGGCGGGCTCGGGTGGTGGCTCAGGTTCAGTTTCTTCTTCTGTTGACCAGCCTTGAATCGCAGCCACGCGCTCATCCGCCGGTTTCAAGCCATCAAATATCGCCAGCAGATCGCCCGCGTCACTGGCTGCCAGCAGCATATCGCGCTTGAAGTCAGAGGAGGGCGGTCGTGCGCCAACCCATGCATTTAACAGCAAATTAAAAAATTCGCGGCCGCGGGCGGGGTCGGTCACTTGCATTAACTGTACGCCATTCACTGAAAAAGTGAGTGGCTTACCCAATGGGTTGTCGATCAGCACTTCATCACCGCTGACCAGTTTGCCTTTGACCGAGCCAGTGAAGTCCAGAATTGTGTCGGCGAATTTGGATAAGGCGTCCTGCTCGTTATTGATCAAAATGGACTGTGTCCAATGTTGGTCAAAGCTTCGTGCCGACCAGCGGGACGCGAGCACGCGCAACACCATGCGGCGATCTTGTTCAGCATTCAGCAATTCATCTGCGCTGCTTTTTGGGACTGAGACATACAGTGCACCAATGTAAAAATCCGTGCGCAGTTCCGAATGTATAGCGATGCCGTTGAGCTGCAGTTCTTGCGCCTGAATCGTCCCCGTGCGCAGCAGCAACACGAATACGCAGCCGCACAGCACCGCATACAACGTTCTTGTCCATACGCGATCGGTGTTGTGTGTGAATCTATTCAGTAACACCGGTTAAGAGTTCCAATTCTGCAGGCGATATTTGTGGTGCTCGTATTGGCCAGAAGCCAAGATGCTGTTATCGCGTAAGTATAGAGCATGCGCCTCCTGTATTTATAGTGCTAAACCACGGTTTGCAGTGCGCGAGCGCATTCGAGCGCTGTCTGCTCGCTTTAGTGTGACGAGCGCACAATCCAGTCTGCAAAAATGTGATCAAATACCCATCGTATTGAGCAATTCGTGACCATACTGAAGGTGCACCTTGCACGAAAGCAGAGACCATGCAGACGTTGAAGAAAGAGAAAGATTCGTTAACAACCGCGGCAACCCGTGTGCCATATTTTGCCTGTTTGCTCGAACAGGACAACTCTCAATTTGAGTCTTTGCTTACGCACTGCGAGCTGCATTCGGTGTCACCCGGTCAGCAGATATTGCGCAAAGGGGACAGTGCGCGGTTGCTGTATTTCATCGTCACGGGCAGTGTGGATGTAAGAGCAGACGGGCACTATCTTGGCACGCTGCCGGCTGGAGAGACCTTTGGCGATATGTCGCTATTTGTCAGCAATAAACGCAGTGCAGATATTGCTGCAACAAGCAGCAACACCAGTGACACCCTGGTCATCGCATTTGATGCAGCCTGTCTCGGCGACCTTGACGATTTCTCGGTTGTGTCGATTGAGAGCAAGCTGCTCTTTTACCGCTTGCACAATCAACGCGCCCGTTGGCGTTTGGAGAAAAACAGAATTCAGTTTCCACATCATCCGTTCTTCGCACGACTTCACGACCTTCGTGATGTGGCGGCCAACGATGATCGCACGGAATTGCAGGAGCTGCACCGGCAAGCCGTTGAACTAACCCATATGCTGATGGACTGGAATGCGCTTGGAATTGATTTTGGTTCAGTTCAGGGGGCAACTGGTGCTTAGGCGCTAAGCTTCTGTTACTTGATGCGCTATTTAGTAGCTGGTGCTAGTAGTAGCTGGTGCTGGCCACACCCCAGTGCCGTTTCCATTTAACCATGACTCGCTCTGGGTACCAGGTTTTACCCAAACTACCGTTATAGCGAGCCAGCGCGCGGGTTAAATTGCCTTTTTCCTTGTTCAGGTAGAACTTTAATATATAGCAGCCGTAACGAAGATTGGTTTCCATGTCAGTCAGGTTGTCGTCGGGCCTGCCAATCTCTTTTTTCCAAAACGGCATAACCTGCATCAGGCCTTGTGCGCCTACGCGACTCACTGCGTAACGGTCAAACGCGCTTTCCACTTCAATTAATGCAAGCACCAGGTCAGGTTGCAGCCCGGCTGCAGTGGCTGCGGCGTGAATGCTGCGTAACAGGCTCAGTCGCTCTTCCGTATCGTCGATAAAGCGCTTCAGTGGTTCTGAAGACGCAAGCAGCCATACCTCGGCGTCAAATCGGTCCTTGAAGCTACTCGACTCAGAGATGGCTGCTTTCAGATATTCGCGTAACTCGGGGTCCGGCTTCAGTGAACGTTCGGCCGCGACTGGCCAGGCAAGCGCAGCGAGCATCATGAACGACATCAGTTTTTTGAACACGGTATCCACACCCTCAGTGTAGTCGCCGACAGCTCGCTATGCGCTAATCTTGCGGAGAATTGCCTCAGCGCCACCCTCTATAGGCAACAGTTCAGGCTCCGCGCCAGAGCGTGCCTTGTATTCCAGTTCATTATTTTTAAGGCTGCGCTCGCCGATGACGACCCGGTGTGGAATGCCAATAAGCTCAAGCTCTGCAAACTTGACCCCGGGCCGCTCCTGTCTGTCGTCCAGCAATACGTCAACGCCCGCGGCGCGCAATTCCGAATACAACTGTTCAGCGTGCTCGCGAACCGCATCGGATTTATGCATGTTCAGCGGCACAATCGCGAGCGTGAAGGGAGCCAGCGCGTCAGGCCAGATAATGCCGTGCTCATCGTGATTTTGTTCAATGGCCGCTGCCACAATACGGGTAATGCCAATCCCGTAGCAGCCCATGGTCATTTTTTGTTGCTTGCCATTGCTGTCCAGCACATTGGCATCCATCGCATCGCTGTATTTGGTGCCAAGCTGGAATATATGGCCTACTTCTATGCCACGTTTCAGAGACAGCTGCCCGTGGCCGTCGGGCGCGAGATCACCATCAACTACATTTCTGATGTCTGCTGTGCATTCCAGCTCCACATCCCTGCCCCAGTTGCAATTAATGTAGTGGGTTTCTGCTGTATTGGCGCCACAGCAAAAATTGCGCAATGCAGCGGCCGCGCGATCGACAATCACTCGCAACCCCAGATTTTTGGGGCCCAGCGTGCCAATCGTAAAGCCGGTTGCAGCCAAAATTTCCGCTTCACTGGCCATTTTCAGTGGTTGGGCCACACCCGCCTGCTGAGCCGCTTTGATGTCATTGAGCTGGTGATCGCCGCGCAGAATCAACGCGACCAGGTCGTCATTATCACCATGCACGATCATCGTCTTTATCGTCTGATTCGGGTTCAGCTTGAGACGACTGGAGACGGTTTGGATTGTTTTGGCATCGCCAGTATCCACGGCCTGCAGCTCTTGCATGGCTGCCTCGCTGGCGCGTTCAGGCAGGGCTTCTGCTTTTTCAAGGTTAGCGGCGTAAGCGCTTTCGTTACTAAACGCGATAACATCTTCGCCAGATTCAGCCAGCACATGAAACTCATGCGACCCCTCTCCACCGATGCTGCCGTTGTCCGCAATAACCGCTCTGTATTCAAGTTGTAAGCGATCGAAAATACGGCTGTAAGTGGCGTACATTACGTCGTAGGTGGCTTGCAACGATTCTTGATCAACGTGAAATGAATAAGCATCTTTCATGCAAAACTCGCGAGCACGCATCACCCCAAAGCGTGGGCGAATTTCATCTCTGAACTTGGTCTGGATCTGGTAGAAATTGACCGGCAGCTGTTTATAGCTGTGGATTTCGTTGCGCACGATATCGGTGATTACTTCTTCGTGCGTAGGCCCCAGGCAAAACTCGCGGTCATGGCGGTCGTGCATTCGCAGAAGCTCTTTGCCGTATTCCTCCCAACGCTTGCTTTCTTGCCACAGCTCGCCGGGCTGCACCACAGGCATCAGCAATTCCTGAGCGCCACTTGCATTCATTTCCTCGCGTACAACGGCCTCTACTTTGCGCACTATCTTCAAGCCCATCGGCAGCCAGCTGTACAGTCCGCTGGCCAACTTGCGGATCAAGCCCGCTCGCAGCATTAATTTGTGACTGACCACCTCGGCGTCGGTGGGGTCTTCCTTAAGAGTTGCGATCAGAAACTGACTAGCTCGCATGGGTCCTCGCTGAATAAACTATGAAAAAAAGGTGGATTTGAATTTGGCACTTAGGTGGCAGTCTGGGCAACTATTTCATAGACCGTTGAAAAGAGGGATCTTTTCAACGCCAACCGTAGGCCCTTTAGGGGATCCCCCAGGGATGGGTTCACGGCGAGTCCAGGAAATAGTTGCTCAAGCTGTCGCCGGGGCTCCCAATGCCTCAATTCTATACCGTCCATTATAAAAAGACCTCATAAGACACAAACAAAAAGGGCCGCACTAGGCGGCCCTTTCGACTGAAGCGATGGTCTTACTTGACCATTTCCTTCAGTTTCTTCAGTGCAACTACCTTAACAGTAGTGCTGGCTGGTTTGGCAGCCACGTCCATTGTTTCGCCTGGGCGGAACGGATTTGGAACGTTTTTACGCGCCTTGCGGGCTGGTTTCTTGACCGTTTTGATCTTCAACAGGCCTGGCAGAGCAAACTCGCCCGCCCCACGCTTCTTGATGTGACGCTCAATCAAGTTGCTCAGTTCGTCCATTACCGCACCAACCTGGCTTTTTGACAGGTCAGTTGCTTCAGCGATATCACCCAAAATCTGAGTTTTGCTGTAGCGGGTTGATATTGCAGAAGTGTTCGCCTTCTTAGGAGCGGCTTTCTTTGCTGCTGCTTTTTTAGGAGCTGCCTTCTTCGCGGCTTTCTTAGGAGCTGCTTTCTTCTTAGGAGCAGCTTTTTTCTTCGCGGCTGGCTTGGCTTTCGCCTTGCTTACCTTCTTTTTAGCGGATTTTTTTGCGGCCATGGTTATTCCCTTTGACTTGGTTAATTGGTTTAGTGGATTGGAGTTATGGAAGGCGCCTGCGCTATAGCTTCCGCCTGTGCCCTCCGAGCCGTGCATATATATATAGAAAAACGGCACCAGCGGCAACAATTGATGCGAACCCACATAGATGTTTATGCAAAAATGCCACGTTTTTCAGGCTTTTTCTGATTATTTCCTCTTTGGCTACTGTGCAGTATAATGCCGCGCGCCGGATACCCCGGCGTCTTGTAACGTTTGTTAGAATCACATTTATTACTGAAAACTATGCCTATTTACGAATACCTATGTCAGGATTGTGGTCATCAAATGGAACTCATTCAGAAGATGAGCGACCCACCCGCCAGCGATTGCCCTGCGTGCGGCAAGCCAACGCTAAAGAAGAAAGTATCCGCTGCTGCATTTCGCCTGAAAGGGGGCGGCTGGTACGAAACTGACTTCAAAAGCGGCGACAAAAAGAAGAATCTGGTTGAAAACAAGGGCGACAACAAGGGCGACAAGTCCAAGGATACCGGAGGTGACAGCAACACATCGGCTGCTTCAAGCGATGGTGGCTCGGAAAAGTCAGGTACCGGCAGCAAAGAGTCAACTTCCGGTGGCGGCACCAGCAAGGCATCGGGCGATTCGTCCAGTACCAGCTGATACACTCCCATTATTTTCACGCTAGATACTAGCCAATCCTGAGGACAACCAATGCGAAGCCACTATTGCGGTGATCTGAGACCCGAGCACATTGATGCTGAGGTCACTCTTTGTGGCTGGGTGCACCGGCGCCGTGACCACGGTGGTGTAATTTTTCTTGATATGCGTGATGTTAAAGGCATTGTTCAGGTGGTATTTGACCCGGACACTGAAGAGCATTTTCGGCGCGCAGACAAGGTGCGTAGCGAATATGTGCTGAAAGTAACCGGCAAAGT
The DNA here is from genome assembly GCA_030429735.1 of Gammaproteobacteria bacterium. Lineage (GTDB taxonomy): Bacteria > Pseudomonadota > Gammaproteobacteria > Pseudomonadales > JAUIET01 > JAUIET01. Next base: position 305,302 of record JAUIET010000005.1, read on the forward strand.
GCGCGATCGTATAGAAGGTACCTTGAACCCCGACATGGCAACGGGCGCGATTGAAGTGCTGGGCAAACAGCTCGAAATTCTCAATGTTGCTGAAACGCCGCCATTTCAGTTAGACGAGCACACGCAGGTTGGCGAAGATGTGCGCTTGCGGCATCGCTACGTTGATTTGCGAAGGCCCGAAATGCAAGAGCGGCTGGCTATGCGCTCGCGGGTTAGTACTTTTGTTCGTAACTACCTCGATAAACACGGGTTTCATGATATAGAAACCCCGATGTTGACCCGAGCTACACCGGAAGGCGCGCGAGATTACCTGGTTCCAAGCCGGGTTCATGCCGGCAGTTTTTACGCCCTGCCACAGTCCCCACAGCTGTTTAAGCAGTTGCTGATGGTGGCAGGTATGGACCGCTATTATCAGATTGTGAAATGTTTTCGTGATGAAGATCTCAGGGCCGATCGTCAGCCTGAGTTCACGCAAATAGACATAGAGATGTCGTTCGCCACCGAGGCCGATGTAATGGCGGTCACCGAAAGCATGATCCGGGATTTGTTTAATGAGGTGTTGCAGGTAGAACTGGGTGATTTTCCCAGGTTGAGCTACGCCGATGCTATCAGTAAGTACGGCAGCGACAAGCCCGACCTAAGAGTGCCACTCGAGCTTCAAGACGTTGCTGATTTAATGCAAGGCGTGGACTTCAAGGTTTTCAGCGGCCCAGCCAATGACCCGGAAGGTCGTGTGGCTGTGTTGCGCGTGCCCGGTGGCGCAAGTCTGAGCCGTAAGGTCATCGATGACTACACAAAATTTGTTGGTATTTATGGCGCGCGTGGCTTGGCCTGGATAAAAGTCAATGACGTTGCGGCCGGCGCGGAAGGTTTGCAGTCGCCTATTGTCAAAAATATGTTGGATGTGGTGCCCGAACTGCTGGCGCGCACCGGTGCGGAATCTGGCGATATTCTGTTTTTCGGCGCAGACAAAGCCAATATTGTGAACGAGGCTTTGGGCGCGTTGCGCGTCAAGTTAGGGGAAGACTTGCAACTGCACACCTGTGCGTGGGCGCCGGCCTGGGTGGTTGATTTCCCAATGTTTGAAAAAGACAGTGAAGGGCGGTGGAATTCTTTGCACCACCCGTTCACCTTGCCGGCCTGTGATGTGGCGCAGTTGCAAGCGGCGCCTGGAGAGGCTTTGTCTCACGCCTACGATATGGTGCTTAATGGTACAGAATTAGGTGGTGGTTCCTTGCGTATCCACAACGCCGAGATGCAGGCGAAAGTGCTTGAAGTGCTTGGCATCGATGCCGAAGAAGCGGAGAATAAGTTTGGTTTCCTGTTAAGGGCCTTGAAGTACGGTGCACCGCCACATGGTGGCCTGGCGTTTGGGCTGGACCGCTTATTGATGTTGATGACCGGGGCCAGTTCGATCAGAGACGTGATTGCGTTCCCTAAAACCCAGAGTGCGGCTTGCGTGATGACAGATGCCCCCAGCGCTGTGGATGACGCTCAGGTCAAGGAGCTGCACCTGCGGGTTCGAAAGCCAGTCAGCGAGAACGCTGAACACGCGGGGTAACACGCCATGGCCGGTCACAGTAAGTGGGCGAACATAAAACACCGCAAGGCTGCGCAAGACGCCAAACGGGGTAAAATCTTTACCAAGATCATTCGTGAATTGACGGTTGCCGCCAAGCAAGGTGGCGCCGCGCCCGAAGACAATCCCAGGCTGCGAGCTGCGGTGGACAAGGCGCTTGGCGCTAATATGACGCGTGATACTATTGATCGTGCGATTGCCAGGGGTGCAGGCAACACCGAAGCGGACAACGTTGAAGAGTTGGTGTACGAAGGATATGGGCCCGGTGGAGTTGCAATATTGGTTGATGTTATGACTGATAATCGAAACCGTACGGTGGCTGAAATTCGCCATGCATTCAGCAAGGCCGGTGGTAATCTGGGTACCGATGGCTCCGTTGCCTACTTGTTCTCTAAAAAAGGGCAAATCAGTTTTGCCAGTGGTGTGGACGAAAATCAAGTCCTGGAGGTTGCCCTTGAAGCAGGGGCCGAAGACATTGTTACCAACGATGACGGATCGATTGACGTTACCACCGGCTTTGAAGAATTCGGCGCAGTTAAAGACGCGCTTGATGCTGCCGGACTGATTGCGGAGAATGCGGAAGTAACCATGTTAGCGTCAACCACAACAGCACTTGACGTTTCTACCGCTGAAAAAACGCTAAGGTTGGTGGATGCGTTGGAGGATCTGGACGACGTGCAGAACGTTTATTCAAATGCCGAGATCAGTGCTGATACATTTGCCGCTATGGAGCAATAAGATGGCCCACCTGAAGCACTACCGATGATCATTATGGGGCTGGACCCCGGCTCGCGAACCACTGGTTACGGCGTGATTGAAACGCAAGGCAATGCGCATCGTTATATAACCAGTGGTTGTATTCGTTTGCCGGAGGCAGATCTGCCAGCCCGACTCAACCATATATTTCGCGATGTAGGCGAGATAATCGCGCGTTATCAGCCCGATCAATTTGCCGTAGAGCAAGTCTTTATGGCGCGCAATGCGCAATCGGCGCTTAAGCTAGGCCAGGCGCGCGGCGCCGCGATAGTGGCTGCGGCAAGCGCGGGCCTCGAAATTTCCGAGTATTCTGCTCTGCAAATCAAGCAGGCGGTGGTCGGCAAAGGTGGTGCACAAAAGCATCAGGTTCAACATATGGTGCAGGTTCTGTTGTCGCTGAGCGCGCCCCCGGCCGAAGACGCGGCGGATGCGCTGGCGGCCGCTTTGTGCCATTCTCATTCTGGCCAGGTGGCCAAGCGGCTGGGCAGCAACGAGGTTCATGGCAAACAACTGGTTCGCCGCCGCTCACAACGCAAGCGCCCCAGCCGGTTGCCAGGTATGCCGTTATGATAGGGCGAATCATCGGTGAGCTGTTAGAGAAGCAGGCACCTGACGTTCTGGTCAATGTGCATGGGCTTTGCTATGAAATTACAGTACCCATGACCACGTACTATGATTTGCCGGAAGCTGGTCAAGTAGTACAACTGAGCACTCATTTTGTGGTTCGAGAAGACGCGCAGCTATTGTTTGGTTTTTTGCATGAATCCGATCGAAACCTGTTTCGCCTGCTGATCAAAGTCAGTGGTATTGGCCCCAAAGTGGGTTTAGCGATATTGTCAGGTATGACAGCCAGTGAGGTGGTGAAGTGTATTCGCCAAGGAGACAAAGCGGCATTGGTGCGGCTACCCGGTATTGGCGCAAAAACCGCAGAACGTTTGATTATGGAAACCCGCGATAAACTGACCGATGATATGATCGCGGCACCAGCGCTACCCTCTGCAAAAGACAGTGGAGCCGAGAACACATTGGCGGATGACCCTATCAGTGAGGCCGAGGCCGCTTTGGAAGCGCTGGGGTATAAGAAAGCCGAAGCGGCGCGTGCAGTGGCCAAGGCAGCGGCCAATACCGATGGCGCGTTGTGCGTGGAAGACTTGATACGCGCAGCACTTCGCAGATTGTTTTGAACTATCCTGCATACGCGCTATGCTGGCGAACACAGAGTTTCTTGGTGAGGCAACGGCCAGCTGAATGGGTTGGCCTGACAGCATGATTGAATCAGATCGTATCATCTCCGCCATCGGAGAACCCGGCGAAGAACGCACAGATCGTGCGATTCGACCGTTGCGCCTGCAGGAGTACGTGGGGCAAACCGCAGTTAAAGAGCAGATGGAAATCTTTGTGGCAGCGGCGCGCAATCGCGGCGACTCGCTTGATCACACCTTGATATTTGGCCCGCCGGGATTGGGTAAAACCACTTTGGCGAATATTCTTGCCCAGGAAATGAATGTGTCATTGCGATCCACCTCCGGTCCCGTGCTGGAACGAGCCGGTGATTTGGCCGCGATAATGACCAATCTTGAAGCCGGTGATGTGCTGTTTATTGACGAGATACACCGTTTAAGCCCGGTGGTTGAAGAAGTGCTGTATCCGGCTATGGAGGATTTTCAGCTCGATATCATGATTGGCGAAGGGCCAGCAGCGCGCTCGATCAAGCTTGATTTGCCGCCGTTTACGCTGGTGGGTGCTACCACGAGGGCGGGTTTGCTTACTGCACCCATGCGCGACCGTTTTGGCATTATTCAGCGCCTTGAGTTTTACACCGTGCAAGAACTGCGCACTATTGTGTTGCGTTCTGCGAAAATATTGGGTGTGGAGATTAATGACAATGGCGCTAATGAAATTGCCCGCCGTGCGCGCGGAACCCCGCGCATTGCCAACCGTCTGCTGCGCAGAGTGCGCGACTACGCCGAAGTCAAAGCCGACGGCACAATTAACTCTGCCATTGCAGATGCTGCGTTAAACATGCTGAATGTGGACCAACACGGGTTTGATCAAATGGACAGGCGTCTATTGCTCACCATGATTGAAAAATTTGATGGTGGCCCGGTTGGGCTGGACAGCATGGCCGCTGCTGTTGGCGAAGACAAAGGCACCATAGAGGAGGTGCTTGAGCCGTATCTGATTCAGGAAGGTTATATTACCCGCACGCCACGTGGCCGCGTGGTGACGGCCAGTGCCTACCGCGACTTGCAGGTAAACGCGCCCGCCACCGGCAATGGTGTAACACTCGATCTCGACTTGTAGGAAGCCTTTGATGGGCGCGCATCTCTCAATTCCGGTTAGGGTCTATATTGAAGACACTGATGCTGGCGGCATTGTCTATTATGTGAACTACTTAAAGTTCATGGAACGTGCGCGAACCGAGCTTTTGCGCTCCCTGGGTTACGCAAAAACAGCTATATTCAGTGAAGAGCTCATGTTCGTTGTGCATTCTACACAGATAAAATACCTGAGCCCTGCTAGATTAGACGAGTCGTTAGACGCTACAGCGACAGTGACCAAAACCGGGCGCAGTTATATGGTTTTCGCCCAGTCAGTCACTCGCGATGGAACGCTGCTTTGTGAAGCCACAGTGAAAATTGCATGTGTTCATCAGCACACCATGCAACCCACTCGAATTCCACGGCCTATGCTGGAAGCGCTTTCGAAAGAACATTGATTTACCCGGTCTGAAAATCACCGGACAGGCTTTCGGAGAACATCTTGGAAGAACAATTATCGATTTGGCACCTGGTGGCCAACGCCAGTTTGTTGGTGCAACTGGTGATGCTCAGTTTATTGCTGGCATCCGTTATGTCATGGACTATGATCCTGCGGCGCCTATGGACCTACCGCGAAGCTGAGTACCAGTTGGCTGAGTTTGAGCAGCAGTTCTGGTCCGGAATTGACCTTGGAAAATTGTACCGACAAGCGAATGCCAATGCGCACGACATGGAAGGCGCCATTGGCGTTGAGAATATTTTTCGCTCTGGTTTTAAGGAGTTTTCTCGCTTGCGACAGCAAGCCAACGCGGATGCGGCGGCGATCATGCTGGGGGCCCAGCGCGGTATGCGCGTAGCGATGGCTCGTGAAGAGGCAAAGCTTGATAAGAACCTGCCGTTTCTGGCTACCGTGGGTTCAACCAGCCCTTACATAGGTCTGTTTGGCACGGTATGGGGAATTATGAATGCGTTTCGTGGTCTGGCTAACATGCAGCAGGCAACAATTGCGTCGGTGGCACCCGGTATTTCGGAAGCCTTGATTGCCACGGCAATGGGATTGTTTGCCGCAATTCCAGCGGTGATTGCGTACAACCGATTCAGCGCGAGAGTGGATGGTCTGGTGGGACGTTATGAACAGTTTTCTGATGAATTTTCCAGTATTTTGCATCGGCAGGTGTACGCTTCTGCCCCTGAACCGTCGGCTACGTTAAAGAAGCCCGGCCAATTAACATAGCCAAGCCAGACGTTTACTTCTGATGTCCAGACAAAACGGAAAACGCCGTCCAATCGCTGAAATTAATGTGGTGCCTTACATTGATGTGATGCTGGTTCTATTGGTGATATTCATGGCAACTGCGCCGCTGCTGATGCAGGGTGTTCAGGTAGAACTGCCGAAAGCGACGACCGCGCCGGTAGACGCCAAAGAAGAACCACTGATCGTCTCAATCAAGGCAGATGGCAGCTATTACATCAATTTGGGAGACAATCACGAGAAAGCCGTTGATTTGGCCGACATCAGCCAGAAAGTGCGGGTTGTTGTAGGCCGTAAGCCCGATACGGCGGTATTGATCTGGGGCGACACCAACGTGCCATACGGCAAAGTGATTGCGTTGATGTCCAGTCTTAAGGCCGTTGGTGCTACCTCATTGGGTTTGGTCACCGAAAATCCAGAGGCCTGAGCCCGATGCGATTGATGGAGGGTGTATGGGTGCCGGGTTTTCTGGCGACTCTGCTCCACGCAGTGCTGGCCTATTTGATGTTTATGAATTGGAGTACTCAATTACCAAAGCTGCACACAACGCCCAAATTTGATCATATTGCAGCCAAACTGGTGATCTTACCGGAAAATGTGGTGGCTCCCGCACCTGCTGCTCCGCCTAAAGCAATTGTCGAGTCGTCACCTCCACCAGAAGATCAATTCGAAGCGGCACGGGCAGAACCAATCGAAACGCCCAGGCAAAACGACCCCACTTACAACAAGAAACAGGAAAAGCCCAAGCCCAAACCGCGTGAGGAGCCCAAGCGAGTGCGTGAACCACGCCCGGACCCTCAGGCCCTGGCCAGAATGCGCGAGCGCGCGGCCCAGATACGCGCTAAACAACAAGCCAAATCGGATATGGAACAGGCGATGCGCCAGGAACAGAGCTTCTCCAACCAGCAGGCAGACGCCGAAGTCACACAAAGTTACATTGCATTGATAAAACGGGTCATAGAGAATAACTGGAGCCGGCCGCTCAGCGCGCGCAATGGCATGCAGACGGAATTACTGATTCAGTTGGTACCCAGTGGTGATATCGTGTCCGTGTCGATTGTACGCAGTAGTGGTGATGCGGCGTTTGACCGCAGCGCCGAGAATGCTGTGAAGAAAGCAGGGCGTTTTCCGGAAATACGGAAGATGCCAAGTCGAACCTTTGAACGCGAGTTTCGACGCCTTCGATTCATTTTCAGGCCAGAGGACCTACGGAGTTAATGTCAAACAACACTCTATTTGCACCGATTATGGTGAACGAAGCGACGCGCAAATCTCAGGCCTGGTCATGTTTGTGTGCGGCAATACTGTGCTTGCTGCTGCCTGCAACAACTGCGCATGCGCAAACCACTATTGAGATTACCTCGGGCATTGATGATCCAACCCCGATTGCTGTGGTGCCATTCGGCTGGTCAGGCAGCAAGGTGCCGAGCCAGGATGTTGCAGAGATTGTCTCGTCCGACCTGCGCCGCAGTGGCCTGTTCGCGCCGATAAAAGCCAAAGATATGCTGGGTCAGCCGCATCAATCCAGCGACGTGCATTTTCGCGACTGGCGGGCCATTGATGTGGATTACGTGGTGGTTGGCAAGGTTAAGCTGGGCGGTGGTTCACAGCCCTTGCAGGTGCAATACGAATTGCTTGATGTTGTTAAGCAGCAGCGCATATTGTTGGAGAAACTGTCAGGTACAGAGGCGCAGATTCGCGACCTTGCCCACGCTGCCAGCGACAAAATATACGAGAAAATAACCGGTATACGCGGGGCGTTCTCAACCAAGATTCTTTATGTGTCAGCAGCCAACCGAAAGAACCGCAGTTATAACTTCCGCTTGTACAAGTCGGATGCAGACGGTGCCAGAGAGCAGCTGATTGTGGAATCAGAGGAACCTTTGTTGTCACCTTCCTGGGCACCAAACGGTCGTGATATCGCTTACGTCTCGTTTGAAAGCGGCCGACCGGCAATCTACAGACAAAATCTGGCGACTGGCGAACGTGAGAAGTTGACCAATTTCAAAGGTCTGAACAGTGCGCCGGCGTGGTCTCCAGACGGCAAAAAGCTGGCAATGGTGCTGTCCAAAGATGGCAACCCCGACATATATGTGATGGATCTGGCGAGCAAGAATTTACGACGTTTAACGCGCAGCTCAGCGATTGATACGGAACCGAGCTGGTATCCTGACGGCAAGTCTTTAGTGTTTACGTCCGACAGAGGCCGTGCGCCGCAAATTTACAAAGTGTCCTTGGCGACCGGCGCCATAGAGCGTCTTACCTTTGATGGCAGTTACAACGCGCGTGCCAGTGTGCTGCCGGACAACAGCGGCTTGGTGCTGGTTCACCAGGAAGAAGGCCAATTTCATATTGCTGAATTTAATTTTGAATCAGAGCGTATGCGCTCTTTGACAAAAACCTCTTTGGATGAGTCACCCAGTGTGGCACCCAATGGACGAATGATCATTTATGCCACCAAGCAATACGGGCGCGGCATATTGGCGGCGGTATCAACCGATGGCAATGTCAAATATAATTTCCCACGCACGGTGCGCGATGTACGCGAGCCGGCCTGGTCGCCATGGACTGAATAGGCGACCGATGAATACATTCACTTTTTTTACTCACCCAGGGCACGCGACAGCCAACCCCAGACTTCTTTTTTGACAGAGGCAACACCATGAACCTTATTAAGCGCTCCATTTTCTTTGCTGCGATGCTCACACTACTGGCCGCCTGCGGTGGCAGCCAACCCATAGTGGATGAGACCTCCAGCTCTGACCAGGCGGGCAGTGCCGACACCATGGGCACAGGCGCCGACTCCGGCTTTGACCGCGACGGCAGCAGCAGTGACGGTGCATTTGGCGCAGGACTGCAAACCGTGTTTTATTTTGATTATGATCGCTCTACCCTGACTTATGAAACTCGCCAGGCGCTTGACCGTCATGCAGAGAACCTGCGTAACTCCGCTCGGGTTATTCGTCTGGAAGGTCATGCGGATGACAGGGGTACGCGGGAGTACAATCTTGCATTGGGTGAACGGCGTGCGAAATCAATCGCTGACTACCTGGTTCTGCAAGGCGTGTCGCGATCACAGCTGGAAACCATTAGCTACGGTGAAGAGAAGCCTATCGCGTTTTCTCAGGACGAAGAGTCGTACCGGTTGAACCGCCGTGTTGAATTAAAGTAGTCGTTGATTGACCAGGATTTTTTGAGAATAAACGCATGAACATCATGAACCGCAAATTTTTGATCAGTGCCGGCGGTATGCTAATGATATCGCTGTTTGCACAGACCAGCTTTTCGCAGCAGGTGGTGGAATCTCAACAATCCCGGAATGCCAGCAATGCGGATCTGTTTTTTAAGATTCAGCAGCTGGAGCAAGAAGTGATGGGCCTGCGCGGTATAGTGGAGGAGCAGGAGCACCAGATCAGAAAACTGAGCAAGCAGCGTAGAGAAGACTATATTGATCTTGATAGGCGCATCAGCAACCTGAACCGCGGCAGTGCCCCACCTGCCGGAACCTACGGCGCGGCCATTAGCTCACCGGCAGCTTCCGCTCCCGTTTCAGCGGCGCCAATTGCCGAGCCAATCTCCGAAGGTGGTGGAGACCCGGCCATGGAGCAGGGTTCCTATCAGGCGGCCTATGATCTGGTTAAGCGGCAAAAATTCAAGGAAGCTTTACCGGCCTTCAAAGATTTTATCTTGCTTTATCCCAATGGCAGCTATGCGGCTAACGCACACTACTGGTTAGGTGAGTTGTACCTGTATGAGGCGAATCTTGATAACGCCATTCAAGAATTCGAGACGGTGGTTCAACGCTACCCGCAACATAGAAAGGCGCCAGATGCATTGTACAAACTGGGTAAAGCGCACCATGTACGTGGTGATGCGCAAACGGCGCGCATTATGTTGAATCGTGTGCTGAGCGATTACGGTCGCTCCGGCAGCAATTCTGTGAAGCTGGCCCGCGACTACATCAGTAACGAGTTGGGACAATAGCGCCCTCGGTTGGGAGCTGATGTCAGGTACAGGCACTGCCGCGGCTACGCTGCGGATCACCGAGATATTCCATTCCCTGCAGGGCGAGAGTCGCAGTGTGGGTCTGCCCACCGTGTTTGTTCGTCTTACCGGTTGCCCCATGCGGTGTGTGTACTGTGATACCGCGTATGCATTTACGGGTGGCGAGGTTCTTCCCGTTGAGCACATTATTCGTCAAGTAATGAGTTATTCAGCAAACCACATTACCGTTACCGGTGGTGAACCTTTGGCACAGCCGAACTGCTGGTTATTACTCAGTCAGCTCTGTGACAGTGATCGTCATGTGTCATTGGAAACCGGCGGCGCTGTTAGCATTGCCGATATAGACGATCGCGTGAGTATCGTTCTTGACATAAAAACACCGGCATCGGCCGAGTTAAACCGTAACCATTGGCCAAACATCGAACGACTGCGCGCGCATGACCAGGTAAAGTTTGTGATTTGTAACCGCGACGATTACGAATGGGCACGCTTCAAACTTGATGAATTGGCGCTTGCCTCGCGGGTGGAGGAAGTGCTTTTCTCACCCAGTCACGGTGTGCTCGAGCCGCGTGATCTTGCAGAGTGGATTCTGCGGGATGGCCTAAACGTGCGAATGCAACTGCAGATGCATAAGTATCTGTGGGGTGACAAACCGGGGCATTAATGACCACCAGCAAGAAGGCCAACAGGGCCGTCGTTCTGCTGTCAGGTGGGCTGGATTCCACTACTGTACTGGGAATGGCTGTAAATCAAGGCTATGAGTGCTATGCACTCAGTTTCGATTACGGGCAACGGCATCGATCAGAGCTGCTTGCTGCGCAACGAGTTGCCTCCAGCTATGCCAACGTGGTGCATAAAACCATTCGGCTGGAGCTGGGCGATTTTGGTGGTTCAGCCCTTACTGATAACACCATCGATGTTCCCGATGCGTCGCCAGATGCCGAAGAGCACATTCCAATCACTTACGTGCCCGCCCGAAACACCGTGTTTCTATCGCTGGCCGTTGCATGGGCCGAGGTGCTTGACGCTCAGAGTATATTTATCGGTGTAAATGCCGTGGATTACTCCGGCTACCCGGATTGCCGGCCGGAATTTATACAAGCCTTTCAACGGGCCGCACGACTGGGCACCAAAGCTGGTGTGGAAGCCGATAACGATGAGCAGGCCCTGCGCATTGAGACTCCACTGGTCGATCTCAGCAAGGCCGACATTATTCGGGCTGGCATTGCCCATGGAGTGGACTATTCTCTGACTGTAAGCTGTTATCAGGCCGATGCCCAGGGTGCTGCTTGCGGCCGTTGCGATAGTTGCTATTTGCGCCGCAAAGGCTTTGATGAAGCGAATGTAGCCGACCCCACCATTTACACCAATGGTCCGGGGATCGGATAAAAATACTTGAGTTTTGGGCGCATATCAGTACCATATGCGCCTTCCTGATTGGGCCGTTAGCTCAGTTGGGTGAGGCCGACCGAATGTCAACAGACATTCGCAGCGAGCCGAACGCCGAGACAGGAAGTCGAGGCCGGTGTTGATCAAGGCACAAAAGTCGCGCCAGGATGGCAAGCGCAAAAATCCTCCTGGGGCCGTTAGCTCAGTTGGTAGAGCAGTTGGCTTTTAACCAATTGGTCGATGGTTCGAATCCATCACGGCCCACCATTTCATTTATTGACTCCGAGAATCCCCGTAACACCTTGAAAGGTAAGGTGGTTTTTGCGGTTCTATAACCGTCATTTGGCACATATGTCAGGCGGTCTGAAAAAGCCATTTTTAACACGGCATGTTGGTTCTCTAATGGCCCTTTAACCCATATTTTATAGGGGTTTTCGAGGAATTCGAGACCGGTTCTATAACTTTCGCTAAGGCCTCTCAATGGGCTGCCAGTTTTAGCCATCTTTTCCTGTAAAACGATCTTTTCATCCTCCAGTTTTTCTATCTTTCTTTCGTAGTTCTTGATGACAGAATCTGAAGTTGTCTCGACAATTCTATCCAGCAATCTCGCTATCTCAGTGTCAATTTTCCGTTCCTGTGCTTGGAGGGTTTTCACTCGTTCGCCCTGTTGCAAACTGCGATGCTTCCATAAGCTCTTAAACATGCGCTCGACTATTGAGATAACCTTTGTCGTTGGTGTCATACTTTTGAGAATCTCCCCAAACTCAGTTTCTATAACGTCGCGCTTTATAGCCTTACCGAAAAACTCACATTGCTTATTCTGGCACTGGTAATACGGATAGCGCTTGTTGCGCCCTTTTGCCCAGTAAGCTGTGAGAGGCTTCGAGCAGCGACAATCAACGAAGCCCCTCAATAGGAAGTCAGCATTGATATCGGCACGCTTTGGAGCCTTTGCACGTCCCTGCAGTATTTCTTGATTTTTCAGATAAGTCTCGAAGCTTATGAGGGCTTCGTGCTTCGCCAATCGGCGAGATACACCCCACGCGGGATATTCGAGGTAACCTGCGTAAAACACGTAGGTCAACATGTCATGCACCGTCTGAGCTGATACTCTGCCGCTCGCACCACGCGGATACTCGGGGCATTCTTGCAGAAAGCGTTGTACTTCCGCTTTCGTCTGAAACCTTCCCTGAGAAAAACCTACCAATGCTTCGCGTACAATCGATGCTACTGGCTCCTTTAGAAGGATCTTACCGCTATCGCTCTTGGTGCCAATAAATTGGTAGCCCTTAGGCACGGGGAATTGCCAATAGCCCATTTCAAGCTGGGCTTTCATTTTTTGCTTCGTTTGACGACGACCCTGCTGGCGTTCAAGCTGGCCATTGGCAGCCATCATCGTTTCCATGAATTGCCCCTCGGGCGTATCTTCGAACTTAAAATTCAGACATTCCACGGTTGCTCCGTATTGAGCGAGTTGGGAGCGAAGTTGCCAATGAAATACTGTGTCTCTCGCAAATCGCTTGAGATCATCGAATATCACGACATAATTGGTTTTTGAATTTACATCCAGATAATTCAATAGAGAGACCATTCCAGGCCTGTTCATATAGTCTCCTCCACCTGAGGCATCGTCAGGGAATACATTTTCGACTACGTAACCGTTTCGCTCGGCATATTGACGGCACCGCAATTCCTGTGAATCGAGCCCACCGCCTTCTATGACCTGCTTGGTTGTCGAGACACGACAATAAACTAGTGCTTTCTTAGGTGTGTCATGCATTGTTTTGCCTTTCGTCATTAGCGGGTTTAACTGCTCTCTGAAACTCGTGCGCTATAGCTTCCGGTTTTACCTCTGAAGTGGAATCTCTGTCAAATCTGTTGGAACGGGATTCACTGAAGAGCTGCACTGTGTCCAATCCCCAACCCAGATCTACGAAGGCAGACATAATATTCCACAGGGTGCGCAGCATTTCGTCTTTCTGTTCGTCGCTCATATCAAATTCGGCGAGGTCGCCGCGATATTCGTCCAAGTCGAGCGAAAGCGGGGCTGTTGATTTTCTATTATGTGCCGCGTTTTCTTTGTGCTGTTTTGTGTCTAAGGGTAAATTCATCACACCTCTCTTTCTTTCTTCAATGGTTTAAATTCGTTTCGTCTCTCCCTTTCTAATGAGAACAAAGAAGGAACATCTAACGTATAATATATGGTCTGTCAATTCCTATCTCATAGGCATCGGCCCCGTGTAATCCGGATTTTGTGAGCGGATATTTGCCCCTGAGACGTTCTCGCGTTGAGCCTGAAGGCACTCGAGATGGGCGTCTCGGGCTTCGCGCAGCCACGCCTGATTAAAAATCTCTTTATCCACATCTTTGTGGTTTTCAGGTCTGAGCTTCGGAGCTGGCACTTCCCGCTGCACCATGGCGGAGCCACTGACTATGCGTCCGCGCTCCTTAGCCAGATTGGCGGGTTCCATTCCGTGATCGGCTTCGCTTTGAGAACGACTGGCCGCATTGAAGGGAATGGCAGCAGGCGGCACCCGCTGCAAGCTGAGCGGGAGTTGATCCACGCTGCTCATGCTCTAGCGTTGGGAATGCAGCATATGCACCTAGCGGGCATAGCTGCGGCTACGCTTAGCAGCAGGTTCGGGCGCAGGTTCCTGCGCTGCGCGATCTTTGGCGTATTCATCCATACGCTCTTCACGCATCTCTCGCAGCGTGACACGCCCATTGACAGGCACGCTGTGTAAGTCGATGTCAAACCCGCGTCCATCGCGATGTTGCCATGCGGCGCCGACCTTCTCCCAATGTACCTTACCATCGCGCGACGGGCTGACATTGTAGGCGAGGTGATCGGGCTTACGTCCACCTTCATCTTTACTGTGTTCGCTCATTGTTAATCCTCAGTGAGTAGCCTTCGGTGAAGAAAATGATGACCGCAAGCCGAAGGCGCACTTGCGGGGTCTCTGAGTTGGGCTCTCTTAGCGCATGCCTTCGGCGTTAAGCATCATGAATACGGGGCAGTCTCCGTAGAGATCGTATTTGATCCAGCCATGAACGCCCAGATAGTCGCAATCGAGCATGTAACGCATCGAACTGCGCCACTCATACGTATATTGCATTCGAATATGCGGCGACGTGGGAAACATGAATATTGCGCCAATCAGCAGCAGCGGCCAGATCCTGAGCAATCCCGCAAGCGCGCGTATGCTCCCGCTCACAAACCGCCACGGCCTGATCTTTCTGTTTTTATACGGCTCCATAAAATTCTCCTTTATCGGCCAAGGTTGATTTTGACTTTCTTTAGAAACGGCTTGCCGTGAAACGGATTGATCCCAGCCTTACTTCTCCAAGGCTCTATTTCCGCATAAGAAACAGGCTCAAATAAGATCGGTGGGGAATTACGCACCATCAATATTCCGTATTCAGTGCGGCGGATCGCATCGGCCTCCATGAGCGATCTTGAAGATTCTGAAACCTGTTCCTGCAATCCGCCGTCTTGCGCATGCCCCGATGTGCTGGTGACAATCACGGCCTGCTTGCCAAACATTCTTTCAAGCAATTCGAGCGTCTTGGGTGAACGTTGCCCTGGCAATATCTGCTTTATTTCCGTCTCGGACAGAAGTGTTTCAACAGCAGTTTCGCCGTAAATCCGTTCGAACGCATTTATGTCCTGAAAGATCAGGTGAAGACGGATGCCGTAGGATCGACCCCAAGTCAGCAAATTGACCAGATCATGAATTTTGTAATTCGTTGCCTCATCCATAATGAAATACACGGGCTTATTCTTATCGGGATGCCGTTTCATTGTGGTCAGAGCACACCACTGAATGAGGCCGACATAGGGCTTGTAAATTTCCATGCGGCTTGAATCAGCGACGATAAAAAGGCTCATAATCCCTTCCTTCAATTCATCCATACGGAATGTGGAGCGCCCCATAGCTGGAGCCAAGCGCCCGAAGGCAAAAGGCGCAAGTGATTGCTGTGCGCCAACCACAAAGGAATCAAAGGTGCGTGTGTCTGGCCTGTTCATGAGGTTCAGGAGGTTCTGTGCTCGCGCTCGGAACCAATGACAAAACTCCCCCAAATCCTGAGGATCGTGTTTTTGTGCCCAAGCGGTTTGCTCAATGGGCATCGGGCCATCGGGTAATGGTTTGCCCTTCATATCCACACCAACAACCCAGCGCAGATTGGCGTCTAATGATTGCTGGTTTTGTATCAAGAGTGCGACGGAAGAGAGCGTCGCGTCATATTCTTCGACCATAACCTGCAAGAGGGCGGCATCAGAGATAATGTCGCGCCCACCTTCACGGAAATAGGTGTTATCACTGCTGCTTTCCGCAGGCTCAGGGAATATCTGAGAGGCGATCTCTCTCAGATCGTCAGGGATATCACGAAGGCCACCTTCGCGATGCAGGCTGTCGGTAATCATGTCCAGTGGGTTGTAACTGTCCCCCTGCCCAAGGATCGCGCTCCAGAGCTTGCTGGGATTGAGCACTCTAACGCTCTCGCCCATGGCTCTGAGTGCCAGCAGCATGATGCATGCAAGCTCTCCCTTAAAATCCGCAATCACCTTGGAATTTCGGATGGAAAAAATATTTGTGATGACCGCATAAATGCCTTTTCCAGATCCGGCGGGTGCTATCGTAACTGCATTGGAGGCGTATTCTATGAACAGCGAGAACTTTGAACGAAGCGCCGAGCGGCCCCAGAATGGCCCTTCCTTGGGCCTGCTGAGCATTCCTTTCAGATCTCCGCGATTTGCCCAGCGGGCAGTGCCTTCTCTGCCCGTTGTTGTGCGTGCGCCGTTCCAGTCGATGGCCATTGCAATGAGTTTCAGCCCTTCTGTGAGCAAGCGCATGAAGCATATCGCTCCGATACCGCCAATAAGCGCAGGCAATGGCTGCAACTGCCCATCTATTCGCAATGGGCCTAGTTTGGAATAGAGCCACAGGCTCAGACATAGATAAATCAGCGGCAGAATAATGCTCGGGCGCGAGCGATCATGTGGGTGCATAGGCATAGCCCTCCCGTAGTGAGAATGTTCAGAGATTGGAATCCGCGCGAGAGCGCGGAGGTTTTATTGAGTTTGAATTCCGACGATCTTTTGCAGATCGATCATTACGCGCTCGAATTTGGCGTATTCGGGGTTGTCCAGAAGGCTATCTGTATCGCTCGCAATATTGCCTTGGGTTGCGGGGATATGAAAGGGCGCGGCATAGGTTTTATCATTCACCGATACGCGAACTTCACCATTAACGCCTTTTTCGGCATGTCCGCTATAGAAATGCACGGCGGCATTGAGAGCGCGAAGATCAAGCGGTATGTTGAACGCGATGGTTTCATAGCCGTTCTCAGTTTGTGGGGAGCTTTTATAGTCCTTCCAATACTGACCTTCCTCTGATTTCGTATTGCGGAAGAAAAGTATCGGCGCATCGGGAAATGGTCGGGCATAGAGATCAAGATCGCACTCTATGCAATCCCATGAGATCGCAATGCTCACGCGCTCGGCACGGCGAAACTCCTCCCTAGACAATGGCTCAACGCTGAGGGGACGATCAAATATCGATTGCGCCATTTTGGCTGATACAAGCTTTATCATCTCTAGCTTATCGGTTTGCTTGAGAGTGTGGGGGTGGCTTGGCGCGGGCGCGCCTCGCGCAATGTTTTCGATAGCCGCGCTGAGATCATCCGTGAAGCTCACCAACTTCGCCCCTTGTGCCTCGGCATATAGCGTCCAGAAACGCTCGACAAAAAACTGTAGCCGATCTTTTGATTGCACGCCCCTATCGGCATAAACGATATGGATGCGTGCATTTGTTAGGGCGTCTTTTTGTTCCTTGAGCCCGAATGGCGTGTCCGAACGCGATGAGCGAATATGACCATCGCCAGGAATCTTCTCCTGAGCCATGCTTGAAGCCGGAGCATTCGGGTCGTCATAAAGCGCGGAACCAATCACCAGAATATCCGCATGCCCAGACGCTGCACTGGCTTTACCAATCACGCGCAGCAATTGCGGTAAGCGAACCGCACCTTTAATTGTTGGATGCTTGCTCCGTTGAGCTATTGGTGGTGATTTTACGAAGCGCAGCAGCGCGGCTACGGCATGGGTGTTGGCCGCCAATCGAGCCTTTGGGGATTTGTAGATGGGATCGGTTGGAACTTCGAATACGCCAATGCGCTTCAATCCGTAACCGTCATAAAACACAACGCGATCACCTCCGTCGCGTTCAAGCGAAAAACCGATTAACACCTTTGTTTGTTGCTCCAGCTCAGTGGTTGAGCTGTACGGCGAGATTGCGACAAAATAGTCTTTGGCTATGGATGGCTGAGCCATGCCAAAACCAAGTATCAATACGATTGCTGCTATAGTGGGTGCGAATTTTCTCATTCAGTATCTCCGTGTAATTAAAATTTGTAGTTCTGGGCGGCGTTAAGTTTCGAGCGATAGGCTCTGAACTCCATCTCGCGGTTGTTGATCTCCGCCTGCCTGTCCGCGTCGTACTGGACCAGCTCTCCATCAATGTCGGCCATCTGCTCCAGTAACTCTTTATGCTCTTCTTCCTTGGCGTCGCGCGCTTTACGCAGCTCGGTGTATTCGTGCGATTCATCGAAATAGCTGGGGTTGTATTTGAGGTAGATGCTCTCAGCAGCAAGAGCAAGCGAGGTGCCCGAAAGCATCTCGGCCATGAACTGGCTCCATACAAGGCCTTGAGCGTTAGAGTCGGCTTTAAAGAGGGCATCAAGATTGATTTGACCCGATACGCCTTGGAAGCTCTCGGAAAACAGCCATACCCAGATCATGAGCACGATAAAGGTCAGCCCGTATATTGATTGCGCGTAGAATTTGCGCGTGCTGCCATAATCCATCGAATTAGTCACGAACTTGAGAGCCAGACTTCCTAAAGGAAGGATCATCGAGAGGCTTCGCGCGAGCGCAGGGCTCTCAAGAAAGACCGCCTCGCCAGAGGCCATGAGGCTGCTATAGACGTTGGCAGAACCTAGCGCCATCGCTAACAACGCACCACCGACTGCGAGAATGAGCAGCGTGATATCTTTTGTAGACCAATCTGACCACAGCGCTTGCTGCGCTCCGCCAGCATTCGAGTTCGGAACGAACCCCTGGACGTGCTGTTTCGTATTGGCGATCTTGGTCTCCAGTTTTTTAATCTCTTTGGCAGATGCTGCGTATCGATTGTTAATATCTTCACGGCGGTGCTTGATATTCACGAGTTTTTTTCCGTGATCCCGTGTCCATTGCAGCGACGCTTGCCGCGCCACGGCTTCGATTGACTCTTTCTCATCAGGAATTTGGGCGGCGGCGTGCATGTAACTGCTGGTCTGGGCGCGCCTTTGGTTCTCATCTTTTGGTGGCGCATCGCTGCTATGCGCCTTGCGTTTCGTGTTTTTAGTCATAAATGATCCTGTAATTGGATGCGGCTACGATGGGTAAGTTTGCGCCGCTTGTAATACGAGTTTGGGAAATAGAAATTCCTATCGCCCAAAATGCCGCCAGATTTGTGGGTGCTTGATCTGAAAATACGCGTCGATTAGCTGCAACCTTGCTGGGCTGCGAAGGCAATAGCGGCGTGGCTCGCTCGTGCTGGGATCACTCTCGAGGTAATAGCTCATCCAGCGGTTTTCAGAGTCGAAAACCTTATCCACTTCGGGTACGGGGATCGGGCGGCCATCGGGCGCCCGCAACGTGCCCGGATAGAAATAGAGTGCCTCGGCAATCTCATTCAGCCATTCACGACGTGATATACGCTGATTGACCGCTGCCAGCCATAGGCGGCGATAATAGTGGGCATTCGATAGGCGCTCGATTGAAAGAAGGGATATAGACAGTTTTGGATTGTGATTCATGGCGAATCTCCTAATTCAATGTTTTCGGGTATTCGGTTAGAGCTTGGGCGTTGCTGCGCCCAAGCTCATCGGATAGCGGGAATGGCGAGTTAGAACTCACTCGCCAGAGGGTCACGGTGTTTCCCTGGAAACACTTTTCTAGTAACGCGTGGCCAGCAATCGTACTCTTCTAGAACACTTTCCCAATGACCACGCCTCCACACTTCTGGAGTTTCGGCAATATTCTTTGCGTCTAGCATCCGGCATCGAAGAACCAAGATTTGATCCTGCCAAACGAGTATCTCTGGTCGGCTCGAGCCGCAGCCTACTGCTTCAATGCGAATACCTTTTTCGAGAGTGGCATAGCGATCATCGAAAAGCCGGGGCATCGCCTTGCTCTTTGTATCGATAATCTGAATTGCTTTATTAAGAAGTTGTAGAACTTTTAAATGCTCCGAGTCTGAATATCTCATGATCGATTCTCCCAAGCTTCTAAGCGCAAAATGAGGGTGTTGATTTTTGAACTCTCTGTCTTAAGACCGGTTGACGCATTTGTAAAAGTTGCCGACGGATCTTCTACTTCAAAATTCGATGATCCGCCTTCTTGGTCAATCTCAGCGGTGAATGCAACATCACCATTGATATGGATTTCTAGCCACTGGGGATCGGCAGTATCTTTCGATGTCCTGAGAGTGATGAGCGAACGGTGATCGCCAAGTTCGAGTTGACGGTCGAAAGTCTCTCCTTCGGCATATTCGCCATAGTCATCTAACAGGGTGATCGCGAGGCTTATGATTTTCTGATAATCTTGAAGCACCATGACAATTTCCTTGTGGGTTGTTGTTTGTGCTAGGTATTGAATATCAGGAAAATATGTCGATTTTCAGAATTTGTTCAAAATTGATGAAAACAGAGAACCAAAACGGTGAGATTTCAGGCTCAAATCTATGATCGACCGCTTAATTTCAAAGCGACTTGACGAAATTTTTTCGAGTGCACCAAGTTCCCAATCAATTCAATTCCTCCAATCTGCGCTTTCGGAATATGTGGAAATCGACTTGGTGGGAGCATATGATCAAGCTGCAATCGAGATGAAGCGTTGTATTGGCATAGAAATCAGCCGACATACCATAAGGCGTTTTGCTACAAATGATAGTGGAGATGATGAAAACGAAGGTTACCCTTCAACACCTAGACGAAGAAGGCAGTTCGCAGAGTTTCTATCCCTGAAGAAGATCATAGACCCTGAGAATTTAGTTAAAGGAGAATTTAGTAGCTCGCAGGCTGCACTCAGACTTGCAGATTTTTTTTCGACCAATGATCTTCAAATCTGCCATGGTTATACTGGCACGTTCGCCTTTAATCTAAACCAGAAAAGACCTGACTACCAATACCTCGTTGAACTTAATTTTCTGCAAGTAAAGGGCTCGCACATTTTATCAGTATCTGAGCGTAGCTTTCTAAGTGTGGATCATCGATTGAATTGGAGTGAAAATAGAGACCATGCCAAGCCTGCACTATCATTCCAAGGATGGGGGGTCTTTGAAAAGCCAGATGTATTGATTTTGTTTCTGCAGGGCTCCATCCACGAAGACGGTAAAAAAACGTACTTTTCAATTAAATCCCCGCAGCGTTATGTGGGAACAAGAAATGTATCTAGTATTTTTCTATACAATCGAAATCATTCTTTGGAGACAAGTGCAGCTAATTTTGAAAAGGACAGAATTGATCATTTAGGACTGCCTCCAATTTCCATGGAATTTCAAAGGGTTGACGATTTTTCTCGTAAAAAATCTCAAGGTGTGGACATAATGAGTGATAATTTAACGGATGCTGAGAGAAAGAAAAGACAAAAGGATTTAAAAAAGAAACGCTTAGCACGCAATTTGTTTGTCGATGAACGAAGCCAGGTAACCGAGGACAATAAAGAACAAGAAGAAAGGGTCGTCATGGAAGACGAATTTGAAAAGCCTGATCCGCAGGAAATACTGGGTAAACGCCTATTCCAAGCTGCGCAATATTTAGACGAGTCTAAGGTTCGAGAGCTTGTGGAGCAAGGTGCTCCCATTAACTATGTTGATCTGCAAACCGGAGCAACCGCGATATTTCCTCTTGCTGTTCATGAGCAATGGGACGCAGTTCAGTATCTGCTCGATACTGGAGAATGCGATTTACTCATCAGGAATTCAATGGGGAGGCTTCTATCTACTAGAATTGGTGAGGAAACAGGCAACATGGCTTGGGCGAGTAAAATAAGGGCACTTGAGGTTGAGCAAGGTAAGAAGGTTGGTATTTTACCTCGTATGCGAGGCGATGAGCCAATCGAATCTTCGCCGGATTTAGACTAAGAATCAATAACAAAAGAAAGGGTCGTCATGGAGGGCGAATTCGAAAAAGTTGACCAAGAAGAAATTCTTGGCAAACGTTTAATATACGCTGCAAAGAGTTTTAACGAGGAAAGCATCCGCGAATTAGTTGCACAGGGTGCGCCCGTTAATTATGTGGATGAACTGAGCGGCAATACAGCAATTTTTTATTTTGGTGTCTCTCAGCGCTGGGATACAGTTCAATTCCTGCTTGATACTGGTGAGTGTGATTTGTTGATACGAAACAAGCAAGGACGACTACTATCTACCCGTATTGGCGAGGAAACTGGTAACATGGAATGGGTTGGCAAAATTATGGATATCGAGTTAGAGCAAGGTCGTAAGGTCGGCATTGTTCCACGAATTCGAGGAAACGATGAGATCGATCCCTTCCCAGATATAGATTGATCATTCAATCTAACTTTTTCGAAATCCCCTCAACAAATCATAACATATTCTGTTAATCTCGTTGTGACCAGTAGAGCTTCGAGAGAAAGGCGATGGCTTTTTGGAATAAGCGCAGTAAACTATCTGAAAGTGAACGGAGTGCAATTCTAGCGTCCCTTATGGGTACGGGCTGCCTGTTCATATTCATGGTGTCGAGACGCATCAACGACAGTCAAGTTTATTTGCTGCTTGACACTCTCCAAAGGATCACTGGAAACGACAACTTTGAATCTCTGGCTCACACCTTGATTGATCAGTTGGCGTATATCAACCAAATGGACCCATGGGATATCGTCGCCAGCTTTCAACGGGGACAAGATTTGCACAAGCAAGATAAACATGGCGTGCTCTTAACCTGCGTTACTTGTGCTTTGCTCGATCAAGACCAGACTCTTGTTGGCCTCACTGGCGACTACGCGAGAGAGATGGGCGTCAGCAGGGAAGTTCTCATAAAACGTATTGCACCCGAAGCAATGGAAAACCTCGACATATATAAGATCATGGCGCACTCACGAGAGCATCAGCAGTTCCACGCGTTATTTGAAGAGGCTTTGTCGCGGACAACGCCTCCACCTGAGCCCTGAGTTCAGCGGTATGGCACTGTTTGGAAGCTCCAAGTATCGTAGATTCAAAAAGCACTACGCAGATCTATTTCGGTTATTCGAAACGGGGCAATATGAGAGCGTTATCCCAGCGGCGACAGAAACATTGTCGGTAATCTCCGAGGTTTCTGATTGGCCAACACTTCGTTCACCGTTGCTTTCACGAGAGCTAGTAGTGGCGAATTGCCACATTCTGAGAGCGAAATGTACCGCTCGTGTCTATGAGCAGCCATCCCGAAAAATTGAAACAGCCATCCTAACTCAGGTTTTTCTGGATCTCTCTTGCGCAATAAATTTATTAAGATCGCATGAAGCGGAAGGAGTTGAATTATCGCTCCACAATGCCTGCTTCGAGTTTGCTGAGCTCTGTGTGTTTGCCTCTGATGATTTAGATACAGAAATTAGCAATAAGGCACTGGAATACATTGAAATATGTAAGGAGCTTTCCAGTGCGGCAAGCGAGAAAATCAAGTACGCATCGGCTCTAGGTGTCGAGGCTGATTTGTATTTTAGACGATATAATGCCCAGAAAGCTCTTATTAGAAAGGCTATTGATTGTCTTTACGAAGCTTTGCCAATCTTCGAAAGTATTGGCGATAGCGAAGGTGTCTATACGGTCAAATCGCGATTGGCTAGGTACTTGCTTGAGCCTTCTTTAAGAGGCGATCCTCTGAATATTGAAAAGGCGATTACTTATGGCGTAAATGCCCTTGAAGTAAAACCCGAAAACGTTGAGATGGAATTGAACGTTTTAATGGGCAGCATCGCTGAAGCATATAGTCTTCGGACACATGGAGACCGCTGGTCGAATCTGCTCACAGCTCAGGGTACGTACGAAATGGTTCTTGAGCAATTCACCGCAGAAGAAAATGCGCAATTCTGGTCAGGTATGGTATTGGATTGGGCGGACATTCTCTACACGCGCAAAGCGGTTCGCGAAAATCTGGACATTGTGGATAAAAGAATCGGCGCTGTAATAAATGGCGCAAGCGACCATAATTTCGAAAGAAAGCTAACCTTTTTAAATGTGCAGCATCGCCTGTCAGAGTTTGATGAGCTTTCCTTTGGCATCGATACAAAGACATACTTGTCCGAACTGGAACAACTCCAGGGCTCTCTCGACCCTGCTCAGACCCCATTCGATTGGGTGGATATCGAATGGCTTCGTATCAGCAACACACTGGATTATAGGGATGAGTCTATCGTTGAAGGCTGCGTGCAAAGACTGATATCAATCGAAGAGTCCTATGACCTGACACAGTGGCCGAAAACCGATTTCGAAATATCGATGAATATCGGGTTTTGCTATTTTGTACTGGGTAAATGGGAAATCGGCTATACCTATGCCGCAAAGGCAATGGCAGGTATCTTTGAGCGCACGCAGGGTGATTTTAAAGGTATAGGGCAGCAAGTTTATGATCTTCCTGCTGGTCGAGACATAGTACGCGTTTTGCCACACGCGGCACTTATGGCTGGGGACACAGAAGGTGCTCTGAAGTATTTTGATCTCATCCATTCCAGAACGCTGGCTGCAGATATGGAAGACTGGCTGCTAATTGAAAAACAAGTGAATATGCGGCCGCTCACGAAAGACTATTTGCGCATGCGGATGGGGGAGAGAGTCGTCAATTACGGCGAGGATGCAAGCACCTTTGACAGCATAGCGTACCTCAGCAAGCAGCGTATCAAGTTCGACGAATTGAAAGTCTCTAACCAAGAATGGACACGCTCATTTGTGATGCAGCATCTAGACCAATACCTGCCGCAAATAAATTGCTGGATATTTCTGCCTTGCCTTGGGCGGAGCAGTTCTCGGTTTGTCTTGATTCCACCGAATTCGAAGGTTGGAGATGCATATGTGTCCCCAAATTTTGAGTTTGGATATTACTCTGAGCTATCGCTGCTCATTGATGAGAACAGAAGAGAAGGGTGGATACGTGCAATTCGAAAGCCCAGCCAGGCGGAACATGAATTCGAAAAAATGCGTGACTTACTTTGGGCACACTACGGGAAATGGGTAGCTGATACTCTGTCCAGCTACGGCACTGACGGTCAGCCAAATGTCTGTTTCATAACGACTGGGCCATTGACTTTCTTCCCATTCGCGATGGCTTACGATTCTCAAGAAAGCAAGTATCTGCTTGATTACATGCACATATCCTATATGCCTTCCCTCTACGCGTTGATTTCGTTGACCGAGCGTTTTGGAAGTTACAACGAAAAGCCCACGCTTGCTTTAGTCAATGGTAAGGATGATCCCGATAAAGCTCCTTTCGTTCCTATTGGAAGTGCGCTAAGTGCAAATACCACTGAATTCAATGAGCAGCACATTCTGGAGGCAGGCGACTATGAGCTGTCCGATGTTCGCAATGCTCTCACTCAATCAAATCATTGGCATTTTGCAGGTCATGGAAGCTTTAGTTGGATGGATGCGGCTGCTTCAACTTTGGAGCTGGCAGATGGTGGTGAACTTCGACTGAATCTGCTTGAGTATTTGGAGCCTGGTTCAAAGTTAAGGCTAGTAATGCTTACGGCATGCAATACTGCCCTTCAGGATTTTTTGAACAAAGACTCTGATCTCGATGGGTTTCCCAACAAGCTCCTGAGCCTCGGCGCTTTTGCCGTTATAGGGTCGCTCTGGAAGTTGCAAGATGATGCTGGGGCATTGATATCAGCTCGATTCTATCACTGCTACGCCAATCAAGGCTTGCCACCCGTGCATGCTCTTGCTGCAGCTCAGATTTGGCTAAGAGACTTAACGCTGGGAGAGTTGAGAGCGTTTGTCCAAGAGAATAAAGAAGTAATTGGCAGTTACAATCATCGGGTAGATACGCTAATTGAAGAGTTCTCATCTGCATTTCGCGATGATGAGCGACCATATGCTGATCCTGAGTTTTGGGCAGGTGTTGTTCTGGTCGGGCTCTAACGTGATACGAATTTCCAATAAGGAGTACATACCCGCTACGCGCAAGCTGTGCGATGTACTACATTTATTTGATTTCTGTTCAAATCTAACAAATGTAGTACATCGCGCTTGCCAAGGAAGACGCTGGCGTTCTTCCGTTGGATCCTTCTAGCGCCGATACAATCCAGACCCATGGTGGGTCATCATGCATCGGTTAAACGTATCGCCGTTTAATCGCTCGCAGGGTAGGAGAGTGTGACTTCTCCTCCTGCACCAACCAAGCATGACCGTGTTGCCGGTCAATCACAATTCAAGGGAGCGTTCCTACTGCCCCTGAATACCCCATGACAATTTCATTGAGACCAACCCTGCGCGGATTGGAAGCCGATAAACTAACCTCTAACAAGAAAGTGCTGGAGCCAACCAGATAAGATCTTATACTGTTGCGGCCAGTCAAACTTGTTAAAGACAGCGAAACGGTTTGTTTCCGGGAGTCCAACCATGATTTTAAGTGACAATGAAACGAAAGTTGACCTGCTCAACAATGAGGCTATCGCTCAAACCGTTATAGAGCTGCTGGGCGAGAGGCCAGACCAGCCATTAACGATTGGAATTCATGGAGATTGGGGTGCTGGTAAATCAAGCGTCCTCGAGATGATTGAATCTGCCCTAATTGATGACAAAAGCAGGTTGTGCATTAAATTTAACGGCTGGAGATTTCAGGGATTCGAGGACGCTAAGATTGCGCTCATTGAAGGCATCGTTACGGAGCTGGTTGAAAAACAACCGTTGTTGGACAAAGCAGGTGATGCGGTAAAAGGTATATTCAGGCGCATTAACTGGTTGAAGATAGCCAAAGCCGGTGGGAATCTCGCCCTTGCAGCGCATGGCATGCCGCCCCCTGCAATAATTGATGCGATCGCTGGCAGGATATCTGGCATGAGTGACGACCCAGAAGAGCTGAATGATGCGATATCATCTATTCCAGGTTATTTGAACCCTGCGCAAGCCCACAGTGCGCCAGATGAGATCAGGGAGTTTCTCGAGGCATTTGATAAGCTTTTGGATGACGCAAAGATTGATCAACTCGTCGTCCTCATCGATGATCTAGACCGATGTTTGCCTGAGATTGCCATTGAAACCCTCGAGGCTATTCGGTTATTTGTTTTCACAAGTAAGACGGCCTTTGTTGTTGCCGCCGATGAAGCGATGATCGAATATGCGGTACGAGATCACTTCCCTGACCTGCCAGAAAGTAGCGGACCGCAAACTTACGCACGCAATTACCTCGAAAAACTCATTCAAGTGCCCTTCCGAATTCCTCCACTTGGTGAAATGGAAACAAGGTACTACGTCGGATTATTGTTGATTGGCGCTGAACTTGGCGAGTCTGACGCTGATTTTGCCAATTTGATTTCTGTCGCTCGTGACCGACTTCAGAAGCCGTGGGAAACCAAACCGCTGACGTCAGAGGATCTCGCAGGAACTCTGAAAGATAAGGCTGAAAAAGCTCAGAATGCGCTCGTGCTTGCTGATCAATTGGGACCGTCGCTCGCTCATGGCTCGAGCGGCAATCCACGACAGATCAAACGGTTTCTAAATGCGTTGCTGTTGAGGCAGAGTACTGCTAAGGCGCGCGGGTTCTCCGATGAGGTAAAGACGCCTGTATTGTCGAAGTTGATGCTCGCTGAGAGTTTTCATCCACGTCTTTTTGATCAGATCGCAAGCAGCGCGGCAATCGATCCTGATGGACGATGTACGGATATCGCTAAGTTTGAGGAAAAGATGAAGGGCGAAAGCAATGCTCAAGATATATCTTCCGATGAAGAACAGAGCAAAACCTCCAAAAAAGCTGCTGCAAAAAAGGAACTTCGCGCCGCCAATGATGGTGGTGTTTTTGGAGAGTGGCGCTCGAACGACGCGATTAGAAACTGGTTCTCGATTGCACCATCACTCGGCCAAGAGGATTTACGCCCATACCTCTTTGTGGCGCGACAGGAAAAGGACTATTTCGGGTCAGCCGCATTATCGGGCAAGGTTGCCGATTTGGTAGATCAGTTGTTTAACAGCAAGCTTGCAGTACAGGCCTTAGAAGAGCAGTTAACAAATCTGACAATCGAGGAAGCCGAGCAGTTGTTCGATGCTACGAGAGGGCGAATCCTAAATACGAGCAATTTTAGTACGAAGCCAGCTGGAATTGATGGGATGATCGTCCTTGTTCGAACGCAACCGCATCTTCAGTCCCGACTCATACAGCTCTTGGCCGGACTTCCAACAGATGGCTTAGGTGCTTGGGTTGTAGGTGGTTGGGAAAAAGCTCTGACTCAGACTGAGATGAAACAACAGTTTGCTGACTTGCTTCAAAAATGGGCAGGCTGCGCTAAAAATTCAATGCTTTCGGGTTCGGCGAAATCTACTTTGACTATGTTGTCGAGTGAACGCTAATGGGAACATCGAATCCATACGGCGGACAGCATCAAGGAAGTCTGATTCCCACTTGGCTGGGTGGAGGCGACGATTCATCGCCACCTCCGCCTGATGATGGTAATGCTCCAGAAGACGATCCAGGACAAGCTATCCCAAAGGCTCCGGCAGAGAGGCCTGATCCGGTAGCAATCCCAAGTAATCAATTTTCAAGTGCTAGATCCGATTTTACCCGTTTCGCAAAATCGGGCGGCAGTGATAGCCGCAGCATGGGCCGCTCAATCTCAAAATATGTTTCTTCTTCAGCTGGTGGAGCAAAGAGCGCGGCACAGCGGATGGGAGCTTCCAAAGTGTCGGGCGGAAATCTCGCTAGAGTTCTTTCCAGTATCAGAACGGAAGGTCTCGAAAAGACCCTGCGTACGCTCAACCTCAAAGCACTAGCGCAAGCAAATATCGAAGATATTTTTATCGGTCTTGTAGATTTTGTTTGTCCTGAAAGTGGGACCATAGATGAGGGTATCGCGCGTAGCGCATTCATTGAAACTATTGCCGATCTTGCTGCAGCTGACATACAAGATTTAGAAAACCTCAGTGCAGAACAAATGCAAACAGTATTGGAGATCTACGCGACAAACGCCATTGAAGCGCGTTTGTGCAATGATATAGGCATAAAAATAACAATTGCTCCTGAAAATGTTCATGCCGTTCATATGGCGCAAAAACAACTACATGATTTTATTCACGGCGCGGTCTCGGATGCATTTACACGATCATCCGATAAGCTGAACGAATTAACATCTGAACGTTCTCAAGAATTTATTGAGCGCGTTTACGAACAAGCTTTTGGAATTTTGCAAACCCTTGCGGAACGGGAGGCAGACGCGAGATGAGAAGACATCTAGTTTATGGGGTATTTGATAAAAAAGATGACATCGTCATACCTCATGCATCCGATGAGCAGGTATCAAAACTGCCGCTTACGGTGAACTCGGAAGTATTGGGTTTTGGGATCACTTCAGCATTGAATGAATTATATGATCTCAAACTATACCCAACGGAAATAGGAATAGATCTCCTTATTCTCGCTATCCATGTTTACGCGGCGGATACGCGAATATCGCGCTCCGAGGAATCTCAAGATAGTTGGACGCGGGAGATCAGATTGGTTGTGCCGGTCAGTGTCCCGCATTTATGGAAGGAGAATTCTGAGCGGGTGCGCGAGATACTGAATTTTTTGACAGGTGATCGATGGAGTGTAAATTTTCGGGCAAGGCCAGATAATTTTTTGACATTGGCCCCAAGTGCTTCAAATGATCTTCTTGGCTCGGAGCATAGCTCGGTCAGCCTTTTTTCGGGAGGGCTGGATAGTTTGATTGGCGCGATAGACCTTTTGGAATCGGGGGGGAGTGCGCTCCTTATCAGTCATGCAAGTGAAGGGGCTACAAGCGATGCACAGTATAAGTGTTTTGATGCGATCAAAGAACATTATGATGACAGCACTTTGGATCGTATTCGTTATTGGTTGAATCCGGAAAAAAGCCTCTTTACGGACATTGCTAGCGAAGCTTCGACTAGAGGACGATCCTTTTTGTTCTTTGCACTAGGTATATTCGCAGGTTCTGGAATCAACAAGCCTTTTAAACTCCATGTTTGTTAATGGCCAATTAAACTGACCCACTATCGGCCAATAATTTTGACCCACCCCTGACTGGAATGGGCACTGTTGCCCTTATTCTTCCCGACCTTTGGCCGGGAGATTACCTTGAAGGAGTGGAC
>JAUIET010000006.1 GCA_030429735.1 Gammaproteobacteria bacterium
ATTCAAAATCCCTTGTCCGTGAGGACGTGCCGGTTCGAGTCCGGCCTCTGGTACCAACTCTTTACATGTTCACGCGTATGCGCCATCGCGCTGTGAACGATGATCGTCAATTCCGACCAGAGTATCGAACAAGCGGTCTGAACTAAACGGCTTCTCGATCAGATCTGTAGCACCACATTCGTAGGCTTTTTCGCGCAAACCCGGTTTTTTGCTGGCTGTGATAAATACCTTATCAATCCGTTTGTCCGCGAGTCGGTCAAGTGTTTTTGCCAATTCAAAACCATCTCCGCCAGGCATATTTATATCCAGCAAGGCGATGTCCGGCATGGATCGCTTTGCCTGCACGCAAGCGCTGCTGCTATCACGAGCCACCATTACAGTGTAACCCGCATGCTCGAGGCGCAACTTAAGCGCGGCGAGTATGGGGCCGTCGTCGTCAACAACCAATATTTTTGTTTCGCTACGGTCTTTCATAATGAACTCCTTATCAAGCTCTGAGTAAGTATTGAAGTTATGGTCCGTGGTTATTCGGTATTTGAGCGGTAAACACGCAACCTTCACCCGGCGTGCTTTGCAAGGTCAGTTTGCCACCGTGCAAACAGGCAATCGAGCGACACAGGAACAGGCCAACACCCATCCCTTCATGGTGCTCAAATTCGTCTTCGTTGGCCTGTTTGATTTGATAGAACTTGTCAAACACTCGTTGCCGGTGAGCTTGTTCGATGCCTGGCCCTGAATCAGCTACTGACAGCGAAACAAATGTTTTGTCTGTTGTGTTAAGCGTGACCCGTATATCACCTGAGGCGCAGCTGTGTTTGATTGCATTACTCAACAGGTGAGACAAGAGTTGCGAGATTCTAAATTCATCGCAGCAAATCGATCGTGGCCGACCCTGAATATCGATGTCAATCGAGATGCCTTGCCGTCTGGCAACCGCACTGTGACGGGCAACTACATTTCTAACCAGCTGCTCCAGGTCACATGGTTTGTTGCGCAAAACCAGCATGCCATTTTCCATAGCAGCGGTATCAAGCAGATCATGTATCAAGTCGCGAAGTGAATCACAGCACTCAATTGCGTGGGTCAACAGCTCTTTTTGAGACGGGCTGGCTTCGCCACAGACGCCATCCAGCACCAATGAGACATATTCCCTTGCTCCTGCAAGCGGCGATTTAAGCTCATGTGAAACAGCCTCATAAAACGAACCTATGTGTTGCTTCTGTATTGCCAGCTCACGATTGTTCTGCTGAATAACAACGTCTTTTGTTGCATTGTCCCTCTGCAGCTTGCTCTTCTCAAGCGCATGGCTAATACAGCGATACATTGCTGCTGTGGACAGATCGGCAATCGCGAGAGCGTCCGTTACGCCACAACGATTTAGCGTTTCCAAGCGCTGTCGGTCGTATTCTTTGCACAGTGCGATGATCGGTAAGTGATCATCACGTGCCACGGAACGGATTGAGCCAATACAGTCGGCGGGCGATGGCGAATTATCTGGCGTCAGTGCAACAAAAATAATATCCGGAACACGTGCCGATATCATCGCCAGCGCGCCCTGCAGTTGATCAGCACCACGAACGGAAACCGTTTCGAAAGCGTCTTTACAGCAATCTATAAACCTTTGCCGGCCCACTCTATCCGGATCAATGAGCAGCAACTCAACTGGCGTGCACTGCGTAAGTGAAGCATTCGCGCCAGAAAAGCCTACCAGCGACGTCATTGAGACACGTACATCAAGGCAGCAACGACCAATAATTGCACAGCTAGCTGGCACTGAGCCTGGATCGTTGGGTGAATGGCGGCGTCGACAGGTTTCATTACCTATGTATAGATAATGACCTCTAATCAGCAAAGGTGATTCGTCGATACAGCTGTGACCCGATCTACAATTCGCGAGGTTGCCTATTTTTCAACCTATCGCGTACAAACGGGCTCAGCAGACCTTTCAATTGCGCATTACACTGAAAACAGGTGCAGTTCTAAATTTAACGAAACCATTGGCGCGCATGGCTGCTGTCAGTAAACCAGCAACCCGCCGAAGTGCATAACCGCAAAAACGATGCATAGATTCCCAAGAACTCGAACCCGTTACTTGTGTGCCGCACTAGCAGCGGTAATTTGTGCGCTTGATATATGGTTGCGATTGGGCGTGGCCGTGGGCGTGTGCTATATCGCTGTGATCTGGCTGGCAGCCCGCGATGTGTATCCGCGATACCTGTTAGTAACGTCCGGAATTTGCATGTTGTTGATTTTGCTCGGAGCCTATTTTTCACCTGCCGGTAGTGATCCGCTGGATGCATTTATTAACCGCGGTCTATCGCTCGGCGCAGTAGGTCTGATTACGTATATCCTGCTAAACCAGCAACGCACCAACAAGTTGCAAGCCAGGCTGGCGAGTATCATTGAAACCACGGACGACGCGATTTCGGCGATGGATACCTTGGGTCGTATTACCGACTGGAACCCCAGCGCAGAAAAGCTCTATGGGTATACAGCCGCAGAGGTGATTGGCACCGGTGCAGACTTCACGGTACCTGCCGAGCTTCAGCATGAAAGAGACTATATCGCGCTGCAATTGGAAAAATACGGTGCGGTCAATAATTTTGAAACCGAGCGACTCCATAAAGATGGCCACCGTATTCCGGTATCAATTACCGTATCTTACATGCGCGATTCCTATGGTTCGGTCGTCGGGGTGTCTTCTCTAATACGCAACTTAAGCAATCTGCAGGAATTGATAAATTATCAGGATAAACTGAACAACGAGCTAACACACACAAATGATGCACTGCAGCAGAGTAATATGGATCTGCAACAGTTTGCCTATACCGCATCACACGATCTTCAGGCGCCACTGCGGCGCATCCGCAGTTTCATTCAGATTCTGCAATCAGATCATAGTGACAACCTGGATGAGCTGGGCAAACAATGGTTGCAACGAACGGTTGACGGCGTGGGTGAGATGCACACTCTGATAGAAGATCTGTTGTCCTTTTCAAGGGTGGAATCAGAGCATCGTCCACTGATTGACGTTAATCTCAACGACATCATGGACAAGGTACGCAGCCTTCAAGATGAAAGAACCGACAGCAACAACGTCATTATTACATCCGACGAGCTACCCGTAATAAGCGCAGACCCAACTCAAATGCTGCAGCTGTTCAGCAATTTGATATCAAATGGACTCAAGTACAACGACAATGAAACGCCAACCGTTCACGTATCGTCACAAACCTACGCCGGACAAACAGTACTGAGTTTCCGTGACAATGGCATTGGCATTAAGCCCGAACATCACGATCGCATATTTGAGATATTCAATCGGCTGCACAGCGCACAAGATTACTCCGGCACTGGTATTGGTCTGGCGATCTGCCGGCGAATTGCCATCAAGCACGGAGGAAATCTGTGGCTGGAATCAGAATTGGGCAAGGGCAGCGTGTTTTATTGCGCCATCCCGCAGCCAGTCACCAACAAACACTCGCCGAGTGGACCTGTAGACATCGCGACCCCTGCTTAACAAGCCAGATCCTTACGCACACCCGGCGCTTCTGACTATATTTTAACCTGATTAATTCTTGCGTGAATCCTGTGATCCAGCGCACGACAATTCCTTACGAATTCAGTGTATTTTCGCCTGTATGGGCTATAAATAAAGTATGAATAGAGAAATTAGAAGCCACTAACAGGCGTCGTTATGAGCTGCTTGATCTCGCGAAATGCGGGAAGCAATGCCACACCAACAATAATTCTTGAAAGTGCAACGGGCAGATTTCGGCTGCATAGATCTCTGGAGAAATAGCCTATGGAATTTACAGAGCTGATGGAAATGGTGTCCACTCGCGACAGCGACGCGACAGACTTTGAGCATGACATTGAATTAGCAACGCCGAACACGCACACCGCATACTTCAGCGGTGAACGAGATCCGAACGATCCGATACTTGCATTGATTGTCGATGACAGTGAGGCAGACAGAGTATTGCTGCAGCACTACATAAACCAAACGGGTGAAGCCATTCATGTTATTCAGAGTCGAGACCTGGAAGACGCCTTTGAGCAGCTGAGCCAGCAGCCCATCGACATAGTACTTCTGGACTATTTATTACCTGAAGGGGTGCTCGGACCAGAGCACATTCCTGAAATTCGCAGCGTCGCCAGGAATAGACACTTACCAATTGTGGTGCTCACCGGCTACGGCGATGAAAGGAAAGCAGCTGATGCGTTTAAAGACGGTGCCTCTGATTACCTCAGCAAAAACGATATTTCTCCCGGCAGTATTTATCGGTCAATCTCAAATGCCCTGGACAAAGCCAACCTGGAAAGACAGGTGGAGCACAATCGTGCTGTCATCATGCAAACCAACCGCAAGTTGCGGCAACAAAATGCCCAGATACGCTCGTTCTACCAGACCGTGTCGCATGAACTGAAATCGCCACTTGCGGGTGCGAAGGAATTTACCTCGCTGGTGTTGGATGGCATTGGCGGCGACATCAACGAAAAACAGGAAACCTGGTTAAAGTACGCAAATCAATGCTGGGATACGCTGAACAAACTGATTGACGATCTTCTGGACTCAGCGGCCATAGAGAATGGCAAGCTGCGAATTGAACCCGAATACAGTGACGTCGACGACATAGCCCGGCAATGTCTGCGCCGCTATCAGATCACTGCGAAAAGAAAAGATATTGAGCTCAGTTACCAGTGCACGGCGAAGAACACCAAGCTGATGTGCGACCCGTTACGCATTGAGCAGTTAATGTCTAATTTGCTCAGCAATGCGATAAAGGCAACACCAGAAGGCGGAAGCATAGCGTTTAATCTTGAAAGTGACGCCAGCGGCAAAATGATGAGCATTGCCGTGAAAGACACGGGCTGCGGAATACCAAAGGACAAATTGCTGGATGTATTCGAGAAGTTTCACCAGCTCGACTCAGAAGCTGGAACAGGTGGCAAACAACCCGGTATGGGGCTGGGCCTGTTCCTGTGTAAAACGATTGTTGAACTACATGGAGGTGAAATCGTTGTTCGCAGCGAGCCAGGAAAAGGCAGTGAGTTCAGAGCAATGCTGCCTGTTAAACCAACTAATGAAGTGACTGAATAAATCAGGCCTTCAACACATTTTTAATGACAATCTGAGTGGTACAGGAGAACTGTCATGAAATCCGCAAAAAATACTACAATACTTATCGTCGATGATGAATCACCCATACTCCAGGCCCTCAGAATCCGCCTGGAACACGCAAGATACGAAGTAATAGCAGCCAGAGACGTTGCAACAGCGTGCCAACTGGCACGGGAGAATGTGCCTGATATTGCATTGCTTGACGTCAACCTGCCTGGCGGTACAGGTTTTGAGCTTGCCGATAAGCTGGACAGGTTGTCACAGAAAACAATCTATAAAGTGTTCATCTCCGCAAGTCGAAATAAGGAAAACCACGATCGCGCCTGGAAATGCGGCGCGGTTGCGTATCTTGAAAAGCCGTTCAGTACTGACCAGCTGTTCGATGCCTTGACTGAAATCGATGAAAGGCGCTTTTCCTTACCTGATGCATTCGCCTGATTGCGAGGACAGCAACTGGATTATCCCGAGCGATACAACTAAGCTTTTTTAAAGACCTGGCAGCTAAGCAACTCTCCACAGCTGGATCCAGACTTTAGTCCAACAATAACAAGCGGTATTCAAGAGGACACGATTTGAGAAACCGAAGGCTCGATCGAGGTGTTGCGGAGATTCTCCTCGTGGAGGATAACCCAGGAGATGTGTTTCTCGCAAAAGAAGCATTTCGTCTGGGCCAACTGCAGCCCAATATCAGCGTTGCAGAAGACGGCATGAAAGCACTGCAAATGCTGAAGAAAGTGGGCCCATACTCAGAGCAACCTCGCCCTGATTTGATCTTACTCGACCTGAATTTACCGCGAAAGGACGGCCGTGAGTTACTCGAAGACGTAAAATGTGACCCTGCATTGCAACGCATACCGATCGTAGTGCTGACCAGCTCATGCGCCGAAGATGATGTATCTGATGCCTATGACCTGCATGCAAATGGTTACCTGGTCAAGCCACCGGATATGACAAGCTTCGTCGATATGGTAGCAGCCATAGAGAATTTCTGGTTGCGCGCAGTTGAACTCGCGGATGCCTGCTAGAAAAAACTCCTTGTTACGACTGCTCTACCACCCGGCCTCAGCCTGGGTGGCTTTGGCGATAGGATGCGTGCTAAGTCTGGCCATATCCAAGGCGTACCTTCTTTCTGTAGAAAAGAACTTCGAACATCGCTTCGCCGCGCAATCGGACCGGCTTGCCGGGCAAACGCATGATCGTATTCAAGGTGTTGCTTTCGAATTGCGAAGAATTGCCAGCGCCTACGCAGCATTTTCAGAACAAGGCGGTTTCGCGTGGCATAAGTACATCGACTCCTTGCAAGAATTGGCCAAAGATACGGCCGTTGTTGATCTGCGATTTGCGCGGCTGCAAGCAGAGCTTGTCAATAAGTCGGATTATCTAGCCCACCCGGTAGTACACGACTGGCTCAGGAATTCACTCCCTGAAATCTGGACCAAGAACGGAGAACTTAACGCCGTATCAATTTCGCCTGCCTTTCGGTGGAATGATGCACTTACACGGGGCGACGAGGCACATTTCGCAATGATTGCGCCCGTGCTTGATCAACAGGGTCAGCACGCCGGTTGGTTGCTTGCACGCGTTAGCAGCCGAAAACTAGTGAATTACGCGGCACCATCAGATGGCTCAATTATCGATCTACAGTTGTTTCACGGGCAATCCACGGAGCAAAGTGCATTGCTGTATGGTACTAACAGGGTAAATCAAATCGCTGCTGCAGATGACCCACAAGACGTACTGACCTTATCAAGACCACTTCTCGTCGAAGGTCATCCCTGGACTCTGCGTCTGCATTCCACGGCCAGAGTTGGCTCGGCGCTGCCCTCGCTGCTGATTGGTGCCAATCTGTTCGTTCACTTGTTATTGGTGGTGATTATTTTTGGAATCTTGTATTCGCACAAATTCGTCAGACTCAAAGGTGAACAAACTGCAGAAAAATTGCGGCAAAGTAAGCGCGGGCTGGAAAAAGAAATTGAGAAGCGCACAGAGCAATTACAGGATAAGGTAGATGAAGCCGAAGAACTTGTAGCGCAGCTCACCAATATGAATGACGAGTTACGGCAGTTTACCTACGTAGCATCACATGACCTGAACGAACCGTTGCGCATGATCGTCAGCTTTACCGATTTGCTCTATCAAAAATATTCTGACAATCTGGACGACACAGCTAAGCAGTACATGAGCATTTCCGCCGAGAGTGCGCGCAGAATGCAAGCCATGCTGGGAGACCTGCTCGACTACACCAAGCTTGAGAACAATACCGAACGCTATACTCACGTGCAATGTGGTGCTGAGCTTGAGTGCGTACTGATAGAGTTTTGCCTGGAAATCGAAAACAATGCGATCGAGATAGTACACGACAAGCTGCCCGTGATTGTTTGTAATCGTGCACGGTTCGTGGCATTGATCAAAAACTTGATCGGCAATGCATTGCGCTACCGCAGAACCGATTGTCGCACCCTCATACAAATTAGTGTTGAGCAGGAGGATGACCATTGGGTGTTTTCAGTCAAAGACAATGGCATCGGTATCGAGGAGCGCTACTTTGACAGAATTTTTGAGCCGTTCAAACGTTTGCATGCTTACCATGAATTCGCGGGTACCGGCCTGGGGCTGGCAATTTGTCGAAAGGTTGCTGAGAGCTGGGGGGGTGAGTTGTGGCTTGAATCCCAGCTTGGGCAAGGCAGCACGTTCTACTTCACAATTCCTAAGAATCTGAACCCGGCACTGCACCATGACGACGCCGCAAACGACAAGGCACAACTGCATTCCTCGATCGCAGCTGCGTGAACAGAATTAGTTTTTGAGGCCCAGGTCTTGGCGTCTAAAGGTCCGCCCCAAACGCCGTTGCTGAACCTGCTGTTCCATCTGACTGCGCATTGTTGTGTCTGTAAGCAACACCCACACTGAGCCATCGGCAACAAATACATCAACACTTGCGTACTGCGCCCTCAGCAATTGAACTCGTTCGAAATGCAACTGCTGTTGATTCTGCTCTAACACGCCTTCCAGCATTGGGAACTGCTGAGTGACTGAGTCACCTATGGTCAAGGTATCCAATGAGTAACGCGCCAAAGCGCCACCCAGGGAGACCAGATTGTGCCGGGCATTCACTTGCAGATACGCTGGGCTATTGGCACTGCTAAGGCCTTCAACAAACGCTAGTACTGGAGTGGGCAAAACAGGTGTCATTGAGCTATTAGCCTCTGAATTTACTGCTGCAGCCTGGTGGCCAGGCTGACGAACATTTGTTCTACATTCTGTCCAGTCTTGGCACTGGTCTCGAAGGTTGCCAAAGCACCTGACTTGAGGGTCTCCAATCCGTCAGAGGTAAGTACCCATTGCTCTCTTAAGTCTGCTTTGTTGATCGCCAAAACGTAGTCAAGCGCGCCATGTTTCTGCTCGATCAGTTTCTGCATTTGACTCGCGTGCTGCAAGGTATGCGCCCGAGTTGGATCAAGCACCAATATGTAAGCGGCCATGCCCTTCAAATACACTGGCAGCGCTATCTCGCCGCCTTCGTCACCCTGCACATCCCAGATCACCAGGGAGACCGAATTGTCACGCAAGGTAACAACTTTTTTGTCTATTTTCACACCGAGCGTCGTCTGGTATTGCTCGGAAAAAATACTGTCGACGTACTGTCTGACAAGACTTGTCTTGCCAACAGCAAAGGTTCCCAGCATACAAATTTTTCTCTGAATCATCCGTAATATCCGTCTCGGTCAACAGCCCGCTATTCGTATAACACTATGTGTTCGCTATTGACGATGTTTATCCCTGGAAGCTCAAGAGCGCGCGCGGTCGCACTGTTAACCCAGTCGCTGCCTGCTCTACCGAGCATATTCAAGGTCTGCCCTGCCATGGTCAGAATCACCGTATCAGGTGGCTGCAAGGTTTGCGTGGCACGCTTGAGAACAATTTCAGGCTCCAGAGAGGCCATAGGCACCCAGCTGGCATGCAGGCGCGCCGGGTTCAGGGAGGTGGACGCTAGCAGCGCGGATGGAGCCACTGACAAGGGGTCGCGGAGGCCATTAATCTCGTAGCCGGTCAGCCCGCGTTCGCTGCTGATTAGCACAATACCTGGTTCATGTTCCAATTTCTCCAGATAGGCTTGCCAACGCCAGGAATCGATTAGCGTCCAGCCAAGAAATGCGATGCCAAGTGCAGCTGCACCCAGCACGTAGCGCCGCTGTCTTGAATCCAGATCTGCCTTCTTACTGCGCCCAAAGTTCCTATGCAACTCGGTCATGCGCTCCTGAAGCGGTGCGCAGGTGTCGAGGTCGCCGTCGTAATTGCTGATCAATCCGTGCTGTTCTACATGCAGCGTTTCAAGCTCTACTTGCATGGCTTCGCGCAACTTGTCCGGCCCGATGCCACGTATCACAGCGGCAATCACTGCCTTTGGTCCAGTTTCAATCCAGATTGAAAGGTCACCAACCTGCAACTGATCCAGCCCGTCTCGTTCATCAGCGTCGAACGCATCTTCCACAAACGACTTGATCGCAGCGAGCATACCGCTGACCATATCGGCATCCTGGGTTGGTGCGTTGGGTGCACAGACATGGGCCATGGGTAAGCCGCTGTTCCTCTCCAGCAGAAAAATCTGCTCTACTGAATGGGCCGCTCCCTCTTTGCTTGGCCTCAACATATTAGTAATCATTTTACGCACGGCCGGACCAATGATTGGGAAGAAGGCCTCAGCCATGTCATCCAGATTATCGCGCACTGAGCGGTGTAATTGAGTTTCAATGCTAGGCGCCAGGGCTTCGCGAATGTCATCATCCCTGTTCATACGCAGCGCCATCGCCTCGGCGAGCACACCGGCAACATCTTTCGTACGCTGATCCATGCTGGCGTAGCTTTGCTCCAGCGTTAACAGTCGATGCTCAAGATCGTCGACAAAACCCTGATCAGGACTCGCCAATAAGTTGCGCAGAGATTCAAGGCCTCGCTCGCGCGTGCCTTCAATCGATTCCAGCGTCGCGCTGTCAGGCACTCTGGGCCTCATCAAGGTCGGCTTCTTCGGACTCAATCTGCATTGCGATCCCACCGAGCAGTCCAGACAGAGCCTTGCGGTCTACCTTCTGAGTAGCCAGTTTGGCGGTTGCTGCGGCAAGCTTGTGTTCGAGGGAGTCGCGGGTTTCTGATAAGGAGTTGTCCAGCTGGTTTACCGCGGTATTGAGCGCCTGCTGAAGTGTTGCGTCAGCCTTTTCGGATTGACGCCGGTACTCGTTCATCATTGCAGACAGATCGGCGTTACCCGCTTCGGATTGCTTCGCCAACTCGTCAAGTACGCGCTCACGCGATGCCGTTTCCTGATCGCAGCGATCGTTCAATTGCCGAATATCTCGGCTGACGGTTCTCTCCAGGCTTAGGAGCTGTTCGTTCACTCGCTGAATCTCATCCATCAGTCGATTGATCGGCTCTGCAAACAGAAATTTCTGTACATTGCCCAACTCACCATCAGCGAACGGCGCTTCAAGATCCAAATCTCTATTCTTACGCGCACCAGTGGGTTTGCTCATAGGCCCCTCGTTTAATGTTATGACTGGAGAAATGTAATGACTGGGTTTGACCACTAACGCACGCTTATACGCTACTGTGCGGCTTCATTTTAAGCATAGAAGTGCGCCACCTGTTGTCAATCTTTTGGCGCGCCCATAACTGTAAAATCACACGCCTTGCGCGTGCTGCTTATGGAAGAATTGAGACAGGGAAAGCTGCTTAAAAATCAGGCTTTCCTACTGATGTTTCTTTGCAGTTTGTTGTTGCTTTACTTGCTCTATCATCGAGTACAGGTAAGCAGAACTGGCCTGCTCCAGTGTCATGCATGTTTGCAAGCCTTCACGCACTTCTGCGGGCAGTTCCTCGCGGAGCATCGCCTCCCAGGCACGGGCGCCCTGCAACTACTCAGCCCACTCGCGGTAACGTTGCGCAGCCCCTCTTTCCAACAAGGCCAAGAAGTTAGGCACCGCCTGTTCAGTGAGTTTATTAGCCAATCTCTCGATCTTTGCCGTCCCAGTAGGGCTGACGTAAAATCTTCTTGAGAATTTTTCCCGACGGATTGCGCGGCAATTCATCAATAATTTCCATCAACCTGGGGATCTTGTATCCGGCAATCTTGTCACGACAAAAGTCCACAAGCTCCTCAAGCGTCAGTTGGGTATCGGGTTTTAGCACAACAAAGGCTAACAAGGCTTCTCCAAACTTCTCGTCAGGCACGCCAATAACAGCCACATCACGCACTGACGCATGTTTGGCAATCGCGTTTTCCACCTCCACGGGATAAATATTCTCTGCGCCACTGACCACCATGTCTTTAATTCGATCTTTGAGATACAGGTAGCCTTCTTCATCCATATAACCGGCATCGCCAGTGTGAACCCAACCATCCGTTAGGCTACTGGCGGTTGCTTCCGGTAAATTATGGTAGCCCAGCATATTGGTTGGTGAATGCAGCCAGATTTCGCCTATCTCGTTTCTGGGCACTTCATTGCCCTCCACGTCCATGACCTTTGCTTCAGCGCCAACCGACGGTCGCCCACAGGAGAGCAGCAAACCAGGGTGGCCATTCAACGCACGCTGGTGATCCGCAGGCGTCAGTGCAACAACGGTACCGGTAGTTTCTGTCATTCCATACAGTTGCGTGAAGTCGCACTGGAAGACGTCCATCGCTTCACACAAAACCGTTTCGGAAATGGGGGAGGCGCCGTAACTTATCTGCTTCAGTGATGAGTAATCTCTATCGCGTATTCCAGGCATTTGCAACACAGCCGCAATCATCGCTGGCACCATGAAAATATTGCTCACAGCGTTCGCTTCCATATCATCCAAAATTCGAACCGGGTCAAAGGCCTCATGCAATAAAGTGTGCTGGCCTGAGTACACAGAAAGGATGATGGACGCTATGCCGGCAATATGAAAAAGAGGCGCGCAAACCATCGCACAATCACCGGCATTCGGTCGGTGTGCAGTGGCGATTGTGTTCATGTTACACAATGAAATCAGGTTGTAGCTGGAGATCACCACACCCTTGGGATAGCCCGTCGTACCGCTGGTATACAGCTGCAAATAGGGGTCGTGCTCATCCGTCTCAACACTTGGAGCGCTGTCGGCAAAGCTGTCCACCCATTGCTCCCAGTGTATGCAGTCCTCCAAACCGTCACTCATTAGAATGATATCGTCCGGTAAAAGGTTTCTGACCGCCGTGAGGGTTTGCCCCATACCCGACAAAGCCATCAATAAGCGGGCGCCAGAATCACCCACAACATACTCCAGCTCGGTCGCTGCCAAACGATAATTAAAGGGCACCAGAATCGCACCAATCTTGGCCGCAGCGAATGCCATCACTACGTGGGCCAGATTGTTTTCGCCAATAACCGCCACCCGCTCACCTCTGGAAATGCCCAGATCCAGCAAGCCATTGGCAAACTGGTTGGCCATGACTTCCATTTCGCGGTAACTTTTGGTTTCGCCAGCAAAGGTAATACAGGGAAAATCAGGATTGTTGCGGGCGTAGTAACCCAGTAGGTGTTGAATTAGCATCTGTCTCTCTATTCTTGTTTGCTGGATGGGTAAATCACACGTAGCATAGCGACTATATCAAACTCGGAGTGTTGTATGAAAAATCTGTTCTCTATCGAAGGCAAAACAGCGGTCGTAACCGGCGGATCACGCGGTATCGGTGAAATGATTGCAGCGGGCTTTCTCGCCAACGGCGCCAAAGTGTATATCAGCTCACGAAAAGCTGAGGTATGTGATGCCACAGCGAAGCGGCTGCAGGCGGAATACGGCAGTAGCTGCG
This sequence comes from Gammaproteobacteria bacterium, assembly GCA_030429735.1. Lineage (GTDB taxonomy): Bacteria > Pseudomonadota > Gammaproteobacteria > Pseudomonadales > JAUIET01 > JAUIET01. Next base: position 12,933 of record JAUIET010000006.1, read on the forward strand.
TATCCTTGCCCGCAGACTTGTCTACCCTGGACGGAATCGAGCAGTTTGTAGCAGCGCTGTCGGCGCGTGAAGACCACGTTGATATTCTGGTAAACAATGCGGGTGTTTCCTGGGGAGCGCCACTGGAGGAATTCCCGGAGAAAGGCTGGGACAAAGTCATGGATACTAACGTTAAAGGCGTGTTCTTCCTTACCCAGAAACTACTGCCTATGCTCGAGCATAATGCGAACGCCGAGGATCCGTCGCGGGTGATCAATATTGGCTCGGTGGATGGCTTGCAGTCGCCCGCGTTCGAAACCTTTTCATATGGGCCATCCAAGGCGGCGGTTCACCATCTGACCCGCAACCTGGCAACCCACCTGACCAAACGCCATATTCTGTGCAATGCAATTGCACCAGGCCCCTTTCCTACCTGGATGCTGAGCACTGGCGTCGGTGGTGGTGGTGACACCGATATCGACTGGCAAAAGGTGGGCGACAGCAACCCTCGCGGACGGGTTGGCACGCCGGAAGATATAGCCGGTCTGGCCATATTCCTGAGCTCAAGAGCTGGCGCGTACACCGTGGGGGAAGTCATCACCTGTGATGGCGGTGCCGTGTATTGCGCATCGTCGTTTCCAGGCGCCAATATCTGAATAAAAGCATTCAATTGACATTGTTGACCGACTGGCCCGGCCGAAAACAAGGCGCAAAGAAAACTGACGCCTTGTTTTCAATGGTCGGGTGCACCGCACAGTGTTCCGGTTTGGACTGCTCCAAGCCCCCATACTTGATATCCGGAATCAGGCGCACGTTCGCAACCTGGCTCGTGCCCCTATAACCGAGTAGCAACGAGCATGATTAAACCCTTCGAAAAAAACAAGTTTGATCGTTGGCCCTCAATAGGTGTCGCCATTTTTATGGCTCTGGTGGGCTATACCGTAATGGTGTCCGTTCCGGTATTGAGTACGGCCCTGGTGCAAAAGGCAGGCTTTTCAGCTGAGCAAGTCGGCCGCATTTGGGGGGCTGATCTTGGCGGTCTGTCGTTAGGTGCTGTAATTTCTGCTCTTCTCGTTGCCAGAATCAATCGCTGGTATCTGGTTTGGGGCGGTGTGTTGCTGTCAGTTACCGCTAATTCACTATGCATGGTGTTTAACTCATACGAGGCTTTGTTGTTACTGAGAGTCGCAGCTGGCGTCGGCAGTGGAATTTTCACCGCTGTAGCTGTCGTGACGCTAGGGGGAACCACTAAACCCATCATCGCATTTAACCTGGAGCTGGTTGGCTTCGCATTTTCTACGGCGCTGCAGTTGCACTACCTGCCGCAGTTGACCATGAATCAGATCTATCTGTTTTTCATAACCCTAAGCGTGCTTTGCGCCGTTTTGGTTTTCTTTATTCCAAACCGACCATCCTCGAAGAAAGAACTTGCGGCACAGGAAGCGCTGATACCCGATGCGGAGACATGGCACGTCCCAAGAGTGCTGCCCTTACTTTGCCTGGTGGCCATATGTTTTACCTATATTAATATCGGCGGCTACTTCACCTATATTGAGCTTGCCGCGCTGGAAGACGGTGTAGCGGAGGACTGGGTGGGTACTGTGCTGACCTGGTCTTCATTTCTTGGTATCGCCGGTTGCGTCCTTGCGTTTTGTGCCGCGCGATTTGGCTTGTTCAAACCACTGATGGTGTCTTTGATATCGCTGGTGGCAATAGTCGCAATGCTCAGTGCCGGTATTAATCATTCGAATATTGCTATCAGCCTGTTTGGATTTATGACGATTTGGACTTTCGCTGATATCTATCAGTCATCCATTCTCGCCCATATGGACCGAAGTGGATCCTTGGTCGCACTACTACCCAGCGTTCAGGGGTTCGGTCAGTTTATTGGCCCGAATATTGCCGCCTCGATTCTGGGTGCGGGGCTGGGCTATGGACTAATGTTCGCCGTTAGCGCCGCCATGGCTGGAGTGGCGCTTGCGCTGTATATCGGTATTGCATGGTATGTGCACACGCATAATCAGCCTTAGCAGCTCATGTTAAAACTACTCAGGGATTGAACATGGCAGCTAAAAATGTGGCCTTTCTGCTCATGCCACTGGTGTAGGAAAATCACTAAGTGGTCTAGACTTAGGGGTGTGGCTCAGTTTGTCAACTGGTAAAAATCTGCATTTGCAAAATACGTGAATGCGTCAAAATCCATCGAATCAGCAACGTTTCAGAATGATGACCAAAACAGTTGTAATCATTTCATACTACGATCGCCGACCGATCACCAATCTTATTGGCTTGCTCAACAGCCTGCAGGCATTTGATGCCGGCGCACCGTACGACATCTGTGTTGTTGTTAACAGAACTAGTGACAAGCTACTTTCGTTGGCCGAGGCCTCAGAACCCATCAAGCTGCTGTACCGACACAATACCGGTATGAATATTGGTGCCTGGGATCACGCCTGGCGGGCCTGCCCTGATTACGATAACTTCGTTTTTTTGCAAGACGACTGCTATGTAACAAAAAAAAACTGGTTGCAAGCTATCGTTTCCAAGCTGGCCTGCGAAAATGTTGGGTTGTTAGGCGAAGCGCCCAATAACGGGTGGGATATACCCTGGGCACAGTTACGAACGCGTGAAATGAACGTGGCCCTACCGGAACATCTGCTCAACAGCCAGCCGGCGAATCGAGTGGATGTGTACATGGATTACTTTAAACGCCATAACATCCCGAAGGGCGAGACCGGCTATCACATGCGTTCACTAGTATGGGCTTGCAAGAAGGCGGTAATGGAGCAAATCGATGGGTTCCCGCACGGGCTAAACTATGGCGAGTGCATTGCCGCAGAAATCGCGGTGACAAAAAAAGTGCAAGCGCTCGGCTTGCGCGTTGAGAAAATCGAAAACAATGACTTCTCCTATATTCGCCACCTGGAATGGAACCAGGATTACCCTGGTGGCCCGTTCAGCAAACAACCCACACTTGCTCAGCAGCTGGCCAAGTTGCAGCAGGAAAACGCGCACCTGACCGAACAAATTGAAGCGCAGAGGAAACCTGTGACTCACTTGGTGAGGAAGCTCACTCGTCAAACTGAGCGATAGGGCATCTCTACGCGGCAGAAAGTGCTTTGTCGTGAAGATTCTGCCCAACTTTGCTCGCCGGCCAGTATTCTTCCGCAGTTTCGATCTTGGTAATTTGATTGATACCGTTCAGCAATTGAAACGCAGCACTCTTCTCAGCTGGAATAGCGATCACATTAAGAGAGCAGTTTTCACTTTCTACCTTGCTGAGCCTTGCGGGCGTAACCGCGTTGACCAAAGGTGAGTGCCAATAGAGCGAGTAATTCAGATCAAACAACAGTGACAGAATGGCTTCTGAGTGTTGGCTAACATTGCATTCAAAATACAGAAATGGCCGCTGCGATTCAAGTGTTTGCAGCGCGCCTCTGAGAATTTCCAATTCCGCGCCTTCACAATCAATCTTTATTACGCCAACCTGGTTACCCGTGGCCCAGCTATCCAGCGTTTCGACAGGTGCGGCGTAACGGCTGGTATGGCCTGGAAGTGCCCTCGCCCCGCCACTTGAACCAAGCCAGAGCGGGTCTACTAATTCAATCTCAACGTCCGCACCAGCTTGCGACCACAGCAGTGATCTAATCGGTAGCGCGTTATGAATATTATTAATTGCCAGATTTGCGCAAAGTCTTTTAAACACCGAGTCTTGTGGCTCAAAGGAAAAAATACGGCGATCGGGCGACATGTGCTTCGAACCAGCCACGGAGCAGTAACCCAGGTTTGCGCCTATATCAAAAAAATCCCCTTCTGATGCGTCCAGGAACTTGCCCAAAACAGTTTGCTCATCCGGGCTCCAGCATTTGTTGCTTATGATCTTGGCGTCCAGGGTAATGTCATTCTTGTTCAGCAGCAGTTGGCCAACGTCAGTATCGTATATGCGATACAGGCTATTGTATGCCTGTCGATCAGGCCTGGAGGGTGCAACAAGCGCCCCTACTTTTGCCTCGCTGCCCTCAATTCGCAGGGCGATAACAGCGCCCCAATCGAGCTTTTGATCCAGACTGACCCGAAAACCACATTGGCCGTTGCCGCCGAAAGCCTTAGCCACATCTGGTCTGTGCAAATTGGGTATCACTTTCCCGGCAAGCTCATCATCTACATATAGATTAAGCGATAACGCGCCATCAATGGCCTCAGTGTCCAGGGCCCAGCCTTCTATCGTATATTGATCAAATATCTTGAGCCCCGTTTTAATCATTGACAACCTCCAGTGCGCGCTCATCGTGAAGCTCATCAATTACGTTGAGCAACACTCGCATATATTCGGTACCTTGCTTAGTGTGTTGTTCAGTGCACGATACAATGTTTGGGATGCGCATCAATTCATCTTTAAAGTCAGCTAATTTCGGGTGATCGAAACAGCCTTCAGGTGGCGTAATCGACGCCTTGAGATTGTGATCCAGAGTCCTCAACACGCTGGTGTCAATATGCCGAGTTCGTTCGCCTAGTCTCTTGATCACCTTAAGTCTTTCAAGCGGAGTAAAATCTGTGGCTAACATCGAGGTCAGTGAAGATGCGCCAAATGGCAGGGAGGCATTTATTGTTGGATAGTTATTTGTCGCCAGTCCTTCCACGGCCAGCATTGCCTTGAAGGCATTGGTAACCAGATTTTGCTTCAGATCGTTAAAATTAAGAGCGTTTACCGCCTCCGCTCCAAAGGCACTTGAGAACACATCAATAATTGACGAGTAATTGAGTTTTACGACTTGATTCATTGCGTCAAAGAATAAAAAACCTGGCACAAAATTACTCTGGTATCGAATCTGCGAGGAAAACCACTCAGCGTAGTTTCTAAACGTCAGGAATACTGTGACTGGTGCAAAACACATCGAGTTAAACTTGCTTAGCAGTTCTGCATTAACGTCGCAAAACTCTTCACCGCTCAGCAATATCTTATCGCAGCCCAGCTCTTCGGCGGTTGCTTCAATTTCCTTGAGTCTCTGAATAACCTTGTCATCATCTCCGCTCTTGAGATCAAAGGCGATGCTTGAGTGTTGATCAGGATAGAGATTACACCCCTTCGGAAACAGCACACCCCTCTTTACAAGTTCGCCGCGGCTTTCCGACGCCGCGTTCTGTAGCGCCGTGGTCCCGGTCCGATGCAAACCGGCATGCAGTATTATTTTTTTCACATTAGTCTCACACTTGATTCCGCTTAAGCGGCCTGCTTACTGCAACGTTGTATGTTGCACTGAACATGTCTTAGACGGCTTCATGAAGTACCTTCGTGCTGGTATTTTCTGGTAAACCTTCTGTGTCTTCAGAGGCAACAGCAAAGTACTTCCTGAAGATAACCCCGGCGTCCAGATCATTGAATGCCGTGGTACGCTTCTTCCGTCGGCGCGAGTTGTCGAACACGTCGCGCATCAATTGACTTGCGTGCGATACGTCTGGATCTCCCCACAAACTGCCTTTCTGATAAGGACCAATGTTTTTCTGCAGCGGAATCACGGTGGTGTTGCATAGGCGGCAGTTATCTTCGTTGGTAAATTCCATGTTGCCAGAGTATGCCGACGCAATAGTGGGTTTACCCAAAGCCATTGCCTCTGCAATTGACAAGCCGAACCCTTCAGACCTGTGCAGCGATACATAGGAGTCCACAGAAGCCATCAGCGAGTTGCATTCGTCTCTGCTCAGGGTTTCTTCAAACCAAATCACGTTCTTGTTTTTTGAGACCGATTTAAGTTGCTGATATTCAAGATCTCCTATCAGAGGCGTGCTCACTTTAACCAACAAACATACGTCTTTGCGGCTGCCAAATGCCATATCAAAGGCGCGTAGCAGAGCTTCAGGGTTCTTTCGTTCGACAAAGCTTTTTTGGTCAAAGAAGAAGGAAAAGATGAACACGTCGTCCGGCAGACCGAATCGCGCTCGGGCGGGCCGCGCTCGTCTTAGTGCAGGCATATCCAGAGAACAGGGCACAACTCTGACAGATCGATTAATAGCTGCTTCGATGGCATCAGCAGCGTACTGCGATGATGACCATATTTCGTCGAAGTAGTCTGCATTTTCAACCCACTTGTTAGGGAAGGTCTCTGTTTCCCATAGCCAGTAGGCGACTTTTCTACTGGCCAGCTGCTCCAGTGCGATGGTTTGATTGACGTTATCAACTGAGTCAGCGTTTGCCACAATAATGGACTCCCGCGCCAGGCAGTTGATCTGCCCGAATAAATTCCCATTCTCCGGAATATCCAGATTCGACTCACTGCAAAAAACGCTTGGCAGAACGATACGCTGTGTGTCTTGCCGCCCGGCACTCATTATGCGCTGCATGGAACGAGCTGCTTCACCCATTCCAGTTGAGGCCTCGTGATAGCCCACCAGATTAACTGTGTGTCGATAGCGGTCGAACAACTCAATGTCCTGCCTGGCGTTGTCCAGCCATTTGTGATCAATTAGAGGCGACAGCCCATCTGCGGATACCAGATGCTCGAACAAGCGAACGAACTCACTTTTCTCCACCAACGCATTGGGGTATTTGCGATTGAGTACGACGCTGTTCATGTAATGCCTGGCAACATGTTGGACCGGTGAGATATCCGCGTCATGAAGCAGCCAGTCGGCAATATCGCCGGCCGTGAAATCGATGCCCACCAATTCGCACAGGTTGGTGATTTTGTCTAGCGCGAAAACGTTCGGGTACGCGCCCAATTGTTCCCTAACCCAGACATTGTGCAGCAAATTCGCCTTCTTCAAGGAGTCCTGATTATTAAGCGCCCAGACGTAGAAATACTCCACTTCGTCTTCAGTCAGGTTTTTAAGCCGGTCCAGGGACCCTAGCGCCCACCGTCGGAAGTCTCTTATGCCACTATCACTACCGATGTTGCGGAAAGCTGACTGCAGATCCGGGCTGCCAAAAAACACATGCAGCATCTTGATGACACCGGCCTTTGCGGCGATAAATGCATCAATGACCTCATCACATATTTCTTCATACTCATTGCCACCATGTACTTCCAACCAATGGACAAACTCCTTGAACCCTCGCGTGCTTGTGAACGCCTCTGGGTAGACCTGCATAAGATCCACTCTCGACCGGTAAATATCCGCAACGGCAATGACAGGGTTCTTGATGCTCAGTTTTGGCAACCATTCCAGCAAGCCATCCAGACCCAGTTCTGACGGACCACTATTGCTGATCCAGTTCACCATTGCGCGATCATGCTTGTTAAGGCGCGCATTGGGGAAAGCTCTTGCTACGTCTTCTCTACACGAGATAATTCCGTCAATGATTGGCGCCACTTCAGTGCCAAACAGGTTGCGGTTCGGTGTCATCAGGAACGCACAGAATGCGTCGGGCTCATGTTCTGGAGATGGGAAACTAATGTGCTTGTCGAGACATTCTCTGACAACATAATGAATTGGGTCGGAGAGCTGAACACCATTAGGAAGCGTTTTAAACGCGAATGGCCAGTTTTTGGTTTCAACCAGATCGGCCTCAAACAAACGTTCTGAATACTCAGCGAAAACGGCTGTTAATGCTTCAGAGTCGCGGATGGTATGCCTGTCCTGGTGCTTGGACAACACGTTCGGATTTCTTGGGTCAAAGCCGCTGAAATGGAAGAAAGCCAGTGGCTCTCCGTCAACATAGAACTGCTTATCCGTGACACTGATTTGGCGTTCATGCAAATTCCAATACGCAATATTGTACTGCGGCGCATGCAAAATATGCACGTTCTGGAAGTAAGTTGGCACAAGATCTATCCATTTCTGGTCGGTGAAAAGACCTCTTGGCACATCAACAACACAATTCAGGTACAGGCGCGATGCCCACCATTTCAGCAACTTGTCCGCTTCGGTGCCATTTCTTAGCCCGATAAATCCAAGGTTGTATGTTCCACTTTGAAGTATCGATAGTTCGCTGGGATTACGGTCGTCGTCAAAGGGCTCTCTCATATGCGGTGTCAAAACCACATCGTCGTTGTCCAGTCCATCCCATACACCAGACAGGCGATCGAAGATCATGATGTCCGGGTCAATGTAAGTCAGCTTTTGAAAACCGTATTCCTTGAAAAGATGGCGTAATGCAAAAGGTTTTACCGCCGTGTTGAGTTCCAGAATATTGTACTGGTAAGGGAAGACATCCGGGAACGGCAAGTCAATATCAGTTAATTCAAGAAGCGTAAAGTTCTCGCTCTTTGGGTCAATGTAGCCATCATTGCGATCCACAAGTAGCACAAAAAAACTTGCCCCGGGGTGATGTTCAAGAAACGAATTACAAAGCACTCTGGCGCACGCCAGATAGTTCTTCGAAACAATCGTCAAACAAGCAATTTCTTTATTTTCCATGTTTTTTTCCAATATTCCTTTATTGTATTTTCGTTTGTTTAGGCCAGACCAACCAATCGCTTCACGTAAGCCGAGTTTGACTCACACTGTACTTTTGGCTGGCCATTCAATAGCCAGTCTTCGTACCCCATACGTTCAAGCACTGGCTTATACAGCGGTTGCAGCTGCTTGACATCTTGCTCTGTGAAGTACGATTTCCAGTTATCAAATGCCGCCGTTCGCAAGGTGCGAGAAAGATCTCCCACGCATCTGTTATCACTGAGCTCAAAACCGAGATAATCCTGCAACGCGTCAAGCTTGCCTGCCATGAAATCCTCATAACGTATTACAAATGACTGCGCTTGATTGACCTTGAGAACCTCTAGATAGTTGTTGTGTTCAATGGGATGCATTATTTGATTCATCATGCGAGTGGCAAAAATATCATCAAATATAGACACCATCTCCAGAAACGAAACTGATGTTGGGTTTTGCTCTTTTCTTTCAAGGGCTTCAAGCCACAGCTTGGTTTTCTCCAGATTGAGTCCGTGCGCATCTACCCACGGCTTGATTATGTACAGCAGTCTGGATATATGCTCATCGCGCGGATCGCGCACAATGCTAACCACTCGATCAAACTTTAGCGGCGATTCATTATGCAACAGACCATTTCGAAATCTGGGCGTGCCGTTCCAGTGTTCGAATATGATTTTGACTATTTGGTTGTCTACCTCAGGAAAATTGCGTTGATCATAGAAATAGCCTATGTCTTTCGGTTCGAGAGAATAGTGACTGGTTCCCGACAACGAGTTTTCTATCGTCTTGGAAATGACAGTAGTGCCGGTTTTCGCGCGGCCCATGACCAGAATGTTCACTGAGCCTCCGCTATCGAAAAGTCTTCATGTGCCAAAGACAGATTCTGATTGTAATATGGGTCGCGAGCTAGCTCCTGAAACCATTTTGAACGCATCCAATCAGCCTCTTTGTTAAACCGCTCTACTTTTTCTGGCGTATCTTCTTTGCCACGCGACATTGATTCGTGATGGTACAGCTCAGCATAGGGTGTCCAGGTGTTCAGGTATCCTGCCGATTTAACTCGGAGGCAAAAATCAACATCATTAAAAGCAATTTTGAGCGCGTTCTCTTCCAATCCATTAACCTGTTGATAGACTGATCTCCTGACCAACATGCACGCACCGGTAACCGCCGATAAATTCTGTGCCAGACGCAGTCTTGAGAAATACCCATGGTGCTGTTTTGGAAAATATTTGTGCGAATGGCCAGCGACACCACCGATACCCAAAATCACACCTGCGTGCTGGACCTTGCCTTCTGCGTAATAGAGCTTTGCTCCGATACAGCCGTTTTCCGGTCGCACGGCAAGTGACACCATTTCTGTCAGCCAATTTTCGTTGATAACTTCAACGTCATTGTTGATCAGCCCAATAACGTCCGCATCTGTGTGCGCGACTGCAAAATTGTTTATCGCTGAATAGTTAAAGGGCTTGGCGTATTTGAGTACACGAACATTGTCGTATGACGCGAGGCTATCAAAATACGCCAGCGCGTCAGGTTCCGTTGAGCCATTGTCCACCAGAACGATTTCGTAGTTCTGATATTCAGTTTTGCGTAAAATGCTGTTTATCGCTTGCTCGGTAATCGCTTTTTGATTTCGCGTGGGAATGATCAGACTGACCTTGGGCAGTTGTCTGGGTAACGGGTATCGCACCCTATATGCATTCGGCACATCTGCTGGTACAACCCTGCAGCCCTGAGAAACCGAATCTAGGTACTGTTGCACGGCACGTTGGCCTGCCTGGCTGGCGTAGGGTTTGTGGTTGCTTGCCAGTGACGTGGAGCCTTCAATGGCACGCCAATGGTAGAGCACTTCCGGAATGTGACGAATCTGATCGGCGTGTAGCGCTCCCGTGCACCGCAAAAACAGATCATGATCCTGGCTGCCCTCAAATCCCTCCCTGAAACCGCCGCAGTTCAGAGCAAGTTCGCGTTCAAAAACCGCGAGATGGCAGATGTAATTTTGCGCAAGGAGCAGTTGCGGGTTCCAGTCGGATTTAAAGTGCGGGTCATGGCGCTCGCCTGTAGCACTGATTTTGTCTTCGTCGGAATAAAAGAATTTTGCGTTCGGGTATTCTTCTATTTCTTTAGCTACTCTGGCAAGCGCTCTAACAGGTAACAGGTCGTCGTGATCAAGCAGCGCGACGAATTCACCACTGGCGGCATCAAGACCTGTCTGCGAGGCAGCGGAAATATGGCCGTTTGTCAGTCTTGAGATGCTAATGATTCGCTCATCTGCCGCGCCAAACAACGTCAGTAATTCATTCGCTTCCGGAGTAGTCGACTTGTCATTCACCAGGATCAACTCCCAGTTCTGGTAGCTCTGCGACATGACCGATTCGATGCCGTCCACCAGCAGATCAACCGGTGGGTTATAGATAGGTAGAATGATTGACAGTAACGGTCCCTGCACAGGCAATGGTGCGGTTTTTTGTTGCTGTTCAACCTCGTCTATCCAGCGTTGGTATCGCTGCCGTGGATTTGGTTCCTGTGATTGTTTTTTCTGAGCGGCTGGTTTGACGGTTGACGTGGTTTGTTCCACATTCACCGCAGATGGCTTCAAGCCGGAGCGAACAATGCGCTTGAAGCCATATTGTAATGCGTCAGGCAGACTATGGCCGAGCTTTTGTTGGAACTCAACCCAGGCGAGCATGCGCTTCAAGTATTCCAGGCTTCTACTAGGTTTGCGGGTGTTGGTCGGGCTCAGCCGCTTGCGGGTATATTCGTTCATGATGGGGAATCAGGCCGCTGCAAGATCGTATTCGTCCAGCACCACTGCAGGTGCGCCCTGTCGGATGACACGGCCGCTTTCTATCCAGACCACCTGATTGCACACGCGTTTCAGAAATTCCACTTCATGCGACACAATAATCGCCGTTGTATCTTTACGAATCATCGCGCGCAGCGATTCACTTGATTTTTTGCGGAAGTCTCTATCGCCAACACCGAGAGCTTCATCGATCAACAGCAAATCTGGATCGGAATGCAAGGAAATGGAAAATGCAAGGCGCGACTGCATGCCGGCCGAATAGCTGGCCACCTGATCACTAATGGAATCACCAATGTCTGCATAGCTAATGATTTCGCTGATCTTGCTATCCACTTGCTGTTCATTCATTCCCAGCAGCAGACCCGTCAAATAGATATTTTCGATGCCCGTCATGAATGGCACGAATCCGGAATTTACGCCGATGAACGTAGACCGTAGTCCAGGCTTGCGCCAGATTGTGCCCGTGTCCGGTTGCAGGATACCGGCAATCATTTTTAGCAGTGATGTTTTGCCCACCCCGTTTCGCCCGATAATGCCAACATTTTCACCCGAAACGATAGTCAGGTTGAGGTCTTCAATAACCGCATTTTTTTTGCGACTAAATAATGAGCGACTCGCGGGGTACGATAAAGAAACCCCGTCGATGGAAACTATCTTCACAGCAAAACTCGTTTAGGTATGTCAGTGGCTAACTTAAGCGAAGCAATAGCTATGCCAACTACAAGCACCGCTGAAAACAGCAACACAAGAGAAAGTTCATCGTAGGGGAGTTCACCTTGCGATTCACCCATCAGGACAAATCGAGCACCCTCAATAATGTGAACAAAGGGATTAAATTGCAAAATCGCACGCAGCTCTTCACTGACGCCATCAATCGGAAAGATCACACCGGACACAAACATCAACAGCATCAGGGCCTGGGAGATAGGCACTCTAAGGTCGGGTATGTACACAACAAGGAACGCCACACCAAGCGCACAGGCCAACACACAAGTCAGCGTACTTGCGAACCAAAAGAGCATCCATTCCAGCCCTGCGAATTTCAGTTGCCCGGAAAACTCAAGCAGCGCGCAAACGCACCCCAGAATGACAAAGTACTTCAGTAGCTGAGTGATCAGCGAAGAGAGGGTAAAAATCGCTGGATTAACCGAAAAGTGACCGATAATTCGCTTTTTGGTGACGATGGAGTTTGTCGCCAGGTTGATACTGCCGGCCAACCAACGCCATGTTGTAACGCCTACGATCAAAAAGTAGATGTACTGCTCGTCGTTAGATCGAAAGTGCGAAAACGCTGTGTAAAACACAGCTACATACATCAAGGGTTCAGCTATCCACCAGAAGAACCCGAGGAAGTAGCGGTTGATGTCTGATTTAAAATCGGCAACGACCAGATATTTAAGCAATGAGGGATAGCTTACCCGCGACAAGGTGACGTCCTGTGCATTTGTTGTGAGTCTCTCAAGATTAGTCAAATCTCGACAGTTTCCAAGTTCAGTGTTGCCGACAACTGCAGTTGTGACTGACGAGATAACTGCAGGGCAAACCAAACGCAAGACAATCGACGGAGCGATGGGTGCTATACAGATCATATAGCACGCAATAACAGTCAATAATTTGTCATCTGCCGGATATCTGACGCACAAATGCCGTATTTGTGCGGCGGGCCAGGTAACGTTTTTTCCTACAGGACGACCACGTCTACCTGAGTGTCGTTATAGCACGCGCCATCACCCATATCGGCCTTGCTCCCGGGTATCAACGCGTTAATGCTCAAATTAGACTCGCTGTCGGCGCACCAGGCACCTTTAGGTACGTACAGGATACCCGGCTTGACGGCGTCGGAAATTGACAACTGCAATACGACTTCGGCCTGTTCATTCACAAGCTTGACTCGCTGCTTATCACGCAGACCTTTGTTGCTGGCGTCCTGTGGATGCATTTCAACACAGTACGGCGTTTTGTTCGCAACGGTGCCGCCAAATGTTGAATTGGTGCGCTTGTCTGAACTTGGGCTCACCAGGGTAAACTCTCGCGTTTCAGCGAGCTCCTGGTAGGCGGGCAGGGTCAACCCACTTCTGTGTCCTTCCTGCGGATCATACAATTGCGCTTTGCCAGTAGCTGTATCCGGAGGCAGATCTCGAAATACTGATGCGCTGTCAGCTGCCTTGCTGCGGTCAACTGTTTCGTCAACGGCAATCAAATCGGGTACGGCTGCCGAAAGCATGTCGGCATCAGTCTCGCTGAATTCCGGCTCAATAAAACCAAACAATGATGCCAGTTCGCGAAATACCTGCGTGTTTGGCCGGCTTTCTCCTACCGGCTTGATGACAGCTTCTGTACGCTGCAAGTATGCATGCCCGTAGGCTTTGTACAGGTCACCGTACTCCATTGCACTGCACGCCGGCAGCACCACGTCGGCATAGCGCATTGAATCGGTCATATTGAGGTCAAAGCCCACGACAAACAAATCCTCTCGCTGAAGTGCTTCGATCAATAGTTTTTGCTGCGGGTGCACGGCCACAGGATTATGATTAAAAATAAACAGGCTTTTAATCGGCACATCCAGGTCGTCTTGCACAATGTGCTGCCCCACATCGGGAATATTGATCTCCCGCGCCGGCGCGTATCTCAAATGTGGACTGCGCAACTTGCTGCTATCAATAGTAAAGTACGCCGACGGATCGCATAGGCCCGCGCCTGTTGGACCAAAATTACCTGTCAGCAACGGCAAGGCCATTGCCGCACGAATGCTCGAACCTCCATTGCGGGTGCGCTCCAATCCCACGCCCATTGTCATGGCCGCGGGGTTTTGCGTAGCCCACAAATCTGCCAACGCCTGAATACAATGTTCGGAGACACCGCAAATACTGGCTGCTCTTGCCGGATCCCATCTGCTTGCTTCCGCCAAAAACTCGGTTGCACCACTGGTGTTTTCGGCGATGAAGTCCTGATCCAGACCATTATTACTCTGCAACAGATTGGCCACAGCATAGGCCAGCACAACATCTGTGCCTGGGTTTAACTGTACAAACAAATCCGCCTCTTCAGCGATTCGAGTACGCTTTGGGTCAATAACGACCAGATTTGCACCTGACTTTCTTGCGTTGCGAATCGTTTTGATCAGATGCAAGTGACCGATCGTGATGTTATTGGCCCAGATCACGATAAGCTTTGAATGCGCCATTTCGGCAAAATCGATGCCGCCAACATCCCCGAGAACCGACGTCCATGCCGCCGTGCTGGTTGCCGTGCACAATGGTGTTCGATTAATTATGGAAGCACCCAGCCGTGCAAAAAAACGCTCGTCCATCGAGTGCCCACTCAACACGCCCATTGGCCCGCCATAGTTGAGCGGTAGAATAGCTTGCGCACCGTGTGCAGAGATTATTCGATCAAAGTTCTTCTTGATTTCCTGATAGGCTTTTTCCCAGGTCACAGCCACAAATTGCCCGCTACCTTTTTCACCTGCTCTCATCAGAGGGCGCGTTAGGCGTTTGTCACCATGCACCCACTCAACCATGCCGGTGCTTACTTTGGCGCACACCTTGCCAGCGGTGAATGGGTTTTTGCCAGAACCACGAACTCGTACAATCCGTTCGCCCGCAATATCCACCTTAAGAGAACAGGTGTCGGCGCAATCCAGCGGACACACTGTGTCGGCCGTCCTAACTGTTTCAGCATTCATAGGACACTCCGCGCGGGTATTAAGCAGTCAAGCAACAATACCATCGAATTCAATCGCATCCAATTTGTATGGGGCAGATATTTATTACAGCGAAGACCGATCACATGGAATACACTGTCGCCAGCACCCATGATTTACAAACCATTAAATGATCGAGACTCCCATCGTGTCCGACCCGACCCTGGCCGACTTTCTCGCGAAGCACCAATTACCCGATACCTTCCGTACCACCGCTGTCGACTACTATCTGCCACTGGTTCACCAGCTGCCTGCGCTTCGTGGGCAACAACACCCTTTTCTTCTTGGCATTAACGGCGCGCAGGGAACTGGCAAGTCCACCTTAGCGGATTTCCTTTGTTTTTTCGCGCATTCACTGCATAGCTGGAACGTAGCAACCTTATCAATTGATGATTTCTACCTCACCCTTGAACAACGTGCCGATTTAGCACACACCATACATCCCCTGCTGAAAACCCGTGGAGTACCAGGCACGCATGACCTACAGATGCTTAGCTGTTCTTTGAACGAACTGCGCAACGCAAAAGCTGGTGATTCTGTGCCACTACCACGTTTCAACAAAGCCACTGATGACCGTGCAGATCCGTCAGATTGGCCCAGCGTTGACGGCCCGGTAGATATGATCATTCTGGAAGGCTGGTGTGTGGGCACCGAGGCGCAAACTAAAGCGGAACTTGCTTCCCCGGTCAATGCATTGGAAGAGAAAGAAGACCCGCACGGCACATGGCGAACTTATGTTAATACGAAACTACAGAGCGACTATGCCAATGTATTTGCACAAATTGATACGCTGGTATTTCTGAAGGCACCGAGCTTCGACGCAATCCGCCGCTGGCGCACGGAACAAGAACAAAAGCTCGCAGCCACCAAACCCAGCGGTACGCAAGGGCTTATGTCTGAACAGGAAATTGTACGGTTTATCCAGTTCTATGAACGCTTAACCCGGGCAAACTTGTCACGTCTTCCTGATCTGGCCAACATAGTATTCCATCTGAATGAAGCGCACCGGGTCTGGCAGAGAGCAGACTAGCGCAGTATCAGGCACTCAATTCACGTTTGAGCTCTTCCTTGTTGATCTGGTTCTTATCACTTTGAACCAGAGGCAAAGATTTTTTATACACAATTCTGGCTGGCAACATGTATGACGCCAGATGCGACTTTAGCTCAAACAGTATTTCTTTCTCGCTAAGCTCGCTGGGAGCGGAGTACACCAATACAATTTCTTCTTCAATTGCTTCATTTTCGATTCCCAGCACAGCACACTGTGATATTTGTGGAAGGTTGTCACGAACAACGGATTCCACCTCGAATGGTGAGACGCGAAAGCCCCTGGTTTTGATCATGTCGTCTCTGCGAGATACAAAGTAGAAGTACCCTTCCTCGTCTTTGTACACGTAGTCACCTGTGGCTACGACAATCTCGTCGCACAGTTGCCCTTCGAGATTCACGACATCTTTTAGAATACTGACCGATTTGAAACGCTCGGCATTTTGCTCAGGCGCATTCCAAAAACCACGATAGATATAGCCGCCGCGATGGATCAGTTCACCAACCTCTCTGGGGGCGCACTCTTTACCCTCTTCATTCAGCACGTAAAGTTCTACGTCCGGAATAGGTTTCCCAATTGAGTTGGGCCTGATTTTTACCTGGGATGGGTCTAAATACGTGGAGCGAAACGCTTCGGTAAGTCCGTGCATGGAGTAAAACTCTGCGTTTCGAAATGTTCGCTTGCAGTCATCAATCATGCGCGCAGTAACATTGCCACCCGATGAGGTAATCGTTTTCACCCCGTCAAACAGCTCGGCACTGGGTATCCGCTGCACGTCGTCTTCGAACATTTGCGCGATGTTGACTGGCATCAATGGTATGACCGTTACCTGATCATCTATCAGGTGATTGAAAAAGTCTTCTGCCAAAATGAAGCGATGTAATGCCAGCGTCGCTTTGTTATACAGCGTACAAAAAATCTGATTCAGACCATAATCAAGATTGAAAATCAGAATACCCGAGATTACATCGTCGTAGCGCAAATTCAGGTATTGCGACACCACGCGAGCGGAATCAATCAGATTACGATGCGATATCACAATGCCTTTAGGTCGCCCAGACAGGCCGAACGAATAGGTAATCACTGCGTTATTGTGGCCGTTTACGTCGCATTTGTAAGGCGTTTTATAATACTTATAAATCTCATCGAACGAGGCGACGTCTTTGCCAGACGTTTCATAGGAAATCGTATGCCCACTGAATTCGATTTCCTCAATACTCTCGAGCTTGATTCGGTCGGTAATGATGCAACGTATGTCACAGTCATTAATGATGTATTCCACTTGCTCGGGCTTAAGCAATCGTGTCAATGGAACCAGTACATAATTGGTGGATAAAATAGCCAGAATCGCGATAACCTGATCGATTCCTTTACTTGAGTAAACACCAATACGAGTGTTATCCGGCAGATCCAGCTCACTCAAATAACACGCAACCTGGTTTACTTTGGTAAACAGTTCACCGTAGCTGATGCGGTTTTCATCATGAATGACCGCCACCTTGTCGCTATCGGTTTCAACCGCTTCTTCCAATAACATCCGAATGCAGTTTATTGACATGAATCGTCTCCCCGGGCGCCTAACGTCCAGATATCATAGTCAGTATCAAGTATTGTTACTGGCCTATGGTCAGAGTTTAATATTTTCCGGTAGAAAAACAGGGTGATTGCCTCGATCTCATCAGAGCTCAGCATCTTGGTAATGCCACCGGTAAATACAATAGAATTGATTGCCAGCAATTTCAATTTCACGTAAGACTCTCCATACCTGGAGATTTTATACAACACCAGAAAAATCGCGAGCTGCATCAATATTCGCGTTGCTTTATCACTGTGCTCGTTGAAGATGTTTTCTGTCACTTTCAGGTAGCTTAACAGCTCATACACAAATTCATTGGCGTGCGCAGCGAGTATCAGTGATTGTCTCGACCGATACACACCCAGCCTTTTAAATACAAGCCGGTCGTATTCGTTCTCGGTAACCATATTGTCTTCAACAAGGTCTTTTGAATAATGAATGTCGGTCGTGGCACCGCCAATGTCGAGCAAAATAAATGGGTTAGCTACTGCGAACTTCGAA
This sequence comes from Gammaproteobacteria bacterium, assembly GCA_030429735.1. Taxonomy (GTDB): domain Bacteria; phylum Pseudomonadota; class Gammaproteobacteria; order Pseudomonadales; family JAUIET01; genus JAUIET01. The sequence goes on from JAUIET010000006.1 coordinate 30,919, forward strand.
CCTATGAATGGCAACGCTCTGTTGACAATATAGGGTGTGGAATAGATTTGATTAGACGTTATCTGGTAAAGGTTTTTGATATCTTCTTTACCTTCAATGTCCTGCTGATACAGATTCACCAGGTAGTCTTTCAGATGTTGCTCAACAATATGTAAGCGATCATCCACAATATTGGGTAACACCACCAGATCATCTATGTGATTTTTTAACAGCGGTGCATCCTGCTCACTGCCAGCGAATACAATATTGGAATACTCCAGATCCGCCAGATAGTTGAACAAGCTATCCGAGAACAAAGCGCTGTGCGAGTTTATACCACCTACAATAATAACGACGTCAATCCGCTCGCTGGGCAGTGAGTATTCATCAATATTCTGATACAGAATTGTATCGATAATATTGATACCGGAATTGAACGCAATATTCGTTGCATACTTCAGAGAAAAAGTATTACTAACACCGATAATCAGAGTGCTTAAGCCGCCATTCGCTGACGAGCAGATATACACATTATGCTTCTCAAATTGCGATACAGTTGCACCGCATTTGCTAAGCAGGTCATCAAGAATATCGGCGTTAAAATCTCGAAAATGTTGTTCAATGGAGTTTGCAGTACTTACTTTAATGTAGGTACTGCCCACATCAATCAAGCAATGGCCCTTGGCTTCTATTACCATTGCATAATACCTATGTCATGAATAATGTCGTTGACAATGCCGGTAGTATCTTTGCTCAAATCACATTGAGCGCGTTCAAACTCATAGCACCGGTCTGAAATCGGTACATTGCCTCGCTCCAGAATTCGAATATTTTTTTGCGCATCACGAATTGTGATCATTTTATTTTGATTAATAATGTGAGGTGAAAACGGCACGTCAATGACACCGCTCTTGATGCAATTGAATACTTTACGCCACAAGGTATCTGCGGGGTCATTGAATACAGCTTCCATAATCGACATCACTTCCAGCGTGAGTATTTCTTCTTCCTGCTCATCACTAACCTCGGGCAATCCATTCAATATGCGCAGGCAATACTGCGTATCGGCAACCGTTTTTGCATTCGCTTCCTTGGTTGGAATACCAGTGGCCTCCTCCCTCGTTTTTGTGATGATCTTATCTGCGCCAACCATGGAGGCAATCACTGTGGACAGATTGATTAACTGCTCGGCAAAATTCTGATTGGTTGGGAATGCTCCCATCCACTGGTGATAAACCAGGTTTATAGTGGCTTCTTCGCAATTGAAATCGGCGGCGTATTTTGCAGCCAGCTTTTTCAACACCTTACCCGTTACAATGTCTTGCAACATTGAGCCCTGCTGAGCAAAGGATACGGAAAACGACGTTACCCCCTCCTCCAGTGAAAGCAGCATTTCAAGCAGCTGGATAACGCAGGTAATTGAGGGTGGCACCAATGTAGCCGTCAGTGGCCCAAATGATTCACGGTTGATCGGTTCATTGAGCTCGGAGTAGTTCGCGCACACTTTCTCTACGTACTTCCAGTAAAGAAACGCTTTATCCAACGGGAAATTCTTTGAATACGGTAACAGATACGTGATTGGCCCGCCTTCAATTTCAAAAATACCTGAAGCGATCGCTGTTTCGATCAGCAGTCTTGCATCGGGTGTACCGTGGCGCAAGCTGACTGGCTTGTCGAAATGCGTGATCATTTTTCGGGTTGTACGGTAGCCATGCGTGACCAGTGGGTAGCCATTGAGCATGTCTTTGTCATTCTCTTCGCTAAGACGCAACATTTTTTGCGCCGTACCATAATCATTGAGCCGAGTATTCGAATCGACGGTCAGCGGCAGCACGTCTACGTCGGCGTCTACGAAGAATTCGTACAGTGCATACTGTTGCTTGTACGTGGGAAATCCGCCACGCGGTTGCACCAGCATTTTTTGCTTGTTCTTGAAATGATGTGAAATAAACAGTTCTTTGCTGGCTGAACGAACAAACTCAGTCACTTCGTCAAAATCAAACTGGTCAACGTATTCGTTGCTCAGAATAACCTCACGCTCTTCCTGCAACAGGCTCATGAGGCAGACCTTTTTTGAATAAACTCTTCCAGCAGGTCCAGCCCGGTGTTTAGGTCGGTTTGATGGCAGACCAAATCGAAGCCGTACTTCTTGTAGCGGGCAATGATGTCTTCGGTGTTGCCACTACCGACCACGAGATTGCCGCCGATCATCATGATCAATTCATCCAGACCTTTGTACTTGGCTTTCAACAGTTTTACTTCGCGACCCCAACCTTCTGCCTCGCCATTTAGCGAGGAGATCATCAGTACTTCGGCACCGGTTTCTACAGCGGCGTCAAAAAATTCCGCCAGGTGCGTATTCACACCCAGATTAAACACCTCATAGCCTCTGGCCTGCAGTGACAGGTCAATCAATCGGTTGGCAACTACGTGGATATCATTCCCCACGACGCCGGTAACTACCTTCATAGGTTTCGCGCCCATTGTTATTCCGCCATGCCCACGTCGGGCGCGACAATAAATGCAAGGATATCAAATGTTTATGCTAAAATCGCGAGCCTATCTTTATGACTCAGAGCAGCAATGACTTTTTTTACAGCAGATATCTGTGACGAGCACTACGACAAGGTGTCTGTGCTGGGCGCAGGGTATAAGAATTATGGTGGCGCCGACAAGTGCCAAGGTGAAATCCTGACGCTTAAATTGGACAAAAATAATGCCGATCTGGTTGCTCTGCTCAGAGATCAGGACGGCGCAGGGAAAGTGGTGGTGGTGGACGTTGAGCAGGCCTATTTTGCTGTGGTAGGCGAAAACCTGATGAACTTCGCTGCCAACAACCATTACGCCGGCATCATCGTGAATGGCTACGTTCGCGACACAGCCCAAATCGACGAGATTCCGGTGGCACTGTTTGCATTGGGTACTTGCCCGCGCAAGAGCATTCCGGTCACCAGGGGCAACTTGAATATCGCGCTCAATTTTGGTGGCATTGCGTTCAACCCCGGCGACTATCTCTACGCAGATAGAGACGGTGTCATCGTGAGCGCTGACAAAATAGTGTGATCAGGCTAGCCGTTCAACACTGAGGCTATTGACCGCGTCAGATATTCGACATTATCGCTTGATACAGCTGCCACATTGATGCGGCTGGAACCCACGATATACACGCTGTACTCGTCCATCAAGCGCTGAACCTGTTCGGGGCTGATTCCCAGAAACGAAAACATGCCATTCTGGCGGGTGATAAACCCAAAGTCTTGCGTTACACCTTGCTGCTTGAGCTTCTCGACCAACAGCTGCCGCATATCGCTTATACGGTCGCGCATCATGGCTAACTCGGAATGCCAGGCCAGGGTAAGTTCCTCAGAACTCAGAATGGTCTCGACAATGGCAGCGCCATGTGCAGGTGGCATTGAGTAATTCACTCTGACTGTAGGCATTAACACGGATGCCACTCGGTCAGCTGCTTCTGAATCGCAGGCGATCACTGAGCAGGCACCAATGCGCTCGCGATACAGCCCAAAGTTTTTAGAGCACGAACTGCAGTAGATCATTTCATCAACCACATCAGCCATCAAGCGTAAGCCATAGGCATCTTCATCCAAACCGCTGCCAAATCCCTGATAAGCCATATCGATCACCGGTAAAAAACCAATATCTTTGGCCAATTCAGCGATTTGCTGCCATTGCTGTGCATTCAGGTCCATGCCACTGGGGTTGTGGCAGCATGCATGAAACAGCACCGCGTCGCTACCAGGCACCTGCTTCAATACTGCCAGCATGCCTTCGAAATCCAGGCACTTGTTGTCGTAGTCATAGTAGGGGTAAGTCTTCACATTGAGACCGGCCGCAGTAAACACGCCCTGGTGATTCGCCCAGGTGGGGTTGCTCACCCAAATGGTGGTACCAGCTCGAGCGGTATTGATCAATTCACCCGCTATTCGTAAGGCACCCGTTCCACCTGGCGTGGACACAGTACGAACTCGATTCTGCTCAATCACGCGATGTTCAGCCAGGTTTAACTGCTCTATTTTTTGATTAAACAGCGCAGACCCGGCAGAGCTGATATACGTTTTGCTTGTTTCAGTATCGAGGCGGTGTTTTTCTGCGGCCTTTACACAGGCCAGAACAGGCGTGTTGCCATGCTCATCTTTGTAAATGCCGGGGCCGAGATCGATTTTTTGTGGATTATCGTCCGCTTTGAATTTGACCGACAAACCCAGAATCGGGTCAGGTGGCCGTTGTTGAAGTTCTGATAACATGTCACTAAGTCCTTACTGCAGCGTGCCAGACTATTGCTACGCCACCCATCAAATTACCGGTCAGAAGCCAGCCTATGTACCTTGGCTGAAACATCACAGTGGTATTGATATCTTATCAGATTCAGCACGATCATCCGACCGTATACATCAGCAAAAGCTGCGGCCGATGCTTTCGCCGATGGGCCACTTGCTCGTCGCCTGGCAATGATTGCAAGGACACCGACAGCAAAATCATAGACAATAACGGGGCGCCAAATCGCGCTCGGTGCAGCAATACCACGAACCACGCGACAAACAAGGGTATTCAATGACTTCCAAAATTCCTCGCAATAAAGAAAATGATTTCAGCAGCGACATCATTGCCGAACGCCAGCACTTTCTTGAACAGAAATGCGACGTGTCGCTGAATCATACCCGCCAATTTTCCTTTGATCCGGAATCCATGGATGGAAATTGCGAGCATTTGTTTGGTGTTGCGCAAGTACCAATTGGAGTTGCCGGGCCACTATTGGTTAATGGCGAGCACGCACAAGGGGAATTCTATGTACCGATGGCTACAATTGAGGGTACCCTGATTGCCAGTTACAACCGCGGCATGCGCGTTATTCGCGAAAGTGGTGGTGTAACCACCACCATTATGAGCGAATCCATGCAGCGTGCCCCTATGTTCATGTTTAAAGATGCCAGGGATACGCGCGATTTTTGCCAATGGCTAAAAGACAATTTCGATAACATAAAGGCACAAGCAGAATCCACCACCTCCGTAGGCAAGTTGTTGGAGATAGAACAATACCCGGTGCACAACATGGTCTACACCCGTTTTGATTACAGCACAGGTGACGCCGCTGGCCAGAACATGACTGGCCGTGCCACCTTCGTGGCCTGCGAATGGATTCGTGCCAACTATCCGAAACTGCGCACCTATGGGCTGTCTGGCGGGCTGGATACAGAGAAAAAAACGTCTTTTGTTAACTCACTCAAAGGCCGCGGGCGCAAAGTGACTGCTGAAATCACTGTACCCAAAGAGGTGCTGCAAGATGTTCTGCGCACCACGCCAAAGCAGCTACAAAATGGAAACAGCATTAATACGCTGGCTGCGTACATGAGCGGTGCGTCTAATAATGCTGCGCACCCGGCCAACGGACTCGCCGCCATGTACCTTGCTACCGGGCAAGACATTGCCAATATTGGTGAGGCTAATCAATGCAGCGTGTACAGTTATGTGACCAATTCGGGTGATTATTACTACTCCATCACGTTGCCGGCATTGATTATGGCCACCTACGGCGGTGGTACCGGCTTGTCTACCCAACGCGAATGCCTGGAATTGATGGGCTGCTACGGCAAAGGCAAAGCGTTCAAGCTTTTGGAAATCGCCGCCGCAACCGTGGTGGCCGGCGAACTGTCGCTGGTATCGGCTGCCAGAACCGACAAGAAAACCGGCAAAAACGAATGGGTAGATGCGCACGAAACACTTGGCCGCAATCGTTGACTAACCAGAGATATCAGAAACCACCTATGATTATCTTGCACGGCTTTGCATCCAGCAACTTCTACAACGCAGTGAAACATGTGTTGATGCACAAAGGCATTGCCTTCAACCATCTGCGACGCCTGCACTGTAAGCTTGATACCAGGGATATTGTTGGCCCTGCCGCTGGTGTTTAAAAGGCGCCTTGCATCAATAATGCCCTGGAAGCTGATCGACAGCCCAGAAACGCCTAAGCAGCCGGACACCGTACCGCATCACAGCTGATAAAGGCACCGGCCAACGTAGTTTAAGAGAGTGGCGGTGATCCCCTGCGTGAGCTAATGCGTAACCACTGTTCGTATTCAAGGGTTTAACTGAATAAATTTATTGTTTGATCGGGCCTGGCTGCTTGCACCTTTGCTGACGGTCGCAACATTGCTTAGTTCCGGCGCACTGGCTCAAAATGCGACACCGTTAGCTCTAAAGCTCTCTGCCGGTACCACTTGCGAGAGCGGCAGAACTGGGACTTAGCCGGAGTCAATTACTCGTCTGCGGCCGAGTATTTTTCAGGAACGCAAGCGCTCGGTCCGGGAAGTCTGTAAACACACCGTCAACACCCAACTCAAACAAAAAAATCTCCAGCAAATGCTCGAAGTCTCGCGCGTAAGCGGGAACTCTGCCGGAATCCAGTCGAAAGGTGAAAGGGTGAACCTGTAATCCTGCCGCATGCGCGTCCCTCAACATGCTGGTAAATTCCATTTTCCCCAGTTTCGATTCGTCTGATACCAGCAGTGACTTCCAAGGCCCTATTCCATCCACGTAGTGAGCCAGGGCTTTCATGGCATCAGGCTGAAACAACCATGTACTGTCGTATGGCTGCCATTTCGCGTCAATCAAACGAAGCGTTTCACCCCAGTTCATCGGTGCAATCAGTTGAATCAGTTTCAGGTCTACGCCAAGTTCAGGGTAAAGCGCGTCATGAATACGGCGCACTTCTTCGGCGTCAAAACACTGTACGTAAGCCTTGTCTTTTTTACTGCTGTAACCGTATTCTTTCAGTGTTTTCAAAACCGCTTTACTGATGTCTTTGCCCTCGTTCAAATGCAACCAGGGTGCTTTGATTTCAACGTAAATGCCAACATTTTTGCCAGTGGAGTGGTTCATGCCTTGAATCAGCTCTATTTCTTCACTTAGCGTAGGCACAGTAAAGCCCGATTTAAAAATGGGAAAGCGGTTTGGATAATCCGCAACCGGGCGGCTTCTGTCAGCGCCTTCAAAATGAAAGCCCTGGGTTGCAGATAATGATTTGATCTCACTGAGGGTAAAATCGATGGCTAACCATCGCTTGCTTCCATTTATTGAACGGGCACGATCGGGAAACTTGTCCATAACATTGGTTACGCGATCAAGGTAGGGATCGTGCAGTACAACAAGGTGATCATCCTTCGTCATCACCACATCCTGCTCGATGTAATCCGCGCCCATAACATGCGCTGCCGCTTTGGCGGCCAGGGTATGCTCGGGCAGGTAGCCACTGGCACCTCGATGGGCGATGATTATCTTGTCCTTCTCTTCCATAGCATTCGCCACTTCAATGCAACATAGATTGGCCAACAGCGATAACAACAAGCTTCTGATCATTGCACTACCGTTCCTCGCAGCTGTAATTCATGCCGCTGAATTTTCCACCCACCGTCTATTCGACGCATTATTGTGTGATAGCTGACTCCTACTGTAAAACGTTCCGGCCTCCCCTGCTCTGCCTGCACCAAGCGATTCAAGGCTTGCACATCTGAACGCGTACTGGCGGTGTCACCGGTTAGCGCGGCCAGCATCGGCGAAAGCAGGTGCTGCGTGAACTGATATTTTGCGAGCTCACCCCAAAAAAAATGCTTATTTCTAATTATTAACCGCCGCATAATCAAAGGCGAAACCTACCAGCGCACGAACGCCTGTCATCAGCGCGGCTTCATTCGGGCTGAAAAACGGCGAATGATTCGATGGCGAGTCTTCGGGAGCCACGCCCGGATCATTCGTACCGAGCATTAAAAACAGGCCGGGTATTTTCTCCTGGTAGCGAGAAAAATCTTCGGCGCCGGTAATCAGCCTTGATTCAAGCACGTTCTCTTCACCAGCCGCCCATTGCAGAGTAGGCATCATTTTGCGCAGAAGCGCAGGATCATTGCCGGTTACTGGCGTATAGCCGTGGGTTTCAATCGTTACTTTAGCGCCGGCGGCATCGGCTATACCTTGAACAGCTTTGTGCATCTTGTCGTGCAATACGTCACGCACTTCTGCATTGAAGGTTCGAATCGTACCCATCATTTCCACTTTGTCCGGAATGATATTGCCCCGCACACCACCGTGAATGCTGCCTATCGTGATCACCGCAGGCCCTTTTGTGATATCGAGAAACCGTGACGGTATGCCCTGCAGCGCTGTCATAATCTGACTGCTTACATAGATTGGGTCGACGCCACCCCACGGTGAGGAGCCATGTGTTTGCACGCCTTCAACGCTAATAAACAGGCTTTCAGCGGCGGCCATTAATGCGCCAGACCGATAGTACAATGCGCCCGTTTTTCCTGGCCATGCGTGTAATCCGATTATGGCTTCCGGCGCGTTTGGGCCCGATAACACCCCCTCATCAATCATCAGTTTCGCACCACCCTCCTCACCAACCGGCGGGCCTTCCTCGGCAGGCTGGAATATAAATTTCACCGTACCTGCAAGTTCTGCTCTATTATCTGCAAGCACCTGCGCGGCACCAAGTAACATCGCCATGTGGGTATCATGCCCACAGGCATGCATGACGTTGACCGGGTTGCCGTTAAACTCACCTTTTGCTTTGGATGCAAATGGCAGACCCGTCTTCTCTTCAACAGGCAAGCCGTCCATATCAGCCCGCAGTGCAATAACCGGGCCCGGTTTGCCGCCTACCAGGGTGCCAACAACACCAGTATGGGCCACCTTGGTCTTAACCGAGTCAAAATCCAGGCTGTTCAGGATCTTGGCTATTTTCGCTGCGGTTTCAAACTCGCGGTTCGAAAGCTCCGGATTTTCATGCAACTCTCTTCGCCATTGAATGACTTTCTGCTCTACGTTTGCCAGAGATTTGTCTAATGGCGCTTTGTGTCCGTCGGCGTATGACCAGGTGGAAACAAGCACTAACATTAGGCTCCAGATGAGGCTCTTCATTGTGATCTTCTCCAGTGTTGTGTGCAGGGCGTGCACGCGTTGCCTAGACCACAGTGTGACAAACTTCTGGACATGTGAACACCGTGTTTTCACATTCGAACGATGGTATGCTATGGGCACCTTTTAACGCTCAAAGGAGCTCGCTATGACTCACTTTCACGACATTGAGATGCGCTCAATTACCGGGCAGTCCTTATCATTCAAAGAATACAAAGGTCAAATTTGCCTGGTGGTAAACGTCGCCAGTCAATGAGGCCTCACCCCTCAGTACGCAGGTCTGCGTACACTGCATGAAGAAAACGAAGGGTTAACCGTACTTGGTTTCCCCTGCAACCAGTTTGGCGCTCAAGAGCCCGGTACCGATGCCGAGATACTTGAATTTGCCCGATCAAACTATGATGTGAATTTTCCGATGTTCTCAAAAATTGAGGTCAACGGAGACGGCGCGTGCGAGCTCTATCAAATGCTGACGTCGACGAAACCTGATGAAGAAGGGAACTCTGACATTGCCTGGAACTTCACCAAGTTTCTTATTGATCGCAACGGTAATGTGTTAGATCGATTTTCGCCAATGGTCACACCTGAAGAAATTGGAGAGAAGTTAAAAACCCTATGAAACGCTTTTTTATTATTGCTTTTGCATTAGCGGGAGCAACACATGTTGCTGCTGATCCTTCACTCGATGCCGTTAGCGCTGGTGTTGAAAAGCAACGTGACGCTTATATCGACATGGCCCAGCAAATTTGGGATTGGGCTGAGGTTGGATACCAGGAAACGCGCAGCAGTGAATTGTTGCAATCGCAATTGAAAAACTCAGGGTTCAGCATTGAAACAGGTGTTGCCAATATCCCAACCTCGTTTGTGGCCAGTTATGGCTCAGGCGAGCCTGTTATTGCAATATTGGCTGAGTACGATGCTCTCCCTGGTGTGTCACAGCAGGCCATTCCAGAACGAAAACCCGTGGAGGGCGGTGATGCCGGTCATGCCTGTGGGCACCATTTATTCGGTGTAGGCTCTGTAGCTGCTGCCATTGCCGCACGTGATTGGCTAGCGGATTCGGGCGCCAAAGGCACGGTAAGGCTTTACGGCACCCCCGCTGAGGAAGGCGGGTCCGGTAAGGTGTATATGGTGCGCGAAGGCTTGTTTGATGATGTGGATGTCGTTATTCATTGGCATGCTGACGACGAGAACGGTGCACTTCCAGGCACCACGCTGGCCAACAGATCCGCCAAGTTTCGCTTTACCGGCGTTGCCTCACACGCAGCCGCAGCGCCTGAACGCGGTCGCTCGGGTCTGGACGGTATTGAAGCCATGAACCATATGGTGAATATGCTGCGCGAACATGTACCGACTACGACGCGCCTGCATTACGTGATTACCCAGGGTGGGCTTGCACCAAACGTTGTGCCAGAGTTTGCAGAATCGTTCTACTACGTGCGCGCACCCAGCCCTCAGGAACTGTTGCCTATTTGGGAACGCGTTGAAAATGCTGCTCGCGGCGCCGCACTAGGCACCGGCACCAAGGTTGAATGGGAAGTGATTCATGGCAATTACAATATTCTGCCAAACGTCACACTGGCTCGAGTGATGGACGAAAGCCTGCGTTCAATCGGTGGTATCGAGTACAGCAAGAAAGAACAACGCTTTGCTGAGCAAATTGTGAAAACATTTACCGGTAAGCCTAAACTTGAATTGGGCTCCGAGAAGGAAATCACTGAGTTTACCGAAGAGATTCATAAGGGCACAGGTTCTTCAGACGTTGGTGACGTCAGCTGGATGGCGCCAACCGTCGGTTTGAAAACCGCTACCTGGGTTCCCGGAACATCGGCTCACACCTGGCAGGCGGTAGCCGCCGGTGGCATGAGCATTGGCCATAAGGGCATGATGCTGGCTGCTAACAGCATGGCCTTAACCGCGGTTAAGCTGTTTCAGAGTCCGGACATAATCAAGCAGGCGAAGCAAGAATGGCTGGAACGCCGTGGTGATGACTTTGATTACCAACCCTTACTGGGTGACAGACCTCCACCTTTGGATTATCGCCGTTAGAAACAGGTTTCTAATTGACGGGGTTGATCGGCGTGCGGCTTTCATAGGCGGCTTCGATCGTTGCTGCAGCGTCAAGGCATAAATGATCGCTAAAACGCGCACCTGTCAGCATAACGCCAACCGGCAATCCATCCACCACGCCTACTGGCACACAAGCCGACGGAAGACCCAGCGCATTGCCAGGCAACACACACCTGGCCTGCATTATTGTTTCCATCGCGCGACCCGGCTTCTCTATGTCCCAACCCACTTTATAAGGTAACTGCGCCCAGGTTGGCGTCAGCAAAACATCGTAGTCCGAATAGAAGTTAGCCCAGCTCCGGGCCATGGACATTCGCCGCGTCAGCGTCGATGCGTAGTCTTCTGTTGACGGATTGCTGCGACCAGTACGAAAATCCTCGATAAAGGTCATCGCATCGGCAGACATAAGCCCAGCAACCAAAGGCATGACCAGTGAGAAATCGTTGTCAAGAAGATCAAACCAAAGCTCGATCGCGCCACTGAAACCGGGCGGTTCTGTCTCGTTCACGATGCAACCAGCCGCTTCAAGTATCTTTGCAGCGTCACGAGTCAACGCAGCTATTCGAGGGTTGACACTGCCACCTGAAGGTTCTGCCATAACGGCAATACGCAGCGGACCTTGCTGAGTATTTTGTACCGCGTTCACACTATTGGGATCTCGCGGGTGGTAACCATGCAGTACATTCAGCCCCAGACGTACATCCGCTACTGTGCGCGCCATTGGGCCATCCGTGAGCATTAGCTGATAACTGATCGGCTCATCTTCAAACGGTATTGTCACAGCGTGCGGTACCAGGCCTTGTGTTGGTTTGATCGACGCGATACCACAGCAGGTTGCGGGATTTCTTAGTGAACCTCCAATGTCATTGCCCAAACCAAGAGCTGACATGCCTGTTGCAAGCGCGACAGCTTCTCCGCCTGAAGACCCACCGCTTGTATGCCCCGCATTCCATGGGTTTATGGTTGCTCCATGCAGCACGTTATCGGTATGTAAGCGCAAGCCCATCTCAGGTAAATTGGTTCGCCCTACAGGCAAAGCACCGGCTGCCAACACCCGGTCAACAATCGGCGAGTTCGTCGCAGGTATCGCGTCCGCAAGCGCTTCCACTCCTTGGGTGGTTGCTGAACCGATTACATCTATATTTTCCTTGATTGTTACAGGAACACCAGCCAGAGGACCTAAAGCTTCTCCCGCTGCAACCGCGCGATCAACCTCGGCCGCCGCAGTGTACGCCATGTCTTCAAGAACTCTCACCACCGCATTCAGACCGGGATTAACGTCTGCAATTCTCTGCAGGTGCGCACCAGCCACTTCTTTAGCGGAGAAGGCTTTATTCGCAACACCGCTCGCCAGTTCAACAGCACTCATTTTTATCAGATCGTTCATGCGCTCAGCTCACCATTTCCCGAAGCTCTGTCTTTAATATTTTGCCAATATGGCTGCGAGGTAACTCTTCTATCAACCGTACTTCTGACAACCTCTGTGTTTTACCAAGCTCACTGTTGGCGCTTTCCATCACTGCCTGCACATCTAATTCAACGCCTTTCTCAGCAACCACAAACCCAAGCGGCGTTTCACCCCACTGACGCGACTCCACACCGATCACAGCCGCATCAACAACACCAGCCTGTTTCAGTAATGCTTCCTCCAGGTCGCGCGGGTAAATATTAAAACCACCCGATATGATCATGTCTTTCGCACGACCCATAATGGTTACGAAACCGTCTTCATCAACGCGGCCTATGTCACCCATGCGCTGCCATCGATCGCCATTTTCATCATACCAGGCGGCTTCTTCGGTTTTTTCTGGCTGGTTCTGGTAGCCAGACATCATCGTGCCAGAACGGCCCACCAGCTCGCCCATTTCACCGATAGGTAAGCGTTGCAGGTTTTCGTCAATGGTAATCACCTCACTGCCACCGTGCGGAACGCCTACCGTATGCAACTTGTCAGGATGCGCATGTGCAATCAAAACACATACTACGCCACCCTCGGTCATACCATACGCTTCAACCAATCCGCCTGGCATGCGTTTCAGTACCTCTGCCTTTAGCTCGGCAGAAAAAGGGGCACTGGTACAGTTTTTGACGATCATACTACTCAGGTCATACTCATCAAAGTGCTCGTAATCCATCAGTCGCTGGTACTGCACCGGCACCAGCATGGTGTGCGTTACCTTATGCTTCTGGGCCAACGTTAGCCAACCTTTGCAATCAAATTTACGCATTAACAGCGCTGTGCCGCCATACGCTACGGTCGCAAGAAAAGGCGCCAGTGTGGTGTTGGAATACAAAGGAGTAGATAAAAGCGTTACCTGCCCGGGTTTGCCATAGCCCGTTGGCTCTCCAACGCCCATCTGTCGCCACCGCATCAAGTGGCTGTGCACAATGCCTTTTGGCGTGCCCGTGGTTCCGCTGGAGTAAATGATATTGAAAGGATCTTCGGGCTTGGCTTCTGGCGCATTGGAGAGTGCACCCTCAGCCGCCATCCAATCGCCTATGTACGGCGCACCGGCATCGGCCTTGTCCATCATCACATGCTGCAAATCAGGCAAGTCAACACCGCTGTCGGCAAGCTCGGCTCGCTTTGTTGTGTCGATAAATAGATGACTTGCACCACTATCAGACATCATCGCAGAAAGCTGCGCCGGCGTTGCCGATGTCGTTAATGGAGCGGCACATCCTCCGGCAAGAATAGCCCCAAGATAGGCGCAGGCATACTGCACCGAATTTGCACCAAGCAAGGAAACCGCCTGCCCTGCTTGCAGCCCTTCGGTTCGCAGCTGAGCGGCAATTCTATTCGCGATGGCTGCTGTTTCTGACCACGTCAGTTTTTCATCACCTTCTTGCAGCGCTATCCTGTCCGGCTGGTTCTCGGCGTGCGCATTGATCAGGCCTGCAAACTGGCCAAAAGATTCTTCCAGGTAGCGTGCGGGCTGTGTTATGGCGGTCATATTTTATTTCTCTATCCCAAATCATTATCATACTGCCTGGTGCTTCTCCCGTCTTGTTTGCTGCCGGTTTTGCCCTGATATTCAGCAATTTATAAGGAGCATACTCACTCATGAAGGCTATCGAATTTCTAGACACGCACGGCATACGCTACCAGCGCTTTGACCACGAAGCCGTGTTCACCTGCGATGAAGCCAATGAAGTTATTCCTGAATTGGGCGGTGCCAGAACTAAAAACCTGTTCTTGCGCAATAAGAAAGGAAAACGCTATTTCCTGCTGGTTATTTGTGAAGACAAAGCCATCGATTTTACCGAGTTGTCAAAGCAACTGGATTCCAGTCGTTTCTCATTTGGCACACCGGAACAGCTCAATGAATTTTTAGGTGTGGAGCCGGGATCAGTATCGCTTCTGTCGGTGTTGAATGATACCGAAAAGAAAGTGGAGTTGATTGTTGATGCTGATGTGTGGAATGCCTCTGCAGTGTTGTGCCATCCATTAGTAAATACGTCTACTCTGATCATGCCAATGGATCAGTTACAAGCATTTATGGCGCTGTTGGACAGAGACGTCAAGGTTATGGACATGCCGCTGAAGTGACACGCACTGGCAAAAGTGACCAGAAATCGCTGGCTAAGCTATGATAGGCCTCATGACACTATGCTCCTGGAGGAGAATATGAAGGTTACGGTGGCGGCAACGCAGATGGCCTGCAGTTGGAATCTGGAATCCAATGTGGATAAAGCCTGCGAGCTGATACACAAAGCGGCGGACGCCGGCGCTCAGATTATTTTGATTCAGGAACTGTTCGAGACACCTTATTTCTGCATTGATGAACAAGATAAACATTTTGATCTCGCACACAGCATTGAAGAACAAGCAACCATCAAGCGAATGCAGGCGGTGGCGCGCGAGCGAGAGGTGGTGTTACCTGTGTCGTATTTCGAGCGCGCTGGCCAGGCCTTCTTTAATTCGATCGCGGTCGTAGATGCTGACGGCAGCATTGTCGGGCACTATCGAAAAAGCCACATTCCAGACAGTCCGGCCTACGAAGAGAAGTTTTATTTCAGCCCAGGTGATACCGGTTTCAAAGCCATTAAAACGCGCTATGCGACCATAGGCGTGGCGGTATGTTGGGACCAGTGGTTTCCAGAGGCTGCCCGTGCCATGGTTTTGCAGGGCGCGCAGATTCTTTTCTACCCAACCGCCATAGGTTCTGAAATTGCCACACCAGAACTGGACAGCAAAGACCATTGGCAAACCACCATGCGCGGCCACTCTGCAGCGAATATGGTGCCAGTGGTTGCCTCTAACCGAATTGGCACAGAAGAGAGCCGCGGCGTGGAAATGACCTTCTACGGGTCTTCATTTATCACTGATCATCTGGGCGCTTTCGTTGAATCAGCCGATAGAACCACCGAAACCGTGCTGACTGCCAGCTTCGACCTGGACTACCAACGCGAGTATCGACGCTCCTGGGGTGTTTTCAGAGACCGCCGCCCTGACCTTTACGGCGCCCTGCTCACACTCGACGGCAAAGCCGGCGAATGACCTCCGCCCATGAGCTGGCAAAGCATCTGAGCCTGGCCATACTCGGCACTGTGTCTTTGATGCAGTTGCTGGTATTACCCGGCATGGTTGGTGTGCTGGTTGATGGCTCGAATATTAGCGAGCAACAAGCCGGTATTGCCGCATCCGCTAATTTTTTTGGTGGCGCTTTAATTGCATTGCTGATGGCATTTCAGATGCAAGGGCTACCACTAAGAGCTATTTCTATCGGTGCACTGTTGTTCGCCGCAACCGCGGATTTCGTATCCGCGTTTTCAGCTAATAATTTTGAGCTGTTCCTGATTGCACGATTTGCTGCTGGTGTTGGCAGCGGCATCGTGTATGTATCAACGCTGGCCGCTTATGCGCGCTCAAGTGATCCCGAGCGTGGCTTCGGTGTATTTGTGACTCTTCAGTTTATTGTGAGTGGCCTTGCGCTCTATGTATTGCCGGTGTACTCAGGCGACCTTGGCGTGAAGGGTATGTTTTTGATGATCGCGGGGCTGGATCTCGCCGCCGTGATGTTCTGCGTTTCACTGCCTGCGTTGTCCGCGGTTAAAGAGCACACTACCGACCACTTGCACGGCATCATTGTGTCTGGCTCCTCTCTAAAGGCCTTAGCAACCGCGGCTGCAGTGTTTGGTGCGATAGCATTCGGTTTGTATGAAGCCGCTAACACAGCCCAGTTCACTTATGTGGAACGGCTTGGCGTGTCTATGGCTCTGAGTGAGCATGAAATCGGACGCGCCTTACTGATTGCTTCGTTCATAGGCATACCTGGAGCGTTCTCAGTGATTATTGTGGGCAATCGATTTGGTCACGTGATGCCGATTATTCTCGGTGTTGCTAAGGCTATTGCTGGCCTGCTTCTGCTGATCAATGCCGAATCTTACCTGGACTATTTTCTAGGCTCTTGCCTGCTCGGCTTTAGCTGGGCATTTTGCCTGCCCTTTATTCAAGGCTTGCTAGCCGGCCTGGACAGAAGCGGAGGCGTGTTGGCAGCAGGCTCTTTCTGCACAACACTGGGCAGCACTTTGGGACCCTACGCTGCCGCTACTCTCATTCTTGATGGCGACTACGATCGCGTGTTTGTTATGGCAATAGGCTTGTTTATTGTTGCCGCAGTACTTTTCTATCTGGCAAGACCAAAGCCTTCCCATACGGAGACTCACCATGTCTGAAACAAAAAACCCAGCAGATTTTGGTTTTTACATGCCCGCAGAATGGGCCCCACATACATGCACCTGGATGGCTTGGCCCTGCAGGGATGGCTTATGGCCGGACTACGGTGCTGCGCAGCAGGGCTATGCAGACGTTGCGAATGCCATTGCCGCCTTCGAGCCCGTAAGAATGTTGGTACCTGCCGAAAAGCGAGCCATGGCACAAGCCTTTTTGACCGAGAACGTTGAGCTAATTGAAATGCCAATCGACGACTCCTGGGCACGTGATTCCGGACCGAACTTTTTGGTGAACGATAACGGTGAACTGGCCGGCAGTGTTTGGCAGTTTAATGCCTGGGGCGGCAAGTATTCACCCTATGATCAAGACGCGCTAATGGGTGAGCGTATTCTGGAATTAACCGGCGCGCGTCAATTTCATTCCACACTGTTTGCAGAGGGTGGTGGCATTAGTGTAGATGGCGAAGGCACCGTGTTGACCACCGAATCCTGTTTCCCGAATGCAAACCGCAATCCCGATTGGTCGAGGGAACAAATAGAAAACGAACTCTGCCGCACGCTCGGTGCTGAGAAAGTGATATGGCTTCCCGGCGATATTGATGAGACCGAAACAGACGGTCATGTTGATGGTGTAGCCGCGTTTGTGAAGCCAGGTCTGGTGCTTGTGGAAGTCAATCCTGACCCCACCGATCCACATTATGATGTAGCGCAAGATAACCTGGCAGCCATGCGCGAAAAAGTCGACGCAAAGGGTCGCCCTATCGAAATCGAACTTATTAATGAAGCCAGCTATAAACCCGGCGAGTGGAATGGCGGCTGCGCGAGTTATGTGAACTCATATCTGTGTAACGGCGCTGTGATTGTGCCCGGTTACGATTATCAGCGCGACGAAGAAGCGGTTACTACCTACCAGCGCTTGTATCCCGACAGAGAGATTGTGCAGGTTCAGATTAACTCGATCGCCGTTGGCGGAGGTGGCGTGCATTGTATTACTCAGCAGCAGCCTAAGGTGCAGTAGTGCACAGCTGTATTCCCCCAATCGCATAGATTTAAGTTGTTTGGAAGAGGCGACGCATAACGCGAAAACATGGGGTCAATCAGTATTCGCTTGCCGCCGATATCTAGGGCAGCTCTGAAAAATACCCGATGCCTCTGGCTTACAGGCGAATCTCTGGCAGTTTTTGATCGGGTCGCCTGTCGTTTTTCAGAAAGAAGAAATCCCACATGCTCGTCAGTGACGAGGTCTCGGCCGTGCTGATAGAGGTAGGCGGTGAGTTTTCAAAACGCGCCGATTCCCTATTCCACTGCTTCGAATCCAGAGCTTCTTTTGGCGGGGTTGGAGCACAACTGACCAGCGTCCAAACTAAAAGTATTAAAGCGCTGTAAAGCGGTTTATATATCTGGCTTAAATAGATTTTTAGTGCCCCCTGATTCTACTCTGCCCGACACGCCTATCATTTCCTGCTGCATCATTGCCTGCAGGGTATCGCTGTCATCCGGTGTCTCTGCAATAAAACGCGTACCGTCTTCCAATAAGCCTATCACCAGACCCCGTTCCACCCCTTGCCGGCCGTGGAGCACGGTATAGGTTTCTACCACTGCTTTGCCATTAGGTATTTCAGTAAAAGGCGGGTGCGGTACATCAAGAACTGTCTGCTGATAACTCGCAGGACTTTGTCTTCGCCACTGCCCTTCAACAGGCTGGGTTGAATAAATGCCCAATGAATGCTTGGTAATGAACCAGCCGTTGCCGTTCAGCAAACCGAACTTGCCTGGGTTGGCGCGCAATACATTCATCATTGTCGCGATCGAATGAGTCACGTAGTTGTTACCAGGCCCGCCGAAGTATGGCAGTCCACCAGTAAGTGTTAAGCCTCGCTCATCATCGTGTGCTATGCCTAGCTCATCACAGGCAATCTGCACAGCCGAAGGGAAGCAGCTGTAAATATCAAAGTAATCCATATCTTCGATGGTTTTGCCCGACATTTTGAACGCTTGCTCGCCCATGGTTCGAATAGCGGGTGACGAATAATAGTTAGCTCTATCACTCACGTTCCAAATATCATTGGCGTCTGCACAACCGTGCAGGTAAACCATTTGGTCTTCTGCTACCCCCAGTTCCCTGGCCTTCGCGACCGAGGTCATAATCAGTGCGGCCCCCATGTTGACCTGTATCACCGAGTTAAGGTATTTGGTGTAAGGAAAACCAACATAGCGGTTACTCTCGCTAACTGTTGATATTTCTGCCGCCGTTCTAGGTGTAGGAAACCACGACAATGGATTCTGACTGGCGACGGCATTAAACCTTTGGTACAACTCGCCAAGCTTCTTCTGATGCGTTTGTAAGCTCAAACCATATTTAACCCGCAGTGCATTTTCAAACAGCGGGTAGCTGACCGAGGGCGTTTGTATTGAATACTGCATTTCGTGATCACTGGCTGCGGGTCTATCGTCACCCAGCATATGTGGATCACCACCGCTGTCGTCCATCCACGCGTCCAGGTCCATGCCATTTTTTAGTCTGCTCAGCATGGTGCTTAATGCTTCGGCGCCAACAATCATCACCGCTGAACTTTCACCATTGGCAATGTGCTCAGCGTAGCGATTCACCAGCATTTGCGGAGTATTGCCACCTGTACGTGTATAGAGTTTTTGGTCTGGGTTAATGCCAAGTGCAGAACTTACTGCATGCGGGACATTACGCACCATGCCACTCGCGCCACTGGCGGCTTCTGGTGCATCGACGGTTAAGCCAAGCGCTATCAAGGTATCTATGCTGTTTAGCGTGGCTTCTGCTGAACCCGCATCAGCCGCCGCTTTTTTGGCGACTTCAACCATTAATTGTATAACAGTGCTGGCTTCCTCGGGAGAACGCTTGTCGGTCGCTTGTCCGCAGCCGATTAATACGGGAGTATTTTCATGGATCATTGATTCAGATATTCCTAATGTTTATTCCCAACGTGCAGACCAGGAGAAATCCTGGACAGCTTATGATTGACGTCTCTGGCAAACGAATAAAGAACGGGTACCACAAACAGCGTGACAAACGTTGAGAACACCAAGCCCCACCCTATTGCCATAGACATTGGGCTGAGCATGGGGTCATAACCACCCAAACCATAAGCCGTTGGCAAAACACCACCCAGAGTAGTCAATGTGGTCACCAATATTGGGCGCAGGCGTTCAACAACAGTCTCAATGATAATGGCATCTTCCTCGTCATCGCCGCGCTTAATGTTGTTTGCGTTCAAACGCCGGTGCACCGCGTCAACCATTACAATCGCACCATTCACAACAACGCCGGCCAAACCTATGGACCCCAGCATTGCAAACATAGACAAACTCATGCCATGCACAAAAAAAGTAAAGATCACGCCCGCAATTGCAAACGGAATAACGATTAAAATAAACAGCGCCTCGATAATTGAACCAAGCATCAGCCAGACCACCAGCGCAATTCCACT
Source organism: Gammaproteobacteria bacterium (assembly GCA_030429735.1). Classification (GTDB taxonomy): domain Bacteria; phylum Pseudomonadota; class Gammaproteobacteria; order Pseudomonadales; family JAUIET01; genus JAUIET01. The sequence goes on from JAUIET010000006.1 coordinate 51,036, forward strand.
CACGGCAATCAGAGCGGCCTGGGCCATGCCCCCCGCCGTGTCTTGAGTACTGACAGATTCACCGTCTACCTCCAAAATCAAGCCCGGTATGTTCTCGTACCTGGTAAGCAGTTCTTTTCTCATGCGATCCGCAAATGGAAGCGCGGTAAGTCCACTTTCAGGCGTGAAGCTGGCGCGTACAGTAGAAGAGCGGTAGCCATTGCGATGATAAATTCGTGTTAACGCAGGTCGCTCAACCGCGGTGACTACGTCTCGCAACGGGATGTTGCGCCCGTCATTTGATCGAACCGGTACATCAAGAATACCGGACACATCTGATCTACCCGCTGCGTCAAACTGCACGCGCAACTTAGTAACATCATCGAGTGTGCGATGCTCACTGGCTTCCACACCATAAAACGCAATACTCAAGGCGCGACCAACGGCTGCCGCGTCCAAGCCGCGTAGCGCCAGTTTTTCGTAATCCAGCTCCAGATCGATCTGCGGCGTACCCGGCCTTTCATCCACATCTATTTCTATCACGCCGGGTATGGCCTTCAAATAATTGGCAACCTCCAACGCAACACTGCGACGTACAGAATCGTCATTGGATAACACGTGTAAGGTAACGGGCTGATCCGTGGGAGGGCCAAAGTAATCAGACAGATACACTGCGCGCATAGACTCTGGCAATACCAGTTCCTTGTGAATGACCTGAATCCATTCCGCATTGGTATACCGGCGATCGGTTTGTTCAAACTGCAAAATCATCAAGGCTTCATGACTGGCCTCTCCCCTGTTTTTATCCGCTTGCTTGTCGTTCTGATGGCCGATGCGGGAACTCACCAATTCAAGATCAGCCTCAGTGATGGACATTATCTGGCGTTCGATACCCGCTACCATTGCCTCCGTTTGCTCCAGCGGTGTACCCATGGGCGCACTCAACTTAACATACAGTCTGTCGGCATCATCCTGGGGAAATAAAATAAAGGGTACCAGTGGTCTGATGACGGCCATGATCAGTAAAAACAACGTGACACTTGTTAAGATAATTACAAGCCTGTGTTGAAATGCCCAGATGAGTACATTCTTATAGTGCTGCTCAAGCACTTTCAGAAGCTTGCGTTTTTCCAACTGGCTACCGGGCTTGACGGTAGACATGTGCGCCGGCAACACGAAAAAAGATTCGAAGACAGAAACCAGCAATGCCAGCACAACAACAGCAGGAATTTGCCAGGTTATCTTACCGGGTATACCGCCGATTGATAGCATGGGTGAAAAAGCAAGTATAGTGGTTAGTGAGGCTGCAACCACGGCAGGCATCATTTCCAGGGTTCCTTCGATAGCCGCGCTTTTCGAATCGAAGCCTTGCGCTTGCTTGAAAGCGATGCGCTCAGACACGACAACGGCGTCATCTACAACCATGCCCAGAACGATCACAAAGCCACCCAGTGACATCATGTTCAGCGACATTCCGGTTTGACCAAACAGCGCGATCGAACCCAGGAATACAATAGGGATACCAATCATTATCCAGATCGCCGGCTGTAAGCGTACGAAGTAAATCAATACGATAGAAACCAGTACAATGCCCATCAGACCATTGTTTGCGATCAGGTTTAGTCGATTGCTGATAATGTACGATTCATCTTTGACCAGCTGATACTGAACGCCTTCCAGAATATCCGCATTCGCCACCAGCTCTTTCACATCATCTGTTGCGTCAATAATGTCGGCTTGAGCTCGTTTGCGCACCGTTAAGGTCAGACCACGCTCACCATTATTGCGAACAATCAGGTTGCCATCTTCTCGAGTTGCCTCCACCCTGGCGATATCCCGGATTCGTAAAACGCCTCCGGTTGCGCTGGTTTTGAGTATAGTATCAGCGACTTCCTCAGGGCGGTCGAAGCGACTCCACATCACCACCTGGCGTTGTTCGTAGGCATTCTCTATAAAACCACCGGTGCTGGACACGTTGCGTTTATCAATTGCGGCTACAATGCTTTCCAGACTGACGTCATGTGCAATCGCTTTGACCGGGTCGACCTGAATGCGAACTTCCGGGTCTTGCAGCCCTACGATATCGACCTTCGAAATCGTATCCAAGGACTCAATTCTTTCTTCCAGGGTTTCAGCAATATCAACCAGCTGTTGCATTGAACCTTGAAGTGACAGCTCAATGACAACATCGCGCGCAGGATTGAGTCGCTCAATGCCTGGCTCCTCATCCATCTCAGGTGGAAAATCGGTAATTGCATCAATGGCATCTCGAATTTCTTTCTCCGCCTCAATCAACTGTGGCGTTTCGAAATCTTCGTACAGCTCTACGGTTGTGAAAGAGGTATTGTCAGAAATGACCGTGTGATAGTCGTCAATCCCTTCAACTTCTTCCAGTGCTTCCTGAATTGGAATAGCAACCTTGGTTTCAATATCCTGCGCGGAGGCACCCGGCAATCGAGCTGTAAGCCATATAATAGGGGTATCAAAGTTGGGTAAGAACTCGCGTTTCAGGTTTGTTGTAGCGAGTAAACCCAAGCCAACCATAGCGAAGGCCATGATATTGACCAGCAAATGTCGCTCGATAAAAAAGGCTATTATTTGGCGCATTAATGGGTAACGCTGGCACCGTCGCGGAGCGCAAATTGACCGTCAACCACAACCAGTTCGCCCGCGTTCAATCCAGATACAACCTGGGTAAACTGATTTGTTCGTCGGCCCGCTCTTATCGATCGTAACTGCGCTTGCGGCCCTGTATCAGTGTCGACCACAACAAATACGCGGTGCTCCCCATCTCGCCTGAACACCGCTGCCGAAGGGACCATCAGCACTTCCTGTTCCGTGGTTTCCACGACAGTGATGTTTGCGACCATACCATCGCGCAACGAATTTACTTGTTCTCCATCAAGCCATATCTCCATTGGGTAGGTACCCGTTGCCGGATCAGCAATGCGACCAACGCTGTGTACCTTGCCAACGTATTCATCACCATAAGCATCTTCAATGGCCAGGCGCGATTCAGCGCCAATCACAAATTGCTGAGCTTGTGACGCTGTCACACCTGCTCTGACGCGCATACGTGAAAAGTCTGCAACGGTTGCAACAGGACTACCAGGGTTTATGTAATCGCCTTGTTGAACGTGAACACCTTCGACCAAACCGTCAAATGGCGCTGATACTTTTGTATCGCGCAGTGATTCACTGGCCGACGCCCTGGCAGCCAACGCTGCCTGTAACTGTGCCTCAGCATTCTGGACCGCGAATTCCAGATTCTCCAGCTCGTCTTTACTTATGAAGGCTTTCTCAACCAAATCTCGGCCACGCTTCAACTCATTTTTCGCCGATGCCAATGCCACCTCGCGTGACGCGACGTTTGCCTGCATTTCGCGATCGCGCTGACGCAACAGCTTGGGATCGATAGTTACCAAGGCGTCACCTTTGCTAACACTATCGCCTGCCTCCACATGCCGGTGAAGAATCCGGCCCGTCACTTCCGCCGCTACTGTTGCCTTCTTAAACGCCTCCAGCACGCCGGTGACGGTTATCGGCTCATTCAGTACGCGGCTTTGCGCCTCGGCTACCGTTACGGCGATGGCCTGAATCGCGTTTTGCTGTGCTACCGAGTTTTCTGAAGAGTCATCCGTTTTTTGACATGCCGATACAATGATCGACAGTACAAAAAATGCAATCGCTCTAAAAAAAGGGCTTGAAACAGTGGTGCTGTGAAAACCGATCAAAATGTGTTCCAGAAACAAACCTAGCTAATGCAAAACAGGCTGTGGTAGCTGTGAGGTGGGCGCTGATCGCGCCAACCTCGCATGATACCAGAATGCACTGTATTTAGCGGTGTGCAAGAACGCCCTTTTGGCGTGCAGGTCTGCACGTAAGCGTAGATATTAGCCAGCAGGCATTGAGAGCACTGCACGCTCGTGAGAAAGCTCTTTGAACCCATGGACGCTATGGTAGCGCCCCATACCGCTGTTATTTACGCCACCAAAAGGCAGGTTGGGCTCGGCGCAATGCATGATGCAGCCGTTAACCGTGACGCCACCGGAGCTGGTGTTGGCAAGCACATCATTGACGAACGCCTCATCATTGGAAAACACATACAGCGCCAGCGGCTTCGGCTGGCTGTGCAAGGCCTGGTAAACCTCGCCGATGTCCTTGTAGGTAAATACGGACAATATCGGACCGAACACTTCTTCTGCAAGAATAGTCGCGTTCTCAGGAACACCGGTCAGAATGGTTGGGTGAACTGACAATGTGTTTTGATCAACCTCGCCACCGCACACTACGTTCGCACCTTTCTCTTTTGCGTCATCAAGATAACCCTTAATACGCGCCAGGTTACGCTCATCAATAATCTTGCCGTGCACATCGGTCTTAAGTGCCCCCTCTTCATAGAACATGGCCTGATAAGTACCTTGTGCAACCGCTATAAACTCGTCTTTGCACTCTTCATGTACCCAAATGTTTTCCGGGCACAGACATACCTGGCCGCTGTTCATATTGCGAAAGAACGCGACATTTCCGGCAGCGGCCTGAATATCTGCGTTCTTGTCGACAATCACAGGGTTTTTTCCGCCTAACTCCAGGGTTACCGACGTCAGATTTTTGGCCGCGGCCGACATAACAATTTTCCCAACCGCCGGGCTGCCCGTGAAAAAAATATGATCAACTGGCAACTCCAACATTTCATTGGCCAGATCAACGCCGCCTTCAAACACTGCTACTTCTGCAGGATCAAATGTCTCACGAATAATAGTGGCACTGACAATACTGATATTCGCAGCCATTTCATTGGGCTTGAGAATGGCGCAGTTACCAGCCGCTATGGCCGACACCAATGGCTGAAACAACAAACTGAATGGAAAATTCCACGGACCAAAAATCAAAATAATACCGCGCGCTTCGTAAATCATTTTTGCATTTGCTTCAGCAAATGCTGGCGATGTTTGCACCTCAACTGGTTTGGTCCAGTTCGCCAGATTGGCAACCGCATCGTCTATCTCGTGATAGCAAGCGTCAAGCTCCGTTCTGGCGCCGGCTTCATCTTTCCTAAGGTCGGCATACAGGGCCTCCTTCACGGCCTGCTCTTGCGATTGTATCGCCGACTTCAGGCTCTGGAGTTTTGCAATTCGTTGCTCTACGGTGCTCTTGCGCACATCCCATTGCCTGGCTGATTGCATTTCAAAGACGCCCTGCAAATCTGCATTGCTCGATATTGGGGCTGTTGCATTCATTATTTAATCCTCATTAACAGGGTTGTTTAAAAAAAACTATTTACTCAGTCATACAATGATCGGGTGGGCAAACGTAGCGCGTTTTGACCGGTCACTCATTCAGAAACACGAACAAAATGCCATCTTCAACATGTGTTTCAAACGTTTTTATTGGCTTCGATGCCGGTCGCGACAAGGCACTACCGTCTCGCACGTCGAAAGCTGCGCCGTGCAAAGGGCAAAGTAGCCGCATGCCTTTAAGCTTGCCGTCACTTAATCTCGCAGCGGCGTGTGAACACAGATTGCTGACCGCAAAAAATCCTTCTTTGGTATGGCAAAGCAAAACATCTTCGCCTTCCAGCTCAACGGCCAGTGTTTTACCTTGGGAAATTTCGGCGCACTGTGCCGCCTTGAGGGGTATTCGCTTGCTCATGAGACAGTCGGGCCGCTATGTTCGGCAAGCAACTCCTCCACAGTCGTGTAAATGCGGCGAATTCGTGCTTGCTGATAATTACCCAGTGTCACCCCCGGCTTACGACTTGTTTTATAGCGCTAGTACCCATGATGCAGCCAATGGTACCAACAATGCCGGCATTGTTCACCATACCGGTTAGCGGCGCAAATGCCTGCTGCGCACCGAACCCAATGCGCCCAAACATAAGGGTATCTCGTATCTGTTATTTTCAATGGACACACCAGGTATTGAAGTGCGGCCACTGGCGACCATGACGGGGCATGCTGAGTTTAATGAGGTGTTCTTCACGGATGTTCGCGTACCAAAAAGCAGCATTGCCGGGCCGCGCGGGGCTGGCTGGTTGCCAATGCCTCGTTGACGCATGAGCGCGGTATGCTTGGCGATCCCAACTTAGCAAGCAGCGCAAACTGCCGATTAATAAGAGATAAAGTTGAAACCCAAAACATGACCAACGGTCGATTTCAGAAGAATTTCGATACTTTGTTCACATTTCGATCAATTTATCGCTTTAATAGCATGCCGCAGAGCGGAAACTGGTATTGATCAAAAATTGTCTACTAGGCTGAATAATAAACAACAAGATTATTATTTGACCATGGAACAAACCGGACACAGCCAAGTCACAGGCTTGGGAAGCTACCTCCCAGAGCAAGTTGTACGATCGGAGGAGCTAATGGATGCCTTTGACTCTGAGCTCCGTTTTGGCATTCCCAAACGATACCTGTCTGCACTTGTAGGTATTCAGGAGCGCCGATTTGCGCCCGACGGCAGCGCACCTTCTGACCTGGCTATCGAGGCAAGTCTGAATGCTATCGAAAGCTCTGGTGTAGATCCGGCTGATATAGATTACGTAATTTATTGCGGCATTGATCGCGACTGGATAGAACCTGCTACGGCTCATCGTGTACAGCACGAAGTGGGTGCGAAGAATGCGGCGTGTTTTGACGTCACCAATGCCTGCCACGGGATGATGAATGGTCTGGCGATTGGTGATGCGTTCATAGGCGCTAAGGGTGCGAGCACGATTCTTGTTTGCACCGCAGAACTAGGATCTACTACGACCAAATCGGCACTTGAGCTACTGAACAAACCCGACATTAGTAAGGAGCGGGTAAAATCGTTGCTAGGTGGCTTAACCTTGGGGGATGCGGGCGGCGCCATGATCATCCGCGCTTCTGAAAACCACCGTGGCTTCCGTCGTTTTGTGTTTGGCAGTGCTGGCAAACATACTGGTCTTTGCCAAATGAATAAGGATGAAAATGGCCTGAAAGAGGGCCACGTTGACATGCAGGCAATTTGCACTGAAGCGATCAGTTATCACCAGCAGTTAATTGAGAATACGTACGAGAAGCTCAATTGGTCGCCAAAAGACGTTAACTCTCTTGTTCTGCATCAAGCGGGGTTGAAGCCGCACAAACAATTATCGCGCGTGGCCGATATTGACCCTGGTCGTGCCCCGGAAACAATCTCCAAATTGGGCAATTTAGCCAGCGCAACCATTCCCGTCGTACTCGACTTGAATCGGCCTGCGGCAAATGATAATGTGCTGATTCTAAGTACGGGAAGTGGGCTTTCCGTGGGTCAGACTGGGTTAGTTTTCTAGCTTTCAGCCATTCTCTTTGAGCCCCGAAAAGCAATAAAACCCGTTCAAACGAGTTAGGGGATATGCATGAGTTGGTGGATTGGAACGTCTCTTTTGGCCATCTGTATCAAGCTGTGGCTGTTTTTCGCGAAGCGAATCCAATTGCGTGAAAACGGCGCATTGGAACTGCTGCTAATCGGCTTTCTTGGAATGAATGTTATTGAGTTTGGCGGCTTCTTTTCAATGGAAAACGAGCCTTTGCTGTTCTCGCTCCTCACCCTTTATTACATGTTCACAACACTCACTGTTGCTGCAATGCTCAATCTTTTCATGAGCATGAATGGCGGTAGTTCAGTAATGCTGAAATTAAATTGGCTCCTTGCTGCTCTAATGGCTGGCTCTTTCATGGTTCCAGGCTTAATGCTTTTGGGCGTTCAGCAACTTGGCTTCAGTGCAACGCGGATTCCCGGGCCGCTTTACTTGTACTGGGTTGTTTACATTATCTCAACTCTGATTTTTGCGATGATTCAACTCGGTTCGGTTTACTACAAGCATCGCACAGAAGAAAAAGGCAAGCAGGTTTTGGTCATCTTGTTAGGTCTGTCACCAGCTGTGCTGACGTCAATTGTGATCGTCGTAATGATGCAGCTTGGTTTCAAAATTAACCTGGGCGCGATAATCTCATTGATGATCTGTACCTTTCTGTTAAGTTTGATTTGGGCAGAGAACAAGCACAGCGTATTCAAAGTTCTGGCGCGCGTACCTAATACTGAAGAGCACCGAATTCGAACTCAGTTGCATGCAGCATTTGCAAACATTGAAATGAATGCTTATGCGCAGGAAGCAAGCCAGGCAGGATTTGCAGATTCTGTTCGCGATCTCGAGAGAAGCTACCGTGAGCTGACTGGTGAGAAGAATCGTCCTTCGCAAAGCCAGGGCAACAACAGCTGGTTGATGTACTAAGAAGTTCCGACGCTCACGCATTACCGAGCGGCAATGGCGTACTTGCTTACGGCTGTCTAGAATCGTTTTCTTCTCCTTACTCGCAGAAGGAACGGTTCGCACATGACCACCCCATCATTATTAATAAACAACGGCACCGTTGTCGACGGTACCGGTAACCCCCCCTTTTCTGCCGATGTGCGACTGCGAGGCGGCCTGATTTACAAAGTGGCTGCCGATCCTGAGCCCATATGACGAGGATTCCGTCATTGACGCCTCTCAGGCTGGTAAGCGTGCTGACGTCACTGTGTTCGCCCTGGATGAAATTGAGCGGCGGGAAAAGTATAAAACAACAGACGTGCCTGACGGTAAGGGCGGACTAACCTGGCGCTGGACCAGAGATCCGGCACCTGTGCGGGTGACTATTGTGAATGGGGAAGTTACGTTTGATGGCCAGCAATCGACTGGGGCAATGCCGGGAATGATGGTGTCACATCGGGAAGGTGTCGCCTAGCCTTGAAGTCCTGCAGCAGCTTCAAGCCAACCCGGGAATCTCGCAAAAGAAATCGGCTTCTATCTTCACGCTGGATGGCGAATTATTGTGTTCGCCGGCGCTCCACGACGGCATCACCATGGAATACAAGCCATTTCCACCGGCCATTACTATCAGAAGTTGATCCGGACTGCTAAAGGCGTATTTCTTTTCCGGATTTGGCCCAGCCATCGCGCCAAGCAAATTTTTCACTTTGTCCGGTGACATGAAACAAATTTCGCATAACTCGTTAGCTATGTTGGCGCGCGTTAAACCGGCCGCGTGCAACACATTGGCGTGGTCAGGATTTAACACAACGGCGGCTGTTCCGCTGCCAAGAATTGCGTTGTTGGTAGCGGTGTTTGCTAAGGCAGCCGCCAATTGTGAAAGCAACAGTTTGTAGTGCTCTTTATCATCAGCGTCCGGAATGTAAATTACTGAATGCGGAGCTTCCGCACCCAACACGGTAACCACGCTGTCTTCTGCCTGAAAACCTAAATCAACGTGCAGAGGGACAAACGGACTGTTTTCTTCATCTTCGGCAAGGCAGTAAGTGAACTTGCCTGGGTGGCCAAGCAAGGCCATGTCAGAACTGCCCGGGCGGCCTTTGCCAATATTGATCATTGCTAAACGCAAGGCTCGGCCGATAGAGGCATTGGCACGATGACCTGGCCCGAGTGCGCCATAGCCAGAGGCGATTGGACCGCAGTTATGTCGCGCTGGCCCGTTCACAATAATCAGTGGCGCCGTACAGTGAGTAGTGGCCTGCATCTCGGTTAAGTCAAACACCGGGTCGATCACTGCTTTCGCCGCTGCGACAACAACCGGCATATAGTCCGTCAGGCAACCGGCCATCACGGCCGATACAGCTATCTTTTCGATGGTGGCCACTCCACCGCCCGGACCCATTGTTCCCAGTATCATGTCAGGTTCCATGCCAGAGGCCAGCACCATGCGCCTAACCCTTTCCGCTGTGGGGATTACAACCGGAAGACCATCGGTACAACCCCGCGCGTGCAAATCTTCAAGTGCGGCTTCTTCCGAGCTGGCTGAAAGCAGTTCAGGCACGTATTCCCTCCAGTGCATCAACAATTTGTGCGGCGATATCGTGCGCCACTTTGCGCATGTTTTCCACGCCGCTGCCCGCCACAGGGTGGGGTAGCCTTATTCGTGGCGCATCTGGCATACCCAGAGATTCGGCCACAAAATCGCCTTGCGGCCAAAATTCATCGGTTACAAGTGATACAGCAGGTATTCCAAGCTTTGCTAAATTGATTCCGTCACGCACGGTGCCGGTGGTGCAAGAGCCTCAGTGCCCGTAGGCAGCAACCGCCGCGGTACAGTGCTCTTGTATCTCGGCCAGCATGTCGTCATTGGCCGGGAACGTAGGGTTACCTTTGTTGAAGTCAAAGACAGTGATCGAAGGTTCTACCTCTTGCATCGCTTTCGCAACTTCGCGCAGAAAATTCTCGGAATCGGGAAAGCCATTGGCCAGAAAGGCTACGTTAACACCTTTGCTGCCGCGAACTGAGGTAGATAAATTATACGGAATGCGCTCAACACCGACTTTTGCATCCGGATTATGGTATTCGATCATAAGTCCTCCTGATTAAATGTGGAGAGGGAAGAGTTGCGCTCTCGAGAGAAATGCCCTCTTTCGTCATAAACTCTATTCGATAATGACAGTTGACGCAACGCCTCATTCCGTCGCGCATGTGCTGGTTCTTGCTAAGTTGCCCAGGTCATCCGGACTGTGCACGAAGTTTCGGGCAGATGCGGTTCAAACTCCATCTTCAAGCCGCCATTTTCGCCTTTAAACAGTGCTTCAAATGGTCCCTTACAAATATTGAGGCAGCCTTCTTCCGGCAATGCATCAGGATTCGGCAATGAGCTTTGCTTGGCGCACACGTGCCAACCGCATTCGGGTATTTCAATAACGGTGCGGCCGTTGGCAGGATCCAGTTCTGTGATGGTTGCTGGCCCTGTCAACCAGCCGGCGGGATTGAACATTTCAAACATCATTTTGGTGATTCTGCCCGGCTTATTGGAACCTGGTTTGGACCCCTTGCCGTTGTTGCTTTTCTTCTTGCGATTTTTTTCCGGCATGCTGTTCATCATTGCCAGAAAATCAGCAGATGTTTCGCGTGACGTTGCAACACTTGTTCCAATAACAATATCCTCGTATTGCGCTTGTGAATAGTATTTGCGTAATTCCAGTAATGCCCACTCAACTTCACGAACAAAGTTGCCATAGCGCTTACGCCATTTCTCACGAGGCGAGTCAAAAAAACTGACGATTTCGCGGTGGGTGCGAATAGACTGGTAGTCTTGTTCGAGTTGCTCCCGGTCATCACAAGTCAAACGAAGAATAGGCAGCAGCGTGTGACTGACAATGAGCGAGGCTTTTTTTACCAGCATCCTGTCAGACATCCACATATCAATCCACGCTTGTGGACCCCATTGATGGATAAAACCGGACCGCCTCCTGGCGCTGCTTTGGCGCCCATTAGTATCCCGACGATCTGACGCGATAATAGATGAGTCCTTCATTTGAAGTCTCGTCGAAACGTCAGACCATAGGTTGTTTGCGGTGCAACAATACCGGCATACCCACCAACCGTAGGTATATCAAGCCCGAATACGAAATACTCTTCGTCCAGCAAGTTTCTGCCCCACAGTGCAAGCTCCCAATCATTTTTCAGATGTCTCAGCGAAAGCCGCAGGTTAATAAGATGCGTTGCGTCATTCTTCAAATTCTCATCCAGGTCTTGCTCGAGAAAAAAACCATCGGTGTAGTTATGCTCAAAACGGCTAACGGATAACAAATCATCAGACAACAACTTCTCATATTGCATGTAAGAGCTAACGGTTATTTCAGGTGCGTTGTCCAATGGCTCCCCTTTTAAGTTCTGCAAACAAGGGGGATTCGAAAAACCGGGAGACAAGCCAACATTCCCATTCGTCACGTAATACTCGGTAAAAGTCTGCTCAATAGTGCACTGTCCATTGAGGAAATTCGAGTACTTAGCTTTGTTGAAACCGATGGCACTGCCAAAGTCGATGCTCTCTGAAACCACATAGGCGATATCCAGTTCCATACCCATGCTTTCCAGAGAGCCGGCGTTTGTCACTTTAATGCTGGAACCGTCAAACCCCTGCGCTTGAAAATCTTCGTAGTCTACAAAGTACAATGAACCATTCACTTGCAGCCTGCGGTCCAGCCAGGTGCCTTTCCAGCCGAGCTCATAATTGGTGGCAATTTCCTCATCAAATTCGCCGTCTGAATCTGCTACTTCGCGACGCTGATTAAAGCCACCCGACTTAAAACCTCGGCTGACACTGGCATAGGCCATTAAGTCCTGATTAATGAAATAGCGAAGGTTAATGGTTGGAGACAGGTCCAAATCGCTTCGTTTGTTATCGTAGATAATGTTCGGCCCCGCAACAGGGGGAATATCGATAATGTTGTTGGGCGCATCAATAAAGTAGCCTTCTGTAATCTGGGAGCCCTGCCGCTCTTTCTTTTCATAGGTAAGACGCACACCGAAGGTAGCATTCCATTTGTCATTAATAGTCCAGCTAAGCTGACCAAATGCGGCGAAACTGGTGGTTGTGTACAAGTTAACATCGGTATTCAATGAGCCGATGGGGAAAAAAAAACCCAAACCTATATTGTTGACCAGCGGCACGCCCATATTGAATGTGCCTATGGAGTCAAATTCAGAGTAATACGCAAACACACCTGCCTGGTACTCCAGTGTTTGACCGCTGACCGAGGCAAACCTCAATTCGGATGAATACTGGTCTAGCGAAACTGCCGTACTGGCTGTAACAGCGCCATAGGCAGTGAAATCGCCGTCGAAGGCACTGTCTGATTCGTAGTGTCGCCATGCATTGATAAACGTCAGGGAATGTTCTCCGGCAAGATCACGATTCCACTCAAGGCCAAGCCCGCCGACTTCGACTTTATTGCGGGTGTCACTATCCAGCCAATAATCATCTGCGAACGGGTTAGCAGGGGGTGGTGAAAACCCTTCCGTGTTTTCAAACGCCATAAAATCAAACACAGGTAGCCCAAAGCGCGGGCCGGGCGTGGTTACCGGGCCAAGTTCGGCGAGAAATTCCTCAGAACGCTGTGCCGTCAGTGGTGCGTTCAGTGTCGACAGGCCATCGTACGATATTGCTGCCAGTGCACAGCAATCGGTATCTTCTTTGGAGTAATCCAGTGTCAGTATTACTTCACCTGCGCCATCCGCATCAAACAGGAATCGGCTCTTCGCCCCCCACTTATTGGCATCGTTGAGCCCTTCGCCATTAAACGTATTGTTAAACCGATGATCCGCATTGACCAGAAAGCCAGTGACTCGCATAGCGTGACCAGAGTTACCTAAAGGAGTGTTAAGCATGCCACGCACTTCTGCGCGGTTGTCGTTGGCGTACACCAACTCCACTGTTGATTCGAAATCGTTTGCGGGTTTCCTGGTGATTATGCTGAGCGCACCAGCGGCCGTATTCTTGCCGTACAAGGTGCCTTGCGGGCCACGCAACACCTCAACCCTCTCGATATCAATCAGATCAGCTATGCTCATGCCAGCGCGACCTTGATACACGCCGTCGATAAAAATACCCACGCTGGGATCGATACCCGAATTCGTACCTACCGAACCTATTCCTCGGATACGTACAGAAGTGGCACGCGAATCAGTGCCCGGCGTTATTTTGAGACTGGGAGTGTATTGCTCCAGACCGGCAAGATCAGTAACCCCACTGTCTTTAAAGAACTGCCCACCAAAGGCCGATACAGACATTGGCACTTCCTGAAGATTTTGCTCACGGCGATTGGCCGTAACAATAACCTCTTCAAGCACAAGTGTCTCGTTAGAAACTGCAGAACTTGTGTACGCGGTGCAGTGCAGTGCAACAAGCACACAGAAACTACCTACAGTTACAGGCTTATTCACTAGTCCATATTTATTCTTGTTAGGGCGAGATTACAGTACTAAATTCAAAATCTAAAAACAATCAGTTTTGACTGTTATTTGATGCAAGGACTACAATGACCGCTTACTCGCCGTTTTTTTTTGCTCACCATTGCTTGCTAGAGGACCCCGCATGGCTCAACCAATGCCCGCCGACAATCCGTTTCTAAACTTTCCTTACGGCCCAGTGAGAATGGAGTGTGACGCTAATGATTTGATTGTAGAGGGCGAAATCCCTAAGGAAATCAGCGGCAGTTTATACCGCAACGGCCCCAACCAGCGGTTCGCGCCGCGCGGTGATTACCACCTGTTCGCAGGCGACGGAATGATCCACGCCTTTCATATCAATAATGGTCGGGTTGATTACAGAAACCGCTGGGTAAAAACTGCAAAATGGAATGTGGAAGACAGGGAAGGCAGAAACCTGATCAACCCGATGAATCCGTTTGATTGCGACCCGGACTACAGCGATTTTATTTTCACTGATAAAGATGGCTTGGCAAACACGGCATTGGTATGGCATGCAGGGCGCCTTCTGGCCCTTGAAGAAGGCCACCCACCGTATGAAATTGACCCTGTTACTCTGGATTCGATCGGCTCATGGAACTATCGAGGCAAGTTGCAGACCGCGATGACAGCACATCCCAAAGTAGACCCGGCAACAGGCGAGATGTTGTTTTTTGCCTATATGGCCAGCGGCCCATTCGCAGCAGATGTGGCGGTGCACAAGGTTGATAAGGAAGGCCGGCTCACCGAGAGCCTAATGATACCCACGCCTTATCCTGCCATGGTGCATGATTTTGTGATAACGGAAAACTACATTGTTGTGCCGGTTATGCCAATCACTGGCAGTCTGGACAGAGCTATGGAAGGCAAACCTCCGTTTGCCTGGGAACCAGATAAAGGGGTTCATGTTGGTGTAATTGCTCGCCATGGAGGCACCGCTGACGATGTTCGGTGGATTGAAATGGACACGAGTTTTGTGTTCCATTTCATGAACGGCTTCGATCAGGGAGACGTTATCACCATTGATTGTTGCTTGTTTGATCACGCACCTCTATTCCCTACTGCAGATGGCTCCGAAACGGATGAAGCACGACCGTTTCTTACTCGCCTGAGCATAGATTTGAATGACGCCAATGCCCGTGTCAGCCAAACAGATGTGGGCAAGATAGAGTCCGAGTTTCCAATCTGTGACCCACGCTTTGCCTGCAGGAGTTACCGCCACGGCTGGTATACATCTCTGGACGGCACTCTGCCCAGCACATTGCCCAACAGTTCTCACTTTTATAATGTGATCGGGCGCATTGATCATCAAACGGGTAACACCGACCATTATTCTTTTGGGCAGTCTCTGCCTTCCGAGCCTTTGTTTGTGCCAAAACACAAGGAGACTGAAGAAGGTGATGGTTATATTCTCACCGTTGTGACTCATTTCGATACGAGAGTCAGCAGTCTTTGCATTCTGGACGCATTGAACCTTGCACAAGGGCCGATCGCACAGGCGTACTTATCGCACTACGTACCGTCCGGATTCCATGGTTTATGGCGCCAGGCCAGCTGATATGAGCATACTTGGCTTGGTGGCGCTTGTGTTGCTGGGTGTACCAACCTTATTGCTGCTGACGACATTTATTGCACCAATACCTCTGTTCGCAGCGGCTGACTAATGGTCAGTTGCATGAATTGAACTAAGCAAGCAGCCTCTAGTCGAATAGAGCACACCTTTGCTGACGTAGAATTATGAAACCTCTTAAACCACTGTTTGCTGCGCCTGTTGTTGCTGCACTGCTGCTATTCCTCGCACTGCCATCCGCTGCCGCCGACAAAGCCAAGGCCTATTTTGCTGGCGGTTGTTTCTGGTGTGTAGAGGCGGCCTACCAGGAGCTGGAGGGTGTTAGCGAAGTCGTCTCGGGATTCACCGGCGGCACCTTGAAGAATCCGACCTATAAGGGTAACCATGAAGGCCACTATGAAGCTGTGGAAGTGAGCTATGACCCCTCGGTCATCAGCTATCAACAGCTTTTGGACGTGTTCTGGGTCAATATCGACCCATTCGATGCCCAGGGGCAATTCTGCGACAAAGGGCCTTCCTACCGTAGCGCCCTTTTTGTCAACGATGCTACGGAGCGACAATTGGCGGAGCAAAGCAAAGCGAAGGTAGAGCGGGAATTTATTAATAAAAAGGTTGCTACTGTGATTCTTCCTGCAGGAAAATTCTATCCGGTAGAAGAAGCACACCAGGACTATTACCTGAAAAACCCTATTCGCTACAAGTTCTATCGCACGGGCTGTGGTCGTGATCGGCGTCTGCAACAAATCTGGGGCGAACGAGCGAAGCATTGAGCAAGGAAGATCAACTGCGATGGAATCAACGTTTTGCTGACGGTGCTTACCAGGGTAGAACGCATCCAAGCGACCTGCTGGCACAGCATCAGAACCTGCTGCAGTCCTTAACATACGATAACAACGCACATGCGCTTGATATCGCCTGCGGTCTGGGAAGAAATTCTGCGTACTTGCTAAAGCATGGCTTCAATGTCACGGCTGTGGATATATCTGACGTCGCCTTAAGTGCATTTCGTAAGGCATACGGTGACTCTTCGCAGCTTTCCATAGTTGCGCATGACCTTGATCAAGGCCTTCCTGAACTTGATCGACAGTTCGACGTGATACTAAAGATCAGATTCCTAAGTGAACCTTTGTTGCGCACGCTTCGTAAGCACCTTAAACCCAAGGGATTATTGATCGTTGAAGTACTCATGCAAACCGAAGAGAATCAGACTGCAGGCCCAAAAGCAAGCAGATTTCGCATTGCACCGGGCGGTCTGAGAGAAGCGCTGGCGGAGCTGAACATACTGCATTACCATGAGGGCACCGTGACAGACCCAGATGGAAAGGTCAGTGTGGTTGCGCAAGCGATTGCACAGCGCTGCGAGTAATATTGAGCAAAAAAATAAATATTGCCACTACCTCGTGGTCACAAACTAGCACTGGCAGCGCAGATGAGTATTGTCATCAAGCAGCGATAGCTGAATCTTTAGGCTTTCATTCATTTTGGTTACCTGAGAATCATTTTGGTGACCAACGATCGCTGCCCTCTCCACTGACGATATTGGCAGCGATCG
Source organism: Gammaproteobacteria bacterium (assembly GCA_030429735.1). Lineage (GTDB taxonomy): Bacteria > Pseudomonadota > Gammaproteobacteria > Pseudomonadales > JAUIET01 > JAUIET01. Next base: position 67,872 of record JAUIET010000006.1, read on the forward strand.
CAGCAAGAACATCGACCATTGGACTGGCAACTACCTCATATCTGATCACGATAAGAAACCCCTTGCAGGCTGCTGAAGAAGTTGCTGTTGTCGACAGATTATCGAACGGCCGCCTGATACTCGGCTTGGGCAGGGGGATACAAAGTGCGATGTTCGCAGCTTTCGACGTACCCACCAGCGAGAAGCGAAAGCGATTCAAATCCAATCTGGATCTGATGTTAAAAGCCTGGGCAGGTGACGCGATAGCCTACGATGAAGACCAGCCTGTCTATCTTGCGCCCTTGCCTCTGCAACAACCCCATCCACCCTTGTGGATTGCGGCGTTCGGACCACTTGCGCTGAGCCAGGCAGGAACGCTGGGACTTCCTTATCTTGCATCACCGATAGAGACGCTTACTGCGCTGGCGAAAAATTACGCGCACTATCACGGTGTGGTTGCCGAGCATCACGCACAGGCTATCAACACCATTCCGGTGATGAGAACTGTTTACATCAGCGACCGGCCAAAGAAAGTCAACCAAGTAAAAGCAAGTCTCGGTAAGTCAGGTTTTCATCAGTTGCATGAACGAGGCACACAGGTAGATGATTGGACAATTATTGGTGATGAACAATATGTACGTGACAAAATAGCAGAGTACATCGAACGATTGGGAATGACTGACTTGATTGTTAGAGGACGAATCCCCGGCTTGGACGACAATGAACAAATCCAGAGCCATAGAAAATTACTGAAAATTACCAGCACGTTATGAACGCTGCTCTTTGCCGATACAGCCTTCTGCTCAGTCGCGAGCATAATCAGAAATATTTTGGTCGATATTCCAGCCAAGTCATCACAGCCCTGATGCCCTATTACTTTGCGTAGCTAGGGAAACCTGATTAGCGCTGCCGAGAATATTTATCTGCCATCACACTAACGCTATAACATTTTCTTCCAGGGATGCTCGGTGCATTACTACAATGCGATAAACGCATAGACCATAACCAAACCAAGCGCTGGCAGAAACAAGCTGGAGTACAAAACGCCCAGTAAGCCAAATCGCCAAAGCGTGGCAAATCGCTGCCGGCCATAATAGTTCCGCATGGCGCGATAGGTGTAAACACCGAGGTATAGAAATAGCCCGACAAAGACAACTTCACCTAGCAGAAAAGCGTCCGGTAACAGGAGATTCACAGTGAATATCAAGAACGCCAATACATGCAAATGAATGGCAAAAACCATATGCTCGGAATAGAAAATCGTGTGTTGTCGTTGGTAAAAGAGAATCTTTAGGAACAGCGCGTACGCGGGTAACAGGATAAACATGGCCAGTGGAATGCTTTCTGAGAATTCGTCAACCAATCGCTCTGGCTGGCTCGTAGCCTCAACTACTCTGGAGCTTACCGGTTTAAGCCACCACGAATGCACAGAACGTTCTTCGGGGTTAAAATTCTGCTCAATCAGCAATGCATAGTTATTGAGAACATCCCGCTTTACCGGCAAGTCTGGTTGCAGAAGAATCTGCTTGGCCAATTCAGCGTCAGCGGGTTCCAACATTTCTGCCAATAGCATGGGGTCTGCCAGTTTTTTCGGCGCAGCTTGTCCGTCTTCAGCAGTGGCGCCCGATTGAACGACGTCCTCACCCGTTACGATTCGGTCTTCTGCTATGCGCACATCATCACGATCGGTACTCACCGAAAGACAAAAAAAGAAAATAAGACTTGCAAAAAGGTAAAGCCGAAACGGGCTTACATAGCTGGCCCGACGATTGTGCGAAAACTCGCTCGAAAGAAAACCTGGTTGGGTGAACAAATGTCTGATTGTGCGCGTAAGCCGACCATCCAGGTCGAAGGTTTCGGACAAAAAGCTGCGTATTAAGCCAGTCAGCGATCGTCGATAGTCATCGTCGTTTTGCCCACACTCAGCACAAAAAGCAGCCGGCCGCGGAGCCCCACAATTGGCGCAATTAGGCCCTTTCATGCGCAGCTTGCCGACCTTACTTTGGCGTAAGCTTTAGCAGTCTGCCACCGCTGCGGCGAAATTCATCTTCAAGTACCCAAAGGGAACCATCGCTTGCCTCATCGATGCTGCGAATACGGGCGCCCATGCCATAGCGCTCAATTTCGCTGGCATTTTCGCCCTCTATTCGGATGCGCACAATAGCGCGCGACGACAATCCGGCAACCAGTGCATTCCCCTGCCAATCTTTAAACAGCGTTCCGCGGTACACAATAAGATCACCGGGTGAAATCACAGGCGTCCAGGTTATCGCTGGCTTGGCGTACTCGGGCGCGCTGCTGTGGTCCGGGATAGGCCGCCCATCGTAGTGCATGCCATCGGACACTTCAGGGTACCCATAGTTATACGCACGCTTCACCTGATTGAGTTCATCACCACCCGCCGGCCCCATTTCTATGCCCCATAAACGACCTTGCAGGTCGAAAGCGATCCCAAGCGGATTGCGGTGCCCAAGTGACCAGATTTCCCCGTAGACACCCTCATCATCAACAAATGCATCGTCACTAATATAATCAATGAAGGGATTATCCTTAGGTACGGTGCCGTCGTCATTTAACCTCAGTATCTTTCCCACATTGGACTGCATATCCTGGGAAGGCGTGAACTTCTGTCGATCACCGGATGAAATCCAAAGGTATCCGTCATCATCAAAACGAATTCGATGGCCATAATGCCCTCGACCCAGCAGTTTCGGATACTGTCGCCATATTACTGATACGTTTTCCAATTTGCCGCCACGGCCAGTTTCCACAAAAGTGCCTCGTGCAACCACCGCGCCCCGAGTGTTTCCTTTACCGGCTTCCGCGTAGCTGATGTAAACAAGTTTGTTGTCAGAAAACTCAGGATGCACAGCCACATCGCCCATTCCGCCCTGACCGCCATAGTCAACATCCGGTAAACCAACCACCGGTCGTTGCTTGCCATCTTTACTCACCAGCCACAAGCTGCCTTTTTTCTCAGTGACCAACATTCGACCATCGGGCAGGAAATCCAACGCCCAAGGCTGATCAAATGCCGTGATTATCTCAACAGAAAATGGTTTTTCAGCATTGGCCGACAGCGGGCCAAGAAAAACAAAGATTAACAATAGCGAAACAGGCTTAATAACTCTCATGACATCATTGGTTCCGATGTTTGTAGAAAGCCAAGAATATATCGCTTGGCCCATCGCGACAATTGATTTGACCGTGTAAAAAGGGCGATAGATAGCAAACAGACCACAGCAATCTCTATCCTGCGTGCAGAGTGGCAGAAGGTTTGACGAAGCGCCCGCATCACGCCAGAATGGGCTGGTAGCGATAGCCACACACATTCACATGAATATCCGCGATATCTTCAGCCCAACAGAGATCCGGCAAATAACGGCACGAAGTGATGCGCGTGCTGCATTTTTGCTGGCGAAGACGTGGGCATTGATTGGCCTGATTTTTTGGCTTGTAACCAGCTGGACAAACCCGGTCAGCGTGCTTGCCGCATTGTTCCTGCTCGGCGGTCAACAATTAGGGCTGACGGTGATTATGCATGAGTGTGGGCATCAGACGTTTTTTGCATCAAGAAAATTGAACTCTTTCTTCGGTCAATACTTTGCCGCGAATCCAACATTTTCTGACCTGCACTACTACGCCAGTACCCACGCTGTACATCATCGTAAAACAGGAACCGCAGAGGACCCTGATTTGTCGAACTACTCGGCGTATCCGATAGATAAGGAGAGTTTTAAGCGAAAAATTGTGCGTGATCTCACGGGTCAAACAGGTTTCAAGCTTTTGTCGTACGTATTCGGTTCAGCGGCCGGCATTGTTTCCAGCAATCCACAACGCCGCGCTGCGGCCAAGCCATTTGCACAGCAAGTAGTTGTCAATATCGTACTCGCTGTACTGCTTGGGCTGCTATTCGCGCCCTGGGCTTATGCTCTTTGGTTTGGCGCAATACTCACCACTTTTATGCTAATCGTTAGAATTCGACAAGTCGCTGAACACGCGGCGGTTCCTGACTCATTAAGCGACGATCCTCGTCAAAATACGCGCACAACACTCGCCAGTTGGTGGGAACGCTTGCTGTTTGCACCCAATTATGTGAACTATCATCTGGAGCATCACTTTATGGCCAGCGTGCCCTGTTATCGCTTGGCCGACTTTCACACACTGCTGCGCAAACGCGGTATTCTGAACGATACGCCAGTGTTCAATGGCTATTACCAGGTTATCAAGCACGCCGTTCAGTAGCCGCTTCTAACAGCCAAACTGACCCCTAATGACTATCAGCCGGAACATTGCCCGATGACAGGCGTCTGCTTCAGATAGTCATTGAACCTGGGTTGTCTGTATTTACGTAGAATAGGGCAACTGGCGGCACGCTGTCGCTGATAACAACGATTACCGAGCCGCTTCAATGCTGAATGCAGAAATGGACGCCGATCAAGTAGCTGGGTCGGTTAAAGAGTTTTGTGAGTCCGTCCTTAACCCAATGCTGAAGCAACACGCTGCTGCGCGTTTTCATGGTTTATGGAAGCGCTGCGGTGAATTTGGACTGTTGGGCGTACACATAGAGCCTAACCTGGGCGGCGTTGGCCTGAGCGTTTCCAAGGCCGTACAAGCCATGCTGTCGCTTGGCGAACACTGCGATGACGCCGGCTTCGCATTTGCGATCAACGTATCGCTGTTCAGCCCTATCAGCACGCTGCGCAGCGCGACCAGCCAGCCGCAGCGTACCGACATCGTGTCGCCTTTGTGTCGTGGCGATCGAATTTGCGCCTATGCCTTAAGCGAAGAGCAATCGGGTTCAGACGCTTTCGCTTTGTCGACTACCGCTAAGGCCCTAGGCGACGGCTTTCTGCTGAACGGTTGCAAAACCTACATAAGCCTCGGTTCGGTGGCGCAAGAAGCCATCGTTTTTGCGAGCACCAACCCTGAACGCAAACAATGGGGCATAAGCGCTTTTCACGTTGATCTGAGCTCGGACGGCGTTAGCAGAACCCAGATACCCAAAGCTGGATTGCAGTCCACACCCATGGCAGCAATAGAGTTCAAAGACTGCTTTGTTGGTAAAGACCGCATGCTCGGCAACGCCGGCAGCGGCGGCGCAATATTTGAAGAATCACAGCAATGGGAGCGTAGCTTTGTATGGGCAACCCAGATCGGCGTTATGCAACGGCAGTTGAACGATGCCGTAGAACATGCCAACCGGCGACGTCAGTTCGACCAATCGATTGGACAGTTTCAATCAGTCTCTAATCGAATTGCTGACATGCGCATTCGATTGGAAACGTCAAAACAACTACTAAAACACACTGCGGAGTTACGCGACCAGGGTTGTTCAACGCGCCTGGAAAGCTCTATGTGTAAGTTGCATCTCAGTGAGAGTTTTTTGCAGAACAGTCTGGATAGTGCACGTATTCTGGCCGCCAGCGGCTATACCGGTGAAGCCAGTGCGATCTCAGAACTCAATGATGCTATGGCGGGTTTGTTTCTTGGCGGCACCAATGACATACAGCGCAACATCATCAGCCGGCTGACAGGTGTGGTATGACTAACGTAGCTACACTCGTTCACTTGCTTGAACAACGCACGGCAAGCACACCTGATGCTGATGCGTATCAGTTTGGCGAAGAAATAGTGAGCTATGCACTATTGCGTCAGCAAGTTGTCAAACTGGCCGCTGCACTGGCGGCTCGCGGTGTGCAGCGAGGCGACCGGGTTGGGATTCTATTGAATCGCAACCTGGATATGGTTCGATCAGTCTACGCGGTTTTGTATGCTGGAGCCGCCTACGTGCCAATAGACACCACTTTACCACCCTTACGTGCTCAGCAAATCACGCAACAATGTGAACTTGCCCTGGTGATTAGCAATTCGCGCTGTAAAAAAACACTTGCAGACACTGTCACGCCACTATTGCTCATCGACGATGCCAGCGTCTGGCACCACAATCAGAGCAAATCGGTTGCTCATTCAAGCGACTACCTAACACAGAGCACGCCTTCCGACCTTGCCTACATTATCTTTACGTCCGGCTCTACCGGCACGCCCAAAGGTATTGCACACAGTCACAGTAGCGCCGTGTCATTTGCAACAATGATGGCAGCGCATTACGAATTGAGCCCGATAGATACTCTGTTAGCCACGTCCGCATTGCATTTTGACATGTCAACGTTTGATTTGTTTGCGGCTGACTACGCCGGCGCACATACAGTGATTGCAAGCGAAGCGCATCAAAAAATGCCAGCGTCACTGACAAGCCTTGCAGAAAAATGCCAAGCCACAGTTTGGTACTCTGCCCCTTTCGCAATGTCCCAGGCGCTGGAATACGGCGCTCTTGAGCAAAGGCAGTTGGACCACCTGCGCTGGATGATCTACGCCGGGGAAGCCTTTCCTGTGCAACAGCTGAATCGACTGATGGCCGCGTTACCGCAGTGCCGTTTCAGCAATGCGTACGGGCCGGCCGAAACCAATGTCAGCCATATTTATGATTTCCCCTGGCCAAATAAGCGGATAGAAGACACTAGTATTCCCATTGGCAAACCATGCGCACAGGTTGATGTTGAGGTAAATAGTAGCGACTGCAAGGATGAAAACCAAGACGTCAAGGAGGGTTTCCATAAGGGCGAGCTTTGTATTGCAGCAAACACCCTTATGGATGGCTATTGGCAGCAGGATGAATTAACTCATGCAAAGATTTACACCGGCGCAAATGGTCGCCGTTACTATCGCAGCGGCGATATCGTGTCGGTAGGTGATGATGGTGTGTTTTATTTGCTTGGTAGACGGGATCGGCAAATAAAACTTCGCGGCTTTCGAATAGAACTGGAAGATGTGGAAACCATTCTTTGCACTATGACCGATGTTGAACAAGCAAGTGTATCGGTTCGGCGGAATGACTCCGGCCAGGACGAGCTTGTAGCCGACATACTGTTGCGACCCCACGCGGTGACAACAGTGCAGCAACTGAAACAAGCTGCGAAACAAAGCCTGCCTGTGTATGCCGTGCCCAAGGAAATGAAGGTGCGCCCCCACTTCCCTACCACCAGTTCCGGAAAAATTGATCGGCAGGCGCTGAGTCGGCAGTGGCAGGAGCAAACCGCATGAACACCAGTGATCGCATTATTGGACTGGTCCGTGATGTTGTGCTGAGCGCTCTTGACCCCGATATGAACGATGTGAGTGATGAGGAAGAGCTGTTACTGAGCGGATTACTGGATTCAATGGCCGTTATTTCAATTACCAGCGAACTGGAAAGGCGCTTTCAGATTGAGATTCAGGCAATGGATATCACCATTGAAAACTTCGAATCCATCTCGGCGATAGCCCACTACCTGTATGGTCAAATTAATGACTGAACAGGGTCTTACATTCAGCGGTATCCAGCGACTCATGCTGGTTGGCCAGGCGCTGGACCCGGATTGTCCTTTATACAATATGGCGTTTCGATTCGATCTGCACGGAAAACTGGATTGTGAACGCTTCGCCGCAGCCGTGTCAGACGTGGTCGCGCGCAATGATTGTCTGCGTTTGCGAGCCGATCTGAATTCGCTCGATGCAACAATCGACGATCAAGCCTTTCAGTTGCCGATAATCGATGCCAGTCAATGGTGCGAACAACAGCTGGCGCAAACATTGAAAACGAATGTCTGCACTCCGCTCGATTTGAGCAAGCATTGTTTTAGCAGCAGTTTGTACCGGCTGCGCAGCGATCAGCACGTGTGGTTTGTCATGAAGCATCACGTCGCAACCGATGGAGCAGCATTCGCAGAGCTGCAACAGCAGGTTGTGGCCGCCTATCAGGGCATGCCTTACACAAGCGCCAACTTCCTGGCGTGGCATCGAGACGAACAGCATGCGATGACTCAGGCGCGGCATCAGCAGAATACTGATTATTGGGCTGATAAATGCGATTCTGTTATTGATTACCGCAATGACGTAGCGGGCGTGACAGAGTTAAAAACCACAACCCTTCGCACCACACTACCGCTTGACGGTGGCCTGATGCAGGCGCTCGATGCGGCTTGTCTGCACACCAGTGTTCGAAGTATCAGCCGTAATTTAAGTCGTTTTTCGCTGTTTGCCGCTGCATTACTCACCTTGCGCTATCGACTGTTTGACGAACACGCGACGACGCTGGGCGTGCCTTTTGCCAAGCGTGCACCTGCCGGCCTGATTGCTCCGTCGCTGGAAATTGGTTTCTTGAAAATCGAAATGCGCCCCGACCTCACCTTTGCCCAACTTGCGAAGCAGGTGTTGCTGGAAACTGTGCAAGGTATGAAGCATATTTCTCCGGGTGTCAGCACGGCAAAAACAAACGCCAGCTTTAGCTGGCTGTTAAACATGGTGGGTTCTCAGTTTGCAGCGTTTGAGAGCATGGAATGCCGATCAGAATGGTTACATCCTGATGCCGGTGATGCGGCCCATGACCTAAGGCTGCAGATCCACGATTTTGATCGCAGCGGTCGACTAACGCTGCACTTTGATCTTAACTGCGACGCGTTTGACGCTTCCATGCGGGAACGAATCCCGCAATGGTTTGTATCCATTGTTTCACAATCCGTAACCAATGTGGATGTGAGTATAGGTGACCTGACACTGCTCTCTGAGCCCGAGCGCAAGCTATTGAGCGCGTTTAACAATACCCGAAACGCCTTGCCCAGCATTGGCTTGGCAGAGAGGTTTCAACAACTCACTACCACCCACCCTGAACAGCTTGCAGTCAGCTGTGACGGTGTGCAGTTAAATTACCAACAGCTGAAGCATCGCGTTGATGCTCTCGCCAGTACTCTTCCAGGCGAGCATCCGCTGCCCATACTTTTGCCACGAAGTATTGATTTCCTGGTCGCGGTTCTGGCCGCCGTTTCGCGACACGTCCCATTCGTGCCGTTGGATATTGATCACCCTGACAATCGCGTGGCAAAAATTCTCGATACTTTGGGTAGCCCCGTCATATTGACCGATCGCAATAACAGCCCACGAGTAAAAGACCGGCCTCAACGCCTACTGATTGAAGAGCTGGGCGGCCAGCCCCTCAGCCAGCCTATCGACAATGAGTTTGGCGCAATAAATGCTGAGGATACGGCGTACATCATCTTCACATCGGGCACCACCGGGCAGCCGAAAGGCGTTGAGGTTGCCCACGCATCACTGAACAACTACTTGCACTGGGCGGCGGATTACTACGGCAAGCATCAGCCGGTTCATATGCCACTGTTTTCGTCACTGGCGTTTGACCTGACGCTGACGTCACTGCTTCTGCCCATCATTACTGGCGGCTCGGTTCAAATTTACAAGCAGACCGATCAATCTTCACAGCTTGCCGTGCTTGATGTATTTGCAAACGGCGGTGTGGACCTGATTAAGTTGACACCTTCGCATTTGCGTTTGGTACTGCAGGACCCGCCAAGCGATATGAGCCGTTTGAGCGCGCTTAATGGCTTGATACTGGGCGGTGAAGATTTCCCACAACACCTCGCTCTGAGTGCCTTGGACCAGTTTGGCGAGGATCTGGCCCTGTACAACGAATACGGCCCAACCGAGGCCACTATTGGTTGCATGATCCATCAATTTGACCCCACTCGGGACCTGCATCGCTCCGTGCCAATCGGTGTGCCGATAGCAAATTCAAAAATACATTTACTTGATGCCTGTGGCCAGGAAGTACCAGTAGGCGTTCCAGCGCGCCTGCATATCAGCGGTGAGGTGTTGGCGAAAGGGTACTGGAATGGGCAGCTGATTCGTGGCGGCCTCTATGACACGGGCGATCAGGCTCTACGACAGGCCGATGGCAGCCTGGTTTATCTCGGCCGGCTTGATAGCCAGAGAAAGTTTCGTGGCGCACGAATTGAACTCTCGGAGATAGAAGCGGTTGGCAAAAGCTCCGGGATGGTAAACGATATTGTTGTCAGGATACGACATGAAGAAGCACCCTCGCAGCGACTACTGTGTGCACGCTGCGGGATTTCCAACGATGTACCCAGGGTGCGTATTCATGCGGATGGCGTGTGCAACGTATGTAAAGACTTCGAGAAAAAACGCGCTGAGCTTGATCCCTATTTCAAATCACTGAACACGCTGCGCGATGATTTGCGAAGCCGCACTGTGCCGCAGCAAGCGGTGAGCTGCCTCGCAATGGTCAGCGGCGGCAAAGATTCCAGCTATATGTTATGCAAGTTGGTAGAAATGGGTTTTCATCCGGTTGTGTTCACTCTGGACAATGGGTATTTGTCGGAGCATGCATTAGCCAATATCGAGCGAATGTGTACGCGTCTTGATCTGCACTGGGAGCGCCAGTGCCCAGCCGAAATGAATGCCATTTTTGCCGACAGTTTGCAACTTTATTCCAATGTGTGTAACGGGTGTTTCAAAACCATTTATACGCTGGCTATCAACTACGCGGTAGCACACAACATACCAAGCATTGTTACCGGACTCTCACGCGGCCAACTGTTTGAGACGCGCTTGCTGGATATGGTAGACGCCGATGTGCTGGACGAAGTACAAATTGACCAACGCGTTGCCGCGGCCCGTCAGGCTTACCATTTAATTGATGACAAAGTATCAGAGTGTCTTGACGTCAGCCTTGTCCGTGACCCAGATACCTTTAAGCGTGTTCAGTTCTTCGACTTCTACCGGTACACAGATGTTGCTCTCACTGATATGTATCGGTTCTTGGGTGACTTCGGCGATTGGCAACGTCCGCCGGACACAGGGCGTTCAACGAACTGCCTGATCAATGACGTTGGTATTTACGTACACAAAACAGAACGTCATTTTCACAACTACGCCATTCCCTATGCATGGGACGTGCGCATGGGTCACAAGACGCGCGAACAAGCGGTTGATGAACTCGATGATGATATTGATGTAGTTCGCGTTATGGACATGTTAGAGGAGATACATTACACACCGCGCGACAGCGTCAAACAGCAAACGGAAAGCCTTGTTGCTTACTATGTATCGGATACGGATATTGAGACGAGCGAGTCGGCATTACGTGAAGCAATGGCATCGCAGCTACCCGACTATGCCATGCCTACCCATTTTGTAAAACTGCCACAACTGCCGCTTGCAGCGTCCGGTAAATTGAATGAACTAGCGCTTCCTGAGCCATCCAAATTGAACCACTCCGAGCATAGAACACTGTCTGGCTCACAACTACCGCCAAGCACTGATACAGAAAAAGCGTTGGCTGACGTTTGGCGGCACCACTTTAATATTGAATTCATTGGTTTGGATGACGACTTTTTTGTGCTGGGAGGCGACTCTATTCTGGCAGTGCAAATCAGTGCGAGCTGCAAAGACAGTCAACTGAGTATTGCCCCAACCGATCTGTTTTCTAGCCCAACGATCAGACAGCTTGCCGAGCTTTTGATCAACAGCAGTCCGCCCGATGCATTATCAACAGTGCCTGGTGATGGGCTTCCCAACCCCGGATTGGCTGCGGATGAACTGGCTGATCTGCTGGGGCGACTATGAATCAGCTATCCGACAAAATCGAGGCTGTATTCCCGCTCAGCCCAACTCAAGCGGGAATGCTCTACCACTCTATTAGCAGTCCGGGTAGCGCAACTTATATCGGGCAGCACAGAATACGGCTACGCAACGTAAATAGAAGCGCCCTGCGTGCGGCATTACAGAAAGTCATCAATCGTCACAGTGCACTGCGCACTGCCTTTGTCTGGGAAGGCTTGTCGCAATCTGTTCAGCTTGTGTACGCCGAATGGGACGTGCCGCTGGAGGAGCTGGATTTTTCGGGTAGTGAGCAGGAGCTGGACGCCTATTGTGAGGCAGAACGACGCATCGAATTTGATTTTGACAAGCAACCACCGTCGCGCTTCAAGTTACTTCGCTTAAATGATTCCGAAAGCGAGCTATTGTGGACCCGGCATCATGTAATGGTAGATGGCTGGTCAGCGCATGCTGTTTTGCGCGAACTGTCAGCAGCTTACACGGCCGTCCTTGGAAACGAGCATTGGGACGCAGTGCCGGCCGATGGCTTCGCATGCTACATCGCCTGGCTGCAACAACAGGATACGGGTAAAAGCTCGGGCTATTGGCAGGCACTTCTGAGCAGTTCGCCAGCAAGCAGTGATATTGAGAATATTCGCTCAAGCAATCGCGGTGCGCATCATACTGAGCAAATAGAACTGATACTCGACGAAGACTTCAGCGATCATCTGCGAGTCAGCTGTCGCGAAACAGGTATTACTCTCAGTGCGGCAATGCATGGCGCCTGGGCTGCAGTATTGGCTGCATTGAATGCTGGTACAACGCTGGTGTTTGGAAGCACTGTCTCTGGTCGTCCTGCTGGCTTGCCAAATGCGGAGCACATCGTTGGGAATTTTATCAACACTCTGCCAGTCGTGATCGACACCCACGCTGAGATGACACTGGGTGAATGCCTGAAAGCATTGCAGCTGCAAATTGCTCAAAGTTCAGAGCACAGTCACATTCCGCATCGCGATATCGTCAACAATGCGTCTATTGAACCGGGTGCTGCCTTGTTCGAGAGTATTGTCGTGTTTATGAACTACCCAAAGTTAACGCAAGATCATTCTGCTCTTGATATTGCATACCACCAGTACAAAGAGCACAGTCATTACCCCTTGGCTGTATTGATTGTGCCCAATGATGCCATTGGCATTATCCTTATCCACGATAAAGGCTTAATTGAGCCATTCAAAGCCCGCCAATTGACCAAATTGTTCGAACAAAATTTACGTAACCTGGTCAGTCAACTTAAGAAGCCCGCTGAAGACTATTTCAAAGGTGCGCGTACGCATAGATCAACGCTGAAGACAACGCCATTGATTGTGCCGCCTACTGATGTTGTCAGCCGGATGTCCGAGACTGCGCGCCTTCATCCAACGCGCTGCGCTCTGAACGATGGTGAACTCAGCCTCAGTTACGCGGACCTTGATAATGCAGCAGCAAACCTTGCCGTCCAGTTGCGGGACAACGGGGTTAAATCTGGAGACCGCGTACTGATCAGAATGCCCCGCAGCCTGCAAGGTCTGGTGGCAATTTGGGGCGTGCTGTATGCAGGTGCAAGCTACGTTCCTTGCAATCCCGAAGAAAGCGCCTTACGACTTCGTGAGCTTATGAGCGCTACTGGCGCTCGCTGCTTGGTCAGCAGTGAAGTACTTAGCGATTTTCCCGACGCACTGGTGTTTACGCACATCGATTTGAGCAGCCGCGTTTTCCAGCCCATAGTGCCAGAACCGGATTCGTTAGCGTACATTATTTTCACTTCAGGCAGCACCGGTCAAGCCAAGCAAGTGCCGGTTAGTCACAGCAACCTCGCGCATTCGCTTGCTGCCCGCCTGCAATACTATGATCACACACCTCGTGTATACGCCTTGTTATCACCTTTGGCGTTTGACAGCTCTGTTGCAGGTATATTCTGGATGGCTGCCACGGCTGGTGAGTTGCTATTGCTTAGCGAAAAAGATATGTCACAGCCGAACCAACTGGTGAACACATTGCTGAACAACAGGGCAGACAGCCTGCTTTGCCTGCCAAGCGTATATACAGCACTTATTTCAGCATGGCCAGACGACAGCAGGCATTCACTGCAATTAGCGATTGTAGCGGGTGAAGCATGCCCGGCAACGGTATTGCAGCAGCACCGCTCATTATTTCCTAAAGCCACTCTGGTGAACGAGTACGGTCCTACGGAAGCAAGTGTGTGGTGTTGCGCACAACGCTTCAGTCCTGGTGATAATACCGGAGCCACGTCTGATTATTTGGCTATTGGTCACGCGATTCCAGGTGTGAGCTTGACAGTTCGCAACGAGCACGGAGTGGTTCCAGCAGGCACTGTTGGAGAGCTTTGCGTAAGTGGCCACACTGTAGTTAACCGAGTTATTGAGTCTGGTACACATTACGCAACCGGCGATCTTGTTGAGCAGCTGCAAGATGGGTCGCTGTTGTTTCGCGGGCGCCTCGATGCGCAGATAAAGATTCGCGGGCACCGCGTTGATCCAACAGATATAGAAGCCCGTTTGATCCAGCATCCAAAAGTAGAGGATTGCGCGGTAATTGCCGTATCAAACCCGAGTAATGCGACGATGGACGAAATAGAACAGGCCATGGCCTTATTGTCACCTGTTGAAGCCAATGAGTTACTGCATTTTGTGGAGAACACCAATGCGACGACTTAAACGCCGCGCTAACTACGAGCTGCAGTTACAGTTAAAAACAGACGACTTTATTGCGCCGCCGAGGCCCGCTCAACGCAACTGGCTGGTTAACCGCGCATTGTCTGAACTGACATGGGATCTGGACGCAATCCACGATCTTGCCGCACGCTTTGTGCCCGGCGTGGAGGCATTGTTAAACCATGAAAACGACAATGATTCGGCTCCTGAAGCCGATGACATTATGGAATTGTGGCAACTGCCAATCATGCAAAGAATGGCGGATTGTGTCAGTTCAAGTCACGGTCATGTTTTGGAGATTGGCTATGGGCGTGGCATATCAGCCGAGATGATTCAACAAGGTAATGTTCGGGAACACACCATCGTTGAGTGTGTTCCTGCCATCGCACAGCAGTGTCGCGACTGGGCTCGTGAAAATGGACTCAACATACACGTTTTGGAAGGTCGCTGGGAAGATGTGCAAGGTGAACTGCAGACCTATGACGGCATTTTTTTCCATACCTATCCAATGGACAGCGAAGAATACGCTGAAGCCACACGACGCAGCGCAACACTCGCTGAGCCATTTTTTCCAGTCGCAGCGAAGCATTTGAGCAACGACGGAGTATTCACCTATTTCAGTAATGAAATTGACTCACTATCCAGGGCGCACCAACGAGCACTATTCCAGGAATTTGCGCGGATTAGTATTGAACCGTTATGCGGCCTTGATATCCCCGAGCAAGTGAAAGATACCTGGTGGATTGATCAGATGATGATTGTCATTGCCTCAGGCCCGAAGAAGTGACTGAGCTGGAGTCAAGCATGCGAGAACGCCTGCAAAAATTGAGTGCGCTGCAGCAGCAATTATTAGCTGAGCAACTGCAAGCGCGCGAAGTCCTCAAGCACACACCAACACGCCTGCGGCTGGTAGCTATAGTCTGTGGCTGCCACCCAGAGCAAGAGCAACAACTCAGTGACTACCTGAGCGAGTCATTGCCCGATTATATGCAACCAAGTCAGTGGCTTTTCGACCTTGAATTACCCAGAAACGCCAATGGCAAACTTGATCGTCGAGCACTTTCGCGACAACTGCATAAAGGGCAGCTTACTAACATAAACGAAACCACTGCTAAAACCACACCTGTTCAGCAAGATACCACTCCAACAGATGCGAAAATACAGGCCATAGAACAGACTCTCTCGGCAATTTGGGCTGAAGTGCTGTTTATGGATAACGTTCAACTTGACGATGATTACTTCGAACTCGGCGGGGACTCAATCGCAAGTATGCAAATTGTCGCGCGTGCCAGCAAGCATGATCTGGAGTTCAGCACGCAGGACATTATGCGTTTTCCAAGTGTCCGGCAATTGAGTAAGCGATTACTGGATCTGCGCAAAGAAAAAAGCAGCGTCCGGGAATCAGCAAGCGAACAAGATGCCGAATCACTTGCTGACGTTATGCGTGTGCTAAATCTGGGGAATTAATGAGCGCTGTTCGCCAGCACGATATTGAACACGTTGCCCCGCTAAACGGCTTGCAACAAAGCATGCTGTTTCGCTCACTTGCGGAACCAAACTCAGGGCATTACATAGAACAACTGAGTTTTGAATTCAATAACTTTAATCCACAGGCTATGCAGGCGTCGCTGGACGCAGTGATAGCCACACGATGGGCAATGCGCACGTCTTTTTTGTGGCGCGAACAGTCAACGCCGAAGCAACTGACGTTTCGTGAAGCGCACCGCCCGATCGAATTTAAAACGATCAACAGTGATCATTGTGGGCGGCTTTCCGATGACTCTAAACGTCAGGTCATTGCTGAAGACAGGGCCAGAGGCCTAAGCCTCGGTGAGGCACCGCTGATGCGCATGACGGTGTTCACGCCTGAAGAAGCGATGCCTAACACTGGACAACGCACAGCGTTTTGCATTTGGACATTCCATCATGCCATCGTGGACGGTTGGTCGATTGCACTGTTGCAACATGAACTACTTGCTTATTACCAAGCCTTCCGACACGGCATTTCTCCCAATCTGCCAGCTGCTGATACGGCAGCTGCGAAGAGCAAACCGCCAGCTCAGAAAGACCTGGGGCATTGGGCTCAACAACTTCAGGATGCCAGTACAGACAGTGTGCTCGATTTTCTACCTGGACACATTGGCAAACAACGCCTCTACCTCGACGTTGAGTACAGCGATGAAACCCGGCTAGTTGAACGCATTCGTGCAAGCTGTCAAAGATATCGTGTGACATTCGCAAACATTGCCCACGCCGCCTGGGCTTTGCTGCTCTGTCACTTAAACGGCAGGGAAACTGTGCTGTATGGCACTATCGATAGTGGTCGAAGTGATCTCAAAAACGGCGAAACCGCTGTCGGCATGTTAATGCAATTACTACCTGTACGCATCGACATCGACGAGTCCACGCCATTAGGTCCTTTTTTGCAAGAGCTGCAGCGCAAACAATGGTCATTGAACAATGACAGACTGCCCTCTCCTGCGGATATGGCACTGGCGCTGCACCGCGCGCCTGGTGATGAACTTTTCGATGCATTACTTCTGGTGCAAAACTATCCGGTGCCTGATTTCCCTGATGACATAGGCTTACTGGAATACAAGGGTTTTGAACAAGCAGATGCGCCGCTGGTATTATCGGTTGGAATCACAGACAAACTGAGTATGTTAGCGCGCGTTCAAACCGACAGAGTGAACGCCGCGCAAGCACGATTGCTACAGGCATGTTTTGCCAAAATGCTGGACCTTGTTGCTGGCGCTACTGAAACACAGACGCTTGGCGGATTGTTGGATCAATTTGCAGGCACGAGCGTTCCCTCAGCAGGCATAACTCAACATACCACGGCGCCTCAAACCCGCTGCATAGATCGCTTTGCGGCAATCGTTCAAGATTGCCCAAATAAAACGGCCCTGATCGATGCCAACGCGTCGTATACCTATGCGGCTCTGGCCAGTAGGGCGGAGGAAATACGAGAACAACTCGAACATGCCGGAGTGACCGATCAGAGTGTTGTTGGCGTTCTTTTACCCCGCTGCGTTAACTCTGTTGCCAGCTGCGTGGCTATTCTTGCCCAAGGTGCGAGCTACGTGCCAATAGATCCTGCTTTCCCAGCGTCGACCGTGCAGGCCATGTTGGCTGATAGCAACGCCAACTGTGTTATTACCGCCAGCAAAGGCAGTTTTAATTCTGCGGATACATCAATCCAGGTGTTACCTTTGCCATTGGCCGAGGGTGCGGCGTCGAAACAGCTGTCTGTTTGCAGTAGCAAAAATGACATAATGTGCGTTCAGTTTACATCCGGTTCTACCGGGCGAGCCAAGGGCGTGACACTTAGCCACACAGCAATCATGAATCGATTGTTGTGGATGGAACGCTGCTACCCCTTCGCTGAGGCTGAGGCATGCGCCGCAAGAACACCGGTCAACTTCGTGGACTCTGTTGCCGAAGTATTTGGTCCGCTGTGCGCTGGTGTGAGCTGCCGGATCATTGATGATGCCGAGTTGTTCTCGATGAGTAAGTTTATCAACATCGTTGAGCAGTGCGGTATAACTCGCCTAACTCTGGTGCCATCGCTGCTGGATGCATTGCTTTCCGAGCTTCGTCAGACAAACCAGTGGTCAAAGGTGCGTTTGTGTATCGTCAGCGGCGAAGCTTTAAGCCCTCGGTTGGTCAAAGGCTTCCACAATGCCATGCCGAACTGCCGCTTGTTAAATCTGTACGGCAGTACTGAGGTTGCTGCTGACGCCATGTGTTACGTGACATCAGCAGCAGATAGCGAGGATCAACAATGGGTACCTATCGGAGAACCAATCGATAATTTGAGCGCCCGCGTGTGCAATTCCATTGGGCGTCCGCTGCCGCGCGGGATCATTGGTGAACTTCGTATTGGTGGCTTGGGGGTTACCAAAGGGTACATCAATGACCAACAGCTAACGGCGCAAAAGTTTGTAGATGGCTACTTTCTCAGCGGTGATCTCGCTTTCCAGGATGACAATGCTCTGTTTCATTACCGTGGCCGTTCAGACAGACAAGTCAAGTTGCGCGGTCAACGCGTTGAACCCGGTGCAATAGAAACCACACTTGCGCGGCACCCTAAAATTCGCCAGGCGGTTGTTGTATTGTCCGACCACCACTTGGTGTGCTTTTACACTGGCGAACACGTGGCAAGTACAGTGTTAATGGAATTCATGGGCTCTACATTGCCAAGCTATAGCGTGCCGGCCCGCTATCGGCAAATAGATGAAATACCGCTGACGCAGAACGGCAAGATAGATTATCGCGTGCTTCAGCAAATGACGGCAGCAGCGTCAGCGAATGAAGATAATGACAAAGAGGCTGTATCACTGTCTCTGCATCAAAAAGAGCTGGGGCTTACCATCGGCAACATTTGGTCAGAACTGTTACCCAATTCAGTTATTTCTACCAATACCGACTTCTTTGAAGCCGGCGGTCATTCGCTGCTCGCCATGCAAATGATTGCCAGCGTCGAGCGAGCTCTGGGCTTGAATGTGCCGCTCGCGGTGTTTATGCGCAATACACGCTTGGCCGATTTCGCCAAAGTATTGTTCGAAGGTATTCCCAAACTGTCTGCGCCTGAATTGATTACCCTGCGCGATGGCGACGGCTCTGCGGCCGCGCTGTTTTGCATTCAGGGCGATGCGTATAATATAGTTCCGCATTGTCAGATAGACAGAAAAATCTATTGGATTTCCCAATGGTCTATTTGTGTGGATTTGACGCGCGACCCTCAGCCAGTGCCAGAGGAGTCTATACAGGAGACTGCCGAACGATACGCAAAGCACATTGAGCGGGTGCATCCGGAGGGTGAGCTTTGTCTGCTTGCAGCCTGCGGTGCTGCCGTAATTTCTATCGAAATAGCCAGGATTTTGGAGCGCCAGGGACGACCCCCCAGCAAGCTGGTACTCATGGACTTGCCTCGAGGTGAACTGACCACAGCGTCAGAGCGTGGCTTCAAACATCGGCAGGGTCGCAATATTTTGCACAGCGCCTACGGCTATGCAATGCGAGTCGGCGGCGGGAACAAGATAAAAGCTTACTTTGATCGCAATAAGATTTATCGCAAGATAAACCGGGGGATTGCATTATCAGATGCAGAAGCGGCCGAGTTAATGCATATTCGCTTGAGCGACGCTCTTGGAAACTACGAGCCAGAGGAGTATCCCGGTCAGGTGGAGCTTATACTGTCGAAGGCTTGGTATCGCGGCGTAGCAAAAGAGGAAGATGCAAAAGTACCAGACTTTTGGAAACCGTTTTTACCGAATGTCTCGGCTATTCATTTTTCGCCTGCTGAGCACCATTCAGATTTATTGCAAGGTGCGGCGGCTGCCTTTGCAGTAAACGTTATCGAAAACTGATGCTATGCGCTTTCAGTTGCGGGAAGTAAAGCGCGAAGCCTATCACCCGCAGCAAAGTCCACATCCAGCGCACGTTCAGCAAACCAGTACAGTGATATAGCAATCAATGCGGCCGCACCTAGCGGCATTATAAAGCGCTGATACAGGGCTGTTTTTCTGAGTACAAACAACACCGGAACCACCATGGCAACAATCGCCAGTTGTCCAAGTTCAACACCAATATTGAACCCTAACAGAGACCACACCAGGTACTTCTCCGGTATCCATAACTCGCTCATCACGCTTGCGAAGCCGAAACCGTGGAACAAACCAAACAACAGTACCACCCAGAACGCATGCCCGGCAAATACAGGCCACAATACGTAGAGTGCTGCAGCCGCAATGGAGATTGCAATAATGGATTCCACTAAACGCGAGTTTAGCGACATGACATCCAATGCCGCCGCACTTAAAGTAAAGGAATGCGCGACAGTAAAAACCGTAACAATCTTGATCACACCGATCAGTGCCGAACGAAAATCTGGCGTTGCAACCCAACGCCCTCCTTCGCGCACCATCACACTCGGCAGCAACAATGCAATCAGGAACAGGATGTGGTCCGTGCCAATCCAGATGTGATGCATACCCTGCTCGATAAACCCCCACAGACCACGAAGCGACGACCCCGAATCTATCGCCAGGGTTTGCAGCCGGGAATCCGGACCAAAGTTCAAAGAGATAAAGGCTTCATTTTGGATAGTGCCCGTTTTCCAGTTATTCTCGATGATAAGCAAGCTGCGATGCTTGTCATCGTGATCAAAAAACAGGTGATTGCTAAGCTCTATTTCCTTGGCCGGAGCGGTCAATGCCGGCAACTCAAAATGCACCAGAACAAACTTCGCAAATGACGCATCAAGCTGTTCAAAAGACGTAATAGTGATCGGGTGTTGGCCGCCGTCTACAGACAAGCCAACACGTTCCCGCAAATAAGCGCTGATTGCAGACTTGTGAGCGAGAATTTCCTGCATCCTCGGTGATGTTTGTTCTGCAAGCCCAAGACCCAGGGCCATATTCAGATCTTTAGTGGTAACCTCGAAGCGCCCTTCTACGTGTTCGTCGGTAATGGTCAGAAAGATATAGCTCTGGTCCGGTGAGTGCGCAGTTGCCGGACCTGAAAAAACGATTGCAAAAAGAATGAGTAAGCCTGTAACACGAATAATCATGGTTTTATCTAATCAGTAAGCTTTCAGTATTTTACGCCGAATGCATACGCGCATCGCACCGCTTATCGACAAATCACCACGTCGGGATGACGCCATTGCCACTACCGCCACGCGCTTGACTGTTATACGATAGAGCTGGCCATCACCGATAATAGTAAAGGAGACAAACGATGAAATACGCCAGACCGGGTTCTGCTGATGCTATTTTTAGCTTCAGGCCTCGTTACGAAAACTTTATTGGCGGCGAATGGGTCGCACCGCTGGAAGGCGCTTACTTTGACAATATCTCGCCAGTAACAGGCGAAGCCTATTGCGAAATACCTCGTTCTTGCGAAGCTGATTTGAGGTACGCCTTAGACGCGGCACATACGGCAGCACCAGCCTGGGGTAAGACATCGGTTACAGAGCGGTCAAATATTTTGCTTCGAATTGCCGATCGCATTGAGCAGAATCTTGAAACTCTGGCCTACGTTGAAACCTGGGATAACGGTAAAAGCATTCGCGAAACGCTGAACGCCGATATTCCGTTATTGGTCGATCATTTTCGTTATTTTGCAGGGTGTATCCGCGCTCAGGAAGGTACTGCAACCGATATTGACGCTAACACAGTGTCATACCACTTTCACGAACCCTTGGGTGTTGTCGGTCAGATTATCCCCTGGAATTTTCCATTACTAATGGCAGGGTGGAAATTGGCACCCGCGCTGGCAGCGGGAAACTGCGTGCTACTGAAGCCCGCAGAGCAAACACCGTGTTCTATTCTGGTTTTGATGGAGATGATCGGCGATTTGCTGCCCGCGGGCACGGTCAATATTCTGAACGGCTATGGTGCTGAAATTGGTCAGGCCCTGGCTAGCAGTGACCGCATCGCAAAAATTGCGTTCACAGGCAGTACTGCGGTTGGCCATTTGATTCTGGAAAATGCGGCGAAAACGTTGATCCCTTCAACTGTGGAGCTGGGCGGCAAGTCACCCAATGTGTACTTTGAAGATGTGCTGGCACAGGAAGATGAATACGTTAGCAAGTGCATTGAGGGAGTATTGTTAGGGTTTTTTAACCAGGGTGAAGTGTGTACCTGCCCATCGAGAGCTTTGGTGCAGGAAACTATCTATGACGAATTCATAGAGCGCGTACTAACACGCGCGCAAAATATTCAGCAAGGTGACCCGTTTGATACCGATACCATGGTGGGTGCTCAAGCTTCTCAGGAGCAGTTCGAGAAGATCATGGGGTACATGGATGTGGCACGCAGTGAAGGTGCGGAGTTTTTGCTGGGCGGCAAAAAGGCGGCTGTTGGTGACGAATTGGCGGGGGGCTTCTATATTGAACCTACGCTGCTAAAAGGCACAAACGATATGCGCATTTTTCAGGAAGAGATATTCGGGCCAACTCTGGGCATCACTACCTTCAGAACGGAAGAGGAAGCGCTGGAAATCGCAAATGCGACTGAATACGGTTTGGGTGCCGGGGTGTGGACTCGAGACACAAATCGGGCGTTTCGTATGGGCCGCGGCATTCAGGCAGGGCGTGTCTGGATGAATTGCTACCACGCGTATCCGGCGCATGCGGCGTTTGGTGGCTATAAGAAGTCGGGTATTGGGCGCGAGACGCATAAAATGGCATTGGAGCACTATCAGAATACCAAGAATATGCTGGTCAGTTACGACACTAACCCGTTGGGATTCTTTTAGCCGGGAATCACCGTAAGCCAATTTGTGCTGGATTGCTGGCAGCACGGACTCTCTGACCATAAAGACCACCGAATCGGTTACTATACGCGGCTGCGAAAAAGGTGCGTTTTTGTATGCTGTTTGTGAAAAGTTCGTTCCCTCTGGTTTGTTTTTTGGCAACATTCTGGCTGCTGCCGTTGGCAGCAAGCAGCCACGCCCAGATTCTGGAAACCATGACCGTTACCGGCACGCGCACGCCAACCGAGCTCAAAGACCTTGGTGGCAATGTAAGCGTGGTCTCTGAAGAAGAACTTCGTTTAATCGCAGCCACACACATTAACGAGTCGCTTGCTCGCGTACCGGGTACCTGGATCAGTCGCGGCAATGGCCAGGAAAGCTTGACTGCTGTTCGTTCACCCGTATTAACAGGTGCAGGTGCCTGCGGTGCGTTTCTTATGGCGGAAGACGGCCTGGCGTTGCGTGCCTCAGGGTTCTGTAATCTTAATCAGCTGTTTGAAGTGAACAGTGAGCAGGCGCAACGGATAGAGGTCGTGCGTGGCCCTGCAAGTGCCTTCTATGGGTCTAATGCGGTGCACGGCGTGATCAACATACTGTCGTTTCCCGCACCAGATGACTCTGAGCTGAGGCTTGGTGCAGAGTTTGGACCAGATGACTACTATCGCGTAAACGCGCATCAGGCATTCACATCAGGACAGCATGGTTTGCGCGTGTATGGCAATGCCACGGCGGATGGTGGGTACAAACACGACTCGGGGTTCGACCAACAGAAAATTAATGTCAGTCATTATTACTCTGGTGAACAGTTCAGTGTGAAGAACCACCTGTCACTGACTAATCTCAATCAGGAAACAGCCGGTTTTGTGCAGGGCAGAGATGCGTATAAAGACGAGGATTTAAAACGCGCCAACCCTAACCCGGAAGCATTTCGCGATGCACAATCTGCGCGCTTCTATTCCCAAATCACAATGTCACTAGAGAACAACACAGATCTAACACTGCGACCGTTTTTTCGCTACTCCGATATGGCGTTTCTGCAGCATTTTGTGCCTTGGCAACCGGTTGAAGAAAACGGGGTGAAGAGCATTGGCGCACAGGCAATGCTGGCACGAGATACTGGCGATTTTCTATGGAATGTGGGTATTGACATTGAATACAACGATGGCTATCTGACCGAAATTCAAGACCAGCCTTTCAGCCCTATACAGCCTGCTGGTGTGCACTATGACTACGATGTGGAAAGCACAGGAGTGTCTCCGTTTGCCCGTGTAATCTGGTCTCCTACAGAGAGCACTGCGGTCAACATTGCCCTGCGCTTTGATCGGACGGAGTACGATTACACCAATAATACGGGCTCACGCTCGGCCTGTGCGGCATCGGTGACTAACTGTCGTTTCGCTAGACCTGATAGCCGCAAAGACACGTTTGAAGATTGGTCGCCAAGCGTTTCTGTGACTCATGCTTTCTCGGACACTAATATGGCTTATCTGAATCTTTCCAGAGGTTTCCGTGCACCGCAAGCCACTGAACTGTATCGTTTGCAGGCTGGTCAGTTGCTAACAGATCTGGATTCGGAGCAACTCGATAGTATGGAAATTGGTTTGCGCGGCGAGCTTTCACGCTTCAGCTATGATGCGGCAGTGTATCGTATGCGCAAAGAGGATTTTATTTTTCAGGATACCAACCGGCAAAATATCAGTGGCGGTGACTCTGAACACACCGGTCTGGAGCTCAGTATTGCTGCTCGTGTAAGCGAGCGCATTACCGCAAGCATTAATGGTACGCTTGCGAAACATCAGTACAGCAATGACATTCAAATAAGCAGGGTTAGTATCAATGGCAATGACATTGATACGGCACCCAGACACAGCGGCAATCTGCGTCTGTCATGGCAGGCCAGCGACATGTTGCATACGGAACTCGAGTGGGTGCGCTTAGGCAGTTATTATCAAAACCCGGAGAATACTGTCAAATACCCTGGGCATGACCTGGTCAATCTGCGCGCCACCTACTCTGTTAGTCATTCGTGGCAGTTTGGATTGCGCTTGATCAATGCGCTTGATAGTGAATACGCGGAAAGAGCCGATTTTGGATTTGGTCGCGACCGCTACTTTGTCGGTCAACCGCGCTCGGTTTACTTCAGTGTAAATACGCGCTTTTAGAACGTAATTTGAACGCCAATGCGTGGCTCAAAACCAATCGATGGGAAACCAACAGCCTCCTGATATTGCTGGTCGAGCAGGTTATCAATAGCCAGCTTGACTTGAAGAGATGGAGCAAGCCTCCAACTCAAGGCTAAGTCCACTCGACTGAAAGGCGTGAGTTCCACATAACCCGCCGGATTTACACCTGCTTCTTCAAACGGTTTGGCCGCCTCCAGGTTACTGTGATTCCAAACGTAATCCAGGTTTACGCCGAAGTGGTCTGAAACCGGGTAGTAAATAGACGCTCCACCATGCCATCGTGGTCTACCTCGAAGCTTTGAATTCACACCAACTACTTCCGTATCCAGGTAACTCAGATACATTGTCAGATCCATTTCCATCGGCATCCTGGCGCGCACAGAAAAATCCGCACCACGGGTAATCACTTTGTTTCGATTCACGTTGCGAAACGTTTGCGAATCGAAGTCAACCAAGTCCCGGTACTTATTGCGAAACACGTCGAATGACGCCAGCACTTGCCCATCGTACAAAGACTGTGTCAGCCCGATCTCGTAGTTTTCGCTACGCTCTGGCTTGAGGTCCGGGTTGCCTACTATCGCATTGCCAAGGGCAAAAAAGCTTGGAAGCTTGAAACCTTGGCCGTAGTTTATGTGAAAGTCGGTACCTGTCCCACTCAATGTGTAGGACATTCCGATTCGATTGGTCACTGTATTGGCCTGTCCCTCAGCCTTATCGTTTCGAACGCCAAGATTCAAAGTCCAGTGTTTAGCAGGCCTTAGGCGTGCTTCCAGATACTGACCATAGCTGTTGCGGTTCAGTACATAGTCAGTTGGTAATTCAAACAAGCCCAGAAAATTAATAAAAGCATCATCTTCGCCGCGCTCCAACACGGTGTCTGCGCCAACACCAACTTGCAGCCATCTGTATTTTCGCCAGCTGCCATGCCAATGCACTTTGGTGCGCTGGTAGTCGGCGTCGTCACCACGCGGCGGAGCAGTATCAAACGGCACAATTCCAGGTGACTGAAACTGTTGTTCACGCGTGAACCAACTGGCACGAAGCTCGGTCGACCAATGCTTGTTCAGTTGCCAACGAGCTCGCGCGCCAAGATGAAAATCATCAAGCTTCTCGAAATCCCTGTCTTCCTGCACGGCAAACTGTGGGCCGCCACTGTCTTCAGGAAAGGCGCTGCGTTCGGACTGCCCGAAACGGGTGACCAGCTCAATATCGGCGCCGGCATAGCGGGTGTTAAGCTTGCCGTTAAAATACTCGCTATCAAACTCAACGCCAGGCACGTTGATGCCGCTGTCGGTTTTGCCAAGGCTGAAGGTGTAGCCACCATCCGCAAGCGGTCCGCGAATCGAATAGCAGGTAGCAAACGTGCCTCTATCGCCTAGCTCCAGATCCAATTGCTGCGTAAGCCGCTCGGTACCGGCTCGGGTCACCACGTTGATGGCGCCGGCAAGAGAGCCCGAACCGTAGGTTGCTGATTGTGGTCCGTGCACAATCTCAATTCGTTCGATCGTATCCGCCTGTAAAATCGAAAAATCGAAAGATCCCCCACGGCTGTTGGTGGGATCGTTCACTTCAATCCCATCCACCATTACCATTGTGAAGTTTGGCTCGCCACCGCGCAAATACATGGTTGACACACCACCGCGCCCACCCTGCTGACTAATTTGCAAGCCGGGAATTTGACGAAGCAAATCCAGCGCAGAGCGCTTGTTGCGCCGAACAATCTGTTCTTCGCTGAGAAGATGGAAGCTGCCACTGAGATCGGCAATACTTGATTCAAGAGACGTGCCAGTGACTATCAGTTGTTCTGAGTAGTGTTGGGGGGCACTATTGCCCGCAGCAGCGACACTGGCGCACAGCGCAGACAGCAGGCTGGCCAACAGTAACGCTCTATGACCAGCGCTATTGTATTGAAGTAAACACATAACGGCACTATATACAAAGGGTACAGCAGTGTCCCGTTACAGTATTGAAGTGCAGGCCATTTACTTAGCCAAATCACCAAGCCCGATTGCGCTGCGCAAATCCTGCATCAATGGCACACTGTATTGCCGGGCTCTTTCAGCACCGGCGAGCAGTATATCTTCCATTATCTCAGGCTTGGCCATTAATTCTTCATAGCGCTCGCGCGGTTCAGAAAGAATACCGTCGAGATGTTCAAACAACATCTGCTTCATTTCGCCCCAGGCGATGCCATCAGCGTAGAGCTGCCTCACAGCTTCTGTCTGCTCAGCCGTCGCGAACGCCCGGAAAATCTGAAACAAGGTACAGCCGTCTGGCTGTTTGGGCTCACCCGGCTCCAATGAATTTGTTTTGATCTTCATAATGAGCTTGCGCAGGCGCTTGGGCGGCTCAAATAACGGAATAGTGTTGTTGTAGCTTTTGCTCATCTTGCGGCCATCCAGTCCATTGAGAACCGCTACGTTGTCGTCTACCACCGCCTCTGGCAGGACCAGATGTTCACCAAAATGGTGATTAAATCTGGCAGCAATATCTCTTGCCATCTCCACGTGCTGAATCTGGTCGCGTCCAACGGGGATTTTATTGGCCTTGAACATCAGGATATCGGCAGCCATCAGAATCGGATAACTAAACAGCCCCATAGTAATGCCTTTGTCAGCGTCACGTTCACCATGCTCTTCATTGTCTGCCACAGCCGCTTTGTACGCGTGAGCTCGATTCATTAACCCTTTGGCGGCCACACAGGTTAGCATCCAGGTCAGTTCCGGTATCTCAGGTATGTCTGACTGACGATAAAACACGGCATTATCGGTGTTTAATCCAAAAGCCAGCCAGGTGGCGGCAATCTCCTTGCTGGATTGTTTTAATGCCGATGCGTCATAACTTTTGATCAAAGAATGGTAGTCAGCCAGAAAGTAGAAGGAATCAATGCTCTGTTCCTGGCTGGATGCCACAGCGGGGCGAATAGCGCCCACATAATTGCCAAGATGGGGCGTTCCCGTTGTTGTAATGCCGGTCAGGTACCTTGGTTTAGACATAATCTCGTGCTCTACTGCAAGTCGGGGCGCATTCTAGCATTGCTCACACAATCTCTGAATCAATGCACTGTATTGCGGCCCTAAAACCTGCCATTCAAGAGCGGAGACCGATGGTAATGGCGATTCACGCGCCAGCAATCCCTCCAGCAACGCCACTGCATGGCTGGCTTCTGCGTCAGCGTTGGTAAGCACACTTTCGTACAAATACTCCTCCGGACACCATTCTGGATAGGCAAGTCGCCGTGGCAGCAACGGTCGGCAACCACGCTGCACCGCTTCCAGAATCGATAATCCCTGAAAATCGTGGATCGCCGTTGACAGCACGAAGTCGGCATCATCCAACACTTTTTCGTACGTTTGCCTGTCTTCAATATATCCCCATTGACCAATCGCGCGTGGCCGTAGAGCGCGCAACATGTCATGCAGAGTATCAAACTCAGTGGGACATTCACGAAATTGCTGACCGATCACATGAAGCACGAAATCAATGTTTGTTCGCAGTAGCGCGTTGGCAAAAGCAAGCAATCGCTCAGGCCCTTTGTCATACTCCCAGCGATGATTCCAAACGATTGAAACAGCTGCGCCAGATCTGCGCTCGCCGCATGTAGCTTGCACAGAACGCGTACTTATGGGAACCGGCAGCACGCTGGTCTTCGGGCGTAGCGCCTCACTCACTAGCGCGGCAAGCGAACCTGGCATTTTTCTAAGAAACTCAACTGAGCCATTCAGAAAACTCTGCCGATTAAACTCCGAATTAAACACCAGACGATGGGCTGCCAGGGCACTCATGATGCTACTCAGTTGCAGCTCTACTGTTGAATGTTTGCCTGAGCCCTGCGGATACGCAAACTGGTTTTCATGAAAATACAACGCGCTGGGCGTGTTGGACAGGGCCGGATTTAATCCAAGCAAACCGGCAAGATCGACCATTGAGCTTGCGAGCAGAGCATCGTATTGCCGTCCAAGCACCTTGCCCTCTGTCAAGGACCATTGCAAGGCATTGCTTCGAAACTGCCAGGCGAAATGCCTGGCCGGTAATCTTAGAACCGTCCAGTCAACGGAATCAATGTTGGCGCATAATTGGGTGCGCCAGTGCTGGTGGCTGTGCGCATCATACGCCGACAGCAGCAATACCTGCGGCTTGCTCACGAGCGGCGGTAGAACGCACCTAAAATACTCGCCAGCTGCGCGGCGTCATTACCGCCAGCCAACTCCCTGATCGAGTGCATAGCGAATGTAGGCACACCAACATCAACGGTGGCGATGCCTAGCTCAGACGCCGTAATGGGACCAATCGTCGAGCCACACCCCATATCACTGCGTACTACAAAACTTTGTACCGGCGCACTTACACTGTCTGCATACACGCGGAAACGTGCTGAAGTCTCACTATTGCTTGCGTAGCGCTGGTTGGCATTAATCTTGATCACCACTCCCTGATTGAGAACCGGGCCATGATTGTTGTCATGCCGATCAGCAAAATTGGGATGCACGCCATGGGCGTTGTCAGCTGAAACCAACAGCGAGTTTTGCATACAACGCACCAGGTTTTCTTCAGAGCCACACAGCCTGACCAGACAATCGCGAAGCATCGGACCATTGGCACCGGCGGCTGAGACACTGCCCACTTCCTCATGATCATTGCACACAAGCATACTGGTTTGGCGACTGTCAGTGTTGAGCAGTGCCTGCAAGCCCACAAAACAGCTCAATAGATTATCCAGACGAGCGGATGCTATGAATTCATTGTGTAAACCGATTATTGCCGGCGCCTGCGTGTCATACAGGCACATTTCGTAATCAAGCACCTGCTTACAGGCGGGCATCAAACCCTGGCTTTCGATGGTATCGCCTAGCAATTGTCGAAAGCTCGTGGTGTTATCAGCGTTTTTCCCCAGAGAAATTATCGCGGGTAAATCGGTTTGTTTGTTGATACTCCGCTTTTCGTTGGCTTCGCGGTCCAGATGAATCGCGAGGCTGGGGATGGTCGCTATCGCTCGCTGGAAATCCAATAAGCAATGTTGCAGGCTGCCATCGTCAGCCTGGCAACTGACCCGACCTGCAATCGACAAATCACGGTCAAACCACGGGTTAAGCAGAGCACCACCATAAACCTCAAGACCAAGCTGGTGATACCCGTTTTGGTGCAGGTCGGCATTGGGTTTCACTTTCAAACAGGGGCTATCGGTATGCGCGCCGACAATATGTACGCCGTTTTCAACGAGGTCTTCCTCACCAATAATCAGGGCAATAATTGATGAGTCGTTTCGAGTGAGCAAATACTTACCGCCGGGAGTCAGATCCCATTTGTCTTGCTCTCGGAGTTTCACAAAACCTGAAGCCAACAGCTGCTCTTGCATTTGTGCCACGGCATGAAATGGTGTTGGCGATTTCTCGATGAACGCACAAAGATCCGAATTGAATGTATTGCTTGAGTTCATTTGGACTCCGATTTCGATGCGGTTTGTTGTTCAACGGTTTTCCATGCTGATCGTTCACGCAGGTATACGGGTAGCGCTTGTTCTGCGGCAAGGTGCTCACCCTCACGCCAGGCATTCTCGGCAATTGCGAGTACACTGTTCGCGTTAATCTCGGTCGAACGAGCTGTTTCATCAACCAACTCAAGCCTTCGCAGCAGGTTTTCGGACAGTGATGACGCTGATTTTTCCAATAACACAGGCAAGCCGTTACCCAACAGCACCGCCTCATCAAAGTCGCTCAACCATTTACGCAATGAGGTAGCAGACAACAAACAGTCGCTCATAAAAGTGTGCTGGAGATCACCTTTGGCATTGAACTGATAACAGGCCGCATAGTACTCGTCCATATGTGCATCCAGCACAACGAGCAGAGGCGCACGGCCAAGCTGTGAGTGATGTTGTAGATAAGAATGCGCCAAAGCCTGCAATGATGAAACAGGAATAACTCGGGCATTCGCTGCAAACGCAAGGCCTTGTGTAACACTTGCGGCTATACGCGCACCGGTAAAAGAACCGGGTCCACACCCAAACGCAATGGCGTCCACATCCTGCAGCGACACAGAACAGGTCGTTAACAGCTCGTTCACCATAGGCAGCAATACGTTTGCATGTTGCTTGGCCGCTATTTGATGGCGGCTTTGCACACCGTTTTCTGTACGAATAGCAACGCTACAGCTCTGCTGCGATGTTTCGATTGCTAGAATAGTTTGAGGCATAGCCGACTCTGAAGTTGCCAGGCTATTGTATCATTCAGTTTGCATTCTGCTTGGGGAAACCATGTCTTTTGAGCCTAGTATCTGTACCGTAGTTCTCGCTGGAGGCCGGGGTACTCGAATGGGTGGCCAGGACAAGGGCCTGGTCCAATACAAGGGGCGCCCATTGATAGAATATTGTCTGGATGCAGTGTCACAGCAAAGTGAAAGAGTGGTTATCAGCTGCAACCGTAATATAGAGGCTTACCGAGAATACAGCGAATTCGTTGTAAGTGATCAGGACGGCACTTTTAAGGGCCCTTTAGCCGGTTTACTTGCCGCCAGAACATTCTGTGAACAAGACTGGGTATTTTGTTGCCCCTGCGACATGCCGCATTTGTCTGCAAAGATCGTCACCTCATTGATCAATGGGTTTGATGCAACAGTTCATGATATCACTGTCTGTCATGATGGCCTGCGACGCCAGAATTTGCTGATGCTGTTCAAGGCCAGCTGTCTGGATTCGATTGCTGCCTATCTTGAACAAGGAGGTCGTCGGGTTGATGGCTGGCAGAATCAGTGGCGTACAGTGGAACGTGATTGCAGCGAGTGGGCCGCCGACTTTCTCAACGTTAATACGGTGGACGAACTTGACCTATAAAAAAACCCGCATTAGAGCGGGCTTTTTTACTCGTTACCGATCGTTTATTGCACCGAACGGTAAGAGATTACGGGACGCTACTTCTTCTTTTTGCGAGTAGCTTTCTTTTTCCCGGCTGCTTTTTTCTTTGCTGGCGCCTTTTTCTTAACTACCTTTTTCTTGGCCGGCGCTTTTTTCTTAGCCGCCTTTTTCTTGGCCGGTTTCTTGGCTACCTTCTTTTTAGCCGCCTTTTTCTTGGCTGGCTTCTTGGCGGCTTTCTTCTTAGCTGGCTTTTTAGCGGCCTTCTTGGCGGCTGCAGCTTTTTTCTTCGCGGCAGCAGCGGCTTTCTTTTTCGCGGCTGCGGCCTTTTTCTTGTCTGCAGCAGCTTTACGCTTAGCTGCTGCAGCGGCGCGTTTCTTGTCGGCTGCAGCTTTTTTCTTCGCAGCAGCGGCGGCTTTCTTATCCGCAGCCTTCTGCTTCTTGGCAGCCGCTGCGGCACGCTTGGCCACTAACTTCGCCTCAAAATCAGCAACGGCTTTTTTCAATGCTGCGTCTGATTTCACCTGCACCAGTTTTTCCCTGGCAGTGGCTGCACGGGCACGAAGTGCGCGCAACTTTCCAGATGTTCTGGTTGCAGCTGCACCGGCTGATTTGGCCGCTGCTTTGTCGCCTTTGGTTTTAGACTTCGCCGCGGCTTTGCGAGCAGATGCTGCTTTACGCCGCTCCGCTTTCAATGCACGACTCTGTGCCTTAATTTCTTTCTGTAGTTTGGCCAGCGCATCCTGCGCTTTTTTTACTGCTGGATCGACGGCCGCTTTTTTGCGTTTGGCCGGCGACTTTTTAGCTGCTGGCTTTTTTGCTGTTGCTTTTCTCTTTACAGCTTTCTTTGCTTGAGGCATTTTCTTCTCCTATGAAGTTGCTAATGCGCTAACAGTAAAAACAGGCACTCGCTTGTTAATAGTGTTGGGAGAAATAATAGGCAATAAAATCGAGCATTTCACGCGCATATCAACAAACCACGCGATTATTTTTGTTTATTTTTATCATTTTGGCGTGTTTTTAAACGAAAGCGACTCTTGCACGCAAAAAATCGCAAATGCAACGACAGAAAAATTTAGTCGCAAGTATTCAACTGATTTGCAAAAAAGATTCTTCTACCAGTGTGCGCAACAGCAAAATATGCTCGTCAGAATCATTTAGGCACGGGATATAATTAAAATCCTGGCCGCCCGCTTCAATAAATATGTCACGATTCTCTTGAGAAATTTCTTCCAGCGTCTCAAGACAATCGGCAGAGAAAGCCGGGCATATCACATCAACAGCCAGCTTTTTTGCACCAAACTCTTTAAGTGTTTCGCTGGTATATGGCTGCAACCATTCTTGCTTACCAAAACGACTTTGATAACTCAGCGTCCACTGATCCGACGATAAATTCAGTGCGTCAGCCAGCAATTGCGCTGTCGTCTCACAATGTTGCTGGTATGGATCACCTTTCGTCACGTTGATGGCGGGAATACCATGAAAGGAAAGCAACAGGTGACGTTGGGATGCATTGTCTAACCGGCTCTCTCGCACCGAACGGGCCAGCGCATCTATATAGAGAGGGTGGTTATGATAGTCCCGAATAATTTGAATGGCCGGTAGATTTCGTTTGCGTTTCACATACGTTGCAAGCTGGTCATAAATACTGGCGGTAGTGGTTGCAGAATACTGCGGGTACAGAGGTAATACGAGAATTTTATCAATACCCTTGCTGCGCATTGAATCGACCGCATCGGATAGAACCGGCTCGCTGTACGTCAACGCGTAGGCAACTTCGGTGCCAGTGTTCGTCAATGCCAGCTTAAGTTTTTCGCACTGGCGTTCGGTAATCACCTTCAGTGGCGAACCCCCATCCCACCAGATCTGTTGGTACGCATGCGCAACACGCTTGCTTCGAATGGGCAGAATGATTCCGTATAAAATTGGATACCATAGAATTCTGGGTAATTCGACGACTCGTTGATCACTGAGAAAGGGCGCAAGAAACTGACGCACAGCTTTTGCGGTAGGCGCAGAAGGCGTACCCAGGTTACAGAGAATGACGCCTTGCTTCATCGTAAGAGTTTAATAAAGCTCTGATTACGCACCCAATGATTCGAATATCGAATCGCGTATATCATCTACAGAACCAACACCTTCGATGCGGTGGTATGTAGGCGCATCACTTGTGTTCATTTGCCTGTAAAAGTTCACCAGGGGTTCTGTCTGCTGATGATAGACGTCCAACCGGTTCCTGACCGTGGTCTCCTGATCGTCGTCTCGCTGCACCAGTTCTTCACCCGTTTCGTCGTCTTTACCAGCAACCTTGGGTGGATTGTACGTAACATGATACACACGCCCTGAACCTTCGTGCACGCGACGCCCGCTCAAGCGCTCCACAATTGCATCATCATCAACCGCGATTTCCACCACATGGTCTATGGACACTTTTGCAGACACAAGTGCTTCCGCTTGGGGAATAGTGCGAGGAAAGCCATCAAACAAGAAACCATTGGCGCAATCTTCTTCCGAAATGCGTTCCTTGACCAGGCCGATAATGATGTCATCAGATACGAGCTCGCCGCTATCCATTATCTTTTTTGCGGCCAGACCCATGGGAGTACCTGCTTTTACGGCCGCTCGCAACATATCACCTGTGGATATTTGTGGTATCGAATAGCGCTCCATGATGTGCTGCGCCTGGGTTCCCTTGCCCGCTCCCGGTGGTCCTAGCAGAATAATTCGCATACTGTATCCTCTTGATTTTGCCGCGAACGGAACGATACACAGTATAGACGGGTCAAACAAGCGCCAATATCACTCTGCAAGCCCACCGGTATGCCATTATGATAGATCTTTGTAGGAGTAACTAAGCGTGATATGGAAGCGATTTGCCAGGCGAACGATACCAGGACTTGTAGTGCTGCTCACAGCGATGCTTTCCGCGTGCGCAGGTTACGATATCAGTCTGAACGACCGGCTTATCTATACGCCCAAGGCGTTATTTACCGACTTTAGTTTGGCTGACCAGGCCTTGCATGATTGCGTTAGCCAGACTGTTGAGTACCAGAAGGCAACGTCGGCGGCTCAACTTGCCACTCTTAACTGCAGTGGCGCCGGTATCGCACGCCTCACAGGACTGCAGACGTTTGGCAATATCACGCACTTAAAATTAAGCGTCAATAGCATAAGCAACCTTGATGTTCTGGCCGGCCTTACAAAATTGCAAGTGTTGCATCTGGACGAAAATCAAATTGATGATGTGTCGGTACTATCGGCACTGCCGTTGCTCGTCACCTTGAGCTTGGAAAAGAATCCGGCAATAGATTGCACTGCGCTGGACTCTTTGAAAGCTCTCAGGCCGGCACTGAATATTGCATTTCCTGCGCATTGCGCTCATTAGCGGAAAGCACTGGCATCCACTCAGACCCTTTGTTCTGACTGGCGTAAGCGAATTCAACAGACTGTTGCCCATGAAATACGGCGGGAAGTGCTGCTTCCACCGCTTCAATATTATTATTTTTTTCGCTGATGTGAGCAATCAATATACGTTGTAAACGCTCCAGATTGATCTGCTCCAAAAACATTGAGGCTTGCGCATTACTCAAATGCCCCCAGTCTCCACCTACGCGTGCTTTTAAACTTGCTGGGTACGGACCAAACCGTAACATGTCAACGTCATGATTGAACTCAAGTAAAAGCGCATCTACATCCTGAAAGTGTTGAGTCACATGTGGTGAAACACTGCCAACATCAGTTAGAACCCCAAACCGTTGCTCATTATTCTGAATTACGAATTGCAACGGCTCCCGTGCATCGTGTGGAACAAGCACGGGTAACACGCTCATCTCACCGACTTTTATGTGTGCGCCGCAATTTATGTAGCGAACATCAACGGATGCAAAATTCGCACCTCGCTCCTTTAACGCGGTAGCGGTACCCCAACTGGTATAAAGCGGGATATTCAGTTGTCTGCATAGCGACATAACGCCATTGCTGTGGTCACTGTGTTCATGGGTCAGAAACACACAGTCGATATCGGAACCTGAAACATCAAGTCTAGGCAGCCGTTTTAGCAATTCAGTAGCAGAGAACCCGCAATCAATCAGTAAGGTTGCCGATGCCGTTCTGACCAGCGTAGCATTACCCTTGCTGCCGCTTCCTACACTCGCAAAGCTAAATTCCATGCCAGATGACCTTGCCTCCAATAGTGTTAAGAATTAACACATAATTTGCGAGATAAAATCCTGGCAAAGCTCAAGACAAGAAACCTTTCAAACGTTCCAGCAATTCACGCGCTCGCTTGCTGTCTAATGACGCTTCCGTGGCCGTAGCAGAAATCTGAATAGCTACAGCCTTGTCTTTCGGTTTCACAGTGAGCAAATAGTCCTCTGCGCTGCCCTCATCTGCACTGCTGCCAAATAAGCGACCAAAAAAGCCTGGCTTTTCCTTATCCAACTCGGGCTGGTAGCTCACGTAGTAAAGGCCTTTGCTGCGATCAAGATCGGCTACATTAAACTCCGCTTTATTAAGCGCCTGGCCAATCGAGGCCCAAGCACGATCAAACGGCAATTCCAAGGTGATGGTAGGTATGCCCTGTTCGTCGCGCCCCAAACTGACTTTGCTAGCGGACCCGATACCCTGCGCCAACAACGACACTGAGCCACGCCCATCGGTGTTCGCAAGATACTCTGCCAATTGCCTAACCATCCACTCCTCTCGCTCATCATTAGTGGACTCTTCAGGCCAGTCGTGTTCGGCTGGCAGATCTTCAGCGTTTGACAATTCGTATTGAAGAATATGCACCTCGCTACTATTGCGTTGCACCCCTTGATCAATTCGATACAAATACCGCTCTCTGGACTTTGGCGCATCCTCGCTAACGCGTTGTAGCCAAGTTGTCTCCAGCAAACCCTGCGGTGCATCTTCACGCGTCAGAGGTATTCGATTCTCCACCAAAAAATTCTTGACTCGCTGCCATAGATGGCTTGGGGGAATGTCAATCAGCAGCCATCGATCGGACGCCAGTTTTTGAATGCGAACCGTGTTTCCTGTACCGGCATTCAACAGTGGCGCGGGCCGCGGTACTTCAAAATCTTCGGCGGGTAAGTCGTTATTGCGAACTTCCGGAATCAGGAAAAGTTCATCTTGCTCATACTTGCTTAAATCCTCTGGCAACACGAGCCCGGGCAATATCTGCTCTTCAAGATAATCGTTCTTACGATCCCGAAAATAGCCATCATCACCAAACAACCAGGAACAGGCCGGTAACTGACTCGCGATCAGAACAATCAATAAAGGTCGTGTGTACGTTGTGATCATGCGGGCAACAAATCCAATGCTTGCAGGGTTTCTTCCAGTGGTTTTTGATATCGTTCTGCCAACACCGTCAACGGTAAACGTATGCCGGGACCAATCTTACCCATGCGATACAGCGCCCATTTGCTCGGTATCGGATTGGATTCCAAAAACAACTGGCTGTGCAGCGCTGCAATCTCGGAGTCCAAGCGGCGCGCCGTTTCCGCATCGCCCGCAATGGCTGCTGCGCAGATTGCTGCCAATCTGCCAGGTACCACATTCGCGGTTACCGAAATGCTGCCTTTGCCACCGCTCAGCATTAATTCAACTGCGGTAGGATCATCACCGGAATACACAAGCATTCGACCACTGCAGCGTTCAATCAGTTCCGCGCCACGGGCAACGTCGCCGGTAGCGTCCTTAATACCAATAACATTGTCGATATCGGCCAGCCGCATCACCGTATCGTTGTGCATGTCACAAGCCGTGCGACCCGGCACGTTATAGAGAATTTGCGGAATCGGTACGGCATCAGCAACCGCCTTATAATGTTGGTACAAGCCTTCCTGGGTCGGCTTGTTATAGTAGGGTGTGACCAACAGACAGGCGTCAGCACCCACTTCTTCGGCATTCCGGGTCAATTCGATGGCCTCGCTGGTGGCATTGCCTCCACTCCCGGCTATTACAGGCACTCTTCCGGCGGCGTGTTTAACCACACGCTCGATAACACGAGGGTGCTCATCAAAATCGATGGTTGCCGACTCACCGGTTGTACCAACGGCAACAATCGCATTGGTGCCTTGTTCAATGTGCCAGTCAACCAGTGCGTCCAGCTGAAGCCAGTCAATGTCGCCATCCGCTTGCATGGGCGTTACCAATGCAACAATGCTACCCGTAATAGAGGTGCTCATACTCTGCCTCCGATTTTTGCAGGGGCGTATGGTACTTAGGGCGGTGGGGGCTTACAAGGAAGTATTACAGGCACGATCCAATTGTTGCTGATGGATCAGCTAATTATATCCAAGCAGATATTGAGCATCCTCCTCACGTGTACCCTTCTCCGGTGTCGACACTGGAAAGTCGCGAGTGGCACGAATCTCGACGTGAGATGTCATAACTCCAGAACGCCTTGTTTGGGCAGAGGCAGCGCTCACTCGTAATGGATTGGAAACAGGTTTCGCGTGATCTTTTACTGATGGCTTATTCATGGCAAAGTGTATAAATGGCGCTCTACAGGCAACTTGCACCATTTGTTTAAAGCTGTCTATCACCTTATGGGTATATGTTTATGATTTTACATTATTTTAGCCAAAAGTTAACTGTCCAGGCCTGGGCACTAACCGGTTTGCTGATGATGGCCGGCTCCTATAGCCTGGCAAACAGTCTTACCGCAGACTATCAGATTAAGCCGTTTGGGCCCGGAGATACGCTCTTTTTACAATCGCAGCAAAAACTCGCCCGTGAAATGATCTATGACAGCTTGCTGACTCGTTTAACTGGCGACAAGGCAAAAGACCTTAACTTGCTGCAACAGCTGATTGATCGAAAGTCACTGCAGGCCAGCCAACGCCGCGAACTGCAGGCGCTCGGTAGCGTGCTTGGTCAATTACTAAAGAAGGAATTCCGACTGGAATGGGTTGTGTACGTAGACGAGCTTGGTCGCAGCCGCGGCCTGCAAATAGACAATACCCGCCAGGTTATTTTTCCACTGACAATGATTTCGCGACGTATGGAAGCAGATGCTCGGGTTGATGTGCGAAGAATCTATCAGAAGGCCAGTGACATCATTCGTTATACGCGGGCTAACCGGCCACTTTACAACGACGATTAAACCGGGGCGCTAAAAGACCACTAAGCAGAGGTCTGCATGTTATTAACCATGCGTTTGAACATGCGTTCCATAAAGGACTCGTTGTTGATATTGATCACCCGAATATGTCCGCGATGTACGTTGCGGGTCAGGTTATTCAAAGTTTCTACCAGTACTTTCACGCCCGCCTGATTAACGAACATATAGTTGTCACTCATAGAGCTGTACCAGGCCAACTTCAGTTTCTTCTCAACGCTGCCGTCTCCCTGCAACCATTCGAACCAGGTTCCGTAGGCGACGGCTTTCAACTGTTCACGCAGCTCTTTTTCTTGATCATCAAGATCATCGGCCAACTGGCTGACTTCAAACTCCAGATTGATATCAGCTTCCAGGCCTTCATCAACCTCTGGAGCGCCAATATCAATGCCGGGGTTGATAACTTTTTCTTTCTGCTCTTCGCGGTTTACATGCTTGGCGCGCCATTCATCTTCAGGGCGAACTTCACTCGCCTTCTTGATAAGCGCGAACATGTTTTCTACATCTTGTTCAGCGTAACCCAGATCCAGAATGTCAGCGCGCAATTGTGCGTCTATCTGCACAATCGCGGATTGCGCAGAATCAGCACCACTTTCATTGCGCAATTCCGCTTCAACATCGGCGCTGGACAGTTCGTTGTCTCCGGTCAATAACGCGGCGTGCACGCGAACAAAAGCCTGGTTAAGCATCAATACGGCTTTCTTCCAAATCTCGGATTCTGCGCCAAAACGTAAATAAACAAATACCAGGAAATCTACCCATGTTTGTTCAAGAATATCGCAGGCTGCGA
This sequence comes from Gammaproteobacteria bacterium, assembly GCA_030429735.1. GTDB lineage: Bacteria > Pseudomonadota > Gammaproteobacteria > Pseudomonadales > JAUIET01 > JAUIET01. The sequence continues at coordinate 107,221 of JAUIET010000006.1, forward strand.
CGGGAATATTTTTAGCTTCCGCGCGGCGATTGAACAGTTCCTGCGCCTTCTTGCGAGCAACTTCTATCTTATCCAGACCCTCTTCGGCCTGTGAGCTGCGTTTCTCAGCAAGCTGAACGCGTTTCTGCAAGCGTTCACTGAAATGCGCAAAATCTTCTCTTAGCTGTTCAATAAAGTCTATGTCGTCATCAAAATCATCGATAGTTCGATGCACAACCTGATAAATCTTGTCGTAGACACGGAATTTATCTTCAGTTTCCGTAACCCAGTAGGCGCCGGCTTCGGCCAATTCATTAAGAAGCAAACGGGCCGGATGATCTGCCTCCTGCATAAAGGCGCGATCAATCAGTGCGATTTTGAGAAAGGGTGTATGCAGGTGGCTGAGCAAGGCTTTGACCTTAGAACAGAGAGTTTCCTCCTGCAGAATCTGGTTGAAAATCGTACCTACCAGATCTATCGTGCCTGCATCTGCAGCCGGAACTTTTTTATCTTGTTCGGTTTCAGCCGTGTAATCGGCCAAACCTTCAACGAATTCCTTTTGAAACTCCACTACCGATGGTGCGGTCACAACTCCCCCTTCAAGTTGGTACTTTCTTGCTTCCTGCAAATTATTCAGAACCGATACGTAATCAGCGCTGGAAAACTGCTCACTAACTGCGGCATTGGCACTGAATAAAGCACCAAGCGGCACTCCCGCACCGGTAATACCAGTGGTGGAGATGGCAAGGTTTTGCAATTGCCATTTGATAATCGCATCGAGCAGCTGTTGTTCAGCGCGCATCGATTCCTGCCAATGTGGTGGAATCAAGCTGGCGCGTTCTTGCGCCGCCTGGGCTTGCGCCTCAACATTCTCCGATTCGTCAAAGACCTCACTGTTAGCGGAAGGGCCCGATTCTATTTTTTTCTTACCGGCGCTTGCCATGTTGTATTTCAGATCGGGCAGGATTCCTTTTTCTGCTAACAGGCTGTTGCTGTCTTTGAGGAACTTATCCATATGCTCAAGCACAGATTCATTGAACTGCGCGTAGACACTGGTTTTTGCTTTCTCTGTAATATCAAATTGAGTAATCGCCACTTGCAGTGCTTTTGCCAGTGCGATCGGTCCCAGCGGGTTGTCCTTGTCTTCGTCAGTACGACCACCGCATAAAACAGCAAGTCGTTGATTCAGCGCCCACAAGGATTGTGCACAGGCCGACTCAACACGAGAGGCAAGGATCGAGATTGCGAGGTCGTCTTCCCACTCGGCTTGATCAACCAATTCAAGACTATCAAAGTCGATCTCTTTAGTTTTCTTACCTTGCTTGTGCGAGCCGGCGGAAGGTTTCTTTTCAAAGAACCGGTCATAATTTTGAGCAAACTCGGTCCATACACCTTTCAATACTGCGGCTCTGTCCTCGCGCAGCAAGGTCATGGCTTCCAGAAATTGTGCCTGGTCAGAGTTGGACGCAGATTTGTTGGCTTGCTCAAATAGGGCAGCATCTAGATCTGCCAACATGCTGTCAAAACGCCCGTGCAGAAACTCAAGACTGTTTTCTTTCAGATCTTTACGCACCTGCGCGCGCGACACTTTCTTCGCGCTGTTGAAACCAGAGCGTTTCGCATTGCGTTGCCGTCGAGAGGCATTATTGCTAGCGGGTTGGGGAGCCATCCGGAGGTCTCGGTATTGTTATGTCAGCCGTGGAGTTGCAAGTCCATACACTAAGCCTAGCCCATTGTGGGAAATGTGCTCGATAAATGCGGGCTGCGGAACGTAAAATATAAGGTGGAAAGATGCCTCTAAAGATTGCGCCAACTGGTCAACGCAGCGCAGTCGAAAGGCTAAAACGGTTTTACTTGTTTGAATTTTGAGCGCTAGTGTCCCTTACCATAAGTTCGTACCATTTAGAGCCAGCACAATGGCGTTCTTCTAGGCGTGTTCCGCAGGGAATATCGACTATATTGGCAAGGGACACAACGACGAAGAACGCCATTGTGCTGGCTCCCGGAGGGCCCGCCATTCGAGGCCTCCAGCTTCGTTGGACTCTTTGCGAATAGAGCCCGCTAGAGCCTGCCCCGCGAAGCGAGTGTTTTGGGTATTCACTGCAGAGTTCGCCTCTGCTGAAAGCCTCGAATGGCGGGCTAAATGGTACGAACTTATGGTAAGGGACACTAGAAATCGTTGGGGCGGAGCAAAGCGTCAGACCCACCGTCTACAAAAAATACGCATCCAAAACAAAAGCTTGCTTGCTCGCTCAACAGAAACAACACAGCATCGGCAATTTCCGAAGGGGTTCCTTCCCGACCAGATGGGACTGCTGCGGCAAAATCAGCCATCGCTTTTGCAACATTCTCATCCTGCTTTGCGGCATCTGTCAGCGGAGTGGTTGTGATGCCCGGCGCCACGGCATTGATGCGTATGCCCAAACCGGCGAATTCCGGCGTACTGGCACGCATCCACCGAGTCAGCGCCAGCTTTGACCCTGCATAGGCATCCTGCACACCATTAGCCCTGGCATTAACCAGCTGACTGGCGCCATCCCGATCATCGGCCGCTAATGCCTGAAGCAACTCTTCGTCATGCTGTGCCATTGGCGCAGAATTCGACGAAATCATCACCACGGCACCCTTTTTCTTGGCGAGCAGGGGTTGCAGCGCAATTGTAGTGAGCTTGGCACCAAAGTAATTAACATCTGTAACAAGGGATGCAGGCCGCGCGGCCGGTCCCAGCCCAGCGCAAGGAATAAAGCCGTCCAGGCCATCAGGAGCAAGCTGCTCAACCTGTTTAACAGCCGCCGTGCAACCTTCTTCGGTCGATAAATCAGCGATGATATCTGCGCTCTTGATATCCACCACAATAACCGTATGACCCAGCTCACGCAGCTGAGTTTTGATCGCCGCGCCGATTCCGGTGGCGCCTCCCGTCATAGCGTACGTTTTGTTCATCGAAATACTCTGCGGCTGCTGATACTATTGGCGGTTATAGTAACCTAAAGCGGGAGAGTCGTTTATGGCCATTCAGAAAGTAAAATGCGCCATTATTGGTACCGGCAACATCGGTACGGATTTGATGGTTAAAATTGTGCAGACCTCCAAGGTTCTGGAACTCGCTGCCTTTGTCGGTATTGACCCGGAATCAGACGGTCTGGCGCGCGCCAGAAAAATGGGCATAGCTGGCACCTCTGACGGGTTGGACGGTCTGTTGGCAATGCCCGTTTTTGATGACATTAAGCTGGTTTTCGACGCCACTTCAGCAGGCGCGCACCACCATCACCACGACATTCTGAGCAAGCACGGTAAGCAGCTTGTGGACTTAACGCCGGCGGCGATTGGCCCCTACACAGTCCCTGTGGTTAATATGGACGAGCATCTGGGTGAACAGAACGTCAACATGGTGACCTGCGGTGGTCAGGCCACCATCCCAATCGTGCATGCCGTGTCTCGTGTGGCAAAAGTGCATTACGCCGAAATTGTGGCCTCCGTGTCTTCCCGCTCAGCTGGTCCCGGCACACGCGCAAACATAGACGAATTTACGCAAACCACGGCGAGGGCGATCGAATCGGTTGGCGGCGCAGAACGCGGCAAGGCCATCATCATTCTGAACCCTGCTGAACCACCAATGATCATGCGCGACACGATATTCACGCTCAGTGAACGCGCCGATGAAGCCGCTATTGAACGCTCTGTGGCCGACATGGTCGCCGATGTTCAAAGTTACGTGCCTGGATACCGCCTGAAACAGCAGGTGCAGTTCGAACACTTTAAGGATGACGCACCACTGCATATCCCGGGGTTTGGCGACTTCTCTGGCACCAAATCATCAGTGTTCCTTGAAGTAGAGGGCGCGGCCCACTATTTACCTGCGTACGCCGGTAACCTGGACATCATGACCTCGGCGGCATTGGGCACTGCTGAACGCCTTGCACAAATGAAGTTCGCCGCCAAAGCGGCCTGAAACGACAGCTCAACACCACGGCTCTGAACCACGATCAGGAGATTACAAATGGCGATCAATCCAAGCAAAGACAAGATTTATATTCAGGATGTGTCGCTGCGCGACGGTATGCACGCCATTCGCCATATGTACGGCATTGATCATGTACAGACCATCGCCAAAGCGCTGGATGACGCCAAAGTGGATGCCATTGAAGTAGCCCACGGCGACGGTTTGTCCGGCACCAGCTTCAACTATGGTTTCGGTGCACACACCGATAAAGAGTGGATAGGCGCGGTAGCGGATGTCTTGCAGCATGCCAAGTTAACCACGTTGATACTGCCAGGTATTGCGGTGAAAGAAGACCTGAAATGGGCGTGGGATATGGGCGTTCGATCCGTTCGGGTTGCCACCCATTGCACCGAGGCCGATGTATCTCGCCAGCACATAGAGTATGCCCGTGAGCTGGGTATGGACACCATTGGATTTCTTATGATGTCGCACATGAGCGAACCCAGCAAATTGGCGGCGCAGGCAAAGCTGATGGAATCGTATGGCGCTCAATGCGTTTACGTAGTGGACAGCGGCGGTGCACTGAACATGAACGACGTGGCGGATCGTTTCAAAGCCTTTGCCGACACTCTTGACCCGGCAACCGAGCGGGGAATGCATGCACACCACAATCTGGCATTAGGTGTCGCAAATTCCATAGTGGCAGTAGAGAACGGCTGCAATAGAATCGATGCATCGTTGGCCGGAATGGGCGCCGGTGCGGGAAATGCACCCTTAGAGGTGTTCATTGCTGCAGCTGATCGATTGGGTTGGAATCACGGCTGTGATCTCTACAAACTCATGGATGCCGCGGATGACCTGGTCAGACCATTACAGGATCGCCCGGTGCGAGTTGACCGTGAAACCTTGTCGCTTGGCTACGCCGGTGTCTACTCAAGCTTTCTGCGCCATGCTGAAGTGGCCGCAGCGCGCTATGGCCTGGAAACCAGAGATATTCTGGTAGAGTTGGGCAGGCGCAAAATGGTCGGAGGCCAGGAAGACATGATTGTTGACGTAGCGCTGGATATGATTAAAGAGCGTGACGGCGTGCTTGAAGCCAGCGCACAGCAGCAAGCCGCAGGTTAAGTTATGTGATTCGGCCTAGCCAAATTTTACGCTGGCCGAACCGACGCCCTCTAACTCAAGGCTCAGTTCGTCACCTGCGCTCACCGGCTCCAGGGGAACCAGTGAGCCAGACAAAATTATGTCTCCGGCAAGAAACGGAATATCGTATTGACCCAGTGTGTTTGCCAACCACGCCACTGCAGTTAGTGGATTGCCTTGCACTGCCGAGCCGAGGCCCTCGCTTAGCGGCTGGCCATTTTTTCTTACAGTGATTTTCAGCTTTGCAAGGTCGAAATCGTTTGGGTCCACTCTGTCTTCACCCAACACAAACACACCGCAAGAGGCATTGTCAGCAACAGTGTCCTGAATTTTAATGTTCCAGTCGCGTATCCGGGAATCCACAATTTCGAAACAGGGCACGATGCACTCGGTTGCATCAAGAACGGCCTGCTCATTAATGTTATCACTGCCCAAGTCATGCTTAAGTACGAAGGCAATTTCAGCTTCTGCACGCGGTTGAATCAAATTGCCTGCAATCGGTATCTGCGCACCATTACTGAACTGCATTGCATCAGTTAGAAACCCAAAATCTGGCTGAAATACACCGAGCATTTCCTGAACCGCCGCGCTGGTTACGCCAATTTTCTTCCCAACAACCTTTTCACCATCGGCCTCTAGCCGACGCTCCAGCATGCGCAGCGAGATTTGGTAAGCATCATCGATACTGATATCTGGTTCGCGGTCGGTGAGTGGCTCAAGCATTGTGAACGAACGCATTGCTTCATAAAGCTCATCGCCCAGCGCTGTTATTTTTTCACTATCCATGGTCAGTTATCCTGTAACGTACGAATTAGCAGCAAGCTCAGGTAGTGATCAGCCGTGGTCTATCGACGGCCAACGATCAATTCAGTGGAATCAATCGTCGGGTGCTGCTCTATCGCGATGGGCTGGCCGTTCAGGGTTAAAGAGACCGCCTTGGAATTACCTACGCGCACTTCAAACGGAGCTTCACCAGTTATACGCAATGTTTCACCCTGCAGCTTGGTATCCATCACAATCGGGTTTTGGTCCTTGTCATAGACTTCCACCCAGCAATTATCATGAAAATTAAACAGCAATATGTCTTCACTTGCGCCGGCAAGCAGCACGGCTGAAGCGGTGGCGCTGTGGTCTGCTGACACATCCAGTCGATAGGCTTGATACTTACTATCAGACGGTGTGACCACGACCGCTGTGCGCGGCGGCGCGTGGCCAGCTGCTGCTGATGCCGCCATGCCAGTGGTTGACATGGGCTGCTCTGATGTCGCAGCCGGTGCAGAATCATCGGACTGATCCGCCCATTCAGGGGTGGTCCATACAGGGTTGTCTGACGAGGCGGTTTGAGCTGCGGTGGCTTTAAGACCTGACTCTTCACCCTCATTAGGGAAAAAATGGGTCTCTTTACCGGTCACTATGTCGCGCAGTGACTCCAGGTCACCACGGTCAAAGGTCCAGGCCACCATCAATAACAGACACACCAGCGACAAGCGCAGCCAAACACCCGAGCGCTGCGGCTCGCTGACCACAGTGTAAGTTGCCGCACTTTGCGCCGGTTGTTTTACCTGCGTTTGGTATAAACCCAGCAAAATTTGTGGATTCAAATCGAGAAATCTAGCGTAGGATTTCAGATAAGAACTGAAATGTTTGCCTTCCAGTTGCGGATTATAGGAGTCTGACTCCAGGGCCGCTATGTGACTTGTCATTAAATTCAAGGTACTTGCGACTTCTTCTTGAGAAAGACCTTTAACTTCGCGAGCTTCGCGAAGAAGAACGCCGGCTGTTTTTAAGTACGGGAAAGAATGTTCATGTAAGGGCAAAACAACACTGCCATTCATGATAGCGGACGCTTAGCGATCCCCCGGCAAGTCGAAAACGTTACTATTGTACCTTTTTATTGCATTGCCGTGAAGGCGGTGGCGCCCCTATGTGTTGTTCATTTCGCTGCTTGGCCAGCGCTATTTGTTTTTGTCTTTCAGCAAATCGAGCTTTTCGACTGTCGCTGGAAAATGCATAACAACGATCACAGCTAACACCTTCGATATAGTGCGGTGATTTTTTGTCTTCATTCGTAATTGGCCGTCTGCAAGCGTGACATTGATCGTACTGACCTTCCTGCAATTGATGGTTCACGGTCACTCGGTTGTCGAACACAAAACAATCCCCGCGCCACAGACTCTCCTCTTCAGGCACTGAGTCCAGGTAATTCAGGATGCCGCCTTGCAGGTGATACACCTGCTCGAAGCCCTGTTCCAGCATAAAGGATGATGCTTTCTCGCAACGAATCCCCCCGGTGCAAAACATGGCGACTTTGCGGTGTTTTTCTGGATTGCAATTGTCAGCAACATACTGCGGAAACTCACGAAAACTGCTGGTATTGGGGTTTACCGCCCCCTCAAAACTGCCAATTTCCACTTCATAGTCGTTGCGCGTATCAAGCACCAGCACATCGGGATCCGAAATCAGCGCATTCCAGTGCTCAGGTGCCACGTACTGCCCTACGGTTTTATTGGGATCTATCCCCTCAACACCCAAAGTAACGATTTCACGCTTCAGCTTGACCTTCATGCGGTAAAACGGCTTTTCGTTCACTTCGGAAAACTTATAGTCGATGCCACATAAGCGGGTATCGCGCTCCAGATAGTCGATTAGTTGCTGCACCTCCTCTGCGGAGCCAGAGATCGTGCCATTGATCCCTTCCTCAGCAAGCAACAATGTCCCTTTGATATTCAGGCTTAAGCAGTGTTCCAGTAACGGCTGCTGCAGTGAACGGTAGTCAGGCAGCGATACAAACTTATACAGAGCGCAGACGGAAAAGTGCTCGCTCATCCCTTATCTGCCGCCGCTTCACGTGCGCTTCCGCCACGACAGGCCGGGCTGTCCGGAGCATTTTGCTGCCGCTGTTGCCACTCATCAGGCGAATACGTATGCAACGCCAGAGCATGTACACCGCCTGCCAGCTCGTCAGCCAGCACCTTGTACACGCTCTGATGGCGTGCCACCTCGCGCAAGGCCTGAAACTGAGGGGTGACGATCACCACCTTAAAGTGCGATTCGGAACCAGGCGGCACATTGTGCTGATCTGATTCATTGACAACGCGCAAGTGTTCTGGCGCAAACGCGCTTTCAAGCTTTTGCACGATTTCCTGCTGAATTTCCATAAGCGACTCCTCTGCGCTCATTTTAACCCAATCCGCCAGAGCGTGAGCCCTTGGGAAGGCCTGAAAGCGACTGCTATACTCGACATAAGAGACAGCAAGACGAGCGTAGCAATGGCAGACCCAGACTATCGCGTGGTGTTTGAAGGCCAAATCGCCGAAGGCTTCAGCATTGGTATGGTGAAGAACAACCTGGCCAAGCTGTTCAAAGCCGACACCGAGCGCATTGCCACAATTTTCAGCGGTCAGGCCGTGGTACTAAAACGCAACATTGATCACGCGACCGCGCTGAAGTACCAGGCGGCATTACTGAAAGCCGGAGCGGTAACCAGCCTTAAATCGTCTGCCAGTCGAAGCAACACCAGCTCAGCGTCCACCACGCCTGCGGAACCTGAGGCAGCACCCAACAATGCCTCTTCCAATTCATGGTCTCTAGCCCCCACAGGCACGGAATTGTTGCGCGCAGATGAGCGGCGTCACTATGAAGAAGCCAACGTAGACGTGAGCCATATTTCGGTTGCGTCCAGCTTTATGAGCTTTGATGAACAGACCCAATCGGCAGATGATCTGCCCACGCCAGATACCAGTCACCTGTCGGTCGCTGCAGTCGGCGAAACGCTGGGGGAAAACACCCACAAAGAAACGCCCGTGATAGTCGGTGAATTGCAGGCCAGTCTTGCGCCTGTCGGCGCCGATTTAAACGAACGTCAGCAAGATCATGAACCGCTTGAGCTTGATCTAAGCCATATCAGTCTTATTGACTAGTGTCCGCCGGTAATTCAACGGCAACACACAGACCCGGCGAATTGTCATACAGGTTGATCGTGCCATTATGGTACTTCACCACGGCCGATACCAGGCTCAACCCCAAACCATTGCCGGGGTACTCGCTGCGCGCTGTTTCCACCCGAAAAAAGCGCTCAAACACACGGTGACGATCGGCTTGCGGAATACCTATTCCATTGTCGCGCACCTGCACAATCAGCGAGCTGTCCCGACGCTCCAATATGATCTCAATCAAACCGTCTGCACCGGTGTATTTGATCGCATTGTCAATCAGGTTTGCAACAAGCTGAAACAACAAATCCCGGTCGCCCGTGAGACTTGCCTGGGGCGTTAGGTTCTGAATAATACTGATGTTCTTTTCCGACGCCACCGGTTCATACAACTCCACCACATCGGCGATGGTGACGTCCAGATCGTGGCGATGAAACTCGGACTGACGATTTCCCGTTTCTATCTGAGCAATTTTCAGCGCAGCATTAAAGGTTTTCAGCAAATCGTCTGCTTCCCTGGAAAGGTTGTCGACAATTTCCCGATTGGCTGGGTCACCTCGTTCTTCCAGCATCGCAACATGATTTCGCAGCCTGGTTAATGGCGTTCGCAGATCGTGGGCAATATTGTCTGACACCCGACGCACTCCGGCCATCAACTCCTGCAATCGTTCCAGCAGCAGATTGATACTGATTTCCATCTCACGAAAATCACCACTGTAGCGATTGATCGGCAGTCGCTTGGACAGATCCCCCGCAAGAATATTACGGATGATCGCGTTGAATGCTTCCACCCGTCTGAGCAACAGGGAGCTGATCAGCGCCCCGCCAATAACACCAAGAATGATGGTAACAATAGTGCCGCGCAACAACAGATCAAACACCAGCTCAACTTTTTCCTCAGCGGGAAGCAGACTCTCCGCCAGGATCAGGGTGCCACCATTGCCTTGCGGTGCATCCATTGCTGCTAATCGAAACGATTTATCCCCTTGTTGAGCATCGAAGGTTTTGAACTGATGGCCAATCCAGGAAAATTCGAAGTCCTCGAGCTGCGGTACAGTGTTCAGATTACTGGCCAATACCGAATTATCAGCATCGAGCAGGTGGTAATACAACCTTGGAGAATCAAACGCAGCGCTGCGTCGATCCGCGTAATCCAGCATTGCAGCGTGGCCACCAACATCAAGTGCTCGCTGAAAATGCTCCAGCTCAGTTTTCAGGTTTTTCTCGATACTACCGAACACATTGTAGGCGTACAGCGAATAAATAGAGCCAAGCAGCAGAAAAACGGAGATGCTCAGCCAGAAAGCGTAGTTTGAAATAAATCGAAAGGTATAGCTGCCAAAAACACCGCGGTAGGTGTCAACCAGCTTATTCGGGAGCATTCAGCACGTAGCCCGTACCGCGCACAGTGTGCAGTAGCTGCGTTTCAAACCCTTTATCAATTTTTTGCCTGAGCCGGCTAATGTGCACATCAATCACATTTGTTTGGGGGTCAAAATGATAGTCCCAGACATTTTCCAGCAGCATTGTTCGCGTTACCACCTGGCCTGCATGCTTCATCAGGTATTCCAGCAGGCGATATTCGCGGGGCTGCAGGTTAAACACCTGGCCAGCACGGGTGACTTTGTGGGTTAACAGGTCCATTTCAAGATCGCCTACTGACAATCTTGTTTCCGAGTGAGCAACCTCACCGCGACGAATCAGCACCTCAACACGGGCAAGTAACTCCTCGATCGCAAAGGGTTTAACGAGGTAATCGTCGGCGCCCACTTTAAGGCCCTTAACACGGTCGTCCACTTCACCCAGGGCGCTGAGCACCAGCACCGGGGTTTGAATGTCAGCAGAACGCAAGGACTGAATAATGCTCAGCCCATCCCGGCGCGGCAGCATTCGGTCAATAATCATGGTATCGAACTGGCCTTGCTTCGCTCGACGCAGGCCCATATCACCATCGGCGACGTGGTCAACAAGATAGCCATTATCGCGCAAACCGTTGCATATGAACTCCGCAACGTTTTTGTCGTCCTCTACCAATAAAACGATTCTCGGCCGCTTATTCGCTTTCTCAACCATGGGTAATGCCTAGTTCTGATAACAGTGCATCCCGGTGCCCTATCTGCGCATTAAATGCGGAACTGATAAGCATCCAGGTGCCGGGAGCCCGCCATTGTAAACCGAACCGACCCGACACTGCCAAGTGTGTACTGGTTCACAGCGACGAAACGTAGTGCCCTGTGGACGGGCCGTTCGTCCCAGTTTAGCCGGAAAATCCACCATTTCTGACTATATCTTAATCAAGCCACCCACAACACCACCAATGCGACACACCGATCCCAGCACAACCTTGCTCAACAGACCGCAAAAACGGTACCGGTATCGACTGTTTGCAACGAGCATGTGCATCATCACATTGCTGTCAACCGGCGCCACAGCACAAACTGATTATCGTGCCGCTGGCATGCCGGAAGCGCACTATTGGGAAGAGTTGCCTGGTTACCGAAGCGCCAAACCACAAGCGCCGGTTTCCGAGCTTTTAGGGCCAGAGCCTTTGGCAGTCAGCGTTGATCAATTGCAACAAATGAAAAAGACGGATCTGAGAGATACCTATCGGTTGCTGACTGATGAGCAGCAAGCTCGGCGCGACGCTGAGCGCGAAACCGCTGCCAGCCGCATTGGAGAGAGCAATTGGCACTACGGTTGGGGTGTCGGTTTAGACGACGTGAAGTTCCGCCTTAGCTACGATTTCTAGCCAACAGACATCGACCTTTCGTGTTTGATACCATACGGTTTTGGACAACCCTGGTCGTTACCTTTGACTGATTTACCCCAAGCATTGCCGTCCGCCGGCGTGTTCCGGCGTTTATTCGCCATGCTCTACGATGGTCTGCTTGTGCTAGCGATAGTCATGGCGGGTACGGCACTGGCGATTGCCGTCAGAGTATGGCTGAGTGGTGCTGACGCGGCCGTTAGCGACCCAGACACAGCCGCCCATGGCGTATTATTTCAATTGTGGTTGCTGTTCCTGATCGTATCTTTCTTCACTCTGTTTTGGCGCTGGAAGGGGCAAACCCTGGGCATGCAGGCCTGGCGATTACAAGTGCGTAATACGGATGGTAGCCAGCTGACAGTGAAGCAGTGTTTGCTGCGCCTGCTGGCGGGGCTGGTGTCCTGGTGCTGCCTTGGCCTGGGTTATTGGGTGATTCTATTCAACCCGGCCAAGGGGTCCTGGTCAGATTCCTGGTCAAACAGTGAATGCGTGTTGCTACCCAAGAAAGATTGAGCGCTGAGTGACTGGACTATCAGGCCTTAGGTGCCTCGCCGAATCAGCAGGCCGCCAACCACTACACAAACAACGATAGGCAGGAGCACTGCATATACAGGCGCAAAACCAAAGACCACGCTGGACGGACCTAACATGTCCTGGCTGGTACGAAATACGATCCCGACGATAACCCCTATAAAAATACGGTAGCCCATAGTGACCTCACGCAGTGGGCCAAATATAAACGATATTGCAATCAACACCAGGCTTGCCGTGCCCAGGGGCTGCAGCACTTTTGACCAAAAAGACAGTTTGTATTCGCCGGCACTTAAGCCCTGCCCGGCAAGGTATTGCGAAAAATCCCATAAGCCTGACATCGACAGGTTGTCAGGTTTGATGACCAGCTGCTTTAACAGCGCAGGGGTCAAATCCGCTTGCCACAAAAATGTGTCCAGGTGATCTTTTCGCGTGGCGTCCGGTTCAACATAAGTGATATCAACGTCTTTAAACAGCCAGCCCTCCTGCGAGTAGGAAGCCTCTTGAGCAAACAAAAACTCGGTTAGTCGCTTATTTTGTGCGAAGCGAAACAAGGTCACACCTTTCAAGCGCTCCGGTGATTCGACCACAGCAAAATGCATGTACTCCTGTCCTTCCCGGTTCCACAAACCATAGCGCGACGCAATAGCACCGTCGCCATACTGCGCACTGGCACGCCGACGATCTGCCATTTGCTCCGCGGGGGGTGCAATAAACTCGCTGATAATCAAGCCGGCCAACATCAATATCAATGCAGGCTTCATCACCATCCAGATAATACGAATGGTGGAAATGCCGGCAGCACGCATGATGATGAGTTCGCTTTGCGATGCCAGCGTACCCAGTCCGATCAAGCAGCCCACCAGCGCGGCGAATGGAATGTACTCATGCACGCGGCCCGGCAGGGTTAACAGCACATAGATCAATGCCTCACTGAAATCATAGTTGCCTTCCATATCACCAAGCTGATCGATAATCGCCGAAATAACATCCAGGCCAACGATAACCACCAACACCAGAACAATGGCAGCCAATACCGAATTGCCGACGTGTTTATTCAGTAGCTGCATGCTGAGCCACCTTTTTGTCAAACACCCGAGTGCGCAGGAAAGTACCTATCGCTTCACTATTAAACAGGGTCAGGCCAAGCGCGAGGAACAGAGCATGTATCGCCCAAATACTTAAGGGGAAACTGCTCTGCGGGTCTTCCAAGCCGCTGCGCGCGGCGCTGAGCAATAACAAATAGGCCAAATAAATCATGATTGCCGGAAGCAATTTTACATAACGCCCGCGGCGATGATCAGTGCGACTGAGAGACAGGGCAATGAGCGCCACAACCGGCACCAGCAGCGGCAGCGAAATACGCCACATAAGCGCGGCGCGGTCGTGTCGGTCATCACTGCCGAGCAGTTCAGAGGTTGGTCTTGCCTCCACTTTTAACTGCTTTCTTGCCAAATCCTGGGGTTCCTGCAGCAATTGACCATAGGCTGAGAAGCGGGTGACTTCCAATACCCGTTGCCCGGGTTGCCCGCTAAAGCGATAGCCGTCCTCAAGTTGCAAATAGCGGTTGCCTTGCTTGCGCACTATTTCTCCCCTGTCGGCCACAACAACGCTGATTGCCGACGAGCCGCTGTCTCGAGTCGATTCCGAAATGAATATATTATTCATTTCTGTGGCTTCAGAATCGATTGATTCCGCGTAGGTCACACGCTTGCCGCCGTCGCTGGACTGGAATCGCCCTTCCACCAGAGTATTCACCTGCCCATAGGTTTTGGGGTCATTGAATATGGAATGAACTTTGGCAGCACCTGTCGGGCTCACATAAAAACTGAGTGCGGCCACCAATACTGCGACGAAACCAGCCACCACCATGGTGTAGCCGAGCAGTCTTTTATTACTGATGCCGCACGCGGACAGCACTACCATTTCACTTTCGACGTACAAACGGCCATACGCCAGCAAAATACCGATGAACAGCGCCAACGGTATGATCAACTCCAGAAAGCCAGGAATTCTGAATAGCATAATGCTGAACAACACATCTGTGGCCAAATCACCCGCCGCCGCTTGAGCCAGATACTTGACGAAGCGGCTGCTCATGGTGATCAACAATAAGGCAATGCTGACCGCCGTCATCACCTGCAGGATTTCTTTGGAAAGGTAGCGGAAAATCAACATCGAGTTGCTTCCAGTGCCGAGAGAAGTACACTAGAGACCGAGAAGCCTCTGAACCAATTTAACAAGAGACTTCCAGGAAGTGAGCGAACTGCAGCCAGCTGACAAATATAAACCACAGGATACCGAATGAAATTCAAAGTCCAGGACGTCCCCGCCGATTTGAGCGGGCTCAAAAGTGAATGTCTGATAGTACCAGTCTATACCGATAAAGCATTTAGTAAAGCTGTCAAAAAGCTGGATAAAGCACTTAAATCCAGCTTGGGCACAGTGCGTGATGGCGGCGACTTTTCCGCCGGGCTTGGTGAGTTTTTGCTCCTGCCAATACCGCGTTCATCCGGTAACAGCCAGTTGCAGCGGGTTGTACTGCTGGGGCTGGGTAAATCCAGCTCTGCCAGTCTGGACACGTTCCGCAAAGCAATCGACAAATTGTTTGCCGCAATACAAAGCTACAAATTCAAATCTGCCCATTTGTTACTCGAAGAAACCCGGAACAAAAAGCTGGCGACAAGCAGCTTGCTGCATGAGATTGGCCGAGCAGGTGAGCTTGCCCTGTATCGTTACGACACCACGCTGGGTAAAAAACCGGAGGCCAAAGCGTTTGCAGCCGTCACTGTGCTTTGCACAAAATCCGCGGCGACAAACAAAGCACTTAATGATGGCGCGGCCACCGGCCGTGGCATGAATTTGGCCAGAGAGCTCGGCAACCTGCCGGGTAATATTTGCACACCTCGATATCTGGCGAAGCAGGCACAGAGCCTGGCACGGCAGTACGAGGCGCTGAAAACGAAAGTCCTCAACGACAAACAGCTCGAGGCTTTGGGCATGGGCTCTCTGTTGTCAGTTGCCAGAGGCAGCAAAGAGCCAGCCAGACTGATCTCCATGGAATACCGGGGTGGTGCTAAAAATGCAGACCCCGTGGTATTGGTGGGCAAGGGCATCACATTCGACACCGGCGGCATCTCTCTCAAACCCGGCGCTGCCATGGATGAAATGAAGTTTGACATGTGCGGTGCGGCCAGCGTGTTCGGTGTGATACAGGCTTTGTGTCTGATGAAGGCCAAGGTGAATGTGGTGGGCCTGGTCGCAGCTGCCGAGAACATGCCCGGCAGCCAGGCAACCAAACCCGGGGATGTCGTGACCAGCATGTCGGGAAAAACCATTGAGGTGCTTAATACTGACGCCGAAGGCAGGCTGGTGCTGTGCGATGCATTAAGTTACGCCGCCCGTTACCGCCCGACCGCCGTGATCGATATTGCGACGCTCACGGGCGCGTGTGTCATTGCACTCGGCCATCACGCCAGTGGGTTGTTCAGCAACAACGATGCCTTGGCCGATCAACTGCTGGCAGCCGGAGAGGCCAGCGGTGACAGAGCATGGCGGCTGCCTATCTGGGATGAATACCAGGAGCAATTGAAAAGCAATTTTGCGGATCTGGCGAACATCGGCGGACGCCCGGCGGGTAGTATTACCGCCGCCTGCTTTCTCTCACAGTTCGCCGAAGACTATAACTGGGCGCACATTGATATCGCTGGAACCGCGTGGCATAGCGGCGCCAAAAAAGGCGCGACTGGTAAGCCAGTGCCATTATTGCTGAACTATTTGCTGCGATGACAAAAATCGACTTTTATCTGCTGCGAACCGCGTCGGAGGAAAGCCAGGGTGATCATTTTGCGTGTTTGCTGACCGATAAGGCCTATCGAGGCGGCAACCGCGTGTTAATTACAGCCAGTTCCGAAACCCACGCCGCCAAACTCGATGAACTGCTGTGGAAAGTGCCAATTAGCGGGTTTATTCCACACGGTCCAGCCACAGACGTGTCTAATAAAGTAGCAATTGATTATAATCAAAACCCGGGTGATCACGATGATTGCCTGATTAATCTATCTCAACAGGTGCCCGAGTACTGTGCGAGATTTAAACGGATTTGTGAGGTCGTCGTGTTTAATGATGAAGCCCGTGCAGCTAGCCGAGAACGCTTCAAATACTATCAGCAACGGGGTTTCCCGATAAACACGCACGAGATAAACCGCACTTATGCCTAAGCACACAGTAACTGAAACCCATTATGTCTGATCTCGACGACGACGTTATTGAACGCCCTGCTGAGATTCCGATTCTTGATCGAATTGTTGAGCCTAGCAAGCAAAAAGATCTTGCTGATCTACTGATAAAAATCATACAGACCAATGAAGCTGAGGATAAAGCGTCATTGACTGAGTACGACGCTGACGTGAGCTCAGCCACTCTGCGTGATATAGACGCAAAGCTAAGCGCTGCCTTGCAGACCGCCACTCCAGAATCGAGCGTGTCTATTCCTATGTTGACAGAAATTGCCGATTTTCCGATGGGGGAAGGTGCGACAATATCGTTCGAGATTAGCGAAGGCAGCGACTATTCTAAGGCAGCGGCCTTACCTGCCATGCATTCTGTTAACAACGATACCGACGCAGCCAATTCGGCGCAGCAGCCCAAGTCTGCAAACCAGGAACTTGGTGTAGAAGAGGGTATATTTTCGTTTGCTGACAGCGAATCTGACCATACAGAACGCAAGCAAGACTTTGATCTCGGCCTGGATACCAGCCTAAAGGCGGCCAATCAACGCACTTTGCTGCAAGAACAATTGCAGCAGTCAACCCGGCAAATTATTGACGACCTTATAGCAGAGCACGCGATAGCCATTCGAAACGAATTGGAGACACGCATTGATTCGCTCAAACAGGAATTACTCGGTGAGATTTCTCACGGCTTTGCACCGAACGAAGCGACTGAGCTCGAAAACAATGAGTGTGTTGAACTAGAAGGTTCAGACGCTTAGTCCGCTAACATCCCTGCCCGTTGTATACTGCCCAGACGATCAAACGCTCGCCTTTTGAATGACGCACGAATGGAAAAAACCTACAAACCTTCCGACATAGAGACGCATTGGTACCAACAATGGGAGGCCCGCAATTTTTTCGCGCCTAGCGGGCAGGGCGAACCTTATAGCATCATGATTCCGCCGCCCAATGTCACGGGCAGCCTGCATATGGGCCACGGTTTCCAGGACAGCATAATGGATGGCCTGATTCGCTACCACCGCATGCGTGGTCACAACACACTGTGGCAGGTGGGTACTGATCACGCAGGTATCGCCACGCAGATGGTGGTTGAACGTCGATTGGAAGCCGCTGGAACCAGTCGGAAAGCACTGGGCCGCGACGCCTTCATCGATGAAGTCTGGAAATGGAAAGAAGAAAGCGGTGGGCACATCACTCGCCAACTGCGCCGTCTCGGTGCTTCAGTGGACTGGGAAACCGAGCGATTCACCATGGACCCCGGTTTGTCCGCCGCCGTTCAGGAAGTGTTTGTCAGCTTATATGAAGACGGCCTGCTCTACCGCGGTAAACGTCTGGTTAACTGGGACCCGGCTTTACACACTGCCATCTCCGATCTGGAAGTAGTGTCTGAAGAAGAGCAAGGGCATCTATGGCACTTGCGTTACCCGCTGGCATCCGGCGAAGGCTATCTGGTGGTTGCAACAACTCGCCCGGAAACCATGCTGGGCGACAGCGCAGTTGCCGTACACCCTGACGACAAACGCTATTCGCACCTGGTTGGTGAGCAGATAAATCTGCCACTGTGCGATCGCCAGATACCGGTAATTGCGGACGAGTACGTTGACCCCGAGTTTGGCAGCGGTTGCGTAAAGATAACGCCAGCACACGATTTCAATGATTACGAGGTTGGCCAACGACACAAGCTGCCAATGATCAATGTGCTGGATGATAACGCCGCGATCAATGACCTGGCGCCTAAAGCGTACCGTGGGCTTGATCGATTTGAGGCGCGTAAGCAAATTGTTGCAGACTTCGAAGCCGCTGACCTGCTTGAAAAAATTGAACCGCACACGCTGAAAGTACCGCGCGGAGACCGCTCCGGTGTAGTTGTCGAGCCGTATTTGACGAATCAGTGGTACGTTGCTGCCAAGAAGTTGGCCATTCCTGCGATTGAAGCCGTGGAAAACGGCGATATTGAGTTTGTACCCAAGAATTGGGAAAACACCTACTTTGCCTGGATGAGGGATATTCAGGACTGGTGTGTTAGCCGCCAGCTTTGGTGGGGGCACCGAATTCCTGCCTGGTATGACGATCAGGGTAACGTCTATGTGGGCCGATCAGAACAGGAAGTGCGCGACAAACACGCACTGGGCGATCGCGCTTTGCGACAGGACGACGATGTGTTGGATACCTGGTTTTCATCTGCATTGTGGACTTTTTCAACCCTGGGCTGGCCCGAAAACACCGAACGGCTCAACACCTTCCACCCAAGTTCCGTGCTAGTCACAGGCTTTGACATCATTTTCTTCTGGGTCGCGAGAATGATCATGATGACGCTGCATTTTCGCAAGGAAGTCCCTTTTAAGCAGGTCTACGTCCATGGTCTGATTCGAGACGCGGAAGGCCAGAAAATGTCGAAGTCCAAGGGCAATGTGTTGGACCCGATCGACTTGATAGATGGTATTGATCTGGACGCCTTGCTGGCGAAGCGCACTAGCGGCATGATGCAGCCACAACTTGCCAAGCGTATTGAACAGCAAACTCGCAAACATTATCCCGAAGGCATTCCCGCATACGGGACCGATGCGCTGCGTTTCACTTATTACTCATTGGCGTCTACCGGCCGCGATATTCGCTTCGACCTTGGTCGAATAGAAGGTTATCGAAATTTCTGCAACAAAATCTGGAACGCTGCTCGTTATGTGTTGCAGAACACGGAATCACAAGACTGCGGTCTGGACCCCACACTTGACGTAGAACTGGATCTGCCGGAGCGCTGGATTATTTCCAAATTGCAAGAGACCGAAGCGAACGTAGCACGTCATATTGACGCGTATCGATTCGATCTTGCCTCGCAGGCCATTTACGAATTTATCTGGAACGAGTATTGCGATTGGTACCTGGAACTCTCCAAGCCAGGTCTCTGGTCCGATCAGACACCGGAGGCACATCAGCGTGGCATACGCAGAACGCTGGTGCGCGTTCTGGAAACGTCGCTGCGTCTATGCCACCCGTTAATGCCCTTTATCACCGAAGAGATATGGCAACGAATTGCACCCTTAGCTGGCGCAGAGGGAGACAGCATTATGCTGCAGCCCTACCCGCTGAGTGATCAAAGCAAAGTCGATCCGGATGCCGTCAAAACCATCGAATGGCTAAAACAAATGGTGATTGCAGTGCGCACAATTAGAGGAGAGATGAACATTCCACCGGGTAAACCCATACCGTTGTATATCAAGAACCTTGATAAGGAATTTACCGGTCAACTCGCCAACTGCGAGTACTTACTTCGAAAGCTTGCAAAGCTGGAGAATGTTGCGCCAATGAGCACAAATGACACGCAAGCTGTGGCCAGTCAGCTGGTAGGAGAATTAGAGCTGTGTGTACCCATGGCGGATCTGATTAATAAAGACGATGAGATCGCCAGGTTACAAAAAGAAATAAGCCGCGCTGAAAAAGAAATAGCACGACTGGAAGGGAAGCTGAGCAACGCAAAATTTACCGAACGCGCGCCGGCTGAAGTTGTTACCAAAGAACGAGATAAGCTGGATGAGCTCAAGTCTGCATTGCTGAAGCTGCAGGCCCAGCTCACCAACATAGAATCGTTGTAGCACTCATGGCAACCGGATCTGGAAGGAGGCACCGCCCAGATTCGAGTCACCCAGGCTAATGCTCGCGTCATAGCTGCGCACAATATCGTTCACCACCGCCAAACCGATCCCCTGGCCGGGCTTTTGAGTATCCAGTCGCTCCCCGCGTGCAAAAATATCCTCACGCTGCTGCATGGGTATGCCAGGACCATCGTCGTCAATGTACACCTGGCAGCGCTGATCCACGATCTGCAGTTGTACATCTACTGTCGAACGACAATACTTGAATGCGTTGTCCAGCACATTGCCCAACAATTCCATCAGATCGCTTTCGTCCATCCGGCATTCCGCGTTTTCATCCAGGCGCATTTCAACCCGTACCCGCTTGTCGGAATAGACTTTCTTCAAGGCCTCACAGAGGCGGTTTAATACACGAGCGACCGGTGTACTTCGTTGCGCAATTGCGGGCCTGGCGCGACTGGCGCGCTGCAATTGGTATTGGACAATCTGATCCATTTGTTGCAATTGCTCTGCAAGAAGGTCGCGGTCCTGCTCAACCTCAAGCAATGCGCCACGGGCAATCGATAAAGGTGTTTTCAAACTGTGAGCCAAATCACTCAATCGATTCTTGTGTTGTTCGCGCTGCGCCAGTTCGTGGCTCAGAAGCTGGTTTAGATTGTTAGTGAGACCCTGCAATTCAGCAGGGTAGACGCCATCGAGCTGATCGATATCGCCCTGCTCCACTCTTCTGACATCCTCGCTAAGCCGTTTAAGCGGCAGAAGCCCCATCCGCAATACCAGCAGTTGTACGAACAGAAGAACAACACCAACCGACAGTAAACGAAATTGTAATCCGGTACGAAAGCGCTCTAACTCCGCGTAAAAGAAATCAGCTGATTGCAATACTGAAAACGTATAGCGCTTTGAGAATACGCCTTCTTGGTCAACGCTGAGGGCAGCCTGCACTGGATGAAATTCCCAGGAAACACCTAAACTGGCGTACAGAAACCCCTCACCTTGTAGCTCAACCGGACCAAAATGGGAGTTGCCTGTCTCAGTCCGTCTAAAATCTTCTGCCGTTGGCAAGTCCATGACGGCAACCGCCGAGTAACTGCGCCAAACTTCCTCACCTTCATCGTCAAACACAAAGCCGTACAAACCAGAGTCAAACTGATTAAATCTGGTTTCCTGAAGACTATCAGGCATCAGTAGTTCACGCTGGCCATCCTTAACTTCCGCAAGCAGCAGCAAAATAGTGCTATCCAACTTCTCGGCCTCACTGCGAGTAACGCTACTGACGAACGCTTGTTCAAGTGCATAGTAAACCAGCCCAAGAAACACCAACAGCGTCAGGGCCGTCGACAGCAGCAAGCGATTACTGAGAGACAGGCCCGATGGCATCGGCCTATTGAGGCGCCGTCAAGCGATATCCCTGGCCACGCACAGTATCAATCAACTTAGTGTCATTGTATTGAGCAAGCTTTCTGCGTAAACGACCAACAAACACTTCAATCACATTGCTGTCGCGGTCAAAATCCTGGTCATAGATGTGTTCGGTCAGCTCGGTCTTCGACACTACCTTGGCGGAGTTCATTAACAAGTACTCAAGAACCTTGTACTCGTACGCGGTCAGTTCCACAGCTTGCTGTGCTACGGTAACCTGCTTGGTGTTTGTGTCCAGAGAAACCGGCCCGTGACTCAACACCGGGCTGGCAGAGCCGGCACGCCGGCGCAATAGTGCGTTAAGGCGAGCCAAAAGCTCTGGCATGTGAAACGGTTTGGCCAGGTAATCATCAGCACCTGATTCCAGGCCCGCCACTTTATCCTGCCAGCTGCTGCGTGCGGTCAGAATCAGCACCGGAAAATCGCGTTGCTGCTCGCGAAGCGACTTGATTACCGCCATACCATCGACTTTGGGTAAGCCAAGATCGATCACAGCAATATCGTAAGGATACTCGCGACCCATAAACAGGGCTTCCTCGCCGTCCGCGGCCACATCAACAGCATAACCTTGCTGCTGCAAGGCATCCGTCAGTTGCTGTCGCAATAAGGGTTCGTCTTCAACCAACAGCACGCGCATAAGCTTTCTCCACTTTAACCGTTGAATTTAGCGAACTATCTGGCCTGTTTCACGTGCTACCAGCACATTAGTTACCACGCCATTATTCTTCAATATTCTTACCCGAAAATACGCGCCACTGGGGCTGACCGAGAGCACTTTGCCTCCGGTTGCCGACCGCGCGATATTGGCTGCCTGCCCTGAGCTGATGCCCCGGCTGGCAAATCCATCGCCCTGGGCATTGGCCGGCACGGGCAGCAATAATGCGCCGCAAAGAACAACGGTAGCCGCCAGTGCCTGAAAACCATTGATTACTTTGCCTGAGAACATGCTGCAATATCCGCCAATACGTGCTTGAGATCCATACTGTGCCTGCAGTATAGCGAGCTGACAAGCGTCTGCTCCACGCTGCCCAGTATAGTAGTGCAGAATTACTGAACATGGACTGAATCGTGCCACAGATTCATGCTGGTGAAACATGCTACAATTCGCTTACTTTCTAAAATTTTCTTTTTTTTCATAGGTTTATTACAACATGCCATTCATTTCAGCCAGCGTCATCAGCCTAATTGGCGGCGCATTAGGTGCCTTCCTAGTACAATCGTTTGCCGGTGCCGACAGTTTCGTAGCGAGCTTTATTGTGATTTTTTTGATCAGTTTTCTCGGTATTGGTATCAATAACGCGGTGGTTCGCTCAGCAATCACCGGTCAGGCCAACGCCGCTGCGGCACCCACAAAACCGCGCAAACAGCCCAAAAAACAAGCAACTGCCAAGCAGTCGGAAAAAAAAGCCGGCAAATCAGCAAAATCCGCCAGGAAACCGGCTGAAAAACCCAGCACGCCCAAATCTGACGGTAACGAGCCGCTGGAACAAGGCACTGTTAAGTGGTTCAACGGCAACAAAGGCTTTGGGTTTATATGCCGTGAAAATGGTGAGGAGGTGTTTGTGCACTTTCGTTCCATCGAATCAGATGACGAGTCGGGCAGCAGGCGTCACCTCCGTGATGGCCAGGCGGTAGAATACCGTGTGGTGGATAGCGATCGTGGCCCACAAGCCGAGAATGTGCGCGCGCTTTAATTTCGCGCTCGTTTATTTAGAGCCCAGCCCACTCAAAGTCCGGCCATCATGCCAT
The DNA here is from genome assembly GCA_030429735.1 of Gammaproteobacteria bacterium. GTDB lineage: Bacteria > Pseudomonadota > Gammaproteobacteria > Pseudomonadales > JAUIET01 > JAUIET01. The sequence continues at coordinate 130,511 of JAUIET010000006.1, forward strand.
TGATTTGCGGTCAACATTGATACCGAGCGCGCGCATTTTAGATAGCTTGTAGCGTAGTGTGCGCTCACTTACACCCAGTTCGGCGGCGGTTCGTTGCCGATTGTAATTGTTGTTACGCAGGCATTGTTCAACCAGCTCGAATTCCGCGTTTTGCAGCTTGCTCTCAAGATCAGTATCAGATTGCTGGGGCTCTAGCAGCATTGGCTGGTCTGCCGATACCCGCACATCATTGGCCGCCTCAGGCAACTCAACGGCATCATTCGCCGCCTCGAGACCCATCGATTCGCCACTGCTGACACAAATATCAGAGCTATTGATGCTGGAGCCCGGTTGCAGAATCAGGGCGCGCTGTACTACATTGTCCAGCTCTCGAACATTACCAGGCCAGTGGTAAGCCTGGAAACGCTTGGCTGCAGACTCATCCAGGCTAACTCCGGAACGACCCATTTTTCGCGCATGCTTGGCCAGCAAATGCTCAGCAAGCGGCAGGATATCGGCCGGGCGATTGCGCAGCGCCTGTAAATGCAGCGGGAACACATTCAGCCGATAGTAGAGGTCTTCACGAAATTCACCTGCGTCTATCGCCTGTTGCATGTCGCGATTGCTGGTAGCCAACACGCGAACGTCCAGTTCGATGGTTTTGCGACCACCCACGCGCTCTACTTCCTGCTCCTGTAATACCCGCAGCAATTTGGCTTGCAAGCTAATGTCCATTTCGCTGATTTCGTCGAGTAACAAGGTGCCGCCGTTGGCTTGCTCAAATTTTCCGGGTGCGCTTTGGTGGGCGCCGGTAAATGCCCCCTTTTCATGACCAAATAAAATCGCTTCCAGCATATTTTCAGGAATGGCGGCGCAATTGAGGGCAACGAATGGCTGGTCAGCACGATTTGACCGGGAATGAACGTACTTGGCTAACACCTCCTTGCCAGTGCCGCTTTCACCAGTGATCATAATCGTCGCTTCCGTGCCGGCCACTCTGTCCGCAAGGCTCAATAATTTCTGGCTGCGCGGATCAACAGCAATTGGGCCAGCATTTTCTTCACTGTTCGTCGACTGATTGCCCAGGTGCTCTTCGATCAGCTCCAGCAAAACACTGGGCTCAAATGGTTTAACTATGTAATCGGCCGCGCCTGCTCGCATCGCCTCAACCGAGCTTGCGATACAACCATACGCGGTTAACAACAGCATCGGGATGTGCGGATATTGTCGTCTAACGTTTTTCAAGAGCTCCATGCCATCCATTTCAGGCATATTGACGTCGGATACCACCAGGCTGATCGTGTTGCGCTCCAGCAGCTGTAAGGCTTGCAGACCATTACCCGCCTGCAGGCACTGGTAGCCGTGTAGCTCAAGCGTATCAACCAGCGCCTCTCGCAAGGTGGAATCGTCTTCTACAACAAGAACAGTGTGTGCGTGCGACATTAAGTGTTGACTCCAAGAGTGTCCGTACAATCGTGTTTACGCTGCGTGTGCGCGCGAATGGCGGGCAGCTCAATACTCGCCACCGTGCCCTGGCCAGGCGTCGAGCGCAACTCAAAACGGGCCTGGTGCGCCGCAGCAACCGCTCTGACCACGGCCAGCCCCAGTCCAGTTCCACCGGGCTTGTTGGTGAAGAATATTTTTTCACTACGAGTGTTAAATCCGGGGCCATGATCTTTCACGCTGATTCGCAGGGCTTCGCCATCGCGGCTGTCAAGATCGACTTCAAGGCGTGCTTTCGGTTCGGCTTGCAAAGCATTGAGCACAAGATTCATAACAGCGCCGATAAGTACCTCGCGATTACACAGTATCGGCAATGCCGGTCCACGGCAGCAAAAAACAGCCTGCGCTTCATGAAGCGCTACGGGTTGTGCAATTGCTTCCTCTAGCAGGCGGGCAAACTCATCGGACTGCAGTGTTTCCGTCACCGGAAGATCGCTTCGCGCGAATACCAGCATGTCGCTGATCTGTTGTTCGATTGCCTGTAATTGCTCCATTACTTTGCGGGCAAATTTTTGTGATCGAGAAGCGTCGAGCGAGGGGCTGCACAGGTGTCCTGCATACAAGGTTGCAGAGGCCAGTGGCGTACGCAGCTGGTGGGCAAGTGCAGCCATCATCTTACCCATTTCGACCAGGCGCTCATTGTGGTGTAACTTATCCTGCAACTGACGGGTTTCAGTGAGATCGGTCAGTAAAATCAACTGTCCTGGCTCGTTTTCAAGTGAACGCGTTGCCAGACTGATACGGCGCCCATCACGCAGGCTGATTTCATGACCATCATCCAATTGCGGTCGAAAGGCTCGATCAATCACGTCCAACCACAATTCAGACTTGAGCGGCAAACCCAGAAAATCCTCGGCCACTGGATTGCAATCCTCCACATAACCATGATTGTCCAGCAACACCACACCACCCGGCAGGCATTGCAGCAAATTCTCCAGGCGGCGTTCTGCTTTCTGAGTTTCCAGGCGTTCGTTCTGACGTTCGTTTTTAAGCTGTGTCAGCTCGGCTCGCAACGCTTGAGTGTGCAGTTCAAGACTGGCATAAGATTGCTGCAGAGAATCGGCAATGCCGTTAAACAGACTGAATGCCTGCTGCAATTGCTCGCCTGACGGGTTTGCCAACTCGACCGGCAAAACGTCGTCCAAAACGGGGGTTGCGTCCGAATTCTGGGTATCTGCGCCGTCAAGGTCTTGCGCAGCGCGGGTATCGGCTTCCATGCGATGTCCTGTTTGCTAACAGACATCTGTATGCAGATACTGCACCAATTATTATTTAATTGTGTCGATTCAAATACTTAGATTTCAGATCAATTCCCGGGCCTGAGCCTATGTCAAACTTTCGTCACCTGATCTCTGTTCAAGCCGTACTTACGCATCTTCTCAACCAAGGTGGTTCGACGTATGTGCAAGCGCTCAGCGGCTCTGGCAACAACACCTCGGCTGTCATCCAGTGCTTGCTGGATAAGCTTGGATTCCAGTGTGGTCATCACATCTTTCAAATCCAGACCTTCGTTTGGTATCAGAACGTTTCGCTTCAGGTAATCAACATCAAGGGGTATGACGTTGTTGTAGGCCGCAGCTGACGCCTCGCCAACTTTCTCAGCCCTTGGCTGCTCGTGCACGCCTTGTGCCTGCGGTTGATCATCATATTCAACATGACGGAACTTTTCAGGCAAGTCGTTTACACCAATCACGCCGTAAGGGTGCAAAATCGCCATGCGCTCAACCAGATTGGCAAGTTCCCTGACGTTACCCATCCAATCGTGCCGGCACAATGACATGATACTGGCTGAATTGAAGCGCACAGAACCGCGTTTTTCATGCTCAAGCCGGGTGACCAGCTCGTTGATCAGCAAAGGCACGTCTTCTGATCGTTCGCGTAATGACGGCATCTCGATTGGAAATACATTCAGGCGGTAAAACAAGTCCTCACGGAATGTGCCCAGCTCGATCATTTCCTCAAGATTTTTATGCGTTGCCGCAATAATTCGAACATCCGACTCCTGGGTTTTGTTAGAGCCCACGCGCTCAAAGGTACGCTCCTGCAACACTCTGAGTATTTTCACCTGCATACTCAGCGGCATGTCGCCAATTTCATCCAGAAACAGGGTTCCGCCCTGAGCCATTTCAAAACGCCCGGCACGATTCGAAATAGCACCGGTAAAGGCACCTTTTTCGTGACCAAACAATTCGCTTTCCAGCAGTTCTGCTGGAATTGCACCACAGTTCACTGGCACGAAAGGGCGGTCTCGGCGTGCGGAATGATAGTGAAGATTTCGAGCAACCACTTCTTTACCGGTACCAGACTCGCCAGTGATCAACACAGTTACTTCTTTGTCGGCAACTTGAGTAATCAGTTTTCGTACATTTTGTACTGAGCGGCTGGTGCCGACCAAACTGCGAAAAAGTTCTATGTCCCGGCGTGCGGCAGCAGGAGACTTCTGATGCGTGTATTGCTCGAAATAGGCCTTGGAGCGATGTAAATCATCAAGCAGTTTATTGTAACTGTAGGGAAAAGGAAGTTCATCAATGATATGGTTTTTAAGATTCAGCGCGCAATCTTGCGGCGCGTAGGTTTCACCAATCAATATGACGGGAAGCGCAGAGCTGAGTGCGTCGATGTCTGCCAGAATACTGTGCACCGAGAACGGCTCGGTAACGCGGCCAATAAGTATTGCGGTTGCACTGCCTTCTGCAACAGACGCTTTTAAACGCGCTTGTTCATCTGGCCATTCTGCGCTGCTGATAACGCGTGCTTTTTCCTCGAGGAAGTCGAGTATGACGAGCGTGTCGTGCCGACGCGCATCGTCATCATCGATAAGAAGTATTGATAAACCTTGCCAGTTTTCAGTGTCCATGTATCCTTATCCTTGTGGTGCTTTCCTTGGGAATTCCTTGAGACGTTGCGAACATATGTTCCGCACCCGCTCTTTCCCGAAGCAACCCTGCAATTGATGGCGTCAAACTATTGACGCAAACAAACATGCTTTGTTACTTCTTGATTAAGTAAAACCACTATTCGACAAGGAGTCAAATACTTGGCAGTGAAAAACACTGCTATTTCTGCGTAATATTACGCTTAGCCTTAGAATCAGTCGAAAAAAGACGCAAGAGTAATGAAAGCGTCATTTTTTTTATTATTTGTTTCAGATTGATACAACGCTAACAACGGCTTTCAGACAACATCCGCCAATAATTCGTAATCAATGGTATCCCACGCAGACTTAATTTCTGTCAACAAACTGGCAACTTCGGTCAGAGGTTGCGTGGATTTTTCAGAATGAACTTTCAGAAGTGTACGGATCATGTAATCGTAAAGGCCATCCAGGTTCTCTGCTATTTCACCACCCTTTTCAAGATCCAGTGCTGATTGCAGACCCGTGATGATGCCAATCGTTTTACCCAGTGACTCGCCAAAGCCCGAATGATCACCCCGTTGATACTGACCTTTGGCTTCCGCTATTCGGGTTAACGCACCCGCCAGCAACAGCTGCACAAGACGGTGGCTGTCAGCGCCTTCAACTTCAGATTCACGGTTTACGGCATTGTATTGTTGTAGAGCTACTCGGCTATTCATTCGCAATATCCTTACTGCTGTGTGTGGAATACAAGGTTTAACGGCAAGCGGAAAAGCATCTTTAACAATTTTTGTCACGGCGAAAAATGTCCTTCATTTATAGGCCTTAGGACGTTTGCATTATTTATTGCCAGATAACGCTGTGTAACTGCCTTTGCATAGGTCTGAAAAACAGGGCTGCAAAACAGGGCCGAAAAACAACTCTTTTTCATCGCTGCATGGTTTGTGACCAGATTCACACAAATTCTCTAAAGATCTGGAGGGTTGTGTCGATACCCTTTTTGACGGCCGAATTATTGACAGTTTCAGTATCAGGCAATCATCACTAAACCAGCTTCCAGTCCCAACAGGCAGCAAGGAAGCAAGAGGAGATCAAAATGGCTCAAGTAATTAACACCAATATCTCGTCACTGAACGCGCAGCGGAACCTGGATCGTTCCCAGGGGAGCCTAAACACTTCCTTGCAGCGCTTGTCATCTGGCTTGAGAATTAACAGTGCAAAAGACGACGCGGCAGGTCTTGCGATCGTTGACCGCATGACATCGCAAATTCGCGGTTTGAACCAGGCGGTTCGAAACGCAAACGATGGTATCTCGGTTGCACAAACGGCTGAAGGCGCATTGCAGGAAGGGTCGAACATTCTTCAGCGTATGCGCGAACTGGCCATCCAGTCTGCTAACGACTCAAACAGCGCAAACGACCGCGCCAACATCCAGAAGGAAGTGGTGCAGTTGCAGAGTGAACTGAACAGAATCGCTGAAACCACTACTTTTAACGGCAAAAACTTGCTTGACGGCAACTTTGTAACTCAGCAGTTTCAAGTAGGTTCAAACGCAAATGAAACCATAAGCGTATCAATCGGCAGCGCATCTGCTACATCTATCGGTGCGGACCAAATTATTGGTTCAGCTACTCAAGACAACATAGGTGGGGCACTGACGGCGGTAGCTGACGCGACAGGCGGAAACAATGTTGCCGCTGATACAGCGTTCGTGATCACTGGTGGCTTGGGTACAGCAACTCTTAGCACGCCTCTCGACGCCACGGCGGCCAGCATCGCAGCGCAAGTGAATGGTGAATCTGCCAACACTGGTGTCAGCGCCACAGCCAGTACTACAACAACCATAAGCAATGTCTCAACCGGGAACGTATCGTTCGTACTCGGCTCACAGGACGAAACCCAGACAGCAGTAGGTACCGCAACATCAGTATCTGCGGTCATCACCTCAGCAACCGACTTAACCGCGCTAAGAGATGCCATTAATGCAGAAACTGCTCGTACAGGTGTTACTGCAACACTGGGTGCCACTGGTGCGACCATCGATCTGAGCAATACCACCGGGCACGACATTACAGTAGCCGACGCATCGAACAATGATGCCGCAGATACTGCAACCGTTCTGCAAGTAGGCGGTGTAGCGCTTGCTGACTCCGACAGCACCGGCTCAGCCGCGGTAACCGACAGCATCGTTGTCGGTGGCAAGCTGGAGTTCAGCTCTTCTGATTCATTCCTGATTCAGACGACTGGAACCGACATTATGGCTGCTACGTCAACCTCAAGTTCACTGAGCTCAGTGGCAGACATTGACCTTAGCACTCGACAAGGGTCTAACGATTCTTTGGCGGTCATAGACGAGGCCTTGCGCTTTATCACTGACACCCGAGCGGATCTCGGTGCCATACAAAACCGTCTTGATGCAACTATCTCGAACCTGACGAACATCAGCGAGAACGTATCAGCGGCGCGATCTCGAGTACAAGATGCTGACTTTGCGTCAGAAACAGCGAACCTGACCAAGAACCAGATTCTGCAACAGGCAGGTCTGTCGGTCTTGGCCCAGGCCAACGCTGCACCGCAAAGCGTGCTGTCTTTACTCCAGTAAGCGTTACGGGATTGATCGCTGGGGGCGAGTTGATGGATCAACCACCCCGGCATCGTCACTTAGCACTTAGCAGGTAAATAGCAATGGTTACAAATGGTGTAAGAGACCTGGTGAGCCCAAACGAGCAAGCTGCGGCGAGCAATACGCTGCAGCAGGCTGCTTCTGCTCAGTCCAGTGCGATACAACAAAAACCGACGCACACTGACGCTGAGCCGCCTCCCGCAAAAGCTAGCACCAGCAAAATCGAGATACCACTGGAATCAGTTGTTCAACAGTTGAACAGCTTTCTGGAAGAATCCGGAAGATCCCTGTCGTTTAGCATCGATCAGGGCAGTGGTAAAACAGTAGTCAAGGTATACAACAGTGGTACCGATGAACTGATCCGTCAGTTTCCGGCTGAGGAAGCCCTCAAGCTTGCAGAAGTTTTGCAGGAATCTAACGGTGATGTCAGCGGTTTGTTGTTTGATACTCAGGCCTAACAACAGAAATGGCATAAGAGAATACAACAAACGATGGTGCTTTAAAGCTCCTGGAAATCACTGAGTGGCACCAAAATTGCATCCTTCCACGGAAGGAAGGACGTAATTTTGGCGCCAGCTTTTACCCAACAGCGACACAGGACAAACTATGGCAACTATCTCTTCAATTGGCACCGGTTCAGGCATTGACCTGGAAGGTCTGGTTGGCCAAATCGTCGAAGCTGAGCGTGCGCCTACCGAGAGGAGGCTAACTCTTCGTGAGGCTACGGCTGAAGCTTCTATCTCTGGCTTTGGCAATCTGAGCACGTCACTGGATGCGCTGCGTGCAACATTAAACAATCTAAGCGACGACGAAAGCACGTCCTTGCGAACGGTAACATCCACCGACATCGATTATGTCAGCGTGTCGGCAGACAATGATGCCTTGGTTGGCACTCACGATATTCAGGTGTTGAATTTAGTCAGCAATCACAAACTGGCCAGTGGCGATTTTGCCACACCGGCAACTGTTGCCGGACACGGCACTCTCACCATAGGGATTGGCAACACAAGCTTTGATGTAGAAATTGAAGAAGGCGTAAACGACTCGATCGCCGGCATCCGCGACGCCATTAACGAAGCTGCCATTGATCGTGGTTTGAGCGCCAGCCTAATCACTGTGGACAATGGTCTGGACGATGGCGGCACCGTCACCAAACTCGTGCTCAGTGCCGACGAGGGCGGCGAAGACAATATAATCAGCGTGGCTGTGGTTGACGGCGACGGTGACAACGATGACGAAAACGGCTTGTCCCAACTTGCCTATGACCCGGAAAATCCACCAGCCGGCGGGCCTGCACTACCACCCCTGAATGAAACTCATAGACCAGACGGGGCAACGTTTGCCACCAGCGGGTTTCAAGGCAGCCCTGCGTTCGGAGACATAGATGATGATCCGGACAGCCCTGACGCAAATTTCCTTGTTGCCAATGATACGAATACTGATGTTTCGGTAAGAACCAGCTTTACAGATCCCACCCGCGACATAACTGCAGGTGCGGACTTGCAGGAAATCAGGGTGGAAGCACGCAAAACCGCCGGCTCTGGCATCAGTGACGCTAGCATCAGCATCGAAATTTACGAACAGGGAAATCCGACGCCTTTGTTTACCAGCGCTGCTCAGGATGTTACAAGTACAGACAGCTCGGTGTTTAGTTTCACTTTTGACGCGGCCATTCTTGCCGATATCTCTGCTGGCAATCTTGAAGTGGTCGTCAATGGCGACAGCAGCGGCGGAGCACCCGTGCTACGCTCAGCCGTGGATATAGGCGCGATCGAGTTCAATTCATTCTCTGCTGGAACGGGCTCTTCACAGATGCAGGAAATCTCGGAAGCCAAAGATGCACGGATTACGGTAGATGGTTTCCTCGCAAGAAGTTCAAGCAACAATTTCGCCGACGTACTTGAAGGCGTAGAAATTACCGCGCATAAGCCTCCAGCGGATGAGTTAGATCCTGAAACAGCACGAATTACCATTGAGGAAAGCGCTAGCGATATCAAGGCAAATATAGATGCTTTTGTTGCCAGCTACAACGAGGTGTTTGTTACCATTGATTCTCTGACTGGTTTCAACGCAGAAACCCAGACTGGGGGATTGTTGACTGGTGATGCGAGCGTCAGGCAGATTGAAGTATTACTAAGAAGGAATTTGTTCCAATCGCTGAGCGACAGCTCCGCCACTTTTCGAAATCTTGCCGCAATCGGCATAACTACTGAACGAAACGGCACACTAAGTGTCAACGGCGAAAGCTTGCAAAACGCTATCGATAAGGACATTCCAGCAATTACCAATCTGCTGTCCGGAGATGAAGGCGTAATGAACAGGTTAAAAGACCTGGTCGACAGCTTCGTAGGCAGTGACGGTGTTATCAAAGCCAAGACAGATGGATTAAGCCGAACAATAGATGACATCAGTGATCAGCGTGAGCGCCTGCAGACAAGGCTTGACGCTATTGAAGCACGGTTCAGACGGCAGTTCACAGGTCTGGATACCTTGATCGCCCAATTTCAATCAACCCAGAACTTTTTGACACAACAACTCTCAAGTATCGCCTCAATAACAAGTAACAGGAACTAATAATGGAGACTTCAGAACTTGAGCGTCGCTGGAGTAGTATAGAGCGAGAAACCAGTGAATTAATGGAACAAATTGCGCTCGGCGACGCCGAAGATTTGCACTGTCTATTGCAGCGCAGACAGGAAGAACTGGAAGCATTTTTCCATGAAGCGGAATACACACCCGCACAACTTGAGCGGATTGAAGGTCTTATCGTAGATTTGCTGGAACGCGACTCGTCAATGATCGACGCGTGTGTGGAACAGCAATCAATCCTGCTTGATCAATCAAAGCAACTGCGCCAGGCGCGAAAAGCAGCGGATGCCTATTCGCAGGAATCGCGCCGAATCGTGTAGCACGTGGTGTTACCTTAGAAAATTAAACAACGAGAGGTTGGCAATTCTGGAGAAGCTCTGCTGGGCTGCTTCCAGCACAAAGCTCTGATAGCTTAAACGGCTAATCGCATCTTCGTAGTCAAGATCTCGTATGTCCGACAGTATTTCCTGGTTCAATAACTCAACGTCCAGATGGACGTTCAGGGTGTTTTCAGCAACATTTAATCGCGATCCGATCGAGGTTCGCGCTTGCAGCATTTGATTCAGGGTGTTGTCCATACTTTCCAATGACGAGCCGATCACCCGACTCAGTTCAATACTGTCCGGCCCGCTGTCGCCGAGCTTCTGAAGACCTATCAATAGTTTGTCGAACGTCTCAAACACGCTTTGGGTTGCGCGCGACTCAATATTGAACCGATCTCCGGCGGAAGGTGAACCCGTTATTGCAAAAGTCATACCTTCTATCGTGATGTCATCACCGGACACATAAGGTTGCGAAGTGGCGTAGGTTCCTCCGGAACGTCGCAATACATCGTATTCAGTGGGCGGGTTTTGAAACACAATGATAAAGTCGTCTGGCAGATTTTGAAAAAAGGTATCAAACGTCGCCTGGTCCGTAATATCGCCCAAACTTATCGTCGCTGGCGGCACCGCATCATTCGACTCGTCTGCCCGCGTTGCAAAGGTGTTTCCAATGCTGGATATGTCTGTAAAAATCGACCGCGCTTTGGTGGTTAAGGACATGGATGTTGTTGAGCTGATGGTCAGCTTACGCTCCCCCTCATCGCCTGCGTATTGAATACGGCCATCCGATGTTTCAATATAGGGTGGCGTATTGGTCTGGTAGCCCGCAAATACGTATTTCCCGCTACCGTCGCGTGCATTGGCAATCGCCAGCATTTCATCACGAATGGAGCTGATTTCGGTAGCAATCGCTTGTCGATCTGCGTGAGTCAGCGCGCCACTGCCCGCTTGTACGGTGAGGTCTCTGGCTCGCATAAGAATCTGCTCCGCGCCATCGATATGCGTCTCCTGTGCGCGCAGTTGCAGATCGATAGAACGAATATTCTTCTGGAACTGCTCATTCTGTGTAAGTTCGTCCTGTAGTTTCTGTATTCTGGTAGCAGCTATTGGATCATCTGAGGGTGTCAGCACCTTGCGACCGCTGCTGATCTGCTCCTGAATCCGCAGGTTTTCACCCTGTATACGGCTAAAATTCTGTAGCCCCTGATTGAATAATTGAATATGTGAAAATCGCATTTTGGAAACCTCTTCAGCCCACTGCATTCAATAGCGTGTCGAATAGCTGTCGCCCAACACTAATAACCTGTGCAGAGGCATTGTATGCCTGCTCAAGTTGAATCAAACGAGCCGCCTCTTCATCCAGGTTCACGCCCGTGATTGAATTAAGGGAATTCTGTGTCTGCACGCGCAACGACTCTGCTGCATCACGGTCAATTTTTGCCTGCCCGACTTGGGAAGCAATATCCTGGACCAGAGAACTGTAGAGATTAGTGAGACTATTGCTTCCTCGATTCAGCAGGCTCTCGACTTGCAAGCTAACCATTTCGAGAGCATTGCGGTTATCGCCTACTCCAGAACTATTGAAATCAATGTTAAACTCATCCCCTGCAAGCGGTGCGCCATTGATGGCAACCTGATAACCGCGAAACCCCAGTTCCAACGGATCCGTTGGAAACAACTCATTTTCTGTTCCGGGTACAAAGTTAAGATTTCGCTGTGGCGGCACCAGATCGGTTGGCGCATTCGGGTTACTGTTATCGAATATCGAATAACTTGTTGGGCTGGTAAAGCGTACCAACAAAGGTGGCGAGATTTCTTCGGCGGTGGCAAATGTTGGTAGCAGCGCTGTATTGTCGGTGGTTCGAACAGCAATCATGGAACCGGATGAGATAGACCCCGTCCCGGTGTTGTGTACCACCGTGCTGGTACGCACGGGCTGCCCCAAAGCAAGCCCTTCTGGGCGCTCTATTTGCAGCGCGAAATCCTGAGCGCCCTTGCGGGTGGGTTGAATCACCACTTTATCGCCAATCGTAAAACTGCCGCTCTCCAAGGTGACGTTGAACCCCAGATCGGTGAAAAAAGAATCTGGCAAACTTCCACCAAATACGCCGCTGGCCACCCGCTCACCGGTACTTTCAACTGCCAAACTGAAGTCCTGGGCGGTGGGGCCGATAAACTCCAGAACGTAGTCTTCGCTGCGCAACTTGCTGACATCATTGATGGTTACGCTGAGAATACCATTACTATCTCGATCGTTTTCTCGGCTAGGTAACGCTCTGGCTATGGTTGTTGTCTTTTCATTAATGTCTGCGAATAGGTTGAGCCCTAGCCTATCGAACAAATCTGTACCAAGTTGCTGCTGCTTGTTTACCGAGTCTGCCAGGCCGATCGCCAATTGGCCAAGAGTATTTTGAGTAGGCGCAAGCACTTGCTGGCGAATAGTCAGCAACGCACCCAGCGTACCACCATCCAGGCCTGTGCTGATGTCTGTGCCGCCGACCTCCAGATCAACCTCACCAGCGCGGGTGGAACTAGGTACCGCATTGATCCGGGTGGCCTGACCACCAAGCACCAGTGACTGGCCTTTGCCAACAAATACGTTGATGGTGTCGCCATCTTGGGTCGACGTGCTAACTGCAATCAGCTCTGACAGCTGATTCAGTAAGATATCACGCGTATCCAGTAAATCATTCGGTTCGGCGCCGCCGGCTTGACCTTTGGCCAGAGTAATTTTTTGGTTGAGCTCCGCGATGCCCTCTGCAATACCATTAATCTGCTGCACTGCCGTGCCGATTTGTTCGTTGATCGACAGCGTCTGCGATTCTATTTTGTTGTACAAGGTATTGAAGCGGTTTTGCAGATTGCTCGCCTCACCCAGAATCTGTTGTCTGGCGGTAATCGATGCAGGGTCATCACTGGCCGCTTGCAAAGACGCGAAAAAGCCTTGCAAACCGCTAGCCAAACCGGCAGATTCGTTTGCCAGCAGCGCTTCAAGCTGACTCACAAAACCGACAAACGTTTCGAACTTCGCGTATTGCTCGGTATCTGCGCGAAGCTGATTCGCCAAAAAAGAATCGGAAACGCGCCGAATTTCTGAGGTAATAACACCTGAGCCAATAAAGCCACCGGCGCCACGTTGTGGAATCTGCGACGCGTAGATGGCTTCCTGACGGCTATAGCCTTCAACATTCGCGTTGGCGATGTTGTGGCCGGCCGTCGCAATGCCCGCCTGGCTAGCGAGTAAACCCGAGGTTCCTATTTCAAGCAAATCTGCCATGCATTCCTACCTGCGCTGCATCCGTGACAGGCATCACATCGGCGTGTTGCCGATTGCCCATACCTTACTATTGGCTATCGACCGACCGAAGCGCTTCCTGAAGTGTATTACCGTGTAAAATTGTGTTTAATTTGTTCGCGTAGTGCGGATCTGTGGCATAGCCCGCATCCTGAAGCTCCTTCCAGAACTGCCCTATGTTATCCACCGCATCAACCGCTTTTTGGTAGCGTGGACTGTTTTGCAGCAGCTGAACAAAGTCCATTGCACTCTGCGCGAAGGAGTCATAGATACGAAAGCTCTCGTATTTGCGTTTTGCAACGCCATTCTCATATTCCACCGTGGGTACCGTGGCGGCACCGCCCGTCCAGCCACCGCTCGCTTTTATTCCGAACAGGTTAAACGACGAACTGCCATCAGTTCGTTCAATAAAGTGTTTACCCCAGCCGGTCTCGAGCGCCGCCTGTGCAAGCAGCGCTTTTGGATCCAGGCCCAATCTGTCCGCCGCTTCTCTCATCGACGGGAGCAAAGTGTCTACAAACTCCTTCGGTGAGGTAAACACCTGTTTTATGTCTTCAGGTATCAGGCGCCCAAGTGATTGCAGGCTGATCGGTGACTCAGCATTGGGCTGTCCTTTACTATTACCCCGCTCGACAGTCAGTACCATTGCACGTCGTTGCTCAGGACTGAATTTCAATTCAGCATCACGGTTTTGAACACCGGCTGGGCGGGCGAACTGCTGCTGCATTTGCCGAAATAAAACGTCTGCCAGACCAATGCCATTACCTGCTGTCAGGTTCAAACTGAGCTGATTGTCGTACATCTGCTGATGCATATCAGACTCAAAGCTATTGAACAAACCGTCTTTGGCAAACACCTGGTTTGCCGCGCGCATGCTTTTCAGCATCATGTTGACGAACATCGATTCGAATTGCTGCGCAACATTGCGCAGTGCGTCGTCGCCGTCGATCCGACCCTGCTGTTTGATGGCGTTCAAACCTTTTAGATCGGTGAATACCTGCGCATCAGCGAGCGGCAAGCGGGATGCCATTGTCGTGTTGCCGTCGAACATCAGATAACGATCAGGTTGGCACGCAAGGCACCCGCCTGCTTCATGGCTTCCAAAATAGCCATCAGATCGCCAGGGGCGGCACCCACCAGATTAACAGCACGAACTATATCGTCCAACGAGGTACCGGCTTGAAACTTGAACATCCGGCTGCCTTCTTCGTCCACGTCCACCTGTGTATCGGGCAATACCACGGTTTGCCCCTCCGACAATGGCGCGGGCTGGCTGACATTAGCACCCTCCGAGATGGTCACGGTCAAGCTGCCATGGCTCACGGCTACCGGCGTAACACGCACATTATTACCGACCACAATCGTGCCTGTGCGCGAATTAATAATGACCCGTGCGGCTTCACTGCCGGGTTTGACTTCCATGTTCTCCAGCATGGCCATATACGTGACCCGATCATCCACTTCCGTGGGTGCGGTCACCTGAACCGAACCTGCGTCAAGCGCGCGGGCAACTTCAGGCCCCAACACGTCATTAATTTTCTCAGCCACTCTTTTGGCGGTTGTAAAATCCGCACGCCGTAGATTAAAGATCAAGTGGTTGTTCATAGCGAACGCATTGGGCACTTCTCGTTCCACCAGCGCGCCATTCGGTATGCGGCCAACACTGGGCACATTTACCGTTATTTTTGAACCATCCGCGCCTTCAACACCGAACCCGCCAACCACAAGGTTACCCTGTGCCACAGCATAGATTTTTCCATCCGCGCCTTTCAGCGGCGTCATTAGCAAACTTCCTCCTCGCAAACTCTTCGAGTTGCCAATGGATGAAATGGTGACGTCTATGCCTTGTCCTGGCTTGGCAAAAGGCGGTAATTCGGCATGCACTGCCACCGCGGCTACATTCTTTAATTGCAGGTTGGTGCCTTGCGGCAGGGTAACCCCGAATTGCTTCAGCATGCTGTTGAAGGATTGCGTGGTAAACGGCGTTTGAGTTGTTTGGTCGCCTGTGCCATCTAGGCCAACAACAAGTCCATAGCCCACCAACGGATTGGAACGCACGCCCGCCAGGCTGGCAATGTCTTTTAGACGCTCAGCCTGGGCAAGACAACTGCACGCCAAGACGAAGCAGGCAAAACTAATTCTAATTATCATATCCGTGCATCTTCAGGCATTAAAATGGCCAGATCGGGTTATTGAAAAAACGTGAAATCCAACTCAGCTTATTGGAATCTGCCAGTTCACCGCGCCCGCTGTAACTAATGTGGGCATCGGCAAGCTTGGTGGACACGATGCTGTTGTTGGAATCGATATCTTCCGGTCGAATCAGACCGCGCACGCGAATGAATTCATCACCGCGATTCAGCGTTAACCACTTTTCACCCTGAACACGCAGCAGACCGTTGGGCAACACCTCGGCCACACTCACTGTGATGTTGCCGTCCAGGCGATTGCTCTGATCACTTTTTGCAGAGCCACCAAAATCGCGTTGCTGTGAGATGCCTGTTTCCAGACTGTAAGTACCGGCCGATACCGTAGAGCCCAAAATGGTGGGCTCATTGAAAGTGATATCATTTTCCTTTTTGATTTCGGTGTCGGCAGACTTGCTGGACGTAGTGCGTTCCTGCAGCTGAATAGTGACTATGTCACCAACACGACTGGCTCTACGATCCGAGAACAGCGACAATCCATAATCCGGCTGATAGATACCACCGGCATTGGGTGGAGGTGCGCGCATATCTTCCGGGCTGACCGCGCCGTAGCCGGAATCTCCCGGCGAAGGCGGCAAAATCACCGTACATGCACCCAGGCCAAGGCTTAGTGCCAGGCAAATTAGCCGATTACAGGTTCTGACTAACATACTGCAACATCTGATCAGCGGTTGATATGACCTTTGAATTCATTTCATAGGCTCGTTGCGTGGTGATCATATTCACCAGTTCTTCAACCACATCGACATTAGAGCTTTCCAGTGAGCCTTGCTGCAGTTGACCAGCGCCTTCGGTACCCGGAGTCAATGTTTGCGGTGTACCACTGGCGGCAGTTTCCTGAAAAAGGTTTGCACCAATCGCTTCCAGGCCGGCTGGATTTATAAAATCGGTTAACTGCAGGCTGCCAATCTGGGTTCCGCCTGGGCTACCGGGCTGCACAACGGAAACAGTGCCGTCGGTGCCAATCGTGACCGACCGGGCGTCATCAGGAATGGTAATCCCGGGCTGTAGCTCCAGACCACCCGCGGTGACCAACTGGCCTTCCGCGCTAACGTGCAATTGCCCGTTTCTCGTATAGGCCGGTGTGCCGTCCGGCATGGCCACTTCAAAAAAACCACGGCCATCTATTGCCACGTCCATTGCTTGCTCAGTGACCTGAATACTGCCATTGGTAAACTGTTTTTGTGTACCCACCACTCTAACACCTGTACCAAGCTGCAAGCCCGCGGGCAGTTCGCTCACTTCCGACGATTGGCCGCCCGGTTGGCGCTGAATTTGATACAACAGATCTTCGAACACCGCGCGATCACGTTTAAAACCTATAGTGGCCGCGTTTGCCAGGTTGTTCGAGATGGTTGTTAACTGCGTATCTTGCGCATTTAACCCTGTTTTACTTGCCCATAACGCTTGATGCATGTTGCTACTTCCTGTTCATTCTTATTGGCGTATCATTATCTAACTGGTGGACAGCAGGCGGCTCGCCGCTTCCGTTGTCGAATCAACCGTGGTCAGTACTTTGAGTTGAAGTTCGAACTGGCGAGACAGAGACAGAACTTCTGTCATTGCTTCAACCGCGTTTACGTTACTGGTCTCTAAATTTCCCGAAACCACACTGAGCGTTGGATCGACAGCTAATGGCGCACCATCGCGCGCCTCGAACAATCCATCTTCACGTTTCTTTAGAGCCTGCCCTTCAGCAGAGACCAGGCGAATACGATCCACGGTACTTAGTGTTTCAGGTCCCTGGCCCAGCGATCGAACTGATATTCCGCCGTCTTTACCGATCTCTATTTTTTCAGCAGGAGGGATGGCGATAGGACCACCATTGCCAAGTACTAACAGCCCTTCACGGGTAGTTAGCTGGCCGAGTGTGTTGATGTGTAAGTCACCTGCACGCGTATAGGCTTCGCTGCCATCCTTGGCTATCACGGCAATAAATCCATTGCCTTCAATCGCAACATCAAGGTCGCGACCTGTTTCCTGCAAAGCCCCAGCACTGAAATCCGTTTCGTTCGCAAGCATGGTCGTTGTGACACGACTGTTTTGCGTACCATCCGCATGTACGTAACGACTTTGGGCTGCCGCAAAATCCTTCCTGAAACCCACCGTACTGACATTTGCCAAATTATTGGCATGCACAGTCTGTGCGTCCATGGTTTGCCGCGCCCCGGCCATTACCGTGTAGATAGCTCTGTCCATATCAGCGTCCCGCCCTAAAACAGGACACGTCTGCGCCGGGCGTCCTTAGCACTAACGCCAGCCATCCATGGCCGGAGTCAGTGGATAATACCCATTCACATCCTGTGAATGTCGAAGCGTCCTGCTTCTGCAATGCCAGCATCCCTACTGGCGGAGTCGTCCATCCGTGAACGAAAAACGGCACTTCCTGTACCGGGTGGTTCTTCCTTGAACCGAACCATCGCATCCTGCGACGGTTTTTTGTTGCAACACATCCTGTGTTGCTTATTATGTCGCCATCCATGACGTTTTTTTGGCGGCTATTGCCAGCCTGCAAGTAATGTTGCAAGGACAATGCCAAACTGAAACAGTTTTTTGAAAAAGTTAAAATTTGGCATTTCGTAGTCATGATGATTCGCCCAAACGTTAGATTGTTATTGTTATTAACGCAGGTTGATAATGGTCTGAGTGACCGAATCAGCGGTTTCAATCGTTTTGGCATTGGCCTGGAAGTTGCGCTGCGCAAGAATCAGATTCACCAATTGTTCCGTCAAATCGACATTGGAATCTTCAAGCGCTCCCGCCTGAATAGCACCAAATTGCCCGGCGCCTGGCAGACCAATGATCGGCTGACCAGACACAATTGAATCGCCCCAAACGGAATCACCAATTGGTGTTAATCCGCCTATGTTCGGGAAACTCGCCAATTGCAATTGACCCAGGCTTTGCGTTTCGCCGTTTGAATAGCGCGCAAAAATGCTCCCAGTTTCTGCAACCTCAACACCCGTCAGACTACCTTTAGCAAAACCGTTCTGGTTTAAGGAGCTGACAGAAAACGCGCCGCCAAAGGCTGTGGCACTGGTCACATCAATCAGAAAGTTTGAACTTGTTGCAGGTTCAGGAATCGGCAGTACGGCCGGGCTTTGAGGGCCCAATGCCCCATTAGGGTTTCCGTTGGCATCTCTTGGAATCCAGTTGTCGATAACAATGTCAGCGGAGCCAGCCGCGTCAAACGAGCCATCCGCGTTGAACCGGAGCTCGAAGACAGCTTCAGCGGGGTTCCCTGTATTATCCAATTGCCCAACATTGCGCCCATCAATTTGAACGACCGTATTCCAAAGCGTGCCTTCTGGCTCACCATCTCGGTTTTCGATTCTGTAAAAGTATTGCACTACGTTGTGCGAAATACCTTCAGTATCAAAGATCGTGAACGAAGTAACCGAGTTGTAGGAGTTGGGATTATCAGGGTCAAAGCTGTTCGCTGCCACGTTGGCAATGGGCGTCAGCGTATTGAAAACGTTCGACGTAGCCGGATTGTCCAAAGCATCAGGATCGTCGGTCACAATTTTTATCAAGCCACCGACAGTCGCCTGCTGCTGCCCCGGAACACTTTCATCGATGGTAACGGTCGGTCCAATTGGATTGCTCTGGTCATCCAAACCTTGAACCGTTATTTGCCGACCACTGCCTACAGATGCACCCACATCGAACACCAGGTCAGCACCGGTCGATGCCAACACTTCGATGTTGCCACCAACAACGGTTGCGCTTAAGCCACTGGCCAGATTGATATTGGTGGCAAGCTCATTGATATCAGCGCCTGAATAAGTAGAGCCATTAATCAGCAATTCATTGGCGTTCACTGGGAATGTTGGCGCCGTCAGTAGAACCCTTGTCTCAGCAGTGGCATTCAGGCCCTGCAGTGATGTGAACTCACCTGCTATTTGTACTGCGGACAAATTGTCGGCTGAAGGGATGTTCTGTGTCACACCCTGGTAGTCGACAGTACCCGCGGTATATCCATTACCAACACCAAGCTGCGCAATTTGTACTCCAGCGCCCTGCGTGGTAATCGTCGACGTTCTTCTTTCCAGAATTTCTGCACCGGCATCAAGGTTAAAGGTCTCATTGACTCTTGTTGTTGGTCGCGGAGCAATATCGCCAGTATTCAGGAGCAGGTCAGTTGCTTCCCCGGAGATTGTGCCATCTTCATCCGCAAGCAGACCCTGCAGGCGCATACCGGCATTGTTGACGATAAACCCATCCTTATCGATGCTAAATATTCCGGCACGTGTGTAAGCAGGTGCGCCATCGTCCTCCAATACGAAGAAACCGCCGCCATTGATCGCCAGATCAAGCGCGTTGTCAGTAAAACTGATCGTACCCTGCCCGAACTGTTGCGAAACTTGCTGCACAACCACACCACTGCCCACACCGTTGCCACCACTAACAAAGGAGGCCGCGTAGATGTCTGCAAATTCGGCGCGAGACTCCTTGAAACCAGTGGTCGCCGAGTTGGCGATGTTATTACCGGTTATTTCCAGTTCGGTTGACGCGGCACGCAGGCCGCTGAGAGCTGTATTAAAAGGCATTGCTTTCTCCTGTTCCTTTTACGACTTCTTACTTCCGTTTAACACTGAGATCAGTGCGTTAAAATATTTCGGTGACCTTGGACAATGAGATTGGTCCGGCACCAGCAACATTCAGCGTTACATCGCCACTTTGACCAAGAGTCACACTGTCGACGTTGCTGTTGAATTCAGTTTCCAGACCTTGCGGCTCGCCGTTCACCAATGCTTCCGCTTCAAATCGATAGTTACCGGGCGACACTGGGTTGCCTTCAAGGTCAGTGCCACTCCACTTCAGAGGGACATCGCCCGCTGGAATGATTCCGGTGGTTTGATTGCGCAACACTTCCTGACT
This sequence comes from Gammaproteobacteria bacterium, assembly GCA_030429735.1. Lineage (GTDB taxonomy): Bacteria > Pseudomonadota > Gammaproteobacteria > Pseudomonadales > JAUIET01 > JAUIET01. The sequence goes on from JAUIET010000006.1 coordinate 150,768, forward strand.
TACCAGCTGCCCCGTTGGGTCATACACACGAACCTCAATCTGCTCGGTGCTTTGTGGCAGCTTGATATTGCCTTCTATGCGGCCCTGGTCATTGAGTTGCGCACTGTCAGTGGGCAAGCGAACATTTCGGCCTACGAGCGCAGAGGCCTGCAGTGCTTGATTGGAACGCAAGGAATTTGCCATATCGTCAACCGATGCATTCAGGTTCTGAATACCTTCAACAGAACTGAACTGCGCCAATTGCGCAATGAACTCGCCATTCTCCTGGGGGCTTAGCGGGTCTTGATTGCTCAGTTGCGTCACCAGCAATTGCAGAAACGCATCCTGACCAAGCTCGTTGTCTTTCGGCAGACTTTCCGCGCGATTTCGGGTTGAGATCGAATCCAGCGCCGAACTACCAATTTGACCTAATTCTTCCATTGTTCTTCCTTAATCCTGAACCTTGCTTACTGACCAAGCGTGAGCAAACGCTGCATCATGGCTTTTGCGGAATTCATGACTTCAACGTTGATCTGGAAAGATCGAGACGCCGAGATCATATTGGTCATCTCCTCCACAACATTGACGTTTGGGGTGTAGACATAGCCATTCTCATCGGCCAATGGGTGGCCAGGTTGATATCGGGCAATTCCGTCTGTCGGGTCCTCGTACACACCAATCACGTTAACGGCCGCTGAACTTTTGTCTTGCTCACCAATGCCAAAACCTGCCTGGTCCTGATGCTCGCGCAGCACAGCTTGAAAAATCGGGTGTCTCGCCTTGTACACCTCGGCTGCTGAACCAGCCACCACTTGTGCGTTTGCAATATTGCTTGCGGTGGTATTCATTCGCAGCGACTGAGCTGTCATGCCCGAACCTGCGATGTCGTAAATTGCCCCTAATGCCATTTTCTTTTGCTCTTCTTATCTACGTTCTGCTTGTATGATCTATCATTCGCCCTTAATGGCGTTTCGCAGTCCCTTGATGCGACTCGTCAATAAGGTCATGCTGGCCTGAAAGTCGCCCGCATTGCGTGCGAATCTGGCCAATTCCTGTTCGGTTTCGACGGTATTCCCATCTATGCTGGGCTGCATAGGTTGTCGGTACTTAAGTTCGACGTCCAAGCCATCCAACTGAAAGCTGCCATTGGAGTTACGACTCATGTGCCTTTCGCTGGTTTGCTGCAGCTGCAGCCGGCCATTGTCAGATGCGTCTTTTACCTTGCGAAGTACGGCCTGAAAATCGATGTCGCGCGCCCGATAATTTGGCGTATCGGCGTTGGCCAGATTGTGGGCAATCACTTCCGCGCGCTGCGTACGCAGTTTGAGTGCGTGTTCATGAACCCCAAATGCATTGTCAAAACTGATTGCCACGTTGTTAGTCTCAGATGCGTGAATAATTAGCGTCGTCACAAGAGATAGAGCAATGCCTGTGCCAAGTGCTTTAAGTAATTATTTTTCAGATACTTAGAGAATTTTACGTCCCAGCGGCGTTCATTCTGCAGGTGTATGGACTGCAGCTGCTTGCCGATAGCCGTCCAAACCGGCAGCGGATTGCCGCCATCTGGTCAGCATCGCTCATGGGTACGCACCCCGTCATCGGCATGTATCTTGCAGACACATAGAGTAATGAAGCTGAACATCAAAAAATTGACGCCCTGGCGTGTGCTGGGCCTGATAACCGCCTTTAGCTGCAACCCGGCTCAAGGTGCAAACCTGGCCGTACAAATAACAGATGGCGTGACCGACTACCTGCGCGGCCTGGTGGAAGAGAAGCAGCCAACAGACACCGCTATTCACGCGGTGAACGTGCAGGCTCAAGCTATCGACCACAGACTGCGTCTTGCGCCCTGCCCGGCGGAGCTGGATTACTCGACCAACGCCAACACGCAGTTGCCTGGGCGGGCGTTGGTGAAGGTATCGTGCAAAAGCCCGCAAACAAGCTGGTCGATTTATGTATCTGCGAGCGTGAGCTGGGAACAGGATATTGTGGTTGCTGCGGTGGGACTGCGGCGCGGTCAAGATATTGGCGCCGGGGATGTTCGCCTTGAGCGTCGGCTGCTGACACGGCCTGGCGTTAAGTACGTCCATTCGCTGGATCAGGTGATTGGCAAAGTTGCCGGCCGACGCGTGGCCGCCAACAAGGCTGTAGATTGGCGCTTACTTGAGCAAGCCGATTTGGTACGCAAGGGTGAAACAGTACAACTTTTAGCGAGAAATGCTTCTATCGCGGTCAAAATTGAGGGAAGAGCACTGACGAGTGGCGCAAAAGGGGAGCAAATACGAGTCCAAAACCCACTGTCGAATCGCATTGTAGATGCCTTGGTTACTGCACGCGGAAGGGCTGAAATACCCTTGTAACTAATTTTTAAGCTATTGTTTTTAAGAACGATTTTTGGCTAAAGTTTTTCTAAACTCGGCCGATTACCCAGTAGAGAGCAACACATTGTAAGTCGATTCAGTACTGCATAAGGCAATACAGGAACACGACACTAGCAGGTAACAATATGGTTGGTGATATAAGCGGTCCTAGATCGCATGGTGTAGACAACAAGGCTTCGCGCTCAAGCTCGTCGCTAATCCCCGTGGCAGACAAAGCGGGCACAAACGCGTCAGCGAACTCTGGCGGCGAGGGTGATTCAGTTCAATTGAGCAGCCAGGCACAATCCCTGGCAGCGGTTGAGGCCAAAGCGAAAGCAGCGAGTGATGTTAACGCGGAGAAAGTTGCGAATATTCGTGCAGCCATTGCTGATGGCTCCTATAGCATTGATGCCGTGCACGTCGCCGACAAGCTGCTCTCGCTTGAATCCGAGCTGAGCAAATAGCCACCAAAAAAATAAGGAACAAGTATGCTCACGGATCGAGCCATTTTTGAAGAAGTACGCGCCGTTATTGAACGCGAAACGTCATTGATCGTCGAACTGAACACAATTCTTCGCAGAGAAACAGAAGTGCTGCAATCACCTGATGCCGCAGGTCTTGCGGAAGTACTGGAGCAGAAAGTAACACCACTGGCTGCCATCAACGAGAGTAAGGCTGATCGCTATCGCTTGCTGCGCTCGGTGAACTACCCGGAAAATGAAGAGGGGTGGGCATCTCTGGTTAATGATCTGGACAAAATAGAAAGTGACCACTCAATCACGCTGGGCAACCTGTTGCAGTTGTTACGCGGTGAGCTGATGCAAAGCCGAACGCTAAATCGTGTGAACGCGGAAATTATTAACCGTAGCATGTTCTCAGTACATCATTTGCTGAACATACTGCGCGGCAATGTTCCCGAGAACAATATTTACGGTGAAACAGGCGATACCGTCAAAATCAACAATAAGCCATCGATTACTTCAGCCTAGGTTTTCAGTCATCCAATAATCCAAAGCGTTTTGCCTCGCCCAGATCACTAGGGCGATCTATGTCGCTTAGCTCTGCCAGTAAGCGAACACTCAGATTAGATTGTGCTGCAAGGTCCAATGTTTGCTGTAGCACACGCTCGGTACCCCAATCAACAGACTGGAATACAGGAAGCGATTGCGACCTGGTGCCGATCAGAACATACCCACCATCACTTGCAGGCCCAATGACCAGATCGTGCCTGCTTAGCGCATTAATTGCAGCTTGCAGGTACTGACCATCGATTGCCGGACAATCCGAGCCGATGATGATGGAGGCTTGGTCTTTGTCAGTTGATGCGGCCAGTGCAGTCGACATCTTTGCGCCGAGATCGCCGGGGGGCTGTTGTCTCATGCAAAGTTCGGGGTATTGTGCCTGTAATTCGGTGAACAGCGTGTGAAAAGGGTTGTCGTCTACCCACAGCTCCACCCTGGCATCTGGCGTGTCATCGGCGTTAGCTATCGCATGTCGTACCAATCGCTCGTGAAGCGCCAACACTTGTTCAAGTGACAATGCGCTGTTCAGCCGGGTTTTAACCCTACCTAAAGAGGGTGCTCGCGCAAATACAATAACGCGATGAGCCTTATTGTTGCGGTCCGATAGTGATGGTTCAAGCATAGTAAATCGCGTGCAGACGTTCCGGTTTTACACCAGAAAAATACGCTGCGCGAAGCAACCACATCATTACTACTGTGCGAATAACACCGTGCTTGCGCCATTTTCTCGCCGAGCAAACAACAGGCGTCTTAAAAAATATTGGCCTTGATTCCTTCTTAAGGCGTTTGCTCAGTTCTATGTCCTCCATCAGTGCGATACTGGCGTATCCCTTGAGACGCCTGAAGGTACCCGCCTTAACACTAATCATCTGATCGCCAGTTGCTATGCCAGACAGCATTGAACGCATATTCATAAACCACTCTATAACCCGGAAAGCAATCGCTGTGTCGTCAAGCCGAACAGCGGAAAAACTCCATGCTTTAGTGGAATGGCACAGCGTACTGCATTGCTCGAACAGATCACGCGGCGGCATACTATCAGCGTGCAGGAACACCAGTACATCACCGGTCGCATGCTCTGCACCCTTATTCATTTGCAGAGCGCGGCCTGGTGAAGAGTGAACCACTTGATCGGCCAGCGTCGTGGCAATATCAGGGCTTGCATCACGGCTACCACCATCGACAACGATAACTTCAAAGTGTTCATGCGGCAGCCTTGGTATCTGGCGCAGATGGCCTATCAACGAGGCCAGACGATCTCCTTCATTGAGCACAGGAATAATGATGCTGGCTAGCACACTACCAACCTTAGTACGTTGTTGCCGACGCTAAGCGAGGGCACCGCCACAGCTACTGCCCTGACCCGCAGTACAGCCATAGCAATGCTCACCAACCACAATCGGTTCGCCCACCAGATCTTCCTGCAATAAATCATGCAGGTTGCGTGTATTTTCCGGCAGCAACTGCAATTCCAGCATTTGATTGAAGTCACAATCGTACAGATTACCTTGCCAGTCGACGCTGACCAGCTGGCGACACATAACAGCATCAAGATTAGCGGGCGAATAACTGTCACGCAGTAATTGCATGTACGGCTCAAACTGGCCTTTCGATAGCAATACACTGCCAAATCGACTAATGGGCATATTGGTGATGGTGTACAAGTCATCGAATACAATATTGAATTGCTGCATCAATCGCTTGGAGTATTCTGCCTTCAGTTCTGGTTGGGGCGGTGGGAGATGCGCGCCAACCGGGTTATAAACCAGGTTCAGAGTTAACTCGCCGCCCGTCCCGTAGCCTAGTTTGTTCAACTGTTGCAAGGCCACAATGCTCTTGTCAAACACGCCTTTTCCACGCTGCGCATCGACATTTTCCTGGCTATAGCACGGTAGCGATGCGGTGATGGTGACGCGCTGCTCAGCCAGAAACTCGGCAAGATCTTCGTATCCGGGTTCTAACAATATACTCAAATTACAGCGATCAATCACCTCAACACCCAAGGCACGAGCCTGGCGAACCAGATACCGAAACTCAGGGTTCATCTCCGGCGCACCGCCAGTCAAATCAAGCGTTGTCACCTGTCGTTGTTTCAATACCTCGATTAACACGTCAATGGTTTCGCGCGACATTAACTCCGTTCGAGTTGGGCCCGCGTTAACGTGACAGTGCACACAGCTCTGATTGCAGAGATAACCCAGGTTGACTTGCAGCGTATCCAATCGCTGCCGACGAATGGCAGGAAAATCAGTGTGCTCCAGTAAATGAATGGTTTGCAGCATGCGTAAACTATCTGAGAGATTAAAGGTAAGTTTCAAGCATTTTTCTTGAGGCTTACGCCAGTATAACCGTTTAACCAGTAATACCTTTTATTTAGATGGGCGGTTTGTAGCCGGTTTGTCACTTTGTTTGAATATCGTATAGCACACAAGTTCCATCAGATTTTGGACCCAGCAGTATGAATCACGCTATTTATCAGCAAGATGCCGAAAACTATTTCATCTCGTGGGACGAGGTGAACCAGGATACCGCAAGCATGTCAGCGCGCTTGAGTGGTCAGGGCTGGGAGCAAATTGTCGCCTTGACCGAAGGCGGCATTGGCCCCGCGGCGCAGATAGCTCGAGAATTGGATATTCCAATGATAAACACCCTGAGCGTGCGCGACTCTAGTTGTCAGGATGATTTGAGCATGCTCCACGACCATATTGACGATTCACTAAAAACATTATTTGTTGATGATCTGGTTGACACAGGAAAAACCGCGAAAGCAGCCAAAGCAGCCTTTCCAAACGCTCACTTCGTTGCTATTTATGCAAAGCCAGCTGGCATCCCATTTGTTGATGATTACATCACAGAGGTGGAAGCCCAAAGTTGGGTGCATTTTCCATGGGATTTATTGATCGACGATCAGTGAGTTGCGCCAATGCACCTGGCGAGGTCTAGGTAGGGCCACATCGATCTCATGCTTGTGCTTGCCAGTCGTAGATCAAACCCATCACTGAATCGCGTTGTTCTTCGACCAGCTGATAGGCCTCCACGCATTGCTCAGGGTGAAATTCATGCGTCACCAAGTCCGTCACGTCAAATTGACCGCGCACGGCCAGATCAAAGAAAAGCCTGTCAATTCGGCGCTGGTCCCAGCCGTCGCGATCATGGCTATCATGCGTAGCCTGAATACTCAGGCCTTCACTCATCACCTGCGAACTGAGTGTTTGCTCGTTTGGGTAACCAGTGTCGCCGAGCAAGAGTAATTTCCCATAGCGGCCCAGCACACTTAGAGCCTGATGCATCACCTGCGGATTACCAGTTGAATCAACAATCAATGCTGGACCGTCAACAGGCCAAATCTCAGAAACAGTCTCGCCGGCCTCAACCAAGCTCGCGGCCATCGCAGCAGTAGCACCCCCTGACCTGGCGTACGGCAAGCGTGAGGCAGCTGGGTCAACTACAACAATATCCTGCATACCCGATGCACGCGCCCAGCGAACAAGCATTTGGGCAACGGGACCAGCGCCCACAATCAACACCTGCCCACCAAGCTGAAATGGTGCAGCCCAGGCAGCGCGGAATGCGGTTTTTGCAAGGCCACACCAGCACGCATCACGAGCGCTCAGCGCAGTTGGTACAGCGGAGCAAGCCGCTGCTGAAATCACTGCATGAGAACGATGCGCTATACGAAAAAAAACTCGCTGGCCAATTTCAAATTCCTCAACTTCTGAACCTTTCTCTTCAACTATTCCTACAGCCTGTACACCGGTTTGGAGTTGAGGAAAAGAAAACATACGATCAAAATGAGTATGCGCCGCATAACGCTGATGCAGTATGGTGGTCTCGGTACCAATACTCATTAAACTGTACTGAGTAGCGACACGCACCTCATGATTTGCTGGTTTGGGCAGATCGAATGATTGCAGCTCGACGTCGCCTTTGCGCGGAAAAACGATTCTTCGCGGGCTACTCATGGCTGGTAATCCACCTCACACACGCCACCTGTTTTTTGCATACTTTCAGCGGTGTATTGCTGTAGCTCGATGAATATCCCATTCGGGTCATGACAGGTAACCATCATTGTGTGATCGCTTTCCAGCTTGGCAGGGCTTACTTCAACGCCGCGCGCTCGCAAAATCTGATATACGGTTTCCACATCATCAACCTCCAGCGCAAAATGCCGAACCGCACCTTCTTCACGTACTTTACTCACTTGGATGACTTCAATATAACTGCTCTCACCAAAGTACAGATACATACCCACCAGTACACCCTGCTTATTTCTAAATTCGAATTGTCGTTTTGCACCAAGGGCAGAGTAGAATTTTTCTGTGGCATCTAGATCGTTCGTCTCGATACACACATGCGCCAGTCTCACTATCATCACTCTTACTCCGCGTGCGTTTTCCCCAAACTCCACCAATCAATGCCCGAGGCACTACGAAGAAACTCATCGCGTTCGCTGTCAGACTGGCCGTGCATGGCTGACACAACCATCTCGGCTAGCTCATCGGCCTGCCAACGTAGCCGAGTGCCATCAGATTGAACAATTTTCAGCATTAGATCGCCAACTATCTGTGGATCTCTCGCAGAGGGCATACCCTCTGCAATCTCATTCAACTTGGTTTCCACCAAAGCGCGGTAGGGCGAATCTTCAGGGTAGTCAGCCGGGAGCAGCGATTGATTGAGGCCCGCCGAACGAAAAATTTGGGTTGCGTATTGAGCGGCCTCGATCAGTGCCACCCGAATACCCCAGCGATCTACTTCGTGGCGCAATGCCTCCGTAGCGCCTTCCAAAGCAAATTTACTGGCGGTGTAGAACACGTCACCCGCCAGGCCAGCCACGCCTGACAGCGAGCTGATCATAATGATTTGACCGTTCCGCTGAGCCCGCATCACTGGTAGCACGCATTGCGTTAAAAACATCGGCGCGAAAAAATTAGTTTCCATTACCGCACGTACACTGGATTCATCAAGATCTTCGCAGGCGCCAGGCTTGAGAATACCGGCATTGTTGATCAGCACATCTATTCGACCGTACTCGTCAACAACTTCACTGACAAAGGCAGAAAATAAGGAGGTGTTGGACAATTCGAGCACTTTGATACCGATTTTCAGCCCTTCGCTTTGCAGCAGCTCTTGTAACTCGGTTTGCCGACTCCGGCTTCGTACAGTGGCAATCACCTGATCACCATTAGCAGCGAATGCGCGAACGCCTGCCAAGCCAAAGCCACTGTTGCCCCCCGTGATCACAATGACTGACATATCGGCTCCTATTCGAAACTACGTGGGCATGTGATCAGCTGTGTGAAAGCGCCCGCACCACTCCGCGGATCTCAGCCAACCCTTTCAATCGACCAATGCTCGAATAGCCTGGATTTACGGCTTTTCCTATATCGTCCAGCATCAAATGGCCATGATCCGGACGAATGTAGATGGGGTTGTCAGAGTCTCCAGAACGTGTTCTTCTCCGCTCTTCGTGCAGCAAGGCCCTGATCACTTCAACCATATCAATGTCGCTGTCGAGATGGCTGGCCTCTACGAATGAACGCTGTTCATCACGATCACGCAGCACGCCTCGCAGGTGAGCAAAATGAATTCGCTCGCCAAAGCGGTGTGCCATAGCCGGTAAATCATTGTCTGGACGGCTGCCGTACGTCCCCACACATAAAGTAATTCCGTTAGATCTGCTGGGCTGCAATTCAAACAGTTGAGCAACATCATCTGCCGTGCAGATGATTCTTGGCAGACCAAACATGTCTCGAGGGGGGTCATCAGGGTGGATCGCAAGCTTCACGTTCAAACGCTCTGCAACGGGCACTACCTCCGCGAGAAAACCAAGGAGATTTTCACGCAAAACTGACGCATCAACAGCCTGATATTGCGCCAGGGCCTGACGAAAGTCATCGATGCTATAGCTGTCAGTCATTCGGCCAGGCAGCCCCGCAATAATATTGCGGGTGAGCACCTGGCGGTCTTCCTCACTCATTGCTTCAAAGGCTTGCCGGGCGGCTTCACGCTCTTCGATGGAGTAATCATCTTCAGCGCCTGCCCGCTGCAGAATAAAAAGATCAAATGCAGCAAACTTCTGCTGATCAAAACGCAGAGCGTAGGCACCGCTGGGCAGGCGATGATTAAGGTCTGTTCGGGTCCAATCAATAACCGGCATAAAATTGTAGCAAATTGTGCGAATATCAAAGCGCGCCAGATTCTCCATGCTTTGTATCCAGTTTCTCGTATACTGACTCGCTTCACTCGTTCCAAGCTTTATCGATTCATGAACTGGAATGCTCTCAACAACAGTCCAGCGAAGAGGTGACTGATCGGGCTCGCAAGACTCAATCAGTGCTTTATGCTGCGCAATAGCTTCAACCGTCCACACTTCGCCAATCGGCACATCGTGTAGTGCGCTGACAATATCGGTCGCACCGGTTTGCCGTATATCGTTAATCGTTACAGGATCATTCGGTCCAAACCAACGCCAGGATTCCCGCATATAAAAGCCCTTATTTCGTCAAAGTTTCGTGACTACAGATTTTAACTCAGTGTACTGCAGCAGTGATTCATAACCATTTTCACGCCCCCAGCCACTTTGCTTGTAGCCGCCAAAGGGAACTGCCATATCCGGCACACCGTGCGTATTGATCCAGACAATACCCGCTCTGATCGCGGCAGCGGTTTTGTGTGCTTTGCCAATATCCCGCGTCCAGATGCTCGCCGCCAAACCGAATTCGCTATCATTTGCCATAGCGGAAATATCATCGGTATTCGAGAATGGCATACACACCAACACTGGCCCAAAAATCTCTTCTTTAACCAGGCTCATTGAATGATTAACACCAACACATACTGTCGGTTGTAGAAAGTAGCCTGTGTGATTCTGCAGTAATTCGCCACCAGCGACAATGGTCGCACCTTCAGCAATACCTTTCTCAATGTGTTTTTTGACGTCTTGTAGATGGGCTTTCGAAATCAGCGGTCCCATATCAGAGTCCACGTCGTAGGCTGGGCCAACCCTCATTTGCTGCGCAATTTTCGCAATACCTTGCACTACACGATCATAAACAGTGTCTTGCACATAGAGTCGGGAACCAGCGACACATACCTGCCCGGCGTTAGAAAAAATAGCATTAGCCGCGCCACTGATGGCTTCATCGAGATTGGCGTCATCAAAGACGATCATCGGCGACTTGCCACCCAACTCCAGCGATACCTTTTTTAGATTTCCTTTAGCTGCGCTGATGATATTTTTACCTACCTCAGTAGAACCAGTGAACGACACCTTGTCTACGCCAGGGTGTCTCGCGAGGTAGTCACCTACCATTCGCCCACTGCCCAATAAAATATTGAACACACCATCAGGAATACCCGCCTCAATGAGCAGCTCTCCCAGGCGCACAGTGCTTAATGGCGTTTGTGTTGCCGGCTTAACAATGACACTGCAGCCTGCCGCCAGTGCCGGCGCAATTTTCCAGGCGGCCTGCACCAGCGGTCCGTTCCATGGCACGATGAGTGCAGCAACGCCAACCGGCTCGCGTAAGGTATATATATGGAAATCCTGGTCTGGCACGGTCGACAATTGCTTGGTGCTGCCCTCAATCTTTGTACACCATCCCGCGTAATAACGAAAACAATCAGCTGCAAACGGTATTTCACCATGTCGCGCGCCCACATAGGGTTTTCCAGCATCCAGCATTTCCAGTTCTGCAATCTCGTCGCCATGCTCTTCCAGAAGATCTGCCACTCTCCAAAGTACTTTAGCGCGAGCCGATGGCGTTAAGCCTGTCCAGCTGGCATTGTCAAAACTGCGTCGGGCTGCAGCGATTGCAAGCTCTGCATCGGCTTCTGAGGCGGCTGCCGCCTCACTAATTTGTCGACCGCTGGATGGGTCAAAAACGGAAGTCACCGCTCCGTCACTGGCAGTCTGCCAACGGCCGTCCAGCAATAGATGCTGCAACGATGCCAACCGTGCTTGTACTTCTTGCGATATTTCGTAACTCTGTTTCATCAGTCACTCATGTAAGCACGCAGCGCGTCTATCACCGCTGCATTTTCTTCAGGTGTACCAACGGTTATGCGCAAGTACTCGTCAGAACTACCTGCAGGGCGTGGAATAACATTATGTCTTAAAAGGCATTCGGCAGCACCACTCCCGCTCTTGCCGGACTCGGGAGCAAAGCGGAGTAGATAAAAATTCGCAACACTGGGTATAACCTCGATTCCCAAATCACCAAGCTCCTTACTTAGGGATTGCAAGGACTCTGCATTCGCATCGCGCACGTGCTTCATATACGCCTGATCTTCGATCGCCGCGGTTGCTGCCGCCAAAGCTGCACTGTTTGTATTGAAAGGCGTTCGCACGCGTTGCACCATTGCAGTTACTGCTTCCGAGCACAGCATCCAGCCTATACGCAACCCAGGTAAACCATAGATTTTTGAAAATGTACGACTTACAACAACGTTTTCAAATTCATCGACCATGGCCAAGCCGTCGCTAAAATCATCTTTCATTACGTACTCTGCGTAAGCACCATCGATCAAGAAAATGCAGTGTTCTGGAAGACCGGCATGCAAACGACGCACCTCTGAATCTGAAAGATAGGTGCCCGTTGGATTGTTGGGGTTGGCAATCGTGCAAAACCGGGTTTTGTCGGTCACACGACTGAGCATCTCGTCCACGTTCACGCGATAATCATGCTCAGGCGCAATATGGAGCGTAGCTCCCGCTGCCTGCAAATGGGTATTGCACATGACAAAACCATTCTCGCTCAGCACGGCCTCGTCACCGTCACCCACGTAGGTTCGCACCAGCAATTGAATCAGCTCATCCGAACCGTTGCCGCACACAATTCGACTCGAATCCAGATGGTGTACACCGGCAATCGCCTCGCGCAAGGCGGTTTGTGCGCCATCCGGATATCGATTCAATGTCGAGGCTACAGAATGATAAGCCTCTACCGCCGCCAGCGAAGGACCGTATGACGACTCATTTGACGACAATTTAATGGGCTGCTTAACACCTTCAATGTCACTTTGCCCTTGCCGATACGGGGCCAGTGAACGGATAGATGCTTTGGCTTGTAACTCACTCATTAATTAGCTCTCCTGGCGCCCTACTTGGCCTGAACAAACTCGTAGAAGTGCCACATAGATTACGTACACACCTTAGCTCTATTCTGGGGCAACATTAGAAATGGCCACGGTGGCGGAAAAAATTCTTGCACATCGACACTTATGATCGACGGCCCCTTTTGCGTAAATGCGTCGCGAATCGCGGTTCTCAAACTTTCCGGGTCATGGGCATGATAGCCAGCAGCCCCAAAACTCTGCGCCAGGGCAACGAAATCAGGGTTGTGTAAATCCGAGCAAATCACCCGGCCATCAAACCACTCTTTTTGTTGGCGCTGCACGTTGGTGAAGCGCCCATCGTCAAAAATAATCGTCACCAACGGCAACTGATATTGAACCGCCGTGGAAAGCTCCTGTACATTGAACATAAAACCGCCGTCACCACTGACCTGGATCACTTTTTTGTCGCGGTTGCCCGCTACAACGCCCAGAGCCGTCGCGTAGCCATAGCCAAGCGTACCCTGGTAACCGGCGCTAATGTGCTGCCGTGGTTTGTATACTGGAAACCCATACCAGGAAACGAAACCCACCTGCGTGACTTCATCAACAAAAATTCCGTCACGCGGTAACTCTTCGCGGATAACATCTAGATACGCCATTTGCGGACCTACCTTGCTGCGCACTTGCGCATCCATGGATTGCTTGAGTGCTAGCAATTCCTGCTCTCTGGATTCAGCTCGATGCTCTCTTTCGGTAAGCTCTTTCTGCAGGCCATCGAGACACTCGCTGGCATCACCATGAATACCCACTTCCGGTGTGCAGATACGATCAATCTGTTCAGCGTCAATATCGACTCGAACGAGCTTGAGGTCATCATCTTTGCCCCACATCACCAGCGGCCAGTGCAAGCGGGTACCAATCGCCAGCACTGCGTCTGCTTCTCCCCAGAGGGTATGGCCGGTGGGATGGTTTACGCTCAAGTAGCTGTCATCGCTGACAATGCCTTTGCCCGCCCGAAAGGCCATGACGGGTGCCTGTAAGGTTTCTGCCAGAGCCAGAACACGATCACCAGTATCCAGAGCGCCGGAGCCAACAACAATCATCGGGCGCTTGGCAGTGCAGAGTACGTCGCAGGCGCTGCGGATATCATCCGAATTGATTGTGGGTGGTGCGGGCAGCTCAGCAGCAGATTTCAGGTTCACTGCCTTTTCTGTGGCCATTATGTCCATGGCCATCTCGATTTCAACCGGCCTGGGACTGCCAGATTGCAACTGTACAAAAGCCTCATTTACCTTTTCAGGGGTGTCTTCGACGTGCTCAATACGAGCCGCCCATTTCGTGATATGACTGATCATGCCCAGCTGATCGTCTATTTCGTGCAGTTCTCCGTAGCCTTTACCAATTGCAGCGGAAGGAATTTGACCCGAAATACACAGCACGGGAGTGTAGTTGGACCATGCTGTACATAGTGCTGCCGAAGAATTCAGCAAACCAGGACCGGGAACTACAGCATACACACCCACTTTCCCAGTCGAACGTGCATAGCCATAGGCCATGTAGGCAACACCCTGCTCATGGCGGGAATGAATGAGCGTGAAGTCATCACCTTGTTTGTACATGGTGTCAAACAAATAATCCAACTGGCCACCCGGTAGCCCGAATACAGTGTCCACACCATTGATTCTAAGCGATTCTATGATCGCTTCCGCGCCCGTCATTGTCGTCATTTCATTTTCCGTTCTTTAGCAGAGCCAGTGATAAAAATCTGCTGGATGTTACTTTTTCTGTAAGCACGCCATCGGCTATGTACTGCGCTTCGCCTCTTCCCTTTCTCGTTTACGCTTTCTGTAGCGCATAAGAAAATAAGGGAAACCTAACAAATAGAGAATTACCTTTGGATTCTTGATGGCACAAGCAGCCGCAGCAACAATATCATCCGGACTAACATACACTTTACTTTGCATGCTTTGGCTTGCATGGCTGTGTACTATCAGATGATCTTTTTTGTACTCGAAATGACCAAACTCGAAATCGATATCGGCCAGCTTGCTCTTAACCTTCATTTTTTTAACCCAACAACGATCAGGACTTTTTCAGACGGCCTGTTGCCTGTGCGTAATCAATACGCTTTTGTAGCAATTTGGATACATCTTCGGGCTCCATCCCCGCTGGCGGAGTAAACTGACCGCGAGCGTATAAATCATCAAAAACCTCTTTGCAGATACTGATTTTTTCAACCAATGCTTTCGGCGGCTTGCCCGATGGAAAGCGATTAGGGGGGTATATCGGATTGGTATACATCTCCCTAAAGCCTTCAGTACGTACATCAATCCAGCAATTGTGGTTGGTTCGCGTACGATAATGTCGCAGCGCCTCGATATCGATAGTTACCGATAAAACCTGCTCCTCAGGGTACGGTGCCTCACGCAACAACATACCCGTGTAATCAATGGCAAATGAATGACCCGGACAAAATGCGCTAGGGTAATAGTCGTAATTTACCTTGCCCCAATTGGAACCCAACAAGTAACACATATTGTCATGGGCACGGGTACGGCGGGTAAACTTCCAGAAATCCCAAGGCTCTGAAACGCCTTCCACTTCCTGGATAGCGCCCGGATGACAAATGACTTCCGCGCCGTTATACCCAAGCGCCCTTGACACTTCCGGCGTGCATCCATCGTGACAAGTCATGGTTCCGAGTTTGCCAATTTCCGTGTCAATCACTGGAAACAGGTCTTTGATACCACCACCGAAGTGTTCGCAGTACTCATCAAATATATCGTGAGGCGACGTGCCGAGCCCAAGCGACGCATTGATATGCCATTTATGATACTTGAGCACAACGTCGCCGGAAGGACCCACAATAAAGTTGGTGTTGAACCAGCGGTCCGGAAACTCGGGAACTTGTTCAACCACACCGCCACCGCAAATATACAGACCATATTGCTTCGCTACTTCGCCCAACTGATCGATCTCGGGACCAGGTATTGTCACCGCCTTTTTCATCTGATCTTCAATTTTGCTTTCACCTTTACCTGGCGTACCAACACCTTGCAGAAAATACTCAGGTAAAATCACCAAACGAACTGGCACTTCCCAGAAGTAACCCACACCGAAATGAATTAGATTCAGCACGCGGTCCAGGTTTTTTTGAATGCCGGCTCGATCGTCAACAACCGTTACTTCCGGTTGCACGATGAGCGCTGTGTAAGGATCAATTCGTTCTCTAGCCATAATTAAAACTCAAAGTCGTCATCTTCTTCTTTAACGCCAAGGTCGAGAAGAATTTCATTGGCGGCGATTGTACCCATACCACTAATGCCACCACCAGGGTGACAGGAAGGGCCTGTTAGATAGAGCTTTTTCACCGGCCCCCTGTACTCGGCATAATTCGGGAACGGTCGAAACGCGCCCATTTGTGCCAGTGTTCTCTCACCGCCCGTGGTCACACCGCGATGAAAACACAAATTAGCTCGCGCAAGGCTTGGGCCTGTATCAACATATTCTGCGATGATGTTGTCATCGTTCATATTCGTGGTGTAGTTACGCAGTTGTGTAAGTAAGGTATTTCGAATGTAACTCGGGCCCAAGGCCTCCCAATCTTCGCCTGAGGCCAGGTCTACGGGAACAAAGGTGTCCATGATCAGTGTATGTTTGCCTTGCGGCGCGCGCGTTGGGTCCATGGTGGACCATGCAGCTGTCCATAAGAAGGGGTCGCTGGGTGCTACGCCAGCCGCCATTTCAAGATATTGCTTATCGATGTCGGCAACTGTGCCAAACATGCGCTGAAATGCGGTCTTGTTAATATCACTGTGCCCTTTAAACTGCGGCGCCTCATGCAATGCATAGTGCACACGCGCTATAGTCACATCACCAAACTTGAAGCGACGCACCATGTCGGTGAAACCCGAGGGTAATTCGCGTTCGTCAAATCCTTGCAAGAATGTCTGATACGGGTCCAGGGAGCTAACCACACCTTTGCTCGCGGTAATATCAGTTCCGTCATCCAATCGAATGCCAATGCACTCGCCGTTTTCGACAATAAACTTCCGCACGGTTGCGCCTGTCCTGACTGTGCCGCCATTCGCTTCAATATAAGACTTCAATGATTCAGACAGCATGCCACTGCCACCTTCCGGAATAGCCTGACCAAAAAAATGAATGCTTGGAATCATCACATAGAAACCCTGCGCGGTTCCCAACTGATCTGGCAGGGTTTGCGGGGCCATCGCCCAGCCAAGAATAAACGCTCGTACATGATCGTTTTCAAAATTTTCCAGAGTGAACTGCCGCGAGCTAAGCTGGTAGTCGCGCAAGCGCCTCAAACCTTCCGGGTTGTTTTCCAGCCCCTGGAACAAATAGCTGGGTGGTGCAGGTGGTGAAAACATGGCCTTGATCACACCATCCTGTATTTCGCCAAATTCGTCGTGAATTTCCCGGTAGCGACGCGCATCGGCGCTGGAGTACTCAGCAATGCTGTCACAGGTTTTATCAACGTCCTTGTAAACAACTATGCCTTGACCTTCGTACTTATTAGGATGCCCGGTAATTTGATCTTCGGACCATATGTACTTCAAACCATGCTTTTCAAGTTCCGGGCGCAGCACCTGAAAATCAGGGTTGAGATGAATCCAAACGTGAGATGAGCCGAACAAGTCATGCTTATACCCTGGCTCGGTTACTTCGCGCGTAATGACACCACCACCTACATAATCATTTCGCTCGGCAACCAGCACACTTAAGCCATTCTTAACCAGCATCGCCGCGCACATCAGCGCATTGTGACCACCGCCTGCGATCACCACGTCGTAATCTGCCATCAATCCTCCAATGCAGTGTATTCAATAATGGGA
This sequence comes from Gammaproteobacteria bacterium, assembly GCA_030429735.1. Taxonomy (GTDB): domain Bacteria; phylum Pseudomonadota; class Gammaproteobacteria; order Pseudomonadales; family JAUIET01; genus JAUIET01. The sequence goes on from JAUIET010000006.1 coordinate 168,042, forward strand.
TATTTGCAGCTGAAGCGTCAGCCTGTGTAACATAGCGATAATCCCATTAAATAGCAATTAATTTCATCATGATCTCGCCCAAAAAACACAAGAAGTCAAACACTCTCAAGCCTGCTTGATGCAATGCAAGTATCATTAATTTGCACTGGCCTAGATAATAGATATAAATATCAATAACTTGTATAATTTTCGCTTTTTGTATCTGAGCGTCTCAAGCGACTTTCCGGAAATCGTTTTTCGGAATGCAACAACCATAATCATCCCATTATTAAAAAATAGGTGCTTGATGTCATTTGATTTACACCCCATTATTGGAGGAAGACATAATCTGCGGAGGTCGGATGAGTTACACTAGCGCGACAAACAGACTACGGGATTGACATGACTGACAGTAAAGCCAGGAAAAGCACTTCTCGCGGCCAGGTAACCGCTGTTGTGTCTATTCTTGGTCGGCAAATCGCGAGTAAGAAATTTCCCGAAGGCAGTACTTTACCCGTCGAACAAACCCTGGCAGACCAATTAGGCGTCGGCCGAAACGCATTGCGAGAGGCTGTAAAAGTACTGTCTGGGAAAGGTTTGATTCGCACCGCACCGCGCAGTGGAACCAAAGTAAGGCCGAGGCAGGACTGGAATATGCTCGATCCAGACGTTCTGAAATGGCACGCCGACCCGGAATCAGCGGATGTGCAGTTTATGCTCGATATCACCGAAATGCGCCACATTATTGAACCGCAGGCGGCGCAACTCGCCGCCGAGCGCGCCAGTCGTGAAGACGTAGCAAAAATTCTTGCTCTGTACGACGATATGGAAGCCAGCGATACAGATTCAGCTAAGCGCATGGAGGCCGATATTGCATTCCATGCGGCCATTCTGGAGGCTACTCATAATATTGTACTGGCGAATTTCAAGCATGCTATCAGTACCTATTTACGAGCACACAGCCATGTTGTGGCGGAAGATCAGCAACTTGCTCGCGACGACCTGGACCGGCATCGTGCTCTGGCATGGGCTATCGCCTCGGGCGACGGCCACAAGGCGCGCAAGCTCACCGAGTCAATGCTACAAATCAATCGTGACTTGATGCGTTCTCGCGTGCCCTCTTGATCAAACAAAAACACAGAGTGGCTGAGAGTGCGCACGCTGCAATTGCCATGCTCACTTCTGATAACCCTTTGGGACCTGTCAACGCGACGGCGTAGCTTATCAGTGCAGCACCTACTGATTGAATGCATCCGTAAATCGCCGACGCTTTGCCCGCTCCAACACTAAATGGAACCAATGCTTCGCCTGGCGACAAAGCCATAATTATACCGTGGCCAAAGCTCGCCAGCATAAGCATAGCCATTAACAGAATCGCAGGTGGTACCCCAGAAGTACTAACAGCAGCAACGGCAAGCCATGCGATCGTCAGTGCGCCAACGCCTATCCGAATACAATTAGCGACGCCAAAAACAGGTACAAGTATTCGGATAATGAAGATACCGCAAGCCAGGGCGACGTTGAAGCACGCCAAAATATATCCGTTTTCCTGAGAGCTTGTGTAGTAGGTATCGGTACTTAGAAACGAGTAGTTGCCAACGAATAATACAGTGCCAGACATTGCGAACATGTTGACAAGAGTGTTGCGTAAAAAATACTTATTACTGAGTATTTGTCGCGCAGTTAACGTACCAACCGTCAACTCAGGTTCCGCGACACGCTGCGCCATAGGTTTGCTGAGCGTTTCCGGAATGCGCCATGCGACTCCCAGCAGAGAGATGATCGCAATAACAAACATGCTCAGAAAAAAATCCGACCACGCAAAAAACAGAGAGAGGTAACCGCCCACTATCGGAAGCGCAATGGGTATCAGCGCGAGAAACATATACAAGGTAGAGATTGCTTTTGTCGTGCCTTCAGCACCATAGCGATCGCGTAACATGGCACGCGCTATGACAATTCCTGCGGCCGCTGCAAATCCTTGAAAAAAACGAAGCGCCACTAACACATCGATTGATGGCGCGAATGTGCACGCCAGGCTCATCAATGCATAGAGCAATATACCGCATAAAAGTAGCGGTTTTCGGCCGTGCCGATCTGATAATACCCCCCAGAAGAACGGGGCAAGTCCGTATGCGAGTATAAACATATAGATACTAAGCTGGCTGTCGCTTAGTCGCGCAGCCAAATCCTCTGCCAGGGACGGCAAAGAGGGCACTAGCAAGTCGATGGAAAGTGGGGCGAAACAGGCGGGTATGGCCAACAAGCCGTAGAAAAAAAGATTCTGCCGCATGCCAACTGTGCGGCGATTTTCGGACTGGCTCACTTTATTAACTTAACAGTGCGGTGACGCTAACACCGATAAAATTAGCAATCACGTATCCGAAAATACCGCACATAATACCGGGTGTCACCAGGTTGCGCCAACCATGCGAAATCGCGACAGCGGCTGTAGGCGCCGGACCTACCAGCGCGGCACCAGAGCCAATAATCGCCTCCGCCAGATTAAGTTTCAACGTTCTGGCAGCTACTAACACAATGGAAAGATGACAGAACAAAATAAACATACCGTACACAAACAGAATAAACGCCGATGACAGGAAAGCGACGGCATTTGTGCCCGCCCCGACAATTGCGAAGAACAAGTACATAAACAACATGCCTAACTCAAAATCTCCACGCATACGCGCGAGCTGCCGTGGGAAGGCATTCGCAACAACAATAGTAATGATGGTGATAAAAAGAATATTGTAACGTTGTAGGTCCAGCCACTGGCCCACCTGGTTGGCTACCGCACAAATCACGCAGCTGATCGCAATCGCCGCACTGACGTGGGTTAAATGAAATTCGGCCACCGCATCGTACTGGCCCTCGTCACTTCCCCGCTCGGCCTTGCTCCCATTCGGCGAAACCCAACGCACAATCCAGGCAATGGTCGGAATCATCATCAGCAACATCAATGCAGTGATGCTCACAACGCTGCTAGCACTGATGGCAACGCTGAATTCAGTTTCTGTCATTTCTACCGCTTGCGACACCGCCAGAAAGTTGACCGCGCCGCCGATCCAGCCACCGGTATAGGTGCCGGCTACCTTGGGACCGATATCACCGAGATCAAGCAAATAAAAGCCCAATATTGCACCGACCACGGTTCCGAAGCTGGCGATGCAAAAGGTAAGCATCACAGGGCCACTTTCGGCGAAAATCTTTCTCAGGTCTGCCTTGAACAGTAACAAGGGGATAGCCAGGGGAACCAGAGTACCGCCGACGAAGCCGTACGCTGCAGCGTCATAGGGAATAACATGCGTGTTGGACAACAGCATCGCCACCACCAACACCCAAACCACACCGGATGTTTTCTTCAGCACCGGGTGCTGATCTACCCAAAAACCCAGCCAGGCAAGGCCCATTACTATTGCGAGTATCGCAAAAGTATCTGTCGCGGGTATCAAGGTCATCAGCACGCACTCCAAAGTGTCGCAGCCGATTGAGTACGGCCAAGCTTTCCCGGTCATTAAATCCCATTATTAAACTCAACTCAACCGCGTATTTTGATGCCCTGAATTGACTATAACTGTGGTGTTTTTTCGATCTATATGCAAATAAACGCCTTAAATTATTGTTTTTTATGGCCTTTATCAGGATTAGAGCAACTGCAGGGCAATCGGTCAAACATCCCATTAATCACATTAAAAAGCTTGATTTGTGTTTTCCCTATAGTCTATGATGCGGCCAGACGCCGAGCGCCTTCCTTGAAGGCACGCGCGACTGAAACAACAACACGTTATGCAAGTCCCGAGGATATTCGCATGAAAATAAAGGCCATTCTTGGCGGATTGGTACCCATCACTGCGCTAGGCAGTGTGTTGGCAATTCCCGCCATTGCACAAAACACAGTAACTCTAGAGGAAGTGGTAGTGACCGCTCAGCGGCGCCAACAGAACTTGCAGGACGTGCCTATCAGCGTTTCTGCCTATTCCGGCGACTTTCTGCAAAAAGCCAATATTCGCTCTGCAACTGAATACTTGTCGCTAACACCCAATGTCAGCTTCACAGAAGACGGACAAACTGGGTCACGAGGTTTGGGCATTTCTATACGCGGTGTGAACAACCTGGTTTCGGGCGAGAATGCATTTATCAACTCTATTGGCGTTTATCTGGACGAATTTAGTATTGCCTCGGTCCCAAACCAGGTCGCCAACCCGCAACTTCCCGATATGGAACGCGTGGAGGTACTGCGCGGACCGCAGGGTACTTACTTTGGACGAAACTCAGTGGGCGGCGCATTAAACCTGACCACCAAGAAACCAACCGATGAATTCGAAGGCTCCATTTCTGCTGGTTTTGAAGACATCGACGGTTCGGGTAGCCAGTACAGTGTAACCGGCGTCTTAAACGTGCCTATATCTGACTCTTTTGCAGCGCGTGGCGTACTTTTTTATGAAGACAGTGACGGCTACGTAGAGAATGCCTGCGCGGCCGGTGCCAGTGCCGCATCATGCCCTGCAGCGGCAGCGAATGGCTTCACGCCAAACGGTGCAGACGGTAGTGAGCGCGACGCATTAATGTTTCGCCTGAACACGCAATGGGATATTTCGGACCAAACCCGTGTCAGCACGACCATCATCTACGCAGACGATGACCAAGGTACGGATGAAAACGTTCCCTCAGGCGTACTTGATCTGGACTCAATCGATACGTTCGGCATAACGAGAGCGCTTGATCCTGGAACAGGCTTTTATCCAAACAACAGAAACATGCTCAGCCATGATCTGGATGAGCATACTCAAAATGAATCAACCGTCGCTATTCTGAATATAGAACATGAAATCAGCGACACCCTGACACTCAAATCAATAACTGGTTTTATAGACGCTGAACTGGACCGCTTCTTTGACAACGACCTGGTCGGCGGCTTCGACGCCTTACGCCGCATAAATCTGTATGAGGGTTTTTCCTGGAGCACCGAGCTCAGATTGGAATGGAGCTCCGATAGAAATGACTTGATCGTTGGCTTGCTGTACGCAGAGGACGACCAGGAGCAGCAAAACAGTGTTGAAGTGTCCTCGCAGCCAACCGCAAATTTCAATGGAGTGGGTGTTTTACCGCCTTTTCCTGAAGGACTAGGCCTTGCTCGAAACAACAAGAACTTTGAAGTTGAGAGCTTCGCCTTATTCGCCGATTATACGGCTCGCTTAAATGACCATTGGGAGTTCACGTTCGGAGCACGCTATACCAAAGACGATGTTCTTAATGAGCTAGAAGGTTTTGGTATTCGACCTGACGGGGGCGGCCCACCAACATTTATCAACTTCGCCAGAGAGCCAGCCAGCGGCAGTGAGAGCTTTACCAACGTATCGCCGAGGCTAGTGGTTCGCTATCTGATCAATGATGACCACAACATGTACTTTACTTGGTCTGAAGGTTATAAAGCAGGTGGCACCAGCGTGGGTAACGACCCAAGCGCTGCCGGAGCGAATGGTCCGATCAGCGTTCCTTATAACGAAGAAACCCTGACCAACCTGGAAGTCGGCTACAAGGGTGAATTCGCAAATGGTCGAGTGCGGTTAAATGCATCTGCATTCCATCTTGAATGGGATGATATGCAGTTTGAATCGTTTCGCTTTTTAGTACCAGGCGATTTGTCTTCCAACTTTGAGCAAACGATCAACATTGCAGGTGCAGAAGCCGATGGCCTGGAGGTAGAGTTATTGGCTGCAGTTACCGAGGGTTTGACCTTAAGCGCCAGTGTCGGCTATTTGGACACAGAGATTACCAGCAACACAATGGCTGAGATCACGGGTGGCTTTGTGGTTGATCTGCAAGGTTTAGAGATCCCAAAGTCTCCAGAACTCACAGCAAGCGCAACAGCGGAATACCGCTGGCCTATGGGTGGCAACGAAGGCTGGGTAAGACTTGAGTACATTCACCGAGACGGCCAATACTCAGATATAGAAGGACTCACCAACCGCCAAACACTGGGCGCTTCCCCAAACAGTGGCTTGGCACGAGCACCGGTCCTTCTTCCTGGAGAAACTGAGTTACCAGCTCATTTACAAGCCTTCGTAGACAGTGAGTTTCCGTTTCGTAGCCCCGACTATGACGTGGTTAACCTGCGCCTTGGATTCGATGCAGAACGCTTCAGCGTGAGCGCCTATGCGCAGAATCTTGGCGATGAGGAGTATTACACCGGCACCCAGGAGAACTTTGGTGTGAGTGGAATACGACTGCGCCCTCATCCACGCATCATTGGTGTCAGTGGCACCTTGCGCTTCTAGACGGAACGCAAGCGCAGTGTTGCGCAACATGAAGACCATTGAAAAGCGCCGTTTAAACACGGCGCTTTTTTTTGTGCTCGTATTCCAGATGCACAACTCACTCGCACTACCTCTCAGTTCACTCCCACATAACGAGTTACCGAACGTCGTCATTATTCTCACAGACGATATGGGCTACGGCGACATAGGCGTGAATGGCGCAACCTTAATAAGCACTCCGCACATTGATCAGCTGGCAAATAGTGGTCTTAATTTTACCCAGTTCTATGCCAGCGCCAACGTGTGCACGCCCTCACGCGCAGGATTAATGACCGGCCGTTATGCAATACGCATGGGCCTCGCCAAAGGTGTTTTATCCGCTAAGTCCAGTGGCGGGCTACCGGAAGCCGAAGAAACCATCGCGGAGATCGCCAAACGCGCAGGACTTGCCACGTCACTCATCGGAAAATGGCATCTCGGCTCGTTTCCTGCACACCATCCAATGAACCATGGCTGGGATGAGTTCTTCGGTACACCGCACAGTAATGACATGCCGGAGTTCGCGCTGTTTGATGCTCGCGAGAAGATTGAACAGCCGGTTGATCAAGCCCGCTTGACCCAGCGTTATACAGATAAAGCTGTAGAGTTCATCACCGCAAATGCGAAGCGACCTTTCCTGCTTATGCTGTCACACAACATGCCGCATATTCCCTTGTACGCATCAAAACCCTTCCGTGGGAAATCTGCGGCCGGCATTTACGGAGACGTTATTGAAGAACTGGACGCAGGGGTTGGACGAGTTATCGATGCCCTGAAAAAACAGGGCGTTTTTGACAACACGCTAGTATTTTTTACCAGCGACAATGGTCCATTTTTCGAAGGCAGCGTGTCCACGCTAAAGGGTGGAAAAGGCAACGGCTGGGATGGCGGTTATCGCGTACCTGCCGTGCTGAGCTGGCCAAACAAGGTCAACCAACCGCGAATCGTTGACGCTATCAGCAGCAATTTGGACTTGCTGCCAACCTTAGCAGACATTTTAGGCATAGAGGCTGTTGCAGAAGAGATTGACGGGCGCAGTCTGGCTGACTTGATCGCGGGCGCGAACAGCAGTTCACATAAGTACTTATACTATTTCAACAATGAACAACTTATCGGAGTAAGAAACCAGAACTGGAAATTGTTAACCCATGTGTATTACAGACGCTCGCTCGGCGCCTTCGAGAAATTTGATCAGCTGGATGGCTTCAACAGCTCTTACAACATGCTGTTTGATATGCGCGAAGACGGCAATGAGCGCTACAGTGTTGCCGACCGTCAACCAGACGCACTCCAGGATCTGAAAACTCAACTGCAGTTGGGCCGGCAAAAATTTCGACCAATGATGCGGCAAGCTCCAGACAAGACATTCCCGGAATAGATTGGCGTCCACGGCAGGAGTCGAACCTGCGACCCTTCGCTTAGGAGGCGAATGCTCTATCCAGCTGAGCTACGCGGACGTGCCGGGCAGGATACACTTTTTTTGATTTTTTCTCATTCCCTAACACGCCGATGGGCGAGCAGCGCGGCCAAGTCAGGATTCTTTTGTTCTACTTCTGTCGTCGTCAGTCCGGCAATTTCATGGGGAAACACTAGCCACTGTTCAGTTTCATGTAAGTAAAAGTCGGGGGTAATTTGTGTTTGATTGCGACCTGGTTTATACCATGGGCACGCGATCTTAATGCTAGCTGGTGGCGCGGAAAGGCGTGCAGCAAGCTCGCTCAATACGGCTTGCACGCTACGGCCGGTATCAAATACGTCATCAACCAAAAGCAATTGATCTTCCGTACCCAGTTTCTCAAGCAAATACCCAAGGTTGTGTACTTGCACGGTTTTTTTCTGTTGATCGATACCAGCGCGGTACGCTGAGGTGCGAATGGCGATGTGATCTGACTCGCAACCCAATACCTGCAGAAATTCTTGAATAGCAATTCCTACCGGTGCACCCCCGCGCCAGATTCCCACGATGAAACTGGGGCGAAAGCCACTGTCATATATTTGCGCGGCCAACTGAAACGAATCCAGCAGCAGTTCATCTGCTGAAATGAAGTGTTTATCCATCACAATATGCACTCTGCGAGGAAAACCTATCCGGGAATAGTGAGCGCAAACCAGCTTGACTGGCAGGTACAGTGCCGCGTTCTGTGATCAGCGCCGTTACCAAATCCGCCGGTGTGACATCAAACGCATAATTGCTGAACTCCGTGGATGTGCTGGCCACCTCACACCCGCCAAGACGCACATTTAGGAGTTCACCGGCACTGCTCACACCCGTAACGTGTGTAAGCTCATCCGGACCGCGTTGTTCAATAGGAATGTCTGCCGCTGTTTGCGCACCATGCCAATCAATGGAAGAGGACGGTGCGGCGACATAAAAAGGGACGGCGTTGGCTTTTGCGGACAGAGCTTTTAAGTAGGTGCCGATCTTATTGCACACATCGCCGGTTGGCAGCGTGCGATCTGTTCCGACAATACAGCAATCAACCTGGCCTGTTTGCATCAAGTGACCCGCCGCGTTGTCTGCAATCAGTGTATGTGGCACGCCGTGCGCGGCTAACTCCCACGCGGTCAGATAAAATCCCTGGTTGCGCGGCCGGGTTTCAGATACCCAGACGTGCACATTTAAGCCGGCATCATGTGCTTTGTAAACTGGCGCTAATGCCGTGCCCCAGTCCACTGTCGCCAGCCAACCGGCATTGCAATGCGTCATTACATTGATTACGGCGTTCTCGTTTTTTGCCGCCAAATCAGCAAGCAACGCCGCACCATGCTCACCGATTGATTCACAGGCTTGTGCGTCGTTGTCACACAATTGTGCAGCGAACTGCCAGGCATACTCGGCACGATATTCTGGCGAGCGGGATTGTAATTCGCTTCGCAGCGCCATCACGGCCCAGCGTAAATTGATGGCGGTTGGCCGAGTGGCTATCAACATCTCGCAAGCATCACTCAGCATCGCATCGTCAGGGTTTTCACGCATTGCCAGCGCCAGGCCATAGGCGGCTGTCGCCCCGATCAGTGGCGCACCTCGAACCCGCATGGTCGAAATAGCCAAAGCGGCCTGCTGAACAGTGTGCAGGCTTGAGATTTCGAAACGATACGGCAATCGGGTTTGATCAATAATCTGAACCGTATCCAGTTCTGGATCGAACCAGATCGTACGGTAGTGCGTGTTGTTTACAAGCATGTCAGGCATGAACAATGAATCATCGTGGTGGTAGTATACCGTGCGCTTGAACTAAGGATTAATAATGCCGTTACGCGACCGATTGAATACCTCTCTTGCCAGTTTTACCGCACCGTTCTCGGTGGATGTCTGTCTAATGCTGGGCACAGGGCTGGGTGACACTCTGTCACAATTGCAAACGCTGGGGATTGAGCTGGTAGATACCATCGCTTACGAAGACATCGCCGCGTTTCCGCACAGCAGCGTCATCAGTCACAAGGGTGACCTTGTGTTTGCGCGTGCTGGTAGTCTAACGCTTTGCATTTTTCAAGGTCGTTTTCATTTGTATGAAGGCTGGTCAGCATTGGATACCGCATTTCCCATCTACCTGGGCCATGAACTTGGCGCACACACGCTGATTGTAAGCAATGCAGCGGGGGCACTTAATCCGAATTTTACAGTGGGTGGTTTGATGGTGATTGAGGACCATTTGAATTTTACCGGCCAAAACCCGCTGGCGGGTTGGCAGGATGAGTCAATAGGGCCGCTATTCCCGGACATGTCGCAGGCCTATTCGAAGGATTATGCTGGCCACGCCACGGCCAGCGCCAGCGATGCCGGTATCGCACTACACCGTGGAGTGTATGCCGGTGTTTTAGGGCCGTCACTGGAAACCTCCGCCGAGCGCCGCTGGCTCAGATCAGCTGGGGGCGATGCGGTTGGTATGTCTACAGTTATGGAAGTGATTGCTGCCAAGCAATGCGGTATGGATGTACTGGGTATATCAGCAATTACAAACGTTGCAACGGGTTTGGCCGACCAGCCTGCTGACAGTATCGAAGCTGTGCTCGCGGCAGCTGCTGAAGCAGCCGGGAAGTTCGCGACAATGTTACCGGGGATACTCGCGAGAATGAACCCGCAGCTTACATCACGCCGCTGAGAATATTCTCGGCTACATGCCGCGGCTTTTCGCCAAACTTACTCAACAAGTGCGAAGGGTCTGCTTTTGGATGCTGCCAGAATACTTCCCAGGTTAGTTTGAGTTCGGAAAAAGCGTCTTCAAGTGTTTCTTCAAACCGGCCGGACAACACCCGATCCTCAGGCGTGACTCGCTCTTCTACGAATTGGTTTAGCCTTTCCGTGCCCAGCACCCAGCCCGTCGGCGTTAGGTGCCATTCCCAGATATCATTGGTCAATGGCATTAGTTTCTTCCTGGTCATACTTATTATTGAGTACTCTGTATGCGTTACTTCGCCGATCTGACGCCGGATGAAGTCGCGCTGACTCACGATCAAATAATCCCACAATCGCCGGCCTGTGCATAGTCAGCATCGCATATTTGTCATCATTACGACTATTTTTCAAACAATATGTCGCAGCTAGTAGTCATCGCCAGATCATGCTTAAGTTGTGTACAATGGAGAACTTAGCGCGATAAAGCGCTAATTTACTTTAACTTTGTGGCTCTAGTGTCCCGTGGAACACACATTCGATGACTAACTGGACGCCAGACAGCTGGCGAGCGAAAAAGGCCGCACAGCAGCCTAACTACCCTGATTTGCAGGCACTGGAAAAAGCAGAACAGGAATTGGCTGCCTGGCCCCCACTGGTATTTGCGGCGGAAACGCGCGAGCTGCGCAAAAACCTGGCGGATGTAGCCATGGGCAAGGCTTTCCTGTTACAAGGTGGTGACTGTGCTGAAAGCTTCGATGAAATATCAGCGCCCAGCACACGCGACCTGTTCAAAGTCATACTTCAGATGGCCGCCGTTTTAACCTTTGGCGGCCAAAAACCAGTCATTAAAGTAGGACGACTTGCCGGTCAGTTCGCCAAGCCGCGTTCGGCAGATACCGAGACTATCGACGGCGTGGAGTTACCAAGCTATCGCGGCGACATGGTGAATGGTATCGACTTCACGCCGGAAGCTCGTGTACCTGATCCGCGCCGCCTGGTGCAGGGCTACCATCAGTCGACTGCTACGTTAAATCTGTTACGTGCGTTCGCAAGCGGTGGTTTGGCCGACCTGCATGAAATCAACAAATGGAACCTAGGCTTTGTTGAGAGCAGCCCGCTGCGGGGTCGGTATGAGCAGATGGCGCATAGAATTCAAGAAGCATTGCAGTTCATGGAAGTATTGGGTATCACCAGCGATACCATGCCCACTTTGCGCGAAACGACTCTGTACACCTCGCATGAGGCATTGTTACTGAACTACGAACAAGCACTGGTAAGAACTGACAGCCTGACCGGTCTGCAGTACGCATGTTCCGCCCACATGCTATGGATTGGCGAGCGCACCCGACAACTGGATGGCGCACATGTTGAGTTTTTTAAAGGCCTGCACAATCCTATTGGCGTAAAACTCGGCCCCACCGCAAGCACTGATGAGCTATTGGGTTTGTGTGATGCTCTGAACCCGGAAAACGACGCCGGCCGATTAACCCTGATTACAAGGATGGGTGCTGATCAGGTGGAATCCGGCTTGCCAAAACTGGTAGACGCAATTCAACGCGAAGGCCGACAGGTAGTCTGGTCATGTGACCCCATGCATGGCAATACCCACAAGGCCAGAAGTGGCTACAAAACTCGGTCATTTGACAAAATACTGGCCGAGATTCGTTCGTTCTTCGGCGTACTTACATCACACGGTGCCCACCCTGGCGGAATCCATCTGGAGATGACTGGCCAGCATGTTACAGAATGCACTGGCGGGGCCTATCAAATCTCTGATGAAGATCTGGCGGAAAGATACCACACACAGTGCGACCCAAGATTGAATGCCGATCAGGTACTCGAGCTGGCTTTTTGTGTGGCCGACTTGATGAAGAACGGGCACTAGGATCAATATGCCCTCGCATTTACACACAACACTGAGCACACTGCTGCCCGAGCTAGACATCATTAGCGACCCGGACACACTGCAAAGCTATACATCCGATTGGACCAGGGAATCACCGGTTGTTCCAGAAATGGTGCTACGGCCCGAGACGACCGAACAGCTGTCGACCATATTGACTACCTGTAATTCCCTAAAACAAGCTGTGGTGACCCAGGGGGGCCTAACAGGTTTGTCAGGGGGTGCCACACCGCAGATGGGCGAGGTGGCCATTTCATTGAGCAAGATGCGTGGCATTATCGAGCTGGACAGAAAAGGGCAAACAGTTACGGTTAAGGCTGGCACGCCACTGCAGGAAATCCAGGATGCGGCTGACGCGGCCGGGTTCAGACTGGCACTGGATCTTGGCGCACGGGGAAATTGCAGTATTGGTGGCAATCTCTCCACCAACGCCGGCGGCAACCAAGTTATTAAATACGGTATGGCAAGAGAGCAAGTGCTGGGCTTAGAAGCCGTAAAGGCAGACGGTACTGTGATCAGCGCGATGAACCAGATGCTAAAAAACAATGCGGGCTATGATTTAAAGCACTTGTTTATTGGCAGCGAAGGAAGCCTGGGTATCATCACCCAATGCGTTCTGCGCTTACACCCCAAAACACGTGGCCGCCAAACCGCGCTGTGTGGGTGCGAGAACTTCGACTCAGTCGTAGCACTGTTACAGCAATCGCAAGCGGGTTTTGGCGGCGTCAGTTCCTTTGAAGTGATGTGGTCAGGTTTTTACCGCTATGCAATTGACCACGTAGAATACACACGTGATCCATTGCAGTCAGCGCATGCCTACTATGTACTTATTGAACTAGAAGATGACGGCAGTGAACATGCCAGGGAGCATTGCCTGGAAAAGCTCGCCTCGTTCATGGAGCAGGGTTTGCTGGCTGATGTAGTGCTGGCGCAATCGGAACGGGAGAGCCAGGATTTTTGGAATATACGAGATTCAATTGCAGAGATTCTTGGCCTGCTTGCACCGCTCGCTAATTTTGATATCGGCGTACCCATCAAGCACATGGAAGAATTTGTTAAGCGCGTTGAGCGCGAGCTGCATGCAAGATATAACAATCTTACTCTGATTGTATTTGGCCATCTCGGCGACGGCAATCTGCATCTTTGTGCAAGCACAGGGAAATACGATGACAAACACAAGATCTATTCCGATGTATATCAAATTTCTGCCGACTATGGTGCTACGGTAACCGCAGAGCACGGCATTGGCATGAACAAGAAGGCCTATTTGTCGCTGACCAGAAGCGAAGCAGAGATAAACACAATGCGGGAGTTAAAGCGCTGCTTTGACCCCAATAATATTCTGAATCGCGGTCGAATATTTGATGTTTGAGTCGAAAACAAAGGCGTTTACAAATTCGCCGTAATCGCGGACGTTAACGAAGCTGGTGTTTGCCGGGCTAATCTGGGTATCAACGTGAGGTCAACAATCATTGGATTGTGGTCGGAGCTATAGACCGCCTCAACAGTCGAGGTTTTGCCGCGCAAGCCGCGAACGAACACATGGTCGAGCGCCATACCAAATGCCTGTTTACGACAATCAAACGGAAAATGCACCGCGTCAAGACCAAGAATTTGAATAATGTCGTCTACCACCGATAAACGTTTTCTGCGCCAGGTATTGAAGTCCCCGGCAAAAATAATCGGGCCATGATGGTGCAGCAATTCGTCCAGCAGAGAATACAACTGCCGCTTAAAGCTACGTACGCCGGCCGTAAAATTAATAGCGTGCACATTGGCCACCATTAGATTGAGTTCGACATCCAGCAGTTTGTACTCTGAAATCAGCGCTGCTTTGGGTATGCGAGTCCAGGGCTCCCGGTGACTGTGCAGGCTTCTATTTTCGGTTTGAGCAGCCGATAATGTCATTACACCTGTGCTGTGGTCCGGGCGGGTAAACCCCGGTGCAAATGACCAACAGCATTCCTCACCAAACAGCGATGGCATGTTGTACTCAAGCTTGGCTTCTTGCAGAAGAGCAATGTCAACCGTTTCACACAAGTTACTGAAATCGAGCTGCCAGCCTTTGTGTTTGCCTTTGGCAATGTTCCAGTTCAGCAAACGTATGTTTTCGGGATCAAGAGCGGGTCGCAGCATCGAGTCTAGTGTATCTTCCAGCAACAGTTGTTAGGGTTCATTTACAGTATGGTTAGTGTATTGAGAACTGACAATAGTCTGAAGCGCAATATTGTGTATCATTGCCAGCAACGCCAATAACAGACCAGCGGGAGATCGATTGTATGTCTTTGCAGCGTCAGGAAACCTCTGCCCTGAGCTTGGCGTAGATGCACGGGGCAATGATTGCTGCTATTGCCGGGCTGGTGCCAATTCTTGCAGTGCATGCGGCCTACGTCATCAGCATTAGCGAGGGGTTTTCGCCGGCCTGTTTTCCGTACATTGAAGGCTGTACATCAATTTCAGCAGCAGCCAGAAATGGCAATGCGCTGTTCCTGTTCCGCGGCTTGATTATTCCTTGCAGCATAATTTTGGTGCTTTATTGGCGCTTGATGCAGCTGTGGTTGCGCTCTTTGGACCAGGGCCGGCGGTCGCATCGCGCTGTGTTGCTGCTGGGCACTACGGGCTCTCTTTTCTTAATCCTGTATGCCGATTATCTGGGCTCCTCAGGCGAGGCGTATCGCTGGATGCGCCGCTACGGAATTTTCATGTTTTTTGGCCTCACGCCCATTGCACAGTTGTTACAAGTACGTGCGCTGCTTCGCATTGCCGAAACAAATAAGTTTGTCGCGGCAAACCGCCATCTGGTGCGCTGGCAAGCTGGATTTTGCGTGGTGATGCTGGCCTGCGGCGTGGTGAGCGTAGGAGCCGATTGGCTGGGGCTGAAGACGTATGAGTTAGGCAGCGCGCTGGAATGGGTATTTGCCTGGTTCATATTCAATTTTTTCCTGATCACGGCCGCGATTTGGGCACGCGCCGGAGTTGGATTTTCTCTCACGACTGACAGTTGATTTTGCTGTTCTTGCAAAAACAGGTTTGTTGACTTTGGTTACTCTATATTATAGAGTACTCTTTTTTACAAAGTATCTACCCAGAATCCAACTTGACCAGGACGCTTATCATGAACAGCGAAAACGACGTTACATCATTGCTCAATGATGCTCAGCGCGTTGCGAACACCCCGCGTGGAATCGCGCGACCATTACTTTGGCTGTGGGCGCTGTGCGGGTTGCTGGTATTCGGTTTGCTGGAACTTCAACCACCAATTGCCGCGAAATATTGGTTGCTGCTGGTCATAACTGGTGTTGCAGTAAGCATTGTGATGTTTGCTGTTTGGTTGCGCGGCGCGGATGAGTCGGCTCAGGCGCTGGCAAAGCCGTGGGTATTACATTGGTCTGCGCTGCTGGTAGTCGGCGCGCTGGCAATACTCAACCTGCAATTTTCTGCAGCGCAGGCTGAGTTGGCGGCCAGATCACTGCTGCTGGTATGCAGTCTTGGTTTTATGACGGCGGGGCTGTATTTACGAAAGGCTATGCTGCTATTCGGCCTGGCGCTGGCATTCTGCTACCTGTACTGGATGCTGCATGGTGGTGCCGCGGGCCTGGTAACAGGTGTCGTGTTTGCGGTGGGCCTGCTGTCATTGTCGCGAACATAGCAGCAAAAGCATCCTGACTTCATGAACGCCAGCTTTCAAGTGGACTTGAGTGGTTTCGACCGCTTGCTGGAACACCGCTCTCGGCTGGTTATCTGCGTTTTGTTGGGGGCTGAACCGAGTTTGAATTTTCGTGACTTCAAACAACTTTTGAATGAAAGCGACGGCAATTTGGGTGCCCAGCTGCGCAAGCTCGAAGACGCAGGCTATCTTCAGGTAAAGAAAGAATTCAGCAATCGCAAACCAGTCAGCCGATATTCATTGACCCGCAAGGGCCTGCGAGCTCTGGAACAGCATGTCGATGCCCTGCATCGCCTAACCCAGGAATTTCAGCATTGATTCGGTTACACTTCGCCTCCCTGTTTTAGTAGCTGCGTCGAACTTACTGTGACAGATATACGCGAAACCACCATAGAATTTACAATCTGTGACGATCTGCTGCTCAGGGCGACAGCCTATGGCGAACCAAGTGACAACATTGTGCTATTCGCGCATGGCGGCGGCCAAACTCGTTTCTCCTGGGGCAATACCGCACGCATGTTAGCAGAGCAAGGCTGGTATGCCATCGCTTACGATCACCGCGGTCACGGGGAGTCCAGCTGGGTGGCGGACCAGGATTACGCTTTGCCACGCTTTGCGGAAGATTTGCATGCACTGGTTCAGCAGCTGCCCGGTAAACCCGTGGTGGTTGGCGCTTCGCTGGGTGGCATGAGCGCCATGCTGGCCGAGGGCGAAACCATCGAGCAGCTGTTTCGAGCCGTTATTCTGGTTGACATTACGCCACGTATGAACAATGAAGGCGCCAAAGGAATTATTGGCTTCATGATGGAACGGATTGAAGAGGGTTTTGGCAGTCTGGATGAGGCGGCAGACGTGATTGCCCGATACACGCAACGCCCTAAACGTGCAAACCTTGATGGACTGAAAAAGAATTTACGGCTGGATGATGATGGTCGGTATCGCTGGCATTGGGACCCGGCATTTGCTAAACAACGCGATGGCGAGCAACAACTTGGCTTGCCTGATCGTTTGGAAGCTGCTGTACAGAATATTGCAGCACCAATGTTGTTGATTCGTGGCGCCCGAAGCAATCTTGTTACCGAGGAGTTGGCCGAGGAATTTCTGCGCCAGGTACCGCATGCCGAGCACGTTGATGTAGCAAATGCTCACCACATGGTGGCAGGCGATCGCAACGATATCTTTTCAGCAGCGGTAATTGACTTCGTCGGGCGCCTGTAATCCGCCGTAAAAAAGCTATTCGACTATTCGAACCACATCCTTCAACTCTGCGCGTCCGACACGGCATTTATTAGCCGGGTGATCTTCATCTTCATAGCCGAACGACAGACCAAAAAGAACTTTGTCAGTTTCTGGTACACCCAATGCGTCTCGCAGCATATCCGCGTTCATACTCAGTGCAGTTTGCGGGCAACTGGCCAGGCCATGCGCTACCAGGCTCAACATTACTGATTGTGCATACATGCCCAAATCAGCGGCTTCTCGCAAACCAAACGGTTCCGGTAAGAAGAAGAACGCAACATGGGGCGCATCAAAGAAGACGAAATTTCGCATAAAGACTTCATTTCTACGCTGCTTGTCCTCACGGGCAATGCCCTGCGCCGAGTAAAGCTGGTTGGCTGCGTCGTACTGACGGTCTTTGTAGACACCGGCGTATTGTCCGTCGTACGGGAAGTCCAAATTGAACTGTCCCTCAAGAAAGCCTGTAGTGAATTTTTCGCGCAGTTCATCGCATTTTGCGCCACTTGCAATCACTACTTGCCATGGTTGCGTGTTGCAATTAGAAGGCGCATGCTGAGCGTTCTGGAAAACGCTTTCGATAATTGAACGATCAACGACTTCTTTTTTGAAACCGCGAACACTGCGACGCTGCTTGACAATGTCGGAAAATATCTGGCGTTTATCACTCATACTAAACTCATTGCATTGATTACTGATTCGGTGTCGTATTGTCCTTGAAAAGCTCACCAAAAGCACTACCATAGCGGGCCGTTTTCAGACTCGACTTCTTATTCTGTATGCAAGCTTTACCCGCCTTCGTACCCGGCCAACGTTGGATTAACGACGCCGAATTGCAACTCGGCCTTGGTACGGTATTGACGGTGGAGCATCGCACCGTACAGATCGTGTTTCTGGCCTCCGGCGAAACGCGTGTGTACGCCAAGCAAACGGCGCCACTGACCAGGGTGCGCTTTAGCCCGGGCGACGAAATACGCTGCGATGACGGCAGCATGCTTGAGGTTGAAACCGTAATCGAATCTGATGGCTTATTGATCTACCAGGGCAATAGCGATTCCGGCGAGCGTAGAGATGTACCCGAAACCATGCTGGATAACTTTATTCAGCTCAACAAACCGCAAGAACGCCTGTTTACCGGACAAATAGATCACAACAAATGGTTCGAGTTGCGCTATCAAAGCTGGTTTGAAAAAGCACGCCTAGCGCATTCTGAGCTGCACGGCTTGACCGGGGCACGAACCAGTCTTATTCCGCATCAGTTGTACATAGCGCATGAAGTTGCACGGCGTTTCGCCCCTCGTGTTTTACTGGCCGATGAAGTGGGCCTGGGTAAAACCATTGAAGCCGGCTTGATCCTTCATCACCAACTGCTCACGGAACGCGCCCAACGCGCACTCATCGTGGTGCCCGATCCGCTGCTGCATCAATGGCTGGTGGAAATGCTGCGCAAGTTCAATTTGCATTTTAGTATTTTCGACCAACAACGTCTGTCGTCAGCAGTATCCGAAACAGTGGACGAGTTTGGCGAGGATACTGCCATTAATGATGAACTCAACTCAGAACCGGCAGACGTTAATCCGTTCATGCAGGAGCAGCTGGTGTTATGTAGCCTGGATTTTTTGCGGGACAACCCTGAAGCGTGCCGCCAGGCTGAGGCCGCAGAGTGGGACTTGCTCATTGTTGATGAAGCCCATCACCTGGAGTGGAGCGAGACCTCCCCCAGTCTTGAATACAGCATAGTCGAGCGCCTCGCGAACAAAACAGCCGGCGTATTGCTACTCACCGCTACGCCAGAGCAACTTGGCAAGGAAAGCCATTTCGCCAGATTGCGCTTGTTGGACCCGGATCGATTCAGCTCTTTCGCAGAATTCAGCGCCGAGGAGCAGAGTTATGAGCCGATCGCCGACGCCATAGAATTGTTGCTCAACGAGAGTGCCGATCCCGCATCGTTTAATGCCGCCATTGCACCTCTGTTGGATCCGAACGAAGACGCAGCGCTGCTGACCCGGCTGGCCAGCGGTGATACAACGGAACGTGAAGAGGCACGTACCGATTTGATCGATCATTTGCTCGACCGCCACGGCACAGGCCGGGTATTGTTTCGTAATACCAGAGCCGCCATCTCTGGCTTTCCAGGGCGGTCCCTGCATGCCTATCCGATGACCAAGCCAGAACCCTACAGCAATACTCACCTAACGCCGGAGCGCCCGTATCGAAATACCACTCCGTCACCTGCCTGGGTGAGCATTGATCCACGCATACCCTGGCTAGAGCAAATGATCAAAGATCATCGCGGCCAAAAGTTACTGCTGATAACAGCAAGCTCTGAAACGGCACTGGATATTGCCGAAGCACTGCGTGTCAATATCGGCTTTCAGGCCGCTGTGTTCCATGAGGGCATGAGCATTGTGGAGCGCGACCGTGCCGCTGCCTTTTTTGCTGATGAGGACTATGGCAGCCAGTTGCTGGTGTGTTCGGAGATTGGCAGTGAAGGCCGAAATTTTCAATTCGCACACCATCTGTTGTTGTTTGATCTGCCATCCAATCCGGACCTTCTTGAACAGCGCATTGGCCGACTGGATAGAATCGGCCAGACGGAAACCATCAAAATTCACGTGCCTTACTTTGAATCCACGGCACAGGAAGTACTGTACCGCTGGTATCACGAAGGCATGAATGCCATTGAACACGCTTGCCCGGCCGCGCACACAGTATTTGTCGAGATGGGTCAGCAACTGCGGGCTCTGGAGCAACGCGGCGAATGCGACGACGATTTCATTGTGCGCACACGCGAGCTGACCCAGGCACTGAATGAACAATTGCACAACGGGCGTGATCGGTTGCTTGAATACAATTCCTGCCGTTCTCACGTTGCATCTGATCTCGCAACGCAGGCCGTGGAGGAAGATTCAAATTCTGACCTGCCTGCGTTTATGGAATTGGTGTTCGATTGCTATGGCGTGCACAGCGAGCCGCACAGCGAACGAGCCACCATTATCCGACCCGCCGAAAACATGTACGCGCCTTTCCCGCTGCTGCAGGATGAAGGCATGACTGTGACCTATGACCGGGCAACAGCGCTGGCGAATGAAGACTGGCATTTTCTAACCTGGGATCACCGTATGGTGATCGGCGCGCTGGATCTGGTGCTTGGCGCCGAAAAGGGAAACTGCGCTGCCATTGCGGTAAAAACCGCTGGCCTCAAACCGGGCACCCTACTGCTAGAAACACTGTTCGTAATTGACAGCCCGCAGCAGACCAGCCGCTACTTGCCACCCAGCACTATCCGTGTGTTGGTTAACGAGCAAGGCCAAGCCTTGCATCACGCCGTGAGTTTTGAGCTACTCAACTCAGCGGCTCAGATATTGGACCGGAAAACATCGGTCAAGGTGGTCAAAGCCCGAACCTCGGTATTGGAACATCTGATTAAAAACACAAGAACCCTTGCTGAACAACAATCTCAGAACATGCTGACTCAAGCGCATCAGCACGCGGAGCACGCGCTGAATGATGAAATCAGCCGTCTGGAAACATTGCAGCGGGTGAACCCTAACGTACGAGACATTGAAATCGATGCTCTGCGGGAAGAGCTTGCCAAGGTCAACAGTGTTATTGACGCGATGGTGTTGCGCCTGGATGCGCTGCGAGTGGTTGTAGCGGTATAGTATCGAATACCCGAACAGTGTCCTGAATGACACTCCATTGTGCGCGCATCCAGCTTCCACCGTCCGGGTCTTTTAATACCTCGCCAACGCCACCCGGAAAATCAAAAACAAGAGTTTGTGTTTGTTGCTGGTAACACGAAGTGGCTGGTAAATTGAGCTTTTCCAGTGCACTAATAACACCAGCCGCATCAAATTCAAACTCAACGGTTTGTGTGCCCTGCTTGCCGGTGCGCGGGCATATTTCTGCGTCCAGGCGCAGCACCGTTAGCGCCTGTTCGATCAAATCGGAATCTTGCTTGTGCTGGGTGCACCACTCAATGAGCGTGGATCGGATGATCGCAAAGCAGCGATCGCGAGCATTCATCAGCGTAAGATAGATAGCGGCTCTGCCCTCGTACACTGCCAGTTTGTCGTCGCTGTCTATAGCGAATGCGATCAATAGTCGTTTCAGCAACACTCTCAACAATGGTGTTGCGGGCAAACTCCGCTGCATAGCCAGAAAACGTATCGTCAGCGGCATAATATGGCCATGAATTAAAATCATGTGCGCCGCAATGAGAAAGTAACCGTCCAGACCTTCCTCTCGACCAAACGTATGACAGGCCACCACATACTCACCTTTGGCTTTGCCATAGCCGGCAACTGGAACAGCATCAATCTGATACTCTGCCCGACGCTTGTAAAATTCAGTACCAGGCAGCAAGGTATAACCAAAAATATTGATGTTTGGGAACGTTGCCAGTAGCTGATCCAGATTCCGCTCGAAATCCGCCAGATTGTCGCCCGGTAGACCCCAGATAAGCTCGGCAGCAATCGGCACACCGGCATCCGCCATCTCTCTGGCGATCGGTTCATACTTGTTCGCTGCCATGTTTTTTCGGTTGGATAATTCCAATGCCAGCGGCGTCAGGGTTTGCAGAGCCAACTGATAGTGCGGCAGCAAGCCGTTTTGATTCAACATCAGCACAATCTGCTGAACCTTGGGGCTATGCTTTTTCGACCAACTCGTCGCAAACGTGCGTGGTAGCCCGGTTTTATTTTTCAATTCGCAAATCAATCGTGTCTTGTCGATATCCTCTCGCAAGGCACCAAAATTAGAGTCTGCCAACCAGATATTTTCGATGCCTGCCGCCACCACTTTCTGCCAGTCGTCACGAATTCGGTCCATGGAATACTGGATCATTTTGGTACCGATCGCTCCAGTTCCCCACTCACAAAAAGCGCATTTAAACGGGCAGCCACGGCTGGTTTCATAGGCAATCGAATCGTACAAGGGCTCGCCGGCCTTGTCGGTCAATGGAACCACATCGAGTGCCGAAGGCAAGCGATCCAGATCCGTTTCTCTTGTCCGCTGCGCGCTTCGAACAATACGATCGGACTGCGCCCATGCCAAGCCGGCAATGCTTGGCCAGTGTTGCGGTTCTGTCGCATCCAACAGTTCAGTAAATGTCTGCTCACCCTCTCCGAGTACAATCAGATCAATCGGGTCGCTCAACAAATAGCTTTCCGCCTCCTGAACATGTGGACCGCCGGCAACGCAAAGCACATCGGGTAGTTGCCTTTTCAGATTAACGATCAACTGCAAAAACTCAGCTGCGTTCCATGTATAAAAGCTGAAACCCAAAACAGGTTGATACCCCACCGCAAGGGCCGCTTCGCACACTTGACGCAGATCAGAAATGCCGTCTTCTTGCCACGCTTCGATATGCTCTGCATCACGAAAATGCAGCAATTGAAATTCTGTGTCATCGCAGCGCTGACCGAAACGCTGGTAATACGCCTGTAGACCGCCCGTAGTGAGGGGTGCGGCGTGGAACTGCTCTGAGTCCATGCTAAATAAGATGACAGGGCGTTTAATCAACAACTGAAACCGAATAATAAAACAGCGCAAGCGCAATTAATAAAGCTAGGAATGTACATTAAATCCTTATGTATGTCCGATTTTTCGAAGCAACTCGGCCAACAGACTTATGTCGTGCTATATTTGTTTGTTATGAATTTTTTTCAGACATTGGAATGAAACTGCCGCCCAGTAAGTCACAAATGCGCGATGAACTGCAGCGACAGATGCGCGACTATCTGGCGCGTGGCGGCGAGGTGCAGGAAGTACCGCGCGGCGCAAGCAGTCGCGACAATGCTGATGGCCCGATTCGGAGCAATAGTTTCGTTCCCAATGGCGGTCAGCACGTTCCGCCGGAAGACAAGCTACCCCTGAACGACGTTATCCAGTCTATCGAAGCGCGCCGTCGAGCAAAAACAAGCCGCGCAAAGTCCACCAAAGAGTACAAGCCCAAACCCAGACGGAAAATGATCTACGATGACTTTGGCGAACCCTTGCGCTGGGAATGGGTAGAAGAATAAACGTATCGCCGACCAGGCTTTTCAGAACGGAAAGATCACCGGAATAGCAAACAAAACCGTGATGGAATAGGCGACAGCAACGGGCAACCCGGTGCGGACATAGTCTCCAAAGTGGTAGCCGCCCATATTCTGTACCATCAAATTAGTGGTATACCCATACGGTGTCATAAAGCTCGCACTCGCGCCATAAGCTACCGCCATAACAAACGGCATCCAGCTAACATCAAAGCTACCCGCCAGGGTATAGGCGATAGGAAAAGCCAACGCCGCCGCGGCATTATTCGTCATCAGCTCGGTCATTAACAGGGTCGCCAGAAACACACCAACAAGAGCAACACTCGGCCCCCACTGAGCCAAATTTGTATGCAAGCTGCTAGCCAGCATATCCACCAAACCCGAATTATCCAGAGCTGAGGCCATCACCAAAGCAGACGCAATAATCACCCATAACGCGTAGGGAAACCGCCTTTTTAGCTCTTCCCCAGTTACAACGCCAAACGCCATTATGGCCGCCAGCAGTAACGCAAGGCCTTTAAACAAGGGAATCAGCTGCAGGGCAGCCAGAATAATAACAGCTGCAAACGCACCCATCAGGGCAGCACTTTGCTTATCAGATAATGAACGCTCAATTTCCACGCCATTCAACACTGCGAAGTTTTTGCTGATGTTTTTTCGCGTGGAAAAATCCGGACCAACTGCCAACAACAGACTGTCACCTGCTTTGAGCCTGATACTGCCCAGCTTGCCCGAGAGTCGGTCACCACCACGTCGGGCGCCCACAACGGCTGCATCAAACATCGCTCTGAACCCAGCGTGCTTAATCGTACGCCCGACTACAGGCGCGTTTGGTAGTACCACCACTTCGGTCAGGTTGCTGCTCAACAATCCACTGGTTGTTGCAAAGGTTTCTATGCCTTCCAGCCCCTCAAGCCTGCCGAGTTCCTTGACATCACCGGAAAAAATAAGAACGTCGTCACGTTCAATAATTTCATACGGGGGTACAGGTGTGATCAGCTTGCCGCTGCGCAAAATCTCAACCAGAAACAGCGACTCAAGCTCCCGAAGTTTGTTGTCCGTAACACTGCGACCAATCATTTCAGAGTCCTCATTGATGCGTGCTTCCAAAAAATACTCATCAACCTTGGGTGCCCTGTCTTCATGGACAGGCAACATTCGTGATGACAACAGCAAGACGGTCAGTCCTGCCACGGTAACCAACACACCGATCGTTAGAAAGTCAAAAAACGCAAAGCCGCTCTCACCTGCATCCAACAAAAAGCTATTCACCACCAGGTTGGTTGAGGTGCCAATCAATGTTGTCGTTCCACCAAGTATCGCTGCGTAGGACAATGGAATAAGTAATCGACTGGCGGCATGCTGACCGTTACGCGCTATGCCATTGGCCAACACCGCAACCACCGCCGTGTTGTTCAAAAATGCGGACAAGAAAGCCGTCACACCCCCAATTTTTAACAGTGTCAGCGAATAGTTGGGGCTGACCAGACGTCGACTAATCTTCGTCAACCAGTCAATTTTTTCCAGGCCAACCGAAACGAGAAGCAACAGTATTAAGGTTGCAAGCCCAGGGTTAACGATTTTTGACAACAATTCATCGGTACTGATCACACCAATCGAATAACAGGCCAATGCGGAAAATCCGAAAATCCAGGAAGGTCGCCAGCGCGCCCAGGCCAGGTTTACGATCATCACCAGGAAAATGAAGGCAACAGCTATTTGGATGGTATCCATACAATTCGAATCAGTGAATCGACAGTCAGCCGCAATGGTACACGAATCGCCGCCGTTAGGCGCTCGGTGTCACGTGCCTCGCAGAACACGTGACATATCCCGCCGAAGATTTACAATAGCGCGTAGCCGCAATCTCTTTCAGGATGAAAACGCTATGCCAGCCAAGCACTGCATGTGGGTTTTGTCGGGCATTCTCGCCAGCTCGTCAATCATCGCTCAGACCCAAGACCAACCGGGCGACCTTGGTTACCGAACCGATGGTTACGAGCTTGGTCAGGGAAATACGCATTCCGGACCGCCTACCGACTACGGTCACGCCCACTTCACTAAGCCACGCTATGGCAATTCGACCTACTATCGAAGCTACCATGCACATAAGGACGTTATTAAGGACCGCGGTGGAGACGTCTACTCGCCATGGCAATGGAACCCCTACTACTATCATGATTATGGCTACCCACTGCCAGACCGCCACTATCAGCATCAACAGGGTGTTGTTACCGGCAATACGTGGTCAAGCAGCGACCCGGTGGAACGACGCCTGGAGCAAACCCTGGATGGAAGGTGCTTTGAGCTGAAACGCTCAAATGCTACAGAACTTCGAGTAGAGCTTCCCGCCGAGCAGTGCGCGATAGCATCAACTTCTGAATAAATCTGGCGGGTTGTCTGATTGCTCAAGCGCCAGCAGTTTTTGCTTACGCCAAAGCCCTCCGGCATACCCAGTCAGTTTGCCATCCTTGCCAACCACCCTGTGACAGGGCACTACTATCGCCAGGGCATTTTGGCCATTTGCTCTGGCCACCGCACGCACCGCACTGGGTTTTCCGATCGCGCTCGCCTGTGCGGCGTAACTTCGTGTCTGCCCATAGGGAATATCAATCAAAGCCTGCCAGGCACGCTGTTGAAACTCGGTACCCGCAAATTGCAGCGGTATACTAAACTGCCGAAGCTGCCCCTCAAAATAGGCTGCCAGCTGCTGCTCCAGTTGACCAAACAGCGGGTGCTCACCGGCAACAAATTGGGCTCCGAGAATTCGTTGCAAGCGGCTGAGCTGTTGCTGCATGGCCTTACGGTCATCAAACTCCAGCAGGCACAAACCATTATCACTGGCCGCGGCAAACATTGGCCCAAGCGGGGTTAACAATCGCTTCACCTTAACCATCCGGGCATTCCTGGCGTGTTTAGGTGAACAGCCGGCCACTCGCTGAAAAGCCTCCCCAAAACCACTCAGTGAATCAAAGCCGCTGGCAAAAGCAGTTTCTGTCACGCTGCTATTCGATTGCAGCGCATCGTGCGCTGCCGATAGGCGCCGCGAGCGCTGCCACGCTTGAAATGTTGTACCGTAGTGCTTGTTAAACCAGCGCCGAACCATCACCGGATCAATGCCCATCTGGTGCAAATCAATGTCACGGATTCGTTCATTGCCATTCAAATGCTTCTGCAGCTTTTGCAGCCAAGCTGGCTCACTGCCAGCAAGTGTATCCGGCTTGCACACCTTACACGCTCTAAATCCTGCCCGTCTCGCTTGTTCACAGTTGCTGAAAAACACGACATTTTTTCGTAAGGGCTTGCGAGCGCTGCACACTGGTCGGCAAAATATTCCGGTTGTTTTTACGCCAACAATGAAAATCCCCTCATAGTGAGCATCACGATCAAGCAAGGCTTGGTACATTGTATCGGCGCTGGGCAGATTCATTAACGCCAACTCCGACTGATTAATGGCTAACAAGGCCTGGCTCCTCAAAATTTCTGCTTAGAGCGTTATTATGCCGCGCAACCGGGGGGTATTGCTGCCGAAAACTGAACACTCATTTTTCGTGTGAGCCAGTTGCGCCAGCAACTACCTTGGTGCGACTCACCTGCAGATACTGATCGAGGAATTTAAGCACAAGACCTTGCGCGCTGTTTGCCTCTGGTAGCTCAGTGTTGGCCGTGAACGCGTGCCACATCGCGTCGAAAACATGCAAATCTGCATACACACCAGCTTCTCGCAATGCACGATGCAGGCGTACTGTGCTGCTCAACAACAAATCACGGGTGCCGGTTATCAGCAGGCTGGGTGGAAAGCCCTTGTGGTAGTCAGCATAGACTGGAGACACAAGAGGGTGTTTCAAGCCCGCTTCGCCAGCATAGATTTCAGCTGCCGCTGCCAATACGCCTCCGTACACAGGAAGCACCGGGTCCACCGCCTCATTGGTCACGTAGCTATCACCGGTTTTCGATAGATCCGCCCACGGCGTATTCATATAGGCTGCGGCCGGTAAAGGCATACCCTGATCTCTCGCACGGATAATCACAGATGCCGTAAGGCTGCCACCGGCACTGGTACCAAATACGGCGATATTTTCTGCCGCTGTAGTGTCCAGAACCGCCTGATATACGGCAACCCCGTCATCGACTGCAGCCGGGAAAGGGTACTCTGGCGGCATTCGGTAATCCACCGCAATCACCTTGTAGTGGCCGGCCATTGCAATACTGGCAGCCTCAAGCAGGCTGGCCTCTCCACCAAAGAACACGTATGCGCCTCCGTGCAAAGCAATCAGTACTTTGTCGCGCTTGGACTCGGGTAGCTTGTTTGGCGTTACGATCCTTACTGGCACGCCGCCTAACTGCGTAGTCTCTATAGTCAGCTGTGCTATATTTTTTAGCCGGTCAATCTGCGGCGCTACACGTAAATTCTGCTGGCGTTTGAGTTGCTGCCATTGTGTGGGTGATGATGGCCTCAGTAACCGTCCTTCCATCAACACAGGCCTGCCAAGAATCGCTTGCGCCTCAGAACTGACGTGGCGCGGCACCGGGTACTTTGCAGGTACTGGCTTCTCCGTTGCCAGCGCCGGGTTGAAACTAGGGCAGCTCTGAAAAATACCCAATGCCTCTGCGTGGCCTGTAGCGTGCCGTGATGAGGCGCGTTCCGAAGGCCAGTGCTGGTTGTCCCTGGCGAGGAGCGCAACGAAGTCACGGTGCGCTACAGGCCGCGCCCTCCGGGGCTTACAGGCGACTCCAGCCTTTTCGTTGCGAGTTTTTGACGTACGGCCAGTATGCCTGCAAACTCGCGCCTCAATGCTGGAGTCGCCTGTAAGCCAGAGGCATCGGGTATTTTTCAGAGCTGCCCTAGCGCTTATCAGCAAAAAAAACGCAGCGCGACTCAACATAGTTTAGTTCCTACCTGAATGCAGGTTTAGTCTACAACAGTTTCTATCCATCCAGCAGTTCGACGCAGAAGTATGCGAAAATAGGGGATTGAGCAAAGCAGGAAAACAGGTGTGTCCAATACCCCGCAACAAGAGGGAATTCAGCTGAGTGCAACAGACGGCAAGCAGCAGGAGTCGATACAGGATCCGAATAATCGCCCCAAGGGTAAAGCCAGCCTGGCTATTTTCAGGAGTCTGCTGCAATTCCTGAAGCCTTACATGGGGACAGTGGTGGCCGCTGGCGCCGCCTTGTTGTTCACGGCGGCAATCACTTTATCGATCGGTCAGGGTGTACGGCTGATGATAGATGGTGGCTTTGTATCCAGTAGCGGTGAGCGTTTGAACTATGCCATTGGCATCATCATGGCACTGGCCACGCTAATGGCGATAGGCAGTTCACTCAGATTTTACCTGGTGTCCTGGTTAGGCGAGCGCGTGTCAGCCGATCTTCGCCAAGCAGTTTTCGACCATATAATCGGTTTGCACCCCAGCTATTTTGAGACCAATCTGAGCGGCGAAATAATGTCGCGTCTTACGGCCGACACCACGATTTTACAGTCCATTATTGGCAGCTCCCTGTCGCTGGCATTGCGCAATTCGGTCATGCTGGTCGGTGCTCTCATTATCTTGCTGATAACCAACCTGAAGCTAACCTTGATCGTAATGGCAGCGGTGCCGCTGGTGATCCTGCCAATCTTTTGGGTGGGCAGAAAAGTTCGAGACCTGTCGCGCAGAAGCCAGGACAGCATTGCCGGAGTTGGCAGCTATGCGGGCGAGGCCATTCAAAACATAAAAACTGTACAAAGCTTTGCGCAGGAGCCGCTGGAAAAACAAGCGTTTGGCAAGGAAGTAGAACAGGCCTTTGACATAGCGCGAAAACGAATAATCCAACGCGCAGTGATGATTGCGATTGCCATTATCATTATGTTCGCAGGCTTGGCCGGCATGCTGTGGGCAGGCGGTCACGATGTACTCAGCGGGGCGATGACCGCCGGAGAATTAGGCGCTTTCGTGTTTTACGCGCTGATGGTTGGTATGGCTGTTGGCACCTTGTCCGAAGTGTACGGTGATCTGCAAAGGGCCGCAGGTGCCACAGAGCGCCTTCTGGAACTGATGAACGTACCCGCAGAAATTAGTGCGCCAGCCAAGCCGATTGCAAATGCGGCCTCGGTGCTACCGAATGCTAAGTTCACGAACGTAAGATTCGCCTACCCGGCCCGGCCCGACACTGCGGCACTGGAAGACTTCACGCTGGAAGTTGAAGCCGGAAAAAGCCTGGCGCTGGTTGGGCCTTCAGGGGCCGGCAAATCCACGGTGTTCGAGTTATTGCAGCGTTTTTACGACCCACAAGCCGGTACGATCGAGTTTGGTGGCATCGATATTCGCGAATTCAACCCTCGCGAGTATCGCCAGCAAATCGCCGTTGTTGCGCAGCAACCGGCATTGTTTTCCACCAATGTGGCCAGCAACATCCGCTATGGCAACCCTGACGCCAGCGATACAGAGGTTGTTGACGCAGCAAAAGCCGCACATGCGCACGAGTTCATCATGCAATTGCCCGACGGCTACCGTAGCTATCTTGGTGAAAGAGGTGTGCAATTGTCTGGTGGTCAACGTCAGCGCATTGCTATTGCCCGAGCCCTGCTCAAAAACCCCCGCTTACTGCTGTTAGACGAAGCCACCAGCGCCTTGGACGCTGAAAGCGAGCATCAAATCCAGGAGGCGCTCGAAGTAATAATGCGAGATAGGACCACCGTGATCATCGCTCATCGGCTTGCGACTGTGTTGCACGCCGATAAAATCGCTGTGCTGGACCAGGGTCGGCTGGTGGCTCAAGGCACTCACGCCAGTCTGGTGAAAAGTTCTCCTCTGTACAAGCGATTGGCCGACTTACAGTTTCGGGATGAGCAGCGCGAAGTGGGTAGTTAAGGAATGATTATTTGTCCCAGCCATCCTCATCCAGTTTCTTCAACTTGCTTCGATCGACATCGTCGAGCATTCGTTCGCTGTTTTTAAGCATTCGCCAGGATGATCTCATCACTCCACCAACAATCAGAATCGCCAGCACGATATATGCAATGGTTTTCAACTCTTCATTCATAGCTGCTCCTAGTGTCCCTTGCCAATATAGTCGATATTCCCTGCGGAACACTTCTAGAAGAACGCCATTGCGCTGGCTCTAAATGGTACGAACTTATGGTAAGGAACACCAGCTAGAAAAACAGCAGTTTAACGATCAGTGCCAGCAATACGAGGTTGAACACCCGACGAATAATCGCATCTCCATGCGCCATTGTGACATGGGCTCCCAGCCAACCGCCAATTGAATTTCCCACTGCCAGGCACAGCCCAACCAGCCACAGAATTTCTACCTGGCTGGCAAATACCAGAAGGGCCGCAATGGTGTACACCAGCACGATAAATACCTTGTGCATGTTAACGGCCACCAAATCAAGCTGCATGACCCGGTACAATATGGGCATCAAAATGAAACCGACTCCCAGCTGGATAAATCCACCCCAAATACCCGCGCCAAACATGCAGACATGGCCAGCTATCCACCTTGCTCTACTCAATGGCTTGGTCTGCTCTTTGACTTGAGTCGTTGGTTTTTTGTCGGTGGCCATTAGTATCATAACGACGATCATCACCGCGGCAACCACCCGTTCAAACCACTCGCCCTGTAAGTCTGTGCCAATTTGCGCGCCAATAATGGCGCCTGGGACAGCGGCCAGGGCAAGGCTCAGGCTCAATTTGAAATCTGAGAAACCCTTTCTGAAGAAAGTGATAACAGCCGTCACGTTTTGCGCCAGAATGGCGATACGGTTTGTGCCGTTTGCAACCGGACCTGGTATGTCGAGAAATAGCATGGCCGGCACAGTCAGTAGCGAACCACCACCGGCCATAACATTCATGAAGCCGGCAGCAATACCCGTTAAAGTCAACAATAGCAGCTGCCAGATTTCCATGCAGACACCCAGTAGTTAAGAGTTCGTGCACGTTACCGTGCACGAACTGGTTTGTACAGACAACCCTATGGGTCTAAGGCCGTCGTTTCCTCCATTGCAGTTCGGGTCTCGGAACTGATCGTGCTTTTCGCTAACGCGTAACACAGGGCAAGCACCGAGGCTCCAAGCAGAGGGATGCTGAGCGCGGCCAAACCCAGTAACGACGCCCGCATACCGAACTGATCAACTGCAAACCCGAGCATCGGTCCAGCAACAATAAACGCCGCTCTGATCAGCAGATTAAGTACTGAATTTATTGTTGCTCTAAACGCGCCGTCTACCCGCCTATTGAGTGCGTCGTACAACAGCACTGAATTCAGGCCACGACACACGGGAAACAGCAAGGCGCAAGCCACACCAGCCCATCCTGACAATCCTGCCATACCGAGAAATGCAACGACGGTGAATGCGGCCGTTGCCAACATAAGCTGCGCAGCACCCGTCACTTGTTCTAAAGCCGAGGCCCAATGCGCGCTGATGCCGCGTATCAAGCAGTGCAGAGCCCACAGGAACCCAAAGTACTCTAAAGGTACCGATTGAAGCTCCCAGTAGCGCTGGAATGTCCAGAACGCCAATAAGGCGATCAGACCAAAGCTCACTGTGCTGATGGCACTCCACAGTACAATTCGATCACCGCACACCAGCGTTGTTGCAATAGCACGTGCATTGTCGCTGTGATCGC
The DNA here is from genome assembly GCA_030429735.1 of Gammaproteobacteria bacterium. Lineage (GTDB taxonomy): Bacteria > Pseudomonadota > Gammaproteobacteria > Pseudomonadales > JAUIET01 > JAUIET01. The sequence goes on from JAUIET010000006.1 coordinate 199,896, forward strand.
CCGACCCTACAGAGCGCGGTGGCTCAATCAGAGTCAATGACAACAGTAAGGGTGGCACACCCAGCAATAATTGCAGGCCCAATAAGACTTCGAACGCAGGGGCCACGTCAAAGCTCAAAAATACGACGCTGGCACTGACAGCAGCAACTCCCTCAGCAATAGATGTCATAGCCACCAACTTACCAACCGACGCCGGCAGGTTGAACTTCTTGTTCAATTTCTGCAGGGCTAACTGCGAGTCGAACAACATCGCCATGTCAGACCCGGAGCTTAGGCTCAGGGCAATACCCATGACTATTTCGAAGACTATAAAGTCAATAAATGTTTCGGCGGAATACAAGCACGCGTAGCTCAACAGCATCAATACAGCTGACAAACACAAACTGACTTTGCGACCATACACGTCGGCAAGGTAACCAGAAGGTACCTCGAACACGGCAACAGTCAGCGCAAACGCCGCTTGAGTTTGCAGAATTTCAGCCATGCTCAAGCCCTTACCCAACAGTAACGGCACGAAAACCGGAATTATCAGCTGCAGCGCGTGGCACGCGCCTATGCCGTAAATTTTCAGTATGTTGTGTATCAAAGCACGTTCCATGCTGTTCACCTTTCCTCTACTACTTATCTCTCAACAAGACGTCCCTCGCTTGCTATAACCGAGCCTCTCCCACTTCTGACCCAAAGCTGAAAGCTTGCATTTTCACAGCGCCAGAAACAAAAAAGCCCCCGGGAACGTTATTCGCGGGGGCTGCTGTTCAAAAAGCGCTAGTCGTTGGCGACTATCCCCCTGGCTCCACTAGTGTGTTTTTCACGCGGCTCACGGAATTTGAGCGCAACACGCCACACTTGCCTGCATGCCAAATATGGCCATAAGCACGCATGCCCGACGTTGCCGGAGCAGCGTCGATGCTAAATACAATGTTTATTGATGGCTGTATCATGTTCAATAAAGTGTGGCTAAGTGTGTATTCCTATGTGCGTACTGCAACAAGAGTTCATCCAAAGACGAAAAAACGGCCAAGGTTTTAAGGTCTGTGAAAACCCGAAAAACCGCAGCCGTTTAACTCCGTTAAGTTTGGCCTAAAGCATGATACAAAGCAAGACCGTGTGCCTACTATTTACCGAATGCTATCTCAAACACTTGATCGTAATGTTCAGCAAAGTGAACTGTTAGACCCTTGCGCAAGTAGTCAGGCAGTTCATCGAAATCTCTACGACAGGCTTCAGGCAAGATAAGCTCCTTGATTTTGCTGCGCCGTGCTGCAATTACCTTTTCACGAATCCCCCCTACGGCCAACACCTGGCCTGTTAAGGTGATTTCCCCGGTCATGGCCAACGGTCTCAGTACTTTTTGATTTCTCGCCAGCGAAATCAATGCGGTTGTCATGGTAATTCCCGCACTCGGACCATCTTTCGGTGTTGCACCTTCTGGCACATGCAGGTGGATATAAGACTTATCAAAGAACTCCAGGTCACAGTCGTACTTTGCCAGATTCGAAATGACATAGCTGTAGGCGATTTCAGCCGATTCACGCATTACCTCGCCCAGCTTTCCAGTTAATTTGAAACCCCGATTGTCGGTGTGAATACACGTTGCCTCAAGCGGCAGGGTAGCCCCACCCATGCTGGTCCAAGCTAATCCTGTGACCACACCTATACCGGACATCATGCGTTCCTGGCGAAAAATTGGCGGACCTAAGTATTCTTCAACTTCATCTTTACCAATGCGGAGCTTCTTGTCCGGCTCCCGTAAAAATTGCATGATCGCTTTGCGAATAATGCGCTTCAGTTGTTTTTCCAGATTTCGAACACCGGCCTCGCGCGCGTAACCTTCGATCAGTAATCGCAGGGCACCCTGGTTTATGCGAAGCTGCTGCGCTTTGACACCCGCTTTTTTCAAGGCTTTAGGCCACAGGTGATTCTTTGCAATGGCCAGTTTTTCTTCCGTGATATATCCGGCCAGGCGAATGGTTTCCATACGATCCAGCAAGGGCGCCGGAATTGAATCAAGCTGATTTGCTGTACAAACAAACAGAACTTTCGACAAATCGATTGGCAGATCAATATAGTGGTCAAGAAATTGTGCATTCTGTTCCGGGTCCAACACTTCCAGCAAAGCGGACGCCGGATCGCCTTGGTAGGACGCGCCAATTTTGTCGATCTCGTCCAACATGATGACGGGATTGGAAACTTCAACCTGTTTTAATGCTTGCACAAATTTTCCGGGCATTGCACCAATGTAGGTACGCCTGTGCCCCTTTATTTCCGCTTCATCGCGCATACCACCCAAGCTGAATCTATAGAACTTGCGATCGAGCGCATCGGCGATCGAGCGCCCTATCGACGTCTTACCCACGCCCGGTGGACCAACCAGTAATAAAATCGAGCCCGCGATTTCACCTTTATACACACCAACCGCAAGGAATTCCTTGATCCGGTCTTTGACATCATCAAGACCATCATGATGTGCATCCAACACCTGCTGGGCGTGTTCAAGGTCAAGCCTGTCATCAGAGTAAACGCCCCAAGGCACTGAGGTTGCCCAGTCGAGATAATTTCGGGTGACGCCATATTCCGGAGAACCGGAGTCAAGTACCGACAGCTTTTGCAGCTCTTCCTCAATTTTTTTTAGGGCATAGTCTGGCGGATGCAGCGCGTCCAGTCGTTCTCGAAACTGGTCAGCGTCAGCCGTCCGGTCATCTTTAGAGATACCCAGCTCTTTCTGGATTATTTTCAATTGTTCGCGCAAAAAGAACTCGCGCTGGTTGTCGCTGACCTGCTCATTAATACGGGCTGTGATGGAGGTCTGTAACTCAGCCACTTCCATTTCATTGCGCAGCAACACCAGCACCTTTTCCATGCGTTCCTGCAAAGGAATAGTCTCTAATATTTCCTGAAGCGCATCACCCTTGGCCGATGTAATTGCTGCGGCGAAGTCGGTGAGTGGTGACGGGTCATTCGGACTGAATCGGCTCAAATAATTTTTTAGCTCTTCAGTGTACAAAGGGTTCAGCGGCAACAGGTCCTTGATCGCTTTGACGATCGCCATGGCATAGGCTTTAACACCATCACTGTCGTCCGCCTCAGCGGCCGGGTAGCTCACCTGAGCAATAAACGGCGGTTCATTCTTATACCAGTGCTGGATCTGAAACCGCTTTAGACCCTGCGCAATAAACTGGAGTTGCTCATTATCAGCGATCGCCGAGTGAATTTTTACCACGCAGCCAATCAACGGCAGGTCTTCAGCCTGAACCTGGTCAGGGTCCTGATCACCAACATACACCAGGCCAAGCGCTGCATGCGGTGTTTTAGCAACCCGTTTAAGGGTGTCCTTCCAGCGATTCTTATTGACGAGCACCGGCTGGATTTGCGCCGGGAAAAAAGGGCGGCCGGCTATGGGCAGGATATAGAGCTTATCGGGCAGCACATCGTCGGGCTTTGCCAGGGTAAAGCCTTCACCTGAAGCATTCTCGTTCAATGTCTCATGATTCTCGTCTGCTCCTGTGTAAATTAATGATTCTATTGTGTTTTCTTCCGACATTTCTCTCGCTCGTGCGCACACTGACTGCGCCATTAATATGGGTGCTTAGACTACAAAATCAAGCGCAGCAGACCTGCTGCGTAAGCAATTTATACCGTTGAAACCGGACAAGCTGATAATTGACCATTTTTTGAACAAATAATCAACGAGAGCTGGCTTTCTGTCTATACTCAGATGAGTGCCTGGGGATTGTTGTCTGGAATACAGTACTGCAGGAAGCATAGGCCGATATCTTAATGATTTTTATAGAATAAAATGAAAAACATACAGAATTTTATGCTTCGAGAGCTGCAAAACTACAGCGATGATTTCTGCCGTGTCCATCTGGCGGACTTCTACCAGCAGTTTGAGAGCAAAAACGAGCAACTTTCTGCACTGCTGGACCAGGAAAAAACAACAGGCAGCGGTGCAATCGCGAGCGAACAGCAGTCTTTGCGCCGGTTTGTGCTGGAAAAGCGCAACAAAGCGCTTTTCGAACAATTTGAGAGCGCATTTCTAACGGCCATTCACAATACCTATGCCGAATTTGCTGATTTTCTCAATCAAAGGGACAGTGGCGCAGCCATCAGCCGCGAGCTGGAACGAGTTATCGAGAGTGAACTGGCATTACCCAATATGATCAACGCGGCTGCCTTGAGAAGCCAAAGCCTGCTCAGTTCGCTAAACAGTCGACTATCGGTTATCAGTCAAATGAAAGTCACCGCCGAACGAAACCCTTTCACGCCGCTGAGTTTTGCACACGCGTTTGAGCAAGCAATCAATAGCCTGCACTGGAACTTGCAGACCCGCATTCTTGCGTTTCGTTTGTTTGAAACATCCTTCCTGCGTCAGCTGAACGAGCTGTATGAGCAGATGAACGAATTTCTCGCCGAGCAAGGAATACTGCCGAACCTGCGCGACAAAAATAACGAGCCGGAACACGCTCGCTCAAACCTGGCCGAGCAACAGCAACAGGCCGCCAAAGATCACGATCATCAGCTTGACATCCAACAACGCAGAGATGTTCTGCAACAGCACGGCGAGATTGAAAACGTTGCGCAGCATTGCGAATCGGGACCAATACCGGGCAAAGCAATATTCACGCCTGCGGCAAACCAAGCCTTGCAAGACGACAACATTCAGGCCATTGAATCCGTTGGCCAGCTTTTCAATGAATTGCTAAGCCATGAGGCTATGAGCGGTCATATCAAAAGTTTAGTGAGCCGCTTGTACACGCCCTACGTCAGGTTGGCATTGTCTGACGACAGTCTCGCCAACAACCCCAATCACCCGGCACAGCGCTTGTTGCAAACGTTGACCCGCGCGATCGAGCTTTACCAGGGTAAAGCTGCTCCATTGCAGCGCCCCGCCCTGTTGTTGCAAATCAAGTCAGTCGTCGAACAGTTAAGTGCACAGTCTGAACTAAGGCCCAGAGTGTTCTCGGAGCTCGCGTTCCGGTTTAGCGCAGAGTTACGCCACCACGACCGCATGATCCACGCCCATCTGAATAAGAAAAAGCGCTGTCAGACAGGGCTTCGCCAGCTGGACAGCCTCAGATTGAGCGTTCGCCGAATCGCAGAAGCCAAGATCCAGCAAGCACGACACCCGGTGCCCGATCTGGTCATTGATTTTCTGTACGACACATGGGTGCAGTATGTCACCAGCTTGTACACCAATAAGCACGGTGATGCGCAACTGGCTGAGCACTGCTTGAATCTGATTGATCGCATAATCGCGTACGCAGTGGGTGGTGACGGTCAGTCTGAAACAGAATTTACCGAGCTCGCGCCACAGATTCGCCACGGAATACTGGCTTGCGGCGGCGAGAGCCTGGAAGTCAGGCACTTCTTACAGCAATTGATGCATCATCACAAAAACCCGCATGTGGGCACGTATGGGCAGTATCAAAATACTGCATTGGAGGCGAAAGCAGGATGAACACAGCAGCAAGCGATTACAGCAATCACCGCAAACACAGACGCGTTTATCTCGGCACAGACATCGCAGTCTACGATGTGCTCAACGGAAACCGAGTGGGCGAAATTGTAAATATCACGGTTGAAGGTCTGATGCTGGTTATGGAGCGCCAACCAGAGGCTGGCAACATCTACCAGTTCGCGCTGTCTTTGCCACAAGACGTGGATGGACACCGTGTTATCAATGTGGGTGCAGACTGCCTGTGGTGCAGTCCCAGCAGTATTGCCGGCCAGCATTGGGCCGGGTTTCAGATCATAGACGCATCAGATACTGCTGAAAACCTTATTCAGCACTTGATCGATACCTACGGTACCGACTAGCAACTTGCCCGCACCTGGCAATCAGTCACCGGAATCTACCGGTGCTCTGTTCGGCAAGGGCAGATGCGTTACTTTTTCAAAACCACCTTTGCTTTCCGTTACCTTCCCAACGCCTTCACGTTCCACCTCATCAATTCTAATGATCGCGTGCATGGGGATGTAACTTCTCGCAACACCGCTGAATTCATTTTTGAGTTTTTCTTCGCCAGGGTCGACCAGCACATTGCTGCGCTCGCCAAATACAAACTCTTCAACCTCTATGAAACCGTACATATCGCTCTGATATATCTCACGCGCGTACACTTCATAAACCTGGCTTTGGTTCTGAAAAATTACTTTGTAGATTGCCTCATCGGCCATGATTCGAACTCACTGAATAACGCCAGACAATATACCATAAATGCCATTGCGCAGTTATAATGCCGCCCCCCAAAAGATAGCCCAGACCCTCTGCGGATGCCTGCTTCTACAAAGAAACTGTTTATAAAGACTCACGGTTGCCAGATGAACGAATACGACAGCAGTCGTGTGCGTGATTTGCTGCGCCTGGAACACGACCTGATTCCCACTGACAATGAGAATGAAGCCGATGTTCTGCTACTGAATACCTGCTCCATTCGCGAAAAAGCCCAGGAGAAGGTATTTCATCAACTGGGCCGCTGGCGCCAGCTGAAAGAACAGCAACCGGGCATCATAATTGGTGTGGGTGGCTGTGTCGCCAGCCAGGAAGGCAGCGCAATTACCGATCGAGCACCGTTCGTAGACCTGGTGTTTGGCCCACAAACACTGCACCGCGTACCCGAAATGATCAGCAAACGTCAGCCGGGCATACCCGTTGTTGACGTCACTTTCCCGGAAATAGAGAAATTTGACCGCTTACCGGAACCCAGCGTGAACGGTCCGTCAGCATTTGTGTCGATTATGGAAGGCTGTAGCAAGTATTGCACCTTTTGTGTCGTACCCTACACACGCGGCGAAGAGATCAGTCGCCCATTTGACGACGTGCTGGCAGAAATCTCTGGTCTCGCAGAACGCGGTGTGCGCGAAGTGAATCTGCTGGGGCAGAACGTTAATGCCTATCGTGGCCTTAATCATCTGGGTGAAGTCATTGATTTCGCAGAGTTATTGGGCTTCGTAGCCGCAATTTCGGGAATCGATAGAATTCGCTACACAACCTCACACCCGGTGGAATTCAGTCAGGCGCTGATCGACGCCTACGCAGAGCTGCCGGAGTTGGTCAATCATCTTCATTTACCGGTGCAGAGCGGCTCTGATGACGTATTACGGCGTATGAAACGAGGCCACACCGCCGAGGAATACATGGCCAAGATTGCACGCCTTAGGCAACACAGACCCGACATCAGTTTGTCTTCAGACTTTATCATCGGCTTTCCGGGTGAGACCGAGCGAGATTTCGAGCACACCATGAACCTGATCAACGCGATTGGCTTTGATCACAGCTTCAGCTTTATCTACAGTGCCAGGCCCGGCACACCGGCGGCTGAACTGGCCGACCCGGTACCCATGGCTGAAAAGAAGCAGCGCTTGCATATCTTGCAAGACCGCATCAATCAGCAAGCTCAGCGGATAAGCCGACAAATGGTGGGTAGCCAGCAAAAAGTTCTGGTCATGGGGCCGTCAAGAAAGGACCCACAGGAATTGCAGGCGCGCACTGAGAACAATAGAGTCGTTAACTTTAAAGCTGACAATCACGACCTTATTGGCGATTTTGCGCTGTTGCAGATTGATCAGGCACTGCCAAACTCACTGCGTGGCTCGTTGATCTGATTGAGAGCCAAATTAAGGTACCCAAAAGCCGAATTTTCTTATATTCTAGAACTATGTTCTATAGGGTCGACAGGCCCCGGGTGGTATCAGTCACAGCAGGCAACGCTTGTCAGCAGCATGATGCCCCACCCCTAACATTTTAATTGAAACCCGACACTTCCAGCCTTTCTGACAACCCATCTTTTCCGCCCGAAGCCACCGTAAGCGCTGAGCATGCATCTGTGGAGCTGGCTGGCGATGCCGATGCGCAAGAAACAATTCAAAGGCGGCTCGAGCTGCAACCGGAGAATACACAACGGCTTGCTGAATTGTGCGGTCAATTCAATCAAAACCTTATACAGATTGAACAGCGCTTAAAAGTCCAGATTCGAAACCGTGGCAATATTTTTTCAATAGAGGGGCCAGCTGCACAGGTCAGATCAGCCCAACATGTACTCAAAGAATTGTTTACAGCCACAGCGCGAGGGCACCTGAGCCCTGAACAGGTACATTTGCATTTGCAGGAAGCCAGCTGGGAACCCTCAAACGATGTGGTCGATGACAAACACGACAGCCTGCTTCGTACACGGCGGATTATTGTCAAACCGCGCGGCGCTAACCAAAAGCGTTATGTCAAATTAATACAAACAAAAGATATTAACTTCGGTATTGGCCCGGCAGGAACTGGCAAAACCTGGCTAGCGGTTGCCTGCGCTGTGGCAGCCCTGGAGCAAGACAAGGTCAGCCGAATACTACTGGTTAGGCCTGCGGTGGAGGCCGGTGAAAAACTGGGGTTTTTACCCGGTGACTTAAGCCAGAAAATTGACCCTTACCTGCGGCCTCTGTATGACGCCCTTTATGAAATGCTGGGCTTCGAGTCGGTTGGCAAACTAATTGAACGAAACGTTATTGAAGTGGCGCCACTGGCTTATATGCGTGGCCGAACTCTGAATGACAGCTTTATTATTCTCGATGAGGCACAAAATACAACCAAAGCCCAGATGAAAATGTTTCTCACTCGAATAGGCTTCGGCTCCACTGCTGTGATCACAGGCGATCTGACGCAGGTGGATCTTCCAAAAGACACGTATTCCGGCCTTAAGCATGCCATCTCTGTACTCAAGAATATCGACGCCATCGGGCAGGTGTCTTTTGAATCACGCGATGTCGTGCGCCATGAGCTAGTGCAGCGCATTGTGGAAGCTTATGACCGACATGAGACCCAATCCAATGCGGGTAAAAAGCCGCCGTTGGTGAAATAAGAAAAATGAATACACTGAGCGTGCAAGTAGACTATGCCACCGACAGCAGCGACATTCCCGCTGAATCGCAGTTTGTTCGGTGGGCGGCTGCAATACAGGAGCATCTTGAGTACGGTGGCACGCTGTGTGTTCGCATAGTAGCAGCCGATGAAATGGCGCGACTCAATAATTGTTACCGCGGTAAACAAGGGCTGACGAACGTACTCTCTTTTGAAGCAGACTATGGCAAGCTGTCTGCGCAAATACTCGATGAGAATGAAGATCTGCGGTATTTTTTAGGTGACATCGCCATTTGTGCAGACGTGGTCAACAGCGAAAGCCGTGCCCAAAACAAGCAGGTGGAGGCGCATTGGGCACATCTTTTTGTGCACGGGGTACTGCATCTGTGTGGCTACGATCACGAACAAGACTCGGACGCTGAAATCATGGAAGCACTTGAGACGAAACTAATGCTCGAGTTGGGATACAGTGCACCCTATTATGCATACGATGAAATCAAAACAAGAGTGTCATGAACGAAGAACACGAAGACGAAGATAAGAGCTGGCTGGACAAACTCGGTCATATCTTTAATGCATCTCCAAAAACGCGGGCCGAGCTGCTTGATTTGCTGGCTGAAGCGCAACAGAACGACCTCATTGATCGAGAGGCCCTGGGTATTATTGAAGGCGCCTTGCAGGTATCCGACAAACAAGTGCGTGACATCCTCATACCGGCTGCACAAATGGTCATGGTTTCAATGGATGAACCCGCAGCTGAATTAATGCAAAAGATCATCAAGTCTGCGCATTCACGCTTTCCAGTCATCGGTGAAAACAAAGACGATGTACGCGGCATATTGCTGGCAAAAGATTTACTACCCCATGTACTGAAAGGTGCCGGCGAGGATTTAAACCTCGCCGACCTGTTGCGCCCGGTGACGTTCATTCCTGAAAGCAAGCGCCTCAATGTGTTGCTTAGGGAATTTCGCGAAACCCGAAACCACATGGCTATCGTGTTAGACGAATACGGTGATGTTGAAGGCTTGGTGACAATTGAGGATGTACTTGAGGAGATTGTAGGAGAAATCGAAGATGAACACGATATTCAAGCCGACGATTACATTCGTAAAATTACTGACGATGATTACCTGATCAAAGCGCTCACACCAATTGAGAATTTCAACCGTCAATTCAAGGCTGAGTTCAGTGAAAGCGAATTCGATACGATTGGCGGAATACTTATGCAAGAATTCGGTTATCTGCCGAAACGCAACGAAGTGGTTACCATTGATGATTACCGTTTCAGAGTCATTAATGCTGATTCGCGACAAATACACTTGTTACGCATGACCATTGGCAAATAATTAGTCTGCCATGAAAGCAGCTACCGCAGTCATCGCGGGCATTCTGCTAACGGCCAGTCTGGCCCCCTTTAATCTATGGCCAGCGTCAATCGCGGGCCTGGTTCTACTGCTCTGGGTTTTGCACCAGGCCAGTCCAAAAATAGCTTTTCTGCGTGGCTGGCTGTTTGGTATTGGATTGTTTGGCAGCGGCGCGTCCTGGGTGTTTGTCAGCATCAAGCAATTCGGCAATGCACCCATGCCGTTGGCGCTTTTTTTAACCATCCTGTGGTGCACTGGTCTCGGGCTTTTGCCGGCTATTAGCTGTGCGGTCCTGCGCTGGCTTAACTCGTCAAATGCACAGCGCGATATACTGCTGTTTCCAGCGATCTGGGTATTGGGTGAGTGGACTCGCACCTGGCTTCTGACCGGTTTTCCCTGGCTGTTTATTGGTTACGGGCACGTACAGGGCCCATTACAAGGTATTGCTCCGATCGCCGGTGTATTGGGTATCAGTTTTACCCTGGCACTAACAGCAGCCCTAATTTGGTGTCTGTTTTTACTTAGAAACGACTCGATTAAGGCGATGCGACCAGGCATCCAGCATTGGCTGGCCACAGGATTTCTGCTGCTGGCGTGGGCGGTTGGTCTATTTGTGGAACCACTTCGCTGGACCGACGCGACAAACAAGCACCTCAGCGCCGGGCTTGTGCAAGCCAATATTGACCAGAATGAAAAGTGGCAGCGATCAAAATTTGGCGCGCACATCATGTTGCAACGCCAGCTGTCTGAGGAGTTGTGGGGCAAGGACCTTGTGCTCTGGCCTGAAGCAGCCATTCCTGCGCTTTACCATCAGGCAGAGCCGCTGCTCGGGCAACTGCAGCGCCAGGCCAACGCCAGCGGCTCACGCTTTATCACCGGCATTCCATATCGCGATACTGAATCCGGAGCGGTCTATAACAGCATTGCCAGCCTCGGCGTTGACCGCCAACTGTACTTCAAGCGCAAGCTGGTCCCGTTTGGCGAGTTTATGCCATTAGAAAGCGTATTGCGCGGTTTGATCGATTTTTTTGATCTTCCCATGTCCAGCTTCAGCGCCGGCCCTGCGCAGCAGGAGTACCTGCGTATTGGCGACCACCAGGCAGCGGCGCTGATTTGCTATGAGGCTGTGTATCTAGACACGGTCCCACAACCGAATACACCACCGCCCGATATTTTACTGACTATCAGCAATGACACCTGGTTTGGTAGCTCATTTGGGCCATTGCAGCACCTGCAGATGGCCCAAATGCGTGCGCTTGAGTGGGGCAGAGGCATGGTTCGTGGCACCAATAATGGCGTATCAGCCCTGATCGCGGCAGACGGTTCAATACTCGCTCGAACCGAACAGTTTCAGCAGCAGGTACTAAGTGGCAACATTAGTATTCGCCGCGGTAAGACACCCTACGCCCTGTTTGGCGAGCGCCCCATCGTGTATGTTTGCATTCTGGTTCTCGCACTTTGTGGCTTTCTGCGCTGTTTTGGGTCATCCCGGCCACGTTAGCTGTCACTGGATTGCAGCCTGCTGTATCCTTCCCTTTTTTACCGTCAGAGACCGTTTTACCTGCATGGACGAGTTGTACCACCCTGAAGCCATCGAGCGAGATGCGCAGCACTACTGGCAAAGTAATGCCTGCTTTGAAGTCACTGAAGACGACAGCAAAGAGAAGTACTATTGCCTTGCGATGTTTCCATACCCCAGCGGCCGCGCCCACATGGGGCACGTGCGGAACTACACGATCATCGACGTGATCAGTCGATATCAACGCATGCTGGGAAAAAATGTTTTGAATCCGATTGGCTGGGACGCGTTCGGCCTGCCTGCAGAAAATGCGGCTATTCAGAACAAAGTTCCCCCTGCTGACTGGACCTATCAGAACATTGACCACATGCGCGGCCAGCTGAAGCAATTAGGCTTTGCCTATGACTGGAGCCGCGAGCTGGCAACCTGCGATGTGGAGTACTATCGCTGGGAGCAATGGTTTTTCACCCGTCTATTCGAGAAGGGTCTGGTGTACAAGAAAGAAGCCGAGGTCAATTGGGACCCGGTAGATCAAACTGTGCTGGCCAATGAACAGGTAGACGCCGAAGGCCGTGGCTGGCGCTCGGGAGCGCTGGTCGAACGGCGAAAAATTCCTCAGTGGTTTATTCGCATCACCGCCTACGCCGATGAATTGTTGGCTGATCTGGGCTCGCTGGAGCATTGGCCTCAACAAGTTCGCACCATGCAAACTAATTGGATCGGTCGCTCTGAGGGGCTGCAGATTGAATTTGAAACCAATGCCGGTCAAGGCTTAAGTGTCTACACCACCCGACCCGATACATTGATGGGTGCCACTTACATGGCGGTTGCAGCCCAACACCCCATCGCCGTGGCCGCAGCTGAGAAAGACGCTGAGTTTGCCTCTTTCCTGGAGTCATTGTCGCAAACCAGCGTTGCAGAAGCTGATTTGGCCACCATGGAAAAGCTCGGTAAAGACACCGGGTTCAAAGCAATTCACCCTATCACCGGTGATGAGTTGCCGATATGGGCTGCAAATTTTGTACTGATGAGCTATGGCTCAGGCGCAGTGATGTCAGTGCCAGCGCATGATCAGCGTGATTGGGAGTTTGCACGCAAATATGGCTTGCCGATCATTCCGGTTATTCAGCCAGAAGGTGACACTGGTGACATAGAAAAGGCTGCGGTGCCCGCAAAAGGAGTGTTGATCAATTCGGGCAGCTACGACGGGCTAAGCTCACAAGCTGCATTTGATGCGATTGCTGACAAACTGGGTGAGAACGGCAAAGCTGAGCGCCAGACACAATATCGCTTGCGCGACTGGGGGGTGTCTAGACAGCGTTATTGGGGCACACCAATCCCAATCATCAACTGCAACGGCTGCGGTTCAGTGCCGGTTCCGGAAGAACAATTGCCCGTGCTGCTGCCCACAAATGTTGAGGTAGCCGCCAGTGGTTCACCTCTGAAGAAAATGCCCGAGTTCTACCAAACCACGTGCCCCAACTGCGGCGCTGCGGCGGAAAGGGAAACTGATACCTTCGACACATTTGTGGAATCGTCTTGGTATTACGCCCGTTTTGCCTGCCCGGATGCAGCTACCATGCTTGATAAACGAGCAGATTACTGGACGCCGGTAGACCAATACGTTGGTGGTGTGGAACATGCAATTTTGCATCTATTGTACGCCCGATTTTTTCACAAGCTGATGCGCGATGAAGGCCTGGTCTCTTCAGATGAACCTTTCACCCGCTTGCTCACTCAGGGCATGGTGCTGAAAGACGGCACAAAAATGTCCAAATCCAAAGGCAACGTAGTTGATCCTCAAGACCTGATAGAGCAATACGGCGCTGATACTATTCGCCTGTTTATGATGTTTGCTGCACCACCGGAACAAAGCTTCGAGTGGTCTGACTCGGGCGTGGAAGGCGCCCACCGCTTTCTGCGCAAACTTTGGAAGCTGGCATACCGCACGGCTGGAGAAGTGACTGACCCGATTCGCCCTGATGATCTGGACACAAGGCAAAAAGCCCTGCAGCGAAAAACGCATGAAACGATTCAAAAGGTGTCCGATGATTATGGGCAACGGATTGTATTCAATACCGCGGTGGCTGCCTGCATGGAGCTGTCCAACGATATCGCCAAGCTCGCAGATTGCGATCAATCACAAAGCAAGGCGGTTGTTCGGGAAGCGGTTGAAACCATGGTGTTGTTGCTGGCACCGGTAGTACCTCATGTCTGTCATGCCTTGTGGCGTGAACTCGGCCATAGCGAAGCTGTAATCGACGCACAATGGCCGGTAGCCAATGAGGCCGCAATGCTGCGCAGCGAACTTAATATAGCAGTGCAGGTTAATGGTAAGCTGAGAGCCACTATTGAAGTGGCCGCTGATGCCGACGAAGCGTCGATCAAAAGCAGTGCGCAAGCCGAGCACAATGTAATGCGCTTCACCGAGGGTAAAACAGTGAAGAAGATCATTTATGTGCCGAAAAAGCTGGTTAATATTGTTGCTGTCTAACTATTACGACTTACGACAACGAGAGGTGCTGATGAACTCACGACGGGCCGTTGCAGCAGGTATAGTCATGATCATGACCTTGAGTGCTTGTGGCTTTCAATTGAGAGGCGCTTTTCAGGTGCCAGAGGCATTGGGCACAGTACATCTGAGTAGCGAGAATCCGGGTAGCCCCATACTCAACAGCGTGCGCCGGGCCATGGTCTCATCCGGTGTGCAGTTGGTTGACTCCGATCAAGATGCGCCGTACTCCCTACATTTAAGCCGAGAGCGCAGCGAAAAGCGATCGATCAGCGTTGATAGTCTGGCGGCCGCGGCGGAATTCCAGCTCCGACAATTTGTAAGCTATGAGTTGCGCAGCCGACGAGGGGAATTGCTGGTTGGTCCGCACCAATTGATTGTCGAGCGCAATTTTCAAAACGATATCAACAATGTTGTTGGAAAGCGCGATGAAGAGCGATTGATTCGCGAAGAGATGCAGGTGTTACTCGCGTCACAGATTATGCGCCGCTACCAGGCCATTGATGCCGCTCAGCTGCATACGAGCGGCTCGGAACTAAGCGTGCGTTAGCACGGCCAACAGTTATGCTAGTTCAACCCAGGCAACTGTCCCGCACATTGCAGTCCGGCGTGCCCGCGGTCACCCTGCTCAGCTCCGCGGATGAATTTTTACTGCAAGAAGCCGCTGATCAGGTGCGTGCAGCTGCGCGCAATCAAGGGTTCAGCGAACGCCAGAAACTCAGCATTGACCGCGCCAGTGATTGGCAGGCATTGATTTCGCACGCGCAAAGCTTATCTTTGTTTGACGATAAAAAGCTGATAGAAATACACCTGCCCTCTGCCAAACCCGGCGACGCGGGCGCCAAAGCGATACTTGAGTACATTGAGCTTGCACCGGAAGAGAATCGATTGCTGTTGATCACCGGCAAACTCGAAGCGTCATCGCTGCGCAGCAAGTGGTTTAAATCACTTGAAAAATCGGCGCTGGTTTGCCGGCTGTGGCCGATTGGCATGCGCGAGTTACCCTCATGGATCGCAGAACGATTACGCCATCACAAACTTCGCCTGGATGCCGACGCGATCAAACTTCTCGCTGACAGAACTGAAGGTAACTTGCTGGCCGCTGCGCAGGAAATCGAAAAGCTGGCCCTGCTCGCACCTGATAAGCCACTCAGTGCCGACGATCTGCTTCGCAGTATTGGGAACAGTGCGCGTTATAACGCCTTTGAGTTAGTTGAAAGCTGCCTGCACGGACATGCCGACAAGGCACTACAAATGCTGCACGGATTGCAATCAGAAGGCGTTGATGCGCGCTCCATCTTGTGGGCCCTGGGTTACGAGATTCGCAATATCAGCGGCGCACTTGGCAGCGGCGGACCTACCGAAGCTCAGCGCTATTTCCAGAACCAGCGGCTGCCCAAGAATCGCCAAGCCGCATTGCAGCACTATTTACAGCGCTGCACAGTGTCGGGTGTTCGGCAACTGCACCGCTTAAGCGCTGAGACCGATCGCAGGATTAAAGGGGCGAACAAGGCAAGCCCTTGGGATGCGCTGGCCGAATTGGTTGTGGAGTTGTCCGGGCGACCGGTAAGTTTGATTAAAACCTGATTAAGCAGGTAGGCTTTAATCCCGCGTTAGGGAGAAAGGTGTTTATTGGATAACTTTGGGTAAAACAGGCTCACCCCAAACCACGCTAGCATAGCCCAGCTGGGCAGCTAATATTGACACAGCCTGTTTCGAAACTGCCGATGTCAGGCTATCAGGTTGATATTCGGGTCCCAACAAATCCAGAAGATTGCACACCGCCAGCCCTTCGTATCCGCAAGGGTTGATGCGAGCGAAGTGTTCCTTGTCGGTTGCTATATTGATACTCAAGCCGTGAAAGGAGCAGCCCCTTCGAATGCGCAAACCAAGCGCGGCAATTTTTTCGTCACCGACATAAACACCAGGGGCCGCGGGGCGAGCATTGGCATTGATATCGTATTTGCTGAGCAGTTGAATAACACTCTGCTCTATACTGGTTACCAGATCACGCACACCCATTTTGCGTAATCCAAGGTTCAGCATCAGGTAAATCACCAACTGACCCGGTCCATGATAAGTCACCTGCCCGCCACGATCGGTTTTTACAACCGGAATATTGCCAGGGGCTAAGACATGCTCGGCTTTACCTGCCTGCCCCAAAGTAAATACCGCTGGGTGCTGCAGAACCCAAGCTTCGTCACCGCCTGCTTTGCGATCACGTTGATCGGTAAAATTCTGCATGGCTTGCCAGACCGCAGAGTATTCTATCAGACCCAACTCTCGAACGAGTAGTGTGTCGTTCACAGCACCATCTTTACTTGTCCGCTGGCTTTCAGCTCGTTAAACAGATCTTGCAATTGAGATTCGCCAGTTGCCGTTATGATAAGGCGAACCGAGCGGTAGGCCCCGTGGCGACTGTCATTATGCTCCACAGTGCTCACATCAAAGTGAGGGTCGTGACGACGCACTATGGAGACAACCAGGTCGGTGAAGCCTTCTACCGAAGCACCGATGACTTTTATTGGGTACGCACAGGGGAACTCTATGCACGGGGCATCCTCACTGCCGGGCGTGTCATTGCTCACTCTGCCCACCCAATACTTCCTGCAGGCGTCGCTTGGCCAAGTCGATCAGCCGTGCAAAAAACCCTGCCTGCTCAATAGAGTTTAATGCGATCAAGGGCGCACTTGCTAAGGTTTCGCCTTCCAGGGAAATTGTCAAAGTACCGTAGCGAGTACCTGCTTCAACGGGTGCAACCAATACCTCATCAACCACTGAATCGATGGACATTGCTGCGTGTTTGCCTTTCGGTATGGTCAGCGTAATGTCCTCGTTGACGCCGAGAGATACGCTGGTTGCCAGACCTTCCCATACTTTTTCGTCCAGCACGCGATCGCCACTGGCGTACATTTTGTGTGACTCAAAATACCTAAAACCGTAGGCAAATAATTTCTGCGTTTCTCTGCTGCGTGCTTCAAGGTTCTTGGTTCCCATTACAACACTAACAAGGCGCATATCACCACGTTTTGCAGACGCCACCAGGCAATAGCCTGCTTCCTGTGTGTGACCGGTCTTCAGTCCATCAACCGAGCTGTCGCGCCAAAGCAACTTATTACGGTTTTGCTGGGTGATGTTGTTGTAGGTGTATTCTTTCTCACTGTATAGCTTGTATTGCTCAGGAAACTGTTTGATCAGCGCGCCTGCCAGAATCGCGAGGTCTCTCGCCGTCATATACTGGTTTGGATCGGGCAGGCCATGTGCGTTCATGAAATGGCTGCTCGACATACCAAGCGTTTCAGCATGCTTGTTCATTACCTCCGCGAAGGCCTCCTGGCTGCCTGCTAAATGCTCCGCGATCGCAACGCTGGCATCATTGCCCGACGAAATGATGATGCCACGATGTAAGTCGTCTACCCGAACTTTAGTGCCCACTTCAATCCACATCAGTGATGAACCCGGGAAATTTTTCGCCCATGCATTTTCGCTTACGTCGACCAGATCCGCATCATTCACACTGCCCTGCGCCAGCTCGTAAGAGAGTACGTAGCTGGTCATAAGTTTGGTGAGACTGGCCGGCGGCAAAGGTTCGTCCGCTTGATACTCCGTCAATACTCGACCACTGTTCAGGTCAAGCAATATATGGCTTCTTGAATTGATCTCTGGTGGCTCAGGTATTACGGCGGCAAGCGCTGGTACACCAATGAAAACTGCACAGAGCGTGAGAAGAATGCGTACTCTGAATACTTGACTGAATCGCATGATGATTTTCGGATATCCTTGGAAGCTGTTGGTTATTCAGCGCGCCAACGTTGGCTGCGCTGTCTTAGTGCGCATCGCTAACGATAAAGGGTTGCCCCATATTGACCGCCAACATTTCATTTTGCAATTTTCGCAGCACCGCCTGTTCAGTGCTCGGCCCTATGCGTACACGATAGACAGTACTACTGTTTTTTGCAGAGTCTTGCAGAATACTCACGGGCAGAGACGTAATATAGCGAAGGCGACGTTGCAGTTGTACCGCCGTTGATTCTGTAGTGAACGCACCGGCCTGCAAATACCATTCCCCACCTTCCGGCGTGGATCTGGGACCAGGCAGCTGATTCTGACTCGTGGGGCGTATAGCGGGTTGATCGGGCACAACCGGTGACCGTGGCTGAAAGTTAGGGTTTACCGGTTTGGATTCTGCAACCGGTATTGACGCCGATCTTTGTATCGAATCATTGACGCCAGGCGTCAGCACCTCTATCTCTACGGGTGCCGTGCCCTGGTCGGCGAACCCGAGTCTGACTGCAGCAGCATAAGATAGATCAATCAGACGATTGCCATGAAACGGACCGCGATCATTAACCCTCACGACGATGGTCTTATTGTTCTTCGTATTCCTGACTCGCACATAGCATGGAATGGGCAAGGTTTTGTGAGCTGCGGTCATGGCGTTCATATCATACACCTCACCGTTGGCAGTGCGACGACCATGAAATTTTGTGCCGTACCATGACGCCGTACCGCGCGCTTTGTACCCTTTTGACTGGCTGAGCAGGTAATAGGTTTTGCCAAATACTGTATAGGGGTTTTTATTGCCAGCCTTGGTCACTGTTTCGGTTTTTGGTACTGCGTCGGGTACACGCATTAACTCTGACTTACTGGTTCCTGGAGCGCCATCACGTTGCACGGGTGCGTTCGCACATGCTTGAATCAGCGCAATCAGCACTACAAGCGCACCCAGTCTGGTTCGCATACCGGTTGCCAAGCGTCGCCTGCAATTCATCGCTTGACCGATGCTTCCTGGCTTTTTGCCAGAATCTGTCGACTAAGCTCAAACACCGCTCTGGCGTACAACCGACTGTGATTGTAACGGGTGATAGCGTAGAAGTTCTGCAAACCGAGCTCATATATAGGGCCTTGCTCGGATTTAAAGCGGAACAAGGCTACTTTTGCGTCGTTGCTCAAACGCTCGGGCTGCCGAAATCCGAACGACGGTAACTGACTCGCGCGAATTCCAGGCTTCAGATTCTTGTTCAATGCTGCCAGCGTAACCGGTCGGTTATTGCGCTCGGCCGGCAATAGAATCACACCACCCTTGCGCCAACCGTGTCTGGCGAGATAGTTGGCCACACTTCCGATTGCATCCGTTTTATTGTTCCAGATATCAACCTTGCCATCCGCATCGAAATCAACCGCGTATTCACGGTAGCTGCTGGGCATAAACTGCCCGTAGCCCATAGCGCCCGCATAAGAACCCAACGGCGCCGACGGATCGATCTCCTGCTCCGCACACAACAGTAAGAAATGTTCCAGCTCCTTCGTGAAAAAGGTCGATCGTTTGGGGTACTCGAAAGCCAGCGTCGCCAATGCATCCAAAACGCGGTGATTACCCATAACCTTACCGTATTTTGTCTCGACACCGATGATCGCGGTGATAATTTCTCTGGGCACACCATAACGACTCTCAGCAACCATCATGGTTGTTGAGCGTTCACGCATAAAATCCACGCCGGCATCAATGCGCTCTGGCTGCAGAAAAATGGCGGAGTAACGTTGCCAGTCCAGTGTACGCTCGACGGGTTTACTGATGGCTTTCAGAATTGCTTGTTTGACCCGCGCCTGCGACAGTGCGCCCCGGATGGCATGCATACCGAGTTCTTCATGCTGGCTGGCGCGTTGCATGAATGCCTGAATATCTTTTCTATCCAGATCCAGTGCTGCATCAGCAAATGCGTAACGACCACTAAGCGACAGCGAGATTGCACAAAGCGCAATAGCCAGTTGTCGTCCAAGATGTAAGTATGACATTGCCACGATCATAAAACTATCGGGTGATACGTTTCGCTTCAGTGCTGACGGCCATAAGCAAACCAAAGCCTGCAAGCAACGTGACTATAGAGGTCCCCCCCTGGCTCACGAAAGGCAGCGGTACGCCCACAACCGGCAATAGGCCAGATACCATACCCATGTTGACAAACGCGTACACGAAAAACGTCAGGGTAATACTACCAACCACCAAGCGGCTGAATGCATCTTGCGCGCGAAGTCCAATAATGACCCCTCTGCCTATGACCAACAGGTACAAACCGATCAAAACCAGTACGCCAAACAAGCCGAGCTCCTCGGCCAACACAGCAATAATAAAGTCAGTATGACTTTCTGGCAGAAAGTCCAATTGGGACTGAGTCCCATTCAGCCAACCCTTGCCCTGCCAACCACCAGAACCTATCGCGGTTTTCGATTGAATAATATTCCAACCGGCACCTAACTTGTCCGCTTCAGGGTCAAGCAAAGTCAGTATTCGTTGCTTCTGATAGTCGTGTAACACGTAATTCCAGATCAGCGGCGAACTCACTCCGGCTGCGACGACGACAGCACTGACGTAGTACCAACTCAAACCGGCAAAATAGAGCACGAACACGCCAGATACAGCAACCAGCAGGGAAGTCCCCAGATCTGGCTGTGCGCCAATCAGTAAGGTTGGGATAATGATCAGCACCACACTGACCATCACTTGAAAAAATCTGGGGGGCATGGATCGACCCGACAAATACGCAGCCACCGTTAGCGGAAGGGCAATTTTCATGATCTCCGACGGCTGGAATCGCGGCAAACCCGGCAGATCAATCCAGCGTGTCGCTCCTTTTGCACCGCTGCCGTAAAAAATCACCGCTACCAGCAAGCCTATCGCAACCAGATACAACAGCACTGACCAGCGTCGGATCAGACGCATGTCGATCTGCGCAATGACCAACATGGCGATAAAGCCGGCCAGAATAAAGCTGCATTGGCGCAACATGGTTGGCTGATGCTGCCCGCTGGCACTCCACAACACCATCAAACCGAAGCCACACACGCCAGCCAGCGAAAGTAAAAGTATCGGGTCTATGTGCATTCTCTGCAGGTGACTGGCAGCGGGCTGAAAGCTGGTGGCCGTGCCCTGCATGCTTCGAACAAAATCACCGCTGCTCATCCCACTTCCCCATTCCCGGCACCGATCGGCTCAGATTTCAGATCCGCAGCTTGTTGCGTATTGGCGGTTTTCCCGTCACTCTCGGGTGTGAGTAGCGGCAACAGATAGGCATCTAACACTTCACGTACCAGCGGTGCACCAACAACCTTGCCCGTTTTACCGCCATTTTCGATAACCGCAGCAACGGCTATCAATGGCTTGTCAACGGGCGCAAATGCGACGAATAATTTATGGTCACGATTGCGCTCTGCCAGCGCTTCGGCATCATATTCCTCACCCTGGGCAATGCCAACGACTTGAGCCGTTCCTGTTTTTCCAGCAATTTTATAGCTCAGATTTCTGGAAATGCTGCGTGCCGTGCCACGTTCTCCATGCACCACATCAACCATTGCATCGATAACCATCTGCCATTCGTGCTCAGTGTTTTCCAGGCGATTGGGGACACTTCGTGCTGACGTATCTGACACAGGACCTTTCACAAGCCTCGGCGTTATGCTTTGACCGCGCCGGGCCAAATTGGCTGTGGCAACAGCAAGTTGCAACGGTGTGACCAGCATGTAACCCTGACCAATACCCGCACTTAGTGTTTCGCCGGGGAACCACGCCTGGCCTCGTACGTTTCGTTTCCATGTGGTGGATGGAAGTATGCCCCTGCGTTCACTGGGAATATCCAGCCCGGTGCGTTTACCCAAGCCAAACTGAGCGGAAAAATCGTGCAGGCGGTCTATACCGAGATTGAAGGCAAGCTCGTAGAAATAGATATCACAGGACTCCACAATTGCCTGGTGCAAGCCTACCCAGGTGCCATGCCCTTGTCGCTTCCAGTCGCGGTACTGTCGACTGTCGTTGGGCAGTCGATACCAGCCTCGATCTCTTACCACAAAGTTTTCGTCCACTACACCGTAGTGCAATCCAGCCAAAGCAAAAACCGGCTTCAAGGTTGACCCCGGGGGATACTGACCCTGAATTGCGCGGTTATACAGAGGGAGATCAGGCGAGTCGCGCCACTCCGAATACTGCTTGGTGCTAACGCCAGTAACAAACTGATTGGCATCGAAGCTCGGCGTGCTTACCATGGCAACAATGCCACCTGTTTCCACCTCAATCGCTACGATCGCACCGCGGTTGACACCAAGCGCATCGTGCGCAACCTTGTGAACTCTACTGTCCAGGTATAACTCCAGATCAGTGCCCGGTTGCGGGTCACTGCTTTCGATTTCACGAATGATGCGCCCGAAGGCGTTGACCTCTACGTTGCGATACCCGACCTCGCCCAGCAACAGGTCCTCGTACTGCTTTTCAAGACCTACCTTGCCAATATGGTGCGTGCCGTCGTAACGCTCCTTGTCGATTTGAGCCTGCTCTCTCTCGTTAATTCGACCGGTGTAGCCAACCACATGGGCGTAGAGCTCACCTTCTGGGTAGTAACGGGCAAGCTCAGCGGTAATTTCGACACCAACCAGGGTATGTTGATTCACTGCCAATATTGCGATTTCTTCTTCGCTGAGATTAAATTTCAGAGGTACTGCTTCGAACGGCCGGGCAAATCGCAATTGATCTCGAAAACGCTGTAAATCAGTATCTTCGATTTCTATAAGCTCAACCAGCGCAGCCAATACCCCTTCCAGATCACGAATTCGCTCTTTGACCAAGCCCAGCGTCCGACTGGGTCGATTCTCGGCCAGCAGTATGCCGTGTCGATCCTTGATCAAGCCGCGTTTAGGTGCCATTGCCTGAACATGCACCCGGTTACGCTCTGATTCGGTGGTGTAGCGATTATGCTCGATCACTTGCAGGGAAAAGTACCGCCAGACAATGAGTAACAGACAGGCCAGCACAATCAACACAGCCAGCGTCAGCCGGCTCATGTATAGGCGTTGTTCGCTGTAGTTGTCTCTGAGCGTAAGAGAATCTGACACGGTAAATAGCCACTGGAGTCCACCCGATATTGTGCTATCAGTAGAGCAATTAAGACAGGCAAGTATTTACAGGTTTGGGTCTTTGTTAGTGTCCGTTAACTTAAGTCCCATGGATGGGTTCAAAGTTGGCCCCGCAAGCATAGCGAGTGCTTCGGGTCCGACGTGTCCCGCTAGTCTATATTTGATTCATCACCTCAGCGCCACAGAAACCCACTTATGCGATAAAAAAACGATCAACATTACTTGTGGTAAGGGTGCCCCTGCTGGATCGTCCAGGCCCGGTAGAACTGTTCAAAAAGCAGCACTCTAACCAACGGGTGCGGAAGGGTCAGCGCTGACAAAGACCATCGCTGTCGCGCTTTTTTCAGGCAGTCGGGGCCAAGACCATCCGGGCCGCCAATCAATAAACAGACATCGTCTCCCTGTTGCTGCCAGTCACTCCAGTTGGCCGCGAGCTGCTCGGTAGTCCAGCTTTTGCCAGCTTGATCCAGCGCTATAACCGATTCTCTAGGTCGAATGGTGGCCAACATGCGCTGATCTTCATCAGCAATAATTTGAGCAAGTGATTTCCCGCTACTGCGTTTCGCTACTGGCAATTCGTGTAACTCTGGCGTGTGGCTGGCAGGTAATCGTTTGCTGTATTCTGCGCAGGCCGTATCAACCCAGGCGGGCATGCGGGTGCCAACAGCCACTATTCGCAGTTTCATCCGGGTTGATCGGACACTTCGCCCATGTCCGACCAAAGGCCCTCAAGGTCATAGAAAGTTCGGATAGATGGCTGCATGATGTGTACCACCACGTCAGCAAAATCAACCAATACCCACTCGGAAGCATCTTTACCTTCCACTCCGAGGGCACGGTAGCCTGCCTTCTTGGCTTCCAGTTCTACGTTCTCAGCCAAGGCGTTCACATGCCGATTCGAGGTACCGCTGGCAATCACCATGTAATCGGTCAGATCGGTCATTGAGCTAACGTCCAGCGCAATCGTGTCCTGCGCCTTCAAATCGTCCAGCGCCGATTCAACCAGCGATAAAAGTTCTTTTGATGTCATAATTCTGCTTCTTTACTCAGTGTAAGACGGGCATTAGCAGGCCGATAAAGCTGGTGTTGTTCTATGTAATGGCACACGGCCTCAGGCAGTAAAAAGTCTGGGGCCCAACCCCGGGCTATCTGCTCTCGAATGCGAGTTGACGAAATAGCCAGCGGCGTCATCTCCAGTTTGTAAAGTAATCCGCTTGGTGTGCTGAGCAATGCATCAGCAGCCGAAACCCAATGTGCCGCAAACGGCAAGGTCTGGTCGCTGATCGCATTTACATCCGTTCCCGGCCTGCTCAACACGGCAATATTGCTTACCTCAAGCAATTCATTGGCGCGATGCCAACTGGCTATTTTCTCAAAAGCATCCGCACCCAGCCCAAATATCAGGGGTGCCTCAACACCAAACTCTTCGCGCAGTGACATCAGCGTGTCAATGGTATAAGACGGCCCATTTCTGTCCATTTCGCGCGTATCTAATTTCAACTGGCCGCATTGCCTAATCGCCAACTCCAGCATAGCAATACGATGTTGCGCACTGACATCGGCGAGTGCTCGATGTGGCGGCTGATGATTAGGCACCAGACGCACAGATTCCAGGTTAAACGTGAGTGCCAGTTCCAGCGCGGCGCGCAGATGGCCAAAATGAACCGGATCAAACGATCCGCCAAACACACCTATTGCTTTTTTGCCTAACGGTTTTTTATTGCTGATTTGCTTTGTACTCACCGTGCGTGATGTACTCACTGACGTATGTGTCCATCGCCCAAAACAATGTACTTTTGTGAGGTAAGACCTTCCAGGCCAACTGGACCTCTGGCGTGCAGTTTATCGGTGGAAATGCCAATCTCCGCGCCCAAGCCATACTCGAAACCGTCGGCAAAGCGTGTGGATGCGTTAATCATCACCGAACTGGAGTCGACCGCGCGAAGAAAGTGCTGCGCCAGACTGTAGTTTTCGGTCACAATGCTATCCGTATGCTGCGAGCCGTACTGGTTGATATGATGTATCGCTTCGTCACTGGAGTTCACAATTTTTATTGCCAGAATCGGTGCCAGATATTCTTCATACCAATCTTGTTCTGTCGCCGAGACCGCGTCTCGCAAAAGTGGCTTGCTGCGTTCACACGCTCGAATCTCAACACCATGGGCTGCCAACTGAGCGGCAATTTCATCGAGAACAAGATCGACTATTTGCTCGTGAATCAGAAGCGTTTCCATAGTATTGCACGTACCGTATCTCTGCGTTTTCGCATTGATAGCGATGTTAATCGCTTTGTCGATATCGGCCGCCTGGTCTATGTAAACGTGGCAAACGCCATCAAGGTGTTTTATAACCGGGATATCAGATTCTGCGCTAACGCGCTCAATCAGGCCCTTACCGCCGCGCGGCACAATAACGTCGATGGCATCTCGCATTTTTAGCATAATCCCTACCGCAGCACGATCAACAGTTGGCAGTAACTGTACGGAGTACTCAGGCAGGCCTGCCTCACTCAAACCTTGCGCAACGCACTTGGCGATCGCTTGATTCGAATACTGTGCTTCCGAACCACCGCGCAACACTGCCGCATTGCCAGATTTCAGGCAAAGGCTGGCCGCCTCGACAGTGACATTCGGTCTGGATTCGTAAATCATTCCGATAACACCGAGCGGCACTCGCATTCGACCCACTTGGATGCCACTGGGCTGAGAACACAGCTCCGAAACAGACCCCACTGGATCAGCCAGACTGGCAACTTGCTCCAGCCCTTCGAGCATGCCGTCTATCCGCGCCGGGGTCAGCGCCAGTCGGTCAATCAACGCCGGATCCAGCTTGCGCTCGGCAGCGCCGGCAAGGTCTTGCTGATTAGCGGCTTCCAGGGCCTGCCTTTGCGCATCCAGTGCGGCGGCCATTGCACGTAATGCAGCGTTTTTCTGCGCAGTGCTGGCGCAGGCCAATACACCGGCAGCAGCTCGTGCCCGTTGCCCTAACTGCTGCATATCGGCTATCAGTTCATCCACCGCTGTTTGTCCGGCGGAATTTTCGGGCGCAGAGGTTATACTATTGACGTTGCTCAAATTACTCATGACGGCATTATATAGTGCCGCTCACAAACTACCATCCTCTTCGCCAGAGACCGCTTTTTTTGCACGTAAATGACCTTATTAACAGCCCGTTTTACGCGTGGCTTGTTGCTAATCCCGACTGGATTGCGGCGATGGTACTGCTAATTGCGTTCGTTGAGTCATTCGCGATTGTCGGCATTTTGGTACCCGGCGTTTTTTTACTGTATGTGGCCGCGTTTCTGGCCGGTACCGGTTTGTTGGCACTACCCATGGCGTTGACCATGGCTTTTCTAGGGGCTGTGCTGGGCGATGGCTTGAGCTTCCTGTTGGGCTGGCGGTACAAAAACGATGTACGGCGTTGGCCGGTGATACGAGACAATACCCAATGGATGGACCGAGGTGAGCAGTTTATTCTGGCACACGGCGCAAAAAGCATCGTAGCGGGCCGGTTTATCGGGCCTATTCGCCCGCTCACGCCGTTAATTGCTGGTACATTGTCGATGCCGCCAGGGCACTTTTTTGCGGTAAACATAGTCTCAGCGATCGCTTGGGCGCCGGTCTACATTCTACCTGGGTACGCACTTGGGGCCGCTTTGGACCTGCCATTCACTCACCTTGAAATGAGCTTAATCGCTGTTGCCGGTGTCGCTGTGCTGACGGCCGGCTTTTATTACTTGCGCCGCTGGTTCAATCTCAGCCGTTAGCGGCTGGAGTGCGAGCATGGGACGGACAGCGTACTTGACAATTTGACCGTAAATCGGAATAATCCGCCTCCATTTTCGGTGGGACTGGCCTCAAGCGCGCAGTTCCATGCACTGTGACAGAGGACAGGACCATTGGCTAATTCGCCCCAGGCACGTAAAAGAGCTCGTCAGATCGTTAACCGCCGCGCATTGCGTATCGGGCAACGTTCAGCAATTCGCACAGCCATCAAGAAAGTGCATGCTGCGATCGCGACCGGTGACCAGGAAAAAGCCAAATTGGCATTTGTTGAAGCTCAGCCCATCATTGATCGTCTGGCAGACAAGCGAGTGATCCACAAAAACAAGGCCGCACGTCATAAAAGCCGCTTAACGGCGCACATCAAAGCAATGGCCTAAACGATACCGGGAGTGAGGCAAGAACAACGGTTTGCTTATTAACCGATTGCCGCGTTCTCCCCTGTAGCACTATAGCAGTACCAGGTTATCCCTGTGAATCAGCTCAGCGTCGCGAGGCTGAACATTTGCCTCGGCGATCTGCTCACGCGTTTTGCCAAGAATTTGAACCACTTCTTCCGCTGGCATAGCAACTAAACCCCGCGCTATTTCCTTACCTTCCGGGTTCAGGCAACTGACTACGTCGCCGATCGCAAACTGCCCCTCACAGCGGGTTACGCCCACAGGCAGCAAACTTCTGCCGGATTTGGAAATCACCTTTACCGCACCGTGGTCCAACCAGAGTTTCCCTCGCGTGTTCGAATTTCCAGCAATCCATTGTTTTCGGGCAAGCGCCGGTTTGCGATCTGCCGTCAAATGTGTGCCCAAGGCCTCGCCCGCATACAGGCGCAGTAACACATTTTCAGCTCTACCGCTGACGATATAGGTATCTGTTCCTGAGATCGCCGCTTGCCGGGCAGCCAGCACTTTGGTTCTCATCCCACCTCGACCCAGCGCCCCTGAACCTTCACCTGCTTTGGCAAGCAATGATTGATCCGATGCTTTCGCTTCGGTAATCAAGCGTGCGCCCGGGTCCTTACGCGGATCGGCCGTGAACAGACCCAGCTGGTCAGTCATGATCACCAGTCGATCGGCGTAAATAATATTCGCGACCAGCGCGGCAAGGCTATCATTGTCGCCAAAGCGAAGTTCTTCATTGGCTACAGTGTCGTTTTCATTAACCACCGGTACAACATCATACGCCAGCAGCGAGTTCAGCGTTTTACGCGCGTTCAGGTACCGCTGTCTGTTTCGGATATCGTCTTCGATCAGCAGCACCAGAGCAGTATGCGCCCCATAACTTTGAAACTGGGACTCCCATGCCTGAACGAGACCCATTTGCCCAACCGCGGCTGCGGCCTGCAATTTATGCAATTCTCGAGGGCGCCGTTGCCATCCCAGACGGCCACATCCTTCAGCCACAGAGCCGGAAGACACAATCACCACATCGATTCCATGGGTACGCAGTTGTTGCATCTGGGCGGCCCAATCGGCGATGGCCTCTTTAGCAAGGCCTAGCCCATCTTCGGTCAGCAGCGAACTGCCGAGTTTTACAACCCATCTTGGCCTGCGCTTTGACTCCGCCCCCTTACTCATCAGCCGCGATACTCTACATCCACATCAAATTCATCATCATCGTCAGCAGCGGCAAGCTGTGCTTTGCGCGCTGCACGGCGTTGCTCTGCTAACTCATCAATACGAACCCGCCCCTGCTTCTGAATCTGGTCAAACAGCGCGCTTTGCAGGATTGCAAATTCTGCATCGTGTTTTACAGATTCCTTGTACTCTTCCACATGCTCCATCACTGCCAATACAAGCGCATCTGTACCTTCCGATTTAAGCGCAGATATCTCAAACAGAGGCCGGCCCAGAAACTCTGGCTGCCTTGAAAAGCGCTGCTTCAGATCAGACACGTCGCGGTCAGTGAGCAGATCACATTTGTTCATGATCAACCAGCGGGGGCGTTGTTCAAACGCATTGCTGTAGGTAAGTAACTCCTGCTCCAGCTTGACGGCGGACTCGACCGGGTCACTGCCATCCACTGGAAGGCAATCAATGATGTGCAGAAGCAGTGGCGTTCTAGCCAGGTGTTTTAAAAATCGAACACCCAGACCAGCGCCCTCAGCAGCCCCAATGATCAGCCCGGGTATATCCGCCATAACAAAGCTACGATCTGTGCCAAGTTGCACTACACCCAATTTAGGCACGAGAGTGGTGAACGGGTAGTCGGCCACTTTCGGTTTAGCCGCAGATACTGCTCTAATCAGGCTGGATTTACCGGCATTCGGCAAACCCAGCAAACCCACATCAGCGAGCACCTTGAGCTCTAACACCAGATCCCGAGTTTCGCCTTCGGATCCCGGCGTGGTCTGGCGCGGCGCGCGGTTAGTACTGGATTTGAATCGGGTGTTACCCAGGCCGTGAAAACCGCCTTGTGCAACCAGCAGGCGCTGGCCAGGTTCAGTCAAATCACCCAACACCTGTTCGGTGTCGGCGTCGATGACGGTAGTGCCAACCGGAACCGGCAACACCAGATCATCTGCGCCCCGCCCTGTGCAATTTTTACCGGCGCCCGACTGACCGGAGTCTGCTTTAAAACTGCGCTGATAACGGTAGTCAACCATGGTGTTAAGCGCCTCATCGGCGAGCAAATACACACTGCCTCCATCACCGCCATCCCCCCCGTCGGGACCACCCCTGGGAATGTACTTCTCGCGTCGGAAACTAAGGCAGCCGTTGCCACCCTTGCCGGCAATCACAGTAATTCGTGCTTCATCAACAAACTTCACGGTTTACTCCCTGAATACACGAACGCTTTGAATACGGAATTAGAACACACAAAAACAGGGTACAAAAAACCCCGCACGTGGCGGGGTTTCTCCACGAATTGCAGCTCGCATTTAGCCAGGCACAATGTTAACAAACTTACGATTCTTTGGCCCTTTCACGGCAAATTCTACAGTTCCAGTCGCCGTTGCGAACAGCGTGTAGTCCTTACCGCAACGTACGTTTTCTCCCGGGTGGAAACGAGTACCACGCTGGCGAACAATAATAGTGCCTGCGTTCACTTCCTGACCGCCGAATCGTTTTACGCCCAGCCGTTTGGACTCCGAATCACGACCGTTTCTAGTACTGCCGCCTGCTTTTTTGTGTGCCATGTCGATTTAACTCCGTATGTCTCTGCTCAAGCTGCACAGCTCAAGCATAGCCAGTTCAGGCAGATATACCTGTGATTTTGACCTGAGTGTACCACTGCCGGTGCCCGGCTCGCTTCATGTGGTGCTTTCGGCGTCTGAATTTAATGATCTTGACCTTGTCGTGACGGCCATGCTCAAGCACCTCAGCGGTTACCTTGCTGCCCGCAACATAAGGGCTACCTACTTTCAGGTCAGCGCCCTCACCTACTGCTAAAATTCTTTGAAAATCAACGCTTTGACCCGTCTCAACGTCCAATTTTTCAAGCTTGAGGGTATCGCCCTCTGTCACTCGGTGTTGTTTACCACCGCATTCAATAACCGCGTACATAATCTGTCCGAATGATGACCTTTCAGGAAGGGCGCGAATTGTACGGAATATTGCGGAAGGCCGCAAGTGCCGTGTTCACGGTAAATTGACCGTCACCGGCACAGAGTGCGCCAGTTGTTAGCGTCGAATACGGCGCTTCGATCTTGACTAATTTCACCACTGTTCATAGCATGCCCCACCATCTCTCCAGTGACGCCATTTTCGCCTCGTATGAAAGCATTTTTACAGGCCCTCAAGCCCGAACTACAGTGCCTGAACGATGTGATTACAGCGCGACTGCGGTCTAAAGTGCCATTGGTTGAGGAAATAGGCGAACACTTGATTGCCGCCGGCGGAAAGCGTTTGCGCCCGCTGCTGACGATCATCTCGGCCAGATGCGTCGAGCCCGATCAGCCTACCCACCTTATTCACGACCTTGCCGCAGTTATCGAATTTTTGCACACCGCCACATTGCTGCATGACGATGTCATCGACGTCTCAGCTTTGCGTCGCGGGCGGCCTACCGCCAATGCCACATGGGGCAATGCGCCAAGTGTTCTTGTGGGCGACTTTTTGTATTCTCGCGCCTTTCAAATGCTGGTGGAGATTAACCACAGTGGTGTTATGGCGGAGTTGGCGGATACCACTAACCTGATTGCCGAAGGGGAAGTGCTGCAATTGACGCGTGCTGGCGACCCGGATACCACTGAAGAGCAGTACATAGAAGTCATCCATTACAAGACAGCCAGGCTGTTTGAAGCGGCCGCGCGTTGCGGGGCATTGCTGGCGGGCGATAAATCCGAGCACGTCGCAGCACTGAGCCGTTATGGGCATTCAATTGGCATGGCATTCCAACTCATGGATGACTATCTGGATTACGCGGGTAATGCCGAGGTAATGGGTAAGAATGTGGGTGATGACCTGGCCGAAGGTAAACCCACCTTGCCACTGATCAAAGCCATGCAATTTGCGGAACAACACGACGCGACATTGATACGGAACGCTATTGCGCAAAAATCCGGTGAGCACCTGCAGGCCATCTCTGCGTGCGTGCGCAACTGCGGAGCGCTGGATGCAACTGTTGAATTGGCGAAACATTATACTGATAACGCACTTACAGCGCTTGCCACACTTCCGAATTCACCGGCCAAGCATCAATTGCAGACGCTTGCCGCGCTGGCTGTTAACAGAGAGTCTTGAGAGGCACGACGCTTATCGCAGCCTGAACGCTGTTCATGGCAACCAGGCGTGGAATCAAGTACCGACTAACAAGACTGCTTCAGAAAAATGCGCGCAAATTCCTGACGATAAGGCGTTCTCAAGCTGAAAAAATTGCCCAAAATATAAGCAATCGTCCGTTTATGTGACGCTTTATGGCATACTTTGCGTACCTTAACCCCGCTTCAATGGTAATAGACTGATGGATTCGTCAGAAGGTCGCACCGTGGTAGATGACTCGCAGTCCTCAACACTCAGAGCTCTACCTGGTGTGGTTGCTCAAGTGCGTGATTCAGCCACCAGCAGCCTTTCAAATCACTTGAATCGCATGTTTGCGAGCTGTGACGACGTGTTCTTTGAGCTTGCGCAAACTGCTCACTCAAATAACGAACAAAACACCTTTTTTGAGGCAATGCGAGAAATTCGTCTAAAGAAAGACGGCGTAATCGCACGGTTTATTGGCCAGTTTGAGAAGCAATTTTTAGAGCTGCGGAAAAGCCGGCATGCTGGCGCAATAGATGCGAAAAAGCCAGGCTCGGCCGATGCGTTGGACCTGGTGCAAACAGAAGAGATGGAATCCAGTGTGGCGATCACCAGTATGGTGACACGCGCGCGTCTCGATTGTCAGAATCAGCTCTACCATTTGGCCAAACGTCTTGACTACCTTCTGGTCGACGTCAGCATCGATGAGCGAAACAACCCCCTTGACCCGCAACAAATTGGCAATGCCTTCAAGTCAGCGTGCGATATTCTGGACCTGGACATCGCTGCACGCCTGGTGCTGTTCAAGCATTTCGAGAAAACCGTTACGCGCGAGTTTCACACCTTGATTGCGACAGCGAACCAACAGCTCATCAACGCGGGCGTATTGCCGAAGGTTTCTCACAAAATACAAAAAACAAAGTCTGAATATCAGGCTGGCGCACAGCCCTCTGATCAGACACCTGTACGGTCAAAAACGGCACCGGCACCGCACGCAGAGCGCCAATTCAGCCAGCAGTTTAGTGAACTCAGCGAACTGCTGCGCAGTGTTCGCGAGCTGGCTATTTCCGGTAATCTCGGATTTCCGTTGTTCCTGAGCACCGGTGCAGGCCCTGCCCTGGACAGCGACGAGCTGACCTCAATACTAACCCAACTGCAGCGCGAAAATCCGCTTAAGCAAAGTGGTGCGGAGCTGCTCAAGCCACAACTTGATTTACGAAGCCTGCTGACCCAAGCACTACAGCAACGCCAATCCAAAGGCGAGAAAACCCGTGTTGGCAAGTCAGATGAAGACGTCATTAATTTGATTGCGATGTTCTTTGATTTCGTGCTGGATGACAAGAACCTGCCGATACAAGTACAGGCCCTGATCAGTAGACTGCAAATTCCGGTGTTAAAAATTGCTTTGCGTGACAAGAAGTTTTTCAGCTCTAGCAGCCATCCGGCGCGCAGGCTAATCAATGAAGTGGTTGCCGCGGGTATTGGCTTGAGTGACAAGGAAACCGAGAGCAAAACCGCCCTGGTCGCCAAGATTTCTCAGATTGTGCATGATATTCACGATCACTATGAAGATGGTGACGCTGTGTTTTTAACGAGCCTTGAAGTGCTGCGTACTTTCAGAAAACAAGAAGACCAACGCGCCTCGAAGATCGAAAAGCGTACCAGCGAAGCCGCAGAAGCAGAAGCAAAAACGCGGCATACCAAGGCCATGATCGAAGATCTGGTGCTTGAACGTTTGGGCAATGTTGAAATACCTCAACAAATACAGGACTTCGCGGTTGGCGAATGGCAGCAAGTGTTGTTGTTGGCCAAGCTCAAACACGGTAACGACAGTACCGAGTGGAACGAGGCACTGCAAACTCTGGATGACTTAATTTGGTCGTCGCAACGCCACGACGATGAAAAATCACAGCGACGTCTGCAACGCATCATTCCAGACTTGCAGACCAGGCTTCAACATTGGCTGGCTACGGCCAAGCCTACTGATGAACACGCACGCGAATGCCTGGCACCCATTGTGTCTGTGTTTGAAAGCTTGTTGAATCCTGCAGATGCTGAGTCAGTGGGCAGAGGCAAGTTAGGCGCTCATCACAAGCAAGCGTTGCAGGCCACACCAAGAGATGAAAAGCCTTGGAAAGAGATGACCGCCGTTGAACGCCAACAAGTGCAGTACCAAGCGCTAACCTATGATTTCATACGCAAAGCCGATGAAATTCCTATTGGCAGCTGGATCCTGTTCGGTAAAACGGCGCACGGTGACTCCATACGCTGCAAGCTCGCGGCAAAAATAGAAACCAGTGATACTTTTGTATTCGTTAATCGCGCGGGCTTCAAAATTGCGGAGAAGAAGCGTAAGGAATTTGCGCATAATTTGCAGGAAGGTAGAGCACAAGTATTGCAGCAAGAGTGGTTTTTTGATCGAATAATGAGCAAAGTCAGCGCCAGACTCCTTAAGCACGCGACAGAGCAACGCAATCTGGTACAGCCCGCATAAGCGCTCGATAAAGCCTTCCCTCGCTTAGACAAAAGACCTAATCAAGGCTATTTTTAAAGTTGTTATTCCAGGTCTGAAAATGCAGTGCCCCACTCCGCTAGCAAGCCATCGGCAGACATAAAACAACTGCCATCACCGATCGTTGACGTACGCGATAACGCCGCGGCCTCACTTGAAAAGCTGCTCCATTCTTTTTTTCTGCATTGTGATGACGCTTTGTTTGAACTCGCCGAAACCGCCGGCAACAACTCCCTGCAGAACATCTATTTTGAGGCCATGCGAGAGCTTCGCATTCATTCGTCCAGCCTCACTGACAATATTATCCAGCAGTTTCAGGCGGCGTTCACTGGCAACGCCGATGTCGCAGGTAAAAAGAGTGAGACCAGGCTCGCCGATATAGATGCTGATGAAGTATCGCTGGAGCTGGTTGGCAACGATGCGCTGGAAGCATCCGTTATCGTACAAACGATCGTAAATCGATCTCGCCTCAAGTGTGCAGAGTCCTTGATGAAATTCAGTGCCAGATTTCAGCACTTGATGGGCATTCGTGGGCTTGATGAAGATAGCAGCCCGCTGGACCCCGGCACTCTAATGGAGGTCTTTACCCGTCAGTGCGAAGCTCTTGATATGGAACAGAAGGCCAGGCTCAAATTGTTTGAGCGCTTTGGACAGCAGGTGATTGAGCATTTGGGTGAGCTTGTTGAGGCAGCAAATCAAACCTTGATTAGCGCCGGTGTACTGCCGGATCTTAAGCTACGAACCCGCAATGCAGACAGGAACCCTCTGGCGCACCGGAAACCAAGCACTGCCGTTGACGAGCAACCCAAACCTGCCGACATTGATGATGAGCTGATTCAATTGGTCTCTGCACTCAGGCAGAACCCGACTACTCGACAAAACCTGATCAACCTGGCCCAGTTCTCTAACGGTGCGGTGCTGTCCAGCCCGGAACTCTCGGGATTGCTTTCGAACATAGAAAACCTGGGCATTGATACTCGGCACAGCGACGCCAGCGCAGACAATATCAACGTACTGCCTGATGTATTGCAATCGCTGTTAAAGGCGAGACAAGAGCAGGGGCAACCTACCACCTTGCATTCCGCTGACGAAAACACGATCAACCTTGTCAGTATGTTCTTTGACTTCGTGCTAGACGACGAAGCCTTACCTGTTGATATGCAGGCATTGCTGGCTAGATTGCAGATCCCCGTCTTAAAAGTAGCGCTGAGGGACAAATATCTGTTCACCACTCGAGAACATCCCTTGCGCCACTTGGTCAACGAGCTTGCACATGCCAGTTACGGGCGCGATATTGGCAAGCAGGAACACGAAGCGTTCTACGCGTTGGCCAACCGAATAGTACAGAAACTTATCGAAAATACTGAAGCGGTTGATGCTGATTTTCAGGTCCTGCTGGTAGACCTCCAGGATTTGCTCCATGAAGAGGCTCAGAAATCCCAGGCCATAGAGCAGCGAGTCAGCCAGTCTGCAAGAAATAACGCCTTAACTCGCCATGCTCGGGAAAAGGTCAGCATTGTACTCAGTGAAAAATTCAAACATAAACGCGTACCAGCTGTCGTTAGCGACTTTCTGCATCGTCATTGGCAGAAGTTAATGCTGCACAACTATCTAAATTATGGTGAACAAAGCAGCGAGTGGCTTGAATCGGAACAATTGGCCGATGACTTACTGTGGACTGCGCAGGCGCACCGGGATGAACGTTCAAGGAAGCGGCTTGAACGACTGCTGCCCGAATTGTACGGGACCATTGAGAAGTATCTATCAAGCTACCAGCAGGCGGATCAAAGCTGGAAGCAGGCATTGGTTGATATGCGCGAGCTGCACAAACTGATTTTGGCGGATGACATCGAGGCCATCGAGTTAAGTCCAGGCGCGATAGCGGAGGACCATCAAGACCACGAAGCGAATAAAGACTCCTGGGAGATGAGCTCCGAGCAACCGTTGCCGGAATTTCGCTACTTGAAGACCATCAATGAGTTGCGTGAAGGCGACTGGATTCGCCTTAAACTCAATGAACAGTGCCCGGGTAAGTACTGCAAGGTCTCCGCGTTCCTTGATACTGAAGATAGCGTATTACTGGTTAACCGATTCGGCGCGCGGTTCGCCATATTGCCAAGACGTGATTTGGCCCAAAGCCTTCAGGATGGTCGCTTAAAGATCGTTGAAGACACACCTTTGTTCGATCTTGCAGTTGCCAGCATTTCCAATAAACTGATTAACGCCGCGAACGAAAACAAGCTGGAATAAACTTGCCTGTCGTTGGAAGCGCTTTAGCGACAGTATTACCACATTCCACCCTGTCTGTTTATTGCATAATTAGATCTCAACTCATAACGCTGGCCGTTCAGAGCCCACTGCAATGCCCATCGATCAATTTGCCGTAACCAGCCATAGTGCGGCCAGCTTGCTGTTTATCGCATTGGCGTTTTTTTTCATACGTCCCTGGCGTGAAGGAATCTACTCGCCGCTATTCATACTTGCCAGCCTGATCACTGCTTGCTGGCACTTTAGCGCGCCGTCGAACCCGACCGCACAACCGGCTGCACTGACTCAGGTTTTGGCAACACTGCACTATGCCGCCTGGGTAACAGCACTGCTTGCGACACTGCTTATCCATGTGGCGGATGAGGAGGGTCGAAAACGTTTATTACCCGTCTATGCCCTGCTCGGCTTGCTGATGCTCATTGGCGCGTTGCTGGCACCATACCTTCTTATCAGTGAAAAGGCTGCTACTGCCCTGAACGCACTGATCTGGGCCAATTTATTGTTGGGCCTGCTAGGTATTATTGTTGTGGAACAGGTTCTGCGAAATACGCTTGACCGACAGAAACAAGCTGTCTTGTTTCTGTGCATCGGCACGGCCTTGTTTTTCGTATTTGACGTTGTGTTTTACGCCAATGCGCTTCTGTTTAATCGAATTGACCCTTCTATTGAGGAGTTCCGTCCCATCGTTAATCTGGTGGCCGGTATCAGCTTGCTGTTTGCAACCACGCGAAGCCAATACAGCAGCCGCGTTAGCATCTCCCGAAAAGTGGTTTTTTACAGCGCAAGCCTTATTATTGCGGGTATATTCTTGTTTGTGATGGCTGCCACGGCCTACTATATAAAAGCGTTTGGGGGCAGCTGGGGCGCTATTTTGCAGGTTGCTCTGCTGGTTGGCACCGGCACCACAATGATAATTCTCTTCACCTCACCCAATCTGCGCTCGTCGATACGTGTATTTATCAATAAGAACTTCTTTATGCATAAATACGACTATCGGACTGAGTGGTTGAACCTGATTAATATTTTGTCTCAGCCTTCCGCAGACAAGGATGAGAAGGCGATAGCTCTGGATGCTGCATGCGCTGTATTTCATGCAAATTCCGCATTTCTTTGGTTACGCAATGAGGATGACTTTCGGTTCGCAGCCGGCACCATGGACAACATAGAGCCCTTACCTTCGATTCCTGCTGATAGCGATTTTGGCGAACTGTTGGCCGCAGATTGGGTATTTCACCCACGCGGCAATCAACGAAACAATGCCAATCACAATCAAGCCCTTCCCGGGTGGCTTTCTCAAATGAACGATATATGGGTTGTGGTGCCGCTAATCGCACAACAGAGACTGATGGGCTTTATTTCGCTCTGCCGTCAGGATAATGCGACTAATCTTAGTTGGGAAGATCTGGATGTACTGAAAACGGTAGGTCGACAACTGGGCAGCTACCTGGCGCTACACGTTGCAGCAGAACAAATTGCCCAGTCGAAGCAATTTGACACCTACAACAAGTTAACGGCGTTTATCATGCACGATCTGAAGAACCTGATCGCACAGCAAGCCCTCGTGGTAGAAAACGCGAAAAAACACAAGGAAAACCCTGCATTTGTTGAAGATGCCATTAAAACCATTGAAAACTCTGTCGCACGAATGAGTAATTTGCTCAGCAAAATGCAGCAGAGAGGACCTTCTACCACTCGAAGCCTGGAACTTAATCGGATTCTATTGGAGTCGGTGAATAAGTGCAGAGATAAGAAACCGGCACCGTCACTGCGAATGGGCAATGAGTCGGTCTGGGTGTCGGGAGACCACGACCACCTGGTTATGATCTTTGCTCACGTTATAAAAAATGCGCAAGAGGCTACGCCGAGCAATGGATTTGTTGATGTATTTATTGAGCAGAGCGAACAAAAAGTGCTGGTGACCGTGGAAGACAATGGTCAAGGTATGAATGAGGATTTTATTAAGGATCGATTGTTCAAGCCTTTTGACACTACAAAATCCGGTCAGGGAATGGGTATTGGCGTTTTTCAAACAAGAGAATACATACGCAACCTGGGTGGTGATGTTAAGGTTCAAAGCACGGAAGGCGTGGGTACCACTTTTTGCATTTCTATGCCGATCGTAGAGGAACATATACAACATGTCGGATAACGAGAAAAAAACGCTATTGATTGTCGAAGATGATCTTGGGTTGCAAAGCCAGTTACGCTGGCATTTTGATCAATACGAAGTAGTCATCGCAGGCGACCGCGAGGCCGCGATTGCCGAACTGCGCAAGCATGAACCTGAAGTAGTGTTGCAAGACCTCGGCTTGCCACCCGATGATGAAGGTGTTGAAGAAGGCTTTATGGCACTGGATGAAATACTTCGCCTTGCGCCGTATACCAAGGTCATCGTGGTGACAGGCAACCATGACTACGAAAACGCTGTACGCGCGGTATCGCTGGGGGCTTACGATTTTTACGAAAAGCCAGTCAATACCGACGTTCTGGACTTAATTGTGCAACGTGCCTTTCAAATGCATGACCTGGAGCTCCAGAACAGAAATTTGGCAGCACAAGCGAAGTCTCCTCTGGACGGAATTATCGCTTCTGCACCCAATATGCTGGACGTGTGTCGAACTGTTGAGAAAATTGCCCCCACCCAAGTCACTTGCCTCATTCTTGGCGAAAGTGGAACCGGTAAGGAAGTCTTTGCCAGAGCAATCCACAATCTCAGCGAAAACTGCGATGGGCGTTTCGTAGCCATCAACTGTGCTGCCGTGCCAGAAAATCTCATGGAGAGCGAACTTTTTGGCTACGAAAAAGGGGCTTTTACAGGTGCTGCGAAGCGCACTCTTGGCAAAGTGGAAGTGGCCGGAAATGGCACGCTGTTTCTCGATGAAATTGGCGATATGCCGCTTGCACTGCAGGCCAAGCTTTTACGCTTTCTGCAAGAACGAGTTATTGAGCGAGTCGGTGGCAGAGAGGAAATTCCCGTTGACGTACGGGTGTTATGCGCAACAAACAAGGACCTGCAAACCATGGTCAGCGAAGGTACTTTTCGCGAGGACCTGTTTTATCGAATCAGTGAAATGATCATTGAACTGCCGCCGCTACGTGAACGCGGATCTGACACTGTCTTACTGGCGCGCCATTTGGTCAGCAAATACAACACCGAACTAAAGA
Source organism: Gammaproteobacteria bacterium (assembly GCA_030429735.1). Lineage (GTDB taxonomy): Bacteria > Pseudomonadota > Gammaproteobacteria > Pseudomonadales > JAUIET01 > JAUIET01. The sequence continues at coordinate 239,446 of JAUIET010000006.1, forward strand.
AAAAAATTAAAGGCTTAGCTGCAGATGCCGCAATCGCGATCGAAAACTACCAGTGGCCGGGCAACATTCGAGAACTGGAGAACAAAGTAAAACGCGCGGTGATAATGACGGATGGCAACAAGGTAAGTGCTCAGGATCTGGGATTAACGGTCGGTGAAGAACAAGTTCTCAATTTACGGCAAGTGCGTCAGGAGGCAGAGGTTAGAGCCATCAATGGTGCGCTCGCGACTGCAAACGGCAATGTATCCGCCGCTGCTAAGTTGCTGGGCATAACGCGCCCAACACTGTATGACCTGGTTAAGAAATACGAACTGGATCTCGATGACTGATAGTGCGGGCTAGCGGCGCAGTTCCAGCAAGCTCTCACGAATATCCATATAGCGCTGATTGCCCAGCATACGCCTCAACAGGACGAGAGCCGACTTTCTCAATTGATGACGGCGGTAATAGGTTGGATCAGCATTAACTATCTTTTCAAAAAGTGAGATTGATGTATCACAGCGAATGGCAATTCTGGGCACCGCCAGCGGGTAGTTGTTCTCGTTACACGTATCGATTTCCGATGTGCATATGTAATTCAAGTTGCACAGCTCTACCAGTTCTGCAAGCCGATCTGGCAAGCGCCCACCCGGTGCAGAGAAGCGATCCACAGCAGATCCAACTATATCGGCCAACTGCATGGTAGAACGTTCAATCTCCTGCCTGGCCTGTTCGAATGTAAAGTCGTTAAAAAACTGGTGGCTTACGCCGTGGCTTCCTACTCCCATTCCCGCCCGATGCAGAGCACGAATGCCATCTTCATCTACATAGCTCGGTTTGCCAATCCAGTCGGTCGTGAAAAAAAACTCGGCAGTAAACCCGAATTTTTCAAGCAATGGCAAGGCAATGCCTACATCACTCGCGTGACCGTCATCAAAGCTGATGACTATTCTTCGTTTATCACTGGCCTGGAAATCAGTCAATTCATCTAGTCTGCAAGCGACAAACCCATTGTCTCGCAAATAGCCGAGCTGCGCCGTGAAATTCTCTTCTGATACCACAAAATCAGCGTCGTCGTATTGCTGGCTACCAGAAGAGCCAGAACCAATAGCATGGTACATCAGAACAGGTACGGTCACGCTACTGCCTCAGGAGCTGCTTTTGTAGGCAAATGTCCAAAGCCCTTCTTTTTTGCCGCTCGCAAGACGATAAAACCCTACGACTATCGCCGCGTTAAGAATGCAGAAAAAATAGATTAGCCCTGGAATACGTAAGCGCCTTACTCGCTCAAAGAAAAACGACACAAAGCCAATTGCATAAACCAGACACTGCAGCATGAACGCCATTGCGTAGAATTGCTGCTCTTTGTGCAGATAGCTGACGAGAAGTACGGTGAACAAACAGAAGGGCAGCGCCAACCGCAAAATTTTGTGAGACATAAATTGCAGCCACACAGGGTTCTTTAATGGGTTAAAAAAACCCGGCCGAATCGACATCAGCTGCCAATTCCCAGCCAGAGTTCGAACTTTACGAAACCACTCACGATTACTATCTGAAGGAGCAACATCATAGGCATGCGCATCATCGGCAAACTTTACTCGATAACCTTGCATACATATTTGCATCGGTATGACAACATCGTCGATCAAGGTACGTTCCGGAATATCCTTGTATAACGACTTTCTGATTGCATAGATCGCGCCAGTGGCACCAATGGTTGAATGACATTTCGATTCCATTTTTCGAATCATTTTTTCATAGCGCCAGTAGGCACCCGCTTCGGCGATACCATGCCGATCAGTAGGTTCTTCTAAAAACAGCTCACCGCTCACCGCACCAATCCCAGGGTCTGCAAAATGCTTCACCAGGTTGTTGAGCGCATTCGGAGCGTAGGTCTGTCGTACATCGGCCAGGGCGACAATGTCATGCTCACATCGTCTGATCGCCGCATTGATCACTGTAGGCTTTCCGCTTCTTGTTTCCAGCTCGAGTATATTTAACGTTGCACCTTCTTGCTCAATCTCATTACGCAGAGATTCCAGCTTAACCTTGGTATTGTCTGTGCAGCCATCCAGACCGATGATGAACTGGACATTGCCCATCGGATAACTCTGCGAGAGCAGATTTCGCATTCGCCGTTCTATGTTGTTCTCTTCGTTATGAGCACAAACAACAACGCTTATGGGCGGAAAACCGAATTCAGAATCGCTGGAGTTTATACCGCTTATCGACTTTTTGACGGCAACAAAGGTAGAAAACAACGCCAGCAAGAGAGGATAGCCGATAAACATATACGCGACGATGAAGGCACTCAGAAAGAAGAGTATCTCCACGTCAATGACCTACTGGGGGTATTGTTGTCGGGCGTGCGCGCATCAAGTACTTGCATAAATTAAAAGCTTATCGATTCAGTATAATAGAGACTTGAAATTGCGTGACTTATATACATACTAGTGCCCTGCTGTCGGATAAACGGCGGCAACTTAATGGAATCGATAGAACACTATTGGTACTCTCGTAGAAGCCCATTTGTGAACGCGGGACTACCTAACAATCAAAAAGTGCCAATTTTTTGACCAGGCGACTATCCCGGCGACTATCCAGGCCACTATCTTTGACAAAGGTCAGTCGCAACTGCCGATTGAATCTCTGAACAGGGTTTCCAGCTTGCTGACTTCATGTTCAATATTAAATTCATTCGTTATTCGTTCACGAGCCGCCTTCACCCTCTCGTCCAAATTCTTACCTGAAAGTGTGCACTTGATACCACGTGCTAACGATAACGGATCATTTGGCTCTACCAGAATCCCGTTTTTTTCGTGCTCGATCAGCTCTGGAATACCTGAAATTCCCGTGGAAACTACAGGTGTACCAAGTGCCATGGCTTCCATCAAGACTACCGGTATACCGTCCATATTGCCGTCAGAACCAACTACACAGGGTAATACGAACACTCCGCAGCTTTTCATCTTCTCAACAACCACGTCCTGGCTTTGTGCACCGAGCAAGTCGATATTTTCTTCTATACCCAGCTCACTAATGCGGGCTTGCAAGGGTGTAAGTGTGTCTCCATCTACCGCGCCCACCAACTCGCAGTGAATATCGGGGTATTCAGACTTCAGAATGCCTATCGCTTCGATCAGATACTTGAAACCTTTTATTTCATCGAAACGACCGACCGCTAAAATCGATGTATTACGCTCAACCTCGCCAAAGGAGCGCATCTGCTCCAGATCTATTCCGCAATGAACAACATGTACTTTGCTGCTATCGGCTCCGTATTTGCTGGCCAGCCAACGGACATTGTGGTGCGAAATTGTGCAAGCGAATTTACAGCGATCGACTTTGTATTTTATCAGCTGGTCTTCAACGAATATGTCATGTGCGTGGCTTGTGAAGCTAAAGGGAGTGTGGAGAACATCAGACAGCAGAACAGACGCTGTGGAAGGATAGGTTGCCCAATGTGCGTGTATGTGCTGGATATCCAGCGGCTTGATCACCTCTACCATGGAAGCGGCACGCGCTAAACTGGCAAATGTTTTAAAAAGGGGCTCTGGTTTATTCCAGAACTTGGCGATGCTGGAAAGCAAAAGCTCAGTCAACCTGAATGGGTTTTGGAAAAACACTTTGGTCAGCGCAAGTAGCTGTTTGGCTGTCCCGGACGGGTAGATAACTCGATCTTTGTTCTGCAAGGCATCTGGATGCGCAAATTCTTCGCAATCGTGTTTTAAAGACGCGATATACACGGTGTGCCCGCGCTTGATCAGCGTGTTAATTTCACGAACGATGAACGTTTCTGACCAACAGGGGTAAAGAGACACCACATACAGTATTTTCATATTCTCCAACGGGGTGCCTCTACTAAAAGTCGCTTTAGCGCCGATCCGACGGTTGAACGGCTGCCTTCAGGTAATCACACCTGATCTACAACTAGTGTAGCTTAACAGCCGGTTGTAAAGAGCGGCTTGATCCAGCTTGGCCCAACACCCAACGGCGAATTCTGTGGCAAGCGTAATGCGCAGAATTCGAACTACGCCAAAGGCCTCAGCCCACCCCAGATAACCTGCGCCTTGGGCAATCTATCCTATACTGATTGGATATATGGACCAACACTGCGGATGGTTATCAAAGGGGCTCAACGTTTGCTCACCTGCTGACCAGATTACCCGTCATTATTGATATGTCCGATTAAGATTGTCAGGTATAGGGTTTGGCAGGGCGCAAAATAAATTTATTGATAGTCACCGACGAACTTGAAGTTGGCGGCACACAACAACAACTTGTCTATTTGCTGTCCAATATTGACCGCGATAGATTTGCCCCTGCGCTACTGTACTTTCGAAACGAATCTCGGCTACTCGATGAGCTGAGAGCGGCATCTATTCCTGTTTACCATATTGAGAAGCACAAAAAAATCGATTTAATGCTGATCACCCGGATAGCCCGACTGTATAAACAACTGCAAGTAGATCAAGTTCATTGCTTCTCTCTGACTGCTGAGCTGTGGTGTTCAATAGCACGCATCGCCTATCCACGCGCGATTCTTCACACATCCATAAGAGGCACACATGAATGGTATTCCAATGCCGAGTGGCTGATTAAACGGCTTGTTACCTTCGCCTCGCACTCGGTGGTAGCAAATTCGAAAGCCGGCAGTGGCTTTACAGCCAGCAAAGTGCCGGCAGTAAAGAACAAGTTATCCATCATTTACAATGCTGTGGTTCGCAAGCAACAAAGCCTGCGACCTGTCACTGGCCTGACGTTGCCATCCGCTAAACCTATTGGTCTGTTTGTCGGCCGCCTGGTGAATGTAAAAAACATACCCTGTTTACTTCGCGCATTGCATATTGTCAAAGAAAGAGGTCATGAGTTTGTATTTCTCGTCGCTGGTGATGGTCCGGACCGTGAAATACTACAGGCGCAAATTCTCGATTATGGCATGCAGGATTCAGTGCTCATGCTGGGAGAACGAGATGATGTTCAGGCACTAATGCGTGAGAGTCAATTCCTTGTTTTACCATCTCATAATGAAGGGCTTTCCAACACCGTTCTTGAAGCAATGGTTAACGGTTGCCCGGTCATTGCTTCGAACGTACCTGGCAATGCAGAGGCGCTAACTCATGAGCTTACCGGCCTACTGTTTGAGCCGAACAACGAAAAGCAACTAGCAGAATATATTACCCGGATATTAGATGAGCCAACATGGGCGCGAGCGATTGGGCAGGCCGCGCAACGTGACGCAAATGAGAGGTTCGAATTGAACACTATGGTGAATGGTTTCATGAGGCATTATCAATCCTTCAGCAGCAGCGCCAATGTGAGTGCAGCTCAATGAACGGTCGTATCGGCGACTTTATCGCCGTGCTGTCGCGCGATGAGCATGGCCTTACCCATGAACTCGACCGCCTCTGCTGGCCTGATGCTTATGACTCACAATCGAAAGAGCAGATAAACTCTACCCGGTCTGGTCCGTTTTCTGTAGCGACAATTGGTCATGCTTTGCTACAAACTGACGCCAATGACGTAAGTGTTGGTCTATATCATATGCCCACTCCAGCAGCGGAAGAGAAAACGCATCAGGCACTTTACGTTGCTTTGAAGAAAAATCAAAATCCCGACACAGGCGGTCAGGTCGGTAAATTCCTTACCGCAGCGTATTGCGCAGACGCGCACACTGTAAGCATCTGTACGGACTACATGCGAAGCACTCCATTGTACTATGCGGAGACGTCGCAGGGGTTTGTATTCGCCAGTGACTGCCTGTTGCTGGCAAAGTTCGCCGGAATAAAGCAGGTTGATGATCAGGCGATATATCACTACTTGAATTTCTCCTATGTGCCTACACCCTATTCGATATTCAAGGGGGTTCACAAGCTTCCACCAGGAACAGTGCTAAAGTACTCCAATGGAAAGAAAAACCTGAATCGTTATTGGCAAGCGAGCTACGACGCGTCTTATGTGGGAACCGAAGCCGAAGCCGTTGATGCCTTACGCGACAGCCTATCCAGCTCGATAAAACAACACCAACCTGACGGGGATTCCTGGGGAACATTCCTAAGCGGCGGTAACGACAGCTCCACAATTACCGGCGTACTTGCGGCACACACCACTGAATCGCCTGTAAACTCGTTCTCAATTGGCTTCGCCGAACAAGGTTACGACGAATTGCCGTTCGCGCGTGCTGCTGCATCACATTTCTCGACCCAATCATATACATTATCTGTCAGTGCAACGGACACGCTCAATTGTATCGATACCTTGGTGGCGATGTACGATGAGCCATTTGGAAACTCATCCGCTATTCCCACCTATTTTTGCGCCTCGCTGGCGGCCGACCACGGAATAGATACCCTGATTGCAGGCGACGGTGGCGACGAGGTGTTTGGTGGCAACGAGCGGTACGCAAAGGACTCCATTTTTCGCAAATTTTACGCTTTGCCTGAACCGCTTAAATCTCTATTGCGTGGAACGACTCAGCTTCTCAAACCAGCGGATACTCGCATTCTGAATAGAGTACATAATTTTGTACATCGTGCGTCACTGGCAAACCCTGAAAGATTTTATGTAGATGATTCATTTGCGTCGGATTTCTACGAAGAGCTTCTTACCGACGCAATGCGATCAATCGTTGATAGAAACTCATCGCTCAACCTGGTCGACGCTCATTATAATGATTGCAATGCGAATACGGATTTGCATCGCCTGATGTACATCGATTTGCAGATGGCCATCGCTGACAATGATCTGATGAAAGTCAATAAAACGGCCAAGGCATCATCTGTGTCAGTTTTATACCCGTTCCTTGACCGATCGCTGATCGATTTTACGGGAACATTACCTGCACACTATAAAGTTAATGGTCAACAGAAGCGCTACCTGTTTCGAAAAGCGGTTGTTAACATTCTTCCTGATGAAATTTTAAATAAGAAGAAGCAAGGGTTTGGACTACCTGTTTCGGTATGGTTCCGAGAACACCCTCTGTTTCGTGAACTTGTACACGATGTATTGCTAAGCGATAGAGCCAGGCAACGCGGTTATTTTAATCAGGAATTGATCACCCAATTGGTCAGTCGGCACGAAAAAAACGCCTGGGATTACTCAAGCGAATTGTGGATGCTGATTATTTTGGAACTTTGGTTTCGAAGGAATATAGATGTGTAGAGACAGTCATACAGTGTTGATATTACTTGCAAGTGTCTTCTGCGCCAAATCTCGCCCTCATGTAAGTAATGTTGGACGCTAGCACCATGTCATATCCAGTATCAAAGGCCAAATCGCTCGGTAAGCAACTGGTTAATAATGTAGTGGATATGACGGGTTTGTTTGAGCGAAGAATCAAGCAGCTGGAAAGCGAGCCGTGTTGGATAGTGATTACTTATCACAGAGTGCTTGATGATTATGCGAAAGATCCGTTTGCACTGGGCATGGTTACCCAGAAGCAGGATTTTAAAGCTCAGATGCAGTTACTCAAACAACACTTTGACATCAGGCAGGCCAATGATGTGATCGCCGCGACTAAGGCAGGTGAGACACTGAACAAGCCAACCGTATCCATTACCTTTGATGATGGTTACCTGGACAACTTGAATAACGCTTTACCCATTCTTCAAGAGCTGCAACTGCAAGCAACTCTGTATGTTGCTACCGGAGGTCTGGATACAGCCCAAATGCTGTGGTGGGATAGAGTGATCTATGCCATTCATCAAAGCAGCGCCAATACACTTGATGTACGAAATTTGGATATTACCGGCTGTGATTCGCCGCTCGAATTGTCGCCACCAAACAAGAAGCGGTCGGTTGAAACATTACTGGACGGCTTATGGACAACTGATCTTTCGCGCTGTATGCGAGCGGTTGATGCAATTGAAGATCAGCTGAACGTAACAACGAATCAACATTGGGCTCCACGCATGAGTTCAGAACAACTGCGATCGTTTCAGCAGGCGGGCATGGAAATAGGCGCCCATTCAATCCATCATCACGATATGTCCCAACTCGATCAGACTAGACTGCAGCAGGAACTGAGTGAGTCAAAAAGTACTCTTGAAACTCTACTCGACAAACCTGTAACCGGCTTTGCATACCCGGCAGGCCGCCACTCAGAAGTTGTCATAGAATCTACACGGGCAGCGGGTTACGAATACGCCATGAGTACGATACGCGGTTTCAACCATAGCCCGATTCAGAATCAATACGCTATTCAACGCATGGTGATTGGCGATAATGACGTCAAAGATTTCAAAAGATGCTTTGCCGAGTTAGCGGGCAATATGCGATGAGTCTGAATGTTCAGCGTCTAAATACAGCAATGGAATTCTAATACTGTGTGCGGAATAGCCGGTTTTCTTGACTCAACGGTTCACCCCGGTTCAGCTCAACAGCTTCTGGAAAAAATGGGTGAGCAACTCCTGCATCGTGGTCCGGACGATAGGGGTCAGTGGTTTGATCGTACTCACGGGATCGGTTTTAGCCATCAACGCCTTAGCGTGGTTGATCTATCACCGCTTGGGAGGCAGCCTATGCATTCAAGCAGTGGGCGATTTACCATTGTGTTCAATGGTGAAGTCTATAACCACCAACGATTACGCAGGGAACTGGAAGCCAAAGGCAGCGATTTTCACGGTCACTCCGATACTGAAACCATCCTTGAATGCATAGAGCATTATGGCCTGGCGCACACGCTTAACAAGCTGGTCGGTATGTTTGCCATGGCAATCTGGGATTCGCATACCGCCCGTCTCTACCTCGCAAGAGACCGGTTGGGCGAAAAGCCATTCTATTACGGCGCCTGGGATGGCGCACTGGTATTCGGTTCAGAGTTAAATGCGCTGCGAGTTCATCCGCGCTTTGACGGAAACATTGACCGAAACTCTTTAGCACAGCTGCTTCAGCTTGCGTATATTGCAGCACCTTATTCGATTTATGAAAATATTAGGAAGGTTCGACCTGGGCATTACGTTGAAATCGCTCGTAAGGACCTATCACTAGTAGTTGAGGAACACTGTTACTGGTCAATCAAAGAGGCAGCTCTTAACGGTCTGCACGATCCTTATAGCGACTATGAGCAGGCAAGAAGCAGTATCAAAGAAGCATTGGTAGACGCGGTTGGCTTGCAGATGAATGCCGACGTACCTCTGGGTGCATTCCTGTCCGGCGGCGTTGACTCGTCGGCCATTGTAGGCATCATGCAAAGCTTAAGCTCAAGTAAAATCAGATCATTCTCGATCGGCTTTCATGAGCAGTACTACAATGAAGCCGAACACGCGAAAAGTGTCGCCGAACATCTGGGAACCGACCACACGGAGGTCTATGTACACGCCTCCAGCGCACTTGACGTAGTGCAGCAGTTGCCAGAAATCTATGACGAACCATTTGCAGACGTTTCGCAGATTCCCACTTATCTGGTATCTAAAATTGCGAGATCGGGCGTGACCGTAGCCCTCAGCGGCGATGGTGGCGATGAGCTTTTTGTCGGCTACCATCGATACTTTTTGAACCAGCAATTGTGGCGCAAGTTCGCAAGAGCACCTCTTAAACTCCGGCAGTTGATGGCGAAACTAATCACGATTTGTCCCGACCAACTGCTGAAAATAGCAGCGCAGTTAGCGTCGCCATTTTCGAATGCGAACCTGGAAACCTCCAGCTTGTACGACAAAGCGCGTAAGCTTCAACATCTGATTGCTGCGGAAAGCCCACACGATTTGTACCAATGCCTGGTGTACTTCTTTCGCCCGAGCGATCAGTTGGTGATAGGCGCCTCAGTGTACCCATCTATTTATTCTGAAAACGACTATTGCCAATGGCCAACTGATCAGGAAAGTATGATGTGTTACGCTGATATGAATAGCTATCTACCTGACGACATTATGGTAAAGGTTGATCGAGCAGCAATGGCAGTGAGCCTGGAAACCAGGGCGCCTTTTTTGGATCATCGCCTTGTTGAAGCAGCATGGCGTGTTCGCCCTGAATGGAAGCATCAAGATGGCAATGGAAAACTGATACTCAAGGATATTCTGTCAGACTATGTGCCAAGTTGCCTGACCGATCGACCAAAACAGGGGTTCGCTGTACCGATGGGTATGTGGTTGCGCAAGGAGCTGCGACCATGGGCTGAAAGTTTGCTGGACGAGCAACAATTACGCCAGGATGGCTATTTTGATTCAGATAAAGTGCGCAAGCTTTGGAATGAACATTTATCCGGCGAGCGAGACTGGCAGCATCATTTATGGAGCATAATCAGCTTTAATGCCTGGCTGCGGCATTATCACTGAGTACCAGCAACTTCCTTTTACATTGCCACTCAGAGTAATTTAGCAGAGTATCGTCCATATGAAATTTTGGACAAATACTGTTGTTGGCTGACCAAAGTTATCCATGGCCACTTTGATACGATTTTTTCAAAGTGATCATTATTGAAGTAGAGAATATGAATTTCTCTGGGTGAGGAGCGCAGAGACTGTTCGATGTTGTCAAACACTTTTTCCAGAGTAGAACCCTTAAATGGATTGAACAGATAGATAACGTTCACGTCATCCGGAACAGCGTAAGTGGTGGCATCGCATTGAAGCAGCTCAACGTTTTTGCATCGCTTGTGTGCCATTGCCTGCATGTTGCTTTCAGCGTAACGGATCACCTCAGACATTTCTATACCGATCACTTTCTTGAAAGGGTATGACGCGGCAGAAACGATCGCACGCCCTTTTCCACAACCATAGTCAAGCAACGTACTTTCGGTTTTATCAATTGATAATGAATCTAACACACTGAAAATGTGCCTGTATTGCAAGGGCGAATACTCTGCAAACTCGATATTATTTAGTTCGAAGTCCTCACTTACAATATACCGTGTATCAACCTTGAAGCGGCGCTCATACAGTCGGTCAGCTAACCTGTGATAGAACTCAACAAAGTAAGAAAGTACGCCATTTTCTCTGACGTACGAAACTGAATTCTGTATTTTTTTCAGAAGATAATCCTCAGTGCGCTATAGCTGGTGATGGCAGTAACAATATCGCACTACTTGATTTTTGCCATTGACTAATAAACATCGAATTCAAGTCACCTGATTTTGGAATACAATTTTCTCACCGAGCTTAATGATTCCGCCAGGAGTGGTTTTAGACTGTAGTCGTATTCCGGCGTTACGCTGATAATTGTCTTGCTAAAGCCGCTTTTGTACAGATTGATAGGGTTATTTTTACCTTCGTCCAGCCAGTAACCACATAGATCGTAGCTTGTATATCCGTTTTCTTTCGCCCATTTTATCGCCTCCCAATCTGCGAAATGGCTGAGCGGGAATTTCCTGTACGCTTCTTCATCGCTGTAGACGCCCCATTCCGCCGCAAGCTTGTGCGGATAGGAAAGCATTATATTACCGCCCAGTTGTTTACCTTCAGCGGAAATTACGCTGACTATAACTTTTCTGCTCAAAACACCCGCGAGAATGTATTCTGCGTCCCGGCTTTCAATCGGCTTCAGCGAACGATGTTCCGCCATTCGATTGTACTGATGTATCAGCTCTTTGATTTTTTCTGCATTTGGATTCACTTCGCATTCAAGGCCCAATTTGGTAGCCTTGTTCAAGCAGTTCTTATAACTCTTACGCAGCGACCTCCTTATTTCATCAACGGAGGGCATTAAGTCTACTTCTACTGAATGTCTGTAGAAGTTGCGCGTTTCTTCAACTCGCTTCCATTTATTACTTACCAGGTATTGGTCTAATTCACTAAGAATACTTTCGGATTCCTGATAAGGGCTGATCTCGAGTATCACGCCATCTTTTTCAAGAAAACCGCAGAGCTGGTCCAAATGCGTGTATAAGTCTTCGCAACTATTTGCCGCCGGGCCGCGCTCAACTTTATACTGCCTGCCAAGTTTAACCGGCAGTTCTTTAATTTTTACAATTGATCTTGCTACCAGCGTGTCATCACGAAACGTTGCTGCAACTAAATGGTCTTCCGAGTGTCTGTTATACCAGTCCACAGTTTGCAGAAAGTGTATTTCGTTTTCCCGCTCATCAGAAAACGCGAACCTATCGGGTAAAACACCACTACTGCAAATTGCAAAACTGCATTGATTCATGCGCTGGCATCTTCTATAAATAGATTAGTATAGCTGGCATAAACACTATCACCAGCTGGTAGCCCGATCGCACCAGGCCTAATGGAATCCCCTGATGACTGACAGTACAATTTTTATGATCACCGAGAGTGGTTATCCGGTGTCAGGGAGTGGAGGTCTTGAGCGTCAAATCACAACCATTTCCAAAGGATTATCGAAACAGGGCGTTACGGTTAAAGTTATAGCGCCAATTATGAAATATGCCCCCACCAGTCGGACCGATACTCATGAAGGCATTGAGATTTATCGTATAGCCTATCCGAAAATACCGTTTGTCGGCGGTATCTATATGTTGCTTTCGTTGGCCCGGTACCTCATCACCCATCGAAACGAGTATGCAGCGATTCATTGCCAGAGTGCTCATAACGTTGCTGCAATTGGTTGTCTTGTCGGCAGCATGTTCAATAAGCCGGTTGTAGTCAAGCTCACGGGTTGGTGGGAGCGGCAATATGGGATACTCAAGGAAGATAATATAACGCTGCATATCCATATATTGCGATGGGCGATCAGAAAAGCAACGTATTACCAGACCATTAGCAGTGAGCTCGCGACCTTACTGAAAAAAAATTTCGACGAAAGCAAGATCGTTCTTTTGCCGAATGCAATCGACACGGAGCGTTTTGTTGTCAACCATCAAAAGCAGCACACAAAGAAGGGTACTGATTTTGATTTTGCATCGATTGGTTTGTTTACTGGCAGACTGGTGCCCGAAAAAGGTTTGGACATGCTTGTTGATGCCTGGGTTAGAGCATTCAGCGCCGATGATGATGCCGCCTTGCTGATTGTTGGCGACGGAGTATTGCAGCTGGACTTAAGGCAGAAGATCAAATCATATGGTAGAGAACATCAAATCATTCTACCTGGGCCAACAGAAAGCGTGGAGCAATACCTGGAGATAGCCAACTATGGATTGCTAACCTCCTTGAATGAAGGCTTATCAAACACATTACTTGAGTACATTGCATCCGGATTGCCGGTTATTGGTTCTCGAATTAGTGGTAATGAAGATGTTATCGAACATGGAAAGAACGGTTGGCTGTACGAAAAGGAAAGCGTAGACGAGTTAACCCAATGTTTAGTAGAGCTAAAAAACAGAAGTACCCAGGAACTTGAAGAAATGGGTGAGGCTGGAAGATCATTTATCACTCAATACGCAGGCGTAAATTCAGTCTCGGCAAGGCTCTCACAGTTGTATTCAGCCGGTTAATTTTCACTGCATTTTTACGTTGAAGAACAATGTGACCGTGCTCACTGTATTACTCGCCTTTTGTCCAGGTTTCAGTATTTAACGCTAGACTTTAGCTATTGATTTCGAATAACAGCTTAAATTTGTGGGCGACACACTGACGTATTGCTCACTATGGCGAGTAGAAAATGAACGAAACACAAAGCATTGGCATCAAGAGCCTGATGTATTCACAGTCTCTCATACGAATTTTGGGCAACTGGGTAGAGGCTGTGCAGTCCGGCTTGTTTATGGGCTTGCTCAGCGATGAGCAGTTTCAGTGCTTTGACACCTACCCTTTTGAGAACTCACCAACAGTTGATCTTACGATGGAGGCAGAACTCGGCCTGGAGCCGTGGGAACATCGTATTGCACAGCAACACCTGGCAAACAAGCAGTCCCTGTTGGTGGTCGCTGCGGGTGGCAACCGCGAGTTGCTTGGCTTTAGCGCGCTAGGCCATGGCATAGCTGGCATAGAATACGCAGAGAATTTATGCAAGGCATCACAACTGGCTTTGCGCGATTCGCAACACGATGTCACTATTGAACTGGCCGATCGATTTTCCGTTCCTGGCTCCTCCGATTTCTACGATGGAGCATTCATAGCACGCAAGTATCTGTCACATGTGCACGATCGGTCAAAGCGTATTGAGTTTTTGAGTAATCTACGACGGGTGCTTAAAAAAGATGCAATACTCGCATTTGGTTATTACATTCGCGAGCACGATGGTCTTTCCTTTCGTGCCCAGGCGTTTGTTGCGAACCTGATGCGCAAAATGCGTGGGCGAGGTAAGCAGATTGTGGAAGTTGGTGACCATCTGGATCCAGACACACCTCTTTATCACCACCATTTTGTGCTGGATGAAGTGCGCAGCGAGTTGCAACAAGCCGGGTTTGAACTAGTCAAGCATGAAAATGATTGGTTTGGTTCAGCCGTGGCGCGCGCTGTTTAGCGCGAAATTTATAGTCAATGACCAATGAGCAAGACATGCTTAGCTGCACCGAAATAACTCATATTGACCAGCTGAGTGAATATTCTGAGTCCTGGGGCAGTTTACTGGCCAAAACGCCGCATGCTTCGTTTTTTCAATCTATTGAATGGCTGGATTCCAGATGGCGCTTCGCATCAGATAAAGAGCAGTTGTTTGTCGTTATTGTGCACGACGCCAATAATATTGCCGGGTTTGTTCCACTGATGATTCAGCAGCAACCCACAAAGCTAAGTTCAGTACGTATCGTCAGCTTCCCACACTCCGGTTGGAGCAGTTTTTACGGACCAATCACTGCAGATCCAAACAGCGTGCTGACGGCAGCTATCAAACACCTGCGCGCCAGTGATTGGAAGTTCGACATTATCGAACTGGAGAACATGCCAGACTACGATTCACTGTTGAATGCACCGCATGTCAACGAGAACGACCCGCCGACCAAAGCAGACATAGCACAACAATCCTGTCGCGAAGCCACTCGAGTCGCCGTGCTTGACCTGGAAGCAGACTGGGATACGTATTGGGAAACACGCCGCGCACAAAAGAACCGGCGACGTAATGTTGAGCGATGTGAACGACGACTTACGGAACTAGGTGAGATTCGTCATGAACGATATCGCCCACCACCGACGCCACTGTCTGATGCGAATTTACGCTGGGACTTGTACGACGCCTGTGAGCAGCTCGCTCGTGTTAGCTGGCAAGAAGGCTTGGTTGATGGCAACACCATGCATCATGATGAAGTGCGCCCCTTTCTCCGTGACGTACATGTTGGCGCCGTAACATCTGGCGCAATAGACATGAATGTTCTCTTCCTGGACGATGAACCCATCGCTTTCGTTTATGGTTATCACTATCGCGGCTACCTGGATCTAACACGTATCGGCTTTCATCCTAAGATGGCAAAATTGGCGCCTGGCAATGCACTTTGGACCCGGCTAATCAGAGACAGTTACCTGCGCGGTGATCAGATGATGGACTTCGGGCCGACCTGCCTGGATTACAAACTGTTTTGGACCAATAGACTGGAGCCAAGCTACGCTTTGGAACAATACACCGCATCGCCAAAATCGCTTGCACTGCAGGCAGCTCGCTGGGCAAAACGACACAACGCAGAGACTAAAGACGATTCGAATCAGAAAAATAAGGAGTTAGCACTTAAAAATCGCACAGCCCCCGCTCGATCACTGACGAAAGGAAAGCCGTGATGAGCAGCTCTGCTAACCCATGTCTTACTTGTTCTATAAACCAGGGGTGCTGCACGAACTTGACGGGGCTTTGTCTAACCGAACCAGAGTACAAACGTTGCTTTGAGCAGCACGCTGAAAAAATTGTTGTTCAACGCCAAGGCCCTCTTTATATCGTGAGCCAGGCCGGTGGCGATGCTTGCCCGAATTGGCAGGGTGACGGATGTGCTGTGTATAATAAGCGACCACGTGAATGTGCCCTGTTTCCACACACACTGTACCTTAAGAAACAAAGCGGCAATGATTTTACCCTACGTGTGCATTCAGATACTCATTGCCCTCAGAAAAAACAGCTCCTAAGTTCGCAACATGATGCTGAACAGTTAGTTCTTGAGTTTGCAAAAGAAGCGTTTGGCGAGACTGCTTCAATCGCCGTGCAACGCGAGACTGTTTGGGAGAGAATAAGTCGTACTACCAAGAACATGTTAAATGGTATGTTGAATCATTTACGGCATAGGTAATACTCTTCTGCAGACAATGTTCGATTGTTTGCTACTGGCAAACCAAAAACCGTTTGTTGCTAGCCAAGTATGCAATTTGCACCGTATTACTCTATACGAATAGCCCAAGGTGAAACCATGCAGATTTTAAATTGCTCGTTGAGACTTACAATAGGTCTGTTTGTCGCGATTAGCGTGTCAGCAGCCAACACAACATACGCAGCTGGTCCTTGCTCGGCAATGCTTCCTACATCCACTGCGTTTGATTTACGCGAAGGCGCGTCCGAATTTTCTATTCGCATGGGTGAATACGAAGTATGTGTACCTAAAAACCGGTTTGGACTGACCGTACTCAAGAGCGGCAAGCCGCTGATCACGAATGCGACATCAAGTGTCGTCTTTAAAAACCGCGAATTGGTCGTAGGCGAACCGTCAGAATATTACTATGACAGTGAAAACAGCTGGTTGGAACTACGTGGTTGGTACTCTCGGAGCGAAAACTTGTGGTATGTCGCTCGGTATCAGTTTTATCACGACAAGCCATTTATTAAAGTTTCATTCTCTATCACTGACCGCCACGATGATCACCCAAGCGAAGCATCCTGGGACAAAAATTTTTGGCACAAACGGGTTATTCAAAACCTTCGCTTTGACATAGAAACAGAAACTCTGCACAAAGAGAGTAGTGTGGAGCAGCTAAATGCCTATTCAGGTGGGAGAAACGGAAATTATCCACTGATCGTCACGGAAGCAAACACCGGGCCGGCGCATTGGCGAGGCGAGCACTTCGACGACGGCTACTTTCAGATAACACACCCACGCGATGGCGGTAAAAGCCTGTTGAGAATCTACCCCAAGCTGCAGGGTGAGCTGACGTTTAGCTTGCAACAAAGGCCATTGATTTACCCCTATCCATCTGCAGATGGCGTTACTGTCAACGTGGTTTCCAACGGAAATATCGTATCAAGCCAACAGATTGACCAGCAAAAAAAGTCGAACTCCATAGCTGGCAAGCATAATTTCAGTGCTGATGACTACGTTGAACTCCGCACAACCGGCAATGAGGAAGGCGACCGTATAGTCTTTGGCGCGCTGAAGGTTCGTTCAACAGGCAGGTCACCAACCCTGATCGAACCCGTTCAAATGCCTGACGCGGTTTTGGAATCAAACAACTTTGCGCTCCATATCAAGGATTTTGCAAAGAAGTTCCCGTTACGCGCAGAGTCACATCACAACAGAATATCCTGGGTTGCTCTTCGTGATCCAACAATCTTATATGGTGGTGCTGGTTTTACGCTCGACTTTGCCTTGTCTCTGGATGCGCAATCGCATGACAGTGCTGAATTGCAAGCCGTTCTTAACGCCGCTCCCAAACCCGCTTTTCCAGACTGGTGGTTAGCGATGGACGGCATGCCGAGTACCAACCAGGAGTATTTGTCCCTTCTTCGAGAGAGTTTCGACTTAATCACACTCTGGGATGTTATCTATGATAATCGCGGCTGGAAAAACTATGGAGACTACCAGATCAGCAATTCGTATCATGACGAGAATGGTCAGGCGGTAATTTCCTGGGCTGCACTGCAATACGATTTAACGCTGGGAATGATGTTGAGCTGGGCAAGCACCAATGATGAACGTTTGTGGAACAGGGCGCATGCCGCTGTGCGCAACATCATGGATGTGCAGGTAGTCAAGTTTCATCCATACAGTAGAAAACAATCAGGTGCAGGAGTGCGAAAAGGCACTTGCCCCGTTCCGGAGTCGCATTGGTGTACCCCGGCAATTCCAGAATACAATTACCATACCCGTTCTTTGTTGCTCTACAGCCATTTAACCGGTGAACTATGGCCCAAAGAAATAGCCCGAATGCAAATAGATAACTCTGCCTATTTTGCTCTCACACGAACCGAGTGGACAACCAAGCACGACCGTATTGGCGGTTGGGCGCTACGTAATTTGTATTACGGCCATGTTCTTTTTGGAAACGAGGGCACTCGTTACATCTCAACACCCGAGTACGATTTTACACCGATGCCAGCGGGTACTTCTTATAAAGCCATCGCAAACAAATTGGTGACTACTATTGTCAAGGAAATTGAATCCACCGGTGGATTGAGTGGCGAGCAACCGGTCTGGAGTGCTCAACTTGTAGAAGGTTTAATAATAATGTTAGAAAACGATATGCTTGAGGATAGCCTTAAGCAAAGAACAAGCAGGGCAATCGAAGTTGCGGTGAACAAGGTGGCGCGCGAACAAATATTCAGAAAGAATGGCGTTTGGTCGATGGTTTACTACGACGATGGCCAATCAAAGGAGCCTGAACTAAGCAATCTGAATAATTACGGCTGGTTCTGGCTAAACAGCTTGGTATGGGTATCAAAGAACACCAGTTCTGATCACATAGCCTTAACACAGAACTTAACAAGATGGCTCATGGGAGAATTCAAAAACAATAGTGAGGTCAGAACACCAAGAGCCTGGTCTGGATTAATGGGCTTCCCTAGTTGGGCCATCAATGAGCTTAGCCAGGAGTAACAAGGCCCGCTCGGCAGTACCTTAAGCACCTCTCAATCGGTGAAAATACTCGAAGGCAAGGTGTCGACAACGATTATCAATGCAGATCACAATCAGCGCATAAAGAACAATGCCACATAGTACCCTGGCAGAGATGTTCAAAAGTGGAGATCCCAGGGCTATCTGCTGCAGCACAAGACCCATCAGACTCGCAGCGAGAATATACTTAAACAAGTGAGCAACCGAAAAGTTCAGCTTCAACAAAGCCCGGCCGGATATAAACATCATGCTACTAACAAGAAACAGGCTGATTAACGTAGCTGCGGCAGCCCCACTAATACCGAACTTTGGAATCAGTAAAAAATTAAGTCCAATATTGACAAAGCTGCAAATCAACGCCGGGATAAACAATTGAACGCTGCGTTTGTATATATATAGCCCAGCAGCATAAATAAATGCAGTCGCATGAATCATTATTCCGGTTATGACAAACGGGAAAACCACTGCGCCTTCAGCATACTTTTCTGATGCCAGTAACACTAACAGGTCTTCACCAATGACCACAACACCCCACACAACTGCCGGGAGCAAAATAATATAAAAATGGAGCGCTGTATTAAGAAATTCAATCGTTGCATCTTCGCCCTCAGTAGACCAGAGCTTGAAATACGCAGGTTGAATGACGGAACTGACCGAAACAGCAATGAGCACATTAAACAATTCTGCAACATTGTAAGCCGCCGAATAGAGACCTACTGCCTCTTT
The DNA here is from genome assembly GCA_030429735.1 of Gammaproteobacteria bacterium. Lineage (GTDB taxonomy): Bacteria > Pseudomonadota > Gammaproteobacteria > Pseudomonadales > JAUIET01 > JAUIET01. Next base: position 258,725 of record JAUIET010000006.1, read on the forward strand.
GTCCAGTAATAGGTCAAGAACCACTCTATCTGCCAGAGTATGGATAATAGTTGTGATTTCGTAACCCATCATCGGTACACTGTAAGCAAGCATTGCTTTAAACATGTCGTTATCAAAAGCGCTTAGCCGTATCTGCGTCGTTTGCCTAACCTTTAAAGCGCGAGCCACAAGCACTATGGCAAGAAGTTCACCAATGAACATTGCAATAAAGAAGTTACTTACTTCAGCACCTATAAATAATACGCCAACGAGTATGGCTGCCAACACCAGATATTTGCCATATACCTGAAGTGTTGCATAGGCTGCGCTGTGCTCCATAATTAGCAAGCAATTCAACAAACTGGAGTGCGCTGCTCGCACAACCACCAATGCACCGAGCACCAGTAGCAAGCCGATGCTCATGGCGTAATTGCTGTCAAGATACGCATTAACGGTTTCAGACAGCAAATAGACCAGTACAACCAGTGCACTGACCAGCAAGCTGCAAAACAACATACCTAACAGCGCTGTCGAGAAATAGTTTCCTAACTTAGCGTCAACTTTGGCATCGTTATAGAAACGAACAACGGAATTTTGTAAACCGCCTTTGGAAAACGCCGTCCAAAAAGTGAGAAGCGCGTTTATAAGGCTGATGGTGCCATATTCCTCAACACTGAATACTCTTGTCAGAATTGGAAACGAAATCAGACTTGATACAACGATCAATAAACTGGCAAACGAGAATGCCGATGCCCTTTTGAGTAGTAATGCCAGCATTATCGGCTGCAGGTGCTGCGGCTAAACACGATCTTCCAGCCGTTTTACCCAGGCCGGTTCGTCATCTTTCCCGTTATCACCATGATATTGGCTGCCGGCTACCTGCTCATCCGGTACTGCGTTCTCCTCGCGTTCATCACCCAGACGATACCCTTCTTCAATCAGTATCGCGTAGCGAGACACCAGTGCAGCCATTACCCAGTAGTTAGCCATCACTTCACCCGACTGGAAAGTACTGCTGGTAACGTTTGACATTGCAACAGCAATTGCGCTGATCGAAAAACCCAGACCCAGTACCGTCGCTTCAGGATTGTTTGTCTCTTTACCCGCTCGATACAAGCGCCGACCCACGGCGAAAAAACCATACAGTAGAGACAGAAACGCAATCAAGCCAAGATACCCCGCCTCTGTCCAAATCAGAAAATAGGAACTGTGCGCATCGCGAGCTTTCACCCATTCCGGCAAGTACGGATCAATACGGATCTTGAATTGATTGTAACCGATACCAATTGGGTTGCTTTTAATCAATTCCCAGGCGCCCGCCCAAATCTCAAACCGTGAGTCTGCACTTTCCTCGAGTTTTTCCTCTCCTGTATCCTGATCGACTTCCGCGGTATTTTCGACCCTGGAGACCACGCTGTCGGGCGCCCAGGCCGCGTAGTTGAGCACCAAGATACCGACAAACACAGCCGCCATCATGCTTCGACTGATTGCTATAAGAAAAGTCCCTGCCGCGATAGCCATATAAGCCTGGCGCGAATAGGTAAAAAATGCAGCCATAAGACCCATGAAAAACAAAGCCGTCGCCACCATTTTCACTCTGGCATCTTCTTTGTAGTACATCATGAAGGCAGCGGCGACAGGGCTCAGTACCGCAAAATAAGCGCCAGCATAATTTGGGTTCCCTGTTTCCAGACCAAATGCACCGACCAGGCGGATCTTTGGTGAAAAGCCAAAGAAGGCCGCCTCTCGAATGATCTCCAGACTCATCATGCCATACGTGAAAGCAACCGCGACAAACATGAACCTGAGCGTCTTAATGTCCTGTACCGCTCGAAAAAACAGAAAGTAAAGCGTCGCGTAGAATACCAGGGTCTTGTAAAGAATTATGTCCTGAATAAAGTGAGGAGATTTGAATAAAGACAGCAGCAAAGCAAATCCCATGATAAAGAAATAGAACAGGATTTTGCCTTTAAGCGGTGATGCAGCCTCACTTAGCTTGGGTTGGCCCAGTGCGGCGGCCAGGGCAATAAGAAATAGAACGTTGAAAACGTTGATACCGCGAATTCCAAGGCTCTGCGGAAAATGCGCTTGCTCGGGAACATAAAAAATCAGTACGAAAAGAATGAATTTGAGAAACATGCATTCAACCTACTACCGATTGTATCTGTATGATTATTCTGCAGGGGTACATAATTCTGGCCACTGGAAGTTCCTTCTATAAGCCGTTTTACCTGATAAAAAAGCGGCTTGAATGCTCTTCTTCATTGGCTAGTCTGGCTCAGTTCGCGGAACGAAGTGAGTTATTTGGGAACAAAAATGCCGTTCCACTCCAGTTCTTGCGCCAATTCATAGCCCCAGCCTTCCATCAACTTAACGACGGCGGCTGTAGAAGACACAAAACCGAACAAGTTGCCATCGCAGAGTTCTATAACAACTACCGGACGATGCTCTTTCAGTAGGGTAGCCATGCCATGCAGCGCACGTTCCTCAGCGCCTTCAATGTCCATTTTTATAAGGCCTACTTTCTTACCCAGTTGATTCAGGTGTTCGTGGAATTCCGTCAGTTTGTCCAACTGAGCTACCGCGACTTCCGAATGCCCACCTTCCCTGAAGTGCGGGTTTGGTCCTAACAACGAAGATTTGCCTGCATGTGTTAATGGTTGCACCAAAGTCGCAGTTCCGTCTTCATTAGACAGCGCAACACGCATAACTTTTACTAAGGATCCCAGCTCGTTTACTTCTATCGATTGATCGAGGCAGTCCGCCGTTTCTTTGTGCGGTTCAAAAGCGACTACGTGGCAACCAACGTCTCTTGCCACACCTAAGCTGTGCAGGCCTAGATTGGCGCCAACATCGACAAACACTGTGTCTTTGCTGGCATACTCACGAAGAATCCGCGAGGTACGTGGCTCATACGTTCCAAAACAACGAAACCATTGAGATAAATGATCGTCAGGGCGAACGTACAATTTTAATCCAGAATTCATGATCGTTGGCTGCGGCAAAGTATCGAACTCTGCTTTTGTTTTGTCGGAAAGAAAATTGTAAATTCTCAGGTGGCCCCGATCAAAAGGCCATAACCGCAGTAACTTTGACACTAGACTTGCTGAAAACATAGCACACTACTCACTTGTATTAGGTGTTGAGCAATTTACATCGCCGAGCTTTTGCTCCAACGACAGATTAAACCAATTTTTGGATCAGACAGTTTGCGCTTGAGCATCATTAGATGATTCTCGCGAACGAAACTGTCTGATCTTTTCCTTAAGCTTCGCCGGTACTTGATGGTAGTACCATCTACGCAGCACCCATAAGGGGTGTTTGCTCAGCATTCTCTTACGAATAAAGAGCGAATATGTGTAAAGATACTCTTCATATTCAATTCGCTTTTCATCGTTATAGTATTGAGACAGCGCAGCCCAATTCAGAGGCTTTCCGGTCTTCAGCCACTCAGGTGCGTAGCGACAGAGTGTAAGAACGTCGCTGAACGCTTTGTTGATGCCCATGCCAGAACAGGGGCAGATTCTCCCATACGCATCACCAATCAGCACAATACCTGGTTGATGAAAGCCACTGGACTTCATGACACTGACAGAACCACACTCTACCCTGCCAACGGCTTGCCATTCACCGGTTACTTTCTTCACGTTCGGTGCAAGGTGGTTTAACTTAGCGTTAATAGTTTCAATGTCGCTTTTGATGAAGCCTCGCGTATTTACGCCCCCAGCGGGCCAATAGGTAAACAAATTTGCCCGATAAGTGCCGTCCATTGTCGGAAAGATATTCATGTAGTCCACGCCATCTTTGCAGATTCGCACTGACACCGAATCCGTCGGTAAGGAAAAACCGGGGCCTGGTTCAATATCAAAACCGAAAGTAGATGAATGCTTATGACTAATGATCTCGCGTTCAATACCCAGGTTTTTCAAGAGACCTGTTGACGCACCTGTTGCCACGACAAGCAGCTTGCAATCCAGCGTGTTGCCGGAATCCAGAGTAATTCGTTGATTGCCAGGTGATGAATCAACTTGATCAACCCGATCAATCAGAACTTGTATACCCTCAACATTGGACACATCGGATCTGAGGCGAGAGACCAGATGCCACAGAGGAATGGAGTAATCTTTGTTGCGAATAATGTTTTCGATTTTCGACCCTTTGATCGTGGCGGTACTGTGAAGCGGTAGCGCCAGGCTTTCAAGCCTGTCGATCAGGCCCAATTCGGTCAAAATTTCAGCTGCCGGTCGCGAGATTCGCTCGGCTTTAAACACACGTGGTGCTGAGCTTTTTGGGTCCACCAAAGTCACTGACAGACCTCGTTCATGCAAAGCCCACGCGGCAACGGCACCGGCTATGCCAGCTCCAGCAATCACTACGTCAGTTTCAGTGTTTAAATTCATACAATGCACGATGCCAGCAATAGCAGTGTTTCAAAAATCAACTGCTAAAATCTAAGCCTAGCCCATCGCAGGAAATGTACTTAGCTGGAAGCTTCCGTCTGTCTGCGATGCCTGTTTAATTAGCTACCGCCAGCGGCCTCTACGCGGTGTTAATTAGCGGCGAAGTTATACGCCCACACAATATTGAAAGAAAATCTCAACTCCTCGTAGTCGTTCCCTGGTACGTTGCTTTCCCGCTCCTGCTGGCCAGCGCTGAAACCTAATTGAAGATTTCGCAGCCACGCATACGTAAAGTTCACGCCGTAAGTATATTCATCATCTTTGCGTAATGGCGCAGTGTTAAGAAAGTCTCGTTCAAGGTATTGAGCGCCGAGGCCCATCGTAAAGTCGCTGGTAAACGCATAGTTGAATCCAATATTAAAACTGAGCGCATCCTGGTCAATTGCTTGAATCTCATAGTCCAGTTTATTCAGCGCTGCACTCAAGACGAGCTCACACCGACTACAAACGTTAAGGAAGGAATAACCGATTGACGAGTTTTCCGTTAACAATACATCAATCTGATTGAAATTCTGAGCGCCACCGCTGCCCAATGCGTACCTGTTATCTGACAGCAATGTTGTCTCGAAAGAACCCAGCGAGGTGTCCGTGAATAGTCTTTCATAGAGCAGTATCAAGGGGCTTCCATTCAATACGTAACTGGCACTTATTCGGCCTATAGGACCCGACACGTCCTCACCGGTCAGCGTTTCAGCTTCACCATAGCCAAGGCGAATCTGATAATTGCCCGCTCGTAGATTCGCCGTGTACTCTGCGACCAGAACGGAGAACGACTGTTCTGAACCAATTTCGTAGTCAACTTCCTCATGACCTGCTCGAATTGCGAATTGGCTAACACCGGAAAGTTCGCGCACCCATTCTATCGAGCCACCCACTCGTTCACTATTGCTTTGTACACTTCGCTCAAAGTCAATATCTGTATATCTTGGTTTAAACACAAGATCATCAGCCGTGCCTAGCGCAAGTATAATATTGGGTCCGGTAGAAAAGACGTTTCGAGTTTCATCATTGTTATTGGTTGGTGCGAGACGATTATCGGCCGTGTTTTCAGTTCGCAAGTGCATAAACTCCCACTCGAAGCGGCGTGGTATAGGAACCCATGTAATCAAGCCTCGACCTGAAATATTATTGTTGTCGCGCTGAAAATCATCTTTGTAATCGAGACCTATCAGGGAGTAATCAAGATCCATGAAATAAAGGGGCGAGTCGTGATCTAGTCGAGCATTCACCTGCAGTTGACGCACATGATCGGATTGTTCATTTCCCGCTGTTAACAGATTCACGTTGTCGCTAGTTGCATAAGTAGCACCAACCTGCACGCCGAAATCGATCGCGTACGTCGCTGTTGAAAACGCAGGTGCAAGTAATAGAACGAACGCTTTACTCAGCAAATGATTACACTGCGTTTTTCCTTTGCGGAACATTTTTGCCATCTTCATTTCATCACCTGTTGTTCAGCGAACACTCGAGCTTCCAATAACAAACCTTGTTAAGCTTCACTCAGCCAAGCTGAATATCGAGTCATTTCTAACGCCAAGCACATCTGTTTGCGCGCGAGAAACTGCCAATTCTTAAGCATTTCTTTGATAATAGACTGCAATTTTGATATCCGCCAATTAGCGAAAAAGGTATCAACTGGACTTTTAGGTGGCTTAGAAATAGATTGACTAGAGAAGTATTACTTGCGTTAGATACTTGCTTTAGCACTCAATACCCAAACGTAGATCGGGCATGATTGAAGCTCACAGACATAGCAAGCCCGTACTGCGGTGCGGGCAGATGGATTGAGAGCAGCCACATTAATCGTTAAAAATTGTGCCTGCAAATTTGCTGGAACCTAATACTTCAACCCCGCCAAGAATTTGAGAATTAGTGACTTTCCCGTAGGGCACAACCATGAGCGCCTGGTCACAATGTTCAGACAAGATTCTCACTTCCGCATTTGCCTCTATGGGAGGTGCATCCAGTATAATGTAACGATCCTCATATCGCTCACGTAAACCTCTAATCAGGTTTGCCATTCGACTGGATGAAAAGAGTTCTGCACCCAATTCAGATCGTGCCCCGGCCGGTATCATGCGCAAGCGTGGAATTCCGGAGGAATAGATGATGTCATCAATTTCAATATTGGGCTTCGACAGATAGTCTGTTAAGCCATAATCAGGAGGAATACTCAACATCGAATCCAATCTTGGCTCGAGAATGTTGCAATCGACGATCACCGAGGTTTTTGTAGAATCCAAGGCAAACGCTGCTGCGAGATTCAAACTGACAAAGCTGCCGCCACCACCCCGCGTTGCGGACGAGATTAGTACTACAAAATTCTTGCCCCCACTTTGTTGAACCAGTCTCGTTCGCAAGCTTCTAAAGGCATCCAATAAGGGGCGATCCGTGGTGCCCGCGTATATAATATTTCGTCGGCGAAGTTCGTCATGATCAAGGCTCTTGATCTCGGCCATTTTGTCGATGGAAACATGAGTCCCATGAGAATGACTCGCACTCTCCAGCGATACCAGGTTCGATTCAATTTCTGTCTTTTTTGATTCCATCACGATTATCTGGTTAAGCTGGCCGATTATAGATAGTAAAAAGCGGTGACCACATAGACAACAAGCACAGCTATCAACATTGCGATCAACGGTATCACATCATGTCGAATAAGCCGCTGTTTCATTGGCGCGGTGGCATGTGGTATAACGGCCAACAAAGGCAATTTTAGTTTTTCTTCGATTGAACGCGCAATTCTGACACGCGGATCAACTTCTATGAACAGATACAATATGCCCAGCGGTATCAACAAACCAAGAAGCGGGCCAATAAACAGAAAATGAACGAACCTCAAGCCGGATGCCAACAACGGGTACTCCGGTGGTTCCTGTACTTTGTAAGAGACCCCTTGGCCCGCCATTTCAAGCGTCATCGACATTCGAGCTTTCTCTTTTTGATTCAGCAAGTTCTCATAGATTCGCTTCGTTACATCATAATCTCGAGTAAACTCCTGCAGGTCTGTGCCACGACCAATAATTCTCTCGAGGCGCGCGTATTCTTCCTGCAATAAGTTTTCAGTTGCATTTTTACGTCGCGTTGCCGCTTTCAACTCTACTTCCGCTTCTGCGAGCTGTTTGCGCAATTCCTCATACAAAGGGTTTACCACACTCCGTTTTCCTGCCGATGAACTGAGTGTCGAAAGCCCCTGGACTTCGTTTTCCAAAAGGGAACTTTCCATTTCCTGAATCTGATTCTGCAATGCCAGCACATCGGGATGAGTATCAGTGTAAGTTACCAGCAACGAGTCCAATCTACGCTTCGCTTCATTCAGGCGCTCTCGCACTTCCTCAGATTTGTGACGCCTTGCTACGAACTTTCCCTCCGCGGCAAGCTGGCGGGCGATCGAACGTTTACGGGTATGAGCGTCATCAATATCAAGTTTGAGTTTTTCGATATCGCCGCGTAACTTCGCAATCCGGCCCTCAACCATTGTTTTAGTGCCGTCTTTGTTACCTACCTGAAAATCTTTAAGCCTGTCTTCCGCCGCCTTTAATTGCTTCTTGTATTCCTTAACCTGACCTTCGATGAAGTTGAAGGCTTCGGAACTTTCCCTGCGCTTTGACTCAAAGCTCTCCCGAATAAAAACCTGTACCAGTTCATCAACAACTTTAAAAGACGTATCAGGGTCTGAGTCACTAAACGAAAACTGCAAGTAACTTGAACCCTTGCTATCAATCTGAATTTCTTCTCTTAATAGTGCAAGTTTTCGCGCCTGAACTACCTGTGACTGGTCATCTGTAATAATTCCGGCTGCTTTGGCAACCTCCTCCATTACACGCCGCGTATTGATTGCATTCTTGGCAATCTGCGCCTGGTTTATCTCTGCGATAGCGGTCTGTTCCTCAAGCAATGGCTTAATGACATTTTTAAAGTCCGCGTAAAGTACGGCATCTGTCTCATATTGCTTGGGCAACAAGACACCGACCAGCAAAGCAAGCAGGCTGATGATCGTAAAGCATATACATATTACCGCCTTTCTAAGATGCAGCTCTCTTAGAACAGCCTTAACGCGATCTTCAATAATATTGGAGTGCATAACGAATTTACGGTAATGACAGGTGGGGAAGGTTCACTGCGCAAAAAGCTACAACGCGCGCTCTGGTACAGTGAGAATATCCGATGGGCTGAGCGGATAATTAGTGCTCACTCTACCTTTTTTCAGAATATCATCCAGATAAATCGGGTAAACCTTTGTTTCACCGTTGGCCTTGCGGTAGAGTTTTGTCTTGTTCGGCAAAGCAAACTTGGTTGTTCCACCAGCCTCAAGCACCAGATCCAGTACCGTCATGCCGTCACGGAACGCTAACGATACAGGTTTATTGACCGCTCCAGTAATTCGTACGCGTTGCTGATAATCGGAACTGCTTGGATTGGCTACCACAACTGTTACTTGTGGATTGCGAATGTACTGGGACAATTTTTCGCTCACCAGGTCAGCGAGCATTTCGGGTGTCAATCCAGCTGCTTCAATGTCACCAACCAGTGGCGCTGATATGCGTCCATCGGGTCGCACTGGCACCTTAGCTGAAAGATCAGGGTTTCTCCAGACACGTAAATCAAGCTGGTCGCCAACGCCGATTAGATATTCTTCTTCGGTGTAATTAAAACCCTGTACTGGTACGTCGACAATTTTTGGCTGCCCCCCGCATGCAGTCAGAGCAAGTAATAAAGTGATAAATCCAATGCGCATGTTCATACAACGGTCTCAAAGTTGTCCACTTTTTTCAGTATAGACAAGCGATTCAGGATTGCTTGTTCAATTTGGGACAGGAATTGGAGTTCTATCCAGCTCGCTTGGTAATTGGCGCACGCTGTGTAACCCGGAACTTTTCGTTTGCGTATTTAACGAACACCTTTACCAATCAAAACAACTTCAATTGTTTGCACAAGTATCCGTAAATCCAGCATTAAACTGTGGTTCTTTACGTAATAAAGGTCATAGCGCAATTTTTGTGCGGCATCTTCCACCAATGCACCATATGGGTAACACAGTTGAGCCCAACCCATAAGGCCGGGTTTAACGTAATGTCGGCTGTCATAGAAGGGAATCTGCTCAATAAATGACTCAACAAATTCTGGTCGCTCAGGCCGCGGACCAATAAAGCTCATTTCACCGCGCAACACATTGTATATTTGCGGCAATTCATCCACACGGATGTCTCGAATCACTGAACCCACTTTGGTGACCCTGGAATCATTCTGTTGAGCCCACTTAGCCTCACCGTCTTCCTCAGCATTGGTCACCATGCTTCTCATTTTCAACAATTCAAAATGCTTACCGCGCTCCCCAACGCGCGTCTGGCGAAACAGTATCGGTGCTTTGGGACCCTCTTCAATTTTGATTGCAATCGCCGCTGCCAGTATGACTGGCCATATAACAACTAGCAGTATCAGCGAAACACTGATGTCGAAAAAGCGTTTTAACAAATCTCTCAAGATATTGAAGTTAAATCCATCTGAGTAAATCATCCAACTAGCGCGTAATTCACTCAGTTCCACGTACTGCAATTCACGCTCATAGAATGCCATTGCTTCCAGGACACTAATGCCGCTCATTTTACACTCAAGCAGCTCCGACTCCGGAAAATAGCCGGCATCACCTTGCCGCCGGCCATCCAGAGCAACCACGATTTCGTCTATCTCATAGTCCAACGTCAACTGAGACAGCGTACGAGCATCGATCAATAAGTGTTCACTTTTAACCAATGGCTCGCTCGTATTCACTGGCACAAAGCCAACAATAGATATGTTGCCGTGAAAATCCGGCTTAAACACGCGTTGCTCAATTCTCTGTGCGCGCTCCCCGGCGCCAAGAACCAGTACATTTCGTTTAAAGCGAGCATCGCCCATGCCCAAAAAATATAAGAATCTAAAAATGGACACCAGCACCATTGCAACGGCGACCGAAATAGCAAGTACACCTCGCCCCAGGTACAGAGATGGCATCATGTAATAAATGATTGTTAGCGCTGAACAACCGAGTAGCGAGTAGCTTACAAGCGTTCTGAGCAATATTCCGGTATGACCTTCACTTAAGCCCGACTCATACACGCGCATAGCATGAGTGCAGAGCGACAGAACGATGGCAAAAGTGACTACCTTTAGAACAATACTGCCCGAGAGTTGGGTATTAACCGTTTCGATACCCCCGAATCGTAACCATATGCCGATATACGCTGAAATTACGAGCAGCAGCCACTCGCTCAACAGCACCAGTACCGGTGGTAAACGAAAGGAATGATTGAACAGTCTTATGTACGCCATTCAGGCCGAGAAGCTCCATGTCCTAAAAGTGCTGGTGCAGCCTGTTACAGACTCCCTAGATTATAGGTCCGAAACTGTAGAATAACACTCCGTCGATTATGGAATTGTTAAATGACCTAAAAATGCGCAAGCCCCTAGTGTCCCTTACCATAAGTTCGTACCATTTAGCCCGTCATTCGAGGCCTCCAGCGAGGCGAACTCTGCAGTGAATACCCAAAACACTCGCTTCGCACGGGGCAGGCTCTAAATGGTACGAACTTATGGTAAGGGACACTAGCGTTCGTTTTTGATCAATTTGTCTATACTGAAAGCTTAATGTGACAAAAACTGCCCACACAATTCTAGGACGCCGCTTTGAGTACAGAAGATAAGATAGCAATCATTGGACTTGGCTACGTGGGTTTGCCTCTCGCCGTGGAATTTGGTCGCATAATGCCTACCATCGGCTTCGACATTAATAGCGACAGAATTGCCGAGTTGAAGAAAGGCATTGACAGCACTCTTGAGATTCAAGCAGAGGAGCTGGCTGACACCAAGTTATTAACGTTTTCTGAAAACCCGCAAGAGTTGGTTGACTGCAATATTTATATCGTCACAGTTCCAACCCCGATCGATAAGCACCATCGCCCCAACCTCAAACCGCTGGAATCGGCAAGCGAGATGATCGGCGGCGTGATTCGCAAAGGCGACATTGTTATTTACGAATCCACGGTGTATCCAGGGTGTACTGAAGAGGCGTGTTTACCCATCATTGAGCGCGTTTCAGGATTGGAATACAACATCGATTTTTATGCGGGGTATTCCCCCGAGAGAATCAATCCCGGGGACAAAGAGCATCGGCTGAATAATATTGTCAAAGTAACGTCAGGTTCAACACCTGAGATTGCTGACCGTATTGATCAGCTTTATCGCAAGATCATCACGGTGGGGACTCACCGAGCAAGCAGCATACGGGTCGCCGAGGCGGCAAAAGTCATTGAAAATACGCAACGTGATGTCAACATTGCGTTGATCAATGAGTTGTCGTTGATCTTTGGCCGACTACAAATTGATACGCTGGAGGTTCTTGAAGCTGCTGGTAGTAAATGGAATTTCCTACCCTTCAGGCCAGGCCTGGTGGGCGGCCATTGTATTGGCGTAGATCCTTATTATCTTACCCACAAGGCACAGGAAATTGGCTATCACCCAGAAGTCATTCTGTCGGGCCGACGAATCAATGATGGGATGGGAGAGCATGTAGCCGACAGCGTTGTGAAATTGATGACAAAAAAACGCATCCACGTTGTGGACTCTCGAATTTTGATTCTTGGATTGGCGTTTAAGGAAAACTGTCCTGATGTTCGAAATACCAAGGTAGTGGACATCATCGCCGCGCTGGAAAGCTACAATTCCCATGTGGATGTATACGATCCATGGGTCGACCATGAGGAAGCCGAACGAAGTTATGGTGTAACAATGGTTGAGCAGCCTAGAGAAAAACACTATAACGCAATCATCCTCTGCGTGCGGCACAGAGAATTTGAAGCATTGGGTGTCGAAGGCATCCGAAAGTTTGGTTTCGGAGAGCACGTTTTATATGACGTTAAATATCTTCTGCCAAAAGAAAGTGTCGATGGTCGTCTTTAGTAGACACATCCTGTGCACTTACTCAAGCAAGGACAATAGATGAAAATTCTTATTACCGGCACCGCCGGATTTATCGGTTCCACACTGGCCATAAAGCTACTGGAGCGAGGCGATGAGATCATCGGGGTAGACAACCTCAACGACTACTACGATGTTAGCCTGAAGGAAGCTCGATTGGCACGCTGTCAGGCCTTCGACAATTTCACCGACGTTCGCCTAAGCATTGAAGACAAAGATGGCATGGCCGCACTGTTTGAACAGCACAAACCTCAACGTGTTGTAAACCTTGCGGCTCAGGCAGGTGTGCGCTATTCATTGATCAACCCGCACGCCTATATCGACGCGAACATACAAGGCTTCATCAACATACTTGAGGGCTGCCGACATCATGAAGTAGAAAATCTGGTCTACGCCTCCAGCAGCTCGGTATATGGCGCAAATACAGCCATGCCATTCTCAGTACACAACAACGTAGATCATCCTGTTAGCTTATACGCAGCCAGTAAAAAGGCCAACGAGCTAATGGCGCATACTTACAGTCACCTGTTTAATGTTCCTACTACAGGTTTAAGGTTCTTTACCGTCTATGGCCCCTGGGGCAGACCCGACATGGCGTTGTTCATCTTTACCAAAAAGATACTGGCCGGTGAACCTATTGACGTGTTCAATTATGGAAACCATCGCCGCGATTTTACTTATATAGACGACATAGTTGAAGGCGTTATCCGAACACTGGATACTATTGCGACTGAGAACTCAGAATGGAGTGGCGACGCGCCTGATCCGGCAACCTCACGTAGCCCCTACAGGATATACAACATTGGTTCGAACAATCCGGTGGAACTCCTAAGATATATTGAGGTACTTGAAGATTGTCTTGGCAAGAAAGCCGAGAAAAATCTATTACCCTTACAGCCAGGTGATGTTCCAGACACCTATGCAGATGTTGATGCACTTGTAAAAGATGTGGACTACAGACCATCAACGCCAATCGAGACAGGCGTCGCCAACTTCGTTAGGTGGTACAAGGACTTTTACCAGATCGACTGAATGTCAGCATATGCGCCACGCGCAAATGCGCCCGCTTCAGTCAGTAGTACAGCTACTTCATAAGTGCGAGTAATTCATCACGCTTTTCTTCCATCAATTGATGGTCACCACGCGCTTCAACATTCAGCCTGACCACTGGCTCAGTATTCGACATTCTGAGATTAAACCGCCACTGCGCGTATTCAACGCTTAGACCGTCTACATGCTCAACAGATAATGCATTTGCTGCGTATTTTTCTTCAACGGCAGACAGCAATGCGGCGGGGTCTGTTATCGTTCGATTTATTTCGCCACTGACCGGGTAGGCAGCCATTCGCTCGTCGACCATTTCACTCATTTTTTTGCCGCTAACTGACAATTGTTCAATTACTAACAACCAGGGAATCATTCCGCTGTCGCAGTAAGCAAAATCTCGAAAATAGTGGTGGGCGCTCATTTCTCCGCCATAAATAGCATCTTCTTCGCGCATGCGTTCTTTAATAAACGCGTGGCCGGTTTTGCTTTGTATTGCCTGACCACCAGACTGTTGAGCAAGCTCAATCGTATTCCAGGTTAACCTTGGATCATGCACAATTTTTGACTTACAGCCATCGGCAAGAAAAGCAGAAGCTAACATACCTACTATGTAATAGCCTTCGATAAATCGCGCATTTTCATCAAAGAAAAAGCACCTGTCAAAGTCGCCGTCCCAGGCAAGCCCCAGATCCGCATTGTGCTCTTTAATAGCATCAATGGTCGACTGACGATTTTCTTCCAGCAATGGATTTGGAACACCGTTTGGAAATTCACCGTTTGCCTCGTGATGTATTTTAATGAACTCAATCGGTAAGTGCGCTTCCAGCAAGTCGATCGCTAAGCCGGCGCCGCCATTACCCGCATTAACAACGACTTTCAGCGGTTTTAGCTTGGCAACATCAATATATGATAACAAGTGCTCGGTGTACTTGGTTCGCATATCAACGTTAGAAAGTGTACCGCGGGAGTCTGCAAGAGGCGAAAATTTCTGCGATTCCGCAAGAGCCTTTATATCAAATAGCCCGGTATCACCGCTGATTGGCCTGGACCCTTCACGCACGAACTTCATGCCGTTGTAATCTTTCGGGTTATGACTTGCTGTCACGGCAATACCACCGTCATAACCACCAGAGAATGTTGCGTGATAGATTTGCTCGGTACCACAGAGACCAATATCATCAACATCTACGCCGGCATCCAGCAAACCATTTGCCAAGGCGGTTTTGATTGCCGGACTGGTCAAACGAATGTCGTAGCCAACAACAACTTTGCCAGGTTTAACAACATCTGCGTAGGCACGACCTATGCGATAAGCAACATCTTCATTTAACTCCGAAGGCACCTGGCCGCGAACGTCGTATGCCTTGAAGCATGTAAGTTCCTGCATCGCTTATCTATTCCTCGTATACATTTTCGTAGTAATAATTCGTCGCATCTACAAAGCCTGGAACGCTGCCGCAATCAAAGCGCTTTCCCTTAAATTTATAGGCCATCACGCAGCCTCGTTTGGCTTGAACCAATAGGGCGTCGGTGATTTGTACTTCGTTGTTTTTCCCTGGCGGCATATCACGGAGAATGTCAAAAATATCCGGCGTGAGGATGTAGCGACCAATGATAGCAAGGTTGCTGGGTGCTTTATCGGGTGACGGTTTCTCGACCATATCTGTAACTGTATACAGGTCGTCTTTAATGATGTCGCCAGCGATCACACCGTACTTATCAGTCTCATTTTCCGGAACTTCTTCTATCGCGACTATGCTGCATCGAAACTGTCGGTACAGATCGACCATCTGGGCCATAACACCGCGGTCCGGATTGAAGCACAAATCATCCGATAGAATGACGCCAAAGGCTTCATTACCAACTAATGTTTCGCCCGTTAAGATGGCATGCCCCAGGCCACGCATTTCACGTTGACGTGTCGATGAGAAAGTGCCTACGTCAAGAACTCTTCGTATGCTGGTCAAGTATTTTTCTTTAGGCGTACCGCTAATCTGATGCTCGAGTTCATAACTGGTATCGAAATGGTCCGCTATCGCTCGCTTGCCACGTCCGGTAACAAAGCCAATCTGTTTCAAGCCGGCATCAATCGCCTCCTCTACT
The DNA here is from genome assembly GCA_030429735.1 of Gammaproteobacteria bacterium. GTDB lineage: Bacteria > Pseudomonadota > Gammaproteobacteria > Pseudomonadales > JAUIET01 > JAUIET01. The sequence continues at coordinate 274,270 of JAUIET010000006.1, forward strand.
CCGTACTGCACCAAAGGCTTGTTAACCACCGGCAGCATTTCTTTGGGCATTGACTTGGTCGCAGGTAGAAAACGGGTACCATAGCCAGCTACAGGGAACAGACATTTTCTCAACATTGTGTGAATTCCATTAAATGTGTGTGACGTGTCGTTAGCGACCGTAAACATCTTCAAAGCGCACGATATCGTCCTCGCCGAGATAGCTACCGGTTTGAACCTCTATCAGTTCCAAAGGAATAACGCCCGGGTTGGCAAGACGATGCTTATTGCCAAGAGGAATATAAGTCGACTGGTCTTCGCCTAGAATAAACTCTTCCTCTCCACAGGTCACGGTTGCGCTGCCTTTAACAATAATCCAGTGTTCAGCTCTATGATGATGCATTTGCAAAGACAAGGTATGCCCAGGATTAACGATGATTCGTTTCACCTGAAAGCGATCAGCATTAACTAGCGACTCATAGGACCCCCATGGCCGGTATACTCGCGTATGCGCTTCAGCTTCTTCACGCTGAGTATCTTTAAGCTTGTTCACCAGTAGCTTGATGTCTTGTACTTTGGACTTTTCGGCAACCAGTATGGCGTCCGGGGTTTCTACTATGACGACATCACTAACACCTAATGCAGCGGTTAATCTGGATTCGGAATGTATATAACTGTTACTTACACCCTCAAGAATCACATCACCGCGGCACACATTATTATTCGCGTCGCGATCTCCAATATCCCACAAACTGGTCCAGGAGCCCACATCACTCCAGCCACAATCCAGCGGTATCATCACACCATTCTTAGTGTGTTCCATGACCGCATAGTCGATCGAATCACTGGGACATGCCGCAAACTCTTCTTCATTGACGCGAATAAAATCCAGATCTCGAACACTGGCGTCATAGGCCGCTTTACTTTGCTTTAGCAATTCAGGAGCATGCTTTCCAAGCTCCTCAAGGTACTTGGCGGCGGAAAAAAGGAACATGCCGCTGTTCCAGTAATAGTCACCGTTTGCGAGATACTGTTCGGCAGTTTTGAGATCAGGCTTTTCAACGAACTGATTGATCGCACAGCAGCCGTTCTTATCAGCCGCACTGGCATGTATGTAACCGTAGCCGGTTTCCGGTGCCAGCGGGCTCACTCCAAATGTTACCAGATCACCCTTCGCAGCACGACTCTCACCGGCGCTTACCGCTTCCACGAAAGCCTCAGGTATTGATATGGCGTGGTCGGCGGGCAACAACAGAATCAACGCATTTTCATCTCGCTCGATCGCGCACATAGCAGCCAGAGCAGCGGCAGGCGCAGTGTTTCTTCCGCAGGGCTCAAGGATAATATCCATGCTGCGAACGCCGGCTGATTTCAACTGCTCAGCGACCAAAAAGCGATGCTCTTCGTTGCACACCACAATCGGGCTGTGCCCCCCGACAGGCAGAGTGCGAGCATGAGTCGCCTGTAACAACGATACCTCATCCTCAACCAATGGCAGAAACTGTTTTGGATATAGTTGTCGTGAAATTGGCCATAGGCGGCTACCAACACCACCGCTAAGAAGAACAGGAATGATCACAATTTAGCCTTATGTAGGGAGTTTATCCTTAAATAATAGACTCGGTCAGCCAATTCTGTAAGACAAATTAGGTAATTATTAAAGGCTAGCGCAGCAGGCGAAGTAGTTGCTAATTTACTGTACAATTTGCGTCGAAACTTTATTCAGAAAATACTCCTTATGGCTCTTCAGCAATCTCAATTTAGTAAACAAGAACTCGTCGATTGCGGTATGGGTCGTATGTTTGGCGAAGGTAATGCGCAATTACCCATCGATAATATGTTGATGATGGATCGCATTACCTTGATCAATTCGGAGGGCGGGCAGTATGGTAAAGGCATTGTTGAAGCAGAGCTGGATATCAGTGAAGATCTCTGGTTTTTTAAGTGCCATTTTCCTGGCGACCCCGTAATGCCGGGCTGCCTGGGCCTGGACGCCATGTGGCAACTGGTTGGGTTTTATCTCGGCTGGCGAGGTAACCCCGGCAGAGGTCGCGCTTTGGGCGCGGGTGAGATTAAGTTTACTGGCCAGGTATTGCCCAGCGCATCCATGGTCAGTTACCGTCTGGATTTAAAACGGGTTATTGAACGCAAGTTGATTATGGGCATCGCAGATGGCGTCATGAGCGTTGATGGCGAAGAGATATACGTGGCCAAGGATCTTCGTGTTGGATTGTTCACTGACCCAAACAACGAAGCGGGTTAATCGTTTTTCTGGACAAATAGATAACAACATTTGGAGTAGATGTTAATGAAGCGAGTCGTCATCACCGGAATGGGAATAGTGAGCTGCCTGGGAAATGATCAAACAACCGTCAGCGATTCGCTCCGACACTCCAAATCAGGTATCAGTTTTCGCGAAGACTACGCGGAAATGGGCTTCAGGAGCCAGATTTCCGGTCGGCCTGACATCGACCTAGCCGAGGAAATAGACCGAAAAAAGCTTCGCTTTATGGGTGCTGCCGCAGCGTACGCCTACATCAGCATGCGCGACGCTATTGCTGATGCGCAACTGCCAGAGGAAATGGTTTCCAGCGAACGTACCGGAATAATTGCCGGGTCTGGCGGCGCCTCCTCTGCGAACCAGGTTGCAGCCGCAGACACTATGCGTAACAAGGGCGTAAAACGTGTTGGGCCTTACCGGGTCACACAAACCATGGGCAGCACGGTATCGGCCTGCCTGGCTACGCCGTTCAAGATTAAGGGCGTCAATTACTCCATTTCATCAGCGTGTTCCACCAGTGCTCACTGCATTGGCAATGCCTATGAGCAAATTCAGATGGGCAAACAAGATATTGTTTTTGCCGGCGGCGGTGAAGAAGAGCACTGGACTTTGAGCTGCCTGTTCGACGCCATGGGCGCACTGTCGACCAAATACAATGATCAACCTGATCTGGCCAGCCGCGCGTACGATGCCGACCGTGACGGCTTCGTCATCGCAGGTGGTGGCGGCATGGTTGTTCTCGAGGAACTTGAACACGCACTGGCGCGAGGCGCAAATATAGTGGCCGAAGTGGTTGGTTATGGCGCTACGTCAGACGGCTACGACATGGTGGCGCCATCGGGTGAAGGGGCACAACGGTGTATGCGCCAAGCGCTATCAACCGTAGACGGCCCTGTGCAATACATTAATGCTCATGGCACCAGCACCCCGGTGGGAGATCTTGCCGAGTTAGGCGCAATCAGAGAAACATTCAAAGATGAGATTCCAAGCATCAGCTCCACCAAGTCTTTGTCTGGTCATTCCCTGGGTGCAGCGGGTGTGCAGGAAGCCATCTATAGCCTGTTAATGCTAAAGGGCGATTTTATCGCTGCATCAGCAAACATCAACAACCTTGACCCCAATGCCGACGGACTACCTATTGCCAGGGAGACGCAGGAAAACGCGGGACTGGAAAGAGTCATGTCTAACAGTTTTGGTTTTGGCGGAACCAATGCAAGTCTTGTAATGCAAAAATACCGGAGCTAGGCGTCTTCGCCGTAGAAAATTCCGTCGCGAGAAAGTGGCACAGCAAGGACAGTTTTTTTGCTCTTTTGAGACACTTCCCTAGGTAACGAAAAGGATCGAAGCAATTGACCACTGTGCTGCTTTCGCAGCGGGAATGTTTTCTACAGCGCAGACTCCTGGTTTACAAAATGCCGTCAAATGGCATAAAGTCGACGAATTCACCGGGGTTCACAGTACTCCCCGCAGGTATAACTGCAAACCCATCTGCCCATGCTACGCTGCTTAACACGCCAGAGCTCTGATTTTCATAGATAACGACCTCTGTTTTGTTTTCATGGTTGGTCTGCAATTTGGCTCTAAGATATTCTTCCCGAGTTCCGGCTTTCGACCAAACGAAACCTGCGCGCACAGGGATTGCCTTGGGCGTAACACAAGCGCTGACGCCCTGCATGCGCAGCAGACATGGCCTGACAATCACGGCGAAGGTCGCAAAAACAGACACCGGATTACCCGGTAGACCAAAGAAAGGGGTTTGATTTATACGACCATACGCAAGTGGCTTGCCAGGTTTCATCGCCAATTTCCAGAAATCCAGCGTACCCAGCGACTCCACCCCTGTTTTCACAAAATCCGCATCACCCACCGAAACCCCACCGCTGGACAGTACGATGTCTGCCTTTTTGCTCAGTTCAGACAAGCATTGCTCGGTTGCCTGCAGATTATCGGGCACAATTCCGGCATCAATAACGTCTACCCCAAGTTGCGTAAGCAAACTACTCAATAGATAGCGGTTCGAATTGTAAATCTGATGTGGTGACGCTGCTTCACCAGGCTCCAACAACTCATCACCTGTGGACAACACCGCGACCCTCAAAGGCTTGTACACAGGCAACTCAGCCATCCCCAAGGAGGCCGCCAAACCAAGGTGCTGAGCGTTCAATCGTGTGCCGCGCGCAATCACCAGACTGCCTGCCTCTATATCCTGGCCACGCGGGCGAATATTGTCGCGCTGAACAACAGCCGTGCTCACCTGTAAACTGCCATTATGTTCTTCGCAGTTTTCTTGCATGACCACTGCATCAGCGTTTTCCGGGATGCTCGCCCCAGTGAAGATTCTAGCGGCTTCGCCAGACTGCAATGCCCGCCCTGAGTGGCCGGCGTAAATTGTCTGGGTAACTGGCAAACGAGAAAAAACCGCCGCATCGGCGGCACGTAATGCATAACCATCCATCGCTGAATTGTCGCTGGGTGGCACATTTATAGGGGCAATGAGATCAGTAGCCAGCACACAGTTAGCGCAGAACAACAAGCCGCGCTGTTCAACATCCGACGTCGGGCGCATCTCAGACAGCAGAAAATCTCTAGCCTCAGAGACCGGCGTTAGATTTAAAGACATAAACCTGGGACACTAATACACACGCTGAACACGAGTTTGCAACACGCCCACAAAGTTACAGGGCTTATGTTGCGCATCTAACTGTTCGCGCAAAATACCATCCCATGCTGTCTTGCAAGCACCTGTTGAGCCCGGAATGCAGAAAATAGCGGTATCGTTTGCGATGCCGGCAACTGCGCGCGATTGCACAGTAGAAGAGCCTATTTCCAAATGCGACAAATAACGAAACACTTCACCAAAGCCTTCTATCGTTTTGTCAAACAGCGGTTTCATCGCTTCAGGTGTAGAATCCCGTCCGGAAAAGCCGGTTCCGCCGGTCATCAGGATAACCTTTATGTCCGGGTCTGCAATCAGTTTGGAAACGCTGGCGCGAAGTTGATAAATGTCGTCTTTGACAATTTCGCGGTAGGGTACACGATGCCCCGCGGCCACGCAGGCATCGTCGAGAAAGTCGCCGGACGTATCATTGCTGCGATTACGGGTATCCGAAACCGTGATCACCGCTATGTTCATACTTGTCTGAGTGTCTTTTTGCATTCTGCTACCAGGATCGTTGCTGTATACCAAAATTGCGTAATATTTTCTGGCAATCCAGTTCGTAGTTCAACACCTTGCTCTGAACATCAATGTTCAAATAGGAATCAGGCGCAATACGCTCAAGCATACGTGCAGAACTCAATACATCTTTGCTGGCGACGTGAAAGACACCAAAGTTACGCGCCCCCATCTCCAACTGCTTCAGAATCGCAAACATTACTCTGGCAACTTCTTCCGGGGCCACTGGAGTGCCGGTCGCTTGAGCCACTAAATCTGGTGCCGCGTGGTCGCCGAGGGCTTGCTTGACCTCCGATGACAGGTAAGACCTGTCGCGCCCCAGCAACCAGCCGGGGCGTAAAATGATGTGCTTCTGAAAATGTTTCCGAACAATCGCCTCCCAACGATGCCACACTTTAGCCATGTCGGAGGCGGGGCTGGGCTTATCAAGCTCTGAATAGGCGTGCTTTGACCGGCCGTCATACACGCTGGCGCTGCTTAAATGCAGAAAAGGAATATTGCTCCGCGATATTGCAGCGCAAAGGGTTTTAACTACATCCACCAAATGTAAGCGACGCCGAAAAGAAAGCCTGCTGAGCGGTATTTGCGGAGTGAACGCAACCACATCACATTGCGTTCCAGCTATTTCGCTGATTAAGGTGTCGCTAAGCGATTCATCGAAACTGGGCAGCTCTATTTGCCGGTAGCCGATTCTGGACTCGCCAAGCAGGCCAGAAAGCTCCTGAGCGACTCTGTGCTCGGCTCCCAGAAGCAGTACATTCAAAATGGAATGTCGTCGTCGAAATCATTGAAGTTATCACCCGCCGGGGCAGCCTGAGCAGCTGTCTGCTGTTGTGGCGCTTGCTGTGCGGGCGCGCCACCCTGTTGCGGATAACCGCCACCAGCGCCTTGGCGGCTGTCCAGCATTTGCATTTCGCTGGCAACAATTTCCGTGGTGTAACGGTCTTGCCCGGATTGATCCTGCCACTTTCGGGTTCGCAGACTGCCTTCAACGTATACCTTGGACCCCTTGCGTAGATATTCCCCGGCAATCTCGCCAAGGCGATTAAAAAATACTACCCGGTGCCACTCAGTACGTTCTTGTGGTTGGCCGGTTTGCTTGTCCTTCCATGATTCGGAGGTAGCAATCGACACATTAGTGACCGCATTGCCACTTGGCATGTACTTGGTTTCAGGGTCTTGCCCACAGTTTCCGACCAGAATTACTTTGTTTACGCCGCGCGCCATTGTCGCTCTCCGCTGATTACTTCGTGGTCGGACTATACCAAACTACGCTACCTGTGAAAGCATCATTTCACGAGTGTTGGCCTCTATTTTTTGGCTTGGCACAGATCTTTCCCTGTTTTGGCAACGTAAAGCCTATTCATTAGCAGGAGCGCTGCGCAGCGATCGCATTTTGCAATGCGTACTGCCGCCACAGTATACTTCGCGGTTCGCCAGCATTTTCTTATCTATGTAGCATTTATTGAATGGACAAAATCCTCGTTCGCGGTGCGCGAACTCATAATCTGAAGAACTTTGATCTGGAGCTGCCACGCGACGAACTTGTCGTGATTACCGGTCTGTCTGGCTCAGGCAAATCATCTCTTGCGTTCGATACGTTGTATGCCGAGGGGCAACGCCGTTACGTTGAGTCTCTGTCGGCCTATGCGCGGCAGTTTTTGTCCATGATGGAGAAACCCGATGTGGATCACATCGAAGGCCTGTCACCGGCGATTTCAATCGAGCAGAAATCCACATCGCATAACCCAAGATCGACGGTGGGTACCATCACAGAAATTTATGACTACCTCAGGCTTCTCTATGCGCGGGTAGGTATTCCACGCTGCCCGGATCATAGTGAAGACCTGGAAGCTCAAACAGTCAGTCAAATGGTAGATACGGTGCTGGGTATGGACGAAGGCAGCCGATTGATGCTGCTCTCCCCTCTGGTTCGCGACCGCAAGGGCGAACACCTGCATGTCTTCAACGAACTCCGTTCAGGTGGCTTTGTTCGCGCCCGTGTTGACGGCATAGTCGTTGAATTGGATGAGGTGCCAAAACTCGACAAGAAAAAGAAACACAGCATTGAGGTGGTGGTCGATCGTTTCAAGGTCAGAGAGGATATACAGCAACGCCTTGCTGACTCATTCGAAACAGCTCTGCAACTGTCGGACGGGCTAGCCATTATTGCGCCTATAGACGACGAAAACAGCGTACAGGAAATATCTTTTTCAGCGCGCTTTGCCTGTCCTGTCTGCGGTTACAGCATCAGTGAGCTTGAACCACGCATGTTTTCATTCAATAACCCTGCGGGTGCGTGCAGCGAGTGTGATGGGCTGGGTGTAAAGCAGTTCTTTGATCATGACCGGATAGTTCAACACCCGGAGTCCAGCCTGGCCGAAGGCGCAATAAGAGGCTGGGACCGGCGCAGCGTCTACTACTTTCACATGTTGAAGTCACTCTCTGAGCACTACGGCTTTGACATTGATAAACCATTCGAAAAACTCAGCAAGAAACATCAAAAAGCTATTTTGCACGGCAGTGGCGATGAAACCATCAGTTTCAGCTATGTTAATGACCGCGGTGACGTGTTCAAACGAAACCATCGATTCGAAGGCGTCATTCCCAACCTGGAACGACGCTACCGCGATACCGATTCGCAGATGGTGCGCGAAGATCTGGCAAAATACATCAGCAGTCAGTCCTGCCCGGCATGTTCAGGGACAAGACTGTCTACAGCCTCTCGTAACGTATTTGTCGATGAAATAAACCTACCCGCGGTATCGGCTATGCCTGTAGGCGACGCCCACGACTACTTCAGCAATATGAAGCTGGCAGGTCGCCGAGGTGAGATCTCCGAGAAAATTCTGAAAGAACTTCGCGCTCGCCTGCAATTCCTGGTCAATGTTGGTCTGAATTACCTGACCTTGGATCGGAGCGCCGACACATTGTCAGGTGGCGAAGCTCAGCGTATTCGCCTGGCAAGCCAGATTGGCGCCGGTCTGGTAGGCGTTATGTATATTCTTGACGAACCCTCAATTGGCCTGCACCAGAGAGACAACCAACGCTTGCTGGATACATTGATACATCTTCGCGACCTCGGCAACACCGTGATTGTTGTTGAACACGACGAAGATGCTATTCGGGCAGCGGATCATATTGTTGATATTGGCCCAGGCGCTGGTGTGCACGGCGGCGAAATTGTCGCTCAAGGCAAGCTTAAGGATATTCTGAATTCCAAGAAATCGCTGACTGGAAAATACCTTTCCGGCAAAGAGAAGATTGCTATCCCCAATCTGCGAACGCCGCCCAAAAACGATTACAGCCTGCATTTACAGGGCGCTTCGGGCCACAACCTGCAAAACGTAAACCTTGACATTCCACTGGGTCTGCTGACGTGTGTAACCGGGGTATCAGGCTCGGGTAAATCCACATTGATTAATCAAACCCTGTACCCATTGGCCGCCACCGAAATCAACGGCGCCACTACGCTGACACCTGCACCGCACGAATCAGTCAGCGGCCTGGACAAGATCGACAAATGCATCGACATTGATCAAAGCCCGATCGGCCGCACCCCGCGCTCCAATCCGGCAACATACACGGGTATTTTCACTCCCGTACGAGAGCTGTTTGCTGGCACTCAAGAGGCCCGGTCGCGCGGCTACAAGCCCGGCCGCTTTAGCTTCAACGTAAAGGGTGGTCGTTGCGAAGCCTGTCAGGGCGACGGTGTAACCAAGGTGGAAATGCATTTTCTGCCCGACATATATGTGCCCTGCGATGTGTGCAAAGGCAAACGCTACAACCGCGAAACCCTGGAAATCAAATACAAGGGCAAAAGCATCGATGATGTTCTTAACATGACCATCGAAGAAGCCGGCGAGTTTTTTACTAACATTCCCGCCATTTCCCGAAAACTGCAAACTCTGATCGACGTAGGCCTGTCCTATATCCGCCTGGGCCAAGCCGCCACCACTTTATCCGGCGGTGAAGCACAACGCGTAAAACTCTCCAGAGAACTCTCAAAACGCGGCACAGGACAAACTCTCTACATACTGGACGAACCCACGACCGGCCTGCATTTCCACGACATCAAGCAATTGCTGCATGTGCTGCACAGACTAAGAGATCAGGGCAATACCGTAGTGGTGATTGAGCACAACCTCGACGTTATCAAGACCGCTGACTGGATTGTTGACTTGGGTCCGGAAGGTGGATCAGGTGGTGGGCAGATTATTGCGACAGGTACGCCTGAAGATGTAGCTGCAAATAAGAAATCATTTACCGGGCAATTTCTGAAAAGTATATTGGCAGCTTAGAAGCGGCGACTCAACATAATAGCCGGCCGGGAATACCGGTTTCACGCCATGCGTACGCTGTGGGGCGGCGGTTCATCCCCACGCATGTGGGGAACGCTCGCCCAGTAGCTCTTGGTTTTTGGCATTGACCGGTTCATCCCCACGCATGTGGGGAACGCTCCACAAGCAATCGACTGCCAGTTTTTTCGGTCGGTTCATCCCCACGCATGTGGGGAACGCGCAGCCAAACCGAATGGAATTGTGCCGCAGTACGGTTCATCCCCACGCATGTGGGGAACGCAAGCGGGCCGTCTGGCACATCGGCCGGGTACTCGGTTCATCCCCACGCATGTGGGGAACGCATCATGTGCACGGTGAAACCATTGAGCAGATGCGGTTCATCCCCACGCATGTGGGGAACGCAACACCATGAAGAATTTAAAAGAAATGTACAACGGTTCATCCCCACGCATGTGGGGAACGCGCGGCCAAAACAATATGGCTGGGAGTCTGTAATGGTTCATCCCCACGCATGTGGGGAACGCAAATTTATGGGTGATCAATTTAGCCCTTACGACGGTTCATCCCCACGCATGTGGGGAACGCAATTCGCGCCTATCAAGTGGACTGAAGAGATGCGGTTCATCCCCACGCATGTGGGGAACGCGACACGCCTGCAATGGCAAACCGTCAACTGACCGGTTCATCCCCACGCATGTGGGGAACGCTATGGCCATGGTACCGCCCATCAGTCGGAGCGCGGTTCATCCCCACGCATGTGGGGAACGCCCGCAGATGCGGTGACAATGCCATTGGGCTGACGGTTCATCCCCACGCATGTGGGGAACGCATCAACCGGCTTGATTGGCCACACCTGCACAACGGTTCATCCCCACGCATGTGGGGAACGCTGAAACTATTTACCGACATAGCAATACTGGCCCGGTTCATCCCCACGCATGTGGGGAACGCGCTTGTCCTGATTGTCACGACAATGCGGACTGCGGTTCATCCCCACGCATGTGGGGAACGCATGAGCCGTTCAATTTCAATGACAGCTATATCCGGTTCATCCCCACGCATGTGGGGAACGCCACGCCAGAGGCGTTTAGGCTGGGGTCGGTACCGGTTCATCCCCACGCATGTGGGGAACGCTTATAGCTATTGAGAGTGAGAATATAAAAGAACGGTTCATCCCCACGCATGTGGGGAACGCACTCATTGCGTCATTCGCGTGCGAGCCTGATGCGGTTCATCCCCACGCATGTGGGGAACGCGCCGGAAATAGGAATCGAAAATATTCCTCGTGCGGTTCATCCCCACGCATGTGGGGAACGCGGCGCAACCTTGATGATTCGTGGGAAGGGTTTCGGTTCATCCCCACGCATGTGGGGAACGCACTGCCCCGTCTACAGCTGCTGGGCAGGAAGCCGGTTCATCCCCACGCATGTGGGGAACGCCATCAAACCCATAGCATCAGCGCTATCGATGACGGTTCATCCCCACGCATGTGGGGAACGCGCTCAAAGATTAAGTATCGGGTTTATCTCCCGCGGTTCATCCCCACGCATGTGGGGAACGCTTCTGATATTCAGGTAAGCACGGTTCGCAAAACGGTTCATCCCCACGCATGTGGGGAACGCCTGATTCATAAAGACCGCCGCCCAATCAAGCGCGGTTCATCCCCACGCATGTGGGGAACGCACACCCGTCCATCAAGGCTGCGGCACGTATCGCGGTTCATCCCCACGCATGTGGGGAACGCAGTAACTTCTTGCGCACATCCCTATCGACACGCGGTTCATCCCCACGCATGTGGGGAACGCGCAGACATTGGCATAATACAAATCGCCTGTAGCGGTTCATCCCCACGCATGTGGGGAACGCTTGCATTTGGCGTGGAAGAACGGCTTAACTGACGGTTCATCCCCACGCATGTGGGGAACGCTTCAACCGGTCGAATCGCTACGTTTAGCCTGGCGGTTCATCCCCACGCATGTGGGGAACGCCCCAGAAGTCCCAGAATCGATAACCCCCGGACCGGTTCATCCCCACGCATGTGGGGAACGCGATTTTTTCGTGCTGGTCTTTCATGGTGACTCCGGTTCATCCCCACGCATGTGGGGAACGCAAGGCTATCGGGCCGATTACGAACGGATTAAGCGGTTCATCCCCACGCATGTGGGGAACGCTGAGCACTGAAGAGCAAAAGCAAGCCCGCAAACGGTTCATCCCCACGCATGTGGGGAACGCATTCAGCCAATCAAACCCATAGACCTGCAACCCGGTTCATCCCCACGCATGTGGGGAACGCACTAATTGTACATCTTTGTTTTTAAAGAACAAAATTCAGCGTGTGAATTCTACCAACACTAATTCTATTTATCCGAAACAGTATCGATTGGTAAAAACTTGACTAATCGTAAACCATCCAGATCAATTGGCATGCGCCTATTACTACCGTAGGTAACGAAATCAAAGCCCGACTCGGTATTCGTGGCCCAGGCCATTACAACATTGCCTTCTTCGGCAAGCATATTGATCTGCTCCCAAATCATCTCTCGCACTCGGCGCGAAACATTACCTACATATACTCCAGCGCGAACTTCTAGCAGCCACACAGCGAGGCGCCCTCTTAGTCTGGGCGGAACTGCCTCGGTAACTACCATGCACATGCTCATTACTAGCCGCTTCTATGTCCCGCATCACCCATATTTTCTGGCTCTGGTATTGCCGGTGGCTGTGCATCGTCGGGGATTTCTGGAGGTTTTATGTCACCAGCAGCGAGTACTTCTTCAATAAGAGGAATCAGTTGCTTAAGCAGCTTGCTTGAGCGGAATACATCGCGGCAGGCAATTCTGACTTCACGATCAGGTGCCTTGGGGCTCTTAGCTGCGATTCGAAAGGCAACAGGTACCACGGTTTCAAATTTGACCAGGTCCGCAATGTCGTAGACAAAGCTCAAAGGCTTGCCGGAGTGAAGAAAGCCAATTGCCGGAGCATAACCTGCTGCGAGAATCGCGGCCTCAGTAACTCCGTAAAGGCAGGAAGTAGCAGCACTAAGACACTTGTTGGCAATATCGCCTTTATCCCAATCTGTGGTGTCATAGTTTCTGCCACGCCATTGCACACCGTATTGCTTGGCGAGAAGCTGGTAGGTCTTCCGAACTCTCGCACCTTCAATACCACGAAGCTGGTCAATACTCCGCTTCGCCGGGGCTGGTTCGTTGAATCGCAGCTCAAACATCTTGCGAACAACTTTGAGTCGCAACTCCGGGTCGAGAGCCAGTTTTGCCTGATAAAGAAGCCGGTCTGACCGCGCGCCACCGGGCTGCCCGGATGCATATAGCCGTACAGCTGCATCACCCACCCAGATAATAAGAGTTCCAACTGTTGATGCAAGCTTTACGGCAGCATGGCTTATGCGGGTGCCAGGCTCCAACATGAGACACGCTAAGCCACCCACAGGGATAAGCATGCGCTCACCATTCACTTCATCAACTACGCAAAAGGCGCCATCACGCACATCCAGTTGCCCCTTGCCGACAAACACCATTGAATTCCGGTCTTTAATGGGAATGGGCTTTAGCGGCACAAATGGACCAGAGCTAGCCATCGTTTTTTCCATCCAAGGCTGCGTGTTGTTGCACGAGAACGTTCATTTGTTTGATTGCAAGTTCATTCAGCGCTGCTAAGCGCTGGGACTGGGTTAATTCCTGTTGAATGAAATGGGCGTTTAAAGACTCCAAATTGGCAAGGCACACCAATTGCTGCATTGTGGCGTGATCACGCATATTACCGCTGAGATCCGGGTTCAATGCTCGCCACTGAGCAGCCGTTACGCCAAATAAAGCAACATTGAGCAAATCCGCTTCGCTGGCATATATGCTGTTTATCTGCGCAGCCGACACAGCATCTGGTATAAGGTTTTGCTTTATGGCGCCGGTTTTTTCTATCCATTCTTTTGCGGTGAGCGTAAAACTGTTCAACCCCGCTCGCTTTTTAATGTCATCGAATTCAATGACATTAAAATTCGCATTATTCAGCTGCTCCCAGATGCTCAGGAATTCAATCGTATTGCGATTACGCAACCAGTTGCCAATAATAACGCCGGTTCGATCTTTATTTTTATATCGAGCGATATCCGTAATATTGATGTACTCAACGCCATTCGTTGAAGTGGTGGCTATGTCCTGGTTTAAAACGTGTAGTTTCGGGCTCATACGCTCTTCCTTGAGTCGTGTGGGTATTGAAATTTCTATTGGTGGCATATTACTCAGACCACGGCTACAACAATCTTGCTGCAACTGTATGTCTCGGAATGCCAAATTCATATTCAATCATTAGCAATCTCGTCGAATCCGCTAATCCTTTAAGCAGGTGCTATTCTACGAATCATCATCAGTCCGCAGCCAAAAGCCTTGGCTGGCCCAATTCCTTTAGCAATAGCACCAATAATCAAGTCCGAATCGCACACAGTCAGTACACCTTCGTAGTCTAAACAACTAAAGCCTGCACTTCGTCCTTTTTCGGGTAGTGCGTTCCAACGATAACCGGATGTTCGCAGAGTGGGCTCCTCAATACTGAAGCCGTTTGTCCCAGCACGTTTCATCAGCCAGAGTTTCCCTGCCGAATCAGCTTCTTTTTGTAGCTCAGCCGTTAGATCTTTTACAACGCCCTTAGCCGAATAATCAGTATGCTGATTTAAAACTTGAAACAGTTCTCGCTTTGAACCTTGAGAAGAGATGTCTCGTTGCGTACATTGATTCTTCAAATACTGGAACTGCGCGTCCATCACCACATCATGCCGCTTGGAATTCTTGCCCTCTGTATTTCTGCGGGTAATGGTTGGGTTGGCTCTAAGCTTAAAGGCAAGTCTATCGCCTTCTTTAAGCTGCGGGTTGTAGCGCTTACTATGAACATCAAAAATGGGCGAATTATCAATTGGTTTTGAGTCAGAAAGCACATAGTACAGAGGGCTTGCGCTACCATAGCCAAGCTGCTCGTTGCTGATCTCTTCACGAAAAAGAAAACGGTCACGGTCATCGAACAAATCCCACAGAAGTCTATGCATACTATAACTTCGGTCTCTTAAGATTTGTCCGAGCTGAGAATGCTGACCCATCGTTTCGTTCAAGACTATTCGAGATAAGTACATTACGCGTTCTCTTTCTTGGCTGTGTCCTCTGGTGCGATCCAAAGAAATTCTTTTCGCGGCTTGAACTGCCATCGTCGACGCGAGCTGGGAAGGTCGCGCCGTAATAACTCCTGTACCGTCGAAGTTGAAAATTCATCACTTTCATCCGCAAAAGATGATTTAGCTCCTTCCCAGTAGTAGTGGGTAAGGCTATCTTCCGGGAGCCAGCGAGAATCTCTGGCCCACTCAGGCACATCGACTAACAATGAACCTGGGATATAAGAATCCAGGGCTTGCTTGAAATTTCTAGCCTGCATAATTTGCGGATTAAGTGGTGCAGCAATTGGGCAGGCCTTGCGGCCAAGATAGAGGTGAAACTTCGGTGATAGTAGCGCATTTTTAAGGTCGCCCAGCGAAGTGCGAGGTTCTTCGCATGCAGTGCTGAGTGCAACGATGGCTTGGGCATCCATTCGATACTCTCTGGACGAAAGAGTTGTGCCGAGTCGAGACTGCCCAACTGTTAGTGCGTCTCGGCGTGTTCGGTAGACGAATTTACCAACGGAATCAGGCGCTTGCGTTGTATGATAATCTTTTAGTATCGTCCCCGCCGAATGAAGTTTGACCGCCAGCGCATAGTCTTCCCACAGCGCCTTTTGGCCGCCATCATCATCGCGATTGACACCTAAGGCAGCCCCCAGTAGTCCAGCGATAGCTGATTTTCCAGGATAATTGGCGCTACGCCTGACCTCACCAACGGCAATTTCGCCCCAGCTCGCCATCGGCCCGTACAGCCTGAACAATAGATATTCCATGTCGGAGAATCAGCTGTTCAGGAATGACAACAGGGCGTCCATAGAGCCTTCGCCCGCCTGTGCATTCACAGTGCAGCGGTCATCAGCACAAGCCCCGTAGACTGAATCAAAATTCTCCGTTTGCTTGTTCAAGGCATCGATCGCCGCCTGGGCAAAATCCTCGGCGTGCCTGGGTACCGGCTTGAGAAAAGCGACTGATAGTGAACGCGGTTGCTGGTTGCCCCGTTCCGCAAGAATATAGGAGGCGTAAGCGCGGCTACCAAAACTATTTTGCTTGCCGGTGGGGGCTACCTTTGCTGCTGCCTCAACTAACGCTGACACTGACTTGTTTGCCAGCGCAGTATTCCCACCTAGGTTATCCAACAGTAATTCGCGGTTGATACAGATATAGGAATAAAAGAGTCCAGCGGCGAATCCGGTCTCACCAATGTGAGCAGCACCGGCGTCTTCGCTGTGATCATTCAAGTCATCAACCGCCGTAAAGTAGTCATCTTCAATCGCCACTGCATGTACGGAGATTGCATGAGCCACCTGGCACGCAGCCTCAATATTGTGAGTCGGCTTTTTCGCAAGCATACGCCCGAACAGGGCTATATCCACGTCCATATCTTCTTTACGCAGCAAGTCCAGCTCGGTATCTTCCGGACCGCGATTTTCTGCTATTAGGCGATCTGTAAGATTATCAATAGCAGCTTGTTCCGCGCGGCTGATATGCACGAGCTGCTCTATCTCCAATTCGAGCAGTTCCTTATCTTTCGCCGCGGACTTACGCTTACCAAACTGATCAGCAATTTTTTCAGCCCACTGCTTCGCTTTTTTCTCAGGAACACCGCCGGAGAGCAATTTCTCGTAAGCACCGACGCCCAGCAATTTAGTTCGAGTTCCAGTATGTTCATGTAGTGCCCGCTGAAACAGTTCCGATGTGCGCCAGTTTCGCTTCAAACTCTGCGATGACACACGCAGGCGATCAGTACCGCCCATCTTGGCCGTTTTGGGTCGCCCTAAATCGTCTCTATTGAGGTTGGCTGGCGGATATGAGGTTAGCAAATGAATCTGTAAGAATCGTTCCATCGGAATGCTCCAATCTAAATGATCGTATATTCAATCTTTGAGGTTTAGGTAGTAGTCACTGGCCCAACGTATCGCCAAGCGATCTTCAGCTTTGCGGGCAGGTGCGGCTCGGTATTCTTTGTGCCAGTGCAGTGTGTCGTTCGCGACTGAGCTTATGTTCGCTTTGCCACCCAGCAGTGAGAGTGCACCACACATGCGGCGAAAAAAATCCTCCGGGTTACGGCTTTTCTGTAATTGCTGAAATCGCAATTCGCTCATAACCGCTTTCCCTCCACTTTCCTTCGGCCGTGCCAAAGAAGCTGCAAAGGTACTTTTCCCCAAATCTTTCGTACTAGCTATTGGCACTCTTACTCTGGACACCAGTGCGGCTACCGCCGCCACTTCACTTAGTGGTGCCTTTACACCATTCGACCAATGCTCCGGCATTCTTCGAAGAAAATGTGCAAACGCTGGTGTTAGCAATATATCTACAGGTGACTGTGCACGACGCAACCGTGCTCTGTCCGCACGATTGTCATCCAGCCACTCCCACCAGGCCGACAAACACTGAGCGTCGGCGTCGGAAATAAAAGGGAAGTCCCTCATTTCTTTACCTCTTTGTTCGCAGAAACATAACCGTCCAATTCTTTCAGGCTTTTCAATGTTTTCATTTTCTTGTTAAGAGTAAGCCTGGACTTTACTATGCGACTAAGATCCAGATCCTCAGCAGTGCCTTCCATGGCCCAGTGATCAAACAACTGAAAGGCAGTGTGCCGAAGTAACTTGCCCCAAGTTTCCGCCACTTGCCACGGCATCGTACGGGAAGGAATGCTTAGCGGTTTAAGCTGGCCGTAGAATGTGCTTTCGGTACGTTCCCAGAAAGACTCATCAATCATGCTTGTGTCGCCTTTCACGTCACCAGGACGATCAAACCAGGCGCTTTTTATCTGGGAACGCAGCACTTGCAATGTGTCTCTAGCGGCCTGGACTAGCGAGTCAACAAACTGAATAAAGGTTTCCCGGTGGCCATCTGCCACTCTGGTGACCGGCATTTGCTGGTCGTGCCAGCAACGGGCTTTCATGTTGTCCATATCAAAGCCAAAACACCAGATTCTTGCATCAAAGTCCACTTGCTCGGAGAAAGCTCGCAGCTCAAATATTCGGGAATGATTAAACGCTGCGGCAACTTTGGCAGCACTGTCTCCATTGCTATCGTCTCGCCAATTCATGCCCAGCCAGTGGCGGTAACCGAGGCCGCCCTTCTGCCCCTTCAAGCAAATCGGAGGTTTTTTGTTCTGCGGATCAAGTCTATAAGGACTCAGAGGATGATCCCATATTCCCTCGTAGTTCACACCAAAATTCTTGGTTCGATAATGGGTCACCAGCACGTCGACATTCTCTCCACATAGGTCGCACTCGGCGCGTTCCTGCACAACGGGTTCAAATCGAATTCGACGCGGCATGCCCCAATACATTTGCAGTGGATTCACGTCTTCCTTGAAGGTTGGCATTCCGGACTTGTCAGAACATCGCGTTGCGGCAAGCCAGGGGAAGACCGTACTGTCGCCGGGTGCGGCCTTTCGAAAATCCTCCTCAGATAATACATTGAGCCATAGCTTCTGCCATAAAGACGCATTCTGCTCACCGGGCACCAGCAATGTCGTAAGCGGGCCCCCACCACGCAATCCAGTTCTATGCCCTTGTCCACCGGAAGGTGCATTAGTCTGCAATGTAAACAAGGCTATCGCTGCGCAACTTGGACACATCTTGCTGACTGAGTCACCTTTAACGAAAAGGTCAAGGTTGTCTTTGAGTGTTTTCGCACCCGGAGCATCAATCAGCAGCGTCGAAATCGGTTTTTGCTCTCCCTCTGTGAGATCAAAGTCTTGCAGAAATGCGGGGCCGTCTTCGTTTATTAGATTAAATGCTCCCGCATAAGGTTGGAATTTAGCTCTCAGCTCATCGGAACTGGGCGGAGAGAAATACAGCTCCACCCAGTGTTCATCATCCTCTGGCGGAACGCATGTTTGCAGCAAGCCAATTAGAAATTGATAGAGTGCGCCTTGAAAATCGGCTCGACTGGCATCTAATTCGAACTCAGATCTATCACTATGCTCTGTAATCTGCCAGGGCGCAATACGGATTCCCGAACTAACAGGCATCCAGCGGTCTTCAAGCAAATTAGTTTCCGCAGTAGTCCTACGCATTTTAGTCATGCTAATTTGACGATCGCCAAAATACCGAAAATTAACGCCAATGCCACCAACGCGCTGCTGCTCGGCGAGAGACGGTTGACTGCATCGGTGAGTTTTGTGATCAAGTCCATATCGCGCTCACTAATATGAGATAAATAGCTACATTACACGTCTAAACAATAAATGTAAAGGTACTTGTCTTATAAAAATTAAACACGTATTATGTCAGTTCTTGCCCTTGCAAGCTGACCCGGTACTCGTCTTTTAAAAGGCGCGAACTGAAAGCCGTTCCCCACCTCAGTGGGGCCTTTCAGCCCCTAGCCATCCATCGGAAGCCGAGTAGAAACACCCGCTCAACTCTAATGGCAAAACCTCTAGCCACTTCAATGCTGGTGTTTGTTCCTTCAACAGCTCAATCTGTTCACGGTAATTCTCGGGTATTAAATCAGCAACCATTTTCCATTCTCGCAGCGGCACCGAAAGCTGGCTCATCGCCCAAGGGCGCGCAACTCCTCGCGCATAAGGCACCAGCTTGCCATTTTCTTCGCGTGCCAGCGCGATATCACAGGTTTCTGCACCCAATCGCGTGGGAATATTGACGTCTTCGTCCCAGTGGTTGTTATTGGCACTTTTCCATGTATATCCCAGCTCCAGCCTAAGCTTGTTAAATTCGGCAAGGCCAGACTTCACCTTTTGCTCTACTTCCGCATTTGAAGTGGGTCGATCCAATGGCTCCGGAATTGAATTGCCTTCACCATATACACTTTCTACGAGTTCGCGTGCTAACTCGGGCATCTCTAATCCATGATGTAACAGCGCCCGAATCGTGCGCCACAATTCGCCCACGTTTGAATACACTGCCTGCGTACCGGGTAACAGAGATTTTAACCAATCTGCATCACTGACTACTGCTGGATCGGGAGACAGGATGAAGAGGTGAGCTGGTTCTCGCTGTTCTTTGCCATTGGGTTTTGGATTCCCCTGCGCATCGCGCACATGTCGCTGCAATCGACCCGCTCGCTGGATGAGGAGATCGATAGGCGCCAAATCACTGATCATTACGTCAAAATCGAGATCAAGGCTCTGCTCAGCAACTTGCGTGGCGATAAGAACCTGGCCAACTCTGTCATCTGCTTTCGAACTCTTACCAAAACGATTCAGAACATTTGTCTCTATTCGCTGTCGGTCAATCATCGCATACCGGCTGTGAAACAGGTTTATTTGACCGCATGAAAGCCACTCTTGATTCTGCAGACTTTGAAAGGCTCTTTTAGCGTCTCTCACCGTATTGCGCACCCAGCAAACACAGCTGCCAGCTGACACGGCCTCGCGCACTACCTGCATCACGACTTCTTCGCTATCAAGTCGAGTGATGTTAACTGTACGCCGCACCTCAGCGCGCGTATCAATTTCATGCTCCGCGATACCTTCTTGTGATAATTGGGTCATTAACGGGTAGGCGCTCTTCGCCGCTGTTGGTGGCAACTCACTGCCAAGCCCGTCAGCGTACGCTTGAAGTAGTTCGCTCCGATGGCTGTGCGGTAGCGTGGCCGACAAGAGTATGGCACTGCCGCCCTGTCGAGCGTGCGCAGCAAGAAGGTTCGATAGCAATTTCTGCATATAGGGGTCATATGCATGTACTTCGTCCACCACTAGAACTTTGTCATGCAGGCCGTGCAGCCGCAGTGATTGATGGCGGGCGGGCAATACGCCAATGAGAGCCTGATCAATCGTACCCACCCCAACGTTAGCCAACAAAGCTTTCTTGCGATTATCCGCTAACCATTCGTTACAGTACGCGCTGGCAGTGGCTGCTTGCGGTTCATTTTGCAAGTCAGCTGTTTGGGCAGACAAGCCCACGCTTTGTGCGAACGAATCAGATAAACGACTGGCGCTGTGTGCCAAAACAAGAGATGGCAGACTCTGCTCATCGAAGAAGCCGGCATAACAATCACTCAGCCTTTCGTACATTGCATTCGAGGTAGCCATGGTAGGCAAACCGAAGTAGACGCCGTTGGCTTTTTTGGCTTCCATCAATCGATGCACCAGAACCATGGCCGCTTCTGTCTTGCCGGACCCGGTTACATCCTCAAGAATGAAAAGGTTAGGACCATGCCCGAGTGAAATACTGCTCGCCATATTTTGAAGTGGTGTCGGTTCTTCGACAAAGTCGAAGTGCTGTTGTATGCCCGTAAACCTTGCAACCGAACATGTATTCAGAGCAGCCATCTTGACGGCTTCTGCCGATTGCGGCAAAGCCACTGAATGCCAATAATCATCGATTGACAAGCTTCCAGCTCTGTACGGAAACACTGACTGATTGGACCCCAGCCAATCAGCAAGCACCGCGAGACCCGCCAGATTCCATGAAGCCGACCTGAATACTGATCTATCGATATCCTTCAGGGGTGTCAGCTCCGGCATCAACAGAGACGAAGCATCTCGAAAAAAAGATTCAGCGGCTAACTCATCTTCTTCCAGGCAATGTCTTTTGATCTGCCGGCCCAAATTTTGGTTGGGAGGATGGCCATGGTGTCCAAAGACAACTTCAAGCCACCCCGTTATGGTTTTACTGTTCGTTGAATGAAATAGATCGCTGGTTCTCTGTATTAGAACATTCTGCCACATTCCAATGCCGAGGGAATCGTGCCTCACACTATTGGCACAACCCGCAGCGGGCACCAAGGCTGGAGACAAATTTGGAGCAAGGTTTTGAAACGACCTACAGAATTTTCCCAAATCATGGAGGCTAAGACAAAATGCGAACCATCGCTGCAACCAAATTGGATCAACCTTTAGTTGTTGTGCAATATGGGCATTCCGACTGGATGAAGGATCAAGCAATAAAAAGCCCACTGCTGCAACATCCAGACAGTGATAGGGTAGAAGATGGTAGTCGGGACTGCCAGCCTCATCCAACTTCGCTGCTTTGCCCCAATATCTATGATAATCCTTGGTGGCCACCGCACAGTCCTCTTTAAGTTAAGCATCTCCCTTGCGCTAACTATATCGCTTTTTTGGCGGATATTGATACTTCTACCATCTGCGTAGAAGACCCTGGCAACAGCATTGCTCAGTACGTAGCACCAACCACACTTCCGCACGGACTGAGGGTTTCGAGCAGCACAATGTGCGTTGAGGAAGCCAGTTCCTTCAGCACCAACGCAACGCAAACACCACACGAGAATCCACCGCGAACAAAGTGACGCGGCGAATAGTTTGCTTCGCGAAGGTAAAAGAGCAAGGCCGAAGGAGCAAAAATGACTTTTCGCAGAAAAGGCATTTTTGTGTTTGAGGGAACCGGGGACCGGCCAGCGAGCGCAGCGAAGTAAACTATTCGCCGCGTCACGGATTTAGAAAACCAATCTATCAGAGCGGCTACCACCAAGCCCGAACCAAATAAAAAAGCCCACACATGGCGGGCTTTTCACAACGTTAGCAGAAGACGTTTAGTTCTCTTCCACCGCATCATCGTCATCATCAAAATCCGGCTCTTCCGGAATCGGACGATCAACCAACTCAACGTAAGCCATGGGTGCGGCATCCCCAGCGCGTAAACCGCATTTCAGAATACGCAAATAACCACCGGGTCGAGACTCGTACCGCGGACCCAGCTCAGTGAACAACTTGCCCACCGCCTTCTTGTCACGCAACCTATCAAATGCCAAGCGGCGATTCGCAACTGAATCTTCTTTAGCGAGAGTAATCAGCGGCTCTGCAACGCGGCGTAGTTCTTTGGCCTTTGGCAAAGTCGTTTTAATCAACTCATGCTCAACCAAAGACGCCGTCATGTTACGGAACATCGCTTTGCGGTGAGAACTGTTGCGGTTTAACTGACGACCGCTTTGACGATGACGCATGTGTTTTTACCTAATATTTTCTATGGACGCTTAAGAAGCCAGAACGCGTTCGTCGTTCTTCAGGCTTGCTGGTGGCCAGCTTTCAAGGCGCAGACCCAACTGCAAACCGCGAGAAGCCAATACATCCTTAATTTCAGTCAAAGACTTTTTACCAAGGTTTGGTGTTTTCAGCAATTCAACTTCAGTACGCTGAACCAAATCGCCTATGTAGTAAATACTTTCCGCTTTCAGGCAGTTGGCTGAGCGCACAGTCAACTCCAGATCATCAACTGGGCGCAACAGAATCGGGTCAATCGCGTCTTCCACTTCTTGTGGCTCATCCGACGTATCACTTTCCAGGTCAACGAATACAGCCAGTTGCTGTTGGAGAATGGTAGCCGCGCGACGAATCGCTTCCTCTGGATCAATTGTTCCATCCGTGCGAAGGTCGAGCACCAGCTTGTCCAGATCGGTGCGCTGCTCTACACGAGCGCTTTCAACAACATAAGACACCTGTTGCACAGGGCTGAAGGAAGCATCTAACACCAGACGACCGATAGAGCGGGTTTCATCCTCGCCTTGATTGCGTGAATCAGCCGGTACGTATCCGCGGCCACTCTCAACCGTCAAACGCATGTTCAACGTGCCGTTGTCGTTTAGCTGGGCTATCACGTGGTCGGGGTTTTTAACCTCAACATCGGCTTCCAGTTGCAGGTCGCCAGCGGTTACAACACAAGGGCCTACTTTGTTCAAGGTCAGCGTAGCTGAGTCTTTGCCTTCCATCTGGATGGCAACACCTTTGATGTTCAGCAGGATATCAATAACGTCTTCCTGAACGCCTTCCATGGTGCTGTATTCGTGCAGCACACCATCGATGTCTACTTCTGTGATCGCGCAGCCAGGCATGGACGACAGCAATATGCGTCGCAGCGCGCTGCCCAGAGTGTGACCAAAACCGCGCTCCAAAGGCTCCAGCACAACTTTCGCCTGTGTTTCGCTAACGTCCTGCACATCAATGACGCGTGGGGTTAAAAATTCCGTTACGGCACTTTGCATATGAACACCTGTTGCACTAATTTCAATGTGGGCTTGTATTGCTTAAACGCTACTTACTTCGAGTACAGCTCGACAATAAGGTTTTCGTTGATTTCCGGTGGCAAATCATCACGTTCCGGTACACGCTTAAACGTGCCAGACATTTTGCTTGCATCCATTTCAATCCAGTCTGGCTCACCACGCTGTGCAGCCAAGGCTAATGCAGACTGCACCCGCAACTGCTTCTGGGATTTCTCGCGAACGGATATAACATCACCAGCTGCTACGGTATACGACGCAATATTTACGGCCTGGCCATTCACCATAATCGCTTTGTGAGCAACCAGTTGGCGCGCTTCCGCTCGGGTTGAGCCATAGCCCATTCTATACACTACGTTATCCAACCGTGTTTCCAGCAACTGCAGCAAGTTTTCGCCCGTTGCCCCTTTTTGTCGTGCAGCTTTCTTGTAGTAGTTGCGAAACTGCTTCTCCAACACGCCGTACAAGCGACGAACTTTCTGCTTTTCACGCAACTGAACCCCGTAGTCCGACAAACGACCACGTCGAATGCCATGCTGACCTGGTGCAGTTTCTATCTTGCACTTGGCATCAATCGGTCGCACACCACTCTTCAGAAACAGGTCAGTTCCTTCACGACGTGAGAGTTTGCAGGTAGGTCCTAAATATCTGGCCATTTCTTTGACTCCCTATACGCGTCGCTTTTTCGGCGGACGGCAGCCGTTGTGTGGAATAGGCGTTACATCTTCAATATTGCTGATGGTGTAGCCACAATTGTTGAGCGCACGAATAGCTGATTCACGGCCTGGCCCCGGACCTTTCACTCGTACATCGAGATTTTGCAATCCATATTCTTGCGCGGCTGTACCGGCACGCTCTGCAGCAACCTGCGCAGCAAACGGCGTGCTTTTGCGCGAGCCACGAAAGCCTGAACCACCTGATGTTGCCCAGCTTAATGCATTACCCTGCCGATCAGTGATCGTAACAATCGTGTTGTTGAACGACGCGTGGATATGCGCAATTCCGTCGGCCACTGTCTTTTTGACCTTTTTCTTTGTACCTTTTGCGGATGGCTTGGCCATGATCTACCTTCTTGGTTAACTCGTCTCTACGCTGCGGATGCGGGCGTTATTTACGGATTGGCTTACGTGGGCCTTTGCGCGTGCGCGCATTCGTCTTGGTGCGCTGACCGCGTAGCGGCAGGCTCTTACGATGACGCAGGCCCCGGTAGCAGCCCAAATCCAGCAGGCGCTTGATATTCATTGACACTTCGCGACGCAAATCACCTTCAATAATAAGCGCAGAGATCGCCTGGCGTAAGTTGTCCATGTCGCCTTCCGTCAGGTCTGCGATCTTGGTTTGCTGATCAATTCCAGTGGACGCACACAGCTGCTTGGCTGTCGTACGACCAATACCAAAGATGTACGTCAGTGAAATCACTGCGTGCTTATGATCCGGAATGTTGACACCGCCGATACGTGCCATACTTTTACTCCAATGCTTTCGTTATGCGCTTTGTGTTGGCGTACCAGCCAAAAAAGGCGCGATATAGTATCTCTAAACTATTGATTTATCAATAACAATCGATATTCAACGCTGAATTAGCCTTGCCTTTGTTTGTGCCGCGGCTCAGCCTTGCAAATCACCCGCACAACACCTTTGCGTCTGACCACTTTGCAATTACGGCAAATCTTCTTAACTGATGCTCTAACTTTCATTTCACTTACCTATCAAGCTCCGCCGCTACCGGCCAAACGTCTTCATATTTGACTTTTTCATCAACGATTCGTACTGCGTCGACATCAAATGAGATTGCACCTGGGACATGAAGTCCATCAAGACCACAACAACAATCAGCAACGAGGTGCCACCCAAATAAAACGGCACGTTCCAGAACACCACCAGAAACTGCGGCAGCAAACATACCAGGGCCATGTAAATCGAACCAAACAGCGTCAAACGCGTCAGAACGTTATCTATATAGGTTGCTGTTTGAGCCCCGGGGCGAATACCGGGCAAAAACGCACCGGAGCGCTTCAAATTATCAGCCACATCAGACGGATTAAACATCAAGGCCGTGTAGAAGAAGCAGAAAAAGATGATCAGTGCGGTAAACAAAATGATGTTCAATGGCTGGCCCGGGCCAATAACCAAAGCAAATTCCTGCAGCCAATCCATATCGCTGGCTGATTGACCGAACCATTGGGCCAATGACGCCGGGAATAACAAGATACTGGACGCGAAGATCGCTGGTATCACACCTGACATATTGACTTTCAGTGGCAAGTGGCTGCTTTGCGCCTGCATCATGCGGCGGCCCTGCTGCCGCTTGGCGTAGTTAATCGTAATACGCCGTTGCCCACGTTCGATACGAACAATCAGGTAGATAACGCCAATAGCGATAACCAGAATGCCAAGCAATACGAGAATGCTTAGCTCACCCTGCCGAGCCTGCTCCAGTGATTGACCGATAGCACTTGGTAAGCCTGCGACGATGCCTGCGAAAATCAGCATTGAGATACCGTTGCCAATACCTCGCTCGGTAATCTGCTCGCCAAGCCACATCATAAAAACGGCGCCGGTAACCAGGGAGGTGATCGACACGAAGTAGAATGTAAAGCCTGGCGCAAAGGCCAAGCCCTGGCCCGCCATGCCTACCGACATACCAGTGCCCTGGATAAGAGCTAGCAGCACGGTGCCATAACGCGTGTATTGTGTAATCTTGCGGCGGCCTGCCTCACCTTCTTTTTTCAAGGCTTCCAGCGAGGGGGTTACCGCGGTCATCAACTGCATAATAATAGACGCAGAGATATACGGCATGATGCCCAGCGCCAGGATACTCATGCGTTCCAGCGCGCCACCGGAGAACATATTGGCTAAGCCAATAATCGTACCCTGGTTCTGATTGAACAGCGCCTCAAGTTGATCAGGGTTAATACCCGGTACCGGAATATGAGTACCTATACGGTAAACAATAATGGCCATAAACAAAAAGCGCACACGCGCCCATAGCTCGCCGAGGCCAGCTTGATTGGGTACATTTTGTTGTGCGCCTTTTTTAGCCATGGTTTCAGCTCTCTATCGAGCCGCCCGCTTTTTCTATGGCATCACGTGCACCTTTGGTGACCGCGATACCTTGAAGTTTCACTGCTTTCTTAAGCTCACCAGACAAAAACACTTTTGCTCTAAGCATGTTGTCATTGATCAGGTCTGCATCCTTCAGCGCCTGTAACGTTACTACGTCGGCATTGACTGAGTTTAACTCTGACAAGCGCACCTCTGCAGTCGTTCGCGCCATCCGAGACGTAAAGCCGTACTTCGGCAAACGCTTCTGCAGTGGCATCTGGCCGCCCTCGAAACCGGGTCGTACACGGCCGCCGGAACGGGACTTTTGCCCTTTATGGCCACGGCCACAGGTTTTTCCGGAACCGCTGCCAATACCACGCCCAACGCGCTTGGCCTCCTTTTTATGGCCAGGTGCGGCGCTCAGCGAATTTAATCGCATTCTGTCGTCTGCTTCAGCCATTACGCGCTCTCTTCCACTTTTAACAAATAGATTGCTTTATTAATCATGCCGCGATTGGCCGCAGTGTCCTTAACTTCCACACTGTGCCCGATACGTCGCAAGCCCAGCCCAGCCACACAGGCTTTGTGCGACTTAAGGCGTCCATTGGTGCTTTTCACCAGCGTTACTTTAATCATATTTGAATCTGCCATATCGCTCACCCGGCCTAATTCAGGATGTCTTCGACGGATTTGCCGCGTTTGGCCGCCACTTCGTCTGGCGACCGCATAGACTTCAAACCTTCAAACGTTGCACGAACCACGTTTACCGGATTCGTTGAGCCATAACACTTGGCCAATACGTTGTGCACACCCGCCAATTCCAACACCGCGCGCATTGCACCTCCGGCAATAACACCGGTACCGTCAGAGGCAGGCTGCATATAAACTTTTGATGCTCCATGACGCGCTTTGATCGGGTATTGGATGGTGCTGCCATTCAGGTCAACATCAATCATGTTGCGACGGGCCGCTTCCATGGCTTTCTGAATCGCAACCGGCACTTCTCTCGCCTTGCCACGACCATAGCCTACTCGGCCATTCCCATCACCAACCACGGTTAACGCGGTGAAACCGAAGATACGGCCACCTTTTACGACTTTTGCAACCCGGTTCACCTGAACCAGCTTTTCTTGCAAGCCTTCGCCGTTTTTGTCTTTCGCGTCTAAAAATGCCATTACTTAACCCTTTAGTCAGAACGCAACAGCGCCCTTAAAATTCCAGTCCGTTTTCGCGCGCCGAATCCGCCAACGCCTTAACACGACCGTGGTATTTGTACCCGGCGCGATCAAATGCAACCTTCTCGATGCCAGCGCTCTTGGCACGCTCAGCAATCAATTTGCCCACCGCTTCTGCAGCGCTTATATTGCCGGTTTTCTCAAGCTTGAGATCCTTGTCGAGTGTTGATGCACTGGCCAACACTTTGTCACCTTTAGCCGTGAACACCTGCGCATACATATGCCGCGGTGTACGGTGCACGCTGAGACGGCTCACATCCAGGTTTCGGATATGAGCTCGCCCGCGTCTTGCGCGTCGAAGTCTGGAATCGTTCTTTACACTCATTGTCTTACTCGTTTACCTGCTGCCCATTCGTGAAAGGACTCTGCGTTAGGTCTGTCTTTTACCCGTTACTTTTTCTTGGCTTCTTTGCGCCGTACATATTCATCAGCGTATCGAACACCTTTGCCCTTATAAGGCTCGGGTGGGCGAAATGCGCGAATTTCAGCTGCCGCCTGCCCCAATAGTTGCTTGTCAATTGAACTCAATACAATCTCTGTTTGACTGGGCGTTTCCGCACTCACACCTTCCGGCAGCTCGTAATCGATCGGGTGCGAAAATCCAAGCACAAGATTCAATTTCTTGCCCTGCGCACTGGCACGATAACCAACGCCATTCAACTGCAGCTTCTTCTGAAAACCTTCAGCAACACCAACCACCATATTGTTGACCAGCGAGCGAAAGGTACCAGCCATCGCCTTGGACGCGCGAGCGTCATCTTTCGCTGCGAATGTCAGATTGCCGTCTTCTTGCTCAATCTTCACCAACGGATTGATGTTCAGCTGCAGACTGCCTTTACTGCCTTTCACAGAGATCTGTGTGTCATCCAGACTCACTTCTACACCTTTCGGCAGTTCTACTGGATTACTTGCTACTCTGGACATTGTTCTCTCGCCTTATACGTTACCGACACCGAATTAAAAAACGGTGCACAGCACCTCACCACCAATACCGGCATTGCGCGCCGCACGATCTGTCATCACACCCTTACTGGTCGATACAATCGCTACACCCAAACCGCCACGTATTGACGGAATAGAATCTTTGCCTGAGTACAAACGCAAGCCGGGGCGACTGGCCCGATCAATTTCTGATATGACTGCTTTACCCTGGTGGTACTTCAAATTAATGGTCAACTCAGCTTTATTACCTTCCGATTCGGAAACCGCAAAATCATTAATATAACCTTCTTCCTGCAGCACCTTGGCTACAGCAACTTTAATCTTCGATGACGGCATCGCCACAGAAACCTTGGCAGCCATCTGCGCATTTCGTATTCGCGTCAGCATATCGGCGATAGGGTCTTGCATACTCATAACTATTCTCCGCTTGGCTCTCTAGCCGTTTACCAGCTGGCCTTGACCAATCCAGGGATGTCCCCTTTCATGGCATGCTCGCGCAATTTATTTCGACACAATCCGAACTTGCGATAAACACCATGCGGCCGACCGGTAATCTGGCAGCGACGCACACCGCGGCATGGGCTAGCATTGCGAGGCAGCTTCTGCAATCCAATTTGCGCTTCCCACACTTCTTCATCAGTTGATTGTGGGTTCTTCAGAATCGCCTTCAGTGCAGCGCGCTTTGCAGCGTATTTTTCAACTGTCTTCTGGCGCTTCTTCTCTCGCGCAACCATAGATGCCTTTGCCATTGAGTACTAACCTCTGAACGGAAAATTAAATGCTTTTAATAACGCACGACCTTCGTCATCCGTGCGCGCCGACGTGGTCACAACAATGTCCAGGCCGCGCAGTTTATCAATCTTGTCGTAATCGATTTCAGGGAACATGATTTGTTCGGTCACGCCCATTGCGAAGTTTCCGCGTCCATCAAATGATTTCGGGCTTAGGCCACGAAAGTCACGAATTCGAGGGATCGAAATATTGATCAAACGATCAAGAAACTCGTACATACGCGCACTGCGCAAGGTCACCTTGGCGCCAATTGGCCAGCCATCACGAATCTTAAAACCCGCAATGGATTTACGCGCCTTGGTCACCACTGCTTTTTGACCTGCAATTTTCTCAAGGTCACCCAGTGCATGCTCCAACACCTTCTTGTCGCCAACCGCTTCACCCAAACCCATGTTAAGGGTGATTTTGGTCACTCTTGGAACTTCCATCACGTTCTTCAAGCCCAGCTCTTGCTGCAGCTTGGCACGCAACTCGCTCTTGTAAAGCTCTTCTAATCTAGCCATTACGCATCAATCACTTCTTGTGTGGATTTATAAATCCGAACTTTCTTACCGTCTTCCTGAATCTTGAAACCAACCCGGTCTGCCTTGTCGGTAGCCGTGTTGAATATCGCCAGGTTAGACACCTGAATCGGCGCTTCCTTTTCCTTGATGCCGCCTTGCTCGCCAACATTTGGATTAGGTCGCGTATGCTTCTTAACAATGTTAACGCCAGCCACCAATGCCCGACCGTCGTCACGCATGGTGATAATCTTGCCGCGCTTACCTTTGTCACGACCTGTGATTACAATGACTTCGTCATCTCGCTTTAATTTGTTCATCTTTGCTAGTGCCTTGCTCGCTGCCGTCGCTACAGCACTTCAGGTGCGAGCGAAATAATCTTCATAAATTTTTCATTACGCAGTTCTCGCGTAACAGGTCCGAAAATTCGGGTTCCTATCGGTGCGTTTTGCGCGTTCAGCAAAACTGCTGCATTGTCATCAAACTTGATCAGCGAGCCATCGCCACGACGAACGCCTTTCTTGGTTCTGACCACAACGGCTGTCATCACCTGGCCTTTCTTCACTTTGCCGCGTGGGATCGCTTCTTTCACGCTCACCTTGATCAGGTCGCCAACACGTGCATAGCGACGGTGTGAGCCCCCCAACACCTTGATGCACATCACTTTACGCGCACCGCTGTTGTCTGCAATTTGCAGGTAGGATTGTGTTTGAATCATGTCGCTATCTCGTTCTCAAACGGCCTAAATAATACGGCTTTAAATCTGTTCTGCTTTCTGGTCAATCCGAACCAAGGTCCAGTTCTTGGTCTTGGACATCGGTCTTGATTCTGCAATTGTCACAGTATCACCGGCTGCGCACTCATTGTTCTCATCATGCGCATGCAGCTTTGATGAGCGAGTGATGAACTTGCCATACACCGGGTGTCTCACCCGACGCTCGTGCAGCACAACAATAGATTTGTTCATTTTGTCGCTGACAACTTTACCCGTTACCGTGCGTACAATTTTGTTTTCACTGGCGCTCATATCAACCCTCAGCCTTCTCGGTAAGCACAGTCTTAACGCGGGCGATGTCTCGCTGCATTATGCGCATCAAATGTGATTGCCCCAGCTGCCCAGTGGCTTTCTGAAGACGTAAACGAAACTGTTCTTCGCGCAGCTTCAATAACTCAGTATTTAGTTCCTCAACGCTTTTATCGCGTAATTCTGCCGCTTTCATCACATCACCGATCGTTTAACGAATGCGGTTGGTACAGAAAGTTTTGCGGCCGCCAGCGCAAACGCTTCGCGGGCCAGCTCTTCCGGAACACCTTCCACTTCATACAACATTTTGCCTGGCTGGATCTGTGCCACCCAGTACTCCACATTACCCTTACCCTTACCCTGGCGAACTTCCAGCGGCTTTTGGGTAATTGGCTTGTCCGGGAATACCCGGATCCAAATTTTTCCGCCACGCTTGATGTGACGCGTCATTGCCCGTCTGGCCGCTTCAATCTGGCGAGCTGTAATTCGACCGCGGCCAGTTGCTTTCAGGCCAAAATCACCAAAGCTGACTGAGCTGCCTCGAATCGCCAGGCCCCTGTTGCGACCTTTTTGTTGTTTGCGAAACTTGGTTCGCTTAGGTTGTAGCATCGTTTACTCCACTACTTTCCAGTGCGGGCAGGATTGGCAGACTCTTGATCTGTATCCAGCACTTCGCCTTTGAATATCCAAACTTTAACGCCAACGATACCGTAGGTTGTCAAAGCTTCATGCGTTGCGTAATCAATGTCGGCTCGCAAAGTATGCAGCGGCACGCGACCTTCGCGGTACCACTCAGTTCGTGCAATCTCGGCACCACCCAAACGACCACTAACCTGCACCTTCACGCCCTGCGCACCCTGGCGCATGGCGTTTTGCACAACCCGCTTCATTGCGCGACGGAACATAACCCGGCGCTCCAATTGCTGCGCTACGTTTTGCGCAACCAGTTTCGCATCCACATCGGGCTTGCGAATTTCTTCTATATTTACTGTGACAGGCACGCCCATTCGTGTGGCTAGATCCTTGCGCAGACGCTCTACATCCTCACCCTTCTTACCAATAATGATGCCCGGTCTGGCCGTATGGATAGTGATGCGCGCAGTTTGCGCAGGTCGCTCAATATCAATTCGACTTACGGAAGCATTGGCCAGCTTTGATTCAAGATGCTCACGCACCTCGATATCAGTAATCAGTTGTTCTGCATAGCTTTTATGCTCCGCATACCAGACTGATTTGTGCTGCTTGGTGATACCAAGCCGAATGCCTGTTGGATGTACTTTTTGACCCATCTGGTCGCTCCTGGCTCCTGATTCGCGTAGGGGACAGCCCTAGCTGTCAGCTACCTTAATTGTGATGTGGCAAGTTCGCTTCATGATTCTGTCTGCCCGACCTTTGGCTCTAGGCTTGATACGCTTCAGAGTCATGCCTTCATTGACAAAAATAGTCGACACTTTCAACTCGTCTACGTCAGCACCTTCGTTATGCTCGGCATTTGCAATCGCACTATTCAATACCTTACGCACAATGTGAGCTGCTTTCTTCGGGCTAAACGCCAGAATGTCCAATGCTTTTTCCACCGACTGACCACGAATCTGATCGGCAACCAAACGCGCCTTCTGCGCCGAGATGGTCGCTCCGGTTAATTTTGCGCTTACTTCCATACCAATACCCTCTGTCAACGGCAGCGCTTAGCGCTTCGCCTTTTTGTCCGCAACGTGACCGCGGTAAGTGCGAGTTGCCGCAAACTCACCAAGCTTGTGACCCACCATATCTTCTGTCACAAACACAGGCACATGCTGCCGCCCGTTATGAACCGCTATCGTCAGGCCAACCATAGTTGGGCTAACCATAGATCGCCGCGACCAGGTTTTGATCGGGCGCTTGTCATTCTTTTCAGCGGCCTCTTCCACCTTCTTTAACAGGTGAAGGTCAATAAACGGCCCTTTTTTCAGTGATCTTGGCACTATCCCATTCTCTCTTTAACGTTTTATCGCCTCAGGCGAGTTTACTTCCGCTTACGGCGCCTAACGATCAAATCGTTAGTACGCTTGTTCTTACGTGTTTTATAACCCTTGGTTGGTGTACCCCAAGGCGACACAGGATGACGACCACCCGAAGTACGACCTTCACCACCACCATGTGGGTGATCAACCGGGTTCATCGCAACGCCACGAACCGTTGGGCGAATACCACGCCAGCGCGCCGCGCCGGCCTTACCCAAAGAACGCAAGTTGTGCTCTGAGTTACACACCTCACCCAGGGTAGCGCGGCAATCAGACAAAATCTTTCGGGTCTCACCAGAGCGCAAGCGTAAAGTCGCGTACCGACCCTCTTTTGCCACAAGCTGCGCCGAGGTTCCCGCGCTACGCGCTATCTGAGCACCTTTACCGGGCTTCATCTCTACACAGTGAATCACACTACCCAGGGGGATATTGCGAAGCGGAAGCGTGTTGCCGGCTTTGATCGGCGAGTTGTCGCCCGAAATTAACTGGTCGCCTGCTTTTACACCTTTAGGCGCAATGATATAGCGACGCTCTCCATCTGCGTACACAAGCAACGCGATAAATGCTGTACGGTTAGGATCGTACTCCAAGCGCTCAACAGTAGCCGGTATGCCGTTCTTATCACGACGAAAATCAATAATCCGGTAGTGCTGTTTATGGCCGCCACCACGATGCCGAGTAGTAATTCGACCATTATTGTTCCGCCCACCGCTCTTGGACTTCTTCTCCAACAAGGGCGCATAAGGCGCGCCTTTGTGAAGATCAGGATTAACGACTTTAACGACAAAGCGTCTTCCCGGCGATGTTGGCTTAGCTTTTACGATTGCCATGATTCTAATCCAGTCACTCGTTCCCTGGCCTTATTCAGGCGAGGTAATATCAATACTGTGGCCCTGCTCCAGAGACACATACGCTTTCTTCCAATTTGGCTTGCGGTTGTAACCAAAACGGTTGCGCTTCATCTTGCCTTTAACACGAATAGTCTGCACACCGTTTACTTTCACACTGAAAAGTTTTTCAACAGCTTGCTTTACTTCCGACTTAGTCGCGTCAACCGACACCTTAAATACATACTGGTTGTTGTATTCAGCACACAAAGTCGACTTTTCTGAAATATGCGGCTCACGCAGAACCGTATAAACACGTTCCGGATTCATGCCAGATACTCCTCAATTTTGCGCAAAGCCGGTACAGTAACCAACACTTTGTCATGGGCAACGAGGCTAACCGGATCAAGGCCGCCAGCTTCACATACGCCTACCTTATG
This sequence comes from Gammaproteobacteria bacterium, assembly GCA_030429735.1. Classification (GTDB taxonomy): domain Bacteria; phylum Pseudomonadota; class Gammaproteobacteria; order Pseudomonadales; family JAUIET01; genus JAUIET01. The sequence continues at coordinate 308,899 of JAUIET010000006.1, forward strand.
CAGGTTGCGTGATGACAGCTGCAGCGCATCGCTTAACTCCTCACCAATGATCAGAACGTTATCAAGATTCATCTCGGTCAATTTACCAACCAATAGTTTGGTCTTCGGCTGATCAACATCAAAATCTTCAACCACCACCAGACGTTCCTGACGCGCAAGCTCAGAAAAAATAGAGCGTAGCGCTGCCCGATACATTTTGCGATTCACCTTCTGGCTGTGATCCTGCGGCTTGGCCGCAAATGTCACGCCACCGCTGCGCCAAATTGGGCTGCGAATGGTGCCAGCACGAGCTCGACCTGTGCCTTTTTGCCGAAACGGTTTGCGACCGCCTCCACGCACTGCGGCGCGATTCTTCTGCGCCCGAGTGCCCTGACGAGCACCCGCAAGGTGAGCCGTAACCACCTGATGAATCAGGTCTTCGTTGTATTCTTTTGCGAATGCAGCATCAGAAACATCTATAGTTCCTGCTTTATTGCTACCAGAGTTCGCAATTGCCAATTCCACTGCGTCTCTCCCCCAGAATTACTTATTAGCCAACTTGATAGCAGGACGGATAATTACATCACCGCCAGGTGCACCAGGCACCGCGCCTTTTACCAACAACAGATTACGTTCTGCATCTACACGTACTACTTCAAGCGTTTGCACCGTTACTCGCTCGGCGCCCATGTGGCCTGACATCTTCTTACCTTTCCAGACACGACCAGGTGTTTGGCACTGACCGATCGAACCGTTTGATCGATGCGACAACGAGTTGCCGTGCGACATATCCTGAGTGCGGAAATTCCAGCGCTTGATACCGCCCTGGAAACCTTTACCTTTTGACTGGCCCGTAACGTCTACTTTCTGACCAGGCTCAAAACGCTCCACGTTGATTTCAGCACCTAATGCAAGCGCATCATCCTGGAGCTGATCCGCATCAACGGTGAACTCCCACAAACCACGACCGGCTTCCACTTCCGCTTTTGCGAAATGGCCCGTTTCCGATTTAGTAAGGCGCGAAGCACGACGCTCGCCAGTTGTTACCTGGATAGCGTTATAGCCGTCTGACTCGGCGTTCTTAATCTGGGTAATTCGGTTAGGCTGCGCTTCAATCACAGTAACGGGCACAGAGGCCCCATCTTCGGTGAATACGCGCGTCATGCCGCTTTTGCGGCCAACAATTCCGATGGTCATCTTTTCTCTCTCAGTGTACGGGGCTCTGACCCGCTATGGCCGCCCATTTCAGAGCGTTACACATGCCTGATGCTTGTGCAGCGCCAGGCGATATATTGGGCTTTTAACCCAGGCTGATCTGTACTTCTACGCCAGCCGCCAAATCCAGTTTCATCAACGCATCAACAGTTTTTTCCGTCGGCTCAACAATGTCGAGCATGCGCTTATGTGTACGAATTTCATACTGATCTCGCGCGTCTTTATTAACGTGCGGTGAAATCAATACTGTAAAACGTTCCTTCCGTGTAGGCAGCGGAATCGGTCCGCGCACCTGGGCACCTGTTCGTCTGGCCGTTTCAACAATTTCAAGCGTTGAAGAGTCGATCAAACGGTGATCGAAGGCTTTCAAACGGATGCGTATGCGTTGGTTCTGCATGTGAGCGAGTCCAAATCCTACTGTTCTAAAATACACAACGGGGCCCGAAAATGGCCCCGTAAAAAGGAGTGCGAATTCTACTTACGGCCCCAGGGGGTGTCAAGCAAAACTGTAATGGAAATTTGTGTTCTTAATTGGGACCGGCTTCGGCGCCATAGTCGCTGTTCGAGACACGCCATGAACCCATCCATGGGGGCTTGTGTTCGAGGTCCCTCTCTCACACAGTCTCGAACAGCGACTATGGCGCCGAAGCCTCTGTGCTAATCCGCATGTAAGTAAATACAAAGGGGTGGCACTGAGGCTGGAGCAACACTGTCGCCTCGCTGGACCGTTGAAAAGAGGGACCTTTTCAACGAGCCCCCATGGATGGGTTCACGGCGTGTCCAGCGAGGCGACAGTGTTGCTCCAGCCGGTCTTGGATCTAACCAAGAATCCAAACCGGTGAACTATCACTCAATAATCTTGGCCACAACCCCGGCGCCCACGGTACGACCGCCTTCACGAATCGCAAAGCGAAGACCTTCATCCATCGCAATCGGCGCTATCAGCGTCACTGTCATCTGAATGTTGTCACCCGGCATCACCATCTCAACACCATCCG
>JAUIET010000001.1 GCA_030429735.1 Gammaproteobacteria bacterium
TACTCCGTTCGGTCATGTACTTGCATGTACACTCCCTCACTACGTCCCAACTTGCCTCGCCAGACGAAAAAAATCCTGCGCCAGGTAGTCTTACCTGGCTATCTAACTGCTACCTGTTTTCGCTGGCTTGGTACTCCGTTCGGTCATGTACTTGCATGTACACTCCCTCACTACGTCCCAACTTGCCTCGCCAGACGAAAAAAGCCTGTGCCAGGCATGTTTACCTGGCTATTGTGCGACGCGCATTGTAATTCGGTTTTTGGTTTGTTTAAAGCGGCAAAAGTTGCCGCTATGGCCAAACGTGCTGCTTGTTTACTCGTCCAGGAAACTGCGCAGATGGTCTGAGCGGCTGGGGTGGCGTAGCTTGCGAAGGGCTTTCGCTTCTATTTGACGAATACGCTCGCGGGTCACATCAAATTGTTTGCCGACTTCTTCCAGAGTGTGATCGGTATTCATATCAATACCGAAACGCATGCGCAGCACTTTCGCCTCTCTTGCGGTCAAGCCAGCAAGCACGTCGCGGGTTGACTCCTCAAGACCAATGCCCGTAGCAGAATCCACCGGGGAAACAATTGTGTTGTCTTCAATAAAATCTCCCAGATGCGAATCTTCATCATCACCTATGGGCGTTTCCATGGAGATAGGTTCTTTGGCGATTTTCAGCACTTTGCGAACCTTATCTTCCGGCATTTCCATGCGCTCGCCCAGCTCTTCCGGGGTGGGTTCACGACCCATTTCCTGCAACATTTGGCGGGATATTCGGTTCAGCTTGTTGATCGTTTCAATCATATGCACAGGAATTCGAATCGTGCGCGCCTGATCCGCTATGGAGCGGGTGATCGCCTGACGAATCCACCATGTGGCATAAGTTGAAAATTTGTAGCCACGTCGATACTCGAACTTATCAACCGCCTTCATCAAGCCGATGTTACCTTCCTGAATTAAATCCAGAAACTGCAGACCGCGATTCGTGTACTTCTTGGCAATAGAAATCACCAAACGCAGGTTGGCCTCTACCATTTCTTTCTTGGCTCGACGCATACGTGCGTCACCCAACGACATACGACGATTAATTTCTTTTACGTCTGAAATCTCAAGATCTGCTTCTTCAGAAATAATCACCAGGCGTTTTTGAGCACGCAGTAAATCCGGCTTAATTTTTTTGAGCTTGGGAGCAATTGACTTGTGTTTCTTGATCTGCGCGTCTATCCAGTCAAGATCGGTTTCACTGCCTTGAAAAGACTTGAGAAACTGACGACGATCCATATCCGCTTCGCGCACACACATGCGCATGATTGCTCGCTCCTGACGGCGAATCTCAGCAATTGCATCACGCACAATGTGAGCGAGCGGGTCAAGCTGCTTGGGCGTTAACTTGAAAAATTTAAACAGTTCGGCGCGCGCTGCGATTTCTTTCTGCGCCTCCTTACTTGAGCGCCCATGCTTCTCCAGCGCTTTGAGTGTTTTTTTGTGCTGCTTTAACAATGCGGCAAAGCGCTTCTTGGCCTCTTCCGGATCGGGGCCATTGTCTTTGGCGTCATCATCGTCGTCTTTGTCTTTGTTCTTGTTTTTCTCTGCATCAGCGGCTGAAATCTGATTTGCCGATGGCACATGCTCCATTGGGTCAAGATAGCCGGTCATAATATCGGCCAGCTTGCGCTCGCCGGCTTCATAGGCTGCGTATTCAGCCAACAAGCGATCAACCGTGCCTGGAAACGCCGAGATAGCCGCCATCGACTCACGGATGCCCTCTTCAATGCGCTTGGCAATAACGATTTCACCTTCGCGCGTGAGCAGTTCTACAGTTCCCATTTCACGCATGTACATGCGCACAGGGTCAGTGGTGCGACCCACTTCCGTCTCAACAGCAGCCAATGCCGCTGCAGCTTCGGCGGCGGCAATCTCATCGGCTGAGTCATCTTCATTAAGCAGCAGTTGATCCGCATCCGGTGCCTCTTCAAACACCTGAATACCAAGGTCATTGATCATCTGGATGATGTCTTCAACCTGATCCGGATCGGCTATGTCTTCCGGCAAGTGATCGTTGACTTCGGCGTACGTCAAAAAGCCCTGCTCTTTACCACGAGAAATCAGTTCACGAAGCCGCGATTTTTGGTTTGCTGCTGTTGTTGTTGCCATACGCTACAGAGGTTCCGGAGATGTGCTGTACGCGCCCGTTTCAAATCCGGGTGAGTCGCGTTCGAACAGGCGCTGAAGTTAGCCCGCTATTATAAAGGATAAATCACTGAGACTTCTAGAGTTTTCACCACTTTGAGTGCTACGCCGGCGCGAACCTTTTAGATGAGGCTTGCCTCGCAAGAATCAAGGCGAAAAAGTCATAAACGGTCGATTAGCCTGCCATATCCACGAACGTGCGAAGCTCAAGCGTCACCAGCCTGGAAAACGCCGTGTGGTGCGGACTGGAAGGCGTACTTCGCCGTCCGTCGAGTACCTGGAAGGACTCACCGTATTTTATGGGCTCGCCCAAAAGCACTCGCTTTGCCCGCGGGGCCAGCTACTGGCGGTTGCAGCCATGGGTTCATGAATACCGCTTACGTATTCGAACGCTGCGACAGCAGCTCTTTCAACTCCAGGCGCAGCTCGCCGGGTGCTTGCGCACCCTGGCGCTGGTATTGGTCTATTTGCAGCAGCAATTCGTCTAATCGATGTCTGCGCAACTGCTGACCAAGTCGGTCTATTGTGTCGATGAATCGTTGCTCGATGCTCTGCTCAAACGCTGTCTCGGCCTGACCGTCATGCTCCAGACTCTCCATCCCTTCGCGCAGAAGCTCTATTCCGCGGCCACACAGCTCGGTAAGCTTTTCACCCTCCTCCTGGCCATACCAATACCCCAGCAACATACCAGTAGACGAGTCTGGCCGCCGTTTTAGCAGCTCGAGCAGCTGGTGGAGTAGCTTGGCGTCGTTGTCATGTAAATTGCTGGCAAACTCGACACTTTCAACGTGCGCTATCAGCTGCGGTTTGTAAACCAAAAGCCCAATAGCGACTTCCACCAGCGACATTGGCTCCGGCGGGCCCTGGCTGCGCAACGGGCGACGACGCACCGGTGCAACACTGGCCGCCATATCATAGTCGGCCGGCACATCCGGCTCGTCAGGGTCATCAAACATTGGCCGGGCGTCATAATAAGACTCCGCCGGCGCTGGCATTGTGTCTGGCAGGACTTGCCCGGAATCAGCTCGTGACAACTGCTCTACCGTAGCCTTGTCCAGTCCGGTTCTGGCGGCCAGTTCGCTTTGCAGAATACCTTTGAATGCGCTGGTTTGCAGTTTGTTGATTAACACCATCGCACGCTGGCTCATTGCTGCTTTGCCATCGGCTGTTGATGTATCCAGGCCAACAGCTGCCTGTGCGAACAAATACTCGGACAAGGGCTGAGCATTGGCAATTCGCTGGCGAAATTGCTCGCTGCCCTCCTCGCGCACCAGGCTGTCGGGGTCTTCGCCCTGCGGTAAAAACAGGAACTTCAGTTGCTGGCCATCTTCGATTACAGGCAAACACACGTCCAGCGCGCGTCTGGCTGCGGCCGCACCTGCCTGATCGCCATCAAAACAGAACACCAACTCTTCGCAATGGCGAAACATGCGCTGCAAGTGCACAGCGCTGGTTGCAGTGCCCAGCGTCGCAACCGCATTGTCGATACCGTGCTGCGCCAAGGCAATGACGTCCATATAGCCTTCCACAATCAAAATCTGTTGCAGATGCTTATTGGCCTGGCGCGCCTCGTACAATCCATACAACTCACGGGATTTCTGGTAAATCGGTGTTTCCGGACTGTTCAGATACTTTGGTTTGTCGTCGCCCATCACGCGACCACCGAATGCGATTGTGCGTCCGCGGGAATCGCGAATAGGAAACATGATTCGATGGCGGAATCGATCGTACAAGCGGTGCTTGCCGCCGCCGGCATCCCGATGAATCAGCATGCCGGCTTCCAGCAACAGTTCCAGCGACTGCTTGTCACTCTCAAAATGCTTGAGCAGGTTGTCCCAACCCGGCGGTACGAGGCCGAGGCCAAATTTCTGTACGATAGCAGCGCTCAGACCTCGGTCCTTCAAGTACGCAACGGCCCCCTTACCGGCCGGGTGGCTGCGTAATAGCTGCCGATAAAACTCGTCGCTTTGTTCCATCACTGCGTATAAGTCGCGCTTGCGCCGGCCCTGCTGCTCGTCTTCGCGACTCTCTTGCGGTATCGACAGACCATACTTTGACGCAAGTTGCTCGATAGCAACGCGGAAATCCAGCCGCTCGTACTCCATCAAAAAGCCCAGGGCGTTACCGCTGGCCCCACAGCCAAAGCAGTAATAGAACTGCTTTTCCGGCTGAACGCTGAAAGAAGGCGTTTTTTCGTCGTGGAACGGACAACAGGCCATAAAGTTGCGGCCTGACTTTTTCAGTGTGACGCGCGAATCTATCAGGTCGACAATGTCGGCGCGATCGAGTAATTCGTCTATAAATGTCTGTGGAATTCGCCCGGCCATGCGCCGAGTATAACCGCGCTTAGCTGTTAAGCGCTGCCTTGATTTGCTGGCTGACAGCACCCATATCCGCCTTACCCTGCAACTGCGGCTTGAGCACGCCCATTACTTTACCCATGTCACGCATTGATTCGGCGCCAGTGCTGGCGATGGCCTGCTGAATGAGTTGGTCGATCTCGTCTTGTGACAGCGCTTGCGGCAGAAACTCCTCAATAACCAGCACTTCGGCTTCTTCGATATCGGCCAGGTCTTTTCGATCACCTTTTAAAAACTGCTCAATCGAGTCTCGCCGCTGCTTGCGCATTTTATCCAGAATAGCGAGCACACGGCTGTCGTCGAGCTCAATGCGCTCGTCGACTTCAATGCGTTTTATCTCGGCCTGAATCAGCCGGATCGTGCCCAGGCGCTGCTTGGCTTTCTCGCGCATGGCCGACTTCATTTCATCGGTCAGACGCTGCTTCAGCGTGGTCTCGGTCACGGGTGAATCGCTGTTATCTACCAGTTCGCGGTGGGCGACTAGTAGAGGCGGGTTTGCTTGCGGTTTTCGCGCTGAACCTTCTTCGCATGGCGTTTTACAGCAGCAGCTGCCTTACGCTTTCGAACGGAAGTAGGCTTTTCATAAAATTCGCGGCGACGTACTTCGGCGAGTACTCCGGCCTTTTCGCAGGAGCGCTTGAAACGACGCAGGGCGAAATCAAACGGTTCATTGTCTTTAAGCTTAACGCTGGGCATTGGATTCCTGTAAGAGGTTGATTTTCAGCGGGCCGGCATTCTACCTCTGTATCAGGTAAAATGCAAAGCAGGCATTTCTTTAATGGTAGCAACAACATGCGTGTTCTGGGTATTGAAACCTCCTGCGATGAAACCGGCGTGGCGGTATACGACAGCAAGCAGGGCTTGTTGGCCCATGCGCTGCACAGCCAGGTGGATTTGCACGTTGACTTTGGCGGCGTGGTCCCAGAACTCGCCTCCCGCGATCATGTTCGCAAATTGCTCCCGCTGGTCAAGAAAGTGCTGGCCGACAGCGATAGTGATCAAAATTCCATCGATGGCATTGCGTTTACACAAGGGCCGGGGCTGGCGGGTGCTCTGCTGGTGGGCGCAGCATTTGCACAATCGCTAGCCTACGGCTGGAATTGCAAAAGCATAGGCGTGCATCATATGGAAGGTCATCTGCTGGCCCCAATGCTGGAAGAAAATGCACCTTCACCACCATTCGTTGCGCTACTCGTGTCTGGCGGTCATACCCAGCTTGTCCAGGTCAGGGACGTGGGCGATTACGAAATTTTGGGCGAGTCATTAGACGACGCTGCGGGCGAAGCCTTTGATAAAGTGGCCAAAATGTTGAGCCTGCCCTACCCCGGCGGACCGGCAGTTGCTCAACTTGCCGAGCACGGCGAACCCGGGCGCTACGATTTCCCTCGCCCGATGGTGAACCGCCCCGGCCTTGACTTCAGTTTCAGCGGCCTGAAGACCTATGTGCTCAACACCGTACAAACCGAGCTCAACGAAAGCGGGGATTTAAGCGAGCAATGCAAGGCCAACATAGCACTTGCCTTCCAAACTGCAGTGGTCGACACCTTACGCATCAAGTGCCTTCGAGCCCTCAAACAAACCGGCTTTAATACCTTATTATTGTCCGGCGGCGTGAGCGCCAACCGCGCTTTGCGCAGCGCCATGGCGGCCAGTGCCGAGCAGGAGGGCTACCAGGTGTATTATCCGCGCCACGAATTCTGCACCGACAATGGTGCGATGATTGCGTACGCCGGCTGTACACGGCTACTGCGCGGTGAACACAACGATATGACGTTTTCCGTTAAGCCACGCTGGCCCATGCACACCTTAGCCGGCAATCCGAGTTCGTTGTAATGCAAGACACTATTGTTATCCGGCAATTACAGGCCGACACTTTGATTGGCGTGTACGACTGGGAGCAGTCTGTGCGCCAAACCGTCTTGATTGATATTGAGCTTCGCTACAACATGCAAAAGGCCGCGCACAGCGACGACCTGGCGGCGGCGGTAGATTACAAAACCCTGTGCGACCGGGTTATTGAACATGCGGAATCGGTGCATTTACAACTGATTGAAGCGCTAGCTGAACAATTGGCCAAGCTGTGCCTGAACGAATTTGCTATTGAGTCTTGCCGAATCAGCGTGCACAAGCCAGCCGCTATAGCGGCCGCCAGGGACGTTGTTGTTACTATTGAGCGGTCTCAGGTCACACGCTGATCGAGCGCCCGCCGTCGACATTGATCACCTCACCGGTGACGTACGGCGCGTGCAAGGCAAGAAAAACCACGGCGCTGGCAATGTCGCGCGGCTTACCCAAATCTTGCAGGGGAATCTTGTCAAGAATGGCCTGCTTGTTCTGTTCAGAGAACTCATCCTCATTGCCATCCGGCCAAAGAACTGCGCCAGGGGAAACCGCGTTAACACGCACGTGTGGGGCCATCTCAAGCGCCAGTGACCGGGTTATGCTGAGCAAGCCGGCCTTACTCGCACAATAGGCCGAGTAGTTTTTCAGCGGGTAGCGCGCATGTACGTCCGCTATGTTCACAATAGAACCCGCGTTTTCACGAAGCAGAGAATGCAATGCCTGGGCAAGGAAATACGGTGCTTCGGTATTGACGCTGTGCATATTTTGCCAGTGTTGCTGATCGGTAGCAGCAAGCGTGCGACTGTCGAACGCAGATGCATTGTTGACCAGAAGGCTAAGGTCATCCGCCAAAATAGCGGCGCGTTCCGCCAGGCCTTGCAGTTCGGCATGATCTCGCAAATCCGCCTGCAACAAAATGGCGCTGTCCGCACGATTCTTATTCAGCGAGTCAGCAAGCGCATTCGCCTGGTGCGCTGAACGGCCGTAATGGATAATCAAATTCAGGCCAGCCTGGTGCAGAGTGCGACAAATCTCGGCGCCAATACGTTGCGCCCCGCCGGTCACCAGTGCGGTTCCAGTGGTATGTTGAGGAACTGTTTCAGGCATTGGTGTTTTCCCTGTGTTGTTGAATGAATTGTTGCAAGCGTTTTAAACGCTCAGCTGAAATAGCCTCTCCCAGCGCTAGTCCGGTTAAACCTTGCTTTTGCAAATCAGCCACCTCAACACGAGCACAGCTCTGTAAAGCAGACATCAAGTAATCTGCCTGCGGATAGTCTCGCTGCTCAAACCCTTTCCGACCACGTGCGTCAGCCTTACAGGCCAGCACAAATTCCTTTAGCCACTCAGGGCGGCGAAAACAGTCCAGGCGCTGGAACAGGCGCAACAGTGATTTGGCGTTCAGCTCCAAAGCCCTGTGGCTGTGCAAATGCCACTCGCCCACCAAGGCCGCCAATCGAGCAAAGTCGGCAGGCACTTTCAGGCGCTTGGACACACTGTCTGCAAGACGCGCAGAACGGCGTTCGTGGCCGATATGCCGAGGCCATTCGCTTTTCGGTGTTGTACCTTTGCCCAGATCGTGTAACAGGCAGGCATACCGCGCGGCAGGCGAAAGGTCCAGCGCGGCCGCCTGCTGCAGTACCATTAATAAATGAACACCGGTATCAACTTCGGGATGATACTGTTCGGTCTGTGGCACGCCAAACAAGGCATCAACTTCTGGCAGCACGGTTTTCAGTGCGCCCGCTTCTCGCAATGTACTAATGAATATGTCGGGCCTGGCGCTGCACAAGGCCTTGTGCAGCTCCTGCCAGACACGCTCGGCGACCAAGGTATCCAGTTCGCCACTGTCAGCCATAGAGCGCATTAACGCCATGGTTTCTGGTGCAACCTGAAACCCCAGCGACGCATAGCGCGCCGCAAACCGCGCCACTCTAAGCACGCGCAGGGGGTCTTCCACAAATGCGTCGGATACGTGCCGTAATATTCTTGCCTCTATATCGGCGAGCCCGCCATACGGGTCAATATAATTGCCGTGAGCGTCCTGGGCAATCGCATTGATGGTCAGATCGCGGCGTAACAAGTCGTCTTCCAGGCTGACATCCGCTGAGGCGTCGCACACGAAACCCTTGTAGCCCTTGCCTGCCTTTCGCTCGATGCGCGCCAGTGCATATTCTTCTTTGCTCTCGGGGTGCAGAAAAACCGGGAAGTCACTGCCGACCTGCTGAAACCCCTGCGCCAACATTTGCGCAGGCGTGGCACCCACAACCACCCAGTCTCTGTCTTTGACAGGCAACTCGAGTAGTTGATCACGAACGGCACCGCCGACCAGGTAAGATTGCATCGCTTATATCTCTGACTTGAATAGCACTTGATAAATCGTTGAGACCGGCTTTTACAAAAACCCGTTTACTAACTGCCATTCACTTCTGGTAAGCCTGCTAGTCTAGCAGGCCCTGCCAGCAACAAGAATCACAAGAATCGATGGTATATATAGCTTACGCCGGTATTCGAAAGGTTTCCTGATTACTGCCATCACCGTCGGCACTGATGGAGTCAAGATGCACATCGAAACCCCACAATCGATGCAAATGCTTTAACACTTCCTCAGTGCTGTCAGCCAAGGGGCGGCGACGATGCTGGGAGTGGCGCAGGTATAAGGCGCGGTCACCTCTGCGATCAACTTTAACCACCTGAATGTTGGGCTCTCTGTCGCCAAGATTGTACTGACTGGATAATTTCTCTCGAATAAGCTGATAACCCGCATCATCATGGATAGCACTTATTTCAATTTTATCCTGATGATCGTCATCAAGTACCGCAAACAACTTCAGCTCTCGAATCACTTTGGGCGACAGGAATTGCAGAATGAAACTTTCATCTTTGAAGTTGCGCATCGCAAAATCAAGCGTTTTTATCCAATCTGAACCCGCGATATCCGGAAACCAGCGCTTGTCTTCGTCATCGGGGTTTTCGCAAATACGACGAATATCAGTCATCATTTTGAAACCCAGCGTGTACGGATTGATACCGGAGTAATAAGGGCTGTCGTAGGAAGGCTGGGTTAGTACGTTGGCGTGAGACTGCAAAAACTCCAGCATAAACCCTTCGTCCACCAGACCACGGTCGTACATGGTATTGAGTATGGTGTAGTGCCAGAATGTTGCCCAACCCTCATTCATCACCTGGGTCTGGCGCTGCGGGTAGAAGTACTGGGCAATCTTGCGCACGATTCGAATCAGCTCGCGGTGCCAGGGTTCAAGCAGCGGTGCATTCTTTTCAAGAAAGTACAATAAGTTCTCTTCGGGCTCTTTGGGAAAGCTTGGACCTATGTCTGCTTTGCGTCGGTCTTCTTTTACTGGAATTGTGCGCCATAGATCGTTCACTTGCTGCTGTAGAATTTCCTCGCGCTCTTTCTGGCGTTGTTTTTCCTCCGCAACGGAAACAGGGTACGGTCGTTTGTACCGATCTACGCCATGATTCATCAACGCGTGGCAACTGTCGAGTATCGCTTCTACTTCAGCAACACCATGCCGCTCTTCTTGCTGGGCAATGTAGTTTCGCGCAAACAGCAGGTAGTCAATAATAGACTCGGCATCAGTCCAGCTACGGAACAGGTAATTACCTTTAAAGAACGAATTGTGACCATAGCTGGCATGGGCAATCACCAATGCCTGCATCATCATCGTGTTCTCTTCCATTAGGTAGGCTATGCATGGGTCAGAGTTGATCACAATTTCATACGCCAAGCCCATCTGCCCGCGTTGATAATTTGTTTCCGTGGACAGAAAGTGTTTCCCATAAGACCAATGGTGATAGCCAATCGGCATGCCGTGTGAGGCATACGCATCCATCATCTGTTCAGAGCTGATGATTTCAATCTGATTCGGGTAGGTGTCCAGGCCGTATTCTGCAGCGATTTTTGCTATCTCGTGGTCATATTCTCGAATAAGGTCAAACGTCCACTCGGAGCTTGTAGAGATCGGTTCTCGTCTCATGCCTCTTTCCTTGAAAACAATTCTCTGAATACCGGATAAATATCACTGGCTTCCACAATCTGTTGCATGGCGAAGTGACTCGGAAACTGCTCGCGCACTTGCTCGTAGGCACCCCACAATGCTTGATGGTCACGCGGCGTTATCTCCACATAAGAGTAGTGTTGAACCATAGGCATGATGGATTCGCACAGTACTTGGTAGCACGTACCGGAATCATCATTCCAGTTATCGCCGTCGGAAGCCTGAGCGCCATATACGTTCCACTGATCAGTTGGGTATCGATCCTCAATGATGTCACGCATCATATACAGCGCACTGGACACAATAGTGCCGCCGGTTTCACGGGAATAGAAAAATTCCTGCTCGTCCACCTCTTTGGCGCTGGTGTGGTGGCGAATGAACACCACATCGGTTTGATCGTAATTTCGCTGTAAAAACAGATACAATAAAATAAAAAACCGCTTGGCCATGTCTTTGGTGGCCTGATTCATGGAACCCGATACATCCATAAGACAAAACATCACCGCTTTGGATTTCGGCACCGGGTGCTTTACGTGCAGATTGTATTTGAGATCAAACGTGTCCAGCCACGGCACGCTGTTTACCTTCGCCTGTGATTTTTTTAACTCTTTGCGCAACGCAACCACTGTTTCGCTGTCGTCATCTTCATCAATAGCATCAAGCTCAGCGTTGATCTCACGAATACGCCGGCGATCCTTTCCGACCAGAGCGATTCGTCGCGCATGAGCGCTGCGCAGCGAACGCACAATATTAATCTGATTCGGGTTACCCTCCTGACTAAAGCCGGCGCGAACTGTTTTGAACACATCGGTACCGGCGAGATGTTGCTTGACCAGATTAGGCAACTCGAGACCGTCAAACATAACGTTCAGGAATTCATCATGCGAAATCTGGAACTGGAACTCGTCGTCACCCTCTCCCGTGTTGCTGGCTTTTGAACCCTTGCCACCGCCGCTGGAAGGCGGCCGATCAATCTTGTCACCCGCGGCAAACTCCTTGTTGCCAGGGTGTACTTGCTCGCGTTCGCCGCCCGCGCCCTGACCGAAAACAGGCTCGGACACATCACCCTTGGGTATGCTGATCTTCTCGCCTTTATCAACGTCCGTGATTGAACGCTTATTAACGGCTTCTTCGACCGCTTTTTTCACGTGCTTTCGATAACGCTCGAGAAACCGCTGCCTGTTTACAGTGCTTTTATGCTTTTGGTTCAGGCGCCGGTCTATGACATAACTCATCCGTGCTCTCCAATACAGCCAGATCGCTGGCCCGACATCAGGCCAGCATTTCAGGGACTACTGCGACTTTCTGACGCGAACATACCATTCTGACAACAGGCGAACCTGCTTTTCCGTATAACCTCGCTCAACCATTCGCTTGACGAATTCGCTGTGCTTGGTTTGCTCGTCATTACTGGCTTTCGTATTGAAAGAAATAACAGGCAGCAATTCTTCGGTATTGGAAAACATTTTTTTCTCAATCACCGTGCGCAATTTCTCATAGCTGACCCAGTTTGGATTGTTGCCTTGATTGTTGGCACGCGCGCGTAACACAAAGTTAACAACTTCGTTGCGGAAATCTTTCGGGTTACTGATACCTGTAGGCTTCTCTATTTTTTCGAGCTCCTCATTCAGCGCAGCGCGATCAAGAATCTCACCCGTCTCGGGGTCACGAAATTCCTGATCCTGAATCCAGAAGTCTGCATAGGTGACATAGCGGTCAAATATATTCTGGCCATACTCGGAATAAGACTCCAGGTAAGCGGTTTGAATCTCTTTGCCGATAAACTCAACGTATCTTGGTGTAATGTACTCCTTCAGACAACGCAGATATCGGTCGCTAATTTCCTGAGGGAATTGCTCCTGCTCTATTTGTTGCTCCAGCACGTAGAACAAGTGAACAGGGTTGGCCGATACTTCAGTGGCGTCGAAGTTAAATACCTTGGACAGAATTTTGAAGGCAAAACGCGTGGACAGACCACTCATACCTTCATTGACACCCGCCATGTCACGATATTCTTGTATCGACTTGCTCTTGGGATCGGTATCTTTCAGGTTTTCACCATCGTAGATGCGCATTTTCGAATACACACTGGAATTCTCCGGTTCAACCAATCGGGACAACACCGTAAATTGAGCCAAGGACTCGAGTGTATCTGGCGCGCAAGGCGCATCGGCCAGCGAGCTGTTCGCCAACAATTTACCGTAGATGTTGGTCTCTTCTGTCACCCTTAAGCAATAGGGCACTTTAACAATGCTTACCCGGTCTATGAACGCTTCGTTGTTTTTGTTGTTCCGAAATGTTTGCCACTCGCTTTCGTTCGAGTGAGCAAGGATTATTCCATCAAACGGAATAGCCGCCAGCCCTTCAGTGCTATTGAAGTTTCCTTCTTGAGTAGCCGTCAGCAAGGGGTGCAATACTTTGATCGGCGCTTTGAACATTTCAACAAATTCAAGCAAACCCTGGTTGGACCGGCACAGGCCACCGGAGAAGCTGTAGGCGTCGGGATCGTTTTGCGGATATTCCTCCAGCTTGCGAATATCCACCTTGCCCACCAGCGCAGAAATATCCTGATTGTTTTCATCACCAGGTTCAGTTTTGGATATAGCCACCTGGTCCAATATGGACGGGTACAACTTGACCACCCTGAATTTGCTGATATCGCCACCGTACTCATGCAATCGCTTGGTGGCCCAGGGCGATTTTATTGAACGCAGATAACGATCGGGAATACCGTATTCCTGACTTAATATTTCACCATCCTCGCTGGGGTCAAACAAGCCAAGCGGTGACTCGTAAACGGGTGAGCCTTTAATCGCATAGATTGGCTCTTTCTGCATCAACTCTTTGAGTTTTTCTGCGAGCGAAGACTTGCCACCCCCAACCGGGCCTAATAAATACAATATCTGCTTACGCTCTTCGAGGCCTTGAGCGGCGTGACGAAAGAACGACACAATCTGTTCAATGGCCTCTTCCATTCCATAAAAATCAGCAAACGCTTCATATCGCTTAATAATCTTGTTAGAGAATATTCTGCTAAGCCGTGGATCTGTAGATGTATCTATAAACTCCGGGTCACCAATGGCTTTCAGCATACGCTCAGCGGGACTGGCATACACGCTTGGATCCTCTTTACAGAGGTGTAAATAATCTTCTAACGAAAGCTCCGTTTCCTGAGTGGCGACGTAGCGGTCTATGTATCGGTTGAAAATGCTCATGATCTGAAAACTCTCCACTGCGGGCCCGTTCACTATTGTTATGCGAAACAGTTCACATTTTTGGGCACTCATTAGTAAGAATAGACAGGCTTTTTTAGAGCGCTAACAAGAAAATTGACGTCAGAAATCCGTCACTGAGGCTTTGGCCGCTTATGCATGGTTTACTGGTGAATTGATTGGGGTTTTATTCAGCAGTTTGACCATTTCGAAACCGACACGGTCAGAAATAGCTCAGTGTAGGAACTAAACGGAATTACCGAACACCGCTTATAGAAGATGTTCGAATATAAAATTCTTGAAAATTTTAATGTTAATTTTTACACGAACAGCTGTGACGCACCCAAGTTTGCAGATTTAGCGCAGTAAGCTTGCCGCCCCATACGCAGCCCGTATCCAGCGCATGCACATTTGCAATACCGGTCCGCCCCTGCAATGCAGCCCAATGACCGAATACTATCTGGTACGGTGCCAACTGAGTTAATTCGAACTCAAACCAAGGTAAAAAACCTTTTCTGGAGGAGCGCGTACTGGACTTGTCCTTCAGATCTAACACACCACTCGATGTGCAAAATCGCATCCTTGTAAAATAGTTGGTGATAGTGCGCAAGCGTATCGATTGCGGCGCGTCAGGGTCCCAGGCATCGGGCTGCTCACCATACATTGAGTCGAACAACGTTCGCGGGTGCGAACCGTGCAGCACCGATTCAACTTCAATAGCGCGAGCTCTTGCTTCTTCAATACCCCAGATTGGGGGAATGCCAGCGTGAACCATAGCTACTTTCGCGTTTTCATCCACGTGCAACAGTTTCTGACTTTGCAGCCACGACAACAAAGCGTCGCTGTCTCGGGCACGTAGCACTTTAGCGAACGTATCCTTCTTATTTTTTCTTCTTGCGCCGGCGGCAACAGCCAGCATATGCAAATCATGGTTACCCAGCACTATTCGACAGTTGTCACGCCTGTCAAACAGGTAACGCAAGGTTTTGAGCGAGTCGGGACCGCGATTAACTAGATCACCTGCCATCCAAAGCTGATCTTTGTCAGCATTGAAACGAATTTGCTCAAGCAGGCGCTCCAGGGGAGCAAAGCACCCTTGCAAATCGCCAATCGCCCACGTTGCCAATTAAACGATCGCTCCTGGATGCGGCAATTAGTGCAACGCGCTTGGCAATGATAGGGAGAAGGCTGGAATGGGTGCATCAAACTCGTCACCCGATTCGCTTCGCATTTGATAACTGCCCTGCATATAGCCGACCGGGGTTTTCAGCACGGTTCCACTGGTGTAGCGATAACTCTCTCCCGGTTCAAGAATAGGTTGCTGACCCACAACACCATCTCCGCGCACTTCCAGCACCTCGTCATTAGCGTCTGTAATCTGCCAGTGCCTACTGATTAATTGAGCTGTTTCCGTGCCGGCATTGGTAATCGTGATGGTGTACGCAAACACATGCTCGTCATCCTCCGGAGTTGACTGTTCCGGTATGTATTGTGTTACCACCCGAATTTCGATGTCGTGATGACTGCTTTTTTCATCATTCATAGTGGTGTCCTGTTCGGTTAACTCAGTTGGGCAGCTGATCGAGCAAGGCAATAAATTCGCCAACGGCCAATTGCTCAGCTCTGATACCAGGGTCAATACCCGCCTGCGCAATCTGCTCTACACTCAAAACATCTCGCAGGTTGTTTCTGATTGTTTTGCGCCTGGCTGAAAACGCCGCTTTAACAATATACGCCAGCTGCGTTTCTTTTTGCACCGACAATTTGCCGGTTTCCGGTTTTGGTTGCAAGCGAACGATAGAAGACATCACCTTTGGCTTAGGTCTGAATGCCGACGGTGGTACAGTCATCAGTCGCTCCACATGGCAATGGTACTGCATCATTACGGATAAACGACCATACTCCTTACTACCGGGAACAGCGACCATGCGGTCAACAACTTCCTGCTGAAGCATAAACGTCATATCACTGATAATCCGCCGGGCGACGAGCAAATGGAACAACAGTGGAGTGGATATATTGTACGGCAAGTTACCAACAACACGCAGTGGCTGAGCACCCAATTCAACGAGGTTGAACTTTAAGGCGTCAGTTTCGTGTAGCTCAAATTTGTCAGCGTCGGCAAACTCACGGGTTAGGTCACGGGCCAGATCACGATCAATCTCAAGTGCAATCAAACGCCCTGCAGCAGCCAGTAGCGGCCGGGTAAGTGCGCCCTGGCCGGGGCCAATTTCGACAATAGTCTCGTCGCTGGCTGGCGAGATAACATTAATTATAGCTTGGATGATATTCGGATCGCATAGAAAATTCTGACCAAAACGACGCCGCGCTACGTGTGTCTTGCTCATGTTGATGCGTTGTTTTTCGGGCTCATCGCAATCGCGCAATCAATCGCGTACCGAAGACTGCCAGCGTTTGCCTTGCCACTGCCAGCGATGTCCAGCGCAGTCCCATGATCTACCGAGGTTCTGATCATTGGCAGCCCAAGTGTTACATTCACCACTTCACCGAAGCTGAGTGCTTTGATGACGGGTAAACCCTGGTCGTGATACATCGCCAGAATGGCATCAGCTTGTTGCAGCGAAGCGGGCGTAAACGCGGTGTCGGCAGGCAAAGGGCCGACAAGCCGCACACCGGCGGCTCTAAATTCTTTACATACCGGTTCAATGAATTCGATTTCCTCACGACCCAAATGACCTTGCTCACCGGCGTGAGGATTTAGACCGCAGACTAGAATGACCGGGTCTGGCTCTGCAAAACGCTGTTTGAGCTCTGCATGCAATATACGAATGTGTTGGACTAAGCGATCACGGGTAATTGCGCCAGCCACATCCCGCAAGGGCAGGTGAGTGGTCACCAGGGCAACTCGCAGTTGCTCGCTGGCGAGCATCATAACCACGGTATCAGTTGCCGTTTTCTCAGCCAGATACTCTGTATGGCCGCTGAACTTATACCCGGCGTCTATGATTGAGGCTTTGTTTATTGGCCCAGTGACCAGCGCACTGGCCCGCGCCTGCAGGCAGGCGGCCACTGCATGATCCAGACAAGACAGCACGTATGAGGCATTAGCGGGGTCGGCAACGCCAATCTTTGCCGGAACGGGCATCGTGATCGGCAGTATTGTCAATTCACCAGCCGCCAGCGCAAACGGTGGCTGATCCAGGTCGATAACGCGCAATGTGAGTGGCAGGTTCAAATGCGCGGCGCGATCAGCAAGCAAGGCCGGATCGGCTACCGCGCAAATCTGATGGCTGTTGGGGTGTTGCGCAATCGCGCAGATGATATCCGGTCCAATGCCGCCCGGCTCACCCGGCGTTACCAGGATTCTGTGCACGGCTACTTTATGTCAACGTAGGCTTCGTCACGAATTTTCTGCAGCCACGCTTCCAGCTCTTCTTCAAACTTGCGCTGGTAAATGTACTGGCTGGCCTGGTTTTTTACGATACGATCGCTCACATCTTCAGTACGCCGGTCATCCACTCGCAAAATATGCCATCCGTATTGGGATTGAAACGGCTGGCTGATCTCCCCTTGTTCAGTACCCAGCATCACTTGCTCGAACTCCGGCACCATCTGACCAGGGTTGGTCCAGCCTAAATCGCCGCCTTCAGAGGCAGAGCCAATGTCTTCCGAGTGCTGCTTGGCCAGGTCTTCAAAATCAGCCTCACCATTGATCACTTGCTCGCGCAGGCCTGCAATCTTCGCGCGCGCTTGTTCAACAGTTAGAATTTCCGAAGGTTTGATCAAAATATGGCGCACCAGGGTTTGATCTACCATACGCGCCTCGCCACCGCGCTGCTGCAGCAACTTTACAATATGCCAGCCGCTACCCGCTTCGACAGGGTCAGCCACGTCGCCCACAGTCAGTTTCGGAACAACCTCGGTGAATATGCTGGGCAAATCTTCTTTTTTGCGCCAGCCAAGGTCGCCGCCCTGCGCAGCGAACCCCTGGTATTGATTGCTTTGCAGTAAATCTTCAAACGCGCGCCCGGAGCGCAACTCAGCCACCAAGGCAGCGGCCGCTTCGGCTGCCGCCGCTCGTTGACTGCTACTCATGTCTTCCTCGGCCACAATCATAAAATGGCCAACGCGGTAGCTGGGCGAGGTCATGATCCGCCCTTCCTCAGAGTTCAGAAAGTTGTCCACTTCACTTTCTGTGATCTGTACACGATTATTCACGTTGCCCTGCTGCACACGTTTTAGAATCATTTCCTGGCGAATGTTTTCCCGCATGTCCACATAGGAGCTGCCTTCGGCTTCCAGGGCGGCACGAAATTGCTCCAGTGTCATGCCATTGGAGCGGGCGATGTTCTCCACTGCATCATTCAGTGCAGCATCACTGATTCGGACCCCGGCGCGGTCACCCATTTGCAATTGCAAACTCTCAACAATCATTCGCTCAAGCACCTGGTGGCGCAATTCATCCGCATCCGGCAGTTCAGCCTGTTGCTTCTGAATATTGGAAGTAACTGCTGCAATACGCATTTGCAGTTCGCTTTCCATGATGATGTCGTCTTCAACAATCACAGCAACCTTGTCCAACAACTGACTGGCGGCCAGTACCGGAGTGGCTGTGGGCAAAGCCAACAATACGCACAGCGCGAAGCGCGCCGACCAAAGTTTATTACTCATATTTCACCGAATATTGCGTCTGAAATCGCTGTAGCCAAGAATACTGCGGTCCAGTATACGATCTATTTTATCACCCAGGCTACCCAGGCCGCGTAATACGAACTGCAGGTACACCGCGTGTTCTCTGCGTACATCGAACTCGTTAAGTGATGCCCCCGTATTGCGCTGCAATGCGCCATTCAGGCCTCGCTGGTACACAATTCGAATGTCCCAGCAACAATCACTGTATTCCAGACCCACCAGGTCTTCAATTGTGCTGTGCTGGGCAAGATCGTACTGCCAGCGCATATAGGCACGCCAATGCTTGCCAAAAGGAAAGACCGCTGAAACATCGGTTTGTTCAATAGTCTCACCAAAAATATCGCTATTTGGCCTGAACAGGGGGTTATCTCGCCGGTAGCGGTAGGCAAGATTGATCAATATGTCTTCTTCAGGTTCGTATTGAAACTGAAAACCGCCTTCGTTGATTTTGTCATCCGCAGTATTCCACAGCAGCGATGAAGTCAAACGCAGGTGATCAGTGGGGCGATACTCCAGCTCACCGGCAACCGCTGAGGTGGCATCGGCGTCTTCAGTACGTGGCTGAACAAGTGCGACCCGCCGATCTCTGAAGTAAAAGATTTGACCGATGCTGGCTGATATTTTTTCGGCACCCTCGTCATCAATAAAGCGAGTGGTAAGGCCCAAAGTTAACTGGTCTGCATCACCGACGCGATCATGCCCGGTAAAGCGGTCATCACGAAACAACTGGCTGTAGCCAAATGTTAGAGCTGTGGTATCAAACAACGGTATGTCCGATTGATCCTGCTCGGGAACACGCAAATAGAATAAACGCGGCTCCAGCGTTTGCAGATAATCAGATTCGTTGACCTTAAGCGAACGCTCGAAAAACAGACCAGAATCAAGCGAGAACACAGGTACCGTGTAGGATTCTTCAGAGTCACTATTGCTCTGTAATGGCTCGTCGATTGAATAGCTCGCGTGCTTTAGTTTTATCGACGGCTTAACAAAGCCGGCCAACCACTCCATAGGGTAACTAACACCGGTTTCAGCATAGATACGATGCCCACGGGTAAGAATGTCATGATCAAAAAACGTGTATTGCAGGTCGTAATTCAACTGTGGCTGGAAAGGAATACCAAGCCCTTGGCGCGACGCAGACAACTGGGGCAATAGCTTGTAGGGTTCGTTTTGCGGCTGTATGGTTGATTCAATGGTTTGAAATTGCTGGAATTTAGCCGCAAAGTTCCAGCCCCAATCCGTAAAATACAATTCACCCAGTTGATCCAGGTGAGTTTCACGCTTCACTTCCAGACCGCGCGTGCTCAGGTCGTTAAAAAAATCGTTGTCACTGACCCGAGTAAAATCGATGCGGGTACGAATCTTATGGCCAATGCTGCCTCGCTCGGCCAGTGCCACCAGCCAGCGGTCCTGGCCAGTGTCTTCGTCGTCACCCAGATAGGAGCCGCTGGCAACCCAGTGGCCGTATTGCGTCAGTAAGCGCGTTTCAGCTTCAGCGATCATGCCGCGGTTGCTTATGAAACGCGGAGTAATGGTGGCGTCGTAGTTTGGGGCGAGGTTTATGTAATACGGTATGGCAATATCAATTCCGCCAGTAGAGGTGTTCGAGTAGCTTGGCCACAACACGCCTGTTTTACGCCGATCATCGATTGGGAACTGCAGCCAGGGCGAATAGAACAGCGGCACGCCCTTGACCTTCAACCGCGCGTGCTTAGCAGTACCAACACCCTTATCCTGGTCGATAATAATGCTCTTGCCAAGCAGCTCCCAGGTATTGTTGTTGGGCTCACAGCGCGTATAACTTGCGCCACGCAATACCAGCGTACCGTCTTCCAGACGCGCAATTTCATCCGCACCGCCCCGCACATGTTGCTTATGCAGCACGTAGTCAGCGGGCGACAATAACCCGGTACCGTCGTCAGAATTGATAACAGCCTTATCAGCCAGTATTAACATGCCAGGTTCACGTAGCATCAAATCGCCGTTCAGCTGCAATTCACGGGTACTTCGGTCGTAAATCGCCTCATTGACGCTCAAACGCCTGTAACCCTCTTCTATAAATACATTGCCGCTGAGTATTGCCGTGGTATTGCCACGCAACTCCGAACTGTCTGCCGATGAACGCAGCGGCGACTTCGAGGGCTCAAGTTCAGCCTCCGGACTGTCGTTTCTGGGCGCTATATAGGCCCCGTCACAGTGCCCAAGCGGGTAGTCTGAACCAAGCAAATTGGCCGGCAGCCAATCGATTTCCGCAGCGGACTTAGGCTCGCCCGAGGCGTTCAAACGCTGTTTGCTTTGCGTTTGCTGATAGAGAACCACATCCGGCTTGCTGGCGACGTCATCACCCACCGTGTCATCTGCCCACAGCCCCGTACTCACCCCACAAACCCCAGCAGCACCCGCCATCAGACACGTTGCGGCGCGATTCCACTTGCTGGCCTTAGTCAACCGCCGGTTGGGTTTAATTGTTGAGCTGTTCAATTAACCAGAGCTTCCGTCAAGTCTGAGTATAATGCGAGGGCCAGGGAGCCAGCGCCTTACAGTAATGACGAACGCAAATTCTATCAACACAAATAACACCACGAATAACCTGCGGGCTTGGTGCCAACGGCAGCTTGCTGCTCAAGGTGGTGAAGTCATTAGCGACTTTCAGGCATTGTCTGGCGATGCCAGCTTTCGAAAATACCATAGACTGACAACGCAGAATGCGCACTATATTGCTGTATTCGCCCCACCCGCGACGGAAAAAAACAAGGAATTCGTCCGTATCGCCAAATTGCTGAATGATGCGGGGCTGCACGTGCCCGTTGTTTTGGCAGCCGATCTCGAACAGGGCTTCTTACTGCAGTCAGACCTGGGCGACACTCTGCTGTTGTCCCAGCTCAACGAGGAATCGGTGGACTACTGGTATGACAGTGCCATCCAGGCCTTATTGACTCTGCAACAAATTGACGCTGACCAGGACTTAACCGCTTACTCAGCGGACCAAATGCACGAGGACCTGGCGCGCTTTCCCGAGTGGTTTGTTGAGGGCTTGCTGGATCACCCAATGAGCGAGGCTGAACACGGGCTGTTTGAGCAGCTCTGCGAGGCGTTATTGGCCGAAGCATGCAGCCAGCCCCAAGTGCTAACCCACTACGATTACCAAAGCCGCAATCTGATGATTTGTGCCGATAACACACTTGGCATTATTGATTTCCAGGACGCTCTACTGGCACCGATTACCTATGACCTTGTTTCGCTGTTGCGCGATTGCTATGTGAAATGGCCGCAGCAGCAGGTAATGGGCTGGTTGCAACACTACGCGGAGGCGGCAAAAAACGCTGCATTGCTGCCAGCAAATACCACACCAACCCGGTTAAAGCGCTGGTTTGATTTTATGAGCCTGCAACGACACGTAAGAGTACTGGGAACCTTTGCCAGACTGCATTTGCGTGATCATAAATCAGGCTACCTGAACGATATTCCCCTGGTCTGCGACTACGTCCGCGAGGTGGCAGCCGAATACCGCGAGTTGTCAGATTTCACGCACTGGTTTGAGCACGTGCTTATGCCGAAAGCAAGCAACAAAAAGTGGTTCAACCCAACGGGACGCACGCAATAATGCCGGTAAGTAAAGCAATGATTCTGGCCGCAGGGCGCGGTGATCGAATGCGTCCCCTCACTGACGACGTGCCAAAACCACTGTTAACCGTAAATGGCAAGCCCTTGATTGACTACCATCTCGAGCGCCTTGCCCGTGCGGACATTCGCGATATTGTGATCAATACCTGTTGGTTGGGCGAACAGATCCAGGCGCACGTTGGCAATGGTCAGCAGTACGGCCTGAATGTTGTCTACTCACCGGAGCCTTTCGCACTCGAAACAGCAGGTGGCATTCACAATGCGCTGCCACTACTGAGAGAAGACAACCATTCTGCTGATTTTCTGATCTTAAACGCCGATGTGTTGTGCGACGACCCACTGCCGCAGTTATGCGAATTCGAACTCCACGATGACCTCGCGAAACTACTGCTGATACCAACGCCCGACTACTTGCAAGGTGACTTTGTATTGCAGGGTGACCGCATTTTGAGAAGACAGGCGGGCCGGGCAAACAGCAGCGTGACTTACGCGGGTTTGGGCCTGTATTCATTGAATATGTTTAAAGATCTTGAGGCGGAGCCAATGCCACTGTTACCGCTGCTGCACAACGCGATAGACGATGGCCGGCTTGGTGGAGAGTTATTCCGTGGGCAATGGCTGGACGTTGGTACACCCGAGCGCCTGCGGATGGCACAAGATCACCCTGCGGAATAACTGGTGTTGAGCCAACTCAGTATTCGTTTGCTTAAAGCATCAGACGCACCCACGCGGCTAACGGCAACCGGCGGCAGAACGCGATAGCGATAGTGCTTTTGCCCCAATTCACGCGCCAAGCGGGTTCGCAACCGCTCCAATTGAGGTTTGTGCATGGACGGCGTACTGATATCCAGAACCGCCATGGTTTGCTGATGGAATCGCCTTAACTGCTCAACATCAGTGATCGCCGGACGGTTGAAAGCCACGAACGCCGACGTGGTTTTGCTAAAGCCCCCATCGGCGAACCGTTGCGCGGATTGCAGGGCGTATTGTCCGCTGCTTAGCAACACAAGGGGTTTACCGGCTTGCTCAGGCAGTTTACCCAGAGCGGCACTGATGCGTTTCTCGAATTGCGAATCGTCATCCATTGCCTCGTGATCAACAACCACGGCTACCGTATGCCAACCGTGGTTCGGCAAAAGGGCAGCCAAATGCTTGAAGGAACGAGTTTGTTCATCGGCAGCGCTCAATATCAGCAATACGGAGCCCCGCGGTTGGCCACTGCGGTCTGGATAGTTGTACAGGGGGAGGCGCTTGCCGTCGACCTCCAACCACTCGTGCCAGGCTTGCTGATCGTTATACGCCAGGGTTATGGAACTGCTGACAAGCATTAACGACATAAGCGCGCATCGCCTTACGCATTTCCACATACACAGCCTCATAGGCCTTCCAAATCGCAACTTGAGCTCCTTCTCACCTGCTGTCTCTGGTTTAAGTGTAGTTGCCGCCCACTCAATCGCGTAGAATAGCGGCCCGATTTCTTTCGCCCGACGTGAACATGCCCCAGGACTATTTGATCGCACCCAGCATATTGGCCGCCGACTTCGCCAAACTTGGCGAGGAAGTAGACAATGTATTAGCCGCCGGCGCGGATATTGTCCACTTTGACGTAATGGACAATCATTACGTTCCCAATTTAACGATAGGCCCGATGGTGTGCCAGGCACTTCGTAAGCATGGCGTGACCGCCCCGATAGACGTGCACCTTATGGTCAGCCCGGTAGACCGTTTGATCGGCGACTTCAGCGAAGCCGGCGCGACTTACATTACTTTTCACCCCGAAGCCAGCCAGCACATCGACCGCAGTCTGCAGCTGATTCGAGAAGCAGGCTGTAAATCCGGACTGGTGTTTAACCCGGCGACACCGCTCGATACCCTGCGCTACGTGCTCGACAAGGTTGATATGGTGCTTCTGATGTCGGTAAACCCGGGGTTTGGCGGCCAGAAGTTTATTCCTGGTACGCTGGCTAAGTGCCGCGAAGCGCGCCAATTGATCGATGACAGCGGCTTACCGATACGCCTTGAGGTAGACGGTGGCATTGGCGTGCCCAATATTGCCGACGTAGCTGCTGCTGGCGCCGACACGTTTGTGGCGGGCTCCGCTATCTTTGGGCAAGACGACTACGCAGCGGTTATTGCAGCCATGCGCGAACAATTGGCCACTGTTTAGCAAGCTGGACTCAGCCCAGCCTGTCCGTATATCCTTATGTATCCTGACAACCTTGAGACCGGTGTGAATACACGAGACTTGCATATACAGCAATTCCGTTGGCGTTGGTGAAGCTCATCACTTACGGCGATTAAGCGCGCCTGTAACATCTGGTACCGGCCACTGCGGTGGCAACTCCTCCTCAAGGACTCGCATGAACATAGAACAATTCTCACAGCTGTCTGAAGACGGCTACAACCGAATACCTCTTCAGGTCGAGCTGCTTGCCGATATCGACACACCGCTCAGTACCTATATGAAACTTGCGCGTGGTCCCTATTCTTTTTTACTGGAGTCTGTGGAAGGCGGTGAAACATGGGGTAGATATTCGATTATTGGCTTACCCTGTAAAACTGTGCTCAGAGTATATGGCCATCAAATAGAGATTAGTGAATCTAATAAGGTAATAGATAGCTGGCTCAGCGATGCACCGCTGCGCAGTGTGCAGCAATTTCGCGAACAATTTCGAGTACCTGACCTGGATGGCTTGCCCATTTTCCACGGCGGACTGGTTGGCTACTTCGCGTATGACACGGCCAGATACGCTGAGCCGCGCCTGGATGACGGCAGTCCGCAATTGATCGACAAGCCGGATGAACTGGGCAACCCGGACGTATTGTTGATGTTAGCCGACGAGCTTATTGTATTTGACAATTTGTCGGGTACTCTGAAGATTGTTGTGCTTTGCGACCCCGATGTGGACGGCGCCTATGAGCAGGGCAAAGCACGACTAGCCCGACTCAGCGAGCAATTGCGCAACACGCAACTGTCAGTCCGAGACATTTCATTGCACCAGCGCGATACCACATTGTCGGATAGCGCTGGCTTTGCGGCAAGCTCATTTGAACGCAGTGACTATGAAAAATCTGTTGAGCGTATCAAGGAGTACATTCTTGCCGGCGACTGTATGCAGGTGGTGCTATCACAAAGACTAAGCGCAGACTTTGATGCAGAACCTATCGACTTGTATCGGGCATTGCGCTTGCTGAACCCGTCACCCTATATGTATTTCCTAGATCTGGGCGATTTTCAGATTGTTGGTTCTTCCCCGGAAATTCTTGCCCGACTGCAGGACAATACTGTCACAGTGCGTCCCATTGCTGGTACCCGTCGTCGCGGCCACAATGAAGCTGAAGACACGGCAATGGAACATGAATTGCTGAACGATCCCAAGGAGCTTGCTGAACATCTTATGCTGATTGATCTTGGCCGCAACGACGTTGGTCGTATCGCCACAACTGGGTCAGTAACACTGACTGAAAAAATGATCATTGAGCGGTACTCCCATGTTATGCACATCGTATCGAAAGTGTCAGGACAGCTTAAGGAGCAACACAATGCAATTGATGTGCTGAAAGCATGCCTGCCGGCCGGCACTCTCAGCGGCGCACCAAAAATTCGAGCCATGGAAATTATTGACGAACTCGAACCGTGCAAACGCGGCATTTACGGCGGTGCAGTCGGGTACATCTCATGGCAGGGCGACATGGATACCGCAATTGCAATTCGAACGGCAATTATTCAGGATAAACGGATTTATTTGCAGGCGGGTGCCGGCATTGTCGCCGATTCTGACCCGTCGCTTGAATGGCAGGAATGCATGAACAAGGCCAGCGCTATCTTCAAGGCGGTACAGTTATGCTGTTAATGATTGATAACTACGACTCTTTTACCTTCAACATCGTTCAGTACCTGGCCGAATTAAACGCGGATGTGAAAGTAGTACGCAATGATGAAGTCAGCATTGAGCAGATTGAGCGCTGGGCGCCGGAGCGAATTGTTGTTTCACCCGGACCCTGCACACCCAATGAAGCAGGCATATCGCTGGAGGCAATCAAACACTTTGCCGGCAAACTCCCATTACTTGGCGTATGCCTTGGCCACCAAAGCATAGGCCAGCATTACGGCGGCAAGATTGTTCGTGCAACGGTTGCTATGCATGGTAAGACATCACCGATCTATCACGATGGCAAGGGTGTATTCAAAGACTTACCATCACCTTTTACCGCCACGCGATACCATTCTTTGGTGGTTGACGCTCAATCATTGCCAGATCAGCTGGAAGTCAGCGCTTGGACAATTGATGACAATGGTGAACGTGCGGAGATCATGGGCCTACGGCATCGCAGTTTATGCATAGAGGGTGTACAGTTTCACCCCGAATCGATACTCAGCGAGTACGGCCATGATTTGCTTGCGAATTTTTTGGAGATGACGCAATGAATATCCAACAGGGGATAGACAGCCTTATAAAGGGCAACAGTCTCTCTGAAGACGACATGCAAGACGTGATGCGCCAGATCATGACTGGCGAGGCAAGCAACGCACAGATAGGTGCGTTTCTTACCGGTCTTGCAGCCAAGGGCGAAGCGGAGGCCGAGATAATTGGTGCTGCAAAAGTAATGCGCGAACTGGCCGATCATGTCCAGGTACAAAACACCGAACTCACCGATATTGTTGGCACCGGCGGTGACGGTGCCAAGATTTTCAATGTATCAACCGCCAGCAGTTTTGTGCTGGCCGCCGCTGGCGCCAAAGTAGCCAAGCATGGAAATCGCTCAGTAACCAGCAGCAGCGGCGCTGCAGATCTTCTTGAAGCCGCTGGCGTGCGCCTGGATCTAAGCTCAGAGGAAGTCAGCCGATGTATTGATGAAGTTGGCATTGGCTTTATGTTCGCGGTTAATCACCACAGCGCCATGCGGCACGCAATAGGTCCAAGAAAGGAACTGGGCGTTAGAACAATTTTCAACTTGCTGGGCCCACTAACCAACCCGGCACTTGCAACGCATGGCCTGGTAGGTGTGTTCGACTCCAAGTGGCTACCGTCATACGCGGCCGCATTCAAAGCGATGGGGGCACGCCACATGCTGTGTGTTCACGCAGATGATGGCCTTGATGAGTTATCCATTGCGGCAAGCAGTCAAGTGTATGAGTTGAACAACGGGGTCATTTCAAACTATACCGTTAGCCCGGAAGATTACGGCCTGAGTCGTGGCAAACTCGAGGATGTTACGGTAAACAGTGCCGAACAGAGCCTAGCCATGATCAAGTCAGCCTATCGGGGTGACCATCAAAGTGCTGCCGATATGGTAGCTCTGAACAGTGGTGCGGCGATTTACGCTGCCGATTTGTGCAGCTCTATAGAACAAGGCGTCGAGATGGCCCAGGATGCAATGCACACTGGCCTGGCACTGCAAAAGATGAAAGAACTGGCTGAGTTCACCCAACTGCTTAAGGAAAACCAGTGAACGATCAACAAGCGACCATCTTGCAGACCATACTGCAGCGCAAACACGAGGAAGTAGCCGCGGCGGCTGCTACACACTCACTTAACGATCTGCATTCACGTCTCGATGACCTACCTGAGTGCCGCGGTTTTACCCAGGCACTGGAAGCAGCTGTGAACATGGGTCGCAGTGGCGTGATCGCCGAAATAAAAAAAGCGTCACCCAGTAAGGGCCTGATACGAGAAAATTTCGATCCGGTAGCCATTGCACAAAGCTACGCAAGCGCTGGCGCGTGCTGCCTGTCTATACTCACGGATCAGGATTTCTTCCAGGGCTCAGCCGAATACCTTCAATTGGCGCGAGACGCTGTTGCGCTACCAGTGCTGCGAAAAGACTTTATGGTGAACGATTACCATATCATTGAGTCGCGCGTGATGGGGGCCGATTGCATTCTGCTGATCGTGGCGGCCTTTGACAGCAGCAGTCTTTTCGAAGATTTGTACCACTATGCCATCGACATCGGATTGGACGTTCTCATTGAAGTGCACGACAAGCAAGAGCTGGACAGAGCACTTGCATTGAAACCCGCAATGGTCGGCATTAATAATCGCGACCTGCACAGCTTCCATACCAGTTTGGACACCACCCTAAGCCTGGTTGACGACGTTCCGGAAGACTGCCTGATTATCACCGAAAGCGGCATACGGAATATTGCTGATGTTCGAAAAATGCAGGACAACAATGTGAATTGTTTTTTGATTGGCGAGACGTTTATGCGCGCTGATGATCCAGGAGCAGCTTTTAAGGAACTGTTTCCGGACTATTAGCTCAGACGCCAGTCTTGATACGAAGTACAAGACGACAATTTGCCACCAATGATTTTGGATCTGAGGGCAAATAGCCTCTATTGCGAAGGTAAAAAACGCAGGCCGAGTGAGTAAAGAAGACTAGCCGAAGGTGACGGCTTTTTTGGGAGAGAGGGAAGCCCGGAGCGGCCAAGTTGCGAAGTGACGAGTGCTATTGATCGCGAAACGGATTCAATAGCACATTGTTAGATGCCCCGCAGGGACACCCCGTCTTGAATCAGGGCAATCAAAATGACAATTTCATTGCCAGAGAGCGGGTTTCTCTAGCGAGTCCCGTAAACAACCATCGTTTTACCCTTAACATGCACCAGCCCCTGCTCTTCCAGGCTCTTAAGTACACGCCCAACCATCTCACGAGAACAGCCCACAATGCGGCCAATCTCCTGGCGGGTAATTTTGATTTGCATGCCATCGGGATGAGTCATTGCGTCAGGCTCTTTGCTTAAATCCAGCAAAGTGCGCGCGACGCGACCCGTCACATCCAAAAATGCCAGATCGCCCACCTTGCGCGTCGTATTGCGCAGACGTGTTGCCATCTGTTTACCAATTGCCTTGATAAACTGCGGCTCGCGATCGGATATCTCCGTGAATTTCTGATAGCTGATCTCAGCCACTTCGCATTCCGTTTTGGCCCTAACCCAGGCGCTTCGGGCACCTTCGATATCGAACAAGCCCATTTCGCCGAAGAAATCGCCATCGTTCAGATAGGCAACGATCATTTCGCGCCCCTCGTCATCTTCAATGACAACGGTAACCGAGCCTTTGATTACGTAGTACAGGGAATCGCAATCGTCCCCCGCATAAATTATGGTACTTTTGGCCGGATAGCGACGCCGATGACAGTGGGCAAGGAATTGTTCCACACGATCAATATGTGGTGTCAGAGCTAGCTGCGTCACTATAAATACCTACTCAAAAAATGACCAATCATCAGTAAGGTTAGTGTAAGGGTTTACATTTTCCAGCCAGATTCGACCGCTTATCCTGCATCCAAAATATTTCGACCAGTGGTAGTGAAATATGCTCAATAAATCGCCAATAAGATGATGCGAACCACTATATGGTATGCTCCGCGACCGTTTTAGGCGTGTTTACATTAAGGAAAGCGAATGGAAGCCACTATTAATTGGCAAGGTCAGGTTCAGTTTGAAGCGCAGTCCGGCAGCGGGCACAGTGTAATCCTGGACGGACCGGAAGACCTGGGTGGCATGAATGCCGGTGCTCGACCAATGGAATTGATACTGATGGGCCTGGGCGGGTGCGCAAGTTTTGATGTGGTCACAATTTTGCAGAAATCGCGGCAAGAGGTCACCGATTGCAAGACGGTGATTAGTGCTGAACGAGCAGATGCAGTACCTGCCGTGTTCAGCAAAATTCATCTTGAATTTATAGTCAGTGGCAACAGCCTGAAAGAAAGCCAGGTTAAGCGCGCTGTTGAGCTGTCGGCCGAAAAGTACTGCTCGGCCTCTATTATGTTGAGCAAGGCCGGCGTAGATATTACCCACAGCTACAAAATCGTATAACCTTTCGAGGCGGCACAGCCGATCAAAAAAAAAGTCAAATTCAGCGCGAACGATTCTCAACTAACTAAGCAATAAAAACCTCTCTATACTTCACTGTGTCAGGTACGCATCCCCAAGATGCTGCCGAGAACAGGGAATCTACGCGGTAATGAATCAAGCTGATAATCCGCTCAAGTGGTTAAAAAATCCAACGCCGGAGCCCTCTCTATCCGCCAGAGAGGCCGCGGCCTTGCACCAACGTGATCTGGCAAAACCGTTCGGGTCGCTGGGTGCGCTCGAGTCCATCGCTATCGAGTTTGCCTCTTGGCAAAACTGTAAAAAGCCGAAACTGGATCACGTATGCCAACGAATTTTTGTCGGCGATCATGGCGTAACCGCAGAGGGTGTGTCGGTTTTTGGTCAGCAAACCACCAGCGAAATGCTGCGAAACGCGGCGAATGAGCGAAGTGTTATTGGAATCCTGTCCAAGGCCAATGGCATTGACGTCAGCATTGTCAATCTGGGCACGGTGTTACCAGTTGACGATTTAGATACGGTGATTGATTTACACCTTGCGCCGGGAACGGCCAACTTTTGCAAACAAGCCGCAATGGACGAAGGTTTATTGCTCAGCGCTATCGACGCGGGACGGGAACACGGCGCCAGAAAAGGATGCCAGTTGTTTATAGGTGGCGAGATCGGAGTGGGCAACACAAGTTCCGCCTCTGCTATATGTAGCGCTGCGTTGACATTACCCGTAGAGCAAAGTGTGGGTCGCGGCAGCGGCGTAGATGACAGCCGATTTGAACAAAAGCAAAAGGCGATTAGAACTGCACTGGATCGTCACAGAACCAGTATTCGCCAGCCACTCGGCGTACTCCGGCATGTGGGTGGTTTGGAAATCGCGGCTTTGACCGCCGCCTACATTGACGCTGCACAACGCGGCATCCCTGTACTGGTCGATGGATTTGTCTGCTCGGCTGCTGCACTTTTAGCCTGCCAGATCAATCCGGGGGTTAGACGCTGGATGATTTTTTCACACCGCTCGCAGGAACCCGGTCATCAGCATATTCTGACCAAGCTGGACGCTAAGCCATTGCTTGATTTGAACCTGCGGCTGGGTGAGGCGACAGGTGCTGCACTGGCCTTACCATTGATTCGCTCAGCACTGTTACTGCATGAGGGTTTGGCCAGATTTTCGAGCCAGAATATCAGCGCTTGATTACGGGCGCTGGCTGATCGTTGTCAGACTTTTCAAATTCGATAGGACGACTCAGTCATAAACCTGGACAGCAATGTCATGCCCTGCTTTACCGCACCAGGAAACGGTGTGCCACCTTCGCGTAAAGCCTGTTGAGCATGCCGGTCTTCGTCGATGATCATTTGCTCTAAAATCGCGCGGCTCTTTTCATCTTGCTCAGGAATCTGTTCAAAATGATCCTTTAGATGCTTGCAGACTTGCTGTTCCGTTGCTGCAACAAATCCCAGACTGAGTTTGTCACTAACAGCGCCGGCAAGCGCGCCCACGCTAAACGATAAACCGTACCACAAAGGGTTTAGATAACTCGGTTGTGAGTCCAGCTCCGCGAGGCGCTGTTCGCACCAATGCAAATGATCTTCCTCTTCACTGGCGGCCTGCTTCATGGCGTCACGCACTGCGTCTGATTTTGCGGTCAACGCCTGCCCTTTGTACAGCGCTTGGGCGCACACTTCACCGCAATGGTTCACTCGCATCAAACCGGCCACGTGCTTTTGTTCGCTGGCAGACAGACTATCGGAAGTGTTCAGATGCTGAGCTGGCGAGACCCGTGTTGCAGGGCCAGAGCCACCGGCAACGGCTTTTAGCACATCGTCCGCAATCGCCACCCATCCGTCAATGGATGTCAGTTTTCTGTTCGTCATGATTGTGCCTCCCTAAATTCCAGCACCCAACGGCTTAACAGTGATTGTAGTTCGTGTATACGCAAAGGTTTGGATACCTGATCATCCATACCCGCTGCATGGATGCGATCCTGGAGTTGCTCCAACAAATGCGCTGTCAATGCCACCACGGTAGTCCGGGGCCGCCCTGATTCCTCTTCCCATCTTCGAATCAATGCGGTCGCTTCAAAACCATCCATTACCGGCATCTCGCAGTCCATCAACACTATATCAAAGCGATTTCTTTGCACGGCCAGCAACGCTTCTTCGCCATTCACGGCAAGTTGCGTACTCACTCCAATCCGATGCAACATGCGTTCTATCACGCGAGCACTGATGTCGTTATCTTCCGCCAGCAGGACCTTGATGTTATGCAGCGCTGCAACATCTATTTTCTTTGCCTCGGCCGGCGCTGCAATCCCTTGATCGGACAACTGCAATTCCTCCAACAACACCTGTTGCAATGCTTTGGCACCGAGCGGTTTGTGTAAAATTCTGCGTATTCCGGATTTATACGCGGTCGGCAGGTCTGGCGCGGAATTCACGCCAGTAAGCATAATAATAATGAGGTTTTCCTGGCAAATATGCTCGTCTGTCTGAATACGCTCGGCCAATTGCAACCCATTCATGCCAGGCATGGCGTAATCCACTAACAAAACATGATAGGCCTGCTCAATGTTTTCCTTGGCCCGCAACAGAGCCAAGGCTTCGCTGCCACTCATGCAGGAATCTATATGAGTACCCCAATGTCGAACTTGCTGTTCCACAACGCTGCAATAGGTACCGCTGTCATCAACCACCAGCACACGCAGTTCTTTCAGTCGCTCAGCATTCATGGGTGCTGAAGGCGGATTTTCTGACACTTCTATCGGCAGAGTGAATTCGAATCGGGTACCTTCCTTCAACACACTGCTGACGGTCAATCGCCCACCCAGCGCCTCGGCAATTTTTTTGGACAAAGGCAAACCGATTCCGCCATTGCGCGGTACAAGGTTACCCAGGTCCTCGCCTTCAATAAAAAATTCAGCCAGTTCATCACTGCTGATGCCTGGTCCATTGTCTTGTACAACCAGTTTGAGTTCACTTGGTTCAACCACTGCTTTAACTAGCACTTCACCATCTCGCAAACAGGCAATACTGTGACTTAACAGATTACCAACAATGTGCCTGATTCGAACCAGGTCGCCAACAATATAGTTAGGTTGCCCGGGCTCAACAAACATAACCAACTCTATGTTTTTTCGCTCAGCTTCCGGTGCAAACGCAAGCATAAGCTCATCGAGCATTTCCAACAAACCAAACGCCTGTTTTTGCACTGGCAAGCTATTGTTCTGGATATGCGCAAAAGCAGTAACGTCATCAATGATATGCAGCAGCTCTTGCGAGGAGCGGTCGATATTATCGGCGAAGTCCGCTTGAGTCTCAGTGAGCTGAGTGGACCTCAACAGTTCCGTCATTCCCAGAACACTGGCCATAGGCGTTCGAATTTCGTGTGTTAGTTTACTAAGCAAGGAGGTTTGGTTGGTTACCAGGTCTGCATTAAATCCAGCTCGATACTCCGTCGCCAAGCGTACTTCACGAAAGTAATTGAAGAACAATGCCATCGCTACCAACTGCACCAACACAATAAAGACGGTTACCGTACCGATCACCTGGTCACCCAGCACTATCGTTGACAGATCAACCAATGCAGTTAGCGTGTTGACCGCGATGATAAGCAGCGTTATCGCCTGGGCAATTACAAACAAGAGCAGATAGTTTCTGTGCTCTTCTGTATACGCCGGAAGTGTTGCCAGCAAGCAAATGGCCGAGCCAAAGGTATGGATAGTATAAAAAGATAGAAGCTGCTCTTTGGGTCGAGGAACATCAGCCCAATAATGCCACAAACGTTGATTAACATTGCAAATTCAAGCAGCCGGCTCATACCATTTTGAACCCGCGTACCAAAAATTATTCGACGCGTCAGCAATAGCATGAACAGCGAAACGAACAGGCCGAAAACATAAACCCCCTGCCCGTGATAATGCGCTTCACCAAAGATCAGAAAAGCCGGACAACCCCAGGCGCTTCGCAAATAACCAATCACGGCAAGCGCGTGGCCTACACCATAAGCGAAGATAAGTTCATGCGAGTACAGCACACAGGCCGCCATCAACAGGGTAGCCGCCCAAAGACCACCGAGTAAAAAGGTGTTATAGCTATTCCCCGCCGCCAGCCCGGTTCCGTGCGAAGCAGCCGAGAACACCACAGCGTTTAGATTAAGTGGGTAATCCGAGCTTATTCGTACATAGATTGTTTTCAGCTCTCCAGGATTAAAATACCCCAGGGAAATCACCAGGCCTGGTGTGACTGTATATAAACTATGCGGTCGCCTGTCATCCAAACTGAACAACTTGTGTGGCACCTGGCCGGATTCCTCAGGCGCTTCAAAAATGTCTAGCGATGAAATACTTATTGGCCGGAATTGCAAGGTGTATCGATCACTAACCGGAGTCTCGTTGCGTATGCTCATTCGCAACCATACAGCACCATCTGTAAATCCAAACTCAGCTCTATCCAGTGTCAGCGGCGCAAATTCGCGCTGATAGGACGCATCTAAAACGTCTTCTAAACTCAGACTGGCGCCGGGGTCAAAAAAAACGTCTATGTAGTTGTCGATTGGTTCGCTTAAGTACTCAGACTTGGAATTCAACACCGGTGCGGCGGCACTACCAACAGCAAACAGTAATAAAGCGGCGGTTGCTATAAAGGTTGCTGGTCGCATGTATTTGATAGCCTTGACCTAGCCCGAAGCCTGTTCCCGCTCAATTGCACGGTAGGCAATATCTGTGCGAAATTGCGCGTCGGGCCAGTGAATAGCGTTTACACCGCGGTACGCAAGGGACTGAGCCTGGCGCGCGGTATCCCCCATGGCGGTTACGCACAGCACTCGACCGCCACTGGTCTGAACCTGACCAGCGACTAGCGCCGTACCGGCGTGAAATACTTTAACGGAAGGTTCCAACGTATCCAAACCGTCAATCGCGTCACCCTTACGGTAACTGCCAGGGTACCCTCCGGCGGCCATAACCACGCCAACTGCAACTTGCTGATGCCACTCAATGCTGGTCGTCTGCAACTCACCATCCAGCGCCTTGTTCAGCAAATCTACCAAATCCGATTGCATTCGCATCATAATTGGCTGCGTTTCCGGGTCACCAAATCGACAATTGTATTCAACCACACGCGCCCGACCGGCATCATCAATCATCAAACCCGCGTACAAAAAGCCGGTGTAACGATTACCCTCAGCGGCCATGGCATCTACCGTAGGCTGAATAATGTCACGCATAACATGTTCGTGCACTTGAGCGGTCACCACAGGCGCAGGCGAGTATGCACCCATACCACCAGTGTTAGGGCCTTGATCGCCGTCGAAGGCTGCTTTGTGGTCTTGCGAACTGGCAAACGGCAACACATCGGTGCCATCCACAATGGCAATAAAACTGGCTTCCTCGCCATGCATAAACTCTTCGATGACAACCAGTCGACCCGCGTCACCGAACGAATTACCCGCTAGCATATCGCGCACGGTCTCTTCAGCATGCCGAAGCGTTTCAGCAATAACAACCCCTTTGCCAGCGGCCAAACCATCAGCTTTAATGACGATAGGCAAGTCTACCGAACGCAAGTAGGCACATGCCGAATCTGCATCACTGAAACTTGCGTACTCAGCAGTGGGGATATTGTTTCTCGCCAGGAAATCTTTGGTAAACGACTTCGACCCCTCCAATTGAGCCGCAGCCGCGCTAGGGCCAAAAATTCGCAGCCCATGTTTCTGATAGAAATCTACAATGCCGTCTACCAGGGGTTGCTCCGGCCCTACCACTGTAAGCTCAATAGAATTTGCTTGAACAAACGCCAGCTGTGCCTCGAAATCGGCTACGTTTATATCGACATTTTCCAAGCCAGGCTCCACCGCCGTGCCAGCGTTGCCGGGTGCTACGAATACTGTATCTGCGTGTTCTGACTGTGCCAGCTTCCAGGCCAATGCATGTTCACGGCCGCCGCCACCAATAACAAGAATATTCATTGTCTAGTGCCTGAAATGTCGCATGCCAGTAAACACCATTGCCATACCGGCTTCGTCAGCCGCGGCAATCACTTCTTCATCACGCATCGACCCGCCGGGCTGAATAACCGCAGCGATGCCAGCCTCGGCGGCCGCATCTATGCCATCTCTGAATGGGAAAAATGCATCCGATGCCATCACAGAACCGGCCACTTGCAGGTTTTCGTCGGCCGCTTTAATCGCCGCAATTTTGGCACTGTATACACGGCTCATCTGCCCGGCACCCACGCCAATTGTCTGGCCATCACGCGCATACACAATGGCATTTGATTTCACAAACTTCGCCACTTTCCAGCAAAACAACAGATCAGCAAGCTGTTCGTCACTGGGGCGACGTTGGCTGACTATCCTCAAATCGTCGACGCCCACCATGCCGGCATCTCGCTGCTGTAATAACAATCCACCGTTGACGCGTTTGTAGTCCAGCTCACGGCCTGCCGCGGCAAACTCAGTGCAACTCAACAAGCGGACATTTTTCTTGGCAGCGACAATGTCTGCCGCTTCTTGCTCAACGCCGGGCGCAATAATCACTTCAACGAACTGACGCTCTACGATAAGACTTGCTGTTGCCGCATCCAACGGCCGATTAAAGGCGATAATACCGCCGAAGGCTGAGGTTGGATCTGTTGCAAAGGCCTTTTCGTAGGCGTTCTGAATGCTACTACCCAGTGCCACACCGCAAGGGTTTGCGTGCTTGACAATCACACAGGCGGCTTGCTCAAATTGCTTCACACATTCCAACGCGGCGTCGGTGTCGGCTACGTTGTTGTATGAAAGTTCTTTGCCTTGCAACTGGGTTGCTCCGGCAATGCTGTCGCCGGGCACATCTCGCTCCACATAAAACGCGGCTGTCTGATGCGGGTTTTCTCCGTATCGCATATTCTGAACTTTGCGCAGCTGGGTGCTGAAGGTGCGTGGATACTCGGCGTTGCCCTCTCCTGTCTGCGCGCCCAGATAGTTGGCAATGGCCGCGTCGTATGCAGCGGTATGCTCAAATGTCTTTACCGCAAGATCAAAACGACTCTCGTCACTGAGTTCACCACCATTGGCCCGCAATTCACCAACTATTCGATCGTACTCAGCTGGTTCAACCACAGTGGCGACAAATCGATGGTTTTTAGCCGCGGCACGCAGCATGGTAGGACCACCTATATCAATGTTCTCGATCGCCAGTGGCAAATCGCAATCAGGTCGAGCCACCGTTTGCTCGAATGGGTATAGATTAACCACCACCAGATCGATTGCACCGATGCCGTGTTCGACCATAACGGCCTCGTCCACGTCGCGGCGACCCAATATCCCACCGTGAATCTTGGGGTGCAATGTCTTCACTCTGCCGTCCATCATCTCTGGAAAGCCGGTGTATTCGGACACCTCGGTTACTTCAATATTATTTTCCAGTAGCAATCGGTAGGTGCCACCGGTAGACAATAAATCAATACCCAACGCTCGGAGGGCGCCGGCAAACTCAACCACGCCCTCCTTGTTGGATACACTGATAAGGGCGCGACTGATACGCCGGGTTTGGTTTGTGCTCATACAGGTCTGCTTACAACGGTAAGTGAATCAAAGGAAGGGACTTATCCGCTTATGATACCGTAAAACGAACGCTAAATGCGCTGTTCTTGCCTGATTGGCCATTGCCGGCCGCACACAAAAAAAGGCGCTACCCCAGGCGGAGTGCACCTTTCAATAAATACCACACCGACGCGGTGATTGCGCCGGTGACATTCGCTGCGGCTTAAAGCAGACCGTACTGCTTAAGCTTTTTACGCAGAGTACCGCGGTTCAAACCCAGCAAAATAGATGCTTTGGTCTGGTTGTTTCGAGTGTACTTCATAACGCACTCAAGCAACGGTGCCTCCACCTCGGACAATACCATCTGGTATACATCCGTCACCTGCTGGCCGTCGAGGTGGGAAAAGTAATTGTTCATGGCCACTTCGACACTGTCACGCAAAGTCTGAGCATGCTCAACCGGTGCTTGCGTGAGAAACTGCTTGATGCGGTCAGCGTCGCTGATCTCAGCGACAGGTTCTTCTGTTGCTAGTGGGCTATTAGTCTGGCCCTGGAAATAATCGGTACTCATGCGGCAAAGCCCTCTTCTAGTGTCTTCGTGTTCATGTCGAAAAACTCTACGAGTTGCAGTTTTTGCTCTTCTGCAGAGTCAATCCTATTAAACTCCTTTCTAAACGACTCAGACTGCGGTATGCGCTGCAAATACCAAGCGACGTGTTTTCGTGCAATTCGAGTGCCTAGAAATTCATCATAGAATGCATGAAGAGTAGCCAAGTGTTCAAGTAACAAATTTCGTACATCCTGCACACTGGGGCACCGCAATTGTAACCCTTTGTGCAAGTATTGTGCGATATTTCCTGCTATCCAGGGTTGACCTAATGCCGCTCGGCCAATCATGACCCCATCAGCGCCGGTTTCGAGCAATATTTGTTCGGCTTTTTCCGCGCTGTCGATATCGCCATTGGCGATCACCGGAATGGATACTGCCTGTTTAACACGCGCTATGGACTCGTAATCCACATCACCGTGAAACCGGCAACTTCGCGTGCGGCCATGGATGGTTATCGCCGCCACACCTGCATGTTCCGCCAACTGCGCAATTCTGACCGCATTTTTGTGCTCCGGGCTCCATCCCGTGCGAGTTTTTACGGTCACGGGAACTGCAACGCTGGCAACCACTTGCTCGAAAATGTCAGCCACCAGAGCTTCGTCTTTCAGTAACGCTGACCCAGCCGCCTTATTGCACACCTTCTTCGCCGGGCAGCCCATGTTGATGTCAATAATCTCGGCGCCAAGATCGGCAACCTGGCGCGCCGCATCAGCCAGCATGGCGGCATCACCTCCGGCAATCTGTACTACTCTCGGCCCGGTGTTATCGCCAAAGGCCAACCGCAGACGTGACTTCCTGCTATTCCACAAACGCTTGTCGGCCGTTAACATTTCAGCAACCACCATGCCCGCACCAAATCGATACGCCAGTTGTCGAAACGGCAAATCAGTAATGCCTGCCATAGG
Organism: Gammaproteobacteria bacterium; assembly: GCA_030429735.1. Classification (GTDB taxonomy): domain Bacteria; phylum Pseudomonadota; class Gammaproteobacteria; order Pseudomonadales; family JAUIET01; genus JAUIET01. Next base: position 38,748 of record JAUIET010000001.1, read on the forward strand.
GGCCAACACCACGCAGCTTGGCAGCTCAACACGGCCAATTGTCAGAGGGTCAAAGATCACAATGTTGGTAACAGATTCAGTTCGTAGTTAATCGCGTCTGCGCCAGGATCCATGATTTCCAGCGCCAGGCGGATTGGGTTGTCACTGGGCATAGACGACAAACCACGCAATTCACCATCAAGATACTCATTTGGGAAAAACTTGCGGGTTGCCACAGGCTGGCTTCGAATATCAAAAAATGTCAGCTGCAGCACTGGAAACGGTTGATCAAGTTCGGCCTTGTTGGTCAGTATAATATCAACAATCAGCGCCGTATCGGAGTCGGGATGACTGCGCACGCTCAGTTGGTCAGTTTTGACATTCCGCAGGTTGCGGTATGGCGGCAATTCGCAGCCGACAACACTGCAAAACGACGCCAACATTGGCCTGGTTTTCGCACTGGCCGTGAGATCACCCCAATAGAAATAACTGTATTGCAGCAGCATAAGCAGCACCATGCCCACAGATCCTGCAATCCACTTCCACTCAAGCGGGCTGCTTGCTGACTCAGTGACGCCAGGAGACGGCGCGATATCGAGATCTGCCGGAAGAAAGTCGGTTTTACGGCGTTTTTGCTGATCAATGGCATCTAAACCAAACTCTACAGACACCTGGTCAGGAATAAGCGCTGCCGGTTCGGGCTCGTGATTTTGCGGCGCTGCTTGCTGGTACGCCGATGAAGCGTCTTCAAACAAGCTTGCCTCGGACTGCTCAGCATGATCAACTCCTCCGCCCTCATAGTGCTTAGCTTCCGCCCGATCAGGGGCAGTGCTGGCGCCTGCCTCAGACTGTGCCAATGAGGGCGCCGCATTGGCGCTGGAAAACTCTGCTGAAAACTCCGCGCTGCTAGCGTCGGAAATAGTTTCTTCCGTGGCTTGCGACCACGTATTGTCAGTCGTGGCGGCCTCTGCGCTTACGTCGCTTCCTTGATCTGCGCCATCATCAGCAGATGGAACCACATCGACAATAATTTCTTCAAAACCAAGGCCAGAACGATGAGCCTGACCCGAGGGTGCGGTGTCATGCAGCGTTGCATCCGAAAAAGTGCTTTCTGTACCCGCTAAAATCTCTTTTACATAGGCGTCGCTGGCTTCTGTACTGTCTTTGTACTTGCCCGTTCCTTCCAACTCGGCCAGCAATTCAAGCGCCCAGTCCTCATCAGTTGAATTGCGTAAATCGTCCTCATCGAATTTGAGGTTTTCTTCAATAAGACTTATATCCGGCTCAATCAAGTCCGCCGTCGCTACAGAAGCAGTATTTGGAGCATCCTCAACGACTGGGGGAGAGCCATCAGCAGGAAGAGAGCCCTCAGCAGGTAGAGAACCATCAGCAGGAAGAGAGCCCTCAGCAGGTAGAGAGCCATCAGCTGGAGAAGAGCCCTCAGCTGGAGAAGAACCCTCAGCTGAAGAAGAGCCGTCAGTTGCATCAGAAAAGTTGCTAGCCTGTTCCGGTCCAACCGAAGGGTCCGTACTTAACGCTGCAGCGGGTATTCCGCGAGACCCAGCAGTCTCCGCATTGGCCAGCGCGTCAGCCTCGTGCGGTGCAACTTCGCCACCAGCATCAATCGCGCTGTGTTGTGCAGCAGAACTTTCAAAGTTCTCATACAACAAGCTATCAAGATCATAGTCATCGTGCGTTTCAATGCCTGCGGCCAGTGGCGGGTCAAAGCTTGTATCACCAGCGGAAGCTGGCGAATCGCCTTCTCCGTCCAGCAAGGAACGCAGTACGTCCTCATCGGCCACACCCACCCCGGAATCGCCACCACTGATCAGGTAATCATGGCCCATGAACACGTTCATGCAATAACCGCAACGCACTTTGCCGCCAGCCACTGTCAGCTGGTCCTGTGTTACCCGAAACGACGTCATGCACTTCGGGCATTGGCTGATCATTTCAGTCATCAGTGCTTATATTTTCTGGCGGTCCATGTTGATCCCAACGAGCATTACCCAGCCATCTTGCACAGTGGGCTGATCGAAGTGAATGGTATCATTGTAGGCCGCAATGACCTCTTCGGCCTGCTCTTCGAGTATACCCGACAATAATAGACGACCGTTGGGCGCTAACAATTCACATAGTTGGGGTGCAAGCCTCTGCAACGGGGCGGCCAGTATGTTGGCGATCAATAAATGCACGTTACCGCGAACGTCTGGGTAGTTTGTATCCAAATGAGCTGTACAGCGATTCATATCGAGCTGATTGCGCTGCATATTTTCGCGCGAATTTGATACAGCGTCCGGGTCATTATCAATGGCAATAACGCGCTCAGCCCCCAGCACTGCCGCGGCGATTGCCAACACTCCCGAGCCGCTGCCGAAATCTACAATTGTTTGTCCCTCACAGTCATTGGCATCCAGCCATTGCAAGCACATTGCAGTCGTTGCGTGCGTGCCAGTTCCAAACGCAGTGCCAGGATCAAGCAAAACAGGATGACTGCAATGCACAGGCGCTGAATGCCACGAGGGGCATACGCAAAGCCGCTGGCCAAACTGAATGGGCTCGTAGCGGTCCATCCAGGCTCGATGCCAGTCCTGATCAGGCAAGGGGGTCAATTGCCAGCTGCCCCGACCCGGTGGCCCGAGCACCAGGGCCAACTCAGCACGCAGCGAATCCAGGTCTGCCTCTATACCAAACAGCGCCAATACGCGCATATTGTTCCAAACCGGGTTTTCGCCGCGCTCGTATTCGACCAGCAGCTGATTTTCTGCATCCAGCAATGTAACCGCGTGCGCACCCAGTTCAAACAGCGCGGTCTCGGTTCGTTCCAGATCATCCGCGCTGAGCAGGAATTCCAGCTGTAAGTAAGCACTCACTAGCGTGTATCCAGCCTATGACAGGCCCAGCTTCTTCTCCAGATAATGGATATTCACGCTGCCCTTAAGAAAGCCTTCGTCGGTGACCAGCATCTGCTGCAGTGGAATATTGGTTCGAATGCCCTGCACAACCATTTCCTCTAGCGCATTGCGCATTCGCTTAAGTGCGGCTTCTCGAGTATTCGCAGTGGTGATGACTTTTGCTACCAGAGAGTCGTAATAGGGTGGCACGGAATAGCCACTGTACAAATGCGAATCAACCCGCACCCCACTGCCGCCTGGCGGGTGATACTGCTCAACCTTACCGGGGCTGGGCATAAAGGTTTCCGGGTCTTCCGCGTTAATTCGACACTCGATGGAATGGCCGGTAATGGAGACATCGTCCTGGGTAAACGATAGTGAGTTGCCGGCAGCGATACTGAGTTGTTCTCTGACAATATCAATGCCGGTCACCATTTCAGTGACCGGGTGCTCTACCTGCACGCGTGTATTCATTTCAATAAAATAGAAACGCCCATCTTCATACAAAAACTCAAACGTGCCGGCACCGCGATAGCCAATATCAAGACAGGCTTGGGCGCACGATGCGGCAACTTCCGCCCGCGCATCCTGGTCGATATTGGGTGCCGGCGCTTCTTCCAGTACTTTTTGATGACGCCGTTGCAAGGAGCAATCGCGATCGCCCAAATGTACGGCATGACCTTTGCCATCAGCCAGCACCTGAATTTCGATGTGGCGAGGGTTCTGCAGGAATTTTTCCAGGTACACAGTGGCATCACCGAACGCTGCCATGGCTTCTGATCGAGTCAGGTCAATCGAATTCAGCAATTCGCTTTCCTCGTTGACCACGCGCATACCGCGTCCACCGCCGCCAGCAGCAGCCTTGATGATAACCGGGTATCCAATATCATTGGCAATACGCAGCGTGCGGTCGTTGTCTTGTGTAATAGGCCCATCGGACCCCGGCACAGTTGGGACGCCAGCGGCCTGCATGGACTTGATCGCCGACACTTTGTCGCCCATCATCCGAATCACATCGGCCGACGGCCCGACAAAAACGAATCCGCTGCGCTCAACTTGCTCAGCAAAGTCTGCATTTTCCGCCAGAAATCCATAACCGGGGTGAATAGCCGCGGCATCGGTAATTTCTGCCGCTGCAATGATTGCAGGTATATGCAGATAGCTTTTTGACGACGGGTTTGGTCCAATGCAAACAGCCTCATCGGCCAAACGAACGTGCATCAGATCTGCATCTACTTTGCTGTGCACCGCAACAGTCGGAATATCAAGTTCTTTGCAGGCCCGCAAAATTCGCAGCGCTATCTCGCCCCGATTGGCTATCACCAGTTTTTCTAACATGTATCTTTGCCGTTCGCCTGATTTATGTGGGATGTCGCTGTGCAGCGCTGATCACGATATCGCAATCAACGCCTGATCAAATTCAATGGGGTCGCCGTCTTCCACAAGGATTGCCTCAACAACGCCTGCTTTGTCAGCCTCAATCTGATTCATCATTTTCATGGCCTCAACAATACAAACGACATCGCCAACCGCGACCGTTTGGCCAACCTCTACAAAAGACTTCGCTCCCGGTGAAGGCGAACGGTAGAAAGTTCCTACCATTGGTGATCGAATCGCATGGCCACTGCCGCTTGATGCCGCTACCGGTTCAGCGGAGGGCGCTGGCGCAGCTGCCGCCGGGGCCGGCGGTGCACTGACGGCCACCTGGGCTGCAGGCGGATAGACCGCGGCCTGTTTCGCGTGGCGACTAATACGCACAGATTCTTCGCCCTCGTGAATTTCCAGCTCATCGATGTTCGACTCTTCGAGCAATTCAATGAGCTTTTTTACCTTGCGAATATCCATAGTTGCTCTCTCGTGATGGACTTATTGAGGAAGCTGACCTCTTGAGCCACAAACCGCGATATCAGCAAACGCAGCCGGCTCTCTGTAAACAGTGATAATCAGCCATCTTCCAAACTTTGGACAGTTTATTGCCTAATCGCCGAAGTTGTCCACATAAAACGGATTTTGCCGACATTTTTGCCGATATATTAAGCAAGGGCTCAGTAAAAATCGCTAATTGAGAGTTTCCAGTGCCTGCAACACAATATCGGTGGTCAATAGCTGCGGCAGAACAGTGGCCGGCGCGGAGGGGTCCGCGGGGAACAGCAAGTACAATGGCACGCCACTGCGGCCGTATTGCGCCAATACTTCTGTGATTTTCGGGTCGCTATTGGTCCAGTCACCTTTCAAATACGCAACATTGCGCTCGGTAAAGGCGGCGAGTACAAGCTGCTGTGACAATGCAACACGCTCGTTAGCCAGGCAGGTTATGCACCAGTCGGCGGTAAAGTTCACAAACACAGGTTTACCTGCTGCGCGCAACTCGAGCACCCGCTCCGCTGAGTAAACACTGCCCGCAGCAACAGTTGGCTCGGCACGCTGCTGTAGCCACGGTCCGGCCAGAGCAATCATCGCAATTGTTAAAGCAGCAACAGACGCTGCGCGTTTTACAATGCTTCTGTCACGCCAGAACCATAGAGCCATGTAAATCAACACACAGCCACACAACACCAGAGCCATACCATTAACGCCAGTTTGTCGACCCACTACCCAAATCAGCCAAATGGCAGTGATGTACAGCGGAATAGCCATCCATTCTTTGAAGGTATTCATCCAGGCGCCCGGCTTGGGCAGTCTGGCCGCCAGGGAAGGAATACCCACCAGCAGCAGGAACGGTGCCGCCATACCAAGGCCGAGGGCGGCAAAAATCGTAAGCGCTGCCAGTGGCGGTTGAACCAACGCGAAGCCAAGCGCTGCCCCCATAAACGGCGCTGTACAGGGGCTGGCAACAATAACGGCGAGCACGCCGGTAAAAAATGAGCCGCGGTGGCCGCTTTTCTCTGTTAACTGCTGCCCAACACCGGCCCAGCTTGCGCCAAATTCCAGAAAGCCTGACATGCTCAATCCCAGGGCGAAAAACAGATATACCAGCAAAGCGACAAGCCATGGTGTTTGTAATTGAAACCCCCAACCCAGTGCCTCACCAGCCGCACGCAACGCCAGCAGCATGCCAGCCATCGCTAGAAAAGAGCAAACCACGCCGAGGGTGTAACTGAGACCATGCGCGCGCTGTTCACGCAAAGACACCGAACTGGCATTAACCAGTCCTAACACTTTCAAGGCAAGCACCGGAAAAACACACGGCATTAAATTGAGAATCGCACCGCCCAGAAAGGCAAATAGGGCCATTAGCAAAAACGATGTCTCTCCTGCCGGCTTCGGAGCCATGGAGTTCGATGCCGCCGCATCACCCTGTGCCGAGCTGGCAAAGCCATCGACTTCGGTAAACGACTGATCGGATACTCGCTCGAAGTAGCGGGTTTTAGGGGGGTAACACAATCCGGCGTCAGCGCAGCCCTGGTAGCGAATACTTAAGCGCGCAGCACCCGCCGGAATTTTCACGCTGGCGATGGCATTGTGATAGTACACTTCCACATCACCAAAATACTCATCCGTTTTGGCCTTGCCGGCCGGGATGTCAAGGGTCAGTTCTTCGATGGATTCATCGGCCGCCTGCATGCTGGCGGCAAAGGCATGACGATACAAATAATATCCATCCGCAATAGCCCAGCTAAAATCCACGGTTTGTTCGTCGCGATTTTCCAGCAATAACTGATAGGCCTGATCCACTGGCAGAAAATCATCAGCCTGCGAAACCCCGCTCGAGGAGAACGTCGAGGTAAGAGACGAAGAGGAAGCCGCAGGAATAAGGTCCTGCGTATTGGCTTGCGCGAGTGCCGACCAAGCAAGCAGTCCAGCAAAAGTCAGCGCAAAGAATGCAAGCAGTAACGAGCCAGCCGCAGTCAGGCGACGCTGTGAGTCAGTGAAATTTGAGATGGCAATCACCCATGAGCAGATACAGTTGATAGCGTTGGCAGAGCCGAATAGTATAGCTGAGCGAACGTCACAACAACTGTAGACTTGGTCTCCGTTTAACGGCAAAAGTTCGATGCACTGCGCAAAAACAGTGCGCTGAGCTTCCATGTAACGAATTGCTGTTTCACATTAATAGCCACATTAATCAACAGGCACATCAATGAAAACAAGATCTTCAGCAGCAAAATGGCTGCTAATGGCTGCGCTTTTACTACAAACAGCCTGCGGTAATAAATCAGTAAGCGAAGCTGTGGCCACGCCGCTGGGCTTATCCGTACACAATGTTACCGTGCGTGAGCCCGTTGCGGGGCGCGATGTCACCGTTGCCTACCTGACTATTCGCAATCAAGGTGACACAGAACGCTTATTGCTTGGCGCCAGCAGCGACTACGCGACACGGATAGAAATCCACGAGCATCAACACAGCGAGGGACGAATGCGCATGGTCAAACTTGCGTCGCTGCCGATTGCCGCGAACTCTGAAACGGTGCTTGAATCAGGTGGCGCACATTTGATGCTTTTTGAACTGCAGCCGCCATACTCGCTTGAGCAGGCGGCCGATAGCGCTATTAAGCAGCAACACCTTAGTGTAGAACTTACGCTGGCGTTTGATCAGGGAGAATCAATTACAGTAGCCACAACGCTGAGCAGTGTTCTCGACTGATTCGCTACTGTTTGATCGCGGTCAGTATTTCCGCGTGCTGCTCGGCCGGCAAACGTGGCCCAAAGTCTGAAACAACGCGCGCCGACGCCAGGCTAGCCAGATCACCCGCCTGCTGCAAAGACCAACCGGCACATATTGCATGCAGAAATGCGCCGGCAAACATATCACCGGCACCATTGGTATCCACTGCTTTAACCGTGACCGGTGCGATTGGCAGTCGCTGCCCGGCATCACAGACCAGAGCACCTCGCGCACCGCAGGTTACCGCCACAATACTGGCATCATCCAACAAACAGTCGATTGCGCTGTCGAGAGTTTCGGTCCCCGCCCAACTCATGGCTTCCGCCTCATTGCAAAACAACAGGTCGACCTTGTCACCGAGCATTTCTCTCAGACCGTCTTGAAAGCTGTCTACCAAAAATGGATCCGACAAACTCAGCGCTGTTTTAACGCCGTTGGCCTCAGCCAGTTTGCGTGCCTTGACAGCAGCCGCCCGGCCGGTTGCGGATGTCACCAGATAACCTTCAATGTACACGTACTGTGAGTTTTGCAGCGCATACTCATCAAGTTCGGCTTCTGACAAATGTTCGCTGATACCCAAAAAGGTATTCATACTTCGCTCTGCATCTGGCGTAATCAGCACCAGACACTTACCAGTTATTCCATTGGAACCATTGGCGTTTTGATTGTAAGCAACACCAGCATCATTCAGATCAGCCAGATAAAAGCTTCCATTATCATCAGACGCCACTTTGCACGAGTAAAAAGCCTTGCTGCCGAAGTAGCTGCTGGCAATTACACTGTTGCACGCGGAACCACCACTCGCTCGACGGGAGTCTTCAAGATGGGCGTGCAAATGATCTAACAACTCGAATTGTCGCGCCTCATCTACGAGCGTCATAACACCTTTGTCAACCCCAGCACTTTGCAGAAATTCATCGCTTACTTCAATTTCGGTATCAACCAACGCAGCGCCAATACCATAAATGTCGTACTTACTCATTGTGTTTAACTCCTGCATACACGTGTTTGCTAACAATAGCCGTAGAAATTTTTTGACCAGCGGCAATACTCCTTCGCAGTGCCACTGGCCAGCATAGCCTGGTTCAGATCTTTGCCGGCTTCATCCTCACAACGCGCCACCGTACGACCATATTTATCAATATCCTGCACGTGACAGCGCAATCGTTTGCCGTGCGCCAAACGCTGCAATTGCGAACGCGCCGCATTGTACCCTGACTCTGACGTTTCCGGCGCGTCAACCGCCCAAAGGCGAATTTGTTTCTTGTGGCCACGCAGATACAGGCTGTCTCCGTCAACTACTCGATCGGTTTTACCCTCTATTGTCTGACCGACTGCCAATGACGATTGCCCGGTAGATGCCGCGGCGGTATCGCTGTCTGGCGACAATCGCTGAACAACCAACATCAGCGCCAGCAGGCCAATGATTACGAGCAGTTTTACGCGCTGATTCATCCCAGCAAGAATCCCGGCAGACCAACTTGTTCAACAATAAATACAAGCCCGATGGCCATCAGCGCCGCCAGCACGTCATCGAGCATTACGCCCAGACCGCCATGCACATTGCGATCAAACCAGCGTATGGGCCAAGGTTTCACAATATCAAACAGACGAAACAGCAAAAAACCGACTGCCGCAGACGCCAGTAGAGGAAAGTCCATGACACGCTGTAAATACAGCAAAACCATCCACTGCCCGACAAATTCATCCCACACAACAGCACCATGATCGTGCGCGCCCAGCGCTGCTGCCGCAGCTCCGCACAATCCTATACCGATAACAAAAGACGTCAGCAGAATGGCAATCGCCCATTGCAATGACAAACCCGGGAACAACAGGCCGTACAAACCCACTGCTAACACACTACCCCAGGTGCCAGGCGCTTTAGGAAGCAAACCGGAGCCGAAGCCCAGGGCCAGTAGTAATACCGGGTTTCGACAGAGCTGAGCAAAGCTTGGCAAGGCGGTCATTACGCGACAAAGCCTTTCTGGTTGGAAAAGTGCTGATAGCCTTTTTCTAACGGAGCTGCCATTAAGCGCCCCTTTGAGTCAAGCAGCTGTAATTCGCCAGTGTCGTTTACCTGACCGATTCGGTGCAAATCAAAGCCGGAAAGGGCCGGCGAGCTCACCAGCTCATCAGGCATAGTGAAGCACAAACGGTAGTCATCCCCTCCCGACAGTGCCCACGATCGGGCAACTTCCCTATCACCGGCTATCAATTTCGCTTCAGGAGACACCGGCAGGGAATCAGTGTGGATTTCTGCCCCCAGCTTGCTTGCTATCAAAATATGACTGAGGTCAGCGAGCAATCCATCCGACACATCGATTGCCGCATGGGCACGACCACACAGGGCCTGGCTCAATTTTGCGTGCACAGTAGGTGAGTAGAACCGTTTGTGCAGATAGCTGCCTTCATGCAATTCATCACGCTCAATCAATGTCAACGCGGCAGCCCCGTCTCCCAGCGAACCATCGACATATATACCGTCACCCAACTTTGCGCCGTCACGCCGTAACGCGTGTTTGGCTGCAACGCAGCCGATAACAGTTATCGTCAGCGAGAGCGGCCCGGATGTTGTGTCACCGCCTACCAGAGGTAAGGCATATTCTCTGGCCGTGGCCTCCAATCCATGCGCAAAAGACCGCATCCACTGCTCATCGACAGACGGCACACTCAGCGCCAGAGTAAACGCGTGGGCGGTCGCACCCATGGCGGCAAGATCACTGATATTGGTGCGCAGAGCACGGCTGGCCACCCACTCGCCTTTGGCGTCAGCCGGAAAGTGAACCCCCGCATTCAAGGTGTCAGTGGATACCGCCAGATGCTGGCCAGGTTCAGGGCCGGAGATTATTGCGCAGTCATCGCCAACACCCAGCACACACTGTGGGCTAGCCAGGTCGAGATCAGAAAAGTACTTTTTAATCAGCTCGAACTCTGCGGTCATTGCGCCTTATTCGCCGTTTCTACTGTGCGCAGCGTGTTGGCGAGCTTATCCAGCACACCGTTAACGTATTTGTGGCTGTCGGTGGCGCCAAACTTTTTTGCCAGATTAACGTACTCGTTGATCACGACTTTGTAAGGCACATCAATCTTTTCCTGCAACTCAAATGCACCTACCTTGAGCAGCGCAAGCTCTACAATATCTAACTCAGAGACCTTTCGGTCGAGACATTGGCCCAACAGTTGTTCCAGCGCCTCTGAGTTCAGCACAGCCCCATGAAGTAATTCCCGGAAATACTCCAGATCAGTTTTCGAAAGATCGTAATCGGCAACGAACTCGGCCTCTATTTGACTGCTCTCGGCCCCAGCCATGTGCCATTGGTAGACGGCCTGTGTCGCATAGTGGCGCGCCTGCTTGCGGGCGGCTATGTGCCGCTGATGCTTGTTATCTGACATTAGAGTAGGTGTTTAGATCTTGCTCAACAAGCTGGCCATTTCAAGTGCCGACAACGCAGCTTCTTCGCCCTTATTGCCCGCCTTTGTGCCGGCACGCTCAATGGCCTGCTCTATCGAATCAACCGTCAGAACACCAAAAGCAACCGGCACGCCAGAGTCCAGACTGACTTGCGCCAGCCCCTTTACGCATTCACCGGACACATACTCAAAATGCGGGGTGCCGCCCCGGATCACGGCGCCCAGGGCGATGATGGCGTCATAGCCGTCTTTCGCAGCGACCTTACTCGCCAGCAACGGTAGCTCATATGCCCCGGGGGCCCGATAAACAGATATGTCTTTCTCGGCAACACCGTGACGCCGCAGGGTATCCACCGCGCCAGTCACCAGGCTGTCGACAATAAAACTGTTGAATCGAGACACGACCAAAGCAAACTTTCGTTTAGCACCGGTGAAATCGCCTTCAAATGTAGAAATTTCGCTCATAGTACGTATCCCATAGACTGAAGCGGCGCATTGAGCTGGCCGCAAAGCATACTATTATAGCCTTTACAGAGCCAGCCGTGTTCGGTTTGCTCGTGGCTTGCCCGCCACCATCGTAATCGCTACAGTAACCACTCAGAATGCAGACCTGCTATGAACAAAACAGACTTTTTTCTAGACACTGAACACGCGGCCCAGGCCGGTGGTGCTATTCCCTGCACGCACATTTCCAGAGCCGATGAAGAAAGCTGCAAAAACGATCCGTGCTTGCTGATCGTTCCGTCAGTGTTTGGTTTCAACTCAACATTCATGCTGCATTGTCAGCGCTTCATTGATAAAGGCATGCAGGTGTATTCGCTGGACAGTTTCTGGCGCACTTGCCCAGGCGCGCTGGAAGCCGATGAAGCGGGTATGCCGCAAGCGATGGCGCGCATGGCCGCATTAACCGACAAAGATTGTGATTCTGACCTTAGCGCCCTAACCAGTTACATACGCGCACTACACCCCGGCGTACCGGTGATCGGCCTGGGCATCTGCTTTGGCGGTCGTCCCATCGTGCGCGCTGCCTGCGATAAGGAAATTGATTCTGTAGTCGCGTGGCACGGCGTTCGCATTTGCGAGCTGGGTGACCGGCTGCAAACGCTGGATTGCGCCGGCGTGCTACACTTTGGCTCTATTGATGCGTGGACCCCTGAAGAAGATTGCAAAGCGCTGCAACAGCGCTTCCGGAATAAGCCGCACGTCGAGATAGTTGTGCATCAGGGTTGCGATCACGGCTTCACGCATGTCAACCGGCCAAGCGTGTTTAAACAGGAAGCGTATGACGCTGCCTTTGATAGCGTAGTGAAGCTGGCAAGCCCCTAGCAGCGGTTCACTGTGCCGGTGCAAAGCCATTGTCCACCAGGCTAGAATAGCTCAGGCCGTCGGCTTTCCCGGCCCCGACAGTCAGTAAACGCTCGACATACCGTGCTATCACATCAACTTCAATGTTCACACGCGTTCCGGCTTTATAGGTGCCGAACAAGGTCACTTGCTGCGTGTGCGGAATAATGTTCACACTGAACTCGTTGCCACTCACCTCATTGACCGTGAGACTCACGCCATCCACTGTAATAGAACCCTTTTTGGCAATGTAACGCGCCAGCTCATCGGGAACGCGAATAACGTAACGAGTACTGCGCGCATCATTTTCTGAGCGACAGACCTCACCAACACCATCTACGTGACCACTGACAATATGTCCACCCAATGGCTCGCTGGGTCGAACGGCCATCTCCAGATTCACGCTGGCGCCAGCCGCCAATTGTTGCAATGTAGTGTTGTCCAGCGTTTCATTTGAGACGTCAGCATGAAATACATGCCCCTGCAACGAGGTAACCGTTAGGCATACACCATTGACCGCGATGCTGTCGCCTATATTGGCAGCCGCAAGACCCAGACTCTCGGCACGAACAACTAGCACGGCATCACCTTGCGCCTGCTCTATACGGTCAATATGCCCGAGAGCCTGAATAATTCCTGTAAACATGGTTTCCTGCCTGTCGCTGAGGTTGACGATTTATTCGCTAATGATAAATGGGTGCACAGTCGATGCGTACATCATTACCGATCAAACGCACGCTGTTGAGCCGCAGATCAATACTGTCTCGCATGGTTTGTATTGGCAACTGCAATAGCGGTCGCCCTTCGCTTCCCATCAATTTTGGCGCCATGTAGACAATCAACTCGTCAATCAAACCCTGTTGCAGAAAGGCGCCGGCCAGGGTCGGGCCTGCTTCCAGCAAAATCTCATTGCAGTCAAGCTTAAGCAATGCGCGCAGTACGGCTGCCGGCTCCGGTTGCACCGTATCAAATTTGAGTACGTGCGGCGCTTGATCACCGGAACCAAACTGGAGCTGACTGGCATTTCTACCCAGGGCGATCACAATATCGCCGGCAGAACTGAACAGCGCCGCTCCTGGCGGGCAACGCCCAACGCTGTCCATGACCACGCGCTTTGGCTGTCGCTCGCCAAGCTGGGCACGGGCGGTTTCGCCAAGCGCTTCGGCGCGCACGTTCAGCCTCGCATCGTCATCGAGTATGGTATTGATACCCGTCAGCACAGCACAACTCTGTGCACGCAGATCCTGCACGTCGTTACGCGCTTCAACACCGGTAATCCATTGGCTTTCACCGCTGGCCATTGCCGTTCGCCCATCAAGACTCATGGCCAGCTTACACCGCACGTAAGGCAACCCCGTTTCTTGTACTTTGATGTAACCGGGATTCAATGCGCGCGCATCTGCGCCCATCAGCCCCTCGTCGACCACAATACCCGCCGCCTGCAACTCAGCGATACCCTTACCGGAGACTTTAGGGTGCGGGTCGCGCATGGCACAAACAACCCGGCTGATACCTGCTTCGATCAATGAGCGACTGCAGGCCGGGGTTCGACCAACAAAGCTACAGGGCTCCAGAGTGACATACGCGGTGCACCCCTGCGCATTGGCTCCCGCTTTTTGCAAGGCCATGGCTTCCGCGTGCGCTTCACCTGCTCGCTCATGCCAACCTTCAGCAATCGGAACTTCATCTTTAGTCAGCACACATCCTACGCGAGGATTGGGTGTGGTTGAGTACCAACCGCGTCGCGCAAGCTCGACGGCTCTCGCCATATGTGATTTGTCAGATTCGTTGAACACTTGAGTAACTCACTGCAACACACTCCGGCACGCTACTACTCATTCGATAACTTGTCTATTTCCTGACGGAATTCATCCAGGTCTTGAAAACTGCGATACACCGACGCAAACCGCACGTAAGCCACGTGGTCAATTTCCTTCAACTGCTCCATCACGAGTTCACCGATTTTCATCGCCGGCACTTCCCGCTCACCCATAGACTGCAAGGCGTGCTTAATATGGTTAACGGCTGTGTCAATGGTTTCAATACTGACCGGGCGCTTTTCCAGGGCTTTTTGAACACCCGAGCGCAGTTTCGATTCATTGAATGGTTCAGGTACATTATTGGATTTGATAATACGCGGCATCAGCAATTCAGCCACTTCGTAAGTGGTAAAACGCTCAGCGCAACTAAGACACTCTCGACGACGACGAATCTGATCGCCGTCGCTAACCAAACGCGAATCAATCACTTTCGTTTCTGCTTCGTTACAAAAAGGGCAGCGCATCGCGTATCAGCCGTTTAGCTGCCATACACCGGGTAGCGCGCACACAGCTCTGACACTTCGTCACGCACCGCTGAATTAACAGCCTCGCTGTCAATATCATTGACGATGCGTGCAATCCACTCGGCAATTTGCTTCATTTCAGCTTCTTTGAAACCGCGCCGCGTACACGCCGGAGTGCCCACCCGCAAACCGCTGGTAACAAACGGTGAGCGTGGGTCATTCGGTACTGCATTTTTGTTCACCGTAATATGCGCACGACCCAGCGCTGCATCAGCATCTTTACCAGTGATGTCTTTGCTGATCAGGTCAACCAGAAAAAGGTGATTTTCCGTACCTCCAGACACTACATCTATGCCCTGCGCCATAATTTCCTTCGCCAATGCCTTGGCATTGCTGACCACCTGGCCCTGATACGCCTTGTATTCATCACTCATGGCTTCCTTAAAGCAAATGGCTTTTGCTGCGATGATGTGCATTAGCGGACCACCCTGACCACCGGGAAACACCGCTGAATTCAGCTTTTTCTCCAGCGCTTCATTGGCCTTGGCCAAAATAATGCCGCCGCGCGGGCCACCCAGGGTTTTATGCGTTGTGGATGTGGTCACATCCGCGATTTGCACCGGGCTGGGGTAGTGACCGCTGGCGACCAAACCGGCAACATGCGCCATATCTACCACCAGATAAGCACCAACTTCGTCAGCTATATCGCGAAAGCGCTGCCAGTCGGCAATCATGGAATACGCGGAAAAGCCGGCCATGATCATTTTTGGCTTGTGTTCACGCGCTAAATCAGCCACCTGATCATAATCAATCTCGCCAGTCTCCGGGTGCAAGCCGTACTGAACTGCGTTATAAATTTTTCCCGAGAAATTTACCGATGCACCGTGTGTGAGATGACCGCCGTGCGCCAGGCTCATTCCAAGCACCGTATCACCGGGTTCCATCAATGCCATATACACCGCTGAATTTGCTTGTGAACCCGAGTGGGGTTGAACGTTGGCGTAGTCAGCCCCAAACAGCGACTTCACCCGTTCGATGGCTAATTGCTCGACGGTATCAACATGCTCACAGCCGCCGTAGTAGCGTTTTTCCGGGTAGCCTTCGGCGTATTTGTTGGTCAGCACCGAACCCTGCGCTTGCATGACTCGCGGACTGGCGTAGTTTTCTGACGCAATAAGCTCAATATGCTGCTCCTGGCGCTGCTCTTCCGCAACGATTGCCTGCCAAATTTCCTGATCAAAACCTGCAATGGTTTGCTGCTTGCTGAACATCAAAATACCCTTTGTGAATGGCGCATGAAAGGAGCGCGCATTCTACATGAATGGGCTGCATCGAACATTATTTCTGGGGAATTTATCGTGGCGAATGCCGGATACCAGACGGCGTGCGAGGTTAGGCGCTGTGCTTCTGATCGTTTGCAGATAAGTCGGAAAGACGCAGGAATTGCTCCAATTCAAAGGCTGGTTTCGGTCCGGCAAACAGATAACCTTGCGCCGCCGAACAGCCCAGGTTCTCCAGATACTCAGACTGCTCAGCAGTTTCAACCCCTTCAGCAATGACTCTAAGGTCAAATCCTTCGGCCAGAGCGACAATCACCTTCACAATTTGCTGGTCTTCACGGCCACCAGGCAGGCTACTGACGAAGCTACCATCAATTTTAAGAGCATCGATGGGTAGCTCCTTCAAGTAGTTTAGCGACGAGTACCCAGTCCCGAAGTCGTCGATAACAATGCTGACGCCAAGCGCTTTCAGCTCTTCAAGCACGGCACGAGTCACTGCTATATCGGCCATAATGACTGACTCAGTCAACTCAAATTCAACACTGTTGGGCGGAATATCGTATTGCTGGAGCAGTCGTGACACCAAATGCACCAGCTTGTCGTCGCCGAATTGGCGAGTCGAAAGATTGATCGCAAGGCGGTCAATGGGCAGCCCCATGGAACGCCATTCTGCAAATTGCCAAAGCGAGCGCTCAATCAGCCATTCACCCATTCGAATAATCAAGCCGGTCTGCTCGGCAAGGGGAATAAACCGCAGCGGTGATACCAGGCTGCCATCCGGGTGACGCCAGCGCAGCAAGCTCTCAACAGTTCGCAAGGAACCATTTTTATAGTCGTACTGCGGCTGATAATAAACTTCAAATTCCTGATCAGCGACCGCTTTGTGAAGGCTGTTTTGAAACGCCAATTGCTCAGCCGAGTGGGCGTTCATTTCGGGAGTGTAAAACTGAAAGTTGTTCTTACCCGCTTCTTTGGCGAAATACATCGCGGTATCTGCGTTGCGAAGCAGCATTGACGAGGTTCTTCCATCATCCGGGTAAATGGAAATGCCGATACTGACACTGACAAAGGCTTCGCTGCCTTCAAGATTAAATGGCTCGCACAACTCACGCAGTATTTTCCGTGCCACGTGCGCAGCCGACGCTGCCACATGGTCGCGGCTGCTTTGACCGTTAATAATGATGGTGAACTCATCACCACTCATTCGTGCAACGGTATCTTCGCCACGCACATTGTCGGTTAAACGCTCCGAGGCAATCTTCAATAGACGGTCACCTGCGGCGTGGCCAAGGGAATCATTGATCGCCTTGAATTGATCAAGGTCCAGGAACAATAGCGCTGCACAATAATCGTGGCGCTCGCAGCGTTGCAGTTCATGCTCCAGACGATCATGAAACAGGGTGCGATTGGGCAGGCGGGTCAAGGCATCATAATAGGCAAGGTGGCGAATGCGCTCTTCATGTGTTTTGCTCTCCGTGATATCCCGCATCGTGATAATCAAGGTTTGCACACACTCATCACTGTCGCGCAGCACCGTAATGCTGGTCAGGGAATGAAACCGATCGCCATTACTGCGAATACCAAAACCTTCATTCTGAGAGAATCCGTTTTTTAGGGCCTCATTAAACAAGCCGGGTTCTGGGCCAGTCGTAGCATCGATGCCCAGCACGCCTGATTCGTGCGGCAAGATGATTCCTATTGGTGAACGGCCGAGCAGGTCGACATCATCAAAGCCAGTAATCTTTAGCAGCGCAGGATTCACCTGCACAACGCGCGATTGCGCGTCGAGAATCATAATGCCATCGTCACTGTTCTCGAATACTTTTGCAGCCATGCGCTGGTCTTTGTCCAGCTTACGACGCTCGCTGATATCGCGGGCAACCAGCACCGCCAAATCTGCCCCGTCACTCACAGAGCGCAATCGGGTGCAGCGGGCCTGATAATGAAGCCACTGACCGTTGCTCGCTTTAAATCGAACCACGTCATCAATGGTTCCTTCACGGTCAAGCTCGGCTAGAAATTCTGCAGTGGACCGCATCGCCGTGAAATCGCTCTGATGCAGCATTTTCCCCCATTGCTCATTACGCTGCTTGGGGCTTGCGGACGCATAATCGAGGTCCCAACCAAAATGGGAGAAAATATCACGGTTGGAGTACACTAGCTCGAGCGTTTCCAGGTTGATTGTGAAGATCAAATCCGGAATAGTTTCAACAACATGCAGCAGGAAATCGGCTGGCAATTCCTGACCTGTAGCCGAACGTGGTAGCAGGGGTTTATCTTCCCCTGTTCGTTGCTTATTGTTGTCGACCACTTCGACTTGGCTCCCGTTGAACTGCGCGCTCTTTATTCAGTATAGTCAGCGGATCATGATCAACGGTTGCGCTTGTCGGGTTTGTTGGTTACTTTGCGCCCTTTTTGACAACACTCTTCCCTGAAGGAAACAGACCTTGGCTCAATATATATATTCGATGAACCGGGTAGGCAAAATTGTGCCGCCCAAACGCGAAATCCTGAAAGACATTTCCCTGTCTTTCTTCCCTGGCGCCAAAATAGGCGTATTGGGACTGAATGGCGCGGGCAAATCTACGTTGTTGCGAATAATGGCCGGGCTCGATACCGATATTGAGGGCGAAGCCAGGCCCATGGCCGACATTCGCATTGGGTATCTGCCACAGGAGCCGCAGCTTGACGAAAACAAAGACGTACGCGGCAATGTGGAAGAAGGATTTAGCGAGGCAAAACAAGCACTTGAAGCGCTAGATGCCTTGTACGCAGCCTACGCGGAACCGGATGCCGATTTTGACGCGCTGGCCGCTGAACAGGCACGGCTGGAGAACATTATCCAGGCCAGTGACGCCCACAATATAGAGCACAAGCTGGAAGTTGCTGCTGATGCCTTGCGGCTTCCGCCGTGGGACGCTGACGTGTCAAAGCTCTCGGGTGGTGAACGCCGCCGCGTGGCATTGTGCCGCCTGTTGCTCTCCGGTCCCGACATGCTGTTGCTGGATGAACCCACCAACCACCTGGACGCGGAAAGCGTGGCATGGCTTGAGCACTTTTTGGCCGATTTTCCCGGCACAGTGGTGGCAATCACGCACGATCGCTATTTTCTGGACAATGCCGCTGGCTGGATTCTGGAACTGGACCGCGGTCGCGGCATCCCTTACGAGGGCAATTACTCAAGCTGGCTGGAAGCCAAGGAACAGCGTCTGGAAACCGAAGAGCGCCAACAGGCGGCTCATCAGAAAGCCATCAAGGCTGAGCTGGAATGGGCGCGCTCAAACCCGAAAGGACGACAAAGCAAGAGCAAGGCACGACTTGCACGTTTCGAAGAGCTGAACAGCAAGGAATTTCAGGAACGCAACGAAACGCTGGAAATCTACATTCCACCCGGCCCGCGCCTGGGCGATAAGGTGATTGAGGTCAATAATTTGAGCAAGTCGTTCGGTGGTGACCTATTGCTCGATAACGTTAGCTTCTCGGTACCGCGCGGCGGTATTGTGGGTGTTATCGGTGGAAATGGCGCGGGCAAATCGACCCTGTTCAAGATGATTTCGGGTATGGAAACGCCGGATTCAGGTTCCGTGGAGCTGGGTGAAACGGTTCAGCTGGCTTACGTGGACCAAAGCCGGGAAGATCTGGACGGCAACAAGACCGTCTGGGACGAGTTGTCTGATGGTTTGGATATCCTCAACATTGGCAACTACCAGGTACCGTCACGCGCCTACGTGGGTCGCTTTAACTTCAAGGGCAGCGATCAGCAAAAGTTCGTGAAAGACCTGTCGGGCGGTGAACGCAATCGGCTGCACCTGGCCAAGGTTTTAAAACAGGGCGCTAATGTCATACTGTTAGATGAACCCACCAATGATCTGGATGTGGAAACATTGCGTGCGCTGGAAGAGGCCATGCTGGCGTTCCCGGGAACCATCATGGTCATCTCGCACGATCGCTGGTTTCTGGACCGCACGGCCACTCACATTCTGGCCTTTGAGGACGACGGCAATGTATTCTTCCACGAGGGTAACTTCTCCGATTATGAGGAAGATCGTAAAAAGCGCATGGGAGATCAGGAGCTTGTACCTAAGCGGGTTCGGCATAAGAAGTTGGCTTAACACGCAACTCTAGGTTCTTCAGCTTTTGAGCAATGAAACCCGTGGATGATGCGAAGAACTGCCTAGGAACTGAGTAGTGGGCCTGCGGCTGATGGCTGCGCCATCACCGAAGTTGGAATGCTTCTGGAGGGCCGCATCAATTCGCGTCCCTGCTCAGTTGATGCTCTGCGCGCCGTCCGTGGCGCTCCGACCCTCCAGAAGCATTCCAACTTCGGCCTACTACTCTGATTAGTTCCTAGACAGTTCTTCGCATCATCCACTACCTCGCGGGATCGTCACTCTCAGACGGTTTGCAAGGAGTAGCTTCGTCTTTGCAGGCGCTGGCCGCCAATAAACGACTATGGCCGAGCGAAGCAAGTTTGCGAAGGGTTGGAGTCACAGGGATGGACCCAAAACGCGTCGCGGGGCTGCCAAAGAAACCAAAGACGGCTCTGCAGGCTATCTATAAGCACCTAAAGCATATCCTCTAGCGCATCCAACGCCCCGGACAACTTATCCACCGCCACAACACTCATCCCTGCAATACCTTCCCGCGGAACATTGGCCCGCGGCACAATCGCTTTGGTGAAGCCGTGTTTAGCCGCTTCCTTAAGGCGTTCCTGACCCGAAGGCACCGGGCGTATTTCACCCCCTAGACCCACTTCACCAAACACCACCAGATCACGAGGCAGCACCGAGTTCTTCAAACTGCTGACCAGGGCCATCAGCAGAGCAAGGTCTGCACTGGTTTCAAGCACTTTCACCCCGCCGACCACATTCACAAACACATCCATTGACCCGATGTGCAGGCCACCGTGCCGATGCAATACCGCGAGCAGTAGTGCCAGCCGGTTTTGCTCCAAACCAACGGCAACACGGCGCGGATTGGCCAGTTGGCTATCGTCCACCAGTGCCTGAATTTCCACCAGCAATGGCCGCGTTCCTTCCCAAACGACCATTACCACCGTGCCCGGCGTCATCTCTTCGCCACGTGACAGGAAGATAGCCGATGGGTTTTTAACCTCTTTCAAGCCTTGCTCGGTCATGGCAAACACGCCAAGCTCATTGACCGCACCAAAGCGGTTTTTCTGGCCACGCAAGGTTCGAAACCGGCTGTCGTGGCTGCCTTCGAGCAAGATAGAGCTGTCAATCATGTGCTCCAGCACTTTCGGGCCGGCAAGGCTGCCGTCTTTGGTGACATGACCTACCAAAAATAGAACAAAGCCCTTTTGTTTGGCTGCTTGAATCAGGTAGGCCGCCGATTCTCTGACCTGTGCAACGCCGCCGGGTGCCGAGCTGATGTCCGGAACGAAGGTGGCCTGAACAGAGTCGACCACCACCAACCTCGGTTCGTGCTGCTCGATCGCGGCCAGAATGCTACTCACATTGGTTTCGGCCAGCAATTTCAGATCGTCCGTACCCAGTTTTAAACGCTGGGCACGCATGGCAATCTGGTGCAGCGATTCCTCGCCCGTGACATACAGCGCCGGCATGCTCGCCGCCAACTTGCACATGGTCTGCAATAACAAGGTACTCTTGCCAGCGCCTGGATTGCCGCCTATGAGGATGGCCGAACCTGGCACCAGGCCGCCGCCCAGCACACGATCGAATTCGGCCATGCCAGTGGCAAGGCGAGGATGCTCATCGGCTTTAATGTCGCGCAGCAACTGAACATTCGACCGCTCACCCGCGTAACCCATGGTACGCACATTGCCGCCACCACGCTCGGGGCGCCCAAGTGAGATCTCAGACACGGTATTCCAGCTCTTGCAGCTAGCGCACTGCCCTTGCCACTTTTGAAAATCCTCACCGCACTCCGTGCAAACGAATGCCTTGCGCACCTTCGCCACACTGCTCTCCCACGACACGCCGAATGAAGAGTCATTGTAACAACCTTATTGCCCAAAAAAGCGGTTTGGCTTGAGGGCTCCAAGATACAACAGACCGGCACCGCGCGATTCATGTGCAGCAATAATGAATCAAAGTTGCCTGAGAATCTTAAAATGGCTGGCGGTGACGGCCCAGCCGAATTAGAATTGCCGGCCGACTTTTGTTAACGCCCTATGCCTTCGTTACTTCCCGAACGCGCTATTGCTTTCTCTCCCTCGCTGGCCGCCACCCTGGGCCTGGAAGAGGCGGTGATGCTGCAAGGCCTTCAGGAAATCAGCATTCACGCCAGCTCCCAGTTTCGAGACGGCGACAGGCAATGGCAACATGCCGATTGTGCTCGCTTGCGTCAGCTGTTCCCTTTCTGGTCTGACGCGGATATCGAGCGCATTGCCAACTCCTTGCAGCAAAAAGGTGTGTTGCTGCTCAATAGCGCACCCTACAGCGAAGTAAAACATTTGTACTATGCACTGAACGACGGTGATGTACCTGAACGACGCCAGGGCCAGGCACGCTCCTCGAGCGCAAATACCACGATTGACGCAACTTCCCAGCTTCAACCCGACGCAGCGCCGCAGACCAGTAGCGGCTCGACAAAACGCCCGATCGAGGCCGAATGGCAACCGGATACTGACACCTGCCGGCAAATCGCCCAGCATGGAATAGACCCGCAATTTACTCAACTGCAAGTCACCGAGTTCGTCAGCTATTGGCGCCAGCGCGGGGAAACGGCGTATGCCTGGGGCAACAAGTTTTTAAAGCACGTTGTGCACGAGTGGCGGCGTCACCAGGCGGCTCAACAGAGCGTGGCGCCGATGTCGCGTCAATGGCGACCCAGTGAAGATGCTATGGAGTTATTGCTGCGCATTGACATTACCCGCGAGTTCATTGAAGACGCCATACCAGAATTTGTACTGTATTGGCGCGAGCGTGGCGATGGCATAGCGACCTGGAATACAAAATTTGTTGCCCATGTAAAGAAACAGTGGGCCCGATTCAACGCCACACTGCAATACGACAACGAGCCGCGCCTGTTACCAGCTAACTGGCAACCCAGCAAGGATGTCTATGAAATATTGGCCTTGGCCAATATTGACGCCGATTTCGCCCGTTCGCTGCTGCCTGAGTTTCAGCTGTTCTGGCACGATAATAAACAGATGCACTCTTCGTGGAACACAAAGTTTCTCCAGCATGTAAAATACCAATGGGCGCGACAGCACCAATTTGACCCAAGCACAGGCCAACGAGATGCGCAGCAGCAAACAGCTAATCAATTCGGCCGCCACGAAGCTAAAGCAAGCGGCAGCACCTTCGAGCGGCTCACTGACCGCAGCTGGGCAAGCAGTCTCTGAGCCAGAAAGCGAATACTCGCAGCAAACACCGCCCGAGCTGGATAAGGTTGATGCCATCAACCGATTATTCGCCGAACTGGAGCTTGCGTACCATAACCAGTATCACAAAGCTTACGGTCGTGACGAAAATCTGCAGATGGCCAAACAATTGTGGTTTGATGCGCTTAGGTCCTTTTCGGCTGATGTGATTCTGAAGGCCTGCAGAAGCGCCATCGCGGAGTCTGAATATCTGCCCAGCCTCCACGTCATGCACCGGCATTGCAGTAATCAGCTCGCCAGTGTTGGCCTGCCTGACGCATTAAGTGCGTACCGCGAGGCATGCAATGCCAGTTCGCCCAAGTGCAATTACGAATGGTCTCACCTTGCTGTTTACTATGCGGGTCAGGCCTGTGACTGGCGTTTGCTCGCCTCTGAAACTGAAAACCAAATGCTGCCGATCTTTGAGCGTCACTATGAAAAGCTCTGTCAGGCCGTGCTTGGCGGTGAAAGACTGGAATCACCGGCCCAGGTTGCACTGACGCGAACGGCCTCCGGTCGACGTTTAAGCCGGGATGAAAATCGCGAAAGATTAAAGGCTTTGCGTGCCAGCAGTCAGCTCTGACGAAGCAGGAAAGCAAAGCTCTATTCGTCCGGGGCCTCATAAGTGCCATAGGCCAGATTTTCAAAGCGGGTATACTGTCCGAGAAAGGCCAATTTGCAGGTACCCGTCGGCCCATTTCTCTGCTTGCCAATAATGATTTCAGCTACACCTTTCTCGGGACTGTCTTCGTTATAAAACTCGTCGCGATAAATAAAGGCAATAACGTCTGCGTCTTGCTCAATCGCACCGGATTCTCGCAGATCAGACAACACAGGACGCTTGTTAGGTCGTTGCTCAACACTACGATTCAGTTGCGACAGCGCGATCATAGGGCAATCAAATTCTTTCGCGATGGCTTTCAGCGACCGCGAAATTTCGGAAATTTCTGCAGTTCTGCCTTCAGAACCGCCTGTTTGCATCAACTGCAGATAGTCGATCATAATCAAGCTGATTTTGCCGTGCTCACGCATTACCCGACGCGCACGCGACCTGACTTCACTGGGTGACAATGCGGGTGTGTCATCAATAAACAAAGGTCTGTCTTTCAGCTTTCCAACGGCAGCGCTCAAACGTGGCCAATCATCTTCCTCCATATCGCCTGTACGAACGCGATTCTGCTCAATCTTTCCAATCGACGACAGCATACGCATGATCAGCGACTCGGCCGACATTTCCATGCTGAATACCAGCACCGGGCTTTCTTCTACCATCACCGCGTTTTCGACAATGTTCATCGCGAAGCTGGTTTTACCCATTGATGGGCGGCCGGCCACGATAATCAAATCACTGCGCTGCAAGCCAGCCGTCTTCCCATCCAGCTCTTTAAAGCCGGTACTGACACCTGTTATCGAACCTTCGGTATTGAATAACTCATCAATGCGATCAAGCGCGCCTTTAAGCAAAGGGTTTACCGGCTGCGGGCCACCCGCCTTAGGTCTGCCCTCGGCGATCGCCATAATCTGCCGCTCAGCGTCTTCAAGAATATCGCCACTATTGCGACCTTCCGGGAAAAAGCTGTTATCGGCAATAGAGTTTGCGGAACGTATCAACTGTCGCAAAATCGCTCGCTCGCGCACAATGGTGGCGTACGCTCGCACATTGCTGGCACTGGGCGTATTGTTGGCGAGCTCACCTAAATACGCCAGGCCGCCAACTTGCTCAAGCTCTTTCAGATCAGCCAGAGCATCAGCAACTGTAATCACGTCCAGGGGCTGATCAGCTTCAGCCAACTTGGCCATGACATTAAAAACGCTACGATGGTCGCTTCTGTAAAAATCTTCAGCGCTGACCAGATCAGCCACCCGCTCCCACGATTCGCTGGACAATAATAAGCCACCCAACACCGATTGTTCCGCTTCAACGGAATGCGGCGGAATCTTCAGATTACTGACTTCAGACTCGATGACGGCAGGAGCGAATTGCTCTTCCATTTATTTTGGCTCTGGGTTTTAAGCAGACAGTGATTGTCTGTGATTGCAAGTGTGTTGTCCACGATATGTCGAAATGCAGACGTGCATTGTTTAACTAGACCAGCGTCAAATCCACCTAGGCCTTTCGGGACACGCCGTGAACCCATCCATGGGGGCTCGTTGAAAAGGTCCCTCTTTTCAACGGTCCCGAAAGGCCTAGGTGGATTTGACGCTTCAGTGCCACTGCAAGCTATGGTGGTGCTTGCTAAAAGTGGCTTGATTTGATCTTGGCACAGAGGTATCGGATGCGATAACAACTTGCCGGACCTTCAAAAAGAGGGGCCTTTTTGAAGCCAACCGTAGGTGCTTTAGGCAAGCCCCCATGGATGGGTTTACGGCGTGTCCGGCAAGTTGTTATCGCAACCGATGCCGGTACTCGATGTAAACTCTTCTGTCTACCTACTCAGGAACTACCGCAATCTTAACGTCTTGCGAAACATCACTATGCAATTGCACGGAAATTTCATATTCGCCCAAGTCACGAATCACACCTTCTGGCAAACGAACTTCGCTCTTGCTGACTTCCACACCGGCGGCGGTAATGGCTTCAGCCACATCGCGTGTACCGATAGATCCGAACAGCTTGCCTTCGTCGCCCGCGTTTGCAGGAATGCTCACGTTCAAAGCCGCCAGCTTTTCAGCCCGTGCAGTCGCCGCATCCAAACGTTCTTTGGCGGCCGCTTCCAGCTCGGACCGGCGCGCTTCAAACGCGGCTACGTTCTCTTTGTTGGCGGGCACAGCTTTGCCCTGCGGCAACAGAAAGTTGCGACCAAAACCCGACTTTACACTGACTTTCTCGCCCAAATCGCCGAGTTTGCCTACCTTTTCCAGTAATATGACTTCCATCATCCACCTCTCTTTGAATTAATCCTGCGGTTTAGAGCCTTTGCCCTGCCGCTGCCTAATATCGATAAAACTGTCTGCCAATGCCAGCGCACACACAAGTTGCGTCACCGGAGCAATGGTCAACAGCAGAAAATAAAACCCTGCCAATAAGCCGCCGCTGCCCGAGTAGCGGTTCACCAACCAGTGCACCAAACCAATGCCTGAAAAAAGCAAAGGCAGTAAACACATCCAGGCCCACAAGCGATAGTGCTCACTGCTCAGCAATAACAGACCGAGCAGCACCAGCCCGATGGCTACCGGCTTTCGAAACCGAAGCGCTCGAAACTCTTCGCCAAAACCACCCGGGTTGTAAAGGCTTGCCTGCCAATACCTCCCAAGCACCAATGACAGCACCGCAAACAAGCCTGCTCCTGCGCTGAAGGAGCCCGCCACTTGTTGGGTGGTTACTCCCGCAATCGCTTCTTCCAGCGGTTTGTTGCTAGGCGCACCTTTAAGCAATTGCTCAAATACGCTGCGAAACAACTCCAGAATACTTTCCACATAGCCTGGAAACACAAATTGCAACACTATCGCCGAGACCAAACTGCACGCCGCACCGGCCAATAACGCCGTACTCCACTGCTGAGTTGTGCGCAGCACCATTGCCATCAAAAAGCTTGCCAGCAAGCACAACAAAGCGCCGGGAAACTTCAGCCACGCCAACACAGCGGCAGGCAACAGTGACCAGAGCAACAACATTAATCCGTGTTGCGGCCCTTTGCGCATGGTCACCAATGCAATAACAGCACCGCTGACCCAGAAAAAAAACTCTATGGCTACGCCGGTTATGGCAACAACAGTGGCCTGTAGTCGGCCACGCATTACAAACTCAGCAAGCGCTTTCAATTGGCGAGCCTCAGATCCAGCGAGTCCGTGTCCGGTTTACTGGGCACCTTGGCCAAGTAGCTCAACAATGCCGGACGCAGTTGCTCAACTATGGCTGTCTGAGTATGGTACCAAGGCCAAGTATCGCGCACGCTTAACAGCCGTTGCCAACTGCCGTTGATAACGTGCTTTCGTACCCGTAATTCTACTTGGCACAATTTTGCCGGTTTCTGAAATAAACTCCTTCAGAATCTCGAGGTCTTTGTAATCGATCTCATCAATGCCTTCAGCAGTGAACTTGCAATACTTTCTACGACGAAAATAACGAGCCATGATTATGCCTCTCCAGAATTGTTGTCGGATTCGCTTTCAGTGGCGCGCGGCTCGGGCGCTGGCGCCCGTGAGGAATCATTGCGTTGCTTGCGCTCTTTGCTCTCGCGCTCCTGCTTCATAATGGGCGACTCATCAGTCACGGCTGCGCTGCGCTTAATGATCAGGTTGCGAAGCACCGCATCGTTGTAACGAAACGCCGTTTCCAGCTCTTCAAGGGCTGTCGCGTCAATCTCAACGTTCATCATCACATAGTGAGCTTTGTGCAGCTTATCGATGGAATACGCCAGCTGACGTCGACCCCAATCTTCAAGGCGATGAATTTTACCGCCATCTTTCTCGATCGTGCTGCGATAGCGCTCGATCATGCTGGGAACCTGCTCACTCTGGTCAGGGTGGACCAGAAACACAATTTCGTAGTGTCTCATTAAGACTCCTTACGGTTAACGCCCCCCGCGATCATACGGTGGAGCAAGGAGAAGACCGAGCCTCAGGCTCAATCGCGGGCGCGCATTCTATGCGAGCTGGCCCGCGGGCGCAAGCGCCTTTAGTACCAGCTTGCGGCTAAAACGGGTAATTGGTGGACAATATGCGCCGGCTATTCACCCACGCCAAGGCGACCACCTTTGCCTAACCCGCCTTCCACGGTTTGAGCACGGTAATTTTTCAACGCCCCGATCATCTGATTCAGTGAATCTGCAAAGGCCGCAACAATGACTTTGCCTTCCGGTGTTTTGGTGTACCCACCCAATGCGCCGGCTGCACTGCCTCCGAACAGGCCCGTACCAAGGCTGAAGTCAAACTTCTTGGCGCTGCCCACGGCAGCCGCCAATTGAACGCCCGATCGATTGTCGATAGCAATCAGCGTGGTTGACGCTTCATTTTTCTTCAGGCCACCCGCGAGTATGCCCAAATTGCGGTTCTTGGATCCCAGCAGACCACCGATTGCACCGCCCAGACCGCCCGTTTTGTCTGAAAACTGTATGGACGGATTCAAGGTGTAGTCTGCAGCAACAATCTGGCCTTTACCAAAGTTACTGCCGCTGCGCATTTCACCAGACTCCTGCAGTGCACGCTCGCCCATCATGTTATTCATGGCTCGGCCGCGCTCTACAACGACAAAACAATTGGTTTGCTGAATCATCATTCGCAATACAGGCACGGTGCTGCCCAATCGTGGGTAGCGTCGGTAATAATCCGCCCACCAGGGCTCGTTTTGATTTTCAACAACCGCGATGGTACCCAGTGTTTCCGCGCAGTGCTCCAAACCATCAGCACCAGATGAGTTCGCGCCTCCGGCAGCGCCTGATTGCGCAAACGCGGCTGCGCCCAATGAACTAAACGCCAAACCGGCAAACCATTTAATGAGTGTACTTGAGGCCATGGTCACTTCTCCTGTGAACCCGAAATTATCCGTCTAAGGTACCAATAGCCACTGTTAATGGCAAGATTCTACTGATGAAGTGAAGGTTTCGGTGCCGGACGTCGCCAAAAGCTGTTACCAAGCCAGCTATTTTGCGCAGGCTCGCTGTCTACTGGCCTCAAACAAGGCAACGCCAGCACTCACAGAGACATTCAGACTTTCAATGCGCCCCGGCATCGGTATTTTGACTAGATGATCACATTCCTTACGGCTGAGCTGCCGCAAGCCTTTTCCTTCCGCGCCCATCACCATCACTGTTGGGCCAGTCAGATCCAAATCATAGATCGTCGTATTTGCCTCACCGGCCAAACCAGATACCCATAAACCCATTTGTTTGAGTTGACGCAAGCAGCGTGCAAGATTGGTCACCCTGAAGACTGGCAGCAGCTCGGCAGCCCCACTGGCGACTTTGCGCACGGTTGGGGTCAAACCCGCCGACTTGTCTTTGGGTATGATCACGGCGTGCGCACCTGCCGCTTCCGCAGATCGAATGCACGCACCCAGGTTATGTGGGTCGGTCACGCCGTCGAGCACCAATACCAGCGCACTGCCCGTGAGCCCTGCTAAATAATCCGCCAGCTCATTCTCGTTTCGAACAGGTGACGGAGAACAGTGAATGGCAACACCTTGATGGTTGCCATCCACAAGGGTTTGCAGCTCGGCCTTGCTGACTGCACTCGTCGGCACACCGACTGCTGCAGCCGCGTCGAGCACTGCGGCTACTCGATGATCCTCACGGTTGGCTTGCACGTAAAGCTGCCTGACACGGCGCGGGTGGCGCTCTAACATGGCTGCAACTGCGTGAAAGCCATGCACCCATTGCAAAGGTTCTTGCTCGGTGCTCATGGTTGCTCAGTGACTATCGGCGCTTTTTGCGCGCACCCGCCTTATCCGCAGCCCCCGCTCGGCTGCGTTTCTGTTTGCCGCGCTTGGGTGCCCCTACCAACTCAAGATCGATTTTGCGTTCATCCAGATTAACAGCGACTAACCGAACCTGAAGCCGGTCACCAAGATGAAAACTGACACCGGTGCGCTCGCCTTGAAGGCGTTGCCGCGCCGCATCGAAGTGATAATAATCATTCGCCAGCGCAGTGACATGTACCAGGCCTTCCACGTAAATGTCTTCGAGCTCTACAAACAAGCCGAAACCAGTCACTGCATTGACTATGCCTGGAAATTCTTCCCCAACGCGATCGCTAAGAAACTCGCACTTCAGAAAGGCAACCACGTCACGCGTCGCATCATCGGCACGGCGCTCAGTCATCGAACTGTGCTCGGTATGCTGCAACATTTCCGCCGGCCCATAGGGGAATATAGTGCGTAGCGCCAGCGGTTTGGCCCCTTTGACACGCTTGACCTGCTTGATTGGCTTGCGTGAGCGCACGGCGGCTCGAATAGCCCGATGCACCAGCAAATCTGGGTAACGCCGAATTGGCGATGTGAAATGCGAGTACGCCGGGTAGGCCAGGCCAAAATGGCCTTTGTTCTCCACGTGATACACCGCCTGGCTCATCGACCTCAACATCATTGTTTGGATGATGTGCGCATCAGCTCGCTCTTTGGTTTTCTCCGATAACTGTAAATAGTCCTTGGGTGTGGGTTTTGCGCCGCCACCAAGACTCAAGCCCAGCTCCCCAAGAAACTCGCGAAGATTGTTTAGCTTGTCGCCACTTGGGCCCTCATGGATTCGAAACACACCGGGCCAATCCAGTGATTCGACAAACCGTGCCGCGCACACATTCGCGGCCAGCATGCATTCTTCAATCAGCTTATGCGCCACGTTGCGCACCACCGGCACAATGCGCTCAATCTTTCGATCTTTACCGAACACAATCTGGGTCTCGTGCGTCTCAAAATCCATCGCGCCGCGCTGAATGCGAGCGCTGCGAAGACTTTGATACACATTATGCAATTCATCAAGCGCCGGGCGCAGGGCTTTATTAGCCAGCTTGCCGGTCTCCAGATACTTGCCTACCTGGGTATAAGTGAGGCGCGCAGCGGAGCGAAATACGCCCTCATAAAAAGTGTAACTGGACACTCGCCCATTAGCAGAAATAGTCATATCACAGACCATGCACAAACGATCGACGCCGGGATTCAACGAGCACAAGCCGTTGGACAATAACTCAGGCAACATGGGTATCACCTGCCCGGGGAAGTACACAGAGTTGCCGCGCCGCGCCGCTTCATTATCCAGCGCACTGCCCACCTGTACGTAGTGTGACACATCGGCGATTGCGACCAGCAGTCGCCAACCCCCACCCTTGCGCGGTTCAGCGCAGACAGCGTCATCAAAGTCTCTGGCGTCTTCGCCATCAATAGTCACAAAAGGCAACTCGCGCAGATCAACCCGGTGCCGCTTGTCTTCTTCCTGGACCTGTTCATTGAAGCCTTTGATTTCTTCCAGCACATCAGCCGGCCAAACATGGGGGATGTCATGCGCTCTCAACGCAACATCTATTTCCATACCCGGGGCCAGATGATCACCCAACACCTCGTCAATGCGACCCGTAGCGGGACTTTCGATGGAGGGCTGAGTCAATATTTCAACAGACACGATCTGGCCATTCTTGGCACCACCGCGCTCTTTCTTGGGCACAATAATGTGGTGGCTGATTCGCTGATTTTCCGGGGTTACAAACCAGTAGCCTTGTTCGCCTTGCAGCCGGCCGACGATGTGTGAATGAATACGCTCAAGCACTTCAACGATATGTGCCTCGGCCTGCCCGCGGCGGGTAAAACCGATGGTACGCGCCAACACCAGATCGCCGTCATAGACTTGGCGCATTTGCCTTGGGCTGAGAAACAGATCTTCGCCACCATCTTCCGGCTGCAAAAAGCCGAACCCATCGCGATGGCCAATTACCCGACCACGAATCAAGTCCATTTTGTCGATCAAACCATAGGCTTTGCGACGATTGCGCACCAGTTGCCCGTCTCGAACCATTGCTTTCAGGCGGCGATTCAAGGCGAACTCTTGCTCAACGGACAGCTTCAAGGCCTTGGCAACCTGCTGCTCACTCAAGGGTTTGCCCGCTTTTTTCAATAGTTTCAGTATATGTTCGCGACTGGCAATAGGCTCGGAGTAGCGCTGCGCCTCACGCGCAGCGTGGGGGTCATCGCCTAAGCCGGTGTCTGAGGTTTTCTTCCTTGGCACGAGTGTTTTATCCGGAGTTATGACAACAGCCATCTGCTGCCTGGCGGGTATTATGCCTGCCTTGTCTTAAGAAGCGTTAACACATTAATACCGCCACGCTTGGTACTGTGCGGGCTCGCCTGGCGCAAGGCGCGGTGCGCTAAATGCTGTTAGGATAAGCCTATGCCCTCATTTACGGTAAGCCATCAATCCAGACTGTCTGCAGAGGAAGCCTTTGCACGCGTATGTGATGTGGTTGAACATTCCTCAGAGTTTCACAATATCGACCCCGAATACCATTGCCAATTTGATGAACAAAGTCTTAGCGGGTCGGCCAAAAGCAAACTGTTTAAAGCGACATTGAACGTCAGCGAGCAGGGCCAGGGCTCACAGGTGGACATGACCATTGATCTGCCCATGAAATACGCACTGGCCAAAGGCATGATCAGTAAAGCGCTGAAACAAAAAATGCGCGCAGAACTCTAGCCCGAAACCTGTATATCGCCATCACTGCGCTCAAGGAATACATATGCACGCTGTTGTTCAGCAAATGGTCGAGCAGGCCAGACAGGAAACCGGTTTAAGCGATCTGGGCGACGAACGCTGCCTTGAAGGCCTGGAAGTCTACGTGCGCACGCTGGAGAACTGCTGCCCGGACGAGACTGGCAAGAGCCGGCTTCTGAAAATTCAGTTCAAGAAATTGCTCAGCCGCCTCAAAATTTTTGAGGCCTTGCGTCAATACCCGGAAATACGCGACGAACAAATTACAGCGCCGCTGTTTGTGACAGGCCTGCCACGCTCAGGCACATCAGCCCTGCTCAACGCGCTCGCAAAAGACCCTGACGCACGACCACTCGCGCAATGGGAACTGCGCCACCCGGAACCATACCCGGGCCTCAAACCGGGTAAACCCGACCCGAGGTATCTTGCTGTTGTAGAAAAAATGGCCGCGTTGGAAGGTAACGAGTTTCGTAAGATTCATTACGCCGATGCGGATACCCCGGAAGAGTGCGTGCTACTGCACCAGTTGTCATTCGACGGTGTACAAACCGGCTTTGAGATCATGTTCGAGCCTTATCACAGCTGGTTTTTAAACCATGACTTGCATTGGATGTACGAGGAATACCGCTTGTTTTTGAAAGTACTGCAATGGCAACGGCCTGGCAAACGCTGGGTGTTGAAAGCACCGGCACATATGTGGGCCATTGACGTCATACTCGACTTGTTTCCCGATGCATCCTTCGTTTGGGGTCACCGTGACCCGGTTGGTGTCAGCTCGTCAATCTGCAGCATGAACCAACAGGTCATGCGCATGTACATGGGCGACACCACGCAGCTGGACCAAAGTGCCGTGGCAAACACGGTTGTGGATTTTTACGCGCAATCCCTGGAGCGTGGTTTAGCCATGCGCAGTAAGCACAACAGAGAGCACTTTATGGATTACAACCATAAAGAGTTTATTCAGCAGCCTCTGCAACTCATTGAACGCGTGTTTGATACGTTCGACTTTGACATGCGCCCAGACCAACGTGCCGCCTTTGTTGATCATATTAAGAACCATCCTCAACATAAGCATGGCAAGCACAAGTACACACTGGATGATTTTGGCCTGACGGAGAGCATTATTCGCAAACGATTTGCGTTTTACTCTTTCGAAGATAACTACTCACAGGAGGCATCGTGAATACCGACACCGACAATACGGACGCCGTAGTCGCCGCCTGGGAGACATTTTGTGATGATTTAAAAGACGCCGCTCAGATCTTGCGCCGTGATGATCTGCAACTGAATAATGTTGACCGCGTTGAGGGGCTTAGATACCTGTCGCGCCTGGCCCGCTCAGGGATAAGCACCTTTGCCGAGCTGACAGGGCCGCGCAACCCGGTGTTTAGAACCCAACCCGACCTGGTAAAAATGGGTTTGGACAATCCGGACAATTACTACGTGGGCGCCTCGATCAAACCAGCCTTCGACTACAGGATTAGCGGCAACCGAGGCAATATCCACTACATAAGCTTTGCCGCCCAAAATCAGAATTTTTCTGCCGTTGAGAAAATAACCGGCGGCGCCGGACACCTGAACGCATCAGAACTTGAAATGGACGCCGATGGCAATTTCGAAATCATCGCCAGCCGCAGCCCGCGGCCGGGTAATTGGCTGCAGCTTGCCGACGACACCTCGCAAATTTTATGTCGGCAAACCTTCCTCGATCGGCGCACAGAGCGGGAAGCGCTTCTGAATATTGAATGCCTGGAACCCAGCGACCCGCCGCCGCCACTGCAACTGGAGCGCTTTGCCCAGCAATTGATCGGTGCCTCAATGTACGGCAAGGGAACGGCACGCTGGTTTGCGGATTGGGTTGTCGACATGGCCAATCATGCCGCACCCAACGAATTGTATCTGCCACCCGCGGAGCAACACCGTAGAGTGGGCGGCGACCCAAACGTCAGAATTTACCTGGGGCGCTGGCAGCTTGAGCCCGATCAAGCGCTGCTGATTGATCTTGAACCACCAAACTGCGAATACTGGAACTTCCAATTAGGGAACATTTGGGCCGAGTCGCTGGATTACAGCCATCGCCCCGTGTACATCAATTCCGGACAGGCACGAGTCGCGGAGAACGGCCAGGTCAGACTGGTTGTTTCAGCCAGTAATCCGGGGGTCGACAACTGGATGGATACCTCAGGACACAGCCATGGCACGATGTGTGTACGCTGGGTGCTTGCAGACCAGCATCCGCAGCCTAGAACCCGGGTAGTGGAACTCGCAAGCCTCTGATTTTCAATAAGTTTAGTTTTTCACTCTTACTTGATAACCACCCGTCAGGTAGCGGTGGAAAAACGCCCAAATGACAAGAACATCGGGGCTCAACTGCTAGGCTTAAAGAAATAATATTGCCTAACGTTGGCACTGCATGGATTTCAAGAGCCTCAGAGCACGGTTGCTGTTCTTTTTCTCGTCATTGTTGATACTGGTTCAGCTGATTGCGCTTGTGTTGATGAATACGTCAACCACGCAAATCAGTGACGAAGCAGCTGCCCAACAACTGAGCGATTCGCGCGGGATGATTAATCATTACTTCGCTGCCCAACGTGAGTCCTGGGTGAATGCTGGAA
Organism: Gammaproteobacteria bacterium; assembly: GCA_030429735.1. GTDB lineage: Bacteria > Pseudomonadota > Gammaproteobacteria > Pseudomonadales > JAUIET01 > JAUIET01. Next base: position 73,643 of record JAUIET010000001.1, read on the forward strand.
AATTGATCGCGGCTGACAGAGAAGTGCTGGCCGCGCTGCGAACCAAAGAAAAACCGGTTCTTAATAACTTGCTTGAGCGCTATCGCGAGCCACTCAAGGTTGACCACCTGGCGGTGGCCAGTGATACCGCGGCGGAAAAGCAGCGCTTTCAGGATTTTATTCGAACGCGCAAGGGTTTGTATCATCAGGTTATGGTGCCAATCAGTGATGGTGGCGTTAGCGCCTGGCTTCGGATTGCACGGCGCCTGGACAATAGAACCGCTACTGAGATCAAGGACATCACCAATCTCAACGTTTCATTCATCAACAAACACGCCCAGGGTATAAATCTGGAAGGCAGTTCTCGTCTGTCAGCGAGCGCTGACAACGGCAGTGACAAAGCGGCCGCAGACGCTGCCGAACTGATCGCACAGTACGCCGCGCTACTCGCCGACAGATCCAATAAGTCGTCCAGTGCCAATAATTCCGCCACCGATGGGTCGAAGGCGATGTTAATGCCACTGGGCGAACCGCATCTGGAGATATACGCGGTTCTCCAGAAATCTTCAGACCATGGCACGGCTATTTCGAGTTTGCGCACTAATCTCACCTTGCTGGCAGCGTTCAGCTTATTGCTGTCGCTGGGCGGCGGTTTCTTCATCGCGAAAACCGTTTCACATCCGCTTAAGATGCTGGCTGAATTTGCCAAAGAGATTCAGCTGGGTAACTACGCCAAAACGGTGGAAATAACGCGCAAAGATGAGATCGGTGAATTGGCCTACACGCTGAACGTGATGAATCAGGCCATCGCATTGCGCGAAGAAGAAATGATGCACATGGCGTATTCGGACACGCTAACGAATTTGCCCAATCGGGCGATGTTCAATGAGCGCCTGGCACGTGCGGTGTCGACTACGGACCGTACGCCTACACCATTTACGATCATGATGATCGATCTTGATCGTTTCAAGTTTATCAATGACGTTTTGGGTCATGAGTCAGGAGATTTTGCACTGCGTGTCGTGGCAAAACGTTTGCTGGCCGTGTTGCGCAAATCAGACACGGTTGCCCGCTTGGGCGGCGATGAATTTGGCATTATTTTGCCCACTGCCGATAGGCGCAGGGTAGTTGATATCGCCCGCAAAGTTCTGCGCGCGCTCGAACAACCGGTTGCCATGAAAAGCCAACACGTTGACCTTGGCGGCAGCATTGGTATTGCATCGTTTCCTACGCACGGCACCGAAGCCAGCGCATTGCTAAGATTTGCCGACGTCGCCATGTACGAAGCCAAGCGATCCGGAAGCGGATTTGCGTTTTTTGATCAAGACTCTGACGCCTACAAACAAACCCATTTATCACTGCTGGGCGATATCCGAAAAGCAGTTGCGAACAATGAGTTTGAGTTGTACTTCCAACCCAAGGTGGCGCTCAGACAGGCAGATACGCCTAACATGGAAGTATTGATTCGCTGGAATCACCCATCCCGTGGATTTATTCCACCGGATGAATTTATTCCGTTTGCAGAGCACACTGGTGCAGTGCGTCTGATCACGCATTGGGTTATCGATAATGCAATTGCCCAAGCAGGCCGCTGGCATGAACAGGGCACTGAAGTAAAAATTTCACTGAATGTATCGTCGCGCGATTTGCTGAACCCAAATCTGTCGACCATTGTTCAGAATGCCTTATCAAAGAGTAAATTGCCAATTGATCACTTGTGCCTGGAAATCACCGAAAGCGCTTTGATGGATGACCCCGACAAGGCACGTGACATGGTGCAAAGCCTGCACGACATGGGTATTCGCTTGTCGATTGATGACTATGGCACGGGTTACTCGTCGCTGGCTTACGTAGCGAACTTGCCCGTGAATGAGCTGAAGATCGATAAAGTATTTGTTAACAATATGCTCGACAGCGCGGAAGACAGTGCAATCGTTCGCTCAACCATCGAACTTGGCCACTACCTGAAAATGACCGTGGTAGCAGAAGGCATCGAGGAACGTGCCGAACTTGCGCGGCTAAGGGAGTTTGGCTGTGATTACGTGCAGGGTTATCTGGTGTGCAAGCCCATGCAGGAAGCTGAAATGCTGACATGGTTGGCACGCAAAGAATGGCGCGACTATGCCGGTGCGAGTTTGTTGATGGAAGAAGAATCCACTTCAGACGGCACGCTGCAGGGCTTACCGAAAGCCGCCAACAGCTAAGTACTCTCTTTGTAGATTGCCCAAATTTTTTCCACCCACTGCAAATGCTCTGGTTTCATCAGGCAGGAGCGCAAACAAGTAACAGACTCAGCATCAAACTCCACGCCAGTCCAGTGCGCGCGTAACAGAGTGCTTGGCAGATGTACCAGGGCCAGGTGCAAGTTATTTGCAGCGCATTGCTCAAACGCGTTTGAACTCAGCGCTGAGATTTCGCTGGCTTTTACAGCCTTGGGTGCCCACAACACTATGTCCAGTTCAGGTTCAACTATCGACAGTTGACTGTGGTCATCGCAAATTCGCGCGTAGAGTGCCAACGCAGCCTGCCGACTGTCTTCCAGGCCCCGCGCGAATTCGCCTCCACGCTCCATCGGTTGTAACTGTTGGGTTGCCCAAAGTGCAGTGGCCGAAGCACCCGGACGCGAACACTCCAGACTTATTTCTCCCAGGTGCAGCTCATCTGAACTGAAATAGGTGTAGGGCGATTCGTGCTTGTAATGGCGCCCTATTTGCGGGTCACGAAACAGCACGCAACCGCAGCCATAGGGCTGTAAGCCATGTTTATGCGGGTCAATCACTATGGAATCAACATCCGCGATCTGCGCAAACGCCTGCCGTGCATTATCCGCCAGTGAGTCAAGCAAACAGTGGTAGCCCCCGTAGGCTGCATCCACATGGATGCGAAACGAGTGTGATTTTCGCAGCTCAAGGACCTTGTGCAGGGGGTCTACGCTCCCTACTCCCGTAGTCCCAAGAGTAACGACCACAGTGCCAATCTTTTCTTGCCGGAGCAGCGACTCCAGCGCGGCCACATCCATTTGCGCATTGGCATTAACCGGCACAGAATGAAATGGAATACCGAGCACCTCGGTAAGCCGCGAATGCGTATAGTGCGCCTGCTCAGACGCGACAACAGCCCCACCAAGCTCTTGCCTGGCAATCCAGAGTGCCTCCATATTGGCCATGGTGCCGCCACCACACAAATGGCCTATGTGACTGTCCCAGGCAAACATCGCCGCCAGATTAGCCACTGCCTCTTTTTCCAATTCGGAACTTGCCCGGCCCCCGTCAAGTGCGTGATTGTTGGGGTTGATTTGCATCGCCAGGCTGTATGCCGCGCGGGCAATGGGGTGCGGCGGTTTTAACATCTGCCCTGCGTATAGAGGATGAGCGTACGGGTAGTTTTCCTGCATACGCCTGGCCACATCACTTAACACCGCAGCCGCACCAGCGTCCAGATGCGGCGAATCAAACTCCGGCAGGTCCGTAAAACCTTGCGCAAGCAGTTCAGTCGAACTTTTCAGAGCCGCCAGACCGTCCGTTTCAAACATGCTCATGCTCCTCACTACTCGTAGCAACGAAACCGTCGCGAACCGTTTGCACCGCCGCCCAAGTTGCGACGGAATAAGGCACCAGGTAAGTCAACAGTATCTTGAGCGCCGCAACTGCATCCAGACTACCCAAGAAAAGCCGATCTCCATGATTGATTAGCGCCAGGATTGTGCCAACCACAAGTGCAACTTTCGTACTGCGATACACAATATCCGGTCGAACAGCTATCGAAATCCATGACTTATTCATACACCTCGCCCACCCAGCAACCGCCAAAACCGCAGTCTACCCCGCATTGAACCACGGAGCACCAGATTGACATTCAAAGTGATGACGATTAAAGTGCTCGCCGCTGCAAACCGCAGCTATATATGCCCAGGCGGTGTTGTGGTAGACGATGTGCAGGATGCACAAGTGCCGTGAAGGACAGGAAGTCCAGGAACGGCCAATCCAGCGCAGCTGGATCGATCGAAGCTACAATATTGGGCATAGTTGAAATCCACTTGTAGCCCAGGTGGTGTTGTGGTGGACAGTCCGGCAAAGCAGGACCGATCAATGCGACAAGATTGGGCACGTTTTAAATCCGCTTGTAGCCCAGGTGGTGAAATTGGTAGACACGCTAGCTTCAGGTGCTAGTGCTCGCAAGGGCGTGGAGGTTCAAGTCCTCTCCTGGGCACCATTTTGAAAAACGTCGAAAGACCACGAGAGACCATTTAAGATACTGATTCTTAAATGGTTTTTTTGTTTATGGCATCTCGATCGCTTGTCTCTCATCGTCTCAAATTGTCCCTTCTGTGGAACGCCAGTGGAACGTGAGTGGAACGCAGAATTGGAAATTCAGCGTCCGTTTCGGACTCTCACACCGTCGTTCTGTTAGCCTTCCCACCTCTTTCTGCAATCATCATAATCTGCGCGCCAGGGACTGCCGGACGAACGCGTTCCCCGGCCCCTTCGTCTGATCGAGCAGCGCGCGAATCTGATCCAACACATCATCTATGTGGGCTCTCTCGGCAGCAACCAGAGCAAGCTCATAGGCATCGATCACATCGATACCGGCCACCTCGTAACCCCACCCCTCGTTCAGCCAGCGAAGAGCGGCCATTGCCGCACCGAAAGCAAACTCGGATTCCGTCTCAAGAAAATCCCTCGCTGCCCTGGTCAGCGTCTTCGGCTCGCATGGGCTCTGGTCAGCGAGCAGCAACGCGAATTCATAGAGTTTCAAATCCTTGGCTGTCGCAAACCACTTACCCTCTTCCCCCGGCGTGGTCTTGATCAGATCCGTGAGAATATCTTCCGGCGCGATCATGGGATAGCGTTTTGCCACGGCACGAAACCGAGCAAGATAAGAGTTGCCCTGGGCCGCCCTTAACCCATAGCGACGATAGGCCTCGTCATGGAGGCCCGAGGAGATCAGGATCTCTTCGCAGGCCTTGTCAATCGTCGAATCCGGTTGGTTGAGCCCTCTGGACGCCTCGGCGTATTTCAGGGCTTCTGACTTCCTGCCCATCGCCAGTAACGCCTCGACACCGTAGCGGCGGTAATGCCAGAAAGGTTTGCGGTCCAGCGCCAACAGATCGAGCAACTCCTGGTAGCGCCCCGCCACCAGCTGACAAGACAAGCAGGCCGTTGTGCCGTGAAAATAGTTGCCGGGATTCGGGTCGGTCCAATATGACCTCAGTGTCGGCAGCAACTCCTCCGTCCACTGATTGGCAGTTTCCGTCGAACCGCATAACTCTCCCCAGCGATCGCCCACCGGCCCCAGATAGTCGACACCGTCGTCTTCCATGGCCTGCCACAAGCGTTCGAGCCATTTGTCACGAGTTTTGGCATCGGCCGGTGCTTTGATGATGAGCGGAATCAAGTCATCGAGTGTTTTGTTCACCGCGGAACCCAGGGCGCCGCTGGAACTGTCGACATGCTCCAGCGCGGGCCAGAGCTTTTCCATCAAACGAACAGCGCCCTCCGCGCCATGGACAGGTTCCTTCTTCGCAACCTTCTTGATCTCGGAAACAGCTTCGCGAAGCCGCTGACACGCCAATTTGGAAGATTTCCAGCCATAACCGCCTGCTCGGAAGCGGGCGGGAAAGCTCCATTTGTGCCGTATTTCAGTTGCCATCAGAGAAACCGCTGGCTGATTTCTCTACAACTCGTGGACATGAACGGAACCGGTCAGCACAGCGGTAGGAACTTGATATTGTGCTGCACAAAATACCCTTTACGGCCAAGGCACCCCAACGATCTGCTCAAGTATGTCTTATTTGGTCGCCGTGTTAATAATGCATTATTCGCTTAGGCGAAAAACAAAAATGGTTATATGCGGAACAGCTTATCGTCTTGTGAAAGTGAAACAATTGTGTATCGACCAATATCGATATCCGTCGGGAGTTTATCTCTCAGCACCGACATCACGTATTGACAATCGACCTCCGAAACGACCTCTGTCATGAGACTGGAAATCTGATTGTCATGTACGTTTTCTATCTGGTCTTGGAGAATAAAGTGAAGGCAATCTATGCTCGCCTGATCCGCATATTGTATATACGCCAAATCAAAAGCCGCCATTTGACCTTTCTTTTTTCCTGTTCCTAGATTCCCGCTAATACTGCTTATGTTAAGCTGGTAGCCTCTTTCCGTCTTATCTGGAGATAGAACGAACTGCTCGCCATAAAGCCTTGAGGAGATATTTGAAAAATACTTGTTAAACTCGGAAATGCGCTCCTGCAATGTTTCATCAAGCGATGATATACCCTTGTCAATCTCTTCGATTTCCTTCTCTATAGAGTCAGTCGTTTCCAGAGTGCTCTCCCATAAGCGTTTTTGTTCGAGCAAACTACCCTGCCTTGCTGAAAGCTGGGACAACTCGTCAAGAATGGACTGGAAACTTTCTTTTGCGCCCGTAGCTTGGAGAACTGAAGCAAGCCGCTCCTCTTCATCAAGAAGCGCGCCAATAGATGATTGTAGTTCGTTTATTGTCGAATCAAGCTGAGGCAATTCATTTGATATGAATCGTTTCTTTTCTTGAACCATCGCGTTGTGAAAAAACAACGTATCTTCAAAAGTCTTTTGAAGCTTTGGAATTAATGCTTTCGCCTCATCATAAAGCGCGCGTATCTTTTCTACGTCAATATTCGATACTTCCAAGGCTAGTTCATCGATGCTTTCCCTAATAAGTTCCCTTCTCAATTCCAGTCTAGCAAGCCTGGTTGACAGTTTATTGAGGTCTGCCTTGACCTGGTTGAAGTTGGCTATATCAACCTCATAATTCTCGTTGACAACGAACGTTTCCTTACGTCGATTCACATCCTGAATCAATCGATTTACGACAATTAGAGACTGGTTGACTGAAGACAGGGTTCCTTCGGCCTTTAGCCGCTTCTGCAATGTGTCCTCAATCTTGCGTCTAGTAACAAGCTTCTGCTTTCTTTCGGAAACATCCAGATCAATCCCGAACCAGAATAAATAAAGCGCTTCGTATTCCTGATCGGTAGTAGTGGCATGGAGAACCTTCACCGTGTTCTGCAAACGGTTCTTCTCATCTCGGATATTTTTTGAAATTATCTGCCTGAAAGTGGGTTTGTCTGTCTTTGAGTGAAAAATGAGCTGTTTCAGCATTCGGGTAAATTCTTTGTCCTTATACTTCTCCCCGTCAATCTCCTGAATCTTACTGCCGTACGTCAAAAAATTTCTACGTATCGCGATTTCAGGGCTTTCTTCGTCATCCAGGTCTTTCTTCAAAATCAACGTAATGATGATATTGTTTTTCTTTAGAAAGTCTTCTATTTCAGTATTTGTCTTGCTTTTAAACTCCGGGTCCTGGTAAATGTTTTTACCGTTACCACCAAAGCAATAATCTACTAATCTAAGGACAGTCGATTTTCCTACGTTATTGCCGGACTCCTTCTTATCCTCTGTCTTTGTTTCGTCGACAATCAAATTAATACCCTTATGAAAAGGAATATCTCGAATTATTGTCTCGTCTTTTTGTATGAGTAGCTTTTTTAAAAACATTTGCTAACTACCCCTTCTTCAAGTTTAATCGCGCCCAGGAGAAACAACCAATCCAAGGTCAGAAAAAATATCTCGGAAGTAATATTTTCCTCTTTTCGCAGTCCTTCATAGATCGACAGGTAATCAACAGATTGTCCGGGATTAACCATTAATTTTTCTATGATTAGCGACCCTATGTAGTAGATTTTTCTGTCAGGTCTTACGTCCTTATTCAAAATCACTGTACTAACGGCTCCTCTAGTATCTTGCAGCGCATGAACGCATCAACCATGACAACGGAAATACCGAAAGAAATGTCTTCGTCGCAGTTGCCAGCAGCAAGGCCGTCGGTGTTGATCAAAATATCCTCAATATCTTCGATAATATTGTCGGCGTTGTCCTTGATTGACTCAATTTCATTATCCGAACTACTGATATAGTTGCCCTTTACTTTTAAGTAGATTCGGCGAATATTTCTAAGGAGCTTGTCTTTCTTGAATGATCCGTAAGACTCCAGCTCGTCATATAACGAAGAAAGCTGGTTATAGTAAACCTTGTATTCATCAATGAGAGGCCTATTTCTAACGACTGCGTTGTATTTAATCTTCTTGTCGATTTGATATGGTGAGGTGCTTTCCTCCTCCTCATTACCGCCCTCAAAATTTCCATCAGCAATGGCGTCGATTGCCAATTTGAGAAGGGACTTTCTGGCCTGTAATCGTTGGGTTATCTTACTGTGGTGATTCGCCTTCCATTCCTGTAAAAGATCGACCGGATACAGCGCTTCGTTTTCTATGTTGTCAATTATCGTATGGCACTCGTCACAAAGAAGAATCAGGTTGTTAAAATGGCGGCGCTCATCATCTGACATCTGTGGATTGTAACGAGGCCCATCAGAACTGGCCGCCTCAATGTGACATATCTTGCTAATAATGCTCACACCGTCTTTGGCAACAAGCGCCTTCTCGCAGTCTGGACCAGAACATTCGTTACCCGACAACGTATCTAATCTACGAACCGTAGAAGGCTTATATTGTCTTGCTTTGTTCGTCATCGATCGTACCGCTCAATCTCTATTCTCTTCATTGGGCGCAATGGACTGAAAGTGCTCATGCCAAATCCTCCAAAAACTCGAACCTCCAACACCGGTCCCACACTCGCCCCCTACTCCCACTCAGTAGTACTGCCGGATATATCCGAACGCCTTGTCGAACAGATCCTGGTCCTTTACCTGGTACTTCACGTAAATCACTTTGCGCAGGGCCTTCTGGACCCCGCGTTCTCCGGCCTTGGTGTTTTGCCAGCCGGGAAACCGGACCAGGCGCACGATCTCGTCGATATCGGTCACGATCCGCTCGACCACCATCGGCGTCTTGCCGTTCTTCACCTCAGCGAACAACTCGGTCAGGGCCGCTTTGGCCTTGGCCTCTTCATCGACCGGGTCCACCTGCTTCTCGGCCTGGACGACCTCCTTGGCCAGGGTCAGCAGCTCCTTGAGGAAGTCGAGGCTGTGGAGCAGCCCCTGTTCGTGCCGCTCCTTGAGCTTTTCGAGGCGTTCGCCCAGGGCGACGAACTTCGGATTGTCCTTGTGCTTGCGCAGGCGGGCGATGAGTTTGATCTCGATTTCCTTGGATTTCTTGTCCGGGTCCTTGGCATCGAGCAACCCTTCGAGGACCTCGGCGTCCATCACCAGGGTGTCCAGGTCGTCGCGCACCGTCTCCAGATGCACGTTCTCATGGACCAGCCCGATGGTCTTGGCCCCCAGGGCGTGCCAGAGCAGCTTGCCGTTGCCGCTCGGCGGCTTCACCGATTCATAGACCTGGGTCAGCCACTTGTAGTCCTTTTCATAGGGGCCGAGACAGGGATCGGGCGACAGCGCCTCCCACAGTCGGGAGAGCACCGAGTATTCCGCCGCGAACTTGTCCCGGATCTCGTTGTCCGGCAGGCAATCCTGCGCCGCGATCAACCCCTCGTAACCGCCAACGGTGCGGTCCACCCCGGGGAAGAACGCCAGGCATCTTGCCACCACGCCGGGCAGCTCTTTCTTGAGGTCATCCAGATTGGTAATGACCTTCTGCACCGCCTTTTCATCGAAATCGAGGGCCGTGGCCACGTCATCGAAAATGCCCAGGTAATCCACGATCAGGCCGTGGGTCTTGCCGGGATAAACACGGTTGGTGCGGCAGATGGCCTGCAGCAGGTTGTGATCCTTCATCGGCTTGTCGAGGTACATCACCTGCAAAATGGGGGCATCGAAGCCGGTCAGCAGCTTGGAAGTGACGATCAGGAACTTGAGCGGGTCGTTCGAATCGCGGAACCGGTCGAGGAGCTTTTCCTCCTCGTCCTTGGCCAATTTCCATTCCGCGTACTCGTCGGACTTTCCGCCCTGGGTATGCATGACGATGGCGCTGGCCTCCGGGCCGACCAGTTCGTCCATGGCCTTCTTGTAGAGAACGCAGCATTCCCGGTCGAAGGTCACGACCTGGGCCTTGAAGCCGTTCGGCTCCACCTTCTCCTGGAAGTGCTTGACGATGTGCTGGCAAATGGCGCTCACACGGGCCGGGGCCTTGATCAGCACCGCCATCTTGGCGGCCCGCTTGGCCAGGTCGTCACGGTCCAGCTCGCTCAGCTCATCGGTCATCTGTGAGTAGGCTTCGTCGATGGCGTCCTTGTTGATCTGCAGCTTCACGTCCACCGCCTCGAAATGCAGCGGCAGCGTGGCCTTGTCCCGGATTGAGTCCTGGAACGAGTAACGGCTCATATAGCCCTGCTCATCCTCGTCCGCGCCGAAGGCCCAGAAGGTGTTGCGGTCTCGCTTGTTGATCGGCGTGCCGGTCAGGCCAAAGAGAAAGGCATTGGGCAACGCGTCACGCATCTTGCGGCCCAAGTCGCCTTCCTGAGTGCGGTGCGCCTCGTCCACCATCACGATGATGTTCGAACGCTCGTTCAGGCGGCCGTCCGCCTCGCCGAACTTGTGAATGGTGGTGATGATAATCTTGCGGGTATCGGCCGCCAGCAGGCTTTGCAGCTCCTGTCGGGTGGCGGCTCCGATCATGTTCGGAATATCGGCGGCATTGAAGGTGGCGGTGATCTGGGTATCCAGATCGATGCGGTCCACCACGATCATCACCGTGGGGTTGCCGAGCTTGCGGTGCATCCGCAGCTTCTGCGCTGCGAACACCATCAGCAGCGACTTGCCCGAGCCCTGGAAGTGCCAGATCAGGCCCTTCTTGGGATAGCCCTTGACCACGCGGGCGACCATCAGGTTCGCGCCTTCATACTGCTGATAGCGGCAGATGATCTTGATGCGCCGGTGCTTCTTGTCGGTGGCGAACAGGGTGAAATTCTGCAGGATGTCAACCACCACATGGGGGCGCAGCATGGAGCGGATGGAGCGCTGCACGTCCGCAAGCGTCCCCTCGGCCTTGTTATCGCCCTCGTGCCACGGCCCCCATATATCGATGGGCATGCGCACCGAGCCGTAGCGATAGCACTTGCCCTCGGTGGCAAAGGAGAGGACGTTGGGCACGAACATCTGCGGCACGCTCTGTTCATAGCCGTTGTGGATGTCGCTGGCCCCGTCCACCCAGGTCACCGCCGGGCGCACCGGCGTCTTGGCCTCGCCAACCACCAGCGGGATGCCGTTGACCAGCATGATGATGTCGAAGCGGCGGCCGCCTTCCTTGACCGGATAGACCCACTGGTTGGTGACCACGTAATCGTTGTTGCTGAGATTCTCGAAATCAATCAGGCGCACCGGCGTGTGTTCGCCGCGCTCGCCGAAGGGCATGGATTTCTCGCCCCGCAGCCATTCGGCGAACAGCTCGTTGGCCCGCACCAGACCTTCGCTCTGCACCGACAGCGGAATGGTCCGCAGACGATAGAGCACCTCGTCGGCGCGGTCGGGCTGGGCCTTGATTTCCCGATTCAGCCGGATGAGGGCGTCCCGCACCATCGAATCCACCAGCACGTCGGAGTGTTGGCGGGGCAGCTTCTCGGCGGCCACGAAGCGCCATTTAAGGCTTGAAATCTGAAGGGTGAGGTGTGAATCGAGATAATCAGCTTGGGGTTCTGCAACGCACCATTGATTGTCCCGATCAGACAGTGTGTCCAGCACGAGTTGTTCAACCGAATTTTCCTCATTGAAGTAGGTCATTTCTGTCCGCCTCCTGCCAATGAGGAAAGTTTTATGCTCGTCAAACGTGCCAGAATGTCATCGCTGCCCAGTTTCGTTTCGGCCAGCTTGCGTGCAGCAAGCTCCCTCCATTCAATAACTCCAGGCGACCGGAAAGAGTCCCATAGCGCTCGCATTGTTGCCATGCACTCTTCTGAAAACTTCTTGAAGTCTTCAACGCTGATGTAAAAGACATCTCCCGTATGAGGCTCGGCAGCAAAATGCAATTTGTCCGACGTCGAGCAGAACACGACCGAGAAACTTACTCCTGGGTGTTCTGCTGCGAGGGTGTCCGGATGGGCCTTGGCCTGAAGTGTTTTCTCTTTTGAGACGACAGGGTTCTCTCCGGTTGCCGTGTAATCCTCAAAAACAACGCCATGTCGCCCAAAGATCCACCACGGGTCCGGGTCGCCAGATCGCTCAGTGTTCCCCGATTCAAAGCCCAGCAGGCGACCGAGCTTGACCTGCGCTTCTTCAAACGACTTTGCCTCCGTGCTTGAAAGCCCTTCCCGGATGCTCTGGAAATATTTTTCGATTTTTACGCTGCCGGACTTTCCAAACCGTTCGAGGACTCCTTCTATACGCTCGATGCGCTCTCCATAAATGACATCGACAGGTGCCTCCTGTGTCTGGCTGGAAAGCAACTTTTGAATCTGTTTGACCCACGGCAACGTACTGGCGCATGAAAAGGCCGCTGAAAAATGTTCCTGAGCTACCGGTGCTTGCTCCGCCTGGTAGGCTGCCGAGCCAGCAAGGTAGTTCCAAAGAGCAGAATATCCCTTCAGATCATGACCACCGGCAAGGCTGGCCAACACGTCTTTTGCTGAAGAGAGAGCGCCGTCAAAATCGCCGGACCAAAGGGCGTCGTGAAATTTCACTTCATGCACGACAGAGTTCCCGAGCGGACTTGCCGATGGTATGGGCGATTGAGTCAGTTCGTCTCTTGTTTCCAATATATGGTTATCAGCCGATTTCCACTCTGGCCCGTGGGCAACGAATATGTCGATGTTATCCCCCAGTTCAGAGGGATTATCGACTTTTGATTGTTCGACACCGAAATTGACTTCGGCCTGAAGTTCCGGATGCAGTGCTTCTCTCTTTTCCGGCATGTGGAAATACTGATGCACCTTGTCGCCGATGATAACCACCAGCGCGAAGTCGGTTGATGAACGTGTGCATCTTCCTACCGCCTGAGTGATCCTGGTGCGGATGCGAACCTGGAAGAGGACAGAGGCCCCAAAGCGGCTGATGATGAAGCGCTCCTGCAGATTTGTGGATTCCGGAAGACCATAGATGATCAGGTATCTGCATTCGTCTCCGATCAGATCGATTCCGTCATACCTGTTCGCCAGAACCGCAATGGCGGAACCGGCCTGAGTGAATGATTTCTTCGACGCCTCCAATTGTGCGGCGTCGAAGAGGGTATGACCCTGCGTCGCCGGAAGTTCGCCAATGGCTTCTCTGACTTTGGCAGCATCGCGGTTACTTGGGGTGAGGACGAGTGCTCTGTCAAATTTCGTAGTCCAGGAAATCGCGAGACTCAATGAAGACGCTTCATCCCAATTCCGCATAGGAAACACGAAAAAGCGTCGACCGATTCCCTGCTTGTCCCAGCCCTCTGGAGCAGGTATACGCTCGATCTTTTTCCGCCCGAAAATTCTTTCGAGATCCCCACCTTCTCCGAGAGTCGCGGACATATAAATGCGCTGCCGTGCATTCTGAAACGGCGCAAAGCTCTTGGTGGGCGCGATAAGAGGACGAATGAGAATGGAATTGCTGGTGTAATAGAGATGACAGGCGTGGAGGTGATCTCTGATCATGCGCCATCGATAACCGTATTCCTCTGGGCTCTCATCGTCTCTGGAGGCGTTGTCAATCGCTGCCGTCAGAGCAGTCCTGCACTTGAGTAAATATGGCGTCGGAATCTTGTTCACGAAGGACGTATCAAGCGATCCCTCACTACCCTGGTCGTAACGGAGCTGGTCATTTTCCGTGGTGTACGGCGCGATGATCTGCCAGATTGCATCGAAGGTGGATTCATCCTGATAGCGCCGGACCTCCAACGACCAGAAACTCGACACATAATTCTCGGCGGCGTGGGCATCATCAAAAATGAGGGTATGAACGTCGCTGAAAAACGGATTTGTGTTGAACAGAGCGCTATAGGTGGCAACGCCTATTGATTCGCAATTATTGAAAGCGGTCTTATCGGCCTCCGGGTACTGGTGCTTGGACCCCGAGAAATCAAGGGCGTTGATTCCGTATTTTTCTTTGCCCTGTTCAACGACCTGGTGGACAAGCTGTTTGGTAGGACAGAGTAGTACACATCTCTCCCGTTTTGTTCTTCTGCGCCACTCAGCTATCAGAAGGCCAACCAGGGTCTTGCCACTGCCGGTGGGCAACTCAAGTGCGATATCACGATTGTCCACATGGTCCATGTAGTTGCGGAGCATGTCGGCCTGCTGCGCAAGAAGGCCTTCTACGGTACGGTCCCGCAGGTCACGGAACAACGATTCAGGATCTTTGATGGATACCGAAGACTTCTGAGGGATTTTAAAGGCCATGGAGCAACCCTCCTTGGTTTCTATTGCATGCGCCGCCGTAACTGGCGAGCTCTTCGGCAACCATGTTCGAAGTCACGCCGCCACAGAGCGTGTCGAGAACCATCTGTTCGACCGTGTTTTCTTCGTTAAACATGAGCGGCTCCTATCGTTTCATTGCTGAATAGCGAAAGCATTATTTGGGTCTTAGAAACGTGATTTGCTATCGCCTCACGATGCCTCTTCTGTTCATTGGATTCCGACACAATCCTTTTCTGGGTAGCAGGGTCTGGGACAGGGAATCTGAATTCAGCAAGGGTCTTCCTATTGATCTTTTTCATGCTGCTACTGGTGCCTGATGCCGTCTTCATCATGTGACGTCTACCCCGATTGGATAGAAGCACCAGTTCAAGATAATCAGGAAGCGCTTTTTGCGTATTTACTGGCAAACGCATCATGGTGTCAGGGAAAGAAACATCTGTGCGATCTTCGTCAAAAATCCCTGCAAACCCAACCAATTCGACCGTATTCGAGCGTGAAATGAGCAAATCACCTTTGGACAGGGTGGCTCCAATCATTTTGTTGGTTTTCGCGACCGGCTTAAGATTTCCTCGGACATACCCGTTGGAGGAAAGAGCAGCTAAGGACAATACCCAGTGACCAGTTTCATCGGATGATGATGGGGCAGAGCAACCACTCTCCGGGCTGCCGGAAAGAACATCTGGTAGCGACAATTCAGAACAATTCAGAGTGTTGAGAATGTGCTCAAGACGAATTTGAGAAGCGATATTAATTTGGTTAAGGGCTTCTTGATAAGCCGATACCGCCTCATCCGCCGCCCAAAGGATCTCGGCAATACGCTTCTGTTCATCAAGGGTCGGCAGCGGGAATTCCTGCACTTTCAGCGTCTTCCAGTTGATAGTCGGCGAAAGTGAACCCACCGATATTTCGATGGCCCGCTCCATGAACATGTCGGATTGCAGGAAGAACGGCAAAAACTCCGGCAGAATCATCTTGGGCTTTGCACGGACGACCATGGCATGGGCCGAGCAGATGCCATCGAACTCCGCCACGGCGAGTTTGCGTTGATACGCACGGCGGCGGCCGAAAATCACATCGCCCTTTTTGAAAGCCAGCTTTTGCCCGGTGACATCGGTCGGGTGACCCCACTGGCGCAGATGAATCGTACTGGGATCGAGGTGTTCCAGCCCGACATAGACATCTGTCTTGGCATCAGCCGGGTCCACCCGCACAGCAACGTTTTGGGCGATGTCGCCGAACTTGACCATCT
The DNA here is from genome assembly GCA_030429735.1 of Gammaproteobacteria bacterium. Classification (GTDB taxonomy): domain Bacteria; phylum Pseudomonadota; class Gammaproteobacteria; order Pseudomonadales; family JAUIET01; genus JAUIET01. The sequence goes on from JAUIET010000001.1 coordinate 89,147, forward strand.
TCCAGCCGGGCTTCAGGGATTGCGCACTCATTTTGCACCTCCCATCACCCGTGCATCCTCAAGTACCTCGAATAGGCCGTCCATCGACTCCCGCAATGCCATCGAGCTTTCCTGCCAGTTCGCAATGGTTTGTTTGAGGCTGACCGTTTCGGTCGAGCCGTTGCCATTGCCGTTTCCGTTGTCCGCCCGAACGTAGAGCGGGATGCTGAGGTTGCTGGCTTTCTCCCGGATCTCGTCATTGCCGACCACCCGGGCAAAGCCGTCCTCGTCTCCGAAAGCCTGGTAAGCATCGACAATGCGCTGGATATGATCGTCGGTGAGGAAGCTCTGCGCCCGCTCGCGGGTCACCTCGTTCACCGCGTTGATGAAGAGCACCTTGTTCCTGCGCTCCTTGGGTTTGTTCATCCGGCAGATGACGACGCAGGCTTCCATGGGCGAGTTGTAAAAGAGATTGGGACCGAGGCCCAGCACACACTCCACCACGTCGTGGGCGACCAGCTTCTCGCGCATGGCCAGTTCTTCGTTGCGGAAGAGGACGCCATGCGGAAACAGGATGGCGCAGCGGCCGCTCTTGGCCTTCATGCTCTTGATGATGTGCTGCCAGAAGGCATAGTCGGCACGGCCCTGGGGCGGCGTGCCGTAGATGCTCCGGCCCCACGGATCGGCGGACCAGGCATCGCGGTCCCACTGCTTGATGGAGTACGGCGGATTGGCCAGGACCACATCGAACTGCATTAGCTGGTCGCCTTCGACAAAGGCGGGATTGGCCAGGGTATCGCCCCGAACAATACGAAAATCCTCGATACCGTGCAGGAACAGGTTCATCCGGCCGATGGCCGAAGTGAGCAGGTTGCGCTCCTGGCCGAACAGCCGCAGGTTGCGCCATTCCTTGTTGTGCCGCTTGAGGTGGGTAACGGCCGAGAGCAGCATGCCCGCCGAACCGCACGTTGGATCATAGATCGACTCGCCTGGCTTGGGCTCGAGCATCTCGGTCATCAGATGAACCACGGTGCGGTTGGTGTAGAACTCCGCAGCGGTATGGCCGGAATCGTCGGCGAATTTCTTGATCAGAAATTCATAACCCACACCCAGCTCATCCTCCGGGCAGTTGGAAACTGAAAGCGTCTGAGAACTGAAGTGCTCGATCAGTTCGCGCAGCATGTGGTCCGGCAGGCGATCCTTATTGGTCCACTGGGCATCGCCAAAGACCCCGTACAGAGTGTCGGGATTGGCCGTCTCAATGGCCCGCAGGGCATCCTGAATTGCCTTGCCCACGTTCTTGATCCTGGTTCGGGTGACCTTCCAGTGGGCGTCCTCCGGGATCTGGAAGCGGTGCTGTTCGGGAAGCGCGGCATATTCCTGATCGCCGCCGGACTCCTCCAGCGCATCGGCCAGTTCCTCGTCATAGACGTCGCACAGGCGCTTGTAGAACAGCAGCGGGAAGATGAACTGCTTGTAGTCCCCGGCGTCGATGTGGCCGCGCAACAAGGTGGCCGCGCCCCAGAGGTAGGATTCGAGTTGGGATTGGGAAATCATTGCACCTGCCTCCGGAAAATCTTGAGCCCGCAGTGGGTGCATTCCCACGCTGGATCGTCATCGCTGACACAGCAGCCGCCAAGCGTGATCCGGCCTTCATTCATTTTTCGATCTAACTCCTCATCGAAAGCGGGCATTTCATAGAGGATGCTGGCCAGAGGGGCCTGCCCGCATTCGGGACATTTCCGTGGTTTCTGCGCACGTTCGACTCTGGTTGATGTGTTACTCATGCCATCAACCCTTCTTTTTCAAGCAGCGCCTTCAACCGATCCTCAGCCGCATATGCCGCCTGCAGCGATTCCTTGAGGTTAGCGATGGCCTGATCGATGGTCATGGATTCTTCCTCGATCACCGGCTCCACGTAGCGGGGGATGTTCAGGTTGAAATCGTTCTCGCGAATCTCGTCGAGCGTGACCACCCGACAGATCCCTTCCACATCCTGATAGCCCTCGTACCAGCGATGGATGTTGTCCACGTGTTCCGGCAGCAGCTCGTTCTGGGCGCGGCCGGTTTTGAACTCCTTGGAGGCGTCGATGAACAGCACTTTCTGGCGGTGCGTCTTGGGCTTACTGTCGCGGAAGACCAGGACGCAGGGCGCGAGACCGGTGCCGTAGAAAATGTTCTGACCGAGACCGATCACCGCTTCGAGCATGTCCATCTCCAGCAGCTTGCGGCGGATCTCGCCTTCCTTGGACATGCGGAACAGCACGCCATGGGGAAGCACCACGGCCATGCGGCCGGTCTTGCGGGCCATGGACTTGATCATGTGCTGAACCCAGGCGAAGTCGCCGGACTTGGCTGGCGGCAGCCCGGCAAAGTTGCGGCCGTAGGGATCGTTGATCCAGACGTCATCTCCCCACTTTTCCAGGGAGAAGGGAGGATTGGCGATGACGCAGTCAAAGGTGGCGAGGCTGTCGCCTGAATAAAAGGCGGGCAAGCGCAGGGTGTCGCCACGTTCGATATGGAAATCTTCCGCGCCGTGGAGAAAAAGGTTCATCCGGGCGATGGAGGATGTGGTCAGGTTCTTTTCCTGGCCGTAGAGCTTGCCCAGCATGAGGTTCTCGTCGCCGCCATGCTCTTTGACATGGTGCAGCGCCTCAAGGAGCATACCGCCGGTCCCGCAGGCCGGGTCACAGATGGTTTCCCCGGCCTTGGGCGCAAGGATGCGAACCATCAGCGCGACCACGGAGCGTGGGGTATAGAATTCACCAGCCTTCTTGTTGGTCAGGTCGGCAAATTTCTTGATCAAGTATTCATAGGCCTGGCCGAGAATGTCCGCCTTGCAGTGCTCATTGCCCAGGTTGAGCGACGAGAAGTGTTCGATCAGGTCCTTGAGCAGCGCGTCCGAAAGGCGGTCTTTGTTGGTCCACTGGGCATCGCCGAAGATGCCGTGCAGGGTGTCCGGGTTGGCCTGCTCGATGCAGCGCATTGCCTTCTGGAGCGCATGGCCGATATTGGCGCTCTTGGCCCGGACATCTTTCCAGTGGCAGCCCTCTGAGACCTGGAATCGGTGGTTCTCGGGGAACTGGGCAAATTCCACGTCGCCGTCGGACTCTTCCAAGGCCACGGCATACTCCTCGTCATAGACATCGGAGAGCCGCTTGAAGAACAGCAGCGGGAAGATGTAGGTCTTGAAATCAGCCGCGTCGACAGGACCACGCAGGATATTGGCCGCCTCCCAGAGATGCCCAGAGAGGGTCCCGATATCCAGATCGACTGAATGGTTATTTACGTTCCTTGGACTCATTCCGATTTATCCGACCCCGCAATATCCGCCGCGCCGCCAGCCTTAACCCACTCGTCGACTTCGTATTTCTTGAACTTCCAAAGACGACCCATGCGATGGGCAGGCATACCTCCCTTGTCGATCCACTTGTAAACGGTGTCATTACTGACCCCGAGGTGTTTGCATATCTCACTGATCGACAACCAACGATCTTCCATCTCGGCCATTACACTATTCCTCATGGGCGATTCGGGTTACTTGCTGTGCTCGCAGACAGAACTTGAGCCACATCCGAATATGGATATGACCCCCGGTTCAGAGCATAAGGCAGTATACGACCAGGGCGCCTGATATCAAACGATCTTTGCCGATTTAAGCCGATATGCATCTATAATAGCGACGAAATGGTCTAGAACGGTTAACTTTTAACCAATGCCGAGGGGGATTTGGTGCGTAGAGCATGACGACCAACCTGGCTGTTTATAAAAACAGTAGTTTTTCGTAGTATTAGCGTATGACTGAATCAACATCAAAAGATAGAAAGCTTGGCAGCGTTCTCAAGGCCTGTCGGCATTTGATGGTCAGCGTCTTGCTGATGCTATTGGGGGCAGGTCGCGAGCTTTTCGCTCTTTTGAACACTTCGGACGAAGACAATTCCGGTGAGATTTCCAGCGGATCGATCAACTACCGGACCGGGGAACGCGATGATGGTACAGATCCCTACGGCTGGTACGACCACCGGTAGATCATTACTTTTTCATTCCTTTACTCATAACCGCCTTCCCGACCGCGCCACCCTTCTGACCAGCATCATTAGCCGGTTTAATAAATGGATGTGTGGCGTTATCCAGTGATCGGCCAACCTGTACGCCTGCCCACGCCATCATCCCACTCCATAACAACGGTAATCCCAGATAGAGACTGGTGGTGATCATATTCAGCAGCATGCGCTTGGCGTCGTGTTCGCCAGGGTTGGCGAAGATCTGCAGGAAGACGTTGACGTCCGGGTACATCGAAAGAATCAGGTTCTGATCCACCCACATCGCCAGGTACCAGAGCACCGTCCAGAATTTGATGGTGAAGATCGCCATGCCAGCGACCACCATCATGGCAATGGAGTACCGGGACAGCACGACCACCAGCGGCAGCAGTGCATAGATACCCAGCAGCATAATAGCCTGGACGATGGGCAATGACTGCAGCACGGCGGTCATGGTGACGGAAAACAAGGCTGATGCGGTGATCACGCCACCGGCGGCGAGGCCCCCTTTGACGATATTGCCCGCGGTATTGAACAAGCCCGAACCGGAGGCGTTGTTGGCGATCAATTCGTTGCTCGACCAGGAAGGCGGCGCATTGGTAAGCACGGTTTTGGCGACGGCGTCGTTTTGCTGCTCACCGGCCAGTGCAGGTGCGATGGCGACCACCAGACCGGAGAAACCCGCAGATGTGGCGTCCGCTTCACTGATCAGCTTCTCTCTTAGGCCGATCGCTGCATCTTCCCACCACTGTTTGCAGAAGGGCTTGCCCCAGGCCGGCGGCGCTGTCGGATCGTACTCCGTATCCCTGGCCGCGTTATAGGCCCAGCCTGTGATTTGGTTGGCCGGGCGCAAGGTGTCGTAATAGCCCGCGGTATCCCGGTAAACATGGGAGCCCATCCAGTCCGGGTCATCGGCGCCATAGGTAGCAAGAATACCGCTGATGGCCGCGGTATACGGTCGCTCTGCCTGATACCTGGAACGGGCCGGTATATAGCACTGGCTGAAGAAATCGCTGACTTCCTGTCGAAGACGAGGATCCGCAATCGTGGCCAGGTGGGCTTGCTGCTCGAATGTGCGCATATCCGCCACCGTTGGCAGGCCTTCGACGATCGCGTGGTTCAAACCCGAACTCAGCGCGATGACACCGTACCACCACACTGGAACATTGACGGTCGCAGCAGAGCCCGTAAACCCGGTCGTACCATAGGTACTCTGTGGCGCAGCCACGGTTGCAGCAGCCGGGGCTGGATCCACCAGGGTCGGCGGTGGGGAATACGACAAGGTTGCGGTGTTGAGGGGTGTCAGGGCAGCGGGTTGCCCTGCGAGCACGACCACCAACAGTGCAATGAAGAGCTCAATCTCCATACGCCGCAGTGACAGGCCGCTGGCATGGCCCACTTCCCCGCCCTGCGCCGGTTCGCGCCAGTTATCGATCAGGATGCCCAGAAACGGGAGATAGACGATCCCGGTACTGACCAGCACATCCCACAGAATGCCGTAGAAGGCCCAGCCGAAGAGCGAGGTAAAGAGCTCCAGGTAACTGTCAACACTCATCAGACGATCTGTCCTGCGGTGATGCCGAGAAACTTCACAACCAAGCCCTGACCCAGCACCAGTTCGAGGATGGCCAGCCAGGTGACGGCGCGCCAGCGATACCGGCATAACTGCTCTGCCTGGGCGGAATGGATCTTTCCGGTTTTGGCGAGGTGTACAACGCCGACATTCCAACCGAATGCCACCAGCGCGATCACTGTCCACCGGCATAGCGTGAGCGTTACGCGCCAGGCGTCGATACTCTGTTGGATGGACTGCACAGAGTCGGTCGTCTGTAATCGATGCATCAGCGAATAGCCCACCAGGGCCGTCAGCAGGGCGGCAACCAATGTAGCCATCAAGAAGCCCTTGCGCTTTGCCCCACGGTTATTGAACACGACCACCTCGCAACGGGTTCGGATCGAGGGTCGGCACTTCGGGCACGGTGAGCGAGCTCTGCCTTCTGGCTGCCGCGCGTTCGAGTAAGGTGGCAACGGTGTCGGAGACCACTTCTTTGCGCACACGGGTCTCAAACAGCAGATTTTCGATCTCTTTGTCGAGCTCGGCAATAGAGGTGTCTGCATGCTCGCGTGCGACTTCTGTTGCATAGACCTCAGGAACCTGTCGGCCCGACAATAACAATCGCCGTGCGAACAGTGCTTTCTCGACGGTGCGCGCAGTACTGATTTCAGAGACCAGGCGACCCATGATCAAGCTCTGCTCCGAGGGCGGCATCTCACGGATCGCTTCGATCACCTGGCGGGTGATGGCCACGCCGGGCGCGGTGATCTGATCGAGGTTAGCCAGCGTCGGCGGTGTCGCACCACTGACCAGATTCTGGATTTCGGTGGTGACGGCGGCGGACTCCTGATACAGCTTGGGTAACAGCCCGGTGCCGGGAATGCTGTCTTTGCGGCAGGTGTCGCAGGTGGTGACGATATTTTCGCCCACCACATCGACGGTCCAATCGCGGGCCTCCGCCGGCGATGACCAGATTTCAGACAAGCGCGTGGCCGATGCCGCCGGCACTGGCGTGGTATCGGTGACGGCCCGATTCATATTGATGTTGTAACCAGCCTCGACGATGTCGCCGGTGAATTCCAGCACTGGCTGGCCGGTGCCGCCCGCCTGACCGCCGATCCAGGGCACCCCGTTATCGCCATTCGAGGACTCCACCGTATCTTTGGCAGTGACGGCATCATTGCCGCCAATCCCCATCTGCACCTTCCAGTCGTTGCCTTTGGACAGAGTGATCAGATCAGCATAAGGGTTCTTGCCCTGGGCGATCTCGGCCTCCATCTGCTCGCAGGACTTGGTCGCCAGCTGCATGGTTTCTTCGGCCTTGATCAGCGCGTTCTGAAATAGATCGTACAAGCCCGGGTTGGCGCGCTGCAGGATCAATGCCGGCAGCGCCGCAATGGCACTGGTGGCCGCTGCGGTCATCGCATTCATCATATTATCGACACCGGCACCAATATCATTCAGCGTGTTGGTCACCGCCGCCACCGGATCAAATTTGCCACAACTGTAGCCGAGTCCCAGTTGAGCGGAACCTCCCAGGGTGACGGAGACCACTGCGGGGTTGGCCGGTACAGAGACGGGCTCTGCCCCACCAATTTCGTAGTACCACAGGCTATCTTCGGTGGGACCCTGGGCCGCGTGAACGACGTGACACACACTCAGGGCGCCAAACAACAACACGGTGCGAACAGACACTTTCATGCTCATGGCGGGTAATCGATCCAGTTAATGTCGAACAGAAAAAACTGGCCTTCCCTTTCACAACACTGGTACGGCCTCCATAGATTCCAGACGTAATCACCTTCCTCATCCACCCGACCACCACCCCAACCATTGGCGCTCGCGAGATCATTGGTGCCAAAAACAGCGCAGCTTGATTCTGCTTTTGGGAGCAACATCTGCCACTCACCCGTTGAAGGATCATCCTCAACTAAGGGACCAGGCGACCAGATCCGCTGATCTGAGCTGGAGGACGGTTCGATCTGATCGTAAATGTGCGGCTGGCTGTCCCGGGTCACGATATCTCCGGCGCGCTGCGCATTGATTGCCGCTGCTTTGGGTTCCTCCGCCTGCGTAGTCCAGCCTGTTCTGGGATACACACCACCCCAGGTTTGAGTTGGCCAGTTACCTATCTCCCGCAAACCGGGAATCAGACTGGCGGCGTAGAACATCTCCGGGATCTCCATCCGCCACGAGAGCGCATCCAGGCTCGACATGAAGTAGGGGTAAAAGGAGGTAGTTTCTGACTCGCATAAGTAGCCGGTACCCGCAAGAACTCCAGAGAGGGAACCGAGAGGATGACCGATGACATCGGTCTCCCGAAAGATCAGATTCCGATGATCCTTGTTGCCCTGCCCGCCTTCTGTTCTATTGCCCGCACTGTCGATAGGCACAGCCAATAAGCTGCCGAGCAAACCATTCGCAGCGGAACTTTGAGCGGCACCTAAAATGCTACGGATCTCTGTCCAGGGATTGGCACCGAGTTCGTTGTAGCTGCTGACCACTGCATCCGGCTGGTAATGACCGACTTTGATGGAGGTCTCGACATCGCATTCGTAAATGGAGCAGCGTAGCCAAAAACACATCCCCACCGGCATCCAGCGCATGCAGCTGAGTGCTGCACTGGTAGTCTGGGAGACAATCTCCGTAGTGGAGATGGCGCCAGCGTGGCTCATGAGGGAGACCCACATCAGCAGGAAGAGCCCGCAACTGCGGAGGAAGCGCATCATGATCTTGGCTCTCCCGCCTGCCATTGCCGATACCGTTGGATTGCTGTCTGAATGTCGGTGATGCCGTACACCACCGCTCTACCATCGAAGACAATGGCCGGGTAACGATCAATGCCGTACTGCGTCGCTTTAAGTAATCCGTTAGCTGCATTTTCCAACCCTCCGCTGAGTTGTCTGTCCATGCGCTGAAAGCGCTGCAGCACCGTTTTTTTGGCCGCTTCCGGATCCGTGGGCAGGTCTTTGGAGAGTACTTGCTGAAATCGGTTGATCCTATCGATCACATAGACGGTTGTATGGTCATTTCCAGACACAATCTGAAGACTCGAATCGGAGAACACTTCGATCGTCGGCGCTTTCTCAATGGCAGTCTCGATGGCAATCTCGCTGGCTTGCACAGACGCACAGAGGGCTCCTGTGAGCAGCAACGAGATTATGTATTTAGCCTTTGCGACATTCACTGACGATCATCCAACCCGGGATGGCTTTGTGGAAGTCACCATCCTGCGCGATTACGGATTCGAGAAACACGGTTTATTCAGACAGAAGCGGTCGAAGTTTCTGGCAGACCTTAATACTGCTAACGCGACTGCTCGATACGCCGGGCAACCTCGTAAACGGCCTCCAGTTCGGAACAGTTCTTTTCACGCATAATGGCGGCGCGCTCGGCCTTCTCGTGCTTTTCAGTCATGGCCAGCGCCAGTGACAGGGCCGGCGGAACGTTGCAAAACAGGGCTTCAACCTTGTCGGCCAGTACGACACCTTCTACGTATTTGCCCGGTTCCTTGCGGGCGGACAGTAGCAGGTTGCGTTGTTCATCGTTCAGATCCTTGAAGCGCGCGATCTGTTCCACCTCCTCCTTTGGCATCACCAGGCACAGCCACCATTCCATCATATTGAGCATCTTGCGGCTGGCGTCCGGGAAGTCTTCCAGATTCTGGGTAGCTATCCAGAACCAGGCGCCGAGCTTGCGCCACATTTTGGTGATCTTGACCACGTAGCGCGCCAACAGCGGATTGGTTGTGATGATGTGACCTTCGTCGGTGACCACCAGTGTGGGGCGATCATCGTGTTGGTGGCGTTCCACCAGATCGTTGATGTGGCTCATCATCGACAGGTAAGCGACTGTCAGTTGGTCCTCGTACCCCTCCCGGGCCAGCATGCCCATTTCGAGGATGGTGACATCGGCCTCCGGCCAGGACTGACCGGGCCGGTTAAAGAAATGACCGGCCAGGCCTGAACAAAACAGCGCCATACCATCGCCCATTTCCAGTGCGCGATTGCGCCGATGCTCGGGTAATTCCTTGTTGGTGGCGATGGCCTGAAAAGCATCGACCACGTCCTGGGTAACCACCTGGGTATTGCCGGCTTCTTTCACGGTTTTCGCCGCAAGGAATATGGCATTGCGAATCAGCAACCGGTCGGCACGGGTCAAGCGCGCATCCTCGCGCTCATCGCCACCGGTAATCATGATGCGCGCGGCAATTTCCATTTCACCGAGAATATCGCGCCCGCCGCCCTCGTCTTCGATCTCATCGTCTTCGTCCAGCGTCTCCTCCAACGAGGGGTCATCGGCATCGAGCGGATTCAGGGCATGGCGTCGATCAAGCAGGCGAAGTGCATCGGCAAACGGTGGCAGACTCACATCGACATTCGGGTTCAACGTAATCTGGTTGACCGACAAGCCATGGTGCGCAAAATGCTGCCCCAACAGGGAAAACGACGCGCCCGCTTCGATAATGAAAATACGGGGACGGTGGCGCGCCATCATCTGTTGCAGCAGATACACCAGCAGTGCCGACTTGCCTGCACCCGTTGGCCCCAGGATCAGCATGTGGGCGTTCTTTTTGCGATCCTCCCGATGTAACGGGTCGAACACCAGCGGCTCGGCACCGCGGTTATAGAACACCAACCCCGGATGACCGGTTCCCCGCGAACGACCGTAGAACGGCAACATATTGGCGATATGGCGAGAGAAAATCAGTGGCGACCGGCGCCGGGATTTATCTAGATCCGCGTCATAAGCCATGGGCAGGTTGCGGATGTAGCTATCAAGCGCCAGCAAGTCTGCTTCCTGGGTGATCGGTTGCAATCCATTCGGAAGGAGCAGCGCGTTGAGGCGATTCAAATTGTGACGCAGGGACTTTTGATTCTCGCCGCGCACATAGAACGCCAGGCTGACAGGATAGAGTTTGTTGCCCTGCGCCATCTCTCGCTCCACTTGCTCTGCATCTTCTCGTGTGATCGACGCCTCTGCCGAGTCGCCCACCGAGGCACGTTTGATTTGCGCGATATGATTGCGGGTGGTGTCCTGTGGTTTCAGCGTGAGCGTTACCGCCATGATGGTGTGCTCGGGCAGACGATCAAAGAGCGAGAACACCTGATCCCCTGCCTGGCGCTCCGCCGTGAAGTGGCCGATGTCTGGCGCCCTTCGCAAGCTTTGAATCGTCACGACGGTGTGCGGCAAATTATCGAAGTGCCAGCTCGCCGTTGCCTCGTCGGAGCGCGGCATCGACAGCGTCAACTGTTCCGCAAAGTCGTAGCCAAATGGTAAATCGTCGTCACCCGGATAGGGCGCCATCTGCAGCAACGATTCAGGTCTTTCATCGGTAAATGCTGGCTTGGGGTTAAACCAGCTCAGCATCCAGTGATAAAACGCCTTGCCATCCGCACGCTGGATATGGATCCCTGCCGAAGCGAGAGCGGCAATCCATTTAGTCGCCACATCATTGAGCGCCTCCTCCACCTCGATCGCTGCCGGAGTTTTGCCGTTGTGCTTCAAACGCCGGTAGAGCACCACCCGAATCCGACGCTGCTGGCCCTGCCAGCGCGAACCCGTGACCGTGGTATCGTCAAACAAGCCGCCCGGGCGGGAGATCGCCTGCAAATGCGCCGACATCACGGCCTGATAGTGTTGTGAATAGTCAGATGCGCGAACTTTCGGCATCGGATAACGGGCCAGTGAGGCGTCGAACTGATTGAGCCGTGGTTCATCCTGCACATAGACCTGTAATACCCAGGGCGCATCGTCGCGTTCAGGAATAGCCTCATTGATCGCGGTCTGGATAGTATCGCGCAGCTGCGCCATAAACGCCGGCGTGCGTGCTTCACAGCCGACCGGGGTGACTTCGAACAGCGCCCCCAGGCTGATACCGTCCTCCAACACAAAAGCTTTGCACTCAGGGATGTATTCCATCCAGGGCAACAGGTCGGTAAACGACGGCGGGCGGTCGTAGTGCCGCTTGATGGTCGCGTTAGTGAGCGGGGATGCATCCGAGTTTTCGGGTTGATTGATTGCCATGGGTACCCCTACTGGCCTGATGGTGACTGACTGTTGTCAGACGGCATCTCGCCGGACACTTCCCCGGGCAGGGCGTACTCCACCGTTTCATAGAGGGGAAAGGTGGTCACATAACCCGGTATCGGGGTGCGCTCACTCCCCGACAGGTGAGGAAAGATGTACATCACCAGCGTGGGGTTGGGCAGGCGGGGAAATACGGTATCGATCTCGTTGGCCGCTTCCCGCACGAAGCCGCGGTAGTGCTCGATACCCGATTGCGGTAGCGGCTGACCACCGATCACGCGACGATGGTCGGGCTTTTGAACGTCCACCATGTGCTGGTCGTAAATGGACTTCATAGTCGGGCCGTCCTGGGGCAACACCGTCTCTTTGGTGCTGGCGCAGCCGACCATCAACAGGCTAGTCCAGACCAGAACCAGTGGTAGTCGTCGCTTGTTGGAATAGATTCGCGTCATGATGAAGTTTCCTGCCATTGGAATGGAAATCGATGGGAAGTTCGTGATCGACATGAATTGCCAGCTCGACGCCAGCTTGTACAAAGACCGCATCGAAACTCTGCGCCTGGCGCTCCCGCAGCCACTGGGCCACTTCCTCGCTGCCGCCGCTCAGGGTTTTGCCCAACACATATTTGCCGGTCTCTCCGGAAACGACGCTCGTTGCCGTACCGGCATCGTTGATCAGGGTGGTGGTTTCCGCCTGCGCGGCCGCTTCGCCCGCCGCTTCAAGCGCCATCACGCCGATACGCTGAGTAAGGAAGGCAGGTGCGTTGGTCTTGCGTTCGCCCGTGATACAGGGAATACCGCGCGCATCGGAAATCCAGCCGAGCGGCCGGTTATCGCCTCCCCCTGCGCTGTTTCCACTGGAACCACTCCGTTGATTGTCATCACTGGAGAGAGTCTGAATGGTGCCGTCCTCGAACACGAAGGTCACCGATTCCAATTTTCCGGTCACACAGGAGAGGGTCCAGTCGCCGATCGCGGTGCCGCTCCAGATCATGCCTTCGATGCCCGGAATGCGTAGGCCATTGGCGGCCAGGTTTTCCTTACCGGTAATCACCTTGAATGGCATGGGATCCCGCACCTGCCCCTGAATAGGCACCCTGCCGACCAGGGCAGTCATGCCGGTGGAACCAATCAGGGTGGCATTGCGAGGCACCGTGTAGACCGGCAGTGTGCTGTTGAGGGCATCAGAGCCTTTGGCGACCAGCGATTGCACCGGCGGACCCGCGCTGTCGAGCGCGTTGCGACCGGTGCGACTGAATCGATTGAGTAGCGTCTCTTTATCCTCGTCGAGCGATGGCGAGAGCTCCAAGGGATTGACCCACACCAGCGACTCCGAGTTCGCAGAGGGCGTGCTGACACCCTCCAGCCCAAGCCCGACGGGGATGTCAGAACCCACAGCCGATGAAGGTTTTGCCGACTGGCCGTAGCGGTTGGTCAGGGAGTCCACCCTGGCGGTCAAGGCCGCAATGGCGGAGGTCGTCTCCGGTGACGCGGTGTCGCTCCGTTTGGCTGCCAGGGATTGCTGCACTCGGGTCAGCACGTTGTTCTCGATCTGTTTGCGGTCCTCGATCAACTCGCGGTTTTCTTGTTTGAGCGCCGTGTTATCCCGACGCAGGGCATTCAGCTCCGAGGTCATGGCGCTGACATTGGCGGTCAGCGTCTTGATGGTGTCTGCCGGCGAATCGGCATCCGGTTTCGGCGCCTGCGGCACCGCCTCCAAAATTTGTGCCTGCTCTTCATCCGGCGAGCAGGACTTCACGGCAACCAGCGCCGCCATCAAGACAACGGAGCCGGCAAGCAGAGGTAACAAGCGATTACTGGTGACCATCGACATGGGGTAGATTCCACTCCTCTCTCAAAGCGCCACATCGAATGGCCGATCCGAGATCAGATAGACCGCGGTGGTATCGGCTTCATCGCCCGCAGGTAGCAAGCGGTTGTGCTGAAACGTCGCTGCCAACCAGGCCCCGCGTAGTTCACGCGGATCCAGCACCACCGGTCTTTGGGTGCGATTGGTCAACTTGACGGCAGTGACGTAGCGCAAACCCGCCTTCCAGGCGGCGACGGGGACCGCTTCGATCCGCGCGCCATGCACCAGCTCGACCGGTTCGGCGCTGACGGGAATGGCGACCACACCGGGCTGACGAGGGATCAGTCGTGTGGGTGCATAGAGTTGTTGCGCGGCATACCGGGTCAAGGCGGCATATCCCCAGGACAGGAATTGCTTGTTTGGTTGCGACTCGGCAGCATCCTTGTCCGGTTCCGAATCCAGCAGTATCTGCACATCGGGTAGTGTGTGGCTGCCGGCCTCGGCAGGTTCTGCTGACACATCGAGGACATACATCGGCCCCTCGGTTTCCGATCGCACCATGATGCGGGTGGTGTCGAATGGCTCTCTGGCCAAGAGGTACAGGGTGCCGTTGATGCTTTGGCTGCGCAGCAGCGCTGTCAGTGACTGTGGCAGACCGATACTCACCGAGCCAGGGAAATGCACCAGACGTTCTTCGCCAACGACTAACGGAATCGCGATAGGCGTTTTGTTCCAGACCACACGTTCAGGCGCATTTGATGCTGCATCGACTTGTGCAAGGGACAGCAGCGGAATGCAGAAACCGAGCAAGACGATCCACCTCACTGGCGCGACGAAATGACGGGGATTCATTGGGATGATTCCTTATTTGTAGTGGCGCCAGTCACGCCGGGTTCAGCCAGCTCGGCATCGGTCAATCGACGCGGGCCATCACTGGCGTACCCATCGAGTGCCAGCCCCCAGGGATTCGATTCCGGATCGATGGCCTGACGCACCACGCGAATCGGGTAGCGAATCGTGGTTTGCTTCACGGTCATGCCTTTTACTGACTCCAACAGGTCGAGATCCAGCCAGACGACCCAGACATCGGGCGACAGCACATCGACGCGACGTTCTTCATAACCGTGCCCTGGCACTTCATGAACACCGCGTACCCGATAGGTCAATTCGCCGCGGCGGGCTTTGAGTTCCATGTCGGCGATCAGGTCGTTGCGATAGCGCGGCGTCAGGTAGGGTGAGATGCGGAAAATCGCGCTACGGTAGTCCGTTGCGCCGTTGTCTGGCCAACGATTGAGTTGCTGGAAAATGTAGAATGCAAAGGCATACACATTGGCCGGAGGCACCTCCTCGGCCGCCAGGACCGCACCGGAGCGCAGATCCGGCGGCACGTAGACTCGCAATTGCTTGGGGGCCTGGCTCCAGCCGACCCAGAGCGCGAGGATGATCAGCCCTTGCAGAGCAATGACGATCCACAAGGAACGCAGATGGGCGCGCACGTTATCGATTTCGAGACGGTAGCGGCGCATGCGACGTCCTCCCGATGTCCCAGGCGCCCGTACGCAATACCCAGGGCGCGCGATAGAGACCCGTCGACTGCAGGCGGATGCGCATCCATTGCTGGTAGTAACCTTCAGGCCGCCCACGTTTGATGCGCTGAAATACGGTTGCCATCACCACGACGGTGGCGACCACGCCGACACCGGCAATACCGAAACCCATGGTGATGGCACCGAGCATCCAGGCGAGGAGCAGACTGAGGGGCAGCCAGATCACTATGGCCAGCCCCACAATCATGCCAAGCTCAGAGGACGAGCAACCTTTGAAGATGACGGGCTCGGCATTGAGCCGGTCCGCCAGGATTTCATGGTCCTTCGACATTCACACCTCCTGCCACTTTCTGCTCTTGATGTCAGGTATCAGATGACACCGGCCGCTTCGGTCAGCAGATAGCTGGCGAAGATCAGGACGATGGCACCAACGATGCCCAAGACGCCCACTTCAGCCCATTCCGCTTTGCCCTGCCGGGCTTCATTGAATTTGGCAAAGCCCAGATAGGCGATCCAAAGAAAACCCAGAACCGCGATAGCGAGTCCGAGCACCAAGCCACCGTCTTTGATGTAGCCCTGGATCAGTCCGATCCAGTCACCCGCCCCCGGAGCGGTACTCGGCGCGACCGGCGTCGGCAATGCCGCCCAGAGCGGCAATGGAAAAAACACCGCGGCCGTTGCCAATAGCGGCCTGCGAATGGCAACGGACGTTTTGCTGAACCCGTTTTGTGTGGTTGATGTACCCATAGGAAATGTCCTCTTCTGTAACGCTGATAAAAATGGGGCCTATCCCCGCATCCCACTGCAATGCGCCGCCGCTTGCCCTTACCGGGCTTTCTCGATTGACTCACCGCAAATAGAAACCCAACACCATCAACACAATGCTTGCCCTCAAGGTGCTCCAGGTCAGGTCGAAGACCGTGGCCTGACCTTCCTGCCAGGCCCTAAAGGTGCCGAAGGCGACCCAAATCACCCAGACAAACGACAGCACTAGGACCATCGACGCGATCGCTGTCAGCATCGTCGCTGGGGTAATGCCGGAACCGGCCTGGAAGGCTGCTTGTTGCGCACCTGTCATCGCGCAACCTAGCGACGGAAATCGCCGCGCAGGGGCGGGAAGGAACGTGGTTGGGCGCGAGGTGCATCGATGTGTGACTGAACGCCGTCCCTGATTTGCTTCAGGTCCTGACGCAGCCAGTCAAAACGAAAACGAACACGGGCATCTTGATCGGCATTTGCCTCGGCTTGCTTGATCAGGGGTTCAAGAGCATTCAGTTCATGGATGATTTTTGCCAATTCGTCGCGCTCGGCATCTGCATCGGCAAAGGCCAACGGCGTGATGAACAAGCCGATGATCAGAAAAGAAGGTGGCCAGAGGTGGCGTTGCATGGCACTGCTGCTCCCGTGTGTTGTTACGGGGCATAGTGCTGAAATCAGGAGTGCGGGACGATGGGAAATCTATTCGGTGGGTGGGGTGGTTATAGGCAACCTAATCATGTCGCTGAATTTTTCATCGTGAGCTTGCCAACCTCACGCTAATGCTGCCTCCGGTTGACCACCCCACAAAGCACTAACCACATCTTCACCAATGAAGTCTCTCATCATTCCGTTGGGGGTATTACCGCCCAAGAATTTCCCTACCCTGACGGTCCAAAGTAATTTTTTTGGGTCAAGGATGTCGGCTATCTCGTTTATGATATTTTTTATATCGCCATCACGCCGGTCTATTTCAGATATCCTTTGCAGCGCGTCACTTTTGTTCCCATAGTTGTTGCTCTCGCTTTGAATCTTGTTAATTGCTTCCTGCCATGTATATCCAAGTTCGGACAGCAAATTATCCGTCAAGTAAAGATTTTCAGATTCATGGCAATTTAGCTGTACGAATGGAACATAAGTTTGGGGCGACCCTGACGTAGATTGTGGGGTTGGCTTGTCACCATCAAGTAGAGCAAGACCTCTAAGATTCATGTTCTCGGACAATGCGGAAAACATGTTTTCTAACGTTCTACGGTACTTTTTAATTTCATCTCCATTGCAAGGCAATACACAAACATCCACCTTGCCTGATCGAGCTACTTGCACCCAGATTCTGTAATCGTCGTCTCCCTCCACGAGCAAGACTGGAGCGGCGAACAATGGCCCCATTATCAAGTGACCTCCTAGAAAATTTGCCAGTTCCTTACAAACCGAATCATACTTTTCGCCACGAACAACTGTTTGATCTGGGCGCAAATACAGAATACTTACATCTTCTTTTCCGAACTGACCTAGCGCAGAAAGAAGAGTTGTCGAATGAGTCGCAACGATTATTCGAACATCGTATTCGCATGAGATCGTGTAAAGGAAATCAGCAAATTTAATCTGCAAGTCAGGATGGATATGCGCATCAGGCTCGTCGATTAGTAAGATTCGTTCGCCTACCTTTTCAAGCTCCCACACTCCAACAATAGTAAGAATATCCATTCCTAGCGTAAGAAGTTGAGATTCACCACTGCTTAGCGCATTTACGGAAGTTACCGAACTTCCATCTTTGATGCGCTTCAAGTCGTAGAAAGGGTTTTCGCTTTTTACGCTTACCGTAAAATCAGGCAAGACAATCGAAAGAGACTTCATCAATTCGTCAGGATCATGATTGATATCGCCTATTTTTTTTGTTCCTCTGGTCGTGTAGTACGCCTGAATTCTTGTTACAACGCCTTGCCTATAATTGGGTGAAAAATTGCTTTGAGACCGATTTCTTCTGCCAGTTGACGAAACTGATTCAACAATCAGACCAGCCTCAAAGGTAATATCGCCGGTTCGCTCAGGGACAATATAGTGGGAATTGTCGGGTGAAAGATCTCTCAGCGCCCTCAACAAGATACTCTTACCTGATCCATTTCGCCCAAGAAGAACATTAACTCGATTTAATCCACTAAGCTCCCATTGCCCACCACCAAGATAACCTGGTCGATTTACCTGGGCGGATTTTATTTCATTGCTGTGCACTATTTTAAAATTCCTACGTCAAGATTATTGAAGCCTCAATGGTTATCCGCAAACTACTGACAAGCGCGAAATCTTTCCCTGATTTTTTCTATCGCATCAGCAGTTTGCTTTGCATCAATCTCGGCTCCGTGCATTCCTTTCCCTTCAGATCTAATATCTTTAACATCAAACGCTTTCGTCAACGTATCTAACGACGGTCCCCTTGGGCTGCATGGCAAATTTATTGCCTGCGCCCATGGGATGGCCGCTTTCTGACTGCAGAACACGCCTTGAATCAGTGGCATTTCCATTCCGTATCGCTCAACGTGATCCAAGAGAATCGGCCAGTCGAAACTGGCGTTGTGAATGACAATGAGCTGATCCTTCAGGTAGCCAGCAATCCGTTGCCACTGCGAATCGAAGGACTCGAACGCGGCGGCCTGTTCGTTGGTGATGCCGTGTATCGACTGCGCTTCGTCTGAAATTCGTTTTTGCGGTTGTGTCTTGAACTCGATGGTTTCCGCGATCTCTCTATTCCTAACCACGGTGATGCCGAGCGTTACGATATCCGGCAAGCCGTTTTCGTCCGGCAGTCCCGTGGTCTCTGTATCGAGGACGATATAATCGTCAGGGAGTTGTGTGAATATCCACAGCAGTTCGTTGTACATCGCCATCACCGTCCACTGCTGCCATCGAGGGATTCAACCTGGACTATCGATCCCTGGTCATAGTGGTACCGCAGGTAGCGCCAATGGATGGCATCCGACAGTACCCTGGGACGCATAACGCCAAAGCAGTCACCCGCTGCTCTCACGCTCCGAAAGTGAACACCGTAACTGTTTGCATCTCGCAAGTTGTAGCCGAGCTGCTGTGCCTCGCGGTAGTCATCCGGATCGTAAATCGCCTCACCGACCAGGTGTCGTATATCGTGCAGGGTAGCCGGCCCCAGTTGTGCACGGATAACGCGCATTTCCTGGGTGGTCTTGTCGATTCGTGACTCCCTCAGGAATCGTGCGCGATGAAACGAGGATTCGGCCACAGCGATCGACTCGTCAGCGGCGCAGTAAAAGATACCGAAGTCCCGGTTGAAGCGACCCCCACGACCATCGACAGGCGGGTGGGTAAATGCCGCCATGATCCAGGAGGCGCCATCACCATAGACACGGTCTTCCGGAGGCACCAGGCGAATATCACCCACTTCATCGCGCAACCTGGGATTGGTCAGTGACTCTACGGCGTACAACACATCCCAATCCTGGGGATTGGAGACGCGCTCGAACAGGTGGATCTGTGGGTAGCGCGAGAGGATGATCCGGTAAACCGGTTCATTGACTTCGCTGCTGGGTAGCGTTGCGATATCGATCACCAGCCACCGCGCTCCGCATCGAGGAAGTTCCTGACCACAGCCAGGTCCACGACCTGACCGGCCAGTAAGCGATCCAGCGGTGCCGTGCCGTTGAACAGCGGATTGTCATTAGGGGTAGACAGCCACTGATCGGCCAATGCCTGGTCGGGCAATAGAATCTGCAGAGATTTGTAGATCCCCAGGATATAGCTCGCCCGCTCCAGCAAGTCCCGGGTCAGCTTGGCCTTTTCGGGCTGGCTCTTCCAGTTGTAGAGGGTCTTCTCATTGCTGAGCCCCAACAGGGTCATCTGCTGAGCGCCAGTCAGGCGCCACTGGCTGAAAATAGCGAAAATCGCCGGCAGCAGTGAACTGGTGACACTGGAACCACGCTGCAGTAATTGTTCGGCTTGTGCGATCATGCCTAACTCCGTACTGTATTTTTACAGTGCTTTAATGCAGCCTAGCAAACTGTAATAGTACAGTCAAGTGTATCAGAGATACTTTTTGAAGGTGCTGGCCGTGATGGTGACGGCAAAGGCAAAGGCCAGAGCGAACGGCAGGATGATCCAGGACGGATGAAGGCTGAATGGCAGCGCCAGGTAGAGTACCCAGGCCATGATGATCAGCGGAATAGCGGCTTTCTTGGCGTAGTGATAGACAAAAGAACTCTCCCGACCCCCGCCCCAGCGCCGTAAATCCCGTCGCACCAGACCATCCACCAGTGCCACCAGAGTGAAAAGCCCAAATACCGGGGTGGCCAGGGCCAGAATGGCCAGTCTCACCGCAAATACTTGGGTGATCTGCATGCCGGCCAACACATAGTCAGCCGCAGGCCGATAAAGCCGGTGCAGCAGGGGGCGCACACCGGACTCTTCGGTGGAGGGAACCGGCGTGACCCACTGAATGAGATCGATAAGGCCGGTCCAC
The DNA here is from genome assembly GCA_030429735.1 of Gammaproteobacteria bacterium. GTDB lineage: Bacteria > Pseudomonadota > Gammaproteobacteria > Pseudomonadales > JAUIET01 > JAUIET01. The sequence goes on from JAUIET010000001.1 coordinate 109,349, forward strand.
TCGAAGGCGATGGTGTAGAAGCGTTCCGACAAATCACTGGCGAACTGCATGGGCTGCGCGGTCAACCAACTGCGATGAAAATCTGCCCCGAGGAACTGCAGCTCATTCACCAGCATCTGTCGGCTGTGCGCCACGCCCTGCTCCTCCCACCAGAATGCCATACCGATCCATTCGATCAGGATGGAAAAGACCAGCGAGAGGATCAGCCATTTGAGGCACTGGGCGAAACCCGTCAATACCAGGGAGATCGCTCCGGGACGGGCAACGGTTCGACGAGGATCGGTCGGTTCCGCCATGCTCAGTCTGAGACACTCGATTCTGCAGGCTCAACCGTCGCCTCAGAGACGCCGTGCCACCAGTGCTCAGTCACCCGATACCAGTGATCGTTGGTGATGTAGCTGCGCCGCATGGCCTCGGCCATTTCCTCAAAATTTCCTGGCATGGCGGCATCGGCGCGATCATCCGGCAACGGAATACGAATTTTCCAGAGCTGGCCCCCTTCCAGTAACGCGAAAGCCTGCCCCTTGGGGAGCGTAACCATATCGGCGGCGGTAAGCATTGGCACTTCGGAGACACTGATCCGATCCTCATTGCGGGAACTGAAGTCGACGCCGGAACCGGGATCCGAAGAATCATCGACACCGGAGACACTCATCAGGGTGAAGACCTCCACCCGGGGCAGCTGTTCGGTCAGCATCTCGGCGGTAGCCAGCTCCTTCACCCGCAGCATCAGCATCGTATTGAAGTTGCCCGCCACCTGCCCGGCCTTAGCGCGGCTGCCGATGCGCGCCTCCACGTCCGACCAGGTCTGGGTATAGGCCGTAACCTGAAAACCCGCCCCACCCGCCTTGTTCAGCAAGGGCACGAACTCATCCCCGATCAGCTCGTTAAACTCATCCGCGTGCAATGATATGGTGGGCAGCGACTGTCGCGCGTTTTCCGGGAGTGACGTATCGGAACTCGGCGCCACGACACCGTGCTTATAGATCGTGCCCGCGACGGATACCAGGTCCGCGAACATGGAATTGCCCACTGCACTGGCGACCGTGGTGTCGGTGAGAGCATCGAGCCCGACATACACGATGCCCTTGCGCCGCACCACCTCCATCCATTCGAAGATCGGCCTCGCATCCTGCTCGTCCTGGTAATCCGGCGAGATCAGCGCGGCGATGGTTCCGGTCGTCAGCTTTTCCATCAGGGGGCCGACGGAGCTGACGATCTTGTCGAAATAGGTCTTGTCGTATTTGAACGCCGAAATCAGGCCATCCAGAACGGGGTCGTAAATGGCCCTCTCCTGCAATAACCGCATACAGGCGATGGCTTCCATCGACCGGCCACGCAGCGCGTTGGGCAGGTTGCGCTCCTTGATGTCCGCGGCGCGCTCTTCCACCAGCGATGCCCAGGCGTCGATACCGGCCACCTCGGCGCAATGGCCGGCATACTCGACAAACAGGGGCTCGATGTCGTTGATGTAGCGGCGAATCTGTTGATAATCCGGTCTACGCTTCAAGGCCACCAGAGCACGCGCAATGATATTGACGAAGCGCCAGGCAAACTCCTTGAAGGCCGCGGAGTTCCCCTCGTTCGGTAATTGGTTGGCGATACGGGTCGCGACCTCGGTGATGCGCGAGAAGTTGCCAATGGCGTTATAGCGCGCCGACAGTTCGGGGAAGCCAAGATGGAATAGATAGAAGTTGTCAAGTCGACCGACGCGCTTGGCCTCGGCATAGATGCGACGTAAGAGATCGGCATCCCCCTTGGGATCGAAGACGATGACGACATCGCCCCGGCGAATATCCTGGGTGATCAGCAGTTCGGCCAGGCGTGTCTTGCCAACACGCGTGGTGCCGAGTACCAGGGTGTGCCCGACGCGTTCACCGAGATCCATCCACACGGATTGCTCAAGGGGTTCAACGGCGTGTAGCGCCGGCTTGCCGCCGACCGCCGGTAGCGGCGCCAGCGGGTTCCAGCGGGAACGGCTGCGCAAGCCTTTGGCCAGCACCGAGAGCACGGGGATCGACTCCCAGGCTACTTCCTTTTGTCTCGCCCATTGATAGAGCCTGCCCGGTTGCACGTAACGCTGCACCTCGGGCTTTAGCGTATCGCGAAGCCGCTGCGTGTGTCGCTGTGTCCAGCGAAAGCCTTTGCCCAAAAACAGCTTGTGCCGACTGACGGGAATCTGCGCTGCCCGCACGCGAAACTCCGGCAGCCGCTTCATGTGATGCTGGTAGCGCAGAACGCGCCAGGCCTGACGCCCACGCCACACGCCAAATCCGAAAAAGGTCATACCAGTCGCTGCCGCGATACCCGGTGGCATCATCAGGGCCCAGGGTGCCAACCAGGCCAGAGTGCCCGCCGCGAATGCGGTGGCGGTGGACCACAGCTCGACGGGAGGCCGCAACAATTCCTCCATCGGATGCGTGCTCATTGCCGAATACCGTAAGGGGTGATCAACACCGGGTAGCGATTGATGCCCAATGCGGCAGCCAGGTCACTCCCGGATCCCAGGGTGATAGACAAGCCTTGCGCCACCTCCGCGACCCGTCGCACATCGTTTTCGGTCTCGGCTTGGATCAGCATACCCACGGCGCCAAGATCTTCCAGGACGTCTCGGTGCGAGGCCAACCACCGCAACGACGTGGCATCCGATCCGATCAGAAAAAACGGCCTTGGATTGCCTTGTGCCAGCCGCGCCAGCACCTCGGGACGCAAGGCACTGCCGGCGATATCGCCGACAGTTAGACCGGGTGAGCGCACTGGCAATAGATTCCGAAGATCTGCTGGACCATAACTGGACGAGGGATTGAGCGTGGCGCTTTCGGCTGGCTCGGACGATGGCGCGTCGTCCGCCATGAGTGGCTCAAGCAACGGTACCAGTGGCCGCGTTTGACCGTTGTCGTAAATGAGCGTCAACTCGGCAAGCGCTTTAGCACTCAGGCCGAGCGAGAGTAACAGTCCCAGCCCATAGATGAGCAACAGAGTTCGATTACTGAGCATCATCGGGAACCTCCTCGGTCGCATCGAGCACTTGCGTCCAGCGCGCCTGTACACGGCGGCCATAGCGGTGTGCGCGGGCTGGATTATTCGGCGCGTGGTAACAACCGGCGCTCTCGATCCAGGTACGGTGTTCAATTAAGCAATCGCGCAACAGCGCGGCCGCCACCCGCATATTGTGGTAGGGATCGAGCGCCTGCCAGGATGAACCCAGGGATGACTGGTGGTAGCGCCAGCTGACCTGCATCAGCCCGATATCCACGGACGCATCGGTGTCCGCCAACGCCGTCTGCAAGGCCTGCCACGCGCTCTGGCGAGACGGAAAATACTGCCCCTTGCCGTCGATATTCAGCGCCCACGGCCAAGGACGAAACTCTCCATGACTCAGTGAACTTTGACCGCTCTCGGTGAGGGCTACCGCATAGAGCAGCGCAGGCGGCAGACCATATTCACCGGCGACCTGCTGATACCCGGCAGGGACCGGTTGCGACTGCGCCGTCATCGGTCCACACAATAGGCCGACCGCACAGACGATGATCGAGCGGCTTGCCATGACCAACACTCGTCAAAACCGCGATACCGGCAGGGGTGCCAACTGACCCTCCCGGCGGAGTATCAGTACCGGCAGATCCTGCCCCTGCTGGCCCGTGTGGCCAGCGACCTGCTCGAACGCGCCCGCATCGATGTTCAGCGTCATTCGGTGGTCGCTGACCCACTGCGGATCGATCTGCTTCGCTGCCGCCCAATCGCGTATGCGGGTTTCCTCGCCGACGGACACATCGACCAGATACAAATCAATGCCGGAGTATTGTTTGATCTGACTGACCAGTCGCTCCAATACGGCGTCGCAACGCGGGCACTGCGTCTCGGTAAAGAACAACACCCGGTCATCGGGTTGCCACGTCATTTTTTCGGTTGCTGTTTGATTTGGTGCGGCTAAGGCCAGGGCATTGGCATCGATAAGCAAGCCATTGGGGAACAGGCGCCGCTGGGCATCATCGTAAGCACGTTGGAACGCCAGGACCCGCTCGGCGTCGTCACGCATCATCACGGCCCACTGTTCGGCGTAGCGACGGCGCTCATCAGCAGTACGTGCATGAATACCCAGGACCTCCAGAGGTGACAACTTCGCCGGGCTCACACTGCCCCGAATCCCCTGCATCAGGGATTCATACCGTTGCCACTCGGTGGCATCCAAACCCCACTGCTCTGCGCGGGAAGTTTGGGATTCGATCTGTTGGGTCGTCGACTGCTCGACAGCCTGGAGCTTCGAAGTGTCCGAACCTGGCCCGGTGTCTGCGTTGATCGGCAATGTGATGCAAAGCCAGAATCCTAGAATCCCGATGCGCGAGGGTCGCGCTATGCGCTCAGCGGTCATCGTCGTTGCCCTGCTGATCGACCGTTACGGTCAGATCGCGTTGAACAATGGTCCGATGCGACGGGTCGCAAAGTTGTACTGGGGATTGACCGGTGACGCCCTGCTCACTCGTCAGCGTCGCCGTATGGACGGAACGCTGCTCCTGATCAGGTCGTTCAGACTCGACGCCAACGAAAAATGCAGTGACCAAAACAACAATTAGGAAAAACCCTTCCATTAGTCTGCGCCTCCGGTTGATGTGTGGTGAGAGGCATCGGTGCAACGCTCGAAGGCAATGAGGCGATGCACAGGATCCTGAACCAGGTGAAACGCCGGGCCTACCATCAGCCCGATCACCGTCTTTAGCGGCATCGGCTCGAAAGCGCGATGCGCATTTGGCAACGGCAGATCGAGCATGTCGATGGTTTCCTTAGACAGAACGGCATGATCTGCCAGGCGATAACCGGAATCGCGCAACAACCAGTGCATGGCATCACCGACAGTATCGATGTCGTTCGGAATGGTGATCGACCTGGTGACCGACAACAGGTCTTGCTGTCCGGCTGTTGGCGCGACAGCAATGACGGAATAGCGGCCAATCTGGGCCTGAGCGCCTTTCACTGAATTCATTTGCTGTGCGGCCCATGCGGAGTGACCCGTGATGGCTACGCCAGTGCAGCACAACCATATCGTTAGGCGTTGCGGGATTGCGGAATGCTTGGACGAAGACATGTTTGGCTCTTGATCATGATGATGCGCGTCATGATCGCCAACCGATCCTCACCCGTGAACGATCAATCCGTTCCGTGGGTGTCGGGTTTTCTGTCAAACGGCTCTCTGCTAATGACTATCGACCTAAATAAACCTTATGGAAAGCTTTTCATAACGTGTATTTAGGAAAGTAGGTGTTTATGTAATGTTGGGGATGAAAGTCCAATCATGTCAGGCACTTACCTCTGGAGTACATTGCATAATGTTTCCGGTAGCGTGGTTGTTGGCCATTCGGCCAGCAACCACCGACGGAGAATTATGTATGATTTCCCATCCAACTAAATCCAAAAAGCCGACACTGGATGAACTGGTTTTTCGTGCGTTAAGCCAGCTCCAGGTACACCACTACAATGCTCGCTCGATACGTCGCTATCAAACGGTCTGGCGCAAGCTCATCGCCTTTGCTGAACAGCAGGGTTACAAGGGCAAACTTCGAGAACAACTCATCCTCGATTTTCTAGCACATCATCAGATCGATCCGCAGCGGCCCACGCAATCCTTCTCAGGATGGAAGAAGCACGCCGAATATAGTCTAAAGCTCTTGTGGCACTACCACCGCTTCGGCTATTTCGAGCGCAGCAATCTCCGGGCTGCCCGATACAGGATCCCAAGGGCGATGCGAAAGAGCCTGGAGGAGTACAACCAGTATTGTGACAAGGCGCGTCACCTCAGCCCCTGCACGCTCAACGAATACATGCGACAAACCAGCGCGTTCCTGGATTTCCTCAATAAACGCGGCATCAAGCACTTCAGCGAGATCAGCCCGGAGGATTTATCAGACTTTGTCTATTCCTTATCGCACTATCGCCAAAAAACAGTAGCGAGCATTGTTTACTGCATACGGGTGTACCTCAGATTCCTCTTTCACAAAGGGTATTTGAATCAGGACTTGAGCGGCAGCGTGCCCAGTGTGAGTTTTTCCGAGCGGGCCAAGATTCCATCGGCCTGGGAGAAGACGCAACTTGAGCAGTTACTGAATAAAGTCGACCGGCGTGCACCGCGAGGCAAAAGGGATTATGCCATCATGCTGTTGGCGTGCCGCTTAGGCATCCGTTCCGGGGACATCAAAGCACTGACGCTTGATGATATCGATTGGATGGAGGAAACCATCACCTTCGTCCAGAGTAAAACCCGGAGGTCATTGCGATTGCCGCTCACCGATGAAGTAGGCAACGCCTTGATCGACTACATCAAATCCGTGCGTCCGCAGACATCGCATCGTGAAGTCTTTCTCAGCCTCAAACCGCCGATCCGGCCGTTCGGAACCAACGCCCCCCTGAGTCATATTGTCAGTTACTGGCAGGAACTGGCAGGTATTCAATTTAGACGTCCGCAGCGGCGCGGTCTGCATTCCCTGAGGCATAGCCTGGCAACGCACTTGCTGGAAGACGACGTACCCTTCGCAGTCATTGCCGACATCTTGGGGCACGCCTCCATGGGGTCGACGATGATCTATGCCAAGGCCAGTGTTGAGTCATTGCGCGACGTTGCGCTACCGGTTCAGGAGGTGCACCATGCCAGCTAAGCGTAAATTGCTCGTCTACAAAAGCCCTCTGGCGCCACTGATGGAACGGCTGGTTCAGGAAAAACAGGCCGCCGGCTACAAGTATCACACGCCGGCGGAGGTGCTCCAGAGCCTCGACCAGTTCCTGTGCAGCACGGCTGTGAAGCCGAATGAACTGCCCAAATCCATCGTGATGCAGTGGCTAGCACGCTATCCCCAGGACAAGGCCTCGACGCAACAGCGCCGGATTATCCTGGTGCGTCAACTGGCTCGGTTAATGATCAGGCTGGGCTATCCGGCATACCTTCCGCCTGACGGCATAGGGCCGCGGCGATCGTACGCCTTCTCTCCAAGGATCTTCACTCACGAGGAGGTGCGCCGATTCCTGCACGCCGTTGACGGCCTGCCGCCGAGCGCAAAATCACCCCACCGGCAGATCATCCTGCCTGAGGTCTTTCGACTGTTGTATGGTTGTGGCTTCCGGTTGAGCGAAGTCCTGAACCTGAGAATCCGCGATGTCGACCTGAATCAAGGTGTCATCACAGTGCGGCAGGGCAAGTTCGCCAAAGACCGCCTCGTCCCACCTGCTGTGGACATGGTTGAACGACTGAGGCGCTACGACGAACAGCTCGAAAAAAGTGCCCTGGCAAGCCGCCAGCCGGATGCGTACTTCTTCCCATCGGCGAGACAGGCTGCCTGGGCTTGTTCAACGATTTATCACCTCTTCCGCAGAGCACTGCTGCAATGTGGCATTCCTCATGGTGGCCGGGGCAAAGGGCCCAGAGTGCATGACCTGCGTCATACGTTTGCCGTTCACCGGCTCCTGCGATGGTATGAGGAAGGTGCCGATCTGAATGCCAAGATTCCCTTCCTGGTGGCATACCTGGGCCACAAGGATTTTACCGGCACGCAGAAATACCTACACCTCACCGCTGAGCTATTCCCCAACCTGACAGCGCGCATGAATGAGCAGTTTGGCGGTGTCATACCGGCGGGGAGGTGATCATGAAGCCAACGACTTTATCGGTACACGTCAGTCACTTCCTCAACCACTACCTGGCCAGCCAACGTAATTTGAGCCCCAACACCATCAAAGCCTATCGGGATGTATTTGTATTGCTCCTGCGGTTTTGCCGGGATAGTAAAGGGGGCGCCGTGGAAAGGCTTGAGCTGCAGCAGATCGATGTGGCGCTGGTAGATGCGTTCCTCGATTACCTGACGCAGGAACGGCGTTGCTCTGACCGCACCGTCAATCAACGGCTGGCTGTATTGCACGCGTTCTTCCGATACCTGCAGGTTGAGGAACCCTCTCTGATACAGCAGTGCCAGCGAATACTGGCGATCCCATTACGTCGCTTTGTGCGTCATGAGGTGGGTTATTTGCCAAAAGAACTCCTTGCAGCATTATTGGCGCAGCCGGATCTGGATCGCTCCGATGGCAGGCGGGATGCGGTGTTACTCAGTGTGCTCTATGACACCGGTGCCCGGGTGCAGGAACTCATTGATCTGACAGCGGGTGACGTGCGGCTCGAGGCTCCCGCGCAGGTGAGAATCCTGGGCAAGGGACGCAAGGTGCGCGTGGTGCCGCTGATGGATAACACCACAGGATTTCTGCAGCAGTACTTCGACGAAAGCAATCTGGCGCTGCCCGAGAACTATAGCCGCTCATTGTTCTTAAATCGGCAAGGAAACGCGCTGACGCGAGTGGGCGTCAACTACATCCTGCAAAAACACTTGCAGCAGGTACGAGAAGCCCATCCTGAGTTCACACAAACAGTCAGCCCCCATACGCTCAGACATACAAAGGCCATGCATCTGGTCCAGGGCGGGGTGTCCCTGGATATCGTGCGTGACTTCTTAGGCCACGTCGATATCAAGACCACCGAGCTGTATGCGAGAGCCAACCTTGAAATGAAGCGGGCAGCCATTGAGAAAGTCAGCCCGACACCCACACCGGACATCCCCTCATGGAAAGCCAACAAATCCTTACTGCAATGGCTGCAAGGATTATGAAGGGGTGAAGGAAATGATTTTTTATCGTGGCCCACCCCGGTGGACGAAATATTATGCAAAGACAATTGGAGGCAAGCGTATGAATGTACTGAGATTTTATCTGCAACTTTACATAAGTACTTACCTTCCTAAATACACAGCGCTGATCTGCTCGCGGGTATGGCCGAGTTCGCGACTGATGATGAGTCGTGCCTGGTGATCCAGCTTGCGTTGATCGGCGCTGAGACTGGCAGCGATCGGCCCACCCGCGGCAGGACAGGCCCAGCCAGTCAATTGCTCAAAGCGTAACTGGGCGTAGGCATGGCGCAGTCCATGCAGCTTCGACAGCCCCGCTTGTGTGGTATGTCGCTCGTAGGCTCTCAACTGCTGGATATAGCTTTTCTGGGAAGGGATCAGGGATCCATTCCCGGCCAATCGGTGCGCACGATCCAGGACGGTTCGCTGGTCCTGACGGAGGATCGGCACGACGCGCGACTTGCCGCCCTTGGTCCAGGACGCCTTGAGCCGGATATGATCGCCCTGATCGGCGAAACCGGGCATGAATTTGATGGCCTCCTCTCTTCGCAAACCGAAGGAGCGCTGCAGCTCCAGGCTCATACGCACGTAGTCATCCTGGATACTGGTCAGTGCCTGGCTATCGACCGCGACCGCCTTAGACTCGTTACTGACGAATTGCCGGTCGGGGATGCCGTAGAACTCGTTCGAGCGGGCAATGACATTGCGCCGATCCACTTTCGCTGCCCACCAGCGTAGGCAGTTCATGCGGTTCTTGATGGTACCGGCCGCCATGCCCTCACCGAGCCAGCGTTTTACCAGGGCATCCACATGCTTTGGCTTCAGGGATCGGGTGGTCATCCGCCGATACCCCATCTCCTGCAACTGATTCGCGATCTGGTTGAGCATACGCGCACGGTTGGCTTGCGTGCTGTAGCTGCCATCGCGGTTGCGTTTGCACAATTGTTTCAATTGGTAGTTCAGGTCTCTCATCGTGTACTTCCATATCTGGTAAGTGTTTATGACCAACCGCAGGCACGTAGCCTGACAGGGTCCGCCGAGGCGGAAGGGTCAAGGGACACTACTCCCCGTTCGACCTGATAAGCCTGGTCGCAGGCAACCTGGCTGCTCTTCTGTTGAAGATGGTGCCGGGTAAACCAAGGGCTCGAAGAGCCGTCGTTGATGGTGAGCGTTTCACCTCCTGTTTAATGGGCGGAACCATCGGTCCGCATGTTGAAAGAAACCGTCGATGTAACGGCGTGCTGAAAGTCGGCTGATTGCCAGCCGGATTTTTGGCGATAGCCAGGTTGAAGCGAGGACGACGTCCTGCAATTGAAGAAGCATTGAAGATGAGCTGCAGCCGAGGCTGTGCGCCGTTGAAGCTCTGACGACGCTGTTGTTGTTTCTGCCATTTTGGATGGCGAGGGCAACTTCCCCCATCCACGTTACCGCCGTGGCCGCGTATGAAACTCTCTGCGATGCATGGCCGCCAGTATAGCCAGACTGAATTCGCGCTGAACGCATCAATTCGAGCGCAAGCCGTTGTTGTTCCGGGCTCCGCCGCCCTCGTCACTACCCCGCTTCGCTTGCCAGTGACGAGGGCTTCGTGCGAATCAACCCCCTCGCCAGGTCTTCGACCTGTCATGGGGGTCGAGCAGGCAACGTTAATCGAGCCGTGGTTACAGTGGAACCAAGACAAAAGTGAAGGATAGGTTAGGTATTGGCACTTCCAGGTGGAGGCAGTATTAAGTGAAATGGTGTGCCGGCGGAGATGAGGTGCCACTTTATCCCAAGTGGCCAGGGCAAGGAGCCGATTGTATCGGCGCTATTAATCTTCATTTGGCAGCATGATCGTGACGACCGGTTCTCCGGCATCGCCGGGGCCAACCATCAGTTTCAAGCTCACCTCCTCGTCTTCTATCGAGTGTCCGTCTCTGGGCACTCGATACAGCGAGAAGGATAACCGATCACCAGGAGCCGTGGCCGTCCGAATGGCGTAGAACGCCATAAACAGCACGTCCCACAAACGACCGGCCTCGTCCTGGTGAACCTGAGAACGGCTATCCCCCTCAGTCCAGGCAACGCAATCGTACCAGGCCGCACGTGTCAGTGCCGCCGGCCACTTGAAACCGGCTTCACGCGCCATACTGGTGACATCGACCAAGACGCCGTCATCGATAGCCTGTGCTCGGCTATAACTTGAAACCACAGGACCAAAGACGTCCTCTATCGATTCCCTTGATTTAGTTTTCATAAGATTCTCCATGAGGATATAAACTGAAATCACGGAGCACCTCCTTCCCATTGGGAAGCAGGGACTCCCCAATGGGTTGAGTAAACGGCATTTAAAGCAATCCGCTCTCGGCAAACGATAGCGATTCACCGGAAGTCACGATGAAATGATCCAGCACACGGATGTCCACCAGTGCCAGAGCATCTTTCAACCGCTGGGTTATCGCCTTATCAGAATGACTAGGTTCAGCGACACCGCTCGGATGATTATGAAAAAACAGCACCGCAGCAGCATTGAGCGTCAGTGCCTGCTGCACCACCACACGTGGGTACACTGATGCGCCGTCAATCGTGCCTTGAAACAGCTCGGCGGCTTCAATGACGTGATGCCGGTTATCCAGATACACGCAACCAAACACTTCCGCTTTCCTATCCGCCAACAACATCCGCAAATATTCACGGGTACGATTGGGGCTGGGCAGCTCGGTTCCTGGTCGATGCATCTCCCCCAAAACTGCGAGGGCTAATTCCAACAGGGATTGCTTTTCCAGGTCGTTCAGCGATGCGATCTTCAGCGCCGCCACACGGTTCTTATTACTTGCCTTTGCAAGCGATGATTTCGAAGCCATGACTGGTCTCCTTTAAAGGTGCGGGGAGACCAATCCCACGAGGAATAGGTTTCCTCGCTAGGTTGGAAGACTGGCAGCATCGGTGGATGCTGCCAGGTATTGCAGTTAGGCGACGGCGTTGCTGGTCGCTGACGTTCCCAGGAATGGCTTACCGTCTACCTTGATCCATTGGAATCGCAGCAGACGTGACTTCAAGCCAACACCTGTCGTACCGGCACGTTCGCCCTGTTTAAAGGTAAACGTTTGAGCCTGCAGATCGCTGAGGTGAAATCCCACCAACACTTTCATGTCGGCTTCGACCGCAGGCATCAGCTGGCGCACCAGGTCCTTTGCTTCCTCGCCCGATACCACACAATCAAAATGGGTATGCTGGACGTTGTCGGCCGGCCCTCGTAGCGCAGCGATTGTGACACTGAGAAAGGGAAATCCGTTCTCTGGCGTCACTTCGCGTACACGGTTGAGATAACCGATGCCGTGTATATCAAGATCGAAATACTTCGGTTTTTCAGACGTAGTTTGTCTACTGGTCATGACACATTCTCCTTGAACATGAGTGAATGCCGGAGAACGCGATTCCCTGGCGGGAAGTCGTTTCCCGGCAGGGTGAGTAAAGTCAGGGCAAGCCCAGACGTTGGATTGACGGTAAAACCGCGATGTCGCTTACACAATCCGATGACATCTTCTTTGCCACTGAGACCGCAGTGGCCACGTACAAAGTCGTTACGCCGCCCTCCCGGGGCCATCGCAGACAAACTGCAGGTACTTGAGCATGCCACGTGCATTGGCAAAGGCGGCATGGTCGGCAATTGTCTGGTTGGGAAACCAGTTGGCAATATCGTCAGACAATGCCGCACTGCCACCCCCGACGAACAGCACCCGGTCCAGCTCCACCCCGAGCCCGAGCTTGCGGCGTGTTTCCGTGTAGAGCCTTTCCACCAACTCCCGCTTCGCCAACTTCACCAGGTCGGACACGTCGTGATCCTTCCCATGAAGCCGTAATCTGTGCGTTTCAACGGCCCTAGCGATACTTTGCTCACCCAGTTCATCGACATCAAATTGTTCCTGGATGCCGTTCGCCACATGTATCTTGACATTGAGCATGCCGCGATTCAGAGAGCCCGACGATTCGTGGACTATGCCCTGATCCCGGACCACCACGTAGTCAGTCGTCCGACCACCAATATCGACAATGGCAATGGGCGCGTTGACGCGATCGGCATCAAGCGTTACGCCATCATCTGCCGTGACGATCACGAAGTCATACCAGGCAGCCAAAGCCTCCGGAATCACCTCGTGGTACGCAATACTGGTTTTGAGCGTTCGCTGCGCTGACGGGTGCGAAACGACAGGCTCTACCGTCAATTTCAGGCCGTCTCTCTTTGCCTCGATCGCCTGTCGCCGTTGCTGACCATCATTGCGGTAGAAAGCTGAGACCGGTAATCCGGTGACCACGTGCACAGATCGACCCGAGAGGCCAGCTTGATGTAATGCATGTTGAACGATCACCCGGTTTAGTGCCGAACCCGGATATTCATTGAATTGGGTGGGCTCACCATCCACCGCGCCAACGGAGTACACGCTGCCCTCGGTTTCGTACTCAAAGATTTTCTGCTCCTCCTCCCGAATCCAGGTGACACCCGCTGACCCCATCCGCGCCCGGGACGGCACCGCCACAAGACGTCCGTCCGGCAGCGCCACTTTGGTGTACGCATAGCCGTCATCCAGGCCTACCGGAACAACTTCCATGGGGTCGACCTGTAACGGTGATAGGTCATCGTCAATATATTTTTCGTCGATTAGTTCGGTCATGGAGTACATCCTGGCTTATCTATCAAGTATCGTTATTCACCGATCACTCGTCTCAAGTGGGCAAAGGGCTTACCGAGAGGGCCTTTTGGCATTGGATCGGAATTTGGATCAGTGTGAGCAATTACGTGACCTTGCCTGGTTTCTTCACCGGGCATATCTACCGATTGGTGACCGTCCGCGCCGATTGGGTCACAGCCCTCAATCACGGTGCGCGTACTCCACGCCCGCGGGATTAACTTGGAGGTGGGCAAAATTTGCTCAGATTTGATGACCTGGCATTCACTGCGAAATCCCACTGCAAGAAGTTGCCTCAACCACTCGTTCTGTCTGTCCCTGGGTAGACGTTGTAAGCGCTGCAGCAGAATCGCTTCGAGGGGTATCCGCCGATCGAGGGATAGGCTGATCCGCTGGAGCGAGCTGGCGCCCATGGCGACTAAGCCCCATCTCCGGCCTGGCGGGCGCTGCCTTCGATCTGTTGATACGCCACCGGGCGCAGGGCAGGTAGTCGCTCACCGCGCAGGATGTCGTCCGGCAGGTCACCCATCCGCTCCCTCGCCTTGATGGCCAAGGGTGTTTGTTGTCGAACGTCCTGTCGGCAAATATCCAGGGAGTGATACCCGAGTGGCAACGCAAAAATCCGGCGCACCCAGCGGCCACTACCCGCGACCTGCTCGGCCAGATCCGTCGGCATCTCGATACCCAGATGACGCAAAGTCCTATCTGCACACATCAACTGGTCATACTCACCCAGCAACTGCGCCGCACGAAAGGCGTAGGGATTGGCAAACTGCAATGATACCCGCTGGGGTCGGCTCGATTGCGCCACAACGAACTCCAGCGAGCTGCTGTGTGTTGCCATAAGCGCAGCCATCCTTTGCTGCAAGCCCCCAAGCTGAACACGGATATCAGCAATACCCTCCTCCACTTTGAGTAGCCACCAGTCTGCATAAGGGTCGTCGAAGCGAATGGCGTGCCAAAGTGATTTCAATCGATCAGCGAACCCGATCAGGCCGATGATAGCGGGCTTGCCATCAGCAGCCCGTCGACCGCGAATAAGGCCCTGAGCCTGATATGTCTGGATCGTCAACCAGACGTCACCCTGCAGTGCACCCAGCTCTGACTCAGGTGGCTTTGAATCTGTGGTTTGGTGGGGCAGCTCGGCGCTCGAACTCATTGACATCGCTCCCATGCAAGCTCGTTTCTGTCGTGCTATGAACCCACGATTCGTAGCACGAGACCATGGGATATCCATCCGACCCGTGCATGGCTTTCATGGGTGACGGATCAAGTGGTTCCAGTGGAAACACCAGGGCGATGCGTCGAACGCCGTTATTGCTGCCAGGGCGGCGCGGCGAAGGATTCAGGTGTCATCGTTTAACGAAGCTCGCAACTTGGCCAGCTGCTCCCGGCCATAGGCCTGGGAACGTTCTCGTTCCTCAGCAGTTTTGGCTTTTTGGGCTTCGTCCTCGGGTGGCGGCGCGTGATGTGCCCGCGCCTGCCTGGCTTCAACCACTTTGATGCCAAGATTAGGCACGAACTCGCCTTGTTGCGCGGCCTTACACAGAGAGTGTAAAAACCGCAACTCGTCGTAAACCGGTTTCATCCCTTTTTGCTCGGACGCTAGTCGACCCTGGAGCTCATCGAGCACCAGCTGACGATCATCAGGGTCGATCATCGCAAGATACCGATCCGCCAGGTGTTTCTGATTCTCTGACAGTCGCGGTGGATAAATCAGCGCTTGATCCGACGGCGGGGATATGGGTTGATCGGTTTCTGAAAATCCTTTTCTCTCATTGTTCGTATTTGGTGTAGTGGTTGTTGTAGTTGTTTTTTTATAATCACTACTACAACGACTACCGTAGTGTTCTTGTGCCTCCACCTTTGAATTTTGGTGCTGGTCAGATTGCTCAGATATTCTTGCTCCTGACGGCTTATTCAGCTGATCGAGGCTGGCGGCATGAAATGTGAAATAGCGACCTTGTTGGTCGTGGTTTCCGCGGCTATCTGAGAGTTGCTGATTGGCCTGCAAGCGACGCTCAATGGCTGACTCCTGCCGGCCGAGGTATTCTCCTTGCTGAATATCTCTATCCAGGCTCTCTAACACTGCCTCGGCCACTCGGCGAACACGCGCATGGTGGTGCTCCTGGGATTGTGTGACGAAGGCCATGTAGGCCTCATCCAGGTACAGGGCATCCGCCAGCGGTAAAGGCTCATCATGGAGGGTGTAGACATTACCGGTGAAGCGACCGCTCTTCTGACGCACTTTGGCGCACAAGGTCAACCAACGCGTAAGGCGCAGGATCGCTATGGCGCGGGAGACCGTAGATGTGGAAGAAACGTTGGTTTTTCTGGCAATGGTGTCGTAATCAGGAAAGGCCGTTCGCCCACCGGTCTCCCGCGCATGTAGCATGATGACCATCCATACCAGCTTGTCGACCGGCTCCAGTACCGGATCCTGGATGACCATGGCGGGCACCGCCTGATGCCAGTTACCCACAAACAACATGGCATCCGGCGACGATTGATCACTTTGCGTCTGAACTTTGGCAATGGTCGCCTTGATTAGTGCATCGAGCGCAACGGTTTCTGGACGCAATCTGTCCTCATCATGGGCCATTCTCGGCAACCCGCTCGGCCGGTATGCAGCCGATGCTTTCACCGTACGTTTCCCAACGCTGCACAAGCGCCCATAGCGATCGCAGTCCGATACCCGTTTGTCGCTGCAGCTCGAGATAGTCCGTAGCGGCCAAGGCGTTTTTGTCTTCTGCAGTCAGGCGTTCTTGCCAGGCATACCAGAGCCTGTGAGTATCCGCTTCGTCCAGCTCGGGCGGCCTACCCACGGCAGGCGCCAGCGTCAACAATCGGCGCCAGCGGGTGTATTCCCGCGAACTCAAACCGAACAGCTGTTGCATCATCTCCAAAGGCGCGTCGGCAACCAGCAATTCACGCTGCAGATCTTCGGATTCTCGCTGATGCTGCAGGTGTTCCAGCATCGGCCAGAAGACATCCCGATTAAGACCGATCTGCAGGCAATGCACCCGCAGCGTGTCGACTCGATAGAGATCAGCCAGGCTCATTGCTTTCAGGGCATCCAGCTCTTTGGGGCCAAAATTCATCGCCCGTAGCGCCTGCTGGTCCCCCTCCGCCAGACATCGCATGGCATATAACAGAACGGCGGTGGTGAGATCCGCCTCTTTATTGGACGACATCGCCCTCACCCTGGTCGGATACCCACAACTCGATGCCACGGTCGTAGGCCAGTCGTTTGATAGCGCGGTAAGCATCCATTAGTTGCAGTAAATGCAGCCACTCCGGCGGGTTTAGCTGTTGCCAGAGCTGACTGCTCAGATGACCGGGATCTGGTGTCCAGACGCTATTGAACAGCAATCCGGCATCATGGGATGCCAGTGCCTGGTGCAGCATGGAGGCCTCATCAAGATACGCCAGGACACTATCAACCGGTGCCATGGTCAACTCTGAACTCGCCGCCAACTGCCACCACAACGCAGATACCAGCGCCAGCATGTCCGCATCGAGCGTCTCGGTCAGATCCTGGGGTGGGACACCGATCAGCAGGAAACCCAGACCCTGATCCGGGAGTTGTATAACGATCTCCCGTAATCCATGGGCTGCCGCCAGCGCTGAGGCACAGTCCCACAGCTGAATGCGCAAAGCATCCACTTCCGTGCGATTACTTACTGGATTGACGTTCGCCACTGAGCTCGCCACAGTCGTGGTATCCGCCTCCGCATCTCTACCATGGTTATTAGCCACCGGTGATGAACTTTCAGAAGGCAGATCATCGGAAATCGGCTTATCTGTGCACTGCGCCTTATCCGCTGGGGTTTCAGCTGCCATCCCACTATCCGGCCGCCCTTCCCCCGCGCGGGAAGGGTTGTCGGTAAAGTCGAATGGCCGGCCTGCCAGGTGGGCCTCCATCTCCAGATGAATCACCTGACGATGCTGTTCGGACTCCGCGGCAATCTCATTTTCCAATGCATCACGCAACGGCTGGATATCCCACTCGGGGCCGTCATGACGGCGGCATAACTCAGCAAACACGTTGTCGAAAACCGTATCGTCACCCAATTGGTGCCGAGCCCAGATCGCTTGGGCTGCACGTTCCAGGGCGCGGATCTTTTCAACCTGGGGCCGCCCTAACCCAGCTGCCAATGCTCTGGGCATCAATGGCCAGAGAATCTCAACGGCATACCCCATCTTTGAGATCATGCTGTGACTAAGGCCAAATCCCCGCTCCCGGAATATTGCTTCCAGTCGACGCTGGGACAGGTTCTCTTCCGCCAGTTCTTGTTCCAGGAGGGACTTCGCTTCAAATACCGCCAAGGCTTTGTCGATGAAAGGTAAGCCCCCGCGCAATTCGTTCTCGCGCAGATGGGCAAACAGCAGGCTGGACTCCTGCGACCAGGGCTTGATGACGCAATCGATCCAGCGGAACCGTTCATCCCCTGTCTCTTCGAAGAGCTCCTGCAGTATCGTCAGCCGCGTATTGCCGCCACTGTGTAGCACGTAGTCCGAAGATCCCGGCTCCTGTGAAAGTACCAGCGGCTGGTCCAGGCCTTCAGCCTGGATCGACGCCTTGATGCGATCGTATTCCGGGTTCTGCTGGCGGCGGGGATTGCGGGAATAGTGATGGATGCAGGTGACATCCACGCGAGAGAGCTCATGGGTCGATGGCGACTTGTCATTCATCGTCATTGCCCACCTCGGCCTCTTCTACTTCAGAGACACCGTCAACGTCGTAGAAAATTTCAGGGTGTCTCACCATGCTCGCCCGCGGCACGGGCTTCAGCCGCCCGTCAGAGTGATCCGCCACGATGCGGGTATATCGCTCAATTTGCATCGCCATCAGCGGGCTGGCATATCGGTGTTGGCCGGCAATCTGATACAAATAGGAAACCGAGTCGTTGCACGCTACAGCAACTTCCGCCCGCTCCCTTTTGGTTGCCATCTTTAAGAAATACTTTAGCTCCATGCAAACCAACATTAGCACTGTGCATATTAGCCCACAAGATTTAGTGCTAATTAAATGTTTATCATTGTGCTAAATTCTGCTAAACTACATATATGACAAGAAAGCATATTCCGATACGGCTCAAGAATCTTGAGATCCTCATTCGTGAAGCTGGTTCGGCGGCGAGCTTGGCCCGTGCTGCGGGCACCAATAGCTCCTACCTCAGCCAGGTTCGAAATCAGCTGCCTACCAAGAAAGGAACACCACGAGGCATCGGGGATGACCTGGCCGCCAAACTAGAGACGGCCATGAACAAACCTCATGGCTGGATGGACGAAGATCACGAAAATGAAGAGAGCATCGCTCTGGAGCGCGATGGCCCCAGTCGCGGCAATCACCATCCGTTAATCGCGTGGGACGAGGTCGGAAAAGGGCAAGAAATCTCCGAGGATAAGCCGCCCCCTTACAATACCCAGCTCCTCATCTGCCCGGTCAAATGTAGTGAAGAAACGTTCGTTCTGCGCGTGCGTGGCGCCAGCATGGAGCCCAAGTTCCGAGAAGGGGAATTGATTTTCGTCGATCCTAATATCGCACCCGATCACGGCAAATACGTGGTGGTTCATTTCGAAAGCTCCAATGAAGCCACTTTTAAACAGCTGATAATCGAAGAAGGCAGACGCTACCTGAAGGCTCTCAATCCCGACTGGCCGAACCGCATTATCGAGATGGATGAAGAAGCGAATATTTGCGGTGTCATCGTGTTCAAAGGCGAAGTGGTGTGAGCTCAATTCATCCCGCAAGAGGGAGCGCCTATGATCAAAGATACCCGGCAAGCAACTACCCTTATCAACCGCAAGACATTATTGGCGATGATTCCGCTGGCGGATCGAACCATCTACAACATGGAAAAACGGGGGGACTTTCCGCTCCGTATCGTTCTGACGAGTCGCAATGTTGCCTGGGATCTGGCAGAAGTCGAGCAATGGATCGAGGCACGTAAGCAGTCGTCTGCCCAGGCTTGTAAACCTGGCTTACCGATGCGATGAGCCGCCCAGTTTCAGACTGGTTACCTGTGCGGCCAAGCAGCCATTTAGCTCCCTGATAAAAAGATAGCCAGCCTTCGCCCTTGAAGTTATAATTAGCTCAGTGCTAATGTTTTGATCATCCAGACCAGGCTGGCCAAAGCTTCACCATTAGCACAACGGGAAGATGGCCCCGGGTCGTAAACGACCATAGGGACCCGAATCATGAAATGGGTAAAGCTACCCAAGTATTGCGAATTGAGCGGTGACACCGCCAACGCGGTTCATGCCCGCCGCAAAAAAGGGCTTTGGTTGGATGGCGTTCATTGCCAGGTGAGGAATCACACGTTGTGGATCAATGTCGAGGCAGTTGAGAAATGGGTAGAGAACGGTCTGTTAAGCTCGCGCAAGGCGTAAGGGTACGCACCTACGCCAGTGGCACGCAGACTATCGAGATACAATTTCAGTATCGCGGTGTGCAATGCAAGGAAACCCTGTCCTCGCTGGATCCATCCAAGAAAGGCGATCAGCGCTACGCCATCAACCTGAAGGCCGAAGTGGAAGGCGCCATAGAGCGGCAGACCTTTCAATACGAAGCATTCTTTCCTGAGTCCAAACGCGCTCGGCTGTTCGGGCACGCCAACTCCCAAATCACGATCCGAGAGCTGATTGAAGAGTGGCTTCAGGACATCGAGCGTACGCATCCACACAGTACCTACCGGTGTTACCGGAAAAGCTGCCAGGCCCACTTGTTTCCGAAATTTGGCGATATCCGTGCGCGGGATCTAACGCCGCATCATATTCGCGCCTGGATTCGGGAGCGCAGCGGGACGCTGAAAAGCATCCGCAATGACTTGACCCCACTGCGCGCGGTTCTGGATCGGGCGCTGAACGATGACATCATCGACCGCAATCCGCTGGACAAAATAAAGGTCAGCAAACTGGTAGATAGAAACCAGGCCAAGACCGATTACGAGGTTGATCCCTTTACGACCCGAGAAATCGACAAGGTGCTGCAAAGCGCCCTCATCTACGATCCCCGCATTCGGAATCTACTCAAGTTTGCGTTCTTCACCGGTCTGAGAACGTCAGAGTTGTTTGGCCTGCAATGGGGTGATGTCGACTGGCATCAACGTGAAGTGCATATTCAACGGGCGGTGGTCGAGCGCAAATTAAAGGAAACCAAGACGCGAGCCAGCAACCGGAAGGTTCTTCTGCTCCCTTCCGCTTATGAGGCCCTGAAACACCAGAAACAATTCAGCTTTGTCGGCAGCGATTACATTTTTGTCCGACCGGACGACAAAGGTCCGTTCATTGATTATGAACATTTGGAACGACCCTGGAAGCATGTGCTGAAAACGGCCAAGGTCCGTTATCGCAATCCGTACCAGACCCGCCACACCTACGCGAGCCAGTTACTTTCGGGCGGTGAAAATCCCTTGTTCGTCGCGCAACAGATGGGACACAAAACCACCGAGATGATCATGCGCCACTACGGGCGCTGGGTTGAGCAGGGTGATCAACCACAGCGGCACGTATTCGTGTCTGACTTCGGCCAGGGCGTCAGGGAGGCACGTCCAGCATATACGCACAATGATAGCTGCGCCTCTGCAGCATAAGCCGTCTAAAGATCAGCCCCTCTGGCTGATTTACCCACGCAGCGTCGACCCACCAATGGACCTACCCTTTTGGCACCTATAGTTACCATTTTCATGCTCTATGGTAAGCATTGTATTCACTCACTTGAAATGCTTGAAATGGACACTATAATTACCACTTTTAGAGATTATGGTATTCATTGTGACCAGTGATAAATCAGCGAAAGGTCGATCCGCGGTCGTCTTTCCCAAGAATCGACGCCTTTTGGAACAGTTTGGCGAGAACATCAAACTGGCGTGTAAACGCAGGTGTTACACCCAGGTATTGATTTCCGAGCGCACCGGACTCAGCCGCCTCACCATTCGCAAGATCGAAAAGGGCGACCCCAGTGTGTCCATTGGCCATTACCTGGCCGTGCTAAGTGTGCTCGGGTTGGCGGAAGATTTCGCCAGAGTCGCTGCAGACGATGAGCTGGGTCGCAAGCTCCAGGACATCAAGCTGATGAGCAAGAAATCCGGAATACAGCCTTGAGCCGTCATAAAAAGCCTTGAGCAGGGGCAAATAGCCATGAGCACCGAAGTCTTCGTCTTTGCAGACTGGGAGGAGTTCCAGGAGCCGACCTTGGTTGGCACACTTCGGTCCTCCCCCGCGCGTCAAAAAGAGCATTTCAGCTTCAATTATGACACTGACTGGCTGCAGTCTCCTTATGCACAGCAAATCGATCCTGAGCTCAATCTCTATTCCGGCGAACAGCACGGTGAAGACGATAAAAACTTCCGCGTGTTTCTGGATTCCTGCCCCGACCGCTGGGGTCGCCTGCTGATGAAACGGCGTGAAGCAATCCATGCCCGCCAGAAACAACGTCGTCCACGCGTGCTGTCCGAAATCGATTACCTGCTGGGCGTGCATGACCTGCACCGTGCCGGCGCGCTACGCTTCAAACGCGAAATGAATGGCCCTTTTCTCGACAACGATGAGCGCCTCGCGGCCCCGCCGCTCTCGTCAATGCGGGAGCTTGAGTACGCCGCCGGGCAAGTAGAAGAAAATGCCGATAGCGATGATCCCGACTATGTGAAGTGGCTGGCCATGCTGATGTCCCCGGGTTCTTCTCTCGGCGGTGCCAGGCCGAAGGCCAGCGTGACCGACGAAGAGGGTCACCTGTGGATCGCCAAGTTTCCAAGCCGACAGGATGATTACGATATGGCCGCCTGGGAATACGTTGCATACCAGTTGGCGCTGGATGCAGGGGTCGTCATGTCGGAGAGCCGGATCGAGCAGTTCGGCAGTCACCACCACACCTTCCTGACCAAACGCTTTGATCGCACGGCGGAGAGTCGCCTTCATTTCACCTCGGCGATGACGCAGCTTGGCTATTACGACGGTGACTATGAAGCCAGTTACCTGGAGCTCGCTCAATTCCTGACCGAACACGGCGCCAACACCAAAGAAGATCTCGCGCAGTTGTGGCGCCGCATCGTGTTCTACATCGCCATATCCAATACCGATAATCATCTTCGCAACCACGGCTTCATCTACCATCAGGGAGGCTGGTTGCTATCGCCAGCCTACGACATCAATCCGGTGACACCTGCCCATGGATTGCATCTCAATATCACCGACAGCGATAATCGGTTGGACTACGAATTGGCCATGGACGTCATCGAATTTTTTCAGCTCGACCACGGGCAGGCTCTGAAAATCAAAGAAGAAGTGCTCGCCAGCGTCGGCAAGTGGAGGGCTCAAGCAAGCACCGTTGGACTCGGCAGGAGCGAGCAAAATCTGATGGAACCGGCATTCAATCTTTGAGCCTGATTCTTGGTCATTTTCCTCCATAGAACGAACGTGGAAGGCAAATCTGAAGAATAGTGGTATCCATCTGATGTTTAAGAGGTTTATATAGACCCTAAAATAGCTCAAGTCCTGAGGATCAACATTAGCAACGCCCGTGGGTTGCAGGCCCTAATAAACCTTTTCGGCGGTTTGTGCCAAGAAGACAATCATTTGAATCGCTCCCCAAATTGACCGTCAAAAACTGGATAAAATGTTTGTGTTCCCCTTCCCAGTCGATTGCTTGTCCCTTTAAAGGCAAATCAGCGTGACAAGCTCACCAGAGTTGCAATCGTGTCCGCTCTGAGCATCTTGAATCGACCCGGCAATTCGTCTCCCTGGCGCAGCCGCTCGTGCAGAGTTTCATTAAGGCAAAAGGTAACCTCCCCCTTGCCATGATCCAAAGCTTGGATTGAGACGGCATCGAAACCGAAGAAACCCCGCACCAGTCGGTAAGCCGCCTTGAAAAAGCTCTCTTTCACGGAGAATAGTACAGTGAACAATTGTCTGCGGGATAGGCCACTGCACTCCAACAAGTGAAGCTCCTCCGGATTAAGAACCTGTGATTGGGTTTCGCGCATGGCGTCGTCCCCTATTATAGGCTCTATGTCCGTACCTAACCCTACTAGGTACCTATCATCACCGATCACCGCAATCGCATGGTCCTCGCTGTGGCTGATCGACCCAAGCAGGCCGTTCGGCCAGATCGGACTGCGATCAGGTGCATTGAGAATAACGAAATGCGTTAATTCAAATGCCTCCAAGGCCTCCCGAGCACAGTACCTCCCAGCGAGATAACCCGCCTTCCGTTTGTCCACGGCACGAAGCATATCGGGAGGACAATGCACCTGGTACTGGCCGAACAGCTGGTCGTGATAGTGCTTGGGTGAAAACTCGCAGTAGTATTCACTCAATCCCTGTCCCGGCCACACTTGCCCTCGTCCCTGGGAAGTGAAAAACGCGGCGCTTTCGGCAAGCTGCGATATCACGCGACTGTCCTTACCACCAGTTTGCTGTAGTTAGCCGAGAAGTTGGACAGGATTCTCTGCGGCGGTTCTACCAGCTCCAGACGCATTTGGCTGTCCAGCAACTCCTCCAGCAGCAGGCGCAACTCCATTTCCGCGACATGCTGACCCAGGCAGCGATGGATACCACTTCCGTAGCCCAGGTGTTTGTCGGCGTTGTAGCGCAGGATATTGAAATCCTCCGCATCTTCAAAAACACGCTCGTCCCGGTTTCCAGAGCAGTACCACATCACTACGCGAGCGCCTTCAGGTATGACCTCATCGCCAATCTGCGTTTCCTGCGTGGTAGTGCGGCGCATGTGGATAATCGGCGACTGCCAGCGCACGATCTCCGATACGGCGTTGTCGATCAGTCCCCGATCCTGTTCCAGTAGCGACCACTGCCCGGGTGTTTGGTGAAAGGCGACAATGGAACCGCTGAGGGCGCCGCGAGCAGCCTCGTTAGCGCCGGCAATGAGGGCAACCGTGCCGACAAGGCGCATCGGGTTATGATTCATCTGTGCCGTGTCAGGACTGTGACTCAAGGCGGCGATAACATCCTGGCGACGCGTATCTTCTCGACGGTCGGACCACAGGTGCAATAGTCGATCGCGGAAGGTCTCGACAACAGCCTGGCGCTCTTCCCAACTCTGCACGAGGGCGCCTGGTTCTGGAGTGGTGACCAGCACCTCACACCAGTAAGGCAGCCGGGAGCGGTCCTCGGGTGCGAGATCAAACAACTCGCCGACCATGCTATTGGTAACCGGGCTGGCGATTTCCTCCACCCAGTCGAATTCCCTGTCACGAGGAAGCCCCGCCAGCAGGGAACGGATTTTTTGCCGCATCCCCACTGCCAGTACTTGCAGTCGTTTACGTGTGAACGAAGGCAATACCGCACGCCTTTCCTGTGTGTGCGTGGGCGGATCAGAGGTAGCGAAAGCGCGGGTGACGTCAAACTCCGGAGAAACGTCGCCGATAATGATATTGTTCTCCGACGAGAACACTTGGTGATCACGCTCTACCGCCAGGATGTCCTCGTGGCGAGTGACCGACCAGTAGGGTCCATAGGGACTATCCGGGCAGAAGTGCACGGGCGCTTCACGGCGCAGCGCCCGGAACATCGCGGCGTGTGAGTTGTGTTGGAAACGCTGGGGCAGGCTCGGATCCAGCACCGCAAGCGTTTTCGAGCTCCACACTGCTTCTTTGTCGGCCCCGTATAGCATCTTGCTCACGGTGATTGTTGTTCCTCTGGAGAATGTTGCGGGTCCCAGCGCAAATGAAGCTCAAGCATGGCGCCGAGTATCCCGCTGCTCATACGCGGCCGTGTCTGCTCCGGTGGCTGAAACCCCGGAACTCTCGCCAGCCACTCACGAAGAAATATCTCCAATTCGGTACTGGCCAGGTACGAACCCGGGCACAGGTGAACACCATTACCAAAGCTAAGGTCAGGTGAATGCTGTCGCTTGAAATTCACTGCCATGGGATCGGTGTAAATACGCTCATCCAACCCCTGCAGTGGCGGCAGGACAATCATATCCCCCGCCCTCATCTGTATACCGTCAAGCACCTGGTCACTCTTCAGCTCCCGCGCCTTGGTCATGATCGGAAAGCGCCTGATCAGTTCGGGGACCGCGGATGGAATCCTGTCGGGGTTTTCTATCAGCCATTGTTGGTGATGCGGGTGCTCGGCCAGGAAACCGATAATAAAACTGAGCAGGGAGATGACCGTATCGATGCCTCCGGTGAGCATGGCGGTGGCGACATCCAGTGCTTCATCTTCACTGATGTCCTTTCCATTGAGCTGGCCGCTGACCAGCTGGCTCAAAAGATCGTCACCGGGGCGGGCCTGTCGCTCTACTACCCAGGGCCGCAGAAAGCGGGCAAAACGCTCCATAACCGGGACATCTGAAGCATTGGGGGGCTCCGCGTAACGCGGGATGTCTTCGACCAGTTCATCCGGCATCCGCGCCATATGCAGGAAAATCCGGCCGGGAATCAGTAGAGCGACGTCATTGATAAACTCGCATCGGCCTTGCAATCGCACTCTCTCGATAGTGTCGATGATGATGGCCTTGATCGCAGCTTCACTGGCTTGCACCCTGGCCCGCGACAGCGCAGCGGTCATGAGTTTGCGATACGGCCGGTGCTCTGGCGGATCCAGCGTGGTCGGCCGCAGAGGAAAAAGCTCACCCCACTTCTTCGGTACGATGGTAATACGGGAGGAGAAATTCTCGTGATCGGCGTAGATTCGCGCAATATCCTCCCCGTCCATCGCCAGCCAGTGACCACCGTTGTGGGGTGTCCACAGCAAACGTTGCGGGTATTGCTCCCTGAGGTTTTGCCAGGCCCTGTGGAGATCACTGTCTCCGCCGGGGATGGCGTATATGTCGATATCTGCGATGCGTTCAGCCGGCACCGGCGTTCTGTCGCTTGCATCGGCCGTCATACCACTTTCCTCCCTGGCCCAGAACGATACGGCAGGGCTAAAGCTACACTAGTCGATACTGCAGTGGTAGAGTTTCGTTCCGTAACGTTTTATGGCCTGGCAGGTTCCCTGTACAGGAGCAGCCTTGTTCTCACGCCAGGGGGAAAAAGTTGAACAGCGAGAATAGGTCCGGGTTGAAAGAGCGTCGCCTGGAAGTCGCCACGCGGTCACGGCAGCGGCTGGTCGCGCATATTGCTGCCGGTGGTACCACCGATATGGCCGACGCGGCCATGGAAAACGATAGCTCGGCCTATTGCGACCCCCAGCGCGACCAGCGGGAGAAGTCGCGCCTGTTCCGACAGTCTCCGATTGTCGCCTGCTTTTCCTCCGATGTGGCTAGCGCAGGGGATGCTTTCGTGTTCGACCTGCTCGGTACTTCGGTTCTACTGCTTCGATCCAGCGATTCGCGTTTGCGCGGCTACCTTAATCGCTGCTCACACCGGGGTACCCGCCTGATTGCCACCCGGTACGGCGCCTGCCGCCTGGAGTCAGGGCGTATAACCTGTCCGTTTCACGCCTGGAGTTATGATATCGAGGGCAAGCTGAGTCACGTGCCTGGCGCCGAGGGCTTTGAGCAGCAGTTACTCGAGCAACGGAATCTCACCCCGGTTCAGGTGAGGGAGCATCTCGGCCTCGTGTTTGTCCAAATACAGGGCCAGATCGAGGATGGTGGCATCGCGGCCTTTTTCGGTGATTTCCATGACGAAATCGCGCAATTGGAGCTGTCGTTGCTGCAACCGGTCCACAATTTTGCCCTCGACGCCCGGAGCAACTGGAAATATGCAATGGATACCTACTGTGAGGGCTACCACTTTTCGGTGCTGCACCGGGACTCCATAGGCCGGGACTTCTTCTCCAATATCGCCGTTTTCGACGACTTCGGCCGCCACTGGCGTCTCTGTTTCGCCGAGCGCGCCCTCGCAGCATTGGTCGACAGGGACCAATCCGAGTGGCCCGACGTGGCCTTCAGCGGTATACACTTCCTGTTTCCCAACACACTGCTGGTGGTAGGCACCCTGCCACAGGGGGAAATGTGCGTGAGGATGTTCCAACTGCTACCTGGCCAGGACGCCGGTAGCATGACCTGCCTGATCCGGGTGTATGCGCCCGCCTCCGTGGTAGCCGATGAAGAGCGCCTGTCTCGCGAGTTTGCCTACAACGACGCCAACAGCGACATTACCCAGGAGGATTACGAGGTCGCCGTCGAAGGTTATCGTAACCTGGCCAACGCGCCGGATTCATTCAGACTGGTCTACGGCAGGAACGAGCCCGCACTACAGGCCTTTCACCGGGCCCTGGCCAGTGCCTTGTCGGAGCCCTGAACGCCCCTCATCCCGGTAACAGAAGCCGGTCGACGCTGATTGCGGCCCCCTGCGGCACACTCAAACGCGGCATGCGGGCATGTACCAGTTCGCGCAGGGACTGCAACACCACAAAATCTTCCCGTTCCGGGATAAGCAGTATTGGTTGCGCACCCTCGCCCAGTACTCCGGAAAAGTGCTTGCGCAACTGGTCACAGTAGCGCTGATCAAGTTCACTCTTGCTGTGGGCGAACAGGTGATAGGCGGCGCGCAATTGAACCTGGTATCCCGCTTCAGGCAGTTCCAGTACACGCGCTCCCGTCTCCAGATCCTCACGAACCTGGGATTGCCAGCTGTCTGGCAATGACTCTTGGATCAATAAATCGCCCTGGGTAACGATACCATCAGGGCCGTGAACCCTGGCCCTGTCCACAACGAAGCCGCCGTCTCCCCCTGCCAGCCGGGCTGCGCGAAGCCTGCTGTCATTAATCGAGCACAGTCTATAGTCTCTTGCCGGACTGGAGGCTCCCGCGCCGTGGCGCTCGGGCAGGTCGTCCTGAATTTGCAGAGCGGCGCGACACAGTTCAAACCAGCGATAAGAAAAACTTCGGCCGTCTTCGTACTGGGAAAAGGCATCCATATATCCGCGCAGCACCCCTTTTCCCGGCACGCCAGAAGGTTCTACCCGGCCGACTTTCTCCTGATCGTCGCTACAGCTCACCCACAACAGGCGGTTATCACCATAGGATTGCAAGGCGGCGTACAGGCGTAAAATCTGCGCCTCATCCAGATCACCGGAATCCTTGCGCAGAAAGATTTTTTCGCCCGAACGCAGGTCCTCGAGCATCTTGCGCGCCAGCCATTGCAACACCTTTGTCTGCTGCGCAAGCAGCGCATCGACATCTACCTGCCCTGCGGTTTGAAAGGTGTGGTAGCGAAAGCCGTAGCGCGGCACGACAACGATGAGTTCGTCATTGCAGGCAGTTTCCAACTCGATGTACCTGGGATCTTCAAAGTCCCTGAATCCATTCTCCAGAACCGCCAGCAAAGCTTCGAAATTGCTGTTGTTAAAGCGGAAGAAGCCCATCTGGTCGACGCCAACAGCGACCTGTACCAGCCCCAACTCACAATTATCACCCAGGCTTTCAAAACGCCTGAGCACATCAGAATCGAACCTGGGGCTGGGAGCAGCTTCGTGCGTCTCTCCAGGACCGGGTAGCTCAGTTTGCATGCAGGTGCGCCCCGATATACTCCACCAGGTCGCCAATGTTCGACATGCTGTCGACTTCACGGCTGTGAAACTGGATGCCAAAGTGTGATTCGATCATCAGGATCAATTCTATATGACGCAACGAATCCCAACCCTCGATGTCTACGGCGCTTGTCGTCGGCGTGAGGTCGATGTCCTCAAGCAGAAACTGCGCACGAAATATCTCGTTGAGCGTGTGATATACCTCGGCTTCGGTCACGCGCCCTCCTCGTATACGGTCGCCGGGACAGGTAAGGGGGTGAACTGCCCAAGTTCGAGATCAAAGCGCAACTCACCGGCTGGCGGTGAAGGCAGCGGCGAGAACCCCAACTCGGAATAGAGCTCCCGCACGATGGCGTTTCTGTCGCTGGGCCGGTACCTGCCGACCAGCCGTGTAGCACCCCTTTCCAGTGCACCACTGGCAAGTACGTTCAGGATGGCCTGTTCCACGCGCCGCCCTATCACCCGGCAACTGAGCAGAAAGGTATCGATATGCATCGACCGGTCGTGTTGCAGGCTTGCTATCACGATGGCGATGATGCCATTGTCGCCAAACCTGTCCTCCAGGCGAAACTGCAAGCCGAGGACTCCTGGCTGATTCATCACGTCTTCAAGCTGGTCCCGGTCGTAACGCTGGGTCGTCAGGTTGAACTGGTTGGTCTTGTTGATGAGTTGCACCAGCCTGTCTATGTCACCCGGGTTGAAGCACTGCCAACCCAGGCGCATATCCAGTTCATGCAGGTAGGCAGTGAGGTCCTGGTGATGATCGCGTAGCTCGGCTCGCTGCCTGTTGGCCTGGTAGGCAGCACCGCGTGTGAGGTCATCATCTGTCAACGCCACACTCTCGAAGTAACCGGCGTCGGCCAGCACGCGACTGTACAGTGCCGGCTCCCGGGGCATCTCGGGCGTCTGCACCATGGGCAGGCTTCGTCGTACCAGTTCGCGCTCGAAGACACTGTCATCGACAAACACCATCGAGTCGAGGCCGATGTTCAGCTCCGAGGCAATGTCCCGCAGGTTATCGGGTTTGGGCTGCCAGTTGGCCTTGAAACTAGCAATATGATGGCGCTTGAGAAACATGGATGGGTGCGAGTGGAACATCGTTTCGGCGACATGCTGATCGTTTTTTGAGCACACAGCCAGAATCACGCCCCTGTCATGCAGCGCCAGCAGATACCGCTGAAAGCTTTGATAAGCCTCTCCCGCCGCACTGCCCGGGCCCAGCGTTACCCCCTGCGGCCCGGCCTCGCCGACTTCTCCGCCCCACAGGGTATTGTCCAAGTCCAGCACCAGGCACCTGGCCGAACGTCCCTGCCGCGCCGCTATCACCCGCATCAGCAATTCACCGAACAGGGGTACAGCCGTCGGTGAGATTTCCATTCGGGCATGTAACCACAGACGGGGGTCATGCCATGCCGCCAGACCGTCACGGGCTACCTGCCGGTCGAGTGACAGCAGGTCTACCCTTTCCTGCTCGGCGCAGTCCCTGATCTGCATACAGAGGCGTGACAGGTAGTCCACGGGGGAGCCGGGCAAACTGTGTTCATTGTTGCCCATCAGGTTGTCAAATACAGGCAGGGGTAACTGCTGGACCAGTTGGCAGGCATGGCGTTGTCTCAATGTCTGCCATGCCGAACGCAGACGATCCAGCGATGCCTGTATCAAGTGTTGCCGTTGATCGGCGGTGCTGGCGACACGGAGTCCTGCAGCCAGGTGCTCGGCATCCAGTGCCAGCAGGATCGCATTGGGGCTGAAATCTGCGATCGCCGCATCCGGTTCCAGTATCGATTGCCAGAACTGGCCGTAAGTGCCCTCGTGAACCGCCACATGCAGACCTCGCCGCAGCCCTGCCACACGAATCCCTGCGCCCAGGTGTGCCGTCGTAGAGGAGGCTAGAACAGCCAGCCTGACATCGGCCGACGCCGCGGAACAGCCAGGGTGCAACAGTGCACGGGACAGCGCGCGGTCGAGATGGCCGGTTTGGGTACCATCCAGTTGGTAAGGAGCCAGCACGCGCAATTCGACCAGTGAGTGTGCGTCGCTTTTCTGCAAGCTCGCCAATCGCGCCTGCCAGTCCACGGGCGCTTGCGGCAGCCAGGAAAGCCTTGCTTCTGCTGGAGGGGCTGTGACTGATTTGACTTTGGATTGAGTCACTGTAGTTGGAGTTACTGTCGTGAAGTTACCGTGATTAAAATTATGACGCTAGCCAAATCCAGTACAAAAGCTGCGAGCGCCAGGCGAAAGCGCCAGTGTCTGGAGGGTAACCAGGCATTTGTCGCGCAGTATATCAACTGAATACACTACAGCGTATATTTGAGCCTGCACCATTTGATGGATTCTGTATACATGCAACGCCCACCGGTGTCTTCCACGCAGTCATCAACAGCCTTTGCGGCTGAAAGTACTGTCGCCTCTATCCAGTTTCTCGGTAACTATAGCCAATCGCCCAGGCTGCACGGGGTGACCCGGGGAAGAGACCATTTTCCACTGTCGGCACATGAGGTGGAGATCAGCAACGCACGTCTGTCAGGCAGCCCTGCCTCCCTGGATGTCAACGGATTCGTCCTGCTGCAGAATTCCCCTGTAGTTCATTCCGGTGACTTACAGGAAATCACTCGCCAACACGAACAGGAGTGCCGGCGGTTGCTGGCTGAGCAACTGGGGACAACACAGCTTTTATTGATCAACTCGGTGATTCGTCGCAGCGAACAATCAGCGGGATATCTCGCAGAGGGTACGACCTTACCTGCCCGCTTCGCCCACAACGACTTCGGTGCCGGAAACACCGAAATAGCGCGCTGGGTCGACCGCTTCAGCGACATCGGCGATTACGCATCCTTGAAGCGGCGACGGATCGCGGTCTACAACCTCTGGCGAGTAATCAGCGAGCCGCCCACGGATGTACCCCTGGCGCTATGTGACGTGACATCAGTGGGCCTTGGTGACAGGGCCGGGGTCGAGTTTCACGAGCAGATGCCCCCCGGCAGTGACTGGGTCTTCGAAATGTCGGCCTTTCACTTCAACCTGGCACAACGCTGGTGCTACTTTCCCGACATGCACAGCGGCGAAGTGCTGGTGTTCAAGGGCTTCGATTCAGATACCTCCAGGGCCCAGCTTACTCCCCATGCGGCCTTTACCTTGAACACCACCCCGAAATTCACACGACCACGCGAGAGTATAGAAAGCCGCTTCCTGGTCGTCTTCGAGGATTGACTGCAGCATCTAGGCGCTTTCGTCCTGGCGCTCCATCTCCCTACGCAGGCTCAAGGGGCGCATATCGGTCCAGTTTTCATCCACCCAGGCCATGCAGGTGACTTTATCTGCGTGAGGCCCTACCTGGCTCCAACCCTCTGGGACAGCCAGGTGGTCGGGCCACAGCGAGTACTGTTGTTCCTCGTTGACCAGCACAAAAAACCGGTTCTCTTCGTCGTCAAAGGGATTTATCACGCGCTGTAATCCTCGTGTTTTTCCAGGTCCGCGGCCACAGGTTTGTACAGGGTAACGGTGGCCTTGAGCAGGTGCAGTTCAAACTGGCTGTTGATAACAATTTCCCCGGAGTGCTCTACTTCATCGGGATTTTTCACAGCGGGGCCAAAAACATGGAGCATGTTTTCCGTGTGTTGCGCCATCCTGTTGATGCTTCCCAGCAGAACATAGGCCAGTTGCTGCTGGGTTTTGCTCCAGCGGCGGTTCTCCCAGAAAATCAGTAACTGTCGCAGGATCAAGGAAACCAGAAGGATCTCCACGGCCATGAGGATTATCCCCGACTCGAGATTAAGGACAAAGTCCCGGTCGGTGAGGTTAACCCCCCTTACTACCTGCCATAACCCTTCCCCGGGCTCGTTCATCGACATGCTGCCGGCCTCCCTTCCGCTACTGTTGATGGCCATATGATGAAACCAATTGCCACCAGGATAACTATCGCGTTACCGCTAGCAATAAAATGCCGGCGCCTTGCGAAAGCTCGCTGCGCGGCGAATATCGTGGGGTATCCACATATCGGCGCCCGTTTCGTCGGCAAAAGCCTCCAGCTTGCGGCGGCTTTCAGTGGTGACCGCATTACTGACATGATTGACGAAGTCAGCCGGTCTGTTGATTTCGTCGTAGTAGTGGTAAACATCACCAGTGATCAGCAAGGGACCGGTGTCATGGAGATCAACGAACAGGGACTGGTGACCCGCCGTATGGCCGGGTGAAAATTTGATCACCACACTGCCGTCCCCGAATACGTCGTGATCGCAGTTTTCAATAATGACAGTTCGGGCGTCTTTCAACTGGTCGAAGTACTGTTGATCAGGAGTGACCGGCCCGAATCGCTCAAAGTCCGGGTTCGGGTCGAACATGGCATCGCGCTCGGCTCTTTGCACCAGCCAGGTCTGACCGGCAAACATGTTGGCGTTTGCCACGTGGTCATTGTGGTAGTGGGAGAAGGCAAGAAAGTCGATGTTGTGCGGCCCATACCCCACTTCCGCCAGCAATTCGCCCAGTTTACGTGAGGCGCTGAAGGTCCGCTTGCGGGTCAGTTCGCCGTCATTGTCAAATTCCGCATCGGGAATCTCGCCCGTATCCCACAGCAGCACGCCGCGCGGATGAACGATCAGGTAGCAGGGGGTTGTCATACTGCTGGGCAGCGTTCCGGCCTCGAAGCCGAATTCCTCGGAGGTCACTGTGTCGATGACGCCGCAGTCGAACACGTAGAGCCTGAGGGCCTGCTCAGCGGCATTGCCAGTGGCTTGCGTTTCAGGATCAGGGGTTTGCTCAGACATGTTCAATATTCCTTTGTTTCACCCCGCAGTCGTGCGGGTACCTCACAATGCAGACGCCGGCTCACGGCTGACTCATCGCCCGTGTACAGTCGTGTGGGCAGCCGTTACCGACAATGCTATCAAGTATATCCGCCGTCTATTCGAATCCCAAGTTACAACAGTATTACAGGCAGAAACGTCCACCGCGCAGCAGTGGTAGCACTGCGCCGTTATCACAAACGGCATCGATTTCCATAGCCTGGTCAGCCAGCACAAGGTCGATTCCGATACTGCTACAATTGGCGCCGGGACGTGACTCCAAGTGTTCAGGGTAGCCCAGGGTCACATGAACCCCACAGGCCCTGTTCATTATCGGGGCCAGGAATCCCTCTGCGGGCAGGACCATCTCCGGGATTCTCTCAACCAGGCCAAGCTGGCCCAGGCGCGCCGCATTGTCATCCGCCTCCAGCAGAGACTCGAGAAGCTCACGCCCCTGGCTGGCAGACACATTGCTCACTGTTCCATCACGAAACTCGAGTTGCAGGTCGCGCACACTGCTGGCGCCCAGGGTCACTGGCTGTCGCACACGGAGTGCGCCCTGGGTGCCGGCTCCTTGTAACAGGCAGTGCAACCCGGTGGCCGGTAATTCGGGAAAATACTCGATACCCTGAGCACTGACCTGAGTACTCCCGAGCCAGCCGTTCCCCGGCAGCAGGTCTACGCTCAGGTCCGCATCCTCACCGCCAAGGTGCAGACGTGTTATTGGAAGCGTGTTGAGCCAACGGGCCATCCTCTGTTGGCGTTGCAGGCGTACGCCCTGCTCTCCCGGCGCAGCATCCAGTCCAATACCACATAGATGAAGAATATCGTGCCACAGCGCCGCCTGTGCGGCGCCAGGTTCGAGCTCCGGGCGTATCCATGTCGCCCAGTCTCGTGTGGCAAAGGGTAGCGCGCAGCACACCTGACCTGTGACGACAGGCCTCTCCTGGGCTGAGAACAGCTGGTGAAAGTCCAGCAACTGCTCGGCCGAAACACCCTGCAGCAGGCTCGGTCGCGGCCCGGCAATACGGAGATGCGCGCAACCGGCAGTAATGGCTGCCGGTTCAGGCAACGACCCGGAGGGGGCATTACGAACCTGCTCCGGGTCCATAGTGTCCACGGCTATGCGCAACAACTCCGGGTCTTCAAAGACGCACTGCGCCGGACCGCCACCGGCTTCGTAGGCGGATTGCACCACATAGCGCACCAGTGCCTGCGCTTCTATCGGGGCGTGAATGAGCAGGGGCTGCCCGGGTTGCAGGTTCAGGCCCTGCTGTACGACAAGGCGTGCCAGGGCCGCAATCGCCTGTTCCGTCAAGTCCAAGCTTACGTCACTCCCGCGAGCATTTGTGCAACGGCGTCAACACTCAACATCGTCTGATGCTCGGCATCGATGTCGATGACTCGCAGTCGGCCGCCAGTCAGGTTTTGCCAGTCATCGGGCGATACAAAAGAGCGATCCTGTCCCCGAGTCTGGCAAGTGGCCCGGTAGAACAGCAGGTCACCCGGGTAGTGTCCGGGCCGCGCGTTGGCCAGTACCTGACTGTTCTGCCGCAGATTGAATGCCATGGCTTCCAGGGTGCTTGTCGGAAGACGCCCCAACAGGTTGCCCTGCTGTCGGGCGAGCGCCGCTATCACGCTTGAGTCCAACTCACCTTGTAACTCGTCGAGCTGAAGTCCGGCGCCCAGGGCCACGTCGCGCCAGAGACTGTCAGTGCGAGAGTAATCCGGTCGCGCATGGGCAGGCATGGGATAACTGTCGATCAGGGTCAGGGAATCAACAGATTCGCCGTCGGCCAGCAGGTCCGTGGCGACACAATGAGCGAGCATTCCGCCGAAGGACCAGCCCACGAGGCTGTAGGGCCCCTGTGGCCGGATCGCCTGGATCTGTTGTCGTGCCCCCCGCACCAACTGCGGGAATGACAGCGCGGGCGCCACGGGCCCGGTTTGCAGGTTATGAGCCTGTATGAGGTAAACCGGACGATCGCGATCGACCAATGGCAGTAGGTGGGCATAGGCCCAGCCCAGGCCGGTGCCGGGGTACAGGCAGAACACCGGCACCCCTGAACCTGCACTGCGCAACGCTACCACTTCAGCCAGCGGGTCGAGCAGTTCCGATGCCCTGACCGGATTGAGCAGGTCAACCAGGTTTGCAACCGTGTCCTGCGACAGGATCTCCACCACGCCAGGCGCGGGATCACACAGGAACTCGAGTTTTGCTGCCAACCGCGCCGCGCCCAGAGAGTCCATGCCGCGACCGGCAAGCTGGTCGTCCAGGCCGACAGCGGGCAGGTTAAGCATTTCTGCGATCTGTTGGCAGACAGCGATTTCCAGCGGCGATTGCGGCTCCCTGTAGGCGTGCGTGTTCCCATCAGGTAGCGATGAGTCAGGTAATGCATCGATATCCAGTTTACCGTTTACCGTCATCGGCATTTGCGCGAGAGGTATGTACACGGAAGGCACCATATAGGTGGGCAAGCACTGACGCAGCATGGGCATGACAGTTTCGGCAAGGGAGATCGAAGTTTCCTTGCCGTCAGCGGGTACCACATAGGCCACCAGCTGCCGCGTATCACTTCCGTTCGTCTGTGTCGCTTCGCGCTCCAGGATACGCACCACAGCCTGTTCAACCACTGGGAGATCGAGCAGGGCCGATTCGATCTCGCCCAGTTCAATGCGAAAACCACGCAACTTGCATTGCGTATCGTCGCGGCCCCTGAATTCCAGTCGGCCCGGCGCAGACCAGACTACCCGGTCGCCGGTGCGATACATCCGCTCACCGGGGTCACCGTGGGGATTGGCAAGGAAGAAAGAAGCGCTGAGCCCCGGACGGTTGAGGTAAGCAGTTGCCACACCCTCGCCCGCCACGTATAGCTCTCCTTCGACCCCCACGGGACAGGGTCGCAAAGCTGAATCCAGCACATAACCCTTAACATTGGGCAGGAACTCGCCCAGAGGCGGCGTATCCTCCGCCAGGTCCAACGGGCGACTCAGGGTGGTAAAGATCGTGCACTCGGTGGGGCCGTAGACGTTGCGGATACGGGCCCTGGGTGGATGAGCGGCGATACGTGATGCCGACCAGGCCTCTCCCCCTACCAGCGCCAATCGAATCGCCAGCTCGGACACGCGCCCGGAGCGGGACGCCTCAAGCATGAGATTGGCATAGGAACCGGGGGTAATATTCAGTACTGATACGCGTTCATCTATCAATAGTTGCAGCAGTCGCCGGGGTGAGTGAGCAACCTCCTCCGAGGCCAGCACCAGCTGACTACCACTGGCAAAGGCCCCCCATATTTCGTACACCGAGAAGTCGAAGGCGTAGGAGTGCAGCAGGGACCACACACCTTCTTCTGCCAGTGCCGGGTCGCCAAGGTTTGTGCGCACGAGACGCATAACATTTGCATGGGTGGCGAGCACACCCTTGGGTTTACCGGTACTTCCGGAGGTATAGATAATGTGCGCGCCGTACTGCGGTGTGAAATGCACTGGGACGAAGTCCGCCGCGGCATCCAGCGGGCCACGTGCTTCCTCGTCGAGACACAGTATTTCACCCGAGAAATGTTCGGCATGAGCGGCCGTCGTGAGCGTCAGGCGCGGTGCTGTGTCCTCTTCCAGCAGTCTCTTGCGCGTCCTGGGAGTACGGGGATCAATCGGCAGGTAGGTCGCGCCGCAATACAATACTGCGAGAATCGCCGCCACCATGGTCACAGACACCGGCAGGCACAGCGCTATGATGTCCCCGGGAACCGTGCCCCGTGTCTGCAGCAGGCTCGACATACCGAGAGCCTGCGCCTGCAATTGAGCATAGGACAGACGCGTGCTGCCATGCACAATTGCCGTGGCCCGGGATTGCCGCCTCACCTGCTCGGCGAACAACTGCGGCAGGGTTGATTCCGGACAATCTTGCTCCGTCGTATTGTTCAGTCGCAACTGACGGTATTCCTCGGCACCGGCAAACTCGACGTCACAGACCCGTATCGCAGGGCTCTCTACCAGTTGTGTCAATACGCGCAAATAACGCTCGACCAGCGCCGACACATCCGCTTCGCTGAAATTGCCCTCGGTGTACTGCACCTGCAACTCAAGCGACTGTCCCGGAATGGCTATCATGGACAGGGGGTAGTGTGTGCCGCTGAAGCCCTCACAAACTTGTAAGCCCTCCACGTGACCATCTCCTCCGGGGTAGTTTTCGTAGGTAAACAGTGAATCAAACAATGTCCCCTGGCCATGGGCGCGTTGAATCTCCACCAACGGCGTATGCATATGAGGCTGCACCGCGCCGAGGAATTGCTGCAATGCGGTGATGCGCTCCATCAGCTGTGATCGTGGTGACCAGTGCAGGCACAGGGGCACGGTCTGCACCAGCATACCCACCATCCTGTCCACACCTTCCAGCGCAACGCCGCGACCGGAGCTCACCAGCCCTATGCAGATTTTTTCATGGCCGCGTTGGTGCCCCAGGACCAGGGACCACACGGCCCCTAGCAGCGTCGCCGGAGTCAGTGAATGAGAACGCGCCAGCGCCGATAGCCTCCTGAACGTGTCTGCCGTCAGCGCATGTTGATACAGCCGCACTTCGCCCTGTGCACGCAGTGGAACCGGCGGTTCGTAGCCGGCGAGATGGGCGGACCATAGCGCAAGCCCCTCGTCGCAATGCTGCGCTGCGATCCAGTCCATATAGGGTTCAACGGAGACAGGGCCGGGCAGGTGACTTGGGCCGGCTGCACTGATCGCCGTGCTGAGATCCTGTAGCAGCACTGCCCCCGACCAACCGTCCGCAATGAGGTGATGTAGAGTCAGCAGCAGGTAGGAGCGGTCACCGCAATCAAGATGGCAACCACGGACCAGCGGGGACTGCTGTATATCGAAGCCGGTAATGCGGTCCTCTAGCATCACCCGCTGCCGTTCGTGCGCCTGCTGATCGTGTTCATGGCACCCCAGGTCCAGGGTTCGCCAGCTCGGTGCGACATGACGCCTGATCACCTGCACAGGACGGGCCTGGGCATCGCGGGTAAAGTTCGCACGCAATGCCGGATGACGCTGCACCAGCCAGCCCAGGGCATCCCTGAGTTGCTCCGGCGAGTGACGGGAGTCGAGCTCGAGCAGCAATTGCACACAATACGGGTCATGCCCTGCTGTGTTGCTAAGAATACCTTCCTGCACGGCTGTCAGTGGCCAGATGGCCTCCAGGGCACCATAATCCTGCTCCAGAGCTGCCAACTCACCCGCATTCAGGTACAGGTGTTGATTACAGCGAGGCCAGTCCAGTGGCGCTGTCACCTGCCTCGCCGCATCGACCAGTGCGGCCAGGGCCCGCTCGAACTCGTTGGCGATGAACTCAACTGTGGCAGGATCGACAACAGCGGGGGCAAACCGCCAGTTCAGGGCCAGCTGTGCGTTTTCTCCACCACCGGAGCTGGACACCATCAGTGAAAGCGCGTGTGTCAGTGGCATATCCGCAGCTGCGACACCGGACAGGGTCATACCGGCCTCATCCGCCAGCCGGGTACCGGGACATGTCCTGCCGAGGTAATTGAACGCCACAGCGGCCGGCCGGTGGCGGGAAAACTCCTCGGCACAGCTGCCGTCAAGATAACGCAACACGCCGTAACCCAGGCCCCGTTCTCCGATGCGCCGCATTTCCCAGGCCAGGTTGCGCAGGCCCCGCAGGATGCTTGCAGCATCAGCACCGCTGTCTTGGTCCCGGGCTTGCAGGTCAAGCGTCAGTGGATGGATGGCGGTAAACCAACCCACTGTCCGGCTGAGATCGATTCCCTCCAGGTCCGGGGGCCTGCCGTGGCGCTCCACATCGATGCGCTCGACAAAAGCGGATTGCCGAGAGGGTCGTGGCAGGGCCTGCAGGGCGAGGAACAAGGCGGTCAACAGCATTTCATCTGCTTTAACCCGCAACTGCCTGGGCACCTCGTTCAGCGCTGCCTCTACCACCTTGCCAGTAATGCGCGAAGCATGGTCCCGCGCGGTTCCAACCCGGTCGCGTGAGCGCTCCAGGGGTGTTTCGAACAGTTCAGGCACAGTGCGTCCGCCGTGCCAGCGCCATAGGGGCAGATCTGCATGGTAATCGGCACTCGCAGCGTGCAACTGGCGCGCCCAGTGACGAAAGCTGGTGCTGCGGAGCAGGTCCGGCGCGGGTAGACCCGCACGCCCTGCCTCGAGCAAGGCCATGAGGTCGGATTCCAGGATGTGCCAGGAAACGGCATCGACGGCGACATGGTGGGCAACCAGCAGCAGCGTACCGGGTGCCGGGGACGCATCTACCCAGCACGCCGATAGTACCCGCCCCTGGGCTGGGTCCAGCTTTGCCGCCAGTTCAACCTCGAGCCGTTGGAAATCGATTCTTTCCGAGTGGAGAAGGGTTTCGATGCAGCTACTGGCGTTAATGCTGCCTGCAGGGAGGGTGAACATAGTCTGCGCGTCGTACCAACGCGAGCGCAGCATGGCATGGTGATCAAGCAGTGCCTGCAGCGCGCACAACAGATCATCCCGGCTCGTATCGGGAGGTAGCGACAGCCGGATTGACTGCGAGAAAGCCGACACAATCCCCGCGCTCGATGCCAGCCAGCGCATCACCGGGTTGGTGGGGAACTCGCCCACCGGGTTGCCGAAGTCTATGTCAGGCTGTGTCCGGGAACGTGTGAGATTCGCCAGGTCGCGTAGCACGGGCGCAACAAACACATCCTTGGCGGTGATGGTGATGCCTGCTTCGCGGCCGAGACTGATCAGTCGAATGGAGCTGATGCTGTCTCCACCAAGGTGGAAAAAGTTGTCTGAGCTGCCCACCCCGTCGATACCCAGTACCTGCTCCACCAGCTGACACAGGAGTCGTTCCTCAGGATCGCTCGGCGCCACACTGTTTTTGGCCACCGGCCATGCAGGTGCCGGCAGAGCCCGGTAATCGATCTTACCGCTGGCGGTCATCGGCAGGTGATCAATCACCATGAAAGCTGCCGGAACCATGTAATCCGGCAGCTGCCGTTCACACACTGTCCTGGCCTGTTCGCCGAGCCTGCGACGCAGTCGTGACATCAGGGGAAAATTGGCCTGCGCCCGGTCCTGGCGCTGGCTGAGGCGCTCCAGCGAGGTCCAGCGAATCAACGGCAGGCCCGGACGCGTGCGTCTCAGGATGACGTCGTAAGCACCCTCGGCTGAAAAGGGATGCAGCGCAATTTCTGCACAGTATCCGGCGGATTCAGCCAGGTCCCACAATGTGGTGGGGTCAATTCCGTCGGCTGTTATGCGGCCATTGGGCAAGTCCCTCCATACCACGGTGTCGCTGTTTTCCCGCAGACGCTGTTCAAGTTCGGCAAATGAGCTCACCAGCGCGCTGCTCCCGAAGGATTCATCGCTCACCGTGTCCCGCTGCCCCAGGTACAACACCACATCATAGCGGTAGCGGGTCATCTCGTTGTCGTGACGGGCCAGCTTCGGCACCACCGCTACTGAGCTGAACACCTCGTCGCGGGCGGACAGGCAGTAAAAATAGGCCGGGTCCAGGGCCAGTTCGCTGGCCTTGCCCTGCCCCATCGCTGTCGGCCCCTCGAGGCCAACCGCCCTGGCCAGGGATTCTTCCAGCGCCGGCAACAGTGCCAGGTTCCTGACATCGCCGACAAACAGGCTGCCATCGCCCCCCAGGTATTGTCGGCTGAGATTGCGCAGCACGCGCTGTAAATACTGCGTGCTGGGGAAGTACTGTACGACGGAAGTGAGAACCACCGTGTCAACGTCACGCACTTCATGTTGCAGCGCCCATTGTTCATCCAGGCGATCTGCCGCGGCATGTACAAAGCGTGCGTTTTCAAGTCCCGGGAAGTCACCCTGCAGATCGCTCCTGGACTGCAGTGTTTGCAGGCGTTCAATGTTTGCCCGGGCCAGGTCGGTCCCGGTGTACTGCAGTTCTTCCTGCAGCAGCCGCAAACCGACCAGGCCGGTACCACAGCCAACCTCGAGCACGTGGCGCGGCGCCAGTTGCCTGATCCGCGCGACTGTCGACTCGACGTACTCGTCGATTTGCGACGCTGGCAGGGGCTCACCGGTGTAGCTGCTGTTCCATCCCCGCAGGTCGAATACCTGGTCTTCTGAGACCTGGGAGCTGGCGCTGAAACCGGTTTCAATCTCGTTCCACAGCTGCACCTGCTCCGCTTCCATCGCCGCGCGCTCGGTGCCATCCAGGGCCACGGTGAGATAGGCTACCAGCATGGGGGCCTGCTTGGGTGACTGGCCCAGCGTAACTATAGCCTCACTCACTCCCGCCACAGCGCTCAGCACGCCGGTAATTTCCGAGGGCTCAACCCTGTGCCCGCGAATCTTGATCTGGCGGTCGTTACGGCCCTGGAAACACAGGGCGCCGTCAGGGTCGAAGTAACCCAGGTCACCGGTGAGATACAGGCGTGAGCCTGGTGGTCCCAGTGGATTGGCGATGAACCGAGTGGCTGTAAGCCCAGTCTGCCCGGTGTAACCACGGGCGATTCCGGGGCCAGTGAGACAGATCTGCCCGACTACCGGGGGAGGACAGCGCCGCAGCTGTGAATCGAGCACCAGGACGTCGGTCACGCCAATGCCTTCACCGATCGTGGGTAACTGGTCCCCACCTTTCCAGGGGCTGCTCATGGTGGCGCAGACCGAAGCTTCGGTAGGCCCGTAGGCGTTGATAATGTCACAGGACCTTGCCCAGGGTTTCAGGGCCGCACTGGAAACACTTTCCCCGGCGGAGATCAGTCGCTGCAAAGCACCTTCGCGCGGTGGGAGTGTCGCCGCCAGCGCCGTCGGTGTCAGCGTGGCATGCGTGATGGCGCTGTGGATCAGGCGATCAGTGAGAGCCTCTCCAACCCGTTCATAGTCCTGCGCGATCACCAGCTGCGCTCCGCTCACCAGGGCCATGGCGATTTCGGAAATCGAAGCATCAAAAGAGAAGTTGGCCAGCTGCAGCACGCGGGCCCCGGGCTCTATGGCCATGCGGCGGGCCTGCTCACAAGCCAGCTGCGGCAGGCCCGCATGGCTCACCTCAACCCCCTTGGGACGGCCGGTGCTACCGGAAGTATAGATGACATAGGCCAGCATCTGTGGGGATACGGCCACCGGCGTAGGACTGCCGGATAGCGCAGCGCGGCACGGCTGCAGGGCATCCAGTGTAATTACGGTTATTCCCGGGGAGGAAAGCTGTCGCGCCAGGCTTGAGGTGCAAAGCAGCACACTGCACTCTGAATTTGCGAGTACGCGCTGTAGTCGCTCTTCGTTACCTTGGGGGTCGAGTGGTACGAAAGCAGCCGCTAGCTGCCACACACCCAGCATTGCGGCTATCGCCGAGGCCTCTCGCGGCAACAGCAGGGCCACTCGCTGCTGCGGGCCAACGCCATGAGCCTGTAATTCCCGGCTGATCTGTGTGCTGCGCTGCCACAGCTCCGAATAACTCAAGGTACCGTCAGCACCGGTAACCGCCGGCGCATCCCCGTGGCGTTGGACGGCGTCATGAATCAGCTTCGGTAGCGACTGAAAAGTGCTGCGAGCGGCGATTTCAGGAGGCGTGAATGTGTCCTCCGGTAACCAACTATGCAGCTCGCGCACGGCCTGGCCCGGTGCGGCAACCATCTGGCGCAGCAACAGCTCAAGTCGTCGCAACCAGGCCTGCGCCTCGACTGCCTGAAAGCGCGTCTGGCTGTAGTGCAGTCGCAGTAACAGCCTTGTTCCGGGAATGACCGCCAGGCTGGCGGGATAATGATTGCCATTGTGACCGCGGATGCCGGCCAGTGGCAGGGCCTCAGGATCGGCGCGATCGGGCGAGGCTTGTAAGGGGTAGTTTTCGTAAGTGAATAGTGTATCGAATAGCACATCGTGCCCGGTGGCTCGCTGGATACGGGCCAGCGGTACATATTGGTGGGCGAGTCGTTTTCCCCGGTCGCCGTGCAAACTGTGAAGCAGCTCGCGCACCGTCTGCGTGCCACCCAGTTGTACCCGCACAGGTACCGTGGTGATCAACAGGCCGACGATGTCTTCAATGCCCGGGACCGGCGCCTCGCGTCCGGAACCTACCGAACCAAAACAAACGTCATCCGCGCCACTCAATAGCCCTACGAACAGTGCCCACGCAGCTTCCAGTACACAGGCTTCTGTTATCCCTTCGCACCTGGCCAGGCTGCGTATGCTGTCTCTCAGATCCTCATCCAGCTGCAACTCGGTGTGCGCCATAGGCGCCATGCGCTCCCGGCCGCGTTCCGCTTCAACCAGGCTCGGCGCTTGAAAGCCCGCCATGCGTGAGCGCCAGAAGTCGAGGCTGGCGGTCAAATCCTGCTGTTCGAGCCACGACAGGTAAGCGGACAAACTGACAGCGGGTTCGAGATGTTCGTGTAAAACAGTGTCTTGTGCGCCCTGGGCCCGGTATAACTCGAATAGCTCGCGGAAAAATACGCCACTGGACCAACCATCGCCCAGCAAGTGATGCTGGGTTAGTATCAGTCGCTGGTTGTTCTCGTCGAAGCGCAGTAGTTGCGCACGTAACAGGGGCGCCTGGCGCAGATCGAAGCGCCTGCCGCGGTCATCTGCTTCTATCTCCCGGGCTTTTTGCGTTTGCTGCACCAGGTCGCCGGCAAGGTCAAGTACGTCAAAGGGAACCTGCAGGTCCGGTATTACCTGCTGTATACCTCGCCCGTTGTCGTCGCTGTGAAACGACACCCGCAGGCTGGCGTGTCGGTCGACGACCGTTTGCAGCGCCTGCTGCAAACGCCCCGCGCTCACAGGCCCGTCGAAATCCAGTATGATCTGCACGTTGTAGGGATCGTCGCCCTCGGGTTCAAAATGCGCGAGAAACCACAGTCCCTCCTGTAACGGGGTCAGCGGCCAGCCCTGCTCGTCATCGACGGCAAACCGCTGCGCCCTCGGAGCCTGGTCAATCGCCGGGCTCACGCTCTTGGCGGCTGCATCGTCACGTGTCTGTTGCGTCGCTTCGGCCATCTGGCACAGCGCGGCCAGTTCTGCCAGGACCGGCCTGTCAAATACATCGCCCGGAACCAGTTGCCACCCCAGGCTTGTGAGGTCGTTTACCAGGCGCACCACGGCAATACTGTCGCCACCCAGGTGGAAAAAGTTATCCGTCGCCGCGACATTGTCCAGCCCCAGCCGGTTGGCCACCATGGCGCAGACCACGATCTCCTGCGGTGTTTGCGGCGCGCGGGATTCTCCCTGCGCCGACACGATTGAATCTGCAAGGTCTGCAAGCGAAGCAGCCAGCGCCTTGCGATCTACCTTGCCGTTGGCGGTCAGTGGCAGCGACGGCAGTATGCTGAATGCCGATGGTT
This sequence comes from Gammaproteobacteria bacterium, assembly GCA_030429735.1. Taxonomy (GTDB): domain Bacteria; phylum Pseudomonadota; class Gammaproteobacteria; order Pseudomonadales; family JAUIET01; genus JAUIET01. The sequence goes on from JAUIET010000001.1 coordinate 154,201, forward strand.
CCATGTAGCTGGGCAGGTGCTGGCTGCACCATTGCCGCAGCTGTTGGTCAGCATCGGCGTGATCCTGTGCCAGCACCACCGCGGCGACAATCTTGTGCTGCGTATCCGACTGCACCACCAATGCACTGGCCGCCTTGACCGCCGGATGCGACTCCAGCACCTTGTCGATCTCCCCCAACTCGATACGGAAGCCGCGGATCTTCACCTGGTCGTCCTCGCGACCCAGGAAGCGGATCACGCCCTCCCCGTCGCGATACCCCAGGTCCCCGGTGTCGTACAGCCGCGCGCCCGTCTGCGGATGCCGTATAAAACGCTGCGCCGTCAACTCAGGACTGTGCCAGTAACCCAGCGCCAGGCCCTCGCCCTCGATATACAAACGCCCCGCCACGTGCAGCGGGCACACCGCGCCATCGACGCCCAGCACATGCCAGGCCTGGTTGCGCAGCGGCCTGCCGTAGGGCACCGACAACCACTGCGGGTCCAGTTCGCTGACCGGGTAGTAGATCGACCAGATCGCCGCCTCCGTGGCGCCCCCCAGACTGACCAGCTGTGCCCCCGGCGCCGCGGCCTGGAGCGCCGGCGGCAGGCCCAGCGGGATCCAGTCGCCGCTGAGCATCACCAGGCGCAATGACGCCAGCGTCTGCCGCGGCTCACTGGCCGCCGCCAGCATCAGCTCGGCAATCGCCGGCACCGAGTTCCACACCGTCACCCCGGCCTCAGCCACCGCCTGGCTGAACACCGCCGGGGTCGCCCGCGCATCCGGCGGCGGCAGGACCAGGGCGCCGCCCACACCGAGCAGCGCAAAGATATCGAAGATGGACAGGTCGAACTCGAAGGACGACACCCACAGGGCCCGGTCGGATGCGTCCAGGGCGAAGCGCTCCTCCATGTCCGCCAGGGTATTGCGCGCCGCCCGGTGGGCGATGGCCACGCCCTTGGGCACACCGGTGGAGCCCGAGGTATAGATCACGTAGGCCAGGTCGTCCGGTGCGGCGCGGCGCGCATGCTGTAGAGGTAAATCATTGAGCGCTACATCGGTCGAGGGCATGTCGCCCCCAACGTCCGCTGGCTGCGTTTTATCCGGCAGCTCGGCAGAGACATCCAGCAACACCACCTGCGACTGCCACGACCGGCCCCGGGCCAGGCGCGACTGGGTCAGCACCACGCGCACACCGGCCTGATCCAGGATGGTCGCTATACGCGCATCGGGCTGGCCGGCACTGATCGGCAGGAAGGCCCGGCCCAGCCGGAGGATCGCCAGGGCCGCGATGATCTGCTCGACCCCCTTCTCCATCACGATGGCGATCAGTTCATCCGTGGGCTGTTGTTGCGGGTCCGCTTGCTGCTCCAGCTGTTCATCCAGCTGTTCATCCAGCTGTTCATCCAACTGTTGATCCAACAACAGCGCCTGGCGCGCCACCAACTCCTGCAGCTGGCCGTAGTCGATCACCCGCTGCCCCTCGATCAGGGCCGGCGCTTTCGGCGCGCGCGCCATGGCGGCAAACACCGGGTCCGCCAGGCCGTCCTCGGGGCAGGGACCCGCCGTGGCATTGAGACGCTCGATCAGCGCCAGCTGCGCCGTCGGCACCAGCGAGCGATCCGTCTCTGTCCAGGCGCTGTCCTGCGTCGCCAGGCGTTCCAGCAAGCCGTGGTAGGCCGCGATCATGTCATCGAGCAGACCGTCCGGGAACAGGCCCTCGGGGGCATCCCAGTCGATGTGCAGCGCGCCGTCCTCGCCGCTGTAGACCTTGTTGTCCAGCCAGGTCTGCGGCGTCTGGGTAATGGCGTCCACCTGGCGCAGGCCGTAACGAGCCGCGGAGAAGCCGTCCTCGCCCAGCAGGCTGGTAAACACCACCGGCAACAGCCCGGCCTCGGGATTGCCCGCGCGCTGCGCCAGGGCCCGTTGTACCTCCACGCCACTGAAGGCGCGGTGGTCCAGGTTGTCCGCCAGCTCCGCCTGCTGCGCCTGCGCCCGGCCCAGGAAGTCACCGCTGCGCGCCGCCGTCACCGCCAGCGACACCAGGCTGGTGAACACCCCGAGCATGCCCGCCACGTCCGGGTGCAGCAGCTGGCGATCGCCCACGGTCAGGTTGAGGGTGAACGACACCTGCCGCGTCCAGTTGCCCAGCACCTCGCTGTAGGCCGCCAGCAACACCACCGAGGGGGTCAGGCCCCGGGTCGTGGCGCCCTGTTGCAGCGCCGTCCACTGGGCCGCCGTGAGCCGGCAGTGCCAGCGCACAAAGCGCGGCGCGCTGTAGCGCGACGGGTCCACCTGTAACGGCAGGGCCGGCGCCGGCGGCAGGGTCTCAAGGCGCGCCTCCCACCAGGCCTTCGCAGTCTCGCGGGCGCCGTCCTGGCCCTGCTGCTGTAACACGTAATCGCGGAAGGCAAGGGCCGGGGGCGGCGCCTGCGGCGCCTTGCCGTGGTAGCGCTCGAACACCTCGGTCAGCAACAGCGCGGTGCTCTCCCCGTCCAGGATCAAGGCATCCAGGCTCAGGTGCAGGCGCCAGTCGCGCTCATCCAGCCGCGTCAGGCGAACCTCGAACAGGGGCCAGCTATCCGTCTCCAGCACCTGGTGCGACAGTGTCTTAGCGGTAGCCCGGGCTCGCGCCAGGGCCTCATCGGCCGCCAGGGCGCGGCAATCGTCGATCGGGATCTGCAGCGCCGGTACCTCGGCCAGCACCTGCTGGTAGCCGTCCGCGGTGACAATGGTGCGCAGCGCCGGGTGCGCCGCGATCACCTCGCGCCACGCCCGGGTCAGGCGCTGCGCATCGACATCGCGCAGAGCGTACTGCGCATAGGCGTGGCAGGCAAACTCGCCCAGTGCCACCAGACCCTGGCGCCCCAGCCAGTAGGCCTGTTGCACCGGTGTCAAGGGGAAGGGCTCGTGGGCCCGCGCCGGGTCCGCCACCAGGTCCTGCTCACCCTGCCCTGATTCCAGCGCCGCCAGGGCCGCGGCGATCTGCTCAAGGCCCGGCGCCGCAAACAGGGTCTTCATCGGCAGCGCCCGGCCCGTGGCCTGGCGCAATTGTGCGATCAGCCGCGCCGCCGCCAGCGAGTGCCCTCCCAGGCGGAAGAAGTCATCCGTGACACTGACCTGTTCCAGCCCCAGCAACTGCGCACTCAACCGACACACCAGTTGCTCCTCGGCCGTGCGCGGTGCGCGTCCCGCCGCACCGGGCGAGACGGTATCAGGCAGCGCCAACGCCGCCCGGTCCAGCTTGCCGTTGGCGGTCAGCGGCCAGCGTGCCTGCCAGCGCATGCCCGACGGGATCATCGCCCCGGTGAGCCGCCCCTGCAGGTATTGTTGTAACTGTGCCACGTCCGGCCGCGCCTGGCCCGCCGCCAGCAGCCAGGCGTACAGGCGCTGCTCCCCGGTGCTGTCCGGGCGCGCCAGCACTACCGCTTCGGCAATGGCCTCGTGCGCCGTCAGCGCAGCCACCACCTCGGCCGGCTCGATGCGGTAGCCGCGGATCTTGACCTGTTCGTCGCTGCGACCTTCATACACCAGCTGGCCGTCGGCCCGCCAGCGCGCGCGGTCACCGCTGCGGTACAGGCGCGAGCCCGCAGGGCCATAAGGGCTTGCAATAAAGCGCTCGGCGCTGAGCCCCGGGCGCCCGTGGTAGCCCCGCGCCAGGCCCGGGCCGGCCAGGTATAACTCCCCCGTCACCCCGTCGGGACACGGTTGCAAGCGCTCGTCCAGGATCAGGGCCGTGACCCCGCGATAGGCTTGGCCGATGGCCTGGTCCTCGACACTGGCCAGCTGCGCCACCGCGCCGATGGTCGCCTCGGTGGGACCGTACTCGTTCAACAGCCTGGCCCGCGGCGCCCGCTGTTGCACGGTGGCGACTTGTGCCGCCTGCAGCGCCTCGCCGCCGACGATAACCAGCGCAAGTTCAGGGTTGCAGTCCTCGGGCAGGGTATCGAGCAAGGACAGGTGCGTGGGCGTCAGCTTGACCATGCGCACCGCACTGTCGGCGCTAAACACCGCCGCCAGGGCCTGCGCCGGGTCGCCCTCCGGGTACAGCTCCAGGCAGGTGCCGGCTAACAATGGCAGCAGCAGGCTGGTCAGCGACAGGTCGAACACCAGCGGCGTGAACAGCGCGACACGTTCGAGATCGTTCTGCTGCACCACATCCTTAAGCAGAACGTCCAGGTAGTGGGCGATGCTGCCCTGGCTGATCACCACGCCCTTGGGGCGGCCGGTGGAACCGGAGGTGTACAGCAGGTAGGCCGGGTGCTGTGGCAGCAGCGGCCGCACCCGGTCGGTGTCGGTGGGCGGCGGCACAGGCTGTGCCGGATCCATCGGCAGACTCTCCAGCAATAGCTGCGGCACCTCGCTGAGCCGGGACAGGGGCTCGCCCTGTACGCTGTCGGTGACCAGCAGTCGCGGTTGCGCCTCGGCCAGGATCGCCTGCAGGCGCGCCGCTGGGTGGTCTGCCTCCAATGGCAGGAAGGCGGCGCCGGCCTTGAGCACGCCCAGTACGCCGATCACCTGGGCCGGGGAGCGCGGCAGCGCCAGCGCCACCACATCCTCCGGGCCGATACCCTGACCGATCAGTTGCCAGGCCAGTTGGTCAGCCGCCCGGTGCAGTTGCGCGTGGCTCAGGCTCGTCTGACCCTGGACCAGGGCCGGGCCGGCCAGGTCGGCATGGGCCGACAGCTGATCGGTAAGGCACCGGGCTGGTTCGAGTGCTAGTTCGGGGGCTTGTTCGGGGGCTTGTTGCTGCGCGGTTATTGCCGCCGGCGCCAGGCGCCGCTGTTCATGGGGCAGCAGCCGCGGCAGGCTCGACAACCGTGCGGCCGGGTTGTCGGCCACCGCCTCGAGCAGCTGTACCAGGCGCTGGCACAGGGCCCGGGCGGTACTGGCCTCGAAGCGCTCGGCGTTGTACTCCAGCACACCCTCTAACACACCCTCCAGTACGCCCTCGCGGCAATCCTCAGCGCTGGCCGTGGGGCTGAAGGCAAACGACAGGTCGAAGCGCGCCGGCAGCACCGGGGGCGCGAGGATATCGACTTCCAGGTCGTCAAAGCGCGGTTCGGAGCGGGCCTGGTTGTGCAACACCAGCATGGTCTGGAACAGGGGCTGGCGACCGGGCACCCGCACCGGGGCCAGGGCCTCCACCAGATGTTCAAAGGGCAGCTCCTGGTGACTGTAGGCGGCCAGCGCCCCGTCCCGCGCCCGCGCCAGCAACGTCCTGAAGTCCGGGTCGCCGGCACAGGACAACCGCAACACCAGGGTGTTGACAAAAAAGCCGACCAGATCCTCCAGCAGGGGCGAGGCGCGCCCCGCCACCGGAGCGCCCAGGGCGATGTCCTGCCCTGCCCCCAGGCGCTGCAGCAGGGCCGACAGTCCCGCCTGCAACACCATGAACAGGCTGGCCTGTTCCTGCCGCGCCAGTTGTACCAGCCGCGCGTGCAGCGACGCCGGCAGGGTAAACTCGATCCGGCCAGCGTGGGCCTGCGGTCCCGGCACACGGGCATGGTCCGCCGGCAGGGCAATCTCCTCGGGCAGTCCCGCCAGTTGTTGCCGCCACCAGCTGAGCTGTCGCGCCGCCAGACTGTCCGGGTCCTCGCGATCGCCAAGCAGCCGCGACTGCCAGTGGCTGTAGTCGGCGTACTGCACCGGCAGCGGCGTAAAGTCCGGCGCGCGCCCAGCGCGGCGCGCACGGTAGGCCTGCGCCAGGTCCTGCAACAACGGCGCCAGCGACCAGCCGTCGGCGGCGCTGTGGTGCACTAACAGCATTAACCGCTGCTCGTTCGGCGCCTCATCACTCGACAACAGCAGTGCCCGCAGTGGCAACTCCCTGTCCAGCTCGAAGGGGCGCGCCGCGTGTTGCGCCAGACACTGCTCATATTGGTCGGGGGGCAGCTGTTCACACAGCAATGACACCTGCGCCTCGGCCACGGGCACAATGCGCTGCTGCGGGGTGCCGTCGGCGCCGGCCTGCAACAGGGTGCGCAGCGACGCGTGCCGTGCCACCAGGTCCTGCAGCGCCGCCGACAGGGCCTGCTCATCGAGCGCCCCGACCAGCTGCAGCACCAGCGGGATGTTGTAACGACCGGAGGGACCGTCGATCTGTTCGAGCAACCACAGGCGGGCCTGGGCAAAGGACGCCGGTAGGAGCGTGTCGGGACTCCCATCGGTCTCTGGCGCGGCGACCAGTGCCGGCGCGGCACGGTGCGCAGACACCTGCAAGCGCTCCGCCAACTCACCCAGTTGCGGGTGCTCGAACACATCGCGAATCGATACCTCGCAGCCCAGTTGCTGTTGCAGGCGGGCCACCAGCTGTGTTGCCGTCAGGGAGTGCCCGCCGAGGGCGAAGAACTGATCCGCCAGCCCCACCCGCTCCAGTCCCAGCAGCTGCGCCACCAGACGGCACAGCAGCACCGCCTCGGGTGTCTCGGGGGCCACGTAGGCGGCCTGGGCCAGGCCCTGGTTGGACAGCTGCTCCAGCAGCGCCTTCCGGTCCACCTTGCCGTTGACCGTCAGCGGCAACTGCTCAAGCTCCTGCACCACCGCAGGCACCATGTAGTCCGGCAGCTGATGTGCGCACCAGGCGCGGTAGTCGGGGGAAGCGCCCGATTCGTTCACGGTGACAAAAGCGACCAAGCGATCACGAGCGCCGGGCAGTGGCTGCAGGACGACACAGGCGCTACTAACCTTGTTGTGTCGTATGAGGGTGGCTTCGATCTCGGCGGGTTCGATTCGAAAGCCGCGCAACTTGATCTGTGCATCCGCGCGGCCGTGATAGTGCAGGTTGCCATCGGCGTCCCTCGACGCCAGGTCCCCGGACCGATACAGTCGATCCCCCGATCTGCTGAAGGGGTTGGCAACGAAGCGCTCCGAAGTCAACGCTGCTCGCCGCAGGTAGCCGCGACTCACGCCTGCGCCGGCGATATAAAGCTCTCCCACCTCGTCAGGGGCGCAGGGTTGTAACGCGTCGTCGAGGATGAACATCCGCGTCTGCGGCAGGGGCCGCCCGATACAGCTGGGAGCTCCCGCGTGCGGTGGCGCCGCGTCGCAATCAAACCAGGTCGCATGCACCGTGGTTTCGGTTATCCCATACATGTTCACCAGGCGAAGACCGGCAGGCGCATAGTCCTGCATCCACCAGGCCAGGCGTCCTGCATCCAGCGACTCACCCCCGAACACAATGGTGCGCAGGGAATCCATGGCCGCGATACCACTATCTACGGCGCTGCGATCAGCCTGCATAAGCGCATAGAACAAGCCGGGGGTTGTACTCAATACGGTTACCGACCATTGCACCAACAGTGCTCTGAGCTCTTCGGGCGACTGCACGATTTGCGCCGGCACCAGTACCACCCGCGCCCCACTTAGCAAGGCGCCCCACATTTCCCAGACGGCGAAATCAAAGGCGAGAGAGTGCAGCAGGCTCCAGCTATCGCCAGCATCGAATGAAAAGACTTGTGCAGTTGCACAAAACAGGTCGGCGACCTGGCCGTGCTCAACCACAACACCCTTTGGTTGGCCACTGCTGCCCGAGGTATAGATCACGTAGGCCGCCTGGCCCCGACAGAGCGTAGGTATTTGTGCTTCGAAATTTGTCGCGCGGGGTGCTTGCATCAACTGGGCGAAGGTATACACCGGGCAGGCAGCTACGGATTCCAGCGCCGACTCCGTGCCCTTCTCTTCTACCAGCAGGCACGCCAGGGCCGCATCACGACATATCTGCAGGCGGCGCCCGGCCCCCGATAGCGGGTCTATCGGCACATAGGCCGCCCCGGCCTTGAGAATCCCGATGATGGCAATCACCGTGCCCAGGTTGCGGCTGGCAAGCAGGCCCACCCGGTCTTCGCTGCCGATGTCGCGTTGCCGCAGTTGCATGGCGAACTGGCTGGACTGGCTGTCCAGTTCACCGTAGGTCAGGCAGTTGTCATCGAGCACCAAGGCCTGGGCATCTGGCTGTGCCTGAGCTCTGGCTTGGAACCGTTCAACAACAGATTCAAAGATAGCGGACAAAAGCTGATTCCTACACCGTTCGCGACGCGGTCGACGGTTGCTGCAATACAGCGATGTCGAACTGCTGCTGCCGGGCAACAGCAAAAGTCTCACCTGTACCGGGATCGGCAATCACGTTCATGGGGACATCGTAAATATGTTCCAATATATCGCCATCCATCAACTGACTGGCCGCGCCGCTCCAGGCCAGCCGCCCGGACTTCAGCGCGATCACCTGGTGACAATACCGACTGGCCAGGTTGACGTCGTGCAGTACCACCGCCACGGACAGTCGCTGTGCCTGGGCTACCGCTCGCACCAGGGCCATGATTTCTGCCTGGAAGCGCGCGTCCAGGGCTGAAATGGGTTCGTCCAACAGCATAACAGTTGCCTCTTGCGCCAGCAGCATGGCTATCCAGGAGCGCTGGCGCTCACCACCTGATAAGCGGTCCACCAGGCGCGAGGCAAATTGCTCAGTGTCGGTGACTGCCATGGCCCGAGCCACTGCCGCCTTGTCGCGCTGCGAAAAACGACCCAATGCCCCGTGCCATGGAAACCGCCCCAGCTTCACGACCTCCTCCACCGTAAGCCCCGGCGTGGGTGGCGTGTATTGCGGCAGGTAGGCAACCTGTTGGCTGAAATCCCGCGTCGAAAGGGAGGCATAGGATTCGCCGCGCAACAGCAAGGACCCAGCAGACAGTTTCTGTTGTCGGGCTAGTACCCGCACGAGTGTGGATTTTCCCGAACCGTTCTGGCCCAGCACTGCCGTGACGACACCCGCCGGCAGCGAGAAACTCACGTCATCGATCAGCAGGGCGTCACCGATACGAACTGTACCGGCGGACAGGGTGATCACTGCTGCGCCGGGCGTTTGTATTGCAATGCTGTCAGTCATCCGCCAGCCCCCCGCCCGACATCAGTGTAGTCAACCCGCCGCGCCATCAGGTAAACCAGGAACGGTCCCAGCACCAGCATGGACATCAAGCCGGTGGGAAGTTGCAGCGGAAACGCTATGGTGCGAGCAAGGGTATCGGCCACTGCCATGGTCACTGCTCCTACCCCGGCGCTGAGTAACAATCCCTGTTGAGCCGTGAAATTGCCCAGCGCATGAACAAAGTGTGGAGCGACCAGTCCGATAAATGAAAGCGGACCTATGATCGGCGTCGCTATCGCCGCGACCAGCGCCACCAGCAGCAGGTAGAGCGACTGCGCCATGACGGCCGGCACCCCGATGCTGCGAGCCGTGACAACGCCCATAGGCAGAATGGTGAGCCATCGCGAACCGAGCAACGCCAGCGCTGACAGGGCCACCATCGCGATGATGGCGATCAGGCCAAGCGACAGGCTGGCGCCGTTGGTCGAACCACTCAACCACGACAACAGCATAACTGCGCGGGGGTCACCTGTCGCCGTCAGCAGGCCGATCACCGCGTCAACCAGCGCAGTCAGGGCAATGCCGGCAAGCAGCAGGCGTTCCGGTGTAAAAGAAGAGCGAACAGCAAAGGCCATTACACATAGCAGGGCTATCAGGGCGCCCAGTGCTGCGGCCCCATAAATCCCAAGTGGCGAAGTCATCGCGGGAAACAGGAATGAGGTCACGGCCACCCCCAGGATCGCCCCGGCGCTGACGCCCATTACTTCGGGGCTGGCCATCGGATTTGCGCTTACTCGCTGCAGCACGAACCCGGCCATGGCAAGCAGTCCCCCTGCCCCTGCGGCACACAGAAGACGGGGCACTCGCCAGGACAGCACCTGCTCAAGGCTGGCCCAGTGCGCCAGGGACCAGGCACCGTCAGGCAGCCGGCCGACAAGAAGCAGCAGTCCCGTTAACAGCATTACCGTCGCGACAACGCAGGGCAAGAACCTTTCACTTGTGCGTCGCTGTTCCAAGGTGCTCATGGTCCCATCGCCAGGCAGCCTGCCAGACACGACGCCACGCAATCTGGGCAGCAGAAGTAGCAGGAGCGGAGAGCCAAGGATTGCTGTCACCGCACCCGTGGGCAGGAACGCCGCCGATTCCGCGGCGACTATCAATACGGCCAGATCGGTAATCAACAACAGCAAGGCGCCGAACACGGCCGAGTACAGCAAGCGAGTAGAGAAGCGTCTGGCACCGGACAGGCGTGCAATCGCTGGTCCGGCCAGCCCGACAAAGCCGATCATCCCCACTGCGCTGGTTACGGAGGCGGCGAGTATGACGGCCAGTGCGACGGCGATCACCCGCATGCGCTCTACCGGCACGCCCAGGCCACGGGCGGTATCGTCACCCAGCTCCATCAAGGAGAGGGGCCTGACCAGCAGTGCCAGCACGGTTGATGCGACACCCAGGCGCAGTGTGAGATCTAGGGTAGGCTGCCAACTGAGTTGGCTGAGCGAGCCGCTGCCCCAGATAAATAGGCTGACGAGGTACCTGTCCTTGACCAGTACCAGCACAGTGGCCAGCGCGCCACAATACATGCTGACCAACAATCCGGTAATGATCAGCGAGAGGGGGGAATACTGGCGCCGACGAGATACCAACAGGACAATGCCGGTGGAAATCGCCGCACCCGCGAAAGCCACGAGATCGCGCCCAAACCCGAGGAGAGATGGAAAGAAGGCGCTGGATATCGCCAGCGCAAGGCGCGCGCCTGCACTGATTCCCACCGTTTCGGGTGAGGCGATGGGATTGCGTAACACCTGTTGCAGGATTGCCCCGGACAAGGCCAGGCCCGCACCTCCCAGCAGTGCTATCGTCGCTCTCGGTAAGGACGAATACACCAGCAGGAGGCGCTCGGCATCGTAGACAGCAGTGCTGCCAGCCAGTGCTGCGCCCACCGGCGCGGCGAAGTAGATTGCCGATAACACCGCCGCGGCAAGCAACGCCGCGCCGAGCAATAGCATGGGTGTTTTCCCAGCCTCGCTCGCGGTCATGTCCAGCGCGACTCCAGATAGGGAGTAAGCAAGCTCGCCATCCTGCGTGCAGAGGGGATTCCACCGTACATGAATACCGGGGCAATCGTGCCGTGCTGTTTGCGCTGCACAAACGGTAGTTGCTGCCACAGCGGACTCTGCCCCAGTGCTCGTGCGATATCAACCGGAACCGGTTCCACGGCAATGAACTCTATATCACCGAGTCGCGCCAGCCGCTCGATGCCAACTGTACTGAAACCAAAATACCCTACCTCATGAGTCCAGCCATTGCGCAAGCCCAGGCGAGTGAGCACCTCGGCGTAAAGACTATTACCGCCGTACACGCGAACATGCCGGTTGTCGACGAAACTCGCCATCACCACCGGCCGCTTTTGCAACCGCGCCAGGCGCTCGCTGCCGCGCTGCAACTCGGCCTCGACCTGCGCCAGCCAGGTTTGAGCACGCGCGGTGGCGCCTACCAATGCGGCGAGCTCTTTCACAATCTGGATACGTCGGGCAAGCACGGCCTCACCGGGGTCGTAGACGGAGAGGTTCCTGGTCGGTGCGATACGCTTCAATTGTGGCTCTAGCCGTTCCAGGAAAGGTGAAATGAGGATAAGGTCCGGACGCATCGAGGCAATGAGTTCGAAATTCAGCTCCTGTTGCAGCCCGAGATCAGCGACCGGTTCTGGCAGCGGCGGGTCGACCACGAATCGCGACCAGTCAGAGGCCGCCACTACGCCGGCAGGTATATGCCCAAGAGCCACCAGCGTTTCCGCCAGCGCCCAGTCAAGCACTACAATACCGCCTGTCGTTCCAGTCCTACCGGAAGGCGGCGCGCAGGCAGCGGCGAACAACGACACCAGCAGCGAGAGAAAAGCCCGGCGTCCGACACTGAGCCCAGCCTCATTGCAATCCCGGAATAGGGAAGCAGCGGAGTGAAAACGGTCCATGTTCATTTATTGATCGGTGTCTCCTCTATTGCCTCCAGATTACCTACTCTGCGAAACCCTGAGAGATTTTCAAAGTTCAACACGAAGAGTAATGGGGAAGTGTATTTGCAAGTAACGCTTCGCTCCGTGTCGTAATAAGGCCATTTTGTCCCAAACCGCCGAAAAGGTTCAGTAAGTATCCCCCGGCAAAGCCGGGGGGCTTTAGTTTGTGAGCCGCTCAAAGCGGCTATTACGGAGCCTTCTACGCCTTGCGCCCCCCCCCGAAGGGGGCCAGTTGATTTCAAACCAGCTGCAACTGGTCTATCCGCCGATCTTCCTGCTCTTGGTGCCGGATCTAACTTCGGATAATCTTCTATCAGCCCATCGCCGAGGCAAAGTAACGCCTTGCCCAGAAATGCTGTCCCACGAATTTTTTCTTCCTGCCCGAATACGTTCGGGCAGTGAGCATCGCGCTCTTTCCCTTGATATAGCTCACGGCCTACGAGACCGAATATTTGGGCGGAATCGAGATCATCATATGCACGTGATCCGGCATCAAATGTCCTTCCTCTATCAACCTCTCCCTTTGCCTGGCCAGCGTATGAAACACATCCGCCACCTATCTACGAGTTGGCCATGGATCAGTCATAGAATTCTTTCAGCCTGACCGTGTACAGGCTCTGACAATTAAAGAGGAAGAGCTCGCCAGTATTGGAAAATGGAGGGCTCAAGCAAGCGCCGTTGGACTTGACAGGAGCGAGCAAAATCTGATGGAACCGGCATTCAATCTCTGAGCCTGATTTTTTGTCATTTTACTCCATGGAACGAATGTGGAACGCGAATCCGAAAAACAAATGTATCTATTTGATATTATGGGATTTTATCTGAACCCTCTAATAATTCAAGTCCTCTCCTGGGCACCATTTTGAGAAACCACGAAAGATCACGAGAGACCATTTAAGACATTGATTCTTAGATGGTTTTTCCGTTTAAAACGACCAAAAATCTTGTCTGTCATAGTCTCCAATTGTCCCCTATATGGAACGTGAGTGGAACGCAGAACCGGCAATTTGACCCGGTAATCAGCCCTGAAAACATCTCTTTGTATTGCGATGATTTCCTACTTTAAAGTAAGCGCTCAATTAAGCACAGGGTTGCCGGTCAGCAATAGATAGTGTCTACGTCGATGTTGGCTGGCAGCAGTGCTTCGATAGCCTCGAGGGTCTCTGCCTTCGGCAGCTCTGAGAACACGTTCCGCAGGTATTGGTATGGTTCCAGTCGATTGGCCTTGGCGGTCTGGATCAGGCTGTAAAGATTGGTGCCTGACTCGATGCCCTTCACACTGTCACTAAAGAGCCAGATGGTATGACCTTTCTATACTGTTGACGAGATCGTCGCCAATACAAAGGAGGTCTACGATGAACACTCAAAATTCCCATGATGCTCATATAGGCTTGGACGTCCACAAAGAAACTATAGCTGTTGCCATTGCTAGTCCAGAGCGAGGAAGCGAGATACGATTCTGGGGCAATATTCCGAACACTCCGTCGTCAGTCGATCGCTTCTTAAACAAAGCCGGCAAGAATTCCTCAATGATGCTGGTCTGTTATGAAGCGGGGCCCTGTGGGTATCCATTATATCGCCAATTAGCCAACCGGGGCATTGAGTGCGTCATCGTCGCCCCTTCCCGACTTCCAAAGTCTCCAACGAACAGGATTAAGAATGATCACCGAGACGCGGTCTCGCTCGCTAGACTTTTGCGAGCGGGAGATCTCACCCCAATATGGGTGCCAGATGAGACACATGAAGCCATGCGAGATCTGGTCAGGGCTCGTTCTGCCAGCAAGAAGGATACAAAAATCGCCCGCCAGCGTATTCACAGTATGCTCTTAAGAGCTGGTAGAGTTTATGACAATAAACCATGGACAAAACGTCACCGTATCTGGCTGGCAAATCAAAAATTCGCAAGTCCATCACAGCAGATCGCATTCCAACACTACATTCAAGCACATGAACAAACGCAGACAAGAACCGATCAACTGGAACAGGAGATCATGCGGCTATTACCCGCTTGGTCTCTTTATGATTTAGTTATCCAGCTCCAGGCTCTGAAGGGGGTCGCCCTAATAATTGCCGTGACCGTAGTGGCAGAAATAGGAGATTTTTCACGGTTTACAAACCCCAAGCAAATCATGGCATATCTCGGCTTAATCCCCGGCGAGCACTCGAGCGGTGGGACAATTCGTAGTACAGGGATCACAAAAGTTGGGAACAAAGAAGTTAGGCGTATGTTGTATGAAGCAGCGTGGGCTTACCGCAGTAAAGCAAAAGTCGGCAGCTGGATGCTGAGTCACACACCACCGGAGGTTACCCAGGAATCTAAGGACATCGCTTGGAAAGCTCAACAACGACTTTGCTATCGTTATCGAAGCTTAGTTTATAGGCGCAAAAAGTCACAGGTCGCTATCACTGCAGTAGCCAGAGAATTGGTTGGACTCATGTGGGATATTGCCGGCTCGGCCAGATTGGATGACAGCAGAGCAGTACGCGACAATCCCGTCAGAGCTCAGTTTGCGAGAGGTTGAGGTCGATGGCCGAGTATTGGTCACAATAATGGTAGAACCCAGCGACGTGCACAAAAAGGAGTTGAACCAGTTCTACAAGCAACGCTGGCAGATCGAGCTGGACATTCGCAATATCAAGACCACCATGAAGATGGATGTGCTTCGCTGCAAGGCACCGGACGCCGTCGAGAAAGAAACCTGGGTACACTTGTTGGCTTACAATCTCATCCGTTTGTTGATGGCGCAAGCCGCCTCAAGTGCAGGATTGGTGCCTAGGAAGATCAGCTTCAAGCACACGGTACAGTTGTGGACGCAGTGGCAGTCTCGGTGTTTTAGCAATCCCGGTGGTGCGGACGTTTCGATACTGTTCATCCTCATCGCGCAGCGAACGGTGGGCAAACGACCCGGGCGGCGAGAACCGCGGGTCTGCAAACGAAGGCCGAAGTCGTCAAAGTGGCTGAAGGAACCTAGAGAACAAGCACGGCAGCGCTTGCTCGAAACCGGTGATGTGCTATGAGCTTAAATTGTACCTAAACCCCCTTATTGCTCACTGGCATTGCGTAAAAAATCTGCAGAATAGCGTACCTTACCCGCCGCGACGACTAGCCAGTTCTTGGTTCCGGGGTGTTGATCGGCTGATAAGAAATACTCTGACCGGGCAATCCGGCAGAATCTGCCAATTCCGCAATGCGCTCAGAACTTTCCGCTGTTACCCCCCTCGTGTTCAAGCCAAAATAACGCAAAGCGACGCCTATACTGGTGGCCACTACGGAACGGGCCAGCAAGGCATCAACCGATTGGTTCTTTTAACTGATTACGCCAATGGAAATTACTTTCATGGTCGTGTTAACGTGATAACCTTCCCTGTCAACGCAATCTCTTGAAAATTCAATCGTGAGACAGATTCGCTCTAATTCAGTGACCGTCATCAAGCTAATGCTTGCCATCATGCTTATGCAGAGCCTTTTAATCGCACTTGAGTCCGGAATACAAAGCTCCCCTATGATCGACGACACCAGTCATCACGTCAGCACTCACACCACGAGCGATCAAGATGACGATATACACCTGGCCGACTCCGCAATCTATGGAGAGGATAGCTGCGATCATTGCTGCCAGTGCCACGGCCATTGCAGCCACTTTGCAGCTGCCAGCACGCCCCCGGAGCCTGTTCCGCTCAGCCGAAAAGCGCAAACATCACCTGACTCACCCCGGCAGCTAAGCGCAATTCCCTTCTGCCTGTACCGCCCCCCAATAACCGCCTGATCCTGTCTCAGCAAGCTCGCTAACCCCTGCAGGGGGAACCACAGCACAGGAAACAGACTATGCATTACCTTACCGGCACATGTCGGCGTGCAGTCGCGCGCCTGAGCGCCGTGGCTATTATTACCACGGTATTTTTTACCGCCAATACCAGCGCCTCGGAAGCCTCTCTCTCCCTCGCTGAAGCCAGCCGGCTAACTATCGGCCAGCACCCGCGTCTGGCCATCTTCGACTGGCGGTTTGCAGCCCTTGAGGGTGAGCGCCAGAATGCGGCCCTCCAACCCGCCACCACCCTGAGCTTTGATGCCGAGAACATTCTCGGCGGCGGCGACCTGAGTGGCGTGGAAAGCGCCGAGCTCACCCTGTCCCTGTCGTCGGTCATCGAACTGGGGGGAAAGGCAGAAGCGCGCCTTGCGGTCATTGATGCGCGTATGGCCCACGCCGAGGCAGCACGCCAGGCCGAGGCGCTGGACCTGCTGGCCGAGGTGACCCGTCGCTACCTGAATGCCCAGGTCCTCCAGGAAAAAGTGGATCTCTCGGAAAAGGCGCAATCACTGGCAGAAACCGCTTTTGCGCTGACGAGCAGGCGTGTTGAAAGCGGCGCTACACCGCAGGCCGAGCGCCTGCGTGCACAGGCAGACCTGGCCAAAGCCGCGCTACAACACCGCGCACTGCAGAGCGAACTGCAGAGCAGCAGAATGGCTCTGGCAAGCCTGTGGGGGGCCGAGCGCGTTGAATTCGGGCGCCTCGAAGGTGAGCTACTCGCATTTGCCGATCCGGGCAACTTTGAAGACCTGTTTCGGCGGGTAACCGACAGCCCCGCCATTCGGATGTTTACTGCTGAGCAACGCGTCCGCCAGGCAGCTGTCGACATGCAACTAGCCCGTTCGCGCCTGGACATCGGCTGGAGTCTCGGTGTTCGCCAGTTTGTGGAAACTGACCAGGCGGCGATGGTCGCCGGAATCTCTGTACCACTGTTTACTGCAAGTCGCCAGGAAGGAAATATAAAAGCCGCCATGGCGCAGCGCTCGCAAGTAGATTACCAAAAGCGGGCGAGCATGCTGGATCTGCGCGCCACGCTCTACTCAGCCTGGCAAAGCTACCGCCAGAACAGCGCCACTGCCCTAGAGCTTCAGGGTGAGGTACTGCCCTTGCTGGAGCAGGCCCTGACCGCAACCCGGCAAGCCTATGAGCGCGGCGCCTACGAATACCTGGTATGGGCAGATGCGCAGCAGCAGCTCATCGACACCCAGCTGGCGATTATCGACAAAGCCGGCGAAGCCCTGCTCAACCTTGCTCTTATCGAACAATTGACCGGCGTTCCCATAACAACCCTCACCAGCGACACCGGCACGGCCCAATCGAGGAAACAGCCATGATCAACAAAACACCATTACCCTACCTCATCGTTTTCCTTTGCCTGATCAATCCATTGGCGGCTCTCGCCCAGCATGCTCACGACCACGCTGAGCACAGTCTCGAGGACGAGCAAACAGAGCACCAGGAAACAGCGCATGACAGCGATACCCACGAATCCCAGGGCGACAAAAATGACCCGCATACCGACGACGATCACAGCGACGAGAGTTCGATTGCGCTTACGCCGGACATCGCTCAGGAGGTTGGGATTCGCACCCGCATTGCGAGTCCGGGCAACATTGAGCGTCATATCAACGTCTACGGCCGGCTGGTAACGCCGCCAGACCGGATTGCTCTTACTCGGGCACGCTTCCCGGGTCTGATCAAGAGTATCCGGGTCGATGTCGGCGACGCAGTCGAGCGCAATCAGGTGCTGGCGGTGATCGAGTCCAATGAAAGCCTGAGCCTGTATGAGGTCCGAGCGCCCATAGACGCGGTGGTCCAGGCGCGCAACGGAAGCATCGGCGAACTGACTGGTGACGCGCCACTGTTTTCACTGGTCGACAACAGCGAGCTGTGGGCGGAACTGAAGATTTTCCCAAGCCAGCGCTTCGAGGTGTCCCCCGGGCAGGACATCCATGTCAATCACACCGGACACATTCATGAAGGCACTATCGCCAGCGTGACCTCCGCCACTCAGGGCCAGCCCTTCGTACTGGCGAGATCGAAACTGACCAATACCAACGGCGACATGGCCCCCGGGGACATGGTCAGTGCCCAGATCGACGCCGAGAAAGTGAGCGTTTCGTTAATGGTAGAGACAGCAGCGCTGCATACCGTAGAAGACAAACTGGTCGTGTTTGTGCAGGAGCATGAGAAGTTTACTGCGCGCGAAGTCGTTGTGGGTCGCTCCGACGGCCGCTTCAGCGAAATCACCGACGGCCTGTCACCCGGGGAGCACTACGTGGTAGAGAACAGCTACGTCCTCAAGGCGGATTTGCTTAAATCCGGCGCCGCGCACGAGCACTAGGGGGTAGTAAAATGATTGAGACCATCGTTCGCACCTCCATCGAAAGGCGTTACCTGATGCTCTGCCTGATGCTGGTAGTGGTAGCAGCGGGCTACTGGCATTTCAAGAAACTGCCCATCGACGCTGTTCCTGACATTACCAATGTACAGGTTCAGATCAACACAGAAGCACCCGGCTATTCTCCGCTGGAAGCAGAGCAGCGCATCACCTTTCCGGTCGAAACGGCACTCTATGGATTGCCAAATCTGGCGTATACCCGGTCCCTTTCACGCTACGGTTTGTCGCAGGTCACCGTCGTGTTCAATGAAGGAACCGACATCTACCACGCGCGCAATTTGCTCGATGAGCGACTGTCTACAATCAAGAGCGCGCTGCCGGCGGGCCTTGAACCCGAGATGGGACCCATCGCCACGGGGCTGGGGGAAATATTCACTTATACCGTCTATGCTGATGAGGGGGCCCTGACCGCCAAAGGCACTCCCTACACCACGATGGACCTGCGGGAAATCCAGGACTGGATAATAAAACCGCAACTGGCTCAGGTGCCGGGCGTGGTGGAAATCAACACCATAGGCGGCTACGACAAGCAGTTTCACGTTCAGCCACAACCACTGAGCCTGCTGGAATTCGGGGTAAGCCTGCAGCAGGTACTGGACGCGCTGCGCAGCAATAACAACAGCATTGGCGCCGGCTATATCGAGCGCAACGGCCAACAGCTTCTGGTTCGCTCCCCCGGGCAACTTACCTCTATTGAGGATATCGAGCGTGTCGTCGTTGGCCGCTACGGCACGGTGCCCGTCAAAGTCGCAGATATCGCCCAGGTGGGTATCGGCAAGGAGCTGCGGACCGGAGCCGCTACTCGCGACGGTCAGGAAACGGTACTGGGTACCGCGATGATGCTAATGGGCGAAAACTCCCGCCGCGTCGCCAGCGATGTTGCCCAACGACTGGAGCAGATTCGGCAGACCCTACCCACCGGCGTGCTAATCGAGACTGTTTACGACAGAACAACCCTGGTCGACAAGACCATTGCCACGGTACAGAAAAACCTGCTGGAAGGCGCACTGCTTGTTGTCGTTGTACTGTTTTTACTGCTCGGCAACCTCAGGGCAGCCTTGATCACAGCTGCCGTCATTCCCCTGTCCATGCTCGCCACCATTACCGGAATGGTGCGTACCGGGGTCTCGGCCAACCTTATGAGCCTGGGCGCACTGGACTTTGGCCTGATTGTCGATGGCGCGGTTATCATCGTTGAAAACTGCACCCGGCGGCTGGCACGGGAACAGCCAGCGGATGGCGGGCGACTACCCCTGCGCCAGCGACTCGAAGTGGTATTCAGCGCCACCACGGAAGTGATTCGTCCAAGTATGTTTGGCGTGGCGATCATCACCGTGGTGTATTTCCCGATATTTGCCCTGACTGGCGTGGAAGGCAAGATGTTTCACCCGATGGCAGCAACTGTGGTAATGGCACTGATAGCCTCCATGCTACTGGCACTCACCTTTGTGCCCGCCGCCGTAGCGCTTTTTATGGGCGGCCGGGTCAGGGAAACGGAAAGTCCGGTAATCACCGCCAGCAAATCGATTTACGCACCACTGCTGCGTGTTGCCCTGCGCCTGCGCTGGGCAGTTCTGGGAGGCGCCTCGGCGCTGGTTGTAGGCTGCACCTTGCTGTTCACGACCATGGGCTCGGAGTTCATTCCGCAGTTGGACGAAGGAGACATCGCACTTCACGCCATGCGCATACCCGGCACCGGGCTGGAACAATCGGTCGCCATGCAGGAGCAGGTTGAAACACGCCTGGCCAGCTTCGCCGAAGTTGACAAGGTATTTGCCAAGATTGGCACTCCCGAAGTGGCAACAGACCCCATGCCCCCGAACGTGGCAGACAATTTCGTCATGCTGAAACCCCGGGACTCATGGCCCGACCCCGAGCGCAGCAAAGTGGACCTGGTGGAGGCGATGGAAGCCTCGCTAAGGGAATTGCCTGGCAACAACTACGAATTTACCCAACCGATCCAGATGCGTTTCAATGAACTGATCTCCGGGGTGCGGGCCGATCTCGGGATCAAGGTGTTTGGCGACGACCTGGCAACCCTGGAGCGTACCGCTGACGAAATTCTGCAAACGCTCCGTTCTGTGCCGGGCGCAGCGGATGCCCGTGTGGAGCAGGTATCCGGTCTTCCGGTACTATCGGTTGTTCCCAGGCGCACCACCCTGGCTCGCTACGGGCTAAGCCTGGATGATCTGCAAAGTCTGGTGGCAGCGAGTATTGGTGGTGAAGAGGCCGGATTGATTTACCAGGGAGACCGACGCTTCAAACTGATGGTCAGGCTACCTGAGTCCGAACGCCGTGATATAGACAAGCTCGCATTTCTACCCGTGTCCCTGCCAGGTGGCGATTACGTTCCCCTGAGCGAGGTTGCTGATCTTCGGCTCGCGCCGGCGCCAGCGCAGATCAGCAGGGAAAACGGCAAGCGCCGGATCGTGGTGACTGCCAATGTACGAGAGCGCGACCTGGGCGGCTTCGTCGAGGAAGTTCGCGACCGAATTTCGAATGACCTGAGCATACCTCCCGGCTATTGGCTGGAGTATGGCGGCACGTTCGAACAACTGGAATCCGCTACCGCCCGCTTGGCGCTGGTAGTACCCCTGACCCTGGTCATTATCATTGGCCTACTTATCATGGCACTTGGCTCAGTCCGGGATGCCCTGGTGATTTTCACCGGTGTACCGCTCGCACTGACAGGCGGCATACTGGCCTTGTGGTTACGGGATATGCCCCTTTCGATATCGGCCGGTGTCGGTTTCATTGCACTTTCGGGCGTGGCCGTGCTGAACGGGCTGGTGATGGTGAGCTTTATTCGCGATCTTCGGCAGGGAGGCAAAGCACTACAGGAGGCGGTAATCGAAGGAGCGCTGACCCGCTTGCGGCCGGTACTGATGACGGCACTGGTTGCCAGCCTCGGATTCGTGCCCATGGCACTCAATACCGGCACCGGGGCGGAAGTGCAGCGACCACTGGCGACGGTTGTCATCGGCGGGATCCTGTCCTCAACCCTACTTACCCTGGTGGTGCTACCGGTGTTGTACCAGTGGATCCACGGCGGCGCGTCCGGCCGTAAACGTGATTAGACTAAGAACCGTGCTGCAACCAGGAGCCACCCCACTGGGAGGCGCGGCCATGCAGTGCCCTCTATCTGAGCTGTGCAGCTTTGCGCTTTCCGGCCTTTACAGCAACAACCGGCAGAATCTGCCGATTCTGCCGCGCACTCAAAACTTTTCGCCGCCAATTGCCTCGGATTCAAGCCAAAATAATGAGAAGCGAGACCTATACTGGTTGCCAGTACGGATACATGCGCATCGCGACAATGATCGCCCGCAGAAGCTAATCGGGTTGTTTTTCCCAGGGACGGCAACCTTAACGATGCAACTAAAACTATTCTTAAACTAGCGCAGTATGGAGAACCGTTACTATGAGAGCACAACTACCCTTTCGCCGCTCGTTAATCGCGAGCATGGTCTGCGTCGCCGGTACTACTGGCGCCATGGCCCAGGAGACTGCCAATAATGAGCTTGAAGAGGTATTGGTCACGTCCCAGAGGCAACCCTATCGAGGAGACACCCCACTCGAATCCCTGCCCCAACAGGTCCAAATCCTGGGCGATGAATTACTCGTCGAGGTTGGCGCTGTCAGTTTTCAGGACGCGCTGGATTACGCTGGCGGCTTCGCCCGCCAGAACAGCTTTGGGGGACTTTGGGACAGCTTCGCTATCCGCGGTTTCGCGGGTGACGAGAACCTGCCCTCGGGTTACCTGATCAACGGATTCAGTGGCGGACGCGGGTTCAGCGGCAACCGCGACGCTTCCAATATCGAGACGATCGAAATTCTCAAGGGACCCGGCTCTGCACTCTACGGCCGCGGTGAGCCCGGCGGCACCGTCAACATCATCACCAAAAAGCCCCAGTTTGACACTGAAGGCTACGTGCGCGGCTCCGCAGGACGCTGGTCAACCTATCGTGTCGAAGGCGACTACACCACGGGACTGACCGACAAACTGGCGGTGCGTATTAACGGCGCCTATGAGGACACTGAAAGCTTTCGCGACACAGTGGAAACCGAACGTCTGGTACTCACTCCCTCTGTGCTCTACCTGCTCGGTGATCGCTCTACCATCAACTACGAGATGGAATACCTCGACCAGGAAGCGCCGTTTGATCGCGGTATCGCCGCGATCAACGGAGACCCCGAGGCACTCCCGGTCAGCCGCTTCCTTGGCGAGCCTGACAACGGCCCCAACGAAATCAAAGCTATCGGTCACCAGATTACCTTCCAGCACGAGCTAAACAACGATTGGTCGTTGCTCGGCGGGATCGGTTATCGCGAATCAAGCCTCGAGGGCATCAACTCAGGGGCCGAGCTCTCCGGAGGACGTCAGTTACTCGACGACGATGGCGAGACACTGGTACGGCAACCGCGTAACCTCGACTACGATGCAGAGGACCTGTCTGGCCGCATCGAGCTGTCCGGCAGCTTCGATACAGGTCCTTTCAAGCACCACTTTATGGTGGGGGCGGATGCCTACGAGTATGAGCTCGATTCCTTCCAGGAACGCTTCCGCGTCGCCTTCGGTACCGGCGATACAACCTACTCAATAAACGTGTTCAATCCCGAGTATGGACAGACCGTGCCGCCCCTGACCACGTTTACTGACCGCCTGGAAGAGCAGAGCGCCAGGGGTCTGTACATGCAGGATCAGATCGACCTCTCCGAAAAGTGGAAGGTACTGTTCGGCGTACGCTATGACGACTACGACCAGGACGTAACCAATCGCCTGAGCGGCAGCAAGGTGTCCCAGTCCCTGACCCAGACCAGTCCTCGCGCCGGTATTGTCTTCGAGCCAAACGACAACCTGAGCATTTATGCCAGCTACGCGGAAGGCTTTCGCCCCAATAGCGGCATCGACGCCAACGACAATGCCTTCGACCCGGAAGAGACCAAATCTTATGAAGCGGGCGTGAAGTACTACAACGAAACAATCAGCGCTACCGTCGCGGTGTTCAGTATGGAGAAATCCAACATCCTGACGGCTGACCCGGTCAACCAGGGCTTTTCCGCCGCCCTGGGTGAAGCGGAAAGCGAGGGGGTTGAGATCGATATTACCGGTCAGCTGACAGACTCCCTGAGCCTGATGCTCAACTACGCCTATGTCGATGCCAAGACTACCAACACGGTGGTTAACGCTGACTGGGGCGTGGAGATTCCCGCCGGCAGCCCGCTGATCAATATCCCCGAGAACAGTGCCAACATGGTGCTGAAGCAGGACTTCACCTTCGGTGGCTCCCCGGCATCAATGGGCTTGAGCGTCATTTACGTGGATGACCGCCTTGGGGAAACGATTGATCCGTCATACATCCTGCCATCTTACACGCTGCTCAACCTGTTCGGCTCCTACCAGATGACCGATCGACTGAAGCTGTCCGTCAACCTGGACAACGTGACCGACGAGGAATACTACGTCAGCTCCTACCACAAGTGGTGGACCATGCCGGGCGCACCCTTTAGCTGGACAGTTGGCGCGGAATACGCCTTCTAGGGCTATACCCCTACGCGCTTACTGCGCACCGTTACCGGCAGGGCAACCTGCCGGTCTTTTTTTATTATGATCGCCAAACGCACCTTATCAAGCCTACACCGCCGGGTCGCCGTGATAGCAGCGCTGTTCCTGCTGGTTCAGGCCGCAAGTGGCATGGCGATTTCCTGGCGCTGGGAAGCCGCTCGTTTTTTCGACCCTTCCGGCATGACCGGCACCCGTGGCGCTGCCGATGCCGATGCCGATCCTGAACAGGTCCTCGGGCGCGCTGTAGCGAATCTGCCGGCAGCGTCAACCACGCGGATCTTCTTCCCCGGAGACGCCAGGGGTGTCTATTTTCTGCAACTGGATACCGAGCAGGGAACGCACTACGCGTCGATCAATCCCGCAGATGGCTCCGTGTTGCGCCAGGGTAGTGTCTGGCGCTTTCCCGTCGAGGCAGCTTTGCAACTGCATTTCCAGCCTTTGCCAGGCTGGCCTGGAAACCTGTTGGTGCTGGCCCTGGCGCTGGCCCTCGTCTCACTCGGTGTCACAGGCTTCCTGTTCTGGCTTCCCGGCCAGGATCGCGGACGCGGAAGGCTCGCCATTGATACTCGCCAACCGGCGAAGCGGGTGGTACGACAACTGCACCGCACACTGGGTATTATTGCCCTTCCTCTGCTGCTGACCATCGCCATCACCGGCGCCCTGCTCACCGTGGAGATACTGCTGGCTGCTTCCGGCCCCTCGGCAGAAAAAAAGCACTATAAAATTTCCACATTTGCCGGCTTCAGCCGCGCCCTCGAGGCAGCACAACAGGCTTTTCCCGGAACACAGGTTCGCGATGTGCGAATATCCCAGTCCGGTGCCGTGCGCTTCCAGTTCCACAAGCCGGACAAAGACCCATGGGAGATAAATCGAGTCACTACCTCCCTGCAGGCCCCCAGCGTGATCGAGCCGCAGCCAGCCAGCGAGTTGCAGGCCTGGTGGCCGCAGCTATTGCCGATCCACACCGGGAGTCTGCTGGGGATCCCCGGGCGGCTACTGGCAACGGCTACGGCGGGAATACTCGGGCTCCTGACCATTATCGGCGCCTATATGTGGCTTGATCGCGCCAGGCAACGTCGAAGCTGAGTGTACCCGGCAACGCGCTATGCTAGCTCAGGCGAATCATCTACTATGGCGTTCGTGCAGCGCCGACTTTCGCAGGCGCCTGCCGACCACAGCATTAGAGGGAAGTGATGTCTGAATTCAAGCTGGACCGGATCGATCTGAAAATACTGGCCGAGCTGCAACGCAATGGTCGCATCACCAATACCGATCTTTCTGAAGCGGTAGCGCTGTCACCCAGCCCCTGCCTGGCACGGGTCAAACGCCTGGAAAAAAATGGCTATATCGTCAGCTACCACGCCCACATCGCCCTGGAGAAACTCGGCGAGACGTCGACGGTGTTTACTGAAGTTACCCTGGAAGATCACCACCGCGAGGATTTCCGCAAGTTCGAACAACGTATCGGCGAAGTCGACGAATTGCTCGAGTGCCACCTGATCAGTGGCGGCTATGACTACCTGCTCAAGTTTGTCACACGGGGGGTCGTTCACTACCAGGAGTTGATAGAGGAAATCCTGGAGAAGGATTTCGGCATTACCAAGTACTTCAGTTACGTGGTCCTGAAGTCACCTATTGTCAAATTGCACTACCCGCTTACTACCCTGTTCAAGACTGATCGCTGAGAGGGTCCACCATCGCCATACTCTACAAGTCCGACCCCGAGCGCGGGCGCCACTGGCAACAGCGCTTTGCCGCCGAGGCACCCGACATCCCTTTCCGTATTTGGCCTGACGAAGGCGACCCTGCCCAGGTAGAGTACCTGGTGGCATGGAAGCCACCAGAAGACCCATTCCAGCGCTACCCCAACCTGAATGTGGTATTTTCAGTGGGCGCCGGGGTAGACCAGTTCAATTTCGAATCGTTTCCGGACCAGGTGCGCCTGGTGCGCATGCTGGACCCGGGCATTACCCAGGGAATGGTCGAATACGCGACCCTTGCTGTGCTGGCACTGCACCGGGACCTGCCACGATACCTGGCGGCCCAGCACCAGGGAGACTGGCAAGCCCTGCCATGGGTGCCAGCGCAACGCCGTACTGTAGGCATTATGGGTCTGGGTAACCTGGGCCAGGCAGTGGCGGAAAAACTGCTGGTGATGGGGTTTAAGGTATCAGGCTGGAGCCGCTCGAATCGCAGTATCAGTGGCGTGCGCAGCTTTGCCGGCGAACAGCAACTGGACGAGTTCCTGGGTGGAGCCGATATCCTGGTCTGCCTGCTACCCCTGACGGAATCCACCCGGGGGATTCTTAACGCTGACATCTTCCGCCGTCTCCCCCGAGGGGCCAGTCTGCTCAACATCGCGCGCGGCGCGCACTTGAACGAGGAAGACCTGTTGGCCGCACTGGACGATGGACAACTTTCGGCCGCCATGCTCGATGTCATGGACGAAGAGCCCCCGCGCAGCCATCACCCTTTCTGGCAACACCCGCGAATTCTGCTGACGCCACATGTGGCTGCCACGACCCAGATGGACAGCGGCTGTGATGTACTACTAGAGAATATTCACCGCCATCAGGCGGGGCTGCCGATGCACGGCGAGGTCGATCTCAGCGCCGGCTACTGAGCCCTCTATGGACCAGGGGTGCGGCGGCCAGCAATGCGCCGGCCCAGCGGTGCCTGGCCGGCGTAGCCCGGTTCACTCAGGCCAAGTTGCCCTGGCAGAGATATTTGAACTGCAGGTAGTCGTCGAGGCCGTAGTGTGAACCCTCGCGACCGTAGCCCGAGTCCTTGATACCACCGAAAGGCGCCACTTCGCTGGCAACCACCCCCTCGTTGATACCGATCACACCGGCTTCCAACTGACCCGCAACCCGCCAGATTCGCGCCGGGTCCTGGGTATAGAAATAGGCCGCGAGACCATAAGAGGTATCGTTGGCCCGGGTCATCACGTCCTGCTCTTCCGTGAAGCGGAACAACGGCACCAGCGGGCCAAACGTCTCCTCGCAGTTGAGCGTCATACTTGCTGTCACATCACCCAGAATCGTCGGTGCGTAGTAGAAAGGGCCGTCGGCAACATCATTGCGCACCGACTGCCCGCCGGTAATCAGCGTGGCGCCCTGGTCCAGCGCATCGAGCACATGCCGTTCGATCTTCTCGATTGCACGACCGTTTATCATCGGGCCAATCTGGGAATCTTCGCGTTCCGCAGGGCCGACACGCAGGGCCTCAACCGCCGCTTTCAGCTGCTCCACAAACTGTGTGTACACACTGTCGTGGACATAAACCCGGTTGGGGCTGACACAGGTCTGGCCGCTGTTGCGAAACTTGCCACGCATCAATCCATCGACAGCCGCAGCAACATCGGCATCCTCAAAGACGATGAAGGGGGCGTTGCCGCCAAGCTCAAGCGACAGGCGCTTGAGGGTATCGGACGAGGCCCGGGCGAGGTATTTGCCCACCGGGGTAGAACCGGTGAACGTCAGCTTGCGGACCCGGGAGTCACTCAGCCAGCTCCCTACCGCGTCCTGGGTGCCTGTCCGCGATGCAGTCACGATGTTGAGTACGCCGGCGGGTAAACCCGCCTCTTCGGCCAGGGCCACCAGCGCCAGCGCAGTCAGCGGAGTATCCTCTGCCGGCTTGGCGACTACGGTACAACCGGCAGCCAGGGCCGGGGCAATCTTGCGTGCGATCATGGCCAACGGGAAGTTCCAGGGGGTTACCGCGGCAACCACACCCACTGGCTCCCTGACCACCATCTGCTGCCTGCCGGGAGTACCGGGCACCAGCACGTCTCCAGTGCTACGCGTTGTCTGTTCGGCAAACCACTCCACATAGGCGGCACCATAAGCTGCCTCCCCACGTGCTTCCGCCAGGGGCTTACCCTGCTCCCGTGACATCAGGCGCGCTAGGTCTTCGCTGTTCTCGAGTATCAACTGGTGCCAACGTTTAAGGAGGTTCGCCCGTTCACGGGCGCTGACATTACGCCAGCTCTTGAAGGCCCTCGACGCGGCGTTGGCAGCGGCATTGGCGTCCTCCGCAGTACTGTCGGGAACGCGGGTGAATACAGTATCGGTAGCCGGGTCGTTAACCTCGTGCCACCCTCCCTTGACCGCATCACACCACTTGCCATCGATAAAATTCTGGGTACGCATCAACTCCGGACGCGACAGCGCCAGAGTGGAATCCTGCTGAATATTCTTAATCACTAAACTCATGGCTGAGCTCACTCCTGTACTTCCTTGCTGATAAGGTCGGCAATAGCGTTGCCGAGCTCCTGTGTTGTTGCTTCGCCGCCGAGATCGGGCGTATGCGGACCACTGACCAGAGCCTGTTCAATGGCGCTCACGATGGCATCGTGGGCCTCGCGACAAGCGCCCTGACCCTGGCCGAGAAAGTCGAGCATCATCGCGCCCGACCAGATCATTGCCACCGGATTGGCTATACCTTTGCCGAAGATATCCGGCGCTGAACCATGTACAGGCTCGAACAGCGATGGGAAGTGGCGCTCCGGATTGAGGTTGGCCGATGGAGCCAAACCAATGGTTCCGGTGCAGGCCGGCCCGAGGTCGGAAAGTATGTCGCCAAACAGATTGGTGGCCAGCACCACATCGAAACGCTGGGGCTGCATCACAAAGCGTGCGCACAGAATATCGATATGCTGCTTGTCCCATTCCACATCCGGATAATCCGCGGCGATGGTCGCGGCTCGCTTGTCCCACCAGGGCATGCTGATGGCCATGCCGTTGCTCTTGGTTGCGACTGTTACATGGTGCCGCTCCCTGCGCCCGGCCAGATCAAAGGCAAAGCGCATCACCCGGTCGGTGCCGTGGCGGGTGAACACGGACTGCTGCATCACCACTTCGCGGTCTGTGCCCTCGTACATGATGCCGCCGATAGCGGAGTACTCCCCTTCGGTATTTTCGCGCACGACCATAAAGTCGATATCGCTGGACGCGCCCGCGGCCAGGGGGCTGGGGATACCCTGGAAAGTCCGCGCGGGGCGCAGGTTGATGTACTGGTCGAATTCGCGACGGAAACGCAGAATCGAGCCCCACAGGGAGATGTGGTCGGGCACTGTGTCCGGCCAGCCTACCGCGCCGAAATAAACAGCGTCGACGCCTTCCAGCTGCGCTTTCCAGTCATCCGGCATCATCTTGCCGTGAGCGCTGTAGTAGTCGCAGCTCGCCCATTCAATATGCTGGTAGTCGAGCTCGATGCCGAAACGCGCGGCGGCGGCGTCGAGCACCTTGAGTCCCTCGGGCATGACTTCAATACCGATTCCGTCGCCGGGGATGACCGCAATAGTGAACTTTGTATTCGTCATGGTTACGCTACAGCCCTGAATACTTCGGGCTGCTCCAGCAGGCTATCGAGTGAGACTCTTAAACGTTCGAACAGGATGTCGAACTCCTGCTCGGTGAAGCACAGCGCCGGCGCAAAGCCAAGGATATTGTCACCGAAGGTGCGGAACACGATGCCGTTCTCCCAGGCGATACTGCTCAGGCGCTCATGCAGTTTGAGGGACGGGTCGAAGCGTGCCTTGGTATTCTTGTCGGCCACCAGCTCCAGAGCCCCAAGCAGGCCCCGCTGGCGAGCGTCACCCACCAGCGGATGGTCCAGCATGTCCTGCAGGTGTTGCTCGAAACAAGGAGCCACCGACTGGCCATGCTCAAGCAGACCGCCCTCGTGATAAAGGCGTAAAACCTCTAAGCCGACAGCGGCGCTAACTGGATGAGCGGAGTAGGTCTGGCCGTGGCCCACGAGGCTGTCGTTTGCATTGCCATCGGCAATTCCCGCGTAGACCGCGGTCGACATCATTACCGCGCCCATCGGCGCGTAGCCCGCTGTCAAGCCTTTTGCCAGCGTCATCAAATCCGGCTCCACGCCCTCCGCATCACAGGCGAACAGCGGACCGGTGCGGCCAAAACCGGTGATCACTTCATCGACCACAAACAGTATGCCCAGATCACGACAGGTGTCCTGCATAGCCTTGAGCCAGCCAACCGGGGGCACCAGCACACCCCCAGAACCAATGATCGGTTCGCAGAAGAAAGCCGCGACCTTGTCGACCCCCAGCTCCACCACTTTGGCACGCAAGTGACTGACAGATTCCGCGATGAGCGCCGCAGGATCGTCACCCAGCGGATTGCGGTAGGCGTAGGGGCAGGGTATGTGGTGCTGGTTCGGCCGTGGCAGGTCAAAGTTCTGGTGAAATACCGGCAGGCCGGTCAGTCCGGCGCCCGTGCTGCTGGAGCCGTGATAGCCGCGCTCCAGGGCGATAAACTGCTTGCGCGATGGCTGTCCGGTGGAATTATAGTAGTGGGTGATATAACGAATGGCCGCATCCACTGCATCTGAGCCACCGAGTGAGAAGTAAACATGCTGCAGTGAAGCGGGCGACACCTCCACCAAACGCCGGGCCAGCTCAATCGCCGGCTCGGACCCGAAGCTGAAATACCCGGTAGCATAAGGCAGCCTCCGCATCTGTTCTGCCGCGACATCAGCCACGCTCTGCTGACCGTAGCCCACGTTCACACACCAGAGCCCGGCGAAGGCGTCCAGCACTTCCTTGCCGTGAATATCCTTCAACCATGAACCCTTTGCCGACTCCAGGATTCTAACACCCTGGTTCTCGTGGGCGCGGAAGTTGGTGACCGGGTGAATCAGATGCTGCCGATCCCAGGCAGAGAGCGTATTACATGACATGGCGATGCTCCGGTTGACGTCAGTGAATTAGATGTGTGAACAGACTCTGTACAAGCTGCCTGCGCAACGGGCGATATATTGATTAATATAATAGCGATGGCACGAATGAACTTGCTGTCGTAGAAGGCACTGTGAATACAGGTAAATTTCGTTTTTACAGCGTTCTTGGCATATTCTGCCGCGGGGTGTCACGCAACCGTCATTTCATAGGACTGACCGCCACGTACTGCCGGCACACTCTGCTGATTGGCCGGAACAAAACGAACTATTTTTCGGTGTGACGCCCGGGAATCGGTGCACATCTTCCAGAACTAACGTGGTGTAATGGAGTCGTTGCCAACCACTCAACAGCCCTACCAACAGTAACAACAGGAAGTACCACCATGAGCCAGTTCAGACCCAAGTACATTACATTCGACTGCTACGGCACACTGACCCGTTTCCGCATGAAGGATATGGCACAGGAGATCTTCTCTGACCGTATCACTGCTGAGCAGATGCCCCGTTTTATCGCCGACTTTGCAGCCTACCGTCTCGATGAAGTACTCGGTGCATGGAAGCCATATGAAGTCGTACTGCGCGACGCCGTACGCCGGACTTGCAAAAAATGGAAGCTCGACTTCAGCATTGAAGAAGCCAAGCGCTTCTACGACGCAGTACCCACCTGGGGTCCTCACCCCGATGTCCCGGAGCCCCTGATCAAGATCGCCAAGGAGATTCCGCTGGTCATCCTGTCTAACGCCGATGATCGCCAGATTCACGATAACGTAGCCAAGTTGGAGGCGCCCTTTGCCCACGTGTTTACCGCCCAACAGGCCCAGGCCTACAAACCCCGCCTGCAGGCTTTCGAGTACATGGTTGACAGCCTGAACTGCAATCCGGAAGACCTGCTGCATGTCTCCTCCAGCCTGCGCTACGATCTGATGTCTGCCGCCGACATGGGCATCAAGAACACCGTCTTCGTCGATCGCGGCCACGGTCCGTCCAGTGATTACTACGACTACCATGTAATCAAGGACATTGGCGGTCTGCCTGGTATCGTCGGACTCTGAAGACGCACGAGTAAACCGATGAAACCTGTATCCTACTGGCTGGATTCCGCCCCGGCATTCTCGTCCGCTACCCTGGGTCCCCCCCAGGGACGAACTGATGTCGCGGTAATCGGCGGCGGCTTCACTGGCCTGACCGCGGCTCTGTCGCTGGCACGGGCCGGGGCCTCAGTCACCCTGCTGGAAGCGGGACCAGTCGTGGGAGAGGCTTCGGGTCGCAACGGCGGCCAGTGCAACAACGGCACACTTCAGGATTTTGCCGGCCTCACCAGATCCCTCGGTGTAGAAAAGGCCAGCGACTACTACCGCGCCTATAACCAGGCTGTCGATATGGTCGAGGCGTTGGCGCAGTCGGAAGCTATCGACTGTGACTTTAAGCGCAGCGGTAAGCTCAAAATCGCGGCCAAGCCAGGCCATTACGATAACCTGCAACGCACCTGCGCGGCCCTGCAGTCGGCCGGAGTAGACCCCGAGGCCATGGTGCTGGACAAGGCAGCCTTGGCACCGGAAATCAACTCCGATGCCTACTATGGCGGCCTACTGCAACCTCGCAGTGCGCAGCTGCACGTGGGCAAGTTTGGCATCGGGTTGGCGGAGCGAGCGGCTGCGGCGGGCGCGCGGATCTACGAATCCTCGCCGGCGACACAGCTTGATCGAGAGGCCTCCGGAGAGTGGCGAGTCGCCACACCGCATGGGGAAGTCCAGGCCTCCCAGGTACTGCTGGCCACGGGTGGTGGCGGTCCCGGTCCATTCGGCTGGTTCCGCCGCCGTATCGTGCCAGTGGGCAGTTTCATCGTGGTCACCGAGCCGCTCGGTACCGAGCGGCTCGATGCCCTGCTGCCGGGCCGGCGCTCCTACGTCAATACGCTCAACATCGGCAACTACTTCCGCCGCACGCCCGATGAGCGCCTGTTGTTTGGCGGCCGCGCGCGCTTTGCGGTATCCAATCCCCGCTCCGATGCCAAGAGCGGGGTGGTGCTGCAAAAGACCCTCGCCAACACTTTCCCGGTACTCGCCGACGCTCGAATCGACTATTGCTGGGGTGGCACCGTGGATATGAGTGCCGACCGCCTGCCGCGGGCGGGCGAACGCAACGGCCTGTTTTATTCCATGGGTTACAGCGGCCACGGCGTACAGATGGCAGTGATGATGGGCCAGGTGATGGCAAAAATGCTGCAGGGCCAGTCCTCCGGCAACCCCTGGGCAGGCCTGCCCTGGCCGGCTGTACCGGGTCATTTCGGCAAACCCTGGTTCCTCCCTATGGTAGGGCTGTATTACCGCATGCTGGACTATCTGCACTAAACCCAAACCCTGGACGGGCCGAGAACAGAAACGCTATGAGTCGAGACACCGCAGAATTCTCCCGTCGCCAGATGCTCCGTGGCCTGGCCGGCCTGGGACTGACCGCAAGCGCCGGCAGCTCGTTGTTATTGCCCGGC
The DNA here is from genome assembly GCA_030429735.1 of Gammaproteobacteria bacterium. Lineage (GTDB taxonomy): Bacteria > Pseudomonadota > Gammaproteobacteria > Pseudomonadales > JAUIET01 > JAUIET01. Next base: position 187,020 of record JAUIET010000001.1, read on the forward strand.
TACCTGCACGCTGAACAGACGCCCGAGGAAATCCCGCAGCCACGCTACGGCGGTCGCATTCGAGTGGCCACCATGAGCTCATCCACGGCAGACACCATGGATCCGGCAGCCGGTAGTCTGTCCACGGACTACGTTCGCCATTACATGGTCTACAACGGGCTAACCCAGTACGATGAAGCACTCAGGGGGCAACTCTCCCTGGCTGAGTCAATGGAAACGGACGATCAGAAAACGTGGCATGTGACCCTTCGCCAGGGCATTCAGTTCCACGACGGTAAACCGCTGCAGCCGGAAGATGTGGTGTACTCCCTGATGCGCCACCACGACCCGGCCACCGGCTCACGGGTCAAGCCCATCGCCGACCAGTTTGAAAGCGTGACGGTAACAGGACCGCGAAAGGTCCGTATCAACCTCACCAGCCCCAACGCCGATCTGCCGGAGATTCTGGCTGACTCCCACTTCCTAATCGTTCAGGATGGCACCAGCGATTTTCGCAATGCCGCGGGCACTGGCCCCTACAAAATCGCCGAGTTCCGCCCCGGTGTGCGCACCATTGGCAAGCGCAACGAGAACTACTGGAAACCCGGTAAACCCTATCTCGACGAAATAGAATTAGTGGGCATTCCGGATAAGACCGCCCGGGTGAACGCACTGTTATCCGGCGACGTCCAGCTGGTCAACGCGATTGATCCGCGCTCCACCCGGCGGGTCGAACAGGCAAAGGGATTCTCCGTCATGGAGACACCCTCCAGCCTGTATACCAGTCTGGTCATTCGCCAGGACGTGCCGCCCACCAACAGCCGCGACCTGACCCTGGCCATCAAATACCTGCTGGATCGACCTACCATCAAACGGGCACTGTTTCGCGGTTACGCGACCATCGCCAATGATCACCCGGTGCATCCCAGCCACCCCTTTTACGCCGCGGACCTGCCGCAACGGGAGCACGATCCTGATCGCGCCAGCTACCATCTCAGGAAGGGCGGTTTAGAAGGCCTGCGTCTGCCTGCCTATGCCTCACCCGCTGCCACCGGTTCGGTGGACATGGCAACGTTGTTGCAGTTGTCAGCGATACCGGCGGGGCTCAATCTGGGGGTGAACCGCGTGCCCTCCGACGGGTACTGGTCCAATCACTGGGGCAAGCACCCGCTGTCCTTTGGCAACATCAACCCACGGCCCACGCTGGACATGCTATTCAGCCTGTTCTTCAAATCCGATGCCGACTGGAATTCCAGTCGCTGGAACAACCCGAAGTTCGATCAGTTGCTGGCAGCGGCCCGCTCCGAGGGCGACCAGGCCAGACGCAAGCAGATGTATGTCGATATGCAGGAACTAGTAAGCAACGAATGTGGCATCGGTATCCCGGTATTCATGAGCCTGATCGACGGCTACGACAGCCGGTTACGCGGTCTGTCTCCCATTCCCATTGGCGGCATGATGGGCTATTCCTTCGCCGAACATGTGTGGATGGCGGCATGAGGGTCCTCGATACACAAGCCGCCATTCCGTTGCAAAAGGTGACGCTATGAATACGATTGTTACTTTGCTGCTGCGGCGCCTGGGTATTTCGCTGGTAACCCTGCTACTGGTATCAGCAGTAGTGTTCCTGATCACCAACCTGCTACCCGGCGACCCCGCTCAGGAAATGCTGGGCCAGGCAGCCACGCCCGAAGTGGTAGAAGCGCTACGGGAGAAGCTGGGACTAAACCAGCCGGCTCATATTCGCTACCTAAACTGGCTCGGCTCGCTGCTGAGCGGTAGCCCCGGCGTATCACTGGCCAACAACATGCCGGTTGCGGAATTGGTGGCGGACCGCCTGCCCCGCTCCCTGATGCTGGCAGGCACTACCACCGTTGTCGCAGTCCCCTTCGCGCTATTCGTGGGCATCGTTGCTGCCATGTACCACGGCAGGAGAGCAGACAGCATCATTAGCACCGCGGTCATGTTCGTGGTCGCCGTACCGGAATTTCTGGTGGCTACCGTTGCGGTGCTGATATTCGCGGTTGAATTGGGCTGGCTGTCGGCGGTGTCCTATGCCCCCCAGGACCCTACTCTGGGGCAGTTCCTGGCAACCTATGCTCTGCCGGTGTTGACGCTGTCGCTGGTACTAGTCGGGCAGATGGCACGCATGACCCGCGCGGCACTGATTGAGCAGCTACAGCAACCCTATATCGAGATGGCCGTGCTCAAGGGCGCGAGCCCCGCACGCGTAGTGCTGCGCCACGCCCTGCCAAATGCGGTCGGTCCGATTGCCAACGCAGTCGCGCTGAGCCTGTCCTACCTGATGGGCGGCGTGGTCATCATAGAAGTGATTTTCAACTACCCGGGGATTGCCAGCCTGATGGTTGACTCGGTTACCAACCGGGACTTCCCTCTCCTGCAGGCCTGCGCGATGCTGTTCTGCACAGGCTACCTGATTCTGGTGCTGATGGCGGATACCGCTGCCATTCTCTCCAATCCCAAACTCCGCAAGTGAGGCTCCCGTGAACAAACTCTATACACGTTTGGGTATCGCCGGTTCAGTCGGTTTGTCGCTGGCTGGTCTGTGGCTGCTGATCAGCCTGTTCGGCCCCGTCCTGGCACCCCATGGGCCGGGCGAAATCGTGGACTATGAAGTGTTCCTGCCGATGAGCGCGGAACACCCCTTGGGCACGGATTATCTCGGCCGCAGCGTAATCAGCCGCATCATGGACGGCGCGCGTTTTACCGTGGGTATCGCTTTTGCCGCCGCACTGCTGGCCGCGTTGATGGGTACCGGACTGGGCCTATTCTCCGCGGTAAGCGGTAAAGCGGTGGACGAAAGCATCAGCAGACTGATGGATGCACTGCTGTCCATTCCCAACAAAATCTTTGCCCTAGTGATGATCGCTGCCTTCGGTTCATCGGTCCCCCTACTGTTGCTCATCACGGGTATCACTTACACCCCCGGCGTTTACCGTATCGCCCGGGCCCTGGCAGTAAACATCAACCAGATGGATTACATCCAGGTGGCACGTGCTCGGGGCGAGGGGCGCGCCTACCTCGCCCTGTCCGAGGTACTCCCCAACATGATCCACCCGATGCTGACCGACTTTGGCCTGCGGTTTGTCTATGTGGTACTGCTGCTCAGCAGCCTGAGTTTCCTCGGGCTGGGGGTACAACCGCCTAATGCCGACCTGGGCTCACTGGTGCGTGAGAACATGTCAGGGTTATGGGAAGGCGCGCCGGCCATCATGGCCCCGGCGGCGGCTATCGCCAGTCTGACCATCGGCGTCAACCTGTTTATCGACAGCCTGCGCGGCCGAGACTGACTGTCGGGGAGTAATAACGTGAGTGATCTGGTTCAGGTAGACAAGTTGAGGGTGGTAGCCCGCGCCGAGGAGGGTGCCGAAATAACCATCGTCAAGGATGTCAGTTTCTCGATCCCGCGAGGCGAAGTATTGGCACTGATCGGCGAATCCGGCTCCGGAAAGACCACCATCGCGCTGGCGTTGATGGGCTACGCCCGCAGGGGTTGCCACATCGAGGGCGGTCTTATTCGCGTCGGCGACACCGATGTCACTGCATTGAAACGGAAGGAATTACGCTCGCTGCGCGGGCGGCGGGTGTCCTATGTAGCCCAGAGTGCCGCCTCGGGCTTCGACCCTGCCATGAAGATCATGGACCAGATTCTGGAAACCACCCGAATCCACAAGACCCTGCCGCGCCAGGAGGCCGAGGCAAAAGCGGTGGACCTGTTTCGCGCGCTGGCCCTGCCGGAGCCGGAATCTATCGGCTCACGCTATCCCCACCAGGTGTCAGGGGGTCAGTTGCAGCGGCTGATGGCGGCCATGGCCCTGATCACCGATCCCGAACTGGTGATTTTCGACGAGCCGACCACGGCGCTCGACGTTACCACCCAGATCGATGTCCTGCGCGCCTTCAAGCATGTTGTCGCCGAGCGTGGCATTACCGCCGTCTACGTATCGCACGACCTTGCGGTAGTGGCGCAGATGGCTGACCAGGTGGTAGTGCTCAATCAAGGCGAAGTCCGAGAGTCGGGACGCACCGGGCAAATAATCAAGGCCCCTACAGATGACTACACGCGGCAGCTACTGGCAGCGGCCAGGCCGGCCCTGCGAAGCGCGACGGTGGAGCTGGAGGCTGACGTGCCGGTGCTCGCAGTCGAAGGCGTCAGCGCCGGTTACGGCAAGATCGGCCGCGACGGCAGGCCGGCGATCCCCATCCTGGAGGATATTAGCCTGGCCATCCCGCGCGGCACCACGCTGGGCGTGATCGGCGAGTCTGGCTCCGGCAAGTCCACCCTGGCCCGGGCCATCGCCGGCCTTATACCTCCTACGGCCGGGACGCTAAAGCTGGCCGGAGAAACCCTGCCCAACGACATGTCCCAGCGCACCCGGGACCAGTTTCGCAGAGTCCAGATTGTTTTCCAGAACGCCGACACCGCGCTCAATCCCTCCCACTCAGTTGAGCGCATTCTGGCCCGCCCGCTGGCCTTTTACCACGGCCTGCAGGAGCAGGGCCGAAAACAACGCGTCCGCGAATTACTGGATCTGGTGCGCCTGCCCGCGACCATTGCCGAGCAACCTTGCTCCCGTCTGTCCGGTGGGCAGAAACAGCGTATCAACCTGGCCCGAGCGCTGGCAGCCGAGCCCGACCTGATTCTCTGCGACGAGGTGACCTCGGCCCTTGATACGGTAGTGGCCACCGCCATTCTCGACCTGTTGACCGAACTTCGCCGTGAGCTAAAGGTATCCTACATGTTCATCAGCCACGACATCTCCACGGTGCGAGCCGTGTGCGACGACGTCCTGGTTCTCTATGCTGGTCGCAAGGTAGAACAGGGTGGTCGCGAGCATTTCGCAGCGCCACCCTTCCACCCGTACACCGACCTGCTGATCAACTCGGTGCCGGAGCTTGAGCAGGGATGGCTGGAGAGCGCCGCCCAATCGCGCAAGCTGGCACCCGTAAATGCGCGCGGCGAGGGACTGTGCCCCTTCCTCGAACGTTGCCCGGTGCGTATCGAAGGCAAGTGCAGCACAGAGCCGCCACCCTGGCGCCAGTTAGCACTCGGTAACGCGGTGCTATGTCACCATACCGAAGCCGACTTGCACGGCACTGCATCCTTGAATACCGCGCGCGCCAACGCCAGCTACTGAATCGAAAGGACTGTCTATAGTGGAACACCTCTCAGGTCCAGTCTCCCGGGTGAGCACCGGCGCGGATAATCCGGACAGTGCGAGTCTCTGTCACCAGCGGGTGGAAACAGACCTGCTTGGCTCACGACCGATTCCCGATGCCGCCTACTATGGAATTCACACCCTGCGGGCGCTCGAAAACTTCCCAATCAGTGGGGTTACGGTGGGGGCATTTCCCGATCTGGTGTGGGCACTGGCATCGATCAAGGAAGCCGCGGCCTTAACCAATTGTGAACTGGGCCTCCTGGATCCAGAACGGACGTCAGCGATTGTAGAGGCTTGTAACCTGCTGCGGGATGGTCACCATCAGGAACAGTTCGTCGTGGACATGATTCAAGGCGGGGCGGGCACCTCCACCAATATGAATGCCAATGAGGTAATCGCCAACACGGGGCTGGAGTTGATGGGATGTAAGAAAGGCGACTACGCAACCCTGAGCCCAAACGAACACGTCAACCTGGGCCAGAGCACCAACGATGTCTACCCCACCGCGCTCAAGATAGCGGCTTGCCTGAGCACACAGCGCCTTCTGGCTGCGATGGAAACACTGCAGTTGGAGTTCATTGCCAAGGCGGAAACGTTCTCTGACGTTTTGAAAATGGGCCGCACTCAACTGCAAGATGCCGTGCCCATGACACTGGGGCAGGAGTTTGGTGCCTTTGCCCATATGCTGGTGGAGGATATCGAACGTCTCAGGGAAGCCGAAGCGTTGCTACTGGAGATAAACCTCGGTGGAACGGCGATCGGCACCGGTGTTAATGCACACCCGGAGTACGCTGCACGCATCAGCCGGCACCTGTCTAAAATCGTCGGCAAACCACTTACCACAGCTCCCAACCTGGTGGAGGCAACCCAGGATTGCGGTGTTTTTGTGCAGCTCTCCAGCGTACTCAAACGCTGCGCGATCAAACTATCGAAATCCTGCAACGATTTGCGACTATTATCCAGCGGTCCCCGCGCGGGCCTGAATGAAATCACACTACCACCGGTTCAGGCGGGATCCAGTATCATGCCTGGCAAGGTCAACCCGGTCATTCCGGAAGTCGTTAACCAGGTGGCTTATGAGGTGATCGGTAACGATGTCACTATCAGCTTTGCCGCTGAGTCCGGTCAACTGCAGCTCAATGCCTTCGAACCGATCATCGCATTCAGCCTTTTCAAAAGCATCAAGCACCTGACTAACGCCATCGAGGTACTGGCACGACGCTGCGTGCCCGGGATATCCGCCAATCGTGATGTCATGCTTGAGCGTGTGCACAACTCCATTGGCTTGATTACAGTCCTGAGTCCCTACCTTGGCTATGCCGAAGCGTCCAATATTGCCAGGATCGCTCTACACGAGAACCGTCGAGTCACCGAGCTGGTTCTGGAAAGGGGACTGATCTCCAGTGCTCAGCTGAACGAACTTATGGCGACAGCCACTTCACTTGGCAATCCAGATCTGTTGATGACGGAGCCTCTGTAACTGCCCCCCGACCCTGTTAACCTACGGTGACATAGATTTTCTTCACCGTTTCAATGGTATGCCAGTTCCCGGTGTAGCCGGGTTTCATGATAAAGCTGTCGCCAGCTCGGTAGATGATGGGTTCACCCCCGTCCGGCGTCAGTTCGATGACTCCTTCAAGGATGAAGCAAATCTCGCAGGTCTTGCCCTTGATGGAGCGGGTGACCCCTGGGGTTGCTTGCCAGATCCCGGTTCTGACCTCGCCATTGCGTGCCGACTCGCCCACCCAGGTTTTGAATTCGGGGCTACCCTCTACCAGTCTGTCCGGATCTGGGAGAGATTTGGCAGGGGCTGAAGCGGGGTTTTGTTCTATGGTCTTTAACAACGACATGGTTTTACTCTTCTACAAGGTGAAAAATATGCCGCGGCAACCGGCCGCAACAAGGGATTGATAGCGTGGCAGAACCAGCGAATTGATGCAGGGCAATGGCGCTCATTCGGCGAAATCGATCAGCACGCTTTTGTGGCGCAGATTGGCCTCCACGGCCTGCCGCCCGAGGTCCTTGCCGATACCGGAGCTGTTGAATCCGCCGGTGGGGATGATGTAATCCGCGGTGCGACCATAACGGTTAACCCATATCGTTCCCGCCTTGATCTGCCGCACAGCGCGCAGGGCACGGCTGACATCGCCGGTATGGACGCCCGCCGCGAGACCGTATCTCTCGTGCCCGGCGAGCGCGAAGCCCTCTTCCTCTTCATCAAAGCTCTGTACCGAAAGTACCGGGCCAAAGAGCTCCTCGCGTACTACCTCCATATCGGAAGATACGCCAGTGATAATGGTCGGTTCATAGTAGGTACCGACCGTCGAATCCAGCGGCTTTCCACCTATTAACGCCTGGGGGCCGCTCTCCAGTGTGCGCTTTACGGCCTGATCAATACCGTGCAGCTGCGCCTGCGAGATGATCGGGCCGTAGTTTGTCGCCTCTGACCATGTCGGACCGGGTTTTACTGCCCGTGCCAATTGCGAGATCTTGTCCAGCAGAGCCTCTTCAACCGCGCGCTGGACGATCAAGCGCGAGCCGGCCACGCATACCTGTCCGGCGTTGTTCAAAATCCCGTTGGCCACTGCGGCCGCGACCCGGTCCAGGTTCTCCACATCCGCAAACACCAGCTGCGGACTCTTGCCGCCAAGCTCCAGAGTAACTGGCTTGATCCCGCTTTCGGCACTGGCGGTCATAATGGCGGCGCCGGTTTGCGTGGAGCCGGTAAACGAGATTTTTCCCACCCCAGGATGTCGGCACAGGGCGTCACCGGTAACCGGCCCGTTGCCCTGAACAATATTGAAAATGCCCGGCGGCATGCCTGCCTCGATCGCCAACCGGGCGAGCCGCAGCACCGTGAAGGGTGTCAGCTCCGAGGGTTTCAGCACCACCGCGTTGCCGGCAGCCAGGGGCGGACCAACTTTAGTGATGGCCTGGGTGATGGGAAAATTCCAGGGAGAGATGGCCACAACAACGCCGTAAGGCTCGGTCACGACCATGCCCAGATGGTCACTGCGTGTCGCCGCTACATCGCCACCGAGCTTGTCCGCCCACTCGGCGAAGAAACGAATACAGTCTACTGAATAGGGAATGTCGATATCGAATACGCCGCGGACATGACGGGTGGAGCCCAGCGCTTCCAACTGGGCCAGTTCCCGCCGGTCCCGTTCGATCAACTCGGCCCAGCGCCGCAAAATGGCTGCCCGGGCCCGCGGCGCGGCCGTGGCCCACTCGGATGTTTCAAATGCATGGCGGGCGTTCATCACGGCGCGATCTACCGTGTCGGCGCTGCCGATTGGCAGATCGGCATAGACCATACTATCCGACGGTCGGCACACCGGTAGTTGGTCACCAGGTTCAAGTACCGTCTCCCCGTCGATGAAATGACCCTGAGGAACACTGATGTCTTCGGGATTGAAATCGAGCATGCTTAACCTCGAGTATAAAGCGTGTCTAAGGCAGTATGGCTAGGCCGTCGCTGCGAACCGACGAATATCAAACGCCTCGATAGGGGTGCTGGTGGCACCGGTTGCGATCAGTTCCGCCATCACATCCCCGACGCCGGGACCGATCTGGAAACCAGCTCCGGAAAAACCGAAAGCATAGTAGAGACCGGGTAACTTGCCACTCGGCCCCATCACCGGTTGATCATCGGGCATGTAGCCTTCGATACCACTCCATACCCGAATAATCCTGAGTTTTTCGATGCCCGGCAGCACCCGCTGTAACAGCGGCAGTTGGTGCAGCGTATACTCGGGTTTTGGGTAGACCCTGATCGCTTCGAGGTCCACCTCGTTGCGCATGCCGCCGCCAAATACAATATTGCCGCGCTCCACCTGGCGCAGGTATACCGTTTCCCCCGGCACCCGGGTTTTTACCCCGACCGAAGGCTTGATGCGGTAGGGAACGGGTTCCGTCACACCCATATGCGGGCCGCGACTGACCATGGGTACCGGTTCACCAAAACGGGCTGCAACAGGTCCCGCCCAGGCGCCAGTGGCGAGTAGCACTGCCGGTGCGCGGAAACGGTCTCCGCCCACAATCTGGACCTCGAAGTCATCACCGGTCTTTTCAACTGCCAGCACCTCGGTATTTTCCTCGATGATCGCACCCGCCTTCAGGGCGGCACGACCAAAAGCCGGCCCCGTCAGGCGCGGGTTGGCGTGCCCGTCCTGGGGGGCCAGTGAACCCAGAACAATGTCGGGCCCCAGCCAGGCGTAGCGCTGACGTAGTGCTTCCGGCCCAAGTATTTCCAGGTCCAGCCCATGCTCGCGGGCATCGCGGGCATAGGTTTCGAGGTCTTCCGCACCCTCGGCGTCATAACTCACGCGTAACTGCCCGGTGCAGAGGTATTCACAGTTTTCGCCGACCAATTCCGGCAGGCGCTCCCAGATACCGCGGGCACGATTGGACAGGGGCAGCTGGACCAGATTGCGCCCCTGGCGGCGTATATTGCCAAAGTTCACACCGCTGGCCTGCTGACCGACCAGGCCGCGCTCTATCAGGCGAACACTGTGACCGCGCTTACGCAGGAAAAACGCAGTGGACGCGCCCATGATGCCACCACCGACGACAATCACATCGGTGGCCTTGTTGTTGCCAGGCCCCGTCACTTCGACACCTTCATTCGTGTATTGCACGATAGTGGCTTGACCGGACCCTGCCCGCGCAGTCGACCGACGTCCCGCAGCGATTCACCGCGCATATCGGCCAGCACTTCTGCGGCGGCATGGCCGCAGTAACGTCCCTGGCACCGCCCCATGCCGACCCGGATCAGGGCCTTGGCGCGGTTGAGTTCCGGAGCGCCGCACTGGCTTGCGGATGATCGCAGTTCTCCCGCGGAAATGGCCTCACAGCGACACAGCAACACATCATACTCCACGCCTCGCGCAAGGAATGCAGGCCATGGAAAGGCCATGGCCAACCCGCGCCGGAACCGCTCCATGCGCTCCCTACCTTGTCGCAGTTTCTGCACCCGCTGCCCGCTCACTGGTCTTTCCAGATCAGACAACACGGCCAGTGCTGCGAGTTCACCGGTGATTTCTGCCGAATCCGCGCCCAATATTCTGGCGCCGTCACCCGCAAGATAGACACCTGGCACACTGCTTCGCCCGTCGACATCAGCAACGGGCGCCCATTGGGCCAGCTCTTCATCGAAGTCAAACTCACAGTGGGCAAGGTCAGCCAGCTGTGTCTCGCTGCGCAGGTGAAAGCCCATGCCCACGGCATCGGCAACGAGCTGTTGCTCCTTGCCTTTGCCGGTGCGGAAGCGCACCCCCGACACCGATGTTTCACCTTCGATCTGCAGGGGAATCACGCTGGTATGAACAGGGATACGACGAGCCGTCAACTGCGCGCGGTAATACAGTCCCTTGGCCAGCATCGATGGGCGACTGGCCATAACGGGCAGCGCGCCAATCTGGCCGCTGAAAGGCGACGTATCGAGCACCGCGGCGACATCGACACCGGCTTGCGCATACTGGTAACTGATAAGGTACAGCAAAGGCCCGGTACCCAGAAAGACCACGCGTTCGCCGATAGCGCAAGCCTGGGCCTTGAGTGCGATCTGGGACGCGCCCAGACTGTAGCAACCCGGCAGTGTCCAGCCCCTGAGTGGCAGCAGCCGGTCAGTCGCCCCGGTGGCGAGAATCAGGGCATCGAAATCCAGCGTATCTGCAATATCGTTCCTGACCAGATGTAGCGTATTACCTGAAAGGTTCCAGGCCAGGGTTTCAGGGTGATAATCGATGGCATTTGATAGGTCATCAAAGGTAGTGTGAACCGCCCTGGCCTTCTTTGCCTCGAAGCCATAAAGCGCCTCATAGGGCCGTTTGAAATTAGCCGGCTGACGTCGGTATATCTGGCCGCCACTGCACAGGCCTTCATCGACCACTGCCGGCCGCAGTCCCGCGGCCACCAGCGCCTGGGCGGCGCGGATGCCGGCCGGACCTGCGCCGATGACGACTACGCGAGGTTCGGCCATACGTCCTCCCCGGGTGGGTGAGTCATTACACGAAGGCCCGCACTGACCTGGGTGGTACAGGCCCGCAGTCGCTCCCCGGTCGGTGTCCACACCCAGCAGTCCTGGCAGGCACCCATCAGGCAGAACCCGGCACGATCACCATCGCCGAACTCCGACTGCCGCAGCGTGTTACGCTGGCTGAGCACAGCGACCAGCAGCGTGTCACCCTCCAGGGCCTGACATGGGCTACCGTCCACTTCCAGTTCAACCGTGGGCCTGTCCTGTTCGGCAACTCTTACAAAACGCCCGAGCACTGCCTGTTCTCCTTATGCCGAGCCGGTCGAGCACCTCCCTTCCAGGGTCTGGCCGGGGCACAGGAAACCCGACTGCGGCTAATCGTGACAATAAGTTCAGTATAGATCCGGTCCGACAGCATTCGTATCTGTGTTCGTCGTTGCTGCAGTAAAATATGTCGTAAGCACACCGGCCTTTGGCAGGAAATCAACGTGCATTCGCAGTAAGGTTGAGGCTCGAATACACTGGACTGCCACTATGCTGTTAACCACTGCACCCATTCCTGCCACGGAGTAGACGATGGCCACATCCGCGATGGAAGATATAGACGACCTGTTAGAACCCCTGATCCGCTTCCGCAGGGACATTCACGCCCACCCGGAGCTCGGCTACCAGGAACACCGTACCGCAAGCCAGATTGAAGCCGCCCTGCGCGCGCTGGACCTGGACGTGCACACGGAAATTGGCGGTACCGGTATCGTCGCCTCGCTGACTTGTGGCAACACCATGCGCAGCATTGGCCTGCGTGCAGACATGGATGCCCTGCCTATCCAAGAAGAAACAGGCCTGCCCTATGCCAGCCAGCATGCAGGGGTATTCCACGGTTGCGGACACGACGGACACGTTGCCATGTTGCTCGGTGCAGCCCGACAGCTGGCGCGCAGGCGCGACTTTGATGGCACGGTGCACTTTATCTTTCAGCCGGCCGAGGAAGGCCAGGGCGGAGCCCGGGCGATGATCGAGGACGGTCTGTTCGAGCGTTTCCCATGCGACCGCGTATTTGCACTGCACAACTGGCCGGGTCTGCCAGCGGGCACGATTGCAACAAGGCCCGGGCCGATCATGGCCGCGGCAGACAAGTTCGAGATCACGATCGAGGGCCGCGGTGGACACGCAGCAATGCCACATATCACCCCCGACGCCATTCTCACGGCCAGCGACCTCGTTACCCAGCTCAACACCGTGGTATCGAGAAGGATTGCCCCGACGGCCACAGCGGTGCTTTCGGTGACCCACATCGAGGGCGGGAGTTCACACAACGTACTGCCTGCCAAGGTTCAGCTCACTGGTACCGTGCGCACCTTCGACCCTGACGTGCAGGACACCATAGAGGCGTCGCTACACCAGATTACGGAGGGTGTCGCAAGCGCCAGTGGCACCCGAATTGCAGTGCACTACGACCGCTACTACCCGGCCACAATTAACCATACCGAGGCGGCAGAGGAAGCACTGGCTGCGGCGGCCGAGGTCGCCCACGCGTTACAGGCTCCGGAGCCGGCGTTCACCTCTGAGGACTTCGGTTTCATGCTGCAGTCTTGCGAGGGCGCGTATATCTGGTTGGGACAGGGGCGCGATGAGAACGAGGTTCCCCTGCATCACCCACACTACGACTTTAACGATGATGTGCTCGCCACCGGCATCAGGCTGCATGTCGCGCTCGCCAGGCGCCATCTTGCCACCGGCCAGGAAACGGCCGGTTGATCAATCTGCCTGACCAGCGCCCAGGCTGCCAACTCTCAGGATCACAGGAATGCAAATCTCCGACATTGCCGACAAAAACGCCCCCTACTGGTGGGAACACGCCGCCGTCAAACCACTGCCGCAGCAGGCACTCGACCAGCAGATCGACGTCGCCATTGTCGGCGCCGGCTATGCCGGGCTCGCCGCGGGGCTGGTTCTGGCAAGGGCGGGCCGCTCCGTCCTCGCACTCGACGCCATGAACCCGGGCGAGGGAGCCTCATCCCGCAACGGCGGCATTACCAGCGGCAATATCCGGCCTGCACACGACGCTATCGCCAAACGCTTCGGCGAAGACACCGCCGCTGCAATCGAGGCAGAAGGCAAGGTCGCCCGCGACTTTCTCGAAGACCTGATCAGCACAGAACAACTCGACTGCGATTACCAGAAGACCGGCCTGTTCAGCGGCGCGGTAGGTTTCGATCAGTACGACAACATGGCTCGTCGCGCCGACAAGCTGGCCAAAAATCTCGGCATAGAGTCCTACGCGGTACCACACGGCGAGCAACAGCAGTATGTTGGCAGCGACTTCTACCGCGGCGGAACCGTGCGCATGGACATCGGCGGGCTGCACCCGGCCAGGTTCCACAATGAGCTATTGCGCGTGGCAGTCGAAGCGGGCCTGGGCGTGCACTCGAACACCCCGGCCACCGCAATCCAGCAGGAACACGACGGTTTCCGCGTGACCACACCACGAGGAAACATAAAGGCGCAGAAGGTACTGGTGTGCACCAACGGCTATACCAATGGCGCCACGCCCTACCTGCGCCGTCGGCTGATTCCGGTGCGCAGCCGGATGATCGCCACAGAGGAGCTACCCGCAGATGTCATGGCCCGGCTCATGCCAAAAGGCATGATGATGGGCGAGGGCCTGAAAATGGGTTACTACTACCGTCCCTCCCCCGATGGTAAACGGATCCTGCTGGGAGGTCGTGACGGCTCGGTCAAGGGCGACCCTGCGGAGCCCGTGGCCGTTCTCAGAAACGGTTTGATCAGTCGCTTTGCGGAACTGGAGAATGTCCGGCTCAGCCACACCTGGTTTGGCAACGTGGCAATGAATCGTGACTTGCTGCCCCGTATCTTCGAACGCGACGGTATCCTTTACGCCACGGGCTTCTGCGGCTCCGGCACGGTCTGGGCACCCTGGACAGGCACACGGGCAGCCTACAAGTTGCTGGGAAACAAGGAACTGGGCAATTCGGCCTTCGACTTCCGGCCGCCCGCCGCGGTACCACTTTATCGCGGCAAGCCCTGGTTTATTCCGGCTGTCATCCAGGGCTACCGGCTGCAGGACTTCATCACCCTGCGGCGCGCGCGCCGCTGAGAGGCCAGCGGCGCCGGCCGTACTATTACCCGCCCGGCGTTGGCGCTTTGTCAGGTTACACCGCAACGATCACGGGGAGATTTTCCCTCACATTACCAGCCCCCAAAACGCGGCCAGACCGCTTCAACCTCAGTGCTATCGACATGCACCACATGATAACTATCGTGCTGGGCGCCAGTCGAGCAAGCGTGATTCGGCAGAATTCGCAGCCGGGTACCAATCGGCAATTCGGGCAGCGTCCCGCCTGACCCCGGGCGCAGCGTAATGACACCGTGCTCCTGGTTGGCGTCGGCGACAATAAGCTCAGCATAGGGTTTTCCGTGCAGGTCACAGACGACACCGTAGCCCTGGTCGACCGCCTGTTTGGCAGTGCCGCGATCACGCGACATCGCCATCCAGCCAGCGTCCACCAGAATCCAGCCTTTTTCGGGCCGATGCCCAATGACGGTGGTTAACACCGACAGGGCGATATCATCAATCCCGCAGACGCCAATACCCGCCATGACCAGGTCAAAGAAGACGAATACGCCTGCCCTGACTTCGGTCACGCCGGCAAGGTTCCGGGCGTAGTGTGCGGTCGGCGTAGAGCCAACACTAACCACGGGACAGGGGAGACCGGCGTCCCGCAGGGCAGCTGCCGCACTGACCACGGCAGCGCGCTCTTTTTCGGCGCATCGGGTCAGTGCGTCTGCGCCGCGGGCATTGTAGCTGCCGCCGGCGTGGGTCAGTACCCCGCGCAGTTCAGCACCACCATCAAAGAGTGCGCGCCCGATCCCGACCAATAATCTATGGTCGTCCGGCGCTACCCCTGAACGATGGCCATCGCAGTCGATCTCGATCAGCGTCGGGAGGGGTTCCCCCGCGTCCCGCGAAGCAGCCACCACCAGGTGGGCCTGCTCCACAGAGTCCAGGATCACCGCCAGGTCGACGCCCGTGGCACGCAGTGCAAAAACCCGATCAAACTTGCCCGGGGCAATGCCAACGGCGTAGATGATGTCCCGCACTCCGGCTTCAGCGAATTGCTCTGCCTCCTTGAGCGTGGAGACCGCAGCCGGCCCCGCAGCACTGCTCATCGCCTTTCGCGCAACTTCTACACATTTACCGGTCTTGAGGTGGGGACGCAGGGCAACCCCGAGCGACGACAGGTGTATTTGCAGGCGCTCAATATTTCGGTCGACACAGTCTACGTTCAGTACCAGGCAGGGCGTATCCAGCGTCAGTAGAGAGGTCTCCGCTCTGGTACCGGAGACTCTCATTACGCCAACCCCCTGATCATCACGCCCTTAAACTGCCGGGGATTACTCCGGCAGATGGTGCAGCACAAAGGACAGCGTCGCAAAGTGCTCGATCTTTTTGTAAACCTTTGGAGTATCGGAAGGGCCATCGTAAGTGGCGCCAATAACATTGAGACCCTGGTTACGGACCGGGAAGTGAACAGTACCGTCTTCACCGGTTATCCAGGGTTGCTGGTCGGGGTCATTGACCCAGTCGCGGACCACGCGGGCGCCTGCCACAGGCTCACCCTTGTAGAGCACCTGCACCTTCACGATATCACCCGCCTGGGCAGGCATTGTCTCTCCATGCAGGTTGTATTCGCCATCTTTAAGTGCGGGTGCACCGTCCACAGGTACAATCTGCAAGGTCTGGGTGGGGAGTTTGGGAATCTCCCGCAGCGGGCCGCGCAGGTGTACCGCGTACTTCATGGTTCGCTCTGAGATCACCGCATCGGGCACTTCGTCATAGCCTTTGTTATGCCACTTACCGTCGGGTGTTCTCGACCAGATGCCATTATTCATGACGCCAGAGACCGCCATCGGATAATCGCCGCCGCCCACCAACACCATGGGACCGGCCTTGACCAACTCGGCATCCACCTTGTTCCAATCCTCGTCATAGCCAGTAAGACTGACCATTTTGTCAAAACGCTTGACCGTATCGAGATCATCAGCTCCTACGCCGTAAACGAGGGCAAGGGCATCGGACCGCTCAGCGAACCAGATGCCGTGACTGGACGCCTGAGCCGCCCACATTGCGCCAGCAACAGTGGCTGAAACAGTAAGTATCTTTTGCAGTCTGTTCATGAGAACTCCTTTTGCATTTTTACCTGGTTGATTTTCAGTTTGTGTCAGCCGGTACCAAGTGGTCAGGCCGACCGGATTGGATCCGTCTTACAAGCTTATTTTTTCTGATGGATACCCTGGTAAAAGCCGCTGACCGCCAAAGTTACCGTAACCGGTTCCTCGGTCATATTCTGCCAGTACCAACCGTGAGTGCCGTCGAAACGTGCCAGCAACATGCCCTGACCGGCGAGCTGTTCGTTTTCTTTCCAGTAACTGGTGAATTCGTTTTCGGCGGGATTCGGCGGCTCACCGTGCATGTCCGTGTAAAGTGGTGCACCATCGGTTTTCCAGTCGAACACAATTGACTGGCCGGCGGCCATGTCAGCCTTGAGTTCTATGCCCTCATACGCAGGCACGCTTACCGTCAAGGTTTCGCTCTTCACCGTGCTTGCGGAACGGACCAGGGCGGGCATGTCAAGCCCTACCTCCACCTCAACCGGCACGATTTCAGCTGCAGTAGCTGTGCTGGCCACATTGAGTTTGTCCAGCCCGAGAACCTTGCCAGCGCCCAGCGGATCTACGCCATATTCGGCTGGTAGAATGGTCGTAATCAGTAAAAGAATCGCAACGGCAAGGGCGACTATGGTGGCCCGGATCAATTCCGCCTTGCTTGGGAGAGGTTGGTCAATACTCGTGTTCACGGTGCTGTCCTCAAGTTCATTGTTGACTAAAGAGTCGGATTTACAAAGTAGCCAGTGATCTGGTACCCCATCAGCATGAATCCGAGCGACATCAAAATGGCATTGGAAGTAAAGGCGTAGCGCTGGAAGGACGGGCTGCGCCGCCAGAAACCCATTAGAATGAGTATGGCCGATAGCGCGATAAGCTGCCCAAACTCTACGCCGATATTAAAGGCAATGATATTGGGAACCAGTCCATCATCCGACAGGGTAAAGTCCTGCAGCTTGGTCGCCAGGCCAAAGCCGTGGAAGAAACCAAAAATCAGCACTGCCGCCTTGGTATTGGGCTGAAAGCCAAACAATCTCCTGAATCCACCGAGATTATCAAAGCCCTTGTACACCACCGACAAGCCGATAATGGCGTCAACGATATAGGGGCTAACCTGGGTGTCATTCAGCACGCCCCACAACAGGGTGACGCTGTGGCCAATGGCAAACAGACTGACGTAGATACCGATGTCTTTCATCCGGTATAGGAAAAAAATCACACCAAACAAAAACAGCAGATGGTCATATCCGGAAACCATGTGTTTGGCACCCAGGTAGATATAGGGAATAAACTGCACTCCCTGTGCTCCCTCGATAAACGCTGCATCACCTTCCGCCACGCCGTGGGCAGAGACCTGGCCGCTGAGCAGCAGGCCGAGCATTGCCAGGAAAAGTACTGTCCATCGCACGAGACGGGCGCCGGACACCGGAATGATTCGTTCAGTCATGCTCGTTCCCCGTAGCCGGACCGACTCATTCAGTCTCAAACTTGCCCGCAATTTTGGAGTAACCATCAGGCTTGGTAATGATGACCAGCACCTTTGCTCCGACAGTGAGGCTCACGCCTTCGGCCTTGAGCCCACTGCCGTCAATAGGCATCAGCTCATACTCTCTTTTACCTTCGGCGGTTTCGACTTTGAGCTTACCGCTCATGCCACTGGTGTCCCACGGGGAATCATCGAGGATGTAGATTTCCACCTGGTTGTCACCTTGCACCATCTCCAGGGAAATGTCGCCGACGACCTTCACGATACCGCCATGTTGGGGTTCGGTAATGCCATGAGCCTGCGTGTGCAGGACCATCAGAAGAGGGATCATCGCGACCGTGGCTCTAAGTAAGTGGTACATGATTGTTGTCCTCGCCCGTGAAGTGAAAACCCATTACACCACGTTAGAAAAGACGAATTCGCTTTAATCTCGTTGTCGCGTTGGCAGATATTGTTGATCTAGCGGCATCGTAAAGCAGCTTTTGCCGCCTGCGCCTGCCCCGCCGTGGCCACCCCTAAAAAGGTTCGCCAAGGACAGATTCTCTCGCTGCTCTGGCCGACATGGTGTTGAATAAGCAGCAAATTAAAACCGCTCAGGTACCGAAAGGTCCAATCACGGTGGAAAACATCGCGGTAACGGCGAGCACCGCAAGCATCGCCGCCATCTCCCACCGCAGTGATCGCCTGAAGGAAACTAACCCACCCTCCAGCAACAGCCGGGGAACGGTGCGCCACTTGTGCGATGCTGCAATAGAGAACAGTAGTGCTACAAGGGCCAGTTTGACAGTGATGGCGACAGCATAACCAGGAGATACCGCTTCGTCGGGGATAAACAGCAAAATATAGAAGAGAGTTCCACCGGCCAGGACCATCAACAACAGCAAACCCCCGGCGATAATACCGAAGCGATGTAGCACTTTTTGTAATGTGCACTTATCCAACGTACTTGTCGCCCGGCAAAGCGGATACAGCGCTCCCGCCCACCAGAGCGCGATGAGTACGTGCAGGGTAACGGCAACGCTGGCGAGAGGCCCAAGCTCCGCGCTGTGACCGGTGAGGCTGAAGGTAACAGCCAGCGACGCTATAGCCGCCAGGTAAAGCACTGTCAGGACGCACCACTGCCAAACTCGCCAATCCGACGGCATTAACGGGTAAGTGAGAAGCAGACCAATGAGCAGGGTGAAGCCGAAAAGTCGGTATTGCAGAGCGTGCCCTACAGGAGACTCCCAGAGAATCAGCACAAGTGGAGGGTCAAATATTCCGGCAATTCCACTACCGGCAAAGTCCCCCACCCTCACGAAAAAATACGCACTGGATGCAAGCAAACCGACTAAACAGCCAGCTACGGTCCCGCGATAACCCGGCACTCTTGCAACATCATCCCGGGAAATTCCCGCTGCTGTCAGGACCAGGCAAGATACACCACCAATAGCCAAGGCTACCGCCAGGTAAACGCATAACTTAAAGGCAATGCTGGCGATTACCCAGACGCTCATTGCGGAGCGTTCGCCTCTACTGTAAAGACAAAACCCCCAGTCATCTTGTGGCTATCGCCGCCCATCACAACCCAGTCGACAGTGTAGTTCCCGGCGGCCAGGGTTGGCACTGGAATCTGAAAACGTATCGCTGGTGTTAACATCCGCGAGGTCGTCAGTTCTACCGACTTCCCTTCGCCATCGGACAGTCTGATATCCACGAGGCGCACCTCTGCGCCGAACACCAGCTCAATGTCTGCCGGACTATTTTTTTCGCTCGCGCCGTTGGCCGGAACGGAATGGACGAGCCCGGTATGGGGCTGTGCAACAGTTCCATAAAAGAGGGCTACGGTCAGTATTGTAAGAGAAACTAACGCTCGCATCTCACTGTTACCTCATATCTGCCAAAACTGGGGACTCAACCGATCGTTCGCACCGAGACCTGTTGTTTCATAGTCATGTGAAATCAGGACTATCACTTGAAAGCTTACCTCAGCCGCATGGGAGAGTATTTCAAGGTGCCCATCCAAGGACAAAGTATCTGCCGATTTTCCTAGGTTACTCAGCACATTCTATAGGACGCTAACAGCCAAACGCTGGCAGCACATAATGTTAAGCTCCGGTCGAGCAAAGCACGATACCCTGCGCCCGCTGCGGCATACGGCAGAATTTTTCCCCTTTCCAGTAGTAAGCTAATGACCAGAGTCGGATTCCAGCACCCTGTTAAGGAGATATAACGATGAGCCTAGCAGTCACAACCAATACAAGCCCGGCCGCCGCGGCTCCGGATGCCGTGACCAAGTCACGAATTGCGTCAATTGATATCATGCGTGGGTTGGTAATCCTGTTGATGGCAGTCGATCATGTAAGAGAACGGTTTTTCTACCATCTGAACGTTTCAGACCCAATGGATCTCGATGCCACCTCTCCGGCGCTGTTCTTCACACGCATGACAGCTCACCTGTGCGCACCGACTTTCGTTTTTCTTACTGGCATGTCCGCCTGGCTCTATGCACACCCGGCTCGCGGTGGCACCCGGTCACCAAGCAGCTTTCTGTTCAAGCGCGGCCTGTTTCTGGTGTTGATCGAGGTGACTGTTATTAATTTTTCCTGGTGGGGTAATTTTGACACTATCTTTCTCCAGGTTATCTGGGCCATCGGTATCAGCATGATTGCGCTGTCGGCACTGGTAAAACTGCCCTACTGGGTCATCGGTGTTATCGGTTTCGCTATTGTATTTGGCCACAACCTGCTGTCGCCAATCAGCTTTACTCCGAGCGAGACCGGCTACACGCTCTGGGCTATCCTGCACGACCGTGGCATCATCTTCGACGGGGCATTCCGCATCAAGGCCAGCTACCCCGTACTGCCCTGGATTGGCGTGATCCTGCTCGGCTACTGCGCCGGCCCACTGTATGCACGCAGCGTAGAAATGATGACCCGCCGCAAGCTGCTAATCGCACTGGGCCTGGGCTGCCTGGGACTCCTGCTGGTGCTGCGAGGTTTCAATATCTACGGCGAAGTACTGCCGTGGCAGGTTCAGGAGAATACCCTGCTGACGGTGATGGACTTCATCAACTTCACCAAATACCCGCCCTCACTCAATTTCGTGCTGCTGACCATCGGCACTGCCCTCCTGCTGCTGGCCTGGTTTGAGACTATGTCCAACAAGTTCATGGATGCGCTGGAAGTATTCGGCTCCGCACCGATGTTCATCTACATCGCGCATCTCTACGTGCTGTTGATTAGCTATCGCATCGTCCTTGCCACCGTGGGGCCTAACGAGGGCGACCTGTTCGCGCTTGACTCGGTGTGGCAGATCTGGGCCATCACCGTGCTGCTGGTCTGGGCGCTGTACTACCCCACGCGCGCCTTCGCCCGCTTCAAGCACAGCACCGATATGGCCTGGGTCAAGTATTTTTAGAGAGCACTCACATGGCTACCTCACTGCAGGACCTTCAACTGCGCCCTATGACAGAGATCGATATCCAGCAGGCCGTGGCACTTACCCGCGCCGAGGGCTGGCCGCATCGGAAAGAGGATTGGGCCTTCCATCTCTCTCTCGGTAGAGGCTGGGTGCTGGAGAGCGCGGATGGCGAGATCCTGGGTACGCTTTTATGCTGGGAATTCGGCGAAAGTGTCGCAACGCTTGGACTGATCGTGGTAGACCAGCGCCAACAGGGCCAGGGGCTGGGCAGGCGCCTGATGGAAGTCGCGACGGACGCGCTGGGACAGCGCACGCTGCGACTGATGTCAACGGAAGCCGGCTACAAGTTGTACCAGCGCTTCGGTTTCAAGCCGGCCTTCGCCGTAGAACAGCGCCAGGCCCAAGTGGCCGTACTAGAGCCGCTACCCCTTGGACCTGCCGAGGTGGTTCGTCCAGCCAGAGCGTCTGACATTGAAAGTATTTCCCGGCTGGACCAGCAGGCATTCGGGGCAGACCGGCAGCAACTTCTGTGGAAACTCTTCTTTAGTTGCGAGTGCCTGGTGCTCGAGCACACGGGCCATTTAAGCGGCTTTGCAATGTTGCGCGAATCGGGCAGAGGCTGCGTGGTGGGTCCGGTTGTGGCGGTGGACCAGTCAGAGGCCAAAGCGCTTGTATCCCACCTGCTCGCGGGCAGAGAGCTATTCTGCCGCATTGATTTACCCCGAAGGGCAGGCTCCCTCGCTGAGTGGCTCAACGAGATCGGGCTTCCTGTTGTCGACCAGGTTACAGCAATGCAGAACCGTTACACCCCAACGCGCGAAACCACCCGTTGCTACACCTACGCACTTGTTTCCCAGGCTCTGGGCTGAGACATACCCCTTCCAAGGTAACGACATGTTTGACTCACGGTACACTGTATTACTGGCCACTTGCTTTACGTCCGCGCTAGCCTGCGCCAACGAAGAGCCTATCAATGCCTCGCTCATGTTCGACGAACTGGAGTATCGCGGGCAGAAGGGAGATGACCCTAAAGCCTGGAGCATTGCCGCTACAGTGAACAGGGGTAAGCACAGCCTGTGGCTGGTTTCCGAGGGCGACCATGCCTTCGGGGAAATCGGCGGGCACGAGCTACTTGGATACTACAGCTACGCCACGGACAGCGGTTGGAACCTCAATGCCGGGTGGCGTGGCGACAGCAATCCCGAACCGGACAAGGACTGGGCACTGTTGGGGATCGACGGCGAATTACCTGGTGCCGTGGGCGTGGCGGGAACTGCCTACCTCGCCTCCGGCGGCGACAGCGCCTTCCGTCTGGAAATGGAACGGTCCTTTATTCCTGCCAAAAACTGGTATTTCACGCCGGAGTTGCGAGCCGACTTTTTCGGACAAGACATGCCCGAATCAGGCCAGGGTTCCGGGCTGTCTACCCTCGAATTCGCCGCTCGACTCGGTTACCAGTGGACCAGTAACTTTGCCACCTACGCCGGTGTAATCTGGGGCAAAGCCTATGGCTCAACCGGTGACTACCTCGCCGAGGAAGGCGAGGACCGGACTACAACGCTGTACCTGGTGGGAGTGAGCTTCAGTTTTTGATGAGACGTTGAATGTGGAATGGCTCGAGTTCCGTATTGAGATCTACATAGAACCCGGGAATTCACTAGACAAAGTTCTCTTCAGAGGTGGACAGGTCTAACCTACCGCACGAGTGCTCCAAAGGAGCCAAAGGTAAACAGGTGACAGGACTTCAAATTGATAGGTAGTGTTCGACGGGAGCTATTGGGCCAGACTTTCTTATCGACCGCGGCTGATCTGGAAATCAAATTCAAGGATTATCAGGCGTACTACAACGAGCATCGATGCCATTCCGGCCGGGATAGCGCCACTCCGGCTCAGCCACATGGCGACAATGTCGTTAGCCCGAACAAGTATCGATGGGGAAAGCACTGTCGCGGACGAGACTGTAACTAAATCTGTGGTGCGACACGAAGTCGCTTTTATGGTCGTTTCATCCAATCAAGGAGGTAATGGATAAGAAACCCGTTGTCCCATCAACGGTTCCCTATCCGGCTGTGCGATGGCAGTGATGCTGTGGTGCAAAGCGTCGGGGACAATGTAGTCGAGGTGAGAACCGCGAGGCAATCACCGAATCTGCTGGCCTCATGGCGATAACGGCGCTAGGGACGGTGGTATGGTCAGCACATACGAATCTCTGTACGCTTCGTAAAATTTGTGGAGCTAAAGAGGCTGATAAGCTCTCACCAAACAGTAAGTGACCAGGTATACCCCTTCACAGATAGGGTATCGTGGGCGACGCGTCACCGGTGTAAAGGAGAGACCTAACCCACCATCTGTCATAGAAGTGGAACGTGGAAACCCTGTACGGCTCCGCAAGATAAGTCTCCCGCGAGGGAGTCTGATGACCGTGCAGGCGTAGGATGTCGGAAAAAGCGAATGGCCGGCTGTAACGGTCGGCATACGGGTTTGAATGTTACCCGCCCCGAAAAGGGAGCCCACGTCCGACGGGGCCTTAATGGCAAGAGCGTTTGAGGAATCGGCAGTAGGAGGAAAGGCAAATGACGCCCTCGGGCGGCGCGTCCTCAGCGACATCTCTCTGGGACTCCATAGACTGGAAATCCACGAGAGCCACGTACGTCGACTTCAGATCCGTATTGCCAAGACAGTCCGGGAAGGACGCTGGGTGGGTTAAGCAGTGCCGTGAACCCGGCGATAATACCTTCTCTCGCAAGCCGTCGAACCCGTTCGATGCACGGCGTGGTGGTCAGGCCAACCTGACGTGCCAGTTCGGCGTAGCTGATGCGGCCATCTGCTTGCAGGGTCCGGAGTATGTTGCGATCAATCTTGTTAAGTTTTTTCATGCTGCCCCGTCGAGCATTAACAGTAAAAAACAATGCGTTAGTTATAATATACAGGCTAAATTGCTGTGATATGCGAGAAATACAAAGAAATTACCGGCGGAAACTGGCTACACTTCTTCCTGTTGAGCAATGGCAATCCAGCCGCCAATGGACGAAATCATCATGCTGATAGGCGTACCCAAAGAGATAAAAATCCAGGAGTCACGTGTGGGGCTGACCACCGGGAGCGTGAACGAACTCGTGCATCACGGTCATCGGGTGCTGGTGCAGAGCACCGCGGGTGAGGGCATCGGTCTCAGTGATGACCTGTACCGGGAAGCGGGCGCCGACATTGTTGACACCGCCGAGGAAGTCTATGCGCGCGCTGACATGGTGGTGAAGGTGAAAGAACCGCAGGCCTCGGAGTGCCGGATGCTCAGGGAAGGCCAGGTACTGTTTACCTACCTTCATCTGGCGCCGGACCCGGAGCAGACTCGAATGCTGCGCGAATCAGGCTGCGTCGCGATAGCCTATGAAACGGTTACCGGGCCGAATAACAGTCTGCCGCTTCTGTCACCCATGAGTGAAGTGGCCGGGCGCATGTCGATTCAGGCCGGCGCGCATTGCCTTGAGAAAGAACAGGGTGGGTCGGGTATTTTGCTGGGCGGCGTGCCCGGTGTTGAGGCGGCGCGCGTGGTGGTGATAGGTGGCGGGGTCGTTGGCACCAACGCCATCCGGATGGCTATGGGCATGGAAGCACATGTCACGGTTCTGGACCGCTCTCTGGCGCGTCTAAAGGAACTGGATTTCCAGTTTGGCTGTATGTTGAACACTGTGTATTCGACGCGTGAAGCCCTGGCGCGCTATGTCGCCAGTGCCGATCTGCTCGTAGGCGCGGTGCTGGTGCCCGGCGCCGCTGCCCCGAAGCTGGTTAATCGCGAGATGCTGCGAACCATGAAGCCCGGGTCAGTCCTGGTGGACGTGGCAATAGACCAGGGTGGCTGCTTTGAAACCAGTCGGCCTACAACCCATATGGATCCAACTTTCGTGGAGGAGGGAGTGGTGCACTATTGCGTGGCGAACATGCCAGGCGCGGTGGCGCGTACCTCGACATTTGCGCTGAACAACGCCACGCTGCCGTTCACTCTCAAGCTCGCAGACATGGGCTACGAGGCGGCCCTGCTGGCCGACCCGCATCTGTGCAATGGGCTGAATGTTCATTATGGAAAGGTCACCTGCAACGCGGTGTCGGAAAACCTGGGGCTGGAGTACACCCCGGCAGAAGACTGCTTGCGGGGGTGATGGTCCTCGCGGGTGGGTCAGCCTTCGGTGGAACGTGAGTGGAACGCGAACAAGGTGAATTTCTTATCTTATTGATATTTAATGTTTCTTTCGTCTATTCGTAGAAGTTCAAGTCCTCTCCTGGGCACCATTTTGAAAAACGTCGAAAGACCACGAGAGACCATTTAAGATACTGATTCTTAAATGGTTTTTTTGATTAAAGGCACCAACTCTTGTTGTCTCAGAATGCCTCAAATGGCCTGAAGAATCGCCCGCGTATCGCCCGCAAAATACCCGCTATTCACCACTTTGATTCCGGCGACTCCTTAATTCGATTCTGCACAGGGCCAGCCAGACGCATTTTTCTTCTCAACCGTTATTTCGCCGAATCAACGCAGAAAATTCATAGGTAAATACAGCTTCACTGCATTGATTAATCAGCTCACTGGCAAATGTAACAATGCCGAGATCGGGCTTGCTCTTTGATGGCCTGGTATCGAGCACTCTGGACTTGAGCCGCATGATGTCGCCAGCCCTTACCGGAGCGATAAGCCTCATCTTGTCGAAGCCCAATGCACTGACGGCAGCCGTACGCTCCTCTTCGTGAACTTCTGCAGAGAGCCGCACACTGAAGCCGAACACGTGCACTGACGACGCAACAAGCCCACCAAAATGTGATGCTTTTGCCTGTACAGGATCGGTATGAAAGGGCTGCGGATCCTACTTCACGCCAACGTCGATAATTTCTTCATCGGTGACGACATGTTCGCCCGGGAAAAGCTGCTCATCTCCTATTGAAAAATCATCAAAGTATTTCATTGAACAACTAGCTCATTAACAGGTGGCTAATTAACCCCTAGCGATTGAACACTCGGCACAGGAATCCTGACAATGGAATCTCGGCCACTGCCTTGAAAAGAAAAAGCTCACGACTCACAACTCGGCCGTACATTTGATTTCTATCAGGCAGTCTGGGTGTCCTAGCTTGGCCACGCCCACCAGGGTACTGGCCATGTCGAAACGCCCCTTAAAAACATCACTGCGAACGCTCGCTGCACATTGGCTCGTTGCATCCATATCGGTGACAAAAAGCGTTTCATCAACCACGTCACTCATTGCCGCGCCAAGCTGGGCGAGTGCTGCCTCAATAGCTGCGTACGCCTCTCTCATCTGCGCCTCCATACCGCCCTCGAGATTGGCCGCGGTCTGCCCTGCGACATAAATTCGATTACTCACCTGAACTGCCGGGGCAAAACCATAGACATCACCCTTCTCCCACGGGTGCCCAAACGTTGCCAGGCGCCTCTCGGTCGATGACTGTTTTTTCTGCTCACTCATTGCATACTCCGTTCATTGCGGTAACTACGTCAAAACCCATACCATTTCTATCTAGCATTGTGCATACATCGGTTTAAGCCAATATTTGCTTGTTTTTTAACTTGCTTGCTTTTTTAACGCTTCGAGTAATCACTTCGAGCGGATAATACGAGCAAATACAAACACCGCTGCTGGCATCGTCACGATAACAACCGCAGCTCCTGCCCCACAGATACAACCCCACCTTTTTCGACCATCTCGGTAACACCGAAGCGACGATGATCTAACATAAGCACTCTACGGCGCTCATTATTAAATGGTGGAGTCTCCTGGTTTATTGCTACATTTCTCCGCAACAAACTACTGCCTCAGCTGAAAGCTAATTGTCCAAAAATACCGGATCACCTACTTTAATCTCGCCTCTGGCTTCTACATTTGCGTAGACACCAACATGGCGCTCAAACAGATCAACCATCGCCCGTGTCATTTTCGGGTCCTGAGCAAGGCCGAGTAATGGCTGTGGTCGCGAGGGAATGCTGCATCGAATCGTTTTCGCTCGGATAAGGATGGTGGCTTTACCAATACGTATGCGCTTACCCAGCAATTCGAATTCGGGTTTTTCAAAAGACTGGTCGACGAAGTCCAGCAGCAAATTAGGGCGAAAACGCATTGGATTAACATCTGCTTCACTATGCTTTGCAAGGTAAGAAAGACTTTGCGTGCTGGCCATATGAAGTGGAAAAGAATCGAAAAAGGTACCTGGGGGTGTCATATACTGGCCCAGCACTTCAAATATCTCTTCCGGAGTTTGCGAAAAGTCAAAGTCGCCCTCGTCCTCTAGCTTATCTAGCTCATTATTTAGATTTTCCAGATTCCGTTCTTTGGGTGGAACGTAAAAATCACCGTCGGTCGGCGACCTGAGTGGTTCAAGCCTGCAGCCTTTTCCTAGAAACTGCCCCAGCGCGTTGTTGGTTTCAGCCGTGCGTGAAAAGGTACCGGCTTGCTCTGGAATACTAATCGCTACATCGGGAACCTCATTCAAGTAGGTTTGCTCGCTGATGTTAGTGTTGTTCACGTACTTGGCCGTCATCTCAATCAACTTAGGCCACTGGCGCGCGCTTTTTATTTCCCCGTCAACATCAACAACAGTCCAAAGCCTATCGCCCACGAGGCCTGCAGGCGTAAGCGCTGCCTGGCCTATCGATTCCCCTCCCATACTTTTTACCGGGTATCGAAAAATTTGTTTTACCGTAGCTATAATCATTGTCGACGCCTCTGATCCCATTTTTTTTACTATTGAACTGCCTCTCGACACCCGCCCGTGACCTTAGCTATTAACGGTGCCAACTTCCGACTTTAAGTGTCGACTGACAACTATATAACGTATTTATCTATTCTCATGTTCTGAAAAAAATACGCCCTATCCACCTGACGTTTAATTACTATGGGCCGGTCGACCGAATTATAAAATACCTATTTTTTGCCCCAGCCGAGCAGCGGGCAGCAGCATTTTTCGAATGATCGTTTTTTGCTTGTTTGGGTTCGCTACCGCTTGCGGCTTCTCCAATGGGAAAGGCAGCAAATCAATACGATCCTGCGCCAGCGATGCAGCCATCATCTTGCTCAATAGCGGCGCCATCACATTACCCCAGGCATTAAAATGCATGAGTCCGTACACGCCCTTATCCCATTCAAACACACCGGGAAATTCCCGCTCACGCAATGCAACCTTACCAGTCCAGTAGTGCTCGATTTCAATATTGATACCGCGCACCTCTGGCCAGGTACGACGAATCCATGCCAAATGACTGTTAAAGTGAACAGCTGCATTGTCGGCTCGCGAAGTGCGCGGTATGGATGAAACAAAAATACGGTTACTTTCATCGATGATGAAGGGGTGAAGATCAATAGGCACCTGCGCCAGTGTTGATCTCGACGGCATGATGATGTTTGCTGCGCTTTCCGGCAGGGGCCTGGTGCACAGGGTATACGCGGTTAGCGGGTAAAAGCTATTTGCAAACGCCGGCACTATATCGGTTGGGTAGGCATTGGTACAAAACACCACGCGATCAGCCGTCACGCTGCCACTTTCAGTGCTGACGCTCCATTGGTTTGCTGCTTTTTTGAGTGTCAGCGCCTCACTCTCGCCAAAGATCGATGCCCCATATTTTACCGCAGCCGAAGCCAAACCGTTACTCAGACGATAGGGGTTCACTCGGCCACCGGATTGATACAACACGCCGTAGGGGTAATAGTCTGAGCCTGTCGCCTTTTTCATATCACTGGCACCAAGAAACTCGACCTGCTGGCCTTGCTCCTGCTGCCAGAATCGCGACTTTTTTTGAAAGCGTTCAAACACGCTTTTGCGAGACATCGCATTCAAATAGCCGGTCTGTGCTGCATCACAATCGATGTCGTACTTCCTGGCGAGATCAAATGGAATCGTATGATGCGCTTTGAACAACTCCAGAAAACCTTTACCCCCGTCGGGGAATTGGCGGATGACTTGCAGGTCCTTAAGTGTCGGAAGGACATGCCCGGCGTTTCGACCTGAAGCGCCCCACCCCGGTTGCCGCGCTTCGAGAACGACGACATTGACGCCGGCCTCGGCCAGATGCAGTGCCAGCGAACAACCCGCCAGGCCTGCACCGACTACCACGACATCCGCAGCCCGATCTTCTTCGAGTACCGGATAATCGGGCAGCGCCCCGGCACCAGTTGCCCAGCCACTCTGTTCTATGGATACCGTGCCTTCTTCATACGCGATCGCTTCGGGTGTTGGCGTCATATTTGGCCTTTTGTCTATTTAGAGTATGAGTAGCTTAGCGTATCAGTCGCGTTTCAAGCGACACGACCTGGCCATCGAATCACTGCCCATCAAGCGTCAAAACAAGAAGCGCATTACCCGGCTTAACCACCGTGCTTGCTCACGACCGAATGCAAAGCGCATCACTTGCGACGGTGACCGTAGAACCGCTCACCTGTCCATCAGTGTTGACAAGCGCAGCGTAAATCAATAAAGTACTTATTGCAACTTTAGTTGCTTTTGTGGAATTGCAATCTGGTGAGCTGTAGCCATCCGGGATTTCTGTAGCGGCCCTGTAGCCAATCAAAAAATGTTCTGACCAATGAATCAAGCACACATAAGCGTTAACGAAAAAGCAGCATCAACAATGAAGCGACCCGGCGGGCGCTCTGAGCTTGTAAGAAACTCAGTCATGGCGGCTGTGCTAGAAAATATTCGAGGTGGCAACTTCGATTTCAGCTACCAGGAGATTGCCGATCATTCCGGCATCAACAAGACAACACTCTACCGGCGATGGCCGGATCGCAATGAATTACTGCGAGAAGCCATAGGCGAACACAACGCGTCGTTTACATTGCCGGATTCCCAATCGTGGGAAAAGGATGTCGAGGCACTGGTGCATGAGATGGCACGATTTTTTTCGCAGCCCACTGAAATTGCGTTGAACCTGGTGCTTTTTAACAACCCTCCTGTTAAAAAAAAGAACCTGATGATGGAGCAATGGGGACCGGTTCAGGAACAGGTCGAACAGCGTGTCCGAAATGCGCAATCGAGGGGCGAGCTACCACACCATATCGAACCGCCTTCGGTTAGCTTAATGCTGCTCTCTCCCTTGTTGGTCCTGACCCTGATGAGCCGAAAGCGGGTCGACAAGAAAAACATCGATCAAATCATTGAGCTCGGGCAACACCTCGCTCACAAAAACTGACAGGCCTTCTGAGACATTCAAACCCATTTCTTGAGTCAAACCTTTCATCCAACGGGTAAAAAATTATGGCGAATTTAGCACGACTCCCAGCACAGGCACCCGCCGAGAAAATCATCAGCGAACTCGAGGAACACGGCGCGGTTATCATTGAGGATTTTCTTTCCAAGGACATTCTCGATAAATTCAATGCCGAGATCGACCCGGCACTCGAAAATAAATCTGCCAATCATGCGCACCCGAATCCCAGTGTTGAATTTTTTCACGGACCACAAACCAAGCATTTAACCGGTGTCGCAGGTGTATCGACCACCTTTACACATGACATCTTGCTGCACCCTGTCTTTGAACTCGTCGGCAACGAATTTCTGCTACCCAACTGCGCGGAATACATTCTTAACATCGCGCATGTGTTAGACCGAGGTCCGGGCGCCGGTGATCAGCTCATCCACCGCGATCACGATGTCTGGCCAAAAAAAATGACCAGCGCTATTGGTGGCCACACCCAATTCGCATCGCTAATTGCGCTCAGTGAATACACCGTAGAAATGGGCGCTACACGCATTGTGCCGGGAAGCCACAAGTGGCCTGACAGCCGCGAGCCCGAACAAGCCGAGATTGCCATTGCCGAAATGAAACCGGGATCTGCTGCAATCTACCTTGGCTCGACCTTACATGGTGCAGGGCCCAACAAGACCGATAAAGTGCGTCGTGGCATGCATACAAGCTTTTGTCTCGGATGGCTGCGCACAGAAGAGAATAGCTATCTGTCAGTGACAAAAGAGCAGGTAAAAAAGATGCCGCGCAGAGCCCAGGAGCTGCTGGGCTTCGGTGTGCATGATGGCATCGCGAACGGAGAGGGTTTTTTGGGCGCGGTGGATAATGCCATTCCTGCCGACTTGATTGCGAGTGGTGCTATCTAGCCCATGCACTTTTTGCCTGCCATGGATGGGCAGTATTGACAGCTTGATTTGGGAAGGAAAGAGCTCGCCATGCAACCTGCCGCACATGCTCAAGAGACCTGGCGGCACTCGATATTTATCGAGACCCCATAGCAGCTGGGCTGCCCAATCAAACATATCTCGGATTTAACGATAATAGGAGACAGCATGTCCAGTACGACACATTCGAAGAGCGAAGCGCTCGCCAGGACCAACAAACGAATGGCTGCATCACTGACCGAAAATACCTGGACCGCGCCGCAGAAACTTGCCTTGGCCTGCCGCATTCTCTCCGATGCCGGCCATGATTCTGGACTGGCTGGCCAAATAACGTCGCGGGGCGAAGCGCCAGGGAGCTACTACACACAGAGGCTTGGCCTGGGTTTTGACGAAATCAGCGCCGACAACCTGCTATTGGTGGACGAGGAGCTGGACCTTCTGGACGGTAGCGGCATGCCTAACCCGGCCAACAGGTTCCACAGCTGAGTATACCGGGCACGCCCGGACGTGAATTGCATTATTCATACCCACCCGGCACATATCGCCGCGCTGTCCATGCTGGAAGTACCCCTGGAAATTTCCCATATGGACACTCTTCCGCTTTATGGCGAGTGTGCTTTTTTGCAGACGTGGCCGGGCATACCTGTCGGTGATGAGGAAGGTAGGATCATATCCGAGGCGCTCGGTGACAAGAAGGCGATTCTGCTCTCACACCACGGCCTCTTGACGGCAGGCGCCTCGATTGAAGAGGCCTGTGTGCTGGCAATGTTGATGGAGCGTGCTGCAAGGCTGCAATTAATGGCGATGGCAGCTGGCGAGATTCAAGCAATACCCGAAGACCTGGCGCGTGAAACTCACCATTTGATTGCGACTCCCAAGGGCCACAGAGCGGCTTTCAATTACCATGCCCGGCACGCGCTGAGGCATCATGTTGACTGCCTCAACTAGAGGGCTTGAGCTTTGAACTTACCCGGCGTGGCCACTATTCAACGCCACTCATGCCACTTCGTATCGTGTGCACCCTTACTCTGCGATTAAGGCGGCCAGTTCTGCACCAACCACGAGGTCGTGTTCGTGGCCAAACTTATGCTTGCGCTGCCGGCCTTCCCTATCGATTACTATCAGCGTAGGCGTTCCGCGCATCTGGTAGCGATACATGGTCGTCGGGAATGGACTTTCGTTTACTGCAGGCATATCGATTGCTATAGGGAACGGCAAGCGGTTTTCGTGCACAAACGCCTTGAGTACAGCCTCGGTATTCGCTTCGTGGTGTTCAAAAACCGTATGCAGGCCAATAACCGCAAGATCACTTTTGTCAAACAGGGCGTCAACCTGCCGCGCCTGTGGCATTGAGTATTGCACACAACCGGGGCACAACATCTGGAAGGCATAAAGCGCAACAACCCTGCCGCGCAATGCCCCTAGCGAGAGCGGGTGGTCGGTATTGAGCCAGGATTTTACGGCCAGCTCCGGTGCTTGAACGGCTTCATTCATGGTGCAATCAACCTTGCATGTTTATTGACACCCCATACGATGATACAGGGGCTTCGGGATAACTATTGTATTTTGCCCGGCAAGCTCAGGTCGCCAGATGCCACATCGAATACGTCGACCACACACAATAACGGCGCATGAGCGCTTTCGTTAATGCGCAAACCTGAGGACCTATGAGCAACGATGCCAGATTGAAGCCCTGAAGAAAAGAGGCGATAGCCAGACAGCGATCGCCGCTGCCGTTGGCGTCAGTCAGTCCGCTATCTCTCGGGAACTGAAACGCAATACGGGCCAGCGTGGCTACCGGCATAATCAGGCTCAACGCCGCACGACAGCGCGGCGCCAGGGCGCGCACAAAGCCCTCAAGATGACCCCTGAGGTGATTGCTCTGGTGGAACGTCAAGTGGCCCTGAAGTGAAGCCCCGAGCAGATCAGCGCGTGGCTGGAAAAGGAGCATGGCATCGCCTTGAGCCACGAGCGAATCTATCAACACATTTGGCAGGACAAGGCCGAGGGCGGCGAACTGTATCGGCATCTACGCCGCCATGGGCGGAAGTATCACAAGCGCTGCAACGGCAAGAGCCGCCGGGGCCAGATAAAGAATCGCGTCAGCATTGATGAAGGGCCTGCGGTGGTTGAGGAGCGCAGTCGGGTGAGTGGTATTTTTCTCAGCACGGGTACACCAGACTCATCATCGAAACTCTGTTGCTTAATCAGCCCGCCAATAAAAGATGTTGCGCCATCAGGAACCAGCAGGTGAGTATTGACCGACGTAGTAGTCTGCGAGGGAATGCCATCAGTCACGCTTCCAGTACTGACCTCGGATATGACCCGCCAGACTGGTCAGGTCACTGAACATGGATGCACCCACCGCGCTGGCTACTTCTGGGTCGGTGAGCGCGTCCAGCCCTACATAGACAACGGCGTTAGACCTTATCGCTTGCGCCCATTCCAACACCGGGCGTTGGTCGTCGGAGTTCGCCTTATCGGGTGCCAGGATAGAAGCGATGTTGCCGGTGGTTAGCTTTTCCAGGAACGGCTTGATGGACACCGTGATTTTCAAGAAATACTCACGGTCATACCGAAAAGCAGGCATTAGCCCTTCTAACACCTGATCGAAAGTCGCATAAGTATTGAGGTAGCGCACCATCGCCAGTGCCTCAGGGCTTTACATTCCTAGATTTAATGTATCCATCTGATGCCAATAGCCGACACCCAAGCAGAATAGTTATTGAACCAACGGAATTCTGCGAAGGGCTGATAAGTCATGCGCTACATATAGCTTCGTTTGTGTCTAATCGTTCCAGTCAGGTTCGTTGTCCGTTCCTTACCTTGGACGACAGTTCTGAACGGACAAATTGTCCTATGGAACAGACGTGCGACCGTTCAGAACAGTCGTCTTCAAGCTGGAACAGTGCGGTGTTAAAGTTTCGGTCAGTGTTTATGACTGTCCAACTACCACGGTGGATGGAGAAGCAACCTCAAAATCAGATTGCTTACGTCATGGGACACCACTCCCACAAACCTGAATAGCGGCATAACCAACAATGCCAATCCCCGGATGGGTACGACAGGGTTTCGTTTTCACGCTTTAGACAGTACTACTACTTTCGTTTTTTCTTTTGCCAGGCATTTCTCCTCTGTTAAGTGATAAGCCACTCATCGCGGTTGCGTGAGTCAACTTGAAAAGCCCTTTCGAGCCGGTTTGCTATTGAGGATGCAATAGCCACATATGGAATCTGTATTATCAGTGAGAAGGGTTAAAAGAACCCTGATAATGCTTTCGTCATGTTAGGAATATTAATAGGGATCAGTATTCATGGGCGTTAGCGATAATTTGCGCCCCACGTCACTGCATTTGGTTGCAGTGACGTGGGGCTGTAGACCAAGAATATCAGTCTGGAATTACACTACTCTACGCATCACTTTGAATCGCTGTAGCGTAGATGGCAATATCTGCTGCGCTCATGCCCAGTTGCCGAGCGGTGTTCTGCCAGCCTTTCAGGGCATCTGTGACCTCACTTATAATGGCTTCGGCCTGGTCGTCCTTCAGCGCGAAATAAGGGGCTGCTCTGCGGGCGATATCGAGATCAGCATCCGGCCCTTCTTCTGAAATCCAGGTGGTGAGTTCACGCGCTTTCTCTTCCAACGGCACGGGATTCAGATCATAAGCTGGCGACAGCCGCCACTTATCGTCTTTGTCATAGAGAAACCCATGATTGCGCAGGTGATCATCGAGATTGCCGATCAACACACCAAAGACAATTCGCCGCCAGAGTTCATGCAAATCTGCCTTTGGCTCACTGGAGTACATCCGTATACATTCGGCAATATCGGTATAGGCTGCCTCGTCACCGTCATTGAGGCCCAACAGGCTCATGGCCGACAAAAAGGGAATTCGTTCCCCGTCCTGCCGATCAAAGCGCGTGATCAAGGCCACTGACCGACCGGCCACGTCCTGTAGTCTGGCGGCCGCAACGTTCAGGCCTGCCTTGTCGGCAAGCGTCATTGCCAGGACTTCACCGTGCGTGATGCTGCGATCATCATCTGTTTTGGGAAATTTGGCGATGGCCAAGGTGCCATCATTGTCCATAACCGCCGACTTCGGGCGCGCGCCACCGAGCGGTGAACCTTCATTCAGAAGCAACTTTAAATCTTCTGCCGTTTCCGTATTAGTTTGAACGGCGTCAGCAGCATTGATAAGGGCCGGAAGCTGGATCAGCGGCGGGACGCGATACTGCCCAATGTCATGATCAAAGCCATCTTCATTATCACGCTTGTAGCGCAATGCGCCAATTCGGGTTTGATCGGTAATTGCCAGCAGGTAGTCGATTTCTGACAGGGTGCGATATTCACCAGCTTTGCGAAATGCCCGTTTGATCAGTTGCTGACCCCAACGATCAGGTGCTGTATCTCGCAGCGCGCCAGGGAGTGCTGATTTGTCCGACGTGGTGTAAATCTGTCCACCATCCAAGGGAAGGTTAGCCGGGTCGAGGGCAAAAGCATCTGGATTGGCTAGCCATTCATCTGCATATTCAAAGACGGAGCTCTGACCACGACGTTTGGCGACATAACGGCACCGACCCACTAAATGCGCTTCACCGGCATGATCGATGTAGATTTCGATGGTGTCTGTCATGACCGCCCCTTCTTCCGGCTACTTTTACTACTACGCGGCTGTATTTTTTTAGGCAGTCGGTCTTCATCAATATCCAGACCCAAAGTATCAGAACAACGATCAGCCACGTTTCCGAGACCTTCAATCAATCCCAGGAGAGAAAGCACCGTCGCATAAATACCCATTGAAACTGACGGGTCACCTTTTTCGACCTTGTAGAGCGTGCCTCGGCTAATGAATGCACGCTCCGCCATGGAGACCGTCGAGATACGGCGTTTTTTACGCGCAACAGCAATGTCCTCACCCAACTTAATAAGGGCTTGCCGGGCTGATCTAGGCAGCGTACTAGTTGCTTGAGTCTTCATAATATGTCTTATATATTAAGCTATAAGATTTATAATTGTTCATAATATAAGACATTATGGTCTAAAAGCCCTATGACGTCCAGAGCCTGGTCTATTTTTGACAAACTACGGCTAGATCATTCAACCCTGGAGGCTTAATAACAATAAAAGCGCTAGTTTGGCGTTTTCACGGGCTTTACCGGGTTCGCTAGACGCTCATTCCCCGATGGGGGAACTGCCGCCCTTTCAATCCCTAACGCTTCAGCCCTCCGGGCTGCTTAAATTCAGTAATAACCCCACGCTGATCCAACCCCGCTAGGGGCTTTGCCCCACGCGCATTGCAAGTGCAAAGCTTCGCGCTTCCTCACCCGTTCAGATTCCCCCGCTTCGCTCCTCCACTTAGCTGCGGCTTCCGGTGAGCCACCTGCAATTTGCTACCCCCACGCTTCGCCAGCGGTGCAGGAGCGCAGGACGCAGGCGCTGCGCTCAAAAAGGGAAAATATCTTTCTTGGGATAATGAAAGGCAATTTATATCTTATCGTTGGCTAACTCTTACCATGCCTTGATGATCTTATGATTAACAAGGTGACAATATGGATTCTAACGGTCTGATATCCCTAAAGTGGGTAAAACTGAGCCAGTGGTGTAACCTAACGGGAGATACACGCGATGCTGTACATGCACGCCGGAAAACCGGCAAGTGGGCTGACGGTGTGCACTGTAAAGTGCGCGACGGCAACTTATGGATTAATGTTGTGGAGGGTCAGAAATGGGTAGAGTCAGAGATGAAAAGGTCGCACGTGGAGTAACACTGCGGACCTATGAAACTGGGGCGAAGGCACTTCGAATCGCCTTCCAGTACAAAGGCATCACCTGCCGAGAAACCCTCAAAGTCAAACCTAATAAGACGGGTGAAAAGTACGCTACCAATCTGAAAGCTGAAGTAGAAAACCAGATTGAACGAGGCACATTCAACTATTTAGAGTACTTCCCCGACTCTCCCCGAGCCGCAATGTTTGGGCACGCTACGACCAAACAAACCATTGGTGAGGCGTTAGACGAATGGTTAATCGATATTGAACACGCCCACAGAAATAGCACGTATAACGCATACAAAAGAGCGGTTAATCAACTAAAGCCTTTTGTCGGAAAGTATAAATTCAGGCACCTGGAGGCTAATGTCATAAAGAAAATGATACGCCACTGGGGACATGGCAGGGGTGTTACCCTGAAGACCATACGCAACTATCTGTTACCCTTGCGAGCTGTGCTTGATGACGCTCTCAATGAAGAATTGGTTGACCGCAATCCACTGGACACGGTGAAAGTCGCTAAGCTCATCGACAGGAAAAAAATCAACTCAAACACCAAGTCCTATAAAGTAGATCCTTTTTCTCCCGAAGAGATCGGCGCAATTCTTGCCCGTATTGAAGATTTCTATGGGGAAGCTTGCCGCAACCTGTTTCAGTTTGGTTTCTACCAGGGATTACGCATATCGGAATTGTTTGGATTGAAATGGATAGACGTTGACTGGAAAACTAACCGCGTACGTATAGAGCGTGCGGTGGTTGAAAGAGTATTACAAGACGAGACCAAAACCGCTGCCGGTGAGCGGGAGATTGACCTGACGAGTGGCGGTCACGAGGCCTTAATAAAGCAGAAAAAGCACAGCCAGCTTCTCGAATCAGGTTTTATCTTTGTGAGACCTGATGGGAAAGGCCCCTTTGTCGATTACGAGCACTCCAGTCACATGTGGAAGCGAGCCTTAACCAAGGAGAAAATCCGATACCGCAATCAAAATCAGATGCGCCACAGCTTCGCCAGTAACAAACTGTCAGGCAACGCCAATATCTTCTATATGGCTGAACAGATGGGGCATGAGACACCTGAGATGCTGATGCGGGTTTACGCCAAGTGGATTAAAGCAGCCCGTGATGGAGAGCAGATGGCCTCAGAGTTTGAGCGGAAGAAGCCTGGCAAAGGGAGCTCTATTCCTGCGGGGCAAACCTCAAAATACTAAAATCGCCCGCGTATCGCCCGCAAGCCAAAACAAAAACTGTAACCAATTGTTTTTATTGTGTTTTCTAGTTATTTTTTGGAGGTTCAAGTCCTCTCCTGGGCACCATTCCTAATTTACTAACGTAGCCAGTTCAGCGTTGCTGTTGGCTGGCAGATCCTCCGCCCCCAGAGGACTACTATTCAAACTGCCGTTGCATGATCAGCGATACTGGGAAGAAAACACCTAAGCGCTTCTCTCTATTTATAACACTAGAGTTAGTCTCTACAGAATTTCCGAACCCGGTCTTGATCGCACTGACACTGTTTAGAGCACATCGATACTTTCGTTGACAATAATTGACATATAAAAAATAGACCTCTTCAAAAGGTGCAGTCCATGGCTAGCATAAAAATCTCACTGCCGAACCTGTGCACGATTGATCATCAGTTTACTGACGATGCATTCGTGTGCTTT
Source organism: Gammaproteobacteria bacterium (assembly GCA_030429735.1). Lineage (GTDB taxonomy): Bacteria > Pseudomonadota > Gammaproteobacteria > Pseudomonadales > JAUIET01 > JAUIET01. The sequence goes on from JAUIET010000001.1 coordinate 225,791, forward strand.
ACGTATTCAGAAGGGTTTAAGTCAGGCGGCTTCCCTGGCGGTGGCGCCAATGAGGTGATTGCCAGCTCGTCCTTTGACCAGGAAGAAGCAATACTCTACGAACTGGGCGCAAAGGCAGAGTGGTTCGACAACCGACTTCGGTTTCACGTTTAGCTGGTCTCGCTGAGCAAAGGCGAAGCTGTCGAGCTGAAAAGCACACTCAGCTCGACAGCAGGTCGCTATCTCCTAAGGCACCGCTAAACCCAACAGTATTCCACTCAGCTGTGTTCGCACCTGCCAATACTACTTCCTTGTTTGATCAATCTGTTTCTGGTCTTATTAAGTCTTGGCCTGTAGCGCCTGGTTACCAGACGATCAGTGGCAAATTGGCTAAACAAACCGCAAGTATTGCCAGCCCCAAACCCATACTAGTACTAAAAAATTGATGGTAATATCAGCTTGCTCGTTGACTCATAAATACTAATAGATAATCAGAGGAGTACCGAATCATGCGATTTCAACCTAGGCTACTGGCCTGCGCACTGTGCGCCATTTCCACCTCCGCCGCCAATGCTCAGGATAGCCTGGCGTTGGAAGAAATTATTGTCACGTCACAGAAGCGTGTTGAGTCCTTACAAGACACGCCTATTTCAGTGGCCGCGTTTGGCCAGGAAGAATTGCAGGCCATCGGTGCCTTCGAGGCGGGTCAGGTGGCGGAGTACACGGCAAACCTGACCATTGACAGGCAACCGTCATCTCTGGACAACTATGGTTACAGCATTCGTGGCATTGGCAGCGGCGAGACCTCATTGTTGGTTGAAAACACAGTAGGTGTGTATATCGATGGCGTGTACATAGCGCGAAATACAGGTGCGACATTCGACATTGTCGACCTTGAGCGTATCGAGGTTCTGCGTGGCCCTCAGGGCACCTTGTATGGGCGTAATACGATTGGGGGTGCCATCAATATTATTACTGCAAAACCTCAAGAAGAATTTGGCTTCAAGCAGCATGTGAGTGTTGGTCGCAGAGGTTTTTTGCGCAGCAAAACCACGGTGGATACCGGCCTGCTCGGCGACATATTTTCAGCAAAGCTAACGTACAACTACAATGAAAAAGACGGCCTGGTCAGAAACACGGTACACAACAATCAGTTGGGTGAGCAGGAATCGGATGCATACCGAATTGCTTTACGCCTCAGCCCCTCAGACGCTTTTACTGCCGACTACACCTACGACAAATCTGAGCGAATCAGCAATGCCGCCTTGTCGCAAATTGTCGCCACCCGACCGCCAAACAACCTTATTGGCGGTGCGATTACAAATGCAGCAACAGCTTTCGCGAGCCCGGATCGTTCAGGCGAACTGCCAATGGCCAATGCGCCTGGCAAAGACACGTATTCCGATATAGAAATGCATACTGTAACTCTGGAATGGCAGGCTACTGACAACCTAACCATTAAGTACGTTGGCGCACAACGTGAGTGGGACAGCGGCACGACCGGAACAGATTTCGGCTCGTTCGCCTCTGATGGTGCTACTGTGCTGGAAGATCCAACGGTTGCTCCGGGTCAGTTTGTGCCTGCTGGCGAGCTTAGGTCGGTGTTTCTCGCAGAGCGGATCAGCGACAACGAGCAAACCACGCATGAATTGCAGTTCCTTGGTAACGCAATGGATGGCAAGCTTCAGTTCGCTACCGGGATCTACTACTTCGAGGAAGAAAGTAATGAAGTTAACCCGCAGTCATTCATACTACCCGCGACATTTGCCTTTGGTGCATTACCCGCCGGTGTTCAGGGGTTTCTCTGTGGTGATTTTGTCAGCCCTGCACCCTGTTTTGGCAAAGACGTGCAACTGAGCACACCGATATTTGAGTATGGATCTGAAAATGACTCCATTGCGCTGTATGGACAGTTCACCTATGCGTTATCCGACGCGCTCGATCTGACCGTTGGCTTGCGTTACACGGAAGATGAAAAGTACGCATACCTACGCAACTCACGAGTGACTGATGCGATGGGCAACATCACTTTGAACGAAGCGGAAGATGACTGGAGTAATGTCAGTGGTGGCCTCACTCTGAACTACGCATGGAACGATGACGTGCGTACGTACGTCACTATAGCCAATGGCTATCGCTCCGGTGGTTTCGGCGCTCGTTCAACCAGCCTGGCCGACTTTCAGCTCGGCTTTGACGAAGAGACCGTGACCAATTATGAGATTGGTATCAAGTCTGAATGGGCTGATAGCCGAATCAGACTGAATGGCGCTATCTTCTTTATGGATTATGAAGACGCACAGGTGAACAGCTTCAGAGCGGGTGAAGGCGGAGCCTCCTCTGTCACGTTGAACGCAGGTGCGCTCGACATTCAGGGCCTTGAGCTGGAACTCACGGCGCAAGTAACCGAAGGTTTGCGCATTATGTTTAACTACGGCTACACCGATGCTGAATATACTGAGTTCATTACCCAAAGACTGGACCCGGTGACCGGCTTGCCAAACCCAAGTGCGAATGCAGACCCGGTTACGGGTAACGAAGACATTTCCGATTTCGCTACCGTAGCTCGATCACCAGAAAACAATATGTCGTTCGTTGCGTCCTACGACGTGCCTGGTATCTCGTGGGGTAATCTCAACCTCCGCGCTGAAGTGACCTACCGCGACGAAATGGTGTTCCATCCGCAGCTGAACCTGTTTGACAGCACCGACGATCAGACGCTGGTTCACGCGCGAGTCAGCCTGTCAGAGTTGGAAGTACTGGGTGGCAATCTTGTTGTTGCCGCCTGGGGTCGTAACCTGACCGATGAAGATTATCGCGAGTGGGGCATTGACTTTGGCACACTCGGCTTTGCGGTTGACTCGTTCAAGGAAAAGCGCAGCTACGGGATAGACCTGATATACAACTTTGGCAGCTAGAGGCTAGCCACCTTTGGGCGTGGCTGGGGAAAGTTCTGAGCAAGAAGCGGAAAGCCTTTCTGGAAAAGCGATGTAGAGCGACGGTCTAGAAAGGCACCCAGCTACCATGGAACCCCATCGGCACACGACCGGGCAGTAATATTCTCGCAACAGGCTCCGGGCTCATTGTTTTTGCGTCCATAATAATAACCTCTGATGCTGCAGTCGCGTTATTGTACACATAGGCTAGCAGCCAACCGTCGTCCTCGGTTGCACCGTCCGGATTCTTCACAAAAACGGCCTCACTGCCTTCCCGCCCTTCGCCCAGCTCGGCGACTGTCGAGCTCATGGTGTTAAAGTCATACTTAATGTAACGCTCGGCATACGGCACCAGGCCAGCCAGACCCGCCGCATAGCCGTACTGGTGCTTCAGGCCAACTCTGGAGTCGCAAACGCGCGGAAACTCAATAGAGCGATCATCGATCTCGGTTTCCGATACCGTGCCCGACGTTTGATCAATCACCCAGCGATACAGCACCGCGGCAGCATCCATATCTGCTTTTCGACACACATCGATCACAATTGTATTGCCTTCTTCATAGGCATTCAGTGGGTGAAACACATAGCACGGTTCTATGTCATACCAGATAACATCGCTATTACCGCCTGTTCTGGGCATAACGCCCAGTCGAGCACCATAAGAAATGTCAAACTTTAGCGGCAAACCCTGGTTCATGTTGTCAATATCCCAGACCGCCGGCAAGTCCATCCAAATCACGCAGTTTTCCGTAATATTGAAGTCGTGCATCATCGTTCCGCCCGGAACGCTGATGTCTTCTGTTTGAATCAACTGTCCCGCTGCAGAAACCCGGTGGTAGGTCAGGTACGGGGGAAACAAGCCGTAGGCAAAAAACAGCATTTCACCGGTTATCGGGCACACCTTCGGGTGTGCAGTCATTGGTGTGGCGAGTTTTTTGTCGAAATCATAGATACCCAGCGTATCGAGCTTTGTGGATATCTCCCAGGGCAAATGGGCTTCTTCAAGTGCGAGAATTTTTCCCGCATGATGTATCACATGCGTATTGGCGGCTGACTTATCAAGTTCCATCAATGCTGCAATAGGGTCACTGTCAGCTTGTGCGTACAACGGGGTTTTAACGTAGCGGTTGCGATACCAATTGGCCTGACCGTCAGCCAACTCAAGGCCGTGAATCATGCCATTACCTAAAAACCAGTGGTCAGACCACCCGGTTTGCGGATTCGGCCCATTGCGCAACAGGCGCCCATTCAGACTCTTGGGAATCTCGCCCTGAACCGTTAACCCGGTATCGGTGCGCTCTTCAAATGTTGGAGCAAAGTTGTCTTTCAGGTAAAACGGCGCATTTTCTTGAATCTGGTTCATACGTCCTCCACTGGCGGGCTGTCACTCTAACACGTGATCATCGGTGGCAGCTTGCGCCACGTATGCAGCACACAACGCCGGTACCCGCGTCGAAAAGTAGCAGGTTAACAGCTCAGCACATAGTAAAGGACTATTTTTCGATCTTTTTGATCGAAAATTCACCTGCCAAATCGCCAGCGATACCCGGTTTTGAGAAGCCTCCAATTCGCTGAATTACCCTGCGCTGTGGGCGCACAGTTCATCGCCTTATCAAACACAATTTTAGCTAGACCCTATACTTTGTGTTAGTAGGCCAGGAAGGCACTGTTGCAACACGGATGGGCACTTAATGAAATGCATTGAAGAACGCACGGTGCGGTCTTGCAAGGCGCAGTTGACGCAATCGCGTCTCACCGTTTTTCGTACCAACACATTCACGGGAACTACACGCTAGTGTTGGGTTCCTCACGCACGCTGCGAACACTACTGCGGCGTAAGAAGGTTAACCGAGAACGACAACATAAGTCTTCGCTAAGAGTTGAAGAGCTTGAGCCACGTATTCTGTTTTCTGCAGATGGTGTCGCCGGCAGTATGGTGTCGAGCCAGTTAACCGAAACCTCGGTATTGCTTGAACAATCACAGCTCCCACTCGCTCAGAGCTTCGGCCTTACCTCTGAGCGGCTACCGGCCCTAACGCAGGACAATGCGCGAGCACAACCAGCCATTTTGCAGGGAATTGATCGCGATGCCATCGAGAGATACGCATTGGCGTCATTGAATGATCACACCTCAGCCGCGAATGACACTACTGCGCAGCCTGTAAAACAATCAGCAAGAGCCACATTTACCGTTAACACAACCGACGACACGCCGGACGCCACCCCCGGCGATGGCACTGCCCAGGACAGCAATGGCAATGTCTCCCTGCGTTCCGCAATCATGCACGCCAATGAGTTGGGTGGCGCACATACAATTGTTGTTCCCGCTGGAAATTACGCACTGGTACTCGCTGACGGCGGTGCAAATGAAGACCTGGCAGCCATCGGTGATCTGGATATTCAAGCCAATATAACCCTACAAGGTGCAGGCGTGGGGCAAACGATTATTACAGCAAGTGCGGGCTTTGACGATCGCATCTTTGACGCACGATCAGGCTCCATCGCTATCAGCGGCGTGACCATTAGCAAAGGGGCAGCCGACGTCGGTGGCGGAATTCGAGTCAGCGGCAGCGCCAGCGTTGAGCTAAGCCAAACCTTGCTCCAAAATCATTCTGCCAATGAAGGAGGCGCGATACACAGCACTGGCACCCTGAGCATTATTGACTCACAAATATCAGACAACGCGACCAGTACCGCGGGAGGTGGTATTCATGCGGGAGGCAATACCACGCTGCAGAGGGTGGTACTGAACAGCAATGGTAGCTCTGGGGATGGAGGCGGCATTTACCGCGGTACGGCTGCCAGTGGCAGCTTAAGCATGACCAATGTCACAGTCAGTGGGAATACGGCATCAGCATCAGGCGGTGGCATATGGTCCGGCGCTGCAACATCAATTTCCAACACTACATTCACACAAAACTCCGCGTCTAACGGGGGTGGTCTTTTCCAGGAAGGTACTGGTGCCGTCAATGTATTTAACACATTGATTGCCGAGAACAGCGTGACTGACAGCGGGCCCGATGTATCCGGCTCTTTCTTAAGCATGGGTGGCAACCTGGTTGGCGATCAAAGCGGTAGTAGTGGCTTTTCAGCAGGCGTGGGCGATCTGCTTGGAACAGCCGGCTCACCTTTTCAACCAGAGATGGATGCAACCTTAAGCGATAACGGTGGAAGCACATTAACCCACGCGTTAAACCCGGGCAGCCCAGCCATTGACGCAGGCCTGAGCGGCGCACCAACGCTTGATCAGCGACGCCTTAACCGTGATGCCCAACCGGACATCGGTGCATTTGAGCATAATGCCGACGTAGCTCAGCATAAAGTCGTCGTTGACACGGTGTCGGATGAGGTTGACGGCACGGTAACGAGTATTGCCAACCTGAATGCCAACCCCGGTAGTGATGGGAAGATTTCTCTGCGCGAGGCAATCATGGCTGCCAATGCCACGCCGAATGATGCAAGCCAGGACAAAATCTTCTTCGAAATTGCTGACCCCTTAATCGATGGATATCACACCATCTCAATCGGCTCGACACCGCTGCCTGACATTACAGACGCGGTAGAAATTGACGGCAATAGCGACAACGACTTTGTCGACAGACCCGTGATTCAAATCAAAGGTAACAACGTAGCAGGCGCTGGCTTTGTACTTGCCAGCGGGTCTTCCAGCAGCGCCATACGCGGTTTAAACATTGTTAATTTCGGCGGCCATGGAATCGATGTTCAAAGCGACAGCAATCGAATCAAAGGCAACCATATTGGAACCCATAACCAGGGCGTTAGCAGCAACCCCAACGGCGGCAGCGGCATCTTTATTTCCGGAATCAATAACCAGGTAGGTGACGACGGTGCCGGGAACCTAATAGCCTTTAACAATGATTCCGGTATCAAGTTGAGCGGCGCATCAGCGGTGAACAACACGTTCCGCGAAAATCTGGTGTTTTCAAACAGCAATGCAGAAATCAACCTGAACGGAGGCAACGCCGCCAGGCAGGCCCCACTGCTAAGCACCGCCACGGTTGATGCAGGTAACATATTGAGAATAACGGTCAACATTAACGATATTGGTGCCGCCAATCAAAACCTGCGGGTTGAGTATTTTAGCGACACTGGTGGTTCGCCAGAATCCAGAACATACCTGGGTAGCAACACAGTGACAACCAATGCCGTTGGCGTTGTGTCGGCACAAACCAGCTTTTTCTCCCCCGTTTCCGTTGGTTCGTTTGTAACGGCAACGGTTACTGATTTCAATGGAGCCGGGAATACTTCTGCGTTGGCAAATAGCGTTCAAGTACTGGCCCTGAATACGGCACCTGTACTAAGTTCTGGCGTGCTGGATGGGGGCAATACTCCAGAAAACACAGCGTCGACCGGAGCACGGGTCGGTTCTCTGATAACTCTCACAAGCGGCACTGATGCAGACGGTGATACGCTGGGGCTGGCTGTGGAGTCTGCCGCCGGTAACGGCACATGGCAATACTCCACCACTGGCACTCCTGGCCCTTGGGCTGATTTCCCTGCGGTTTCAAGCACAGACAGTTTATTACTCAGTGCCAATACGTGGATTCGCTACCAGCCTGACAACAGCGGTGCTGAATTGGCAAACCTGGTATTTCGAGCCTGGGATGGAAGCAACGGAGCCGTTGCTTCCACCGCAATCGCGCCCAGCACAGCCAGCCCAAACGGCGGCGGCGGTGCTAGCGCGTTTTCACAAAATACCAGTCAGTTAAGTCTGACCGTTACAGAAGTCAATACGCTGCCAACAGCGTCATTTACCGTGTCAGACATCGAAGAAGGGGGCACGCTAAGCCTGGACGCATCTGCATCAACTGACCCGGATGGCACTATCGTTAGCTATGAGTGGGATCTGAATTCTGACGGATCGATTGACGCCACTGGTCGTACTGCAGACATCGCATGGAATTTGCTGCAGTCGGCAGGAATTGACGATGGTGGCGTGGGCAGCAACTACGATGTCACCCTGAACGTTATCGACAACAGCGGTGGCGTTTCCAGCCACGAGATGACATTCAACGTAGAAAACGTAGCGCCTGCCATCAACCTCACTGGACCGAACATCGTTCAGGAAGGTGTGCCACAGCAATTCTCGTTTACCGCCACCGACGATGGCGATGACCAGATTACCCAGTGGCGCATCGACTGGGGCGATGGCACCATTCAAACGTTCGATGCAGACAGCGTGTCCACGTTCCATACCTACGCGGTGGGCGGGCTCAGCCACCAGCTGGTGGTGTCGGTAACCGACGAGGACGGAGTATCAACGTCTGCTGATTTATTTATCAGTGCCGACGGAAACACCCAACTGTTCCAATTTGATGCAATTACGGGCATGTTCGAACGAACTCTGGGTGACGGCTTCAGTCTTTTTGTCGGTGCTGGCACCATTGTAGGACCGGATGGCCTGCTGTACGTTGTTGGCGACAGCACTTTTAATGTCGAACGCTACGACCCGGAGACCGGTCAATTCGTTGACGAGTTCATTGCTGACAATGGTGATCTCAATAATCCCACTGGAATGGCCTTCGGCCCGAACGGGAATTTATTTATCGCCTCCACAGGAGTCACAAATTCAATACTTGAATTCGATGGCGTAACTGGTCAGTTGATTGGCCCGTTTGTAGGCTCAGGACCGCTTGAAGGAAGGCCGGCGGGGCTTACCGGGCCTGTACAGTTGACGTTTCACAGCGACGGTTTTTTGTATGTGTCGGACACATTTACCAATGAAATTCTACGTTTTGATGCAAACACCGGTGCCTATGTTGACGCTTTTGTCTCTGCGGCAGACAACGGTGGTCTTTTGGGTCCAGGCGGCTTCACAATTGGTCCGGATGGTCACTTGTATGTCGCGTCGTTTGGCCTTTTTACTGGCACGGGTTGGACAAGTGCTGTATTTCGCTTCAATGGTAACGACGGGTCTTTTATGGGCCCACTGCCCTTTGTGAGCCCTGGTGATGGTGGCCTGTCTGGCGCTATAGGTGTGCAATTTGCTCCCGACGGCAACTTGCTGGTAAGCAGTCGTTTTACAAACAATGTATTACGTTATGACGGTCAAACCGGTACTTTCATTGACGAGTTTATTCCGTCGGCTGCAGCAGGCTTGCTTGACCCCAGGGCCATTCTGTTTCGCTCACCTCACCTAATCAATGTCAACCAATCCCCTACCGCACAAATCGCCCCGATTGCGGAGTTCGCTGAAGGAGAATCAGTCCTTTTTGATGGCAGTGCATCGAGTGATCCAGATGGCAACATCGTGCGCTATGAATGGGACGTAGGCAACGACGGCACCATTGATTTTTCTGGCGGCAGCCAGTCAAGTGCTCTGACCGTAAACTGGGCAACACTCAGCGCACGCGGAATAGATGACGATACCGAAGGCCCGGGTGCGACTCCTTACGAAATCGCCCTAACCGTTATTGATGATAATGGTGGCCGCGCCAGCATAGTAAGCACGTTTGACGTGACCAACACAGCGCCAACCATTGCCGTGACCGGTGCTGATTTCGCCAACACCAGCTCAGAATACGTGTTAAGTCTTCAGGCGAATGATCCTGGCAACGACACCGTGAGCCGCTGGCGCATCGATTGGGGTGATGGCAACGTAGACGAAGTCACGGGCAATTCAGCAAGCCATTCTTACCAGGCAGCGGGGTTCACTCATTCCATTTTAGTCTCAGCGATAGATGAAGATGGCAGCTGGACTGAGAGTGATGTCTTCGTTAGCAATGACGCAAGCAATCCGGTTTTTCGACTGGATGGCGAAACTGGCCAGCTCAACGCGCAACTGGGAAGCAGCGGTGATCTGCAGCGAGCTGCAGGTGTTGCCATGGGCCCGGATGGTCTACTTTACAGCGTAGGCTTCACATCAAAAAATGTGCAGCGCTTTGACCCATCGACCAATCAATTGGTGGATACATTTATCAACAATGGCGACGCGGGCGATGGTCATCTGGGAGCGATTGCATTCGGACCTGATGGCCATTTGTATCTGGCCGACAGCACCTACAGTCGAATCCTGAAGTTTGACGGCGGCACGGGAGAGTTTATCAATGTATTCATTGAACCCGGTGCCGGAGGTCTACAGAACCCTGTTGATATTAACTTCGCAGCTGACGGGTATCTGTATGTATCAAGCTTTAACAGCCATGAAATTCTGCGTTTCGACGCCACAAACGGAGAATTTCGCGGTGCTTTTGTCAGTGCTTCAAATAATGGGGCGCTGAATGGCCCGGGCGGCTTTACGTTTGGTCCGGACGGAAACTTGTATGTTGCTTCAAATCTGAATCATTCAATTCTTCGCTTCAGCGGCGCTGACGGCTCCCCAATAGACTCAACTGCCTTTATACCGTCCGGCAGCGGTGGGCTTCAGCAACCCTATGATCTGACCTTCGCTGCAAACGGCGAGCTGTTGGTAACCAGCAACGCTCAGAATACTGTCTTGCGATTCGACGCAAATGATGGTTCTTTCATAGGTCAATTTGTTGATGCAAGTGTCACTGACTTAAACGCACCACGCGGGCTTACCATCACGCCAGACAAGCAAGTTCAGGTGAAAGCGCTACCCACAATACCTGATGCATCTTCACCACTGGCACAATCTAACGAAGATACCGAGTTTTCCATTAATTTTGCTGACCTGCTTCGTGCCAGCAATGCAACTGACGAAGACGGAAGTATTGCCGCGATTCTGATCGATGAAGTCTACAACGGTAGTTTACTTATTGGCAGCAGTCGGGAAACGGCGCAAGCATTTGCCAGCGGCTCCAACAGCACGCTGACGAGTGGCCAGGCGCTTTTCTGGACGCCTGATCAAAACCGGAACGGCCTGCTGGATGCCTTTATGCTGCGGGTGATCGACAACGAAGCATTTACTTCGCAGGACCGAGCAGTCGCGTCGATACAGGTTGTGCCTGTAAATGACGCACCCGTACTTTCTATTAATGCCATTGACCTTGGCGCGAGTGAGGCCACATTGCCCAGCATTGGCGTACAGATACAGTCTCTACTGGCGGGCAACAGTAACGACATTGACAGCAGTCCGCTGGGTATCGCAGCAACACCGCTGAACGGCAATGGGCAATGGCAGTATTCTGAGAACACAAGTGACGGCGTTGATGGCGTCTGGGTGGACTTTCCGGTCCTGGGCGCTCAATCAGCACCTGCTGAATTTCAGGCGTTTCTACTGGGAAACCAGCATTGGATTCGCTACGTGCCAGACGCCAACGAATCAGAAAATGTCGAGCTGAGTATCGCGGCGTGGGATGGCAGCGTTGGTTTGCCATCCAGCGCAATTACTTTAACAAACGGAAAAAACGACGCTTTCTCGACAAGCAATGCACGCGTGAGCCTTAGCATTGTTCAATCCAACAATCCGCCGCAGCTCTCCGTGGATAACGCGATACAATCGATCCCAGAGAATACCGACAGCACCGGCGGCATTGTTGTGGCCAGCCTGTCAGCAAGCGATCCGGATGCCAACGACCTGCTTAGCTTCAGTATCATTGCCGGTGCTGATCAGCATGCGTTTCAGATCAACAACAGCAATGAGCTTTTGCTGGACGACGGCATGCTGGACTATGAACGGCAGGCAAGCTATGAGGTAATTGTCCAAGTCAGCGACTCTACGGGCAATAGCGATATTGTTCGCCTGCAGATCGTTCTGACAGACGAAGTAGAAATAACCGCAGCAATTGCAGAAGAGCTTGTCGAGCATAACACCTCGTCATCGAATACCGAGCAATCGCAGGCAACGAGCAATTCGACGGCTGATGATGTAAGCAATTCCGTAGAAGAGTCACAACCGTCACAATCACAAGAACCTGCAGCTGACACCGCAGAGGAAACCGTAAAAGAAGAAGCGGCCGACGCTGCTGACGAAGAGCCGGTATCAACCCCAAGTGCCGCTACAGCAGGCCTGGAAGAACAACTTGAGCGAGACACACTGGGTGGACGAAGTCGAGCTGCGGCCGGCGCATTCAGCGGCGAACTGCTTACTACTGTGACAAGCGAGCTGAGCACAGAAGTGCTATCCGCGGTAAGCAGTGCAGCGGAGTTTGATGCCAGCCAAAACGGCAACCCGATAATAATCGATTTAGACAATGTTCTGCTCTTCGACGACGAACGCGCACCGCTGCAAAACAGCGCCTTAATGCCCGGCTTCGATAGCTTGGATACGACCGATGAGTACGCACACCTCGACAATAGCTCCTTCCAACAAGGTTTGGATAGCATGCGCAACTCCTTGCAGTTGAGCACTGCAACCGAAAAGCTGGTTGTTGGCTCGTCGGTCACGGTCACTACCGGTGTGTCTATTGGTTATGTTCTGTGGTTGATACGCGGAAGCGTACTGCTCAGCACCGTGTTGTCCTCATTGCCGGCATGGCGACTCGTTGATCCATTACCTGTACTGGGAGGCATGCTAGAAAGCTCCAACGATGAAGACGATGAATCATTGGAAACGATATTGGAGAATGCAGAAACCGCAAATGATGCGACCGAGGAATCGATGGACAGCGGTTTGCCAGAATACACAGACCCAGACTCGGCTTAACCCAGCTGCAAGACGTACACTTGTCAGTATCTTGAAGCACTTAAGCACTTGTGCATCACACCATCTATCGCCCCTTAAACACCGCGGCACGGCGCTCTATTCGCGCCGCAAGGCCTTCACCAAAATCAACCGAATGAAACAACGCGTTCTGGGCCTGATTCTCCAGGTCTAGGGCTCGCTCAAAAGAATACAGTGGCCATTAGAATGGTATACATAAGCACCGGTTTTCCATTAACCTCATAGTATGAATAGTAAAGACAACATCAGCTTCTGGTTCAGCCAGCTTGAGGACGACTGCCATCCTCGCCCGTCTCTGCGCGAAGATATCACTGCTGATATCGTGATTGTAGGGGCTGGATTTACGGGTCTGTGGACAGCCTACTATCTAAAGCAACTCAAGCCCGATCTAAACATTGCTATTGTCGAAGCTCGTATTGCTGGCTACGGCGCATCTGGCCGAAACGGGGGCTGGTTGATGGGGATGGTCGAAGATCTTGAGGGGCAAGTCGCGCACTTACCCCTTGAGCAACGCCGCCTTGTGTTCAAGGAAGTACATGGTCTTATCGATGAAGTTGAGCGCGTGACACAAAAGGAAGGGATAGACTGTGATCTGGCCAGAGGTGGTGCCATTTACGCGGCTGCCCGATTTGCGGAGCAAATACCTTGGGCAAAAGAATACCTGAAATCACGGCTGGACGCCGGCCATGATGAGCGGGATTTTCGCTGGCTAAATGCCGCTGAAACTCGCGAACAGATCAATGTTCAAGACGTGTATGGCGCTGTCTTTTGTCAACCTATTGCGGCCATTCAACCAGCCAAGCTGGCTCGTGGCCTGGCAAATACTGTTGCAAAACTGGGTGTTCGGCTGTTTGAACAAAGCCCGGCAATGCTGCACAGCAATACCACAGGCGCATCTCTGATACGCACTGAATACGGCTCGATACGAGCAGATATTTGTGTATTGGCCACAGAAGGCTTTGGGTTTGGTGATAATACGCTCACACCTTATATCATTCCTTTGCAAAGCAAGATTATCGCTACCGAGCCGCTCAGCGACACTCAATGGCAAAGTATCGGCTTTCAATCCAGGCAAACACTGTGTGACTTCAGCCGCCTGCAAACGTATGTGCAACGTTCCGCCGATGGGCGCCTGGTATTTGGTGCTCGCGGTGTGTACGAATACGGCGGCAAGCCCTTTGCAGATAGAGTACTGCCAGAAACCGATAGCGGTTTTCAGTTGTGCGAGCATCTTATGCATGAGTTTTTTCCGGCTTTGCGCAAAACCACGGTCGAGCATCGCTGGGCGGGCACGTTCGGGATGGCCAGAAAGTTCTCACCGCACGCTGTCTATGACCAAGCCAGCAATCTTGCCACCGCCGGAGGCTACGGAGGTGAAGGCGTTGGCGCCTCAAATCTGTTTGGCCGAACCCTCGCGGAACTGCTGCTTGGGCATTCATCCATTAGAACCGAGATGCCCTGGGTATATACAGACGCGCTCAGCAGTAGCTTAAAGCGATGGGAGCCCGAACCCATTCGCTGGCTGAGCTACGCACTAGTATCCAAGGTATTTGCACTTGAGGAGAAGGTTTATTGCAACGCACATGCAACACCTTGGAAGAAGAACATACTTTCCAAAACAGCAAATGCAATCGGCCGCTTACTGTAGAAAGCCGTTAGGAAACGAACAACCACTTTTAAACTGGCGGGCTAGGGGAAGCTCTGAAAAATACCCAATGCCTCTGCGTGACCTGTAGCGTGCCGTGGTGAGGCGCGTCGAGAAGGCCAAGGCTGGGTGTCCTTGGCGAGCGGCGCAACGAAGCCACGGTGCGCTACAGGTCACGCAGAGGCATTGGGTATTTTTCAGAGCTTCCCTAAATGTGGTATTCGAAGACTTCTCGACCATAACGGGTTTCGAAGTCTTTCGCTACTTGGTGCGCTTCCTGTGCAGCACCACGCGCTTTTCGTTTTAACAATTCAAGCACCAATGAAGTCACTGTTGGAAGTTCAAGTTTGTCCGTTTTTTCCAGTGGAATCCATTGCAAGTCAAGCAGCTCGCCATTGCCTCTAAGCCGGCCGTGTGCGTTTGACGCATCAACAATAAAAAAGCGCGCATCGAAGCGACGTGGCGCGCCCGCCGGTGTAATCGCTCTGGCAAAATACTCCAGACTATCAAGGGCCGGAACAAAACCTTTATCGTAAAATTCTCTCCAGCCGTGCAGCTCGCTTTGCCGGGTGGCATCGGGGTAACCGACTATTAGCCCGGTCTCTTCATAGGTTTCGCGAATCGCGGTCAATCCAAGCACATTGGCTCGTTCAGGGCTGGTGGACTTGGAAAGCCGCCGCAACTGCGAAGGTGCCAAGGTGTTAGTAATGTCCAACTGCTCATCGTCTGTGTCACAGCGACCACCTGGAAATACGTACACATTGGGCATGAATATATGCTTTCTGTTTCTAAGCCCCATCAATACTTCATCATCACGAAGCAGAATCAGGGTCGCCGCATCTGCTGGCTCTACCGGCTTATGCGTCATTGGACGTGGGCATTTATCCAGTCAGCGACAGCAGCGTGAATATCCGGCCCTTCCGGTTCATTAAAAATCTCATGAAACAAGTCATCATAAATTATCAAAGTCTTGTCGTTTGACGATATTCGGTCGTGCAACAGCTTGGAACCCTGGGCTGCGGCCATACTGTCAGCTCCGCCATGCATTATTAACATGGGGATACTGATGGTGCCTGCTTCATTTTGCGCAGTCTGCATTGCATCAAACAGTTCTTTTACAAGGCGCGCAGATGCTTTGCCATGATGGACCAACGGATCATTAGTATAGTCCTGCACCACCGCGGGATCGCGAGAAACACCAGCGGCATCGAGTTGCAGCACGCCAGATTTTGGCGCCAAAAAAGACAATAAACGGATGATACACATTTGCATTGCACCCGGTTGCAAGGGGCTCATAATCGCTGATCCCGACAAGATACAGCCATTGAATTGATCTTGCGCACGCAGCAATACCAGTGTGCTAATCAGGCCGCCCATACTGTGACCGAGCAGAAATACCGGCACATCGTCGCAATAGCTACTCAACTGATGACGGTACTCCAACACAGCATCTACGTGGTCTGAAAAATGCTCTACGTAGCCAGGGGTTCCCGGCGACTGACCATGACCAGGCAGGTCAAACGCGCACACCGCGATACCCTTGTCTGCCAATGTATCGGCCAGCACCTGGTAACGCTGGCAATGTTCACCCATGCCATGCACCAACAATACAACTGCACGCTTAACGCCTTTAGGTTCCCAGCGTTGGCAATACAAGGGACCGTACTTTGAATTCGGTAAGGTTGAAACGTCTTCCTGCGGGTTGTTCACATTTGTTCTCCGCGACTTAATTCAATGGCTTTTAATCGATCAAGGCGCAGCACCAATTGCCTGAGTTCTCTGGCCATGGCTGTTCTGCGTTCACCCAGGTCCGCACTACCTGGCTGTACCAGCTGCCTGTGCTGCATTAGCTGATAGGCATTCTTGAACAATAGCTTTCCAATAGAAGCTTCACTGTGAATGCGCCGCTGCAAATACGCTTGCCGGCCAAATTTAAGCGCCTGCTCAACGCAAGCTTTCTCTTCCAGAGTTTCACCCACGGCCATTCGAGTGAGCATATCAGCAACAACCGAATAGGCCTCAACATAGCTTTGCAGAGTTGCGTGCGCCAGCAATGGGGTCATTGCGGACAGCATTTGCACAATGCTGTCGGAACCCTGACCAAGCTTCGCCTGCCAGTCCGGGTCACAGAGATTGAGCTCAGCCACAATTTCCTGTCGAAATTCCTCACTGGGCGCGTAGAAAAATTCGAATTTAAACAGGTCCCGCAAATTGTCTATTTCTTGCCAAAACACCTCACTGGCGTCTTGCTCGTTAGTGTCGCTTGCTTTCAATAGAGCCAGCTCGATCAATGCCTTATTAATAAAAAAATGAATAACCGTATTGCGGTAGTAACTTGCAACCGCATGCTGATCCGGGGCTATGCCGTACACGATATCGGGGCCCTGATCATAGCGAGTGACAATGCCCTCATCGATCATAATGCCCAGCAAGCCATCCATATGCCGGGCATAGTCCAGGTCAAAGTCTTCGGATATACGCAGTGATCGTTGCTCTGCATAATGCAGCAACTCCCGAAGGTCCTGAATAACTTGCTGCTCGGTTTGAGCGCGCGGCGCCTTGGCCAGCAGACTGGTGGTGACCAGCGAGGGAAACGTCAGTGGCGTAACATTATTGGCTTGCACAGCCACCTGAAATGCAATCTTTGACAGGGCCAGGCGGTCGTTCGGGTCTGGAGCACGCTCCAGTATCACTGGTTCACCAACGTCCATGTACACCTTACCCATAGGCTTGGCCAGACTTCGCATATAGCCGATAAACCACGACAGCGATTCCGCTGTTTTTTGCCTGCCCATCTGCTCTGATGCATACTCCTCAACATCCCGAATCAAGTCGTATGAAATCGACACTGGAATGATGTGGATATTTCGGGCATCACTCGCATAACAAGCTTCCAGCACATACTTCAGCAAACCGTAGCGTGGCGGCATCAATTTACCTAAACGTGACCGCGTACCTTCGAACGACCAGTTCATCGGAAAGCGCTTGTCCATTAACAGGGCGATGTAGTGGCGCAGGGTAAGTTTGTACAACTCATTGTCTTGAAAACTGCGCCGGATAAATATCGCACCAGAACGCCGCAATAAAGCCCCCAAACCCGCAAAACTCATATTTGCACCACCGAACATATGCGGAGTTGGGAAATCATTGTCATACATTACCTTGGGAACAACCGCACCATCGAGGTATGTTTTGTGAGTCCAGAGCAGCAGGGCAGGATAATCACGCACCATGTTGCGCATTTTTTCTATCGAATCAGCGTCGTACACCACCTTATCTTCGTAACCAAGGCCAAGTAAAAAATTATTGAATTTGGCGTAGATATCTAACCAGAACGTGCGCGGCTGGGTGATCATCTCTTTCATATAGCCATCAGCTTCCGCAAGCAGATCTTGCTTGGGCCTGCCAGATTGCTGCGCGAGGCTTTCGATGTCGCGCAGAAATGCCGGGCTATTACGCAGCACTTCTGCAACATGGCGGGGCACTTTGTAGCGGCCGCCGCGCAACTTGCGCTCACTTATATCAAGCGCTAATGCAGCTTGACGCGCTATAAAACCAGCAAATGCCAACTCCTGGTCCGAGTCGGGCTGTACATTTTGCTCTAAAAATCGCTGCTGCAGGTCAACAAGCGTTGCCGGCAGGCCTGCCAGCAAATACACGCGCTCTGGCTCTTCGGCGGCTAATCTTCGCGCCTTACCCGGCTTCGGCCTGCGCGGGTCCCCCAACAGCAGATCGCGAATTCTGGGCCGCGAGCTTAACTCCTGTGAAGCGCGTCGCCACGCAATCCGCAAGGGGACCAATAAGGTTTTATCGGCCAAATTTAATGCCGCCAGCAAAGGGCTGGCGTCGATACCTCGCGTATCATCGCTTAGGTTTATGGCAACTATGCGCGGTGGTGGCTGACTGTCAGGGCGGTGCTGATTGATCCACTCACTCAGTATTTCTTGCTCGACACTATTAATTACATCAAGAATGAATACGCACTCACTGTCATTGGCCTCCGGCCACGGGCTGCTGCGATTAAGAATGCTGCTGTGCATAGACAAGTCTCAAAAGTATCAGGATCCAGCTTTCGGCTTAGGTCTCGCAATACGACGTTTTTTGCGGGTACCTGTAACTTTCCTGGCAGCAGTTTTCTTTGCAGGCGTTTTCTTCCCGCTATTGCTCTTCGCACTGGACTTATTGGCGGTTGTTTTTTTGCTACCGGTTTTTTGTGCCGTTGATTTAGTCTTCGCCGCCGTCTTATCTTTTGCCGCCGCTTTCCTGGTACTCGCCTGTTCTTCAGGCTGGCCCAGGGCTCTCAGAAACATATTACGCACGTCGCGCACATGTTTATTTATGGTCGCTTTGCTCCAGTCACTGGTATCTACTGGTGGCAGCACTTCTACGTCAACGGTAGCCGGTCGAAAAACGAAATCGCCCTTGGGCGCCACATCACCGGCATTGCGGATCACTATAGGGACTATAGGCACACCTGCCTGCATAGCCAAATGAAAGGCGCCTTTCTTGAAAGGATTCAATTTGGGGGAAATAGTACGCGTGCCTTCAGGTGCCAACACCACACTTTTACCTTCATTGACCATTACATCAACCAGTGGCTGCATAGCTTCAATCGCACTGCTGGAATTTTCGCGGTCAATCAGCACAACGCCGCCGGCTTCCATCACCTGGCCAATTACCGGAATATTGCGAATTTCCTTTTTGCCTACGCCGGCGATATCGCGGCGGATAAGGCGCGCCATAATGATGACATCCGCTTTACTTTGGTGGTTGAATATAAACACCGCCGGGCGATGCGACCATAGGTGTTGCTCGCCTTTAACGTTCAATTCCAGACCAATCAAAGCGCTGGCGGTATCGGCGAACAGTGAAAAAGAAAAATTGCGGGCATCACGCATTGATCCGGTCAGCGCATAAAGCGGAAGCCCCGCAACAAAGGACGTTACAAAACTGCTGGTTGCTGCGATGGAACGCGCAAACTGCATCATAGACGGGCGCCCCCTGCTACCGTAGTGCACGACAGGCCAGCGTTTTTTTCGCGCATGGCGCTCCAGCTTACTACTGGGGTTCAAGGCCCGCGGATTGCCAACGCGCTCCAGCAACTGCAGGTCATCCGTGCTGTCTGAATAGAAAAAGCTCTCGTCCAGATCGGCATTAAACTGCTCTGCCAATTGTTCAGCGGCATGCACCTTACCTTCACCAAAACAGGTAGGACGAACTACCTGGCCGGTGAATTCGCCATTCTCAACTTCAAGATAAGTACACAATACATGATCTATACCAAGATCATGGGCCGCGGGTTCCACCTGATAAGGTGTGGCCGACGAGATCACGGCTACGGTATGACCTTTTTTGATATGCGCATCCACCAATGCGCGAGATTCCGGATAAATCAAACGGGCAATCTGTGAAACATACAGTGCGTCGCCCATCTCACGATAGGACTGCTCAGAGATACCGCGCATGAATTGAGCGGTAACCATCATCATGGCTGAGAAACCAAGCCGCCCCAGGCCAAACCCTGACATAGCGTTGATCAATTCAACAAACTGTGACGGTGTAATTTCTCCGCGCCGTATTTGCTCGCGAATAAACACGGTAGCCGAATAGCCCGCAATCAATGTGCCGTCAAAATCGAATATTGCAGCAACTTGTGGTCCGTCTTCCGATTGCTCAATCGATTTCAACAATTGCTTTTGATTTGCCATAGTGGATTAATCCTCCCGCCCTGCAGCAGCAATTCCTGGTTGACTTGTCGCCATTTCAGCACCAAGAATACAACATCTTAAGGCTACATAGCGTAAATAAGAACATGCCCACGACAGATTTGTCGCTTGAACAGATTGAACAATTGGCAACGGCCGTATTCGTGTCTAATGGCTGCGATGAACGCAACACTCAAGCTCTGGTAAAAACGGTAATTAACGCAGAACGTGACGGCTCTCACTCACACGGTTTGTTCCGTGTTCCTGGCTACGTAGCATCGTTGCGCAGCGGCAAAGTCAATGGCAAGGCATCACCCGTTGTCAAGCATAAAACCGCGGCTATCATCACCGTCGATGGAGACGGCGGCTTTGCACCACTGGCAATAGAACGTGGCATACCGGCGCTGGCCGAAGCCGCCAGCACTGTTGGCGTTGCGGTGATGGCGATTGAGCGTGCGTATCACTTCGCCGCACTGTGGCCAGAAACAGAAGCGCTTGCGGAGCGAAACCTGATTGGCCTGGCCTGTGTGTGCTACAAACCAGTGATGACACCGGCGGGAGGCAACAAGCGATTGCTTGGCACTAATCCAATTTCATTTGCCTGGCCCAGACCGGGCAACAACCCGTTTGTATACGACATGGCAACCGCGGCAATGGCCTTGGGTGACGTGGAAATTGCGGCGCGAGACGGCAAACAACTTGCGCCCGGCGTGGGACTGGATGCCAGCGGTCAGGCAACAACTGATCCAGCCGAGGTGATAAAGGGCATGTTATTGCCGTTTGGCGGTTACAAGGGCTCGGCGATCGCGATCATGGTTGAATTGCTGGCCGCCGCCGCCATTAATGAACAGTTCAGTTTTGAAGCCGCTGATACCGACCTGGACGATGGCGGTCCAGCACGGGGTGGTGAGTTTATTCTCGCGATTTCACCCGACCTGCTGGCGGGCGATGGTTGGGCCGAACACGCTGAAACCTTCTTCGAACGCCTTGAAGCGATAGATGGTGTCAGATTACCCGGCGAACGACGACACAAAAACAGATTGTCGACCGCACCACGCCCGGTCAACTCGGAGTTGCTCGCACGCGTAGAAGCGCTTATCGGCTAGGCAATACCACTGACGGCTTTCACTTCCAGAAAATCCTCTAAGCCAAGCACGCCGCCCTCACGGCCATTACCGGATTGCTTATAACCGCCGAACGGGGCTCCCGCACCCAGTGCCTGACCATTGATCTCAACCATGCCGGAACGCAAACGCCGTGCCACCCTGGCGGCCCGCTCACTGTCCTGAGTCTGCACGTAATTGGTCAGACCATACGCTGTGTCATTGGCAATGGCGATGGCTTCTTCTTCACTGTCAAACGGAATGATCGACAGCACCGGACCAAAAATTTCTTCGCGGGCAATGGTCATGTCATTGTTCACGTTGGCGAATACCGTCGGGCGAACATAGTAGCCTTGGTCAAGTCCTTCAGGCTTGCCCAAGCCACCACTGACCAATTCAGCCCCTTCTGAAAGCCCCTTGTCGATCAAGCCCTGTATCTTATTAAAATGGACCTCAGACACAACTGGCCCGATGTGGCGCCCTGACTCGGCAGCATTGCCCACGGCTGTTTTTTCAGCCACCTCACGCGCTTCATTGATGGCTCGCTCGTAGATCGAGCGTTCCACAAGCATGCGCGTTGGCGCGTTGCAAGACTGACCCGAGTTGTTGAAGCAGTGTCTTACGCCGCGCGCCACGGCTTTTTCGTCCGCGTCAGCAAATACAATATTTGCGCCTTTGCCGCCCAATTCCAGCGCCACTCGCTTAATGGTATCCGCCGCATTCTTGCTGATGGCCGTGCCAGCACGTGTCGACCCGGTAAACGAGATCATGTCAATGTCCGGGTGTGTCGACAGCTGAGACCCGACTCCGGCGCCATCACCGTTAACCAGATTAAACACGCCTGCCGGGAATCCAGCTTCGTGGATCATTTCTGCAAACAGCATGGACGATAAAGGCGCTATCTCAGACGGCTTCAATACCATAGTATTGCCGCTGCCAATAGCAGGCACAACCTTCAACGTGACCTGATTCATTGGCCAGTTCCATGGCGTAATCAGACCGCAAACACCAATCGGTTCGTACACCAGCCTGGTATCAGGTGCGTGAGCACCCAGCGGGCGTTCGAATTCAAAGGCCTTCAGGGCTCGAATAAAGTTCTTGATATGCCCAGCTCCTGAGCCCGCTTGCGCCGCTTTGGCCATGTCGATCGGGGCGCCCATTTCAAGCGATATTGCGGCACCCATTTCGTCCATTCTCGTCATGTAAATCTCAGCCAGACGCTCCAGCAATTCAATTCGTTCACCGAGTGCTGTTTGGCTCCAATCATCGAATGCCGCCCGCGCGGCGCCAACGGCCGCGTCTGTATCAGCTTGCGCCCCCAGGGAGATAACCGCACAAGCCTGCTCGTCCGAAGGGTTAACTACATTCAGATCATTGGCTTCTCGGGGAGAAACCCATTGGCCGTTAATATAAAATTTTCGCTTATCCAGCATTTCTCGCACCACACCGTTGTTTGCTCTGTGTACAGGGGCGCTACATTAACAGCGCCATCGCTGACAACGCAATATCGCAACGACAGCGTTCAATCAAAAACTGCTTGGACTGGCCTGCCTCAATAAGCAAGGACACCCGAGGAGACAAGCGGTCGCAGCGACTGCCCGAACTTTGAACAGCGTCTAATTACTGCTTATTTTTTAAACTAGACTGATACGAACAAGCACAACGACACCACAGACCAATGATTCAAACCACTCAACAGAACCGAGTGCTGGCCCCACTGCCTGATTACAGTGGTAGCGCGCTGTTCCTGGCGGCGTGTGCGCTGCTCAGCCTTGTCGCCTATGTGACGATCGCCGACTGGATTGGCAGCAATCTGGCACTCAACGCGGTCTTAATTGTGATCAGCGGGGCATTGATCAGCTACTGTGCTCGCACTACCTGGGCGTTGTACCGGGCAAGCGATCTGCTCGACATGCTGGACGGAACCGTAGAACTCGGCCAGACACGGCGGAACGAATTGCTTCAGCTCAGCGCCGACGCGCACAGAGTGCGTAATATTCTGGATTTCAAGTCGCTGGGTTCGATAATTCAGAGCATCCAGGCACGCGGTGATTTCGAATTAAGCCCACAGATGGCAATGCAACTGCGCTCGCGAGCAGAACACGCCAGCCAACGCGCGGAACGAGGTACCGATGCCGGCATGTTGTTGTTGCCCTTGCTGGCAATGTCGATGGGTGCCTGGTCATTTGTGACAGACGGCGCAGCTGGCACCGAGCTTAACGCAGCGATTATGAGCCCGCTTATGGTCGGCTTTCTATCGGCCGGTATTTTGGTGCTGGTGAATAAGCAAAGCCAGCACGCCAGTCGACTGTTTACCGGTCATTTTCGACAGTGGCTTGCTCTGCGGTCTGAGCACAGCACCGTCCAGGAGCAAGAAATCGCGGCTCTGCGAGATACGATTGAACAACTGGAACGTAAGGTACGTCACAGCTATCGTCTGACAAAACAGCAAGGGCAGACACTGCAGCAGGTCTTGACCCAGCAGAGTAGCGGTTCCGATAATCAGTCAGAAAACGTGCAAGCGTCAGTGCAGCTAATCGGTCAGAAAATTATTCAGCAAGCAACCGATACACGTCGCGTCATGCAGGCAACGCGCAAAGACGATACACAGGGCACACAGTCGTTTCCAATGGATGCCAGCAACGACGAGCGCGAACAGGGCTCCGATAGCAGTGCCGCCGCCTAAGTGAGCCACGCAAACGCAAGGCAAGGAAACCGGGCAACGGCAGGCTCGCACAAATGCCTGTCGGTTTATCGCATTTTTGTGATCTGGTTTTGGCCTGATTGCGACCGGTTTGCTAATTTTTATAGAGCAGCGCACCGTCTTGCCGGCGGGCGCGGAATCAATTCAGTCAGGGAGAGGACAACAGCATGGCAGCCAAGTATCGATTGGTAACACGTAGCGATTTTGATGGCCTGGTTTGCGGGGTATTGCTAAAACATCTGGATATGATCGATGACATCAAGTTTGTACATCCCAAGGACATGCAGGATGGCAAGATTGATATCACCAATAACGATATTACAACCAACTTACCCTACGTGCCGGCTGCCCACCTGTGCTTTGATCACCACGCCAGTGAGCTGATACGCTACCCAGGACAGTACGAGAACTACATCATCGAAGCAGACGCACCATCTGCGGCTAGAGTAGTCTTCAACTTCTATGGCGGTTACGACACTTTCCCGCGCCACTGGGAAGACATGATGGAAGCGGTAGACAAAGCGGACTCTGCCCAGTACTCACAGCAAGAGGTTCTTGAGCCGCGTAATTGGGAATTGTTAAACTTTCTAATGGATTCGCGAACAGGGCTTGGGCGCTTCAGAGAGTTTCGAATTTCTAACTACAATCTGATGATGGATTTAATCGACTACTGCAAAGATACATCCATCGAAGAGATTATTGCATTGCCAGACGTTAAAGAACGTGTTGATTTGTACTTTGAACACGAGGAAAAATTCAAAGCCCAACTGCAGCGCTGTTCGTCGGTACACGGCAATCTGGTTGTGCTGGACTTGCGCGATGAACCGATTATTTATGCTGGCAACCGATTCATGATCTACGCGCTGTATCCGCAGTGTGATATTTCTATTCATATCATTTGGGGCCTCAAACAGCAAAACACTGTGTTTGCTACCGGAAAATCGATTTTTGATCGTGGTTGCGAAACCAATGTTGGCGAACTCATGTTACAGTACGGAGGCGGTGGCCATCACGCCGCAGGCACTTGCCAGGTTCCCAATGAACAGGCAACTGAAACACTGACTGAATTGATTGCTGCCATCAACGCAGAACATTATCTAAAAGCGGGTAACGAATAACATACCGTAAGTTGAGTTGGTTATTGCAGACACTTGAGACAAAACACCTCACCTGCCGAGTCAACTCGTATGGTGCCGAACTTCAATCGCTACTGGTCAACGCCAGGTCAGACGAACTGATTTGGCAGGGCGACCCAGACGTGTGGAGTGGCCGAGCGCCGATACTGTTTCCAATTGTGGGTGCATTGAAACACCCTGAAAGCCGCCATCCAAAAGGACCAGTCGCGCTGAGCAAACATGGTTTTGCCCGCAAGCTTCCATTCCAGGTAATTGATGAGGGCAAAACGTTTGCCCGTTACTCCCTGCAGTCAAACGAAGCCACTCTAAGTCAGTATCCATGGCAGTTTGAACTCATCGTGCATTTTGAGCTGTTGGCTGATCGGCTGGCTATCCGGTATCAAGTGCACAATAGAGATAACTGCGACATGCTATTCAATCTCGGATCGCATCCTGCATTCCGCTTGCCACTACACGACAGCACTTTGTCGGACTATTCCATAGGTTTCGAGCGAACGGAACAACTGTCAGTATACTCTGTCAACGAGCATGGTTTACTGGGTCCGCTGCCGACTGCATATCCTATCGCAGACGGTCGTATCGAACTGTCGGAACACATTTTCGACCACGACGCATTGGTGTTCAAAGACATTCAATCCACGCGCATTAGCCTGTCGCATCGTCGCACAGGCACTCGTCTGTGCGTTGCCACTGGCGGCGCTCCGCATCTCGGCCTATGGGCCAAACCTGGCGCTCAATTCGTTTGCATTGAACCCTGGTGGGGGCACGCGGATTTCAGCGATGCAAACGTGCAGTTTGCAGAAAAACCCTCCATTCAAACGCTGGCAGCGAACCAGTCGTTTTCAACCGAGATCGAAATACTGCCTGCGCTCGCGACCTAAGACGTCATTGCAGGGCAAATCGTCCGGGCACACTCCAGCATTCTGGCTTGCGCTGGAAGCGATGAATGCACGAGCCGAGTGTTTGTTGATATCATGGCAACGCTGCACTGCAGCAACAAAATCTGTTCAAACCTGAGAAAAAATGACGGAAAGCACGCTACTCCATCTCAGCAACGATGAGCTGCTCCGAACCACACGGGCGGTTCGAAAGCGACTGGACTATGAACGGCCAGTGAGCCGGCAGCTCATAGAAGAATGTTTGCAGCTTGCATTGCAAGCACCCAATGGTGGCAATTTGAATAGCTGGCGCTGGATTATTATTGATGATCCCGATGTGCTGCGCCAGGTTGCTGAAATATACAACGGCGGTCTGGACGATTTTATCGCCACCTTCGGCGATGCCGGTTACGCCGGTGCGCATGTGCCTGGAGCAGAGCGAATTGAAACATCTACTCAGCACCTGCGCGACAACTTTCACAGACTACCTGCTGTTCTGCTGCCATTGATTTCTGGACGCACTGATCAGGCCTCAGGTCACCCTGGGGCGGTTTTTTGGCAAGCAGGCATGTGGGGTTCGATCATCCAGGCTGTGTGGAGTTTTATGCTCGCCTTGCGCGCCAGGGGTCTGGGCAGCGCCTGGACAACCGGACATCTATGGCGGGAACAGGCAATGGCGGATCTATTGTCAATTCCCTATGATCGCTACACCCAAGTAGGGCTGTTTCCCATTGCCTATACCCTGGGAACCGACTTCAAACCGGCGCACCGGGAGCCACTGGAAAAAGTGATGAGCTGGAACACATTTGAGGACTGACATGACAAATAAAGAAGTGGTTGAAACTCTGTTTTCAACGCTATGGACTGATCCGGATACCGCACGCAGCATGTGCACCGACGACGTTACCTGGGTGACTACCCGATCCATGCCGATTCCCGGAAACGAAAGCAGCATCCAGCACACCGGCTTTGAAGCCGTTCTCAACGTTGCAAACAGCGGCAAACAAGTTGATAACGGATACTTACCGGAAACCGTTGAATACCCCCACCAACAACTGCTCGATGCCGAAGATGACCATGTCATCTACCAGTTTACGATGCAGTGTAAGACCAAGAAGGGCACCGAGTATCTGAATGATTACCTGTTTCTGGTGAAGCTGCACAATGGCAAAGTACAGCACATGCAGGAGTACTGGGACTCCAAACAAGCCTTTGATTTACTGTTTGGTAGTTAAACTGGGCAGGCTAGGGCCTTGTCCCAGGCTACCCGGCGTTCTTCCAGGCGGCAAAAAGCCTTACTTGAACAGGCCCTTTGCCAAGCCAGCGACCGCGCCCAAGCCGCCTACCGAATCAAGTAAGCTACCGCCACTGCTGGATTTGTCTACCATCTGCGGCAGTGCTTCCTGCAACCCCGAGAGTATCGAACCTTCATCACTATTCAGCGCAGAAGCAAGCTGGCCTATCTTGTCGCTGCCTAGCAGGTCCTGAATTTGGTTACTCGAAATGCCTTCATTGGCGCCATCGCCCAGCCATGAACCAACTACGTCGGCCAGACCGCCCTCCTGAAGACCACTGATGATACTGCCATAGTCCAGACCGCCACCTTCACCACCCAGCACGCCCTCCAATGCAGACTTAACCGCATCCGTATCGGCAGAGGCGCCACCGCCCTGTAATTTTTGACTCAAAATTTCGGCGCCCATTTTCATAATATCCATAATCGTCTCCGTGTACTTATCACTGCCATAATGGCTTGCCAGGCAGGTTCGGGCAAGTAAAACATCGTCAATTCATGGGGTTAGCGGCGGCTCGGGTGTACAATGAGAAATGCCAAAAAACAGCCTAACCGCCTATCAGGCCTGCTTCGTCGTCAATGATGTCGGCTCGGCAGTCGAATTTTGCACCACGCAACTAGGCTGGGGACCGTTCCAGCACTTTAACATTCCAAGCCATAACGCCCGGTATCGTCAGTGGCAAGGCGACAAACTCACCGAGGTGGCTCTGGGCATGGCTGGACGCGCGCAGATTGAGCTTATCCATGTACATTCCGGGGAAGATGCCATACAGCAATACCAGTCGCGAATGGGCTCGGGCTTGCAACACCTGGGCATCCTTTGCCAGTCAACAGATGAAGCCCTTGCCCATGTCGGCGCCCTGGGCGCTGTGCTTAATGATCGCAACCAATATGGCGACATCACGTTCTCGTTTATTGACGTGCCGCAAGGGCCTGCAATGCTGGAGTTATTGGAACGAGGGGCACAAGGCCTGCCAAACGCTCAAGCAGACACAGCGCACGAGTCAACAATAGGAAGAACAACCCACAGTGTAAACGCCAGGCTGTTACTTGATCGCGCAACATTGGTCACCAGCGACATAGAATCAAGCGCTGTGTTTTTTGCGAAGAGTTTTCTGCACTGCGAATATACCATCACCGAAGACACATTGAGTTACTCAGCGCCCACAAAACAACGGCCTGCAGCGCAACATACTAACGTTCACGCTCTACGTTGTTTGATACCGGCCGGCGTTCTTGATATCGAACTGATTCAGTTACTGAATGGCGGAAGCGATATCTACAGCAATCAACTGAAACGCGCAGCCCGGCACGGCGGTCATGGGCTAATTCATGTGGGTGGCTACCCTGCCCAGGCATTGGAATTTACCGCCACCCCTAGATTTGATGGGAATTGGCTGGTTTCCGGGGAATCATTTAGCGTCTATACAGGCCCTGACGATCTCGCCAGCATTCAGATAAGGAACCCGGCATAACAGTCCAGAGGCATTGGGTATTTTTCAGAGCTGCCCTAGTTTGCAGGGCTTACTGATTCGTCATCGCTGGCGCGGATAGGAAATTACCCTGACTCGCGTTAATTAATTCTGTCACACGACCTGAGTCCAGCAACAGCCCAAAATAGCTTCGGTAAATATCACTTCGAATTCGATGCGCTTCCGCCTGTGCGTTGAACAAACGCTCCTCAACGTCGATCAGTTCGATAATATTGATTTCACCCAACTCAAGATTCTTTCTGTTCAGACGTTGCAGCTCCTTGTTGGATGCGATTTCATCCAAGGTAGCTCGCAGGGTGATTTGTTGGGCATTGATTTGATTAAAGGACAGCTTAATTCGTCGATCCAGTTCTTTCAGTAAGCGACTTTCCTCATGCTGCAGCTCACGCAATCGAGCCTCGGCCCGGTTTACACCATTGCGGCGACTGAAGCCATCCCACAGCAAATAGTTTAGGTTCAGCTTCGCTTCGTAATTACCTCTCGACTCGCCATGCCCACCTTCATCCGCAATCACATTGGAACGCAACTCCAGATTAAACTGGGGGCGAAATTTGGCGCGCTCGGCACGTACTCGATAGTTTTCGGCATTGCGGTTAGTTCGATTCAATAGCAGCTCGCTGTTGTCTCTGTATCCATCTTCCAGATACGCATCCAGTTGAGGTAGATCAAGATCTGCTACGTCAAACGGTGCCATGGCCATAAAGGGCGGAAGATCACCGGTTAAAAATTCGAGATTACTCAAGGCATCGTTGAGCGAAGCAATTGTGTTACCCGTTTCCGCACGCGCAGATGCAAGTCTTGCACGCGCAAAATCCAACTCCACTTTACTCGCGGCACCGGCGTCGAACATCAGGTTCAGTTTTTTGGTGAGCGCTTGCATTTCGGCGATAAAACTCTCAGCTTCGCGGCGCGCAAGTTGAAATTGTAGAACCGACGAATAGTGTTCAACAGCATCATTCAGCACGTCTTCAGTGATAATGCGTGTTTCCAACATCGTGGAACGCTTAACGGCCTCACGACGCCGTAATTCGGATTTCGCAACACCGCCGTCGTACAGAAGTTTGGTTATGCGCAGGGTCACATTACGACCCGGCGTTGTATCAACAATACGATCGGTATTTGCCGAGGGGTCATTGTACTCAGGCCCCCACTGACCTACTAAATCAGCTTCGCCGTACTTGTACGCCTTCCCCTGCTTCACCAGGTATTCCGCTTGTTCCTCTCGGGACAATGCCATATTGATGTCGGGATTGTTCGCCAACGCCAGCTCGATGATCTCGTCAAAGCTGACCACGGGTGCACTTGCACTGCCGTCTGCGGGAATCTTATTGACGTAGTCCGCGGTAAGCAGCTCAGTCTCGCTGGCTGGAACAGGAACGACGCCCAACGTTTCTTGCGCTACTGCTTCAGGCGCGTGCACCGCATTCAAGCAGCAAGCAGCAATGATTGCTACTGAAAATCTACTTAGTCGCTTTGCGGAACTGCAGCTTAGCCCAGTCATATTGCCCCTTAATCTCTGTCGGATTTTCTACTTTCACAAAAATTGCGTCTTTATTGAGCTCTGTTTCCAGGAATTCATTACGTACGTTCATTAGCCGGGCAATCGCCACTTTTCGACTAATTGTCTCAATGGGCGAGCGTGCATTCTTGCTGGCAGACATCACCAGTTCGAGATCATCCGCGCCATGTTTACTGATGTTGTTGGCAATAAATTCTTTAACGACTTTGCGTGTTTCTTCGGTAAGGGTTATCGAATCCTGACCGTAGAAAATAACCAGCGAACTGCCATCCTCTTCGAAATCAACGTCCTGCTCACCGCCAGATTCACGAAACTGCGCGTCGGTTTGTCGAATTTCTTCCAGCAGACCGGCAACTTGCGTTCTAAGCGTGGAATTTTCCTCGCGCAATCGGTCAACAATCTGCTCAACTGGAATTTCATCAACCTCCACCTGAACTTCGCCTTCTACTTTAACTTTGCTGGTGTAGGTGATCACATGGAAGTACAGCGCCGAAGCAGTCACCAGCACAAAGAACACAAACATGATGACAACCGCTGACAGAATATCAACGAACCCTGGCCAGGAATTCGCCGCTAAATCAGCCCCTTCTTCTGAACTCATAACTGTCTACGCCACGCCGGATTCAG
Source organism: Gammaproteobacteria bacterium (assembly GCA_030429735.1). GTDB lineage: Bacteria > Pseudomonadota > Gammaproteobacteria > Pseudomonadales > JAUIET01 > JAUIET01. The sequence goes on from JAUIET010000001.1 coordinate 256,393, forward strand.
AATCACTGTCTCGTCTACCAAGACCTTGCTCATTGGTATCGTTGCTGGAGCGTCTCTCAAACGCCTGTTCGCGAACGTCGGCAATTTGGCCAGCTGCTTCGCGGCCCTGCACTGGGCTTCTGCCAACGATCTTGATAAGCTGATCCAAAGACGCGCGTAATTGCGCCCTTTCCTGTATACCCTCAAGCAGATTCACTTGCTGATCAGCGACAGTTTTTAACTGGTCAAATACCCTTCGCTCGACACTCTGATTGCTATTCAGGCCGTCAATGATATTGCCGAGCAATGAAGACAACTCTTCGGATACCGGTTTTTCCCTAACCTCATTGAGAAGTTCTTCCAGCCGGTTGCTGACCGAATTAGCAGCTACTTGCATATGCCCATCCATCGTCTGCAAAGCCTCTGCGACAGGCTTAATCGATTCACGTAAACGCTCATCAGTAACAGCTTCTCGTTCGGATATCGCCGTAATATTGTTATCGATCTGCTCGATCATTACACCAAACGTGTTATAAGCCTGCTCGAAGCGCTCTGGCATATCTTCACTAACGCCTTTCGCAACTTCGCTAATGCGATGTGCAACGTGTTTATTTGATTCATCGATGGTTGTCAGCGCGGAACTCATCGTTTCAAGTTTGTCTGCAATTCGTTGGCTGCCGGCCAATAGCTGTTTGGCGTTTTCTTCGCTGACCACTTTGCTGATCTCAGTATTTTGCGTGTGAATCGCTTGTAAGCTGCCATTCAGACCAGCCAGTGTTTCGGCCATAGAGGCTTGCTGCTCAAGCATCTCTTGTGTATTTCTAGCCGTCAGCAGGCTGGCCTCAGAGGCTTCGTTCATAACCCCCATCAGGTGGCCCATCTTGCGCTGCGTTATCTGCGATGTTTGCACAAAGCCAACCAGCCATGCTTTCAGTTCGTCAGAACCTGCCACTTTCGGATTTGCCGCCGCTTGCTTCATCTTCTCACTTGGAGAAGGAATGCGTTCATCAATCCATCGGCTGACAGTTTCTATGAACTTGTCTTGAGAAGTTCCACAGAGATAGCTGAAAAACCCGGTTAACAGAGAACCCGACAAGCCAAACAAAGAGGAGCTGAATGCCACACCCATACCCTTCAAAGGTGCCGCAATACCCGCGATAAAATCAGACATGCCTCCGTCGCCACCGCTGCTGTCATCACCGATTGTCGCCATGCTGCCCATGGCATCGCCAACCGCGTCAATTGTCAGCAGCAGCCCCCAAAACGTACCCAGCAGACCTAACATAACTAACAGCCCAGACAGAAACGTCGTTCTCGACCGAGTCTTGCTAACACGGAACCCCAGCTTGGACTTAATCAGGCGCGCATCTGTATCGGTAACATTTAGATGGCCATACTCTCTGAGATTGCTCAGAAGCCCCGCCATGTTTTTGGTATCCAACACACGGGCTTGTTGAGTCATGGTTGACACCAATTCCGCATGAAGCTCCTCGGAACACTCGCCCTCACGAGAGGCCGCATCCAGGCGGTGTATGAACTGCGCTGTTTGCCACAGCCTGAATTGAAACCACACCGCCATTGCAACTGCAGTAACAAGAATAAGAACGATCACTCCGTTGAGCACAACGTTGGTTTCGAAGTTTATTCTGAGCTGATCAATATTGATCCCAATAATGGCAACAACGCTGATTATTGTGAACAATATACCCGGCGTTATATACGCAAGAATGTTTTTCTCAACAGTCCCGCTGTCTTTGTACGCGGTTGAGAACGAGGGTAGAAAATGAACGAGCATTCTCGTCAACTTATCCATGAACGATTACCTGATGTGCTACTTCTTTCGTACAAAGAATCATGCTGCCTTCTTGTTGTTTTTTTTCGATGATGTTTATAAGACTAGTAAATGTTCCAGCGTTTACATAATCTGCTAAGCGAATTCGTTTTTTTGTTTTTGTTTACTGAATAATCCTTGATCAGACCGCTCAAGATTCACGCAATGCCTGGCTTCTGATGTTAAACAATGGCTTAAGCAGGGCTCTTAAAATTGAAATTTGACCGGTAAGAATACTCACCTCTGCTGTCATGCCAGGTCTAACCTGCTGATCATCGCCAAGCCGATCACTACTCAGCGCCACTCGCACCTTGAAGTGTTCCCTGTTCTGTTTATCGACAAAACTATCCGGACTGATGTAAATCAACTGGCCATCAATGCCACCGTAAATCGTGTAGTCGTAAGCGCTGATCTTGGTGAGTGCTGGTAGGTCTGGCCACACCTTGCCGCGGTCTGTGGTGGCAATTTGCCCTTCCACTACCAAGGTCTCATTGGCCGGAATAATCTCGGCTAACGGTGCGCCGGGTTGGCTTACGCCACCCACGGTATGAATATGCAGTTTGTTAACAATGCCATCTATTGGCGAGTTGATCGAAGACCGCGTAACCTGATCCTGCAATGCAGCGATTCGTTCGCTAAGCGTTTCCATCTGCAATTTGGCAGCGTTAAGCTGCTCAGCCATTTCGGCGTGATGTTTCTGTTTGCTCTCTTCCAGCAAGCTGACAAGTTCTGTTTTCTCAGCCTCCAGAATAGGTACTCTGTTCTTGGCGCTTTCCAGTTGTGTTATTAATTTACGCGACTGACTTTTATTATTGAGGTACAAGGTTTCGGAAATAGCACCGGCATCCAGCAACTTTTTGCGAATAGCGAGTTGACGCTTGGTAACATCGAGTTCCTGGCGAATATTCTTAACTTGAGCTTGCAGTGCTTCCAGTTCAAATGCTTTCTGGTTCTGACGTTCTTCAATACCCTTGATTGTTTCCAGGAACGACTGCCGATTAGCATCAAACAGTGACATTTCACGCCGCGCCAGGTCCGGGTTTTCAGCTACAAATGTGGCTGGTAGTTCAAGCTCTTCGGCACCATTTTGTTCTGCTTCAATTCTTAGCTTTCTGGCCAACAGTGCTTGCGCCTCGATCGCGGCCTCCTTGAGCTGTGTTTTTGCACGAGTGTTAGCGACTAAAAACAGTGTTTCACCGGCGGTTACCTGTTGCCCCTCTTTGACCAGAATTGTCTCGACAATACCTCCCTCCAGATGCTGCACTATGCGAGCATTGCCGGATGGGATTATCCGCCCACTGGCAGTCACATGCTGGTCGATTTGTGAAAAGCCAGACCAAAGCAGAAAGACCAGCACCAACACCACAAGAGCGACCAGCACTGGCCGGTAATTCCAGAAGTCATCAACAATTTCAAATGCATTACTACGCTCGGGGTTCGCTGCTTTGATTTCCTCTGCACGTTTTTGAGCGGACTTGACCGAGGCTTTCAGATTGCTAAACCAGTTCATGCCGGTGCCCCCAGTTTTTTCAGTACAACGTCTGTGGGTCCGTCTGCCAGCATTTTACCGTTGTCTAATAGCACGAGGCGATCAACCAGAGACAACAGAGAGGTTCTGTGTGTAACCATAATCAATGTGCGATCTTTCAGGTATTCTGCCATCTGCAACTTAAAATGATTTTCAAGCACAGAATCCAGGCCGGTAGTGGGTTCATCAAAAATCAGTACACGAGGATTTCGCAATATAGCGCGCGCGATGGAGATCGCTTGTCGTTGCCCACCCGACAACTGAGAACCACCTTCGCCCACCTCAGTTTCCAGCCCGTGACCACAATGTTTGATGATTTCTTCTACGCCGGAAATTCTGGCTGCATATTTCAACGCCGCCTCACTGACATCAGCACGCCCGAGCAAAATATTGTCGCGAATGGTGCCTGAAATAAAGAACGGAAATTGCGGCACAACAGCCACCGTGCGGCGCAACTCGGCCGGTGAAATTGCCCTAAGGCCGTAGTTGCTAAAGTATATATTTCCTTCGAAATCACTCAGCATGCCAGTCAACACCGATGCAAGCGTACTTTTGCCCGCTCCAGACGGCCCGATCAGACCAATCTTCTCTCCGGGTTTAATCACCATGGATATGTCTCGTAGCGCAGGCCGCATCTGTTGTGGGTACTGATAGCGAACGTTCTCAAGCTGAATATCGCCTCTCAAAGGCCCTTTCGGTGAGCGTTGGCAAGGTGCTTCAGTTTCATTTGGTAACCTGAACAGGGCATCAATCGTTCGCAGCACATCTCTGCTTTGCTTCCACCGACTGACGACACCCGCCAGGTTCATAATCGGCGCGATGGCACGACCCGAAAGAATGGTGCAGGCTATCAGCCCACCAATGGTGAGTTTGCCGGATTGAATCTGATAGACACCAAACACGACAACAAACACGTGCACCATATGCATGATGCTGACCGATAAATTTTGCACAGCGGAGAACAAAAACTGATTTTTTCGGGTTGTTTCTGCCGCTCGCATGGACGCGTAGTTCCATTTGAACAAGCGATCGCCCACTGCATTGAACACCTTAAAATGTTGCATTCCTGCAAGTGACTCAATCATCAGAGTCGATTTCTTCTGCATTGAAGAGAAGTGGTCGGCTGTGCTGCGGTTTATTGGCACCTGAATTGCCACGTTAAACACAATGATGGCAATTGCACCGACTATGGGTACCAGCGTTAGCGGGGGCGAGATCATGTAGATGATCAACAGGAATAAAGCAAAAAACGGCAAGTCAACCAATGTTGGCACGAAACGCGACGCATAGAACTCTCTGATGCCCTGCAACTCGCGAAACAGATTGCTTCGTTCGCCCACAGACAAGCGCATTTGCTCGGTATTCACCATCATCAGTCGCTGCATCAGGGTACCGTCAAACCCGGTTCCCACTTTCGCAGCAACGCGCTCCAGAATGTATGAGCGCATCGTCTTAAGCAGAAAATCGAACAGCAACGCAATCGCTACACCAGTGGCCAGTACAAACAGTGTTGCCTCAGCGAAATTCGGAATAACAGAGTCGTACACGTTCAGTGTGAAAAGTGGCAAGGCTACAACGAACAAGTTGATGAACAGTGAACACACCAACACTTCACCGAAACTGGACATGTGGCCCAGCAAGGGTTGCCAGAACCAGTCAATCGGAGGCTGTTCGCTCATGTGCTCGGTGTTCGCCTCAACCTGCTCCTGGTTTGGCCGTATACTGAGCACCTGTCCGGAATAGTCGTCCGTCATACCTTTCAGGTCGGCACGCTGAAACCCACTGCCCGGAACATACATCCGGCCTTCCTGCCCTTCCCGTGGCAGGTACACTCTGGGACTGCCATCGTTGGCCAGTAGAATAACTGGCGTTGGCGCATCGGGCACATCGCTCAGCGACAGAGAATCTGTTCTGGTAGTGAAGTGAAGTCGTTCACCAAGTGCTTCGAGATCATCCAGGGTGAGCGGCCCCGGCTGCCTGGACAATTGAACCTTTAAGCCTTCGATATCAGCATTGATACCAAAGAAAACCAGCACAATTTGCAGACATTTCGCTAAGGGGTCATCTACCTTGCGCTGCGGCACATCATTATTGTTATCGACCAGAGTCAGCGTCATGAATTACCCTCAGGATTAACGCAGTGTTATCCCTAAAGAGTAGACGACGAACGGCGGCCTCGCCGATTTTGTTAGTGCATGTTGCAGGTTCTAACCGTCAAAGGAGCGAACAATAAACCTGCGCCGCAAACCCTGCTCAAACTATGATCAATAAAAGCCAAAGCAGGGCCGCAAACGACTCACTCGAAGACGAATTAGCTCATGTTAATGACCAGCTGAACACCGTTATCCCAGTCGATGGTTCGAGTGTTGCCAACCGTGGAATCTCCGCTGACTGTTGCACCACCTTGATCCAAGGCATTGAAGTCAGTGAGATTCATTGTTGACGAATCGATATCGATCGTGAGGCTGTTGCCGTTACCGGTGATAGAGCTAATCTCGCTGTTGCCAATATCAAACGTGTCACCGCCGTTAACACCTGTATTGGTGAAATCGAGTTCTTCAACATCGGTAAACAGGCTCGCCAGATCAACACCATCAATGCCGGCGTCGGTCAAGTCGTCACCCGCGAGGCTGTCGGTGATGATCATTCTATCGGCAGCACCCCCATTAGCATCAACCGACGTTAACGTTCCAATAACGTCCGTATCAAACGTTAAAGTGTCATTGCTCGCCGACAGCACAAAGCTATCGAAGTTATCGACGGTTGCCGAGTTAACACCGACATCGACGTTCCCACTCGCACCGTCAATGGTGCCGGTGGTTAACGTTCCACCAACAATGGCTCCGGAACTTGAATAGTCCAAAGTATCACTGTCTGCACCGCCGTCGAGAAAATCGAACCCACCACTGAAGTTGATCGTGTCATTGCCCAGGCCGCCATCAATGAAGTTCGCGTTATTGTCGCCGGTAATGACATCGTTGTTATCACTACCTATCACGCTCTCGATGTTGCTGAGGGTGTCCTGGCCACCATCACCATCGTTTAAGGCGCGATTTGCAGCCAGCGCGGCTGATAAATCAACTTGAATGCCATTCGCCGCCAGGCTGTAGTCGACAACGTCATTGTCTGCACCGCCGTCGATAATGTCATTGCCGGCACCACCCACAATGCTGTCTATTCCGGCACCACCATCAATCTGGTCATTGCCGTCACCACCATTTAGAATGTCTGCTGCGTCACCACCCAGAAGTATGTCGTTACCGCCGTTTCCAGTCAGGGTATCCTGACCATTGCCGCCGATTAGCCGGTTCCCGTCACCATCACCAACAATTGTGTCGTCACCATTTGAACCGGTGACATTGTCAATGTCACTGAATGTGTCATTCGAGCCGTCACCGTCGTTAGTGGTTACACCACCGATCATATTCACAACAACGCCAGTGCTTGCACCCGCGTAGCTGATCGTGTCATCGCCACCGCCGCCTTGCAGGTCGTCAACACCGCCTCGGCCCACCAGGGTATCGTTACCCAGGCCACCGTTGATCGTGTTCGCGCTGTTGTCGCCGCTGAGAGTATCGTTATTACCTGATCCGGTTAGATTGTGAATGTTTGAGAAGGTGTCTGTCGACAGATCACCGTCATTGCTTGCACCGCCCGCCAGCAAGTCAGCTGTTACGGCGCCCGCAGCATTCACGTAGGTCACTGTATTACTGGTGCCGCCGCCACCATTGAGAGCATCCAGTCCGCCACGACCGGCAAGCGTATCATTACCCAGCCCGCCATCGATTGTGTTGCCCTGAGCGTTGCCCGTCAAATTATCATCTTGATCACTGCCGATGATATTTTCAACATTGGTGATGGTATCGGTTCCACCGTCGCCATCGACGAGAGCGTTATTGGTTGTCAGATTAACAGTCACCGGCCCCGCAGCATTTGCGTAAGAGACAGTATCGTTGTTTCCGCCGCCGTCGATATCATCGTTGCCTTGACCACCGATCAGCAGGTCATTACCCGTGCCACCGTCGATTGTATCCGCTCCGGCACCCCCGGACAGGATGTTGTCAACGCTATCTCCGGTGATCGAGTCGCCAAATCCGGAACCGACGACGAACTCAAAACCAGAAATAGTGTCGGTTGCGCCGGACCCATCCGTTGCAGTCGGTAAACTCAGGTTCACGGTCACCGCGCCCACATCACTGTCGTAGTTCAGTGTGTCCATAAGACCTGCGCCACCATCCAGCGTATCAGCTCCTGCACCACCGTAGATGTTGTCCGCACCACTGCCACCTATCAGTGTGTTTGCTTCACCGTCACCAAACAATGTGTCATTGCCTCCGGTACCGGTAATGTTTTCAACATTACTGATCACGTCATCAACACCGCCGTCTACATTGACGAACACGCTGCTGCCGCCGTTCAATGTGACACTGACAAAATTGACACCAGCAATGCTGGAGTAATCCAGTGTGTCGCTGCCGCCACCACCATCAATTGTGTCGGCACCACCACTTGCATTGATTATGTCGTTACCCAGCCCGGTCAGAATAATATTGCTGGTACCGCTGCCGGTCACGGTATCTATTGCGTTCGAGCCCGTGTAATTCTCGATGGAGAACAAGGAGTCCTGCCCACCATCACCGTCATTGCTGACACCACCAGTCGCCAGGTTCGCGGTTACATTGCCAGCCGCACCTGAGTAATCGACGGTATCATTGTCTAAGCCACCACGCAGGAAATCGTTACCGGCACCGCCAGACAAGGTATCGTTACCACCACCACCATCAAGATCATTGGCCGCGCCATCACCACGCAAGGTGTCATCACCGGTGGTGCCTATAACGTTCTCAATGTTCTGTACGGTATCATTAACATCGCCTGTCACCGTTGCAATGGCGGCCGTTGCACCATTCAATGTCAGACTGACTGAGCTAGCGCTGCCGTGCACCGAATAATCCAGCGTGTCAACGTTTCCACCACCGTCTATATTGTCCGCGCCACTGCTTGCCAGAATGGTGTCATTGCCGGTACCGGCGTTGAGGGTGTCGTTGCCCTGACCGCCATCAAGGGTGTCATCACCACCGGCTGAGTTAATCGTATCGTTACCAGCACCACCTCGAAGATCATTCGCCAGACCGTCACCGGTAATCTGGTCAGTGCCCGCAGTGCCGATGACGTTTTCGATGTCAGCCACGGTATCGTTGGTGCCGCCATCGACCGTCACCGTTGCCGTGGTTGAACCGGTCAGCGTAACATTAATGAAGTTGACGCCTGCCAGGCTGGAATAATCAACGGTATCGATATCGTTGCCACCGGTCATGGTATCCGCTCCGGTGCTGGCAATAAAAGTATCATTGCCTTCACCACCGCGAAGATCGTCGTCGCCACCGGCGCCATCAAGTATGTCGTCGCCACTGTCGCCATCGAGGATGTTTACCAGCCCATCCCCTGTGATAACGTCAGCGTCTACGCTGCCAATGACGTTTTCAAAGTTAACAATGGAATCGTTGTCGCCCGCGCTCACGGTGACAATACTGGGTGTTGCGCCGTTTAGCGTGACATTTATACCAGTGATGCCACCCAGTACTGAATAGTCAATGGTGTCGTTGCCAACACCGGCATCAATAGTATCCGTACCATTACTCGCGTTCACCAGATCGTCGCCATCTGCCGCGTCAACAATGTCGGCGTTATTGGAGCCCGTAATCACGTCACCAAGATCTGTTGCAATGTATTCTTCAAATTCGGTAAACAGATCCGCCCAGGACCCACCTACAGACGCAACTGAAGATGCCAGGTTCAAGGTAATGCCGGATGTTGTTATGGATTGGTAACTGAGGATGTCAGTGCCACCTGCACCGCCATCGAGCAAGTCAGACCCTGCACTACCGAAAATAGTGTCATCTCCGCCTTCCCCGCGAATACCATTAACCTCGGCATCACCTGTGATCGAATCGTTACCTTGTGAACCAAAAATACTTTCCACGCCGGAAATGGTGTGGTTATCGCTACCGTTCACAGTGACTGTGGTAGACGAACTGCCATTCAATACAACGTTGATATTGTTAAGCGCACCGTAACCACTGTAATCCAGTATGTCGGCATCAAGACCACCATCTATCGTATCGGCACCGGTCGACGCGATAAAGGTGTCGTTGCCACGCCCGCCAGTCAACACATTCGCACTATTGTTTCCTTCAATCGTGTCGGACCCTTCAGAGCCGCGAATATTCTCGATATTTCGAATGGTATCGGCTGTTTGCCCCGATACAGTGACCGTTGTGTCGCCAGTATCATTCAGCGATACATTAATGGCCGAGCTTCTTACGTAGGTAACGGTATCTATATCGCTGCCGCCGTCCAGCACGTTGCCACCGCCACGCGATTCCAGAGTATCAGCGCCGGCCTGCCCGTCAAAGTTACTGGTATAAACTCCCCAGTTACCCATAAAGTCATTACCGTCTCCGCCGACCGCAGTTGTACCGTTGCTATACACCCACATGCTGTCGTTTTCGGTGCCCAGGTCAACCGTATTGTTAGCTCCGAACACTTCCAGGTTATCTGAGCCCGCGCCGGTTTCTATCGTGGCATTTGCGCCATTTGAATCGACGGTATCGTTACCTGCCAGGGTTTGCAGCAGTATGATATTGGCATCGGTATCAACCACGTCATTGCCGGTGGTGGTGATCAGCGTTTCGATACCATTCGCGCGATCGCCTTCGGTACCGCCGATATTCAGCGTAAACAGACCACCGGCTACCGCTTGCATATCGACGCTTAGGCCGGATGCTATGTTGCTGTAGTCCAGTGTGTCATTTCCACCTTCACCGCGAATTTCGTCGTCGCCGCCCGCTGCAAAGAAATGATCGTCACCACCACGGCCCCAGAACCAGTTATTGCTGCTGTCGCCACGCATAATGTCATTGCCGGCAGTACCGTACACGCGATCGACGTTACGAATCGTGTCATTTTGATCGCCATCAACAATTACCGTGGTGTTGTTGCCATGATCAAGCGTGATATCGATGAAATTGATACCGGCCTGGGTGGAATAATTAACAGAGTCTAAGCCACCGCCGCCGCCATCAAAAGTGTCGGCACCGGCGCTGCCGACAAACGTATCCCAACCGGAGTTACCGAATATTACATCATCACCATCGCCGCCGTTTAAGGTATCGTGGCCATCTTCACCACTGATTGTGTCATTGCCGGCGCCGCCATTGATCACATCGTTGCCAATTTGGCCACGAAGAATATTGTCCTGGGCGTCACCAGTGATGTTGTCGTTGCCCTGACCACCGGTCAGGTGAGTAAAGTTCGAGGCTGTGTCGGTGGTACCACCGGAAGTCACTGTAAACGCTCCTCCAGTCAAGTTACCCATATCTACGGTAATGCCGCCAACATGGCCGGTGTACAGCAGGGTATTGGTTCCGGTACCACCGTCCAGAATATCACTGCCGCCGCCGCCACGGATAATGTCGTCGCCGCCGCCGCCCTGCAGATTATTGACCGCATTGTCGCCCTGTAAGGTGTCATTACCCGCTGTACCGATGACGTTTTCAATATTACGAACGGTGTCATTATCTGCACCGGTAACCGACACTGTTGCCGTGATACCAGTGTTCAGCTGCACGGAGATGGCCGTCACACCGGCCTGGCCTGAATAATCAATGGTGTCAGAGCCGTCATCACCTTCGTAGGTATCTGCGCCTGCGCTGGTGATGAACGTGTCATCCCCTTCACGACCATCAATGATGTTGGCCTCTGCGCTGCCCGTTATATTGTCAGCCGAGCCCGAACCTATCACATGCTCAATATCAATCAGTGTATCACTTGCGCCATCACCATCGTCCGTAGCCGCACCCGCACCAAGATCAACTACGATGCCGCTATTTGCATTTTCATAATTAACGGTATCGCCGGTTGTATCCGTGCCGCCATCCAGAATATCAACACCGCCGCGGCCTTCCAGCAGATCATTCCCTGCCAGGCCAGTTAATATGTTGGCGTTCGCGTCACCGCTGACAATATCATTACCCGCTGTAGCAATAATGTTTTCTATGTTGGACACAATGTCATTGGCCGCACCATCAATTACAACAGCAGATGTTCCGGCACCGTTAAGTGTTACATCAATGAAGTTAACTCCGGCCTGAGCAGAATAGTCGACGGTGTCAATATCGGCACCGCCATCAATAATATTCTGACCGGCGCTTCCGAAGAAGATATCGTCGCCGGCTTCACCAAATAGCCGGTTTTCGCTGCCGCCGCCGCCAGTGATGTTGTCATTACCCGCACCACCCCAGAGGTAGTTATTGGCATTGTCGCCTCCGAGAGTGTCGTTACCAGCGGTGGCTCTAACTCGCTCAACGTTGCGCACGATATCATTCTGGTCGCCATCGACGATTGCCGTGGCGTCCGATGCGCCATTCAAGGTCAGGTTGATAAAGTTAGCGCTTGTTTGAGCTGAGTAATCCAGAGTGTCAGTTGCACTGCCGCCGTCGATAATGTCGGCACCGTCGCTTGCCAGCAGTGAATCCCAGCCACTGCCACCCAGGTAGGTATCGTCGCCAGCGCCGCCGTCGAGTGTGTCGCCCGTACTGCCGCCGTCAAGAAGGTCGTCGCCGTCACCACCGCGCAGTGTATCCGCTTCCGAGCCACCAAAAATGCTGTCGTTGCCCGCACCACCATCAATGATGTCGTTACCGATTCGCCCTTCAATGCGGTTGTCTTGCGCATCACCTGTTATATTGTCCGCACCCGAGGAACCCAGCACATTGATAAAGTTAGTGGCTTGATCAACTTCGCCTCCACCAACCGTCACGGCAAAGAAGCCACCAACGATATTATTCATATCGGTCACAATTCCGGACCCAAAATCGGTGTAACTCAGTGTGTTATTGCCGGTACCACCATCCAGAGTGTCATTGCCGGTACCGCCACGAATAGTGTCGTCGCCGCCTCGGCCATCAATGATGTTGACGGCACCATCACCACTAATGACATCGTTGCCTGCCGTACCGATAACATTTTCTATCGCTCTAACAATATCGTTATCAGCGCCATCTATGGTGACCGTTGCGTTGCTACCACCATTAAGCTGAACGTTGATGAAGTTGATACCCACTTCCTGCGAATAATCGACGGTATCGCTGTCATCGCCTCCATCGAGAATATCAGCACCAGCACCGCCAACCAAAGTGTCGTCGCCACCTTCGCCTTCCAACACGTTGACCAGACCATCGCCGCGAATGGTGTCGCCGCCATCGGTTCCCACAACATTTTCGATTTCAGCAATCTGATCATCATCGCCACCATCAACGGTAACGGTAATTGTATTGCCGCCATCAAGCGTCAAATCAATGAAGTTAACGCCGACAAGATCTGAGTAATCAGCGGTATCGATATCGGCCCCGCCAATCAGCAGGTCAGATCCAGCTCCGCCAGACAGCACGTCATTTCCCGCCAGGCCACGGAATTCGTTGCTCGATGAGTCACCGGCAAGGTTATCATTGCCTGAGGTACCAATTACGTTTTCAATGTTGATTGCGAGATCGTTATCGCCACCGGATACCAAAATCGACGATGTACCAGTGCCATTAAGAGCAACCGTTACTGCCGAAATGCCCGCCTGAGCGGAATAATCTATCGTATCGGTATTTGCGCCACCGTCGTAGGTGTTCTGACCGGCACTTCCAAGAAAAGTATCGTTTCCAGCGCCACCTTCAAGAAAATCTATACCGGCGCCACCACTGATCGTGTCGTCACCGCCTTGACCTTGCAGTGTATTGCTCTCGGCGTCGCCAGTAATAGTGTCGTTGCCGCCGGTGCCCACAACATTTTCTATGTTGCGGATAGTGTCGTTATCTCCACCATCGACGGTCACCGTTGAATCACTTGACCCGGCAAGGGTGACATTTATGAAATTGATACCACCCAAAGTGGAGTAGTCGATTGTGTCGGAGGCCGTACCGCCATCCAGCACATCGTTTCCTGCGCTGGCGTTAAACGTATCATCGCCGCCCAGACCGTACACTTCATCGGCTACCGAAGAGCCAATAACCGTGTCATCCTGGTTGGTTAAGTAAAACTCCTCGAAGTTGGTGAACGTGTCGGTGCTGCTGTCAGCTGCATAAAACGCAGTTCCAGCATTCAGGTTTAAATCTATACCAACTCCGGTCAGATCGTCAAAGCGCAGTTGGTCACCAAGCACATGGCCACCGCCGTCAAGCACATCGCTGCCACCGCCGCCCCAGATAACGTCATCACCGTCACCACCACTCAACACGTTGTCATTGCCATCACCGCGCAAGGTATCGTCGCCAGCGGTTGCAATAATATTCTCTACGCTGCGCAAGGTATCGGTGCCACCACCGCCAGACACAATGACGGTTGCGTCAGAACCACCGCGCAAAGTCACATCAATGCTCGGCGAACCTGCCAAGCCAGAGTAGTCAGCGGTGTCGGTGTCAGAACCACCTTCCAGGGTATCGTCGCCAAGACTGGCGTTGAATGTGTCGTCGCCGTCACCACCTTGTAGAAGGTTCACGCCGGTGTCACCGGTGATGACATCGTCAAAGTCAGAGCCGGTGACATTTTCAATGTCAATCAGCGTATCAACACTGCCATCACCATCGTCAGACGCTGTGCCTGCACCAAGGTTTACATCAATACTTCCGCTTGCATTACTGTAGTCAGCCGTGTCAATGCCAGCGCCTGCCCCACCATCCAGTGTATCGGCTCCTGCACCGCCGGCCAGAATGTCTGAGCCTAGGCCACCGCTTAAACTGTTACCAAACGTGCTGCCTCGAAGGACGTCGTCATCATCGCTGCCGATAACATGCTCAATGTTCAGCAGGGAATCGGATGAACCATCGCCGTCGTTCGCTGCAATTTCATTTTGCAGGTCGACATTAACCCCAGCCGCGGCGCTGGCGTAGTCCACGGTGTCATCACCGGCGCCGCCATCAATCTCATCGGCGCCACCTCGACCACGAAGTACATCGTTGTCACTGTCACCGAATAAGACGTTCGCGTTGGCATCACCGGAGATATCGTCGGCACCGCTCGAGCCACTGACATTCTCAATGCTCTCCAATGTGTCTGTGCCACCATCGCCATCTGATGCAGACAGCGCCACAAGATCTACCGTAACCCCGCCTGCTGCAAGCGAGTAATCGGCAGTATCCGAACCGAATCCACCGCGTAAGGTATCGTCACCTCCACGACCACGCAGAATGTCGTCTCGATTACCGCCGTCAAGAATATTATCGGCACTGTCACCGGTGATGATATCGTCATGAATAGAGCCAGTGACGTTCTGAATTTGTGACAAGGTATCAGAGGAACCGTCGCCGTCATTACTGGTGATGTTACCGGTCAAGTTAACATTAACGCCCGATCCCGCATTCGCATAGTCGACCGTATTATTTCCGGCACCACCAACGATCTCATCAACGCCAGCACCGCCACGCAGGGTGTCGTTACCAGCGGCGCCATCCAGCCGGTTGTCGCCCGCGCTGCCAACGATGAAGTCATCGTGCGAAGAACCTATAACATTCTCTATCCCGCTGAGCGTATCTGTGTCGCCATAACCATCGTTACTCGCAATATTGTTCTGCAAGTCAATATTTATCGCGTTATCAGCACCTACGTAGCTGGCCGTATCGTCATTGCCAATGCCGCCAATAATTTGATCATCGCCTTCCAGGCCAATAATCGTATCATCGCCGGCGCCGCCGTCGAGCACGTTATCAAATTCGTCGCCTATCAGCAGGTCATTGCCGCCAGAGCCGATAATGCCTTCAATATCGATCAGTGTATCTACCGCGCCAGTACCATCGTTACTAACGATGCCGGTAGACATATCAACACTGATGGCGCCACCCGCTGATGAGTAATCCGCAAGGTCGGTACCGCCTACGCCACCGTCCAGCGTATCCGAACCACCACCGCCGGCGAGAATATCATCGCCCTGACGGCCTTCCAGTACGTTAGCATTGCCATCGCCCGTTATACGGTCATTACCGCTGGTACCCCACACGTTTTCAATGTTCTGTAGTGTATCGGTACCGCCATCACCATCGTTTGCAGTGTTATTAAGCCCCAGGTTGACCACCACCGGACCAGCCGCTTGTGTGTAGTCAGCCACGTCTGCGGAACCGGCACCCCCATCAAGAATGTCTGCGCCACCGCGCCCGCGCAGCACGTCATTGTCGCCGCCACCTCGAATTGTATTTGCCTGTTCATCGCCGCTGAGGTCATCTGCAAAGCCAGAGCCTTCCAGATGGAATATGTTCAGCAGGGTATCGCTACCTCCATCACCATCATTCGATGCCAGCTCAGCGTCCAAATCGGCGGTTACACTGCCCCCAGCCAAGCTGTAGTCTGCGATGTCCTGACCCACCTGACCATCAAGTATGTCATTGCCGCCGCGACCACGCAGAGTGTCCGCCCCCAGGCCACCTTCGATCAGGTTGTCGTTTGCATCTCCAGTGAGATCATCAGCAGAGGCCGAACCACGCAGATTATCAATATTGGCCAGAACATCGGCGCCGCCATCACCATCAACGGCTGCTGTACCGGCACTTAAGTTGGCAATCACACCGCTCGCAGCTTGCGAATAGTCCGCAGTATCCGCCGCACCTGCAACACCATCCAGGAAGTCGTTGCCAGCACGGCCACGCAATGTGTCATCGCCAAAGCTGCCGAACAGATTATTGTCGTTACTGTCACCAGTCAAAATATCATTGCCGGCCGTACCGTTTACGTGCTCGATGTTTCGAATCGTATGATTATCGGCACCGTTAATAAATACGGTTGCATTGTTGTTAGCATTCAGAGTGACATCAATGAAATTTGCGGCGGCAAACAGGCCATAGTCAATAATGTCATCATTCAGCCCGCCATCAACAACATCCGCGCCAAGTGTGGCAATAAACGCATCGTCACCATCAAGGCCTTCGAGCAGGTTAGCACCCGCATCGCCCTCAATAACGTCGTCATTGTCGGAGCCGATTACGTTCTCTATTTGAAGCAGAGTGTCGTTGCCGCCATCGCCATCGTCAAACGCTTCCTCGGCATCCAGACTGACGTCTACGCTGTTCAGCGCACCGCTGTAGTCAACAGTATCAACATTGGCTCCACCGTCCAGTATGTCGTTACCGCCACCACCGGCAAGTACGTCATTACCACCCATGCCATCGATGTTGTTGTCCAGTGCATCACCGGTAATGGTGTCATTTCCCGCAGTACCAATGACATTTTCAATATTACGGATAGTGTCGTTATCGTCACCGTTCACAATAACCGCGGCATCGTTTGTGCCGTTGAGAGTAACGGTAATCGAGTTAGCACCAGCGAGGTTAAGATAACTGATGGTATCCGTGCCCAAGCCGCCATCGATCGTGTCGGTATTGGAACTGGCAGCAAACTGATCGTCACCAGCCAGACCCTGCAGCACGTTTATTTCGTCGTCACCGGTAATATCGTCATCACCGGCAGTACCAATAACATTCTCAACGTTTCTGACTGTGTCATTGTCACCGCCATCAACAGTCACGGTGCTATCGTTGGCGCCGTCCAGGTCAACGGTAATGGAGTTGATGCCTGCCAGTCCTGAATAATCGATCGTATCCGTATTAGCGCCGCCATCAAGAATATCACTGCCAGCACTGCCCAGCAGGCGGTCATCACCGGCTTCGCCCAATAAAGTATCGGACCCGCCCGCGCCATCAAGAGTATCGTTACCCCCCCTGCCGCTGAGTACGTTGGCATTCGCGTCGCCTACCAGCACATCATTGCCAGCGGTCGCCACGATATTCTCTATATTGCGAACAACATCATTGTCACCACCGTTAACAATTACCGCCGCATTACTCGCACCGTTAAGAGTCACATTGATGAAGTTGACGCCTGCCAGGCCGCTGTAATCGGCCGTATCAGTGTCCGCACCACCGTCCAGCGTATCGTTACCAGCACTCGCAAAAAACTGGTCATCGCCGCCGATGCCAGACAACTCATTGTTCTCGCCGTCGCCGGTCAGTCGATCGTTGCCCGCGGTCGCTATGACGTTTTCAATATTTCGAATAGTGTCATCGTCGCCGCCGTCAACCGTAACGGTTGCATTGCTGCTGCCGTTGAGTACAACATCGATAAAATTAACGCCAACCAAGGTAGAGTAATCGATGGTGTCACGTTGCGCACCGCCATCGAGAGTATCGTTGCCTGCAGACGCCTCGAAGCTGTCGCTGCCCCCCAGACCACTGGCCGTATCATCACCCGTTGACCCAATAATCTGGTCGTCTTGCTCGGTGGTGAAAAACGCTTCGAATCCAGCGAAAGTATCGACCGACCCATCAAATGCGTAACTGGCTGTGGACGCACCGAGATCCAGCACAACACCACCATCAGTCAGGTCATCAAAGCGCAGTTGGTCTGCCGTTGTTTGATTGCCGCCAAACAAATCATCGGAACCGGCACCGCCATAGATAACGTCATTGCCGTCTTCACCGCGAATGATATTACGACCGGTATCGCCACGAATATTATCAGCTTGTGCAGAACCGGAAACATTCTGGATACTGCGTAAGACGTCAGTGCCACCATCGCCATCATTGGTCGCCAGGTCACTGACCAAATCAACGGACACACCGGAAGACGCATCGGCGTAATCTGCGGTGTTGGATCCAGCACCGCCATCCAGGATGTCGTCACCAACGTTACCGCTCAGGATATCATCGCCGGCGCCACCCAATAGCTCATCGTTACCGTCGCCACCGCGCAGCGTATCAGCCCCACCCAGACCGGACAGCACGTTTTCATTACCGTCTCCGATCAGGGTGTCATCACCTGCAGTACCAATAACATTCTCGATATTACGCACAGTGTCGTTATCACCGCCAACAACAGTGACTGTCGCGTCTGTTCCTCCGGCCAAGGTCACAGAAACAGAACTCGCACCCACCAGGCCGGAGTAGTCAATGGTGTCAGTGTCTGTTCCACCGTCGAAGATATCGTTTCCGGCGCTGGCGTTAAATACATCATCACCCGACAATGCAAACACCAGATCCGCTGCACTTGAAGAATTTATTGTATCGGCTTGATTAGTAGTGAAGTAGGTTTCAAAACCACTGAATGTATCTGTGCTGTTGTCTCCGGCATAATTTGCACTACCACCACCTACGCCAAGGTTTAAGGTGATACCCACACCGCCCAGGTCATCGAAATGAAGCTCGTCGTTGCCATCACCTCCGGATAGCACATCACTGCCGCCCCCACCACGAATAATGTCGTCACCACCCAGGCCAGTAAGCGTGTTGTTCAGCGCGTCACCGGTGATGGTGTCGGCACCGCCGGTGCCCACTACATTCTCAATGTTTCTGATTGTGTCGTTGTCGCTGCCATCAACGGTAACCGTCACGTCATTTTCGGCGTTTAACGCAACATTGATAAAATTGGCACCTGCCAGAGTAGAGTAATCGACCGTGTCAAAATCGGCACCGCCATCGAGCACATCGGTACCGGCACTGGCAACAAAAGAGTCGTTACCACCCAGTGCGAACACGGTATCGGCCAAGGTCGAGCCGATAATCGTATCGCCCTGGTTGGTCGCGTAGTAGAGTTCGAAACCACTGAGAATGTCGGTGCTCGCATCACCGCTGTAAAACGCCGTGCCGCCACCTATATCAAGTGATATTCCAAAATCCAATAGATCATCGAAGCGCACTTCGTCAATACTGCCGTCGTCGCCACCCTGCAGCAAATCAGCGCCACCACCACCTCGAATGACATCTGCACCGTCCAAACCTATGAGGGTATTGGCAAGCGAATCACCGGTTATTATATCTGCGCTATTTGTACCTACGACGTTTTCAATATTCTCCAGGGTGTCAGAACCGCCATCGCCATCATTCAAGGCCGAATTCTGTGCCAAATCGACCAGCACGCCCCCTGCAGCCCCTGTGTATACGACAGTATCGATATCCGCACCACCGTCGAAGGTATCTATACCCACGCCACCGGCAATGATGTCGGCACCGGTTCCACCCAGAATAGTGTCGTCACCTGCGCCACCAGCAAGCCGATCATCACCTGCGGCCCCATCGAGCACATTCGCAGCCGAATCACCGACAATAGTGTCATCGCCACTGGAGCCAACCACGTTTTCGATTGAGCGAATCGTGTCGTCATCACCGCCATCCACGGTAACAATCGTGTCGGCGCCGTCGTTGAGAGTGACATCAATAAAATTGATGCCAGCAAGACTCGAGTAATCAACGGTATCGATATTGCTGCCGCCATCGAAAAAGTCTGAGCCGGCACTTGCGTGAAACTGATCATCACCGAGCAAACCCTCTACGCTATCTGCGGCGCTGGAGGTAAATATCACATCGTCCTGATTGGTCGTCGCGTAACGCTCAAAATTGTTAAACGAGTCGATACTGCCGTCCACCGAATACGAGGCGGTACCAGACGCCAGATCAAGCGTGATACCCAGCGATACAAGGTCGTCAAAGCGAAGCTGATCATCGCCACCCACACCGCCATCGAGTACGTCCGCGCCTGCACCACCGCGAATGATGTCGTCGCCGTCCTCACCGAAAATTTCATTGGCAAGAAAATCGCCGCCGATTGTGTCATCGCCTGCTGTGCCGATCACGTTTTCGACGTTACGAACTGTGTCGTCCACGTCGCCATTGACCTGTACTGTTGCGTCAAAACTGCCATTCAAGGTGACATCAATGCTGTTTGCACCCGCAAAGCCGCTGTAATCCAATGTGTCGGTATCGGCTCCACCGTCATAGGTGTTTGCACCGCTACTGGCTTGCAGTTGGTCGAAACCCTGGCCACCTTCCAACAGGTCATCACCGTCGGCACCGTTAAGAATATCGTCGCCCGCCAGTCCACTCAGTACGTTAGGACCTGCGTCACCCAGCAAGATGTCATTGAATGCTGACCCTTCCACGTTTTCGATGCTGTCGTAGGTATCGATACCTCCGTCACCATCTATAACGGATGTACCCAGCCCCAGGTCAATATTAACGGCACTTTCCGCTAACGCGTAGCTGGCGGTGTCACTGCCATCACCACCGCGCAGCAAATCGTCGCCGCCGCGACCAGCAAGCGTGTCATCGCCTGCCCTGCCGTCAAGAACGTTGTCAAACTCATCGCCAATCAACACGTCATCAAATGCCGATCCGCTTAGGTCTTCTATTTCCTGAAGTGTATCGCGACCACCATCGCCGTCGTTGTTCACAACACCGGTCGACAGATCGATGTTAACGCCCGAACTGGCAGTGCCATAGTCTGCGGAATCGCGGCCATCGCCACCAATCAAGGTGTCATTGCCACCGCCTCCACCGAGCACATCGTCACCAGCGGCGCCATCGAGTACGTTGTCCTGGTCGTCACCAAACACATTATCATTACCGCTGGTAGCGACAATGTTTTCTACATTGCGAATAATGGCATCATCACTGCCAGTAACCGACACCGTCGCATCCTGACTGCCCTGCAGAGTGACATCGATAGCTGTCGCCGCAGTAAGATCCGTGTAATCAAGCGTGTCTGAATCAGCCCCACCATCAATGCTATCGAGACCGACGCTTGCCGCAATCGTATCATCACCCGCGCCGCCGTCGATAAGATCATTACCCGCGCCGCCATCTATATAGTCTGCACCGCCCTCACCAAACAGGGAATCATCTCCGGCACCGCCGAACAAGTTCTGGACGTCATCATTTCCACGTATAGTGTCATCAAAATTTGAACCGCTGACGTCTTCAATATTGCGTAGCCGATCAACCTCCGAACCCATAATAGCCGTAGTGAAGCCTTCATTGTCAGCCGCTTCACCAAGATTGATATTGACAGCGGTGGTGGCGTTAACAAAATCGATAACGTCGTTATCGCCTTCACCACCATCAATGTCATCGTTTCCACGACCACCGGACAACCTGTCATTGCCCAACCCGCCGAGAATGACGTTGTCATCATCCGAGCCATGAATTCTATCGTCGAAATCACTGCCGGTTATGTTCTCAACGCCAATCAGCGTGTCGATGTTGGAGGTGTCTATCGTGACATTGTTTTCTGCCAGCGTCAGATCCGCATCTATCGCTTTGGTTTCACCGGAGTAGTCAACTGTATCTGTGCCGCTGCCACCAATTAACCGATCGTTTCCACCACGGCCAGACAGCAAATCGTTGCCAGCGCCACCGTCTAATATGTTGTCAGAGCTGTTACCAATCAGAATATCATCAGCCGATCCTGCACGAATATTTTCTACTTCCCTGACTAGATCAAGCTGAAACTCAGGACCATTTTCGTCTACGGTAACTTGTGCAAAGCCTTCTATCTCAGTGGATAAATCAGCGTCAATGACCACACTCAGCTCGGAGTAGTCGATGGTGTCACTGCCGGCACCACCGACCAGGGTGTCATCTCCGATACCACCATCAAGCAAATCGTCGCCTTCAGCACCGTCTAAAAAGTCGTCGCCGGCACCACCCCGGATTTCGTCATTGCCAGCACCAGATTGAACAATATCGTTAGCTACCGCACCAATAATGATATCGTCGCCAACGCCTGTGAAAATCCGGTTGGCATTGGGATTGTTTGCCAGAACCCAAACTTCTTCACCGCTTTGGTTCACATAGTTCAGATCCTGTGGGCCAAACACATTTCTGACCGTAAATAGCTGGCTATCTTCAGAAATGAGAATCGTTTCCGGCGGCGCCGGCACCAAATTTCCCTCAGCGTCTTCTGTTTCAGGGTCGAACCGGGACGTAACTTTGAAGTTAACGTTGAAATCATCGTCGGAAGGTACCGGGTACAGCAGGTTGAGACTGACCGCTCCGCGATCATCCACTTCGATGTCTTCCACTGTCCAGGTATTGCCCGATTTTGTGGCACCCTCAATGACAAAGTCATCGGGAAACCCGGTCAGCTCTATTTTGTCTATTGCAAAACCAACCGGGAACTGTGGTGTGACCTGAATGACTCGAGTCATCAGGGTCTCACCAAAGAAATTGCTGTTGTCTGCTTCTACGTAAAGGTCTTCAGAAGACGTTGATAAGTTCAGGGTTTCGGTCGAAAATTGAGCTGTGTTGGCAGGGTCAAAAACCGACGCTTCGGAACCGCCGCCCCCTTGTACCAGCGTTCGCTCTGTGCCACCCACGTCGATCGTGCTATCCATTCTAGGCAATTGCAGCAGGTTCAGATCAAACAGGGCAATGTCTTCAGGTTCAGGGGGGGCTTCTTCTACGGCGAAGCTGATCGCGCTGCTGGAGTCCTGAGCAACCGCCTTGGCTTCTTCTATGAACGTACCTTCGTCATCTATTGAACGGCGTGTCTGGTTGCCCTCTTCTTCGAATTCGAATTTGTTCTGCGACTGACTCTGGGACTGTTCCTGCTGCGCCTCGATCGCCTTCTGGAGTACAACCAGCACTTCCTGCTGCTGTTGGGCCTCGGCTTCGGCCTCTGCCGCAGCTTCGGCTTTGGCTTCCGACTCAGATTCTGCCTTTTGCAGCGATTGGAATGAATCGCGCATGATGCTCGATATGGCTATGAAATCCTGTACGCTGAGGTTGCCCACCTCACCAATTTTGGAGAGCAGAACATGAGTTTCGATTAACTCATCATCAAAGTATATTTCCGGGGATTCGTCTTCTTCAAACAACAGCAGCGCGAGGCTATTAAAAACAACCTTGGCGTTATTTGCCTCGTTGGTAACAATGATGTCGGAGTCAACAATATCGATCTTCGCATCATTTAGGGATACGTCACTGATTTTTATCTTTGCCTTAGGTTCAACCGCGACAGAATCTGTGCTGTCGGATTGAGCAAGACTGACATGGATGCTAGCTACTTTCTGAACCATCTTTGCTTTTGCTCTCGTTTATAGTGTCAGACACACGCGCCCACGCAAAAATTGCCCGGGCGTACTCCTTAAGAGTAGAAAAAGCACCTTATATGGCTAGTTAGCAACCAGTATGTTAAGTGGTTTATGTCAGGTATCTGACGGGCGTCACATAATTGACAAACGGCTGATCAATTATTGAGCTATAGATAGATTGATTTTTGAGCGATTTTGCGCAAAAACCTATGCCGGCAAGCCTTCTGCTAATCTGGCATCCAGTCCAGCATTTTCAAGCATAAGCTGGAAGCTCTCCAGGAACTCAGGCTCTGAATACTGGGCTTCCATGTATTGCTGCGCGGCCTGCACTGTGTTTCTGCGTAAGTCCTCATTCTCCAGAAGTGCCAGTAGACCGGTTTGCCAATCACCAGGGCGGGCTACCAAGAGGCCGCGATCTCTGCCTATCACCTTACGGTACACTGAGTGATTGCTGGCGATGACACTGGCGCCTACCGCACTGTACTCCAGCCATTTGATGCTGGACTTATGTCGATTGAAGCGAATATTGGTGAGCGGACACAAACCCACAGACCATCGTCTACTCGCCAAAATGGATAAAAATTGATCGTAATTCCAATCTGGCGGAATGACTCTGACTCTGTCGCCGAAGCGATCCAGCTGAGAAGGCTTAGGAATTGTGCCCAGCAATTCAAATTCAGCCTCTGGCTTTTGGTCCATTACAGCAACAATGCCGTCCAGCGCGAGCGCTAGGTCTTGCTCATGACCAAACCCCATATAGCCAAACCGTAGAGGCAATGTTTTGTCAGGGCCCTGAAGCACCTCGCCGGAGCAGAATCGCTTCGCGGTATAAACCGGCGTATTGAAGCCCAGGCTTTTTATGGTTTCAGTCAGCGGTTGCGTTGCGCAATACACCAGGTCTGCCTCGCGCAGCTGGTAGCGCAACCGTTCCTGGCGAACAGGGTCAGCATAGAAAGTGTGTTTCTCATGACCGATATCAGTCGGTACTTCCAACAAGTTGTCGTCCAAACAACAAATAACACGCGCACCCTGCTGCTGCGCTTTGTTTAACAGGCCTTGCGCATACATGCCCGTGTATCGGCAAAAGATCACTATATCCGGCTGGTATCGAGACAAGACTCTGTCGGCATAGCTTCGAAAAAGAAGTTCACCTGCTACACGTACTCTTGCTGTGGCGCCAATATCATGCTCCGTTAACAATTCGCATTCGATCTCTCCCTCGGCAATCAGATGTCGAAGAGGATGGGTAAATGCAAGTTGCACTGTGGGAACAGTCGGTGCGTTTGCTATCAGCAACATTCTTAATTTCGGCTTCGTAGCTCTTCCAGAACCCCGTGCCTGCTTGCTACCGGCACGATACTCATTGACGGCAATCTGCTTGAGGGGTAGATAAACACGCCCCATAAATCGCTCAAAAGCGCCTTGATCGCTACTCGGGGCAGTAGATGCAAGATAGTTACGTTGCAGACGCTCGCGTTGTCTGTTGGCTTCATTAACAAGCTTATGTGGAACAAAACCCGCTTCAAGATCAAAGCTGTGGTACTTGTTTCGGTTCTGCTCCAAAGTAGCTGAGCACTGGTCGCAAACCGAAAGTTCTTCCAGTTCCTGCAGCAAGGAAGGTCGCGCATAGCCTAGTTCCACTTCTGCTTGCACAGACTCACGCGTTAGTACACCTTGCGCTATCATTTTCTGCAATGTAGCAACCCATAAATGGCCATTTCGATTCATAGCAGACACCCAGGGTTGGGTTTGCATATCGGTGAAATGCAAATTACAGGTAGCGCTATCCCAATATTCAAGGCTGTTCCATTCAGGCGGCACCGAGTAACCCAGCTCGCTTTCCTTCAGAATACAAAGCTCGCTCATTAATTCCTTATAGGTGTACTGACCATCAAGCCCGGCGATAATTTCCTCTGCCTGCCACCCAAGGCGCGCGCAATCCAGTACACAAACTGCCGTTTGCTTGGGTCTGCGTTTTGCCCTAAAAAGAGGGGCATTCCAGCGGTCGGAAATAACATCACTTTGAATCAGCATCTTGTGCTGGTTCATGGGTATATCCCACAAAGCACCGATGTCAGCAAAAACCAGCATGTCGGCGTCCATGTAGATCGCCTTACCCTGACGACCAGCAAGCTCAGGAATGGCGAATCGGCTAAAGGAAAAGCCGGTGCGTGCAAGCTGTCGTTTGTCTCTGGGTTCAGGTAGCACCACATGCTCAAGACTGTGAATCTTGAACGGGCGCTGTGTGTGCATGGCAATACTGTACTCCAACACGCGTAAACCAATGCGCTGCGAGCGATCTGTACCTACATAAATTTGTATGGTGTCGGAGTTGTCTGTCATCCTTGCCTGCAATACGCTTTAGACAGCACTACACCGGCGCATGCGGCGTGTTTGAGTTCAAAGCGTACGGCATCCCTGCTGCGTTATCTGATTTATTGTTGCACGACAATACCAGTGTAGATCATCGAGAGGTATTTCTCCTGGTCAAGTTCAGAAATACAGCGGCGCCCGCTGCATTGGCAAATAGCACGCTTGCACTATCTCGCCAATTTCAACACAAGCAAATAGGCTCTTGCTGGCTTTCTCGCGGCGAAATAACGCCTATCCGTGTTATTCCCGCGCCGTCTTCCAGCAAAGTCTGCTCTGCGTCACGCGACAATATGACCAGTAATCCGCCATTGGTTTGAGGGTCTAGCAGCAAATCCCTCTGTGCTGCAGAAACAGAGCCAGCAACATCGCAGCTGTTAAAACAATGCACCAACCCGGGAAACAAACTGGAATGGTGACCTTCGCTGATCAGCTCAAGTGCGCCTGGCAAGGCTGGAATAGACGCCACATTCAGTTGCGCAGCTACCCCATCGTCCGGCAGCATCTCCAGCAAGTGACCAATCAAGCCAAAGCCACTTATGTCAGTCACTGATCGTGGAGAAACCTGCTGCAGCTGAAGCCAGAGCTCCCGATTACTGGTAAGCATACTATCCAGTGCTGCCTCCAAAACATCCACGGTTGTCGCAGACAGCATATCCGCTGCCAGGATCACACCGGTCCCCAACGCCTTACTCATTACAATCACGTCGTCGTTGCGGGCACCCTGTTTTGCCCAGCGATTCGCCAGCACCACCTCACCATTGACGACTACGCCAAGATGGTCTTCCACACCTTCCGAGCTATGGCCACCCGCCAGCACAGCCTGATGACCCTGCAAGGCATCACTAACACCCTGCATAAGCCTTAGATGATCTCGCTGCTGCAAGCGCGGATGCGCAAAACGCAAATTGGCCCACACTTGCACATATTTGGGCGTCGCACCCATCGCATACAGATCATTCATCGCATGATGCACCGCAATTTTGGCAAATGTGTAATGATCGTCAGTAAAGCTCCTGAAACCATCAATACTCTGCACCATGGCCATCGCAGCTGATGGTTGCCAAACGGCAGCATCCTCCACCGTGTGCAAGGCCGGGTGCAGGCTTGCTGACTTGACAGCTGGTAATTTATCAAGGTTTTCATAAAGCCCAACAGGCCCCAGCTTACTGCCACAGCCGGCGCAATGCATGCGCTGTTCGGACTCATGCCTATCGGGTGATTTGGGACGCGAACTCATATCCTGCTTTTTGGCCAGCTCCACAAACTGGCTCATAAATGCAGAATCAATCCTCTTTTTCCAACGCCACACCCAGGACCCGGATACGCTCAAACCATTTCGACTCGCTATTGCTGATTGATCCCCGAGGGTAATCAGCTTTAGAAATTCTGATTGCAATCGCAAGGTTCGATAGGGTTTTTTCGAAAAGAAACGACGCAGGTTATCTGCCAGAAAGGGTGCCTGTCGCACAGCGTATACACCGGCTTTCGGTTTGGGTGAGTTGACCAGACAGGCTATATCTCCTGCGGCAAACACATTGCGATGCGAGCAGCTTTGCAAGTAATCGTTCACTTCGATGAAGCCATTGTCGTCGCACGCCAAACCACTTTGCTTCGGCCAACTTGCCGCTGCCGCAGCTGTCGTGACAAACACCGTATCCATCGGCAGAAAATTGCCATTGCCGGACCAGACGCCCTTGTCGTCTACTTTACTCAGCGTGAAACCGGAATGCAGTTCTACTCCCAGCTTGCCTAGTTGCTGCTCCGCAATTGCCGCTGCTCTGGCAGGCATACCAGGCATTAGCTGATTGCTGTTGTACAGCAGGTGCATATGACATTGCTCTCGGTCTCGCAGGCGATAGGCCAATGCCAAACACAACTCTGTACCACCAACGCCTGCACCAACAACCGCAATATTCTGATCAAGCGGCTCACTTCTGAGCCTAGCTTCCAACGCAGACCATTGTTTGTGAAACTCGGCGATGGGCTTCACGCCGGTTGCGAACTCCTGCCCCTCTATTCCCTTAAATGATGGGTTGGATCCAGTGTCAATTGACAGGCAGTCATAGGGCAAACTTGCCTGGTCTTCTATCCGGACCTGTTGCGCATCCAGGTGCAATTCAAACACCCGACCTTTTATGAAACGAACGCCCGCCGCTCTGCACAAAGCGTGTAAGTCAATCAGGGTATCTGCGTGCTCGAAATGACCGGCAACATAGCCTGGCAACATGCCTGAGTATGGCGTGTCGCGCTGCTCAGACACCAGAGTAATCCGAACATCCGGAATAGGCTGCATCGCAAAAGACTTGATAGCAAGCACATGCGCGTGCCCGCCACCCACAAGAACCAGGTCGTGTCTATAAAAAGGCAGCCTAGCCATCATTGTTCTTTCGCTCATGCAACCACTGCAGCACTTCGTCGTGTTCACCGCTGAACACAATTCTGCCTTCCTGCTTGTTTAGCTGATAGTCATACAGTTTGTCGTAGTAAGAAGTCAGCAGCTGCTCAAACATCAAATCAAAGCCACCCCAATCCTGGCGTTCTTTAAGCTGCTCAATCGCGCCCGGTAGCATCTGACACAATCGTTGGTGCTGGAGACCGCCAAGTCGTTTGCTGATTTTGTCCAGCGATGAACGCACAGAAGCGTGTAATTTTTGCCACGCAGCATCTGACTCGAACGATTCAGCATTGTAGTGATCCAGGGCAAACTGAATATAGTCGCGACGCAAGCGCTGAACGCGCTGACCATGACTTGCTGTTAACCGAATAATCGGCGCATTTCGCATTGCGGTCTGTAATTGCACCGGTAAATTCAAGCGTCCAATCAATCTGGATTCAGCTTCGATCAAAATCGGCCCGTGCCCGACCGCGTCTTGTCTAAGCCAGTTAATTATCACTCTATTCTCAAAATCAACCTGGCTGGGTTGCGGCTCAAATACGGCGCCAAAAGCACTGCCCCGATGCCGTGCGTGGCCTTCCAGGTCAATACTCTGGTCGAAGGAATTCAATAAGTCTGTCTTGCCAACAGCGGTTGCACCGGCAACAAGCATCAGGCGGTTTCCCTCGGCAAGTCGATTGAGTTGGTTGAGCAAAAACCGGCGTAGAGACTTATAGCCACCCTCAACAAGCGGATAGTCCACACCCGCTTCTTGCAACCATTGCTGGGCGATATGAGACCTGAACCCGCCCCTGAAACAGTATAGGTAACCATCAGAATAACGCTGGCTATGGGCTAACCAGGCCTCAATGCGCTGCGCACGAACCCTGGGCGACGCAAGCTCGAGGCCACGCGAGATCGCCGCTTCCTGGCCATGGTCAGCGAAAACGCATCCGATTTCATGGCGTTGCACATCGTCAAGAATGGGATGGTTGGTCGCATTAGGGAATGCCCCGGCTGCAAACTCCACCGGGGCACGCACGTCCAATAGCTGAGTACCGTTCAAAAACAGATCATAGAAATCAGCCACGCCGATATTGGAACTGCTTGCCATGGGCAGAACACCTATTCCGGGACGGCCATTGGGATCAACGGCAAATCATGTTCAGGCATGCCACCGAACGCAACGGCGCAACGGGAAAACGTGTTAAACAGCAGTAGTGCTACGGACATATGCGCCAGCTCAGCGGCAGTGAATTCGCCCTGCAATTGCTGCTCGGTAGACGCGCTCATGTCATCCGGCGAAGAAAGATAATGATCGCAAAATGTAAGTATCAGCTTTTCCCGCCGGCTCAAATCGCTGGCAGCAAATTCATTGTTTATTTTCGCAATCTTTTCCTCAGTTAATCCGGCCTCAGTAGCAACGTCGTAGCGTACGGCCTTACAGAAAACACAGCCCACTTCGCGGGCATTACGCAGGCGGATCATCTCCAATTCTGCGGCATTGAGAGGGCCGTTTTTCCAAACAGTAGCATTAAGCCTCAAGTACGGCTCGATCACTTCGGGCACTAAACCAAGTACAGAATCTCGAACAACGTTTCCGGTTTTCTTTGGTGGAGAACTGCTGATTCGTGGAGCGCTCATGGATGCAACTCCGCAGCAGATAAATCTCCGCCAATGCGCCACAGCTTTCGCAGTCTGCTACTACCGTAGAACACGCCTAATGCCTGGACAAGCGCAACCAGACCTGGCTCGCCAACATGCTCTTTTACCGCGTCTGCCTGCGCGTCAGTGATCGCATGCACATCCATGGCGTACACTTCAGTGAATGCCAGACAGGCTTTTTCGGCATCGGAAAATTGGTCGCTATCAGTCCATTGTCGAACTTCTTTCGTCAGGTCAGCCAAGTTGTTCGCCACGTCGCAATCTTGGCTTTCATTTTCACCGAGCATGCCATGCAGCTGATCCATACGTATTTTGCACAGCGGCAACACCGAGCGTGGTAACTGCGGTAAGCAGTCAAAGCTGCGCTGAAAATCTGCGAACAATGGACTGAGTTCTTGATGTTGCCCAACCCATTCAGTCAGGTTGCGACGAGGGCGATGTTCACTCATACGGGCGCTCACATAAACACTCTTGTAGATATAACTATGCAGCATTATAGGGATTCCTAAACATCATTTGTAGGAATGATGATCCCGTGCCACTATCTTTGCATGACTGAACTCGACCCACTGCTGTTGTCCAGGCTTCAGTTCGCGCTGAACATCAGCTTTCATATTCTGTTTCCAAGCCTGTCCATAGGCTTGGCTTGGCTGCTTCTCTATTTCCGGATACGCAACACCCTCAGCGGGGATCAGGCCTGGGCTTACGCGTATCAATTCTGGGTAAAGGTCTTCGCGCTGACCTTCGCATTGGGCGTAGTGTCAGGCATTGTGATGAGTTTTCAATTCGGCACTAACTGGCCAGGATTTATGGAGCGCGCGAGCAATATTGCCGGCCCGCTATTGGGCTATGAAGTACTGACTGCATTTTTCCTGGAAGCCAGCTTTTTGGGCATCATGCTGTTTGGCAAAGACCGTGTGTCGAATCGTGTGCACCTTATTGCCAGCTTTTTTGTTGCATTTGGTACCACCCTATCCGCGTTCTGGATTCTAGCATTGAACTCATGGATGCAAACCCCCACCGGCTATCGCATTGAGAATGGTCAGTTTTACCCCGAAAGCTGGATAGATATTATTTTCAATCCAACCTTTCCGTATATGTTCACCCATATGATGAACGCATCGTTTCTAACCGCCGCGTTCTTTATATCCGGAATCAGCGCACTACGTATCCGCAATGGCCTGGATGGTCCGGCGACCCGGAAAATACTTCGTTCTGCAGTGTGCATCGCGGCCGTGCTTGCACCTTTGCAAATTGTGATTGGGGATCTATATGGTCTGCATGTCGCGAAGAGTCAACCGGCTAAGGTTGCTGCTTTGGAGGCTATTTGGGAAACAAGCCGTGGCGCGAATCTGACACTGTTTGGCTGGCCGGATGAACACATAAAGGAAACCCGGTACAGCATTGAAGTTCCGAAGCTTGGCAGCCTGATACTAACGCATGACCTCGATGGCGAAGTAAAAGGCCTTAATGAGTTTGAGAATGCACACCCACCGGTTGCACCGGTGTTTTTCGCGTTCCGGACTATGGTTGGCGTGGGCGTACTCATGATACTCAGCGCCTGGCTCGGCGTTTGGCATACGCGCAAAAGCAGAACTGCCAGCGGTTGGGTATTGCGAGTACTGGCAGGCATGACGTTTTCCGGCTGGATTGCCACGCTCGCCGGCTGGTATGTAACGGAAGTAGGTCGACAGCCATTTATCATTTATGGTGAGTTGCGCGTGGCCGATATTGTGGCAGATCACGGGCAAGGGCCATTACTGGGCACACTGCTGGCATACGCGCTGGTTTACTCGGCACTCCTGGTCGCCTACATAAGTACCATCCGTTTTATGGCCAGCAAGCCGGCAGCTTCTTTGGCGATGCACGCACAATGGCAACGCAGCGGAGAGGCACATGGCTGAATTTTTGCCAGTATTCTACTTCTTTATCATGGGTCTGGCCCTGCTTGTTTACGTTGTACTGGACGGCTACGACCTCGGCATCGGTTTGCTTTTCCCTTGGGCAAACAGTGCTGAGAAAGACCTGATGATCGCCAGCATCGGTCCGTTTTGGGACGCAAATGAGACATGGATAGTGCTTGGGGTTGGCGTATTACTGATTGCGTTTCCTCATGCACATGGAGAAATTCTGGCGAGTTTGTATATACCGGTTACGATCATGCTGATCGGTCTGGTACTTCGTGGCGTTGCCTTTGAATTCAGAGTAAAGGCAGGTGAACGCTATAAAGCGCGCTGGAATCAGTGTTTCTTTTCGGGTTCATTAATCGCCAGCCTGGCTCAGGGGTGGATGCTCGGTGCGTATATCACGGCTCTTGAAACCAACACCATTAGCCGCTTGTTTTCAATCGGCATCGCACTGGCGTTGCCTGCATTGTATGTACTGCTGGGTTGTGCTTGGCTATTGATTAAAACAGAGAATGATTTGTATCGTAAGGCAATCGGCTGGGCACGAGTTATGTTGGTGCCAATGGCCACCGGACTGCTGCTTGTCTCTGTTGCCACACCACTGGTATCAGAATCTATAGCTGAAAAATGGTTTACGGTGCAGAATTTTATTGGCCTCCTGCCAATTCCTCTGAGCTGCGGCATCGCTCTGCTAAGTATTGCAACCATGCTCAAACACCCGAGCTGGTTGTATGGCGGCAGAGAATGGTTCGTTTTTGCCGCGTTGCTGGTGATCTGCCTGATGGCAGGATTAGGTCTGGCGTACAGCATTTATCCCTACATCATTATTGATCGCCTAACGCTATGGGAAGCAGCCGCCGCCACAGAGTCACTCAGCTTTATTGCGTATGGCGTGTTATTAAGTGTTCCTGCAATTGCCGTCTACACCGGATTTACCTACTGGGTATTCAGAGGAAAGAGCGCAACACTGAGCTATGGTGATATCGAGAAAAAGCCGTAGTAATCGATCTGGAGCGCTTTTAGGGGTATTTTGGAATCGCGAATACGTTACGCAAGGTCTTCGCCCAGCGCGAGCAGTGATGCATTTCCACCCGAGGCGGTAGTATCCGTGGACACATGTTTTTCCAGTACCAGACGGCGCAGAAGTGTTTCCCCGAGTGGTTCATTGATCAGTGCCAGCAATGCGCCTTTACGGCGCCTTAATTGTCGTTCCAGAATGGCCAGCTGATCATCGCTTGCATTGCACAACACACCAGCTATTCCGGGTGAGTCTAACAACCCAGCAAGGTCGGCTGTACTCGTAAGCTCAAAAACGTCGAAACAGCAGCCAGAAATCGACATCAGCGCCTGCTGTGCGGGACCTATCGTTTCGTCCTTGCCGACAGTGGCGAGCACTGCATTACCCATCACCAGCGCCATACAGACCGACATCAGCAACTCGCCTTCATCGCTGGCTTCCAGTGCACACAACAGCCCCCTGGGCAGGTGAGACAGCTGGTTAAGCTCACCAGTTGGCCCGATTAGCTCCTGTACCTCTGCAAAGTCAAGCAAGGCCAGTTGTACCAGTTCATTTAGGCGCGACCACTGCGCGTCAGTGATGCCACAGTCACGCAATGCTTGCTGCAAACTGTCCCAACGGGCTGCCATTGGTTTCTCGGCCCACGTTTTCTGATCTGCCAGTAACTTTTGCTGATGCCTGAGAAGGTCTGCGCTCGCGGCAGCAGGGTTCATAGTTTCATCAAGCCTGTCTAACAGATTGAAATTGGGCTGAGCAATCTCTCTGCGACTTGCCGGCTTCAGCAGCCGATACAAATAGGAAGGACCACCCGCTTTCGGCCCGGTTCCAGACAGGCCATGGCCACCAAAAGGCTGTACGCCTACGACTGCACCGATAGTGTTGCGGTTGATATAGATATTGCCAGCGTCCACGCAACGGGCTGCTTTTTCGCAGTGCGCATCGATGCGGGAATGAATGCCAAACGTTAAGCCAAAGCCGGTGCTGTTGACTGCCTCGAGCACATTGTCAAACTCGTTGGCGGCGTAGCGAATAACATGTACAACGGGCCCAAACACTTCGCCTCGCAATAAACCAATACTGTCGATCTCGTACAGTCTGGGTGCAAAAAAAGTGCCTTTCGCGCACTGCTCGCTTAACTCACATCGATACACAAGCCTCGCCTTACCTCCGGCGCACAGCCCTTCCATATAATCGACATGACGCTGTAACGACTGCAATGCGCGCTGATCAATCACAGGACCTATATCAGTGTTCAGGTAGACCGGGTCGCCTATTGCAAGTTGCTGCATGGCACCGGCAATCATCTCGATGCTTGCGTCAGCAGCATCGTCCTGAATAAACAACACGCGTAGCGCAGAACATCGCTGCCCTGCGCTTTGAAACCCTGAGCTGATAACATCATCAACCAATTGCTCGGTCAGCGCGGTCGAATCCGCAATCATGCAATTTTGACCACCCGTTTCTGCTACCAGCGGTATACGGGGGCCAGGACGATCAGCAAGGCTTCTCGCAATCAACTGCGCCGTCGCAGTGGAGCCAGTGAACATCACACCATGAATTCGAGGGTCTGGTACCAGGTACTCGCCAGCAACAGCACCGCTTGCACAAATTACCTGCAATACATCGTCAGGAAGTCCGCTTTCGCTTAACAATGACGCTGCTTTCAAGGCCACCAGGCTGGTTTGCTCGGCAGGTTTGGCGATCACACAGTTGCCTGCAGCCAGCGATGCTGTCACCTGGCCAAGGAATATAGCCAGCGGGAAATTCCACGGGCTGATGCACAACACAGTACCAAGAGCTTCCAGCTCCGAGTGCCGCCTTGTGATGATTTCCGCCTGTGAGGCGTAGTAACGGCAAAAGTCGATGGCCTCGCGTACCTCGCCCACACCATCGACCAAGGTTTTGCCAGCCTCTTTGGTGCATAACGCTATAAACTCATGCTCATGCGCCTGCAAGGCATCTGCAAAGCGTCGTAAGATCTCTGCACGCGTGTCAACAGTGGTAGTCGACCAGTCTGATCTCACGTTTTCACTTTGCCTTAACGCTTTCTCGCAAGCCTCTTGACCTGCAAGCGATAAATAACCGATACACTCACTGCTGTTGGCCGGGTTGCACACCGGGTGCTGATTGCCACCCGATGGATGATTTTTTGTCGCCTCTACAGCTGCCTGCGTCCAGCTGATAATTGCCTGATGTAACTGCTGGTACGCAGTGGCATCGTTTAGATCAATGCCTGTCGAATTTTTACGTTGTTCGCCGTAAATATCAGCTGGCAGCGCAATCCCGGGGTTCTGTGCCTGCGACCATTCCAGTGCTTTCGCTATGGGATCAGCCACTAACGCTTCCAATGGCACAGAGTCGTCGACAATTTTGTTAACGAACGAGGTATTCGCACCATTTTCCAACAAGCGTCGCACCAAATACGCCAGTAAATCCTCATGTTCTCCAACGGGTGCGTAGATGCGACAGGGAACGTCAATATCTGTCATCAAGCTGTTGTACAGTTCATCGCCCATACCGTGCAAGCGCTGAAACTCGTAGCCCTGATGATCACCTGCAATTTCCAACACTGCGGATACCGTATTGGCATTGTGGGTTGCAAATTGGGGGTAGACAACACCACGATTTGCAAGCAAGAGCTTCGCACAGGCACGGTAGGAAATGTCGGTTGTCGCCTTGCGCGTAAAGACCGGATACCCGCTTAAACCTTCCAATTGCGCGTGTTTGACTTCAGTATCCCAATAGGCGCCTTTAACCAGCCGTATCATTAGCTGCCGCTGCTGTTGCCTGGCCAGTGCAACCAGCCATTGAACAACATCCAGCGCGCGTTTTTGATAGGCTTGCACAACAACGCCAAACCCGCCCCAGTCGCCCAATTCAGAATCGGTGTAGATTTTCTCAATCAACTCCAGAGAGAGTTCCAGGCGATCAGCCTCTTCGGCATCAATAGACACACCAATATCGTAGCTTTTTGCACGCAATACCAATTGCTTTAGTCTTGGAAACAGTTCCGCATGCACGCGCTCCCGATTGGCAAATTCATAGCGCGGGTGCAGAGCGGACAGTTTGATGGAAATTCCTGGGCCTTGCAGGTGGTCGCGTTTCTGCGACAATCGGC
The DNA here is from genome assembly GCA_030429735.1 of Gammaproteobacteria bacterium. Lineage (GTDB taxonomy): Bacteria > Pseudomonadota > Gammaproteobacteria > Pseudomonadales > JAUIET01 > JAUIET01. The sequence goes on from JAUIET010000001.1 coordinate 292,080, forward strand.
CAATTTCATCAATCGCGTCTTGATAGGATTGCAAGTACTCGTCGGCTGCATCCTGCGTCCGACTTGCCTCGCCTAGCATGTCATAGCTATAGCGATAGCCACGCTTTTCCTGGGGAGCAGCATTCGCACAAGCTTCCGCAATGGTTTGACCCAGCACAAACTGGGTGCCCATAATGCGCATTGCCTGGCGCATAGCCAGCCGAATAACAGGCTCACCGAGCCGCCCCACGACCTTACCCAAACCTAACAGGCTACGCTTACCATCACTGCGGTTGAAGCCGGCGACTTTACCAGTCAGCAATAATCCCCAGGCCGAAGCATGGACAAAAAATGAGTCCTGCGAGTCAAGGTTTGCAGCCCAGTCACCTTTCAGAATTTTATCCTGAATCAGTTGGTCAGCAGTGTCGTCGTCCGGAACCCTGAGCAGCGCCTCTGCAAGACACATCAGTACTATGCCTTCTTCAGAGCTCAGGTCGTATTCGTTCAACAGCGCCTGAACGCCTGATTCCCCCGAGGCGATCTCGCGCACTTGCCTTGACAGTGCCAGCGCGCGATTCTGAATGCGCTCCGTCGCTTCCGCACTACCCTGAGCCAGAGGCATCAAGCGTGCAAGTACTTCTTCCTCTGAACTGCGGTGGTGACATCGTATCGATGTACGAAGTTCAGCAGCAGAACCCATCAATCAACCCACCAGCAGACTCATTGCCCGGCTGCAGCAGACGTCGAGGCGGCCTCTTGCAGCCGTTTGCCACGCCAAGACTGCTGTATGACGTATTGACGAATGTGTTCGGCTTCTTCGGCGTTAACAACGTCGCCAAGTTGCGGCATACCGCGCTCTTTGAGAACCCCCTCGACCACAACCGACTTCCAGGCGTTGGCGTCTTGCAAAAAGGCCGAGCCTCGCAAATCAGGAATCAGCAGACCTGACACTGCATTCAAACCATGGCAGCCCATGCATATATCCTGATACCCTCTAAACCCTTTTTCCAGTTCTGCTTCATTTGCTGTGAGCTCCGGGGGATTGAAGTTCACAACTCTTTCCCAGTTAACCGGTGGCAACTCCTGTTTGGCACCCAGTTTAAATGTTAGTACGCGGCTTACATTGGGTAAGCTGCCATCTTGTACGAATTCACCAAACACCAACGCGAAGGCGCCTCCCCAACCGACATTCACCGTTACGTACTGTTCACCATCTATGGTGTAGGTTATCGGTGGGGCGACCACTCCGGTTTGCGCCGGAAAGTCCCATAATTTCTCACCGTTGTCCGCGCGATAGGCTACAACGTTACCATCTGCGGTTCCCTGGAATACCAGACCGCCAGCGGTACTCAACACGCCACCATTCCAGGGGCCTTTATGCTCCACGCGCCAGGCTTCTTTCTGGGTGACTGGATCCCAGGCCAGCAGCCGACCTTGAATCAGTGCGCCCATGGCTTTGCGTTCAGCGTCTGCATCCGGAAGACTGCCAACTATGCCATCCGTACCGACATTGGAGATGCCCGGGCGATACGTATAGTGTTTGTCATGGCCATACATCGCTGGAAAATCCAACACCGGGATATAGACCAGACCGGTCTGCTGGCTAAACGACATCGGGTGCCAGTTATGACCGCCAAGATAGGAAGGAAAAATCAATGCGGGTTCGTCTTTGTAGCGTGCGCCCGGCATTTCGACCGGCCGGCCAGTGTCCATGTCTACGTGACTTGCCCAGGTGACATTGATGTAGTTGTTGGCCGACAGCAGCTCACCTGTTTCTCGATCTATCACGTAGAAAAAACCGTTCTTGGGTGCCTGCATAAGTACTTTTCGATTTTTACCCTCAAGCTCCAGTTCGGCGAGGATAATATGCTGGGTCGCCGTATAATCCCATGTCTCTCCCGGCGTGGTCTGGTAATGCCAGACGTAATCACCGGTATCTGGCTTAAGTGCAACGATGGACGACAGGAACAAATTATCGCCGCCACCGGGTGAGCGAATCATTTGGTTCCACGGGGTACCATTGCCAACACCAATGTAAAGGATGTCCAATTCAGCGTCGTAGGCCATGGAATCCCAAACAGTACCGCCACCGCCCGCGGTCCACCATTCGCCGTTCCACGTTTCGGCCGCCATCTTCATGGTGTCATTTTCAAAGCCCGCTTCAGGGTTTCCTGGCACCGTATAAAATCGCCAAGCCTCTGAGCCATCATCGACGTTGTACGCAGAGATAAAGCCGCGAACGCCGAATTCTGCCCCACCATTGCCGATCAGCACTTTGTCTTTGATCACGCGCGGCGCGCCGGTGATTGTGTACGGCAGACTGGTATCAACCGTTGCCACTTCCCACAGCACCTTGCCATCTTTAGCATCCAGTGCAATCAGGCGCCCGTCAAACGCGCCCAGAAATACTTTACCCTGCCATACGGCCACCCCTCGGTTGACCGCGTCGCAACAGCCATGACGTATTTTTTCCCTGGCAACCTGAGGGTCATAGGTCCACAGCAATGAACCGTCACGAGCATCCAGAGCATGCACGATACTCCAGGCTGATGTTGTGTACATCACACCATCAACAACAATTGGCGTGGCCTCCACGCCGCGCTTGGTACCCAAGTCAAATGACCAGGCCAGACCCATGTCACCCACGTTGTCAGTGGTAATTTGGTTCAGCGGTGAATAGCGCTGTTCTTTATAGGTACGCCCATGCGCCAACCAGCTGCCAGGCTCTGAATTGGCATTCAATAATCGTGGCCCATCCACGGCCCCCGGTTGCTGTTTTTCCTGGCTGACGGGCAAATTTGACGCATCACTGCTGGTATCGCCGGGTGGTGGCTCGGTTTTGCCGCAGGCGGCCAGCCCAACCAGGAATAGACTTGTGATAAGTACGCCGCCTATGCGCATGGAAAGCTGCTTCAACATTGCGAATGTCACCTCTTTTTTGTTTGCGACAAGGCTATCACGTTTTCTGTTAAAATCCGCGGCTTTCTTGGATTCAGGAACGCTCAACATTGGGTCAAGCCGACAAAGTACTCGCTGTTAACAATGACCTTCCCATCCGTACTGACTCTGCTGTGCACAGCGGCAAAGTACGCTGCGTTTATTGGTTGACCGAAGCTGACAGCGCGCGGCTGGTACGTGAGCGCGGCTATAACGTGGCAACGGATGCACCGCTGGCGGTTATGGTGATCAGCGACCGCATCTCTGCATTTGAATGTATGTGGCGGGCCGAAGGCGGTATGGCCGGGGTACCCAGCAAGGGCGCCGCCCTGAACGCGATATCCAATCACTGGTTTCAGAGTTTTAAAGAAGCCGGGTTGGCCGACAGTCATATTCTTGATGTACCACACCCGCTGGTCTGGATTGTCCAAAAAGCGCGGCCGATAATGATTGAGGCCATCGCAAGACAGTATATAACCGGTTCGATGTGGCGGGGCTACCAGCGCGGTGAACGCGAGATTTGCGGCATTCGACTGCCGGACAATCTAGAAAAAGATCAACGAATGCCCGAACTTCTGATCACCCCGTCAACCAAGGGCATTCTCACTGGCATTCCAGGCGTCCCTGAAATAGATGACGTCAATATCACGCGCGCCGATATGGAAGCGAATTTCCAGGCCTTCAGGTTCAGCAGCCAGGCAGACATAGCTTTATACGAAAAATTGCTCCGCGATGGCTTCGGCTTAATCAGTGACCGGCTCGCCAACGTAGGCCAGATTTTTGTCGACACCAAGTTTGAATTTGGCTACGTTAACGACGCGCATGGAAACGAAAAACTTATTTACATGGATGAAGTGGGCACACCTGATTCCTCAAGAATATGGGACGCAGACGCATACCGACAAGGAAAAGTGGTAGAAAACTCTAAAGAAGCTTTTCGCCAGGCGCTGCTCGCGTATTTTCCTGACCCGGATATTCTGACCAATAAAGATCGAATGGCAGAGCGCACCCCTTTGGCAGAAAACAATGAACTGCCATTGGAAATCATGCAAAACGTATCTGACACCTATGTTGCTATGGCTGAAAAAATTATCGGCACCAAGCTGGAAGTATCTGATAACCCCAAAGCGGAAATTGTGGATATCCTGAACAGTGAATACGGTTTGATTATCTAAATGGCGCTCAGTTTCGCTGCAAGCCCGGTATCAGGAGCTGAGTGAGCGCCATTTCGTTCAAACCTGACTACTGGCAATTCATTTCGTCCAACACCCGGAATTCTACCCGTCGATTCCTGGCCCGACCTTCGGCTGTATCATTGTCGGCTACTGGCCTGGCCTCGCCATACCCGGTGGCCCTAAGCTGCTCAGGGTTCACTCCGCGATACACCATATAGCGCCTAACGGTTTCAGCTCGCCTTCTTGACAGATCATCATTGGATTCTTCAGACCCCTGCGAGTCGGTATGTGCCTGTATTTCAACCTCCACGGTCGGTGCTTGTTTTAATGCCTCTGCAAACGGCTGCAAAGCCTGCTGGCCTGCCTGGGACAAGGCGGCAGAACCACTTGGAAAATTAACCCCTGGTACAGTACCGCTGAACTGTTCGCAGGACAGCTTCGCTATTCGTTCGGTGCTGGCGGTTTGCTCACCCGAAACTTGCTCACGCGGTTGTGGAACCGGGGCCGGCGGGATCGCTGGCGGCGCCACTTCACCGCGTTCGGGCGGCGCGATTAGAGCCGAACGCCTGGGTTTTTCACCACCAAAATAGCGGTTGATAGACGCTGCCGCATACCAGGCATCCGTGTCGTAGCGGTCGAGGTCAACGCGGAAAAACCAGCGCGAACCAGGTGGGTGCAATTGGGCGCCCACGCCTATGGCCAACTGCACGTCGGTTACCTCATCAAAACGTACGGTTCCACCATCGTCTTCGGCTTTATTGTTGATGGCTGAGGCGCCGGCTTTGGCGAATACATTCCACGCGGAACCAGGTTTTCGCAACAGGTAGCCGGCCATGATCGACGGTACCTGATAACTGATCGCAGCATCCGGATAGGCACGATCAATAGCCGGCGCCCGATTCCCCAAACCTGCCTCACCAATATCGGCGTACTTCAATTCCGCGAACCAATGCGGTTTAAAGTGCCAGCCAACCATGACCTCCCAACCGTCAGATGCATCATCATCCGTGCTCCAGCCGTTCGATTCACGCTCGGGCTCAACGTGCGATGCGCCATACCCTATTCCCGCATACCAACAGTCCCTGAACGTGCCTGCATCTTCGTTCTCCAGACCACAGTCAGTTTTGTCGCTGGCTTTGCTGGCAGGCGACACCGCGAGCAAGCACAGAACCAGAAGGCCGAGCAAAGAACCCAAACCTGCCGCGCCGCCACCGCCATCGACTGATGTGATTAATTCACCATCCGTATCCGCCTGAAGGCGATCCGGGATGCCGTCGTTGTTGATATCCCCGCCGTCTTCATTCTCAAGCGCGTCGCTGAAACCGTCATTGTCGCTGTCAGTATCGCGAAAATCCGCCATACCATCGGCATCAGTGTCTACCGGCATAGCGGGTGTTGCGCCCGCCTCTACTGAATCGGGAATGCCGTCGTTGTCACTGTCAGTATCCATGTCATCGTTGTTGCCATCGCCATCGGAATCAACGCCCATCTCAACCGTATCGGGAATGCCGTCGGCATCAGCATCGGCATTTGGATCGGGGCCCGGTCCGGTGCCCATATCGTCTGCCCCGTTGCCAGCTGTCGGGTCAGTTCCATTGGTAAGTACCTCAGTGCCATCCGCCACGCCGCCATCGTCAGTGTCAGTATCCAGCGGGTCGGTACTACCCACCCCGCTTAACGGTCCACTGCCGGCTACTTCCGTGCCATCATTCAAGCCGTCACCATCGGTATCAGCATTGTTTGGGTCAGTTTCGCCACTACCGGCGCCTGTGCTATCGCCTATCGTGCTGACCGTGGCGCCGTCGCCATTGGCATCCTCCTCACCATCTTGCAAACCATCGTCATCACTGTCGGGATCATTTGGGTTTGTTGTTGATGCGGGGTCAGCGTCAATTACAAAAGACGGGGAAGAGGTGTCGGTTCCAGCATACGGCGTTGCATTATTATCACTATTGCCCGCCGCAATGGCCGCAGTAACACCTTGTTCCAGACCGTCGCTAAGACCGTCATTGTCGCTGTCAGGATTCAGGACATCCGTTTCATCACCGGTGAACGGCAAACCGTCGCCGCCGAGTTGCTCAGCGCCATCCGCCAGACCATCATCATCGCTGTCGGCGTCCAGTGGCGAGCTGTCACCGGCATCGAGTGAGTCATCATTACCCAGCTCATCACCGTCTTCAATCCCGTCATTGTCTGTATCAGGGTCCGCTGGATCCGTACCCAGACTCATTTCCCGGGTATCGCTGATACCATCATTATCAGTATCGACACCCACATCATCAGCCCCCATACCAGCAGTCGGATCCGTGCCGTTGGCCAGTACTTCAGTACCATCCTGTATGCCACCGTCATCCGTGTCGGTATCCAGTGGGTCCGTCGACCCCAGCACTGCCAACGGGCCACTCGCATTGACTTCTTGCCCGTCCAGCAAACCATCACCGTCCGTATCCAGGTTGCGTGGGTCTGTTTCACCACTGCCCATAGTGCCGGTTGCACCGATGGTGTTTACCGTTGCACCGTCTGCATTGGCGTCTTCTGCGCCGTCCAGCAAGCCGTCAGCGTCGGTATCGGCGTTGCTCGGATCGGTGCTGCTTGTGGGGTCCGCATCTACGACGTAATTCGCCGAACTGACATCAGTTCCCGTGTAGACAATACCCGTGCCTGTGCTGGTACCGCCGGGTACCGGCATGGTTACGCCCGCTTCAGTGCCATCGTTTAAGCCATCAGCATCAGAGTCCGGGTTCAGGGGGTCAGTTGCATCACCACCGCCGATCACACCGTCCAGACCTAACACTTCGGCACCATCGCTCAGGCCATCGTCATCGGTGTCAGCGTCCAGAGGATCGCTGTCACCTGCATCAAGACTGCCATCATTGCCGACTTCGGTGCCATCATCAATGCCATCGTCATCAGTGTCTGCATCGTTAGGGTCAGTGCCAAGTGCGGTTTCCTGCCCATCACTGAGGCCATCGCCGTCTGAATCCGCACCTGTGTCATCACCGCCATTGCCGGCAGTGGGATTGGTGGAATCGGCTAACACTTCAGTACCATCCCGTGTACCGCCATCATCGGTGTCATTGTCCAGCGGGTCTGTGGCACCGATACCGCTCAATGGGCCGGTCGCATTACTCTCGTCGCCGTCGCTCAGTCCGTCGCTGTCTGTGTCAGGGTTATCAGGATCTGTTTCTCCTGAGCCCATGCTGCCAGTTACACCAATACTGTTCACCGTCGCACCGTCCTGGTTCGCGTCTTCAACGCCGTCATTCAATCCATCGCCATCGGTATCTACATTGGTAGGGTCAGTTGTACTGTTCGGGTCGGCGTCACCGGCAAACAGCCCCATGGTGCCACCAAATGCAATCGCGTTACCCTCAGATACCCCGGCTGCAATACCTGGCGCAGACACACCGGCTTCAATACCGTCGCCTATCATGTCGCCATCTGTATCAGCGTCCAGCGGATCGGTCTGACCGATACTGGCGAGCAAGCCCGTGCCATTCACTTCGTCGCCATCATTCAAGCCGTCATCATCGCTGTCGGCATCCAGTGGATTGGTCTCCCCCGCATCCAGAGTGGTGTCGCCGCCTAACTCATCAAAATCGCTCAGGCCATCATTGTCACTGTCGGCATCGTCAGGGTCTGTACCTGCCACCGCTTCATCGGCATTGCTGAGGCCGTCGCCGTCGTTGTCGGTGGCATTCAGCATATCCAGTTCATTAATTGCAGCCGTGCTGGCCAGCACGGCACCCGACGCCGCGTAAATATCGGCACCCCCCGAACGCAGGCCCTCGTCATCATCAGTGTCGAGAGGGAAGTCGCTGAGACCAACCAGGTCACTGCTGTCATTCACATCGTCTGGAAAGATTGAAATACCAAAATAGGTCTGTCCTGGCGTGAGCCCAAGGTCGGCACCCCAGGTCACCAGCGTTCCGCCGGGGGCCTCTGTTGATGAGCCTACGTTCGGTGCGTTCTGGCCCGTAAAATTCTGTGAGGGTGTTGACACTACTGAGCCTTCAGCCAGAAATCCGTATTCCTGATCGGCAGCCGCTTCGGTCATGTCTGCGTTACTGATGGCAACAAGCGGTCCGTAACTGGCCGGGTTTCCAGCACCGTCCACAGTCAGAATGGCCGCTATCTGCGCCCCATTATTAGCTTGCTTCTCGATCAGCAGGTGGCCACCCTGGTCAATCAGGCTCGCTGTCGTGGGTATCGTCAGCCCATCGGTGGTCACGTAATCAACACGTTCGATGTTGCCGGCGAACTGCGCTGTATCCGCGGTATTCTTAAACACATCCAGAATGCCACGATTCAACGATCGGCCGGTAAGAATGGCATCGTAGGAAAACTGCCCACCTTCAAAAGGGTAAGACGTTTGGTAGTCCAGCAAGCCCGGAGGGCTGGAGAGTTCCGCGAAAAATTTTGTTCGAACGCCGCTGACCAGGCTGTTATCGATCACACGCACCTGAACATCAAAATCCCGATACACTTGCACGTCGAGCCCGCTGTTCAGCGTTGCACCGGTGAGCACGATATTCAGACCGTTGCCGAAGGTATAATTATCAGGCCCTATGCTGTAATTAAAGGGCGTTGCTGGCTCGGTGACACTGCTTAGAATTGTCGTGCTATCCAGGGCAGCGGATGGCAGACTGATAAAAGATGCCAGCAGCGCGGCCTTGATTCTGTAATGCATAGTTTGGTCCAGGGAGAATACTCTTGTGGTTGCCTAATCCTTGCCTTCAACTCTGATCTGCGCAAGGAAATAGGAACAGTATAGGCAGCCATTTACAATAGTTTACAAACTAGGAAGTATTGCCAAATTGAAGCACTTTGAGTTCTGGAATCCACGCTTGTTTGAGTCGCCTTACTACGCGTACCTGGCCTGGCTGTGTCTTAAAAATGGCTTGGGGCTGCGCACTCTGGCGAAAGCGAATTACGCGCTGGACCACGGCGAAATTGGCATTGGTTCAAAGCTTGCTACGCAGCTGGCGTTTGATCAGTCACGTTTCCTGCCCTCGGAACTGGTACCTGGGAACAACTCTCCGGAATCAAAGGTATCTCAGCTTAGCGCGTTTGCCGAGCGCTATTGTTTTCCAATCATTGTTAAACCGGATATGGGTTGCGTTGGCAAAGGTGTGACCAAAATCAACAGCACTGAGCATATTCACGCTGTTGTCAGCTCATTGAGCACCGACTACATCGTCCAGCAATTCACGCCAAACAACGTTGAGTTCGGGGTCTTTTTTGTGCGTCACAGCGGGCGTGGCCGGATCACGGGCATCAATGGCAAAGAGTTTCCGGCGGTGGTTGGCGATAGTAAGCGCTCACTTCAAGAGCTTGCCGAGGCGCACCCACGCTTTACAGAACACTGGGATTTGTTTCTGCAGTATCTTGATACCTCGTACGTACCCGCAAAAGGAGAACCTGTTCAACTGTCGTTTATCGGCTCACATACCATGGGCTGCAAATTCACCGACGACTCACATTTGCTGACACAGGCCCTGGAGGCGGAAATTATTAGAATCGCAGACAGCCAACCGGGGTTTAATTTTGGTCGGCTAGACGTCAAATCACCGAGTGTTGATTCATTTCAGCAAGGCGATTTTGTGGTTATAGAGGTCAATGGCGTGGCGTCACTACCCACCCATATGTTCGACCCCCAGCACTCACTGCGCCAGGGATATGACATATTCCTTGAACACGCCAGACATTTGGTAACCGCAGCGGTTGAGCAACGTCACCAAGCAATGCCTCTACTACCGGGGCCTGAAATTCTTCGCAAGGTACGCGCCAGCCAGCAAGCCCTGAATCAGGCCCACAGCGACAGCCTGGCGCGTGCCCAGTAAAAAAACCAGTCCTTACAGCTCAGACAACTTCATCACTCTGGTTGTCAGTACTGGATGTTCGCTGGCACCAATCCAGCGCCAACACATTGTGCCGCATTCATGGCCACAGGTTTCTATCCAGTTTGGCACGCCAGGATCAGTGTGTGACACAAGCACCCGTACGCTGCCATCCTCGTTGTACTGCGCTGTGTGTTTGTTCACGTGAATCTGGTGGTACCGATAATCCAGAGATTCCATCCACCAGTTATTAAGCTGAAAATTCCAGGTTTGACACTCAGGTATCACAGGCGCGTCAATAACGAACACTTCATCTGGCGCCAACTTCCAGGCACTGTGGAAGTAATAAATGTTGGGGTCGCCACCTATAGACTGGCAGTAAGCCTGATCCGCCGGAGGTAGTTCGTTTTCTATAGGCAAAAAACTCTCTGACCAATTCTCAAACAACTGCGCCGAACCGTTGACGAACATCGTGGCGCGCTGCAACGCATGCACTAATTTTTCCGGCGTTAATGGCGATGGTCGTTCATCCACGGCACCTATTCGCTCAATCTTGAGCTCCGCACTTTTTTCGTTCGCACGATCCTGAAACGTTTGGCGCACATTGATTGAGTTTGTATCAGGCCCCATCTGTAACCAATTGCCCGCATGTTCGCGCTGACTGATCACTATTTCAAATGATCCGTCATCATTGATGTCCATATCGCGGGCATCCAGATAGCCGGTGGTTTCCATTGTGCCACCCGATGCGTATTTGTTAATAACCGCACCAAACCCCAGATAATCAACTGTTCCCCGCGTGCCAAACAATCGATAGTCATATTGCGGATTAACAGAACAGCTTTCATAACGATTGTCGGGATTGTCCGCGCCGAGTTTAATGGTTTCATGTGCACCGCAGCGCAGAACCGGATACGCGGAATCTCCAAACTCCAGAAAGCTCTCCAGGCCGCCCCGCAATAGACGCGTGAGATACCGGTAACCTTCTGCCTGGTTAAACGGATCATGCGGCGCTTTATCACTGCGAATAATATGCCCGGCGGCCTTGAGTGAATCACAAAATTCGTCCCAGGCCGAACCATCAAGCACTTTTTGTTCCGCTGTTTTTTCGTTCATTGCTACTCTCCGATGTCTAACTCTGAATAAACTGTGGTGTTCAACCTTTACTCCATAGTCACGTTGTACCGCGCCACATAATCAGCAAACAAGGCTTCCACATCCGCCCTGGTCACCCCGTAGTCTTCCAGGCGGTATTCGTGTTTACCATGCCGCCCTTTGGGATTATTGGTCAGCCAGCGGTTCATCGCGGCACGTCCTTGCTCAGTGATCGTGGTTTGCCTCGCCGAATATATTTTTTCCAGGTCGGGCCAGGGGTCGCGCACAAAATCATCGTGATATACATCCAGAAATTGACCCGGATAATGCGGCTCAAGCTCCGCCCGCGCCGATTCAAACTCTTCGCTATAGATTCGCATCATTTCCATCCAGTCACGGCCGATAACATTTCGGTCAACATGGTCTGAATTGCCGCTGCGCACCACTTCATTAAAACTAAATCCTGAGGCTACTATCGTCATTGGTGCGCGATGCGTTTGCACAATGATCGCACTTGGGTGATTTTTCAGGATGGCCCGCACACCCAGTTGATGAAGCGGTGTTTTCATCACCCAGCGCCCGGGTTTCTTAAACTGCAGCAACTGCATCTGCTTCTTGTGGTACGCATACAACGGGTCAAAGTTCTGCTGATACACCCAGTTTGTGTAGCTTGGAATGTTATAGCTTGATGTGAATTCAACCGATACCAGTGTCTGATTAAAAAACATATGGCATTCATCGGGCGACTCGGCATCCAGTAAATGCGTTTTCAAAAACCCTGGCAGGAATTGTTCGGTTAACTGCACGCCTTGCCGCGATTGCTCGATTCTTGGGTCAGTAGAGTAACTGGCCGTTTCCGCAGGCGGCACCATGTCGGCACCCTCCCACAAGCGAATCGTGCGGTTCGCGGGGTCTTCGTTAAGCATGTGATGCAGCGCCGTAGTGCCTGTGCGTGGCAAACCTGAAATAAAAATTGGCCGCTCAATGACTTCATCCAAAACAGCTGGATTGTCACGAATGTAGTTTTCGATTTTCAGGCGGTTTTTTAGCGCATTGGTAATTGATGCCTGAGCACGATAGCGACCAATATCATTCAACGCGGCCTCGTTATTCAGCGCATGGACCAATCGGTCAAGCGCTTCCAGTACCTGCTCGCCATTGAGATCTGTAAGCTGGGTGTCTTCGCGTGCCTGTTTCAGCAAGGCCTGGGCATTAAGCATTGTTTACAACTATTTGTCTGACTTTGCATTGCATTATACTCAGCCAATTATGATCCAGCGTTACCAAACTATTCATGCTGGAGGCAATGTGACCATTCCAGATTCGGAGAACGTGTGTGAGTAAGGACCAGGCATCAGCTATTCACCCGGCCAGAAGTGCCGCTATCGACAGCTGGGACTTTGAAACCGATGTTGCCATTGTTGGCTATGGTGGTGCTGGCAGCTGTGCAGCCATAGAAGCCAGCGACGCAGGCGCCAGGGTGATGTTGTTTGAAGCCAGCAGCGACAGCGGCGGCTCAACCGCTTTGTCGAGCGCAGAGATTTATATGGGTGGCAATGGCGGTACGCGCGTGCAACGCGCCTGTGGCTACGAAGACTCAAGCGAAGACATGTTCAATTTTCTGATGGCGTGTCAAGGCCCTCAGGCCGACGAAGCAAAAATACGAACCTACGTAGACAACAGTTTGGACCACTTCAACTGGCTGGTTGATAAGGGCGTGCCGTTCAAAGACAGCGAATACAAAGAACGCGCTATTATGTCGCTCACTGATGATTGCCTGTTATTTACGGGTAACGAAAAAGCCTGGCCGTTTCGCGAGATTGCCAAGCCCTGCCCGAGAGGCCACAACCTCTACATAGAAGGAGACAATGGCGGCCCTTTGTTCATGAAAATCATGAGCGAGAATGTCAGCAAGCGAGACATAGACGTACACTTTGAAACCCGTGCATTGCGCCTTGTCACCGACGAAGAACACAATGTTGTGGGCTTGGTGATTCGCCAGAACAAACAGGAAAAAACCGTCCGCGCTCACAAAGGTGTGGTGTTGTGCGCGGGCGGTTTCGTCATGAATGAAGCCATGCTGAAGCGTTACGCGCCGTTTTTGCTGAAAGGCAATGCACCAACCGGCAACCCCGGCGACACTGGCAGCGGGATACTTATGGGGCTGGGCGTTGGTGCCGCGGCAATCAATATGCACGAAGGGTTTGTCTCACTGCCGTTTTACCCTCCCGCCAGCTTAACTTACGGAATTTTTGTTAACGATCGAGGCCAACGCTTTATCAGCGAGGACGGCTACCACGGCCGCATTGGGTATTACTCGCTGACTCAGGACAGTGATCGCATTTATTTGATATTCAGCGCAGAAGACTTTGCAAGCTATCAGCAGGGGAACTATCTGGGTGCAGATATAGCTGGGACCGGCGAAACCATTGAAGAACTCGAGAGTGAGTTGGGCTTGCCAGCGGGCAACCTGGTACACACGATTGAATTCTACAATGAACATGCCGCTGCAGGCGAAGACCCGCAATTCAGAAAATCCAAAGAGTGGTTAAAACCCATGGCCGCTCCCTATGCCGCGCTGGATTGCACACCAGGGCGCGGTGTATTTGTACCGATGTTCACGCTTGGCGGTCTGGATACCCTGCCCAGTGGTGAAGTTCTCAGCGCAGACGGTAGTATCATTCCAGGCTTGTATGCGGCGGGCCGCACGACCGCTGGCTTGCCACGCCGGGCACAAGGATATGCCAGCGGTATGTCAGTAGGTGATGCCACGTTTTTTGGCCGCCTCGCAGGCATTGCTGCTGCCAGCCATACAAGCTGATTGCTTAGCGACGCTGTAAACGCTGGTTAGTCCCTCGCGACACGCGTTCCTGGCGTCGTTGCGGCGCCACTTTTTGCACACGCGGCTGCGATCGGTTTGCACTGTTTTGCCTGCTTGCGCTGTTTTGCCTGCTAGCGCTTGGCTGCCTGCTCGCGCTATACGATCGGGACGGAGCGGCTCGTTGCGGACGCACCTGCGACTGTACATTTACCGCGCGCTGTTGCGATCGGGCCTGCTGAATGGCGCGGGGGCGCTGTATCACTCGTGATGCTCTGGTCTCATTATTGCGCGCGCCCATGGCCCGGTTGCTACTGGTTTGCTGCACCGTATTCTCCATGCGCCGCGATGTGTTGGCGATACCTGCCGACCGCGGACTGCTTGCAGTCGCGCGCTCAGTCGTTCGATTCGCCGCCGTCCTGTCCCGACGCTGTTCGCGAGACAAACCGCCATCCCTGCCGGCACTGCCGCCCTTCCATATGCGGGTATTCATATCAGGGTTGCGACGCGTGTTTCGCTCGCCATTGCCCTGCCTGTTTGAGCGCCCAATAATAGCTGCATTATCATTTCGATTATTCGGGCGTTGATCACGTCGACGCTCGACCGGCTCGGAAAAATTTCGCTGTCGTCGATCCGCTATGTAGGAACCATTGTGATTGTAGCGATGGCGATAGCGCTCCTGCGTGCGACCGGAATAATAGTGTCTGTTGGCCAAGCCAGTTCGACCATAGGTGTTGTAGCGATGCTGATCATGCCGCCATCGCAAGCCACGATACGGACTACGCGCATAGTAATCGTAGTGCCTCGTATACGATGTATAGGGGCGATAATGTCGGTACCGGTAATAACGCTGGTACGCGATGCTGTGATAAGGCTGGTAAAACAGGTGGCCATGGTGCCAATCCAGCGTGTGGTGTAACCACCCACCTAACAGCAGACCAACCCCAAAGTGTATGCCCGCGTCATGGTGCGCATGCCGATGCGATGTTCGATCATGATGCGAATAAACGTAGGCAGGGTTATAGCGCGGCACGTGCACATACAGCGGGTCCGCGTGAACGATTCGAATAATTGTTTCCGATCCGTTGCTCGACTTTTCACGCACCACATCCTGCTGCTCACTGTCTTTTAGATGCCCCGCAGCGTCTGCTTGTCTGCGAAGGCGCTGAATGGTTTCAAACACTGCATCAGGTTGCGTAAGAAACGCATCTCCCAACTGCTGGGTCCATTCAATATCGTCATTCATTTGCGCGAGCACGTCCGGGTAGCGAGTGAGTGCCTTGACGCTGCTGGACCAATTCTGTTCGTCACCTGCTTCAGCGTGCGGGTTGCTCTCAAGCCAGCGCGCAGCTTGCACAATCTCAAGTGGGTAGGTGGACGCCGGCAGCATCTCGCTCAGCAATACATCGGGGTGCAGCGCAATAGGCCCCAGCAACAGGTCCAGCTGGGCGTCGCTGTACAAGGAGTCAAGCGGCGGTAGATAGATTTTTTCCCCAACACGAACAGCACCGGATTCATCCACCTGCGGATTGTTAGTCAATAACGCACTGACCGAGGTGCCACAGCGCTGGGCTATGCCACTGAGCGTATCACCCGATCTAACCGTGAGAGGACTGCTGCAGTCTGCAGTTTTTGCAACGACCGCACCAGGTGCCGCTAACATGGCCAGAAATGCCGCGCTGATACTCATCGTTTTGCTAAGATAAAACGTCATACTGATACCTCGCGCTCCGTCACAAATGGCCTATGCAGCAGCTCCTGGAAAGCGATAAGAGCCGACTGCAGCCAGAGTAACACTTTACAGAGCGAGGTCTGAACACTTGCTGAACAGCTAAACGATCAGCGCAATGGTCTATACTGCATAAATGATAACAAGCGCCAAAAATCAAACACTTACGTTCATTATTGCGATTCTTGCCGCGATGCCGATGCTCAGCCTGGCTCAGTCACAAACGGCCACTTCGCTGTTTGATCGTTACAGCAGCGGTGTCGTTCAGGTTCGGACCATAGACCTTGCTTCTGGCGACAAAACCAGCATTGGCTCGGGGTTCTCGGTTGACGGCGGGCGCTATGTTGCCACCAATTTTCATGTGATTTCTCTACTGATTCATGCACCAGAAACATACCGTTTGGAGCTGGTGGATGATGAAGGGAAAACGATAGCAGCCACGGTTGCGGCCATTGATGTCATCCACGATCTTGCATTACTTGCACCGGCTCGCGAAGTGGCTCGCAGCTTGCGGCTCAGAGCCACCAAGCCGAGCCAGGGCGACCGCATCTTCTCTCTGGGCAATCCCCAGGACCTTGGCATGACAATTATCGAGGGTAATTACAATGGCCTGGTCAAAAAATCGCGCTATCAGAAAATTCTATTCAGCGGTTCGCTCAACTCCGGAATGAGCGGCGGCCCGGCTATCGATTCCAGTGGGCGAGTGCTCGGCATCAACGTATCAAAAGGCGGAGAACAGATTTCGTTTTTAGTGCCTGCAGAACAATTGCAAACGCTTATCGACAATGCGCGAAGAGCTAACCCTGGCGACAGAACCACACCCGAATTGCAGCGGCCAAATTTTACCGAACAAATAAGAACGGCTTTGTATAACGACCAATCAACGTTTTACAGCGAACTGCTCGAAGACGACTGGTCCCTGGAAGGGTTCGGCGATCTAATGCTGCCGCAAAAAATCAGTGATACCTTGAAGTGCTGGGGGCACACTGTGGAAGATGACGACCTATTGTATGAAAGCTTCCATCAACATTGCCAATCTAATGACGCTATCTATATTGAAGATGATTTTTATACCGGCCAATTTGAGTACGACTACGAGTGGCTTGAAACCGAGGAACTCAACACATTCCAGTTTTACAACGCACTTGAGCGGCGTTTCAATCACAAATCCCAGCACAGCGGTAGTGACGAAGAAGATGTCAGCGAGTATCAATGCAACACCAATATCGTGAAAATTGCCGGCAGCCGCTGGAAAGTGTCCAGCTGCTTTCGTGCCTATCAAAGCTATGACGATCTGTACGACGCCCTGCTGCTATTGGCCGCACTGGACAACAGCAATAGCTCTGCTGTGCTAAAAGCTTCTGCTACTGGAATCAGCCAGAACAGCGCCACCGCCCTGTTCGCCAAACTGATGGGAGCCATAGCATGGAAACCCTGATTATTCAGATTGGATTGAAACAAGGCCGCAATGCCGACCTGTACAAACTCAATGAACGCGAGCTGTATGTGGGCCGAGCTTACAGTAACGATATCGTGCTAACCGACCCTTATGTGGCGCCTCAACAACTGCGCATATATCGCTACGGAGTGGGCGGCGAAGAACTTAGCTGGCACATCAACATTCTGGACGCCACGAATCCTGTGTTAGTAAATGGCGAACCAGTAGAGTCTGCCACACAATCTGTACGCCCCGGCGACTCGATTACCGTTGGCCGCACCACAATGCGCTTGTACTCCGACGAGCATGAGGTGGAGCCTACCCGGAAACTGCTGGTGAGCAGTTGGCTGCATCGAGCGGCCAGAAATGCCTGGCTACCTGTTTGTCTGTTCGCACTTGTTTGCCTGACTGATAGCTTGCTGAACTACGGCTTTAGCAATACCGACGGCGAATGGAAAGAGCATGGCATCAGTACAATCGCTGGCATGGGAATACTGCTTGCATGGGCTGGATTTTGGGCTGTAGTGGGGCGAGTACTGCGCCACCAACCGCATTTCAGCTATCAGTTGCTGGTGACAACACTAATTGCGGCCATCGGCCTGACCCAGACACCGGTTGAGCTATTCGCTGAGTTTATTACAGACAGCACATACATTAGAACCCTTATTGCCTACACCTTTGGCACGGTCTTGCTGGCCTATCTGCTGCACTACAACTTGTTTTTTGCAACCAACATCAAGCACACGGCGATACTTGCCTGCTGCTTCAGCGTAGGCCTGAGCGGGCTGGTCTTTTTGTTCTCAATGTCTGAGAAAAACGAATTCAGTGCCGCGCCAGAATACTCAGGCACCCTGCTGCCCCCGATCGTTAATCCGAGGACTGGAAAGCCGCTGGATGACTACGTTAACAGCTTTGCCAAGACCTTCGCTGACAGTAATGGGCTGTAACAGACTGTCAGGTCCTGAGCTGCTTTTCTATCCACTCATCTATTATGCGCTGCAAGACATTCAGCGGTACAGCGCCAAATTTAAGCACTTCATCATGATAGGCACGGATATCAAACCGTTCGCCCAGACGTGTACGCGCATTTTCACGTAACTCCAGAATCTTCAGCATGCCAACCTTGTAGGCAGTGGCTTGCCCTGGCATCACAATGTGGCGCTCTACCATTTTAGTGGCATCCCAGACACTGTTAGGAGTATTGCTGACGTAATAGTCTATACCTTGTTCACGAGTCCATTTCTTCGCATGAACACCCGTATCCACCACCAGTCGACACGCCCGCCATAGTTCCATTGCAAGCCGGCCAAAGTCCGAATACGGGTCGGAATAGAGGCCGATTTCTTTTGGAACATACTCCGAGTACAAGCCCCAGCCTTCTGTATAGGCCGTGTAACCACCGTGCTTGCGAAACTTCGGTACGTCCTTCAGTTCCTGGGCAATGGCCAACTGCATATGGTGACCAGGAATGCCCTCATGATAGGCCAGCGCCTCCATCTGATAGATTGGCATCGATTTCATGTCGTACAGGTTAGCGTAATAAATACCGGGGCGACTGCCATCCTCTGACGGGCGCTGATAAAACGCTTTGCCCGCAGATTGCTCACGAAATGGTTCAACCGCTTTGACTATCAGTTCGGCTTTTGGCTTGGTGATAAACAGCTCATCCAATCTGGGCTTCAGATGGTTGATCAGCTCGGTTGCTTCGCTCAGATAGCGCTGCTTTCCCTCTTCCGTATCCGGATAGTAAAAGCGAGAGTCATCGCGCATAAATTGCATGAACGCTTTCAAATCGCCTTCAAACTCCACCTGATCTTTGATCGCGGTCATCTCTTGATGTATGCGCGCCACCTCGCTGAGGCCCAACTGATGTATGTCTTCAGCAGTCATGTCGGTTGTGGTCATTCGTTGTAAAGCGACGCTGTAAAACGCCTCGCCGTCAGGCCACTTCCACACACCATCATCGGTAGTGGCGGTTTTTTCGAGGCTTCGCAGGTGGTCTACCAGGCCTTCATACGCGGCCTTGAATTCCGTCTGCAATGCCTTTTCCAATGACGCGATCAAGTCGTCGCCTTTTTGTTGGGAAACGACCTCAGTGTCAACCAGCGTTTTAACTTTTGATTTGAAGTCGCTGAGCAAGGCATTGTCTTCCGCATTGTCTTCAAACGGCGCGCCTTTAATAATGTTAAGACTATCGCGAATAACGTGTGCGAATACAAACTTTGGCGGCAGTATGCCAGCGGCCGCGCGCTCATCGATGCCTTCTCGCATTTGCGCAAAGAATTTATCGACCGTTTTAACCCGGTTTATGTAGGCTTTTGCGTCTGCCAGATCCTGTACCCGATGCTGGTTGATCAGCAATGCCGGCACCGCACTGTGCGTTCCGCGCATTTGTTCAACTGGGTAGTTATGCATGCGCCACCGAAAATCTGCAATGCTGTTCTCCAGATCCTGGCGCATCAATTCGTAACTGAGTGCTTCGCTGGCATGTAACTGATCAAGCTTCAGAGTATGTAACTCAGCCAACTGGCGCTTATGCATTTCCAGGGTTTCACGCTCGTACTCTTCGCTGAGGTTGTCCCACTTATCATTGTCATTTTTTCTGCCCAGGTAGGTTTGATACATTGGGCTGCGCGCAACGGATTCTTCGAAGAACCGCGCAAACATATCGTTTGCCCGATTATTTTCTTGACGCACTTCAGTGTCTTGCGGCGCTGTCTGTTGATTGTCAGCGTTTGATGCAGCCACGTCTGTTGTGGCGCTGTCTACTACCGGGGATTGTTCCGATCCACACCCGAACAACATTGTTAAAAAGGCGAAGATTGCGATGCTCGCCGACCATTTTCTGTTCAGTATGACATTCATGATAATAATCCCCAGTGCGCGTATTAGCCGTGAAACGATCCAATAACGGTTTCCCTCAAAGAAAAGGCCCCCATCTATTGCCTTTAACCCTACTCGCTGTCAGTGCTTGCCCAAAGCTCGATATTGCCAAGACTGTCTATAGACACCGAGAGTTCAATAGGGCGGCAACAAACCTGGCAGTCTTCGATATACTCTTGCTGCTCAACGGAATCATCTATCAGAACTGAGATGGTTTCTCCGCAGTAGGGGCACTGAGTGCGCTGCTCCAGTATTT
The DNA here is from genome assembly GCA_030429735.1 of Gammaproteobacteria bacterium. Taxonomy (GTDB): domain Bacteria; phylum Pseudomonadota; class Gammaproteobacteria; order Pseudomonadales; family JAUIET01; genus JAUIET01. Next base: position 312,230 of record JAUIET010000001.1, read on the forward strand.
GCATAACAAAGTGGTGTCCTGTTAACCTCGCCGGAGTGGCCCGCCATTCGAGGCCTACAGCGAATTAAAGGCCTGCAGAATTTGCTTGCGCTGTGTTTGGTCAGGAAGCTCCGCAAAACCTGCGCCCATATTGTCTCGTGTATGCTTGGGTTTACTGCTTGCCGGAATCACACAGGTTGCAGCCGGGTGACCCAAAATCCACTTCAGATATAACTGGCCCCAGCTGGTGCAGTGTAATTCTTCAGCCACAGCTGGCAACGGCTTGCCGCGACTTCGACTGAACAATTCACCGCGCTGATAAGGCCGGTTGATCAATGTCGCGATTCCTTTGTCTTGCGCCATCGGCAATAACACTTGCTCGGCTTCCCTGTCCATAATGTTGTAGCTCAGCTGCACGAAATCCAGCGGCTCCTTGCGCATTATGTCGATCAATTCGCTGTGGAAGCGACCGTGTGATGTGGTGACTCCCAAATAGCGTATCTTGCCCTGCTCTTTCCATTCGCGCAGCGTTTTGAGGTGTGTTTGCCAGTCTTTCAGATTGTGGATTTGCATAAGGTCCATGACAGGTACCGACATCTTACGCATCGACTCCCGCATTTGTTCGATGCCGGCTTGCTCACCTCGCGTCCACACCTTCGTCGCCGCGAACAGGTCACCTGCATTATCGAGTTTTGGTAATAACTGGCCCACGATACTTTCCGCCGGACCATACATGGGTGAGGAGTCCAGTAACTGCCCGCCATTGCTAAAAAATATCCGCAGAACTTCCAGAAGCTGTTGTTGGAACGCCGCATCGTCTGGGTTGATAAAGGTTCGCGAAGTGCCCATGCCCACCACCGCCAATTTTTCACCGCTGGACGGAATAATTTTCCTGATACGCACGGGCTCTTCGGCAGCAAACAATGCTGGATTGTTCCCAGCGATCGCCAGCATAGCGGCATTTTTAAGAAATCGCCGCCTATCAATCGACATCAAGGACATAACTAACCTCCACTAGCTACTCAATTGGTGCGACAGCCAATCCATCGCGTCACTGATGATACCAAAACAACGTCTTTGCATCTGCGCCAATGCAGGCTCACGGTTGATTTAGCGGCAGTAGCTGCTCAGCAGATAATTCTCGCGATACAATGCTGCTTTACACCTTAGACATCGTTTTACGGTTTATTTACGCTCGACGATTAACGCCTGGCAACCTGCTTCCGCTATGCTGTGCGCTGAGAATTACGCGAGGATCGCATTGAGTATTTTCGATCGCATTGACCGACGACTTCGGCCTTTCATTATCTTGCTTGGTTTCTTGCTGGTCGCAGGCCTTTTTTTCTTTAACGAGCCCACGCCAGACCGCGCGGCGCCAGCCAGGCCAGCCCCCATTTCGGTTGAGGTAATGCCGCTTGTGCGGGAGAACATGCAGATTAATGTGGAAAGTTACGGCACAGTCCAGCCGCGCACGCAGAGTATGCTGGTCGCTCAGGTGTCCGGGCAAATAACGCGCGTGAATCCCGCGTTTCGCGATGGCGGGTTTTTCGATAAAAATGAAGTGTTGCTGGAGATTGACCCACGCGACTATGCTGCCAACGTAAAGATTGCTGAAGCCAGCTTGGTCGACGCACAACAGCTACTGATGGAAGAAACCGCCAGAGCCAAGCAGGCCGAAAAAGACTGGGAGCGACTTGGGCGTGGCGAAAAACCCAGCGATCTGGTGCTTCGTAAGCCGCAGTTGCTGGCTGCCAAAGCGCGCCTTGCGTCCGCCAGTGCAAATCTGGACAAGGTTCAGCTGGATTTGGAGCGAACCAGAATACGCGCTCCCTACGCAGGTAGAACCCTGAAGAGCCTGGTTGATCTGGGTCAGGTAGTCTCCATGAATGCCCAACTTGGCGAAATATACGCAACCGATGCGGTGGAGGTTCGCTTACCGATTCGCAATCGCGACCTTGCCTATGTGCATCTGCCCGAGCGCTACACCAATTCACAGCCTGAGTCCGATGAACTGCCCGCTGTTGTGCTCACCTCACAGCTTACGGGCAATGAATTCTGGGAGGGAAAAATCGTTCGTACAGAAAGCGCCATTGACACCAATGCCCGACAATTGCACGTAGTCGCCAAAATTGACGAGCCATTTGCCGCCATTGATCCCAATAGTGATCAGCAAACCTCAACGCGGCCAATCAAGATCGGCGAGTATGTGAACGCATTCATAAGCGGCAAAACGCTTAGCGATGTTATTGCTATCCCGGTTGATGCAATCTACCAGAGCAGCTATGTCTATACGGTTGTCGATGGCTTGTTGCAACGTCGCGCCATAGAGATCACCTGGCAGAGTGGCGATCGGGCGATTATCGGGTCAGGACTTGAAGAGGGTGACCGGCTGGTTATCACCCCGCTGGGACAAGTCACTTCTGGTGTTCGGGTAACCGCGACCGAGTTTGAGCCCCCGGCAACGGCCGATGTTCTGCAAAACTCTGTAACCGGAAGTAACCAGGACGCCGGCACATGATCAATTGGTTTGTTCGCAATACGGTTGCTGCCAATCTGCTGATGTTCTCAATTGTATTGGGCGGCTTACTTGCCCTGTCGAGTACAGTTCTGCTTGAAGTATTTCCACCTGGCGATATGCGGATGGTCACTATTTCGGTACCGCTTCGTGGGGCAACTCCGGAAGATGTCGAACTCGGTATCGCCGTTAGAATAGAAGAAGCGGTACAAGACCTGGAGGGCATCAAAGAAATAGTCAGCACCTCGTCAGAGGGTTCAACCAATATTTCCATAGAGTTGGCCGAAGGTTATGACGAACGCGAGCTTCTTGCCGATGTGAAATCACGGGTTGATGCAATCAACACATTACCAGCTGATGCTGAGAAGCCCGTTATTAGCCTGGCACAATGGCAGTTTGCGGTGATTGATCTTGTGGTTTCTGCAGATCTGCCCGAAGTTGAATTACGTACCTATACGGAACAAATTCGCGATGAAGTGCTTCGCATCGACGGTATATCGGTTGCTGAAATCGAGTTTGGCCGTAACTACGAAATTAACATCGAAGTGTCACAAGACAAATTGCGAGACGCGCAACTGACCTTGTCTGATGTGGCAAATCTTATTCGGGAAAGCTCACTGGATGTATCCGCTGGCAATCTTCGCGCGCAGGGTGGCGATGTTTTGATTCGTTCCAAAGGCCAGGCTTACCGCAAGAATGACTTCGAGTCGATAGTGGTGAAAACCAACCCGGACGGCTCGATACTTCGTATTTCCGATATTGCCACAGTGCGCGACGGCTTCGAAGAAGACAGTATCCGCTCACGTTTTAACGGCCATAACACGCTGTTTATAAAAGTGTATCGCGCCAGTAACGAAGGTGCGCTGGACATCGCCGAAAAAGTACATCAGTACATTGCCGACAAACAATCGACTCTACCAGAAGGGGTGGTGCTGAGTTACTGGGATGACGATTCAGAACTTTTAAAATCGCGCCTGGGTACGCTGGTTAACAATATCTGGCAGGGTGGTCTGCTGGTCATACTGTTGTTAACCCTGTTCTTGCGACCTGCTGTGTCGTTTTGGGTATTCATTGGTATACCCATCAGCTTTATTGGCGCATTTATGGTGCTCGGCTTTCTGGATGTCAGCATCAATATGATGAGTTTGTATGGTTTTATCCTGGTATTGGGCCTGGTGGTGGACGATGCCATTGTGACCGGCGAGAGTATTTATACCTCACTGGCCGAACATGGCCCGGGCGACGACGCCGCGATAGAAGGGACCCATCGAGTTGCTATACCTGTGACCTTTGGCGTGCTTACAACAATCGCCGCCTTCATGCCATTGCTGGCTCTCGAGGGGCACATGTCCCGCATGATGGAACCTGTGCCTATTGTCATCGGTGCCATCCTCATGTTCTCGTTAATCGAAAGCAAATTGGTTCTGCCGGCGCATCTGAAGAATATCGAAGTGCGCAGGCAGCCCAATAGCAACGGCAAAAACAGCTGGTTCCGCCGCTTTGAATTATGGCAGCAGGATTTTGCGGATGGTTTCGAGCAAGCCATAATCAAGTACTACAAACCGGCACTGAAGACCGCTGTGAAGAACCGCTACAGTGTTCTGGCCGCGTTCCTTGGCCTATTTGCATTAGCGCTCTCACTATTACTGAAAGGATGGCTGCCGTTTACATTTATGCCACGCATCCCCGCGGAAACTGTTGCCGCCAGTCTCACTATGCCGGTGGGCACTCCTTTCGAAGTAACCGACCGTCATATTGCTCGAATGACAGAAGCGGCCGAGCAAATTCGCGATAAATACACAGATGCAGACGGCAATAGCGCAATACGTCATATATTGTCTGTCAGTGGTGGCAGCGGTCGCGGAGGTGCGGCAAGCCATCGTGGCAGGGTAGCTATTGAAACCGTGCCCTTGGCAGAAAGAACCATTCCGCTTGATCCGGCAGAAGTTACCCGCGAGTGGCGGGAATTGATCGGCCCGATCGCCGGAGCTGAATCTTTGAATATGCGCTCTGAGCTGTTTCGTTTTGGCGACCCGATCAATGTGCAGCTTAGCGGCCACTCGCTGGAGACACTCGGCAAAGTAGCTGATCAGGTCAAGCAACGACTCGCCAGCTACCCAACTGTTTTTGACGTTGCTGATTCTTTATCTGACGGTAAAGATGAGCTGCGTGTGGAGTTGACCAATCAAGGTACCGTGCTGGGACTGACTCGTTCCAGTATTCTTCGCCAGATCAGCGAAGCATTTCGGGGTTTTGAAGCACAGAGAATCCAGCGTGGCCGTGATGACGTACGCGTATTGGTTCGCCTGCCAAAGAGTGAACGAAGCAATCAGGACACGCTGAGCGAACTACTTATTCAGACACCAGATGGCCGGCAAGTGCCTCTGGCGCACGTGGCTGAGATCTCGCCATCAACCGGTCCATCCACCATTCGCCGAGTTGACCGCTATCGTGTTGTTAACGTGACGGCTGACTTCGACAAAAAGAAAACCAATGCGATAACGCTTAACGCGGACCTTGGCCAATTTCTGGATGAGCTGCTAGCACAATACCCCGGAGTCAGCTATTCATTGGAGGGCGAAGCAAGGGAACAACGGGAAACAACACAGAGTTTGAGCGTTGCGTTAGTGGCTTTACTGTTTCTAATATATTGCCTGCTGGCCCTGCCGCTGAAGTCTTACACACAGCCGTTGATTGTGATGTCTATAATACCTTTCAGTTTGATTGGCGCAGTTATTGGCCATCTGATAATGGGTCAGTATTTCGCCATGGTCAGCTATATGGGCTTACTCGCTTTGGTGGGCGTTGTGATCAATGACAGCCTGGTACTGGTAGATTTTGTCAACCAAAGCCGGCGCAAGGGCCTGGATCTTTTTGATTCCGTAATCAATGCCGGGCCGCTACGATTTCGTGCGGTCATGTTAACGTCAGTCACAACCTTTGTCGGTTTGATGCCAATGATGTTTGTCAGTTCTACCCAGTCGCTGTTTATGATTCCAATGGCGATTTCACTGGGCTTCGGTATATTGTTCGCTACTGCAATTACGCTATTTCTGGTGCCGTGCAACATGCTGATTGCCAACGATATGGGTAATGGTCTGCGGCGTCTATTCGGGCGAAGTGGCAACGCCGAAGTCACCGCCTAGCGCAAGATAAAAGTTAATACGGTTTTTTAGCAACTCGGTTTCCAGTTGCGCCAGTTGGCTTTGCCGATCGAACGCTGTTCGCTGAGCCTGTAACCAGGTATTCAAATTGCTCAAGCCTGCAACATAGGATTCAAATGCTTGTCGCTCTGCTTGTTGTGATATCTGATCGGCACGACGCGCCGCTTCCAATCGTTCTTTGATGAGCAATTCATTATCGATACTTTGCTCAACTTCACTGATGGCATTTAACACAGTGCTTTTATAATCGGCCACGCTGGCAGCAAGCAGTGCCTGTTGCCGACGCTGCTCAGCAGCCAATTGACCGCCTTGAAACAGGGGCGCTGCAATACCTGCAACAGCGCTCCAAAAAACATCGTCGCCATTAAGAACATCGCGCAGCCGCTGATTGCTGGCGCCGTAGGTGCCACGCAAGCTAAGACTGGGCAGGCGATTGGCTTTTGCAACACCCAGATTTGCCTGCTGGCTTAGCAAAGCATGACGGCTGGCCTCAATATCCGGGCGGCGCTCGAGCAGTGTAAGTGGCAATTGGAGCGGAATATCAATACTCAGCGTCGGTGCTTTGTTTGGCAGATCAAGCTGATTGTCCGGGTATCGACCCAGCAATATCTTCAGCTGCCTCACCACACTTTGAAAATTTTGTTGCCTGAGGATCGTGGTGGCCTGCGAAGCATCGGCTTCGGCGCGCGCCGAATACACGTCAAGCGCATCGCGTATACCCGAGCTAAAGCCGTTTTCAATAATATCGAGATTATCACGCAGATTTTTTTCTCGCTGTTGCGCAAGACGCCATTGCTGCTTGAGTTCGATGGTATCCAGCCAGGTACGGGCAATTTGCGCAGCCAGGGAAAACTGCGACCAACGCAGTAACTGGTCTTGCTGCAGAGCGGTGTTCACGGCGGCCTTCTGACCGAGCGCGAGCTGCCCCCAGACATCCAACTCCCAGCTGGCAGACACACTGGCATTGACCGTTTCAGTAATCGCACTGCCCGCAGTGGTAAAGGCCGTATTGGCGCGCTGCTGTCGATTACCATCCAGTGCCGCACTCAGGCTTGGCCAGCGTCGCCCACTTGCGATTTTCGCTTGCTCAAACGCGGCGTCACGACGTGCTGATGAGGCCTGCAATTCAAGGTTATTCAGCTGTGCCTCAGCAATGATCTGGCTAAGCGCGGCGGAATCTACAAACCTCGCCCAATCGAGCGGCGTATTGGCCGCGGGTTCACTGCTCCAGCCACTGGCCAGCTTGCCCATGTGAGATAGACTGTCCGAGTCAGACTTATTCAACATAGGTGTGCAGGCAAGCAAGCTGAGAAAAGCGCTGACACCAAAAACTCTGAGAAACGCTCTTTGCACCGCTTTCTTAACACCTGTTTTGAGAAGGGCTCCGATACTACTGAATCCACAGAAGCTTGTCAGTGCCAAGCGGGTAAAGATGAGGTAAATTGAAAATCAGGCAGGCTGTGGTTAGCTGACAAAGGAACACTGGAGATTCACAATGAAACGATGCGCATGGGCAAACGGCTCTAAACTGGAGCAAGAGTATCATGACACCGAGTGGGGTGTGCCAGTGTATGACGATCGGGTTTTATTCGAATTTCTGGTGCTGGAGGGCGCGCAAGCGGGCCTAAGCTGGGCAACCATCTTGAATAAGCGCGAGGGCTATCGACACGCGTTTGACGATTTTGATGTGCAGAAAATTGCCCGCTACTCGGAAGCAAAGATTCAGCAGCTGCTCAACAACCCTGAGATTGTGCGCAACAAACTCAAAGTGCGCGGAACCGTGACCAATGCTCAGCTGTTTATTGATGTGCAACAAGAATGTGGCAGCTTTAGCAACTACATTTGGCAATTTGTTGACGGCGAACCCATTAATAACTCGCCTCTTACTGTGGCCGATGTACCGGCCAGCACTGAACGCTCGGACGCAATGAGCAAGGCTCTGAAGAAACGCGGTTTCAAGTTCGTTGGAACCACCATCTGTTACGCCTATATGCAGGCAGTTGGCATGGTCAATGACCATACGACGGACTGTTTTCGCTACCAGTCCTGACGCGACCGCCGGTCTATAAACACGGAAATAAAGCCTTTAAGCAGACTTTCGGTAGTGTAACCGCGATTACTGTGGGACAATGGCCGCCGATAACAATTGATCATATTTTGACCTCTTCTAAAATGTATCTACTCCGAATTTTCGCTCTCACGCTGTTCCTTTCTGCCTGCTCGGGCGGGGAGGTTGAGTCGGATAGCACAGGCGGCGCATCATTGGGCAGCCAAGCGCCGGAGCCCGAACCGCAACCTGAGCCTGAGCCAGAACCGCAACCTGAGCCTGAGCCAGAACCGCAGCCTGAGCCAGAACCTGAGCCAGAGCCAGAGCCTCAACCAGCTCCAGAGCCTGCGCCACGGCCCGAACCCGAGCCCTCCCCAGAGCCGCGGCCAGAACCTACGCCGGAGCCCACCCCGGAACCGCGGCCGGAACCTGAACCCGAGCCGGAACCTGAACCTGAGCCAGAGCCGGAACCTGAGCCGGAGCCGGAACCTGAGCCGGAGCCGGAACCTGAGCCGGAACCTGAACCTGAGCCAGAACCTGAGCCAGAACCTGAGCCAGAGCCGGAACCTGAGCCAGAGCCGGAACCTGAGCCAGAGCCGGAACCTGAGCCGGAACCTGAGCCGGAACCTGAGCCGGAACCTGAGCCGGAACCTGAGCCGGAACCTGAGCCAGAGCCAGAGCCAGAGCCAGAGCCCAGTCTGCCGCTGACATTTGTTAGCCCGCCAATCGATTTGGCCGGCATCAATGCGAACTTTGCGCAGAACATTGCCTACGGCCCGTTTAGCCGGAATCAATTTGACGTTTTTCTTCCGGAATCAAGCGCTCCCACCGCGCTAGTCATTTATATGCACGGCGGCGCTTTTATCTCTGGGGATAAGTCCGTTTCGTATATTCCGGTGCGTGCGGCTCAGATTCGCCAATTTCTGCAAGCGAATATCGCATTCGCTACGATTAACTACCGTTATATTCTGGCAAACGACAGCGAAGGGGTTATTAAACCTATGCGGGATGCGGCGCGCGCACTGCAGTTCATGCGCTTCCACGCCGATGCACTTAACATCAACAAACGGCGCGTCGCAATGTATGGCTATTCCGCTGGCGCCGGCACAAGCCTGTGGCTGGCGTTTCATGATGACATGGCACAACCGGGTAGCGGCGATCCAGTACTGCGGGAGTCCACGCGCCTGTTGGGAGCCGGCGGAATCGAAGGGCAGGCAACCTATGATTTGCTGAAATGGGAAACCGTTGTTTTTACAGATTTTGGCTTCACACTAGAGGAAATTGCCAACAGCATCGGCTTGTTCGATCGTATGCTGGCGTTTAACGGTGTGTCAACTTATGGTGACATGTTCACCGCTAGCGGCAATGCCTATCGGGCCAATGTTGATATGTTAGGCTTGATGAGCCCGGACGACCCTGAGTTTTTCTTCAGCAACACACGCGAGCCACCGGGCTTTCCAACAAATGAGACTGAGCTGGTTCACCACGGCTTGCATGGTACGGCATTGCTCAATCGAGCGAACGCAATTGGCCATCCGAGTGTTATCTATGCGCCACAGGTTGGGATTTCTGACCCTTCCGGGGAGCAGATCGCACCGTTTTTAATTCGAAAATTGCGGTAATGCACGGCGAGCCAGAATCAAATGACAGTTGTTGATGTTGATTTGACACGCCACGCCATCAGCTAGCATGGCGCTGGGCAGACGTATCAACGCACGCATTGTCGTTAGCCGTGTCTACCTGCTGATAAGCGCTCTGGTATTCGAATTGCTGCATCCACTGTAGGAAATCATCAATAGGCAGTGGCTTGCTAAAGTAGAACCCTTGCAGCTTATCGCATCCCCACTGCTCCAAAAGCGCTTGCGCTTCACGGTCTTCTACACCTTCTGCAACAACTTTAAGACCAATATTATGGGCCATAGCAATAGTGGATTTCACAATCACCTGATCACTGCTGTCCGTGCTCAGCTTGCGCACAAAACACATATCAATTTTTAACTCGTCAACAGGCAATTGCTTCATCTGACCAAGCGAGGAGTATCCAGTGCCATAATCGTCAATCGCCAGAGTGAACCCTTGCGCTTTAAACCGGTTCAGCACCCTGAGTGCCTTATCCGGATCTTCCATCATTGCTGACTCTGTGACTTCCAGAATCAATCGTGAACTTGAATATCTGCTGTCTTTTAGCAACGCATCAAGAAATGCGGGCAAGTCATCATGCATCAAGTCATAGGCGGATAAGTTAATAGCAACTGATACGTCATGGCCTGCTTGTTGCCAAGCACTTGCATCCCGAATACCGCGCCTCAGAATCCACCGGGACAAAGCCGGCATAAGGCCAGACTGCTCCGCTAAGCCTATAAACTCATCAGGTGGAATAAAGCCAAGTTCCGGGTGAACCCAGCGCACTAGCGCCTCAACCTCAGTGACAGCCTGTCTCGCAACATTGATTTTGGGTTGATAATACAGTGTCAGTTGATCAGCCTTCATGGCTTGCTTCAAATCGTTAATCAATCGAATTTGTTTGAGGTGTTTTTGATCCTCACCCTGCTGGTAGTATTCCGATTGGTGCCGCAATTCCAAGGCCCGATTCAGGGCCATATCCGAACGCCGAAGAAGCTCCTCTGCCTGGTCACCATGCTCAGGCGACTGCGCCAAGCCAAGCGTCAATGGAACGTTGATCTCAAAACCATTCACCTCGAACGGTTCCAACCAGGCTTCGTGCAATGCACCGGCAAGTTCAGTGAGGTTTTCAGTGCCGGAAAGTACATAAAGCAAGGTGAATTCGCTGGCGGTTGAACGCCCAATAAGATGCGGCGCCGGAAACAACTGTCGCCATCTATCGGCGCATGCACACAGCAACTTGTCACCGACTGCAAAGCCCAGCGAGTTGTTGATCGACTTTATGCGCTGAACACCGATACTAACAATCGCTATTCGAGCCGATTCGTTGCTGTCTATCAGGCGCTGCAACTCAATCGCTATTTTGTCACGGACGGGCAGTCCAGTAAGTGAATCATGATGGGCCTGATAGACAATCTTTTTTTCACGGCTCGCCACCGCAGACTGCATTTGGTTGAAACTGTCAGCCAATTGCGCAATTTCGAAGCCACCGACATGTGCCAGTTTAATAGGAGCAGTGTAATCACCACTGGCTATGCGCTGTGCACCGTCGACCAGCTTGCCTATCGGTCGCGTTATGCCTCGCAACATCGGAATCATCACGATCAGGCAGCCAACCAGAATGGCGCCGCTGATCAGTAATATCTGTAGTTTAAGCGTGTTAAACCGAGCGCGCTCTTCGGCCAACGAAACACTGAGCACAACGGTTAGACCCGCACCGTTACCGAGTACGGTAGGCAGGTGTGAATATTCCGATCCACCAGAATTGGACAACGATTGAAGCTGACTTGAATGCACATCCGGTAAGGTGGTCACCAACAGACTATGCTTGTTTTCCTGTGCAAAACTCACGTCAAGCAAGGTCATTTGCTTCAGATTTTGCGCAAAGGCTCTGTCAATTTCGTAAGCGATAACAGCCCAGGCGACTGGTGCCGGAGCGCGCACCTGCACCATCACCAACTGGTAGGCTTTGTTGCCCAGCGTTGTGGTTGTTTGAATGCCAGCGGGTGTGGCGTTATCCGCAAGCAATTTTTGTATCAACTCCTGGTGAGCGCTTACTTCAAAAGAGGCCGTTGACGCGAGCAGTTCGCCGGACAGATCAAACAGGGAAATGAGATCGGCGTTGATACGGGCACCGTGATTTTGCAATACCGATTCTATAGTCGCCTTGTCGCGTAAAGCCACAGCCTGTTTAAACCCAAAGTCTGCGGTCAACACCCGTGCGGATTCCAATAGCTGTTTGCCCTGGGTGTCGAGCATAGACTCCAGAACTGAGCTGCCCACCTGCAAGCGCGCATTCGCTTCGCGTTCAATATTGTTGTCAGTTGCTGTGATAACAGCAATCAGCGTCGCGCCGCTGGAAACCACCAAAAGGCTCAAAACCAGAAGCAGGAGTCGGGTGTACAGTTTGGCTTTTGGAGAGCCCGGCATCGTTTGTCTAGTCTCAGATCACAGCAGTCGCAATGGAATTGATGGCCCTGCGTTTAATGATACCCACGGTTGTGTCGTTCCCGGATGTGGGCGCAGAAACCCAGTCTTTTAAGACTAGCAATTTGGCGCGAAGACACAGAACTTATTTGAGCCGGCAGCAAACACACCGTGTCACCAGCGACTTGATCAATAATTAATCGAATTCAACGCAGGTGCGGGGGTATATCTCTCAAAGATGCTGCAAATTCGGTCAATTCCTGCTGACTATAGCGAGTATGGACGCGAGCGGTCGACGCAATTTGATGCTGAAGGCTGACACCAGGACGATGAGCGTGCTGCGGTCTGATCGGTCTTTCAACAAAACCACCTCCGCAATTGGGGCACACGTTGTTCAATAGGTGCGCAACGCAGTCGGCACAAAAAGTACACTCATACGTACAAATGCGGGCTTTGTCGCAGTCAGGCGGGAGATCCCTGTCGCAGGCCTCGCAATTTGGACGAATTTCCAACATAGAGGAAGAACAGGAGCGCCCGGATGCAAACTACGCATCCGGACGTCAAGGACTAGAAGAACCTGCTTAGCAGGGTACTACGTTGTTAGCGCATGGCCCTTTCTGGCCCTGGCCAACTTCATACTCAACTTCCTGGCCGTCATCCAGAGTGGCGTAATTGCTACCGCTCTTGATTTCGGAGTGGTGAACAAACAGATCTTTGCCACCGTCTTCAGGTTTAATGAAGCCGTATCCTTTGTCGGCATTAAACCACTTTACTGTACCTTTACTCATATTACTCTCTTTACTGAACTATTATCGCAGACGTCTGCCAGTTCATTATAACGATTAATGGATTACTGGCTAATGTAATTCGCGCTTTTCTGCCCTTATGAGCACTATATTTGCGCGTTTTTGCGCAAATTTCGGGTTTCAACTGCTTTTTTAGCCCCGCACGCCGCACAGACAAGCACCTCTGCGGAAAGTACAATAGCCGCCCCAGCTGCACAATAAGCCACCATTGAGGTAAACAATGCCCCTGAAAAAGTTCCTCCACGACCTCTATGTTGTTGTAATGAAGACCATGGTGCTATTTATGCCCGCGGCCAGCTATACCCTTTTTGCAGGCGAAGGCAGCGCCAGGCAGCTGTGTCGCTACATGCTTCGAAACGGCCACAGAAAAACGTTGATTGTCACCGATAAACCACTGGTTGAGCTCGGTATAGTGGCCCAGGCCTCTGCCGAGCTTGAAAACGCCGTGCTTTTTTCAGATGTTGAACCAGACCCAAGCTACCAGGTAGTGACTGCTGGCGCCGCGGTATACAAAGAAAACCAGTGCGATAGCATTTTGGCCATTGGCGGTGGGTCATCTATTGATGCAGCCAAAGGCATTGGCATTCAGGTTTCTTGCCCGGGAGACGCAAAGGACTACGTGGGTTTTAATAAAGTTAAAAATGATACTCCGCCCTTGTATGCCATACCAACTACGTCGGGCACTGGCTCTGAGACAACCTCAGGCGCGGTGCTAAGCGATACAGTGACGCATGAGAAAGGAGTGATCTCGGGCGCTCAATTGCTGCCAAAAGCCGCCTGCCTAGACCCCACGCTGCTGACCGGTTTACCTCCCCATATCACCGCGGCCACTGGCATGGACGCACTCACTCATGCCATAGAAGCGTACATCGGCGTTTGGGATCGCGGCGACAGTATGCAACGCGCGGCATTGGCTGTGGAGCAAATTTTTAAGTACCTGCCACAAGCGGTTAGCAACGGCTCAGACCTGCAAGCGCGTGATGCAATGGCACACGCATCTTATCAAGCCGGGCGCGCCATCAACCAGGTTAACGTGGGTAATGTACACGCGATTGCGCACCAGATTGGCGGTCTGTATGGCGTGCCGCATGGGTTGGCTAACGCAATCGTGATGCCAGCAGTGCTGGACCTATCTCTCGACAAAGCCCGCAACCGTCTCGAAGAGCTTGGCAAGCTAACAGGTAGTCCTTCGGCAGAAGCTTTTATTGAATCAGTGCGCCAGCTAAACCGGCAATTAGAGATACCTGAATTTCTGGAACCGCTAAAAGAAACTGATTTTGATGGAATCGCAGAGCGCGCTTGCAAGGAAGCGTTTGCGTATCCTGCGCCGTATTTTATGGTTGAAGAAGATGTACGTAAGGTATTGAAAACCTTGCTGCCGCCGGCGGGCTAGGGCTAGGGCTAGATATGCTCTACCGAGGCGATTTCATATTCAATTTCACCCGCGGGCGTCTGCACTCTAACGATCTCACCCTCTTCCTTGGCAATGATCGCACGCGCAATCGGCGAGTTAACTGAAATTTTCTGCTGCTTTACGTCAGCCTCATCATCGCCGACAATCTTATACTTTACTTCTTCGTCGGTTTCCACGTTGATCAGCTCAACTGTGGTTCCGAAAATAACCCTGTGCTGATTAGGAATACTGGTGACATCGATCACCTGTGCATCTGACAGCTTGCTTTCAATTTCCACAATTCGGCCTTCGGCAAAACTCTGCTGTTCTCGCGCGGCGTGGTACTCTGCGTTTTCTTTCAGGTCGCCGTGTTCCCGCGCTTCGGCAATGGCCTGAATAATACGCGGACGATCCTCACTTTTCAGGCGCTCCAGCTCCTGGCGCAGCATGGCTTCACCTTCAACGGTCATCGGTATTTTGCTCATTGGCTCACCCTCTTGTGCAGGTCCTGTAGGCGTCGAACTTTCATACCACCGGCGTACTTCAGCGCTTCTGCTACCGCCGCACCACCAGCAAGAGTTGTTGTGCAGTACACTTTATGCTGCAGCGCGCTGCGCCGGATTGTAGCCGAATCAGCAATAGCCTGACGGCCTTCGGTGGTATTTATGATCAGGCTTATTTCTTTGTTCTTTACCGCATCAACCACATGTGGCTGGCCTTCGAGCACTTTGTTGATCACTCGCACTTCCAGCCCCGCATCCGACAACACTTTACCTGTGCCGCGGGTAGCCATCAAATCAAATCCCAATGCCTTCAGCTCTTTGGCCACCTCAATGGAGGCATCACGATCGGTGTCTCTCACACTGATAAAAGCAACACCTTTCGTAGGAATCGATTCACCTGCGCCGGTCTGCGATTTGCCGTAAGCTTCGCCAAAGGTTTCACCAACGCCCATCACTTCGCCCGTCGATTTCATTTCCGGGCCTAATATTGGATCAACTGCGGGAAACTTGTTGAACGGGAAAACCGCTTCTTTCACCGAATAGTAGTCGGGCACAATCTCTGTGGTAAAGCCCTGCTCTTCCAGTGAAGTTCCGGCCATACAACGCGCCGCTATCTTGGCCAGTGAAACACCGATCGCCTTGGATACAAATGGAACGGTGCGCGACGCACGAGGATTGACCTCAATAACGTAAATTGCCCCATCCTGATAAGCCAGCTGCACGTTCATCAAACCAACAACACCCAGCTCAAGCGCCATCAGCTTCACCTGACGGCGCATCTCATCTTGCACCTCGGCAGGCAGGCTGTACGGTGGTAAAGAGCACGCGGAATCACCCGAATGAATACCCGCTTGCTCAATATGCTGCATGATCGCGCCGATCACTACATCTTTGCCGTCGCTGACCGCGTCAATATCCACCTCAATGGCAGCATTCAAAAAATGGTCCAGCAACACTGGCGACTCTTCGGATACCTGAACCGCTTCGCGCATGTACATTTCAAGTTCAGTGTCTTTGTGAACGATCTCCATCGCGCGCCCGCCCAGCACATAGGAAGGACGCACTACTATTGGATATCCAATTTCACCGGCAACATTCAACGCATCCTGCTGGGTGCGAACCGTGGTATTTGCCGGTTGCAGCAAATGCAGCCGTTCTATCATTCCCTGAAAACGTTCACGATCTTCGGCGCGATCGATAGCATCTGGCGTAGTTCCTATGATCGGCACGCCAGCGTCCTGCAAGTCACGGGCCAGTTTCAAGGGCGTTTGGCCACCGAATTGCACAATCACGCCTTTGGGCTTTTCCAGCGCCACAATCTCAAGCACGTCTTCCAGCGTAACCGGTTCAAAGTACAACCTGTCAGACGTGTCGTAATCGGTAGACACCGTTTCCGGGTTACAGTTGACCATAATGGTTTCATAACCATCTTCTCGCATTGCCAGCGCTGCATGCACACAGCAATAGTCAAACTCGATACCCTGGCCTATGCGATTAGGGCCGCCGCCAAGCACCAGAATTTTGTCTCGCCCGCTGGGCTCTGACTCACACTCTTCCTCGTAACTGGAATACATGTACGCGGTATCCGAGGCGAACTCTGCGGCACAGGTATCGACCCGTTTATAAACAGGTCTTACATTCAGTTCATGGCGTCTTGCGCGCACTTCTTTTTCTGTGCGCCACATGAGTGCGGCAATTCTGGAATCGGAAAAGCCTTTACGCTTCCAGCGAAACAACTCACTTGAGCCAAGCGCTTCAAGCTCAGTGCTTTCTATCACTGCTTCGGTTTGCACAATGTCTTCTATTTGCACCAGAAACCACGGATCAACACCGCTGAACTCGTAAATTTCTTCTACGCTAAAGCCTGCCCTGAACGCATCAGCTATGTGCCAGATTCTGTCGCCATTGGCCGCTCTGAGCTTACCAATAATTATACTGCGGCTATCATCTGCAGACAGATCCAGAACCGGATCAAAACCACTGGCCCCAACTTCCAGGCCGCGAAGTGCTTTCTGCATAGACTCCTGAAATGTTCTGCCGATCGCCATGACTTCGCCGACCGATTTCATCTGTGTGGTTAATCGATCATCAGCGGCCTGGAATTTTTCGAAAGTAAATCGCGGCACCTTGGTAACCACGTAGTCGATACTGGGCTCGAACGATGCCGGCGTGGCACCACCTGTTATCTCGTTTTGCAATTCATCCAGTGTGTAACCAACAGCCAGCTTTGCCGCAACCCGAGCAATCGGAAAGCCCGTGGCTTTTGACGCCAGTGCCGATGAACGCGACACGCGCGGATTCATCTCGATGACCACCAGACGCCCATCCTCCGGGTTTAACGCAAACTGCACATTAGAACCACCAGTTTCAACACCAATTTCGCGCAATACCGCAATACTGGCGTTACGCATGATCTGATATTCTTTATCAGTTAGCGTTTGCGATGGCGCTACGGTGATTGAATCGCCGGTATGAATACCCATGGCGTCAAAATTTTCAATGGAACAAACAATAATGCAGTTGTCATTCTTGTCACGAACAACTTCCATTTCATATTCTTTCCAGCCAATCAGCGATTCATCCAGCAACAATTCATTGGTAGGCGACAGGTCAAGGCCGCGGCTGCATATTTCTACGTAATCTTCGCGGTTGTAAGCAATACCTCCGCCAGAGCCCCCCATGGTGAACGACGGTCGAATAATGCAAGGGAAACCAAGATGGTCAACCAGTTGCATTGCTTCTTCCATGCTGTGTGCAAGTGCTGACCTGGGCGTTTCCAGGTTGATGGCTTTCATCGCCAGGTCAAAACGCTGCCGGTCTTCGGCTTTATCAATGGCGTCGGCAGTGGCGCCAATTAACTCAACACCGAATTCTTCCAGCACGCCTTCACGCGCCAGATCGAGCGCGCAATTGAGCGCGGTTTGCCCACCCATAGTGGGCAACACTGCGTCCGGCTTTTCCTGCTCAATAATTTTCGCTACCGTGCGCCAGTTAACCGGCTCAATATAGGTTGAATCGGCCATCGCCGGATCGGTCATGATGGTGGCCGGATTGGAGTTCACCAATATGACGCGGAACCCCTCTTCTCGCAGGGCCTTACAGGCTTGCGCCCCGGAATAGTCGAATTCACAGGCCTGGCCGATCACGATCGGGCCAGCACCGATGATCAGAATTGATTGGAGATCAGTTCGTTTTGGCATCGATCAATTCTATAAAGTGGTCAAACAAAGGGGCGACATCATGTGGGCCAGGGCTGGCTTCAGGGTGGCCCTGAAAACTGAATGCCGGCTTTTCACGGTGGTGAATACCCTGTGCCGTGCCATCAAACAATGACTTGTGCGTCAAACGCAGCGTATCGGGCAAGCTTGACTCGTCAATCGCAAAGCCATGGTTTTGACTGGTGATCATGACCGTACCATCATCCAGGTTTTGTACCGGGTGGTTAGCGCCATGGTGGCCAAACTTCATTTTCATGGTTTTCGCACCACACGCCAGGCCAAGCAGCTGATGCCCGAGGCAAATACCAAAAATGGGGATGCCGGTTTCAAGCAACTCGCGAATTGCGCTTATCGCGTAATCACAGGGTTCCGGGTCACCAGGGCCGTTGGACAGAAATATGCCGTCAGGATTGAGCGCCAACACCTCAGCGGCCGAGGTTTGTGCGGGTACCACGGTCAGGTCGCAGCCACGCGCTGTCAGCATGCGCAGAATATTGCGCTTAACGCCAAAATCGAATGCCACCACCTTTCTCGGCAGCTCTTCGGCCGAACGCTCCAGATGACCTTCGCCCAGCTGCCACACCGATGAACGCCATTGGTAGGACTCAGCCACACTGACCTCCCTGGCCAGATCCATACCTTTCAAACCCGTAAACTCACGCGCCAAATCCACAGCCGCCTGCTCATTCACTTCCTGGCCAGGCTCAGCAGTCATCAGGCAACCTGATTGTGCACCCTTTTCTCTCAATAGACGGGTAAGACGGCGCGTATCAATATCAGCGATTGCCACCACATTGCGCTCACGCAGGTAGTCGCTGAGGTTCTGTTCGCTGCGAAAATTCGACGCCACTAAGGGCAAATCACGGATTACCAGACCAGCCGCCCACAGCTCGGACGACTCTTCATCCTCGGCGTTTACGCCGGTGTTACCTATGTGGGGGTAGGTGAGTGTCACAATCTGGCGGGCATAAGATGGGTCGGTCAGAATTTCCTGATAACCCGTCATGGCGGTATTGAATACCACTTCACCCACGGAGTGCCCCGCAGCACCAATAGCCACTCCACGGAACAGACTTCCGTCCGCGAGCGCCAATACAGCCGGTTGGGTCAAAGGGTCGCCTCAAATGGTCATAAGCAAATGTACAGCTGCAAAAAAGCGAGACGTACGCAGTGATTTGCGGCGCATCTCGCTCTTTCGACTGCATGCGCCATCTTTCTCGAATACGCGCACGTGCGGGTGGCAATTGTACGCACAGGCGGGCGGACTGTCCATGCTGTTTGAACGCACAATCGGCGATTAATGCCGATCCGGATTGCTTGCGTGTTAGCATGCGTCTCGATGTATTCTTCTCAGACCCACTCTATCAAATCCATTATAGTGCTGACGCTGACAATAGGCGTTTTATCAGCCTGCACCAGCGGTCTGTTGATACGCAACCTGGACTGGTTAGTAGAGCGCTATATCGATGATTACTTCGATGTCACCGATGACCAGTCTGAATTGCTCTCACAACTGGTTGATGACAGCGCCCAGTACAGCGCCGCACACTCAATACCGGCGCTTATAGCCATTCTTGATCAGGCTGTCGCTGAAAACGCCAAGGCCGAATTGCACGACTCTCTGCCGAATTTGGTCAAAGCTGCTGAAGCTCTTGGTGATCAGGTAACCAAAGACAATACCAACAACCTTATACGATTCGCACTGACTGTGACCGCTGCGCAGCGCGAGCAAATTGCCGTGGAGTTACAGCGTAAAAACCGCAAATACGCCAAAAAGTACATCGATCCAGGACAGAACGCCCGACGCAAAGTATTTGAAAAAGACGTCAGGCGCTATGCGTCGCGCTGGCTGGGGCACCTGAATAGCGAGCAGCAAGCCAATCTTCAACGCTACGTGGAGCAGTACCGACTTGATGAAACTGAATGGATGTCCTCCAGAACAGCCTGGCAGACTGAGTTTCTTCACGCGCTTGCACTACCCTCACGCGAGGCAAAACGGCAACGATTACAGACACTGATTAACAACCCCGATACCACATTTTCTGAGCAGCAACGTGAGGACGCTGAATTCAATACCGAACTGTCCATACGCCAGCTACAGGCAGTAATTCGTGTCAGCTCCGAACAGCAAAGAGCGCGCATTGAAAAACAATTATTGAAACTTCGAAGGCGAATCAGCGGCTTCCAGCAAGCTTTGGGGCAAGGTTAGAGTTGCGCCTGTCAGAGCTGCTCACTACGCCATTTCAACTACTTTTTCACGGCAAAGCTCTAACATGCTTTCCAGCGCGATATCCAGATCAACAGCTTTTAGAAGCACGCCTGACTCAGAATCGTCTGCTGGATCGTTGTCTGCTGCCAGTTCTTGGGTCAGACCAAACTCCTTGAGCTTTTCCAAGGCATCATCTATTTCAAAATCACACTGCTTGCTGCCAAACCCTCGCAACCATTGCTCTATTTTGATGTCCAGCTCCTGCTTGCTGAGAGCATGCTCAGAGGTCACAAGGAAGAAATACGCCAGCATAGACTCTTTACGCTCAGCCTCTTCGGCCGCATCAATCAAGCGATGGAAAACACCCGCGTTATTGTCCAGGTTTTTGAAGTACAGGTTGTCGGCCAGCACTTTCATGAACTTAATCTTTCGGTTTCGAAAGGCGTTGAACTGCTTCCATATATAAGCACCCACTGACGCCAAGCCAATGCCGAGCGCAACCAACGCGGTTTGATCAATAAACACCGGCTCATCACGCCACCCGAGCCAGAATGCAAACAGCGCACCTAGCAACAAGACGGTTGAACCCAGCTTGGTGACCAACACTACTACACCACTGACAGCAGCGGGCACGCCGATCATAATTTTATCCTGCACGCGCATCGCCACTTCGGTGTTAGGAAACAGCATCTCCAGGTCAGCTTTTGGAATATTGCGAAACAGCTTGAGCATGGTTGTGCCGGGTTTAAAAAATAAGTCTTTCGGGTCACGCTTGCGAAAATAGTCTTCATTCTTGAATTTCACATACACCAACACACGTTCGTAGTTGGTAAATTCAATATCGAATTTTTTCCAGCTGTACCATTTTCTCGCTTGCGCGGTACGTCGTGATTCACCGCGACGGTAAAAAAGGATTTGTTCAAAATCGTCGAAGTCCACGTTCAAACGAATGTTAAACAAGGATTGTTCCAGCAAGGCGCGGTTAAGATCTTCCTGGCTGACCGGCTTAAAGTTGGCTGACTGGACAACATCAGTGAGTGTTTCAACCAACAGTGATTGTTTGTCTTTCAATTCGCTGGTGGTTGAGTGCGTGACAGGCAGTGTGTCGCTGTCGGGATTGAATGGCGCGTAACAATCTTTGAGCGTGTCCAACTTACGCTGGAATTGCAGGTGAAAATACCGGCTCATCAGCACACAGATTTTTTCGAATCGACGTTTGTCTTTGTCTGCAAGGTCCTTCGATCGCAGACACATCTCCAGCAGATCGTCAGCGCGAAACGGAATAAAGTGCTCTTGTTCTACGTCGGGTAATTCCATTGCAGGTCGCTGCTCGCTAAGCCAACTGTCGCAATTGCAGTACGTCCTGCATGTCGAACAAACCTGTTTGCTTGTCAGCAAGCCACAGGCAGGCACGTGTTGCGCCGCGCGCAAAGTTCATACGGCTGCTGGCTTTGTGCGTTATCTCAACGCGCTCACCCTCGGCCGCAAACATGACCGTATGTTCCCCAACAATATCACCTGCCCTAACCGTGGCAAACCCAATGGTTTCACGGTCGCGAACTCCGGTTTGGCCTTCACGACCGTACACGGCGCAACGTGCCAGATCTCGGCCCAGCGCGTCGGCAACCACCTCACCCATGCGCAGAGCGGTACCAGAGGGTGCATCCACCTTATGCTTGTGATGCGCCTCATACACTTCTATATCAACATCGTCACCTAACACACGGGCTGCTATGTCCAGCAACGCAAAACACAGGTTCACACCAACACTCATATTGGGCGCCCACATTATGGCGGTATGCTGTGCAGCTTTTTGCAGTTCCGCCTTTCCGGCATCATCTATGCCGGTCGTGCCGATCACCATTTTTTTGCCGTGCTCTGCACACAGTCGGGCATTGGCAAGCGTCGCAACGGGTGCGGTAAAGTCAATCAAGGTATCAAAGTCTTGGATCGCGTCTTCAAGCTTGCCGACCAGCTTGACGCCGGACTTGCCCAGGCCTATCAGCTCGCCAACGTCGGCGCCTATCAGGCTACTGTCGGGTACTTCAATAGCCGCACTGAGCTGCAAGCCTTCAGTTTGGGATATGGCTTCTATCAGAGTGCGGCCCATGCGACCGGCTGCACCGGTAACAGCGATTTTTTGCATTGTGTGTCCTGCGTCTGGGTTCAGGGCGCACTATAGCGTATTTTCAGCCTGTCATATCGTCGAAGAATTTCTTAACGCCTTCAAACCAGCTGTCTTTGCGCGGTGAATGCTTTGAGCCGCGTTCATCCATCATGCCCCGCAATTCCTCCAGCAAATCTTTTTGCCGCCGATTCAAATTCACTGGTGTTTCAACCACCACACGACACATCAGGTCACCGGCACTGCCACCACGCACCGGTACCACTCCTTTACCGCGCAAGCGGAACAGTTTGCCGGTTTGGGTTTCGGCGGGGATCTTCAGTTTAACGCGACCGTCCAGGGTGGGAACTTCAAGCTCTCCGCCCAATGCGGCATCGACAAAGCTAATTGGCACTTCGCAGTACAAATGTTTTCCATCGCGCTCAAAGAGCTGATGATCACGCACCGAAATCTGCACGTAAAGATCGCCACTGGGGCCACCGCTCGGGCCTGCTTCACCTTCGCCGGACAGGCGAATACGATCGCCGGTATCAACACCGGCAGGAACTTTGACTGACAGCGATTTGCGTTCTTCAACCCGACCTTGGCCACCGCACTCCCGACAAGGATCGGATATTACTTGCCCGCGGCCACGACAGTTCGGGCAGGTTTGTTGCACCGAGAAAAAGCCTTGCTGCATGCGCACCTGACCAACACCACCGCAGGTACCACAGTTGCTGGGCGAGCTGCCGGGTTTGGCGCCGCTGCCATCGCAGGATTCGCAGGAAACCAGCCTTGGTACCTTGATCTTGACCGTGGTGCCTTTCACCGCCTGCTCAAGATCCAGGTCCAGTGTGTATTGAAGATCTGAACCGCGCTGCGGACCACCGCGCGAACGGCCACCACCGCCACCAAAGATATCGCCAAATACGTCGCCAAAAATATCACTGAACGAACCGCCACCAAAACCGCCACCGGCTTGTGGATCTACACCTGCATGACCGAACTGGTCGTACGCTTGGCGCTTTTCCTGGTCGGATAATATTTCGTACGCTTCTGTGGCTTCTTTAAACTTGGCGTCTGCGTCAGCATCATCCGGATTACGGTCTGGATGAAACTTCATCGCAATACGGCGGTAGGCTTTTTTGATCTCGGCCTGTCCGGCACCCCGATCGAGGTTCAGTACTTCATAATAATCGCGTTTGGACATAGTCTGTTCCGTATCAATCCGCCGTATTTTTCTTTGCAGACGCAGCAACGCGGAGACAAGCTCCGCGTTTGGGTTCCCATATTCTTAAGCAGGTTCGGCGTTGGAATTCAGAGCGCTTTTCGGGACACGCCGTGAACCCATCCATGGGGGCTCGTTGAAAAGGTCCCTCTTTTCAACGGTCCCGAAAAGCGCTCTGAACCCCAACACCTAAGTGCTAAATTTCTACATTGTGGCACGGAGGAGTCGCCCTCTGTAGCAATTTTATAGACCTTCAAAAAGAGGGACCTTTTTGAAGAGCCCCCATGGATGGGTTTAAAGCTGGCCCCGAGAGCGCAGCGAGCGCTTTGGGTCCGGCGTGTCTATAAAATTGCTACAGAGGGCGACTCCGGTGTTCACTAAAAACAGTGAACTCCTAGCCGTCCGTATTACTTATCATCCTTAACTTCTTCAAACTCCGCATCAACCGCATCATCCGCCGGATCATGCTGCTGGGCACCCGCATCGCCCGCAGCGTCAGCTCCCTCAGCCGCTTGCGCCTGCTCAGCGTACATCTTCTGCGCCAGCCCACTGGACGCCTCCATCAACTTGGCATTCGCCGCATCAATGGCTTCCTTGTCGTCGCCCTTAAGCGCTTCTTCCGCTTCAGAGATAGCCGCTTCAATCGATGATTTTTCTTCATCACTCGCTTTGTCGCCAGCTTCTTCAAGCGTCTTGCGGGTTGCATGTACCATGCCTTCCAGCTGGTTGCGGGCAGAGACAAGCTCTTCAAACTGGCGATCCGCTTCGGCATTTGCCTCGGCGTCTTTCACCATTTGATCGATCTCTTCATCCGATAATCCGCTGGACGCCTTGATCACAATGGATTGTTCCTTATTGGTCGCCTTGTCTTTGGCAGACACGTTCAGGATACCGTTTGCGTCAATGTCGAAGCTAACTTCAATTTGCGGCACACCGCGCTGCGCAGGCGGAATATCGGCCAGGTCAAAGCGACCCAGAGATTTATTCTGCGCGGCTTGTTTGCGCTCACCTTGCACCACGTGAATTGTTACGGCTGTCTGATTGTCTTCCGCGGTAGAGAAAGTCTGCGATTTCTTTGAAGGAATCGTCGTGTTCTTCTCAATAAGCGGAGTCATCACGCCACCCATGGTTTCAATGCCCAGGGTAAGAGGTGTCACATCAAGCAACAGTACGTCTTTCACGTCACCTGACAGAACCGCACCCTGAATCGCTGCACCCATGGCAACCGCTTCATCCGGGTTAACGTCCTTACGAGGCTCCTGGCCAAAGAACTCTTTGACCTTTTCCTGTACCAGCGGCATACGAGTCTGACCGCCTACCAGAATGACATCGTCAATTTCAGACGCTTGCATACCTGCGTCTTTCAACGCCATCTTTACAGGTTCTAAAGAGCGCTGTACCAGCTCTTCAACCAATGACTCAAGCTTGGCCCGGCTCATTTTCACAACCAGGTGCTTCGGTCCGCTGGCATCAGCTGTAATGTACGGCAGGTTCACTTCAGTTTGCTGCGAGCTGGACAATTCGATCTTGGCTTTCTCAGCAGCTTCCTTCAGGCGTTGCAAGGCCAATGGGTCGCTGTGCAGGTCAATGCCGGTGTCTTTTTTGAACTCGTCGGCCAGGTATTCAATCAGGCGCAGGTCAAAGTCCTCACCGCCGAGGAAGGTGTCGCCATTGGTGGAGTGCACTTCGAATTGATGTTCGCCGTCTACTTCAGCAATTTCAATGATCGAGATATCAAAGGTACCGCCGCCGAGGTCGTAGACCGCGATGGTTTTATCGCCTTTGGACTTATCCATGCCGTAGGCCAGCGCTGCCGCTGTTGGCTCGTTGATGATTCGCTTAACGTCCAGACCGGCAATCTTGCCAGCGTCTTTAGTAGCCTGGCGCTGTGAATCATTGAAGTACGCTGGAACCGTAATAACCGCTTCGGTGACGGTTTCGCCGAGATACTCTTCAGCGGTTTTCTTCATTTTCATGAGCACTTGTGCAGACACCTGAGGCGCAGACATTTTCTCGCCGTTGGCTTCTACCCATGCGTCGCCGTTATCGGCCGCAACAATCTTGTACGGCACCATTTTGATGTCTTTTTGTACAACATCGTCTTTAAACTGACGACCAATCAAACGCTTCACCGCGTAGATGGTGTTGTCAGGGTTGGTAACGGCCTGGCGCTTGGCCGCCTGGCCCACCAGAATTTCGCCATCGGCCGTGTAGGCTACGATGGACGGTGTGGTGCGGTCGCCCTCCGAGTTTTCAATAACCTTGGGCTTGTCGCCGTCTAAAACAGCAACACAACTGTTGGTTGTGCCCAGGTCGATTCCGATAATCTTGCCCATTTCTTTGTCCTCTTTGTGATCCCAGATGGGATCCGGTCAGTCTTGCTTGTGTATATTGGTGCTTAAAACGCTAATTCAAGGGTTAAAACACGTGAAAAAGGGGTAAATGATGATTATTTGCTGACCACCACCATGGCGGGTCGCAACAGCCGGCCATGCAAGGTGTAACCTTTTTGCATAACATCCATTACTGTGTTTGGCTCCATGTCAGGGTTTTCAACCATTGTCATTGCCTGATGCAGCTGCGGGTCAAACGGTTCGCCCACCGGGTCTACTCGTTCCAGGCTGAATTTCGCCAACACATCAATAAAACTTTTTTGAGTCAGTTCGATGCCTTCCAGCAATGGTTTCAGGGTTTCGTCATCCGCACTGATTTGATCTTGCGCGCGCTCAAGGTTATCAACAACAGCTAGCAATTCGCGACAAAACTTTTCCATGCCAAATTTGTGCGCGTTTTCCACGTCTTTTTCCGCACGCCGGCGCACGTTCTGCGCTTCAGCGGCTGCGCGAAGGGCTTGATCCTTGGCGTCTGCAAGCTGCTGGTTGAGCGATTCCACTTCGGCTTGCAGTGCGGCCATGGGGTCTAGCTCAGCAAGCTGCTCTTCAGCGCCATTTGACGTATCATCATCGACGGCTTCTGCCGTGGCTGCATTCTCATTTTGCTGTTCAACGTCTGCAACCGGATCTACCACGTCGTCTTTCTTATCTACCACCAGGTTTCTCTCCAAATTGGCCTAACACCAGCCGAAATGGGGTTGAACTTTCTTTTTTCAAGGTTGATTTGAAAATTATTGCTGAATCTGTTGATTGTTCTGCTGAAGCACGAAGTTGGCTGCGCTATGATCCAGCCCTGCACCTCAAGGAGAGTCTTTATGCGTCTTGTTTTTACCTTCGTTACCGCCCTTGCTGTAAGCAACCCCGCTGCTGCTGACTCGGCATTCAGCACCGAGATATCGGCTTTGTGCGAAAAAACCAAAGCCTGCGCGATTGCTGAAATGAAGAAATCATTACCGCCGAATATGCAGGAGATGGCCATGGGCATGGTGTCTCAGGCCTGCGTGTCCATCGAACAAAGCTACGCGTATCTTGAAAATGGTGAGTATGCGGACCTTGTGGACAGCGCAACAGCCTGCATGAAAAGCATGAGCAGTCTGAGCTGCGAGGAATTGATGAACGACCCGGAGACACAAGCCTGCAAAGACTACGAGAAAGAAGCGGAAAAATACGAAACGAATTATTAGCCCAGCAGCGTTCGGCCTTTGGCACTGCGCCGCCACAGCACCGTGTAAATACCGCCAAACACCGCACCGCCCAAGTGGGCGAAATGCGCCACGCCGCTGGCGGCACCGCTGACACCAAGGGTCAGGTCGATAATAATCAATGCGGCAATCATGTACTTTGCTTTCATCGGAATAGGTGGAATCAACAGCATAATGCGGTGATTCGGAAACAGAATCGCGAAGCCGACAAATACTCCGTATACCGCCCCGGAAGCGCCCAGAACAGGCACTGGATCAGCAAGCCCGGTCTGCCAGGCCAGCGCCTGGATTGCGGCGGCTCCGAATGCACACAACAGGTAATAGCCAAGAAATGCCCTGGAGCCCCAAATCTGCTCCATGATGGAGCCAAACATGTACAAGCCGAACATATTGAACAGAATATGCGTGGTACCGCCGTGCATAAAAAAATGAGTGATTAGCTGAAATGGCCGAAACAATTCCATACCCGGCGGGAACAGGGCCAGCATCAGGCGGCTGTCCCAGTTCATGGTTGCCACGAATACCACCACATTGATGATCAGCAATACCGTGACAACCGGGGTCATTTTGTTCACAACTGGCGTCCTGTCCTGCGCTTTGGCATGTCTTTCTTACCTGACTTATTCAGCATGATCAGAATCAGTTCGTTCAGAGAGGCGAGCTTTTAGTTCCGCAACCTCGCGCTCCAGCACACTGAGCCGATCGGCAAGCTCAGCAACACCGATTCGCGAAGCACTGCTGGCCGCGGGCTGCGAAGCCTCAGACGCATAACGATCAACATCGATCGGGCCGGACAACAAATGCATAAATTCTGAATCTTTACGGCCCGGGGTTCTGGGTAGCTTGACCAGCAATGCATCACCTTCTCCCTCCATGAGCGAGTTGAGCGTGACGACCACCTCTGAATTATCGGCAAACTCGTGCAGGCGCCCACTGCGCGAGCGGATTTCGCCCGGCGTTTGCGGACCGCGAAGCATGGCCAGTGTCATTACGGCGTATTGAGCCGGGTTGAATTGAAAGCCATGCAAACCGGTATTGCAGAAACGCTGGTGGTATTTCTTCATGCCGGTTTTAAAGTTTTCTTCCTCTTTCACCAAGTGCTTTTCAACAAGATCAAGAGCCGCTCGCTCCACCTGCCCTTTGCTCAGCGACATGACCGGATTTCGCCCTGATTTCTGATTACAGGCATTGGTCAATGCATTCAGCGTGAGCGGGTATTGGTCAGGCGTGGTTACTGCTTTTTCGAGCAGACAACCAAGCACTCTTAATTCATTATCGGTCAAACGTGGTATTGGCATTAGTTTTACAGATGTTCCTCGCTGGTTCTAAAGCATAACCCACTTCAGCGCGCGTGGCCGACAGCGACTTTCAATACATGCAGAAACAGGCCGAGCCAAGGCTATAAACGCGCTTAAAGATACGACATCAGCTGCGCCCTGACACTCGCAGGTGGGGTTATTGAGACCTAGCGTGACAACGCAGCACTGAGCATTTTTGCCGTCACGTCCACCACCGGAATAACACGCTCGTACGCCATGCGGGTGGGACCAATAATGCCAATCACGCCAATGGCTGTCGCGCTGCTTTGATACGGTGCCGTGATCAGACTGAAATCTTCAAATGCGTGGTAGCCTGATTCCTGACCAATAAAAATCTTGATACCTTCGGCGTCGATGCAATGGTTCATCAACATCAAGATATCTTTCTTATATTGAAAGGCGTCAAACAACTCTTTCAATTGGCTGACACGCCCGGTATCCGCACTATCGAGCAGATTGTTTTGTCCTGCAACCACGCAATCTTGCTCTGCAATGGCTTCCATTGTGTCACCGGCTACTTCAATCATCAGCTGCATCAACTGATTTATTGAGTCTTTGTCCGCATGCATGGACGCCAGCAAAGCGTCACTGATTTCTTGAAGCTCTTTACCGGCAAAGTGTTCATTGATGTACCTTGCTGCTGCCACCAGCTCCTTACGGCTAAATTCGCGCTGGGTATGGATGATTCTGTTCTCAACGTCCTTATCCGTAAGAACCAGCACCACCAACACGCGATTGCCCGACAAAGGCACGAATTCCACCTGCTCCATGCGGCAAGAGTCGCTGCGCGGTGTCACCACAATGCCAGCCTGTGAAGTTAACTGCGACAACAGGTTAGATGCTGATTCAACCAGTGCGCTGTTGGGTTTGCTTGGGCTCAACTCCGAACGCAGGTTATTCAGGTAACCTTCGTCAAGCGCATCAACGCTGATCAGGCTATCTACAAACATTCGATAACCCTGCTCCGTTGGCACACGACCGGCTGATGTGTGTGGGGCGCTGACCAGCCCATGCGCTTCCAGGTCAGACATAACGTTGCGCATGGTGGCCGGACTGATGCTAAGACCGGTCTCTTCAACCAGGCTTTTAGAGCCAACCGGCGTGCCCTCGCGAATATAGCGATCAATCAACGCTTTCAGGATTAGTCGGCTGCGGTCAGAAATCTGTGGTTCGTTCATAAATCAGTGAAACCTCTGAACACGAAACTCTAAACAACATAGTAAGAGATTGCCCGCAGTATACCAAACGCCCGACCACGTACGGGCTGCAAGGGCGCTGGATGGTAGTGATCACTCAGCGAAAAAAAATACTGTATATATTCCCATATACTGTATTAATATACAGATAAATCCTTCGTCGGTGCGCAGAACAATGCTTACTCAATTAACCATCAATAATTACACCACCGTGGAACATCTGGAACTGGATTTCCGTGCAGGCATGACCGTCATAACCGGTGAAACCGGTGCGGGCAAATCCGTCATGTTGGACGCACTAACCCTGGTGGTTGGCGGCCGGGCAGACAGCAAAGCGGTCCGCAATGGCTGCGCTCGGGCCGATTTGCACGCCATTTTTGATGTATCTGGCAATCCGGCTGCCAGACAATGGCTGAGCGAACGTGACCTTTTTGATCAGGACGAGTGTTTGCTGCGCCGGGTGATCACCAGCGAAGGGCGAAGTCGTGCCTATATCAATGGCCAGCCAGCGCCGGTACATGATCTGAAAAGCCTGGGCGCTTACCTGATCGACATCCACGGGCAACATGAACAGCAGTCGCTGCTGAAAAGGGAAACTCATCGGCAATTGCTGGACAGCTTCGCCAATGCGACGGATCTGTTGTCTGACGTAGCACAGGCATACCATTCCTGGAAAAGCGCTGCTCGCCAGCTGGAGCAGCTGAAATCGGGCGCGCGCGAGCACGATGCGCATGTACAGCTTATTGACTACCAACTGCATGAGCTGCTGGACATGCAGCTGCAGGAAGGGGAAGTTGCGCAGCTTGAAATGCAGCAAAAACGCTTGAGCAATAGCGAAGCCATTTTACAGTCCTGCCAGCAAGCGCTGGAGATTTGCGACGGTAGCGAACATCTGAATGCTCTCAGTGCCTGCAACCAGGCACAACAACTGCTAAGCCCGCACGTTGCGCATTGTGAGGGTTTGCGCGAGTCTTTAGATCTGCTTGCCTCCGCCAGCATTCAAATTCAGGAAGCGGCCTACTCTATTCAACAACAGCTTGATGATCTGGACATGGACCCGGAGGCATTGCAGCACATTGAGCAGAGGCTGAGCAGTTTGTACAACCTGGCACGTAAACATCGTAGCAATCCTCATGACTTGATGGAGCTGCAAAATAATTTGCAGGCCGAGTTCGACAGCCTGCAGCGCAGCGACGAGCACATGGAAGAGCTGCAGGCCGAAGCCGACTTACAATGCCACCGTTACCTGAAGCTGGCCACTGAGCTAAGCGAGCTGCGTGCGCCGGCCGCTCGTAAGTTACAGACGCTGGTGAATCAGCAGCTCAAGCGTTTGAATATGAGCGGCTGTAAATTTGAAGTGGCACTGCAAGCACTGGTTGATGAACAGCGCGGTGCATTTGGCATCGAAAATGCCGAGTTTTTGATTAGCACGATCCCCGGCCAAGCCCCACAAGCACTGTCTAAAGTGGCCTCAGGCGGCGAGCTATCGCGAATTAGCCTGGCCATACAGGTTATTACCGCCAGCAAGTCCAGCATTCCCACTTTGGTGTTTGACGAAGTGGATGTAGGCATCGGCGGCACAGTGGCCGACGTGGTTGGCAAGCTATTACAAAAACTTGCCGAGCACAGTCAGATTTTGTGTGTAACCCATCTCGCGCAGGTGGCCGCGAAAGGGCATCAACACCTTGGCGTGCGCAAATTGCGTAGCCGCAAAAAAGTGGCCACGGAACTGAGCGTGTTACAGAATGACGACAAAATAAATGAGATTGCGCGCATGCTGGGCGGCATGGCAATTACCGAACAATCGCGCGCACATGCAATGGAAATGCTCGGTGGGCCGCACTAGTAGTAGCTACGCGCTGTTCACTCCTGTTTTTTAACGTACAACACCATGCTGTGATCGACGATTTCGTAGCCTTGCTCAGCGGCAATTTCCCGTTGACGAGTTTCGATAATGGGGTCGTAAAACTCCATGACCTCGCCTGAATCCACACATACCATGTGGTCGTGGTGTTCACCCTTGGCCAACTCAAACACCGAATGACCGCCTTCAAAATGATGGCGCTCCACCAGCTTGGCTGATTCAAACTGGGTAAGCACACGGTATACCGTAGCCAGGCCCACATCATCGCCACTTTCGAGCAGCATTTTGTACACATCTTCAGCACTTAGATGCTGCCGGTCAGTCTCTGCCGCTTGCTCCAGAATTTGCAATATCTTTACCCGAGGCAGGGTAACTTTGAGACCGGCCTGTTTCAGCTCGGCATTTTGATTGGGCATGACAACTTCGCGATGGCGTTGTGATAGGTTATTATCTCACCTTTAACCCATTCGCGAAACGCTGTACCCATGCCTTTAAACTCTTCGATGATCAGAACAGCAGTACTGGCCGTTCTTTGCACAAGCCTGGTTGCCTGCCAAAGCTTCCGGTTTCCCGGCGTATACAGGGTTGTTGTTCCGCAAGGCAATGTGTTCGACGAAGAGATGATCAGCCAGCTGGAAGTAGGCATGACACGCAGCCAGGTCCGCTTCATTATGGGCACGCCACTGATCAAAGACACGTTTAACCCCGATCGATGGGATTACACCTACCAGGTTCAGCGCGGCAGTGAGCTTTCGCAAAAAAAGCGCATGTCATTGCATTTTAATGGCGATCAACTTGTGAAAATTGATAAACAGGCGTTGCCAGAGGAAGGCACCGCCAGCACCGATTAACCCTCGTTTTCGGGCTGGTTCTTTTTCGCCTTTGCTTTCGCCGCCCTCTCTTTGCGGGATTCTTTGGGGTCAATAATCAACGGCCGATAAATTTCCACGCGGTCGCCGGCTTGCAAAACGTGCTCCTGCGGTTTTGGTACGACCTTACCAAAAATACCCATTTTGGCCGTGGCAAGCTCAATTGCTGGAAAAATATCGGCAATGCCAGACAACTCCGCTGCCTGGTACGCAGTTGTCCCGCTGTCTACATCCAATGCTAGTATTTTTTGCTCATCGGGCAGCGCGTAGGCTACCTCCACTCGTATTACCATAAGCTACCTATTCGCTGATTCAGCGCGCGCACTCATTGCGCCCACCAGGTCATCCGCCACCGATTTGAATAATTGTTCAAGGGCCTTGCTGGCCAAGCCACTGCTGACAGTGAAATCCAGACGCAGTTCCACTTTACTCGCCTGTTCAGACAGCGCTGTAATGTGCCACTGCCCCGCAAATTTTGAAAATGGCCCCTCTACCAATTCCATGATGATACGCTCTGGTCGGCTTAGCTCATTTCGCGTTGTGAAGCTCTGTCTAAGCCCCGCCTTCTTAACACTCAGGCGAGCCACCATAATGCAGTCTGATTGCTCAATAACAACGGCCTGCTCACAGCCGCGCATGAATTCCGGGTACGCTTCAACATCGTTAATGAGGTCAAACATCCGCTCTGCGGGCTGCATCAATATAGCGCTGCGTTCAATCAATGCCATCAGAATAAAAACTTATTGTTCAGCGAGAACCAGACAACGCCGGCAATCACCAGCGGTGATACATACGCCAGATGTACCCGGCTCAGAAAGCGCGTGGGCGAAAACCCTGTTTTCGAATAGCTTGGCGAACCCAACAATGTGGCTGCCAGGTAAGCATTAAAAATGGCCACCAACGGTACGATAAGGTGGGCTGTTAACGATTCCAATAAGCGAAACGGTGTGAAATAACCAAACAGTTTGATCTCTGACCATTCGTTAAACGACAAGCCCGCCGTAACACAGAGAAGCCATACCAATGCCCCCCCTGCTGCGGCCGCAATATAGCGTGGCACGATCAGGGAACGCCGTAACCAGGCAACGATCGGTTCCAACAACACCAGAGCACTGCTAAATGCAAACAAGGTTACCAAGCCAAAAAACAGTGCACCGTAATAGTCACCATGAACGCTGCTGCCAAAGGCCAGTGGCAGATTAAGAAACATCAACGGCGCGCCTTCGGCGATTTCGACATTGGTGTGAAACAGCAACGGCAAAACGGCAAGACAGACCAGACCTGCCACCAACAGAGTGATTACTACCACGCCGCCAACTGCCGTTGATATCCGTTGGCCAGGCGGCATATACGCCGCCATCGACATAGCCGCCCCCATGCCAACGCTTATCGTGAAAAAGGACAGCGTGATCGCCGACCAGGCACCATCCAGAGTGAGCTGTGTATTGCTGCTGAACACAGAACGAATGGCGTTGCCGTCAAACGCGCCTACTGCCACATTACGTGCAATCAGAACCAATAAAATGAGCACTGCCAGCGGAATAATTAGTCGAAGTGCAAACCCGAGACCTCGGTCAACTCCCAACGCAGACACCAGCGTAGCCAACAGCAAAAACAAAGACAGCCAGGACACCACCTGGTTGCCATCCTCCAGAAAATCACGCAAGTGCTCGACCAGAAAGTCTGCATCTTTCAAAATAAACGAGTTATTAGCAGATTCAAGCCCAAAGGCCAGCGCCCAGCTGCCAATCACCGCCAAATACGACAGCACCAGGATACTAACAATAATATTCAGCAAACCAAGCAAGCGCCACCAACGGCTGATACCCGAACGAATCTGCAGCAGCTTCACCGTGTGCACGGGATTGCTGCGCCCTTCTCGCCCTAACCAGATTTCAGCCGCCAGCAGTGGTACAGCGAATAACAATAGCGAGGCGACATACACAATTGCATACCCGGAACCACCATGCCTTACCAACACTGCAGGCAAAGTCCAAATCAGCTGCAAGCCAATGGTTACGCCACATATTGCAAGGCAGAACGTCCAACCGCTCTGCCAAACTGTGTGCTCCGTATTTTGCTGCATAGTACCCGCGCCCACCATAAGCGGCTCATTCTGGGGCAGAAAATTGCCATGAACAACTGTTTTGTCCCGCTGCAGTATTGCCACTTTTTATAATTGTTCTGCGCTTGCGTCGCACTTGCCCACGCAGCACAGATATAATGCGGCGATGAGAACCGTGCTATGAGTAAGAAATCAAAGAAACCGAGCAATAATATTGCTCAGAACAAGAAGGCTCGCCACGAATACGCCATTGAAGAGCGATTTGAAGCCGGTTTGGTGTTGACCGGCTGGGAAGTAAAAGCACTGCGCGCCGGTAAAGCCCAGCTGGTGGACAGCTATGTATTGATCAAAGACGGCGAGGTCTGGCTGCTCGGCGCCCAGATCGAACCCCTGCAAACCGCCAGCAGTCATGTTGAAACCGACCCCAAACGAACCCGCAAACTACTGCTCAACGCCAGAGAAATTGCCCGAATCCGTAACGCAACCGAACGCGACGGCTACACCTGCATTGCCACGTCCCTGTTCTGGAAGAAACACCTGGTCAAATGCGAAATTGCCATCGGCAAAGGCAAGAAAGCACACGATAAACGCGCCGCCGACAAACAGCGCGACTGGGACCGCGAAAAACAACGCGTAGTGCGCACCACCAACCGCTAAAACCCAACGGAACTATACCCGCTCCTCACCTGTCAAATAAGCTACAATAGGGTGTGGCCGCAATAGCAGCCATGTTTCGAGGAGGGCTTGCTCTTCGGTATCGGTAAAACGATTCTGAGGAGTGCAGTGCAAGGCGCTTTCTAAACGAGGGAGGGAGTGCACATAAAGTGCATGACCGACTTAGCGCAGTAAGCGACGAAGCAATGCACTTCCAGAACGGTTAAAACGATTCTGAGGAGTGCAGTGCAAGGCGCTTTTCGATCGAAGGAGGGAGTGCACATAAAGTGCATGACCGACTGAGAACGAAAAGCAACGCCGCAATGCGCCCTCAGGATGGTTAAAACGATTCTGAGGAGTGCAGTGCAAGGCGCTTTCTAAACGAGGGAGGGAGTGCACATAAAGTGCATGACCGACCGAGAGCAGAAAGCAACGCCGCAATGCGCCCTCAGAATCGTTTTAAGGGGGCGATCTGGATTCGACGTGGGTTACTGACCTATATGATGCATGCCGAGATGACAGCCAATCTCGTTAATCCAAAGCTGTAATTGAATAGTCGCAAACGACAATTCGTACGCTTTAGCAGCTTAAAACCCTGCTAACAGTTGCCACTGGATGCCAGTAAACGGGAAGCAACTGTCATATAGAACTGGATCGCAAGCAAGGCTCGCTTGAGGCCGCGCTGTTAAAAACTCATCAAGATCGCAACTTACGTCCTGCCCGTCGGGCTGTAAGAAGCTAAATTAATCGACGGACCTAAGCATGTAGAGTCTATAGCAACGGACTGACGGACGCGGGTTCGATTAACACAATGGTCGCCACGGGGAGTGATCCCCGATGGAAAAGAGGGCTCATACGGTGAACGCTAAGGGGAAACCTATGCCAACGCCGTCCGGTGAAGGGGAAACCCGTAAGCCGGCTAGAGACTCATAGGCTTCTAACGGGGAAACCCTATGAAGTACTAGGGTAGGCAGAAGTAGCACACTGCTTACAACACGCTCTCCCCTGCTGAGAAGCAGGTGAAGGAATAGTCCAGCCCATAGCGAAAGCTATGGATCACTGTCCCGCCGCCTCCACCAATACGCATAGCCCGATTCGTCGGGCTTTTGCCGTTTAGAGGTGAGAATGACCCGATACCGTACTTGCAACACTTTATCAGTAGCTCAACGGGCTTATATAGCCGGGCTTATTGATGGTGAGGGCACTATTACGCTCAGTCGAAAGCACAAGAACGATATGCGCCAGTTGGCCGTCTCTGTGAGCAGCACTGAAAAGGTCATGCTCGACTATATTTTGGATGCTTCCGGTGTAGGAAAGATAACTTGCAAAAAGACTTATCGCGAACATCACCTTGCAAGCTATACATATGCTGCATATAACCGCCAGGCACTCGACTTAATGGACCAGGTGGCGCCATTTCTACTTTCATATAAGGCTAAACGAGCGAATCTCGTTCTCAAGAGGGCGCACGCTAAGTACGGGCCTGATTGTGCGGACTGTAGCAATCGATGAAGTCCTTTAAGTGCTCCAGGCGCATGGGCTTCTTCTTCAAGGTGTGATGAACATTGGTTCTGTAGTCGTAAATCCACACCACTTGTGTCCAGGGCTTTTTTTGTGCGGGGCGATTGTCGAAGAAGAGCACGTTGGCCTTTACGCCGTTGGCGTAGAAGATTCCGGTGGGTAGTCTCAGGATGGTGTGAAGCTCTGTGGTTTCCATCAGTTTCTTTCTAACGGTTTCGCCTGCGCCCCCTTCAAACAGCACGTTATCGGGAACAACCACCGCAGCACGGCCTTCATCGCAGTTATTCTAATATGAGTTTACAATCATACCCAGGACAAAAAAACGCTCGCCAACGCAAATCCTTCTTTAAAAACCGACACGGCGAACCGGCGTCGTATTCGTGGCTTGGCCAGTTCCACAGCCATCGAAACTAACGAATCGATTGAAAAACTGGAACAGAACATCATTTATCTTCGAAGCGCTAAACATCGGATAACACTCGCCTAACCATCTCTTGCATTGGTTGGTAGTCACCAAGACTTGCTTGAACGGCAGAAAAATAGCCGTCTTTTTGCTCATCCTATAACGAAAAATCCAGTTCCGGTTTACCCGCCTGTAGCGCCGTTACATTGGCCTATTGCAGTGCACGCGAGGCGCTGTTCTCTCCACAACTAACATCGGCACCAACAGCCCTTGATAATTTCTATTCTGGCCTTACTGGTGAAGTATGAGCCGGTTCTCCAAGACCGGAATATACAACCTATTCGATACAGGAGATCAGACCAATGAAACTATTGGCTTTATTAAAATCTCTGGGATTGGCGACAGCTTGCAGTCTGTTTGTGCTTAGCATGCCTTCATGGGCAGAATCCGAGCCAGCAGACAACGCTGTGTCAAACTCAGTTCAAACCACTGCAGACGAAACCGCCTCTGCTGAAGTGGATTCAGAGGCGAATCAGCAAGCTGCTGAGCGACGCAAGCAAATTCTTAAGGAGGCTGTCGACGCGTTAGCGCAAAGCAACAAAGCGTTAAAGGCTCTGGATGAAGGTAAGACGGAAGACGCGCTGAATGCGCTGGCATTGGCCACAGGCAAGCTGGAGCTCATAGTCGCACGTGACCCGGAACTGGCGCTCGCGCCTACTGACGTGCGGATCGCAAGACATGACGTCATTGCTTCATCAGATGCGTTAAAAGCAGCGATCAAAGAGGCCGAAAACGCGCTCGATGATGGTGACATTCAACAAGCTCGCTATCTACTTAGCCGACTGGGAAGTGAACTCATCATTACAGTTGAGAACTTGCCACTGGCGACCTATCCCGATGCGATCAAGGCCATCAGCCCACTGATTGACGATGGTCAAATCGAGGAAGCCAAAGCACAATTGCAAGCGGCCTTGAGCACCGTGGTGTTGGTTGATCATGTGGTTCCCCTACCCATGATCCGCGCCGAAGCGCTACTGGCTAATGCTGAGAAGCTGACAGAGAAAGACGACCGCACGGAAGACGAAAATGTCCAGCTCACTGATGACCTGGCTGCTGCTAGAGATCAACTCGAAATGGCCCAATTGCTTGGCTATGCGGATAAAAAATCGATCAAAGAGCTGAAAAAGCAGATCGAATCCATCGAGGAGAAGACCGAAGACGGCCAATCCGGCAAAGGATTTTTCGACAAGCTGAAAGATTCTTTCTCCAAGGCCTTCGATTAATCGAGCGAGCCATGCACAGCCCCGCATTTGCAGCGGGGCATTGTGCTCGGTTAGCCAAACAGCAGGCTTGGCGCACATCAGAAGACCAGCCCAAGCCGCCACTTATACTAAGGAGACGTTTCCATGTCTAATACACCATCCACCAAAGTACTATGGGGCGCATTGATACTCGTGTTTGGAATTGCAATCGCACTTGCATTTTATAGCTGGCAGCTGCGTTCAGAATTGCAGTCCGCTGAACAGAAGATTGCTGAACAAGGTCGTCCATTTCCTTTGTTGACCGATCCATGGCTCAGCAAGTCCGACCCCTTTGACGCATTTACTGATATGCGCAGTCGAATTGACGACATGATGGAATCCTTTTCGAATGACAAGTTTTTCAATAGCCCGAGCTTTGACCTGTTTGCATTCGACGTACCCGAGATTTCTATGGATGAATCTAAGACCGCGTATGTGATCACAATGGACGTGCCCAAAGGTCAGGCGGTGGAAATAAACACAAAACTTGAGGATCAACGGCTCTCGCTCACCGGCGTGGTGAAGGACTCCAAATCAAATGCACGGGGTCAGCAGAGTATCGTTTCATCCAGCGTTCGCCAATTCACTCGCAGTTTTTACTTTCCGTTGGCAGTGGATGAAGCGGCAATGACGGTTGAACAGAGTGATGACAATATCACCATCACCGTGCCTAAATCATAAGCGAACACTTCGACATAAGGTTTTATAGACTCTGTTATTTGATTCATGGAGTCTCGGGTCGTTGTGAAGTCAGGGGATTCGACTGGCTTTCTGCAGCGATCAATCCTATCGCGCAGCGGCCACACCAAATCTTATTTCCATATCGATATAAAGGCATATTTTTCTAAGAAAAAAATATTCTATCGGTGGCGCTTCTGATGCTTGAAAATCGAAATTCGAAATCCTATAACTTTCCCATACAACACATTGATTACCTGGTTTGCCAACGATACTAAGGAGGTTTCGCGATGGGCACATCATTTAATCACACTCTCTCGCCGACCAGTGCTGGCCTCAGCCAATACCTTCAATCTGTGTTTGGCGCGCCTGAGCTTACCGAAGAGCAGGAACAGCAGCTGTTTACCCGGTACAGGATTCACCATGATCTGGACGCGGTAAAGGAACTCATATTGTCGCACTTGCGTTACGTCGTCTACATCAGCCGACAATATGCGGGTTATGGCATGCCGGAGGAAGATCTGATTCAGGAGGGCAATGTAGGCTTGATGAAGTCGATCAAGCATTTTGATCCCTCGCGGGGACTTCGCCTGCGCCACTACGCTGCGTACTGGATAAAAGCGGAAATTTTGGAATTTATCGTGCGCCGCTGGCGTATGGTCAAAGTTGCGACCACCAAAGAAAAACGCAAATTGTTCTTCAGGTTACGCCAGGCCAAAAAACGCCTGGCCTGGCTAAGCGCCGAAGAAACTGACGCGATAGCCAATGAACTCGGCGTTGATGCTGATTGCGTACAAGAAATGGATAGCCACATGTACAGCCAAGACAGCTCCGTGTTAACCACGGATGTTGACGAAGAATATGAGGAGAACAGCCTGATTATCGAGGACGATTCCTGGAGCCCTGAGCACTCCGTCGCCCACGATGAAATTGAGCGCCTGACCTATGATGGATTGGTTGAATCACTCAAGTCTCTGGACTACCGATCGCGTGAAATAGTTGAACAACGCTGGCTGGCCGTCAAAAAAGAGACCTTGGAAGCATTGGCAGATCGATTTGAAATTTCAGCCGAGCGTGTGCGACAAATAGAGAAACAGGCTCTGAACAAAATGCGCGCGCACTTTGATGTCGAAGCCATGCAGTTGGTGTCGGAATGATCCACCGCAGCCTGTGCTGGCGCCACGCAAAAAAATCGAAAAAATATTTGGCAGACTCTTGAAATTGAAACAGGTGAACTTATTAAATCTATGAACACTGTGTCTTTCGCTTAATTGGCAAATTATTTGGAGGAATACAACCATGTCATTAGCACGTTTCGAACCGATTCGCGTGGGTCAGTTGCAGAACGACATTAATCGCTTGTTCAGCAATTGGGAAGACTCTCAATACAGCAGTGGCGCAACCGCCGGATGGATGCCCAGCACCGACATTCACGAATACGGTGACCGTTTCGAATTGTTTGTTGATCTGCCAGGCGTCAACGTAGACGATGTGGCATTAACACTGGATAACGGTGTGCTGTCCATTACCGGCGAGCGTAAAGAGCTTTCGGTTAATACTGATGAAAAGCAGGTCCAACGGCGCAGTGAGCGCGGCCTAGGCCAATTCCACCGCCGTTTTATACTCCCTGACACTGTGGATGCCGACACGGTCAATGCGAAAACTGAAAATGGTGTGTTGTCGATCGTTATCCATAAACAGGCCAAGGCTCAGCCTCGTCGCATCGAGATCTCTGCCGCTGCCTAAACGATTGGCCTCGCACGGAGAATTGACTGGGGAATACAGCAAAACGCAGGGAGGTAAGTTAAAAGGAATGGCGCCAGCGTTTCACGCTTGCTGAAGTCAAGACGGTAAAAACGAAGCGCAAAAAAAAACGCGCAAAGTGGCACAATAGCCGCAGTACATATGGGACTTAACAGCAGCTTGGACGCTGGCGCCATTACCCTTTGAATTCACTGTTTTTAAGCAGATCAGGATTCCAATCATCGCCGGCCTATCAAACAACCAATGCCGCAGGCGACATAGCTCGTTCAGCGCAGATCAGCAGCGGCGCGACCTGTCACCATCGGTAAGGTCAGATAATTGCATAAGCCCGGTGCTGCCTCACACACAGCTGGTACTGAATTCACGCAGTGCACGCCGGTGGCCACAATCGCAGACTCTTCATCAACACCCCCCTGGTATTCTCCTTCGTGATGCAAGTGTTCAGTAATCAGCTGTATACGATTATCGCCGTCAACCTGCATTTCAAAGCGTTCTTTACCGAGAACCCAACCGGGTTCCAGATGATCGTGCCCCATATACCAGTTAACCGCTGCCTGAATGACAGGCGTACCGCGCACGGTGCCAGTCCAGCTGAAATGCTGTGCTGCAACCGTGCCCTTATCCAGTTTGCCAAAGGGTGACTCAATATCAGCTGTGGCCAAGCTGAAGCGATGCACGGTGCTGTATTCTTTGTCCAGCGTTACACCGATGGCGTCGGCCATCATGTCCACTGACTGACAGAAACCATCACCCAGCAAATGCAGCATTGGGCTGTTTCGAACGTCATCTTGGGGTTTGCCAAACAGCATGACGTCAGTCACTACATCGGGTGCATCGTACGTTCGAATATCTGAAAATTCCTCACCCCGCATAAAACGAATGTTAGTAATCAGGGCAGACGCTACGAGTGGCAGTTTCTCTGTGATTCCTCCGGGGTGAATCCCGGTTCCATGCAAACTTACATTTCCAGCTATTGCTGCCGCTTCCACATCAGAAAAGTCTCTGCGCCCCTTGTAGAACCAGCCATTCGATGCGATCACATTTTTCCCTGAACGCAAAAGCGAGATGACTTCCTGCTTGCTCGCGAGCAGTGGCATATAGACAACACAATCTGCATCCATTGACACTATGTCGTCGAGTTTGTTGCTGGCAATCACACCGGTATCGGGTCGCCCACACAAGGCACCAGCATCCTGTCCATGCTTGTGTTCACTGTGCACTTTGACGCCCACCAGCTCCAACTCAGGGTGGTCAAGTATTCCACGCAGTGCTAGGCGCCCATGCGTTCCAGTACCCCATTGAATCACCCGATAACTCATAATTAACCTGTCCATTTCGATTACGCGCTCGTTCGGAGTGTGACGCGAAATCCGGTAATAATCACCGACTGAATCATTAAAGAATATAAAGGGCCTGTCTCTTACCTAAGTTGGCGCACCTGGTGCCCGGCCACATTGCTCCAGTAGCGGTAACAAGGATGTCGCGTGTCGCTTAGGCGCCAGTGCATAGTACTGGATCAATTCGTCGCGCTGACCCCGCCACGTACTGAAGGCGTGTGGCTCTGCGTGCGACAGTGCACCCTCCAGCGCCTCAATTTTGGGTGACAACTTAAAACGCCGTGCCTCAAGCCTGGCCGACCAGGCCTGCACTTCAGCGATAAAGAACTTCCGAACAACATTATCAAGAATTTGGCCACGCGATGCAGAGGCGTTATAGCACAGTGGCTTTTCGGCCAAACGCTGACGAATAGCGCCGTCTATTGAAGCCAGCGACTCTTGCTGCATAGCTAAGGACTTAAACAGAGAACCGCCGTCGCCGGATGATAATTTTTGCAAATCAGACTCAAGCGCTGCGGCATCTACCTGATAGTCACCAGCAAGCCAGCGATGAATTTTTTCCGTAAGCGACACAAGTGCTGCATCAGCGTCCGTGAACGCCTGCGCTGGATACGCAGACAAAGTATTCGGCTTTCGCCAGAACGCTCTGTACTCCTCTCCACCGATTATTGCCTTCCATATCGTAGCCTGAAGTTGCTCATGCTTACGACTGTGCGCCAATCGCAACGTCTCAGCCAGTCTGGCCTGGTCGTTCGTTTCCAGATGCGCAATACAGCTCGGCGCCAGGCGCAAGAAGTTCAGGTGGTGCACCAGCTTGGTCGAGGGCTGCGCAACACGCCCCAAAGAGTCATTTGATCTGGCAACAACGTGCTGAAGCTTGCACCCTTTTAGGGATAGATAATCGATCAGATCAATCGACACGTCTTCCTGAGCAATCGTCAAATCTCTTGGTCTCGGGAACGATAATGCTTCCTGCGCTGAGCCGTCTTTGACGATAGGTTTCTCCAAAACACGCCCCATGCGCGTCATGTAGTCGTCTAATCGAGCCTCAGGGGAATCAGCGCTGCAGGCAGCGAGTAATATGATTGCTGCCACGAGCCATAGCCCGCCCGGAAGACATCGAGTCATCATTGTCTCGAGCAAACACATTGCACTGATCCCGGTTTTTACACGCTTAACGATGATCTCCTTACGCCGCCGTGACGTAGACGTTATGCTACTGACTACGCACAATACTGTGCACAGTCTTAATAGTTTAACGTTAATGCGCACAATCTACTGGTTTCGCAACGATTTACGATTGCACGACAACCCTGGCCTGCTTGAGCAGCGCAACGCCGATGCCTTGCTGCTGATCTATGTATGGCCAAAACACCGTCCCTGGTGCAACACA
This sequence comes from Gammaproteobacteria bacterium, assembly GCA_030429735.1. Lineage (GTDB taxonomy): Bacteria > Pseudomonadota > Gammaproteobacteria > Pseudomonadales > JAUIET01 > JAUIET01. Next base: position 355,405 of record JAUIET010000001.1, read on the forward strand.
GTCGGCATGGGCGAACAACGCAGTCGCTTTCTACGCGAGTCCTTAATGGCGTTGGACGACAGCCTTAAGGCTATCGGCCAACGGCTATTGGTATTGGAGGGAGCACCGGAAACCCTGCTGCAACCATTGGTCGATCGCCTCAACGCCGATCAGGTGGTCACGGCAGCTACCCCGGGAACGTACGAACGGCTTGCCATTGAACACCTGGAAAAAAATCTGTCTGTGCCTGTAAAACAGGTACAGGGCAACAGCTTGTTTACCGAAGACCAGCTTGGATTCGAATTGCCCGCCATGCCTTCGCATTTCACACCATTTCGAGAACGAGTTAAAGACAGAGTTGAGAGCAGTGACAACATGCTTCCTGCCGGTTCCGTCGACTATTTACCCGCGGCACCGAATTGGCAATGGGACAACCGCTGGCGACACAAAGTGCCAGCACCGATTGCCCTGCCTTTACGCGGTGGCGAGCAACACGGTCTCGATCGATTGCGCAACTGGGTATTTGGTCAGCAAGGCATAGCCGACTACGCCAACACCCGTAATTGTCTGGACGGTCTTGGCGGTTCCAGCACACTGTCTGCGTGGCTTGCCAATGGCTGTTTGTCAGTGCGCACAGTGTTAGCGGAGGTACACAGGTTTGAGCAAGAGCAAATGCGCAATGAATCCACACAATGGCTGATTCAGGAACTGCTATGGCGTGAGTTCTTTTACTGGCGCGCGATGATGGATGACAAGGCGCTGTTTCACGCGGGGGGCGCAAAAAGACGAATTCGCCGCTGCGTTTTTGAACCAAGAAATTTTGCCCGCTGGTGCCAGGGCGACACCAACGAGGCCTTGATCAACGCCTTGATGCGCCAACTCAACACCACCGGCTGGATGAGCAATCGCGGCCGACAGATCGCGGCCAGTTACTTAATCAACGAATACGCCATCGACTGGCGCTTTGGTGCTGCCTATTTTGAGAAGCAACTGATCGACTTTGACGTGGCGAGCAACTACGGCAATTGGCAGTATATTGCAGGGGTTGGTGCAGACCCCCGCGGTGGTCGCCATTTCAATATTGCCAAACAAGCCAAGCAGCATGACCCGGAGGGCGTGTTCACCCAAAAATGGCATGGCCACCGGGCAAAGCAGCCGGAATTCATCACTGACGCAGCAGATTGGCCAATTGCGCCAGACCATTGACCAACCAGGGTTGTCAGTTTTTTGAAAGCCTGGCTTAATAGAGGTCCCATTAAGGTGAGTAAACCAATTGGCCACGAAAAAACGTTTTCAGCACACGCGTTTCAGATACGTCATCAACAGGAATATCGAATAGATTTCGATCCAGCACAATTAAATCCGCTGACTTGCCCACCTCAATGGAACCGGTAAGCGCCTGCAACTTTAGCGCCTTTGCCCCCGCCCGCGTATAAATCTGCAAGGCTTCGTCCAGGCTCACGGCTTGTTCCGGCCACAGAGTTCCCCCAACCTGCCCATATGGGTCTCTGCGGGTTACCAGTGCCTCAATACCAACCCAGGGATTGGCGCTGGGCACGGCCGAAGGCCAATCTGAACCGGCGACAATGCTGGCACCGGAATCCAGTAAGGAACGAGTTGGCCAGTATTGTGCGCCTCGCTGTTCACCAAGGGCCGAGAACACCGCATCCATAATCGGTGATGGGTGCCACAGGTAAGGCGAAAAGTCGGCGGCCACTCCCAGTGAGCTGAAGCGCGGAATGTCCGCCGGATCGATATAGCCACCATGCGCCAGCTCATGCTGTAAACCACTGTTGCCATTGGCTTTGCGGGCTGCCTCGATCGCATCCAATGCTACCCGCACTGAGCCGTCGCCTGCGGTATGAATTTTTACTGTGAAGCCGCGCTTGTCGAGCTCTATCAGATCTGTTTTTAATCGCTGCGCTGTTAAATGCATTTCGCCACGATAGTCATCACCGTGGCGCTCATCGGCCACATAAGGGTGAATCATGGCTGCGGTGCGTGCTGGCGTAGGCACACCGTCCATAAATATTTTTACGAAATTGCTGTGCACATTGGTCGACTTAAAGCGCTGCCGATCTTTTTCCAGTTGCTCATAGTCAAGTGCCTCTGTGCGTTTGCCGTAGGGTGTCGCCAGACATACCGCCGCATGAAGGTGCAGTTCACCGCGTTGATCAAGTGCGTGAAACGCCACCGGCGGTGTTGTCATATAGCCAGCGTCTTTGAAACCGGTAATTCCCAGGGAATTCATCGTCGTTGCCGAATGTGCAGCAGCGGCAATGTTCTGCGCATCAGTCCACTGATCGATAACGTCATCCATCAGCATGATTGCTGTTTCGAGTAGCACGCCGGTTGCCTGACCACTGTCGTCACGAACAATCGTGCCGCCCTCAGGGTTTTCAGTATTGACACCAATGCCGGCCAGCGCCAGTGCCTTACTGTTCACCCAGGCATTGTGGCCAGAATCATCATTCAGATAAATCGCATGCGTGCCTGACAAGGCATCCAAAAACGTCCGTGGCGACTCAATCGTATTGCGCTCAAAAAAGTCACTGCCCCACTGCCCCCCTCGAATCCAGCGCGCCTCGGTTTCTGCTTCAGCACACTCTCGAACAGCAGATGCAACTTCGTCGGGCGTGGCGGAAAATGCAAAATTGCATTCGTACAATGCTTTCACCCCGGCCAGCACCGGGTGAATGTGGGCATCATTGATGCCAGGCATGGCCATGGCGCCTTGCAGATCGATGACCTCTGTAGCATCACTTGTATAGCGACTTACCGATGAATTATCGCCGACCGCAATGAACTGGCCGTCTCGAATTGCTACCGCTGTTACCTGCTGATCACCTGGAACAGCTGTGTAGATCGTGCCATTGATCAGCACAAGGTCTGCATTTTTTTCAGTTGTGTTCGTGGCGCACGCGGTCAGAAATAGTAGTGCAGCAATCAAGCCCGGAGTTCGTATGTTCATTATTGGAACCTGCGTAAAGTTAATAGGTGCATCGGGAATTCCGGTTTTATGTCGTCAGTTCGCTAATTGCGCGATGCGCCTGATCAATTGCAGCATCCATTGTCGCGCGCCCCGCCGCATCGGAATTCGCAATAGCGATGTTTCCCAACGATTTACGGCCGGTTACGTATGGGGGTGATTCCTGCGTCATGTCGTCAAACAGTGGATTAAACCAGTTGGCGTAGCCGTGCGCCCAGCGATTCACGGTAATACCCACTATATCAGTCGCAGGGTCAAACCCGCCACCGGCGAGTGCGCCTGCTAACTGCTGGCGGGTTGCTCGTTCGATGGTTTCAAAGGGTGTTGCAAACAGAAGGTGGCGGCCTACCCTGCGTTGATCACTGGGTGAATCTGTGGTGTTAGGGCCAAGTACAAATTTTTCCATGTGCACCACAATCGGATCATCGGGCCCTTGCGCAAACTGGTAGCCACCCATACTGACCGGAAAATCAAGAAAGCTGACAGAGTAGTACGAAGACGGCGATGAAATCTGGGCGACGCCCAGCTTTTTCCAGGCCTGCCAGTTTCGCAACAACACACTGGTATAGAGAATCGGTGCTTTTACCGACCACGATAAGCCTTCCGATTGTTGTTCGCTGAGCTCAGGGCACAAATGCGGAATAATCGCATTGTAAGCCGCAAGCACACACTGCTTCCCTACAACGCGATGGGCCTGACCACCTGTGACGTAATCAATGTTCACTTGCTGCTTGTCGTCATGCGCCACTTTGACTGCGGTGGCATTCAAGCGAATACGCGTGGCTGATTCGCTTCTGTCCAGCTGGCGGTAATCAAACACGGCGCCCACCACATCTTCCATCGTTCGACCGCTGGCGACGCTTGGAATCAGTTGTCTTACCAGCAGCCTCGCTATGGACGCATTGCCGTCCGGGAAGTGATAAATATAGGGTTCTTCATTCGCTGTGTAATCGGCGATGCCGGTTGCTTTTAAGCCTGGTAAGCCAACGTAGCTGATAATGCCCAGCGCTGTTGCCGTTTCAATACTGGCTGCGGAATCGTTGGTCAAACCCTGCAGCAATTGCAGGACCTGCGGATGATCAATCGCAAGATGCTTGTTTAAAAACTCTTTGTAGCTTATCTGCCAGAGGTATTCCTCCTGTTCATCAACAGGCATATTCATCTGGTCGCTGTTGTAGCTCATCAACCGTATCAACTGCCGCTGTGCCTCTTCTGCCAGGGGCATCTGCCTGACTGCCTGATCAAGGCTGATCTTCGGCTTACTCAGCGGCAGAAAATAATCGTATCCCTGAAGCGGATATTGAATTAACTGATCACTGCCATGGTGCTCTGCATCAAAATAGATACTGCCACCCAGATCATGCCGTCTAAAAAATGACTGATCATACGCGGTTTCAAAAAAAGTGGTATCTATGCCTAAGTCACGCAACAAAGTCTTACTAATCTGGCTATAAGAGCCAGGATCTTCAATAGACTGACTGCCACCATAACTCAGGTACTGTTTGCCCTTGTAGAAAAACTCGTTGCGTTTGGCGTGCCCGCCAAAATCATCATGGTTGTCCAACAGTAGTATTTTTGCAGCAGGGTGCTTCTGACGATAAAAATAGGCCGCAGCCAAGCCACTGATGCCGGCGCCAACCACAATCAAATCAAAGAGCTCATCCGCTTCTACAACAGAACCCCAGTCTTTTTTTCCTTCGCGGGCCAACTCATGGGCCACTTCATAAGAACCTTTGTGACTGCCACGCAGACCGGTTTGCGCTGGTGGGTAATAGTTCGCCAAGGGGCTCATGGTTTGGCTTACAGTACTGGCACTTACGGGAATTACCGATACTGTTGCCGCTGCAGCCATGCCATTAACGAAGTCTCGTCGTGATATATTGCGGTCCATGCCAAGCTGCTTATCGTTCATTTATCGCCCCTTATGAAACCCTGGCCGAATCCTACGCCATGCAACAATAGGAACCAAGCATTCGAAAACTCCTTCAATGTAAAAACAAGTTTGCACTTGTCGCCATGGAGTAGAATGAGTTACTTCACAGCCAGGAAACTCCCGGACAGCACACTGGCAGATAGCAAATAATGACATACAGAGACCCACGCTACGATATTTTGTTCGAACCAGTGAAGATCGGCCCGCACACTGCAAAGAATCGGTTTTACCAGGTGCCTCATTGCACTGGTATGGGATGGCAGCGACCACGTATGCTGGCCAGTATGCGCGGCATGAAGGCAGAAGGCGGCTGGGGTGTGGTATGCACCGAGTATTGTTCCGTGCACCCGGCAGTAGACGACTTGCCATACCCAACGCAGTCATTATGGGATAAAGGCGATATCAAAGCCAACCGGCTGATGACGGACAAAGTTCATGAACACGGCGCGCTTGCCGGCGTGGAACTTTGGCTAAGCGGCAGTCGTTCACCCAATTTTTTTACCCGTGAAATCCCGCTTGACGTTGTGTCGATGCCGAACTGGAACAATGACCCGGTTCAGTCACGCAAGATGGATCGCAAGGATATTCGCGAAGTACGCCGCTGGCACAGAAATGCCGCGCTCAGAGCGCGCGACGCCGGTTTTGATATTGCTTATGTCTATGCCACGCATCAGTACCTGCTCGATAATTTTATGAACCGCGAACTGAATACCCGTACCGATGAGTACGGCGGCTCGATCGAAAATCGCGTGCGCCTGATACGCGAAGTGATAGAAGACACCAAGGAAGCCGTCGGTGACACGATGGCCGTTGCCGTTCGTTTTTCCGTGGACGACCCAGGTGGTAGCGACGGTAATCCTGTTGTTGGCGACAAAATGGCGATGTTTGAAATACTCGCCGATTTGCCTGACTTATGGGACATTAATGTAGACGACTACAGCCTGGAGATGGGCGTTTCCCGATTTGTTCAAGAAGGCTCTCTGGAAAACTACGTCAAGCACGTCAAATCGAAAACCAGCAAACCAGTGGTCAGCGTAGGCCGTTTTACATCACCCGATACCATGGCCAGCCAGGTTAAACGCGGCATTGTTGATTTCATTGGCGCAGCACGACCTTCTATTTCAGACCCGTTTCTACCAAGCAAAATAGAGCAGGGCCGAATTGACGACATTCGCGAATGCATCGGTTGCAACATTTGCTATACAGGCGACAGCAAGCACTACCCTTTGCGCTGCACGCAAAATCCAACCATGGGCGAAGAATGGCGCCGCGGCTGGCACCCGGAAAAAATTGAACCCAAAGGGAACTCCGAATCTGTGTTAGTTGTCGGCGCCGGCCCTGCCGGACTTGAGGCCGCTCTAGCCCTGGGCCAGCGTGGTTACCATGTGATACTGGCTGAGGCCAGCCGCGAACTGGGTGGCCGAGTCAGCCTTGAAAGCAAGCTGCCGGGTTTGTCTGAGTGGGCACGCGTTCGTGAGTATCGTGTTGGGCAAATCGAGAAAATGAGTAATGTAGAGATTTACCGCGAAAGTGAACTGGTATTGCAAGACATTCTGGATTTGAACGCAGATCATGTGGCGATTGCCACAGGCTCCAAATGGCGCGCAGACGCGTACGGCAATTACAATAACCGTGCCTTGAATCTTAGTCGGTTTAACCGTCAGATCTTCACCGCGGACGATATCATGGGTGGCGCATCACCTGCCGGACGAACTATTGTATTCGACGACGATTGTTTCTACGTCGGCAGCCTGATCGCCGAGAAGCTAACACTCGGCGGCCATGATGTTGTCTACCTGAGTCCTGCCAGCCAGGTGGCCGCCTGGAGTGTTAACAATGGCGAACAAGCACGGGTTCAAAGGCGCTTGATTGAGCTCGATATTGAGATTGTGTTGAATCATGGCCTGGATGATTACGACGGTAGACAGGCAACGATAGGCTGCGTGTATTCAGAACGCCAGCGTTCAGTTCCTGCAGATAATATTGTTATGGTGACAGCACGAACACCGCAAGACTCATTGTATTATGAGGTGTTGGAGGCGATGGAGCAGGCCCGGCAAGGCGCACCGCAATCTGTGCGCCGTATTGGTGACTGCGATGGCCCGGGGCTTATTGCCGCGGCTGTTTACTCGGGGCATAAATTCGCTCGAGAGTTGGACAATAACATTGACCCGGATGCCTCGGCCAAAATTGATCGGATATTCTTTGAAGAAGTGTAAACACCAATTGTCGGTGACAAGCTGTCGGTTGTTAGTCTCGTGAATGTAGAACACAAAGAACACTGCCCCTGCGGTAGTCAAAAGAGTTTCTCAAAATGCTGCGACCGATTCCTTAATGGCGTGCAGGCAGCGAGGACACCAGAGCAGCTGATGCGCTCGCGTTATTCTGCATACGCACTCGGCGGCTACGGTGAATACCTGTTGAGCACCTGGTTTCCAGCCACCGCAACTGGTCTAACGGTGGCTTCTCTTGCCAAGCGAACAGTAGATTGGACTCGTCTGGAAGTACTAGGCAAATCCCAGCAAGGCGACGATGGCATGGTGGAGTTTATCGCGCACTTTATTGATGAGGGTGAGCAGAAAGCGATGCACGAACAATCTATCTTCAAACGGGTGCAAGGTCGCTGGCTTTACGTGGGTGGCGAAGTGCTGACCCGCAATTGATCGTTTTTCTGCTTTTGGGCCAGCCAGCCCCTGGCATGCACGTTAAATATTGCCACTGCCAACAGTACCGCAGACGCATAAGCCCACCAGGCGTGTCCCATGCCATGATGCGCGACAACGCCCGTCAAAAAATTCACGCCAAGGTCATTAGCCAAAATGTTTAGCGCGTAGCCAAATACAAAGCTTGTCAGAATCACGCCACTTAAATACGCAATCAGAGACCGCTTGCCCAATTCGCGGGCAACGATTGCCAACGTACCAATGTTAGTTGCCGGTCCTGCCATCATGAACACCAACACCGCCCCCGGTGAAACCCCGGCCAACAGCAGACCGGCCGCAATTGGCGTGGATGCAGTCGCACAGATATACATTGGTACACCGATCAAAACCATCACCACAAACGCCAGCCAGCCCGAACCCCATTCAGCCAGTACCGAAGGCGGCACCCAGGTTTGAACAGCGGCAGCAAATAAAATACCGAGTAATAACCAGCCAGCGATATCACGGATCATATCAACAAACACAAAGCGCAAACCGTCGTACAGTGAACTGGACGCAGTGGCAGTGGCACCGGTATCAGTCTGCGACCTCGCCGCGCAGCAAGACGATTCGCCGCTGGCTTGTGCAACAGATTGCCCCTTGTCTGCCCGCCCGACCAGTAAGCCGGACACAATACCGCTTGTGATTGCCGCAATTGGCCGCACAATCGCCATGACTGGACCCAGCAAGGCGTAAGTCACCGACACCGAGTCGACGCCCGTCTCCGGTGTGGCGACCAAAAAAGACACTGTGGCGTTTTTCGAGGCGCCACTTTTACGCAAACCCAGTGCGGCGGGCACAACACCGCATGAGCACAGGGGCAATGGCGCACCGATAAAAGCCGCCTTAACGGTTGTCCACGCTCCACGCCCGCCCAGATGCCGGCCAAGAAAATCAGCCGGTATCAGCCCCTTTATCAGCCCGGCAATCACAAAACCCAGCAGCAACCAGGGTGCTGATTCTACAAACAAATCGATAAAGTTCTGGATCAATTCCATTGCCTATAACCTCGTGTCGGCCAGATCACCCGTTTCCAGTGCCTGCAATATGGAGCAATGTTCCGCTGACTCCGGCCCACCGCAGCACGCTTCGTTGAGTTTTTCCAGGGCCAGTTTTATTCGGTTCAGTTCGGCCAGTTTTTGCTGCACATCCGCAAGCTTGGCTTCAGTGAAGGTTTTTACTTCATGGCAGGAGTGTTCGGTTTTCTCAAGCTGGATGGAAAGAAGCTCATTGATGTCACTCAAAGTGAAACCCACGCCTTTGGCTCGCTGAATAAAGCGAATTTGACGCACTGCCTCGTCTTCATACATTCGATAGCCCGCATCTGTTCGACCGGCGGGTGCGATCAGTTTGTTTTTCTCGTAGTAGCGCAGGGTGTCGTTGCTCACGCCCGTCAGCTTCGCCAATTCTCCAATTCGATACATGCTCACCTCGGCACGGTCTCGCTTAACATACTGATACTATAAACCCTGGAGTCTACTCCAAGGTCAACAGGATTTTAAGAAATTTACCGGCCGCTCGCATAGACACACCGCATACTTCATCTGTCATCCGTTATCAGACCCAGTATACTCGCCTGCCGCGCACGTGCTGATTTTGGATTGCACCCACAATGTTTGACTTCTACCTGCAACACGAATACTGGTTTGCGGCCATTCAACTCGGCCTTGCAATGTTGGGTATGGGTGCGACTCTGTCGGTAAGCGATTTCTTTAAAATACTGGCCGCTCCGAAAGCGGTGTCTATTGGCTTGATCTTGCAACTGTGCGCTGTACCTCTGCTTGCCCTGTTCTTTATCTCCGTGTTTGGTCTGAACAGTGGCATTGCAATTGGTATCGCGTTGATCGCATCGATACCGGGTGGCACTACGTCAAATGTGTTCACCTACCTGGCGGGTGGTAATACGCCGTTGTCGATCACGATTACCGGCGTTAGTACTCTGGCATGCTTGTTTACTACTCCGTTTATTCTTCAGTGGCTCACCGCCAGCTCAATGCCCGAGAACTTTAGTATGCCGGTTGCCCAGATAGCCTTCGAGATCGGCGTGTGTTTGTTGTTACCACTGTTTGCAGGCATGCTCATTCATCGTTTTGCGATTCAGCACTCGGTATGGGTTGCCAAATGGGGTGTGCGGGCTTCGCTGTTTGTCATCTTACTGATTGTGATTGGCGCAAGTGGCAGCGGGCGACTGGATATCGATGCCTTTGGAGGGCTAAATGTTGCTTATGTGCTTGGCTTCACCTCGTTACTTATTCTACTTGGCGTCTGCGTACCCAGGTTTTTAGGGCTTGCCAACGTGGATGCTACCGCCATTGAGATGGAAGTGGTGGTTCGGAATACGAATCTGGGTATTTTGGTGAATGCGTCATTGTTCCCAACCGTTGCAGGCAATGTCAACGCTATCGGAAGCACGGTATTACTTGCTTTATTACTCTATGGAGGTATGCAACTACTGTTGGCAGTGCCATTTGTTTTTCATAATCGTCGCCGTAATGCATCATCACCATAGTAATGCAGTGCACGAACAAACACTGTTGCCTCAGGCCGCCAGGATTTTAATAACTACGTAGAGAAGCGGAAACACATATGCAATCGTTCAGAATGACAATTGTTACTACCTCAATAGCGGCAATTGTTATTGCCTGTGGTGGCGACCCTCACCCCAGTGGCTCCATAGCTGGTCAAGCACTACCCGCTTCACTGGTCGAGCAACGCGATGAACGCAGACAGGCTGTGATTAAACAACCGCGCGACCGGGCAGAATCGACGCGAATTTTGTTCGGTGACTTGCACGTGCACAGCACTTATTCAGTAGATGCCTTCACACTCGAACTTCCGATGATGGGGCAGCAAGGCATTCACACTGTAGCCGACGCCTGTGACTTTGCGCGCTACTGCGGACAACTTGACTTCTTCAGTTACAACGATCATTCAGAAGGCCTAACACCTAAGCACTGGCAAGCCACCAAAGATACTGTGCGCGCCTGCAACGCCAGTTCTGATGCTAACAATCCCGATCTGGTTGCATTTGCTGGTTGGGAGTGGACCCAAATGGCAACCGCAGCAAATGCGCACTGGGGGCATAAGAACGTTATTTTTCCTGGCACAGACGATACAGAACTGCCCGCTCGCCCCATCAGCGCACGCATCACGCCGGAAGATCTTGGCGTGTTTGCGCTGTCACGGCAAAGTGGATCTGCGAAGTACATTGATCCATTGAATTGGAAGTCGTATGTCAACCTAATTCGATTGCTGGACGACATCGCAGCAGTTCCCGGGTGTGACACGAACACCCATGTCAAGGACCTGCCGGTGAATTGTCACGAAAACGCACCAACTCCCGACATACTGTTTAGAAAGCTCGATGAATGGAATCTTGATCATTTGGTGATTCCGCACGGCAATACCTGGGGTGCATATACGCCACCCATGGCAACTTGGGACAAAGCACTTAGTTCTAAATACCACAACGACAGACAGCAGCCACTGCTTGAGATTATGTCAGGGCATGGCAATAGCGAAGAATTCAGACCCTATCAACAAGCTGTTGCTGACGAAAACGGCTTGGCCTGCCCTGCGCCACAAAACGGCTACGTGCCCTGCTGTTGGCAGGCCGGTGAGATCATGCGCAAACGCTGTGCGGGTTTGGACGAGGAGGCGTGCAACAAACGAATTGAGCTTGCTCGTCAATACGCGGTTGATGCAGGTAACCGCTATATCGGTGTTTTCCCGGATACCAGCGCGAACGATTGGCAACAGTGTGGCCAATGCACCGATTGTTTCAAGCCTGCATTCAATCAGGTGTTCAAGGAGAGTTCGCAATACGCAATGGCGCTTAGTAATTTTGATGAGCGGGATGAAAACGGCAGACCGCAGCGCTTCAAGTTTGGTTTTATTGGCTCAACTGATGATCACACATCACGCCCGGGTACCGGTTACAAACAATATGAACGCCGAAAAATGACCATGGCCAGCGGAGTACGCAGTGACTTTTTTGGCAGCATTACATCACGCATGGCCGGCGAAATGATCGACCCGCAGATGCCGCAACAAGTAAACACTACAACACCTATTCCCGACATGGAACGTATGCAGAGCTTTTACTACCCAGGCGGCATAGTGGCTGTGCATGCTGAGAGTCGCCGCCGTGAAGACATCTGGGCAGCAATGAAGCGCAAGGAAGTCTACGGCACCTCAGGTCCGAGAATACTGCTCTGGTTTGATCTGCTTAACGGGGCAGACGGACCCGCACCAATGGGCAGCAATCACTCTTTAGAACAAACACCAAGATTTGAAGTCAGGGCGATGGGGGCCTGGAAGCAACTTCCGGGTTGCCCTGCGGATACCAACGCATTAGATGGGCAAAGAAAGCAATACCTCTGTGCTGGCGAATGCTTTAACCCGGCAGAGGAACGTGAAGTGATTAGTGCCATTGAAGTTGTACGCATTCGTCCACAGTACTTTCGTGGAGAGGCGTTAGAATCACTGATAGAAGACCCGTGGCGAACATTTTCATGCGCACCAAGCCAGGAAGGGTGCGTTGTGCAGTTTGAAGACGACGAGTTTCTCGAGTCTGGCAGAGATACGCTGTACTACGTGCGCGCCTTGCAAGCTGCAACGCCGGCTATCAATGGCGGCAACCTGCGGCCTCAATACGACGCCAATGGCAAGCTCACTTCGATTGACCCTTGCTATGGCGATTACCGCACAGACTTTAATGATGAATGCCTGGCGCCAGTGCAAGAACGAGCCTGGTCATCCCCTATATTTGTTGACCAGGGCCTTTGACCACATCGCTAACGCGTAAAAATTCTGCGCAGCATCGGGCCAATACCACGTTGCTCACTGCGGTAATCAAGCAATTCGTCAATCATTGACTCAAGTTGTGACGCCACTTTGCCACGAATGGTCTTTAATTGCCGCTGGCTGGGTTCCCTACCTTCGAACTTCGAAAGATCAATCGGAGTACCAAATTGAATAAAACACTGTTGCGGTTTGGGCCAAAAGCTACCGAACAAACCGGCAGGTATTGGAGGCACCATGTCCGGACGTATATCTTTATCTAACAGCCCCAGCGTTCGCGCAATATTGGCCAGCGGGGTTTTCAACAAGTCTTCACCTTCAATACGGTGGTCAAAGAATTCATCGGGCCCAACCATTGCAACCGGCATAATCGTATAGCCATGCAATGCCGCCATCTTCACGAAGCCATAGCGCTCCTTCCATTGCAGGGTATAGCGCTGCGCCTGGGTCTTAGTTGCTTCATGCGCGCCGCCCGGATACACCAGCAAATCTCTTCCATCTCGCATCAAAGCGCTGCACACGTCCGGATGGCCAAGCACCCCACCTTGCGAAAGAATGAAGTCTTCTGTCACTTTATTCCATAAGAACCGATCACCCAGACCGCGCAGGAAGCGTCCCGTCTGCGCATACATTGTCGGGCCCAGCACCATGCCATCAAGCGCGAACAGGGAATGATTTCCTACAAACAGACAGGGTTTGTCAGGCAAATTCTGCAGATCAAATAATTGAGGGTCGAAAACCCAGTCGATGTACTTGTAGGCACGAGCGTGAAAATCACCCTGTGGCTCGGTTAATGCAAGCGCCGACCGAATGTGCTGTCGCAGCCAGGCCTGGTCAAAAGGTCCATTGTTCTGTTTACTGTGTTTCCCCATCCTGCGATTATACGCTTAGAGCACCTAAATAAGGTCTGCCTAATCGAAAAGAGGAACCCATGCCGGAAATAACCATAAAAAAACGCGCCTGCCACCTTTGCGAAGCCATATGTGGCCTTGATATTCACCTTCAGGGTGATGAAATTGTAGCGATAAAAGGCGACAAGGATGACCCTCTGTCGCGAGGGCACATTTGCCCCAAGGCTGTGGCCTTGCAAGACATTCACAATGATCCCGAACGTCTGCGTTGCCCGGTAAAACGCGTGGGCAATGACTGGCATGATATTGGCTGGGACGAAGCGCTTGATCTTGTTGCATCCAAGGTAGCTGGAACCATCGCTGAGCATGGCGCCAATGCGATTGGCGTCTACGCCGGCAACCCCAGTGTGCATAACTATGGCAGCCTAACCCACCCTTCGCAGTTTTTGGGTTTGATTCGAACTCAGAATCGATTTTCCGCTACATCCGTTGACCAATTACCTCATCAATTGATGGCGTATTGGCTGTATGGCCACCAGTTGATGGTGCCTGTTCCTGACATAGATCGGTGTGATTATTTTTTGATGCTGGGTGCAAACCCTATGGCGTCGAACGGCAGCATAATGACGGTGCCTAATTTTCCCAGGCGATTAAAAGCCCTGCAGCAACGCGGTGGGCAATTACTGGTGGTTGACCCGCGCAAAACCGAAACGGCAGATCGGGCTGACGAGCATATTTTTGTTCGGCCAGGGACTGACGCTGCGTTTCTTGCCGCTATTGTGCATATTATTTTCCGCGATTCACTGCAAACCCTGGGTCGGCTTGCCGAATTCACAGAAGGTTTGGATCAATTACCCTCGCTATTTGATCAATTCACTCCCGCGGCCGTTGAACCGATAACCGGGATTTCTGCGGCCACGATAGAACGCATCGCAAACGATTTTTGCACTGCAGAACGGGCTGTTTGCTACGGTAGGATGGGGTGTTCAACCCAGGAGTTCGGCACGCTGTGTCAATGGCTGACACAAGTTATCAATATATTGACCGGCAACCTGGACGAACCTGGCGGCATGATGCTAACCAACCCGGCAGTGGATATGATTGGCAACAGTAATGGCGGCGGGTTTGGTAAGCCCGGTCATTTCAACCGGTATCAAAGCCGTGTATCCGGCCTGCCGGAATTCGGCGGTGAACTGCCCGCCAGCTGCATGGCTGAAGAAATCACGACACCCGGCGAAGGGCAAATTAAGCTGATGATTACGTCAGCTGGAAACCCCGTGCTGTCCACTCCCTCAGGGCATACACTGGCTGGCGCATTGCAACAACTCGATTTTATGCTGAGCATAGATTTGTACATTAATGAGACCACTCAGTACGCAGACGTCATACTGCCACCTACCTCACCACTGGAGCACGATCATTACGATCTGATTTTTCATCACTTTGCGGTGCGCAATACCAGCAAGTATTCGGCTCCCATATTTGAAAAATCTGAGGGCAGTTTGCACGACTGGGAGATTTTCACGCAGCTTGGCGAACGGCTTGGCAAATTACTGGATAAAAAGCCTAAGCCTACTTTGCCGCCCGATCAGTTAATTGAGATGGGTCTACAAATTGGCCAATACGATCTCACACTGGAGCAGCTAAAAGAAACCCCGGAAGGGATTGATCTGGGTCCATTGCAATCGTGCATGCCGGAGCGTTTATTCACTGACAACAAACGCATTCATTGCCTGCCGGATGCCATGCCCGCCGAGCTGACACGCCTGGCTGATAGATTGTCGCGCAGCGACGAATCACTGCTGATGATCGGTCGACGCCACGTTCGAAACAACAATTCGTGGATGCATCAGTACCATAGGCTGATTAAGGGTGCGAACCGCTGCACTCTGCTGATCAACCCGGTTGATGCCCGGCAACAAGGCGTTTCTGAAGGAGATATGGTAACGCTTGAAAATGAAGCAGGACGGATAACCTTGCCCGCCGAAATCAGTGACAGCATGATGCCTGGGGTAGTGTGTATGCCACACGGATTCGGACACAAGGCTGAGAATGGACGGGTAAGTACCGCATCAGAAAATGCCGGCGTTAGTATGAACGATGTAATACCTGCTAACGCATACGATCCGTTGTCTGGCAATGCAGCCGTAAATGGCGTGCCGGTTCAGCTTAGCTTAGCTTAGCTTAGCATGAAGCTGCCGGGTCCCTAACGACGAACTTGATAATCCGATTGCTTGAGATCCCAGGTATTGGCACCTACCCCAATATCACGTAGCTTATACTTTTGTACTTTGTTGGTTGGTGTGTATGGCAGTTCGGTCACGAAATCCATATAACGTGGCACAAAATAATACGGCGCATTGTCATTCACAAATTCGCACAGCTGCTCAGCAGTGATCGATTCACCTTCTTTCACCACGATATCCACTTTCAGCTCGTGCTCTGATTCCACTTCAGCCGACGGGATTCCATAGGCCGCCACATCACTCACGCCTGGGAAACGGCGAAACACGCTTTCCACTTCCAGCGTGGAGATGTTTCTGCCGCCATATCGGACGGCGTCTTTCTTGCGATCAACAAAGAAATACGCGCCGGTTGCAGCGTCCTGTCGCGCCATGTCACCGGTCAAATACCATTCGCCCCGATACGCGTTTGCGGTCGCCTCGGGGTCATCGAAGTATCCGTTAAACAACAGATGCGGCTCCTTAGGCTTAATGCAAATCTCTCCAGGCTGACCTACTTCTACTTCATTGCCGTCATCGTCGCACAGTTTCAGCTCAACATCCGGTGGCGGGAAACCCAGCGAGTAAACCGGCACATCATCACGCGCCTCGGGTTGCGTGGTGATCAGCTGTGATTCGCTCTGACCCAAGCCTACCCGGCATAACTCAAGATTAAAACGCTGCTCGAACTTTTTCCAAAGGTCCGGCGGAAACGGTACCACCATCGCTTTTCGCAAGGTGGTCTTTGCGTCATCGTCGCGTTCTGGCTGGTTCCATAAAAACACTCCCATGGCCCCAATCAGAAAGGTCTGTGTTGCCTGAAATAATTCAATCCGTTCCCAAAAACCAGTGACCGAAAAGCGCGGTTCGATCACGCATGGAATGCCTTCCAGCAAGGCGCGATAGATAGCCGTTATCCAGGCACCCGTATTAAACAAGGGCATTGCACAGTAAATGACATCGCCTTTGCGCGTTTCAAATATGATCGAAGCACCCTGAAAAATCGCTCTAATCCAGCCATTGTAATTTTGCATTACTCCCTTGGATTTTCCTGTAGTACCCGAGGTCCACAAAATGGCACAGTTGTCGCCATAGTGCTGGTCGCTGTAGTCTGACTGCAATGGTGGGTACTCAGTCAGGCTTGCGTAATCATGCATGCCATCGACGGGATCGGTCGTTTTATCGTTGATGCATATCCAAACCGGGATATCCAGTTGGCTTTTGATCTCGTCAATTCGTGCACAGTATTCCGTATCTGTCACAAATACTTTACAACGTGAGCGCTGCACAGAATCCAGTAACCATTCTCCCTTGTAATCGGTGTTGATAGGCACCCAAACCGCACCCAGCTTGTTGGCTGCCAGGGCAAGCAATACAAATTCAGGGCGATTACCGGCATACAGACCAATACGGTCACCTTTTTCAAGCCCTAGTTTGGCCAGGCCGGTGGCCAGCCTGTTGGTCACGTCATCCGCTTGTGCAAACGTGACGCGTATTTCCTCATTCACCAAAAACTCGGTATCACTGTTATTTTCAGCCTGCATGCGCAGAATTTTCGGAAAGATTCGCAGATCAGTGTCACTCAGGTCTGGCTTGTACATAGCGGATACTCTTATGATGACCGTTGAATAGTGTACTCTGCGAATAAGCGGTCGTGTAAAGTCTTGCGATGATTTAACAGCAACCCATGAAACCTCAACTATTTGTCTTTTTGATATCCTCACTTCTGTTGGCCCCCGCCGCGATGACCAGGGGTGAAGTCTTGCCAGGTGTCGCAAACACCGAAGACGAGGAGCCTAAAGAGAGTGTTTATACGTTCAAGGAAAGCCCGGCCAACGCACTCAGGGTGCTGGAACAACTTCAGTCTGAATTTGATGTTAACGTCAGCGAAGACGAGCGCTCTTTGTTTGATGATGCCAGTGACGGTCGATTGGACAACTGGTCGCTGGCTGAGGCTGCCTTACTGGCATCAGGCATAGATGACGCAGTTCAGCGCCAGCGTTATCTTAAGCAGCTAAGCCGTCTTGGTGTGTCGGCAAAACGCGCAATCGAGGAAAACACTGACCAAGCACTTGGCCAGCAATTGCTGCGCTGGATGCACGAAAAGCCGCTAAAGTCCGGTTATTATGCTCAGCAAACTCTGCTCTCAACGACGCTGGATAAGGGCACCTATAACTGCGTTTCTTCTGCGGTGCTTTATGCCTTGCTTGGCAAAGAACTGGGGCTGGATGTGCGTGGCGTAGAAGTACCAGATCATGCCTTTGCAAAAATAGCGACTGTCGATCAAGATATTGACGTAGAAACAACCACCGAGCATGGTTACAACCCTGCGCGGTCTAGAAAGGCCGCCAGTAAATTCGCCGAGCGCACTGGCTTCGCCTACATCCCGGTATCCAGATCGCACCTGCGAAGAGAAACGTCAGCATTAGGACTGATCGCACTGATCTACTATAACCGCGGCGTGGAGTACAGTTCGAGAGAAGAGCACTATACGGCGCTGCTTTATTACTTCCGCGCACTCAGTTTAGACCAGGAAGCAGCGTCGGCAATCAAGAACGCGCTGGCGTCAATTTCCAACTGGGGCTTGCGGCTGGCCAAGTCCGGGGACTTTGACGGTGGCCTGAAAGTATTGAACGTTGGACTGAGCCTGGCACCGGAAGACAGAGGGTTGAAGCACAACAAGAAAGCGTTGTGGCAAATGCGCATCAACGACGCCAGGGACAATGGCTCGCGCGAGAAACTAATAGCCGTTTTGCGCGAGGCGGATGCCGCAATGCCAAACGCAAGATTCGCACAGCAGCTAGTGCATGCTCTGATTCAGCCAGCCGAGCAAAAGGCAAAAATGGGCAACTGGGCAGAATCAGTCGAACTGTATGCGCTCGTTAGAAAGGAGTTTCCGACGAATCATATTTTGAAGCAGAACGAAGTTGCCACCTGGCATCAGTGGGCAAACCACTATCTCGAGCAAAACCGCTGGCAGGAAGCTCTGAACGTTTACGAAAAAGCGGTCAGGCAGCGACCCAAAACCAGCAGCTTTCAGCAAAACATTGCGTATGCTGGTCAACAAATGCTCGCAGAGCTTCGCCTGCCGGACGCAGCAACCAGGCAAGCAGTGGAAAAGCTGCTGGCCCAGTTTCCAACAAGCAGAAAACTCCAGGATTCTGTCGCGAATCGTTACCGGCGAGAAATTGCAGATCTAATCGAACAACAGCAGTTCAACGAAGCAAGCATCATCGCAAAAGAGTTGGCGGCATTGATTAACAATCCCTCGTTAGCTCGAAAAACGCTGCGATACACATATGATGCCTGGGGCCATCACTTGCTTGAAAGTGGTCAATTCAAACAGGCAACGGATGTGTATGCAAAAAGCCTGCAAGCCTTACCGGGTGATGCCCACCTGAAGCGCAACGCAATTGCCAGCTGGCATGCCTGGGCGAAACCCCACTTGACCAGGCAGGGCTGCGAACAGGCGATCAACATCTATGAGCGTGGTTTGCAGGCCATTCCGAATACCGGTCTGTTTCGACAGAACATCAAGTATTGTATGCAACAATTGGCAAGAGAGTGAAGATGGACACGATCCCAGACGAACACAGCAAGCTTTCCGGTCGTGAAGTGTTGCGTTACAGCCGGCACCTGCAGCTGCCGCAGGTGGGCGTCACAGGTCAATTGCGGCTCAGATCTGCTCACGCATTAATCGTTGGTTGCGGCGGCCTTGGTGCACCGGTATCTCAGTATTTGGCAGCCGCAGGCGTTGGCCGTTTGACGCTGGTGGATGGCGACACGGTGGAGCTGAGTAACTTACAACGCCAGATCACATTCAATGAAAACGATGTTGGCCTGTCCAAATCCGAGCAGACCACTAAGCGATTGCTGGCATTAAACGGTGATATCAACGTACGGGCCGTTACCGAACATCTCAGCGTGGACAACGTAGAAACACTGTTTGATTCGGTTGATATCGTACTGGACTGCACCGACAATTTTGCCGCTCGCTACCTGATCAATGACGTATGCAAGCGTGCGCAACTACCCTGGGCGTACGCCAGTATTCATCAATTCAGTGGGCAAATGGCATTGTTCGAAGCAGATGGCCCCTGCTTTCGGTGTCTTTTCCCACAGCCGCCAGTCAATATTCCAAATTGCAGTACAGCCGGCGTGCTCGGCGTTTTACCCGGAATACTCGGAACATTGCAGGCGGCAGAGGCGCTAAAGTACCTGCTGGGAATGCCGCTCAGCCTTGCGAGCAAATTGTTGATGGTGGAAGTTGCCGATATGCAATTCCAGAGTTTCTGCATGACGCAAAGCGAAGACTGCATAGCGTGCAATGGGCAGCAAGAGCTGGATTCACACAGTGAGTACTACAATACTGAATGCGCGGTCGACTTTGCGCACAATCCGGCAACAGAAATACCTGCAGCGAAATTTCTAAAACTCACGACCAACCAACAGACGACGCAGTTGATCGATGTACGCAATCAGGACGAGCATTCGGCCTTTAACCTGGGGGGTATAAACGTACCTCTGGATCAGCTACCCGCCTGGCTTGCAGAGATTGATCACGACCAGCAGTTACTGTTCTACTGCCAGGTCGGTGCGCGAAGCGCGAAGGCCTGCGAGCTGGCAAGCCAGCGCGGCATTCAGGCAAGCAACCTGCAGGGAGGGATCAACGCTTATCTGGCAGCCACGTTGTAAGTTCGGCCTCATGACTTACAACAAGCCATATACGTCATAGCCAACCCCGTTTGCCGTTGGTCGGCCTATGCCCACTGCTTGAACGGCATTGAGCCAAGTGTATCGAGCGTCACCCGTTTCAAACAGTGGCGCCGTTCGTATTTCCATCTGCCCGTCATTGTTGGTGATAATGCCCTGATAAGTCATCAAAATGGAGGCACCATCATCGGTTCTAAGCAAAATCCGCACATCGGCTTTCATGGTGCCATCCTCTCGAACAGTTGCCCACTCCCCTCCGGGTGATTGCTCGATAATGCCTTTGAGCTTGGGCCCTTCAAAGGTACCGCCGGTCACCCCAAGAATGAGCCGTGTACCCTGCGGGCCACCTTTTATCGCAATCGGCTTAGCGGTCGTTGCTTCCATTTTAAAAAGAGGTTCTACTGATATTGTTTGACTGTCACTCATAAGTCTGCCTGCGGGTTATTTGCTGGAAATGCTTGGTGGTGGGAATGTTGCCACTAGTTTACCGGCAATTCTGCAGGCTTGGACAGCTGTAACATTTCGTTCACACAACGTAATATTGAAGGTTTGGTGCTCAGGTGGGAAATACCTTGAAACACGTTTATGCGGTTTGCCTGACGGCGACGATTAGCGCCTGTGGTGGTGGCGGTGGCGGTACACCGACGGTGCCTACAACTCCTCCCATGCCAGACCCATGCGATGCCAGCATAGCAGGCCTGGTCTGGGAAGACATTAATGCCAATGGTTTGCGTGACAACAACGAGGCGAACCTGAGTGGCGTTATTGTCAGTCTGCTCGACACCAACGGTACGGAAGCCAGCAACACCACCAGCACGCAAAGCGGTTATCAATTTGCCGAGCTGTGCGCAGGCGGCTACCGTGTATTGGTCAGTGCCGCCGGCAACCAAACTGTCTCACCCCAAGACGTAGGCTCAGACGACAGCATAGACAGCGACATTGAAACGACCAGCGCGCAAACCGCTGTCATAAACCTTGCGGTCAGCCAGGCAATTACTAACGTCGATGCCGGTTTATTCAACCCGCAAACTCGAGACAGCGACAATGATGGTGTAGTCGACATCAATGATGCATTCCCAATGGATCCGGCCGAGCAATCAGATACCGACAATGATGGTACTGGCGACAATGCCGATGTGTTCCCCATGGATCCAAGCGAACAATCCGATACAGACAATGATGGTACCGGGGATAACGCCGATGCATTTCCGAATGACCCCGCTGAGCAATTAGATTCAGACAATGACGGCACGGGAGACAATGCGGATGCGTTCCCAAATGATCCTGCCGAACAAGTTGACAGCGACGGCGACGGTACCGGCGACAATGGTGACGCGTTCCCCAACGATCCAGCCGAGCAGTTGGATTCTGATAACGATGGCGTGGGTGACAATGCAGACCCATCACCTCTGCCTCTAGCGCAAGGCACGATGCCGACTACGTTTTCTGCAATGTTCACCGCAGGTGACAGTTTTACCACGGACCGACCCCTGTTCAACTGGGGCGATTTTTACGCACGCAAGATAGCTACTTCGCTTGGTCTGGCCTTGAACAACCAGGCACGAAGCGGCTGGGTACTGGAAGAAATACTGAATGGCCGTACTGGTGTTGAGTCAAGTCAGCTTGAACGTTTATATGGCATACCCAGAGTAGCCGACCCAAACGCGCTGCATATTGTGTACGGCGGTTACAATGATGTATTTTTCAGAAACGGCCCTGCACCCGACCCGTTTGAGTACAACGTAGTCACAGAGTCAGCGGAACACCTGCGGACCATTTTGTTGGAAATTGCCAATGCAGGCGGGCGCTATGTGGTAGTGCCTCTGCTCATGGATTACGGTAAGCAGCCGTCCAGCGACGCAGATGCTATTCGCCCGCAACTACGCCAACGCACGATTGATTTCAACAATGCGGCACTGACCGTTGTTAGCGACGTGATGATGGCGACCGATATGACCGTTTTAACCTACGACGTATTCACCGACGTCGAAGACATCTATGCAAACCCCGCCATGAACGGCTTTACCAACCTCACAACATCGTGTGGTGATACCCGAGACAACTGCGTGGGCGTATTCTGGTGGGATGATGCACACCCTGGCGACGATGTGCATCAGATTATTGCCGACGGTATTCTGCAACTATTGTTGGACAATAGCTAAGCGCAGGCGTTACTTCGCAAACACTTTTTTGAGTAACTCAGTGGTGCGCTCTGCCGGATTGGAGCGTATCGCTGCCTCTTCCTTGGCAAGATAGTAAAAGATGCCATCCAGGCTTTTGTCCACCGTGTGCTCGGTGAGGTCGGCCTTAACATCAGGCACAAAAGGAATGCTCTTGTACTCTTTCATAATGCCGTCGAAGCGTTTCACCGCACCTGCCTGGTTCAATCCGTCACTGATAACGGGCCGTACAAGATCCGCCAACTGGCCGCCCATTTTTTGACGAAAGTACTGGGTAGCTGCGTCATTCTCGCCACTGTAAATCGCGCGCGCATCATCAATGCTCATGCTTGCAATTGAATCCCAGAACAGCGCTTTGGCTTTGGGAGTGGCTATTTCAGCCGCTTCGTTCATTTTTTTTTCGAGATCAATCAACTCATCGGCCATGCCGACTTTGTCCAGCCATTTTTTGGCGGTTTGCAGCTCTTCAGGCAAGGCAATACGAATGGCATCATCCGCGGAAAATCCCCCTGCCGCCCCCAATTGACTCACCACGTTTCCAGTGCCCACTTTCAACGCATCTTTCAGACCAGCGCTTATATCTCCTACCGACAGCTCACCGATCGACTCTGCCGCTGTTGTTTGCTTACCACCGCCCAGAAGGGCTTTGCCCTTTTCCCACCAACTCTCAGAGTGAACTGTTGGAGAGAACAATAAGGCCAACGCCAAAATACCAAGAATGTGTTTCATGATGCTTTACCCCGTGCCAATGGTCAGTGTCCGGCTTTTAGGTCACGTACACAAGCAGTCGATGTAAATTTCTGTTGCGCAACAACTCACAGTGCTTTTAGATACCCGTTCTCTTCCAGCTCCAGTAACAGTAATTGCTGCAATAACAGCTCTTTGGGCGTATCCGGGTGTTCCAGACCAATGCGCTGCAAATAGGGTTTGGCTTCCTCATCATTCGCATCGTGCAGTAGCGACTTGATCGTTGCCTTCAACGCCCTCATAGGGCTATCGAGCAAGTCTTTAACATCACGCAAGCTTGCACCCAAGGCTATTTCTTCGTCAGTGAAATCACAGCCAAGCGGGTAGTCAGGGAACATACCCTCACTGCGATGGTGTTGATAAACTGCCAGCAGACGTTCAGGCCTATTGTCACATTGTGCCTCAGGAATCTGGTAATCAGGCTCAATTTTGCCGGCAGACTTGGCCTGCTCCAGTAACTGCCCCTGAAAA
Organism: Gammaproteobacteria bacterium; assembly: GCA_030429735.1. Classification (GTDB taxonomy): domain Bacteria; phylum Pseudomonadota; class Gammaproteobacteria; order Pseudomonadales; family JAUIET01; genus JAUIET01. The sequence goes on from JAUIET010000001.1 coordinate 378,995, forward strand.
CGTGAGTCGGCAATGCTCAGCATCGCTTTGATGGTTTCACTGTCTGTTTTACCTCTCAGATCCACAGCGCCATATTCGGTGATCACAATATCGCGCAAGTGGCGCGGAATGGTTGTGTGCGCATAATTCACGACAATATTGGACGACAGTGACGAGCCACTGCCTCGAGTACTGCGCACACAGATAATAGAACGCGCGCCTGTTAGCTCATGCGCTTGAGCCACAAAATTGTACTGCCCGCCCACACCACTCACCACCTGCCCGTTGGCCAGCCCGTCGGATACCACGGCACCAGACAGCGTGACCATCATCGCAGTATTAATAAAGCGCGCATGCTGACGCTGTAGAGATTGCAGCGGCGGATTGTCCAGACGATTGATTTGCCGAACGCTGTCCATACACAGCGTGTTCAGTGCCTGCTCATCAAGTTCGCGAAGCGCCGCATAGAAATCGCGCGGGCCAAGAAAGAAGCCACCATGCATTACGATACCGTGCCTCAACTTTTGGCCTGCGTACAATCCCCAATGGTCTAGAAATGCCCGATCCTCTGCTGTAGGCGGATCCTCGATCAAGCCAGCTTCCGTTAGCAAGGGTATTACGTCCGGGCGAATCCACTCGGCAAGCTGCCCACTATTTACCAGGCTTTGAATTCTCGTGTCGTCATATACCTTACGCGTTAATACACCGGCCTTAAGCATGTGCATAAATCCGTTAACGAACATTTCGCTGCAGCCGTAAATACCTTTCTCAAACACGTCCTGACCACCATCGCTGAGACGCAATGCTTTATTGCCATCAATGCTGGCCACTATGCGCTGGTAAGCGTCGTTATCTGTGTGACGAACAATGCACGCATAGCTCAATGCATCGCTAAGCGATCCGATGCCAATTTGCAGTGTGCCGCCGTCTTTCACCAGAGTGCTGGCGTGAAATCCGATCATGTAATCGGTCATTGGAACCGGCATGTTGGGCGTTGAAAACAGTGTTTTCTGAGTGGCGGGAGTGCGCAACACGGCATCGAAGTAACTGCCATCCACCTCCGCCTTGTTGGGCATAAATGGCAGTGCATCATGCACTTGCGCAATGGCAAGCACTGGTTTGTCTTGTGCGCGCATCATCGGCAGCAGATCAAGTGTAACGTCTGTGTTACAGGACAGGCTCATTCTGGCCTCACCGTTTTGCCGCCGTTCACTGATTAATTGCAGCAGAAGATTGGCTCCGCGCGCTGCAATATCACGTGCCGCGAATGTGTAGTTAGTTGAAATATAATTGCACTGCACAGGCAGCACGTTCTTCATTGAGCCTGCTTTAATATAAAATTCAGACACTCTGATATTGTCTGGCAGTGTACCCGTGCGCAGCGCCGCTACATAATCCAGCTCTTCGTAATCACCATATATGCGATCAGTAAACGGTTTTAGAAAACGTACTTCAATATCACTGCTCGCCGTTGGCCGCTCAAGCGACAGCGCGGTCAGAATTTGCAGCTGAATGGTCGGATCAGCCACGGCTCGGCGGTAGAAAGCATTCAGTAATTGATTGGGTTTACCCAAGCCCAGTGGTGTTGCGATATTGAGCTCATTGCCCAGCACCTCTATCGCGTAGTCTACACATGCCTCAATATCGGAAAAATCCAAACCAGCCTCACTTTTGATTTTCAGAGCGCTTTACTATGCGCCATCAACAGGCGCCATCAAGACAGGCAATCAGCAAAAAACAGTACCGCCATATCATTCAGCACATCGGCTCGTTCCCACTGCAAAAAATGCCCACAGTCAGGCACGATCAATGGTCCAACCCGATTCGGAAAGGCGATTTCACAGCGTTTGGCAAAGTCTTTCGGAACTACCTGATCATCGGGGCCATACAATACCAGAGTCGGGACATTCACCGTTTGCAATACCAACGGCACTTCCGACATTGCGCGGTCGTACGCTTGCTGATACGGCGCCCAACTTGCCAGTAAACTGGCCTCGTCGGCAAACGGCTCGGTCATAAAATCAATGTCCTGTTCGGTAAAACTGTAGGGCGAAGCCCATGCGCGATGCTCATAGAAATCTCGCACGTAACGCCGTCGGCGCACAGGAGTGTCAAGCTCACTGATAGTTTCTCGCCAATCTCGACCTTGGCGAATGCGATACTCACCCACCGGGTGATCATCCAGCGGATCAAATGGCATGCCGCGTTCGGCGTACCAGTCGGCCTGATCCACAATCATTGGTGGAATGGTATTAAAGGTAATGAGTTTGCTGACAAAGCCCGGATACCTGTTCGCCAAGTCATAGCTCACGGCACCGCCCACGTCACCGGCGATCACACCACACTGCGTATGACCAAGCACATCGTGCATCAGGGCATGGCAATCTCGCGAATAAAACACCAGATCGTACTGGTCCTGATCGGAAGTATCGGAATCGCCATAGCCGCGTAAATCGGGAGCAACCACCTCAAACCCCGCATCTACCAGGGCTTGAATATTGCGCCACCAGATACGCTTAGTTTCCGGGTAACCGTGCAGTAACAGCAAGGGGTAGCCGCCGGCTCCTTCATGTATATACGCTATTTGCAGGCCGTTGACTGAGCTGTACTTTACGCCAAAGGCATCAGCTGCAGGTGTTTCAGGTTGTGGCGGGCGGTGTTTCAGTGAATAGGGTTTGATCATTGTGCATGGTTTCATCTTCTCCGGAAGCTCGAATACTACGTGATTGAACCCACCATTCGGCATTAAAGATCTGACGGGCGCCGGTCAGTTCTATATACTCGCGTCCCGTTTATTACCTCCACAGGCAACAACATGCCGTCTTTTTCCGAGTTATCGCTCTCCAAACCGGTTTTGTCCGCCCTGAACCGCATCGGCTATGAGCAACCCTCACCGATTCAGGCAGCCAGTATTCCGCACCTGTTGGACGGCAAAGACCTGCTAGGCACCGCGCAAACCGGCACCGGCAAAACCGCTGCCTTTGCACTGCCTATATTGTCCAAAATAAACATCAAAGACGCGCAACCGCAGGCCTTGGTCTTAACGCCCACCAGGGAATTGGCAATACAGGTCGCCGAGGCTTTCAAAACCTATGCAGGCGATCTCAAGGGCTTTCATGTACTCCCGATCTATGGCGGCCAGGATATTGGCGGGCAATTGCAGAAACTGCGGCGTGGCGTGCATGTGATCGTCGGCACCCCCGGTCGGGTGATGGATCACCTGCGGCGAAAATCTCTGAAGTTGGATGCGTTGAAAACCGTGGTGTTGGATGAAGGCGATGAAATGCTACGCATGGGCTTTATTGACGACGTCACGTGGATTCTTGAGCACACTCCGGCGGCACGTCAGGTAGCGCTGTTTTCGGCGACCATGCCTAGGCCTATACGTAAAATTGCAGATACCTATCTGAACAATCCAGCCGAAATTAAAATTGAAGGCAAGGCCACCACTGTCGCCAGTATCGAACAGGTGTATTGGTCGGTCAGCGGCGTTAATAAGCTCGATGCTCTGACGCGCATTCTTGAAGTGGAAGACTTTGACGGCGTAATCTTATTCGTTCGCACAAAAACACTCACGGTTGAGGTGGCAGACAAGCTGGAAGCACGCGGTTACAGTGCAGCGGCAATCAATGGTGATATGAGCCAGCAACTGCGCGAGCGAACAATCAAGCAACTCAAAGATGGCCAGATCGATATTCTGGTGGCCACCGATGTTGCCGCCAGGGGAATAGACGTGGCTCGCATAAGCCACGTGGTTAACTATGACATACCCTATGACACTGAAGCTTACGTGCATCGAATTGGCCGTACTGGTCGCGCAGGTCGAAGCGGTAAAGCCATTTTGTTTGTTGCCCCCCGTGAACGCCGTCTGTTGAGAGCCATAGAAAAGGCCACAAGACAAGCCATCACCGCGATGGAGTTACCCAGCAAGGAGCAGGTAAACCAGAAGCGCAGTGAACAGTTCAAAGCCAGCATCACTGAAACCCTGCAAACCCAGAAGCTGGAATTCTTCCATAATATCGTTGAGGAATACCTGACTGAATCCAGCGCCAGTGCGGAAGACTTGGCTGCAGCACTTGCTTACATGGCGCAGAAGAGCAAACCACTGATTGTGAGCGAAGGTCGTTCGCGCCCCGCGGAGACACGCAGCAAATCTCAACATGACTCAGCCGACGGGCGCAGAGAAGCAAAGCACAAAAAAGATACCAGAGAGCCGCGCAAAGCGAAGAAGATTATCGATGAAACCGGCGCAGAGGTTGAAATGGAAGCTTTTCGACTGGCGGTTGGCTATCAACATGGGGTGAACCCTGGTGATATTGTCGGCGCAATCGCCAATGAGGCCGGCGTCGACTCTGCCTACATAGGGAGAATTGAATTATTTGACGACTATTGCATCGTAGACCTGCCCACCGGCATGCCAAAGGAAACTTTTCAGCATCTTAAGAAGGTCAGGGTCAGACAAGTACCCCTGGCCATAGAAAAAACGTCAGATAAAACCAAAAGCAAGAAACGCAAAGGGGATTCTGAACGCACTGCGCCCAAACCCAAACCCAAGGCAAAGGCAAAGGCAAAGGCAAAAAAGAAAGCGCCGCGGGACAAGAAAAAGCCCAGCGCAACGAAAAACGCCACCAAATCCTGAAAGCAGCGATAGATTATTGCTGATCTTGCCCTCTAACAAAGTGAAGTGCGGTAAATCTTCGTAACAGCAGTCACGTCACGCGCATTGATGTAGTAAAATTCGGTCACTGGCGTAATGCTACGCAATCTCATGAAGTACTTAAGGGGAGATATGAGACCAAACAACACCAAGACCAAAGCGATGTATGGTATATCCAGGATCGATGACCCTGTGCACCGCACCCACGCCTGGCGTGTTAGCTTGTGCCGTCGGGGCAAGCGTCTGGTAAAGAACTTTCCTGACAAGAAACACGGCGGCAAAACCAAGGCCTTGAAGCTAGCCAAAGAGTATCGCGATAAATTGTTAGTTCAGTTTCCGCCACTGAGCAGAAAAGAGTTTTCTGCCGCACCCAGACGAAACAATAAAACCGGAATTACCGGTGTGTACACCTATGCGAAGCGCTTCGAACTACGCGACGGGACGGTTAAGGAATCCTGGTACTGGGAGGCAAACTGGCCAACCGAACGCGGGGAGAGTGCGCATGAGTCCTTTTCGGTTAACGAATACGGTGAGGAGGTCGCACGCCAGATGGCAATACGGGCACGCGAGCGTGGTATGCGTGCGCTCAAAGGGGTTTTCTGGGCATCGGAAAGAGGGGAAACGGCAAGCAAAACAGATAATCAGGCACAGAAAACCAAGCGCAGATCGAATCGATCCCGCCACGTTGCCTGATTTTACATTTCAGTCGTTGATCGCATTTCAAGCACGCCTTACTGTAGACACTGACACTGTTTGGAGACAGATATGGGCATTTTAAGCTGGATAATCATGGGGCTGCTGGTAGGTGCGCTCGCAAAATGGATTATGCCCGGGCCCGATGGCGGCGGTTTGCTGATCACCATGGGGCTGGGCATAGCCGGTGCGTTTGTTGGTGGCTGGATTGGCTCTTTACTGGGCTTTGCACCCGCGACTGGCTTTAGTATTGGCAGCATCGCACTCGCCACTGTGGGCGCATTGCTACTGCTGTTTGTGTATCGAAAATTGAAAAGCTGAACCCGGAACGTTTGTCCGGGTGTTACTCGCCCGGCAAGCCCTTGCTCAACACCTCTTCAATAAATTCAGGCCAGGGCGGATAGTCCGCCGGATTCATTAGCGAATGCATGTGTTTTTGCATCTGCGCGGCGTCCCAGATGCCTTTCAAATGGGCGTAAAGCGCATAAAACACTGACACTCTGTAATTTGCGGCGCAATGTACATGAACGCGCTCGCCCTCATGCGCATCCATAACAGACACAAATTCCGTAAAATCTTGGTATCGCGGATTTGCGTAGTCCACCGGGATGTAGTGGTAAGCGAGACCCTGGCTCGCCACAGCAGCGGCCTCACCGTGCACGGCGTATTCAGAATCATCGGGTAACAAGTTAATCACCACCTGGTACGCTTCTTCCGACAAACCCTCGAGTTGCTCGATAGTGGGCAGGCCGCTGGTGGTCAGACCTGTTTTGATTTCAACAAAATTGAATGCTCCGCTTATTCCCATTATGTAACCTCAGGTTGCGCTTTATGACATTCTACTATGCGCGCTCTCATTCGCGATTATAATGCCGGGTATGCATTACGATTCTCTGATCAGCGTGGCACAAACTCTGGATATCCAGCAAGCCTGCGTCATTGTCGATTGCCGTTTCTCCCTGACTGACCCGAATCTGGGTGCGAGTCTGTTTGCTGACAGTCATATTCCGGGCGCGCATTTTTTGGACTTGAACAAGGATCTTTCCAGCTCCGTGACAGCTGACAGCGGCCGACATCCACTGCCCTCGCCTGATACCCTGGCAGCCCGCCTGCAACACCTTGGGCTAAATGCCGACCAACAATTGATTGCTTACGATGACCAATCTGGTGCGTTCGCGGCCCGCCTTTGGTGGCTGTGCCGCTGGCTGGGGCATTCCAAAGCAGCTGTTCTGGACGGTGGCTTTGCCGCATGGCTGGCGGCTGGTGGTGCAATTGAAAGAGGTGTATCCGGTCAACCCCCTAGGCGTGGGAATTTTCAGGCACGAATCGACAACACCCTGGTGTTAAGTGCGAAAGACGTTGAGGAAGCACTCCGGCATGGTCAAATCGAACTGATTGATGCGCGTGGAATTGAGCGTTTCAGCGGTGAAACCGAGCCCTTGGACACGGTGGCTGGACACATTCCGGGCGCCATAAACCGCCCGTTTATCGATAACCTGCACGTTGACGGTCATTTCAGACCCAAAGCAGAATTGAGAGAACGTTTTCAAAGCACTCAAAAAAACGTTCACATGTGCGGGTCCGGAGTGACTGCGTGCCACAATATTCTGGCCAGCGTCCATGCCGGTCTGGAAATGCCCGCATTGTATCCAGGCTCCTGGAGCGAGTGGATTCGCGACCCTGCGCGCCCTGTCGCTCAGGGTATGGATTGATACCGCAACAGGGCCGTTGCCGCAGTTCGAGATACGCCACCCATCTGTTGCGCGCTGGGTTCGAGGTCACCGCTGAGATCGGTGAAGCGATAGCGCTGCAGTAAGGTACTCAACACCACCTTGCACATATTATGTGAAAATTTTTGCGCCGGACAGGCATGCCTGCCATGACCAAATGTGCTGATGGTTTCCTTGCCTTGCTCTACATACTCCGGCTTCAGTCGCCGGCCCTGATAGCGATCCGGATTAAACTCGGCAAGTTCATCGGTTTGTGTATTGGTGACTGATAGCATGGTGGCAATATAGATGCCTGCTGGCAATGAGTAGCTCACCCCACCACAATCAAATTCGATGCCACGCATGACTTTCCGCAATGTGAGAGAACGCTGCGCAATGCGTGTGCTCTCCATCAGCATCTGCTCGCAAAACGTCATGCTGTCCAGCGCGCTCTGTTGATAACAAAAATCGCCGCCATACTGCTGTCGAGTCCTATCTACCTCGCTGCAAAGGCGCTCGCCGTGCTCCGGATAGCGCACCGTATTGATCAGCACCCAGGCAATGGCTGCGTACAGATTTGAAAGGAAACCCTGATTGGCATTTACCAGGTTGTGGGTCAGCTTGCGCCGCGTTAGTTGTTCGTCTTCGCTCTGAAAACGTTGGTAAAGAAAGGTCAGCGTATCGTCGGGCCAGCAATCCTGCTGGTGTCGCTGATCAACAATCTCGCCAATAAGGCAATGCAAGTCCGCCAAGGCCTGCCGCTCCTCCGATTTGTTGCTGATCAGAGTATTCAGGGTGGCTTGCGGATTAACAAACGCATTTTCCTGCGACAGTACATCAAATGGCACTTTGAATTTCTGCCAATACTGATCACTGCTGGCTTCGCTACCCATCCATACGTCAAAACCAATTCGCTGCTCTAGGGTGCGCACTGCATCAAATACGTCCAGCTCGCCTTCATCACCCCAACGCTCAAGCTCAACCGCAAGCACCTTGTTGAAGCTGTTCAAATAGCCCTGCACCCGTTCCTGAACCAGTAACGCATAGAACAGATCAATATCGGCGTCCATGAAGATTTCGAGCGGCGTTTTAAAGCCCATCATGTCAAACGTTGCCATGCCAAAACTTGCGTCTTCCTCTGCCACCGCATACAGGCTCTTCAGGGCAGGCGCTGAAAACACGCAGAACAGCTGGTAACCAAACACATCCAGCAGGAACACATCGCCATATTCTTCTCTTAGCGCCTGTAGATAGCGGGTGGGACTGTGTGCAAAACGCAAACCTGCGCCAATGTGCGGCAGGTCGTCTTTCACTGTTGGCGGTGCAGGGTTAATCATTGAGAACACTTTTTCTCCTAAACCTAAAAACCGATAATTTTTTTGATTTTTAGTATGTTTACTCTAGAAATTATGAATATTCTTCAATCTCTACTGAATATTTGAGGATTTTACAATGCCAGCCAAGAAAGCCAGCAAAAAAGCCGCTCCTAAGAGCACTCAACGAACCACTGCCAAGAAAGCAGCTGCCAAGAAGCCAGAGTTCAATCTGCGCAATATAGCTGTTGCCACCCTTGGTTTCTACGGCAAAGTATTCGACGTTGTCCAAGACCGCGTTGAAGAAGCCCGTAAAGACGCACCCAAGACTTTCGAAGGTCTGGTAAAGCGTGGTGAAAAGGCTCAAAAGGAACTGAACAAAGCACGCAAAGAAATGCGCAAAGACATCAAGGACCAGGTTGAAGACGCTCGCGATCAACTGGAAGATGCTGTTGATCGTGTTCGTGACACCGTAGCTCCTGCTAAAGCGTAAGCTTTCACGCAGTCTGCAAGGCCAGGGTTTTCATTGTGTACTCGATACTCAATGATTGCCCTGGCCGCGCAACGACCAACCCGCTCTAAGCGGTTCGATACAACAACCTCTCAAGTACACCCGGTTCAAATGCTGTCCAGCTGTCGGCTTTTTGCTGTAAGCGATCAGACAACAGTTTAAAAACCACTGGGTGAACACCGAAGCCAATATGGCTGCAAAATACTTCAATGAACTCGATGACATTTGCCTGAGCATCGCAGGCACTGGATGGCGGCACGAAACCATCTGAATTGCTGTAAATGACGGTCATTGGTACGTCACCCAATGGTGCTCTGGTCAGGGTATTCCATGTATCCATGTCGTCAGGGCTTACTTCACTGTTCAGCCAGCGTTGCAGCAGTGGATACACAACCGTTGAACGAAAGTCGCCAAATGGCGTGCCCATGGTGATCACTTTGCACACCAGATTGGGGTGTCTGGAAGCAAGTTGCCGTGAAATTATGCCTCCCAGGCTCCAGCCAATCAGTGATACTTTTTGCCTGGTTTCCGCCTTCAATTGTGTTAATTGATCCGCAAGCACGTCAAGATTTTTGTCTATTTGTGCAACCGTGGACTGCGTGTCTTTCATTTCACGCGGGTTTAAATTTTGCCCGATGCCCCAGGGTCTGGCGTCATAGCCCCAGATATTCAGGTATTTTCTCAAAATGGCGGTTGAGCGATCATCTGCCGCAAAACCCGGTAAAACCATTACCGGCTCACCTTGCCCACCCCCGAGGCGTTTCAGGTAACGGTCAGCAGGCAACAGCAGGCTCATTTCATGCAAAACACGCGGTAATTCGAACAGAGAGTAAAAGGGCTTGGGACCGGCGGGCGCAGGCGACAGGCGAGTAGATGACATAAATAGGACACGCTTATTTTGTTTTTTTCAGTGTACCCAATTCCTAAAAGCATGAGCAAATTGAGCATCGCTTCCACGTTACACTTTATTCAGCCAATCCCGCATCGAGAAATTTCTGAAAATTACGTTTCGCTTTGTGTTTTTCTCTGACCAGCAACAGTTGCTGCTGCCAGAGTGTTTCGACCTTGTCACCCAGCGCGCGGCGGGCATTTAGAGCAATACCAACAGCCCTCTGATAAGAATCGTTATTGGCTCTTGCTACGCATTGATCGACAACGCGCATATACAGCGCCAATGCACGCTCGGGCTGGTCAGTGGTTTCTCTGGCCACGCTCAGCAAGCTGTCATCGTCCGCTGTGTGTTTCTCCGCAAGATTGAGCGCGGCCAACAGCTGCTCTTCCTGCAAGAAAATTCTGATCAACAAAGAGGCTAGCTGAGCGTGGCCATACCCTTGCTTTGTCTCATCCAACTGTTGCAGCAGTCTGTCTTGAGCCTTTTTTTGCCAGATTTCGCGTTGCTGTACTGAGCCAGCCAATACCAGCAATTTGCTATAAGATTCCAACCTGGGCTGCTGTTTGAAACGTTGCCATTGCAATTCAACAGCAAGCGCAAACTCCCCTTTTGCCTCATGCAGCTCAATGCGGTGGCGTCTAAGAATATCGGTATTGTATTGTCGATTCTTCTCTCCCTGCTCAGCGCGCAGCAACCAGTCTTCGGCTTGTTGCAGACGCTTTGCCTTCAGGCAATAGTCAAACAGTGCGAGGTAGTCGTAGGTTTCTACTGCGGTTTTAGCCTTGATTTCTATCGCCGCATCAACATCTTCTTGTCGCTCGGCGAGCTGCAGCATATAGGCTTGGAGTTTTCGGTAGAGGTGTTGCGACTCCTCATCTGCCTGCGCTTGCATTGCGGGAAGTTGCTGCCACTGTGTTGCTAAACTTGCCTCAAACTGTTCTTGAGCGCCTTCAGGAACAGCATCCAAATAGTGTGCGAGCGCCTCTGGCAACAGCTCACTTCGATCTGACAAAAAATACGTTAGCAGGTACTCCGCGGCGGATGCTGCCGACCAGTCAATCGACTGAAAGGCCTGTTGATGTAACTCTGCCAATCGCTCAAGTGATTCGAAACGGTAGCCGCCTGAGTCATCAATTGTGTCCAACGCTCGCGCTATGCGCTGCAGCGCGTAATCGCACAGCGTCAAAAGCTGTTCAGGTGTTAACGTCGCGGACACATCCGCCAGCAAATCCATAACGGCCGCAACACGGGCAAAGTACGCTCTTACCTGAGCGTAACGGTAAATTTGACGGTTGTAAGGAATGGCCGTCGTGATGCGTTTACGCACAGCCTTGAAGTCAACCACATCAAGTGCTTGATCGGCGCGAATTGACCATGCTTCAAAACTGACTTTGTCGGCCTGAATGAATTCGTTCAGATGATCGATCAGTTCTTTCTTGTCCAGGCTCTCCAAATACGCCTGCAGTCGGTCTGCGCCACTGCCGCCTAACTGTTGCTCACGCCGAAAGCGCTGCGACCTGTAATGCATAGCTGCCGCAACGCAGTGTTTACAAAAATCGATGTTATCAGATGCGGGGCAAGTACAGCTGCCTTCGAACAGTTGGGCCGTGTGGATTAGAGTGACGGTGTAACTTTCGTTACCCTCCACGTCTGCAAATACCTTGCGACCCGCTTGACGAAGCTCCCCAACACGGCCATCCCGGAAGTAGGTCGCACCGCGGTCGAATGCAGCCGCACCGGCAAGCCGCTGTAACAGAGAATCATTTATGTCGATCATGATGCTGTTTTACACCAGGATCACTGACCTTGCCAATATTGGGATCAGAAGCCCTGTGGGCTCAGCCGTGGTGTAGGCGCGCTGCAAGTTTATGTAGTGCGGTGATTGGTGTCACCCCAGAATGCACGCATCTCAACAACCTTGCCATCGTCATTAAAGCGGAACACATCAATAATATCGATCGCCAGGTTCGCACCCATAACAGTAATGGTGAATGGAAACGCAGCTTCCTGGCCAGCAAGCCGAACCGGACCCGTTAATTCTGCCTGAACCTTCGCGCCCATAGCACCCGAGTAAAATGCTCGTATAGCGTCAATACCTACATGCTTGTCACTGCCCACCGGGTCTTCCACCACAGCATCATCGGCATACAAGGCCAGAATAGCTTCCAGATCTTGATCCTGAAAAGCGGTTAGGTATTTTTGTGGCGCCGCCAACATTTGGTCTTTACTTGCCATTACGAATCACCTTGTTTGGATATTGAGTTTTAATTTCAGCAGTCAGTATAAAAGATCTCGCTCCAGGCCGTCATTGCGGCTAGGACACCGTGGATGTCGGCCCGGATGACAATCAGTTTAATGCTATCGACCGGAGCGGCGATCTGCCCTAGCCCGCATTGGCTGCCTTTTCCAGATCAAGCAACATCCCACCGTAAGTATCGGTCATCAATGCAACCATATCATCGGCATTCATGCCTTCGCTGACGCCGGAAAATTCGGCGTGCCATCGCACATCTGTATTTGAGTCATTGGCGCCAAGCGTTACTACCACGCGGTAATTCTGCATTGGCATGCCTGGAATCGTGTAGGAAAACTGCTTTTGCTCGGGATCTATCGCTTCCAGCACCTCATCCACTGGCGTGTCCATGCCGTGCATGAATATGCGCCGAACCAGCTTACCGTCTTCTTCAATTGTCTCTACCCGCTCAGCAGGCGGGTACCAGTTCAGATTCGCAAAGTCTTCCAGCAACGCCCACACCGAATCAATTGATGCATTCAGTGTTTTTTCTATCAGAATTTCGTGCACGATATGGCTCCTATCCGCTTCTGCCTGGCAATGAGTATACGCCGATCACACAACAAGGTGATAAGGATAATCGCATCACATAGCCCCAGATTACTTTAGAATATGCACTGCACTCCAAGCATTGACCGCCGTGATTTTACCCCGCTTGCTCGTTTTATCCGTTACCGCTGTTGTATGCATGTCGGCCGTGCCCGTGCTGGTCAAATCAACGGCGGCCAACGAAGTGACCATCGGCATCGCTCGCCTGCTTATCGCAGCTTTACTGATAACCCCATTGGTTGTTATGCGTGGTTCTCTACGCACATTGAACTTTTCCCAATTCAAGTCAATGGCAGCAATTGGCGTGGTATTCGCGCTGCATTGGTTAAGCTATTTTTTGAGTATAAAACTCTCCACAGCATCTATAGGTGCCCTGGCTATTTCAACATTTGGTGTTCAATATCTTTTGCTCGCCAGACTGTTTAACAAGGAACACACGGGCAGCATGGAATGGTGCGCGGTTATTCTGTGCCTGGCGGGTTGCGTGTTCGCCGTTGGTGAGTTCACGCTGAGCAACTCAACGCTGTTGGGTATGTTGGTAGGAATCGCAAGCGGGACCTTGTATGCCTGCCTACCACTGCTTCATCAACGCGCCGCCGGTATCGATACGCTTACCCGGGCGTGGGGGCAGTTCACGTTTGCGTTGTGCTGTATGTTACCGCTGTTGGGTTTCAGCGATTGGCAACTCTCCACTACCGATTACTATAAGTTGTTAGTTTTGGGCATTCTATGCACTGTAATTGCGCATGGTCTTTGGGTAAAAGCCAGCACCGAATTACCGGCTAACGTCACAAGCATGGTCTACTATCTGTACGTGCCTTTGGCTATGCTAAGCAGCGCGCTGTTTCTCGATGAAACGATGAGCACGGGGAAGTTGATTGGCGCAGCGTTGATACTCGGTTCCAGTGTCGGTATTACCGCGTATCGTTTTCACCACCGCGCACAATCAGTGAGCTGACTCGCGATACTGATCTCAGGATGGCGGCATTGAAAAGCCGTCTATTACTGCGCGGTGTTCCGGCGTGAAGTAACTTGCAAGCCCTTCATGCAGGCCCTGCACATCCCATTTTTCGTTTCCGGCCGGGTTCAAAATAGGGTCACCGAGACTGGGGCGCTGCACAACCTGCACCATATTTCCCCACACCACCATTACTTCGCCCGAGATGTGCGCTGCCTGCTCCGAGGCGAGGTATGCAACCACTGGCGCCACGTTGGCCGGGTCGAAGGCATGAAAGCCCCCGTCCTCAGGTGGCTGAAACATGGCGGCGGTCGGACCGGAGTTCGTCATATCGGTCAACGCTCTGGGCATGATCACATTGCAAGTGATGCCGTACTTGATCATCAACTGCGCTGCACCCATGGTCATTGCTGTAATACCGGCCTTGGCAGCTGCGTAGTTCGGCTGGCCCGCCGAACCATATAGCATGGCCTCCGAAGAGGTACTGATTAAACGACCGTACACACCGTCTCCCGCTTTGGCCTTCTCCCGCCAGTAAGCAGTGGCGTTGCGCATATTGACGAAATGCCCGCGAAGATGCACACGCACAACGCTGTCGAACTCCTCGTCAGACATACCAAATATTGTTTTATCGCGGCAGTACCCGGCGTTATTGACCATGATATTCATATCGCCAAAGGTATCCAGGGTAACCTTCATCAGGTTTTCGGCGTCTTGACTGTCAGCGCAATCGCCAAAAACGGCAATCGCCTCACCGCCCGCACTCTTGATCTCTTCTACGGTCGCCTGCGCCGCCTCTTCGGCTTTGGGTAAGTTGATCTCGTTGACCACAACACGCGCACCTTGCGATGCAAGGTAAAGCGCTTCTTCTTTACCAAGACCGTTCCCAGCCCCAGTGATTACCGCTACTTTTCCATCCAAAGAACTCATATCTTCACTATCCCCTAAATACGTTCGATGATCGTGCCAGTGCCAAGCGCAGAACCGCAGCACATGGTGATTAACGCTGTGTTCTGGTCAGCCCGCTCAAGCTCGTGCAGGGCAGTACAAATCAGCCGCGCACCCGTTGAACCAACGGGGTGACCAAGGGCTATCGCGCCGCCATTCACATTCACTTTGCTCATATCAGCGTCGTACACCTGCGCCCAGCTCAACACCACCGCAGCGAACGCTTCATTCACTTCAAACAGATCAATGTCATTCATACTCATGCCGGAACGCTTTAAGAGTCTGGCAGTTGCATCCACAGGGCCATCCAGTAGGTAATACGGGTCGCAGCCAACCACACAATCAGTGATGATGCGTGCCCGCGGCTTGAGACCCCGGCGCTTGGCCTCATCAGCACTCATCCACAAAATGCTGGTGGAACCATCGGACACTTGCGAACTGGTTCCGGCCGTGTGGCGTCCTCCTTCAATCACTGGTCTGAGTTGTGCCAGGCCCTCCAGGCTTGTCTCACGCAAGCCCTGATCGCGACTGACCGTTTTGGTTTCGCCTGTTTTGTTGCCTTGTTCATCCAGCACCGGTGCCTCGACCGTCATCACTTCACGATCGAAACGACCTTCATCCCACGCCACCTGCGCGCGTCGCTGGGATTCACAGGCAAATTTTTCAAGATCTTCTCGGCTCAAACCGCGATTATCTGCGATGCGCTCAACCATAGTGAACTGATCGGGCGCCTGGTCCCAAGGCCATTCGGGCGGAATAAAGTAGCCAGGGCCGTTATAGACGTTAGCGCCGAGGCCAACGTGGCTCATCGCTTCAACGCCACAGGCAATACCAATATCGAACGAACCGTGATCTATCATGGCAGCAACCGCGTGATTGGCTGCTTGTGCAGAACCACACTGACTGTCAAACGTGGTGCCACCTGCGGTGTAATCCGTTCCCGCCGACAACCAGGCATTACGCGCAATATTGCCAGCTTGCTCACCTGCCTGTGTAACACAACCACCGGCAATGTACTCAAGCTCACCTGGCTCGACGCCCGCGCGGCGCATGACCTCTTGCTGACTCAACGCAAGCAGCTCTACGGCATGAAAGCCACTAAGATCCCCAACCCCCATTTTGCCACGGGCTATAGGTGTTCGAACTGCTTCAACAATCACAGCTTCTGGCATAAGAATTCCTCAGTAGTAGGTGATGCTTGCCGCTTGCAGGCTAAAACATCATAAGTATGAGTTCATAAATAAGCGAAGGGCGCTCATTTCCAACCACATGAACATTTTGTTCCATAGTAATTTTCGTACCACGGTCGGACACTTCCACCGACTTAACTCGATTACGGGAATGTACTTGACTATTGACCGGTACCGGATCCAGAAAACGCAACTTGTTTGACCCGTAATTGGTCATAAATTTGAAGCCGCTTATTTTCTCAAGAATATTTTCGCTGTGTTCAAATCGTGACATACACGCTAGCACCAGAAAGCCGTGCGCAATGGTGCAGCCAAACGGGCCCTCCTTCTTGGCTCGTTCCTCGTCAACATGAATCCACTGATGATCGCCGCTGAGATCCGCAAAATCGTTGATCAGCTGCTGGTCGACCACGAAACTGTTGCTCCACTCTCCGAAATCCTCGGAGACCAGTTGATTCATTGCTTCCTGGTCGTTGAACGCGATGGTAGTCATAGTGTTTGTATGTCAATTTTCGGGGGCGATTTTATACCATATAGCCTGCATGGCCCCAAGTGAAGGTCGACAAGCTACCATCCAATCGCGTTAAATATCGTTAACGGCGGCCGCATTGTCACCAGCAGATACAACGGACTTTTATGCTCCTTCAGGCAAATTCAAGGCGATTACTGATTGTTGCGGCAATCCTGTTACTGATTGCCTCCAGTATTGTCAGCACAGCGTTCTTCGAAAGCAGCAAAGAAGGCTTATTGGGGCAGCGCTTGCACAGCCAGCATGACTTGTTGGGCATCGCAGAAAACGACGTCGTGTTTATGGGCGACGACCTGATTGCAGAGGCCCTGTGGAGTGAGCTATTCCCTGAACTCAGTGTTCGCAATCGGGGCATGAACGGGCAAACCACAGAGGAAATGTTATTACGTTTACCAGCTATCGCCCAGGCAAAACCCGACATCGTACTCATCAACAGCGGCGCAAGCGATCTGGCCGCATTGATACCAACGGTACAAATAATTGCCAATATGCGAGAAGCGGTCAATTTATTTCAGGCATTCAGTCCTGAGTCTACGTTGCTTATTAGCAGTGTGCTGCCGCTGTCGCCAGAAAACGCAGCGCCCGCCAAAGAACTGAACAGCGCATTAGCGCAACTTGCAGAAACCCACACACTGGCGTTTGTTGACGCAAGCGCTGTATTGCTCAATAGCGATGGCAGTTTTAAGCCAGGCTTTGCCGACCGCCGCTCACGTTTACAAGGCGCAGGCTATGACGCGTGGCGCACCCTGCTTAAACCACATTTGGAGAAGCCATAACCCTGGCAAACACAATCAGGCAATTGCGCTTAGAAAACGTTTTTCTGCCCGCGCCTTGTGTGCCACCGCATGATAGAGGCTAACCATTAAGTGGTTTCTGTGGTGATGAAACGGATTATCTTTAAAACTCACGTCATCCAGCAGATTCTGCAGCATTTGCAAACCAACTGTTCGAAGCGATATTTTATCCGCGTACAACAGAGGACCGTAGAAAAAACTTCTTTCAACTGGCGTTAGCTCTTTGTCAAGGTTTTGAGTAATCCCGTAACGACAGTATTGCAATGCCGCCGCTTTACTCTGCTTTTCAAGTTCCTTGCTGTGCAGCAGGCGCTTGGCAAACTGGTCGAGGACCAGAATTAATGTCAAGCACGAACGTGGCTCTTCCTGCCATTCGTTCAGACCGCCATTGCATGCGCTCTTTACCAGAAATAGAAAATGCTCTTCTATATAAGCGAGTTGATCGCTTTGCTCATTCAAGCTATTGCTGTCGCTGGGATCAACATGCCAGAAGCGAACCTTTTCTACAGGAAATGCTCCATACAGGTCACTGCCAAACCAGAAACGATGAATTCGTTCAGCAAGCTGGTGCTCTTGGTCCGCTGTAATCTCCGCGGCAGTCTGCACGTTGTCTGAGTTCATTATTGGCTCCATCCTTGGGGCTATGGTATCGATTTTTTCGGTCGATACAAGCTGAGTGTGCACATCCTTGTGCAACGATTCAGAGTATCCATGGAGTCTGACGCACGGCCTAGTCGCAGTGTCCGAATGTGACGTGAGAAATCACGCACACAGAATTTTACATTGCGTCTGTATTCTTCCAATACGCGCTTTGGATAGCGCACGGCGAAACGCAGGACACGTCGCCCTAAAGCCTTAAACAAATACGGTTTACGCCTGTTCTAGAAAATTTCGTGTGGCTGTAATTCAAACGCAGGCGCCTCTGTAAGCTCCAGCGACTTGTACAGATTGGGGTCAGAGTTTTTTAGCAGGTTTACCTGTGCCTGTGTTTGCGCATCAAAACCTTGTTTTAGAACAATTTCCACGCGCCGATTTCGCGCGCGTGTTTCGTTCGAGCTGTTCTCAGCGAGTGGTCTTGTTTCAGCGTAGCCAGTAACCACAAATCGCCCAGGGTTCAGCTTACCGCCGCTCAATAATGCGTGCGCAACCGACACAGCGCGTGCCGATGATAATTCCCAATTCGATCGAAACCGCGAAGTTCTGATTGGCACATTATCCGTATGCCCCTGCACCGCGATAACGCCCGGCTTATCAACCAACACTCCCTGCAGGCTCTTTAGCACTTTTACGTATTTGCGCGCCAATGTTGCCGAGCCCGATGCAAACGATCCTTTTTCCTTGATACGAACAGTGATCTCGCGTCCGTGGGTTTCAATTTCCACCTCACCTCGGGCAATCTCATCGCGCATGGCATTGGCCAGGTCCACCGCGTCTTGCTCGGTTTCCTTGATCATTCCTTGTAACTTTTCCATCAGCGCCGATTTGGCCGCATCGGCTTCCGGCTGGCCGGACTCTCTTGCTTCGCTGTCGCCAACCTTACATTGCACGTCGAGTGTCATTGTTTGCTCGTCGTCTGTTTTTTGCCAGATTTCCTGGATGGGCGTTGGCTGCGGTCGCCCGGGGCTGAATTCCTGGGCGATAATGCTTGTACCTTTGGGAATGTCTTTCACATTCAGTTTGTTTTGTACGCCAAACGCGTCGCGCATGGAACCGGCCAGACGCTTGAATTTCATCGCATCCATTTCTGAAAACGACAGCAACAGCACAAAGAAACACATCAGCAGCGACATAAGGTCGGCGAAAGTGGGCATCCAGCCCGGAATACCGGGTTCCGGTTCAGGACAGGTGCATTCTTCGTCGTCAGCCGACATGGTTACGGTCGCTTAGCTCAGGATAGTGTGGTGTCAGTCTTTCGTTGCGCGCTTCTTCTCTGCTACATAAGTTTGCAGCATCGATTCAATCACACGCGGATTTTGCCCAGCCTGAATGGCAAGCAGAGCATCGATAATAAGGTTTTTTACCCGACCTTCCTCGGTCAGGCGCAGTTTGAGTTTATCGGCGATAGGGCCGGCAATCATGGTTGCCGTCATCGCGCCGTACAGCGTAGTCAACAGTGCAACCGCCATGGAAGGACCGATAGACTTCGGATCATCCATGTTGGACAGCATTTGTACCAAGCCAATCAATGTTCCAATCATGCCCATCGCCGGGGCAACATCGGCCAGCGCGAGAAAGATCTTTTGCCCCCATTCATGACGCTCCTGCGCCAGATTCATATCCTTGCTAAGCACGGTTTTCACGACATCGGGGTCGTGGCCATCAACCAGCAGCTGTATTCCGTTCTGGAGGTAGGGATTACCCACTTCCTTGCCTTCCAGCGATAACAAGCCGCCCTTGCGAGCCGCATCAGCCAGTTCAACAATTTCTTCAATCAGCTTTGAGGGTTCATCGAGTTTGAACATGAACGCCTTGCCAGCAACCTTCATGGCGCCTAGAAACTGGCCCAGACCAAACTTCATCATCACGACGAACGTCGCACCCACCAGAACGATCAGCAAGGATGGTACGTTGACCATCACGCCAATATCGCCACCAAGTACCATTGCCATAACCACAATGCCAAAAGCACCGAGAAGGCCAATAAGAGTCGCTAAATCCACCACATGCTCCTTGTGATGCTGCGAGAGTCGCCGCACATTCCTTTTCTTCTCCATTTAGTGTAGCAGGCTGGTAGAATTTGCAGCTGAATCGAACAGAGACATTGACGATGGCCGGCAGTAAAAAGAGTTTGAATTTTGAGCGCAATCTGGAGCAGCTTGAGTCGCTGGTGAACGACATGGAATCGGGAGAATTGAGTCTTGAAGACTCGTTGAGCGCCTTCGAAAAAGGCATCAAATTAACGCGGGAATGCCAAAGCGCGTTGCAAAAAGCCGAACAAAAAGTACAAAAACTGATCGAAGAAAACGGTCAACTGATTGAAACCGACTTTGACGAGCCAAGTGACCTCGACCTTGATGAGTGATTCCTTTGCACGCTTCCAGTTAAACGCCAGCCGGCGAGTTAATCAGCAACTGGAGCGGCGACTATCGGCACTGGCAGCTCCTGAAACCCTGGTTGAAGCCATGCTGTATTCGGTAATGAATGGCGGCAAACGATTGCGCCCAACCATGGCCTACGCCGCCTTTGCGCTGGTGGCCGATGAAGAGCCTGATCGATTGAGTGGGCAGAATGGTCCGTTCGCGGCGGTGGATGGCAGTGCTGTTGCCCTGGAGCTGCTGCATTCCTATTCTTTGGTGCATGACGATTTGCCTGCGATGGACGACGACGATCTGCGCCGCGGAAAACCCAGCTGCCATATCGCGTTTGGTGAGGCCATGGCTGTGTTGGCCGGTGATGCCCTGCAATCCATGGCGTTTGAACAGCTTTGTGATAAGCGACTAAGCAGTGCTGAGCACAGCGCATTGTTGCTGACGGAATTGGCCCGGGCAGCCGGACCAGCTGGAATGGTAGGCGGGCAAGTGCTGGATTTACAGGCCGTCGCACCCACCGCAGTGAGCCAGGTCACTATTGAGCAGCTCGAAGCCATTCACCGTTCGAAGACTGGCGCTTTAATTCAGGCTGCTTTGACAATGGGTGCGATATGCGGGTCTGCCAACACGGCGACCATCGAGCGGTTGCGCCGTTTCGGTGAACTTATCGGGCTTGCCTTTCAAGTGGTTGACGATGTGTTGGACATCACCTCCAGCACCGAGCAGCTGGGCAAACAACAAGGCTCTGATCAAGCCCTTGGGAAACCCACCTACCCGGCGCTGATGGGTCTGGATGCAGCCCGGGCGTACGCAAGAGACCTCTGCGAACAGGCCACCACGGAGATTAGCGCTCTGCCAGGCAATACCGATGTATTGGCCGGGCTAGCCAATTTCATCACCTCACGCAGCCATTAAGAATGTTTACATTCACCAATTAATCAAACCCGGCAATAGGGTACAATCACGGATTGTTTATTCGCTGAGTATTTCATTCATCCAATGGCGGGCCACTACAAGACATTTGAGGAATTTCCCTCCTCCAGGCCCGTGACAGAACTATTGGATTCTGTTGATTTTCCAAAAAACCTGCGCGAACTCAATGAAGCCCAGCTCCCGCGGCTGGCGGACGAATTGCGTGAGTTTCTGCTCTATAGCGTGAGCCAGACAGGCGGTCACTTTGGTGCGGGGCTTGGTGTGGTCGAACTGACCATTGCGTTGCACTACGTATTCAATACACCCTACGACCGGCTGGTATGGGATGTTGGGCACCAAACCTACCCGCACAAAATTCTCACTGGCCGCAGGGAATCGATGGCCAGTATGCGCCAGGGCGGCGGCCTGGCCGGGTTCACCAAACGGGCTGAGTCTGAATACGACACTTTTGGTGTAGGGCACTCCAGTACCAGCATTAGCGCAGCGCTGGGCATGGCGCTGGCCGCACGGCAGAAAAAAGAGAACCGCAAAGTGTGTGCAATCATTGGTGACGGTGCCATGACTGCGGGCATGGCGTTTGAAGCGCTGAATCATGCTGCGCATACGTCGGCTAACATGTTAGTCGTGCTAAACGACAATCAGATGTCCATTTCGCACAACCAGGGCGGCCTGGCCAATTACTTTGCCAAAATTTGGGCAAGCAAAGCGTATATCTCTCTGCGCGAGGGCAGCAAGAAAGTGCTGGCGAATATTCCACCGGCCAAGGAGTTTGCTCGGCGTACAGAAGAGCACATGAAGGGTATGGTCGCGCCCGGCACGATGTTTGAGGAACTGGGTTTTCATTACATTGGTCCCATCAACGGCCACGATATCGACAGCCTGGTCACAACGATGAGAAACATGGCCAACCTGGACGGGCCCCAGCTGCTGCACGTGTTTACCCGCAAAGGCCAGGGCTTCGCGCCGGCCGAGATTGACCCGGTGGGCTACCACGCGATCAACAAGATTGAACCTAAAACCGCACCAGCGGACAATAGCGAGCCACAGCTTGCCAAACCGGCCGGAAAGAAAATCCCCAAGTATCAAGACGTTTTCGGTCGCTGGTTGTGTGACGCCGCCGCCCGGGACGAGTTGCTGGTTGGCATTACTCCGGCCATGTGCGAAGGCTCAGGCATGGTCGAATTCAGCAAACAATTTCCGGACCGATATCACGACGTGGCCATTGCCGAGCAGCACTCGGTGACGCTTGCGGCGGGCCTGGCATGCGACGGCATGAAACCGGTAGTTGCTATTTATTCCACGTTTTTGCAACGCGCGTACGACCAATTGATACACGATGTTGCATTGCAGAATCTTGATGTTACCTTTTGTCTGGATCGGGCCGGTTTGGTCGGTGAAGACGGCCCAACGCACGCAGGCAGTTTCGACATCAGCTATTTACGCTGTATCCCCAACATGCTGGTTGCCACGCCGTCGGATGAAAACGAAACGCGCTTGCTGTTGAACACGGCTTATTGTCACCAAGGCCCAGCCGCTGTGCGCTATCCGCGTGGCATGGGTACCGGCGTGGAAATAGACCCTGCGTTAAGCACGGTAGAAATAGGTAAAGCCTTGCAAAAGCAGCAGGGTCACAGCGTCGCATTGCTGAATTTCGGCGCATTATTGCATGAAGTAACGCCGGTTGCTGAAAACCTGGGAGCAACCCTGGTTGATATGCGCTTCGTCAAACCGCTGGATAACGCCCTGCTGCTGGACCTGTGCGCCGAGCACGAATTACTGGTGACGATCGAAGAGAATTCGGTTATGGGCGGCGCCGGCAGCGCTGTTTTGGAATTCCTGCACTCGCAAAACGTGCAAACCCCTGTTCTGCAGCTGGGCTTGCCCGATCGCTATGTAGAGCACGGCAAGCAGTCGGCCATGCGAGCCGAAGTGGGTCTGGATGCAAAAGGAATTGAAGCGGCCGTTCGCGCCAGAATGCTCGCCCTGGATATCAAGCCATTGCGCGTCACAGACACGATCAGCTCGCACGCTTTCGCCAAATGAAACGCGCCGCCAGCTGCTTGATCTTTACATATCAAAAAGATGCCCGAGCTTACCTGCTTTGGTGGACAAGTACCTGGAATTATGGGGGTTGTGTCCAGTGTGCAGCTCCAACCTCTCGACCACACTAACACCCAGATCTTCAAGTGCCTGCACTTTACGCGGATTATTGGTCATCAAACGCACCGATTTCACCCCCAAATGGGAAAACATGGCTTTACAGATGCTATAGCTGCGCTGGTCCGCCTCGAAGCCCAGTTGCTCGTTGGCCTCTACGGTATCCGCGCCCTGATCTTGCAGGTTGTACGCTTTCAGTTTGTTTAACAAGCCAATACCACGGCCTTCCTGGCGCAAATAGAGCACCATGCCACGACGCTCACGAGCGATTCTGCGCAACGCGGTTTCCAACTGCGGCCCACAATCACAACGCATGCTAAACAGGGCATCTCCGGTCAGGCATTCGGAATGCACCCTGGCTAACACCGGTTCGCCATCATTCACCTTGCCCATGGACAAGACAACGTGTTCCTTGCCAGTGTCGGCCTCCTCAAAGCCATGGATATCAAACATTCCCCAAGGCGTTGGTATTTTTGATGCGGTGATAAAGGAAACAGACAAGGGGGGACTCGTAGATATGGCTTGGCAAGCAACTGCTTATGATAACAGATAGCGGGGCGGTGTTACTGCTCAGACAGTATCAGCACGCCGTCACTTTCCTCCATTTTGACCCGGCGCAGAAAACTCATGCCAAGCAGAATTTGCCGAGGGAAAGCCCCCTCGAGCACACCTGCTTGCACATTGTGCACTTTAATACCGGCAACGCTGACCTGGGCCAGCTGCACAAACCAGGCTTCTGTCACCCCGCTTGCGGTGGAAACATTGCCTTTCTTGCCTTCTCGAATGTAGTCAATTCCAAGGCGTTTAGCGTCCGCGCTGTTCATTGCAATAGAGGTGGCCCCGGTGTCTACCAGCATACGTGCACCTCGGCCGTTAATGCTGCCATTTACGTAGTAGGCGTTGTTTTTATTGCGCGCGATGGATACTTTTTTCCGCGAGGCGGCGCTGAAGCTTGATCCTATTCGGGTATTGAGCCCAAGCGATTGTTGCTGGCCATTGATCTCAAGCACAGCGCTCTCGCTGTTGGCACGCACCAACCGCACCCCTTCCGGACTGGTTTGTCCGACCCGCAATATCCGCTGCTTACCGTTGATATTAAGCACCGCCTTGCCCGCAAACAAGCCATTGACCTGAACCTCAAGCGCGCCAGCATTGACAGCGAGCAAGCTAATGAATAACGCTATTGACGGTAGTAAGTACTTACTCATATATAAGAATCCACAAGGCCCCACTCAGCGCCTTGCTAAAGTTTAGCAGCCGCCGAGGAGTCACGGATTATGCTCAGGAAAACTATTGCCGTTTTTTTCCGTGGCACGCACTGACATGCCCTGCGATAGTGATGCTCTCTTTGCATTACTCCCCCAGATTTTGGCTTCACGTACAACCCGAAAACGCACCAGGCGGAAAAAGAAAACCACGCAGCGCAGGTTTAGACCGCTGCTATGGCTGGCGCGTCTGGGTGTGTTGGCAGCTATCATCCTGGTGCCGCTCGTATTCTGGCTCAACCACGAAATCGAACAAAAATTCAGCAGCCACAAGTGGACGATACCGGCAAAAGTATACGCGCGACCGCTGGAGTTATTCGTTGGCAGCCGGATAACGCGTGACGAGCTTCAGCAGGAACTTGAGCTACTCGGCTATAAGAAAACCGGCAATGCCGCTAGCGCTGGCAGCTATGCCAGACAGAGCAACGGCCTGTCACTTCACACCCGCGGTTTCCAGTTTGGCGACGGGCTTGAACGCGCTGTTCGCGTGCATGCGCAATGGGCCGGCCCTGAACTAAGCAGCCTGTCTACGTCAGCAGGAGAACGCTTGGACCTGGTTCGGCTGGAACCGCTTCAAATCGGCGGAATTTATCCCGGCCAAAACGAAGACCGCTTGCTGGTTGAACTGTCGGATATGCCAAAAGGCATGCTCAAGTGCCTACTTGCCGTGGAAGATCGCAGTTTCTATGAACACCCAGGCATCTCGTTGCGCGGTATCGCTCGCGCAATGCTGGTCAATCTGCGCCAGGGACGCTTTACCCAGGGTGGCAGCACGCTCACCCAACAATTGGTGAAAAATCTGTTTCTAAGTCAAGACAGAACTCTGTCGCGCAAACTTGCTGAGATCCCTATGGCACTGATGCTGGAAAGCAAAATCAGCAAAGACGAAATTCTGCAAATGTTCATCAACGAAGTATTCCTGGTTCAGGATGGTAACCGTGCTGTGCACGGCTTCGCACTGGCCAGTCAGTACTTTTTCAATCAGCCACTGCAGGAACTCTTGCCTCACCAATACGCACTTCTGGTTGGCATGATCAAGGGGCCCTCCTACTACCACCCTGGCCGTCACCCGGAACGGGCCAAGCGTCGTCGCGACCTGGTGCTGAGCATCATGGCTGAGCACGGCATTATGAGCGAGGAGGAGGCGCAATATGCTATGCAACTGCCGCTGGGGCTGAGCCTGCGGCCTAAGCGTAGTGTGCGCCAACCGGCTTATCTGGACCTGGTACGCCGACAACTCAGTGAAGACTATCGGCTTGAAGACCTGCAAAAAGAGGGGTTGCGGGTGTTTACCAATTTCGACCCTTTAGTTCAGCTGGCGGCGGAAAAGAGCCTGGAGCTCGCATTTGCGGATATAGACAAGCGCCCCGCGCGGCAACACCCAGAGGACGACATTTCCATACCCAACCTGGACGCTGGCATGCTGGTCAGCGACAGCAGCACCGGCGATGTTGTTGCCGTGGTCGGTGGGCGCAAACCGCGTTTTGCTGGATTTAACCGCGCTCTGGACGCGCGCCGTCCGATAGGCTCGCTGGTTAAACCGGCCGTGTACCTGACAGCGCTGGAGCAACCCGACCAATACACCCTGGCAAGCTTTATCATGGATGAGCGCTTTGAATTACCACAACCGGACGGCAGCGTCTGGGCACCAGACAACTTCGACCATCAGAGCCACGGTTCGGTCACCTTACTTGAAGCGCTGAGCCGATCATACAATCAGGCCAGCGCCGCGCTAGGCATGCAGCTGGGAATACCAGCTGTTCACGACACATTAAACGACCTGGGCATAACAGGTGATATTCCGGAATTACCTTCGCTGTTTCTTGGCTCCATCGAACTATCAGTGATGGAAGTGGCGGCCATGTATCAAACCATTGCCAGCGGTGGCTTCAACACACCGCTCAGAGCAATACGGGAAATTCTTGACGCACACGGCGAACCAATCAAAACCTATGGTATTGAGATTGAACAGCGAATTGCACCTGACACGATTCATTTACTGCAATACGCGTTGCAGGAAACCATGCGCAATGGCACCGGTCGCAGTGCGTATCAGTTCTTGCCGGATTCTCTGGCCATCGCTGGTAAAACAGGGACCAGCAATGATCAGCG
This sequence comes from Gammaproteobacteria bacterium, assembly GCA_030429735.1. GTDB lineage: Bacteria > Pseudomonadota > Gammaproteobacteria > Pseudomonadales > JAUIET01 > JAUIET01. The sequence continues at coordinate 405,506 of JAUIET010000001.1, forward strand.
AGACAGCTGGTTTGCGGGTTTTAGCGGTGATTATTTGGCAGTTGTCTGGATGGGTAATGACGACTATGAGAAGACCTCGCTGACTGGCAGCAGTGGCGCACTGCGAGCCTGGACGTATTTATTTCGCGCGATCAGCCGAGAGTCACTGCAGTTTGTACGCCCTACCGGCGTGATTTACGCATGGACGGACCGGGAAAGCGGATTACTGAGTGCAGAACACTGCGGTAATGCGGATTACATTCCGTATCTGTCTGGCACAGAACCTATTCAACAAGCCGCTTGTGCTGAGCAAGGTCAGCGGCGTCCCAACTGGTTACGCTGGCTGTTTGATCGTGTACAGGAAAACCGCCAGAGTTCTGAACCCAATGTGAGGTGATATTTATGACATGTGAAGCGCGAAGCGGACTGAGCACACCGCTAACTATTTGCCTGTTGTTAACGCTGCAGATGGCATGCACATACACACCGGTCTACGACAGCCAGGGGCGGCCGCAAGGCACGTTACCGGAGGTCAGCGAGCAAACCGCTCCGGTCGAGCGTGACAACACGTCTGAGATTGACATACCGCCAGAATCACCGGAGCAGGCTACCCGGGTTGCCGTTGTATCACCGGAAGCAATCAAACAACGGCCCTCGGTCAGCAACAAGGATGTGGCAGCAGCCAAGCTTCGAACTCAAGCAGCCAGTGCACTTGCGGAAGGTCAATCGTCAAAAGCAGAACAGTTGTTGAATCGCGCCCTTCGAATATCACCCCGCAGCCCCGAGACTTACTACCAACTGGCCAGCATAAAGCTCGAGCAGGGCGTTCACGGACAGGCCTTACAGCTCGCCAGGAAAGGCCTTAGCTTGTGCGACCCAAACAGCCCATTGGCCAGCCAACTACAAATACTGGCCGCGAGAGCAAGAAACTAGCGTCGTGCCCGGTTAAGACAGGTTTTCAACCTCTACCCGATAGCAGCCGTCCGAGTCGCTCCAGTTAAACTGCAGAATCTGATTAATAAAACCGGGGCGTTCAACAGCCTGGTGACTAACGAACAACATTTGGGTTGATGTTTCACTCGCTATTGCGTCAAGCAACGTCAACACATGCTGTCGATTGCCCTCGTCTAACCCCAGACAAGGCTCGTCCAGAATCAGAACTTCCGGATTTTTCACCATTGCACGCGCAATAAGTACCAGGCGCTGCTGGCCATACGACAACTGTTCAAAGCGCCGTTGCGCCAGATCTGCACCGTCCACCGCCGCCAGCCAGGCTTCAGCCGAACGTATTTGCGCTGCGGACTTTATATCACTGAGGCCGATGCTGTCTTGCCAACCCGATACAACCACATCAAGCGCTGTATACCCCCTGGTGAATTGCTGCTGCAACGCGGTGCTCACTACGCCAAAGTGCTGGCGAATATCCCACACCGATTCCCCGGACCCTTTTGGTCGCCCGAACAAGCAGACCTGTTGCCCAAAGGCTTTGGCGTTATCACCTGTTAGCATACAGAGCAACGTGGACTTCCCGCATCCATTGGGGCCTGCAATCAAAGCGTGCTGGCCAGGGTTAAACACCCAATGCAGACCGGTAAATATTCGCTTCTCACCAAATGAACAGCTGACGTTTCTGAACTCAATCAATGGTGCCGCGCGAATACCATCAGTTGTCGCCGTACCTGTAGCACGACGACGCAAAGGCAGATTTACCCTGGGATGATTTTCTTCCAGCAAACGCACAAACCGCTGTCGATTTTCCGCCGTGTTGTTGACGGCCAAGGCTATGTTTCCTTTCTGTATCAGCATCAGGTGACTAATTGAGTCGGGCACATCACTGACACGCGAAGTTAACAATAAGGCTGTGTTCAGTTGAGCAAACAGTTCGTTCAGAATTGCGTCAAACTCATCTTGCAGGGCCTGATCAAGGCCTGCCAACGGGTCATCCAGTAACAGCAAGCGGGCCTTGGATAGAGCGGCGCCGGCCATTAAAACACGCCGCATTTGACCCGTAGATAGCTCACGTATCCCTTGCTCCAGCAAAGCGTTAATGCCCAGCCGATCAACCCAAAATTCGTAATCCGCTGACTCTGAGGCAATACTCTTGAGATAGTCACATACCAGGGTGCCTCGATCATAGGCATCGGCCCGCATTTCGCTGTCATCAAACCGGTCATCGCGCGCATGCAATTCGCGTTGCCGATCAAATGAGACCATTTGGCTGTCTTTGGCTGGCGAAAAATCAGCAGCGTATTCACGCTCACCCCTAGCGATAACCTGCTGCGCCAGTAGCACTCGTGCAAACAACGTTTTACCCGAGCCATTGTTACCTAGCACCGCCCATTTTTGCCCGTCATCGAGCTGCCAATGGTCGCACTCAAACGCCAGGCCCCGATGCGCCGGCGTTCTGACCTTGTTTAACGTTACTAATGCCATGGGTTCATTCTGTAAAGTTGATAGACTAGTGTGCATCGACAGTGTAAACCACAGAGCACAACGCCTTGCTACCTGACTTAAATACTCAACTGGATAAGGTAGCGCAATACAAGCCTAAAAAGGTGTTGGGGCGGCGGTATATGGTTCGTGCCGCAGTCACAATGATATTACGCGAAACAAAGCGCCACCCTGATGACTTGCATGATGATGGCATTGAAGTTCTGATGATGCGACGCGCAGAGCGAAAAGGTGACCCATGGTCAGGTCACATGTCGTTCCCCGGCGGCAAAATGGACAGCAAGGATGACAACTCCTTCGAAGCATCCTTGCGTGAGCTGGCGGAAGAGACAGGCATTCCAAGACCCGATGAGGTTTTGCGCTCGGTAGGCCGATTGTCTGATGTGTTAACCCGAAATCACAGCGGACGTAAACCGATGGTGGTTAGCCCATTTGTTTTTGAGTTGATCGAGGATGTGGTGTTTAAGCCCAATCACGAAGTGGCCGAACTGGTCTGGATTCCACTGGAATACCTACGGAATCCTGCGCACCGCGAAGTGATGCATTGGGACTATCGCGGCGCTCGTATCAATTTACCGTGTTACTTCTATCAAGGGCATCGCATCTGGGGCCTGTCTTTAACGATGCTGGATGAAATGGTATTGCTTTTCTACACGCAGAGCTTTGAAGACACCCACTCCCGTTTACAGTTCTCACCGCGATCGAACTGGTTAATTCGATCGCTGTCGAAACTAAATCGCTGACAGAGAAAGCTGCTAGAGCGTGGTAAAGTTCACAGGGCCCGCACCGGTATTGCTTCGCACGCCTCCACAATTCGCCCGCACGTAAACATCGTATGACGTCGTTGTATCCAGGCCGGTCAGTAAGTTGACCTGGCCACCGTCGACAACCGTACCTGCGCCTTCAACAAAGCCGGCTGGGCCAAACTCATAGCTGTACACGGTGGTTGCGCTGCCTGCTCCAGCGGTGGTCGACAAGGTGACGTCATTCGCGTTTACGTTGCTGGCCGCCAAGCCAGTTGGCCCGGTGCATGAGGTGTTGATCGACCAGAAGAACTCCTGCGCTAATACGCCGGGAACGTCCGCACTGAGGGTTAGAACGCCGTTTTCTGGTGTAGTTGGTGCGCTGAGCGCGATACCAAACGCACCATTGGCCACGGTGGTATTACTTGGTACTTCAAAACTGGTTGTTCCATTCAAAGAGCCAACATCAGTAGAGAAATCGATCGTAGTACCAGACACCATGGAGTTACCGTTTATGTCTGACATAAACAATCCACCCAGGAATACTGTGGTACCCCATTCGATATTGATCGTACCACCCACCGGTGGGAACGAGCCAACATTGGCCACCACCACCTGATCACTGGAGAGTGCCAGTGTGGCTACCTGAAAAATGCCTACTTCATCCACAGTGCCACACAGGGAACTGTGTTCGCACAACGGTCCATTCCACATTCCATCGCCAAGATCTATCATGCCATTGCTGTTGAAATCGTGGAAGAACTCACCCGAATCGTAGATGCCATTTTCATTCTCGTCGACAAATGGCTCGTCCAGGTCCATTGATACATCAAACACGTCAGCATCATCAAATACCGAGTTACCATTTGTGTCGGTAAATTCTTCAGCGCCACTGGTGAAAGCAATGATTGTTGCTCTGCCATCAGCAGGCCGCGGATCTGAGCTCACCCAGGTTACCGAGCATTGAGCATCCACCGTTGAACACGAAGGCGTTATGGTGCCGCTCTCAGGCGACGCAAAGCTGATCACCGTGTCATCCGGAACCGGGTTTCCGAACTGGTCGGCCGCGATGATACTAAACGTGACTTCTGTTCCGTTGAAGTTAAACGCACGCGGCGCAAAATCATCAACAGACAAGGTGAGTCGATTGGCTTGCGGAATACCTGTGGAAATATTGATGCCATCAGAGTTTCCGGAAACATTGGTGGCTTCATGCGTAGCCGTAACAACCACCGTGGTATGTACCGTACCGCTTTGTACAATGGCAGTAACCATGCCCATATTGTCAGAGACCGCTGAATCCTCAGCCAGGCTCAACCCTCCGACCGCTGTGCTCAAGGTAAAATTGACCGTTTCTCCTACAATGGGAGCTGACTGCTGACCCACCAGCTGGAAGCTGACTCGCGACGTTTCTTCACCACCGACGCCCCGCAAGGAAAGGCTGAGTGGCACGGCCTCAATAAACTGCACTGACAGAACCGCATCGGGCTCTACCGTAATTGTGCCGGTCGCGCTTAAGGTTTCGCCGGTTGGTGCAGTGACATTGGCCGAAAGCACGTCATCACCACTACAGCCATTGGCGGTGTAGGTAAGGGTGATAACGCCTGAAATAGTATTTGTTTCGCCATCAAGTGTTGCCAAACCGCTGGCTATGCATTCTGAATTAACAGTGGCAGTAATTGGGTCTGTAATGGCGTCGCCATCGGCATCAACAACCGTCAACTGCAATTGCGTAGATGCGCCGCTTTGTATTGTTGCGTTCTGAATTCCAACCTGGCCGTCTACAAAATTTACACCAAGGCCATTGCCTAACCTGGTTACCGTTTCGGTGTCGCCTCCAGTTCCTGTGTCGGTACCGGTAACGCCCGGGCTGCTGCCACCACAGGCTACCAATGCGCCTACCAGCAGGCCAACCGTTACCGTGTTGCACGAACGCTGCAGACCGCGTCGGAACGAGTCGACCAATGTGGATTGATAATGTCGAGACTGAAACATGATTGGCATACCTGATCTAATTTAGCTGGTCATAAATGAAGGACGCGTGAGTGCGAAAGACAACACACCACGCACTCAGAGTCTTTCACTGAGTATAGGCAACTTGGAAAGTAAATCTAGGCAAAGCTGAAATAGGCGAACGCTGTGTAAATCGCGCTCAAACCAGTTGGTTTTTTATGCTATTCGGTCAAAAACCGGCCCGTTATGGCGCAAGGATCGGGCTACTTCAGTTAAGATAGAAGTCAGCAATCCAGATGCTGAGTTGACCCAGAAAAATAATAAAGCCCACGATGTAGGCAAGCAAGCGCCAGACACGAAACGGCTTTCGTTCAACAGAATTAACCCCGGTAGAAGTCACATGCCGAACACGTGCCAGGTCCTCCGCCGACAGCTTCGGTGGCGGATTCTCTGTAGTGGCATGGGTTTCAGAATTAGCGACGTTTCCGTTACTCATCACGTTAAAACTTGAAATTTTCTTCAGCCATAGACATTAAATTTTCCGCACCGGAAAGCATCGCTTGCTTGTGCATTGCGGTTCGCGGCAACAAGCGCTGGTAGTAGAAGCGCGCCGTCTTGATTTTTGCTGCGTAGAAGCTCTCCTCCGAGGTGCCTTCTTCAAGCTTACTGTGTGCAAGCAACGCCATCTTCGCCCACATGTGCGCAAGCACAAAATAACCCGAGTACATCAGGTAATCAACCGATGCTGCGCCGGCTTCTTCAGGGTTTTCCATTGCCGCCGCACCAATTTGCATGGTCAACTCGCCAATTTCCTTATTCATCGCCTGTAAAGGTTCAATAAACTCCTGCATCGCTTCGTTACCTGCGTGTTCCTTGCAGAACAGATGGACGATTTTCGTGTAGTTTTTAAGTAGCTCGCCCCCAGAGCCCAGCACTTTTCGGCCCAGCAAATCGATCGACTGAATGCCGGTCGTTCCCTCATAGATTGTCGCTATGCGACCGTCGCGAACAATCTGCTCCATGCCCCATTCTTTGATGTAGCCATGGCCACCGAAGATCTGTACGCCGTAGTTGGCCGCTTCCAGTCCGGTTTCCGTCAAAAATGCTTTTGCAATGGGGGTTAGCAGCGACAACAAGTCTTCGCAAGCCTCAGATTGCTCGCCCATGTCAGCGTGTGCTATGTCCAGCAAGGTGCCAAGCCAATAGATGAACGCGCGCCCGCCTTCCGCAAATGCTTTCTGGGTGAGCAGCATGCGCCTGACATTTGGGTGAACAATAATCGGGTCAGCTTCGGCGTCTGGATTCTTCGGTCCGCTCAGTGAGCGCATCTGCAAGCGTTCTCGAGCGTATTCCAACGCACCTTGAAACGCGCGCTCTGCGGTGCATAAGCCCTGAATAGCGGTACCAATGCGCGCTGTGTTCATAAAGGTAAACATGGCCGGCAAGCCTTTATTAGGCTCACCCAGCAGGAAACCTTGTGCTTCTTCGAAATTGAGAACACAGGTTGCCGAGCCATTGATGCCCATCTTGTGTTCGATGGACCCGCAGTTCACGTTGTTGCGGTCACCGATTGAGCCATCTTCATTTACCTTGAATTTCGGCACCAGAAACAATGAAATTCCTTTCGTTCCGGCGGGTGCATCTGGCAACCGGGCCAGCACAATATGAATAATATTTTCCGCCATGTCGTGATCGCCGGCGGAAATGAATATTTTCGTACCCGACAATCGATAGCTGCCATCCGGGTTCGGGTCCGCTTTGGTTCGCAACAGGCCCAGGTCAGTACCACAATGCGCCTCGGTCAGACACATCGTACCTGTCCACGACCCCTCAATCATTTTTGGCAAATATTGCGAGATCAGCTCTTCCGTGCCATGAGTTTCTAGCGTGACTTTGGCCCCATGACTCAAACCGGGATACATACCCCAGGGCCAATTTGCGGTACCGACAATCTCATTGTTTACCACACCGCCGAAGGAGTGAGGCAGGCCCTGACCACCCATTTCTACAGGGGCACTCATTGCTGGCCAACCATTCTCCACATACTGCTGATAGGCTTCTTTGAATCCAGTCGGCGTTTTCACGCCTTCAGGCGTCCATGTACAGCCCTCTCTGTCCCCAACTTGGTAAAGAGGGGCAAGCACGTTGTCTGCGAATTTTGCGGCTTCTTCTATAACCGCTGTCATCAGGTCGCGGCTGATGTCCTGATAGGCAGGAATCGCTTTGTAATGAGCTTCTGCGTCCAGCAATTCAAACAGTACGAAATTAATGTCGCGCAAGGGTGTTTGGTAATCAGCCATGATGTTCTCCGTTCTGGGTGAGTGAACTACTCTCCGTTAGCCATATAGAGTAGGGCAAAAAGCGATAAGCGACAGTTGCCCGGTATTGGCTTTTCAGTGTTTGTTTACGGGAGCGCAAGCTTTGTGGATTAGCCGAAGAGATTCAAGGTTAATTACGGCCACCCGACCATTGCCAGGCAAGACAGATTGCAAATCGATCAACACTGCGTAACACTGCTCAATAACCGAGGCCACCAGACCGGGTCTCATAGCGACTGCACATGGACGTTGTATGCGCAAAGTGTCATTAGGCCCCTTACTCCACCAATTGGTGCCATTGGGTGACTGCCAATTGTGCGCACGATCACTTGCTGTTACCGAATACGGGCTGTGCGCAGCGTGTCAGAGCGCATTACCAAGACCACAAACAGCATGCAAGGTGTGTCTGATCCCTTTACACGCCAACGAAGAGCACAAGCTGGCGGCCATAACCTCATTGATTTGTGGCCAGTGCCAACGTCACCCACCTGCATTTGATTGCTGCCGCATAGCAACCCTGTACCGGCCACCGGTAAGCAGCCTGGTTTCCCGTTACAAATACTCGGCGTCTTTCCACAGTGGGCGCTTGCTTGCGAAATTAATCGCCGATGAATTAATTACTCGACCACCAGATTTTTTGCCAGAGTGTATTATTCCGGTACCGTTGCATTGGACACGCGTTGTTAGCAGAGGGTTCAACCAAAGTACCCTGCTGGCGATTCAGGTGCGAGACCATTTGGTCCGGCACTTTGCGCTGTCACGCGGTGCTATGCCCGTAGTCACCCGGCTGGTGTATCGCCGAAAACGCGCTCACAGTCAGGTTACACACAGTGCGCAAGAACGCGCAGTCAATGTTCGTGGCGCCTTCGCACTCAGCCCCAAACCTGAAATTCCTGACTCAGCAGCACTGATTGACGACGTGCTAACCACTGGTGCCACCGCGAATGAAATTGCGACATTGCTCAAACGGGCTGGAGTTGCCAGGGTTGAAGTGTGGGCAGCCGCGCGCACGCCGTAGCCCAATGGTACACTCTGGGTTAACTCTCCCCGGCCTGTTCGATGAGCGCACACCCTTTCGATCGACTCACCCCTGAATTTATTTGCGACGCGATAGACAGCCTCGGGCTGCGTTGTGATGCGCGCTTGTCTGCTTTGAACAGCTTTGAAAACCGTGTCTATCAAGTGGGTATTGAAGACGACAAGCCTTTGATCGCAAAGTTCTACCGCCCGCAGCGGTGGAGTCTTGCGCAAATACAGGAAGAGCATCAATTCACCGCTGAGTTGCTCGCCGCAGAACTGGACGTGATTGCGCCATTGGCCGTTTCCGGCAAGCAAACACTGTACGAGTATCAAGGGTTTCACATTGCGTTGTTTCCTCGCTTTGGCGGTTCGCCCCCTGACATAGAACAAGAACAGAACCTGGAAGTATTGGGTCGTCTGCTCGGCCGTTTACATGCGGTTGCGCGTAGCGACACATTTGTCCATAGGCCCGCTATTCGATGCCGCTCTTATGCGCAAGAGAGTATCGAGTTGTTGCTAGAGAACTGGGTTCCAGGCGATTTGCATGCTAGCTACCGGTCAATCGCTGAGGATGTGCTAACCCTGCTCCAACAGCTGGAAGCAAGCGCGGATCACTTAAGACCATTACGAAGCCATGGCGATTTTCACCTGGGCAACATGATCCACCGTGATCAACGCATTCATATGCTGGATTTTGACGACGCACGTACCGCGCACGCTATACAGGACATCTGGATGTTGCTCAGCGGTGAGCAAGATGACATGGACCGGCAACTGGATGTTCTGATTCGAAATTACGAGTTGTTTCATGATTTCGACTGGCGAGAAATACACCTGGTGGAGTATTACCGAACCTTACGCATTTTGCATCACAGCGCTTGGATTGCCAGCCGTTGGGATGATCCGGCTTTTCCGCTGGCATTTCCATGGTTTAATTCAGGCGGTTATTGGTCACAGCAAATTTTGACATTGCGCGAGCAACTGTATGCACTGCAACAAAGTTACTCCGCGATGAGCGGAAACGCTGGCCAGAATTACTGACATTTATGATTAGCCGTTTGATTATAAATCGCCAGACGCCATTGCTTGAAGATGCTAAACTCTGGCGGGGGGCCACTGAAAGGTTGTAACCGCTAATGCGCGTGATCAGAGGGTTAGTACTTACAGTATTCACACTGCTCATCGTCTTGATTAGCAGCGTAATTGCTATCTCGTTGTTAGCCCTGGACGATGAACCACTGCTCGCGCTTGACAGTCAGGCTGAGGCGGTCGCCGCCAGTACGACCGCACTGAATCCGGACCGAAAAATAGCTTTTTACGAGGAAGACTCTGACGGCCTGATCCATATTCCTGACAAAGAGCTGAGCATACTTCTTCAGCAACAATTACAGCGTTCCGGTTTGGGATCAGCCGTGAAACTGGTTTTTTTCCGGGGCCATGCCAGCGGTCAAATGTCACTGGTACTGCCGATTGATCTGTCGAGAAAGTTCCTGAACATACGCTTTACAGCGAAACAGATCCCCGCGCCTCAACACCTTGAGTTAAATACCTTGCAGTTCGGCAGCATCCAGGTGCCACCAGGGGTGATAAGTTACGCGCAACCCTATCTGTTTGAGCGCTGTAAAAAGGATCGTCGTTGCCGTTCCGCGTTAGATACCTATCGCAATATTGAAACACTGGAACTGGGCACTGGTGTACTAAAGGTGCGCTATCAGTTGGGTGCCGATACGCTGTCGCAGCTAGGCATTGGTGGCCTAAAAGTCGATGAGTTACCGCTACAACCGTATTTGCGTGAACTTGATTCATTGGGCACGCAATATGGCAACAAGCGAATTCATCTTCATAAAGCCTTGCAAACTGTTCTCAGGGTCGCCGCTGCACGCAGCAATGCGAACAACCCGGTCACGGAAAATACAGCCGCTCTTCTTGCCCTGGCATTGCAAAGTTCTGACGCTCGATTCCAGAAGCTGATAATGGCCGAGCAACAAACTGATCTAAATTTGATCGAACTGCAGGTCTCCATACACCAGCGCCGTGATCTGGCGCAGCACTTCATAGGCTCTGCAGCGCTGTACCTGATTGGCGGCACAGAATTTAGTGACTATGTAGGTATCTACAAGGAATTCTTTGATGTTTCACAAGGCAAGGAGTTTGGTGCCGGTGATCTGATTGCTGACAGGGCGGGAGTGCGCTTCGCCCGCCTGGCCACGTCGTCACCCCAGGCAGCCACCTTACTGCAGAACAAAATGTTGGCCGAGCAGGACTCTACTGCCTATTTGCTGAGCAAACCACGCATTCGTGAGCTGGAACAACAATATATTGTGCGAACGACAGAAGAAATTAATGAAATCGTTACGGTGATTGATAACGCCCTCGCAGAACTACCGCTGTTACACTAGCAGTCTATCCTTTAGCGGTTGCCAAACCGAAAACGGACCTATACTTAAAAGATATTTTGGTAGGGCGCAGGTTCCCGTTAATGAATTCTCAGCTCCAAACACCGGTTGCAGACGAAATGCAACGCACCGAAGAAGTGCGAATAACCCAGCCGCAGCAGATTTTGCTGGTGCATCCTGATGAACGCAATCGCTACCTGATAAAACGTGCGCTCGGTGAACGAGGTTTCACCAAAATTGTAGAATCTGCAGGTGATCATCATTGCATCAACTTGTTGAATGAGTACGCTTTTGACGTAGTCGTAGTGAACGTTGATCTTGGCGATCTTGATGCCTGGCGGTTGACCCGACTGATCCGTTCGGGTGTGCTGGCTACACAAATGAACACGCCCGTTTTCATCGTCTCGGAAACCTTCAGCGAACAGATTGCACTTGCCACGGCCAAAGAATTTGAAGTCAATGCATTCATTCCTCTTGATCAAGCGCATACCGTGCCGCGCGCAATCGAAAAGATGTTCAAGGAAGATCGCATTGAGCCACCGCGTAGCTCAATTCTCATTGTTGAGGATTACGCAGACACGGCAAAGCTGGTGGAGCGCGTATTAAAAAACCGGTTTCACATTGAAACCGCGACTGACGGTGAAGCAGGCCTGAATGCCTGGCTGGAAAGACGCCATGAGATCGTGCTGCTGGATTTAATGCTTCCTAAAAAATCCGGCGAGGAAGTACTTAAAGAGATACTCAAAGTCAAACCCTCTCAATCAGTAGTCATGATGACCGCGTTTGGCAGTGCTGAGAAAGCAGGCTCTTTAATAGCGGCAGGCGCCGTTGATTTCATATCCAAACCTTTCCGGGCCGAGCAACTCAGGCATGTGTGCAATATTGCTGCGCACCGCGAAGACTACATCACCAGCAACCAACAGTTCGAGCAGCGGCAACAAGAGCTAGCTACCGAGAAGGAACGAGCGCTGGTCACGCTGAACTCCATTGGTGATGGTGTTATTACAACCGATGCCAGCGCGCGCGTTGTGTACATGAATCCGGTTGCCGAACACCTTACCGGCTGGCTGGAAAACGAAGCACAAGGAAGGAAGCTAAGCGAAATATTCAAAACGTATCATGAATACTCGCGCGTACCCGCGGTCAGCCCGCTGGAACGATGCCTTGAAGAACAGCGCCCGATTCACACCAAGACCAATATTCTGATGCGCAGCAAGCAAGGTCTTGAGATGGTTATTGAGGTCTCTGCCTCACCGATCAAAGGGGCTGGCAATGAGATAAACGGAGCCGTTACGGTATTCAAAGACAGCACGGCGGCGAGAAACCTCGAGAAGCAGCTGACCTACCATGCCAGCCATGATCCGCTGACCGGTTTGAAAAATCGCCAGGTCTTCGACCAGGAAGTTAAACTCGCACTTGATGACTGTATCACCGCCCAGGTAGAACACGCGCTTTGCCACATTGACGTCAATGAATTCAAGATGATCAATGAGAGCCAAGGCAGTCAGGCGGGCGACAAGCTGTTGCAGGAAGTGGCTAAAATTCTGATTCAAAAAGTAAGAGCACCCAGCGATGCGATTGCACGAATAAGCGGCCACGAGTTTGCAGTTTTACTTCGATATTGCCCGCTGGATGCGGCTAGTCGCATCAGTGAAAATATCGCAGCGGCGTTTGACGACTACCAATTCGAATGGGAGCACACCAAGTTTCCTGTTTCTGTCTCAATCGGCTTGACCCAGATCGACCAGGATAATTCTGAACTGCAAGATATCTTTGCATCGGCCAGGGCGGCTTGCCTCAATGCACAAAGCGGCAGCAGGCGTGTTCATGTGTACACATCAGGTGATGAAGAAGCGTTACGTGCGCGAAGCGAAGTGCAATTGGCGTCAGAAATAGTCCAAGCGGAACGCGAAAACCGATTCACACTGTTTTGCCAACCCATCAAGTCTCTGGCCGATCCGGACGAAATCAGCTACGAAATACTGATTCGCATGTTCGGGGAAAACAATGAAATTGTCTCACCAGCCAATTTCTTGCCTGCGGCGGAACGTTACAACCTGATTCCACAGATCGATCGCTGGGTAGTGCACACAGCATTCGAATGGCTGCAATCGAACCGAGACAAACTGGATAGAATAAGCCATTGTGCGGTGAACCTATCCGGCATGTCGCTGAGTGATGAAGGCTTTTACGCATATATACGCAACGCGTTCGAAGAGTTCGATGTGCCGGCCAGTAAAATTTGCTTTGAGATTACAGAAACTGCCGCGGTTACCAATTTCGCGGTAGCCGGTAGCTTTATTGAGGCCATCAGGGGCCTTGGCTGCAAATTTGCACTGGATGACTTCGGAACCGGCATGTCTTCCTTTGCTTATCTGAAGAAATTACCCGTAGATTATCTGAAAATAGACGGCATGTTCGTAAAAGACATCCTCAACGACCCAATTGATTTAGCGATGGTGCGTTCCATCAATGATATCGGTCACGTCTCAGGCCTGAAGACAATTGCCGAGTTCGTCGAAAATCAAGAAATTGAAGACAAGCTTAGAGAAATTGGCGTTGATTACGTACAGGGCTACGGAATTAGCAAGCCCATGCCGATTGACGAGATGAAGTTTTAGCGGTCTGGTAAGCTCCTACTTGTCGGCCCAGCATACTCTACATCATCACATCTTAGTGGCAGAAAGCCTCCGATGGGCCGATCTAGATAGTCAACGAAACATGCTCCAAGCCCCGATAAAACGGCAGCAGCACTCAGCTGGTAGACTTCTGTTGCTGAAAATTTCTGATCAAGACTCACGGCCGCAATAAAACCGTTCATATTGATCGACTCGCCATGTTCTTTTTGAGCGTATTCATGGATACTCATTGCCAGATCTTCGTGCCTCCCTCGTTTTAAGCCCAGGCTTCTTGCTTTGCTACGAAGCAGCTCCAGGCGCTCATCTCCGGTTGCAAGTGGCCGAGAAAAACCTATGATGCTGAACTTTCCTTTTCTCAAACGAACTTGATGCTCAACGATCTGAGCAACACTTTGACCATTTTCAAATTCCCGCTGAGCTTGCTCCAAAAAAGCCATACTTCCCAAAATGGGACGACTGCCATATAAATCGGAATCTGCTGCCATTATCCCGGCTGCAGTTGCACCAACAACCGAGCATTTGCCATCGCCACCCAACGCAGCGATGTTATTGCACCATATTCGAGCATCTGGATAGCTAAGACAGCTGAAAAGCACTTCAACCCAATCCGCTATATTTCTATCCACATGGCGACCGGTGACCGCAAGCATTAAAACCTGAAAATATGAATGGCTTTCTATGTACTCGATAAGGTCATTACCGCGAAGAGTAACGTCGCCACGTAAAGTGAAACCGCCGGCCTTACTACGTATCCGATTTCGATAAGAATCCCAATAAGCAGTCTCAGATTTCATCATTTTCCCCGACAATTTCGTAAAACTCATCACTGAGAAACGGCACCTGATCTCGTGGTTTGCCCACGTACTCAAGGCCATGTGCCAGCAATCCAGGCGCACTTAGTAACTGATATAGAGCGGGAGCGTGCTTGGGTAAAAACCCTAAGTCAGCAAGCGTAGCTGCAAACACACCATGGCGCATTATTCCAAAATCAGACCCATGCAACTCGGCATTAATAGAGCGTGCTGTTGTTAGACCATCACCTGCTCCAGGCATCTGGCACAACGAGTCCAGAAGGCTGGCTGCGAGCACATCTTTACCATTGTATTGCGTGCCGAAACCACTGGGTCTCGTGTCTTCCATCGCAGTCAACAGCGCAACATTTTCAGCAATCGATCGTTTCCTAGCCCTAACAAAAAAACGCGTCGATTCGTTTACAAATGTCGCACCTGACTGCTCACCAGCAAAAATCGACAGAGCAATAGGAAGCACGTGCAAGGTATCCGTCTTGCCAATAGACGCTTGTATCGCAGCCCTGGAGCCATTATCTCGAGGACCGGGGTTTATAAAGGCAACCAATAGAGCATTCAACAAATCAGCCACTTCCAATACTGGAAGCTCACCACGAAACATCAGGTACAACATTTCTGAGTAAGATACCTTGCTCATCAGCTCCCGTAAGTCGTAGCCATAACATGATGCTTTGCTGGCAATATAGGGGTTATCAGAACTGGTCTCCCTCCATATTTTTGTCTTCACTTTATCCACGAAACCCTCGTCCCTGGGTTTAACGTCCATAGACAATTGATCACTGTTATTTTCCACATGTACCTCGTTTTTCGATGTCGGTTTCCTGCAAGTCACATGCTCTTGCAATTCCGCCCATGCTATCAAGCCGCCTCAAACGTTCAATTTGACCTTCGAACCTATTGTTTAATACTGACGGATCAAGGCCGTAGTTTCTCAACTCATAGCTGTGCTTTGATTTCAGTTTTTTCGACTCAGCACGCATCCAGCCATCAACTCTCCGCTGTAACCCATGTTTGTCGAACGGGAGCCCCAAGAGTTCATACGTTTTCTGAAGAATATCCCCCGGTGATTGGCAGAGCGCCTTAAAGCTTATTTCCACTATTCCTTTATGAGGCTTGCGAATCAAATTCAGATACTCATCGCAACTATGTTGATAAAAACGAAGCGCAAGCTGACCTATTTGGTGCCTATCTACTCTTTCATCAAATATGCTCCGAATTGTTTCAGCCAAACTGCAAAACGAGGCAATTGATATTAGGGGATCCCTAACTGTATTGATAAGCAAACTATCTGGATAAACACGCCTTATGTTATTCACCAATAACGCATGTGCAGGTGACTTTAGCACCCATGTACCACGCCTTGAATGGTGAATATTCAGTAATTGCAACTGTAGTTTATGCATTTCATAGGCTGAGTCACCAACTTTTCCACCAATCTGTTCCAGCAGCCACTTCTCGTAAGCTGGGGCCTGGTTGTACAGTAAAAACGTTGGAGAAAAAAAACTATTCTCGAGGAGCTTCAAACATTCTTCGTTACCGTTAACAAACATTGGATGAACGTTTTGAAGATTAGGCGCGAGCAGATTATTTGCGTCTATAAATTTCTGTACTTTCTCGCGCATTGCTTGCTTTGCTGAGTCACTATTGGATATCGCTGGCTCATGAAGCTCCCACATCAAAGGCGCCTGGTAACCCGGCTCTTCAGCCAGCAAATTATGTAACAAAGTTGTTCCTGTTCGGGGAAAACCAACAATAAAAATAGGGCATTCGACGGGTATATCCGATGCGCCATCGAGCTTAATGCGTTGTTCGGCTAGCAGATTACTGTTGCTAAATGCAGCCTTGCAGATTTCACGCAGCGCTAGCAAACCAGTAAAACTACTATAACGCAGATCTAAAGACCCAATAAGAACGTTCGCAATTGATGCAATGTTCGAATCCACGAGGTTCGCATTTTGTTTGGCAAAGCTTTTCAGGATACGTCGACGAAGAAAATGCGTCAGCCCTACCAGGGATGCAAACCGATTGAATAGGTGCAGTATTATTGGCACGCCTGAGCCAGGCTCTCGGTTATTTGGCATTGCGCTAGAATAACGCTTAGCGAAACTGAATACTATATATTCGTTTGCCGCTCATCTAGCAGCTCGGTGTTGGCTTATCTAAGACTGTAGCTTAGCCGCAGCGAAAGGCTACGACCTGCTAACGGAAGGTCATCCGGAATAGCGGTTAATAATCCTGATGCGCTACCTTCTCTGGAGTCTTTGTCGAAAAGATTGCGCGCTGTCAGCTGCGCATTGAGACCCTCTATCAAATTCAATTTTCTAAGCGAGATATCGACATGAGTAAAATCCTTTAACTGAGGTCTCATATCGTTAGGTGAGCGACGACGGTCTGCTACCCAGTTGGCGGCTAGATGTATGTTCCAGCTCTCCAGAAATTCATAGTTAGCATCTACGTAGAGTTGACGGCCTGGAGCGTCTGCGACTCTTTCCCCCGTTGATCCGAGCTCTGCAAACTGCATGGAGTAATTGGACGCGACACTTAGGTTCTCATTAAATTGAAAGTTTAACTCCCATTCAAAACCCTTACCCTTCTGCGTATGCGCGTTGTCCGCTATTGACGAACCTGCGGGAAGGCTAGGATCAGTTGCAGGAACAAACTCTATGGCATCCTCTATCCGATACCAATAGAAATTGAGCTTTGAAGATATGTCTTCGGAGAACCGATAGTCAAACGCTAACTCAACCGTGTCAATCGTTTCAGGATCTAGATTCCGATTACCCAGAATAACGGGGTTGTTGATCGCAAACAACTCTGCGAAAGATGGGGCTCTGAACGCTCGCCCATACAAAAGCTTGGAAGTTAGATTGTATGATGTTGACCAAACAACAGCTGCTCTAGGATTAAGCGTGCTACCGACATCAGAATACCAATCATAACGAAGACCTATAGTCGCTTCCCAATCTTTTCTAAAATTCCAGCTGTCTTGTATTGATGCGAAATAAATTTCTCGATTCTCAATATCAGCATAGGCTTGCGCGGTATTGGTCACATCCGTGAGCGTACCATCAACCACGGTTTGCGTACCGTCTAACACACCGGGCCCAAAGTTCTTGGTTTCTCTAACTTTGCCGCGCTGTAGCTCAAAACCTGCAGCTAAACGCCAATGGTGGGCAGTATGGCCGGTATACTTTGCGGATACTTCGCCGGAATATCGCTCTTCTTCACCACCCGGGTTTCCGATCAAACCATCTGTAAATAGAACAGGCGTACCCGTGAACGACAGGTTTCCATCAGCACCAATGGGCACTCTAGTGCCTGGAGGTAGCAAAATCGTGTCATCCTGTTCATCGTAGGAGCTAGCCCACATCTTAACCTCAAGATCAACGTCGTCACTGTAATCCATACTGTATTCTGCGCTCAGAACATAGTAATCCACGTCCACCTTGCCTTGAGTATCCAGCGCTTGCGCGACTCCGTTTCCAAGACCAGCATCATCTTGTTGCCACCCTAGAAACCCAATATCCCAATTTTCGCTACGCACCCCCAAACGGAAATTCGTCACTTCGTAGCTAGTCGCCAATGCTCCAGGCGCTAGAGAGGCATTGGTTTCGAACACATTGTCAAAAATAGTCTGAAAATCACTTTGTATTACTCTGCCGTTATCGCCATCGCTTCTGGAGTTTTCGATGCTGGCAACAAATTGCCATTCACCAACCTCCGCGCCATATTGCATCCAGAAGTCTCTGGTGCCAAAAGACGCCGTAGTTACACCCGCTCTAATTCCCTCGATTTCCGCGGCGCCTTTTGTTATCACATTAATGACACCCGCAAAAGCATCGGCTCCGAATAAGGCAGATCCTGGTCCACGAACCACTTCTACACGCTTAATATTTTCCACGGGGAGAAAGAAGTTGCTTGGGCGACCACCACCGTATAGCTGTCGAACAGGTATGTCATCGATAAGCACCAACACCTGAGCGTTTCTCGCAGTATGAATACCCCTGATCGAATAAACTGAATTAAGCTTATTGTTCTTCGCGACTGAAACATGAAGTCCAGGTACACTTTCCAGCACCTGATCAAGCGAAGTTGCTCCTAATCTCGAAATATCTTCTTCCGTTAAAACAGTTGCCACCGACGGTGCCAAACGAATTGGCTTGTTGGTGCCGGTTGATATGCTGACCGTTTCATCATCTTGGTAGAAATCCAGCAAGTCAATGTCTTCGGCAACAGCGGTATGACTCACTGCCAGGAAAAATAATCCCGCTGCAAGGCCCGCATGCATAATAAGGGGCATTTTCGAATCAAAAAATCGAAGGTTCATATTATTCTTCACGATGGACGCACATGCCCAAAGCTTTTTTTTACGCTTCATCGACTAAATATAGACTACTTTCGTAGCTACAGCTGAGAACGTGCGGCGCTTGGGAGGGGTTACCGTGAACTGGTTTTAATGTGATCGTTTATCGGCCAGTCTATTGAGTTATTGGAACTCGACGTAAACTACATTTCCTGCAAAATCTTCACCCGCTCACCCATTGGTGGAATTTCATTCTGGTCAATTCGAACATCCAGCATGGTTGGCTTTTGCATGGCGAATAAAGCATCAAAGTCCAGCGCTTCCAGGTCAGCGACAGTATTAATCACTATGCCATTGGCACCCATGGCGTCGGCCATGGCGGCAAAGTCTGTTACGGGTATCTGCCAGCCAAAGCGCTCGGCTGTGCCCAGTCTTTGACCATGCTTGATCATGCCGTAGGCAGAATCATTCAATACCAGGAATATCACGGGTAGCTTACGCTCCAGCGCAACGGTTATCTCCTGACCAGACATTAGCACACTGCCATCGCCGGTAATGCAGACGGTGGGTTCGTTACCGGCGATGGCACTGCCAACCGATGCGCCAATTGCCCAACCCATTGAGCCAAAATTCATCGCAATGCGAAGATTGCCAGGCAAACGTAAATGCAGGTAGTGCAAACCCCAGGCCCAGGCGTTGCCGGTGTCTAGAAAAAAGCGCGTGTGGCTGGGTAATCGACTGCTTAAGAAATGCATTAACCGCTGCGGTTTTATAGGCGCTGAATCATCAAAGGCGGATTGACCGTTAAGATATTCCAGCTGTTCAGGCAGTATACTCGGGTCTATTTCATCCTCATTGTCTGCTCTGACAGGCAGTCTGGAATGGTTCTCCGGAGGAGTATTCGACGCGCGGTACTGCTCCAGCGCGCTCAGCAATTCTCTAAAAATCGCGCGTTTATTGCCAAAAACATGCAGCCTGGCCATGGGTGACTGCACAAAATTATCCGCGCTGGACTCTACATGGATCAACTTGTTGTTGAGAAGCGCGCGATCCCAGCCCGCCGTAGAGGTTTCTCCCAATCCGGTACCCACGGCTATTATTTTACCCACCTGCGGGTTTTCCAGTGCCTTCCGCGAGCTGGGGTGACCAGAAAACCCAAACACCCCTTTATAGCGTTTATTGTGGGCGTTAACCCACCGTGCGCCGCCTGGTGTGCTGATAATGTCGGCGTCACATAGTTCAGCGAAGCGCTCAATTTCAACAATTGCATCACCACTGGCATGGCCCAGCATTAGTACCAGCTTTTCCTTGCGCGCTACACTGGCCAAAACATCCGCTTTAAATTGCCCGATAGCCTGCGCATCTACCGTCCACGGTTCACGCATCTGGGTCGCGATGTTCATAAATACCGGCTCATAATCGAGCCGGGCTTTCAAAACATCCGTGGGAATACTCAGGTGAACAGGCCCCCGCGGTTGCTGAAACGCCTTTGCGATCGCCGTGATCAGCTTGCCTTCCAGTTGATCCGGGTGACTGATCATGGAGTTGTAACGAGTGCAATGGTCAAACATACCTACGACATTGACAGCGTCAGGCGTGGATTCCTGAAACGCCGAGCGGCCAAAGCTCGGCAAGGCGCTTTGCGGCGTGATCACAAGCATTGGCGTGAACTCGGCGTACGCCGACGCTACACCAGTAATCAGATTAGTTGTGCCCGGGCCAGTGGTTGCACAACATACGCCCAGCTTACCCGATTCAAGGTAATAGCCTTCGGCCATAAATGCAGCGCCCGTTTCATGTCGGGCGAACACGGCCTGTGGGCCATATAGCAGGGTATCGCGTTTTCGCGATTGAGCGCGATCACCCACACTGGTATCCAGCATGCCGCCCTTGCGCCGACGACGTGCAATTGCGTTGTAAAAAGGTTCGATGGCACCGCCCTGGATGCCGAAGACGTACTCAACGCCCACCTGAGCAAGATAATCGACAATAAGATCCGAATACGTGTACAGCTGCTCGGCGTCACTATTGTGGCGGGATGTCCGTAACAGGGCGTTTTGCGCTGTCTTTACATTTCCGGTCATTAACGCGACTTCTCTTCAGTAAAGGGTGTTGGTCTGATCGACGAGCCAGGCGCTGGGTAAAAACGAGCCGCTGGGTAAAAAGCGATCAAAACTGGCGCTGATATTATCGTCGTTGTGCTCAAAAATCCAACACATTATCAATTTGACGGATAAGCGGAATGGCGCATCTATCAATTCAACTGTGTCTCAAACATTCGCTGAACAACAAACGCCCAGCTCCGATGAATGGTAATTTAAAGCTTGAGAAATGTCATCTAAGTTTCTGATAAACATACGTAAACTGATCGACCTACGAACAAAACTGCCGTTTATCACCTGACCGCTGACGGCTCAGTTATGTGGCGAATAAATTTTATACTGCAAAATATTGTCTAAGCTTAAGAGATAAATAAAGCAGCGGTTCGATTGCCTCGTAAGCAGTCCGCAACCCATTGCCAATGGAACCAATTTGAGCCGACATTGCGGGCCCAGAATACACCGTACACGCCACTTTCAGGGTGTACTGGCGCGCACCTTGTTTTTGCTTGCGCTGCTGCTGCCCATGGAGCTACTTGCAGCCACACGTGTGGCCATTCTGATTCCACAAACCCCCTCCAAAGCTCAGGCCATATACGAAGAGATTTATTCCGGTGTTATGTCTGCAGAGGGCGTGGAGCTGTTGCGCTTCAACGTCAGCGCCGAAACCAGCGCGGAGCAGGTTCATCAGTGGCTGCATGAGAGCCGGCCGGCGGCCATTATCGCCATCAGTAAAACGCCTTATGAATACGCCAGCACCGCAGGTTTAAATATTCCCCTGATCGTGGGCGGGCTGGGCACAACACCCAGAGGCGTGTCAGGCGTTGCCCTGGCCGGTGACCCGGCCGAGTTTTTTCTAAATGCCAGGCAAATTGCACCAACCGTTGAACGAGTGTATCTGGTTTACAACGAAAGCATGAACGGTTGGTGGCTGGATGACGCGCACAAAAGTGCGGCGGAAAACGGATTGGAGCTGATTGCCCTCGAGGCAGATTCGGTACGCAAAGGCGCCAAGATCTACAAGAAAATGCTGAAAGAGGCCCGTAAAGACAAAGACGCGGTGTGGATTCCACTGGTTACCGTAGTGCCATCGAAAACGGTTTTGCCCATGGTACTTCGCAAAGCGTGGGACAAACATCTTGTTGTGTTCACCAACAGCCCGATTCATGCCAAACAAGGCGCTTTGTTTTCTCTCTATCCCGACAATGCCGCGATGGGCGCGCAATTGATGGAACTGGCACTTGAGCTGGCAAACTCAGAAGAGGCCAAACCACGCGTCGTCATGGCACGCAATATGAAACGCGCGTTCAACTGGCGAACGGCATCTCACCTCGGGCTCAAATACACTCTGGACGAGGAGGCTGGCTTTGACAGAATCTACCCAGTTCAATAGCGCACCGGCCAGCATTGGCGTGACATTAAACCGACAGAAACGAGTCAGCTTCCGCCAACAGCTGTTTTCCATTTTCGCTGGTTTTGGTTTGATGATTGCTGTGGCAGCCGCGCTCGCGTATGCCTATTCAACAACGCAATATTTGCGAGAGCTGTATATTGGTCAGGCGATGCAAGCTACGGAAAACTTTGCCGGATTAAGTGAGCTTGCCCTGCTCTATGAAAGCGGTGACAACGCAGTAGGGGCAGCATCAGCTACCTTGTCTTTCCCGTCCATTAAATTTGTGTCTATCACCACGGCTGATGGTACTGTCTTGTTAGAAGAGGGAAACTGGAGCGGCACGAAATTCCCATTTGAAGGCAAACACCCGCAAACCACGGGCGCAGAATTACTTGGTGTGCAGAGTGAAGCGTGGCACTTCTGGGCACCGGTTTATACATTGACTGAGGAAAACACCTCACTGGGTGCAACGACCGCCACCGAAAAAGAATACCTTGGCTATGTGTACGTGGTTGAAGACCAACGCGAATTTATCGCAGCCGAGTATGAAATTTTCCGCAAAAACATATTGATTGGCTTGCTTGGTGGCCTGGTCTTCATTCTAATACTTCATCTGCTATTGAATCGCCTGCTCGCGCCCATGAACAGGCTGGTGAAGGTAATGGAAAAGACGCGCTCCGGTGACACCACTGTTCGGGCGTTGCCGAAGGGGCCTGCGGAAATCGTTGATATGGCGGAAGTGTACAATAAGGTCATGGATAACCTGGCTGACCGAGATGCCAAGCTGCTGCGCCACACTGAGATTCTTGAGTCAGAGGTCAGCTTACGCACCCAGGAACTGGTTCAAGCACGCGACCAGGCAATCGATGCCAGTCGCCATAAGTCCGAATTTCTCGCCAATATGAGTCACGAGTTGCGTACCCCGCTGCAAGCGATTCTTGGATATTCGGATATCGTTCGGGAAGGCCTGGAAGATGAATGCCTGGACGACTTTGTTGAAGACATAGACCGCATTACGCACAACGCGTCGCACCTGCTGACCTTGATTAACAGCATTCTGGATTTGTCGAAGATTGAAGCGGGACGAATGGATCTCAAAATCACTCCGGTTTGCGTCGCCAAGGTTGTTAAGCGCGCCAGTGATACCCTGCAGCCCCTGATGCAGCAAAATCAGAACGAGTTAAAAATTGATGTTGATGATGACCAACTCAAAATTGGCATCGATGAGACAAAATTGCTGCAAGTGTTGCTCAATCTTGCGAGTAATGCTGGCAAGTTCACAAAAAATGGCGTGGTGTCGATTCAAGTACGCCATGCAGCTGACAGCTTGCAAATCGATGTAAAAGACACTGGTATCGGCATGAATAAAGAGCACCTGAGCATGATATTTGACCCGTTCCGGCAAATAGATGGCAGTACAACTCGTGAATTCGAAGGAACAGGTTTAGGGCTCTCGATTACCCGGCGCTTTTGCGAGGTGATGGGCGGGCACATCAGCGTGACCAGCGAGCCCGGCAAGGGTTCTTGTTTCACAGTGACCTTCCCGCTGCCGATTACGGGCCAGGCTGAGTCGTCGATTGACTCCACTTTCTAGTGTCCCTTAACATAAGTTCGTACCATTTAGAACCAGCACAATGGCGTTCTTCTAGGCGTGTTCCGTAGGGAATATCGACTATATTGGCAAGGGACACAACAACGAAGAACGCCATTGTGCTGGTTCCCAGAGGGCCCGCCATTCGAGGCCTCCAGCTTCGTTGGACTCTTTGCGAATAGAGCCCGCTAGAGCCTGCCCCGCGAGCGACGCGAGTGTTTTGGGTATTCACTGCAGAGTTCGCCTCGCTGGAGGCCTCGAATGACGGGCTAAATGGTACGAACTTATGTTAAGGGACACTAACCGGCCGTTTAGCGCTGTTGTTGTAAAAGAACTGGCTAATCAAGAGGGCCTGGTTTCAGTAAGGTTCTGAACCAGTTAAACCAGCCATTGTCTTTCAAAACCATGTGATCGATTCTGTCGTATTCTTCCGCCAACGCGGCGGGGTTGGCAAAAAACTCCTCTCGGGTGCGCATGGGTCTGCTGGCATCAAGCTGCTTAACCACCACCGCCGGATTACCGGCTACGACAACGTTGGCGGGCACGTCGCGAGTAACCACTGCTCTTGCTGCAACGATGCTGTTGTCGCCTATGGTTACACCTTTTAATACGGTTGAATGATCGCCTAACCAAACGTTGCGGCCGATGTGCACCGGTGTTTTCGTTGCAGGACGTTCAATCCGGTCGTACAAGCCATGCCAGTCGGAATCAGTGATATACACGCCATTGGCAATCAGACAGCTATCACCGATAGTGATGTGTTCGCAGGCGCTGATGCGCACACCCGGTGCCAATAGCACAGCATTGCCAATGGTGACGCCACCGCTGTCAGGTTCATGGCCCCACACACCTATGGTGGTCGGGCTTGAAGGCTCAGCGATGATTGTGACCGAATCACCTATGCGAATATTGGGGCCATTAACCTGGATGTGCCAGGGTTTCATCATGGTTGGATACACCCCCAATGCATCCAGCTGCGGGCGTATAAAATGCTGCACATACCACTGACGGAAGCGTAAGTAGTACTTCTTTAAAAGGTAAGGTCGTCGGTCCTGGCGCATAGCCGGCGATTATACACGCACCACTTCCGTGCAACATTGCGGGGGTGCTTGAGCTGCCGAATGCTCAGCTTTACGGTAAACTCAGCAGTCATTAAGGAAACGCGCAGCCTCCTCATGACAACGCAAGCCCACAACGCCATTTCTTCACGAGAATCATCAGATCCGATCTGGCGATTAATCTGTGAAGAAACCCGTGAAAACGCCAACAGCGAACCGATTCTAGCCAGTTTTCTTCACGCCACTATCTTGAACCACGACACTCTTGAAGCGGCCCTGAGCTTTCATTTGGCCAACAAGCTGCACAGCAGTACTGCCTCAGCATTGTTGCTGCGGGAAGTCATAGAACAGGCTTTATGCTCGGATGAATCCATTGGCACTGCATTGCGCGCCGATTTGCATGCATTTGCCGAACGCGACTCAGCCTGCACACAAATGAGCACCCCGTTTTTGTTCTATTCGGGTTTCCAGGCACTTCAGGCATACCGCATAGCGCATTGGTTGTGGGGGCAAAACCGGGAGTCATTGGCCCTGTATTTACAAAATCGTATCTCTATGGAGTTCGCAGTCGACATCCACCCTGCAGCCGTGATTGGGCAGGGAATTATGCTGGACCACGCCACCGGTATTGTCATCGGAGAAACAGCCGTAGTTGGCGACAACGTCTCTATATTACAAGGTGTCACTCTGGGCGGTACTGGCAAAGTCAGCGGCGACCGGCACCCCAAGGTGGGTGATTTTGTATTGCTTAGCGCGGGCGCAAAAGTACTTGGCAACATCAAAATTGGCGATTGCGCCAAAGTGGGTGCGGGCAGTGTGGTGTTGAAAGATGTACCGGCAAACTGCACTGTTGCCGGTGTTCCGGCGGAAATTGTCGGCCGCTGCTGCAATCAACCGGCGCTGGAAATGGATCACGAGATAGAATAGCCTAGCTCTGGTGGTACTGTGGGGACAGTTCGTGTACCGCATCAATAAATGCTTTGGCGTTGTCGGGATCTATATCAGGTGTTATGCCGTGCCCCAAATTAAATACATGCCCCGCACCATGGCCGAAAGCGGCGAGAATACTACCGACTTCAGCGCGTATGCGCTCTGGATTGGCTCTCAATAGGGCCGGGTCCATATTGCCTTGCAGGGCAACCTTGTTACCCACTGCACGCCGTGCAACACCAATATCCATGGTCCAGTCCAGCCCAACACAGTCGCAAGCCGTATCAGCGATGTCATCCAGCCATAAACCACCGTTTTTGGTAAACAGAATAACCGGTACATCAGCTTCGATGTTTGCGCGCTTAACTCCGTTCACAATCTTGCGCATATACGCGAGAGAGAACTCTTCATAGGCCGCCGCACTTAGTACGCCACCCCAGGTATCAAATATCTGCACGGCTTGAGCACCCGCGGC
Organism: Gammaproteobacteria bacterium; assembly: GCA_030429735.1. Lineage (GTDB taxonomy): Bacteria > Pseudomonadota > Gammaproteobacteria > Pseudomonadales > JAUIET01 > JAUIET01. The sequence continues at coordinate 431,663 of JAUIET010000001.1, forward strand.
AATTTGTGCCGTCAAGTAATCGATCACCGAATCTGCAAGCTTATCCAATAATAAATGCATCGCGTCAGTGTTCTGATACGCCATGGTTTTGATGCGCGCAAAGTCCTTGGTACTGCCGCCCTCAATCATATAGGTGGCCAGCGTCCAGGGGCTTCCGGAGAAGCCAATCAGCGGAACGGTGTTGTTTAACTCTTTGCGAATCAGTTTTACCGCATCTATCACGTAAGGCAGATCTTTACTGGTTTGCAAGACTTCCAGCTTCTCGATCGCTGCAACTGTTCTTACAGGCTCGCGAAATTTAGGTCCTTCGCCTTCTGCGAAGTACAAACCCAAACCCATTGCATCCGGTATTGTCAAAATATCGGAAAACAAAATAGCCGCATCAAGTTCAAAGCGTTCCAACGGCTGTAAAGTGACTTCACAAGCCAGTTCCGGATTGGCAAATAAATCCTGAATACCGCCTGCTTTTTGTCGGGTGGCCCGGTACTCAGGTAAATAGCGTCCAGCCTGGCGCATCATCCAGACGGGTGTGTAATCAACGGGCTGGCGACGTAATGCTCTCAGGAACGTATCGTTAGACATCAAGATAATCCAGAATACCTTTCGCCGCCTCTCGGCCTTCCCAAATGGCAGTAACCACCAGGTCAGAGCCTCGCACCATATCCCCCCCGGCAAATATCTTGGGGTTGGCTGTTTGGAATGGATACTCGGCTTTCTCAGGGGCTAACACGCGGCCTCCCTCATCTGTCGATACTTGATGATCGGCGAACCAGTCGGCCGGGCTCGGGCGAAAACCAAAGGCAATAATAACCGCGTCTGCGGCAAGAACTTCCTCGCTGCCAGGAATAGCTTCCGGTACTCTGCGTCCGTTCTCATCCGCTTCACCCAGTTGTGTTTCAACAACCTTAACGCCAACCGCCTTGCCACCTTTGCCAACAATTTCGATGGGTTGCCGGTTAAACAGGAAACGCACACCTTCTTCCTTGGAGTTTTGCACTTCGCGGCGAGAACCAGGCATGTTTTCTTCGTCACGCCGGTAGGCACAAACAACACTTGCCGCACCTTGGCGAATCGCTGTCCGGTTACAATCCATCGCCGTGTCGCCGCCGCCGAGCACAACAACGTTCTTACCGTTAAGATCAATAAACTCATCCGGAGACTGCTCAAACCCGAGGTTACGATTTACGCTTGCAATGAGATACGGCAAGGCCTCATGCACACCCTGCAATTCTTCACCAGCAAAACCGCCTTTCATGTAGGTGTAGGTGCCCATACCGAGAAAAACCGCGTCGTACTCGTCGTGCAGCTCGTCAAAGCTAACGTCTTTACCCACTTCCGTGTTCAAGCGAAACTCTATACCCATGTCCTGGAAAATCTCGCGGCGACGATTCATAACGAATTTTTCAAGCTTGAATTCAGGTATACCGAACGTCAGCAGACCACCAATTTCGGGGTACTTGTCGTAGACCACGGCTTTCACGCCGGCTCGGGTCAGCACATCAGCGCAACCCAGGCCTGCTGGCCCGGCGCCAATGATCGCAACTTTTTTATCCACTGGCACCACATCAGACAAATCCGGGCGCCAACCCATTCGAAACGCAGTATCAGTGATGTATTTTTCAGCCGACCCGATAGTGACGGCACCAAAACCATCATTCAGCGTGCATGCCCCCTCGCACAATCGGTCTTGCGGACACACACGGCCACACACTTCCGGCAGCGTATTGGTTTGGTGACACAGCTCAACTGCCTCTAAAATATTGCCTTCAGCAATCAGCTTAAGCCAGTTTGGAATGTAGTTGTGAACGGGACATTTCCATTCACAGTATGGATTGCCGCACTCCAGGCATCGATGCGATTGGCTGCGAACCTGCGGTGGTCGAAACGGCTCGTAAATTTCCACGTATTCAATTTTGCGAACTTCAATTGGCTTTTTGTCCGGGTCCAGCCGCCCAACTTCCAAAAATTGAAAATCATTGTCGAGTCTATCTGTCATGAGCTTACGCCGGCGCCGAGCGCACGTTATCCAATAGTCTCTTCAAGCTGGCGGCTTTGGGCTTAATTAACCAGAACTTGCCAATATAATGCTCGAAGTCTTCAAGAAGCTCTCTGCCCCATACGCTGTCGGTTTCAGCAACAAATTTCTGAACCATCGCAAATAACTGCATTCGGTAGGGCTCAAAGGTTTCACCGGCAACACGGCAGATCTCAACCAACTCCCTGTTATATTGGTCCGGAAAGGTGCGCTCCAGGTCAAGCACGTAGGCAAAACCGCCAGTCATGCCAGCACCAAAATTATAGCCAGTACTTCCTAACACCGTTATTACGCCGCCGGTCATGTACTCACAACAGTGATCGCCAGCACCTTCCACCACCGCCATGGCGCCTGAATTGCGAACCCCAAAGCGCTCACCGGCACGGCCGGCCGCAAACAGCTGCCCACCAGTGGCACCATACAAACAGGTGTTGCCGATGATAGACGCCTCTTCGCTGTTAAACGCACTGTCCTTGGGCGGGTACAGCACCAATTGGCCGCCCGCCATGCCTTTGCCTACATAGTCGTTCGCATCACCTTCAAGGCGCATACGCAAGCCACCTGCATTCCATGCGCCAAAACTCTGCCCGGCCGTGCCCGTTAGCTGCAGATCAATAGGATTATCAGCCATCCCGTGGTTACCATAGCGGCGGGCGATTTCACCCGACAGGCGAGCACCGATTGAGCGGTCACAGTTGGTTACCTCAAACTGGTACTTGCCGCCGGTCTTGCTCTCAATGGCCGGCAGACAGGTTGCGACCATACTTTGCGCCAGCAATGCCTTGTCATAAGGCGCATTGGATTTCGATGTGCAAAACTGAGGCTTGCTACTGTCTATATGATCGTTGAACAACAGTGGCTCAAGATTGATGTTGCGTTGTTTAGGTGTATTGCCCTCCAGGCGCTCCAGCAAATCGGTGCGCCCGATCAAATCCTCCATCTTGCGCACACCGAGTGACGCCATGATTTCGCGAGTTTCCATTGCAACAAACTGGAAAAAGTTCATCACCATGTCAACGGTGCCAATGAAATGTTCATCACGCAATGTGTCGTTTTGTGTGGCCACACCGGTCGCACAATTATTGAGGTGGCAAATACGCAGGTACTTACAACCCATCGCCACCATGGGCGTGGTTCCAAAACCAAAACTCTCTGCGCCTAGAATCGCTGCTTTCACCACATCAAGGCCGGTTTTAAGGCCGCCGTCGGTTTGCACACGCACCTTGTCGCGCAAATCATTGCTGCGCAGCGCCTGATGCGTTTCACTCAAACCCAATTCCCAAGGGGAACCCGCATAACGTATTGACGTCAACGGACTGGCCGCCGTGCCGCCATCGTAGCCTGAGATAGTGATCAGGTCAGCATAGGCTTTGGCAACGCCAGCAGCAATGGTGCCCACGCCGGGCTCTGAGACCAGCTTAACCGATACCAATGCATCGGGATTTACCTGCTTTAAGTCGAAGATCAACTGTGCAAGATCTTCGATTGAGTAAATATCATGGTGCGGCGGCGGCGATATCAGCGTTACGCCAGGAACTGAATAGCGCAGCCGCGCGATCAGGTTATTTACCTTGCCACCAGGAAGCTGACCGCCTTCACCTGGTTTCGCGCCTTGCGCAATCTTTATCTGCAATACTTCGGCGTTCACCAGATAATGTGGTGTCACGCCGAATCGCCCCGAAGCAATCTGCTTGATTTTGGAGTTTCGCTCCGTGCCGTAGCGCGCCGGGTCTTCACCACCCTCTCCCGAATTGGAGCGGCCACCCAAACGATTCATGGCCGTTGCCAGTGACTCATGGGCCTCGGGCGACAAAGCACCCAGTGACATGCCGGCGCTGTCGAATCGCAGCAAGATATTCTCTATCGATTCCACATGGTCGACGGGTATGGCCTGCGCCGCGGGTTTTAACGCCAACAAATCGCGCAGCATCGCGTGTGGGCGATCATTCACCAGGCCCGCATAATCTCTATATGCGGCATAGTCGCCGGTTTTCACGGCGTGCTGCAACGACGTAACGACATCGGGGTTGAACGCGTGATACTCCGCGTCATGCACGTATTTGAGTAAGCCGCCATGATCGATGGGCTGCCTGGGTCGCCAGGCAAGCTTACTCAGCGCTCGAATATCGTCATCGAAGTCGCTGAATCTCGCGCCTTGAATGCGACTGGCTACACCCCGGAAACAGGTATCGACTATTTCATCATCCAGACCAACTGCTTCGAACAGCTGCGCGCCACGATAAGAGGCAATGGTCGAGATGCCCATTTTAGACAATATTTTCAGTAGCCCTTTGTTGATACCACGACGATAGTTTTTAAACGCGTCGTCGGCATCGCCCAGTAACTCACCACTGTCAACCAAATCGGAGATCAGGTTGTACGCCAAATAGGGGTAGATGGCGGTAGCACCGAAGCCTAGCAATGTTGCAAAGTGATGCGAGTCTCTCGCACTTGCGGTTTCGACAATAATATTCGCATCGCAACGCAAGCCTTTTTGAATGAGGTGATGATGTACAGCCCCGGTTGCCAGCAAACTGTGCACAGGCAAAGCATTGGCACTTACGCCCCGATCTGACAACACCAACAATGTTTTGCCATTGCGGGCAGCCTGCTCTGCTGCAGCGCATACATCACTGATCGCCTGTTGCAGGGTGGTTTCTTCGGCGTTGAACAGCAAACTGATCCTGGCTGCTTCAAAGCCTTTGCGATCCAGGGTAAGCAAGCGATTGAATTTCGCGGGTGACAACAGCGGCGAACTCAAAATAACCCTGTTGGCGTGTTCGGGTGTTTCAGTAAAAATATTCAGTTCGGCGCCAATACATGTCTCCAACGACATGACAACGGTTTCCCTGAGCGGGTCTATCGGTGGGTTGGTTACCTGCGCAAATTGCTGGCGAAAATAATCGAACGGTGAACGGATTTTTTCCGACATCACAGCCATGGGCGTGTCATCACCCATCGAACCAGTGGCTTCCTGGCCGGCCTCAGCCAATGGCCGAATAACCTGGTCTCGCTCTTCAAAAGAAACCTGGAACTGCTTCATATACACTTCAAGTTCGTCGGCCGGCAAGCCGTCGAAGTGTTCTTTATCCAATGAGCCTGCGATTCGTAGCGCATTTTCACGAAGCCAGCGTCGATACGGATGCGCTTTTTTCAGCGTGTTATCGATTTCATCAGAAAACAGCAGCTCGCCTTTTTCGGTATCAACCGCCAGGATCTCTCCGGGCCCAACCCTGCCTTTGGCAACAACGTCGGCTGGCGAGTAGGAGTAAGTACCCACTTCCGACGCAACCGTTATAAAATCGTCCTTGGTGATGACGTAACGGGCAGGTCTCAGACCATTGCGATCCAACATACACACCGCGTAACGGCCATCGGTAAGCACCAGCCCGGCAGGGCCATCCCAGGGTTCCATATGCATGGAGTTGTATTCATAGAACGCCTTCATATCAGCGTCCATGGTTTCAACATTTTGCCAGGCGGGCGGCACCATGGTGCGCACCGCCCGGAACAAGTTCATGCCACCAGTTAATAACACCTCCAGCATATTGTCCATGCTGGACGAATCAGAACCCGATCGGTTCACCAACGGCGCAATACTCTGAATGTCGGGCAGCAATTCGGTTTCGAATTTATTGGTGCGTGCCTCAGACCAGTTGCGGTTACCACAGATAGTATTTATTTCGCCGTTATGTGCCAATAAGCGAAACGGTTGCGCTAGTGGCCACTTTGGCAAGGTGTTCGTTGAAAAGCGCTGGTGAAACACGCAGATGGCCGTTTCAAGACGTGGATCTCCCAGATCGGCATAAAAAGTGGGTAAATCGGCTGGCATCATCAGGCCTTTGTAGGCAATTACGTTGGTCGACATGGACGCAATGTAAAAACCTTCGTCGTCACTGGTGGCCTTTTCAATCTTTCGGCGGGCAGTGAACAACAAATTGTTCAGCGCTTGCTTATCAAGGTCGGGACCATCGACAAACACCTGCTCAATAAGTGGCAAGCTCTGCAGCGCTATTTCACCGCAGCAGGATGGGTCTGTTGGTACCGTGCGCCAGCCGGCAACCCGCAGGCCGAGCGCTTCGCATTCTGCGTTGACCGCACTTCTGGCTTTTGCCGCCAGGGCTTCATCGGTGCTGAGGAAACACATACCAACACCAAACGCGGGTGCTAATTCTGCCTTGAATACTTCACGCGCTACAGTGCGCAGAAACGCTTCCGGCAGCTGAAACAGCAGACCGCAGCCGTCTCCCGTTTTGCCATCAGCGGCAATTCCGCCTCGATGGGTCATACAGGTAAGCGACTCAACCGCTGTTTCCAGCAATCGATGGCTGGCTTGGCCCTTCATATGGGCGATCAAACCAAATCCGCAGTTGTCCCTGAACTCGCCAGGGTTATACAGGCCTTCTCTCAAAGCATCACTCTGAAAAGATATGAAATTTCAATGACTTACAAACGCAAGCCAAATGATATTGCACCAGCTGAGCGGCGCAAAAGGGGCGCTATTCTACACGTTAAGCGTTTTTGCGACAATTAGTCTCTCTGTCCGAAATAGACTTTCAGCGAGTTCGTGCGTCACGTATCTCGGTTTGCACCGAAGAAAGGCTTCTTGGCCAGGGTTTTTGCTTGCGCAACGCCGCCGGAAGTTGGCTAACCGCCTGCTGTGCGGCCTGACGGCTTTCATAGTTGCCAAGCACAGCAACGTACAGCTCGCGGCCATTGTTGTTTCTGGCATAGTAACGAACCCCAAGGTTTGCATAGCGCTGCACAAAATCACGCATGCCGGACTCTGAAGCACTGGATAACAGTTGCAAGGTGAAACCCTCACCACTGCCGCGCAGCAATTCACGCTCGAAATTGCTTAGACCAAATGCACTTTCCGGCGCACTTTGCTCAACAACCTGAACTGGCTCTGGTTCTGGTTCTGGTTCTGGTTCTGGTTCTGGTTCTGGCTCTGGCTCTGGCTCTGGTTCCGGTTCCGGTTCACTTTGCTCATCTATATTGCGTGCAGGCTCAGCAACATAAGCCGGCTCCGCTTCTGCAACAGCGCTAATATCAAGGTCGTTGCCTTCATCAGAGTGCGCATCCTCTGGTTCGGCGCTGGTGCGGTCTTCAGCATTGACCGGCGCAGCAGTCTGGCGGGGCTGTGTTTCATCGCCACCCCAGAAAACAAACAGCAGGATAAACGCAATCAGTACCGCGATAAGCAGCGTATGCAGCCACGGCAAACGACGACGCTGACTGGCTTCTTTGTCTTTTAAGCTGGCAATTCGTGTTTTATGCCGCAGTTTCTGCTCTGCGATTCGCCCAATGCGGGATGGAATGCCAAGGCTTTGATTCAGAATGCTCTCTAAGTCTGCGTCAGTGAACGGGAACTCACCATCGTAGCCAGCAGTGCCAAGGCGATACTTTAGGTAAGCCTCTATACCGGGCAAATCCAGTGGCTGAATAGCCAGCTGCTGAATATCACTACGATCAAGCTCAGGGCGCAAAAAGCCGTTGCCGTCGGTTGTCGCAAAAAATAAAACTCTTACGTCTGATGAATCTTCTTCAGCCAGTTCGCGCAGAGCATTCAGGGTTTTATCAATCAGCTCGTGCGCGTCATCCACCAGCAACAATACTGAGGTTTTGGGTTTTTCACTGTGCGTAAGCGCGGTGACAATTTGCTGCCGAAATGCTGCCGGTATGTAATTGACATCACTCATCGCAAGCGCGTGTGCAATCTCAGCAAAGATCTGTTCGCGGGTTGTCATGAAACCGGCTTGCAGCTTTAGCACCAGCGTCTCATTGTCCATGCTTGTGGCAACCGCATTAAGCAGGCTGGTCTTACCAACCCCTTCAGCCCCGTAAAAAACCACAGGCTGGCGGCTGAACTGCGCTATATGAATGGCGGTTTGTAATAGTTCGCCTCGGTCTCCGCCGGGGAAATACAAACCGTCTATCCCGCCCTCTGCGAACGGGTCACATTCCAGATCGTACGCTCGCCAATAATCGAGGTCGTCTTTTTCAGGGTCGAGTTCGATGTTCATCGCATTCAGAACACTGTTGCCAGTGTTTCCTCCAATAACATCTGCGAAAAGTCGCTTTCCAGCTTGGCCGCGCCAATGGATTCCAGCAGCACTAGGCGCAGACTACCTGCTGTTACTTTTTTATCAAGTAACATTGCTGATTTTATGTCCTCCCGGTCCAGCGCGCGTGGTGGGCTGGTTGGCAAATTGCAAGCCCGCAGTAGTACTTTTACACGCCGCACCTCTTCATTTTGCAGATCACCCGCCAAGGCCGACATATGCGCCGCCAATAGCATGCCAATGGCTACCGCCTCACCATGCAAAATGCCACGATACTGCATGACGGTTTCAATAGCGTGGCCGAAGGTGTGACCCAAATTCAGCAGCGCGCGTACGTTCTGCTCAGTTTCATCACGAGCGACTATGTCTGCTTTTATTTCGCACGACCGCTCTATAGCATAACTTAATGCATCCGTATCGAGTTGCATCAATGAATCCGCATTGTCTTCCAGCCAACTAAAAAAATCAGCATCAGCCAGCAATCCGTATTTAATGACCTCGGCCATACCAGCGGAGAATTCCCGCGCGGGCAAAGTGCGCAGTACATCCGTATCGGCAATAACCGCTTGCGGCTGATAAAAAGCTCCAATCATGTTTTTACCCAGCGCGTGATTCACCGCCGTCTTGCCTCCGACAGAGGAATCCACCTGAGACAACAACGTTGTTGGTACTTGGATGAACGCAACACCTCGCTGGTAACAGGCTGCAGCAAAGCCAGTCATATCGCCCACTACGCCACCACCCAGGGCAATAAGTGTCGTTTTACGACTGTGCCTGTTACGCAGTAGGGAATCGAAAATACTGTTTAAGGTCTGCAAGCTTTTATGCTGCTCGCCATCGGGCAATTCGCACACGGTGACCTTTTCAACGGCCAGGGCATCCAGCACCTGCTGCAGATAAAGAGGTGCGACAGTCTCATTGGTAACTACCAGCACCTCACTACCCACGATGTGCGTTGCCAGAATATTTGATTGTCGCAAAGCTGAGGATCCGATGTAAATCGGATAGCTTCGATCGCCCAGTTCGACGCGAAGTTCTTTCATTGAATGTATTTTCAGACACTAAACCGATAATCGGCCATGATAACGCGGCCGACGGGTTTGTGTCGTCAGGAAGCGTCGATGGCGTTAACGATTTCTATGGCTACTTTCTTGGCTGTACGACGGTCGGTGCTGACAACCAGGTCGGCCAGATCGCGATACATTGGTTCGCGCTCCTGCATTAGAGCCTCAATCACTTCTCTGGGCTCATCTACCTGCAATAGTGGGCGCTTTCGATCGCGCGCAGTGCGCTCCACCTGCTGCTCTATGGTCGTGTGGAGGTAAACCACGAAACCACTGCCCTGTAATATCTGGCGATTACGGTCCTGGGTGACAATTCCACCACCGGTTGCAATCACGCACTGAGAACGCGATGACAATTCTTCAAGAACCTGGGTTTCCCTAAGCCGAAAGCCCTGTTCGCCTTCAACATCAAAAATCCAGGGAATATCAGCACCACAACGGCTTTCAATTTCCGCATCAGTGTCAACAAAGTCCAGCTTCAACTCCGACGCCAATTGACGGCCAATTGTCGACTTACCAGCCCCCATGGGGCCGATCAAATAAATACGCTGCGGCTTCATTCAGTGCAAGGCACTCTGTATCACTGGACTCGCGTACCTAATCAACCAGTGTGTCGGCGAGTATTCGCGGCGTGATGAATATCAGCGTTTCCGTTTTCAACTGGCGATCATTAGACCGTCGAAACAGTCGACCCAGGTATGGAATGTCACCAAGAAATGGGGTTTTCACTTCTGAGCGCACGTCTTCAGTACGGTACACACCACCCAGCACCACGGTCTCACCATTACCGACCAATACCTCGGTCACCAATTCGGTCACGTCAATAAGTGGTATTTGGGAGTTGTTTTCACCCGCGATAAAACCACCAACCGAGTCCTGGTTGATCACCAGCCGCATCAGAATGCGATCATCTGGTGTGATATTGGGGGTAACGTCCAGTTTCAACACGGCGTCTTTGAACTTCACGGTCGTTCGACCACTGGAAGAAGACTCCAGAAACGGAACCTCGGTACCTGATTTAATGGTTGCCTGCTGCTTGTCACCCGTGATGACTTTTGGCTGCGATACCACCTCTCCGTGACCTGCTGATTCAAACGCTGACAATTCAAGATCAAGCAGGAATCCGTCGCCGCTAAAACCGATCGCCACCGAAGAGGTACCAATTTCTGTCACGCCCAGGTCCACGTTTAAGGCGTCAGGGAAGGTAATCGTCGTCGGGTTATTCTGAACAACCGAGTTGTTTACTTCGGTGGTTGTTGTCGAACTGCCGCCAAAGGTAAAGAAGTCATCATTTGCATTATCAGGGAAGCCATTGACGAAGCCACCGCCACCCCAGCGAATACCTAATTGCTCGGAATGATCGGAATCAGCGACCACAATACGGGCCTCAATCAGCACTTGTCGAACCGGCACATCGATCAGCTTAACCAGTCTGCGGAACTCATCCAGCTTGGCAGCTGTTTCGGTAACCAGCAATGAATTGGTGCGCTCGTCAACAATGACCCGGCCACGCGCAGAGAGCATGCTGCCGGTTGCAGCGCCCTCGTTTTCCTCATCTTCTTCTGGATCAAACAGCTTAAATATTTCAGCCGCATTGGCGTACCGAATTCGAATGAATTCCGTCTGTAAGGGCGCCAATTCTTCCAGTTGCTTGGTTGTTTCAATTTCCTGCCGCTCACGCTCAGCAATCTCGGCGGCGGGCGCCACCATCAGTACATTACCGGTCTGGCGCTTATCCAGACCTTTGGTTTTCAACACCAGGTCCAACGCCTGATCCCAAGGTACGTTCTGCAAACGCAGGGTAATTTTTCCTTCAACCGTGTCACTTGCTACCAGATTCAGGTCAGTAAAATCTGCAATCAACTGGAGCACAGAGCGCACATCAATATCCTGAAAGTTCAGCGACAACTTTTCGCCAACAAACTGGAATTCGCGCTCTTTTGCCGCAACTTCTTCATCAGTAAGCGGCTTGACACTCAGCACATACTCATTGTCTACCTGATAAGCGAGATAATCATACTGACCGGTTGCCGATATAGAAACCTGAGCCTGGCCAGCAGCAGACGATGCCACCATCGATCGCACTGGTGTTGCAAAATCACTAACGTCATACTTGTGTCGCAGCTCAAAAGGCAATCCAGTGTCTTCAAAAAGCACACGTATCTTGCTGCCTTCACGCGTGATATCGATATTCGTTTTAGGATCGCTCAGACGAACAATCAGCTTGCCTTCGCCGTCTTCACCGCGCTGAAAATCAATCGCCTCAATATTCTTCTGCTGCGCGGTACCAGACGGGGTAAAATCAAGATTGGATTTTGTGTCTTTAAGATAACTTTTGCTGCCAACGCCGCCCACTTCCACATACAGGCTGCTGCCTTCAATGCGTGTGTTGTAGTTTGTCAGTTCGGTCAAGTTCAATATAACGCGGGTTCGACCATTGGCATCCAATACCAAAGCGCTCTTCGCTGTGCCTATGTCCAATGCGTGCTTTTTCTTGTCGAGCGCGCTGGACACGCCATCCAGATCCAGGGCAATTCGAGCCGGTTGTTCGATGGTGTAGCCTTGCGGCTCAGGCGGCGTACCGTCGAAATCCATGCGAACTTCAAGCTTGCCACCCGGCAAGGCGCTGAACTCAATGTTTTGCATGCTGACCGCGCTGGCCAGTTGCGTCGCGAACCCGAGTACGCTCATCAGAAACAGACGCATAAGGCCAAAGCGCGTGACCGCAAAGGGTCCGGGCCTGCCACCCGTGAATCTTCTAAGCCGCATAGTGTCCATTGAAATCTCCACCATCTTAACCATCATCTACTTCTGGTTCTCGTAATTTGATTGTTCTGGGCCGCTCAATCCAGGTGCTTTCACCACTGGATACTATTTCGATCACGGATACCTGAGATTCAGATACTTCAACAATTCGGCCGTGATTTCGACCCATGTAGTTACCCACGGTAACCCGATGAACCAAACCGTTCTGGTCGTCCATCAGCACCCAAAGCTGGCCGCGCTGCTCAAGGCTGCCAACCATTTGCAGACCCTCAAGATTAAAGCGTTCGAGGTATTCTTTCGTGCGATTCTCATCGGGCTTCACATCGCTACTGGGCCCGTTCATGCTCAGCAGTTCTTTGACATCAATAGGAATATCAAACGGCGCACGCATGGCCGTAGCTGAATAGGAAAAGGCCTGATAAGGTCGAAACGCCGGAATGGGGTCGATCGAACCGCGAGTGGCTGCCTCCTGTTTGGCCTGTGCCATGTAATTATCCAAATCGGCGTACTGCCCACCGGAGCCACAGGCTTGCAGCAGGCTCAGCACAAGCAAGCCAGCAAGCGTCTGAATAGAGCGACTAAAGGAATGGCTCATGATGCAGCCTCCTCATCCGGCTCGAAATCCTCGTCTTTATAACGATAGGTTTTCGCGGTGATGGTCAGTATCAAGGACCCGTCATTGTCATCACCGCGCTCGATATTGAAATCATGCAGGGTCACAATTCTTGGCAGTCCGGCAACGCCACTAACAAAAGAACCGAGGTCGTGATACGTACCCTTAACGATGATCTCTATCGGTAATTCAACATAAAATTCGGCCGCTTGCTCATCTTTCAGGCCAATGCTTAGCACTTCCAGGCCTGTGGATACCGCCTTGTTGTCAAGGTCTTCAAGTAAGCCCGGAACATCGGTTTCGCTCGGCAATTGTCTCACCAAGGCACCAAAGGTCTCCTCCATCTCGCTCATTTGGTCGCGATAGGCATCGAGGTTGGCCGCTTTGTCCGCCTTGTCGGCGAAGTCACTCTTCAGCTTAACTTCCTTGGCCTGTTCCGTTTCCAGGCTAATGTTCAAGTCGCTGATATAGAGCTTATAGCCAATAAAACTCATCAATAAAAACACCAAAGCCCAGATAACCACTTTGACCGCTTGCGGCCAACTGCCGATGTTTTCAAAGTCGAGATCGCTTAGATCAAAGTCCTGTAGCGACTGTATGGAATCCTGCAGCGCCATTATTTGCTGCCCTCCGCATCGGCCTGATCATCATCGCTGATGGTATCGGGGGTCTCTATCTCTACCGTGAGCTCGAAATCATTGCCTTGCTCACCGTAACTGGGGTTATTCTTCACACCGGTCAAATTCGGGTTTGTAAACCACTCAGAGCCATCTAAACGTCGCATCAGGCTGGAAACTCGATTGCTCGACTCGGCAACCCCTTCAACGCGAATTGAGTTGGCAGATCGCTGCAGATGGGTGTAGTACAAACCATCTGGCACCGTACGTACCATTTCATCGAATACTCGCACAATGATCGGGCGGTTGCCTTGCAACGCCTGAATGATTTTCATGCGATCCAGCAAATCTTCCCGGCGTTGCTCCAGCTCGCTGATTTCCGACACCTGCTGGGTAAGCTCAGTAATGCTCTGGCTGATATACGCATTGCGCGACTGTTGATCTTCGATGCGCTGTTTTACGAAGTAGCCGTACAGAAACACTAACAACACTGCAACAACAGCCACGGCTGCCAATACAGTCAGAAATTCTTTCTTTAGTTCTTCGCGCCGCTCTTCGCGCCATGGCAGTAAGTTAATTTGTGCCATCAGTCGAAACTCCTCATCGCCAGACCGCAGGCAATCATCATTGCCGGAGCATCGTTTCCAAGAGCCACTGCGTTAACCCTCGACGCCACACTCATGTTTGCAAACGGGTTCGCTGTCAGACTGGGCATACCCAATTTTTGCTCAACCAATTCAGCCAGGTCTGGCATTGCAGCCACACCACCGGCGAGCACAACATAGTCGACTTCGTTGAACTGACTGGAGGAAAAAAAGAACTGCAGCGAACGGGTTACTTGCTGCACCACCGCTTCCTTAAACGGGTAAAGCACCTCAGACTCGTAGTCTTCCGGCAAACCGCCCTGCTTCTTCGCCAACCCCGCTTCTTCGTAGGTCAGTCCAAAGCGTCGTTTAATTTCTTCGGTCAGCTGTTTGCCACCAAACAACTGCTCTCGCGTATAGACAGTGCTTCCACCAACCAGCACACTCAATGTGGTCATTGTGGCACCGACGTCAACCACTGCGATTACGCTGTCTTCATCACTGTCGAGTTGGTCGTGAATCAATTCAAAAGCCCGTTCCATCGCATAGGCTTCAACGTCCACTACTTTGGCGGTGAGGCCGGCCAGCTCGATGGACTCAACTCTCAGGTCGACATTCTCTTTCCGACAAGCCGCTAACAGCACATCAACCAGCTCAGGGTCACGCTCTGACTCGCCCTGCACTTCAAAGTCAATGGCCACTTCATCGAGCGGATAGGGTATATATTGATCAGCCTCTATGGCGATCTGACTCTCCATCTGGTCGTCGTTAAGTGAACCATCCATTTCGATGGTTTTAGTGATGACGGCCGAGCCTGATACGGCAACGGCGGCGTGTTTGAGCTTGGTCTTGGATTGCCCCAGCACTTTGATGATCGCATCACTGACGCCTTCAACATCATTGATGTTTTTTTCAACAACAGCATTCTGTGGCAAGGAGCAAACAGCGTAGCTTTCTACCCGGTAGCGACCGCCATTGCGACTCAGCTCGAGTAGCTTAACCGACGATGAGCTTATATCCAGCCCAAGAACGTTCTGTGTTTTTTTCTCAAATAGTCCAAACACGCTGGATTTCCAAGTTTGATTCAGTGATGACGCCGCAAAGAATTGGTAACAAAAACAAAAATCGAAATAGTAATTACAACCATAGCCCAGTTAGATAAAAAGTCGATAGAGTAAATTATAATGTTCAGCGCTTGATCAACTAAAAACTTTAGTTAGCCTGCTGGCTATTCATTATGCAAAAACAAATTCGACGCTTCTCCTACCTACTATTCTGGTTACTATTTACGCTAGTTTCCGGCACAGCTGTAACTGCAGCCGGCGTCTACTTATACCTTAGTCCGAATTTGCCAGATGTCGACGACCTATACGAGGTAAAATTACAGATACCGTTGCGCATTTACTCTTACGAGGGAGAACTCATTGGCGAATTTGGTGAGAAACGTCGCACACCGGTTACTTACGATCAGGTTCCCGATCAATTCGTTCGCGCAATTCTCGCGGCGGAAGATTCTCATTTCGAAACTCACAGCGGGGTAGCCATTCGCGGCTTACTGCGCGCCACAATAGAATTAATACTGACCGGTGAAAAACAAACCGGTGGCAGCACCATCACCATGCAGGTTGCGCGCAACTTCTTTTTGACGAGAGAACAGACCTTTACCAGAAAGTTCAACGAGATTTTGTTGGCGCTTGAAATCGAGCGAAGGCTAACAAAAGAACAGATTTTCGAACTGTACGTCAACAAGATCTTTTGGGGTAACCGAGCGTACGGTGTTGAAGCCGCAGCACAAGTGTATTACGGAAAAAGTGTAGGCCAACTGAATCTGGCGCAAATGGCCATGATTGCGGGTTTGCCTAAAGCACCTTCAAGCTTTAATCCGATAGTGAACCCGGAGCGTGCCATCACCCGGCGAAACTGGATCCTGCGACGCATGCTCGACCTCCAGTACATTAACGAGACTGACTATAAACTCGCAGTGGATGCGCCTATTACCGCCGAGCTGCATGGCTCCAAAGCCGAAATAGACGCACCTTACGCCGCTGAGCTTGCACGTTTAGAACTATTGGAGCTGTTTGGACGGGAAGCTTATGACAGCGGACTGAACGTCTACACCAGCATACGGGGTAAGTTACAGATTGCCGCAAATAATGCCGTTCGCTCGGGCATTCTCGATTATGACCAGCGCCATGGCTATCGCGGCCCTGAGGCGCATAGCTTTGATGCAGACAATCCCGAATTGAATATGGCGAACTGGCTTGCCATCTTAAAAGATAAACGAATCATTAACGGTTTGATGCCCGCGGTTGTTGTGGACGTTCAAGACCAATATGTCGACATACTGTTGGCAGAGAATATGACCGCTCGCATAGAATTCGAAAACGGCTTGCAGCAGGCGAGAAGGTTCATAGACGAAAACACGCTTGGTGCTGAAATTGAGTCTGCAACATCGGTTGCCCAGGTTGGCGATCTGATCAGGGTTTACGCCACTGATGATCAAGGTCGTTTTCTGACTGAACTACCACGCCCGCCATCTGAATTGGCAAGCGACGATCTGGCAGGCACTGATTCCGACAGCACGGAGCCCGACAGCACAGAACCCGACGGCGCGAATTCTGCAGACGAATCATTCGCCTCAGCACAAGCCAGTAAGTACATCTGGCACTTTAGCCAATTACCGAAAGTGCAATCGTCGCTGATCTCGGTAAACCCGAATAATGGCGCGATACAGGCAGTGGTTGGCGGATTTGATTTTTACAGCAGCAAATTCAACCGTGCCACTCAAGGTGAACGACAGCCTGGATCCAACTTCAAACCTTTCATTTATGCGGCTGCGTTGGACAAGGGTTTTACCGCAGCCAGCCTGTTTAATGACGCACCCGTTGTGATGCGCGACGCTGAACTCGAAAATACCTGGCGACCTGAAAATGCCAGCGGTAAATTCTACGGTCCAACCCGCCTTCGTAAAGCACTGTATTTATCTCGAAACCTGGTGTCTGTGCGACTGCTACGGACCATCACACCGGAGTCTGCAATCAATTACGTGCAAGCATTTGGTTTTGACGCTGAGCGCTTGCCAAAGGACTTGTCATTATCGTTGGGCAGTCACGCCGTGACACCACTCGAAATTGCCAGGGGATACGCTGTATTCGCCAATGGCGGGTTTTTGGTAGATCCGCACATCATTCAGCGAATTGAAGACGACGATGGCAGAGTCCTGTTCCGAGCCAATCCAAAAATAGCCAATTGCGAACAGTGCCAGGATGACAATGAACAAACAGCCGATGAGCCGGCCCTGACGAACGAGCAGGTCGCTGCAGACACTCAGGACGACCATGCCGCACACAACAGCGAGACGAGCACAGCCGATGTAACCCCGCTTGAGCAACTGTTGCGAAATGATCTCGGCGACGAGCTACCAGAACCTGTTCCGGCCCCTCAGGTAATAGAAGAGCGTATTGCTTACATAATGGACAATATTCTGCAAGATGTTATCCGCCGTGGTACTGGCATAAAGGCAAGAGAATTGAATAGAGCTGACATTGCGGGCAAGACCGGCACCACCAATGGTCCCGTGGATGCCTGGTTCTCAGGGTACAACCCGGATCTCATCACCACGGTCTGGCTCGGCTTTGACCAAAACCAGTTCCTGGGTAAGCGCGAGTATGGTGGCTCGGCAGCATTGCCGATATGGATCGATTACATGCGCATCGCTTTGGAAGGCACACCGGAAGTACTCAGGCGCAGGCCCAATGGCTTGACCAGTGTCAGAATTGACCCCGAGACAGGTTTACTGGCCTCGCCCTTGCAGGACAACGCCATCTTTGAGATGTTTCGTATCGAAAATGCACCGCTGGAACGTGCGCCGGATCCCGTTGGCTACGATCTGGACAGCAACGTGGACGGCGAAGATGGTGAACCTATCCCCTACCGCGCATCTGAGAGCGACTCGCTGGAAGAATTGTTCTAGTCAAATAGCCAACCCTTAAGGGCCGGTTATAAAGGGTAATGCGAAGGGTAAGCCTGCTGTGCCACACCACTGTCCACGGCGGCCTTGGCCACGGCGGCTGACACTTTGCTCAACAAGCGGCTATCCATTGGCTTGGGGATGATGTAGTCGCGGCCAAACTCCAGTCTGTCCACACCTACGGCTTGCAGCACCTCATCAGTCACCGGTTCGCGTGCCAACCCTTTGATGGCATGTACGGCGGCTACCTTCATGGCTTCATTTATCTCCGATGCGCGAACATCCAGTGCGCCGCGAAAAATATAAGGGAAGCCCAGAACATTGTTCACCTGATTGGCGTAATCAGAACGACCAGTTGCCATGATGACGTCATCGCGAGTGGCGTGGGCAACATCTGGAGATATTTCCGGGTCCGGATTGGAGCAGGCAAACACAAGAGGGTTGGCAGCCATGCTGGCAAGATTTTCTGCTGACAGCAGGTTCGCACCGCTCAGGCCGATGAACACATCGGCATCTTTGCAGGCGTCAGACAGTGTGCGAAGCTCAGTCGCGATAGCAAATTCCTGCTTGTATTGATTCAGATCTGTGCGTTCATCGTGAATCACG
This sequence comes from Gammaproteobacteria bacterium, assembly GCA_030429735.1. Classification (GTDB taxonomy): domain Bacteria; phylum Pseudomonadota; class Gammaproteobacteria; order Pseudomonadales; family JAUIET01; genus JAUIET01. The sequence goes on from JAUIET010000001.1 coordinate 449,983, forward strand.
CCATTGCGATCCAACATGATGATGTTATCGGGGTTTGCACCTACATTTTTGAGCAGGCGCATGCCCGCAATTGCCGCAGAGCCAGCACCCAGGCACACAATGCGCACGTCCTTCAATCGCTTACCGGCGATGTCCAGACCATTCAGTACACCAGCTGCCGTCACAATGGCGGTGCCATGCTGGTCGTCGTGAAACACCGGCACGTTGCAGTCCTGTATCAAACGACGCTCAATTTCAAAACACTCTGGCGCTTTGATATCTTCCAGATTGATGCCGCCAAATGTGTCCGCTATTGAGCGAACAACCGTCACAAAAGTATCAATTTCGGTCACATCAACTTCAATATCAACCGAGTTAATCTGTGCGAAGCGCTTAAACAACAAGCTTTTGCCTTCCATCACCGGCTTACTGGCCAGCGAGCCCAAATTGCCAAGCCCAAGAATCGCCGTGCCATTTGAGATCACTGCCACGAGATTACCCTTACCCGTGTAACGGTAAGCATTTTGGGGGTCGCGCTGTATTTCGCGCACGGGCTCGGCCACGCCAGGGCTATAGGCCAAAGCGAGATCATCTTGCGTGTTAGCTGAAGTGGTGAGCTCTGTGCTCATTTTGCCGGGGGTTGGATGCTCGTGATAAGCGAGCGCCCGGCTTTTCAAATCGTCTGGCATTTAATGGCACCCTTGTGATTGCCTGGTCTCAGACAATCGCGGCGCAATTACTTGGCCAGTTTGCGATTACCGAAACGCTTGTTGAACCGATCCACCCGGCCGCCAGTATCCAGTACTTTTTGCTTGCCGGTGTAAAACGGGTGGCAATTGGAACACACTTCCACATGGATGTCTTTGGCCAGCGTGGATCGAGTTTCGATAACATTACCGCAACTGCAGGTGACTTTCATGTCGCCGTAGTTTGGATGAATGTCTGCTTTCATTGAATCACCTATCTGTGTGGCACCGCCACGCTGTGGTATTCAGCGCACCGTACCGGAGGTATTGCTGTAAACGGGCGCGAGATAATACCAGACAATCTGCGTTTGACAAGCCACCTCCCGGCGGTGCTGTTGGCTGGAAAAGGATAGAATAGCGGATTAATACCGATTACTGCCTTCCAATGCACCAATACCCCAGTGTTTATCGTTGTGCCATCCAGAGCCCGCTAAACCGCCTGTTTGACTACCTGCCCCCGCCGGCCTCAGCTGAGGTATTAAGCCGGGCTCGGCCAGGCATGCGCCTGTGGGTACCTTTTGGTCGACGCCGCATCGTTGCTATCGTGTTGGAAATCACGCAAAGCAGCGAGATCGCCCCGAACAAAATGCGCAGTGCCGAACGATTTATTGATGAACACCCCTTGCTGGACAGCCACTATTTTCAGTTTTTTCAATGGGTGGCCGACTATTACCACCACCCCGTGGGCGATACCGTGTTCGGCTTTCTTCCCAGTTTACTGCGCAAAGGGCGTAGCACGGACAAAACCATTGCACCCTCAGAGCGCGCCTGGCAATTAAGCCGGCATGGGCAAGGCTTGATCAGTGAAAGCAACGAGCTTGTATTGAAACGCGCGCCCAAACAGGCTCAGTTGCTTAAGATGCTCTTTGAACAAGGCCCGCTAAGCCAGGGCCACCTGACGACCGCAGGAATTTCCGCGTCTATTATCAGAGCCTTGAGCGATAAAGGCTTGATTGAGCCGATAAGTACCCCGGCAGATAGCGCGCCGGATGCAACGAATGTCGTCAAGCACCCTGCATTGCAGGCCAATACGGAGCAGGCAGCCGCAATTGATGCCGTTGCCGACAAGTTGGGTAGCTACCATTGCTTCCTGCTGCACGGCATTACCGGCAGCGGTAAAACAGAAGTCTACCTGCAGCTGATTGAGCGCTGCCTGCGCGCCGACCAGCAAGCCCTGATTCTGGTGCCGGAAATTGGTCTCACACCACAAATGCTGGAACGCTTTCAACGACGGTTTGGGGCGGATATTCTGGCACTGCACAGTGGCATGACTGACGTACAGCGCCTGAATGCGTGGCTGACCGCGCGCGACGGTGGTGCTCGCATTGTTATTGGCACGCGTTCGGCCTTGTTGGCGCCTTTACCCGCCTTGGGCCTGATCATTGTTGACGAAGAGCATGATAGTTCATTCAAGCAGCAAGACGGTCTGCGGTATTCGGCTCGCGACCTGGCGATCAAGCGTGCGCAGCTGAGCGATATACCGGTGCTGCTGGGCTCTGCGACACCCTCTCTTGAAAGTCTTGCAAACGCCGGGCAGGGCAAATCCACCCTGCTTACCCTGACAGAGCGAGCCGGTAATGCTCGCCCTCCGCTGATTCGCTTAACGGACTGCAACGAACCGTTTGCGGTCGATGGGCTGGCCTTCACTGTTATTGAAGCGGCGCGGCGTCACTTGCAGGACGGCGCCCAGGTATTGATCTTTATCAACCGGCGCGGTTTTGCCCCATCACTTCTGTGTCCACAGTGCGGCTGGATCGCAAAATGCTCGGCGTGTGACGTGCGCATGACCGCCCACCTTATTGGCAACCAGTTAATTTGCCATCATTGTGAACGGCGCGAAACGTGGTCAAAAAAGTGCCCAAGTTGCCATCACCAGCCACTACAAACTCTGGGCAGCGGCACGCAAAAATTGGAGCAGACGCTGGAGCAGCATTTTCCAGATGTTCCGGTGATCCGAGTGGACCGTGATTCCACCCAACGCAAGGGTTCATTGCACAGTAAGCTGGCCATGGCCCAGACTGGCGAGCCCTGCATATTGCTTGGTACCCAGATGCTGGCCAAGGGCCATCATTTCCCTCGCCTGTCCATGGTGGCCATTCTGGATGCTGACACTGCGTTATACAGCTCAGATTACCGGGGTCCGGAAAGAATGGCGCAAACCATCACCCAGGTGGCCGGTCGTGCTGGCCGTGGCGAGCGCGCTGGGGAGGTGTTTGTCCAAAGTCAGTTGCCAAACCACCCGTTGATGGTCCAGATTACCCAGGAAAGTTATGCCGATTTTGCAGGCCAATTGCTGCAGGAGCGAGCCGCATTAGCACTTCCTCCTTTCAGCAAGTCGGCCGCACTGTTTGGCGAGCATCGAACACTGAATGAACTGCTGGACTGCATGCGAATGTTGCGTCAAGCCGTAGAGCGTTCAATAGGTCAGCGCGGCCTGGGCGACCTGCTCACCGTTGGCCCGGTGCCTGCACCCCTGCCACGAAAGTCGAATCGATTCCGCGCACAAATGATCTTGTACAGTCAACAATCCAGCACTTTGCACCGCTACCTGGCCTCATTGCGAGCCGTTATAGATAACACCCCACCGCCCAGAGGCATGCGCTTGGCGATTGATGTTGACCCAATTGATACAAATTAGACCATTCTTCCCTCTGCTCGATTGGCAAGGCGATACGGTTTGCATAATACTCCCGCCTCCACTTTGTTGACCACTCCCATCTAATTCTCGCCATGGCCTACGATTTCGCCAAACGCAAAAAAAAACGCAAGCGCTCCTCGAAAAAGCAGGAGCTCAGTTCGCGGCCGGTCTGGTTTGGCACCGGCCTGGCCTGCGGCTTGTTTATCGCCTACTTATTGCACTTGTCCGAGTGGCTTCCCCACAAGGCCCCAGCCGCTGTGGCTGAAAAGCAGGAGGCAACCGCACCACCCCCCCAGAAAGTAGCCGCAGAGGAAAAAACGCAACCCCCAAGCCGTGAGAAGCCAAGTCGTGGAAATAAGCCGGCCCGATTTGAGTTTTACGACATGCTGCCCGAGCGTCAATCAGAAGTGAGCCAAAGCAGTAAAGGAGCGTATAAAACCCGCGAAGAATTAAACCAGCCAGCGGTCTCTTATCTATTGCAAGCAGGGTCATTTGCGCTGGCTAAAGATGCGGAAAACCACCGCGCTGTCATCACGCTGCTGGGCTTAACCCCAAAAGTGGAAACGAAAACCTTGCCGTCGGGTACTACGGCACACCGGGTGTTTGTTGGGCCTTTTGATTCGCAGGGTGAAATGGAGCACGCGCGCGCAACACTGCACGCAGAAGGAATTGAGACTCTGCTACTTGAGAAACGTTGAGCGCGCCCCCATAGAGTCAGATTGAGTCAATAGTTCACGCTTCGGAGACCATAATGGAGCAATTTCGCGGCACAACCATCGTGTCGGTAAGGCGCAACGGCCATGTTGTGATCGGCGGAGACGGCCAGGTCAGCCAGGGCAATACCATCATGAAAGGCAATGCACGCAAGGTACGCCGCCTGCACAACAATCAGGTGCTGGCCGGGTTTGCGGGCGGCACGGCTGATGCATTTACGTTGTTTGAGTTGTTCGAAGCCCAGCTGGACAAATACCAGGGCAAGCTGATGCGTGCCGCTGTTGAATTAGCCAAAGCGTGGCGCACTGAACGCTCCCTGCGGCGCCTCGAGGCCCTGCTCGCCGTGGCCGACAAAGACACCTCATTGATCATTACCGGCAATGGCGACGTAATAGAACCCGAAGACAGCCTGATCGCTATTGGCTCAGGTGGCCCGTATGCGCAATCTGCAGCCCGCGCGTTATTGGACAACACTGACCTCAGCGCGCGCGATATCACCGAGAAAGCGTTAGGCATTGCGGGCGACATTTGCATCTACACCAACCACAACCACACGATCGAAGAACTGACAGAACAATGAGTACTATGACGCCACGTGAAATTGTTCACGAACTGGATCGCCACATCGTTGGTCAGTCGGACGCCAAACGCGCCGTTGCCATTGCCCTGCGAAATCGATGGCGCAGGATGCAGCTAGACGAGCAAATGCGTGAAGAAATCACACCCAAAAACATTCTTATGATTGGCCCTACAGGTGTTGGCAAAACGGAGATTGCGCGACGGTTAGCCAAGCTGGCTAACGCACCGTTCATAAAGGTAGAGGCGACCAAGTTCACGGAAGTCGGCTATGTGGGCCGCGACGTTGAATCGATCATACGCGACCTGGTTGACGGCTCTATTAAAAAATTACGCGAAGAAGAGCACGCCAAGGTAGAGCACCGTGCGATGGATGCGGCCGAAGAGCGCGTACTGGATGCATTGCTGCCGCCACCACGGGATGCTGACGCCAACGAAAAGGAAACCAGCACGCGACAGATTTTCCGAAAAAAGTTGCGCGAGGGCGAGCTGGACGACAAGGAGATAGAAATCGACGTAAGCGCCTCCCCGATGGTCGCCCAGATAATGGCGCCACCCGGCATGGAGGAAATGACTGATCAGCTGCAATCCATGTTCTCCAGCATCGGCAGCGGTAAAAAAAGCACCCGAAAACTCACAGTTAAGGCGGCATTAGCGAGCTTACGAGACGAAGAGGCCGCCAAACTCATCAATGAAGACGACCTGAAACTGCGAGCGGTGGAAGAGGCCGAGCAAAACGGCATCGTCTTCATAGACGAACTGGACAAAGTAGCCAAACGCAGCGAAGGCGCCGGGGCCGATGTGTCGCGAGAGGGCGTGCAACGCGATTTACTGCCCTTGATTGAAGGCTGTACGGTGACCACGAAATACGGCATGGTAAAAACCGATCACATACTTTTCATTGCATCCGGTGCGTTTCACCTGGCCAAACCCAGCGACCTGATTCCGGAATTGCAAGGCAGGCTGCCGATCAGAGTGGAGCTCAGTGCGCTCAGCCCGGACGATTTCCGCCGTATTCTGACCGAGCCCAAAGCGTCATTAACCGAACAATACCGCGCGCTGCTGGCCACAGAAAATCTTGCGGTCGAATTCACTGACGATGGCATACTGAAAATTGCGGAAATAGCCTGGGAAGTCAACGAACGCACTGAAAACATCGGCGCCCGGCGGCTGCACACGGTATTGGAGCGCTTACTGGAAAAAGCGTCTTTTGACGCGGCCGACAACGGCGACAGCACACTGAGCATAGACAGTGCCTATGTTGAGGAACAGGTAGGCGAGCTGGCGCAAGATGAAGACCTGAGCCGATTCATTCTCTAAGCTGCCACTGGTGTCCAAGCCGATCATGTCCAACGCGCCAATACCCAGCAACATCCATTTGCACAAGCACTCAGCGGAGCTGGAGCTTGGCTACGGCGGTGATGAGACGTACCGCTTAAGTTGCGAGTATCTGCGGGTGTATTCCCCTTCGGCTGAAGTGCGTGGCCACGGGCAAGGTCAGGAAGTACTGCAAACAGGGAAAAAATACGTCAACATTGATGCGATAGAAGCAACCGGCAACTACGCTATTCAGATCACCTTCAATGACGGCCATGACACAGGCATCTACTCCTGGGACTATCTGTACGATTTGTGCACAAATCAGCAATCCAGGTGGCAGGACTACCTGGCCAGACTTGAGGCCGAAGGTTCAAGTCGAGAGCCTAATTCGGATCCAATTATCTTTAAATCCTAGTGTCCCTTACCATAAGTTCGTGCCATTTAGAGCCAGTCGTAAGGCCCGTGCACCCAGGCGGGTTTCGGGATCAGAACCCGATACACCACCCCAACAAGCGGTACAATACCCCCATGAACAATCAAGACAAAACCCACTTCGGCTATCAAGAGGTCGATACCGATAAAAAACAAGGCATGGTTGCCGACGTGTTTCATTCTGTTGCCAGCCAATACGACCTGATGAATGACCTCATGTCCGCCGGCATACACCGCATCTGGAAACGCTTCACCATTGAGGTCAGCGCCGTCCGGTCCGGCCACAAAGTACTCGACATTGCCGGCGGCACTGGTGACCTCGCGGCAAAGTTTCACGACCTGGTCGGCAGTGAGGGTCATGTTGTGCTGGCCGATATTAACGAATCCATGTTAACCATGGGGCGAGATCGACTGACAGACGCTGGTATTTGCGGACATATTGACTATGTGCAGGCCAATGCCGAGGATTTACCCTTTGAATCGGACAGCTTTGACTGCGTCACAATATCTTTTGGGCTCAGAAATGTGACCGACAAAGACGCCGCACTACGATCGATGTTTCGGGTACTGAAACCTGGCGGCAAATTATTGATACTCGAATTTTCCAAACCCAAAAACGAATTGATGAGCAAAGCCTACGACGCCTACTCGTTCAACGTATTGCCCGCGCTTGGCAAATTGATTACCAACGACAGTGACAGCTATCGTTATCTGGCGGAATCCATACGCAAGCACCCGGATCAGGAAACCCTCAAAAATATGGTCTACGATGCCGGCTTTGAAAACGTCGAATATCACGATATGACCGGTGGCGTGGTGGCATTACACACCGGAGTGAAACCCTGATGGCCGACCCGGCGCTGCAAACTGCCGCGCTAGCGGGCCTGGAATTTTTGGTCAACAAGGCGTTGCAGCTGGACCCGGCCACAATGAACCGACTGGCCGAGCTTGATGGCAGGGTTTTACTGGTTCATTGTCACAGTCCTCACATCAAGGTGTATTGCTTGCCGGGCATCAAGGGCATGCAATTCAAGTCCTGGCATGACGACGCAGAGGTTGACAGTACACTGAGCGGCAAGCTATCCCAATTCGTACAGCTGTTGCAGGCCGATGACAAAGCGGCTGCTCTGATTAATGGCGAACTGAGTGTGCATGGCAACAGCCAGGACTTTGTCGCGTTGCAATCGATTCTTGCACAGCTTGATGTTGACTGGGAACAACCCATTGCCAGGGTGTTCGGTGATGTTGGCGGTCACCAACTGGGGCGCTTGATTCGCGGCGGTTTGGCATTTGGTCAGCAGGCCCAGGAAAACCTGCAGACGCAATTGGAGCAATTTGTACACCAGGAGGCAGGTGTACTCCCCGCTCGCGAAGAGCTGGAGAGCTTCTACCAGGATGTCAGCGATTTGAATTTACGAGTGGACAGACTGCAAGCCAGGGTTGCCCGTGTCAGGCAACGTTTAGACAATCAGAATCCGGCATAGCCAGATGGCGTTGATACAAAACTGCAAACGAACGGCACGCATACTGCGAGTGGCTGCGCGTTATCGTTTGGACGCACTGATTGACAAGCAACGACTGCCATGGGGCTTTCGAGTATTGCTCGCACCTCTTGCGCTGCTGCCAAATCACAAAGCGGCCAGGGGCGAGCGCATCCGACTGGCATTGCAAGACCTTGGCCCGGTATTTATTAAGCTTGGGCAAATGTTGTCGACTCGGCCAGACCTGCTGGCAGATGATATTGCTGCTTCGCTGAATCAACTGCAGGATCAGGTAGAACCGTTTGCCAGCGACCAGGCTGTCGCTATTGTTGAACGGGCTTTTGGGCGACCTGTTACTGATTTATTCACGCGATTTGATAGCGTGCCATTGGCCTCTGCCTCCATCGCCCAGGTGCACTCCGCCGAACTGCGTTTGACGGGTCAGGACCAGCCGCTGGACGTAGTTGTCAAAATTGTGCGGCCCGGCATAGAACGCCTGATAGAGCAGGACACAGACCTTATGTTCAGCCTGGCGCGCATGATCAAGCGCTATGCGCCCGATGGCGAACGCCTTAAGCCGGTCGAGGTGGTCAGCGATTACCGCGACGTTATTTATGACGAGCTTAATATGCAGCTGGAGGCGGCAAATACCAGCCAGTTACGCCGGAACTTTCTGGATTCCGACTTGCTCTACGTACCCGAGGTGTACTGGGACTATGTGCGCAGCAATGTGTTGGTAATGGAGCGCATTTACGGGGTACCGATATGCAATATCGATGAATTGCATGCGGCCAAAGTGAACATGAAAGAACTGGCAGAACGCGGCGTAGAGATCTTTTTCTCGCAGGTTTTCCGCGACAGTTTCTTCCATGCCGATATGCACCCGGGCAATATTTTTGTCAACGTCAGCAACCCGGACAAACCGCAATACATTGGTATTGATTGCGCCATCATTGGCAGCCTGGACGACGATGATCTGTACTATCTTGCGCGGAATTTACTGGCGATTTTTCAGCGTGACTATCGCACAGTGGCCGAGATGCACGTTGAAAGTGGCTGGGTACCGGAGCACGTTCGAGCGGGTGATTTCGAATCGGCGATTCGCAGTGTGTGTGAACCAATATTCGAAAAGCCTTTGGCAGAAATTTCCTTCGGTCAGATTCTGCTGTATTTGTTTACCGTGGCGCGCCGCTTTGAAATGAGTGTGCAGCCAAATCTGGTGTTGCTGGAAAAAACACTGCTTGCGGTGGAAGGCCTTGGTCGTCAGCTGTACCCGCAACTCGATCTGTGGCAAACAGCGCAACCCTTCCTGGAGGACTGGATGGCTAAACGGTATGCGCCGGCGCAGGTGCTACAACGTATGCAGAAGCAGGCACCCACCTTATTGCAACACCTGCCACAGCTGCCTGAATTATTGATTGATAATCTGAAGTCATCGGCGGCACTGCGGGAGTCTGCCCAGCAGCAACAGCGCCAGCTGCAACTTATCGAAGAACAGGGCCGCCGCCGCGAGCGCCGGCAGAAACTGGCAGCAGGTATGCTGCTGGTGGCCGGTGCTTTGTTATTGTTTGGGCCACAAATGCCGGTGTTTGCGGACGTCGATTTACGTACCTCGGCTGCCATCGTTGGCGGCCTGGGCGTTGCCTGGCTGTTGCTGGGTTGAGCACGAGCACAACAGCTTATGATTACTGACATTCTTGATACGGTTGCCTGGAACGAAGAGGGTCTGGTACCTGCCATTGCACAAGACCGGGAAAGCCGCGACGTGCTGATGATGGCCTGGATGAACCGCGAGGCATTGCAACAAACCATTGATTCTCAAACAGCGGTGTACTGGTCCCGTTCCCGCGCTCAGTTGTGGCATAAAGGCGAGCAGTCAGGGCACCAGCAACAGGTACATGAAATAAGGCTGGACTGCGACAACGATGTCATTATATTGTTGGTCGAACAGGTCGGCGGCATTGCCTGCCACACGGGGCGAAAATCATGTTTCTACCGTCGTTTGGAGAACGGACAATGGCAAACTGTTGACCCCGTGTTGAAAGACCCGGCCGACATTTACGCAACGCGCTAACAGGTAAGACACTCATAAATGGATGACGTACTTCAGGAACTAACTGACATCATCGAGGAGCGCCTTCAGTCTTCCGATGAACAAAATTCATACGTAGCAAAGCTGGGTAATGCCGGACTGGACAAAATCCTCGAAAAAGTGGGCGAAGAGGCGATTGAGGTCATTCTGGCTGCCAAGCATGCAGAGCAATTTAATAATAATGAGAAGTTGATACACGAGTCAGCTGACTTGTTGTTCCATACTCTAGTGATGCTTGCCTCACTGGGAGCAGACATCAATCAGGTGCTGGGCGAGCTTGAAACCCGGTTTGGCACTTCCGGGCTGGAAGAAAAGAAGCGGCGGCGCAGCCTGAGCCAGTAAACGGTATTGAGAGGAATATAGAATCATGGGTATTAGCGGAATCAGTATTTGGCAGTTACTTATAATTCTGGCGATCGTGGTGATGCTATTCGGTACCAAACGGCTTCGCAATATGGGCAGCGATCTTGGTGAAGCCATCAAGGGATTTAGAAACTCCATCAGCGACAAGGAAGACGACGCTCTGGACGACCAGGCCAAGGGTGATGTCATTGACGCCAAAGCGGAAAAAGTGGAAGACAGCAAGTAAGCTGATTATTCCCCGGACTCAACTCCATGTTTGATATCGGATTCGCCGAATTACTGGCTATTGCTGTCGTTGGCTTGCTGGTTATTGGCCCTGAACAGCTGCCAGGCACGGTACGCACCATTATGCTCTGGCTTGGCAGGTTACGATCGAGCTTTAGCGAAGTGCGTCGCGATATAGAACGTGAAATTGGCGCGGAAGATATTCGTCGCCAGTTACACAATGAATCTGTTATGCGGGAACTTGAAAAAACCCGCAACGAAATCAACAGCATCGCCGATGATACCCGGCAAACCATCGAAGACAGCAAAGCGTCTATTGAAGCGGATGTAAAAGCTGGTACACAATCGAAAGATGACTGAGGAAGACAAAGCACTGCCCTTGGTAGAACACCTTACCGAGCTGCGCGATCGTTTGCTGCGATGCTTGCTGGCAATATTAATCGTGTTTGTTGCCCTTTACGCGTTCGCCAATGAAATCTACGGCTTTGTGTCCGAACCGTTGCGCAAATTTTTGCCTGAAGGGGCGACCATGATTGCAACGGATGTGGCCTCTCCGTTCCTAACCCCGTTCAAGCTTACCCTGGTGCTTGCGGTATTCGCTGCTGTGCCGTATTTATTGTTCCAAATGTGGTCATTTGTTGCACCAGGCATGTATCGCCATGAGAAGCGCTTTGCTATTCCTTTGCTGATCTCCAGCGTATTGCTGTTCTATGCGGGAATAGCCTTTGCGTATTTTGTCGTGTTCCCTCTCGTGTTTGGCTTTTTCACCAGTATCGGGCCCACTGAAATGACAGTGATGACCGACATCAACAGTTACCTGAATTTTATTCTAAAGTTATTTTTTGCGTTCGGGATTGCCTTTGAAATTCCAATCGCTACCGTGTTATTGGTCTGGGCCGGCATATCGACACCCGATGCGTTGGCCAGTAAACGACGCTATATTGTCGTTGGTTGCTTCGTGCTTGGTATGCTACTGACACCTCCCGACGTTATTTCACAAGCCCTGCTTGCTTTTCCGATGTGGCTGCTTTTTGAAGTAGGCGTTGTCATGAGCCGTTGGATAGAGAAAGACCGAAGCGAAGCGACAGAGCAGGGCAAAAACAGCAATGCCTGAGTTTGCTACGGGCACATCAGACTATTTCGATTTGCTGGTGGTCGGGGGTGGTATTAATGGTGTTGCTGTCGCTCAGGCCGCGGCTGCAAAAGGCCATTCAGTGTTGTTGCTTGAAAAATCAGAACTGGCTGCAGGTACCTCCAGAGCTTCCAGTAAACTGATTCACGGTGGTTTGCGCTATCTTGAGAGTTACGAGTTTTCTTTAGTCTACGAGGCATTGCGCGAGCGTGCATTGATGTTGCGTAACGCACCTGATCTGGTCGCACTTAAGAAATTCTACATCCCGGTCTATCGGCACACCCGCCGAGCACCCTGGCTCATATTTGCAGGCTTGAGTTTGTACGCCTTATGCGATCGCTTACGCTCTTCCAGTCGATTTCGTATCGTTCCGAAGTCTGAATGGAATACGCTTGACGGCATTGCAACCAAGGACCTGCGCGCTGTGTTTCAATATCAAGACGCGCAAACCGATGATGTGGAGCTAACCCGCGCTGTGATGAACTCCGCCATTGATCTGGGTGCAGTGTTAAAAGAGCATTCTCGCCTGATCAGTGCACACTGGCACGAAGATCACTTCAGCGTGCTGGTAGAGCACCTGGACTCACGAATCAACTACCGTTGCGGGGCGATGGTTAACGCCGGCGGGCCATGGGTAAATCGCATTAACGAGTGCATAGAACCAGCCCCCCGAACACTAGGTATTGACCTGATACAAGGAACACACGTGGAACTCGAAGGACAGATGAGCGACCGCTTCTACTATGTTGAATCACCTCGCGACGGGCGCGCTGTGTTCGTCATGCCTTGGTACGAAAACACCCTGATTGGCACAACGGAAGCCAGGTTCAGTGGTAACCCTGACGACATCAAAGCCCTGGATTCATCTGTACGTTACTTACTGGGCGTATTCCGTCATTACTTCCCGAACTTCAATGGCGGGAGCAATGCAAGAATTGTAAATCGTATGGCCGGAGCACGCGTACTACCAGAGGCTAAAACCAGCGCATTCAAGCGTTCGCGAGAGACCATTTTGTACTGGCAGCCGGAGTTCACGCCAGGCGGCCCCGCCATTTGTACAATTTATGGTGGCAAGTTAACAGCCTGGCGGGCAACCGCCGACAAGGTTCTTAAAACCATCCGCACGGCGCTGCCTGCCCCGAAACGCGATATTGATACCAAAACACTGCGCTTGCAGCGCGCGACCCACAGGAAAAGCACAGCATGAGCAACCCTCTTCTCGAAGCCCATCAGTTACCACCTTTTGAGCGTATTGAGGCATCGCATATAGAGCCTGCTGTACAAACGATCATTGAAGAGAACCTGCGAGCTATCGACAAACTGGTTGAAAACCAGACACACGCCAACTGGAATACTCTTTATGAGCCACTGGAAGATCTGAATGATCGGCTTGAACAGGCCTGGTCACCCGTCAGTCACCTGAACGGTGTTTTGCAAACCGAGGAATTACGCGAAGCGTATGAAACCTGTTTACCTTTGCTGTCAAAGTACAACACACAATTGGGCCAGAACGAAGGTCTGTTCAAAGCCTATCAGACGTTAAAGAACAGCGACGCTTTCAACCAGCTGGAACCGGCGCAACAACAAATCGTCCACAATAACCTGCGTGACTTCAAACTCTCCGGGATTGATCTTAACGAGAGCGCTAGACAGCGCTATGGTGAGCTGAAACAACGCCTGTCCGAAGCAAGCAATACATTTTCGAACAACGTTCTGGATGCCACCCAGGCCTGGACCCGTCATATAACAGACCCTGCTGAACTGTCTGGTCTGCCGGACGCCGCTATTACCGCAGCGAAAGCTGCAGCGCAGGCAAAACAACTGGAAGGGTATCTGCTAACCCTGGACGCACCCTGTTACATCGCAGTGGTCAGTTACGCTGATGATCCCGCGCTTCGAAAGGAGATTTACACAGCCTACACAACACGTGCCTCAGACAAGGGGCCTAACGCCGGTGAGTTCGACAACAGCGACTTGATGGTGGAAATCACTCAACTTCGCCATGAGCTTGCGACCCTGTTAGGGTTTGGCAGTTACGCTGAATATTCTTTGGCAAAAAAAATGGCTGAGAGCCCCGAACAGGTCATCGACTTCCTGGAGCAACTCTCCGAGCGTACCCGGGCAGTTGCCAAATCGGAACTGGAGGCGTTGCAAAATTACGCACTTAGCGAGCACCAGCACAAGGAATTGAATGCCTGGGACATAAGCTATTTCTCTGAAAAACTCAGAAAGCAGCAGTATGATATTGACCAGGAAGAGCTGCGCCCTTACTTCCCGGCAGGTACCGTGACCCAAGGTTTATTTTCTGTCGCGTGCCGTCTGTTTGATATTGAGATTGCGCCGGACACCAGTATGTCAACCTGGCATCCAGACGTTGGTGCATTCCAGATCAGCCGGCAAGGTGAGGTTATTGCGCGGTTTTATCTTGATTTGTATGCTCGTGAGCACAAACGCGGAGGTGCCTGGATGGCGGACTGTCGCGTGCGGCGACGTTTGCGCGATGGTAGTACTCAAATTCCGGTCGCCTTTCTAACGTGCAACTTTATGGCCCCCGCAGGTGATCAGCCCAGCCTGCTGACGTTCAACGACGTAACGACTCTGTTTCATGAATTTGGCCATGGCCTCCATCATATGCTCAGCCAGATTGATTACGCAGAAGTATCGGGAATCAACGGCGTTGCCTGGGACGCTGTTGAGCTACCCTCTCAGTTTCTGGAAAACTGGTGCTGGCAAGCTGAGGTCATTGCACAAATATCATCTCACTACCTAAGCGGGGAAAGTTTGCCACAACAGCTGCTTGAAAGGCTGCTGGCCGCGAAGAACTTTCAGGCTGGAATGCAAATGTTAAGGCAGATTGAGTTTGCTCTGTTCGATTTTCGTATGCACAAGCAAGCCGGTATGCGCTCGGCTGGCGACATACAAGACCTGCTGGACAAAGTGCGCTCCGATGTGGCCGTACTTATGCCACCGGCAGACAATCGTTTTCAACATGGCTTCAGCCACATTTTTGCCGGGGGCTATGCCGCAGGGTATTACAGTTACAAATGGGCGGAAGTACTGTCAGCAGATGCGTTCTCCCTGTTTGAAGAACATGGCATTTATCACGAAGCGACACGCAGGCGCTATTTGCAGGAAATACTTGAAAAAGGCGGGTCAGCGCCCGCAATGAAATTGTTCAAGAATTTTATGGGGCGCGAGCCCAAGGTCGATGCCCTGCTCAGACAATCAGGTATAGCGGCTTAGAATTTAGTGTGCTTGGACTTGGTCGCCAACTTCTGCGCGTCGCTTTTTCGAAACAGAACATAAACCGCGCCGGAACCACCGTGATGTTTTTGCGCAGTATGAAACGCCAAAACATCCGGCAAGTCCTTAAGCCAATGGTTAACGCAGCTCTTGATAGTGGCCTGCTTGCCTTTACCGTGTACGATAAGCGCCGTACGTACATCGTATTGCAAGCAGTCTTTGCAAAATTGATACACCGCCGTGCGCGCTTGCTCAACCGTGTGTTTGTGTAAATCAAGCCTGGCATCCACCGCGTACTTACCAAGCCGCATTTTCTTCAGCACGCCATGTTGAACACCAGGGCGTGCAAATTCCAACACCGCGTCCGGGCTTACTTCAGGAATAAAATTATCAGCCAGAGGATTGTCATCATTCAGCAATTCTTCGGCGGCCGCACTGCGCGCTCGACTGAGCGTGGGGTCAAGCGCCTTGCGACCCTGCTCACGCGGGACGCGATTACTGGTAATCGGCTTAACCCCCGACATCTGCTCCTTAAATAGATTGTCGTCGTTATCAGAACCAGACATCAGCTTTCCAATAAGAAGGTTACCGGACCATCGTTGACAAGATGCACCTGCATGTTGGCGCCAAATTCGCCCGTGGCCACGGAACCCAGCTTGGCACGCACATAATCAGCCGCCTGATTGTACAAGTTTTCAGCCAGCGCAGGTGGGGCTGCCTTGCTAAAACTCGGGCGCAAGCCGCGGCCGGTATCGGCACATAAGGTGAACTGAGACACCAGTAACAAGTCGCCACCGGAGGTCTCTAGATTGTGATTCATTTTTCCAAGGTGGTCTGCGAAAATTCGATAGTCAAGACACTTCTGCATTAGCTTTTGCATCGTTTCGCTGGAATCGTTCGCCTCCACGCCTAGCAACACCAGCATGCCGGCGCTGATCTGACCCACCGTGCGCACGTGCCCGGCGTCAACTACGTCAACTCGCGCTTCCTGCACACGTTGGACCAAGGCCTTCATAGACTACGCTCGTAAGCAAATCGCTGGATTACACCGAAAACTCATCTGCGTAACGCATGGACATATCTCGCGTTGCACGAATCAAGGCGTCAACAGTGCCCGGTTCCATTGCAGAGTGCCCTGCATCACGCACAATGTTAAGTGATGCATCGTGCCAAATCTTGCTCAGTTCAAACGCGTTGTCCAACGGACAAATCATATCGTAACGACCATGCACAATCGTGCCAGGTATCCCTTTCAGACGATTCGCCTCGCGCAATATCTGATTGGGCTCAAGAAACCCGTGGTGCGAGAAAAAATGCACTTCAATACGCGCCATTGCCAGAGCAATGTGCGGCTGCGAGAAGAACTCTACCGAACTGGCGCTAGGTCGTAGCGTTGAACACCTTGCTTCCCACAAACTCCAAGCCTTGGCCGCCGCCATGCGCGCCAGCTCATTATTGCTCACAAGGCGCTTGTAATACGCCGCAAGCAAGTCCTCGCGTTCATCCACTGGAATAGGGGCAATGAAGTCTTCCCAGTAATCCGGGAACACCAGGCTTGCACCATGGCGATACAACCAGTCGATATCACTCTTTCGGCATAAAAAGATGCCACGCAAAATCATGCCAAGTACATGTTCGGGGTACTTCTCAGCGTACAGCAATGACAGGGTTGACCCCCAGCTGCCACCGAATAGCACCCAGCTCTTGACTTTCAACGCGCGCCGAATGGTTTCGATGTCGTCCAGCAACGACTGCGTATCATTGTTCATCAACTCCGCATGTGGCGTGGACTTACCCGCCCCGCGTTGATCAAACAGAATGATTCGGTACTTTTGCGGGTCGAAGAAACGACGATACTGAGGGGTACATCCACCACCGGGGCCGCCGTGTATAAACAACACCGGAATACCACGCGGGTTGCCGGATTCTTCCACGTAAATTTCATGCGGCGGCGACACCTTAAGGTGTTGCCGATGGTATGGCTTGATGTCAGGGTAAAGTACCAGCATGGGTCAACAATAAGCGAAGGACTGCTTGTTTGCTACCAGTGATCGCGCTACAAATCCCAAACAGCGAATCAATCCGCTAATACTTGTAACATACGATCAGGATAATCAGTAATTATACCTGTCACGCCCAGCGTTAAGATGTGTTGCATCTGTTGCTGATCATTAATCGTCCATGGCAATACATGCATGCCCTGCGCTGCGGCGTCTTCCACTCTTGAGCGAGTGAGCAATTCAAACCCATGGCTGCTTGGCGGAATCTCCAGGGCATAGGCCCGAGGGTGATAGAAACCAAGCAAGCCAACTGACTGGTTCAGCAAGAAGCCCACAGTTTCCGAGTAACTGGTTGCTGTTGGCGTACTGGGGCAGGCCTCACGAAAGGCACGGATTACGGAACCATGCTCCGATGCAAGCAATACACGCTGTTCTGATCCAGCGGTGACCAGCAAGGTACACACTTCCCTGGCTGTCAACACGCTGTCTTCTTTCAATTCAATATTCAATCGAAGGTCTGGAAATTCTTGCAACACCTCGGCAAGTCTGGGCGGCCTGATGCCATCTCCGCGGTACGGCGGAATACTGCCTTCAATATCCTGTTCGTTAGCTGTCCAGTAGTACGCCGCGTCCAGTTTGGCTATGTCCTCGTAGCGCATTGTGGAGACTGCCCCGCGGCCATCGGTAGTACGGTCCACTGTTTCATCGTGCATTAACACCAGTTCGCCATCAAGTGTTCGGCGTACGTCCATTTCAAGCACATCCACACCCAGTCGTTGCGCATGGCGAAACGCCATTAAAGTGTTTTCCGGGCGCAAGCCTGCTCCGCCACGGTGCGCGATCACAAGTGGGCGCTCGCGCTCAAAATACTCATGTGCTGGCAGAGCTTGTTTGCTGGTGGCCCGCAAAGTCAGAATCACCACCACCATCAAGATGACCAATAACCAGCCGCGAGTTGCTCTGTCCATGTTTGTGTTATGCCAGCGAAGCTGCCCTGTTATCCGTATTAGTGTCTGCCAATAACTCAAATTCCGGACCAAATGCCTGAAACCGGATCAACAATACAGGTAACAAGAATAAATCCGCCAACAGCGCCATGCAAATAGCGCTTATTAAAAGGCTGCCAAAACTCGCCATCGTTGCCATCTCGGACGCAAAGTGTGTAGAAAAAGAAGCTACCAGAATGAGTGTGGTTATCACCAGCGCATGCCCCACGCCCCCGATAGCCTGTGTTAACGCCTGCTGGTAATTCCCGCAACGAAAGAACTCCTGTCGCATCCTGCTGACCAAATGCACGGTATCATCAACGGCGATGCCGATCGCAATTGTGGCGATCATCATCCTGATATAGTCAAGGTTTATACCTGCATAGCCCATATAACCCATTGTTAGCAGAATCGGTGCGAGATTTGGAATCATCGCCAGAGCACCCACTTTCAATGAGCGAAAGATGATACACATCAGCACAAAGATCATGCTAAACACCAGCAAATAGCCTTTGGTAAAACTCGTGAATATATAGTCAGCAAGCTTTACCCAGAGCAACCCTACCCCGCTCGGTTCTACCGATAAGCCGGAGCCTTCGACGTTAAACTCACTATCCACATACTCATTCAGGGTATCGAACAATTGACGGACTTTATGAGAACCCACCATGGCCACTCGTAAATCAACAACAGCGCGCGAGAAATCACTGGTCATGTATTTTTCAAGCTGATCACCACCCGACAGCTCATACATTAATAAATACTGCGCAATCAGATCCCGATCATCCGGCAAACGATAATACTCCGGATCATCACCATGGAAGGTTTGATTCAGGTCTTTAAGAACATCAACAATCGACAGAGACTTGTGCACTAAGGGTTGCTGGTCCGCAAATTGCTGAAAGCGCTCTAGCGCTGCCAGATTCTCCGGTGTCTTCATACCATCTTCATCAGACTCGAACACAAACACCAGACTGAGCATGCCGCCCATGGTCTCTTCTGCGTATTCGGTATCCTGGCGAATCTGCATATGCGGCTTGAAATCAGTAACGAAATTGAAGTCAATGCGCAGCTTGCTAAGGCCGAACAGTGCTGTGAGTATCAACAGCGCCGACAGCAACACAATCAAGCCCGGTCGCCGCAAGTCAACGCTCACCACCCAATCAAGAATCCGACTCAGCCATTGTTGCTGAAGCGTCCATGGACGCGGTTTATCACTACCAAACGACAGCAGACTCAACAGCAATGTAATGGTTAGAAAAAACGTACACAGCACACCAAAAGCGCCATACAAAGACAAATTGGAAATACCTTTCAAATCGGAAACCGCCATAGCCATAAAACCAACTGCGGTTGACAACGCAGCTAGCAGGCATGGGTTGCCAACCAACTCCATGGTTTCCCTGAGTGCATCGCGGCGACAAAGACCTGCCGACATGGACAGCTGAAACTCAGATAATAAATGCACCGCTTGCGCAACGCCAATGGCGATCAGCAGGTTAGGCATCATGGCAAACAGCATATCGATGTCCCAACCGACAATCGCCATAAAGGCAACCGTCATCATCATTGCTACTAACACGACAAACAAGGGGCCAAGCAGCGACAAGATACCACCGCGCAGCAATACCAGCCCCAAAATCATGATGATGATGACACTAATGCCCATTTGCGATACTGGTTCTGAAAAGGCTATTTCGTTGTACACCGTATTGAGTTCAACATCGCCAATATTGTAAAAACGGATGCCCTGGTATTCCGGTCGGCTGAGCAGATTCTCAATGGCGTGGCCGCTGACCTGCGGATACAAATTCTGCAACCCGTCACCACCGTCCGGGTCATAGCGCACCATATCAGGAGGGTCTGTGGCAGCGCGCGTCATCTCAATAACTATCGCTGCATGCTTGCCGTCGGGAGAGACTATATTGTTCAGATAAATATCTTTGCTGAGAATCAGGTCCCGTAGCGCGAGCATACCCTCCTGATTTTCCGGAAAATCATGCAGTATTTCATGCACCTGAATATCGTCGCCGGCAGATTGCATAAACTCAGCGGAACTTAGACTGAGCACATCACTGACAAACGGTACTTCTGTTTCCAGCGCCCGGCTGAGTTGCGCAATCGTTCGCATCAGTTCAATGTCGAAAACACCGTGATCCAAGTCTGGCGCGGAATAGAGCAGGAATGCGATCTCGTCCGAGCCAAAATCTTCGCGATAGTCGTAATAGTGCTGATAGGTCGGATCATCCGGGTCAAAGAATGCATCCAGCGATGAATCGCTGCCAACACCACTGGCCACCCAGGCTGATGCAAGCGCAAGCAGTAAGGAGCTCACCAACACAAGCCAGCGATGATCGTGTACCCAAACGGCAAAATCGCCAAACGCATGCGACGAACGTGCGAGATAATCTCTCGGCGCCATGATCGAATTCCTTCTTATTAGCTAAGGCAGTGTATCTGTGCGCGGTTCGAAATCAGACTTACAGTGCCTTCACTTTGACTTTCCCGCAACGGGAACACTTATACCTGGTGACCAGTTTGCCTTTCTTTGAATCGAAGACCTGACCCTGCTCAATCCGCCACTTGTGATGACCGTTACCACACAGTGTGTTGCCTTTCGCTTTTTTCGCTTGTGCGTCACTACGCTTTTTATCCAGCGAGATAATATCAGCCATTGTGCATTTCCAGGCGCATCAGGCCGGCGCTCCGCGATAGTAGTGCCACAGAAAAACGCTGCCGGCTGTTCTGCGTGGTGACCAGTGTTCCACCAGTTCTCTGGCCTGCTTACCGCTGGGTTTTTCAGACAAACCCTTCAGCTGCTGCAAGGCTATTTGTAAGGCCAGGTCGTCGGCAGCGAACACATCGGGGCGCTGCAGGGAGAACATCAGATATATCTCAGCGCTCCATGGCCCAAACCCGCGTAAACTCACGATCTGCTTGACGACCTCATCGTCGCTCATTTCAGCCAGCTCGTCAGGATTAAACTGGCCGTCCAGGATCGCTGCGGCCAGCCCCTGCGCGTACTCCACCTTTCGGCCTGACAAACCCGCACTGCGCAGCACATCAGGCTTGCAGCGGGCTACTTTTTTGGGCGTCATGTCGGGCACAGCGGTCTGAACTCTCTGCCAAATGCTGGCCGCTGCTTCGGTTGACACCTGTTGACTGACGATAATGGATAAAAAGGTCTGAAAACCCGTATCTCGCAACCGGGGCTCGGGGTAACCAACGTCGGCAACGGCCCGCGCGACGTCTTTGTCTGATGCGGCAATGGCATCAATATGCCGAATCAGTTTCCGCTTTCGATTGCGGTAGTCGTTGCTTTGCGCCATGGGGTCCTGTTGTCACTGAACTTGAGGGGCCGTTCGTCGGTTTCGCCACCGACAAGTGAACAAAAAATACGCTGCTCGAAAATTGAACTACACTGGAAAGTAGAACCGAAATTCGACAACCACTGAGAAAACTCAATGGCAATCGTAAATTTTAACCGCTTTGACACCCGGGTGTCATAAAGCACGGCCATAGTAGTGTTATGGGATTAGCAAACACCACATTATTCAAGACCATTCACGACTGGGATGTGGATATCTTCCAGCGCTGGCAACGACGTGCCAACCGCGCCCAGATCATGCGGGTTGCGCGCAAGGTATCGCTGACGGCCGATGGCTGGCCCTATCTGCTGTTTGCGTTTGTGTATTATCTCGCCGACCCGGTGCAAGGTGCCGTATTTGCCACTGCGCTGGCCTGGGCTTTGCTGCTGGAACGCTGCTGTTACTTTGTGATGAAAAACAGCTTTCGCCGCCGGCGCCCGCCGGCCGCACTCCCACACTTCCGCAGCTTCATCGTTGCCTCTGACGAATTCAGCTTCCCATCTGGCCACACGTCCGGAGCGTTCTTGTTCGTAAGCTGTCTGGTACTGGTATTCGGCCCGATATTTATGCTTGCCTACGCATGGGCAGGCCTGGTGGCCTTGTCGCGGATCAGCCTGGGCGTCCATTTTCCCACCGATACTGCGATGGGGGCCTTGATGGGCAGCAGCATTGCCTTGGTCAGTTATTATTACTTTGTGCTCTAATTTGTACTCTAGGAAGGGCAGTCACTGAACAGCGCCTTGTTCGTGGCAAAAAAAACGTAAACAAACGCTAAACGCATGCAGACACGCGAGCTGGCCCGCTTTTCCGTTTATAATTTGACGAACGCCAACCCGTAAACGATGCATGGAGACACGCGTGCTCATTCTCAAACGTTCTCTCGCAGTACTTATTGTCACTGGCCTGCTGGCTGCCTGCGGTGTTAATCCGGTCACCGGCGACCGCGAAATTCAGTGGATCTCCACAGCCCAGGAGATCGAGATTGGCAAACAAAACTATCTGCCTGCTCGCCAGGTTCAAGGTGGTGATTATGTGGTTGATAAAGATGTATCTCGCTACGTTTCAGGGGTTATGCAGCGAGTAGCAGCAGCATCAGAAAAGGTTAATGCTGACCAGAATCGCAAGCTGCCGTATGAAATAGAGGTGATTAATAACTCGGTACCCAATGCCTGGGCCATGCCCGGCGGCAAGATGGCGATTAATCGCGGTCTGCTGACCGAATTGAACAGCGAAGCGGAACTGGCCGCGGTGCTTGGCCATGAGTTGGTGCACGCCGCCGCGCGCCATGGCGCAAAAGCCCAGGAACGTGGCATGTTGATGCAAGGCGGTCTGCTCGCAACCCAGATTGCCGCGTCCGGCAATCGCTATGGCAGTTTGATTGCCGGTGGCGCTATGGTGGGTGCCCAGCTGGTGAGCACCAAGTATGGCCGAAACGCCGAATTACAATCCGACCTGTACGGTATGCGCTACATGGTTGAGGCAGGCTACAACCCTCAGGCAGCGGTTGATTTACAACAAACGTTTGTTCGACTTTCCGAAGGTCGACAGGCAAATTGGCTGGAGGGCCTGTTTGCGTCGCACCCACCATCAACAGA
Organism: Gammaproteobacteria bacterium; assembly: GCA_030429735.1. GTDB lineage: Bacteria > Pseudomonadota > Gammaproteobacteria > Pseudomonadales > JAUIET01 > JAUIET01. Next base: position 472,873 of record JAUIET010000001.1, read on the forward strand.
ACGTGTGGCCCGCAATAAGGAGACCGCCGCTGAACTCGGTGGCAGCGACCTGGAGTATGGCCGCGAAAAATACAAGCGCGCTATTGCCACGCTGATTCGCGATCAGGAAGCCTACGCTGCGCATGACGAGGCACTGAAAGCCGCCGCAAAAGACAAGGACTTCAAGACCGCAAATACGCTGGTTAACAAGGCCATTCGCCTGCAGCCCAGAGAACCCAAATTTTATGGCCTGAGAGGTGATATCGCACTTAATGAAAAGAAGTTCAAGACTGCGGTTACAAACTATGACAAAGCGATCAACCTGTACCCTGAATACTTCGCGTTTCACCTCAACAAGGGCTATGCCAAACAGGAGCTCGGCGACAAGCGCGGCGCGAAACTGGCGTTTGAAAAGAGTAACTCGATAGTACCAACGCCCAATGCGCAGAAAGCACTCGGTGATCTGGCGCTGGCAGCGGGTGACCAAAGCACCGCATTGAAGTATTTCTCGTCGGCTGCACGATCAAACACGCCGGTTGGCCAACAGGCGCTGTCATCAATGACACGACTGGAATTGCCGCAAAATCCGGACAAATACATTAAGACCAGGCTGGCGCTGAACAACGATGGGCGCGTTGTTGTTCAGGTTCAGAACCAGTCGCCAGTAGCGGTTAAAGATGTACAAATCATTACCGCTTATTTTGACGGCGCCGGTAACCAGGTAAGCCGCACGCAGACCCTTTCAGTGCGAGGAACGCTAGCCGCTGGTGCAGGTACCACTATCACCACCAGAATTACCGATGGCAATGGCCTGCGCGCCCAGGTGAGCAAGGCAAACATAGCCGAATAGAAATTTGTAACAGACTGCCAAATTGTTAACCAGTGCGCGTATGCGCACTGGTCAGTTTACCGACTGCAGCTACTCTGAAACATTCAGCTTCAATTCAGCTGTGTGAGCCTACTATTGCATTATGGACTTGGCTGTTGAAGCCCGCTGATTCATGGTGCTATTGATGATCAATTAGCATCAACACGTAACTAATACCCGCATAGGGAGCGTACTATGAAGTTTAAAGCCAGCATTGCATTGATATCCGCCATAAGCCTGGCCGGCTGTGCCACACAGCCGGGCGAAGACCGAAACAATACGGCGATTGGCGCTGCTATTGGTGCCGTTGCCGGTGCTGTTATCGGTGGCCAAACGGACAATGACGGCAATCGTGACCGTGGTGTGATCGCTGGTGCCTTGATTGGTGCGGCAGCAGGCGCGGGTATTGGCCATCACATGGACAAACAAGAAGATGAGTTTCGTGCAGCGCTTGAGGATGAGCAGCGTCGTTCAGAAATTGAGATCGAGCGTGTACGCGATGATCTACTGAAATTAACGTTCGAAAACGAAGTCACCTTTGATGTCGACAGCGCGGAAGTGAAGCCGCATTCCTACTCCTCACTGGAAAAGGTCGCCCAGGTAATGACCAAGTACGGTTCAACCGCCGAGATTGTAGGCCATACCGATTCAACCGGATCTGAAAACTACAACTTGCAGCTTAGCGAGAAGCGCGCACACAGCGTTAAGAACTTCCTGGTCAGCAGTGGTGTTCCGGGCAGTATGTTGAGTTATCGCGGTCGCGGTGAGTTTGAACCGCGCGCAGCCAATGACAATGCCGCAGGTCGGCAACTGAATCGACGGGTTGAGTTGTTTGTACAGCCCAGCGATGCGACTCGTAGTAACGTAGTGGGTCGTTAAGGCCACCAAGCCTGGAGAAAGCCCGCGTTATGCGGGCTTTTCTTTTTTTAAGATCTAGGGCAGCTCTCTCATGTGTTAAGCGATGGAAAGGCAGCAAAGTAAAAATCAAATTGTTGCCGCAGCTCTTCTGGCTCAATACCAAACTGACCCTTGAGATCGTAAATTACCCGGCCGTACGAGCCCTGATGCTGATCAACAAAATCGCTCAACTGTTGACGTGATTGCGTGGTCATTTCAAGACCGGCCCTGGCATAGATTTTTTCAACCATGCCTACATCATCATTGATCAGCTGATTAAATGGCACGTCAATCGTTTGTGCATCTGGCAATTTATGCCGGTCGCGCGTGCACGCGCTGAGCAGGTGTTTTATGCGGTCTGTCCAATACTCCAACAATTCAGCGGTCAGCACTCGGTCCCGGTTTAGGCGTTGACCATACGCGAGCATGGTAATCGCCGACTGAATCACGGCTACCGGGTCGCGGTGGGTGATAGCGATAGTGGCATCGGGAAACACCTTTTGCAGCACGGGTAACTGTTCCAGATGCTGCGGACATTTCAAAACCCAGCGGCTGGGTCTGTCGGTTTCACGTTGCTGCCAGGTCAACAACTTTAATACATCGCGCATGTACTCGTACTGGTAGGTTTGATCTTCCGCGTAATAATGATCGCGCCAGCGCGGTGAAAAGCTGAGCCACTCATAATTATAAGAACCAAAGTTGGGCCCCATCAGCTCCAGTTCTTCATGAATGTGCTCGGGATTCATCGGGTGCATCGCTGCCAGCAGCGGTACCATCATCTGACTTGTTTGCCAGGCTTGTGCACACCGCTGAAAACGCGGGTCGGTACCATCGGCGAGCAACCCTTCGCCAGGCATTGGCACGGGCTCATAGCTTTCCCATAATGGCAAAGATCTCAGTCTGGAGTCAGCCGCCATCAGGTTGAGTAAATGCGTTGTGCCCGACCGGGGCAAGCCGGCAACGATAATCGGTTTTTCAATGGCCACGTCATGTATGTCGGGGTGCTGATTGAATTCGTTTTGAATCAGCAAACGACTGCAGGCATGTTGCACCAGCTTGTTACGAAGCGACAACCGGCCTATTCCGTTTAGCCCGCTGTCACTGTTCCACTCATCACAAAGCAGATCCAGCCGTTCCAGAAAATCCATTGGACCCCAGTCAGCAAGACCGGTTTTTTGTTCAGCCTCGCCTAGAATAGAGTCACGACTCAGATCTACGTTCAGCGTTTTGCCATAATCCACTGCGGCCTGCTGCACCTCACTGAGCACCGGCCGGGCGAGATCTGTAATATGGATGTTATTGCTCATCGTAAGGCACGCACTTACTTGAAGGACAAGGCTGCTGTTTTGCCACCCTGAAGTAACTTAATCTGGTTTCCCAACCAGCCTTCAAGCCAGAAATTGTCTGCTTCAGTGAGCAGCAGGCTGTGCACCTCGATAGCCAATGCTACAGCAACTTCATGTCGGGGATGTTCAGCGAATACTATATCGAGCAAATGCAAACATTGTTCAAGCTCGCCATCGTTCCTTTTTTGTTGCGCACGCTCAAGCAGGCCATCAACGCCCGCCAGTTCAATCAGGTCTTTGTATATGCTGGAAGGCGGTACTGAGTACAACTCAGTTGTAGACTGATGATGAAACCAGCCCGCATAGTGTTCCCAAATAGCGCGGATACTCCATGACACCTTGCCGTAGCCCTGCCCCAGTTCAAGCTCAGGCGGCAGCTGGATTTCTTGCATCAACGTATAAAGGTTCTTACCTTCGTTCATACCTTTGACAGTTTCGTCGTGCACATACATAACCGCGTCACGAAACACCGTGAGTTCGGTTTCAATAAGCTCAGCGCCAATCACTGGTGCGTGATGGCCGTATAGAATAGTTTCTGCGCCCAGCTCCAACACGGTTTGCGCAGCAGCAGCACACACCAGCGCATCACGATAGCGGTCACCACGTATGGTGACCAGATTGGGGAAATGACCAAATGGGCAGCCAAACAAATTGCCCGTCAGACAGATTTTGTGTTGCGGTAACCAGACCACCAGTGAGTCATTTGTTTCAGCCCCTTGCGCTGCAATCAACACGAAATCAACACCACCCAATGAAAATTCGTATCTGTCTTCAAAGCTAATGTCTGCGGTTGGACGATCTTGTGGGTTGATGTCGGTATAGCCTTGCTCGGCGTAGTAGGCGAAGTCCTGAACAAATGCGTCCTTGAATCGAAACGCAGAACGCGCCGCACGAAATGCCTGCAGCCTGGCATCATAGCTTTGATGCTCTTCATTATTTGCCTGAGCAATGTATTGCATGCCCGGGTTGCGGTCTCGAAAAAACTGTACACCGCCAACGTGATCTACATGACCTTGTGTGGTGATCACGTACTTTATGCAATTGCTTGCCGAGCTGTGTTTTTCGTAATTGCTGAAATGCACAGGGGCTTCATACCCCATGCCGGTATTCACCAGCACATTGCCATCATTCGTTTCAATCAGGTAGGTATTGGAATTACCCTCTGACATAACAATGAATTCGTTAATACGCTCGGCATCAAACCGGGCCGAATGCGGGCCATAGGGTCGGGACTTATAGATAGGTGTTCTCATTCCCACACCTTACTGCAAAACGCATTCAGCGCCAGCTTAAATCGAGTTTAGAACTTCGTGCGAACCGTATAACTCAATGTTTTGCTACTTTCGCCGGGCACTTTAATTCGCCATTCAGCGGTACCCGAAGCTACTTTTTTATGACTTTCGCTCTGCTTCAGCATTTCCCAATCACCCGGAATGGGCTCTCGAACAACCACAGTCACGGCTTCGTCTTTGGCATTTTTCAGTTTGATCTCAAAACTGGTGTCGTACACATTGCGCGACATAATTCGCTCTACAACTTTAAAATTGGTTTGCTTTTTATCTGCAGTAACATCAAACGCTTCGCCAAGCTTCAGACGAATATTTTCTTTCTTTGCCGTATGATCAATACGATCCTCGCCAACAAATTGCGCATTCCCATTGGAATCGCGTTTGTAAACTCGCACAACACCTTTTGGTAACGGCATACCGAGGCCATCTTTTTTCTCATTATTAAAGTGCACGTACACACCCAGCTTCATCTTTTGTCCAATATCGCCATAGCTTGACTGGTAGTAATAATTGTTTCCCTGCAACACCAACTCTTTCTTGACCGGAATATTTTCCGCACTCAGCAAAGAAACCTGTTTTTTCTGTTTATCATTGATGGTCGTAGGTCGATTCAATGTATAGAGATGGTATTCAAACAGACTCTCTTCACTCATACTCTGCTGTACACTATCAGCAGAAAACTCAGCCATTCCTTTGATCATACGGTTACGTTGCATTTGCGGTCTGACCTGATTAACGTCACCTGCAACAAGTTGCATCTTTGCGTTGTTATAGGAAGCGCCGCTGGTATTGTCTAACGTAACCCAGCCCAATAAGTCCAGACGATTATCGTCCTTGTTTAATTCTGCAACGTAGTCCGCCTGCCAGGACAATCCACCAGTCAGGTAGCTGAGCTCCACGTTCTGCTTGCCAGCAGTTTTGTTATCTAGCTGGATTGAAAGCGTGGGTTGATCCCTGAGGTTGCTTGGTACATCGGCAAAAATAATTCGCCCACCTGGATTGGTTTCAATACGATCACCAATGCGAACCACCACACCATTTTGTGTGCTGAGCACGGTTGCTTCTTCAATGGTTTCTTTGCCGGTCGCCGGATTCATTCGCGCAATCTGCACGGTGCGACCGGTATATTTCTCCAATAATTTCTGCGGAGTCAGCAGATCAAAGTCAAAATTCTGCTCAATGACGTGCAAGCTACGATCAACGCTTGTATTACGCAACATGGCAGTTTCCGGACGCATTCGCGCGCTTACACCACGAAACGCCAGCGCATTATCACCTTTGGGCAGCACAATAGAGCGCTTGTCTTTTACCAGTGCCAGATTTTCGTTATAAATTGTGACTGCAACAGACTGCTGATCATCCAGCGAGCTTGTGATTTCATCGGCTGACAACGCACTCTGCGATGCACCCACCATAAGCGCACCGGCCACACTGGCCGCAACGGAACGTTTCTTTGCTGAATTAAAAACCATGGATATCTCCTTGTTGAGGTTCTATCTAGCTTTAACGCAGCATATCCAATTAAGGGGTTAACGGCTATGCAAAAAATATTATGGACACGCGTGAACCCATATCATTCAGGAAAACCGGGAAATAGTTTCATCCCCAAATTGCTTGATACTATCCAGCTTTTGCTCAAGCGTTGCCTCAGGCCCTGCACTGAACATCCACGGCATGGTCGTCAGCGTGCTCAAGCCCTCATCAGCCAACATCGTGTAGTCGTCAATGCCAAACGCATCCATTGGACCAAAGCTTAGAATTTTGAAATCGTCGAGACTGCCGCCAGCCTCTACCCTATATTTCTTCGCTTTATGCATCAGATCAATAAGCTCTTGCTTGGTATGCAAATCGGCGATCCAGCCGTCGTTGCGTGCCGCTCGACGCATCGCTGGCTCTGAGAAACCGCCCACGTAGATCGGAATGTATTGCTTAGGGTAGGGGTTCATTCGTACGCCCGGCAAATCATAGAATTCACCTTTGTGCTCTATCATCTCACCGGTCCACAACTTACGCATCACTTCAATCATCTCATCTGCCCGTTTACCGCGGCGCGCAAATGGCTGCTCTCCAGCAGCGAATTCTTCCGGCATCCAACCCATGCCGATACCGAGGGCCAGGCGGTAGTCACTCATCACCGCAGCCGTGGCCAAAATCTTGGCGACATGAACCGGGTTTCGAGCCGGTAATACATACACATTGGTGTAGAACTTTAACGTCTGAGTAACAGCCGCCATCGATGCCACGGCTACCCATGGATCCGGAAAGTCATCTGTTTCGCTGAAGCGAGGCACGCCATCTTCGGTGTAGGGATAGGGTTTCGACAAGGTTTTCGGATAGATCAGGTGGTCTGACAGAGTTGCATACGTGAAGCCCGCATCGTCTGCGGCTTTGGCAAGCGCCTGATACTCACACGGCGCGCAAAAACTAATTGATAAACCAAATTCCAACATAGCGAGGCCTTTTTTCCAGTCGAATAGCAATGGTACTCAATCCATCAGGGCAACGCCGCAATCGTTGCCAATTGGAAATAACCTGGTGTTTACTGCCTGCTCTGTTTACTCTGCCTGCTCGGCAGCGGAGCAATCCCAGTGAGCGCAATCGATATAACAATAATTGCAGTCTACTTTCTGTTGATGCTGATATTGGGCTGGTACGCCAGTCAACGGCAGATATTTGCATATTGACTGCCTCGGCCAACATCACCCGGGATGTTTACCAGCGGTATCTTAATCCGCAAGTATCTCCCGAACGACTGCTGCGTATGAGTGTACTGACCTCACTGGCAGTGGGTGCGCTGGCGGCACTGATGGCATGGCAACTGCAAGACGTAATTGGAATTCTTCTGCTTGGCTTCACTGTAAATTCAGCCGCGCTGTTTATACCCAGTTTAGCGATGGTTTATTTCAGTCGCTGGAATGCCGATGCTGCCTTCTGGAGCATCAGTTGCTCTTTACTGACAGTCATTGCGTGGACTATTGCAGCCCGGCTTGATGGCTTCCCGTTCGCCCAGCTCGATGCACTTTGGCCGGGCTTACTGGTTTCCATGTTGGTGTTTGTTAGCTTGAGCCGGCTCAAAGCACCTTGAACCGACCCAGCTTACGTCGAGCTACCACACTTTATTCGCTTGGTGTAGCTTGCGCCGCCGCGCCGACTTGTTTTTCCTCATAAAGACGACTCGCTTCTGCCAGAACATATTGGCGAACAGCTTCCGCGTCGTCAGCGCTGATATAGTCTTTAAAGCCGACCATTCCGACCTGACTGAGCACACCTCCAATAACGATATCCTGCCAGATGGCATGTATACCTTCACCGGAGTAGCGCAGATCAGGCGTGATGCCACCCGTGCGCAAACCGTCGCCATGGCAATACGCACAATGGCGCTGATAGATCACTTGGCCGTGCTTGACAGTTGCTGCGTCGGCTGTAACTGCCGCGGGCTTGGGCAATTCACGCTCGGCAACATCCTCGGGGTCGGGCAAAACATGCTCGCCACCCAATTTGTACACCAACACACGAGACCGATTCGGAATTTTCCAATGGTGGGCAATAGCACCCCCTTGCGCCGCAAACCCGCCACCAAATCCAACGGCAACCGCGATGTATTGCACGCCATCCACGGCGTAGCTAATGGGTGCCGCCATCGCACCTGTCTGGGTGTAGTGTGCCCATAATTCGGCGCCGGTTTCGGCGTCATGCGCGGTCAGGTTGCCATGCTTGCCCGGTTGAAAAACCAGCATACCCGCCGTGCTCAGGGTACCACCCAGGCTGGGCCTACCCGGTTCCTGCACCCATACCTGCTGCTGTTTGATCGGGTCCCAGGCAAGCAACTGGCCGTTGAACTGTTGGTCCAGTATGGCGTCTACGTCTTTGGCGGGTATTGGCGGTGGCGCCATGCCCATGTTGTTAAAACCCAGATTCCACAAGCCCTGTCCAGGCTTGGTATCAATGTCATCAGTAGGTTCCAGATACGCCGATGGGAAACGCAAGGTCGGTATATAAACGAGGCCAGTCGCCGGGTTATACGACATGGGTGGCCAATTATGTCCACCACCCATGGAAGGCACTACCTGCTTTTTCCCGTCGAATACACGCGCGCCTTCGGTTTCTACAGGCCGACCGGTTTCCATATCAACATGACTTGCCCAGTTAACCTCAGTGAACTTTTCAGCCGATATCAATTCACCGGTAACCCGGTCGAGCACATAGAAAAACCCGTTTTTGGGTGCTTGCATCAGCACTTTGCGCAGCTCGCCGTCAATCTCCAGGTCAGCAAGCATGATGTGCTGGGTAGCCGTGAAGTCCCAGGTTTCGCCTGGCGTGGTCTGATAATGCCAAACGTATTCACCACTGTCGGCACTGAGCGCCACTATTGAGGCCAGAAACAAATTATCGCCACCTTCGGGACTGCGCAAGCGCTGGTTCCACGGCGAACCATTGCCAACGCCAATGTACACAAGATTTAGTTCTGGCTCGTAGACGATCGCGTCCCACACTGTGCCGCCGCCACCCCATTTCCACCACTCGCCATTCCAGGTCTTCGCGGCTTGTTCCATGGTTTCGTTTTCAAATCCATCGGCGGGGTTTCCTGGCACCGTGTAGAAGCGCCAAACCTGCTTACCCGTTTCAATGTCATACGCTGTCACATAGCCGCGTACACCCAGTTCGGCACCACCGTTCCCAATTATGACTTTGTCACCAGCAATTCGCGGTGCACCGGTGATGGTATAGGACTGCTCTCGATCGGTTGTTTGAACGTCCCAGGCAACACTGCCGTCGCTTGCGTTCAACGCAATGAGGCGCCCATCGTACGCGCCAACAATTACTTTACCGTTCGCAAATGCAACACCACGGTTGACGGCGTCGCAACACCCTTTTGCCAAGAAAGCCCTGTCAACTTTTGGGTCGAATGACCACTTCAACGAGCCATTGGTTGCGTCAAGCGCGTAGACTATGGACCAGCTACTCGTGACGTACATCGTGCCGTCAATTACTAAAGGAGTTGCCTCAACACCTCGGCGGGTGAACATATCAAATGACCAGTGCAGGCCCAGTTCCTTAACATTGTCTCTGTTGATCTGATCCAGCTTTGAATGCCGTTGTTCGCCCCAGTCGTTACCGTGCAAAGCCCAGTCAACACTGGATTTCGCTTCAGCAATTGACGTTGATGCCAACCTGGATTCGCTGCTTGTTGTCTGTTCGTCTTTACTGCCTCCGCAAGCGCAAAGCACTACAAGAAGCATAAAAACAGTTAGTTGCCGCATTACCGGCCTCCTTTTTTATTTGTTCATTAATTTATCTGTGGAACCCTGAGTTCAGGTTTGCCGGTAACTGATTTTTGCAGCGAACTTACTTAAACAACGGCTAGTTTTGCCGCCCGGAATATTCAAGAATTGCCCACAAAATATTACGGCAGCTCAATTGGCCTACTAGTTTACCGTTTTTTATCACAGGTCGTCGACGATGCCGTGCCGCCAGCATCGACTGGGCTACCGCAACAATGTCATCATCAGGGCTACAAGACTCCACTTCACTGGTCATGTAATCGGCGACCAGGCCACCGGCGGCCGTGCCCTCGTTATAGACGTCGCCAAGCACCGCTTTAAGGCAATCCAGTTCTGAGATTACACCCACAACACAACGCTCCTCATCAATCACGGTAAGCCCGGTGATACGATGCGCCTGGATTAACTGGATTGCCTCATACACAGTCGCATCCGCTCTCACCGTTGCCGGATTAGTGTGCATGCAGTTTTCAATAAGATAGGGGTTGGACATGGTTTCTCTCCCTGGTTATGGGCACCCATTCAGTGCCATTCGCCCTGAATATGACATTGACGACAGGTGCTTGCAACACCTGTCTACTTCGGAATGGACGTGCGGTACACTTCTCGAACGATTGCCCATCATCAGAAACACTCAAATAAAGTCTGGAGCACGATTATGTCCAACCATGCGCAACGACAGGTCTTAAACAAAGCCAATCTGGGTATTGTCGACGGATTACCCCTGCAGGCCTCGGACGGCGGCCTGGATGAATTGCGAAAGAATATTCAGCACCTGATGGACATTGAGGCCATCAAGCAACTGAAACACGCCTACTTTCGTTGTATTGACACAGCGAACCTTGACGAACTGGGCACCTTGTTTCATGCCGACGTTGATGTGCATTTTGTCGGCGGTACATACGAGTGGAAACTCACTGGTCGCGACCAATACGTAGCGTCCATAGGGCAAAGTTTTAATAGGCGTTCCGTTGGCCACCATAACGGCCACCAGCCGGAAATACAGGTTCTCAGTGACAGTGAAGCCACGGGCATTTGGTACCTAACTGATAATATGTGGGTAATGGCGCACAATGCGTTTACCACTGGAACCGCCATTTACTGGGACCGCTATGTCAAACAGGATGGCCGCTGGCTGATCAGGGAAACCTGCTACGAGCGCCTTTATGAACTGAACGAACAACTGGATCAAGACCCTGCGTTCAGCTCGCACTATCTGGCCGTGCATGGCGCCGATGTATAAGCTTATCGCAACATGATCTAGCCGGCGTTATAACGCCTGTTTACTAGCCCGCTATGCCAGCCTATTCTTGCCATCATCAAGAAGGCATGGGCTGGGTATGGAGTTTCTGAATCGCACACGCGGTTACAATCTGAATGAAATCATGGCGAACAAATCCGCGCTCACGCGGATCAATCGCATTGTAACAGTGGCCACCGGCCCGGTCATCATGACCACCAGCGGCGGCGAGTTCTCGGCATTGATGCCGCATTTGGTGCGGCGCGCCAGTGGTAAAGACATACCGCTGATTTTCATAGATACCCGCCATTACAGCAAACCTACGTACGACATGATCGACTATCTCAAAGCAGAGAACTTTGATGTTAGAACGTATTCCGCCGAGTTCAGTCAGGAAGAAATTCAGGAACAATACCCTGACTGGTGGAGTGAGACCGACCCGAACTTTTCACAGGCAGTATTTGACGAAGTGGTCAGAAAGATCAAACATGAGCCTCTGGAGCGCGCCATCGATGAGCTGCGCCCACAAATGTGGTTAAGCGGTTTGACAGGGTTTAAAACAGCAACGCGTGCCAGCAAATCCATTATCGAATACAACGCGCGCGAAATCGTGAAACTTCACCCGATAATTGACTGGGATAAAGACGATGTTGAGGAATATCTTACCTGGCACTCCCTTCCCAGAAATTCACACCACTTCGATATTACCAAAGGGCTTGATCAGAAAAAAGAATGCGGTATTCACACCACCTTCGGCGAATAGCCTGTTTACTGGAACACGTATCAGTTCATGCCCGGCAGGTCTTTGGGCACAATAAAATCAAGCAGCTCGCCAGTAGACGTATCAATGTCTGACCAGGCATCCATATCAAAACGGATACGCGCAAAACCACAGGTTGGTACGTTATCGATTCGAGCATTGCTCTTATGATTACAGAACTCCGTGATGGCCGGATTGTGCCCCACAATGAGCGCCTCCTGATAACTGTCGGCTAATTGCGACACGCACGCCTGCAGTGCACGCCAGTCAAAGGTATACATTGATTCTTCAGTAAACCAGTCGCCAAAATCAATCACATTGGCCACCCCCTGAATAGTTTGCTGCGCTCTAAGCGCAGGGCTAACAACTACGTAATCAAAGCGACAACCGGCTTGTTCAATGGCTGCTGCCATTTGTACGCTGGCCTTTTCACCACGTGCATTTAAAGGCCGGTCGATATCTTCCAGGCCACCACTTGCCCAGCTTGATTTTGCATGGCGCAACAGATTTAGGGTTTTCATCGTTATGGAAGGCAGTCAATATTTGGAGTAAGAGCCCTAATGCTATCATTGCGCTCCTTGGCACGATAGCTCTACTCATCCGTGAACCCCACCGATCATCCCATTTCAAACAAAACGGTTGCCGTCCTGGCGCTGCTGATAATGATGGGTGCTGCAGCCTCGGATGCCATTATTCCGATTATCCCGGCCATTGCAGAAAGCGCCAGCGTAGACATTGGGCATGCCCAGTTGATGATCACCTTGTTTATTGGCGGTTACTCTGTGGGCCAGATTCCCAGTGGTTATCTTGGTGACCGTTACGGTCGTTTGCCAACACTGTACGCTGGCATGGTGTTGTTTTGCATCGCCAGTCTGCTGTGTCTGTTAGCGGATGACTTTAACCAACTTCTGGCGGCGCGGTTCCTGCAGGGGATTGGGGCGTCAACCGGGGCCGTATTGTCTCGCGGCATCTCAAGAGACCTCAGAGGTGGCATAGAACTGGCCCGGCTGCTGGCCATTCTGGGTGTCGCGCTCAGCACAACCACCGTTCTCGCGCCTTTGTTAGGGGCCTTGGTTGCCAGCTATATGCATTGGTCGTGGTTGTTTGCTTTCTATGTTGTTCAGGGCCTGACCACAATCGTGCTTTGTTACCTGTGGCTGGAAGAAACCCATCCGCGCATTAAAGCCGAAAAAGCAGGTACCAGCCCAAACCTGGCGCCATGCATGTTGCCCTTGAAGGATTGCGCGCGCATTTACTTTGCCAGCCACCAATCGCTGTGGGCAACCGGCATGATGGCGTTTGGATTTTTTGGCATGATGACCATTCTTTGCTCGTTTGGCACAATCGTCATTCAGTATCACGGCGTGCCCATGAAATACGCTGGCCCACTGCTGAGTGCCGGTATTCTGTTTTTTGTTGCGGGCAACGTGTTTAGCCATCGACTGGTGGCCAGTATGGGCAGCTTAAAGCTGGTCCGTTTTTCCGTCATGCTGTTTTGCAGCTCAGCTGTGGCCTTCACGCTGAGCTGGTATCTGCAAAGCTCGCTGCTGAGTACATTCTGGTTTGCCTGCATTCTGTACTTTTTCGGCGTCGGGCTGCTGTTTCCTAATATTTCCAGCATCGCGTTGAATCCCTTACCGGGCGTTGCCGGGTTTGCGTCGTCGATACTGGGCACTATCCAGACATTTTTTGCTTTTATTGCTGCCTTACTGGGCGGCATACTGTACTCAGGCGATTTCAGCAATGTGACGTTTGGTGTATTGGCCACTGCAGTGGCCTCGCTACTGCTGTACCAAATACGCCCATCCATCGCCGAGCATTCCTGACGGCAGCGCAATACCAGTACAATATAGCGATGACTGACACCAACCCTATTCTGGATCAATTGCAAGACTTGCTAGACCTTGCAACAGGCCGCGTAAACGGCCCTGAGCCCTGCCTACACCGTATTGCGGTAGACCTGTATGCAAGTCAGCAACACTTTGAAAGAGAATGGGAAACGATTTTCGCGCGCCGGCCGCTGGTACTTTGCCACAGTAGCGAACTACCGCACGCGGGCAGCACCCTGGTGCATGACGAGTTCGGTCTGCCAATGCTGACCAGCCGTGACCAGGCTGGCCATGTTCGCACATTTCTGAATGTATGCCGGCACCGCAATATGCGGCTTGTCGAGACTCAAGGGTTTCACCAGCTCAAGTCGCTTGTGTGCCCCTACCATCAATGGACCTATGGCGTTGATGGCCAGCTGCGCAATATACCGCGTGAAGCCGACTTTTGTGACATCGATAAGTCTGAGCTGGGTTTGGTGGAGTTGCCCACTGAAGAGCGCGATGGCCTGGTGTGGCTAAAACTCACCCCCAGAGGGCACATGGATTTGGACGACACGCTTGGCACTATTGGTGCTGACCTGGCTGCCTTCGGCATACCAGATGCAGTCGTTTACGCCAACAATACACGTGAGCTGGAGTGCAACTGGAAGCTAATACATGATGCCTTTCTGGATGGCTACCATGTTGTTCGTTTGCATAAAAATACCGTCGGCGCGTTTTTCCCTGACTGTATTTCCACGTCGCAGCAATGCGGCCTGCATATTCGCTCGTCTGTTGCCCGAAACGAAATCCTTGAGGCCAAGACCCAGCAGCGGAGCAAATGGAACCCAAGAACGCTATGCACCTTTGCATATACTTTGTTTCCCAATGCAATTGTGATTATGCACCCAGACTACACCAGCCTGATTCGATTGGTGCCGCTGTCTGCAGATCGAACATTGTTTTCCCACAGCATGTTGGTAGATGAAATGCCCGGCACTGAAAAAGCTCGGGCTCACTTCGATAAATCCTTTGAATTGATCGACCAGGGCGTGTTTCAGGCCGAGGACATTTTTGTATGCGAGGGCGCACAAAAAGGCATTCGCTCTGGCGCCAATCAAGACCTGCTACTCGGTGCCAATGAAATCGCTGTAAAGCAATTTCATGATCTGGTAGAACGCGAAGTAAACCGATAACAGAGACTTTCCGGACACTGTAAACTTGCGTAAAGCGTGCGGATTACTTCGCTGGATTCATTGTTGAGCAGGCTTTATCATCGTGACTCATTCGGGCCATGGAACTTACACGATGGGTAAGGTTCTAATAATGACCGGGTTCTCGCTCGACTCACGCAAGTTAAAATGATGCTCAAGCCAGGCCGCCTCCTTTTTTTACTGTTTGTTGTTTTTATCTCGCCTTTTTTGAGTACGACCTTGAGTGCGAGCGAGACAGCGCCGAGTGAACCACAAACAAACACCGCCAAAGCACGCACAGCGATTGAGCAATTCCATGCTGTGCTGATCGACGTTATGAAAATTGATGCCGATTTTGATCAACGTTATGCGCTATTGCAACCAGCCGTTGACGCGACATTCGATATGAACGCGATTGCCCGAATGAGCCTGGGCACACCCTGGCGCGCACTGGAAACCGCCTCAAAGCAGGAATTCATGCAGCTGATGCGTGAGCTGATCACTGCCACTTATGCCGATCGTTTTGATAGTTACAATGAACAACGCTTTACCATTACCAACGTGACAGAGCCTCGCCCTGGTCGGTGGCTGGTTCGAACCCAGCTGATTCGCAAAAGCGGAAAGCCTGTATCACTTGACTACTATTTCAAAGGCCAGCGCGTATTCAATGTTGTGGCCGACGGTGTATCAGACCTGGCAGTGCGCCGAGCAGACTACAATGCCGTAGTGGCATCTGATGGATTTCAAGGACTGTTAGACAGCGTCCGCGCCAATATCGCCGGACTGCGGAATGATTCCTGATGCATTCAAGAAAACCTTCGTTCTTAGTGCGCTCGTTGCCTGTTTGAGCTCATGCAGCGCTTTACAGGGCCCTGAACTGGGCGTGTATGACCAGCACGAATCGATCAATCGAGGCAGCTTTCGCATTATGGAAGGCTTTGATACGGTGGTGGGCAAGCCGGTAGCAAGAGCCTATCAGGCAGTTCTTCCAGACTGGGCTGAGCGGGGCATCAGTCATTTTTTTCTAAACCTTAGAACTGTAGACAGCGCTCTGAATGCCTACTTGCAGGGGAACTTCCGTGCAGGGTCAAAAAATCTCGGTCGGGTATTGATTAACTCTAGTCTTGGTGTTGCCGGCCTGTTCGATGTTGCATCAGAAATGGGCATTGAGTACCAACAGGAAGACTTTGGGCAAACACTGGCGCACTGGGGCTATACGCGTTCACGCTATGTTTATTTTCCAGTGATTGGCCCAACCACGGCTCGCGATCTGCCAGGCGATCTTTTTCATCTGATCATGTCTCCGCGCCTGCTGCTTGGCAACGCGTACGATGTGTGGGTGGGTTCAGTGGATACCTTATCGCGACGATCGGATGCACTGCTGCTGACAGATGCGCGCGATGATGCAGCGCTGGACAAGTACATTTTTACCCGCGAAGCGTTCAATCAGAAACGCCGGTTTGACATACTTAACGGCGAAGTGCCGGTCGATGATTCGATGTTTGATGCTCTGGATGACTGGGACGATCTTGAACAAGCCCCTAATGTGCCTGCACGCGACCCATCTGAATGAATGACAGTAAGCCCAAGCAGCTGTTAATCAACTGGGTAGCCCTGTGCTGGCAGCACGGTCAGCTGGTTTTGTTTACCTTACTTTTAACCACGGTTTTGGCGGGCGCCTACGCCGCAACCGAGTTTCGCATGTACTCCAAACTGGGTGAACTGATTCGCCAGGAAGGCGATTGGAAAACGCAGTGGGACGACTACAAGGCCCAGTTTCCGGCCTTAATAGAAACCGTAATAGTGGTGATCTCTGCTGATTCACCCGCGCAGGTAGACTATGCGGCAAGCCAGCTCAATGACGCTTTCATCAGCAAGCCACAGAAGTTCTCCGATGTTTTTTCACCCACAGCAGAACCCTTCATGCGCGACCGGGCTTTGTTGTACCTCCCGATTGAAGACCTTGAACAGGTTAGCGCACGATTGATTGAAGCCCAGCCCATGCTCACCCGATTCGCCGAAGACCCAAGTATTCGCGGTGTACTGGAACTTATTATCGATGGCGCGAACAACGAGGCCCCGCAAGGCTTTCAACGCATACTGTCTTCGATAGCAAACGCCTCACAACAGGCCTTGAACTCGCCTGCAAGTTACCTGTGGGGCGATGAATTTCTGACCAACAGCGATGCTGGCCCACACTATGCGATGGTGTTTTTGAAAGGCCCACAGAGTTTCAATGAACAACTGCCCAATTCTGCGCTGTTGCAGAATGTGCGCGATGAGATTGCGGCACTTAACTTGCCAGACAGCACCAGCGTACGGCTAACCGGCGAAGTTGCCTTGTCGCATGAAGAAATTTCAGCAGCTATGCAAGGTGTCAAAATTGCCGGCGTAGTCAGCGCCATCGCATTGATGATTATTCTGGGGTTTGGTGTTCGGTCTATTCATATAGTACTGGCGTGTGCGTCGATGCTGCTCATAGGGGTGGTTTGGACAGCGGCGCTAGCGCTGCTGACTGTCGGCAGCTTCAACACAATTTCATTGATCTTTCTGGTTATGTTCCTGGGGCTTGGCGTCGACTTCGCTTTGCATTTCTGCCTGCGCTTTAGTGAAGCACTGCATGGTCACGAAAAGCCCGCTGTGGCGATTAAACACTCCACCCGCAGCGTTGGTGGCGCGATCAGTTTATGCACCTTTACAACTGCAGTAGGTTTTATGGGTTTCTTGCCAACAGATTATCTTGGGCTAGCTGAGCTGGGCATTATTTCCGCTGCCGGCATGGTCGTGGCTGGCGTACTGACCTTTAGCTTTTTGCCGGCTTTTTTCAGCGTTGCTGGAACACCGTCGCCTGATCGCTCGGTGAACTTGCCGCTGTCAGAACGTTTCCTCGCCGTACTCAGGCCGCGTAAGCGCGGTGTATTCCTTACCTTGTCTGCCTTAACCGTTGCTGCGCTTATTCTCGACAGTCGCATGTATTTCGATTACAGCGTACTGGCCATGCGAGACAACAATGCCGAGTCCATGCAGGCGATGTCGGAACTGGCCGACGCAGGGGAGATAACAGATTACAGCATGGCATTACTAACAAGCGAACTTGCCCTAGACCCGGAACTGGAGAGCACGATGGAAGCATTGCCCGAGGTGGACAGCGTTCGTTCGGCAAACGCAATAGTGCCTGACTACAGCGAGGACCGGGAGTTCATTCTTGAGGAATTGCGCGATATTTTATGGAGTGCGATCGAACCACCCGAACAAAAAGCCGCGCCCACGCCCGATGAGTTGAAGTCACTCATCAAAGAGGCAATTGTGGCGCTGCGCAACGGTAAGCTATCAGATAGGCACAATGAGGATGCCTTGCGACTTGCCGACACACTGGAAAACGCGCTGGCCTCCGCTGACGTTCTGCATTGGCAGCAAGCCTTGCTCGGCGACATGCCCGAACAGTTACGGTGGCTGCAGCAAGCCCTGACCGTACAGCCACCGGCGTATGAGCAATTACCAGACAGCGTACGATTGCGCTTGCAAGGCTTGGACGGACGCTTTCAACACACCATTTTGCCGGCCAACGATATAGTTGATGTTCGCTCGCTTGGAGCCTACGTTGACAGTGTGCGGGAAGTCGCACCTGGCGCTACTGGCAGACCGGTGGTTGAGCAGGGCGTAGGCAGAGTGGTTGTAGAGTCTTTTAAGCAAGCTTTGCTGTTTGCATTTGTCGCCGTCACCACCATACTTCTGCTGGCTCTTCGCAGCATTAAGTACACTTTGATGGTATTGTTGCCGTTGGTGCTCACAGCGGTATTCACGGTTGCCATTGCCGTGCTGATCGATATGCCTTTTAACATGGCCAATATACTGGTACTGCCCTTGATTTTTGGTCTGGGCGTAGACAATGGAATACATGTGGTGCATCGCTTCAGAAATGAAGGCAATGTCGACCAGCTTGTGCATTCCAGCACTCCAAGAGCGGTATTGTTAAGCACGCTCACCACCATCGGTACCTTTGCCTCGCTGTCATTGTCGCCGCATGTTGGTACCGCGTCGATCGGGCTGTTGTTAAGTATTGCTGTAGGGTTTATTTTGTTATTCAGTGTTTTTCTGCTGCCGCTTCTATTGGAAAGCGTATCGTTGAATAATGTGGGCGCTAGCGAGCCATGAATGCAGTGCGCGGCCCAATACGCTGGCTACTCTGTTTTTTGTTCGCCGGCCTGCTGATGCGTGTCTGGATGTGGTGGTTCGAAAGACCCAGCGGCGTGTTTGCCGACAATGCTGAGCTTGTTCTCGCAATTGTCATTGGCCTGCTCAATGACAGCATGTTGTTTGTTAGCTTACTTGCACTGCTAATACTCACAGCATTGACGAAACCCCTGATAGCACGGCTGTTCCTGGCAATCAGTATTTTACTGTGGATTCTGTTTGTTATCGTTGACGTTTTTTTCTGGATCGATTTTGACGGACGCGCCGACCGGCTGGTGTTTCACTATCTCGCCTTTCCTGTTGAAGTGCTGGTTTTTCTGGAAGATCAATTTGCGCTGAGCCTGCTTATTGTGCCGCTGTTGCTGCTGGTATATCTGATTTACAAACAAATGCTACCGGGTTTGAATGCGCTGCAATCATCAATTACCGGCAGCACGCGTGCCTGGGCCCTGGCAGCAGTGTGCATACTGGGCGGGCTTATTCAGTGGCAACTGGAACCCATAATGCCCTGGCCCTCCAGGCACCTAAACGATTTGGGTAGCAATGGCATGCAGAAGGTTTTTCATGCAAGCCTTATTGATGAAACCCAATGGGAAGGCGTGTACGTCAGCCCCTCGCCAGCAGACCGTCACCAGTCTAGCGCCGGTCTGATTGCAAGTAACACTGCGCACAAACCAATAGCACCGGCAAAACACGTACTGTTGATTATTGAGGAATCCCTGGCCGGCCCCAACTGGTGGGACCCACAGCGGCGCGCGAAATACATGCCAAATTTTGATCGCTGGCGTAAGAAGGGGGTGTATTTCAGCTATATGATGGCCACGGGAACACGTACCACACGCGGCGTTGAAGCTATGTTGCACGGCGTTCCGCCGCTGCCCGGTATTGCACTTAATCAACGCGACGGCTACGAAAAACTGAGCTCATTACCGCGCGAGCTGCAAAATGCCGGGTTTGAAACCAGTTTTGTATACGGCGGTTGGCCAGGGTTTTCAAACTTCAAACCGTATTGGTCTGCTATCGGCTTTGATACGGTGTATACCCGCGATGATTTCAAAGACAAGTGGTTCGAAACTTCCTGGGGTGTTGCGGATGAAATTCTGTTTGACCGCGTGCTGCAGGAAATGGACGAGAAAACCCGTCAACATGAACGCGTGTTTGTATCAACATTGACGGTAAGCAATCACCGGCCTTACGACTTTCCTGAAGGTAGAATTGATTATCCGGCCGACCAGCGCAAACAGGAATACGCCGTGGCCTACGCGGACTGGGCGCTGGGTCAATTTCTCGATAAGGCCGAACAGAAACCCTGGTTTAAAGACACTTTAGTCATCGTCACCCCCGATCACGGTCCCAACCCGTCCGGCGATACGCTGATCCCCATTGATGGTTATCGCCTGCCGGCGATTATGCTTGTGCCGGGCCAGCCCCCTGCCGAGCGACAAGGTGTCGGCTCACTGATGGATATACCGATGACGGTGGTGAGCACCCTGGGATTAAAAAATACCGAGGGGTTTATCGGCAGAAATCTGCTTGAGAAAAACGTCAGCGGTGTGGCTCCGGTGGAGCATGATTACCTGCTGGGTCTTTACAATGGCCACTCCTTGACAGTGTTGAGACGCAATGAAAGTATCGCAGCCTGGCAGCGCGGTGCACAGGGCAAGCTGCTGCCGGCACAACCGCAGCAGCAGATGAGTGACGCTGCCTTGTCGCTGTTTCGCTACGCGCACGACCGCTACGTGCAACCCACTACGGGTACAGCACAAGAAGTACAACTGGGCGCTGCCCTGCCGGTGTATTCCCTGCAGTATTTGCTCAAACGCACTAACGCACGCGTTCAACATTAATGGATAGCTAAAAGGAGGCAACGCGTGAAGATCTGGATTGACGGCGACGCCTGTCCGGTAGTGATCAAGGAAATTTTATTCCGGGCAGCTGACAAGCGCGAAGTACACACCATTCTGGTGGCCAATCACCTGGTACGCACACCACCGTCGAAGTTCATTCGCAGCATGCAGGTAGCCTCAGGTTTTGACGCCGCCGACAATGAGATTGTGCGTTTACTCGAAGCCGGAGATCTGGTGATCACCAGCGATATTCCGCTGGCCGCTGAAGTGATGGAAAAAGGCGGCTTGGCCCTAAGCCCCCGCGGAAGCCTGCACACAGAAGAGAACATTCGCCAGCGCCTGAACATGCGTGACTTCAATGAAACCTTGCGCGCCAGCGGTATCAACAGCGGCGGGCCACCACCCATCAACCAGACCAACAAGCAGGATTTTGCCAACCATCTTGACCGGATAATTACCCGCGCGCAGCGCACTGGCACCTAACATACCGGCTGAGCTATCAGGAGGAAGAATGACGAAGACGACCATTGATGTGCACGCCATCACCCTCAACGACAATCTGACCAGCCTGGCAGAACAGATCAACACGGCCAGCTGGACGGCAGAAAACGAAATAGAAGACGGCGAATACAGCGCTGATAGCTTAGCCCGCTATCTGCAGCAGTCAGGCCATGTTTTTCTAAGCGCCACTGTTAACGGTGAATTTGCCGGTATGGCCGCCGCCGCGATTCTTGACAAAGCGTATGCCAACAGCCGTTGGCTGTACGTTGACGAGCTGGATGTTACCGCTAACTTCAGGCGTCGCGGTGTCGGTGCCGCCATCATGTGCCAGCTACTGACTCTGGCCAGGGAAAATCAATGCATTGAGTTATGGCTGGGTACCGAAACTGACAATCACGCTGCACGGGCCCTGTACGAATCTCTGGAGCCCAGCGAGGTGGAGCCTTTTGTTGGTTTTAGCTACAGTCTTTCGTAGTGGAGAAAACAGATCAGTCGCTACCGCTATTTTGCCGCCGGACTATCCGGCGGCTTTTTCTACAGTTTCGGTCAGTGACTCCAGAAAACGTGCACCTCATCGTAACCATCATTTTTCATGAATTTGATGGGGTGCAATACCCCTCTTTCTGCTTAAATACAGCGGGCGTAGCTTCAATGTTTATTTCGTCATGGAACCGGCCAATAAAGCGGCCATTTGTACCGCTTATTTTGTATTATGAAAATCCATAACTATATGTTATATATAGAATTATGGAAAAAATGAATCAGGACAAAAAACCGGCCAAAAATACCCCCATCAATCGCGACGAACATACCGATGAGATGGAGCCCATGCTAGTGCGCGAAGGGTCGAAAGGGCGCACGGAGCTTTCTGATCTTGCGCTTGAATTAACCGCAAAATCTACCGGATTAAGCAAAAGTCTGCCCCCGGCAATTCTCAAAGCGCTTGCCAATCTTGTGCGCTCTATGAACTGTTATTACAGCAACCTGATCGAAGGGCACGATACCCATCCGGTTGATATTGAGCGGGCGCTTGTTGAGGATTTCAGTGACGATCCAGAAAAACGCGACCTACAACTCGAAGCCAAAGCCCATATCTCGGTGCAGCAATGGATCGATGAAGGCGGTTTACAAGATCGCGCTACGACGCAAGAAGGAATACTGGATGCCCATCGGCGCTTTTGCGAATTACTGCCGGATGATCTTCTCTGGATAGAAAATCCTGACACCGGTGAGAAGATCAGGGTTATTCCTGGAAAATTTAGAACGCGAGATGTAAAGGTGGGCAAACACGTACCCATCAGCCCCGGCGCTATCTCTAAATTCATGGATCGTTTCGAAAATGCGTATAGGCACTTAGGCAAAGTCGATCAGATCGTCGCAGCCGCCTATGCGCATCATCGTCTACTTTGGATACATCCCTTCTTAGATGGCAATGGTCGTGTCGCGCGCCTGATGTCTTATGCCATGTTGTGCGACTCTTTGCAGACGGAAGGCGTATGGTCGATTGCAAGAGGCCTGGCTCGAAACGTCGAACAATACAAACAACTCTTGAGCAACTGCGATTTACCCCGCCGCAATGACCTTGATGGTCGCGGCAATCTAAGCGAAGAAGCGCTCGTAGAATTTGCACGGTTCTTTTTGCAAGCCTGCATTGACCAGGTTGAATTCATGGAAGACTTAGTACAGCCGGAAAAACTGCGCGCCCGTATTATGATCTGGGCGGAAGAAGAAATTCGGCTGGACGCACTTCCTCCTAAATCCGATCTTGTCCTTGATGCCTTACTTCACAGTGGCGAACTTTCACGAGCCAAAGTGCCTGATATTATCAATCTAAGCAATCGGAGTGCGCGGCGAATAACCTCCGCATTGATAAAAAACGGTGTTGTCACATCAGAATCTACTCGCGCACCGCTCCATATTTCCATTCCGGCCAAGCTTGGAGCGCGTTGGATGCCTGGATTATTCCCAGAAAAATGACTAATCGCTCCTGCCCCGGTTTATTTACAACAATATTCACGGCAGCGTGGCATCCAATATCATCTGCAGCATAAATTCGATAAAGGGCGAAGATGTTGAATTGCAGCTAAAACACGACCAGCGCTGCAAGGTCGTTAAATGCGTGAGATAGCCGATTGATGGACATTCGGCAGGATTCTGACGTTAACCGTTGTTTTCGTGCAATCTGCCCTCTACATACTTATGCAGAATACTAGCCACTAATGTCTGATATGGAATTCCTTCCGCTAGGGCTCGTTTTTGCAATCCTCGCAAATCTTTCGAGGAAAGTCTGATATTAATGCGAGCATCTTTACGGAACATGGCTTCTGCATATTCTTGATGTTGCTTCTGCGTTCTTTTTGCATTCCTGGACCGTTTTAGCTCGCCCTTCTCAAACGCTTCCAGAACTTCGTTCTCTTCACTTGATAATTTACTCATCTTCATTTTCCCACGTAAATCTTCGTCGCCTTTCGGCTGGGGATCACCGTTTTCAAAAATACCTCTTCCTCAGATTCCACGAATGGAACCAGATACACATATTCCTCAATGGCAATGGCATGAACTTTCTGTCCAGGATAGCGTTCCTGTTTGGGGTGGTCGAAGGTATCCAGAATATCGCCAGCCATAATATGAAACACCACATCCTCGAAAGACACGCCTCTTTCACGCTTCAATGAGGTATTTTTTTTTGCATTCCATGAAATGGGTTTCATAGCCCAATTTTAGCACAATGTGTGCCTTTTGTCATTCCCCAAAATTTGCCCTATATACAGGGTGAGATACGAGACGGGAAACTATAGTATCTTATCGATGACACCGAATACTGGATGTTTACCAGTATCTAGTCCCGCAGGATGCACCGAATAACGGTCCGGCGGATCAGTCCGCAATTCTGCAGTAGTAGCGGAGTCATGCGGTCTCACTAAAACCTCCATCAAACTTAATGAGTTTGATTGATAGTTAAACGTGTTCAATGACCATTTGGCCGTATGCTGACTTCGCGACAGCGCCAAATCATGATTCGACGACTGAAGGGTTTTATTGGACCAATGCCAATTCTATATCGATAGTAAACATCCCCCGGCAAAGCCGGGGGCTTTGGTTTTGTGAGCCGCTCAAAGCGGCAATTACGGTGTCTTCCTCGGAGTCATACCCTCATCATGACCCAAGGACTCACCATCCATAAAAAAGGCCCCTTACGGGACCTTTTGTATGGATGGCGCGCCCTGAGAGATTGATTCGATCGGCCTAAGGGCCGCTCTCACCCCTTCGGGGCGTAGTCGCTTTGCTCCTACGTCCAAATTGCTAGCGCAATTTGTCGAAGGAGTTCTCATCATAACCCGAGGACTTACCATCCATAAAAAAGGCCCCTTACGGGACCTTTTGTATGGATGGCGCGCAAGGATAAATTTTGTTCAAACGAAGTTTATCAGCAGCTAAAACGTTGGGAAAGCGTGCTCACAGCGGAGAACATTGATATTCCGCTCTTCCTAAAACGTGCCGGAATTGAAGATCGGGATCGGTCTGAAACACATCCAGAATCTACTGATTGCATGCCGACGACTAAGGGGCGCGGTAGGTCCATCGACCCGCCAATAGACTCCAATACTGCACCGTCCAGCCATCGCGATCCGAAACTGCGAGGGCCATCAAGATGAATAAGACAAATTCTATTCAAGCATTTAATGATGTAGGGCTAGTTGAAGGTAAGCCGCCAAATTCCAACCCTCCAAGCCATTCAGCGTCACCTCGCGTAACGCTGCGCCTAACACCTGATGAGCTTACCCAGCTCAAATATATGTCAGCGGGCGTATCCATGAGTGCCTACATAAGAGAGTGCGTGTTCGGTGACGGTGCCGCTAAAAGAAAACGTCGCTCACATGTACCGGTGAAGGATCAGCAAGCGTTAGCATCCGCGCTCGCGCTGCTCGGCCAATCGCGTATGGCAAACAATCTGAACCAGATCGCCAAGCATGCCAATTGCGGCTCGCTTATTGTCGATGAGGATGTGGAACGCAAGATAGAAGAAGCCTATGGCCATATCTGTCACATGCGGGCCTCCCTGATAACAGCACTGGGGCTCATTGAAAACCAGTGATACTCAAAGCCTCCCAAAGAGGTGGCGGAATGCAGCTTGCCCGCCATCTTATGAATCTGCACGACAATGACCATGTAGAGCTGCATGAGCTACGCGGGTTTGTGGGCAATGATCTTGATAGCGCCTTTAAAGAAGCTCATGCCATTTCAATGGGTACTAAATGCTCACAGTTTCTTTTCTCGCTCAGCCTCAATCCGCCCGAACTAGAAAACGTTTCTGTAGAGGTATTTGAAGATGCAATTGAGCGTATTGAACAGAAGATCGGTTTAGTTGACCAGCCTCGCGCCATTGTTTTTCATGAAAAAAACGGACGCAGACATTGCCATGTCGTCTGGTCAAGAATAGATTCTATGAAGATGCGAAGCATCAACTTGCCGCATTTTAAAATGAAGCTACAGGATGTTTCGAGAGAGCTTTTTCTAGAGAACAATTGGCAGATGCCAAATGGACTGCAACCAGATATGGAAGCAGATTCACTGAACTACTCCATTGCCGAGCACCAGCAAGCCAAACGGCAGAAAGTAGACCCCAAGGTTCTCAGAGCTTTGTTTCAGCAGTGTTGGGAACAGTCAGACTCTCAATCCGCATTCGCAGCGGCCTTGAAAGAACACGGCCTTATCCTGGCAAAAGGTGATCGGCGCGGTTTTGTCGCGGTAGATAATGCCGGTGAAGTCTATTCTATTTCTCGCTGGGTCGGCATCAAGGCAAGAGAGGTACGAGCTAGATTAGGTAGTCCTGATAACCTGCCCCGAGTTGATGAGGCCCTTGGGCTGCTCACAGCTTATTTACCTGAAGACTACACAGAAGCCTTATTATCTATCAAGGCCGACTACCGGCAGAAACGAGAAGGTCTTGAGCAACAACGCAAAGCACTCGCGGCGGAGCATCTTAAAGCACGGACTGCACTGAGGCACGCGCAAGAGCAACGATTAGTCAAAAAGTCCCGGCAACTGGTTGCCAGCCTTCTTACCGGCTTTAAAGCTGTCTGGGCCAAAATGACAGGTCAGTGTCAAGCGCTGCAAGACAATCTGATTGCAGAATTAGAGGCGGAAAAATCTATCGCCCGAAATCAGCGCCTAGCCTTGATAGAGCAACAGCTTGCCGAGCGGCGCACACTGCAACAGGATATTCGAGCGCTAGAGTTTGAAAATGAGATCAACGCCGAGTCACGTCGTCGTGATTGCGGCAAAGCACTGGCGGGTACGAATTTCAACTCCAGAACTGATCTCCACTTCCCTTCGATTGATCCACGTCAGCCACTCATTATTCCTGAGGATGAACAGGTACAAAGCCTCAAAGCCAAGATACGACGGCGTCCAAAGGCCATTCTTGATGTCATCACCAACAATAAA
Source organism: Gammaproteobacteria bacterium (assembly GCA_030429735.1). Lineage (GTDB taxonomy): Bacteria > Pseudomonadota > Gammaproteobacteria > Pseudomonadales > JAUIET01 > JAUIET01. The sequence continues at coordinate 499,525 of JAUIET010000001.1, forward strand.
GCGAGCTTCACCAAGCGAGACATTGTCCGGGGATTGTCCAATTATATTGACGATCCTCTCGAACTAAAGGCCGCAATCGATGAAGTCCTGACATCCAGCGACTTGATTGTTCTTGAGGAATCGCCAAAACTGATATTTACAACCAAAGAAATACAGAGCGTCAAGAAAGCCATTCGCAATCAGAGTAAAGACTTGTCAGCTTGCAAGTCTCATCATGTCAAGACCAGGCATATTGACGCAGCAATTGGCAGGCAGAATGCCAAGCTCAAGAAAATCGCTGGTGCGTCGCTGAGCGATGAGCAAGATAAAGCCATAAGACATGTTTTGGCGCCCGGCCAGCTTAAAGCGGTTGTTGGCTATGCCGGTGCGGGTAAAAGCACAATGCTGGAATCTGCAAAAACCGCCTTCGAGGCACAGGGTTATCGGGTACTGGGAGCCGCTATTTCAGGTAAGGCCGCTGACTCACTGGAAAAATCAGCAGGTATTGAAAGCCGAACACTAGCCTCGTTCGAGCATAGCTGGAAAAGCGGGTTTCATAAACTGGATAGCCGAGATGTGTTGATTATTGATGAAGCTGGAATGGTCGGCTCCAAGCAGCTATTGCGTTTTATCGAAGAAGCCAAAAACTCTGGCTGTAAATTGATAGTCGTTGGAGACTACGACCAAATTCAGCCAATTGCCGCCGGTACGCCATTCAAAGACATTGTCCATCAAGTTGGCGCGTCTCGCCTGACAGAAATCCGTCGCCAGACAGAGGATTGGCAACGCGAAGCATCTTATGACTTGGCAAACCTAAGAACTGAACGAGCCATCGGGGCATACCGAAAACATGGGTTTGTGCACTCAGTAGAGGACAGGCTAAGCGCTATCACCAAGCTAGTAGAGGACTATGTTGGCGACATAAACGAACTCGGCAAAGATGACTCAAGATTGGCGCTCGCTCACCGACGTAAAGACGTCCATCTAATCAATCAAAGTATTCGAAAAGCCTTAAGGCAACAAGGGTCGCTCGCAGATGAAAAGCTCGTCAGTACAGATCATGGTCCACGCGCATTCTCAGCGGGAGACCGAATATTGTTTACCCGAAATGACAGAGAGCTTGGTATACGAAATGGAATGCTCGGAACCATTGAAGCCATAAATAGCAACGAAGTTGCGGTGAAGCTCGACTCAGACGGCGGAAACACTGCGCGTCGGGTGACGTTTTCGCCCGATCAATATCGAAGTATTGAACATGGATATGCGACCACAATCCATAAATCGCAAGGAGCGACAATAAATCGGGTTTTTGTGATTGCATCTAGTAAAATGGACGAGCATCTAACTTACGTTGCTCTTACGCGCCACAAAAACTGCATGAACTTCTATGCGGAAGTTAATACTCAAAGCAAAACATTTCCCCATGATAGAAAAACAGAGGATTTACTGCATCTTTCAAAGACACGTAAACGAAGATGTATGCAAAGGCCAACGTAGCCTATACTTCTAAGATGATCTTTTTGTCAGCCTGCGCAATTGTCTCGGGCCTGTGAGCAACGACAATTCGAGTAATTTTCAGGTTACCAATACTTTCGTTTATTTCTCTTTCGTTTGCGATATCCAGGTGACTGGTAGCCTCATCAAGAAACAGGATTCGAGGGTTTCTATACAATGCTCGTGCCAACATAATTCGTTGCTGCTGCCCACCACTGAGTCCAGACCCCATGTCCCCAACAAACGTGTTGTACTGCATAGGCAGTTGCATGATCTCATCATGAATCTTACACAATTGTGCGCACTCCATGACGCGATCGAGATCAATATGGGCTTCAAAGCAACCAATATTCGAAGCAATGTCACCGCTCATGAGTTGGTCGTCCTGCATAACAGACCCAATCTGGCTTCTAAACTCTCTTTGCTGAGCTAAAGGCAACCCATCAACGAGCACATCGCCTTCGGATGGCTGATAAAGGCCCATCAAGCACTTAATCAGACTTGTCTTTCCACAACCGCTCGGTCCAACGATAACGACACTCTCTCCAGCTTCAATACTGAGATGTATATCTCGGAAAACTGGCCGATCAAGTTCACCATACTGATAGGCTAGGGCTCGCGCCTCTATTTTGCCGACTATAGTGTTTGGCGCAGTGACAGAATACGAATCAGGTGAAGATAGTCTCGGTTGCAGGGAGTCGACGTCCTCCGCCGGTGTAAACGCAATATCAGATAGACGATCGAGATGCAGTCCGAGCATTTTTAGCTCTATATACTTTCCAATTAGTCCTTCCATTGAGCTAACAAAACGACCCTTAAAACTCATGAACGCAAAGAGCATTCCTACTGTAAGAGACGAACTCATGACGCTTAGCGCAGCAAAATACACAACGATGATATTCTCTAGACCAAAGAGAACTCCATTTGCAGCACCGTAACCAATATCCCATTTCGCAACGCGAATGTTTCGGTTGATGCCTCCTGCAAGGAGATTCTGCCACTGACTTTGGCGGTCATTTTCTCGTTGGAATAGCTTAATCGTCTGAATGGCACGCATTGATTCCATAAAATGGGAGTCGTGCTTCGCCCATGCAACAATACTTTCCTCCGTAAGCCTGCGATACGGCGCATAGAGCGCAATTCTCAACGCCGCGTAAACAACGACGAAAAATATGACAATGAGCGCCAATTTCGAATCGTAATAGAACATTGCGCCCAGAGTAATGAGGGCCATTACACCATCCACAATTGCTGCGACGAGTCCTGTCGTCAGCAACTCACGAACGTTCTCCAATGAGCCAAAGCGCGAGACAATGTCGCCCATGTGGCGCTTCGTGAAATAGTCCATTGGCAGCCGTATTAGATGGCGGAACAAATTCGCTGCCATCTGAATATTCAGTCGGCTGGACGCGCTAAGAATCACAAATTCACGTAGTGCCTCTGTTGCAGTTTGAATCAGCATCAGTAACCCGAATCCAAGAGCAAGCACCAGGAGTAGGTTCTTATCACTTCGCAAAATCACGTCATCCACAACAGTTTGCATGTACAGTGGAGACACGACTGCGAAGAGCTGTAGTACCAGGGACAAAAGCAAGATAATGCCAAGTGTGCGTTTTAAGCCGGTGATCTGGCTCCAAAACTGCCGCAGTCGAAGTTTCTGTCTGACCTCACGTTTCTCGAAATCTGCAGTTGGTGTAAGTTCAAGCGCAACGCCAGTGAAATGTTCATTGAACTCGTCCCAGCTGAGACTGCGGGCACCAATTGCGGGATCGTGAACAAGAATGCGTCGCGCGCCCACCTTTTTGAGTACAACAAAGTGATTCATGTCCCAATGCAAAATACAGGGCAACTGCAGCTGAGGCACCTCACCGGATTCTAAACTGAGAGCCCGCGAGGAAAGATGAAGCCTTCCGCCAAGTTCGATAAGGGACTTCAGCGACGTACCGTGATTAGAGACAGAAAATCTTCGCCGAATACTTGAGAGGTCTGTGACAAGGCCATGGAAACACAGAACCATCGCTAAGCATGCAAGTCCGCATTCCGCGGCTTCTGCTTGTATGATTACTGGTAGACGGTGCCCAGTACCGATCTGTTGCTCCGGTCGCTTATCGAACACAGCTTCATTCATTAGATGCGACCTCGTAAGCTATGGATGGGCTCAAGAATCCACTGCAGTATCGTGCGGTTTTCAAGAACAACATCCGCAGATAAGGTCATTCCTGGCTTCAACGCGACTTCTCGGCCATATGCAGAGACATAATCATTGGACAATGACGCAGTGATCCGAAACACTGGCTCGCGCGCGGATACGGGTGACGTTCGCAATTCGCTGGGCAGGAAAACCGTATCAGATACCTTTGTTGCTGTTGCCTTGTAAAGTCCGAACTTCTGATATGGAAATGCATCAAAGCGCACATCAAGGGTCTGGCCCGGCTTCACGAAACCGGATGCTCTGACTGGCGCTAGCGCGTGAAGCACAAGTCGCTCATCTTCGGGAACAACATGCAGTAGCGGTTCACTGCTATCTATAATTTTCTTGCCATCTTTCGCTTGAAGATTGCTTACGATGCCGCTGCGCGGCGCACGAATAACAAATGTTTGCTGACCTTTTAGCTGCTCACTCTGCTGCAAAAGTTCGCTTTCCTCTAATTGGAATACGCTTAATTCATTGTCACGCTCTTGTGGAAGAAGCCTTTTCCGCGCCATAAGGTTTTCAAGCCTGTTTTCTAGCTCTACTTGATTTCTGCGTAATTCTTGCATGTCTGCTCTTACGGCCAAGCGCTGCCTGATTGCGTCGTCAAGTGCGGCCGTGGATACATGATTTTTACCCTCCAATGCGCGATAACGCTCTACCTGCTGTGTCAAGATGACAAGTTGTCCCCGTGTCGCCTCAAATTGCTCACTTAGTAGCACAAGGTTTTTCCGCGTGCCCTGGATTTGCCGCTCTACGTCCTTTTCCCGCTGCGCGAATATGTTTGTGGTCCTTATGATGCGTTCTTCCAGAAGAGCTAGTTGGTTTTCATATTCAGCAATAATCGAGCCTTCAAGCTGGCGCCCATCCGCGAGCGTTCTAGTGTCTTCAAAAACAATAAGGGACTGGCCTTTTTCAACTTTTTGACCCTCTGAAATGAGTACCTTTTCTATTGTTCCAGCTTTGGAGGGATAGATTCGAATGAATCCTGTGGCCGGTTCTAACCATCCAACAACAGTCTCTTTTCGTGCATACGTATTTGAGATCAACCAGACAATCACTAGCAATATCCATGCAACAAGAAGCGTCGTTAGAAGAGCATGTGAAACGCGAGGAAGGAGGAGCACTTCGCCTCGCAGGCGATTTGATTGGTTCTCGATCGCTTGTTTTCGAAATAAATTATTTGACAAAACAATAACCTACGTAATCCATGTGGGCTTGAAATTGCTGTTTCTAGTTTCCGGCCGAGCGAAATACTAACAATATTTTCTAGTCCTGCCGCCTCCGCTTATCCGTTAAACGAAATTCCATTTGTAAAATTTTAGAGAAAAACTATCGAACTAATAAAAAATGTTTGACAGCAGCATTGTACAAAAGTTAGCCTATTAGAAAGATCAAGAAATGATCAGTTAATAACTAAAGAGATTAGGGAAGATAAATGCGAGAGATATCTCACAAAGAAGCAGAATTGGTTGTCGGCGGTCGCACCCTTACACAACCCTACTATCCCTTAAAAGTTCCAAATAGACTACCGAGGTCCGCACCATGGTGGCTGAACATTTGGAAAGGCCGGTATCGATAGATCATTGATGCCGAAATCTAAAAATCTATAGGAATGGATATTATGAAAGAGTTGACTTTGAATGAAGCAGGTTCAGTGTCTGGAGGTAATGATGTGATGTGGCTTGGCGGTGCTACGGCAGCGGGAGGCTTTAGCGTTGTTGCTGGTACGATCGCTAGAGGTGCCGGCTTATCGCTAGCCGCTTCTGCTGGTGTTGGGTTCGTAGGAGGTATTGCGCTCGGATACGCCATATATAAGGGATATCAGTTTGCTACTACATACAGCTCAGGCGGTCGTTGGTATGATCCGTGGTATGGACAAAGCAAGTTTTTGTATAGCGCACGCCCAAAACAACCGTAGCATCCGCTGTATTTAGCAGATAGAACTACCCCGTGTCTTCAAGCATTGGGTAGTTCACATCATTATTAGTATACTTACGAGCAATAGTTAGGTAGCGAAGCTATTTGATAATGTTTCCAAACATATCTAGTCGCTAAATTGAAAAATTATATGATCTAGAGAATAGGTGAATTCGTGTGGATGAATTAATTAGGCGCATTGAAGATAGATACATTTCGACGCTAGTCCCAGGATGGCAAGAGTTTCTGACTAGCCTGAATTCAGAGAATATAACTAATATTAGAGGCAAGATTCTAGAAAGAGCTCGCTACAATACCTTCGTAAGTAATTCTAACTTAAATTTAAAGGCGATAATATTTTGGCTTTTGGTTTTAGTAACTGCATGTGGTGCTGGCTTTCTACTAAAAAATTATTTTGATACTACAATCTTTCCTCCCATAATATTGGTTATTTTTTCAATAGGAATTGGTACCATTGTATGGAGGTTGTTTATGCTTCGTTACATGGCGCCGAGTATTGGTGTAACAATCGAAACAGAGTCCCTGTGGGTGGATAAAGCATGAAATGGTTCTTTAAGAAAATGTCTAAACAGCAATCGCAATTTTACTTCACTTTCATCGCATCACTTTTAGTCGGAATGTTCGCTGTGTTGATTTACACAGGGATAATTTTTAATTTTGGCGTAGTCGCATTCGTAAATCTAACCTTACTAATTACTGCACTGATGGCATTTGCCAAGTACTCCGTGATCAGACTCATAAAAGATAGCTAGCGATCAAGCTCGCGGCCTTAATCGGGAACATTTGGAGAAAGTCTAATTGCAACTGTAACCATCTGTTCTTTAGTGGTGCGCCAATTTGGAGCCCTGAAACCGTGTGTCAGATTTGCACCAATTTAACTGAATTCATCTGTCGTTTACTGGCGGTTTGGAAATTGGCAAGAGTACCGTAAGTATTGGTAGTGTCAATGATTTTGCGCACTTTTTCTTTGCAGCAGTCCCAGCCTCTGGTCATACCACTGCGTGAGTGGCTTCGTTATCCATCTCCGTTAATAACTTCATATCCATATACTTCCTCGCGCCCCAGCTGGTTGCTGACACATGCCGCAACCTGGCGACGACCAGCATGAGCGCAGAGTGCCAGAATGTTGTTGGAACACGAGGATGTGCTTCTCATGTATTTTCATAAATACTAAGAACTGATGGATCTAGAATCTGCATCAAGTAATTCAGCGGAGGCTAAGTCTTATTTTAGGCAGATACCTTGACAGACTGGGATGCTAGAGCTGCATAAAACTCCTTATAGCGTTTTAACTCTGAATCCTCAGAAGACAATCGGAACTTCTCGATCTTCAGAGAACGGTTGTTTAAAACAGTGGTAAGCGTGTATTTATCATCGATGATGGAAAAATCTAAGCTAGGCGTTGAACTTACCCAATTTTTTAGGACTGTTGTGCCTTTTATTTTTTGCTTTGTAATGTAACGAACGTCAATGTTTGCCTGAGCGTGAATTTTCATGAAAGGCATTAGTCGAGTGATATCTTTTTCGTCTCTACATACAAAAATTCTACGGATGCGTACTCCGCTCGAAAAAATCTTAGCCCTTTGTATTTCAAGTGCTTGCTGGTTATAGCCTGCAGAGGTATCTTGCTCATTTATTACTATGGTAGTGTCGTATGATGTTTGAATGTTCCACATCAACTCAATATAAACAGACGGAAACCTGTCTACCGAAAGATAGGCAACACCACTTCGCAGGAACAACCTTAAGATTGGACTAGAAGCACCGTCCAAGGAAACCGTTCTAAGAAGCGCCTGTGTCAGCTGCTGGCTAGTAGCTGTTTGTTTCTTTGCTCGTGAGCTATCGCCAATGGTCGAAGTGATAGTTGAAAGGGTTAATCCGATGAGAACATTTAATAGTGCTTCAGTGTTATCGGCTGGTGGCCAAAACTTGTATAGGATCAATGAAACTATGAGGCCGGGGCTCAATTCTAAGCATTTAGTTAACCAGCTCATGACATTATTTCAGACTGTTCCTAGGAAGCCGGTTGCCCTGGTTGAAATGATGCATAGCAATTGGGTGTTTCGTGGATATCAATTCGACTAACTTCGATAGGCTCGTCTTTGAAAAGTCGAGATGCAACAGTAAAGAGTTCTATTGCAATGTTCTCCGAAGTCGGTGCAAGGTCCATAAAATAGACCGGCTTACCATACTTTTCGTTTGATTCTTGAATATACCGAATGGCGGGATCAGAATCACTGCGTTGTAAAATAGCGGTATGATCCCAATTATTATCTATCCAATCCCCCAACAAGCTTTTGATGATCCCAAAATCGATGATCATTCCATCTTCTTTTACAGAACCCTTACATGTTATTTCTGCAACATAGCGATGCCCATGATAAGCTCTGCACGCTCCTGTATGAAGTGGAACACGATGCATTGCATCCCACTCCAACACTCGGGTACATGTAACTTGCTCCACAATGCTTCTAATTCTTAAACTGCGGTAACACTGGCTCTATAAAGTTATCATAAGCATGTGAAAAAGGTGGCTTACCACGCCAAACCCCATGAGAAGGAAAGGCAGCTCCATCAAACCACTCCAAATCAACAACACCGTCAGGCAGATTGCCTGTTTGATCTACTCTAGCCACGACTATCGGTTCCATGTGCCAGTGATTCACGTCGTCAAGATATGAATAAACATGTACGACCCTTGTCAAGTCGATTGTCACACCAGCTTGTGCTTTTGCCAAACGTGCAGCACATTCTTCAAAAGACTCTCCAAAAAGCATTAAGCCATGAGGGAATCGCGTAGCCTTGGTGCCAGGCTGATCATGACGAGGCAATCCTTGTTCCCAGGTTATCATTGCCAACCTACTTCCATCGGTCATAATTACATGAGGAGCTAAATGAGCGCCGCCAACGACTTCTCTTGTCAAGGTCGGCCCAAAATTTGCCTCGCCCTCGAGAGGCTGAAATGGTGAAGCCAATTCTAATTCGTCAGTGTGATATCCCATAATTTTCACCTAAGCATTTCATTTGAACTGACCATACTGGTGTATGATGCCGTTACGACTCTAGCATAGTATAACTGTTAATCCAATGATCGATAACGATCCTATTAGTGCAAACAGACGCTCTTGGGATAAAGCCAACAGGCAATTCAACGTTATTAAAGGAGATTTTGCCGAGTCAATTGTAAACGGATATTGCGCTATTCCAGGGGCTATCCTTAGAGGATTAGATATCGGGCCCGCGACCAATGTATTGCACCTCTGCTGTAACGACGGAACTGAGGCTTGCTATCTTTCATTCAGCAAGAACTGCAAAGTCACCGGAGTGGATTTTAGCTCTTCAGCTATTGAATTTGCTCAAGAGCTATCTACAAAACTAAACTTGGATAGCGAATTTGTCCATGCCGAAGTGATGGAGTATTTAACTTCTGTTGAATCTTTGCAGGACATTGATTTGATTTTTTTGTCTATGGGTACACTAAAATGGATATTGAACATCGACGCTTTTTTTGAAGCTATACGGCGAAAAGTATCAAAACGATGTTCCATTTTGGTCTGGGATTTTCACCCGCTTTTGGAGTGCTTCAATCAGGAAGGCATTTACTGCTACGACTATCCGATTTTTGACAATGGCTACTGGCGAGATCAGGGTGTTTATGGTTACAAAATAAATGCGGAATCTTATGAGATGCCAGCTAGAAGGAAATTTGAGAACCCCCCGAAAAACTACATTAATGATCGGCCTGTTTACATTTCATGTTGGTCTCTGGGGAAGTTATTCAGCTCAGCACTTGACAATGGGTTTTGCGTCTCCTCTTTCGAGGAAATGAACTTTCTATTCGGTGAGAAATATCGCGACTGGATGATTGAAACTGAACCAGGAGTTTTTTCTCATAAATCCGATAATCCCGTGATACCAATGTCCATGAAAATCGTTCTTTCCGTAAAATGTTGAACTCAATTGGCATAAAATCTGCGATCCTTTTTCAAGACTAGAATAAGTTGCGGTATTTTTCCAAAGGATGCAACGGGGCTGAGCCCCTTGCCAAGTATGGTGTTGTCCGACAACACACATCTTGCGGTCGGCGTTACCGCCTACTCACTTTCGGCTACCATCGCTGTCTGACGTTCTGTTTATTGTGTCAGCCTCGGTTCCACTTCGGTTCATGCACCACCTCATATCAGTTCCAACCACTTGTCTGCCAGCTCATACTTTCGCGTCTTGTTGCTGGTGCCATGCTGCACCATGAACCCCTGCTCTACCCATTTACGGCACTCATTCAGCGCTGTACGCGGTCTCAGTTGCAATAGCTCAGCCACTTCTCGCGTCGTAATGAACCGGCTACTCTGAAACAACGAAAGCACTTGCTTCTGCCGAGCGTCCAGCTCCCGCAGGAGGGATGCCTGATCCACGTTACTCTGAGTAGCACTGCTGCTAGCCTTGGCTCGGATCGTGCCAAAAGCATCAGCCATACCGGTGCAAAAAAACTCTATCCAGCCCGTAATATCCGCCTCAACGCGCCCAAAATAGTAGTTATGCGACTCACCAATAGTTAGAGCCTTGTAGTAGGCCTGCAGGTCGCGGGCATAATATTCTTCGAGCGAGTAGATACCTTTCAGGCCATAACCTGCATTATGTAATACGAGGTTTGTCAGCAGTCGCGCTGTCCGACCATTTCCATCGTAATAAGGGTGGATGGTGGCATATTGGTAGTGCGCAATCGCTGCCACTAGTGGCACAGGCAGATTGGAGGACTCAAACTCCGCATTGATCCAGATTACCAGTTCACTCATCAGCTGAGGCACGTCTTTGGCTTCGGGAGGCATGTAGACAATGGCACCACTGCCACTGTCCTTTATGACGTTCTGCCCGTCGCGGTAGCCTGATGCGCTCCGCTTGCCTTCCATCACCAGCCCATGAAGAACCTGGATGTCATGCTCGGCAATGGCTTTTTCGGGAGAGCTAATGAGCTGATCAAGATAATCCAGGGCAAGATAGTAGTTCTTTACCTCGCGCTCGTCGCGCTCTCGGTTGGGAAAGCTCCCGCCCTTTAGAACGTCTTGCACCTGCTCCTGCGTGAGCCTGTTCCCCTCGATCTGGGTGGAGTAATGAGTAGAGACGAGGCGTGCCGACTCTCGCAAAGAGGTCAATACCTGCACTGTGATCGGCAGGTTTTCAACGGCCTGTCTGCTGGCCTCGATGTCCATCAGCATCTTGGTCAGCGTAGGCGTGATTTGGAAATTCGGCGTAAACATGCTTAGAAATGGCCTCTCAGCACCAACTTAGCATGATTCGGATAAACTGCCAATAAAATTCCGATAAAGAACGGATAAAATACTGATAGACGGGGTAAGAAAAGCTTAGCCGCAATAACTTACCCCGATATAACGCAAAGATCTTTCCCCAGCAGGCAACACTATGCATTGATGGGATCAAGTGCACGCAGTAGTTCCTTTTTAATTGTCCGTTCGATAAAGGCTTCAAGGTTCCTGAGCTGTCGCTGAATCTTCCGACCATTGTCATCAAACTTACCTGAGGCACGTAGAGCATATGTCCAAAATGTCCAACCCTGATAGCTGTCCACGCTGTCAAAGTCTTTCACGCGAAGAAAACGTTGCTTGAACTCATCCACTCCGTATTTCTCAATCAAATATGCACTGTCCCTATTCTGGTATCGCTTGACTGTTTTTTTCGCATGGCTTCGTGCCGCGTGGGCAATTTTTCTGTGAAGTCGGGAAATTGTATTGTTGCGAATGTAAGTTTGCTCGCCATCAAATCGAAAGCCTAAATATTCGAGGCCATTTTTACCCTGTTGCCCTGAGACATAGCGGTAGGTGAGCCGCCCGTTTTCATTCACTTCATAACAACCGACACATGTTTTACTGTCCTTAATTTCCAGCTCGCTGCCGAAATCCTTTATTAGATTTGATGTAAAATGTTTAGCCTGCAACGCCTCTTCTTCATTGCCGGGCAAGACAATAATGAGGTCGTCGGAATATCTGAAATAAAAGCCATTGTGCTTCTTCGTAAACTCATTCATCTGAACATCAAAGTCCAGTAGATACAGGTTCGCAAGCAAGTCTGATATTGGCGACCCTTGTGGTATGCCATGGCTATTCGCGTTTTTGTTAAGGAGTTCTGGATGCGCTGCAACGAGCTTTCGAAACTGCGTGGGTGTGCAGAGCTGCAATGGCACTTCGTTTTTGGGTATTTGGTAGTCATACCTAGTTATTCCCGAAAAGTCTTTTCGTCTCTCAAGGAATCCTAACGCTTCGTATAGATCATTCCGATCGACGTATGAATAGGCAGTTACGGCTTTAAACACCGCAAAGTGATCTTTTGGTAAGCGATCCATTCCGATCAACTTGCACCAACTCTCCTTCAATTGCTGGTGATCTATACACTCGAAATAGCTACGAATGTCCAGGGTAACAACGCTGCAATTCTGCACCGACTTGATTAAGCTAAAGGCATCTGCCGCAAAATCAATGTTGCACTTCCCTCGGTTTGCATTGCCATCGCTTGGGATCTTTCTATAGGCTAGTACACACGACGAGACATCCATCTCCGCAAGTCTGCTCTCATATCGGGATGACAGTTTATGCCTGTAGTATTTAAGTACCGCGGAATCGCGCCGACAGGCGTAGCGAATTGGCCTCTCTTTAAACGCTCTGGAAACCTGACGTTCGCCGAACGGCATCCATCTATCCATATACTGTAGGAATGGAAAGAAGCGGTGCTCTGCTACGCGATCAGGATCCGACGCGTGGCTTTCTAACTCCTCCAGAGATGTCAGACCATCAAAATGGGGGTACCGCTTCAGATCTTTCTCAGTGAGAACTTGTTCGCTTTTTGTTTGCATGCGGCCCAGTGAAAGAGAGCAGGAGCACCGCACGCGCTGCGGTTATGCCCCTGCTCTTCACTTTTTTAGCGAACGATCGGATATGTTGTCTACCTTCCCATTCTGATGCGCGTCGTTTTACAACGGAATGTTGTATGCTGGTTCAGTGGCGTTCACATGGCGTGTACACCCTGGACAGTGCCTAAACCGAGTAGTCATCAATATGAAAATACATATCGTAACAATATCAGTCACAGGCCTTGTCAAAGCAAACAACTAACTCGCAGGCCCAAAGTCCCGCGATTTGGTAGATCTGGGGGCTCTTTATCAGATTTCAAGACCATTAGTTGAATTAATGGTCAAAAAGCCTCTGCAATAACCGCCTCTAAGCTACCGATAAGCTAATATTCAATCAATCAGCCGGATGTGCTGGCGCCGTTCCTGCGCCGAAAGCTCGCTTAAACACTCTCCCAGAAATGCCTCCCTCAGTAATGTACGCATATCGTCGATGTTGCTTTGGGGCGGGGTATCGAGTGCTTCCAGTATTTCCGTGGCTTCAAGCAAGGCTTTAGCCAGCTCGTTACGCGTGGCATCTGACGGAGTCTCTGTCAGCTCGCAAGCTTGGCGCAATAGATACCGGTCGCGTGGCGTTAAATTGGACATAGCTTGTTCATAGCATTTTGTTACTGCTTCGACAACAACAAAACCGCCCGATGGCGCTGAGCCATCGGGCGGTCGGATTTCGGCGAGTTGTGGACTAATTGTAGTGCTTTTTGATTGCCTTCCAATTGTCCATCGCAGTGATGCCGCCGTTCTTGGTATAGCCTTTCATCGGAAATGCCATGTATCGAGCTTGCCAGTCTTTCTTGCCACCTTTTCTCTCGCCATTCAAAGCCTGACCAATCACTTGTTTTTGAACTTTAGCGGTGGAGGCGATGTGAGCATCGGCAGTAGCCTTACCTGCTACTTCCTTAAGCATGGCATTAATGGCCTGCTTGTCGCGCATCAGATCAAAGAACGCATCATCGGGTTGCCACTGGTTGGCCATGTCCACACACAGCATATGACCCAAGGCCTCAACCATTGCGCTCCCACATGGTAAGGTTTCGGCAACAGCAAATGTCAGAATGCGCGCAACGTCATCTTCACTTAAAGACAGCAGGGTCCCAAACAAGGCATGCAGGTCGTGTGGTTGCTCCCAATCCCCTTTGGCAGGTACAAGCGAATTTTGATCATTACCATCTATGCCAAGAAGACTGAATATCTGTTTGCGTTCTTCGGCAAATAGTTCTTCGGCTTTGTTATCTTGCAAGGAATCCGCAATCTTGTCAGAGGTTGCTTTTTGCGGATCAGCCTGTACCGTCCACAAAGATGAACCCGCAATTATCTGGGCAACTGCCAAGCGCAAGGCGACTCCAGTGTGACGTAGCAACTGGCTCCGAACCGCGCTATGACGATGCAGATCAAGATAATTTTGCATGGCTTGCGTGATTTCCGGTTTGGCCGGCGGTTGATTTGTGTCGCCCTCTCCGTCCTTTCCTTTCTTGGCTTTCGCATGCACAGCTTGGCGCGACAATTGGCCTTCGTAGAAAGAGACTTCTCCATCGTGCGATGCACTAATATAGACCTTACCGCCATCTTTCTTGGCCGTGTCCAAATAGTCATAGGCAGGAAAATATTCGCCGATCTCCAGCACGATCACTTCGCTCCATCCATCCGCCAGATAGTTTTCCTTGGCTTTTGCTATCGCTTGGTTTTGCAGTGTCCAGAATTTCGACGCATCATCAAAATAGCTGTCCTCACCAAATAGATCGGTGACAATTCCACCTTCATAAGTGGAGACATCAAACAGCGCGTTGGACACTGGTATGTTTGCGCCACCAAACAGCCAGCTTTTGAGCTGGTAGCCTTCGGGGGCATAATATTCGTCACTACGAAGTAAATCCAACCATGCCTTTTGTTGCTTTTTGGTCGCCATGGTCAGAATGCGCAAAGTTTCAGGTTCGATATCACCCTTCGAATAAGCCGTTAAGATAGGCGATATTAGATTGGCAATCGCCAAGCGTTGTGTCACCAGCTTTTTTGTCACGCCAAACTGACTGGCAATATCGTCACTGCTTAAACCTTGCTTGATGAGTTGAGCGAAAGCTCTATATTGATCGATTTCATCCATCGGCAATCGCGCAATGTTTTCGGCGAGTGATGCCTCCACGGCTTTGACATCATCACCCTCGCTCATCACCAGACACGGCACAGGTTCTTTGACGCCTTCCTCGGCAAGCTGTTCAAGCGCATGATAGCGTCTTTGCCCTGCGACAATTTCAAAGCCTTCGCAGTTTTTGCGAACTAATAAAGGCTGAATAAGGCCAAGTGAGCGAATGCTCGGCACAAGATCGCTGGTTTCCTTGGCGCGTTTTTTACGCACATTAAGCGGTGCGGGTTTCAGATTTTCTAATTCGATATGTTGTAGTTCCATGATATTTCCTTTCAGGGTCTTTTAAGTTTTGACGGTAGCGGAATTGCCACCTCGAAACCCCCGCTTGTTACTATTTTGCGGGGGCTTGAAGCTGGTCAGTCCGCTACCCGCACGAATAAATCAAGCGTTCGCCATTTATCACGGTGTCGCTGTATTCAATTTCCAAGTCACGCGCGATAACGTCATAGTCGATGTAAGACGCGAGGCTTTCAGGGACGTTACCAAAGAGACCCTCATCGACAAATCGAAAGGCTAAGTCACGGTAACTGTCTTCCTCATAAATAGTGATATCAAAATCACTGGCTTGTGTGTCAGCGTTGAAGTCATACCCGCATTCCCCAACCGCAACAATGACGTGGATTTTTTCCCACTCTTCCCATTCATCAACACAAGCAAAATACTGCGCCAGATTGGCTTGACTGATATCAATCGCTTTGGCCAGATCACAATCAATGCTGTCGCCATCAATAAACTGGATTTCAAATTCTTCAACTGGATCGCCATAGCTATTTTTTGAGGGCTTTGGCTTGTCGATCGTATTCTTCGATTGAAGAAAAATAAAAGCCTGTCGCCGATATGTCGTAAGGCTGTGCATGTAATATCAATGTCACTGGTTCAACTCCCAAACTTGTTTCAAGGTTTCAATCACGCTTGGAGAGTTCTTTGTTAAACACCTCCCGCGCATGAACCCTTGCCCAGCGGCGAGCGTCCAAACAAAAAAAAAGGAGACAAGTTGCGCCGGGCCAAGCACGGCGCATCCTTTTTTGGACGAGAGATCAAACCTTTCCGGGGATGTGTCCATCATTTTTGTGGGGGACCGCTTAGCCCTTCCCCATGAGCGTCAGCGAACGGCTGGAAGGTCTTGCGGGTAAAAATGATTGACACACAGTGCCAGCGTCGCCGGATTTGATATAAGCTGGTATTGGGGTTCGAGCGCAGGTCAGCTGACCTTGCGCGTCAATTGAAGAGAAGCGGCAGGCATGCCGCTACAAACCTATTTTTATTGGGGTTCTTTAAGAATTGAGGCCGGGTACCACCGCTGTACGAGAAATGTCTTTGGCCTACTGTCAAGCATAGTAATATTCAAGTCTGTTCTATTGAACGGCCTCAGCAGAATCGTCGATCGAGAATTGACCCTTCTCCGATCCGTTGCTCGATATAGGATAGTGCAAAAATCGTACCATACACAAAACACCGGCCTTTCTGATTTTCAGACTCTAACTACAAAAACCATGTCTTGATGAACACTATTAACTGCTTTGGGAGTGATCTTGCTCCCAAATAGGAACGAAATGCAGTCCCGTCAAACCAGACAATTCGTATTTCATCTTAAAATCCATATCTTCGTCTGAAAACACCCCTGAGAGTATCAACATCTCGGTTAGCACCGTCTCGGGTATCTTAAACGCCGAACAGCCAGGCAACCTTTCTTCCACAAAAATATATTCTTCAATACCGAGCTTTTGGTTTGTTTTCCCATCGACACGCCATGTAGTTCTTCCTTTGTCGAGACAATTGACACATTCCAGGATATTCCAAATGAAATAATCTTCCTCGCAATCCTCTATATTAACTGGCAGGAGCTCTCCTGAGTAATAGACGATTGATTTAAGTGACTCTACAGCACGTTCACTAATCACAAAAACGCCGTCCAATAAACCGAAAAAGTCTGGCCTAGGTAACAACGGATTTAGAACCCAAAATTCTACGGGCATCCAAGTCTCTTGATGCTTCGTAGTATCGAACTTTCTCCATAATTCGACAGCCAGTTCATCAGAAAACTTTAAGAGTTGGTAGTCGTCTACGAGTGCAACAGGTCGATATATTTTAGTTTTATCAGTAGCCATGAAATATGTAGAATCTAAGATTATTCTTTAAAGTGTATTGAATTAGTATCTCAAGGTCTACAGTTTGTGGCTCTCATATTGAGTCGATGCCTTCTAGTTTAAAAAAATGTATTGCTGAGTAGATCACTTCTAATGGCCGCTAACTCTGCACGAACTGCCGCTCTTCTCGCTATGATATTTGAACCAGCTTGCAGTTCCGCCTGGTTAAGTCGATTGAAGACCATTATTTCGTATGCATTCGTGTACGTAGCAGAGTGATGAGTAACAGTCCTAGTAGCAGAAAGCTTGGCAGATGTACTGCCGTGTGGAAGAGGCACTCCATTAGCAGCATGATCTATTCTAACCCCATTCCGGGATATAATTTGTCTAGAAAGCACAGATTGTTGTGTGCGCCCCTTTATTGGCACGATATGGTGAGGCACCCAACCTTCTGGCACTTCGTAACCATGCCTCTCTAGGTTTTTGCGCAATGTTTTTGCGCTTCCTCCTTCACCAGCTTTTGGGGATTTTTCGCCATTTCCTTCAGGGTCATCTGGATTAAAACCAGGTGGAGGAAATCCAAATGTATCTGGATCATCACCTCCGCTCATCTCAGCTAACACCAAAGTCGGCGCGTTGGGGACCTGAACCATTCCGTTGTCGCTCGGCGTAAGCCAAGGAGTTGAATTGGAAGTTAAAATAACTGGAATAAGAATCTGCGATACTGTAACTGCATCACTAAAATCTAACTCACCTGAGGCTACCGCACTCGCCAATATAAGCCCCATTCTTGCCAACGCCGCCTCGGAAATAACTCCGGTAACTCTCGGCAGAATAACTGACAGAGGATGAGCCGTCGCATTGTTGGCTACGACATTGTCATAACAAGTTGTACCGCAATCCTTTATACCATTATCGTCTTCAATCATGAGCTCTCCGTCAGTAACATCGGCAAGCCCATTTACTAGCTCAACATATGGATCAAAGTTGTTCGTTGTCTGAAACTCGCAATCGACTACAACACTAACCTGGAAGCCAAAAAACAAATCAAATAGATCAAAACCCAGGTCTTGAAGTAAAGCTGCGCTGACTGTGTCAGTCGCAGACACTATCGCTCCACCATTACAAGTGATGGTGGCATTCTCCATAAAAGTCGTCTCGGGCCTAGAGAGCGTTCTGTAGTACAAATCTGCTAAGTTTTGCAAATCTTCATCTACCGGTAAAAGCTTAAGTGGTGTAGCGCCGGTAACCGGAGATGCATAGATAATAAGCTCATTGATATCAGTCGAAAAAATATCAATAACATCTGTTGCAAGCTCGACAACTAAGTCCAATGCCCCATCAAAATTAAAATCATCTAGCGATAAATTAGTGTCTGATTCAGGCCATAGTCTGTAATCCTCTTTCTCTTCTGGAGTAATATTGTCAACCTGATGGAAGGTTCCGTCCTGCTGCTGCTCCAATATGAACTCACCGGCGGTTAGGTCTGCTGATTCACCATTCTCAAATTCCCCAACCACGATCGGAGTCGCGATATTCCCATGTAGAAAAACGACTTTTGTTTTATTGGCAGTCACAAAGAGGTCGGTCATACCGTCCCCGTTGTGATCGCCCATGCGGGCTACATATCTATCACTAAAGGAGCCTGCAGAAACAGCGCTGCTCAATATTGAGAGTCCTATTATGAACATGGTGTGAGTTAGTAGTCTCATTTTATGTCTGCCTTCAGTTAAGCGAGCCCACCAGCGCCGCGTAATTTAGTAAATCAATTAGAAAGTTGAAGTAGTTTTAGCTCTATATTTGAATACAGAAACTCTAAGACGGCCTCACTTGTCGGTGGCAGCCCTTGCGCTCTAACAAATAGAGGTCAAGGACTGAGCTCAACCACCGACACACCCATCGTAGTCTTATTGCATTCCTGACGCACACCCAGGTAACCTTTTCAATTCTAAAAAAAGACAAGGATATCCGGACAGTGAATAACGATTCCGCTCCTGCAGATTGCGGTTGTGAACAAGCTTTAGCTACTACACCTATTCAATTTTTACTGAGAAACCGTCATTGCAGTCATTACTCAACGTATACAGCGTCACAGTAGAGCCAGCTACTGCAGCAGCAGTTACGAGAGTAAAATTTCGCTCATACTGTGCGGGAGAAGGGTGAGTGGCGATTAGATAGCCAATTTGAATTGGCGCACTTTGATTGGTATTGCCACCGCAGGGTGTTCCGGTCCAACCTGGCTTCAAAGTCACGAAGTAATTGTCACCGGTCAAGTAAGAGTTAAGTACCGAATCCACCTCGCCTCTTACCGAGGCGGCCTTCAGATTCATAGACATTCCAAAAACAAACAAACATAAAATAGAATTTATACACTTTTTCATCACGATATCACCTCTAACTTTCTTTACTTCTCAGATTCATTAAATTTGTTTCTTCGTGTACTAGATTCAACGATCTCGGCACAAGAAATCTGCTCATAGTTGCCGTACTTAACGTCTTCGCTCTGGACTCGCTTTGCTTTCTCACACGCCTTATTTAGCTTTTTTCTTACCTCAGTTTTTTCCGACACAGTTAGCGATCTCTCAGTCTGCGAAAATGCGGGATGCGATAACGCCGCAATGAATGCAACTAAAACTAAGTGGAAAGAGTATCGTTTTGCTTTCATACTGATTATTTCCTATTCGTTTGCTTGATTAATAGAACTACAAACAACTTAATGCTTGATCTGAAGCGCAATTGAAACACAATGCAAACCCTGATTTAGCTCAGTTTCTACGGAGAAACGCCCAATATCATCGTAAAGCTAGATATAGCTCGATACTTCAATATCGATCAATGCTGCGTCTTAACATTTTCAATCAGGGCTGCGAAAGTTACTGCCTGAAAGATAAGAAGCGTTAGATTGCTAGCTAATCTCGAACTCGAGTTGCGCTAGTAGCTTTCTTTTATAGTCGCGCATACTTATCCCCATTATCGACTTGAAAGTACGACGCATCGTGGATTCGCTAGCTATTCCAACTTTGGAGCAAACCAAGCTTGCCGGTATATTGCTTTTCTCAATAATTCTCGCTGCCGAGATTACTTTTTGCGCGGCGATCCAGCGATGAAGATTTTGCCCTGTGGCTCGCTTAAAGTATTCAGACAAATGATTTGGTGTTACTGCCACTAGCTCAGCAAGCGTGTTAACAGTCACTCGCTCTTCCATTCTGCTTAATACGTAAGATTGAATCTTTTTTATACGCTTGTCGTACCTAAGAACATGTTCACTAATTCGATACTCACTCTCTATCGACGAAACGAGGTCATTGGCCATTTTTAACTTCCATTTAATTTTCAACGAGAAATGTTTTAAGAACTACCTATTTCTACCCAACCAAAATGAGGCGCGAGGATCATAACGGATAATTGTAGGCGTGTAGATATGCAAACAAATTTATTTGCTTTAATGATCGTTTGAATCAAGAACAGTAGTATTATTAGTCTGCCAAGGTTTTCGAGGTTAACCAACGCTGTATCTTCCTATATCAGACAATAACTTTGTTGCCTCTTAAGGTGTGTTAGGATTTCAATGGAAGTACATGTAAGTACACTGGTAGTCTCGTGGCCGGAAACTAGCTAGCTCCCGCCGGTAAGTTCCATCGTTTACGAATTACACTAGATTCAGTGATCGCGGCTGTGATCTTCAAATTATTAGGCAGTTAATGTGGGAGCTTGATTTGCCTGCCGGACTACGGCAAGTGTGGTGCAGGAAACGATATGCAGTCTACCGCGTTAGCGCTCGCAAGATTTTTCTCCTAGAGGGCCATTTGGTTCGTCTTGGTACCGCTCTAAGGAATATTTTTTCGAGGTTGTGGAAACGTTGGCTCAGTTTTATTTTATTTGGGTACTTGCTGTTTCCGCAAATCAATTCATGGCTGCAGCCGAATTGTGTCAAGGAATCATCGCAGTGCGGATACTACTTTTGACAGCTTTTACTGGCGAAATGGCAGACTGCTCGGCAGTATTGGTTGTGACGGATGCTTCCGTCGCTTCAATCCCGGGAGTATGTTCACGCACTCTGCCAGGCATGACTTCCAACAAGTCATCATCCAGTTCTTCCAACTCCGCTTCCGAAATCTCTCCTTCAGAAACCCGCTCTCGAGCATCATCGAGTTTTTGTTGGTACTCGAACAGGCCTTCTCGCTCAGCCACTAAATTGGCGCGTTCCTCTAAGCCGCGACTGAATGACTTCCAAGTGGGTGCCTTGTTGTCGATCAATTCAAAATCAAGCTCATCCGGCGTTACCTCCACACCGTGTTCATCAAAGACTTGCGTTCCATCCTCGGTCTTGAAGACGCGGCGACCATCCTCCATGACATAGGCTTCAGCCAACATAGCCTCTATGCGCGCATTGACGATATCAAGTTGTTTTTGATTCTCCATGAGGGCAGTAACAGTGGCAACTTCATAGGCATCGAGTTTTGCTTCGAACTCCCTGATCTGAATCTCGGTCGCCATAACGACCTCCATACCCATCGCTGCAAGATCGTCTTCCAGTTTTTCGGTGCGCTCGGCGCGTTTTCCCCGATCTTCTCTTGCCTTGATAAACCATTGACGTTGACGCAGCCACTCCGAGTGGCGCGTTTCATTACGTCGAAAATGGGTTCCAAGGTTAATCATTTACGCACCGCACTCTTTCTTTATCAGGACGTATAGCAATGGCTCAACCATTTTCTCTTTATGGCGGGAGAACCATGCCTCAATTCGACCCCAAGCTTTCTTTGTATCGGCGTGGTACCAATCGTAAATACAATTCATGCCGTCTTTATCCGGCTTGTCCCGCAAATAGCGAGAATACGCCAGCCCGCCAACAACGCCGGCGATATAGCTATATTGTTCTTTACCATCCATCTTATTCAACACATCGTCAGCCGTTAAGGCTTGCGCCTCCTCCGGCTTCAGCACCATTACCGCTCCTATAGCGAACATTCCAATCAGAATTAATTTTGCAGGAAATTTGTTAATAACCTCTGAATATCTTGAATATTTTTCTAACATTATCGATCGTTTGCGCGTAAGTTTGTTTTGGATACGCGCAATTTGATACAATTATAAAACAGGAAAGGAAAATCAATGACTTACCAATTGGTCGCGCAATGATTGCAAGGCCAATTGAGATCGACGCAGAGGGGATCAATTTTGTTGATCTCACAGCCCTCCCACTCGACTAGTAAGGCACTGATATACAATGAAAATAGGATATTTACGCGTCAGCACAGAAGAACAGAATGAGAACCGGCAAATCGATGCGCTCTTACCGATTTGCGATGAAATCCATATTGAAAAGCTCTCGGCAACGGCCAAATCAAGGCCAATATTCGAAACTGTATTAAAGAAGCTCAAACGCGAAGACTCCCTGGTGGTCTGGAGCCTTGATCGCGCATTTCGCTCAGTGAAGGACGCACTTCATCACGTTGACCTGCTTAAAGAGCGCGGCATCAGTTTTCAGATCATCAGCCTCGGCGTAGATACGGCGACTGCCGATGGTAGGCTTGCTTTCACAGTGGTTGCCGCTGTTGCTGAACATGAAAGCAACCGGCTTTCGGAAAGAACAAAACAGGGATTGGCAGCAGCACGCAAGCGTGGTAAAAAGTTGGGTGCCAAACGCAAGTTAAGCGATCGGCAAATACGGCGTGCCATAAAGCGGCTTGAGGCGGGCGAAAAAATCAAGCATGTCGCCTATGACTATAAGGTGCACCCCTGGACATTGACGCGTAACATTAACCGTTTTTTGGAAACAAGATCTGCGTTAAAAAATGAAGTGTGAAAAACGAACGACATTTAGATCCTTCAAGGAAAAAGCCCTGTCAAATAAGCATGTTCGACATGAGTATGAGAGGTTAGCTAAGCCCCAATTGGAAGAAAAGGAGCGGCTAGAGAAGGACAGACGCGGTAGCAGGGATCACACGCACAACGAGTAGTGTCCATTTTACTGGTTGATGCCCAATAAAACGTCCGTCATAAATTCAAGGGATATCTAATTACATTCCAGCGAAATCATGTTCCTACGATCGCATATAGGCTTCGGCAATAAGTTGCATCGTAAAGTCTGTACTGTATGGACCGATAAACGGAATCGGTACGTTGAAAAGATCGAATAGGTATCTTTGCACTCTGCTTCTTTGCGCTTGTGTAGCAACCAACTCAAGGCAACTCTTCACAATAAATTTGGCGACATAATGAGCAGCAAGCTGCTCTACAGCCATCCTTCTACGCAGCATCTGGGTTACATACTGAAAATGCGGAAGGTCATCATTGCGCGGGAGAGCATATGAAACAATATTTGTGAGGACACCAATATTTGTCACAAAATTGATGGATGAAAGTTTATTTTTAAAAAAGTAATCAATTTTTGTCTCAGATGCATCAGTAGACATCAGATATAAAAGTACTGAGGAGGGAATGGACGAAGGAATGAGGCACGAATTCGTCATCCGAACAAATGCCTCAGGCAGATCTTTCTCGTTGAGAGAAGTGCTGAGCAAACCCATTGTTCCAAGGAGTTCTAAACTGTTGCTTACACGGATACCTAGCGCTTCCGCGCTCCGCCTTATCACTGGATCATCGGATACCAAAATCCTACATTCATAGCCATAGCATGCATAAACTGCATCGCGTGTTGCTGGGTCGAACAGCTCAATAAGTTGTAGATATCCATCTGGCAGGTCGCGTGACGGAATAGGCTGTAGCTCATGAATACACTTGTCTGAGAGTAAATCAAGAAACGACTCTATTGTACGACATACCTCCTCCGCACTAGCGGGAGAATCATCAATTACCACGCGATCGTGGTCTTGATCCCAGTAAAGCTTTCCACTTGGCGTTTTTTTTAGGTCATCACGCAAATCACGGAAAGAAGACGCGACTGCCGGTACGGTTGCTATTAATCCGGGCGCGCTCTTAAGTTGATGTGAAATATTGCCCTGCAAAACGATACTGCTGGCACTAGAAGGATCAAGAACCAGAAAATCTCCTTTTGCTTGTTTTAGCCTAGGAATCACAGCTCCGCAGTTAGTTGGTAGGTTGCAGCTAGCGCTGCTGCTTAAGACTTCGATCCATTCTTTTAGCGGGTTTTGATTCTCTCTCGCCATCAGAGTCAAGACACCAATTTTCCCGCTTGTCGCTGTCCGAATAAGCTCACGTCTGTGCTGCTCTGCTGATCGCACATGCTCGATGATCTGATCTACATTTTGCTCGGGGCTCGACGCCTGAAAGACCCAAATCGCGCTTTGCTCAGGCCGTTTTGTCAGCTCGCCCAACGTGTGACGGGCAAGCCACACGTATGGGTGTATAATTTCACGAATGGTTTGATCACAATTCTTGTAGGATACCGAATCTCCTGGCTTTTTTCCGATCCATGGTCTGACCAATTCATCGTGCGACAAGATATACAGTGTTGAGCGCATTCCCCGCAGACTATCATCAATCAGTATCGTTTCGCCGCTGCTCAAAACAACGCCGCAGCGCTCGTTAACCTCAGTTGAAGACGATGGAAGGTGCGACTGTCCTCGCATGGTGTCTTCCATGAAGACTCGAAAGCAAGCACGCTGAATTTGAAACGATCTAGGGTTTTCGTGGAAAAGCCTGTAGAGTGTTTGATAGATATCTCGTGGGCCGGTAAGTTGCGATACGAGAGACAAATAATCTGCTTGATCTCCGGGTGGTCCCGGTGGAGATAGACCCCAACTTTCTATACTCTTGTGCGCATCATTCAATTCTCCTGTCTCGATTACTTGCTTTAACCATGCGATCTTGAACCAGATATGGTCAGTCTGATCAATTGCGTTACTCAACTCTTCGATTGATGCAGATATTCCTTTCGTCGCGGTTGTGAACTGAACGAAAAAGAATGTCAGTGGCTGATACGAGAAAATCTGCTCACGAGCGAAAGGCGTTAATTTCTGACTTACCCGATTGCGATATCCGCAAATGAAGAGGAGGCGCAAGTAGTTTACATAGTGAATGCCGAATCCGGATTCTTTATCGGTAAAAACAACCTCATAGATGTCTAGCGCCTCTTTATCACAGTCGCATTCGTTAAGGGCGTTTGCGAGAAGGAGCTTGTCGTGATCATCGGCAGGATCAGCATCCTTTAAATACCGTAGTGCTTCTTCATCATTATTCTTGGTATATCGATGAACTGCGATTTGTACAGCAAAAAAGAAATCTGTTACATCTTCCAAGTTTTGTTGGCCCTCGCCAAGAACGTAATCCTCATCTAGAACACGCCGCAAACTTTCGGGTACATTCGAAATTTCCCGCGCGCGATCACATTGTGACTGGTTAATCAGGGCAATGAATTTGAGGCTCGCCAATTCCTCCGCTAGTTCCTTAGGAATATTTGTGAGTAGCTTCTCGAGACCTTCCCAATCACCCAGTGATTGATAGTTGTTCGCAAGATTGATGAAGTCCTGTCGATCAAGCCTTTTAATACCTTCAAGAGGGATGGTTTCAATCGCATCTGCCGGCCTACTTAGTAACCCCAGAATCAATGATTTAATTGCACATGCATCGATAAATTCGTGGGCATTCTTCTTCGCGCATTCAATAATGTCGCTAACATCTGAAAGCATGTCATGAAGCTCAGACCATTCAGTAAGCGTAATATGGTCTTTGGATGCCAGAAGCGACGACTGAAGTAATGCCTTTATACGAAAATTGAGCTTCAAGTAACGAAGTTTGTACCGCTCGACCTCACCATGCGGCTCTACAAGTGCTACGAGATTCGCGCCTTCTGTTTCGCTCCCCTCGAGACACCTCTTGTGGGCAAAAGAAAGTATGGGGATACGAAATTTACCAATAATCTCTGAATTCGCCTCATCGGTTATTTCCTTGATCAGTCTTGAGGCCAGTTCACGTAGGGGGCTATCGGGAGCTTGTAGCCCAAGATGAATTATAGTAGGTGAATCTTGGTAAGCTTTAAGTAGACCGTGAAGATCGTCGAGTTTAGAGTCATCACCTTCTAGGAATTGAAGCCAAATCGACCATGCTCGAACGATTTTGTCATCTGCAAGTTCCTGTGGAAGCTCGGATAAGTACTTCTGAGCTTCATCAAATTGGTTATTGGCTGCCAGGTATTCGCAATATGCCGAGATGGCAATACGTTTTTTCTCGTATGAAAGTAGATCAAATATACCTGGTGCAACAATTTGCGTCAGTAGCGCAGCGCCTTCGTGTGGCTTGTCTTTAATAATTAGCTCTTGCGCTTGAATGAGCAGATTTGCCATTGCGCTCGTCGCAGGATCATTATCTCCAGGGATACCGTTAAACGTGCAACCAATGTAAGTATTTGTGGTATCCCTCGCGTGGACGACCAAGCTTTCAATGTTCTGCGTTGCATTACCAGCAACGCCTTCATTGACTTGACTACCAGAAATTGAATCAGCCGAAATATCCATTCAGCAGGAGTCTCTCCAAATTCAGCCGAGAAGCGCGATCAAACCGCTCAGGAAAGTGGTGGCACCGGCTCCATACTTGATCGCGAGTTCGCCAGCTTCATCGATCGCTTTGAGCTTCTTGTAGTATTCGATCAGCCGTTGCTTTATTCCTTCTTGATTTTCCTCTGACGGAGTAGTTTCCAGTAGTTCACTTAGCTCGCGATCTTGAAAATCACTATTTTTAGCAATTTCCTGTACATGAACTAACAGGTTTCTCACGTCATCACACTGCAAGCCAACATTCATGGTGACGTCACCAGTTATTGACTCATTAATTTGTACATTTTGCAGATTGGGGTTTCCTGTAAACTTAACCACGGCAGCCTCCAGATAAATTCAGATAATTGAGAGTCGATAGGTTAGCTTGAATTCTGGCTGATGTCGCGCTCTAGAACGCTTTGATCGAGACCAGATGGGTAACGAGCCAATTGCCAACTAACATGCCCAACTAGTAATTTATCTCGGCTTAGGCTTGAATGACAAAACATCTGCCTTTGTCTTTCCTTCATCCTCACGCCTGATTGCTTCCAGTTCCTGCATCGACTCAGGATAAGTTGCGTCCATGACAACCTCAAATATCTCCTGGTTCTGCGTATAGTCCAGCATATCGACAGGCCTCCGGCCAAAAGCATCCTTGAGCCGGGCATCGGTTTTGGGGTGCTGAGCCAGCACAGTCACCAATTCTTCGTTTTGTCTGAAAATGGCAATATGCAGTGCTGTCAGACCGCTATGCGGGTCTTGTCTGTTTATTTGGTCGGGATCTTCCTCAATGAGGGCCAGGGCCTTATCCGTGTCGTCGTTGTAAGCGGCTATTATTAGCCGGTAAAGCTTCCTGTCGATCCCGCTATCATCAAAGTAGCCGAGTGTCCGTGCCATCTTCTCCTGCAAATTCGTTTTCATAGTAATTCGCCTATAGAGAGAGGGTTGTCAATGACTTTCTGGAACTGCTCGGTGTTTGCGACATCGGGCCTGATAAAGTGCAACTCAGGATCGCGCAGGAAATCTGCGGGTTTTCGGTGATAGACATGCTCGCGGCCAAACACCATGCCGACCAGATTTTTCAAGTAAGGCACGGGCGATACCCAAACTTGCACTGGACCGGAGAGATAATATTCTGCCTCCAATGACAGCGCGTATTCTTTTTTGAGTGCTTCAATATCACTCTCAGGTAGTTGTTGCCATTCTTGCCTCACGCCTTCGGTGCCGGGTGGCAAATAAAATGACAGACCAAACGGATTATTTTTGTGAGTTGCAGTTTTCTTGTTGATCAAAATCGCATGGGTTTTAGGGACGCGTGATAGGCATTCGCGCAGCTTGATTTGAATAGAGTTGGACGACACAACGCCGACGCCTTCATAAGTCATTTTGATGCAGCCCGTTTCAAAGGCTTTTGGAAACAGAGCCGACATCGGAATTTCAGCGGCATAGAAAAAATAGCCCGATGTGCGTTGCAATACCAAAATCGAACGCTCGGCAATATATTGTTTGATATCAAGCGTTCGCCCCTTTTGCTCGATATGGGGCATGGCTTTGTAATCGCGATACCATTCGCGCAAGAAACTTAAAGGCAAAAAACTGCTCTTGTCATAGGCGGGCGCGCACAAATAGACACCTGCATATTGCTCCAGAATTTGTTCATCGAGTTCTTCGAGCAGATTATCCGGCGAGACGTGAAAATAGTAATCACGCGCCGATAAGCCCATCTCGCCGAAGATTGACTGCACACTCAAACGCTGACGTATATCAGGCTCGAAACTCTGTTCCAGCCATCGTACAATGATCTCTGTAACGGGATCGCTTAGCTTGCCGTCACGCAGGCGATAAAAATTGTTGCGCTGAAAATCCGGCCCGTTCCACTCACTGATAGCGTCCGCCATCGTAGACCAATTCAAGTCTTTCTTTGACGCTATCAGATCGCTCAGGATGCGAAACAATCTCTGGCGCGCATACGCATCATAAGAAGGCGCTGCCAGATCAGGCATGCGCGATCCCCCTAACGCTTGCTGTTACACCGCTGTTACACCTGTGTCGGACAAGTGCTCTAGGCTTCCTCCCATTGAGTTCGGAAAACAACGCACTAAAGCGGAGAGAGACCATGTCCAATAATCCAAATATGTCAGACGCCCATCATAACGAAAGGGTGAAGCTTCGACGAGATAAGAAACCGGGTCGGCCCATCGAGGAAACATTGATTGCCGTGCTGGGTGTGTTTTCGGCGCTAATGCTGGGCATCTCGCTGAGCATCTTGAGCCCTGAGTCCGGCCCCATGGCAACCATCAAGGTATTGTTGGTAACAGCGAGCGCCGGACTGGTGGCCTTTGCCGTCAACCATTTCGCCATTACAAAAGGGGCGAAACAGGCCGCGATCGGTTTTGGGTTAGCAGGCGTGATATCGGTGGCCGGTATATTGCTGGCCGGTAGCGGCATGTATATCGGTGCGTATTCCGGCCTTGTTCATGATGGCGTGCATGAGCGTACGCTCGAAGATAATGGCGCGGCGCTGAGCAAGTATATGGCACAAGCCAACCGTGTGACCTTGGAAGCCGGGCGCGCTGCCCCTGCCCTGAAACTCATTGCCGATGAGCTGGAAGGTTATGCGGTATGCGAAGCTAAGTCCTCATGCCTCAGCCAAGTCGGTCGGGGCGGTTACGGTCCTGTTGCGTCTGTCATGCACAAGCTGGCCTCACGCTCAGGTTCCATTGCCTCTGCCTTTGAAGAAGGTGACGGGCAGCGCAAGAATTTACTGCCTGAGCTGAACCGGTTCCATACGCGCTATCAGCTGGTACTGGCCAAAGAGGAGCTTGGGCTGGATAAGAAGCGCGCGCAGCTTCAGACCGTCCATATCAACATCAGCCAGACCGGCGCAGCGCTTATGGAAGCTTTGCCCGTGGGATTGCTGGCCGGGTATGTCGATGAGCTGGATAAGGGTGTTTATATTGCGGGAAACCGCGGTGCCACTGCCCGCATCAACGCTATCTTGCGTGAACACGCCAAGACACTCAGAGATATATTGGTAACTCTGGAAGGTGAGGCGATTGAGGCTCCGAGCTTTCCCAAGCGTCCGGGGATGACGGATTCACTGCGTTACTTATTGGACTTCGCAGCCTTTGCCGCCGTGATCTTTGTCGCCGAACTGGTGCTGCCGATCACTTTTTGGGTGCTGGCCTATTTGCGTCACGTCTGGGACATCGAACGCCAATTGCCGCCCGCCGAGCATGATCAACCTGCGCCAACGCCGGGCTCTGTTCCCACAACAGCTCCTTCGAGCGTGGTGTCTTTACCGCCGCAGATTACTGAACGCTATGTGCCGCCCGAGGACGACAGCGCAACTGATGCAGCAGACACTGCGAGGAGCGCGCAATGAAGCTTTTTAAAAAATCAGGGGCGCAAACCACGACCGGTCGCAGACAAGGCTGGATGGCGGTTATTCGTTTCATGACACGCATCGGCGCTCTCAGCATCGTGGCTTTCGGGCTGCTTGCCATGGTGTTCTGGAACGCTAATTTTTATGCCGCTCGTGATCGCTGGGAGCATTTCAAGCTGGCCGCCTTTGGCGATTGGACTGATACAGGCTGGTGTCCGCCCGGTCACCGCGCCGATAAGTGCCGGCCGCTGACCTCATTAGAAGAGGCTCTGGCACGCGCCGACAGCCTGCATTTTTTCAAATCCGTACCGATTGAAGGCACGGACCTGCAGGTGACCACAGGCGCGGTTTTTGCCGATACACAAGACATTATCGAAGGCAACGCTGCCATGCAGTGGTGCTACATCGCTGCCGGGCAAGGCGTGCTGCGCAGTCATATCGAGCTTGGCAGTCAATTGGGACGGGATGCGCCCGTTTATACGGAAGCGCATGAATTGGAAAAGGCAGCTAAGACGCCTCCCCTGAGCGAGGCAGGTCTCAAAGGCGCGCAGTTGCAGTCGCTTGCCCGTAGCCATTGCCGCTTTGGCGCGTTTAACCGCGCGGGCGATGACCCTGCCCTGTAACTACCTCGGAGAGAAAAATACATGTTTGATACCAACAATTTACCCATTAGTGGCGGCCTGATTATTGCGGGCGCGCTGTATGTCGGACTGTCTGTGTTTGTGCTGGGGCCGGTCGTAGCCACCCGCACCATTGAAAAGTCCAATTGGCAAGAAACCTGTCAGCACGCGCTGATTGCCGAAGTGGAAGCCACGCGCAAAGCCCCGAAAGTGATCCCGCGCATGGATTGTCAGTCTTTGGTAGGCAGTTTTATGCCGAGCCTGTCGCAGCTGTGCAATCAGTATGGCAATCCGGATTTTGGCGGAGGCGCCACGGCGGTCTTACAGGCTCAGGAAAAAGCACGCCGGGCGATGGAAGACAAAAGAATGGCTCTGGCCATCGAAAAGACAACCACCTCATGCGCGTGTGCCGCTGCAGTTACTGCCCAAGATACAGCCTGGGCCATTCATGCCGGCAGCTTGCGTTTGATGACGCCACCACCGGTGGCACAGCTCACAAGCACGCTGAATACCGCGCTTGACTCACCCCACTGCAAAGCATGAAACAGGAACACACATCATGATTATTGGTTTCGTTAAAGTTGAAGACGGTACGGTTCTCACCCATCGCGACTCATTCATTCTGGACAGCGTATCAGTAGTTAGCGTGCGTCGTCCCTATTTGGCAGGCAGCCTGTTATTGAGCAGCGCTCTACTGGGCTTTTCTGCCTCATTTGCCGACCTGCTCTATATGGGCGAAATGCTCACCTTAGCCGCCTTGTCTGTAGCGATTGCCATCATCGGTCTGATGACCGGCCATCTCACCCTGTTATCTCGGGACTTAAAAGGCTCCGAGCTTTCCAGTGCCGTCTGGGGAACGCCGCGCGCGTTGCAACAGATCAGACAGTGCATCGTTATCGAGCGTCAAAAATCACAGGCGAGGAAAGAGTCATGAGCGTTGATGTTAATCACACCATTCAAAGCTCAGTCGGTCAGATCATCAGGATCAATTGGGGCTTGCTGCAGTCTTTCAGCTTTGGATTTTTGGCCTGGGTGATTTGGCCGGACAAGTTGCTGAGCTACGAGCTTACCCAAGGGTGGGGCTGGGCGTTTTTGGGCGTGGTCTGCATATTGGTGTCACTGGCCAGTTTGGTTGGCAGCGTGCAAGCAATGGTCAGGTTATACAACCGCGACAAGGCCTTGGCCCGGTTCATGGAACAGGGTTCCGGCCCGAAATCCTCGGGTCTTGCTTCCGGTGAGGCTCTGGATCAGGCGGGGATGCACGAATGAACGCGCCAACAAAACGTCTGCTTGGCATGGGCTTTGACGGCAAACCGATATTTGCGCCGCGTCATGCGCACAGTCTTTTGTTATCGGCAGCCGGTGGCGGGAAAACCACCTGCGGGGCCATGATCTGGTTGCAGTCCTTACTGGCTGATACCTCACGCGCCATCATTATCACCGACAGTAAAGACGGCGAAATCGCCGCGCAGGCCACGCAAATGTGCATCAAGGCCGGACGCAAAGTAGCCCACGTTGATGAGTTCGGCGTACTGGGTAAAGACAACCCGTACGGTATATCACTGAACCCCTATGGTGGGGTAATTGAAGCGTTCGCCCAACAAAAAGGCGAGCTGATCTTTGCCACGGAAAATGCCTGTCATGCCACCATTGAAGAACCTTCGGGTGATGCACGCAATCAGTACTGGCGTGACGAGCCGCGCACCTTAATCGAGTTTGCGCAAAACACGCTGCTGTCTCGCAATCCCAGACTGGCCACACCGGGCGGAGTCTGGTCCATGATCAGCAACCCTGATTTGCTGATAAAAACCGCCAAGCTCGAAGTGCTAGAAGGCGATACGTACTTGCAAGCCCTGGCGCATCACGTCATCGGCATGACCAAAAACGAAGAGCATTTTCCTCAGCATCGCGCCGCTGCCGCTAAAGCCATGCGCATTTACGCCGCTACGTCCGCGTTGCATCACGCGGGTGTGGACAGCGTCCATACCCACGAAAAGCTCATTGATGATCGCTATGTCGTCTTTTTGATCGGCCCCGTGCGTTACATGGAACGGCTCGGCGCTGATTACGCGTTGCAACTGCAAAGCTTCATGGAAGTGGTGCTGTCGGGCGGTCATGCACCGGTCAGTTTCATCCTGGATGAATTTACCAACGCGCCGCTCAAAGCATTGATTTCACAGCTGACCACCATGCGCGGCTATGGTGGCACCTGCCACATGATTGCGCAGTCACGCTCGGAGATCGAACGTAAATACGGCCAAAAAGAAACCAACACCCTGGAAGAGAATGCGGTCATTAAGCAGTGGTTCGGCTTTTCCTCATTCGAGGAAGCCGAGAAAGTCAGCCGCGCCATGGGCGAGTCATTGAGCGTGTCTTCCAGCATCGGCATCAGCTCCAACAAGTCGGAGTTCTCAGGGAATTTCTCAACCGGCAAAGAGCGGCTCTATACGCCGGACATGTTGATGAGCCTACCGCCCGACGAGCAAATACTGCACGTTAAAGACGTTGGCTTTATTCATGCCAAGAAGATCCGTCAAAACGAAGTGGCCCCTTACTGCTTTGATTTGAGCGACAACCCGCTCGAAGGCGCACGGCTTAAGCCCAATCCCAAAGTCACCCTGAGAACGGTTCACTAAAAGGAGATTTTCGATGAGACGTGTTTGGCCTGTTCGACCCAGCTACTTTATCTGGACGCTTGTACCCATAGCCCTTTGGTTGGCCTATACCACCTACGGCCTACCGCATATGAAATGGTCTTACAGCTGGCGCGATACCGGCCAAGGCTATGACATTTCAGCGACACGCTATTACACGCGCTGCACTTATATCGGCCCTTATGGTGAATTTACGATCATCCCGCTGAATGGGCGTTGTGACTTTCTTCTGTTCCGCAAAAAGGAGACGGGCTAATGGCTTTCGACCGGTTTCAACCACGGGGCCAATTCGCGATGTTTCAGATCGAACTTCTTAGTCAACTCAATGCGCGCGCAGCCTTTGAGTACATACAGCATGGTCTCAGGGTTCACACCTTCTTTTACGAGCTGCTCATCACAAGAGGCTTTGTCCTGAATGTCCAGCTCAAAGGGTGTAACCGTATACCAAAAGCCCGGATAGTCCATGGGCTCCAGCCAGTCTTCAACATCTTCAATGGTTTTGAATGTTTGCATGCTTTTAAAGCTAGCACGTCCGGATTCGGTCAATCAAGTAAATTCGTTAGGAGGGATAGCCCATGCCTTTTGATATCACCAAAGAGCTGAAACGCACCTTTGATCTGGCCGATATGCGCCACAAGACGAGAGGTTTTCGCAAAGCCGAAGATTGGGAGCAAGGCCGCGCCATCATGGCGAAGTACCAACGTCAGGCCAAAGTGCAGACCCAAAGCTACTACGCCCAGTATGACACGCGTGTCAGTCAGGCCTTGCAGCGCCTGATGGATAAAGCAGGCACGCCCAAGAAGACCTTGACCAATCGCTTCTTTCAAACCGATCAGTTCAATAAAGATCTGCTGCTCAGGCAAGCCCATAAAGATGTGCAGCAAGATCATCATCGGCGGATTTCGCGCATCGAACACAATGAGGCTAAAGAGCTTGGCGTCTTGATTGAAAAGATCGAACGGCGCGATGCCAAACGCGAAGAAATGAAGCAGAGCTTTAATAGAAGCGCTGATAAACAGAAGGCCAAGGTGCCTTTGAAAGATCAACCCCGGCGCGGTCCCCGTCGCCAATAAACCCGTCACTTATATAAAGGAGACTTTAAAGATGAACCATTTCTACGACAATCAGGAACGTGAACGCTTAGGCCATGCGCGCGAAAGCTATTCAGGCCGCCTGCTCACGGACGCCCAATTTGATGAAGCCGTTGCCATTACCGGTGTACTGGAGCGCGAAATTCTCAAAAGCGGCAAGTTCAAAGAAAAGCTGGGTGATTACGCGTATGCGTTTTCGCGCACCGAAAAGTTCGATGCGCTCAAAGGCGAAGAGATTATTCGCGATTTGTTTAAAGCCCGCACCGGCCAAACCATGAACCAACTGCGCGAGGGATTGATGGCGCGTGAAAATGACATTGATCGCCGCGATGATACCGGCCTTGACGGGAATACCGAAGGCCTGCGCGATCTGTCCTTAAGCGTCGCAGAAAAAGATCATGCCTACAGGGCAGCGACTGACGCGGGCCGCATGGTGAAAGAAGGCAATAAGATGCCCTGGCACCGCGCCTATCGCCATCAGGCAGCAGCGCTTGCGCGCGAGCTGGGGACGACGGATCAGTTTGCCGGCACGGTTATGGATAACCAATTCCGCCACGCGGAAAACCAGCCGCTTTATGACTGGGGCAAGGCACTGGAAGAACAATACTATCGTCCTCAGATTGAGGCCGAGGCAAAAGCCCGTGAAGCGAAACGCAATCAAGAAACGGTGACGCGCGAAACGCTTACCCACGCCCGCTCTCGCCAGTAATAGATAACTTTGTGAGTCCCGGCGTACAAACAACGAAATAATCTGACTCAGATAGGGCTTGCCAAGCCTATCTCCGAGTCCCTACAACGTTCCTCTTATGTTCGAAAAGAGAACATAGAGTGAACATGAAACGAATGGAGACAGAATGAAGACATCCAAAGATAGTGACCCAACAATGTGTAACGATTTTGAAAGTACTACCGAATACCGAACACGACCGATTATTGCCGTTGATTATGATCGCTATCTGCATCACCTCGAAGACTCTGATATTGACGAGTCTCAAAAACGTGAGTTTATTGATGCCTTGTGGTCTGTCATCGTCGCCTTTGTCGATTTGGGATTTGGTGTACATCCGCTGCAGCAAGTTGACCCGCAAGACGATGGTGCTTACGAGTATCTGCTCACACCGGATGCCAAAGACATGCTGGTAAAAAACGATGGCGTCGGCGAGGAAATTGAGCTGCTCAATAACCGGCTCAAAAGCATCACAACAAATAAAGAAGGGAGTAAAGAATGAGCGATATAAAACATCAGAAAAAGGCACTGATCTATTGCCGCGTTTCCAGTGTCAAGCAGGCCACGTCCGGTCACGGACTGGCCTCTCAGGAATCACGCTGCCGCGAATATGCGAATGCAAAAGGCTATGACGTTGAGGCGGTGTTTCCTGATGACGTATCGGGCGCGGGGAATTTTATGAACCGTCCCGGCATGGTTGCCCTGCTCAGTTATCTGGATGCGCAAGCCGACAATAACTATGTCGTGATCTTTGACGACCTGAAACGGTTTGCCAGGGACATCGAGTTTCACATCAAGCTGCGTCGCGCGTTTCAAACGCGCTGCGTTGCCATCGAATGTCTAAACTACAAATTTGATGACAGCCCCGAAGGCCGCTTCATTGAAAATGTGCTGGCCGCGCAAGGTGCTCTGGAGAGGGAACAAAACGGACGCCAGACCGTGCAGCGTATGCGCGCCCGTATGATGAATGGCTACTACGCCCTTCAAAGGCCGCTGGGCTATGAATATGTCGCGGAGAAAGGCAACGGCAAAGTACTCAAGCGTAAAGAACCTTTTGCGAGCATCATTCAGGAAGCTCTGGAAGGGTTTGCCAGCGGGCGTTTTGATTCACAAGCCGAAGTTGCGCGCTTCTTACAATCACAGCCCGCCTTCCCAAAAGACAAATACGGACGCGTCACACAGCAGCGCGCCATGAGTATTTTGACGCACCCGGTGTACGCCGGATACATTGTGCATGAACCCTGGGAGATCAATTGGGTGAAGGGGCATCACGATGGCCTTATCTCTTTGGAGACTTTCGAAGCGATCCAGAAAAAACGGGCGGGCGCACGCCTTGCTCCGGCGCGCATGGACATCAATCTGGATTTCCCCTTGCGCGGATTTGTCGAGTGTAATGATTGTCACAAGCCACTGACGGCCTGTTGGTCCAAAGGGCAGTATAAGAAATACCCTTACTATTTTTGCTTCACCAAAGGTTGTGAGAGTGAGCGGAAATCCATTCCGCGCGACAAGTTGGAGGCGGAATTTGATGAGGTCATGCGTAGTCTGCAACCCACCACGAAGCTGTTTGCTTTGGCCGCCGACATGTTCAAGGTTGCCTGGCAGGCCAGAACAGACCAGGCCGAAAAACTGTTAGATGGCACCCGCGCCGAGCTTAAAAAAGTCGAGCGCAAGATCGAGGATTTACTCGACCGGATTGTGGATGCCGGCAGCCCAACAGTGGTGTCTGCGTATGAAGAACGTATCGAAAAACTGGAGCGCGAGAGACGTGTTTTGAACGAAAAACTGGCCAAAACGCCTGCTCAGGAAGACACACGCAACAAGGTGTTCGAACGGGCGATGCATTTTCTCGCAAACCCATGGAATCTATGGGAAAAAGGTGATCACATGATGAAGAAAGTGGTGCTTAGACTGGCGTTTTCTGAGCGGATTGCGTACTGCCGAAAAAGAGGACTTCGAACTCCAAAAACCACCTTACCTTTCAAGGTGTTAGCGCAGTTTGGGGAGCAAGGAATGGAAATGGCGCGCCCTGAGAGATTCGAACTCCCGACCACCTGGTTCGAAGCCAGGTACTCTATCCAGCTGAGCTAAGGGCGCTGAGAAACTGTATTCTATCGCATTCATTGCCGAAGCCAGGTACTCTCTTAATATCGAGCTGAGCTAAGGGCGAATTACGGCCACGCACTATACACGAATTCTACTCGTCGAAAAATAAGCGGATCTCGTTTTCCAGTTCCATGGTGTCCTCGTAGCCATACTGGATCAGTTCTTTGCAAAATTCGCTTTCGAATAACAGATAGCTGGCCAAACTGGCGCCGCCGCCTTTGCCTGTGGCGCCGATAATTCGCATTAGCGTGCGCATGGCGGGTGGCAGGTCTGGCACGTGCTTGGCTGCCAGTTCGTCAAATTCGATGGATGGGTTGATCGCCAGTAGATCAATGGTTTTAAGGCCATCCGTATCGGCGTAAGGGTTTTCCAGTTGGATCATGCCAAGCAAATTATTGATGCGCATCAAGTGTTCAAGGTCAGCTTCCATGCTGTCAATAAACGCGCTTTTGAATACATGACCAATCATCTGCGCCAGGGATGGCGAGTGCTTTTCTTCGTCATGACGAATGGGAACCCTGGCATTGCCACTGACGCCAATCACCAGCAGGCGATTGGCACCCAAGCGTATCGCCGGGTTTAGTGGTGTCAGCTGGCGCAGGGCGCCGTCGCCGAAGTACTCACGGCTCAGCCTTTCCGCGGGAAAAATGGCTGGAATAGCGCTGGATGCGAGCAGGTGGCTAACGCTTAAGTCGGCCGGCACACCCACATGGCGCAACCTGCGCCACTTGTCCATCTCCGGTCTTCCCTCAAAAAAGGTAACGCACTCACCTGATTGATAACCGGTAGCTGTGACCGCAACCGCATCGAGATATCCCGCGTCGATGCGGCGGCGTATGTTGCCAAACTTAACTCGCTGCTGGAGCAACTGGCGCAGTGGGTCATTGTCTAATAGAGCAACGGGGCGGGTTTTACCAACCCCGTCGTTGAACAGCGAGCCAAACAAACGCGCCACGCTATAAGCCACGTCTCTGCGCTGGGCTTTATAGATCAAATCAACATGCAGGCTGTTCCACAAGCGCTCTACTTTCTTTACGGCCAGGCGAAAGTTGTTGGCCGATGAGGCTAAAGCAACAGCATTAATTGCACCGCTGGAGGTGCCGCTGATAATGGAGAAAGGATTGTGGGCATGCTTGGGGCGCAGGTCACCAATCGCCTTCAATACGCCTACTTGATAAGCACCGCGCGCACCACCACCCGACAATACCAGGCCGGTTTTCACACTTACTTCAGTTTGAAGCTTTTGTGAATGTCCTTGGCAAGCGCAATGTTCACTTCATCCATGCCCTGCAATGCGTAATTTGCCGTAATCAGCTTGCCGCTGCAGTACATGTAAAAGTCCACATTGGTGCCTTCTTTCTCTGGCTTGAAATAGGCCAGATAATCCACCGTGCACCCTTTGCGCTTGTAGCGGGCTGATTCCTGAATATTGCCGCCGCGTGCTTTCACTTCTCGTGTTGCTTCGCCAATCAGCTCCGCGCTTAGCTGGTCTGTGTACTCTTTGTCTTTCTGTTTACCTATATGGAACAACACAAACGCTTTGTCTTCGCGGTTGCCGTAACTGTAGTAGTACTTCTGGTCGTCTTGGCCGGCGGTCATTTCAGACCAGCCAGGACCCATATTGATTTTGAATACGCGGTTTTCAGTTGCCTGTGCCTGCGCTTGCATTGCCACCAGGCAGACAATAAAAAATACTCTAACTAGTCTCATGAGTGCAGTCTCCGCTGTTCACAGATGCCAAGTATATGGCAAGCAACGGGCGGTTTTGAGTGCAGAGTTCGGCATTACTTCGCAGCCCGCGAGATGCAGGCGCGAATTCAGTGAAGCGCTTGCATACTGCGGAAAAATTCATCAGTGGCGCTGTCGCCAGGGTAAAATGCTTCAACGCGCAGTTCGTCGGCGGTAATATCTTGCGCCGTACCAAAGGTTGAGATCACTGAAAATAAACTGAGCTTTAAATCATCTTGCTCCAGTTCCAAAGGTAAAACAGGCAATAGCTGCTCGTCGGGCAAATCGCTTGATTCAATTGGGCCCGCCAGATCCAGCAACTTGTTCAGTAGCTTGCCGTACTCTGCATCACCACTTTCCAGGGCTTCACGTTTCAGCCGGCGCACGAATGTTGGCGCTGCCTGCTCCCAGTTAGTGATGAATTGCCGGAAACCCCCAGGGTGTAAGGTCAGTGCTGCCATATTGTGCCGCGCTGACTCACCCATATCCGCAATGTAATCGTCGCTGGGCTCGGCCATGCCGAATAACAGCTCACCCGCGGTATTCATCATTACCACATTCCAGAAACGATCCACCACCACGGCCGGTAAGGGGTTGTGATGCTCAAGCACCCGATTAAGTGCATCCAGTACCGGTGCCATATCAGGCTCCTGCAAGCTGCGCTCTGAATACACCGCGGCAAAACCTGCGGCTCGCAACAGCTTGTTCCTTTCACGTAACGGGATATCCAAAGCCTCAGCCAAACGGATCACCATTTCCCGGCTGGGCTTGCTGCGGCCGGTTTCAAGCCAGCTGATGTGTCGTTGTGACACGTTAGCTTCCATGGCCAACTCCAATTGTGACAGCTTCCGATACTGCCGCCATTGGCGACAGTGTGACGGAAACGCTTGCCCTGCTGCCTGTGCCGCCATTCGCCGCTCCAACCTTCCTGATACCAGTGATTCTTGACGCAAAGTGTACCTGTTTCAATAACCTTGGAGGTAATTGATGTCATTCAGCTACCAAGCCACACTGAAGACTCAACAAACGGAGCGAATACAATGAACATGAAACCCATCGCGCTTACCCTGCTGATTCCCTTTCTTGCGCTCACCATTTACGCCATTATGGATGTAGGTTACATCGGCATATTCGAATATCACCGCCACAGTTCTGCGGGCTGGCAGGTATTTGCCGACCTGGTTATCGGCATGATTCTGATAATTATCTGGATGTACCACGACGCAAAAAAGAACGGCAGCAATCCTTGGCCGTACATCGTCGCTACCTGCTTTGTTGGCTCAATAGCGCCGCTGGTCTACCTGATATTGCGAAAACAGCAATAAGCACTGGCGCCATGGGCAGACCTACGCTCAGGCAGAGGTTTGCACAAACGTGCCACTTTGCGATTCAAACCGCAAGCTCAAGAATTGAGCACCCAGCAGAAAGCCGGTATCGGCACTGACGCAATGCGCAATACGGGCAACACCAGTGAACGCGGCGTTCTCTACTTTGATGACATGTCCGGCATGCAGCGGGTGGGTGAAGCGCAGCTTAAGCCCATGCAAGGATAAATCGACCAGAACAGCTTGCTGCTTCTCGCCCGGCCAGAAAGGCCAAACATCAAGTGGGCTATTGCGCGGCTGACGCTGGATCGAGCGATTACCCGATGACTCCATGGCATCAGGGTTTAACTTCTTTAGCGGGCTGGCGCAGTTTGTACAATCAGATTCTGCGCCGGGGCTATCGCGGTAGACTGCTTTACAGAAAAAACAGCTGTTGTCGGGCACCTGTTCGTCATTGGCGCTGTGTGCATGCTGCGCCGCACCCTGTGGCTCATGATTCTGTTGCTCAGTGTGTGGCTCGCTGTGCCTTGTGTCCGCCTGGCTTGATTCATCCCGCGATTTTGCGTCTGATTGGGCATGCTCTTTCTGTTCGGCATTGCCACCATCGCGCTGTTCTTCATTTTGCTGGCCGGCATCGGCCATGGTGCGTTCGCGCAAGAGGCGGGTGTCGTACGCGGCGCGCAGTTTTTTATCTGACAATACCGCATACGCCTCATTGATGACCGATGCATCCCATTCATCGCCACCCAAATCGGGATGCTTTTTCAGTTTTTGCATAATCGTGCGATACGACATTTTTATCAGCTCTACCGGCGCATCCGGTTGCACGTGCAAAATTCGATAATAATTCCGTTTGTTTTTCATAGTGCGGCAAGTGGGCTGATCATGTGACTTATTACAGTTATATCGCCCTATTGTGCGTTTCGCTGAAGCAATTCAGCCGCTATTCAGATTAAAAGCCATAAAGTGCGAACAATTTCACAGAATGCGAGGCAAACAGCGTAGCTGCATTGGTAAGTTTTCACGTAAAATCAGCGCATTATTGCCAACTTGGCGATTGGGTGTGCCGAGCGCAGTACTGAGCACACCTACCAAGGGAAAAGTGGAACACGCTGTCGCGCTCTTCGCGACATATAAGGGAGTTTGAAAATCGAATGAAACAACTGAGCGCATTAGTTGACGTAGCCGCTGTAGCGGCATTTGCGTACGCGGTTTGGGTCGTAGTGTCAGAAACCTATTCTCTACTGATTTTGTAGTCAGTAGCACCTGTTTTACCTGCCGGGCCTTACGGTAAGGCCGTGAAATCGCCGGCTCTCTGTTATCGATAGCAGACGATCAGCGTGCTGTTTTCACTCTCATACTGCGAACCCCGTTTTGGGGTTCGCAGATTTTTTTTACATCTGTGGTATCGACGCTAAATCCAGTGGCAGCTCAGCACGGCCATATCGCTGCGCGCGATCAGCTAGCTGCGCTTCTGCATCTTCCACGTTGATCATGATGATGAAACGCTGGTCCAGCACGCCTTGAACGGCGTACTTACCCAGTTCATCCAGATCCTGAAAATTCAGCTCCATACCGGCATCACTCGCTGCCTTCTTGAAGTCTTCTATTTTAGGTGCCGGAATACCGGGCTTTTCACGCTTTAGCTCGGCCGGGCGATTGCGCTCGGTAGTCCAGATACCAGTATCCAACATGCCACCGGACGGGTAAAAGATTGACGCGCGCAAATTGGTACCTTCAGTTTCAAGCTGAGCACCCAGGCACTCGGTAATGATTGAAACTGCAGCTTTGCTCGACGCGTACACACTTTGATACGGCAATGGCGAAATTCCACCGTCGCCTGACGAGGTGTTAATCACGTGGCCGCCTTCGCCAGATTCAATCATGCGTGGCACAAACGACTGAATGCCGTGCATAACACCCATTACGTTAACACCGTGTACCCAGCGCCAATCATTGGGGGTGGTTTCCCATACATTGGCAGACGGTGCCGCCACGCCGGCATTGTTCCACAAGGCATGGCACGCGCCGTGCAGCTCATACACATGCTTGGCCAGGGACTCAACGGATTCCGCGCTGGACACGTCCACCACAAAACCACTGGCGGCATCCGTATTCAGTTCCGCCAGCGTGGCATCCAGTGCTGATTGCTCAACGTCTGCAATAACCACTTTCGCACCCTCGCCAAGCAGGGCTTTGACAATACCTTTGCCAATACCACCCGCACCTCCGGTCACAACTGCGACCTTGCCATTAAAATTGTCTATCCCGGCCATATTGCCCTCATGTGTGTTCAATAAAATCTGTTTGGATTCTAACAAAGGCAGGGTCGGAACTTCGTGTCCGAATGTTTATTGGATTTCCGTCAATTCGCGGCGCGCTAGGGCGCGGTCGCCGTCAGTACGGCACGCCGCGGGGCCGGGTATCCTTCAATGGTTTTTGTAGGGTTATTCGGGTCTAGAAAATCGCTCAGCGATTCAAAGCGCATCCATTCAGTGCCGCGTTGCTCTTCACTGCTTGTCAACGTGACATC
Organism: Gammaproteobacteria bacterium; assembly: GCA_030429735.1. Classification (GTDB taxonomy): domain Bacteria; phylum Pseudomonadota; class Gammaproteobacteria; order Pseudomonadales; family JAUIET01; genus JAUIET01. The sequence continues at coordinate 541,897 of JAUIET010000001.1, forward strand.
CACCGTTGTAACGTCTCTAAAACGCAATTTTCGCAACCAGGTCTCCAGGCTGCGAACGCTGGGTATAAACCAGACATTGCCCATTTTCGCGTAACGCCCTTCCGGCACCAGGCAATCACCCTCTGACTCATCAATCACCAGGGTTTCCAGCACCAGTTGCCCGCCCGGCTTGAGTGAGTCTCTCAGTGCCTGTAAATGTTCAAACGGTGCTCGCCGGTGATACAAAATACCCATTGAGAACACAGTGTCAAAAGCGCGTAAATTGGCAGGTACCTGCTCCATTCGCTGCGGCACCACCCACACTCGCAGGTTTTGTATATAGCGTTGCAATGCCCAGTACTGCATCACAAATAGTGGCGATGGCTCAATACCAATCGCAAGTGCTGCACCGGCGCCCGCCATACGCCAGCAGTGATAGCCACTACCACAACCCACATCCAGAACAGTTCGGCCGGAAAGCGGTTCTATGTGATTAATCAAGCGATCCCATTTCAAATCTGAGCGCCATTCGGTATCGATTGTGACGCCAGCCAGCTCAAACGGGCCTTTGCGCCACGGATGCAGCTTCATCAAGACTTCTTTCAAGGCGCTTTTTTCTGCCGCGAGCAACTCCGTTGCGGGCTTTACTGTGATGAAGCGGCCTGCAAGCTCAACACTCTCAATATCCAGTGCGGGCAGTTGCGCCAATGCCTGCTGCCAGCCGGGCAAATCGCCATACCGCGACACACTTAAATTGTCAGGCAACTGCAGGGTAAGAGCATTTGCCCAGGCTTGCAATGGCGTGCCCTGCAAGCCATTAATCAGCGGCGAATAATCAGTCCCGCTGAAATCACCAAAGACGCTAGCCGCAGAAAGCATTACTTAAACGCCACCAGTGAGGCAAAATTCAGACACTGAAACCAGAGTTCCACCCGCGCAAAGCCTGCCGAGCGTAAGCGCTGCTGATGCACTTCCAAGGTTTCCGGCACTAACACATTCTCTAATGCAGCGCGCTTTTGACTAATTTCCAAATCACTATAGCCTTTGCTGCGTTTAAAATCATGATGCAAGTCAGTGAACAACTCTGTGAGTTGTTCGTCATCAAACGCAATCTTTTCAGACAGAATCAACACACCGCCGCTATTCATGCCACTGGCCAATCGGCTTAGCAGGCCTTCACGTTGACCCAGCTCTATAAACTGCAAAGTATAATTCAATGCCACAACCGAAGCGTTACTTAGCTCTACGTCGTTAATGTCAGCGCATAACAAAGAAATATTAGGGTGGTCGCTATTGCTCGCCAGCAAGTTGCGTGCTTTTTCCAGCATAGCCTTCGAATTGTCAACGCCGATCACCTCGCAGTGGCTTTGCTCCGGCCCCAAGGCCTTGGCCATTGCCAAGCTGGTCGCCCCCAGGGAGCAGCCAAGATCGTAAAGCCGTGTACCCGGCGTTGCAAAACGCTGCGCAAGAAAGCCGCTCATGGCGACTGCGCTGGCATAACCCGGAACGGAGCGCTGGATCATATCCGGAAAAACGTCTGCTACGGCAGAGTCAAACTCAAACCCACTAAGGTCCGCGTGAGGACGTGCAAATAAATCGTCTTTACCCATTGCCTTATTTTTTACGCTTCCCCGAAGGCCGGGAACTCCACTGGCTACCGCGCGCAGGTTTGAGGTGTTTACTGCCGCGCCCAATACGCTTTACACCCTCATGCGGCACAAGGTGATTATCGCCGTCACCAATCAAATCCTGGCGCTTCATGCGCACCAAAGATTCGCGCAAATAACCCCAGTTTTTTTCATCGTGATAGCGCAAAAATGCCTTCTGACGCCGGCGCTGATCCAGGTCGCGCGCTGCAAACACACGCTCGCCCCGCTTGTAGTTTAATTTTTTTAGCGGGTTGCGACCCGAATGATACATGGCGGTTGCCAACGCCATCGGCGACGGATAAAACGTCTGCACCTGATCAACCCGAAATTTATTTTTCTTTAGCCATATCGCCAGGTTCAACATGTCTTCATCCGTACAACCCGGATGCGCTGCAATAAAGTACGGAATCAAATATTGTTGCTTACCCGCTTGTTTGGAGTACTTGTCAAACAGGCGTTTGAACTCATAGTAAGAGCCCATGCCCGGCTTCATCATCTTAGACAAGGTATGATCTTCACTGTGCTCGGGTGCAATTTTTAAGTAACCACCCACATGGTGGGTCACCAGCTCTTTTACATACTCCTGATCCAGCACCGCCAGGTCGTAACGCAAGCCAGATGCAATCAAAATTCGCTTGATGCCTGGAATAGCGCGCGCCTTGCGGTATAACTGGGTGGTTGGTGCGTGATTGGTTTCCAGATTTTTGCAGATTGTTGGGTACACGCAACTCAATCGCCTGCAGTTAGCCTGCGTAACATCGTCCTTGCAGTTAAGCTTGTACATATTCGCCGTTGGGCCGCCAAGGTCCGAGATGCTGCCGGTAAAGCCGGGCACCTTATCGCGTATGGCTTCCACCTCGCGCAATATCGATTCTTCCGACCGACTTTGAATCACACGCCCTTCATGCTCGGTAATCGAACAAAACGTGCAGCCACCAAAGCAACCACGCATGATATTCACAGACGTTTTAATCATGTCGTAGGCGGGAATAGCCTGGTCACCGTACGAAGGGTGCGGCACACGCTGGTAAGGCAAATCAAACACCGCGTCCATCTCTTCCGTGCTGAGTGGTATTGGTGGCCTGGTCACCCAGATTTCCTTGGTGCCGTGTTTTTGTACCAACACGCGCGCATTGTGCGGATTACTTTCCTGGTGCAATACTCTGGATGCATGCGCATACAACACCGCGTCGCTCTTGACCTTCTCATAGGAGGGCAGGCGCACATACACCTGTTCGGTAGAGCCCAGCTTGCCAAGCTCCTTGGTGCTCAACGGCATAGGAATAATACGTACAGGTGATGCTTGTTCCGAACTGGCGATGGTCGTGCTGTCAGCAGTTGAAGCGTCTGTCGTTTCCGCTTTATTAAACTGATAGGGATCAGGTATTTGGTCAATTCGCCCAGGCCAGTCGATTCGCGTCGAATCCACTTCTATCCACTGTGGTGGCACGTCATCCAACACCAGGGTTAGGCCGCGCACATCCCTCAGATCGTGTTTGGTTTTTCCATTGGCAAAACACGCCGCCACCTCAGCCATGGCCCGTTCGGCGTTGCCATACAGCAGCACATCAGCCCCGGAATCGATCAGCACCGAACGCCGTACTTCATCATCCCAATAATCGTACTGCGCTATGCGGCGCAGGCTCGCTTCAATACCGCCGATGACAATAGGACACTCTTTATAAGCCTCTCTGCACCGCTGACTGTACACAATCACCGAACGATCCGGCCGCTGCCCACCTTCACCACCCGGTGTGTACGCATCGTCACTGCGCATGCGCCGGTCAGCGGTGTATCGATTAATCATCGAGTCCATATTGCCAGCGGTCACACCGAAAAACAGATTAGGTTTACCAAGCGTTGTAAACGCGTCGGCACTGCGCCAGTCTGGTTGACTGATAATGCCCACCCGATAACCCTGAGCTTCCAGAAACCGCCCGATCACCGCCATGCCAAAGCTGGGGTGGTCCACATAGGCATCACCAGTCACAATAATAATGTCGCAACTGTCCCAGCCCAGCTCGTCCATTTCTGCCCTGGACATCGGCAAGAAGGGGGCCGTGCCATAGCACTCCGCCCAATACTTTGGGTGGGAGAATAGGTCTTTTGCGGTGCTGGGCTGGATTAGCATCGTGCCATTAATCGTCGCACGAGAGCAGTCTGCTCTCAAGCTCCTGAGTGAGGTGACAAAAATTCTACTGAACTAAGGCTTTATTGAACACGCGGCTCCCGGAACTGTTGAAAAGATGGACCTTTTCAACAAGCCCCCATGGATGGGTTAACGGCGTGTTCCGGGAGCCGCGTGTTTAATAGAGCCGATGATGCAGTCACTATCTCCCGGCAATGCGACCCCGGTACGAAAAAGGGTATGAAAGACAGGCAGGTTACAGAAAGAAGTCCTGATTATCCATCCCAAGATTCACCGCACCCAGATTTCTCGCAAAACCAACCGGATTATTGGCCACGTGAGCACGCGCGGTATGCACATCCAGGAAGCGCTGCTGAATCTCACTGCCTATAAACACAGAACGACCACCAGCCACTTCAAACAGACTGTCGATGATGTTTATTGACTTCTCAATCACCAGCGACGCCTGGTAGCGGTATTTAACCCGATCATTCAGTGGAATTTCTTCACCCGCATTCACGCAGGCCATGATGTGCTCATAGTTGCGCTGCATCACCACTTCCAATTCATCAATCGCGTTAACCGCCTTTGCCACTCGCTCATGAGTAGCTATGTCGCCCGCCAATTTGGTTGGGTCGCCGCTTGCGCTGCCCGTCACCGCCTGTTTATACAGCTCCAGTGCAGCCTTGCACGCACCGATCGCGGGTGTGCACACAGTACGAATAAAAATTTGTGCCCAGGGTACTCGGTAAAGCGGTGCAGTGTTTTCAGCAAGGCCCGGATTGGTATTTACCAGGAACCCGTCCATCTGCTTATGGGTGCGGTGTTCCGGCACGAAACACCCTTCAATCACAATGTCGTTACTGCCCGTACCCTGCAAGCCCATCGCGTTCCAGGTGTCTTCAATCACATAATCGCCCTTGGGCACTAAAAACGTCCGGTAACCCTCACCGGGAATGATGCCGCCCAGTAGTACCCAGGTGCAATGATCTGAACCACTGGACCATCCCCACCGGCCGCTAAAGTTAAAGCCGCCTTCAACAACCTCCACTTTACCCATTGGCGCGTACGATGAACTCACCCGGGTATGAATACTCTCACCCCAGACGTCTTTTTGAGCCTGATCAGGCATCAATGCCAATTGAAATGCATGCACCGCGATAATGCCGCAGGCCCAGGCGGATGACATACAGGCCTCGGAGATAGCAATCGACATCTTGAAAAAGTCCTGCGGGTCCAGTTCGTACCCGCCCCAACGCTCCGGTTGCAGAGCCAGGAAGAAGCCTATCTCCTGCAATTCGTCTACGGTGGCTTGCACCACTTTCCGGTCAGCCTTGGTTTGCGCTGCACGTTCGCGTATTTTTGGCTGCATTTCGATGATAGATTGCAGCATTTTCGCTGCTATTTCTTTCTTTTTGGCATCATTCGCGGCCATTGGTATCTCCTGTTTTGGGCGTCGCACTCTGTGCCCGACGCAAATCAATCAGGTATGGTAAAAGAACTTACACCGGATTACATCAGTCTGTCTTATACGCAATGCTTTCTTATACGCAATGCTTGGTCGCAAAGATCAGCGGGTTTACAATTACCCGGCATCTACACCCCGCTAACACTATAAGAGGTCAAAAAGATGAAATTCCTCAAGTTCATCCTTGGCTTGATCGTTGTTTTACTGTTGATTGGCCTGTTTTTACCGTCCAGCACAACCTTTGAACGCTCAGTCACTATTAATGCACCCCAGGAGCTGGTGTATGAATACGTTAACAGCATGCCGCGGTTCAACGAATGGTCACCGTGGCATTCCATCGATCCGAACACGAAGTACACATTTACCGGCCCGGAATCGGGCGTTGGCCACAAAATGTCCTGGCAAAGTGATCACGAGAATGTAGGCAGTGGCTCGCAGGAAATTGTAGAAGTGTTGCCACCCAGCAAAGTGGTGACGTTCCTCGACTTTGGGCCAATGGGCACCGCGAATGCGGCCTTTACGCTGGACACTCTGGGCGAAGGTACCAAGGTGGTTTGGTCATTTTACGACGAACATGGTTGGGCTATTCACGACCGCTACTTTGGCTTAATGACGGAAAAATTCGTTGGGCCGATGTACGAAAGCGGGCTGAGCAAGTTCAAAACAGTGGCAGAAAGAGCAGTGACAGAAAGAGCAGCCGCAGAAAAAGCGGCTGCTGCAATGCAGGGGGCGGCCGCTCGGGGTGAAGCGGCAAACACCGAGCTTTAGCCAATTAATCCAAGCGCTTGAGAGTTAGTTCCTCACCCGCTTTCGTTTTATGTACCTTGCACAGGGTTTTGATGCGTTCGTCGCCGGTGCGCAGCTTTAACCACACGCGCATGTAGCGCCCCGCCTGGCTCATTTGCCAGAAGCGGGCGTCTGAGCGGTCTATCTGATATTGCTCGGAGGCCTGCTCAATGCATTGATCAATCGCTCGATTGGTACGGTCTCCAGCGTTAGCTGAGCTGGTCGCTGCGCCCATCAGCAACGCTACTGCAATCACACTGTTCCTTCGTCCTATTTGATGCAATTTCATGGTTGTGTCCTCATCGATATGCGTCGAGTTTTAGAATAGTGTGTGCAATATCAATCGTATATAGTCTATACTGCATTCTGATGGTGCATATATGCACGACCGCGCGTATTAGTCATAAATGAGACCGTTATGCAGAATCTTGACTGGAATGATTTGAGCTATTGCCTGGCCATCGTTGATGAAGGGTCTGTTACGGCAGCCGCGAAAAAACTGGGGGTAAACCACACTACCGTCAGCCGCAGAGTGACTGCACTGGAAGCACAATTGGGCGCACCTCTGTTCGATCGCTCCAACTCAGGCTGGCTCATAACGCCCTTGGGCGAATCCATTTTGCCGGAAGCCATACAAATGCGAGAGTCAGCCCAGGCGATCAGCCGCTTGGTAACGGCTGATCGCAAGGAACTGAGCGGCGTTATCCGGGTAACCACAATTGATACGTTTATGCAGGGTGCCATTGGCCCTGCGCTGCAAGACTTCACCCGCCAATACCCGGACATCGACATTGAATTGATTCTGGCTGATGAAGTACTGGACCTGGCTAACCACGACGCCGACATTGCGTTTCGCGGCACCGATTCCCCACCGCCCAATGTGGTGGGCACTCGGTTGGGGCAATTTGCAACCTGCGTTTATTGCACACCCGCTATCTACGAGCAATTCCAGCAAGATCCGACGTCTGTCTCATGCATTTCCTGGCGCGGCGACGGCAAGTCGCTCCCGGATTGGATGAATCAATATTTTCCTGGTTTGCGACTTCGCTACCGCGTTAGCTCGATGAACATTCTCTATGATTTGACCCGGCAAGGCTTTGGCATTGCGCAATTGCCCTGCGGGCTGGGCGACGCATCACATCGCTTGATGCGCATGCCTGGTATACCGGTAGGGAAAGGGCCGGGTTTGTGGGTGCTGTCACATATCGACCTTCGCACAACCGCTCGTATTCGTATCTTCAGAGATTTCATGATTGAGGCTCTGGAAAAACGCATGCCTTTGCTGGAAGGCAAGCGCGAGGGCTACTGGAAAAGCCAGCCAAAGTACGCCGTTGACGCCCTTACGGAGACCATTGATATTCCTTGAGGCTGACCCGGCCGTTCACCAGGGTAACGCCATCTGCCGCTAACATTGCTGCCTGACGATCAAACGAGGGGCCTTGCGGAAGCGATATTCGACCTTGTGAATTAATCACCCTGAACCAGGGCAGCGAGCTTCCGGCCGGCAGCTCACGCAGGCAACGACCGACCTGCCTGGCGCCACGCCCAATATCTGCAAGTTCTGCAATTTGTCCGTAGGTTGCTACTTTGCCAGGGGGGATACTGGCAATGACCTGCCATATACGCTCACGACGCTCTACAGCGTCCATTACGTGTTATTGCAAGCCGGCCGCTTGCGCCACCCAATTATCGCGCCTGGCCCTGCCTTTAAATGCAGTCAGGTTGTCGTCAACCCAGTTCAGATCTTTCAACGTGAACATCGCTATTTGCTCAAACTGATAGATACCAAGATCATTGAGCATGGTTTCCAGTTTAGGGCCGATGCCTTTAATGCGTTTGAGGTTGTCAACGCGTAGCGGTCGCTCGGTAAACAGTTTGGATTCTGTGGCAATACCGTCGTCATCCGGAATCTCAATTTCCACCTGCTGTGGTACTGGCTGCTGAACGGACGAGGCAGACTGGGCTTGAGCACGCGCCTGCTCGCACTCCTGCAGTGCTGCCCGTAAGTCTTCAATGGTGCGTTTTTGGTGTTCCAACTCTGCGCTATTGCCCGGTGCTTCAGAGGCCTGTGCCACAGGTGCCGGCCTTGCGCGCAAGGCATCCAGCTCTCGCTGCAGGTTTTCCTTTGCCTGCAAGGCAGAATCGGTTTTTGAAGTCTGGCTTGCCAGTAACAGTTCCGCTGAGCGAATTTTCTTGTCTTTGCCCTGTGCGGCAACGGTCAGGTCAGCGTGCTCACGCTGCAGCGCATTGTATTGCTCCTGAATTTGTTCTAGCTTTGCCTCGTAATCGCGTATTTCGGTTTCCAGCAGCGGCATGCGACCCTCGCTGGCCGCCTGCGTTTTTTCCAGATCCGCAATGGTGTCCTGCAGTTTGCCTATTTCAGACTGCAATAATGGCGCCTGCTTTTGCCAATACCGAGACTCTTTTTCGATGACTGTGATTCGCTGCTCTTTGCCGGTTAGGGAATTGTTCAGCTCAATGATTTCGGCACGGCAATTATCCAGCTCATCCATTTGCTCTGCCGTGGCTTTTTCAAGTGTGATACAGCGCTGGCTTACCTGTGCCCGCTCGGCTTCCGCTTCTTCAAGGCGCGCTTTTGCGCGTCGATATTCACCTTCTGTATCCGCCAGGCGACCATTGGCAACCCGCAGGTCTTCCTGCAAAAATGCTTCGCGTGTTCGCGCCGCACTGGACCTGAGCCACCAGCCAAACACCGCGCCCAATAGCAGCGCCAGGATAAGGCATACCAGGATCTGCCCGATCAAATATGTCATTATTGTTCCTCCAAAACCCGGAACTCGATGCGCCTGTTATTTGCCCGTTGCGCTCGCGTATTGTTCTCATCTATTGGCTGCGTTTCTCCATAACCAACCACGGTAAGCCGATCGGCGCTCACACCATTGGCAATGAGGTAGCCCCTGACCGAATTGGCCCGTTGCTCACTGAGCCATTGATTGTAGGCATCATCGCCGTAAGAATCTGTGTGACCGCCAATTTCTATCCTGGCACCACAACGCGTAGCAACATTAGCCAGACTGTCTAGCAAGGCGTGACTTTGCGGATTAACACCCGCCTTCTCATTCTCAAACAGTATTTTTTCACTGCCAATCAAACGATTTAATTCAGATTGGCAGCTTTGATTGTCGAGCTGCCCGGCAATCACAATATTGCTGAACAGTTGCAGTCCGGTGTGCTCTCTTCTGGCCGCTTCCAGTTTTTGCTCCAGCTGACTGCGTTTATTCTCTTCAGCCACACTTCCGTTGATTCTAAGCCCGCGCGAATCCACGTCAAGCGTGCCACTAACAAGATCCGTGAGCATACCCAAACCACGAGGTGCCAGGGAATTGGCCGCCGCAAAGGCTTCCGCGCCCACCTTAAGCCGGTTATTGATAGTCTGTTCAGGAAACGCCAGGGTCGCTTGTTGCGCCAGCCAGTCGCGCTCGACAGCCGTACTGACTGTGCCGCCCAAATAAATACCATCAGACCGCGAAGCAACCTTAAACCGATAGGGCACGGGCTCTGTAATTACTTGTGATGCCTCTACAGCTTCTTCTTGCGCCACCGCGGGTTCTTCTCGTTCTGGTGCCGGCTGCGGTTCTGGTTCTGGTTCTGGTTCTGGTTCTGGTTGCGGTGCTGCTTCAGGCTGGGGCTCTGGCTGGGGCTGTGGCTGTGGCTGTGGCTCTGGCTCTGGCTGTGGAGCAGGTTCAGGTTCTGCTGCCACTACCGGGTCTGGCTCGGCCGCCGGTTCCTGGTTCTGCTCATCCACCAGGGGCTCCGTACCGTCACCAACGGCAATTTGATTGCTTACCGTACGCACGCCGTCCAACTCCATCACCATTGACTCAGCCAATACCCGTGCCGTGGCATCAGTCGTTCGACCGGTGAGCGTAACGTCGCGGCCATCCGCGGTGGCAGTAACATCGCTATAGCCAGCATCGCGCAGTGCCTGCTGAGTGGCGAGCCGGATATTATCTTGTATTTGCTGACCATGATGTTCTACTGACCACCAACACAGCAATGCAAACAGCACCAGGCCAATCAGCAGTATCAATGTTCTAGACATAGTGTCGCCCCACGATATTTGTGCAGATCATACCGCGCTCAACCGCGCGCTGAAACACCTTGCAATGGAGTCTGTGGTGAGTGTGCGTATTCCACACTACGCCAGTGCGCGGCTGGCTCTTTTTCGCTCGTGCTCCTTGAGCAGTTTTTTTCGTAAGCGAATCGAGACTGGTGTTATCTCAACCAATTCATCGTCTTGAATAAACTCAATCGCCTGCTCAAGACTGAATTGAACCGGTGGCGTGAGGTTAATATTCTCATCCGTACCCGCTGCGCGAACATTGGTCAACTGCTTGGCCTTGGTTGGGTTCACAACCAGGTCGTTGCCTCGGCTGTGTAAGCCCATGATCATACCTTCATACACGTCAACACCGGGTTTTATGAACAAGCGCCCCCGCTCCTGCAGCATAAACAGTGCATAACCCAGCGTTTTTCCGCTGACCATCGACACCAATACGCCATTTTGGCGGCGAGCTACCGGTCCTTCCTTGAGCCGCGCATAGTGGTCGAACACATGGGTCATGATGCCACTACCGGAAGACATGGTCAGAAATTGCGAACGAAAACCAATCAGCCCACGCGCCGGCACAATAAACTCTAGCCTTACCCGGCCCTTGCCGTCAGGCTCCATGTTCTTAAGTTCAGCGCGGCGCGTACCAAGTTCTTCCATAATTGCACCCTGATGCTCGCTTTCGCAGTCAACCAACAGGTGTTCATACGGTTCATGAATTTCGCCATCTACTTCTTTTTGGATCACTTCCGGTCTGGAGACGCCTAGCTCATACCCTTCGCGGCGCATGCTCTCAATCAGTACACCCAGATGCAGCTCACCACGCCCAGACACAACGAACTTGTCTGGCGTATCGCCTTGCTCTACTCGCAGTGCGACGTTGTGCACTAATTCGCGTTCCAGGCGCTCCTTGATATTGCGGCTGGTAACGTACTTGCCTTCCTTGCCCGCAAAGGGTGAATCGTTCACCTGAAAAGTCATGCTAACCGTTGGCTCATCCACGCTCAGCGGCGGCAAGGCCTCCACGGCGTCTGGCGAACACAATGTATCCGAGATGTTCAGGCCCTCAATACCGGTGATGGAAATAATATCGCCGGCCTCGGCCTGCTCGACATCCACCCGTTCCAGGCCACGATAAGTCATCACGCTAAGCACGCGGCCATTGCGGGTTTTGCCCTCAGCGTCCACGATCACGGTTTGCTCATTGCGGCGAATCACGCCTCGATTAACCCGACCTACGCCGATTACGCCCACATAGCTGCTGTAATCCAACGCGCTGATTTGCATTTGCAACGGCCCGTCGATACTGACGTCAGGCGCTGGCACCTGATCAATAATCATCTCTAACAGAGGCGTCATGTCGTCTGCCATCTGATCAGTCTCAAGCCCGGCAATGCCTTCCAGTGCCGAGGCATACACCACCGGAAAATCAAGCTGTTCGTCGCTCGCGCCCAGGCGATCAAACAGATCAAACACCTGATCAATCACCCAATGCGGTCTTGCACCCGGCCGGTCTACCTTGTTGACGACCACAATCGGCTTTAGTCCTTGAGCAAACGCTTTTTGGGTGACGAAGCGTGTTTGCGGCATGGGCCCTTCCACCGCATCAACCAGCAGCAAGACGCAATCAACCATGGACAGCACGCGCTCAACTTCACCACCGAAATCAGCGTGGCCTGGGGTATCAACAATATTAATTCGATGGTCGCGCCAATTCAGAGCCGTGTTTTTAGCCAGAATGGTGATACCGCGCTCACGCTCCTGGTCGTTTGAATCCATAATGCGCTCGGCATCCAGGTTCTTGCGGTCCAGTGTGCCGGATTGCGCCAATAGCTTGTCAACCAATGTGGTTTTACCATGGTCAACGTGCGCGATAATCGCGATATTACGGAGATGTTCTTGATTCAAAACGGGTAGCCGGCAGTCGGGGGCGCGGCATTATACAGGAACGGCCGGGACTTAAAAGTTCACTACGTTGGCGCCCAGCAGTAATTCGCGAAATTCGCTGGCTGGAACCGGCCGGCTGAAGTAAAAACCCTGCGCCTGATAACACCCTTTCTGGATCAGTTTCGACACTTGCTGCTGGTTTTCCACTCCTTCTGCAATAACGCCCAGCTGCAAGCTCTTGGCCAGCGCGATCACCGCGGCAATAATGGAGTCAGCGTTCGGCGACACACCCAGGTCATTAACAAAGGATTTATCGATTTTAAGCCGGTTGAGTGGGAAATTCTTCAGGTTACCCAGCGACGAATAACCAGTACCAAAGTCGTCAATGGCAATCTCACAACCCAGTGCTTGCAGGCCTTTAAGGTTTTCAATGGCCAACTGCTCAGAGCTGGCGATTGCACTCTCAGTGATCTCTATCTCCAGCTGCTTACCGCTAACCCCGTATTTACTCAGTATCGTGGCCACACTGTCCACAAATTCCGGTTTCACCAACTGCCGACGTGATACGTTCACAGATAGTACGCAATTCATTGGTGAGCGCGAATTCCAGATAGCTAATTGCCGGCATGCATTTTCCATCACCCAGGCGCCTATCGCCTCAATCTGACCCGTGCGTTCAGCCAGCGGAATAAATGCCGCCGGGGATATCATGCCATGCGCCTCGTTGTCCCAGCGCAGCAATACTTCAGCGCCGATTATCTCGCGGCTGCGCATATCGTATTGTGGCTGGTAGGCCAGGAAAAACTCCTCGCGCTCAATGGCTTTACGCAACTGCACTTCCAGATTGAATTTCTTCATCGCGTTGTGCGTTAGCTTGGTGGTGTAAAAACGATACGTGTTCTTACCGTCTTCCTTGGCCGAATACATGGCCGTGTCCGCTTGCTTGGTTAACGCTTCTGAGGTTTCGCCGTCATCAGGAAACAGGCTTATCCCCATACTGCAAGTGACATTGAATTCCTGATTTTCGAGTGTAAATGGCTTCTCAAACTCTTGAAGAATTCGCTCAGCCACCAGCTGCGCTTCTTCGGCTCGCTCCAGGTGTTCTACTACCAGGGTAAATTCATCACCGCCAATTCGCGAAATCAACTCGCTTTTGCGGAAGGTATTTTTTAGTCGTGCGGCAATTTCCAGCAATAAAGCGTCACCCGCCGCATGGCCCAACGTGTCATTAATCGCCTTGAAGTTATCAAGGTCCATAAAGAACACGGCGCCGGAGTGTTTGGTACGCTGTGTTCGTTCAATGGCCGCTTCCAAATGGGTATTGAACAGATCGCGGTTGGGCAGGCCGGTTAACTGGTCATGCGTTGCGTAGTACACAAGGTGTTCTTGCGAGCGCTTCAACTGCGAGATGTCACGAATCAGCGCCAGATAGTGACTGATTTGGCCATCGGCGTCCTGTACGGTATCCACTGCTAACCAGATTGGCAGCTTATCTTGTCCGCCGTCTTGCGCCAGGTACGCTTCCCCGCACCAGGAATGAGCATAATAAACGTTCTGCCAGATTTCAGCCGTTTTTGATTCACCGTCGGCATTCAAAAAATCGATGCCTTGCTCAATTTCTTTTTCAGACAAACCGACAATACGCTCGAAAGCCTTGTTGTAGAACATCGGTAACTGAGACTTATCCAGTAGCAGCATACCTTCGCTGGACGATTCAAACAGGCTTTTAATCAGGCGGTCCTGACGCAACAGGTACTCATCGCCTGTTGTGTTACGAATAACAACACTGGCCAGATCTGGCGAATTATCCAGGCACTGGATTCGTGCTTCAAAATACTGCTTGTTTTGACTGGCATTCAGCACGAAGTGAATGGTTCGACCTTGCTTTTCATGCAAGGCATTCGACACGCTTTCCAGTACGCTGTTACACGCTTGCTGCTCAAGAACGTTTTGAAGTTTGAACTTACCACTGACAGGCTGCTGGGTCAGCAAATTCATATTGCAGGACTCGCGCACCAGACCCTGCTTGTCCATCACCAGAACAGCGTCCATCATGGCGGCCGCCAGCAGGCTTGAGCCCGGAATGGTTCCCGGCGTTAAGGTCGGTATGTCGGCAGCATGTATTGCGTTGTTGGCGGCAGGTTGTGCCTTTCTCTCTTCCGCGTACTCAAGTGCTTTTTCCAGCGTATAACGCTCGTTGTCTGAGGCGCGGTAATCAATACTTAAACCATTGATAAAATTTGCCCACAGTCCAAGGTTACTCGGCACAGTATCCAGTGTCAGGCCGGCGGCCTTTAAGCGTGCTTTGAGAGAGGGGTGCATGGGCGCTTGGTCAGGTTCCTTTTGAAAGCGATTGCCAGATGCCAGTGCCAAACACAGAGTCATCCCGCTTCTATAAGGTTAGAGCACCATCACGCTAGTAAGCAGTCATGCAGACGGGCGGTATACTGCAATATTTTTGTGACCCGCATCACATAAATAGCTCGCATGCAGCCGACTCATAAGACCTTGCTCGCAGTACAGATAATAGGTCTTATCAGGCGCCAGTGACGCAAACCGGCTGTTCAGCTCGTAGAAAGGTATGCTGTGAATGGTTGCACTCTCTATTCGTAACGGACGGCTGATTTGTTCTTCCGGGTGGCGAATATCAAGCACGTCACTCTCTGCAGGCAACTCGCTCACCAGGACAGGTTCAGCACTGGCGGTAGAGCACGCTGGCGTATCACCCAGATCTTTCAGTAACTCGCACTGCGCGGCTGCGATTGCTGCATCCAGAACAGCATCGTCAAACATTGTCTCTTGCGCCAAAACGGCAGGCAACTTGGCCCGCGTCTTGGGTCGAACAGACACCGCACCACAGTATTCCGGGACGAATTTGGAAAAGTCTTCCGTGCCAATTTTACGGGCCAGATCCACAATGTCCATTTTGTCCATAAATGCCAGCGGTCGCAGTACAAGCATGTCGCTGGCTTTATCGATCACGGCCAGATTCGGCATGGTTTGGCTGCTCACTTGCGCAATGGCCTCACCAGTGACCAGGGCTCTGATCCCCTGTTTTTTGGCAATCTGCTGCGCGGCTCGTAACATCATGCGTTTTAAGATAATGCCGGTATAGCCAACTTCCGTGCTGCGTTGAATTTCGCTCACAACCTCTTCAAAAGGAACCGTGATGAACTTCAGTGCTTGCGCCGGTGCGTATTGCATCCATAGATAGGCAGCAATTTCTTGCACAGCAACCCGATGCTCTTCGCCGCCGAGGCTGAAAAACAGAAAATGCACTTCCAGACCACGGCGCATGGCCAGGTAACTGGCCACTGTTGAGTCGAACCCGCCGGATATCAGCGCCAGAACAGGGTCCAGGCTGCCCATTGGGAAACCACCCGCACCGGCAATGCGCTGACGGGTCACGAACAAATGTTCACCGCGAATATCAAGCCGAACCACAATATCGGGGGTTTTCAGCTTCACTCGCGCGTTATTGGCGTGCTGCAGCAATCGCCCGCCCAGCTCGCGCTCTATCTCGCCGGAGCTAAAGCTATGGGTACCCACCCGCCGGCATCGCACGGCGAAGCTCTTACCATCCAATAATGGCAGATACTCTTTGGCGACCGCGGTATAAATTGCGTCCATATCGCCCAGCGGGTATTCAATCACCACCAGAAAGTACGCAATTCCTGTGCATTGGCGAATGCGGTCCAAACAACGTTCTACCTCATCCGCCCGGGGGTTAATATCAATATCCAACCTGTCCCATCGAGCGGTAACCTTGCATTGTTCATCGAACGGCTTTAGCAGCACGCGTAAATTCCGTACCAGCTGCTGACAAATCCGGGTGCGAACAGGCCTGCTTTTGATAGTGACTTCGGCAGAGTATTTAACAATCAATTGCATGGAGAGATTATACGCGACAGGCACAACTGCCTGGAGCAAGGCAAATTCACCCATTAATGCACCATTTTAAGGCATTACGCACCATAAAAGGGCGCAAAAAACAGAGCTTGCGCAACTTCCCTAACTAGCGCTTTGAAAAATCAGTGGTTTGTGGAATTATTACGGCGCGATCGGCGTGGCATATTCCTTGCTGACACTCTTGTCGAGAACGTATCGACTAACCTCGAGAAATTCATTGGTAAACCCCTTGCGTGTCGCCAAAGCAGCGGCAGGCATTTAAACCCTTAATCGGAGACAACATATGTCAGAGAAAACTCTGAAATTAATCAAAGACAACGACGTAACGTGGGTAGACCTGCGATTCACAGACACCAAGGGTAAAGAGCAACACGTTTCCATACCTTCAACAGAGATAGATGCCGACTTTTTCGAGAAAGGCAAAATGTTCGATGGTTCATCCATTGCCGGATGGAAGGGTATCAACGAATCTGACATGGTACTGGTACCAGACGATGACTCCTCAGTTCTTGACCCGTTCACCGACGAAAACACCGTAAACCTGCGCTGCTCGGTTGCTGAACCGTCCACCATGCAGGCCTATGATCGCGACCCGCGCTCATTGGCCGGTCGTGCGGAAGAGTATTTGAAATCAACCGGCATTGGCGATACAGCATACTTTGGCCCGGAGCCTGAGTTTTTCGTGTTTGATGACGTTAAATGGAACGCAGACATGTCTGGCGCCATGTACAAGATCAACTCCGAGGAAGCGGCATGGGCATCAGCTGACAATTTTGCGGAAGGCAACATAGGTCACCGACCCGGCGTAAAAGGCGGCTACTTCCCAGTACCTCCAGTAGACTCATCGCATGATCTGCGCGCTGCCATGTGCGCGGCCATGACCCAGATGGGGCTTGAAGTTGAAGTACATCACCACGAAGTGGGCACGGCCTGCCAAAACGAAATTGGTGTGAAATTCAACACGCTGGTGCGCAAGGCTGACGAGGTACAGATACTGAAGTACTGCGTACATAATGTAGCCCATGCGTATGGCAAAACAGCCACATTTATGCCTAAACCTCTGGTTGGCGACAATGGTAGCGGCATGCACGTTCACATGTCACTGTCCAAAGGCGGAGACAACATTTTCTCGGGCGACGGCTACGGCGGCCTGTCAGAAACCGCGCTGTACTACATTGGCGGCATCATCAAGCACTCGCGTGCAATTAACGCGTTTGCCAATGCCTCTACCAACTCCTACAAGCGTCTGGTACCTGGCTTTGAGGCACCGGTTATTCTGGCTTACTCAGCGCGTAACCGCTCTGCGTCAATTCGTATTCCTTTTGAGAGCAATCCGAAGGGCCGTCGTATTGAAGTGCGCTACCCAGACCCAACCGCCAACCCATACCTGGCATTTGCTGCCATGTTAATGGCCGGCCTTGACGGCATTCAGAACAAGATCAACCCGGGCGATGCCGCGGACAAGGACTTGTATGACCTGCCTGCCGAGCAGTTGGAAGAGTACCCCACCGTGGCCTCTAGCCTGGAGCAGGCACTTGCTGCACTGGATGCTGACCGCGGCTTCCTGACGGCTGGCAATGTATTCACCGACGACATGATCGACGGTTATATTGCGCTGAAGTCTGAAGAAGTAGAGAAACTGAACATGACCACTCACCCGGTTGAGTTCGGCATGTACTACAGCTGCTAATCACCCGCTGTTTATTAGCTGATCGCCCAACAGGGCGACGAAAAGCCCGCTTTCGCGGGCTTTTTTGTGCCTGAAACACCGTTTTACAGCAATTAGTTGCATGCAGCGAACCCAGCGGTTTTACTTTAGTCTAAAGTAGTAGTACTGACCTGGAGTTCTGTTTTGCGCACTTATCCCTCACTTTTGATCGCCCTGCTTGGCCTGCTGTTAAGCCTGCCAAGCCTGGCCGATATTTACAAAACGGTGGACAAAGACGGTAACGTTATTTACACCGATCAGGCACCTGTTGGGGATAAAAAGACAGAAAAAGTAACCTTAAAGCCCTCAAACAGCGTACCGGCGGTTGAAACACCGGGTATCAAACTCAGCCCCACTACTGCCGACACCGCCGCCGACCCCAGCAAACCGTTCAAATACAAAACGGTGCGCATTGTGTCGCCCGAGAACGACAGCGCTATTGAGCATGGGCCGGGTAATTTTTCAGTCAGCGCCACTATCAGACCGGAGCTTCGCAATAGCGATACGGTTCAGCTCTTCATTGATGGCAAGCCACACGGTAAACCGGGCAAATCCACCACGTGGGCACTTAAAAATGTGTTTCGTGGCACTCATATGCTGCAAGTGAAAGTGCTGAACGCCAGCGGAAAAACGCTGAAGAAATCGAAAAAGTCCTCTGTGCATGTATTTCGACCCTCGGTCGCCCACCCCGGTAACCGAGGCTGATATCCAGCCTCACTGCGCTCTTCCCCGCGCAGATCATTTGCACCATAATGGTGCACCGCTACCGACCACCGTCGCTTTTTTTGCGGCTAGCGAACTGAGTTAAGTTGTTGATATTCAAGAAATAAACCTTGAGCCAAATTAAAAGTCAAAGTTGGCAGGGCTGGTGCGTTTCTTGCAGTTTGTGGCTATGCGCTATTAAACAAACATTTATGCACAACACCAGAAGTGATGAAACCTGAACGTTTCTCTGCACAGCTGCTAGAAAGCCTGAACTCCGCAATCATCGTTCTCGACGATGAGCTGACCGTGCTGTTTCTCAATCATGCGGCGGAGTCACTGCTTGAATGCAGCAACAATCGCGCAGAAGGCTTCCCGCTGTCGGCCTTGTTTCTGACGGGGCTGCAAACATTTGAAGACCTTGCCGATGCTATTGTCTGTGAGTCACCGTTCACACAGCGCTCTATCAAAATGGTGTTGGCCAGTGGTAAGGAAATCACCATTGATCTGGCAGCCACTCTTCTGGAGCCTGGCTCGGCGAGTAAACGCAAATCAGACAGCGCAAGATACGTTCTGGAAATGCAGCCGCTGGACCGAATATTGAGAATCAGCCGGGAAGAAACACTGCTCGCGGCACAGACCACGTCTCGTTCTCTCATACGCGGTCTGGCCCATGAAATTAAAAACCCCCTGGGCGGTCTACGAGGTGCTGCACAACTGCTGGCCAAAGAGCTCAGTGACCCGGCGCTCACTGACTACACCCAGGTGATTATCGAAGAAGCCGACAGGCTGCGTAATCTGGTCGACAAGATGCTTGGCCCCAACAAGCTGTCGCAAAGAAGCGCAATCAACGTGCACGAAGTACTGGAGCGGGTAGCCAAGCTGCTGCTCGCGGAAAATCATCATCGGGTGAATATCATTCGTGATTACGATCCCAGCATTCCGGATATCTATGCCGATTTCGAACAACTGATCCAGGCTGTCTTGAATATTATGCGCAATGCAAAGCAAGCTCTGACCACGCTGGGCCCCGAGCATGACAGCAAGATTACGTTGCGAACCCGGGTTATTCGCCAGTTCACCATCGGTCGCTTACGACACAGGCTGGTAGTCAGGGTAGATATTATTGATAACGGCCCTGGCATTGATAAAGAGCTATTGCACTCGGTTTTTTACCCGATGGTCAGCGGTCGACCCGACGGCACAGGCCTTGGTCTATCCATTTCTCAATCAATTTTGCAGCAGCACCAGGGATTAATTGAATCTGTTAGTGAACCAGGTAACACCTGCTTCTCATTGTATATACCACTGGAACCCGTTAAGGATGAACACGAGCACACGCATTAACCAGAGCAACGATTTAGTCTGGGTAGTCGACGACGACAAGTCCATTCGCTGGGTACTGGAGAAGTCCTTACAAGCAGACGGTATACAAACTGAAAGCTTCAGCGAGGGAACGGGCATATTGCACCGCCTGTCGCGCGAACGACCTGCGGCCATTATCAGTGATATTCGTATGCCCGGCATTGACGGTCTCGAGTTGCTTGCAGAGATAAGTGCCGCCTACCCCGAGCTACCGGTGATTATTACCACCGCCCACTCTGATCTGGACAGCGCTGTCGCCTCTTATAAGGGGGGCGCGTTCGAGTATTTGCCAAAACCGTTCGACATTGACGACGCCGTAGCGGTTACCCGCCGAGCATTGGCCCACAGTCGCGAGCAACGAAACGCCCTACCCTCCATACCGGACTACCAGGAAACAGAGATCATCGGCGAAGCCCCTGCCATGCAGGAAGTGTTTCGCGCTATCGGCCGATTGTCTCGCTCGCACATGACCGTGCTGATTAATGGCGAGTCCGGCACCGGGAAAGAGCTTGTTGCTCAGGCGCTGCATAATCACAGCCCGCGCAGCGCGCAGCCTTTTATTGCGCTCAACATGGCCGCCATTCCCAAAGACCTGATGGAATCAGAATTGTTTGGCCACGAAAAGGGCGCGTTCACGGGAGCTACAGCCCAACGCATCGGGCGCTTCGAACAGGCCAATGGCGGCACTTTATTTCTCGATGAAATTGGCGACATGCCTGCTGAGACGCAAACGCGTTTGCTACGTGTGTTGGCCGACGGTCAGTTCTATCGCGTGGGCGGCCACACCCCGGTCAGCGTCGACGTGCGTATTATTGCTGCCACTCACCAGAAACTTGAGCAGTTGGTCAGTGAACGCAGTTTTCGCGAAGACCTCTTTCATCGACTGAACGTCATTCGGGTTCACCTTCCTCCCCTGCGCGAGCGACGCGAAGACATACCCAAGCTAATGAACCACTTTTTCCAACTGGCTGCTGAAGAGCTGAACGTGGAGCGCAAAGTGCTTTCTGAAGAGTGCGAACGCGTGCTGTGCGGGCTTGACTGGCATGGCAATGTTCGCCAATTGGAAAATACCTGTCGCTGGTTAACCGTTATGGCCAGTGGCCGCGAAGTAATGGTCAGTGATTTACCGCCGGAGTTGAAAAGCGGTACCACTGACACAGACGCCGACAACGAACACTGGCCCAAACTGCTGCGCCGCTGGGCAGACCAGCAATTACAAGCCGGCAAGTCACAGATACTCGACCAGGCCGTACCGGAATTTGAGCGCGTGATGATTGAGGCGGCCTTGCATTACACTCAGGGGCGAAAACGCGACGCGTCTGAGGTATTGGGTTGGGGCCGCAATACTTTAACCCGTAAAATCAATGAACTCGGCATGGACAGCGAGGAAGAATAGCCGTGCTGGACATTGTGCTATATGAGCCCGAAATTCCACCAAACACCGGCAATATTATTCGCCTGTGCGCAAACACCGGCTTTCGCCTGCACTTAATCGAACCCCTGGGCTTTGACTGGGACGACAAGCGCCTGCGCCGCGCAGGTCTGGACTACAGCGAATTTGCTGACGTAAAACGCCACGCCGATTGGCAAGCCTTTAATGCGGACATTGGCACCCGGCAGCGGGTGTTTGCAGTCAGCACCAAAGGCACGACCAACTACTCCGAGGTTGGCTACCAGGCAGATGATGTACTGCTGTTTGGCCCTGAAACCCGCGGGCTGCCGGCCAGTATCCTGGACGCCAGCCCGACTGAACAATGCATTCGAATACCAATGCGCGCCAACAGCCGCAGCCTGAACCTGTCAAACAGCGTGGCGGTGGTGGCTTACGAAGCCTGGCGCCAGTTGGGCTTCAAGCAACCGGGTTAGTGCGCCGTGTTTCCATCGGCCTTGGTTTCCGCTTCCTGGCGGGCTTTTTCCATGGCTTGCTGGTAAAACGCGTCGAAATTGATCGGCGACAACATAACCGCCGGAAAGCTGCCACGGGTCACAATGCTGTCGATCGCTTCACGCGCATACGGAAACAGAATGCCAGGGCAAACGCTGCCCAACACCTGATGCAAATTGTCACCAAAGTTGGCGCACATAAACACACCGGCTTGTTGAATTTCAGCAACATAGGCGGTTTTCTCGTCCTGGGTTGCCGTCAGCGTAATGCGCAGCGACACTTCAAAGTGCTCGTCATCAAGGCGATTGCTGCTGGTATTTAAGTCGAGATTCATTTTTGGCTGCCAATTCGCCGTACCAGTGAACACCTCCGCGCCATTGGGGACTTCAAAGCTCAGGTCTTTAACGTAAATTCGCTTTAAGGCAAATTGTTGCTCGGTGCCCGTTTGCGCCTGTGCGGCAGCCTCTGGAGTTTGCTCGTCAGCCATGGGTAATGTTCTCCGGTGTGTCAGTGATTGTCAGGTTGAAGGGTACAAAAAATTATCCAGCTTGCCATTGTCGTGCAAACTGTACAGCTCATCACAGCCGCCAATATGTGTGTCGCCAATCCAGATTTGCGGCACGGTGTTGCGGCCACTTTCCTGCATCATTTGCTGGCGCAAATCTGGTTGCGCGTCTACCGCAACATCGTCATAGTCCAGTTTATAGTGGTCGAACAAGCGCCGTGCTGCCACGCAATACGGGCAGAACTGCGTGCTGTACATTCGGATTGGCGCCTGCCGGCCGGGGCCTGACATCAGGTTTTTACTACCGGCATCTGCGAAGATTGCCACTCAGCCATGCCACCGCTGAGCTTGGACACGTTTTCAAAGCCGGATGCCTTCAGTATTTTACTCACCATACCGGCGTGCTGGCCAAAACGGCAGACCACTATCACCGGCTTTTGCTTGTGCTTTTCAATTTGAGTGAGCTGCGAGGCCACTTTCGCGTGCGGAATGTTAATCGCCCCCACAATATGACCTTCGTTAAAATCTTTGCTGTCGCGCACATCAATGACCAGGCCGTCTTCATTGTTGACCAAAGCGGTCAGCTGGGCGGGCGACAGAGCGGCACCACCACGACGGGTTTCATGCATCACCAGCATGAACACAAATGCCATCATAATAGATACCATCAACCATTCCTGGCTGACAAACTGTAAGAACTCGGCCATTAGCTTCCTGGTCCAGTTGGTGGAACAAATTCCACCGGGTCAAAGGGCGGCCAATTATACAGACAATGGCCTATGCTTTAAAATCTCCGTTACATACAACAAAACACTTAACCTTCAACCCTCAACCCTGGATAAAGTCCCCAAACTATGCCCGAACAAAAGATACCCACCGTACTGATCATTCTGGACGGCTGGGGCCACCGCACCGACACTGAGCATAACGCCATTTACAGCGCAAACACGCCGGTTTGGGATGAACTCTGGAAGAATGCGCCGCATACACTGATTTCTGGCTCGGGAATGGACGTTGGCCTGCCAGAAGGGCAAATGGGCAATTCCGAGGTGGGCCATATCAGTCTAGGCTCAGGCCGAATTGTGTATCAGGCCATCTCACGCATCGACAAAAGCATTGCAGACGGGGATTTTCAGCAAAACCCTGCCTATTGCGAGGCAATAGATGCGGCCGTAGCCGCTGCAAAAACCGTACATATTTTCGGCTTACTGTCGCCGGGCGGCGTGCACAGTCACGAAGACCATATTGCCGCTATGATCGAGATGGCTGCCAGCCGTGGTGCCGAACGCATTCAATTGCACGGCTTTCTGGACGGCCGTGATACACCGCCACGGAGTGCCATGGCGTCGATTGAAAAAATGCAGGCGTGTTTCGCGAAGGCCGGCCGTGGCTGCATAGCTTCCCTGGTAGGCCGCTACTACGCGATGGACCGCGATAACCGCTGGGACAGAGTACAAAAAGCCTACGATATGCTGACCCAGGGTCGTGGTGAATATCACGCCGAATCGGCAACCCAGGCTTTGGAGCAAGCGTACGCACGTGACGAGAACGACGAGTTTGTAAAACCAAGCTGGATCGGCAATGCCCGCGCAGTGAGTGACGGTGATGCCGTAATATTCATGAACTTCCGCGCCGACCGTGCGCGCGAAATTACCCGCGCGTTTACCGAGCCAGGTTTTAAGGAGTTTGACCGCGCAGTCGTGCCAGACCTGGCGGCCTTTGTGCAAACCACCGAATACTCTGCCGACTTTGACCTGCCCTGTGCATACCCGCCTGAGCAGTTGGTGAACAGCTTCCCCGAGTATTTACAGAATCTGGGCAAAACCCAGCTTCGAATTGCCGAAACTGAAAAATACGCACACGTAACATTTTTCTTCAGTGGCGGCAGAGAGGAATTATTTGACGGTGAAAGTCGCGAATTAATCCCGTCACCCGATGTTGCAACCTACGACCTGAAACCGGAGATGAGCGCGCCCGAAGTAACCGACAAACTGGTCGCCGCCATTAAAAGTGGCAACTACGACGCAATTATCTGCAATTACGCCAACGGCGATATGGTGGGCCACACCGGTGTGTTTGACGCCGCTGTAAAAGCAGTAGAAACACTCGACAGCTGCATTGCGCGAGTTGCACAGGCTGTTAAGGAAGTGAATGGCCACTGCCTGATTACCGCCGACCATGGCAACTGCGAACAAATGAGCGACCCAAGTACTGGCCAGGCGCACACAGCACACACCACTGAATTGGTACCGTTGGTGTACGTGGGGAATGCCAAGGTGAGCTTCAATAGCGACACACCTGGCCGGCTCAGCGATGTGGCACCCAGCCTGCTTGAATTAATGCAACTGACCCCCCCGGCAGAAATGACCGGAAAATCTTTGTTAAGCGTTCAGCGATAAGACTTAGCCGATAGTACAATGGCCGCTATGCGGTCACCACACTTACACGTGCACTTACATTTTGCAGTTCATACCACGCTTGCAGCACTGTGGCTGTGTGTATTCGCTTTGCCTGCGTACAGTGACGACATAGAAGACACCTCTGCAAAAATTTCGGTATTGCAGCAATCGATTGATGCCCTGCGAAATCGAATTGACGTGTTCACTGGCAAACAGGAAGCGCTGCAAAAAGATGTGCGCGAAGCCGAGCAAAAAATAGTAGCCAGCCTTGCCAGAATACGCGAGGTTCGCCAACAGCGTGCCGAACTTGATGCCGGCTTGGCTCAGTCAAAACAACGCCAACGCGCGCTTGAATCGCAGCGCGACGAACAGCAGGAGGCCATAAAGTCTGCGCTG
This sequence comes from Gammaproteobacteria bacterium, assembly GCA_030429735.1. GTDB lineage: Bacteria > Pseudomonadota > Gammaproteobacteria > Pseudomonadales > JAUIET01 > JAUIET01. The sequence continues at coordinate 566,735 of JAUIET010000001.1, forward strand.
GTTGATGCCTACAAACAGGGCAAGCAAAACCGCGTGAAATTAATTCTGAACCAGCAAGACCCTGCCGAGGTCGAACGTTTACTGAAGTACTACGAATACATCAACAAGGCACGACAGAAAAAAATTGACACCTACCTGGCAACGCTGCAGGACATTGCTGACAACAAGGCCATACAGGAAGCGGCAGTTAAAAAAATAGCGGCGCAGGCGGACATTTTACAGGGCGAATTAAAGCAACTGGAAAGCGCTCAGGCCGAACGTAAGCTGGCCATCAGCGAGCTCGGCAAGCGAATTGGCAGTGACGCCGACAAACTGGCCAACCAGGAACTGGAACGCAACCGTTTGCAAAGCCTGCTGAATGAAATTGAGCGCGAGGTGGCCGATATTCAGCTGCCCTCCTATAAAGGCTTGCCCTTTGCCGAACTGAAAGGTCGCATGGCCTGGCCGGTGGCTGGCAAGGCCATGAACAAGTTTGGCCAGCGCAAAACCGACAGCAGGGTGCGATGGCAAGGCCTGTTGATGGAGGCCAATGAAGGCGATGATATACGCGCTATTCATGACGGCCGCGTGGTGTATGCTGACTGGTTTGCCGGTCAGGGATTGATGCTGTTAATTGATCATGGGGACCGATTTATGAGCCTGTATGCTCACAATTCGACCATATTGAAACAAACCGGCGAGCTGGTCAGCGCCGGCGAGCCGATTGCTACCGTGGGTAACAGCGGTGGCCAGTCTGAGACTGGCTTGTATTTTGAAATTCGCAGCAAAGGCAAACCCGTTGATCCGGCCGACTGGTGCCGCTAATGGACTCCTTTGATATCATCGTGTTTACTGAATGAGTATGGAAAGAAATATGCTAAGCCAAAAATACAGGCTTCTCAAAGTGGTGATAGTGAGCGGACTGCTGGCCAATAGCTTGGCATGGGCGCAGGATGACGCGGCTGAGCAAGACGCTACTGACGCCGCCCGGAAAGCTCAGAAAGCAGCCGCAGAGCTGTTACCGCTTGAAGACTTGCAAACCTTCACCAATGTTTTCGGCCAGATTCGAGCCAAGTACGTTGACGAGATAGACGACCGCACGCTGCTCAGAAATGCCATAAAAGGCATGTTAGAAGGTCTCGACCCCCATTCAACCTACCTGGACCGCGACTCGTTCAGCGAGCTGCAGGAACACACCAGCGGTGAGTTCGGCGGTTTGGGCATGGAAGTGGGTATGGAGAATGGCTTTGTAAAAGTCATCGCACCCATTGATGACACGCCAGCCGAAAAAGCCGGCGTGATGTCCGGTGACCTGATTATCAAGCTGGACCAGCAGACGGTGAAAGGCTTAACCCTGCAAGAAGCAGTAAACCTGATGCGTGGTGTGCCCGGTTCAGAAATCGTGCTGACCATAGTTCGCGAAGGCGGCCCACCCTTTTTGCTTACTCTGAAGCGCGACATTATTGCCGTGAAATCTGTCCGCACGCGCATGCTGGAGCCTGACTATGGCTACTTACGCATTTCGCAATTTCAGGCCAATACCGGCCCTGGTGCATTAAAAGCGATCAAGAAACTTCGTGAGAAAAACCCGGGGCTACGTGGCTTGATTCTTGACCTTAGAAATAACCCTGGTGGCGTATTGCAGGCCGCGGTTGATATTTCCGACCTGTTTGTCGAGGGCGGTACTATTGTCTACACCCAAGGCCGCGCCAAAGAAGTTGAAACCCGTTTTTCATCCACCACCGGCGACCAAACCAATGGTTTGCCACTGGTGGTATTGGTCAATGGCGGCTCCGCCTCGGCTTCTGAAATTGTTGCCGGCGCACTGCAGGATCACCGCCGCGCTGTAATCGTAGGTACAAAGACTTTCGGTAAAGGCTCTGTACAAAGCGTATTGCCCTTGTCTGAAGAACACGGCATGAAGCTAACAACTGCTTTATATTTCACCCCTAATGGTCGATCCATTCAGGCACAGGGCATTGAGCCTGACATTATCGTCAAGCCTGCCAAGGTAACCGAGTTACAGCCCAATATATTAAGCATACGAGAAGCAGACCTTAATCGGCGGCTGGACAACGCCAATGGCAACGCTGAAGATGCGCCAGCAGCAGAGCAGGAAGACGCGCCGTTGATCACGCGTGATAACCAGTTGGCGGAAGCGCTGAACATGCTGAAAAGCATCAGTCTGTTAAACAAACAACAGCAAAAGATAAATACCGAGGCCGTCAAGGACATGGCAGCTTCCAACTCAGGCGTGTAAACGCTGCCGTTTACTAAACAAGGACGAACCGGAAACAATCCCTAATGTTAGATATCAAACGGCCACGCGCATACGGACGTGCTTCTGGCCTTCAACCCAAGACTGGCTGCAGCCTGTGCCTGACCATTGTCTTAACACTCATAGTAAGTATTGTGCCAGCCGTGAGTCTGGCGCAAGAGCCCGACGCGCCGGCTATTGTGCTGATCATTGATGACCTGGGCAATAATCAGGAAGCCAGCCTGCGGACTGTGCAGCTGCATGGCGAACTGACATTGGGCATTCTGCCGCACACTCCGTATGCCGGGCGTATTGCCAAACTGGCTACCGCTGCAGGCAAGGAAGTAATTGTGCACGTGCCCATGAGCAGCATACACGGCATCAATACCGGGCCGGGCGGGCTAAGTGAGCAACAAAGCGAACAGAGTTTTGTTCAGGTGCTAACAGATAATCTTGGCGCAGTGCCGTACGCACGCGGCGTTAACAATCATATGGGCAGCTCACTGACTCAAAACAACGTTATGATGCAGTTATTGATGTCGGTAATCGCCGAGCGCGAGCTGTATTTCATAGACAGCCGTACGTCAGCAAAAACGGTAGCGGCCGCCACGGCTGGTCGGCACAATATCAAGCACCTGAGCCGCGACGTATTTCTGGATAACACCCCCACCCTGGACCACATACACGGCCAATTTCAACGGTTGTTACGCATGGCGCGCAAACACGGTGTTGCTGTGGCCATTGGCCACCCATATATGGCCACTTTAGACTATTTAGAGAGCGTATTGCCCACCCTGGAGGCGCTGGAGAACGTTCGCTTGATCAGCGGTAGCAAAGCCATCGCACTGCGCTACCCAGCGCTCGAAGTGGCAGACCAGCGGCTTGCCGAGCCTTTCGCCTTTCGTTAGTATTTGCTTGCGAGTTGCTCTACCCGAGGCCAACTTTCCGTGTAATGGTTTGTAGCCATTGCCATGAAAGGTCGAGTAGAACTGCAAGATCAATGGAGAGGCTATGATTACATCATCTCAAACACTGTCGAATAATCGCGCCGGCGAGCTGGGGGGCATTCCGGAACGCAGCGAACGCTTTTTAAGCGATAACGACGAATGGTTTTTTCACACCCGCGAGGGTGCTGTTGAAGGCCCGTTTGAGAGCCAAAATCAAGCGAGCAAAGCCCTGGGTGAATTTCTGGAGTTTTTGTCGATGGCTACACCCCGGATGCCGATCTAGCAGACAGCAACTGCACTAAAAGGACCAAGACCAATAGCTTGCAGGTGCAGTAATGAATTTGAATCGTGAAGGCGAGCTGGGCAACGTACCCATGCGCTCTGACCGTTTTTTCAGTGCGGATTCAGCCTGGTATTTCTCAACCAGGGAAGGCACTGCCATAGGCCCCTACGACAGCAAGCGGCTTGCCAGCCGTGGCCTGAATGATTTTCTGGAATTTCTTGGGCTCGCCAAGCCCAAGGTTTTAGCCGCATTCTTCCGTTCGTTGGCCGGCAGCTCACTTCCACCCACCTTGTAAAAAACCCGGGTAGCCTGTCTTCAGCGCCATCCAAACTCCCATAGTTCGCACCCAATTGTCGCAGTAGTTTCAGGCCGTGGTGCATTTGTGCGATCCCCAACAATTCCGACAAAGCTAAGTGCTTGATTTCTTTTTCTAAACCTCGGCTGGCACCAATTTTGCTGTCAATTTCAGTGTAAAACCTATGCCACAAGCCGTGTCGCACCTTGACCTCTTTGGTTGGGCGTACGGCGGTGGTTAATACAACATGAATTATTGAGTAAAGATGCTCATCGATTGTGAATCGATGGGCATTTTTTTTGGTACGAAATAATGCTGGTTCAGACTTCTCAACCATTTCACGAAGTGACAACAGCTCGCAACGTGGAACAACGGCCCATCATCATTATTGGTGCTGGACCGATAGGCATGCGCCTGTATGAACAATTGATCCGGCGACACCCTCAGCAGCCGATACTCATCATGGGTAACGAGAATCGGGTACCTTATGATCGCGTGCAATTGTCATCGATGCTCGCGGGTAGCGCTCGATTTGAGGAAATTTCAGCCTCAAATTGGCGCAGAAAATGCTGCAGCTTGACTCTGACAAAACCGTGTTTCTACCGGGGCAGACCACCCACGGCCATCATCAGATAGAAATGGCCTGCGTAAGCTGTCACAACGACCACAAAGACACACCCAAGGCTGACTTCAAGCTCGGAGATGTTATGGGTGGCGTTGTAATTCGAGTGCCGATCTGAGCGATGCGCCATTCGTACATGCACTGGAGGGCTTCTATGGACCCAAAGGCACAATGATGCCGCCTCGCGGTGGCAATGATGCTCTAAGCGACGAACAAGTTAAGGCCGCCGTGGATCACATGATTGGTTTGGTCGAGTAAGGACCCACCAGTAACAAATTTCAGTTAACCGTTTGAAAAGGAAGTATTTATGAATGACACGCAAATAAATCTGGTTAAAACCACTTGGGAAAGTCTGACACCCAACGCCGATAAAGTAGCTCGACTGTTCTATTCCAATTTATTTGAGATGGAGCCAGAGTATCGAGAAATGTTTGGCACTGACATGGAGAGTCAGGGTAAAAAATTAATGATGATGCTCAACACAGCTGTTCGCAGCCTTGATGTTATCGAGTCGGTCGTTCCGGCAGTGCAGGCATTAGGCCAACGACACGTGAAGACAGCGATTATTCGCCAGCGCCCAACGCTTCCGACACCGATACAGACTTGGTACCAATATTGCTTCACTACGCGTAAGTATATGACGCAATGGATCATACGATGACGAAGATAGGGCGTGTTTCTCTGGTGGGCGCTGGCCCAGGCGACCCCGATTTACTGACACGCAAGGCATTCCAGCGACTTCAAGAAGCAGACTGGATTCTTTATGATCGACTGGTCAGTGACGAAATACAGTCGCTGTTTCCAGCTCATTGCCGAACAGAAAGTGTTGGTAAGTGCGCGGGCAAACCTTCCATAAAACAAGTCGACATTTGTAAGCGCTTGATTCAGCTTGCATCTTCGGGTCACACCGTGTGCAGGCTGAAAGGCGGCGACCCTTTTGTGTTCGGCCGTGGTGGCGAAGAACTGTTGGCCTTACAGGCTGAAGGGATTGAGGTAGATGTTGTACCCGGTATCACAGCCGCATTAGGCTGCGCTGCCAGCACGCAGATTCCGCTGACACATCGGGGTCTCTCTCAGGGTTTCACCAGCATTACCGCGCATGGCGCACGCGCGCTAGATCACGATTGGCATGCCCTGGTGGCACTGCAACACACGCTGGTGTTCTATATGGGCATAGAGAGCGCCATCTTGGTGCAACGAGAATTGCTCAATGCCGGCATGGCCAGCACAATGCCAGTCGCGATTGTTGAACGTGGCACTCAAAAAAACCAGCGCGTTATCAATGGTTGCCTGCAGGACTTGTCCGCACTGATTGTCAGGCACGACGTTGAGTCGCCCGCCTTATTAGTCATTGGTGAAGTCACCGCTCTGCCCACAGAACTCGCTCTACCCTTTGAGCAGCACTTTTCTGCTAGCGCCGGTGAACGTATCAAAACACCATCATACCAATCCGGCATCCACCACCTTTTGTAAGCCAATTTCCCTTGCATGATCCGCGAAGCCTTTATTTCGCCAGAAAAACGCACCCGGCATCGTGGTAGGAATCACCAATACATAGAATAGCGCACGACCAAGCAGGGCCGTACAAACAATACTTAGGCTTAATAACATCCAGGCAAACAGCACCAGCGTACCACTGCCGGCACTGACGAAAACAGCCAACCCGAAATTCGCTATCATCAGCGTATTGCGCAACGCATAGGTTTTGCCAAACTCCGTGACTTGCACGTAGTGGGAAGCCGCCCCTTCGTGTTGTGCATCAGGTCGGTTGGCGTGCCGATGCGCAAGCAAGCCTGCAGCTTCCAACGCTATGCCAATGGCAATAACAATCGCCAGTGTTTTCATTACCGGCATGGCTTCAGCCACACCGTTTAGCAATAGTACAATTGCGCCAAGTATCAACGCACCCAATGACAGGCCATTGCCTACGAAAGCGCTGGCCGTTTGCCAATGATTCCAGAATGGACGTGCAGGTATCAGGTAGCATTTGATCATGTAAAACAGACCCGCCGCGCCGCCCAGCAGCGCTAAGGTCAGCGTCGTGAATAGAAGCGGTGTCAGCGCACTTCCATCGAGAAACGCGAAACTGAACCCTGCGACGCTTTCAAGCGATGCATTCAACAGATCATTGCGCGGCAGTGACACCAAAGCAGTGATCACAGCGAACGCCATAAATATCGCAACACCAAGCCCTTCCCGCGACACGGGCGAATAGCGAAGATTATTGAAACCTCGATAAAAGCGCATCGGCTTACCCAGATGAACCGTACTCATCAACAAACCGCCCGCCGACAACAAGAAGGCAGTAACCAGCAGAAAAGTGAACGCGTCTCCGCTCAGTACCTGTTGCAAAGCATTCACGCCTAACAATGCACCAATGGCTGGAATAAATACAAGACCAATAGCTGCCTGAGTTAACAGGGTAAATAACACCAACGGATTTTCATGCGAATACAACTTGCCCATACTCCAGGATCGTGCCTGCCCCTTTTTTGGATCAAGAACGGTCTGGTAACCATCGCCGTCAGCACTGCGTCTGTATTTGACCGGTGCGGAGTCGGTTCGGGTCATTTCATCGGGCAACTCGTTGCGTTGCTGAAATCGAATATTCGGCTGACTAATAGACGGGTCCGGAAAGCCCGGTATTGAGGTTTTCGCCTGCGAGCGATTCTCGGGCACACTCTCAACAACACCAAAGTCCAGGGCATTACCAACACACGCAGACACACACGCAGGCTTCAGGCCCACCTCCAGACGATCCACACACATATTGCACTTGCTCACCTGGCCTTTTACCGGATCAAGTTGTGGCGCATTGTAGGGGCATACCCAGGTGCAATACCCGCAACCGAAGCAAGTATCAGGGTCTTGCAGCACGGCACCATACTCGGTGTGTTTGGTATAGGCATTGGTTGGGCAACCCTTGAGACATACAGGGTCATCACAATGGTTGCAGGCCATTGAGATGTTCATGCGTTGAAAATCAGGGTAACTGCCACCTTCTACATAGCCTACCGAGCGGAACGCCAGATGGGACGGTGTTTCATTCTTTTCAGCACACGCACTTTCACAGGCGTGGCAACCGATGCAATTGTCGGCAGTGAAGTAAAAAGCGTGCTGTTTGTTTCGATCCGGGTTTTCGCCCACAGCAGGGTTGTCATTGATGTACAAAGACTGCTCACGCGGAACGGTGTTATCGAGCAAATCGATTAAATCGATCGATCGTCCATACACATTACTGGTACATTCCGGCGCAGGACCCAGCTTTGCGTAGTCAGGCTCAGTTGGGCGAGCATCCCACAGTTGTACACCAGACATCAGAACGCCCGCCTTTGCAGATTAAGTTGAGCAGCCAGCGTTTGTGACACTTTTTCAAGCCGCACTGCGCATTGCTTAAAGGCTGGCTGGCGCGAATATGGGTCGAGCAGCCCGAGCGTCAAGCGGTTAACACAATCGTGATAATGAAACGGAATGAATACCATATTAGGCGGTACGCGTTGCGTTAGTTGCACCATCACTACAGCGTCACCGCGGCGCGAAATGGTGCGTACATAATCGCCATGACCAATACCCAGTTCAGCGGCCGCATCCGGGTTAAGCTCCATATACGGCGTTGGGCTGAACTTATTGATGTTGCCTATTTTTCCTGTTCGCGTTCGGGTGTGGAAATGTTCAACCACCCGACCACTGTTCATCCAGAACGGGTATTCAGTATCAGGCACTTCATTGTTATTCACGAAATTCACTGCAATCAGGTTTGCACGACCGTCAGGAGTTTGAAACTTACCATCAACGTACAAACGCGGAGATCCCACCTGATGGTTTTCAGCATCCGCCTCCGTAAATGGCCACTGTAAACCGCGCGCCTGTTCAATACGGTCATACGTCATGCCGGAAATATCCAGAGTACGCCCCTGGCCTACCGACAACCGCTTCATTTCATCAAATACGGTTTCAGTGTCTTGCGGAAAACTCATATTGGCGGCATTATCAAAACGTTTGGCCATTTGATTGAAAATCCAGAAATCGGGCTTTGATTGCGCAAACGGGTCCAGCGCATTACGTGTCAGATTAACCCGGCGTTCGCTGTTGGTGTGACAACCCTGCTTCTCAGCCCAAACAGCAGCAGGAAAATACGCGTGCGCGTACTCCACCGTTTCCACGTCCTGATAAACATCCTGAACGATCAGATAGTCCAGCTTCTCCATCATTTTTCGAATACGACCCTGATTGGCCATACTGGTCAACGGATTGGTTGCAACTAACCAAAGGCCTTTTATCTGCCCGGTTTCTATCGCTGGAAAAATGTCGGTTTGCTTTAAACCGACTTTGGGTGGAAAAAAGTCAGCGTCTACGTTCCACGCCTCAGCGATTTCCTGCCTGTGCTCTGCGTTTTCCAGCAGTCGATAGCCGGGCAGCCCGGAGCAGGAGCTCCATTCACGCGTGCCCATCGCGTTGCATTGCCCGGTGATGGAAAGGCTGGTACCGCCCGGCTTACCAATATTGCCGGTGACAAGGCTCAGGTTATTGATATTGCACACGCCATCAGAACCGTGCGTGCTTTGATTAATACCCATGGTCCAAATCGACATTGACGCGCCTGCTTTCGCGTACAACCTGGCTACGTTGCGTATGGTATCTTCGTCTATTCCACATTGACGCTGCGCAATCTTCGGGTCGTAGGCTTTTACGGTTTCGCGTAATTGCTCAATACCGTTGGTATGTTTGGCAATATAGTCAGCGTCTTCCAAACCCTCGTCAAAAATCACGTAGAGCATGGCGTTCATCAGCACGGTATCCGTACCGGGTGTGATCGGCAGATGAATGTCAGCCCATTGGGCGAACATGGTGACACGCGGGTCAATCACAATCATTGGGAAGTGGCGTTTCTCTCTGGCTTCTTTTAACCGCCAGTACAAAACCGGATGTTGCTCAGGCAGATTAGAACCCCAGGCCATCAGGCACTCGGTGTGTTCAAAGTCTTCATAACAGCCGGGTGGACCGTCGCTGCCAAAAGAACGCTTGTAACCACTCACCGCAGAGGCCATACACAAGGTTGTGTTGCCATCGTAGTTATTGGTACCAATACAGCCTCGCACCAGTTTTCCCAAGGTGTAAAACTCTTCGGTCAGCAGCTGACCGGTGGACACTACGGCAAATGAATCTCGCCCGTATTTTTCCTGAATGGCTTTGATCTTGCCGGCACTTGCATCCAGCGCCTTGTCCCAACTCACCGCGGCGAATGGTCGGTCAGTGGTATCTCGCAGCAAGGGTTCAATGCCACGCCCAGGAGATTCAAACAGCTCCTGTTCCAGAATTCCTTTAATACACAGTTTGCCGCGATTCACATCAGCTTCGGCATGGCCACGGCTGGTCACTACCTTGCCGTCACTGCCAATACCCAATTCTATTGCACAGCCTGTCGAACAGTAGTTACACGTACTGTATTTCCACTCCACCACTGGTTTGCTTGGAATGCGAACCGGGTTGCGCTTGGTGCGTCCGAAAAACATCGTTACCTCAAGCGGCGCTGTTGGGCGAATCTAGAGAAAGTGACGCGGTTGCTTCTTTCTGCCCCTGCAGCACAATCTTGTTGTCAATCACATCCACGTCATAAGTTTTCACTTTCACTGTTGAATCTTCCAGACACTCACCACTTACCAGACTGAAGTGCTGTTTGTACAAAGGTGACGCCACAACAAGCGTGTTGTTCAAACTGCCTAATATGCCGCGTGATAGCACATTCGCCTTGCCCAAAGGGTCCCAGTTGTTCAAGGCATACACGCTTGGAGACTGCGCAGGCAAGTAATACAGAGCAATCTGCTCTTCACCGTTGGGACCGTCAAACAGCGCGCACACGCCGGCGTTTTCAATCAAATCATCAATAGTGCAAAGCACGGTTGATGCGCTGACTTCACGAAAAGTTGTAGTAGTACCCATCAGCTGACCTTCGCAATCATGTTGTCATCCAGCTCTTCATCAGTTGCAGGGCGCAGTTGTTTGCGCTCTTCCACCAAAACCACCGCCGAGTCTTGCTTGTCAGAGTTAACAAACTGCCTGAACTGCTTTTTCTTGTCTGGATCGTCGATGGCCGCTTTCCATTCGCACTGATAGGTACCAACAATGTTTTCCATCTGTTGCTCAAGCTCTGCACACAAACCCAGGCGGTCTTCAATAACCACTTCTTTCAAATACTCCAGCCCCCCTTCCAGGTTGTCCAGCCATACCGACGTGCGCTGCAAGCGATCAGCGGTTCGAACATAGAACATCAAGTAGCGGTCGATGTATTTGATCAGCGTTTCGTCGTCCAGATCAGTAGCAAACAGGTCAGCATGTCGTGGCTTCATGCCTCCGTTACCCCCCAGGTAAAGGTTCCAGCCCGTTTCGGTCGCAATCACACCAAAGTCTTTTGACTGCGCTTCGGCGCATTCCCGGGTGCAGCCGGATACCGCTGACTTGATTTTGTGTGGCGAGCGCAAACCTTTGTAGCGATTTTCAATGAAGATTGCCATCGTGGTGCTGTCTTGCTGACCGTAGCGGCACCAGCTGGTACCAACACAGGATTTCACCGTGCGCAGCGCTTTGCCGTAGGCGTGGCCGGTTTCAAAACCCGCCTCACTCAACGTGCCCCAGATCTCCGGCAACTCTTCCAGGCGCGCGCCGAACAAATCAATTCGTTGACCGCCAGTAATCTTGGTGTACAGATTGTATTGTTTGCCAATCTCGCCAAGTACGATGAGTTTATCTGGCGTAATTTCCCCACCGGCAATTCGCGGCACCACGGAATAGGTGCCGTTCTTTTGAATGTTGGCCATATAGCGGTCGTTGGTGTCTTGCAACGGTGCGTGCTCGGGTTGCAGAACGTGTTCGTTCCACAACGAGGCCAAAATAGATGCCACCGCGGGTTTGCAAATATCGCAGCCAAGCCCCTGACCATGTTGTTCAATCAGTGCGTCGAAACTTTTTATTTCGCCAACCTTGATCAGATGAAACAGGTCCTGGCGGGTATACGAAAAGTGCTCGCAAATATCCGTGTTGACGGTCATGCCGCGCGATAACATCTCGTCATCGACAATTGATTTCAATAAGGCCGCACACCCTCCACAACCGGTGCTGGCCTGTGTCTCAGACTTCACATCGGCAACCGAGCAGCAACCATTGTCTATCGATGCACAGATATCACCCTTGCTGACGTTCAAACAACTGCACACCGTTGCAGTCATAGGCAATGCACCGGCACCGAGCAAAGGCGCGCCATCGCTGGAAGGCACAATTAATGATTCGGGCATTTCCGGCAACTCTATCTCGTTCAGATAATACTGCAGCAGCATGTCGTAGTCGGTGCAATCGCCCACTAACACAGCGCCGAGTAAGCGCGAATAGTCAGCGCTTACCACCAGGCGTTTATAGATGCCCTCTTTGGCATTCGAGTACACATATTCCTGTACGCCATCGGCACGCCCGGTTGAGTCACCAATAGCACCCACATCCACGCCAAGCAACTTGAGCTTGGTGGACATATCTGCGCCAGTGAAACTGACTTTGTCATCGCTCAACTGGCTTGCTGCTGCCTCGGCCATTCGATAGCCGGGGGCCACCAATCCATAAATAAAGTTTCCCAGCGAAGCACACTCGCCTATCGCATAAATATCAGGGTCGCTGCTGGTGCAGTGATGATCAATCACAACGCCACCACGATCGCCAACACGTAAGTCGCTCTCTCTGGCCAATTGATCGTACGGACGAATGCCCGCAGAAAACACGATCAGATCAGTATCCAGTGGCTCTTCGGAATCGGCAAACACCATGCGCAGATGGTGCGGATCGCTGTCGGGTAGGACTTCTATTTTTTGCGTGGCGGTAGAGGTGTGCACACTCACACCCAGCTCTTCAATCTTGCGGCGTAACATGCCACTGCCGCCCGGGTCCAATTGCACACCCATTAAACCGGGCGCAAATTCGATAACATGCACTTCAAGACCAAGGTTTAACAAGGCGTTGGCGCACTCAAGCCCTAACAGCCCGCCACCAATCACTACCCCTATTTTCGAGTCGGCCGCATTTGCCTTAATCGCGCCCAGATCATCAATGGTTCGATACACCAGGCATCGCTTGTGTTCATTGCCCGGTATAGGCGGCACAAACGGATACGAACCCGTCGCCAACACCAGCTTGTCGTAGTCGAAACGGCGGCCACCGCGAGTTACTACCTGTTTCTGCTCACGATCAATTGCAAGCACTTCGTCGCCAAAATGGGCCTGGATGCCTGTGGCTTCATAGTGTTCGCGAGTGGTCAACGCCAGGTCTTCCGCCGTTTTCCCGTTAAAGTACTCAGACAGATGCACCCTGTCATAAGCGGGTCTAGGCTCACCGCCAATCACTACAATCTCGCAGTTTGCGTTTAAATTGCGCAGCTGCTCTACATAGTGATGGCCAACCATGCCATTACCAACAACCACTACTTTGGTTCTATTCATTTGATTTGTAAGCATTCCCTAAGCAGCCTGATTGCTACTGTTTTTTATCACCGTATCGTCGGTACTGACATCAACTGCGGTCTGCACACTCTCGATAGTGGCAGACGGCTCAAGCTCTTCAGAATTGTCATCGTCCGAGCTGTACAGAAATTCCAGAACCTGATGACGACAATGGTTGTACTGCTGGTCTTCCGCCAACGCCAGCCGATCGCGCGGCCTTGGCAGTTTCACCTCAACGATTTCGCCTATGGTTGCCGCAGGTCCTGTTGTCATCATCACAATGCGATCAGATAGCAGAACCGCTTCGTCTACGTCGTGGGTAATCATGATGATCGTGTTTTTCAGTTCCGCTTGAATCGCCATCACCGAATCTTGCAACTTGGCCCGAGTCAGCGCGTCCAGGGCACCGAACGGCTCGTCCATCAGAACAACCTTTGGCTCCATCGCAAGACATCGCGCGATACCAACTCTCTGCTTCATACCGCCCGAGATTTCATGCGGTGCCTTGTCGGCGGCATGACCCATGCCAACCAAATTCAGATTGTGCAGAATCCACTCGCGCATTTCTGCCGCACTTTTGCTGCCGCGAAATACCTGAGCTACTGCCAATTCCACATTTTCGTACACGGTCAACCAGGGCATCAGGGCATGATGCTGAAACACAACAGCCCGATCCGGACCTGGTTCGTTGATGTGCTTGCCTTCCAGTATTACGCCACCGACACTGGCCTGCTCAAGCCCGGCTACAATATTGAGCACCGTGGATTTACCGCAACCGGAATGTCCGATCAGGGAAATAAACTCCCCTTGTTGAATGGTTAGTTGAACGTCTCTGAGGGCCTCAAAGCCACCGGTGTCAGTCGGAAAGGTTTTACCCATTTTGCTGATTTCAAGATAACGCGCACTGCTCATATCACACTCCTCATTTCATTCCCCCGCATTACCTGACAACGGCTTGTTTGTCCCAGCTTAGCCAACGTTGCAAACGCAACATCAATTGGTCCAACGCGAAACCAAGTAGACCGATGGTAATAACGGCGGCCATGATTCGACCAAGGGAATTAGATGATCCGTTTTGAAACTCATCCCAGATAAACTTTCCAAGACCCGGGTTTTGCGCCAACATCTCGGCGGCTATCAATACCATCCAGCCGGTTGCCAACGACAGTCGCAGGCCAGTAAAAATCAGCGGTACAGATGACGGCAGTACAACCTTGCGAACATGGGTAATGGAGCCCAACTTGATCACGCGGCTGACATTCACCAGGTCTCTGTCGACACCCGCAACACCGACCGTTGTATTGATCAAGGTCGGCCAAAGACAACACAGCGCCACAGTAAGACCGGAGTTCAGGAACGATTTCTCAAACATTGGCGAATCGCTGACGTACATCGCGGAAACCACCATGGTCACCAGCGGCAACCACGCCAGTGGCGACACCGGTTTAAACACCTGGATTATTAGGTTGATCGCCTGATACGCGGACTCACTCAACCCACACAGTATGCCCAGCGGAACTGCTATCGCAGTTGCGATCACAAAGCCAAAGGCCACCGTGTACAAGCTGGTAAATATCTGGTCGAAGAAGGTAGGCTTGCCTGTGTAGCTTCGAATCTTGACCGGAGCGTCAGGGTCTTTTTCCAGCCGAGCAGCATTGCGCTTCTCCTGACGCTCGTAAAACGCTTCCGCTTTCGCCCTTTGTTCCTGATGCTCAACAACCAGGTTCTTCGACTGCGTCCATACTTCCGCAGGGCCAGGAAAAGCGCCGAGCGAGGTAACGATATTGGCAGCCACGATTTGCCAGAACGCCAAAAAGAGCAGAATTCCAAACGTTGGGAAAAACAGCTTGGCTGCAACAAAGTCACCAATCCTGGATTTTGATGATGCAACAGGCGAGGCTGTGCCCGCGCTGCTGCTATCCGCTGTTGTTACGCTCACAACACTTCATCCTTCAGCCCGATGGGAAACTTCTTCAAGTACTCATTCGGCTTGCTACCGTCAAAGCTGATGCTGTCAATAAATTCGGTTTGTTCGGGCTTGAAGCCGGATTCCGTAGCGAACTCCGGAAAATCAGCCGCTGTCATGATCTTTTCAGAAATCAATTCCTCTGCCGCGACGCGATATATATCAGGGCGATAGACTTTCTTCGCCACATCCATGTACCAGCTGTCAGGCTTCGGTTCCGAGATTTGCCCCCAGCGACGCATTTGCGTGAGGTACCAGATAGCGTCTGAGTAGTATGGGTATGTCGCAAAGTAGCGGAAGAACACATTAAAGTCAGGCACGGCGCGCTTATCGCCTTTTTCGTACTCAAACGTACCCGTCATAGAGTTTGCAATCACTTCGTAATCTGCTCCCACGTATTCAGGCTTCGACAGTATTTTTACGGCTTCCGGTCGATTGGCATTGTTGTTTTCATCCAGCCACTTCGCCGCTCGCAACATGGCTTTCACAATTCGAACCGTTGTATTGGGGTACTTTTCCGTGAACTCTTTGTTCAGCCCAAACACCTTTTCAGGATTGTCTTTCCATATTTCATAATCCGTAATCACCGGCACACCAATACCCTTAAACACTGCTTGCTGGTTCCAGGGCTCACCCACGCAATAGCCGTAGATGGTGCCCGCTTCAAGAGTTGCTGGCATTTGCGGTGGCGGTGTTACTGATAGCAAGACATCCGCATTCAGCGTGCCGCTTGTGTCGCTTTTGTGTGGTGCGTAGTAACCGGGGTGCAAACCGCCGGCGGCCAACCAGTAGCGAAGCTCATAGTTATGAGTTGATACCGGAAATACCATGCCCATTTTGAACGGCTCACCTTTGTCTCGGTAGGCTTCAACCACTGGCTTAAGGTAATCGGCCTTAATCGGGTGTACAGGCTTTCCATCCGGCTGCATTGGAATGTTCGCTTTCATTTCCTTCCAGACCTTATTGGAAACGGTGATGCCATTACCGTTCAGGTCCATGGAAAAAGGGGTCACGATGTGCGCTTTCGTGCCATAGCCAATCGTTGCAGCCAGCGGTTGGCCCGCCAGCATGTGCGCGCCATCCAACTGGCCGTCGATCACACCGTCTAACAGCACTTTCCAGTTCGCTTGTGCTTCAAGTTCCACGTACAAACCTTCGTCTTCGAAGTAACCACGTTCGTAGGCGATGGCAAGCGGGGCCATATCGGTTAGCTTTATAAAGCCAAACTTAAGTTCGTCTTTTTCCGGATAGCCCACCTCGCCATAAGCGAGGGCTGTGAAACTGAGACAAAACGCGATCACAATAAATCGCGAAAGTGAAAGAAAATGCATAATCTGATTCTCCAGACAAAAAAAGCCCACTGACCGCGCAAATACATGCGTAGTCAGTGGGCGTCTTTACCCTAATTGCTGTGGATAACTGTGGATATTTGCGCAGGCCATTCGCGCCATTACGAAGTTCAGCGTGCGACTGTTAATACCGTATTCAAGTAACGTGCCAACTTGGTATCGAGTTTAAGTGCTTGTATTTTCGTTTGGAAAAGCGAAGAGGCGGACGAAAGCAAGGCAAACCAGACCTGGTGTGCGCCAAAATGGGGCGCTGGTTTTTCGCTTATGACGCGGAACGATCCAGGCCAGTGTGCGCGTCTATCACCCTGGCGGCAACTTCCACGAGGCGAAAATTCTCCTGCATAGAGAATTGATGCAAAGCGCGATGCGCCTGGTCTTCAGTAAGCCGGTCGTGTTCAATCAGCAGCGCTTTTGCCCTGGCAATTATTTTCTCTTCGCTGAGCTTTCCTTCAGCCGCTCGTAATCGGCTGTCCAGGTCTTGCGTACGCTTAAGCAGATTTTGGGTACGCTCGAACTGAGCCATCACCACGCCCAGGCGATTGAATATTCGCTCGGCATGAAGCATTTCTGTAACGAACATAGTAACGCCTTTGGACAAGGCGCTATTAACAAACTCAGGGTCTTTGCCACTCGCGAACATCATGATTGGCGTGGGCCGCATTTCATTCAGTACGCTCACACAATGCAAGGTTTTCGAATGATCAACGCCCGCCGGAAGCGCAATCACAATCAACTGTGGATCTGAAACCTCCACATTGTGCAGCAGGGTATGGCCATGCAGCACATGCGACACATGCTTCACACCAAGATATCCCAGCTCGGCAATTATATTGGTCGCCCGCTGCTGTTGGCTGTCGACCAACAGCAGGCGTGCGTTCTTTACGTCACCGGCTGCCATAGATAACGTGCCTGGCTTTGACAGAATTAAATCGCAAAATTCAACGTTGCCCAAATCTTGGTAGTGTCGGTTGCGTGGTTATCTGCTGAATAGTCCGCAAACTTAAGCTGTAATGATGTGGTTTTATGCAACGGCAATGTCGCCACAATATTTATTTCGCTGCCAAGATCATCTGACCCTTCGTTCGATGTGTAGTCGTGGAATGTAGCAGCCAACTTGAGCTTGCCCACCGCACCGGCTACACCAACATACAAGTCTTCAATTCCGGCAGCGGGTGTGCCAAGAAACTTATCGGCCCAGCCTTGAAACTTGTGCAAGGTGGCCAGCGGTGTTCTGAACGCCGCCACGCCGTCGTCGCTGCCCAACACTTCATAACCAACTGTGAAGTTAACCGGCTTCACATTGTACGACGCTGACACGGCGTAATAATCTGCGCTGTAATCCAACGGGCTGTCGCCGTAGTCGGACTGGCTGGCGTAGCTTGCATCCAGCTTGAACGCGCCAAACACACCGGCGTAATCAAGCCCGTAAGTTGATGTTGAGTTTGGAATACCATTGCCATTGCTAAAATCAAGCAGGTAAGCAAAGCCGGTCAGTGAGTGCTGCTTGTTGATCGCGTACTTTGCCAGAAAAAAGTGCGACTCGCTGTCCCATTCAGCCGGCTGTGCGCCACCGTCGGGTCCAAAAATTCTGTTTACATTGAACACGAAGCTGTAATCAACGCTTAACGCCTCAACCGGCTTGAACTGCAAGCGAAACGCGTCGTAGGTCTGTTCGTTCTGTCGCCAACCTACACCACCTACAAATCGTTGCCCCTGGTGAAGAATACGCTGGCGCCCAAAAGTAGCGGTAACGCCTGAAGCGTTGTACTTCAAGAAAGCCTGATTGACATCAAACCCTTCCGGATCGGCAACCACTGGAAACGCAGTTCGCCCGTTGTCCGTTGAATTGTACTGATCATCACCAATAGCAAGCACGTAGTCCGTTTCCAGGCCCACCGTAAAGTTATTTACTGAACCCGAGGTCCACGTAAATCTTGTTTTTGCCGTGGAAGCAAGTGCGTCTTCTGCAATGCCGTCCTGGTCTACTGCTTCAACCCGGTAACGAACACCGAACTTGGCTGTGCCGTCTTTCGCAGCGCTGGATAATGCCTCAGTGATATCGCCATTGGCAGTGTGTGATGCGGTCAGCGCCAACGCCGCTGCCAAGCCGGTGATTCGTAAATCAAAAACCATGTGTTTTCCCCACGCGCGGACACCCAGGCTCATTGCAGAGACCAGGCGCCGTTGCCTTCAAATGATGTAATTCCGTGATAGTAAGGTCGTTGTGCTCAGACAAACAACTGCGGTCTGGCATACGAACCCACGCGGAACAACTAACAAGTTTCGTGCCAAAAACCAAATGCTCGCGCTAAGCACTTAATTTTTAAGGAATAGTTGGTTTATGCAAGCCCGGCGAATTACGCTGATTGGTGGCTTGAACGACATTGTCTGCGCCATTAAAAGGACCGGACGTTTTGAAATGGTGCGCGCTTCAGCGCACTACTATCCCACGTGAGGCCATATGATCCTTGGCCTGCTGCACCGTGTATTCCCCAAAATGAAAAATACTCGCCGCCAGCACTGCGTCGGCATGCCCTTCCAGCACGCCTTGTGCCAAATGTTCCAGATTACCCACACCACCTGAGGCAATCACCGGAATATTCACCGCGTCACTCACGGCGCGAGTTAACGGCAGATTAAAACCGTCTTTGGTGCCGTCTTTGTCCATGCTGGTGAGCAACAATTCTCCGGCACCGTAGTTGGCCATTCGAACTGCCCATTCCACCGCATCAATGCCTGTCGGACGCCGGCCACCGTGAGTAAAGATTTCCCAGCGCAATGAGCCATCATCAGTGTCTACGCGTTTGGCATCAATCGCTACCACCGTGCACTGCGAGCCAAAGCGCTCTGAGGCTTCACGCACAAATTCCGGGTTATGAATAGCCGTGGTATTGATACTGACTTTGTCGGCACCCGCGTTAAGAAGATTGCGAATGTCTTCCAGCTTGCGTACACCACCGCCCACCGTAAGCGGAATAAACACCTGTTCCGACATTTTCTCCACGGTGCGATAGGTAGTGTCGCGCTCTTCGTGGCTGGCGGTAATATCCAGAAAGGTAATTTCGTCTGCACCTTGCTCATTGTAGCGCCGGGCAACTTCTACCGGGTCACCTGCGTCGCGTATATCAACAAACCGCACGCCTTTTACAACGCGACCTTTGTCAACGTCCAGGCAGGGGATGATGCGTTTGGCAAGGCTCATGCGTTTTCGTCGCACCAGGCTTGTGCTTGTGCCAAATCCAGGCTGCCTTCATAGATTGCCCGGCCAGTTATTGCACCCAGAATTCCTTTGTGCGCATGCTGTTGTAACTGTTGAACATCCGCCAGTGTTGTCACCCCCCCGGACGCAATCACCGGGATAGATATGGCTTCCGCCAACGCTGCAGTAGACTCCAGGTTCAAGCCCTGCATCATGCCGTCGCGTTCAATATCGGTATACACAATAGCCGCCACACCCGCCGCTTCAAACTCACGCGCCAAATCAATCACTGACCGATCGGACGCTTCAGCCCAGCCTTCGGTAGCTACCATGCCATTCATTGCATCAAGCCCGATAATAATATGGCCTTTAAACTGCCCACAAAGCTCACGCGTCAGATCCGGGTCTTTCACAGCAATAGTGCCAAGAATGGCAAACTGCACACCGGCTGACAGATACGCCTCAATCGTGTCGGCTGAGCGAATACCGCCGCCAATCTGAATCGGCAGGTCTTTGTGCTCGGCCGCTATGCCTTGAATAATGTCGCGGTTAACCGGCTCACCGGCGAACGCACCGTTTAAGTCCACCAGGTGCAGGCGACGACAACCCGCTGCCACCCATTGCCGCGCCATAGCTAATGGGTCAGTTGAAAACACGGTAGAGTCTTCCATGCGCCCCTGGCGCAGCCGTACGCATTCACCGTCTTTTAAATCGATGGCCGGAATAATCAGCATTCGCCGCTCCACTGCACAAAATTATGTAACAACTGTAAACCACTGGTGTGGCTTTTCTCAGGATGAAACTGGGTGGCAAACACATTGTCTTTCGCAAGTGCTGCCGCAAAAGGCACACCGTAGTCACTGGTGCCCGCCAGCAGCGCTTTATTGTCGGGCATCACGTAATAACTGTGCACAAAATAAAACCGGGCGTGGTTTTCAATACCTTCCCACAATGGGTGCGCCACCGTTTGCTCAACAGTATTCCAGCCCATGTGCGGTACTTTCAACGCCGCTCCTTGTGCGTCTTCACCACCTGGAAACAGTTTTACATCACCTTCGAAAAGACCAAGGCAATCAACACCATTGTTTTCAGCGCTGTGGCTGAGCAATGCCTGCATCCCTACACAAATCGCCAGCATGGGTTTGCTTTGGCTGACTTCGGCCACTACCTGATCAAAACCCGCCGCAAGAATTTCCGCCATGCAATCACGAATAGCACCCACGCCTGGAAAAATCACCCGGTCCGCTGCAAGAATATCCTCAGGTTTGCTGCTGACCAGCACTTCTACGTCGGGCGCAACTTTGCGCACAGCATTGGCCACCGAGCGCAGATTGCCCATGCCGTAGTCCATAACAGCCAGCGAGCTTGTACTGGGCATACTGGGCCTACAAAACGCCTTTGGTGGAAGGCGTTTGCTCGCCCAGACGATCATCAGCGCTTAAGGCCATGCGCAGTGCGCGGCCGAAGGCTTTGAAAATGGTTTCCGCCTGATGGTGGCTGTTTACACCGCGTAAATTGTCGATGTGCAAAGTGACATTGGCGTGATTCACAAAGCCCTGGAAGAACTCGCGAAACAAATCCACATCAAATTCGCCGATTTGGGCACGGGTATAGTCCACGTGGTACTCAAGCCCCGGGCGACCGGAGAAATCAACCACCACCCGAGACAAGGCTTCATCCAGCGGCACATAAGCGTGCCCATAGCGGGTAAGGCCCTTCTTGTCACCGGCGGCTTTGGCCATGGCCTGACCAATAGTAATGCCAATGTCTTCCACGGTGTGGTGGTCATCAATGTGATTGTCGCCTTTGGCCGTGACCTTCAGGTCGATCATGCCGTGGCGGGCAATCTGGTCCATCATGTGCTCAAGAAAAGGCACACCGGTGGCAAATTCGCCACGTCCTGTGCCGTCCAGGTTCAATTCAACACTGATCTGGGTTTCCAGCGTGTCGCGGGTGACGGATGTTGTGCGCGCGGCCATGGGGGTTCCGAATCAAGCAAAAGAGCGCGGATTATAGAGAAATTCGCCCGTCACATCATTTAACTTTTGCGGTCGCGACGAAACAGCGGCAATTATGCTATTTTTAGCGCCCAATAAAGAGTTACTACTGAGTCTGCGCATGAAATCGCTAATTAAATGGTTGCTGATAGGCGTTCTGCTTGTGGTGCTGGTACCCGTATTGATCGGGTTGGTGGCCAGCATTGTGATAGACCCCAATGAATTTAAGCCCCAGCTTATTGAGGTGGTGGAAAAAAACACCCGCGGCTCGCTCACCATTGATGGCGAACTGAACTGGTCGGTGTTCCCAAGCATTGGCGTTGAACTGAACCAGGTAACCTACGCGTTGCCGGAAGACAAAGACAAGCCGTTTGCCTCACTGGATGGCGTGCAACTTGGCGTGAAGCTGCTGCCATTGCTGCGCCTGGCGGTAGAGGCCGATGGCCTGACCATTAATGGCCTGAATCTGAACATGTACACCAATAGTCAAGGCGTGAACAACTGGGAACAGATATTCCCGGAAGCAAAAGCCGACGAAAAAAGTGCGGCTGAAGACACTGACTCTGGCGTAACCGCGGGCCCGCTGGCAGTGGACATTGCCCGCATTGCGATTGTTGACTCAGCCGTTACCCTGCGCAACGACCAGGAAGGCAGCAACTACCTGCTGGAAGATTTCAATTTTGAAAGTACCGACATCAGTGCCGATGGCGACGAGTTTCCGCTGGATATCAGCTTTAACGTAACCTTGAGCGACCCTGCGCTAACCAGCCAGTCAACCATCAAAACGCGCTTAAGCGCCGACATTGCCAAGCAACTGTTTACATTTAGCGACTTAAACGCCGACTTTCTATTAGCAGGCGCGCCGTTTAACGATAAGAAAGTAAGCCTTAACGTAAGCAGCACCGGCCAGTACAACGGCGCAAACAGCAGCGCCAAACTGGAACAGTTAAAACTGGCACTGGCCGGCGTGCTTAACGCCGACATGCAAGTGGATGCCAGTGGTTTAAGCGGCAAGCCCAGCTTTGCCGGCAAGCTATCAGTGGCCGAGTTTGATCTGAATAAACTGATGTCCGCCTTGGGTATGGAAGCCACTGAGTACGCCAGCGACAGCGCCATGAGCCGCATCAGCTTTAATGGCACACTTAGCGGCCCCGCCAACAGTTTTATGTTGAACCCGGTTAACGTTACGTTAGACAGCACCACAATGACCGGCCGCATGGGCGTCAAGAACCTCGACACCAGCGAATACGTGTTTGTTCTTCGCGGCGACAAAATCAATATTGACGACTACTCCGCCCCGGCTGAAGAAGACGCCAACGTACCAGACGACCAACCCAACGCGGCCCTGTTGCCATTGGCCGCTCTGCGCGACCTGCTGTTCAGCGCCGAATTCGGCTTTAAAGAGCTGATTGCGGGCGGTTTAAACATCACCGACCTGGACATGAACGCCAACGGCAATAAAGGCCTGATCAAACTGAACAAGCTCAGCGCCAAGCTGTACGAAGGCACTATGAACATGACGGCCACCGTGGATGCGCGCAAAGACATGCCCACCACCAGTATTACCGCCAAGCTGGCCAATGTGCAGCTCAAACCCTTAATGACCGACTTTGCAGAAATGGACACCATTTCTGGCGTTGCTCGTTTCGACGCGAAGCTGACCACAAAAGGCAACAGCACAGCCGCCTTTCAAAGCAACCTGAATGGCCCGATCACGTTCGGTATAGACAATGCCATTCTGACCAACCTGAATGCCGACAAGCTGGCCTGCCAGGCCATAGCCACCGCGCGGCAAAAGCCCTTCCCGGCTGACAAGGAATGGCCCGCCACCACTACCTTCCAAAAACTTGGCGGCACGTTTAACTTTGTGAATGGCGTGGGTCGCAACGACGACCTGGCCGCCTCACTAGACAATATGCGCGTAACCGGTAACGGTGTAATTGACCTGAACGCCGAAACAGTAGACTACCAGGTGGCCTTGAATATCAGCGGCGATTTGGAAGAACCCGGTGAAGACGGCGAGAAATCAGCTTGTGCGATCAACGAAAAATACCGCGGCATTGGCTGGCCACTGCGTTGCAAAGGGTCACTGAGCGCAGACCCGGGTGACTTGTGCGGCATAGACACCAAAGGCCTGACCAAAGTAGCTGGTCAGTTGCTGAAAGCCGAAGCAAAATCCAAGCTGGCCGAAAAGCTGTTCGGCAAGAAAAAGGAAGGTGCTGAGGGTGAAGAAGCCGAAGAAGAAAGCCCAGAAGACCAGCTGAAGAAAAAGTTGTTTGAGAAACTGTTCTGAGCAAAACCAATAGCGCGCAACACGCCGGCGAAGCCATTCTTCGCTGGTTTGACCGGCACGGTCGCAAAGACCTGCCCTGGCAACACAACACCACCGCCTACCGGGTGTGGGTCAGTGAAATCATGTTGCAGCAAACCCAGGTGGCCACGGTAATTCCGTATTACCAGCGCTTTATGGCCAGCTTCCCCACTGTGCACGATTTGGCCAATGCACACGAAGACGACGTGCTGCACCATTGGACCGGCCTGGGCTACTACGCCCGCGCTCGCAACCTGCATAAAACCGCCAAAGTTGTCAGCGCGGATTTTGCTGGCGAATTTCCGGACAGTGTTGACGCTCTGGAACAGCTGCCCGGCATAGGCCGCAGCACCGCCGGCGCCATACACGCCATCTCAAACAATGAGCGCGCAGTGATTCTGGACGGCAACGTAAAACGGGTGCTAAGCCGCCTGCATTGCGTGCAAGGCTGGTATGGCCACACCCAGGTGGCCAAGACCTTGTGGCAGCTGGCCGACGCGATGACCCCACCCGCTGAAGCCGGCCGCGCCGCCGACTACACCCAGGCCATCATGGACCTGGGTGCGACCCTGTGTACCCGTTCAAAACCCGATTGCCCCCGCTGCCCGGTACAAAGCCATTGCCTGGCCTACGCCAACGGCGAAGTAAGCGCTTACCCCCACAGCAAGCCTAAAAAGGAAAAGCCCGTTAAACGCACCCAAATGGTATTGCTAAAGAACCAGCACAACGAGTTCTGGCTGGAAAAGCGACCGGCCAGCGGCATTTGGGGCGGACTGTGGAGCCTGCCGGAAATAGGCACCGACGCCAACCCCGTGGAGTGGTGTGAACAAATACTTGGCCAACCCGCCGAACTGCAGCACACCCTGCCCGACTACCGCCACACCTTCAGCCATTACCACCTGGATATTGTGCCGGTGGTGCTGCGCACAGATCACTCGCCGAACACGCTAATGGAAGCCGACCGCCAGCTCTGGTATAACACGCTAAAGCCGGCCAGCGTTGGCCTGGCCGCGCCGGTAAAACGCCTGTTGGCGCTTTGCGCCTGAACAGGAATAATCACAGGAAAAGTCATGAGTCGCACCGTTTATTGCAAGAAATACCAGCAAGAATTGCCCGGCCTGGAAAAGCCACCCTTCCCCGGCCCCAAGGGTCAGGACCTGTTTGAAAACTATTCCGCCAAAGCCTGGGAAGAATGGCAGGCGCACCAGACCATGCTGATCAACGAGCGCCGTCTGAACATGATGGAACCCGGCTCGCGCGCCTTTCTGGCCGAAGAACGCGACAAATTTATGGCCAATGAAGAAGTGGCCCAGGCCGAGGGCTATGTACCACCCGAAGAAAACCAATAGGCTCCCATAAGCGATGATTTCCCCCAAAACAGCTCAAGGCGCAACTCAGACACAGCAACAAGCTCCGGCAGAAGAGACCAAGCAGGAACCCATGCTGTCGCTCGCCGAGCAGTTACCCGAAGTGAGTAGCTGGGTACCAGAGCCTCTTCTGCCCGCCTGGGAAATGATGATCAGCAATCCGTGGCTGGGCCCACTGCTGGTTGCCACATTATTTTATATATTGGCCTTGGTGCTGCGCGCCACCCTGTTCCTGATATTGCACAGACTGGCCAACCTGACCGAAAGTGGCACTGACGACCTGATTCTGAACCAACTCAAACGCCCGGTATTCACCACCGTTTTCAGCTTTGGTTTGATGCTGGCCGTGCAAGTGGCTCAACTGCCCGCAGGCACGGTTGTATTGAACAACATATTGTTCTCGCTGATTGTCATCAGCTGGATGCGCGCGCTGTTCAACGTAGCCAGCCTGGCGCTGGAGGCTTTGGGCCGGCAAGGCCGTTTCAACATCATTGAAGCCCGCACCGTACCGCTGTTTGACATAACCGCCAAACTGCTGATTATTTTGTTTGGCAGCTACAGCCTGTTGATGGTGTGGGGCGTAAATCCGGTAGGCTGGCTGGCCTCAGCCGGTATTGTAGGCATTGCCGTTGGCTTTGCCGCCAAAGACACACTGGCCAACCTGTTCTCAGGCTTTTTCATTGTGGCCGACGCCCCCTACAAAATTGGCGACTACATTAACCTCGACACCGGCGAGCGCGGCAGAGTCAGCGCCATAGGTCTTAGAAGCACCCGCCTGCTCACTCGCGACGACGTGGAAATCACCATTCCCAACGGCGTAATAGCCAACGCCAAAATAGTGAACGAAAGCGGCGGCCACGCCCAATCCATGCGAATTCGAGTGGATGTTGGCGCTGCCTATGGGTCCAGCACCGAAAAAGTGTGCGAGATTTTGCAGGCTATTGGCGACAAACACCCTGATACCCTGAAACACCCCGAACCCAGAGTGCGAATGCGCGCCTTCGGCGCCTCCAGCCTGGACTTTCAACTCATGTGCTGGATAGACCACCCGCAAGATCGTGGCCGCATCACGCATGAGCTGCTAATGCAGATTTACAACGCGTTTGCAGACGCCGGTATTGAGATTCCCTACTCAAAACACGACGTATACATCAAAGAGATGCCAGCTGCGGCCGACAAGGAAACGTGAACCAGCGCACACTATTAACGAAAACGTTCATTTTTTAGCCGCTTAAACGCTAACCTGAATTAATAAGATCATTTTTTGATCAATGATTCAGGGGCCGCGACCATGTTACGCATTAGCATTCAGAAAACCATTGCCAGCACCGCAACCGCACTATTGCTTGCCACCAGCCTAAGCGCCTGCAGCACAAACCCGACAGAGCGCACCGCCTACGACCGCCAGCACAGACCCAACTGCGAACTGCAGGGCGAGACGAAAAAGCTGGGCAACACCACCTTGTTCGCCCCGCGCCAGCGCGTAGTGGCCAGCTCGGCTGAATGTCAGAGCTGGGGTGGGGATATGTTGATCTCGGCGGCGGACTAAGTACCACTCGCCACAAGCCCGAGCGGCTTGACTCCCCACGACCTAAACGGTTTAATACGCGCTCTTTTTTTGGGGGCCAAAGCACAACTCTGTGCGCACCCAATCAAACAAGGCCCAGGTAGCTCAGTCGGTAGAGCAGTGGATTGAAAATCCTCGTGTCGGTGGTTCGATTCCGCCCCTGGGCACCATTTAGCTTGCCAAACAAAATACGCCCTTTTTAATAATCATTTGCCTTCGGCATTGAGCAATACAAAATGCTCCACCAGGCGAATCATTAATTCTTTTTGTTCAGGCTTACTCTCTGCCACCAACAACGCCAAAGCTACAAGAGTATTATCATTAATCAAACGATCCACTGGCTTCGCTAGTAAGTGCTGATTGATACGCAAATACCACAAGAAAAGGAATGACCCGGTACGCTTGTTTCCATCCGCCAGCGGATGGTTTTTAATAACAAAGTAAAGTAGGTGCGCCGCTCGGCTGGCAACATTCGGGTAAAATAGCTCATTATCGAAGCCCTGTTCAATTGTTTCTACTGCTGATGCCAGTCCATCACCTCTCAGTTGGCCGAACAACTCGGTTGCCTC
Organism: Gammaproteobacteria bacterium; assembly: GCA_030429735.1. Classification (GTDB taxonomy): domain Bacteria; phylum Pseudomonadota; class Gammaproteobacteria; order Pseudomonadales; family JAUIET01; genus JAUIET01. Next base: position 593,920 of record JAUIET010000001.1, read on the forward strand.
GCCCTTATTCATAAGCTCTCTCTTCAATGACCGCACGGCATGCAGTACGTCTTCTAAATCAAGGGTTTGCATGCCTTGCTGAAGCAGAGATATACCCTGCAGATTCTGCTCGTCATAGGACTGCAGCAATGACCAACTGCGAGCGTAGTCGCTGATAACCTCCAAAACAGCTTCGCCTTCGGCAGAGACCAGCTGTTGATTGCTCAGTGTTCGGGATAACAGGGCAACAGCCTGTTCCAGCTCAATACCTCGTTCCTTCAATCGCCGCTGATTGAGGCTATAACCCTGGACCAAATGTTGCTTGAGTACGGATGTTGCCCAAATTCGAAATCGAGTTGCCTGCGCAGAATTAACTCGATAGCCGACAGAAATAATGGCGTCAAGATTGTAGTGCTTCAGCTCCCGCTTGACCTTGCGCGCGCCTTCCTGTCGAACTACTAAGAAATTCTTAGTAGTTGCTGATTTATCTAACTCGTTGTTTTTATATATGTTATTCAGATGCATGAGCACATTTTCAGGTGTGGTAGCAAAGACCTGCCCCATCTGAGCCTGCGTGAGCCAAACTGTTTCCTGATCCAGCGTCACAGCTAGCTCAACAGAGCCATCTGCGGCTTGAAAGATCTGAACTTGGTGTTTATCGAGCATCTACTAATCCCATTAGACGTATGGAATGCTGCAAGCCAAATAATGCGCTCTTAACCTGGCAGCGCTACTGCAGGAATCATACCCCACAGGCTTCCCTCAAGCTGCCGACTATTTGCCTTCCTGGACCGCCTAACACTACAAACTCGTTATACTGTATATTAACACAGCATTTTTACGATAGAGTAAAACTGAAGCTGGCAATGCAACTATCCATTCATAGCGATTTACACCTGGAATTTCTGGACGGCGGTTCCTGGCGAGCGGGAAGCGCTCGAAACGTATCGTGAGCAGCTGACAATAGAAACTAGGGTCACCCATTAGAACTTGATGCAAACCAAGTACCTAAGCTGCCTTTGTAACGCTTAAGCGCAATCCAAACACCTTCAAAACGGCAGCAAGAGTATCCAACCTTGGATTGCCATTTTTTGAAAGCGCTTTATATAAGCTTTCTCTATTCAATTCAGCTGCTTCAGCCAGAGACGCTATACCGCACTTTGCTTTAGCAACGTCACGCAGTGCGAGCAGCAAAACACGTTCATCGCCATCTTCAAGCACGGCGTCGAGATAGGCGGCAATATCTTCCGGCGAGTTTAAATAATCCTCGACATTAAAGGGTAAAGAAGCCATAAATCTCCTGTTTTTTTGCTCAGCCCAATACGCTTTGGCTCGGTGATCTCGCAGACCATTCAACCAATCATCAAACGGCGCCTGCCCTTCCGAATTCTGATATTTTCTAAGTTCGCACATGCTCAATGTAGCTTATAAGCTACATTTTTGCAATGTATGCTGGTATTCCAATAGTTTGATTGGCTTTATAGAATTGAATGTACAGCGAAAGAGTCTAGGGTCAGGCCTACGGATCCTAATTGCGAAACTGCGAAATCTGCACCTCCGCACCGTAGTCAGCGTAATCACCGGCAGAACGCCGGCCACGGTATTCGCCCCAGTTGATCGGCCGGTAGCGCGCCGGGTTTTGCTCGTTGACAACACTGGGTAAGGGGCTCACGCGCGCCTCAGCCGCGGGGTTGAAGAAAAACGGCACACTGTAGCGGGCCCGCTCGCTCATTGCCAACACGCGGTGCACCGGTGCGTGGTAGATATCGTTTGACCACACCTGCATCATATCGCCGGTGTTGACTACGATCGCGCCTTCCACCGGCAGAATGTCGTACCAGTAACCGTTACGGTGTACCTGCAGCCCGCTGACATCGTCCTGAACGAGCAGGGTTAATGCGCCGGCGTCTGAGTGGTGGTGTATGCCCAGGTCGGCCTCTTGCTGCTGCTCACTTTCCACACCCTCGATGGGGTCGTGCACGGGGTAATAGTTCAGGCGCATAAAGCCGGTGTGGTTTTTCTCGAAATCGGCGTGCATGAAATGGGGCGGCAGGCCCAGGCCAATGCTAAACGCTTCCAGCAGTTGCAGCGACAAATTGGTGCAGGCCTTGAAATACTCCTCCATAACCGGCTTGAATTCACCAGGTTGTTCCGGCCAGCGATTGCTGCTCTGGTAAATCGGGTCGGTGCCAGCTCGCGTGAAGTCGAACACTTGCTTCCTGTCGCGCTGATTCTTGGTCAATTCCTTATGGTAGAAACCCCAGGGGTTATCATGCGAGCGCAGCACCTTAAGCTTGGCGTCAATGGGCAAGTCAAAAAATGCATGTGTCTTTTCCCGGACGCGAGCCAACAAGGCGTCTGGAATACCGTGATTGACAGCCTGAAAAAAGCCCCAACGCCGGCAGGCCGCCGCAATGTCATCGATTACCGGGCGCGACGCCAACGACGTTGAATCGAGCAGCAATTCAGCTATGTCAATGACCGGCAGCGAATCTGGTGCTTGCGCCGGACCTGCAATGGGGTCGCGATCGAGGTCTTTAATACCGTGGAGCATCGAGCTATTTGCCTGTTGGGCCGTGTGGGAAAGTATATAAGATTTAGGGTCAGGCCTGTCCCCAACATCCCAACACCTGGCGATCCCGTCCCCGGGCACCATTAGTTCAACAACAATTGACAAACGAAACCCATTAGAGAGCATTCGAATCGCTTGATTTTGATATATACTTGTCTCAAGTGGATTGGGGGTGCCCGGTCGGCGCTATAGTCTCGGTGGGTTCACCGGGGCTTTTCGCTTTCTGGGGTAGGGAAAATTTTCATTCCTATGCCTTCGTAACCCTGGCCAACGTGCTCCCTACCGCCTTCACAGTAGAATTTACGTTTCAGAACCTCAAAGGCTCGGTTACCTTGATCAGGCTTCACCGTTTTTAGGCCGATCGGTCGTGCTACGAGATCTGCTAATTGCAATCCCGAAGACATGGCTTTCTTGTCGGAGAATTGAATCTCAAAAGGCAAATCTATTCCCAGGCCGTTATTACCATCACAAAGTCGCCTGAACTCAAGTTCTAGTTCTTGGTCTTCTTTCTTTCCGCGGCATTCAAAAACGATATGAGTTCTTAGTTTCGCCTGCTCTTTCTCCTCAAGAAAGCCATAGAGGGCCTCCATGCAGTACCGAAGCGCGATGTGATAGGGGTTTGTGTCTAACTCATCTCTGGTCTTAAGTGCTCTTTTGTCAATGGTGCAGCTAATGAGCACGAAATTACTGCGATCGATGATTTCCGTTAATTGATCAAGGAAATACAAATTCTCGTCCCGACTTTTGAATATATTGAAGGAACCCGATTCCTTGCGAATTTCATTCTCATGCAGAATGATTTGGTCATGACCGAACCAATTAAACTTGAATTTCTCAAGCGCTGGAACAATAGCCTCGCTGTAGTGCCGTTTATGAAAAATACAAAATGCGAGAACAAATACTGGGTAGTTATCGTCGATGCTTTGCAGACTATGGTCGCCACTCTCATCAACATAAACTATATATTTACTAAATTCAGGCGCAGCGGAGAATGTTTCTTGCTGCCCCTTGTCAGCCGAAAATTGCCTTTCTGGATCAGTATCAAATAGGGGTAATTGAGCTTCATCCTCAGCGCTCACTTAAATCCTCCAACGATTAAGAACTGCAGCCATAGAATGTCAATTCCCCGCCGCATCCAATCCATCCTTAGGATCATACGCATTTCTACGAATCGTTCGAACGAGTTCAAGCACTTCCTTAGCTCGTTCATCGCCCATAATTCCCACAACGCCGTGATCATGGTGGTGGGTGAAGGGTTCGTCGAATAACTCTTTTTCTTCCATTACGCCATTCTTAACCAAGTAAGACACTACTTCATCTAGAAAGCGAATCTGGTCAGGGTGCAAAGGTGCTTTGGCAATGAACTCGGCAAAGGCGTCTTTCGCGGCTTTTCTATCAAGACCTACAATTGACCGCACTAACAGGCCCAAAGGTTTTTCGCCATAAATACGGCTGTATTCCACGCGCGGAATTACTTCTGCTTCGTGAAACAACAGGTCTTCCAATGCGCCAATATCTGTTTCAGATACCGGCTGATTGTTGCGCAGCCTGCGAATAGTTATGTGATCTTTATGCTCTCGTATATACCGTTCCACTCGTGATCGGTAGTCGCTTAGATTCGGGTCGGCTTTAACGATCTCGTGCTCGGCTATACCCGTAAGGTCAATGGAGTCTTCAAAATCTGTATAGGTTTCGTAGTAACTGACATTCGGATCTGCGAAGCGCACCAAGCCTCGTAGCTTTAACCGAACATCTTCGAGTATTGGTAAACTAACATTCTGCCACCACGCATCAGTTTGCAAGGCCAGGATAAGCTCGATCTGCTGGGCAACCATTGGAATGGCCTGCTTTTGCTCAAGATCTGCAGCCGTTTTCTTCACTGCTTTAATATAATTTTTAACTGAGCTGCTTTTTTGCAGTAATGCCACCTGAAGATTGAGTATCAATAGGTCAAGCCGTCGCGCAGTCTCTTCGTCATCGTCCGCCCAAGGCAACGAGGCAATCTTGTTCCCCAGCGATTCAATATCTTTCTCGGCAAGGGAATCCCAGCGCGCTCTATCCGTATATTGCTCCACCGTCTCGCGGTGCTTACGAACGAGGAAGTTATCAACATTCAGCGAGCACACAATCTCATGCATTTGGTTTTTAAGCTGCTCTGCTAAGTCATTCAAACCTTGCTCTTCTGCCTGAGCTTGCTGCAAAACCGTGGCCAGTTCCAAACGACGACGAAATATCCGCTGCTTAACTGATTCCTGCGTTCGAGGTTCATAGCCATCTGGATTGGCGTCAAAGAATTCCAGATTTTCACAGTAATCAAACACAATGAATTCTTTCTTATGCTGCCCAGGACCAAAAATATCCGGGCACAAGCGAGTTCCCCGCCCTATCATTTGCCAGAACTTAGTTTTAGACCGAACCATTTTAAAGAACACCAGGTTCAATATCGGCGGCACGTCTATACCGGTATCTAGCATATCGACCGACACGGCTATTTGCGGCATTTTCTCCTGCAGCTCAAAATCGTCGATAAGGCTTTGAACATACTTAACCGAGTAATCTACCTGGCGACAAAATTTACCGGCAAGATGCGGATAGTTAGCATCAAACTGCTCAACAATAAACTCAGCATGCTTGGAGTTCTTGGCGAAAATAATGGTCTTCCCAAGCGTGTCGCCGCCCCCAACTCTTAGCCCATTTTCCATTAAGTGCATAAGCACTTTGTTTACCGTGTCTTTATTGAATAGCCATTTATTCAGCGCAGCCGAACCTATTTCGGTTTTTAGTTGGCCCTGTTCGTCATAAAACTGTTCCTCAAGCTCATACTCTTCTTGCTCTTCCTCAGAGAGCTCATGGTACTTAATACCTTCACGTTGAAACTGCAGCGGTACAGATATCGCTCGTGGTGGGTTGAGGAACCCGTCTTCCACCGCATCTTTCAACTCGTAAGCAAATGTTGGCTGATGGTCCGCTAGCTCAAACAATCTATAAGTGTTTCGATCCAACTCACCTCGCGGAGTGGCGGTTAAGCCGATCAACAGACTGTCAAAATAATCGAAGATGGCCCCGTACTTCTGATAAACACTGCGATGCGCTTCATCGATAATGATCAAATCGAAATGACCAACACTGAAAGTTTCGGTTTGGTTCTTCTTCGTGCCATCAATCAGATTTAACATGGTAGGGTAGGTGGAAAACACCACCCGCGCCGCCTCACGTTCCTCCTTCGAGGCACTCTCCAGTAAGTTGGTTGTGCTGTAGGCCGGAATGTTGGCCACAAAGTTCTTCTTCGCCTGCTTCACCAGGCTAATACGATCTGCCAAAAACAACACTCGCCGTATCCAATTGCCGCGCATCAGCACGTCAACAATCGACATAGACAATCGCGTTTTGCCCGTGCCAGTCGCCATCACAATCAGCGCTTTGCGTTTATTCTGCTCCTCAAACGCCTGCATCACTCGCGCTGTAGCTTCCAACTGATACGGCCTGCCAGCCACGTCCGCGTCTGGCGAAATCTGCAACAAGTTTTGTTTACCACTACGCCGATTAAGCAACCAACTCAACTCATCACGCGTGTAGAAACCATGAACCTCACGTGGCGGGTACTGCGTATCATCCCAAAACCAGGTGGTGTAGCCATTCGTATAGAAAATAACGGGGCGGCGATTGAATTTCTTCTCCAGGCAATCGGCATATAGCTCCGCTTGGTGTTTACCCACCTTAGCGTTCACCTTGGTTTTCTTAGCCTCAACCACTGCCAGCGGCAAACCATCCTCACCCCACAGCACATAATCCACATACCCCACACCACTGTTGCTAGGCATACCGTGAACTTCATACTCTTCTACATTCTTAGCCTTAGGGTCCCATCCCGCCTCACGCAACATCACATCAATAAATTCATCGCGTGTTTGCGACTCGGAATAATCGCCGGCCGGAATCTTCTTCTTGTTTTCCTCCTTGGTGACTTGCAGCAAAGCGAGCTGCTCTTTTAACTGCGCAATCTCAGCCTCAGAATGCTGCTGCGCCTCAAGCGCCTTGCGCTCCGCTTCATCCCGTCGCGCCAGCTCTTCACGAACTTTCTGCAACTGAATAATGGCTGCCTGTTCTGCTTTTTTGGATTCTTTTGCCTCAGCCTCGTTTTTGGCATCACCCTCCGCCGGTGGCAACAAGGTAATATTGAACTGCCCGGGTGCTGGACCACCTCGCGTATAAACCCTCGCCAACCAACCGGTAAACTGGAACAAAGCAACACAGGCTTTCATTCCTTCCTGAGTAGAAATCGGCTTGTCATCATGCGCCGCCAAGTTACCCAAGCGATGTATGTACTTGATGTCGTTGAACAGCCCTGGCTTGATCGCGCCTTTGAAAGTAGGTTCATGGATCATTGCCGCCAGGTTGCGCTCGAAGGGTGCTTTCAGGCTGGTGTCGTTTTTGTATAGCCAGGCTAGACCTAGTTCTAATGTGCGGCGGGCGTAGAATGCGGCGGTGCGTGGGTCGCGGAAAGCGAAGGCCTCGACTCTTTTCGTTTCTTTATGCAGGAAACTCCAATTACTTTCAAGGAAATCGAAATTTGAGGGCATTATGCAGTGGCCCCTATCCCGCCACCTTCCGATAATGCGGTGCTGGTAAGTGAAGAAATCAATTTATTGGTTTCAACCAGATCTTGCTCCGACCGATGCACCCAGCCCATTGCGTATTCGAAAATGGCTGAATATCGCGATCGCAAGTCGGAACTGGGCCATATAACTTCGACTAGGGAAAACTTGGACTTGCTAACCATTCCTTTCATACTATTTGTTGAGGCGGACCGAACCAATTTTTTGTTGTAGAGCAGTTGTCCATATAAAAAAAGCAATGACTCTACTGAGCTTGGTATCAGAGCATTTATTTGCTGATTGAACGCTACTGGTCTGTTCGCAATCGCTATGTTACCAATGCATGCCTTGCTTCCGGCAATACAGGTTATCAACAAGGAATTGCTAGGAACGATTCTCGCTACCTCCGCACCAGCCTCGGACAAAAATTCTTTTGCAGTCGTAAGATAGTGTTCTGGCGTGTTTATGTTGTCAGACTTTACCCACTCTATATGGTCTCCGTAATATTCTGGTCGTTTTCGAGACGGAGTGTTCCCAGTAATCACCTCTCCCACCTCACTAAGTTTCTTCTTCTCAAACCCCTTAGGATTCAAAACCGGATCCCCAAACATATCCAAAAACACAGCCCGCAAAAACTCATCAGCCAACTCAATAGCCTGCTGTCGCTTGCGCCGAATAGCGTCCGCCTTATCAAGAATCGCGGCTATGCGTTTTTGTTCTTTTAGGGGTGGAGCTGGAATCAGAGTGCTTTCCAATCTTCCTTTAGTTATATGTTTTAATCCAACCCCTCCATGTGCTTTATCGATTATTTGCGTAAGTCTTGAGTTTATTGCGTATCTCAGGTAATTCTTGTTTACTTTTTTCTCGTCGACATCTACTCGGAATATGTGCTGATTGAGGTATGCCTCTCCACGGTTCCAAAAAAAGGCTCCAAAAGATGTTCCTGGGGTTCCTGACCAGGAGAACAATAGGTCTCCAGATTTGACATGGAATTTCTTCTCGATTTTTACTCCACAGTAATTAAAAGGTTTTTCGTCGTCATTCAGATTTTGTATTCGAACAATGGGAACGCCTGATGAAACCCATTCACTCGACTTGAAAGCACGCCCGTTCTGTAATGAACAAAGGGAGCCAAATTCGACAATCGGCCAACTCACAACATCCCCCTCAACTCCCCAATATCCCCCAATATCTCCTTCTCCAAAGCCTCCAGGCGATCCAATATCACCAAGGGCGGTTCATACTCCACTTCCTCATACTCAATCTCCTTATACCGGTTGATCGAAAGATCATACTTCTGCTCAACAATGTCTGCCTTATCAACCCCAAACGCCTTCAGCTTCTTGTCGTCAAACTCGCCCTCACCATTCTGCCAACGCTTGAACTGAGCAATAATGTCTGGAATATCACTGTCGTCGCGTGCTTCACGCTTATCATCCAGCGAGTAGCCATCAGATTGCATATCATAGAAAAACACTTTATCCGTGCCGCCTGAATCAGTGCGTGTAAACAGTAATACAGCGGTAGACACACCTGCGTACGGCTTAAACACGCCCGACGGCATAGAAATTACCGCGTCCAGCTTGTGTTCTTCCACAATCGTTTCGCGAAGGTCCTTATGAGCTTTGCTTGAGCCAAACAATACGCCGTCAGGTACGATCACGGCGCAGCGACCACCGGGTGTAAGTTGCTTGAGTATCAGGCTAATGAACAGCAACTCGGTTTTCTTGGTTTTGCTGATCTGCAGTAAGTCTTTGGCTGTACCATCATAATCCAGTGAGCCTTTAAAGGGCGGGTTAGCCAATATCACACTGTATTTATTGCGCTGGTCGGCATGGTCTTCACTTAAGGAATCGCGATCTGCAATTTGCGGATTGTCGATGCCGTGCAAGGTCATATTCATGGCACCTATGCGCAACATGCTGGAATCAAAGTCTGAGCCGTGGAACATTTCTTTATGGAAGTGTTCGCGTAACTTTTTATCTCGAAACAACTCTGGGTGATGATCTTCCAGATATTCCGCCGTAGTAACCAGAAAGCCACAGGTACCACAGGCCGGGTCGCACACCGTGTCTTTCGGCGTGGGCGCAACCAGCTCAACCATCATCTTGATAATATGCCTGGGCGTTCGAAACTGCCCATTCTGCCCAGCCGTCGCAATCTTCGACAACATGTACTCGTACAAGTCACCCTTGGTATCGCGGTCTTCCATCGGGATGTCATCAATCATATTGACGACCTTATCCAGCAGCGCGGCATTTGGGATGATAAACACCGCGTCTTTCATAAACTTGGTGTAGGAACTGCCGGCATTACCGTTCATGGATTTAATGAAGGGGAACACCTCATCTTTGAACACCTCGAACTTGCGCTCAGGTGCGAAGTTTTTAAAACGTGACCAGCGCAAGTCTTCCTCTGCGCTAGTGAAGATTGGCGCGTCTATAGGCTTTTCTAGAGTATTGGCTTTGAGCTCTTTCGCAATTTGTAGGTCATCCAATCTTTTGGCGAACAACAGGTAGGTGATTTGCTCTATGACGGATAATGGGTTGGATACGCCCCCGGACCAGAAGGTGTTCCAGATTTGATCAACTTGGTTTCTTATTTGGCCGGTTAGCATTTAGTTTACTGCCTTTACATCTAACATATTTTACATTTTTGGCTCATCTTCTGAGTTGTTTACTGTATCGTAGATTCAATGCAGATAACTATCTAATTTGCTTAAAGAAATAACAATCAACAAATAGAGTCGTGTAGTGGCGCCCAAACGAGATTACATCCGTTTTACAACTGCTGAAATTGAGCAGGAATTTAAGCTCAAAAAAGATGATTTAGGCATTCTTTTAAAGCTGAAAGCAGAGCTCGAGCATCGCAAACGACAAAGTGCAAAGAATTTGCTGGAAACAGTCAACCAGCAGATAGCGGCTTTGAAGGCGAAGCAAGGGATTACTCGCACCGAGCCTACAACACCGAAGAATAAACCACACGCAGCATCTAAGCCGACCCTCAAGTCTTCGTCGCAAACCGCCGCTAAACCTGAGACTCGACCAAAGTCAGACAGCAAAACTGAACCAAAGGCTGAGCAAGCAAGGAGTCAATCTTATACGCCACCAAGTCGTCCTGAAGTAATTCGTGTATCGAATAAGGAAAAAACTAACCAGCCGCCGAACATTCTAGATGCTTGGACGATTATTGAGGCACTATCACCACAGAATTATAGATATGAACGCGAGCTTGCATTTGGCAAAAATACAGTGGCCAAGTTTGATGCCGGTGGGCGGTTACCTTGGGAAAGAGGCGAAAAATCATTGCCACGGCACCAGCTTTACTACCTTGTGTATTTGGGCGCTGTTGACCTGCAGCTTGCGACTACTAACTTATTAAAGGTTTTTGAAGACTCAAGAGAGGAGCGGGTTTACCAGCAAGGGTTTGCTTCGATGGGTTGCATAATAGTCAACAAGGACGGTGTGCCGATACCTGATTCCGGGCTATCGGTGGCCAGCTTCCCGTGGGCCTATGGCAGAGCTGTAAGCGGCAAGCTTGGAGAGTTGAAAAATTGGCCTGAAGCAGAAGAACAGCTGGTAGAGGGCTTGGAACGACAGCTCTATAGAGAAGACAGTCATGGCAAAGAATTGCCTCTGGATCACTCTGTTTTAGTTGGTGCGAGCCGATGGCTGCAACATAAATGTGAACTCTACGACGACGAAGTTAGGTTGCCCTCGTTCGCGATTAGATGTTTTCAGGCATTCGGCAAGAATGAGCCAGAACCACCAGTCATGAATAGTTTCTTCTTGAGCGATCTACAGCTTGTGAAGCAGAACTTCGAGCAGTCTGGCATGGCATTACAACAGTACGTCGGTAGGAAAAAGTTCGCTCAGGAAGTTGACCTATTAAAAGACCATAAAGCACTGGAGGAGGTATTAAGACCAAAACAGACTCCAGCTGCGAGGTGGCCTGCTCCAGGTCGACACTCGCTTGTTTTACTTCAACAAGCCGCGGTAAATATTGCCGTTAACGCACCTAAGGTTGCCGGCGGTTTAGTATCGGTAAATGGCCCACCCGGCACCGGCAAAACAACTTTACTTAGAGACATTGTTGCATCAGCTGTACTGGACCGTGCAATCGAAATGTCAAAATTTGACAACCCCGAAAAAGCATTCATTGCTAAGGCGAAAACTAAAATCGGTAGTAATCAGGTTAGCGTGTTTAGCCTTGACCCATCACTGCGTGGTCATGAGGTAGTAATCGCTTCCTCGAATAACAAGGCAGTGGAAAATGTCAGCAGAGAATTGCCGCAACGAGATCAGATTGCTGAAGATATAGGGGAGTTTAGCTATTTTAGGACTATTAGTGACGCTATTGCTGGTACTGAGAATAGTACCTGGGGGCTCATGGCCGCCGTTTTGGGTAATTCGTCAAACAGGTATGAATTCAGCCAGGCGGCATGGTGGAATGAAGATACTGGGCTGAAAGCTTACTTTGGTGCGATCACCAGCCGCTTTAACTTTCCTGTTGATGACAACGGGGATGACATTATTCCCCTTGTGGTCAGTGAGAGTAATGCCCCAGCGAGCCCTGAAACCGCGCTTCAACGCTGGTCAGCTGAGAGAGCAGCCTTTGAGCGAGCGCTATCCAGTGCACAAGCCGTTCTGGATAAAGCACAAGAATCATCAGACGCCTTAAATTCATTGCGCTCTTTGCGGTTTGAAGAGAAGGAGATTGCTCTTGCAATAGAAGCTGCGCAATCTCATCTTAAGTCTACTTCCCAACAGTCAGTACAGTTTCAATCTATCAAGGATGCTAAGTTAAGCACCTTAAGTACAGTTGACCAGAAGCTCGAACAACACAATGCTGTGCGCCCTTCCTGGTTTGCTTTTATATTCTTTCTCAGCAAGGCCAAATCGTGGAAAGTAGAGACGGTGCGGTTACAGTCTATGCAGGGCGTTGCGATGGAAGAGTTTCGAGTTGCTGAGAGCAATATGAACGAGCATGCTTCCAAGCTAACTCATGCGAAAACAGCGCTAAATACGACAATAGAAAGTCAGCAGAATTGCCTTCGAGAAATCGAACGTTGTAAGCGAGTGATTGATTCCAACTCATCCGTTTGCGAAGGGTATTTGATTCAGCCAGGGTTTGAGCATCAACCCCACAGAGAACGCCAGCTGTTTACGCCGAACTTCAGCCCGAGAGCCCAGCAAGCTAGAGATGAATTGTTTACTGCGGCTATGAAGCTGCATAAGGCATTTATTGACGCGAGTGCCGTGCCTTTGGCTCAAAATATGGCCGCTTTGTTCCATGTACTTGGCAACAGAAAATTAAAGGGAGAGGCGCGAAGTTTATTGGCAGACATCTGGGCGAGTGGCTTTCTCGTTACACCGGTCGTATCTACCACATTTGCTTCAGTTAGCAAGATGTTCGGCGGACTTTCAAAAGAGTCTCTGGGTTGGTTACTGATTGATGAAGCCGGCCAGGCGAGTCCGCAATACGCAATTGGCGCAATTTATCGCGCGAGAAATGTCATCGCGGTTGGCGATCCATTACAAGTGGAACCGGTTGTTACCTTGCCCACAAGCTTGATAGAGGGAATTGCTGGGCATATGGGTGTCGATAGCATTCAATACACAGCACCCGATGCTTCCACCCAACAATTGGCGGACGCAGCAAATAAATATTTCACGCATTTTCAGAATCGTCTTAGCCAAGTTCGAGTTGGTATACCGCTACTTGTGCACCGGCGATGCGAGAGCCCGATGTTCGAAATAAGCAATAAGTTGGCTTATGCCAACATGATGGTGTACGCAACTAGAGAAGGTGATTCCCGGCATAGAAACGTATTCGGTGGGAGCACTGGCTGGATTGACGTGCCCCACGGTACTGCCGAAGAAAAATGGTGTCCTGAAGAAGGAAAAAAAGTAGAAGACATGCTGCTTTCAGTTTTTAGAGCGGAGCAAGGAATGGCAGATGTTTTCGTCATAACGCCGTTTCGTATTGTGGCTGACAAACTGAGACAAGTTATCAAGCATGCACTATTGCGAGAAAACTTCAGTGATGATTTATGTGAAGAATGGGTGGCGGATCACATTGGTACAGTTCATACGTTCCAGGGCAAAGAAGCGGAAACAGTGATATTTGTGTTGGGAGCCCAGGGCCATAATCAGGAGGGAGCCCGCCGTTGGGCAACCAATAATGTAAATCTTCTGAATGTGGCCGTGTCTCGTGCGCAGAAGAATTTTTATGTGGTGGGCAACAAGGCGCTTTGGGCTAAGTTGGGAAATATGCAGGTTGTTTCTGCTCTGCTGAAGTAACTTTATGAAATCAATTCTTCTATTTCTTAGCTACATGCGTCGATTATGGACTGCATTTCTAGTTCTGCTGACATTGAGTATGAATGCAAACGGTGCCAGCTTGGCAGGCTCGATAAGTCACTTTAGCGATGGCGATTCCTTTGAAATCTGGAATCAGCGCATCCGCCTGCTTGGAATTGATGCTCCAGAGTTCGGGCAGGAATGTAAGCGCGCCAGTGGCGCAGTTTATGCCTGTGGCGATGAGTCGCTCAAATTCCTTAAAAGATACGTTGCTAATACTGAAGTGAAATGCGAAGGAGATGCGAAGGATGATCACGGACGCCTGCTTGCTACCTGTTTTGTTAATGGCAAGAATTTGAATGAGACCTTAGTTCGAAAAGGGTGGGCCGTGGCGTTTATTCGATATGATGATCGTTATTTAAACCAAGAGAAACAAGCTAAAACGGAAAAACTGGGCCTGTGGCAGGGAGAATTCCAACGGCCAGCAAGTTATAGAAACAAAGCATGGAATTCAGCTGCTGAGCAGCGTAAAGAAGATTGTGTAATCAAAGGAAATATAAACCGGAAAGGTATTCGTATCTATCATACTCCTTGGGGCTCAAGGCATTATTCTCGAACTAAGATCAATACGAGTTATGGTGAGCGCTGGTTTTGCTCAGAGGCCGAGGCTGTTAAGGCCGGCTGGCGTGCACCGTATCGTTAAGCTCATGTTTGCGGCGTCAGGTCGCATACTGCATGATCAGGGAGGTCTAATTTGGGGCAGTAATTACCTTTAACATCGCCCACACCCGTAACGCCTTTCTTCCAAGACAAATCTATGTAGCTACACCTTGAACAATTATCGTGGCTGCCATACGCTTTTTCACCAATGGCTCTGGAACGATATGTTAAAGTTGTTAGAATATGGCGGAGTACGTCGGAAAACAAATGTTTTTTGTCGCCGCAGCCGATTGTGAAACTAACTCTTCAATATTCGTGGACCAACAATGGGATCGCAGAAATACGCTGTAAACCAGCATTTAATTGAAGCGCTACTTAACTGGGTCAAAACTGGTGAAATAGCGATACCAGAAATTCAACGACCATTTGTCTGGGACGCATCAAAGGTTCGCGACCTGATGGATAGCCTATACCAAGGATATCCAGTCGGTTACATAATAGCGTGGCGGAATCCTACGGTTAGATTGAAAGACGGAACGCTTGCGGAAGGAAAGAAAATTCTTATTGACGGGCAACAACGCGTGACCGCGCTACAGGCGGCCATCGCGGGGCAGCAGGTTATTAATAAGGACTACAAGAAGATAAGAATACGAATTGCATTTCACCCAATTAGAGAAGAGTTTGAGGTGGCTAACCCCGCCATCGACAAAGACAGAACATGGTTTTCTGATATAGGCCCAATAGTGAGCGGCGAGGTCAAAACACACAACATTGCGAAGCAGTATCTGGAGCGAAACCCCGACGTTGAAGAAGACACGGTTTATGAAAGACTGGACCGTTTGACTGATATCATAAAAAAGCAAATTGGCTTGATCGAATTGGCGCCTGACCTCGATATTGAAACAGTTACCGAGATATTCATTCGGATAAACTCGAAGGGCGTAGTTCTGAGCCAAGCAGACTTTGTGATGTCGAAGATTGCCGCGAATGAAGAGCACCAAGGAAACACGTTGCGAAAAGCTATCGACTATTTTTGTCATCTAGCTGTCGCGCCAGAGTTCCATGCACACATAGAAGAGAATGATCAGGAGTTTGCCAATACCGGTTATTACTCGGCAATGCGTTGGCTTAAGAATGAAAATGACGACATATATGACCCAAGCTATTCAGATATGCTCCGTGTCGCATTCACATCCCGATTCAACAGAGGGCGCTTAGCGGATTTGGTCGGCCTGCTTTCTGGCCGGAATTTTGAAACACGAACCTATGAGAAGGATATTGAAGAGCAATCATTCTCGCTTCTTAGTGAAGGTGTGAAGGAGTTTATGAATGAAACACATTTCACTCGGTTCGTAATGATCATACGTGGTGCCGGATTTGTAGATGCCGGTATGATTAGATCACAAGGCGCACTCAATTTTGGCTATATCTTGTATTTAAAGTTAAAGCGCGACCTAGGAAATGAGCCAAAAATTGAATCTTGGGTACAACGTTGGTTTGTATTAAGTGTATTAACGCAGCGTTATTCCGGGTCTGCTGAATCTCAATTTGATAGAGATATAAAGAATATCGATGACCGAGCGTTTGAAGAGTTTATTAGCGAGGTCGAAGCAGCGAGCCTGGGCGATGCATTTTGGGATGCACGACTGATTCAAGACTTAAACACTTCATCTACCAACCATCCGGCTTTCAAGGTATATCTAGCAGCGCAAGCCAGAAACGGGGACCGGGGGTTCTTATCAAAAGATATATCTGTTCGTGACATGTTAATTCATCACGGCGATATTCATCACGTATTTCCGAAAAACTATCTAAAGAAAATAGGCCTGCCTAGAAGAAAGTACAACCAGCTGGCTAATTTCGTTTATCTACAGCAGGAGGTTAACATCAAGATCGGCGATAGAGCGCCAAGCGATTACATAGCAACTGCATTCGAGCAATGCGAAACACAGGCACCAGTGTTTGGCGCGATAATTGATCGCGTTCAGATCGAACGCAATCTTAGGCTCAATTGCTTGCCTGTTGATCTTTTGGAGTATGAGTTAGATAACTATGAGAAATTTCTAAGCAACCGCAGAGCAGCGATGGCTAAAAAGATAAGGGATTACTATTTCTCGCTGTGAGGTATGTACAGCCCGACACTATGCAGTGCTGAGCAAAGTATTCTTACGATGCCAATCCAGATAGTACTTTTTATCTTCTGATATGCTAGCTCGCGGTAATTCACTCCTCGAACCAATGATACCCATACGATGCATGGCATCTCGGTCAGCAGTATCTGCCAGAATTAAACCTCCGTTATTCTCGAAGCTGATAAATCCTTTATCGAACAGATGATCAATAGTAGGGGTAAGCATAAAACCGTTCTCAGGGTCCAGACGCTCATCATTGTCGGCACTTCGCCAGGGTTTGATATGGCTGGCTATGAGGTGCTCTGGCTTAGACACTCCCGTAATGCGACATTCCCTTTCTCTTGCCATCACCTCGGCGCGAAACCTGCCTTGCCCTCGGCGAGCGAGGATAACTGCTTCCTTTTGCGTTGCAGACAGGTTTTCAGATTCCGTCAGCGATGCAACCACTCGGTCTTCCCACTCTTGAATATTACTTTCTACGGTGTGCTCTGCAAAAGTAGCATCCTTAACAGCCAGATCGGTAACCAGGTTCACAGCATGTGAATCGATATTTCTTGCAAGCCACAGGGCTAGAGGTTTATCAATCTCAAACAGGTAGGCTTGATTGGCGTACCCATTCTCGCTCTTCAGTGGTGAGTATGAAATTGGCAGGAGTGCCCGTATTTCATCAATATGATCAATTGTGCGGATAGGATTTTCTAACTTTTGGTACCTAACGTCGACCTTCCAGCCTTCTTCAGACCAGTTAGCCCCCGCATTGCCAAATTCAATTGGCTTCGGGAACGTATAACAATGAGTTTGTGCAACACCAATGGCAATAATCTGGGATTTAGCATACGAGAAAACGATGTCTCCTTGCTGTACAGTCTTCATCAATTCGTAGGAGAAATGCGTTCTGTCATTAGCCTGCCTTTTGGGTGACCACATGTAGCCATTCCCACTACCAATTTCGTGCGAATGCGTCTGCTTTTGATTTACCCACCAATACTTCATCGGCTAACTATGTCCAATTCCACCCCGATTGTCACTACTCCGCCCCCTACTCCGCCCCCCACTCCACAACCCTCAACGCCGGCGGCCTCCGCTTATTCCGATAATCAAGATGCAAATTAATAAACGCCTGGTCATGCCAGTGACAACCAGCGCAATACAGTTCATCGCCAATTTTGCGCAAATACGCGGCGTCGCGGTAATACACGGCGCGGCCAATAAAGCTGCCTATTTGGGAATCTGTGTAGTACTCGCGGTCTGAGAATATCGCCGCTAAATCGCTTAACTGATCTAGGCCTGGAATGCGCTCGGTTTTCTTTTTAAGAAACCATACTTCATCGGCCAGTTGCTCTACCAGGTCTTGAGTAACCAGTTCCTTAAAGCGCCGCAGCGCAACTCGCTTTTGAAACTCGGATGGCATTGACTTTCGCTCAGCCTTAACGAATTAGGCGCTAATATACATAGTTAGACTGTATATTTAACCAGTATTTATTGGTAGAATAACAACCGAACATTCCAATCTGCACCTGCCCGTTTAAGCCCTAAAGGTAACACGAAAATGAATGCCATCGCCAAGCCCTGCTTTACAAATTCAAACCCGGTTGACCTCACGCAACTGGAGCAAGACATTACTCAGCTGGCCTCGAACATTAACGCGGCTAACTACCAATTGATGCTTCTTATCGCTGAGTTCGACAAACACCGGGGTTGGGCCAAATGGGGTTGCCGGTCTTGCGCGCACTGGCTGAACTGGAAATGTGGTATTGCCTTGGGTGCAGCGCGTGAGAAGGTTCGGGTAGCTCGTGCGCTGGGTGAATTGCCAAAGGTAAGTGCGGCGTTTGCCAGTGGGCAGCTCAGTTATTCCAAGGCTCGCGCGATTACGCGGGTTGCCAGCGCGGAAAATGAAGACCAGTTGCTGATGATTGCCGAACATGGGTCGGCGAGCCATATTGAAAAAACAGTGCGGCATTTTAGCCGGGTTACCAGGGAGAAGGCTCAGGCCGAGCACAGCAAACGCTGTTTGCGCTACTACTGGGATGACAACGGCAATCTGGTGGTGCATGCGCGTTTAAACGCCGAACAGGGTGCCTTGTTTCTTAAAGCACTGAATACTACCGCAGACACTTTGGAGCAAGACGAGTGGAAAACCGGGCAGGAGGAAACGGCGGAGGATAAAAACGTTTCCGCGGAGACGCTTCCGGCAACTGTTGCGCACCTTGCACCCGAAAAACCACAGCGGCGCATGAGCCGGCGAGCGGATGCGCTGGTGATGATGGCTGAATGCCAGCTGGAAAACCTGAGTAGCAGCTGTAAAACGGCTGACCGCTACCAGGTGAGTATTCAGGTGGATGTTGCAGGAACAGAAACCACCTGTGGCCTGGAGGATGGGCCGGCGTTGGCGGAGGAAACGGTGAAACGGGTGTGCTGCGACGCCAGTGTAAGCCAGGTGCTTTCTCGCAACGGCGAGCCGCTGTCGATCGGGCGCAAGGCGCGCACTATTCCGCCACCTATGCGCCGTGCCCTGCAGCGCCGCGATGGGGGGTGCAAGTTTCCGGGGTGTTGCAGTTCACGATTTGTTGACGGGCACCATATTCAGCACTGGAGCGGAGGGGGTGACACCAGCCTGAATAATCTGGTGCTGCTGTGCAGGCATCACCATCGTTTGGTGCATGAAGGCGGCTATTGCGTTACGCGAAGCGCAAGCGGCGAGCTGGTGTTTCATCGGCCGGATGGTGTATGCATACATCCAGTTCCGCAAATGCCTGACTCAAGCGCGTTACCGCGCGTGGCGCGAAGCAAATGGTTTTGGAAAGGTGATACGATGGACTATGGCCTGGCGGTGGAAACCCTGGTGCTTAAGCGCGAGCGAGTGAAACGCGTTTCCGCGGAAACGTTTTCTTTGTAGCGGGCTAGTGTATGATCGGAACAGCTAAAGACTTCGGTGCTGCACATCCAGGTTGCACATCTAGGAAGGCGAATCTATCCAACCAAGGCACGGCATTTAGTGTATGAAACTGCGAATCATTCTAGCGTTACTGCTACTGATTGCCCTGTCAGCAGCGGCTGGTTATTGGTATTACCTAACGCGCGACTCCAGGGAACCGTCGCGATTGGCTTATGCCGAGTATTGCGCGGGTTGTCATGGTAACGAATTGCAGGGCGCAGCAGGGCCGGCCCTAACCGGGCAATTAAAGTATGGTGATGCAACGAGCGAACTGATTGCCAGTATTGCGCAGCGGCATGATGGCGAGCAATGGTCTGGGCGTTTGCCTGAGCACACAATTAAGGCCCTGGCGCTGTATGTCAGTGAGCAACGCCAGGCTTTTCCTGCCGTTAGTGACAGCTATTACAGCACCCCTGCCGAGGGCGTGTTCAACTCTGCACTGCATCGCTTCAAGGTTGAAGAAGTAGCCCGCTTTGCGACCAGGCCGTATTCGATGGCGCCGCTGCCGGATGGGCGCGTATTAGTAAATGAGCGAACGCGCGGTTTGTCATTTGTCAGCAGCGACGGGCTACAAGGCAATATCGTTAGTGGCACACCGGAAGTGTGGGAGCCACTGGCTACCATTCAGGGCTCGGAAGTGGTGATGGGCGTGTTGCTTGATGTTGAGCTGCATCCTGATTATGAAAACAACGGCTGGGTGTATTTGTCGTATGGGCACTTATGTCTGCTTGAATGTAATTCTCTGGTACCGCAAACCATGGTGCGCGTTGTGCGCGGGCGAATCGAGAATGGTCAGTGGCAGGACCAGGAACTGATTTGGTCGGTACATAGCAAGTACTACACGGTGGTGCCGGATAATGTTGCGTCCGGCAGGCTGGCGCTGGACGGCAAGGGCTATGTGTACGTAACGGTTGGCGGCAAGGGTGCTTATAAACACCTGCATGACTTGAACACACCGTACGGCAAAATTCATCGTGTAGCTGATGACGGCACGGTGCCGACGAACAACCCGTTTTGGCAGCCAGCCGAGCAGCGTGAACACGGCTCAACGCGCCACACGGTGTTCAGCTATGGGCATCGTACGGCGCAGGGTTTAACAGCACACCCGGTGACTGGCGCGATATGGAGCACAGAGATGGGGCCGCGTGGTGGTGACGAGGTGAATCTGATTCGTGCCGGCGGAAATTATGGCTGGCCACTGTACACCAACGGCCTGGATTATGATGGTGAGCCGTTAACCATTGGTGTTGAGCTGGGTTTGAACTTCAGCTTTGAGAGCACGGTGGCACCCGTTGTGGATTTTACGCCTGCGCCCGCCTTGTCGAATCTGAGTATTTACCACGGTAATCATTTTCAGGAGTGGCAGGGCGATCTTCTGGTCGGCAGCCTAAGGGCTAACACATTATATCGTGTGCGTGTTAACCCCAACGGTAACGCGGGGGCAAGTGAGCTTGAAAAACTGCACACGGCCTTGGGTCGTATTCGTGATGTTGAGATTGCCAGTGACGGCACAGTGTATGTGCTGAGTGAAGACTTGCAAGGCGGTGCTTTATATCGGCTTAGCAAAATGTAGCGGGCTATATGCGAACAACTCCGCTTCCCAATTAGCGCTATGAAGCCCACTCCTTAGCCAGTCAGTTCTGAGACCTGGTTAACAGTTTTTGCACAACACACAGAATATTAAGCTCATTCCTTTAGGCCATACCGTGGCCGAAGATACGCATGATATAGTTAATCAGAGATGTTTTTCTAACGAGGAATTTAGTGCGCACGCTACTCGCATACCTGATCGTTTGCCTATTGATTGCTTCATGTGGAGGTGGAGGTGGAGGTGGCGGCGGAAGTCAGGGCCCGGTACCAGCCAGCCCTACGCCTTCACCTTTTCCTGGGTCTCAGTTCAGCGCCGTTTTCAGCGAGACTAACGCCGCGGAGGTACTATCATTTGGCTTGCTAATGCCGGATACCGCCGCAGCACTTGCTGAAAAACATGTAGTAGCCTTGCTTCGTAACTTTCACTCCGGACCAGAAGACCAGCCTGCTGCTTATTCACAATTCTGTGATGACGCGGAAGCTGTCACTCTGTCACACATCGATAACGACACGAACGCTCAGTTTACAGCGGGCGATTCGATTGATGTGCTAATTGATAATTGTGTGCTCCTGTACAATCGAGCAGGAGCAAGTGGCCGGTCGCGAATCGACCTCGCTACAATTAGTATACCCAACAACGGAGAAATTCGAATTGAGGGTACGCTAGTACTGGAAACCTTCCCAATTGTTTTGGAGGCGGCCGGCAATGAAATTGCCTCGTTTAATGGTCAATATCAATTTGTTTTCACATTGGATGAAAACGGTCAATCCGTTAGGGCATATACTAACGATGCAAACGATAGCTTTTCCACTGATGATGGCCAAGATGACGTTAATCTATTGGTTTTTGATGCAAGCAAAATCTGGATCAATGAAAGTGGCAGAGGATCTCTGTCTTTCACGGCAGAGTTGGACAGTTCGATTGTTGGTGGCAGCTTCGGCTGCGAAACGCTGGAGCCTGTATCGGGCACAAGACCATTAAATCTAACTGACTATCGTATCGATTGTCGTGACCGTAGCAATGAAAGGTTACTGGTAGAACCCATCTCGCAAGGTGCCTACACCACCCTGGGCAGTACCGAACTTGGCCTGTTCAGCCTCTTTGATGTTGTTGGTGAATCAATTGTTACTGCCCCAGCGCTGAACCACGGGCAGTTTCAATTTAACCTGGATTTTGACCAGCTCAACCTTGACGCCATAGATCTTGATGTTGATGAAGTTCGTAACCAGTTATTGGTTGCAACAACAGCCATCAGTCCACTTTACCCTAACTCACTTGTCGCAGTGAATGTCGAGTCTCTGATTGTTGAACGGGTTCTGGAATTTGACAACGCACTTACCAGCCTATGGAAACGAAAAGACTCCAATTTTCTCTATTCAAGCCAGGCACGTTCTGGCGAAATTATCGTCGTCTCTCTTGCTGAATTTGAAGAGGTACAGCGCATAGAACTCGACCAAACCGGGCAGATTCCTGAAGATGGCACACTTCCAGGCGTAGTCGCTTCACCCTACTTAATGCACCTTTCCCTGCCAGCAACAGGCCCCGAGAATTTGGTGGCGCGCATTGGCCGAATTCTAAGTGACCGTACTCCTACCCCTGAATATTGGTTTACCGCAGCGTATCAGAATGGCGTGGAACTGCCGGCTATCCTTTCAGGAACACCAGACTCAGGCAAATTGCACTTTGTGTCAGAGCAACTGCTTTTGAGTGTAGATTCGACCGAACAGACAGTTGTTACCCTTGGCGCTATTGGTCTTGAGTCCAGAGCCAGAAACAGCGCAACAGACGCGGTAGTCGGGCCAGATTTACGCGTACAAACGCACTACATATCCACCATGGACGGAGCACCGAGTGGCTCTCTCGATGGTGGCGGCTACATCAACACTGAGGACTCTGCCAGTAACCGTGTGTACAGCGTGAGTGACGGTATTCTTGTGATTCACGATGCTACCCGACGCACTCTAAACGCCCACTACCCTATTCCAAGAGCCGAGAGACTTCGAGAAAACTTGCGCACTCTGGTTACTCTGAGCAATCGTGTGGTAATAGCCCGTGATGGCGAGTTGGTACTACTGAATTCTGACGAACTAGAGGACAACCTCACTGACGATTGCCAATTCGCGCAATCACGCTCAGTGGGCGAAGGGAATCTGCAAAGTGCTTATGCTACTTGCGCGTTCACAGACCTTGTATACGACAGTAACCGAAACCTCGCGTACGCTGGCATCGGCTGGCAGCAAGGCCGCGCTGGAAGGCGCATTGTTGAAATAAACCCGGAAACGGCTGAATTGGTTCGTGAGTTCCCCCTCGCGATTAACCCAGACAAACTGGTGGTATCTGTGAATGGTGACTTCCTTTTTGTAACTACCGCTGAACAACGCATTGTTACCATCAACCTCAATTCTGGCGAGACAGTTAGCGAAGCAACTACACCTTTCTTACCAAGCGCGTTTCACGCTAGTACAACGGAACACAAAAACGAGATTTTTGAAGCAATACCCTCTCGAAACGCAGATGATGAACTGCTGGTTTCGTTAGCTAACCGAGTTGGAGGTTTTCAGCGAGATAGGGTGGTGAAATTTCGTGCTGGCGAATATCTGGTGGATGGACGCCTTGAGATAGCAGACGCCCCACGAGTTTTCTACAGTGAAGACGGAGACTTGTACGGCATAACGGAGGGCCCTTCAAGTACTGTAAGGCTTTACGAGTTGGCCGATGATGGCAATGCAATTAGCGAGATCTCTAGCGTAGACGCCTTGGTGGATGAATACCAGTTCAGTCGAAGTGACCTGATTGCTGTGAATAATGCTGGAATAAACTATGTTTTGCTGCGACAAAACCTTCTGAATCTAGAAGACGGCAGCATTACTCAGTGGGGCAGCGACACGCCTTCTGCAATCATGCGAACAGCCTATAACCCCGCAACAAAGTCCGTAATACAACTAGAGAACCCGGGCCTTGACCCATGCATTATTCGTAGCTACGATCTGTCTGCAAACCTGCAGGGCGAATATGAAATACCATCTGAGCGTTGCACACGTACAATGTATGACAACAAGTTGGTATCGATGGGAGCAGACCGTTTTGCGATGATGGACGTTCATGCCGGCTACGTAGATACTGGCTACTCTAATATCGAATTAGTTGAGTTACAGTTCTATCCACTTAGCTTGCTTGAATAGCTATTTATACCAACCTAACGTTTGATCTGCACAGCCCTTAACTGCTTCATCGGACCTTAAACGGCCAGTGGTCGCTGAGTTACCACTGATTCTTGATCATCTACTATGCTTAACCTAATCAGTTAGGAGATTGCGTGATGAAAAAGCTGGTGGCTTCGGTGTGCCTTTGTGCAAGTAGTGTTGCTTTTTCCGAAGGCGACTCTCACTTGGATGCTGCTTACAAACTACTAGAAGTCAGTAACACTGAGAAAACGCTAACACAGTCAATTGATCAGATGGCCGAGCTGGAGCTTCAAAACAATCCTGCGCTGCTGCCTTATCGCGATATTTTGCGTAATTTCTATGCGGAAGTCCTGAGCTTTGAATCGCTCAAAGATGACTACGCATATATTTACATGGATCATTTTACAGAAGCCGAGATTCGCGAACTGATTGAGTTTCATCAATCTGAAATTGGCCAGAAGCTAGTGGCATCTCAGCCTATTATAGTGCGGCAAACTGCTGAACTGGGGCAGGAGCGTGTAATGAATGGAATTGGTGATTTACGAGTTAGAATTGAAGACGAGGCTATGCGGATCGCGCGTGAGAAAGAACTTGGGCAAATAGACTAGCGGCCCTTGTTCCCCCATAGCACTACAAACACAGTACTACGTCCTCCCAATCACCGCGTCGGAAAGAACGTATTTCTATCTCTTCTGATTGCTCACACCATTCCAAACTGAGCACTTTTCTTCCCGCCCATATGTCCAGCGTCCATGGTTTTTGTGCCGCTAGTCTGGAACGCCTGGGTGCAGCTGCACGTGGCGAGGGAAGTGCATTTCCTGGTGGGCAGCTCAGCAGTATCTCAATGCCTTTTTGATAGTCTCTAAACGAAAAACCTTTTTCAGATACCATTTCATTTTTTAATCGCGAAACGGTAGCATCGCGAATGGATCTAACCACGTCTAATTGTTCTGACATTCGGCCCCTGGCTGCCATGTTCCAGTAATGCGAACAATTTTACATTTAGTCAGGAAAAGTTCCAGACCGCCCATCTTCCAAGCGGCTTACTGGTCGAGTAACAGGGCACAGAAGTTCCAGCGCCCTTCCATGAGCATGAGCTCTTCTGTCGCTGCATTGCGTTGAGCAGAGCTGAGCAAGGTTTCATATTCAGCGTGGATGTTTAGCAGATACGCGGCTGAAATTAAATTGCCCCGCTGCGCTGACATTTCGAACCACAGTTATGGGTTTGCGCTGGATTCAAACCCGTTAAAGTACATAACACCCAGGACCTTGCCCTAACTACCTGATTCGACCAGCCATCGCCATTCCAGCAATCATGCTAATCACAAACACCGCTGTTACCGGCGAGAGATAGCCGAGTGCGGCTATTGCCGGGCCCGGGCAGTAGCCGTATAAGCCCCACCCTGTTCCGAACAATACGGCACCGCTGATGAGCTTTTTATCGATCTCGGTTTTGGAAGGAAGT
Organism: Gammaproteobacteria bacterium; assembly: GCA_030429735.1. GTDB lineage: Bacteria > Pseudomonadota > Gammaproteobacteria > Pseudomonadales > JAUIET01 > JAUIET01. Next base: position 619,336 of record JAUIET010000001.1, read on the forward strand.
GAAAATTTTAGCGCGAATAAAGGTTTTTCTTTGCGGAGTATGTATTGAAAACCGACTGCGGCCGTGAGTACGGCGCTGCCCATCACGAACAGAAGGTCGCTGTCCCAGTCACCGAACACATCCAAAAAGCCAATCACTTTTGCGGTGTCGGTCATTCCGGACGCCGCCAGGCCTGCGCCAAAAATAAGGCCTGTTGCTAAACCAGCGAAGAGCTTCATGCGCTACCCCCCGTAAGCATATTAAAAACAGCCACGGTTGCAATACCAAACACCATGAACACAGCGGTGGCTGCAAAAGAGCGCGGCGACAAACGGCTCATGCCGCACACACCGTGCCCACTGGTGCAACCGCTACCCAGCTTCACGCCAAAGCCAACCAGCAGCCCCGCAATAATGGCCAGTGGGTAATTGTCATTAACAACCGGCACCGAGCGCCCCGTCAGGCTATGGAAAGCTAACGCGCCGGCGATAAGGCCGGCCAGAAACAAAAGCCGCCAAAGCTTGTCGCCAGGTTCACCAGCGATCGCGCCCCAGACAATACCGCTGATGCCTGCGATGCGGCCTATTAGCCACATTAACAAAACAGCTGATAGCCCGATCAGTACTCCACCAGCTACCGCCCAAACAGGAAAGTTGATCATTGCGCTGATTCCTGTTGACCATTTACGTTAGAAGAATCAATCTCGGCTTCAACCGCGGGCAATAAGCTGCTCATGCCCGCAAGCGTTCCAAGATTAATGGCGTTTGCACGGTCCAACCCGTTTTTATACGCATCAAGCGCTAACAAGGCGCCCGCCCTGTTCGAGCTACCGCAATGCAGAAACACGGGCCCTTTGGTTTTATCAAGTATCGCTCGAAGGCGCTGGCTGTTGCTGAACGTAATATCTTTGGCGCCTGCAATGGGGAGGCTTTCGTATTGCAGGCCCAATTGTCGCACGGCTTCTGCCTCGTTGAAGGAAGATTCGTCCGTAGTGCGCAGATTAATGACAGTAGCAATTCCCTGCGTTTTCAACTGGGCTATTTGCTCTTCGCTCGGTTGCCCCCCCACCCACAGTTCCTTGCTGATCATTGCCAGGTTTCTGATCGCCGAAGAGTCTTCACTACTGATTTGCCGCTCTACGCTGAACATGCCCCTGAGCTCACCCAGTGAGTAACCGGTTGCGGTGTCAAACGGGTAGCTGGCTTGCAACTGGTTCGACACTTCCGGCGCAAGGTCGGTTCCATGACACGACAGGCAAAGGCCGTCTGTTCGAATTGCCTCTGCGTACACAGAGACGCCGTCACGTGAGTCGTCGAAATACACGTTTGAGCCGTACGGATTGTTGGCGAAGAACTCCAGTATGCTGGCCTGCGACTCGGAAGCTTCGTTTAAGGGGTTTCGCGTACGATCACTGACACGTTGAAGTTTCACGCCATGTGTTCTCGACAAGCGAGACGCAATTAGCGGCGCCTGTTCGGCACAAACCGAGACCGCGCTGGCTGCACCACCCTTGTTGATCGCTGATAGCAGTTCTGATTTCAGCTCCTTTTTAAACTGGCCAACCAGCGCCGCGCTGTGTTGTTTTGTGTCTGTCGCACTGCTTGTCTGGCTTAACCCGACACTCATCAATACTGCAAACAGTAAATCTCCCGCTTTGTTTTTCATAGTCTGTCTATTCTCCATGGTCTGTGTTCAATTGGGCCAATTGCGTATGAGCATCAAACTGCGACAGAAAAAGATTACCGCTCATTCGCGTCAGGAATCGATGTCGTTTCAATGTTCTCAGGACGGGTCCTTTCACTTCGGATAAATGCAGCTGTACTCCCTGGGCTTTGAGCATGTCATTCATTTGGCCCAGCGTTTCGATTGCACTGAAATCAATTTCGTTAATAGCCGAACACATCAGCACAACATGTGCAATGCGATCATTGCCAAATACTCTTGCACTCACCCAGTCTTCAAGGTAACTGGCGTTGGCGAAAAACAAACTTTCGTCCATACGCACAACTAATACATGCGGTAAGGTGTCTACGCGATAATGCCGCACGTTTCTAAAATGTTCGGTGCCGGGCACTCTGCCCACTTCCGCTATGTGCGGGCGCGAGGTGCGGTACAGGTGAAGCGCTATCGAAACAGCAATTCCGCTGGCAACACCCACTTCCACACCGGAACTTAAGGTCAGTAAAATAGTGATCAATACAGCCAGAAAATCACTTCTGGATGTTAGCCAGGTTTTTTTCAAAATACTCAAGTCCACCAGCGACAGCACCGCAACAATGATGGTGGCAGCGAGCGCTGCTTTTGGCAGGTAATACAAACTCGGTGCGAGAAAAAGCGCGCAAACGGCGATGCCCGCCGCGGTGAATAAACTGGACGCCTGGGTGAGTGCGCCTGCGTCAAAATTCACTACTGACCGAGAAAATCCTCCCGTTACCGGAAACGCACCAGAGAAGCCCGCGGCCAGGTTGGAAGCCCCCAGGGCAAGCAGTTCCTGGTCAGGGTTTATTTTCTGTTGGCGCCTGGCTGCCAGTGTTTTACCCACAGACACTGACTCCACGTAGCCGATAACAGAAATCAGGCACGCCGGGAATAATAACGTTTGAATCAGTTCTGTATCAGGTATAGACAATGCGATACGTGGCAAACCGTTCGGGATGGCGCCAACCACGGCCACGCCGCCTGTATCAAGTTCAAGCAGTACAACCACCAACAGACTGCTGATGATGATGATCATTGGCGCTACCTTGGCAAACAGTGACGCAGTGCGTGGCGATAACCCTATGTGCGCCAGGAATTTAGCGGCGTATCTCCGCACCATCACTAGTAGAACCAATACGCTAACGCCCAGTACTGCGGTTGATAGGTTCGCATTGGGCACTGAACGAAACAATGCTGGCACCATTTCGGTAAGCGTTCCACCCTCACTCTGAACACCCAGAAGATGCTGCAACTGGCTTAGCGCAATCAGAACACCTGAGGCGGTGATAAACCCTGAAATAACCGAATGAGACAGAAAATTGGCAATAAAGCCCATGCGCAGCGCGCCCAAAGCCAGCAGGATGCCACCGGACAGCAAGGCCAATGTAGAGGCTGCCACAAGGTAGTGCGCTGTTCCACTGTCGGCAACATCCTTCAATGCCATCGCGGTCATCAGGGAGATAACGGCCACCGGGCCTACTGACAGCGTGCGGCTGCTACCGAACAATGCGTAAGCAATGAGTGGCAATATGCTTGCATACAAGCCCACTTCGGCCGGCACTCCGGCAAGCATTGCGTAGGCCAGTGATTGAGGGATCAGCAGCACGGTCACAATCATGGCCGCAATCAAATCGCTTTCACAGCGCTTGCGGTCATAAACCGCCAGCCATTCCATGCATGGCAATGCGCGGACAAGCCGCGCTCGCAAGGCGCTCATTGGTTTATCACGCGGTACTGGCTGCCAACCACTCATGCCCTTTGAGCATTCCATGCCAGTACAACGGCGGCAAAAATTGAGCTTTAAGATGCCACGCCAATCGAGTAGGCCGGGTGCCATCGTTTACCCAGCGCGGAAAGGTGGGTGTTACCACCCCGCCATAGGAAAATTCAGCCAGCACGATCTTGCCGCGCTCAACGGTGAGCGGGCAGGAACCATAACCATCGTAACTGGCTGTTGGCGAGCCACCATTCAGTGCATCGACCACATTTTGCGCCACAACAGGTGCTTGCTTTCTTGCCGCCGCCATCGTTTTGGCATTCGGAGTATTGGTTACATCACCCAGGCCCCAGACATTGTCAAAGCGCGGGTGACGCAATGTGTTTGGGTTTACATCACACCAGCCAGCCTCGTCGGCCAACGCGCTCTCGCTTATGAATGCGGGCGCGCACTGCGGCGGGCAGACGTGAATCATGTCGAAGTCAATTTTGGTCTCTGTATCTTCGCCATTGCTGTCTTTGCCAGCAAACCACGCGACCTTCTTTGCGCCATCAATGCGCATCAGATTTTGGGTGTAGTGCACGTTTGCCTTGTACTTATCCATATAAGATTGCAGAGCAGGTACGTAGTCTGACACGCCAAACAAGGCAGCACCGGCATTGAAGAAATGGATATTCACGTCGCTGAGTGCGCCCTGCTTATACCAGTGGTCCGCCGACAAATACAGTGCTTTCTGCGGTGCCCCAGCGCACTTAATGGGCATTGGCGGTTGCGTGAATACTGCGTTACCGCGCTTTAGTTGTTGCACTAACGACCAGGTATAGGGTGCAAGATCGTAGCGGTAGTTGGAGGTTACGCCATTGCTTCCCAGCGTTTCCTTCAAGCCTTCCACGCCGTCCCAATTCAAGCTCAAACCGGCGGCTACTATTAGCTGCTGATACGCCACTGAGCGGCCGTCGTTGAGCACTACGGAATTGTCTTCGGTATTGAAGGCGCTAACGCTGGCTTGAATCCACTCGATGTCAGCCGGGATAAGATCCTGCATGCGCCGCTCTGTAGTGGCTGCATCAAACACACCACCGCCTACCATTGTCCAGCCGGGTTGATAGTAGTGACGTTCAGCCGGATCAATCAGCGCTATGCGTGTTTGCCGCCGGCGTTTCTTTAGGCTGGCAGCGGTGGCAAGCCCGGCGGAACCGGCTCCGATGATCACCACATCGAACAAGGGCAGGCCAGCGCCGTGTTGCGAGTGTGTAGATTCCTTTGTGCTATGAACACTCGATTGCGTGTTGTTATTCATATTGTGAAGACCTTAGTGTTCAAACAGATTGACTGGCAGTTTTAAATACACGCGGCCGTTGCTTTCCGGCTCCGGGAGATGACCGGCGCGCATATTGACTTGAAGCGATGGGAGAATCAGCTGTGGTACGTCAAGCGTTTCGTCTCGACGTGTTCGCATCTCAACAAATGCTTCCTGACTGATGCCCTGGTGCACGTGAATATTGTCTGCGCGCTGTGCCTTCACGGTAGTTTCGTATTCCAGTGCGCGGCCATCCGGGCGGTAGTCATGGCACATGAACAGGCGATAGTCTTCGGGTAAGGCCAGAATCTTCTGGATAGAATTGTACAGTGTTGCCGCATCGCCGCCGGGGAAATCTGCGCGCGCCGTGCCGCTGTCAGGCATAAACAGAGTGTCACCAACAAATACCGCGTCACCCAGAATATGCGTCATGCAGGCGGGTGTGTGGCCGGGCGTATGTATAGCCTGACATACCATGTCGCCCACCTGGTAGTGATCGCCATCTTTAAACAACTGGTCAAACTGCCGACCGTCACGCGCGAAATCCGGGCCCTCGTTGTAGATCAAACCAAAGGTTTGCTGCACCACGGTGATCTTGGCGCCAATGCCGATTTTTCCACCCAGCTGCTGCTGTATATAAGGGGCTGCAGACATATGGTCGGCGTGAACATGGGTTTCAATAAGCCAGTCGAGGGTGAGCTCATTATTGCGTACATACTCGATAATGGAGTCGGCACCCGCATAGGCAGTATGGCCACTGGCCTGGTCAAACTCCATTACGGAATCAATGATGGCGCAATGCGTGCTGTCGGGGTCCTTCACCACGTAGCTGAATGTGCTGGATCCTTTGTCAAAAAACGGCGTAACGGTTGGGGGTCGTTCTGATCTCTTCATGGTCTTGCAGCTTGTTGTTGGCGGTAGTGCTTCCCACACTTGATAGCAGAAACTGTGCCATTCGTCGTGACAGCCCCAAACCATTGATATTTATAATATTATTTTTTTCTTTGCGGCCGCCTCGCTGCCCTGAACCACGCATTTATGACATAATTGACAAGTGTTTTGCCATTTATGGCAAACTTGTCCCTTCGCACTACCTTAGAGGCTTTATGACACTTCTGGCCACCGACCGGGAAATTCCCATCGAGCTTGCATTGATGCTTGAAGGCTATGACTGCCCGGCCATTCTTGTGTCAGACAGGTACAGGATTCTCGCCACCAATCAATTGTATGCCGACCAGTTTGGTGCGCTTGCCGACCAGCCTGGCGGGCACTGCTTCGAGGTTTCACATGGCTATTCCGTGCCCTGTGATCAGGCAGGTGAGTCCTGCCCGCTGGCCAGCGCGCAGCAGTCAGGGCATCGTGAGCGTGTGCTGCACATCCACCAGACACCACGGGGCCGGGAGCACGTTGATGTTGAACTGTTGCCCATCAAGGACAAAGCAGGAAAGCTGGCGTTTTTTGTGGAATTACTGCGCGCCGTACCGATGGCCAGCACGCAAATTTCTCAAGACAAAATGGTTGGCTCGTCGAGTGCGTTTACTCAAGCCGTAAGCCATATCACGCGCGTGAGTCAGTCAGATGCGGCGGTGCTGCTGTCGGGCGAGTCGGGCACGGGTAAGGAACTGGCCGCTAAAGCAATACACGACGCCAGCTCGCGCAGCCATAACCCGATTGTGACGCTGGAGTGCGCCGGCCTGAGCGAGGCCTTGTTTGAAAGCGAGTTGTTCGGGCATGTTAAAGGCTCATTCACCGGTGCGGTTTCGAACAAAACAGGGTTGGTGGAGCTTGCCAATGGCGGCACACTGTTTCTGGATGAGATTGGTGATGTGCCGCTGTCCTTGCAGGTGAAATTACTGCGCTTGCTTGAAAGCCAGACTTATAGGCCGGTAGGCAGCGCTGAAACAAAGTCGTCAGACTTCCGGCTGATATCGGCAAGTCATATGAACCTTTCGGAACTGGTAAGCCGTGGAGAGTTTCGCCAGGACCTCTACTATCGGATCAACGTGTTTCCGATTCATATGCCGAGCTTGAGAGAGCGCAAGGAAGACATCCCCTTACTGGCCGCAACCATCTTGCATAAACTAAGCCCCAATAAGGAATATCATTTTACCGAACCGGCAATGGTGGCCCTCAAGAACTACACCTTTCCCGGAAACATTCGTGAATTGCGCAATATATTGAATCGGGCGCTGTTGTGGTCTGATACGAATATTATTGAAGAGAGAGTGATTCAACAGTGCCTGACAGAAGATAACACACCGCCTGCCAATGCTGTTGACAAGCAGTGGACGACACTGAAGCGCAATGAATCAGATTACCTTGCCAGGTTAATGGAACATTGCAACGGCAATAAGGAAAAAGCTGCAAACATTGCCGGTATCAGCACGCGCTCGCTGTATCGAAAGCTGTCCAATACTGAATAGCCCCGCCGTTGGCTTTAAACCATCCGCATATGGATTTTAGCCTTCCGTACTTTTACACTAGTCGATGTACCGTCCTGAATTTTTCTGAACTTTTGCCGGGGTCTGAAGTTCAAATTCGTACATTGTATTTAGCCCGTTTATGGACACGCGCTCAGATTTAGCAAACAAGAACGCAAGCGCAGCGCTTGCTCAGAAACAATCACTGCCCAAATTGGCAGATTGGCCGGTCGCGTTTGCGCTTGGTCTTCTCAAGCTGCTTAGTCGCGTTCCGTTTCCGCTTAATATTCGCATTGGAAAACGCTTTGGCGCATTGCTGTACCGCATACCCAGCCGGCGAAAGCGTATTGTGCTGACCAATCTGAAACTGTGTTTCCCTGAACTGAGCGAGCCTGAAAGACAGGCGTTCTGCAAGCAAGTGATTGAGAACTATGGCGCAGGAATGGTGGAAACAGCCATGGCCTGGTGGGCAGACAAAGAACGGCTTTACAAGCTGGTTGACATTGAAGGCCTGGAATTACTCGAGGCGGCGCAACAACAAGGTAAAGGCGTTTTGCTGTTGGGCGCTCACTTCACCACGCTTGATCTGGGTGCTGCATTTGCAGCCAAATACTTTGATTACTCGCTGGTATACAAGCCACAGCGAAACGAGTATTTTGACCGCGCCATGGCCAATGGCCGGCGCCGTCACGCCACCACTAACATCAAAAAAACCGAGCTAAGAAAACTGATCAAGACTATTCGTGATGGCAATATTGTGTGGTACGCGCCGGATCAGGACGATGGCATGAAAAACTCTGTATTCGCTCCGTTTTTTGGTCAGCAAGCCGCCACACTGACTGCCACCGCCAACCTTGCCCGCTTAACGGGCGCGCCGGTTCTTATGTTTGGTCAGCACAGAAACAAGGACGACTCCGGTTACGTGATGCGCATCACCGGGCCGCTGAACAACTTCCCAAGCGGTGACGAGGTAGCTGATGCTAGCGCGGTGAATAAATTGATTGAAGACGCTGTCAGGCACACTCCTACCCAGTATTACTGGTTTCACCGGCGTTTTAAAACGCAGCCCGATCAAGCCAGAGGTGCACTTTATGATGGATACAGCTGATTCTACCTGTTAGACGGTTGGGCTCGTTGGCGTTGTCTGAATTGGCGCGGTAAACCGCATTGATCTGCTTTGTAGTACCTTTCTAATCAGTCACGACCCGAATCCTTAGCAAATTCACCGGGCTTCAACAAGCCCTGATCAGCCTTGAATATCACCTTAAAATCACGATAATAGAACCCGGCCCGGCGCCAGTCACACCTCCTCGATTCCACTGCTGTTTCGTGCTGGTATCACCTTTGTTTGCGACAATTTATGACCAATACCGCAGCGCTTGATTTCCGCGGTTCTCAGATGATTCGCTTTCTGGATGAGCTGCATATCACTGATGAACCGGTGTCTCCAGAGCGATTCTCCGGGCGCTTGGCCCAGCTCATTGATTTGTCGCACTCGGTCAAAATTTCGATCGCCCACACTGACATGGGCCGAATGGAGTTCGAGCCGTTCGACAACTCTTTCGACACGGCCAGAAACGAAGTAATGCGCGTGCACGCCGACACCGTCGATATTATTGTGAAAGCCTTCACCGACCACCAGGGCAGCACTCGGCTGAAAGCGCCAAAACGTGAACGGCTCAACAATGATTCGCCCAAAGAGGCGATAAAGCCTTTTCTGAGTTTCTATGTGTATTACCAGCGTATGCTGGACAGCAAGCTGAATAATCTGCGCGAATACATCCGAAGTTGCGCCTCGGGCTTGTCGGTTAAGCTGGCGCAACTGGCCAAGCTGGATGAGGTGCTGGCCGACACACTGGCCGCGCACGAGCGAAAATCCTTCGCGCAAGTACCGATTTTGCTTGAGCGCCGTTTCAGCGCGCAATTGCAACGCACGCAAGCCGCGCAGCTGGATGAGCTGCACACCTCGTTTTGCCGCGACTTGCAGGCCTTGTTACTCGCGGAACTGGAAGTACGCATGCTACCGGTTCTTGGCCTGATTGAATCAATAGAAGCCGAAGCTTACACCCAACAGATGACCACTCAATGAAACTACCCAATACTGACGTAACAAGAAAACTGCTGTTTGCCGTTCCTGCCGCAATTGGCTCTGTTGCCATACTGTGGGTGGCCGGCCTGTTTTTTGCCACCAATGCATTGGCCTTACTGGTGACCTTGCTGATCGCTATCGCCTTCGGTATCGGTGTGGCGGAACTGGCCCAGTTCCGTAAGGCAACCGATTCCCTGGAGCACGCGCTTGGCTCTATCCATCAACCCATCGAGCAGCTAGACGAGTGGCTGGGCAAAATACACTCTTCACTGCAGAACCCGGTTCGGCTAAGAATTGAAAGTGAGCGAGTAGGCTTACCTGCACCAGTGTTAACGCCGTATCTGGTAGGGCTGCTGGTTATGCTGGGCTTGCTGGGTACGTTTATCGGTATGGTCGACACGCTGGGCGGGGCAGTCACTGCGTTGCAAGGCAGCACCGAGTTGCACGCCATCCGCCAGGGTTTAACGGCGCCTATCAATGGCTTGAGCCTGGCCTTTGGCACGTCAGTTGCCGGTGTGGCCGCGTCCGCCATGCTTGGCTTAATGTCCACATTAAGCCGCCGCGAACGCATGTTGGCCACACGCGCACTGGACGCCCAGATAGCCACCCATTTGCGCCCATTTTCACTTGCGCACAATCGCCAGCAAACTTACCTGGCCCTGCAAACACATGCCGCATTGATGCCAACGCTTGCCGAGCAAATGCACAGCATGATGGAAAGCATTGCCAACACGGGCACCGTGCTCAGCGAAACACTGTTGGCGAACCAACAAGACTTTCAGGAAACAGTACACGCGTCATTTACGCAACTGGCTTCTTCTGTACAAACCTCGCTCAATGAAAATTTGATTGAAAGCGGCAACAAGACCAACGCCAGCATCAGCAATATGGTGTCAGAGCAATTAGCGGCCCTGGCCAAAGAAAGTGAAAACACCCATCAGCGAATTGGCGCCGCAGCAGAACAGCAACTGAGCGCCGTTACCACGCACTTGCATGAGACCACTGCGCAGCTGAACTCGGCCTGGCAAGAAAACCTCAATTCCCAACAGGCCAGCGCTGCAGAATGGATGGCGCACAATCAAACCCGTATGGAACAGCTTACGGACTCTGTGGCTGAGCAAGTTGCCCAACTTGGTAAAACGCTGGAAGAACCGTTGGCGCATTTGATCAGTACTGCGTCAGAAACCCCCAAAGTGGCGGCACAAGTGATTGGCGATCTGCGCCAGGAAATCACCAGCAATGTAGAGCGTGATAAAGCCCTGCTGGAAGAACGAAACTTATTGTTAGACAAACTAAACTCGCTCAGCGACGCCTTTGAAGCGGGCACCCAGCAACAGCATGAGTCCATGAACCAGCTAATTCAAGACTCTACAACTGCCCTGTCACAGGCCGGCATTGAATTCAGTCAGCACATCAGCAAAGAGCTTGAGAAGCTCGACACGGTCACTGAACACTTCGAAGCCAGCACAATTAACATGGAAAGCCTGGGCGAGGCTTTTGCCACGGCCGTCGCTCAGTACAGCCAGTCAAATGAGCAACTGGTTCAGCAGTTGAACCGAATAGAGCAGTCCATGGATACCGCTGGCAACCGCAGCGACCAGCAAATGTCGTACTACGTTGCGCAAGCGAGAGAGATCATCGATCAAAGCCTGCTGTCGCAGAAAGAGCTGTTTGATGAATTACGACAAATCAACAGCAGTAACGCCGAGCAAAACGAAGCTGCATCGGCGGCCCTGAACTGATGGATCAACTCGACGACGGTCAGACGCACGACACGCCGGTATGGCCGATTTTTGGCGACTTGATGGCCGGTGTGGTAGGCGTATTTGTATTACTGCTGGTTTGGACGCTAGGCCATCAAGTGGAATTGTCGCAATCGTTGGAGCAGGAAGTACAACAACGGCAAGCGGAACAGCAACAGCGTTACCGCGCAGAAGAAGCGCTGGAAATCGCACTGGCTGACCCTCTGGCCAGCGGCCGAATCACGCTAACGAATGGCAAAATAGGCATCAGCGGCAGCGTATTGTTCGCCACCAACTCAGCCGCCCTGCAGAGCGATGGCCAGAAGTTGTTGCGGAATCTGGTAGAACCACTGAAGCAATATCTAAGCCGACGCAATGAAATGCTGATGGTCAGTGGCTTTACAGACGACCGTGCTATTCATCGTGACAATATCCACTTTGATGACAACTGGCAGCTCTCGGCCGAACGAGCGCTCACAGTTACCCGCGCGCTGATTGATGAAGGCATGCCGGCGGATCAAGTATTTGCCGCCGCGTTTGGGCAGGAACAACCGATTGTTGCTAACACCAGCAAACAAAACCGCGCGCAAAACCGGCGCGTGGAAATTGCGCCCGTTCCAAAAAGCAACAGTGACGCCGGGCGATGAGCGAAGCGCTGAGTCACATTCAACATTGTCTGGCCACACTGAAAGCCAATGGTGATCATCACTTTGACCCGGTACGCTATCAGCATATTCTGCGCCTGACAGAAAGGGCAGTTACCGCTCGCGAAGCAGTGCAAGCAAAGCTTCATGATAAAGCCTTGTCACTCCTTGATGCATACCAAAACGACCTGGAAGACAACAAACACAATGTGTGCCGCCTACCAAGGCGATCGAAAACACAGGTGTTTCTAAAAGAACTGCATCAAACGCTCAACGATAGACATCTCCGGCACATAGACGACAATCCTGGCGACGCCATCACCGAGCGCTTGCTGGAAAACGAAGACAGCACCCTTGTTCAATCAGGATTTGATATCTTGAACAAGCAACCCAACGAGCTACAGGCATATACCCTGTACAGAGAAAGTAAAAAACAGTTTGAAACTGATACGCTGGTAAACGCAATCATCAATAACCAGCCGGATACTTACGGCCCGTTAAACCCACAGAAGCTATTGATTCGATCGCTGGAATCAATGCGAGAGCTGTCGCCGCATTATTTGAATCGGTTTGTGGGGTATATTGATACCTTGGTTCGGTTAGAGGAGGGGGAGGAAGCCAGCCGGTGATGTTAACTCAGCGGCCTGAGCGCTGGGCATAGCGTCTATGGCTTCAAGAATGGGCAAGGTTAGGGTGCCATCCATATCGAAAATCCAATGCGTACAGTGGCTTAAGGGCATACTGTTCCAGGGTTCGTTGTGTGGTACATTTCGCATCAATTATCCCACAACGTTTATTAAGCGGAATACCATTATGCCTTCTTTAAAAGACCAACTTCTGAAAGCTGGACTGGTTGATGAAAAGAAGGCCAAGCAGATAGAAAAGCAAAAGCGCAAGCAAGCTAAACAAACACCCAAAGGGCAACTACAGACCAACGAGGCTCGCGAGCACGCTAAAAAAGTGCAGGCGGAGCGCGCAGCAAAAGATAAGGAAATTAATCGTCAACGTCAGCAAGCGGCACAGCAAAAAGCCATTGCGGCGCAAATCAGGCAGCTGATTGACACCAATAGAATTGACCGCAAGGACGGCGATATTGCCTATCAATTCACGCACGGCAAAAAAATAAAGAAACTGTATGTTACGCAACTGCTACAAACGCAGCTTACTAATGGTGTTATTGCAATCGTTCTCAATGGAGATAAATACGAACTTGTGCCGGTGCAGGTTGCCGAGAAAATCAAGCAACGTGATGAATCCGTTGTGTTGGTTCAGAACGTAGCTGGTCACACAGAAATTGATGAAAACGACCCGTATGCTGACTATCAAATACCGGATGACTTGATGTGGTAGCTATTTTTGGAATCAAGCAGCTCGCAATGGTCAACAGCAGGGCTATGATATTGCCCAGCCAGTCGACCAGACTGCGCCGCTGGGGTATTGATGGTTCGCTGTTCATGGTTTAAAAACTGTACGAACCAGCCCACCCAGAGAGCCAGGGGATTAGTTGTACGATATATGTACTATTTGACGGTTTTGATTTACCATCAATTTCACCACTTAACGTTGCCAAAGCCCCGCGCGCTTGCTGGAGACGTGGATGAAATTCCTGGAACGCATTGCTAACAAACCGTCTTCCATTACGATTGACTATATTCCCAGGCAGTGCGCGTTTTGCCAGTCACCCAAAATTCTTCGCTCAGCTCCGTCCCATCTGGATGAGCGACTGCAAGTAAAGCTGCGCTTTTTTTGTCGCTCCTGCATGATCGACATGTTTGTTGTCGACACAAACATTGAGCGTGCCAAACAGCAAACACCAGCAGCACCCGGTACGGCAGCCGAAAACACGATTCTGCGCAATCGATTGAAGAACACCACCGAAAAGCTGGAGAAAACCAGGCGCGCCTTGCGTATTCAAAACGCAAGGCAGCAAAAAGACAGCGCGCGAATAGAAGTACTGGAGCAACTGGTGGCAGCCCAAGCCACTGACAGATCGCAACTGCTGGCACTGCAAGCCAAGTTGCTGGAGGCCGCGCAAGAGATCAAAGATAAAGAGTACGCTCTGGCCAAGGCCAATGCAGTAACAGATAGCATGCAAGCAAGACGAAGTGCCAGCAACCTTGTTAAGCTGCCCACACTGAACCCGAATCGGGTCAGCCACCTTCGCAGCGTTGATACCAATATGGAAATGGCGAAACGCATTGAACAGGGTTTGTCGCTGAGCAAGCTCGGCCACCTTGAGCCAAGCAGAACGCGGACAGCGCAACAAAATTACGCTCGTGCTGTGCGGTATATGAAAGGCAACGGGGTGCCGGTCAATCCGCACCAGGCCGTACGCTATTTTGAGCTGGCTGCGCGCGCCGGGCATATAAAAGCGCAGTTCAATATGGGTTTGTGTCGGGCACGCGGCACGGGTGGTAAGAAAAATCTGCAGGATAGCTATCGCTGGTTCGCTGCGGCCGCCGAGCAAGGGCACCAGAGGGCGTTTACCCTGTTGTCGGGCATCGCTGCGATGATATCAGCGGAAAAGAACACCGAACTTGGTGAGCGTTAGCGTTCGCTTTATGCGTAGCGCGGTACGCTCAGAAAAAAACAACTCGCTATCAGCGGTGAACGCCTGACGCCAAATTGATATCCGTGTTGCTCTGCCAGTTCGAAACAGCTTGCCAGCCCTATGCCCTGACCTTTGGATGTATCGCCCTTCACGCCACGCTGGCGCAATTGCTCGAACTGGTCGGCGCTAATGCCATGGCCATGATCGAGCACATCAATGCGTACCCGTTTACCCTCACGCCTGCAGCCGATCAGTACTCTCTGTGAGCGTGAGTGTTCAATAGCGTTCGACACCATGTTTGATGTAATTCGCATAACCGCAACGGGGTTGACCAGGGCGTTCAAGGATGTAGGCACCGTAGTTAACCGGATGCCCTTACTGCTGGCCTCCTCTGCAAACATCTGCGTCATTGTTTGCAGCAGCAGGTTCAACGGCATGACTTCGTTTTGGGTATCTGATGACCGCGGTTCTTCCAGGGCGTTGTCCGGTTCGCTGTCATTGCTTGCAAAGCTGTCCGCCAGACGGTCGATATACGTTAAGGCTTGTTGGTACTCAATATCGTCCTCCAGATCAACCGCGTGTTTGAGCTTGTCCAGAGTAAGTTTCAAAGACACTAAAGGTTGGCGAATATCATGACTGGCAGCTGACAATTTCTCGCGCCGGCGAGCGGCTAATTCACGCATTCGTGCAAATTCGCGTTCAGCTTGCAGCTTTTCTTCACTGATAAGCGCAGCGCGGCGCGCCGTCTGTAATTCACGCTGCAGGGCGTCTTCATGATCTTTTCGAATGCCAATAATATGCGCCATATAGGTGGCCACTAAGCTGAATGACAATAACGCATAGACCAGTCTTACCGCGGTATAACTCAACTCTGCATAAGAAAATGAATCCTTGCTCATTTGATACCAAGCCACAGCAATTATCACCAGCACCGCCAATAAAAACAGTAAGCCGGTGATGCGCGAAAACCTGCCGGCATAGGCGAATTGGCGTTCACCGGAATGCTGTCCGGCCGGACGCCAGCTCATTGCCGATAGCAACTGCGACAAGACCATGGGTACAAACAAAATGTTGGCTATTACCGCAAGCAAAATAATGGGCACAAATGGAATCAGCGCGATGCATACAAAACTGAGTATGCCCATTACCTGAAAAATACCACTTAGTTTTTTCATTAGAACCGGTGGCTGGCCTTCTGAGGCGGCCACTGCAAGCAGCAATCCATTGCCATTTAAAGCCAGTAAGGTTGTCAGCGGAATCCAGTTAGTGAGTTCCGGGTTGTCCGGCCAGAGCAGGCGAGAGGCCGTTCCATCTACGCAGGCTACAAGAAACAGACCAAGCATAAATTGCAGCGTATACCACAGCCCAAAGCCATTGCGGGAAGCAACGTTGAACAAAGCGAACACCAACAGTAATACAATGGAACTGCTGTAAAATATGGCGCTAATCGCCACACTCTGTAGTTGCTGTTCGTAGTAAGATATAGTTTGCGCTGCAGCGCTGGGTAAGCAAAATAAAACCAGAATCAGCAGCGCGGTGATGGATTGCTTTTTCATAGCACAGGGGTTTCTTTTGGGTGCACACTCATTGATACACGGCGACAAAACCGTTGTTATTGCCGACGATCACGCCATTATTCGCAACTCGCTGGATGAAGCCTTGAGCCGCCCTGGCCGCGTTGCGGTTAAAGGCTTGCATGTGTTGGCACATGCAAGCAATGGATTTGAAGCGGTAGCGGCTGTAAAGCAACACAAACCGGATTTGCTGTTGCTTGATGTGGCAATGCCGCTGGCTTCGGGTGCGCAGATTGTCAACGACATTCGCCGCTGGAGCGCCGACACTCACACGGTTGTGTTCACCGGGGTGGAAACGGCCGGCTTGCTGCTGGGCCTGATCGAAGACGGCGTGCGCGGTTTGTTTTCCAAGGCAGACCCTATTGAAGAGCTGTTGGACAAGCTGCCACTTATTCTTGACGGTTCCACCTACGTGTCGCCACGCTTTAGCAAAATTCTTGAAACACAAAGTGCGCTTGCTTCGCTCACGCCGCGCGAGCGGCAAACCTTGAATATGGTAGTGGCCGGGAAAAGCAACCGCGAAATCGCACAAGCGATTAATGTCAGTGCAAAAACCGTTGATAAGCACCGCACCAGTATGATGAACAAGCTTGGCGTGCATTCGGTGGTAGAGCTGATTGCCCTGGCCTTGCGCGAAGGCTTGCTTGATGATGGTCACTCGGTTTCCCATAAATAACGGCCTGCCATAACAATACTGGACCAGGACAGCCCTTTTTCAAATGGGGTGCTTACCCCATACGTATTTATTCTCATCAGTCCACACTGATTCCCAGATCGTTAGTCAACACCTGGAGAACACCATGGATATTCTATTTCGAAAGACCGGCTACATTATTACATTTTTACTCGCCTTGATATGCAGCAGCTGGGCCTATGCACAGGCAGGAATATCGGGTATTCCGCAAATACCTGCGTTTCTGCCATTGTCTCATACGGTACCACCCACAGCAGAAGCTATGCCGCTGGATGGCGTGTGGAACATCACAACCATCAATAAGCGAATTCGCATAGATCGAGGTCGAGCGTATGCGGTTGACAGCTGGCTACACTTATTTGTGCTGCAGGTTCAAGCCAATATGGTGGTGGTAAAAGACATTGTTAAAACGGGCGCAGGTGAATACAGTGGCAACGACTTACCGCTGTTGGGTGTTGCCACATTCAAGGCAAGCCCTTCCGGTAACCTCGATGTAACGGTACAAGCGCCATTAGGACCAATAAAATACGCACTGGCACCCGTTGATCTGGATGACCGTGACTGGTTTGAGCGGGACAGGGATGGAAACAGCAGAGTTGATGACGAAGAGGATGACGGCGACCAGGACGACAGCGAGTCAGAAGACGATTCAGAAGAAGACGATTCAGAGGAAGACGATAAAGAGTCCGAATACCCGTAGCCACCTGCATATTGCGGTAGCACTAGTGGCGGCACTAGTCGGCGTACACAGTGCCGTCAGTGAGGAGCTTACCACCGAAGAACTACTGGTTACGTCGCAGGCGTTTGCGTTGGAACAACTTGCACTTCCAGGCGCGCTCAGCAGCTTTGATGCAGCACTGCTTTCACAGGCAAACATTTCTCACAGCAGCGAACTGGTAAAAGTTGCACCATCACTTACCGCGTTACAAAGTTTCAGCAATCGACAATCGGCCTTTCTGATCCGCGGCCTGGGTACACTGATTTTCAGCGCTGGTATAGAGCCTTCTGTGATTACCATGATCGATGGTGCGTCTGTAGGCAGCGCTGCACAAAGCATGTTACCTGTACTTGATATAACGCGCGCAGAAATATGGCGCGGGCCACAAATTACCCGTTTTGCTCGCCATGCCGCCGCTGGCGTGATCAATTTAGTCAGCGAGCGCGCGAGCGAACAATGGCAAGGGCGCTTGCAATTACGCGCTAACAGGGTTGCGGATGGTGACAGCAATGCGTTTGAGCTAGGCGCTTACCTTGGTGGTCCAATATCAGAGAACCTGGGTGCGCGGTTTGCCATGACCAGCAGTGACACTGAAGGGTTTATCAAGAATGCATTTGATCAGCAGACGCTTAATGGCCAACGGCAAACATCATTGATCGGCAAGTTCGATTGGGCCGCGTCGCAGTCTTTGTCTGTAGCGCTGGACCTGAGTCACAGCGATGCCCAGGCAAAATGCTGCGCGCCGGTTGTCAGCTCAATCAATAGCGCTCAGATAGGCGCTATCTTACTGCCGGTTGTGGCGGGTACTGCGAATAGAATGTCCAATACCAATACGGCCTTCATTGCCAATTCCCGCACCAGTGCGGCACGGCTTGCGATTGATAAATCGTTTGAAAGTGGTGCTCGCTTGCTATCGGTCACTGCGGCATCGACGTATTCCGAACGCGAGTCACAAGACTTTGATTTTTTGCCCATAGACCTCATCCCTGTCAGTATCGGCTATGACACACATGAACAGCTCTCGCAGGCGTTACGGTTTGAATCCTCGAAGGAAACGTCTTTTCACTACGAGCTTGGCGCTTATTACGAACAACAAGATCGTACCCGTGACTACGACAGAGCGTTTCTGAGCCTTGACCGCTCTTCTTTCAGAGCAGACATTACCCAGCGCAGTACGGCCGTGTTCGCCCATGCCACGTTTGCACTGTCAGACGACCTTAGCATTGGAGGCGGTGTGCGCCACACCAGTGAGCACATTGAGTTTCGCGCCAACCGGGATGCCTTTGTGCTGCAGGGTTTGACCGCGTTAAACAATGTAACTGATTCAACGGATGGAACGGTGCTGGACGGCGAGGCCTCAGTGCACTACAGACCAGACGCTGCGCATTCAATGTACGTGCGGTGGTCGCGTGGCCACAAGGCACCGGCGTACAATGTTATTTTTGATCTTGCAGCTAATGCCCTTGAGCCTGTGCGCAAAGAGCGTGGCGAATCCTGGGAACTTTCGTATAAGCGGGTTTTTCCGCGTCAGCGTCTGATGCTAGGCGCAACCGCGTTCCACACTCAGTACGAAGATTATCAGGCGCAGGTTCAGGAGCGTGACAGCGTGAGCCTGCTGTTGCTGAACTCAGGCGATATCCGCTCCTACGGTGTTGAGCTGGAAGCCGACTGGGTGTACCGCAGCTTACGCCTTCGAGCCGCTCTTGATTGGACAAGAGCGCATATTGGTGAGGTACAGGGTGTGCTGTGCGGCAATGGCGAAGTGCAACGCGGCGAATGCCCGAATGGTTTTCGCGAGCTAAAGGGCGAAGCGCTGCCTTTCGCACCAGATACGAAACTGAATGTGATGGCGAGTTATACCCTCGCTGCACAGCCCGCCGGATATGAACTGGCGCTGGACTCACTGTATCGATGGCAATCGTCGATGCAGACCGCCTTTAACAATGACCCTGCGCGCGAAGAGGGCGCGTTTGGCGTGTGGAATCTTGGCTTGACCATTGCCAGCGAGACAACGCAACTGCGAGTGTACGCTGAAAATATCTTGAATAAGAATTTTGCATTAGCGCACTTCGACAACCCGGTTGATGCCGGGGGCTATCTATCTTTTTATGCGCGCGAATCCGCGCGCCGTTTTGGCATTTCACTGCGCACTTCATTCTGAGCAACGCTCAATATGGGGTTGATACCCCATAGTTGATCTCTCGCCAATCCATAAACTGAGAGTGTCACATCAATTGCACCAGGAGAAAAGCAATGACACTTACAGTATTACTAAACCGAACAAACCTATTCACATTCGCAAGCCTGCTCTTTATCCTATTTGCCGGTTTTAGCCAGTCGGTAAATGCGGGAAAACCCAAACACGGCTACCCCGCGTGCATGTATTTTTACGAAAACGCCGGTAAACAAAAGCTCAAGTCAGAACGCAGTTGTTTCACTCTGGGTGGCCATGGTCACAAAGCCATGGGCGGCGGCGACGCTAATTTCAAGAAAATTACCAAGATCGGGCGGGCATTCAAAAACCCCGTGCAATACGTCGGCGTGAAGAAGGGCTATACCGTTGAGATTCACCACAAAGACACTAAGGGTGCTATGAAAACAACCACATTGACAAGCAGTGGCCCGGTGGATATTCGTCGCAGTGCCATGAAGGGTGTGCGCATCTGGAAAACCAGTGATGGTCGGGGCGGCTACCCGGTGTGTTTGTACGAATCCAAAGCCAGCTTAAAGAAAAAGAAAACCAAACACGCTTTGTGCCTGCCGTTTGGTGAATACAGAAACCTGGAAGCCTATGGCTGGGACAACAAAGCCAGGCATATTGATATCGGTAAAAAATACAAAGTGTATCTATACAAAGACACCAACTTCGACGGCAACAGCACCATTATGGAGAAAGACGGCCGAATTAAGATGGAAGGTAAAAACAAAAGCGTGTCATCCATTCGAATTGAGCGAAAATAACGCTGGCGTTGAGTCAAGCGGTCGGCTGAGTGCATTACTCTGCCGACCTTACCTTCCCCTCTATGTTTCATCTGCTATCATTACGCTCCATTTTTTATTGGCGCGCTAATGATTACTATCTACCACCTTGGTTTATCCCAGTCTGACCGTATTGTCTGGTTAATGGAGGAACTCGGCCTGCCCTATGACTTGCAGTGGTTTGATCGCGGTGACGATTTTTTAGCCCAAGACGATTACCACGCGCTGCACCCCACCGCTACCTCACCCACTATTCGAGACGGTGACCTGGTGCTGACCGAGTCAAACGCAATTGTTGAATACATCAGCCATCGGCACGGCGAGGGAAAGCTGAGCGTCGCACCTGAAGACGACAAATACGCCGAATACATGTACTGGATGCAGCTAAATCACAATTTGCAGAGCGCTTTTTTCGCAAAGATGGCAGCTGGAGATCAAGCAGATGAGAACAGCTCGATGATCAAAACGATGAATTCTCGCCAACGTCGTTACTACAGTCACTTGAACAATCAGCTGGCTAGCAATGCGTTTATCATTGGGGACTCATTAACCTGTGCCGATATTATGGCGATGTTTCCAATCACGATGTTATCTGGTATGACAGGCATCGACCTTGCGGATTACCCGAACATACAGGCGTACGTTGAGCGAGTATCAGCAAGACCGGCTTACCAAAAAGCCATGGCCATTGCCGGCCCATCGGCGCAACGGCCTGAATAGCAATGAGTTTAAACGGACGTCTGGGCCTGGTGAGGCACGGTCAGACTTACGCCAACATAGAGCGGGTTTGGCATGGTCACACCGATACAGAACTTACAGAGATTGGTTACCAACAGGCCCGTCTTTTAGGCGAGCACTTTGAAAACTACATGCAGCCAACTGTAGTGTATGCAAGCCCGCTACAGCGCGCGCGAATAACCGCCGAGGAAATTGCCAAACCCTTCCAGCTTGAAGTTCAACTCGACGCGCGTTTGATGGAGTTCAATCTCGGTGACTGGGAGGACAAAACCTTCGAGTCTTTGTCGGCGTCCGGCGAGAATACCATGCGAAAGCTCGTTGAAGACCCTGAATACGCCACTCCCAATGGCGAGTCACAACGCATGGTCAGAGATCGTTTCGTGGCGGCTGTTGATGAGATTGTCGCGCGCCACACTGGCGAACATATCGTGATTGTGGCCCATGGCGTAGCGCTGGGCATAGCCCTTGCCCACTATCTTGATAACGACACCCGACGCTGGATACAGTACTCAAAGAAAAACACATCGTTTTCTGAGTTGTGCCTGCAAACTCGCTCGCTGCTCAGTTTTGATAAAACCGATCACTTGAGCGATTAGCGCCTGAGCACCAGCAACCAGCGGCCTATGTTCACAACATCAGCCAAAGCGCCGGCAAAATAAGTCAGCGCAGCCGCTTTCAGTACTTTATTCGCACCTGGCTGGTATTGCTCGGGCAAGTACTCACCTTCTTTTAATATCGGTAAGGCCTTGTTAAAACTCGCATCCCATTCTTCAGGCAATACGATCAAATACGCCAGCGCACCCATTAGCTGTAAGCCGATACTCAGACCAATCAGGGCAAAAATTGCCGCGGGTGCTTTGATGACAAACCCCGCGATGGGCAACAGAGTAAGTAATAATATGCCGATTTTTTTCATCAGCATGGCCTTTGGAATATAGCGCGAACGCAGCTGCGAAATAGTCTCATTGCGACTGAATTGAATGGCGTGACCCACTTCGTGCGCAGCAACGGCCACCGCCGTGATTGACTTGCCTTGGTAGTTGCTTGGGCTCAAACGCACCATCTTTGCAGCCGGGTCATAATGGTCCGCACCTTCACTTGTCTGTTCAACGGCAACATCGTTCAGTTCGAAACGCGCAATAAGATGTTCAGCTAATTCGCCACCGGTGCCCGGCATTTGATCGAGCT
Organism: Gammaproteobacteria bacterium; assembly: GCA_030429735.1. Classification (GTDB taxonomy): domain Bacteria; phylum Pseudomonadota; class Gammaproteobacteria; order Pseudomonadales; family JAUIET01; genus JAUIET01. The sequence continues at coordinate 641,367 of JAUIET010000001.1, forward strand.
GCGTGTTGTATTTATGCATCACGTAGCGAACCCATAAACTGGGCAGATAGACCAGCAGCATCAGTAGCGCGCTCAGAACCGCGTACAACACGGCGCCAGGCCCTTACGACAACGCTACGTTGTGATACACATTCTGCACGTCATCAACGTCATTGAGCATGTCGATGAATTTCTCAAAGGTTTCAAGTTCTTCACCGGCTAGAGTTTGTGTGTTCTGCGGTAGAAATTGAATTTCATCCACGTCAAAATCCAGCTCGCCAAAAGACTCCAGCAATGACGTTTTTGCTTTGAAATACTCGGTATTGGGCGCAAACACTGAGATCACACCGTCTTCATTTTCGATATCGGTCACATCTACATCAGCCGTCATCAGCGTTTCCAGCACGGCTTCTTCATCGTCATGCTTGAATACGAAAATTGCGCTGTGATCGAACATATGACTCACACTGCCCTGTGTACCGATTTTGCATTTGGTTTTGGTGAAGCACACACGCACGTCGCCAAACGTTCTGTTCGGGTTATCGGTGAGGCAATCAACTATCACCATGCACCCGCCTGGCCCAAAGCCTTCGTAACGGGCACGAGAAAAATCCTCACCGCCAGCACCTTTGGCTTTATCCAGCGCCTTTTCGATCACATGTGCTGGCACCTGGTCTTTCTTGGCGCGTTCGATCAGGCCACGCAGCTCCAGGTTGCCACTGGGTTCCACCCCCCCGGCTTTGGCCGACACGTAGATCTCACGGCCGTATTTGCTGTACACCTTGGCTTTCATGTCCGAGGTTTTTGCCATGGAATCTTTGCGGTTTTGGTATGCCCTGCCCATTGTGATGACTGCTCTCAATATGTGACTGTGGGGATTTTACGCGAGTGAGCGCATGTGGTCACACTTCCGGATACACGACGAACGGTTCTATGAATGTGACGCGTGTCGCACAAGCGCAAAAAATGTAATGTATTCCGACACTTTCTAAGACAGATGGCATTCCAGACAGCGTCAACGCCAAGTACAGTAGCCCTTCTTCGAACCAAAACACCGATTTATCTGCAATGAGTACAGTCAATAGCAAAAGCAGGGCCGGAGAGCCCGCATGGCGATTTTTTCGTAGCGATCGCTACTATTTCGATGGTGGTCGCTGGTATCTGATTACCCGTGAAGGCCGGCCCATGGGTCCATTTCGCGACAAACCCACTGCCCGTTTGGCCAACGACAATTTGGTGGAATATCTGCGTTTGGCGCCGGCCAAACTGAGCAAGCGCTTGCTGGATTCGCTACAGCGCTAAGCGCCGGGTCGATTCAGAACGCTCAGTATGACGCAGCTCAGCCACACACCGCAGGCCATGTAAAACAGCGCACCACCATCGGTATTGCCGGCAGCGTCGACCACTCTGTTCACACCAAGTGGCGTGAACAAGTGAAAAAAGATTGCGCCACTGATCACACCCAAACCCAGCAATGCCCCATACAAACGGGTTGCCGGATAAACGAGCAAAGCAACTGCAATCAGCTCGGTCACACCAACCGCGTAACCACCGTGCGCGGCGAACACCTCTGCTATGGGTTGCAGTGGCCCGATACCGGCCATCCATTCTCCAATAGTGTTGAAAATAATCTCGGTTTCTTCAGACCCTGTGAATTTGAAAAACAGTGATTGAAGAAAAACGAATGCGACGAAAGCGATCAACGCCCAGGAGAGGTATTTATTCAAAGCGATGCCTTTTATTGTTTGCTTGTTTTTGCCAACACTTTACCCGCTTTGCCGCTTATTTGCAGCAAGCACTGTCAGGTATTGGAACCCTGCTCCATAATTGCGCAAAACAGGTCGACCTGCTTCATTTGCTCAACGCTGCTGACTGAACTCAGAGCAAGATCCGGGTTGGCCACCACAATGGCCAGACATTGCGCGCGAGATATTGCCACGTTGAGTCTGTGCACATCGAATAGAAAATTCATCCCGCGCGGTGACTCACTGGCATTACTGGCACACATGCTCAAAATAACCACAGGCGCTTGCTGCCCCTGGAACTTGTCAACGCTGCCCACTTTCGCAGTTGGACCCAATGCCTGCTGCAATTTACTGACCTGGTGATTGTAAGGTGCGACGAACAAGACATCGTCCAGCTGAAGTGGCCGTTGCTCACCGTGTTCATGCAGCGCGCAGCATAATAGATCTTTCAGTAAATCTTGTATGCACTGAATTTCTTCCGGCGCGTATTGCGCATTGCCTTCATGTTGCACGGCAACGAACTGCAGCCCTGCGTTTTTCTTTATGGCCCCCTTTCTGCTTATCCAGCGCCGGTCATTGGCTGGGTGAGACTGCAGCTTGCCGTCGTAGAAGTGGGTACTGATAAACGCATTTAACTGCGAGTGCATTCGATAGGTGCGATTCAGAAATACACCTTGCTGATCAGTGATGGTTGCGTTGTCATGCAGCAAGTAGTCGAGTACTGACAAGCCACTTTCGCCAGGGTGGCTGCCTTGCAACGGTTGACCCAATTGCATCTGGTCACCTAGCAACACCATGTTACGGGCGCAGCGGCTAACACCAATCAGGTTAGCGGTTGATACCTGGCCGGCTTCATCAACAAACAGGTAATCGAGTTGCTCAGCCATGTCGTCGCGGGCAAAGCCCCAGGCCGTCGTACCTACAACTGTGGCGTTCTCGATCAGGTCAGGCAGATTGGAATTCTTCACGATACGAACGCCTAGCGATTGAAGCTGCTGATCAGTATCACGGGTGCAGGCAAAGTTGGCGGGTATGGATTCCGTCCGGCAATACTCGGCCGTGCTTAACAGCAGGTTGTTGATGGCCTTGTGGCTATTGCTGGAAATTCCAATTTTCGCGCCCTGTTTTAGCAATGCGGCAATCGCACGGCTTGCTGTATGAGTTTTGCCAGTTCCTGGTGGGCCCTGTATGGCCAGGTAACTGTTATCCAGATTTTGGATCGCCTGAATCGTTTGCTGCAGGCGTCGCCCACTATCCTGCGCACTGACGATGGCACTGCCGCATAGGTTTACAATGCGTGGCGTTTTACGTTGTAGAAAATCACTTATCGCAGAGCGCTGTTCGGGTTCGTTCAGAAAACCCTCGGCCACTGCCGCAATGCCTGCGGGTATTGGGTCCGGCGAAACAAGATCGTTCGGAATCAGAGAGACAAAAGGCGGGGGTTCTGAAGCACTTTGCAGGTGCAAATGACCGCGTTCCAGCTCGCTGCTGTCCAGCAATGTGACTTTTAGTTCTTCGCCTAACAGAAAGTAACTGCCGGTCGCCGATTTAAATTCCTGATGTGCGTCGAAGTAGTATGTATAGGTGCTGTTTCGGGCCCGTGCGGAATGCTTGAACGGTGGTTCACTGCCGCGCCGACAGCATCCCAGGCAGTCCGGGTCTTGCAGCAATTCCTGATGGGTTTGACCCAGCCGATCAAACCGGCGCCAGTAAACAGGTTTCATTTCACGACGATGAAATTCTATAGCCCAGGCAAAGATAGCGTGCGCGTCTGCACTGACCGGATTGCGCTCACGCAGCTGCTCAGCCTTATTCAGCAGCTTAGAGCTCAACTGCAGACGGTCGCTGACTGATGTGGGTAATTCAATGTCTTCCAGTTCGGTCTTGCCGAGGTATTGAATACCGTGTTCCGCCTGGCGGGCACGTAGCCAATCAACCAACTCCTGAGTGGAGTTACAATCATCTATGTTGTAGTCACGGATACTGTTGAGAATGTCAGAGTCTCGCCAGCTGGCGCCTTGCTGGCCCGCTGCATGCAAGGCACGCCACTGTTCGTACACCACCACTGACTCGCCACCGCTGGCTACATCGGTATCACGCTGTGGGCGATACAAATGCTCTATATTCTTGATGGAATAGCGCGGCTCACCCACTAACAGGCCGTTTCGAACAACGGTGTACAGATCAACAAATACGTCATTGCGGAGCAGCTGATCGACCTCATGCTCACACACCGCATAGCGGCCCATCAGTTTGCGACACGCTGCCACTTCGTAGTTTGCATAGTGATAAATATGCATTGATGGGTCTTGTTGCCAACGCTGATACGCCCATTGCACAAAATCAACAAAAGCCTGCTTTTCCTGTTCCGCCGTGTGGCCCCAAAAGTCTTTGAATTGCCGCGAACCATCGCTCGCGAAATAACTTGCTCCCCACAGATACTCAAGACCGCCCTCTGCCAATGGGTTACCTTCAATGTCAAAGAAGATATCCATGGGTGAATGAGGAGGCAGCATGGCCAGGCCGACGGCCTGACCGGCTTGATCATTTGGCACTGGCAATACCTGATAAGCAGGTATTGGCTGACCGCGGCTTTGTATCTGCAGACGAGCCTGTTGCTGCAGACGCCGAAACACAGGCGGCCCGATACCACTGACGCTTGCCTCTGAGCTTTCCGCCAGAGCCTGCATCGTACCGATTTTTGCTGCTTCAAGATGTTTGATTTGCCCACGCGTGATGGTCGCCACCTGAAACAAGTGGTCACGCTGACGAAGCTGGCGCTCAGCTTCTGCTGACCAGTTCAACCAATTGGCTGATTGCGCAGGGTCGATTGGCGCTTGCGGGTCGAAATTCTGTTGAAACTGAAGAAAGCTGTGCTTCAGCACTGAATAGTAATGCTGGCATTGACGGCTTGGCACACGATCTAGCTCACCGCTGCCCACAGCCACAGTCAGGTACTCAGCGTGGCGTTGCTGTATATCAAACAGCATGTCGGCGTAGCAGGCCAGCTGCATGTAAAACGCAGCGCGCGCACTTTGCGCCAGTTTCGCGTCCCAGACTTCATAATGATAGTCACCCAATGCACTGCGACCGGGCACTTTCACCAGGAAATCAGCGTATCCAGCAAACGGTGGCTGAGTCAGATAGGCTTGGGCAACGACGTCAGCGCCGTCGTGTAGCGCATCCAGGGTTTGCTGATAGCGCACCGCAATATCGGGCGCGTCAATATCAACTACATTCAGCCCCTTGGACCGAAACTCATCGAGAATTTGGCGTTCGTGATCCAGACCGCGAGTGCCAAGCACATGCATCAGCGGGTCTGCAGGGTCGCTTGCCTCAATAAGCGCGGGATTGTGCCAACTGCTTCGGTCCATCCAACTCGCGAACGGACTTTCCATGTAACGTGTTAGATCAGTGGGGGAAAACCACAGCGAGTTATCGTAAGTGTGCATTCAGTAAGCAGCAAGCATTCGCTAACGCACGCGCACATCGCGGCCATGATTGATACCACGCATGTCTTCTTCGAGGTAATTACGCTTACTCACAGTTCGTGGCCTGGGACAATATCCGCGCCGGGTGGTGCTTACGTAGTGCTCACCTTGAAAGCCGCCCTGTAGACCGGCACATTTCCATTGGCAAATAGTTTCGCCGTCAAGGTTTTGCACTTCGCTGATTTTCGACCACACGTGATGGCCATCATGTCGGCCATTGGGGTCTTGGTCTACCGATATGGCCACTGCCAGAAATGGCATCAGTATTAATGAGCTCATGGTGTTAGCACCGCAGACAAACTGTACACTCTGATTGTACGCCTGCGGGCAAGAAAGTGAACCTTACTGTTACGGTGACGCTTTCTGGCCAGAAACCACCACTTTCATCGGGCGACCTAGCGGCGTTATACTCGGCACTGTCGGCACTGTCAGGAGTGGCGCAGCGTGACACGTATAACAATACTATTGGCAACACTGTACTCCGTGTTGGCTCATTTAGCCGGTTTTTCAGCGGCGAATTTGTTGCTGGGCGATCGGTTTGATGTGCGCATAGACAGCCCCACGCTGCTGGTCAGCGTTAACAGCGACAGTGAGTTTATCAATGGCGCGCCACTACCCGCGCCCGCCCCCGTGGACCCACCCACACCGCGTAAAGACGAAGTGATCGCGCAGCTGTCCACCAAGGCACCGCTCGCTCGAAACAGTACGGAACCACGGATTGACCTTATAGCCAGACAACAGGCAAAAGTGGCGCCGTCGACGCAAGCACCTCAGGCCACGCAAGCACTGGTCACTTTGTCGGCTGCAGAGTTCAGCGCCGCAAAAATCACTCAAGCGCGAAAGCCGGGCCCGCCTGGCGAAGCAAAACTGTCGTTAAGACAGGAAAAGATGCTGGAAAAGAAAATTTCCAAGTGGGCGCGCCAACTGACCGAAGCGCCCGCCAGCGAGACCAGTAAACGCTGGCGACATAAAGGACAATACTACGAAGCAAGCTTCACCCAGTTGCCCCCAACAGACAATATGGGCTTGCATCGCGTAGTGGTAGACATCAGTACGGATAACAATGGTGAGCGGCGCTCTACACAGATGAGCCTTAAAAAGCTGGCATTTTCGAACTACGCCCAGTTGGTAGATCGCTGGGACCCCGACGTAGAGATTTATAACGATGAAATGGAGGGGCGGTTTCACTCCAACTCGGAAATCAGCCTATCTTATAGCCGCCGGGTTAAGCCGGTGTTTCACGGCGCAGTGACTACAGCTGCACCGAGAGTCAAAGTGAAAAACACCGTAGGTTTTATGCGCCGCGATGAAATATTTAAGGGCGGTTTGCATACCGGGGTTAGGAGCATCCGCTTGCCGGATAGTTTTCAATCCCAGCTCAATCGCCTGGATCTGGCGGCGGACCAGCTGATTCGGATTGAGCGCAATTCACACCTTCGATTTTTGGATGACGGCCGCGTAGAACTGCGCGAAGAGCATGACGATTCTGATGTAGTGCACATGCAATTACCTGACAAGGTGGCCTATCTTATCGCGAACGACAAGGTGCGATTGTGTGTGCAGGGTAAAGTGCGTGGCAAAGTGTTGGTGTACTCGCCAGAACGAATCATTATTTCCGGCAATCTGGTGTATGCCAATCAATCTGCAGGCGCGCGAGACTTCCTTGGGCTGGTGTCCGACAAGGTGATTGAGATAGCGGGCATTGAAAAAACAGGCCGTGGAGATCTGCACATTCATGGCGCGCTGTACGCGAAACGACGCTTCGCAGTACGAAATCACTCCGTGCGGAACCATGGGGTTCTGAACGTCTTTGGCAGTCTCAGTGCGGGCTCGCTCACGGCGACGGAGCCGCGCTACCGCACTCGCGTGCGCTTTGACCAGCGTCTGCACGAACAGCGCCCGCCAGGTTTTCCTGTTACCAATCACTACGAGATCGAACAATGGGACAAAACCTGGCAAGTGGGCGCAATCTGAGCACGTTGCAAGACATAATCGTGCTGCTTCTTCAGGTAACACCGTATTCCGCCTGGCTATTCGCCAAATAACTTTTAGTTATTTCTCTATATCACTGATAAATAAAGAATAATAAATCACAACTTGTCGACGAAAGGTTGTATTTTCATTGCATTGCCCCCACTCTGTGTTACTCTTGTATTTGTTACCTAAGGTAACATTTTGATTAAACGCATTCACCTACACAGACATCAGGGGCAGATCGATGAGATCGCGATTACGACCATTCACGGCAATCATGGTACTGGCAGGGATAGCCGCTAATGCACATGCCGAACAACAGCTGAAAGTGAAAGATAAACTTGCTCCCAAAACGGCTAGCAGCATGCAACCTACTGATCTGGAGCGTCATACCAGCAAGTTGGCCGAATTCCGAATGAATGCGATCAACGACGATATTGATAAGCAATTACGCAAAAACAGCAAGGTTGCCAAACCTAAAAAGAGTGCACCTAAAACCACCAGTTAACGCCTCTGCTTGGCTGAGGCCCGGTACGGGTGTGCTGGTTATGCTCTGCGCTGCTTAAGACGTTCCAGCAGCGAAGAAGTGTCCCAGCGCGCGCCGCCAAGCTCCAACACGTCACCGTAATAGTCATTGACGAGCTCTGTGACCGGTAGTTCCGCGCCATGCGATCGCGCCTCGGCAATACCATAGGCCAAATCTTTGCGCATCCATTCCACAGCGAAGCCGTGATTGTAGTGGCCAGCCAGCATGGTTTTATAGCGATTTTCCATCTGCCAGGATTGCGCGGCACCCTTGGAAATAACCTCTATGACCTTGTGCGCATCAAGGCCGGCAAGCTCAGCAAAATTCAAACCCTCTGCCAGACCCTGCACCAGGCCGGCAATACATATCTGGTTAACCATTTTGGTTAACTGACCACTGCCGGCAGGGCCCATTAATTCGCACTTTCGAGCGTAAACGCCCAGTGTGTCACTGACACTTTCGAAACTTACCTGCTCTCCACCAGCCATAATGGTCAGCGCACCATTCTCGGCGCCCGCCTGCCCGCCGGAGACAGGCGCGTCTATAAAGCCAACGCCGGCCTGCCGCGCGGACTCTGCCAGCTCACGAGCAAGTTCAGCCGACGTCGTTGTATGGTCAACCAGTATGGCGCCCGGTTTCATGCCGGCCAAGGCGCCGTCATCACCGTACACCACCGAGCGCACATCGTCATCATTACCAACACAGACCAGTACTATATCGGCATTGGCCACCGCCAGGCCGGGCAAGTTTTCACAGTTACCTGCATAGTCTTCGCACCAGCGCTTCGCTCTGTCCGGTGAGCGGTTATATACCGTCACCGGATACCCGGCATTGGCCAGATGGCCCGCCATGGGGTAGCCCATAACGCCCAGCCCGAGGAAAGCGGTTTTTGGATGACTCATTAGTGCGAATTCTCCAGCATGATCACTATAAGACAACTATGCGGCAAGCAAGACCGCGTTGCAATCAGCTGGCGTTCAGTTTCATTTCAGCCTGTTTGGTTTGCTGCTACTGCGATTTTGGTATGATAGCCTCTGCCATTGCAAAGAGCATAGTCATGAGCGCGCAAGAATTAAAAGCACTTTTGGTTCAACTGGAACAGGAACTGGCCGACACCGAGCTTGATGATGAAAGCCGTCAGCTGCTGGGGAAATTGGGCGATCATATTGATAGCGCCCTGGAAGATGGCGAGACCTACAACATGAGCCCCATGATGGAAACCGCAACATTGCTGGAAACAGATTTTGCGGCCAAACATCCCACCGCTGAAAAATTACTTAGAACGGTGATGGACGCAATGGTGAAAATGGGCGTTTGACCCACGGACAATATGCGCAGCATCTACTGTCATGATTTGGCATCGTGATGAGCGTTTCTATCTGGCAGGGTTCTCGCCGGGTGCATACCGTTTACGTAACCCATAAATGGCGGATGGATTGAATAGCCTATAAGCTCTTGCGCTCGCTTTGGCAAAGTGCTGGCCAATTCGGCTGGCACAGCCAGCAACATGTTCTCCAGCGGCCTGGCCCAACCCGGGGCGTACTGGGGCGTGACAATCAACCTGTCGCGTTTGGATTTGTTTGCACCACCGCGGTGAAGCAAGCCACCTTTTGCAAGCATTAATGAGCCTGCCGGCAAAACGGCTTTTACCGCGTCCGGGTGTGCCTGGGGGTCATCGTTAACATCACGCACCTGAGTATCGTCAAACACGCTCAGATCAAGCTGACCTTCCGCCCAGTTGTGGCTGCCTGGCAATACCTCAGTAGCACCGTTAGTTTCGGTGGTATCATCCAGCACCCAGAACGCGCTGACGCCTGCTGACGGGCGAGGCCGGGGGATATCAATGTGGCCATCATCCGTGTGCCAGGGCTGCACTGTTTCACCCGGCTGCAAATTGATAGCCAAACACGCCGACAAAATACACGATGCGCCAAGATCTCTTTCCGCGAACGCCAGGGCCAGCGGATGTAAGGCAAGACGAACAAAGGCGTCTCCTTTTGCCAGCAGTGCGTATACGCGATTTGACTTCAGACCCTCAAAGTCATTGCGTCCGTGCACATTGCTTGCCAAGTGGGGTCGTAACGCCGCCTTAAGCGCGTCAATTTCAACGCCTGGCAATACATTTTCGAAAATTACGAATCCGCGCTCGTCGAATTCTTCGCAATAGCTGTCAAAACTTCGCTCGCCAAAGTATTTTTCCAGAGCGTCCATGTTTGCCTCAAATAGGCATTGGCTGGTTGTTTAGAAGTCTTACCGTGCCTCGCACCATGCGATACGCCACCCAAAGACCCACCACCACGGCCAGTACCCAGGCGATTGGAATGCCAATCACTGTCAGTACCAGAACGCCTGCAATTGCAAACCAGAGCAAGGCGAACCAGAAGGTACGTATTTGCCATCTGAAATGAGATTCAAGATATGTGCCCCGGGTGTCACCCCGCTTTATATAATTCAAAATCACGGCGAGAATGGATGGCCAGCCAGTCAGAAACGCAGTCACCACCATAGCTGCGGTCGTCAGGCCGGTGACTACGCCAAACAAATGCAATCCGTAAATCACGTAGGTCAGCGTGACCAGGTTGGGGTTAGCGGGGGCGCTGAGATCGTTCATGGGGTTCCCTTAAAATGCGTTCACTCCGATTATACGCGCTCATTCCACTCACTTTCTATCTTATCACCAGATACAGTGCGGCATTGCCTCGCAACACTCTTAACAACAATTGCGAATTACTGAGCCGCAGCGCGTAGTCAAGATGCTCAACTGTTCTGACTTTGCGTCGATTTGCACTCAAGATCACATCGTTCAAACGCAAGCCGCTTTGCCAGGCATTGGACCCCTGTTCCAGGCGCACCACAACCAGACCCAGCTTTGGGTCTTCCTTGAATCTCGCGCCTTCAAGATGCACGCCCATCGGGCTTTGCAGTTGATTGCTCACGAAGTCAAACGGGTCGGCGATGGAGCAGCGCACGGTTTTTCTATTACCATTTCGCAGCACAGTGATGTTAACCGTATCACCGATACGCAGCAGGGCTATGGCATTCTGGTATGCGCGAGAATTTTTAATGGTTTGCTGATCTACGCGAACAATGACATCCCCCGCTTGCAGACCAACCTGGTCAGCCGGGGAACCCGGCTCTATGCTCGCAATCAGGGCACCGGCACGTGAGGGTAAATCAAATGCCTGGGCAAGCTCCTCATCAATGTCTTGTGTGTCTACGCCAATTCGGCCGCGCGATACCGCGCCATACTCCACAATCTGGCTGACACTGGCCAAGGCCATATTGGAGGGAATAGCGAAACCAATGCCGACATTACCGCCAGAGGGCGCAATAATAGCCGTATTGATGCCCACCAATTCACCATTCAAATTCAGCAAAGCACCTCCCGAGTTGCCGGGGTTAATAGACGCATCGGTTTGAATAAAATCTTCAAGCCCTTCAATACCGAGACCGGTTCGACCCAGGGCGCTGATGATGCCGGTAGTCACCGTTTGATTAAGCCCAAATGGATTGCCTATTGCAATGACGAAGTCCCCCACTCGCGCTCGACTGGAATCAGCTACCTTAACTTGTACAAGATTGCGTGCAGCGACACGTAGCACAGCGATGTCAACCTCCGGGTCACTGCCAACCAGCTCAGCTTCCATCACACGCCCATCGTGCAGTATCACATTTATCTCATCGGCATTTTTTACCACGTGGTGGTTGGTCACCACAATGCCCTTGCGGGCGTCCAGAATAACGCCAGAGCCTGCACTCTGAACCTTTCGGGCACGATACTCCCGCTGCGGCACATTGAAAAAATGGCGAAAGAACGGGTCATTGAACAGAGGGTTATTACTGCGTCGCGTGGTTGAGGTGGCAATGTTCACAACGGCTGGCGTGGCCTTATCAACCAGTGGCGCCAATGAGGGCAATGGCTTGCCGCTGCCATCTGTTGCCGGTAGCGCTGCGTATGCAGCGGGCACCAAAATCAGCGCCAGGCTGACCAGAAAAAGCTTTGCGTATACGCGCATGTAAACATCAACTCCGCAGTTGCAGTTTATCGGGTGCCCTATTGTCACGATTACGCAAGGTTTTCACAAGTGCAGGCAACAACTGTACTTCCACTTGCCGCTCAATCAACGGCCAGAGCGGAACTTGGCCGGTGATACGCCTTTCCAGGCGATAAAAGCGCGGCGAAAATTTGCCACGTCCGAATAACCTAACATATCTGCTATTTCTTGTATGGACAATGGGCTAGCGCGCAGATACTCTTCCGCAAGCTGGCACCGCACTTCCTGAACCAGTTGCTTGTATGTGGTATTTTCACCGGCCAGTCGGCGACGCAAGGTACGCGATCCGATCTTCAGCCGATCGGCAGTCTGCTCTATGCCAGGAAATCGACCGGGTTGCTCTAACAACAGTTGTTGTACGCGTATACTGTAACGACCTTGTTCCATTCGCTCCAGCAGCGCGTCGCACTGTTGCTGATAGATATGCTTCATCACCGGGTTTGCAAACTGCAGCGGCCTTTCCAGCAGTTCGGCATTGCAATACAAGCTGTTGACCGACGATTGGAACTCAATGTTGTCGCCAAACACCGACTCATAGGCGTTGGAGTACAATGGTGGCGCGTGGCTGAATTGCGCCCTTAGCTCCAGGTTGTTTTCACCTAGCAGGCTGGTGAGAGCGGTGGTTGCCGAGGAAAACAAAATCTCGCTGTCGATGGACGTGACTTTAGGGCTCAGCAGGCCTTTGTGCAGGGTTATACAAACTTCGCTTTCACCTACCGAATAGCGAATATCGCAGGTTGGCGAGATGAGCCTGTGGTATCTGAGCAGCAGGTCAAGCACCTCCCGCAAGTTGGCGCAGCACATGAACGCATAGCCCAATACGCCAAGCGAGGCGAGGCTGATTTCTTGTCCATAGCGTAATAGTAGATCAGGGCTGGAGGATAAACGCAGGCTTTGCACCAATAAGGTTTCGAACTCCTCCAGCGGCATCTCGTAGTCCAGATCTTGCAAGCGCTCAGGGTTTAACTGCGTGCCCGCACACAGCCGGTTTACACTTACCCCGCGTTTCTCAAGCATCTGCAGCAGCACCAGTCGAACGGGCCCACCAACGCCCGGAATCGATGATTTAAGGTTCACTTGCATATGTATTGACCTGTAATGGCCCGGAATGACTTAATATAGGCATTCAATCACCTTGTTACCCAGCGAGGCAAGCGTATTCTCAATGTTATCGATGAGAGGAGAATACGATGGATATACGACACGTCAGCACGCCCCCCAAGGGCGTGGTGGAGTTTCCTGAATACGCAGAATACGCCGGGCCGGATGACCCAAAGTTAAGTCCTGCCGACGTAAAACACGTGGTGGAAATTTTCAACACGCCACTGACCGGTAGCTATAACTGGGATTATTCAGTTCAGGACGACCGTATTCGCAAGCTCTATGAACTGGGTAAGCAACTCAACTGGAATGTCGAGGTGGATATTGACTGGACATTGCCCATGCAGGAGGAAGTGGCTCCAGACGTTAATACGTTTCTTAATTATGAGCCGTACGCCACACTGGATGACGCCGGTAAAAAGGAAGTAAACCATCATCTCAATGCGTGGACACTGTCGCAATTCTTGCATGGCGAACAAGGTGCCCTGCTGGTGGCGTCGCAGCTTGCCTGTTGCGCCCCCAGCTACAACGCCAAACTGTATGCGGCCTCACAAACCTTCGACGAAGCACGCCACGTGGAAGCGTTCAATAAACTCATACAAACCCGGATTGGGCATTGCTACCCGATAGACCCCAGCCTTAAATTTCTGCTGGATAAAATCCTCACAGACCCGCGCTGGGACTTAAAATTCATTGGCATGCAATTGGTCATTGAAGGCTTCGCTCTTTCAGCATTCAACACCATGAAGATGGTATCTGAAGGCAGCATCGTTGGCGAGCTGCTGCATTACATTATTCGTGACGAGGCACGGCATGTCACCTTTGGGGTGAATTACCTGGAAGCGTTTGTGCAGACTCTTTCCGAGCAGGAAAAAGAAGACCGCGCGATGTTTGCCTACGAGGCTTGTGTGGTGGCACGCGAGCGCTTGATCCCAACCGGTGTGTTTGAGCATTTTGGCTGGAACGCAGACGAAGCACGAGAAGTGTATTTAAAGGGTCCGCTGATCAGTCAATTTCGAAACTTGCTGTTCAATCGCATCATTCCAAACCTGCGCCGAATCGGATTACTGACCGATGCTGTCAGACCCAAGTTCGAAGAACTGGGCCTGTTGGAATTTGAGCACATGCCCGACGACTACGACATTGACTGGGCAGAGATCAGCAAGCCTTTGAACGCAGCCTAGCGCCAGTCTACCGTTTAGCGAAAAGTGTGCTGTCGGTTTTCTGACAGCACACCGTCTGCGAAGAACTTCACCTTGTATCACGATGAAATTACTCGAATTGTGTCGGGTATGCTTGCTTGCTGCGAAAAACATCGAGCGACACCCTTGCTGTTCGAACTGTCCATTTTATCTACACTGAAAAAGATATGGACTGAAGTAGTAATCAGAGCGCATGGAAAGCACTCGCAAATCGGAATTGCTCATTGTCGCCGCGGTGTTGTTGACCGCTGTTGCAACGGTATTCTCGCAAATTAAACTGGATAACTTACAGGACCGCATTCAAGAAAGCGTGCAACGCGGCTTGATGTTGGCCGAGTTAGCCGGTGAAATTCGCTATTACGACGAAGTGCTGTCAATGTCTGCGCAAGTAGCGGCGCACAGCGGTGACCCAATGGGTATCTGGCAGCAGCGGCACGCGTTAACCTCCTCGATGCTGCAAGCCAGTATTCATAAAGCCACTATGCGCAGCACCACCCAGTCTATCCGCAAGATAGACGAGCTTAATCAACGCTTGCTAGCGGTTGAGGCGCTGGCGTTCTCGGCCATCGCCAGTTCGCGCAAGGAGCGCGCCTTGCAGCTGCTGCAAGACGACTATTACAGCGATTTGAAGGCGAAGTACAACGAGGCGCAATTTGAATTGCAAAATGCCTTAAGCGCCACCGCCATGAGTAACCGCGCAGCGCTGCGAACCAGTCAGAATCAGGTACGGCAGTTTAATTACGTGGTGTCGGCATTATTGGCCTTGATGTGGGCTTTGGTATTGACCCGTGCAGCCAACTGGCGCCGGCAAATCATCAGTAATACCAGCGAACTTACCGAACTGGCCCACTACGACAGTCTTACCGGGCTTGCCAACCGCACATTGTTTAATATGAAGCTTAAGGAGGCCAGTGAACAAGCAGAGCGAAGTGGTTTATCGCTGGCCTTGATTCTGGTCGATGTAGACAAATTCAAAGAAATTAACGACGCCTACGGCCATATGGCCGGTGACGAGCTACTTAAGTCAATCGCCAGAAAACTGAAAGCACGATCACGTACCACCGATACGGTTGCTCGGCTGGGTGGTGATGAGTTTGCAATTATCGCGACCAACATCCGACAGAGTGATACAAGTCAGGCCTACGCCGAGGATATTTTGCGTGAAGGCCGACAGAGCATAGTATTCGACAACAATAAATTCGGCACTACGCAGAGTATTGGTATTGCCTTGTACCCGGACGACGCCGATAGTGTCTCGGCGCTGATGAAAAAAGCGGACTTTGCGCTCTACCAGTCCAAGCAGGCGGGTTGCGGCGAGTACCGTTTGTTTGACCATAAGCTGGAGCAGAAAGTACAAGCACGAAAGCGCATGCAGGAAGACATGCAGGAGAGCCTGGAACAAAATCATTTCAGCCTGCATTATCAGCCCGTCATCGACATCAATAGCAATTGCTTAAAAGGTGTGGAAGCCTTGTTGCGTTGGACACATCCCGAGAGGGGTGTTGTCTCACCGGGAGAATTTGTGCCAGTTGCCGAAGAAAGTGGCCTGATCATCGAACTCGGTGACTGGGTACTCAAGCAGGCGTGCCGACAGCAGGTCATATGGCGTGAGAGTGGCATGGGTGACATCGTTGTTGCAGTGAACTTATCGTCCATTCAATTCCAAAACCCTGATCTTGTTGCCACTATCAAGCAAACCGTGCTGGACACTGGTTTGTCGCCCGGCATGCTGGAACTCGAGATAACCGAGTCAGGCATCATGGATAAGGGAAGCACCGTGGTTGAGCTGCTAACGGAGTTAAACGAGTTTGGTTTAAAACTGGCGATAGATGACTTTGGCACAGGATATTCCTCGCTGGCGTATCTCAAGCATTTTCCCGTTCATCATTTGAAAATTGACAGGGATTTTGTAACTGATTTGCCGCATAACAAGGACGACGCGGCTATTGCTAAAACCATTATCAGCATGGGGCAAACCATGAAGATGAAAGTGGTGGCGGAAGGGGTTGAAACGGAAGAGCAGCTGGAATTTTTGCGCGCGGAAAATTGCGATTTTGTGCAAGGTTACTACATCAGCCGGCCCTTACCGGCCGCTGAATTTGCTGAGTGGTTTCGACTGGCATACCCAAAACACCAACGATTATCGGTTGTGCGCTAGTGTCCCTTAACATAAGTTCGTAGCCTGGTACCCCTGCATCAGGGTTTGCCATTGCAGATCTGAAAACTCAAAATTGTGACGTTGCTGAAGCTTGTGAATCGAGCGCAGCAAACGTTTAAGGCTGGCCGCTCGCCAATCCACCAATTCCGAATGTCGAAATCCACCTCGATCAAAATCGATTAGCACGGCTTCAGCATCACGAATCAATATGTTGTTGGCATTCAGATCAGCGTGATGAATGTTCTGATCGTGCATTACCCGAATCGCTTTGCCGGTTGCGCGAAACACTGCATCGCTGACCGCGTTCGATTGCAGTAACTCGCCCAGCGTGTGAGCATTGGTCACCTGCTCGGTGATCAGCTGCGCCTGATACGCCAATCCATTACGAACAATCCGCGCAGCGAACGGATAGCAGGCTGCAACACTCATGGCTTGCATTGTTGACAGCAACACAAGTTCCCTGAAAGGCCGGGTGTTTTCCAGCCCTGTCCACAGATAGCTGCGCTCGACCAGCCGCCCAATCAAACCGCCACGACGGTACTGGCGCATCACCAGCTTTCGGCCAGCATGCTCAAAAAAGTGAACTTTGCCGCGGCCATGCGCAGCGGCGGGGTTTGCGCCCGAATTAAGCAGTTGCTGGCCGTGTTGGTCGAACAGGCTGCGCAAAGCGTCATCCTCGACAGCACTATCGGAACTGGCTAGGATGTAGTGCTTCACAACACGGTCGGGCTTTACCTCGTCCACCGCGCTGTATTCAATCACTTTCAGACCTGCGCGCAAATATGTCTTTGTCTGCACTCTCTCAATCCAGGTTTGTGCCGTTTAGCAAACCACCCGCTTCGGTTTGCATTCTGCGTTTGTCCGCTATTGGTGACACAACGAATATTGTGCCGGTCGTGCATGCAATGCAACAGCAATGGCCAAATTGCGCAATAACCTGGGTAATAGGCGCTGGCGAATATCAGCTGATGCAGTATCTGCAAGGCGTAGAGTTTATCACTTTTGACAAACGCAGCGGGCTACGCGGGCTGCGCGAATTCAAGCAACAAATGAGCGGGCGCCAGTTCGAGGCCTTGTTCCACATGCAGGCTGCGCTGCGTGCCAGCGTACTAAGTCTGTGCATCAAAGCACCGGTACGCCTGGGATTCGACCGACAACGCGCCGTGGATTTTCAATGGTTGTTCAGTAATCGACGAATTGCGGCGCAGCCAAACGCCCATGTGCTGGATGGCTTTCTGGCGTTTTTGAGTGCAGCGGGTTGTGCAGACATGCCTCCTAACTGGCGTTTCGATGTGCCAGATACTGTGCGTGACAGTACCTTGCGAAAGCTCCCCGATCAGCAGCCTTTCGTCGCCATTAATGCCTGCAGCAGCGTGCGTAAAAACAATTGGCGCAATTGGCCGATCAAGCATTATAAGCCTGTCATACACTATCTGCAGGAGCGCGGGTTTCGTGTGGTATTAACGGGTGGTCCTGCTGAAAACGAACGTCTTGTTGCGCAGCAAATCAATGAGCAGAGTGGCGGCACACTGATCGACTTGTGTGGCCAGACAACGCTGGGTGAGTTGTACGCGTTGTTGTCCCAGGCACGTTTACTGATTGCACCGGATACCGGTCCTGCCCACATCGCGAACCTGGCAGGCACACCGGTAGTAGGACTGTACGCCAGCAGCAACCCCTTACGAACCGGCCCGTATCGCTTCCAAAATTTTGTTGTTAACGCCTACCCGAATGCGCTACAAACATATATGGGGAAGACGATTAACCAGGTGAAATGGGGGCAGCGTGTACGCCACCCGGAGGTAATGAACCTGATCACACCGGATGCCGTAATCGACAAAATAGATCAGGTGTTAGAGGCTAGCCAAGCCGGGCAAGATATTCACTGACACCCTGCTCCACTGTTTTAAATTCCCGCTGGTAGCCCGCAGCACGCAGCTTGGAGATATCAGCCTGGGTAAAGCTTTGATACGCTTCCTTGAGACCGGGTGGAAATTCTATGTACTTGATTTCTCCGCGACCATTAAATTTGATAACGGCATTGGCAACGTCGTTAAACGTTTGGCTTCTACCACTACCGACGTTAAAAATGCCGCATACCTCTGAA
Source organism: Gammaproteobacteria bacterium (assembly GCA_030429735.1). Taxonomy (GTDB): domain Bacteria; phylum Pseudomonadota; class Gammaproteobacteria; order Pseudomonadales; family JAUIET01; genus JAUIET01. Next base: position 659,705 of record JAUIET010000001.1, read on the forward strand.
TTGCTCAACAGCCATTGATTAACGTCGACAACGTCGTCAACAAACACGAAATCGCGGCGCTGCTCACCTGGGCCATACTGGTCGCTGCCTTCAAATAATTTGACCGTATCGCCTTTTTTCAACTGATTGTGCAAATGAAAAGCCACACTTGCCTGGCTGCCTTTATGCTGCTCACGTTGACCGTACACGTTGAAATAGCGCAGGCCGGCTACTTGCGAATACGGCCGCGTAAAATCAACCACTCTACGCACATACTGGTCAAACAGTAACTTCGAATAGCCATAAACGTTGAGTGGTGATTCGTAATCAGCTACTTCAACAAAGGTTTGATTACCACCGTATACCGCGGCTGAAGAGGCGTACACAAACTGAATATTGTGTTGAAGACAATGGTGAAGTAAGACTTTCGAGTAACGAAAGTTATTCTCCATCATGTAGTGGCCATCCCACTCTGTGGTTGTTGAACACGCGCCCTGATGAAAAATTGCCTGCACGCCGGCAAAATCACCGTGCTGCACGCGCTGCTCGAATTCCACGAAATGCATATAGTCAGCAATTTCACAATCCACCAGGTTGATAAATTTGTGACCGTCACTAAGGTCGTCCACAACAATCACATCTTTACGACCTGCTTCATTCAACGCTTTGACGAGATTGCTGCCAATAAACCCGGCGCCACCGGTCACCACTAACATGCCTGTTATATCGATCACATTACACCCGTTTCTTGATCGCTGAAATAATGGCCGACGTCGACAAGCCATCAATGAACTGCAACACCTGCACATCGCCGCCGTTGGCGATCACAGCATCTCCCCCGGCAATCTCCTCAGGCGCATAGTCACCGCCTTTTACCAGAGTATCGGGCAATAATTTTTCGATCAGCCGTGCCGGTGTGTCTTCAGCAAAGGGAACTACCCAGTCAACGCTTTCAAGACCAGACAGCACGGCCATTCGTTGTTGTACCCCATTTACCGGGCGGCCCTCGCCTTTTAAGCGTTTTACCGAGTCGTCATCGTTAACAGCAACAATCAATCGGTCACCCAGTTCGGCCGCACTGGATAGATAAGCAACATGACCCGCGTGCAAAATATCAAAGCAGCCGTTTGTCATGACTATGCGTTCGTTGTTTGCCTTTGCAAGTGCCAGAGTTTCCAACAGCTGATCTTCATCCGTAATACCGCGCGGCAGTGGCTCATGGGTCAACATCGCTTGCTGAAGCTCAGCGACAGTTGCCGTCGCCGTGCCGATCTTGCCAACCACCACGCCGGCCGCCAGGTTCGACAATTGCATGGCCGATTCAAACTCCTGACCCGCTGCAATGGCGGCAGCCAGGGTGCCAATCACAGTGTCACCGGCCCCGGTCACGTCAAATACTTCTTGTGCACGGGTGGGCAATGTAACGGCCGCTTTGTCTCTTTGAAACAGTACCATGCCGCGCTCACTTCGCGTCACCAGCAAGGCATCTAGCGCCAGCTCAGCACACAACTGCTCACCTTTTCTTAGTAAATCCTCATCATCCGCGCAAGGCCCTACAACGGCCTCGAATTCAGACTGATTCGGAGTAATTAATGAGGCATTGCGATACTTTCGAAAATCACTGCCTTTGGGGTCAACCAGAACCGGTATGTTTGCCGCACGGGCTTTATCAATCAACAACTCGGTGTTGGTAAGCGTCCCTTTACCGTAATCCGACAGTACTATAGCGCCGCAACCGGCCATGGCTTGCTCATAATCAGCGTGCAACTTGGCCGCATTAACATCAGCGAAGCCTTTTTCAAAATCCAAACGTATCAATTGCTGATTGCGACTCAGCACGCGCAATTTGGTCACTGTTTGCTGGCCATTAACCGTCTGGAACTGACACTCCACACCGGCCGCTTGCAGGGCATTGCCCAGCAGCTGTGCTGATTCGTCGTCGCCCACATACCCCAACAAACGCGCCCCGCACCCCAGCGAGGTGATATTGAGCGCCACGTTGCCAGCACCACCCGGGCGCTCGAACTGTTCATCAACTCGCGTGACCGGAACAGGTGCCTCTGGTGAGATGCGCGATGTAGGGCCCGCCCAATAGCGGTCCAGCATCAGATCCCCAAGAACCAGTACTTGCTTGCCCTCAAAGCTTGGTATGACAGTTTTCATGCGACTTATTCTACCGGTAATGTAAACTAGTGTCCTGCAACAATAGTCCAACCAATTGTGGGAATACTTTATGCTTCGCGTTTTACTTTTGATGGTGTTATCGGTGTTTATCCTTGGCTGCGGCCAGGAATCGTCAGTTTCCACGCAACCTGCTCCTGCCGGCTCCGATGATTTTCAGAAATCCCTACTGCAGAAACTGATTTCCGCCAAACCTGGCGATGTAATAGAACTCCCCGAAGGCCGGTTTGATATGACTCGCGGGCTAAGCCTGAATGTCGACGGCGTGACCCTGCGCGGGGCGGGCATGGACAAGACCGTATTAAGTTTCAAGAACCAGATTCAAGGGGCCGAGGGCTTGTTGGTCAACGCCAGTGACTTTACCCTGCAGGATCTGGCGATCGAGGATACCAAGGGCGACGCTATCAAGATTAATCAGGGTGAAAACCTGATTGTGCAGCGCGTTCGAACCGAATGGACTGATGGCCCTAAAACAAGCAATGGGGCGTATGGGATTTACCCCGTGCAAATGAACAATGTTCTGATAGAAGATTCAGTTGCGATTGCCGCATCAGATGCGGGCATCTACGTGGGGCAGTCCACCAATATTGTGGTGCGTAGAAACCGTGCCGAGTACAACGTAGCCGGCATTGAAATCGAAAACAGTATTGGCGCTGATGTGTATGAGAACATTGCCACCAATAACACCGGCGGTATTCTGGTGTTCAATATGCCCAATCTGCCACAACCCGGCCATAGCACACGTGTGTACAACAACGAAGTCAATGGCAACAACACGGAGAACTTTGGCGCCGAGGGCACACCGGTTGCCAGCGTGCCGGCGGGTTCGGGTATTGTTATTAACTCCAATGATAAGGTGGAGATTTTTAATAATCGCATTAAAGACAATGACACCGCGAATATTCTGGTCACCAGCTATTTTACCGCTGGCTTCTTCAGCGACAAGGCCAGCGCAGACGACTTTGACCCCTACCCCGAAAGTATTTTTATATACGATAATGAGATGAGTGGTGCCGGCGGTACGCCTGGCGATGTTCGACTCAAGGCGTTGCGGATAGCCGAGTACGGCTTGACTGGCAACCTACCGGATATTCTATGGGACGGTGTGGTCAATCCTCAGCGGCTGGTAAACGGCAAGCTGCCTGATGATTTGCGTCTGTGCATTCAGCAGGAAAACGCCGGCTTTATCAATCTGGATGCTGCCAATGATTTCGATTCCGTGAGCAAAGACATTACGCCACATCAGTGTGAGCTGGCCAAGTTGCCTGCAATTACAATGACCCTGGGCAGTTAGTATTGATGTACCGAATGTGTATTTTGCTTATCAGCAGCCTGCTGCTGTCTTGTTCGCAAACCCGACCCGATGTAAAACTGCACGCCGCCGATGCGGTGCCACAACAGCTCAGTGAGTGGCAGCTGTTAACAACACGCAACAATCGTTTGGTATTAAACGCTCGCGCAGTGCCCTATGAACTGAACAGCAGTTTGTTTACAGACTACGCCCACAAGCTGAGAACCGTCTGGATTCCTCAGGGCGAGCAAATTGCGTTCGACGCCGAGGAAACTTTTGACTTTCCGCTTGGTACCGTTATTTCAAAAACCTTTTTCTACCCAACCGCTACGGGTGGCGCCGCTAACGCCGTGCTGAAAGAAGCCGATGAAGCGCAGTATTTTAGCGATGGGCAATTGGACCTTAACAAGGTACGTTTGATCGAAACCCGCCTGTTGGTGCGTCACAGCGACGGTTGGCAGGCACTACCTTATGTATGGGATGAGCAGCAGACCGATGCCAGCCTGGAGATTACCGGCGATATCAAGCCCTTGTCGCTGGTGACACCCGACGGCGAAGAAACCAGGCCTTTTGCTTACGTGGTCCCGGATATGAATCAATGCGCCGGTTGCCATGAAACCCATCATGGCTCCAAGCAGTTAATGCCGATAGGTCCAAAGGCGAGACACTTGCACAAGGCCTCCATCTACCATGATGGTGATCCACAGTTGAGCATTTGGCAGGACAAACTGGCGCTCACCGGCCTGCCCGAGACAGTTGCTGCGAACGCTGATTGGCAAAACAGCAGTGCACACTCTCTGAATGAACGTGCCAGAGCCTATCTGGATATTAATTGCAGTCATTGTCACAGCCCTGACGGTGCTGCTGACACCTCCGCCTTGCTGCTCAATATTCAGAACACTAATGCCCTGTCAATGGGCGTGTGTAAGCCGCCGGTCGCCGCCGGACGAGGTACCGGAAACCGTCAGTATTCAATTGTCCCCGGTGACGCCGAGCAGTCGATCATGACCTTTAGGATGCGCTCTACAAAGCCTGGTGACATGATGCCGGAACTGGGCAGGTCGCTGGCGCATGCGGAAGGTATTGCACTGCTGAGCGACTGGATCAACGCTTTGGATGGCGGCTGCTAGTGTCCCTTAACATAAGTTCGCACCATTTAGCCCGCCATTCGAGGCCTCCAGTGAGGCGAACTTATGTTAAGGGACACTTGGACATTTTATGTCTCCTCACGGCCAACTAGCCGATAACGCTGACGCAAAACTGAATTGGCGGGTGTTCCAGATGATCTGGCCGCACCTGGCTGGCTATCGCAACCGAATAGTTGTTGCTTTTCTGTGCCTGCTGGCCGCCAAAGGCGCCAGTGTTGTGGGCCCTTTTCTGCTGAAGTACATCGTTGACGCACTGGACAGTGGCAATGAGATGATCATTGTGCCTGTGGCGCTGATTGTTGCGTATGGCATGGCACGCTTCTCAAGCGTCGCGTTCGGTGAGTTGCGCGATACCGTATTTGGCCGAGTCACCGAGCGGGCCATGCGACGGATTGGATTGCAGGTGTTTGAGCATTTGCACGCACTGGATCTGGATTTTCACCTGAACCGCCGCACTGGCGGGCTCGCCCGCGACATTGAACGAGGAACCACGGGCGTTGGCTTTTTGATGCGCTTTTTTGTGTTCAATATTGTGCCAACATTCCTCGAAATATTTTTAGTTATCGGCCTTTTGATGGCCAATTATGGCTGGCATTTTGCGGCCATCACTCTGGTTGCTATCGCCTTTTATGTTGCTTTTTCAGTTGTCACTACAGAGTGGCGCACGCGCTTTGTTCGCGCCGCAAATCTAGCGGATTCCACCAGTAACACTCACGCGATAGACAGCCTGCTGAACTATGAGACAGTGAAGTATTTCACTAACGAGCAATTTGAGGCTGACCGTTACGACGTGGATTTGGCGGAATGGGAGGCCGCCAGACGCAAAAATCGCTTGTCTTTGTTTACGCTGAATGCGGGTCAGGCCTTTATCATCGCCGCCGCTATGACGGCCATGATGATGCTGGCGGCACAACGCGTTAGCACCGGCGAAATGACGCTGGGCGATTTTGTGTTAATCAATGCGTTTATGTTGCAGCTGTTTTTGCCACTGAATTTTCTTGGTTTTGTGTACCGGGAGATCAAGGGTTCTATGGCGAATATTGAACAGATGTTTGCGCTGCTTGATGAGCAACCCAGTGTTCGCGATGTGCCGGATGCCGTTGAATTGCAGCTTCCCGCTGCGGGCAAGCCTCCCAGCGTGCAGTTCAGCAATGTGAGCTTTCGCTATAACAATGACCGCAATATTCTAAGCCACCTGAATTTTTCAATCAGCCCCGGGGAAAAAGTGGCGTTGGTTGGGGGAAGCGGTGCAGGCAAATCCACGCTGGTGAAGCTGCTGTTTCGCTTTTATGACCCCAGTCTGGACGAGCAAAACCAGACTGGTCAGGTTTTGATTAATGGCCAGGACATTTCGCAGTGCACGCAGCAGTCGGTGCGCAAGGCCATTGGTATTGTTCCTCAGGATACCGTGCTATTCAACGACAGCATTCTTGAAAACATTCGCTACGGGCGCATTGAGGCCAGTGACCAGGAAGTGCGCGACGCAATAAAGATGGCGCACCTGCAGGACTTTATCGCATCCTTGCCCGATGGGGTCGATACCGCCGTTGGTGAACGTGGCTTAAAACTCTCAGGGGGTGAAAAGCAACGGGTTGCGATCGCGCGAACCATTTTGAAAGGCGCCCCTGTGCTGGTGTTTGACGAAGCAACGTCATCATTGGATAGTCGATCTGAACGGGCCATCATGGCAGCGCTCAAGGAGTTTCAGCAGGGCCATACCAGCCTCACCATCGCTCACCGCCTATCAACCGTCGTGGACTCGGACCGTATCATTGTAATGGGCGAAGGCGGTATTGTTGAGCAGGGCAGTCACGATGCCTTGTTACAGGCCGACGGCGCGTATGCTGCCTTATGGCGCGCTCAGGAGCGCGAGCAGGTTCTGCTTTAACACTGCTTCGCGTTAGACTGCCACTGACGCCGCAGCGCAGCCGCCGCGAGCAGGGCTGTGATAAGAGGTGGCGTGCTGCCACCACCACCGCCACCTGACGAATTCGCTGCTGCAGGTTGGGGCTGCGGCGCTGGCTGTTGAGGGGCCGGCGCAGGCTCTGGTTCTGGAACTGGCTCGGGCTCAGGCTCCGGGGTTGGCGGAGGCTCCGGGACGGGCGCTGGCGCCGGAGTGGGTTCAGGCTCTGGAGTGGGTTCAGGCTCTGGGGTCGGTTCAGGCTCTGGAGTCGGTTCCGGGATTGGTTCAGGTTCCGGGGTTGGTTCAGGCTCTGGAGAGGGTTCAGGTTCCGGGGTTGGTTCAGGCTCCGGGGTTGGTTCAGGCTCTGGAGTCGGTTCAGGCTCTGGAGTCGGTTCGGGTTCCGGCGCTGGTGTACACGCAGGACTGACTGCAGGTGCGGCATTGTTGGCGTTTGTCGCAATGGCCGCGGCGTCAGGTCTAAGTACAAATAATCCTGCATCAATGTCACTGACAATGACATTGCCGCTGGCAAAGTAAATATAGCTGCTCCATGCGCCGGAAAAGCGCGCGGCGTTTGAGCAGGGTATGGTGTCGAAGTACGCGCGCTCGCTCATCGTGCCACTGTCTACGTTGCTGGCGCTCAAGATACGCAGACCTTCGCGATAATTCGATTGGAATACATGACCGTCGCGGGTATACAGATTGTGATCTATCGCATTTGAATTACCACGGTATCGACCGGTTTCCATGGGTGCATCCAGCAAACTCATGTTCCACATATAACTGGTGGTATTCACACCCGTATTTTGTTCGTCCAACTCGTCGTTCATCACGATGTAGGTGTGGTTTTCACTTACAAACCAACCCTGATGCGTGTATTGCGCCCCCGGATACGCGGTACGCGACAACATCACCGGATTGCTTTTTGTCGTAACATCGACAACCGTTAGCGTGTCTTCGTTGTAGGCAATGCAAATCTCCTGGCCAAAATAGCGCGTATCAGGCCCCTGATAGACAACACATTGTGCATCATGGGTATAGCCGTCTTCTGAGAAACAGCCAGCAAATTGTGGGTTCGCCGGCGTTGACACATCCAGCATGTACAAGCCGCCACTGCACTGATCTGCACCCACCACGTAGGCAAAGCCTGTGTCTTCGTTGATGGCAATATTGTGGGCATAGCCGAAGCCGCTGTGTAATGCTGTTTGGCTCAGAGTGCTGCCCGGTGTGATGCCACTCAAGGTACGAAGATCGAATATCTGCAGACCATGGCCGCTGTTAGCTGCGCCATCCGCGACAATATAGGCGTGATCCTGATACACCTTGATGTCACGCCAGTCTCCCACTCCGCCATTCGATGACGGTAAAAAACCCATCAGCTGTGGATTGGTCGGGTCGCTGATATCCACGAATGAGGTGCCGTTCTCCTTGCCTACAATCGCCACTTCAGTACCGGTGGTTAAATCTGTCCAGCCCCAGATATCGTTCAGGTAGGTGTCCCCTCCGCCTAATTCTGTTTTGCTCATCAGGGAACGTAAATCGATGTTGCGACAGGGGTAATCACCAGCCAGGCCATCTACGCAATTCTGATTGCTGAGTACAGCTCTTGCCTTGCGTGGCGCCGCACTGCTTGCGGCAAGCTCACTGCGCCCCTCATCGCTGCCGTCATAACGGAATTGATCGGGAAACATTGCGGAATGGGCCATGGCTTGAGTGGCGATAAGCGATAGCAGCAAGCTGCTCAGCAACAGAGAGAACGGTATTTTCGGCATTGTGTATGGGGATTCATCAATACAATCCCGCAACGTTAACCGAAGTTACAATAGACCACAGCACAGCTCGTCGCGCACAAAGCACGAGACGTTAAGTACGCGACGAAGCGCCCGATAAAAGGCTGTTTCAGGCGGGAAACGGGGGTTTGCCCAGCGTCAGTAAACGAAAGCTCGCGTAAGAAGGGTCACCAGGGCCAGGCTCGCCAATATGGGAACCGGCGACAAACGGATGGTCCAGGCGCACCGTACTTGGCTCGCTGATCTTAACCCAGTCAGCCAGCACCGCCTTGTAGCTGAATTTCCAGACCTCATCGCGCTTTTCGTATTTGTCCAGATACCGACCGCCAATTAACACATCAATGGGCTCGCCGTTTTCATCCAGCGCCTGATGGAAAGCAAGTACGTATATCTCACCCTCTGCGTAATTTCCATCAATTGCGATGTTCATGGTAGTAAGGTTGTGGTGCAGAATTCTCATTGACTGCTGAATCTCCGGCAGATGATCAATGAAATCCATCGCCGGCCCTCTGAAAAAACCGCCATGGTCATCAATAGCGTCTTCGTGATACAGCTGGCGCATTTTCACATTGTCATGCCGGTCGGCGGCATTGCAGTAGGCGTACAGCAACTCTGTGATGGCCTGCTTGTCGAGCAGGCGGGTAATTTGTTCGTCTCGAGTCAACATATTAAGAAAATGCCCTTGGCATAATCATGTTCAAGGTTTGCAAACCACCATTGACCTGGAGAACATCGCCGGTCAGGTAGCCCGATGCCGGTGCCGCCAGATACAGTGCGCAGGCGGAAATATCTTCCACCTCACCCAGGCGATTCATAGGGGTCAGATCGACCATGGCTTGTTCTATTTCCGGGGTTAGCACTGTGTCCAGCGCGCTGGTTTTTGTCGAGCCAACCGCAATGGCATTAACACGTACTTTTGGTGCAAACTCCTGGGCAAGTTCCTGGCTAAGAAACGACAACGAAGCCTTGGCAACACCGTAGGCTGCAAAACACGGGTGCGGATGACGCCCCGCTACCGATGAAATATTGACAATTGAGCCGCCGCCCGCGGTTTCGACCATCAGAGGCGCTACCAGTTTGCTCAATTCAAACGCCGACACCGTGTTAAAACGAAAATCTGCTTCCATCTGTTTGCTTGATGTCTGCAGGGCAGGGGCAGGTCCTGCGCCGCCGCCCGCGTTGTTAACCAGAATATCAATTCGACCAAACTCAGCCATGGCTTGATCAACAAAATTGGCCAGCTGATCTTCTTTCATCACATTCAGGGGCACACACAGCGCACGCTGGCCCATCGCCCGAATTTTCTCGGCAACAAGCTCTAACTGCGATTCGGTTCGCGCGCCAATCACCACATCGGCCCCCGCTTGGGCAAATGCCAATGCACAAGCTTCACCAATACCGCGACCTCCACCGGTCACCAATGCCACTTTACCGTCCAGTCGAAAGCGATCAAGAATACTCATGCAGCTACCCTGTTGTTTTAAGCGCTCTGGCAGCATAATACCTTTTTGTACGGCGCTGTTTTAACAGGAGTTAACCTGCTTGAAAATTTATGCATTATTAATAGCGTTACTGGCGCTTTCCGGCTGCGGCCAGCCCGCACCAGACGCAGCAACAGAACAAACCGCCAGGCCAGTCTCTGCTGAACAAACAGTGCAGCATAAAGCTGGAAGTATTCATTGGTTTGATGGCAGCGTAGAGCAGGCCTTTGCCAAGGCCACTGCCGACAATAAGCCCGTGTTCCTCTATTGGGGTGCCGAATGGTGCCCGCCATGCCATGAACTCAAGGCAACTGTATTTCAGGAACCGTCTTTTATCCAGGCCAGCAGGCAATTTGTGGCCGTGTATCTTGACGGTGACACGCCTGGCGCTCAAAAGTATGCCGAACAGTTTGGGGTAATGGGCTACCCGACTCTGGTGGTGTTTAACACGCGCGCAGAGGAATTAACGCGCATTCCAAATGGTCTGGACCTGGGTGCGTATGCGAACGTTTTACAGTATGCGCTTAATGATTTGCAGCCAATCGGCGCCCTGGCTAAGCGCATTCGCACCGAGCTCGATCAAGATGCCATCGCATTGACCGAGGCCGAATGCCGAATGTTGGCACAACATTCATGGCAACAAGACCCTGAACCCATGGACCCTGGCGTATTGAGCGCGGTATTTTCGGCCGCAGCCGTACATTGCCCGCCCACTGCCAGCCAGGAAAAAGCTGCACTCACGGTAATGCAGCTGCAACAACAGATCCTTGCGGCAAGCGATTCTGAGGGCAATGTTAATCTCGCAGATGATGCACGGCAGCTTGCCGCCCAGCAGCTGAGCGGTGTACTGAAAAACCCGGAAGGGTTACGGTCAAATTTGTACCTGTTTCTGGACGCAGGCAAATCACTGGCCCCTGTTTTAACCCGGGAACAGCAAGCTCAATTTCGAACTTTTTATGAGAGCATGAGCGACAATAGCGACAGCGAACTGTTTCAGCGTATTCAGTCCTTGCGCGCACTGATAGGCCTGAATAAAGCCTTGTCGACAAACCAGGGCGCGGACATACACGACGATGTATTGGTGCGCATAAACGCATTGAGAGCAAACGCTGAAAAAATGGATCGCACTGACCCCAAGTTTCATGCCACAATAAACGCCACAGGGAACATGCTCGTTGAATCGGGTCAACTCACCGAAGCAAAGGAATTGCTCAGTGCTGAAGTCTCACGCTCCAAATACGTCTATTACTTTATGGGCGAACTCGCCGACATCGAACAGAAATTGGGTAATGCAGAGGCCGCTATTGAATGGCGGCGCAAAGCGTTTGATCAGGCTCGCGGGCCGGCAACACGGTTTCAATGGGGCGTTAATTATTTGCGTACCCTGCTCGAACTCGATGCAGACAACCTTGACGCTGTACGCAGCGGTTTTCATGAGGTGTTTGCCGAGCTGGCTACAAGCAAGTCTATGTATCAGCGATCGCGCACTCGGCTGCAAGGCCTGGATCAGAGCTTGCGAGACTGGGCAGGTGATGACAGCTCACGTATTGCCGCACTTGCGGAGTTTCGCAGCACTGCGCAAACGCACTGCAAATCACTTCCCGCTACCGAGCAAGCAAAAAACTACTGCGAATCGTTTTTGCAGACCTCTGAGGCCTGAGCACCATGTCTGAAGCGCTGCGAATTCTGCAGCAGGTATTCGGTTACAGCGCGTTTCGCGAACCGCAGGAAGAAATTATCCAACGTGTGGCCTCGGGTAAGGACGCGCTGGTCGTAATGCCCACCGGTGGCGGTAAATCCATGTGTTACCAGCTGCCGGCTCTACTGCGCGACGGCACTGCGGTTGTCATTTCACCGTTGATTGCTTTAATGCAGGATCAGGTAGACGCACTGGCACAATTGGGTGTAGAGGCACGTTTTCTCAATTCAAGCCTGTCGCCGCAACAAGCCTTCGAGGTTGAGCAATCGTTCGCAAGCGGCCAGCTCGATTTACTGTACATCGCGCCCGAAAGACTCGTACAACAGCGAACCCTGGACATGCTGCACAGCGTTACACCCGCGCTATTTGCAATCGACGAAGCTCATTGTGTAGCGCAATGGGGCCATGACTTTCGTTCCGACTACCTGCAGCTGAACCTGCTGCATGAGCAATTCCCAACCGTACCGCGTATCGCTCTGACCGCAACCGCGGATGAGCGAACCCGCCGTGAAATAGTCTTGCGTTTGCAGCTGGAAGACGCCAAGCAGTTTATCTGCGGTTTTGATAGGCCCAATATTCAATACCGTATTACCAACAAGCAAAACGAAAAGCGCCAGCTGCTCAGCTTTCTTCGCAATGAACACAGCGACGATTGCGGTATTGTGTATTGCCTGTCGCGCAAGAAAGTTGAATCGATAGCCGATTGGTTAAGCGGGGAAGGCTTCAACGCCCTACCGTACCACGCGGGCATGAGTGCGGAGAAACGGCAACGCAACCAGCAGCGTTTTTTGCGCGAAGAGGCCGTGATTATTGTTGCCACGATCGCTTTTGGTATGGGTGTGGACAAGCCCAATGTGCGCTTTGTTGCACACCTCGACTTGCCTAAAAGTATTGAGGCGTATTATCAGGAAACCGGCCGTGCCGGCCGCGATGGAGAGCCAGCCACAGCCTGGATGGCGTATGGCCTGCAAGACGTGATCAAGCTGCGGCAGATGATGGAAGATTCGCAAGGGAACGAGGAATTCAAGCGCATCGAACAACACCGTCTTAACGCCATGCTTGGATTATGTGAAATTACCTCCTGCCGTCGCCACGCCCTTTTACAGTATTTCGACGAGAACAGCCCCGAACGCTGTGGCAACTGTGACGCGTGCATAAACCCGATTGAAACCTGGGACGGCACAGAGGCTGCACAAAAAGCCTTGTCTTGCGTATACCGCAGCGGCCAACGCTTTGGCGTCACTCACGTTATTGACATATTGCGCGGTGGCGACACTGACAAAATTCGACAGTGGGGGCACGACAAGCTGAGCACCTATGGCATAGGTAAAGATCTGGACGCCAACCAATGGCGATCCGTGTTCAGGCAACTAGTAGCGCGTTCATACCTGGAGGTTGATTTCGACGCGTTTGGCGCGCTAAAACTCAGCGACAAATGTCGGTCAATATTGCGCGGTGAGGAAACTATCTTCATGCGTAAAGACAACAAGGAAGCACTGCGCAAGAAACCACGCACTCAAAAGGCCAGGAGCCACCATGGTGATCTAAGCGAATCTGACCATCGGCTGTGGGACGCATTGAAAGAAACGCGCACCAGGCTTGCCGAAACCCAGGGCGTTCCTCCCTACGTCATATTTCATGACGCCACCTTGATGGAAATGATGGAGTATCGACCACTTTCCCCAAGCGCGTTTTTACAGCTCAATGGTGTAGGTGATGCCAAGCTTGAAAAATACGGCAGCGAATTTTTGGAAGTTATACAATCGTTTCAGGACCCATCCAGTGGACTGGGTCATGGCTATGGTGAGAATGTTTCCTTATAGCATGCCAACAATATGACCACGGTGCTCGGCTCCAACCTGAGAATAAAATCCGAACTGCCATTTGACGTTGAGGTGCAACGCTCGCGACGAAAGTCTGCAGTGATTTACGTGCGTAATGGCAAAGCAGAAGTGCGGGTTCCAAACCGCACGCCAAATTATTGGGTCAAGCAATTTGTGCACGAAAAGCGCGACTGGATTGAGCAACAATTAAAAGCCGAGCAGATACGCAAAAGCGAGCAATACAGCCTGCGCAACGGCGCGAGCATTCCCTTTCTTGGCCAGCCATTGCAGATCAGGCATGTAGCTAATGCAGACGTGCACATCAACCGACAAGAATTGATTTTACCTGCCGATGACTTGTTTACCGACGCGGCAAAGGAGTTTCACAGCTGGCTTAAACACCAGGCCACTGAATATATAGTGCCGCTGGCCAATAAACTGGCCGAACAAGCACAGGTTGACAATAAACTGCGTAACATAAAGTTTAAGAAAACCAAATCACGCTGGGGCCATTGCACCCGAGACGGCGACATACAGTTCAACTGGTTAATCATGCTTGGCCCGCCGGAAATAGTACATTACCTGGTGGCACATGAAGTATGCCACCTGGTGCACATGAACCACTCGCGTGCGTACTGGGCCGTAGTGGACAGCCTTTGTCCTGCACGCAAAGCAGCGCAAAAATGGCTGCGCAGCAACGAGCATAAAGTGTTAGCTCTGCATTAAACAACTTAGGGGCGAAGGATGGAAGTTTATGGTCACCGAGGTGCCGCGGGCGAGGCACCGGAAAATACGATTGCCGGGTGCCGGCATGCAATAGAACGTGGCGTTCGCCGAATAGAAGTTGACTTGCAGTTTTCAAGCGACGAGCAGATTGTCATTGTGCATGACGGTACTGTGAACCGCACTACTAATAAGAAAGGCAAAGTCTCTGCACATACAGCCCGACAACTTCTGCATATGGAGGCCAATCGCTTTGGTCCAGTGTGGCCAGGCAAGAAATCCATAGGCATTCCCAGCCTGGAGAAATTACTGCGTTCAACACCCGAACTCAAAAAATACCAGCTGGAAGTAAAACCCGGCAGTAAACGTGACATGCAGAAAATGGCCAACATGCTGGCTGATCGGTTTGCCTCCAAAAAAGACGCTAAGCGAATAATCGTAACGTCATCAAACACAAATGTGTTGAGCTTTATCGGTGAGTTGGCCCCGCATATCGAACGAGGCATGGTCGCTACAGCAAAAGGCGACCTGAAAACCGCAAGCACGCTTGGTCTGGATTACTTTTGTGCGCACTGGAAGCTGTGCACGCCGGCTTTGGTTAAGAAGGCCCAGGCCAAAGGTATGCACGTGTCATGCTGGACGGTGAATGATCCTGGTGTAGTAAAGACGCTTTATCGAATGGGTGTAGACAGCATCATTACCGACTACCCGTCGATGGCCATTCCGCTTGTGAGTTCGCTGATGCGTTAACTTTAGCAGACAGGCTCGGATGGCATTAGCCCCGTGCGAGACGGTCTCGGCACACCTACCAATCAAATATGATCCAACGGCAACTCTGTTCGATCAATCAGTTTCCTGAGCACAAAACTGCTGTGCACCCCCGTCACCCCTTCAATACGGGTCAAACGCCCCAACAGGAATTCCTCAAAGAAACTCATATCCGGCAGCATCGCCGTCACCAGAAAGTCTGCCTCCTGACCTGTGACAATGCTGCATTCAACCACTTCCGGGTATTGACGGATTTGCTCAGCAAAGTTATCGAAGCGCTCAGGCGTGTGCCTGTCCATGCTCACGCCCACAATCACCTTGATGCCAAGCCCCAACTTATCCGCATCCAGCAACGTCACATGCTGGCGGATGATTCCTGACTCTTCGAGGCGTTTAACCCGTCGTGAACACGGGGTAGGCGACAGCCCAATCTGCTCCGCAAGCTCCAGATTGCTGATGCGCCCGTTGCGTTGCATTAATGCGAGTATTTTACGATCAGTGCGATCTAGCTCCATATATCACTACTAAATTAATAATAATTAGAGAATTATAGCGATTTATAGCAATATTAGTAGTGAGTTTGCAATCAATCACTCCCAATAATCTCATATACTTTCACCCTCAAGAAACCAAGCAGACGATTTCCCTCATGAGTCGATTTGACCACCGCAAATACCCCGCTTTCCAAACCCTGGATATGCCCAATCGGCAATGGCCGAACCAGCGCATTACCAAGGCGCCATTGTGGTGCAGCGTTGATCTTCGCGATGGCAACCAGGCGTTGATAGACCCGATGAATGTTGCTCAGAAGATGCAGATGTTCAAATTGCTGGTCAATGTAGGCTTTAAGGAAATCGAAGTTGGCTTTCCTGCCGCCTCACAACCCGACTTCGACTTTGTTCGACGGCTGATCGACGAAGACTTGATCCCCGATGATGTGACCGTGCAGGTCCTGACCCAGGCGCGCCAAGAACTGATTGAACGCTCTTTTGAATCGCTGAAAGGGGCCAAATCGGCGGTGATGCACCTGTACAACTCCACCTCGACTGTGCAACGCGAACAGGTGTTTGAGCTGGATAAGGAGGGTATCAAGGCCATTGCTGTCGAAGGTGCCAGAATCGTCAAAGACTGCGCAGAACAGCAAACCGACACTCATTGGGTTTTCCAATACTCACCGGAGAGCTTCACCGGCACAGAAATTGATTACGCTGTGGAAGTGTGCGACGCCGTTATGGATGTCTGGCAGCCGTCTGCAGACAACCCTTGCATCATCAACTTGCCCGCCACTGTAGAAATGGCAACGCCGAATGTTTATGCCGATCAGATCGAGTGGTTTTGCACGCATCTGGCTAATCGCGATGCCGCCGTGGTCAGTTTACACACGCATAATGACCGCGGTTGCGCGGTGGCCGCTGCCGAACTTGCGGTGATGGCTGGTGCTGACCGGGTGGAAGGCACCTTGCTTGGCAACGGCGAACGTACCGGCAATATGGACATTGTGACCATGGCCATGAACCTGTACAGCCAGGGCATCGACCCGCAGCTGGATCTGTCCAATATGGATGAGATTATCCGTTGCGTTAAAGCCTGCACTCAACTGCCGGTGCACCCACGCCATCCTTACGCTGGCGAACTTGTGTTCACCGCCTTCTCGGGCAGCCATCAGGACGCGATTCGCAAGTGTCTGAACAAACGCGAGGAAAACGATATCTGGCAAGTCGCGTACCTGCCCATCGATCCGTCTGATCTTGGTCGTTCGTACCAGGAAGTTATTCGAATCAACAGTCAGAGCGGCAAAGGCGGCATAGCCTATGTGTTAGAGCAAGAGCATGGTATGCACATACCGCGCTGGCTGCAAATCGATTTCAGTGGCGTCGTGCAAAAACACGCCGAGGTAACCGAAGCAGAAGTTGGCCCGGAAGTCATCGGCACCTTGTTCACCAAGCAATATATAGAGCAGTTCACACCCTATGAATTAAAGGGCTATCAGCTCAGCCGTGAAAACAAGCAAGAACGTTTGAATGCCTCAGTGTTGTACCGCGGTGAAGCATTAAATCTGCAGGGAACCGGTACCGGTGTGGTCGGCGCATTCGTGGACGCTCTGCAAACGCACAGTGGCAAACAGATAGTATTGGTAGAGTACAGCGAGCATGCGCTAAGCAACAGTGCAGGCGCCGACGCGGCGACCTACGTACAACTCAGTGTGGACGGGCAGCGCTATTGTGGTGTTGGTAAAAGCAGAGATATTGTCTCAGCATCATTGCAGGCGATATTAAGCGCGACAAACCAGCCTTTACAATTTGAGGCGGCCAGTCAACCAGATACCGCCATGGCGTAGAGCCTTATTGCAGATCGTCAGGCGCCTTCGAGCTCCTCGAGTTCGCTTGGCTGCTCTTTACTATTGGCTGATTCCACGCTGACATGGCTACGCAGCGCTGTGTGCCGCAGGCTTACTTTCTTGGCATCGTCGTCGCCCAGATACTCTGCGATGTCTTCCAGACCCTGAATCAGTGCATCCTTTTCCTGAAGGAACTTATCGTCGTTCGAGCGTGATGAGAAAAACTTTGGCATTACAGCTTCCATTTGCTATCTATTTGTACAGTTAACAAAGTAGTTAAGCTGAACCTGCCCTGCCAGCGACTTAGTACACACACTTAATGTTGATTGCTTACATTTTAGAGTGCTATTGAGCATACAAGCCACGCAGGCGGCTAACACAGTGCAGATTGCTGTTCGTTGAGTATAGCGTTGCGAGCACGCTGCTTGAGCTGGTCGTGGCTCAGGCTAATGACGTCTTCTTTGGAAATTGGCTCCAATACCGTCATCACTGTTTTGCCAGGGTACAGGTCCAGGCTGCGCGCAGGAACAACGGCGTCTGTTCCAGCCAACACCACGGGAAGAATCGGCAATTGCATTTGCTTGGCCATCACGAACGCTCCGCTCTTGAACGGCAGCAACACCCCCTTTTCACTGCGTGTGCCTTCCGGGAAAAATATAATCGAGGACCCCGGGGTGAATTTCTGCTGGGCTTCTCTGAGTTGTTTATGGGCCTTGGCCCTGTCACTTCGGTCTATATAGATGTGCCCCAGTTTTTCCGCGGCTATGCCAAAGAACGGTAGAGAGCGAAGCTCCTGCTTCATTACCCAACGAATATCCAGGCCTAGCCGCCCGTATAACAGGAAAATATCAAAGTGGCTTAGATGGTTAGCGACAATGATGTACGATTGTCTGGGGTCCATGCGTTCCTGGCCACGTACCTCAACACTGCTTAGCGCAGTTAGGGTATTCAACGAGCACCAGCCGGGTGCCACTTTTTGATTGCAAAAACGCGGGCACCAGCGGCAGAACAATAAAATAAATATGGCCGCAAGCAGCATTGACAGCACCAGTACCGGCCCGAAAACAAGCCACTTGTATGGCTGAAATAAATAGTAGCGCCAGTTTTTTTCTCGTTGCATACCGCTTTCCCTTACAAGCCAAAGAGTGCCACGCAGACGCAAAAAATTCCATACTCTGCATTACCAGTCTTAGGTACAATTGTTGGCCTTCTATTCAGTGCCTGACCCATGTCCATCAAAACCATTCTCGAGCAGCGATTTGCAGCGGCGATGCTGAAAGCCGGCATTGATGCGTCCTGTCCACCGGCGATCGCACGCAGCAAACAGCCCCGTTTTGGTGACTTTCAAGCCAACGGCATGATGGGTGCGGCTAAAAAAATGCAGTCGCCTCCCCGCGAGCTTGCCGCTCAGGTGATCGAGCAACTTGAGCTTGAGGGCATCGCCGGGAAAACTGAAATTGCTGGCCCGGGATTTATTAATATTTTTCTTGAGCCCGCGTTCTTGAATTCGCAGCTGGCAACATTGCCGGGCGGTCTGCAGGCAGCAGCGCCCGGTAGTCGCCAGGAGTTGATCGTTGTGGATTACTCCGCGCCTAACCTCGCGAAAGAAATGCACGTGGGTCATTTGCGCTCGACCATCATTGGCGATGTGTTGGCAAGAGTGCTTGAATTTCAGGGCTACGAAGTTCTTCGCCAGAACCATATGGGCGACTGGGGAACCCAGTTTGGTATGTTGATCGCCGAGCTGGAACGTATTGAAGACGCTGAAAATATGGTTCTCAGCGATCTGGAAACATTTTATCAGCGCTCCAAAACTCATTTTGATAATGACCCTGAATTTGCCGCAAAAGCTCGTGAGTATGTTGTGCGCTTGCAATCAGGCGATCAACACTGCGTGTCTCTGTGGCAAAAGTTCATTGATGTGTCGGTGGATCACAGCCAGGATATTTACGACGCGCTTGGCGTGACACTGACTCGCGAGCATATTAAGCCGGAGAGTGCCTACAATGACATGCTCGCTGATACCGTTGCCAAACTGGAGCAGCGCGGTATCGCGGTTGACGACAATGGCGCCAAAGTGGTGTTCCTCGACGAGCTGGCTAATAAAGACGGGAAACCCAGCGCGGTTATTATTCAGAAGTCGGGTGGCGGCTTCCTGTACTCAACCACGGATATCGCCGCCCTCGATTTTCGCTGCAATACGCTGGGCGCGAAACGCCTGATGTATTTTATTGATGCGCGCCAGTCTTTGCATATGAAACAATTATTTGCGATTGGTCGCAAAGCCGGCATGGTGCCTGATGGTGTCAGTCTGGAACATCACGCCTTTGGCACGATGATGGGTAAGGACGGCAAGCCGTTTAAAACCCGAACAGGTGGTACGGTAAAGCTAGCCAATTTGCTGAGTGAAGCGGTCGAGCGCGCCGCTGAATTGCTGAGCCAACGCGACAGCGAACTTAGCGAGCAACAGCGCCAGGAAGTAGCACGCAAAGTGGGCATCGGGGCCATCAAATACGCAGATCTAAGCATCACGCGCACCAACGATTATGTGTTCGACTGGGATGCCATGTTGAGCTTTGAAGGCAACACTGCACCGTATCTGCAATACGCCTACACTCGAATTCGCAGTGTGTTCCGCAAAGCGGATTGCGCGTCAGCCGATATCAGCGCGCTGCGTATTGTTGAAGCCAGTGAGCACGAACTGGGACTACTGCTACTGCAGTTTCCGGAAATCATCGACCAATTAGCCGCAGATGCATTTCCGCATGTGCTGTGCACCTATCTGTATGAACTGGCGAGTGCGTTTATGACGTTTTACGAAGCCTGCCCGATTCTGAAAGACGACGTGGACTCTGACACGCGAGCAAGCCGCATGGCATTGTGCGAGCTAAGCGGCCAGGTACTCCAACGCGGCCTTGATCTGTTAGGTATCGAAGTTATGGAGTATATGTAACCGCGGTCACTACTGCTTGCGGGTAAACACAGGCACGGCAGGTGACGACAGTTTTTTGTTGAGTTTGTAGCCGTCCACCGAAAATTCCAGCAATTCAGACGCTGACGTTACCCGATTCTTGATGATCCATGCTGCCATCTGCCCGCGCACTTTTTTGGCAAAGAAGCTGATCATCTTGTATTCGCCATTTTTGTAGTCCTTGAAGGCAGGACTGATGATCTCAGCGTTGATGTCTTTTTTCTTCACCGCTTTGAAGTATTCGTTCGACGCCAAATTAAGTAATATTTCGCTCTTGTTTTTTTTGAGTTGCGCATTCAATTCTTCGGTCAGCTGTGTGCCCCAAAATTCGTACAAATTCTTACCACGGGTATTGGCGAACTTGACACCCATTTCCAGCCGATAGGGCTGCATTAAATCCAGAGGCTTCAACAAGCCATAAAGGCCGGAGAGTATGCGAAGGTGTTTCTGCGCAAATTTAAAGTCGGCGCTGCTGAATGTGTCAGCTTCAAGGCCGGTATACACATCCCCCTTGAACGCCAGTGCTGCCTGCTTGGCATTTGCCGTCGAAAAGGGCGTCTGCCATTGCTGATAGCGGTCAAAATTCAGCTCGCCCAGCGAATCGCTGATACCCATCAAACCTGAAATATCCGCCGGCGACAAACGTTGTAATTGCTGGATTAACTCGGCAGAATCCTCCAGAAAGTCGGGCTGGCTATGAGCCTTGGTGGTCGGCTTGCTGTCAAAATCGAGCGTTTTGGCCGGTGACAAAATAACAATCATGGTTTCACTAAACTGCCAACAAAAGACGAGCCGTATTGTAGCAGACCAGCAAGCCCGTATAATCCGCCGCGTATGACCACTCTCGCCACATTTTGCAATACCATCAGTTCGGTGACCGGACGGGCGCTGGCCTGGCTGGTATACGCCATGATGCTGATCAGCTGTCTGGTTGTTGTGCTGCGCTATGGCTTTGGCATCAGCATTATTGCACTGCAGGAATCCGTTACCTACCTGCACGCGTGCGTATTCATGCTCGGGGCCGCGTATACCTTGCAACAAGGTGAACACGTGCGAGTGGATATCCTATACCGCAATTTTAGTGTGCGGCGAAAAGCGCTGGTGGACCTGGCAGGCAGTGTTCTGTTTCTTGTACCGCTGTGCCTGTATTTGCTGTATGCAAGCCAGGACTACGTCATCAACGCCTGGACAGTGAAGGAAGCGTCGGTTGAAAAAGACGGTATTCCGGCGGTTTTTTTGCTAAAAAGCCTGATTCCTCTAATGGCGGTGCTATTGCTGGTCCAAGCAGTCGCCGAGATCATTAAAAATCTGCTGGTTTTGCGATGCCGTGATTGAGCTGATTCCCATTCTGATGTTTCTGGTGATCTGCCTGGTGTTGATCATCGGCTACCCGGTCGCTTTCAGCCTGGCCGGAACCGCACTTTTGTTTGCACTATTGGGTACGCTGGGTGGAGTGTTTGATACGGCGTTTCTTGCCGCCCTGCCCAATCGCATCTTCGGCACTATCAACAATGTTACCTTGATTGCGGTGCCCTTGTTCGTATTGATGGGCGTGATGCTCGAGCGCTCCAAGGTTGCCGAGGCCTTATTGCAAAACATGGCGGCCGTTTTCGGGCAAATGCGCGGTGGACTGGGCGTGTCCGTGATCGTTGTCGGCGCCCTGCTGGCGGCGAGTACCGGCATAGTCGGCGCTACTGTAGTGACCATGGGTTTGCTGTCCTTACCGACCATGCTGCGCCAGGGCTATTCACCGGCACTGGCAACCGGCACCATCAGTGCAACAGGCACGCTGGGCCAGATTATTCCGCCCTCTATCGCACTGGTGCTGCTTGGCGACATACTGTCCAGCGCGTATCAGCAAGCCCAGCTGGACATGGGTATATTCTCCCCGAAAACGGTGTCAGTGGGCGACTTGTTCGTTGGCGCATTGATCCCAGGCGTATTGCTGGTATTCGCATACATCAGTTATTTGCTGATTCACGCCTGGTTGCGCCCCGGTGACGCACCGGCGATCGACAAGTCACTGCTACCCAACACCACCACCGCTGAAAAACTGCGCAGCATCGCAGCACCGATTTTTTTAATCGGTCTGGTGCTGGGCTCAATTCTGCTTGGTATTGCCACGCCAACCGAAGCAGCTGGCGTTGGTGCCCTGGGTGCAACCTTATTGGCCTGGATGCACGGCGCATTGAACCGGCTTGTGCTGGCCGATGTAGCCCGTTCCACACTGAACGTGACCTGCATGGTTTTCATGATTTTGATCGGCGCGGCAGTGTTCTCGCTGGTGTTTCGAGGCTTTGGCGGCGAGGAGTTGATTCAGGGCTTTTTCGAAAGTATGCCCGGCGGCGTTGTGGGCGCCACTCTGGTGGTGATGATCGCCATATTCTTGCTGGGCTTTATTTTGGACTTTATTGAAATCACTTTTGTGGTAGTGCCCATAGTTGCGCCCATTTTGCTGGTAATGGGCCTGGACCCGGTCTGGCTTGGCGTGATGATTGCCATTAATCTGCAAACCTCGTTTCTGACCCCGCCGTTTGGATTTGCGCTGTTCTACTTGCGCGGCGTGGCACCGGAAAGTGTAGAAACCAGCGCGATGTATCGCGGTGTGATACCGTTTATTATTATTCAGGTTCTGATGCTGGTCGCACTGGCGTTTTGGCCACAATTGGCAACCTGGTTGCCACACACAATGTACCAGTAAACTCTTTAGGGAAGACTATGGTCGATATTGCTGATGACGAAGTGCCAACGCCGCTGGGTGAGCTCACCTTGCAAGCGGTGGCCATGCCCAAAGACACCAATGCCAGCGGCGATATTTTTGGTGGCTGGCTGGTGTCGCAAATGGACCTGGCGGGCCTGGTGACTGCGGAAAGGATAGCGCATGGGCGCGTAGCAACCGTCGCGATTGACGAAATGAGTTTCATGGTGCCAGTGAAAGTGGGGGCCGTAGTCAGTTGCTACACAACACTGATGCGAACCGGGCGAAGCTCAATCCATGTTCAGGTTGAAGTCTGGGCCGTCAATCAGGGCAAAACTGAATTGCACAAAGTCACCGAAGGCGTGTTTGTGTTCGTAGCCATCGACGACAATGGCCGCACGCGGGCCATTCCGAAATAGCGCTCCCGGTATCGTTTACAGCTCCCGCGCTTCGATATACGCCTGTTCCGAAATTTTGTGCCAGGCGTTAACGTCGTCCTTAAATGCTTTCCATGATGCATACACTTTTTTTGCAAACGGCGATGCGTTTGCAAATTCTTCGGTCACTTCCGCGGCGGCATCACGCAGCGCAATCAGCACTTCATCGGGCAGGCGACGAACCTGTACGCCGTGTTCTTCTACCAGAGTTTTCAAGGCCGTATTGTTTTTTGCGGTGAATTCATCCAGCGTGTCCTGGTGCACACTGCGGGCAGCAAACTCAACAATGGCTTGCAGGTCTTTGGGCAAGGTCTCCCATGCCGCTTTATTCACTGTGAATTCGAGGTTAGGGCCAGGTTCTTGCCAGCCGGGGTAGTAGTAATACTTGGCCGCTTTATGCAAGCCAAACGCCAAATCATTGTAAGGCCCCACCCACTCGGTAGCGTCAATTACACCGTTTTGCAAAGAGGTGAACAGGTCACCCCCGGGTAAGTTCATGGCCGCTCCGCCCAACTTGTTCAGCACTTCGCCGCCCAGGCCGGGTATGCGCATTTTCAGCCCTTTCAAATCTGCAACCGTGTTGATTTCCTTATTAAACCAACCGGCCATTTGCACGCCTGTATTGCCGCCCGCTAATGGCACCAGACCAAACGGTTCGTACGCTTCACGCCATAGTTCCAGGCCACCGCCGTAGTGCAACCAGGCACTCATTTCCTGCGCGGTCATACCGAACGGGATGGCTGCAAAAAATGGCGACGTGGCAACCTTACCGCGCCAGTAATAGGCCCCTCCGTGACTCATCTCCGCGGTTCCTTGTTGCGCGGCGTCAAACGCCTGCATGGCGGGAACCAACTCTCCTGCGCCAAATACTTTTATTGTTAGCCGACCATCGCTCATCAGTGCCACACGCTCAGCAAAGCGCTCAGGCGCCATACCCAGACCAGGGAAGTTTTTTGGCCAGGTTGTTACCAGTTTCCACTTGAACCGTTGTTGCTCTGCCGCCGCATGTCCATCGGATGCTGGTTGTTCAGCCCCACACGCCAGCAGCGTAAAAGTACATATAATCGACAGTAATACGCGCATTCTCTTCATGGTTTCAAGTGCCCTTATTGTTGCTCTATCTTGTTGCTCTATAACGCTTCCAGCTTCGCCAGCGCGGCCACTAGCCACTTACTGCCGGCGCCATCAAAATTAACCTCTACTCTGGCATTGCTGCCTTGCCCTTCATAATTCAATACCACGCCTTCACCAAACACCTTGTGCATGACGCGTTGCCCTAACTGGAAGCCAACCGCGGCATTCGCTTCGGCCTGATTAGCTTGCGCAAGCTTGCCGTGGTAAGAATTTCCATTGCTATAGCCTGACTTCCCATAACCCGAGTGGCGGCTCTCGGTATAGCCATGGTGCACTGGCCGCTGAACTTCGGCCTTAAGCCTGACTTCCTGTACCAGGCTGGCAGGAATTTCCCGCACAAAACGCGATTGGCTGTTAAACGTGTCACTGCCGTGCATTCGACGCACTTCGGCATAGCTTAAAAAAAGCTTTTGCATCGCTCGGGTAATCCCCACGTAACATAATCGGCGTTCTTCTTCGAGCCGGCCTGGCTGGTCCATAGACATACGGTGAGGAAACAGGTTTTCCTCCATGCCCGTCAGGAACACATAGGGGAATTCCAGCCCTTTTGCGGAATGCAAGGTCATCATCTGCACGCTGTCTTCAAACTCATCGGCCTGTGCATCACCGGAGTCCAGCGCAGCGGTATCAAGAAATTCCTGTAGGGGACTGAGGTCTTCATCGTCCGGTTCGAAACTTCGGCAAGCGCTAACAAGTTCTTCCAGGTTTTCAATTCTTGCCTGGCCTTTCTCACCCTTTTCCTTACCGTGGTAATCCAGAAGCCCTGAGTGCTGCAGGACATGATCGGCCACCTCAGCAAGGTTCATATGGTCGGTGTCTTTATCAAGAGTGTCTACCAGGTTTAGAAAACCCAGCAATGCATTGCACGCGCGAGCATTAAGTCGTTGCCCTTCAATAATCTGTTTGCTGGCTTCCCAAAGCGAAATTTGCTGATCTCGGGCCAACAAGCGGACTTCGTCCAATGTTTTACCGCCAATACCGCGGGTGGGAATATTGACCACCCGTTCAAACGCAGCGTCTGAGCCACGTGCTACTATCAAGCGCATATAAGCCAGTGCGTTTTTGATTTCCAATCGGTCGTAAAAACGTTGGCCTCCGTAGACTCGGTACGGGATTGCCTGTCGTAACAAGCCCTCTTCAATAACTCGCGATTGCGCATTGGAGCGGTACAAAATGGCAATCTCATCCCGGCGATTGCCGTGCTGCAATAAGCTTTCGATACGCTCAACAATGTAGCGTGCTTCATCCAGTTCATTAAATGCCGCGTACAAGCTGATCGCTTCGCCTTGCGCACCTTCTGTCCACAGATTCTTCCCCATGCGCCCGGAATTATTGGCAATCAGCGCATTCGCAGCATTCAGTATGGTTGCTGTGGAGCGATAATTCTGCTCTAGTCTAACAACTTCTGTATGTTTGAAATCCTCAGTAAACTGCTGAATATTCTCAATTCGCGCGCCACGCCAGCCATAAATCGACTGGTCATCATCACCCACGGCGGTCACCGCAATAGTGTCACCGGCAAGCACTCTAAGCCAGGCGTATTGTATGGTGTTGGTATCTTGAAACTCGTCGACAAGTATCGCTTTAAAACGGCGCTGATAATGTTCAAGAACAGTTGGTTGCTTCAACCACAGCTCATGAGCGCGCAATAACAATTCAGCAAAATCGACCAAACCGCCACGTTCGCAGGCTTCTTCATAGCCGCGATACACACGCAGCATGGTTTCGTGGAATACGTCGCCGGAAGGATTGATGTGCGCCGCTCGGCGACCCTCATCTTTCTGTTCGTTGATAAACCATTGAGCCTGTTTTGGTGGCCACCGGCTTTCATCCAGATCCAGATTTTTGCAGGTTCGCTTAACTATGCGCAGCTGGTCGTCAGAATCCAGAATCTGGAAGTTTTGCGGTAAGCCGGCTTCCTGCCAATGCGCTTTTAGCAAGCGATGGGCCAGCCCGTGAAACGTACCCACCCACATTCCTCGAATCGGTGTCGCCAACAGGTCTTCAATTCGGTAGCGCATTTCCTTTGCGGCTTTGTTGGTAAAGGTAACCGCCAGTATGCTGTGCGGCGAAAAGTTAGCGGCCTGTATCAGATACGCAATGCGATGCACTAATACGCGTGTCTTGCCGCTACCTGCGCCAGCTAATACCAGAACATTTTGGGAATCAGCGGTTACCGCCTGTTTCTGTTCCGTATTTAACTGCGCCGTTATTCTGTCTGGATTCATTCGGCTATGGTATCAAATAAAACCCTTGGGCATTAGAATGACAGGCATGGAACAGACGGATAAATTGGTGAGCGGCACGCAGAGTAAACACCCGCTCTGTGATCGACAGGAGCTGCTGAATCGGGCAGGCAACGCCAGGACAGGCGGTGACAATGTTCACATGATTGTTCTCTACCTGGATCGCTACCGGAAAATAGTGTCAGCGCTCGGCCATGAGTTCGCACACCAGGTGCATAATGAAATAGGCGAACGCATTCTACGGGCTTATCCCGAAGCGATTGCCTTTAGTCATCTGGCCGACGACGAGTTTGCAGTGTTGTTGGCAAGTACACCCAAGGCGCGGCTGCGGACCTTGTCTGAAGCGGCCTTGAAGACTACGCGCGAGCCCTTGTTGATTGATGGCCAAACCGTGGTGGTAACCGCCAGCGCCGGCATTGCCAGCAGTAACGTCAAGCTACCGCTCGATGGGGCCGAGCTGCTGCAGCAGGCCGGTCTGGTGGCCAGCGAAGGGCAACGCAAAGGTGGTAACTGCTTTACGTTCTATTCCGGGGCCGTGCAGCAAGAACCGCTCAGGCGCTTGGATCTGGAGCTGGATTTACGCCGCGCACTCGAAGCTGATGAGATCAGCGTGTTTTATCAGCCCATTTTTGATTTACGCTCCAACCGGGTAACTGGTCTGGAGGCTCTTGCCCGCTGGCGTCATGCTGACCTGGGCTGGATTGAGCCTACCGAGTTTATACCCCTGGCGGAAGAAAGTGGTCTAATCGCCGATATAGGCGTGCGAGTACTCAATCAGGCGTGCGCGGATACGCGTGCGTTTCTGGGTGACACGCAAGGTCTGGATTACGTTGCGGTCAATTTTGCCGCGCGGCAAATTGAGCACCGCGACCTGGTCAAGATTACCGAGGGTATTTTGGGTCGTTTGCGTTTTCCGGCAGACCGACTGGTATTGGAAATTACCGAAAGCGATTTTCTCGAATCAGAGCAACGCATCATCAAGAGCCTTGCTACGCTGCGCAGTTCTGGTGTTAGAGTAGCAATTGATGATTTTGGAACGGGTTATTCCTCACTTAGAGTCTTAAAGGAGTTTCCGGCAGACGTGCTAAAGATTGACCGGCAGTTCGTACAGAACGCACACTGCCGGCACGTGGATGCCACTATTACCAGGGCGGTGATCGACATTGCACACAGCCTTGATATGAAAGTGGTTGCCGAAGGCGTAGAAAACACCGAGCAATTGCATTATCTGCGCGCGGCCGGTTGCGACGCTATTCAGGGCTTCTATGTGGGTCGCGCAGTGGGCTCCGAGCAGCTGGCAGAGCTATTCAATGCAACGGGCATTGAACCATAGACGGGCTAGTTTTGAACCTCGGCGAACAGGTTTTCAACTGAATCGATCACTACATCGCTGGCATGGTCCAGATAGTCATGGCCTTTCCAGGTCAGGCGGGTTGGCGCCAACATACCCTGATCATTGGAAATTGTTTTGATGAAACCGGCTTCTTGCAGTAACAGAAAATGATATTGCACCACCTTGGGCGGCACACCGGGCAAAATCACTGGTATTGGAATCGCCTCTTCGCTCGCGTCAAAGTCGCTGGACTCGACCTTCTCGAGGATGCGATAGATCACCATTAGGTCGCGCTTCATGTCGTTGTTGTGGGTCGCCAGCTTTCTCGGGAACCGGGAATATCGACGAAATAAACTTAAAGGTCAACAATGACTTAGGAGCAATAGTTCTCAAACCAGCTCAAGTTACTTGGCCGCTGTTGTTTGGCGCTCTAATTGGCACTCTAATTGGCACTCTAAAAAGAAGCGCCCCGCACAAGCGGGGCAAAGTAGGAAGAAACTATGTAAACGTTCGACAGGACTCAGCTCAGGAGTAGTCGAGCGCGGCTTCCTGCCGAGCGTTCGCCTCACGGCGGCGAGTGCGCTGTCTGACCACACCCAGGCTAATCAGGCCCAAGCCCAGCAACGCGAGATTGCCTGGCTCCGGTGCGCTGGGCAAATGGGTAATGGCATACGCCAGGGTAGGCGTCATGGTCGAAAACAATCCGATCAGAATCCAATGGCGTAAGGTCAATGTAACTTTCATGTACAACTTCGCGGGGTTTCCCGCCCTCTGAGTCTTTCTATCCATGGCCAGCGTGGCCTTTTCAACCACGCGAAACGCGGGTATCTGCGCTCGCGTGGGCATGATTTGGTCCAGTGCAGCCTGCATTTCCAAGTTTGCAATTATCGGACCAATTTAATAATCCCTTTTTATTCAACAACTTATCTCATTTGCTCGAATAGGTGGCGACAATACTGTTAATTTTTCCGACAAATTCGGCCTTTTCACCGCTGTTTTCGAGCTTGTTGCCAAAAATGCCGTACGCGCTGCGCCCAGGCGCGGCGAATTATCAAGCAATTCGAGTAATAATCAATCGTTAATGTAAAAAAAGCCGACACGAATTGCTTTTGTTTACATTTGGCCGGCGACTGGAATTACGATCACGGTCTGGTATGCTGCGCGGTCCTTCGATTTACCTGGTTACGCTGAGTGTCGTCTGCATTTAATCAACGAATAAACAGCCTGCAGCAGTCCGATACCCATCGCTTGTTACGCGATGTGAATCGGGGCATAGAGAAAGAGAGCCTGCGGGTGCAAAGCGACGGGAATATCGCACAGACCCCACACCCGAGCGCTTTCGGCAGCGCCTTGGCAAATCCCCACATTACTACTGATTTTTCCGAAGCTTTGCTGGAGTTTATTACACCCGTCTGCCAAAGCGTTGATGAAGCACTAACGTGGTTGAGTGAAATCCATCAGTTCAGTTATGCGGGCCTGAACGCAAGTGATACAGCCAGCACGGAGACGCTGTGGGCTGCAAGTATGCCCTGCATACTGCCTAACGATGCGGGCATACCGGTAGCGCAGTACGGCTCATCGAATATAGGGCAGATGAAAACCGCGTACAGACTGGGCCTGGGCGAGCGCTATGGGCGCGCAATGCAAACCATTGCCGGCGTTCATTACAATTTTTCATTCAGCGATGAGTTTTGGGCCGCGTACCAAGAACAGTGCTCGACCGCAGGCCGTTTGCAGGATTTTAAGACGCAGCAGTACTTTCACCTGATTCGAAATTTCCGTCGTTATTCCTGGCTACTGGTGTATTTGTTCGGCGCCTCACCCGCTCTGTGCCAGACCTTTCTCGGGCACGACCGGCATGCCTTGTCTCGGCGCGGCAAAGGCACTTTGTTTTCTCCGTACGGCACGTCGTTACGAATGGGCGATTTAGGCTACCAAAGCAGCGCGCAAGAGAGCTTGTATGTGTGCTACAACAGCCTGGATGAATACGCGACAACCTTAAGCGGTGCATTAACAAAACCCATTCCGGAGTACGAGCGCATCGGAACCCACAGAGATGGCCGGCGAATACAGCTCAGCACGGCCCTGCTGCAAATTGAAAACGAATTTTACAGCAGCGTCAGGCCAAAACGAGTTACTCACTCCGGTGAGCCACCGCTTACCGCGTTGATGGAGCGCGGTGTTGAATACATTGAGGTGCGTTGCCTGGATGTAAACCCTTATTTACCAATGGGCATAGATGCCGAGCAAATACGCTTTATCGACGCATTCTTACTGTATTGCCTGCTTGAAGACAGCCCGGCCATTCCACCGGAGGAATGCAAGGCGATTGGCGTAGACAACAAAACAGTGGTCAACAATGGTCGCAACAAAGACGCCCAGCTGCGCTATGGCGGCAAACTGACGGACGTGCCAGCCGCGGCCAGGGAGTTAATGAACAGTATCGAGGCGTGCGCCGGTGTGTTTGACCAGGCAAAGGACTCCAGTAATTTCAGCGCTGCGTGGCGAAGCCAGCTCAATAAAATGAATGACGATGAGGCCCTACCGTCGGCCCGGGTGCTGGCCGACCTGGCTGACTTTGGCGAGTCATACTTCAATTTTGCCATGCATAAATCGCGCGAGCATGCGCAGGGTTTTGCCGACAATCCACTCAGTGCTGAGCGCCAACAATATTTCAATGACTGCGCTCGACAATCAGTTGAAAAACAAGCAGCTATCGAAGCCGCTGACAAAACGGATTTTGAGACGTTTCTGGCCAACTACTAGGCACAGTAAGACTCGACCTAGCTCTGCACAACAAAGTTGTCGAACAGCAGGTCAGTCACTATTTTCTCGCCCTCTTCGGCTTCCAATACATCTTGAACCGCGCGCAGCGCGTCGGCCCGCAGTTTTTGCCTGCCTTCATGGGTATTCACGCCGTCACTGGTTTGTTGGCTGAGCAGCAAAATAATGTGATGCCGAATTTGCGGCGTGTGTGTTTCCACTTTGTGGGAATTTGGCAGTGATTCAACCCGCACGGAAATGTCCACTTTCAAATAGTGCAGGCGGCTGTCGTTGCCATAGTTGGTAACGAACGAAGGGGTCAATGCAACGTAAGTGGGCTTCTCTAACTGTGTCTGGGCAAGCGCAACGGATGCCGTCAGTGCCAGCAAGCACGCACTGACTGCGGAACAAAGCAGAGACGTATAATATTTGAACATGGTGATATCCTTATCCATCCAGTTCTATAAGCGTAGCAGACGCGAATAGAGGCTACCTAAAGTCAATAGTATTAGTTGGTCTTGCTGAGGTTTCTACGCTGGCCTATATTTAGAAGATAGGGCTAGAAAAACAGCCAAAGTACCAGCGAGACAATTATGACGGCCGATAACACGGATAAACTGAACCACGCCATCGAGGGTTGGCTACAAGAACGCCAGGAGCTGATTGTGTTGTATTGCTCTGTGTGCGGGGTACATCAACAGATTGTTGAGTCACCCACCAAAATCCAGCGCTTGAAAACGTTTTGCCAGATTCTGGTTGATTACTGCTCAGCTGGACATTTCGAAGTATTCCCCGAGCTCATTAAACACGCAGCCAACAGAGGTGAAGAGAGCTCTACAACCGCAAACTCTTTGCTGAGCAAGATTCAGGACACTACGGATATCTCGCTGGACTTTAATGATCGATACGAAACGGAAGAACTTCCACCCGAAGTGCTAGAGCCCTTATCGCGGCACCTGTCCAAGCTGGGCGAAGCGTTGGAACTGCGCTTTCATTATGAAGACCAGCTGGTTGAATACTTGCACGTGCCACCGTCATCAGCGGTTGCCTAAAGGTCGTTAACAGAGTCACTCCAGCACTTCTGAGGTCTGCTAGACTTAAGGCAATACACGACAAAGTGCCTTAGCAATGCTGACTGACTCACGGAAGAGCTCACGGTCCTTACCTTTCTATCTACCCCTGTTTTTCCTGATCGCGCTTGCCGCGTGCGACAGTGGTAAGCCTCCTTCACGTTCACTCGAAGTCGCTGTGCAAGGCATTTACGGTGCCAGCATCAGTGCAGACGCCAGCCACGCCATTATCGCCTCTATGAATCATGGCGGCAGCCTGTGGCGCCTGGATGACAGTGAACGTCGGTACAATTGGAATCACAAAGCGGATGGGTACAGTGAACTCACGGCCGCCGCCTTTTCTCCTGACGGTCAGTATGCGGTGACCGCCGATTATCAGAACCTGGTTCTGTGGGAAGTACCTACGGGCAAGGGCACTCGATTCTGGACCAGTCCGGATCAGATTCTGGATCTGGACTTGATGCCTGATGCCCGTTACGCCCTGCTCGGCATGGAGAATTACACTGCCGTTTTATTTGATGTGCAGATTGGTGGTGTCAGGCGGGTGTTCCATCATGACAACCGCGTGCGCAGCGTCTCGCTTAGCGCTGACGGTCGGTACGCACTGACCGGTTCCGAAGACCGTACAGCGAAACTGTGGGACACCGAAACAGGCGACCTGCTGCAGCACATGGAGCACGACGACGAAGTGCGGCTTGTTGAACTGTCACCCGATGGCAATATTGCTTTCAGCGTCAGCAAATACGATACCGCCAAGTTGTGGCGCACAGAAGATGGTGAGTTGATCGGTGAACTACCGATGCGCTCTTTCGCCCTTCAGCGCGGTTTGACCTTTCAATCAGCGCGCTTTTCCAGCGATGGCAGCAAACTGCTAACCGGCACGTCCGATCGCGTAGTGCAGTTATGGAACACCAATAGTCTTCGGAGCCAACGCTCGTGGACTATCCCAAAACGCGACGCATGGAAACCAACCAGCGCCGCGGTCCTGGCGCTTGGGTTTGAGAAAAGCGGTGATGCTTACTGGGCAGTATCCTCTAACGGGTTTCTGCACCGTTTAAAGTAAGCACCACCGTATTGTGGCCGTATCGCTATTCAGCGGTCTTGATGTCAAGCAATTCAACTTCAAACATCAGCGTTTGGTTAGGCCCAATCTCACGGCCGGTACCGGCTGCACCATAGGCCATATCAGACGGAATATAGAGCTCCCACTTTGATCCTACTGGCATTAGCTGCAATGCTTCGGTCCAACCGGCGATTACACGATTGACCGGAAACTCTGCAGGCTCGCCACGCGAGTAAGAGCTGTCAAATTCAGTACCATCCAGCAAGGTTCCGCGGTAATGAACAGAAACCGTGTCAGTATCGCTTGGTTTTTTACCAGCACCTTGTGTCAATACCTTGTATTGCAGACCAGACTCCGTCACCACCACACCGTCTTTTTCGGCATTGTCAGCCAGCCACTGCTCACCAGCCTGGCGGTTTTCTTCAGCCACTTTTTCCATCTTCGCCTGCTGCTCATCACGACGTTGCTGCGAGAAAGCTTGCAAGCGCTGCTGCACTTCAGTAGTTGTCATCAACGCTTCACCTTCGCCCATGCCATGGTTGAAGCCAATCGCGAAATTATCCAGCGCGATGTCCATATTGTCTGCGCTCATTTGAGTCCCCAGGCTCAAGCCCAGTGCATAGCTGAGTTTGTCCTTGTCGGAATCAAGGCTTGGCCCTGCTGCGCTTGCAGCGCCTGCATCAGCGCTGCTTGTATCTGTATTTGCAGATTGTTGACAGGCTGAAAGGAAAACAGCGCCCAGCGCCACCAACAAAATCTGGCGTTTAAAAGAGCCAAGAAGAAAGTTCATAGTGTTCTCTAAAATAAAAAAGTAAGCGCGCGAGTGTAACATGCAGTGCGGCTATCTTAGGCGTTAAAAAGGCGGATTATCGCCTTGATCGACGCCTTATGTTGCGCTTTTACAATTCTTTTAGCGAAGCAGTACGCTGGTCTGCAAGCGCTTGCAACTTCTTGGCGTCGTCAACCAGCTTGGGGATGTCTTTTACTGGAACTGTGGTTGGAAAGGCGAGCTTAAAGCCGTTACCCTGGCCACCATTGGCGGCACCAGAACCTGTTTGACTGCCACGCTCGCGCGGTTTAACTGCGACCATCAGATTAACGTCTTTTGGCAAGTCACGTACTTTTGCGTTCTGAATACTTTCGGGTGGCGGCTGCTCTGAAAAGTGCATGACACCGCGCTCATCCTTCCACGAGTACATTTTGCTGCTGCCTTTCAGGCTGGGCGTATCACTCAAATCCGGATTGCTGCTGGCCACTTCCCGCAGCTTATCAGCGGCATTGTCCAGCGCCTTGCTGTCGGGCAACCAGTCCTTCCAGCTCATCATCCGCTCGCCGTTCGGTTTTACCATGATCATCGGCAGGGCTAACATTGCCACCAATGCCAGCAACATAAGTTTGTGATAAAGCTTCAACGTGATGCCCTCTTATTAATCCCGCAGGTAACCATACAGGCCTTTTGCCTGCCTTTGTTGTATTTCAGATTCATATTTTGTGAACCACTTAGTATTCAGGCTAGCTGTTTTTGACGTTTTCAGTGCCACTTAGGTAAGACTACAATAAAAGAATGAGACCCTGGTCAACAATTAAGCGGCTTTGCATCATCAAGCCCACCCTGAACAGATGTGTTAACGCGGATTCCACCAGGCATCGTTGTCCGGAACAGGCGATGTCAATGTTTTCAAAAAGGCCACCAGCTCGGCTTTTTCCTGCTTACTCAGCCCCAGTGGCAAAATATCGAAATGCGGCCTGCTTGGATGCTGAGCCCGGTCATAAAAAGGGGGCTTGGGCGCATTGTAGTGGTCTACTACGTCGGCAAGCGAAGCGAGTTGCCCACCGTGCATATAGGGGCTGGTTTCAGCCACATTTCGCAGCGACGGCGTTTTAAATGCACCTACCAATTCCGGGCCTTGAGATTTCAAATACCTGAGCTCCTGACAAGCTGATTCAGGCGCGTCGCTCCACACAGACAAACAATTGAACTCATCGTTTCGAAGCTTCTCGATGCCCGCGTAGCGGCCAAGGTCAACCTTGGCTTCGTCGGTCTCTGGCGCGCCAATATTGTGGAATTCGAAATTGCTGAACAGCGGTCCGTTGTGACAACTTGCACAAGCCGCTTTACCCATGAACAAGCGCAAACCATTCAGTTCAGACCCAGTCAGCCTGGCCGACATTGCTGGCGCCAACTCTTGTCCGAGTGCAGCCACGAAGCGGTCGAATTTACTGGGTTGCAAAGCTAACCTGCGCTGATAGGCCATCAGGGCTTTGCCGACATTCACCATAACTCGAGTGGCGTCATGCGCTTCTTTGCTTAAAGAGCCGAACACGGCAGAGTATGGCTCAGCGTAATGGCGGAGGATCAGTGCCTTTAATTGCGCCCGGCTGAAGCCATGCTCGTCAGGGTGCTCGAGGGGCTCGGTGGCCTGCGCCCATAAACTGTCTTTGCGACCGTCCCAATATCGCCACGGTCCCCAGGCAGCTGTCAACAGCGACATTGTGTTGCGTTGCGTGTTGGCTAACCCCAGGCCCCGCTTGCGACCGTCAGTAAAATAGTGTTCCGGTTGATGGCAAGTGGCGCAGGATACCAGGCCATTGGCGCTGAGGCGCGCATCGAAAAATAAACTCTGACCTAACAATGCTGCTTGTTCATTATCCGCGTAGATATTGTCAGGCGCCTCGGGAAGCGCCGGCAGATTGTCTATCGAGAAGGTTTGTAAAAACGCAATGTCTCTGTCGGTAAGCCCGTGTTCGTATGGCGGCAGAGGTTTACCGCACGCACCAAGCAGGCATACCATCAACAGTGCTTTGATCTGCCAACGCATCATAAGTGCAGATTGAATCGCAAACTGTCTTGTTGATCTGCCGCGTCACTGCTGGCCGACACCAATAGCTCTATCACCCACCAGCCCCGCATCTGAAACTTCAGGCCGGATATCCGGTAGATTCCAGGTGCCAATTCCTCCGTGACTTCAGGTTGTGTCGGTAAGCCATGCACATGGCCTGGCATATGGCCGGTAAATTCTATAGCGGCGTCGGAGACCGGCTCGCCATTCAGATCGCTGAGCACCAGAACCCATTGATGCAGCTCATTGATTTCAATGCGACCGTCATCACTTCGAACCGATTCGGGTAGAACTTCGATATGCCCAATGAAACGTCGATCACGTGAAAAGGTGAAGCTGTCTGTGTTCAGCTGCGGCGGCAATTGTTGCGCTGATAATCTTGGCAGCGCTAGAGACATATCATTGCTTTGCTGAGTCTCAGGCGCACCCGCCAGATCTTTTTTGCTCGGGTGCACACTGCGCATTCTGACATTGTGTCCGCCCAGGGCGGGCACGTCACTGAAGCCGTCGCTGAGCTGAATGGATTGGCGTTTAGTCGCCCAGGCTGGCCATTGTTGCCGCAAACCATCTGCGAAGTGATCCAACGCCTGCTCTCTGAGAGCGGCTGCCTGCTTGCGCAGCTCAGCCCCGTCTCGCTGGGTGCCCAGGCTTTCCGCTATGGCCTGCTCAAGCCGTTGTTCCAGTGCTGTT
Source organism: Gammaproteobacteria bacterium (assembly GCA_030429735.1). Classification (GTDB taxonomy): domain Bacteria; phylum Pseudomonadota; class Gammaproteobacteria; order Pseudomonadales; family JAUIET01; genus JAUIET01. The sequence continues at coordinate 696,074 of JAUIET010000001.1, forward strand.
TTTTCTGGACCGGGTGGTAACCGCAGAACAGTCTGACGTTGTTGCTTGATGTCCTTGCGGCGTTTGCTGCCTTGTTGAATCAGCTTTCTGGCCTGATTTTCCAGTGTGTCGGCTTTGCGCAACAGTTCGCTACCTGCTTGTATCGCGTTGTTTGAACTGCCCTGTGCCTGCAGCGGCCCATACAGCAAAAGAAACAGTGACAGCAGCAGGAAGCGCGCGAGTATCAAAATCTAATCTCGTATGTTGTTGTTACGTGAAAACACGCTTCCGCCAGGCCAACAGCGCCAGCAGTACCAACATATGGTGAACCGGCGTGCTGCCACCGCCACCAGCGCCATTACTTGCTGTATTGCTGGTGTTACCTGAATTACCCGGGGTTGGCGCGGGTTCGGGTTCGGGTTCGGGTTCGGGTTCCGGTTCTGGCTCAGGTTCAGGTTCAGGTTCAGGTTCAGGTTCAGGTTCAGGTGTTGGTCCACCACATGCAGGGCTAACGGCCGGCGCGCCCGGATTGCTTCCTGCATTAATCGCTGCCATATCCGGGGTCAGGACGAACAGACCGGTTCCAATATCACTGACCACTACATTACCACTCGCAAAATAAGGGTAACTGCTCCAGGCACCGGAGAATTGAGCGGAGTCAGAACAGGGAATGGTATCGAAATAGCCTACCTCACTGAGTGTACCGGCAGCGGCGTCTGATGTGTTCAGAATGCGAAGACCAGAGCGATAATTTGCTTCATAGGCCAAATCGCCGCGAGTATACAAATTATGATCTATCGAGCCAGTGGCGTGTACGAAGCGACCGGTTTCGCGTGGCGCGGTCAATGCACTGACGTCCCAGATATGGGATGTGGTGTTGATACCAGTACGTTGCTCATCCAGCTCATCATTCATGATCAGCTGGCTGTGATTGTCGTCCACAAACCAGCCTTGGTGGGTGTACTGTGAACCACTGTACGGTGTTCGTGACAACAGCTGCGGATTATTTTTGTCTGACACGTTAACTATAGTGATGGTGTCTTCATTGTAAGCCACGCAGATCTCATTACCAAAATAAGGTGAATCTGGCCCCTGATAGTTCACACATTGAGCGTCATGAGTGTAACCATCCGCTGAATAGCAGCCAGCAAATTGCGGTGCTGTCGGGGTAGAGATATCCACCATATACAAGCCACCACTGCATTGATCGGCACCCACAACATAGGCAAAGCCGCTGTCTTCATTGATTGCAATATTGTGCGCTGCACCAAAGCCAGCCAAATGCGCGGTTTCCGTTAAAGTACTACCGGCGGCTACCGTAGTCAGCGTTCGCAAATCAAATACCTGCAAGCCGTGCGTGTTGTTGCCGCGGCCATCAGCAACGATAAACGCGTGATCTTGATACACTTTGATATCCCGCCAGTCGTCGGCGCCATTGTTATGCGAGGGCAGAAACCCAAGCAATACGGGTGCCACCGGGTCTGTGATATTCACAAATGAAGTGCCGGTCTGCAAACCGACAATGGCAACTTCCATGCCAGTCGCCAGATCAGTCCAGCCCCAGACATCGTTTAATTCCGCGCCGGCAGCACCTAATTGCGCAGCGGTGAAGACACTGCGTAAATCGATATTTCTGCAGGGGTAATCACCGGCCAGGCCACCCGTACAGGTTTCCATTCGACGAAGGTTGGAGCGTGCTTTGTCAATGCCGGCATCATCGCTTGTGATGCGCAAACCTTCGTTGCTGTTGTCATAGCGAAACTGGTCAGGAAACATGGCGCTGTGCGCCGCGACCTGGCCGCAGAATAATACGGCGAGAAAAGTGCCATACAGGCAAAAGAGTATGTGCTTCATGGAGTTACCCGATTCAGTGCTGCTCTCAGCTTAGCGCACTGCCCGTGGCGTCGCCAGACACATGGCCAGTAACTGCGATCAAGCTGGGCAAATTACGGTAAAATTGTGGCCCAGCATTAATGTATTAAGCAAGAGGCAACCGTGGACACGCTAAAACAACTATTGAACAGAAACCAGGCTTGGGCAGAGTCTGTGCGCGAGGAGGACCCAGAGTTTTTTGCCCGTTTATCTGCACAACAAAACCCTAAGTACCTATGGGTTGGCTGCTCGGACAGCCGCGTGCCTGCCAACCAGATCATGGGGCTGGCACCCGGCGAGGTCTTTGTACACCGCAATATCGCAAATATTGTGCCGCTGGATGATGACAATGCCTTGTCGGTGATTCAATTCGCGGTACAGGCCTTACAGGTTCAGCATATTATTGTGTGCGGCCATTATGGCTGCGGCGGAGTGCAGGCGGCATTGGACAATGTCGCCCTGGACCCACCCGTCGACGATTGGCTGCAGCCGGTCAAGCAAATGGTGAAAGACCACCGTGATGATCTTGACGCTCTGGGCGAACAGGAGCGTGCGCGCAGTTTGTGCGAATGGAATGTGCTTGCGCAGATGAAGCAGGTCTGCAAAACCAGCATCGTTCAATCGGCCTGGGCAGCGGGTCAATCCTTGCGTATTCACGGCTGGATCTACGATCTTAATGATGGCATTTTGAAACCCCTGTGCCCGAGTGTGGCCAGCCCCAGTTAATGTCAGAACACCATGACCCGCTGAGCGGCCCTCCGGGCCGGGTGTTTCTGCATTACGCGATACCTTCTGTGCTTGGCCTGGGTGCGCTGTCATCCGCCACGGTCGTTACCGCTATTTTTATGGGCAACTATGTTGGCGTGGCCGCTTTGGCCGCTGTCAATCTCAGCATGCCTGCCGTTTCATTGCTGTTTGCTGTGGCGTTTATGTTCGCGATGGGCGGCTCAGTAATCACCGGCAAGCTGCTTGGTGAGGGCAATCCCGACGCCGCCTGCGACGTGTTCAGCAAAATCATGATTCTCGCATTTGGCATTGCACTTGCGATCGCGCTTCCCAGCCTGTTGTTTATTGACCATGTGGTCAGCTTGCTTGGCGCGAACAGTGAAACCGCCGGGCTGCTGGTCAGCTATCTGACCATACTGCTGTGCATTGCACCGCTGACAACAACAGCCTACACCCTGTATTACTTTGTGATGGTTGATGGCCGCCCGATATTGGCCTGCAGTTCGCTGGTGGTGAGCTCATTGGTCAATGTGGCAATGAACTGGCTGTTTGTGGTCAAGATGGAGCTGGGCATTGTCGGTGCGGCATTTGCCATGGCCGGATCGTATTTGGCATTGCTGTCGGTGCTGATTCCACACTTCTTTGGGCCGTTGGCCAACCTTCGCCTACGTTGGCCAACCGGCAGTTGGAAACCGATTCTGCGTGCGGCTGTCAATGGCGTGTCCGAGTTTACCAATGAACTGTCAGTTGGTGTCGTAACCCTCTTATTCAACTGGACGTTGATTAAACGCTTTGGAACGGAGGGCGTAGCAGCCTTTACTGTTGTTGAGTACGTGATGTTTGTTGGCATTATGTTGAGCTATGGTTTCGCTGACGCCGTTCAACCGTTGATCAGCAAGAACCTCGGGGCACGGAACATTCCCAGAATCTATCAGTTTTTTCGAATTGGCATCATTACGACACTGGTCATCAGCTTTGCTATGTCGGCATTGTTGTTTTTCGTACCGGAAGTACTGATTGGCGTGTTCATGGAGGACAGCGCAGAAACAACCATGCAGATTGCATTGGGCTTTGCGCATTACTTTTGGCCCGCACCACTGATGATTGGTGCCAATGTTATGTTAACGGTGTTTTTTACCGCAACCGATCAGCCGCTACCGTCGGCGATGATTGCGGCCTCCAGAAGCCTGATACTGCCGGCCACATTCCTGCTGGTATTGCCAATCTGGCTGGGCGATACCGGGGTATTTATCACCTTGCCGGCCGCTGAGTTTGTTGCTCTGAGCCTGGCCTTGTTTCTGTTCTTTGGTCGGGCCGGGAAATTATCTCAATAAGAACGCAACGCGTTGGCGAACGCGTCGATGTGATCGTTGCTGGTAGCCCAGTTGGTTACCAGCCTGAAACAAGCCTGATCTTCTACATGCCAGGGATAAATATCAAAACCGGCATCTTGCAAGTGCTGATGCAATGCGTCCGGCATGCGCACGAATATCTGGTTAGTGTCGCTTTCAATGGCTAATTCACAGTGTGGGTTAGCGTTTAAAAGACCGCTTAATTGCTTGGCAGCAGAATTCGCGGCACGCGCATTGTTCAGCCACAGCCCATCTTTAAAGTATGCGTGTAACTGAGCAGACAGGTAACGCATTTTGGACGCCAGATGACCTGTCTGCTTGGCTTTCTGTCTCACCACGGGAAACAGTTCCGGCTCAAACAACACCAGCGCTTCTGCTCCGAATGTGCCATTCTTGATAGCGCCCAGAGTCATTGCCGACGCGCCCGATGGCATCACCGCGGCAGACGGCGAGACGTTCTGCTGTATCAGTGCATTCGCAAAACGGGCGCCGTCGATAAATACTCGCATATCGTAATGACGCGCGATCGCTCCAAGCTCCTGCAAGTGTTCTGTTGAGTATATTCGGCCAAGCTCAGTTGCCTGGGTGATCGTCAATACCCGCGGAACAGCACTGTGCACATCACGCCACGGCCGTTTGGCGCAAAAGCGGCTGAGTTCTTCAGGGCTGATGGTATCGGCACCACCACCAATTTGGTGCAGTGCCGCGCCTCCGGTAAAAAAATGCGGTGCAGTGTTTTCATCAACGCTTAGATGCGAATTACGATGCGTAATGACCGCCCCTGTGGATGGACACATGGCAGCAAGCGCAAGACAGTTACTTGCCGTGCCGGACAGCACGGGAAACACCATTACCTCGCGCTCGAAAATATTACTGACAATATCGTTTAGTTTACTGGTCAGTTGGTCACCACCATAAGGGTGATCAACACTGTTTTGTACATACTGTTGCAGGTAGTTCAGAACTTCCGGGCAAGCTGGCGCCGTATTGTCAGAAAGAAACATGGTGTGGAACGCTTAGGCCGTGCCAACTTGATCTTCGCTTGAGTCCGCGTTGTACTCGAAGCGATACTTTGATGCCCCCTCCCCAGTGGAGGTGAAACTGCCCGACCCACTGATATTCATCAAGCCACCTCTGCCAGACCCCGACACCACAGTAAACTCACTACTGGCAATGCCTATGCTGAACTTCCCATCGTGTTGCAATACGAAACTGCCTTGCTTGCCCCCAATGGTAGCGCGCACTGTCTCAAAACCCAGAAACCGCGCTGATTTGTCCGCTGCATGCAGCATCAGAAACTCTACCTGACTGCTGCCTTCTATACCGCCCGTGTACGTTTGCGTTACAGATGCCTTGCTTAAACGTAAGCCGTCGGCACGCTCATCAACCGTATCCTCTTCCCAGGAGCCAATTGTGAAACTACCTTGCGCCACTGTGCTCATAGCCAATACCTGTGTTGTGACCCATTAATACTCTATGCGAAACAGTATCAGTCTTTGCTTTTGTGCGCCAGCGTGTGCGCGTGTTGCTCCCAATTCTGACCACAGAGCGGCACAAGGGTTTTCATTACGTACCAAACCTGCGCACAACGCCCTGACGGCGCTGACGAATCTGCTGCCTGCGCTGCTCGCCATCGATACGATCGAGTAGCTGCGGATATCGTGCCTTTAAGTCCAACACGCTCATCTGTTCGCAGCTTGGCTTTGGGTAACTTTCCGCGCCGATCCAGCGGTAGGTAATATAGCCTTCTTCATGCCCGCTCGGATCGAGCCAGTTATCTGCTCCCAAATCATCATGGCTAATCAGAACACACAGTTCGCCATTGTCTTCCAATACGGCAAAGTGACAGTTGGTGTTGCTAAGGTGATACCGGTAATCCATCGTTTCCCACCAGTAGTTACCAAACTCAACCGCCCAATAGTCCGCCTTGGGTGGGACAACACGCACTAAAATCACCTCGTCTTTGGGCAGTTGCCAATAGGCAATGATGGGCGCCCCGCCAGGCGTAAAGTCGATCTTGTTTTTTTCAAGTTCGCCATAGGACATAAAAGTATTGGGCTGCTGTTTCCAGTGGTCGATCATGTCTGCCCAATACGATACAGACCAATGAATCCAATGCGCTGACTGCTGAAGACCGTGCTGCAGATGTTCTGGTTCAAACACGGGATGAGTCGCGTTATGGCTAAGGCATTCGATCTCTGCCTGCATTGGCTGCTCGTTAGCCCAGTCTGCGAAGAATTGACGGAACGTAATTCGGTAGGTTTTGGCCGAAGACTGGATCCAGTTCTTACCGTCGCCTTTGAAGTCAGCCGGCTTTGGTTGCGGACTGATAAACAACTCAAAATTTCCCGCCTCATCGACTGCCAGGTCTTTTCCCAGCAACGTGGCAACCACTTGCCCGCCCCATGGGGTATCGCCGTTCTCCAGCACGGTGACCGCGAAAAAAGCGGCACTTCCTTTATTCCCGTGTAAGCGATAACTGTGCTGGCCATTGATCGGTGCGCCAACATACAGCGCGTCGGTATTGTCACCGCCCTGTTTTCTCAATGGGTCGAAATAATGCAGCAATTCCGGGAAATCCGGGTTCGCGTTTTCCATTTCAAACTGCATTGCCAACGATACATTCCTGGCCAGCAAGCGCAAGCCGCTGGCTTTCGAATTGGGACTTTGTGGGCCAGTCTCACGAAAAATAATCTCGCCGCTGGCTTTCAGAGAATCACAGAATTGTGCCCAGCTGTTCCGCAACTGTTGATCGTGGTCTTGCATAGTAACCCCCCTTTTTATTTCAGGGCAGTATAACCGCAGGGCGCGGATTTGATCAGGATCGACGCCAGCCGTGAAATCGCGACACCCAGTCAAGCAAGCCCTCGGGCTTGTGCTTCTTGCGCCATTCGCTGGCGGCAAACTTGTTCGCCTCATTCAGGGTTGGGTAGATATGTATCGTGCTCATCAGTTTTTTAAGGCCCAGGCCATGCTTCATGGCCAGCACGTATTCAGCGATCAACTCACTGGCGTGATAGCCGACAATTGTGACCCCTAAAATCTTGTCGCTAGTGGGAGCTGTCAGCACTTTCACAAAGCCATGCGCTTCGCCATCCGCTATTGCCCGATCAAGGTCGTCGATACCATAGCGGGTAACTTCAACGGCGATTTTTTTCTCGCTCGCGTCTTGCTCATTCAAACCCACCCGCGCGACCTGAGGATCGGTAAACGTGGCCCACGGAATGACCGAGTAATCCACCTTGAAGCGCTTAAACAGGCCAAACAGACAGTTCACGGTTGCAAACCAGGCCTCATGCGATGCGGTGTGAGTAAACTGGTATGGGCCGGCTACGTCACCACAGGCATACACCGTGGGTAAAGTGGTTTGCAGATAATCATTCACCACCAGGGTTGCGTTTTGATTGCGCTCTACTCCCAGTGCGTCAAGACCCATGTTGTCTGTGTTGGCCTTTCGGCCAACAGCAACCAACAGTTGCTCAAAAGGCAACTCGCGGGTTTGCCCATCCGTTTCCAGCAGCAATACATTATCACCTTCGCGTTTTTCTACCGCATTGGCTTTGCTGCCCGCCAACACCTCAACACCATCGGCTTGCAAAGACAATAATACGGCCTGCGCAGCGTCTTCATCTTCGCGCGGCAGCACCCTCGGTGCCATATCCACCAAAGTCACCTTGCTGCCCAGTCGGGCAAACGCCTGCGCCAGCTCACATCCAATAGGCCCGGCACCCATCACCGTTAAGGTACGCGGCAAGGCTTCAAGCTCCCACACCGTATCCGAGGTCAGGTAATTGATCTGATCCAACCCCGGAATGGGTGGCACAAAAGGCCGCGCACCGCTGGCGATAATAATATTGGCGGCGCTGAAACGCTTACGCTCACCGTTGGGCTGACTGACCTCCACTTCCCACGGCGACACCAGAGTCGCCTCGCCTTGCTCGCATTGCACGCCAAGCCCCTCGTAGCGCTCAACTGAGTCATGCGGTTCTATCGCTTTGATGACGTTTTGCACACGCCGCATCACCGCTGGGAAGTTGGTTTTCACTTCGGCCGGCCCATCCAGGCCATAGTCCGCTGCCCGCTCTATGTAATGTTTGATTTTCGCCGAGCGCAGAATGGCCTTGCTGGGCACACAACCGGTATTCAGGCAATCACCACCCATTTTATGCCGTTCAATCAGTATCGCTTTGGCGTTAACCGTCGCCGCGATCAAGGACGACACCAGCCCGGCACTGCCAGCGCCAATAACGATCACATTGGCGTCAAAACTGGCGGGTTTGGTATACGCCGCCAAGCGTTTACGATCGGCAAAATAACTCATTGCTCTGCTTCCGGAACCTTGGCAAAGCGGCCCATGATGGCTTTGACAATAAAAGGGAATGCCGCCAGCAACGCGAAGGACGCGATCAATGACGGCGAAAATACACTGCTGATGGAATCAATATTGGCCAACTGAACGCCGGCATTCACGTACACCATGGTGCCTGCCAGCATTCCCAGCTGGCTGACCACAAAAAATACACCTGTTTTAATCGGCGTAAGGCCCATTAGCATATTGACCAAAAAATACGGGAACGCAGGTATCAGGCGAATACTGAACAGATAGAAAGCGCCGTCTTCCTCAACGCCTTTATTTATGGCTTCCAGATAGCCACCAAAACGGGCTTGCACCCAATCACGCAGCAGGGTTCTGGACATCAGAAAAGCGATGGTGGCGCCTATAGTGCTGGCAAACGACACCAGTAGCGTGCCCAGCCAGAAACCAAATATGGCACCGCCGGCCAGGGTCAGCCCGGATCCGGCACCGGGCAGGGAAAATCCAGCCGCCAAGATATAAATTGTCAGGTAAATCAAACAGGTACGTACCGGATTTGCCGCGTAATAATCGAACAATGCCTGTTTTTGCGCATTGAAATAGTCGAGATTGAAATACTGACCGAGATCAAACAGATAAAATGCGGCGAATACCGTTAGAATCAGACCAAGAATTATTATTTTTTTTGTTGTCACCGGTGAACTCACTCGCTTCAGGGCTCGGCAGAATACCATCTTCGGACCGTGTTGCGGCGCGGTGGTTCCCAAACAAACAATGATTCAGAGCCCTTGAATAATGACAGGGCTGCCCATATCATCCTTCTTAATTTGACGATATTTCGCTCTGCATCAACCACCCCCCCGGTTTTTCTTGCGCGAATTTTCACCACTGGCTAGTCGCCAATTTATGGAGTAAACCCTATGAGCGAACAGATTGTTCACGTTACAGACGCCACCTTTGAAGAAGAGGTCATAAATTCTGATATTCCGGTATTAGTCGATTATTGGGCAGAGTGGTGTGGTCCGTGCAAAATGATTGCTCCCGTTCTGGATGAGCTGGCTGCTGAATACGAGGGCAAGGTCAAGATCTGCAAAGTAGACGTAGATTCAAACCAGGAGACGGCCGCGCGCTTTGGTGTGCGAGGCATTCCAACGCTGATGATTTTTGACAAGGGCGATGCCCAGGGCCAGAAGGTAGGCGCATTGTCCAAGAACCAGTTGAGCGAATTCATTAATACGACGGTTGCCTGAACGAAGAACGTGCAGGTTTTTTGTCTGGCCTGCCTTGCAATGCACGAAGCCAACCGTGCAAAGCACTATGCCAGCAAATGACCTGTGCAGTTTTTACTGGACTTGTGAGCAAGTTCACACTATATTTATCGTATAACGTCTGTCGCTAACCCTCTTCTTTTACAAACCAAAACATAAACTAATCGCTTACGTCCAACGCAGAGGCGCTTGTAGCAATGTGCTATAGCAATGCCCTTTAACTGCTGTCAGTTCACACTCGCACACTCTCCACCTGCCCGCGTAAGCCCACAACCTGTCAACACTCTGGAAACTCTGAGTCCATGAATCTTACTGATCTCAAAACCAAACCCATTAATGAACTGATCGACATCGCCAAAGAAGTTGGTCTGGACAATATTGCCCGCTCTCGCAAGCAGGACATTATTTTTTCCATCCTTAAGCGCCATGCGAAAAGTGGCGAGGACATTTATGGCGACGGGGTGTTGGAGATTTTACAGGACGGCTTCGGCTTTCTGCGCTCGGCCGATTGCAGTTACCTGGCCGGGCCTGATGACATTTATGTGTCACCCAGCCAGATTCGCCGTTTTAATTTGCGCACCGGTGACACCATATCGGGCAAGATTCGACCACCAAAAGACAGCGAACGTTATTTTGCGCTGCTTAAAGTCAGCGAGATCAATTTCACCAAACCAGACAACTCGCGTCAGAAAATACTGTTTGAAAACCTGACCCCCTTGTTTCCGACCGAGCGTCTGGAACTGCAAATTGGCAACGGCAGCAGCGAGGACCTCTCGTCGCGAATCATTGACCTGGTTGCGCCCATTGGTAAAGGCCAGCGCGGTCTGATTGTATCGCCACCTAAAGCCGGTAAAACCTTGATGATGCAAGGCATCGCCCAGGCCATTATTCGAAACAATCCGGAGTGTTACATAATCGTTCTATTGATTGATGAGCGTCCGGAAGAGGTCACTGAAATGCAGCGCTCAGTACGTGCAGAGGTTGTTGCAAGCACGTTTGATGAGCCGCCATCACGTCACGTACAAGTTGCGGAGATGGTGATTGAAAAAGCCAAGCGCCTGGTAGAACATAAAAAAGATGTTGTTATTCTGTTAGATTCGATTACCCGTCTGGCCAGAGCGTATAACACAATTGTGCCCTCTTCAGGCAAGGTACTCACCGGTGGTGTTGACGCCCATGCGCTGGAGCGCCCAAAACGATTTTTTGGTGCGGCCAGAAACATTGAAGAAGGCGGTAGCTTAACGATTATCGCGACCGCATTGATTGATACCGGCTCAAAAATGGATGAGGTGATCTACGAAGAATTTAAAGGTACGGGTAACATGGAACTGCACCTCGACCGCAAAGCGGCTGAAAAGCGCATTTATCCGGCCATCAATATTCGCCGTTCCGGCACACGCCGCGAAGAATTACTAACGACTGAAGACGAGCTGCAGAAAATGTGGATCTTGCGCAAATTGCTGCACTCTATGGAAGACTTGCCAGCTGTCGAGTTTTTGCTTGATAAACTCAAAGACGTGAAGACCAACGAAGAGTTCTTCCTGTCGATGAAGCGCAAGTAGCAAGCCCGTTACACAATGCCCGACTTCGTTCTGCACGAACGTCTGGCCGCCGACTGCAAACACGTTGGCGACTTACCGCTTTGTCGTTTACTGCTGATGAATGACCAGCATTATCCCTGGTTTATTCTGGTTCCTCGCATTGCCGGCGTTCGAGAGGCATTTCAGCTGTCGCCGGAACAGCAGCTACAACTGAGCAAAGAATCGAATTCACTTTCTGAAGCCATGGCATTGGCGTTACGAGCCGATAAAATGAATGTGGCAGCACTCGGTAATATGGTGCCGCAACTTCATGTCCATCACATTGCGCGATTCACCAATGACGCAGCATGGCCTAAGCCTGTATGGGGTGTTGTTGATGCTGTTGCCTATTCCGAAGAATCGCTACAATCACTGCTATTAAGTTTGCGTGGGCAGACTTCCGATTGGGAAATTGATTGGGTTTATTGAGCAGGCCCAGGCAAAGCATTCTCAACCGGGCTTTCATCCATGCCTAGCGCTTTCTGATACTGCAGATTACTCTGCTGATTATCACCAAGCCTGGCATATACTTGCCCCAATTCGGCGTAAGTGTCAGCGTCTGGTTTGATTGCCAGGCTTGCAGAAAAATACTCCTGAGCTTTTTCAAGCGCGCCGTCCGCAGCACATATTCGTCCCAGTGCCTGCAACAAGTGCGCATCGTCAGGCCGAGACTTCAACCATCCTTCTGCCACCGAGCGTTGTTTGCCCAGGTCGCCACGAACCTTGCCATACATACCAAGTAGCTTTGTCGACCAGTCTTTTTTCAAGGCAGCTCGCAGCAAAGTTTCAGCCTCGCTGCCCTGATCAAAGCGAATCAGTGCATTCGCGTATTCAGCAAGTAACTGCTCATCTTTTTTTAGATGCTTGGGTAACTCGCCCCAGCTGGTTTGCAACTGTGCTGACGACTCGGCATTGGCCAGGCGCGCTTCGAAGGTTTTATGTTCAAGGTCTAGCAAGGTGTCTTCCGGGAGTAATTTTTTTCTGCGCAATACCGGCAATAGCTGCTGTAAGCCAGACCAGTCTCTTAACGCCTCGTACACCTTGGCCGACAAACGCAGAGCCAGATCATTCTCAGCTTGCTCGCTACGTATACGGTTCAAGTTTGCCAAACAGTTTTCGTACTCACCCTTGTTCAATTGCAATTCAGCCTGGGTCAGTCCAATAGCAACATGCGCATCGGGCGTGCTGGTTTCTGCCAGCTTCAAAAACTCTTCGCATTGCGCAGTGTCACCCGCCGCGTCACTGGCCCGTGCCGCCATCAAATAACTCAGTAACGGTGTCGGCGAACGCTCTGCACCCCGCGAAAAAGTTTTTGCCGAGGCCTTCCAGTCGCCTTCCATGTACTGAATCAGGCCCTGGGTAACCTGAGCTTCGTTGCGCCGCGCCTGGCGGCCCTCTCGCCAATAGCGCAGGCTACGGCCTGAATAACGTATCTTCATGATCAGGCGGACTAGCCAGTAAAGCAGAAACAGAATCAACGCGAGCGCCAGTAGTCCAGCCCACAGGCTTGCTTCAATGCTGGTGTTATCGTACGCAATCAGGATGTAGCCGGCGTCGCGCTCCACCAGCATAGCCAGACCAATGACCAATCCGGTTATGATCAGAGCAAGAATAAAGAACTTTATCATCTGATCAACCCTCAGCCTTCCGCTGCAGCGGCTGGTGGTACATCATCGGCTGCACCGGCCTCTGCACCTTCGACTGTGCTCTCGATGGCTTGTTCCACTTGATCGCCAGCACTGTCTATCGCTTCATTCGATGTAGCAGCGGCATCAGCAGGATTGGTGCTGCTTTGTGGCGCGCGTTCTGCAACCGGCGCCTGCGGCTGGTAGTCCAAGCCTGGTCTTGTGTTTTGCTGGTCTTGCTGATATTTCTTCAACGCACGGAAAGAACCGGAAATATCCGGTAACGGCGGGTCTACGTTCAAGGTGGCCAGGTCAGACAGCGCTTGTAAGGCGGCCTGGGTAGCGTTGTCTTCAATCAGAAAATACTGCGCTATCCAACGCTGCGCTTTCTCAAGACTGGTTTGATACACGCCTTGCTGTTGCGACAATAAGGCCAGTTGCGCTTGCTCCAGCATTAGACGCAGATTTTGACGCAGGTATAGTTCGTCCTGCGGCTCAAGCATCGCTTCCACTTGTTCGTTGTCCCGGCGAATAATAAACGCTTTGCTAAACGCCGAACCAATTGCACTGAGCGCGCTCTTCAGCCGTTCCGTCCAGGCCTGCTGCTCATCAGGGGTGAGCAACTCGGTGTCAACTTCCGGTAAATCGAACTCAGGCAACTCATACAGCTCCAGCGTTTCAAGCTGCGTCGCCAGCGCCGCCAGTTTGAGGTAAGTGCCATTGACATCAAGTTCGTCAGCGCTGCGCAGGCTTGCCAGGTCGTCAGCAATGGCTTTTCTGACGTTGTGCAGTGACACGTCGTCTATGCCCTGCAATACACCGTCAGCGGAATCCAGCATGGCTAATGCACCGCTGGCATCCTTGCTCATCAGAATGCGCTGGTTTGCCAGGCGCAACAGGTATTCCACTTCGGCCAGCAGCCATTGATCGCGATTGGACGCGCTGAGCTCTTTAATATGACGCTGCTGTTTTTCCAGCGATTTGGCCAGTAAGCTCATTTCGTCTTGTGCCGCTTGCAGGCTGGACTCACGCTGGTTGGACTCGCTTTCGATGGCCGATTCCAGGCTACCCAGGTCATCACGCAGGTCAATAATTGCGGTTTGGCTCTGCTCGAGCAGGTCGGTTTGGCTCAGTGCCGTTTGATCAGTTTGTTGCCACAACCAATACACACCGTAGCCGGCCGCACCGCTGACGATCAATGTGATCAATACAAACAGCCACAACAAGCCCACCTTGGGCTTTCCGTCTTTGGGCTTGGCCGTTTTCGCTTTACTTGCCGTGCTTTTGGCGCTTTGCTGCTCTGTTGGTGTCAGCTCGCTGTCGCTGCTGTGTTCCGTTTCAGTCATTGTTGCTTTGCCCACCATCGTTCTAATTCAGCCACTATGTCCACCAGTTGGATGCTGCCGGCACACAAAACATGCCGGGCACCCAGCTGCAATGCGGCGTCTGCCACGCGCTTGCCTGGTACCAGTATGGTCGCTTGCTCCACATTTGCCCGCATTTCACGCTTTTCTGCAAGTAAAAAGGTGTAATTTAGTGAATCAACACTGCTTGCGATAATGACATGGGGTGCGCTCGCCTTACCGGCTAAATATGATGCCAGAAGCTCAGCGTTCTGCCACGCGCCGTCTCGGCGGTACAATTCACAATAGTCAACGTGTGCACCGCGTTTGGCCAATGTATCGCCGAGAACGGTACGGCCACCCTGGCCTCGCACGATGACACAATGCTTGCCATTCACATCACGCAACAGCGGGTTTTGCAACAGCGTTTCGCTGTCAACGGCACAGCTCGCAGTCACGGCAAAGCCGAGCTCTGCGGCCAGCGTTTCCGTGGCTTTGCCAACGCAATACCAGACAGTATCGACAGAGAACCCACGTGCCACCTGAACCTTCATCAGTGCGCGTACAGCATTGCCGCTGACAAATACGCCGAAATCCGCGCGTTTCAGCAGGTTTTCTGTCTCATCAGGCGCCGCTAAGGGTTGAATCGCCAGTGTTGGAATATGCGCCACGTGCGCACCAAGTGACTGCAGCTGTTGGCTCCAGTCCTGCGCTTGCCCTTGCGGTCGAGTCAGCAACACCGGCAGGCCATTAAGCACTTTATTGGTGGCCTTATTCATGCTGGCTCAGTATTCGCTCACGCGCCGTACACGGCTTGCAGAATATCGCCCGCCCCCTGAGCCAATAATTGTTCAGCAAGCTGTTGCCCCAGCGCTTGCACACCGTCAGCCTCCGCCGAGCCGTCGGCAAGCAGCAAGGTCTGGCCATCGGGGCTGGCAACTCGGGCTCGCAAGTGCACCATGCCTGCATCAAACGTGGCATACGCCGCAATCGGTACCTGGCAACCGCCCTGTAAAGCACTGTTCAACGCACGTTCCGCGCCAACACAGGCGATTGTATCGTCATGATTGAGTGGGCTGATCAGCGCCTGCGTGCGCTCATCATCAGCGCGTAACTCAATGCCGACGGCGCCCTGCCCCGGTGCGGGCAGGCACAAATCAGAATCCAGCTGTTGGCTAATGCGATCGATCATTGCCAGACGCTTCAAGCCAGCAACGGCAAGGATAATGGCGTCGTATTCCCCGTTATCCAATTTGGCCAGGCGTGTGTTCACATTGCCACGGCAATTTAAAATACGCAGGTCAGGCCGGTAGTTTTGCAACTGACTCGCTCGACGCAAGCTTGATGTGCCCAGCCTGGCGCCCTCGGGTAAATCATCCACGCTGATAAAGGTATTGGAGACAAGAGCGTCGAACGGGTTTTCCCTTTCACAGATCACACCCAGGCAAAGCCCCTCAGGAAACTCCATGGGCACGTCTTTCATGGAGTGCACCGCAATATCGGCCTGGTCATTCAGCAGGGCGTGCTCCAGCTCCTTAATAAATAATCCTTTACCCCCTATTTTGGACAATGCCGTGTCCAGAATTTTATCGCCACGCGTTGTCATCGGCACTAGCTCAACGCTGAGCGTGGGGTGTAAGGCTTGCAGCGCCTGTTTTACGTATTCTGCCTGCCAAAGGGCAAGCGGGCTTTTGCGTGTTGCGACGCGCAATATGTCGGTCATGGTCATTTTCCTGGCTGCGACTATGATACGAGCCGTCAGGGAAATGAACAAACAAAGAGTGATGAATACGCCAACGAGGGGTGTTAAACGAACAAGACCACCCTGAGGTGGCCTTTAACAGCAGGCGTTTTCCAACGCCGGCAAATAAATTAAATCAAGTTACAAGGTTTGCATCAATTTTCGCACACGCGGCAAGTGCCGGCGGCTAACTTGTGGTCGCAACTCGATGCCATCCAATACCAGGCATTGCACGCCTTCCTGATTGCGCTCCATACCCAGAATATATTTGATTGCCACCAGCGAATTGCGGTGCACGCGAATCAATTTGTCTGGAAATTCGGCTTCCAGCTCTTTCAAAGTGTCGTCAATGAGCAGATCACCTTCGTTGTGATATGCCGTTACGTATTTGTGGTCGGCGCGAAATACACGAACGTCTGAAAACGGTACCATTTGAATACCACGACGCGAACGTGACGTAATATGTTCACGTTGCTTCAATATGCATTCAGCGTCATTCGCTGCATTGATGGCATTCAATTGCAATCGGTTCAGTCGCTGCGCTTTCAGTAGCGCAGATTCCAGGTTTTCCTGGCGGACCGGTTTCAGCAGATACCCTACCGCTTCTGCTTCAAACGCTTCCACACCGTATTCATCGTACGCTGTGCAAAATATAATTGCCGGGGCATTCTCTTCATCTGAAATACGTCTGGCGGCCGACAGGCCATCCATTTCCGGCATTCGGATGTCCATCAGAATAACGTCAGGGCGGGTTTGTCGGCACTGCTCGATTGCTTCTGCGCCATTGCTGGCTTCAGCGATCACGCGCCAATCTCGGGTTTCATTAACCATGCGCTTGAGCCGATCTCGCGCCAGAGGTTCATCATCAACGATCAGAACATTCATTGTTGGTGGCTGCCTGTCTAAGGTTTTATAATGTTACTTTTTAACAGAATAGCTGATTTCCGCAGAAAATCGATGTCCGTCATTAAATGTTTTCACATTCGCTTCCTGGCCAAAATGTGCACGCAATCTGGCAATGGTATTGGCCAGCGCAATCCGGTTTCCGCGCGGTAATTCTTTTTCATCAAACTCGGTCTGGTCTGGTAACGGGTTGCTCACTACCAGACTAACATTTTCGCCGCTTTTTTTGCCTATTATTTGCACAGTTCCGCCACTAATCAAGGGCTGTATTCCGTGATACACGGCGTTCTCAATAATCGGTTGCAGTGTTAGCGAGGGCAATCTGACGTCCA
Organism: Gammaproteobacteria bacterium; assembly: GCA_030429735.1. Classification (GTDB taxonomy): domain Bacteria; phylum Pseudomonadota; class Gammaproteobacteria; order Pseudomonadales; family JAUIET01; genus JAUIET01. The sequence goes on from JAUIET010000001.1 coordinate 713,110, forward strand.
TTAATGCGTCATCAAGCTGCCAATCCACTTGCAGTCGGTCACCCAGACGAAGCTGCTCGATACTTATGTATTGCTTGCACAGCTCAACCTCCTCACGCAGGCTGACCAGATCATCGCCGGCACGCAAGCTCGCTCGAAACAGTTCTGATATGTCTTCCACCACACGTTCGGCGCGCTTTGGATCGGTGCTGATCAAGCTGGCCACAATATTCATGCTGTTAAACAGAAAGTGTGGTCGAATCCGCGACTGCAACGCATGTATCTGTGCTTGCAACCTTGCCTGCCCCTGAATAAGCACCTGCTGTTGAAGATACATGTAACGCAGCGCTATCCCGCCAATGACCGCAACCACGGCCAATTGCGACATAGTTGCCTGCCAGTCCCAGCGCCACGGGCCGGGAATGCGCGATAAATACGTATGCACCAGCCATTGTGCGATAACGCTCAACAAAAAAGACACTAACAGAATCAGCCCATAGGCCACCAGCGCACCCGGCGTTATCGGCATGCGTTGAATACGTTCTCGATACTTGCACAACACAGCAGCGCACAACAGAACGTTCCATTGCACATAAAACGAAGCGGTTGCGAAGTAGGCCCAGTCGAAACTGTACACCGGACCCAACAGCAGGGTTTGTACTAGTACCAAGAGCTGCGCCGTGATGATCAGCACGAACAGCGGTTGCACTTTGCACAAATCAGGCAACACGAAATACCCAGCGCGAGCCTGGTCGCGGCGTTCTACGGGAGGAGGGTTTGGTTTCGACAATGCCATTGCCACAGTCTAGCAGTGCTTTCTACTGGTATACTGCCCAGTTTTCAAACGTAAAGAGACATCCAGTGAGCGATCAAACCAACAGCAGCTGGGGTGGCCGGTTTTCCGAACCCACCGACAAGTTCGTGCAGCGCTTTACCGCCTCGGAGCAATTCGACAGGCGTTTGTATCGAGAAGACATCCAGGGCTCTCTCGCGCATGCCGCCATGCTGTGCCAACAAGGCATTTTAACCGCTGACGAACTTGCCGCAATTGAACAAGGCCTGCGCGATATCCAGCTTGATATTGAACAGGGCCGATTTGAGTGGTCTGTGGCACTCGAAGACGTGCACATGAATATCGAAGCCGCGCTGACCGCCAGGATAGGCGATGCCGGCAAAAAGCTGCACACCGGGCGTTCCCGCAATGACCAGGTGGCCACCGATATTCGCTTGTACATGCGCGAATCGATAGACCGGATCAGCGCTGAGCTAAGCCGCCTGCAACACGGCCTGTTGGAGCTGGCCGAGCGCGAAGCGGCCACGGTGATGCCCGGCTTCACCCATCTGCAAACCGCTCAACCGATCAGCTTCGGCCATCACATGCTGGCCTGGTTTGAAATGCTGGAACGCGATTTTGAGCGCTTGCAGGACTGCCGGCGGCGGGTAAATGTCAGCCCCCTGGGTGCGGCCGCGCTGGCAGGCACAACCTACAATATTGATCGTCAGTTCACTGCAGCGCAATTGGGGTTTGACCGGGCCAGCCGTAATTCTCTGGACTCTGTCAGCGACCGCGATTTCGCAATTGAGTTTTGCGCGGCGGCCAGTCTGATCATGACGCACTTGTCGCGTTGCTCCGAGGAGCTGGTGCTTTGGACCTCGGCACAATTTGACTTCATAGAACTGCCAGACCGCTTTTGCACCGGCTCATCAATCATGCCGCAAAAGAAAAACCCTGACGTGCCCGAATTGGTGCGCGGTAAAACCGGCCGGGTCAATGGTCACCTGATGGGCTTACTGACCCTGATGAAGGGGCAACCGTTGGCTTACAACAAAGACAATCAGGAAGATAAAGAGCCGCTGTTTGATACCGTAGATACCGTGCATGACTGCCTGCGGGCGTTTGCGGACATGGTCCCGGCTATTGTGTGCAAAGCCGAGGCCATGCGCGCTGCCACAATGAAAGGTTTTGCCACAGCCACTGATTTAGCGGATTACCTGGTGAGAAAAGGCATGCCATTCAGAGATGCCCATGAAGTGGTTGGCAGTGCGGTTGCCTACGGCGTGGAACATTCGCTCGACCTGGCCGATATCGACTTGCCAACCCTGCAGGGTTTTTCCGCCTTGATCGGTGACGATGTGTACGAGTTTCTTACCCTGGAAGGCGCCCTGGCGGCCCGCGATCATTTGGGGGGCACGGCACCAAAACAAGTGTTATTGCGAGTAGCTGAAGGCAAGCAAGCGCTTACTACCCGCTAACAGCCCCAATTTCTGCACGGTAAGCGCACAGGCTTTTCCGCCGTGGCTACCGTATAATTGCGCAATATTATTGTTTTCCACCGGTCACTTTGTTTATGCGACGCCTTATTTTCACCACCTGCTGCGCGATCAGTCTTGCCGTATTGGCGTCTTGCGGACAAAAAGGGCCGCTGTACCTGCCCAATAATCCTCAGGCTGCGCCCCCTGCACCTGAAACCGCGGAGGTGCGCGCAGACTCAGAGCTTGGCCAGGACGAGTCAGAGCAATGACCTTTCTGAACTATCAATCGGGGGTATTGCACGCCGAATCATTACCCCTGCCCGAGCTTGCCGCGCAATTTGGTACGCCGTGCTACGTGTATTCGCGCCACGCGATAGAGCAGGCATACCAGGCCTATGAGCAGGCGTTGGCTGGCTGTGATCACCTGGTCTGTTATGCGGTAAAAGCCAACTCCAATCTGGCGGTTCTGAACGTGCTGGCCAGACTGGGAGCTGGGTTTGACGTGGTGTCCAGCGGCGAACTTGAGCGGGTACTTGCGGCTGGTGGTTCGGCCGACAAGGTTGTTTTTTCTGGCGTTGGCAAAACCAGAGCCGAGATGCAGCATGCTCTGACGGCGGGCATCTTCTGCTTTAACGTCGAGTCGGAAGCTGAACTGCAGCTGTTGCAACAGGTGGCCAGCAGCATGGACCAAACCGCCAGAGTATCGCTGCGGGTAAATCCGGACGTAGACGCCAATACGCACCCCTACATCTCAACAGGGCTGAGCGAAAACAAGTTTGGCATCGCCTGCGATACCGCCAAAGCCGTGTACCGAACCGCCGCTGGAATGTCGCACATCGACGTCTGCGGAATCGACTGTCACATCGGTTCCCAACTGACCGACACCGCGCCGTTTCTGGACGCACTGGACCGCTTACTGTTACTAGTCGACGAACTCGCCAGCGATGGGATTGCGATTGCACATATTGATATTGGTGGCGGCCTGGGAGTGCGCTACCAGGATGAGCAGCCCCCTACCCCACAGCAATATCTTGAGCAAGTGCGCGAACGGCTGGCCAGCCGCAACGTGCAGCTGCTGGTAGAACCGGGCCGCTCAATTGTGGCCAATGCCGGTGCGTTGATTACCACGGTGCTGTATCTGAAAAGTAATGAAGATCGGCGTTTCGCGATTGTCGATGCAGCGATGAACGATATGATCCGCCCAGCCTTGTATCAGGCCTGGCTGGGTATAGACACGGTGCTGGAAAACCCTGAGCGACCAACACAGCGCTACGATGTGGTGGGGCCAATCTGTGAAACGGCTGATTTTCTGGCCAAAGACCGCTCGCTGGCTGTTCAGGCAGACGACTTGCTGGCAATCCGGTCCTGCGGTGCCTATGGTTTTGTGATGAGCTCTAACTACAACAGCCGGGGGCGAGCAGCCGAAATCATGGTCGATCGCGACAATGCGTATCTGGTTCGCGCCAGAGAAGATTTTGCGCATCAGATTGCCGGCGAAGCCCTGCTGCCCAGCGCCGACTGACAATGGTCATCAAGTTCACCAAAATGCATGGTCTGGGCAATGATTTTGTTGTACTGGACTTGTTGGCGCAAAACATCAGGTTGAACAAAACCCTGATCCGGCGCCTGGCCGATCGGCATTTTGGCATTGGCTGCGACCAGGTATTGCTGGTTGAGCACCCACAAAGCCCCGATGCTGATTTTCGCTACCGGATATTCAATCAGGATGGCAACGAAGTAGAGCACTGCGGCAACGGCGTGCGCTGCTTTGCCAAATACGTTTACGACCGAAAATTGACGGGTAAACGCGAAATGGTGGTGGAAACAAGCAATAATCGCGCGGTTCTGGAGCTTCAGGACGACGGCCAGATCAGAGTCAACATGGGTGTACCCCGCCTCAACCCTGACGATATACCGTTCATAGCCGACGCTCAGAATGTCAGCTACGCACTTGAGCACAAAGGCAAGCAGTACGACATAAGTGCGGTGTCTATAGGTAACCCGCATATGGTGATGTTTGTCGATGATATGCGCTCGCTTCGCATCAACAAGCTGGGCCGCAGCTTAAGCCGTCATGAGCGTTTTCCAGAGCAGGTGAATGTGGGCTTTGCCAGAATACGCGACGAGCAAAACTTCGATTTGCGCGTGGTGGAACGCGGCGTGGGCGAAACTCTCGCCTGTGGCACTGGCGCCTGCGCAGCCTTTGTCAGCGCCCGATTACGTAACTTACTCACGGATTCGGCCAATGCCCATTTGAAAGGCGGCGTTTTGAAACTAGAATGGCGCGGCGAAGGCGAACCGGTGTTTATGACAGGACCGGCAATGACCGTTTTTGAGGGCCAGATTCGATTATGAGCGCGATTAGACCGGCTCAACACATTACAGAGCTAGATGACGAGCAGGTGGCGGCGTTTTTGAGCGAAAACCCCGACTTCTTCGATCGCCAGCCTGCTGTGCTTGCCGATCTGGAACTGCCGCACGAACGCGGTGCCGCCGTATCTCTGGTAGAACGCCAGCTGTCGGTGCTTCGCGAGCGTAATCAGCAACTTCAGTCCAGGCTGGGCAAGCTGGTTGACAATGCACGCGACAACGATCGCTTGTTTGAGTTAACACGCAGACTGGTGCTGGACTTGTTACTGGCAGACACACTGGCAGCAGCGGTCAGCTCGCTGGATAAAAGCCTGAAGAATGACTTTAAAACCGATTTCAACAGCTTGTGTTTGTTTGGCTCCGACGAACGCATTGACAGCCACTATCGCTGCGTCACGCCGGCAACCGCACGTGAATCCGTGGGCAACCTGATGGATGCCCGCCAGGTGATCTGTGGTACGTTGCGAAAAGAAGAAAACGCCTTCCTGTTCTCTGCCGATGCTGGGCATGTTAAATCAGCAGCGGTTGTGCCGATTGGCAAGGCCACTAACATTGGCCTGTTAGCGGTTGGCAGCCGCAACCCTCAGCACTACAAAAGTGGCATGGGAACTCTGTTTCTGAGTTATATCGGTGAAATTCTGGCGCATGCCTTACCGCGATACCTCTAGTCACTCTGCAATCAGCGATTCTACAATTTCAATCGATACTTCCTTGCGCGCACTGGACAGTTTAATCAGTGAATTTTTGCGCTATGGGCGCTCTGTGCGGCGCCTGTCTCCAAACACCTTGAGCGCCTATCAGCGAGATTTAAAACTGTTCAGTGATTATTGCCAGCATCAGAATTTACACAGCCCTGAGCAGGTGTCAGAAGCGGATGTTCGCTCACTGGTTGGCAAGCAACACCGGCGCGGGCTGTCTGGCCGCAGTATTCAGCGCTTGCTGTCTTCTGTCCGCGCTTTGTATGGGTTCTACAATCGCAACGCGGTGAATAAGCACAACCCCGCCTTATCCGTGCGCGCCCCTAAAACCAATAAAGCGTTACCTAAAGCCGCCGAGGTAGACCAACTACAGAATTTCCTGCGCATCAGCGCAGACGACGCACTGGCGGCCAGAGACGCGGCGATGTTCGAGCTGATGTACTCATCGGGCGTACGATTAGGCGAATTGGTAAGCGTGAACATAGGCGATCTGGATTGCAATGCTAAACTGTTAAGCGTGGTTGGCAAAGGCAATAAGACGCGCAGTTTGCCGGTTGGCTCAAAAGCGCTGTCAGCGATAACGGAATGGCTAAAGTGGCGAGCAGATTTTTCTCCGGACGCTAACGAACCGGCACTGTTTTTAAGTAATCGCGGCTCGCGTATCAAACCGCGCAGTGTGCAAGCCCGTCTTGAATACTGGTGTAAACAGCAGGCTATGGGCCACAAACTGCACCCGCACATGCTCAGGCATTCGTTTGCCAGCCATCTGCTGCAATCCAGTGGCGACCTGCGTGCCCTGCAGGAATTGCTGGGCCACGCAAACATCAGCACCACCCAGGTGTACACTCACCTTGACTATCAGCATCTGGCCGAGGTGTATGACAAAGCACATCCTCGCGCCGTGAAAGCGAGCGATGACTGATGCCGCACACCTTCAAAGTATTATCGTTTGATTTAGACGACACTTTGTGGCCAGTTCGACCGGTGCTTATTGCGGCTGAGAAAACCGTAAACCAGTTCTTGCAACATCACTGCCCGCAGCTGTTTCAACGCTTCGACCAGGAAGCAATTATTCAGCGGCGTATTGATCTGCACAAGCAGCGGCCGGATCTGCACCACCAGATCAGCCAGCTTCGAAAAGAGTCAATTTTTTCTCTGATCCGCGATTGCGGTTATTCAGAGGCTGAAGCGCACCGTCTTGCCGAGCAGGCGTTCGAGTTGTTTATTGATGCACGACACAAAGTAAGGCTTTACGAAGGTGTGGAAGAAACCCTGGCGATACTGAAAGAACGGTTCCAGTTAGTGGCGCTGACCAATGGTAATGCCGATGTCATGCGGCTGGATATCTCGCATTTGTTTGATTTCAGCATCAAGGCCGAAGACATCAACTCCAGTAAACCTGCAGCACCGCACTTTGAATTAACTCTGCGGGAATTTGATATCGCAGCGCATGAAATGCTGCACGTTGGTGACAATCCTGAGCACGATGTACTTGGGGCCCAACAACTTGGTATACCCTGCGCTTGGATTAATGCCAACGGCGACCCCTGGCCGCATGACCAGGCGCCCGATTTAGTGTTGGATTCAGTAACCGAGTTACCCGACGCGATCAACGCACTATAAGCCCACCCGCTTGACGAGCAGGCTTATGGGTGTTTTCTAAATGGGCTGGCTACCGTAGTCACTGGTAGGCTTACGGGGCGGATCAGCCATCACATTGGAATCAATCTCGGCGATTTTTCCGCCGCTTTGTAGAAACGCCTCGATTTCTGATTGCATTTTGCTTCGCAGGCGCACCCGTGTTGCTACGGTACGCGTTTCAGCGTTATCGTCCTTGCTGCCCAGATAGTCTTTGAGCTGGTGCTCAACAGCGGCCGTTTTCATGCTCTGTTATCCCCACTTGATGGTCAATTGATCTATTTTTGTACTAACGCGTTGTGCTTGCTGGCACGTTGCAACAGCGCGTTTATACCGCCTTAAAAAAAGGCAGACTCTATGTATAGACCAGGTGGAGAGAAATGCAAAAAAAACCGGCGATAAGTGCGCCGGTTTTTCAGTCCTTTTGAGGTGTAAAGCTAAACAGCGTCGCTGCCCGTCTCACCGGTACGAATACGAATAACCTGCTCAAGATTGGATACGAATATTTTGCCGTCACCGATCTTACCAGTGTTAGCCGCATCACTGATGGTTTCAATCGCCTGGTCCAGCAAGCCATCGTCAATGGCAATTTCCAGCTTCACCTTGGGCAGAAAGTCCACCACGTATTCTGCACCACGATACAGTTCGGTATGGCCTTTCTGCCGGCCAAAGCCTTTTACCTCGGTCACGGTAATGCCCTGAACGCCTATCTCCGAAAGGGCAGCCCTTACATCGTCAAGCTTGAAAGGCTTGATAATCGCTGTGACTAATTTCATGTGTGTCTCCCGCTTGTCTCTATGGCAGCAATAGTAGCATTTATTGAACGCCTTGATCTTACCTGCCAGGCGTGCATGTTGTGTGCGCCTCGCGCCATTACATAATATCGATTGATTTACTGATGCTCAGAACAAAAGACTCGTCAGAATCGGGGTTACCGTTTGAGTCTACTGTGCCAGACAGTTCTTTGTCGTTAATGATGATCGTACCGGTTATATCAAAACCGGCCACTTCCATACCGTAGCCCACTTCCCAGTAGTCACCATTGAAATCGTCACCAAAGCTGCCGAACAAGGCGTACAGGCCATTATACTCGGCACCAACCGACAGAAAGTCATAGTCTAGCTTGGGCCCGCCAAAATTGTCGTATTCGCCAATCGCGTAATCGACCGACAGAAAATTCCATCCAACACTGAGGTTCAGTTCCTGGTAGGTGTCGTCAAACTCACCCGTATAGTAATAGCCGGTAAAGCCAATGCCCGCGCTGAATCCACCCTCGAATTCGTGCGAGTAGCCGCCATACAGGTCGACTTCCAGGCCGTCATCAACGTCAGCCGCCCAGGTACCCAGGTAGAAACCACCCGATTCCAGATCAAGGCCGCCGTTAGCAACACTGTCAGACTGAAAAATACCACGGTAAAAGTAGTCGGACATAACTCCGAGATTACCACTTATGGATACATCAGCGTTTGCAGGGAGGGTTGAAAACATAGAAGCAGCCGCCGCTATTCCGATAAATGCTTTTTTCATGTTGATCTCCAAAGAGTCGGGCAACTGGCCCGTTTAAGTTAATGATGGGTAGCAATTAGCAGGTACTGTGCCAGTTAACGTTTATATCGCTAATTCAATGGCTTACGAGACTTACTCTGCGATTATTCAGCGTATTTCGCGCCAAAATATGCCCGTGCACTGGAATGGCGCACCAAAATCTATCATTACTGGTCATGCTGACGCCCACTGCGCTGCGCAGTTGGGTAGAATAGGCAATCTTCCAAGATTGCTTCACCCATGATTAGAGAACGCATTATTCAGCAACTCAGCGACCAGCTGGGCCAATTGTTTACCAGCATAAGCGGCGGCGACAGCCCAACCGCCACTGACGCTCGCAACGAATTGCAAAAAAGCGTACAGTCCGTTGTACAAAATGTATTCAGCAAGCTGGACCTTGTTACTCGCGAGGAGTTTGACGCACAACAGGATGTGTTGCGTAAAACGCGTGGTCGAGTTGAAGAACTGGAGCAGGAGCTTGAGCAGATCAGTCGTTCGCTGAATTCATAAACACCGGCCGGGGGCCGGCGTATTCCAAGACGTGTATCCATGGAGGGATCAATATGTCTATCGCTGTTGTACACACGCGCGCGCAAATAGGAATAGATGCACCACGCGTTGCCGTAGAAACGCATTTATCCAACGGGCTGCCCGCGTTCAATATTGTCGGTCTGGCGCAAACAGCCGTTAAAGAAAGCAAAGACCGGGTACGCAGCGCATTACTTAATGCGCATTTCGAATTCCCCGACACTCGGATCACAGTGAACCTGGCCCCCGCTGACATCCCAAAGCACGGTGGTCGCTATGATCTGGCCATCGCACTTGGTGTGCTGGTAGCCTCCGGCCAGTTGCCTGAGCAGGCACTGAGTGACAGCGAGTTTTACGCTGAGCTGGGCCTGAATGGCGAGTTGCGTCATGTAAAAGGCCTGTTGCCGGCCTTGATAGCAGGCGCGCACGCCGGCAAGACGCTGTTTGTGCCATCAGGCAATGCCAGTGAAGCCGGCATTCTGAACCACAGCGACACGTTTGCCGCCGCGCATTTGCTGGAGCTATGCGCGCACCTTAACGGGAATAACCGTTTATCTCCGGTGCCAACCACAAGCCTGCAATCCAGCGCACGCGCACATGGCGACTTTGCTGACGTAAAAGGCCAGTTTATGGCGAAACGCGCCATAGAGATTGCCGCTGCCGGGCGCCACAACCTGCTGTTTACCGGTCCACCAGGCACGGGCAAAACCATGCTTGCCAGTCGCATGCCGGGTATTTTGCCTGAGCTAGGCAGTGACCAAGCCCTGCAGGTGGCCTCTATTCATTCCCTCACAGTCAGCAGCAACTTCATACCGTTCAGCTGCTCGCCGCCGTTTCGCGCACCGCACCACAGCGCCTCCGCTACCGCCATGGTGGGCGGAGGCAGCCATCCCCGCCCCGGCGAGATTTCCATGGCCCACAATGGCGTGCTGTTTCTCGATGAGTTTCCCGAATTCCCTCGCAGTGTGGTTGAAGTGCTGCGCGAGCCGATGGAAAGTGGGGAAATCTGTATATCGCGTGCCCGTGAGCAAGTCACCTACCCATGCCGTTTTCAGCTTATTGCTGCAAGAAACCCTTGCCCATGCGGCTACGACGGCGATCAGCGCGTGCAATGCCGCTGCACACCGGAACAGATTGCCCGCTACAATCGCAAACTGTCCGGACCACTGCTGGATCGAATAGACCTGCATGTATCTGTTAGTCGGGTATCGCCCAGAGAATTTGACGGCAGCGACTGCCAGGAAGAAAGCAGTGCTACCGTGCTCAAGCGCGTGAAAGCCGCTCGCGCCATTCAATTGCTGCGCCAGGGCTGCCTGAACAACGACCTGAGCAGCCCGCAAATTCGCGATCTATGCACCCTAGCTGACGCAGAGCAAGAATTGCTGTACACCGCCAGCGAACAACTCAATTTGTCAGCACGGGCGTATTACAAGGTGCTGAAAGTGGCACGAACCATTGCGGATATGAAAGGGGAGGGGGGGATCAGCAAAGCAGCGTTATTGGAGGCGATGGGGTATAGGGCGGTGGTGGAGTTGTAGTATTGCTGGTTGTAGTCTCCGATCAAAGGGAGGGTTAGAGCCCTAAAAAAGCTCCCCGTAGAATTATTGTGGATATTGTTCGCAGCTAACCTTTTGTAACATCTGTAACAGAAGGGCAAATATTGGCGTCAATCCAAATTCAAAGACTTGACCCCAAAAATTTGACCCCAAAAATTTCACTTGATACCGGAGTCTGTCATGGTGCTAGAGCAACCTTCGATAATCGCAGTTCAGGATAGCCGCTAGCTTCTTTGCGTTCGCTTTACCCAACACGCGCTTGTTGTTCTCCATCTCCGACAGATGATGTTGTCGAAGGCCTGCCCGTTCAGCCAATGTCGACTGTGTCAGATCAGCGCGTAGGCGGTACAAACGCAGATAGTATCCGGGTGTACGGTACTGATCACCGTGGCGGCGCTTAGCCTCTGCATGCACGTGCTTGGCCGGTATCCGGTCTTCCTGTTGGTATTGATCCAGCGTTGTGCGAATCATCTTCTTCAGACGCGCTTTATTCACTTTACCGCTGGGTGTCACCACCACATCGCCCAGGTCGTGATGGATTGTCAGTGCTTGATTCATCGATACGCCTCCCGTCGGTGCCCGATATAAAAAACTTCTATTTCCAGAACCTGTTCATCCGTTACGCGATACCGCAACCGGTAGCGATAATTCAGACGCAAGCGATATTCGTCTTCATCCGTTTTCAGGGTATCCCACCCAGTCGGATTGATGCCTTCCGCTTCCAGATCCTCCACAGCGAGGTCCGTCAGATCCTGAACAGACTGCGGTAACTTTTTCAGTTGTTTGTGCGCTTTGCGTGTCAGGTAAACGGTCCAGCTCATGGGTTTAGTATATACCAATTATTGGTATGTCGCATTATCAAGTTCAACAGCCCGCCAACCTCTGTTGTTCACCTAAAGAGCGATAACAAGATAATAGGGTCAGGTCTTTGATTTATGGCCGCAATTATATAGAATGTGCAGAAAGTAAACAAAGAAGTTAACACACAATGGCACGCCCCCGGCGCCTGGAATTCGCTGGCGCGGTATATTGTGCTCAACCCTGTTCGCGCTGGCATGGTGCGGGCAGCGAAGGACTGGCCGTGGAGCAGCTATCGCGCTACGGCAGGCAGCGCCGCTGCCCGTATTTGTTTACACTGTGATTGGATACTGGCGGCCTTTGGCAAGCGCAAATAGCGATAAGGAGCTCAGAAACGTGTCGGAGAAAGTCCGGGTCGGCGGCCTGCGCGGTTACAAAGAACTGGTCAAACGACTCGGTGGCGACCCGCAGCACTTTACCCGCGACTGCGGTATTCCCGACGGTCTGCTGGATGACGAGGACGCGACGATGCCCTACCGCCAGCTCATCCAGTTGATGGAGATGACTGCGGCGGAACTGGAGATGCCGGATTTCGGACTGCGACTGTCGTCCGAACAGGACATCGGTATCCTCGGCCCACTGGCAGTGGCCATGCAGAATTCCGCGACCGTGGAGCAGGCAGTGCGCTGTGCCGCAACTTATCTGTTCGTGCAGAGCCCCGCGCTGTCGTTGGAGATCGAAGAGCTGACCAACAGCACGCGACTGCGGCTGAATATCAACTTGAGCCAGATGCCTCACCAGGCGATGTGCCAGGCGGAGGACCTGGGCATAGGCGTGGTCCATGGCGTGCTGGCCCGGCTTGCGCAGGACGCCTACAGACCATTGCGGGTGGAGTTGCCTCACCCACCGCTCAGCCCGGCATCCCGGTATGAGCAGCACTTCGGCGCGCCGGTGAGCTTCAACTGCACTGCCAACGCCCTCTATGTCTCCCGCGAAACGCTGCGCACCAGCCTGTTGCATCGCAGCGAGCAGTTGCACCAGATGGCGGAGGACTACCTCAACGTGCAATCGCCCTCGCCAGACGGCCTGGTGGCCGCCCGGGTGGAGACTGCCATCCGTAAGACCCTGGGTACCGAAAGCTGCAATCGCGAATCGGTCTCCCGGGCCATGGCAATGCACCCTCGCACTTTGCAGCGGCGCCTGAAGCAGGAGAATACCAGCTTCGAAGACATCCGTGACCGGATCCGACGGGAGACCGTGGAGCACTGCCTGCGCCACACCAACATGCCCCTGTCTCAAGTGGCTGGCCTGGTCGGCTACGCCGAGCAGGCCATTCTCAGTCGCAGCTGCAGGCGTTGGTTCGGGCAATCACCCAGGCGAATTCGCAATGCGGCATTACAATAAATCTCCGACCTTTCCCCGGGCGCAATTATCGCAGCGCCGATTGTCTCGAAAAATCAAAATAATGTCTCCAAAGGTCGCGAAGCTGCTGCTGAACCCGGCTAGGGTAGGTCCAACATCACCACAACAAGGCACCAGCGCCAACTCGAAGAGAGGTTTAAACCCATGCCATTACCCGAAATCCGTAATCGCAGGGCGTCAAGCCCCGCTAAGTCAAACCGGGCGGAGGCGACCGGTACAGCGTCGACAGCTCAGGGAGCAGATACATGGAAACAATGAAAGCCGCCGTACTCCATGGTGACCGCGATCTGCGGATTGCCGACATTCCAAAGCCGCAGGTACCCGACAACGGCGTGCTGGTTAAAGTGATGAGCGTTGGTGTTTGCGGAACAGACCTCCACACTTACAAGCTGGGTATGTTCCGGGAAATGGCACTGCCTCAGGACGATGGCAGCATCCTTTTCGGCCACGAGTTTGCTGGCGACGTGGTGGCAGTTGGCGAGAACGCCAGGGCTGGGGACGTCCGGGTCGGTGAACGGGTGGTGGGCGTAGCCCTGGGCGCTTACGCGGAATACTGCCAGGTAACGCCGATGGTTGGCGATACGCCATTGCTCGCCAAACTGCCAGACAACGTCTCCTATGAGGAGGCGGCCACCCTCGAGCCGCTGACCGTGTCGATGAGTGCCGTGCTCAAGGGCGGTCTGCAGGGCGGCGAGAAAGTACTGATCACCGGTGCCGGCATGATCGGCCTCGGTTGTGTGCAGGTCATCAAGGCGCTGCATCCTGACTGTGAGGTGATCATATCCGATGTGGCGGAAAAACGCCTGGCCATGGCGAAAGAATTCGGCGCGGACCGCACCATCAATGTCGCGGATGAAGATCTGGTGGCCACAATGAAGACGCTCACAGGTGAAGAGCACGTGCTTTACAACAGCACTACTTCGGCCAATATTGATGTCGCTATCGAGGCCTCCGGGCTGGCCGGCCCGCTCAACCAGTGTCTTGAGGTTCTCAAACCCAATTCCGGCAAACTGGTAATAGTTGCTCTATACGAGAATCGCCCGGAGGCGGATTTGAACCAGGTCGTCAGTAAAAACCTCTCTGTCACGGGGGTTCTGGGCTATACCCAGGAACTGGTTGATGAGTGTCTGGCACTGATCGCGCAAGGCAAGGTTGATCGCAAGGCACTGATCACCCACAAATACGCTCTGACAGAAGCTGCGGACGCTTTCGAGGCACAGCTCAAAACCGGAGAGACCCTGAAGGCCATTATCAAACCCTAACCTGCATACAACAAAGTAGCACAGCATGACAAAGGGCAAAGTAGCACTGGTCACCGGGGCCGGACTCGGTATCGGCAAGGCAATCGCGGAGCGACTGGCGCGAGACGGTTTTGCAGTAGCCATTAACGATGTGAGTGTCGACAGCGCCGAAGCCTGCGTCGAGGCCTTGCGTGCAAGCGGCGCCACCGCGACCGCTGTACCGGCGGATGTCAGCAACCGGGACCAGGTTTTCGACATGGTGGTCAACACCGTTGCGGATCTGGGTCGCCTGGACGTTATGGTTTCCAACGCTGGCATTGTGCAGGTGGACCCTATCCTGGCGATCACCGAAAACGATTTCGACAAATTGTACGCCATCAATGTAAAGGGGGTACTGTGGTGCGCTCAGGCTGCGGCCCAGCAGATGATCGCGCAGGGCCGTGGTGGCAAAATCATAAATGCCGCCAGCGCCGCTGCTCACACCAGCCACGCCGTGCTGGGCACCTACGGTTCCTCGAAGTTCTGCGTGCGTGCTCTCACTCACGTGATGGCGCAGGAATTCGCAGCCCACGGCATCACCGTCAACGCCTACTGCCCGGGCATCGTAGATACCGGTATGTGGGACACCATCGACAGCCGCGCGGCAGAAGTGCTGGGCATTCCCGAGGGCGCGATGAAGCAGAAGGCGCTGGACGGTATTGTTCTGGGTCGCATGCAGACCCCGGAAGACGTGGCGAATCTCGTTTCGTTTCTGGCAGGCTCTGACAGCGATTATGTGACGGGTCAGAATATACTGACCGATGGTGGCATGGTGATGATCTGACACCCACTCCAACCGTTAATCCGTTTGTAACTTAAGCGAACAACTCAATTTGTCAGCACGGGTGTATTACAAGGTGCTGAAAGTGGCACGAACCATTGCCGATATGAAAGGGGAGTGGGGGGATCAGCAACGCATCTCTTTTAGAAGCCATGGGCTATCGAGCTGCTGTGGAATTTTAGCAGTATTGGCTCAGACGGGACCTGATCCCAACTCTCCTCTTACAGGCTATGAACACGAAGATAGTGTACACTATCTTCGTGTGTTGACATACAAATGTTAAAAGCCTTATGAAGAACATTACTTTAAGCGCAGATGAGAGTTTGATCGAAGCAGCCCGCCATCGAGCGGCAAGCGAACACACCACCTTAAACGCGAAATTTCGGCAGTGGTTGGAAGAATATGTGCACCGGCAGCAAGCGGCCGAGGAAGCAATGCACACAATCAGGGAATTACGCACGAAGTACTCCACGGAAGGTAGACGATTTAGCAGGGACGAAATGAATGAGCGACGTTAGCATGCTGGATACCAATGTCGTTATTTATCTATTTGATTCCAGGAATACAGAAAAGCAGGCCATAGCGGAGCGCCTGGTGAGCACAGGGCTTAAAGAAGGGACTCACATAATAAGCCCACAGGTCGTGCAAGAGGCGCTAAATGTAGCGCTGTCAAAGCTTGGTTTTACTCCCGATGATGCACACGCCCTGCTGAAAAGAACGCTGATGCCACTTTGCAAGTTGGTTTCTCCGGCGTTGTTGTATGAACGCGCTTTGTCAGTCCGCTCTCGCTATCAATACAGCTTTTATGATTCGCTGATCATCGCTGCTGCGTTGGAGTTAGGTTGCAAGATGCTGTATAGCGAAGACTTGCAGCATCAACAAAAAATAGACCGCCTACGCATAGTTAATCCGTTTGTAACTTAAGCGAACAACTCAATCAGTCAGCACGGGCGTATTTAAGGTCACGCAGTCTATTGTTCCTTGCAATCCGCGTTGTAATCTCTATTAGCACCATATCACTGCAGTACCAGATGCAAGCCATTTGAATTTCGCGTTTGATTACGGTTTTGACGTATGGTTGATTTTAACAAAGCGACCGTTCATCGCATTCAGCCAACACGGGTCAACCGATTACGCCTGCGCGGGTTAGATCTTACAAGCACGCCGTAAACGCGCGGCAGGGCAAGAACCAGCTTGAGAGGGTGTTTTGATGGTGTTGGCACAACTTTTCCGGGTTTTGTTATTGAGTTTGGTAGTAGCAGCGTTTAGCGGCTGCTCCGGCGGCGGCGGTGGTGATGCCTCAGCCTCGTCCGGATCCCCGCCCGGCACTGTTCCACCTCCCGAACCAGAACCAGAACCAGAGCCAGAGCCTGCCGCACAAACTGTATCGGAGGCCGTGCGTTTTCTAACACGTTCCAGCTTCGGCGCAAAGTCTGATTCGATCGATTCGCTGCTGCAGCAAAGCTACAACGACTGGATTGACGAGCAGATGCAGTTGCCGGCCAGCAGCCACTTACAGCAACTCGATGCATTGCTGGAGGCCAACGGTCTTGACGGTATTCTTAATGCAGAATCAGCGGAAGCACGACGGCGCCTTCGTATGGACGCCTGGTGGAACATCATCGTCAATGGCAACGACCAGCTCAGGCAGCGTGTCGCGTTTGCGCTTAGTCAGATACTGGTGATTTCAGATCTGGACTCTCAACTTCAGTTTCGTATTCGCGGCGTTGCGCATTACTACGACCTGTTGGCACAGCACGCGTTTGGCAATTACCGCGACTTGCTGCAAGACATGACGCTGAACCCAATGATGGGTGCATTCCTCAGTATGCGCCGTAATGAAAAAGCCGATCCAGACGCGGGTATTCAGCCTGATGAAAATTTTGCGCGCGAGCTAATGCAACTGTTCACCATCGGTCTGGTGGAGCTTAACCAGGACGCTAGTCCTGTGCTCACCAGCGATGGCGAGACGATACCAAGTTACGGTCAGGACGAGGTGTTAACTCTTGCGCGAGTTTTCACTGGCTGGAATTTCGGTGACGCGCCGAATATGCAGTCCAATCGCATTACCGCTGCCAGCGAAATCATTCCGATGAAAGCGTTCCAGTCATTTCATGACCAGCAGGCGAAAACATTGTTCGGTGAGCCCATGGCCGCCGGACAGAGCGCGGAGGATGATCTGAGCCAGGCGCTGGACATAGTGTTTGCCCACCCCAATGTAGCGCCGTTTGTAGGCTACCGATTGATTCAGCGCCTGGTGACCAGTAATCCGAGCCCGGCCTACATCGAACGTGTTGCCGCGGTGTTTAACGACAATGGTAATGGCGTAAGAGGGGATCTGGCCGCAACCATTAAAGCAATTCTGCTGGACCCCGAAGCCCTGGCGGAAACGCCGGCAGCGGGTTTTGGCAAACTAAAAGAGCCCTTGTTAAAAGTCAGTAGTTTATGGCGCGCTTTCTCAGCCACCGGTAAGGAAGGATACCTGCGCTACAGCACATCGTTTGCCGATTTGGGTCAAAAGCCGCTGGGGGCGCCTTCGGTGTTCAACTTCTACTTACCCAGCTATAGCCCACCCGGAGCGCTCAGTGATTCGGGTCTGGTAGCGCCGGAAACGCAGATTCTAAATGAGCCTGTTTCAATCTCCACCAGCAATCGCCTACTACAGTTTGTTGCCTCAGTGCCTATCGGTTCCGGCCCAAATGCAGCTGTTCACGGCGTGGATCTTGATCTGAGTGGCTATATTGAGCTGGCCGATTCTCCGCAACAACTGGTGCAACAGCTGGATGAGTTACTGCTGGCTGGCAGCATGTCTGATCAGATGCGCGACATTATTGTTGAACATGTGAATTCGACACCCAAAAACGACAACGGCGAGGGGCGAGTACGTGAAGCCTTGTTCCTGATTGTCACTTCACCCGAGTTTGCCTACCAGGGCTGAGCATTACCGGAATTCGAGGAGTTACCATGAACAGATCACCCAAGCAATTAATCGGTATCCAAAGCCGCCGCCGTTTTCTTCGCAATAGCCTGGCATCCGGAGTATGCAGTTTTGCTGGCGCCAGTGCTTTAAGCAGCCTGGGCATACCTAAAGCCTTCGCACAGAGCTCGGGCGACTACAAAGCCCTGGTGTGCATTTTTCTGTATGGCGGCAATGATTCCTTCAATATGATTGTGCCGCGCAGCAATGGAGCCTATCAGCAATACGCTCAGACCAGACAAACCCTGGCGGTCGAGCAGAGTGCCCTGCTGCCCATCACAGCTCTGTCACCGGACGGCGCTGAATACGGATTTCATCCCGGCATGGAAGCGGCACAGGCTTTGTTCCAAAACGGCAATCTGGCCATTCAGGCGAATATTGGAGCGCTGGTAGAACCAACCACGCGGGACAGTTACCTGAGTGGCACTGTGGCGCTGCCACCACGGCTGTTTTCGCACAATGATCAACAAGACTTCTGGCAGAGCCTGGCTCCGGAAGCACCCATTCCGGTTGGCTGGGCTGGTCGCATGGCTGATTTGTTAGGCACTCAGAACACCAATCAACAGCTCTCGATGAATATTTCCTTGAGCGGCGCCAACCTGATGCAGTTCAGTAGTTCGGGGTTGCCATATAACGTATCGCCTTCAGGCGTTACCCCGCTGCTGGGCGTGAACCCTGACGCTAGCAGTCAACAGGAACAGCGACGCGCGCAGGCGTACCAGGCCTTGCTGGAAAAGAGCAACGGTTCTTTATTCAGTAACGAATTCGCCAATACCCGTCTACAAGCGCAAGCTTTGTCAGGCGACGTCGGTGAAGCGCTGGCTGGCGTTGCTCCCTTTAGCACGCCTTTTCCACAAGGCCAGCTGGGCGCGTCGCTCAACATGGTGGCGCAATTGATTGGGGCCAGTGCTGCTCTGGACATGTCGCGGCAGATTTTCTTCGTCGGTTTCGGTGGTTGGGATACCCACAGCGATCAGGCTGTTCGCCATCCATTGTTGCTCACGGAATTGAGCAACGCGATGGCCTCTTTTTACGCCGCCACCGAAGAGTTGGGCATGCAGAATTCTGTGACTGCGTTTACAGCTGCGGATTTTGGTCGCACGCTGACCAGCAATGGCGATGGCAGCGACCATGGCTGGGGTGGGCATCAACTGATGATGGGGGGTGCGGTGCGCGGTCAGGACATTTACGGAGTGATGCCAGAGATAGAAATCAATGGCGCGCAGGATTCTGGTCAAGGCCGCATAATTCCTACCACATCTGTCGATCAGTACGGCGCTACCCTGGCAAGATGGTTTGGCGTTGAGGAAAGCCAATTACACGGCGTGTTTCCAAATTTGGCAAATTTTTCCAGCACAGATATCGGGTTCATGCTGTAGGGCAGTAACCCCTACTGGGCCGGCCTCCACATAAACCACACTTTAGGTCCGTCACTGCCCAGGGTTTGTTCACTGCTGATCTTGAAGCCAAAGCGCTCATATAACGGCAGATTATTTTCGTTAGAGCTTTCGAGGTAGGCCGGCATACCTTGCTTATCTACGACCTGCAGGCCTTCGCGTAACAAGGCGCTGCCCACACCTTTACCTTGCTGGTCGTGCCGGGCGCCTAGCATGTGTAAGTAGTAATGGGCTTTTTTGGGTCGGTGCTCAGCGAATACCCGTTCTAACAAACCACCGCGTTTGGCGCATTGAAAACCGTGCTTGACAATAATCGGCAGGAATACGCCCAGCAGCGGCAATACAGGAGCACCGCTCACCTTGGCATCCGGTGGCAACCAGCAAGCGACTCCTTCAGCATCATCCAGAATCCAGCAATGCCTGTGCGGCAGATAGGCATGGCGCAAATCAACAGAAAAGAATTTTTGATCGTATTTTGAGTCTGGGATAATCCAGCGTACTACCGGGTCAGCCTGGAACGCATCGGCTAATATTGTGGCCAATAGCTCACATTCAGCAGCCTCGGCAATTCGCGCGGTGTATTTTGGTGCAGCATGTGGCGAGGCAGATTCCGTCACACTGCGAGCAATACTTTAGCGTTTAGCAGCTGGCACAGCGCGTCGAAGGCAACGGCGTCGCTGAAGTAATGCCCCTGCATTGCATCACACTGATGCTGCTTGAGAAACCGCACCTGTTCGATGGTTTCCGCGCCTTCGGCAACGAACTTCAAGTCCAGGCTTTTTGCCAGGTTGATCATGGCTTTTACCACTTTGGCGTCAGATTCACTGCTCAGCACGTTTTGCACAACGCTGCGGTCAACTTTCACGGCCTGAATAGGCAAGCGCTGTAATTGCGGAAACGACGAGAACCCGGTACCAAAGCTGTCCAGCGTGAAGGTCGGACCGAGTGCATGCACAGCCTCCATCACACGCAGCTTGTCGTCCACGTTGTGCATCAACGCGGGCTCGGCAATTTCAAGCTCCAGGCGCCGTGCATCGATACCACTTTGTTCAATGATCTGAGTCACCGTAGCCACAAACGCCGGGTCTTGAACTTGTTGAACAGACAAATTAACTGCTACGTTCAAGGCCGGGTAACCCAGGTCATCAAGCTTACTCAGCACCTGGCAGGCTTCGTGAATCACCCAATAGCCAATTTGCACAATTTGACCGGTCTCTTCGGCTGTTTGCAGGAAGTCTTCGGGGGTGAGTAAGCCATTCGTTGGATGCTGCCAGCGCAACAGGCATTCAATACCATCGATCTTGCGGCTGGCCAGATCCACTCTGGGCTGAAAATGCAACTGCCACTCATTATTTTGCGAGGCCTGCTTCAGCTCCTTGTCGAGCCGATTGTGATCCAGCGCGTCTGCGCTCATCTGGTCACTGTAAAATTTGTAGGCGCTGCCCTGAATTTCCTTGGCCTGATACATCGCCGTGTCTGCGTGCTTGAGCAAGGTATCGAAATCTGTGCCGGCATCAGGGTAGGGCGCAATCCCTATACTGCAACCCGCAACTATCTGGTTGCCCATAATTGGGAAAGGTTTGGCAACAGTACGGATAATTTTTCGGGCTACGTTGATAATGTCAGCACGGGAATTAACGTCTTCCAGAACCACCGTGAACTCATCACCCCCCAGTCGTGCCACGCTGTCTGTTTTTCGCATGCACGCTGAAAGCCGCTCGGCGATCAACTCGATCAGCCGATCACCCGCATCGTGCCCATAGGTGTCATTCACCGCTTTAAAGCCATCAAAATCGAGGAACAACAGGGCGACACCCTGGTGGCCGCGCTCGGCACGTTGTATGGCGCGCTCAAGGCGGTCTTTAAACAATACGCGATTCGGCACTCCGCTCAGCGCATCATAATGTGCCAGCCGAGACAGCTTAAGCTCAGCCTGCTTACGATCCAGAGCATACCGTATCGCGCGTTCAAGTACGCGCGTGGTCAGTTGGGTTTTGGTCAAATAATCAGAGGCACCGGCCTTGATCACCTCCTGATCCAGCTGTTGGTCTAGAGTATCAGTCAGGACAATGATCGGCTCGGTGCATCCATGTTGGTTGGCTGCGTGCAATAATCGCCGACCTTCATCGGGCGCAAACTCCGGATTGTAATCCAGTAATATCACATCATGGATTTGACCGAGCATTGCTTCCAGAGCATGCTCAAGATCAGCACACCAGGTCAGCTCGAAGCGCCGCGAGTCGATAGCAGCCAATACATGAGACACGCGCAAATAATCGCTCTTGCGCTCGCTGACGAGCAGCACGCGCGTACTGTTATGCAGCGCTTTTTCAACCCCGCTGTCGGGCACCAGAGACAATTCCATGCAGTTACGACTGTGCAGTAATTCAGCGATGTTTGCAACGATTAGACCTGCCATTTGTCGCTCACTGGTGGAGAACGTCTGTTACTATACGCGCCCGCTGAATTCCCAATGCAGTACACCTCGTTGAACTCTCTGAATCCACCGCAACAACGTGCGGTTAAATACATTGACGGCCCTATGCTGGTGTTGGCCGGCGCTGGCAGTGGCAAAACGCGCGTAATCACCGAGAAAATCGCGTATCTGGTCGGCCAGTGCGGGTATGCGCCCAACAAGATTGTGGCGGTGACCTTCACCAATAAAGCGGCGCAAGAAATGCGCCACCGCCTCAGCAACGCCCTGGGCAAACAGGCTCGCGGTGTTGGTATCTCTACTTTTCACACCCTTGGTCTGCAAATTTTACGGCGCGACCTGGCGATGTTCGACTTAAACAGCGGCTTCTCTATCTTCGATGCAGAAGACTCCCTGGGGCTGCTTAAAGAACTGGCGATGCATGAGCGCGGCGATGAGGTAGACATCGTCAAAACCTGTCAGTATCTTATTTCCGACTGGAAAAATGAATTGCTGCGCCCAACCGATGTGCACAAGCTGGCCAGCAACCCAATAGAAGTTCAGGCAGCGGCTTTGTTCGAACGGTATCAGCGAAGCCTGGCCGCATACAATGCAGTGGACTTTGATGACCTGATTTACCGCCCTGTGCTGGCTTTGCGTGACAATCCTGAGCTGCTGGAAAAGTGGCAATCACGAGTGCACTACTTGTTAGTCGACGAGTATCAAGACACGAACACCAGCCAGTATGAATTGGTGCAACTGCTCACAGCAAGCCGACAAATGCTCACTGTTGTTGGCGACGATGACCAGTCAATCTATGCCTGGCGCGGCGCGCGTCCGGAAAACCTGGGCAAGCTGCAGGAAGACTACCGCAAGCTTGAGCTGGTAAAGCTGGAGCAAAACTACCGCTCTACACCCACCATTTTAAATGCCGCCAACCAGCTGATTGCCAATAATCCGCACGTGTTTGAAAAGCAATTATGGAGCAGCCTGGCTCCCGGTGAGCCTATTCGTATTGAGTGCCGAACGGATGACCAGGACGAAGTGGACTATATTGTCGATTCGATACTGGATCGCCGATTGCGTTCGCGTGCGGATTTGTCCGATTTTGCGGTACTGTACCGCGGCAATTTCCAGGCCAGACTGCTGGAGATGCGTCTGCAGGCGGATCAGCTACCGTATCGTATCAGTGGTGGCACCTCATTCTTCGCGCGCAACGAAATCAAAGACGTGATGGCGTATTTGCGGCTGCTGGTCAACCCGGACGATGACAGTGCTTTTTTGCGAGTAGTCAACGTGCCGCGGCGCGGCATTGGTGCGCAAACTCTGGAGACCGTGGCGGCCTATGCAAAAAATCGCGATTGCGGCTTGTTAAGCGCCTGTTCAGAGATGGGCTTATACACTCAGTTAAGCGGTAAAGCGGCGCAATCGGTGCGTGGCTTTAGCGACTGGTTGCTTGCCAAGCAGCGCTACCTTGCCGAGAGCCCCATGGCAGCCGTTCGGGAACTGCTTGCTGATATAGGCTACGAAGACTGGTTGCTGCAAAACAGCAGCACGCCAGCTGCCGCTGAGAAACGCTGGGCAAATGTGCAGTTTTTATTGGGCAATATTGAAAAAGATTTGAAAGATCGAGACGATGAAGTAGAAGACACCGATCAGGCGATTGAGGCCGTTATTGGAAAACTAGTGTTGCGTGACATGCTTGAACGGCAGGAAAATGACGAAGAAATGGACCAGATTCAATTACTTACTTTGCACGCGGCAAAGGGCCTGGAGTTTCGTCACGTGTATATGATGGGCGTGGAAGAGCGAATATTGCCACACCACAACAGTATTGATGAAGGCAATATTGACGAAGAACGCCGCCTTGCCTATGTGGGTATTACTCGCGCGCAAGAGACCTTAACCATGGTCTACACGCGTAAACGCAAACAACACGGCCACGTCATTAATTGCGAGCCATCGCGTTTTCTGGACGAGTTACCCGCTGATTGTATTCATTGGCCACAACGGAATGCGGCCTCACCGGAGGCGAATCAACAGCGCGGCGAGCAAACGCTGTCGGGCTTGAAGGCCTTGTTCGACTGAGTCTATGCGCACATCGGCCGTCACCCTGGTTTTATTCGTCAGTCTACTGACGGCGTGCAGCGGGCCAGGCACTGTGATCACGCAAGATGGTGAGATGAGCGCCAGCACCCGGGCGACGAAAACCGCCCTGCATGCCCAGCTCGCTGAGTGGCGTGGCACACCTTATCTTCTCGGCGGTAACACCAAACGAGGCATCGATTGCTCAAGCTTTGTTCAAAACACCTTTCGCCAGCGTTTTTCGACCGAGTTACCGCGAACAACCGAGCTGCAGGTACGAGCAGGCAGGAAGATTTCGAAAAATCAGCTAAGAACCGGTGACCTGGTGTTTTTCCGCATAGGCCGCGGGGTTCGTCATGTTGGTATTTATCTGAACGACGGCCAGTTTATTCACGCTTCCAAGAGTGCCGGCGTGACAGAGTCTGATATCAATAGCAGCTACTGGGCGCCAAGGTTCTGGCAGGCTCGGCGCCTATCGACCGTACCCCGCTAGCTGCCGCTATCTGGCAGCATCCAACATGTAGTCAACGGTGGCCTGAATTTCTTCATCTGAGCAGTCCATGCACAAACCTTTTGGCGGCATGGCATTGATGCCGTTGATTGAATTGGCGTACAGGGTCTCAACGCCCTTGGCAATTCTTGGTGCCCACTGAGCCACATCACCAAATATCGGCGCACCGGCCACCCCAGCCGCGTGGCAACTGGTACAAGACGCTGAGTAGATGGCTTCACCACTTCGTGGGCCACTGGGTTTTGCAGCACTGGCGGCTTGAGCGGCACACGGCTCGCCCTCAATACACACCGCACCCACCGGCTTGGTTCGTTCTGCAATTTCCTGGGCCATTTTCTCAGAGGCCTGTAAATTCAGCGATAACAGCATACCCACTGCGAGAGCCAGGCAGGAAAGTGACGAGGTTAGAGATGTGCGAATATTCAAAATAGCGGTCTCACAAAGCAACAAAAGTAGAAGAAGCCAGTTACAAGCGGCGCGCATTATAGCCTTTGCAGGCGCCCAGCCCAATACGCATGTGCATAGTTGGTGCGATAGTTGGTGCGATAGTTAAGGCACACGGGTTGCTGAGGTTACTACGTGGTGGTCATACACACCAGATCATACCTTACCCACTCAGTCACGATTTTTGGCGCAAATCGCAATAATAATGCTTATTTCGCCAAATTGGCCAGATCCAACCGCTTGATTTTCATGCCACCCGGCTAAGGCTACCGTTCATCGCCGCCGCAGATCGCTAACTGGTTGTTTTTTAACATATAAACTATTGTTTACTGAGGCTTGTCGATTTCTCGGGCTGGGTGCTGGTGCGCGCAGACAAGCCGCTCAACGCTGCTGTTTGGGCGTACTCAACAACAATGATTGATTAGCGGGACAAAACCCCTGGTGCCAAGAATACCTATCGCTCTAAAGCTGGCCCTGAGTATCAGCGCACTGGTAATGTTAGGTATAGCATTACTAACGGCTGTATTGCTGAACAACCAATCTCGCCTGGTCAGTGCCCACAGCTACGATTACAGCACACTCATCACTGAGCAGTTGGCTAACAATGCCGTGGAGCCGCTGTTTACCGACGAAACGTATCAATTGCAGACGCTGACCAAGAAAATTGCGGCCAATGAGCGCATTCTTGGCGCCGGCATTTTTGATCTGGACGGGCTACTGGTCGCCAATGACGGGATTCTTCCCGACAAAGACGAGCTTCTGTTCGACAAGCCATACCAGGAATTGCAGATGTCGCTGCCCGATGAGCTGCAACGTCCTCGTCTGGAAACGCTGTCGATTCACATTGAACCAATCCGTTTTAAAGGGGTTACCGCCGGTTATGCGGTGGCCAGCTATTCACAGGCCGCTCTGCTGCGGTCCAGCCAGAAATCACTGGTGTGGGTGATCGGTATCAGTGGCAGCCTGCTGTTGGCCATATGCGCATTGATTTACTTGCTCAGCCGCCGCCTGACCGGGCCTTTGCATGAGTTAGTAATTGCCAGCGATAACATTCGAAAGGGCAAGTTCTCACCCATAACCACCCAGCGACAAGATGAGTTCGGCCAATTGATCAATGCGATCAATGACATGGGCTTTGGCCTGAACAAGAAAACCCAGCTTGAAGACCTGATGGAACAAATGCTGACGAAAGGGGTGGCCACGGAGGTCATTGATCAGCTGGACACCATCCGTGACGGTGGCCAGCAGGTAAACGCCACCGTGCTGTTTGCTGATATCGTAGGCTTCACCCATATTAGCGAGCAGCTCTCTCCGCGCGAAGTCAGTGAACTGCTCAACGAGTACTTCAATCATCTGGAGGCCTGCGCCAAAGCGTATTTTGGCACGATTGATAAGTTCATTGGTGATTGTGCGATGGTGGTGTTTGGCGCGCCCAAGGAAGACCCACAACACGAATTTCATGCAGTCGCGTGCGCAGTATTGATGCAAAAACTGATCACCCGCCTGAACGAAAAGCGGCTTGCACAAGGCGAATTTGCTGTTGAGCTGCGAATAGGGGTGAACAGTGGGCAGATGTTGGCCGGGTTATTGGGCTCCAACAACCGACTTGAATATACAGTGGTCGGTGATTCAGTTAATCTGGCGTCGCGCCTGTCCAACGAAGCACGCAGCGGCCAGATCATCATTGAAGAGGGTTTGTATGAACGCGTATCCGAGCACAAAACCTTGCAAGTGGAAGCGCAGCGCCAAATACGGGTGCGTGGCAAGTCGGAGCCCGTCACTATTTACAATGTACTCGATCTCGACCAGATCAACCCTTTCGTGATGGAAAATCTGATTCAGGACGTGCTTAGTACGCAGCGGGCTGCTTAATTGCACATGAGCTCACTGGCCCAACATTCCAGACTTGTATTGATGGCGATGCTGTTTGCACTGCTGAGTGCCTGCGCAAGTCAGCCGGTAGAAGACACTCCGCTTGATCAGAAAGTGGCGCAACTGCAGAAGGAGTTTAAATTTGGCGCGGCCCAGCGTGCCATTGAAAACGCAGCGGGCGATGAGCAGTGGACAGAACAAGCGCGCCAAAGCCTGCTGGCCGGTAACCGCAAGGCGTCGGCTGCTTATGAGCAAGCGGTTATATCCGAAGCCAGTAACCTGCAAGAAGAACAGTCGTGGGCGGCCGCCAATGAATTGTATCAGGGCGCACTGAGAGCTTATCCCGAAAGCCAGGCTTTGCGCGATGCGCTCAACGCCTTTTATATCTCCCGGGATGATTTTCACCGCAAGCAATTGCTGTCTTATAGAGTACTTCGCGCAAAGCGCTTGCCGGAAGAACTGAAACGATTGAAGCTGCTCAGCGAGTCGGGCGACCCCGACAAATACCAGCAAGGCTTAGATGAAGCATCGGCTATTGCGGAAGCGCTGCTGGCCGAGGGTCAGCGTTTAATGGCACGGCAAAAGTGGCGCAGCGCTAAAAATATGTTGCAGCTGTCAAAAGCCCTGCGTGAGGATGAGCGCACAGATACCGCCTTACGTGTGGCCAACACGCGTGTGAAACCCGCGCGAGCCGCGAAAAAGCTCAAGCCTGAATTAAAAGAGGTTGTTCCAGAGGCACAGCGTCGCGTTGACGAAGCGGCAATTGCCGCCTCTCTGGACCGCTATCGATACTCTGTAGCGCAGAAAAATCTGGTGGATGCCCAACAGCATCTAAATACTGCCCTGGCACTCAATCCAGACGATAGCTCACTGAAAAGAGAGCAAGCTAGACTGGAGGCTCTTATTACAAGCGACGTTAACCAGCGTATCGAGCAGGGTAAATATCAATACAGCCTGGGTGATATTGACAAAGCTATTGATCATTGGGAGTACGCGTATGCCTTGTCGCCAGATGACGAGGCTTTGCGCGAGCGCCTGGAAAAAGCGCATCGCTTTAGAAGTCGTTACGAACAGCTGAAACGCTGAGGTCAAAAAAAGTTGGCTTAATCCTGGGCTTCTTCGCGTCGATCACCGCGGTGTTCTCTGCGATCAAAATCAGTCGGGAAGTTTTCGCTGCTTTTTCGACGTTCGCGATTCTGCTTGCGTTCTTCCAGCGCATCTTCAATTTTTCGTACTTGCTCTGGGGTAATCTGGTGTTTGCTCATGGCGTGCTCCGCAGTAAGCAGTTGGCAGCGGCAATGCTGATCAACTGAGCATTTTTTGTCCTTTTAAAAACTATAGTTCAGCCTAGCCCAGTTTCAACTGGCATTATTTCATAGTGAGGCGTGTTGACTGCAATGCCCGTGCATTGGTAGGCATGCTTACTGGTTGGCAATAACGCAGCGATTCCTGCCTTGTTGTTTCGCGGCATACAATGCCTGATCGGCACGTGCAAACACCATATTGATATTGTCGTCTTCGCGGTAGGCCGACAATCCAAATGACATGGTCACCTCTATTTCCTGCTCTTCGTACTTAAGTGTGTGCTGCTCTATCGACACCCGCAGTTTTTCCAGCGCAATCATTGCCTGTTGTTCGTTCGTTTCTGGCAGCAGCAGCACAAATTCCTCACCGCCATAACGCGCTGCGAAATCCGTTTTGCGAAGTGATTCTTTGATATGCGCCGCAACCTCAACCAGCACGGCATCACCGGCCAGATGCCCAAAACCGTCATTGATTTTCTTAAAGAAGTCGATGTCGGCAACCACAAGCGTCAGAGGTCGTTGATAGCGAATCCAGCGCTGATATTCCAGCTTCAAACGGTTGTCATACGCGGTGCGGTTCGGCAATTTGGTCAGCGGGTCGGTCGTTGCCTGGCGTTTGTGCTGATCAATTTGCTTTTGTGCCTGTGCTACCTCTTGCTGCAACTGCAACACCTGCGTGGTGAGTGCATGAACATTTTCTTGCAGCTCCAGGGCGCTGCGCTCCTGAGCGCTGTTAAATTCCTGCATATTGTCAGCGATCTCATTAAGACCTTGTTGCACGGCGGATTTCATTTGTTCAATATCAGTTTCCTGCAACGACTCACCAAGGCCTTTCAGCACACCGGTAATACTCTTTTCCAGCGCTTTGCCTTGCAAGCTTTGACTGTATTCGCTCTGCTGACAGGCGATGACCAGTTCCTGCAAGGCCGCCAATTCGCCTATGGTTTGCTGAAGAAAGCCCGCGTAGTCTTTTTCACCTTCGTACAGAGTACCGGCAATGATCAGGCTGAGCTCTTCCAGAGTCGCGATCAACTCATACCAATTCAGGCCGTGCTGCAGCGTTTTCTCTATGCGCTGTTTGCTCTCGGCAACCGACTCGGGCACGTTCAGACCAGAGACCATGTCAATTAAAACGCTTTCTACACGCTCACTTATGGAGGTAAATGCCGGTTCTGCTGCTTTCGGTCGTTCTTCGACTTTCTGCGCGGCCAATTCTCTTGCTAACTCATTGTCCTCATCGCTTGGCCCGTTGAGTGATACTGGAGGGGCTGTCGTTGGTGCGGCTTGCTCGGCCACAGCGACCGGTTGAACGTCGTCATTAGCGCTTACCAAGGGGCTATCAGGCAGCTGAGCACAGACACTGTCTATTTGTGCTATCAAGGCCTGCAATTCTTCAGTAGAACCGCCAAATCGTACTTTGTGGCGCAACTCGTGCAGCAGATCGTCCAGCTCTTCGCTGGCACCATCTACAATATGGCTCAGCCGTATTACGGCCTGGCGTAACTGGTCGGCATGCTCGTCATTAGCGGCTTGTTCATCCAGCAGGGTGCGGTATTTTGCTTTCCAGCGCTGGTCGTCTGCGTGTTCGGTAGCCATCACAATCCATGTTTGGCAAAGGGAACTTTAAGTATAGATGGAATGACGGCGCTTGCCGCGCCGCCAGGCTATGCGATAAGCAAGCTAGTTTGCCAGCGCGGCGCGCTCTTTATTGACCAGAAAATCAACAACATCCAGCATGCCTTGTTGGCTGCCAGCCATGCGTGCCGACACGCGATATTTGCCGTTAACAATCAGCTCCGGCGTGCCGCTTACCTTATAGTTTCGGGTTCTGGCATCGGCCAGACGCACGCCACTGGTTGCAGCAAATGAGTTATAGGCTTTGCCGAACTCTTCGGCGTCCACACCGTGCTTCGCAAACAGTTCGGCAACGGCCGCTTCGTCTATCAACGGATTCCGGTCAACGTTCATGGCGTCAAAAATCGCCTGATGCAGGCCAGGATGCTTCTTTTTCAGCTGTTGGGCTGCGTAAAAGGCCCGAGCGTGAACCACCATGTGGTCGCGCCAAATGGCCGGTGATTGCCAAAAATCCACATCATCCGCCTGTTGCTCGTGCCAGCGTTGCAGCACCGGTTCAAAACTGTAGCAATGCGAGCAGCCATACCAGAACACTTCAACCACTTCGACTTTTTTGGAGTTGCGGGTTTTTACCGGCGTGGCCAACACACTGTAGTGCTGACCTTGCTTATACTTGTCTTCCGTGACTGCCTCGGCGCAGGCTAGCAGTGGAAAAAACAGCAGTGCTACCGCAGCCAGCCGTGGAATGATTTGTAAACTCATGAAAATACCCCGTTATCGCAGGCCAGACGCATAGCTGGATACTGCTTTAATTTCGGCAGCGGTCATCCGCTTGGCGATTTCGCGCATCACACCTTCAGCATCATTGTTGCGTTCGGTTGATTGAAACTTCAGGAGTTGCGCCTCGATATACGTCGCATGCTGCCCGCTCAGTCGTGGAAAGCCCGCCAGAACATTGCCTTTACCTGTCGGTGAATGGCACGCTGTGCAGGCGCTAATGCCTGACTCTTTGACACCACCTCGGTAAATTGTTTCCCCTTCGGCGACCAATTCCGCTTTCGCCACACCACCACTCATGGTCTGCGCTGCATAAAAGGCCGCCAGGTTTTCCAGATCGCTGTCGCTCATCGCATCAAGCTGGCCGGTCATTTCAGGAATGCTTCGCGCACCACTTTTGATGTCTTTCAGTTGTTTGAGCAGATAACGCTCGCCCATACCAGCCAGTTTTGGCCAGTTCGGCGCAACGCTGTTGCCATCCGGGCCGTGACATGCGGCGCAGGGTACTGCCAGATCTTTGCCTGCGTCGGCGTCCCCGGCCAAAGCGGGCAGGCTTGCAGCGGATAACAGCGCCGCCAGTGCGGCCGAAGCAATTCGGTTGCGCTTAACTGTTGAGGAGAGTACTTGTACAATGTTCATTCGATAATATGTCCGTAGATCACGTCTGCAGGTCCCGCCAACGATTGGAACCACCCTAAAAAAGCCGCGGAATTATAGCGGAACAGGGTGCCTGTGGCCATCCGCTGGCAAAGTCGCTGTAATGTCCGCAATAAAGCGTGTGGTGTATAACTGCTAAATAGTAGCAGCAAAGCGAGGAAGACCATTGTCCAATATTGCCTTTCAGCAGGCTCAATTTTTACTGAGTGCGCAAACGTTTGCCCAGTGTCCACCGGACGTTGGCTCAGAAGTAGCCTTTGCCGGGCGATCCAACGCGGGCAAATCCAGCGCGCTGAATACCATCACGGCGCAGAAAAAACTGGCGCGCACCAGTAAAACACCCGGGCGCACCCAGCTGCTCAACTTTTTCTCGGTGAGCGACACACAACGTCTGGTGGACCTGCCCGGCTATGGCTATGCCAAAGTATCCAAAGCCAGGCGCGATGAGTGGCAACGACATCTTGATCGCTATTTACGTGAGCGACAATCCTTGTGCGGCGTAGTGTTGCTGTCTGATATTCGCCACCCACTGCAGGAATTCGACCGCGCATTGCTTAACTGGTGCAGCCAAAGTGAACTCGCTATCCACGTGCTGCTCACCAAAGCTGATAAATTAAAAAAAGGACCTGCCAACAACACGTTGTTGAAAGTTCGCAATGAGCTAAAAAGTCACCCCTGCGCCACAGTGCAGTTGTTCTCATCGCTAAAGAAGAGCGGCCTGGAAGAGGCCAAACAAGTCATCTCTGACTGGTTAAACAATACTACTGCGGCATAAACAAGCCCCGACCCGGTGGGGGAACCGGGGCCGGGGAAAAGTAGTGCTTATGGGGCTAGCACTAAGTTGGCGCAAATCGCGCCAACTCCCATTATGACCCCTTGGCGCTGGAGGAGTTCCATTTAATCCCGCACTGGCCGGATGATTCGTTATCAGTGGGCCTCGTCCCAGTTTTTTCCGGACCCTGCTTCAACTAACAATGGCACGCTCAATTCTGCCGAGTTTTGCATAATGTTGACAATTCGCTCCGAGAACTCATCAACTTCGTTAGCAGGCACTTCAAACACCAGTTCGTCATGCACTTGCATAATCATCCGCGCGTCGCTGTTGTCGGCAGTCAACATTGCATCAACCTGAATCATGGCGCGCTTGATGATGTCGGCCGCACTGCCTTGCATGGGTGCGTTAATCGCGGTTCGCTCAGCCGCCTGGCGCCGCATACCGTTGGCCGCATTTATCTCCGGCAGGTATAAACGCCGACCAAAACAGGTTTCCACAAACCCACGCTCCTTGGCGCTGCTGCGAATGTCATCCATATAGCGTGCTACACCAGGGTAGCGGACAAAATACTGGTCTATGTATTCCTGGGCTTCGCGCCGCCCCACCTTGAGCTGCCGTCCCAGGCCGAAGGCGGACATCCCGTAGATCAGCCCAAAATTGATGGCTTTGGCGCTGCGCCTCTGATCATCGCTGACATCAGCAAGATCAACACCAAACACTTCCGCCGCCGTCGCTCGATGTACGTCATGGCCGCGGCCAAAGGCCTCCAGCAATCCCTCGTCTTGTGATAAATGCGCCATGATGCGCAATTCAATTTGCGAGTAATCCGCCGCGACGATGCACATGCCGGGTGGCGCGATGAATGCCTGGCGAATTCGACGGCCTTCAGCCGTTCGTATTGGAATATTCTGCAAATTTGGATCGGTTGATGATAGACGGCCGGTGGCGGTAACCGCCTGATGGTAAGACGTGTGAATTCGGCCCGTGTTGCTGTCTATCTCCAGTGGCAACTTGTCGGTGTACGTGGACTTCAGTTTGCTTAAACCGCGGTACTCCATAATCAAGGCCGGCAATGGGTAATCCAAAGCCAGTTCCTGCAATACCGGCTCCGCGGTAGACGGTTGGCCTTTTGGGGTTTTTTTGATCACCGGCAACTGCAACTTTTCAAAAAATATGGTTTGCAATTGCTTGGGCGAACCGAGATTGAACTCTTCGCCAGCCATGTCATAGGCTTGCTGTTCAAGTTCGTGCAAGCGCTCCCCCAGTTGCTCGCTTTGTGCACCCAGCAATGCAGCGTCCACCAGGGTGCCATTGCGTTCAATTGTTGACAGCACTGGCACCAGCGGAATTTCAATCTCGTGAAATACGCTGGCGAGAGTGGGTTCCGCGTCCAGCTGTGGTTGCAGAGCGTGATGCAGCCGCAGTGTGATATCCGCGTCTTCCGCCGCGTACGGTGCGGCCTGCTCAAGCGGCACTTTATTGAAGGTAATCTGCTTGGCGCCTTTGCCAGCTATATCTTCAAAATGCACCGTTTTGTGACCCAGATATTTCATCGCCAGGGTGTCCATATCGTGGCGATTAGACACGCTGTTGAGCACATAGGACTCCAACATCGTGTCGGCCAGCAGACCATTGATCGCTACGTTGTAACGCGCCAGCACGTTCATGTCGTATTTCATATGCTGACCAATTTTTGCGCATTTCGCGTCTTCCAATACGGGTTTCAACAGCTCTAATACACGCTCTCGCGACAGTTGCTTTGGTGCTCCTTCATAGTCGTGCGCAACCGGCACATAAGCCGCCGCCCCCGGCTCTACAGCAAACGACACGCCCACCAATTCAGCCTGCATGTAGTCCAGTGCCGTGGTTTCCGTGTCGAATGAGAAGTAGTCAGCGCTCTTCAATTTTTCAACCCAGGCTTGCAGTGCCTGTTCGGTGTCAACAAGATCAACAGCGGTCTCCAGCTGGCCACCACTGATTGCCGGTGAGCCTTGTTTGCCACTAATGATCTCTTCGGCCCAGGTCTTGAATTCCAACTCTTTGTACAGCGACAGTAAGCGTTCACTATCGGGTTCGCTCATGGCCAGGGCGGCATCATCGATATCCAATTTGACCGCTGTGTCGATGGTTGCCAGACGCTGAGACAGGCGAGCGTCCGCTTCGCTGGCCGCCAATTTGTCACCCAGCTTCTTTGCACCGCGCACAGAGAGCTCAGCCACCTTATCCAGATTGGCGTAAATGGTATCCAGGTTGCCAATGTCCTGAAGCAGGGCCAGGGCGGTCTTTTCGCCCACGCCGGCCACACCTGGAATGTTGTCTACCTTGTCTCCCATCAGTGCCAGAAAATCGATGATCAGTTCTGGTGGCAAGCCGAATTTCTCATTCACGCCGTCGACGTCCATCACGGTATCCGTCATGGTATTGACCAGGGTGACATTGTCGTTCACCAGTTGAGCCAGGTCTTTATCGCCGGTGGATACAATGACTTTTTTGCCCGCCTTTGAGGCCTCATGCGCCAAGGTGCCAATGACGTCATCCGCCTCTACCCCAGGCACGCACAGTAATGGCATGCCCAGGCTCTCAACCAGTTCGTGCAAGGGGTCGATTTGAGCACGCAGATCGTCGGGCATAGAGGGTCGATTGGCTTTGTATTCAGCATAGATATCATCACGAAAGGTTTTACCTTTGGCGTCAAACACAACCACCACACTGGAGCCTGGATAATCGATCAGCAGGCGTTTGAGCATGCTGATCACGCCTTTGACTGCGCCGGTGGGCTGGCCTTTGGAACTGACCAGGGGCGGCAACGCGTGAAACGCCCGATACAGGTAGGAAGAACCGTCCACCAGTACCAAAGGCAATGCGTGTTTTTTACTCGTTGTTTCCGACATATTTATTCACCCTGAAGCAGGCGCACAGTCTACTGCTTGAGGCCACAATTGCCGAGAGCCGATCACCATTCGTCGCAAAGCGTTGGTATCTGCGGGTAAAAATCGAGCAAAACGTGACGCCTGTCTAAAAAAACACCGTTGAAATATTGACCAGCCTGTGCTCGCTCTGCCTTGTGCTAGCTTTACATTAAAGCGGTCACATTTTGAACGGTCGCCCATAAAGCAAAGCGCTTAAACCATGAGGTAAGGACATGAAAAAGCAGCTCATTGTAGCTCTGGCATTAGGAATGATCAGCTCAGCTGGTTTTGCCGACGAACACCAAACACAGGAACCGCAGACACAGCAGCAGCCGTCTGTGGCAAAGAGTATTCTGGTTCCAGTGGCCTTGGACAAACAAGCTGAGATGGCCGCTCAAATGCGCCTTGATGACGCGATGGATCGCCTGAATGAAGAGCTTAATCGTAACTTAAGCAGGAACATGGAAGCCAAGGTAGACCAAACGATTGCGGCTGCAGACTGAGTAAGCCCGTTTATTCTTCGCCGCTGGCCAGGCAGTTCGCCAGCGCGTTGGCAAGTTCTGAAATCAGCATCTCATAGCTAACTGCATCATCGCCGAACCAATCCAGTTCGGCGATTTGTATTTCCTGTCCATCAAACAGCCGCAACGATGCAAGGCCTGTATGCACATCGTGTTCCTGCTGCTTTGACACAGCAACGCATGCGGCATTGCCGAGACGAATCTCTTCTCGCAGGGATCGAGCACGCTGCAAGCTTAACGAGCCATGGTTGGCGGTTTGCAAGCTGCCTGTATGGCGCAAGCCATATCGATGTAAAAACACCTCTAGGCCACCGTGGTCACTGATAACACCCATGCCACGATACGGCTTAAGCCGCTCGACTGTACGTTGGTGAAGATCGTGCAGGGCTTCAACGAAAGCATCACCTGCCTGACCGAACGCGGCTCTGTGCTCAGGAAATTCGTTGGCCAACGTCTCTGTCAGAACCGGAACCAGGCTTCGAATATACAGTGGATCAAGCCATATATGCGTTTGGTCCCCGCTGGTTGATTGGCGGTGGAGCTGCTCTGCGCGTTCCAGCAGGGAAAAATCACGCACGGCAGGGCTCATCGCGGCAAGCGGTTTATCGAGATAATGCTCAAACTCCGGCCCGAGCCAAATCAATAGTCTGGAAGACTGCAAAGCCTGCAGTTGCGAGAACTTGATTGAGTAGCTGTGCGCGTGCTCGCTACTTAAGGGCAACAAGTACTGTGCAACATGTTCACCCACAATTTCTTGTGTTATCAGTTGCAGCGGGCGCAGCGAAATTACAATGGAGGCCGGCGCCTGACTGGCTTGAGACGAGGCCGTGCCAATAACGCACACTGTGAGAATAATGAAAAGGTATCGAGCTATGAGTCTTAACTCCACGGCTGAGCGCGCGCAGATGGTATCATAGCGGCATGAATGAGCCACTGTTATCTTTGACCGACGCCAGCGTCACTATCGCCAGACGGGAAATTTTACAGGGCATCACAATGAGCATCGCCGAACGTGAGATTGTGACTTTAATTGGCCCAAATGGCGCTGGCAAAACCACACTTGTGCGCACATTACTGGGGCTGCAAGCCCTGAGCAAGGGCCGTCTGCAGCGCCGCGCCTCATTGCGCATTGGCTACATGCCGCAGCGAGTTCGAATCAACGAACACATGCCGCTGCGTGTGATCGATTTTCTGATGCTTGACGGCAGCAATAAGGATCAAGCGCATCAGGCATTGAACGAATCGGGTGTCGGTGAGTTGGCCAGCGCTCAGCTGAATCGGGTGTCGGGCGGCGAATTACAACGTGTATTGTTTTCCAGGGCGCTGCTGCGAAATCCCGACCTCCTGGTGCTTGATGAGCCTGTGCAAGGCGTGGACCTGGCTGGCCAGGCTGACTTGTACAAATTGATTGCAAAGGTGCGCGATGAACACGGCTGTGGCGTGCTCATGGTGTCACATGACCTGAATATAGTAATGGCCCATACAGATACCGTTATCTGCCTGAATCAACACGTATGCTGCCACGGCACGCCCGACCACGTAAGCTCAGACCCTGCTTTTCTTGAACTATTTGGCAATCGCTACGCTGATACACTGGCGGTCTATCACCATCATCACGATCACGAACATGACCTGCACGGCGCGGTGGTAACGGAGCCAAGCGGCTAGGGAATCTTGCATGGAAGAACTGTTGTTAAGAGCCGTATGCGCCGGTTTGCTGGTGGCCGTGCTAACCGGTCCACTGGGTTGTTTTGTCGTTTGGCAGCGCATGGCTTACTTTGGTGACACCTTGGCACATTCGGCCTTGCTGGGCGTTGCTATCAGTCTGTACATGGAGGTGCCGCTGGGTTATGGAGTATTGGCTTGCGGCATTTCGATTGCGTTAGCACTGGCATGGCTGCACCAGCACCACGCTCTGCCGATGGATACCTTGCTGGGCATACTTGCGCACGTAGCACTGGCCAGTGGTGTCATCGTATTGGGCTTTGTCAGTAATGCCCACGTTGACTGGCTTGCGTATCTGTTCGGAGATTTGCTGGCGGTGGGTTGGCAAGACGTACAACGCATGGCGATAGTCACAGCTGTGATCTGTTCAATTCTGTTTTTTTGCTGGCGTAAGCTGGTTGTTATTGCCGTAGATCAGGAGATAGCTGCTGTTGATGGCATAAACGTGCAAGCCTACCGCGTGGTGTTGTTAGTGTTGATGGCCGCCACTATTGCAACGGCTATTCAGGTTGTCGGCGTGCTGTTGGTAACGGCCTTGCTTATCATTCCTGCCACCACCGCCAGAAACGTGACACGCTCACCAAGGCAAATGGCGTTTGCCGCTATAGGCATAGGTTGCATTGCAACACTTGCCGGCATTGCCGCATCCTATAATGTGGACGTCAGTGTTGGACCGGCCATAGTGGTGGCGGCGTTTTTAATGTTCAGTGCGTCACTGGCCTTGCGTACCCGTTAACGCACGGTGGATTAATCTTCTGGATACTGCAGCTCAAAGTTAGTTCGCACACCGGTATAGGCCTGTGCGAGCTTCTCCGGTGTAAACGGCGGTTTGATGAAACCGTGGTAGTCACCTTTTGGATTGATCAGCATGATTTGCGCGCTGTGATCAATCAGGTAGTTTTCTCCGCCGCCAGGTACTTTTTGAAACGCCGCATTGAGCTGGCTCGCAAAGCGTTGCAAGTCCAAAAATTCGCCGGTCAAGCCGACAAAATCCTCTGAAAAGTAAGTCAGATACTCCTTAAGCTTTTCAGGGGTGTCCCGAGCGGGGTCAACAGAGACCAACACTACCTGTGTTGTCGCCTGCAGTTCGGGTTCAAGTTGGTTGTGCATTGAGCGCATCTGCGCCAACGTGGCCGGGCATACGTCTGGGCAATAGGTGAAACCAAAGAATACCAGCGACCAGGTATTTTGCAGGCGCTGATAGTCGAAGTTATCGCCATTTTGATCCAACAGGGGTACGTGCGTAAAACGCCTGGGCACATCGAACACTTTAGCGCCCAGGGTATACAGCTCGGCATCTGACACTGGCGCGGGTGTTAACCAGCGGTTCACAAACAAACCCATAATGACCGCTATCGCCAGCATTAACAGCCCTACGGTCTTCACGATGTTACGTTGTTGGGTTTTGGTTTGTGTGTCGTTCATTGTCGATTAAAACTGCACTACATAGGTGGGCGCTATCAGCCAATGGTCGGCTAGCATAATCACGAACAGGGCCATCAGGTAAATAATCGAATACTTGAAAGAATCCATGGCAAACTGTGTTTCCTTACCTCGCCACAGCATAAACGACCAATACAGATAGCCAACCCCGAGTATCACAGCGCCCAACAGGTATATGCCGCCGCTCATACCGGTGGCAAACGGCATCAAGCTTGCGGCAAACAGCAATAAGGTATACAGCATGACTTGCAGCTTGGTAAATTCGATACCGTGGGTTACCGGCAGCATCGGAATATCTACCTTGGCGTATTCGTCTTTACGGTAAATTGCCAGGGCCCAGAAGTGCGGTGGTGTCCAGGCGAATATAATCAACACCAGCAGTAAAGCATGCGGGTGAATCTCATTGGTGACTGCCGTCCAGCCAAGCAACGGTGGCGCGGCACCAGCCAGGCCACCAATCACGATGTTTTGCGGCGTTGCCCGCTTTAGATAAAGCGTATAAATAAACGCGTAGCCAATCACCGACGCGAAGGTCAGTGCGGCAGTAAGCACGTTGGTAAAGATCAGCAGGATTGCCTGACCCAACAGAGTTAACAACAACGCGAAGATGCCTGCTTCGCGCGGACCAATACGGCCTTTTGCGATGGGCCGCTCTACTGTTCGCGCCATCTGTTGATCGGCTTTGAAGTCCAGCATATGGTTAATGGCGGCGGCTGCACCTGCGCACAGGGCAATACCGAGGTTGCCCATAATCAACACGTCAATTGGCACCATGCCGCGCACGGCCATAAACATGCCAATCACCGAGGTCAGCAGCATTAACAAGACGACATTGGGCTTACACAGTTCGTAATAATCGCGAAGCATGGCGGTCGTGTCTTGGGTCTTGCTGCTGACAGTCATGGTTTATCTCAGCAATTCCACGGTGAAGGTTCGGTGCAAGATGGTCACCATACACAATAACAGTAAGGCGCCAACACCATTGTGTGCGACCGCAACGCTGACCGGAAAATGAAATACAACGTTACTGATTCCAAGGCCTACCTGCAACAGCAGCACACCAAGTGTAATAAGGCTTAAACGCTTCGCCGCCGTCAGGGTGCTCGCGGTGAACAACCTGAACACCACAATCAAAATAAACACCGAGGCCACAATGGCGCCAACCCGATGGGTAAAGTGAATACTGACACGTGCTGCATTGTCCATGGTACCACCCAGATAGTTGGGACCAATACTTTGCAGCAAATTAAACCCCTTCGCAAAATCCATTTCAGGCAGCCAGACTTGCTGGCAGGTTGGAAAATCCGGGCAGGCCACATCGGCGTAGTTCGATGTCGTCCAGCCACCCAGAGCAATCTGCAGCATAAGCACAAACGTAGCGAGTAGCGCAAACGGATAGAGCTTGCGCAGTTTGCGTTTGCCAGGCCCCGCGGTTCGCCACACCTTGCCAGACAGGCGCAAGGTGAGCAGCCACAGCGTAGCCGCCGTTAAAAACCCGCCCAGCAAATGCGCAGTGACTACTTGCGGCCACAATTTCAAGGTAACCGTCCACATGCCAAACAAGCCTTGTACTATCACCAGCATCAGCAAAAACAGCACGTGCTTGAAGGGCTGTTCTTTTCCCCTGTTGCGCACGGCAATCACCACCAGGGCAATGGCAAACAGTCCAAGACTGGTGGCCACGTAACGGTGCACCATCTCTGGCCAGGTTTTATCGTGCTCTACGGGCGCGTCTGGAAATAACTGCTCAGCCCGTTGCACGTCGCTGTCGCTTTTTGGCCACAGCGCATGCCCATAACAGCCTGGCCAGTCAGGGCACCCGAGGCCGGCGTCAACCAGGCGTGTGAATGCGCCAAGCCCAATCACCACAAACACAAACAGGGTTGCAAAGAAGGCCAGTTTGTAACCCGGCTTGCGCGCGCCCAATATTTTGCTGTTCATGGCGCGTACTTCAGCAGAAATTTAACGTCTTTCATGGTGTCTTTGTACGTATGCTGCTCCCCGTAATACATCATGATAAAGCCACGGAAGTCGGCCAGGTAGTAGCCATCGAGTGGTGCGCTGGCAGACGCCGTTTCGTGCCTGGCTAGCGCTTGTTCAAGCTTCGCCCAGGATATGTCCTGGATGAGTAGATCACTGTGTTCTTTATTCAGTAGAGTTTGAAACTTGCCCTCCAGTTCGGTGCCGGCTTCTTTGAGCAAAAGGCGTTGGATTTTGTGTGTGTGCTTGCCAAGTGCGGTACGAATTTGCCGGGTCAGATACAAGCGCTGCTCGCAGGCCTGATCGCACGTTGCGGTACTGGGCACCAGGAAAAACCATTGCAGATTAGCCTGGTCAACAACAGGATCAGTTCCCTCAGGCAACAACTCATTGATCTGCAGGGGTGGGTTAATCAGCAGGCCCTTGTTGGCCGTACCCGACGGCATACCAATGCCTGAATAAAAGATAAACCACGCCAATAGCATTAATACGAATGGCACAAGAATCAGAATTAACAGCTTGATCTTGTTCGAGCGTATTTCTTGCTCAGACATGGTTGGCGGTGAAGTGTCAGTCAATACTCTTCCTTTAAATGTCACGAAGCTCGGTCTTCGCCCTAGGGTTTTTCAATGCTGCGCAATACGTAAAAGACAATCAGAGCGCACGCCATTGCAAACCATTGAATCGCGTAGGCCTGATGCTTTTCTGGCCGGGTGTTAACCGCGGGCCACTGTATATGCAATGCGGCTGACGAGCCCTCTTCCAGGCGCAACAAGTGCGGAAACATGTCCTGCGTCTTGCTTAGCTGCTGTAATTCGGCCGTATCAATCTGCTGCGCAATTATCGGGGTCTCAGCGCCGACACTCAAGCGTTGTTTAGACAATGTAAACGGCTCACCCAGCGGTATGTATACGTGTGCTTGCACGCTAATGGACCCCTCTGGAGTCACCAGTTCGGGCAAATCCTGCCGGGTTCTTCCGGCAGGCACCCAACCGCGATTAAGCCAGACAACGCGCGAGTCATCCAAAAGTGCGCTTTGAATCACCTCATAGCCTACAACGCCGCCGTTAATCCTGTTATCCAGCAATATCATCGGACTGGGCTGCAACTCGGCGCTAAGCTGGACGCGCCGGTAGGATGCATCCTCACCGAGCAATTGCGACCACTGTTCCGGTAACAGCAGGGGTGGTGCTGAAATACGTTGTTGATAGATATCCAGTATGGCCAGCTTCTGTTGCTGACGGTCCAATTGCCAAAACCCCAAACTCACCAGTAATGGCAACAGACAGGCTGTTAGCAGCGTGGTTTTCCGATCGGGTTTGAAAGAGTGGCTGGCCACGGGTGTTTTCTCTGCTTGCAGCGCTCATAATGCGCTGCGCTAGTGTATTAAGTACTATGCATATACACTAGGGCGATGTGGATTCGAACAACCATCGTTGTCCTGCTCATTGCACTTGTTGTCAGCTTGTTTAGCGGGCTGTTCTTCTTTATCAAAGACCAGGGCTCGACAAAGCGCACCTATTACTCGCTCGGTACTCGCCTGGTGATTGCCGTACTGTTGTTTTCGGTAACAGCGTATGGGCTATACATCGGCGAGTTGGGCAATCAGGTGCCCTGGAACATACCGGCCACGCCCTCTGAGTAATCGGGCGGCGTATAACGCCGCCCAACACCTTGCGTTTGCGTGAAGCTATCGTTTAGAAGATGTAAACGAAGAACACCAGGCCTACCCAGACCACGTCGACAAAGTGCCAATACCAGGAGGCCGCTTCAAAACCGAAGTGATCTTCGGGCGTGAAATGATCGCGCTGAGTCGCGCGCAGCCACATAACCAGCAACATAAAGGCGCCGATACACACATGGAAGCCGTGGAAACCGGTCAGCATAAAGAATGTTGAGCCATAAATTCCGGCGTTTAAGGTAAGCCCGTAATGCTCGTAGGCTTCGTAATATTCGTACGCTTGCAGACAAACAAAGATAATACCCAGCAATACAGTGATGCCCAACCACAGCTTCATCTTCTTTTTGTTGCCTTCTTTCAGCGCATGATGTGCGATATGCACGGTGCCGCTGGAACTCAACAAAATAATGGTATTCCACAGCGGCAACCAGCCAAACATAGCGCCAAAACCAGGGAAGGCCATGTGTTTGTCCGGGCCACTGAATTCATTGTTCATGGCGGTTACCTGGCCACCCGCAGCCTCAGCAGCTTGTTGGGGTGTAATCATCATTGGCCAGTCGTACTGAAAACCCTGCCACAACATGTTGGCAATGCCTTTTGCCCCTTCACCACCCAGCCACGGACCCGCCAGATTGCGAACATAGAAAAGAGCACCAAAGAACGCAAAGAAAAACATGACCTCGGAGAAAATAAACCACATCATGCCCATCACATAGGAGCGTTTGAGCTGAGCACTTGGCAGGCCCTGCAGATTCTCGCGAATCGTGGTACTGAACCAAACGTAGAGTACCCAGGAAAAACCCACAAACCCCAAAATGAGTATCCAGTGAACCCAGTCACCCTGGAACGTTGCGGGCATGCCGCTCATATTATTGAATAGCGTTGCTGCACCATACACGGTAACAAACAGAAACAGGCTGGCAAAAATAGGCAGCTTGCTGCTCTCGGGTACGTAATAATGCTCGTAATCGCTATTACTATTGCTTGACGACATTAGATTGCTCCATCGCAAAGGTCTTCTGGTTAAATGGTTCCTACCGCTTGCTTGGCTTCGGCGCTAGCGTCCACAGCCGCGGTTTTAAAACTTTCGGTTACATCAAACAGCGTATACGCCAGAGTGATGGTTTTGACGTCTTTCGGTAAATCAACATCAACAATAAAACGCAGCGGCATCAAGGTTTCGCTGCGCCCATCGAGGGGTTGCTGGTTAAAGCAAAAACACTCTGTTTTATGAAAATACTCAGCGGCCTTAAATGGCACCACGCTGGGCACTGCTTGAGCCACCATCGACACCGGCTTGGGGTTGCGTACAAAAAACTCGGTACTGACCGCCTCGCCCGGGTGAACCACCATTGAGCTGACCGCGGGTTTGAACTCCCACGGCATATTCTCATTGTTGGTCGCAACAAACTGCACCGTGATGTTCCGGCTGGTGTCGACTGCAACATCAACGGCCGTGTACGGAGAATCAGATGTTTTTCCGTTCAGGCCGGTAATGTCACAAAACACGTCATAGATTGGCACCAGCGCAAAGCCGAACGCAAACATACCCACTGTGGCGAACAGTGCGTTGCGAACGGTCTTTTTAACTGATGATTCCATGGTGGCTCCTGAGTACTCTCTGCTACTTCACTTCAGGCGGAGTAGTAAACGTGTGATAAGGCGCTGGTGATGGAATAGTCCATTCCAGGCCTTCAGCACTTTCCCAGACCTGATCGGTTGCTTTCTTGCCACCCATGATGGTCTTGATCACGATGAACATGAAGAACACCTGCGACGCACCGAACAGGAACGCGCCCACACTGGCAATCTGGTTGAAATCTGCAAACTGCAGCGCGTAATCAGGAATACGCCGAGGCATGCCCGCCAAGCCCACGAAGTGCATTGGGAAAAAGGTTACGTTCAGGCCAACGAATGACAACCAGAAGTGGGTTTTGCCCAGGGTTTCGTCGTACATGTTGCCGCACCATTTGGGCAACCAGTAATACACCGCCGCCATGATGCCAAAGATAGCGCCAGGTACCAGCACATAGTGGAAATGCGCCACCACAAAATAGGTATCGTGGTATTGGAAATCAGC
This sequence comes from Gammaproteobacteria bacterium, assembly GCA_030429735.1. Classification (GTDB taxonomy): domain Bacteria; phylum Pseudomonadota; class Gammaproteobacteria; order Pseudomonadales; family JAUIET01; genus JAUIET01. The sequence continues at coordinate 757,084 of JAUIET010000001.1, forward strand.
CGGTGCGATCGCAAGCATCAATCCGGAAAACCCACCAATGGTGAACAGGATAACGAACGCGATTGAAAACAGCATCGGCGTTTCAAAGCTGATGGAGCCACGGAACATGGTGGTCACCCAGTTAAACACCTTCACGCCAGTAGGCACGGCAATCAGCATGGTTGCCCACATGAAAAACAGCTCACCGGCCAATGGCATACCAACCGTAAACATGTGATGCGCCCAAACAATAAATGACAGGAAGGCGATAGATGCCGTCGCATACACCATTGAGTCATAGCCGAACAGAGGCTTGCGTGAGAACGTTGGGATAATCTGCGAGACAATACCAAACGCCGGAAGAATCATGATGTACACCTCAGGGTGCCCGAAGAACCAGAAAATATGCTGGAACAGTACCGGGTCGCCGCCACCGGCTGCACTAAAGAAGCTGGTGCCGAAGTGAATGTCCATCAACATCATGGTGACCACACCCGCAAGCACTGGCATAACCGCGATAAGAAGATAGGCGGTGATAAACCAGGTCCATACGAACAGCGGCATTTTCATGTAGGTCATGCCAGGTGCGCGCAGGTTCATAATGGTCGCGATAATGTTAATCGAACCCATAATCGATGAAGCACCCATAATGTGCACGGCGAAAATAAAGAAGGTCACACTGGGCGGCGCATAGGTTGTTGACAGCGGTGCGTAGAAAGTCCAGCCAAAGTTTGGCGCGCCTCCTTCAACAAACAGCGACGACAACATCATGAAAAACGCAAACGGAAGAATCCAAAAGCTCCAGTTATTCATGCGCGGAAGCGCCATATCCGGAGCACCGATCATCATCGGCACCAACCAGTTTGCCAAACCTACGAAGGCCGGCATGACCGCGCCAAACACCATGACAAGGCCATGCATAGTGGTCATCTGGTTAAAGAATTCGGGCTGCACGATTTGCAGACCGGGCTCGAACAACTCGGCTCGTATTACCAGTGCAAAGATACCGCCAACCAGAAACATGGCAAAACTGAACCACAGGTACAGTGTGCCAATATCTTTATGGTTGGTTGTAAATAGCCATCGGCTTAAGCCTTTTGCTGGACCATGATCTCCCATTGTGGGTTCCTCTCTCTTTTAACCGCAGCAAAGCGGCGATTAATTTGCTTGCTTGAAGTTGTATACGTCTACTGGCTGAACACTGTCGCCCATGTTATTACCCCATTGGTTGCGGGCATAGGTAACAACGGCAGCCAACTCAATTTCATTCAGCTGTGCGCCAAAGGCCTGCATGGCAGTTCCAGGTACGCCGTTTACCATGACGGATAAGTGCTGATCCATTGGGCCCGTGGCAACCGGGCTACCGGCAATCGCTTTACCCACGCCGCCTTCGCCATTCGCACCATGGCACACAACACATTGTTTGTTGTATACGTCTTTGCCAACGTCCATCAACTCATCAAAGGTTTTCTCCTGCTTGATCAGCTGAGCCAATTCGGCCGCTTCAGCCTGGCGAGCGCCAAGCCAGCTGTTGTATTCAGACTTTTCCATCGCATTGACAACAATGGGCATAAAGCCATGGTCGCGCCCGCACAACTCTGCACACTGGCCCCGGTACACCCCTTCTTCTTCAACAACCGTCCAGGCCGTATTAATGAAGCCCGGAATCGCATCTTGTTTCACCGCGAAAGCAGGCACCCACCAGGCGTGGATTACATCGTTGGCGGTGATCAAAAAGCGCACTTTGGTATCGGTTGGAATGACCAGCGGATTGTCCACTTCAAGCAAATAATGCTCACCCTTTGGCTCAATATTGTTGATTTCACCACGGGAGGTGCGCATATTGCTGAAGAAGCTCACCCCTTCATCCATGTACTCGTACTTCCATTTCCACTGGTAGCCAGTGATCAGTACGCTTACTTCTGCGTCCTCGGCGTCGTCATACATATCCATCAGCATGCTCGATGCGGGTATACCCATGCCAATCAGAATCAGCGCCGGTACAACCGTCCAGATAACCTCTACCGTCGTGTTTTCATGAAAGGTTGCCGGCTTCGCGCCTTTTGAGTGGCGAAACTTGTACATGGAGTAAAACATCACACCAAATACCAGTATGCCAATAACGACGCATATCCAGAAAATCAGCATATGCAGGTCGTAGATCCCGCGACTGATCTCCGTCACGCCTGGCGTCATATTAACGCCCCAGCGTTGCGCAGGTTCCACGGCAGATTCCGCCATTACAGCCGCGCTGCCAAACAGTAAGCCTGCACCCGCCAGCACCCTGCACACAGGTGTAAGTGACTTAGAAAGATCTAATGACATTGATCTTGACCCCATATCAAATGTTAAAGAAACCATTGGCAACACGCGTTTTTCTTCGAAGCGCGCTGGTTGCAAGGTTTTGTGTTTGCAAAATAAGCTGTCCGTTGCTCAAGAGTGCCTTCCCCTGTTCGGTCCGGCAAAACTATGCGAGTATATCAAACCTAAGCTGCTTCCCGCTAGCCTGAAAACAGTGCGAACTTGTGTAATTCCAACCATTAATCTGCTTTTTCTAAAGCCGTAGGTAAGAGACCCTCGCCAATCATTTACCATCGAATCTGGGCGCTGACCTGGCCCTTAATGCTGTCTAATATCAGCATTCCACTATTGGGTATAGTGGATACCGCCATTTTAGGCCACCTTAACAGCCCCACTTATCTGGGTGCTGTGTCGGTTGGCAGCAGTATAATGGCAATGGTTGCCTGGACATTTTCTTTCTTACGCACCAGCACCACAGGGCTGACCGCCCAGCAGCATGGCGCAAACGATACTGTTGCGATAGAGCTTAGCGTCGCTCGAGCCATCGCGCTCAGCGTACTCATCAGCCTGGTGCTGTTGCTGCTAAGAGACGCCTTGCTGACACCGGCACTGGCCTTTGTTGACGCAAGCGAGCGTGTTGACGGGCTGGCCTTGAGTTACAGCCAAATACGCTTTTATAGCCTGCCCGCGGTTTTGATAACCTATTGCCTGAGCGGCTGGATGATTGGCGTACAAAACACGCGCGCCGTTATGCTGGTCATTATCACCACCAATGTTCTTAACATTGCACTGGACTATGCATTCATTATAAAGCTGGGGCTCAATAGTGACGGTGCTGCCTGGGCGACGGTGGTGTCTGAATACACAGGTTGCCTGATCGCCTTAACCGTGTTCCTGCGCCGACACAGCGGCGCACAAGCCAAAAAGCGCGTGCCTTTTTCGATGGCGGCGTTGATCGATGGCAAAACCGTGCGAAACCTGCTGCAGATGAATGCCGACCTGATGGTGCGCACATTCTGTTTATTGTTCTGTTTTCTCTTTTTTACCGCAAAGGGCGCCCAGCAAGGCGACACCATATTGGCAGCCAATGCCATACTGCTGCAACTGGTGCTGCTGGCCGCCTTCGCATTGGATGGCTTTGCACACGCCGCTGAAAGCCTCTGCGGTTACGCCATTGGTGAGCGCAGCATCACAAAGTTTCGCGCCACCGTAAAAGCTTGCCTGGTGTGCTGTTTGGGCGCCAGCGCGATGATCACACTGGGCCTGCTCGCAAGCCAGCAGCTAATCGTTTACAACTACAGCAGTATCGATGCCGTTCAAGCGAGCTGGCCATCTACTTCGTGTGGTTACTTGCCATGCCTATTGCCGCAGTATGGTGTTATCTGTTCGACGGCGTGTTCATCGGTGCTGCCCGAACCGCCGCCATGCGCAATAGCATGCTGGTCTGCGCACTGTTTGTGTTTCTGCCATTGTGGTACATCAGCCAGCCGTGGGGCAATCATGGTTTGTGGTTTGCATTTACCCTGTTCAACCTCGCCCGGGGTGTCGCACTGGGCCTGTATTACCGCCTGTATACGGCCCGCGGTAGCTGGCTTACTCAGGCCCCACCCAGCCCCTAGGGTTCGATGATTTTGACCACCGTGGCCTCATCGGCGGCAGGCTTCGGGCTGACCCGGGTTTGCAGCTCGCCCGGCTGACCCAGGTTATCCAAGGTTTCAGTGTGCCCGCAGGCAACGCACTCTCTGATCACCCTGGTATCAGCGTGATACATCTGTGTTCGGTCTTGCTCACCGCACGCTGTACAAACCGCACCAGCAATAAACCGTTTTGGTGTTTTCCTGTCAGACATCAGCTGGCGACCAGTGTTGCTCTGACACGGTTTATCACCGTGGCTGTGGCCGGGCGTATCCCGCGCCATAGGGCGAATGATTCGGCAGCTTGCTCTACCAGCATGCCCAGCCCATCGGCACAACGTGCCGCCCCCAGTGCCTGCGCCCAGCGCATAAACACGGTGGGTTGCGCTTGATACATCATGTCATACACGTGAGTAAACTCCCCAATCACCTGGTCAGGCACCTGCGGCAGCTCACCGTGCAAGCTCGCTGATGTAGCATTAATGACAACATCAAACTGATGCAGCTTGAGGGCCTTGGGCTGCAGGGCAACAATAGCCCCCAGATCGTCAAATTCAGCCGTAAGTTGCTCTGCTTTATCAAACGATCGATTGCAGATAACGATCAGCTCTGGCTGCTCAGTCAACATTGGCTGCAATACGCCGCGTACCGCGCCGCCGGCGCCAAGAATCAGCACTTTTTTAGCGCGCAGGGCCCAGCCCAGATTCTGTATCAGGTCGGTGCAGAGGCCAATGCCATCTGTGTTGGTACCGAACAAGTCGCCATTGTCCAGGCGTTTAATTGTGTTCACAGCACGCGCCCTGCTAGCCGCTTCGCTGCTGTCATCCACTATTTTCCAGGCTTGTTGTTTGAACGGCACGGTGATGTTGAGCCCGCTGCCGCCGTTGGTAAAAAACTCGGCGACGGTACGCGCGAAATCGTCGGTTTCCGACTGCACCGCGGTGTAACTCATTAACTGCCCGCATTGCTCAGCAAACAAATGATGTATCAACGGTGATTTGCTCTGCTTGATCGGATTGCCAATTACGGCGTAGCGGGCCACGCTCTGACCCGAGGCCTGCGCGTCGTTGCTGCTCACAACCAGTCCCGAGGCGGCAAGAATGTATCGGTCAAACGCGCTTCTGCACTGCCTGGCTCAGGCTCGAAACCGTATTCCCAGCGAACCAGGGGTGGCAAGCTCATCAGAATGCTTTCAATCCGCCCATTACTTTGCAAGCCGAACAAGGTGCCTCGGTCGTAGACCAGATTAAACTCTACGTAGCGCCCCCGCCGGTACAGCTGAAAGTTACGCTCGCGCTCACCCCACTCGGTGTCTTTACGCCGATCGACGATGGGCAGATACGCCGGCAAGAAGCTATCGCCAACCGAGCGTAAAAAGGCGAAAGACTCGTCAAAATCCCCGTCAAGATCATCGAAAAACAGGCCACCCACGCCACGCGCTTCATTACGGTGTTTGTTGAAAAAGTACTCATCGCACCATCGTTTTAAATCAGCATACCGGCTTTCGCCAAACGGCGCGCAGGCTGCCTGCGCGGTTTGATGCCAATGCTGGCAATCTTCTTCAAAACCGTAATAAGGCGTGAGATCGTAGCCACCACCAAACCACCAGACGGGTTCCACACCCTCTTCTTCCGCAACAAAGAAACGCACATTGGCGTGACTGGTGGGCACATACGGGTTGTTCGGGTGAATCACCAGCGACACGCCCATCGCTTCCCAGCGACGACCCGCAATATCAGAACGGCGTTGTGACGCGCTGGCCGGCAGGGCGCTGCCCAGAATATGCGAGAAGTTGACCCCGGCTTTTTCAAACACTGCACCCTCACTGAACACCCGACTCTGGCCGCCACCGCCTTCTGGCCGTTGCCAGTTGTCTTCGAGATAGTGCACGTCGGGGTCGCGCTGCAACAGGGCTGCAGAGATGCGCTGTTGCAGGTCAATGAGATACTCTCGAACGGCGGTTTTATCCATGGGTTATTGCTGCCTTATTACTGAAGTGCCACTGGGTCGCAGAATCTCACCGCTGTCCAGAAAACGAATTTCGCTGACGGAAGTTACACCGCCCAGAGCGCCGGCCAGGCAGTAGTCTACCGCGCCTGCAAAGTAGCGGCGCACGCGGGTGGCACTGCGAGCGGGCGGGCGGCCGCTGGGGTTAGCCGACGTTGACACGATCGGGCCGGCCCAGGCTGTGCACAGCTGCTGAACCACGGGGTGAGTGCTTACTCTCACGCACAGGCTTGTTCTGCCGCCACTCAATAGCGGGTGAACATCTGGGCTACAGGGAGCAATCCAGCTGGTTGGGTGCGCTTGCTGACTGCCGAGTCGTTGCCATTCTTCACGACTTAACTCGCCAAGCCAGGGGCCAAGTTGTTCTTTACTGGCCGCGACCAGAATCAGGCCCTTGTCCGGGCTGCGCTGTTTGAGCTGCAATAAACGGGCTAATGCCTCGCTGTTGTCGGGGTCGCAGCCCAGCCCCCAGACCGCTTCAGTTGGGTAAGCGAGCAAGCCACCGGATTGCAGCGTATCAACTGCACGGCGCACTCGAAAAGGCGAAATCGTTGTCTTCATTGAGTACCAGGTTCCAGCCGACCTGCGTGGTTCAGCGAGCGACCAAAGGAGTGATCATCAGCGACGCTTGGCCGTTTCAGGAAAGCCGGCGAAATTACCCTAACTCTGGGTTGGGTGCAAGGTCAGCTCAGTGGGCTGCACGCGCGCTGGTTAGCGAATACGCTGAAAACGCCCGGCACAGTGCTCTATGCGACCACACAGCTGCAGCTCCAGCAAAGCAGCGCTGACGTCGGCTGCAGGCAGGCCGGTGTGCTGAATAACAGCCTCTACCGATGTGGGTTCGTACTGAACCTGGTGCAATACCGTGGCCAGACGCAGGGCAACCGCTTGCTGTTCTGGCTCAAATTCATTCAGTAACGAAGGCTGCTGACCACTGAGCTGACATTGCAGTGCGTCCAATACATCGGATGGGTGATTGAGTAGCCGCGCACCTGTTTTAATCAGCTCATTGCACCCGGAGCTGCCGGCGTTATTGATGGAGCCTGGCACGGCGTAGACCTCGCGATTTTGCTCCAGCGCATAGCGCGCTGTAATCAGGGAACCGCTGCGTTTGGCCGCTTCTATCACAATAGTGGCGCGACTAAGGCCGCTGATAATGCGGTTTCTTTGCGGGAAGTTGCCAGCTTGCGGTGACGTAGACGGAGGAAACTCACTGACCACGGCACCGGTTTGCGCAATGTCCGCGGCCAGTGTCGCGTTGCGCCGAGGGTACAGATTTGCAAGCCCGCTTCCCAACACAGCAACCGTGGGCTGGCCGGCCGCCAGCGCTGCTCTGTGGCTTGCGCTATCGATGCCCAGCGCCATACCACTGCACACCACCACACCGCTGGCCGCCAGTGCGGATGCAAAGCGTTGCGCTGTATCAAGGCCTGCGCCACTGGCTTTACGGCTGCCAACCATCGCCACCTGGGTTCGCTGCAAGCAGCTGTTCAGGCCCCAGACGTAGAGCAGCGGCGGAGCCAGGCTGATCTCGCGAAGCAACTCCGGGTAGTCGTCATCTTCTCTGGTCAACACCGACCAGTTCGACCGCTCGCAAAGCGCGAAGTCCTTGGTGGCCTGCTGATAGTAGCGGCTATTCTCACCACGACGAATAAGCTCGCGCAGCCCGGCTTGGGTCTGCGTTGACAAACGCGCCGCTTGCCATTGATCGCTGGACGCGCCTAGCAGCTGTTCGAGAGTAGCGAAGTGTTTGAACAAGCGCGCTTCGCGAACCGGGCCCAACTCGGGCAGGTGCTGCAATGCCATGTACAGGCGCGCACGAGATTCAGCATCAACTGGGGGGTGGGTGATGGCCATCCTTGCCTCCTTTCACCGGGAAAGGTAGCGATCACAGGGCAGTGGTGCGTGTGGCCAGGCGCAGTGCTGGCCAGATTCATCCTTGAGCTAGCGGTCGCTACGGGTTGTGTACCCGGTCCATCACCTTCAATGGTTGAGTGGCCCGCAGTACCAGTCCATAGCTCATTCTTTCATATGTACGAAAAACCATCAATAGTCCGGCGCGCTCATCGGGCAGTTCTACCCATTCGCGCTCCTTTCGATCCAGCACACGCTCACCACGGCGGTCAATCGCCAGCACATTGCCTTCGGCAAGGCCGTCACGCTCGCCTTTGTTGATGACCACAATATCCATAAAGCCGATTTGCGTTACCCCGCCTTCAACCGCGGCAATATAGCCGTCAATTTCTTGCGCTGGCGCGTCCGGGATAAAGGTTGCCGTGACACGACGCTCAACGTTTGGCAGCAACCGATCTTCAATTCGAATTTCCTCGCGGCTGCGGTTTACCTGAAAGTGGCCGAGGTCGCCTTCAACATTAAGTTTTTTGACACCGCCAATGTCGAGTGCGGCTATACCAAGAATCTCCTTGGTTTTTGGATCACGGAATACTTCCCCTTTACGGTACACACCATAGACTTCATCCTCTGGTGCGAAGTAACCACGTGCATATACCTCGTCACCGGCGGCCGTCACGATATGGCCTTGCGCGCCTGCCAGTATATAAGGCGCGTTTTCCAAAACACCTTCTTCAACGATGCGACTGTTACTCAGAAACGCATTGATTTTCTCAAGTGGAATTGCCGGAATTGCATTGTCGACCGGCGACAAGCGCATCTTCGGTGTTATGCGAACGGTATTGCTGTTCGGCCCACGAGTGACTCTAAGCCGAGGCTTGCCGTCAAGATACACAAGGTTTATAACATCGCCGGGGAAAATTAAGTGCGGGTTGGCAATTTGCGGGTTGACCTGCCAAATTTCCGGCCATAACCACGGGTCACGAAGAAACTTTCCAGAAATATCCCACAGAGTATCGCCTTTAACCACCACATGTTGGTCGGGATGGCCGTCACGCATAACCACATCAGCCTGAGCCGCCAGGCCAAACAGCCACAAGCCCAAAATGCTTGAAAGCAATATATTTTTCATTACCTTACCTTTTCCAACTTGCCGACGTGCAGGGGAGACCTTGAAAATTGCGCGCGTAGCGTCATAACACCATTTATACTATAGCATGTGTCGGCGATTTCGCCGGTGGGGGATAGGGCGCAAACTCGCCTGTTCTTACCGGTAAAAATGCCTGTTTATGCACTGTATCACGCAGTATGTGCGCTCTATTTATCAACAATTTGTGCAACGAATGGCCATCCTTGACATACTTGAATACCCAGACCCGCGGTTGCGCACCAAGGCGAAACCGATAGCGACCGTAACGGATCGCCATCGGCAGTTAATCGACGACATGCTGGAAACCATGTACGACGCGCCCGGCATCGGGCTGGCAGCAACGCAGGTCAATGTGCATGAACAGTTAATCGTGATTGACGTGAGTGAAGGACGCGACACGCCGCTGGTTTTTATCAACCCCGGTATTTCTGTGTTGGACGACGAGTTGCGTGCTTATGAAGAGGGCTGTTTATCCGTGCCGGATTACCAGGACACCGTAAAACGTCCCGCTCACGTCAAGGTGCAGGCACTGGACCGAAACGGCGATCCGTTTGAAATGCAACCAGACGATTTGTTGGCCGTGTGCATTCAGCACGAAATGGACCACCTCAACGGCAAGTTATTCGTTGACTACCTATCGTCATTGAAGCGACAGCGCCTGCGCACAAAAATCGCCAAGCGCCAACGCGCTGGATGACAACACCTGCTCTTCGGCTGGTGTTTGCCGGCACACCTGAATTTGCCGCACTTGCTTTGCGCGCCCTGTTGCGCAGCGAATATTGCGACGTGGTAGCGGTATACACACAGCCCGACAGACCACGCGGGCGCGGCAAAAAAACGGTGCCCAGCGCGGTCAAATCTGTGGCCCTGGATAACGATATTGCTGTGTGCCAGCCAGCTAACTTTAAAGATGACGCTGAGATTGAAACACTTAAACAATGGCGCGCTGATGTTATGGTGGTTGCGGCCTACGGCTTGCTGTTACCACAACGCGTATTGGATACCCCACGCCTAGGTTGCATTAACATTCATGCCTCACTATTGCCACGCTGGCGCGGTGCTGCCCCTGTTGAGCGGGCAATAGAAGCAGGCGACACCGAGACCGGTGTGACTATTATGCAAATGGATGCGGGCCTTGATACCGGCGCTATGCTGTTGAAAAAACGTTGCGAGATTACTGGCACTGATACCGGTGACAGTGTGCGCACTAAATTAGTCACGCTGGGCAGCGAGGCCATAGTCGAGAGTATTGCGTCTTTTGCACGAGGCGAAGTACGCGCCGAACAACAGGATAACCGGCTTGCCAACTACGCGAAGAAGATCAGTAAACCGGAAACCGCCATCGATTGGACAGCTAATGCCACCGATATCGACCGTAAAATTCGGGCCTTCTTCTCGGACTATACCTGCTTCACCTTGCTTGAAGGCGAACGGATAAAACTTGGACCTGAGACCAGGCCGATTATTGATGAGAGTGTGACGAACGCTCCCGGCACAATCATCGCTGTCGACAAAGACTCTGTGACTGTGCAGTGTGGCACCAACAGCGTGCAACTAACGCAGTTGCAGTTTCCGGGCGGGCGCATGATGTCTGTGCGCGACTGTTTGAATTCTCGCGCCTCACAGTTGCAGGTAGGCACACAATTCGAACAGCTCAGTGAGCAATAAGCCCAGCCCTCGCCACGACAACAGCCGCGTATTGGCGGCGCGTATTCTCTGCCGCTTGCTTAACCATGACGGCTCGCTTGCCACGTTGTTACCACACTATCTTACAGGGGCTGACAACACTGACAGGCATAGCGAAGTTAAAGAATTATGCTTCGGGGTAATGCGTTGGTACTTTCAGCTGGACGCTGTTCTGGTCAAGCTGATCAGCAAACCGCTGCGCCGCAAAGACGCCGATGTTCGCGCCTTGTTATTGATTGGTTTATACCAGCTATTGCATATGCGCACACCTTCTCATGCTGCCGTCAGCGAAACGGTTAACGCGGCCGCGACACTGAAAAAGAACTGGGCGAAAGGCCTGATCAATGGTGTTCTGCGCAATGCCGATCGGCAAAAGGACGATTTATTGGCCGCATTAACGCCCGCAGAGCAAGCTGCGTTTCCACCCTGGTTGTACAAGCGGCTAACACAATGCTGGCCCGATCAGCTTGACGAGGTATTAGCCGCCAGCAATCAACGCCCACCAATGACTTTGCGGGTAAACCTGGCCAGGCAGACCCGCGAAGCGGCCTTACAATCGCTGCGTGACGCCGGACTAGAGTGCTCACCGGGCCAGTTGAGTGACAGCTCGATCACGCTGGACAAAGCCTGCGATGTGGCACAGCTACCCGGCTTTCTGCCTGGCACTATTAGCGTTCAAGACGAGGGCGCGCAGCTCGCTGCCGCATTGCTGCAGCTGGAACAGGGCCTGTCTGTGCTGGATGCATGCTGCGCACCGGGCGGTAAAACCGGGCATATTCTGGAAAGCGCCAACGACCTGGCTGTGGATGCAATGGACAACAGCAGTGTTCGCCTGCAACGGGTGAATGACAACCTTCAACGGCTGGGTATGTCGGCAACCCTTATTGAAGCAGACGCCAGCGACCTGAAGCGCTGGAAGGGGGGCGAACACTACCAGCGTATTTTGCTGGACGTACCTTGTTCTGCCACCGGTGTTATCCGGCGAAACCCCGACATCAAATATTTGCGCCGCGAGCAAGATATTGCCCGCTTGAGCAGTGTGCAACAGGCTATGTTACACACCTGTTGGTCCAAACTGGCGCCCGGTGGCCTATTGCTGTATTCCACATGTTCAATTTTACCGGAAGAAAATCAGCAAATAGTTGCTGCCTTTGTTGAATCCCAAGACGATGCAACGCATGATCCCATTGTGGCGAATTGGGGGCATGAGTGCTCGTTTGGTCGCCAGTTGCTGCCCTCGGCTCATGACGGTTTTTACTACGCACGTTTGGTGAAAAGTCGGTAGCCAGACCATTAGCCAGAACAGAACCAGGAACTTACGTGAACATAATTATTCTCGGGGCCGGCCAGGTAGGCGGGCGTCTGGCCGAAGCGCTGGCAGACGAGCAGAACGAGATAACGCTGGTTGACCAAAATCCGGACGTATTGCACGAGCTGCAAGACCGCCTTGATATCCGCACCCTGGTGGGCCACGCGTCACACCCTAATGTGCTGCGCCGTGCCGGCGCTGAAGACGCCGACATGCTGATCGCCGTGACCAGCAGCGACGAAATCAACATGATCGCCTGCCAAATCGCATTCTCGATGTTCCACACACCGATGAAGGTTAGCCGCATTCGATCGCCCGAGTATCAAAACCGCGAAGAGATCTTTCGCAATGAAGCGATTCCAATCGACGTGTGGATCAGCCCTGAGCAGTTGGTTACCAGCTACCTGCAAAACCTGGTAGACAATCCGGACGCTCTGCAGGTTCTGGACTTTGCGGGCGGGCGCGTGAAGCTGGTTGCGGTGAAAGCGTATTACGGTGGCTTGATCATGGGCCAGGAGTTGCGAGAGATTCGTAAACACATGAAAAAAGGGGACACTCGCGTTGCCGCCATATTCCGGCGCGACCGTCCCATCATTCCCGAAGGCGATACTGTTGTTGAAGTGGACGACGAAGTGTTCTTTATTGCCGCGCGCGAGCACACACCGGCCGTGATGGCCGAACTCCGCCGACTGGAAAACCCTTACAAGCGGGTGATGATCGCCGGCGGCGGTAATATCGGCGCCCGGCTTGCAGAGGCCATCGAACACGATTACCAGGTCAAGGTCATTGAATTCAACAAAGAACGCGCCGCGTACTTGTCAGAGAATCTGCAGAAATCGATCGTGTTGTACGGCAGTGCCACCGACAGCGAATTGCTGATGGCTGAAAACATTGAATACACCGATCTGTTTTTAGCCGTTACCAATGATGATGAAGCCAATATTATGGCGTCTCTACTGGCCAAGAAACGCGGTGCACGCAAGGTGATCACGTTAATCGCTAACCCGGCGTATGTTGACCTGGTACAAGGCGGCGACATCGACATCGCCATCTCGCCGCACCAGATTACCATCGGCAGCATTCTGACTCACGTGCGGCGTGGCGACATGGCAAATGTGTACTCCTTACGCCGCGGTGCCGCGGAGGCAATGGAGATAGTCGCGCATGGTGATTCGGGTTCGTCAAAAGTAGTTGGCAAAGCCCTAAAAGACATCGCGTTACCGGAAGGAGCAACCATCGGTGCATTGGTGCGAGGTGACGAAGTCATTATTGCGCACAAGAGTATTGTGGTTGAATCCGATGATCACGTCATTTTGTTTTTAACCGACAAAAATAAAGTCAGCGAAGTGGAACGCCTGTTTCAGGTGGGTTTCCACTTCCTCTAGAGAGCCGCTGAACAAGCATGCATTTTTCGATCATCTTTCGGGTTCTCGGCGTGCTGCTGATGCTGTTCAGCCTGACCATGCTGATTCCTGTAATAGTGTCCTACATATACGCAGACGGCACACAGCTTGTTTTCTTTGAAGCGTTTCTAACTACATTTATATGTGGCGGCGTGCTTTGGCTGCCGTTTCGCAAGGCACAGCATGAGCTTCGTGTTCGCGACGGGTTTCTGGTAACCGCCATGTTCTGGTTTGTACTCGGCGTGTTTGGTGCCTTGCCACTGTATTTATCCGATAACACCGGCATCAGCCTCACCGACGCAATTTTTGAAAGTATTTCTGGCCTGACCACTACGGGTGCAACCGTGCTGGTTGGTCTTGATTTACTGCCGGAAGCCTTGTTGTTCTACCGGCAACAGCTGCAATGGCTTGGCGGCATCGGCATTATTGTGATTGCCGTAGCTATTTTGCCGATGCTGGGTATTGGTGGTATGCAGTTGTACAGGGCGGAAACACCGGGCCCGATCAAGGACAGCAAGCTGACACCCCGAATCACCAGCACCGCGAAATGGTTGTTCATGATCTATTTGTTGTTAACCGCTGGTTGTAGTCTGAGCTACTGGCTGGCCGGCATGACCGCGTTTGATGCGATCAGCCACGGCTTTTCAACGGTGTCGATTGGTGGCTTCTCCACCCATGACTTAAGCATGGCCTACTTCGACAACCCCATCATTTTGATGATCGCAATTTTTTATATGGCGGTTGCCGGCATTAATTTTGCGCTGCACTTCTACGCCTGGCGAAGGGTGACCTTAAGTGTGTACGCACAAGACCCGGAGCTAAAGTTTTATCTGACCATGCTCGCAGTGGGTATTGTAATCGTCGTCAGTGCCTTAGCGCTGTCCGGTGCAATGCCGTTTAATGAAGCTTTATTACACGGCGCGTTTCAAGTGGTGTCGATTGCAACGACCACCGGCTTTGCCAGCGCCAATTTCAGCGCCTGGCCCAGCTTTATCCCGTTTCTGTTAATGGCGATGGCATTTGTGGGTGCCTGTGCCGGCTCAACCGGTGGCGGCATGAAAGTGATTCGTGCGCTACTCATGGTTAAACAGGGCTTGCGCGAAATTAAGCAGATTGTGCACCCGCATGCATTAATACCGGTCAAGCTCGGCAGCCGCCCGGTTGCCGAGCGGGTAATGTCGGCGGTTTGGGGCTTTATTGCCGTCTACATTGTCACCTTTATTACGCTGACGCTTGTGTTAATGGCCTTGGATCTGGATTTTGTCAGCGCCTATTCAGCGGCAGCCGCCTCGCTGAACAACCTGGGTCCGGGTTTGGGTCAGGTAGCAGCGCACTATGGCAACATCTCTGACCCGGCCAAATGGCTTTTATGTTTTGCCATGTTACTTGGTCGTTTGGAAATCTTTACACTGCTGGTATTGTTCACACCTCTTTTCTGGAGGAAATAGCCGTGCCGCAACACACTGCAGACACTGTCGATGCCAAGCCCGCCCAGGCAAGGTACGCGCAGCAAACCCTTGATTGGCGCCTGTTTCTGGCCATCGCCATTACGGTGTTCTGGCTGTTGGGTGGTTCGTACTATATTTCCAGCACCATAGGCTGGTCGCAGTTTCTGTCTCAACCGCTGGAAGCGCTTGGCAGTTTTCTGGAAGGGGCGTTTGCTCCGTTAGCATTTCTGTGGCTGGTGGTCGGTTATTTTCTTCAGCAAAAAGAGCTGTCACGCAACACTGACGCCATCCAGCAACAGCACGTGGAAATGCAACGCAGCTCCGATCAAGCCGAGCTGCAGGCACAAGCGATACAACAAACCTCAGGCCATAACCAACGCCTTACGTTTATGCGCATGAACGACCTGGTATGCGAATCGATGGGATCAATCGTTGGTTTGCTGTATCTGTCCAGCCAAGCGGCCGATGGCGAGGGAGCCGTCAGTCGCGATGAAATGATAGGTATGTGGGCAGAGATGTCGCGGGGTGATCATGCCTTGTTCGCTCGGCAATTCATGATGATAAATGCGGCTGGTGAGCAGCCTCTGAATGAGTTGTTTTTTGGCACCGACATTCGAGCCCGACACTCACAGAATTTTATGTCGCAGTTCGAGCGGCTTCTGGCCGCCGCCGAGCAGTGCGACCCAGACGGCCTGATCACCGATTCAGTAAAAGCAAATGTGAACGGCCGCTTGTACCGATTGATGTATAACGAATTGAATAAGGAGCCTTTACCGGATAACTGGTGAGCCTCAACAGCGTTGCAGCTAGTCGTAAAAACTGGCCCGCCCTTCGGGCTGCTGTTTAAAGCGCTTGTATTCCCACTGATAATGCGGCCTATGCAGCTTGGCGGCAGCCTCTATAGTTTTGTTCATTCCGGCAACCGACGTTTCCAGGTCTTCTGAGTAAATGGCGGGGTCTGGCTCGGTAAACATCAGGGTAAAGCCTTTGTCGTTAGGTAGTGCGTACGCATTGACGATGCGCGCCCCTGTTTTTTTGGCCAGATTACTCATCAGTGTCATGCTGAAGGCTGGAATTCCAAAAAAGGGGGCAAATACACCGCTTTCGTCAGCTGGCACCTGGTCGGGAAGAATGCCCACCATTTGACCGGCACGCAGCGTTTTGAGCAATTGGATAACACCGCTGCGGTCAGCTGGCACCAGTTTGGCCCCCGTTCTTTGCCGGGCATTCAGGATAAACTGGTTCATGGTATCGCTGCGCGGTGGTGAGTACATGGACTTGACCGTGTCGCAGCATTCCGTCAAATACAAACCCACAACTTCCCAGTTGCCCAGGTGAGGCGCAAGAATAATAGTACCTTTGCCTGCCGCAACTGCAGCATCCACCAGGTCGCGACCGTGCACCTCAGTCACCAGCGATAGCGCGTTTTTGCCGCTCCAGACATGGGGTATGTCCATCACTGTACTGCCAAGCGCCTGGAAACGCTGGCGCAGCAGCGTCAGCCGTTGTTCGTCGCTCATCTCCGGGAAACACAGGGCAATATTTACCTTGGCCACCCGATGATTGCGGTTTGGAAACACACACATCAAGCGGCCCAGCAAGCGGCCCAGCAGTCGTGACCCTCTCAGCGGCAATAGCGACAACAGCCGAAATACGGCATTGGCAAATGTGACTTTGACCGACATTGCGACCTTGGTAAGGGTGAATCAGGCATTCATTGTATAATGCCGCGCTGTAAATTTTGGCCTGACCTTCGCGCACAAATAACGAAGCACGGCATGGACACTATCGGGACATCACTTTGACCACGTCAGCGGCTATTTCCTCTAAACTGCCGGCCACCTTTCAAGATCTCATATTCGCTCTGCAACAGTTTTGGGCCGCCAAAGGCTGCGTTGTGATGCAACCTTTGGATATGGAAGTGGGCGCCGGTACGTTTCACCCTGCGACTTTTTTGAAAGCAGTTGGCCCCGAGGCCTGGAATGCCGCCTATTTGCAAGGCTCAAGGCGGCCAACCGACGGCCGCTACGGCGAAAACCCGAATCGTTTGCAGCATTACTTTCAGTTTCAAGTGGTCATGAAACCGAACCCTGACAACTTTCAGGAGTTGTACCTGGAGTCTCTCACCAGCCTGGGGGTAGACCCACTGGTGCATGACATCCGTTTTGTAGAAGACAATTGGGAATCACCCACTCTGGGCGCCTGGGGTCTGGGCTGGGAGGTGTGGCTGAATGGCATGGAAATATCCCAATTCACGTACTTTCAGCAGGCTGGTGGACTGGAGTGTTATCCGGTCACCGGGGAGATCACCTACGGCCTGGAGCGAATCGCCATGTATCTGCAAGGCGTAGACAGCGTCTATGACCTGAAGTGGGCTGACAGCGCCAATGGCATGGTGAGCTACGGCGATGTGTACCATCAAAACGAAGTGGAGCAATCCACCTACAATTTTGACCACGCCAATGTGCCTTTCCTGTTTTCGGCATTTGATACGTACGAAGCAGACTGCCAGGCGTTGGTGGATGCCCGGTTGCCTTTGCCGGCCTACGAGCTGGTACTAAAAGCGTCGCACACCTTCAACTTGCTGGATGCCCGCCACGCCATCTCGGTGACCGAGCGTCAGCGGTTTATTCTCCGTGTGCGAACCATGGCCAGAGCAGTGGCTCATGAATACTACCGTTCTCGCGAAGCGCTAGGCTTTCCTTTGGCAGAGCAATCCTTACGCGATGAAGTTCTGGCAGCGGGGGCGGCTAAATGAAGCCTTTATTGCTGGAAATAGGGACTGAAGAACTGCCACCAACCGCCTTATTGGCATTAACAACAGCGTTCGCCGAAGGCGTCATCAACGGTTTAAGCGCAGCGGGCCTGCGCGGTGAAAACGGTAATAGCCTTGCTTATCAGCAGTTTGCAACTCCGCGCCGCATGGCACTGCTAATAGACGGGGTTGCTGACACGGCACCGGATCAGCATATTGAAAAGCTCGGCCCCAACATCAAAGCCGCGTTTGATGGCGACGGTCATGCCACCAAAGCAGCCCTAGGCTTTGCCAGCGGTTGCGGTGTCAGTGTTGATCAGCTGCAGCGTAAAGACACGCCTAAAGGTGAGCGGCTGATGTTTATCAGTCGTGAACCGGGTTTACCGCTGGCGGAGTTGTTACAGCAGGTATTAAGTGATGTATTGGCGAAGCTGCCTATTCCAAAGCGCATGCGCTGGGCTGCGCGCCGCGATGAGTTTATTCGCCCGCTAAAATGGCTGCTTGCCTTGCACGGTGAGCAGGTGTTACCTATCCAGGCATTTGGGGTGCACGCTGACAATACAAGCCGAGGTCACCGCTTTATGAGTGGTGGTGATCAAACTCTGGTGATCGCCAATGCCCACGAGTACGAGCAGCGTCTGAAAGACGATGGCAAGGTCATCGCCAACTACGACGCACGAAAACAGTTGATCGTTGCGCAACTCGATGCACTTGGCAAAACACTGGCCGGCGAGGTGGTTGTAGACGCCGCATTGCTGGATGAAGTGTGCAGCCTGGTGGAATGGCCACACTGTTTGGCGGGCAAGTTTGACACCGGGTTTCTGGCCCTTCCTGATGAAGCCCTGGTATCGTCGATGCAATCTCATCAGAAATATTTTCATGTACTGGATGCATCCGGTGCACTGATGCCGCACTTTATAACTGTTAGCAATATTGACAGCAAAGACCCGCCGCAAGTAGTCAATGGCAATGAGCGGGTTATTCGCCCGCGCCTTGCCGACGCTCAATTCTTTTACGCCAA
Source organism: Gammaproteobacteria bacterium (assembly GCA_030429735.1). Lineage (GTDB taxonomy): Bacteria > Pseudomonadota > Gammaproteobacteria > Pseudomonadales > JAUIET01 > JAUIET01. The sequence continues at coordinate 775,628 of JAUIET010000001.1, forward strand.
CGACAGCAAGCTGGGTTTGCAGGCAATGGCAGAGCGCCTGCGCAGTATCGTTTTTCAGGATAAGCTTGGCAGCATTGCCGATAAAGCGGCTCGCGTTGGCAATCTTGCGCAATACATAGGCGACCAGGCCAGCCAGGACTTTAGCTCATCCGATGCCTTTGCCGCGCGTGCTGCGCATTTATGCAAGGCAGACCTGGTCTCCGATATGGTCGGCGAGTTCGCTGATTTGCAAGGCACTATGGGTCGATACTACGCCGTCAACGAAGGCGAACCTGCCGATGTGGCCAGCGCGATCGAAGAGCACTACCTGCCGCGCCATGCCGGCGACCGCTTACCAACCACCGATACCGGCGCGCGCCTTAGCTTGGCTGACAGGTTGGATACTCTGGTAGGAATTTTTGGAATCGGGCAGGCACCCACCGGGTCCAAGGACCCGTTTGCTTTGCGCAGAGCCTCGCTGGGTTTACTGAGAGTGTTGCTTGAGAAAAACATCGACCTGGCCTTGCGACCGGTCATTGAATTTGCCATAGCGCAACACACAAACCTGAGCGAGCCAGATCTTGATGACAAAGTTCTCGACTACGTGCTTGATCGCCTGCGTGGCTGGTACGCCGATCAACATATTGCGACCGAGATTGTCCAATCTGTGCTAAACACCGGGTCTGACAATCCGCTCGATATCGATCAACGCATGCACGCGGTGAGCGCATTTTCCAATATGGAACAAGCAGACACGTTGGCGGCTGCCAATAAACGCGTTAAAAACCTGTTGGCCAAGCAAGGTGGGGGCTTATCATCAACGGTAGACACAAGCCTGTTGATAGAGCCCGCAGAACAGGCGCTGGCCGAGCAGCTGACCGCTATGAAGGCAACAACCGCTCCGTTACTGAATGAGCGACGCTATGCCGAGGCCTTGCAAACGCTGGCCGGCCTGAAAGAGCCGGTAGATGCGTTTTTTGATAATGTGATGGTCATGGACGAGGACCTTGCGCTGCGCAACAACCGGCTGGCGTTGTTGCAACAATTGGGCGATGTGTTCGGCCAAATTGCGGATATCTCGCAACTCGCTCAGTGAGCCCCGGCATGACATCCAACGAATCTCAGGTGGTCATCCTCGACCGTGATGGTGTCATCAACATTGACTCCAGTGACTATATCCGCAGCAGTGAGCAGTGGCGGCCCATTGACGGTAGCATCGAGGCGATTGCGCGTTTAAGTAAAGCCGGCTTTCGGGTGTTTGTGGTCACCAACCAGTCTGGCTTGGCGCGTGGCTACTTCGACAGTACCGCGCTGCAAGCGATGCACGACAAAATGAGCAAGCTGGTGCATAAAGCCGGCGGCCGAATAGAGAAGATATTTCATTGTCCGCACGGCCCGGATGACGGCTGCAATTGCCGAAAGCCTGCTACCGGTATGCTTGAGCAACTTGAACACTATCTTGGTCAACCGGTGACCAACGCCTGGCTGGTGGGCGATTCACTCAAAGACATGCAACTGGCCCACGCCAAGCACTGCAAGGCCGTGCTGGTGCGCACCGGCAACGGCCATGAGACAGAGCAACAATTAGCCCTGCCAGGCGCGCATACTGATCAAAACACAAGCATATTTGATAACTTGCAAGCTGCCTGCGAATTTATCATTAAGCAGCAAAAACCGGTAAAAAAGACCAATTTAAGCGCTAAAAACACGCATTTTGGTGTGTTTTCGCGTTTTTTGCTCGGTGTTCGCGCCGTGCTGTTTTATCTATTAATCATTATTGCGCTGTTACCGGTGTCATTGATTCTAACCCCCCTGGGGGTGTTGTTTTCGTTTACGACACGCTACCAAATGATCACCAGCTGGAACCGCTGTGCGCTGTGGTGTCTTAAGTTATGCTGCGGCATTAGCCACAGCGTGCATGGCGCTGAGAACATCCCCGAGCAGCCTTTTGTGGTCATGGCAAAGCACCAAAGCGCGTGGGAAACTATTTATCTGCAGACCCTGTTCACACCCTTATCCACTATCTTGAAGCGGGAATTGCTGTTAATTCCGTTTTTTGGCTGGGGGCTTGCGATGTTAAAACCGATCGCGATCAAACGAAGCTCCCCCAAAGGCTCGATCCGGCAGGTGCAAACCCAGGGCTTAGCGCGCTTAAAAGATGGCATTGCCGTGCTGGTGTTTCCGGAAGGTACGCGCACCCACTTCGGTCAGGTTGGACGTTACGCACGAGGGGGCGCTCACCTGGCGATAGATGCAAATGTGCCTATTCTGCCTTTGGCCCACAACGCGGGGAAGTACTGGCCTAAAAAGGGCTTTCTGAAATACCCCGGTAACATTCGCGTAGAAATAGGCGAACCAATACTGTGCGAGGGCCGCACGGCGGCTGAACTAACAGACCTGTGCCAGGAATGGATAGAAAGCACAATTGCGGGCATGCCAGACGAGTAGCAGACTGCTCACAACGGTTTACTGTTGACCGACAGCGCTATTTCCGCTTTGACGTTTTCGTACACCTCATTTGCATGGCGCTTGGCGTCGTCATAGCGTTCTTTTGAAACTGCCTGCAGTTGTTTTGTGCAGGCATAATCGGGTGTTTGCGCGTTAGCGCCCTGCTCATTGCTGGCAATCAACCAGGCACTGGCCACTTCCCGTGCGGCTGCCCACTCTTTGGTTGCAGTGCCGCTGACACAATTACGATAATGCGCGGCACTTCCTTGCGAGTAAATCTTGAACTTTGCCAGCTCTGCTGCCGAACAGGCCCTGTGCATGATTTTTTCGTTTCGGGTTCGCACTTCTGCCAAGGCTGCCTCACGCAAACCGTGGCGACCCTTGGCATCAAAAAACACACCACCGCCGGCTTTTGCGATGGCTCTCAGTTGCTTGACCTCGTCATTTGCGACGTCGAAGCCGATCACATTCACTGACACATCCGCTCCGGCCTCCTTGAGTAAGCGGGCTTGTTCTACCGGGTTGCCGTCACACGTTTCCAGGCCATCAGAGATCACGGTAACGCGCACCGGGCGTTCCGGGTCTGCCAATACACGTTCTCGCAGCGCGCTAAGTGATGACGCAATCGGAGTCCAGCCGGTTGGTTTAAGTTGTTCAACCACCTGGATAATGTCGCTCGGTGTACTGCCAACCGCTGCCAACAATTCCCCGGGCACGCACGAAGATGATTTACCCGAGTCTGTGTTGTTGCCAAGATGGCCATACACCATCAAACCAAGTGACGCAGTAGGGGCTGCGTATTGCAGAACCTCGCCCAGCATTTCGCGGGCAATATTGTATTTACTCATGCCCGCTACCCGCCCCGCCATGGACCCTGACATATCCAGTACGGTGATAGCGTCGAAGTTCTCTACGGGTGGCGCTGTGTGCACTTTTGCAGGTGCGCATTCTTTCAGGTCATGTAATTCCGGAAGCGGGCAATGGGCATATACCGCTTTTGTTTTTTGCATCACCTCATCTATTTTTGCATCACATGCTGATACGTTGGTTGATGTGATTCCCGGTGCAGCTCGTTGTGCAGACGGCGCTTGCGCAGTACCGTTTGATGCCGAAACGCTGAAAACTCCCGAGTCGTCGATGCTGTTAGCGGCGTCATTGGGCAATGCAATCGCAGCTTCGGCGGACAGCAGCTTCGCATACTCTTTGATGGGCGCCTGATTCGAGCCAAATTTGTTTAATGCACCCCCAATCAATACAACGGCAAGTAAGCCGGCAAACAAAGCCAATATGATTTTCGCCGGTCCATCAAATGTCTTGTGCTGATTGTAGCCTGGTGGGTAGGCGAGGGCGCGAATGCCTACATAGATATTGAGTATCGGAACCAAACTTCCCAGAGCCCACCAACCACTGGCCACTTGATTCTGATATCGCTTCACCAGGGGGTAGAAAGAACCAAGGGTGGACGCAATGAACAAAGCCATTGAAATGCCGGCGACTAAGCCTGAGTCCAGTTTTACCAGAAATGGTATGGCAACCGCGAGTGCACCAAAAACACCCAGTCCCAGCATCCAGAAAAAATAGCGGCTGCGATTAAAACCGCCGTATTGTTGTGCGCTGGATAATGTTCGCTGTTTCGCCATCGCTAAAGACCCGTTGCTTCGGTGTATAAAATTCGGGTTCTTCAGGGAATTTAAAGGGGAGAGTTAGTCACTCACCTAAGGCCTCGGCGTTTGAAGCCGTTGCATTATTTTTTCACCAGTTTACCTGCTCAGCGCCGACCACAAGTCGCCGCTGGTCTGCCAATGCGGTCAAGCAGACTAGCGGTTTATGTCAGTGGCCGTCTTATATGTCCAGATTAGACACTGCCAGGGCGTTCGCTTCAATGAAGTCTCGGCGCGGTTCCACGGCATCGCCCATAAGCGTTGTGAAGATCTGATCGGCGGCAATGGCATCATCAATAGTCACTTGCAGCATGCGCCGTGTTTCAGGGTCCATGGTGGTTTCCCAGAGTTGATCAGGGTTCATCTCACCGAGACCTTTGTAACGCTGTATAGAATGCCCTTTGCGAGCTTCCGCCATCAACCATTCGAGGGCCTGTTCAAAGTCTTCCACCGGCTTTACTTTTTCGCCGCGTCGAATCGAGCCATTTTCTTCTATCAAAGAACCAACCTGGTCTCCGGCATCTAACAGTGTTTTATAGTCGTTAGAATCAAAGAAATCCTGACTCAGGTTGTAAAAGGTTTCATTACCGTGCGCCACTGAGACAATAAGCGGCAGAAAAATACCGCGCTCGCTGTCTTTGCGCGCAGTCACCTTAAAGTAGCTGTGCTCGTTCGCACTTGGATCATGCAGCGCTTCTTCCAGGCCTTTACACCACTGCGCCACACTATCTTCGTTAGACAAATCGCTGGACAGCAATCGAGGCAGGTAGATCATCTTGTGCAGCGCTACTTGTGGGTAGAGACGGCTCAGCCGCTCGGTCACATCCTGAGCTCGCAAGAAGCTGTGCACCAAGGCCTCCAAACCTTCGCCACTGATGCCCGGTGCATCTTCATGTACGTGCAAGGAGGCACCGTCCAGGGCGGCCTGCAATAAATGCGCCTGTAACGCGTCGTCATCTTTCAGATACTGTTGTTGCTTGCCCTTGGCAATTTTGTACAGGGGCGGCTGTGCGATAAACACGTGACCCAGCTCTATGAGCTCTCGCATTTGCCTGAAAAAGAACGTCAGCAACAGAGTACGAATGTGCGAGCCGTCAACGTCGGCGTCCGTCATGATAATGATGGAATGGTAGCGCAGTTTGCTGGGGTCGAATTCCTCCGTTCCTATGCCACAGCCCAGGGCCGTTACCATGGTGCCGACCTCCACCGAGGACAACATTTTATCAAAGCGCGCTTTTTCTACGTTCAGAATTTTACCTTTCAGGGGCAAAATAGCCTGCGTGCGGCGATCTCGCCCCTGCTTTGCCGAGCCTCCCGCAGAGTCACCCTCCACCAGGAACAACTCCGACAACGCCGGGTCTTTTTCCTGGCAGTCGGCCAGTTTGCCGGGCAGGCCGGCTATATCCAGCGCGCCTTTACGGCGGGTCATCTCTCTGGCTTTTCGGGCAGCTTCGCGGGCCCGGGCCGCGTCAATCATCTTGGAAACGATCGCCTTGGCTTCTTTGGGGTTCTCCACCAAATAGTCACTGAACTGCGCACCCATCGCCTGCTCAACAGCTGTTTTCACCTCAGACGACACCAACTTGTCTTTGGTTTGCGAGGAAAACTTAGGGTCTGGTACTTTCACAGAGATAATGGCAGTTAGGCCCTCTCTGGCGTCATCACCGGTAGTCGACACTTTAGCTTTTTCGGCCATGCCTTCTTTTTCGATGTAGTTATTCAGCGTGCGGGTTAAACCAGCCCTGAAGCCAGCCAGGTGAGTACCGCCATCACGTTGCGGAATATTATTGGTGTAACTGAATATATTTTCCTGGAAAGAGTCATTCCACTGCATCGCCACTTCAACGCTCAAGCCATCATCCTGGGCGACGTCAAAATGAAAAACTTCATTGACCGTGGTTTTGTTTTGATTCAGGTATTCAACAAATGCCTGCAGGCCGCCAGCGTAGCTGTACAGCTCTTCTTCCGCCGAACGTTCGTCTTTTAAAACAATAGACACGCCGGAATTCAGGAACGACAGTTCTCTGAGGCGCTTACCCAGCTGGTCGAAGTGAAATTTGATGTTACTGAACGTGTCCGGTGAAGGCCTGAAGTGCACTTCGGTGCCGCTGTGTTCTGTTTCACCAATTTTGGCCAGAGGTGCTTGTGGTACACCGTGCTTGTAGATTTGCTCGTAAACCACGCCTTCTCGTCGAATGGTCAGTTTCAGTTCGGAACTCAAGGCGTTTACAACCGACACGCCAACACCGTGCAGGCCGCCAGACACCTTGTACGTGTTGCTATCGAACTTACCGCCCGCGTGCAACACGGTCATGATCACTTCAGCGGCCGATACACCTTCTTCGTGCATGTCCGTGGGAATGCCGCGGCCATCGTCTGAGACCGTGACGGATTCATCCGGATGAATCACCACCGTTATGGTGGAACAAAAGCCCGCTAAGGCCTCATCAATCGAGTTATCAACCAGCTCAAACACCATGTGGTGCAGGCCAGTGCCATCATCGGTGTCGCCGATGTACATGCCTGGGCGCTTTCGCACAGCATCCAGGCCTTTGAGCACCTGAATACTGGAAGAATCATAGCTTTCTTCGCTACCTGATGTGTCGTTTTCGTCAGTCATAACTGTGTCCGTATGTAAACGCGATGATCACTCCAGCCTTATGGCTGGCATGAACTAATTTCCCCATGTTCCACGTGGAACATCTTGAGTTCCACCTCTGGCGACCAAATGTCCGCCAGTTCTCCAGGCTCTATACAGGTGATAAAACACTGTGCCTGCAACACCTCTAGCTCGCGGCACAGGCGCTGCCGGTGATCTGCATCCAGCTCCGAGGGCAGATCATCGATTAGAAACAGGCAGCCTCGCCCGCCACTGCTCTTTAACATCTGAGCCTGCGCCAGCCTCAGTGCACACACCAAAATTTTTTCCTGGCCTCGAGAAAGCACCTCTGCGGCTGCCTTCCCGCCAATCCGAATGTTTAGATCGGCTCTGTGGGGTCCTAATCCGCTAAACCCCTGCTGTAAATCCTTAGCGTGGCTCTCTGTCAACGCCGCTAACAATGTTTGTTCTTCAGGCCAGCCCCTGCGATACTCCAGGGAAACCTCTTCGATGCCGCAAATACGCGCAACGATGGGTTGAAAAATCGCTTGATAGTCAGTCAGGTACTGCTTCCGGCAGGCATCCACATTGGCGCCATGATCGGCCAACTCCCGGTCCCAGGCCGCGAGGCTGGACTGCTGTATTTTACCATGACGGAGCAGCGAATTACGGTGCTTTATGCACTTTTTCAAGGCCTGCCAATGCTCTAAAAAGCGATGTTCCACGTGGAACACACCCCAATCCAGGAATTGCCTGCGCAGCGCTGGGCCACCCTCTATAAGATCAAAAGAATCGGCGTTAAGTAGCTGAACTGGTAACAGCTCAGCCAGCTTTGCCAGGGAACGAATGTGTTCACCGTCAATTCGTATTTGCGCAGCCATTGTTCGGCTGCGGCTCACACCAACCTTTCGTAAGCCCGCCGATTTTGTATCTTTAACGGCCGCGAACACAGTTGCACCATTCGCTGAGTCCTGGATTACCGAGCGCATCTGCCGGCTCCTAAAGCTCCGACCAAGACATAACATGTGCACCGCTTCCAGCACAGAGCTTTTGCCACTGCCGTTGGCGCCATGGAAAATGTTCACCTGGCCCAGTTCATCCAGCCGGGCCGAGCTGATATTACGTATCGACTGAATATCCAGCCGGTCGATGGTCACCTGTCAGGTCTGAAACGTAAGATGGCGGGCTTTATACCGTGCTAGAGACGCATCGGCATAACGACGTATTGCGAGTCAGAGGCCTCGGACTCTTCGATTAGCGCGCTGCTGTTTGAGTCAGACAGCGTGATTCGCACATTATCATCTTCAATAACGCCCAGCACATCCAGCAAGTAGTTGACATTAAAGCCAATTTCCAAGGCTTCGCCCTGATAATCCACGGCTACTATTTCTTCTGCCTCTTCCTGCTCTGGGTTGCTGGCCACTATTTGCAGGGTATCGCGCCCGAGCTCAAGGCGCACTCCCCGGTATTTCTCGTTTGATAAAATAGCCGCTCGAGCAAACGCCTGGCGTAACGCATCGCGGTCTCCATGCAGTAATTGAGTCCCGCCTTTGGGAAGAACGCGCTGATAATCTGGAAACTTACCGTCAACCAGCTTGGATGTCATACGAAATTCGCTGGTTTCAGCACGCAAATGGTTACGGCCCAGGCTCAAACTGATCGTCGCCTCTGCTTCTTGCAGCAAACGCGATAGTTCGATCACGCCCTTGCGCGGCAAAATAATCTGCTTCTCTTCCGTGATACCGTCTACATCGCTGGCTTCACACAGCGCAAGCCGGTGTCCATCAGTGGCGACCAGCTTCAAACGACCGGGTGTTAACTCAAACAACATTCCGTTCAAGTAATACCGAACGTCCTGTTGAGCCATGGCAAACGAAGTACGGTCAATCAGGCGCTTCAAACGCCCCTGCTGCACTGTAAATTCACTTTGCTCGTTATCTTCATCGACATTTGGAAAGTCATCAGCAGGCAGCGTCGCCAGGCTGAATTTACTGCGGCCGCTTTTAACAATCAGTTTTTGCTCATCCTGGCTAATTTCCACTGTCGAGCTGTCAGGCAGAGACTTGCAAATGTCTGTGAGCTTGCGCGCAGGGACAGTAATCGCGCCATTTTGACCTTCTTCCGCCAACTCCACACGACCCTGCAACTCTACTTCCAGATCCGTACCGGTAAGAGACAATTGCTTCCCGTCCAGGCGCAGCAACACGTTGGCCAAAATAGGGAGTGTTTGTCGGCGTTCCACCACGCCAACGACAACATTTAATGGCTTAAGCAGCGCGTCTCGCGTACACACGAATTTCATGATCAGTTCCTGGTTGGTGTTATATCCGCAGTCGCTATTTTGCTCAGGTTGTCAGCAACCGCAACAAGTTTTTGTAATCTTCGCTCACATCGCTGTCAGATTTACGCAATTCGGTGATTTTACGGCAAGCGTGCAACACAGTAGTGTGGTCTTTACCGCCGAAGGCATTGCCAATTTCTGGCAGGCTATGGTTGGTTAATTCTTTCGACAGCGCCATCGCCAACTGTCTAGGCCTGGCCACAGATCGATTACGACGTTTGGACATCATGTCAGAAAGTTTGATTTTATAATACTCAGCCACCGTGCGCTGAATATTGTCCAGGCTCACCTGACGGTCTTGAAGCGCAAACAGATCTTTCAAAGACTCTCGTACAAGTGCCTCATCGACTGGCCTGCCGTGGAAGTTAGCGCTTGCTATCACTCTTTTCAGCGCGCCCTCAAGGTCGCGCACATTGGACCGAACCCGCTGAGCGATAAACAAGGCAACGTCCTGAGACAAATCAATCCGGGATTGCTCCGCTTTTTTCATTAAGATCGCTGCACGCGTTTCCAGCTCAGGCGGCTCGATGGCCACGGTTAAGCCCCAACCAAAGCGTGACTTCAAGCGCTCTTCCAGCCCCTTGATCTCTTTAGGATAGCGATCGCAGGTGAGTATCATCTGATGGCCACCTTCCAGCAAGGCGTTGAAGGTATGAAAAAACTCTTCCTGTGAGCGCTCTTTGTTGGCAAAAAATTGAATGTCATCAATCAGCAACGCGTCGACTGAGCGGTAATACCGCTTAAAGTCGTTGATTGCGTTGAGTTGAATGGCTTTCACCATATCGGCTACAAACCGCTCCGAATGCAAATAAATAATCTTGGCATTCGGATTCTGGGTTAACAGAGCATTGCCGACTGAATGCATTAAATGGGTTTTGCCAAGGCCGGTGCCACCATAGATAAACAGCGGGTTATACGCCCCACCCGGATTATCGGCCACTTGCAACGCTGCCGCTCTGGCGAGTTGATTGGATTTCCCTTCAACAAAGGAGGTAAAGTTCAGCGCGCCTATCAGAGCGTGTTGATGCTTTAAGCTGCCTTCGACCGCAACAGGCTCAACCACCGGCCGGTACACCTCAGCGGGTGCCGATGCCTGACCAAAGCCACCGCTTGCCAATGGCACTTCATCGTATTCGGCTGCTGTTTGTAGCACAGCGGTAGACTGCTCTTCCTCAGACACGCCGGACTCTTCCCATAAATTGCCTTGACCGTTTGCGCGGTTGTCAGCACCGGGTTGCTGGGCAAAAGATGGGATAGAGTCAACAACGGCCAGCTTCGCTCGGGCGTTTTGCTGGTGTTGACCAACAACCTCATTGATACGACTCAGGTACTTTTCTTCCACCCAGTCCTTGATGAAACGATTTGGTGCCATCAATACCAGGTCTGCGTGTCGGTTGTCCGGCATTAAAGGTCTAATCCATGTCACAAATTGCTGTCTGGGTAACTCTTGCTCCAAAGTAGCCAATGTTTTAGACCACAGCGCAGCACAGGCTGCGAGGGTCTTACCAGTGCCCCCAGCGGATCTAGTGGAACTAAGTCGGTCGCTGGAAGGCGTTAAGCGCGGTGATGAACCGGTTGAGCTGGCGTGCATGTATATGAGCTTTTATAGGTGTTGATGATTTACGCGTGCAGAGCCGGCATTCTACTCTCGGATTTGGTATTTATCCACAAAATTATTCCCCTGTGCGTAAATCAGGCAGCACTATAAAATATATATATAACAAAGACTTAACGCTTTTATTTACAGCTCTGACCGATCATATCGGAAAAATATTTTTTTATACTGTGTTGTGTATAAGTTGTTGATAACTTGTTATCAGCCAGTGTTCAAGCTGTCACTAACTACTAAAATGTTGCGCTGTTTTTCAGATCTTTTACGGCTGTTTGTAACATTAACAATGGGTGCTAAATGGCTGTGTATACTGGTCTTTTTAACGTTTTCCACACCATAAAGAAATACAGCCAGGCCTTGTTCATTGTTTCTGTCGAGCAAAACAGAATTCAGAGGGGTATAAAGCCCTGCTTTGGTGCGTGCTGCACAAAAGATCAAATTGCCAAGCACCAACGAATTCTCTACAATGCGCCCTCATTTTTTCCGGCCATTTCTGTGCGCAATACAGCGCCAGTCAAGGCCCGCGCTGGCAGCGTGACACTCAACACGGCCAGACGCCCACGAGCAATCAGGTACTGAAATGAAAAGAACCTTTCAACCCAGTGTGATCAAGCGTAAACGCTCACACGGTTTTCGCGCCAGAATGGCAACCAAAAACGGTCGACTGGTGATTAAGCGGCGTCGCTCCAAAGGTCGCAAGAGACTGTCGGCATAATAATTGGTGACGTGGCAACAGCTGGCTGTACGTCTGGTGAAATCGGTGATTCGCCGGCCGCTTGTTCATCTGGCCAGTATCGCTTCACCAAACATCAGCGCCTGTTGTGCGCCAAAGATTATAGTCCTGTGTTTGCCAAGGCCGACTTCAAGGTATCCAACAAAACGCTTCTGATACTTGCCAGGCAGAACGACCTTGGCATTTCGCGCCTAGGCTTAGTTGTTAGCAAGAAAAACATCCGTCACGCTGTACAGAGAAATCGCGTAAAACGCGTCACGCGTGAATCCTTTCGCCTCCTGCAACATTCAATCCCGGCAATCGACATTGTTGTTCTGGCCCGTCGTGGTTTGGGCGAATTATCCAACGCTGAATTACACGCCGAGCTAAACCGCTTATGGAATTCACTGGTGGCCAAGGCCAGCAATAAAAAGACATATAAAGGAAGCAATACTCAAAAGCACAAGCGGCAATCCAATGGATAAGTGTAAAACCCTTGTGAATAAAGCACTGATTGCGCTGATACGTTGTTATAAATTGTTTATCAGCCCGGTATTGGGTCCGCACTGCAAATACTACCCCAGTTGTTCAGAGTACGCCGTTGATGCCTTGCGACAACACGGTTTGATAAAAGGTATTCGGCTTGCCGGCTGGCGCATTTTGCGTTGCAACCCGTTTTCGTACGGTGGTCACGACCCGGTGCCACCCCCACATGCAGACTGTTCCTGCAGCAAGGCCCCGTTGGAGGCTGAGCTCACTTACACCAAGAGACCGTAAATGGAGATTTATCGTTATTTTCTGATCGGTGCGATCATGTTTTGCGGTCTGGTGTTAATGACCCGCTGGCAGGAGTTTTCTGCTGTCGAGGTAGACCAAAGCGCACCCAGCAGTTCGCTCAGTAGTAACAGCACAGGCACAGCAACGCCTGCCGTGCCAGACTTTGAAGGCTCGGCTACAACCGCAGTGTCCGATTCGCAGTCATCCACTGCCCAACTTGGTGGCCAAGACAGCGAAGGTCTGGAAGGCTTGGAAGACACCATACCTGGCGCATCCGTTGATACCAGCGTGCCAGTTATTGAAACGCAGGCAAGCCAGGGCGAACTGATCACGGTTCAGACCGACACGCTGGATATCCGTATTGATCCGCTGGGCGGCGATATTGTTTACGTAGCGCTGCCAAAACACAAAGCAAAGCTGGATAACCCCGAGCCGTTCATATTGATGAATCGTAACAGCTCGATGACCTATGTATCACAAAGCGGTCTGGTTGGGCCGAACGCTACCGACAAGGCAGGCCAGCGCCCGGTATTTAACAGTGCCCAAACGCTGTACGAAATGAAAGACGGTGTTGATCAACTGACCGTTAGCTTGAGCTACAGTGGCCAGCAAGATACAGACATTTTGAAGCACTACCATTTCACCCGTAATTCCTACCTGATCAACGTCGAATATCAGATTAACAATCGCTCTGATCAACCCTGGCGAGCGGCCATGTTTGCGCAAATAAAACGTGACAATTCGGCAGACCCTGGCTCCAACAGTGGTGGTTTGGGCATGGCCAACTACCTTGGCTTTGCAACCACCAGTGCTGATGAGCCGTACATAAAGTTGTCGTTCGACGACATTCGCGACGGTGTCTATAAGCACGAGCAAAATGGCGGCTGGCTGTCGATGGTTCAACACTATTTCATCAGCGCCTGGGTACCACCAGCTGATCAGAAAACAACGTTCTCATCCGCAGTCACTAAGTCCGGATTCAACATAATGCGCATGACCAGCCCCTTGCTGAGTGTGGCACCACAATCCAATGGCCGCATTAGCGCACAATTCTACGCGGGGCCTAAAGACCAATACGTGCTCGAAGAAATATCACCGGGGCTGGACTTGACCGTTGATTACGGTTGGTTGTGGTGGATAGCACAACCCTTGTTTTGGGTGCTCACCTGGTTGCACGGCTTTATCGGTAACTGGGGTTGGTCAATCGTCGGTTTAACCTTATTAATCAAAATAGCCTTTTTCCAATTGTCAGCGTCCAGTTACAAATCAATGGCGAAAATGCGAGTGGTGGCGCCCAAGCTGGCCGCTCTAAAAGATCGCTACGGTGACGACAAACAAAAATACTCCCAGGCAATGATGGAGCTCTACAAGAAAGAGAAGATCAATCCCCTGGGCAGCTGTTTGCCCATGTTGATTCAGATGCCGGTGTTTATCGCCTTGTATTGGACACTGATGGAAAGTGTGGAATTACGCCATGCGCCATTTATGGGCTGGATTACTGACTTGTCGGCAATGGATCCGTTTTTCGTTCTGCCGATACTGATGGGCTTGAGCATGTGGTTTATGCAAAAGCTTAATCCGCCACCACCCGATCCAATGCAAGCCAAAATATTTCAGTGGATGCCAGTGGTGATGACCTTCCTGTTCCTGTTCTTCCCGGCAGGCCTGGTGCTGTACTGGTTGACCAACAACTTGCTGTCCATGGCGCAGCAATGGGTTATTACTCGGCAAATCGAGAAGGCAGCCGCTGCCAAGGCGTAGTGTGTGCAGCTCTGCCTGCTCAACCACATTGACTGGCTTGGATACCGACACAATTGCCGCCATCGCCACCGCGCCAGGTATTGGCGGCATCGGTATCATTCGCCTGAGCGGCCCACAAAGCTTGGCCATCGCCGAACAAATCTGTCAGCAATCGCTCACGGTTAGACACGCGCACTTCTGCGATTTTTGTGCGGTCAATGCAGAACAAACCGACGTCATCGACAGCGGCCTGGCTTTGTATTTTAAAGGTCCGGCTTCATTTACCGGCGAAGACGTAGTGGAGCTGCAAGGCCACGGCGGGCCGGTGGTGTTGGATATGTTATTGCGGGAAACCTTGCGCCTGGGTGCACGACACGCAAGACCAGGTGAGTTTTCGGAGCGGGCATTTTTAAACGACAAGCTTGATCTGGTGCAGGCAGAAGCCATCGCCGATTTAATCAATAGTGGTTCTGAGCAAGCAGCTCGAAGTGCGCTTAAGAGCTTACAAGGCGAATTTTCACGTCATCTTGATCAATTAGCGGCGCAATTGCTGCAACTTCGTATGTATGTCGAAGCGGCATTGGATTTTCCGGAAGAAGAAATTGATTTTCTAAACGACGCAGATGTGCACAACAAGCTGGAACAACTCAGCAGTACCCTGAGCACGTCGGTTCAACAAACCAGACAGGGCACCTTATTGCAAGAGGGCATTGCGATCGCGATTGCGGGCAAGCCGAATGCTGGAAAGTCGAGTTTGCTGAATGCTCTAGCGGGTTATGAGTCGGCAATTGTCACCGCTCAAGCAGGAACCACCCGGGATGTGTTGCGCGAGCATATTCATATAGATGGCCTGCGAATTCACTTGGTGGATACAGCGGGGCTGCGCGAGTCAGAAGATGTTATTGAGCAGGAAGGAATTCGCAGAGCGTACAAAGAATTCGATAAAGCGGATTTGATTTTGCTGGTATGCGACGCCAGCGAGGAAAAGGGTAAGACAGCAGCGGACTGTTGGCCAAATCCGCCACCGTCGCAGCAAGTACTGCAACGTACCCTGGTCGTAAAAAACAAGATTGATCTGCTTGAGCAGAAATCAGAGAACTCTCAGGAAGTCTGTCACCTCTCGGCCAGAACGGGACAAGGTATCGATGCACTTCGCGAACGCATCGCGCTTCATGCGGGTTTCCAGGGTGGCACCAGCAGCCCGTTCATGGCACGGCGCCGGCATTTGGATGCGCTAGAGAAAGCCGCTCAGCTGATCAGCCATGGCCATGCCCAATTGCGGGAACTGGGAGCAGGCGAGTTGCTTGCGGAAGATCTACGCCAAGCGCAGGATTGCCTAAGTGAAATTAGCGGCAAAGTCAGTTCTGACGAATTACTTGGCGAAATTTTTGCCGGGTTTTGTATTGGTAAATAACAAAACTCTGTCTCCTATCAAATCAATAGCCCTATCACTGTGACACATAGGTGTTGAATCGGATATCGGTTGGCGAGACACGACGTGAATACGTCCATGTAGTCTTGTGTTCGGGGTCCCTCCCTCACACAGTCTCGCCAACCGATATCCGATTCAACACCGGTCTGGATATTCGTTTGCACCCCCAAAATTTCTATTCAAAAACACGCACAAGTCTTCAACAACATATAAAACCTGTGAATAAGCGCCCAAATACCGACTAATAAGCTATTTATAAGCCAAAACACCGTATTTTCCCTCTCCTTCGGGCTTCAATTCAGTACACAGCCCATTCCCAGCCACAGAACACCTTGAACGCAGCCAGGCAACCCGCTTTCCAACAGCCTTATTTGCAATAAATCATTGATATTAATACGGAATTGTATTTCATCCACTGTTAGAGAGCTGCTTATTAATAGTAGTATTAAGCTACTGTTCTAAACGGCCACAACATACGTGTTGATATCCGCGTAAAGGGAATGTCGAGTCACTGGAACGCCTGTCGTATTGATTACCTGACTTCAAGCCATCATCCTGTATACTTCGCGGCCCTGAAAAACCAACGGTAAGACTCAAGTACCAAGCCAATGGACTACCCAGACCATTTTGATGTGATTGTGATTGGTGGCGGACATGCCGGTACCGAGGCTGCCTTGGCGGCTGCCCGCATGGGCTCAAGCACCTTGTTACTGACCCACAATATTGAAACGCTGGGGCAGATGTCATGTAACCCGGCGATTGGCGGTATTGGCAAGAGTCATCTGGTTAAAGAAATTGACGCGCTGGGCGGGGCCATGGCAAAAGCCAGTGACCGCGCTGGCATTCACATTCGTACCTTGAATGCGAGAAAAGGCCCTGCGGTTCGAGCTACCCGGGCCCAGGCCGACCGTGTTCTGTACAAAGCCGCTATTCGAGAGCAATTGGAACAACAGGACAATCTGCACCTGTTTCAGCAAGCAGCTGACGACCTGATTATCGACGGTGATCAGGTGCGAGGTGTGGTAACGCAAATGGGTTTGCGGTTTTATTCGTCAACCGTTGTGTTAACCACGGGTACCTTCCTCGGTGGCAAAATTCATATTGGCCTGCAAAATCATTCGGGCGGTAGGGCGGGTGACCCTCCTTCCATCGCTCTGGCGGATCGCTTGCGCGAAATGCCCTTTAATGTGGACCGCTTGAAAACAGGCACACCGCCACGCATTGATGCATCCACGGTAGATTTCAGTGGTTTGCAGGAACAGCCCGGTGACACACCGCGCCCGGTGATGTCGTATCTGGGCAGTGTTGACGATCACCCACAACAGGTGTCGTGTTTTATCACCCACACCAATGAACGGACGCATGATCTTATTCGCGCTGGCCTGGACCGCTCGCCTCTTTACGGTGGGGATGGCGGTGTTATTGAAGGAACGGGTCCACGCTATTGCCCGTCTATTGAAGATAAAGTGGTTCGCTTCGCCGATAAGAACTCGCACCAGATTTTTATTGAACCCGAAGGGCTGACCACAAAAGAACTGTACCCCAATGGCATTTCCACCAGCTTGTCATTTGATGTGCAAATGCAACTGGTGCGTTCCATCAAAGGGTTTGAGAACGCACACATTACTCGCCCTGGTTACGCGATTGAATACGACTTTTTTGACCCGCGGGATCTTAAGCATACACTGGAAACCAAATTCGTAGATGGCTTGTATTTTGCGGGCCAAATCAATGGCACCACCGGTTACGAAGAAGCCGGTGCGCAAGGTTTGCTTGCCGGGCTAAACGCCTCACTGAAGGTGCAGGGTAAAGACGCCTGGTGGCCGCGCCGTGATCAAGCCTATATGGGGGTGTTAGTAGACGACCTGATTACACTTGGTACCGCCGAGCCGTACCGAATGTTCACCAGTCGCGCGGAATACCGTTTGCTGCTCAGGGAAGACAACGCCGACCGGCGCTTAACAGAGCTTGGCCGCTCAATGGGCCTGGTGGATGATCAGCGCTGGGCGCACTTCACCAATAAAATGGACGCTATCGAGCGCGAAAATACCTGGTTGAATTCCACCTGGGTACAGGCCAATAGCCCGCAAGCTAAAGCGCTGGAAGAAAAACTGCCCAAGCCTTTGAGTCATGAACACTCGGTGCATGAGTTATTGAAACGCCCTGAGCTGGATTTCATTAGCTTGTGTGAGGCGTGTGAGCATCCCTTGCCTGACGCCATGGTATCTGCCCAGGTGGAAGTCGACGTTAAATACGCAGGCTACATATCCCGTCAAAAAGACGACATCGAGCGCCTGAAGCGCAGTGAAAACGTCGTGATTCCCACTGGCTTTACCTACAGCGCCGTGGGTGGCTTGTCGAATGAAGTAGTGCAAAAGTTTGAAGACGTGCAGCCAGCCACTCTCGGGCAGGCTGCACGTATACCGGGTGTAACCCCGGCGGCCATTTCATTATTGCTGATTTATTTAAAGAAACATCCGCAGGCTGCGCCCAGCGTTGCTGCCCAGTCGTGACGCTTTGGCCGATTTATTACTAGAAGAGCTGCAGCACACGGTTGCCAGACTTAAGCTGGCATTCACGGTAGAGCAGCTGAATCAACTGCATCATTATGCGCGCTTACTTGTTCGGTGGAATAAAACCTACAACCTGATAGGCCGCAGCACCGAAGCTGATCTGGTCGAGCGGCATTTGCTGGATAGCTTGCTGGTACTCACAGAGCTGAATGATCCCGATGGTCAGCAGCACTGGGCCGACATAGGCACCGGGGCCGGATTACCTGGTGTGCCGCTGGCCATTGCCATGCCCAATACGCAGTTCACATTGATTGACAGCAACAGTAAGAAAACCCGGTTTTTGCACCAGGTGATTGCCGAGCTGAATTTGCGCAATGCTCGAGCGGTGCATACCCGGGTGGAAGACCACCACTGTGAGCCCTTGTACGACCTGTTGATCAGTCGGGCCTGGGCGGCCATGATCGATGGCTTGCGCCAATCACAGCATTTGTGCAAGCCGGGCGGCAGAATCTGTTTTATGAAAGGCCAGAAAAACGAGCAAGAGTTGCGAGAAGCCAGTAAACAGTTTACTTTGCTTCGTTGCACCGAGCTGGCGAATGATCAGGCCGCTCGGCACTTGGTAGAATTCACATCAGAATAAGAGTTGAATGAGAGTTCATACTCGGAAACCATGACACGAAATCGCACATTTGCCGTTACCAATCAAAAGGGCGGGGTTGGAAAAACCACCTCGGCGATTAATTTGTGCGCGTCTTTGGCGGCAACTAAGCGCCGTGTGTTGCTGGTTGATCTGGATTCCCAGGGAAATGCCACGATGGGCAGCGGTGTCAACAAATACGAGGTAGAACTGACTGCCTACGACGTGCTCACCGCCATGCGACCGGTCAGTGAGGTTATCCAGAAGTCGCCGGATGGCGGTTACGATCTGGTGCCAGGCAACTCGGATTTAACCGCCGCTGAAGTAGAGCTGCTTGAGCTGGATAACCGCGAATATCGATTGAGCTATGCCCTTTCCCAGGTGCAGGACCAGTACGATTACATCATTATCGACTGCCCACCGTCACTGAACATGCTCACGGTTAATGCCCTGGTGGCGGCGCACGGCGTACTGATTCCAGTGCAATGTGAGTATTTCGCGCTTGAAGGTTTGTCCGGTTTAATGGCCACGGTGGAGCGTGTACAACAACATCTGAACGCCGACCTGAAAATAGAGGGCATACTGCGCACCATGTTTGATCCGCGTAATAGCCTGACCCGCGACGTGTCCCAGCAGCTGCTGCAACATTTTGACCAGAAAGTGTACCGCACCGTGATCCCGCGTAATGTGCGGGTGGCCGAAGCCCCTAGCTTTGGGCAACCGGTGTTGGCCTATGACCGCCAGTCAAAAGGGGCGCTGGCTTACCTCGCGATGGCAGGTGAGATGTTGCGCAGGCATGAACAGGAAGACGCAGACGCCGCAAAAGCGACCAGCAATGCCGAGCAGCCGATTGAATCGGCCCAGGCTGAATCCGCGCAGGCAGCTTCTGTGGACTCGTCACCAGAAAGCACTCCCGGCACCCTGCCCGGCGAGCACAGCACGCATTGAGGCACTGAGTTTTTATGGCAGCAAAAAAGAAAGGGCTGGGTCGCGGATTAGATGCGTTACTCGGTGGCGGGCAAAACACATCCACAGTCAACCGGGATTCTGCGCCTGGCAATGGTTCTGCAAGCCAGAATGCTGAGCACACTCAAGATGCTCAGCCGCCAGCTCAAGACAATGGCACGGCGGCCAAATCCGAGCTGCAAAACATGCCCATCGACCTGATACGCCCGGGCGAATACCAACCGCGCCGTGATATGCACCCGGAAGCACTGGAAGAATTGGCCGCCTCAATTAAGGCGCAAGGTGTGATGCAGCCCATTGTTGTGCGCTCGGTTGGTATGGGCCAGTACGAAATCATTGCCGGCGAACGGCGCTGGCGTGCCAGTCAGCAAGCTGGGCTGGACACGATACCGGTTCTGATCAAAGACGTACCCGATGAAGCCGCCATTGCCATGGCGCTGATTGAAAATATTCAACGCGAAGACCTCAATGCCATGGAAGAAGCCACGGCATTGGCCAGATTGCAAAGCGAATTTGAACTAACCCATCAGGAAATAGCCGACGCAGTGGGTAAATCACGCAGCGCGGTAAGTAATTTGCTGAGACTGATGCAGTTGCAGCTGGATGTACGAACCCTGTTGGAACGCGGCGACCTGGAACTTGGCCACGCTAAAGCGCTGCTGGCGCTGGAAGGAAGTACCCAAAGCGACACGGCTCGAAAAGTAGTGGCGCAAGGCCTGTCGGTGCGCCAAACGGAAGCCCTGGTTCGAAAACTTCAGCAAGCACCCACAACAAAAAAACCCTCTAGCGGAAAAACCAACGACACCATACGCCTGGAGCAAGAGCTTGGCGAAAAAGTGGGTTTACCGGTGGCGATTGATCATAAAGCCAACGGCAAAGGCTCAGTCACGTTCACGTACAGCTCGCTGGAAGAGTTGCAGGGTCTGCTGGATCACATCAGCTGAGGCATTGTCCGGCACACCCCGGTGCCGGGAATCTTCAAGCTGTGCGCCAGACCTCATACTATTACCTCCAACGTAATTGTTTTTATAATCAGCTGTGCCACACTGAAAATCGCGTAAAGCGCCGGGCTTGAAATCGAGAAGCCAGCAAGCCGGTGGTCAGGTCGTGAGAAGTACCGCCGCGGATATTGGATCTGTGGTTGCCTAGAACAGCCATAGTCCCTATAATTCGCGCGCACTTTTCGGGTTACCTTTTGAGGCGCGCCCGGAAAGTTCACAGGGCTTGTTCAGGACTAGGTCCATGATGATGGGTCGCAGTTCTACAGGTATCAGAAAACCTCCCACACACCGCGTTGTTGGTTTGCAGTGTTTGATCGCTGTTATGGCAGCGGGAATTGCCTGGAGTGTTGGGGGTCTGGTGGCTGCGAAGTCAGCCTTGCTGGGTGGTCTTATTGTGGTGCTGCCCAACGCGTATTTTGCCTGGCGCGCGTTTGCCTACAATGCAACGCGGTCAGCCGCCAAAGTGGTTGGCGGGCTTATTCAGGCAGAAATAGGTAAGTTATTGTTCACGGCCTTATTGTTTGCGGCAGTGTTCAAGTTTGGCCAACCTCTACAGTATGGGGTGGTCTTTGCAGCGTTTGGCTGCGTTTTATTGGGTGGCTTGATTGGCTCAGCGCTGTTGTTAACAGAGCGTTGAATACTTTTCAGGCTGATTGGTACTAAAGACGGACAGTTATATGGCGGGTGATTACGAAACATCGACCGAATATATCCAGCACCATCTGCAAAACCTGACGTTCGGCAAGTTGCCTGAAGGTTATGAGCGCTACGACGGTGAAGTACTGGAGTCGGCTACCTGGACCATCGCGCACGGCGCTACAGA
Source organism: Gammaproteobacteria bacterium (assembly GCA_030429735.1). Lineage (GTDB taxonomy): Bacteria > Pseudomonadota > Gammaproteobacteria > Pseudomonadales > JAUIET01 > JAUIET01. The sequence goes on from JAUIET010000001.1 coordinate 796,869, forward strand.
AGCTGCCGACATGGGCTTTATGGCCATACACGTCGACACCATGTTTTGGTCAATATTTCTAGGTGGCCTGTTCCTGTGGATTTTCAAGAAAGTGGCTGACAATGTCACCACAGGTGTACCCGCAGGTACTCAAAACTTCGTTGAGATGATCGTTGACTTCATAGACGACAACGTAAAAAGCATTTTCCACCACAAGAACCCCTGGATAGCACCTCTTGGTCTGACCGTGTTTGTGTGGATATTCTTGCAAAACTTGATGGACTTGGTGCCTGTCGACTGGATTCCGTGGGCGGCCTCCATGATTGGCATTCCGTATATGAAGGTAGTGCCGAGCACCGATGTAAACGCCACGGCCGGTATGGCGCTGGGCGTATTCATCCTTATTCTTTACTACAGCATTAAGCAGAAAGGCGTAGGCGGGTTTGCTGCAGAACTGGCCTTTCAGCCGTTGCCCAAATGGGCGCTGCCGTTCAACCTGTTCCTGGAACTGGTGGGTCTGATTGCCAAGCCGGTCTCGCTGGCACTGCGATTGTTCGGTAACATGTACGCCGGTGAGATGGTGTTTATCATCATCAGCCTTCTACCTTTTTACTTGCAATGGACCTTGTCGGTGCCGTGGGCTCTGTTCCACATACTGATTATTACGCTGCAGGCCTTTATTTTCATGATCCTCACCGTAGTCTATTTGGCTATGGCCTACGATCATCACTAAACGACAGCTCAGACTGTCAACCTAGACTCTTAACAGGAGAAAACAATGGAAGCATCAATTATTACCCTGGCAGGCGCCCTGATCATGGGTCTTGGCGCGGTTGGCGCCGCAGTCGGTGTGGGTATTCTGGGATCTAAATTCCTGGAAGGTGCTGCACGTCAGCCTGAGCTGATCCCTCTGCTTCGCACCCAGTTCTTCATCATGATGGGCTTGGTCGACGCTGTGCCAATGATTGGCGTAGGTATCGGCTTCTACATCCTGTTTGCTCTTTAAGCATTCGCTCTTCGCGCGCTTCGCGTGCTTAAAGTGACTGTTTTCAGTTCCAAACCAGGCAAGAGGTAGAGACGTGAATATTAATCTTACCCTTTTTGCGCAGCTCATCAGCTTTGCGATCTTTGTGTGGATATGCCGTAAGCATGTATGGCCACCCATCATCGGGGCGATGGAAGCGCGGCAGAAAGAAATTGCTGACGGCTTGAACGCCGCCGAACGTGCCCAAAACGACCTGCAGCTTGCGCAAAACAGTGCAGCTGACAAGTTGCGCGAAGCCAAAGCGGAGGCTGCGGGCATTATTGAGGCAGCCAACAAGCGCGCCAGTCAGATTGTGGATGAAGCCAAAGATCAGGCACGAGTTGAGGGCGACCGTATTAAGGAAGCGGCTCAAGCTGAGATTGACCAGGAATACAACCGCGCACGTGAAGACCTGCGGGCCAAAGTGGCCACGCTTGCCGTCACGGGTGCAGAAAAAATTCTGCAGTCGTCAGTTGATCAAGGTGCGCATCAGCAAATGCTCGACAAGCTCGCAGCGGAATTGTAGGGAAGGCGCATGGCTGAACTAGCGACACTGTCCCGCCCCTACGCGCGCGCTGCCTTCGATCAGGCAGTAAGTAGCGATAAGCTGCAAAGCTGGTCTGAAGCCCTGCAAGTGCTCGGCGCAGTGTCACAGCACGAAAAGGTGCAGGCCCTGTATAACTCTCCGTCATTGACGGCAGAGGAACAGGCCGGCGCAGTGATTACTGTGTGCGGCGACACCTTGGACAGCAAAATGCAGAACCTGGTGAAGCTGCTGGCAGAAAATGGCCGTTTGAGCCTGTTGCCAGAAGTTTCCAGCCAGTTCGAGCAGCTAAAAGCCAATCGTGAGCGCACCGTCGATGTGGAAATCGCGTCTGCATTTGAGGTTGACTCAAGCACCGAGCAGCGTCTGGCAGAGGCTTTGAAAAAGAAGCTGGACCGCAGTGTAAACGTGGTTAGCACGGTAGATAAAGAATTGTTGGGCGGCGTATTAATACGTGCTGGCGATCTGGTTATCGACGGTTCAGTGCGCGGCAAACTTCGAAAACTGGCGGAAGCCATGAGCTCGTAGGCAACGCCTGCGGTTCAAAAGAACACACCTAACGTTTAACGGTAGAGGATTTAAGAATGCAACAGCTGAATCCAGCAGAAATCAGCGAGATCATCAAACAACGCATTGATCAGCTTGATGTTGCTACTGAAGCACAGAACGAAGGCACTATTGTCAGCGTTTCCGACGGTATTATCCGCATCCACGGCCTGGCCGATGTGATGTACGGTGAAATGGTCGAGTTTGAAGGCGGCATTTACGGTATGGCGCTGAACCTGGAACGCGACTCTGTAGGCGCGGTTGTTCTGGGCGACTATAAAGAGCTGCGCGAAGGGCAAACCTGCCGCTGCACAGGCCGAATTTTGGAAGTGCCGGTTGGTCCAGCACTTGAAGGTCGAGTAGTAGACGCCTTGGGCTCACCGTTAGACGGCAAAGGCCCGATCAACGCTGAAATGAACGACGCGGTTGAAAAGGTTGCCCCTGGTGTAATCGCCCGTCAATCAGTTGATCAGCCCGTACAAATTGGTTTGAAAGCGATTGATGCGATGGTTCCGATCGGTCGCGGCCAGCGCGAATTGATTATTGGTGACCGCCAGATCGGTAAAACGGCCATCGCGATTGACGCCATCATCAACCAGAAAGGCACTGGCATTAAGTGTATCTACGTTGCGATTGGTCAAAAGCAATCGTCGGTTGCCTCTATTGTGCGCAAGCTCGAAGAGCACGGCGCGATGGAACACACCACGATCGTTATGGCCGGCGCATCAGATCCTGCATCCATGCAATACCTGGCACCGTTTTCCGGTTGCACCATGGGTGAGTACTATCGTGACCGCGGCGAAGACGCCCTGATCATTTATGATGATTTGACCAAGCAAGCCTGGGCGTATCGTCAGATTTCATTGTTGCTGCGTCGCCCGCCAGGCCGTGAAGCCTACCCTGGTGACGTGTTCTACTTGCACTCGCGTTTGCTGGAGCGCGCCGCGCGCGTAAACGCCGACTACGTTGAGAAGTTCACCAACGGCAAAGTGAAGGGCAAAACCGGATCATTAACCGCCTTGCCAGTTATTGAAACTCAAGCCGGTGACGTATCCGCGTTCGTACCTACCAACGTAATCTCGATTACCGACGGTCAGATCTTCCTGGAAACCGACCTGTTTAACTCAGGTACTCGACCAGCGATTAACGCCGGTCTTTCAGTATCTCGAGTGGGTGGCTCGGCGCAAACCAAAGCGATTAAGAAGCTGGCCGGCGGTATTCGTACCGCACTGGCGCAGTATCGTGAATTGGCGGCCTTCTCGCAGTTTGCCTCCGATCTGGATGACGCCACCAAGGCACAGCTTGATCACGGTGAACGCGTAACCGAATTGATGAAGCAGAAGCAGTACTCTCCGTTGTCAGTGGGTGAAATGGCGATAAGCCTATATGCCGCGAACGAAGGCTACTTGAAAGAAGTAAGCGTGGATAAAATCGCTGACTTTGAAGATGCGCTGCATTCATTTATGAACAGCACCTACGGTGAAGTGATGAATAACGTCAACGACACCGGTAATTACGACGACGACATCGCTGCCACTTTCAAGGAAGCGATGGACAAGTTTGTATCGACTCAAACCTGGTAAGCAGGCCTTCTAGAGAAGAGACAGCTTAACGGCGGAGAACAGAAAGCATGGCGGTCGGAAAAGAAATACGCACCAAAATCTCGAGCATTGGTAGTACGCAAAAAATTACCAGCGCGATGGAAATGGTGGCAGCAAGCAAAATGCGCAAAGCGCAGGACCGCATGCAGGCCGGTAAGCCGTATGCCCAGCACATTCGTTCTGTGGTCAGCCACATCGCATTGTCTAACGCGGAGTTCAAGCACCCATACCTGGACGAGCGCGACGTAAAACGAGTGGGCTACATCATTGTGTCCAGTGACCGTGGCTTGTGTGGTGGCTTAAACATCAATACCTTTAAAGCGGCCATCATGTCTATGCAGAAGTGGTCCACTCAGGGTGTTGAAGTAGATTTGGCACTGATCGGCGGAAAAGCCCAGGGCTTTTTTAACAGCGTTGGCGGCAATGTAGTTGCATCAACCCGCGACCTGGGCGACGCACCGCAAGTAGCTGACCTGATTGGCGCGGTAAAAGTAATGTTAGACGCCTTTGATGAAGGCCGGCTAGACAAGTTGTATTTGGTGAGCAACAAGTTTGTAAACACCATGACCCAGCAGCCAGAAGTAGAGCAGTTGTTGCCGCTGCCACCGGCTGATGATGAAGAAATGAAAAAAGCGCATTGGGATTACATTTACGAGCCCGATGACGCCAATGAATTGCTTACTGATTTGCTTGGCCGATTTATTGAAAGCCAGGTGTATCAGGGCGCGGTTGAAAACCTGGCCTGTGAGCAAGCAGCACGAATGATAGCGATGAAGAATGCGACTGAAAACGCAGGCGATCTTATCGACGAGCTGCAATTGATTTACAACAAGGCACGACAAACTGCGATTACGCAGGAATTGTCTGAGATTGTTAGTGGTGCGGCGGCTGTAAGCTGACGTGTTTTATATCCGGCGAACATTAGGACTTACTTTTACAAACACGCCGTAAACCCATCCATGGGGGCTCTTCAAAAAGGTCCCTCTTTTTGAAGGTTTGTAAAAGTAAGTCCTAATATTCGCCTCGCTAAGTGCCACGGCGAAAAGTGGTTAGTTGACTGCCCGGCCGAAAAGCCAGGGTTGGCACAGATTAGAGGAGTTATGCTGAGCTCTTCTACAGACCGTTGAAAAGAGGGACCTTTTCAACGAGCCCCCATGGATGGGTTCACGGCGTGTCTGTAGAAGAGCTCAGCACAACTCCGAGAACGAAACTGCCCAACAGCAGCTTCAACCAGATTTAAGTGTGAACTATAGAGGACACAACAAATGAGTAGCGGACGTATCGTTCAAGTCATTGGTGCTGTTATCGACGTGGAATTTGACCGCGAAGCCGTACCCAATGTCTATGACGCCCTGAATGTTGACGGCAAAGAGCTGGTGCTGGAAGTTCAGCAGCAACTTGGCGACGGCATTGTGCGCACCATTGCGATGGGCTCAACCGAAGGTGTTAAGCGCGGCCTGGTGGTTGATAACACCGGTGCAGCCTTGTCAGTACCGGTAGGTATTGAAACCCTCGGTCGCATCATGGATGTGTTAGGCAACCCAATTGATGAAAAAGGCCCAATCGGCGAGCAAGAGCGCATGCCGATTCACCGTGACCCGCCAAGCTACGAAGAGCAAGCGGCCAGCATCGAGCTGCTGGAAACCGGCATCAAGGTTGTTGACCTGATTATGCCGATCGCCAAGGGGGGTAAGATTGGTCTGTTTGGTGGTGCGGGTGTTGGTAAAACCGTAACGCTGATGGAATTGATCAACAACATCGCCACCGCGCACTCCGGTTTGTCAGTATTTGCCGGTGTGGGTGAACGAACTCGTGAAGGCAACGACTTCTACTACGAAATGCAGGAATCCGGCGTTGTAAACGTTGAGGAATTTTCGAAATCCAAAGTGGCCATGGTCTACGGCCAGATGAACGAGCCACCCGGAAACAGACTGCGTGTGGCACTGACCGGACTGACCATGGCGGAGAAATTCCGTGATGAAGGCCGTGACGTATTGTTGTTCGTTGACAACATTTATCGTTACACCTTGGCGGGCACCGAATGTTCTGCACTGCTAGGCCGTATGCCTTCAGCGGTGGGCTACCAGCCAACACTGGCTGAAGAGATGGGTGCTTTGCAAGAGCGAATTACCTCAACCAAAACCGGTTCTATCACTTCGTTCCAGGCGGTATACGTACCGGCGGATGACTTGACTGACCCCTCGCCAGCCACCACCTTTGCTCACTTGGACGCAACCCTGGTACTGTCGCGTCAAATTGCCGAGCTGGGTATTTACCCTGCGGTTGACCCGCTGGACTCCACCTCTCGAATGCTGGACCCACTGGTTATTGGCCAGGAGCACTATGACGTGGCTCGCGGTGTGCAATCCGTACTGCAGCGCTATAAAGAGCTGAAAGACATTATCGCCATTTTGGGTATGGACGAACTGTCTGAAGAAGATAAGCAAACAGTTGACCGCGCTCGTAAGATTCAGCGCTTCCTGTCGCAGCCGTTCTTCGTAGCGGAAATCTTCACCGGCTCGCCTGGTAAGTACGTGTCACTTAAAGACACGATCGCTGCATTTAAAGGCATTTTGGACGGAGAATACGACAACTTGCCGGAACAAGCCTTCTATATGGTAGGCGGCATAGAAGAAGCAGTTGAGAAAGCCGGCAGCATGTAAGCGGCCTTAGGGCAGGTAACGATTATGGCTATGACAGTACATTGCGACATCGTCAGCGCAGAAGAAGAAATCTTCTCTGGCCTGGTGGAAGTGCTTTCGGCAACCGGCATCAGCGGTGAGCTGGGGATTTACCCCGGTCACGCCCCGTTGCTAACCCGCCTGAGCCCTGGCCCCATCCGCATTACCGTGCAAGGTGGCGAAGAGCGTATCTATTACGCCTCTGGCGGTTTCCTGGAAGTACAGAGCAGCACCGTGTCTGTTTTGGCCGACACCGCCATTCGCGCCAATGACGTAGACGAAGCCGCTGCGGAAGAAGCCCAGAAGCAAGCCGAACAGGAATTGGCACAAAAAGCGTCTGACGTGGATTACACCAAAGCAGCAGCACGATTGGCAGAAGCCGCTGCGCAACTGCGAACGGTTCAGGAGCTTCGTAAGAAGGTTAAGTAAGGCTTTCCGCAGTAACTAGAGAGGGAGGCTTTGGCCTCCTTTTCTTTTTGGCTAAATTTGGATTTCGCCTTGATTGAATGGGTTGGGTTGACAGAGCATTCAGCGTTCTGAGCAATATGCTATCGTGACAAAACAATCGAGATGGACCATTATTCAGCTTAGTGAATTGTGTGGGTAGGCGACATTCTTTGCTTTTCTAAAGCTAGATGATGTAAACCTAGATTTGAGATGACACTTTGTTCCAGGAGCAGTCTATGAACGTTTGGGAGGTGCCAAGATATTCACCGACCGAAGCTTCTCGAATTGTAGGGCTTTCAGTTGGTCGAGTACGTAGATGGCTACAAGGCTACGAATTTCCCCATGGGGATGAGGTTATTCGCATGCAGCCTGTCGTTGCGCGAGACTCTACCTCAAAGCACGCGTCCTTCCTTGATTTAATCGACTTACTTTTCGTAAAAAAATTCATCGAAGTTGGCTTTAGTCTTCAGAAGATCCGAGCCGCGTTAGCCGAAGCCTACGAGGTAGTTGGTGGCCATCATTTTGCCCAAAGGTCATTCATGACTGATGGTAGGAACATCTATTTATGGGTGAAGGAACACCAATCACATAACCTTCTAGAGTTGTTCAGTGGCGGACAGCTTGTTTTGCAGGAGTTTATAACTAAGCTAGCTGCGCAAATTGATTTTGATGAGGAGACTGGATTTGCGGAGCGTTGGTACCCGGAAGGGAAAGACGGGAGAATAGTTCTAGATCCAAGGATCGCGTTCGGTGCGCCGACAATAGTTGGAACTGGCATTCGAACGGCGAACGTATTCGATTTTTACTACGCTGAAGAGCGAAATAAGCGAATTACTGCGAGCTGGTTGGAGATCAATGAATTGGACGTTGAAGCGGCAGTAGAGTTTGAGGAATCGATAGCTGCGTGAGGTTTTTCATCGATAATAATCTCAGCGTTGGGCTTGCCCATGGGATGAGAGCTTTTGGAGAAAATGTCGATCACTTGAAGGATCATTTCCCCCCAGACACGCCAGATGTGGAGTGGCTGGAATTTATTGGAGAGAACCAATATTTTTTGATCACCAGGGATGACATGATCAGAAGAAATCCTGCAGAAATACGCGCGCTAAGAAACTTCAAGGTCGGTGCATTCTTTCTCGGCGGAAAAAACAGAACCAGATGGGAGCTTGTGCAACAGCTTGTCCGCAATTGGGCGAGAATAAAAGAGCTGGCCGAAAAAACGAAAAGGCCTTTTGCTTTTCGAGTTCCGCCGACAGGTACAAAAATAGAGCAGATCCACCTTGGATAAATGGAAGACGAGGTCTTGCTTTTCACATGTACTTGGGCTGACGGGCAACCGCAAAGCCTGGCCCCGACATTTTGTTTCAGCGATTACGAGAGCCTGGAATAAGGTCGCCCCTGCGAAATCCCGGAGAACAAGCAGCCATAATGTGCAGTGCGCGACCTGATCCCCACCGTTTAGATGTTTTTCTACAAGCTCGTTAGGCAATCAACAAAATCATGAATTGGTTTCGTAGCATTTTTTCACGGAAGAACGACGATTCGGTAGATCAAGCAATCGAAGATCCACCTATGTCTGAGGAAGAGCAGAAAGCGGTACCAATTATTGCAGACAATCCAATTACTAGTTCAGAGGACGATGCTCTTGGACGACTCAAGCCCGCTTCATCGTTTGCGGAGCAAGTATTAACTCTTGATTCTAGCGAAGGGGTTGTTGTCGGTGTTTTAGGGCCCTGGGGATCCGGAAAAACGTCTTTCGTTAATCTATCTCAAACATATCTCAAGGAATCAGGAGTAACGGTACTTGAGTATAATCCATGGATGTTCAGTGGAGCAGATCAACTGGTTCAGTCATTTTTCATAGAGCTATCTGCCCAGCTAAAACTCCGCCCTGACCTGGCTGAAATCGGAGAACTAATTGAGGACTATGGTGATGCTTTTTCTGCCTTGGGCTGGTTGCCAATAGTAGGGCCATGGATTGAACGGGGGCGACTTGTAACCGAACTTGTTGCCAAGGCAATGCAGCGAAAAAAAGAAGGCATTAAATCAAGCCAAGATAGAGGGTACGGGGTCAGGTCGCACACGGCACATTCCGCGCACAGAGCCGGTATCAGGCCTTACATCTGACACTTTCAATACGTACTAAAAAATATAAGAAACGTAATGCCTCCCTTTTCACCAATTACAATGTAAGCGCTTAATTACCCGCGTCTATCTCCCCACGATCATATCGTTGTAGTCTTTCCCCATCGACCTGCCATGGCAACAGTTGTTCGATATCCTCCACCGTCTGAGCACGGGGAAGCTCTTTAAAAACATGATGCAAGTAATGATACGGTTCCAGATTGTTGGCCTTCGCTGTTTCAATGAGGCTGCAGGAAGTCGGGGTCAGGTCGCACACTGCACATCGACCCCCGCTTATTGAACTGGTTTACAAGACGAGCGACTGAACCCGCTTGCTAAAAAATTTAGGCCGAGCTGAGCAACATATTTCTACGATGCCAGTCCAAATAATATTTCTTTTGGGGTATTAGGGCCAGGCCGCACATTGCACATCTATAGCAAGCAGCCAAAGAAGCTAGGATCAGGCATCACATCTCACATATGCAATGAGCGCGCGGTAACCTGTAAAACGCAAGCCCCGATCCTCTCGATTACGATCGGGCCCTAGTCACTTACTATAAGTCGCATTGGTGCTATATTTATCAAATGAATATATTTTATAAATGGCTCTTAGCGGCCATGTTATTGGCACTCGTTCAAGGCTGTGCCTCTGGGGTCAAGACGGAGCGCGACGGTATCGATGTGCAGGGGTCTTTGGCATTCCACCATGATATCAAACAGGGCCGGTTCCAACGATTCTACTTCAGCTCCTCGCGATATCGCGGACTCACGTATCACTTTAAGAATGCCAGCCTACACAGAGGCAAGTGGTATCCGATGAATGCTGTTAGCGTGTATGGAAAGGATCGACATTATCGAGTGGTGCTGCGTCATATTTTTGAGCCTAAGAAGGTGTATGCAAACTTTCAGCTCTACGATGGTGAATACTTATTGGAGAATGACTATCGCGAGCTAAATCGAGCGGGTGATACCATCGACGTCAGCTGGAGTGGCAGTCACCTAATTGCGACAATTGGCAAAGAAAAGTTTTTCTACATGCTTCCCTTTGAAATTGAAGAGTTCGCTATTAATAACTCGTCGATTGAAACGCATGGTAAGGTTTCGTTTAAGCCTCTAGCCAAAGCTGCAATAAACTCCAAAGCGCCTAAAACATTTGAAGACAATCTAGAGAGCGCAAACCATGATGATCCCGAGGCTCAATGGCTTGTGGCAAGAGAGCTTCTGGAAGAGGGCAAAATTGGCGCTCTTGAAGACAAACAGGGTAGGTATTGGCTAGAACGAGCAGCTAAGAACAACAATTTAGATGCTCTCAATGAAGTATGTTACGCAAAAATGAATGGCGTTTATGGATTTGCAAAAAATTACAGTGAGGGCTTGAAGGTATGCTCTCGAGCAGCGGCCAATGGCGAGCAATTAGCAACCATAAGTCTGATAGATTACTTTCGAAACAAAGCAGACAAAGTGCCTCTAGACGAGGAAATCAATTATTGGTTGCGAGAAGCCGTATTGCTGCAGCGTAGAGGCGCTCTTGTCGAGTTGGCATTTCGCACGCTTGAAGGAGTGGGAGGAGAACAAAACACGTTACTAGGTAATACTCTTCTAAAATCCGCGATGAATAGCGGGGTAAGCCCAAAGTTCTATCTAACTGAACATGAGGACTACTTTTCAATTAATCCAACTGCGCGCCAGATAGCCAGCTCATTGGCACAGCAAGTGTCGGAGTATAACGAGCTGCCTGGAGTCCTGTACAGAGCTGTCAATGGCCAACAATTTTGACCCAGTTTCGGCCAATAAAATTGACCCACCCCGTCATGGGGCTATTGGGTTAATTTCTGCTTCAATCGATAGCTCTCTCCTCCCAGCATGAATAGATGTGAATGA
>JAUIET010000024.1 GCA_030429735.1 Gammaproteobacteria bacterium
TTGCAAAAAGACGGCAATAAAGTTGCCAGCCGCAGATCGCACTTCGTTATAAGCTGTAGAGCGAGCTCCAAGGGAGTACCGTTCGTTCACAGGCAGATAAGGAAGTCGGTTATCGCCCCTGAAGGGGCTTAACCTCCGCTTTACCTCTCCCGCTCCTCCCCCGCCCACCAATGCGCCTGCCCTTCGGAGGGTAGGGCGCAGTGAACCGACACCAAAGCATTCTAAACACCGCCAGTGCCACACCCATTAAGCGCATTGCCGCTCGGGAGTCGTAGCTCCTGTGTGCTGTGACAAGGCCGCTGAGGGCCGCAGAAGCAGTCCGTAAGCACAAAGCCAGCCTGGACTCTTCTTTTAGCCGCTGACGCGGCTGTTGCGCCTGCCGGCGCGGCGGCTAAAGGAAATGTCATTGTCACCTCGTTAGATAGTTTGCAGAATCGAAAAGTGCGTCTGGGTTTTTTTTACAGTAAGCTGGTTGTGCCTTAAGCGCATTTGTTCTTTAACAGCTTGATTCCTCTAGGAAAAACCCCGCTTCTGGCTACGACGCCCGTCGGGCCGATCAGTTTATAACTATTATAGGGACTACGATCCCAATACCGGCAGATACACACAATCCGACCCAATAGGACTCCTGGGTGGGATCAATACCTACGCCTACGTTACCAATAATCCGTTGCAGCTTACCGATGTTTTGGGGCTTGCGCCGGACGAAAGTGGGGCGGGACCAGAACCACAACCGCCAATTGCAGTAGAAGATGCAGAAAGCTGGCTCGGCACTGTATTTGACCACGCCCTAACCGAACTCAAGAAGAATGACCCTAAGCAAGCTGCGCTTGATGCATTCAATGAAATTAAGAAAACGATCCCTGAAGTTGCGGAAGCGATGGCTAACTGGGAGCCCGACAGTTTGGGTGACTGGGTTAGCGCCTTTGCCGAGGTTGGTTTAGGCGCGATATTCGATTCACTCGCACTGGCTTGGAACACAGGTTGGGAGCTTGGCAGTATTATCACTGAGCTGAGGCGAGCTTACCGAGATTACCCGTCAATATGTGACCCGCAGTTGGCCGTTGTCGGTGCCGCGATTTCAGAAAAGCTGGTCAATATTGCGACTGAAGCGCGTGGGCGACTGAAGAAGGTTCTTGACCGCATCACAGCGGCGCTTGGGCGTAAGAAGAAAAAAGATGATGACTATGATTACAAGGATTGCAAGGGGACGGCTGTTTTTGGTGGTAGGAAATTAGATATCCCTCAGTGCGGCAAAACAAAAGGCAAGTGGAGTAACCCGAAGAAGCCAGGAGACTCTATATGGAAGCCGCATCCTGGCACGGCTTTATTTAACGCGCTGGCTCAGTACGGAAAGGCAGGCATAAAATTCAAAAAAGGATACCCAGTATTTGAGCCGTTAGCGTACACAGATGCTGGGCCTAAGGCGATCGTTGATATTGGTCGGTTTAACAATCCCAAAAATAGGCCTGCTGATATGAGAAAAGCACGTGATGCTTATCGGCAAATGCTGAAAGATAGAGGCGTAGACAAATGGGAGAGTTGGCCCTGGCCACCTAAGAATAGTAAAGGGAATGCACCTATGGGCTGGACATGGCATCATCACGAGGATGGAAATACTATGGTTCTAGTGCCAACAGATGTTCATGATTTGGTGCGCCATTGTGGTGGGATTTCCTGCTTATAACTAATTTAAATCATAGGTCGCTATCAGGTCGCCGAGCAATGGTTAAAGAACCTACCCCCTTCAATACACTCGATAGTGTTAGTTTGTTAAGGCTGAGAAAGTTGTGCGCGGAATTAATTGAAGAAGATACTTCAGGAAAAGAATTGGCATTTAGGGGAACTTATTTACGGAGCGATAAAGAGATAGGCTTGTATTTTGAATCAGATACCGAGTGCTTTGAAGAAAATTTGGCTCTTGGCGTAACTTGCCTGGAAAATTTGTCGTGTTACGAAGAGCAAGCTCAGATGGCCATATGCGATCGTTATCTTGCAATATATAATGAAAACTGGAAAGACCATGATAAGCCATTTCTAACACGTGATCAGTTTGTTGCCAACTTACTTCTAGTGCGAATAGAGTTCTATGAAGCCACAAACATCTGTTTAGATTTTGAGGACAATGAAATGTTCGCAGGTCATCAGATTACAAGTGCTTCTCTTGATGGTGGTATTACCTTCACTGTCGCGGAAATGCAATAGGGGTATCCGGGGTCAGGTCGACCAATGCACACTGTTAGCCGTTGTCAGTTCAAGACGCCTGCTGTTGTTGAATCAAAGCATCAAGCATCTCGGTAATAAACTTCTGCTTGCTTCTCGGCATTAAGCCGATTTGTTCAATTTGCCGCTGAAGTGTGGAGGCAGGGCCGCGTTTGGCGGGCCGTTGATCCATGCCAACTAACTGTTCCAGAGAGATAGCAAATAACTTAGCCAATACCGGCAACAGCGATGCCGGAATCTTGCGCGCACCGGCTTCGTAAGCCGCAATTAGTTGTTGTGAAATCCCCAATGTCTCAGCCAGTTCGGCTTGAGTCAGCCCCATTTCTTTACGGTATAGGGCCACACGCTTACCGAGTTGTTTGAAAAACGCAGTATCGTCTTTGGTCATTTGTTCATCCAACAAGCTGTACGTCACTGTTGGCATAGCATAACCCTGTTTCTTTGGTCTTTAGTCTTTAGCGGTTGACGATACCACAAAATGTGGTAATCTCAAACACGATTATTTTTTTGTGGTATCTATTGACAACATTTTGGAGTTCATAGGTCATGGCTAGAATCCCCAACGACGAACTGGACCGCATCAAGCGTGAGGTGTCCTTGCTGCGACTGGTGGAAAGCCAGGGCCACGAAGTTGTTCGCCAAGGCAAGGATTACGTCATCGCTTGCCCGTTTCATAGTGACGACACGCCGAGCTTGATCATCAGCCCAAAAAGTAATCTGTACCACTGCTTTGGTTGTGAAGCGGCGGGCTCGGTGATTGACTGGGTGATGCAGACGCAGGGCGTGAGTTTTAGGCACGCTGTTGAGATTCTGAGGACAGATGGCGGAGGACAGACGACAGAAGCATCAGGGCCGGTAAGGTATAACACGGTGCCGAAGCTGGCCACACCGGTGTCGACTGATGCGGGCGATCAAGCGGTGCTGCAGCAGGTGATCGAGTATTACCACGAGACCTTGCTCGGTTCTGAAGACGCGCTGGCGTATCTGGACAAGCGTGGCTTGAATGATGTGGAACTGATCGAGACGTTCAGGCTGGGGCTTGCCAATCGGACGCTGGGCTTGAGGTTGCCGCAAAAAAGTCGCAAGGCGGGTGCGGACATCCGCGGGCAGTTGCAGCGCATTGGCGTGTTTCGCGACACGGGGCGGGAGCATTTTAACGGGTCAATAGTGATTCCGGTGCTGGATGATGACGGCGCGGTTCGAGAAGTTTACGGGCGCAAGGTTGGCGAACGCTTGCGCAAGGGCACACCCAAACACACGTATTTACCGGGGCCGCACGAGGGCGTATTCAATCGGGCCGGGTTGGTTGATGCGGAGGAAGTGATTCTGTGCGAGTCGCTGATCGATGCGTTGACGTTCTGGCGCTGGGGCTTTCGCCATGTGACGAGTAGCTACGGGGTGAACGGGTTTACTGATGAGCTGTTGCAGTGCGTGATTGATCAGGGCGTCAAGCGCGTACTGATTGCGTATGACCGCGATGACTCGGGTGACAAAGCCGCAGCCAAGCTGGCTAAGGTCTTAAACAAGCACTCAATCGATGCGTACCGTATCCTGTTTCCAAAAGGGATGGATGCGAATGAGTACGCGTGTCAGATGTCACCGCCGCAGAAGTCGTTGGCGTTGGTGATTCGAAACGCGGAACCGATGGGTAAGGTGGTTCACACAGTGACTTCTTCCTTGGCCGCTGACATTGCTGCCAGTGACATCGATACGCAGGCCACACCGGCCCCCAAACCCGCCACAGCGATTCCCGTTGATATCGAGGCCGATGGGATTTACATCACGCTGGGCGATCGGGTGTATCGAGTGAAAGGCTTCGATCAGAGTGCCCTTCGCGACTCCTTGAAAATTACCTTGATGGTGACGAGACAGAACCCGGCAAGCCAAAGCGAGGCCTTCCACCTGGACACGCTGGACTTGTACAGCAGTAAACAGCGCCAGGTGTTTGTGAATCAGGCCAGTGTGGAGCTGGGTGTGGCCCCGGAGGTGATCAAGACGGATTTGGGTAAGGTGTTGCTGCAGTTGGAGACACTGCAGCAGGTAGATTCTGACGAAAATGCTGTGGACACGACAGTGTTAACCGATGCCGAGCGCGGCGAGGCTTTAGCCTTGCTCAAATTGCCTGACTTGCTGGATCGCATTCTGTCGGACTTTAGCCTGGCCGGTGTAGTCGGTGAGGAGACGAATAAGCTGGCGGGTTACCTCGCGTGCGTGTCGCGCCAATTGGAACGGCCCCTGGCTGTCGTGATTCAGTCGTCGAGTGCGGCGGGGAAGTCGGCGTTGATGGAGTCGATACTGGCGCTGATGCCGGAAGAAGAGCGAGTGCAGTACAGTACAGTGCCATGACAGGCCAAAGCCTGTTTTACATGGGTGAGACGAATCTCAAGCATAAGATACTGGCGATTGCGGAGGAGGAAGGGGCACACAATGCCAGCTACGCCTTAAAACTGCTGCAGAGCGAAGGGGAAGTGACGATAGCCAGTACGGGCAAGGATGATGAGTCCGGTGATCTGGTGACCAAAGAATACAAAGTCGAAGGCCCGGTAATGCTGTTCTTAACCACGACCGCTATCGATATCGACGAGGAATTACTGAATCGCTGTTTGGTGTTGACGGTGAATGAAAGTCGTGAGCAGACGCAGGCGATTCACCGGGCGCAGCGGCAGCGCCGAACGCTGGATGGTCTGCACAGTAAGTTAGAGAAAGACCGCGTGCTACGGCTGCACCAGAATGCGCAGCGCCTGCTTAGACCACTGGCAGTCATTAACCCGTACGCGGATCAACTGACGTTTCTGGACGACAAAACCCGCACCCGGCGTGACCATGAAAAGTATCTGACCTTGATCGACAGCATTGCCTTGTTACACCAGTACCAGCGAAACATCAACACCGTGCAGGGGCCGAGTGGTGAACCAGAGAGCGCCATTGAGTACATCGAGGTGACGCTGGAGGACATCGCCACCGCCAACCGATTGGCGCACGAGATCCTGGGCCGCACGTTGGACGAGTTGCCGCCACAGACGCGCAAGCTGTTGTCGCACATCCAGACGATGGTACACGCCGGCTGCCAGGCCCAGGGCATGGAGCAGAAGGATTACCGTTTTAGCCGCAAAGGCATCCGAGCGGCCACGCACTGGAGTGACGGGCAACTGAAAATCCACTGCAAGCGCCTGGAGGAGCTGGAATACCTGCTGGTACACCGTGGCAGTCGTGGGCACAGCCTGGAGTATGAGTTGCTCTATGACGGAGCACCTGCCGACAACGCCGATACCGCCAGCCGGCTGATGGGCTTGATCGATATCGACTCACTGTACGATGCGGAAACGTCAGGGGTAAAAAAGCAAAAGTCAGGGACAAAACAGCAAAAGTCAGCCCCAAGTCAGGGCGAGGTTAGGCCCAAGTCAGGGGGTCGTCAGGGGCGTGAAAACGGCCGCAAAGCCGCTGATCATAAGGGCTTCGGGCAAAACGACCTACCAAACACCGAGAATGCGTGTCTGAGTCGAAATAACGGCGCATCGTATCGTAGCGCTAATACACCTTCTTTAGTCGCTGAAGCCGCCCAGGTCTAACGGACGATGCCGTACCGCAAGGACCGCCCGAGGCGGGGCGTGTACCGAAAAACCCGCCCGTCGAAGAAGGCGACCGCACCGGCACCGAAACCCACACCGCCGATCGATCACAACGGCTTGTACCCGTACCTGCTGCGGTTCAGCGAATGGGCGGCGATGAGCGGGAATAGCCCAACCACCGTGAAAAGCCGCGAGCAGGTGCTCAGGCGCTTTATTGCCTGGTGCGATGAGCGCGGCATTGATGACCCGAACACCATCACGCGTCCGATGCTGGAGCGCTACCAGGCGCATCTGTACCATTACCGCAAGGCGAATGGGGACCCCTTAAGCCCAGGCTCTCAGCACGCTTTATTGGCCCCTGTGAAGGCGTTCTTCAAATGGCTGGTGCAGCAGAACTACCTGCTGCACAACCCGGCGTCCGAGTTGGTACTCCCCAAGCAGATCCGCGGCCTGCCGCCGGCCATACTGACGGTGGAGGAGGTGGATCAGCTGATCCACCTGCCCGACACCGACACGCCTTATGGTATTAGGGACCGGGCCATTCTGGAAACGCTGTACAGCACCGGCATTCGCCGTATGGAGCTGGTGAATCTGAGCGTGTACGACATCGACGCAGCTCGAAAGACCCTGCTGGTCAGACAGGGCAAGGGCCGTAAGGATCGCCTGTTGCCGCTGGGGGAACGCGCCTTGTACTGGATTGACCGCTACCGGCAGGAATCCCGCCCCAGGTTGCTGGCCCACGAGGACGACCGCACGCTGTTTCTGACCGACTACGGGGAGCCCTGGCACAAGAACCGTTTGTCGGACCTGGTGCGCAAATACCTGCATCATGCCCACATCGACAAGCCCGGTGCCTGTCATCTGTTCCGCCACGCGATGGCGACCCACATGCTGGAGAACGGGGCGGATATCCGCTATATCCAGCAGATGCTGGGGCATTCGGATCTGTCGACGACGCAGATTTACACGCAGGTAAGCATTCAGAAGCTCAGAGACATTCATGCGGCGACGCACCCGGCGCGGCTGTCAGGCT
>JAUIET010000007.1 GCA_030429735.1 Gammaproteobacteria bacterium
GTCCACTCCTTCAAGGTAATCTCCCGGCCAAAGGTCGGGAAGAATAAGGGCAACAGTGCCCATTCCAGTCAGGGGTGGGTCAAAATTATTGGCCGATAGTGGGTCAGTTTAATTGGCCATTAACAAGAGCTGGAGTAGCCGTTATGGAGCTATTCATAAATGGCGTTGACGAAGGCATAGAGCTCGCTGGGCTCAATGTTACTGGCGAAGCTGAGTTTTTTGAGGAATTTAGTCTGGGGCTGATTCGTGCATCTGCAGAGCTAGGCCATAAGGAGGCTCAAGAGCTATTCAGTGATTTTTACGCCCGTGGTTTCGGGGTATCGAAATCGCCAGACCGGTCAAAGTACTGGTCTGATAGAGCGCGGAGAAACATCAATATTGATCAGACAGCGAACTAGAAGTCGGGGTCAAGAAGTCGGGGTCATATCATGCTGCACTTTCTCTTCAGCGACTCCAAGGTTATCGAGAAATGTAATTTCTCAACCATGAAGTTCAGCAATTCAGGCCATGGCCTGGCGCAATTGTTGTGCCCGCAGTTGCTTGTAATCAGTACTGAGTTTTTCGCGGCGCGATCTAGGCGTTCGCTATGACCAACTGGAATTAGTTCGTCGCCACTTCCGTGGTAAAGAAATACTGGTATGTCTAAGTCGCGCACAATAGCTTCATTTTCATAATGCTCACGCAACAGAAATTTGGGAAACCCTTTTTCAGCAACCAGCGCATCAAGGCTAGAAAAAGTAGACTCCATGCACAGAGCGATAACAGGGCGATGTTTCGCTAACAAGCTGGCGGCACCGCCGCCTATAGAGCGGCCGTAGGCAATAATTCGATTGGCATCTATACCTGGGCGCGCTGCCATATGGTCGTAGGCAGACAGAATGCCGCGCTCAATATCCTTTCTATTTGGCTTCCCGGATGCGCCGCCATAACCCGGATACTCAAACAACAATACAGACAGCCCATGCCCTGTTAGTCGCTCAAACTCCTGAATCCAAAAATAGGCGAGTTCGCCATTACCGTGGGTAAACACTAATAGAGGTGTTGGCCCGCCAATCGGCTCATTCGGCGTAAGCAGCAGGCCATAGCCTTGTTCGAAATCGATCCGTTCAACATTGGGCGGAAGATTTGCCGGTATAGATTGAACCGGCGCCGGGTAAAGAAGTTTGTATTGTCCCAGGTAAAGTAAGGCAAAAGCCAAACCGAGTAAGCCTAGTAGAATAGCAGCGCTGGACAGTACGAATTTCATTCCTGAAGACAATCACGCATTGTCAATGAACGCTTTAATCGCCGCCCAGGCGTCAATAGCCTCCGGCACTCCGGTATTCACTAAGCCTTGCCAACCTTGAACCATACCGGGCCAGAACTCTTCGGTAACCTGCACGTCATCTCTGCGTGCTGCCTCAGCAAAGCGCTTGGCGCCCACTCTGACGGTATCGAGCTCACCTATTTGCAGATAGAGTGGTGGCAAGCCATGAAGTTCTGCATAGGCGGGTGAAATTCGAGGGTCGTCCAATGCCATCTGATCGCCCACATAATCTCGCCCGCGTTGGCGCACCCATTCGGGCGTTAAAAAGGGGTCGCCCTTCGGCACAGCAGCCCCTTTAACCGCCAGGTCAAACCAGCCGGTGAGTGACACGAAGCACAAAGGCATTGGTAAACCTTCATCTCGCGCCCGCAACAAGGCGCCGACGGCCAGTGCGCCTCCACAAGACTCACCCATCATCACGATACTTTTCGGGTCGCGGCCAGAATCTAACAATCCGCGGTAGGCGTTAAAACAATCGTCATGAGCAGCCGGGTATGGGTTTTCGGGGGCCAAACGATAATCGGGCATAATAACGTCGCAACCCGCCTGGCTAGCAATCATCTCTCCGTAAAAATGGTACTCATCAAGCGGGCAGGAAACCAACGCGCCACCATGGCAGTGGAATGCCAGTAGGTCAGCGTTTCTATTCGAAAGCGTGTAATAGCCACAACCCACACCGCCAAACGCTTCAATGCTTACGCGGCAATCCTCGCCCAGCGGGTGTCCGTGAAAAGGCGCAAACATCTTGCGCACGGCGAGATAGTCGGCGCCGGGTGCGGCGAAATCCGGCGGGATGGCTTTGATGACTGACTGAAATTCTTTGCTGGTGCTCATAGTATCTGGATACAGTTTACCTAATAAACGGGGTCAGGTCGCACACCGCACATCCTGGTTGCGGTTGGACTTGTGCGATTATGATGGTATAAAAACGGCTGTACTTTGTTTGCTAATTGGATTTCAAGGATGAGACCATGGCCAGACCACTTCGTATAGAATTCGCCGGCGCGCTTTATCACATCACCTCCAGGGGGAACGCGCGCGGTGACATTTATTTTGATGATGCCGACCGGCGTCAATTCCTTTCTTTACTCGATGACACTTGTGCGGAATTTCATTGGTTGTGCCATTCGTATTGCCTTATGTCGAATCACTACCACCTATTGGTGGAAACAGGCAGGCCAACACTATCCTCCGGCATGCGTTTCCTAAATGGTACCTATACTCAACGCTTCAACAAGCGCCATCAACGGGTTGGCCATCTTCTCCAGGGGCGATTCAAAGCAATACTGGTGGACAGCGACCCGTATTTACTCGAGCTCGCGCGCTACATTGTTCTCAATCCGGTAAGAGCAGGCATAGTGCACTCCGCAGAACACTGGCCCTGGAGCAGTTATCGCGCAACAGCAGGGTTGTATGCGCCTGAAAGATGTTTAACCACGGATACCATTCTGGCCAGATTCTCCGAT
Source organism: Gammaproteobacteria bacterium (assembly GCA_030429735.1). Classification (GTDB taxonomy): domain Bacteria; phylum Pseudomonadota; class Gammaproteobacteria; order Pseudomonadales; family JAUIET01; genus JAUIET01. The sequence goes on from JAUIET010000007.1 coordinate 2,773, forward strand.
AGCCGTGTTCAAGCGCAGGTAGCTTACAGGCGGTTTGTGGCGGCCGGACTGCGACAACACTCGCCTATGAAGAACCTAAAAAACCAGGTGTATTTGGGGTCAGCCGCATTTGTCAGCGCTAGCCAGGAAAAAATTCGTACCGAGCAATCACTGGCAGATATTCCCAAGATACAAAAAATAGCGCCATTCGTGCCATTGGAGGCCATAGCCGTGAACTACGAAAACCCTAAATCTGGAATGGTGGCGGCCTACCAAACCGGTCATCATTCTTTGTCGGCCATCGGAAGGTACTACGGCGTGAGCAGAATGACGGTTCGCAGAGCGGTGGATGAAGCAAATGTGCGATGTGCGACCTGACCCCGGTTACACACTGCGCTATAAAGCCCCCCGTGTTAATCCAATTTGCTCAATAAACCGACAAGTGGGTGAAAAATTCTTCGCGACTATTTACGCTCACAAGCGACAAAGGGTGGCTATGGTTACGCGCTATCTATGCTAAATTTTATAGTGCGATTCAATCACTTAGCAGCCTATTTCCCCACACCTTTAGCTGGAGCCTGATACCTTGAACGTTGACGTCATTATTCTCGCGGCCGGGCAGGGCACGCGCATGCGCTCTGCGTTACCCAAAGTACTGCACCCAATTGCCGGCAAGCCCATGCTGGCTCACGTGATCAGTACGGCCAGGCAGCTTCCCAATGCTCAGCTTAATATCGTGATAGGCCACGGTGCCGACAAAGTAAAAGCCCTGGATAGCGGCAGTGATATACAGTTTTCATTACAGGAAGAGCAACTGGGTACCGGTCATGCTGTGCAGCAAGCCGTAGCAAATTTGAGAGACAATAGTACCAGTATCATCCTCTACGGCGACGTACCGCTGATTCATGCCAGCACATTACAAAAACTGCTGGAGCAAACCGCGGACGGCAGTATGGGCCTGCTTACAGCCATCTTCGATAACCCCACCGGCTATGGACGCATTATTCGAAACGATCAGGGCGAGGTAATTGCCAACGTCGAACAGAAAGACGCAAACCCTGAGCAGCTTAAGGTTCAGGAAATCAACACGGGGTTTATGGCACTGCCCACTGAGCGCCTGAAAGAATGGTTGCCCAAATTATCGAATGACAACGCCCAGGGCGAATACTATCTTACCGACCTGATTGCAATGGCCGCCGACAGCGGCGCCGGAGTAAAAGCCGTACATGCTGACGACCATAGCGAAGTGGAAGGAGTGAACAGCCGCACGCAACTGATCGCTTTGGAGCGTGTGTACCAAAGCCAACAAGCAGCCGCATTGCTGGCGGGTGGTCTAGCGATTATGGACCCAGCCAGGTTTGATCTTCGTGGCTCCTTAAGCCACGGCCAAGACAGTACGGTAGACGTAAATTGCGTATTTGAAGGCAGTGTGGAACTTGGTTCAAACGTTAGTATTGGCCCAAATTGTGTGATCAGTAATTCGCGCATTGGTGATGATGTGGAAATCAAAGCCAACAGCGTACTTGAAGACGCCGTAGTAGAAAGTAATTGTGTGGTAGGGCCATTTGCTCGATTGCGACCTGGCAGCGTGTTAAAACCCGGCGCCAAAGTAGGTAACTTCGTGGAAATGAAAAAATCCACTCTGGGTGCTGGCAGCAAAGTAAACCACCTGTCATACGTTGGTGACGCCGTGATTGGTGACAACTGCAATATTGGTGCAGGTACCATTACGTGTAATTACGACGGTGCGAATAAATTCAAAACGACCCTGGGCGATGACGTATTTGTTGGCTCAAACAGCACTTTAGTCGCCCCGTTAGATATTGAGACAGGCGGCTTTGTGGGCGCAGGTTCAACCATTACCAGAAAAATTGAAACCGACCAGCTGGCCGTAGGCCGTGGCAAACAACGCAATATCGATGGCTGGAAACGGCCAAGCAAGGACTAAAGTATGTGTGGAATTGTTGGCGCGGTAGCGCAACGCGACGTATCTGAATTATTGCTGCTGGGGCTGCAACGCCTGGAGTACCGCGGCTATGATTCCGCCGGCCTTGCGGTTGTAGACAACAAAGGTGAGCTGCACCGGGTACGGCGTGTGGGCAAAGTGAAATCACTAGTTGACGCCGTAGAGGAACAAGGCGTACCCGGCGGCACAGGCATCGCACACACGCGCTGGGCCACGCACGGCCAGCCCAACGAAACCAACGCCCATCCGCACACCTCCAGCGACCGAATTGTGATTGTGCACAACGGCATTATTGAAAACCATGCCGAACTGCGAGAACGCCTTCAGGAGCGCGGCTATGATTTCGTTACGGAAACTGACAGTGAAGTTATCGCCCATCTGATTGAAAGCGAACTGAAATCATCAAGCAGCCTGGTCGAAGCGGTGCAAAAAACCGTTAAGCAACTGGAAGGTGCCTACGGTACGGTGGTGATGGACACCGCGCAACCGGAGCGCCTGGTTGTTGCGCGCTCCGGCAGTCCGCTAGTAGTAGGTTACGGCATCGGCGAAAATTTTGTGGCATCTGATCAGTTGGCGCTATTGCCGGTAACACGCCGCTTCTCGTTTCTGGAAGAAGGTGATGTGGCGGAAGTAACCCGCCGCAAAGTAACTATCTATGATGACCAGGGTAATGAAGTAGAGCGTGAAGTACGTGAGTCAGACATAGATCACGACGCCGGCGGCAAAGGCAAATTCCGCCACTACATGCTGAAAGAAATTTACGAGCAACCACTCGCGATACAAAACACGCTCGAAAACCGCATTGTCAACGGCAGAGTGCAAGACAGCGCGTTTGGCGAAAATGCTTCCGAGTTGTTGCCCACTATTGAGCACGTACAAATCATTGCCTGTGGCACCAGCTATCACTCGGCCATGACCGCCCGCTACTGGTTTGAAAGCTTCGCCAATGTTAGCTGCAACGTAGAGATAGCCTCTGAGTATCGTTACAGGCACTCGTTTGTGCGCCCGAACAGTTTGCTGGTCACCATTTCACAATCTGGCGAAACAGCCGACACACTCGCCGCACTGCGCCTGGCCAAAGACCAGGGCTACGCGGCCAGCCTGACCATCTGCAACGTACCCGGCTCCTCGCTTACGCGTGAGTCAGACATGAGCTACATGATGAAAGCCGGCGCTGAAATTGGCGTGGCTTCAACCAAAGCGTTCACCGTGCAGCTGGCAGCACTCATGATGCTGGGCGTAGCCATAGGCCGCCACAAAGGCATGAACGACATGCAAGAGCAGTCGATTGCTGCAGCGTTGCAAAGCCTGCCTTCCAAAATAGAACAAGCGCTGACAATGGACGAAGCCATTCAAGACCTGGCCGAAGACTTTGCGGATAAACACCACAGCCTGTTTCTTGGCCGTGGTGATCAATACCCGATTGCGATGGAGGGGGCGTTAAAGCTCAAGGAAATTTCCTACATACACGCCGAAGCGTATGCGGCGGGTGAACTGAAACACGGGCCACTCGCGTTGATAGACGCAGACATGCCGGTGATTGTGGTAGCACCGAATAACGAGCTGGTTGAAAAACTCAAATCCAATGTGGAAGAAGTGCGCGCCCGTGGCGGCTTAATGTATGTGTTTGCTGATAAAGACGCAGCGTTTAAGAGTGATGACACCATGAAAGTGCTGCAGGTGCCGCATTGTGATCCGTTAATTGCCCCTATTGTGTATACCATTCCATTGCAGCTGCTGAGTTATCATGTGGCGATAATCAAGGGGACTGATGTGGATCAGCCCAGGAATTTGGCTAAGTCGGTCACGGTGGAATAAAGGGCATTAACTTCACACGGTAAGGCTTGCTCCATCTCCACCTCGCGTATCTGGTGCTTTGCGTTTCGGTTCCTCAAGCACAATACCGCCCGCCTTTTCGGCGTGCACGATAAGAGAATCTCCTCCGCGACCGGGGTCTCGTACCAGAGTATCAGCGCCCGGACCAACCGCTATTCCTGACTTGCCGCCAGAGCTGCATTGAGCCGCTGCACTATCACGCCCAAATGCATATGCATCCAAACTGCGGCCACCAGAGCCAAGCGTCACACATGCTTGACCCGCTATTTGCGGTGTTGTCGGCGCGTAACGCCATACAATTTCAAATTGACCGCCGTTAGCGGGATCACCGGACTCTGCGTTGGAGTGAACACCTCCTGAGGCGCTCGCACCGCCGGAATCTCCGCCCTTCCCGGTTTCGATCATGGCCGCTGAACGCGCTTCCAGATAATACGCCTCAATAAACACGTTGCCACCAGCGCCGCCATTACCGCCGCGCGCTCTGGCAAGCGCTATACGCCCGCCAAACTCGTCGCCTTCAATGTCATCTACCCCCCAGGTTGGACCGACGAACCCGCCTGGCGGACCGGGCGGAGGTGGTGGGTCTACCAAAGGCCCTATGTCGATATTGATCGGCGGCACGGGTGGGCCGGGTGGCTGGGGTTCGGGCGGTACAGGTAAGGGCAGTGGAGAAGCCTCAGGCAGATTAACGGGCAATTCATTATGAAACCCATTGCCACCATTACCCCCCGCGCCTGCCTTGACCTGACCGCGAATAAAGACAGCCAGACCTCTTAGCTCTATGTTGCCACCCAAAGCGCCATGGCCACCGAATTGAGCCGGCCTGCCATCGCCCCCAGTTCCGGCGCTTAAAGAGCCCGAGATAGTTAAAGACCCATAATCAGAGCGCAACATAATGTTACCACCCGCGCTCTCCGTGCCACTGTTGGCGACAGTAATGGAGCCACGTACGTTTATAGGCCCGTTTTGAGACTGTATGCGCACCGAGTTACCCGCCGCAACAGCAAGCTTACCGCCAATGTGGATATTTCCGGTGGCCTCGATATTTACTGTACCCAGAACGCTAATCTCTGCATCACCCTGGATGATCACCTGATCAAATTGCCCGTTGAGATCAGCCAGGGTTTGGGTGCCGTGGAGTATCAAATGGTTGGGCATGGCGGGCGGGATCGGTTTGTAATTACTATTCAGCGGAGACGATACAGTGTGAAACAGAGAGTGTGCAATGGGTACTGATCGATCGATTGATATAAGCCACAGTGCCTTATAGGAGGCTTGTGTGTTTGACCTTGAAGTCAGCAGTCAGCACTGTGCGCAGGCAGCCATCATCAATTGCTCATCTAAGCATGACGCATTCAATTTTGCAGATGCCTCACCACCGGCAGCGTCTCCGCTCGCCGATCAATCAACCGTTAAGATAATGCGGCAATGATGCGAAAGCAATATCATTCGGTGGGTTTTTCGATAATTAAATTGTGTGACTAATAACGAGTAATTCTGGCCTCAACCTACTCAACAACTTCGACTGTCGCTCACCAGTTCACACTGTTATAGAAAGAACGCAAGAACTGGTGGAAGTGCCCTAAGTATCAGCCATATAGCAAAAAGAACTGCGACGATGATGCAGCGCCAGGAAGTCGCAACCTCCAGGCACCGAAGAAAAGTCTTTGAAGCTAAGAATTTCATAATCTACTTAAGAGATACTGTTAACCAGACCGCATATTTACGATTCAACAAACCTTGCTTTGTGATGCTGCCCGCAAAAATAAAAACTAGCACTTGCCAATGAATCATAGAGCATCTTCCTGGATACTATTTGTGCAAGTTCTAAAAATGAGAACTAAACGAGATGTAAATCACAGAAAGCAGCTGTAATTCCTCGAAACAATCTAAGCGATTAGGTCAAACCTGCAAAAAACTTTCGTTGTTTTGAATAATCTGCTCTATTTGGGATACGTAACCTAATCCAAAGAGTGCGTCAAGAAAGCGGAGTCATCCTTGGAAGCCCGTGTAATTCCGGGTGGGGCCAGTCAAGGTCATTTGACAGAAAAGGACGATTTAATTACATTGTATACAGATGTAATCACATTAACTTATTTGGTATGAACATGGCCACTGCCCCATTCACGCTTCGTCTTGATACGAAGCTCAAGAAACGACTCGAAAAAGAAGCGAAGCAACAAGAACGCTCCGCTGGGTTCATTGCTGCTAAAGCTATAGAGCGATTTCTTGATGCCAAACAAGCGGAACTGAGAATTATAAATGCAGCATTGAAGGAAGCTGACAAGGGAGACTTTGTGTCTTCTGAAGCTGTTGATGCTTGGATGCAATCGTGGGGTACAGAAAACGAATTGCTAATGCCAAAGGCAGACAGACACTTTAAGTCTTAGTCTATGCAAATAGTCTACCTTGAGAGTACTCTGGAAGGATTGAACTGGCTACTCCATTACTACTCAAAAGTATTTCCTGAAGGCGCGGCAAAAGCCTATGAGCATCGTAAAAAAGCTGAAGCGATCTTGATGCTTCAGCCAGATATTGGTGTTCGGATTGAGGGTGCACCCCGGGCGCGCAAGTATGTAATACCCCAACCCCCCTTTTCATTTGTCTATCGTGTGAAGCCCGACCGCATTGAAATCGTATATGTACATGATGAGCGCAGTGATCCGCGTAAGAGTAATTTGTAAATACTCAAGAGATGAAAACACTAAGTACAGCAATGGAAGTCAAAAATGCGCACGGTGATGCGGTAAAGACTGGCATCGATCGAGGCTTAGAAGACATCAGGAACAGACAATTTCGAAAGTTGAATCAACAGTCGATTCGTGAAATTCTTGCCGGATTTAAGAAGGAACACAAGAAAGAGAAAAAACGCCCCTGAGTATTCGGGGCGTTTTTGGTTGCACAGCCGAATCCTATTGCCGGAAGCGAACATACAGCTCAAGGGTCAGGCCTTACAACCGACATTGAAAAGGCAAGCAAAGCCCCTGTAGATTGTAAGACCTGACCCCGGGGCTTGCTTCAGCCCGAACCAGGTTCAGTGCATATGCCGTCTTTGAAACACAGTTTGATACAGCGTTCCTCGGATGAACTCAAACGCCAACACATTTAAAAAGAAAATGCATCAATACTCTAGGGGACTAATAGGGGAAGGACACTAGCCCTTGATCTAGCCGCCTAAAATAGTTCCCACCTCCTGCAACACCGACATAAAACTCTTTAGATTGTCACTGGGGTAAGGTTTCTGGCGGCTTTGTTAGAGAAAGCTCCAAGGAGGCTATCTTCCCGTCGCCAAGCAGCCACGCCGTAGATCCAGACAGCTCCATATTGTAGTAGGTTTCGCTAAACGGTATGACTGAAACCAGGTCCCAGTAAGCGATTGGGCGCAGCCGTGGATAGCGATATGATCGCAGTACATGGGCATCGAGAGAAAGGAGGTGCTCGTTGTATACCGCCAATTTTTGGCTAAGCAAATTCTGGGCAGGTAGTTCAAAGGCAGTAATTTCTGATAGCTCCGTATGTTCTCTTGATAGCGAGAATAAACGTAAGCCAGGGTCAAATGGCCAGTTCGATAGAAAAGTGTCCTCCGAACGACGCAAATAAGGCGTAGCGGATTTTAGCCAAGCAGTGTTCCCATCAAAGACGAAATACGCGGGAATATTCGACGAGCTGTAGTCAACAAATTCTTCCAGCAGCATTGGGTTCTCTGCTTGAGTGACATCAATCACCAAGATCTTCTTATCGTAATGCCAGAGGTCTGGAACGGCGTATCCGCCGGTAACATAAAGTTTGCCACTGTGAAATTGAATCACTGAGTAGCAGGGTACACAGGTTGGAACAGCCAATTCACTTAAATGGGCGTTGGCTAATTCGGGGGCAGATACATCATAAATTCGCAACACATCAGGTTTCGATGGATCGGGATAGTATGAACTGTAGGTATATAGCGTATTTTCGTGGAGCGCTACGCTTTCCACATTGCTTGCCGGAATGTTTGCGATCACCAGAGGATTGTACGGATTCGAAATATCAAATACCTTCAACCGCTTTGATACGTTGCCCTCAAAGATCTCATCTTCATCGACAATGACAGCGAGAAGCTCCTCTTCTAGAGCTATGGGAGATCTTGTTGAATCTATACTGCTGACAAGGTTTAACTCGTTATTATCGGCAATCTCGTAAAGAAAAACCCGGTTTCGCAGTTGCGCTACCAAAGCGCGATCACTTACTAGAATATTCGTGCCTGACTCTGGCAACAAAGCCTGAACCACTGGCTTTGTGTAATCCAAATGCGCCAGGCCCAGGACGCTACTGATTGCATCGTCTGTTCGAATTTTTTCCCCAGCTCTAATTATTGACGCTATGTAATATTTCAGAGTAAAGCCGTTAATGGTTCTACCGTCGTAGCGTAAATCCTCGAACAAATTCATTTCATCAACTGCTGGCGAGTATTCTAATGATGGGCTAAGTGGCACAGCTAGCTTCAGCGCGGCTAATCGAATGGCGCTGAACTCATCCACATCAATATTGCCCCCCATACTGGCCAAACGTTCCGCAACAAGATTGAAGACAACCTCGGTCCCAAGGTTAACGTACCAAGTATCATGGAATTGATCTTGCGTGAGCAAAGCTCGAATCTTACCGGCATTCGGGATCCTGCCTGCTGGACCGGTGTCGTCGATGTTTGTTGCTGTGTCAAAGCCTCCTTCTACCGTAACAAGGTACAGGCCAGGCTCTGCCACGCACTCCTCCGGAAAACGAATACCACCCCGAGGGTAATTCAACGTGGTGGTAGAACACAGAGGTTCACCGTCAACTGCTGGATAGCGATGCAGGGTTGCCGTTGCTTCGATCAGATAATCCGAAATGCTTGCAATCCCATTGGTTGTTGGTGTGAAGTCTAGTTTCTCGAGCGTCTTGTTATATTTTAGGTAACCAGTGCCATCTGCCAATAGGCGTGTATCCGCACTGCTCGGCCCTTTGTGTTCAGTCTTTACCAGATCAGGTAGCGCATAACTATTGACGCCATTGTTTGAACTTGTGATCAGTTGTCGAATAGGCCGCTTCGTGTGCGTATCGAAGTCCGTGATGGAAACACTAGTATTCTCAACGTGTAGAGGCGCTTCGGTCACCAATTCGAAACGTGCAATTGGCGGCGTGTTCACGGGCATATGCGGAGACCGGCGGCGATAGACCACAACATCATGTTTGTATTGCTCACTTTCGGTCAGGCTAGCATGCCCCACTAATGTGACGTACCAGCCGTCGGTGAGAACTAGTCCAGGAAGCGGTGTGTTCTCGTCAAACTCGAGCCGATCTTCGCGAAATTCAAGCCGGTCATGTGACGCTCCTGCGGTGACCTGACGCAATTCGCCTGTGCCGTCCGGTCGCGAATCGAGAAGGTAGGTATAGCTGTCATATTCGCTTCCAACCATCTCGCTGTATTCAAAACCGGTATCAAGCCTACTCAGTATCGACGGGCTGGAATTGTCAGCAATGTCGATCAAAAGGAGCTCTTGCGTGGAGCCTGTTTCGCGCGAGGTAAGGGCAATGAAGCGCCCCAATGGTGCTCTCAGTTGCCTGACATCATAATTTACGGTGCCAATCGAGCTCAGCAAGTTGTTGTCTGTATACTCATAGATTTGAATGCCACGTGCGCCCAACGCAAGAGCAACTCGATTTCCAAGTACAGCTAAGTCGTAAATCTTGGGGCTCGGGACTGATGTGACAATCACCATCGGCCCGCCATCACGATTCTCCACTACCAGCAGTCTTGTCGCCGTTGCCACCGCGAAGTGTTGCGCATCCATTCGTTGTACGAAGAGTATTTCCTCCGCAAGAGTCAGTGTATCGTTTTCTACACCATCAAGCGGCTCACTGGATGAGATTGGAGAAAACACAGCGCGCAATGCTGGCATTTCCTTCGGCCAGTTTTCATGCACAAGATTTGCCGACAGTTTGAAACTACAACTACTACTACTTTCCAGACAGTAGTTGTCCCAGTGACTGAACTTCCAACCTGGTCGCGCGATTGCGGTATAGGTTTCTTCATAGGCATTCACTACTTCGTTAGCGCACGGTTGCTGTTCAAGCCCGCAGTTTCTGGTGCCGCTACTGGAGCGGATGTCGCCAGAACCCACTATCTCAAGCGAATGTGAACCAGGTTGGATGTCGCCCGAATCCGCGATTTCAGACGGATTTGAACAAGCCACGAGGTATAGAAGTAAAAGGACAATGATTGGCCTTCGGGCCGATGTGCCCAATTCGCAAAGTCGAAGCTGTGGCGAAAGAGGTTGACTGAGATGACCCAATGATTTGCTCAGTGGAGCGATTTCCATGCGAATAATCCTGTGTGTTCGCGGCCCGCGCCTGACATGTTCCGTTTGCATGATTATCGCACTGGGGTGACTTTGAAAGCCAGCGGAGATCGACAAGATGACGGCGTTTCGTCGCGTTTTAGTGACCGCCGGTCAAGTATGGATGCTCGCAAGCAGCGCAATTTAATGCTTCAGTCCGTAACGACTATCCCGTTGTTCCGTTGTTAGAAAAAGAACAATTATGTAAAATTATCCGACAACTTACAGGATTTCCCTGATTAATTTTGCGCTCTGAGCGCCGCTCATCAACTTCACGTTTACCGCTTTAAATCAGTCGTGTAGATTCAGGTGCATATCCTCGATGCAAGAACTCATGCGCGATGAAAAGGAATTCCGGCTTCATATCAAATGCCATGAAAAACTACCAGATACTACTTAGCAGCCTCGCGATTTTGTCTTCGATAATCGCATGCTCGCATCCCCTAGAGATAAATGGCAAAGGCAGTATTTACTCCGAGAGTGGTTTGAGAAACTGCCCGTACGAGAATCAGCCCTGTGAGAATACTGTTGTAGGGGCTTATACAGAAACTTACCGTACCTGGGCGTGGCAAGGGTGGCGTTTTAGCGGTTGGAGCAATTATTGCCTGGATAGCGCGGATGAATGCAGTTTCGATGTCGATGCAAACACCGTAAGAAAGCACTGGTCTCGTGTAATGCCACCGTTGGTTGCCAATTTCGAACAGGTGACTTCAGAAGGCTCTGTAGGAGTACATCGTCCGGTATCCAATTCTGAGGTAACGCTGTCTCACATCAGCAATATTAATACACCCATCTGCTCCGGTACCTCTGGCATCCTGCACGGCACACTGGCCTTCGAAACGGAGTGCTTCGAACAGGAAGGGCTCTACGTTATTGCGGCTGAAAATGGCTCGGATGATATAAGGGGTGCCGATACCCCTGTCAAGGGGCGCATGCGAGCCATATTGCCGAGGAAGCAGCTTGAGACAGGCTGGTCGGTTAATCCGCTGTCGGAAACTGCCGCCTTACTTATGCAGGAGCAAATAGAAGAGCAAGTTGCATCCCCTGATGATAATCGTTTTTGGCAGCAATACATTGCGATTGCGAAGCTGATGATGCCACGGCTTTTCTATACTCGATATCAGTCCCGGATTGATGGGGTAGAAATGAGTAGAGGTCCTCACGATCTTCCGTATTCCAGTGTTGGTGTATTTGGGCATAGAGAAGGGTTTTACTCTGCCGCAATTGAGGCCATTCACAATGGGGAAAGTATTGCTGATATCTCCCCGCTGAAAGAAATACTGACCGGCAATCTTCTTGATATTGAGCAGCCGGTTGTGCAGGCGAAGCTGACCTCTGCAGGCAGCGATTTGCAGTTGTCTGGCAACATACTTTCTGTCACCACTGACGAAGGGGTTAATCTGTATGAAATTCGCGAAGATTCGACGCTGGCATTGGCAAGTACCATTCAATTGGAGTCGGTTCGCTTTGTTAGTTTGCAGGGTGATCGATTGGCAGTTGCGCAGAGTTTGGATGATCCGGGATCATACTCATACTCATACTCATTCTCAGCAAATAAGATTGCTATTTACGATATTTCGGATACCCGATCACCAAGGTTGATGGGGCGCGTGGTTGATCAGAACATAACTGGAATGTTAGTAGATGGTTTTCGAATTTTCTTTCATGTACAGCCGGCTAATATGGCTGGTGAGCTTCACGTCATTGACGCCTCGCCAAACACAACATTTAGTGAGGCAGGACGAGTCGATATTGAGCGGTGTGGGGGGTGCGTTAGCACAATGCAAATACATAACGATATCTTATATGTTTTGCAGCGCCTGATAGGTGGCGATGGCGGCCCACTATTCACCAACATACAAACGATTGACGTGCGAGATGAAACTGACATGAGGCCGTTGGGTACACTTCCCGATGCCCCAAACTCCAGGCCAGAATACTTTGTGTTTGCCGGAGAATTTGCGTGGTTGAAGGCCTGGAACCCTGAATTCAAACGGAACGGAGGTTCATTTTTACTGAACTGGCCTGGCTCACCGGAAATACGACTGATGGATCTCAGAGACCCTGCTGACTTGAAGGAGATTGAACTACCAGCACCGCCACCATTGGATATTTTAAGCAGAGACATCGCTGTGCTGAATAGATCGCTGGTAACGCTGGATGCTCACGCTATTCGAGCTTATGCCTATCCTGAACCCCGTTCGGGAAACAATGAACACGCGTTGAGCTATCTCAACCCCTTGCATCAGACCTACTACGAAATGAAGCTTCATGGGAACACAGCATTTCTGCTGGGCGATGGCCATATTGCAACACGCGATTTGAATTTCTGAGCGAACTGATTATGTAAGGATGAATTAGACACGAAAAATAAGATTAGAATAGGCCGAAGCTCCCCAAGTTTAACGGCTACAAAAAATAGGCGACATTGTCGTCCAGAAGAAAAACTATAGCTAACGGAAAAATTGACAGCAGGTCACTAACGGTGTCACGTCGGGCAATGCGTATTCTGCCGAAGGTCTTCAATATCCATAGTGCCTAATACCAGACTTGGCTCCAGCTAGTGCATCTTGACAACCATGATCGATCAAACTATCGTAATACGCCACTTAGATCGATAACCGGTTCTCAAATGACATCAGTAACTGTCTCCCCAAAATTCCAGGTAGTCATACCAAAGGAAGTCCGCGAAGCAATGGGCATTGTTTCAGGGCAAAAAATTCAGGTGCTCACCTATAAAAATCGAATAGAGCTTGTTCCCATAAAGCCAATGAAAAAATTGAAAGGATTTTTAAAGGGTATTGATACAAACGTTCGAAGGGACAGTGATCGCATATGAACGTGGTGGACTCTTCCGCCTGGCTTTCCTATTTCGCTGGTGATACCAACGCTGGCAAATTTGCAAAGCCCATTGAAGATATTGAAAAACTCCTTGTCCCGAGCATAACACTGACCGAGGTATTTAAATGCGTGCTCAGGCAGCGGGATGAAGAATCTGCGTTCCTGGCCATTGCGCACATGGAGCAAGGTAAAATCATCCCGTTGGATGAGGAGCTCGCCCTCAATGCGGCCAGTTTTGGCGTGGCGCTTAAGCTGCCTCTCGCTGACAGCATAATCTATGCCAGCGCACGAAAGTACAATGCCGTGGTTTGGACGCAGGACACTGACTTCCAAAACCTGGAGCGTGTTAAGTTCTTCCCAAAGGCGAAAAAAGCAAAGTCGTAAACGAAATCACCTGCGCAACTGGGTCGAAAATTCGGGTTCAGGCCTTAAAATCGACATAGAAAAGGTAAACAAAGCCCCTGTAGCCTGAAGGTTGTAAGGCCTGACCCCGGGGCTCGCTCCGAGTGTTTTAGCAGAGTGGCTAGCTGCCAGAAAATACCTTTTTACTAAGTTCGAGGTAATTCATGATTCTTCTATATTCCACGTCAGTCGCTTTTCGAACACTGTGGCGGGTGTTCACTTTGGAGGCATCAAACGGGAACGAGTAGTTAGGTATTGAGCGCTTGTATTTCTGTAGTTCCATGTTATCAAGCTCTGAGGGCGTTTTTCCAAATACCGTCGTGAAAGCAGCCAAAGAGCTGATGTCTTGTCTCAACAGTTCAAGATAATTTCGCAGTTTGTGCACGTGTTTTTGATCATCTCCTAAGGTCACAAAGTGTGTTAGCAGCCAGGCTCTTATGTACGCTGAATTTAGTAGATTCTTGTTACTGATAGAGTCCATTCTAAAACCGTCAGACACAATTTCATCCATTGGTAAATCATGCATATAGGTCGTCTTGGCTCGAGTGGTTATCTTACCAACTCGCATAGTGCTACGCTCTGCATCAATCTTTACATTTGAGAGTAGCTCCGCCAAGCCCTCCCAGTACCACGCGAGATAGGGAATATTCGCTTAATGCTGCAGAGAATGGATGTACTCGTGCCTAACGGACACAGGCTCCGTTCGCATTCTAAAGCTAGACGGAACAACCATGAATGAGTCGTTACCTCGGGCAATAAAGAATGCTGACAGCCGGGAACCTCCTGACAATTTTTTAAACTGTCGCCTGCTTTCCAAATAGATTACAACCGTCTTTTCACTGCTCTGGAAAGAAGCGATAGTAGGGAGTTGCAAAATGCCGGCGTGAAATTGTTCCAGCTCGACTATTAACTGTTTTGACATTCGCTCAGATGCGTCGCTGTAAACGATCAGGTGGGGTGATTCATAGATGAACCACGATCGCGCTAACGAGGTGTCTGAGAGGAGCAAAAAGAAAATTACAGCCGAGAAACAGGTTTTGTTCTTACTTGGCATGACTATTGTCGTATCTAAGCGGTCAGACGCATAGTATATACAATTACGACATTTGATTGATGTAACGGGTTCGATGGCCAGGCCTTACAACCGACATTGAAAGGGCAAGCAAAGCCCCTGCAGCTTGTAAGGCCTGATCGTGGGGCTCTTCTAATCAGCATCCGTCGCAATGATTCCAGCAAGCTCTCTTGCATACGCTTTCTTGCGTTCCACATCCATCTGACGTTGAATTTGAATACGCTGGGCCTGAGGGCTGCCGGCGCCATGAAGCGATTCGGTTAGATAGCCCACGGCGTTGCGACCCAGTGTCATATTTTCAATGAGACGCAATATTCGTTGACGATGTTCAACCGGTATGTCGCTCTTGCCCTTCATGTACTTCTTAAGGATCGGGCCGGCAACCTCGTGCTCAAAATCAGCCTCCGACGGCATGGTAACCATGATGCCACCCGCTAAATCTTGTGTGAGCCGGGAGATTTCGTACGGGAATCGAGTGACGTTGTGCTTGCACACGTTGGCGAGCATTTCGTCGTTCATGAAAATACCGGAGTCCAATTGCTTGGCTTCGTGGCTGGACGCTATCGCTGACGAATAGATCGTTTCATTCAAATGGGTGATCTCCACCAGCTTATCCTTAATATGGCTGGCCTTCTCTGCGCCATTGTATTCGGCAATTTGCGCCGCGGCGCCCGTCATAACATCGCCTAACCCTGTTTTGCACACATAGGATGCACGGTGGTAGGCCGTGAAACGGCTGACCAGAAGCTGGGCGAACTCGTACTCGCCATCCATCAAAACGTGCTCATAGGGAATGAACACATTGTCGAACACAACGAGTGTTTCCTGACCACCGTATTGTGCATTTCCCTGGTCAATTTCACCTTGCTCCAGCGCACGTGTATCACAGGACTGACGGCCGTAGATAAACGTCATACCGGCTGCATCGGCCGGCACCAGGCCAATCACGGCGTAGTCTTTGTCCGCCTCAGTGAGGTTCTGGGTTGGCATCACACAGATCCAGTGGGAATTTAAACCACCTGTCATATGCGCTTTCGCGCCTGTCACGTAAATCCCCTTGTCTGTGCGTTTGGCAATATGCATAAACATATCGGGGTCTTCTTGCTCACTCGGTCGCTTTGAGCGGTCTCCCTTGGGGTCTGTCATGCCGGCCCCAAGCACAATATTATTGCGTTGTGCCTGCTTCATAAACTCCAGGTAGCGCTGGTGATAGTCTGTGCCGTACTTCGCATCAATATCGTAAGTGACGGAATGCAGTACGCTGATGTTATCCAGCCCTGCGCAGCGCTGGAAACAAGTGCCAGTAAGCTGACCCATGCGGCGCTGCATTTTGTTTTTCATCACCAGGTCGTCCGGTGAGCCGACAATATGCAGAAATCGATTAACCGGTGCATCGATCAGTTCGCTGTGAGCAGTGGCAAGTTCGGGTTCCTCCAGTGCCAGCTCATAGCTGCGTTTTAATGCGTTGACTGATGGTCGGATAACCGGGTGATCCACCGGCTCATCGATACGCTCGCCAAACAGGTACACCTCGAGATTACGGCCGCGAAGCGAATCGAGATAGTCGTCGCCGCTTACAATGGGGCTAAAACGCGACCAGCGCTCTGACGCAGTTTCGTCTATCTTTTTTGTCGTTTTATCCAACATGGCTACCTCTGGAGATTTTGTAAGTGAAAGACGATAGCAGCATGGCTATCCATTCGATTTCCGTGCTCAATATAGCACTTGCAGATAGCGGGGTCAGGCCTTACAGCCGACATTGCATACGAACGTAGGGTCTACAACGAATGTAGAGTGTAAGGCCTGACCGCCACGATTTATTCCCGTAGACTGTTGCTACATTCACGCAGAGAGAGTCCAAACGTGCAGTATGATGATGTCATTCTCGGGCGCCGCAGTATTCGCGGGTATAAACCCGACCCGGTGCCGAAAGCACTGATTAAGGAGATTCTAACATTAGCGATGCGCTCTCCATCGTCGATGAACACTCAGCCATGGAATTTTACGGTCGTTTCCGGCGAACCCTTAAACCGCATCCGCGCCGGTAACACCGAACGCAATCTTAACGGCGTGCCGCACTCGCGCGAGTTTCGCATCGGCAAGGCGTTTGCGGGCCACCATCGCGACCGTCAGGTGGGTGTGGCTAAGCAATTATTCGCTGCCATGGGTATCGAGCGTGAGGATAAAGAAGGGCGTCAGAATTGGGTGCTGCGCGGTTTCCGCCAGTTTGATGCGCCGGTGTGCGTGATTATTACGTACGACAAAGTACTGGCAGACAGCGATGACACGGCGTTTGACTGTGGAGCTGTTACAACAGCGCTAGTAAATGCCGCGTGGTCGCGTGGTTTGGGTGCAGTAATCAACAGCCAGGGCATTATGCAGTCACCGGTAGTGCGCGAGCATGCGAATATTGCTGATGATCAGGTGATTATGAAGGCTGTTGCACTGGGCTGGCCAGATGAAAATTTCCCGGCGAATGCGGTAGTGTCTGAGCGTAAAAGTGTTGAAGAGGCTGCTACTTTCTTGGGGTTTAATGACTGACACCTAAAAGCCCTACACTAGCCGCAAGCAACCATGAAAACAAAGCCAATCAGAACTACCCTACAAGCAGCGCTAACAGGCTTCATTCTCTCCATCGCTTTGACCGCGAACGGTTCAACATTCGAAACTGATCTGGTTGCAGCGGCCTATGAAAGAACACAGAGCTCTGTATCTTACGATGGAAGGTATTTCTCCATTTCGTACCCGGGCGGAGACGTACCATCTCACATAGGCGTTTGTACCGATGTTATTATCAGGTCGTATCGAAAAATTGGCACTGACCTGCAGAAGCTGGTGCATGAAGATATGACGATGAACTTTGACCGCTACCCTTCAAATAGAATTTGGGGCCTAACAACGCCAGACAAAAATATTGATCACAGACGGGTTCCCAATCTGCAGGTGTTTTTTTCCAGGCGGGGCGAACAGCTCAGAATATCCTTTAGGGAAGCTCTGAAAAATACCCGATGCCTCTGGCTTACAGGCGAATCCAGAGTTGAGGCGCGAGTTCGCCGGCTTACTGGTGGTAAGTCAAGAACTTGCAACGACAAGGCTGGATTCGCCTGTAAGCCCCGCAGGGCGCGGCCTGTAGCGCACCATGGCTTCGTTGCGCCGCTCGCCAAGGACACCCAGCCTTGGCCTTCTCGACGCGCCTCACCACGGCACGCTACAGGTCACGCAGAGGCATTGGGTATTTTTTAGAGCTTCCCTAGCCCGGAAGAGTATGCGCCAGGAAACCTGGTCACCTGGATGCTGCCCGGTAACTTGCCACATATAGGAATTGTCATTGATTCGGTCAATCCTGAAACGGGCAACCCAGTGGTGGTGCACAACATAGGTCGGGGTCCGGTGGTGGAGGACATGCTGTTCAAGTACCAGATTACTGGTCATTATCGCTTTGTGCCGGAAAAATACGAAGAGCCGGCTCGCAACGAGCAGCAGTAAGCCGCGATCATCTGCACCTGAAAGCCAGGGTAATGCAGGCCGGCGTCAGACCCCAATGCCCCTTACCCCAATGCCCCTTACCCCAATGCCCCTTACCCCAATGCCCCTTACCCCAATGCCCCTTGATAGATGCGACGTCAACTGCGAAACCAATGCCTATCCTCTTGTATTCGCCATGATTTAATAGTTAGAAACATTGTTTGAACGAAAAAACGCGTCGTCAACACCCTCAGCCATACTCCGCCTTTTCTTCATAAATATTTCACCATTTCTGCAACGTTAACCCGTTTCGTTCAGCTCAGGTTTAGTAAACGCCCCTTAAAGTGAATCTCAAGGTCCCTCTTAGCATGTCCGAGGAAGGAAGCGATGCAGGCTCTAACATTTATCTATTCATCGCCGGTTCAGATTTCGGTAAACGCCAAGCGCGCTGCCAAAAAAGTCGTCAGACAACCGTTCTGCCGCAACCCCCTAAAAGCAAAAGGAGAACCCTGATGTCACTTTTACCCAACCCGCAGAGCGTAATCGCCTGTGCAATACTGTTATTTGCCTCCACCGCATTCGCCAGTCCTTCCGGGCCCGTGGTGCGACTGTTTCCAACCACCGTGCTCGAAGACATTCGTGAAACGAGCCAAGTGGCGGAAGAGATGGAGAACAACTTGCAGGAGATCATCCACCGCCTGGACATGCAACGCGAAATGCACCAGGAAAGCCTCTGTCAGGGCGCAGACTCGGACCAGGGTTGCGCGCGAATCGCCAAGCAGCTGGGTGATACTTACCTGGAGATGCTGAACGCCATGAGCGAGCGACTGCCGGAAATGGAGCGCGCTGTTACCAACACTCGCCAAAGCCTGGAAAAACGCTTACGAAGCGAACTCGGTCACCGCACGACGCCCACAACGCTGCAGAACTCTCTGCTCGGTGAGGCGGCCAGCACCGTAAGCACCACCAAACCTGAACTGCGTGGGCGGTCCGGCGTGCGCTTGTCTAATCGATTCAAGCAGTACTACAACCTGGTTGCCGCGCATCGTGAGGGGCCAGCGAAGTCGCTCGCCGTGGTTGCTGCAGACATTTATCTCGACATGGAGGAAGCCGCGCAGCTTATCGCTGCAACGCAAGAAGAGATTGGTCGCGCCACCCTCATGGGGCAGCTCAACCAATCGTTCGGTGCCATTACCCCGGAGATGGCCAATGTGGTGGAGGGTGTGAAAGAAATACTGTTCGGCGAAAGCAGCGAGATAATCGCCATTCCGTCGTCGCCCACACTCGCAAGCCAAACCGAATACGTTAGCCCACTTGATATGTAGCAGGAGTATAGACATGAAATCACTTATCATTGCACTCGGCACACTCATCGTCCTCGGCGGTTGTGCCAACCAAACACCCGTGGCCACGTCTTGTAACATCGACGTGAGCAACAAGCTTGTCAGCGCCATCCATGAAGTGGAGGAACGGCTTGCTTCTGGGTGCGCTTATCACTTCGATGCGTACTTTCAGCAACTTATGAAAGTAGCTGAGGAGAATGCGGCGCCCGAGAATAAGCAGCTCTTCTCCGAGCACCTGGTGCGCGTGAGCGACGCGGGGCTTATCAACAAACGCCAGGCGAAGGCGCTGTACAACCGCTACTTCAATGTGAAGTTCGTGTCTTTCACTGGC
This sequence comes from Gammaproteobacteria bacterium, assembly GCA_030429735.1. Lineage (GTDB taxonomy): Bacteria > Pseudomonadota > Gammaproteobacteria > Pseudomonadales > JAUIET01 > JAUIET01. The sequence continues at coordinate 22,361 of JAUIET010000007.1, forward strand.
GACTACAACACCTGCTCGCAAGCGTGCCCGGTGCACAGCGAAGTGGTGAGCAACATGCGCCATGAGCTCAAGGACAAAGAGCGCGGCCTTATGCACGCATCGCTTGACCAGGGCAGCTACTATCGCGCTGACCACCTCTTGAAGGAAGCGCAACTGGTACTCGAAGCCACCTGCCGAGCGTGCGCGAATGGCGACCAAAACTAAAGGCGGCTTCACTCTGGGAGCGCTGACGGGCGTGGCGCTGGTTGCATTGCTTATGCTCGGAAGCGCTCCAGAGTCGAGCCTAGGCGGTGGCACGGCCCTCATTTGGGTGCAACAAAATCTGGGTGCCTCGCTCTGGTTCTTTGCCACAGTATCGGCCCTCTTTGTGTTCGACCTCACCCGTTTGAAGCACCACCTATTCAACCACGAGGGCCGCCATGAGCACTCAGCGCTACGCGATGTTGTGGGCCTCGACCAAAGACTCGATGTGTGGGCGCATTTGTTTGTGGGTATTGGCGTGGTGTGGACTGCGATCGGTATGCGCAGTGCGCTTCAAACAGCCCTGGGTGGTGGCGACTTAAGTGGTTCTGCCAACTCCGTGTTAAAAAACCTTGTAGATGGTGGCATCTTGCTCGCGCTCACCACCACCATCGTCGGCGGTGTGGGTGGGTACCTCATGCGCCTTGTTAAAACGGTGTGTGTGGGGGCCGCCTTGCAGGCGTTTTACGAGGTGCTGAATCAGGCCGGGGTAAGGGAGTTGATAGTCGCCACCGAGCGCATCGAATCGCAGCTGAAGAGCTTGTCACACGCCGAGGGGCCAACAAGCTCATGAACACACGCTACAGTCTCCGCCACTTCGAAGACGACGGTTTACAAACCGACGTGATGCGGTTCATGGCCATCATCGCGTTTTGCCTGGTGGCGGTACTAGCGCTCGTGCGCGATATGGAACCTACCGAAACGCCAACAGCCGCGGAACCGAAAGCGGTTGAGCCGGTGAAGCCAGTGCCGGAAGTCACTGTGGAAAAGCCGGCAGCGCCCGCCCCCGCGGAAGCGTTGGCTGAACCGGGGCCAACGCCGCTGACGCCACCCGAAGAGATCGACGTTGGCGAGGCGGCGCCTTTGCCGGTAGCCAGTTCTACATCCGAGGATCAGGGCCTCAGCCTGCGTTTTGCGAGCGATGCCGCGTTCGTCAACCTGATCCGCCGAGGTAAGGTGCGAGTGTACGCGTTTCAACAAAACCGCTTTCTGATGCTGGACCGAGGCTTTGCCTTCCATCCTACAAGCCCGCCGCAGTCCATCCATGAGTTAGAAACGGTACCCAGCCGTGTGCAAGCGGCACTTGCCGGAAAACTTAACAATAACCAGTGGGGGGTGCGCCTACCGAAACCCACCGCTGCATCCATCCAACAGCTCGCCAACCGCTTTCAATCCGGGCAGTTAGTGATCGATCAAACCGGAGCCGTGCGTCATGTTCCGCTTCCCTAGCATTCTACTTTTCCTGCTTGCGGGTATTAGCCATGCAAGCGCGCAACAGAGCCCGCTCGAGCACTGGCTCTCGGGCACGGTCGCGCCCAGGCTTGCGATGAAGCTGGAGAAACATCCCAAGTTCAGCGGCGAAGTGATTCGGCTCAGCGCCATGCAGGGTGGTCGTTTAACGGAAACGAGTAACGATCTCGTGCGCATGATCGAGCGCGATCTAACAGTACGTCTAATGCGCTATGAAGGCATTCGCATTCGCTACCACGGTCAGCCATTCAAACCCACTGATCGCCCGGTACACTACGTGCTCGGCGTGGATGTGCACAAACACCACGGTTCCGAGCATCGCGTTACAGTCGCTATGGTTGATCTAACCGAGGGCATTTGGGTGGGCGGCACCGCGTTTCGTTGGCAAGGTCGGTTGTCGCGGGCGGAGCGGGCGCTACTTGGCAATCAAACTACTGCTCGGCGTGCCTCAGCACCGATTGCCTCGGCGCAAAGCGTGCCCACCCAGACTACGCCTGTTAGTCTGCAGCGCACACGGACTGAGCCTACCACTCTGCTTAGCGCCTTGACTTACAGAAAAGTCTCAGGTGAAGGTGTGTGCGAGGGCCAGACCGGTTCGGTGTGCGTTGAGGTTCAAGTACCGTTGCAACAGCATGCCAATCTGCTCGTGTTTGCTAAACGCGACAGTAAGGTGATTCCGGCCTGCAACTCCGGCGCAAAACTTCGCAGCCCCGGTACCTACCACTTCCGACTGCCGGTAACTGTACAAAAAAGCTCTCGCGCACGCGCGGATGCAGACGCGGACTTCTATGCGATCGCCACCCAGGATCCACGTGCCGCTGCGTCGCTGGGGTATTTACTTGAAGCAGCGTGTTCTCAGCAATCAGCGCTGTGGCAAATAAGCTTCAAACAGGCACTCGAAAAAGTAAAACCCAGCACTGAGTGGCAAGTGCTACGCCTCCGCCGCAGTGGCCGGGGCGTGCGCGCACTTTGACAAAGGAGTACACACCATGCGATTTCTTTTAGGTCTTCTCGTTGGCGCGAGTCTCACCCACCTCGCCATTTGCACTTACCAGGGAAAGCCGCCTTTTCAGTTTGACGTCATCGCCTGGCAGAACTTGATCGCGCGTGTGCAAGCACCACTTCGCGAGCAGCTGCCCGCTACGCCAAAAAAGCAGCACGAGCCTACCGTGTATAAAGCCGAGTCCTTAGAGCATGACGCGCCTTTGCACACCGCCACCAGCGCACCGGAAGCAGTGAAAAAGTCGGAGCCCGCCGTGCAAGCCGTCCAGGTTTCAGGGCAGCAGGTGGTGTGGACACCGTTCCACAGCGAAGCTTCCGCTAACGGCTTCGCCGGCCGCTTAACTGCCCAGCTCGGCCCACGATTCGCCGTGGATAAGCTCGCTCCGCACACTTACGTAGTGACATTCAGCTACGACAGTGAACGCGAGCGGGCCTATCTACAGGCTCAGGTTAACGCGCTCACAGGAGGGTCCGACTTATGAAAGCCATTCTCATCGTTATATTGCTATCAATAAGCACCATCGTGAACGCGGCGGCGCAACGCTACCCCTACCAACGCTGTTTTGAGATTGCTGCTACCCTGCACGACCTGCCAATCGATTTGGTGCTGGCCGTTGCCGCCACGGAAAGCAACTGGGATCCCGACGCGCGCTCACATGCCAACGCGCACGGTATTATGCAAATCCAGTGGCCAGGCACCGCAAAAGATCTCGGTGTGGAGCGGGTTTCAGAGTTGTACAACCCCTGTCTTAATATCGAACTTGGCAGTCGCTACCTCAAAGAGCTGCTCGGCCGCTTCGATGGCGACGAGACTAAAGCCCTTGCCGCCTATAACTACGGACCGGGTCGGATCGAGCGTTCAAGCTCCATCCCCGAAGGCGCGCTCAAGTACGTGGCAACGGTGCGAAAGCACCGCAAGCGTGTTCGCGGCGGTAATCTACCGAAGCGCCTGCAAGCCAACAAAAACGCCACGCTGATGGTGTTTGATTCCGCCACCCGCGCAAAGCGCCTGGCCAGCAAACTCAGCAATGCGCTGGACGGGGCAACTGCCCGTTACGCGAAGGTGAGCAGTGGTCATGCCGTGAACCTCGTTGTTGGTCAAGCGGGGCTGACGATGAGCGATAGAGTAATGTTACAAGGCTTGGGGTTGGCGCAATGAAGCTGTTCGAGGTTTTACAGCAGGATTTCAGTTGAACGGCAGTGAACGACCTGACACCAGCTACTTTTTAGTGGCTTTAGATTTTGCCTTGGGTTTAACCCCCATCATCTTCGCAACCTTACCACTCATTTCCATACCAGGTACGGTACCCAGAAAATCAATTTTACCCAGGCTCACCCCGTTATGGCGCAGTATGTTGTAAGCAGTTGTAAAGTGGAAATAGAAGTTAGGTAAGGCCCAACCATTCAGGTAATCACTGCCACTGAACTTAAGTTTGCCGATGGGTATGGTCATGACTACTTCACGGGCCGCGGCATCAGCGAATTGACTGGCCTTTAAGGTTCGAATAAAGGCAAGGGTACGCTTGATCCGTTCTTGCAGCTCGGCGAAGGAGGTTTCGTTGTCTTCAAATACAGGCGGTGCAACGCCAGCTAAACGAGCGCAGCAACCTTTCGCATTATCGGTGATCATTTGCACCTGCTTCGTAAGGGGCAGCATGTCCGGAGCCAGCCGAGCGTTCAATAACACGCTGGGCTCGATACCCCGGGTTTTGGCATCTTTCGCAGCGGTTTTCAAAATGGCCGCCAGATTCTTCAGATTGTGCACATATACTCGGGCGGAGGATTGATACATAAAATATGACATTTTGGTTCACTCCTGGTGAATTTTGCTATTAAAGGCAAGTGAATTCTAATTGGTTTTCAGCGTTCAGAGGGCCTTTTCGCGTGGCGCCAATTATGCAGACTTTCGTTATTAATCGCTATAACGTACTCAAAGTAGCTCGGGCCGAGTTTCTCAATCCCCAGGGAGGTAGACCCTGCTATGACATAGTAAAGGCAATCCACAACTTGGCTCAATACCTGCGCAGCTTGCTTTGCTTGGAACCATCTATGCGCTCATGGCACTCATAACAGACAGTGGCTATGCCCTTTTTGCAGGACGCTTGCGTTCCCGGTTATTGCATAAGTCACGGCATCCTATAGCACGGTATTTAGGAGGCGGGATTTATCTGGGGTTAGGAGTGAATACGGCAATTCAACCCATACAAAACTGGCAACCTTCGCTTTTGGGCTGTGTCACGGGTTTGGTCTGTCGAGCAAAATTCTCGATTACAACATTGCACCAGACGGTTTACTTGCTAATTTATTGGCGTTCAACTTAGGTGTTGAAGTGGGTCAGATACTGGGTTTGACTGAGATGGGGGAAATAAAGGCCTAGCTTGAGCAGGAAGCTGAAGCTGACCAGATCGCACGGTCTGAACAGGTTTCCCCGGTTAAGGAGAAATCAGCTGACAAAGCGTTCTCTCCAAATACAGACTCGTCAGAAATTAAGGAGTCCTTAGCCGATAAAAAACCAGTGGGAACCACTGTAATCGAAGAGGCAACAACTGAAATTGATCACCATCCACAGCAGGAACAGCTGTGGAAAGACGAATTAACCTTCGTTCTAACACCAGGGCAAGGGCGTGAGTACAAACTGGTAATGGATAAGGGACTAGCGACGATTCTGCACCGTTACCGGCAAGCCATCCGTAGGCATACGCAACGGAATCAAAGTGTGCTTGGGCTGATAATCCGGCGCTACACTCAGTTCGCATTTGCTTAAAAACAGACTGAGAAAAAGCTTCACCTGTATTTCCGCGAAATTTAGCCCAAGGCATTTGTGGGCGCCGCCACCAAATGGCACAAATTGATAAGAGTGGCGTTTGTGTTCTGCACGCGCCGTTGAGAATCGCTCGGGGTCGAATTGCTTTGGCTTATCCCAGTAATCGTTCATGTAATGGGTAAACAAAGGAGACAAAGCAACACCGGCATTGCGAGGTATTCGGTGGCCAAGTACGTCTGTTTCCCTAAGGCAACGCCTGGGAATCACAGGCAATGGTGGGTACATACGCAATGCTTCACGAAATACCCAGCCGGTTTTCTCCATTGCGGAAATCTCGTCGTAACTGGGTATTCGCTCGCCAAGCGCGGCGTATTCAGCGCGCAGCTCTTCCTGCCACTGCGGGTTCTTGGCCAAAGCATAGGCAACCGAACACAGGGTACTGGTGGTGGTGTCGTGTGCTGCAAACAGTAAAAATATAATATGGTCGATAACCGCCTGATCATCCAGTTGCTGCCCGTGCTCATCTTGCGCACGACAAATTTGGGCGAAGAAATCGAGATCATCTGATACTTTTTTATTTGGCAATTGTCGCCGCATAAAAGTCTCGAGCAATTCACGACCGGCCATACCTCGCGCCCAGCGTGTGCCTGGTATGCGTCTTTGTATTATGGCAATACTGGCATCGGCCGCATCTACGAAAGCCTTATTCACAGCTTCAGCGTCGTCGCCCAGGTGCACACCAAGAAAGGTTTGCGCGGCAATATCCAGTAACAATGACTTTATCGCCGGCAAAAACGGCATGGTTTGGTTTCTAGGCCAATGCGAAACGCCCTCTTTAATGTGTTGGCCCATGGGTTGCAAATAGCTTTCAATAGCAGGCTTTTTAAATGCTGACTGAAGAATACGGCGGTGATAGCGGTGGTCTGAAAAGTCCTTCAGCATTAAGCCGTTTGGAAAAATTCGCTCCAGAACGGTGTTCCACGCCAGATAGTTGGAAAAGCACTGCTCGGAATCAAGCAACACCTGCTGGTTAGCATCCGGACCAAGCAAAGAAATGCCGTTCTGAAACAAGACCCTGCGTCTGTACACTAAACCATACTTAGCGTAACCACGATTCACTAAGGCATGATTGTCACGCAGAAACTCAAGGGTGTGCCCCAATACTGGCAAGCCCTTGTCGCCAGGTATGTGGTTGAGGTTGGTTGTTGGTTGCCTTGAATATTGGGTGTAGTCTATTGATTGCTGCATGGGGTTTAAAGCGTTGTATTCTGAAACGAGTTTACAGTGTAAGTCGTACAATACACTAGCAAGGACAGGACGCACACTGCATCAACACGCTGTGTTTTCTAAGCAGCGTACAACCTGGCCTCAGTATTTTGCAAACACAAATCAAAACAGCGAATACCACTTGCCTCTTGGCTTAGGTAGCTTATGCCCCTGGGGCAAATAACAGATTCGATCCATTCTCGTCGTGCTTCCATCTATGTAATCCCAAATCAGTTGGTTACCCTCCAGATACCGTTTTACCACAACAGGCCCCCACCCAAACACATGAAAATTGAGCACGCCCTGCTCCCAAACCATGGCGGCTGACGTTCGCATGCAATAGGGTTTGTCGCCGATAGTGAATAACACTGACCCTTCGGTGTCATTGGTATTCAAGCCCGCTGTGCTGTTGGGACCATAGTCGTGAATGATCCCGCTTGACGTCACAACAACGCGGCTTCCGCATTGCTCGACGCGCTCGACGTGGCCCACGTGGCCACCTGCAACGCCCAGCCATAGGCCACGGATATCGGCGGCCTGATCGGGCAGTGCTTCTGTACACTGCGCAAGTATGGGAAGAGGGAAATGCGAATAACCGCAGCCGGGTGTGTTGCCCTTGGGGATCTCAGCGGCCGACTTGCCAGGGCCACCGAGTTCGGGAAGCGTGCAGTAATTGATTACACTGCCATCTCCGTGCAGCGTAGCGGGGTCTGTTGTCAGTGCGGGGCGCGAAGAGAAGAACGCCAACCAAAACAAAAATAGTGCGAGGCATAGTGCCAGAAAGACAGCAAGGCTCAGCAATTTTTTCATGATCAACAGGCCCTACGATACTTGTTCCAGATCAGGGTGAGAAACGTGCCTGGCGTTAGCGGCCCGTGATATCCAGTATGGCCTGCACACATTGCTGCGGTTGTTCCTGCTGCAGAAAATGTCCAGCTGGTGCAATGGTTCGGTGCTTGACGCCCTGACACCCGGGCACTTTGTCGAGAAACGGCTTATCTCCGCCCGCGGTAACCGGGTCGTCATCTGAAAAAGCACAGAGGAAGGGCTTATCGAACTGCCCCAACACCTTCCAGGCGGCACGGTTTTCAGCCACTTCAGGTTCATCATGAAATATTGGCACCAGTGAAGGAAACCGCCGCGCACCGGCTAGGTAGGTTTCGTCGGGAAAAGGCGCATTAAACGCCGCTTTTTCTTCTTCCAGCAGTGTCTTGCTGCTGGTGACATTGGCAATCACGGTGTGGCCGGGGCGAAGCAATTCCGGGCTGTCTTGACAGAACTTGCGCCAGTACAGCATGCCCGGCATACCGGAGGTATCTCTAAAGCGCGCATTCAGTTCGCTGGCCTTTACAGCAGGCAAATGTTGGTAGGCTTCCTTCAGGGTGTCGGCAAATGCTTCGGGCACTGGGCCAGTAGGAAGTCCGCCATTGGATAACACAACACCAGAGAATCGTTCAGGAAAGGCTGCGACCAGCCGCAAACCAATAAGGCTGCCCCAGTCCTGCAGAAATACGGTGATGTCGTGCAAATTCAGTTGCAGCAGCCAGTCACTCATCCAGGCCACATGCCGCGCGTATGTGTAGTCATCGCCCTGCGTGGGCTTGTCAGACCGACCGAATCCGACAAGATCGGGTGCAATCACGCGAAAGCCCGCCTCGACCAGTGGCGGGATCATATGGCGGTACAGGTAGCTCCAAGCGGGCTGCCCGTGCAGTAAAAGCACCACCTCTCCATCGGTCGCACCCTCATCGAGATAATGCACGCGCAGACTACCGCCTTGGGTGTCATCCACCTGTAAATAGTGCGGTGCAAATGGATAGTCCAGCAGATTTTCAAAATGCTCATCGGGAGTACGCTTGTATTGCACAGTCGATTGCTCTCAAATTTATAAGTTGTTCGTTTGTGCTGTTGGCAGAGTCGAAACAGACTCTATGCTTTTGGCCTAAGCACCTGGAATATTATGACATATATACTGCCATAATAAAGCAATCTCCTTATTATATTGGCGCGCGCGGTGCTTACAGTTTCACAATCACCAACTGAATACTCCCGACTCGCACGCCCACGCCCGCCGTGATACCAATCAAGACCAAAAAAAGGGTGAGGTACCGTAGCATGCGCTGGCGAGGTCCTGGAATAAACAGGTGCGGCGCCTAGGCCTCTTTTTCCAGATTCCATACACACGCAGAATGCCTGCTGCCCTAGCACCGCGTCAATGCTGTTGGCCTGCGCATTGAACTCAGAAAGAGTGCCGCGAGCAAAACAGATATTCTTTATACCCTCTTCTTTCGCTTTTCTGCGCGACAGTCCGCCCGCTCTGAGCTATAAACGGGCGTTCTCAAACGCCGCATATTCTTCTTCGTAATCCGGATGCCAACGCGAAAGCGCTGGCCGATTATGTATTAAATCGCCCATTGCCCACTCCATGCGCTTGTTATCCAGTTCGCGGTCTACGTCATTGTCCGGGCATAGTATGTAGAAATCGCCCAGATCAATTTTTTCCAGCATAAAATCCACAACCTGCTCAGCTGTCCACGCTGACGGCGGCTGCTCAGGTAAAAAGCGACGAATCATCCCTGTAAAGGTGAAACCCGGTACCAGCAAGTGGGCACTGAGTTTACAGCCCTCTTGCGAGCGCAAGCTGTACGCCAGCGCTTCGGTAAACGACTTGATTCCTGCCTTGCTCACGTTATAGGCCGGATTGCCGGGGGGCGTTGTGATGCCCTGTTTCGAGCCGGTGTTAATGATTAAGCCAGGTGTATTCTGAGCCAGCATAGACTCAGTGAACGCTTGAACACCATTGATAACACCCCACAAATTGGTGCCAAGTGTCTTTTGCCATACATCGTAATCGGTCCAACAATTGTTGGCGCCCCCCGTGCCGGCGTTATTCATCAACACGTCTACCTGACCCAACTCGGTGAAGACTTTGTCTTTCAATGCGCGCATTGCTTCAATGCTACCAACATCAACGCAGACAGACATTGCGCCATCTATATCGCTGGCGGCCACTTCCAGATTTTCTTTGTAGATGTCTACCAGGCAAACACGCATTCCCATGCTGGAAAAACGCCTCGCCGCGGCAAGGCCAATTCCATCTGCACCGCCGGTAATCACAGCTACATTATTGGCTACAAATATACCGTTATTGTTCATTCGCTTAGGTTCAGTAAAGAATATAAGGCTGAAAGTATAACAAGTTGGTTAACGATTACGGGGTAGTGTTTTGTTCGAACTTATCCAGCAAGACAAGTGCACCTGAGATAAACCCAGCGGCTGGCGCTAACGTTTCTTTGATTGAAACGGGCGGGACCAAACCCTACATCTGATAGTCGTCGACAGAGCGTATAACGATGTTCAGCTGCTCACGCCCAATCGAGCGGGTCGGACAGGTCTGCGTGCGCGCAGTATTCTGGCATTTCGCGGTATGTACGAAACCGCAGCGACGGGCGCTTTCTGCTCAGTACCTGTTTTTGCTGTCTCCTCCGCCATCAACTCGGCGTTCGCTTGCAAAAGGTCGGCTTTAAAACTGTCGAATACGGAAAGTGCAGGCGCTTGCTTCAGTCCGATTTTCTGCTCTACTTCTTCAAATAACGCCTGGTAGGCTGCTGCAGCGGTTGATACACCGGCATACTTAGCTAATGGTCGCTTCTTCACACTCATGCGTTCAACGACTGCAGAGTAGGGTACAACCGAGCTTAGCAGCTCATCACCATCTACCTTTTGGTGATACTCAACGATGCTTTTATGCGAGGACCTTCGAGAATCCTGCATGCAGAAGAAAGGTAAGAGTTTGGTGTCGATGTGCTCTTGATTCAGATACTTCCGCAAATGGCGTACTGTCCTGACCGATAGCGGTGCCGGAATGGTAGGTACTACGGTGTGATCTGCTGCTGTTAGCGCATTGTCAACCAGGGATGAAATACCCGGTGGGCAATCCAGTATGATGAGGTCATAGTCTTTCATTATCGGAAAGAGAATGGCTTTCAAACGGGTTTTGACGGAGCCATCGTCAGTCAGTATCTCGTCCAGCCGTTGGTTGCTGAACTTATTGGGAATAACGTCCAGGTTATCATAGTCGCTGGGTACCACGTACTTGCCCAACTGCTTGACATCGTTTGCCATAGACCAGTCAAACTGCTTGCTGTTACGGGCGTTCAAATAAAATGATGCAGCACCTTGCGAATCAAGGTCCCATAACAACGTTCGATAGCCTTTTGCGGCTGCAATGTGAGCAAGACTAACAGCAGTTGTTGTTTTCCCTACGCCACCTTTAATACTAAAACAAGCGAGTACAGACATAGATCACTCGAACTCCATGTAAACAGCATTGGTGAATGATAGCGCAGAAGCATGCGCACTCCGTTTATCGAAAAGCGTGAATTGTTCTCATATTGCGGAAATTTTTAAAAATTGGTCTACCGCATTTATGGAAACAATTACATTTGTTAGATTTAATTGCCACGCTGACCGTTCCCATTTTGTTGTTGCAGCGCGTTCATTAATAACTCAGGCCAACACCCTGCGCTTTCAGCATGACTTAACCTCGAGTGGTGTGCGAACTGTCGCCTGACTCCACCGCCATAAGGCTTTCAAGAATCTCATTCTGAATGATAAGTTCCTGCTCATGGGTTTGTAGCGACCTTTTTAGGTTCTCCAGCTCGTTCTCAAGATCCATCTGTTTGCTTTCATAAGCAATATATTCTTTACCGCCTCGGCTCAAAACATCTGCGTTGGTTTTGGTAATGGCGAACCAGCTCAGCGCAAGAAAGCCTAATACGATCAGCGCAATGTCACCGCTTATAATCATTGCTATGGCGCCGGGTATGATGGCAGGTATGGCGAAATACGAATGGCTATTGGGAAAGCTGTAGAAATTAAGGCTTGGCGCAGCTGTTAGGCCGCTGATGATCATTACAATGTACGGAAGAAGTTCCAGGGGAACACTATAAGTCGCATAGATGAGCATTAAGGCCCATGCAACTCCGTTAAGCAACGCGTTGTTGAAGTAGTACTGCCGCCAGGCGTTTGGATTGAATTGGTCCGGTGTTTTTTGAAACTGTCTTATTTTATCTATTCGCAGCAGCAAGCTAAACGTTGATAAGAGAGCCCAGGGCAGAATGAAATGAGGGCTAATATAGGGCCAGTACAATATGCTAACAATAACAATACCCATGATATTGCCGCAGGTATCTGATATACCAATTGCACACAGCTGCTCTATACGGCGGCTCTCCAGACTGGCCTGCATGCTCTGCTTGGTCATGCGCCCGGCCCTGGCTTAGGTTCAGATCCGGGGAGTACGTCTGCAGTTGCGATTATGTCTACGCCCTGCAGTGCGGATATGCATTGCTTTATTCGCTGTATCTCTAAGCGTTTTTCCTCGTTAAGAGCTGTGAGCTTGTCTATTTCGGCGAGTATATTCTGGTGGTTATCATGTCTATAGGCGGCAAGTTTTTCTCGCTGCTCCGTCAGTTGATAACCATTTTGATTGGTCACAACATACCAACCCAGGGTTAGCAGCGCCAATACAGCCTTTAGCGGCTCTGCCGTTGCCAGTAGCACAATAATGGGTATCAGCATTGCCGGTGTAGAAAACCGAACGTATACGGACCATTGCGAGAAATAGGTAGCCAAGGGTACAGCAACAAGTGCTCCCAAAATCAGCGTGAACGCGGGCAAGTGTTGCGCTGGTAAGGTGATAGCCGAGTAACTGTATATAAACCCCCACGCTATGCCCGAACACAGCGCACTGGTTTCATATTTTTGTAGCCAAAGAGCTTGTGTTTCGGTATTGCTTGTTGAACGAAATTCGCGAACCAGCAGGGCTCTATGTGCGAGGATGAGCGTATTGATCGTCAACCAGGTCAGCAGCAATCGATGATCTAATAAAGACCAGTACAAGGCAGCTACCAACACCATCGTCACAATGTGGCAGGCGATATCAAGCGGGGCGCCTGAGTACAGCTCTTTTAAACGCAGCATTTACACAGTTCTTCTTACCCAAACCCGCATTGGGAGTACGAGGGCTGGAAAGCTGCAGTGTACACTCTTTGCTCAGCTCTACCCAGCTGGTTTGTCATGGCTTGTGGTTTGCGCGCTGGACAAGTCTTTTTATCACGACGGGATAAAAAGCAGCCTGGCGCTGTCAGAACAATCGTTGAGCCAAGTGGAGAAATCATCTCGTGAGTATAAAAATCATCAACATACGGGCCAATCAACGTCGCGCTATCACAACGCTGATTAGCGTGGTGACCACAGCGCTAATGAGCTGTGCAGGCGCGCAGGAAACGGTGCCGGCCAGCGCCGAACTCGAAAATCAAGCTGGACTGACTCTTAGCCCAAATGGCAACACAGCGTTCTGGGTTGAATGGAGCGGCAAATGGGGAAGTCCGGCAACCGGTAGACGGGTTATTTACACTGCCCGCCGAAAAGATAACGTATGGGGTGAGGCTAAACCAGCGTCATTCTTCCAACAGCATTCCAACGACGATCCATTTGTTTCACCAGACGGGCAATGGCTGTACTTTGTCTCTGACCGGCCCAGTGACGCCGCAGACCAAACGCGCGATGCCAACATCTGGCGCTACAATCTGCGCACTGCTGGCGCGCCGGAATATCTGGCGGTCAATTCAGACGCGGAGGAATACTCCCCGGTAGTCACAGCATCCGGTGCCTTGTATTTTGCGTCGGACCGAAACGGGGGTGTGGGCCGGGGCGATTTGTACAGAGCGGCTGTTAAAGACAGCAGTTTTGCTCAGCCGGCCCTACTTGGGCCGGCAGTAAACAGTGAAACCGGCGAATGGAATCTATGGGTATCTGCCGGTGAAACTGATCTCATTTTCGAAGCCTCCTCGCGCACTACAAACGTGTCGGTTCCAGGAGATCTTTACTACAGCTGGCAAACAAGCAGCGGTTGGACGCCAGCGTTACCGATAAAGCAGCTGAATACCACCAACAGCGACCTGTTGCCGCGCCTTCACCCGAACGGTGAGACGCTTTTTTATACATCAGCACCCATTGGCGGGCACGCACGCATCAAGCACGCAGAGTGGTCAGGCCTTCGCGCAACCATGCGTGCTACTTTTGCGCCGACATTGCTGGTGGCGAATCGATCCTCTCATGAAGTCAAGTTTGTTGACCTTGCAAGTGGTCAAGTCGTGGCGTCAGTAAGCACAGGTGAAGGCCCTCACCTGTTGTCGAACGTTTCCAGTGGCCGAGTGGCTGTTACAGGTTATGGCGAGTTTCCGGAACCACACGCTAAACCAGTCGCCAAGCGGCCGACGTTCTTGCAAAGGCTGAATGCCCGCATGACTCTCATAGACATCAACAAGCAAACAGCGGTATTGGACAAGAAAATGGATGACTGCTCCAAGCCGCACGCCAGCTGGATTGTAGAGCAGCGAGTCTTTATGACTTGTGAAAACGAAAAACACCTACTTGTATTCGACCTTAAAAATAAGGCGATCGTCGGTAAATTCGATACGCTACAGAATGGTTCGCATGTTTTGAGCTTTGATGGCGGTACCCGACAGCTTGCGGTGTCTAACACCGACTCGAATTCATTGTCGTTAATCAATATCGACAACGGCAGTACGCGCGTAGTGCCTCTGGCAGCAGGCAGTGAAGGCTTGCTTGCTGATCAGGGGGTGTTCTGGGTGAGTAATGCAATGGACGGTTCTATTTCCATAGTTGACGCAAAATCTGCAACAGAAACAAAACGCATCAACGCCGTTTGCGACTTTCCCATCGCGTTTGGTCGGGATAATAGTAAGAGGGTTTGGGTCGCCTGTTTCGCATCTGCGGAGCTGGTGGCATTCAATACGGATACTTATACTGAAGAGCGCCGCTATTCTCTAACGAGTCAACCGCTCAATATTTTGCTGCACCCAAGTCGCGCGCTCGCGTATTTATCGATGCCAAGGCAAAATGCAGTGTCTGAGATTGATCTGCAGTCCGGTAAAGAGGTGCGTCGGATTTCAGTGGGCATTGAGCCCGATGGGTTGCGTTGGAGCAAGTGATCCCGTGGCTATGCGACAGTAGACATGTTTTATCAAATTGCTGCAGATCTGGTTTTGTTTGCCCATGTACTTTTTGTCTTTTTTGTCGTGTTTAGCCTGTTTGCGATTATTCTGGGTAAGCTTCGCAACTGGCTCTGGGTTCGAAATCCTTGGTTTCGGCTGACGCATTTGCTTGCAATCATCGTAGTCACAGCACAATCGTGGCTGGGTCTGATATGCCCTTTGACCACACTGGAAATGACACTTCGAGCAAAGGCGGGCGACATAATATACGCCGGAAGCTTTGTATCGCATTGGATGGAGACGTTATTGTATTATGACGCACCATCTTGGGTGTTTGCTCTTGTATATACGAGCTTTGGCTAGATCCAAAAGGACAGGCACTTAACGACAATCCAAAATAAGATCCAAAAGGACAGGCACTTAACTATACGGAACCATCTCATCGCCCGTTGCCCCGTCGAATCAGTTACTCCGCTGAGCCAGTTGTTTACGAGCTGAGAAACAGCCCGTGTTCAGCGAAAAACGGGCTACGGCACGCTCTGAAATGAGCAAACAAAATAACTGAGAATTATCTGAACTATCGGGTACGGCTGCGAGGTGCACTTATGGAGCGTACATCTGAGTTGTTTGTCAATCTGTCAAGTTAGTGACGTTTGCCTATGGCGTCGACCTCTATGTGCTTCATAGTTTAGGGCGCGTTGCAGCCAATCCTCGGGCGGCATTCGAATTCGATCAAGAATAGGCGGTGCTGTTGAGGTAATGCGACCGTGTTTATCCTCGCGCGCAATGCGCCCCGTCCAATCGACAAGGCTCAGGTACTCCTTCTCGGTGAATGGTAGGCAGTGAGCTTTGTAATCGCCGCGCCTTTGAGCCTCGCTGTGATTGCGAAACGGTAGTAGCGGCTTCAACATTAACTGAGCATGCATCAAACTGTATTCTGTAATATGGTCACAGACGGCACGCTGCCAAGACAATGACGGTTTAATGCGTTCTCGAACGCTGGTGTATTCGGATGATTCCGGTGTGGGCGCCATGGTGGCCCGCACAGGATTCAGATCTACGTAGGCCATACACGCCATCAGATCGGCTTCGCTGCGAATCGCTTGTGATTTAAAGCGGGCTTCCCAGAAATGACCGGTGCAGCCGTCTTCTCGGTTGGCCCGCCGTGCAATCGGCTCATTTAGGCATTTCATGAACCAGCTCAAGCTGCATAAGCGCTTTCGATAGACCCGCAGCATATCATTCAGTGTTTCACGGCAGTCCGGAGCAACAGCGCCTTCGTTCACCCATCCTTGCAGCAGGATTGGGCCCTTGAAAAGCGCGGTCCACCGTAGGGCAACCTCATAATCGGACCAATCCTCCGCCTGGGAACTGTCAAGCTTCAATACCAGATGATAGTGATTGCTCATCACCGCATAAGCGCAGACATCAACTGCAAACACAGAGCTTAGAATACGTACCCGGTCTTCAACCCAATGGCGCCTGTGTTCATAGTTCTTACCGCTCTGCTGGTCTTTGCCACAAAGAAAGGCGCGGCGTACGCAACGAGAGACAATATGATAGTAAGGCGTGTCTGATTCACAGACCAGCATCCTGCGTGGTGACGTCATCGTTATTCCTTTAACGACCTGTTAGTTGCAGGCTACCGGATTCGATTTGAGTGTGTCAAATGTTTTGTGTCCAATGTTTTGTGCCTGTCCTTATACTTCCGTCCTGATACTTCATTTTCTGATACTTCCACTGGTGCTCGGTGACGCGATAGAATAGAAATATAAAACATACGGGAATAAGACATGAATCTTAGAGGTATTAATCGAGTTATTGTTGCGGTCCATGATTTGGAGGAATCAAAGCGTTTCTATGAGCAGCTGCTTGGTGCGAGCTTTAATGACGCCAACTGGACTGGAGAGGATTATGGCATAAATGTTGCGATAAGCTGGAATGCGGGCATCGAGCTTTGTGCGCCAATGAAGGGTCGGGAGAATGACAGCGCGGTATCCCCGTTTCTAAAAAAAAATGGCGAGGGTGTTTTGAATGTTGTATTCAATTACAACGATCCAGCGAAAATGGTCAGCCATGCAAACTCTATGGGTGTTGAGTGTCTACATTCTCTTGACTATACGCAGGAGGAAATAGACGCAAATCTTGATGGCATGTTCCAGAAGTATGAGGAGCATGTATTGAACACTTCTGGTGATCGCGGCTTTTCTGTAACTGTTGCACAGATAGACGAGAAAGCGCCATAGCCTAACGAATTTAAAGCAGGTCTATCGGTTCATTGTTTCGCTATAAGGTTGGGACCGTGCACAATACGATGGAGCCCGTATGATTTCCTGCGATCAGCATGACTACATTGAGATCGTCTGTACGTTTAATTACCCTGTTAAGTTAACGATGAAAGCAGGCAACGTAATAGTGTGTACTGCACTTGATACTGCGCTAAATGACAAAAGAGCAGAGTGCATCAAGGTACGCCTGGAGGAGGATGAGTGTCTGATAGTTTTGGATGATGTTTCCATGCTTGAAGTTTGTGTAGATAACCCACACTTCCATTCGATTTGTTTCAGCTGAACGTCATTCTATACAGGGAAGTTAGCAATGAAGTTTTTCCCGACTCGGCTATTTGTTCGATGGTTTGACAGTCTAAACGCCGGGCGTACAACCGGCGTGTTCTATGTACGCTTGTTTTTATTCTCACTGATCACTTGAGTGCTTAACCAGGAATAGGCAAACCGTTACCTCGAACGCTCCTCGTGTTTGAGCTCGAAGACAGAGGCGGCACAGTGCTTAATAAAGTCTGCCAGACTCAAGCTTTTCACGCGAACCCTTTCGCGGTAGTCAGCGGCAGCTCACTGTACGTTCTTATACCGGCGGCTGCCTCACAAATCGCCGGTATCGCATTCACCACCGGCAACCCTGTAATCACCATGCCCAGCTGCATGTACTCCAGCGGATCTTTTGGCCTGAAGTCAGGCGGGGGTTTAATCTCCATGCGCAACTTAAGTGTGGGCATGCCATGCACTTCCAGAAGATAAGCATGTTCTATTGGCCAGGTGCCCTCAACCGGCCCCCCCATTATCCAGCGAAAGCCAACGTCGAACAGTACCCGGCCCTCGACCACCCCAAGCCAACGACCCGCAACACCGCCCACATGACCCTTGCGAATAGTCATGAAGCCCAGGTCAGTGTCTTGTTTCGCTGCTGCAAACTCGGCTTCGAATCTAATATCGTCCAGCGTTACCCCCAGCGCTTGTGCCATCATATGGATACCATCCACAAACACCAGCGAGCCGTCTCGAACCATGTTGGCAAGCCCGGGTGCGTCCATCGGCGAATCGAACCCGACGCTGCGCTGTGTGTCGGGTGATGCATAGCCAGAAGCGTCCTGTGATTCTGTAATAACAATTTTATCAATTCGACTGCACGCGTTGCTTGCCGCCAGCGCCATCAAATTGCTGAACCCCGGGTGCATACCGGACCCGAAGATTGAGCTGTTGCCTTGCGTGCACGCCGCTTCGATCTGAGCGCGCTTGTCACCGCCAAAGTAGGCATCCCCGGTGATGAAGTGCGCGCTGGTTGCTATGTTCACACCGGATTGCAGTATGCGGCACATATGTTCAACATCAGGCCACAAAGGCGTGTAACAAACACAATCAGGCTTCAGGTCCAGAAGCGCATCTATGTTGCGCGTTGCGCAAACGCCTATCGGCTCTGTGCCAACAATCGTACCTGCATCAAGCCCCTCTTTGTCCTCGTTCCACGCGTAGCACCCGACAAGCTCCAGCAGCGGATTGCTCACAATGGCTCGTAAGGTTTGTGTTCCTACATTGCCGGTGTTCCATTGAACCACTCTGTATTGTTTACTCATCTCTCGTGCGCTCCGCGGGTGTATTTATAGGATGACGGCGTAAGTGACCGTAGGCTCTTTTTTCTACACAACATGCGCTCACGCCAACGGCAAAACCTGCACCGGAATGTTGCTCATGCGTGGCATGCCAGTGTACTTCTCATAATCACTGTCCACCGAGCTTAAACGCCCGGTATTGGCGCCAATATTGACGTAGTCCTCGTCTTCCTCCGGTCTGCCGCCCCAACAATGAGTCATCGACACCAGCCCGCGGCGCAGGTTATCGTCTTTGGCAACTATTCCTCGAATGCTTGCCCGTGCTGAACGTATGACTACCGTTTGGCCGGTGTGCAGGCCAAGCGCATCAATATCTTTGCTGTGCATGTAAGCAGGGTTATAGGTTTTGCCATGCGATTGCGACGGTATGTCCATGCCGGTTGAGTTGAGTACGTTAATTTGCCGCCTGCAAACCATACGCATAGCTAAGTTGTTTTGCCGGGGTGTCTGTTCTAACTGATCCGCCAAATCCTGCATCATTTGTGCGTTGCCAATATCCAGCCGCGCTGTGCAGTCGGGGTCTTTGGGCAGCACGTATACGGCGGGGTCGGGATACAGCCTGCCCCCACGTGCCTGGCGAACCTGCGCTAGCGGAATTCGGCTGCCCTCGGTCAGCATATCCAGTAGCTCATCAGAGCTGGGAGGCTTGTGCATATCCAGCTTGTGGCCTGGCACACGAACCGTGCCGTTAAACGAGATGGGTTTGAACGTAAGCTGCAGATTCATGCGTTGAGCCAGGCCGTAAAAAAACTCCCAGTCTTCGATCAGGTCACTGCCTGCCGGTGGGGAAACGATCGCCGGTGTGTAGTGTGCATACGCGGCTGTGGCACCAAACCCAACGGCATAACCACTTAAATACTCTTGAGCCAATGACGTGCCAGGCGTTTCAAGCGGGTGCTTAACGGCGATCACATAGTCTGCCATTTTGGCGGTTGCCGACATGGTGACATCAATCTGTACCAGCAACTCCAGTGCCCGCATTGCATCAATGGTTTTCAGCTGATCCGGCCACGCGGCCACCGGGTTTCCGCCGTGGCTGATAAGGGCTTTTACCTGGCCTTCGCCGGGCTTGAGTATTTCGTCCGCGAGGGCAGCCGTGGGTAAACCTGCCGCAGTGTTGCTTAAGTTGCGCACGCGAATGCGTTCGCCAAAGTCGTAGGCATAGTCAGGGTACGGAGCGATCGCCTGCGCTTTGGCCAGCGTTGGCTGGCCTAAGGTCGCCGGCTCGTGTACGCGCTCACCCGCGCGTTGCCAGCGGCCGCACAAAGTATTCAGAGATAAAACCAGATACTCAAGCAATGTGGTGTTGCCCGACATGTTCGGGCCTGTGCCGGCCGTAACAACGCCTTTAGACGAACCTGCAAACAGGCGCGCTGCGGTTTCAATGTCAGCCGCATCCAGACCCACACGCTCAGCCACCTTGTGTGGAGAGAAAGGAGCCACTGCATCGCTCAGTGTCGCCAGGCCATCCACTTCTTCAGCGACAAATGCGTTGTCGAATAACTGCTCATTGATGATGGTATGTACGATGGCCGCCAACAGAGGAATGTCTTCACCTGGCTTTGATTGCAAATGCAGCCTGGCGCGCCGGGCCGTCTCACTACGACGTGGATCGATCACGATGAGTGTCAGGCCGGCGTTCAACGCGTCGGTAAGCGTACGTCCCGGGTTGCTATGCGGCACTCCACCCGACATGGATACCAGGGGGTTTGCGCCAACCAGAAGCAATACGTCGGCCTCGGCAAAATTATTGGATGGCGCCATCCAGTGGCCGTGCAGCGCAGCCGCAACCATCTTGCCCGGCTGGTCGATGGTATTGGAATTAAACCCCATGCGCGAACCGGTCGCTTTCAGCCACGCGGATGACATCGCCCCATTGGCCGCGCTCGCATTTGCTGCCATGGTGCCAGAGTAGGTCGCCAGTGTGCGCGGGCCCTGTTTCCCAATCAGCGCTGTTATTTTATCGGCAATCTCATCCATCGCCTGGGCGACCGGAATAGTGCGATAGCTGCCATCGGCCTGACGCTTCTGTGAGTGCAGCAGGCGTTTTGGGCTGCTGCGCGTTTTGTGAAAATTCTGCCCTTTAATGCAGCAAAAGCCTTTGAATAAAGGGTCGTCGGGGTCGCCCTTCACGGCAACGGGCTCACCGTTGTCCAGCTCAACTAAAACACCACAACCAGCATGGCAGGCGCGGCAAATGGTGTGATGAGTATCGGTCACAGGATAGACTTCCTCTTGCTGCACAACCAAACATTAACAAGCGCGAGTAAGCTTATATTACCTAAGGTCTGGGGTCATGCGGCACGCTGTTAAAGCAAGGAAAAAGAAACTGTAGATCACACGCAGCACATTGGGTAAAGCCGGAAGGTATGTTTTGTGCAATGCTCGACCTGTCATCGAACACATAGTCGAACAGAGTAAGCTGCTGCTATCATTTGATCCAACGTTTGCGTTTTCACTGCAGCAACTAATCCAGCCAGCCAATCTAATGCAGCTACCGTTTGGTGTGGATATGGCGATATCCGGGCGGTGAAGGATTTATCATGAATCAACATCAGCAGTGGCTGAATCAGGTCGTCGAAGAGGTGATTGACCCTGACAGACCTATTATCGATCCGCACCATCACCTGTGGCGGCGCTCGCCGGTATATGAGCTGGATGACCTGTGGGCTGATACACGCACTGGCCACAATATTGTTGGTACGGTGTTTGTTGAATGCGGCGCCGAGTATCGCAAGCAGGGCCCGCGCGAACTGCGGCCGGTGGGTGAAACAGAATACGTTACCGCTATTGCCGCGCAGGCGCGCATTGCTTCAGGCCCGGGGCGACCACCCATTTTAGGGATGATTTGTCACGCAGACCTGCTGCTGGGAGCGGCTGTTGTTGATGTTCTTGAAGCACAGCGAGAGGCAGCTGATGGTCTGTTGCGAGGTGTGCGTTATTCAACCGCGTACTATCCAGATCCGCCGGCTGTGAAACGGTATGCCGGCCGCAGGGAAGGCGTGATGATGGAGCGAGTGTTTAGGGAAGGCTTTTCTCGGTTGGCACCTCAAGGTCTGAACTTTGATGCCTGGGTACTGCATCCGCAGATTAAAGAGCTCATTGATCTGGCGCGCGCGTTTCCGGAGACCACCATAATATTCGATCACTTTGGCGGCCCTTTGGGAATAGGCCCTTACCAGAACAAGCAGGCAGAGGTGTTTCCGGAATGGAAACGCGATGTAGCGGAGTTGGCAAAGAATCCAAACGTGGTAGCAAAGCTGGGCGGTTTGGCCATGGTGATTAATGGTTGGGGCTGGGATCAACAAAGCTACCCAGCCAGTTCCGATGACATTGTTGCCACTCACCGAGATTACTACCTGCACACCATTGACTGCTTTGGTCCTGAGCGCTGCATGTTTGAAAGCAACTTCCCGGTCGACAAAGAGTCGGTGTCGTACGCTGTACTATGGAATGCGTTCAAGAAAATAGCAGCAGATTTCAGTGAAAGTGAAAAGAACGATTTGTTCCTAGCAACAGCGGCACGGGTCTATCGGCTGTAGCGCGCTGTCCAGAACGCAGCTCATCACTCAGTTTTCGAAACACAGAAACTCGATAGCTCCTATGCCCGCCATGGAATCACCGCCAGCGAGCCGCAAATAGCAGGATTGATCTGATGCACAGTTGACTTGCATCAAGTTTCCTCTGTGCGTTTAGACCTATGATCTCGTTGGGTTCTTGGGTTCTTGGGTTCTTGGGTTCTTGGGTTCTTGGGTTCTTGGGTTTTCAGTCGGAAGCGCGATGAGCAGTTACAAGCACGTTTTAGTGGCTAAGGAATAATAATGGAAAGCTATCAGGTGACATTCACGATCAGCAGGCTGTGGAAAATTCT
Organism: Gammaproteobacteria bacterium; assembly: GCA_030429735.1. Lineage (GTDB taxonomy): Bacteria > Pseudomonadota > Gammaproteobacteria > Pseudomonadales > JAUIET01 > JAUIET01. The sequence continues at coordinate 44,683 of JAUIET010000007.1, forward strand.
GGTCGCCACTATGCTGATCATGTTTTCGGTTCTGCTGTATTTCGGTGGCGAGATTTACCAGAAGATGCCGCCGATACCGGGAGTGGTTCGCAGTGACGACGGCGCGGAAATATTTACCCGTGAGCAAATACAGCGCGGTCAAAATGTCTGGCAATCGCTGGGCGGTATGCAGAAGGGTTCCATTTGGGGGCACGGCAGTTATCTGGCGCCAGACTGGAGCGCCGACTGGTTACATCGCGAAGTTGTCGCAATGCTGAACATTGTTGCATTGGCAGAATTTGATGTGCCGTACGAGGCTCTCAGTGAAAGTGATCAGATGGTGCTACAGGCCACGGTAAGCTGGGCAATGCGGCAAAATCGCTGGAACGAAGCAAACGACCGTTTAACCATCAGTAACGAACGGGTTGACGCAATCGATACAGTAGCACAGCACTACTCGAATGTTTTTCAGGCCCGCGACAATGACTATTCGCGCACTATTCGTGAGCAATATGCCTTTTCACCCTCTATTTCACTGAACGAGGAAGATTTTCACGCGCTTACCGCGTTTATCTTCTGGACCAGCTGGAGTACGGTAACACAGCGGCCAGATGACACCATTTCCTACACCAGTAACTGGCCCTACGAACCTCTGGTTGGCAATACGCCGTCAGCCAGCCTGCTCATCTGGACCATTCTGAGTATCATGCTGTTGCTGGGCGGGGTTGGCGCGCTGGTGTGGTTTTATGCGGCGCAATACGATATCTGGCGAGACGACCTGGCCCCGGTGGAAGGCGTTTCCAGCGAAAATCTGCTCGCAAAGCTTGCGCTTACGCCGTCAATGCGAGCCAGCGCCAAATACTTTTGGACAGTGATTGCACTGTTTGGCCTGCAAATCGTGCTGGGTATTATTGTTGCCCACTACGCTGTTGAAGGTCAGCAACTCTACGGCCTGCCCATAGCTGAATATCTGCCCTACAGCGTGGCGCGCACCTGGCACACACAACTGGCCGTGTTCTGGATAGCCACAGCCTGGCTGGCCACCGGTTTGTTCGTTGCACCTTTGATATCTGGCCATGAGCCAAAATTTCAGCGCGCCGGTGTTAATTTTCTGTTCGTTTGCCTGCTCATTATTGTTCTTGGTTCCTTTGTTGGCGAATGGCTGGGCGTGAACCAGAAATTCACTGACCTGGGTATGAATTTCTGGTTCGGCCATCAGGGTTACGAATACGTTGATCTCGGCCGCTTCTGGCAGATATTCCTGTTTATCGGCTTACTGTTGTGGCTGGTACTTATGTTCAGGGCTTTGCTGCCGGCACTTAAGTCGGAAAAAAACAATTCGTTGATCATGCTCGTTATTCTGGCTTCTGTTGCGATTGGCTTACTGTACGGTGCCGGCTTGAGCTGGGGGCAGCACACCCATATCAGTGTGATGGAGTACTGGCGCTGGTGGGTTGTGCACCTTTGGGTAGAGGGCGTATTCGAAGTGTTCGCTACGGCGATTATTGCCCTGCTGTTCGTGAAAATGGGTTTATTGCGCAACACCACGGCAACCGTTTCCGTGCTGTTTGCCACCATTATTTTCCTCAGCGGCGGTGTACTGGGGACCTTTCATCACTTGTACTGGAGTGGTACACCTATTGGTGTTATCGCCCTGGGTGGTGTGTTTTCGGCGCTGGAAGTGGTACCGCTAACCGTTATCGGTTTTGAGGCTTATCAGCACGCCAAGCTGGAGCACCAGGCCAAATGGACCGAGCAATATCACTGGCCGCTGCGTTTCTTCGCGGCGGTATTGTTCTGGAATCTGGTAGGCGCGGGACTTCTCGGGTTTCTTATTAACCCGCCTTTGGCGCTTTACTATATGCAGGGCCTGAACACCACGGCCACACACGGCCACGCGGCAATGTTTGGCGTGTATGGCATGCTCGGCATTGGTCTGATGTTGTTCTGTTTGCGCGGCCTGACCGAACCAGACGAGCACAGTGATCGGTGGATGGGGCGTGCGTTCTGGAGTCTGAACATCGGGCTTGGCATGATGGTCTTTCTATCACTATTGCCAGCTGGATTGTGGCAAACCTGGAATGCGTACACGTATGGCTACTGGTTCGCCCGTTCGGCAGAGTTTATTCACAGCCCCATTATGGAAGGTTTGGTGTGGGCCCGCGTACCCGGAGATATTGTGTTTGCCTTTGGAGCGTTTTCATTGGCCTTCGCGGTGATACTTGCGTATCGCAAGGCGCCAGTCGCCAGAGCTCTTTGAACGCTGGACTGACCGGATCGGCATGAGAATCTGAGCTTGATTGCCGAAGTCAGTGAGGGGCTGGCGCCACTGCTAGCGGAGTCTCCGATGTTGCTGCAGTGGGAGTTGCTGGTGCGAATCGTCGTTCAGATACTGCTGTTTACTGCTTCGGCGTTCTTTTCCGGGTCAGAGACGGCGCTGTTTGCAATGTCGAGATTCGACCTGCAGCGTCTCAGCCGAAGACGAAACCCTATCGCTCCGGTGGTGCATTCCCTGCTTGAGCAACCGCGCCGTTTGATTGTTTCCATTTTGTGCGGCAATGAATTGGTCAATATTGCGGCCGCGGCAAACATGACGGCAATTCTGGTGATGCTTTACGGTGTTGAAACCGCCGCATGGGTTTCGGCACTGCTGATGATTCCGCTCATTCTGTTGCTGGGTGAGGTAACCCCGAAAACACTTGCGGTCAGCAACCCCGTCTGGGCCAGCACTCATATAGTTGCCAGGCCAATGAGCTGGTGGGTGCGCTTCGTGGCACCGCTGGCATTTGTGGTTCGGGCAATAGCCGATCGAACAACCACCTTGCTGGTGGGACCGGAACGCGCCCAGGAAAACATTCTGCACGTAGAGGAGCTGCAAACACTCGTTGAGGAAGGGGTAGCGTCAGGAGAAATATCGGCCACTGAGCGATCGCTGGTGAACAGCCTGATCCGGGCTGGAACCACCGAGGTCGGTGAGATAATGACGCCGCGTACGCAAATAGTGTTTATTGATGGCGAGCAAAGCAGCGACGCGATTCGCAAGGAATTTCTGGCAGCCCGCCATGCTAGGGTTCCGGTCTACATAGACCACAGAGATAACGTTATAGGCTTTCTGTATGCCGAAGACGTTGTCAACTGGAGCACTGGGATGTTAGCCGATTTTGACATACGTACTCACGTGCATCAGGCGATGGCTGTGCCTGCTACCCGCGAGGTTGATGAAATGCTGGATTTCTTCGACAGCCAAAATGTTCGCGCAGCATTGGTCGTCAGCGAGCACGGTGGCACCGAGGGGATCGTCACTCTGACAGATGTGACTCGCTACCTGTTTGCCGGCGTATTTGATGAGGCGGCCATTGGGCGGCCACAGATTACTGCCGTTGGCACGGCCTATGAGCTGGACGGAGACACATTATTGTCGGCAATCCGCCGAATCACAGGTCTGGAACTTCGAGACCCTACGATGACGACCATTGCCGGTCTGGCGCTGAGACACTTCGGCCAGGTTCCTGCAGTGGGAGACAGTGTTGAGATTGAAGATTTCGTTCTACGCGTACTGGATATGAACGGGCTGCAGATAAAACGATTGCGCCTTGAGAGAAGCAGCGATGGGGCATCAGTAGAAGACGAGCAGGAGGACACCTGATGGACATCGCCTTTCTCATACCTGTAATGATTGTGCTGCTTCTGGCCAAAGGCTTCTTCTCGGGAACCGAGATAGCACTGGTCAGTTCAAACAAGCTGAAACTGCGCGGTGACGCAGAGCGTGGCAACCAGGGTGCTGCTCTGGTTTTGAAGCTGTACGAAAAGCCCGAGTCACTGCTGGCTACCACGCTGATAGGCACGAACATCGCGACCATGACGCTTACCGTGCTGGGCACCGTCACAATGATCGTTGTGTTCGGCCACGGCGGAGACTTCTATGCCACGCTGTTGTTGACACCGCTGATGTTAATATTCGGCGAGATCGTACCAAAAAGCGTTTTTCAACAACGTGCAGACACAATTGCCCCGATAGCGGTCAAACCACTGGCCGTGTTTCGAACCCTGGTGCTGCCTATTGCATGGGGCTTCGGCCGGATAGGAAGCCAACTGGCGAAGAGGTTTGGGCCTGAAGGTGTGGCAGTCAGCCCCTACATTACTCGCCAGCGCCTGCGACTTATGCTGCAGACCACGACCGAGGAAACGGCTGATATTAAAGTGTTTGATCGCGACCGTATTCGCAGAGCAATTCGACTGTCCGATATGACGGTTGGAGAAGCGATGATTCCGATGGCCCAGGTAACGGGCGCACCTAACTCCGCCACGATGGCCGATCTGCTAACACTCAGCCACCACATTGGTCACCGGCGCATACCACTGTATGAAGGCAATATCGGCAACATTATTGCTATTGCCAGCTGGTCGATCTGGGACGAGGCAGGCGAGCAATTTAGCACGGCTGATACAGGCAGTGTTACAGTGGCGCCGCATTTTGCATCAACCATTCAACGACTGGATGATCTGTTACCTGTGCTGCTTGCGCGGCCGGACCACATGGTGGTTGCGGTAGATGAATTCGGCACGGCGGCCGGCATTGTCACGATTGATGACCTGATGTTTATTCTGCTGGGCGATGTGGCCCGCGGTGCGCATTTAGGCCCGCAGGTTTACAAGTCTCTAGCCCAAATAGAGATTTGCGAAAACGACGTTTTGCTGCTGGATGCCCGAACCCGGCTGGCGGAGCTGGCTGAATTGCTGGATGTGGAATTGCCAACCAGAGAATTCCACACCGTGGGTGGTTTACTTACCAGCCGGCTGCGGCGAATTCCCACTATCGGTGATTCTCTGGAAGAAGGCGGATATCAATTCACAGTGGTTGATTCTACGGAAAGAGCGCCCACCCGTATCCGCGTTCAGCCCGCCTGAGGTACCCCTGGCTCGCATTATTCATGAATCCGCGGCACACGGTGCTGCTTAGGCGGCGGCATTCTTGTAAACGCAAATTTCTACGGCGTCCGGTAACGAGGTGTACTCTATGGTGGCAACTCGATGTTCGCACTGGTAACGGCCACAGGTGTGAACGTAATCCAGAAATTCCTCGGGAGAAAAGATTTTCCCAACGTTGTCGGCTACGACTATTGAGCCGGGTTCAATTAACCGCCTTTGCTCAATCAGTTGCAAATCCGGCTTATACAGGTCTTTCCAATGGTCAAGAAAAACAAGATCAAACTTTGCCGTCAGCGTGCTAATCATCTCGGTTGACGGGCCAACAATAAACTCTATCTGTTCGCTCAGGCCGGCGTGTGCGACGATGGCCTTGGCGCTCTCTGCGTTCGTTCTGCTTATCTCAATGGACGTCACCCTGGCGCTTGCGCCAAAACGGCTTGCCAACAGTATTGCCGAGTAGCCGCAGTAAGCGCCCAACTCCAGAATGTTCGCACCGGCAGGCACTCGTGTGGCCAGCTCCTGAACCAGTGGACCCTTTTTGGGCCCAACACTCATCAGCCAACGCTCTTCACGAGCAAACCGATCCAGCGTGTTCAATACATCTCGGGCGTCCCCTTGCCTGGCATGCTTCTGCACGTAGTCAGCGGCTCTTTCTGGTCGACTGGGGGCGCCAGTCATTTTGTCCAGCGTGGTGTGCCATAGATTTTTCAGCGTAAACCCCAGTACTTTCGGAGCCAGGAATCTCCATGCTTGCATAGGCGAGTATCCAGATCAGTGAACTACGGGATCAATCCTCCCATGTGTTATGCGACAGCCACGTTCGCCTTTATGCGTGAAGAACAGGGCACGGCCTCAGTGCTTTCGTAAAAATCATGGTAGGCCGAGACAATATATAGAGTATGCCTATAAAAGGCCAGACGGTAAGTAAAGGGAGCACTGAGCCGATGTCTGACCATGGAATCGATCATGATTAAGCAATGCTTACCTGTGAAAGCAGGCCATGTAAAATGTAAGACATGACCCAGCCGTGGTCACTGAACAATAATTCGGAGCGCAAGGTGATCAGCGAAAAATTTGACGTGGCATTAAGTACTGACGTTAACGAACGCATCCTAAATGCCACGTCGCATTAGCGAAGACCGGATCAGAATTGAACCCGCTTGTGATCAGGGCTTGACTCGGCCAACGGGCAGCCAATACAAGGTATCGGCTACTTTCGCACTGACGCCCGTCATGGAATGACCGCCGGAGAACGGCGCCGCGCCATACAGGGTTAAGGGTAATATGCTGCTGTCTTGCATAGATAAACCCGCGCTATTGCTGGCCAGGGAATTGAACTCTGATTGTGCCATGCTTACTTATGAAAGTATGCCATGTAGAATGTAAGGCCTGACCCCAAACACCAGGAAAAAACATGTCAAAGAGCTTTGAGATCGAAGGCCAAATTCACTCGATTGGCGACACCAAAGAGTATGGCAATAATGGTTTTACCAAAAGAGAGTTTGTTCTCAAGCTCACTGGTCCGGATGAAAATCCCAGGTTCCCCAATCATGTTGCTCTGGAACTGATTAAAGACAAATGTTCTTTGATAGACGCGTATAACATCGGCGATGAGCTTAAGGTGACGTTCAACCTGTCGGGGCGGCTATGGCAAGGCAATGATGGACCGGAGAAATGTTTCACCAGCCTGCAGGCCTGGAGAATCGAAGCCGCAGGTGCTGGCGATGACATGAGCGGCTCACACATGCAGAGTGAATACGACGAAAGCGGGTTTAGCGGGGACGATATTCCGTTTTAATGGGCTTGAATAGCGAGGCAAGATCAGCCCATATGCAGTAGCAACCTGTTAGATAAAAACTACCCTGGCAAGGAGATTCTTGCCCAACTGAGGTCAGATCAAGCTGACCTCTCCACCCTCTTCGCTCTCCTACAATCCTATCTTCTACTCATCCAGGCCACGGCGAATGGTATAGCGAATGTTGTCCTTGTGCGCCCGCGTTTCTAGGGAACCGCGGCGCGAGCTGCCAAGCAGTGACTCAATTTTTCGCAAGCTGTACAGCGCCGCGGATTGGGCCGGGTAGTCATACTGCTTCTTTGACGCACCGCTGACCATCGCCAGTAAACGGTTCACGTATTCCAGCTGCACTTGCTGGCGGCGAGTGCTTATCTCTGTTTTGCTGTCGGCTGCAAACAGCGCATCGGTCAGGTCGTCCATCATGTCGGTCACGGAATAGCTGTTGCCGTACAGGCCGGAGTTGGTCATGCGTTGCTGAACATTAGGATGCAACAGATGCTCCAGCAAGCCGGCTTGTACGGCCAACAGGACCTGCTGAATTTTCGGGTCTTCAGGGGCATCATAAAAATCAAAGTCTCTTCGTTGCTGTTGAAGATGGCGATACAGAGCCTCGTCGCCAGCGAACGCACCCACAGCAAATACGTGGTCGGCCAGGGCTTGCATGGCGCGCTTTTGCTGTGCGGCCGCAACCGGTGTAAACGGCGTGACCGCGCCTGGCTGGCCGTGGGTTGCGCGGTCTACATGCACCCCGCCAATGTAGCGAGAAATCACATTGGCAGACGCCTGGAACTGACTGGCGAGTATCAGGTAAGAATTATGCAGCTCCTGATAAAACTCGCCTTCTTTCGAATAGTTATCCAGTAATTGATCAAGCACGGTATTGATCAGTTCGATGCGCTCGATGGCATGGCCCAGACCGTCGCTGCTTAAATCAAAAATATTGACCCGCGGGTCGATCGCCTTGCCGGGTGCGCGCATGTCATCGGCGTCGTTACCAAAGGCCAGCGCGGGTTCGGTTGAGCGCTGCAGCAAGGCATGGCGAGTGGCAGGGTCGTCAACATCCGGCGAATAGCCAAAGGTAATGGCCCAATCGTCATACGCACCGGGCCTGGTGGAAAAATAGCGCGTTTGTGTTTTACCGAGATGGGCAACATTGATTGCCGGGTAATCCATGATCGACGCCAGCAGCGCATTTTCTTCAACCACCTTCGGGTCAAAGATCTGCTGAGCGTCCAGTGAATTCGACGCACGCATATTATGATTCAAACCAAGCGTGTGCCCGATTTCATGAATAATCAAATAGTGCATGGCGTCTGAGCGCAACTGATCGACCTCCTCGGTCGGGGCGCCCTGAACCTGCAAAACCTGCTGACCAAACAAGGTGCTTAGTTGCAATGAATGACCCAGCGAACAGCGTATACCCGCTGCCGGTGCTGTCGTGCCTCCGGCATTGAGCGTCTGTAGCAGGCTTTCAAGTCGCACCCGATTCGTCATAAACGAATATTCCAGCATAATGTCTGCGCCCAATATTTGCCCGGTCAGCGGGTTCACAAAGCTTGGGCCATAGCCGCCAAACGGTGGTTGGGGAGAAGAAGTCCAGCGCAAGACGTTGTAGCGAATATCGCCGGCGTCCCACTCGGCATCATCAGCTTGCACCTTTACCTCAATGGCATTTTTGAAGCCTGCTTTTTCGAACGACGAATTCCAGCTTAGAGCGGCATTTTTAATCAACTCACGCCACTCCAGCGGCGTGGTGTTTTCTATCCACCAGGTGATTGGCCTTATCGGCTCAGACAACTCAGCGCCCGGGTCTTTTTTCTCCAGATGCCAGCGTGTGATGAAATCTCTATACGGGGTATGACTGGTATCGGTGAGGTCATCACTGCGTGTCAGAAAATACCCCACTCTTGGGTCGTCCCGCCGTGGCACAAAATCATTGTGAGGCATGGCGATAAACATATGCTGCATACGAATACTGACGTAGCGGCTATCCACAATGTCGATGCCACCGTGCACCATTGGCGCTGGATTTTCGAAAACGTACTCAACCCACACATCGGTATTGCCTGGGTAGTTTTTTATCGCGTAGATCTTGTTTTTGTCGCCACTGAGCTTGCCCAGGTCAAACGCTTTCTTTGGGTCAAAATCCGGCGCGGGCGTGGGTTTGATCGGGTGTAAGGCTTCCTTCAAAAAAATATCATCGGCCTTGATCAGCATCTCGCCGCTGGTCTTATCCGTTGCGATAATTGTCTGTGTGGCAAGCACAGCGGAACTGATATTGGCATGAGCTGCTTTCGCAAGCGGACTGTCCGGGTTGAAATAGACATTGGTGTTTTCTTTTACAAACTCGATTCGGTCAAAGTGCCGGCGAAGCGTCAGAACCGTGTTTTCCCGGTACTGTCCGCGAAAGTGTCCGCCCTGCACCACGCCATCACTGGTCATCGTGACATAGATAAACTGTTGATTCAGCTGTTCGGGCCGAATACCCAAATGAACAGCACCAGACTCGCGGTGCCGATACACGCGAATCAAACCGTCGTGCAAATCGCTGTCTTTGACGGAATCTGAAAACGAAGCCTTGTCGTCTTTACCTGGCTTGTCTTCGTCTTTTTTGTCTGTTTCGGCAATGCTGCCAAACGACATAGAAAAAACAATGAGCGATAAAAAACTAAAACGGGCAAGGTTCATTGACAGGCCTGAAGTGCTGTTGAGTGAGACAGGCAAGAATTAGAACATTACAGCCCGCAACAGCCAAGCGACCGGTGAGGATATGCGTAACTTTTTGCCTCCGCAGTCGAGAGCCAAGCTAAGTTGCTTTCGAATTCTCCAAACGTTGGATCTCTTTCAAAATCTCCTCTGCATCAAATGTTAACTGAGAGTAACTGGTGATATCGCCTTTACGTTGGGCCAGCATGGCCTGCTCCAGTTTTGCAGAGTACTGCTTTTTAAGCTTCTTGGTCGGGTCTGACTTAAATATCGACAGCATGTGAGTTCCTCTTCGTGCGAACCGATATATACGGCATACGCTGACAAGAGGATCTCATCGAATTTGGAAACGTTCTAATTGGAACTGGCACCCAAACCGAATGCCAAGTTGCTTTCAGCAAAAAAGTTCATCTCGCTGCATAGCGATTCATCACCGCATTGCCCTGTTCGAACAGGGTGGTAATATCGCCCGCCAGCATAGGGCTTGTTGCATCTAACAGGTAGTTTTTTCCGTCGTTGAGGCGTTTGAAGTCCACGTGGTATTGGGTGAAGGTCTCTTCGTATTGGTAGCGAATATACAGCACCTGTTCAGTCAGGTTATACGTGGCCGTGTATTGTGTGGCCGAGGTAATCGGACGACCGCCTACCACACGCCCCACAATACTGACCGGCACTACCGGCAACGCGCTGTTAATTCTGAGAATGCCATTGATATGGCTGTTTGGCTGCGGCAGGGCTTCGAGCATGTACTTGCCGCGAATAAACCGGTGCTCACTGCTGGTGTTTCCGGGTATGGGGAAAGACCCAACATACATCGAGGGGTCTGCGGGTTTCACCTTTTCCCATGCTGCCAGGTGCTGATCATACGTTGGGCTGTTGGCGAGCACATTGTACTCCCTGCCGTGGTAGGCCTTGAATACGCCATCCACTATCTCAATCATTGCTGAATCACCAGTCGCGTCCTGAATCGCGTAATGGCCTTCGGCTTTCAGGTTGTCACTGAGATTGCCCCGAACGATTCGAAGCCTTTGCAAACCCTCGACCGCGTCTTTTACTGACGCAAAGTTATCCAGCACATACGGCACGATCATCACATTATTGAGCACGGGTTCATCATTACTTGCGGGTATTTCGTCGCTGTCTTCATCCAGGGAAAGCGCGCTGACTGATAACCCTTGCTCGTTAAACCCCTCTACAGATGTGATGTCCAGCAGCGTGATCATGATGCTGGAATACTTTGAGGTCCATTGAGCGCGGTTGGACTCAGCGCCCGGGCTGATATAGTGCTGGCCGCGTGCCCTCACTTCCAGCATCGGCTTGGTGTGAAAATCAAAATCTTCGCTTCGGGCGATAAACACGCCAAATTCATCTGTTGCCCATACCAGCTTTGTGCAGGCCAGCGCCGCCGGGGGAACACCAAGGCCGATGAGAGCGGCTAATAACAGGGTCAAAGCGCGCCTGTCTGGAATGTCAGCAAAAACGTGGCGTAAAATGTCGTTAGAATAGTGCAGCATACTGATTCCACAAAAGCGAGATCGTAGCCCTGATTGTACGCACAGCACTCACGTGTTTCCATGACATGCCGGATTTTCGTTATTCTGATGTTCGTCTGTGCGGTGTGGTTGATCCATTCGCACAGAAATGCGCCAGTGAGCCCCCACTCTCAAGAGAGCAAGAATCCATGCCTGAACTCAATACCGCAAAAACAAAAACGTTTAAGTCGTCGAAGGAACTGAGTAAATGGCTGCAAAAAAATCATGCCAAAGAAGATGAGCTCTGGGTGAAAATCTTTAAAAAGGGCTCTGGCATTACCAGCGTAAGCTGGAACGATGTTGTGATTGAAACCCTGTGCTGGGGCTGGATTGACGGAGTCAAGAAGTCACTGGATGATACGGCCTATGCGCAGCGTATTACGCCAAGAAAAGCACGCAGTAACTGGTCTAGAAAGAACACAGAGCATGTGGAACGATTAATCGCAGAAGGACGAATGCAGGAACCGGGGCTTGCACACGTTCACGCCGCAAAAGCCGATGGTCGCTGGGAAAACGCCTACGCACCGGCCAGCGAGATGACCGTTCCCCAGGATTTTCTGGACGCTCTGGAAAAAAAGCCTAAGGTAAAACAGTTCTATGCAACGCTGAACAAAACCAATCGTTATGCAATTGCCTATGGCCTGGAGACAGCGAAGAAAGCAGAAACCAGGCAAAGGCGTTTTGAAAAATTCATGGCCATGTTAATTCGCGAAGAAAAACCGGATTTCGGTTTTAAGAAAAAAACAAAATCGTAGCGATTGGCCGGCAATACTCAAGCAACGCGAGCTGGTCTTTGAGCTGTCAGCCGTCGCTGCATTCTCATCACCCGATTTACATAAGCCCGGCTGTCACAGAGCAATATTTTGCTGCTCATACATTTCGTAGGCGGCTTGCACTTCAGGCAGCAGGGAAACGGCTTTCTCATGACCTTGTTGAGCAGCCAGCGACAGCCAGTAAACGCTCGCTTTTAAATCCCGAACGTGTTGGCTGCCTTTGTATTGCAGAACACCCAAATTATGTTGTGCTGCGGCGTGGCCAAGAACAGCCGCCTGCTCAAAGCGAGCAATGGCGGTTTTTTCGCTCTGCTTTACGCCATCGCCTTTTATAAACCGAACCCCTAATCGATATTTCTTATTGGCGATCGATAGGGTGTCATCAGCCTGTGATCCGAGCTCACTAACGTCGGATGACTCATTAGCACTCGGCGGTAGTTCCGCCGGTTCATCTAGGTCCGTATTTGCAGATTTTGTATCGATAAACCGAGCGCGGGTTTCTACACCCTCAACTGGTGTATCAGCCGAGCCTCTTAGCGTGTTTTCCAGTGAGCGCACACGCTGCTTCAGAATCTGGTTTTCTCGAACAACAGCCTCACGTGCGTTATTAGCACTTTCAAGCTGGGCCTTAAGCACTGACTCAAGCTCAGCGTAACGTGCCTGCAGGGCGGCTAATTGAAGTCTCAGTTGATCTTTTTCATGCTCTGTTTCGGCGAGCACCAACTCCTTGGAATAGTGCATTCTGTGCAGATCGTTTAACAAGGTCAGCAGACGTGAGTGTTTCACGGTGACTGCGTCCATACCTTTTAAATCTGCTACACCAAGGCTGGCCCTCATCAACTCAGTTTCCTGCCGTTCAGCAGCCCGCTGTGACTGATCAATTTCCTGGTCGATCAGCGCAAGCTGGCTTTGCAGGGCGGCAACTTTGCGCTCATAGTCAGACATCTCGTCTGCTGAGGCCGCTGTATTCGTGCACGCTCTTAATCCGCCTTCATCAATGCGTTTATGCTCCGGGGAGCTGTCGAGCTCTTCGCACTCCGTGACTAGAATATTGTGATCACACGCGCGACATTGGTAGCGGCGTTGTATGTGGCGCTCCCTGTCCAGACGGGTAAGGTGCATGCGGATGATATCGGTCGACAGGCACTCGGCGCACTGCTCGGGCATGCGATTAAATACTGAAGGTGGTGATTTATTAATTAAGCGATTGAAAAACAATGCGTTACGACTCCCAATCCCCGGCTCGCCCGGCGCCCGCTCGTGCTGATTGAATTGCCAGAGGCCAGCCAATCCTAATAACAGGCAGCAGCTAAGATTCTGTTTAAAGAATAGAGCAAGACGGCTGAAATTGGGCATAAGGTGACATATTTGATCTAAACACAACCATTGGCGCCGGGTGTGGTGTGAACCCCGGTCTTGAATGATTCGAGAAAGCCGATCCATGTATAAAAAATAAGCTGATTTTAATCTAACACCCCCCAGCTACTATTGATTCAAGGTGCTTAAAAATTGATCTGTTGGCAAGTCTGTTGAGGACGACTAACGGGCGCAAGCACCATAAAGTCGATGAACGGCTGTTGGTCCTTTAAACAATGAGCGAACATATATGAAAAAAGTATATACAGATGAAGAGATTTGCCGTGTTTTGCAAGACTTGACCTCTCCTGAATCCATACGATTACACGACCGAACAGACAATTGGTTCAGCCGCTATAACGGTTTTCTCCATGACCCGCACAACACCGCAAAGTACGTTCGCGGTTTACGCAATACCCTGAAGCTTGAAGCAGACGAGAACCTGTTAGGCAAGACCGTACTTGACGTGGGTAGCGGGTTCGGAATGGCCTGCGTTGTTATGCACTTGCTGGGCGCCGAGCGAGTAGAAGGCATCGACACATTTGTACCCATGGTGGAAACCACCCAGAGTTATTCGTCTGCCAGGCCTGAGTTGCGTGATATCAACTTCCAGAAGGGCTTGTCATACGACCTGCCGTTCGCAGATGGTACTTTTGACATCATTCTGAACTTTGAGGCTCTGTCGCACTTTGTGAATCAGGAGCAGTCGGTTGCGGAAGCCACCAGAGTGCTCAAGAAAGGCGGCAAATATGTAATAGCCGACGACAACAATGGCGCTAACGCGCGCATAGTGAGAGAGAACCGGGAGATATGGGAGCGCTTTGAAAATGGCCCGCCAGGTGAGATCCATGGCCACGATGCGAAGCTGCCCTACGTAGAATCGAGAGAGCAAATTCTGCGTGAGGCATTCCCTGAACTGTCAGACGGTGACGCAAAAGACCTGGCCCTGAATACCGCGTACATGCGTAAGCAAGACGTGATTGACGCAGGCGAACGCTTCCTGCGCGAAGGCGTCAAACCAGCGTCCAGATTTCAGGCAGACCGTTGCCCAGTAGAACCTCATGCCGGGCAAATGATGGAAAACCTGATTGACCCTCGTGAACTGGACAAAACCCTTATGGCGCTGGGCTGCAAATGCGAGACGGTAGCCTATTTCGGTGGTGATGGGGTAGGTGGCATCGTCAAGCTCGGCAATCGCATGCTCAACGCGCTGGTACCCAAAGAACTGCTGATTCAGCAGTCCGCCGGGTTTAAGATTCACGCAACTCGCGTAGCGTAGTAAGCCCAGGTCCTCAGGTGCAGACGGACGCCCTGTTGGTACGAACTTATGTTAAGGGACACTAGTGAAGCTCTGAAAAATACCCGATGCCTCTGGCTTACAGGCGAATCCAGAGTTGAGGCGCGAGTTCGCAGGCTTACTGGTGGTAAGTCAAGAACTTGCAACGACAAGGCTGGGTTCGCCTGTAAGCCCCGCAGGGCGCGACCTGTAGCGCACCGTGGCTTCGTTGCGCCGCTCGCCAAGGACACCCAGCCTTGGCCTTCTCGACGCGCCTCACCACGGCACGCTACAGGTCACGCAGAGGCATTGGGTATTTTTCAGAGCTTCACTAGAACATCGTTGAATTGACGTAGCTCAACGCCTGTGTACCTGTTCTGGTCTATATTGGCCGCCAATACCCACTGGCAAGCGGTAAAGCGCTTGCATTGAGCAGGAGTTAATATGGCAGGCGAATACGCGATGGCAACGCAAATTGTAGCGGACGCCTTGGCAACAGCGCAGGAACGTACCGATGTAGACGCAGAATCTCTGATGAATGCGCTACTCACAACGCTGTTAGGCACCATGATGCAAACTCACACTCGTTCAGATGTAGAGCGGTTTGTGCAATATGCCTTGGAATCGCTCAATGAAGACGAGTTCTTAGTGACCAGAGGGTGCTAGCTTGCGTAATGCAGGTGGGCCGAAAACACGGTATCTTCGCTGAGCGACCTGCCGCTATCACTGCTAAAATACGCAGCGCTTTTTCATCCGATACCCGCTTATTGCCGCGATCAGGAACTCTCGATGCGATTTACTGAACAACACGATGCTATACGGCATACCACTCAACAGCTGATAGACAAAGAAATAAACCCCTATTGGCACGAATGGGAAGAAGCTGGCATTTTTCCGGCGCATGAAGTGTTCAAGAAGTTTGGTGACCTGGGGCTGCTGGGCATTACCAAACCCGAAGCCTATGGCGGCATGGGTCTGGATTACAGTTACGAGGTGGCGTTTTCCGAGGAGCTGGGCCTCATTCAAAGCGGTGGTGTGTCTATGGCCCTGGGCGTACAAACCGATATGGCTACACCTGCATTGGCCAGGCACGGCAGTGACGAGCTACGTTCCGAGTTTCTGGCACCCGCTATTAGCGGTGATTATGTGGCGTCTATTGCTGTTAGCGAGCCGCATGCCGGGTCTGATGTAGCCGCTATAAAAACCACTGCTAAAAAAGACGGTGACGACTACGTGATCAACGGCTCCAAGATGTGGATTACCAATTCCACGCAGGCTGATTTTCTTTGCCTTCTGGCCAATACAGAAGGCGATAACAAGCACATGAACAAGTCACTGATCATAGTGCCGACCAACACCCCCGGTATTTCCTTTTCAGAACGTTTGAATAAACTGGGTATGCGTTCGTCTGATACAGCGCAAATATTTTTTGAGAACGTGCGCGTGCCGCAACGTTACCGAATTGGTGAAGAAGGCATGGGCTTTGTTTATCAAATGGAGCAGTTTCAGGAAGAGCGCCTGTACGCCGCTGCCGGCTTATTGAAGTCGATGGAAAACTGCATCAATAAAACCATTGAATACACACGCGATCGATATATTTTTGGTAAACCGGTGCTGGACAGTCAGGTAGTTCATTTTCGCCTTGCCGAACTGCAAACTGAAGTAGAAGCCTTGCGAGCGCTTACCTATGACGCAGTGGAAGGGTATATAAACGGTGAAGACGTTACCCTCAAGGCCTCCATGGCAAAGTTAAAATCAGGCCGCTTGATTCGTGAGGTATCTGATTCCTGCCTGCAGTATTGGGGCGGCATGGGTTTTATGTGGGACAACCCGATCGCGCAGGTCTACAGAGACGGGCGTCTCACGTCGATTGGCGGTGGTGCTGATGAAGTTATGCTGAGTATTATCGCCAAGAAGATGGATATTTTTCCGGGCCGGTGATGACACCAAGGTCATAAAAACGCACTTTGCCAGAAAGCCTGCCATCCGACAGCCTTCCGGCCTGGGCAATCAGCAAGCTGGTCAAAAGCGCAGATGAGGCTTTGTATCAGGCTAAGGCTCCGGTAGTTCGACCGTAAGTCTTCCGGCTTTCCTGGCGCGATCGATAATGTGGGCGCGGATCGCAAACGTGTCTTCGCTGCTCAAAGCATCGGCAAATGACGGCATACCCTTTGCCTCGTAGATACCTCCCAAGACAATACGCTCAAACAATTGATGCGTTGCCTCAGTCATACGTCTTAAATCCGGTAGCATGGGTATGCTGTCATACACCCCATGACAGGCACCACAATGCAAAACATACAGTTGACGACCGCGCTCTATTTGTTCGGCGCTGGCTGAGCTGACAGGCGGTTTGGGAAACGCCCCTGGTGGTTCACGAGTTAGCGGTAGGCTAACGGGTCCTCCATCCAGTTTGAACACCATCAACCGGCCGCGGTTTTCATATTCCAGCAGCGCTTCGTTGCCTTGCAAGGTATTGAACGCCGGCCCGCCCCAACCGGCCAGCACAGCGATGTATTGCTCGCCATCAATCAAGTAACTTATCGGTGGTGCAATGATACCGGTGCCAGTGTTGATCGTCTTAAGCAGGCTGCCCGAAGATGCGTCTACCAGCTGCAGGTCGCCCATTGCGGTGCCGAATGCAACGATACCGCCCCTGGTGGAAAGAACGCCGCCATTCCATATATTGGGGATGGCGATTTCCCATTCCAGACGCTGTTCTACAGGGTTCCAGGCTTTCAGGTAGCCGCTTGTTTCAGGTACAGATTGTTCACCAATCAGTGCCTCCAGATTATCTGCACCGTAGGTAAACCATTTGTCTTCTGCCATACTGTGTACCCAGCCGATGTCCCGTGCTGTGAAATACACCAGGCCGGTGTCGGGGCTGAATGACATTGGCTGCCAATTGTGACCACCGGCCGCCGACGGGAAAACGTAGCGGTCTTGCTTTTCGTAGTCTGCCAAACCAGTTTCCACCGGCCTGCCAGTGTTCATATCAATGTGACTGGCCCAGTTCACGTACACGTAGTTCTGCGCAGACAACAGTCCACCAGTTTGGCGGTCAAGCACGTAAAAGAATCCGTTTTTAGGTGCCTGCATCAACACCTTGCGGGTCTGACCCTGAATATCCAGGTCAGCCAGTACCATATGTTGTGTTGCCGTAAAATCCCAGGTTTCGCCGGGGGTGGTCTGGTAATGCCATACAAGTTCACCCGAGGCCGGGTCGAGCGCCAGTATTGACGCAAGATACAAGTTATCGCCACCGCCCGGGCTGCGCGTGTACTTCGGCCAGGGTGAACCATTTCCAGTACCTACATACAGCAGATCAAGCGCTGGGTCATAGGCCATGGAGTCCCAAACGGTGCCGCCAGCGCCGTCAAGCGCGCTGGATTTGCTCCAGGTTTTGGCCGCCGTTTCCATCGCGGCGCTATCGAACGGGCCATCAACGCTATTCGGTACGGTGTAAAACCGCCACAACAGGTCGCCATTATTCAGGTCATATGCCGATACGTACCCACGAACCGAATATTCGGCTCCACCATTGCCAATAAATACCCTGTTGCCCACTATGCGCGGCGCACCCGTAATCGAATACCATTGCTCCCGGTCTGGCAGGGTATCTACTTCCCACAGCACCGAACCATCGTTAGCATTTAGCGCGATCAAGCGGCCATCGAGTGAGCCAAACACTACTTTACCCGCAGCTACGGCCACGCCACGATTCACCACGTCGCAACACACCTTTCCTGCCCAGGCGCGCGGTACCTGTGGGTCGTAAGCCCACAACAGCTTGCCGGTTTTTGCATTCAGCGCACTTACGCGTGACCACGTGCTGGTTACATACATGACACCATCGATAACAATAGGCGTCGCCTCCAGGCCTCGCAGTGATGCCATGTTGTGCTCCCAGGCCAGACCCAGGCGTTCAACCGTGTTTTTATTGATTGCACTCAGTGGCGAAAAACGCTGCTCGAAGTGATTTCTGCCGTGCTTTGGCCAGTCGCCGAATGTGTTATCGGAATCTGGAATGGAGTGCTCGCCAATGTTGACCGACGTATCAATGGCCACTTCAGGCTCATTGACGGTACAGGAAATCAGTACAGCGAAACAGACCATCGCGATCACCACCGCGCGCAATGATCCGGCTGTGTCATTCTGTTGCGATGTTGGCATAAGCACCTTGGGAGCTGCACGTAGAACGCTAGCCTGCCGCACAAACGTCAGTCTTTCAAGCTAAGGCTGGATGTGCCTCCAGCGGTTAAGGAGATTGCCGGATGAACGCACATAATTTTTAAGCGCACGCACAGCAATTTGAACGATAATAGCTGATTGGCAAATGCAGCCAGACTACAACCTTCAAACCATACCCCCAAGAGGCCTGATGAGCAGTTATACGCAAATAATCGAATCACTCTTTGAGTCAGCACCCGAGTACAACATAGACTTACCCGCAAACTGGCTGCAAGGACGTACAGCGTTTGGTGGCTTGACCAGTGCGCTATTGATAGAAGCCCTTCAGCACCACTACGCTGACTTACCTCCGTTGCGCACCATGCAGGTGAATTTCATTGGCCCGGCCGCAGGTCCGCTGACCGTTACGCATAAAGTACTGCGGCGTGGCAAAAATAACGTCACAATTGAAGCCAGACTTGATAGTGAACTGGGAGCTGGTACGTATGGATACTTCACATTCGGCAATGGCCGAGAGATGCAGCAAGGCATGGACTACCCGTTGAATCTGCCGGATTTGCAACCGCAGGATGCAGAGCTAATGGTGCCTGTCAGTGAGGAACTGAGCTTTCTGTATAATTTCGAACGGCGCTTAGTGTCGGGTCCGGCGATACTCTCAGGTTCAAAAAACCCAGATATGCTGCTATGGACACGCCATGTAGACCCAGACGCGCGTCAGGGACTCGGCCCATTGATAGTGTTAGGTGACGCACCGCCAGCGGCACTTTGCGCGCTTACTGACATTCAAGCCTTGAGCTCAATGAACTGGAACGTCAATATGCTGAGCGATGATGTGAGCACCGACGACGGCTGGTGGCTGGTTCGCTCAGCCACACACTTTATCCGCGACGGGTATAGTTCACAACTGATTCAAATATGGAACAGTGACGGTCGCCGCATCATGGATTCGATGCAACATCAAGCTGTATTTGCCTGATTCTGCGCTGCTATTACACATCACCACTACAAACACATAGGAAGAAACCATATGCGAGAGATTATTTGTCCGCATTGCGATAAGGCGTTCAAGGTAGATGAGGCTGGCTATGCGGACATTGTCAAGCAAGTGCGTAACAAAGAGTTTGAACAACAGCTGCATGAACGACTCGAACTTGCGGAAAGAGAGAAAAACAACGCGGTAGAGCTTGCCAGGAATGAAGTAGGCCGGGAGATGCAAAAAACAACGGCCGAAAAGGAAGCATTGATTCAAGAACTCAAAGCGAAGCTTGACGCCGTGGATGTTGCACAAAAACTCGCTGTTACAGAAGCCCTGGGTTCCGTCGAAAAAGAACGTGACGCACTGATGAATGAACTGCAGGCTGCGAAACGCGACAGCGAAGCGACAGCAAAATTACTTGAAGCCACTCTTGCAAAACAACTACAGGAAACCGCCGCGAGTAAAGACGCAGAAATACAAGAACTGAAAGCCAGGCTCAGCGCAAATGAAGTTAACCAGAAGCTGGCCGTTTCTGAGGCGTTGAGTGCGATTGAAAAAGAACGCAATGAGTTGAAAAACAGCCTGGAGAAAGCGGAACTTGAAAAGCAATTGGCTGAAACCGCGCTAAAAGACAAGTACGAAACACAGATTAAAGACCGCGAAGATGAAATAGAGCGCATTCGTGATATGAAAGCCCGCCTGTCAACCAAGATGGTTGGTGAAACGCTCGAGTTACATTGTGAGAATCAGTTCAATAGCATTAGAGCAACGGCATTCCCAAGGGCGTATTTCGAGAAAGATAATGACGCCAGCTCTGGCAGCAAGGGCGACTACATCTTTCGGGACTGCGATGAGGCGGGTACTGAAATAGTGTCAATTATGTTTGAAATGAAAAACGAAAGTGACACAACTGCCACCAGGAAAAAGAACGAAGATTTTCTAAAAGAGCTGGATAAAGACCGCACAGAAAAAGGCTGCGAATACGCCGTACTGGTCTCTTTGCTGGAACCAGACAGTGAACTTTATAATTCCGGAATAGTCGACGTGTTTCACCGTTATCCAAAAACGTATGTTGTCAGGCCGCAATTCTTTATCCCAATTATCACTCTGTTGCGCAATGCGGCAATGAAATCTCTTGAGTACAAGCGCGAACTGGAATTGGTCAGGGCACAAAACATTGATATAACCAATTTTGAAAGTGATCTTGATAAATTCAAAACCGCCTTCGCGAAAAATTATGACCTCGCGTCGAGAAAGTTTAAAACTGCGATTGATGAGATCGACAAGTCAATAGACCACCTGCAAAAAACCAAAGATGCGCTGTTGGGAACCGACCGCAACCTACGTCTGGCCAATGATAAAGCCCAGGATGTGACCATCAAAAAACTCACCAAGCGTAACCCTACCATGGCGAGCAAGTTTGATGAGCTCGGAAACCCTGCGCAAGAGAACTCAGATTGACGCTGTGTAGTAAGACTATTGATGAGTGATCACGAATCCGTTGTGCGGGCGCTAAAATCACGTGCGCAGAAAGAGAGGGCCGACTTTCTGCCGGGCTTTTTCAAAGCTCAGCCCGGTGGTTATGGCGAAGGCGATCAATTTCTGGGTGTGGTCGTTCCTGACCAACGTAAGATTGCTCGGCAGTTTCGTAACCTTGATCTGCTTGAGATTGAGACATTGCTGTCGTCAAAGTGGCATGAGTGCAGGCTGACAGGCCTGCTGATACTGGTTGATCAATACACGCGTGCCTGCAAACCAACAACGGTCGACCCGCAACAGCAGGCCCTTCTTGTCCACTTTTATCTGGATCATACTGCAGGCGTTAATAACTGGGACCTGGTGGACAGCTCTGCGCATAAGATATTGGGTCACTGGTTACTTTCGAATGCTGACAAGCGCAAGGTTCTTGATGAGCTGGCTGACAGCGATAACCTTTGGGAACAAAGAATAGCGGTTATAGCGACCCTGCCGCTGATTCAGGCGGGAGAATTTGAATATCTGCACAAACTGGCGATCCAACTGCTTGATCATCCGCACGACTTGATGCACAAGGCTATAGGCTGGATGCTGCGAGAAATGGGTAAAAGAGACGTGAGTGCACTGCGTGCGTTTCTGGCTGATCATCATCAACAAATGCCTCGTACAATGTTGCGCTACTCAATCGAAAAACTACCTCCACTTGAACGCAAACGCTGGATGAAGCGAGACCCCTGAATGGAGCAAGATGCAATAAAATGGCGAAGAAACCGGTATTGCAGACGTCTTGTAGCAAACGTTTGAGTTAACCTTCACTTCGCCAGTGTGAATAAACTGACTGCCACCAGAAGACAGGCTGCGGCAATATAATCGGCAGCGACTACTCTGGCTACTGCGTCGTTGTAACCACCCACAGAAAACGCCAAATAGAAAAATGACCCTACACTGGCAAACGCGGCAACAAATGCTATC
The DNA here is from genome assembly GCA_030429735.1 of Gammaproteobacteria bacterium. Classification (GTDB taxonomy): domain Bacteria; phylum Pseudomonadota; class Gammaproteobacteria; order Pseudomonadales; family JAUIET01; genus JAUIET01. The sequence goes on from JAUIET010000007.1 coordinate 66,644, forward strand.
GGTTGCAGACTGGGCTTGAAGGCGGCATACGCGAAGAAAGTACCTAGTAATCCGAACAGCACGGCGCGATGTCGCATCAGAATTTCCAGGTTTGGCTCGCTAATGGTCAGTCCATACAACGTAGATAAGCGTTCAGCGCCAAACAACCCGCTCAATGGCAGCAGGTGTATAATACTGATAACCAACAGCATCAGTGTGATGATTCGCTCGACCATGCAAATACCCCAGTTAACAAGTACGTATCATCAGCGTAAGCTCGCATCAGTTCAATAACCTTTGACGTTATAGCGAGAACCCTTTGGTCAATACTGCGGATCAGGGTCATGATATGAAGGACAGCACGATACTCCGCACAGCGAGGCCAACCGAAGCGAAAACAATCAGCGAACTGGCAATGCGATCAAAAGCCTACTGGGGATATTCGTCCGAGTTTATGGCGGCATGCCGCGATGAGCTTGTGGTTACGCAGGCGCGCATAATGGATACACAGCGCGACTATTTCGTTTGCGAAGTGGATGGCGTCATTGTGGGTTATTTTGCAATGCGGCCAATTTCGGAGTTCGAGCGTGACCTGGAAGCCTTGTTCGTGGAGCCGCAGAATATCGGTTTCGGCCTTGGACGAAGGTTGTTGGAAAAAGCAAAAGAGGTTGCCAGCAAACGAGGTGCAAAAATTCTGCGTATTCAAAGCGACCCCAATGCTGCCTCATTTTATGCTGCGCAGGGCGCTATTCATACTGGAAACACCGAATCGGGAAGTATATCAGGGCGTTTTTTGCCCGAGTTTAAAATAGAGTTGCTCGCAAAATCAGCTCGCGGATCAATAAGATCCTGAACCACAGTGCGCAGTCATCATGCTTTTTATTTCAAGTAACGTCGCTATTCCCCTCCATGAAATCGAATTTCAGGCCATTCGATCCCAAGGTGCGGGTGGGCAGAATGTGAATAAAGTGTCGACGGCTATTCACCTTCGGTTTGATATTAATGCCTCCTCATTGCCGGAGTTCTATAAAGAGCGATTGCTTGGGCTGAATGATCAGCGCGTGTCGAAAGAGGGTGTGATTGTAATCAAGTCTCAGACTCACCGCACACAGGAAAAAAACCGCGAGGAAGCCTGCAACCGATTGGTAGCGCTGATTAAGGCGGCTACAGTAACCCAAAAGCAGCGGCGTCTAACCAAGCCCAGTAAAGGAGCGCAGAAGCGAAGGCTGGAGAGCAAAACCAAACAGGGTAAAACCAAGAAACTTCGCGGCAAAATTGACTTTGATTAATCAGTAAAGGAAGTGCAGTCCGAGTTTGTCCAGAGGCTCCCTAGGTTTGTCCTAACTTATCCAGCAGCTTATCCGCTACACCCGGCCTGGACCACGGGCAGGTGACAATGCAGACCGCACACCCCAGGGTTTCTCCAAAGTATGGAATGCATTTGTCGAAATCCACGTACCACTTTTCTATGCCGCGTACCCACTGCTTATCATTTGCAATGGCCGCTGGCGGACAAGCATTTGTGCACGCCTGGCAGCGACTGCAATAGTCATCTATGCCGAAGTTGTCGGGTGAATCCGCAAGCAGCGGCATATCCGTTGTTACCGCCGACAGACGAAAACGCGACCCCAGCTTTCGGTTAATCAGCGAACCGTGTTTGCCCAACTCACCCAGCCCGGCCGCAATGGCTGCGGGTAGCATGTTCAGTGCAGACGCATAAGGGCCGGGCCAGGCTTTGGCCGAATAACCTTTGGACAAAATATGGTTGCTGAGCTTTCGGCACGCACGTGAAGCCCGATTGTATTCCTTAGCCACTTCCACAGCAGCAGCAGGGTTGTCGAAGCTGGGTGGTGCCTGGCTCAACGCTTCATACTCCATGGACACGCCAACAAGGATGACCCAGGGGTGCTCAATCGTGTAGCCGTCATACACAAACTCGGGTGACATTCTGGCAACACCGACGAGGTCAGCTTCATTATCCAGTGCAAATGATTTAATAAGCGCGGTAAAGCTCTGAGCAGTTCCTGTTGCGGCATGCTCTGCTTGAAAAATTGGTTTCGGTCCACGACCACCCGGAGCATTGGGCGAGAAATGGGTGCTCACTTCCGGTGACCTGTGCTGATAATCGGTCACTATTTTTTGTAACTCACCGTGGGTTTGTTTTTCCGGCGGATGCCAAAAAAAAGGCGAAGCCGGACGAGGGGTCTTTTCGCCAAGACCGTTCACGGTATTACCCGAAACAGCCGGCATGGCATCCGTAAACAGTGCCATTGGCGTATGCGAAGACCGCTTACTCATTGTTGAAAACACATTTTCTAAACCTTCACACTGGACTCAAACACGGTGTTTCCGCTGGCGGCGTTGGGAGGGTAAGTCGAAAGCTGTGCGGAACCACTTGGATTATAGGCGGCAAAGAAGTTTGAAATCCAGGGAACCGAAGTCATTTCGTATACTTGTTTATAAGTGCCCCAGCTGCTTTCACTGATGAATGCCGCCAACTGGCGTACGCATCTACTCTATGGAAGACTCGGAAAGTGCAATGATTTCTGCACTTGGGGACCAGAAAGGATAAAATACGTCATATGCTCGCATAATCATGCGGACTGGTGACTACTGAAAAGACCCTTACGAACTGCGAACCAATATTGCCTGCTGTAAAAAATATGACACGATCAAACTCCGACCTCAGCCAATACCTGCAGGCTAGCCAATTTATTAACAGCGATCACCCGAGCATTATTGAAGCCGCCAGGGCCAATAGCAAAGCAGATTGCAGCAACACTGAAAATGCTGTCTCACTGTATTATTTTGTGCGCGATACCATTCGCTACAACGCGTACTCGGCTAGTGTGAGCCGAGAGTCATTGCACGCTAGCACTACGCTTGCAGCGGGCGAGTCCTGGTGTGTTCCAAAGGCCGTCTTGATGGCCGCATTGTGTCGGGCCGCCGGAATACCGTCCCGCGTTGGCTTCGCCGATGTGCGTAACCATCTTTCAACCGCAAAGATGCGCGCGCAGATGAATTCAGATATTTTTTATTTTCACGGGTATTGCTCTAACTTTTTGAATGGCAAATGGGTTAAATCCACACCTGCGTTTAACCTAAGTCTTTGCGAAAAATTTAATCTTAAGCCCTTGGAGTTCGATGGCGGGAGCGACAGCCTTTATCATGAATTCGATAATGACGGCAATCGTCATATGGAATACGTTAGTGAGCGTGGTGAATATACTGATATTCCCTACGATGAGCTAATAGCCGTTTTTGAAAAGCATTATCCGGCCAGCTTGCTTGATAGTTCTAATAATAGTCCGCTTAACAGTGCCGATTGGGATGCCGATATTGACGCGGAAACACGCAGACAGTAACTGGAGAGAGGCTTCCCCAGTAGCAAGCTATGGCTATACGCAGGTTTGGCGTAACGCACAAATCAGTCAACATAACGACGAGACACCAGATGATCACGCTATATACCTTACCCGCTGCATTCAACCTTAGAAACCCCAGCCCCTTCTGTTTGAAAGTAGAAATGGCCTTAACCTATCTTGATCTTGATCTTGAGTTTGATGTAGTCACCGAGGCGAATCCGGGTAAGGCACCAAAAGGTAAGATGCCATGGATAGTAGATGGCGATATTATTCCAGATTCAGAGTTAATTCTGGATTACCTGGACAAAAAAACCAATGGAGGTCTGTTTAGCCATTTAACCGAGCAGGAAAAGGCGGTGGGCACTGCATTCACACGTTTGGCGGAAGACCATTTGTACTGGATTATGGTTGCTGCGCGCTGGCTTGATGATGATTGGTTTAAAGTAGTTAAAAAAGATTTTTTTAGTTTTATGCCGGCCCCCATCGGCTTTCTGGTGTCAAGACTGGCACGTAAGCAAGTGCGAAAAACGTATCAACTGCATGGCCTGGGCCGCCATACTATGCAGGAGCAAGCCGAGTTCGCGAGAAAGGATCTGCAGGCTATAGCAGCACACACAAGCACTCACCCCTACATTACAGGCGAGCGTTTGACTGCGTATGATTTTGCGGTGGCGTCAATAGTTGCAGGCTTGATCGACAATAAACCGGCGACGTGGTTGTCTGCCATTGCCGAAGAAACGCCCGCTTTGCGTGATTACGCTGAGCGTATTCAGTCAGAAATGAACGTATATTGCCGTGATCTGACTACCGCTGTAGCGTGAGCACTCAATCAGTAAACCAGTGTGCGTAGTAGTCTGTGAGAATCGTCGCTCAGAATCCGACAAAAAGCCACCGTGCCTGAGGCTGAATGCGCGTCACCGATTATTGCAGCAAATCGATTGCGGCGACTGTCATCGCTTCAACCGCCGCTTTTATTGACGATTCGTGATCAATCTGAAATAACGGAGAGTGATGGTCTGCCCATTCACCGGATTTCAGCTTCTCAGCCGGCGTTCCACCTACTTCAATGTACACGCTGGGGATAGGCGGGTCTATGTTGACCAGGTCCGGAAAGTCCTCAGCCCCCATATCGGATTGATACCACTCCACAAACGCACTGGCAGGCATAGCGGCTTTCATTGCGGCTCTGACCCGCTGTGCAAGTTCTGCAGTGTTGGTTGTGGTTGGGGCGCCATCAGGTGCGATGCCAACAATCGGCAATAAATGCTCGGGCACACCCGCTGTTCTGGCGGTTTGAATGGCAACGCGTTTGATGCTGTCCAATAACAATGCGCGCGTCTGTTCGGTATTGGCGCGAACGGTGATGTCTAATTGAGCGCTATCAGCAATAACGTTGGGCGCAGTGCCCGCTCTAAACGCGCCAACCGTAATCAGCGCTGGCTCAATCGGAGACACTTCCCGTGTGACGATCGACTGTAAGGCCACCACGATTTGCGAGCCAATCAGCACCGGGTCTTTGCCAAGATGCGGTGACGCGCCATGGGTTGCAACGCCGCGCACAATGATACGAATGGTGTCGGCACTTGAGTACATCAAACCATCACTGAACGCGATCTTACCTGCCGGATACTTGGCGATCACGTGCATCGCCATCGAATAGTCCGGGCGTCCCACGCGCTCGTATAAATTGTCGCGCACCATTGCTTTGGCACCACCGAGCGCTTCTTCCGCGGGCTGTCCCAGCAGCTGCAGTGTGCCGCGCCATTGATCTTTCATGGCTGCCATCTGCCGAGCGACACCGACTAACGATGTCACGTGCATATCGTGACCGCAGGCATGCATGACTGGCATTTCAATGCCTTCCAGGTTGATCTGTTTTTTGGTTGAGGCATAGGGCAGTCCCGTTTTCTCAAGTACAGGTAATGCGTCCATGTCGGCCCGTATCATCAAGGTGGGGCCTTTACCGTTTTTTAGTGTCGCCACTAATCCGGTTTTGCCAATGTCTCGCGTCAACGTATAGCCCAGGCTTTTAAGCTCTTTTGCCAGGCGATCGGAGGTTTCAAATTCCTGCATCGACAACTCGGGGTTGGCGTGGAAATGCTTATACAACTTGTCGAGGTAGTTGTAGTCGGCGGCAACGGCTTTATTAAGCGTTGACGATGCTGAGCTTTCAGCGGCCGCATACAGCGTGGTTAACAGGCTCGCGCAGGCAAATACACAGACATATTTCCAACTCATGGCAGGCTCCAAAGGGTTTGGCAATCAGCGGCTTTGCGCCATCTTAATACAGAAGCGCTATGCCACGGGTGTGGCAATCATTACGATTGCGTGTTCAGCCGCCGCCGCCATTGTCTCTTCATCCACTGTGCCATCCGCATATAGCTTTACGTCATGGTAGGCTGCATCTTGCGGAAATTGTTTGAAGTAGTACTCAAGCCACTCACGCACTTTTTCAGTGTCGCGTTCGATGACAGTCGTAGCGCATTCAATACTATCGCCTTGAACCAGCAAACTTGCCTTGGCGCCGTCTCTCAAATTACGCCACCACGCCGTGTCATCAGAAGAAAAACTGACAATCGTATTGTCCTCGCGCAAGTAGCGCACAGGTGTTGAAAACTGCTTACCGCTCTTTCTACCCCAGAATGTCACCACCATCAAACTTTTACTGGCCAGAAAATGCAGCGGTGAACGCAACAATAAAGTCACGATAGGGTTAACGATCACGAACATAAACTCAGGTACTTTCATTTGAATGTTCTCCGATGGATTAGCTTGAACAGTGTGTTACCACCGCGTTTGCTACCTGTACCGCCAGGCTCTTCGTGTGGAAGTTTCAATGGCATTGCAAGAGTATATCCTTACCAGGCGAGCTCGGTCCCATCCCAGGACCAGAATCGACCGCTTAAATCGGGGTGGAGTCCGTCGATTACTGCCATCAGGTAACTAGGGAAGCTCTGGGCTGAACAATTTTTCAGGGGGTACATTTTTTTGAAAAGGTGCCGAAAGCGCTGTATCTGTTGTGCCGGGGTGCAGTGCCGCAACAGTGCACTTGGGCAGGCTACGTCGCCACTCTATGCTGAGCGTTCTAGGAGCCATATTCAATGCGGCTTTTGACATACGATAGCTATACCACCGCGCAATCGATTGTCTTCAATGGAACCAACGCACGCGGAGATGCTTGCGAACACCGATCGATCGCTGTCGCGCAACAAGGGCGCTGCGTACTTTGCGGCCAGCAACGTTGGATGTACATTGACCGCGATTAGATGGCCTATTGCCCCACAGTGCCGTGATCTCTAAACCGGTGAACCGCCGTACTATATAGTCATACTTCTATATCCTGCCCTCTATGGGCGGGTTTGATGTATTCTTTACCACATACTGAGACCGGGTCAGAGGCCGCGCAATGTTTATTCGATCTTCACTTCTTATGTTACTTACAAGCCTTGCACTCGCGGTGTCAGCCCTCGAGGTGGGTGATGCAGCCCCTGACTTCGAACTGGCCGCCAGTGACGGAAAAACCTATCAACTCGCGGACTTCAAAGGAAAGCAGGCGTTTGTTATTGCGTGGTTTCCAAAAGCGTACACCAGCGGTTGTACGATCGAATGTAAGTCGCTGGCCGAGAATGGCGAGTTAATCAGAGCGTTCGACGTAAGCTATTTTATGGCCAGTGTTGATCCTTTGGCGGATAACATTGGCTTTGCCAAGCAACAGAACGCTGATTTCCCTTTACTCAGTGACCCCGACAAGCAAGTGGCTGAGGCATATGGTGTGTTAGCAGCAGGTGGTTATGCCAAACGTCATACCATTTACGTAAACAAGCAGGGCATAGTTGCAAAGATAGATCGCGCTGTTAAGCCAGCAAGCTCAGCGCAAGATATGGCTGCCAATCTAGCGGCCTTGGGCGTGGCGGCCCGCTAAATCTAAACCGGCGAACATTACGGCGTGGATACGCTTTTGGATTAACGTGTTTGCAGCGAAATACTTTATGATGCTGGAGAATATACCCGCTCTTTTTTATTAAGGTTAGATTTTATGAGTAATGATGAAGGTTCAATCAGTGTAGAGGTTCGCGAGCATCTAATGCTGATAGGCTTTAATCGCCCCGAGAAATACAATGGGTTTACGCCCACCATGGCGGAGCAATTGGTCGCCGCGCTGACCAGGCTGGATGAAACCGACGAGCTGTGGGTAGGTGTTATGTTTGGCCATGGAGATCATTTCACGGCCGGGCTGGATTTGCCAAAGTGGACTGGCGATATGGAGTTAGGCGTAGGCGGCGACGGTGAAACAATTGATATGTGCGGCTTGAGCCGCGCCTGTCGTAAACCGATTGTTACCGCAGCGCATGGCATTTCCTATACCTTGGGGATTGAACTGGCCTTAGGTGGGGATATTGTCGTGGCTGCAGACAACTGTCGATTCTCGCAACTGGAACCCAAACGCGGAATCATGGCCACAGGAGGTGCCACTATACGCTTTGTGGAACGTGGCGGCTGGGGTAATGCGATGTACCATCTGTTAACGTCGGATGAGTTTGACGCCGAAGAAGCCAAGCGTATCGGTATTGTGCAAGAGATCGTACCTGTGGGCCAACAGCTGGAACGCGCGATTGAGATAGCCGAATCAATAGCTGCTTGCGCGCCACTTGCCGTGCAAGCTACTAAAGCATCATCACGACGCTATCTGGATGACGGTTTTGAAGCGGCCGTTTCTGAGCTTGCAGCTACGCAACGTGACATGCTGGCCACTGAAGATGCTAAAGAAGGCGTGCAATCATTTATTGAACGTCGGCAGGCCAAATTTCAAGGGCGTTAAATTCTAGTGCGTTAAATTCTAGCGCGTTATTTAAAAAGTACTATGCAACTAGACACTATTTCTGTTAGTCGTGGTGGCGTAAACGTCAGCTGGGATAATGGCGTACAGCATTTTTTTAGCGCGTTTTGGCTGCGCGACCATTGTGATGATCCGGCAAGTCAGGACCCCAATACGCGTCAAAGACTGGTTGATACGTTTGCAATTGCGCCCGATATCACCGTGAGTAATGCGGTATTGGATAATCAGTCTCGATGCATAGAACTGCATTGGAATGATGATACGCGCAATACGATTTCGGTGGCGCAACTTCAGCGCGCAGTGTTTAGCGAACGTGAAAGTAGCGCAAGCGAACACCACTATTGGAGTGCTGCCCGGGTTCTCGAGTCGTTGCCTGAAATCCCGTATAACGATGTGCTTGCCAGCGAGCAAGGTACCTTGCAGTGGTTAGAGCTTATAGAGCGTTATGGCTTTGCGTTACTCAGCGATACTGATGCTTCCGAGCAAGGCACAAAAGCCCTGGGAGAACGGATAAGCCCGGCTCAGCGCACCATATTTGGTGCCTACTGGCCTTTGTCAGCCGATTTGTCCGAGCACGAGGATTCAGCATACACCACGCAGACCTTATTACCCCATACTGATGGCACCTATTATCACAATGCCGCCGGTCTGCAGATGTTTAACTGTCTGGAGTTTGATGGCACAGGCGGGGAAAGCGTTCTGGTGGATGGCTTCGCGATCGCGAATGAAATGAAAGAACAATGCCCGGAACATTTTGACACCTTGTGTAGCGTGTCTGTTCCGGGTCAGTACCTGGAACCCGGTGTGCATTTATACGCTGAGCGCCCGGTGATCAGGCTCAACAGTCGTGGCGAGTTGCAGCAAGTATCGTTTAATAACTATGATCGCGCGCCAATGCACAGGAATGAAGACGCCTTGGATGCATTCTATCAGGCGTATGCAGAATTTAATCGACGTTCCATTGACCAAGCCAACTGGCTCAAGATTCCACTGCGCACCGGTATGGCTTTGATATTTGATAATTGGCGCTGCATGCACGGGCGAATGGGCTACAGCGGCACTCGCACCTTTTACGGTTGCTACCATAACCGCGCTGATTATGAGAGCCGTTTAAGGACACTGCGACAAACATCTGGCCAACAGGCACTCTGACCCCACCTTGTTTGGATTGCCAATCCATACTCAGAAAAGCCAATAGCGATTTGCGTGACGACAGTAGTCGGTGAACGCCTGGCCGTGGAGCGTTTTGAGATAGGGCTCTTCCATCGCAACTACAATAACATGTGTGCTGAGTACGCATAAAGCAGCACAGGCCCACATTAACGGGTGTGGGAAGACTATCGACATTCCGATCCAGTAGGCGAAGATGCCAAAATAAATGGGATTACGTGAGCGGGCATACAGGCCGTGGGTAATGAGAGCCGTTTTTTCCTTTGCATCAACGCCAATTCGCCACGCTTCGCCCATTTGCCACTGTGCAGCAAGTGTTATGGCAATACCACCCAAGCCTGTCAATAAGCCTATCGTTGCAAGCCAATCAGGATTAACAGGGCTTACGTTCAGTAAGCCAAAAACATTGAGTAGAATCAGACCGAGGTGTATAGCAAATGACAGTACAAACAATGTTCCGGGCACAACCTCGGACAAGGGGGCAGACATTCCGGCGAAGCGAACGCCATGATCACCGGTGTGATAGAGTTGAATCGCTATACGGCCAGCAACCGCTAATAGAAGAAATGAAAGTGAAAGTGCCAGCGCCATAAGTAAAAACCTGTTTCTCTAACGAAAAACAAATCCTAAACCCTGGAGCGAGACCAGGGTCAATACCCTGTTGACGAATTACCTGGACTAGCCGCCGTAGCGCGCAGACAGCAGAGGCAGCAGTTCATCAATGAACAAGCTGGATTGTCGGAGCATTTCTTCATCGTTATCCGCCAAGGGAATGGCAACGAATTTCGATATCCCCGCCCGGTCACTTCAAGTGTCTGCTTGATGCCGCTGACGGTCTCAGCAACCGCGTCGACCGGGCTTAAACCACCTAGCCAGCCGGTACCGTAACGTGCAGTGCGCATTTGTGCCGCCGCACTGTTGCCACCGATCCATACCGGAAAATGCGGCTGCTAATTGTCCACATTGCGAAATGGAAATCGGCCGGCGCCAAGGCCTGCGTTAATACCCATTATCCAGTCTCTCCAGGTCTCTTGTATTCGCCGCCCTTCAGCAATTATACTGCTGGCGACCGTTAATGGTCATTCTCAGGGCGGGGTGAAAGTCCCCACCGGCGGTAATCGCATAGCGTAGCCCGCGGGCGCTCCAGTAAGCACCGGCCAATGGCCAGCATACAGGAGGACGAGCAGACCCGGTTAGATTCCGGGGCCGACAGTTAGAGTCTGGTTATGAGAATAAGGGTATCTACCAGGTGCACTTCGCGCCGGTTCTTTGTCCTTGTTGCCCTGTTGTTCTATCAGAGTAACGAGGAAACAACAGATGAATTCCATTTTTAATTCCCCTACCGGAGACAACACCGGGCGAAAGAAAATTGCGCTTATACAAGCGTGTTGGCACAAAGACATTGTTGATGAGTTTTGCCGGTCTTTTTTAACTGCGTTCAACGAGTTAGATGGCAGGCCGGTAGAGTGCTTCGAGTTGCCAGGCGCGTTCGAAATTCCGCTCAAGGCAAAAACGCTGGCAAGCTCCGGAGAGTATGCCGGTATCGTGGCAACCGGTCTGATTGTTGACGGTGGTATTTACAGGCATGACTTTGTATCGACCGCGGTGATCGATGGTTTGATGCGTACGCAGCTGGACACCGGAGTACCGATTTTTTCGGGTGTGTTAACGCCACACGATTTTCTCGGCGAGGGACAGCCAGAATTTTTTAAGCAGCACTTTGTGGTGAAAGGTAGTGAAGCTGCGCATGCCTGCGCGCAAACGCTGGCCTCTTACCAGGAAATACAGCTCGCATAGGTAGCAATTTCGAATATCATCAGGCGGCGTGCGGCAAGGACTTGCGGGGATTAGTTTGCGCCACTTTCAACGTAGAGCATAACGTCGCGCTGCCGTCGTTTTGAAATCGAGGCCAGTTTTCTGATCATTGCGTCGGATAAACGTCTTCCAGCCGGAAGAATCAACACGCCCTCGTCATTTTTGAGGTCGCGGGTGAGAATCATTCCCGCGACCAGGCTGCCGGGAGCCAGGCGTTGCTCTTTCAGATCTTGCAGTTGCTCTCGATGAGTTGTCATGAACTCAATGAAGCGATCGGCCAAGTTGTAGTCATATCGATCACCTCTGTGCCCCTCAATGAACTTAATATCTTCCAGGCTAGTGAGTTCACCATGAACTATTTTGCCGCGTGTGAGGCCATCAAAGTCTTTGCTTAAACACAATACCTGTGACTCCAGTGAGGTTTCATTCCAGTTGAGCCCAAGCGGGTAGCCGCCGCCGTCAAAATGCTCACAATGCTGTAGTACGATCTCAGAGGCGATTTCAAGCGGTGGCAAAGCTATTAATGATTCATGGGCAAGCAGCGGATGGAGCACGAATTGTTGTTTTTCATCATCTGAAAGTTCCATTAAGGGTTTAAGCAATAGTTCATCGGCAATGGCCAGTTTGCCCAAATCGCATAACATAGCGGCCAGATACAAATGCCTTTGCGTTTCAGCAGGTAAGCCAATATGTGCGGCAAACGACCTGGTTTCTCTTCCAAGCCGACGCAATGACTCCGGGCTGCGGCCACTTCGTGCGCCAAACAAGTTGGAAAATACTTCAACTGTTGCAGCGTAAGATTCTTCCAATTCCCGTTTAGAGTGAAACAATTCTCGCGAGCGCGTTTCTAGCAGGTTTTCCGCCAATTTACGCGCTTTTCGTTCTCTGGCCAGCGCCTTTTGCAAAGCGTCAATCTGTGTATTCATCGTAAAACAAATAATCAGCTGCGAGTTGTCTGCGGTTCATTGCATATTGGTATCGCGATTGTGATTCTGGTACCAATGCCAGGTTTACTGTCGACGATGATTTCACCGTCGTGCTCCTTGATAATGCCTTGAGTTAATGACAGACCCAGGCCGGTACCCTCGCCTTCCTCTTTAGTTGTAAAAAATGGCTCAAATATTTTGTCCACCAATGCCGCATCTATACCGGGTCCGTCATCGCATATCTCCACGTTCACAAAGTGACCCTGAACGCGCGATCTCAACGTTACCTTGCCATTGTCTTTTACGCTTGAGACCGCTTGTATCGCATTGACGATAAGATTCATAAATACCTGGTTGAGCTTTCCCGTGCTGCCTATGACAAATGGGGTGTCGACCAGCTCGTCCACCAACTCAAATCGGTGCTTCGCGTCAGACTTAACCAGAGAAGCCGTCGAGCGCACACACGCTATGATGTCTATCGGTTCCATAATGGCTTTGTCTGCTCTTGCAAACGACTGCAAGCCTGAAACTATTTCTGTTACTCTGCGCAAGCCCTCGTGAATTTCTGCCAAAATATCAGTAGTGTCTTCAACCAGATAATCGATTTCACGTTCTTCGAGAAACTGTTTCACAGTTTGGTAATCGGATGCGTAGGCGGGCTCATTCTCGAGCTTCTTGAGAAGAGTTTTGAGGAGTAAAAATGCTTCATGAAAAACTGGCGTATACTCACTCAAGGTCGCAAGATTGCTGCTCACAAAACCAATCGGATTATTTATTTCATGCGCAACACCCGCCGACAATACACCGAGCGATGCCATTTTTTCTGATTGAACAAGCTGCCGCTGATTTTGTTTGAGTTCTTCATGCGCACCCTCCAGTTTCTGGAATGACTCGAAGAGCTCTCTGGATTTTTCTTCCAACAGACGCTCAGCCAGTTTACGGCTTGCGCGTTCACGCTTTAGGGCTCTTTGTACCGATGACAAGTCCATTACGCTTGCTCAGGTTTCTCACTTATCTTCAGCTCGAACCGGCAATGATCGGCACCCTTGTGCATGCAAACATCATGAATAATTGAACAGCTTTGGTTAAAGTGATTGGCCGACCCTTCGATCAACCCCTCTGCCAGCGCGCACAGTTTTCTTGGCGAGCTATACATCATCACCAGCTCATTATCGTCACGATCTTCATACAAAAATTCCGGTAAGCCTGCGTCCGGGTACAACTTGCGAACCTCGACATGTATGACTTGGTCAACGGTCAGCAGAAAGTCTTTAAGGCTGGTTTGATTCTCGAAGAAGACCGGGTAATTAGCCACAAAATGAGGCAGCATGTATACGCCAAACTGGTGCACTAGTTCTTTAGCGGGTATGCCGGTTGCTGATTCTGCTGCGGCCACCAGAGTGAAAAGTTCTGAGTCGTCATAGGTTTCGGTGGCAACGTAAATGCCTTCGAGGCCGGTGTCGTCCAGCAGCTTGTTCCAGGCATCTAGCCCAAACGTCTCTTCGACCATCTCACTAAGAATGCTGAAAACTATTCCCTTCATTGTCTGTTAGTCCCTTTATTGAATTGTTCTTGTCCGTAGAGTTCTACAACCTTGTCGATTTTCATCGGCCGGTAGTAAAAGTACCCCTGAATTAAATCGCAACCAAATTGCCTGCATAAGTCTGCCTGTGCCTGAGTTTCAACACCCTCGGCGATTGTCTCCAAGCCCAGATCATGGGCCAGAGACAACAGGTTCTTGAGAAGTTTCCGGCTTTTTTCATTGTGCTCTACGTCAATGATTAAGGATCTGTCGAGTTTCAATACATCAATTGGCAGCTGATTGATTTGTCCAAGTGAAGAGTGTCCAGTGCCGAAATCATCCATTGCTATCCGAACGCCACATTCCCTGAGCTCCGACATAACCTCAAGGGCGTGGTTTGCATTCGACATGATGCTGCTTTCCGTTATTTCCAGCTCTAGAAATTTGGCAGCTACATGGCGTGATTCGAGAAACTCGAGTACCGCATCTACCCAGCCGCGCTGCGAGAACTGGCGTGGTGATACATTGACACTTAATCTAAGGTTGTCGATGCCGATGCTTTGTAAGGTTGCCAGCGAATAACAGCCCTGCTGTATTACCCACAACCCCAGTTCATTGATAAAGCCGTTTTGTTCTGCCAGGTCAATAAATATTTCTGGCGAGATCTTTCCTTTGCTTGGATGTTCCCAACGACACAGCGATTCCAACCCACGAATACTGCCATCCAGGCTGGACACCTGTGGTTGGAAATCGAGATAAAACTCACCGTTTGGTAAGGCGTCGCGCATCTCTGTTTCTAACGAATGTCTTAAATGTATGCGTTTGCCTATCTTGTCGGAAAATTGAGTTGCCTGACCTGGGGCAGATGCGGTCAGGGCGCTCAATGCCTGATTAAAACAGGTGTTGATATCGTCCAGGAAACTGGCGTAACCCATTGCAATCACGGGTTGAAGCCGCGTAAACGAAGGCAGGGAATCGGCCAGATTCAGAAAAAAGGCTTCTGCTACCGGTGGCGTAAATTGACGATGAACACAGGCGAGTAAATTACCCTCCAGGCGTTGCATGGGTAGCAGTGGCTCACCTAAGTGCTGCTGACAATAGTGCCCGAGCTCATCCAGAAACTCTGTATGAGCTGCGTCAAAGTGCTCCAGTGTACGAAGCTCGCTTGAATTACGAATTTCGAGCAATACCAAAGAGTATTTCTCTGTGGGTACCTCAAAGCGTATGGACTCACAGAACCGCTGTTGAGACATTACTGAAGACGTGTTGCTGTTGCGTCGGCCAGCGGGCAGGGCAGCCGCCTCGGCCACAGTGCTTCGCAATGCATCGTTACTCCAGGGTTTGTGGAGAAACTTATAAATATTGCCGTCGTTTACCGCATCGATCACGGCGTCCATATCAGCCTGACCGCTAAGCATCACGTTTACGATGGAAGGGTACCGGGTGCTCACTTCGCGCAGTAGTTCTGCGCCTGTCATGCCTGGCATTCTGTGGTCGCTGACCACAACATCAATTGGCTGATTTTCGAGCAGTTCCAGCGCCTCTGTACCGCTGGAAGCAATATGAATTGCGTATTGCTGACTGCGAAGAGCGCGTCTTATTGACTTGGGTACATTGGGCTCGTCATCAACGAGTAATAGTTGGCAGCTCACTCTAATCCTTGTGAAAGCAAATCCCTGTGATGTTATTAGTCTAGGTCATGCGCCGCTAAATAATTGGTATGCGAACGGCCGTTTGTCGACAGTCTCAGCGTGATGATGAATGGGTCCCGAGCAGGGCTTCAACTCCTGCTCGGGGAGAGCTTTCCCGTTGGCTACCTGTTCCGTAAAGCCTCTATTCGATCATCCAATGGGGGGTGGCTGGCAAACATCGCGGCCAGTCCGGAACGCACACCTTCACTGATCCCAAACGCCTGCATGGTTGCCGGCAGGTCATTTGCTTGATTGCTGCCACGCTTGAGGCTCTGCAGTGCCGAGATCATTGAGTCACGATCCGCAAATGTGGCCCCGCCCTCGTCGGCTCTGAATTCTCGGTAGCGTGAGAACCAGCTGACAATCGCGGACGCGAGGAACCCCAATACCACTTGTGCCAGCATTGATGAGACAAAGTAACCAATACCATGACCGCGGTCATTCTTGAGTAAAACTCGATCCACTACATGGCCAATAATGCGTGAGAAGAAAATAACGAAGGTGTTCACCACTCCTTGGATGAGGCTGAGAGTTACCATATCGCCATTGGCGACGTGCGCAATTTCATGGGCCATAACGGCGCGCACTTCGTTGCGATTCATTGAGCGCAACAAGCCCACACTCACGGCAACCAGGGCGTCGTTCTTATTCCATCCTGTCGCGAACGCATTGGGCTGTGACGATGGAAAAATACCCACTTCAGGCATCTTAATGCCTGCTTTTTCGCTCAGATCTTGCACTGTTTCATACAGCCAGCGCTGTTCCGGGTCAGTGGGCTGCTCGATCAACTGCACACCTGCTGATCGCTTGGCCATCCACTTGGACAGAAACAGAGAGATAAATGAACCAATAAAACCGAATGCCGCGCTGTAAATAAGCAGGTCGGTTAAATTCAGGTCTACGCCATTGCTGGCCAGAATTGGCTCGCCGAAAATACTCATGACGATACCCACCAATACCAGCACGGCAATATTGGTGCCCATAAACAGCGCAATCCGCATCATCGCAGAATTCTCCTAGCTTGAAACATAGCTGATAATACGTTCTAAATGGGGTCTCGGATGTAAAAATTCAAGTCAATCTGGAGTTTGGTCAGCCGATGTGATGTTTGCCGCGGAAGCATCTCTGCGCCAATGCCAAATATCCGAAGCGGTTTTTGCCAGCACCAGAATGATCAAGCCAAGCAAAGGCTCATTCAAAGCGCTTAACGCAGCGCCAGCCGCAATTATTGTTACGTGCAGAACAATAATACGTCGGTAAGGCCTGGACATTAACTCGTTTGGCGCAACTGAACCTACGCCCTTTTCGCGCGCCTCGCGAAACCAGTCCATAAGCTGCAGCAAGGTTAGTGACACTGCCGCCAGCACCAATCCGTTGTCACGAATGACAGTCATCGCGGCTTCATGCATGGGCAGTGATTGCAATTCCTCAGGCCCGAACACAGAAAAAAGGAAGGTTCCATGCGCCCAACAAAAGCCACCAAAATGCAGCGTAAAAAAGACCGTCATAAAGCCAGTGCTGAACAACTGCTTTGAATTCTCATAACGCCGCAGCAGCATTCGCCCGGCAGTGAACGCGCCAATGACCAGGTTTTCAAACCAGTACAAAAAAATCAGCTCAAAGCTGGTCCAGCCCCAGGCGAAAACGCCGTACAAGGGTATAAGGTTAAACGCGACAATACCGGCAATGCCCAACCAGGCATTGCGTGTTGAAATGGCGGATAAAGACTCTCGTGCCTGTGGCATTTCTTACCTCATTGAGAACGGCAGTATACCTCTTCTCGCACGCGTAGAACGCGGAGTACAATCACATCTGAAATACTCTTAAGCCGGTCAATTGGAGCGATATGAGCAGTAAGACGCCGATACGCTGGGGTATCGTTGGCTGCGGTGCGGTCACCGAAGTAAAGAGCGGCCCGGTCTATCAACAGGTATCTGGATTTGAGCTTGGTGCCGTAATGCGCAGAAACGAATTGCTGGCAAAAGACTACGCGCGTCGACACAGTGTTGAGAAATACTATTCGAACGCAGAAGAATTGATTGCCGACCCGTCAATCGATGCTATTTACGTTGCAACGCCACCCGATGCGCACAAACTGTACGGTTTGATGAGCGCGCGGGCTGGCAAGCCATGCTGTATTGAAAAACCACTGGCCTCGAATTTTGAAGATGCCAGAAAAATTGTGGATAGCTTCGCTCGCGCAGCAATCCCATTATTCGTAGCTTATTATCGACGTTCGTTACCGCGGTTCACTGAGATCAAAAAATGCCTTGAACAACGTGAAATTGGCGAGGTTCGCCATGTGCAGTGGCAGCTTAACCGACCACCGAGTGCAAACGATCTGGCAAGAGAAAAACACTGGCGTACTAATGCAGAGATAGCACCCGGAGGATACTTCGACGACCTCGCATGTCATGGTCTGGATCTGTTTGCATTTCTGCTCGGCAATTTTCATCGCGTGAGCGGCCACAGCACCAACCAGCAAAATCTGTATTGCGCGAAAGATGCAGTGGTTGGCAGTTGGGTTCACGACAACGGTGTTACCGGCAGCGGGAGTTGGAACTTTGCATCAGCCACTCGAAAAGATGAGGTGTTGATCTCCGGGTCTGACGGTGAAATACGGTTTTCCATATTCGAAGAGCAGCCGGTTATTGTCCGAAACGCCTTCGGCGAGCGTTCAACAAACATTGCCAACCCGACCAACATCCAAATGCATCACGTGCAGAATATGGTTGAACATCTTGTGAATGGCGTGACCCACCCGTCAACAGGCAGCACTGCCCTGCATACCCGTAGTGTGATGCAATCCATATTGAACTTGCCTGCTTAGTGGCAAATCAGGTGGTTCGCTGAACCGCCAGCCAGCTTAACGGTTTGCTGCCGGCTCAACCCTGCTTTTAGAAAAAACCAATTCCCATGCGAAAAAAAGCCGCATGAGTTTCAACACTCATGCGGCATTCAACAGCAATGAACTCAGTTTAGGTCAAAGCGGTCCAGCCTCATTACCTTGCTCCAGGCATTGGCAAAGTCAGTCACAAACTTCTGGTCTGCGTCATCAGAAGCGTACACTTCCGCAACAGCGCGCAGCTCAGAATGCGAGCCAAACACCAGGTCAACCGGTGTGGCGGTCCATTTCTGTTCGCCGCTGGCGCGGTCGAGACCAAGATAGGTACCCTGCTCGGTGTCGGATTTTTTCCAGCGCGTGTCCATGTCCAGCAGATTCACAAAGAAATCATTGCTCAAGGTACCAGGCTTGTCGGTAAATACACCGTGCGATACGCCATTTGAGTTCGCATTGAGTGCACGCAAACCGCCAACCAATACCGTCATCTCTGGAATACTGAGGTTCAGGGTGTTGGCCTTGTCGATCAGCATTTTTGCCGGTGAGTGACGGCTGTCAGCGCTGTAGTAGTTTCTGAAGCCGTCGGCTGTTGGTTCCAATACAGCAAACGATTCAACATCGGTTTGCTCCTGTGTGGCATCTGCGCGGCCAGGTACAAATGTCAGCTCAATCTCCTGTCCTGCATCGGCCGCTGCTTTTTCAACAGCAGCGTTACCAGCGAGCACAATCAGATCGGCCATGGATATCTTGCGGCTTCGTGAGTTGTCGTTGAAGTTCTTCTGAATATCCTGCAAGGTCGCCAGCACTTTGCTCAATTCCGCCGGATTGTTTGCCTGCCAGTCCTTTTGTGGCGCCAGCCGAATACGGGCACCGTTGGCGCCGCCGCGCATATCCGTGCTTCTGAAGCTCGCTGCAGATGCCCACGCGGTTCGAACCAACTCAGGTACGCTTAATCCGCTATCGAGTACGCTCGCCTTCAGTTTTTTAATGTCACGACTGTTCACCAGGTCATGCTCAACCGCGGGGATTGGGTCTTGCCAGAGCAGTTCGTCGCTAGGTACGTCGGCGCCCAGATAGCGTGACCGTGGGCCCATGTCGCGATGCGTCAATTTAAACCAGGCTTTCGCAAATGCCAGTTCAAACTCTTTGGGGTTTTGCTGAAAACGCTTGGATATCTCGCGGTAGCTTGGGTCAAACTTGAGCGACAAGTCTGTGGTGTACATCACCGGCGCGTGACGCTTGTTGGGATCATGCGCGTCAGGAACCAGGTTAGAGGCTTGCCCGTCTGCTGGAATCCATACCGTAGCACCCGCCGGCGTTTTCGATTTCACCCAGTCGAACGCAAACAGATTATCGAGATACTGCGATGTCCAGGCAATCGGGTTAGCGGACCACGCACCTTCCAGGCCACTGGTCACCGTATCGGCTCCTTTACCGGTGCCGCACTTGTTGGTCCAGCCAAAGCCCTGCTCTTCGATACCGGCAGCGGCAGGTTCAGGCCCAACACAGTCTGCCGGGCGAGCGCCATGGCCTTTACCGAAGGTATGGCCACCAGCAATCAAGGCAACAGTTTCTTCGTCGTTCATTGCCATGCGGCCAAAGGTTTCCCGAATGTCGCGTGCTGCGTCAAGCGGGTCCAGGTTGCCGTTTGGGCCTTCCGGGTTTACATAAATCAAACCCATTTGCACAGCGGCCAAAGGATTTTCCAGCTCACGATCGCCACTGTAGCGCTCGTCAGCCAGGAATTCGTTTTCGGGGCCCCAATACACCAGGTCAGCTTCCCAGTCGTCTTCGCGACCTCCGGCAAAGCCGAAGGTTTTAAAGCCCATTGACTCCAGTGCCACATTGCCCGTCAACACCATCAAGTCAGCCCAGGAGATTTTCTTGCCGTACTTCTGTTTGATTGGCCACAGCAGTCTGCGCGCTTTGTCGAGGTTGCCATTGTCTGGCCAGCTGTTAAGCGGCTCAAAGCGCTGCTGGCCGCCCGCCGCACCGCCACGACCGTCTGCTACTCGATACACACCGGCGCTGTGCCAGGCCATGCGAATAAAAAACGGACCGTAATGGCCGTAATCCGCTGGCCACCAGTCTTGCGAACTGGTCATTAACTGCTCGATATCCGCTTTCAAAGCGTCTAAGTCAACGCTTTGGAACTCAGCGGCATAATCGAAGTCGGCGCCCAACGGGTTAGACTCGCTGGAATGCTGCCGTAAGGGTGCCAGATCCAATTGATTTGGCCACCAGAATTGATTGGACTTTGGCGTGTTTTCCGCCGCTGTGATCGTAAACGCTGACAGCGCGGTCACCGCTGCTGCAAGCGCTACAAGAAGTGTTTTGGTGTTTTTGAGCACGTTTATCTCTCCGCTTATGTCTACAAAAAAATTACCGCGGTAATATAGTGGACTTATTGGGCTGGAGATAACAATTGAATGATTAGATTGCAGTGTTCTATCCAATTGATCGTTGCGTAAGAAACGAACCAGTACGCTGTGTGCATGAACATTGCGCGCGGGGTACACTCGTCACTGTCTTAAAATCGCGACCAGACAAAAAATACAATAAATCGACAATGGTTGATCTGGCAAGTTCATCGAATTCCATTACACAGCTCTTATGAAAAAACAGTTCTTACTCCCTGCCATCCTGCTCAGCGTGTTTGCCTGCAGCAACGAAAATGAACCGCAGTTCTCGCCCTATGTTCCTCCGGTTCCTGAACCACCGATCATATTGGGGCAGGAAACCGAAACGATCGTCAGCGCAGCCAGACCGGCAAATACGCCGGGAAGCGACGGAGTATCGGTTAGTAATCCAAAACTGCTCGCTCATTTTGGTGGGAATGGCCCTGACTTAAATACCGCAACGTACACGCGTTACTTCTTATCCAATGCTGAAGACGCGCAGCCAGACGCTATCCTGATCACGATACCGGGGTTTCAGGGTGGTGCGGCCAACTATGCTCGTATGGCTGAACAATTGATGCGCCTGGCTGTTGATGAACATGAGATGACCCTGGAGCTATGGGCATTTGATAGGCGCTCAGAACAACTGGAAGATCGTGCAGGTCTGGAGCTGGCCGAAGCGGAAGGTGATGTAACTATTGGCCTGGATTTCCTGTTTGGCGACGAGCTTGGTCTTGAGCTGGATGAGCGATTAGTAGCTGGCCCGAATCGCCGTTTAATTGCCTACAACAGCAATGACCTGGCGTTCATGGCCAACTGGAGCACGCTGACGCATTCGCAAGACATAGATGCTGTGGTAGAGCATGCGCGTGGCATTGCACGTAACCAAAACGTATTTTTAGGTGGGCATTCCGCCGGAACCGGTTTTATGGCGCGCTACGCGGCAACAGATTTCGATTTGAATACCGACGCGGTTGATGCTGGGTTTCGAAAGCTTCGCGGGCTGGTGTTGTTTGAAGGTGGTGGGGGGGCGCTGGGTGATGCCGTGACCGACGACACGCTAAATCGAATAGAAGCCCGTTTTGATGGCGGTCTGTTTGGCGCAGTAAGCAATAACGCAGCGCGCTGTATTGATGGCCTGACAGCGTGCACGGTAGCCTCCGAAACAAGTGATTGCGCAGCGTTCAGCAATACGTCGTGTACCGAACCGCGATCTTCTTTCGCGACGGGTTTGATCAACACAGAGACGTTCGCTGCTGGCGAGCTTGTTGCATTGGATGGCGACCTGAATGGTGATGCGGGTGTTTCTGTATTGCTGCAAGATCAAAATGATATGTCAGGTAACAACGCCCTGGCTCAAGTACCCGCCTTGCTGCCGGTGCGAATTTTGCTGGGCGGTGGCATTGGCTCATCCGTCGCCTTGTACGGTCAGTACCTGGATGATGACGGTCTGGGAGCGGCGGCGGCCCCTTTCCTGGCAACGTCGATTGGCGCACCGGGGCCAGAGGTTGATGGCGCGTTGACGTGGTTGAATCGTGATGAAGAATTGCCGGACAGTGTACTCAGCGACAATGGCGCAGCCCCCACCGAGCCTCGCGAAGGCAGAGTCTGGGGCGTTGAAGTAGAGCCCACCGATTTTGAAGGGCAATTGATTGGCGCCACCTACCGCGGCAACACTAACTTTTTTGATTGGTATTATCCATCGTCTGGCCTGAGTATTACCGCAGGTCTGGGCCTGGACACCACGGCATTGTCTGCGCCAGCGCCACTAGGGCGCGGGCGTAGCGATATAGACAATAGAACCCAGGCGCAAAATATTGACTTACCGGTAATTGCATTCGGTGGAAGCAACGGTCTTACTCCGGTGCCTGGTGACTTTTTTAGTTTTGCCAGCGCGATCGCGCCGTGTGCCGCGCCAAGCTGCGACGGTATGACACCACGCATTGTAGACGCGTTACAGCCCAGCCTGGCATTCCCAACCTATGGCGACGTGGCAGGCGGGTTTGAGGTGTACATATCCGAAGGTTATTCGCACGTTGATATCGTCACCGCTGAAAATGAAGCGAACAATCAGGTAATAGCGCCATTGTTGGCGTTCATGCACCGCAATATCCAATAAAATCAGCTAGTCAAACAGGAAGAAATACGTGATTGTCATTACCGGCATAATTAAACTGAGTTCCGAACAGCAAGTATCAGTAGCACGCAGCGGCTTGATAGCGCGCGCCGAACGCAGCGCTAAAGACGACGGCTATATCGATTACGCGTTTTCCCAGGATTTTGCAGACCCTACAATGATTCGTCTGGTGGAAAAATGGGAAAGCGAAGAACAACTGCAGGCTCATATAGCGTTGCCCGACGACGAGTTTTCCGAATTAATGTCGAATGCAGACATTCAATCGGCTGAGATCATTGCTTATGATACTGACTCGGGTCGAGTGTTGATGAGAAGCTAACTTATAAGAGAAACAGGCATTGACTCAGCACGAATACATTTTTGTTGCCGTCTCTATAATTCTGGGTTTGGCGATCACGCGCTTGCTCAATAGCGTGGCGATGTTAATACGCGTTTATGAACGCGTTGGATTTCATTGGGCCTCAGTGTTATGGAGCATCAACATTCTGGTTTATGCGCTGCAGCTTTGGTGGGTGGGTTGGGATCTTCGTGGTTTGGAACAGTGGACATTTCTGGAATTCATGACGCTGATTTTCGCATCGGTCTGCATTTATGGTGCGGCAGAGATTGCGCTGCCAATGCCCGAAAATGGCAAGTTGGATCTACTGAAGCACAGCCAGGGTTTGGGCCGATTTTCAGCGGCATCTATGCTGGTGTATTTACTCATTGGACCATTTGTGAATCTTGGCATGCTGCATAACCCGTTGCTGCCATCACTGCTTATTCCGGCCGTGGGTGTATTATTGATGGCTCTGGTCATCGCATTTCCTAAGCGCTTTCCCGCATTAACCATAGCGTTTTCGGTGTATAGCCTTGTTATTCTGTTACTGACTGCCTGAAGCCAGATGATTTATCTCGCCTCAAACTCACCCCGGCGGCAGGAACTGTTACAGCAAATTGGTATTCCGTTTCAGCAGCTGTCGGTCAGCATTGACGAAAGTAAACGCGATACTGAATGCCCGGAACAATACGTGGTTCGCATGGCCAGAGAGAAAGCGGCCGCTGGGCGGGCACTCGCTGCCTCGGCAAATCCGGTACTGTCGGCCGACACAAGTGTTGTGATTGATGAAAACTGCCTGGGTAAGCCTGTCGACGAAGCACACGCGCTGCAGATGTTGCGGCAACTCTCCGGTCGCGAACACCAGGTTCTAAGTGCCGTCGCAATTGAACACAACGGTGAAACGGTGTATCGCCTGAGTGTGACAGACGTTGTGTTCAGGCCTTTACTGGACCAAGAGCTCAAACGTTACTGGCGTAGTGGCGAGCCGGTGGACAAAGCGGGCGCCTACGCGATTCAAGGCAGGGCCGCCGCGTTTGTAGAGCGTATCAGCGGTAGCTACAGTGGTGTGGTGGGCTTGCCATTGTATGAAACCGAGCAGCTATTACGGCAAGTGGGTGTAATTTGCGAAGCATTCTAATGTAAAGTTGCATATGTCAACGCTTATGCAACATAGCCTTGAATACCAAAGGATGCCACCCCGATGTTTGGAATTGCTAACGGATTTAATTTACTGTGGCAGTATAAATCAATGATGCTAAGGTCCAACGCCTGATCTGACGGAACACGAGAATGTTTGAAACCCTTAAGGTATCGGTTGAGGATGCCATAGGTCGAATCACTCTGAATCGACCACAGTGCTTAAATGCACTTTCCCTACAGCTACTGAACGAACTAGCAGAGGCAGCCGATTGGTTTAACCAACAACAAGCAGTTCGTGCGGTGATTCTGAGTGGAAACGGGCGCGCGTTTTCAGCAGGCGCAGATCTGGAAGGTTTTCCTCGCCCTGGAGAGGCAAGCGCCCGTGCGGCCGCCGACGCTGGCAGAATAATGGCGGATGCCATTGAAGCGATGAATGCCATTACGATCGCCGGCGTTCATGGCTGGTGTGTCGGTGGGGGCCTGGTAGTTGCGGCCGCCTGTGACCTTAGAATTGCCACCGATAATGCGCGCTTTTCCATTCCGGAAGTGGATTTAGGCATTCCACTCGCCTGGGGCGGTATACCGAGACTGGTGCGTGAAATTGGTCCAGCGCTCACTAAAGAACTGGTGATCACCTGCCGTGAATTCAGCGCTGCGGAGGCGGCCAATGCCGGATTCCTGAACCGCGTTGTGGCACCGGAGGAGCTGGCTAATACGGTTGAACAGTTGGCGGCGACAGTGGCATCCAAGCCCAGAGGCCCAGCTCTGGCAACCAAGCGTCACACCAATGCGGTTACTGAACAATCGCTTGGTGTGATGCGAAGCTGGTCTGATGCCGACGGCCTGCTCGCCTCACTGATGGACCCGGAATGCATTGCCGCCAGAGATGCGTATTTACAGTCGACATTGGGTAAGCGCTAGGCGGGGAGAGGTCAGCTCGCCTTACTTGCGTCGCGCAGAAATATAACCCAGCAGTTCGATAACATCATCAACATCTTTGCCTATATCCTGACCGATGTTAAAGCTCACATCGTCTTGCACAATTTGAGCGTTTTCAGCAGAGTCCACGCTGGCTGCGAATACCGCAACGTCCAGAGCTTCCCAGGATGACCTTATAGGTTGAAGCGAGCTTTTCCGGCAGCGAAACAGTGCCGACTGTGCGCCTTTCAGTCCGCGCCACACCGTGTTTTACAGACTATTGACGCTTTCGCTTCGCGCGTTCATGAATAATGCGGGCTAGCCCATTTGGTGCAAAGCGCAGAGCTTGTTGCCCCAGGGATCACGAACATACGCCAGGTACAGCTTACCCAAGCCACCTTCTCGAACACCGGGTGGGTCTTCATCAGTTACGCCGCCGTTGGCAACACCGGCTGCGTGCCAGGCGTCAGCAACTTCCGGGCTTTCGGCTGCAAAGCCTATAGTAGAGCCATTGCCATGGCTGCAAGGCTCGCCATTGATGGGCTTGGTTAATGCAAATATTCCGGTCGGGGTAAAATAAAAGCAGCGGCCTTTATCATCGATTGTGCCGGGCGGGTGACCCATGGTGGAAAGCAGCGCGTCGTAAAATTGTTTGCCGGCCTCAACATCGTCAACGCCGATCATAATATGACTGAACATTTAAACTCCAGATTGGTTTAGAAAGCCGCGCAAGTGTGACGTTTGCAGCGCCGAATGTCTATAGATTGGCGTATCCGATGACGATCTATAGCTTCTCAATAATCAGCGGCAAACCATCGGCAGGTTTGGGCAATGGAATAGTATTAAATTGGTGAGTGGCTTTGGGCGAGAGTGTTACCCGGTAGCGGCTTAGAAACTGATGTAGGAACATCTTGCTGTTCATCAATGCGAAATGCATACCTATGCATTTATGTGCACCACCACCAAAGCCAATGAAACCAAAGCTATGCCGCTTGTGCTCACTTCGAGGCGCCAGCCAGCGATCTATGTCGTATCGGTGTGGGTCGCTCCATAACTCGGGTGCGCGATGATGATAAGACTGGGCGAGAAAGACAATGGTGTTTGCCGGAATAGTGTAACCGCCCAACTCGCACTCGCGAATGGTTCTGCGTTGTTGCAGCTGCACTGACGGGTGCAAACGCAAGGCCTCTTTAACGGCAGCGTCGCAAAGTTCGAGCGTGTCGAGATCTTCGTAATCAAGCACAGGTTTACTCAATGCGGATACTTCATCGCGTATGCGCTGCTGTAACTGCTGGTCTTTACCCAGGTAGTACATGATATGGCTGAGCGTACTTGTGGTTGTATCATGCGCCGCAAATAACAGAAATGTCATGTGGCGAATAATGTCTTCGTCACTGAAGTACTCACCATCTTCGTTCTTCTCACGAGTGAAATGACTGAACATATCCGTGCCATCGCCGGCTCGTCGCTCCTCAATCAGGTCGGCGAAGAAAGCGTGCAGAAAGCGTTGCCCACGTTTGCCTTGTTTAAATTTCCCAAACGGGAACTCTTTTTTAACAATCGCCATCATGCCTTCGGAAATGTCGTGAAAGGCAGTGTTGAGTTTCTCAGCGTCACCATCCATGTCGGACAGGCCGACAAAAATTTTCGCGGCTATGTCGAGCAGGTTCTGTTTGATGCCCGGAACAAAATGAAAATCCGGGTCTTTCTCCCATTGCTCGAAGGCAGTATCAAACAACGGCGCCATGTCATTCATATAGCCGCGCATGGCGTTGTTCTTAAACGCCGTTTGCATCATGCGGCGCTGAAAACGATGCTCGTCAAAATCTCTCAACAGCAGCGCCCCCCGGTAAAACAAACCGAGTGAGTCGGCGTAGCCCATCTCCGCTGAAAAATTTCGTTCCTTGTCGAGCAGTATATGTTGGTATATGTCCGGGCCAAGCACCAACACACCTTTAAAACCGGTCAGTCGAAACTGACAGACAGGGCCGTACTGCTTGACCTGCCGATCGATCGTGCCGTCAAAATCCTTCAGTAAGCTGAAGGTCTGGCCAACCAGTGGCATACCGAAGCTGCCGGGTATGTGGTCCAGGTTCTTGTTGGTAGCGACGTGTTTGTAATCGGCTGTTGTTGCTGTCATTGGGTACTCGCGGCGCGGTAGGCAGAATGTCTGATTGTTCAAGAATAGCCAAAAACAGCATACATATCAAACGTTCGATATGTTTAGAAAATGTATCTATACTGCGGTTTTAAAGAACCGGTAAACCATCAGTACCTATGCGTAAAGTAGACCACGACAGTCGCCGCGAAGAGGTGGCAGCGGTTGCTGCAAAACTCATTGCAGAACAAGGACTTGAAAACCTGACCACCAGAAATCTGGCGAAAGCCATGGGGTGTTCGATCGGTGTTCTATCGCATTATTTCGCCAATAAGCAGGAAATTGTTCTGGCTGCTTTTGACTGGGCTGACGAGCGAATTGACTCCCGTATTCAGGAAGCCATACGCAGTCGAGACGCCTCCCTGGAAACCTTCGTGCCGATTATTCTTGAAGGCCTGCCTGTTACGCCGGAATCGGATTTGGAATGGAAAGTACGGTTCAACCTGTACACCTACGCATTCACCGAGCAGCGTCTGCGCGACGCCCAGCGGCAAAAGCTGCTCCAGTTTCGCAGCATGATGGAAGCATTGATCGGCACGCTCCAGAAAAACGGCGAGGTTCGCCGTGACACGGACGCCGCCTTGATCACGCGGCTGGCATTTGATTTGGTAACAGGTGCTGCGCACTCCATGCTGATGCTGCCATTTGAAAAGCGACAGGAAAGTGCTGAGCAGTTGTTGGGTTTGCTGGATCAGTTGCGGCCGAGTTAATAAACGAGTTAACCGGCGTAAAATCGGGGCAAGATCAACCTGACCCCACTTGATTCAAATCAAGGTACGCTCTCGAATCACCGTTACCATGAACATGTGTAACCACCACTTGAAAGCGAGGTCAGTCCGATGATTCGATTTCTAATAGTTTCATTATGTTGTGTGTTGATGTCAGGCTGCGATACAGGCGCAGATTCACCACGGGGTTTTAGTTTGCCGGAAGGCAATGCCGAAAAGGGTCAGGTTGCGTTTACGAAGCATCAATGCACCGATTGCCATAGCGTAAAAGGTGTGGAGCTGGTTGAGCAATCTGAGACCAGTGAGCTGAACATTATGCTGGGCGGACAAACGCCCAACGTGAAGACCTACGCGGATATTGTGACATCAATCATAAATCCTTCGCACCGCATACATCCGCGTCACCGAGCTGATGGAACAGATGAAAATGGTGATTCAAAGATGCGCGTTTACAACGACGTGCTGACGGTCACAGAGTTGATTGATCTGGTCGCATTTCTTCAACCACAGTACGACTTTATGCCTTACTATTACACCCGTTATCGCGTGTATCAATAATTGATGAAACGGAAAAATCAGTGAGGTCCTGGATGAGAGTAATTCTTGTACCGGTTGCGGATCGCCCGGAATGTGTTCATGCCTTGAACACCAGCTTTTGGATGGCCAAACGTTTGGGCGCGTCGGTTATTGGTTGCCATATTCGACCGCATGCAGACAGCGAAACATTATTACCCGACGCACTATCTGGCGACCACCAAGGTGCGTGGAAGCGCGCCTATGACTCAAAATTCGCATCTGACGCGCATAAATCGGCTGAATCCGTATTTGCAGAGATTGCCGCGGCCCACGATTATCCGATCAAAACCAAGCCTTCTCTATCACCTGCCGCGTATTGGGAGGAAAAGTTGGGCACCCCAAACCGGGTCATTGCCATTAATGGCCCCGTTGCGGATTTAACGGTAGTTTCCAGACCAAAACGACTGGGTGGTTCCATATCGCGAACCTTCATGCACGCGGCCATCGACAACGCATGCCGCCCGGTGCTCATTTTGCCGCAACGTAAAGTAGCTGGCGTGGGGAAACGAATTACCATTGCCTGGAATCAAAGCAGTGAAGCGTCACGTGCCGTGTTCGCCGCCTTACCGCTGCTGCGTCGTGCTGATAATGTCAGCATTGTGACGTGTGGCCCTGAGACGCAATTGGGCCCGAAATCAGGTCAATTGCGCAGTTACCTCAAGCACTGGGGTGTCAAAGCAGATATCCAGAGGTTCCGCAAAGACACTGCCTGCGAAGCGAGCATTCTGAAAGCCTATGACGACAGTCGCTCAGACTTGCTCGTTATGGGCGCCTACAGCCGAAGTCGCACGCGGGAGACTATCTTCGGTGGCGTGACCGACTACATGTTGAATAAAGCATCGAAAACCTCGCTGTTTGTGCACGCCTGATAGCGGCAAAGCCTGGTGTCCCTTAACACCTGGTGTCCCTTAACATAAGTAGCGACTATCCGCCCACGCAATAAAGTTTGCACAAAGACGGCCGATACCTTCATCACATTCTCCTAATTGTGGCCAGTAGCCCTGGGCGACTATCGTGAACAAGCACCTGGAAGCAAAAATACTGAATTGCCGTGATCTGCCTTCGCCGCCGATTGTCGCCGCACGCATTGTTAATCAGGTGGAAGACGACTGTCAGCTGTCAGACCTTGTCGACATTGTGTCGGATGATCCGGCAACAAGCCTGAAGCTGATGCGGCTGGCAAATTCGGCCGCCTATCGCGGCACCAAACCCTGTAGTACGGTATTGTCTGCTGTCACGCGATTGGGCATCAACGTCAGTGTGATGACCGCACTCAGTTTCTCACTGGCAAATACTCTACGCGTACCTGGCAAGAGCAATCTTGATCATGATTATCTTTGGCGCCGTTCGGTCACATCTGCCGCGGTTGCTCGCTTTTTGGCAACGCGGGCGAATGTGCACAACTGGGAAGAATGTTTTCTCGCGGCTCTGGTTCAAGACATAGGTATGCTGGCCGCAGACTGTGCGATCAGAGGTATCTATGAGGACCTGACGGTCTATGCGCAACATGAATACGCGCAACTCGCTGAAATCGCCTCTCTCAAAGTCGACCACAGCAAGCTTGGAGCAAGTCTGCTGAAGCACTGGAAATTACCCGCCACTATTGTGGATGCCGTAGCACACAGCCATGCGCTGGAACGTCTGATGAAGCGTGCGGATTGTATCGATTCGCTCTGGTGTGTCGCGTATTCTGGAATACTGGCCGACGCGGTACTGCTGTCTGATGAGCTGGAGTTAGCCAGAGCAATCGCCTTAGGACGGGCCTGCATGGGAGATCTTGCGGGAAATTCCGAGAGTGAGTTTACGCACGCCTTGTTTGCGTCTGTAAAAGACGCTGAGGCACTTTTTGAAGCAAGCCTGGTGCCAAACATGGATGAACTGATGGTTGCTTCAAAAAGCCTGATGTTTGACTACATGATTGGTCAAGGTCAAGCCGCCGCCAATGACGAACATGTTTCCAATCTACAAAGCCGAGTCGAAGAACTGGAAGAAGAAAATCGCCGTGATGCGCTGACGGGCGCGTACAACAGGCAGTATTTTGACGACGTGCTTGATGGCATGATTAATGACTCGGCTGAAATAGGCTCACCACTGAGTTTGATGTTTATAGACGCTGATCATTTCAAGCAGATAAATGATGTGCATGGCCATCACGTAGGCGACCAAGTCCTTATTTGGATCGCCACGACCTTGCAACAGGCGGTGCGAGATACCGATGTTGTTGCGCGCTATGGTGGTGAAGAGTTTGTTGTAATTCTGCCAACATTAGGCGAAGAACACGCCGCTGCGCTTGGTGATCGAATAGTGGCGCGCATGAGTGAGGCAATCATCACGGTGGACGATCTGGAACTGCAGGTAACTGTCTCCATTGGAATTGCCGCCGCGAGTTCAGGTTCGCAACGGCGATCATCCAGAGATCTTATAGTGGGTGCAGATCAGGCGATGTACTTCTCTAAAAAAACCGGGCGTAATAAGTGCTCACGCGCTTCCGCATTACCTCAGCAACGGTCTGCATAAGCCTTGTTTGCAAGACTTAGCCTGCACGAATCTGCGACTTCACCTGTTTTCGTTGCTCGCGGCCATCGAGTTTGTAGATTTTTGCAATCGGCACCGGAATGCGCGATGAGAAACGATCAACCACTTGCACGGTGTCAAAACGCGCGTGTATCTGCGAGCCGGTGGATGTCAGTGCAATGGCGTTATTAAAGTGAAGACCAGGCAGGTTGCGTTGCAGTATCAGCAAGTACGACGTACTTGGTGAGGTACTCACAATCACCGAGCGCTTGTCTACCACTGTGTAATCATCAATAGACCAACGACTAAAGCGCTCGACTTGCGGTAACTGATCAAACTGATACTTTTCTGGTATTGGTTTAACAGCTGCGTTTGCGGTGACTGCCGCGAGGCTCAGGGCAGTAGCGACGGCAATATTTCTTAACACGCTCATACTCATCTCCGACAACGTTTCATGTATGTTTGAAGAAGAATAGAAAAGACAAGCTTAACTGTTGCTGAACAGTGAGCCTAGTCTTGAACGCGTTTGTAGACTGTCTCGACTGCTTTGGCTTGTTCGCCTTCAGGCGTAACGTTATAGGCGGTAATGACCAGGTGGTTTCGGTTAACTAACTGATAGTCTGTTCGCCAGCCCCAGTCCGGGGTGTCCGCGCCGACAGAGTATTGACCTAATACACTGAACCCGGTATCCGTTGGCTTGCCCTGTGAAAACTGAATGGCGTAATTCATGTGAAAATCGTCAATCCAGGCGATCTGAAATTGATGTGCTACTGAATTGAAAGCAATACTTTCTTCGCCACTGCGGGGTTTGCCTTTGATAGACCCGTGGTAACTGTGTCTCAGAAAACGACCATCTAGAATCAGCTGGAACTGCCCTGAAATATCTGACTGATCTGCAAGCACATCGGGTTCGAACCAGGTTTTTACGGTGCCCTGCCATTTGCCCACCAGCGAGCGGAGGAAAGCGTTCTGCTGTTCGGCAATGGTTGAGGTATCGTTCATAACGGTCTCCGAGTGCGCGTGAAGCGTTTGCAATGACAGGGCAAGGAGCAATACGCATTGAAGCAACAGTCTTGGCTGAGCAGCGATCATATCCAATCTCCTTTAACAGCGGGTTTGATTTACACAAGGTTTGCACAGATTCGCGCCATAGAGTGTACACGTCCGCCGGTGAATCGGGTCAATCATGGCGATCACATGAGCGTAGTGGGCAAGGGATCATGCCGCATTCAGCTTGTTTGGTTTCTTCACCACTCGCGGGGTTGAGCCGCTTACAGATGCCTGGGCGGCTTAGCTTGCTACAGACTGGTAAAGCGATTCAGGATACTGAGGTAGCGTGCCAAGGTTTAGGCGGATGGGGGCGTTTGGTGCCGCTACTCTCTCGGCTGGTCACACCACTGGTGCAGGTGTCGCGTGTGCATCTCCGTTGCCGTCCCTGTCTAACTGTCCGTGTCAGGTGGCACCAGTATACAAACGGGATCAGTGCTGTCTGTAAGACATGTCGCAAAGACAATTGTAAAATAGTGAAAAACTACCAATTCCACTAATCGCTTTCAGTCCGATAGTCTCCAAACTTCTCATCACGTTCTTGCAGAGCCTCGGTCAATTTGGAGCCGTCACCTCGGGCATCCATAAACGCGTGAAAGCTCTGCTGGTGAGTGGCCAATGCGCAAATCTCCGTTCCCTGGCGCAACCCAGCGCGTAGCCCCATTGCTTCCATCTGCCGGTGCACAGCACGTTTATTCAGCGCAACAATGTCTGCGGGCACATCGGCAATTCGCTGTGCCATCTTGATGACATGTTGTTCCAGCTCGTCTTCGGGAAAGCTGTTGGTTGCCCAGCCCCGCGCCACCGCTTCTTCCCCGCTCACTGAATCGCCGGTGAGCAACATTTCCATGCCTTTGCGCATGCCCATAAGCCAGGGGTGAAATTGCATGTCAGGAACACCAAAACGCACCGCGGGATAGCCAATCTTTGCATTGTGCGCCGTGTAGACCAGGTCACATCCGGTTGCGAGTTCCGATCCGCCAGCCAAACAGTAACCGTGAACCTGTGCGATAACGGGTTTGCCCAGGTCCCAGATGCGCATCCATGTTTCTACAACATGACGTGGCCACTGACTGTCGCCGGCAGCCGTATGAAAAGGCATCGGCTGGCCCACATTGCCGCCACCAATATCGTAGCCGGCGGAGAAACAGCTGCCAGCACCGCGCACAATCATCACCTTAATCGCAACGTCTGCGTCGGCGTGTTGCAGGGCATGCATTAATTCACCGCGCAGCTGATGGTTCAGGGCATTGCGTTTGTCCGGTCGGTTCAGCGTCATGCGGCGTACACCGGGTGCCGGCTCGTCAACCAATAGCACCTCGTAACCGTCTTCGCCGTAGCGGCCAATTTCTACTTTGCCTTCGTTGTATGACATGCCCTGTTCCTTATTCGTTGCAGTGCTTGCTCAGACGACCCTCACCATGAACAAGATCACATTTTCACCCTCATACCAGTCAATCGGGCGATTTTTTTCGATTAAATACTAATCAAATCCTACACTTTACGAACAAACTGCTGAAATAAACAGCATTTCTGAGCGTAAGCCGCACAGGACACCCTGACCAATGCCATTTACAGTGACTCACACGCTTGCCGTTGCCCCCATTGCTGCGCGTTGGCCAATGTTTCCCGCCGCCGCGCTGTTTATCGGTGCCATGATCCCGGACTGGGGGCTGTTTGTACCGATTGGCCCGGGCTATGATCTGATGCATACCTGGCTGGGCATTGTTCTGGCTTGCGTGCCTCTTGGCCTGCTGCTGTTGTTACTGTTTTATGCGTTTGTTCGTCGCGCAGTGGTGGAGCTTACACCGACGACCATGCAGTGTCGCTTAACGAAGTTCAAGGTCTGGCAATCGCGCATATCAGGCAAGGAGATGCTGGCGGCTGCACTGGCATTGACCATTGGTGCGGCAAGTCATCTGGTCTGGGATGCATTCACCCACCATGGGCGTTGGGGCGTAGAGCTACTGCCCTTTATGTCGACTGTGCTATTCGAAATAGGTGGCAGTCAGGTTCAGGTGTTCAAGCTGTTTCAGCATGGCAGCAGCGCCGTTGGTTTGCCCGTGCTGGCCTGGTGGGCCTGGCGCTGGTATCAGGCACAGCCGGTTATTGCAACGCAAACGCCGCTACTGAGTGGCCGAATGAAAATTGGCGCGTTGGCGCTGATTATTGGTATCCCCATGGTTATCGCGTTTCGCAAACTTTGGTTGTTTCTCGGCTGGCCATTCAGTCCAGCCGCATTGCAACACTTCCTGATGGACCTGGTCACTACTTGCGGTTTGTGGTTTGCAGTGTTGTTGTTATGCTACAGCGTTGCACTTCGACTGCTGTCGGCTGTGCTGCCAGCGCAGACATCTGACCTGACGAAACGTATAGAAACACCCTGAAACCGCCGGCCGTCGTCTGCGGGTATACTGGCTGTTTACGTTCAGGAGCAGCACAATGCGTTACCTATCCTTGACCGAAGCACGCGAAAGCAAGGGTTTACGCCTTATTTTGTGCGCCGGTACTCCCGGAGTATGGGGCGAGGCCGTCAAGGCGATGTTCCATGTGAAAGGTATTGAATACATGCCGGTTGCAATGAAACCGGGCTTAGAGAATCCTGAGCTGGAACGTTGGACAGCGCAGAGCAGCGCTCCGGCTATTGTTACCGCAGACGACAAGGTGCTCACCCATTGGGAGCAATTTGTGTGGTTGGCCGAGCAGCTGCAGGCCGAGCCGCCGCTAATCCCGCAAGACCCTGGACAGCGCGCATTGATGTTTGGCCTGGTGCGCGAGATTGCCGGGGTGAATGGCCTGGGATGGCTGCGCCGTTTGCAGAGCGTGCATGCCAGCGGTGGGCCCGACGCAGCAGACGCATTGCAACGCCTGGCTTCGAAATACGGCTACTCAGAGAGTGCTGTCAATCTGGCTGCCGATCGTCTCGGCGCCATTCTGGAGTTACTTGCCGGGCATTTGCGGGACCAGGAACGTAACGGCAGTGCTTTCTACATCGGCCGCTCTTTAACCGCGCTCGACCTATACTCGGCAATATTTATTGGCGTTATGATTCGCCCGCTGCCGGCAGACATAATTCCAATGCCAGACGGTATGCGTTGGGCGTTTACTCAAGCCACGGCAGGCACTGAGCAAGCCGACAGTATTTTGTTCACCCACTGCGAACGAGTATTTGCCGACTTCTTACCCGCTCGCCTGGAATTCTGAATCAAAGGTTTCCAGGGTAGGCAGAAAGCACTGGTAAAAAAGCCGCAAACAACAGTGCGCCTCGTGAAGCTGTTGTTCACTGATGTCAGCGTAGGTGGCCAAAAAGCCGAGATAGTGCTCAACGTGGTGAGATGACAGACGCTCCAGCGGCTGCCCGTGGTGAAACACTGTATAACGGCTTAGCCAGGCGGCGTACGTTTTGCGAATTGGTGCGCGCAACCCTTGCGATTGGAGATAACTCTGGAAAGCGGCGTGCACATAGCGGGGGTGCCGCACAGTACGTGCAGCATTTGCATGATCATTCATCGTTCCGTCCTTGGATATGAATCAACGCCACTATATCGTGGCAACCCAATTTGTGCAATAAACAACCAAACCCTGCATAAACGACAATAGGCATGCCGGTTACTTAGGGTGATATTGATTCCCTGAAGGCGCTGTATACTCTGTGTGCATGAATATCATCAGATTGCTAATGCTGTTGGCACTGCTAACGGCAGGCACGCCGTTGAAATCTGATCAACTGCAACCGTTCCTCAGTGATGGGTGTAGCGCCTTTCCCGACGGTAGTTTGCAAGAGAAGAAAGCCTGGTTACGCTGTTGCGTGGCCCACGATTACGATTATTGGAAGGGCGGCACGTACATTGAGCGACTTGAGTCCGACTCTTCACTGGAGATTTGCGTCAGTGGAATTGGTGAGCCTGAAGTAGCCGTATTAATGTTATTAGGTGTGCGAGTCGGCGGATCGCCTTTCTTCCCAACGACATTTCGCTGGGGCTATGGCTGGCGCGAACTCAGGTTTTATGCCGAGCTTAGCGAAGAAGACCGGGCAGCCATCGCCAGCCATGGTGATCCAAAGCAGTTAATCGATCGGGAATGGAACCGTCTTAGCCAGCTGGAGGAATGGTATGAATGAGCAATTTACTCACCACTATTTACCAGGAGACGGCTTGCAACTGCACGCGGTGTGCGCCGAGCCCGAGCAAGACAATGGTAAACCACCGGTTGTGCTGTGTCATGGTATGCCAGGTTTGTGGTACAGCTGGCGCCATCAACTGCCAGCGCTGGCCAGAGCAGGGTACACCGCTGTCGCGATCGATCAGCGAGGTTACGGGCGCAGTGATAGACCGTTAGACGTGGAGAGTTATACCAGTACGCATACAGTTCAGGACCTCTGTTGCGTGTTGGACTATTTTGAGGCAGAAACAGGATGCTTTGTCGGTCAGGATTTTGGTGCCGCACAGGTGTACAATCTGGCATTGCGTCGACCCGATAAGGTAGCGGCAGTGGTTGGTATGGCCTGCCCTTACGATTTCGATTTTTCGGGGCGTGGTGGGACAGGGCTGCCGGGCAGAGCCGGACAAGATGCGCAGCGGGCGTTTGCACGAAGCGACAAAAAGCCCAGCGAGTGCTTCGCCGCTATTGCAGAACATCAATTTTTTTACGCACATTATTACCAAACGGTTGGGCCGGCTGAGAAGGAATTCGCCAATGAACCCGAGAAATTTCTCAAGCGCCTGTTCTGGGCGCTAAGCGCACAAGGACGATTGTTAGACTGGAGTAAATATCCAAGCAATGTGCCGGGTTATATCGACGTACTCGCTGAACCGGACTGCCCCTTGCCCTGGCATTGGATGAGTGAAGACGACTTACAATTTTACGTTGATGAGTTTATGAGTGCGCCTTCAGGAGCTGAATTCATTGGCGGCTTGAACGCTTATCGTGCGGCAGATGCGAACTGGGAGCTTACCCGGGCCACGGCAGCCGATCGTATTACGCCACCGAGTTTGTTCATCGCAGGTGCGCAAGACCCGGTCATCACGATGATTGACCCCCTTGCATTTGAAGTGCTGGAGCAAGCCTCAGCTGATTTGCGAGGCATTCACTTGATTGAAGGCGCCGGGCATTTCGTGCAAGCTGAACAAGCACAGCAGTGCAACCAACACTTGATTGATTTTCTGGACACTGTAACGGAATGAATGCCAACGCCCGAATATTGGACTATCACCACGCTGATGACGCTGATTTGATGCGCGCTCTGATGAATGAGTACGCAAACGACCCAATGGGAGGTGCGGCGCCTTTGAGTTCAGATATTCTCGCACAGTTGCCTGGTGCAATGGCTGCGGTTCCAGGCGCTTTTAGTGTTCT
Source organism: Gammaproteobacteria bacterium (assembly GCA_030429735.1). GTDB lineage: Bacteria > Pseudomonadota > Gammaproteobacteria > Pseudomonadales > JAUIET01 > JAUIET01. The sequence goes on from JAUIET010000007.1 coordinate 104,082, forward strand.
TGGTTTCGTGAATGATGAGGCCGCTGGATTGATTAATTGTCTTGCGTCGTTTTCAACCTTTAAGTGCAAACCGATCATCAATATTCACGACGTGGTAGTGACTGACAAAGCGCGCGGCAGCGGACTATGCGCCATTATGCTGGCATTGGTTGAGCAACAAGCGATTGATCGCGGCTGCTGCAAGCTGACATTGGAAGTGTTGGAGGGGAATCAGCCGGCACGTCGTGCGTACGACAAGTTCGGTTTTCAGTCATATGCGTTGAACCCGCAATTGGGGCATGCTCTTTTTTGGGAAAAATCCCTGATTTAGCGTCATTTAGGGCAGTTGGAGCTGCGAAAAAGCGGAACACTGCTACCTTTGTTGTACGCCTGAACGACACGGGCTTTTCGTTTGTTTATGGAAACACCAGTGCAACAGTATTTATTCAAGTCTTTTCATTATTTCCGCGGTGAGTTGATCGGCCTCACTACGGGTGCAGTGCTTACGATTTGTGCATTCAATGCGCACGCGCACGAAAATCAGGCCTACTTCGAAATTGGAGCGGGCGCGTCGATAACGACGGGCGAGTTGCAGCACGCTGGCGTTAACTCAAATGGCACGCCCAACTACGACATGGGCAACAGCAGCGTAAGGGGCTTTGCTATTGGTTATCAAATGATCAGCGGCCTCAGGCTGGAGTTGGATTTTAGAGATCGGGAACTGGAGATCGCCAGCAATCGAATTGTGGCCACGCGACCACAGTCTGCCTTCAATGGCGCGGCGAATGAAACCTTTGTCGCGACAGGCAATGTAGACAGCCGCACGCGTATGCTGAATGTGGCGTATGTAGGTGAGTTGATTAAGCCGCAATGGGCCGCGTACTTGAAATTGGGCGTTGGTGAGGCCAAAAACCGTACTGTTGCGACCGTTAATGTTGAACCAACGTTTACCGCTCTGGGCATACAGGGTGGTGACTTCTACCCGCGTGGTTCAGAGCGCGAGTTCGCCTGGTCAGCGGGTACCGGGGTTAACATGCACATTAACGAGCACCTGCAGGTGGGTCTTGATTACCAGTATTCCAACCTGGGCGATGCAACCACGCGGCCTGGCCAGTTTGGCGACAATCTCGCCACCGATGAGCTCGCTGTTCACGAAATAACCGCACGGCTAAGGCTGCATTTCTGAGTTCGCTTTAGACTGTCTTCTGGGCAAGACAGCGCTTAAATATGTGTTTTTGGGGCCGGCGCCAGTGTCCCTTGCCAATATAGTCGATATTCCCTGCGGAACACGCCTGCAAGAACGCCATTGTGCTGGCTCTAAATGGTACGAACTTGTGTTAAGGGACGCTAGATAGGCGGCTGAATGCTGAATTTTGGTCTAAACTCAAATCGGATATCAGCAAAATAAAAAAAAGTGGCATTGCCTGGTGCAGTATGACCAGGCCCAGCACGTCGAATGAGGTAAGTGCAGTGTTCGAATTTGAACTGACTGATGAAATCAGTTTTGCCTTGTCAGTGATTATGATAATGGCGGTTACTTTTCTGGGCGCAAGAATGCACCAGAACACCCGTGCAGTGCGCAGCGGTAATCGTCAGGCCTGTTTGGCTTTTGCCAGCACAATCTATTCGAAGGTGGCTGCCGATAAGCAGCTGGCCAAATTATTTCGCACAGGTTTGAATGACTTTAATGCGCTGCCAGTGGAAGACAAAATTCGGCTGCATTACTTTCTGCAAAGCATCGTGACCCTGTTTCGCGACTCATTGAACGCGTTCAATGAAGAAGTGATCAGCAGAGAAGAGTACGAGTCAAACAGGGCAAGCACTATGGCGGTGCTCTGTATGCCGGGTGGCAAGGTGTGGTGGCAGGATGCGCAGAACGCCTACCCTCAGGAAATTCGCGAAGCCCTGAATCTGCAAGGCGATATAAGTTACGCTCTGGGTGATATTTACCCATACTTCTTAATGCCTGACGAAGAGACAATCACTGGGGATGCTATGCAAGCTGTCCAGGAGGCAGTACCCTTCGAAGACGACGTGGGATTTTCCGCCGCGGATGATGATGACGATTCTGATTGGGAAATTATCAATCAGCCAGTACGTGTCGCGGACTTGCAAGAAAGTCTGGCAGCAGCTCAATCAAAAACTTCTGGCGACTCAAACGATTCGCTTGAGCCTGCTGAACAAGAATCTGCGGCCAATGAAGAGCTGCACCAATCAGTAAACTCCCCCAAACCCGACTGGAGAAAAGGCCTTGCGCGCCGACAATCAAGACAGGCTTTCGGGCGCTAGCAGCCGCCCAGCCCCGGGCAAACGTCGCGCAATCAATGGCGACGTGTTTATCGTGGTGGGGGTTATTGCCGTGCTGGCGATCGGATTTGCTCTCTACAAGTATCTGGCCGGCAATAATGAATTCGATGACTGGAATGACGACCCGTCAAATGGCGCTGAGCAAAGCGTCAATGACGCCAGTAACATAACAGGCAAAGACGCCGAGCTGTTTGACCCGGAGCAGCACCGCGCACCGGCACCGTTAAACAACGAACAGCTGAAGCGGGAATACCAGTTACCGCCTGCCGTACCTGAACTCAATGACAGCGACGACGATCTGCATTCGCAGCTGCAGCAATTGGTTGCGTTGAAAGGCATAGTGGCGTGGTCAGATGCGCGAGATTTGGCACGACGGTTTGTTGTGTTGGTTTACAATCTGGCGGAAGGTGAAATTGCACACCGCTACTTACCACTAAACAGCCCGGGCCTGTTTACCGCCGCGGGCAGTGGTACCTCACTGCGCATATCGACACAAAGCTACGCACGTTATGACGCATACGCGGATGCGTTTGCGGCCATGGACGCCAAGCGCGCAGTGAGTATATATCGGTATTTCTGGCCAACCTTGAAAGCCGCTTTTGCGGAATTGGGTGAACCGCGCAAGTCCTTGCACAGCGAAGGCTTGAAAGCGATTGACCACTTATTGCAAGCGCCCGAAATCACTGGCGATATAAAACTGGTGCAACCCTCGGTGTACTATAAGTACGCAGACCCGTCTCTGGAACGTTTGTCCTCTGCGCAGAAACAAATGCTAAGATTGGGCCCACGCAATAGCGCCCTGGTTAAAAACAAGCTTAGAGAAATAAAAGCGCTGTTGTTAACTGACAATTGATCAAATCGGGCGCGCAACACTCCGTAAAGGTGCCCCATGACAGCTCAGCTTTATCTCCCCAATATCAGTCGAGTCGGCGGTGGTTGTCGCAAACAACTGCCGCAGGTATTGAGTGAACTTGGGGTCAGTAAACCACTGCTGGTAAGCGACCCGTTCATACAGCAAATCGGTGTGCTGGATGAAATTGATGACTTGCTCAAAACAGCGGGCATCGACAGTGGTCGCTTCAGTGATTGCGTGCCAGACCCTACAACAGAATCTGTGACAGCCTGTGTCAGCGCCTGGCAACAGCAGGACTACGATTGTGTGATTGGCGTGGGTGGTGGCAGCTCAATGGACACGGCCAAGGCCGCTGCGGTGCTTGCCCGCCATGGTGGCCGCATGCGCGACTATAAGGTGCCGAACGCGGTGCCGAAAGGCTTTCCGATTATCGCGGTGCCGACTACAGCCGGTACTGGCTCAGAAGCCACTCGCGCCACGGTTGTGACGGATACCGAGACCCAGGAAAAAATGCTGTGCATGGGCGTGGGCTTTTTGCCCAGCGCGGCTATTGTTGATTACGAGCTTACGCTTAAAAAGCCATATCGCCTGACGGCCGACACCGGCATTGATACCCTGTGCCATGCACTGGAAGCCTATGTCAGTCGCAAAGCCAATCGATTCACCGATCCGATTGCGCTGGCTGCAATGGACAATGTCTGTCGATTTCTGCCCACAGCCTGTGAGCAAGCTGACAATCATCAGGCTCGCGAAGCGATGATGCTCGCGGCGTATCAGGGTGGAATCGCATTCTCCAATGCATCTGTCACGCTGATACACGGTATGAGTCGCCCGATTGGTGCGTTTTATCACGTGCCGCATGGCTTGAGCAATGCAATGCTGTTGCCAGAAGTGACCCGGTTTTCCATTCCCGGTGCGCCACAGCGCTACGCACAATGTGCACGAGTGATGGGCATGGCAAGCGCTGCCGACAATGACGAGCAGGCAAATCAAAAACTCGTGGACGGCCTGTTCCAGCTTTGTGAGTCGTTGCAGGTGCCGTCGCCACGCACCTACGGTATTGATGAGCAGGCATACTCGAGCGCCATTGACACCATGTCGGAACAAGCGCTGGCCTCAGGCTCACCGGCCAACAACCCGCGCATTCCCACTCAGCAGGAGATCGCGGAACTGTATCGCGCTGTTTGGTATTAATCCGTCTTTACGTGCGCGCTGCACAAGGGTAAAACAGCATCCTAAACAATGTTTTAGCGTGCAAACCTAATGGAGGCGATATGAAGCGTGCAGGAACCGGGTTGTTAGCTGCAGTGGCGCTGTTGGCTGGCCTGCTCAGCGTCACAGCAACAGCAGAAGAAACAGACGTCAAAGTTCAGAACGTGTTGAGCATTTTTCAAAGTTCGGAAGTGACTCAACCCTATTTCGAACATGCCTATGGGTTTGCCGTGTTCCCCGCTGTTGGTAAAGCTGGCTTTATAGTGGGTGGTGCCTATGGCACGGGTAAAGTATTTCGCCAGGGTGAATTGGCCGGGCTGTCATCATTGGCGCAGTTGTCGGTTGGCTTCCAGGCCGGTGTGCAGGCATACAGCGAAATCATTTTCTTCCAGGACGAGCGAGCGTATCGAGAATTTATCAGTGGCACCTTTGAGTTTGATGCCACGGCATCAGCTGTCGCTGTGACTGCAGGTGCTCAGGCGCAAACAGGGACTATGGGTGCGTCAGCGGGTTACAGCGCCGGACCAAAAACCTCCAGGCAGCGCCTTGGGGCCTACTACAAGGGCCTTGCTGTGTTCACTCACGCGAAAGGTGGTTTGATGCTGGAAGCAAGTGTTGCGGGTCAGAAGTTTAATTTTAAACCGCAGCAGTTTCGTGCCGCGGCGCGTTGAGCTAGAGTTGTCTCGTGCTAAACGTGTCACAGCTATCCGCGGTACCTGCTTCCAGTCCGCGTTTAAACCAGCGCACGCGTTGTTCTGAAGAGCCGTGCGTGAACGATTCCGGAGTAATATAACCTCGAGTCTGCTTCTGAATGCGGTCATCGCCGATAGCGGTTGCTGCATTCAGGCCTTCCTCAATATCACCGCTTTCCAGAATGTTTCTCGCTTTGTGGGCATTGTGTGCCCATACACCCGCGAGGCAATCGGCCTGTAATTCCTGTCGTACCGATAAGGCATTACCCTGCTCTTCGCTGACTCGCTGACGCTGCGTCATTACCTGTTTGGAGATACCAAGCAGGGTCTGGATGTGATGACCCACCTCATGCGCTATGACGTATGCTTGTGCGAAATCGCCGGGCGCACCGAAGCGGTTTTTCAGATCGTCGAAGAAACTAAGGTCAATATAGACTTTCTGGTCACCAGGGCAATAAAACGGACCCATCGCGGCTTGCGCAAAACCGCAAGCCGACTTGACTGAGCCACTGAACAGTACCAGGGTAGGCTCTTTATAATTACGATTGAACTCCCGCGGAAATAACTGATTCCAGGTGTCTTCGGTGTCGCCAAGCACCACTGACGTAAACGCCGCCGCCTGCTCCTGGCCTGCAGGAATTGGCTGCGACTGGGTTTGTACCTGGGCTCCACCGGTATTGTTCAGAATCTCGGCGCCTTGCATAACCACGCGCGGGTCTACACCAAAGTACATCGCGATCAAGGCCAGCACAATTACGCCGATACCACCGCCCCCTACTTTGCCGCGTCTCGACAGACCTGTACCACGGCGGTCTTCTACGTTTTGGCTGCGTCGTCCACTTTTCCAGCGCATGCTGCACTCCAATCTCTATAGTTCACGGTTCATTGTGCCGGTCACAGCATGCCAGGTCAAAACAGGGCGTCACCTGCTTTACGCTTTTTTTCATTGGCTTTGAGCGGCTGGAGCGCTTGCAGAACGGGCGCAAAAACGGCATTATGCTCGTCGCAAGAAATGGCATTTAGTATGCCAATACATTTCTCAAGGAGGCCAGGTAATGACCGAACTAGCAAGCTTTCAAGCCGAGACCCGTCAGTGGTTAGAAGAAAACTGTCCGGAGTCTATGCGCCAGCCCTTTAATTCCGAATCCGAGTGGTGCTGGGGTGGTCGAAAATTCGAGTTTATCTCCGAAGATCAGCGCATCTGGATGCAAAGAATGGGTGAAAAGGGCTGGACCGTGCCCACTTGGCCGCGTGAATACGGTGGCGGCGGATTAAGCAAAGATGAAGCGAAAATACTGGCCAAGGAAATGCGGGCTCTAGGATGCCGCAAGCCCCTGGAAAGCTTTGGCATTTCAATGCTTGGGCCGGCGCTGATGAAATTTGGCAATGAAGAGCAAAAGCGTGAACATCTGCCCAAAATTGCCCGCGGCGAGATCCGCTGGTGTCAGGGCTATAGTGAGCCCAACGCCGGGTCGGACCTGGCCAGTTTGGCCACCAAAGCCGAAGATCAGGGTGACCATTATCTGGTGAATGGTTCCAAGATCTGGACCTCATACGCCGACCAGGCCGACTGGATTTTTTGCCTGGTGCGCACTGATAGCAGCGCCAAGCACGACGGCATTAGCTTTCTGTTGTTTGACATGGAGTCGAAAGGAGTGAGCACTTCACCTATTCGTCTAATCAGCGGTAGCTCACCGTTTTGTGAAACCTATTTTGAAAACGTGAAGGTGCCCAAAGAGAACCTGATGGGTGAGTTGAACAAAGGCTGGACTATCGCCAAGTACCTGCTTACCCACGAGCGCGAAATGATCAGCTCTATCGGTGAATCATTTGCAACTGTGTCACCCAGCAAGTCCGCCCTGAAAACCATTGGTACAGACAGCGAAGGCCGCCTTGCCAACAGCGCGTTACGCCGGGATTGTGCGCAGATGGAAATAGATGGCATGGCATTTTTCTTAAGCCTCGAGCGTGGCAAGGACGAAGCCAAGGCCGGCCAGGGCATGGGTGCTGTGTCAAGTATGTTCAAGTATTACGGCACAGAGCTGAATAAGCGGCGTATGGAATTACAGCTGGCGATTGATGGCGCAGATTCAATGGTGTGGCAGGACGATCCAAAAGTACCCGCACTGTGGCTGCGCAGCAAAGCCAATTCGATAGAAGGAGGCACCTCAGAAGTGCAGCTGAACATAATTTCCAAACGCGTATTGGGTCTGCCTGACAAGTAGTCATTGCAGACTTGAAACAGGCTTAACAGGAATAAACACCGGAGTAAGAACGTGGCACTGATACTGAATGAAGAACAGCAAATGCTGAAAGAAGCCGCCAGTGGTTTTTTGCAGGACAAAGCGCCCGTAGCACAATTACGGGAATTGCGTGACAGAGCAGACGAGCGCGGCTACAAAGAAAACGTCTGGAAAGAAATGGTTGATATGGGTTGGGCTGGTATTGCCATTCCTGAACAGTATGGCGGCGTCGGTTACGGCTACATGGGTTTGGGCATTGTACTGGAAGAGGTGGGCAAACACTTAAGCGCATCACCATTGAATGCCAGTATTTTAGCGGCAGCCAGTGTCATCATGAAAGCAGCGAACGAAGCGCAGAAAGCAGAATTGCTGCCGTCGTTGGCCAGCGGTGAACTCAATATCAGTTTGGCGCTGGAAGAAAACGGTCAGCACAAGACATCCAACTTCGAAACAACGGCGACGCCCAGTGCTGGCGGGTATGTGTTGAACGGCGAAAAGCGATTTGTTGGCGACGCCGCGTCGGCTGACAAGTTGATAGTGGCAGCCAACACCGATAAGGGCACACAGTTGTTTTTAGTGGATGCAACGCGCAAAGGCGTGGCTACTGAGTCGGTGACCATGATCGACAGTCGTAACAGCGCGCGAATAACGTTCAAAGACGTTGAGTTGTCAGCTGCAGATCGTCTTGGCAACGATCAAGATACAAGCTCTTCCCTGTCAGAGGCCATTGATATCATTAACGTCGGAATCAGTGCAGAGCTATTGGGCATTTCACTTAGGGTGTTTGAAATGACGGTAGACTATTTAAAAGAACGCAAACAATTCGATGTGGTGATTGGAACGTTTCAGGGCTTACAGCATCGCGCGGCACACCTGTTCTGTGAGATTGAGCTTGGCAAATCGATGGTCATAAAAGCGTTGCAGGCAATAGACGCTGGCGAGCCTGGGATCAGTCTGCTTGCCAGCGCCACCAAGGCGAAGATGTGTGAGGTTGCTCAGTTGGCGACAAATGAGGGCATACAAATGCACGGCGGCATAGGTATGACCGATGAATACGACATAGGGTTTTACATCAAACGAGCGCGGGCTTTGGAGCACAGCTTTGGTGACAGAAACTACCATCTCGACCGATTTGCCTCGCTCAGCGCTTATTAGTTAGCCGGATGGGATTGCGCGCGTATAATACGCGTCCTTTGCAAGATACAAAGAGAGAAAACAGTATGGAATTGGGTGTTAGTGATCGAGTAAAACCGCTTCTGGAACAGGTTAAGGCGTTTATGGCGGAGCATTTAGCGCCGGTTGAGCCAGAGTTTCACAAGGAAACAGCCGTTGGCGACAGGTGGTCGCACACAGCCAGACAAACAGAAATTCTTGAGTCGCTGAAAGCGAAAGCACGTGAACAGGGATTGTGGAATTTTTTCCTGACCGGTGAAGGCGAGTATGGTTCGGGATTGAATACGGTAGAGTACGCCTATCTCGCCGAAGAAATGGGTAAGAGTCGATTGGGGCCGGAGGTGTTCAATTGTGCTGCCCCGGACACCGGCAATATGGAAGTGTTGGAAAAGTACGGCAGCGCCGAACAGCAGAAGCAATGGCTGGAACCATTGCTTGCAGGCGAAATTCGCTCCGCGTTTGCGATGACTGAGCCAGACGTTGCCTCGTCAGATGCCACCAATATTTGCACGGAAGCTAAACTCGATGGTGACGAATGGGTGATCAACGGCGAAAAATTCTATATCTCCGGCGCCGGTGACCCGCGCTGCAAGATCATGATCACTATGGTCAAGACCGACCCGGATGCGCCCAAGCATGCACAGCAGTCACAGATACTGGTGCCAATTGATGCCCCGGGGGTGGAGATAGTTCGCCCAATGCATGTGTACAGCATGGATGATGCGCCACACGGTCACATGCATATTCGATTTAATAACGTGCGTGTCCCCAAGGAGAACATTATTTTAGGGCCTGGCCGCGGATTCGAAATTTCACAAGGCAGGCTAGGCCCCGGCAGAATTCATCATTGCATGCGAGCACTTGGTTCGGCGGAACTGGCATTGCAGATGATGTGCGAGCGATCGCTGTCTCGAGAAGCATTCGGCAAGCCGCTGGCCAACCTGGGTGGCAACGTCGATATCATTGCCAATGCCCGTATGGAAATAGATATGGCGCGTCTACTAACGCTTAAGACGGCCTGGCTGATGGATAATGGTGATCCCAAAGTGGCCCGTACCAGTATCTCTGCCATTAAAGTGGTGGTGCCTAATGTGGCGTTGAAAGTGATCGACGAAGCGGTACAGATGTACGGTGCGAGTGGCGTATCTCAAGATACCCCCCTGCCAGAAATGTGGATGAGCACGCGTACATTGCGCATTGCGGATGGACCTGACGCTGTGCACCGGCGGCAGGTAGCGCGTGCCGAATTGAAACAATACATGTAATGTGAGGTGTGAAGATGAGTATACGATTTGACGGCCGTGTGGCGATTGTAACCGGTGCCGGAAATGGCCTTGGCCGTTGTCATGCGCTTGAGCTCGCGCGGCGTGGTGCAAAGGTAGTCGTCAATGATCTTGGTGGCAGCAAATCCGGTGAAGGTGCGAGCGATGCCGCCGCAGCTGTTGTTGAGGAAATCAAGTCAGAAGGCGGCGACGCCATGGCCAATGGCAGTAGCGTTACCGATTTCGAAGCTGTGCAATCCATGGTACAAGAAGCCAAGGCCAAATGGGGCAGCGTGGATATATTGGTGAACAACGCAGGAATACTGCGCGACAAGTCCTTTGCAAAAGTCGGTCTTGATGATTTCAGACTGGTGCTTGATGTGCATTTGATGGGCTCAGTAAACTGCACCAAAGCCGTGTGGGAGATTATGCGCGAGCAGCAATACGGCCGTATCGTAATGACCACATCCAGCAGTGGTATGTATGGCAACTTCGGGCAAACTAACTACGGCGCGGCAAAAGCCGGTGTTGTCGGCTTGATGAATACCCTGGTATTGGAGGGTGCGAAATACAATATCAAAGTCAACGCATTGTCGCCGTGTGCGCACACCCGTATGACGGAAGGCTTGATGCCGGAAGAAGCACTGGCGCTCTTGAAACCGGAAACCGTGACCCCCGGATTGATTTGCCTGGTCGCAGAAGACGCACCGAACCGCACAATTCTGTGCGCTGGTGCCGGTTCATTTGCACGCACGGTAATCTACGAAACAGAAGGCGTTAGCATTGCTCATGATGAGCTCAGCGCCGAAGCCGTGATGAAAAATATGTCGGCTATTATGGACCCTGCCGGTCAAAAAGAACTCACCAATGGTGGCGAGCAAACCATGAAGCTGGTGGGCAAGGCCGCAGAGAAACTGGGCTAGTTGGTCTTCCTGTGATACGGTAGCCGCTCGAATTTGATTGCGGGAGGCTATCGTGGAGTTTCTTATATTTCTGGCTGTATTGGCAGGTTTGGTGTTTTATGTCATTGGCATATACAACAAACTGGTCACTCTCAAAAATCGCTTTGAAAATGGCTTTGCGCAGATTGAAGTGCAACTCAAGCGGCGCTATGACCTGATTCCCAACCTTATTGAAACTGCCAAGGGTTATATGGCCCATGAGCGCGAAACGCTGGAAGCAGTCACCAATGCCCGTAACCAGGCCATGGCTGGTTTGCAAGCGGCTGCACAGTCTCCGGGGGATCCGGCCTTGATAGAGAAGCTTGGTAGCGCCGAAGGCGCGCTGAGCGGTGCATTGGGTCGATTGAATGTCGTGATGGAAGCGTACCCTGACCTGAAGGCCAACGAAAACATGATGCAATTGTCTGAAGAGCTGACTTCCACGGAAAACAAAGTAGCATTCTCACGGCAGGCCTATAACGACGCGGTCATGGAATACAATACGTACAAGCAAACCTTCCCACCCAATATTGTGGCCAACAATTTTGGCCATCAGAAAGATGCCAGCCTGCTCGAGTTCGAAGACAGTGCGGCCATCCAGGAGGCCCCAAAAGTTTCTTTTTAGTGCGTGTAAACGTCGGTTAAACGGTTGTTGCAAAGCCTGTGAATTTTTTCGAATCGCAAGACCGAGCCCGGCGCAAAACCGGGCAACTGGTGTTCCTGTTTGCGCTGGCAACTCTTAGTCTGGTTGCCATAACCAATCTGTTTTTAATGGCAGTAGGCGGCGGCTTTGGCCCCGATGCCGCGATTGATTCAGCATCCCTCAAATCACACTTGCTTGTTTCCCTCGGCGTTATCGCGGTTATTGCAGTGGCCAGTTTGTATAAGATTGCGCGGCTTTCAGGTGGTGGCGAAGTGGTTGCGCAATCGCTGGGTGGCAAACTGCTCAACCAGAACACAACCGACAACGATGAGCGCCGCGTGCTCAATGTTGTTGAAGAAATGGCACTGGCGGCCGGCCTGCCCGTGCCGCCTGTCTATATTCTTGACGACGATGCGCTGAACGCGTTTGCCGCCGGTTTTCACAGTGACGACGCTGTGATCGGTTTGACCAGAGGCTGCGTGCGGTTTTTGAATCGCGAAGAGCTGCAAGGCGTGGTTGCGCATGAGTTCAGCCATATACTGCACGGCGACATGCGCATCAATATTCGCCTGATTGGCGTTTTGTACGGCATTTTAGTGGTGGGCCACATTGGCTACTTTATTATGCGCAGTTCAAGCTTTCGCTCAAGCCGCAGCAACCGTGATGGTGCACCACTAATCCTTATCGGCATTGGTCTGGTTGTTATTGGCTCAATTGGCACGTTTTTTGGCAATTTGATCAAGGCCTCTGTTAGCAGACAGCGAGAGTATCTTGCCGACGCATCGGCCGTGCAGTACACAAGAAACCCAAATGGCATAGGCAATGCGCTCCGCAAAATCGGCGGCTTGAAAATCGGCTCCCGATTGCTGTCACCAAATGCCGCTGAAGCCAGTCATATGTTGATTGCCCAAGGTTTAAAGCTGTCTTCATTGATGGCAACCCACCCTCCACTGGAGGACAGGATCTCGCGTCTGATGCCCGACTGGGATGGCAGTTTTATTGATTCAGAGCGAGAATTTCGAGCATTGCAAGCGGAGCGGGCCAGGGAAAAGCACTTCGGTGCTGGCATATCACAGTTTGACTCAGGTGCGAGCCGGCCCGATATTCCATTTTCTGATGCTGTTGCCAACGAATCACACAGCGCTGCTGCGAGTGTGCTGGATTCTGTAGGGGATATTGGTCAGGGCCATCTGGACTATGCGGGCAATATGCTTGAAGCGCTGCAAGGTGCTGTATTGAGCGCTGTGCATACTGCTGAAGGCGCCAGGGCGGCTATCTACAGTTTGTTGTTATCTAACGACGACGCAGTGCGCGCACGACAATCTGAACTGATTGTCGAGTACGAAGGTAAGGAACAAGAGGCACTGGCAGGCTCGTTGCAAGACGCTATTGAAAAACTCGGGGTTGAGTATCGTATTCCAATTGTGGATCTGTGCATGCCCACCCTGAAGCGGCAATACGAAGATCAGCATCGAGATTTTCGCAAGTGCGTACTGGCATTGATGCGTGCCGATGAGCACATTGATTTATTCGAATGGTGTTTGCACAGGGTCTTTGTTCGTCATCTTGATTCGATTTACATGACAAACCGCCGCAGCAAAGTGCGCTACAAGAAGCTTGAGGAGGTGGCCACACAGTGTGAAACCATCTGTGCAGCGCTTGCTTCCTGTGCCGGCGAAACCGATCAAACAGCCGAGCCTGCATTTGCAGCGGCGATGGCCGAGCTTGGTTTTGATACCGTCGGCACGCTGCGATCGCCACCGTTGGCTGAAATAGATTCAGCACTTGCAGACTTGTGTGCTGTGGCGCCACTGGAAAAGCCAAGGTTGATTAAGGCCTGCGCCAGAAGTGTTCTGGCCGACGGTGAAGTCAGCGCTGAAGAATACGAATTATTACGGGCCGTCGCCGACAGCATTGACGTGCCAATGCCGCCGAGACTGGCCAAGCAAGCGCTTTTCTAAAACAGGTATGCCGGCCGTAGCGCAGATGATTTACAGTCGGGGGCGGTCAGTGTTTGCGGCGGTCCCAGGAAACTTAGCATCAGTGTAGTAAGCCGCTTTACGGTGCAGTGTTTTGGCCGGCAATAGGCCGTGGGCTCTTTTGATGGGTTGAATGCCGAGGCGTCGCTCCTCAAGGAATGCCTCCAATAGACGCCATTCAGATGCGGGAACGGTCACCACAATTGCTCGCTGCTCGATTGACAGTCTGTCGAAGTAAAACACAACACCCGAGCCATTGAGGGATTCTCTCAGTGTGCGAAACAGGTCCAGCAGGTGCAGGCGAACCGCGTGGTCAGAGCGCTCTTTTATATGGTGTTCGCACACAACCAGAGCATGCAACATGCCCTTGCGGTCTTGCTCTATTTGTATTCTGGCGTTGCCGGCATTTTGTCGCATGGCGTATAGGCGCTTTAGTAGAGCCAGTTATAGTCTGGTCATATTTTGACCACATTAACATCCCCACACACGCTCATCAAGTGACCAGCGGCGTTACCGATTGTAAACTTTTTTACCGGCCACGATTGTTTCCAACACCTGTATATCTCGTATTGCAGCCGGGTTAATCAAAGGGTCATCGGACAGTACAATCAGATCCGCCCATTTGCCCGGTTCGATAGAGCCGCGATTGTTGTCCTGATGGATCTGCCACGCGGCATCAATAGTGACAGCTCGAAGGGCCTGCATAACCGGAATACGCTGATCTGCACCGATCACCTGGCCCGAAGAGCTCAATCGATTAACGGCGCTCCATACAAGCAGGAACGGCTGCATGGGCACCACTGGTGTATCCAGGTGGATACTGAATGGCAATTCGCGATCCATGGCCCAGCGTCCAGGGCTCATGTTTGCGGCGCGTTCGGGACCCATGAACAGCTGGCTGTGCCGATCACCCCAGTAATACGTATGCGCAGAGAAGAAGCTCGGCGTGATACCCAGACGCTTGAATTCGTCCAGTTGATCGGCTCTGGCCATCTGGGCGTGAATCAGAATTATTCGCGGGTCATCATCAGGGTATTTTTGCTGAGCTTTGTCAACAGCTGCAATAATGTCGTCCATCGAAGCATCACCATTGCCGTGAATCGCAAGTTGTATACCCCGGCGGAGATATTTATCGACTTCAAGGCTTAGTTGTTCGAGACTGAGCCGAGGGTAGCCCCTGTACTCAGCATCACCCTTGTAAGGCGTGTGATAGGGCTGACTCAAATACCCTGTATAACCCTGGATGCTGCCATCGGCGATAATTTTTACCGGGCCTAAAAGAAAGTCATCCGTAGTGTGCTCAGAAAACACGTCCGGTGTGGCAAGCAGTTCAGGCCCCAGCTGATCAAACAACGGAAACACCACCAGGCGTTGTTTTACCAGACCGAGCTTGGCTGCCCAGCGCAGCCCGGTATACATTCGCGCATCCGCGCCTCCGCTTTGTGCCGTAGTTACTCCCTGTCTTGCGTATTCTTCTGACGCAAAGCGAAGCATAGAAAAAAAGTCCAGCATGCCCAAATCCATGGCCATGGCCTGCACGGGCGCCATCGCGTTTTCCTCGAGGAGGCCGGTCAGCTCACCGCTACCCGGGTCAACAACGATAACGCCGCCGTCCGGTTGGGGTGTTTCAGGCGAAATTCCAGCCAGCGCCAGTGCTTTGCTGTTGGCAACACCCATGTGCCCCGACACATGCATAATGAAGATGGGCTGTTCTGTGGAGACCCTGTCCAGATCATGGCGAGTAGGGTGGCGGCGCTCCGCAATCAATGTATCATCGTAACCCCAGCCAAACAGCCACTCGGTCTTATCTGTTTCTTGCGCGGCGGTGACAAGACTGGTGCGAAGATCGGCGATCGTTTCAATTTTTCCAACGGGCGGGCTGTTCAGGTCAACGGTAAGGTCAAGCAAGCCTGAGCCAGGAAAGTGACCATGCGCATCGATAATCCCTGGCATCAGCACTTTACCGTTTAAATCGCTGACAGCCGTGTACTTGTCGATCAGCGCGGTGATCTCTTCATTGCTGCCGACTGCCACAATACGGCCATGATCGATGAGTACCGCTTGATGAATTGTGTTGTCAGCATCCATGCTGAGCACCTTGGCATTCAAAATTGCTCTGCGGGCCGGTTCTGTGCTCAGAACTCCCAGACTGATCAGCAATGCAATGAAAAACAGTGCAGCCGCGAACCATCCCCAAAAACTACGGTGTCGCATCGTTCCCTCCCAAAGAAGGGACCATTTTAACGCGAATCAGAACACCTGTATCCTACTCACCCGAGGCTTGCTGCAGCAGCACGTGGGCTTGTTGCTCTTGCTCTGGTGAGAAGAAGCAGTAACTCTCATTCATTCTTTCCGCGTGCTGCCGGGCCAGTGCCGCATTATGGGTGAGTAGCTCAGCGTAGCTGCCATCATCTGGAAACAGACTAACGCCTATGGCGCATTGCGGTTGCACGGTGACATCACCAAGCTGCAGAGGCTGCGTTATAACGCTGATAAAGCGCTGGAGTGCGGAATCAATGGCCTGTTTGTCATTCAATTCGCTAACGAGCAAGCCAAACTCATCAGACCCTAACCGAGATATTTCGTGAAACGAATCTTCCCTATCTGCACTGACCAACGAGTCGCTGGAGCGCAGTACGGATTCGAGACCTTGTCCAATCCTGGCCAACATTGTGTCGGCAAGTTCGAAGCCCAAAGTATCGCTGACGGTTCGATACGAACGAATGCCAATCGACAATACAGCGGTGAGCTGTTCGTATCGATAGCCTCGGACAATGGCCTGGCTGATGCTCTCGTGAAAAGGGTCTCGGCGTTTAAAACCTGTCAGTGAATCGTAACTGATTAGCGCTTTCAACTCGTGCTCTTTGTCCTCAGTCAGTTGCTCAAGTTCTTGTACACGGGTCCGAAGCGCATATAGGTCTTGGTCGTTGGCGGCCTCGCTTGCTTGCTGCACGGTAGCCATAGCTGGCGTCGACGGCTGGTTGGAAGGCGCCTCTTTGCCAGCGAATTCACTCTGCATCTCGGGGCTAAATAGCACAACACGGTTTCGCCCCGTTTGTTTGGCAACATACAAGGCCTGGTCAGCCTGATCCAATAAGGCTTCTTTATCCTTAGCGCCATGGGTAATGTTTGCCACTCCCAGGCTGGCAGTAACTATCTGTCCGTTGGTATGCTCTACGGCAGCGCTGTCAGCCAGTGCTTTACCAATGCGCGCCGCGATGCTTTCAGCGCCACGCGAGTCTATCTTGTCGAGCACGACAGCGAATTCTTCTCCACCATACCGAGCGACCAGGTCGCAGTCACGAGCGTTATCGTGTAATACGCCGGCCAGAATTTTGATTACCTCGTCGCCGGCGCTGTGGCCAAAGTTATCGTTGATGGATTTGAAATGGTCGATGTCAACCATGATGGCTGTTAATTCCTCGTTGCGCGCCCGCGCATGCTCGAACTTCTGCTCAAATGCCTTGTAAAATGAACGGCGGTTAAGGCAATCGGTCATTGGGTCTCTGGTGGCAAGCAAGTGCAACCTGTTGTTTTGCGCCTGGACCCTTTGCTGGGACATCTGCAGTTTGCCGAGCATAACCCGCAAGTGGTTATTTTTTTCTTCCAGTTCGGATACGTCGTCGAACGTTGCCAGTACACCGCGCGCCTCACCACTGCTGTCGTGAATAGCGACGCAATTAACCATGAACACTCGTTCTTCGCCAATACCATCGTGCAAAAAAAGGCGGATGCCCGTGCGGTTTATTGCATCGTCAAAGACCGCATTCCAGGGCAGTTCTTCCGTGCCTGCGCGTTGGCCACCCTCAGCGTAAGACCAGCTCAACATATCTGGACTTTTGCCAATAAGGGCTTCTGCATCGATCCGCGCGAACTGAATGAACGTAGAGTTGGCCAACACAATTGTGCGCTGCTCATCGATGATCAGTACCCCTTCAGCAAGAGCGTCAAACGCCGATTTCACTCGATCAGGGATGGCCGCAGATGGGTCGAGTTCGCGCAGAGCACGTTTCATGAATAATCGATAGGCAATGAAGCCAAACAGAGTGACGAAAGCCACCAGGGCGAACGTGGGATAGCGTTTAACCCAGGCCATAATGCCGGTAGTATGTGGTTGCGCAAAGCGCAGCTCTACTCGCCCCCAGCGCAGGCCGTCACGAAAAACAGGCACAGTGATTTGGGTGCTGGATTGCGTCGCACTTTGCCCTTCGTTTGACGTTTGATTCAACCAATACTGCGCATGGTCGCCAAACACATAGTCTTTTCCATTGGTGCGAATTGCCGCTGATTCGAGATCATCATTCTTTTCAACCAGCAACTTAAGCGTGCTCTCAATCGTTGAGTCATGCCCACGGTACGCAAGCGAAGACAGTTGAATAGCAAAGACCTCTGCGAATTGCTTTCGTGATTCGAATCGGGCCTGTTGGCTGTTGGGGATCAACCCGAGAATTTCACTGATGAACAATAAGCTAACCGTTAGGCAAACGATGCCAATACTGATCTGAGTGATCGGGTTAATCTTGGCCAGTGGCCAGCCGAGCTTCATATTCGCTCTGAACGCATTATTAGGGGCTGAGTGATCATGTGAGCGCCGTATTGAACAACCCCTGGTAGGCTATTGCGCAGCCTCAACGATCAAAGGCTCTCTTTGCGTGCCCTGCCCGACTAGCTCCTGGTTGGAGGGCGTACTGTCCAGTGCAAATCGTGCTCGGCAGCGCAGCCCGCCGAACAGC
This sequence comes from Gammaproteobacteria bacterium, assembly GCA_030429735.1. Taxonomy (GTDB): domain Bacteria; phylum Pseudomonadota; class Gammaproteobacteria; order Pseudomonadales; family JAUIET01; genus JAUIET01. The sequence continues at coordinate 122,099 of JAUIET010000007.1, forward strand.
TTGTGTTCCGAATTAGGTACTGACAACCTGATGCTAAAGGTACCGCTGGCCGCATCGACAATACCATCAACAACACTGACAGTCGCTTCATAGCGGCCGCTGGCAGGTTGTTCTGGAAACACCTGCACAGCCATGCCCTTTTTCACCTTGCCAAACAATTCCCGCGGCGCAATGACTTCTATGCGCAATGGGTCTATCTGCGCCAGCTTGAGTATCGGTTTATCTTCTACTGATTCGCCGGGATTCAGGTAACGGTCTACAACAATACCGGAGACCGGGCTTTTGATTGTGCGCTGCCGCAGTGCGGCTTCCGCGCGAGCCAATTCCAATTCGGCAAGTCGCTTATTGTTGCGCGCGGTTTCAAGTTCAAGTTTGGCCAGTTGAGCATCAGTTTCTGCCTGATCCTTATCGGCACCGGAGGCCGCTTTTTTTTCATGCAGTTCGCGTACGCGCTCACGTTGTCTGGCGGTGTACGCAGCGGTTACCTGTTTTGCCTGAATGGTATCTTCCATTTGAGCTCGTTCTCGCGCCAGTGCAACCGCCGCTTTTTCAACCGAGGACTCCAGTGCAACAAGACGGTCACCACGTTTTATGAAATCGCTTTTGTCGACCTCAATGCGTTCAACAATTCCATCCACAGAACTGCCTAATTCAACCGTCATTTCCGGCTCGATCAGACAATCCAGCTCCTGGGGTGCCGCCGCGGAAAGAGAGCTGACTAAAGTGCCTATTGCTACTGCCAGAACGCTTGTTTTTAAAGGCATTTGTTTCACGATGTCCTTATCCTTTTATAGAGTGGCGGATATCTTAAAAGCTTAGATCATATTTTCCCGAAACTCATGGCCCCTTGAGTGCTGGATAAACTGCATAGCTGCGCTAATCTAAGAGAACCAACCAATAAATATAACGGTGCATGGAAATGGAACTTAACGGCGAAAAAATAAGCAAAAAACAAATCACACTAGACGGTAATCGTTTTGTTGATTGTGAAATAAGCAACTGCGTGTTGGTATACAAAGGTGGTGTATTGCCGGTTTTACGTGACTGCCAAATCAATGACTGCCAGTGGAATTTTAGTGATCAGGCCGCAAATACCTTGCAGTTTATGGCCGCTATGTATAACGGCATGGGCATGGGTGGCATGGAGATTGTCGATCAAACAATCATCAACATCCGCAACAATACGTTGTTAGCCTCGCAGCAAAAAGATCAGGTGCAAGCAGAGCAAGCAATAGCCGCGAACGAAGACAACGCGCAAGCTGATCCTGAGACCGCGCAAGCTGATCCTGAGACAAAGCCAGCTGAACGCAAAACCAAGTCGAAAGCCAAGGCCAAAACCACCAACACAGATGCGGCGTAATTATTAACGCGTTGTCGTGATGACTTGCCCGATGTAGGCGCTATTCGCTGCGGCCACTGAATGCCAGCAAGTCATCCATCTGCTTATCTTGATGCAGTACCTGACGGCGTTGTGCTTTTAGCCGATACTGCAATGCGCGCTGTGGCCATTTGGTAAGCAAGGATGCCGCCAGGCTCGGCGCGCTTGATCGTATTTTAAGGCCCAGAGTATGTAGGCTGTGGGGTAAGTGATCGCTCACCAAGGCATCGTCCAGCGCGACATACATTTCGAAACTGCCTGGCTCGCCCTGGCGGCCACAGCGGCCGAAAAGTTGCCGGTCAACTCGACCGGACTGGTTTGGTTCGCAGGCAATAACGTGTAACCCTCCCAGGCGCGCAACACCTTTGCCCAGTTTAATGTCGGTTCCCCGCCCGGCCATATTGGTTGCCACTGTTACGGCATTGCGCAGTCCCGCTCCGGCTACAACCTGTGCCTCTTGTGCGTCTTGTCTGGCACTGAGGACCATGTGTGGAATGCGCTGAGCGTCCAGCATTTCGCTCAGGCGCTCAGAGTTTGCGACCGACGCGGTGCCCAGTAAAACGGGCTGGCCACTGGCATGTACCTCACAGACGCGCTCGACGATGGCTTGCCACTTGGCCTCACTAGTGCTGCAAACATGGCAGGCCAGGCCACGCGCTTGACGCGGCTTATTGGGTGGCACCACCAACAGCGGCTTACCATACACGGACTGAAGTTCGCCGGCGACTTCACATAAGGTTCCGCTCATGCCTGACAGGTGCAGATAACGCAGAAAGAATCGTTGATAACTGATGCGGGCCAGAGTTTCGCGCTGCCCGGTAATTGTGCAACCCTCCTTGGCCTCGACCATTTGATGCAAGCCCTGCTGCCAGGAGCGGTCAGGCATTGTTCGGCCCGTGTTCGGGTCTATGATTTCAATTCGATCATCACGTATCAGATAATGTTCGTCCGCGCGAAATACAGTCAGTGCTGCCAGAGCCTGTTGAACCAGCCACTCGCGTCGCTGCTTACCACGCCAGATTCCTTGCAGGCCGCTGGCGCCGGCTTGACCGTCAGAATCACACAATGACGCCAGTCTGGTCTTGCCGGCTGGCGTCAGTGTGACCGTCATGTGCGCCTGCTTGACGCTGAAATCCCGATCTTTATGCAACTGTCTGGCCAGCGTTAGTGCCTGTGCATACATTTGCTCTCGGTCAGGGTCCTTTATCTCCCGTGATAACAGAAGGGGCGTACATGCTTCATCAATTAACACTGAATCGGCCTCATCGACTATTGCAAAACACAAGCCACGCAAAACCGGCCCGGTATCGGGGTCAAACTGCTGAAGACGTAATGCCAACTGACTGTTTTCATTTCGGGTAACCAGCCGATCACGCAAATAATCGAAGGCGACTTGTTTGTTGGTACAGTAAGTCACGTCGGCGCTGTAGGCGCTGCGGCGTTGTGGGGCGCTCATGTCCTCTGTAACTGCCGAGCAGCCCAGCCCCAGGGCCTGGTATAACGATGTCATGTCTGCTGCATCTCGGCTGGCAAGATACTCATTGGTGGTAATCACATGCGTTGGAATCTTCGCCATGCCGGCACACGCAGCGGCCAGCGTCGCGGTTAAGCTCTTGCCTTCCCCGGTGCCCATTTCAACCATGTAGCCGTGTACCATTGCCCAAGCAGCCATTAGCTGAACATCGTAGTGACGTTTGCCCAAAGTGTACTCGGCACAGGCGCGCACCACGGCGAAGGCCTGCGCCACCAAGTGACCTTGCAAGCCGTCACGGGCCATATTGGCCTTTAGTTGTTGCAAATGTGAGTCGAACTCGCGGCTGCCCGCTTTTGGTAAGACCTTAGCGGCGTTGTTCACCTGATCGCGCACATAGGCCAGTGAGCAGTGACGCCTGGCCATCAATTGCTGCCATTTGATACCTACTGAATCAGTGATTCGATCTGCGATACCAGAGTCAATATCCGCACGCTGTGGATAGGCGCCAAGGCGCACACCCGGGCGAAGGTTATCACCGCTTTGACCAAGCCACTCAGGCATCGAAATGCTTTAGAAACAGTTGTCGTGTTCGCCGCGCCAACTGCTCAGAGAGTGTTTCTGAGCCATGATCAAAACGAACATACGCGCGGGTTCCCAGCTGGGCATTTTCCAACGCCAGTGGAATTTCAAGCTCGTATTGAAAAAATGCGTCAAGGCTTTGTTTACCACTGGTATCGCCCGGCTCAACCATGATCCTGCCACCGCCTTGTGTTCCCAGCACTTTACTGGGCAAGGCTTTATTGGCTTGCGGTGTTTGCTGCGCGATGCTTGCTGTAAGTACGGAAGGGACCGCGCTGCTCAAACGAACCTGTACGCGATCAACTTTGCGCTGAATGCGATCCTGATCTGCCTGATCAACAACCAATTGTACTCGGGCATTAGACTGATTCTTCAGATAGGCAAGTAATTGACCTTGTCTAACAAGGCTGCCCTGTAAATCATCTGCATTTGGGAACGCAATTCGGCCGTCTGCCGGACTGGTGACCAAAAGATCGTTGACCTTATCTTGCGCATGGTCAACGCGCGCCTGCGCTGCACGAATTTTCTCTTCTATCGCCGCGGCTTGAATTCGATCGTTAACCAGGTAGCTGGCCCTTAAGGCTTTAAGTTCTTTGAGTTCTGCGCGAGCAATTGCGAGGTCGGCGTGACGCTGCGGATCATCGAGTTCAACAATGCCCTGGCCTTTGTTGATCAGCTGACCTGGCTGCACGAGTACGCGATGCACCAACGCATCAACCCTGGCGTTTATTCGGGCTTCGCCAGGCAACCAAACAACGCCTTGATGTTGCGTATTAGATGGTATGGGCACAGCAACCAGCAGTAGTACAACGACAACGGCCGTCAGGCCGGATACTGCCATTGCACGGCTGCGGTGAGCTCCGAGGCGGTCTGATATCAGGTAGCCAAAGAGCTTGGCAATAGGGAGTGCGAACTGGGTTACCATCATCCAAAGAGCCAGTAATACACCCAGCACAAACATTTTGCCCGCAAGGTACAAGCTGATTGCCAGCATCAGCACCGTTCGGTATACAAATGAACTGATGGAGTAGAAGACAAACCAGGCAGGCTCGCCGCGGGCACTGACAGGCGAATGCGCGCTTTCAATATTGAAGCCATAGCGTTGAATCAGGTACCCAAGGTATTGGTTCGAACGCTGCGCAAGATTAGGTATGCCGATCGCGTCGGACAGCATGTAATACGCGTCATAACGCAGCAGTGGGTTACCATTAAAGAGCAATGTGGAGACGCCACCAATAAGCACGATATTCAATGCCATACTGCGGACAATACCGTCTTCCAAGGCCAGCCAGAGCAATAGTGCTAACGCGCTCAAGCCCAGCTCTACAATCATTCCGGCAGCGCTGACAAGAATACGTTTACTGCGTTGCGGGAATGTACTTGAGGCTGATGCATCCACATAAGGAATAGGCATGAGCACCAGCAGCATAATACCCAACTCGTGCACTTCGCCACCTTCCAGCTTCACTGAATAAGCGTGCCCTAGCTCATGCAGCAGCTTGATTAACGGGTACAGCAAAATGAGCAACGCGATATTGTAGGGTTGTAACGCTTGCTCGCTGATCGCCTGGCTTAGCGCATTCCAGTTGTTTGCCGCTTGCAGGCCCGACAATACACACAACAAGGCAATAATGACAAGAACCGGCCGTGTAAACAGCGGCTTCGCCAGGTGTTGAGTACGATTTAGAAACGCGTCTGGGTCGAATAACGGAAATCGCAATGCGGCAGGGTTTTTGTAATGACTGTTGCGCTGCGCCTTGCTGCGCTTGTCCCCACGCTTTAACAGTTCTTCCAGTGCTGGGCTTACATCCGCTAACATCAAGTCGGCCGCATGAAGCTTTGACAAAAGAGTGATAATGTCACTTTGCGTAGGCGAATCGTCGCCTAATGTCTCATTGCATTGGTCCCAAATAGATTCTACGCTTTGTTCGCCGTCCATCAATCTAACGAAATGATATGCGCTGGTGCTAAAACGATGGCTGCGCGCACCGACGGGGTCGCGTACTATAAACCAGTCTTGGCCGCGATATATGTGCCAGCTAACATCAACTTGTGGCTTTAGTTTGGGCTGCAGATCTTTAACCCTGTACCAGTAGGGCGAGAAAAGGTCCTCGATCACGGCAGCCACACCCAAACTTTAAGTTTCAGCCAGTTGATCAGTTCATGCGTCCATATCCAGATCAGGCGTTGTTCCCCGAGATCGAGTTTGGCGGCTCCTTGCATGCCAGGGCGCAAATCCTGCTGCCGTTGGCTGCCGTGATCATCGCTGATTCGGGCTTCGACTCGGAAGTAATTGCTGGCATCTTCTGCCACTGACACAGACGTTACCTGCTCGACAACCAACGGGCGTTTTTCGCCCGGCAAACTGGTTAACACCAGCGTGCCCTGCAAACCACTCACTATGCCTGCGATGTTCTTCTCGTCAACGTTCAGTACGATGCGGTAGTCGGTCAATGGCGCGACTTTGAATAAAACATCGCCTTTGCTTACTGGCGAACCCAGCGACTGGCTTAGATCACCTTCTATAACGATACCGTCAAACGGGGCGAGTAATCGGGTGCGTTTCAGCTGTTCGTTAACCAATTGCATTCGGGCGTTGGCCTGCTCGATCTGAGCACTGATGATGGCTACTTTGACATTGTCGTGCTCGGCCATGGCTTCGCGATACGCGCCCACCAACTCTTGCTGCTCGCTGGTAATACGCAACTGCTCCAACTTTAAGTCCTTGTCATCGAGTTGGCCCATAAGCTGTTGCGCGTTAACAGAGTCACCAGCTCGAACGTGAGAAGACGCCAAAAACCCATCAAGTGGCGCAACCACCGCGCGTTGTACTTTACCCTCAACAATGGCCGGGGCGGTTACACGATATTCTCCGCGCGCAAAGGCGAGGAATATGCACAATAACGTTACTGCCGCCAGCTTGAGTTTCAGGCTGCCATTACCCTTGCGGCTCAGTTTCTGTGTCAGGTTCCGAATCTTATTGATACCGCGATGCGCAAAATTGCGCTGCTGTTGTTGGTGCAAAGAGAGTGTGTTTGCCAGCAACGCGGTAAGGTGCTGTACATAGTTAAGTTCGCCCTCAGAAAACGGTTTTTCAACCGGGCGCTCCAATGTAATCGCCGCAAACAGTTCGCCATCAACTCCCAGAGGAACAGTGCATAAAGAACCGTTTGCAGAACTGTCACACAGCAACTGATGAGCAAAGCTGTGCGGCTCGTGTTGCTGACCTTGATTGCAGAAGAGAATGACACGGTCATGTTCAATCGCTTCTGTCATTGCGGACGCCAATCGCGCAATCGCTTCTGTCTTGCGATTAAAATTGGCGCTGTGCGAGATGGCCGCGACAGACAGGTGCTTGCCATTCCAGCGGCCGTAGCTTACCCGGGTACAGCGAAGCTGGGTAGCAAGCTCCGACACCATACAACTGCTCATAGCGGTAAGGTCTTGTTGTTCCAGACACCGGGCCGCGGTGGTCCATAAGGACATGTGTGACACAGAAGCAGCTTGTTCTGGCTGACGATAGGCAAACTGAAACCAGTGGCTACCCCACTGCAACAGGTTCAATACCGAACGCTGCATCAATTCGTTGCGCGCCTGCATCGTCAAATGCACTACGAATACAAAGCAAGACGTACGCAGCAGTGGATAACTGAGCTGATCAATGGCACCGAGCGTGTCATGGTTTGCGCTGTTGATGCAGTGTTGCTGGGTGCGCAGGCATTCCAGCACGGTAGCTGATGCATCATTGGTTTCCGGAACCGCATGCGGCCAATGCGACAGGGTCAACAACTGCTGATTGTCTGACTGGTAACAAAGTAGCTGCGCTGAATGCAGTTCCTTGATCATCGCGCACTGGGTATGCAGCCACTGCTGCGCCAGACGATTCAGGTTTTGGCTACCACGCGGCGTACTTGTTTGGACAGAGTCCGCATCCGTGTGTTCGACCGACGGTACTGCCTGTGTTTGCATAATGGTCCGGACAAATGCCAAGCTGGCGGCCAGTTAAGCACTGGCGCCGTCTATTGAGTGTTATTTGCACGAATTGATGATTAAGCACACAAAAATACTAACAAAATCAGCGATTTGCACTCACAAAGAATAGAGTATGTGTGGCTATTTTCCACTCGTGGAAACCCGATTCAGAGTGTCAGACGCAGCATTCTGGAGATGGTTTTTTCAAGCTGTCCCAGCGTGTTGCACTCCACGGCATCGTGGCAGTACACGGCATAGCGCCGCATTTCGGAGTCTCCGCTGGACCACAGCGATTTGTTTTCAGGGTTTAACCAGAGCAGTCGCTGGCAACGATCGTACATGGCTTTCAACAGTTCGGTTTGCGGGTCGCCGTAGTTATTGCGGCCATCCCCGAGCATAATGATGCTTGTGTGGCGATCAATACTGTCCAGGCATAGATCGCTAAACTGCAGAAAAGCAGAGCCGTAGTCTGTAGAACCCATACCGTATTGGTGGTTAATCAGTTCAATGGCTTTTTCAACCGGGTAGCGCTGCAGAATATCGGTAACCTCGCCAAGCTGTGACGAGAACGCAAAAGCCCTTACATTGGGCAGAACATCGTGCAAACTGTATAACAGCATCAACAGGAAACGCGCGTACAAACTGACCGAACCGCTCACGTCACAGATTGCCAGTACTTTGGGTCGGTCCTTACGGGTGAACTTCCAATGCGTTTCAAACAGAATGCCGTCATTGGCAATGTTTCTGCGGATTGTTTTACCGGCGTTGAGCTGGCCTTTCTTGTAGATTTTTTTGCGTCGGGCATGTTGACTGGCCAATTTTTTGGCCATCTTATGCACCAACATCTGCATGTCTCGGAAATAGTGTGCGTCCAGACTCGATAGCCGTGCTCGTTTGAGCACGTCTTCACGCAATTGCTGACCGGCGTTGCTCGCAAACAGCAGATATTGTTGTTCAACGTAATTGCGAATTCGATCGCGCAGCTGGTTGCGTCGCTGCTTCAGTTCTTCAGCCAGTTGGTGATCAGGGTTGAACTCCGACTGCTCCAACTGGTGGATGGTTTCTTCCAGTCCTTCCAATCCCATCTGTTGAAGTACACGGCGGGAATACTGACCTTTTTGCGTGAATATTCTGATATCGGAAACACCCACCGCGTCACTGGCGCGTACTATTTCAGCCGACATTTCGGCGGCATCCGCGTTCAACAGCATCCCCGCGAGTCCATCAAGTGCGGATGGATTATCATCGCCGCCCGTGCCAATATCAGGCCCGTCTTCGCTTAGGCTTTGGGTAGAGGAGCTTTCGGAGATTGTGTTGTCAGTGGGAGCGTCCTGTTCGCTTGAAGAGTCGTTATTTTCGTTTGCATCGGGCTCGGGAATTGCAAAGAAATGCTCAAAACAATATTCAAAGCTGCTTTTTTCTTCTTCCGTTTTTGCAAGTGTTGCGGACAAAGCCTGCTTTAGCAGCAGCCGATCTTCATAGCCAACCAGGGCCATGGCATGCATAGCGTCGATGCTTTCAGACGTGGATACGCGAACATCGGCATTGCGAAGCACACGAACGAAATCAATCAGCTTGCGTTGCATGGGCTACTTATTGCTGGACAATATGGAGCTGAGTTCAGCTTCAATATTGTCAATATCTTCCTGGAATTTGAGAACCACGTTTAAAGTGTTATGAACTATGTCACGATCAAGTGTGTCGGCATGCAGCAGCACCAGAGTTTTGGCCCAGTCAATGGTTTCACTGATAGCGGGTAATTTCTTAAGATCCCGTTCGCGTAGTTGCTGGATAAATCCGACCAGTTGCTCGCGTAATTTGTCCGGTAATTCGGGCACACGGGATTCAATAATACGTTGCTCGAGGCGCGCGTCCGGAAACGGAATATATAAATGCAGACAACGGCGTTTCAGGGCGTCGCTGATTTCGCGTGTATTGTTACTGGTGAGTACCACCAGGGGTTTATGCTTGGCTTTGATCGTACCGATTTCAGGAACAGATATCTGATAGTCCGACAATAACTCAAGTAACAAGGCTTCAAACTCGTAGTCGGATTTGTCCAGCTCATCAATAAGCAGCACCGAGCCTTGCTCCTGCTCCATAGCCTTCAACAGTGGTCGTGGCTCGAGAAACTCTTCAGAGAAAAACACATCGCCAAACTGATGCAAGCGTTTCACTGACTCATCCAGTCCTTTCGCACCTTGCATTACATCGGCCAACTTTTCCTTTAAAACCTGCGTGTACAGAAGTTGTTTGCCGTACTTCCATTCGTAGAGCGCTTTGCTCTCGTCAAGGCCTTCGTAACATTGCATTCGAAGCAGTGGTCGTTGTAAATACTCTGCGGCGGTTTTGGCAAGTTCTGTTTTGCCGACACCGGGTGGGCCCTCAACCAGAATTGGCTTTTCAAGTTTCAAGGCGAGAAACACCGCTGTGGCAATTTGCTCACTGCAAATATAGCCCTGTTGATCAAACCCGTCGCGAATGTGTTGAACGCTTTGCGCAGACGTTAGCAGCGATTGTGCTGCGGTTGAAGAAGAATCAGGCACTGGTGTCCCCTACTATAAGTTAATGTGATGTAGGGGGTGTGTTATCGTGATATTCACACTACCCCCCTGTCATATTCATGAACCGAACAATTTGCGGCTCATCGTGAAGGTTAAAGTGGTGGCGTTCCGGCTTCAGGTCCATGGCGCTGATGATGGCTTGTTCAAGTTCATCATCACTGGCACCACTTCGCAGTACCGCTCTAAGATCCATCGAATGCTCATTGCCAAGACACAGCAGCAGTCGACCTTCAACGGTCACTCGTACTCGATTGCACAAGTGGCAAAAATTATGACTGTGCGGTGAGATAAAGCCCACCCTGATAGGGCTACCGTGCACATGGTAATAATCCGAAGGCCCGGCGGAACTGACGGCACTGTTGAGCAGCTGATAGCGCTGACCGATAATCCGTCGCACTTCATCGCTGGAACAGTAGGTCACGGCTCGGTCATGATCATCAATAAGCCCGAGCGGCATTTCCTCGATGTAGGAAATATCCAGGTTTCGTTCCATGCAGAACTGCAGCAGGTCCAGAACTTCGTCTTCATTGCGCCCGTTAAGAATCACCGCATTGATCTTTATGCGGTCGAAACCAACCTCTCTGGCCGCATTAATGCCATCCAGAACCTGGTCCAGCTTTCCGGTGCGCGTAATCGATGTGAAGCGCTCGGGCTGCAGGCTGTCGAGACTGATGTTCAGCCGTGTCACGCCCGCTTTACGCAGAGCGCTGGCCTGTTTTCTCAGCTGTGAGCCATTGCTGGTGATGTTGAGTTCTGATAAACCCGGGGTGGCTGAAATTGCGCTGGCCAGGGCCACGACGTTCTTGCGAACCAATGGCTCGCCTCCCGTCAGACGAATCTTGCTGACCCCGAGGCGAATAAAGGCCTGGGCAATGCGGCCTATTTCCTCCAGCGATAAAATTTCTTTGCGCGGCAGGAATTCCATGTCTTCAGCCATGCAATACACGCAACGAAAATCACAGCGATCAGTGACCGACAGGCGCACGTAATCGACTCGGCGGCCGAAGCGATCAATCAAATGTGGGGTTGAATTTGTCATAGAATGCTGCACAGCAAGCCATCAAAGCCTGGCCAGCCTTGTATGATACCGTACCTGGAGGCCAGGTTTGTGTTTCTGCGTAATGACCGCATAAGCTGCGCATGTGAAGGCTGATTATCGGAGTTTGAAACGAAGCTAAGTCTATGAAAACATTAGTTATTGGTGGGGCAGGCGCCACTGGTCAGTTTATTGTAAATGGTCTGCTGGAACGCGGCCACGACGTGACATTGTTGAATCGAGGCCGCCACCAGATACCTGAATTGCCCGCTGATATTGCGCGAATTCAATCCGACCCCTATGACGAGCATGCATTGAGCGAGTCATTGGCTAATCAGCATTACGACCTGTGTATTGCCACCTACGGGCGTTTGCGAGCCGTGGCGCGGGTGATGCGCGAGAAATGTGACCGGTTTATTTCGGCAGGTGGTGCACCTGCCTATCGTGGCTACATGAATGCCGAGCTGTGGTGGCCGGTTGGTCTGCCGGCACCGACGAGTGAAGAGGCGCTTACCGTGAGTAGTGCCGAGGAGGATGAAAAAGGTTACCGAATTGTGCAGACTGAGCAGGCACTGTTTGAGAGCATTCCGCACGCCACCCATTTTCGCTACCCCTATGTGTATGGGCCGTATCAGATGGCTCCGCGAGAATGGTGCATTGTGAAGCGCATACTCGATCGGCGCCCGGCCATTATCCTGCCGGATGGCGGTTTAACCTTACAAACCTATGGTTATGCTGAGAACATAGCACATGCGGTGTTGCTGGCCAGTGAGCAGCCTGACTTGGCGCAAGGGCAGATCTACAATTGTGGTGACGCACACTGTTTGAGTTTGCGTCAGGTGGTTGAAACCCTGGCGCGCGCGCTCGACCACAGCTGGGACATTGTTTCCATTCCTAACGAATTATGTGCGGCAGGCTTACCCCTGCTGGGTCAGCCGCAAAGTACGCACCGATTACTGGATATCGGCAAACTGAAACATCAGCTGGGTTATACCGACAAAGTTGACCCATTGGAGGGCCTGGCACGAACCGCTCGCTGGCTTCGTGACCACCGACCGGAGCCGGGTGGTATGGAGGAAATGGTCATGCAAGACCCATTTGATTACGCGGCTGAAGATCGTATTATCGAATCCTGGCGGGCATTAAGCGCGCAATTGCCGGGCGATGATGTATTTGACGTAGTCCCCGGTGTGGGTATGGCCTACAGTGGCCCTGGTGGGCGGCAGCGCAGTAGCGCTGAATTTAAACCCTGATCGGATTCAGAAAGACACAGTAGGAGCAATCGCAATGGCAATCGATGACCGCGCACGAAGAAGCCGGGTTTATCTGGAAGCGTTAAAGCTTGCGAAAGACTATCTGCAAAATCCGGAGAAACTTGATGGCCTGTTGAACAGGGCCGGTCACAAAGCGGATCAGCGTAAAGGCCGCCTGGAAGAGGCGTGGCAGCAGGTACAGCTGTTAATTGATATGTTGCGAACTTACCGCCGTGGTGAATACAAAGACCTGTCCAGCAAGTCTTTAATGCTGATCATTGCCGCCTTGTTGTACTTTGTTATACCCGCCGATCTGATACCTGACTTTCTGATTGGTCTGGGCTACATAGATGACATCGCATTACTGGCATGGACAGTGCGTTCCATCTCTGGCGAGCTCAGCAAATTTGCCGAGTGGAAACGAATTCATTCATCCGTAATGGGTCCTGAGCGCGCAAAATCCAGCCGCGCTCGCGCCGGTCTGTTGATTGAAGGTGAATTGGGTTAATACCCGCTTGGCTTACTGCCCCGGATTGGCCTTTCGCATAACCTTCCACAGAAGCCCGGGTGACAGCCGCCGAAGTAGCATCATAAAGCCGGCCGATTGAGGGCACACGCGCCAGTTTTTTGGGCTTTTGCCCTTGCTCAAGGCTGCTTCTACAGCATCAACAATGTCTTGAGGGTCTGACATGCGATTGTCTTTTTTCGCGCCCGTAATTGAGCCCGGGCCTTTCTCCACGGCCTGGTCTACCAGTGGTGTGTTAACCATCGGCGGGCAAACCAACAAGTAATGAACCGGACTGTGACGCATTTCTTCAGCCAGTACTTCCATCCATACATTAGTGGCCGCCTTGGTGGCGCTGTAACCACCAAGACCATGCGTTAGCACTGAACCGGCCATGGAGCCAAACACAACGATCTGACCTCTGCCGCGTTTCTCCATGCTGTCCATTACTGTCTTGACCATGTTAACTGTGCCGCAATAGTTGATCAGCATCTGCTTATTAGTCAGCTCGGCACTCATGCCCTGAATGGAATCACCCGGCATGATCGCAGCACATTGGGTGAGGTGGTCTATCGGCCCCAGTTCGCCTTCCACTTTAGCAACAAGGGCACGAACGGCGTCCAGATCGGATACATCGCACTTATAGGCGGTGATACGATCAGATTCCGCCGCGGTCGCAGCCAGGTTTTCGTCGTGCATATCAACGATCGCGACGCGCGCGCCCTTGTTGGCGAGCGTCAGGGCAGTGAGGCGCCCCATACCGCTGGCACCACCGGTGACCAGTGCTACATCTACTTGCATAATGCTCTCCAAAGAATATTGTTAGGCCGCATAAACCTGCACTTTCGCGCCATTGACAACACTGGTGCCCGAGGCCGTATCAAGCGCCTCATGGTCGATCAGGTCGTTACAGCTGATGCCTGGCGCCTGATCATTGGCGAGGCTTTGGCGTGAGTCGCTGTAGATGTGACCGAAACCATGCGGAATACTGACTACACCGGGCATGATGTCATTGCTGATTTCCACCGGTACCCTTGCTTCACCTACGGTGGACTTTAGCAATGCCAGGCCACCGTCACTCAGACCAATACGCTCAGCGTCATTGCGGTGTATGATCATGGTGCAGCGGTCTTTACCGCGTACATATTGTTTGATGTTATGCAACCATGAGTTCATATCGCGTATGTGGCGGCGTCCAATCAATAGCATATCGTGGTCACTGGAGCTGGATTGCGGCGATGCCAAGTTCTGCGAGAAGGCCTCTGCCAGTCTGGCAAACTCACCAGTAATCAATGGGTGCATCAATCGAATACGCTGACCTTCGGTTTTCAGCTGCTCTGGCAATTGGCTTTGCAATGGTCCCAGATCGACATTGCCGCCAAGCGTTCTCAGTCGCGCTAGCGACAGGCCTTGCTCGTCGGTCGAGTCAAATCCGTCGCCGTACGGGCCGTTACGCAGCATCAGGTCTATGATTCTTTCCCAGCCAGGCTGCTCGGCGTATTCGGCGCGAATCGCGTCTGCGTCCAGCTCGCGACCAATAGCGGCTGATTGTTTGACCACTCTGTCCAAGGTGCCCTCGAACATGAAATTGTCCATGTCTTCGCTACTGATACCATTCAGGCCAGCCGTAATCGCACACAGTGATTCGCCCATTGTGCGCAGATCGTTCTCGGGTTCAAACAACTGCGGCGTGTAATTCACGAAGTTTCGCCCGCTGGTGCCGGTAAATGTCAGGTCGTAGTTGCTTTGCTCTGCCTGTGTTGTAGATGGCAAGATAATGTCGGCCTGGCTGCTGGTTTCATTAATGTAAATATCCAATGCCACCATGAAGTCCAGCGTTTTCATGGCTTGGCGAATTTCTTTGCCGTTGGGTACGCTCAGCACGGGATTGCCGCATATTGTGATCAATGCGCGCACTCTGTCTTTACCGGGTGCGGTTATTTCTTCGGCCATAAGATTCGCCGGCAATTCTCCGCATGTTTCAGGGAAGCCGCGCACACGCGACGCCCATCGTCCCCAGTGTTCTGTGGTGTCTGCTGTGCCAGGCCCGGGAGCACTGGTAGCGGGTCTTGGAAACATCATGCCGCCAGGTACGTCCAGTTTGCCGGCCAGCAAGCTGATAACATCTACTAACCATGAGGCCAGCGTTCCGTACTCCTGGGTGCACAAGCCAATGCGGCCGTACGCGGCGCCAGTGGCTGCCGCGCAATATTCGGTAACCAGTTGGCGTAACACCTCCGGGGCGATACCCGTTAGTTTGGCGGTGCTCTCCGGCGTGTAGTCTTGAACGGCGGCCCGCAGATCATCAATACCGTCAATCAAGCCGTCCAGATGGCCTGGTGTGATCAATTCTTTGGTGAACATTTCATTCACAAACGCCATCAACATATACGCGTCAGTACCCGGTCGGATGTATATGTGCTGGTCCGCTTGCTCAGCCGTTTCAGTAAAGCGAGGATCGATCACCACCACTTTGCCGCCGCGCTGACGTATGGCTTTAAGGCGAGACTCAATATCGGGCGCAGACATCAGGCTGCCCTGTGAGACCATTGGGTTAGCGCCCATGATAATGAAATAATCGGTACGGTCTGTATCAGGAATGGGGAACTTCCATTCCTCGCCATACAGCACAAAACTGCCCATTTGCTGCGGGTGCTGATCAACCGTACCGGCTGAAAAAAAACGCTCTGTGCCGAGTGATTGCATCAAGCCCTGTAGATACAATTGGCAGCTGACAATATGACCGGTTGGGTTGCCTACGTACAAAGCGATGGCGTCTTTACCCGATTCCGCACGGATGGTATTCAGTTGTTTTGCAATTTCTGCGAAGGCATCGTCCCAGCTAATAGGCTCCCAATCGCCTGAAGGCGTTTTGCGCACGGGTGTGCGCAGGCGTTCCGGATCGTCGTGAATGTATTTGAAGGCTTGTGACTTCGCGCATACATAGCCCTGGCTGCGAGGGTCGTCCGGATCACCGTGAATAGACACGATTTTTTGTGCTGCATCATCGACTTCTAAAATCAGCCCGCAGCAGGCTTCGCAAGTGGGACAAGAGCGCTTCACCGTACGCGTGGTCGCGGTATTCATAGGTGCTTCCGGGTTTCCTGTGTGCCCCGGATGGTACGTGAAACACCCAAGGGCGGCAGTAAACATAACCGTGGTGTAATGCGTGACTGCAAAAGCCGGTAGAGATCGTACGAGTGCGCTGTAAAAACTGGTAAGCTCTTGGTACCAACCATCCCATGATCAGGAGTTCAGTTGTTGACTAATCGAAAATTGCTCATAGCCGTATTTTTATTGGCAGCTACCTCATCGTGCGGTGTACCGGAAGGGACTGTTATTGAGGGGTGCACCTCTACTGAAAAGATGCGGGTGGTTTGCGGTATGCAGTCGCCTGAAGACATCGCTGTTATTGATGGCGGAGATTACCTGTTACTTAGTGAGCTGGGTGATATGGGTGTGCGCTCTGGTCGAATCCTGCGCTTCGATGTGACCACTGAAGAGTTTCAGGTGGCTTACCCTTTCCCGGCGCGAGAAGCCTCGGCGCCGGAGAACGTTCAGGGCAGTGCCGATTGTCTGACGCCACCGAGTGAAGATATCAGTCCGCATGGTTCCCATTTGGTTCAGCTTCGCGATGGCAGTTGGCGCTATCTGGTGGTTAACCATGGTGATCGTGAAGCGGTGGAGCTGTTTTCCGTTGAACGCGATGAAGAGGGCATGCCTCATTTGCATTGGCAAGGCTGCGTATTGCCTGCTGAAAATACGCACATCAATGACGTGGTCGGTTTGTCGAACGGTGATGTTGTGTACACGCGTATGTATCGCCCCGACGACTTTATGAGCCAGCAACTCGGCATGCTGATCAAGGCTAACACAGGCGATGTGTGGCGATGGAGCCGTGCCAAGGGACCCAGGTTATTGCCATACACTGCAGGCAGTCTCACCAATGGTATTGAGATCAGTGCTGATGAGCGCTTCGTTTTTATTAACCAATACATGAATGAAGAAGTGCATAAATATGATTTGGAGGAAGAACGAATTGTGGGTATAGCGCCCGTACCCAATGTGGACAATAGCGCGTGGGGACCCAATGGCGAGCTATGGCTGGCAAGTCATACTGGGGAAGTATCCGCGATGATGAAGTGCTTCCGTAACTCTTCGCGGCCTTGCGGTTTGGCTTTTGAGATTGTGGCCCTGGACCCAGACAGCATGGAAAGCCGCGTGGTTTTCCAGCATCAGGGTCCGCCGATGGGCGCTGTCACCGTGGCCACTCCGCTGGGCGACAAGGTTTACCTGGGTTCCTTCGTCGGCGACCGTCTGGCCATCGTTGCAATGAGTGAATTCCAGGTAGGCGACGAATAAATATGCGAAACCGTAGGTGTACTTATTCCGGGGTTGTGGCGTAGAACTAATGACACGCTCATTATTTCTCACGTTGGGACCGTTGTTGGCGGCCGTCGCCTACACTCTGTCGGCGTCAGCTGGTTACAGCACAGATATTGCCTGGACTGCGGCAATTACGGTGTGTTGTATCGTGTGGTGGATTAGCGAAGCCATACCGATTCCCGTTACCTCTCTGTTGCCGTTGGCTTTGTTTCCAATGACGGGTGTGCTGACCAAAGAGCAGGTCGCAGAGGCCTATGGCAGCAGTTTGATTCTGTTATTGCTGGGCGGCTTTATCCTAAGCCGAGCAATGGAGCACAGTGGCGCGCACAAACGGCTTGCCTTATATACCATTCGCCTGATCGGCGGCAATTCCTCCAAACACATTGTCTGGGGCTTTATGCTGGCTGCGGCGCTATTGAGCATGTGGATTTCAAACATGGCCACGGTGCTGATGATGTTGCCGATAGCACTTGCGGTAATGGCGCAATCCAATGATCAATCCATCGCAGTACCGTTAATGTTAGGGATTGCGTACTCAGCAAGTGTTGGTGGAATGGGTACGCCGATAGGTACAACTCCCAACCTGGTTTTTATGGAGGTCTACGCAGAAACCACCGGTATTCAGATAGGTTTCGTTGAATGGATGACGGTGGCGTTGCCGGTGGTGTTCATGATGATCCCCCTGATTGCCTGGAGCATCACCCGCAAATTGCCTGACGGCGGTTCGTTTACCTTGCCTACGGTTGGCCAGTGGAGCTCGCATGAGCGACGTGTACTTCTGGTATTTGGTTTAACAGCGCTGGCATGGGTAACCCGAAAGGAACCCTTTGGCGGATGGAGCACCTGGTTTGGCATGCCCGGTGCTAACGATGCCAGTGTAGCGTTTATCGCTGTGATCGCCATGTTCATCATACCCAGTGGTATGCAGAAGGGTGAACGCTTGCTGAATTGGGAGCGTGCCAGCGATATTCAATGGGGCATATTGCTGCTGTTTGCGGGTGGCTTGTGTATTGCTAAGGGATTTACCGTGTCCGGTTTGGGCGCTGCAATGGCTAGTGGCCTGACTGTGCTGGAAACGGTGCCGGTGTTTGTGATGCTGCTGGGCTTGTGTTTGTTTGTCACATTTCTCACGGAAACAACCAGCAACACGGCCAGCGCGGCCTTACTGCTGCCGATTCTCGCGGCAGCCGCATCAGCGATGGGCATTGCCCCGGAAGTACTGATGTATCCGGCGGTCCTGACTGCGAGTTGCGCGTTTATGCTGCCTGTGGCTACAGCACCAAACGCGATCGTGTTTGCCAGTGGCCAGGTAACTACCCAGCGCATGGCCAGAGAAGGTTTGATTCTTAATGTGTTGGGCGCAAGCTTGATCGCCAGTTACTTCTACCTGATCAACTAGCTCAGTTCAGATTGCCACACGTGCGCCGCCAGGTCATCATCGCGCCGCCCCACGATTCGGCGCCTGTCTTCTTTGCCTGGCTCGAACCGAATCGTTTGGCGTCGATCACTCGCGTTGCGCCGAGCTTCATTGCGGCGCTCCGGGCCCTGATAGCTTGGGTTACGTGCTTCAAACATCGTCTGGAATCCTTTCTTTAACTGCGGCACTACAGCTGGCTGGCGTGCTAGAGTTTTTCCATTATTGCATCAGCAGAGCTGTTTTCAAGTCCTGGACCGTCTTCCAGACCAAGATGGGTAACAACGCCGTCGTCAATAATCATCGCAAAACGCTGTGACCGGGTACCCATGCCGAAACCACTGCCGTCCATGGTCAGCCCCAGAGCGGACGCGTACTCGCCATTGCCATCAGCCGCCATAATGATGTTCTCTGCATTTTGCGAGTCACCCCAGGCCCCCATTACGAACACATCATTGACCGACATGCAGACAATATTATCCACGCCTTTGGCTTTAATCTCATCGGCATGCACAACAAAACCGGGTAAATGCGCAGCTGAGCAGGTGGGTGTGAACGCGCCTGGCACGGCAAATAGAACGGTTTTCTTGCCGTTAAACAGTTCGTCCGTTGTAACGTCAGTTGGGCCTTCAGCACCCATCACTTTAAAAGAGCCAGCCGGAACTTTGTCGCCTTCTTGAATCATTGTTCTTTACCCTGTTGAGTTTTCTTTAAGCTGCGCAATCTTGCACCACAGTGTCTATCTTACCAATCGCTGCGCGCGCTTACCATCGCACAGACAGGTATCTGTTAATCGGCATTGCTGAGTGATGCGTACAGTGTGGCAATCCAGTTGGCTTCCTTAATAAAGCCCGCGCCCCAGGATTGCAGCTGTTCGGGTAAGCCCTGTTCGCTGATCTGCTCCAGAGAGAGACCCTCGCTAAGACGTTCTTCCATCCAGCTAATGCTCCGCGTTAACATTTCATGAGTTCGCGCCAGATCGGCTTTTTTTGATAACGGACCATGCCCGGGCACCACAACCCAGTCTTCATCGATCATGGCCAACACCGCCGCAACATTGCGTGCCATTCCCTGTACGGAGCCACCTGACTGCAGGTCGACGAAAGGAAACCAGTTGGCGAACAGGTGATCTCCCATATGGACAATCTTGCTGGGTTCGATAAATGCGATGCTGTCACCGTCTGTATGTCCATTGGCGAAGTGCCGCAGGCGGATGACTTGCTTGCCTTCGTACAGGGTGGTGCTGTCCTCGTAGGTTACTACCGGCAAGGCATGTGGCGCGGCCGGTGGGACCACGCGCTTGAAGGCCTCGAAATTCATGCCTTCCTGAAGTCGCTTTCTGACATTGTCATGGGCAACCAGATTGGTTCGCGGGCCGAGATAATCATTGCCTCCCGCGTGATCAAAGTGCCAATGGGTGTTTACCATAAAGCGCAACGGCTTATTACCCACTTCCATGATCGTATTGAACAGATCGGCGGCTTGTTCAGGGTAGCCATTGTCGATCACCAGCAGCGAGCGATCGCCCTCAACCACAACAATATTCCCGCCATCGCCCTGGATTAGATGCACGTTGTCGCGTATCTCGGCATGGCTTATGGTCGGTTTTTCGGTCGGCTGGGCAAATGCAGGACCGACGACTGCGACCAGTACCAGTGATGCTATACGAGAAAAAAGTGTCATTGATCCGCCTCTTGCGTTAACAGAAGCAGATCATACCCTAGCCCGCATTATTCATGAACCCAATGCTGACTCAGCCTTGCGGACCCGCCGCAATAATTGCGTCGCTGACATCAAACTTCTTGAAGTTCTCAACAAACTGCTGGGCCAAACCGCGTGCCTGTTGGTCGTATTCCTGGGGGTTATCCCAGGTGTCTTTCGGCGTCAATAATGCCGAGTCTACGCCGGGAACTGACTTGGGTACCGATAAATTGATGATGTCGAGATGCTTGGTTTCCACACCATCAAGTTCGCCATTTTGAACCGCGGCGATAATTGCGCGTGTGGTGGGTATGGAAAAGCGTTTGCCTTTTCCGCCAGCGCCACCAGAGCCGCCCGTCCAGCCGGTATTCACCAGATATACCTTGCTACCGAACTCCTTGACCCGGCGAATAAGCAGCTCAGCATAGACGCTGGCTCGCTGTGGGAAGAATGGTGCGCCGAAGCAGGTAGAAAACGTAGAGCGAATGCCGCTGCCGGCGCCCATTTCGGTTGACCCTACCAGTGCGGTATAGCCACTGAGGAAATGGTACGCTGCCGCCTCTTCTGACAATATTGAAACCGGTGGCAACACCCCGGTGACATCGCAGGTCAGAAAAATAACAGCCTTGGGCTCGCCGGCTCGATTTTCCAGCTGACGCTTATCAACGTGTTCAAGTGGGTAACAGCAGCGCGAATTCTCAGTGAGTTCAGTGTTATCGTAATCGGGTTCGCGACTGTCTTCATCAATGGTCACATTTTCAACAATGGCACCAAACCGGATGGCATCCCAAATAACGGGTTCATTTTCGCGACTTAAATTAATGCATTTGGCGTAGCAGCCACCTTCCAGATTGAAGACAACGCCTTTTCCCCAGCCGTGTTCGTCGTCGCCAATCAGAAAGCGGTCCGGGTCGGCAGACAAGGTGGTTTTACCCGTGCCGGACAGGCCAAAAAATAATGCGGTGTCACCATTGGGCCCAACGTTGGCGGCACAATGCATTGGCAGCACGTCTTTTTCAGGTAACAGAAAATTCTGTACGCTGAACATGGCTTTTTTCATTTCGCCGGCATAACGCATGCCCGCCAGCAGTACTTTTCGTTGTGCGAAATTGATGATTACAGTACCGTCACTGTTTGTGCCATCACGCTCCGGGTCGCATTCAAAACCCGCAATATTAAGTACTTGCCACTCTTCTTTGCTCTTGGGATTGTACTTCTCAGGGCGCACAAACATGTTTTGGCCAAACAGGTTTTGCCAGGCGGTTTGTGTTGTAACGCGAACCGGAATGTAGTGCTCGGTGTCGGCGCCAACGTGCAACTGCGCAACGTAACAGTCGTGCATTGCCGAAAAATCGCTAACCCTCTCCCATAGCGCGTCAAACTTGTCAGCATCAAACGGGCGGTTTACGGCACCCCAGTCAATCATGTCTGAAGTGCTGGGCTCCTGCACAATGTAACGATCGGCAGGTGAACGGCCGGTACGCTTGCCAGTGGTTACTACTAAGGAACCGTTACTTGCAAGGTGTCCTTCACCCGCGCGCAGCGCACGCTCTATCAGCGCGCTTGGAGAAAGGTCCATGTAACGTGTGGGAGATTCAGTAGTTTGCTTGGCAGTCATGCGTCCTTCGTCCAGTGGTTGATACGTGCGTGTGATATTGAAACTTTAGGTGATAATCGGTTGCCTGGGCGATTTCATGAAGGCCGCCGATCGGCAAACGCATTATCGCAAAAAGCGCAGGGTTTTGCTTACCGTTTAGCGAAATCAGTCAATACGCGGGCCAGTTGCTGTCTAATCGGACTCTCCGGTATGCCGAATCACTTTCTCCATTTGGCGGCGCTGCTTTTTGCTGGGCTTGCCTTCTGGCGAAAACACGCCTCGGCCATGCGACTTTCTTTGCTCGGCTGCCAACAGGCGTTTTTCAATGCTATCAGGCGTTTCTGTGTACAAAACAGCGGCATCTTGTGCGCCACGCCGCTGGTCAGAAAGGGCATCCACGACGACTGTTTTCTCGGCCCAGCCCTGACGAATGGTCAGAATTTCTCCAACCATGAGCTCTTTGCTGACTTTTAGCCGCTGACCGGCAGAGTGTACTTTGCCGCCCTCAATCGCTTTCTTGGCGAGGCTGCGGGTTTTAAAAAACCGGGCTGCCCACAACCACTTGTCGAGTCTCACACGCGCGTTGCCATCAGTCACTGCGGCATGATCTCGCTAAAGTGCTCGATGCACGCATACTCAGTAATAGGGTCGCGTGTTCGCTGGCTGTCGGGTTGGGCGATCGCCAGCACATGCGCAATGCCATAGGCGTGTGCCGCATCCAACACGCTGATATTATCGTCAATGAACAGGGAGCGCTGCGGGTCAAAGCCGGCAGCATCCTGCAATCGAGGCCAGAAATCTGCGTGCTCCTTGGCGGCTCCAAACTGATGTGAGTTGAAAATGGCCTCCAGATGCTGACCTATACCGGTTACCTGTAGTTTCAGGTCTAGGCCGCGCTGATGAGCATTGGTCACCAGCAACGCTCGTTTTCCAGCCCGCTTCAAAGTTTGCAGAAACTCTATTGCATGCGGCCGAATTTGAATCAAGTGCTGTACTTCGCGTTTCAATGGCAACAGCTCCAGACCCGTGGTTTGTTCCCAGAAATCCAGAGAATACCAATGTAACTTGCCTTGCTGATCGCGGAAAACAGGGGCAAGCCGATCGGCAGCCTGTTGCTCACTGATGCCTTGTTCACGCGCATACACCTGCGGCATATGAGTTTGCCAAAAATAATTGTCAAAGTGCAAATCCAGCAGCGTGCCGTCCATGTCCAGCAGCACAGTATCAATCGTTTGCCATTGAGAGGCTGTAATCATCGGCGAAGCGGCGAAAAATTGTTAATAGTTGAAAAGCTGGGGCAAGTGGGCCAAGCCTCGACTATTGTACAGGTATGCTTAACAAATGCGCATCTCAAAGCCATACGTCGGTGCCCTTCATGGCCAGCAATGACACCAGTTCGCTAGCGGATGCGCTGCTGCCTCTGCTGAAGGCGGCGGGCGACGCGGTTATGCAGCATTACACCAGTGCCGACACATTGACGGTGCATACCAAGGCAGATCGCTCACCGCTCACCGCCGCCGACCTGGCCTCGCACGACATTATTGTGCGCGGTCTGCAACGTTTAACGCCGGATATACCGGTGTTGTCTGAAGAGGCCGATATGCCGCCAGCTGACGTGCGCCGACGCTGGCCGCGCGTGTGGTTGGTTGACCCCTTGGACGGAACCCGTGAATTTATTGATGCTAATGACCAGTTTTGCATCAACATCGCATTGATTGAACACGGTCATGCGTCAATGGGCGTGATCTACTCGCCTGTGCAAGATGTTAGCTGGGTTGGAGTACGCAACGCTGGTGCCTGGCGTATTGATGGCAATGAACGGCGCACGCTGTCGTGTCGTAACATGACAGACAGCCCGGTACTCATCTCCAGCAGCCGGCGATTTACAGCTGAAATGCTGGCGTGTGAGCAAAGTCTACGCCGCCATTTCGGCCAGGTTGGGCGCTTATCGCAAGGCAGTGCACTGAAGTTTTGCCGTGTTGCCGATGGTGAAGCTGATATTTACCCCTGCTTTGGCCCTACTTCGGAATGGGACACGGCTGCCGGTCAGGCAATTGTTGAAGCCGCCGGTGGTGCAATGATGAGCCTTGATTTCAAACCTTTTCTATACAACCAGCGCAGCACCTTACTCAATGGCGGATTTTTCCTGCTTGCGGATCGAAATTTTGATTGGCTACGTGTGCTCAGTGAAGCAACCGCTGGCTGATCAATTGTTGACAGGCACATGATTCGATCGTCTGCGCAGTGTGTTTCCCTGTTCCTGCTGATGTCCAATGCTGTGTTCGCGGGCAGCGATGAGCTTGCTGGCTTTAGTGCCTACTACGTGGGCGGTTTGTTCAGCAGTGACGAGCACTACAGCATTGAAGCGTCAGCAGACCTTCTGTTCAGTGACAAGCATTGGCTTGGACTGACGGCAATGCATAGTGATTCGCAAGGCCCCTTTGCCTCACTGCCCGGTTCGCGTAGCGCTGCTTTCGATATTGGTTTTGGCGGCGAACTGAAGCCGGTGCAATATAGCCTGGCGGCTGCATGGAGTAATGACCAGGGTCTGGGAGATACCTTGCGGTACCGAGCTGCGCTGGCAAGTGAGTATGCAGACTGGATGGCGTCGCTTTCGCTCGAGTGGCGAGATGCCCGCTACCAGTTAAGCAATTTTAATGCGCTGCTGCGCGGTATAGATGAATTGCTGGAGGCGCAGTTGCAAGAGCAACTACAAGCTCGCTTTCCACATATAAACGCGACTGATTTGCTTGCTTTGCAAGCTGACCTCGATATTCGTTCGCTCGCATATACTGCAGACCTTGAGTACAGCGCCAGCGATGTGCTGCGTATCTACGTTGCCTATACCTACTATGATTATCGCGAGGCGCCAGACCGGGTTCGTCTGTCAGCAGGCTTGAACCGTTTCGGTGATACTGATCGCGGGCAGCGCGTATTGGCGCAGATTAATCAGGCGCTGGCCAGCAGTGTCGATGGACTGGCGGGCGACTTTAGACGGGGGTTTTACACGCGCAGTGCATCTATCGGGCTGGATTTAGATCATGCAAACCACAATTGGCTAGTGGAGCTCTCGCATGATAAAGACGCCATAAGCGGGCAGGCAATTCACTCGGCCAGTGTGCAATGGATCACTCCGCTAGCAGATGTCAGTGATCTCCGGATAGCGATTACCAGTCACCGAGCCGGCAAGCTTGGTAACAGCAATCAAATTGCGTTTGGCGTGTTCTTCTACCACTGACTGTGTAGACTACCCGCCTGTTCCCATCCGTTTGCAAAAGACACTAGCTGCTGCGGTCGTTAATAAAGCTCCGCAATTGTTTGGCATTCGGCCATTCGGTGCGCTCAATAAAATACACCAGAGCCATCTGTGCTTCGGCCTTGTCACTAAAAGGCCCCATATCAACGCCCTCACGTGTTTGATAAAACCACGTGCCCGATTTTCTGAAGAACCGGTTTGATCGTTTGTAAATCACTACCGGTTGCTTATTGGGGCTTGAGTAGGTTGCACAGTTAGACGCTGTTGAATCATAAGTTGCAGCGTTCGAAGATGAGAGTGCCATGAGCTTATTGGTCCTTTGCTAATCAATACAGGTCTTGTATAAGAAGAAAAATGCGTCAACTCGCGCAATAAATAACCTGCTTATTTTTCAGCCTAGACCACGTTGTATCGAATGTAAGGCTTACCGAGCAGTTGCCGACAAGCGGCCGTTTTACTCAGGAATTTGTCGTGCGGGGCGGGCGCGTGGCCGGATCAGGCGCGGGTGTTTGCGAAACTCTTCGTAATGCGCGAGATAACCAAACACACGAGACATTGCAAATAGCGCGGTGAAAAAGTCACTCGGAATTCCAAGGCTATGAAACACGGCGCCTTTGTAGTATTCAACGTTTGCATGAATTGACTTACCTTGCATCGCAAATTGTTCCTGGCAGGCCTCTTCCACGGCGCGCAGTGTGGCAAAAATGTTTGCGTGGGCGTCGTCATGTTGACAAAGTTGTGCAGCCATTGGCTTGAGTATGGCAGCGCGTGGGTCAAGAGTTTTATATTCGCGGTGCCCCATGCCCATGATCTTGCGTTTACTATTGAGCGTGTCGAGAACAAATTGATGCGCATTTTGCGGTTGGCCAATCCCGATCGCCATCTCTAAAGCAGCCTGATCTGCGCCACCGTGTAAGGGCCCGTACAACGTTCCCACGGAGGCGCTCAGAACGGATTGTACCGGGGCGTCAGTACTGGCACACACCCGTCCGGCAAACGTACTGGCGTTGTAACCGTGCTCCATTTGCAATACCTGGGCAGTGTTGAGTACATGCCTGGAATCAGCATTGTCATTAGCGCCAGGAAAATGACGAAGAAACCACGCCAGTGATCCATGGTCGGGTGAGCAGAGCGTGAAGATGTTGGCGTCAGCGATGCGCTCAAGTTGCCTGGTCCGCCAGTAGACCAGCAATGCCGGAATTTTCGCGGCCAGGGCATAGCCATGAGCGATGCCCGCCGAGCTCATGGGCAACGGAAAATCGGTGTTTGAGCTCTCGTTTATAGCCGGTAGCACTGCCTGCAGCATCAGCATTGGATGCAATGTAGAACTCAGTGCGTCGAGCAGCGCCAGCTCTTGCGTGCACAGCACTGAATGTCGTCGCATATACCGCTCAAAATCGACCAGCCTGTCCTCGTGAACTGGCGCCTCGCAGGCCAGCAACACCGCCACTCGCCAATGTGGCAGTGCTGTCAATTGTTCTATGGCAATGCCACGGTACAGTAGTTGCCCTTTAACCCCCTGCACTTCCGACACAGCGGTTTCACCGACAACAACACCTTCAAGACTGGGGCTGAACATAGTGGTCTCCTGGTTTGGATTGGTCAGAGGTCAGGATAGGAGACGTGCTATAATTAGTTAAATTAATATGAATTATTAATGTATAAGTAATGCTAATTTCTGAGTTGAGCCGATCCCATGCGTTTTGAGCGCGGAGAATTGCAGGCCTTGGTGCAGGTGATTGCAGCGGGCGGTTTCCAACGTGCTGCAGACGCTATGGGCTTGTCTCAGTCAGCAGTGAGCCAGGCGGTAGCCGGTCTGGAAAACAAGATGGGCACGGCGTTAATACAGCGCGGCCGCACACCAACACTGACCCGCATTGGACGCCGGGTATATGACTATGCCGAACAGATGCTGGTGGCTGAGCAACAGCTAATTCTGGATCTAGGGCATTTGCGCAAGGGCTTACAGCCGCCATTGTCATTGGCCATCAATAACTTTGTAAGTCATTACTATGCGGCCGATTTATTCGCCATGTGCACTGATGACAACGCCGATATCATTCTCAACTCTCGGGTTCTGCCCAGCCGACAGATCATCAGTGCAGTACTTGACGATCAGGTTGAGCTCGGCTTCGGGCCATTTCAAACTGATATGTTGGCGTTCGAGCAGGTGGCATTGCTAAGTGTGCGGCACAGCCTGGTGATTGGCCACAGCCATCCTGACGCCATTGCCATCCTGGCTGGAGACGAGCAACGACTCG
This sequence comes from Gammaproteobacteria bacterium, assembly GCA_030429735.1. Lineage (GTDB taxonomy): Bacteria > Pseudomonadota > Gammaproteobacteria > Pseudomonadales > JAUIET01 > JAUIET01. The sequence continues at coordinate 149,475 of JAUIET010000007.1, forward strand.
CGAACAGCCGCTTGATCGCCTCGTATCTGGATGAACCCGAGCAGAGACCAGGCCAACAGCGAATTCGTGATTTCTTTGCGACCGCCTGGCAAGTGAATAGCCTGGCACTGCGCCTGCAACTGCTGCAGCGGGGGCTCGGCGTTGGTTTTGTTAACCGGCCGATGCTACTGGACCAGCAGCCAGGGGCGAATGAGGAGACGCGCCTGGCTGAAATCAAAACCTCGCGCTTCCCAGGATTCCAGCGCAGTGTTGGCATCTTCTATAAGAAACAAAAGGCTCTGACCCCTACAGCGCAACGGTTTCTTCAATTGTGTCGCCAGCGCTGGCTGTGACACCGTCTGTCGTTTCACTGTGCGCCAGTTCACAAATTACTGCTACTCTGTGAGTGTATTTTGTACGATTGATTATTTATTCAGCAGCGCATCGGGCCGACCCGGAACAGTGCAGCTGTGCTTAGAGGGCATGATTAGTGGAAGAACAGTGGGTGATCCTGACCATTTGTACTGTCGCTGCGATGGTAAGCATGTTCGTGGTTGGCTACTGGTTTGAGGGGCAAAGCAGCTCACACAACCGCAGGGTGCGGCGCCAGCGCCATGACCACAAAGACTAGTGTCCCTTACCATAAGTTCGTACCATTTAGAGCCAGCACAATGGCGTTCTTCTAGGCGTGTTCCGCAGGGAATATCGACTATATTGGCAAGGGACACTAGCCCTCATTATTGATGAATTATGCGGGCTGGGACCTGCGTACTCGGTTTCAACAAACACACCGATCACTCTGTGGGATAATAAGCCGATAAGTACAACAGGGACGCGTTCGGGTGCCCAGACAACGTCGCACATCTCATAAACGATCACCGGTTCTGTCCCGTCAGCAGCGTGCGCTGCGCACTGGCCTGACCGCGTCGGTCCGTGATTACGAATACCTGTGTCGCCACGCCCCGCATCGGCTTGGCATTATTGCTGAAGGTGATTCCTGGTTCTCTTACCCCCGCAGTTATCTATTAGTGGGCGCTGACATCAATCTTTTGCATCACTTGCGATCGGCGGTAGGTGGCAGCGACGCGGTGAATCTTCTCTGCTTGTCACGAAATGGCGATGAGGCGGCTGAGATGTTGGCCGGACGACAAAAGTATCGTTTAGCGAAAGTACTGGAACGAACCAAGGCGCACACTGACATCATTTTTTTCTCTGGCGGTGGCAATGATCTGGTCGGGCGCTATGACATGGATCGCTTGTTGCGCCACTACCAAGCGGGCTTCACGGCAACTGACTGCATCGAAGAAGTAGCTCTCGAGCGTAAATTGCAGCGCATCGAGCTTGCCTTTAGTGAGTTGCTGGAACTGCGCAACGCCTATGCGCCCAGCGCATATGTGGTAACACATACCTATGATATTGTTAAGCCGTCCCCGGCAGGCGCTGAGTTACTGAAATTCTATAAAGCGGGCCCGTGGATTTACCCATTTTTAGTCGAAAAAGGTATCCCTGAGCATTTGCATCTGGCGATAAGTCGCAGAATGCTTGAATTATTAGCACACCGTTTGAATACGCTGGCACAATCTGAACTCGCCAACGACAAGTTTCTGGTGATTGATACCCAGGGTACCTTAAGACCCGGTCATGGCAGTGACTGGCTCAATGAAATTCACCCAAGCAGTTCAGGTTCGAAGCGCTTGTTTAAAACCATCTATCAACAGATGCGTAGGCGCTTTCCGCAGCTTCCTTCATAATCAATATACTGTCGACAATTAGACGCACGGATACCCATATGAAAGCCGACGATATACGCAGCAGCAGTGATCTCAAATTGTTTGAGTCTTTGCTGCAGAACTCTGACGTAAAGCGCGTAAAAGCACACATTGAGCGACAGGAAGAAAAACGCGCGGGTGGCCAAACCCGGCGTCATCTACTGGCAACGTCGGTACGTTTGAGTCGCAACATGGCCCCGGCATTACACGACATGGCGGACCACTGCGTTGACCGGCTTGGTATTGAAACGCCGTTGGAGCTGTACGCCTTCAGCAGCCCGCAATTCAATGCAGCCTGTTTCAAGCCCGAAGACGGCCGGGTGTTTATTATGTTTTCGTCGAGCTTGCTGGAAGCGTTTTCAGACAAGGAGTTATTGTTTGTGATGGGTCATGAGCTAGGCCATCACGTGTATCAGCACCATGACATACCGATCGGCTATTTGCTACGAGGCAAGCAGCCACCACCGGCTGCTTTGGCATTGGATTTGTTTGCCTGGTCGCGATACGCAGAAGTCTCTGCCGACCGGGCCGGTGCCTACTGCGCAGAAGACCTGCACAGTGTGGCGCGGGCTCTGTTCAGGCTGGCATCAGGTGTAACCAGCGAACGCGTGGTGCAGTTTGACCTGGATGAGTTTCTGTTGCAGGTGGATGATATGGTTGCCGTTGATGCGGAGCCCGGTCAAGGCGCACCAATGCAAGACTGGTTCAGCACGCATCCATTCAGTCCGCTGCGGGTGAAGGCGCTGCAGGAATTCTACCGCAGTGAGTTAATGACGGCGGGTGGCACCAATAAACGCGCGCTGGAAATAAATGTGGAAGATGTTATGCAGTTGATGGAACCTGACTATATTAAGGGTAAAACAGACTCTAACAAAGCCATGAGAAGGCTGTTTATTGCTGGCGCCATTGCCATCGCCCATGTCTATAACGGTATTAGTGAGCAAGAGCGAGCCACGTTCAAGAGCTTTTTCAAAGATGATGACCTGGATATAGACAAGCTAGACCCGGATCGTTTGCGCGACGTGTTGCCAAAGCGTGTCGCCGCCACAGTTGCACTGACCAGCAAGTCTCAGCGTATGCAGGTACTTAGAGATCTTTGCCTGATTGCGCAAGCGGAAGGTAAAGTGGTAGAGCCGGAACTCAGCGTGCTAAGAGAAATTGCCGAAGGCCTGGATGTGCCATTTTCTTTCGTGTTGCAATCATTGGAGTTGGCTGAGTTGCTGGATTGAGAAGCCGGCACACAGTGACCCAACCTTATTTTCAGACATAAGGTTCAAAATTCCCTCCGCAAAACCGTTTGATCACAAATTGAATATCTTTTGAGCTATAATCGCGGCGCGCAGTGAGGCTGCGCCCGGTTTTTCTTGCCAGACAATATGTTGCGACAATAAAAAGAACAGACGCCAATGAACTCCAATGCCTGGTTAATGCGACGCGATGCGTTTTATGCAGCGAAAGTCTGTAGCAAACTAATTGAAGAAAAGCTGGGCTTAAAGCTTTCGCTTGCCCACCCTGCGTTTGTGTCGATGTTAGGGGATTACGCCGGTTTATACGATTGTGAGGAAATTACCGAAGCGTATCGCCATCTGGCGTCATTCGCACCGGCCACGCAAGCAAACATAATGTTAGAAAAAATTGAAGATCGGCAGATTCAAAAACGCCACGTGAGTCCGCGCCGTGTGAGTGTGCAGATCAAACCGGAGCAGATCGACGCGTAGCGGTCTTTGATAGCGCTCAAAAATCCTTACTTTTTATGACCGGGCCGAGTTCTCCGGCATGGTATTGATGACAGCTCAAGCAGTTTTGGTTTTCCACGCTGCGGTTGTGACAGCTGTCGCAGGTCGCTTTTTCCATGTGCGAAAAGTTGCTGCTAAAACTGCTGGCATCGAAATTTGTAAAACTGTCTGCGTAGTCATTGTCGCTATTCAACGCATGACAGGACTGGCAGCCATTATCACCCTGCAAAGTAAGATGTGGGATATGACGAAAGTGCGTGAATTTTCGTTCGCCAAAGCGGCTATCGCTTGCGGAACTGCGTGATCGCCAGTTGATGGTTCTGACTGCAGGGTTTTGCATGGATTCAGTGTCTGCAACACCGGATTGCTGGTCGATGCTATGGCATTGCATGCATTGTCCTGGTGCGTCTGCATCGCTGAGTTGCTGAAATAAAGCGTTCGCATTGCTGACATTTGCACTAAGCTCCAGCCAGTGCCGTAAGAATCCATCGGCATGCCCTACCGGCCGGTAGTAGAGTGCGAGATCATCTCGATACCAGCCGCCATACTTCACCCACTGCTCACTGCTGATCGCGAGTTGTGCCGTGCTTTGCTCTACGCGCTCGTCCTCGTCCCAGAGCTCGCTGTCATCGTCAGCGCCGAACAAGGCGTCATCGGTCAAGTCAGTCTCTTCAGTGAATGTGTCAGAGCCACTTGATTGGGGCAGAGGAACAGCTGGTTTGGCAAGAGGTTGGTCGGGCCAATACTCACGACCGTTCATGTGATGTTCCATGTCGGTGGCTAATGAGGGAAACCAGGCATTGCTTGCTGACTGGATAACGGACTTGGGTAAGGTGGCCAGCAACGGTGCAATCTGCGCGTGGCTTAACGGGCGGTCCAGGGCTTGTTCCAGGCGTTTTTGTAAAAAACCGGTCCCACCGTCAATAATGTTCTGTAGCAACATTTTTACGCACCATGCCAGGGTAGCTACGGCGTTAAGTTGCTCATCGCTGGCCGTGCGCAAATCCATCAGATCAAGCGTGCCGAGAACGGGGCGCACTGTCGCGTAGTGCGAATCACTTTGCAGTAGTAATTCCATCAATGGGCTTAGGCCATCGTCGGCGTGCTTGGGCCACTCACCAATAAATATTTGTCGTTCGCGCAGGGTGTCAGTATCCAGGCCAGGTACTCGCAAAACATCGAAGCCAGTGGCGGTGGCACGCTTATCACCGCGTATGTCTTCGGAATGGCAGCTGGAGCAGGTTTGCTCAAAACCCAGGGTGCTCATTTCGTTGCCCTGATTGCGCGTCTGGTGGCATGTAAGGCAGGATGTTGGCGCTTGCTGCTCATCAAAGTGTTTGTTGATGTGGCTGACATGATCAAAATTAATGGCTGTACGCTGCCGAAACGGGTACTGGGAAAACTCCGGGTGCCCGTCTTCAAAACTGACAAAACTCTGGCTGTGGCAGCTCTGGCAATGGTCGGCCGAATTTGCCGTGATTAATTGATGATTTCCCGAGTGTTCCTGGTGACAGGATTTGCATTCCAGCCTTGCACCACTTTGTGGCGCCCAGCCCAGGCGCTTTGCGCCTTTGACCAATAAGGTCTGCCCGCTATTAGATAAATTCTTGCTCTCGGTGATACTGGTCACCACCTCAGGCGACACACTGTGCGCAAATTCGGGAAACTCGCCAAGTTCGTGGCAGTTCAAGCATAACTTGGTGTCGTGCTGGGTCGAATCGCTCAGCGCTGAGTTTAGCCAACCTTTAATACCAAGATTGGCCGCTGAATGACAGGCATCGCACTGTTTAATTCCCGCATGTGAGGCGGTTAATGTGCCGGGCTGGATAAACGCGTTGCGCTGATCGCCGCTTAACACCCATAGAATCAGGCCACCCAATACCAGCAAGGTCCACAGTACCAGCTTGCGGTACAGTGCGAATAAGCGTTTGTCTTCAGGTTCTACCATTCCGATCGGCTACGCTCAGGCGCCCCCTGAAAATGCATAGACCAGTAGAACATGCAAGGCTGTAAAGGCTAACAAAATTGCGGTGAATGGTATGTGCACCAGTAGCCACACGCGTAACGCACCTTGATGGGCATAGTGATAGTCAAGCTCGTTCTTGGTGCGTAATAAACGCAATAACTCTCGAGCCATTGTCGCTTCATCAGCATGCAGGTAGGGAATCAGGCGCTCGATATTGCCAAAGTGTTCCAGCCAATGATCATTCTGCCCGGTAAGTTGCGCCAGCACACTGCCCGGCGTTGCCATAGCGCCACACAATCGGTCGCGGTAATAGTCCACTAACATGGAGCGTTGATGTTTGGCTGCGCAATCAAGCATTAGCTGGTCGGCTTGAATGGCTACCGTTTGCATTCGTGCCTGGATTTCACCAAATACAATCTCGCGTCCGCTGCGACGCGCCAGAGCAGCCTGATAGTGGCGCTTAATACGAAGCCCTACCAAACCGCTGACTACTACCCCGGTAAAGCTGCCAACCAAGATGAGTCCAACAATACCATCTGGCAGGTTTGCGCCAATATGAACAAGAAAAATAAGAATCGAAATAATGCCGAAATCAACGTGCAGTGACAACCACTGAATATTGAGCAGGCTTCGAAGGCGTTCCGATCTTTTCTGAACGTAATACAGCACCTGTGCGACTAACAAATAAAACAATAGCCAGCCACTGAGATGATGGTGTCGATAGAAGCTGATGTCATAGAGCATATACGCAATTAACAACACCGCCAGTACGATCAGCAGCAATGCGTACTCACGAAAACGCCTGGCGAGCATTTCCATCATTGGCTAACAGTGCCTTTATACTTTTCTGGTTTTGGTAACACGACGTCCACCCCTGACCATTCTGCGCCATCGTACTTACCTGCCATCTGGGTAACCAGCGTGGCAACCCGGTCTGCTGCCTGGTTCAGCTCTTTGTCTTTGTTCAGACCGAGCGTGGTCGAATCCGCTATATCGAGAACGGCCTTGATTTCATCGATGGGCTGCATTTGATGCAGCCTGGCCAGGCGCCGTTGGCTCAGCTTGGCTTGTTTTGCGACCGCTATTGCAAATTCGCCGTTTTCACTGGCCGTGGCCAGCGCACGCAGAGCGTACTCATAGTTCAACACCTGCCCGAGCAGGAACATCAGGCGCCGCCTCTCGATACTGGACGCATCGTTACTATCGGTATACCAGACGTTGTGGCGTACCTCTCCCTGGCTCCAGCGCACAATCTCAAAGGCACTGGAACTGGAGTGCCCGCCGACATTGACCAAACGTTCGTCGCTGATCATATGGCAGCTATAGCAGTTTCGTATCAGGCCTTCGACGTTTGCTGGTCGAATCATACCTGCGGCTTCCGACAATTGATAACGCTGCTTGCGGTGTTCCGGGGTCTCATCTTCTGCGTCAATATCACGTCCGCCAAAGTCGCTGTGCACATCTATCCAATCCTTACTCGCACCATGGCAAGACTCGCAGCTGATACCTGCGATCGCTTTGGGCTTCTGGTCTTTGAGCTCAGCTGTGAAATGGCAGCCGCTGCATTCGGCCGCTGTTTTTATTCGTTTAACACCAAGGTTCCTGGCTATTTCATCAGATTTCTCTCGCCTCGGCAGTTCTTTAAAGGTGTTCGCATGGTGCGTTTTTTTCCATATGTCCGTTGTTTTTTCATGGCATTCGGCACACGCTTCGGGTCCGGCCACGTTGGCAGGATCCAGGTGATATTCCTGTGCGACCAGCAGCGGTGCAAGAACGCCCGCGATGGCAAATACGGCGAGTTGTATTGGCTTCACTATAACTCCAGTTCAATATCAGTAGCGGGCAGACAAATGCAAGGCAAACAATGGCCTGCCTCGGGTTCGTTGAACGGTGACTGCGTGTAGTCAACGCTGCCGCTGATCAAGCGTGTCATGCACGTGTGGCAAGAACCCATTCGACAATCCGAAGGCAAATCGATACTTTGCGATTCAGCGAATTCCAGCAATGAACTGCAGGTAGGTACCCATTTTTCAGTACGGCCGCTGATGCCAAAGTGAACTTTAGGCAGCGTTTTGACTTCTTTCGTGGCTGCGGACTTGGTCGTGATTCGGGTTGCTCCGCCACTGGACTGACGCCGCTGCCCGCGACGCCTGTCCCGCCCTCGATTGATTTTATAAAGTTCGCTGCGCAGTGAATAGAAAGGCACGCCTGCAGCAACCAGGCTGTCACAGGACTGCGTAACGGCACTTGTATATCCGGCGACATAAAAATCTGCACCGGCTTTCTGACTAGCCAGCTGTTGTAGTTCTGAGATCTCGCGGTCTCCAAACAGGTATTCTTCGTCAACCGCTGCATGCTGTGGGTGCGCGCCTATGCAAATACGCAGGTCAAGCGCGCCGCCACTGGCAACCCGCAGAGCATGCATTTCTTCCAACAGCATGGTTTCCGCTTCGTTGCGGGAAAAATAGGCCAGACACAGTGGTCTGTTGTCTTGCCGCGCGATCAGCGTATCGGCGATGCTTAGAACGGCCAGCACACCGATATCCAGGCCTATCAGTACAATGGGCGTCTGGTCTTCAGGGTCCGGGTTGAGAAAGAAATGGCCGCCAGGTGCTTTCAGCTGCACGTTGTCACCCACTTGAAGCTCGTCATGCAAGTAGGTCGATACTCGTCCCCGCTTGTTCTCGCTGTCGGTATCGCTATCGTCGGGTAATCGGCGAACGGCGATGCGGTAGTGGTCGCGAATCTGCGCGCCGTTCACAATGGAATAGCATCGTACCGTACGCTGCTGTCCTGGAGCCTGATGACTTAAAAACACATGCTGGCCAGGGGCAAAAGGCGCTACATCGCCGCCATCGTCCGGGATAAGCGTCAGGGCGCAGGTTGTTGCATTCAGGCGACTTTTGTTGCTCACTTTGAATGGCCGCTGGCCACGCCAGGCGCGCTGAGCCGGTCGGAATTCGGTATGGGATTGAATTCGCTTGAGGCGTTGATTAAATCCCGTTACGGCCTGCTGTCGGCTGCTGAGCACCCCCTTCCTGAGACTGATCAAACGGTATGCCCAGGCGAAGGCCTGGGTCATCGCAATGAGCAGAATCGTCAGTGCGGTGAACTGTAGAATGTTTGGGTCGCTGGCCATTTGCGTGCTTAAAATTTGACAAGCAATTCGGCAGCGATACCGTAATTGTCGGATGCCTCTGAATGCGTGGCCGCGAATGCATCAAGCACCAGCACAAAGCGATTACCCAATGCCTGTTGCAAACGTGCTGCCGCACCGACGCCAGACCCGTCTGTATCGGAATCACGACCGCCAATCTCTATAATTAACTGGCGCCGTTTGCCGGCAAAAAACATTTGATAGCCGGCCGCTATGCCGAATGCCTGATCAGCCTGATTGCTTAGCGCTGCTGGAGCTCGCCCAACACCTCGCGCCGCAAACAGAATTCCGGTGCGTCCAAGCGGGCCACCGGCCAGCGGGTCTCGGGCGGCAGATCGGTATTGATCAATGCCCAGAAAACCATTGATGTAAGCGGCGTTATCGGTATACGCTGGTGACCACGACAGTTCTGTAAACAACAGTACACCATCGTCAGCCTGTGCGCTGAGTTGATCGGGGGCGTGAGACACATTGACGCGAAACGTGGTATTCAGTAAGCCAATCCGTTGGATGGCGTCCAGACCAAAAACCCAGAGATCATCATCGAGGTCGGCACTGCCTTCAACAAACGCCAGGTCGGTGTTGATCGTGCTGGTTTGAGTGTCCCACTGTGCGAAAATGCCAAACAGTTTGCTGTTTTCATTCTCAATATTGTCAGCACGATGTACTTCGTTCCAGGCATAGACCGCACTGATACGTAAGTTAACCAGCCACGCAATATTATCAAAGCGAAGGTTATTGCGGCTGATGCCGATGGCGTCTAACTGGTCGTTGATTAGCATGCCATCTTGAAAAAACAAAGGCTGGCGACCAATCGAAAAACCCAGATCATTCGAACTGCTGTCATCACGATCCAGCCACGGAAACAACTCCGCAAAGTCACCTTCGAAAAACAGGGTTCGTACGCGGTCATTGTACGCCTCCATGGTTTCGCTGTTCTCGAAGTCCTGACCAGTAAACTGCTGATCACGATGCAGAGGCTGAACGCCAATCAACAGGCGCTCTGTACCAGATAGCTGTAAGTTGGCGAATAAGTCGAGCCGGTTGGCCCATTCGCTTTGATCGGCGCCGGCATTGTCGCGCCATGCCTGCACGCTGGTTCGCGCGCTGCCATACAGCCACAGTCTGGGTTGCCAAATGGCGCCACCAGGAAGTGTAAAACCCGGCGCCAGGTTGCCGGTTTGCAAAAATGGGTCGCCCAGTTCCAGTAGTGGGGCAGCACGATGGGCCAGATCATCATCGGCAAGATACGGCTTTGGCTCAGTATCCAGTGCCGAGCCGGCGGCAAAAATACCGGCACTGAACGACAGTGCGCTGAAGAAAACTGTAATTGTTAGTCGTCCCATGATCATTCCAGCAATTCTATGGTTTCGGTATTGCTGGACAGTATTTGATGTCCTGCCACAATATTGTCGGCCAGTTCTTTGGCCGACATGCCGTAGTCGAAACCCACGTCCTGGATGGCCGCTACCAGATTGACCGGGACCATCGCTGATTTGAGGTGCATCTCTATTTTGAATGGCCCGTTGCCGGTAAGCTTGCTTGCAGGTACTGAATAGCTGGCCTTTCGTTTACTGCGGGGCGGAATGGTTTTGCGATGCTTCCTGGCACCGGCCGGTTGACCATGCAGCATGGTTGATCGGGTATCAGGTCGAATGAATGGCAAGGGGTCGGCCGAGTAGTTTACAGCCAGGATCTGTTCTCTTTCACCGCCCCTTAAAAGACGTGTTATGAATTTGGACTGAAGGTTAAATAGTTGGGTATCAAGCGCTAGCTCTCGGTTGTGAACATACTGCGAATGTGCGTCGCGCAGATCGCCATTTGGGTCGAGGTCACCACTTCTGAATACGATATCATCCTCAGCATTGGAGACCGTCACATCCAGCCATACCAGCCGTTCGGCATCGAATCCAGTAGGCACGTTATGGCCATCTGTCAGGTTGTGTACGTCGATGTGGAATTTCAAACCCTTGCTGCGCGACGCTGAATCCAGTGTGAGTTCACCCAGCCCATAGCCATTTCGCAGCACTTCCAGACGTTTTTCTGCAGCCCAGTCAAGCTGCTGCAGCTGATAATCAATGATCTCGCGGGCATCGTAACGGTCATCGATGGCACGCCAGCGTGGTGGAAATTCTATCTTACTGCGGCTGGAGTATTCGAACTCGTCCGTTCCCCAGCCAGCATCCACATCAAACTCTAACCATTCTTGCATGGTGGCCATTTGAGCCGCTTCCGAATTGTGCGGGAATATGCCTGGATGCACTACCGAATAGTCAGGCCCGGCAAAGAAATGGTTGGTGAGCTTTCGAGGTTTGGTTGGCACCCCGCCAACAGTGGCAGCAGGCCCGTGATCATAACCACTGGGCACGCCCTGTATCTTGCCCATATGGCAATCCTGGCAGCTCTGCTTGGCTTCGGCCGCCGGCGAGTTCTTGTATTCCGAAAACGCTTCTTCCAGTCTGAAGCCGTTATGCAGGTTGACGTCGTGGCACGTTCCACAGAAACCGCTGGTAGACAATGCCGGGAAATGGCCAACCTCGGCATGAATTTTTCGGCCTGGTTGATCCGGATCTGTCACTACTCTGAACTCGTTTCGATTGTCCAGCACCCGTTCCAGTTCTTCATTGCCTTGTGGACCGAATACAGGGCTGAGCAAATCACCTTCAACCAGCGCAATACGACCTGACACTTTTCCATAGTTCTTGTCCAGCCGATGACAGACCACACAAGTGATTCCTTCTCGCGATGTCGGGTGCCGCTCTAGATTGGATATTGATGTAGATTCACCCAGGTTCATTCCTACCTGGGTATGGCAGCGGATACAAAAATCGCCATTGGTACCGCTGGTAAGTTGGTTGATTCGGTTCTGCATTGCCATGTACACAGGACTGAGCTGGGCGTAGGCATGTTGCGACACGGCCCATTGCTGGTAGTGTTGCTCGTGGCATGTTTTGCAGGTATTTGCTGACGGGTAGCGCTCTTCAGCAAACAGCGCCAGATGGCTGGCGCCTGCGTCATCGACTGCGGGACTGGTGCTGTTTTCGCTGGCGTCGTCAATCTCGAATAAGTCGTCATCGGATGCTGACGATTCATTACCGAACAATTCAGCATCGCTGTCCTCGCTGCTGAATAATTCGTCGTCGCTTAGTACACTATCGCCTTGCGCATGAAGTGACGTGCTGTGCAGCACGGTGAGCACGATAAACGTGCAAAAAAACGTCAAGATTCGCATTAAGTTACACTGTAAGTCTGTGATTCCTTTACCTTTAACTGTAGCTCGGAATGGGCTTAAGTCTAATCAGGAAACCAGCTTATGATGTGCTGTAGCCTGTACAAAAAATGCACAAACAGCCAGGCTTAGCGGTGTTGTGGCATACCGAGGCCGAAGGTGGCAACCAGGCCGCGTAAGACCTCTACCACACCGCCACCAAAGGTGTTGATTAAGGCGCGACGGTATTCGTGCTCGAGATCACCGATCATCACACTGCCCTCATCGGGTGCAGCGATCAGTGCGTTTGGCCCAACAATGTCCATCAGCAAACGGCATATCTCAATTAATATTTCAGTTGAGTAGACTTTGATTGCCGACGGGAAAACGGGGCCGATTTCAGCCTGGTCCAGTTGCCATGACATGCGCGCATTCATGATCCGCATAGCTTCAAGGTAAGCGTACACTTCCGCCAGTGACCGCTGGGTAGAGGGGTCATCGATGGCGCGTTGACCATCGTGCTCCTCGCGAGCCCATTGCAGGGTGCGATCGAACAATTTCCAGCCATGAATACCCCAGGCGGCCAAGCCGACCCGCTCGTGATTAAGTTGCGAGGTGACCAGTCGCCAGCCCTTGTTTTCTTCCCCGATGATCATGTCGGCGGGCACGCGTACATCCGTGTAATACGACACATTGGTGCGCACACTGCCCACTGTATGCAGGGGGCCGAATGAGAAGCCCGGGTCTTTGGTGTCAACGCAGAGAATGGATATACCTTTGTGTTTCGGTGCGTCCTGGTCTGTGCGGCAGGCCAGAAACACATAATCGGCCGCTTCTGCAGCGCTGGTATATACCTTGCTGCCATTGATTATGTAGTGATCGCCATCACGCACAGCTGAGGTTTGCAGTGACGCCAAATCAGTGCCGGCATTGGGCTCGGAGTAGCCAATGCTGAAGTGCAGCTTGCCGGCGGCAATATCAGGCAGGAACCGGGCTTTCTGCTCTTCCGTGCCATGGTCCATTATGGCCGGCCCAACGGTATTCAGCGTGACAAAGGGAACCGGTGCACCGGCCAGCAGCGCTTCTTCAAAGAACATTAACTGTTCGAGCTTGGTCAGGCCTTTGCCGCCGTATTCTTGCGGCCAACCCAGAGCCAGCATGCCGTCTTTGCCCATCTGCCGGATCAGCGATTTGTACAAATCGCCGCCTTCCGCATTACGCAGAGTCTCTTTATATTCCGGTTTGATCAGACCGCTGAAGTAATCCCTCAGTTCGGCGCGCAGAGCGCGCTGGGCATCAGTGTAATCAACATGCATGGCCATTACCTTCTCTTCCAATGATCTAAATCATAGTTGAAATTGAATACAGTTTCAACTATGATTTCTGACAATGAACAAAACACACTCTCAGATCGCTAATACACGCACGGCAACTCAACAGGCTGATCCGCGTGCTCTCGCCAGAGCCGATGGCCAGGCAGGCCCGGTTCGCCGAGCCAAGGGCATTGAGGCTCGAGCCAAGCTGAAGCGCGCGGCGATGCTGGTGCTGGAGCAGCGTGGTTATCATGCAATGCGAATTTCGGATGTCACACGAGAGGCAGGTGTCGCAACGGGCTTGTTCTATCACTACTTCAGTGACTTAAAAAGTTTGACGATTGAAGTGTTGGGAGACTTTGTCGCGCAATCCCGTGAGTTGGAGCACATTGAACGTGGCGTGCCTAGAGGCGATTGGTTCGGGCGGATACTGGCGCACAATCGTCTGGTAGTCAGCAGCTATGCAAGTCGCCCTGGTCTGATGCGCTGCTTGCTCCAGTTGGCGGATGAGGAGCCGGAGTTTGCGTCACTGCTGCGCGATTCGTTCGTCGAGTCCCTGCAATGGTTGGTGGCACGTATGCCAAAATTGTTTCCAAGCGGCGAGTTCACTGATCACCAGGCCCTGTTAATGGTTTACACCCTGGCCGGTTGTGGTGAAACACTGTTGCGCGACGTCTACATCAATGAAGACCGGGCACTATTGCGTGTGCCAGTGTCAGAAGAAGAGCTTGCCGAGCTGCTATCGGTTATGTTTTATCGCGGATTGTTTCTGCAAAACCCGCCAGCAGAGCGCCTGCAATTTACTCACTATGTCACCGGCATAGCCATCGAGGATTAACTATGGATTTTTCAATAAGCGAAGAGCAAGCGGCTATCAAAGAGCTGGCTCATCAAATCTTCAAAGACAAAGCCATCGCAGATCGGCTGTTAGAGCTGAACCGGGCAGGGCAGGACTACGATACCGAGTTATGGACAGTGCTTGCCGAACAAGGTGTGCTCGGATTGTCGGTGCCTGAGTCATTAGGTGGGTCTGGCCTTGGGCTGAATGAGCTGTGCATGGTGCTCGAAGAACAAGGCGCGCATGTAGCGCCGGTACCGCTGTTGGCCAATTTGGTGCTGGGTGCTTTGCCCATCATCGAGTTTGGTTCAGAGCAACAGCAGGCAGACGCTGTCAAACCAATGATCTCTGGAGAACATAATCTGACGGCGGCGATCGCCGAGTTGGGTATGCGACCGGCGCGGGTCAGGCCGGTAACCGCGATCAAGAACAGCCAGGGTTGGTTGCTCAACGGCATGGTTGACTGCGTCCAGGACGGTGCAATAGCGCGCTTTGCCCTGGTGCCGGTCAACGTTTCGGGTCATTGCTCCGTGCTGCTGGTAGACCTCGAACACGCCGGCGTTGATGTGCAGCCACAACAGCTGGGGTTACTCGGGAAATGGAATGCTCGCATACGCTTCAGTGATGCCCAGTTACCCGCAGACTCACTGCTTGGCATCGAGGGCCAGGGTAACGAAATTATTGAATGGATTGAGCAACGTGCAAACGTCGCGCACTGCGCTTTGCAAACGGGCGTTAGCGAATCTGCAATGAAGCAAACCGCGGAGTACACCGGTGAGCGAAAACAATTTGGCGTACCCATTGGCAGCTTTCAGGCTTTGGCAATGCGAATGGCAGATGCTTTTATCGATGTTGAAGCCATCCGCTCAACCTATTGGCTTGCGCTGTGGCGTTTGTCTGAGGGTCTGGATGCCCGCATTGAGATTCGCGCTGCGAAATACTGGGCGTGTGAAGGCGCGCATCGTGTTGTGTGCACGGCTCAGCATCTGCATGGCGGTATGGGCGCTGATGTTGAGTACCCGATACATCGCTATTTTCTGTGGTCAAAGATGATCGCCTACAGTTTAGGTGGCGGGTCGCATCAGCTGGAAAAACTGGGTCAGTTGCTGGCAAGCAATGACGACCTGGGTTTGGCCGCGCTGCAGTCCTGAGGGTCGTAAACGGCGCCAAAGCCGCTGGCCAATTACCTTTAATTCTGGCACCCTTTGCGCTCTTCACATAGAGGGCGAACAATGAAATTGATAAGAGTGGCGACTCAAGCTTACCCATTGCGGGCCATACTTGGGCTTTTGTTTCTGACCTTGCTGCTGTCTGCCAACAGTAAGGCAGCCGATATAGAACAGGCAGTTGCTAAAGATTACGACGCACATCTGTTCGACCTGTTCACCCATTTTCATCGTAATCCGGAACTCTCCAACCTCGAACACAAGACAGCTGAGCGATTAGCGGCCGAATTGGAGCAAGTCGGTTTTACCGTCCACAAAAAAGTAGGTGGAAAAACCGGCATTGTTGCGTTGCTACGAAATGGCGAAGGGCCAATGGTGATGATGCGGGCCGACATGGATGGCTTACCCGTGCGCGAAAAATCCGGTTTGAAATACGCATCCACTGCCCAGCAGGAAGACTGGGATGGCAATCTCGTGTACACCATGCACGCCTGCGGGCATGACGTACACATCACCAGCCTGGTTGGCACGGCTCGCCGCATGGCGGCCATGAAAGATCAATGGTCAGGTACTCTGATGTTGATCGGTCAGCCCGCGGAAGAGCGGGTTCGAGGTGCACGCGAAATGATGGACGACAATCTGTGGAAACGTTTTGGTAAACCCGATTACGCCATGGCGTTTCACGTATCGTCAGGTGTGCGAGCGGGCAAGATAGCGGCAACCGACGGTGCTCCGTATTCTGGTGCCGATACAGTCGACATTATTGTGCATGGTATTGGCGCGCATGGTGCGTCGCCACATGCGGGTAAAGACCCGGTTGTTATAGGTTCGCAGATCGTAATGGCTTTGCAAACCATTGTCAGCCGTGAAATTGCGCCGAAAGAACCCTCTGTTATTACGGTCGGTTCGTTCCATAGCGGTACCAAGCACAATATCATTTCCGACCGCGCACATTTGCAACTGACCGTTCGAAGTGATCGCAAAAAAACCCGAGATCAATTGTTAGAGGCCATTGAGCGCGTAGCGGTCAACATAGGCAGGGCAGCGGGTCTGCCAGATGACAAACTGCCCGAAGTGATCGTCTCTGATGAGAGTGTGCCACCAACGGTTAATGACAAACCATTGTCGAATCGTTTGATCGCCCTGTGGGGAGAAAAAATGGGTCCGGAAATTTTTGACAATACCTCGGAAAACCAGGGCATGGGTGCGGAAGATTTTGGCTTCTTCACAACGGATCCGTATATTCCCTCGCACTATTTTGCGGTGGGCGGCACTCCGGAATCGGCGTTCAAGGAAGCCGCTGAGGGTGGCACGCCGATTCCCAGTCACCACAGTCCATTGTTCAAGATTTTGCCTGAGCCAGCAATTCGCACCGGCGTCGAAGCAACCGTGCATGCACTGTTGGAGTTGCTGCAAGACCAGTGAAATTCGCTGACTACGTTTTAGTCGAGCAAGTCCGTGCGCTCGATGAACAGGCGTCGCCCGACAGCCCACTGGACGCAATTGTAAGCGAAGCTTGGCAAGGTGCTTTCCCTGAAGCCTTGCTGCAGCGTGCAAACGGCCTGATAACCGAACGCAACTGGCGTTCGGTGATCGCTGCACCGGGTCAGTGGTATCGTCGTCTGACCGTATTAGTGTGGGTGGCCTTTGCCCTGTTGGGCGTGGTTGCGGTACTCAATGCGCTGTCAGGTGATGCCAACAACCACGTGCTCAATATTTACGGTCTGCTATTGGTATTGTTGGGCTTCAATCTGATTTCTCTGCTGCTGTGGTTGCTTGGTTGCGTGGCCAAACTGGGCGGTTTGATAAAGGGCACCGTAGGTGGCTTACCCATTGGTATCGAAAATCTGCTGCGCCGTTTTCGGCAAAAGCAAGGTCGAACAGCGTACAGCGCCTGGCACGAAAGCCATTTCACCGGGTCTGTGGGCATGTGGCGTATAAGCCTGGTGAGTCACAGTATCTGGTTAAGTTACCTCGCGGCGGGGCTTGTGTGCTTGCTGGTGCTGTTTTCGATTCGACAATACGATTTCATTTGGGGCTCGACGCTGTTGTCTGGTGGCGCATTTGTTGATCTCACGCGAGTGCTTGGTGCACCTTTGCACTATTTGGGCCTGCCACTTCCAGATACGTCGCAGGTGCTCGCCAGTCAGTCCGGGTCTATTACCGAACGCTCTATGGGCGCTACCGATCTGCGACGCCAGTGGGCCTGGTTTTTGCTGGGTGTGATTGCAGTCTACGGATTATTGCCTCGTCTGTTGGCCGCTCTGGTATCCTGGCTGGCTTTGAGGCATGCCGAAGCGCGCTTCTGCCCCGATTTTTACTTACCCTACTATGTTGAACTCAAACAGCGACTGCAGGCAAATCTCAGTCCGGCGAAAATTGTTGATGCGGATGCAGAGCCGCTCACGCCGCCTGCCAGCGAAACAGCATCAATCGCGTCGCATGCGATTGTTGCTAACGGTTTACCGTCTGGGGCTCTGATCGCAGGGTTTGAATTAGACGAAACACTGGCTGAGCCATTGTCCGTCAATGTGGTGAGTCGAGACAGCTATGCGGCGCTGTTACAAGCAGCAAGCACTGCCAGGAATCCACTGGCCATAGTGGTTGACCTGAGCGTAGCCCCGGATCGTGGCACGAAGCGCAAGCTGGTGCAATTGTTTGCAGCGGCCAGAGACAGGTATCTTCTGTTGCTGGATGATACCAGGGGTAGCGCCAATGATAAGCGCCTGAAACTTGAAGACTGGTATCAGTTGGCCCGCGACGCGAATGTACCGGTAGAGCATGTATATAGTGTGTCAGACGCTGAGCTCGGCGAACTGTCAGGCAAGCGGTGATCGGTGTGAATGACAACAGCGCGCACAAGGCAGCTATTCAGGTGGCTGTTGTTGGTCACACGAATACAGGCAAAACATCATTAATTCGAACTTTGCTGCGCTCTCAATCGTTCGGCGTAATTGAAGACAGCGCCGGCACCACCCGCCATGTTGAGCGAGCAGCACTACTGGTTGACGGCGAAGCAGTGATTGAACTGTTCGATACACCCGGTCTGGAAGACAGCGATGCCTTGCTAGATGCCCTGGAGAATTTGCCGGAGGCACAGGGATCAGCACACAACGTGCGTAGTGTGGACACAATTAAGCACTTTCTGCGAAGCCCACAGGCCCAACAGCAGCTTGCACAAGAGGCCAAGGTGCTCCGCCAAGGCTTACGCAGTGATGCGCTGCTGTATGTGGTAGATGTTCGTGCACCACAGTTGGAAAAGTACAGCGACGAACTCCAGATTTTGTCTATGCTGGGGATTCCAATCATTCCGGTCTTCAATTTTATCAGCGATCAAGCGTCACAGTTGCCGCAATGGCGTGCGATGATGATTTCGCACAATCTGCATGCCGCGCTTGAATTCGATACAGTGGCCTTCAGTTTTGAGTCTGAGAAGCGACTGTATCAAAAGCTTCAGGGCGTTCTCGAACCACACTACGAACAAATACAGCAGTTAATACAGCAGCGCGAAAAAGAGTGGCAGAATCTGCTGGACGCCGCGGTGCGACGGTCTGTGACATTGCTGTCAGATTGCGCCAGTTTGCGGCTGGAGCAAGGCGACAAGCACGCAGCACCACGTAACAAAGAAGCCATTAGAGAACAGCTTCAAAATGAAGCGCGGGCTCTGGAACAGCGTTGCTTGCGCGATCTTTTGCGCTTGTTTTCGTTTTCTAAAACGGATGTTCAGCTGGCACAGTTGCCTGTATCAGGTGACGAGTGGGAGTTCGATTTGTTCTCAAGCGACACGTTAAAAATGTTTGGCCTGGACGCGCGCAGCAGTGCCTTGAAGGGAGCTGCTGCCGGAGCCGGCCTTGATCTGATGGTGGGCGGGCTCAGTCTTGGCATGGCAACCGCTGTTGGCGCGCTGGCTGGCGCCGGATACAGTACAGCGAAACGCTACGGTAAAGACATAGCGGCGGCGTTCAGTGAAGACAACAGTCTGTGTCTTGATGACGTAACTGTCGAGCTTGTCGCTTTTCGGCAATATCGCTTGCTGCAGGGCTTGACGCATCGCGGGCACGCCAGCCAGGGTGCGCAACAGCTTTCGCAGACAGCGATACCTGATACGCCAGATAACTGGCAGAAAATTATTGCGGGTTTACGCTCCGGCCAGGTTAATCGAGGCGAGAGCAACCTGGCGTTCAGTGAGGCACAGGGCCAGTTAGCTACGTGGCTTGCCAATGCTTGCCACGGAGTTTCCTGATTTGCTGCTTAAGCGACGGCCAGATTAAAACTGCGAACCCGTTGATATTGCTGTTTTACGGAATGCTCGAGGTCTTTTAACTGCTGTGTCAATTGTGCACGTTCCTGCTCTACCGCGGCATGTAAATCACTGGATGCATCACGAAACCTGGTTTTGTTGTGTTCAAACCAACGCGCGCGCGCGGCACGCCATTCACTGAGCAGTTTGGCCAGATGCTGGGTTTCCAGCTCTACGAATGTGCGCACACGATCGGAAGCGCGGTCGCTACTCAAGCGCTGCCGCGCAGCTTCCAACTGCCGATTGACCATTGCTTCACAAATTTTGAAATCGGGTGTCTTGCGAAGGTCGTAGGCAAGCCCCAGCCAATCGCAGGTCTTGATTAACCATTTGGTTGGGTCAAATTGCCACCAACGAACACCATTGCG
The DNA here is from genome assembly GCA_030429735.1 of Gammaproteobacteria bacterium. GTDB lineage: Bacteria > Pseudomonadota > Gammaproteobacteria > Pseudomonadales > JAUIET01 > JAUIET01. Next base: position 169,275 of record JAUIET010000007.1, read on the forward strand.
ATAGTCACCCTGAAACAGGTGATGGTAGTTGTGATAACCCTCGCCGTAGGTAAACAATGCCAGCAAGTCATTATCACGCGCGGTATTGTCTTCGGTGTAAGGCTGTCTGCCCCAATAGTGTGCCAGCGAATTGATAAAAAACGTAGTGTGATGAGAATACACCAGGCGCAGAAAGCCGCAGGCCAGAAAATGCGCCAGGTAATCACCCGTTAACATACCCATAATCAGGGGCGGCAGAATATTCATAACCAGAGCCACTGAGTAGTAATGTTTGTGCTGCCACATGACGACCTTGTCGCGCTTCAAGTCAGCCACATTGCTGAAGTCATCCGTGTTGGTTGGGTAGTGACGCAACATCCAACCGATGTGTGAGTACCAAAGGCCCTTCTTCGCGGAATAAGGGTCTTCGTCAATCACGTCCACATGGCGATGATGCCTGCGGTGTTGCGAGGCCCAGGTAAGAATGCTGTTTTGAAAGGCTGCTGCGCCAAACAGAGCCAACACGATCTTGAGCGGTGTTTTGGCCTTGTAGGCATTGTGGGCCCACAGTCGGTGATAGCCGGCCGTGATCGATATGCCGTTCAGTGCAGCGACCACGGCAAACGTCAGCCAATGGCTCCATTCGAAGCCAACAGCCAGTTGATACCAAGGCACGCCAATCAAGGCGATTAGTGGAGTGATGGTGAGCATTAGCACTGTTGGCCAAACAAAGTCAGGCTTGCCAAGCTCCGGGTGGGTGGCGACCGGCAGAGAACGCGAGGCCGGTTGCTCTGTATTCTGTGATTCCATAGACCCTCTTACGTTATTTCGGCCCCAAATGGTAAAACACTTGCTGTGTGAAATCCATGTGCATTGCGGGTAACAAACAGCACACTCTGCTAATTTAGATTAGCATCCCCACCTGCGCTGTACCAGATCGGTGATGTCCAGGCCCGTTCCTGAATGGTTTTTCGGTACAAAGGGTCTTCACATGTTGCCGGGCGCTGCTCTGCGGGTGAATTAATGCAGTCGTAGGCCAGCCACCGGCAGCTCGGGTTTTCTACAACTCGCGCATAGTAGGCCGCTGAAATGTCCGGATTGAACTCGGGGTCCTGCCACACCGCGCACAAGCGCGTAAAGCCTGGCCCATGTCGTTCACAGGTGCTGGTATCAACACTGGCCCCATTGCTACGGTCACCGGCAACGTCATACACGGCCTGATGGGTGTGACCTTTTGCGTCACTCCAGGTTTTGACGACCTGGAGTGCCTGCAATGGTGTTGCGCCGTCCACAGGGTCTTTACTGGCGCTGATTAGAAAGCTGGGCACCTTCCCGGCACCGCTTACAGCTGGCAGGTCAGAGCCCATTGGAACGCCTTTGGAATAGGCGATTTCCAGCATATTGTCCTGCTCGCAGAGCTGCTCGTTGAGTGCCCAGCCACCAAAAAACCGAGGCTGTATTCGAGGCCCGCTGGTGCCAAAGGTCTCCCGCCGTTGCATGGCAGCGAACAAGTCTTCACGCGTATTCTGTGCAGCGTAAACGCCAGCTATTCCGCCGGGGTTGTACTGCACGGGTGAGCCTTTCGCGATACCGCCTGGCACTTCGAATGGTTTGCTGGCCCGGCGTGCAATACTGCGGTCAGAACCGGTAGCCCCCAGGTATTTGTTCTCGGCGACTGCGCCGCCAGTAGCATTGTGTGAATCAGTCGCCGCAATCAAGCCAAATTTGAAGGGGTTAACGCCGAGCTGCTGTTCTTCCTCAAGACCTGCGGCCAGCGCATAGCGGCTGTAACTGTATTGTGACAGGCAACCTGCCAGTCGCATGCCACCGGAGCCTTGTTCATCTCCACAGTCCTCAAACGCCTCCTCTGGAGCGCGTAACTTTTCGAAATTGCACAGTTCATCGGTGCCGCCAATCACCGAGTTCAGGCCATTGCGGCATTCGCTGTCGCCTTTTACCTGCATGGTTTCCACCAGGCGCTCGTAGTTCGCGCGCAGGCGAGCGTGTTCAATTTGTTCTTTTCTGGGGATATCTCTGAGCGTGTAGGGGAAGAACATGCGCCCGCTGCTCCAATTGCCATTATGCGGAATCGACAGGGCGTCGCACCCCGTGCCAGAATCGCGGCAATAGTTATCCAGCCAGGCCCACAGCAATTCCGGTTGCTTCACATCGCGGGCGCTAATCGGGGTGGGCGGCACGGTACCATTCTTGAAAATAACATTTCGGTGCAGATTCGCGCCCTGTATTGCCAGCGTGTATTCGTAGCCAACGAAGGTAGTGAATTCGCAATTGGCGCTGCGATCGTACCAGCGCTCTGCGGCCTGTTGATTGCGCTGCCACATTTCAGTCGCGCGCTGTAAACACAGATCGCCGTTTTCGCCACACAGCACTTTGGGTCTGCCACGTTGCAAACCGATCAGTGCCAGCATGCGTACGATACCGTCCATGGACGGGTCGACCGGCAGCGTCCATTCGCCGCGCAACACTTTGCAAATAAGCCCGTTGCTACCGGCAAAACTCGGGTCCAGGCACAGGGCCTGCTCGCCCATGTTTTCGGCGTGATCGGTGACCGCAGCGAAGTCCAGCGGTCTGTCCAGCCGTAAACCGGGCACCGGGCCGGTTTCATTCTGAAGACGCAGCTCTATCTCTGCACCGCGCGCGAATTGGTAGAAGTCATCTGGCAGATTGCTTACCCCAAAACCATAGGCATCGGAAGATACCGCTGTGTGCACATGCAGGGCGCCAAAGTAGGCGTTATTCAGCGGGTTAGAGTTGGCGCAGTCCTGTCGGTCGCTGGCAACAAAATCAGGTCGCCTGGCGTCTTTTTCAAACCAGGTTTCCAATAGCGCGGCGCTGACTGGAATTTGCTCCGTCTGCTTGTTAAACCACCAATATATGGCGCTTGCAACGAAACCAGTGGCAACGACGGTCAGCAGGAGAAATTTAAAAAAGGTTCGCATGAGGGCAGGCTGGTGTTTATCGACAACCTGCAGTGTATCTCACTCACTCAGCAGTGCTCTCTCGATACTAAACACATGTTCATCTTCGTAATCGAATGCGCGCAGCGCGTCAGCCAGTTTCAACACGTAGTCTTCGTTGCGACCGCTGGGGCCGACGCTGGCTTTTATCTGCCGCGCTATCCGGGTGATTGACGCAGGCCCAGCCCAGGCGGCGTTGTTCTCATCTGCGACGTACAGCAACCCTTCTGTTTGTTCGCCGTCAGCAAACAACAGGGTCGCACAATGGCGCAGGTAACCATTTTTTTCGCGATGATCGAGATGCTCAAATACCCCGGGTTCGACTCTGAAAGCAAGGCCCTGGCACAGGCTGCCCTGCTCCTCGACCAGGGTGAGTACCCGGCCTGGTGCATCCGGTGTGCCGCGGTGGTCATGTGAGCCTTGCCAAAAACGGCGCACCCAATGTCGCACACTGGCCTTGCGTTGCTCCAATACAGGGAAGTCTATTTTGTACAGCAGTGAACCGTAACCAAACAGCCAGATCTCCGTCATCGCTTCCAAATTATGGCGATGGCGATTGTCTGCAATCGTGTTGGCGCTCACGCAGTTTCGGGCCGCTAATGCGGGAAGTAAAAAATGGCGATAAGTCCCCACAGGCAAAAGCCACAGGCCACCGCGCTGAACGCCAGGTCGGCCAAAGCACCTTGTTTTTCGATCTGCAGGTTGCGCCATTTTCCCGGTATGGGCTGGGCGCATTTGTACAGCAGCACAGCAAACAGTATGAAACCCAGCCCCTGCAGAATACTCATTATTTACTGCCCTGTTGAGGATCAGCATGGTCTGCTAGTATGTGTTGATTGGCGAGCATGTCCAGGGCCTGTTGCAAGGATTCGGGTAAGCCGCAGTCGCACTCGCGGCGCAGTGTTTCATAGTCTACGTTATTGGCAGTACCTGGGTTCACCTGGGTTTTCCGCGGTGACGACTTAACGGCATCATCAGCCTGTTGCCCGCTGCTTTTTTCGCGCTGTGGAATAGCAGTGTCCAGGCTACTTTTTGCCAGGCCATGATGAGACTTTATTACGGACATGTGTTGTTCCTGCAGGGCTAACAGCGGCTCAAAAAATTTGGCAGGCACGCGCAGGGTATCTTGCATTTTTTCTGGCGCCTGTGCAGCGCCGTGTTCAATGGTGGAGACTGTTGCAGACATGGCTGGCGCCATATCTGCTCCGGGAGCGCTAAAAGCACGTGCTGAGGGTTGCCTGGCGAGTGCATCTTCTGCAGGCGCTAACCTGTTGGATTCCTTTCTCGCGTAGTCTGTGTCCGCCGCCATGGCTGGAGTCAATGCCTGTTTCGTTTCGGTCACATCCTCAGACGCTATTTCCGGCCCCATTTCAGACAATTTGTAAGGTACTTTGTCCGAGACTAGGTCCGGCATCAACGACAATGTTAACACGCCGACGAGGCAGCACGCGGCGGTGGCCGGCATCCAGGCTTTCCAGCCTGCAGAGTGTCTTGCCGGCGCGTGTGCGGCGGCAAATTGCAGTATGCGCCGGTCTGTCTCCGCCGATGGTGATGCAACATCTGCCGCTAGCACGGTATTGAATTCATGAGGTAACTGCTCGTTTTGATCTGGGCTATTCATGCTGAAATCCTGCCAGTGCCAAGCGCAACGATTTGCTCGCGTAGCGTAGGCGACTTTTAACCGTTTCAATACCGACCTTGGTGATGTCGGCAATTTCCTGTTGCGAGAACCCCTGGTTGCGCAATACCACAGCGCAACGTTGCTCATCTGGAAGCTGCTGGACAAGGCGCATTACCTGCGCGTTCAATAGCGCTGCCTCGGGTTCGCTAAACGCGTTGTCGTGGCTAATTGGCGGGTCGACCGTGTCTTCATCAAAACTGTCTTGTTCTCTGTGCTTGCGCCAATAATCAATCAGCTTTCTGTGTGCAACCTGATACAGATAGGTTTTGAAACGGGCGCTAGTCTGGTAGCTGTCCACGTTGCGAATAATGGCCATCCAGGCTTCCTGAAACAAGACCTCGACGATGTCGGGTGGCGCACCACTGCGGCGCAGGAAGGCAAACACCGCCAGTCGATGCCGCGAATACAGTACATCGAAGGCTGATGCGTCCCCGCGCTTGTAGGCCATCATCAATGACTCGTCAGCGCGTAAGCGATGAAGATAGTTGGTCAACCAGAATCCTTGGGTGTTTTTCAAAAACAGGGTGCCAACTCTACCAGACCAATGAACTCACCACGATGCTGAAATAACGCCGCCAATTTTGTCCAATTATCTCCGTTACATCGTACAGTTGTTTGAACGCGAGCAGCGTAAAAACGGGGTTAGAGATGAGAAAAAGTAAACTTATGAAACTATAAAGCAGTCAGGGATGACTTTTTACAATCAGTGCTTTAAGGTGGGAATTAAGGAGACAGCGAGAAAGGGTTTCTACGCAACGCCATGTCAGACTCGGCAATACCGCCACGCCAACGCATTTTATCGGCTGCCAACGAACTGTTTTATCATCGAGGCTTCAATGCCTGCAGTATCGGTGAGATCATCGCTGCAGCAGACGTTGCAAAGGCCACGTTCTACGCGCATTTTGCGTCAAAAGAAGCACTGTGCGTTGAGTATCTTCAGCAGCAGAACGAAGAAGAGCTTGAGTTAATTCACAGAGCCGTAAGCGATGCCCGCGGACCATTTGAGCGCTATATGGCGCCGGCTCGATTAATGGAGCCTTTTAGCGCAAATAATGACCAGCGTGGCTGCCGATTCATCAATATGGCCGCTGAGGTGCCGGCGGCGAACAGTGTTCTGCGAAAACCCGGTGTCGACCACTATGCGCGCCTGCGTACCTATATTTCCGGCCTGGTCAGCGACTTAAAAGAGTCTGACCCCGTGCAGTACGCCCATGTACATGTAACAGCTGTGACCGACACCTACCTTCTGTTAATCGGCGGCGGCCTGGTCATGGCTGAATTGTTTAATGAGTTGTGGCCGGCACGCCATATTGCGCACTCGGTGGAAATGCTGGTGCGACCTCAATCGCCCATCGCCAATGAATCGAGCGGCTTGAAGGCCGTAGACCTCTGTAAATGAACGCGGTGTAAGTTTTACTGATCAAATATCGACCAAAGGTATTTGATAATCATTCTCATTCCTATTATCATTAAGGCTGACATTGAGTGGTTGGCCACAGTGATTATTTGCGTCTGCAACAATATTTCTGATTCTCAGATTAGAGAAGCCATATCGAGCGGTGTAGCCAGCATGGCTGAGCTGCAAGCGCAGCTGTCAGTGTCTTCTCAGTGCGGCACCTGCTTTGAAAGTGCTGAAGAAGTACTGTTTGAGTGTCTTCGCACCGTCAATCAAAACCCTGGGCTGTTTTACAGCGCTGCCTGACCCTTGCTCAGCGATGCTTCGCTGAATCTCCCGTTCTGACGGGCGCCGCTGCACTGCACAGTCCGGGTATTCACAGTAATCTAAATCATTATCATTAGTACCTCGAATTTCTTACTCACGTGTTATGGCTCTCTCGGAGAAACCCAGAAGTAACGTTAGATATTTTCTGTTTGACAGTCAGGGGTTGGCTGATCAAACTCCCTACCCATTAATCCATTGGAGTACCCGGTATGAAAGGCGACAAGAAAGTTATAGAGCACTTGAACAAAGTGTTAGGAAATGAGTTGGTTGCGATCAATCAGTATTTCCTGCATGCCAAGATGTACAAAGACTGGGGTCTGGGGAAACTACATGACCACGAGCACCATGAGTCGATTGACGAGATGAAGCACGCGGATGAGTTGATCGAAAGAATATTGTTTCTGGAAGGTTTGCCCAATCTACAGGATCTAGGCAAGCTAATGATCGGTGAAAACACCGAAGAAATTCTACAGTGTGACTTGAAGCTGGAAATGATCGCTATTCCTGACTTGCGAGACGCCATCGAATATTGCGAGAGTATTTCAGACTTCGTCAGTCGGGATTTGTTCGCGAGTATTCTTGACGCAGAAGAAGAACATGTCGACTGGCTGGAAACACAGCTTGGATTGATTAAAAAAGTGGGCTTGGAAAATTACCAGCAGTCGATGATCTAGTGTTACGTTAAGCACGTTCTGATGTGGACGGTTTATATTATTGAAGCGTCGGATAGCACTCTCTATACCGGCATCAGCACCGACATAGAGCGTCGCTGGCAGGAACATATGAACGGTAAAGCCGGCGCCAAGTTTTTTCGCGGACGCAAACCAAAACGACTTGTATATCGACAGACTGTCAGTGATCGAAGCCAGGCCAGCCAACGCGAGGCCGAAATCAAAAAACTGAGCAGGTCTCAAAAACTGGAGCTGATTGCCGCCAATGGCGACTGACTACAAGCCCTTTTCTCAGGCCTGTGAAAACAATAAAGCACCCATTCTGGCCGTGCTTCAAACAGCGTTTGCACATGCAACTCAGGTGCTGGAAATTGGCAGTGGCACAGGTCAACACGCAGTGTATTTTGCCGAACACCTGCCTGGTGTGGTTTGGCAACCCAGCGACATGCAAGACAATTTAGACGGTATACGTCAATGGGTGAACAACGTTAACTGCCCCAGGTTATTGCAACCGCTGTTGTTTGACGTTCGCGACCAGCGAATACCGGAAGGCAATTTTGACGCGGTGTTTTCAGCCAATACCTTGCACATCATGGCTTGGGAAAATGTGCGTCGCACCTTTCAGCATCTGGCTACCCTGGCAGCAGGAACCGTGCTGTGTATCTACGGTCCGTTTAACTATCAAGGTCAATTTACCAGTGTCAGCAACGCACGATTTAATGACTGGTTAGTCCAGCAAAACTCTGAAAGCGGCATCCGTGATTTCGAAGCAGTGAACGAACTCGCTAATGGTGCAGGTTTCCAATTGCAGCAAGATCATGAAATGCCAGCCAATAATCGGCTATTGCACTGGATAAAGACACGCTAAATGGTACGAACTTATGGTAAGACTAGCCTTTTTTTGTTTCGTTGTAAGGCCGCGTTGCACGGTCGCCAACCGATAAGCGTGGCTTGTCAGGCACTGACTCACGAAGCGGTGTTGTTGGCTTCAATGACGCAATAGAACGTTCGGTCAATGCCTGGTACTCGCGCGGCGCATTTTGCATCCATTGAATTTGCGTATCGTCCATCTCTCGGACAATTTTGGCTGGCATGCCGGCGGCCAGGCAGCGGTCGGGTACTTCAAATTCGGCTTTTATGAATGCCATCGCCGCTACCATTGCACTCTCACCTACAACAGCTCCGTCCATGACCACAGAGCGTATGCCCACAAAGCCATGGCGTTTGATGTGGCAACCGTGCAATACCGCGCCGTGAGCAATATGTCCGTTCTCGTCAACCCGGCATTGCTGATTGGGGAAGCTGTGCAGCACACAGCCCTCCTGAATGTTACAGCCGTCGGCCACGTAAATTTGACCGAAGTCGCCTCGCAGGCTGGCGCAGGGGCCTATATAACAGTTGGCGCCAATGATGACGTCGCCAATAATCACTGCGTCAGGGTGTACGAAACTGCTCGCATCGATCACAGGCCGCACCTCGTCAATTTCATAGATCCTTCCCATTATCCACCTCCTGTCGAGTGTTGATCGCACCACTGCTGAGGTGCGTTGCGAGTATTGAGTGTTCGAGATAATCGTTGTTGAATGGCAGCATATCGCATGCCTGCAACCGGTAATCCCGAATGTGTTCTGTTTCTTCTCGCAGAAAGCGTTCTACGGCGAGAGCGAAGTCATCATCAGCCAGCCAATGGCAGGAATGGGTAAACACCGGTATAAAGCCGCGCTGTATCTTGTGCTGGCCCTGCGCGCCTGGGTCAAAGTGTTGTAAATTGTGCTTGATACAATAGTCGATTCCCTGGTAATAACAGGCTTCGAAATGCAGGTATTCAAACTCCTCACCGCAGCCCCAGTAGCGACCATAGAGTGTGCGCTCATCTCTGAAGCATAAAGCCGCTCCGACTGCATATTTGTCACGGCTTGCCATGATCATCACCAGCTGGTCAGGCATGGTATCCGCAATCCGCTCAAAGAACTCTCGGTTCAGGTAACCGGCGCCGCCGCGTTTGTAATACGTCATATGGTAGAACTGATAAAAATCATCCCAGTGCGAGGCCTGGATATCGTAACCACTCAATTGTTCGAGTTGAACGCCCTGCTGAATAACACGCTGGCGTTCTTTGCGCAGGTTCTTGCGCTTACGAGATGAAAAGCTTGCCAAAAACGCGTCGAAATTTTCAAACCCATCATTGAACCAGTGATACTGGCAATCAACCCGGCGCAGCAAACCCTGCTGGCTTAGCAGGCTTGCTTGCCGATCATCCGGAAATAAGACGTGCCAGGAAGAAGCGTTGATGTTGGCAGCCAGCTGCTTGAATTTCTCGAACACGAGGCGGTGTATGTCGGTGTTATCTTCCAATTCCGCCTTGCACAGCAATCGCCTGCCTGTCACCGGTGAAAATGGAACAGCTGCCAGAATTTTTGGATAGTAGTCGCGACCGGCACGTTGATATGCGTTCGCCCAGCTCCAATCGAATACGTACTCGCCGTAACTGTGTGACTTCACATAGGCCGGCATTGCCGCCACTAACTGCTGTTGATTATTAAACACAGCCGCATGGCAAACTTGCCAGCCCGTGTCAGCGCAGACTGATTTGCTGGCCTCCAGAGCGTGCAGAAACTCGTAGCGAGTGAATGGCGAGTTATCCGTGTTCAGCGCATTCCATTGCTCTGCCTGAACGTGATCAATACTGCCCAGCAGCTCTACACAGTACTTGTTGGCGGCGCTGATGACCCGTCCTCTTGAATATTCATCGGTCGTTATTTAGAGGCTCCACTGGTTGCCGATTCGCCGTCACTGTCAAAGCGCCCCCCGTACAGGGTGGGTGAGGACACTTGCTGCGGATGGATGGTAATGATCACACGTTCCGCCTCGGGTGGGTCCATATCGGCAGGTGGTGGCTCGCCATACGCCTTCATAAATTGTTTGTGCACCAGGGACGCATCAGGGTCGTCCTGCACACTGGCCAGACCACGTACTTCGAGGTAGTCCATTACATTGCTGGTGGATTGCACGCAAAATGACACTCTCGGATCAACCACAATATTCTTGTACTTCATACGGCTTTTCAATGTGGATATTTTCAGATAACCGTCTTCCCAGGTGTAGCTCACCGGGTTGCTGGACAACAGACCGTCCTTGTATCGAATGGTGCTGAGCACGCCGAACATATGAGTTTCCAGCAGCGCGTGCTTATTGTCCGGAATGCCAATTTCATTATCCAAAACGGTTCTCCTTCAGGTTGCTCACGGCAATCAGAATAATGCCAGATCCATGGCCAAGCCAAGAAACCAGCAAGCGCCCACCCAGTGGTTGTTCAAGAATGCCTGAAAGCACGGCTCCGGCTTCCTTGAGCTGGTGATTAGAAATTGTCTGGTAAACAATAGAGCTGACACCAGCAGAGCCAGATAAAAAGGCCAATGCAACTGTGCCAGCTGCGCAAACAGCAGTAGCAATAACAGCGTTAAGGTTTGCAGAATAGCGATGGCCATGCGGTCGTAATCACCGAGTAAAATCGCCGTTGATTTGATGCCTACCTTCAAGTCATCGTCCCGGTCAACCATTGCATAATAAGTATCATACGCCGTGGTCCACAGCAGGTTGGCGGCGAATAAAACCCACGCCATTGCCGGCAGGTGTTGCGCCTCGGCTGTGAAAGCCATTGGAATGCCGAACGAAAAAGCAACGCCGAGTACCAGCTGCGGAAGCTGGGTAATGCGTTTCATCAATGGGTAGCAGCAGGCAACAGCCAGTGCGCCAATCGACAGCAAAATGGTGGGCTGGTTGGTTTGCAGCACCAGCGCAAAGGCCGCCGACACGAGTACCGCAAACAGGCTGAGTGCCTGTTTGGTGCTGGCCTCGCCGGTTGCCAGAGGGCGTGTTGCGGTGCGCTCCACGGCGCCATCCCAGTGGCGATCAAAGTAGTCATTGATGATGCAGCCCGCCGATCGCATTAAAAAAGTCCCCAGACTAAAAATAAGCAGGTTCTTTACGCTGGGAATGCCGCCAGCGGCCACCCAGAGCGCTATCATGGTTGGCCATAGCAACAGCCAGGTGCCTATTGGGCGGTCTGCACGCATCAATCGCCAGAACATATTAAGCTTGCTGGTGCGCGCCGGTTCCATCGCGGAGGGTGAATTGATTGCTGATGCTCCCTTACAGGTCTAAAATGGCGGGTTAACATGCGCAATAGTAACGTTATGCGCCGCAAAGAGGTAGATTGATGAAAAAGTGGGAATGTATTGTTTGTGGCTGGGTTTACGACGAAGCCAAAGGATGGCCGGAAGATGGCATCGCGCCAGGCACATCATGGGAGGATGTTCCCGAAGACTGGTTGTGCCCTGATTGCGGTGTGGGCAAGGAAGACTTTGAGATGATCGAAGTCACCGAAACCGCTGATGTTCCCCATCATGAAGACGAAGAGCCCGCCGATATCGCCCGTCCGGTGGTTATTATTGGCACCGGGCTTGCTGGATATAATCTGGCGAGAGAGTTCCGCAAGCACGACCAGGATACCCAGCTGATATTGATTACCGCCGATGATGGTCGCTCGTATTCCAAGCCCATGCTGTCTACTGGTTTCACAAAAGAGACTACCGCAGACGACCTGGCCATGGCTGATGCCGGCAAGATGGCCCGTCAACTCAAGGCCAGCGTGTGGACGTTTGCGCACGTTACGCACATTGACACCGCCAATCAGCAGATCAGCGTCGGTGAATCCACCACCGTAAACTACAGCAAGCTGGTGCTGGCCTGGGGAGCCGATGTTATTAGGCCACCTCTGGAAGGCGATGGCCTGGATATGGTTTATTCAGTGAACGATCTGCTGGATTACGACGACTTTAGAACCGCGATCAAGAAAAATGACGCCAAGAAACTACTGATTATTGGCAGCGGACTGATTGGCAGCGAGTTCACCAACGATCTGGTCAACGGTGGATTTGAGATTGAGGCTGTTGACCCGCTGGGCTATAGCCTACCCACTTTGCTGCCCGAAGTGGCTGGGAAAGAGGTGCAGAAAGCGCTGGAGAGCATGGGAGCAACATTCCACTTTGGTCGGCTGGTTCTGGCGATCAATAAGCACCCTGATGGTGGCATAGTCGGCATTCTTGATGATGGTTCGGAAATCCGCGCCGATCTTGCGGTGTCTGCCGTAGGCGTGCGGCCACGCATTGAGCTTGCCAGTGCTGCCGGTATTGAGTGCAACCGCGGTATTGTTGCCAACAAATTGTTAGAGACCAGCGCGGCGAATGTCTATACGCTGGGCGATTGCGCCGAGGTGGAAGGGCATGTGTTGTTCTATGTGGCACCGCTAATGGCCTCCGCTCGTGCCTTGGGTAAAACCCTGGCTGGCGAGCCAACAGAAGTGGCTTATCCTGCCATGCCAGTGACGATCAAAACACCGGCGTGTCCGGTGGTTGTATCGCCACCGGAGCGCGGTGCGCAAGGTGAGTGGACAATCGACGCAGACGGCGAAGATGTGGTCGCGCAATTTAAAGACCCGGCAGGAAACCTGCTGGGTTTTGCATTGACCGGACCAAAAGGCACGAAGGAAAAATTGCGCCTGCAAAAGTTGCTACCTGCAATTTTTTAAACGCTTGAATCAAGCCTGGCAAACCACGCATTTGTCAGGCTGTTTAACACAGAGGCCAGGGCATGAGTCTGACAGCACGAATTCTGATCGCCATGCTGGCGGGTCTGGTGGTCGGCATTGGCCTGCACTTCGCAATGGCCGGCATGGGTCCGGAAAGCGCGTCCGCCCAATTCATCGCTACCTATATCACTGGCGGGCTATTCGACGTGATTGGCAAAGTCTTTATCGCCTCCTTGAAGGTGCTGGTAGTGCCGATGGTGTTCGTGTCGCTGGTGTGTGGCAGCAGTGGGCTTGGAGCGGAAAACTCGCGGATGGGAGCCATCGCCGGTAAATCGCTTGGCTTATATATGTTCACAACTGCGGTGGCTATCACCCTGGCACTGACGGCAGCCTTGCTGATTCAACCCGGTGACGGGATTGAGCTGCAAACTGACAGCAACTATGTTGCGAAAGAGGCACCGTCACTCAAGCAAGTGTTGATCAATATATTCCCGAGCAATCCGGTGCAAGCCATGGCCGATGGCAATATGCTGCAGATAATTGTGTTCGCCCTGTTGTTTGGAATCGCTGTCAGCAAAGCGGGCGAGCATGGAATACGCATTCGCTCATTCTTCGACGACCTGAATGAAGTGATTATGAGTATGGTTGATATTCTGATGGCATTGGCACCCTACGGTGTGTTCTGTCTGTTGGCCGCTTTGTTTGCCGATATTGGCATTGATATTCTTGGCACTTTGGCCTGGTACTTTATGACGGTTGCGGGCGTGTTGATTCTGCACGCCGCCCTGGTGTATGGCAGTCTGGTCACTGTATTGGCGCGCTTAAATCCCTTTACCTTCTTTTTGAAGATGCGCCCGGTGCAACTGTTTGCGTTCAGCACCGCTTCCAGTAACGCGACAATGCCAATCACACTGAGTGTCGCGGAGCATAGGCTGGGAGCGGACAATTCGGTTGCATCGTTTACTATCCCGCTTGGCGCAACCATTAATATGGATGGGACGGCGATCATGCAAGGTGTGGCCACCGCGTTTATCGCTCAAGCCTACGGTATTGATATTGGCATGAGCGGTTACCTGGCGGTGATCGCCACGGCAACACTGGCTTCTATTGGCACCGCCGGCGTCCCCGGTGTTGGCCTTATTATGCTGGCAATGGTATTGCAGCAGGTTAACCTGCCAGTTGAAGGCATAGCGCTGATTATCGGCGTGGACCGTTTGCTGGATATGCTGCGTACTGCGGTTAATGTTACCGGTGATGCAGCGGTGACTTGTGTGGTTGCGCAATCTGAGAATGCGCTGGACAATGTGGTATTCAATACACCAACTGATGAATTATTGGCCGCTGAGAAAGCCAGTTAGTTTGCCAATAATGTGTCGCTTTCTGGTTCTCTTTGTATTGCTGTTGTCCGCAGCTACGCAAGCTGCGACGATTCAAGACATAGAACTTATGTTGTCCAGGTCAGGTATTGAGGCTGCTGTTGGGCAGTTGGAGCTGGCTTACGATATCAATCTCAAGCGGCAATCAGGGACCTACCAGCTCAGTAAGCAACAACGTGTGCGGCTCAACGAGGCGTTGTCCGTTTATCGCAGCGAAGCACTCATTGCAGAGTTGACTACCGCACTTATGGCAGAATTTCAGCAGCAAGCAATACAACCCATAAAAACCGCTCTGGACCATGAGCTGGTAGAAAAATTCAGGCGCTTTGAGCGTATTGGCAATTCGGCGGGCCAACGAAAAAAACTTGAGGATTATCTGGCAGCCAACACGATAGAACCGAAAAGGCGAGAGTTGCTTCGGGCCTGCCATATTGCCGACAGAGGGCCCGCAGTCGCTGCCGTGATTCAGTCATTCGCCGAGGTGGATTCAGCGGTTGCGTTGGATCGAATCAGTGGCGAGCAATTCACAGCTAACGATTATGAAGGTATTAAGCTGTGGCGCGGTGAACTCGAAAAACTGTACGCGAAGCAGTATGTCAGTGGTGCAGATCCGTACCTCGCGTACACTTATCGATTCGTCCGAGATGAACAGTTGCAACAATACGCCGACATTTGGCAAGATCGCAACGTGCAGTGGTTTATGGATACGGTGTTGATGCATCTCAGGGTGCTTTTACAGTCGAAAAGGCAGCGTATGATTGACGTTCTGCACAGAAAAGAATAACAAAAGCTCAGCTGACGGAGCAGCTTATGAAAAACGCAATACAAAGCAAATACCGCCAGGTGAAAACCGGGCCTGATACTCTGGGTTGGCCGGCATGGATCAAGTCCCTATGCCTACTCGGATTTTTCTTGCTGCTGTTAGCGCTGCTCCCAACAAGCCTGGTGTTGTTGGCTGGCAAGATCTATCAACACGCCGATCGTGATAAAGACCGCGGAGCAATCGCGGTGTCTGACGCGGCATTGGGCGATGATCATGGTGTTCCGAGGTATATTGAGCAAGGCTGGGGGCGTGCTGACAGTCTGTGGTTTTACAACGTTACCCAGGGTTCCAACGTCATCCCGTATGACTTTTTCCTCGAGCTGGAACAGGTGAATTCTACCGACCAGGCGATGGCCCTGTTTCGCGACAACAAAAACATGGATCGCTTCCGCTATTTGGTGCAGAAACCAAGTCTGTTCAATCCGAATGGATTACCGGTTGGTTTTGTCAAAGACACCTACCAGAACAAAGATTACCTCGGGTTTAACTGCTCAACCTGCCACACCGGACAGATAAATTTTGAGGGCATGTCAGTCCGTATTGACGGTGGGCCGGCAATGGCTGACCTGGATGGTTTTCTGGAAAGCTTGCACGCGGCATTGCAAAGCACACTGCAAGACCCAGCCAAAAAGCAGCGCTTTATTGCTGCCGTACTTGCGCGAAACGACGTCTGGCGGGCTATCCGCGGTGGCCGCAGTTATACCAGTGCAGAGCAAGTTGAGCAGGATTTGCGTATTTGGACAGAGCGTACGCGCCAGTACAACCAGATTAATGAGTCTGCGCACGAATACGGCTACGCGCGGCTGGACGCCTTTGGTCGAATATACAATCGAGTGTTACAACATGTTATCAATAAGCGCCAGGCCAGTGGGCTGTTAGCGCTTGCCATTGACGATACAGGGCAACGCTTACTCACTGATGAACAAATTGATGCAGTTCTGGACGATCACAATGAAACGATATTCGGCCGAGCGGGTTTCGAGAAGATGGTTGCCAACCTCAAACGCAGGGGGCAGGGCTTTCCCGGGCTGGGTGACGCACAGGTAGAAAACGCGCTGCAACATTTCTTTAACGAAGCCAACGCCCCGGTGAGTTACCCGTACCTGTGGGATGTTGCGCAAACAGACTACGTGCAGTGGAATGGCTTGCAGGCAAATGCGGGTGTGGGGGCGCTTGGTCGAAATACCGGGCAAGTGATCGGGGTGTTTGCAAGCCTTGACTGGACGGAGGAGAAATCATGGCTCAGAGGCTGGAGCTTGTCTGCACTGATCAGCGGCCAAAAAGTGAAGCGGCACCGTATTGATTTTCAATCGTCAGTAGACGGGGTAAACCTGTCACGCATGGAAGGCACTTTGAAGAGTTTGAAGTCGCCTTTATGGCGCGAGGCATTCCCAGAAGATGTTGTTGCCATTAATGCACAGTTTGGAATTGATGAGGAAAAAGTATCGCGCGGTATAGTGCACTACCTGAAGTACTGCGTGTCTTGCCATGAACTGATTGATCGCGATGCGTGGGATCGAAAAATCACATCGAAGATGTTGCGCCTGGATAAACTCGGCACCGATAAAACCATGGCAATGAACGCCACCCAATATATGGGGCGATCGGGAAACATTGGCCAAACCTACCAGGGCACCGAAGTAGGCCAGGTGGTGATAGCGAACACGGCACCCGTGCGGCAAATCCTGACGGCGGTCACTGCCGGAGTGATTGGTACGCCTGATCGAGACAAGGGCGTAGTTCGCAGAGTGGCGGATCAAGCGTACATGCTGGGCGCGTCGTTTTTTAATAATGATCTGGAGGCCAGCGTAAAAACCGGCGAATACGAACCGGATACAACGGCCGATACGTACGCATCATTGCGCGCCTACAAAGCACGCCCCTTGAACGGTGTCTGGGCAACTGCTCCTTATTTGCACAATGGCTCGGTTCCCACTTTGTACGACTTGCTGCTGCCGCAGCATCTGGATGGTGAGCGCTCAGGCGGTGAAGTATGTGATGGAAAAACCCGGCCAACACGTTTTTGGGTGGGCAGTCGCGAGTTTGACCCGGTCAGAGTGGGTTTCAAACAATCCGACTACCCTGCGAATACAGGTTTTCTGTTTGATACTCGCTTGCCCGGCAACAGCAACAGTGGGCACGAGTATGCCGCAGGCTTCACGCCAGGCATGCGTACCGATCAACCGCTGTCGATGATGTGTGAGACTGAGCGTCTTGAGCTGCTGGAATTTTTGAAAACGCTGTAGCGCAGGCCCACTTTATGGGTGCTTAACGACCTCGCAACATCGCCCAATATTCCTTAAATCGCGTTTCAGGCGCGTTGCGATGTGTGCGGTACTGTGCAAACTGAGACGGCCCGGCATTCCGGTCCAGTTCTATTCCCCACAAAGGCTCAATCTGATTGGGCAGCATTGAGTAGCGTATATCGATGACTTCGTTTGGGTTGTCAGGGTGCAACGCGACGTAGTCATCAGAAAACCAGCTGAAGCGCTGCACGTCCATGTATTGCTGGGAGTTCTCGGTGAGCCAAGGCAAATCTCTGGCAAGGTTCAGCTTTGCAATAGAGTCACCGTTTATCCACTGGCGTTCAACGCCAACCCGAATTGCATCCACGTAGAAACGGTCGCCGGTGCTGTAAATAGACTTAAACAATAACAGGTTTGCAAAGCCGGGCTTTACCTCCAGTCGTACCGGTTGGTGGCCACGGCTTGTTGCGAGCATTGCTGCGGTATCCATTGCCCGCTCGTGCTGCAGCCAGCCAAGGCTTAAATAGCTGATGGTCCAGCACAAGGCAATGCGCGCAGGCCACGGGCTTTGCTTTCGCAGCGACAAGACCAGTAGCAGCAGAACGGGTACAGTAACCAGAGGGTCAATGATGGAAATAGTATCGAAAGCATAGCGCTTGTCGGAGAACGGCCACAATAAAAGAGTACCGTATGATGTGCAGCTGTCCAGCAGGCCATGAGTGGCGTAGCCAAGCGTGCAATACAAAACCAGATGGGGGAATGACCATTGCCGCCTTCGACCGAGCAGCCAAAAAACAAATGTCGCGACAATCAGGCCGCCAACGGGAATAAAGATAAAAGAGTGTGAGAACTGCCGATGATATTCAAGGAACAGCAAGGTGTCTGTGCTGGAGCGAATCAGCACATCAAGATCAGCGGCCATGCCAGCTAGCCAGCCCGCGAACAAGGCAATGCCCATCCGCCCTGATTGTGCACCGCTTTGGGCGGCGGCAGCGCCTAACGCGCCCTGGCTGATTGGGTCCATTGTTCTTTGAGCGTCCGAATAAGGTCGTTGCCTATGGTACATTCCACAAGCAGCAACCTGTAACAGAAATAGTATGCACTCCACACGCTCGACAATCTATCTACTCATAACGCTCGGCCTGACTGGCGTATCGGCCCCTCTATTGCTTGCTGATGACTCACCGTTTGCAACTGCGAACCGAACTGTTTTCGTTCGCTCGCTGGGTTTACCCAATGTCGAGGATGCAAGACCCTTGTCGGCGCAGCAAAACACGATTGCATTTACGCTGGAACAAACCAGCCAATTTGTCGTTGACGACCATGGTATTGAACAGGCGTTTCTTGATGGGGAATCCAGCACCGCAAGCGTAAAGCTGCGACGTTCGCTTGGCGGCAATTGGATACTGGGTGCCGACATTCCATTTGTATCTCACAGTGGCGGGTTCATGGACAGCTTTGTCGAAGGTTGGCACAGAACGTTTGATCTTCCAAATGCTCGGCGCGAAGAGTTTGCTCGCGACCAGCTATTGTTTTCGGTCAATACGCCGGTGGCCAGTGCACGTCTGGACCGCAGTGTTTCAGGGCTGGGTGACATTGCCCTTCTTGCCCAGTACCAGATATTCAGCAAGCAGCATTCAAATCTGAACGTTCAGCTTCGCGTGGAAGCGCCCAGTGGAGACGCTGCTGAATTTATTGGGTCAGAGTCCTGGGATCTGGCGGTGGGTTTGAATGCCTACCGCGGGGAACTGGCCGGTGACTGGCGCGTGTCATTGCACGGCAGTATCGGCTTGGTTCGGCCGGGAAATTCTGAGTTACTTCCTGCGTTGCAGAACGACAGTGTAGTGTATGGGTCTGCTGCGCTGGCGCTGCCATTGTTTTATGAATGGCTCACGCTGAAAGCTCAGCTGGAAGCACATACCGCTTTTTATGATACGGACATCAAACCCCTGGGTTCAACTTCGGTGCAGCTAACATTTGGTGCCGGAATTCAATTGGATAAACGCTGGAGTTTGAATCTTGGTCTGAGTGAAGACATAGCTGTGCGCACCGCGCCAGACTTTACGGTGGTCATGTCGCTGGAGTATCGTTGATTGCTATTTGCGGGCTGGTAACGGGCTCGTGTCAGGCATTACCATAGTAAACTGACTCGCCAATCCAGCGGTCAATGAGTGGCTTCACGTTGTTGGGGTAGGTACGCATGTACGCGTTGCCCGTTTGATGCACCAGTTCCAGCAGCTCTACGTCCCTCTCAAGATTAGCAATGCGAAACTGCAGCATGCCGGTCTGTCGAGTGCCCAATACTTCTCCCGGGCCGCGGATTTCCAAATCCTGCTCGGCAATATAAAAGCCATCGCTGCTGTTTCGAAGCGTATCCAGTCGGCGTTTACCGTTGGCGGATAATGGTTTCTGATAAAGCAATAAGCAGTGGCTTGCCGTACTCCCACGGCCGACTCTACCTCGCAATTGATGTATTTGCGACAGCCCCAAACGTTCGGCATTTTCAATAATCATCAGGCTTGCATTGGGCACGTCAACACCTACCTCGATGACAGTGGTAGCGACCAGAAGTTGAGTGGCGCCAGCCTTAAAGCGGTTCATAACCTCGGCTTTTTCGGCAGCCTTCATACGCCCATGAACCAGGCCTATCTGAACATCGGGCAGGGTGGTGCGCAGTTCCTCAGCGGTGCTTTCCGCAGCTTGTGATTGTATGGCTTCCGACTCTTCCACCAAGGTGCAAACCCAATAGGCCTGGCGGCCTTGTTGGCAGGCTTTGTGTACACGCTCCACGACCCGCGCGCGGGCGCTGTTATCCAACACACTGGTCTGCACCGGTGTGCGTCCAGGCGGCAGTTCATCAATCACGCTCACGTCCAGGTCGGCATAGGCGGCCATGGCCAGAGTTCGCGGAATCGGCGTGGCGGTCATAATAATCTGGTGTGGACAAACGCCAGAATCCAGGGCTTTCTGACGTAAGCTCAATCGCTGATCAACACCGAAGCGATGCTGTTCATCAATGATAATCAGCCCGAGCCGGTCATAGCTGACAGCGTCTTGAATTACAGCGTGCGTGCCGACGATAAAACCCACCTCTCCAGAGGCGATAAGCGCCAAAGCGTCACGTTTCTGTTTGGCAGTTTGCTGACCCGACAGCATGCACAGACGGATACCCAGTGGTGCGAACCAGTCACTGAAAGCGCGAAAGTGTTGCTCAGTTAGAATTTCAGTTGGCGCCATTAATACGGCCTGATAGCCGCTGCCTATCGCTTGCAGCGCGGCCAGTGCGGCTACAACTGTTTTACCGCAACCGACATCGCCTTGCACCAGCCTGAGCATCGGCTCTTGATGGGCCAGTTGCGCTCGCAATTGCTCATACACACGAGACTGCGCTGAGGTTAGGGTAAAGCCAAGACCGGTTAAAAACCGTTGCATCAGTTTGTCGTTGCCGGCAAGCCTGGGCGCCATCAGCTGCTGCAGTCGTTGCCTGACTTGAAGCAGGCTCAGGTGGTGAGCCAGCAGTTCCTCAAACGCCAGACGTTGCTGGCAGATTGGCAGCAGCGCCTGCTCAGATTTTTGTGGTGCATGCAGTATTCGCAGAGTTTTGCCCAGCGGAAATTGCGCGAACATGGCCAGCGTGCTTTCAGGGTTTGGCAGGTTTGCAATGAACTCGGTGGGTATCAGTTCCTCGATAGAGTGTGTATCAAGCTGAGGTAAAACCTGATCGAGTAATTTTCTGAAACTGGCCTGGTGCAGCCCCTCGGTACTTGGGTACACAGGCGTCAGCGCTTGCGGTAGCGGTGGATCTACTGCGTCCTCGTCGAGAATGACGTACTCCGGGTGAAAACACTCCAGGCTGTGTCGGCCAAAACGAATCTCGCCAAAACAACGCAGGCGCTTGCCGGGCAGCAGGCCCCGGGTTTGTGCTGCAGAGAAATGAAACAACCGAAGACTAATGGTCGAATAATCCTGTTGTAACTTAATGGTGAAGCTGCGCCGTCTGCCCGGCACAATACCGGCGGCCTTGATGGTTCCCTCGAACAAATAATGACAGTTGGGTTGCAGTTGCCCTATTGGGGTAAGCTGTGTTCTGTCTTCATACCGAAGCGGTAAGTGAAACAGCAGTTGCTGAACAGACTCAATACCGATACGGGCCAGCCGATCACGCGTTTTTGGGCCAACACCCTTGAGTGCGGCAAGCGAATTATTGCTGAGAATTTCTTGCGCCAACTGCATAGTGCCTTGTGTCACATTGTTCAGAGTTGCCCTGACGTAATGAGCACTGGCAGGCAGCGTTCTGTTCAAGGCAGTGCAAGCATAGCGCATTGACGTACAATAGCGGTGTGAAAAAACCGTCGTTACTTATTATCGGATCTGGCGCCATTGGTTATGCCATCGCCAAACAAAATACTGCCGAACCACGCTGGCGCCTGCACGGTGCACGGCGCAGCGCTGACAAGTTGCCGGAGGGTATGGCCGCTTACAGTGTTGACTACACCGACCCCTGCTCTGTCAGCCGGCTGCTTGCAGAGTGTACGGCGGATTACCTGTTGTTGACGTTTACGCCCCGAGAATACAGCGCTGAAGGGTATCAGCAGAGCTATGTGGCCGGCACGCGCAATGTGCTGGCAGCCATTCAGCGTCCCCCAAAGCGGATTGTGTTTGTCTCCAGTACCAGTGTGTACGACCAGCGTAACGATGAATGGGTTGATGAAACGACCGAAGCGTACCCTAACGGTTTTAGCGGCCGAGCAATGCGGGAGTGCGAAAAGTTGTTGGCCGGCAGTGCAGTGCCAACTACGAGTTTTCGTTGCGGCGGCATCTATGGAACCGAAAGCACGCGACTGATAGAGGCCGTACGTGAAGGTCGGTTCAGCGCAAGCAATCACTACACCAATAGAATTCATCGGCATGACTGTGCAGCGGCCATTATGCATTTGCTGACATTGGATGCGCATGGACAGGCAGTGCAAGACTGCTACCTGGGCGTGGATAGCGAGCCAGCACGAAAACACGATGTGGAACGGTGGTTGGCTGCTCGACTGGGTATCGATTATCCCGCCAACATACAGTCAGTCAGTGATGCTGATACGGTAGAGCGCAGGGTCGGTAGCAAGCGCTGCAACAACCAGCGCTTGCTGAGTAGCGGGTTTCGGTTTCGCTATCCCAGCTTTCGTGAGGGTTACGGTGCCATCATCGACCGTTTACAGCGCTAAAATCGCTTCCACTTCAAGATCGCAATCTTTGGGCAGTGCCGCTACGCCAACGCAGGCGCGCGCTGGATAGGGCTTATTGAAGTACTCTTTCATCACCTCATTAACCGCGGCGAAATTGCCGAGGTCTGGCAAAGAGATATTCACTTTCACAGCGTTATCCAAAGTACCGCCTGCCGCAACTGCAACGGCACGCATATTCTGGAAAACCCGATGCGCTTGCGCCGTGATGTCACCTTCCACCAATTCCATGGTGTTAGGGTCCAGTGGAATCTGGCCCGATATATAGACGGTTGAGCCAACTTTAATGGCTTGCGAATACGGCCCAATTGCCGCTGGCGATTGATCAGTGTGAATAACTTCTTTTTTGCTCATTCGGTGTTTACCTGGGCTTAGGGTTTCGTTCAGGATTTCATTCGCGATACGGAAGCTACCGATTTCATGGCGCGAATACGTTTCATTATCCGGGCAAGGTGAACCCGGTCGTGAACGCCAATTTCCAATCGCACCACAGCCGTTTTGGCGTCGCGGTCCTCAGTATTGATTTTTTCGATCGGTGCGTCGAGACTGCTGACTTTGTTGGCCAGTTCAGCAATGACGCCACGCTGTTGCGTGAGTTCAACACGTAGCTCGACCTGGAAGTCCCCCTTTGCTTTATCGTGCCAGGTCAGCTCGATACAACGCTCCGGGTTGTCGCGAAACTCAGCGATGTTTCGACAATTCGCCACGTGCACAACAATACCTCGCCCGGCACTGATGTGCCCGGCAATCGGATCGCCGGGAATGGCATGGCAGCACTTGGCAAAACTCACCATCATGCCCTCGGCACCGTTGATTACGAATGAGTCCTGGCTGCGGTTGCTTGTCTTGGTGCTGGCTTTGCTGACAATTTTGTCGGGTACCAGACGCCGCGCCGTTAAATACGCAACGCGATTGCCAAGGCCAATATCTTCCAGTATCAAATCGAAGTTGTCGTAGCCGGTTTCCTCCAGTAACACCTGAATACGTTTCTTGTCCATCTTCTTAAAGCTGGTGTTGAGGTTTTCCAGGGCTTTATCCAGCAGCCTTCTACCCAGTTCAATGGCCTCGGTGTGACGCTGATTTTTAAGAAAATGACGAATATTGCTGCGGGCCTTACCGCTCACCACAAAGTTTAACCAGGAAGGGTTGGGTTGCGATCCAGGTGCCGTGATGATTTCAACTGTCTGCCCGCTTTGTAACTGTTCACTCAAAGGCGCGAAGCGTCGGTTAATACGGCAGGCAACGCAGCTATTGCCGACATCGGTATGCACTTCATAGGCGAAATCAACCGCTGTCGAGCCGCTTGGCAGGGCGCGAATCTGCCCCTTGGGTGTAAACACATACACTTCTTCCGGGAACAGGTCGGTTTTAACGTGCTCAATGAACTCCTGAGAATTGCCGGCGCTTTCCTGCAGTTCCAACAAGCTTTGAACCCATTGCCGGGCACGCTTGTGCGAATTGACGTCGCTGCCGTCGTCACCACTTTTATACAACCAATGCGCGGCAATGCCTTTATTCGCCAACTCTTCCATGCCTTCGGTTCGAATCTGAATTTCAATGGGAACGCCATGCATACCAAACAACACGGTATGCAAACTTTGGTAGCCGTTGGCTTTAGGAATGGCAATATAGTCTTTGAAATGACCGGCAACTGGCTTGTAAAGATTGTGCACCGCACCGAGCACGCGATAGCAGGTATCGACATCCTCCACAACGATACGAAATGCATAGACGTCCATGATTTCTGAAAAAGATTTACGCTTGGTGCGCATCTTTTCGTAAATGCTGAACAGGTGTTTTTCCCGCCCCAGCACTCTGGCGCTCAGATTTTCATTGCTAAGGCGTGTTTCGAGCGCGGTTTTGATCTGCTGCAACACTTCCTTGCGATTACCACGCGCGGCGCGAACCGCTGCCTCAATTCGCCGCGCCCGCATCGGGTACATGGCGGTAAATCCAAGGTCTTCCAGTTCAACCCGTGTGGTGTTCATGCCAAGGCGATTGGCTATCGGGGCGTATATCTCCAGGGTTTCAATGGCTATGCGGCGACGTTTATCGACACTCAGAACGCCCAGGGTGCGCATGTTATGCAGCCGGTCAGCCAGTTTGATCAGGATCACACGAATGTCGCGTGACATGGCCAGTGCCATTTTCTGAAAATTCTCGGCAGCGGCTTCCGCACGCGAACTGAAGCCAATTTTTGCCAGTTTTGATAAGCCATCCACCAGCTCGGCAACCGTCTCGCCAAACTGCTCGGCAATCGCGTCCTTGTCGATGCCGGTATCCTCGATCACATCATGCAACATCGCCGCCATCAGGCTTTGGTCGTCCATGTGCATGTCGGCAAGAATGCAGGCTACAGCCAGCGGGTGAGTCACATACGGCTCACCGCTGCGTCTGGTTTGGCCATCGTGAGCTTGCTCGGCAAAGTAGTAGGCGCGTTTTACCTGCTGAATTTGATCGTCAGACAAGTACTCACGCAGTGAGTTTGCCAAGGTGTCAATTGTTTGCAACGGACGCTAATCCGTCAGTGCACGGTGGCGGCACATGAGAAAAACTGGCCGCATCACTCCGGGTACCCCAGCAGTTCCGCCAGTTTGCGCTATTCGCTGCCGGGCGCGTCTGGCTCAGCATTGCTGGCCGCTTGTAGGGCGCGTATCAGTGCGTCTGTGTCCAGGTCATCTGCAGGCGCTTGTTCTGCAGCCGGTTCGCTGGCGGCCGCGCTTGGTGCTGGTGCGACGCTGCCGGTAACAGCTTGTACGTCGCTTTGATAAGACTCAGAACGGCGGAACGCGCCAAGGCCCTGGTGCTGTACCATCCCACCGCTCTCGGTTTCACCCGACACCGCAAGATCCATTTCATGCTCGAAGTTTTCTTCAGCCTCTTCTGTTTCGCGCAAAATATCGGCGTTGATCAGATTTTCCTTGATCTCACGCAGCGCAATAACCGTTGGTTTGTCGGCGTCTTCTTTTACTAATGGCTCTTTGCCACCCGTTGCAATTTGCCTTGCTCTTTTGCTTGCGATCATTACCAGATCAAAGCGATTGCCTACATTTTCAAGACAATCTTCAACTGTAACGCGTGCCATTTTGAGTACCTTACCTGTGTGGCCGTCTTAATGATCAATTCCGCCATTGGTGGCAGTAGAACATTGAAGCGGCGTTGTAGCCATGAATGTAACCGTGAGGCAAATAGCCTCGATCGAACCCGACATTGTAGCGCAGAAGCGTCGTACAAACAATTACTTGCGCATTTGCGTGCCCAATGGTGGATATCTATCAGCCGAGTAACTCAGACAGCAAGCCCGCGTGCTGTTTTTGCTGCCGGGCGAGTCGCAGACGCTGGCTGCGCACAATGTGCTCAAGTTCCGCCAGGGCTGTTTCGAATACCTCATTAACCACCAGATAATCGGCCGAGCCATAGTGACTAATTTCATCCACGGCGGCTTGCATACGGCCGGCTATCACGGCTTCATCGTCCTGGCCGCGCCCCGTTAAACGCTCCTGCAGTGCTTGTAGCGACGGTGGCAAAATGAAAATCGAGAGAGTGGCGGGCAGTTGCTGCTTGATTTGTGCCGCACCCTGCCAATCGATTTCCAGAATAACGTCATCACCGCTGGCCAGCTTGGCTTCCACTTCGGCTTTTGATGTGCCATAGCGATTGCTGAACACGGTGGCATGCTCAAGAAAATCGCCCGCTTTGCGCATGGCTTCGAAACGTTGTGCATCAACAAAGTGATAGTTCACGCCATCATGCTCGCCGGCGCGCCGTGCCCGGGTTGTGTGCGAGACAGATACGCCAATGTTTGGCACTGCGCCGATCAAGGCCTGCACCAGGCTCGTTTTGCCAGCACCCGACGGTGCTGAAACCGTAAACAGTTGTCCGCTGGCTTTGTTCTGTTGTTCAGTGCTGTTCAAAAGGCTGTCATACTGTCGGTTGTGCGCTTACCGGTGGGTCGCACGGCTGCATAAGCTGCTGTGTGTTTCATGTCGCGCATATTAGATGCGTATTGTACTCATCTCTACCCCCACAACGACAACCCGAAAAACAGGAATATTCATGCAACGACCCAGTGGCCGCCGCGCAGATCAGCTGCGCAGTTTGAAATTTACTCGCAACTACACCAGCCATGCCGCAGGTTCGGTACTGGTTGAAGTTGGCAATACCCGAGTGTTGTGCACGGCCAGCGTTGAGAAAGGCGTGCCCAGGTGGTTGCGCGGTGGTGGCAGCGGTTGGCTTACCGCAGAATACGGCATGCTGCCCAGTGCCACCAATGAGCGGGTGGCCCGAGAGGCCGCGCGTGGAAAACAAACTGGCAGAACCGTAGAAATACAGCGTTTGATTGGGCGCTCTTTGCGCGCGGCCCTGGACATGAACAAGTTAGGCGAGAACACGATTACGATTGATTGCGACGTGCTGCAGGCTGACGGCGGTACACGTTGTGCCTCAATTTCAGGCGCGGCTGTCGCGTTAAATGATGCGGTAGCGCATTTGATGGATATAAAACGGGTGAAGGAAAACCCGATTATCGGTTTGATATCCGCCGTGTCCGTGGGGGTTTATGATGGTGAGCCAGTGCTTGATTTGGATTATGCCGAAGACTCGACAGCAGAGACGGACATGAACGTGGTTATGCGAGACGCGAATGGCTTTATCGAAGTTCAGGGTACGGCTGAGGGAGAACCGTACTCACCCGAACAACTGCAGTCCATGTTGGCGCTTGCCCAGCAAGGCCTCACGCAAATAATGCAAGTGCAGAAAATGGCGATGTCGCAATAAGGGCGATATCGCAATAAGAAAGGCGCGCATTGATTAACGTTGCGCAGCGCTTGACTCAGAAGTCGATTTCGTAATCGATAATCACAGGTGCGTGGTTTGAGAATACCTCGCCACGGTAAACGGCGGCGCGTTCTACGGTGCCGCGCAGCCCTTCGGAGACCACCTGAGTATCAACCCGCCAACCGTTAAGGTCGCGTTCGCCCTCTGGCCACCAGGTGTATTCGTCGTCATCGGTGTCGGCCAGGCGAAATGCATCTGCGTAGCCCAGCTCGTCATACAGTTGCCCGAGTAGGTCGCGCTCTTCTTCAAGAAAGCCGCTGACTTCACGCGGATTCTGCATATCAGTGTTTTCGAACGCGATATTCCAGTTGCCGGTGATAATGTATTCCCGGCGTTTATTTCGCACTTTCGAAAAATGCGCCAGAAATTGATCATAAAAGCGCATTTTTCTTTCTTGCGCTTCTGCATCGCCATCAGCCGCCGATGGCGCCAGGAAGGAAGCCACGCTGTAGCGCTCAAAGTCAGCTTGTACATACAAGCCATCAACATCGAATTCATTGAAGCCAAGACCTGTCATGATGGCTTTGGGTAATTCGCGGCAGTAGACAGCAACACCGTTAGTGCTTGATTCCACTGCATCAAAAAAATAAGCGTTATAATCGGGCGGGAAGCAGGCGTCATTCTTGATGTCGTATTCTGAAACGCGCAGGTCTTGCACGCAGATAAAGTCGGCGTCCTGTTTGGTTGCCCACTCAAAAAATCCTTTTTGCGCGGCTTCCTCCAAACCTTCCGCACAGAAGTTAATGACTCTCATGATCGCCCCTGGAACTTGAAGCGTGTATCATAATTGCAAATGAATGACTATCAAACAGATTTTATTCAGTTAGCGCTGGAAAACGATGTGCTGCGCTTCGGTGAGTTCACGCTGAAGTCCGGCCGAAGCAGCCCATATTTTTTTAACGCCGGCTTAATTCGCTCTGGAACCGCACTGCGACGCACCGGAAACGCGTACATGCAGGCGGTAGAAGAAGCCGGCTTTGAGTTCGATATGTTGTTCGGGCCAGCGTACAAGGGAATACCACTGGCAAGTGCCGCCGCCATTGCCTGGAGTGAATGCTTCGACCGTGATATTCCGGTGGCTTACAATCGAAAAGAAGCTAAAACACACGGTGAAGGTGGCACGATTGTAGGGGGTCCTTTGGCCGGCAGAGTGTTGATCGTGGATGACGTGATTACCGCGGGTACTGCGGTGCGTGAGGTCATAGACATGATCAACGCGGCAGGAGCCACCCCAGCGGGCATTGTGGTCGGCCTTGATCGCCAGGAGCGTGGCAAAGCCAAGCAATCGGCTATTCAAGAGTTACAGGCAGAGTATGGCATTGCGGTAACAAGTATCATTAATTTGGCGAATCTGATCACATTTCTGGAAGCGGCAGGCGCCAGCAGCAGCGCTCAGCTTGAGCAAATGCGGGCGTATCGTGAGCAATTCGGTATTTAGCCGCACTTTTGCCTCGATAGCACATCAATATCGCTTTGTTCAGTGCTTGTTCAAGGTTTTTTGGCTAAAATCAGTAATACAGTCATCTTCAACGCCGAGCTACGCGGAGCGAAATGCATAAAAACAACAGGCCATTAAGCGTCAAGATGAACGTGCTGATGGGCGCGCTGCTTGTGTTATTCAGTGCCTACAGTTACGCGGCCATCGAGTACTTCCGTTACAAAACAACGTCCGGTGCGTTGGTTATTGATAGCCGGCTGCCCCCCGAATTTGTTAAATACGGTTATGAAGTGATCAACGCCAATGGCGATGTTTTGCGTACCGTACCCCCTCAAGCCACGCCAGAGCAGATTGCCGCCAAGCGAGAAGCCCTTACCAAGCAGCAGCTCAAGGCGGAACAGCTGAAGAAAGACGAGATGCTGATGCGGCGCTACAGCAGCGTGGCCGATATTGAAGCGTCACAAAATCGGGTGGTTGACGAAATTAATGTGCGCCTGTCAATACTGCGCGGCAATCTGCGCTCACTGAAAGGCCAGATTGAGCGCCAACAAGAAGTGGCGGCCAATGCGGAGCGTGCTGGCAGAGAGGTTCCCCAGGCATTGCTCGACAACATAGGCACCATGGAAGTGGAGATAGACGATACCCGCAAAAAGATCATTGCAAGGAAAAAAGAGATTACCGCAGTGAAACGCAACTATGCGGCCGATATGGAGCGATTTGAGTACCTGCAAGACCTGCGCTATGGTCGACGCCGCTCGTCGCAGGCCAGCTCCTCTAACTACTGATCAGTTGGGCTCAATCAGGCTGGTTGAGCCAGACGCTGCTCGGGTGCAAATACCTGTGTATGGATAAGTGCCCATTGCTTGGGCCAATGTTCCATTGGACTGCGTTTGAAGTCGCTGCGCACAAATTGAGCAATTCGGCCCTCGGCGGTGGCCAAAATCATATTCGCGGTGATGGACACCGGCGCAATGGGGCGCAAACCTTCTCTTAACTCCCCTTCGCGCAAAATTTGCTTTAATTGGGTTTCCATCCGTTCGTAAAACTGACTGACTCTGTGGCGCAGCGTGCGCGTTTCGCCGGCAAGCACATCGCCGGTGAGTAGTCGCACAATTCCGGGGTTACGTTCCGCAAATTGCAATAGCAACGTAATCGTTGCCTCACAACGCCGGGCAGCTGCTGCCTCTTCGGCCAAAACCCGATGCACACGGCTAAAGATGGTTTCCTCAATAAAGGCAATCAGGCCTTCGAACATTTTTGCCTTGCTGGGAAAATGTCGGTAGAGCGCGGCTTCGGATATGCCTACCCGGCGAGCAATGCCGGCTGTGGTGATACGCTCGCCTGGTGTTTCTTCAAGCATCAGCGCCAGAGCCTGCAGGATCTGCTGACGTCTGGGTTCTCTCCGTGCGCTGTTTAACATGGCCGTGCCCTGCGGTGTTGAAGCGCCAATGCTATCGACTTAGCAATGCGCACACAATGCACAGCTACATTATGCACAAATTAAACGGCGTGGCTGCGGCGATCACACCACACTAAGCGTGCGACACGGGCGGGTTACCAGCTCAGACAAAGGGCAGCCCGGAAAGGCAGACAAAAGGCAGCTCAGACAGGCAGGCTGCAACTACCGGGTCAATAGCGTGCCTACGCCGCTGTCAGTGAACACTTCAAGCAAGGCGGCGTGCGGTACTCGACCGTCAATAATATGCGCCGCGCGAACGCCAGCCTGGATGGCTTGCAGCGCGCAATCGATTTTGGGCAACATGCCGCCGTGAATGGTACCGTCCTTTATCAGGCTCTGAACCCGCTCGGCGTTCAGCCCGGTGAGGGTGTTGCCCTGTTTGTCCTGCAGCCCTGGCACGTTGGTCAGCAATATCAACTTCTCGGCTTGCAGCACCTCCGCGATTTTGCCCGCGACGAGATCCGCATTAATGTTGTACGACTGCCCGTCCGCGCCAACCCCTATGGGGGCTATCACCGGGATAAAGTCGGACTTAAGCATGACATCAAGTACTTCAGTATTCACCTCGGCAACTGTGCCCACGTGACCAATATCGATGATTTCCGGGGCTTGCATAGAAGGGCTTTCACGCGTGACATTGAGCTTTTCGGCGCGAATAAGGTTGCCGTCTTTGCCGGTCAGGCCGATCGCTTTACCACCCTGCTGCTGAATCAGGCTAACAATGTTTTTATTGATGGCCGCCCCAAGCACCATTTCCACCACGTCCATGGTTTCACTGCTGGTGACGCGCATTCCATCCACGAAGTGTGATTCAATATTCAAGCGCTTTAGCAAGTCGCCAATCTGAGGACCCCCGCCGTGCACAATGACAGGATTCATGCCCACCAGTTTCATCAAGACCACATCACGCGCGAAACCGGCCTGCAGCTGCTCGTCGACCATGGCGTTTCCACCGTATTTGACGACCAGCGTTTTACCGGTGAATTGCTGGATGTAGGGCAAAGCTTCCGCCAATACCTTTGCGATATTAAGTGCGTTTTCCTTTGATAAAGACATATCCGTGCGACATCAAACCTGGATTAGCTGCGCATGATAGTCGGATTTAGGACGTTTGTCAGAATGCTGATGCCACGGCTGGATTTACCAAACCAATTTGCTCTCGAAATACAGTTTGAATGCGTTGCAGCGCTTCATCGTTATCGGCCTCAAAGCGAAGAGTAATTGCTGGCACGGTGTTTGACGGTCTGATCAAGCCCCAGCCATCAGGGTAGTCCACCCGAATACCATCCAGGGTAGTGATCTTGCCGCTGCCAAACTGCGCGTTGTCGGTGAGAGCCGCAACAATGTCAAACTTCTGCTGCTCACCAGTGTCTACAATAATCTCGGGCGTACTCTTGCTGGCCGGATATTCTTCAACCAGCTCCTCGAGCTTGAGCCCCGAAGTACTGACTATTTCTATTAAGCGTGCTGCGCTGTAGATGCCGTCATCGAAACCGTACCAGCGTTCCTTAAAGCAAATGTGGCCGGTAAACTCGCCACCGAGTAATGCGCCGGTTTGTAGCATTTTTTCCTTGATGCAGGAATGCCCGGACTTCCACATAATTGGCCGACCACCATAACTGCTGATAACGCTGCTTAAGTGCCGCGTGCACTTAACGTCATACACAATATCGGCACCCGGATTACGCGATACGATGTCTTGTGCGAACAGCATCAATAAAATATCCGGCGCAACCGCATTGCCGTTTGAGTCCACAACACAGATGCGATCAGCGTCGCCATCAAAGGCGATACCAAAGTCAGCCTCATGCTGCCTGACCATCACGGCAAGGTCATTCAGGTTCGCGGCAATCGTTGGGTCCGGGGCGTGATTCGGGAAATTACCATCAACATCGCAATGCAGAGCAATCACTTCACAGCCTAATTCCTCCAGCACCCGGGGGCCGATGATGCCACCAATACCATTGGCCGCATCAACAACAACTTTGAGCGTTTGCGCGACAGCAATATCGCTTGCGATGGTATCAATATAGGCATCCGCCACATTGGCTTCCTGGAAACTGCCCTGACCCTCGCGGAAACGACCTTGCTGAACCCGTTGTTTGATGTGCTGTATGTGTTCGCCGGCCAGCGGTCGGCCTTCCAGCACCAACTTAAGCCCATTACATTCTGCGCCATTGTGGCTGCCAGTAATCATCACACCAGCGCCTGTGCCAAGGTGGTGAGTGGCAAAATACAGCAACGGGGTTGGTTGCTCGCCAATATCAATTATGTTCTGACCACTGGCCAGTAAGCCTTCGCACAGTGCTTTTTTGATTCGTGGGCTGGAAAGGCGGCCGTCGCAAGCCACCACAATCTCACTCTGTGAGCGGTCCAGTGCTTCGCTGCCAATGGCCATGCCTATGGCGGTTACTACTTCGTCGGTCAGGCATTCATCAGCGTTGCCACGAATATCGTACTCACGGAATATATGGTCAGGTACGCTAACGCTGGACGCGGCCGCGGCTTTCTGTGCGCTGGCTGGCTCTGTAACCTCCGGAGCGTTCGTATTCGCATCAGGGTTTGACTTGTTAGCTGCTTTTGCCGTTTTTTTCGGCTCGCGGGTTTGCTCCTCAGGTGCGGCTGAGGTTCTGAAATTTGAAATCAGATTGGCGAGCTGATTCAGCTGAGTACTCGGCAAAACAGGGGGCATACGTTTATTGCCCGAAATAAGACTTTGCGTATAACTGATCACATTGTCTAAATCTGCTTCGATGTGTCTGCCAAGTTTTCGAAGCGACAGAAAATGCCATATTGGAACGCCCAGAGCGGGAATACTTAACAGCGCAAGCAAACCCCATAAAGGAATACTCAGTTCGTTTGCCATGGTGCTCGATGGACTGAAACGTAACCACCAATTGCTGTTGCCAATCTGCTGATCATGTGCATCTAAACTGCTGTCGCCCGCGCCATTGCTGGCCAATAGCACTTGTTCGTTGCCTCCGAACACTTGTATGAGTTCCGTACGCCCGCGGTCTTCAACCTGGCTATCCACTGCGTTTTGCAAGAAAGACATTGGCATGCGCAACAAAATGGCGCCACTAACTTCCATTTCGTCGGCTTCATACACCGGCGCCACCAGCGTGAATCTGGATTCACCCTGAAACTTATACGCTTCCGGAAATGTTTTGCCGCCATCCTCGGCACGGTTCACCATGCTCGACTCAATATTATTACGCAATTTCAAACCGTGCTTGCGCAAACCGGTGATGCCCTTGGAATCAAGCGGAATCAGCATGGCATTGTCAGCTTCCGGGAAAGCCGCACTGAGCTGCTCGCTCATTTGCTGCATAGCGTCGGTATCTTTTTCACTGACCGTCTTGCGTACCAGGGGCGCGGCGGCCATTAGTTCAAGACGGTTTTGTAACTGCTCAATACTCTGTTTGACAATAACCGCCTGAATATTTGCGTACAATTCGGTTTGCCGCTTCAGGTCAGTGGCCTGTCGCTGTGGAATCAGAACAATCAGAATAAGACCAATGACCGCCGCGATTATCAAAAAAGAAACAGTGGGTGGTAGCCAATGCTGATCAGGCGAGCGAGACGACGGGTTGGACGTGGGTTTGTTTTTTTCAGGCTTGTTCTTACCGGCCTTGGCGCCACTGTCGGGTGCTTCGGCTAACACGCGTTCATCAGCTGTGTCTGCTTTTTTGACTTTAGCCATTGTGATCTAGCCCCACTTCCATCTTTTTCGTCCGGCATTGGCTTGCCCGTACTCGCCAACCCATCGCCTTAGTTGCTTTTATATCGCTGACCGATTTCATCAACCAACGCGGCGGCCAGGCTAAGTTTGCTCATCTGCGGCAAATCCAGCGCCTGTTCTTTACTTATCAAAGTCACCTTATTCTGGTCGCTTTGAAAGCCAATTTCCGAATTTGATACGTCATTAGCAACTATAAGATCGAGTTTTTTTCGTTCCAGCTTGCTTCGTGCATAGCTGATCACATCATTAGTTTCAGCAGCAAACCCTACACAAAACGGCCGAGCCGGGAGTGCGCTGACAGTCGCCAGAATATCTTCTGTGCGAGTCAGTGTGAGTTCCATCTCAGACGAATTTTTTTTGATCTTGTTGTTGGCAACATTCAACGGTGTGTAGTCGGCAACCGCGGCAGTGGCGATAAAAATATCGCACCCGGCCATTTGTTCAAGTGTAGCAGCCAGCATATCTTTCGCACTTTTTACATCTATACGTTGAACGTTTTCTGGGCAGTTCAGGCTGACCGGCCCCGCTATCAGCGTGACATCGGCACCTGCTTCGCTGGCAGCACGCGCCAGTGCAAAGCCCATTTTGCCCGAACTGTGATTGCTCAAAAAACGCACAGGGTCAATAGCTTCCTGAGTTGGCCCGGCAGTGATCACCACATTGAGTCCGGCCAGGGCGCCACGGCTGAAGTGCGCGGAAACCTGGGTGAGCAGTTGATCAATATCCAGCAAGCGCCCAGCGCCTATGTCGCCGCAGGCTTGTAAACCGCTGTCAGGACCGAGAATTGTGATTCCGTCTTTGCGTAAGGCATCGATGTTAGTTTGCGTGCTGGTTTGTGCCCACATGCCCTGATTCATGGCTGGTGCAATAAACTTCGGCGCAGCACAGGCCAGGTACACAGTGCTCAATAAATCGTCTGCCTGGCCATGCGCGATGCGGGCAATAAAATCCGCACTGGCAGGTGCCACCAGCAAGGCGTCGGCCCAACGGGCAAGCTCGATATGACCCATGGCGGCTTCGGCTTCGGGGTTAAGCAGGTCCAGATGAACCGGTTCGCCCGACAAGGCCTGCATCGTCAGTGGTGTGATAAATTCAGTGGCTGCCGGCGTCATTACCACTCGAACCTTGGCATTTTGGTCCTGCAAGCGCCGCACCAACTCGGCCGCTTTATACGCTGCGATACCGCCAGTGACGCCAAGTAAGACATTTCTGTTGCTTAATTCGTACATTGCCTAATGATAGTTGCTCTGGTTGCCGTGGTACGATACAGCAAGCCTAAATAAAGGTATATCTCACGCTTAAAGACAAGGAGGTCTGATGAGCATTCTCGATTGGCACGTGGCCGAACGCCCGCGTGAAAAGTTGTTAACCCATGGTTGCAGCACGCTCAGTGACGCAGAGTTACTGGCGATTTTTGTGCGCACAGGCACCCGAGGTAAATCGGCGGTGGACGTTGCGCGCAACATCCTGCAGGCCAGCGGTGGCCTGCGCAGCCTATTTGATTGCGACGCTAAGCAACTGACCGGCATTCCTGGCCTGGGTCCGGCCAAGGCAGCGCAACTGTTGGCCATTATGGAAATGGCACGCCGTTATCTCAGTACCGAGTTACAGCAGCGCCCGGTGCTGGGCTCGCCAAAAGCCACCCGTGACTTCCTCCAGCTCAAACTGGCCGGCCGCCATAGCGAAGTGTTTTGCGGTTTGTTTCTCGATGCACAGAACAGAATGCTGGCCTTTGACGAATTGTTTCAAGGCACTATTGATGGCGCGGCCGTTTACCCGCGAGAAGTTGTTCGCAAGGTCCTGCAATACAACGCAGCCTCTGTTATTTTCGCGCACAATCACCCCAGTGGCGTGGCTGAACCCAGCCAGGCTGACCATCGTATTACCGAGCGTTTGCAACAGGCCCTGGCATTGATTGATGTAAGGGTGCTTGATCACCTTGTTGTAGGCAGTGGCCGGTCGGTGTCGTTTGCGGAAAACGGCTGGCTTTAGCGGCGCTGGCTGGCTTAGCCTTGGGGTTCTCCAAGGCCTAAGCCACAGTATTATCGTTATCATCTGTGCTTGCCCCGACAGGCGGCATATCCATTCATCGCATATTTTTTGAACAACCAGTAAATTTCTTTAGAATCGCCCTTATCTAACGAAAAAGCATTGCGATATAACACTTAAAGTTATTTTTGCGGTGCTTCGGTTCACGCTGTTTGCCGTGTGAATAAGTGGAACCAGCAAGTGTTGTGCTTTGTCGGCCCTCACAAGAATAAGCAATAAGGATAGCGACCAGCATGACCTCTCCCCGAACCGTTTCCCGGTTGATATTCGCCTTGGCAATACCGGCATTTTTCGTTTCCCCGCTAACAGTTGCGGAGACTGAAAATGCAAGAAACAGCCAACATGAGGCTCTGAACTTTCGTACTTCTACCGCCTCAAAATCCAGCAGTGGCGGGTATTCCAGATACGACCGAAAGAAACGCGGTGGGCACGGCAATGGACATCACGGTGGCGGGCACCATGGCGGAGGTCATCACGGTGGTGGGCATGGGGGTAAGGCACCAAACTGCGATGCTGCGTTCGCTTCTCCCGGAAAACTATGGCCACCCAATAATCGTTACTCAAAAGTTCGCATAGATGGTGTGGGTGGCCGCGGCACGTACGTAGCTGTGCAATGCATTACCCAGGACGAGCCGCTAAAAGCGAATAGAAAGGGACGCAAACAATACACCGCCAAGGGCATTGGTGGGTCCTCTGCCTACGTTCGCAAACAGCGGCTGGGTAGTGAAAACGGGCGGGTTTATCACATTGACTACAAGGCATGGAACCGGCATGGCCAATGTACGGGCACAGTCACAGTGGGAGTGCCAAAGAACCGCTGGAGCAAAGCGATAGACGACGGGCGCCTGGTATCTGCGGCAAAGAACAACCGCAAATGCTCGATAAGCCCAGTAAACCAGCCGCCAAGCATTAGCTCAACGCCATTGCTGAATGCCACAGCGGGGGTTGAATACAGTTATCAGGCAACGGCCACTGATCCCGACGGCGATCAGTTGACTTATTCGGTTTCACAATTGCCCGCAGGCGCAAATATTAACTCGCAAACGGGCCTGCTCAGCTGGACACCGGGTTCAGGGCAGCTCGGCGATCATAACATTGCGCTTGAAGTGAGTGATGGTCAAGGCGGAAGCGATTCTCAGAGTTTCACGCTGACCGTGGAACGGAGTAACAGTGCGCCTTTGGCGACTCCCCAGCAGCTGACGGTAAACGAAGATGGGAGCCTGGCAATCACGCTGACGGGTAGCGACTCCGACGGAGATACCTTGAGTTTCAGTGTGGGCAGTAATCCAAGTGCCGGCGTGCTAAGCGGCGAAGCACCTGCCCTGGTGTACACGCCAGCTCTGAACTTCAATGGCAGTGACAGTTTTACATTCAGCGTAAGCGATGGCGAGCTAAGCTCGGTGCCGGCATTGGTGTCTATTCAGGTTAACTCCGTTAATGACGCACCCACGGCGAATGCTCAAGCCTTGACGCTTAATGAAGACAGTACGTTGGATATTACGCTCAGCGGCAGCGACCCAGACGGCGACAGTCTCAGCTACACGCTGTTAACTCCACCAGGCCTGGGAACGATTAGTGGCACAGCGCCGAACATCCGCTATACAGCAAACGACAACATCAACGGCGATGACAACTTTACCTTTGTGGTCAGTGACGGCACCGTTGACTCGACTGAAGCGACTATCTCGCTGAGCATTCTTGCGGTAAATGACTCACCAGTGGCTAAGGATATTCAACTGGAAACCTCGGCCGGCACACCGGTTGATGTAACACTGGACTCTACTGACCCGGACCAAGACACACTAAGTTACGCTGTGGTGACTGACCCGCAAAATGGCGTGCTGAGCGGCGCCGGGCAGGCGCTGAGCTATACACCCAATGCGGGCTTTTCCGGCACAGACTCGTTCACGTACAGAAGCAATGATGGCGAGCTGAATTCCAACACCGCCACTGTGCAAATAAGCGTTGTTAGCAATAATGCGGCACCGGTAATCGGCAGCACTCCGGTAACCCAGGCAACACAAGACAGTCTGTACACCTATCAGGTGAATGCAAGTGATGATGACGGCGACCCAATAAGCTTCGCGCTGCAAACAGCACCGAGTGGCATGAGCGTTGATGCTACCAGCGGCGAGATTAGCTGGTTGCCCACAAGCTCAGACGCTACCAATGTGCTGGCAAGCAATGCACAGTGTAAAATTCCAGGGTCCGAGCAGGAAGTATTTCCAGAAGCGATGGACGCCGTGATGGTAGTTGACGGCTCACTGTCTAACTATATGGCCTGGCCATGGATGTCTTCCGCGTTGGCAGGCCTGGACGCCGATTTGCAGTTGTTGGGAATTGGTGCAAACGCGTCTTCAAATCGCTATGGGCTGATGTACTTCGGCAGCACCACCAGCGCCACAGAATTCGAGTCCGGTCTGTTTGGCGCCGTTGATGAGCTGTATGAGGCAACGTTCGATGCCGTACCACCCGGTGTTGGCGGGCGCGAGAATGGCCTGCTGGCGCTGCAGCGCACTATAGATAGTTACCCCTTCAGAGAAGATCTTCCCAAGAATTTGATCTGGATACCGGACGAGCCGCAGCAAAACAATCTGGAAAATGGTGAAACGCTCGCAGAGTTCAGGCAACGCTTGATTAATGGCAAGTTCAATGTGCATGTTGTCACTAGCTTTGACTTTGAATGCGACAATGATTCCCGATTGATTCTCGGCCTCACCGCAGAAGGCCAGGCCTTTGTTGAAGACGGCCGTGGCGGGTTTGAGACTTGCGAGTTTGATACCAGTAAGCTTGATGACGTTTCTGACACAGATGCCGCGTTTTTTCTGGAACCCTTTGTAAGAACCGCTCTGGCAAGCGGTGGCGGCGCCTGGAGTCTGCGTAAACTCACCCAGCCGCCCACGGCCGACGGCCCGGACATTCTGCGCGAGGCGCTAACAACTCAATTATTTGGTGCCACTGTTTCTGTTGTGGCGGAAAATCAGCAGAGTGACCTTACCGTTGCCGGTATTAGTGTTGTGCAAAGCGCGCCAGAAGAACACACAGCGCAAGTGAGTATTATCAACCGGGGGCTTGTGGCGAGCGAAACCAGTAGCGCAGTGAATATCAGCAGTGCTGCCAACCCGGAAACTGTATTAGGCAGTGCAATAGTACCCGTCATTCAGCCAGGTGAAACGGTTCAGTTAGCAGTGCTAGTGTCTACCGCTAGCCCACCGGCAGTGATTCGGGCGGCTATTACCCCGGTGTTGAACGAATGCGATACTGCGAACAACGGCGCCAACACACCGTTCGTAACCATTGTGGCCAGTGACCCCAATGGCGGCGAAGACACTCAATCATTTTCAATCTCTGTAAACAACGTCAATGATGCTCCGCAAATCACATCTAACCCTGACAATACAGCACAGGTAGGCAGAACGTTTAGCTACACTCCGCAGGTACAAGACGCAGACATTGGCGACGCACACAGCTATCGCGTGACGGGCAGTGGCATCGCGAGCATTGACTCAATAAGCGGCGTTTTCACCGTTCAGCCGAAACAATCGGATGTTGGTACGCATAACTTTGCAATAACAGTGACTGATCTTGCTGGCGAGTCTGACACGCAATCCTTTGCGCTGACCATTGTGGGCAACTACATCACACCGTTTTTTGACGATCACCCGCGCAGCAACCGGGCAATCATCGATCAGCTGTTTCAATCAACGCCGTCGGTAACGGCTGACCCAACCGCAGTATTGAGCTTTTCCTTATTGGAATCGCCAAGCGGCATGAGTATTGATGAATTGACCGGCACCGTTAGTTGGACACCTTCGCCAGACGATTTTGATCGCATACACCTGGTTACCATCGTGTTATCAGATCAATTCAACAATCGCGATGCTCTGTCTTTTATGGTGTTTGGCGACACAGTTAACACGCCACCCAGCATTGTGGATGAACCTGACACGCTGGCAACATTGGGAGATGCTTTCCAAACAGAGCTTGAAATAGCAGACGACAACGTGCGTGAAGATTATACGGTCTCGCTGAATACAACGACCAATGTCACGATTGACAACGCTCAACTCAATGGCCTGGACACCACCAGTATTCTTCTGAACTGGGGCAGATTCAATGTGGACGGAAGTTTTCCGCAACACATGCGGCAAACCGACCATCTTTGCCAGCATCCGGCCTCTACTCTGCCGAATGCAGCTGTGCAGTTCCGGCCACTGTGGGACGAGCAACGATTATTCATTGGCGACTTTGTACTGGCAGCACCGCTTGCTGACTCTAATGGCGACGGTCAGATCAATACTCTGGACCGCAACTCTGTACTGATTTCATACCCTTCTGGAGACACCCGAATACTGGAAGCGCTTGATGGTATAAGCGGGCAGTCGCTATGGGTTCATGGCTTTGAACGCAGCAGTGGCATACCCCCTTCGCGCCGGCACGCGCCCGCCATAGCGGATATTAATGGTGACGGTGTTCCCGATATCATTCAATTGGCGGAAGACAATACCACCTTGTTTGCAATGAGTACCGACGACGGTAGAGAGCTTTGGCGAACGAGTGAACCGGTTAGTACAGGTTTTAACACCTACGGCTACGGGCAAGTAACGCTGACCGATATAGAGGGTGACGGCCAGCCGGAAATACTCGTTGCTTATGCGGTGTTTGATGCAAACGGCAACTTGCTGATGCGGCTGCCGGAACCGACAGATGGCGCTGGCAGCAGTGTAGGTAGCCCGATATACCCGGTTGATCTCGATATGGATGGAGAACGAGAGCTGGTACAGGCGGGTGTTGTTCGCTCAATCAACAATAGTGAAATCTGGCGGGTTACTTTCCCCGACGGTCATAGCTCACGCCTTGCTTTCTCGGCATTTGCTAATTTCGACTCAGACCCCGAACCCGAAATGATACTTGTTGAGCGCAGTGCGGCCGACCAGGCGGCGAGCGTCAGTCTGGTAGACAACGGCGGTGCACTGCTGTGGGGGCCGGTTGCCATCAGTGTGGTTGGCCAGCCGGTGGTGGCCGACTTTGATAGCGATGGTCAGCTGGAGATATTCGTAGCAGGCGATGAAACGCTGTTTGACCACCTGGGCAATGTTCAATGGAGTTTGAACTCACAAGGGAATTCAGACGGTGAAACCGCATTGGCCGCCGATATTCAGAACAATGGCCGCGTGGAGCTTATTCTTCATCGCGACGGTCGCACCAGTATCATTGATGGGCTAACAGGCGCAGTTATTGTAGACGCGCTAATCGGTGCTGCAGAGTCGAGCCATATCCCTGTATTGGTGGATATCACTGGCGATGGCAGCCCTGAGCTGATTAGTACCGACAGTCGTTCAGTGCAAGTAGCCACATACATTGGCAGCGTTGTAAACCCATCACTGCCCAATCTGGTCAATCAGCGTTGGTGGCAGGCCAACACGCTCACCAGCGATTTGCAGGTAAACCCGGTCGTTAGTACGCCTTGGGTAGACAATAATGCCGACCAATCATTGACCGTAGCCACGCGCCTGTTTGACCAGGGAATTTCCGACATACGTGTAGGCGCACCGCAAGGAAGCCGTAGTCAGATCAGCGTTGAGCTATACAACCGCGGTACGGCGGCCACAAACACCACCGTGGACGTGACTATTTACGCTGGCAATCCAGATGCCGGTGGTACGGAGCTGGCGACACAGGCTATCGGCTCGTTGGACATTAGCGAAACACGTATTCTCACTTTCCCGGTAACCGTACCCGAAGACTTTGTGGGTGAAATAGTGGCGCGCGCCGTTCCTCGTACGGCAATTACAGAATGCCAAACCAACAACAACTCAACGTCTGCGCACCTTTTGGACGTTGTGGTTGAAGATTATGCCGGCGCCGCGTTCGTTAAGGACTTTTTACTGGGCGTACAATACGAGATTGATACTTTCAGCCTAAGCTCGCCAACACCCACTACGGCCACGGAAGGCGAAGAATTCAGTCTTCAGATTGAATTCAATCGTAGTGTAACCAGCAAAGACGACAACAACACCGCATTCTATTCGTTTACCGCCGCACCCGATGGTGCCTCGATAGACCCGCTGACTGGATTGCTCACCTGGACACCTGATTACGGCCAGGCTGGCACCCACTCCATTGCAGTCATTGCTTATCATCTGGACGGCGCGTCTCAGCGTTTCCTGAGTGTTACTGTACAGCCTTCAGCCAATACACCACCAGAGATCACCAGCACGCCAGTTACCGGCAGCCGACCGCTGGAACCCTTTGTATATGACGTGCAAGCCACCGACGCAGACGGTGATACGCTCAGCTATAGCCTGCCCACCGCACCAAGCGGCATGACCATCAATTCGTCCACCGGACTGATTCAATGGACACCCGATGCTGAAGGCGTGTTCAGTGTAGTGGTCAGTGTTGATGACGGCATTTTCTCAACGACGCAAGCTTTTACGCTAACGATAGTTCTTGCCAATGAAGGCCCCGAAATTACCAGTACCCCCTCCACCAGCGTAGACGCCGGAGTCACATATCAATATCAGGTAGAAGCGACGGACCCCGAAGGTGAAGACATCAGCTATTCGTTGACCACGGCACCGCTGGGTATGAGTATCAACGACACTACCGGCTTGATCAGCTGGGCCACCGATCTTGCTG
The DNA here is from genome assembly GCA_030429735.1 of Gammaproteobacteria bacterium. Lineage (GTDB taxonomy): Bacteria > Pseudomonadota > Gammaproteobacteria > Pseudomonadales > JAUIET01 > JAUIET01. The sequence goes on from JAUIET010000007.1 coordinate 211,739, forward strand.
ACGCGGGTGTGCACCCGATTGAAGTGCGTGCTACCGACGCCAGCGAGCAATTTAGCACGCAAAGCTACCAGCTGACGGTGGTTGACGCCACGCCTAATCAGCCACCGCAAATCACATCTTCCGCACCGGTCATTGCAGTGACTGGCCAGGAGTACCAGTACAGTGTGATGGCAAGCGACCCAGACGGTGACTCATTAACGTATCAATTGACCGCAGCACCTGCTGGCATGACCGTGTCACCCACGGGGCTTATCAGCTGGCAGGCCGATGTTACACAGCTGGGCTTGAACAACGCGTCGCTACGCGTTGAAGATGGGCGCGGCGGCTTCGCCACGCAAAACTTCGTTGTTGAAGTGCTCGAAGGCGGCTTGCTGGCCTTGAACCTGGGCATTACACCGGCCATTGCCGTGCAGGGTAACCCGGTCACTATTACCACCACACCGATTAATGCAGTGGCGCCGTTCACCGTAGAGCTACTGGTAAACGGCAACGCAGTAACGCTGGACAGTAATTTTCAGGCCCAGGTCGTTGAAAACTCATTGGGCGAGCACAGCGTGCAGGCAACGCTAACAGACCCAACCGGAACAGCGATGCAAACCGGCAGTTTCACCGTACGCGAGCAAAACAACAGCGCGCCGCCGGTGGTTTCAGTGCTGCAGCCGATGTTGGGCGATGAAGTCACCGCCGCCACCGATGTGATCATTTCCGTCACCGACGACGGCGACTTGAGCAATTGGCGTTTGGTTACCTTCGAGCGCGGTTCCGCACCCAGTGAATTTTTGGTGCTGGCGGAAGGCACTGATACCGGTGAGAACATGACCGCCGCCAGCTTCGACCCCAGCCTGCTGTTCAACGGTCAACATGTGATTGTGCTGCAGGCCTTTGACACTGCCGGCAACGAATCGCAAGACAATGTGGTTGTTAGTGTGGATGGTGACCTGAAGGTGGGCAATTTCTCATTTACCATTGAAGACGTAAATGTGCCATTGGCGGGCATTCCCATCGCGGTGTCTCGCACTTATGACACACGGCAAAAACACCGTAGCATGGATTTCGGTCACGGCTGGAGTGTGGATTATCAAAACGTACGCGTGCACGAGTCGCGAACCCCCGGTGCATTCTGGCAGTTGAACCAATACATGACTGGCCCGTTGGGTACCTTGCTGCGTTATTGCGTAGAACCCCAGGGCGCTCCTCTGGTGACAGTCACACTGCCAAATGGCGATGTGGAACGCTTCGAAATTGCGGCCGACCCCGTGTGTAACGACATTGTGCCCATTCTCGACGTAACGCTTGAATTCACGCCGCTTGGCGACACACAGAGCACACTCGAAGCGCTAAATGACAATACCGCGCGGCTGGTGAATGGCGCCTTGGTAGAAGACGGTTCGTTCTCACAGCCCGTGAACCCCAGCCGATACCTGCTGACCACACGCGCTGGCTACCAATACTATCTGCACCAGGCGTTTGGTGTTGAGCAAATCATAGACCCGAATGGGCATACGATTACCTACAGCGACAGTGGCATTGTGCATTCCAGTGGCAAAGCAGTGAGCTTTACTCGCGATAGCGACGGGCGTATCACGGCAGTTACTGACCCTTCGGGTAACAGCATCAGCTACAGCTACGACAGCAACAACGACTTGCAATCAGTAAGGGAACGCGACAGCGCCGAAAGCACCTACGTGTATAACACCGAGCATGGTCTGGTGGACATGTTTGACCCACTGGGCCGGCGCCTGGTGCGCAACATCTATGATGACGACGGTCGCCTGATTGCCCAGGAAGATGAAAACGGTGTGCGCACTGATTTCAGTCATGATCTAAGCGGGCGTCAATCCATCATCACCGACCGCAACGGCAACACCACAATCTTTGATTACGACGAACGCGGGAATGTCACCTCGCAGACCGATGCGCTGAGTAACACACGCACCTACACCTTTGATGCGCGCGACAATCAACTGAGCGAGACTGACCCGCTGGGCAATGAGTCTACGGCCACCTACAACAGCAATAACGACCAACTGACGCAGGTGGATGCCCTGGGCAATGAGCTGCAATTCAGCTACAACGCGCGCGGGCAGGAAACTCAGATTACCGACGCCCGAGGCAACGTGTATCAAAACACCTATGACTCGGTAGGTAATTTGCTCTCTGTCACCGACCCGTTAAGCAATGTGGCCGGGAACAACATCAATGCTCAAGGCCTGGTAGCCAGCACTACTGATGCCGTGGGCAACACCACCAGCTACACCTACGACAGCGAAGGCAACAAGCTCACCGAGCTAGACGCGCAAGGCAATACGCGCTCGTACACTTACGATGCCAACAATAACGTGCTTACCGAAACGGTGAACCGTTCCGTATTCGGCGTACCCGTGGGGGAAACGACCACATTCACTTATGATTCGCGTAACCGAGTGATCAGCACCATTGACCCGCTCGGTAACCTTACTCGCAGCGAATACAATCTCGCAGACCAGGAAACCGCGCAAATTGATGCCTTGGGCCGGCGAACTGAAATGGATTACGACGTGTACGGTAATCTGCTGGAAGTGCGTTACCCAGACGGTACCAGCACGCAACATGTCTATGACGCGGAAAACAACCGAACCAGCACCACAGACCGCCTGGGCCGCACCACCAGCTTTGGTTTTGACGCACTGAACCGCCTGGTTAGCACAGCGTTCCCAGACGGCAGCACCACCCGCAGCGAATACGACGCAGCCGGTCGCCTCATCACCGAGATTGACGGCAACGGCAATCGCACCAATTATCGCTACGACGAAGCAGGCCGCCGAGTGGAAGTGGAAGACGCACTCGGCAATGTGCATACCCTCATTTATGACGGCGACGGAAACGTAACGGGTGAAATCGACGCCAATGGCGTGTTCATGTTCTATACCTTGAACGGTCTCGACCAGCGAGTGAGCACGGTGTACCAAACCGGCGACCAGGTGTTTGAGAACTTCGACGCCCTGGGCCGCAGAACCGAGCATATAGACGAGGCCGGCATTCAAACCCAGTTCGGCTACGACGAACTGGGCCGCCTAAGCCGTGTTACGGACGCGCTCGGTAACACCTCCGAATACGAGTACGACGAACTTGGCAATAAACTGGTAGAAACCACCGCCGACTTCAATCGAACCAGCTGGGAATACGACGCCCTGGGCCGCGCCACGCGCCGAACCCTGCCGGGCGGTCAAGTTGAAACCATGGTTTACGACGCCGTGGGCAACCTCACCAGTCATACCGACTTCAACGGTGACACCACCACGCACCAATACGATGTGAACAACCGCCTGATTCAAAGTGATTTTGCTGACGGCAGTCAGGAAACGTTCGCTTACGATGCCGAAGGCAATCGAACCGCCGCCACCTACACCGTAGGCGGTACAGCGAGAAGCTGGAGTTATGGCTACGACGGACTCAACCGCCTCACTAGCGAAACACAGCCCGACGGCACAAACCTAACGTACACCTACGACGGGGCCGGCAATAAAACTTCGCTCACGGTCACGCAAGGCGCGAGCGCGCAAATCACCCGCTACGGCTATGACGCGCTTAATCGCCTGGCCACGGTAACCGACCCGAATGGCAACGTGAGCAGCTACAGCTATGATGCCGTAGGCAATCGCACACTCATGGCGTATCACAACGGTAATCGCACGAACTATGTATACGACGGCCGTAACCGCCTGACGCGCCTGTCCACGACCGACAGCAGCAGCGAGGTTCTGCAACAATTCGACTACACCCTGCACCCAACCGGTCGGCGAACGCAGATTGATGAAGCCAACGGCAGAAGCACAAGCTATGGCTACGACGTGCTGTACCGGCTCACCAGTGAATCGATAAGCGATGCGGTAAATGGCGATTACACGGCAAGCTACAGCTACGACGCTGTAGGCAACCGTACTCAGTCTGTGATTGATGGCGTGACGACAGCGTACAGTTACGACGAGAACAACCGCCTGACGCAACAAGGCGGGACTGTTTACAGCTACGACAGCCAGGGTAATACGCTCAGCGAAACGCTGGACGGAAATACCGTTAGCTATAGCTACAACAGCCAGCATGAACTGATCGAACGCACCGATGCCAGCGGCTCAACGCTGTTTGAATACAACGCCGACGGCATTCGCACCGCGAAATCCGAAGGTGGAACAACAACGGCATTCACCATCGACAGCAATCGCGATTATGCACAAGTTATCCGTCAGAGTGACGGTGCAAGCAGCAGAGAGTATGTGTATGGCGACGATCTAATCAGTCAAACGCTGGATGGTGTGGAGAGTGTGTATCACTATGATGGTTTGGGCAGTACCCGAAGCTTAAGTGATGCGGCAGGGAATCTGACTGATAGCTATAACTATGAGGCTTTTGGGACTTTGTTGAATCAGACGGGGAGTACGGATAATAGCTATTTGTTTACGGGGGAACAGTTTGATGGAACGTTGGGGCAGTACTATCTCAGAGCGCGGTACTACGACCAAGGGGTAGGGCGGTTTACGCAGATGGATACGTGGATGGGTATTGGCATTGAACCAATAACGCTGAATAAAAATCTCTACGCAGAATCAGATCCAGTCAATAACGTCGATCCGCTTGGCTTGTTTACCCTCCATGATTTTACGGCTGCCCAGAATACGCAAGCCGTAAACGCTACATTGAATCTAGCAGGGGCAGCGGTAATTTTTAGCAGTTCATTGGATTCGATGTCCTCCGGAGCATCCCAGAATTCGACTGCTTCCGGTATTAGGTGCCTATCAGCCGTCGTAGAATCTACGATGGGGATGCGAGCACCAAAAAATGCAAACGAAGAAAGAGAGTGCGGAGATCTAAATCAGATGCGAGCACAATGGCAACAAGGAACATCTCCGATTGATGTTAGTGTTGTGTTGACAAATTTCCCAAACAGAGGAGTTTCCGTTCGGCAGGTCCAAGCTGGATTAAATCAGATATACTTAAGGCGAAGCGAACCAAATTGGTGGCCGTCGGCTTCATCGGGTTTAGACAGATGGATGTATGACAGTATCATCAGTCTAAGCAAAACGCTTAATGGTTTCCCACCTCATGGAGTGCCAGAGTTCACCACCGGGACGATTCTGACCAAACAGACAACTTACCGAAGTAAAAATTTCCGCATTGATATTGAAAATATCCGAGGTAACAACCTTAAAAGATTGCACTAGTGAATAGAGACGAGTTAGTACGAACAGTAACATATGGGTTGAAAGATGGATCGTCGGCCATTGATTCGCTTCGCCTTGGTGTTTCGATCATAGAAAAAATTAGGGGTAAAGCACCTGACCACACCTGGCCGCCCTCAGTTCTCGATGCTGATTTCTCAGAAGATGACGCTAAGATGCTGATCGATTCTGTTAAAAACTTCCTAGATACAGTGGATAAAGGCGATGTGGCAGTTGGAACGGCGATATGGTTCCTTCAAAAAACATATGATTCTAGCTTGCTGCCAATGCTTAATAGCTTGCTAGCCGTACTTGTCGAGGAGAACCAAGGTGCTGTATTTCAGTGTCTTTATGCAATTCAATCACTAGGCGGCGTGCTGCCAAATGAAGTGGTGTCTTCTCTGGATATTGAGGGGAATATGGTGACGGCCCGGGAATACATATCAAAAGGGTCGACAATAAGCTAACTATGTAGCTAGCTGCACATAAAATCGCATGGACAGGTAAAATCGCATGGACAGGCACTTCGAATAATATTTTTCGGAAGTATGGGGACCAGAAGTATGGGGCCAGAGTAAAAACTCTGGAGCTGTTCAAGGGGCGCAGATAAAATAGCAGGAACATCAGGAGGTTGATTCAAGGAACAAGAGCCAACTGGACAGGCACAAACCAATTGATAAGCGGAGGCAACCAAATCGCAGGGACAGGCAATTCGAATAATATTTTTCATATTTTTCGCAATTGACTGGACAGGCACAAACCAATTCTGGGCCGCAGAACCGAGTGAGCAATTGACTGGACAGGCACAAACCAATTGACTCCATGATTTAGCGCTTGTACGATAAAACCACTACTTAATCGTTAAAGGACTAACGATGCCTAGACCACGCAAGGAATTGGTATCCATTGCGGATACACCTTATTACCACATCGTTTCACGCTGCGTCCGTCGCACCTTCTTGTGCGGTTTTGATGAAGAAACTCAAGTCAGTTATGAGCACCGCCGCGAGTGGATCGAAACGCGAATACGCTTACTTACATCCGTGTTCGCGGTCGATGTATGTGCTTACGCGGTGATGAGCAATCACTACCACATCGTTCTGAAGCTGGAACCTAAGCAAGCGGACGAATGGACTGACGATGACGTTCTTGAGCGCTGGCAAGTACTGTATAGAGGGACGCTGCTGGTTCAACGCTATGCACGCGGTGAGCCTCTGAATTGTATTGAATATCAGCAAGTTACAGACACATTAGCGATCTACCGTGATCGCCTCAAAGACCTAAGTTGGTTTATGAAAAGCCTCAATGAACCCATCGCACGGCAGGCCAACAAGGAGGACGGCTGCACTGGGCATTTCTGGGAAGCACGTTTTAAGTCGCAAGCGCTGCGCAGTAATGCAGCTTTGCTGTCATGCATGGCATACGTGGATCTGAACCCAGTCAGAGCAAGTATGGCACAATCACCTGAAGAATCAGAATACACAAGTATTAAGGAGCGTGTTGCACCTACTGATGATAAAGAACTACGTAACAGATCCGAAGACTTTACCGTCCCGGTCAAACCCCTTGCCAAATTTGCAGGATCACTACGGAAGGATGAAGAAGCGGTCATACCGTGCAGATTTGAAGAATACCTTGAGTTGATTGACTGGACCGGTCGAAGAATTCGCGGTGACAAACGCGGTGCAATCCCCGTGCACCTTGCGCCAATATTGAACCGATTGGGCATGAGAAGAGATCAATGGTTGCGAAATAGTACGCAATTTGAATTGATTGGGAATATGGACACAGCGCCAAAGCAACCCCGACTAGCGAGTGGCTAGGGTCAAGACATCGAGGCGATTCGATACACGAGCTTTCTAACCGCTTGCGATTGTTGGTGCTTCGATTGCCGATTTATGATCAAAATCGACAAGAATTCTCCTCCGTCAATGTTCTCAACTGGTAAAAGAGGACCGCTTGTTGTTTGAGCTGCTGGATTACTAAGCGTTCCGTTTTAATTTGTGCATGTCCACACCCATCGCCTGTCCACACCCATCGCCCACACCCATCGCCCACACCCATCGGAATTAGCAGATTATTTACAAACGCCAATACCTATTTCGCTGATGGTTGCTTAGACTGGGCGTCTTCGTAATGTTGCAGAGCGTGTGTGGTGGCTATCAAGATCGTCAAATGGTGCGTTTACGTGCTTGTAATTTTATTCCTATTGATAGCGGCCTCGCTGGCGTTTGTGTTGATGGCCCCAAGTCGTGCCGTCGCACTGGTGGAGTTTGCAACAGGCTATAAAGTGACAGCGCTTGACATTAACACCAGCACATCGGCTCTGAGTGCCGATGGCTTATGGGTGCGCGCACCGGATGGTCGTGATTTGCTGCGAGCCGATGAGTTTCACTCAGGTATTGACGCCCTGGGTGCCTGGCGTGGCACGGCACCTTTCTGGGATATCCGAATTCGTAATGCCGACGTGTACCTGACAGCTTCCTCCGAGCAGCCAGGCCCGGCGACACAGCCCGCTGCGGCCCTGGACTTTGCACGTATTTTGGGCGCGCGATCGGTTGACATTGACTCATTGACTGTCCACGCCGGTGAAAGTCAGACACAATATTCATTGGCGCTTCAGCGCGTTGATGATAATACGCTGACGATGCAGGCAACAGTGGGTGATGAGCTAGCTGTGAATGGCACGCTTAAATATCAGTTAGATGCGCGCACGCAGCTTACATTCCAGCTACCCGAGCTGGACCTGCGAGCACTTTTGACCGCGAGCTCGTCACCATCGTCTGGCGAAGATGCGGTAGGCGCGAGTGAAGCGGTCATGGACTGGTCCTGGTTAGGTATGCTTCGAAACACTGACCTAAGTGTGGGATTGGCCAAGCTCTTACTGCCAGCACAGACCCTCAATGACGCAAACGCGACGCTCACGTTTGCAGAAAACGGTGTGGGTCTGGAGCTAAAGCTGGGGTCGTTAAGGTCTACATCCGACGCAGACATAAGCATTCAAGACCTGGTTATGCAGGCCGACCTGACCACCCTGGCGCGTAACACCCAGCAGCAAGATCTAAAAGGTAGAGTCACGCTGAAGAGCGAGGGGGTGGAATTCAGTGCTGAGGGCGAATTCAATGTAAACGGCGCGAATGGTAACGCACTGGCATTGGCGCTCAGTCTCGCGCCTCAGTCAAGTCTTGCCGTCGTGCTGCCTTCGGCTGTGGCGCCTTATTTACCTGCTCGTTTGCAAACCGATCTGCTCATTGACGCGGGGAATTATCAAATTGGCGACCTGCAAGCAACATTTGCTGAGTCTGATCTGGCGGGGTCGCTTTCCTTCGCTTTGCTAAACGATGCACCGGTTTTACAGGCCAGACTGCGAAGTAAAACGCTGGTGCTGCTGAATGCAAACGAAGACGATTCTGCAGAACCGCAAGGCGCTGAAGACGAGGATGCATCAACCGGTAACAAAGACAAGATCTTCAACGAAGAGCCATTAGACTGGTCGTGGCTGGAATATGGCAGCGTAGATGTAGAGCTTGAGGCTGAGGTCCTACGGTTGTATGAAGCTCGCTTTAGCGATTTCACACTGATGCTCAAGGGCGAGCAAGGTAACTTGACCGTCAAGCCCTTGAGTGCGACGTTTGGCGGTGGTGGATTTTCCGGGTCGGCCAGTATCGAGAAAATTGAATCCGGTGCAGCCAGTAAAGTAACGTTTGAAATGAGCGGCGTCGACCTGGAGGCTTTTGGCGTGGTACCGCAGCAGCAGCAGCTGGCGGGCGGTAAGACCTCGCTTGAGCTGGATTTGAATACCAAGGGCAATACATCGGCAGAAATGGCTAGTGCCTTGCACGGTACCATGCATCTATTAGTGCACGACGCGGTTGTTCAGAACGACAGTTTTGAATTAATTGGCTCCGATATTTTGTTGGAAACATTGAATAAGCTGAACCCTTTTGCAAAAACGGACCCCACCACCAAACTACACTGCGCACTTGTCCATTTCGACATAAGCGATGGCCAGATGAAGACAGATAAAGCGCTGGTGGTCGAAACCGAAAAGATGGAAATCATAGGTGATGGCAGCATTAATCTGGCCGATGAAACGCTGGATATACTGGTTACACCGAATGCTAAACAAACGGTGGGGCTGAACGTGGGCAGCGTGGTCAAGTTTATGAAGCTTGGTGGTACGCTCGCCAATCCAAGCCCGGCGGTTGACGCTGGTGGCCTGCTCAAGAGTGGTGCAAGCATTGGTGCGGCTATGTCCACGGGGGGTGTGTCTTTGCTCGCTGAGAACCTGGTAAAGAAGGTGTCTGAACAAAACGCCTGTCGCAAATCACTCTTAGCGGCGGGAGCTGGCAAGTAATGAACAATGCATACGTCACTGAGGGTTAAAGCCCTGTGCTAAGCAATGCCCTGATATATCTCGCAGCGGCTGTGCTGGCGGTTCCGGTATTTCGCAAACTGGGGTTGGGAGCGGTGCTTGGCTATGTTGCTGCAGGTGTTGCTATTGGGCCATGGGGTGTTCGCTTAATCACCGACGTTGACGATATTCTGCATTTCTCTGAACTTGGCGTAGTGCTGTTATTGTTCATTATTGGTCTTGAGTTGAGACCTTCACGTCTCTGGGCGCTGCGCAAATCTATCTTTGGTTTTGGTGGGGCTCAAATGGGGCTCACGAGCATTGCGTTGGCTGTGTTGTTGGTGCTCGCCGGATACGAGCTCACAATTGCGGCACTGCTTGCGTCAGTTCTGGCATTGTCGTCCACCGCATTTGCGCTGCAGTTGCTGGCTGAGCGGCACGAGTTAAATACGCGAATGGGGCGCACGGCTTTTGGCAACCTGTTGTTTCAGGATTTGGCCGTAATACCCATACTCGCTCTTATTCCATTGCTTTCCTCTAACGGCAGCGATGCACCGTTTTCCGCAAGTGAATGGCTGCCGCCAATTGCCATACTGCTTGTACTGCTGGCGTTTGGCCGCATGCTACTGAGTTTAGCCATGCGGCTGGTCGCCTACAGCAAGGTGCGCGAAGTGGTGACTGCCATGGCGCTGTTTATCGTGCTCGGTATGGCCACTTTGCTCGAATACGCTGGCCTATCAATGGCGCTGGGCGCTTTCATTGCGGGTGTATTACTCGCCGATTCGGAGTTCAGGCATCAGCTGGAAGCGGATATAGAACCGTTTAAAGGCTTGCTGCTGGGCTTGTTTTTTATCGCGGTGGGTATGTCGCTGAATATTGGGTTGATGGGCGACAAGCCGGCTGACATAGCGGTTGCCGTGCTGGCGTTGGTGCTCGTCAAGGCAAGCGTGTTGTTTTTGCTAGGAAAATGGCAAGGTCTAAGCACGGCGGACGCTCGTCAACTGGGGATTGTTCTATCTCAGGGTGGTGAGTTTGCATTCGTTATTTTTGGGATAGCAGTTGCAGAGCAAGTGTTACCTGCGGGTGTGGCTGAACATTTTATTGTCGTGGTGACCTTGTCGATGATGACGACACCGCTGCTGTTATGGCTGGTTGGTCGTTTGCACCAAGGTGATGTTCAGGAACAGGAGTTTGATGACATGCCGGCCAGCACACCTCCGGTTTTGATTGCCGGCTTTGGTCGCTTCGGGCAAATTATTGCCAGGGTTTTGCGCGCTAAAGGTATACATTTTACGGCGTTGGAAATTGACCAGACGCAAGTAGACTTTGTCCGCGCATATGGCAATGAGATTTATTACGGTGATGCTTCGCGGCTGGAATTATTGCACGCGGCCGGTGCAGCGGAAGCAGAAATTTTCGTGCTGGCGGTGGATGATCCGGAAGCGTCGCTCCGTATCGCGCAGGTAGTGAGGCACAGTTTTCCCAATCTTAAGGTGTATGCCCGGGCTCGCAATCGCAAGCACGCCTACCAGCTGATGGACGAGCAGGTTCATCTAGTGCGCCGAGAAACGTTCTTATCCGCGGTGGATATGACCAGGGAAGTGCTGCTGGGTACTGGAATGACCGACGCCGAGGCGCGCAGTTTAGTCGAACGGTTTCGACAGCACGATCTGGATCGTTTGCACGCGCACGCGCATTTGCATGACGATGAAGAAAAGATGCGTGATCTTGCGAAAACAGCCGCCCAGGAGCTGGAAGAAATGTTTGCCGGTGACATTAACTCTTAAGGAACACTAGAAACAGGCCCTAACCGCATCAATTTCGTCGCGGGTGTTATAAATGTGCGGCGACAGTCGTATGCCGGTACTGCGCGAATCAAAACGAACGTTTGCATCTCGCAGGCGCTGCAGGATTGCCTCATGCTGTTCACCGAAATGCAACACGACTGTGCCACCGCGCTGCTCGTCATTCAAGGGAGATCGTACCTGCTGCTCGTCCAGGCCTTCAATGAGCTGCCGGCAGAGCATCACATTGTGCCGCCGGACAGTATCAATACCGATGCCAAGCAACAGCTGAATGCTATTGGCGGCCAGCACATATGGCGTGACTGATGGTGTGCCGCCCCAGAATCTGAGCACACCGCTTGCGAAACGGAAACTGCGAATGTCGAATTCGAACGGGTTCTCGTGAGAAAACCAGCCAACATCAATAGGGCTGCAATCCGCGACTCGCTGAGGGTGTGCCCACAGGAAACCTGCGCCTGGCCCGCCACACAACCATTTAACGCAAGAGCCCAATACAAAATCAGCGTTCCATGCGCTCACATCAATAGGTACTGCGCCCACTGATTGCGCGATGTCTACTATCGAATAGCTATTGTTAGCTTGGGCCAGACTGACAATGTCTGAGACCGGTGTCAGGTCGCTGGTATTTGAGTGCACGTGGGTGATCAGCACCGCACCCACGTCCGGGGTGATTGCGACACGCCAGGTTTCCATTGCCTTGGGGTCATGCTGAGCAGGAATAGTGCGGCATTGCCAGCCCAGCTCTGTGGCACGCTGCAGCACAAAGCCCATGGATGGAAATGCCTGTTCATGAATTAACACAACGGGCTTGTCGGCTCGTTTAGGCAAGGCATGAATGAGCTTGCCGAGCGCGCTGGACAAATTGCTCTGCGGGCATATGTGCTCGGCATCGGTATTGAGCAACTGTGCCACGCTACTGCGAAAATTCGCTACTTGCTGCAGCCAATGCGGCCATACCTCGGCGTCACCGTGCTCCCAGGGTTCAAGGAAACCGGCAGTGAGTGTGTCACGCGACGAGCACGGTGGCCTGCCTACTGAATGATTCAGTAAATAGATGCCGTTATGTGGCACGAAGTCTATTGCGTGCATGGTTAACCCAGCGCGGCGCGCAGTTGTTGCATGTCATGATACCGGGAGGGAATATCATCCCGGTCAATCGCGCAGCGCATATCACACAGTTTTCGTAGAGAGCGCAGCAAAACAGGCAGCGGCGGCCCGCTGGCGGTGACCCCAGACTGGTTTTCTAACTCATTATCAAACGCAGGGTCTTCAATAAATTTCTTCACCAATTGCTCATGGTGCTGCAGCGCGGTTTGGCCGTGGGTGTCGCAAACCTGCAGGAAAAGGCCGAGATTGCGCTGCAAATGAGGTGAGTCGCTGGCAGTATTGGGTTGAGACAGTTCAGCGAGAAAGCTGTCCATCAGGCTTTGTCGGCGCATGCAGTCGCGCAGCAGTAATTGATCTTGCGGCACCATAAATAGAAACTTGTCGACCAGCAGCTGCGAATAATACGCGTCATCCGCGCGGCAGAGGCCAAGCAGAAGGTCAATTACATTGATACCTGCAAAGTCGCCGGCGTTCGCACCGCGGTATTCGTGCAGGCCAACCCGATGCGGTTTGTAATAGGTGCGCACAGAGTAAAAGAAGCGTCTAACGTTCAGCTTTTCAAACAATTCCGCATTGGATTTCAGCACATCGTGCAGTGCGGCGTCAGCCGCTATCAGCAGATCGGCGCTGACTGGATGAGAGACTCCCAGCGGAAGAATGCGTAGCAGTGCCTCGGAGGCGCGAATATACGCCAGTGCCGCACGCGTATTGTATTCAATGAACAATGCCTCGTCGGGCAAGGAGGTAAACGTCTTATAGGCACCATTGATTGCCCGATTGTGCGTTTCCAGGTGCGCCGATGCGAAACGGGGAATCACACCCACCGACGCGCCCAATTGCATCGCCAACGCGGACGCTTCAACCAATGGTGAGCGTGTTTCCCGTGAAGGCTCGGTAATCAGGTGGCGTCTGCAGGCGGCCATGTACAGGCCAACATTGCCCAGCAGATCAAATCCCGCCTCAAAGCCCTCGTCGGTATTGCCTTCCTTGAGTAGCGGTACAATAAGCTCACGGCCGTTGTTCAGCAGGGTTTGTTTGAGCTCGTCACCAATTCCGTCAATGTTGTCGGGGTTTTCCTGCTCGAAATAGAGGTTCTCAAGCGCTGTATTCAGGCTCACAAACTCGCCTCGAATCCATTGGTCAAAATTACGGGTGTTTTCGGTCATGGCAATCTAATGTTTCATGGCTTGGCGACAAATACAAACGCTATTGTATTACCTGCGGTGTTCTGGTTTAATGTCGCGCTCGATTTTTAGGGGTGAATTATGTCCAGAGTATGCCAGGTGACCGGCAAAAAGCCGCAAACAGGCAATAACGTATCGCATGCGAAAAACCGCACGCGTCGCCGTTTTCTGCCAAATCTTCACACCCATCGTTTCTGGGTTGAGTCAGAGAAGCGCTTCGTTAAGCTGCGTGTTTCTACTAAAGGCATGCGTATCATCGATAAGCACGGGATCGAGAAAGTGCTTGCCGATATTCGCACCCGCGGCGAAGCCGTTTAACCTCCAATACGGTAAATAGACCATGAGAGAAAAAATCAGACTGATTTCGTCCGCTGGCACTGGCCATTTTTACACCACGGACAAAAACAAGCGCACTATGCCCGAAAAGATGGAGATCAAGAAATACGATCCGGTTGTTCGAAAGCACGTGATCTATAAAGAAGGCAAAATCAAGTAGCAGCTATACGCCAATAGGCGCACATACTTGACTAAAACCCGGCTTTTGCCGGGTTTTGTGTAACTGGAGCATGCAAAACAGTGCCTGAACTGCCCGAAGTGGAAACCACCCGTCGAGGTTTGTCACCTCATGTGGTGGGCGCGCGCGTTGACACCGCGACCGTTCGTGATCGGCGCATGCGCTGGCCCGTCGAGCCTGGCCTGGAGCAGCGCCTGCGCGGTCAGACAGTCCGCCAGCTGGATCGGCGAGCCAAGTATCTGCTGTTTGATTTCGACAAAGGCCAGTTAATGATTCACCTGGGAATGTCCGGCAGTTTGCGGCTGGTGGAATCACACGCAGAGATCGGCAAGCACGACCATTTTGACCTGAGCCTGGATAACGGCCTGATCATGCGCTTTCGCGACCCGCGTCGCTTTGGCTCAATTCACTGGCTGCCAATTCATGGCGAGCACAGCTTGCTGGCCAAGCTGGGGCCGGAACCGCTGTCAGATGAACTAAGCGCCGGGTACCTGTTTGAACGATCCCGCGGCCGGTCAGTGGCGATTAAGAACTTTATTATGGACAATCATGTGGTGGTGGGTGTGGGGAATATCTATGCCACTGAGGCTTTGTTTCGGGCGGGGATTTCCCCGAAAAAAGCTGCTGGAAAAGTGGGCCTGGCGCGTTATCAGCGCCTGGAGCAAGCTATTCGCGCTGTGCTAAGCGAGGCGATACAGCAGGGCGGCACGACGCTCAGGGATTTTGTTGGTGGTACCGGTGATGCGGGCTATTTCAGCCTGTCGCTGCAGGCCTATGGTCGAGAAGGTGAACCGTGTGAGCGCTGCGGAACTGACATGAAGGGGCTGAGACTGGGGCAACGGGCTACGGTGTATTGCCCGAAATGTCAGCGCTGAGAGGGTGCGCGGCTTGAATCCTGGCAATCAGGTAAAATGCGCCTTTAAGGCTTCATTGACCACGTCTGGCACAAACTTGCTGACATCGCCGTCGAGAGACGCAATCTCTCTGACCAGAGAAGACGAAATATACGACAAGTGATCTGAAGGCGTTAAAAATACGGTTTCAAAATTCGGGTCTATGGCGCGATTCATGTTGGCCAGCTGAAATTCGTATTCGAAGTCAGATACCGCGCGCAGGCCACGTAATACAACGGCATTCCGCTTTCTTGCCAGGGTGGAGACCAATACATCAAAGCCTTCAACTTCAACCCCTTTGATTCCCTTGCACGCCTCGCGAGCAAGCTCCACGCGCTTTTCCAGAGAAAACAGAGGCCCCTTTTTCTCGCTGCTGGCGATCGCGATAATCACCTTATCAAACATTTTCACGGCCCGATGTACCAGGTCTATATGACCGATTGTGATGGGGTCGAAGGTGCCTGGGTAGAGTACTGTGCGCATGCCGAGTCCTGTTGATGGCCGTTTTGCGGGGCGCGCAGTATACACCGAAGTGGCCAGTTTGGCAGTCCGCGAGGGCAACTGTTGCAGCTATTGGTGCGAGGGCTGGAGCGAAGGACTGGAGTGGACAGGCACACACGGCGGCGGACTGGAGTGGGACTGGAGTGGACAGGCACACAAGCGACTAGGACTGGAGCGACTGGAGTAGTCGGACTGGAGTGGACAGGCACACACAGGGACTGGAGTGGACAGGCACACACGGCAGTCAAAGACTGGAGTGGAAGACTGGAGTGGACAGGCACACACAGCAGTTAATTGGACAGGCACAGGACTGGAGTGGACAGGCAGAGTAGTTAGGCAGAGTAGTTAATTCAGTTTGGAGCGACTGGAGTAGTTAATTGGACAGGCACACAAGCTGGTAGCAGTTGTTGCCGGCATTGAGTGTTTTGTTAACACTGAGCGCCGGAGGTAGTAAGGGCTTACTACCCGCTTCACATTCAATATACATACACCCATCTGCAGCGAGCATATTATTGTTCAACACAGCGTCAATACTTGGCTGCAGCAACCCGGAATGGTACGGAGGGTCGATAAATACAATGTCAAAAGGCGATGCCGACTGGCCTGACCGCTCAATCCAACTCAAAAACGCCTGCTGGTGCACACTGGCAGCAGTGGCTTCAAGAGTGAGCAAATGGTGCCGGAGCTGCTGGCAAACTTGGGTGGATAGGTCCACAAAAGTGGCCTCAGCCGCGCCACGTGACAGGCACTCCAGGCCTAGCGCGCCACTGCCACAATACGCGTCCAGCACCCGCGCGCCAGCTAATTGGGGGTGCAACCAGTTGAAAACGGTTTCACGAACCCTGTCTGGCGTGGGCCGCAATCCCTCGATTGGTGGAAATTCCAGTTTACGCCGCCGCCAACGACCACCGATAATGCGCACAGTATTGTTTGCCTTGTTGTCTGCTTTACGACTCATGCGGCCTGCCTGGTAGGGTGCTGCTATGGTGGGCCTGCAGTGTAAACAGTCGCTTCCTCGAATTCAAAATCGGCAGTCTCAATGGGATGGTTTAGTAAAAAATCTAAAGATGGCGAAGAGTCAGACGCATTAATCAGTGCAGATTCCGAGCCAGAAAGTCGGCAGCTTGAGCCCGTCGATCAGACGAACGAGCCCGAAGGTGATGCGGGCAAACCGGGCTTGTTTGCGCGCCTGTCCAAAGGCTTGCGTAAAACCGGCTCTACGTTCACCGATGGCGTGGGTGAGCTGTTGCTCGGTAAGAAAGAGATTGATGACGATCTGCTTGAAGAGCTGGAAACTCTGTTGATCACCGCCGACCTTGGCATGGAAGCGACCGCCGAGATAGTTGAGAACCTGACACGAAGTGTGCGCCGCAAGGAAGTGGATGATCCTGATGCCTTGCTGAAAGCCTTGCAGCAGGAACTCCGTGGCCTGTTAAGTTCGCAAGAGGCCCCGCTTGAGATAGACGCCAGCAAATCACCCTTCGTCATTCTAATGGTTGGTGTCAATGGCGTTGGCAAAACCACCACCATAGGCAAGTTGGCCAAACGCTTCCAAAGTGAAGGCAAATCGGTAATGTTGGCCGCCGGAGACACGTTCCGTGCGGCGGCTGTTGAACAGCTGCAGGTCTGGGGCGAACGCAATGATGTACCGGTGGTCGCGCAGCATACCGGCGCAGACAGCGCATCTGTGTTGTTTGACGCCTTGGAAGCCGCCAAAGCGAGAAACGTCGATGTATTGCTGGCCGACACAGCCGGTCGGCTGCATAACAAAAGCCAGCTGATGGATGAACTCAAGAAAGTGGTGCGGGTACTAAAGAAGATTGACCCTGAAGCACCGCACGAAGTCATGTTGGTGCTGGACGCGGGCACTGGCCAGAATGCGCTCAGTCAGGCCAAATACTTCCAGGAAGATGTGGGCGTCACGGGCTTAACCCTGACAAAACTTGATGGAACAGCCAAGGGCGGCATCATCTTTGCCATAGGCAAGCAGCTCGACTTGCCCATTCGCTACATTGGTGTAGGCGAACAGGCCGATGATCTGCGCGTGTTTCATGCTGATGAGTTCGTATCCGCATTGTTTGCGGGTCATTCCCTGGATATCTGACCTGCTCTGATGATTGTATTTGATCGCGTCAGCAAACAATATCCGAACGGGCATCAGGCTCTGGCAGACGTCAGCGTGGAAATTGACCGGGGCGAAATGGTGTTTCTCACCGGTCGATCAGGTGCAGGAAAAAGTACCTTATTGAAGCTGATCATGCTGATGGAGCGGGCAAGCTCTGGTGAAGTGCTGGTTGCCGGGCAAAATCTGAATACTTTTTCGCGCTCGGGTATTCCCTATCTGCGCCGCCAGATTGGCGTGGTGTTTCAGAACCACCAGCTGCTTCTGGACCGATCGGTGTTTGACAATGTAGCCTTACCTTTGGAGATTGCCGGTTTTGAGCGGCGTGATATAGAACGCCGTGTTCGTGCCGCGTTGGCCAAGGTAGGCCTTGAAGCCACCATGAAGCACTCGCCACAGAACCTGTCGGGTGGGGAGCAGCAGCGGGTGGGCATTGCCAGAGCAGTGGTTAACCGGCCAAAAATACTGTTGGCGGATGAACCCACTGGAAACCTGGACCCGGCGCTGTCGGCTGATGTGATGGATATATTTCAGCAATTCAGCCAGGTGGGTGTGACGACGCTGATTGCGTCACATGACCTGGCGCTGATTGCCCGACTGCAGCATCGAACCGTGACCCTGCAACACGGGCGCCTGTTTGAAAACACCGAAGTGAGTCGGGCTGGCGAAGCGCCTATCAGTAATACGCTGGAAGTGCAGGGTAACGGTCTTGGCTGACGCGTCGCGCCGCGGCGCCAGTCAAGCCAGTGTCGGGTTTCGTGAGCAGCTGCGATCGTACTATTCCCATCACTGGCTGACGTTTACTGAGAGCTGGCGTCGCCTGTGGGCAACACCCATGAGTACCTTGCTAACCTGGTTGCTGGTAGGCGTGGCTCTGTCTTTACCCAGTGGTCTCTACCTGTTGTTGAGTAATGCGGAAAGCCTTCGGCAAGACTGGCAGGGCACGGCGCAAATATCGCTGTATCTGGATTCTTCAGCATCGATCGAAGCCGGCGAAACCCTGGCGCTCGAACTGTCTCAGCGTACTGCGGTTCAGTCGGCGCACTACCTGTCGAGCGAGCAAGCCTTACAGGAGTTTGAGCAACTCTCCGGCATGGTCGGTATTATCAGCGGGTTCGATGAGAATCCAATACCGGCGTCTATTGCCGTCATCCTCGTGCAATCCGATCAGCTGCCCGCACTCAGTCAGCAGCTCGTGCAGGAGCTTGCAGAACTTGAACTGGTAGACGAAGCACAACTTGATCAACAGTGGCTGGAGCGCCTGTACCAGTTGATGCAGCTGCTTGAGCGGCTGGCCTGGGCGCTGGCTATTTTACTGTCGGTGGCCATTGTCCTGATTATTGGCAATACCATACGGCTCAGTATAGAAAATCGGCGTGCCGAAATCCTGATTGTGAAGCTTACCGGTGGCACCAATGCTTATGTGCAGCGACCGTTTATCTACTATGGCTTTTTGTTCGGTCTGGGTGGCGGTCTGAGTTGCATGTTGATACTGGCGGCAGTGTACATCTGGATACAACCGCCTCTACAGGCATTGAGTGTGGCGTATGGGGGGGATTTTGGTTTACAAGGCCCCGGCTTATTGGATGCAATACTGCTGATACTGGTGTCCTCTGCGCTGGGCGTGGCGGGCGCCTGGGTGGCCGTATACCGCCATTTACGCGGCATCGAGCCAGAGTAGTGTGTAAAAAATAAGCGGCTTGCCTGCTTTCGATGCTGCTGCTCTTGAAATTGCTGAATGTGCCCCAAAGTATTGATATAACCGTTAAATATTAAGAGCTTAGGGAACTTTGTGGAAATTAGCACTCTAATGACAAGAGTGCTAGAATAGGACACATAGGAATACAACGATGGGACAACTGATGGAAACCTCGCAAAACAGCATGATACCTGCGCCAATGTTGGTGCCCGGTGCCAATCTGAATGCGTATATTCAATCGATTGGTTCAATTCCTGTATTGAGCCGTGAGCGTGAGCAGGAACTGGCGGAATCCTACTTTTATAAGGAAGATCTGCAAGCGGCGCGTGAGCTGGTTATCTCGCACCTGCGCTTCGTAGTGCATATCGCAAAAAGCTACAGCGGTTACGGCTTGTCACAGGCTGACCTGATTCAGGAAGGTAACGTTGGCTTGATGAAGGCCGTTAAGCGCTTTAATCCCGAAAAAGGCGTGCGCCTGGTGTCTTTTGCCGTTCACTGGATCAAGGCTGAAATTCACGAGTATGTGATTCGCAATTGGCGCATAGTAAAGATTGCTACCACCAAGGCCCAGCGAAAGTTGTTTTTCAACTTGCGTAGCAGCAAGGAAAAGTTGGCGTGGCTTAGTCAGGATGAAGCTAAAGCGATTGCCACAGATCTTGGCGTTGAGCTCAAAGATGTGCAACAAATGGAAGGCAGGCTGGCCGCCACTGACATGACGTTTGATGCACCAGCTGATGCCGATGATGAAAATGCGTATGCACCCGTTCATTATCTGGAAGACCACAGCGCAGACCCGGCACAACGCCTGGAAGACGAAGACTGGGAAGCCAGTACACAGCAAAAGCTC
The DNA here is from genome assembly GCA_030429735.1 of Gammaproteobacteria bacterium. Lineage (GTDB taxonomy): Bacteria > Pseudomonadota > Gammaproteobacteria > Pseudomonadales > JAUIET01 > JAUIET01. The sequence goes on from JAUIET010000007.1 coordinate 231,960, forward strand.
TACGCAGCGATTAGCGAACTTGACGAGCGCAGCAGCGATATTTTACGCAAGCGCTGGCTGGCTGATAGCAAAGCCACATTGCATGAGCTTGCCGAAGAGTATGGTGTGTCCGCTGAGCGTATTCGTCAGCTTGAGCAGAATGCGATGAAGAAGGTAAAAACCGCTCTGGTTGCATAATTCCTGCGAGTAAAACCCTATGGCAAAATTTGCACTAATGGCCGGCAGCTTGTCCGGCCTTTTTGCTGTGGTGTTTGGCGCATTTGGCGCGCATGCTTTAAAAGCGCGCCTGTCGCCCGAATCGCTGGCGGCATTTCAAACCGGTGTGCAATATCAAATGTTGCATGCGCTTGCCCTGGTGCTTACCGGTATACTGATTCTCCAGTTGCGTGATAGTGCCTCACTGGAATGGGCGGCACGTCTGTTCTTTACCGGCATTGTTTTATTCTCAGGGTCTATCTACCTGTTAACACTGACCGACATGCGCTGGCCGGGCCCAATCACACCAGTAGGCGGGCTGTGTTTCATAGCCGCTTGGGCCATGCTGGCCACTGCCGTGTATCGTGTTAATGGCATAAGCTAACTTTTTATTTATAGCAAAGCACACCCGCCGTGACCTCAGCTCAGGACAAAGACGAGTCGCAAAAACACCGCGCCATCCGCAGTTTTGTGCTGCGTACTGGCCGCATGACGGCGGCCCAGTCTGCGGCGCTTGACGCAAACTGGGCGCACTACGGGCTAGAGCTGGAACAAGGGCTGATTACCCATGAGGCACTGTTTGGCCGGCACGCTGAGCTGGTTGTGGAAATCGGTTTCGGCATGGGAGACTCCCTGTTGGAAATGGCAATGGCCGATCCCCAGCGCGACTTCATCGGCATTGAAGTTCACACCCCCGGCGTAGGTCGTCTGTTAGCCGGCGCTAAAGAATATAAGCTCAAAAATCTGCGTGTTTATCGGGCAGATGCCATCGCTGTTTTACAGCAATGCATTCCTGATCAAAGCATTGATCGCCTGCAGCTGTACTTTCCCGACCCTTGGCCGAAGAAGCGCCATCACAAACGTCGTATTGTTCAGCAATCCTTTTTGGATTTGCTGTGGCAGAAACTCAAGCCCGGTGCGAGTCTGCATATTGCGACCGATTGGCAGCCGTACGCAGAGTATTGTTTGGAACTGCTGGAACAGCAGTCCGGCTGGCAAAATACGGCAGGCAAAGGGGAATACACGGCCCGACCTGAATTCAGACCGGAGACCAAATTTGAGCGGCGCGGCGCCCAGCTTGGTCATGACGTCTGGGATTTAATCTTTGTTACCCGCAGGCAGCGGCGCGAGTAGCACTAGTGTCCCTTAACACAACGCTTACCCTGGCTCGTTTGGCTCTTGAAGAAACCGTGCTGTCACATCATTTAGAAAACGCCGGCCGAGAGCTGTGGGCGCAATATTCTGCAGATTTGAGTCCAGCAAGCCCTCAGAGATTAAGCGCTCAATATCGTCTGCAATGCGTGAATAAGGAAGGCCTGTGCGTGCTTCAAACAACGGTCGATCAAAACCATCGAGCAAGCGCAGTGCGTTGAGCATGAATTCAAACACCACGTCGTTTTCTGTTAGCACGCGGCTACCTGCTTGCTTATCGGGGGCGCTCATATAGGTATTGGGTTGACGCTGCTTCCAGTAACGCTCCACAGTGAGTACGTCAGAATCGTAGTGTGATCGCTTGCCGTGAGCACCGGCACCAAGCGCTGCGTAATCGCCAAACTTCCAGTAGTTAAGATTATGCTGGCAGCGTTGGTCAACGGCTGCGTAAGCCGATACCTCGTATTGCGTCAGACCCGCTGTTGCAAGCAGGGCATGGCCGGAATCCTGTATGTCGGCAAGTACATCCTCGTTGGGCAACTCTGGTTTAGTACTGTAGAACACAGTGTTAGGCTCCACCGTGAGTTGATACCAGGAAAGATGGGAAGGGTTGAACGCCAACGCCGTCTGTAAATCGTCGACGGCTTCAGATAAGGATTGCTCCGGCAAGCCATGCATGAGGTCCAGGTTCCAGTGCTGATAACCAGCGTCAATAATGGACCGGATCGCGCGCTGCGCGTCACCTGCCGTATGTATTCTGCCCAACGCGCGCAGGTGACGATCATCAAAGCTTTGCACGCCCAGTGAAATCCGATTGATACCTGCCGCCCGAAAATCCGAGAATTTCTCGTGTTCAACCGTACCGGGGTTGGCCTCCAATGTGACTTCGATATCTGACGCAACGCGGAAGTTGCCATGCACTAAAGCAAGAATGTGTTGAATGCCGGCAGCGCTGAATAGGCTAGGTGTGCCGCCGCCAAAGAAAATGCTGCTGATCTCGCGCCCGGCAAATCGGCGCGCTTCCCTGTCTATATCCTGTTGCAGCGCAAGCAGATAGTGTTGTTCCTGAACTTCGTAATCAAACTCATGCGAATTGAAATCGCAGTACGGACACTTCCTAATACACCAGGGGATATGAATGTACAGACCAACAGGAGCCGCATTCACTGTTGGGTAAGTTGATCTATCAACATTTGCAGCGCCTGCCCGCGGTGGCTTATCTTATTTTTGCGATCACGCGTCAGTTCGGCAGAGCTGCATTGTTCTTGTTCAACATAAAACAAAGGGTCATAACCGAAGCCCTGATCGCCGCGCGGCGTGTCAAGTATACGGCCCCACCAGGTGCCCTGACAGATCAGCGGTGTTGGGTCCAGATCATGCCGCATTAACACCAATACGCATTGGAAGCAGGCACGACGTTCATCGCCTTTTAGGTCGCGCATGTTGCGCAGTAGCAAGGCATTGTTGCTTTCGTCGTTCGCATCAACGCCGGCATAACGGGCAGAATAAATTCCGGGGGCGCCGTTCAGTGCTGGTACTTCAAGGCCAGAATCATCCGCAAGTGCCGGCAGACCGGACTGTTTTGCCGCGTGTCTTGCCTTGATGATGGCGTTTTCCACAAAACTCAAACCATCTTCTACAGCCTCATCAATCTCAAATTCGGACTGGGGTATGCAGTGCACATCGATTCTGGAAAAAATTCGTTCGAACTCGCGTAACTTTCCGGGGTTGGCGCTGGCGATCAAAATATCGCTGCCTGCTTGTAACATCATTTGTCGACGTACATTTTCTTGATAAATTCAAACTCGAACACGGGCTGGGAGGGCACCTGCACTGTTACTTTGAAGCGCGATAATTCTTCGTTGAGTACCGGAAAATCACTGACATAGTAAATAGCTCCGGGCTCCTTGATTTCATTAAATTCGAGCTCAAATGGACGCATCAGATCGTGTCGTATCGCGGCCACCTTGGCCGCTTGCGCAGCCGTTTCGTTGCCGGGATCTTCCGGTGTCAGACGGCGCACTGCAATATTCAGCAGCATACGGTTGCTAGCGCGCACAATATTGTAGGCGCGCGCCGCGTCTTGCGGAATGAAGCTGGTTGGAATGACGCTGTAATGCACTTCATACTCGCCAAATACTTTCTTCTGTTCCGCTTGGGCAAGCAGTGCAAACGCCGTAAGGCAAAGCGCGAGCAGAATCTTTCGACAAATCCTCATAGGCTTATTCGGTAAATTGCATGGCTGGCGAACAGGTTAGGCATACCCCGCACCAGTGGTTCGAAACTGTTGTGCTCGCTACTATATTCTTTATCCAGAATGCGTATTGATAACGTAGCGCACAGGTCTTCAAAGTCCTTTACCGTGCAGAAATGAATGTTTGGTGTGTCGTACCAGCTATAGGGCATAAACTCTGATACGGGCATACGCCCGCGAAAGTTCAAATGCCAACGACATCGCCAGTGCGCAAAATTTGGAAACGTGACTATTCCTTCGCGCCCAACCCTGAGCATTTCAATCAGCGCACGATCAGGGTAGCGAATAGCCTGTAAGGTTTGGGTCATCACAACTGTATCAAAGCTGTTGTCGCCGAACACGTCCAGGCCTTCATCGATGTTTTTTTCCAACACATTAATACCTTTGGCGATTGCGTTGCTGATCAGTGCAGTATCAATCTCAACACCACAACCGTGAACAGCTCGACTCTGTTCAAGAAAGGCCAGCAGAGAGCCGTCGCCGCAACCAAGATCAAGCACGCGCGAGCCGGGTGTTATCCACTGCTCGATTGCCGAGTGTTCGTACTTCATGATCCCGCACCGGTTTGTGTCGCCTGAAAAACCCGCACCATGTAGCTGTTGAGTACGTCAATGTAACGCGGGATTGGCATCAGAAAAGCATCGTGCCCTTCCTTAGCTTCAATTTCGGCGTAGCTGACGTTTTTTCGTGCTCCAAGCAGTGCTTCGACAATCTCACGAGACCGTTCCGGTGCGAATCGCCAATCGGTGGTGAAGGATATAACCAGGAAGTCACACAATGCATGTTGAAAAGCCGCGATCGGATCATCATTGTATTCGCGTGCGAGATCAAAGTAATCCAGTGCGCGCCCCATCAACAAATACGTATTGGCGTCGAAATTGTCCGAGAACACTTCGCCTTGATGACGCAAGTAGCTTTCTACCTGAAACTCTATTTCTTCGTCACTGCCGCGCATAAAAGTCCCCGAACGCAGCTCGCGGCCGAATTTTTTGCCCATGCTTTCGTCAGAAAGATAAGTAATGTGCCCAATCATTCGCGCCAGTGCCAAGCCATCTTTCGGGCGTGACCCGGTCTTAAGATAATCACCATTGGCAAAGCCGGGATCTGAGCTGATAGCCTGACGGGCCGTTTCATTGAACGCGATGTTCTGTGCAGTCAGTTTCATGGCTGAGGCAATAACAATCGCGTGCTTGAGTTTGTCGGGGTATTCCAATGACCAGCGCATGGCTTGCATGCCGCCAAGGCTACCGCCAATCACGGCAGCCCAGCAGTCAATGCCCAGGTGTTGGGCCAGCAGCAATTGCGAATTAACCCAGTCTCTGGCCCGAAGTGGCGGAAAATCCCTGCCCCACACCTCACCCGTTTCCGGGTTAATGCTGGCCGGTCCGGTACTGCCATGGCAGCCGCCAATATTATTGCAGCTCACCACAAAGAACTTATTCGTATCAAATGGTTTGCCAGGGCCAATACAGCTATCCCACCAACCGGGTTTGCGGTCGTCAACGCTGTGATAACCGGCCGCGTGGTGGTGTCCGCTCAAGGCGTGACAAATGAGCAGCGCATTAGAAGCGTCGCGGTTCAGTTCGCCATAGGTTTCGTACACCAGATCAAAGCCGGACAAGCTTCGACCGCATGCCAGTTCAAACGGCTCTTGGAAGTGAACCGTTTGCGGCGTTACAAGCCCTACGGAATCAGCAGGAAATTCAGACACAGGATTTCCTAGAAGCCGAGTACCAATGACCGCGGCACGCCAATCGCGGCAGCGCCATTGGCGAGCAGAATTTCACCCACGCCAAGGGCCAGAAAAAACAAAATCGGCGATAAGTCCAGACCGCCCATGGCCGGCAGTAATTTACGAAATGGTGCCAGCACCGGTTCGGTAAATTGACGAACCAGCAACAGCGCCGGATGATCGTTGTACGGAGCGATGAACGACGCGACTATTCCTACTAAAACCATCACCCAGTAAATATCCAGGATCAACGCAATCAAGCCCAGGCCGGCCCATGCAATCATGTTTGCTACTGGCGGGAAACCAAAGCCATTCATAGTAAACAGCAAGATAATGGCAGCTATCTGAACCAGTATCGCGAGTAGGATACCGGCCATATCAAGGCCGCCAAAGCCTGGAATAATCCGTCGCAGCGGCAATAACAGTGGGTTCGTGATTTTGACTATGGCTTGTGAAATCGGATTATAGAAATCAGCGCGCGCTACCTGCAGTAACACCCTGAGCATTACCACCAGCAAAAACAGCATCATTACACTGCGAACCAGAAATGTGCCAATATCAGACGCTACTTCCATTTACTTAACCTCTTAAACCAGTGGGCTTTAGCCAAACTCTTTGGCCATGTCTTCTGCGCGTTGCCGCGCAGCGTGCAGAGCAGTTGCGAACAACTCATGCAGACCGCCCGCCTCGAACTGTTCCAGTGCAGCTAACGTCGTTCCGCCAGGTGAGCTGACCCGGCGCCTGAGCTCGCCGACATCAACATCACTGGTGCTGGCCATTTGCGCCGCACCCAGTGCCGTCTGGTGCACAAAACGTTCTGCCATATCCGCATCCAGCCCCATATCAGTAGCAATGGACTGCATGGCTTCCATGATCGCAAAGAAATACGCCGGCCCACTCCCGGATATCGCGGTCACTGCATCAAGTAGCGATTCCTCCTCCACCCAGGCTGTGATGCCTATCGCCGCTGCAATGGATTCAGCATCCTTACGTTGCATCGCACTGACGTGCGAGTTGGCGAACAGAGCGGTTGATCCACACTGTACCAGTGCCGGTGTGTTAGGCATACTGCGAACAATCGGCTGCGGGCCGTCCAGCCAGGATTCCATGCTTGAAACACTGATGCCGGCCACAATAGATAACAATAGCGGAGAACGTTCGCTGATGCTGTCGCGTATTTCGCCAATGGCTGTTTTCAGAACTTGTGGCTTCACCGCCAATACCACTACATCGGCACCGCTGACCGCTGATCTATTGTCAGTGGCGCTTTCAATGCTGTGCTGCGTGCGCAGATTATCCAGGCTTGGCTGATAGGGGTCGGCTGCCACAATCTGGCTTGGACTCATGCCCTTGGCGCACAGGCCGCCAATTATGGCATTGGCCATATTACCGGCGCCTATGAATGCAATACGAGGTTTGTTTGCCACAATAAAACCCGTTTCCTGTTTTATGAGTTCGGGCGCGGCCCAAACAGGGCCTCGCCAACGCGCAGCATTGTAGCACCGGCTTGAATTGCAATCTCCAGGTCTCGTGACATCCCCATCGACAAAGTATCGAACGAAGCGACGCCATTCAGGCTATTGAACAAGGTCTGCATTTTCAGCATGGAAGCAAGCTGTTGCTGCGGCGTAGCGCTGGCGCTGGGAATGGCCATCAGGCCACGCAGCGACAAGCCCGCAAGCCCTTTGGTCTGTTCAAATGCGTCAGGTACCTGCTCTGCGGCAAAGCCACTTTTGCTTTCTTCATTATCGATATTAACCTGCAGGCAGATGTTCAGGGCGGGCATGCCAACCGGTCGCTGTTCAGACAAGCGTGTGGCAAGTTGAATACGGTCTACGCTGTGCACCCAGTCAAAGTGCTCTGCCAGTGCCCTGGTTTTATTCTTCTGGATGTGACCTATAAAATGCCAGTGTATGGCCAGGTCACGGGTTTGAGCTTGCTTTTCCAGCGCTTCCTGCAGGTAATTTTCGGCAAAATGCCGTTGGCCCAACGCATAGAGGGCCTTGATCTTATCCACCGAGTGGCGCTTGCTAACCGCAATCAATTGCACATTATTTGGGCTAATTGATGCTGAATTGCACGCATTTTCTATGCGCGTTCGAAGTTTTTTGAAATTGTCTTCCAGCGTAAGCATAGGCAGGCGGATAATCGAAGAGTCCACGACAGAGGTGATTGGATGGGCTGATCACGTAGGCAAAAGTTACGCTATGCGGCCACAGCAGAGGCTGAAATTATAGCCTAAGCTTTTAGTCGAACCACAACGTTTCCGATGGCGAACAAGCATACCGTTTTTTGGGGTATGCCGACGCTCAATACAAAGTGATAGGACTCATATGGATATTACTGAACTGTTGGCTTTCAGCGCAAAGCAGGGGGCATCTGACTTGCACTTGTCGGCGGGTTTGCCACCAATGATTCGTGTCGATGGCGATGTTCGTCGAATCAATCTTCCGGCTATGGATCACTCTGAAGTTCATGCACTGATTTATGAAATCATGAACGACAAGCAACGTAAGGATTTTGAAGAATTTCTCGAAACCGACTTTTCGTTTGAGGTTCCAGGCGTTGCACGTTTCCGTGTGAACGCATTTAACCAGAATCGCGGCGCTGGTGCGGTATTCAGAACCATTCCATCCAAGGTATTAACCATGGAAGAGCTGGGTATGGGCCAGGTGTTCCGTGATATCTCGCTGGTGCCACGTGGCCTGTGCCTGGTCACCGGTCCCACGGGTTCGGGTAAATCCACAACGCTGGCGGCGATGATGGATTTTATTAATGAAAACAAATACGAGCACATTCTTACCATTGAAGACCCTATCGAATTTGTGCACGAAAGCAAAAAATGCCTGGTTAACCAGCGCGAAGTGCATCGTGATACCCACGGGTTTAGCGAAGCACTGCGGTCCGCATTGCGTGAAGACCCCGACATCATTCTTGTCGGCGAATTGCGCGACCTGGAGACTATTCGTCTGGCACTGACAGCGGCTGAAACAGGCCACCTGGTGTTTGGCACCTTGCATACCACGTCAGCGGCAAAAACCATTGACCGTGTGGTTGACGTATTCCCCGCATCTGAGAAAGCTATGGTGCGTTCCATGTTGTCAGAATCATTGCAGGCTGTTGTTTCACAAACCTTGCTGAAGAAAAGCGGTGGCGGGCGAATTGCCGCGCATGAAATTATGATTGGTACATCAGCCATCCGAAACCTGATTCGCGAAGACAAAGTGGCCCAAATGTACTCGGCCATTCAAACCGGTGGCTCGGTCGGTATGCAAACCATGGATCAGTGCTTGATGGATATGGTCGACAAACGATTGATCAGTCGTGATGCGGCTAGAGAAAAAGCCAAGACACCAGAGAATTTTTAGTAACACCGTATCGGGCGACGGCTCATACATAAGCAGAGGGCACCCTAGTGCAAATTGATAAACTCCTGACACTGATGGTTGAGAAAGGCGCTTCAGACCTTTTTATAACAGCCGGTGTACCACCGAGCATGAAGATCAATGGCCGGGTTATGCCAGTGACAACCACACCGCTGAGCCCTGAAAAAACGCGCGAAACCGTGTTGGGTGTGATGAACGAGCGACAACGGCGTGACTTTGCCGAGGAGCGCGAATGTAACTTCGCCATCAGTGCGCGAGGTACAGGTCGTTTTCGAGTCAGTGCATTTTATCAGCGCAATCTGGTGGGTATGGTTCTACGGCGCATCGAAACCAACATCCCAACCATTGAAGATTTGCGGTTGCCAGACGTGATTAAAGACCTGGCAATGACCAAGCGCGGCTTGATCATTTTTGTAGGTGCAACAGGTACTGGTAAATCAACATCGCTGGCGGCGATGATCGGTCATCGCAATCGTAATTCCACCGGTCACATCATTAGTGTTGAAGATCCGATTGAATACATACACCAGCACGCGTCCTGTATTGTCACTCAACGTGAAGTTGGTATTGATTGTGAATCCTTTGAGGTGGCATTGAAAAACATGCTGCGACAGGCGCCGGATGTAATCATGATTGGCGAGGTGCGCACGCTGGAGACTATGGAGCAGGCGATTACGTTTGCCGAGACAGGCCACCTGTGCCTGTGCACACTGCACGCCAACAATGCGAACCAGGCGTTGGATAGAATTTTGCATTTTTTCCCGCCCGAGCGTCACAATCAGCTTTGGATGGACCTGTCATTAAACCTGAAGGGCATGGTAGCGCAGCAGCTTATCGCAACCGCTGATGGCAATGGTCGCCGTGCTGTGGTTGAGGTGCTGCTAAACACGCCACTCGCGCAGGATATGATCCGAAAAGGCGAAGTGCACCAGCTGAAAGAGCTGATGAAGAAATCCAATGAACATGGCATGCAAACCTTTGACCAGGCCTTGTACGAATTGTATACGGCAGGTGAAATCACCTACGAAGATGCACTGGCCCACGCCGATTCGGCCAACGATTTGCGGTTGATGATCAAGCTCGGCGACGACAAATCCGGTGCCCGAGGGGCAAGCGCCGGCATCGAAGCCGACCTGGGCGTTGCCAGCAATTCTCCGTCGCGTGGTCTGAGCATGCAAGAGCAGCCCACAGGTGGTCCGCAGATACGTCGGCGATAGGCTTAGCTGTTCGCGGATATCCAGCGATCCAGAATCACTTTGGCCGCCAGGCTGTCGGCTGGCGTTTGCACATAATTGGCGCGGCCTCCGTGGTTTGACATAAGCTCCTTGGCTTCATGGCTGCTCAGTCGTTCGTCTTGAAGAGCAATAACAAACCCGTATCGCGCTGAGAAACGGCCTTCCAATTGGCGCGCGAAACGCTTTACGCGACTGTCCAGTTCACCCGGCGAGCCGTCCATATTCAGCGGCAGGCCTACAACACATACGTCAGGCTGCCACTCTTTGATCACCGACTCCAGTGCCTGCCAATCGGGCGTGTCGCCGCGAGACCGCAACACGCACAAAGGTGTGGCAAAACTCATAGGTGCGCTTACCACGGCGATACCAATCTGGCGCAGACCAAAGTCAAAGCCCAGTATGGTTTTTTGCGCGCCCAAGCTGTTCACGCGTGACCGGCATCAACCCCAAGCATGCTTAAATCGAAGCCCAAATTTCTGGCGGCCAGTTCAGTGCGTTTCTCCAGAGGCGTATCGAACATGATACCGGCATCAGCTTCCAGTGTTAGCCAGGCATTTCGCGCTAACTCATCCTCAAGTTGACCCGGTGCCCAGCCCGCATAACCCAGCACAATCAGCGCCTCATCAGGACCCTGATCGGCGGCTAAAGAGCGCAATATATCAAGCGATGTACTTATACAGACGTCGCCAACCTGCAGGGTTTCATCCCAGTTATTATCGCGGTGCAGAACAAAGCCCTGATGTGGAGAGACCGGCCCGCCGGCCAGCACAGCATCGGTTGCTTTGCGGCCATTAGCAGGCAACTCAAGCTGCACGAATACTTCCTCTACCGTCATACCAATCGGCTTGTTCACCACCAGCCCGGCAGCGCCCTGCTCCGAATGTTCAAACACAAAGGTCAGGCTGCTGGTAAATATGGAGTCTTGCAGGGCGGGCATGGCGAGCAGGAAATGATTCGCCAAGCTGTGAAATTCTGGAATGCTCATACCCCATTATTCGTGGTCCTTGGCGATGTATCAAGGTATAGATGATCATCTGTTCCAACTTCTACTACTACCACAACACTCAGGCCATTATAATCCCCGCCTTTTTGCTCAAAGGAATCGAACGTGGACGCTGTTATAGATGTAGTAAGAGACCCTTCACAATGGCTGCCTATAGCAACACCGATTGTGTTGAGCACTGTGTATGCGCTGGCAATTATTCTATTGGGCCGTTGGCTTGCTGGATTGCTGACTGGTATCGCTGAAAAAGGCATGCGCAAGTCACGCCTTGATACAACGCTGGTGAATTTCCTTGGCAAACTTGTCTATATTACGCTGTTGGTGTTTGTTGTCATTGCAGCACTTAACCAGTTGGGAATCGATACTACGTCAGCAGCTGCGGTGGTTGGAGCTGCGGGGCTGGCCATTGGTTTGAGTCTGAAAGATCAAATCAGCGCGTTTGCTGCTGGTGCAATGTTGATTATTTTCAGGCCTTTCAAACCCGGAGATTTTGTTGAAGCGGCGGGACTTTCCGGCGTGATTGAAGAGATCAATATTACCCACACGCTTATGAGGAGTGGTGACAATAAGCAGCTGATTGTCCCTAATAATGAGATATGGGGCTCGGCCATTACTAACTACAACAGCAAGCCAACCCGGCGTATCGACCTGTTGATCGGCGTCTCGTATGACGCGGATTTGAGACAATGCAGAACGGTGCTGGAACAAGTAATTGCGAAGCAAGATCGCATCTTGGAAGAGCCGCAACCCGTTATTGCAGTACATGAGCTGGGCGACAATTCTGTAAACTTTGTGGTTCGGCCCTGGGTAAAAACAGCGGACTACTGGGATGTGCGCTGGGTGTTAACAGAAGAGATCAAACTGGCGCTGGATGACGCGAATATAGGTATACCCTACCCGCAACGGGACGTGCACTTATACCAGCATTGAGGAATAGTGTGGTCTTATTCCGCTCGCGATAATTTACGCACGTTTGTGTCGAGCTGATTTTTCTGGAAGTGCCAGGTGCGTACAATTTCCAGCTTGTCGATTTCGCGCGACATTTCGGCAGAGAAAGGCTCAAACGGTGCAGACTTTTCTACAATATTGATTGCGGCATCGTCCAGCACCTTGTGGCCGGACGACTGCAATAGTTGAATATTGGAGACCGCGCCATTGGGCAGTACCGTAACCATTAAGCTCAGGTCGCCATAGAGTTCGCGTGCACGCGCCTCTTCTGGGTAGTACTGATTACCCGTGCGTTCTATTTCGCGCTCCCATTTCAGCAAGTACAAGGCGTCCATGGCGCGTTTGGTCGACACTGAGGTAATGCGTCTAACACGAGGCCGTTTGGCCGCTTCTTCCTTGTATTGATCAAGCTTGGCGGCCAATGAGGCAATTTCGCCCATCAGCTCATCTTCGCTGAGCATGTCTTGGGTATCTACCTTTTGCTTGTCTTCCGAGCGGTCGGTGATTTGAACCTTGGCCTCAGCCTCGTTCAAAGTGTGTACCGTGTTTGCGTCGTTGGCTTTTGATTCGTCCATGCGCTGTTGCATGGCCATCTTGCTGACCTGATTCACCTCAATGTCTTGGAACTCGGAGAGTTCTGGGGACGACAGCAATGCTTTTTCTAATTCCGTGCCACTGGCTTGCTGATTCTGATCGGCCAGATAATCGGCGTCATCGTTACTTTCTTCGCGAAACTGGGCCAGTGTGATTTCCAGTTGCTGGGTGCGTATGTTGTTAATTTCTGCAGTGAACGTGATGCCAAGCAATATCGCGGCATGCGCAGCAACCGCAAACGACAGGGCAGTGCCCAGCCGGTCGAGATTGAACGACACATAGTTGAGATTGTTCGCTAGTTGGGCCTGAGCCATTGCCGCCTCTTTGTGGGTATCGTGCAGAGTTCCATTCTTTCATCACCGAGCCCCAGCGGGGCTTAAGCGTGGTGTTATCGCTTCCTGGCCTGATATTTCTCGCTGATGCAGTCCATAAACCGCCCGCCAATATCAGTACCGTATGCTGCGTCGATTTCTCGAATACAGGTTGGGCTGGTGACGTTCACTTCAGTGAGGTAATCGCCAATCACGTCCAGGCCAACAAATAATAACTTCCTCTCTTGTAAAAATAGCTTAACTTTGTCACAAATCCAGCGATCTCGGTCGTTCAGGGGGCGCGCTTCGCCACGCCCACCGGCCGCCAGGTTGGCTCGGGTCTCGCCTTTAGCGGCCAGGCGGGCCAGGCAATAATCAACCGGTTCGCCGTCGATCAATAAAATACGCTTGTCACCGTTGCTGATCTCAGGAATGAATTTTTGCACCATGATGGTGTTTTTACCAAAATTCGTCAGCGTTTCGATGATGACACCGATGTTCGGTTCATCGACTCTGGCTCTGAAAATCGAGCTGCCACCCATGCCATCCAGTGGTTTTAAAATGACATCTTTGTGCTCGGCGTGAAAGGCCCGAATGCGAGCGTCATCGGCCGTTACCAGGTGCGGTGGTGCGCATTCGGGAAACCAGGTTGCCGTGATTTTCTCATTGGCATCGCGCAGTGCTTGAGGAGGGTTAACCACAAAGCTGCCGGCACGCTCCGCGGCCTCGAGTATGTACGTTGAGTAAACAAATTCGTTGTCAAACGGCGGGTCTTTGCGCATCAGGATAATATCGAGGTCGGCCAAACACTCATCGTTTACAGCACCGAGTTCGTACCATCTTTCAGGGTCTTTAAAAACAGTGAGTTTTCGCATCGACGCGCGTGGCTCACCTCCTGTAATATACAGATCATGTTGCTCCATGTAATACAGGCTCCAGCCCCTGTCTTGGGCAGCCCATAGCATGGCAAGCGTACTGTCTTTCTTGTAGTTGATACCCGCAATCGGGTCCATAACTACACCGAGTTTTACTGACATTGGTTTTCCTTAAATTGATTTTTCTGACTAAAGTGTGTGCTGGGTAGCTTTTATCAGTGTTATAACGCGAAATAGCTTTATTTATGTACATTTGTGGGCTATTAATTTGTGGAGAAATTAGCACAATATACGCTGCCAGGCGGCAGTTATTCTGATAAAGCGTGCTAATAGGACAACACAGCAGCACAACCCGGTGTGCAATGCAGGCGAAAATATGGCAGCAAACCTTGAGAAGCTAAAAATAATGGTCATTGACGACAGCAAAACGATTCGGCGTACCGCCGAAACCTTGCTGCAGAAAGAGGGCTGTACAGTGATCACCGCGATCGACGGATTCGATGCATTGGCGAAAATTGCCGATAACCGCCCGGACCTGATTTTTGTCGACATCATGATGCCAAGGCTGGATGGTTACCAAACGTGTGCGTTGGTTAAAAACAACAGCGAGTTTAAGTCTACGCCGGTGATTATGTTGTCGAGTAAGGATGGTTTGTTTGATAAAGCAAAAGGCCGGATAGTCGGGTCTGATCAATATTTAACCAAACCATTCAGTAAGAACGAATTACTGGGCGCAATTGAAGCCCAGGTTGAACTTAAAGAAGCAAGTTAGGGAAACACGCTTATATGGCACGCGTTCTCATCGTCGACGACTCTCCTACAGAGACGTTTCGCATGTCGAGTTGGCTGAACAAAGCGGGCTTTGATGTGCTCACCGCTGAAAACGGTGAAAAAGGCGTGGATATGGCCCGCTCTGAGCATCCGGACCTCGTGTTGATGGATATTGTTATGCCGGGTCTGAATGGCTTCCAGGCAACCCGTCAACTGAACAAAGACAGCCGAACAACCAACATACCCGTTGTAATTGTGACAACGAAGAACCAGGAAACGGATCGTGTTTGGGGCGAGCGCCAGGGTGCCAGTGCATTTTTAACCAAACCGGTCGACCAGAAAATATTACTGCAAACTATTAATTCATTGATTGCCTGAATAACAATACATGGAAACGGCTGACGATCCTTATGGTGTTCTGGCAACAATTGCGGCAAGCAGTACTTCAGGCCAGCGCGGTTTACCACAACAAGTTGACGCGAAAACCATGTGGAGTGGTATCGGCTTCAATTTATGTGGCAAGCGCTTTGTGGTTCCGATGACTGAAGTGGCTGAGTTACTGGAGCGCCCCAATGCCACGCGAATTCCCGGGGTGCGACCGTGGGTGCGCGGTGTTGCCAATGTTCGTGGCAGACTGCTGCCATTGATTGACCTGGAAGCCTTTTTTGGCGGTCAGTTGGGTGGCAATAGAAAGAAACAACGAGTGCTGGCGCTTGATATGGGGGATTTTTATTCCGGCGTATTGGTGAATGAAGTGTATGGCATGCAGCACTTTGCGATCGAAAACTACAGCGCCAACGACGAAGTTGAAGAAGATCTGGCACCCTTTGCAGCCTATCTTCGGGGTAAATACCACAACGACACGCAAAGCTGGACGGTGTTCAGCTTGCATGAACTGGCGAAAGACCCGCGATTTTTTAATGCCGCGGCACAATAACGCGTTATGACACATTCAAGATTAAGACCTGGGAGCCCAGCGTATGAGTAACAAAGATCTGAACCGAGGGGCCGACCCTGGTAACGGACCCATTTTCCTCATCGGCCTGATATTTATTGCAGCGGCAGCATTTGCCGCGTGGAGCATGTTTGTTGCCAATCGTGACGCCGGTTACGACGCGCGCTATCAGGAAGTGACCGCTGAATTGAGAGTACTTGCTCAGCAAGTGTCGTCCAGTGCTCGACTGGCAATTGGCGGCGACGGCGAAGCGTTCGATATGCTGAACGAATCTGCGGGCGAGTTCGATCAAAACCTAAATCTGTTGATGGACGGTGATGAATCCTTACCCTCGCCAAAATCAATGCTGTCTGACGAGCTCAGCGCGCTCACATCCGAATGGGCGCCAGTGAACGCAGCCGTTGGCACAATGTACGCCAACCGCGATCGAATTTTGTTTTTGCATGAAGTTGCGAAAACACTGAACGATTCAATTCCAGAATTGCAGCAGGAATACAACAACGTTGTGGAAATTTTGCTGGAAAGCAGTGCGCCCTCAGATCAAGTAGCGGTAGCACAGCGGCAATCCTGGCTCGCGGAGCGTATTGCGCGCAACGTAGACAAAATGCTTGAAGGTGGAGAGGGCGCTGATCAGGCAGCTGACCAGTTCAACCTAGACGCAAGCTTGTTTGGTAGCGTATTGGACGGCATGTTAAACCGCAATGCCGCGATGCGTATTAGCCGTGTAACGGATGCTGACGCACGAGCCAGTCTGGTTGAAATTTCCAAACTGTTCGAATTTGTCAGTGGTTCAGTCGATGAGATTTTCCAGGCCTCGCCAGACTTGCTTGAGGCCAGGGAGGCAGCCGATGTGATCGCAAATGGCGCGCCGGAGCTGATGTCCGATACCAGCGCCTTGTCTGATGCCATTGGCGGCTTGAGTTCCCGGCGACAGTTTACGCCGCAGTGGACACTGGCAGCAGGTGCTGTGATGTTGCTGTCTCTGGCAGCTATCGGTTACTTATTGCTTCGCAATACTCGCCGCCGTTTGGCGCACACCGCCGAAACAAACGATCAGAACCAGCAAGCCATTTTGCGTTTGCTGGATGAAATTGGTGACCTCGCCGATGGCGATCTGACAACCAATGCGACCGTCACAGAGGACTTTACTGGTGCGATTGCTGACTCGGTTAACTACGCGATTGGTCAACTTCGCGAGCTGGTATCCAAGATAAACGATACCGCTGTTTCGGTATCGTCAGCCGCAGAGCAAAACCAGCAAAATGCGTTGGGATTGGCTCAGGCATCTGAGAAGCAGGCGGTTGAAATTTCCGGTGCGTCCTCGGCGATCAATGAAATGGCGAAAACCATTGACCAGGTATCGTCGAACGCGGGTGAGTCTGCCAACGTTGCGGAACGCTCGGTGGAAATTGCCAACTCTGGTGGACAGCTGGTGCGGAATACGATCACCGGTATGGATAACATTCGCGAACAAATTCAGGACACCTCCAAGCGCATCAAGCGTCTTGGGGAAAGTTCGCAAGAGATTGGTGATATCGTATCGTTGATTAATGACATTGCCGATCAGACCAACATTCTGGCCTTGAACGCTGCTATCCAGGCATCTATGGCCGGTGACGCGGGTCGCGGCTTCGCGGTGGTTGCTGACGAAGTGCAGCGGCTTGCGGAACGCTCGGGCGCGGCGACCAAACAAATTGAAGCCCTGGTGAAAACGATTCAGTCTGACACCAACGAGGCGGTTATTTCAATGGAGCAAACCACTACTGAAGTGGTACGTGGCGCAAGACTGGCGCAAGACGCCGGTGTGGCGCTGGAAGAAATTGAAAACGTGTCCACCAACCTCGCCGAGCTGATTCAGAATATTTCGAACGCGGCCCGGCAACAGGCGATGACGGCTGGAAACATATCAAACACCATGGGTGTGGTGCAGGAAATTGCCAGCCAGACTTCTGAGGGTACCAAGGCAAGCGCGGCTTCGATTGGTGAACTCGCTGCTATGGCTTACGATTTACGGCAATCAGTTGAAGGCTTCAAGCTGCCGTCTGATGAGCCTGAAGTTGACCAGACAGATCAACTGGAGGGAATGGAGTCTTTCCTGGAAATTGGCAATAAGGATGATAGTAACAACGTAGTGAGTGCTGCCTAAGCGTAGCGCTTACTGCCCAGTAAACCTGTAAACCCAATTAAGAGGCGCCGACAGGCACAATCCAATGGCCGAACAACAGCTGGATTATGTTGCATTTGAATGGGTGAACAGCGAGCTTGATGATACGATCAAGCAAGCGCGTCAGGCTCTCGAAGCGTATAGTCAAGACACCGAAGATTTCAGCAAGCTGCGTTTTACTCTGACGCACGCGCATCAGATCAATGGCACTCTGCGTATGGTGCAATTGAATAACCTGGTGCTACTTGCAGAAGAGATAGAGGCTGTTGCACAGGCCTTAGTTAATCGTTCTACACCGGACGAATACGCCGCTCTGGAAATTCTGATGACGGCCCTGTTGCAGTTGCCGGGAATGCTTGAGCGGGTTAAGAAGGTCAAGGCCGATATCGCGCCAAATGCCTTGCAGCCAATTATCAATGAGTTAAAAGCCGTGCGTGGTGCAGAGCCTACGCTTGCGCGCAAGCCAGCGGACTTCTCTGCGGCGTTTTCCAGCCGTGTATCGCGTGAAGATTTTGACGACTTGATGCATAAGTTGCGCAAGATGTTTCGCGTTGCGGTACTGAATATTGCACGTGACAAAGACATAGACAAAAACTTGCGGTATCTGGCTCAAATTGGTCAGCGTATTCACAAGATCAGCCAGAATACGGCCCAGGAATACTTCTGGCGAACAGCGCTCGGTTTATTTGAGGTGCTTGAAGAAGGCAGCCTTGCGATCAGCAATGAAGTGGCTGATTTGTTGCTTGAGCTGGACAAAATGCTGATCAATATAGCAGCCGGTGGACCTGATTCGCTGAAAGAGCAGGCAGCTGACACCTTGCAATCGTCGATCAAAACCTTGCTAAAAACGGTAAACACCGAGCAAGCACTGGTGAACGACCTGCAAAAGCAGTGGGACGAAGAACTAAAAACGCCCAGTGAGCTGGAGGCCATGGGCCCGGACAGCGCCACTTTACAGTCGGTGGTAGATGCGTTGCTGGAAGAGTTAAGCAGCATTAAAGACTATATCGATCTTTACGTTCGTAATCGCGAGCGTGATGAGGTCGATCTGGAACCGGCTTTGCCCGTGTTTACCCGTGTGATCAATACCATGATGGTGCTTGGGCTGGGCGATGCCTTGCGCACTGTGCGACGCCAGGCTGATGCGATAGAGCAGATGATCAGCGGGCAGAAAGAACCAACGTCCGATGCGTTGATGGAAATTGCTGAAAATATTATCAGCGTTGAAGCCATACTCAAAGAAACCGTTGACAATGAAAGTATGGAGTCAGCGAGCCAGACCACTGAGAAAGATCGTCAGCTGGCAGCGGCCTTTCAATCGGTTGTTCATGAAGCGCGTTATGGTATAGATCAAGCGAAAGAAGCAGTGATCGAGTTCATTGCGCACCAATGGGACCACCAACGCCTTAGCGGGGTGCCGGCATTGTTGGCCGAGGTTCGCGGTGGTTTGATGATATTGCCACTTGAGCGCGCCGCACAAATTTTGGCTAGCTGCGAATGGTATATCTGTGATCATTTGCTGATGGGGCAGCGGGTGCCTGAATGGCAAATGCTGGACACCCTGGCCGATGCCCTGACCAGCGTTGATTACTACCTTGAGCGTATCGTTGAAGACACTCTGACCGAAAGCGACATGATCCTGGATGTTGCGGTGGAAAGCGTCGCGGCGCTGGGCTTTCCAATTACTGATCTGGACAAGTGGCAGCGACGACCAGAATTGTATGCGCAGACTGATACCGGCGAAGACGACAATCTCGATATATCAGATTTTATGGTGTTCGACGATGAGTTTGATCAATACGCGGCAGCTCGCTTAAAAGACGACATTCAGGAAAAAGACGATCTTCAGGCGCAGGTGGATCCAGCGCATAAAGACAAGCTTGTCGATATTGAACCGCCGCCGGCGGTGATCGACCAGGCTACTGCGCAGGATGCCAGCAACGAACAGGCACCCACACCTGTTAGCAGCAATGCGCAGAACGAAGAGCTTGATGACGAAATTGTCGAAATTTTTTCAGAAGAAACTGAAGAAGTTCTCGCAGAGCTCGATCAACACCTTGACCGCATGGATGAAGCAGAGTCCCTGGACACAGTGCGCCGGAGTTTTCACACTCTAAAAGGCAGTGGCCGTATGGTGGGGGCCAATGACACTGGCGAACTGGCCTGGAGTATAGAGAATATGCTGAACCGTGTTATTGACGGTTCGCAAAAACTCACGCCCTCGCATAAGGCGTTAACCCGTCAGGTCAGGCTGTTGCTGCCGACCATGCTGGATGACTTTATCTCCGGTGGCCACGCGGCCAGTGCTGACGCAGCACGGCTTAGCGAATTAGCTGATGCCATCAGTACAGGCCAAACTGACATCGTTACGCTCGAGCAAATTTCCGGGTCTGGCACGCCCGCAGCAGAAATCGCTGAGGATCCGGTTGAAGAAGATACCGACTTCACCGGTGAAATGCTCGCCTCTGTTACGGCGATGATGGATGAGCCAGAGCAAGCTGCGGCTGAGTTAGTTGACGTCGAACTGACGGAAGAGCAACGTGACCAGGAAGATGAGCTTGCCTTGCAACGCATTTTCAGCGCAGAAGCAGCAACTCATCTTGATCAACTGCAACGATTCATTGACGACGCAAAAGCCGGTGAAACCATTGTTTCAGACGGCCTGCATCGCGCTTTGCATACCTTAAAGGGAAGTGCCCTGATTGCTGGCTATGAGCATATCGCCGATTACGTTGGTCCGCTTGAAGCCTATGTGCTGGAACTTCATCAATTGCGGCGTCCGGTAAGTACTGACTCGATTGGCTTAATTGATGATGTAGCACTACTGGTTCGCTCAGACCTGGACCTATTGCCGGAGACATCAGCTGAAAACACGGAGGCAGGCCAAGAACTGTGTGCGGAAATAGAACATTGTCGCTCACAGTTGGCCAGTGTCGAATCAGAAGCTGATGCAGAAGAGGTCAAAACATTCGCTGAGTTTATGACGGATTTGATGGCCAGCGTGTCTGCCTGCGCTGGTTTGTTGGTTGAAGCCAAGTCCGGTCGCTCGGCCAGCGATGCAATGTTGCGAATTGCGCGCCAACAAAGAGAGATGGCTGAGCAAGCTCGTCAGCAGGATCAAACAGCGCTTGAGGTATTGGCGCTTACGTCGGCAGATGCTTATGAGCAGGCAGCAACGCTGGATTGGTTGCCCGAGAGTTTTCTGACGCTTGCTGATGTGAGCCAGGAAGGGTTTGCCTCGGCGATCGATGCGTTATCCAGTGGGGAATCTCTGGCGAATCAGCCTGAATTTGAGAAGGCCAGCGTTGCATTGGCACAATTTGAGCTGTCGGAATACAAATCAGAATTGAAAGCGCGCGAGCAAGCCGTTGACGATGCCGAGCGCGAAGCGGATGCGTTGATTGAAAGTTCCAGTAAAGACACAGAACTGCTCATCTCACGCTGGATGAAAGATAAATTTGAGCCTGGAATGCCAGACACGCCGGAAGGTATGGCGCAGCAGTTTTTCAGTAGTAAAAAGCCGGATACTGACGGTGCCAAACAGGAAAAATCCAGCCGCTCTCTGTTTATGGCGGCTACCGGACTGCTGACCAGTAATGCGGCGCCGATGCGTACGTACGCCGATAATCAGGAAGATTATGGTGCCGATGCGCGCAGCCAGGATCAGGACCAGGGCTTGCACGGCACGGCTGCGGATGAGTCATTGCGGTCAGAGCCAGAACCAGAAGATAAGGCAACGCTGCAGGCCGCGCTGACTGAGCCCGAGCCAGACGAAGCCGTTGCCGAACAAAGCGAGGCGCTTGCGTCCAACGATTCTGCAGAGACAATTGAAGCCGAAGCCGAAGCCGAAGCCGAAGCCGAAGCCGAAGCCGAAGCCGAAGCCGAAGCCGAAGCCGAAGCCGAGTTACAGACGGTGGTTAGTGCGCACGAAGCTGAGCTGGCGCAGGAACCGGGCGTGGAACGGGATTCACAAACGCAAGCGGAATCGCAGCTTGCGAAGGCGAAATCAGCATCTGAACAGTCGGCAGAAGCCGAAGTCGACAACGAGATATTGGAGATTTTTACTGAAGAAGCTGCGGATCTGTTGGAAGATATTGACGAAACCGTACACGCATGGAAAGAAGAGCCGGCGGCTACATCCTACGTTGACGAGTTGCAGCGGGCTTTGCACACACTCAAAGGCGGCGCTCGGCTGGCTGATGTCACAGAACTAGGCGATTTGGCTCATGATTGTGAATCGTTTGTTGAGCGCGTAGAGCAATCCGGGTCAACCTATACCCCTGCATTTTTTGCTGAGCTGCAAACGTATGTCGACCGCATCACCCGTCAGGTTGATGTGCTACGTAATCCATCGCTGGCTGCTGATATAAATGAGGCGCATGAAGCGTCAGCCACGGACGCGCCCAAATCTGCAACCGCTGCCATGGCCAGCAATGATGCGGATTTATCTGACGATGTACTTGAGGGCCAGTTTGAAGTAATAGAGGCAGATGACCCGCAGACTGCTGAGGCGAAACCTGAGCGGAATCTAGCAGATGACGCGTCTGAGTCTGCCGTTGTTGACAATGTTGTCAGGCTGGACCGGGCAAACGAACCTGCACCGTCTGTGCCTGGCAAGCCTGAAGTATCAGCCAATTCGGATGCTGCTCGACGCACTACGCAAGAAGTAGTACGGGTTCCCAGTCAATTGCTGGAGAATTTGGTCAACCTGGCCGGTGAAACCAGTATCTCTCGTGCCCGTGCGGAAGAGCAAGTGTCCGAGTTCGGGTTCTCTCTGGAAGAGATGGAAGGTACGGTTGAGCGATTGCAGGACAAACTGCGCCGGCTGGAGATGGAAACCGAGGCACAAATCCTGTTCCGTCAGGAACAGGTGGAACAGGAAGGCCTGGACAGCTTCGACCCACTGGAAATGGACCGATATTCACAGCTGCAAACGCTGTCTCGGTCGTTGATGGAAAGTGCCTCGGACCTGCTCGACCTAAAGAGCACCATGAGCGAGAAAGCGCGCGACATGGAAACGCTGCTGCTGCAACAAGCCAGAATCAATACCGACCTGCAAGAAGGCCTGATGCAATCGCGCATGGTGCCGTTCTCACGCCTGGTGCCGCGCCTTAGACGAATTGTACGCCAGGTCAGCAACGAATTGGGCAAGCAGGTTGAGTTTGAGCTTTTGAACATCGAAGGCGAAATGGATCGCAGCGTGTTGGAGCGAATGTTGCCACCGTTGGAGCATATGCTGCGCAATGCAGTAGATCACGGAATTGAACCTGCCGATGTTCGACTGGAATACGATAAGTCAGCCGTTGGCCATGTCAGCCTTGGTCTGATGCGTGAAGGCAATGAGGTAGTGATCATCCTTGAGGATGACGGCGCTGGAATTGATGTATCACGGGTGCGTGACAAAGCGATTGAAGCAGGCCTGATGAGCGCTGATGCTGACCTGAGCGAACATGAAATTCTGCAATTCATCCTGGAGACGGGGGTGAGTACGGCCACTGAATTGACGCAGATTTCCGGCCGTGGTGTCGGTTTGGATGTGGTGAGCTCGGAGATCAAACAGTTGGGCGGCACCATGGATATTCAATCCAGACGTGGCCTGGGCACCAAGTTCGTTGTTCGCCTGCCGTTCACAGTATCAGTGAATCGAGCGCTAACCGTGTCGGTTGGCACTGATATGTACGCCATTCCGCTAAACAGTATTGAGGGGATTGTGCGCGTCAGCCCATTTGAGCTGGAGGCGTATTATCAACCGGACTCGCCGCGCTTCGAATACGCCGGCCAGCCCTATGACCTGCGCTATCTTGGCACCCTGCTTGGTCTGGAGGCAAATGCAAATATATCTACCTATAGTTCGCCCCTGCCCGTGGTATTGGTGCGCGCTGGCGAGCACGCGGTTGCTATTCAGGTAGACGGTGTGCACGGTAGCCGGGAAGTTGTGGTGAAAGCACTTGGCCCGCAGTTTGGCATGGTGCACGGAGTATCCGGTGCAACCGTACTCGGTGACGGTCGCGTAGTTGTTATTCTTGATCTGCTCGCCGTGATTCGCCAGCACGCTACGCAAGCTTTGCGCGGACCGGATCCAGCGTTTGCGCTGGCAGAGAACGAGCCGGTTGAAGCAGACAACGACAATGTTGTTGTTATGGTGGTTGATGATTCGGTGACAGTGCGCAAGGTAACATCACGCTTCCTTGAGCGGCAGGGCATGGACGTTGTGGTGGCACGTGACGGCGTTGAAGCGATGGCGCTGTTGCAAGACCGCACCCCGGATGTGATGTTGCTGGATATTGAAATGCCACGGATGGACGGTTTTGAAGTGGCCAATCAGATTCGCCATCACAGCAAACTGAAAGACCTGCCGATTATCATGATTACCTCACGCACCGGCGACAAGCATCGCGAACGCGCATTCTCGATTGGTGTCAATAATTATCTTGGCAAGCCGTATCAGGAAATAGAGCTTTTGCAGGCGATCACTGAGCTGGTTGGCGCTGAGCGACTGGAAAAAACTAGCCACGCATAGGCGACATGACTATGAACCAAGCCCTACAAGCAGATACGCTGCCGGCCGAATTGGTCACTTTTTTGATGCCGGTCACCAAACGCTACTTGTTGTTGCCCAATGTAACCGTCGCCGAAATAATTCATCACCGCGCGCCGGCCCAACCCGACGATATGCCCACCTGGTTTCTGGGCAATCTGGAATGGCGCGGCCAATCTGTGCCAATGGTTTCTTTCGAAGCGCTCAATGAAGAACCGTTCCAGGCCGACGGCAGACGCCAGAATATCGCCGTGCTGAATGGCATCACGAACCCGGACAAGTTACCCTTTCTTGCAGTGCTGACTCAGGGGGCGCCGCGCCTGATGAGATTAACGCCGGACGAAATAAGCAGCGACGACGATGCCCAGGACCGCAAAGGCCCCGCAGAATTAATGGTGGTGTCAGCCAATGGCGAAACCGCCAGTATTCCCGATCTGAATTTTATTGAAAACTGCGTGATCGATTTGCACGCCTGATGTAGATCTAGTGTCCCTTAACATAAGTTCGTACCATTTAGAGCCAGCACAATGGCGTTCATCTAGGCGTGTTCCGCAGGGAATATCGGCTATATTGGCAAGGGACACAACAACGAAGAACGCCATTGTGCTGGCTCCCGGAGGGCCCGCCATTCGAGGCCTCCAGCTTCGTTGAACTCTTTGCGAAT